>NZ_JAGINL010000001.1:0-4950572 GCF_017876035.1 Pseudarthrobacter sp. PvP004
GTGGCTCCCGGTATTCGGGCTCGGACTGGGGATGGCCTTGGGCGTGGACCCTTTGGGGATCTTGCTGAACAACTTCCTGGGTGTCGCCGCGTTCGCGGCCGGACTCCTCCTGACAGTGGCGGGCCGGATTTGGTCCTCGCGGCTGGTTGCTTCTGCTGCTGGAGGCCACTGATGTCCGGAGCCCCGGTGCTGTTAATAATCGCCGTCATGGCGCTGGCCGCCATCCTCAACTTCGCGCCACCCTCGCGGATGAGAGCGCGTTTGCAGCCGTTGCATCCTCGGACCAGGGACCCTGAACCGCTTCACGAGCCATCCGGATCAACCCCTGACGTAGTGACTGACGGACTTCGCGATACGGCAATGATGCTGGAGTTGGTGGCCTCGATGCTCGACGCCGGAGCTGGAATCGGGCGGGCCCTGGAACTCATCGCAAAGTGTGCCTCACCCCCCATCAGGCAATCGCTCCGACCCGTTGTTGCCGCACTGGCCATTGGTGCCGACTGGGAGACTGCCTGGCGGACGCCCACCAGGCAACCGCCCGAAGTAGTCCGCCTCAAGGATGCTTTGGCCTTCGCAGCCCTGACGGGTGCGCCGTCGGCTTCCATCCTCTATGCACAGGCCGCGAGGGAACGGCGAGAGCAGTTCCGGGCCGCGGAGAAGCGGGCGGCTGCCTTGGGCGTGAAACTTGTGGTTCCTTTGGGTCTCTGCTCCCTTCCGGCGTTCATCTGCCTCGGCATCGTCCCCGTCCTGATCGCCATGCTCCCCTCAGGCTGAAATGCGCAGAGATAAGAGATACCTGAAGGCGGAGAAGAACGTTTCAGAAACGCCCGGTACATCCAGTGCCGGGCGTTTCGTGCTGAAGACTCGGTGCTTCCATAGCCACATCTTTCCCTCCACATCGGGCCGGAAAGGCGGGGTTATCCACTTGCTGGAATCGCCATATTCCGGGCCACTCCCAGTCACGGAAGAGTCGATTCTGTCGGCAGACCCGCCGCCACTCTTGAAAGGAACCCACCATGAAAACATTGTCCACTGCGCTTCCTGACATTCTCGGTGATATGCCCCGGGATCGACCGGCTCCCGTTGTAGTCCCGAAGGCTCCCTCCGCTGAACCGGTGACAACCCGGCAGTATGAGCTCTCCGAGTACGAGCTTGAACATGACGACCTCGAGCGATTCGATCTCGAGGACGAAATCGGGCAGTTCCAACTGGGATTTGACGATCTTGAGGAGTCCGAGGACGGGCCACTTACAGACGATGGCTTCTGGGCAAGGACAAGGCTCATCGGCTCTGAAGCGGGCATGGCCACCGCCGAGTACGCAATCGCCACCCTTGCCGCTGTTGGGCTCGCGGGCCTGCTTGTGGTCATCCTTCGGAGTGAGGAGGTCCGCGGCTTCCTGCTCAACCTGATCCGTACGGCCTTGTCCTTGCCATGACGGAAGCGCTGCCTGCCCGCGGGAGAACGTCCCGGAATGAAACGGAACGGGGCGCTGTCACTGCGGAGTTCGCCGTCGCCTTGCCGGCCGTTGTGTTGCTCCTTGCATTCCTGCTGGCAGGCGGCGCCGCGGGTATTACCCAACTGCGGTTGGAGGAAGCGGCGAGGGCGGGGGCGCGCGCATCGGCCAGGGGTGAGACTTCCAGCTCTGTGGAAGGCATCGTCAAGCGACTTGCCGGGGAGGGCGTCAGCTCGTCGCTGACGAACGACGGCGAGTGGCTGACAGTAACTGCTTCGGCACCAGTAGGCGGAGCCTTAGGCCCGTTGGTCCCATGGACTCTGAGAGCCTCGGCGTCAGCGCCGGTAGAATTGGGTACCCCGTGAGAAAGTTCCGGAAAAACACCCAGCGTGAGCGAGGATCCGGAACCGTGCTCGCCCTGGCATTGGGGGCGGTGGTGATGGTGCTGCTCCTTGGACTGCTTCTCCTGGCACAGGCTGGCGTGATGGCATCCCGGGCCGCGTCGGCGGCTGACCTTGCAGCGCTTGCCGGAGCAGATGCTGCCCGCGGCCTGACCTCCGGTGACCCATGTGCCGTGGCAGGAGGCGTGGCCGGGAAGCACGATGCGAAGCTCACGTCCTGCGCGGTAGCAGGCGGGGACGTGGTGGAGGTCGGCACTGAGCTGGCATATCCCTTCCAGTGGGGCGTCGCCACCGGACACTCCAGGGCGGGACCTCCTCCGTAGCAAGGCCAGGCACACCGGCTTCGTGCAGGACGGGTTGGTGCCAGGGAATCTAGCTGGCGTCCTTCAACAAGACGTCCAGGAGTGTGATGGCGGCTGCCTTGTCCAAGGGGTTGTTCTTGTTGCCGCATTTAGGGGACTGAACACAGGACGGACAGCCGGCATCACACTCGCAGGCCTTGATGGCTTCGCGGGTGGCAGTCAGCCATATCTTGGCTTTCTCAAAGCCCCGCTCAGCGAAGCCGGCACCACCGGGATGGCCGTCGTACACAAAGATGGTTGGCACGCCGGTGTCGGCATGCAGTGCTGTTGAGACGCCACCGATGTCCCAGCGGTCACTGGATGCCACCAGGGGGAGGAGCCCTATGGCAGCATGTTCGGCCGCATGCAGCGCCCCGGGGAACTCCGCTTCCACCAATCCGGCTCCGTGCAGCGACCGGTTGTCCACCACGAACCAGACGGCTTTGGTAAACAGGTCCCGGGCTCCCAAATCGAGAGGTTCCTCCCCGAGGATCTCGTTCGAAATCAAGGCCTTGCGCTGAAAGGAGACCACCTGGGTAGTTACTTTGACGTCGCCGAAATGCACGGTGATGTCACCCCACTGGACCGAGCGGGACGTTTCAAGGACTTCGATCTGGGTCACATCCCGTGCCGTGGTGTAGAAGTCCGGATTTACCCGGCGCACCATGACGCAGTGATCGGCTTCGTTGAGGTCTTCCACCAGGTAGCTGTCGCCTTGGTGGACATAGATGGCACCCGTGTGGGCCTGATAGTGGGTTTGTGGCGAGTCCATGGTTCCCAGAAGGGAGCCGGTCTCGGCGTCGACGATGCTCACCGGTCCACCTCCGTCCGCCCGGAGGTTCACCATCCCGGCAGCACTCTCCGGGTGGGTCCAGAACCACCCAGCCGGCCGCTTTCGGAGGTATCCCTGGACCACCAAGCGGTCCAGAAGGCCCTCAGCTGTAGGCCCGAAGAGATTGAGTTCCGCAGGTCCGATCGGCAACTCGGCGGCCGCCGCGCATAAGTGCGGGCCAAGGACGTAGGGGTTGCCCGGATCAAAGACGGTTGCTTCCACGGAAACGTCAAAGATGGCTTCCGGGTGGTTCACCAGGTAGGTATCCAGAGGATCGTCGCTGGCCACGAAGGCGGCAATGGCGTCCTGCCCCGCCCGCCCTGCGCGGCCAATCTGCTGAAAGAGCGAGGCCCGTGTGCCGGGCCAGCCTGCCACCAGTACGGCATCCAGGCCCGAAATGTCGATGCCGAGTTCCAATGCGGATGTGCTGGAGACTCCCAGCAGCTGGCCGGACCTCAAGGCCTGCTCCAAAGCCCGACGTTCCTCAGGCAAATATCCGGAACGGTATGCGGCCACCCGTCCGGGAAGGCTGGGATCCACTTCGTCCAGCAGTCTCTTGGTGATGGATGCAATGGACTCGGCGCCGCGACGCGACTTGATGAATGCGATGGTCCTTACTCGCGAGGAAACGAGGTTGGCCAGGATGTCCGCGGTCTCAGCTACGGCCGTCCTCCGCTGCTTGGCGCCGTTCTCACCTTTGACGTCCGTCAAGGCGGGCTCCCAGAACGCCACTGTGGTTGAGCCGTGAGGAGAGCAGTCTTCGGAAACTTCACGCACGGGAGCGCCGATGAGCCGCCCAAAGGAGACCCCGGGATCGGAAGCTGTGGCGGACGCTGCAATGAATACCGGCTCGGGGAAGGACGTCCCCGCCCCGTAATAAGCGCAGATCCGGCGGAGGCGCCGCATCAAGTTGGCCACATGCGAGCCGAAGACACCGCGGTAACTGTGTGCTTCGTCAACGATCACATAGCGCAGCCGTCGGAAGAACCGGGCCCACCACGTGTGGTTGGGGAGGATGCCGAAGTGCAGCATGTCCGGGTTGGCCAGGATGAAATTGGCGTGGTCACGGATCCAGCGCCGGGACGAGACGTCGGTATCGCCGTCGTATGTTTCTGCCCGGACAGTAGGCAACTTCAGCGAGCGGATCGCTGCGAGCTGGTCTGCTGCCAAGGCCTTGGTGGGGGACAGGTAGAGGGTGACTGCGCCGTCGTCGTGGATCTTTCCGGGATCGGACAGGACCCGCAGCTCGGAACGGTGTATCGCATCCAACGCGGGCAGTTGATAGGCGAGTGACTTTCCGGAGGCAGTTCCGGTGGCGATGACTACGTGCTGTCCGGAATGGGCCAGATCTGCCGCCTGGATCTGGTGCCGGTACGGCTGGTGGATGCCGAGGGTACCGTAGGCTGCCACAACGTCCGGGTGGACCCAGTCGGGCCAGGGCTCGTTGACCGCCTTCCGGGCCGGGATGGTGTGGACATGGCGCAACTGCTCAGGGTCCGGTGTCCGGCCCAGCAAGGAGATCAAGGAATTCGGTGCAGCCACCGAATCATTCTGTCACTGTGCGGGCACGCCAACGGCGGCGCCCTGGAGCGCCGCCGTCGGGCTTGGCTGTTAAACGGGAGTTTCTACGCTCCTGACAGGTCCGATCCTTCGGTGCCGCTGGACATCATGAGGACGTGGCACACCACGTCCCATCCCAAGTGGGAGTAGAGCTTTTGGCCGTCCAGCGATGCCAGGAGCAGTCCGTTTTCAACATCGTGCGCAAAGGCTTGGGCCGCGAGGGCCTTCATGATGAAGCTTCCCAGGCCACGGCGCTGGAAATCGGGTTCAGTGACGATCTTGTCAAAAACAGCGGTGCCGTCGACGACGTAGACCCGGCCGCTGGCAGCAACCCGTTCACCGGAGTGAACCACCGCATGATGGACGCCGTTGGATTCCGAGGTTGCAAGTTCAAGGTCATCGTCAGGAAGCCAAGGGTCCTCGGAATCCTGGGTTTCCATGTCCACGATCATCATGGTCTGTGAGGCTGACGTCACCGTGAGTCCGCGCTGTTCAGCAAGGTACTTGTACCGTTGGACATCGTTGGTGAGGACCGTCAGGATCCGGGTTGGGGCTTCTGCGGTCTTCTCCGCCAGGGCGGCGAACTCTTCATCCGAAGGGTCATGGGCGAAATACTCCCAATCACCGGTTTTGTCGGCGCGAAGCGCGGCAGGGAAACGTCCCTCTTGGCGGGATTCATAGCCGCGGCAGCCGGACCAACCGGCTACCCAGACTTCCAAGAGGTGCGCAATGTCTTCAACCAAGGCGTCTGGACTCATGTAGAGAGAGTATGCCAGCGCACCATGAAGCAACAGAGCCATGTCAGCCCCGGGATGGTTGCTTATGGAATTGTGACTTACCGCTGGCTGCCCTGCCCCGAGCGACCCCGAGCGACCGGATTCTACTGCACCAAGTACCCTTTAATAGTGGCTCTGAACCGAATTGTCCTCTTCTATGGCTTTACCCCGATCGCCGACCCCGACGCCGTGCGTCTATGGCAGCGTGCCCTGTGCGAAAAACTGGGCCTCACAGGCCGGATCCTCATCTCGAAGGACGGCATCAACGCCACGGTGGGCGGCGAGCTCAACAATATGAAGCAGTACGTGAAGACCACACGTGAATACAAGGGTTTTCACGACATCGACTTCAAGTGGTCCGAGGGAGGCGCCGCAGATTTTCCGCGCCTCAGCGTCAAAGTGCGCGATGAGATTGTGTCGTTCGGTGCGCCCGGTGAGCTGAAGGTGGACGCCAACGGCGTGGTGGGCGGCGGAAAGCACCTCCAACCCGAGGAACTGCACGCACTGGTGGATGCCAAAAAGTCCAGTGGCGAAGACGTAGTGTTCTTCGACGGGCGCAACGCGTTCGAAGCCCAAATCGGCAAGTTCAAGGACGCAATCGTCCCGGACGTGGACACCACCCACGATTTCATTAAGGAACTCGATTCGGGCAAGTACGACTCCCTCAAGGACAAGCCCGTTGTCACCTACTGCACGGGCGGTATTCGCTGCGAAGTGCTGTCCAGCCTGATGGTCAACAGGGGCTTCAAAGAGGTGTACCAGTTGGATGGCGGGATCGTCCGCTACGGCGAGACGTTCAAGGACAAAGGTCTCTGGGAAGGCTCACTGTACGTTTTCGATAAGCGCATGCACGTCGAGTTCAGTGAGGAAGCAAAAACCATCGGTGAGTGCGTCCGCTGTTCCGCGCCCACCAACAAATTCGAGAACTGCTCAAACCTCAGCTGCCGTACGCTGACCCTGTACTGCGGGGAATGTGCCTCCAGCCCGGAAACGCTCCGCTGCCCCGGAGGCTGCGAAGCCGCCTGACATCCGAGTCAGAGCCGGCTCACCCGATAGGCGAAGTTGGCGTCCGACCTGGAACCCACCGTGATGGACAGTATGGCGTCCTTCTCCAGCTGGACCACACTCACGCGGGCATTGGCGCACCCAAGGGTAAGGTCAACCAGCTCGGCCTCGCCCAAGGCCACCTTGAATGTCACCCGTCGGGTGCCCCGGCAGGCCAGTGTCACCGCGTACGTCCCACCCGGCAACTGCACCGTTTGCTCGGACTTGGACTCGCCGGGATTGAGGTAGCCGTTGCTTGAGTAAAACGACTGCCCCTGGGACTCAGGCAAGGCCATCTTCGCCCACTCTTCCAGCGCCTCACCAGTGACGGTCTCCTCCAGTGCCGGATCCGGGGGGAGAACCACATTGCCGGCTGTGGAAGTAGGGCTGGCGTCCGGCCTTCCGCCGTCGTCATAGGTATATTCGCAGGCCGATAGGCTGCCGCTCAGCACAACAAGGATGACGACGGCGGCCCTCGCCAGCCGCTGTGGCATCACCGAGCGAGCTGCCTTGCTGCCCATGCACTGACTTTACGCCCGTGCTGCCACCGGCTGAAGGCCTATCCGGGCAGGTGCCGGAGCAATCCTAGGCGGCCGCGGAAACCACGTGGTAGGCGAAAATCAGCGGAGCGTCGACGCTGCTCGTCGAGATGCTGAGGGGACCGGCTCCGGGAACCTTGATCTTCACCACATCAAGGCTTCCATTGCATGCTGCGGCGGCGTCCGTGATCTTGTTGCCGCCCGAAGAAACTGCAAAGTACGCTTTGCCGCCCCCATCGCACGCCATGGTGAGTGTGTAGCTTCCTGCCGGAACATTCGCGGATTCCTTGACCAACGGGTCCCGGTTGAGGATCTTGCCGGAGTCCTCCAACACCACGCCACTCGCCGCGGGGAGGACCTTTTCCTTCCAGGCAGGAACGTCGGCATCTTCGATATTGACCGGTGCCTGGCAGCCGCAGACTCCCAGCAGCGCCGCAGTGGTGATGGCAACAAGGCCCGCGCGGCGCCTTGTGGAGGAGAAGTTGAGCATGAATCCAACGCTACCGGGTTCCCGCGGGGAGCTTTGTCCACCCATCGCGATTGCCCGCCCGCCGCCAGTATCCACATAGCGCGATTCCAGGATCCAAAAGCGCAGTGCGCCGCCCCTACACTTGCAAGGTGACTGACACAGCTTCCTCCTTTACCTCCGGCAACACTGACGATGCTCCCCGCAGCGACCGACCCGAACTGCTTTCGGCGCTCGCCGCGGACCTTCGTGCGCTCTCCTACACGGTGGATGGTGTGGCTGAACTCCTGGGGACCTCCGCCTCTGAAGCGCTTGGAAGGGACCAGCTCATCCCTGCTCTGCTGGCCAGCGAGCGGCTCATGGACTCCCAGGACCCCGCCCTCCGATCGCCGGCAGTTGTCGTTCGCCTCTGGTTGTTGGCCGTTCCGCAGTCCGTGGCAGACATCGATTCCGCGCTCCCCGGCATTCGTTCGCAAGGACTTGCGGAGCTGGGGCTGGTCACAGTGGATTCAGGGGTGGTCAAGGCCAAGGTGGACCTGCGCCCTTACGGCTGGGACGCCAACACCGATGGCAGCGGCGGCGCGGAACTCTGGGTCGCCAGCGACCTCGCAGCCCACCAGCAGCCGGGGGTGCTGAGGCATGACCATGTCCTGGGGATTGGACGTGCCTCTACAACGCTGGTCCAATCCACGTTCAGGAAGCACACCAAACGTGCGCTGGATGTGGGGACCGGATGCGGAATCCAAACGTTCCACCTGCTGCACCACTGCGAGCACGTCACCGCCACGGATATCTCCGAGAGGGCACTCGCGTTCACCCGCTTCAACCTCCTGCTGAACGCCGCTGAACTGGAGCTGGACCCCAACCACCTGGAGGGCCGGGTGAGCCTGCGGCTGGGATCGCTCCTTGAGCCGGTGGCAGGGGAACAGTTCGGTCTGGTGGTATCAAACCCTCCGTTCGTGATCACTCCGCGAACGGGTGGCGAATCGTCGTCGGAGCAGTTCACATATCGCGACGGAGGGCTCCCCGGCGACGACATCGTCGCCTCCCTCGTGCAGTCGCTCGCTGAGGTCCTCGAGGCCGGCGGTACGGCTCAAATGCTGGGTAACTGGGAGGTTACCTCTGGTACCGATTGGAAGGACCGGCCCCAGGCATGGCTCCGCGACTCAGGTTTGGACGTCTGGTTCATCCAGCGGGAGCAGGTGGGTCCTGAGCAGTACGCGGAGACATGGCTTCAGGACGCCTCGCAGAATCGCGAAGGCCAGCAATACAAGGAGGCTTACGCCGCCTATCTGGATGACTTTGCTTCGAGGAATGTCCAAGGCATTGGCTTCGGCATGATCTGGCTGCGCCGTCCGGAGTCACCGTTCGGGGCCATCGTCAGCCGCTTCGAGGAAATCACCTATCCGATCGAGCAGCCAATCGGGCCGCATGTGGGTGCAGCCGTGGAACGGGCCGACTGGGTGGCGGCACATTCGGTCCCGGAGGCACACTTGGTGGTAGCCGAGGACGTTACAGAAGAACGGCATCAACGTCCCGGGGCTGTTCATCCCGGCGTCATCCTCCTGCGGCAGGGCGCCGGCCTTCGCCGGACCAATCTGCTGAGCACTGAACTCGCCGGGTTCGTCTCCGCCTGCGACGGCCAATTGTCGGTCCGGCAAATCGTCTCGGCCTTGGTATCGCTCCTTGGTGGGGGAGATGACTTCGATGAACAAGCTTTCCGCGAAGGGCTTGTCCGCGACGTTACCAACCTGGTCCTGGAGGGGTTCCTCCTTCCGGACCCGGCGCAGGTCAGCGCATGATCCGGGGTGCCGCACCACACTCATCAACTACCGGACCTCCGGGAAGTGACCCTGACTACACTGATGAAGTGACTGCGAACAACGAAGCATCCCAAGCGTCAGGCGACGTTCCTCGGCGGAAGCGTGCCGAGAAGACGATTGAGATCACGGATCCCAAGGCTATCCGTGCCTTGGCGCACGCCGCCCGGATTGAGGTGATCTCTGAGCTCTACGCCACACAGGTCAGCCACACAGCCACCGAACTCGCTGCCAGAACGGGTCTGACGCCCAGCGCAATGAGCTACCACCTCCGGGCCCTGCAGAAGTGGGGGATCGTGGCGCCTGCGGAAAACGCCGGCGATGCCCGGGAGCGCCGCTGGAAGGCGGCTGGAACGGACTTCACTATCTCGGGAGGCAGCGTCGCCAGCCCCGAGATCGCCGTGGTGGACCTTGAACTCGATGCCTTCCGGCGCCGGGCCTCGGCCTTCGCCAAAGCCCGCGGTGAGCGCCGGCAACGGGGGGAGACGGGAGAAGAGCCGGCAGCGGTGGTCCTCTCCAGCAACCTGCTGTACCTGACCAACCCCCAGCGCAGGGAACTCTTGGACAGAATCCGCGCAGTTCTGCGGGAGTACGAACTCGAGGATCCCACCCGGATACCGGAAGGTGCTGAACGTGTGGCAACCTTGTGGTCAATGATCCCGGACGACCGCGTAGCGCCCGGTCAGTAACAGCCCGCCCGGGTCTTCGATTGTCCGTCCTGGTTCCGCGCCAAAACGCAGGATTCTGCAAACTATGGTGAACTAGGCCAATATGGGCACCAGCCCAATTACACATTTTTTCTGTAGGAGCACCGTGCCCAGCAAGGCAAAAACCGGCAAGAAACTCGTGATCGTGGAGTCTCCCGCCAAGAGCAAGACCATCGCCAAGTATCTTGGCGAGGGCTTCATCGTCGAGGCTTCGATCGGCCACATCCGGGACCTCCCGCAGCCATCGGACCTCCCTGCCGAACTGAAGAAGACCTCGCTGGGCAAGTTCGCCGTCGACATCGAAAACGACTTCAAGCCGTACTACGTTGTCTCCCCGGACAAAAAGAAAAAAGTCGCCGAGCTCAAGGCCCAGCTGAAAGACGCTGATGCACTTTATCTCGCAACTGATGGGGACCGCGAAGGTGAAGCCATCGCGTGGCACCTCTTGGAGGTCCTGAAGCCCAAGGTTCCCGTTTACCGCATGACCTTCGGTGAAATCACCAAGGAAGCCATCCACAGGGCCATGGATAACCTGCGCGATGTTGACACCGCTTTGGTGGACGCCCAGGAGACGCGTCGTATTCTTGACCGCCTTTATGGCTACGAGATTTCCCCTGTCCTGTGGCGCAAGGTGGCCCGCGGACTGTCGGCCGGCCGTGTCCAGTCTGTGGTGACCCGCATGGTGGTTGACCGCGAACGTGAACGCATGGCTTTCCGGGCAGCGTCCTACTGGGACCTCACGGGCCAGTTCGGTTCAGACTCGGGTTCTTTCAAGGCCAAGCTTGCGGCCGTGGACGGTTCCAAGGTTGCCAGCGGCCGGGACTTCAACGACAACGGGCAGCTGACGTCCTCCACGGTGGTGCACCTCAACGAGGAACTGGCCACATCCTTGGCTGCAGGCTTGGAAAACGCCGAATTCCGCGTCCGCTCCGTAGATACCAAGCCGTACACCCGCCGCCCTGCCGCGCCGTTCACCACGTCCACGCTGCAGCAGGAAGCCGGCCGTAAGCTCCGCTTCTCGTCAAAGAGCACCATGCAGGTTGCCCAGCGCCTGTATGAAAACGGCTACATCACCTATATGCGTACAGACTCGTCTGCCTTGAGCGATGAAGCACTCACGGCAGCCCGCCGCCAGGCTTCGGAGCTTTACGGTCCCGAGTACGTGCCCCAGAGCCCCCGCGTTTACGCCAACAAGGCTGCCAACGCCCAGGAAGCGCACGAGGCCATCCGTCCCGCGGGAGACTCCTTCCGCACTCCCGCGCAGGTTGCCAAGCAGCTGAGCGGCGACGAGTTCCGCCTGTACGAGCTCATCTGGAAGCGCACAGTGGCCTCCCAGATGGCTGACGCCAAGGGTTCTACTGCCACCATCCGCCTCGGCGCGGTAGCCGCCGACGGCCGCGACGCCGAATTCTCCGCCTCCGGTACGGTCATCACTTTCCCCGGCTTCCTAGCAGCCTATGAAGAGGGCAAGGATGAGAGCCGCGGCGACGAGGAATCCGATGAAGCGCGTCGCCTCCCGAACGTTGCCAAGGGCGATTCCCTGACGGCTTCGGACATCCTGGCTGTCGGCCACGAAACATCGCCGCCGCCGCGTTACACGGAAGCATCGCTGACCGCTGAGTTGGAAAAGCGGGGCATCGGCCGCCCGTCCACCTACGCCTCCACCATCTCCACCATCCAGGACCGGGGCTACGTCCGCAAGCAGGGCTCCGCCTTGGTTCCCAGCTGGATCGCGTTCTCCGTTATCCGCCTGCTGGAGCAGCACTTTACGGACTACGTGGACTACGAGTTCACGGCTGACATGGAAGGCGACCTGGACAAGATCGCCAACGGCCAGGCCGTGGGCGCCGCCTGGCTCAAGCACTTCTACTACGGTGAGGACGCAGACCCCGGACTGCTGAGCATCGTCAACAACCTCGGCGAAATCGATGCCCGCGAGATTAACTCCGTGCCCATCGCCGAGGGCATCACGTTGCGCGTGGGCAAGTTCGGCCCGTACTTGGAAAGCTCCATCCCCACCTTGGATGCGAAGACCGGTGAAGTGGTTGAGTCCGCAAGGGCCAACGTCCCCGAGGAACTCGCCCCGGACGAACTCACGGCGGACAAAGCCAAAGAGCTCATGGAGACCGCGGCCCCCGAGGAACGGGTCCTGGGAACCGATCCCCACACCGGCCACACCATCGTTGCCAAGAACGGCCGCTACGGGGCTTACGTCACCGAGATCATCCCTGAGATGACCGAGGAACAACTGGCCAACCAGCCGGTGGAATATTACAAGAACGGCAAGCCCAAACCTCCCAAAAAGCCCGTGAAGGCAAAGCCGCGCACCGGTTCGCTGTTCAAGTCCATGACCGTGGATACGGTCACCTTGGATGAAGCCCTCGCGCTCATGAGCTTGCCCCGGGTCCTCGGCGAGGACGCGGACGGCAACCCCATCACAGTGCAGAACGGCCGCTTCGGCCCGTACCTGAAAAAGGGCACGGACTCCCGCTCCATCGGTTCGGAAGAGGAAATCTTCACGATTACCTTGGAACAGGCGTTGGAGATCTACTCGCAGCCCAAGCAGCGCGGCGCCCGTGCCTCCGTGCCGCCGCTGGCCGAGTTCGGACCGGACCCCGTTTCCGAGAAGAACATTGTGGTGAAGGAAGGCCGCTTCGGCCCATACATCACTGACGGCGTCACCAACATCACCGTCCCGCGCTCAACGTCACTCGAAGAGCTGACCCGGGAACGCGCCGTCGAACTTTTGGCAGAAAAGCGTGCCAAGGGACCGGTCAAGCGGACCACCACCCGCAAGGCGCCGGCCAAGAAGGCAACAGCCAAAAAGTAGTCACCATGACGGCCGGGACAGCACTCGCGAATTGCGTCCCGGCCGGCATCGTGGTCGAGTAGAACCATGACTGAACAGACGGTTTCACCGGACAACGAACCCTTGAACGACCTCGAGGCGAAGCTCGCCTCGGCCGAACAGCCGGACGCGAACCCGGTGGACGTCATCCTCGCTTTCCTGAACAACGAGGTCTACCTCGTCAGCTCGGAAGCTGTGGATGGCCCGGACTCCTCAGTGGAGCCCCTGGTGCTCTCCAACGCCGACGGCCAGCCCGTTCTGGCCGTATTCAGCCACCCGAGCCGCGTCGATGAGCGTTTCCTCGACGCAGCCCCCCACGTCCTTGGCACCATGGGGTCAGCCATCCTCGGCAACATCGGCGATGAACTGGGCATGGTCATCAACCCCGGAAGCGAATTCGGCTTCGAAATCGACCCCGAGGGCATCGCGAATATTCGCCGCGACTTCAAGCGCGCCGACGAAGCCGGGGAGTCCGCCGAATAGGGCCCGCCCAAGCTGTCGGTAACCATTCCGTCAGCGAAACGTCGTCGCCAAGTTGCTTCACGGGCTTCGAATCGGTGAATAATGGCAGAATGCGTCTTGGCGTTCTCGACATCGGGTCCAACACCGTCCACCTCTTACTGGTGGACGCTCATCCCGGCGCGCGTCCGGTAGCTTTCGCTTCCCACAAGCGCCCGCTTTCGCTGGTGCAGTACCTCGACGGGGATGGCAACATCAACGACGCCGGCCAGCACGAGCTCATCGAGTTCGTCCTGGAGGCCTGGGAGTTCGCGGCCAGCCACAAGGCGGAAGACCTCCTGGCTTTCTGTACCTCGGCCATTCGCGAAGCAACCAACGGCCCCGAGGTTCTGGCCCGCGTCAAGCACGAAACCACGGTGACCCTCCAGGAACTCACCGGCAGCGAAGAAGCCTCCATGACGTTCTTCGCCGTACGCCGCTGGTACGGATGGGGTGCAGGTCCCATCCTTGACCTGGACATCGGGGGCGGCTCCTTTGAAATGGCATACGGAACCGATGAACTCCCTGAGTACGCCACATCCGTTCCCCTGGGCGCCAGCCGTTTGACGCGGGACTGGCTCCACGACGATCCGCCTACCGCGAAGAGCGTGAAGGAACTGCGGCGCTACATCCGGTCAACGCTGAAACCGGTGGTCCGTGACTTCCACCAGTTGGGCCGGGCCAATCTGGTGGCCGGCACGTCCAAAACGTTCCGCTCCTTGGCACGGATCGCCGGCGCAGCGCCCAGCGCTGCCGGACCGTACGTGAAACGCGAGCTCCACGCAGCAGACCTGGGGCTGTGGGCACAACGGATTTCCGCCATGACGGTGGAAGACAGGTTGTACCTTCCCGGCGTCTCCGATGCCCGCGCCCGCCAGTTGTTGGCAGGCGCCCTGGTTGCCGAAGCGGCCCTTGAGCTCTTCGAGTTCCCCAAGATGGAGATTTGTCCCTGGGCCCTTCGCGAAGGACTGATCCTGCGCCGCCTGGACCAGTTGGTCTTTGAGGAAGCCCTGGATCCGGCGCCCCATGTGGGGAAGCGCAAGAAGGACAAGTCCAAGAAGAAGGCAGCCAAGGAAGCCGGCAAGGCTTCCGAGCAAGAAGAAGAGCCCCACCCGGGCTTCAAAGAATTCCCGGTCCCTGTCAACACACCGTCCCCAACACCCATCCCAGCCCCCGTGGCAGGCGGGCTGGCCTCCTGAGATGAGCAACGACGTCGAACCTGAAGTGAATGACCGCCAAATTCCCGTGGCGCTCTCCAGCGCATCCGTGTACCCCCTGAGCGTCCACGACGCCTTCGCAGTGGCGCAGGACCTGGGCTATGAGGGTGTTGAGGTGATGGTCACCAACAATGCGGTGAGCCAGAACCCCGACGCCCTGGTCCAGCTCAGCCACCGGTATCACCAGGAGATCGTCTCCATCCATGCGCCTACCCTGTTGTTGACCCAACAGGTGTGGGGTACGGCGTGGAACAAGATCGAGAAATCCTGTCAGATGGCCGCGGACGTCGGATGCGACACCGTGGTGGTCCACCCGCCGTTCCGCTGGCAGTCCAACTACGCGGAGAACTTCGTGGAGGGCGTCCGTGAAATCGCCGCGCGGTACCGGGTGCGCATCGCCGTGGAGAACATGTACCCGTGGCGGGTCCGTGGCCGGGAGGCCGTGGCGTACCTGCCGCACTGGGACCCTTTGGGCCAGGATTACGACGACGTCACGTGGGACTTCTCGCACGCCGCCACTGCCGGGGCCAACAGTCTGGAAGCCATCAAAGCACTCGGGAACAAGCTCCGGCACGTCCATCTCACCGACGGCTCAGGATCCGGCAAGGACGAACACTTGGTGCCCGGCACCGGAACGCAACAGTGCGCTGATGCCCTGCAGCACTTGGCAGCAACGGGGTTTGACGGCGTAGTCGTGGCCGAGATTTCAACCCGTAAGGCAAAGGTAGCGGGGGAGCGCGAGGAAATGCTCGCCGAAACCCTGCGTTTTGCCCGTCAGCACCTCAGCGTCCCGATGCTGCGAAGCGTAGACAACTAACCGCCGTCGAGCACCGCACGCGCTTGTTCGCCCGTCCCGCCGATGAACGGTGTGTCAGGCGAACAAGCGCGGGTTTCGTGCGGTCCGCGCTCGTTAAATGCGAAAGCACCGGCGGCCGAATCGGGAAATGGGGGAAAACCCGCCCGGCCACCGGTGCTGCTGGCGGACATCCCCATGCCCGCCTTCATCACTCGCACCCTCAATGAGGTAACTACTAAGTTACGGACCAAGAATGAGTGCTGCCTGCAATAACCTTGGGAGCAAGCTGGGAATCTGGAATTCGTTAGACCCCGTCCAAGGCCAACTGCAATGATGGACCAATGAGCAACCGAATCGCATTCCTTGGCTGTGGATCCATGAACGAGGCAATCCTGGGGGGCCTGCTTGCCGCAGGGACGGACCCGTCAGACATCGTTGCCACTGTCCGCCGTGCAGAACGCGCCGATGAACTCGCGCAGCGCCACGGGGTTATGGCCATCGCAGGCGAGGAGGAGCCGGACAACAACAAGCTTGCCAGCAAGGGCTCCAGCATGGTCATCCTGGGCGTCAAGCCGGTGGGCATCCTGGACCTGGCGCGGGAGATCAGCCCCGCGCTGGGGAAAGACACAATTGTTGTCAGCGTCGCAGCGGCAGTGTCCATCGCCCAACTCGAAGCTGCGCTGCCCGACGGACAGCCGGTGATCCGCACCATGCCCAACACGCCTGCAAGGCTGGGCCGCGGCGTCATATCTGTCTCCCCGGGTACTCATTGCACGCCCGAGCAGCTCGAAAAGGCGAAGAAGGCGTTGGCTGGCGCCGGCACCGTGGTCCAGATTCCTGAAGAGCAGGTGGACGCGTTGTCTGCGATCAGCGGTTCCGGCCCGGCCTACGCGTTCTATCTGGCCGAGGCCATGGCTGCGGCCGGAGTGGAGCTGGGCTTGGACGAAGAGCTGTCCGTGATGCTTGCCCGTGAAACCGTTGCCGGCGCAGGCTTCATGCTGGCCGAACCGGGAGCAAACCCCTCGGCCCTCCGCATCGCCGTCACTAGCCCGAACGGCACCACCGAGCGGGCCATCGCGGCCTTCGACGACGGCGGCATCCCCAAGATCATTGCTGACGGCGCCCGCGCGGCAGCAGCCCGGGCAGCAGAGATCACCAAGCAGCTCGGCTGAGCTCCAAGAGACTACGGCCGCGCTGCGAAGCGCTCCAGCAGGTCCACGTGTCCGGACACGATCAACATGTCGTGGCCGGACACTTTGGTTTCCGGCCGGGCGTACGTGAAGTCCTCGCCCGGGGTTTTTACGCCGACGATCGTCACGCCATATTTTGAGCGCACCTTGGATTCCTCCAGGGTGAAGCCCACCGTTTCCTTGGGCGGGTACATCTTAACGATCGCGTAGTCGTCGTCGAACTCGATGAAGTCCAGCATTCGCCCGGACACCAAGTGGGCTGCGCGGACACCGGCGTCGGCCTCCGGGTAGATCACGTGGTTGGCGCCGATCCTTGTGAGGATTTTGCCGTGCGAGGGCGTGATGGCCTTGACCCAGAGGTGCTGGATGCCCAGGTCCACCAGGTTCACAGTGATGAGCACGGAGGACTCGATGGACGTACCAACACCCACCACCGCGGAGCTGAATTCCTGGGCGCCGAGCTGGCGGAGGGCATCGATGTTGGTGGCATCGGCTTCCACGACGTGGGTGAGCACAGGGGCCCATTTTTGGACCAGAGTGCGGTCGCGTTCTATAGCCAGGACTTCACGGCCCTGCTTGACCAGCTGCTCAGCGGTGGCGGATCCGAACCGGCCGAGGCCAATGACCAGCACTGGTGAGTTGTGGGCGGGGCGGTTGGCGGCCCCTGTGGTACTAGCCAATGATTGGCCTCTCTTCCGGGTAGTGGTACAGCTGGCTGCGCTGGCGCAGGGCCAACCCTGCCGCGAGGGTTACGGTGCCGACACGGCCGGCGAACATCAGTGCGGTGAGGACATAAACGCCCGACGGCGGCAGCTCGGCACTGAGGTTTGTGCTCAGTCCCACGGTGGCAAAGGCGGAGATGGATTCGAAGAGCACGCGGTCCAAGGATGCGCCGCTGATGGAGAGCAGCAGGAATGCCGCCACGGACACAAGGGTGGCTCCTGCGACGATCACCGAGATGGCAACGCGCATGGTGCCTTGTGGAATGGTGCGCCCGTAGACCTTCACGTCGGCGTCGCCGCGGGCTTCAGCCATGATGGCCAGGAACATGACGGCGATGGTGGTCACCTTGATGCCGCCCGCCGTGGACGCCGATCCGCCACCGGCAAACATGAGGGCGTCGGTGAGGAGCATGGTGGTGGACTCCATGTGGTTTTGGTCCACCAGGTTGAATCCGCCCGAGCGGGTCATGACTGAGGCGAACAGTGAATGGATCACTTTGTCGCCCATATCCATGTGGCCGATGGTCCGCACGTTGTCCCACTCCATCAAGGCCCACAGGACCGTGCCTGCTGCGAGCAGGATGAAGGAGACCTGGATGGTGAGCTTGGTGTGGAGGTTCCACTTTTTCCAGTTGAGCCCGTTCTGCTGGAGCACCATCACCACAGGGAAGCCGAGGCTGCCCAGAAAAACCCCCAGCATCAGGGGGATCAGGATCCAGAGGTCGGTCTCGTAGGGGACGATGCCATCTGAGTGTGGAGTGAATCCGGCGTTGTTGAACGAGGAAATCGCATAGAAGACGCCGTGCCATACGGATTGCCAGAAGTCTTCGCCGAGCAATATGAAGCGTGGAATCAGTGCCAGGGCCAGGGCTGCCTCAATGACCACCGACGTGACGATGACGATCCGCAGGAGCGTACCAACCTCGCCGAGCCTGCCCGCGTTGTTCATGGCTTCCTGCGCGATGAGCTTGCCGCGCACACCCAGCCGTTTGCTGACCATCAGGGCCAGCAAGGAAGCAAGGGTCAGGGTGCCGAGACCGCCAACGAAGATGCCCACGAGGATGACCAGCTGACCAAAGAAGGTCCAGTGCGTGGCTGTTGAAACTACTGTCAGTCCTGTGACACAGACTGCGGAGACGGCCGTGAACATGGACTGGTGCAGGGGCGTGACTGTGCCGGCCGTGGAAGCGGCGGGCAGGGACAACAACCCGGTGAAAATCAGGATCACCACGGCAAAGACGGTCAACGCCAGACGGGCAGGTGAGGTGTTGGCAATGTTGTCAACGAAGTCGCGCACGCGCGTAAAGATCCAGAGACCTTCCCGCTCCTGCTGGTTGGGTTGCCAGTTGGTCGGGCTCGTGGACCGCGACTGGCTTTGAGACATGGCGCTCTTCCTCGGTTGAACAAGCTTTCCTGAGTAGTAAACCACTATTCCTGCGGCGTAACCGGGCGGTAGGCTCCTCGGGGCTCAGGTAGCCTGTTCTGGATGAACTCACGGCTTGGAACAACAGCTTCCAGCATTACGCGGTCCGCACTGCCAACGACGGTGGTGTGGGATCCAGCCATGACTGCCTACAACTTTGGCCCGGGCCATCCCATGGCACCGCAGCGGCTAGAACTGACAGCCCGGCTGGCTGAATCGCTCGGCCTGTTTAACCACAACCATGTGGCCGTCGAGGCACCCGCGGTGGCTACCGACGTCGAACTTTTTTCCGTGCACAGCCGCGACTATGTGGAGGCCGTGCGCCGCGTCAGTGCGGACCCTTCAGCCCCCGAGGAGGAGCGCGGACTGGGAACCGAGGATGATCCCGCCTTTGCCGGAATGCACGAGGCCAGCGCCCGCCTCGCCGGGGGCTCGCTGCTGGCGGCTGAAACCATCCTTTCCGGCCAATCTGTCCGCGCCGTGAACTTCAGCGGCGGAATGCACCATGCAGCACGGGAGCGGGCCAGCGGCTTTTGTGTTTACAACGACGTCGCGCTGGCAATCCAAAAGCTGCTCGACGGCGGCGTGCAACGGGTGGTGAGCATCGACGTTGATGCCCACCACGGCGACGGCACGCAGAGTATTTTCTGGAACGACCCCCGCGTCATGACCATCAGCCTGCACGAAACGGGTCTCACCCTTTTCCCCGGGACCGGCTTTGCCAATGAAACCGGCGGGCCGGATGCCCCGGGAACAGCGGTCAACGTGGCACTGCCTGCCTTCACTGGCGACGCGGCCTGGTTGCGGGCTTTCCACGCGGTGGTCCCTCAGCTTGTGGGTGCGTTCCAGCCCGAAGTCATCGTCAGCCAGCACGGCTGCGACTCCCACCGGGACGATCCCCTGACGCACCTCAACCTCAGCGTTGATGGACAGCGTGAGGCGGCTTCCGCCGTCGCCGGCCTCGCCGCCCGCTACTGCGATAACCGCTGGATTGCTACCGGCGGAGGCGGCTATGACGTCACCGGTGTTGTGCCGCGTGCCTGGAGCCACCTGATCGGGATGGTGACGCAACGCCCGGTGCCGCTGAAAACACCCGTGCCGGAAGCATGGCGGAGCTACGTGAAGGAAACGTACGGCGTGTGGGCCCCGGAGTCGATGAGCGATGACGTGGACGTCTGGTGGCGCTCCTGGGAGGTGGGCTACAATCCCGCGGACGAGGTTGACCGGACCGTTATTGCCACCCGCAAAGAGATCTTTCCGCTCTATGGCCTGGATCCCTGGTTCGACTGACGTTTCGGTGTGTTCGACTGAATTCCCGGACCCGTAGCGCCACGAAACAGGGATGCCAATCGGCGTATATGTCGCTAGGGTGGGAGGCATGGTGACTGACGACGTATTTGCCGTCATAGCTGAGGCAACCAGGCGCGACATCCTGGTCTCCCTCCGCTCTGGGGATAAAGCTGTAGGCGAACTGGTGGAAGAACTGGCTGCGAGCCAGCCCACCATCTCCAAGCACTTGAAAGTGCTCCGTGAGGCTGATCTCGTCAGCATGCGCGCACAAGGCCAGAAGCGTTTCTACGCCCTGAATCCCAAGCCGCTCGCCGGCGTCGCCAGCTGGCTGGAAACGTTCGACGTCGGCACCCCGGCGCCCGTCGTCGTCGCACCTGCTGAGGCCCCTGATACGGCGCCCGCTGCCGCCTCCGCCGCTCCAACCGTCGATACCGCTCCGGAGGTCCCGGCTACCCGGGCGGACGCTGTGGGCCAGGCCGTCAAGGTTCATGCGAGCGGAAACCCCGTCTCGCTGGATCTGGCATCGGATGACACTGTTCCCCAGCAGATCGGCCGAACCGTAGGCCGGGCCGCCACTAAGGCCGCTGATCTTCTGGCCAATCTCCCGAACCTGCCCAACCTTCCCAAGTTCGGCCGTAAGCGATAGTCGGACTCGACTTAACGTGATCCTTCTCACATTGTGAGTTTTTGTTAATCTGCCGTTTCCTTGAGTTTTCAACGATTTCCTACAGTTGTGTTAACTCCGCGATCCGGGTCACATTGCCTTCGGATGGAGATCCCACCTCCCTCGGTGCAACCATGAGCGGGACTGATCGTCTCGCCGCTGGCCGGCCCACTGAGGATAGGAAGACGCATGGATTCAAGGCTCGAAGCTGTCCGCGACACTGTGTTGGCGCGGAACCCGGGGGAGAAGGAATTCCACCAGGCCGTCACTGAGGTCTTTGAAAGCCTTGGCCCTGTTCACGACCGTCATCCTGAATTTCTTGAAGGCGCCGTGCTGGAACGCCTGTGCGAACCCGAGCGCCAAATCATCTTCCGTGTCCCCTGGACCGACGACGCCGGCCGCGTCCACGTAAACCGTGGATTCCGAGTGGAGTTCAACTCCGCACTCGGCCCGTACAAGGGCGGACTCCGCTTCCACCCCTCGGTGTACCTGGGGATCGTAAAGTTCCTTGGCTTCGAGCAGATCTTCAAGAACGCGCTCACCGGCATGCCCATCGGCGGCGGTAAGGGTGGCTCGGACTTCGATCCCCGCGGGCGTTCCGACGCCGAGATCATGCGCTTCTGCCAGTCCTTCATGACTGAGCTGTACCGCCACATCGGCGAGTACACTGACGTCCCGGCCGGCGACATCGGCGTGGGAGGCCGCGAAATCGGCTACCTCTTCGGCCAGTACAAGCGCATCACCAACCGCTATGAATCCGGCGTCCTCACGGGCAAAGGCATCTCGTGGGGCGGCTCCTTGGTTCGTCCCGAGGCCACCGGCTACGGCACCGTGATCTTCGCCCAGGAGATGCTCAAGACCCGCGGCCAGTCCTTCGATGGCCAGCGCGTCGTGGTCTCAGGTTCGGGCAATGTGGCCATCCACGCCATTGCCAAGGCGCAGTCCCTCGGTGCCACCGTGGTGGCTTGTTCCGACTCCGCCGGTTACATCGTGGACGAAGCCGGGATTGACGTCGCGCTTCTGAGCCAGATCAAGGAAGTGGAGCGCGGGCGTCTTACCGAGTACGCCGCACGCCGGCCGGGCGCCAGCCATGTTGCCGGTGGTTCGGTGTGGGACGTCAACGGCACCGTGGCGCTGCCGTGCGCAACGCAGAACGAACTCGACGGCGATGCTGCCGCCAAGCTAATCAGTAACGGCCTGATCGCCGTCGCTGAGGGCGCCAACATGCCCTCCACCCGTTCAGCTGTGTCAGTGTTCCAGGACGCCGGGATCCTGTTCGGACCGGGCAAGGCCGCCAACGCCGGTGGCGTTGCAACCTCCGCGCTGGAAATGCAGCAGAACGCCAGCCGCGACTCCTGGTCTTTTGAGCACACGGAACAGCGCCTTACGGAGATCATGGTGGGCATTCACGATCGCTGCGCCGCCACTGCCGATGAATACGGTGCGCCCGGAAACTACGTGGTGGGGGCCAACATTGGCGGCTTCGTCAAGGTAGCCGACGCGATGCTCGCCCAGGGTCTGATCTAGCACTTTTACCCAACTGAGTAGCAGCCGAGGCCGTTTTGAGCGTTCAAAACGGCCTCTACTGCTACCTACATGGGTGCTGTTAGCGCTGGAGTAGCCGAACGTGGTCCGGGTTCAGGTCGGAGATCTTGCTGACACCCAGGAGCGCCATGGTGCGGGTCATGTCCTTCTCCAGGATTTGGATGGTGCGGTCTACGCCTTCGCGTCCTCCAGCCATGAGGCCGTAGAGGTAGGCGCGGCCGATCAGTGCGAAGTCGGCGCCCAAAGCCAGGGCAGCTACGATATCTGCGCCGCTCATGATGCCCGTGTCCAGCATGACCGCGGCCTTGCTGTTGTCCGCCTTCAGCGCTGCAGTAACTTCCGGGAGCAGGTGGAAGGGGATAGGGGCGCGGTCCAGTTGGCGTCCGCCGTGGTTGGACAGGATGATGCCGTCGGCGCCGTGATCCACTACCTTGCGGGCGTCTTCCACAGTCTGGATGCCCTTGACCACCAGCTTGCCCTTCCAGGTTTCACGGAGCCAGTCGAGGTCCTCGTAGGTGAGGGTGGGGTCGAACATAGAGTTGATCAGGTCCGCCACGGTGCCGGTGTAACGCGAGAGGGAGGCGAACGTCAGGGGCTCGTGCGTGAGGAAGTTGAACCACCATGCCGGGCGGTAAGAGGCGTCCAGCACGGTCTTGATGGTCAGTGCCGGCGGGATGGTCATGCCGTTGCGGACATCGCGGAGGCGGGCGCCGGCAACTGCCGTGTCCACGGTGACCATGAGGGTATCGTTGCCGGCTTTGGCGGCACGCTCGATCAGTTCGAGCGAGCGGTCGCGGTCCGTCCACAGGTACAGCTGGAACCAGTTGCGGCCGTTCGGGGCGGCGGTGGCAACGTCCTCGATGGACGCGGTGCCCATGGTGGACAGGGTGTAGGGAATGCCCGCAGCTTCAGCGGCCTGCGAACCCGCGTACTCGCCCTCCGACTGCATCATGCGCGTGAAACCCGTGGGCGCGATGCCGAACGGGAGCCGTGATTCCCGGCCCAGGATGTCCGTGCGGAGATCGATCCTGGAGACGTCGCGCAGGATGCCGGGGCGGAACTCGATGTCCTGGAAAGCCTGGCGTGCGCGGCGGAGGGTGATCTCTTCTTCGGCAGCACCGTCGGTGTAGTCGAAGGGTGCTTGCGGAGTGCGGCGCTTGGCGATGTCCCGCAGTTCCCAGATGGTGCTGGCACGCTTCAGGCGGGCGGTTTTGCTGAACTCCGGCTTCTTGAACTGCATCAGCGGCGCCAGGTCCGAGACCTTGGGCACGCGGCGCTTCAGGGCCGGCGGCAGTACGACGGCGGGCTGTGGCTGGGGTGCCCGTGCCACGTTTTGATCGCTGCCGGCATTGGCTGGCGCGGCGGTGATCTTGGGGTCGAGGGTGTCGGTCATGCGGTTCTCCCTTGAATTCTGTGGTCCTGCCACTGTGGTCTAACCACACTGTAAGCCATGTGGTTGGACCACATCAACTAGTATTCCGTTATGCGTACCCACGAGCTGGTCCTGCAATGGATCGAGAAGCAGCTGTCTGACGGAGACCTCACCTTGGGCGGACGGCTGCCGGGGGAGAGGGTCATGGCCGAGCAACTTCAGGTTTCCCGGACCTCGGTGCGCGAGGCTGTGAGGATCCTTGAGGCCATGGGCGTGGTCCGTGCAGGCGTTGGCTCGGGCAAGGATGCTGGAACTGTGGTGATTGCCGAGCCCGGCTCTGCCCTGGGCTCCACCCTTCGGCTGCATGTGGCCACGCGCCACCTGCCTGTGGCCGACATCGTGGAGACCCGCGTGCTGCTGGAATCGTGGGCGGCAGAACGGGCTCACGTGGGCGTTCCGGCGCTGGAGGAAGCCGCGGAGCTGCTGGATCAGATGGATGCCGCCCCGGACATCGACACTTTCCTGGCCTTGGACGCACGCTTCCACGTTGCACTGGCCCAAGCGGCCGGCAACTCGGTGGTCAGTGCCATGATGGCCTCGCTGCGGGGTGCGATCGAAAACTATGCAGGTGAGCTGACGGGAAATCTTCCGGACTGGAGCGCCACATCCACCAGGCTTCGTGCTGAACACCGCGCCATACTCGCCGCGGTCAACAACAACGACGGCGCCGAGGCAGCTGAGCTTGTTGCCGCACACATCCAAGGCTTCTACAAAGAGGCGGGCGTCGGCTCAAACCCTCCGCCGAAGTGACAGTTGATGCCAATGTCCGCGCCGAACATTGTCATCAACTGTCAGCTCGCGGGCTCGAGGGCGGGGGCCGCGGTGCTCTTGCGGATCTCCACCCTGGGTGAGAATTCGTCCTGTGCCTGCGTGGTGGCCTCGCCTGCCTGCTGAATCTGTTCCCGCATCCTCCGCCAGGCCAGGCTTCCAAGCTCATTGATGGGCACGGCCGCCGTGGTCAGCGGGGGAGTGGTGTACTTGGCGAACGGAATGTCATCGAATCCGGTCACTGAGATGTCCTCCGGGACGCGCACTCCGCGCTCATGCAGGCCGCTGAGCAGGCCCATGGCTACGAGGTCGTTGAATGCCAGGATCCCGGTTGCGCCGCTGGCGATGATGTCCTGGGTGGATTCGTGGCCCGAGTCGAAGTTGGAGCCGCCGTGGAGCATCTGAAGCTCGATTTCCGGGTGTTCCTTGCGGAATTGGTCCAGCCCCACCAGGCGTTGGCGGTTGGATGCACTGTGCTCGGGGCCGGAGAGGAATGCCAAGCGGCGGTGACCCAGGGTGACCAGGTGCTGTGCCAGTTCCTGGATGCCCTGCCCGTAGTCCACGCTGAGGCTCGGAGTGTTGGTGGCAATGGTGGTGCGGTTGATCAGCACCAGCGGGTGCAGGGTGGGCGCCAACTCCTCCAGTTCGGCATCGCTCATGCGGGGGGCGCAGAGCACCACGCCGTCACAGCGGCGTCGGGCCTCGCCCGCAAGGATGGCTTCCTCGCTGGTGACTTCCGAGGAATCGGCAATGAGGACGCGGTACCCGTCCTGGGCAGCGGCCATGCTGAGGCCGCGGAGGATCGCCTGGAACGTCGGGTTGGCCAAGTCCGGAACCACGATGCCGATGGTGTCTGTCTTGCCGAGCGCGAGGCTGCGCCCCACCGGGTTGGGCTGGTACTTCAGTTCAACGGCGGCGGCCCTAACGCGGGCGGCAATGCCCGGATCCACGGCGGCATTACCGTTCATGACGCGCGACACGGTGGCGTGCGAGACGCCCGCCTTCTCCGCGACATCGGCAATGCCGACCCGCCTGTTGGTGTTCCTGCGTGCCATGTGGCCCCTTCCCATTGCCTGCCTCCCGCATGCTCCGTCGTTGGAGCAGTGGTTGACGTGACCACCAGAGTCTTGATACAAAGCTTATAACGCTCTGAGAAAACGCTTTCTCATGATTCTTCCCATACGAAGCCGGGCCGTCAAGCGGTTCACTCCTGCCTTTCTGAAAGGGGCATCCAACATGGTCAACGTCGACTCAACCGAGACCCAGACCGAATCTGCCGCAACCACCGCCCAGCCCCAGGCCTCCAACCGGACCCGCATAGCCCTCATCGGAACCGGCGGCCGCTCGGAGATGTACATCCGGGCCATCTATGGACAGCATTCAGACGTCGCAGAACTTATTGCGCTCTCCGACGTCAACCAGGGCCGTGTGGACTTCTACCAGGACTTGATCAAGGAACTCGGCGGAACACAGCCGGTGGCTTCTTTCGAACCCGGCCAGCTCACCAGCTTCATCCAGGCCAATGACATCGAACGCGTCATTGTCACGACGCCCGACTACACCCACGCGGACTACATCGTTGAAGCGCTCGAGGCGGGTGCCGACGTCGTGGTTGAAAAGCCCCTGACTATCGACGTCGACGGCTGCCGCCGCATCACCGACGCCGTCGCAAAGACCGGCAGAAACGTGGTGGTGACGTTCAACTACCGCTACTCGCCGCGCAACACCGCGCTGAAGGAAGTCATCCAGAACGGCGTGATCGGCAAGGTCACGTCCATCGACTTCAGCTGGGTGCTGGATACGGTGCACGGCGCTGACTACTTCCGCCGCTGGCACCGTGAAAAGAAGAACTCAGGTGGCCTGCTCATCCACAAGGCTTCCCACCACTTCGACCTTGTCAACTGGTGGATCAACGACGTCCCGGAGCGCGTTTTCGCTTCCGGTGGCCTGCGGTTCTACGGCGACAAGAACGCTGCAGAGCGTGGCTTGGGTGCCCGTCCTGAGCGTGGCACCGTTGACGGCCTTGAGCACGATCCGTTCCGCTTGGACATGCGCGAAGACGAGCGCCTCAAGGCCTTGTACTACGACAATGAGAAGTTCGACGGCTACATCCGCGACCAGGATGTCTTCACGGAGGGCATCACCATCGAGGACAACCTTGCCCTCGTGGTGGACTACCAGGGCGGACCCACGCTGAGCTACTCGCTGAACGCCCACAGCCCGTGGGAAGGCTATCGCGTCACCGTGAACGGCACCGAAGGCCGTGCGGAACTCGAAGTGGTGGAGCGCGCCGCCGTCGAGTCCAGCACCGACAAGAAAACCGTGGTGGACCCCAGCGCGACGCCCATCGAGGAAGAGGACGCCGTGCGCCGGAACGGCGAGCGCCTGGTGGTTCAGCGCCACTGGGAGGCTGCGTACGAAGTTCCGATCGTCAACGGCGAAGGTGGCCACGGTGGCGGCGACAACCTGCTCCTTTCGGATCTGTTCAACGGCCCGGGCGTTGACCCGCTGGGCCGCCCCTCCGGCTACATCGACGGCCTCCGCTCTGTGTCGGTGGGTATCGCCGGAAACCAGTCCCTGGACACCGATCTTCCCGTCCGCATCAGTGAACTTGGCCTCGGCGCCGATCTCAGCCGCGGCCAGGCCTGACCGTTCACTACCTCAAGCAAGGACAAGACCATGAGCAGGATTTTCGTCACCGGTGGTTCCGGCAGGCTCGGCCGCAGCGTTGTGGCCGGACTCGCGGAGGCAGGCCATAAGGTGATTTCGGTTGACCGCGACGCCATTCCGGCGGAGCTGTTGCCGGCCGGGGCCGAGCAGTTCACCGCAGATCTTTTGGCGCCGGGGGAGGCGGAGCGGCTCATCCGCGAAACAACGCCCGACGCCGTCATCCACCTCGCTGCTATTGCCGTGCCTTTCAGCGCGCCGGAGGACGTCATTTTCAGCACGAACACCCGGCTCGCCTATGCCGTAGTCAGCGCGGCCACCGACGCCGGTGTCCCCAAGATCGTGACGGCAAGCAGCCCCACAGCCCTGGGCTATGGCTCACCGGCGGGGTGGCTGCCGCCGTCGTTCCCTTTGAACGAGCAGACGCCCCCCAAACCGTGGAACGCCTACGCGCTGTCCAAGCTGATCGCGGAGCAGACCGTGCAGATGTTCGCTGCCGCTCAGGGCAACAAAATTCGGTACGCGGCGTTCCGTCCGTGCTACGTGATCTCCCCGGAGGAGTGGGAAGGGGCGCTGACGCAGCAAGGGCACACGGTGCGTGAGCGGTTGCAGGATTCGGCGCTTTCCGCTCCGGCGTTGTTCAACTACGTGGACGCGCGGGACGTAGCTGACTTCCTGGACGTGCTGCTGGAAAAGATGGACTCCATCCCCAACGGCGAGGTGTTCTTCGTGGGCGCGAAGGATGCTCTGGCCGCGGCGCCTTTGGCGGAACTGTTCCCGCGGTTCCTGCCTGGCAGCGGCCCCCTGACCGAGCACTTGACCGGCACCAGCCCGGCGTTCTCCATTGATAAGGCCCGGGAACTTCTGGGCTGGGAGCCACAGCGCACGTGGCGCACCGAACTTACGCCGCCATTCGAGGGCGAAGACACAGCATCTGAAGAAGAAACCCAAGCAGCACTCAACGACGAGAACCACGCCGGGCTGGTCCCGGCGGGAGCAACCAAGGAGACACCATGAACTTCGACGGCGTACTGTTCTTCCCCGTCACTCCCTTCGCCGAAGACGGCACCGTAGATGTGGCGCTGCTAAAGGAGCACATCACCTCCCGGCTTCCGTTCGGTCCGGGCGGCGTGTTCCCCGCGTGCGGCACCGGCGAGTTCCACGCCCTGTCCATCGATGAGATCCGCACCGTGGTGACTGCCGCCGTCGAGGCCGTCGCGGGAGCCGTCCCCGTAGTTTCGGGTGCCGGGGGTCCTTTGGGTCACGCCATCGCGGCGGCCAAGGTTGCCGAGGAAGCCGGTGCGGACGCCCTCCTGGTGCTCCCGCCGTACCTGGTCACCGGCCCCACTGACGGTGTGGTGGCCTACGTCGAGGCCATTGCTGCCGCGAGCAGCCTGCCCGTGATCGTTTACCACCGTGGCACCGCGAAGTTCACAGCCGATGCCATCACACGCCTCACGGCCAACCCGAAGGTGGTTGGTTTCAAGGATGGAATCGGCGACGTTGGTTTGGCGCAGGAAATCGTGTCCGCCATCAACGCCAGCGGCCGCACCGACTTCGCGCTCTTCAATGGCCTGCTGACGGCCGAACTGACCCAGGGCGCTTACCGTGGCCTCGGCATCCCGCTGTATTCCTCGGCAGCGTTCGCCATGGCTCCGGAGATCGCCAAGGCCTACTACGACGCCTACGTTTCCGGTGACGAGGAACGCCGCCACGCCTTGCTTGAAGGTTTTTATGCTCCGTTGGTCCGTCTCCGGGACCAGACACCGGGCTTTGGTGTTTCCCTCATCAAGGCCGGGCTGCGGTTGGCCGGGCTCCCCGTAGGTTCGGTCCGGCCGCCTCTGGTGGACCCCACCGAGGAGCAGCTGCTGGAGCTCAAGTCCATCTTGGCCAAGGGCCACGAGCTGGCCGGCAGCTGATGTCGGCCCGCATTACGGGCCTCACCACCCGGCTGATCACGGTCCCGCTGCTGCGCAGCTGGGGTGCGGAGGCGCCCGAGAACCATGTGATTGTCACCGAACTGACCACGGACGACGGCGGCACGGGCCACGGCTTCTCGTGGACGCCCACCATTGGTCCCCACGCGGTGAAGGCCCTCCTGGATCACGACATCGCACCGTTCATCCTCGGATTGGAAGCGAACGCGGAGATCGTGTGGGACCAGCTCTGGAAGAGGCTTCACGAGGCCGGCGGTGGCGGCCTGACCACCATCGCGATGTCCGGTGTTGACCTTGCCCTCTGGGACCTGAAGGCCCGGCAAGCTGGTACATCCGTCACAGGACTCTTGGGTCAGCGCCAAGAATCAGTGGAGGTGTATGGCTCCGGCGTGAACCTGCACTACACCGTGGAACAGCTGGTGGAGCAGGCTCAGCGATGGGTTGCTGCAGGACACAACGCGGTGAAGATCAAAGTGGGCAAGCCCGAGCTTCGGGAAGACGCCGAACGAGTTGCCGCTGTCCGGCAGGTCATCGGCCCGGATCGGCTGCTCATGATCGACGCCAACCAACGCTGGGACCTCGCCCACACGTTCCGTGCCTTGGATGTTTTGGGGGAGTACGGACTGGAGTGGTTGGAAGAACCGATCCGCGCCGACGACCTCTGGGCCTACCGGCGCCTGCGCAAGCACTCGCCCGTGCCCATTGCTTTGGGTGAGAACGTCCACACCATCTACCGCTTCCGCGACTTCATCGAAGCCGAAGCCGTGGACATCATCCAGCCCAACATCGTCCGGGTGGGCGGCATTACGCCGTTCCGAAGGATCGTTGAGTTGGCTCGCGCCAACAGCATCAGGGTAGCTCCGCACCTCCTCCCGGAGCTCTCGGGGCAGCTGGCGCTGACCCTGGCGGAAGCCGTGAGCGTGGAAGACGTGGAGGATGCCTCGTTCGAGCAGCTCGGAATCCTGGCCGGCCCCTCGCCGGTTCGGATCAGCAACAGTACCGGCAGAAGCCTGCTCAGCAGCACAGGCCGTCATGGGCTCGGCTTCGACTTTACCGGCAAGCAGTCCGCCCCAGGGAGTTCCGCTTCTGAAAACTCCGCTTCTGAGAACAAAGGAAACCTCATTGAGTACAGCAACTCTTGACCTGACAGCCATCACGGCGGCCGCGACTGAAGCTGCAAAGGTGACCGCAGCAGCGTCCGACGCCGATCGCGCAGCCTGGCTGACCGCCGTCGCCGACGCCCTGGACGCCAACGTGGCTGAACTGGTGGCCATTGCCGATTCCGAGACAAGCCTTGGCACCGTCCGGCTCACAGGCGAGGTAGCGCGGACCAGTGGACAGCTGCGGCTGTTCGCAAACGTCATCACGGAGGGCTCGTACCTTGAAGCCGTCATTGATCACGCCGACCCTTCCTCCACTCCGCCCAAGCCAGACCTGCGCCGCATCCTGCGACCGATCGGCCCCATAGCCGTATTCTCGGCGTCGAACTTCCCGTTCGCGTTCTCCGTGGCAGGAGGCGATACCGCGTCCGCGCTGGCCGTTGGCTGCCCGGTGGTAGTCAAAGCACACTCGGGACACCTCCGCCTGTCCCAGCGGACCGCTGAGATTGTCAGCGAAGCCCTGGCCAAAGCCGGCGCCCCGGAAGGCACATTTGCGTTGGTCAGCGGCCGCGAGGCCGGCACGGCACTCGTTCAGGACCCCGCCATCAAGGCCGTGGGCTTCACCGGCTCCATCCCGGGCGGACGCGCATTGTTCGACCTCGCATCGTCCCGCCCGGAACCCATCCCGTTCTACGGTGAGCTGGGCAGCTTGAACCCCGTGGTCATCACGGCGGACGCCCTCGCGGAACGCGGCCAGCAGCTCGCCGCGGGATTGGCCGGCTCGTTCACCATGGGCGCCGGACAGTTCTGCACCAAACCCGGGCTGGTGTTCATCCCGGCAGGCACGGACTTCGCATCGCACCTCGCCGAGGCCAGCAAGGACAAGCCAACGGCGGCCATGCTCACCGAGCGCATCGCGGAAGCCTATCCGGATGGGCTCCGTAACGTCGCAGACCAGCCGGGTGTCGCCGTCGTGAGTGGCACGGTGGAGCAGGACAGCCTGGCGGACGGCGCCGCGCCCGTGGTGTTTTCTACGAGTGCCGCGAACGTCCTGGAACGTCCCGAAGAACTCCTTGAGGAGTGCTTTGGTCCAACTACGCTGCTCATCGAGTATGCCAACCAGGACGAACTGTCCGCGGCCCTCGCGAAGGTTCCAGGCAGCCTCACGGGCACGGTGCACGCCCAGCCGGGTGAAGACGTGTCCGCCTTGGTGGAGCAACTTAGCGGCCTGGCCGGGCGGGTGCTGTTCGACGGCTGGCCCACTGGTGTTGCCGTGAACTGGGCACAGCAACACGGCGGTCCGTACCCGGCCACCACATCCCTGTTCACCTCCGTGGGTGCTACGGCGGTTCGCCGCTTCCAGCGCCCGGTGGCCTACCAGGACGCTCCGGAGACTGTGCTGCACCCGGCACTGCACGACGCCAACCCGCTGGGCATCCCGCGGCGTGTGGACGGCGTGCTGACGCTCGGCTAGCGCACCCAGCCGCACCCCAACTGCGACTCAGCTGGGTAGGCATACACGAAAGGGGCGGGGTCACCATCACGGTGGCCCCGCCCCTTTCGCGCTGGGTGCGAGAGTTACGGGCGCAGCGTCAGCGGACGACGGCGGCCGTCGACTTGGGTGGTCGGCCAGCGGTCGTCTGTGGTCAGGACGCGCAGGCCCGTATCCGTGAGCAGCACAGTGTCTTCGATCTTCACACCGGGCCCGGACGGGTTCCACGTGAAGGGTTGGTTGAGGACGATGGTGTCCGTGACCTCGGCAGTGACCCGGGGATCCCGCCCCGCATAACCGGCCGGTCCGCCCTGGTGGTGAAGCGTCCACTGCTCCTCGCCGAAGCCATGCCGGGCATAGGCCAGCTTAATCTCAGTGAAGACCTCGTTGAGCTTCGCACCGGGAACCGTGGCCCGGAAAATGTCCGCTTCAACAGCGGCGATGCGGGCCTCGGCGTCGAGCTCCTGGGGAGTGCCGGCGTCGAACGCTACCCAACGGGTCACATTGGCAACCAGCCCGTTGCGGCGGGCGCACACCACCGCCATGGCACGGCGGCCGATGGGGGAGTGAGTGGCCAGGGGGTGCCGGAAGGCGCTCCGGCCCGCCCCGTTGCAGAGCAGGACCAGCGGCTCGGCGCCCACCGCGACAATACGGGCAGCCAGCTCCGACACCAGCTGAAACTCCGTGGTTTCCGGGGTCGCAGCAGTGAGGACATCGGTCATGGCGTTCGCCGCGTCGGCGGATAGCGCTGCATAACGGGCTGCCTCGGCCGGCAAGAGTTGTTGCCGGGCCGCACGCAGTTCGGACGTGACGGCCGCTTCAACCAAGGGGTTGCCGTCCACTGCCAGGCCGGCCGCTGCCGCGTGCAACTGTCCATGCCATGGAACGGTGTCCAAACTGACGCCGTTCGGTAATTCTTCTGCGGTGATCCGTCCGGCCTCGTTGTTGAACGTGACCAGGTGGTCGCCGGAACGGTCCACCAGGAGGGCCGCGATGGGGTCACCGGCAAGGCTGATGTGCACGCGGCTGCCGTCCAGGTACCAGGTGAGGGCCGTGTTGGATGTCAGCAGGAGCGAATCGCGACCCGCAGCGTCCAGGATGTCCAGTACCCGCCGGCGCTTTACTGCGCGGTCGGCAACGTTGCCGGGTGCTGTCCGGGCTGTGGCGGGTGTTGTGAATTGAGTAGGCGTGGTCATGCCGTTTCCCCCAAAGTAGTCATGAGCTGTTCAATGTCTTGTGTTGCCAGGAAGCCGTCCGTGATGAGCACGGTCACCGACCTGTGGACAGGGTGTCCGGGGTCGGCGGCCACTGGGGCGTCCCACGCCAGCGATAGCCCGACGCCGGGATAACCCGAATGCCGCACGAACCACGGGTCCGGGGCTTGCGGTGACGCGAGGAAGACGAGTGTTGCGGGGTGTCCCAGCCCGGGGTCGCCGGTGACATGTGCGGCGCCCGAGGTTCCGGCGTCGAACGTCCCGGACCATGCCAGCCACGGCGCCACGCTGCCGTGCACGGCGTCCTCGCCGCGCGCGTCCGGGGTCCAGATGGTGGCGTCGCTGACTTTGGGCAAGCGCCAGAAGAAGCCGCCGTAACCGCCCAGCGGACGCCCGTTGGAACCGGGGCTGCCCAGCAGCACAGCGCGTCCGGTGGCGGACCCCAGCGTAAAGTCCAGCGTCAGTTTCCATGCGGAATGTCCGACGGCGGCCCAGCGCCACTCGCGCTGCTCGCGGAGGACAGGTGTTCCGTCCGGTGCCAGCCAGCTCAGCTTTTCCCGCCGCTGACCGTCAGAGTGCTCCGCGGATTCGGTGACGATTCGGCCGTGGTCCTTGCGCCAGACATAGGCCCCGGCCTCGCGGGTGAAGGTCCGCCCACCCCAAAAGTTGATGCCGTCCACGTCCTGGAGGGCGACGCCAGCTCCGAGGTGCCACACGTGGTCCTCAGGGACGTGGTCGGTGACCACAGTGCCTGCAAGGGTGCGCACGGGGTGGAGGTAGGGCCGCGGCGACGACGTTGCCCGGATGTGGTTTCCGTCCTGGAGGGTAGCGACGGGTACACCGTGAATGTCCAGGGTGGGTCCGCCTGATGCAGTCCAGGGCGCTCCGAGCTCCGCGAACGTGGCTTGGCCCAGCGCTGCACGTTTAATCAGGGATTCGATGCCCTGGACCACGGGATGGGCCGAGTCTCCCTCGCCCTCCCATGTGACGAAGTCAGGGTGGATCGGCCGGGGCGAGTCGGCTGTGCGAATGGCTTCAAGCACGGACACGTAGGCGCCGGCACCACTCAGCGGGCTGAGCAGATCCTCTTCCGAGCGAGCAGCAATCAGGTTCTCCAACAAGTCTGTTCGCCCGAAAGTCTCGCTTCGCGTCCCGTCCGGGGTTGTGATCTCCAGACGGTCCTCGGTGTAGAAAAGGGTGAGTTGCCCCCGTGTCCCGTAGACCGTGACTGACGGCGCGGACTGCACAGGCGCGCAGAGCGTCAGGGCGCAGGTCAGCACGATACCTCCCGCGGTCCGGACCCTCACCACGGACGTGTCGTCACTCTCGGTGTCGTTGGCCCGGTAAAGGTCGGTATCCACGGATTCAACGTCCGCCACGGTCCGGGCACCGGCAAGCCGCAGCCCGGTTGCCACAGCGTGCGCCAAGGCGTTGGTGGCTACCCCGTCCACCACATCCGTCCCATTGAGGCTGCGTTTGCCGGCCCAACGGGAGCGCTTGAAGTACGCCTTGTTCCGCAGCCACAGCCCGGTGGCGCTGATGCCGCGGACGTCTCCGATGTCGCCGGATGCCACCAGAGCCTCTATTGCGGGAAGGGCCCCTGAACCAAGGCTCTGGAAGCCCACCTGCACTAACCGGCCCGCGCTCGCGGCCGCCGCCATGAGGTCCTCGTATTGCGCCATGGACGCCACCGGCGGCTTTTCCAGGTAGACGTTGGACCCGGCTTTGAGGGCGGCGAGGGCAAGCGGCGCATGAGTTTGAATGGGTGTGGAGACGATGACGACATCCGGGGCGGTTCCCGCAGCCAGGAGCTCGTCGAGGGAAGCGAAGACCTCCACGTCGGAGCCGAGCGTCCCGCCCGCCGGGGGTTGTGGATCGGCCACCGCCACCAGTTCGAGGGCGCCGTCAGCACTGAGGCGGGCAAGGTTTTGGAGGTGTCGTTCACCGAAACCGTGCACGCCAACCAGTGCGATGCGGGGGAGCCGGGCGTTGCCTTCCGCTGTGGTGGCGATCGAGGGTTGTGTCATGAGGCTGTCCTAGCGGGATCAGGTGCGGGGGCACTGGTAGCTTGCCCGGCCTGCAGGACGGCGGTGAGGAAGGCCGCCGCCTCCTCCTGCATGGCTGGGGTGAAAACGTGGGGCTCCTGCCAGAAGCTCCCGGTGTAGCGGGCAGGCAGGCGCTCCAGGAGGCGATTGTGGGCATCACGCATTCCCTGTTCGGGGAAAAGCTGGTCCGCCAGGCCGTACTGAACCAGGACCTTGGCTCTGGAACGCGCGGCCAGGTCCGGCCAATCCCCCAGCTTGGCCAGCCCGGGGGTGTGCAGCAACCAAGAGTGTGCGTCCAGGTAGGCGGGCAGGAGCGACGCGAAGGTAGTCATCATGCACGTCACCACGTAACTGCGGATCAGCGGGCTCAGGGCAGCGAGCACCAGCGCCCGACCACCGCCGCCTGAGAAGCCCAAGCAACCGAGCCGATCCGCATCCACGCCCGGCAGCGAGGCAAGGATGCCCAAGGCTGCGAGGTCGTCATGCGCCACGGTCCCGGCAACGGTGGTCCCCATCAGCGTTGCGGCTTTCGCCACGGTTTCTTCGTGGGCGGCAGCCGCTGCGTTGTACTGTTCCGCCGCGGAAGGTTCGACGCCGGCCTCCCGCCAGAGTGCCTGCTGGCCGCTGACTGCGTTGGCAGCCCGCCAGGGAAGGGGTTCGAGTCCGAAGCTTCGGCTACCCCACATGAAAGCGTCGTGCGTAAGGACGGCGAAACCCTGCTGAGCCAACCATGTGGCGAGTGCCCGGCCGCCATAGAGCTTTGCCCTGACATCGAGGGGCGGCAACGCATGCGACGCAGAACCGGAGGCGACCGCCGAGGAGGTCACGTCGTCGCGGTTTTCCAGGCTACGGGGGAACGACACCAGCCGCTGGGCGCCATAGGCCTTGATGCCGCCGTGGCAGTGCAGGGCGAGCAATCCCGGCAGCGGACCGGTAACGCCGGCTGGACGCACCAACCATGCGGATGTCTTCGGCCCGAAACCCAACTGCCAGGACAAGTGCGTGGTGATGACGCCGTCGTGCTCATTTTCTGAGTGGACGGTGTACGGAAGCTCGCTTATTACGGCAGGAACTCCGAGTGTGTCAGCAAGCTGCTGGGCGTCCGCGGACTCAGCCACGTGGCGTCGTCCCACGTAGCAGGGCCAGTCCTCGTACCTGGCCAGCGCACTGGGCCGGGAGGACGAATCTGCCATGTCAGCCCCGCTCATGGCAGGCGTAGTCGGTGGGAAACAATAGTGTCCTGCCTTATCGATGCGGGAGGGTGTGCGGTAGCGCACGCCGGGCTTCTTCAGCGTGGGGAAATCGATGTGGGCGGTTTCGCAAGAAAACGCTTTCTCAAAAATTAGCAAAAGGCTGTACAAGGGTCAAGAAAACGTTTACTTTGATACGGAGCCGCTGATCGCCCGGACTTAAATCCAGGCCTTCAGGGGGTAGCGCCAGCAGATCGGCTGCATCCCGGACGGCAAGCACCACCAAGACTCGAACTCCGTGGATGGCCACGATGACCAAAGGAGACCACATGGCCGCTGTACTACGCACGGGGACGCCGCAAGGCGTTCGCGCTCCGGCGAGGGGGAAACAATGAGCGCCATAGGCGAACTCTCCACCATGACCCGTCGCAAGGGCCCCATGACCAAGGAAGAGAAGAAAGCAAACGGCCGCGACAACAAGGCCGCCTACATCTTCCTCTTGCCGTGGTTGGTGGGCTTGGTGGCCATCACTGTTGGACCCATGCTCATGTCGTTGTACCTGTCCTTCACGGACTACAACCTCCTGCAGCCGCCGGAATGGGTGGGGCTGGATAACTTCATCCGCATGTTCGGCGACGCCCGTCTCCACAACTCGCTGCGGGTCACCTTCACGTATGTACTGGTGGGTGTACCCCTTCAGTTGGGTGTGGCCCTGCTGATCGCACTGGTCCTGGATAAAGGCCTGCGCGGCCTTCCGTTCTACCGGTCCATCTTCTACTTGCCGTCCCTGCTGGGCGGATCGGTGGCAGTTGCCATCCTGTGGAAGCAGATCTTCGGCACCACCGGCCTGGTCAACCAGATCCTGGCAATGGTTGGCATTGAGGGTCCAGGCTGGATCTCGGACCCCAACACCGCTCTTGGCTCCATCATCCTGCTGCACGTGTGGACTTTCGGCAGCCCGATGATCATCTTCCTGGCCGGCCTCCGCCAGATTCCCGTGATGTACTACGAGGCCGCGAAGGTGGACGGGGCCACCACGCTGCAGCAGTTCTGGCGGATCACCCTCCCGATGCTGAGCCCCATCATCTTCTTCAACCTGGTGTTGCAGATCATCGGTTCGTTCCAGTCGTTCACGCAGGCGTTCATCGTCTCCGGCGGCAACGGCGGCCCATCCGACTCCACCATGTTCTTCACCCTGTATCTGTACCAAAAGGGCTTCGGCCAATTTGATATGGGATACGCCTCAGCGATGGCCTGGTTCCTGCTGGTCATCATCGGCGTCTTCACCGCCATCAACTTCATCGCTTCAAAGTATTGGGTGTTCTACGATGACTAAACTCCAAACCCTCCCCGCCGCCTCCGGTACCTCCGCAGGAAAGGACGGCAAGTCCGGCAAGAGCCCGCGGCGCCGCGAATCACCAGGCAGCCTGGCCTTCAGCCGCAGCGCCCGCATCAAAGGCCTGGTCAAGCACGCCATCCTGATCATTGTGGGCGCGGTGATGATCTACCCGCTGCTGTGGATGGTGGTTTCCTCCCTCCGCCCCAACGACCTCATCTTCCGCGAACCCGGCCTGTGGCTGGAGAGCCTGGAGATGAGCAACTACACCGATGGATGGTCAGCGCTGACCCACCCATTCGGGCACTACATGGTCAACTCCGCGATAGTGGTCCTCGGCTCGATTCTCGGCAACCTGATCTCCTGCTCCATGGCCGCCTACGCTTTCGCCCGCCTGCAATTCAGCGGCAAGAAGATCTTCTTCGGCATCATGCTGCTGACCATCATGCTGCCCTTCCACGTGGTGATCGTGCCCCAGTACATCCTGTTCTCCCAGATCGGCTGGGTGAACACCTTCTGGCCGCTCATCGTCCCCAAGCTCCTGGCCACCGACGCGTTCTTCGTCTTCCTCATGGTCCAATTCATCCGCGGCATCCCCAAGGACCTCGACGAAGCCGCACGCATTGATGGTGCCGGCCACCCCAGGATCTTCCTCCGTGTCATCCTGCCCCTGATGGTCCCGGCCCTGGCCACCACCACCATCTTCACGTTCATCTGGACCTGGAACGACTTCTTCGGTGCCCTCATCTACCTCACGGACCCGGACATGTTCACCGTCCCCGTAGCTTTGCGGGCCTTCGTCGACTCGCAGTCCGCCACCAGCTGGGGATCGCTCTTCGCGATGTCCATCGTGTCCCTGCTCCCGGTGTTCCTGGTGTTCCTCTTCGGCCAGCGATTCCTCATCAAAGGCATTGCCACCACGGGCATCAAGTAGATCCATCGTTCCTGCCACGAGCGTCACGTCACGAGGGGGCGGCGGGTGCCGTCCCCTCCGGTGGGCGCGCCCTCCGGCTATGTTGCCCCTCCGGTATGCGCCGCGCCTTAGGCGAGTACCGCCGTCGAGCTATTCACCAATCAAGGCAAGTTGCATCTTGTAATACAAGATTGTGACTTGTATCATAAATCCCAACGAGAAAACGCTTTCTCAGTTCGCATCAAGATCAAAGAAGATCGGAGACCACAGTGCCGGTAAGTCCAAAGGGTGAAGCAGTCGCCCCCGCAACCGCCGCAGAAACCCGCGCGCCAGCGCCGAAGGCCAAGCGCAGGCTTCGTGCCTCCGCCCTCGTGGCGGCAACAGCTGCCGCGGTCCTCGCACTCACTGCCTGCGGTGGCGGCGGAGGATCCGAAGCCAAGAGCGCCGATGGCAAAGTGGAACTTCGCTTTGCATGGTGGGGCGGCGACAAGCGCGCCCAGGTGACGCAGGCAGCCATCGCGGCCTTTGAGGCCGAGAACCCCAACATCAAGATCAAGCCTGAGTACGGCGACTGGAGCGGCTACTGGGACAAGCTGGCCACCCAGGTCGCCGCCAATGATGCTCCGGACATCATCCAGATGGACGAGAAGTACATCACTGAGTACTCCACCCGCGGTGCACTGCTGGACCTCTCCAAGTACGACATTGATACCTCCAAGCTGGACGAAGCCGCTTTGGAAGCCGGCAAGGGCGAGGACGGCCTCATGGGCATCGCCGCAGGCATCAACGCTGCCACCATCCTGGCCAACCCGGCAGTCTTCCAGGCCGCAGGCGTCGCACTTCCGGATGACAAGACCTGGACGTGGGAAGACTTCGAACGCATCGCCGCCGAGGTCACTGCCAAGTCGCCCAAGGGAACGTACGGCGCGGCTGCCTACGGCACGGATGAAGCCTCCCTGGGTGTCTGGCTGCGCCAGAACGGCAAATCCCTATACACCGAGGACGGCAAGCTGGGCTTCGAGCCGTCGGACATTGCCGAGTGGTGGGCTTTCCTGAAGCAACTCAGCGAGAAGAAGGCTGTCCCGTCTGCATCCGAGGTTGTTGAAGCCGAAGCAGCACCGCTCGACCAGAGCGGCCTGGCAACCGGTAAGAATGGCCTGGCATTCTGGTGGTCCAACCAGCTTCCGGCCCTCGAAAAAGCTGCCGGCGGTGAACTGCAGGTCCTGCGCTTCCCCTCCAAGACGGGCAAGGCCGCTGATGCGAAGCTTTGGTACAAGGCTTCCCAGTTCTGGTCGGCGTCATCGCGCACCAAGCACCCTGAAGAGACCGCCAAGTTCATCGACTTCCTGACCAACAACGTCAAGGCCGGCGAAGCACTCCTGGCAGACCGCGGCGTTTACCCGAACTCGGAGGTTCGCGAGGCAATCGCACCCAAGCTCGCAAAGGCCGACGTCAAGGTTGTCGACTTCATCGACCAGATCAAGGGAGAACTTGGCGAAGCTCCGGCCGCACCACCGAAGGGTGCGGGAGCCATCCAGGAAATCGTGAAGCGTTACACCTCGGAGGTCCTGTTCGACAGGCTCTCCACCGAGGAAGCCGGCAAGAAGGCCGTGGACGAGATGAAATCCGCCATTAGCTAGCTTTCCAGCGACGGGAACCGCGCCCCGGGTTGGTCCTTCAGGATCAACCCGGAGCGCGGTTTTTTCGTGTGCCCGCCAGCCAGTTGAGTCAGTCTTCCGCGATGACGGCCACGGCTCCGGCGGGTACCACTCCCGTAAAGCGCGCGCCGCTGAGCAGTTCGCCGCCGTCGGCCTTTACCGTAACGTCCTCCTGGCTGTGGTTGATGGCGAACAGGAACGTACGGCCGTCAGCGGCCCGCCGTCGCGTAAGTTCGACGCCGGCAGACATCTCGGTCACGGCCCTCACCCCTGCTTCCTCCACGAGTCGCGCGGTGAGGGAGTCGATGCCATCGGCGTCGGGAAGCGTGGCGAGGTACCAGGCAGAACCCGTTCCGACGGAACGCCGCGTCAATGCCGGCACCTCGCCGAGCGGGTAGTCGGTGAACGTTGCCAAAATCTCCGTACCCTCGGCCGCGTGGACGTGCTCGCTCCACACGGACCCCACCGTCCCATCGCTCAACGTGACCGACGTGCCGGGGAAAAGTGGGTGGAACTCCTCACCCCGAACGCCCAATAATTCGCGGAAAGCGCCGGGGTAGCCGCCCAATCGAACGTGGTCCCGTTCATCAACTATGCCGCTGAAGTAGCTGATCAGTACTGTGGCACCACCCTCCGCGGCTGCCGCAATGGAGGCAGCCGCGGTGTCAGCGACGGAGTACAAAGTGCACACCAGGATGAGGTCATAACCGGACAAGTCTGAGGACGGGTGGACGAAGTCCGCGGTGATCCCGCGCCTATACAGGGAACGGTGGAATGCCCGCATGGTGTCCAGGTATTTCAGCGAATTGTTCGGGTGCGAATCCAACTCCGAAGCCCACCAGGCCTCGTAATCGAACACGATCGCGACACGGGATTCCACCCTCGATCCCTTGACGGTCTCCAGCTTGGACAGCGCGTCGCCGAGGTCCACCACGTTCCGCCACACCTGGGTGTCGCGGCCGCCGTGGGGAACCATCGCTGAGTGGAATTTCTCCGAGCCGGCCTTGCTTTGACGCCACTGGAAGAACATGACGGCGTCGGCGCCGCGGGCTACGTGCGTCAGCGAGTTTCGAAGCATTTCGCCGGGCATTTTGGGCTGGTTGTGGGGCTGCCAGTTGACCGCAGACGTCGAGTGCTCCATGAGGATCCACGGCTCGCCGCCCGCCACGCCGCGCGTGAGATCGGCGCTGAAGGCCAGTTCGATCTCCCGCTCGGGGTCAGCCGCCACCAGGTAGTGGTCGTTGGCAACCACGTCCATGTCCTTGGACCAATCGAAGTAATCCAGGGCCTTGGTGGCGCTGGAAACCATGAAGTTGGTGGTCGCCGGGATGCCCGGGGTGACTTCGCGGATAACGGCCAGCAGTTCGCGGTAGTAATCGATGAAAGCCCAGGAATTGAACCGGGCGAAGTCCAGTTGCTGCCCGGGGTTCAACGTGGTGGGAGCTGCGCCCGGCGGGATGATCTCGTCAAACGATGCGTAGTGCTGGGACCAAAACGCCGTTCCCCAGGCCTCGTTGAGGGCCTCGATGGAACCGTAACGGCGTTCCAGCCAAGCGCGGAAAGCGGCGGCGTCTTCCTCGCCATGGAACTCGCCAACGTGGCAGCCAAGTTCGTTGTCCACGTGCCAGAGTGCCAAGGCCGGGTGGTTCTTGTAGCGTTCGGCGATGACCCGCGTCATGGCGGTGGCGTACCTGCGGTACACGGACGACGACGGCGTGTAGTGGCGTCGCGAGCCACGTTCCAGCCGGATTCCTTCCGCGGTGACGGGCAGGATCTCGGGGTATTTGCGGGCCAGCCAGGCAGGGGGAGAGGCTGTGGCGGTCGCCAGTGCAACCTTGATCCCGGCCCCGTGGAGGTTGTCCATGACATCGTCCAACCAGCCGAAATCGTAGTTCCCTTCAGTGGGCTCCAGGAGACCCCAGGAGAATATGCCGACGCTCAGGAAGTTGACTCCGGCTTCCTTCATGAGCTCGATGTCCTCGAGCCGGATGTCCTCCGGCCACTGCTCGGGGTTGTAGTCACCGCCGTAAGCGAGGCCGTGGATGCTGTTCCAGACGGATGGACTGCGTGGGATTTCGGGGGAGGTCAAGGGGACTCCTTCGTCAGGTTGGCCGTGCTGGTACTGGTGGTACTGAAGGTATGAGTGCAGCGTACCGGTCAAATTGCGATCTTTGGAAAACGCTTGCCCAGATTCTTGTTTAGGGATATTGTATCGATTCAGAACGAGTGTAAGCGAGATCACTGCCACGTTGTAGAGAACTCGGAAGCTTGCACCAACTGAGCAAGGAGGCTCTCATGATCGATAGAAGGAAATTCCTCACCACGGTGGCTCTCGGCACTGCATCTGCCGCGTTCCTCTCCGCTTGTGGCCAGTCCTCGTCCAGTGGACAGACCGGTTCCGCGGAGAACCCCGTCACCATCACCTACACCTGGTGGGGCAACGATGACCGTGCCGAGCGCACCCGCAAAGCCATTGCGCTGTTCGAGTCCAAGAACCCGGACATCAAGGTCAACGGCAACTTCTCCGACTTCCCCGGCTATTGGCAGAAGCGCGCTACCGAAGCTGCCGGCGGTGGACTGCCGGACGTCATGCAGTGGGACCTCTCCTACCTGCGTGACTACGGTCAGCGGAACCAGCTCCTGGACCTGGGCACCGTGAAGATCAACACGGACGCTTTCGACAAGTCCCTCCTTCCCTCGGGCCAGATCCGCGGCAAGACTTACGGCATCCCCACCAGCACCAACGCCTTTGCGGTCTACTACGATCCCGCCAAGCTCGCTTCCTTGGGCATTGCGGAGCCGGACGGCACCTGGAATTACAAGGAGTTCAACGCTTTCCTGGCCGAGGTTGGCGCCAAGGGCAACGGCACGTTGTTCGGCGGCACCGACTACACCGGCATCTGGTGGAACTTCAACATCTGGCTGCGCCAGAACAACATCCAGGCCTTCACCGAGGACGGCAAGCTTGGATTCTCCAAGGACGATCTGAAGAAGTGGTGGAACCTCACCGCGGATCTGCGCGGAACCGGGGCGATTGTTGGCGAAGACAAGGCCACCCAGTTGCTGCCCAAGTCCCCGTTCGGCTCCAACGTCACCGCCACGGAAGTTACGTGGGACAACTTCATGGCCGGCTACCTCGCTGACAGCGGTGCCAAGGAACTCAAGCTGGTTCCTGTTCCGTCGGATGACCCGGACAACCTGGGCCTGTTCCTGAAGCCGTCAATGCTCATGGTGGCCAGCGCCAAGACCAAGTACAAGGATGCTGCTGCCCGCTTCATTGACTTCATGGTCAACGATCCCGAGGTCGGCCAGATCTTCAAGACCTCGCGCGGTGTCCCGGCGTCGAAGACCCAGCGCGACGGCACCACCTTCGAAGGCACGGACAAGCTCGTGGTCGATTACGAGAAGTCAATCGAGAAGTACCTCAAGGACGCTCCGGAGCCGCCCATCGTTGGTTTCGGCACGTTGGAGTCCACATTCAAGCGCGTCACCCAGGACCTCAACTACGGCAAGCTCACCGTGGACGGCGCAGTTGATGCGTGGTTCAAGGAAGCCGAAGACCTCATCAAGCAGAACGCCTGATACAGGCTTCATAACTGACGGACTGATCTCGTGACTCAAAGCCCAACCCTGAGCAGGCGCACCGCCTCCGCTCCCACGCAGCCGCGTAAATCGCGGCGGCGCGGGGCGGACGCCCGCGCCGGCTACACGTTCCTGTTGCCCTGGCTGCTGGGATTCATTGCCCTGACCGTGGGCCCGATGATTTCCTCGCTGTACCTTTCCTTCACCAACTACAACCTCTTCGATGCCCCCAAGTGGATCGGCTTCGATAACTACGTCACCTTGTTCCAGGATGAACGGTTCCTGCAGTCGGTGGGTGTGACCATGCAGTACGTGGTCTTCGGTACCCCTCTCAAGCTCGCGGCGGCGTTGGCGATCGCGATGCTGCTCAACAGCAAACGCAAGGGCCAGGGTTTCTACCGGTCCGCGTTCTACGCCCCCTCCCTGATCGGCGCCTCGGTGTCCATCGCGATCGTCTGGAAGGCCATGTTCGGCGATTCCGGCCCCGTGGACCAGGGCTTGTCCTTCTTCGGGATCAACCTCGGCGGTTGGGTGGGTAACCCCAACATGACCATGGGCATGATGATCCTGCTGACCGTGTGGCAGTTCGGCGCCCCGATGGTCATCTTCCTGGCCGGCCTGAAGCAGATCCCGGTGGACCTCTACGAGGCAGCCTCGATGGACGGCGCCGGCCCGGTGCGGAAGTTCATGAACATCACCTGGCCCATGCTCTCCCCGGTGATCTTCTTCAACCTGCTGATGGAAACCATCCACGCGTTCCAGATCTTCGCCTCGGCCTACATCATCTCCAACGGCGAAGGCGGCCCGGCAGGATCCACCCTCTTCTACACCCTCTACCTGTACTTGCGCGGTTTCTCCGATTTCCGGATGGGCTACGCCTCGGCGATGGCCTGGCTCCTGGTGATCGTGGTCGGCATCATCACGCTGATCTTCTTCAAGACCTCCAAGTCCTGGGTCCACTACAGCGGTGATGCAAAGTGACAACCATGGCAACCCCCACCCAGCCCCGAGCAACAACAACCACTCCGGCGCCGGTCTATAACCCGAAGTCCGAGTCCACCTTGGCCAAGCGGATCAAGAGCACCATCTTCCACATCGTGGCCCTGGCACTGGTGGCGATGGTCCTCTACCCGGCCCTATGGATGATCTCGGCCTCGTTCAAGCCGAACTCCGAGATCGGCGGCGCGAACAATGCGTTGTGGTCCAACAACTTCAGCTTCGATAACTTCGTCACGGCCATGGAAGGCATCGGCGGGGTCTCCACGCTGACGTTCTTCACCAACTCGCTGATCCTGGCCGTCGGCGCGGTGGTGGGAACCGTGCTCTCAGCGAGTATCTCGGCCTACGCCTTCGCCCGGATCAACTTCCCCGGCCGAGGACTGTTCTTCGGCATGATGATCGCCACCTTGCTGTTGCCCTTCCACGTGGTGATCATCCCGCAGTACATCGTGTTCCAACAGCTTGGTCTCGTGGATACCTACGTGCCGCTGCTGATTGGCAAGTTCCTGGCCGCAGACGCGTTCTTCGTCTTCCTCATGGTCCAGTTCATGCGCGGCCTGCCGGCCGAACTCGACGAAGCAGCGCGCATCGACGGCGCCGGACACGTCCGCATCTTCGGGTCCATCATGCTCCCGCTGATGAAACCGGCCCTGATCTCCACCTCCATCTTCTCCTTCATCTGGAGCTGGAACGACTTCCTGGGCCCGCTGCTCTACCTGAACACCCCGGACAAATACCCGCTCCCGCTGGCGCTGCGGCTCTTCGTGGACCAAACCCAATCCTCGGACTACGGTGCCATGATCGCCATGTCCGTCCTGGCGCTGCTCCCGGTCTTGGTCTTCTTCCTGGTCTTCCAGCGCTACATCGTCGAAGGCGTCTCAACGCAGGGCCTCAAGGGCTGACGGACACGGAAGAGAGAAAAATGAGCACTATGAACGCCACAGGCAAGCCGTCCGGGAACCCCGGGATTCCGGTCAACCGCTTTGCCCTCTTCGCCGAGACCATCCTGGCGGGAGTCATCGTGCTCCTCCTCTCCGTCCCGTTGGTGACGGCGCCGGCTGCCTACGCGGCCGGCGTCGCGCACCTGGAAAGGCACCTCAGCGGCAGGGACGATTCCCTGCGAAGCCTGTGGGGCAATTTCCGCCGTGCGCTGCCCGGCAGCTGGAAGATGGGAATCACGACGGCGGTAGCCGCCGTCGTGATTGTCCTGAACCTTTTGCTCGCACTGGTGGGTCAACTGCCCGGCCGGGCAGCGATCCTGCCCGCCACGCTGATCCTCGCCGCGGCAGGCGCCGTGCTGTTCCTGCGCATCACCGCCAGCTGGAGCGGAAGCGTGACCTGGAGCGGCGACGCCGGCCACCAACCCGCCGTCGTTCCCGGCCCGCAACGGTGGGCTGCCGCCTATGCCAACGCCAAGGCTGATGCGGTGCGCGACTGGACCGGCTCGCTCCTGCTGCTAGCCGCAGTCTTCATGGCCGTGGTCTTCGTCTGGATGCTGCAAGCCCTCTTCGTCATCGTCCCCGGGACCCTGGTCCTGGCCGCAGCCGCCGTCAAGATCCGCTCCCATCGCTAAGAATTCCCAACCAACCCGCTGAATCGAGCAGAACACTCCGTGTCGCCGCGCCCGTTCCCACTGCGCCCCAAATCCACCACACCGCGTGCCCGCTCCACGGAAAGCTGGCATTACCCGCTGAGGCACCATAACTACCGGATCTTCGTCACCCTCTCCCTTGTGGGGAGTGGCGGGGTGTGGATGCAGCGGCTCGCCCAAGACTGGTTGGTGCTGCAGCTAACGGGGAGTCCGGCCGCCGTGGGCCTCGCAGTTGCACTCCAGTTCCTGCCCATGCTGGTGGTGGGTCCCATCAGCGGCATCCTGGTGGACCTTTTCCCCAAACGCCGTATCCTCCTGATCTGCCAGTCCGTCGCCGCGTTGCTGGCCGCCGGCCTCGCCGTGTGGAACGCGATGGGCGGCACGGATGTGTGGGTGGTCTATGCATCCTGCATTGCCTTGGGCGTCACCAGTGCGATCGATGGGCCTGCGCGGCAGGTGTTCGTCAACGAGGTGGTGGGTGACGCAGGGCTGCCGGCCGCCATAGGCTTGAACAGTGCGATTGGTCAGTTGGGGGCCATGGCAGGCCCGGCACTGGCTGGTGTGGTCATCGCCCAGGCTGGTCCGGCTGCGGCATTCGCGGCCAACGCTTTGATAGGGGTTTCGGTCCTGGTGATGATCGCGTCCATCAGGCCTGGCGAACTGCACCACGCTCCCGAAGCGTCTGATCCCACAGCCCGGAAAGGCCAGATCCTCGCCGGCTTCCGTTTCGTCCGCGCCCGTCCGCCTCTGCTTCTGACCATGCTGCTCGCGGGACTGCTAGGCGCTTTCGGCATGAACGGGCCTGTAGTTCTCGCGGCTTTCGCGGACGGGGTGTGGCACAGCGGACCTGCCGGCTTTGGGCTCTTCAATACTGTCAGCGCCGTGGGAGCACTGGCAGGCGCGTTGGTGGCAACAAGGATCAAACGCTTCGGACGGAAAGGGATTGTGGCCAGTGCCGGGCTCTTCGGCCTGACGCAAGGGCTCGCTGCTGTGATGCCCACGCAGGAGTGGTTCGTGGTGATGCTCATCGTGGTGGGCTTCATGACCCTGGTGTTCCTCACGAGCGCAGCCACGGCGGTGCAGCTCGAGGCCGGCGCCAGCGTGCGCGGCAGGGTTCTGGCACTGTATTTCCCACTTCTCCTGGGCGGTCATGCGCTGGGTGGCTTGCTGGCAGGGTGGCTCACGGAGGACTTCGGCGTCCGCACGGGGCTCGTGGTCACGGGAGCGCTGGGCATGGTCTCGGCGGCCGTGATCGGTTTCCTGCTCTGGCGATACTCGGCCCGCCGTCGCTCCTAGCGGGCCGCCGGTAATTGCCAAACACCGTGACTTCGCGTTGCGGGGCCCGTTCTGCAGGCTATTCATGGCAAATACCATGCAGGGCGGGCCTCACAACGCGTCAGCGAGCACTCATCTGCCTGAAACCAAGCCCTCGATCTCCGCTACATCCAACGTTCCGTCGCTGATCCACACGGTGTTGCTGCGGGTGATGGAGTCACCGGCAGCCAGTTCTACGGCGGTGTCCCATGCCAGTGCAGAACCGACCGCCGGGTAGTCGCTGCAGCGCACGAACCACGGGTCCGGCGACTCGGAAGGTGCGCCAAACACCAAAGTGGCAGGGCCGCCGTCGAACTCTCCCGTCCAAGCGAGCCACGGCGCCACTGAACCGTGCACGGAAGGCTCGCCCTCGGCTGTGGAGGAAAAGACGCGCGGGGCGGCATTGGCAGGAAGCCGCCAGAAGAATCCGCCATAGCCGCTGCCGGCGGCACCGTGCGAGCCGGGACTGCCCAGCGAAACATCCACGACGGCGGTGAGCCGGGTCTGGATGTCGAGTCGCCATGTGAGCGCATCAAGGTTTGCGCGCTTCAGTGAGCGGCGTTCCGTGAGGACCAGGCTGCCGTCGGCCGCGAGCCAGTTGAGGCCAAGCGTGGTGTGGTCTTTTTCCCGGGCGATGCTTGCCGTTTCGATCCTGCCGTGGTCCTTCACATCCACGTACTTCCCCGCGGTTCTGCGGTAGCTGCGGCCGCCCCAGAAATTGCTGCCGTTGACGTCCTGCAGGGCGAATCCTGCGCCGAGGTGCCATACGTGGTCTGAGGGCAGGTGATCCGTAACCACCACGCCGGCCTGTGTGGATACCGGGTGCAGGTAGGGCCGTGGGGACAGATCCGGCTCGAGGGTGCTTCCGGTGCGGAGGACGGCGGCGGCGTTGGCAGGGGTGGCGGCAGGGCCGGCGTCGTCAGGTGCGAAGAGCGCCTCGGCACCAGAGGTGACCGGGCGTGCCCAGGGGAGACCCAACTCGGAGAAGGTGGCGTGGGCGCGCGTGGCGCGTTCCAGGATGTCTTCAATGTTCGGAATCACTGCGTGGGCTTGCTCGCCCTTTCCTACCCATTTCACACATTCTGTGGGAATCAGCGCAGGTGCCTCTGCTGTCCGGATGGCTTCCAGTACCTTCATGAAGGCGCCGCTGTGGTGGAGCGGGCTGAGCAGTGGCGTGCCTTGGGACAGGTGCTGGAGGAGGTTCTCGGTGAGGTCGTCTCGACCGAAGGTGTGAGCGGTTTCGCCCGCTTCGGTGCGGACCGTCACCCGGTCCTCCGTGTAGTGGAATACTGCCGTACCTTCGGTGCCGTGGAGCGTAACGTACGGTTCCACGGATTCGCTGGCGCAGAGCGTGAGGGCGCAGGTGATGGGCAAACCGTTGATGGTCCGCATGCGGATCACTGAGGTGTCGTCCGCTTCGATGTCATTGGCGCGGTAGAGGTCGGTTTCCACGGATACGAGATCCTGTGCCTCCCTGGCTCCGGCGATGCGGAGTGCGGTGGCGATTGCGTGGGCCAGCGGATTGGTAGCAACGCCGTCCACCACATCCACGCCGTCGAGACTACGTTTGCCTGCCCAACGGGACCGCTTGTAATAGGCGCGATCCCTGACCCAGCGGCCCGTAGCGGAAATCCCCTTCAGGGCACCGATGCCGGGGAGCTCTGCCGTAGCTTCCCCGCTGGCCAGATTCTCCAACGCCGCCAAGGCATGGGATCCGAGGCTCTGGAAACCGATCTGAACGCTGCGGCCAGCTTTAGCCGCCGCTTCCTGGAGGCGGAGGAAGTCGCTCATCGAGGCAACCGGGGGCTTCTCCAAGTACAGATCAGCCTCGGAAGCGAGCACGGAAAGGGCCAGTGGGGCGTGGGTCTGAATGGGAGTAGCCACGATGATGACGTCCGGTCCGTGCTCGCCGGCCAGCAGTTCGTCCAGATTGGCGTGGATCGCCGTGGTCTCAGGCAAAGCTCCGGTCGCCGGCGGATGAGGGTCGGCCACGGCCACGAGGTCCACGATGCCCTGCTTGCTGAGCCGCTCCAGGTTGCGGAGGTGGTGCGTGCCGAAGCCGTGGACCCCCACTAGGGCGATCCGGGCGGGGGCAGTTACCGCGGCAGGCCCGGTTGAAGCTGCAGTCCCGGTCGGAGGGGCAGGCCTGTTGGGTGTTGGGCTGCTGACGGACTCGGTGGAAGCGGTGTCCATGGCTCTCCTCGGGTGGCGCGGCAACGATGGCGCGTGACGCCGTCGTCTGGGTCTTCACAAAAGTGTTCGGGCGGGTTTAGGCTACACCTGAGCAAGCGCTTTCCCGGGACGAATACGTTTAGTTTAGCTCGACCGACTTCAAAATGTAACGATTCAAACCAGCCAGGCCGAAAACCTGTGATGACGTAGGATGTCCTCTACCAGAACAACCCGCAGCGCCTGAATCAGCCCAGTAAGACCCACCTGAACCGGAACGGACCATGCCCCTTTTTGACCTTCCCCTTGATCAGCTCCGCAACTACACCTCCAACGCCGCGGTACCAGCCGACCTTGAAGAGTTCTGGGACCGGACCATCACCGAGGCCCGAGCCTTGCCGTTGGACGTTGTCTTTGAGCCCGTGGACAACTACCTCACCGTAATCAACACCTTCGATGTCACGTTCTCCGGCTTTGGGGGAGACCGCATCAAGGGATGGCTGCACGTACCCTCGCAGCTCGAGCCGGGGGAGCAGCTTCCCGTAGTTGTGGAATACATCGGTTACTCCGGAGGGCGCGGCCTGGTCAACCAGAACACCCGCTGGGCCCAAGCCGGTTACGCGCACTTCATCATGGACACGCGCGGGCAGGGCTACGGCGGCGTTTCCGGAGACACCCCGGATCCACACCCTTCGGCCGGTGGGATTAACTACGCCGGCCTCATGACGCGAGGCGCTGATCACCAGGACAATTACTACTTCCGACGGGTCTACGTGGACGCCTTCCGTGCGGTAGAAGCGGCACAGAGCCATGCCGCCGTCGACCCTTCCAAAGTGGTGCTGGCCGGCGTTAGCCAGGGTGGCGGCATCACTGTTGCTGCTGCCGGGCTGACGGCTGGAAGGCTCGACGGCGTCATCGCCGCGCTGCCGGACGTCCCGTTCCTGCAGGACTTCCCTCGCGCGATCGACATCACCCCGCGTGGTCCGTACCCCGAGATTGCCGGGTTCCTGGGCCGGTACCGGGAAAAGTATGAGCCCATGCTGGCAGTGCTGAACTACTTCGACGGCGTCCACCTCGGCCGCAACGCCACAGTGCCGGCGCTGTTCTCGGCTGCGCAGATGGACGATATCTGCCCTCCATCAACGGTGTTCGCAAGCTTCAACAACTACGGCACAGGCTCTGGCGGGGTTGAGAAGGACATCGAGGTGTACCGCTTCAACAACCACGAGGGCGGCCAAGAGCACCACTGGATCAAGCAGTTGCAGTTCCTGCGCAAACTCCTGTCATCTTGATGGACGCGATTTGCCCGCGGTGAAGAACCGCGGTTATGGTGTGGCTATGACTAAGCGTTGGTATGCGTATTTTTCGTTGGCTCTGGAGGGGCCCGCGTCTAACTGACACGCATCCAACTTTCCTTCAGAGCCAACAGGGCAGAGATTATTCTCTGCCCTTCGCCATATCCGGCGGGTTCTGAAAAGGGGCCCGCTCCGCATCCCGGAACAGGACCCAGAAATGACCAGCATCGCCGCAGAACCCACTGAATCGCTCCACTCCGCTACCGCCGCGGACGCAGCACAGCCCGCTACCTCCAACCTGCGGGTTGCACGCTTCGAGCCACTTCCGGCCCCGCAGGACCTCATCGCCGAGTTGCCGCTGGACGCCCGCTCAGCTGCCGTCGTCGACCGCGGCCGCGATCAGGTCCGCGCCATCATGGACGGGGTAGACGATCGCCTTCTGGTGATCGTGGGCCCGTGCTCCATCCACGACCCCAAGGCCGGCCTCGAATACGCCCGCCGGTTGGTCAGCCAGGCGGAGAAGCACAAGGAGGACCTGCTGGTCGTCATGCGGACCTACTTCGAGAAGCCGCGCACAACCGTTGGCTGGAAGGGCCTCATCAACGATCCCCACCTGGACGGCAGCCACGACATCGCCGCTGGCCTGCGCGCGGCCCGCGGCTTCCTGAAGCAGGTCACCGCGTTGGGTCTGCCCACGGCCACCGAGTTCCTTGAACCCATCAGCCCGCAGTACATGGCGGACCTCGTCTCTTGGGGCGCGATCGGCGCCCGCACCACCGAAAGCCAGATCCACCGCCAGCTCGCATCCGGGCTGTCCATGCCCATCGGCTTCAAGAACGGCACCGACGGTGATCTCCAAGTGGCCATCGACGCTTGCGGCGCCTCCGCCGCTGAGCAAGCCTTCCTGGGAATCGACGACGACGGCCGCGCGGCTCTCGTAGCGACGTCCGGCAACCCGGACACCCACGTGATCCTCCGCGGTGGACGCAAGGGACCCAACTACTCTGCTGCAGATGTCGCAGCCGCTTCCGCCAAGCTTGCTGCCAAGGGCCTGAACCCGCGCTTGATCGTGGACGCCAGCCACGCCAACAGCGGCAAGAGCCATCACCGCCAGGCCGAGGTTGCCTTGGAAATTGGCGCACAGCTCGAAGCTGGTTCTTCCTCGCCGATTGCCGGCGTGATGCTGGAGAGCTTCCTGGTGGGCGGCGCGCAGAACCTCGACGTGGCCGAGCAGCTTTCCGGGGATCAGGAGCTCGTGTACGGCCAGAGCGTCACGGACGCCTGCATGGAGTGGGACGTCACGGCCTCGGTGTTGGAGCAGCTCGCAGCGTCGGCCCGGAAGCGCCGTGCGGTGGTTGCGGCGTAGATCCGCTGAGTGGGTTCCCTGCGCATCATGCCGTGCCCACGGCACGACGCGCAGGGAACCCACGAAACGGGCGGGACCGGGGTTTACCCGGGCCTCCAAAGTTGCTGGGAGCTCTTTCACATTGGCCCCATCAGCCTCTAGAGTATCTAGCACATGGTTGTTTGATGGCTCAGCATCGGCACACCGTTCCACTGGGGGTGTCCTACTGTCTGAGAGCAAAGGAATATGGGAAATGTCCGCGGAGACTAACTTCTCGAATGCGCGTTTCATGACGGTGGCCGAAGTGGCCGACGTCCTGCGTGTTTCCAAAATGACTGTGTATCGCCTGGTCCACTCAGGGGAAATGCCCGCCGTAAGGTTCGGCCGTTCCTTCCGGGTTCCTGAAGAAGCTGTTGCCCAATACCTCAAAGGTGCTGTGGTGGACGGGCAATCCGAGACCGCCTGAGGCCAGCCGGGGTCCGTCCCGCGGACGGTGGTCATGGGGTGCCCCTTTGAAGCGGTACTCTGTTAAGGAACGTTTTACGTCAATGTAAGAATCTGTCAGTTGTACTGTCTGCTTCCGCGGATCTGTTCCAACAGACAGGAACTTCTAGTTTGTAAGGAACTTTCGTGGGTTCAGTTATTAAGAAGCGCCGCAAGCGTATGGCCAAGAAGAAGCACCGCAAGCTGCTTCGCAAGACTCGCCACCAGCGCCGCAATAAGAAGTAGAGATACTTCATCAAGCGTGAATGCCCGTTGCCTCTCGAGGTGGCGGGCATTTTTGCATCCCAACCCTCTCTCACGTCCCTCGGGTTTGGGGCCGTCCCTCTCTCAGGTCCCTCGGGTTTGGGGCCGTCCCTCTCTCAGGTCCCTCGGGAAAAGCCCGAACTGACTGCAGGATCCCGCCATGCGACCCGCAGGGCCCTCTTAATCTTTTGGATGGCGGACGAAAAGTTGTCGGCTAGGTCGTCCTTGCCGAATTTGAGGACCGTCCAGCCGGCTGCTTCAAATGATTTGTCACGTCGCCGATCGCGAAGTATCTGTTCCTGCTCAAGGTGATGATCGCCGTCGTACTGCATGGCTACTCGCCGATCACGGTAGCCCAGATCCGCGGACGGGGAGAACGGATCGTTTGGCCGGAGTTGCACTTGCAGCTCCGGTTCTGGGATGCCGGCGTCCAATATCGCCAGCCGGAGCAGCGACTCGGGCGCAGAATCGGCGCCAACCCGCATGAGGTCGAGCGCTTCTCGTGCCCGAACCACGCCTTGCAGATTCTTGTGCCTGCCAATCATTTTGCGAAGAGCCTCCAGCGACGTGAACGGCTTGTCGCGTCCTTCGAAGTTCGGCCGGGGCATGCGTATGAGTTCATCACCCATGCAGACGAGCTCAGGGACGGGCAGGCGTCGCGCGAGATCCAACCAAGTCCGCGACCGTGTGCTCATCCTGATGCCTTGGACATACTCGACCTCGTCGTCGAATGCTACTACCGTGTGTCCGATCACGCCCTTGCGCCGCACTGACGGCAGGTGCCTCGGCTTGCTCAGATGCAATTCATTGGAATCCGCCAGCCAGGGCGGCAGGCATGCACCATGGAGCCTGGCGGCCGTCACATGGGAAATCCAAGCGCCGGGACTTACAACCGACAGCGATCGGGCAGCCGCAGAAAGCTCGAAATTCCAATCGGAAGGCCGGTAAATACCCCGGCTAACTCCATCGACCTTGATGCGATTCCAGAGGTAGGACTGACTAAGGCCCGCAGCCTCCGCCTCGTCCAAGGTGAACGGGCCGGCGGTCAGTCGGGGAGGAAGAGCAGTGGCATTTTGCATACCGGCATTCTTGCCCAGAAATGCTAAAGCCATCGAAAGTTATCCACAGGCTTGTTATGGCCCAAGTGGGATGTGAGAGAGGGCTGGGGTCAAGCCCGTGGGATGTGAGAGAGGGTTGGGCTCAAGCCCGAGGGATGTGAGAGAGGGTTGAGGTCAAGCCCGTGGGATGTGAGAGAGGGTTAGACGCGGGGGCCGCGGAACTTCGAGAATCCGCGCCACAAACCATACACAGCTCCGCCGACTGTGGCGGCTTTGAGGCCAAGGGTTGCCGCACGGCGTCCCGAGCGGAAATCGTAAACCGGCCAGTTGTTCTCGCGGGCGTGCCGCCGCAGCTTTGAATCCGGGTTGATGACCACGGGATGACCCACCATGGTGAGCAAAGGAATGTCGTTGGCGGAGTCACTGTAGGCCCAGCAGTGGTCCAGATCCAGACCCTCTCGATCGGCCACGAGTTGGACCGCAATTGCCTTTGCAGGTCCGTGCAGGATGTCGCCCACGAGCTTCCCTGTGTACACGCCTTCGTCCACCTCGCCCACGGTTCCCAAAGCGCCTGTCAGGCCGAGCCGGGTGGAAATAACAGTGGCGACCTCGATGGGTGTGGCCGTCACGAGCCACACCTTCCGGCCGACCCGAAGGTGTTGTTCTGCCAGCGCTTTGGTTCCCGGCCAGATCCTCGACTCGATCATTTCGTCGTAGACCTCTTCGCCCAAGGCTTTGATGTCAGCCACGGTAATGCCGGCAGCAAGGGTCAGTGCAGAGTCGCGCACCGAGTGGACGTCTTCCATGTTCTCGCCGCGCATGACGAACTTGAACTGCTTCCAGGCGAACCCGGCGGCCTGGGAAAGCGTGAACGCTTTGCGTTCATACATTTTGCGCGCCACGTGGAAGAGGCTGGCACCCTTCATCAACGTATTGTCGACGTCGAAGAATGCGGCTTCGCCAGCGTGCTTCTGCGCGATGTCCTTTTTCGCCGCGTCCTTCTGAACGGTGTCCTTCTGCACCAAGGCATCTGCGACCACGGCGGCGTTCTTCTCCTCGGGCATGCCTTGAGTCTAGTCAATCGCCGGGGCCCGCGTCGGGAACGCACGGGAGAGCGCCGAAAGGGGTGGGATGTGAGAGAGGGTTGCCGGGAAGGGGGTGGGATGTGAGAGAGGGTTGCCGGGAAGGGGGTGGGATGTGAGAGAGGGTTGCCGGGAAGGGGGTGGGATGTGAGAGAGGGTCGGTGGGGCGGTTACCTTTGAGACATGGCAATTCCCGACGTCGTCCTCCTCACCAAAGCTGACTGTCACCTCTGCACGGAGGCGCGTGCCGCCGTCGAGCGTGTCACGAAAGGCCTTGGGGTGCAGTGGACCGAACAGAAGATCGACGGCGACCCCCAACTGCAAGAGCGCTTCGCAGAGGAGATTCCAGTGGTGCTGGTCAACGGCATTCAGCGCGATTTCTGGAAGATCGACGAGGAACGGCTCACCCGCACCCTGAAGAAAGTCCTGGAGGGCTGAGGGTGGGGTTACCCGCAGGTAATGGCTTTTGTTGAGTCCGGCGGGGGGTCATAGAGTGGAACAACAAAGCGACGCAATGGAGAATACCGTGACTGCGCTGGAACCGTCCCCGGAAGCCACAACCGGGGATAACGAACCTGCCACCAAGCAGATCCCGCCCGCGGCTGTGGCCCGGATGACTCTCTATTTGCGCGCGCTCAACTCTCTGCTGGCCGAAGGCGTTGAGCGGGTTTCCTCGGAAGCCTTGGCCGAGGCCTCGGGAGTCAGCTCATCCACCCTCCGCAAAGACCTTTCCTATGTGGGCTCTTACGGGACCCGCGGCGTTGGCTATGAGGTCCAGTACTTGAGCCGCCACATTGCGGCAGCCCTCGGCCTGACCCACGACTGGAAGGTCGCGATTGTGGGTGCCGGTAACCTCGGCAAAGCCCTTGCCCGGTATGGAGGCTTCGAGTCCCGGGGCTTCGACGTCGTAGCCATCTTTGATGCCGACCCCATGGTGATCGGCAACGAGGTGGGATGGTTGAGGGTCAGCGACTCCGCCGAGTTGGAGCGCGTCCTGGAACGAACCCACACCAACATGGTGGTCCTGGCGTTGCCTGCAACGGTGGCCCAAGCCGTGTGCGACCGCGTGATTGCCGCCGGGATCCGGAGCATCCTGAGCTTCGCTCCGGTGCTGCTGCAGGTCCCCCCGCACGTCAACCTCCGCAAGGTGGACATGGCAACCGAGCTGCAGATCCTTGCCTACCACGCACAACGGGCGCAGACTCCGGGCCAGGCTGTTTAGCCTTCGCCGGGTCCGCGCCCGCGTCTAATACTTGGAAGTCGGCGTGTTTAGCGGCCGTAAGGGTTCTGGTACGGGCTGCCGAACGGCTGCGCCTTACGGAAGTAAGGAGCCGACGCCGGCAGGTACAGCATGACAATTGCTGCAACACCCAGCAGGATCACGATGAGCTGCAGGATGCCGTAGGTGGGACCGAACTGGAACAGGCTGGTAAGGCCGAGGACTGACAAGGCCGCGAAGACTGTGCCTAGGATCCGTGCCCAGTTCTTGCCCTTCCGGACGGGGAAGGCAACCAAGGCGTAGAGGCCCAGCGAAAGGATCGCCCCGATGATGGCGCCGACTGCGATGGCAGCCCGGATGCCTTCAGCGGATCCCTCAGGGATCTCTGTATTCTGCTGTGCGGCCTGTTGGAACATGACATCAATGATGGGGTCAGCTCCGGTGAAGGCCAAGACCAGAGAGCTGATGGCGGACAGCAGTCCGGCCGCGACGATCATCCAGAACGCGTAGTTAACCATCGGCGGGATGGTGGTGGGTCCGGGCTGCTGGCTCGGCCAGTTAGTGCCCTGGCCGTACTGCGGAGCCACAGGGGCCTGGCCGTAAGGAGAGGCCTGCTGTCCGTACTGCGGTGCAGCGGGAGACTGCTGTCCGTACTGGGGTGCAGCCGGTGACTGCTGTCCGTACTGCGGCGCAGCGGGAGACTGCTGTCCGTACTGCGGCGCGGCAGGCTGACCGTACTGAGGTGCCGGGGGCTGCGGGGCAGAAGGCTGGGTGCCCTGCTGCTCGGGCTTGTTGTCGTCACCCGGGGTTGACGGCGGGTACGGAGGGTTGCTCATGGCATTCCTTTGCTTGTTCGACTGCTGGTGCGGCCGCCGGGATCAGCAAATCGACCCTGCCCCCAGCGTGGTTCTGCTACCACCGTACCTCCCGGGTCCGACGCTGCAGACGATCACACGCTGGTATTTCCAGCTCACAGGAAAAATCATCAAATCGGCTTACGCCTTCATGATGAAAGCCGCGGGAATCCGGAGGATCCGGGCCGCGGCCTTCAGCCTGCATTACCGCCGATCACGCACGACGACGGCAGTTGGGTCAGTGCTATGCGTGGCCCTTTACTGCCTTGAACCAGAGCTGCGAATTGGGCATCCACATGAGGACGACGGCGACTGCGCTGACCAGGAAGCCGAACCAGTTGCCGCCCAGGCCCATCCCGGAACCGCCGCCACTTGCCGCTCCGAAGATGGCCAGCAGCAGCGAAACGCCGGCCAGGATGGTCAAAGCGAGGCGAGCCCATTCTTTGCCTTCCTTCATCTTCATGGCCAGGACCACCTGGGCGGCGGCAACGGCCAAAGCGAGCAGGAGGAGGATGAGCGCGATTGCCGCGATACCCGGGGCGAAGGCGAAGGCTGCGATCACGGCGAAGAATCCAATAAGCCCGAACAGCAAGCCCAGAAGTCCGGAGATCACCCAAATAAAGTAGGAAACCTTCAACTCCGTCGGTAGGCCTTGGGTCTTGAACATTCCCGAGAACCCGCCCTGAGGCATGACGTCGTTGAAACTGCGCGGTCCGTCGGTGGGCATTTCGAAGTGGAAACCAGGCTGCCCGGCTGCAGGTTGGCCGGGCCCGGGCTGGGGTGCGCCGGGCTGTGAATACTGGCCTGGTTGAGACGGTGGCTGGTAACCCTGAGGGGGTTGGTAGCCCTGCGGAGGCTGGTAACCCGCAGGAGGAACATTGCCGGGCTGCGGAGGCTGGGAGCCGGGCTGCTGTGGCTGTGGTGTTTCGTCTGGGGTACTCATGGCATCACTTTAGACCGCGGGTTGAAGGATGCATAGGAAATTCGGAGCCAACTCGCAGCTAAATGCAGGCTCTTTGCCGAACAATTGCGGGGTGACTTCCCTGCATGCGAAACGGCGCCCCCACAGCGTGAACTATGTGGGGCGCCGTTTGGCTGCGTCGGCCACGGATCAGTCTCTTGTTCGTCGCCCTCCGCGTTGTGCGGCGGGGATGACGAACAAGGGCGGGACTCGTGAACCCGCACCAGGAGCAGCAGGACTATGCGGCAGCCGGTGCGATGAAGGCGAGCTCCAGGTTGATGACTACCTTGTCGCTGACCAGGACGCCACCGGCTTCGAGGACGGCGTTCCAGGTGAGGCCGAAGTCCTTGCGGCTGATGGTGGTTTCGCCGGAGACACCTGCGCGGGTGTTGCCGAACGGATCCACGGCTACACCGTTGAATTCGGTTTCGATGGAAACTTCCTTGGTCACGCCTTTGATTGTGAGATCGCCCACGAGGTCGAAGCTGTTGCCGTTGGCCTTGACGTGGCGGGACACGAAGGTGATTTCCGGGAACTTCTCCACGTCGAAGAAGTCTTCGCCCTTGACGTGGCCGTCGCGGTTGACGTCGCCGGAGTCGAAGCTGGCGGTCTGGATGGTGGCGGTGACCTTGGAGTCGGCCAGTGTCTCACCGACTTCCAGAGTGGCAGCAGCATCCTTGAACTGGCCGCGGACCTTGCTGATGCCTGCGTGGCGGACGGTGAAGCCGATCTCGCTGTGGGAAGCGTCGAGGGTCCAGGTGCCGGTGGTGACGGAAGCGGGGAGAGTCATCATGGTGTTGCTCCTATATCAAGTGGTGGGTACTGCGTGCTTGCCCGGTCGAGCTCATTGCTTGAAGCGTCAACCGAGCTTCGTACCCAGTATAAACATGCATATGCATCTTTTATTCCAACTCCACGGAACATTTCGGGAAAACTTTGAGTTCTACTAGCGGTAGAAGATTTCGGATCGCCCCGCTTCTTTGAGAAACTGGTAAACATGCCCCAAGCAACTGTCCATCTGCTTCGCCATGGCGAGGTCCACAATCCCGGCGCCGTCCTCTATGGCCGGCTGCCGGAATTCCACCTCTCAGAGCGTGGCCGGGAGATGGCCCGGATGTTGGCGGACCACTTCACGGCCCGCGCCAGTGAAGGTGCCAAGATTGTGCATTTGGTAGCCTCGCCGCTGACCCGCGCCCAGGAAACAGCCATGCCGACATCCAAGGCGCTGAACCTGGACATCACCACGGATCCTCGCATCATCGAAGCCGAGAACCACTTTGAGGGACTCCATCCCACCAAGAGCGAGTTCCTCAAGCCCAAGCACTGGTTCTACTTCAGGAATCCCCTGCGGCCTTCCTGGGGCGAGCCCTATAAAGAGCAGGCGGCCCGCGTTCTGGCGGCTGTGGAAGACGCACGGGTGAAGGCGATCGAGCTCGGTGGCGACGGCGCTGAAGCCATTCTGGTGAGCCACCAACTTCCCATTTGGTCAACCCGTTTGACCGCTGAGGGCCGCCGCCTCGCGCACGATCCCCGCAAGCGTGAGTGCACCCTCACCTCCCTGACATCCTTGACTTTGGACGACGACGGCAAGATCGTGCGCGTCGAATACACCGAGCCTGCTGCCGTTCTGCTCCCCGGCGCGGCGAGCACCCCGGGGGCATAGAGCATGGACAACAATCTTTCGCGCCGCGGCGTGCTGACCGCCGGCGGTGTCCTCCTCGCAGGACTGACCATGGGCCTGTCCGCGTGTGCCCAGGAAGACTCCCTTGCAAAGCAAGCCAAGGCTGGCGACAACAAGAACTACGTGGCCGGCGATGGTTCGGTGACGGAGTTCGCCAAGGCAGATCGTGCAGCCCCCGTGGCGCTCAAGGGCACTCTGTTTAATGGGCAGACCGTAAAGCCGGAGGACCTGCAGGGCAAAGTCACTGTCCTGAACTTCTGGTTTGCCGCATGTGCTCCGTGCCGCATCGAAGCCCCCCAGCTTGAAGCCCTGCACCAGGACTTCAAGGACCAGGGAGTCCAGTTCTTCGGCGTCAACCTGCGCGACGAACAAGCCACCGCTGAGGCGTTCGACAAGACCTTCAACATCACCTACCCGAGCTTCAATGACAAGGACGGGGCTGTGCTGCTGTCCGTGTCCGGCATTGTGCCCCCGGGAGCAGTTCCCACCACCTTGGTCCTGGACAAGGAAGGCAAGGTTGCCTCGCGCGTGCTCGGCGAGATCGAGAAGAGCACCCTGAAAGCCCTCATCACCTCCGCAGTGGCCGAGTAGCACCCATGAACAGTCCTTTCGCCGAGACGATCCTCAACGGATCACTGCTGCTGGCTGTGCCGGTGGCGTTGCTGGCCGGACTGGTCTCGTTCCTTTCGCCTTGCGTGCTGCCGCTGGTCCCCGGTTACCTTGGATACGTCACGGGACTGACGGGCGTCGACCTCCAGAAGCAGCGGCGGGGCCGCATGCTGGCTGGCATCGGACTGTTTGTCTTGGGCTTCTCGGTGATTTTCGTCCTCCTGGGCGGTGCCTTCGGCCAGCTTGGGACGTTGCTGACGGGTCCGCAAAACGCCTGGATCACGCAGCTGTTGGGCATTCTGGTGATCATCATGGGCGTGGTGTTCATGGGCGGCTTCGGCTGGCTTCAGCGTGACGCGAAGATCCACGCCAAACCGCCCGCAGGCCTGTGGGGTGCGCCGCTTCTGGGACTCACGTTCGGCCTCGGCTGGGCGCCCTGTATTGGTCCCACGTACTCCGCGGTACAGTTGCTGAGCCTGTCCGGCGGTTCGTCGGCGGCCAAGGGAGCACTCCTGGCGTTCGTTTACAGCCTGGGCCTTGGCATTCCATTCCTCCTGATTGCGTTGGCCGTCCGCCGGGGCATGGGCGTCATGTCCTTCTTCCGCAAGCATCGGCTGGCCATCCAGCGGATCGGCGGGGGCATCCTGATTTTGCTCGGCATTCTGATGGCCACCGGTGTGTGGGGAACCTGGGTGACCGAGTTGCAGTACTGGTTCCAAAACGATGTGAAGTTGCCAATCTGATGAGCGAGTCCGTGAAAGCCAAGAAGAAGTCACCAGCCGCTGAAAACACAGCGGACGGAAAACTCCAGCAGGCCAAGTCCGAGGCAGCCCTGCCCGCGCTCGGTTTAAAAGGCATGCTGCGGTGGGCCTGGACCCAGCTGACCAGCATGCGCACGGCCCTCTTCCTGCTGCTCCTGCTGGCAGTGGGCGCCGTGCCGGGTTCCCTGTTCCCGCAGCGGCCTGCCAACCCGTCAGTGGTCACGCAGTACATCAAGGACAACCCTTCTTACGGCGAGCTTCTGGATGCCCTGCAGCTGTACGACGTCTACTCGTCGGCCTGGTTCTCGGCCATCTACATCCTGCTGTTTGTCTCCCTGATCGGCTGCGTCACACCGCGTGCCATCGCCCATTACAAAGCCATGAAGTCGCAGCCGCCGCGCACCCCCAAGCGCCTGTCGCGCCTGCCTGAGTACGGCACCTTGGCCATACCCGCCGACGCCGGGATCCCGGCGTCGAAGGCCATCAACGATGCCGCCGGGCTGCTCAAGAAGCGCGGCTACCGCGTGGAGGTCAGGGACGTCGACGACGCCCTGCCGTCCTTGGGTGCAGAACGCGGCTTCCTGAAGGAAGTGGGCAACCTGGTGTTCCACACGTCCTTGATCGGGGTGCTGGTGTCTGTGGCCATCGGTGGGCTTTACGGATACAGCGGACAGCGGATCTTGGTGGAGGGCGAAACGTTCGTCAACACCTTGGTGGGCTACGACCAATTCACGCCGGGTACCAACTTCCAGAGCAGTTCGCTCCAGCCGTACTCGATGCAACTGGATAAGTTCGAGGCCAGGTTCGACCGCGAATCGCCGGGCAAGGCCGGGCAACCCATCGACTACACCGCAGAAGTGACCACCAAGGAAACTCCGGATTCGCCGGGCAAGAAGGAAACGCTCAAGGTCAACGACCCCGTTTCCCTCGGAGGTACAAGCCTCTACCTCACAGGAAACGGCTACGCACCCTTGGTCACGGTCCGCGACGGCGAAGGCAATATTGCCTTCCAAGGTCCCGTAACGGCCAAGGTCCAAGGCGACAACTACTATTCCTCCGTGGTCATCAAGGTCCCGGACGCCAAGCCGGAACAGCTCGGCTTTGTTGGCTTCTTCCTTCCCACGGCGTTCGTCACCGAGGACGGCATTTCCTTCAGCGGTGCCCCGGAACTGATCAACCCCCAGCTGAGCCTGAACTCGTTCTACGGCGACCTCGGACTGGACAAGGGCGTGCCCCAGAACGTGTTCGAACTGGACGTCAAAGACTTGACGCAGCTCAACGGCCGCGACCTCGCCGCGGGCGGTATCACCCTGACCCCGGGCGCCACAGTCGACTTGCCCGAAGGCAAGGGCAGCATCACGTTCGATGGCGTCAAGAAATACATCGGCGTAGACATCCACCACAACCCGGGCCAGCTGTACGCGTTGATCTTCGGTTTCCTTGCGGTGGCCGGTCTGGTCATGTCGCTGTACATTAACCGCCGCCGCGTGTGGGTCCGCACCGGAACCCACGCGGACGGCCGCACCATGGTGGAGTACGGCCTGCTGGCACGTGGTGAAGACCACCGCCTGGCCGGCGAAGCAGCAGCCCTCCGCGAGATCTTGGCCCGGGAATGGAACATTCCTGATACCGCCGCAACAACAGCAGTCTCTTCCTCAACCTCGAAGGACCAGTAATGCCCGTCATCAACGAAACCCTGGGCCAGTACAGCGAGCTGTTCATGCTGTTGGCCGCCGGCACGTACACCGTGGCGTTCATCGCCTTTGCCTGGGACCTGGCGAAGAGCAGCAAAATGCTCCGTGCAGTGGACCAGAAGGCCGCGGCAAACACCGCCGGCGAGAAGGTCACGGTGGCTGCAGGCCGGGTCGCCAGTGGCTTGGGAGGTCCCGACGCCGGTGGGCCGGCTGGCCGTGCCGAGCGTCCGACGTCGGGCCTCACCGTTGAGGGCGGTACCGCCGCAGGTGACATGAAGTACGCGGGCGAACGCCGCGCACCTGCCCGGGTGGCCGTGGCGCTGACGGTTTTGGGCGTCCTCATCCACGGCGCAGGCGTGGTTACCCGTGCTTTCGGCGCGGGCCGCGTGCCGTGGGGAAACATGTACGAGTTCCTCACCACAGGTGCTTTTGTTGCTGTGGCCGTCTTCCTGGTGGTCCTCATCCGCAGGGATCTGCGGTTCCTGGGCACGTTCGTGATCGGGCTGGCCATCATCATGCTGGTGGCCGCGTCCGCTGCTTTCTGGACTCCGGTGGGGCACTTGGTTCCGGCCCTGCAGAGCTACTGGTTGATCATCCACGTTTCCATCGCGGTTCTGTCATCAGCCCTGTTCACGCTGACCTTCGCCATGTCTGTGCTGCAATTGCTGCAGTCGCACCGCCAGAAGAACCTGGCTGCGGGCCGGACTGACAACCTGGGCTTCATGCGCTTGGTTCCGAATGCGCTGAGCTTGGAAAACCTGTCCTACCGAATCAATGCCATCGCCTTCATCGGTTGGACGTTCACCCTCATGTTCGGTGCCATCTGGGCCGAAAAGGCGTGGGGCCGTTTTTGGGGTTGGGACCCCAAGGAAGTGTGGACCTTTGTGATCTGGGTGGTCTATGCGGGCTACCTCCACGCCCGGGCCACACGAGGTTGGACTGGAACCCGTGCAGCGTGGTTGTCGATCGTTGGCTACGCCTGCGTCATCATCAACTTCACACTCGTGAACACTGTTTTCAACGGCTTGCATTCTTATTCGGGACTTTAGTTCCAGATCCCGCCCTGAGCAGGGGCGTTACTTCCCAAGCTCATACTCACGCCTCGACAATGACAATTCGGTGTAGCAATTAGCCCTTTTGCCCTGTGAAGGCAGGTGCTAACTTGATCAGGACCCGCTTGTGATGCAGACCGCTAGCGACGCGCCGTGACCTTTTCGAGGTAACCATGAGCTATGTTCTCGCCATTGACGTCGGGACAAGTTTTACAGCCGCAGCCCTTGTTAAACCCCAGCAAGGACCCGCTCCGACCCCTGAAATTCTTTCGCTGGGATTGCATGGCAGCGCCGTGCCCTCGGTGCTGTTTTATGCCGACGACGGCAGGATCCTGGTTGGCGAAGCGGCCGAACGTCGCGGCTTGGACGACCCCCAGCGCATGGTGCGGGAGTTCAAACGCCGGATAGGTGACTCCGTTCCCCTCGCTGTCGGTGAGAGCTGGCTGGCCCCAGAAGACGTGTATGCAACCATGGCCCGTTGGGTGGTGGACAAGGCCGAAGAGCGCGAGGGAAGCGCGCCGTCGTCGATCATCATGACGCACCCCGCAGCATGGGGGCAGCACCGCACCTCCCTGGTCCTGGCAGCGCTCAACATGGCGGGTCTGCAGGACATCACCCTGATCAGCGAGCCGGAAGCGGCGGCCCTTCATTACGCCTCCCAAACGCGTGTTGAGGACGGCAGCATCATCGCGGTGTATGACCTGGGCGGCGGTACTTTCGACACCGCCGTCCTGCGCAAGGCCGGAGCCGGGAACTTTGAACTACTGGGCCGTCCGGACGGCATTGAAACCCTTGGCGGCGCCGATTTCGACGCCGCCGTCCTGCGCCACGTGATGGGTCATGTTGGTGACGCTGCGGTGATGGATCCGGGTTCTCCCGGGACGTTGGCCGCCCTGTCCAGGTTGCGGCGGGAATGCCGGGAAGCCAAGGAAGCGCTGTCCCTGGACAGCGAAGCCAGCGTTGCTGTTTCCCTGCCCGGCACCCAGCTGTCCGTGAGGCTGGTCCGCTCCGAGTTCGAGGCGATGATCGAGGCCCCGGTCCGGGACACAGTGGACGCCCTTGAACGCAGCCTGCGGAGCATCAACCTTGGAGCCCAGGACCTGAGCGCCGTGCTGCTGATCGGCGGATCGTCCCGGATTCCACTCGTGGCAGAGCTGATTTCCGTGGAACTGGACCGTCCCATAGCCGTGGACGCCGATCCCAAATCGTCCATTTGCCTTGGTGCTGCCGTAGCTGGTCTGCGTTCCAGCGGGGCGGGTGCCGTGGATGCCGCGGCCGGCGCTCCAACCCTGGCTTCCGCGTCCAAGGATTCCGTTGCTGGCGGGAGGCCGCACGTCCCGGGCCGGGTTCCGGCATTCAGCCACCCCAAGGCGGCGTCGGCCAAGCCCGGTCGGCACGCCCCACGGCCCCGGGTCCGCATGGCAGCAGCAGCCGCTGCGGCCGCAACCGCGCTCACCATAGCGACCGCCACCGCAGCACAGAGCCCCGAAGGCACCGGACTGCTGGCAACCGTGTTCGGAAACCAAGCGGCCGATGTCATGCGCGACGGCGGTGCGCAAGCTTCCGGTGCGCAGGCTTCCGGTGCGCAGGGCGGCAGCGCTGCAGGAGGCGCCGCCGGTTCGGCGCCCGTGATGGGAGGACCGGCTGCGGGGCTCGAAGCGAGCGCCAAGGCCGGGGTCACGAGGGCTGGATCCAACGGACGGGCTCCGGTCAGGCAAGGAACAACGAATTCGGGTGCAGCGAACGCGGGGACAGGCAGCGCGAGCACCGGTTCAGGGAACACTGCAGGGGCGGGCGCTGGCGGCACCACCGCTGGTACAGTCGCCGGCGGGACAGGGGGCACCACCGCGCCGGCCGCCCCGGGAACGGGGACCACCGTGCCGGGCACCCAGGCCCCAGGCACGCAGACTCCGGGCACGCAGACGCCGCCAACAACCCCGGCCCCTGATCCCACAGGAGGTGCCGCGAGCGGACCAACACCCGATCCGAGCACTCCGCCTCCCACCACACCACCGGTGGTGGTTGAGCCCACGACGCCACCGGTCATCGAGCCAACAACACCGCCCACCACTCCGGCAGATCCAGTTACTCCACCACCATCGCCGGAACCCCCTGCACCGCAGCCCGAGCCCACAGTGGTCCAGGACCCTCCGCCGCCGTCACCGGAACCAACTCTGCCGCAGGAGACCGCACCGCCGGTCACCCCGGACCCTGCACCTTCACCAGCGGAAACCAGCCCTACTCCGGATCCAGCGCTGCTCTCGGCGGTCTAACCCATGACGGGACAGGACCATACGCCCGGGCACTTTCGGCCCGCGGCAGACGATCACCCCCTGAACCAGACCACAGAGACCCGGGGCACAGATATTGCTCCCACGCTGACGGGCGCGACTGCGGCAGTCCGCGAGCTGCTCTTGGCATTGTCCGTGGGGTTCTCCATCCCGTCGCCCCTGCCTGACAGCCTGGGAGACCACCACCTGGTGGACCATGGAGGGCTGGACTCGATCATTGCCGCAGCCAAGGACGCCGGGCTGCTCTCACCGGACGGGTCCGTGGTGGGTACTGCACGGTACGCCCTGCTGAAGGGAACACCCGCTGCCCGCATCCGCGCGCTTCAGAAAGAACTGGTGGACAAGACTCTCCAGGAGGGTCAGGCGTTGGGGGAGCTAGCCCGGGACCTTGCGAGGAGTGGGTTCAAAAACCCCCGTGTTGTGGCTGAGCTCGAAAAGGCTGCGGACGCTGTACTGGAAACCGACCCAGCACAGGCCGCCGAGCTCTACTCCGAAGCCCTCATGGCAGGGGGAAAAGAACTGGCCACAGCTGCCAGGCGCGCCCAGGCCACCGCGGCCACCGGTGACCTGGACTCCGCAGGCAGGATCGTGGATCGACTCCTCGCGATGCCTGAGCCGCCCGACCTTCGCCTGGGAGTGGATGTGGCGGCCGCGGTCTGGGCGCAGCGTGGAATGTTGTCTCGGAGCGCCGATACTTACAGCTGGCTGGGATCAGACAGGATCGACGGTTCGGCCCCGCTCGCTGCGGTGGCCATGATTGGTTCGGGAAATTCTGTGGGTGCCGAAGAGTTGCTGGCAGTTGCTCCGCCGAGTGGTTCGCCGACGCTCCTGGCAGTGGCTTTGTCACTGACGCAGGAAGGGCTGCGCCAAACCTTGGGGCCCGCACCCGAACTTGCGTTGCCTGAACTCATCAGGGCCTCGGACATGATGAATGCGGCAGGTACCTCGATCCCCTTGCCGGAGACACCCAGCGCGCTGGCCGCCTTATGCGCCCTGCACAGCGGGGAACCGGGGGTAGCGGACACAGTGCTCAAAGCCGCGCTGGCTGGAGGCCAAGGCGGCGATGCTGCCCGTCCCCGGCTGTTCCTGCTGCGGGCATGGTCTTCCATGCAGCAGGACAACGCCGACGAGGCACGCCTGGCCATCAACGAGGCCGTCAAGGCCAACCACTGGCCCTTGGCGCCCCGGGATGAATTCTTATTGGCGGCCTTGGACGTGGGCCTGGCCCGGCGGGGCAGCGACGTGCACGAGCTTGTGCTGGCGTGGGACAAGGCCCGCGAAGCGATGATGCACGTCTCCGTGGATCTCTACAGCCTTCTGCCGTGGGGTGAACTGATGATCACCGCGGCGCGATTGCGGGAATCCAGGAGAGTTTCGCATTATGTGGAGGGTGCTTGGGACTTGCTGGGAAGGCTGGGCAACCCGCCCTTGTGGTCAGTGCCGCTGCACTGGGCGGCCGTGCAGGCGGCGTTGCTGAGCGAGGACCCGGCCGGTCTTGCACCGCACGCGGCAGCCTTGGTGCGGGCATCGGAACACAGCCATCTGGCGTCCGTGCTCGCCGCTGGAGGCAAGGCCTGGGTGTCTGTCCTGGCTGGCCGCTTCGAAGCGTCCGACGTCGAAACAGCGGCCCGCGGGTTGGCCGCCGTCGGGATGCCCTGGGAAGGCGCACGTTTGGCGGGCCACGCCGCAGCGCATGCGGACGAACGGCGCGACATGGTGAAACTACTGGCTTGCGCCAGGGACATCCACCCCCAGAGTGCGGCTCCGTCCGGCGGAGCTTCAGAGCGGCAGGAGGATGTCCACACCGCCGTCGTCGCCCCGCCCGTCATGGACAACGGGGGTAGTCCCGGGAACCCTGATTCTTCAGGGCTTAGCGCCAGGGAACGGGAAGTGGCCCGGCTCATCCTGGAGGGCAAGACCTACCGGGAAATCGGCGAGGCCATCTACATTTCGCCCCGCACGGCAGAACACCACGTGGCACGCATGCGCCGGCGCCTGGGCGCCGAAAACCGCTCTGAACTCCTGGTCCGTCTCCGCCTGGCGTTGGGGGAGGGGTACCCGCCTCCGTAGCGGCAACCCCCTCCACCCCCTAACGCAAAACCACACCATCCCCTAACGGTGAGGCAGCCGGTAGGGGGACCACCCCCGATGCCCGGTCCCCAACCGCGGCAATAGTTTGGATTCAAGCCCGGCAAAGGCGCCGGGCGAATCATTATCCATCACAGAATTTGAGGGAGCACTCCAATGCCTACACTCGCACAACAGCTCGTGCAGTTCCTGATGAGCCTGTTCAACGATCCTGAAGCAGCCGAAGAATTCGTACGGGATCCCGAAGCAGCGCTCGCAGCGGCCGGCCTCCGTGACGTCTCTTCGGCCGACGTCGACGCCGTTCGCCCGGTGGTCCTCGACTACGCACCCATCAACGCCCGCTCGTCCTTCGACCGCGAATACAACACCGGCGGCAACCACGCATCGACGGGTGGCTGGGGTGGCCGTGACGACGATGATCATGACGGTGGCGGCCACGGCGGTGGCGGTGGTGGCTGGGGTGGCCATGACGACGACGATCATGACGGTGGCGGACACGGCGGTGGCGGTGGTGGCTGGGGTGGCCATGACGACGACGATCATGACGGTGGCGGACACGGCGGTGGCGGTGGTGGCTGGGGTGGCCATGACGACGACGATCATGACGGCGGCGGACACGGCGGTGGCGGTGGTGGCTGGGGTGGCCATGACGACGACGATCATGACGGCGGCGGCCACGGCGGCGGCGGTGGCGGTGACTGGGACGACCATGCACATGCCGTCCAGCAGCTGGTCCACGTAGTAAACAACTACTCGTACACCACCACGATCGACGACCGCGACACGATTACTGACCAGTCGGTCAACCAGAACATCTGGGCCGACGGTGACGTAGTCCAGTTGTTCGACAATGAGGCCGTCATTGCTTCCGGCGATGGTGCAATTGCAGCCGGCGACGATGTTCGGGATTCCGGCAACACCACTACAACAACCACTACAACAACGACGAACACCGACGATCATTCGTTCAACATCAATGAATCGGGCCCTGGCGACGTTGAGGTCGGCAACACGGACATCGAGATCAAGGATTCGTTCAACGACAACTCCGATAACTCCGTGACCAAGGACTCCTACAACACGGACGTCGACGTTGACGTGGACATCGAGGACTCCTTCAACGAGGACAACTCGGTGGACAATTCGCACACCAATATCCACAACACGGATTCGTTCAACAAGGACTCCTACAACAACGAGACCGAACTGGAAGTCGGCGACGTGGACGTGGAGTACACGAACATCGAGAACTCCACCATCATCAAGGACAACGAGGTGGATCTGGAGTACACCAACGATCACTCCACCAACGTGGAATTGGAAGACGTGCAGGTCAACTACGACTCCACGGTGATCCAGGACAACGAGCTGGAGATCGACAACTCCAAGGAAATCGATGTCGAAGACGTCCAGGTCAACTACGATTCCACGGTTGTCCAAGACAACGAGTTGGATGTTGAATACACCAACGTGGAGGACAACACGGTCATCGCCGACAACGAACTCGACGTGGATGTGGAGTACAACGACATCGACGATTCGATCGTCGTCGCCAAGAACGATGTGGAAATCGACTAGCACCAACGAGTTCCACACGATGTAACAACAAGAAGCACAACGCGTTACCCCCAGCAGTGCCCGGCAGGCGGCAAACCGTCTGCCGGGCACTTCGTGGCCTCATCGGCGAGGCAGGCAGAGCAAAGGACAGACCGTGGCGGAAACAGGACGCATGACCACCTTGGCGGAGCAGGGCATGGCGCTGGTGGGAGACCGGAACGACCTCCGTCGCCGACTGGAAAACACCCTCAACCGCCTGCGGGATCCAAGCGTTCGCGTGATCGTGGTGGGTGAGTTCAAACAGGGAAAGAGCCAGCTCATCAACGCCTTGGTGAACGCACCGGTCTGCCCCGTTGATGACGACATCGCCACCTCCGTCCCTACCGTCGTACGGCAGGGGGACCCGGCGTCGGCCGTTGTCCTGGTTCCCAGGAAGGACGGTACCGGACCCGAGGCTGAAGGTGAGACCGGCGGATCCGAGAACGGCTTGGAACGGCAACCCGTGCAGCTGGAACAACTCGCGGAATACGTTTCCGAAAAGGGCAACCCGGGCAACACGAAGAACATCGTGGCAGCCGAGGTTTCCCTGCCCCGGAAACTGTTGTCCGGGGGCCTGACAATCGTGGACTCTCCGGGCGTTGGCGGCCTGGGCTCAACACACACACTGACCACCTTGACTGCGCTGCCCTCGGCGCACGCCATGGTGTTCGTCTCCGATGCTTCCCAGGAGTTCACCGAGCCGGAAATGCGGTTTCTGCGTCAGGCGATGCGCATCAGCCCGAACGTCCTGTGCGTATTGTCCAAAACGGACCTTTACCCCGCGTGGCGCCAGATCGCGGACCTGGATCAAAGGCACCTGGCTGACGTCGGGCCCGATATTCCGCTGTTTCCGGTGTCCTCGGAACTTCGTCTGCATGCGGCGCGGCTGCAGGACCCGGAACTGAACGCCGAATCGGGGTTCCCGGCGTTGATCGGCCATGTGCGGAACAACATTGTGGGCGGGGCGGCCAGAATGCAACGCAGATCCGTGAGCAACGACCTCTTGTCCGTCACCGATAACCTCAGGCTCGCCCTGCAGTCGGAACTTGGAGCCTTGGAAAATCCGGCAGGAACTCCGCAGATGATCGCCGGCCTGAATGCGGCCAAGGAGGATGCCGATGCGCTGCGCAAACGCTCCGCGCGGTGGCAGATAACGCTCAACGATGGCATCGGTGACCTGATCGCCGACATGGAGTACGACCTGCGGGACCGGCTGCGCAGGATTCAACGCGAGGCCGAAACAGCCATTGAGCAAGGCGATCCTGGACCCGCGTGGGAGCAGTTCACGCAATGGCTGGAACAGAGCACGGCGGCAGCGGTTTCAGATACTTTCGTGTGGACCAGCGAGCGTGCTCAATGGTTGGCCACACAGGTTGCGGAGCACTTCTCAGAAGAGGAGGTGGCCCTCCCCGCATTGAAAGTGTCCGATACCGGCGGCGTACTGGACCCCGTGGCCGACATTCAGCACATGGAAGACGGCCGGCTGGGGCCTCTGCAGAAGGTGCTGATAGGGATGCGGGGGTCCTACGGCGGAGTGCTGATGTTTGGCCTGCTGACCGGCATTTTCGGTATGGCCCTCATCAACCCGCTGTCCGTTGGAGCAGGCCTGATGTTGGGACGCAAAGCATTCAGGGAAGATAAAGAGGCCCGACTCAAGCAACGGCAATCAGAAGCCAAAGTCCTGGTCCGAAAGCACGTGGATGATGTGGTGTTCCAAGTGGGCAAACAGCTCAAGGACAGGTTGCGGTTGGTCCAGCGGGCCACGCGGGACCACTTCACGGAGATTGCCGAGGAGCACCACCGTTCCCTGACGGAATCCGTGGCGGCCGCGCAGAAAGCGGCAGCTACGTACGCGGTGGAGCGGGACATGAGAATCAAAGAGATACGGAACCAGCTCAAAGCCGTTGACGCCCTGGCCAAGTCCGCTCAGCAGCTGCTCGAAGAGCCGCCCGTCTCCCGGCCCGACACTGGATCCCAGCCCGGCACCACCTCCCTCCCCGGCGCCGCGACCTCGCCGATCCCGGCGGGATGATCGACACGGGCATCGCCGGAGCCTCGGACCTGCTCCGGCAAGCAAGGGAGATCTTCCACGGCGACGCAGCGGCTCTCGCGGTGGTGGACGAACTCGAGGGCAGGCTGGAAGGGCCTTTGCGCATAGCCGTGGCCGGCATGGTGAAAGCCGGCAAATCAACGCTTCTCAATGCGATCATCGGGGAGGAAATAGCGCCCACTGATGCCGGGGAATGCACGCGGATTGTTACGTGGTACCGCTACGGACACACGCCCAGGATCACGCTCCATCCCCTCATCGGGGAGCCGCAAGCACTCCCTGTCACCCGTGAAGATGGCCGCTTGGTGTTCAATTTGGGCCAGGTCCGGGCCGAGGATGTGGAACGGCTGGTGGTGGACTGGCCAACGGCCAGCCTGCGGGAGCTGACGCTGATCGATACGCCGGGGATCGCCTCGCTGTCCCACGACGTGTCAGGCCGGTCCACGGAATTCCTCCTCCCCGAAGACGCCCCCATGGCCGCCGATGCCGTCATCTATCTCATGCGGCATCTCCACGCCTCCGATGTCCGGTTCCTGGAATCCTTCAAGGACACCGCCGCGGGCCAATCCGGGACAGTCAATGCCTTGGCCGTCCTGTCCCGCGCCGATGAGATCGGCGCAGGAAGAATCGACTCCCTCATTTCCGCCGCAGTGATCGCCGATAGATACAGCCGGGACCAGAACCTCAGGCCCCTTGCCCTGGGCGTCGTCCCGGTTGCCGGCTTGCTGGCGCAGAGTTCGCGGACCATGCGCCAAGGCGATTTCGAGGCCATGCAGCTTTTGGCGCAGATGGACAGGAAACAGAGGGAAAGGCTGATGCTGTCAGCGGATCTCTTTGTCCGCGCCACCGAACCCGAAGGACTCGGTCAGGCAGCAAAGACGTCCCTTGTGGAGAGGTTCGGTCTGTTCGGGATCCGCCTTGGTGTTGCCCTGATCCGGGGCGGTATCAGCAATCCTACGGAACTGGCCCATGAGCTCTCACGGCGCAGCGGCCTTGGCCAGCTGCTCGATAACATCGCCTATTTGTTCCAAACGCGCGCGGACGCACTCAAGGCGCGTGCCGTCGTCGTGGGTTTGGAAGCCTTGCTGCGCAATTCGCCACGGGACGTCGCGCTGCTGCTCGAAGCTAACTTGGAAAAACTTCAGGCGGGCGCCCACGAGTTCCGGGAATTGAAACTCCTGGCAACGCTGCGGACTGAGGGCTCAAGCCTGACTCCGGAGCTGTCCGCGGAAGCTGAGCAGCTGGTAGGTGGACGCGGCAGCACGCCCTCCCTGAGGTTGGGCTTGGATCCGGGGGCAAGCCCGGAGCAGATCAGTGAGGCGGCACGAAACGGCCTGAACCGTTGGCGGTTTATCGCGGAAAACCCGCTCACTGAGCCGGCCGCACTGGACGCTTGCCGCGTGGTGGTCCGTAGTTGCGAAGGGATGTTGGCCGCTATCCCCGCCGTTCGCTGAGCAACCAGTTGGTGGTTGACGGGAGGAACAGCAGGATCAGGCCGGCCGCGGCCAGGATGAACTGGGCCGCCAACAGCACTATGGTCAGGGTCCCGTCCGCGCCTGGGGTCACCACAAAGTCGGCAGTGATGACCGTGACTACCGCATGCAGGAGGACCAACGGGGCCAGTGCCCAGCGAGCCCAGATGCGGCGTCTGAACAGGACCGCCAGCAGGATCGCTTCCATGGCCACCACTAGCGCAAGCATGGTGAGGCTGCCAAGGAACACGACGGCGGTGGCCCCCTCCAGAGCGTCCGCGTCGCCGTCGGGAACCATGCCTGAGATGACGCCCTTCAGGCGTTCGAAGTGGGAATCACGGCCGAGAAAGCCTGTCACCACTACGGCGATTCCGGCCACGAAGCTCGCCACCCACAGGGAGCGGGACAACCGTGCGGCTCCGGGAGGCCGAACAACCGCCGCTATGGGCGGGGGAGTGGAGAGGGAAATGCCTGGTCGCGGTGGTGGTGCGGAGGGTGATGTGGGCCCGCTGGCTGATGGTGTGGAGGAAGGTGACTGCCGTGATCCATCAGCTTGCTGGGCCATGTTTCCCTACTTCAGCTCGTCGGTGTCATGGGGATCCGGCTCGGTGCGCTTGACGTCGCCGGCTTTGAAGCCATTGTTTTTTGCGTCGCCGCTGCCGTCGGTTGGCTTGTCCCTAAGTTCGCGTTCCTTGGCTTCATGGTCCGCCTTGAGCTTCTTCAGGCGATCGTCTTCGGCCTGGTTGCGGCGCCGGGTTTCCAAGTTGCGGAGGAATTCGGGGTCGTCGTCCGGGGCTGTGGGCTGGCGGCGGACGGGCTTGGCCGTGGGCTTGCCGTAAGGCCGGCCGAAGATGAACCAGAGGATTGCGCCCAGCAACGGCAGGACGATCATCACAATGATCCACGCGGGTTTGGAGATCCCGCGTGTTTGGTGGCCGTCGGTGCGAATGACGTCCACCAGGGCATAGACAAAGATGACTAGAACTATGACGACGCCTACAACCCGGAGCATGCACCAAGTCTAGTCGCCGGAAGCCAAACACTGGACGCCCGTTTCCGGCTGTGATCAGAGTGCAACCATCCGGGCGGCTAAACTTGGATGGTGGCTTTCCTGAAGTATTCCCTCATCCGTCTGGCGCTGTTCGCGCCGTTGCTCGTGCTGTTCGCTTTTTTGGGGGTCGGCTGGATCCTTGCGGTCATCTTCGCGGGGCTGATTGCTTTCGCCATCAGCTACCTGTTCTTCCAGAAACAGCGCGACGCCGCCACTGCAGCCATGCGCGAACGTTTCTCCGGGCGGGCCAAGCCCATCCGCACCGCCGGCGAGGTTGAAGACGCCGCCGCCGAGGACGGCCTGGTGGAGAAGAACCCGGATATTGCCGTTAACAACGACAAACGCCCAGGCACCCTCTAGAAGTTTTTTTGTACAGATAACGCCCCTAAGAGAGCTTCTTAGGGGCGTTGTCTGTTAGAGACTCGAACGGAAAGACTCAGAAGCCGCGGCTCAGGATCAGTCCCAGCGAGAACAGCAGGCTGTAGCCGAGGTTGATCAGGCCCGTCTGCTTGAGGACCGGGATGAGGCTCTTGCGCTTCTTGCCGTTCACCATGAGCCACGCCGGCATCAGGCACGCAGGGATCAGCAGCAGGACGATCAGCATCCACGGCTTGGTGGGTGCCAGGACGATGACCAGCAGGATGGCTACGGCCAGCATCAACACGTAGCTTTCGCGGGCGTGGCGGTCACCCAGCCGGACGGCCAGGGTCCGCTTCCCGGCGGCCGTGTCCGTGGGGATGTCCCTGACGTTGTTGGCCATCAGCAGTGCGCAGGCGATGAGCCCCGTACCGATCGCGCCGATGACCGCTGCGAGGCTGACCTGGCCGGCCTGGGTGTAGGTGGTGCCGAGGGTGGCCACGAGACCGAAGAACACGAAGACAAAGACGTCGCCCAAGCCCAGGTATCCGTAGGGATTCTTGCCGCCGGTGTATCCCCACGCCGCCAGGACACAGCCGATGCCTACCAGGATCAGCCACCAGGTCTGGGTAATGATCACCAGGATCAGGCCGCAAATCATCGCCGCCCCGAACAGGGCAAACGCAGCCCACTTAACTTGCTCCGGTTTTGCGGCGCCGGAACCAACCAGGCGAAGGGGACCCACTCGGTCCTCATCGGTGCCGCGGATGCCATCGGAGTAGTCGTTGGCGTAGTTCACGCCGATTTGAAGCAGGAGAGCCACGAGTGCCGCGAGGATCGCGTTCGGCAGCCGGAAAGCCTGAAGCTCGTACGCCGCTGCCGAACCGATGAGGACCGGCGCGATGGCCGCGGGCAGTGTGCGGAGCCGGGCTCCTTGAATCCATTGTGCAGCTGTCGCCACGTGTAGTACCTCGTGTATTTCGCGGTTGATCGTTAGTCAGGCTCGGGGGAAGAACTTGTCTATTGTCCCTGATGCAGATTGGAAAGCAGGTCAATCATGGCCATGCGGTCCGGCTTTCCGTTCGGAAGCATCGGCATTTCCTTGTTTGCGAGCACCGTCTTGGGCGCCAGGACCCCCAATGCTTTCTCACGGCGGGCAGTGAATCCCTTCAGGCCCTCGGGCGAAGGATCGGTCACCGCAACATAGGCTGCCACGGCCTGGCCCCACTCGCGCGACGGGACGCCGGTCACGAAAGCCGCAGTGACGCCGTCGAGCTCTTCCAGCTTGCCCTGGATGTATGCGGCCGAGGCCTTGACGCCGCCGGTGATGATCACGTCATCGGCGCGGCCCAGCACGGTGAGTTTGCCGTCGTCGGATAGCTCGCCGAGGTCGCCGGTGATGTACCAGCGGACGTCGCCTTCCTCGACGAATGCTGCCTTTGAGGCGCGGGCGGCGTCCAGGTAACCGGCCGCCACGGTGTCGCCACCCAGCAGGATTCGGCCTTCCAGTTCGCCCTCACCGATCCGGACCTCGACGCCGTCCAGCGGCTCGCCGTCGTACACGCACCCGCCGCAGGTCTCGGCTGAGCCGTACGTCGTCACAACCTTGAGCCCTTCGGCGTGGGCGGCGGCAAGGAGTTCAGCCGATGCTGGGGCGCCGCCCAGCAGGATCGCGTCGAAGCGACGCAGCACGGCAAGGGTTTCCGGCGTGGGGGAGTCCAGCAACCGCTGGAGCTGCGTGGGCACCAGGGACGTAAAACGGATCTTGTCCGTGAGTTCCTCTGCTGCTGCAGTGAAGGCCTCGGGCGTGAAGCCTTTCGACTGGTCCATGACCCACGGACGCGTGCCCGCATACAGCGAACGGACCAGCACCTGAACCCCGGCCACATACTGCAGGGGGAGTGCCAGCAGCCATTGGCCTTCGCCGCGCAGGGCCACGGCAGTGGACACTGAGGAGGCCGCGAGGGCATCAACGGTGAGGATGGTTGCCTTCGGCGTCCCCGTGGAACCGGACGTGCGGACCACCACTGCTGCGTCGTCGACGCCGGTCTCCACCGGAACCGCCTGCGGCTCGCCGTTTTCGTCCACCACGATTTCGACGGCGGGGCCCTCGCCATGGAGGGCGGCCATCAGGGCTTTCAGTACAGGATCGATGTTCACGGTGGTCCTAGAAGTAGTAGGGGAAGTTGGACCAGTCGGGGTCGCGCTTCTGGAGGAACGCTTCTTTGCCCTCCACGGCCTCGTCCGTCATGTACGCGAGGCGGGTGGCTTCGCCGGCGAAGACCTGCTGCCCGGCAAGGCCGTCGTCAGCCAGGTTGAAGGCGAACTTGAGCATGCGGATGGCCTGCGGTGACTGGCGGGCGATGTCCGCGGCGTACTCCAGGGCCACTTCCTCGAGCCGCGAATGGTCAACTGCCTCGTTCACAGCGCCCATGCGGACCATGTCATCGGCAGAGTATTCACGGGCGAGGAAGAAGATCTCCCGCGCGGCTTTCTGCCCGATCTGGCGGGCCAGCAGCGCAGAGCCGTATCCGGCGTCGAAACTTCCCACCGTGGCGTCCGTTTGCTTGAACTTGCCGTGCTCGCGCGAGGCGATGGTGAGGTCGCTGACAACGTGCAGGGAATGACCGCCGCCGGCTGCCCATCCATTGACGACGGCGATGACCACTTTGGGCATGGTTCGCATGAGCCGCTGGACTTCCAGGATGTGGAGGCGGCCTGCGCGGGCGGGGTCGATAAATTCAGCCGAGTCCCCAGCAGCACCTTCTACTTGGTAGCGGTACCCGTCACGGCCACGGATCCGTTGGTCCCCGCCCGAACAGAACGAGTGGCCGCCGTCCTTCTCGGACGGGCCGTTGCCCGTGAGCAGGACCGTGGCGACGTCGGGTGTCATGCGGGCGTGGTCCATGGCGCGGTAGAGCTCGTCCACGGTGCCCGGGCGGAACGCGTTGCGGACCTCTGGGCGGTTGAAGGCGATCCGGACTGTGGGAAGGTCCTTGACTGAGCCGTCCGTTGAACGCTCAACCTGCCGGTGGTAAGTCATGTCTTTGAAGTCGTCGAAGCCGGAAACTGTGCGCCAGCGTGAAGGGTCAAAGACGTCGGAAACCTTGGCAGGGAGTTGGTTGTTCACAGTCCGAGTCTAGTAATGGCCTTAGCTGATGCAGAACTCGTTGCCCTCGGGGTCGGCCATGGTGTGCCATTCGTGGGGGCCTTGGTTGGCGGTCCACAGGTGCTTGGCGCCGCGGGCTTCGAGCTGTTTCCGCACGTCATCCTTGTCTCGTCCCTCCAAGCGGACGTCCCAGTGCACCCGGTTCTTGACGGATTTTGGGTTGGGATCCGTTTGGAAGAGGATCCGCCGGCCGGTGTTGGGGTCTGTGTCTTCGGCGGGGACGATCGCGCAGCCCTCTGCCCACACCAGCTTGCCGTTGTGTGTGATGGTCTGGTCTTCGGTTGCGTAGCCTTGCTCGATCATGGACCGGATGAACCCCTCGTCCTGGGGTTCCACGTTCCACTCAAGGGTCTCAGCCCACCAGTCGGCGAGTTCGTGCGGCTTCTTGCAGTCCACTACTACCTGGATGTTGAGTGTCATGCTCTTCAAGCTATTCCCGACGGCGGGTGGCTGGGTAGGGTGTTGCGGTCACCTTCAGTCCGGGTTCCCCTAGTTCGGGAGGAGTTCCGGGGGGATCGCGTAGATGAGGACCACGGCCATGAGGTTCTTGGCGGCGTGGACAAAATAGGAGAACATCAGGTTCTTGCCCGTCCACACATAAACCGCCACGAGCACCACGGCCATGCCCAGGTACGGAGCCAGCGCAGACATAGCCAGTCCTTCGCGGCCCACCACATGGATTGACGCGAACACCACCACGGAAATCACGCAGCAGAGCCAGATGTTCAGGTACTGCGACAACTTGCCGATCAGCAGATGCCGGAAGAGGTACTCCTCCACAAACGGTCCCAGGATCACCAGCAGCGGCACCATCAGCCAGGCCGGCACCTGTTGCAGCAGCCCTTGGATGCCCAGTTGATTCTCGGAGCTTTGCGCCGTCCCGAATGCCGCAACCAGAACGGCCGTGAGAATCAGCATCACCACGATGGCCAGCGGAACCATGGCCAGGGTGAACCATGGACGGGTTCCCAGGATTTTGAGGTCCCGCCGGGCTACGCGCCAGGCAGACGCCACGGCGAATATTCCGACGCCGGCATAAAAGATCGCGTTGACGGCATAGGACGCCGTGGCCGGGTCCGCAAACAGCTGCAGCATCAGCCGGTTGAGCGTCTCGCCAGCCAGCAGGAAGTAGGCGGTGAAGCCAACGTATGCGGCCACGGCAATGGCGTCCAAGGCGGTGAATCTGTACAAAGGTGCCTTGGTGGATGGAGTGCCCATGTGACCAGCCTAGCTTTGCCGACTGGCACTTGCGTGGCTACACTTTTCGGTATGCCTAACTTTTCGTTTCGGCGCGCCAAAGACGTCCGCCGTTTCGCTGCTGTCCTGACCGCGATCTCACTTGCCCTGGGGGTCTCCGCCTGCGGAGGGAACTCATCCGCGGGGGGTGATGACAAGCCCGTTGTCCTGACCACGTTTACTGTTTTGGCTGATGTGGCCAAGAACGTTGCGGGGGACAAGCTCCGCGTGGAGTCCATCACCAAAGCCGGAGCTGAGATCCACGGCTACGAGCCAACGCCGGGGGACATCCGCAAGGCCGCCCAAGCTGACCTTATCTTGGACAACGGACTCAATCTCGAGGCCTGGTTCGCCCAGTTCGTGGAGGACTTGGATGTGCCGCACGCGGTAGTTAGTGACGGGGTGGACGTTATGCCCATTGCCGAGGATTCCTACCAGGGCAAGCCGAACCCGCATGCGTGGATGTCGCCCAAGAATGTGCAGATCTACGCTGACAACATGGCCAAGGCCTTCGCCAAGCTGGATCCTTCCCACGCTGCCGAGTTCGAGGCCAACGCCAAGGCTTACAACGCCCAGCTCCAAACCGTGCAGGACGAGATGGTGTCCAAGCTCTCCGTCCTTTCGGAGAAGCAGAGGGCGCTGGTCACCTGCGAAGGAGCATTCTCCTACCTGGCCCGCGATGCCGGCCTCAAAGAGGTGTACATCTGGGCTGTGAACGCGGAGCAGCAGGCTACACCGCAGCAGATTACGCGGGCCATCGAGTTCGTCAAGGACAACCAGGTTCCGGCGGTGTTCTGTGAGTCCACGGTGTCCGACGCACCCATGCAGCAGGTTGTCGGAGCCACTGATGCCAAGTTCGGTGGGGTGCTCTACGTTGATTCCCTCTCTGAAGCGGACGGGCCCGTACCCACCTATCTGGACCTCATGCGCCATGACGCCAAAGTCATCACCACTGCACTCACCGGAGGAACGCCGTGAGCACTCCCGCGATCGCTGTTGAGAACGTCACCGTCCACTACGGTGAGGTCCTCGCCTTGGACTCTGCGTCCCTGACCCTGGACCATTCGCGGATTTGCGGCTTGGTCGGTATGAACGGCTCCGGCAAGTCCACCCTGTTCAAGGTCATCATGGGCATGGTCAAGCCGGATTCCGGCCGGGTGCTCATCAACGGGCAGCCGCCGGTGAAGATGCGCAAGGAAGCCGGCATCGGCTACGTTCCCCAAAGCGAGGACGTTGACTGGGCCTTCCCGCTGTCCGTCCGGGATGTGGTGATGATGGGCCGCTACGGGCACCTGGGATTCACGCGCCGGCCCCGCAAAGCGGACAAGGACGCCGTCGAGCATGCTTTGGAACGCGTGGAACTGAGCGAGTACGCCGACCGGCAGATCGGGCAGTTGTCCGGCGGGCAGAAAAAACGGGCCTTCGTGGCCCGGGGCATCGCGCAAGGTGCCACCATGATGCTGCTGGATGAGCCGTTCGCGGGCGTGGATAAGCGGTCCGAGGCCACCATCACCAGGCTACTCCGCGAGCTGGCCGAGGACGGCGCCACCATCCTCATCTCCACTCACGATCTCCACGCCCTGCCGCAACTTTGCGATGAAGCAGTGTTGCTGATGCGCAAGGTCCTCATGCATGGAAGTCCTGATACCGTGCTCCAACCGGAGAACCTGGCCATGGCCTTCGGCCTCGACGTCATGAACAGGGGCTAGGCCGTGGAATTCCTCCTTGAACCTCTCAGCTACGACTTCATGGTCCGGGCGCTTGCAACTACGGCCATCGCCGCCGTGGTCTGCGCGGTCCTGAGCTGCTGGCTCGTCCTGATCGGCTGGTCCCTCATGGGCGACGCCGTCTCGCACGCGGTGCTTCCCGGCGTCGTCCTCGCGTACATTGTGGGTGCGCCCTTCGCGCTGGGTGCGTTGGTGTTCGCGCTGATCGCGGTGACGTTGATCGGGGTGGTACGGAATACCAGCCGGGTGAAGGAAGACGCGGCGATCGGCATCGTGTTCACCTCGCTGTTCGCGCTGGGCCTGGTGCTGATCTCCGTGACCCCGAGCCAGACTGACTTGAACCACATCATCTTCGGGAACCTGCTGGGCGTCAGCATCCCGGACCTCATCCAGGTGGTGGTCCTGGGCGTCGTGGCGTTTGCGATCCTGATCCTCAAACGACGCGACCTCACGCTCTACGCGTTTGACCCCACGCACGCCCACGCCATCGGCTTGTCACCCAAACGGCTGGGCGCCTTGCTCCTGGGCCTGCTGGCGCTGACCTCCGTGGTAGCCCTGCAGACCGTGGGTGTGGTGTTGGTGGTGGCCATGCTGATCATCCCGGGTGCCACGGCCTACCTGCTGACCGACCGTTTTTCCCGGATGCTGGTGATGGCGCCCGTGATCTCGGTGGTGTGCTCCGTCGCCGGCATCTACCTCAGTTATTACCTGGACACGGCGTCGGGGGCCATGGTGGTGCTCACTCAAGGCGTGGTGTTCGCCGTCGTGTATTTGTTCAGCCCACGGCAGGGGCTCATCGGTACGCGGTTGGCGAAGGCCCGCCGGAAGCGGGCCGTCGCCACGGCGTAGCGACCGCTACCGTACGCTGACGGGTGAGCGCTTCACAGTGATGTCGCCATAGGCGTTGCGTGCGCGGATTTCCACCGTGTCCGTGCTTTCACCGGGTCCGCCGGTGGGTTCGAGGGTATTGCGCACGCGTCCGTACTTGGTGCTGAGGTCCAGCCAGGCGGCGGTGCCTTCACGTACGCCGACGGCGAGCGTCCCCGCGGCGGTCTGGACAGTGAGGCTACCGGCGGTCACTTCGCCCACGGTGATGTCACCGTTGGATGCTTTGACGGTAGTGGACAGGCCAGCCCGTTCAAGGGAGACGTCGCCGTTGGCTGCGCTAACGCTGAGCTCACCGGAAGCCTGCGAGATGTAGGTGCTGCCGTTGCCGTTTTTTACGGTGGCAACTCCGTCAATGTCCCGGATGCGGATCTTGCCGGAGCCGGTCTTGATCCGGGACCTGCCCGAGGCGCGCTCCACAGTGACGTCGCCCATGTCTGTGTGGGCACGGAGCTCGCCGCAGTAATCGATGCGGATGTGACCCAAGTCGGTCTTCAGGTCGGCGGTGCTGAATTCGCCTTCGCAGCGGAGATCGCCCATTCCCGACTTCAATTCCAGGCTGCTGCCTACGGGAACTTCCACGGTGACCTCCACGGCGCCGCCGTCGCTGAACCAGGTGTGGCGGAATGGGGGGTGAAGCCTGACCTGCAAGCGGCCGTCCGTGTAGTCCACCGTGGTCTGCTCAGCCATTCTGACGTCCAGGCTTCGCTTGGGCTTGCGGGGGCGGATAGTGACCTCGGTGTCCTTGCGGTCACCGGCCACGATCCAGATATCGGCGCGGACAGAAACATCAACCACGACGGCGATTGGCTGGGGAGTCTCAAAGGTTGCCATTAGCGTGCCCATCCTGTGAAGTTCTGCTCGCCGGGTTCGCGGAGGGAGCTGCGTTTGCTCGAGTGGCCGCCGTTGAGCGCCTCGCCGACGGCCCGGACCAGCCATGAGTTCACGGAGAGGCCGTCCTGGCTGGCTGCTTCTTCGACTTGCTGCTTGAGATAGTCGGGAAGCCGGAGCGTGGTGCGTGAGGTGCTGGCGCCGTCGAGATCCTCGGCCGCTACGGTGCGTGCCGAGCGCTCGTTGACTGCCTCGAAGTCCCCACCCTGCGGGCTGCTCACCACGAACTCGGGGTCGCGGCCGCGGAGCCTGAGCTCCACCGAGCCGGGAGCGAGTTCCAGCGTGATCTCGCTTGCGGCCTCCGAGAGCGCCTCCAAGAGGACCAGCCTGACGGTGGCTTCGAGGCCTGCCGTGAGGCGTTCGCTGAGGGCGCGGGCTTCCGGCCCTCCTGCTTCGGCGGCGGTGTCCAGCTGGTGTTGGACTGAGGATACGTACTGGTTCAGCTGCATGACACCATTATGACGCCACACTGGTGTCACATCAATGCTTTTTTGCGCTGAATGGCACCAGCACTGGTGTCTCGGGTTGACGCGGTCCTTTTTGCCGGGCAGTCTTGAGCGATGAAGTCTTGAGCGCAGCCCCTCTTCCCGGCTGCATCCCCAGTACCCACACGGCTTTCTGCCATCCACTGCGGACTTGCGAGGATCCCTCTTGACTGACCACCTTCACCTTTCCGGCGTTTCCCACGGCTACGGGGACCGCGAACTTCTCCACGCCGTAGACCTGACGATTCACCACGGCGAACACGTGGCAATCGTCGGCGAAAACGGCGCGGGCAAATCCACCCTGCTCCGGCTCATGGCGGGCGTTGAAACGCCCGACGACGGCACGGCAGGTCTGTCCGGTAACCCCGGCTACCGCGTGGGTTACCTCGCGCAAACCCATGGACTCGCTGAGTCGCTGACCGTAGGCGATGCCATCGACACTTCCTTGGCTTCGCTGCGTTCCTTGGAGGCGCGGATCCTGGACCTCGAAACCGGCCTCGCCGACGCCGACTCCGAGGAACTGGAGCTCTACGGAAGCCTTCAAACGGAATACCAGCTCCGAGAAGGCTACGCCGCCGAGTCCCGGGTTGAAGCAGCGCTGGACAAGCTGGGGCTGGGAGGCTTGGACCGCCGTCGAACGCTTGGATCCCTGTCCGGCGGCGAGCAGGAGCGGGTAGCCCTCGCCTGCTTGCTGGCAGACCCGGCCGAAGCGTTGCTCCTGGATGAGCCCACCAACCACCTGGATGCCAACGGCACCGCCTGGCTCGAATCGCGGCTGGCTGCGCACCGCGGAACCGTGGTGGTGGTCTCCCACGACCGTGTCCTGCTGCGGAAAGTGGCCACCACCATCATCGAAGTGGACGCTGACCGACGGTCCGTGAACCGCTACGGGAACGGATACGAAGGCTACCTCCGGGAGAAAGCGGCAGAACGCGCCCGGTGGGTCCAGGAGTACGAGCAGTGGCTGGACGCCATGGCCGCCGAACGCCTCCAAGCCGCCACAGTTGCGGACGGCATGGGCTACGGCCGCAAGCGCGACAACGACAAGATGGCCTTCGGCTTCAAAACAGGCACGTGGCAGAGCGCGGCAGCAAGCAAAGTCCGCAACGCCCAGGAACGGCTCCGCAGGCTCGAGGAGAACCCAGTGGACAGGCCGCCTGTGCCACTGAAACTGGCAGCACCGCTTCGGGCGGCGGCTCTGGCCGTTTCCGAACCCGCGCTGGAGGCCCGCGGCGTCAGCTCTCCCGGGCGGCTCCAGCCCACCCACCTCAGGGTGGAAGCCGGACAAAAAGTGCTCATCACCGGGCCCAACGGGGCCGGTAAGTCCACGCTGCTGTCCATCCTTGCCGGAACACTCGAGCCAACCACCGGGACCGTCACAGTGAACGGCAACGTGGGTTACCTGCAGCAGGAACTGGAGGTGCCGGCCCGGCCGGGGCTGCGCCTGCTTCCGGCGTTCGCTGCGGGGCTGGGCGGAAACATCGACGAACATGCTGAGGGCTTGCTGCGGCTGGGCCTGTTCCGGCCCGCTGAATTCCATGTTCCCGTGGGAGGTCTCTCAGCCGGGCAACAGCGCCGGCTCGCCATGGCCCGCCTCCTTCTAGGCGGGTACGACACCATGATCGTGGATGAGCCCACCAATCACTTGGCGCCAGTGCTGGTGGAGCAGCTGGAGGCAGCGCTCGCTGTATTTGCGGGGACTCTGGTGATCGTGAGCCACGACCGCGCGCTGGGGGAATGGTTTGACCGCTGCGCTCGTGCCGACGTCGCAGGCGAACACCGCAATGGTCCGGTCGGGGCGGGCGGACACTGGGTCAGGTACGGGATGCAGGGCGGCGAACTGCTGTAGCGGGCGAGCGGCTGTAGCTGGCGAGCGGCTGTTTGCGAGCGGCCGTGGTGAGCCGCCTGCAAAGTGATCGTTACCCCCTGTCCTGCAAGCGGAAACGTGGCATCGAGTGTCCTGAAACACGGCCGGAGCACCATGGAAGGAAGCCGGCCGAAAGGAACTTCCGTGATCGCCAAGAACCTCTTCCTCCAGGGCATCTACCCCTTCGAAGGCATCGGCATGGAAAAGCCGGTCCCCCTCCACAGCGAGCTGGCGCACTTTGTCCCGGACGGCGTCGTGAACCAGACGCTGTACTTCCGCGGCGGCAACTCCAGCCCCGAACTCATCACCGTGGTCCTCATGCGCGACGGCGTCCCCATGCGCTACTTCCCCATCGGGGCCAAAAGCGATGTGCACGTTCCGCTGAGGGTGGTGGAAGACATCGATGGAGGTTCCATGATTGAGCTGTTCATCGTTGCGCCCGCCGGCGTGAGAGGTTCCGTTGTGGTGGATCTCGGGATGGTGGAGCACTGATGCGCCGGCGGCTGGTGGTGATCGGAAACGGGATGGCCGGTGCCCGGGCTGTTGAGGAAATCCTGGCAAGGGGCGGTGCCGACGTCTTCGACATCACCATGTTTGGCGATGAACCGTATGGGAACTACAACCGGATCATGCTCAGCCATGTGCTGTCCGGCGAGGAAAGCGATGCGGACATCTTCCTCAATGCGCTGCCCTGGTACAGGGAGAACAACATCACCTTGCACGCGGGTGTCCGGGTGGATCGCATCGACAAGTTCAGCAAGCACGTCTTCGCCGCCGACGGTCGCGTGGAGCCGTACGACGTCCTGATCATCGCGACCGGCAGCCGCTCACACCTGCCACCCATGGGCGGTGTCTACGCACCCAGCGGCGCGGTCAGGCACGGTGTCTTCACGTTCAGGACATTGGACGATACCCGGAAAATGATTCAGTTCGCCCACCACGAGGCCCACCATGATCACCGGCGCAAGGCAGTGGTGATTGGCGGCGGCTTGCTGGGACTGGAAGCGGCCCACGGCCTGCAGGCCAACGGCCTGGACGTAGCTGTTGTCCACTCAGGCGGTCACCTCATGAACGCCCAGTTAGGGCCCGACGGCGGTGCAATACTGCGGCGAAGCGTCGAGGCGCTGGGCATCGAGGTGCACACAGGAAGCCGGACCACGGCGATCCTCGGTTCAGACCAGCTGAGTGGGGTTCGGCTGCGCGACGACACTGAGATTGACTGCGACATGGTGGTGGTCACCGCAGGCATCAGACCCAACGTTGATGTCGCCGTTGTGAGTGGGTTGGCAGTGGAGCGCGGCATTGTGGTGGACGACCAACTGCGCGTCATGGATGAAGATGACATCTACGCAGTAGGGGAGTGCGTCCAACACCGCGGTGAGGTGTACGGACTGGTGGCGCCCCTCTGGGAGCAGGCCGCCGTACTGGCAGACCAGGTCACGGGGATGGATCGGTCTTCGGTGTATCTGGGTTCCAGGACCGCCACCAAACTGAAGGTAGCCGGCGTCGATGTCGCTTCAATGGGCCTTTCCGGTCCTGAACGGGACACGGACGAGCACATCGTGTTCTCGGAACCCGGCCGGGGTGTGTTCAAGTCCATCGTCATCCGGGACAACAAAATGGTGGGCGCCACCCTGCTGGGCGATCACCGCAAGGTGGCTTACCTGACCCAAGCTTTCGATCAGGGGTTGCCCCTTCCGGAGGAGCGGCTCTCGCTGATGTTCGATCTCGGTTCGCCGGGTGAAGAAGAAAGTGTGGCCGAACTCGCGGACAGCGCACAGGTCTGCAACTGCAACGGGGTTTCCAAGGGGACGCTCGTTGCGGCGGTGCGTGGCGGGTGCGCTTCGGTGTCCGCGGCCATGGATGCTACCCGGGCCGGTAAAGGCTGCGGCTCGTGCAAGCTCATGGTCACGCAGGTGGTGGAGTGGGCCGCAGGCGGGGCTGTGGAGGAAGACTTGGCCGCGGGCTACTACGTTCCCGGTATTCCTTTGGACAAGCCTGCTTTGATGGCCGAGATCCGGGCACGCGGGCTGCGATCCGTTTCCCAGGTGTTTGCGGCGCTCGCCCCGGGCAGTGTTGAGGATGCCAAATCCAAGATGGCGCTGGCTTCGCTTATGAAAATGATGTTGGCCGATCTGTACATCGATGAACGCGACGCCCGGTTCATCAACGACCGCGTGCACGCCAACATCCAGCGCGACGGCACATTCTCCGTGGTCCCACAGATGAAAGGCGGGGTGACGTCTGTTCAACAGCTCCGGAGGATTGCCGACGTCGCGGAGAAACACAGCATTCCCATGATCAAGCTGACCGGCGGTCAACGGATTGACCTTTTGGGAGTCCCGAAAGAGGACCTGCCACAGGTCTGGGCTGACCTGGACATGCCGTCCGGATACGCCTACGGAAAGAGCTTTCGCACCGTCAAAACCTGTGTTGGCAAGGACTATTGCCGGTTTGGGACAGGTGACTCCACCGGTCTGGGCATCTCTTTGGAGTCCCGTTTCCAAGGAATCGAAGCGCCTGCCAAGCTGAAGCTCGCGGTCTCCGGGTGTCCACGCAATTGCGCCGAGTCCTTGGTGAAAGACGTCGGGGTGGTGGCTGTGGAAGGCGGACGCTGGGAGATCTATATAGGGGGAGCGGCCGGCGCCCACATCCGGAAAGGCGACCTACTGGTTACCGTGGATACACCGGAAGAGGTCACACTCTTGGCGGGCCGGTTCATGCAGTACTACAGGGAAAACGCCAACTGGCTGGAGCGGAGTTACTCGTTTGTTCCGCGGGTAGGCATCGACCATGTTCGCAGCGTCATTCTGGACGACTCCGAAGGGATCGCCGCCCAATTGGACGCCGCCATGCAGGCGTCCGTTGACAGCTACGTGGATCCCTGGAGCGAACGGGATGATCCGCTGACGCCCGGTCAGTTCCGGACTTCCTTGCCGTTGACCGTCCTCCCGCAGGTGCCGGTCCGATGAGCGCCCGGTCCGTTCCGGCAATCGAAGCGAATACGGTCTTGGGGTCCGTTGACCAAATTCCCTTCGGGGAGGGCCGGGCCTACGGAGTCGACGGCGAGCAGGTTGCGGTGTTCCGGTTACGGGACGGCACGCTGCGCGCCGTCGGGGGCGTCTGCCCCCACAAAGGCGGCCCGATCGCTGACGGAACCATCGACCATAACGTGGTCATCTGTCCCCTCCATCAGCACGCCTTCGAGCTGATGACAGGTTGTTCCACCACGGGGGAGAAATCTTTGCGTTCCTACAAAGTCTTCGCAGATGAGGCCGGGAACATCGTGCTGACGCATGACTGAACAGCGGTTATCTACAGCCCCCTTGTTGCCTGCGTCACGGGCATTGTGGTTAATCCCGTAAGATAGACGGGTTGCGCGAAGCTTCGGCGTTCTGCGTTCTTTGTCACACTTCGAACCCTCAAACGAGGAAAAGCTCGAATTATGTGTGCCAAAGCCGCCCGTGTTCCGGCACTGGCGTAACACCTACAGCAACACCCCAACCCACAAGGAACAGCTGTGCCGCAAAGTACTCCCACAGATCTCCAGAGCCCCAAGGCCTCATCCGCAGCCTCGGACTCCAACCTCAGCGCCGAGGGATATCAGAAGACCCTGAGCCGCCGCCACGTCACCATGATCGCCATGGGTGGCGCAATCGGCGTCGGCCTGTTCATGGGCGCCGGTGGCCGCCTCGCCTCCACCGGCCCGGCCCTGATCTTCTCCTACGCCATTGCCGGCGTCATCGCTTACCTGCTGATGCGCGCCCTCGGCGAGCTCATCATGTACCGCCAAACCTCCGGCTCCTTCGTGAGCTACGCCGGCGAGATGTTCGGCAAGAAGGGCGCTTTCCTCTCCGGGTGGATGTACTTCATCAACTGGGCCATGACCGGCATTGCCGAACTCATTGCAATCGGCCTGTACTTCCAGTTCTTCTTCCCCAACGTGCCCATTGAACTGTCCGCCATCGCAGCGCTGGTGCTGCTGGTGGCCGTGAACCTGTTCAGCGTCAAGGCGTTCGGCGAATTCGAATTTTGGGCCTCCTGCCTCAAGGTCGCGGCCATCGTGATCTTCCTGGCCGTTGGCACGTTCATGGTTGTCACCAACGCCAAGGTGGGCGAGGGCAACGCGTCCGTCGCAAACCTCTTCCACGAAGACGGCGGCATGTTCCCCAAGGGCGGCCTGGTGATGATCCTGGTCCTCAACGCCGTGATCTTCGCTTACAACGCCATCGAGCTCGTCGGCATTACCGCTGGTGAGATGGAAAACCCGGAACGCGAAGTTCCCAAGGCGATCCGCGCCGTCGTGGTCCGTATTGTTGTCTTCTACGTCGGTTCGGTGACGCTGCTCGCGATGCTGCTGCCGTCCGACCAGTACGTGGCCGGCACCTCGCCGTTCGTTACCGTGTTCGGCCAGATGGGCCTTGGCTGGATGGGCGATGTCATGAACATGATCGTCATCACCGCCGCGCTGTCCTCCTGCAACTCGGGCCTGTACTCGATCGGCCGCATCTTCCGCACCATGGCCAACAACGGCCACGCACCGCAGTGGCTCACCAAGATGTCCACACGCCACGTGCCGTACGCGGCCATCCTGGCGATCGGTGGCGTCTACCTTGTAGGCATCCTGCTCAACATCTGGCTGGGTGGCTCGCACGCGTTCGACCTCGCGCTGAACACCGCATCCATCGGCGTGATCTTCACGTGGGGCTCCATCTTCGCGAGCCAAATTGCCCTGCGGAAGAAGCGCGGCAACGTCTCCAGCCTGCCGATGCCCGGTTCACCGTGGACCAGCTGGTTGGGCCTCATCGCTTTGCTGGCCATCACCGTGCTGATCGGTTTCGACTCCATGACGGACAAGGAAACCGGCGAGGTCTTCCTGCTTGGCCTGTGGACCCTCGCCACCATTCCGTTCTTCGCCCTGGTGCTGTGGCTCGGATGGCAGAAGGTCAAGAACAACGAGCCCAAGAGCGAGCTGTTCAGCTAACTCTTCCGGTTCACGCCTCTTCCGGTCCATAACTCGACGGCGGGCGCTTCCCTTGGTGGGGGCGTCCGCCGTTCGCGTTGTGGGGCCTGCTTTGCGCCTTTTGGGTGGGGTGAGTCGTGCAGAGTGGGCCTCGCAACGAGCACCCCTGTGTTGTGGGGCCTGCTTTGCGCCTTTTGGGTGGCGCGAGTCGTGCAGAGTGGGCCTCGCAACGAGCACCCCTTGCGTTGTGGGGCCTGCTTTGCGCCTTTTGGGTGGCGCGAGTCGTGCAGAGTGGGCCTCGCAACGAGCACCCCTGTGTTGTGGGGCCTGCTTTGCGCCTTTTGGGTGGGGTGAGTCGTGCAGAGTGGGCCTCGCAACGAGCACCCCGGTTGGGAGTGTCGGGGGTCGGGTCTAGGCTCAATATATGGAACACACCACCACCCTGACGCAGCACGTCAACGCAAGCCCGGAGAAGGTTTGGGCCGTCATCTCGGACATTCCCGGCTCGGCCGGAACGCTCTCCGGCATCGAATCCATCCAGATGCTCAGTGAGGGCCCGTACGGCGAGGGCACCCGCTGGAAGGAAACCCGCACCATGATGGGCAAGCAGGAAACAGTAGAGATGTGGGTGTCCCAAACAGACCCTCCGCGCAGCACCACGGTCAAGGCGCTTCAGGGAGGCGCGGACTACACCACCCGTTTCACCTTGAACGACCGCGACGGCGGCACGGACCTGACGCTGACCTTCGGCGCCGAGATGATCAATCCTTCGCTTATCAGCAAGGTGGGCATGGCCCTGTTCGGGAAAATCGGGATGAGCATGACCCGCAAGGCCCTCAGTAAGGACCTCGCCGAGATCGCCGCCAAAGCGGAATCGCTCTGATGGCGGCTGTGAAGGTAGCAGCCCCCAAAATCTCGCCGGTGCGGTTGGATGAACTGCGTGACGACGACGCCCCGGACTTCCAGCGCGGCGAACGGTACGACGGCGTCCGGCTCACCCGCGTTTCTGCCGACGGCGAGGAACTGAGCGGCGCGGATTTCATCGAGTGTGAGCTTAACGGTGTGTCCTTCAACGAAGCCCAATTGCGGGGAGCTACGTTCCGTGAATGCATCCTCGCGGAGCCGTACGCCCCGGTCTTCACAGCTGCCCGGAGTTCCTGGCAAGACGTGGAGATCAGCAATCCGAGGTGGGGCTCAGCCGAACTTTATGAGGGGAACTGGCGTTCAGTCCGCATCGATGGCGGCAAGCTGGACTACGTGAACCTTCGAGGCTCCAAGCTCATGGATATCCAAATCTCCGACTGCATCATTAACGAGCTGGACCTCGGCGGTTGCACGGGAACGCGGTTGGCGCTGAAGAACTGCACCATCGGCACGTTGGATGTCACGGGCGCCAAGCTAAAGGATGTGGATCTGCGGACCTCGGAGTTCCGTGGAATCAACGGTCTGGCGGGGCTGGCAGGTGTGGTGATCGATGACTATCAGCTGAGCCTCATGGCACCGCTGCTCGCTGGACACTTGGGAATCAGGGTGGTTTGATCCGGGCTGGGGCCGGTCTCCTCTGATCTGTAACTGAGGGCTCAGCTGTTGACCGGCCCGCCCTGCCGTGTAATCTTTATAGAACGAACGGTCGGTATATTATTCCGGACCGGTCCCTTTCACTTCGCGAAGGATGTTCTCATGGTCGAGGCTTTTCTTGTTGGCGGCGCACGCACGCCTGTAGGTCGCTACGGTGGGGCACTGTCCTCCGTCCGCCCGGACGATCTCGCAGCATTGGTGGTCCGGGAAGCGGTGGCGCGTGCCGGCGTCGATCCTGACTCCATTGACGAGGTGATCCTCGGTAATGCCAACGGCGCGGGCGAGGAGAACCGGAATGTGGCCCGCATGGCCACCATCCTGGCCGGACTTCCCCTCCACATCCCCGGCATCACCGTCAATCGACTGTGTGCCTCGGGCCTTAGCGCGATCATCATGGCCAGCCAGATGATCAAGTCCGGCGCTGCGGACATCGTGGTGGCCGGTGGCGTTGAGTCCATGAGCCGAGCGCCGTGGGTGCAGGAGAGGCCGACCACGGCGTTCGCCAAGCCCGGCCAGATTTTCGATACCTCCATTGGCTGGCGCTTCGCCAACCCGCGCTTCACCAAGGGCGAGCTTTCCCGTGATGGCAAGATGACCTACTCCATGCCTGAAACGGCCGAGGAAGTGGGCCGCGTGGACAACATCTCCCGCGAGGATGCTGATGCTTTTGCTGTCCGCTCCCACGAGCTCGCCTTGGCCGCAATCGCCGGTGGGCGCTTTAAGGACGAGATCGTTCCCGTCACTGTGAAGACCCGAAAATCGGAGACCGTGGTGGACACGGATGAGGGTCCCCGCGAAGGCACCACCATGGACGTACTCGCTGGGCTCCGCCCGGTGGTTCCCGGCGGATCCGTGGTGACGGCCGGCAACTCCTCCACGCTCAACGACGGCGCCTCGGCCATCATCGTTGCTTCCGAGGCCGCCATCAAGAAGTTTGGTTTGACCCCTCGCGCCCGCATCGTCGACGGCGCCTCGGCTGGATGCGAACCGGAGATCATGGGCATCGGCCCGGTCCCGGCCACCCAAAAGGTCCTGGCTCGCTCCGGCCTCACCGTGGATCAGCTGGGCGCCGTAGAACTCAACGAAGCCTTCGCCACCCAATCGTTGGCGAGCATGCGCCGCCTCGGGCTGAACCCGGACATCGTGAATAACGACGGCGGCGCCATCAGTTTGGGGCACCCGCTCGGTTCCAGCGGCTCGCGAATTGCGATCACCCTGCTGGGCCGCATGGAGCGGGAACTGGCCTCAACTACCGGACCTAAGCTCGGATTGGCAACGATGTGCATCGGCGTCGGACAGGGTACCGCGATGCTGCTGGAAGGCGTGTAATGGCGCTGGATCCGAAAGACTTCTCCACACTTCTCATCGAGGACCGCGGGGACCGCCTCACTGTTCTGCTGAACCGTCCCGAGGTCCGTAACGCGATCGACCAGACCATGGTGGACGAGCTTCACCTGGTCTGCGCTGAACTTGAGCGGAACCCGAAGGTACTGATCATTGCCGGAACCGAGGGCGTTTTCGCCTCGGGTGCGGACATCGGACAGTTGCGCGAACGCCGCCGGGACGACGCCCTGCAGGGGATCAACTCCACGATCTTTGTCCGGATCGCCAAGTTGCCCATGCCCGTGATCGCCGCCTTGGACGGTTACTGCCTTGGCGGGGGAGCCGAGCTCGCGTACGCTGCCGACTTCCGCATTGGAACTCCGAGCGTCCGCATCGGGAACCCTGAAACCGGTTTGGGGATCCTGGCCGCAGCCGGTGCCAGTTGGCGGCTGAAGGAACTGGTGGGCGAACCGAAAGCCAAGGAAATTCTCTTGGCCGGTGCCGTGCTCCGCGCTGAGGAAGCCCTGCGAATCAGCCTGATCACGGAAATCCACGAAGCACCCGAGCTCATGGATGCGGCACACAAGCTGGCGGACAGGATCGGACGCCAGGACCCTCTGGCCGTGCGGATTACCAAATCCGTGTTCCACGCCCCGGCAGAAGCCCACCCACTGATCGATACCCTTGCCCAGGGAATCCTCTTCGAGTCTCAGGCCAAGTTTGATCGCATGCAGGCTTTCCTCGATAAGAAGTCCGCGAAAGCTACGCAAGACACCGCCCTACCCGCCGCTGACACCGCCGCCGCACCCGACGCACCCACGCAAGACAGGACCCAGAAATGACCGAAGCTCCCGCCATCCCGCACGTCGTTGGAGTCCTGGGCGGAGGCAGGATGGGCGCTGGCATCGCGCATGCCTTCCTTACCAACGGTGCCACTGTGATCGTGGTGGAACGCGATCACGAGGCAGCGGCCGGAGCGCAAGGTCGCGTTGCTGATGCCGTTGCCAAGTCCGCGGCCCGCGGTACCTTGAGCGAAACCCCCGAAGAAGCAATGTCCCGCTTCAGCACCTCCACGGACTACGAATCCTTCATCCACTGCGGTCTCGTGGTGGAGGCCGTGCCCGAGGATTACGACCTCAAAGTCACAGCGCTGAAGGCCGTGGAGGACCACTTGTCCGCGGATGCTTATCTGGCGTCGAACACCTCCTCGCTCTCAGTCACCGGGCTCGCCAACCAGCTTCGCCGCCCTGCGAACTTCGTGGGGCTGCACTTCTTCAACCCTGTGCCTGCGTCAACCCTCATCGAGGTGGTGTTGGCCAAGGAAACGTCTCCCGAACTGGCTGAAGCAGCGAAAAACTGGACTGAGGCACTTGGCAAGACCGCCGTCGTCGTCAATGACGCTCCTGGCTTTGCGTCCTCAAGGCTCGGCGTGGCAATTGCCCTTGAGGCGATGCGCATGGTGGAAGAGGGCGTGGCGTCGGCGGAAGACATCGATGCTGCCATGGTCCTCGGTTACAAGCACCCCACTGGTCCGCTCAAGACCACGGACATCGTTGGTTTGGACGTCCGGTTGGGCATTGCCGAGTACCTTCACTCCACGCTGGGCGACCGCTTCGCTCCGCCGCAGATTCTGCGGGACAAAGTGGCGCGCGGCGAGCTGGGACGCAAGACGGGCAAGGGCTTCTTCGACTGGACCGACTGACGGCTGCGCGGCGGTTAGGCTATCCGGGTGACTTCAATCGAACCCATCACCCTGACCGGAAAATTCGTGACGCTGGAGCCGTTGAGCCAGGAACACCACCACGGCCTGGTGGACGCTGCCCGCGACGGTGATCTCTGGAAGCTCTGGTACACCTCGGTCCCTACGCCCGAGGGCATGGCTGCCGAAATCGATCGCCGCTTGGGGCTGCAATCCCAAGGGACCATGGTGCCTTTTGCCACCAGGTCCAACACCACGGGCAAGCTCATCGGCATGACGACTTACATGAATATCGACGCCGAGACGCCTCGCTTGGAGATCGGATCCACGTGGAATGCCGCGTCGGCGCACGGTACAGGAACCAACCCGGATTCGAAGCTGTTGCTCCTGCGCCACGCGTTCGAAACCCTGGGCTGCCCGGCCGTGGAGTTCCGCACGCACTGGATGAACCAGCAGTCCCGTGAGGCTATCGCCCGGCTCGGTGCCAAACAGGACGGCGTGCTTCGAAACCACTCCCGCAGCAAGGATGGTGCCCTCCGCGACACCGTGGTCTTTTCCATCCTCGAACACGAATGGCCGGCCGTCCGGAATGGGCTGGAATTCCGGTTGGAGAAGTACAGCGCGTAACTGGTTCGCCGAGGGGTGAGCTTTCGGCCTTATCCGGTCGCGTAAGCCTTGAGAACTAACCCCTCGGCGTGCTGTCAAGGTCTTTCCCCAACACACCCGTGGGCGTAATCTAGCCAACACATTGCCCCGGGTGCGCGGCCGACTGGTGGGCGAGCCGCGACTTCCGCGCATGCGGAACCGGAGCCCCATCGAGCGGTAAAAAAGGGGATTCACAATGGCAACTCATCAATTACGACGGCGGCACACCGCTTTTGCGGGCGCGCTTGCCGTCCTGGCGCTCACCTTAGGATTTACGGCAAGTCCGGCGACTGCCGCCCCGCCGCCACCGGTGGACTACGTTGCACTCGGTGATTCGTATACGGCGGGGACCGGGGCCGGCGGGTTGTATGCAGACGCAATTTGTTGGCAAAGCGAGGGCGGCTACGTGGATGTGGTTGCCGATACAGGCCGCGTGAACCTTTTGGCGAACGGGGCGTGCCATGGGGCGCTCTTGTTTACTCTCGACGAGGTTCCCATTCCATCGGTTTCGGCCCAGATTAGCGGCCTGGGGAACGAGCTTGCTGCTGCGGAGCTCGTCAGTATTACGGCAGGCGCCAATGACATTGGGAGTGGGGATGCTCTGGTTGCTTGCCTCACGCAGACTCTCATCATCTGCCAAGGTGCCGTGAATAATGCCATGTCCCTCTTGCCGGGCCTGGAGTTGACGCTTGCGGAATTTTATAGGGACATCGCCGAAGCCGCGCCAAATGCAACCATCGCGGTGATGGGCTATCCACTGCTCTTTGATCCCATCAACGGTGTGCCCATTGTTTCTGTGGAGCACCAGATTGAGGTCAACCGGGCCGTCGCTGCTCTCAACACGACCATTGCAGCAGCGGTGAAGGCGAGTGAGGTCAATGCGGTGTTCGTTGACGTGACCAAGCGATTCCGCGGGCATGCGGTCAACTCAGCTGAACCGTGGATTGTGCTGGTCCCGGCTCCGGTGCCCCCGTTCAATCGCCTGCCGGACGCCAACTTCCACCCGAATCCGGCCGGCCATCAGGCCTACGCCGCAGCCCTACTCTCCACAATCAAGCCCGCCCAGCTGGCAAAGCGCTAACCCGTTCGCCGAGGGGTGAGATCTCGGGTGTAAGAACACCCGATAAGCCCGAGAGCTAACCCCTCGGCGAGATCGCAACCAAGTCACGCCGGAGCACCCGTCACAGCGCAACGCTTTCGCCGGCCAGGGCACTCCTCACCGAGGTCCAGGACTTGAGCACCTCCAACACGGCGGGATCGCGCTCAGCCAGGATTGCTTGTTGGTACGAGTCTTCCAGTAACGAATCGACTGAAACACGTGCACCGGTGGAAGCGCTGAGGATGGCCGCCTCCACCATGGCCAGGCTCATGATGTTCTGGTGCACACGTCCCATGGGCGTGCTTCCGGTGCGCACAGCGGACACGAAGTCCCGCAAGGAGCCGGCAATCTCCTGGCCGGGGTCCTCAGAGTACCCGGCATCCGATGGAACGGAAGATACTGGTTCGTTGTCGCCGTCCCAAAGGACAGTTCCGTGCTCGCCACTGATCCGCCACGACGCATTCCATGATGTTTCCTGTCCAGGGCTGCACCAGCTGCCCGTGAACACAAAGCGCTCGCCGCCGGTCATCTCGAAGATGGCCGTGGACCCTGCGTCTCCGCGGTACCAGCTCCACGAAGGGTTGTACTCCTCGCAGAACACTGAGACGGGGTCGGCGTCCAGCAGGAAACGGGCCATATCGAACTGGTGGATGGCCATGTCCAGCAGGAGTGGGTGGTCCATGGCGTCCCGGAAACCGCCGAAGTGCGGGGCCTTGAAGAACTCAGCGGACACAATGCCAACGGCACCCAAAGTTGACGATAGGTGTTTGGCGGAGAACAAGTGCTTGTTGTACCGCCGGGACTGGCTGACCATGAACAGCTGACCATGGAGCTCGGCGGCGGCCGCCAAGGAAAGCCCCTGGGCCACGGTGGAAGCTACTGGTTTCTCACCGAGGACCGGCAAGCCTGCGGCCAGCGCTTCGGTGGTGACCGGATGATGCGCGGCAGGAACGGTGACGTTGATGACGGCCTGGGCTCCGACGTCGGACGCCACTGCTGCTGTACCGGCACCGACCGGGAGGTCGGGACGGCCCAGGGACGCCGCCGCTTCGGTGGCGGCCGAAAGGTCAAGGTCAACGATGCCCGCGAGTTCCACCAACGGCGACGATTCCACCGTCCGCAGCCACGCGCGGCCCATGCCCCCGGCGCCGACTACCACGACGCGAAGGGGAGTGCCGTCGTCGGGAATGGTGGCGAAATGCGTGCTCACGCGTTGGCTCCCTGGTAGCTCTTGCCGTTGAAGAAGTCGCCGGTCTCGTAACGCAGCAGTTCCGGTACAGCGCGTTCCGGACGATCGGTGATGGCCCATTCCACGGCGTTGGCGATGACGCGCCGCACGTCCTTGTGGTGGTAGACGGGGTAGTCCTGGTCGCCGGGGCTGAAGAAGAAGATTTTGCCGTGACCGCGGCGGAACGTGCAGCCGGAACGGAACACCTCGCCGCCGCTGAACGAGCTGATGAACACCAGTTCCTCGGGGGTGGGGATGTCGAAGAACTCGCCGTACATTTCCTGCTGCGGGATCTCGATGGGGTGCGGGATGCCTTTGGCGATGGGGTGTGTGGGGTCCACGGTCCACACGAGTTCGCGGTCCTGTTCCGAGCGCCAGCGCAGGGTGCACGAGGTGCCCATGAGCTTGGTGAAGATCTTGGACCAGTGCCCGGAATGCAGCACAATCAGGCCCATTCCGGCCAGGACGTGCCGGTGGACGCGCTCCACGATCTCGTCCTCAACGTCGGCATGTGACATGTGACCCCACCAGGTGAGGACATCGGTGTTGGCAAGGACTTCCTCGGTGAGGCCGTGTTCCGGTTCATCCAGGGTTGCGGTCCGGACCTCGACGGCGGCACCCAGGTTCTCCTCGATGCCCGCCTTGACGGCGCCGTGCATACCATCCGGGTAGAGGCGTGCCACCAGTTCGTCGCGCTTTTCGTGGCGGTTCTCGGACCACACAGTGACGCGGATGGGCTTGCTTTCAGTCATGTTTTTCTCCTTGAAGGTGTGGGAGGGCGGTCTACTTGACCGCACCGCCGGTGGTGCCGGCGGCGATGTATTTTTGGGCCGCGACCAGCAGGACGATGGCCGGGATGGAGGCGAGTACCGCCGTCGCCATGACCGAACTCCAGTCGTTCACATAGGCGCCGATGTACTGGAAGATGCCCAAGGTGACGGGTCGGACGGCTTCGGTGGTGGTCAGCGTCAGCGCGAACAGGAAGTCACTCCACGCGAACAGGAAGGTGAAAAGCCCGGCGGTGATCAATGAGTTTCGGCTGAGCGGCAGCACGATCGACCAGAACGCCCGGACGTGTCCGGCGCCGTCCACCCGTGCGGCCTCGATCACCGAGGCCGGCATGCCGTTCATGAACGCCCGGATGATGAGGATCGCGAACGGGATGCCGTGGGCCGAGTCAGCCAGGATCAAACCTGGAATGGAGTTGAGCAGGCCCAGATCGTTGTACGCGGTGTACAAGGCGTTGGCCACCACGATCCCCGGAATCATCTGGCTGATGAGGATCGCGAACAGGACCACTCCCGCGCCACGGACCTTGAAGTAGGCCAAAGCGTAAGCGGCCGGGGCGGCGATGGCCAGGCTCAGCGCCACGCTTCCGAGCGAAATGATGAGGCTGGTTCCCAGGTTGCCCGCTTGCTCGTTGATGGCTGTGGCGTAACCGGTGAAGTCGGGCTTCAGCGGGAACCACGAGGTTTCCAAGGTGGTGCCGTTGGGTTGCAAGGAGGCGTTGACCATCCAATACACGGGGAAAAGCATGATGGCCAGGAAGAAGATGGCCAGTGCCGTGTAGCCCCAGTTCTTGCGTCCCGTAGCTCGTGGGTTGTTACGCCGGAGCGTGGGGGCTTTCAGTGTGGTTGTCATGCTGTCCTCACTCGTCCACTGCGCGTCGGCTGGCCCGCAGGTACAGCACTGCGAAGACCAGGGAGATGATCACCAACACGTTGCCCAGGGCTGCGCCTTCACCGAACTTGAATTCGTGGAAGGACAGGTTGTACGACTGCGTGGCGATGGTCTGGGTGGAATTGGCCGGCCCGCCGTTGGTTAGTCCCAGGATGATGTCCAGCACTTTGAGCGTGTAGACGACACCGAGCACCAGGACCACGCTCACTACTGGCCGCAGCATGGGCCAGGTGATGTGCCGGAAGGCCTTCCACCCGGTGGCACCGTCCAGGGATCCGGCCTCGTACAGTTCGTCCGGGATTTCCTGCAGTCCGCCGTAGAGGATGGTCATGTTGAACGGGATGCCGATCCAGATGTTCACACCCACCACCGCGATGAGGGCCAGTGAGGTGCTGGTGAGCCACGGAATACCGGTATCGATGATGCCGAGGTCTCCAAGGAAGCGGTTGAGAGCGCCGCTGTCTTTATCCAGGATCCACCGCCACACAGCACTGGAGACGATCAAGGGAAGGAGCCAGGGAAGCAGGAGCAGGGACCGCAGGATGCCGTTGAGCGGGAACTTGCGCTGGAAGAAGATCGCCAACGAAAGGCCGATCACGAACTGGCCCACAATCGAGCCGATGGTGAACAAGACGGTGTTGAGCAGGGACGTTGAAAACAACGACGACGACAGTACAGTCACGTAGTTGGCGAACCCTACCCAGGGGGCTTCTCCGGTGAAGAACGTGGAGGTGGTGTATTCCTGAAAACTCATGACCACGTTCTTGACTACGGGATAGCCGAAGAACAACGTCATGTACACCACTGCGGGAACCAGGAAGAGCCACTGGAAGAGGCGCTCGCGGCGTTGTCGGGTGCGGCGTCTGGGGGCTGGCTGTCCGGTCCCTAAGCCGTGAGTTTTGGCGGCCCCGCCGGTAGTCTGCCCCTTTGAACGAGGTAGATCAGTTGCTAATGACATGGCAGCTGCCTACTGACCTTGGGCTTGCTTGAGTGCGTCGGCCGGTGAGGCGTTGCCCGTGAGTGAAGACTGAATGGCTGTGTAGATCTTGGTGGCCTGTGCGGGCCATTCTTCTCCGAGCTGGCCGGTGCGTGCGCGGGCAGTCTTGATCAGTTCGGTGAACGTTGCGAGCTTGGGGTTGTCGCTGGCGAACTTGTCCGAGAGCGTGGTTTTGGAGGGGATGGTGTTGCGGGCTGTGGCCATGGCGAGTTGGTTCTCGTCGCTGTTCAAGCAGGCAACCATCTCTGCTGCTTTGGCTTGCCGGGCCTTGTTGCCAGTCTGCGGAACCGTCCACACTTCGCCGCCGAGCGGAGCCACCGACGTCTGGCCGGCTTCCCGTACCGGAATTTTCACTACGCCGTACTGAAGTGTGGGCTGCTTGTCCAAAGCAGGAATCTGCCACGGCCCGTTGACCATCATGGCGGCCTTGCCGGCCAGGAACTGGTCCTTCACATCAGCCTGGGTCCAGTTGAGGGCAGAGGAAGAGACGGAGCCGCTCTTGACCAGGTCGGTCCACAGCTGGAGCGCCTGCTCGGTCTCCTTGGTGTCGATCTTCTTCTCATCGCCGCCGTTGGACCACATGACAGGAAGGAACTGCCAAGTGCCTTCATAGGTGGGGTTTGCGTTGAAGGCCAGTCCGTACTGGTCTCCTGCAGTGAGCTTTGCGGAGGCCTCCTTGAGCTCATCCCAGGTAGTAGGGGGAGTGACGCCGGCCTTGGCCAGGATGTCCTTGTTGTAGAAAAGGGCGATGGTGTTCACCGTGGGAGCCAGACCATACACCTTGTCTTTGTAGGTGCCCGCGCTCAGCACGCCTTCAGCAAAGTTCTCCGTGCTGACCTTGAAATCGGCCAGCGGAGCCAGCGCACCCGTGGCCGCGATTTGCTGCAGGTCCGGGTTGTCCAACATGAGGACGTCCGGGAGTGTCTTGGAGGAGGACTGCTGGAGAACCTTGGAAATGAGCGACTTTCCGGGGACAGTCTCCCGCTTGACGGTGACGCCCAGCTGGGTGCCGCACTTGGTCAGGGCATCGCCGATGAAGGACTTGTCCGGCTCGTTGTTGTAGTAGTCCATCACTGAGATTTCCGTGACGGCTTCGGTGGAGGATGCAGCTGTGGAGGAACCGCAGCCGGAGAGGGCCAACGGCAGGCCGACCATGGCGGCCATAGCCAAAGCGAGTGGACGGGATGTCCTTTGTGCTGACTTCATTGTCTGTTCCTTTTCTGGGAATCGATTTATCGATGCGTATCGACGATGCGTATCGATGAGTTCGGAAACGGAGGTAAAACGGGTACGTAAAGAGGGGACTTAGCTGCCGTGGGGTGGGCGGAGCGTGCTTGAACGGTGCGTTATGACCGTGGGTACCAGTTCCAAGGATTCGTGTGGTCCCTGGTTGTCGGCTTCGAGGAGGTCACAAATGATTTTCACTGCCCGCCGGGATACTTCCCTCGGGCGTAGATCAATCGTGGAGAGTGGCACGGGTTGTAGTTCGGCCAGGGTGGGAGAAGCGCTGCCGATGATGGAGACATCCTTGCCGGGAGTCAGTCCACGGGCGGCGAGGGCACGGCGCAGGATGTCTTGAATGGTGCGGTCCGGTGCGATGAAGGCTGGCACGCCGTCTGTGGCGGCCAGTGCCTTGTCTACGGAATCCGCGATGATGGCAACATCCGCGCCTCCCGGAAAGTGCTGAACTGCCACTCCCAGGGATTCGGCGGCCCCATCGGCTCCGCGCATGAACCGGTCAACGTAATTGACGTGCCGGTTCACGACGGCTGGCTGCCATTCGATGATCGAAATGACGTTGTGGCCGGCTGCGGCCAGGTCGCGGACGCATTGCTCGCCTGCCATTTCGAAGTCTGCGTCTATGCAGACCAGGCCGGACGGATCCCGGGGGATGCCGATCAGCAGCACGGGAACGTTGAGCGTCCGCGCGACCGGGAGCCGTTCATCCTCGTCTTCCACTTGCATGAGGATCAGGCCGTCGCAGATCTGCTGACCGACAACACGGCGGAGCCCCGCGGCCCCTTCGTCTTCGGTGACCAGCAGGATGTCGTGATCGAACTGCCTCGCCGTCGATGCGATCACGGAAACGAATTCCATGAGGGAGGCCATTTCCAGTTCTGGAATGAACGGAATGACCAGCCCGATGACGCGCGTCCTGCGCCCCGCCAAGGCGCGGGCGCCGGCATTCGGCTGGTACGTCAGTTGTTCGATCGCCGCCTCGACCTTTTTGCGGGTCTTCTCGGAAATCGGCCGCTTGCCGCTCAGTACATAGGACACCGTGCTTTGAGCTACTCCGGCGGCCTGGGCAACGTCCTTGCTGGTGGGCATGGCCTGACCTCCTTGTGCTCTCTGCTGAACAGTTCCTGTGGCTTGTCGATGCGTATCGTCGATGCGCATCGAGAACGAGTATGACATGGGTCACTCAACCTCCGCAAGACCCACCCCCACCCTCTCTCACATCCCGCGTGCTTGCGCGGAACCCTCTCTCACATCCCGCGTGCTTGCGCGCGACCCTCTCTCACATCCCACGTGCTTGCGCGGAACCCTCTCTCACTTCCCGCGTGCTTGCGCGCGATCCTCTCTCACCTCCCGCGTGCTTGCGCGCGACCCTCTCTCACTTCCCACACCAAGGCGCCAATGTGCTTAGCTACCTCCTATGGACGGGACTACTTCAGCTCACCACGGTGTCCATTGGGACGGCGCCGTGAACGCGTGGCGCATCGCCGGGGATGTGTATCGCATGGGTCGCCATGAATGGGTTACCGAAGCCGGTTGGCAGCAGATGTACGACGACGGCGTCCGCACCGTGATCGATCTCCGCGCCTCGCGCGAGCGGCGGCAACGCGACACCGATCCCGAGGTGCCGGACGAGGTGAAGGCGCGGATCGACGTCGTGCATTGCCCAACGGAAGATCCGGACCATAGGGACTACAGCGAGCTTTTTGGCCCGTACCTCAAGGACCCCGCGCAGTATGCGGATTACCTGGAATTGTTCGCTGAGAAGATAACGGCAGTCTTCAAAGTTATTGCGGCCTCACCCGGCAAGGTGGTGGTTCATTGCTCCGCGGGTAGGGACCGCAGCGGAGTGATCGCTTTGCTCCTGCAGCGATTGGCGGGGGTTGGTGATGAGGAGATTGTGCGCGGATACGAGCTCGCGGCGCGGGGCATCAACGAGCGGCATCGCACGCACGGGGCGCCGCATGCGCACGATCCGTATCTGTCCGAGGAGGACCTTGAGGCAATGCTGACCCGGCGGCGAGCCAGCCTGCGCGAGTTCCTTGCTTCGATCGATGTAGCCGCGTTTCTGACGTCCAACGGCGTTTCCGAGGCGGAGTTGGCGGCAGTCAGGGCCAAGCTCGGGGTCACCAGCGCTGCTAACATGCAGAGTTGACTCGTCTCCGAAATGAATGGATCCGCAATGACTTCCGGTGCCCGCGTCACCATCGTGACCCGAACCAAGAACCGACCCATTTTCCTGGCGCGCGCCTTGGACGACATCTTTGCCCAGACGTTCCAGGACTTCGAGCTGGTGATTGTCAACGATGGCGGCAACTCTGCCGACGTGGACCACCTCATCTCCCAGCGGTCGGAAGCCGAGCGATCCCGCGTTACGACGCTTCACCACGCTGAATCGGCTGGCATGGAGGGGGCCTCGAATGCCGGTCTCAAGGCAGGATCCGGCGAGTTCGTGGTGATCCACGACGACGACGACTTCTGGGCCCCTGAATTTCTGGCCCGAACAGTGGCCTACCTTGACGACCCCGCGCACGCTGCCGAAAGCGGCGTGATGGTGCGGACGGAAATCGTCATCGAAGAGCTTGTGGACGGCGCGATCGAGCCCATCCGCCGCGAAATCTTTTGGGCTGACATGCGGCAAATAACGCTCGCTGACATGCTCAAGATCAACCGTGCCGTTCCCATTTCGTTCCTGTACAGGCGCAATCTTCACGACCACGTGGGCTATTACAACGAGAACCTGCCCGTGGTGGGGGACTGGGAATTCCACCTCCGCGTGCTGAGCCACTCGCGCGTTGGATTCCTCGACGGCGAACCTCTCGCCTTCTGGTCGCAGCGGCCCCAATCCGATGGCCACCACAGCAACAGCATCTTCGCTAAGGTCGCAGAACATGCCCAATACGATGCCTTGGTTCGCGACGACTATCTCCGTGACCAGGCCGCGCAGGGCGGACTTGGCACCATGCTTTACCTGACGCGGGTGTTGTCGGAGCAAGAAGAACTCATTGTCGCGCAGCAGCGACGCCTGGACGAGTCCGCTGCCAAGCTCGACCACATCCTGGAGCGTCTCGAGGCGCTGAGCCAGACCGTTGTTGTACGGACGAGTGTGGGGGAGTTCTTGAAGAAGCCCATGCTTTTGATGCGGAAGCTGCTCAGGCGGGGCTAATCGTCCGCGAAGCGTTCTCTCACTTCACAAATATGCGGCGTTTAGTATTACCCGTTCCCTGCATTAGGATCGCGAGGGGCCGCCATTTGCGGCCCCTTCGTTCGCATGAAACATGGGGGACCCATGAGGGGTTATTCTCGCGGCCGTTTTCGGCTCGCAATCACACTACTAGCGGCACTCGTCCTGGGCGCCCTGCCTGCCGGGATCGCATCCCCGGCGTTTGCAGCAGCCACGGGAAGCATTTCAGGAACGGTCACCGTACCGGCGGGCGTTGACGCGTCCAAGATAACTGTCTTCGCCGGCCCCGAAGTCGGGTATTATCAAACGGCGAATGTGGCCTCGGACGGAACGTTCACGGTTAGTGGACTTCCCGCAGGCAACGTCTGGGTCAACTTCAACTACCCCTTCCAGCCGTCGCCGGTGGTGAATGCTCACTATTCAACCTCTCCGGATGGTTCAAAAACGCTCGTCAACGTTTCACCGGGTGCCACCACCACGGGCATCAACCAGACCCTGAAGCCAGCAGCCTTCATTTCCGGAAAGGTCTCCGTTCCGGCTGGCTCTGCTGCCTTTACCGGTCAGGTCAACGTCATCAAGGGTCCCGACTACGCGAACAGCGGCTACGCGGGAAATGCGTTTCTCCAAAGCTCGGACTCCGGAAACTATGTGGTGGGTGGCCTCGCGCCCGGCACTTACAAGATTCAGTTCCAAGCCCAGAGCGGGTGGGCGAACATGTGGCATGGCGGTGTTGCGGGAGTCGGCAGCTCACAGTCAGTAACGGTTACTGAAGGACAGCAGCTCGCTGGTATCCAGGACACTGCCGTTGCGGCTGCCACTATCGGCGGCTCCATCGCGGGTGCCCCCGCCCCTGGCCCCACGATGAGTGGTCCGGGCATGAGCATTACTGCCATTGCTCAAGACGGCACTGTTGCAGCGTCAACGGTCATGGAAACCTCGCAGACCACCTACGCGCTGAAGAACCTGCTGCCTGGCACGTACACGGTTCAGTTCAACCGGACCAAGGGTTTCGTGTCCAAGTACGAGGCACAGCTTTATAAGGACCTCCCCGAGTCCGGAGGCGCTGCTAACGCAACGCCGGTGACCGTAGCCGCCGGGCAGACCCTAAACAGTGTCAACGCAACCGTTCGCCAGGGCGGAACTCTTACCGGAAAGATCCTGGGATCCACAGGAGCTCCCCTGAGCGGCGTGCGAGTTAACGTTTACACCAAGCACGAGTCGCTTGTGACTCGGTTTTCTTACACCGCAGCAGACGGTACCTTCAATGTCACTGGCCTCACCACGGGACTCTACTTTGTGTCGGCTGAGCCCGAGGGGGCTGGCCCGATCTACTCCGGAAATGTCCTCAACGCAACGAACGCCAGGTCTGTTTCCTCGTTCGTAGGCCAGAACACGAATCTTGGGACACTGAGTTACGCGACTGCAACGCAGGGTACCCGGGGCTTCGACGATGTTCCCCTCGGAGCTCAGTTCCAGGATGAAATCCTTTGGTTGGCCAATGCGGGAATTTCCACGGGTTGGGAAGCCAATGGGTCCAGGACCTATCAGCCGCTGACTCCGGTAAACCGTGACGCGATGGCCGCATTCATGTACCGGTTGTTGGGCGAACCTGAGTTCACCCCGCCTGCTGTGTCACCGTTCGCTGACCTCCCCACAGACGCCAAGTTCTACAAAGAGATCACCTGGCTGGCAGACAAGGGCATCACCACCGGTTGGGAAGAGGCTGACAAGACCAAGACCTACCGGCCGTTGCAGCCCGTGAACCGCGATGCCATGGCTGCGTTCATGTACCGTTTGGCTGAGCAGCCTGAGTTCACTGCCCCGGCGACTTCGCCGTTCGTTGATCTTCCCGTCGGGGCCCAGTTCTACAAGGAGATCACGTGGCTCGCAGCCCAGGGCATCTCCACGGGTTGGGCCGAAGCCGGTGGCAAGGCGTTCAAGCCTTTGCTCCCCGTGAACCGTGATGCCATGGCCGCATTCATGTTCCGCTACAACACCAAGTTCGGACCCTCGTAGCCATACTGCGTGTGTCAGCAATGTGAAGGGTCGGTCTCCCACTATGGAGGCCGGCCCTTCGTTGCGTCCTCCAAAGCGGAAAAATTCCTGCTGTACTCCACCGGGCATTCATGTACCCTGTATATATTACCGAACGGCCGGTCAGTAATGTTGGCTCCAGTCAGCAATGACCGTGCCGATTTCACGTGCCTTGGAAGGACCCGTCGACGATGACCACTACCGCAGTCGCCCCGGAAACCACAGCCGTTGCAACCGTCCCCAGCTACGTCCAGGATGCCTGGTGGACGCCGGCACCCGACGCCAAGAAAGTCCCGGTCCGTGATGCCAGCACCGGAGAGGTCCTGGCCAACGTCAGCACCGACGGACTGGACCTTGCCGCCGTCGTCAATCACGGCCGCACCACCGGGCAAACTGAACTTGGGAAGCTGACTTTCCACCAGCGCGCGCTCAAGCTCAAAGAGCTTGCCATGTACCTCAACGGGCGCCGCGAAGAGCTGTACGAATCCTCTTCGCAGAGCGGTGCCACCAAGATCGACAACATGATCGATATCGATGGCGGCATCGGCGTGCTCTTCACGTTCGGTTCCAAGGGCCGCCGCGAGCTGCCCAACTCGCAGGTTGTGGTGGACGGCCCCATGGAGACTCTGTCCAAGGACGGATCGTTCGTCGCCGAACACATCCACACCCGGATCCCCGGCGTTGCTGTCCAAATCAACGCGTTCAACTTCCCGGTCTGGGGCATGCTGGAGAAGTTCGCTCCCGCGTTCCTGGCCGGCGTCCCCACCATCGTGAAGCCGGCCACGCCCACGGGTTATGTTGCCGCCGCGGCGGTCAAGGCAATCGTCGAGTCCGGCATTCTTCCGGCAGGCTCCATCCAGCTGATTTCCGGTTCCGCCCGCACCATTCTGGACGAGCTCGACTACCGCGACCTCGTTTCGTTTACGGGCTCGGCATCCACTGCCAACTCGCTGAAGGGCCACAAGAACGTGGTCCAGGGCGGCGTCCGTTTCACGTCCGAAACCGACTCCCTCAACGCCGCAATCCTCGGACCCGACGCCATTCCGGGCACCCCCGAGTTCGACGCTTTCATCAAGGCGGTGGTCACCGAGATGACCGTCAAGGCCGGCCAGAAGTGCACGGCCATCCGCCGCGTCATCGTCCCGCAGGAGCTGACGTCCGACGTCGCGGCTGCCATCGGCGCGCGCATCAGCGAGCGCGTCGTGGTTGGCGATCCCCGAGCCGAGGGCGTCACCATGGGCGCCTTGGCGTCGTTGGAACAGCTCGCTGACGTTCGCGCTGCCGTTCAGTCCATGCTCGACGCCGGCGGTGAGCTTGCGTACGGATCTCTCGATTCGCCGTCGGTCACCTCCGTCGGCGGCACCGTAGGCGTGGTGGAAGACGGCGCCTTCATGTCTCCGGTGCTCCTGAGCTGGGCAGACGCCGAAGCGGAAGAAGTGCACTCATTGGAGGCGTTCGGGCCGGTTTCCTCAGTGATTGGGTACTCGGACCTCACCGACGCCATCCGCTTGGCGGCCCGCGGCTCCGGCTCATTGGTGGCATCTGTATGCACCAACGATCCTGCTGTTGCGCGGGAACTGGTGCTCGGCATCGCTGCTCACCACGGCCGTGTTCACATGCTCAACCGTGAAGACGCGCGCTCATCCACCGGCCACGGATCACCGGTACCGCACTTGGTTCACGGCGGTCCCGGCCGCGCGGGTGGGGGCGAGGAGCTGGGCGGTATCCGCTCCGTGATGCACCACATGCAGCGTACGGCCATTCAGGGTTCGCCGAACATGCTGACCGCGGTTACCGGTCTGTGGCACACCGGCGCGGACCGGAACTTCACCGTGGAGACCGAGGGCGAGCATCCCTTCCGGAAGCACCTGTCCACGCTCCGCATCGGTGATGCCGTACGTTCGGACCTCCGTGAAGTCACGCTTGAGGACATCACTGCCTTCGCGAACTCCACTGGCGACACGTTCTACGCGCACACCAATCAGGAAGCCGCTGAAGCCAACCCGTTCTTCCCCGGCATCGTGGCCCACGGCTACCTCCTCCTGAGCTGGGCTGCCGGACTCTTTGTTGAGCCCGCTCCGGGTCCCGTCCTGGCTAACTACGGCCTGGAGAACCTGCGCTTTATCACCCCGGTTGCCGCGGGCGACTCCATTCGGGTCACGCTGACGGCCAAGAAGATCACGCCTCGCGAGACTGATGAATACGGCGAGGTGGCTTGGGACGCCGTCCTGACCAACCAGAACGACGAAATCGTGGCCACCTACGACGTCCTGACCCTCGTGGAGAAGTAACCCTCTCTCACATCCCTCGGGTTTGAGCGGGACCCTCTCTCACATCCCTCGGGTTTGGCCGGGTCGCTCTCTCACATCCCTCGGGTTTGGCCGGGACGCTCTCTCACATCCCTCGGGTTTGGCCGGGTCGTTCTCGCAGATCCCTCGGGTTTGGCCGGGTCGTTCTCGCAGATCCCTCGGGTTTGGCCGGGACGCTCTCTCACATCCCTCGGGTTTGAGCGGGTCCCTCTCGCAGATCCCTCGGGTTTGAACGGGACGCTCTTGCAGCAACGACAAAACGCCTTTCCGCTTCAATGCGGAAAGGCGTTTCGTCGTTCCGGCCGAAGGCAGCCATGAGGAACTTCACGACGACAGCGGCACCTGGCTTCGTCATGCCCGCCACCGGGGGATGTGAGAGAGGGTTGGCCGGAAGGGTGGGGGATGTGAGAGAGGGTTGGCCGGAAGGGTGGGGATGTGAGTGAGGGTTGGCCGGAAGGGTGGGGATGTGAGTGAGGGTTGGCCGGAAGGGTGGGGGATGTGAGAGAGCGTCAGGCGGCTGTGTGAAGCCCGTCGAAGGCCATGGTGATGACGTCGTCGGCGAGCTTCTCCGGGGACAGAGAGCCGCCCGGCTTGTACCACTCCACGATCGAGTTGATGGTGCCGAACAGCAGACGGGTGACGGTGCGGGGATCGATGTCCTGGCGCAGGGAGCCGTCTTCCCGGGCAGCGGCAATCAGCTCGGCCACCTTGTGGTCGAAGGCGCGGCGGCGTTCCAGGGCGTCGCGTTCGATCTCCGTGTTGCCCCGCAAGCGCAGGAGCAGGGTCACGAACGGCAACCGGTCCACCAGCACGGCAATGGTCTGCCGCAGCACGAACTCCAGCCGCGCATCAGCAGGACCGGACGTAGCGGACGGCTCCTCGAGGATGGCTTCCAAGCCGCCCAAGGCGTGGTCCAGGGCGAGCTTCAGCAGATCGCCCTTGGACGGCACGTGGTGGTAGATGGCTGACTTCGAGATCCCGAGATTTTCGGCCAGGATGCCCATGGACGTTGCGTCGTACCCGTGGCGGTTGAAGACGTCGACGGCGATGCGGAGCACCGACTGCTGGTCATAACCGGGCCGTCCGCGCTTGGTGGTGGTCTCAGTAGGCATGCTGGCATTTTCTCACGATCTCAGTGGTGGACGGCGCTCAGCCTTTGGGTCGCATGTCGTAGATCCGGCGAAGCTTGCCATTGGACCGTTCAAGTGAGCCGGGCTCTACAACGTCAACTACGCAGGATGACCCGACGTGAATCTTGATCTGCTCACGCAAGGTGTGTGCCGCCGTCGTGCCTGCCTCGGACGGGACGTTCTCGCGGCGCTCGATCTTCACAGTCAGCGAGTCCATGCGCTTGCCTTCGGGGCGGGTGATTTCGAGCTGGAAGTGGGGGCTGAGCTCGGGGATGCGGAGCGCAATTTCCTCGATCTGTGACGGGAACAGGTTCACGCCGCGAAGGATGATCATGTCGTCGCTGCGGCCGGTGATGCGGCCCATGCGGCGGTGCGCGGGGCGTGCGGTGCCGGGGAGCAGGCGGGTGAGGTCCTTGGTGCGATAGCGGATGATCGGCAGCGCTTCCTTCGTGAGGGAAGTGAAAACGAGCTCGCCGGGTTCGCCGTCGGCGAGGACCGTGGAGTGGTCGAACGGGTCGATGATCTCGGGGCGGAAGTGATCCTCCCAGATGTGGCAGCCGTCCTGCGTTTCAACAGCTTCGCCGGCCACACCAGGGCCCATGACCTCGGAGAGCCCGTAGATGTCCGAGGCCTTGATTTTCATGGTCGTTTCGAGCTCGTGGCGCATCTCTTCGGTCCACGGTTCGGCGCCCAAAACGGCATACTTGAGCGACGTGGACGTGGGGTCGATGCCTTGGTGTTGCATGGCATCGGCGATGGTGAGCAGGTACGTGGGCGTGGCCAGGATGGCGTCGGGCTTGAAGTCCTGGATGAGCTGGATCTGGCGTTCGGTTTGGCCGCCGGAGATGGGGATGACGGTGCAGCCGAGCGCTTCAGCGCCTGCGTGCGCGCCGAGGCCGCCGGTGAACAGGCCGTATCCGTAGGCGTTGTGAACCTTCATGCCGGGGCGGACGCCGGAGGCGCGGAAGGAGCGCGCCACCAAGGTTGCCCAGTTGGCGAGGTCGTTCTTGGTGTAGCCAACCACGGTGGGCCGGCCGGTGGTGCCGGAGCTCGCGTGGATGCGCGCAACCTGGTCCTGCGGGACGGCGAACATGCCGAACGGGTATTCCAGGCGCAGGTCTTCTTTGGTGGTGTACGGGAACTTGCCGAGGTCGCTCAACTCGCGGAGGTCGGTGGGGTGTACGCCCACCTCATCAAACTTCCGCTTGTACAGCGGCACGCGATCGTAGGCGTAGGCCACGGTGTGCTGGAGGCGGGTGAGCTGCAGGGCCTCCAGTTCGTCGCGGGAGATGGTCTCTTCACGGTCCAGCACGGGGGCAGCTGCCGTGGAGGTGGCGGGGGCGGCCACAGTGTTCTGCGTCATGGGTTTCCCTACTTCTTGGAGATGGTGCGGCTGCGGCCACGGAACTCAGCGATGAGCTCCCCGGGCGCCTCGGGGGAGGCGGCTGCGTCGTGGGATGCCGCATAGATCTGGATGTCGTACAGACCGCTTCGGCCGGTGCTCGCGCGGCGGTTTGCGACGGCGGTGATCACTTGGCCTTGGAACGCCGGTTTGATGAAGTTGATGTCGACGCCGGACGCCACCGTGATGTTGGCGGCTTGCTTGGGCGTGGGGTTGGCCGGGTTGCAGGCCAGTGCGAAGGCGGTGTCACCGAAGGCGAAGATCATTCCGCCGTGTGCCATGCCGAATCCGTTGAGCATTTCCTGGCGGAGATGCATGCGGATGGTGGCGTGGCCGTCGTCGAGCTTGAGGACCTCGATGCCCATCCATTCGGACGCGTAGTCGTTGGTCAGGATGTGGTGCTGAGCACCGGAGAGGGTTGTTTCAACCATGCGTCATTGCCTCCAGCTTTATTTACCGAATGTTCATTAGGTAATCCCAGATCGCGCCACGTGTCAAGACTGGACCACGATTCACCCGTAGCTAGTAGCCTCGGAAGCATGCCCGAAATTGAGCTTCCCATCATCACCGACCGACTCGTCCTGCGGCGCTTCGAAGCTGAAGACCTCGAACGGTTCCACGGATACCAGTCGCTGCCCGAAACAGCCCGGTTCCTGTTGCGCAACGAGCTGACCAAAACCAAGTCCATGGAGGTCCTTGGCCGGTACGCAAACTTCGAATTCAACCAGGAAGGAGACTGGGTTTGCTTGGCAATCGAGCATAAGGACAAGCCCGGCCTGCTTGGCGAGGTAGTACTGAAGTGGTTGGAGGGCACCGGGCAGGGCGAGCTGGGCTGGATCCTCCATCCCGAGGCCCGCGGCCACGGGATTGCCACCGAGGCTGCGGAAGCCGTCATGAAGCTGGCGTTCGAGAAACTGGCCTTCCATCGCATCGAGGCCAAGCTGGACGCCCTCAATGACGGTTCGGCCGGCATTTGCAAGCGCCTGGGCATGCGGCTTGAAGCAACGCTGGTGGACAACTGGCATTACAAAGGCCAGTGGGCCACAGAGAACATCTACGCGATTCTGGATTCGGAGTGGCGCACACGGCACCATCCATGGACGCGGACCATCAGCTGACAGGCCACGTCTTGTGATGCTTCAGCTGCTCGGTCAACTGTGCTTCAGGCAGTGGCCGGCTGAAGTAGTAACCCTGACCGCTGGTGCACCCGATGCTCAGCAGGTACTCGGCCTGCTCGGCGCTTTCGATGCCTTCCCACACAGCAGCCAGCCCGCACGCGCGGATCAGTTGCAGAACAGCAGCCAGCAGGGCGGGCTGGGACGGGTCGCTGCCCAAGGCGGAAAGCAACGTCCGGTCAACCTTGACCGTGTCCACGGGCAGCTGGCGAAGGTAACTGATGGAGGAATAGCCCGTGCCGAAGTCGTCAATTTCCAATCCCACACCAAGGCGGCGCAGGCTATTGAGCGTATAACGGTCCAGATCGTTGCCCTGGATGACGGCACTTTCGGTCAGCTCCAAGACCAGGAGCGACGGATCCAGGTCGGCTGAAGCCAAGGCTTCGCGAACGTCTTCAATGAACTCCAGCCGCTGCAGGTCCGCCGCCGAAACGTTGATGCGCATGCTGAAGTTGTGGCCCGCCGTCAGTGGGTCGCTGCGCCATTGCTTTAACTGCTCGACGGCGGTGCGGAGCACCCAACCGCCCAGATCGGAAATCATTCCCGTTTCCTCGGCGATGGGGATGAACTCGTCCGGCATGATGATCCCGCGGGTGGGGTGGTTCCACCGGACCAGTGCTTCCACACCTTCAATTTCGCGGGTGTCCAGCCTGATGATGGGCTGGTAGTAGAGCACCAGCTGGGAACCGGCGATAGCCTCTTTGAGCTCCCCCACCAGCTGGTTCCGCATTTGCCTGGCGAGCAGCATGTCAGCGGCGAACACCTTGAGTTTGCCGCGCCCGTCCGCCTTGGACTCGTACATGGCAATGTCCGCTTCCATCATGAGCTCCTCGGCCCGCTGGCCGGGGTCGGCCATACGGAGGCCCATGCTGACCCCGCAGCGGAGATGTTGTCCCTCGATCTCCATCACCCCCGCCACGGCAGCGAGGATTCGGCTGCCAATGGCGCTGGCCTCCGTGGGCGTCACCTCCGTCAGAAGGACTGCGAACTCGTCGCCGCCCATACGGGCAACCATGTCCTGTTCCCGAACCGCGCCACTGATCCGGTTAGCTACCGTTTCCAGGACTTTGTCACCGATGGTGTGGCCGAGGGAATCGTTGATGGCCTTGAATCCATCCATATCCAGCAGGAGGATCGCCGGCCGTTTGTTGCCTTGTCCGCCGTTCGCTTGGGCCTTGGTCAGGGCGGTTGCGAAAGCGGAGCGGTTGTTCAGGCCGGTCAGGGGATCGGTCATCGCCATGCGCTGCATTGCCAGGTGCGCCTCATTGAGCTGTTGTGTCCGGGCCTGCACCCGTTGCTCGAGCTCTTCGTAGACGATTTGGAGATCTTCGGCCAGGAGGTTGGTGCCCATGATCACGGCGTCAATCTCATCGCGCGCGTCGGAGACTTGGATCCTGGTGTTCAGGTCGCCCGCCGCCAACCTGACGATGCCTTCAAGGAGCATCCCTAAGCGGGGGTCGTTCGCGGAGTACATTTCTGCTTCAGACATGCTCACCCCCCGTGCGGCCCGCCCCGGCGCTCGACGCTTTGCCGAAGATACTCGCGAACGGCCGCGCTGCGCTCAGGTAGGGCCGCTTGGTCGAAGAGCTTTGCTGCTTCTTCGAAGGCAGCCAACGCTTCGTCAATTCTCTCGGATGCCAGCAAAGTCCGTGCGAATAGAAAGTGCGCTTCGGCGGATGTTTGGGTGGCCAGAATGGATGAACGCGCGCAAAGGGGTTCGAGGATGGCCAGGGCTTCCTGCATATCACCGATGAGGGAATTCCAATGGGCGCGGACCAAGGACATTTCCAGATGGTCCCGCTCGGAACCGCCCACGATGTCCGTAGCGAGCTCTGCCCTCTCGATGCAACGAAGGGTGGCCGCGTCACCGAGTTTTGCTTGCAGGCGCATTTCCGCAGAGGCACGGTTGAAGCGTGCCCACAAATCAACGTCCTTTGACGGCGAAAGTCTCTCGGCGGCCAGATCGTGATAGCGGCCGCCGTCCATAACGCGGTCAGCCAGGAAAGCAACGTTACCAATCACCCAGTAACCCTTACCCGCTGTGTCCTCATCAACGTCATCGGTAATCAGGGTCTCCAGAACAAGGCATTCCCGCCACGCATCATCCAGCAGTCGGCTCTCGGCCAACGCCGCGATAAGGGCGCGCTGGGCCAGGACCTGAACGTAGAGGAGATCCGGGTCAGTGGCAGCAAGTTTTGCCGCGTCGGCCGCCATGGTTGCTGCTTCGGCAAGCCGGCCGAGACCTTGGAGCCCAATGGCCACCATTGTTTGTGCCTTCGCCCCAAGCTCGGGGGAGGAAGCGGTAAGGCTGTGATCATTGAGGGTGGACGCAAGCGCCAGGAATTCCTCGATGCTTCCCTGATCACGGAGGCACTCCGCCTGCAGGTAACGCATGTTCCACCAGGCGAGTTCGTCTCCGGCGTCCCGGGCAAGTTCAGCGGCCTCTGCTGCCAGCCTGAAGGCCTCGTCAAAGTCCCGCGCCTTCCATTTGGCGCGTGCATTGAGTCCGGCAACAAGGTGGGAGGCCAGGTGGGGACTTTGCATATGCCCATTATCCATGTCATTGCGGAAGAAAAGCTCGTATAGTTTGCCCCGTGACTTTATTCAAGTCACAGTCAACAAATTCGCATCAGTACGAAAGGGCATAGCGGATGAAGAAATTTGCGGCAACCCTGCTCATGGCGGCGGTTCTGGCAGTAACAGGATTCGCTGCTCCGGCCAATGCCGAGCCTACGCAGGACAGTACGGCAATCGGCTGGTGGCCGAACAGCACCACCACAGGTAAGACGAACACCACCAGCATCGGTTGGTGGCCGAACTAAACATTGGGGGAGCGCCTCTCAAGGCCTCTTGAGCTAAATTGATGCCCCGGGCTGATGCCCGGGGCATCAGTTTGTTTCGTTCCGTGTCGAGCATTAGTGACCGCGGTTTAGATTTCTGAGGCTTGGCCTTGACACAGATGTCACAGCCACAAAGCAGCACCCTCCCAGCTACGGTCCTCCCACCGGCAGCTCCACGGACACTGTGGTCCCGGAGCCCAGGGTGGAGTCGAACACCATGCGTCCCATGTGGCGGCCAATGATGTCGTTGGCGATCGCCAGCCCCAGTCCGCTGCCGGGCACGGCCGCTGAGGTGGCGTTGGATGCCCGGTAGAAGCGCGTCAGGATATGGGGGAGATCGTGCTCCGGGATACCCAGGCCGTTGTCGGCAATCCGCACAAGGGCTGAGAGCCGGCCGTTCTCGGTTGCTGACATGGCACTGGTGATGCCCACGCTGCCGCCCTCGGGAGTGAACTTGATGGCGTTGGCCACGATGTTGGTAAACACCTGTTCCAGCTTTGCTTCGTCTGCCGTGACCTCAATGTCCTCGGTGGCCTCCGTGAAGGACACGGAAACGTGGCGGGACTCTGCCAGTGGACGGAGCGTTGCCACCACCACTTGGAGGAGTTTGTCGATATCAACCGGTTTGAGGTCCAGGTTGCTGCCGTCCTGCATGGAGACCGTGAGCATGTCCTCGATGAGCCTGCGTAGGCGGTCCGAGTTCCGGGCGATGACATCCAGCATTTTCCGGATGCCCTCGGGGACCGGGCCCCCGGAACCGTCCTGGATCATGTCCAAGTAGGCGGTGATGGACGTCAGCGGTGTTCGCAGCTCGTGGTTCACGGTGGCCAGGAAGTCTGTCTTGGCCTTGTCCAGTTGCCTCAGCTGGTGCAGGACGCGCTGTTGAGCGCTGATGAGGTGGCCTTGGATGAGCCCGTGGGCTACGTTCCCGGCAACGTGTTGCATCAAGGCGATCTCGGGACGGGTCCAGTCGTGCCGCTTTTGCACAGTGGACAACAGGATGATGCCCAGTGCGGAAGCGCCTTCGCCAACGGGAAGCAGCACGGTGGAAACGGGTTTGAGTTCCCCGGACCAGTCCAGCAGTGCCTTGGCGATCTTTGAGTCGGCGTTTTCCCGGTGGTCCACCACGGCGAGGACGTCTGCTTCGGCCCACAGCCGGTTGGCAGTTTCGGTGATGATGTTTTCGCTCTCGCCGAGTCTGGCGGGCAGCAGCGGAAGGCCTGGACGGTTCCATTGCGCCCGGATGCTGGGGACTCGTTCATCGCGAAAAGTGGCGAACCAAACGTGATCCACGGCCAAGGCCTCGCCAAATCCGCGAACCACATGCTCTGCGATCAGCTGCGGGTCATTGGTCTGCCGGATTGCCGCCGAGACGTTCCGGAGGCTCTCCCGGAGTGCTTCGATTTCGCCGCGTGAGCGTGCGCGTTCCCTTGACCGGCCGATCAGGGTTTCAACCCTGTGGACGAGCTCACCGGCACGGACCGGGCTGATGACGTAGTCAGCTACACGCCAGGATTCCACTTCCTCAAGGTCCACGAACTCCTGCGCATCCAGAATCAGCAGCACGGGAACTCCGGGGCTGCCGAGTCCGTGGGCGAGGGAGTTCTCCGCCACCACCACTGACGGGCGGTGTTGCTGGAGATGGATGGCCATGGAAGCGGTGTCCTTGACAGCAAAAACCTGGAAGCCCGCTGCATCGAGCGCGGACGTAGTGGCCGCCAAACGGTCATGGTCTGAGTCGGCCACGACTGCCGAACGCGAGGCATGCTGTTCACCGGCAACGGTCTCGCCCACTGAGCCCCTTCCGTTCCAACATTCGTCCGTGGTAATTCCGGATTTGGCAACACCCTATCAGCGGCACCGCGGCCAATGGCGGCCTAACTGTAAATGGGCCTTTTTGAGTCGTGGGACACATCTTTACTTTGGCTCCAGGATTAGACAGCCTTGGGGGAGTGAGTGCGGGGGATCCGGTCCGGTGTCCCCAGCAGCTTTCCTGAACTGTGCGAGGAGAATTGTGGACCACCCAGCTACACCGCAAGACCATCAACAGGTGATGTTCGATCTGGAACTCGAAGAGTCCGGGATCCTGCGCCTGACGTGGCCGCGTGGCGCCAGGATCAAGGAAGCGGATGCCCAAAGGGCCATGGACAGGGTGAACGAACTCTGCGGTGCGGACCGGCACCCCATGATTGTTGATATGGCGACTACGGACGATGTCACCAGGGGCGCGCGGTCAGTGTTTGCCAAGCCTTGCCAGGCTTCCCGGATCGCCCTGTGGGGTTCGTCCCCTGTGGACAGGGTCATTGCCAACTTCTTCCTGGGCATCATGAAGCCGCCGTGCCCTACCAAGTTCTTCACATCCGAAACAGAAGCCTTGGAGTGGCTGGTGGAGGCTTAGCGCCCCATATATTTGGAGAATGTTCTCCGCGCTGAGGAAGTACCTGCTGATACCCCGCCTCATCAGGCTGTCCTCGGCCGCGCCCAAGGACCCGCTCACGGCGTGGGACCAGTATTGGGGCAGGGTCCGTTCAACCGGTGCCTCGGGCGATGTCCTGTGGGATTCGGGAAGCGCCCATGAACTGCATGGCTATCTCCCCACGCTGGAACAGTTGGACCCGGCCTTGCCCATAGTTGATGTGGGGTGCGGCAACGGCAGTTTCACCCGGCTGCTGGCGCAGCATTTCCCGCATGCGTTGGGGCTTGATTATTCCGCCAACGCGGTGGACCGTGCCCGGCATGAGGCGGAAGGGATCACGACGGCGTCGTTCGCTGTGTGCGACATGACGGCACCTGGCGCTGCGCAGATCGTGGCAACGGCTTTGGAAGCGAAGGGCTGGGAGGGGGACGCGAACGTGTTCATCCGCGGGGTTCTGCACGTATTGGACCGCAGCGACCGGGCGGCTTTGGCCGCAAACCTGCTGCCCGTCGTCGGGACCCGCGGTGGCGTGTTCCTGGCCGAGACCAACTTCCCCGGTACCCCTGTGGATTACGTCAGTCACCTTGGAGCCACTCGTAACTCCATCCCGGCGCCGCTTGAGGGGGCTATCCGGGGACTGCCGATGCCTGGCCGCTTCGGTGCCGCGCAACGTGCCAAGGCCTTCCCGACGGCGGACTGGAACCTCGTGGAGGAAGGTTCAGCGAGCATCGAGACGCGCCCGTTGAGTAATCCGTCGTCCCCGGACCTCATCCCCGGCTATTACGCGCTGCTCCGCGCCCGCTAACCCAACTAAGTCGCATAACCCAACTAAGTCGCATAGCCCAACTGAGTCGAAGATCAGGCCGTTCTCAGGGCTGAGAACGGCCTGATCTCCTATGTAGATGGGTGCGGGTGCCTACTACTTGAGGCCGGCGCCCGGGAGCAGTTCCGTGGCGCCGACGGAATCGGCGATGAACGCGTAGTCCCATGCGCGCTCGCGCCACTGCACGTACCGGCCCGACGCACCGCCATGGCCACCGTCCATTTCGATCTTCATGACGATCGGCTCGGAACCCGTGGACGCCGAACGCAACGCCTGGACCCACTTGGCCGGCTCGACGTACAGCACACGGGTGTCGTTGAACGACGTCACGGCAGCGATCTTGGGGTAGGGCACGGCCCCCACATTCTCGTACGGAGTGTAGGACTTCATGTACGCGTAAGCCTCGGGATCTGTAATGGGGTTGCCCCATTCCTCCCATTCCAAGGCGGACAGCGGAAGCTCGGGGTCCAGGATGGTGGTCAAGGCATCCACGAACGGCACCTGCGCCACCACGGCAGCGTACTTTTCCGGGGCCATGTTGGCCACGGCGCCCATGAGCAGGCCACCCGCTGATCCACCCATGGCGGCGATGCGCGAAGGGTCAACCCAACCCGAGCCAGCCAGCCAGTCCGTGGCCGCGATGAAGTCCGTGAAAGTGTTCTTCTTAGTGAACTTCTTGCCGTCCTCGTACCATTTGCGTCCCAGTTCGCCGCCGCCGCGGATGTGGGCGATCACCATGACGATTCCGCGGTCCAGAAGGGACAATCGGGCAACGCCGAAGCCTGGATCCATGCTCAGCTCGTAGGAGCCGTAGCCGTACACCAGCCCGGCGGCGGTGCCGTCCTGCTGAACCGAAGCGTGACGGAGCACCGACAACGGGACCTGGGTGCCGTCGTCGGCCGTTGCCCATTCGCGGGTGGCCACGTAATCCGAGGCGGAGTAGCCGCCCAGCACGGGGCTTTCTTTGCGCAGCAGCAACTCGCCACCGGGCTGTTCTTCGGTGGGCAGGACGAAGTCGTAGACGCGCGACGGCGTGAAGTACGAGGTGTAGCCCATGCGGATTACGGGGGATTCGTAGTCGGAGCCGGATACACCCGCGGTGTAAAGCTCTTCATGGAACGCGGGCTCCACAGGCGCGCCTTGAGTCGCTGTGCCCAGACCCGCCAGCGGGAGAACCTGCACGCGCTCGATGGTGTCCTTGCGGACGGACAACACCAGGTGCGTGGACGTCACGCCAGCGCCGTTGACGCGAACGTCGTCGGAATGCTCCACGACGGTACGCCAGTGCTGCTCGGCCAGCGGCTTGCTGAGTTCAGCCGGGTCCACCAGGCTCACCATCGAATTAATGGCGTCCTTGTTGTGGGTCAGGAGCAGGGTTTCCTTGCCGTCCAGGAGGAAGGGTTCGGCCTCGTAGAGAATATGATGCTCGCGGGAAATGACGGTGTGGAGGCCGGCGTCGTAGTCTTCGAAACGGAGCAGCCGCGTCTCACTGAACTCGGAGCAGCCGATGCTGAGCACCAGGTGGCGGCGGTCGGAGGAGAGGTCGAAGCCGAGCCACATGGCGACGTCGTCCTCCTGGTAAAGGACCTCATCCTCAGCCACGGGCGTGCCCAGGATATGGGACTTCACTTGGTAGGGGCGCCACGAATCATCCACCACTGTGTAGAAGAGGCGCATACCGTCCGGGGAGAAAGCCACTCCGTAGAAAATGTCCTCGATGATGTCCGGGAGGAGTTCACCTGTGCGCAGGTCCTTGATCCGGAGGGTGAAGCGTTCGTCTCCGGAGTTGTCCACCGCGTAGGCGTACAGGTTGCCGTCGATGGTCACGGCGGCACCGCCCATGCTGAAGAACGGCTGGCCTTCTGCTTCGATATTGCCGTCCAAAAGTACTTGCTCGCCGGGAAGCTCAACGCCTGCCTCGACTGACGGGGGAGTCCAGTCCGCCACAGGATCGCCGGTGTCCCGGGCCAGGACACGGCACTGGATGCTGTACTCCTTGCCCTCCACGGAACGGCTGTAGTACCACCAGCCATCCTTGCGGGCGGGCACGGAAAGATCCGTCTCCTGGGTGCGGCCCTTGATCTCCTGGAACATCGCTTCGCGAAGCGGTTCCTGATGCGCCGTCAGTGCCTCCTGGTAGGCGTTCTCTGCCTTGAGATGGTCCACCACCTCGGAGGATTCCTTTTCCCTGAGCCACTCGTAATTGTCCACGAAGACATCGCCGTGGTGTTCGCGGCGCGTGGGAATCTGCTTGGCGACAGGAGGCTGGAGAGTGGGTGCCTTGGCAGCGGTGGTGGCAGGCACGGAAGAAGTGTGGCTCATGTGGCCACTCTATAGACGGGCTCTGACACAGAACCAGCTATTTCGCTCAGAGCGGCCGGGACCTCCGGATCAGCGTCACGACTTTGCCAAGGACACCCGGTTCCGGCCGGAGGCCTTCGCTGCGTACAGGGCGAGGTCGGCTTCACGCAGGAGTTGTTCGGTTCCGGCACGGTGACCGTCGGTAAAGGCCGAGATGCCCGCACTGATGGTCAGGACGCCGTCGGGATCGCCGGAATGCTCGATCCGCAGCTCCTGCACCGCGGTCCGAACACGCTCCATCACCGTCCGTGCGTCGGCGGCCCGTTGATCGCGCAGGAGCAACAGGAATTCTTCGCCGCCGAACCTGTAAACGCCATCAGACTTCCGCACCTCACCGGCCAGCGTTGACGCGATGGAAATCAGTGCAGCGTCGCCCGCCTGATGACCGTAGATGTCGTTGTAGCTCTTGAAGTTGTCCACATCCACCATGGCCAGGCAGTAGTCCAGATCCGGCGCGCCTCCGCCGTGCAGTGTGCCCAGGTCCTCGGCCAATTTCAGGCGGTTGTGCAGTTTTGTCAGCGGGTCCGTCCGCGCCTGTTCAGTCAACGCAGAACGGTATCGGGCGAGGTCAGCGTGCAAGGAGGTGATGCGTTGGGCGGCCAGGAGGCGGATGTGGAGGCTGAACGGATCCAAGGGTTTGGTGACGTAGTCATCAGCTCCGGCTTCCATTCCGGCCAAGACATCTTTCCGGGAACCGTGCGAGGTCACCAGGATCACGTAGGTATAGCGATCTTCCTCGGCCGCCCGGATGGCGCGGCAAAGATCCAACCCGTTGAGGCCGGGCATCATGAGGTCGGTCACCACAGCTTCAGGGCTGTGTTCCTTATAGAGCTGCCACGCAGAGTCGCCGTCAACGGCCACGATGCACTCGTGGCCGGACTGCTCCACGGCGGCCTTGGTAATCATTCGGGAGATCTGGTCATCGTCGGCGATGAGGATTTTCATGGTGTTCCCTTTAAGTCTGCTCCGGTGAGGGTGCGTTCGAGTGCCTGGTTCACACGCGTGAGTTCAGTGTCCAAGTGGCCCAGCAACAGCGCTCCATCGGCTCCCAGTTGCGGTCCTGCATCGCGTCCGAGCCGTTCCAGATCCTTGCAAAGGCCGGCAGCTCCAACCGCTCCTATGTTGGCTGCCGCGCCCGCGAGCTTGTGCGCTGCCGCCTCCACAGCTGCGGCTTGACCGGTTGCCAGGGCAGCGCGCAACGTCTCCAAGGCACTTTGGGTATCCTGCCGGAAAGCCCTGATGGCCTCGGGCAAGAGACCAAAACCGTCGGCGGGTCCCAGCTCCCGCAGGATCTGCAGCCGTTCCTCGTCAAGAACAACAACGTTCGACGCCGGTGCTTCCGCCGGCTGTTGTGCGACGGCCGCCGAAGCTGCGGCGTCCACCCAGCCACCCGCCGTCGACGTTTGCTCTTGTTGCGGTACCCACCGGGCGAGGACTTCAGCGAGTTTGGCCAGATCCACGGGCTTGCTGATGTAGTCGTCCATGCCCGCAGCGAAGCAGCGCTCGCGGTCCTCATCCAGGGCGCCGGCCGTCATGGCGATGATGGGAATCCTGGCGGAGTGACCGTTGCGGGCACGGATGGCCTTGGTTGCGTCGAAGCCGTCCATGACGGGCATGTGGCAGTCCATGAGCACCGCCGCGTACGTGCCGGATAGTGCGGCGGAAACGGCCTGCTCGCCGTCGTCCACAATGTGCACTTCATAGCCGAGACGGTTCGCCATGCCACGGGCCACTAGCTGGTTGACTTCGTTGTCCTCCGCTACCAGCAGCTTCCCGAGCCGCGGCACAGGATCGGCTGTTTCAACGGGGTGATTAATCGCCGGCGCTGAAGGTGCGCCGGTGGTCTTTGTGGCCAGCACGCGCAGGAGACGGTTGTAGAGCTCGGAGCTGCGCACGGGTTTGGTGAGGTATTCGCGGATTCCCGCCGAGGTAAGGTCGCTCCTTTCCACCTGCATGGTGGAGGTCAACAGGATGATCCCCGGCCCGCCGGAACCGTTGCTCTCGTTCTTGATGTTGCGGGCAAGTTGAAGCCCGTCCGTGTCGGGCATGCACATGTCCACAACGGCGATGTCGTACGGGTGGCTCGATGAAGCCGCAGCCCGGTATTCGTCCAGTGCAGAGGCAGCGTCGGCAACCGAGACGGGGACCATGCCCCAGCTGGCCAGTTGGGTATCGAGCACCAAGCGGTTGGTTGCGTTGTCGTCCACCACCAACACCCGGCGTCCGGCCAACGTGGCAGGCAAGGATTCGGTATCTGTGGCGGCCGGGCCAAGAGGCAGTTCAAGATCAAACCAGAAGCGGCTGCCCACTCCAGGCTCACTGTCCAGGCCGATCCTGCCACCCATGACTTCCGTGAGGCGCCGTGAGATGGCCAGGCCCAGTCCCGTTCCTCCGTAGCGGCGTGTGGTGGAGGCGTCCGCTTGGGCGAAGGATTCGAAGAGCCTCTGATGGTTTTCGGCGCTGATGCCAATGCCGGTGTCCCTTACCTCGAAGCGCAGGGATGCCTTGTTCGGGTCGTGGGCAAGATTTGGGTCGTGGGCAAGAACGGAGACCTGGACTTCCACTTCACCGTCGGGAGTGAACTTGACCGCGTTGGAGGACAGGTTGAGCAGGATCTGCCGGATGCGCCCGGCGTCGCCCATCAGGCGAGCCGGAACGTCCGGGTGGCAGTAGGAAATGAGTTCCAGGTCCTTGCCTTGTGCAGCTTCCACAACCAGTCCTGCTACTTCTTCCACCAGCTCCCGGGGGTCGAAGACGTTGATGTCCAGGTCCACTTTGCCGGCCTCAAGTTTGGAGAAGTCAAGGATGTCGTTGATCAGTGTCAGCAGGACCTCGCCCGCACCCTTCACTCCTTGCGCGTACTGCCTCTGGCCTTCGCTGAGGGGCGTGTCCATCATGAGCGAGGTCAGCCCGATCACGGCGTTGAGTGGAGTTCGGATCTCGTGGCTCATGGTGGCCAGGAACTCGGACTTGAGGCGGCTGGCCTCCAAAGCTGCTTCGCGGGCTGCGAGGAGTTCCTTCTCGGCGGCTTTGCGTTCGGTGATGTCGCGGGAGATGGTGGCGACGCCGCGGATGCCGGATTCGCCCCGGACGGGCGAGAGCGTCACGGACACGGGGATAACCTTGCCGTCGCCGCGTCGACGCTGGCTTTCGTAGTTCTGCACCTGGCCGCTTTGGGCGGTGCTTTCCAACGCCCGGCGTTCGTTCTCCATCACGTCCTGTGGAACGAAGAAGTCTCCCTGCCGGCCGATTGCTTCAGAAGCGGGGTAGCCGAAGATGCGCTCGGCGCCGGGGTTCCAGCTGGTGATCACGCCGTCGGGGGTTTCGCCGATGATGGCGTCGCCGGAGGAATTGACGATTGCCCCCAAACCCTCAAGCTCGGCGGTGCGTTGGGCCACCTTCGATTCGAGTTCGCGGGTCAGCGTCACATTTTCGACGACGATCAGAACCTGCCGCACGATCACGAAGACAATCACCACCAGCCCGGTGACCAGCAGGATGCGGTCCTCCCCGATGGGACGGCTGCGCGAGAAGAACACGGCACTGAACACGGGCAGATAGGGAAGCAGCTCGAGGGCTGCGGCGTAGACCCGCCCGTCTTTTTGCGGGGTGCCTGATTCCGGGAGCAAGGGACTGAGCCCCACCAACAGAAAGGCGAGCACCCACCCCAGCGCCAAGGGGGATCCCGTGACACCGGAGATGCCTTGGAGCGTGAAGCTCATATACGCCAGGTCTGTAATGGCGAGGACCCAGAAGCCAATTCCCAGGCTCAGCCAAGGAAGCCGGCGGCCCCGGGCTGCGCGCATGGTCAGGACGATCACCACGGAGACCATGAAAACGTCTGCGATGGGGTAAGCCATTTGCGTGGCCTGGGCAAAAGCGTCCTGGCCCGTGGCTCCGGCCAAGGGGCCCAGCACGGAGCTCCACGCAATGAAGAACGTGGAGCTAGCCACCACTCCCGCGTCCAGGATGGTGCGGCGCAGTGGAATACGCCGCCCCTGGCCCCTTAACAGCAGCACCAGTCCGATGGACGTGGGCAGGGCGTACCAAACAAAGCCGATATCTGCGAAGGAGGGGAACGGGTACTGGTGGTTCAGGGTGATGCCATTGATGGTCCACACCGTTTGCCCGGCGCTCCAGATAGCCAAGCCCGCCACGATGAACCAGCGGCCCGGGTTGTTGTCCTGGCGCTTCCGGGCAGCGAGGGTATGGGTGGTCAGCGCGGTGAGTGCAGCGAGAAGGATGGCCAGGTCGCCGGCCAGTTGCGCCGTCGTCGTGCCCGCTCCGCTTGCCAGACCGTACGCAAGCAGCACCAAACAGACGCCAACCGGCACCAGGAACAGCGGTAATTTCTGCTGCAACGACGAGCGCAAAGGAAGAACTCCGTGCTTCACTCCTGCCACTGAACCCCCGCCTTCAAAAGTGGCCCCACCAAAGCGAACAACGCGTCTATCCTGCGCTGAGGAGAGCATACGCCGAAAAAGCCCGGGTGAGCAGCAGATCAAGCAGTTTTAGCCCATGCCGCTTGGTGCACCCGGCCGGAGTCCGGTTCGCTTCTATAGTTGCTGTTGTTCATGATTGCCCCGGCGCTGCCCTTGGATGGAAGCGCGGACGCATACCTGTGGCGTCCCAGGCGCCAGGAAAGGCCAGCGGTGCTTGCCCGGAAGTACTCCACGTGGTGGCTCAAAGCGTTGTTCATCGCCTACCTCGTTTCGTTGGCCTTCGTTGTCTTTTTGCCCGCGCGTGAAGCAAGCACTGTCACAGGCTTTGTGGGGGTCATTGCCGGCTGGCTTTCTTTTCTCGGTCTCCCACCGGATGCGGCCGGCATTGGAGTGGAGTTCGTCGCGAACATCGTCTTGTTCGTCCCGTTCGGGGCGTTCGTCCGTCTCTTGAGGCCTGTGCTGTGGAGTTGGTGGACGTTGGCCCTTCTCGCGGCTGCTTCCTCAGGGACTATTGAGGTTCTCCAATTGGCGATACCTGGCCGGGTGACCGCCCTGTCCGATGTCATCGCGAACACACTCGGGGCCCTGGCAGGCCTGGCAGTAGCGAAGAAGCTGGCGTAGGCCCCGGCGGTTGGTTGCCGGGAGGTGCTTCCCGGATCGCCTTTTCGAACTACGTCTGGAGAACGAATGTGAGCGTAGCCCTTCTGACTACGTCACCTGTTGCACTGCGTCCTGGGTGCCGTAACGTCGGCTCACTATGAGTATCCACCCGTGGGTGGTGTCTATTCCTCAAGGGCGGGAATTCGGAAGGCGCTGCGTTCCAACCGCTGGATTTCATTCCGAGCTGAAAGAAGAGCAATGAGCCACGAAGTTACCGTTTCCAAGTCGCATTCCCGCCGCACTGTAGTTAAAGGCGCTGCTTGGTCCATGCCGGTTATCGCTGCCGCAGTCGCCGCCCCTGCGGCCGTGGCTTCAGTGAGCACCTTGAGTCTTGCCTTCACGGCTTCGTCCACCTCGCTGCTCAGCCTCAGACTGCTGGACGGCACTAGCTTGCTCCAGGCCCAGTCACTCGTCACCGTTCCCACCATGCTTACTTTCACCAACGGTCCAGGTGCGGTGACGGAGGACGCTCTTGTGACGGTGTCCGTTGCCCGCCCTGCGGGCATCAGCATCCCCGTCGGCCGGGCTCGCGGCTTTGGCGTGTATTCCTTCGACGGGACAGCCACCACCGCCAGCCAGCGCACCACGGTGTACCAGACCGCACCGTTGGTGGGACAGTTCGGCTTCCCGTCCACCACGTGGACCAATAGTGTGCCCGTCACCGTCGCGAGCAACGGCACGCTGAATCTCCCGATTGTTTTCGGATTGGCGGGCACCAGTACGGGCGTGTCAGTCAGTCTGCTGGCTTCTTTCGCTGTCACAGTGACCGTGGTTATTGGCGGCCGCACCCTTGTAGCTACCAGCAGCATCTCCGTTCCTGTCGGTGCGGGCATCCTCTAAACGTTCTTCGCAGATGAGTTCCGAGTCAGCGAAAGGCGTCAGTCGCCGTCGGCTGCTTCGCTCACCATGGGTTCAGGTCGTGCTTGCGTTGATGGTTGTGTCCTTGGTCCAAGGTTTTGTTGTGAAGGTTTACTCCGTACCTTCAGGGTCCATGGAGCAGACACTCAATGTAGGAGACCGGGTGCTTGTGAACCGTACTGCCTACATCGGCTCCGCACCCGAGCGGGGTGACGTTGTTGTCTTCAGCAAGCCAGCCGGATGGGGTGCTGCGCCCCAACGCGGTGCCCTGCGCACAGGCGTCGGCTGGTTTGGTGAGCTGACGGGGATCGGTCCCGCCAACACGGAGTACCTGGTCAAACGGGTGGTGGGGTTGCCGGGCGACACCGTGGAATGCTGCGATGTTGGCGGCCAGGTCACAGTCAATGGTGCGGCTGTTGCGGAACCATACATCTTCCAAGACCTCGGGTTCATCCGCGATGAGCTGGACTGTTCGACGGCGGCCAGGTCACCGCGATGCTTCGGTCCGATCGTTCTGGGTGAGGATCAGTACCTTTTCTTAGGCGACCACCGCTCCAATTCCGAGGATTCCGTCTCCGCATGCCGGAACGTGGGAGCGCCAGCCGGTTGCGTCAAGACAGCAAGCCGGGCGGACATCATTGGAAGGGTTGACGGTTTCCTGTTTCCGTTCACTAAGTGGGGAAGCGCCGACACCCTAAGCGCCAACACCCTGCGGCGCTGCTCATTAGCCGGCGCTGCTCATTAGCCGCTGCCGCTCAGTAGCCGCTGCCGCTCAGTAGCCGCTGCCGCTCAGAACCCTTTGTCGAGCGCGTGGGCCGTGACGTACGCATCCACTTGATCTTTGGCGAGTGCCGCTGTGACATCGGCGATCGCGGTGGTGTCAGCCAGGACGATCGACTGCCCGTCCGGCGATGTTCCCGTGCCAAGGGTCGGAAGGGTGAACATCACAGTGTCTTGCGCCCGGACGTCCTTCATGGACAAGGCGAGACTGCCGATTGCCGCGGCATCGAAGTCCTTGTCCACGCTGACGAACGGGGACACAGCGGAGACCATATTGCTGATGGTGACCGGGTTGGTCAGGGTTTCCCGGGCAATGACCTTGCCGATGATGGCCTTGAGGTATGCCTGTTGGTTGCGAACGCGCTGGTAGTCGCCGTCGCTGAACGCTTTGCGCTCGCGGACAAAGGCGAGGGCTTCATCACCGTTGAGGGTCTGCTTGCCGGCGTCGTAGACTTGCCCTGCCTTGGGTCCTGAGCTTGGTGCGAACGGAATCCTGACGTCCACCTCAACCCCGCCAAGGGCATCGGTAAGACCCTTGAAGCCTTGGAAATCGATCATTGCTACGTGGTCGATGCGCTGCTGAAGGAGCGACTCGACCGTCTGAACCATCAGCGGGACGCCACCGTACGCAAGGGCGGCGTTTATTTTTGATTCTCCCACTCCGGGGATATCTATCCACAGGTCCCGCATCAGGGATATCGCGTAGGTCTTTTTCCTGTCGGCGGGAACGTGCACCAACATCAGGGTGTCCGCACGCTGATCGGTGGCCGTGTTGGCCTCCACATCCGCGTCTGATGAACCACGCGAGTCGCTGCCCAGGACAAGAATGTTCATTGCCGTGTTGCCTTCGGCCTTCTGGGGCCGGGTGGATTCTTCCGGGAAGGCATTGTGGATCTTGGTAGAGCCGGAGTTGAAGCTTTGCATCAGATTAAAGACATAAGAGCCCGCAACAAGGCCAAGCAAAAGAACTGCAGCTGCAAAACCAAGGAGCACATTCCGGGCGGTCTTCTTACCCTTCTTTGTGCGGTGTGATCCGTATTCCGCGGAGGGGTTTTGGGCATGGTTGGAGAGTGTCATGAATTCCTTGGTTGTTGCAGCCGCAGCGAGGGCTTGGGTTGGGCTCAACGTACTGCGACGGAGCCGGGGCAAGCCGATCGCTGATCCGTTTGGCCCATGCCCGAGGATCAGCTTTTCCCGGGAGTACGACGGCGGCCTGCCGCCTCCGCGCCCGTCTTTAGTGCCGCCGTCGTACTGTCCGTGAGCGTAACCATGCGCCGCGGCACCCAGCCCGCACCAAAAGCAAGTAGTCCATTTCTTGGAAACTGCGTAATACCCAAGTAACCGTTAAGGCCAAAAGCAGGAAAGTCGAGTAGTTCCTACTCGTGCGGCGGGCATTGCCCTTTCCTACTATTGAAATTCCTAGGGTTATTGCAATTCCGTTCCTCCGGCTCAGCGGTGGACCGCACCCCCCATCTATTTGTGGGTGGTGCTCCTCCCAAATACGTTGCTGCGCTTCTCTCACGCGGGCCCACTGGGCCTGTCACGCGCGGTCCAGAGCCATGGAGTCCCGGGGTTTCCCATGAACATGAATGACTTAGATCTTCAGACGTCCCTGTCAACCAAGAGCAATGGCGATGTTCGGCGGCCGCAGTCCAGTAAATCCAAGCTGTTGATTGCCGGCGCAGTGCTCGCGATATTAGCGCTGATCCCGCTGTTTTTTGGCGTCGTCAACTGGGCGACGCAGCCTGCGGGTGAGCAAACTGTTTCAAATGAACAGGTGCCATTTACAAAAGACGACAATGCTAAAGCACCTGCGGCTTTGCCAATCCAGGATGTGAAAGCAGAGGTAGCGCCGGAAGTACAAGCAGCTCCGGCGGCTGAAGTGCCAGTAGCTCCCGCTGCCGAAGCACCCGCCCCAGCTCCCGAAGCAGCCGCCCCAGCTCCCGCTCCTGTCGAGGCGGCCCCTGCTGCCCCGGCTGGTGACCCCAATCTCTACACGGTGGTATCCGGGGACACTGTTGGTGCCATAGCGTCGCGCTACGGCGTGGATGTCACTGCGATGTTGGCTGCCAATGGCCTTAGCGCCTACTCGGTGATCGTGCCGGGACAGGTTTTGAAGCTCACCGGACCGCCCATTGCGGTGATCGCACCGGCGCCGGCTCCCGCAGCTCCCGCTGCACCTGTTGTCCAAGCACCGGCCGCGGCCGCTCCCGCTGCTGCCGCCCCGGCTCCGGCACCCGCACCAGCACCTGCTCCCGCACCTGCTGTCAGGACCATCTACGTAGCAGGAGCCGGCGGACAATCAATGGTGGATGCCTGCATCGGGCCGATTCATTACACGCCAACCAACGCCTACGCCACGTTCATCACGGAGCATGATTTCTGCGGAGGCTGGGGACGGTTCTCCGGAATCGGCGTCGGCGAGACAGTTTCCATCCCGGGCTACGGAACCTTCACTGCCACCGGCAGGGGCCAGGTACCCAACCCGGGAAGCACCAACGATGTGGCAGCAGTCTTCGGTGGGTTCCCCGCAGTTGTCCTGCAGACCTGCATTCCGGGCACCAGCCAGATGCTGGTGATTGCCCTCAACTAGTGATGACCAATTAGGCCGGCGCCGTCAGGCGCGCGAACCGGAGGATGCCTAGGATGGCCGGGGCCAGCTCATCCTCCATCTGGTGGTAGACCTCTTCCGCTCGTCGGTAGGGGTCTACCACGTCGTTGTCTGCAGGATCGGGTGGCAACGCGAGGTGGCGGACCGAGGCCGCCCTGCTGGGAAGTGCACGCCAGAATTCCGTGATGTCGCTGGCCTGGGCAGTATCTCCGCGGTTCTCCAGCACAGCCAGCATCCGGGCAAATTCCCGGACGGTGAAGGTGCGCTTCAACAGGGACGCATCCAGCTGGAGAACTTCGCCGCGGTGCTTGGACGTCATGGCCAGCACCAGATCGGTTTCTTTGAGGATCTTGGGGGTCAGTTGCCTGGCGGCAAAACCGTCGGGGCTGCCGTGGAACGTGCTGATGATTTGGGCTGAGAGCGGCTGGATTGGCTCACCCACCATGGCCCGCGTTCCGGCGCTGCGGACCTCGAATGCTCCGGGGCTGACCTGGTTGAGCCCGGTCTGCAGCAGTCGTTCGGCCACGGGGGAGCGGCAGATGTTCCCGGTGCAGACGGTGAGAATCCTGAAGGGCTGGGGCGATTCCACGTAAGGCTCTTTTCTAGCGTTGGCTGGGGACAGCTGAGGTCCCACCCCAAGTTAACACGGCGGGCAGCGCGGATCTTGTCAACAACGCGGAGCCGCGGAATCAAGTCCAAACCCGGGAACGAACGCTTGACTGAAATCACCCGCTCCGCATATTCTGAACGAACGGTCGGTAATTTATTAGGAGCAACCATGGCATCGCAGAATCTGCAGTCAGTGCCCGCTGAGCTGTCCCCGGAAGAGCAGGAGCGGGAGGCAGCCGGACAGGCGTATTTTGATCGCATTATTTCGGAGGACTCGCGCATCGAACCGCGCGACTGGATGCCGGCGGCTTACCGCAAGACTTTGCTGCGCCAGATCTCGCAGCACGCACACTCGGAAATCATCGGCATGCAGCCGGAAGCCAACTGGATCACCAGGGCACCGAGCCTGAAGCGCAAGTCCATCCTCATGGCCAAGGTCCAGGACGAGGCCGGTCACGGCCTGTACCTCTACTCGGCCGCCGAAACCCTGGGCCAGTCCCGGGACCAGATGATGGAAGACCTGATCGCCGGCAAGGCCCGGTACTCGTCCATCTTCAACTACCCCACCATTTCCTGGGCGGACATGGGGGCTATCGGTTGGCTTGTGGATGGTGCCGCCATCTGCAACCAGGTGCCCCTGTGCCGTGCCTCGTACGGTCCTTATGGGCGCGCAATGGTGCGCATCTGCAAGGAAGAATCGTTCCACCAGCGCCAGGGTTTCGAGATCCTGCTGGAACTCGCCAACGGTACTCCTGCGCAGAAGCAGATGGCTCAGGACGCAGTAAACCGCTGGTACGCGCCGTCCCTGATGATGTTCGGCCCGCCGGATGACGATTCACCCAACTCCAAGCAATCCATGGCCTGGAACATCAAGCGCTTCAGCAATGACGAGCTGCGCAGCCGGTTCGTCGGCATGATGGTGGAGCAGGTCCGGGTCCTCGGCCTGACCCTGCCTGACAAGGACATCCGTTTCAACGAAGAAACCAAGAAGTGGGAGCACGGACCCTTGGACTGGAACGAGTTCAAGGAAGTCCTGGCCGGCCGCGGTCCCTGCAACTCGCAGCGCGTCGAGCGCCGCCGTGAGGCACACGAAAACGGTGCCTGGGTTCGCGAAGCCGCAGTGGCGTACGCCCGCAAGCAAGCACAGAAGGAACACGCAGCATGAGCCCCCACGGCAACCCGGAAGCACCGGCCAGCGCCGCCAGCGAAATCAACCGCGAAGCCCCCAAGGTTGCGGCCACCACTGAAGAGCACCAGGAATCCCCATGGTCCCTCTGGGAGGTTTTTGTGCGCTCTAGCCGCGGCCTGTCCCACGTGCATGCAGGTTCCTTGCACGCTCCGGATGCGGCCATGGCCCTCCGGAACGCCCGGGACCTGTACACCCGTCGCAATGAAGGCGTCTCCATTTGGGTTGTCCCGGCGGAGGCGATTTCCTCCAGCGATCCCGACTCCAAGGGTTCCTTCTTCGAGTCCCCGCAGGGCAAGGATTACCGCCACGCAACGTACTACACCAAGAGCGAAGGCGTGAAGCACCTGTGAGCACTAAAGATACTGACTTCGCCATCGAAGGCCACGGCGACATTTCCGTTGGCGTCCAGGGAGCCGGTGCTTCCGGCGACGGTTCGGCAAGCGCCACGCGCATTACGCCGGGCAACGCATTGCGCCCTGAGGATATCGCGCTGGAAATCAGCCGCGGACAGGTCAAGCCCAGCGAAGATGTTGCAGAGTTCGCGCTGCGCATCGGCGACGACGGCCTGATCCTCGCCCAGCGCCTGGGCCACTGGATTTCCCGTGCTCCCGAGCTCGAGGAAGACATCGCCCTCGGCAACATCGCGCTGGACCAGTTGGGCCACGCAAGGTCTTTCCTGACCTATGCCGGTGCTGCCTGGGGCAAGTCCGAGGACGACCTCGCGTACTTCCGCCGCGAGCACGAATTCCGTTCTGCACACCTGTTTGAGCAGCCCAACGGCGACTTCGCGGTGACCATCGCCCGGCAGTTCATCGTGAGCTTCTACCAGTTCGAGCTCTACACCAAGCTCATGGAGTCCACGGACGCCACCCTGGCAGCCATCTCCGCGAAGGCCGTGAAGGAAGTGGATTACCACCGCGACCACAGCGCGCAGTGGGTGCTTCGCCTGGCCGGCGGCACGGACGAGTCCCGCGCACGAATCATCCAAGGCTTCAAGCTCGTATGGCCGTATGTGGACGAACTCTTCGAGGACGACGAGCTCACCACGCGCCTGGCCGAGGCCGGTGTCGCGGTTCAGCCCTCCAGCCTCCGCGCCGAATTCGATCGCCTTACCGGTGAGATCATGGCTGAGGCCGAGCTGGAAATCCCCGGCGTCCCGCAGTCGCTGGGCGGCGGCCGCAAGGGCAAGCATTCCGAGTTCCTGGGCTACATCCTTGCTGAAATGCAGGTCCTGGCCCGCGAGCATCCCGGCGCGAGCTGGTGACCAGCATGACTACCCTGTCAGGGACGCAGTCAAAGACCGCTGAGCAGCGGGCCTGGGACATCGCCTCCACGGTCTGCGATCCGGAGATCCCCGTCCTCACCATCGAGGACTTGGGGATCCTCCGCGGCGTGCGCGTCGTTGACTCGCCTGAGGCGGCCACCACTGGAAACCAGCACGACGGCGGTGCCTCACGTACCGCCGTCGAGGTCACCATCACGCCCACGTACTCGGGCTGCCCCGCGATGGACGCCATCGGTGACGACCTGCGGACAGCCTTCCAGAAGGAGGGCTACGCGAGCGTTCACGTGAACCTGGTTTTGTCGCCGGCGTGGACCACTGACTGGATGACCGAGTCCGGCAAGGCCAAGCTGGAGGAATACGGGATCGCTCCGCCCAGCGGCATGGCTGCCGCAGGTGGCCACTCCGGTCCTGTCCGCCTGAGCCTGGCCGTGAAATGCCCGCAGTGTTCGTCGTTGAACACCAAGGAACTCACCCGCTTTGGTTCCACGTCCTGCAAGGCGTTGTTCGTCTGCCAGGACTGCAAGGAACCGTTCGACTACTTCAAAGTCCTCTAAGGAATTCCATGACCACCGAAACCCAGACGGCCAGCCGCCGTCGTGCGTCTTTCCACAACCTGACCGTCTCGGAAGTCCGGCGCCTTACTGACGATGCCATTGAGGTCACGTTCGGGGTTCCCGCCGAGCTGGCGGGGCAGTACGACTACCTGCCCGGCCAGTACGTTGCATTGCGCACCACGCTGCCGGATGAGAGCGGCGAGCCGCACGAGGTCCGCCGCAGTTACTCGATTTGCGCAGAGCCGCGCAGCTTTGAGGACGGCAGCAGCGAAATTCGCGTGGCCATCAAGAAGGACCTGGGCGGCGTTTTCTCTACGTGGGCTAACGCCGAACTCAAGGCCGGCGACGTCCTGGACGTCATGAGCCCGCAGGGTGCGTTCATTTCGAGGCACGGCAAGGACGGCGCCTCGGTCCAGCACAACGTCATGAACTCCATGAACCACCCGGAGGAGCTGGCCGGGGAGCCTGGCAGCTTCGTGGCCATTGCCGCCGGTTCGGGCATCACGCCGGTGATCGCGATCGCGCGGACGCTCCTGGCAGCCAACCCGGAAACCACGTTCGACCTCGTTTACGCCAACAAAGCTGCCATGGATGTCATGTTCCTGGAGGAGCTGGCGGACCTGAAGGACAAGTACCCGTCGCGCCTGGCGCTGCATCACGTGTTGTCCCGCGAGCAGCGCATCGCACCGCTGATGACCGGCCGCATCGATTCCGAGAAGCTGCAGACGCTTCTTAGCAGCGCCATCCGTGCCGAGGACGTGGACGAGTGGTTCCTATGCGGGCCGTTCGAACTGGTCCAACTGTGCCGTGACACCCTCGCCTCCCGCGGCGTGGAGCCCGAGCACGTGCGCTTCGAATTGTTCACCACTGGCCGCCCGGACCGCCCCGAGGGCAACGCCGGCCGCCCGGTTGTGGAGGACGAGTCGCAGGACACGTACAAGATCACCTTCAAGCTCGATGGCCTGACCGGCGATGTCGCCAGCCCCACGCACGCCCGCGAATCCATCCTCAACGCCGCGCTGCGTGTCCGCCCCGACGTTCCGTTCGCGTGCGCCGGCGGTGTCTGCGGCACCTGCCGCGCCAAGCTGATCACCGGTACGGTGACCATGGATGAGAACTACGCCCTTGAACAGGACGAGCTGGACAAGGGCTACGTCCTCACCTGCCAGTCCCACCCCACCAGCGAAGAAGTTACCGTCGACTTCGACGTCTAAGGAGTCCCCATGATCGAGCTCTCCATTGCCAACGGTATTGCCGAAATCGTCCTCAACTACCCGGACAAGCTGAACTCGCTCAACGAGGACGCGCTTGCCCAACTGGACAAAGCGTACGACGACGCTGCTGCCGCCGCCACACGCGGTGAGGTGCGGGCGCTGCTGCTTCGCGGAGAGGGCCGCGCCTTCTGTGCCGGCCGCGACATCTCAGGAGTGACACCGGAGACCGACGACGCCCAGGCGTACCTCGGCGGACTCGTGGAGCCACTGCTGAAGAAGATGGCCGCGTTCCCGGCGCCGACGTTTGCCGCTGCTCACGGTGCTTGCCTGGGGGTTGGGCTGGGACTGCTGCTCGCCACGGACGTTGTGTACGTGGCGGACAACGCCAAGTTCGGCTCACCCTTTGCCAAGCTCGGTGCCACGCTGGACTCGGGCGGGCATTGGTACTTCACGGAGCGCCTGGGCATGCATCGCACACTGGATCTGATCTACACCGCGGACCTTATCTCCGGCGCGGAAGCCGTGGAGCAGGGGATGTTCAGCCGCGCAATGCCGGCAGATTCATTGCTGCCCGTGACCCGGGAGATCGTGCAACGAGTTGCTCTTGGGGCGACATCGGCGTTCAACGCGTCGAAGGAACTCGTGGCCCACATCCGTGACCAGCGCCTGGGCCTCTGGGCTTCCATGGCGGAGGAGAACACGGAGCAGGCACGGCTGTGCAAGACCGACGACTACGCCGAAGGCTTCCGGGCGTTCCAAGAGAAGCGGGCGCCCGTTTTCAAGGGCTAGACGAATTCCTTGAGGAGCTTGTATCCGGCCACTTTTCCTTTCAAGGAGATGACCGCCATGTCACTGTCCACAGTGCTCACGTCGGTCAGGGCACCATAGGTCAGTGATGGAGCAGGGCTGCCGCTCTTGAGGCACGGAAAGGCCGTACGCGAGCCGGCTGCGATCCCACCACCCGGCTGATCCTTGTTGGGCCCATTCAGCGGCATGGTGTACGTGGTTTCCTCCCAGCAGACAAAACCGTCTTGGAAGCTTGCCCCACGGAATTTCCCGGTGCGGGTGTCCACCAGGGTTGAGTCCGCGTAGTGGCCCGTAATCACGAAGTCGCCATGGCTTGCTGACGGTATGAGGCCGGTGGTTTCCCAACTGTGTACTTCCACTGGCTTGGATTCCCATGCGGCCTTTCCGGTGAGGGGATCGTACCCCACCACTTTCGAGTGGCTGCCCCGGTATGTGCCGGCGGGAAATTCGATGTGACCGTCTACGTACTCGCACCGGACGGGATATCCATCCCCGCCGCCCAGTTTGGAAGCGGCAGTGCCCAGGGTTTTGGCGCACTCAAGCTGCGTGCCCTCAGCCGTCCACAAAACCCGCCCGCTGGAAGCCCGGAGTCCAACGGTTTTGGTAGTTTCACGCAGGTTCAGCGAGAAGCTTTGTTCCGTAAATTTGTCGGGAGAGAAGTTCGTAGGGTTGATGCCAACGGAGCCAACATAAAGATCCAGTTTTTCGGAGTAGTTGAAGTGCCAGCCCATGTCGGTGGTGGCGCCCTTCCCAAAAACGGTTTCTATCTCTACTTCCCACAGGACCTCGCCGAAAGAGACGTGGGCAAGCGTTTCAATGCCGTCAGCCACCACCGAGTACAGTTGCTTGCCGACGGGCCGAAAATTGCCGGGAAGCGGATTAATCTCGGGACCGGCCAGGTCCTCACCGGATTCAAGGTCCACCCAATGTTCTACAGACTGGGAGGTCTCGTCGTAGGCGATAAAGCACATTTCCTGGAGGTTGTCGCAGGCAAAGGGGCGCGTGCTGACCAGTTCTTCCCTTCCGCGGTAAAGTTCCTTGCCGGTTCGCAGGTCGAAGGCCACGGGGGAAGTCCACCACGCGACGCCGCCATCATCCGCGGGGGGAGCTGCTGCCTGCAGGAAGATCGCCGCGCTCCTTCCTCCGGCGGTTCTGGTGACAGCAGGTTCAAGGGGAACGCCGACTGCTTCGAGTCCCGGGTGAACGGGCTGGGTCCACAACTGTTTGCCATCCGCAACTGAGAACGCATGGGCATTCACACCGGTTGCAGTCTTCGCGTAAACCAGGGCGACGCCGTCGGCCACCACAGGCTGACCGATGGGATCGAGCGCAACTTCCCATGCCGCCGTCGCGGTTTCTGTATTTCGCGCTGCTGGAGCCGTGCTTGCAGGTGGCGTAGTTGCAATGGGTGCCGGCGGAAAAGGAATCATGGTGCACGCTGACAGCAATACCGCGGCACCGACGGCCGTGACCCCGAATCTCACTGACTTCAGACGGCCAAAGAGCCGCGCGGATCGGGATCGATTCATGGTTCCCCCAGGAACATCAATGGTTCAGCACCTGCAGGGCGTAGTTCCAAACCTGAAAAGGCCATCAAGTGGTGGCTCAGAAAGAGAATACAGCTCCACTACCCGCCGGAAAGAGCCACGGCCTAAACTTAACCACACGTATGTAACGCGTCGTCTCGCGGGGCAGCGTGCTTCGAACGGAGAATGCCATGCTCCAGGCGATCATGTGCAAATTGAACCTCCACCACCGCTGGCACGTGGAATCCGCGGAGGATGGCAGCGGCCGGTACAGGCGCTGCACACGCTGCGGTAAGTACGACCGGGACTGGGACGGCAGCGGCTTCATGCATTGAGCACGGGCGAGGCCCGCCTGGACCCCGCCCATGTTCGCGTTACTGCCCGCCAGCCAGCACCTTTGTCAGTTCCTCGTTGGAGAGTTTCATCCACGCCGAATCTGTGGAGCCCTGCAACGCGGCTTCCGGGCTCTGAGTTTGAACCCACCACTTGGCCTCGAAGACGTGCTGGTCCAGCATTACCCGGTCGCCCTTGTTGTAGACGGTGCTGGATGACCACGCCGGGTACGTTCCGGCTGGAACTGTGATTTGCGGCTTGGGCCGGTCGCCGGGCAGGACGGGGCCGATCAGCTTCCATGGTGCCGCGGCCCGGTCCGGGATGGGGTCGTTGGGCACATCATCCTTGGTCCACCACTTGGCCTCGTAGACGTTCCCCTGCCAAACGATCCTGTCCGCTTGAACGTACGTGGCCACGGGAGACCAGACCGGGTAAGGGCTGGTGGCGGGGTCGTCCACTACGGCGGTGGCAGTGGTTGTGCCTGTCGGCAGCACCGGGCTGGGGGAGGCAGTTGCTTTGGAGTCAATGTCTGCGCCCAGCACGTCGGAGAAACGTGCGGCACCCTGCGGCACACCGCTGCAAGCGTCGGACACCACGGTCAGGGTGGGATAGTTGGGCCCGCATTCGGCATCCCGGTTCAAGGACCACATGGACATCCGCCCGATGCCTTTGCCCTGTGCGAAGTCGTGCAAACCTTGGGCGTCGGACAGAGTGAACACGTCAGCCACGATGTCGTTTTGGCCGATCATGGGGGTCAGGCCAATCTTGCGCCATAGGGTCTGCGCACCAAGGTTCTGCTGGGCTGCCGAGTAGACGTCACCCAACTGGGCGTGGGTTGCTTCGGCTGCCGCTATTGAGGCTTGCAGCATGGACTGTCCTGGCACTCGGCTTTCGCCGTAGTCCATGGTCATGATGTTCACACCGGCCAGTTCCACTCCGCCGGACAGCATCTGCTCGACGGCGGCTGTCCCGTCCGCGGTCAGCCCCGACGGAGCCACGGGTAACGTCAGCCACACGGATAGGCTCTTGCCCTCGGCCTGCCTGTCTTTCTGTACTGCAGTGATGGCTTTGGCTTGCCGTGCGATGGCTGCCTTGTCCGTCAGCGCCGTGCCCTCAATGTCCAGGTCAATGGTGTTGAGGTCGTATCGGTCAACCACGGTTGAGTAGGCCTGCTGGAGCCGGCCGTCGTCGGTGCATGCAGTGGCGAGTTCCTGGTTGGATAGCCCCCCGAAGGAGACGGCGATATCGCCGCCGGTTTGGCGGAGCCGGGCGATACGCCGGTCCAGATCAAGGTCCGAGGCCGCTGCGTCCAGGCTGTAGAAGGTGCCCCAGGACGGCGTGCATCCATCCTTCGCGTCCGCCACGATGAACGATAAAACCACTGATTTTGTGTTGTCGCTGACCGGTTGCTCGAATGCGTAACGCGGTGTTGCCGTCACATCAACGTATCCCGCGAAGGACGATGGTGACGCTGCCGCGGCACGGGTATCGGTGTAGTTACGCCAGGAAACGACGCCGGCCCCTACAACTGCCGCTATGACGGCCAGCAGCACGGAGAGCCGAATCCAGGACAGCTTTCGTCCAGGAAAGTGTTTCGACATGGTTCCCCCAAGATTGAGACCTGAATTTACAGCGAGCAGACGCCAAGCCATTGGATGAGGCCAAGAATCGTTCCATCAATTTCCGTAGACCACACCGGAATCGTAAGGCTGCTGTTATCGATTACTATAAGGGCAATCGGCGATGCTTTTGTTACAGAAGTCGGACGTTCAACCGGCTATCGAGCCGGAAGTCGCGGTTCACAGTCTGATGGGGAATTATGACGGACCAGTTGGTTGATTTATCCGATGTTGCGCGGGATTCCAAGGAGCTTCCCGCTGAGCGTATGGAAAACGCGGGGCGAAAGCGGCAATGGGGGTCGGAGCGGCGGTCTGAGCCGTTGGCCATTGTTCACCCAACCCCCACTTCACGAAAGATCGTGCTCGGCAGGCTTGCCATACTTGTGACGGTGGGGGCTTGGCTTTATTACGTGGTCTCCACCATCATCAGGCAGTTTGTTAATAATCCGAACCCGGGTTTCCGATTCGGATTTGAGTCGATCTCTTACCTGATTGTTGTCACGTTCCTGACGTTCTCTGCCCTGATGTATCTCATGGCACGGCAAGGGGCACTGTACCGGTTCAAGGAACACCGCAGGGTACCTCGTGGGGAACTCGATAATCACTTCGCCAACTACAAAGAGGCAGTGACGGTATTGGTGCCGTCCTACGCCGAAGAACCCCAGGTGGTCAGGGGAACGCTGTGGTCAGCCGCCCTTCAGGAGTTCCCGGATCTGCGCGTGGTATTGCTGCTGGACGATCCGCCACACCCTACCGAGCCGGAAAAGATTCACCGCCTTGAACAGACCCGGGCGCTGGCGGGTCAGATCTCAGCTGCGTTGTCGGCTCCGGCAGCACGCGCCAACGAGGCCCTTGCTACCTTCCGGGAGAGACACGCTTCGCCCCTTGCTGCGCATGCACCGGGTGCGGACAAAGCCGATGAACTCCAACTCCTGATCACGGAGTATGAGGCAGCAGTGGAGTGGCTGGAGGCGATGGCTGAGGCCGAAAACGTGGAAGACCATGTGGACGAGTTCTTCGTGGACTTGGTGATCATGGGATTGGCGCGTGAACTTCGCTTGGTGTTGTTGGCGCTGGAAGCCGCAAAGGCTCAAAACACGGCCCCCAACCCGGAGCGGATGGAACAGCTCTATCTGAGGCTCACGTGGATTTTCAACGTTCGAACTGAAACTTTTGAGCGTAAGCGGTACGCGAGCCTTTCCCACGAGGCCAACAAAGCCATGAACCTCAACGCTTACATTTCGCTGATGGGCAAGCGGTGGAGGCGGGAAGAAACCGCTGGAAGTGTTGTTCTTCGTCCGTCCTTGGTTCCGCGTGATGACGATCTGCTGGTCCCGGACAGTACCTATTTGCTGACTTTGGACGCCGATTCCCTCTTGCTGCGGGACTATTGCCTGCGGTTGGTGTATTTCCTGGAATCTGCAGGTAACGAGCGCGTGGCCGTGACCCAAACGCCCTATTCTTCGTTCCGTGGTGCTCCGACCCGTATTGAGAGGATCGCCGGTGCCACCACGGACATTCAGCACATTCTTCATCAAGGCATGACATTCTACGGAGCCACGTTCTGGGTGGGCGCCAATGCGATTATCCGCAAATGCGCCCTGGAGGACATCGTTGAAGTTGAGACGGTGGGCGGATTCGAAATTCGCACCTATATCCAGGACCGAACGGTCATCGAGGACACCGAATCCAGCATTGACCTCGGCACCCACGGATGGACCCTGGTCAATTATCCGGAGCGTTTGAGTTACAGCGCCACACCACCCGACTTCGGCTCACTGGTGGTGCAGCGTCGACGCTGGGCAAACGGCGGTCTGCTGATCCTGCCCAAGCTCTGGAACCAACTCTCGCAGCGGCGAAGTCAACGGCAGCGGATACTCTTCCGCGAGGTTCTCCTGCGTGTGAACTACATGGCGTCAATTACTTGGGCCAGCTTCGGGCTGCTCTTCCTGCTGGCATACCCCTATGACAGCAGGCTCCTTAGCCCCGCAGTCTTCATTGCAGCACTGCCGTACTTCCTGTGCATGGGCTCCGACCTTCGCGACTGCGGGCACCGCTTCAGCGACATCTTCCGCATCTACGGCTTTAACCTCATCCTGCTGCCGGTCAACCTCGCCGGCGTTTTGAAGTCGCTCCAGCAGGGCCTCACAGGCGACAAGATTCCCTTTGTCCGAACCCCCAAGGTCAAGGATCGGACAGCTGCCCCCGCCATCTACGTCCTGATTCCCTACGCCATCGTCGCGTTCTCTGTGCTGACGGTTTGGAGAGACGCCCAGCAGGGCAATTGGGGCAACGTCGCCTTCGCCTCACTGAATGCGGTGTTGGCCATGATGTGCATCCAGGCGTACATCGGCCTGTGGAACTCCGTGGTGGATGTTGTCTTGGGAGCGGTCAACTGGCTTTATGTCGCACCCAAGCCCAAGCCCAAGGCGAAACCTGAGTCGTTGGTGGTTCCCAAGACTGCCGAAGAAGTGGATTGGGAATCCATCCTCTACCACGGCGACCGCAGGCTGAACCGGGACCTTCGCGGCGGCACCGACCGCCGTCGTCGAATTTCACTGCGTTGACCTAAAACACTGCGCTGACTATAAAAACAGGGCCCTCCGCCATTATGACGGAGGGCCCTGTTTCTGCTCTAAGCGCTAGTCAGACCAGATACCTCCGTCGAGCAGCGCAACTGCGCTGTCGAGGATGCCGTCGCTGGTGTCCGCAACAGCAATTTCCACGGTGACAGGGACGCCTGGTTGCACAGGAACGGAGCACGTGAGGGCGGTGGTCATTCCGTCCATGGCGGTGTTGAATCCGCTTGCTCCGGCGGTGTTGTCGAGGTAATAGTTTTGGTTCGTGTGATCGTTGACGTTGTTTACGCTGATCGGGGTTTGTGTCCCCGGTACCAAAGCGCAGTTGGTGCCGTTGACAAAAACGCCCATGACGTCGTTGTAATTGCTGCCTACATACTCCGGGTATTCTTCGCTGGCGAAGAAATACCGAACGTGGAGGGTGTCACCGGACGGAACAACTTTTGCCCAATACGAGGCTGCATCGAACGTGGGCAGACCTCCAATGAATTCGGACAATGTGGTGTTACCAGGGGTTCCCAAATCGCTGGATGCCTCCTGTCCAGGTGTTCCCACAGAGTTCTGCATGTTGCCTGTTGACAGGATCCACGCAGCTCCACCGGGGCCGTAGTCAGTGGCCCGGCCCCACTGGGATGAGTCTCCGGCTCCGCCGTCTTCCTGTACGGCGATGCCGTCGCCAAAGACTTCCTCGGTGACGTCGTCCACAGGCGGGGTGACGGGCTTGCAGAGGTCGCCTTGCCATAGGACAAGGTTCTTGGTGAGTTCCTTCTTCCACTCGTCTGTCAGCTTCATGCCAAAGACCTCTACGCCGGCAATCACGCCTATCCGCCCTGCCAGTCCCACCTCGTGGGCGCACGTTTCAGGACCGGTGGCATACTTTGCATAAGCGTCGAAGCCACCCGTGAGGCCCGCAATTCCGTACAACTTGGCAGTCAGTGTGGGGCCGATGGTTACAGAAGACTCGCTGGTCAACTGCGGTCCTTGGAACGTTGCCTCAGCGTTGCCGCCGTACTCAGCTACAGGCTGGAAGTTGCCGTCCTTATAGGACATACCAACCGTGGTGGTCGCAGACGCAGCCGCCGTGACGAACGTATCTGCCGTCCATTCGCTCTTGGCCTTGAGATCAATGGAGGAAATGAACTGGATTTCCACAGGTACAGGTCCCACTTGGACGTGAGCCCAGGTGTTGACGGTTCCCAGGTTCTTCTCGGCCGTTCCGGTCAAAGTACCCGTTGCCCTGGCTGTCGTTTCAGCGGACAAGCCCGTGTCCAGTGTGAACTTAGCCTGCTTAAGTGAGGCCCAGTGGATATCTACTTCCGCGTTGACATCGGAACTGACGCCGAATTCGCTGCTGAGTGCCAGCGTGCCGGTGCCCTCTACATCCACCGTCTTCCACGCTGTACCGGTTACGGATTTACTCAGGGTGTCGGAGAACTTGAAGGTCTTTTCGAAAATGGGCAGGGACACATCACTGGCTGTGGCCAGTTCATCTGCCGGGATTCGCCCGCCATTGCGGTTGAAAGGAGCAGCGGATGCCTGGGCGTTGTCGATCACTTCGACGCCGTCGGCGGGAAGGAACTCCTGCTTAACGATGGTGGTGGTTGGCGTCACCAGGCCGTTGGTGTCGTAGATGGCGTCAGGCAGAGTGGCCTGCTGAACAACGGCTGTTTGTTTGCCGTCGGGGGCATTAGTCACCTGCTGGACCCGAACCAGCATCCCGTCAGGGGTGAATTCTGAGAATCCGGATACAAGTACGTTTCCGGGATCGATATCCGGGGCACCCGCTCCTGCGGAGTTGAAAGTGATGGTGGTATCGCCCTGAACGTACTTCTGTGCCAACGTGGCGCTGTCAATGATGAGCGTATCCGGCGAAGTGACCACGCCGTCCTCGGCTGGTGGCAAAGACAAACGGTAAAGATAGGCCGCCATGGCATCACGATTGATGGGCGAAAGGGGACGGTAGGAAGCAGTACCGTCTCCGTTGTCCCAACCCGTGGCGATTCCCTTCGCATGGAGCCAGGAAATCTCAGTGTAGAACTGAGTGGTGCTGCTGATGTCAGAGAACGGAGGCGTTGTTGGCGCTTGGAAATCAGGCTTATTTTCAAAGCGATAGAGGAAGGCCGCCATCGCATCCCGGTTAATCGCGGATGTGGGCCGGTACTCCCGTTTGCCGTTTCCCACGTCCCAGCCAGTGGAGATTTGTTGCTGATGCAGCCAAGCCATTTCCTTGTAATGCTGCTGGCCCGGACTGACGTCTTGGAACGGAGAGGTGCCGGGAGCCGTGAACTCAGGGCTGCCTGCAAGCCGGTAGAGGAATGCCGCCATGGCGTCACGGTTGATGGCAGTGAGGGGGCGGTATGTTCCATCGGACCAGCCGGTGGAGATTCCCTCATTTGCCAGCCACGACATTTCTTTGGCAAACATCATGCCTGCGGGTACATCGGTGAAAGTAACGGCCTTTTCGGTTTCACCAGCGGCGGTAGCTGCTGTCTGGCCCGTGAGGACCAACGAAGCACAGAAAAAACCAACCATAACGGTACGGCTGGATCGGGAAAAGCGTTGCCTTTTTTGATACCGCGCAGGGGGTATGGGCATGGTGGGGTCAGGCGATCTGCTCAAGGGGCGCTCTCTCATAAAACGTCATGTGCCCGTCACCAATTGCCTCACTGGTGATGGACCTGGGTGCGAACGGAAATTTATGTGTTGCTTTAGTTGCAATACTGAGCTATTGCGGTGGGTTGGAATCAGCGTCTTTTCACGGGATGTGTAAATCTGCTGGTGCGGTGATCATAAAGGCTTTTTAGTAAATAAGTCCATCAGTTCGGCGGATGTGAATTTCCAGCAGCCGGCAAGGTTGCGGGTCAGCCCGGGCATGCCCTGCGTCCGTTTCCGCTACGCGGCTTGAGTCACGGAAGCTTGAACCCGGAGAGGACGCCCTCCTGGGCGAGGACGGCAACGCCGTCGTCCGCCGTGGGGATGTCGCGGAGTGTGCCCGTGGTCAGCGCTGGGACGGCCTTTGCATTCCTATCGCAGGGAAACAGCATTGACCCCCCGGTCCCCAGGTTTCCTTCGGGTTGAACGGGGAAAGGTGCGTCGGCTGGCAGAGGGTACTTGGCCGCTTCCGAGCAAAGGAACACGTCATCGCTCGTCGCCGCCCGGCTCGCTCCGCTGAGGGTGTCCACCATGGTCATGCCATCAGGGCCGCCGGTCAGCACCACGTCTCCCCGGCTCGGTGAAGGAACCAACAAATCTGCTGCTGCCTTGATGGGCGTGGATGTGGTCTGCCACTTTGCCTCGCCTGAGACCGGGTCATAGCCCACGAGCTTGCCTTCAGCATTTTGGTAAGTTCCGCCTGGCACAGCCATGGTTCCTTGGTTGTATTCGCAGCGAACGGGGAACGCATTGCCATCCATAAGCTTGGTTTCGGTCTTTCCCACACCGCTGGAACACCATTTTTCGGAACCCTCAACTGTCCAAAGTTTCTCCCCGGTAGAGGCACGGAAACCTACAGTCTTATGCTTGGTCAGGTCTACAGTAAAGGTTTGTTCCATGAGTCTGACGTAGTCAGTTTCCGTGGTGGGATTGATGCCTACAGAACCGATGTAGAGGTCTAGTTTTTTGGAGTATTCAAAAGACCATCCGAGGTTGGTAGTTGCTCCTGGTCCGAAGAGGGACTCAACGTCAGCCTCCCAAAGCTTGTTGCCGGCGGATACTCTGGCGAGCCGTTCTTTGCCGCCTTCCACCACGGAATAAAGTCCGTCGCCCACCAATCTGAAATTGCCGGTAAGGGGATTCACCTCCGGACCCGTCGAATCCGCGCCCGTACTCAAGTCAACTCTGTGCTGTGTTGTCAGGCGGGTTTGGGCGTTCAACGACGTGAAGCACATGTCCTTCTCATCGTCGCAGGCGGCCGGACGGGACTCCACCAGCTGCGGGTCTCCCCGGTAAAGCTCTTTGCCGCTTTTCAAGTCGACGGCCACCGGAGCGGTCCACCACGACGTGCCGCCGCTAGTGATTGGGGCAGCGGACTCCTGCAAGAACACTGCGACGCTTTCGCCTGTGGAGGTCTTGGTTACGGCAGGAGACAGACTAACGCCGGGGGCTCCAATGCCGGGATGAACCGCTTGGGTCCATAATTCCTTCCCGTCAGTGACGGAGACGGCGTGGGCAGTCACACCGCTGGCAGTCTTTGCGTAGACCAGCGCGACGCCGTCGGTCACTTCTGGTTGGGCGATAGGGCTGAGGGCTACTTCCCATATCGCAGCGGCGCTTGTAGTGCTCCGGTCCAGCACATTGGTGGACGGAGAAGGAGTCCCGCTAGAGGCAGGAACAGTGCATGCCCCCAGGATTAGTGACACCCCGACGGCTACGACGGCGAGTGCAGCAGATTTTTGGCGCGTAGGCCCATTCACGGCAGACGTCCGTGAGTACATTGATTCCCCCAAGATGCGTTTACGTCCAATACGGTCAGTTAGCGGCCGTCAAAGCAAGAATACTCGTAAGCATGCTTCCTTCCGATATATTAAATTTGTTGCGGCTCCGTTGCCGTGCTTTGTAAAAATGGGGATTTCATGAAAACAGTTTTCCGTCACAGCCGCGGGGTAACCAGGCGGGCTCTGGCAGCCGTCGTCGTTCTGAGTTTCGGGCTTTTACTCGGCGTGCTCCACGCGCCAACGCAAGCGAGCGCTTCTTCCACTGCTAATGCCGTTACAGATCTGAACCTGCTTTACTCGAACCGCCCATCAGTTAGGGCAATGTTTGATGGCATCAACAAGTACCGCAAAGCAAATGGTCTGAGCCCGGCTGTGCTGACGCTTGCCGGGACGGATCAGTCACAGGGATGGACAAATGATTGGCAGCGTCTGGGGATCCGGCCTGCTGACACAACGGATGATTTGCCGGGCCTCCGCTGGGCAGGCTACTTGTCGTATGCCTGCATGAGCGGTCAAGAGTCCGAGGCCGTTAAAGCCTGGATTGAGTACAACGGTGACTCCATGAAAGGGGCATCGCCCGAGTCCGCTTACGCTTTGGGGGTAGGGGTGGCCCCCGGTTTGCATGGAAGCCTCAGGATGCAGGTGGTTGGTTACGAATTCACCAGTTCTGCTCCGTCAACGGTCTTCACCACAGTGGATGAGTATTTCGCCTATGTCGATGCCGCCAATGCATTCACTGCGCCCGCTGCTTCCCCGTTTCAGGACATCAAAACCGACCAGCAATTTTACAAAGAAATGACATGGCTTTCCGCAAAGAGTATCTCGGCGGGCTGGAAGGAGAACGACGGATCTTCCACGTATCGACCGCTCACGTCGGTCAGCCGTGAGGCAATGGCTGCGTTTATCTACCGGATGGCCGGCTCACCTCCATGGACACCACCTCAGACTTCCGCCTATGTGGACGTTCCGACCAGCCACCCGTTCTACAAGGAGATTGCGTGGCTTGCCATGTCCGGCATTTCAACCGGATGGGAGAATCAGGACGGCAGCAGCAGCTTCCGGCCAGGCCTACCTATTTCCCGTGACGCGATGGCTGCGTTCCTTTACCGGGCATCAGGCTATCCGGCCTACACTCCGCCGGCCGTGTCCCCTTTTCAGGACGTAGCCCCGCAACAACAGTTCTACAAGGAGATGGCCTGGCTGTCCGCACGCGGCATTTCGACGGGTTGGACGGAAAACACCGGGCAGCGGACATATCGTCCCCTGACTTTGATCACGCGTGATGCAATGGCGGCGTTTCTTTATCGAATCGCGGACAAGGCCCGCTAAGGCGTCGCAGCCGTCTGTCACGCAGCCCAAGTCGTCGTGTCCTGCCCTGAAGCAGTGGTGCCGGGGCCATAATCTGAAGCAGTGGGTGACTTCGGAGGAGGCGCTGTGAGTAAACGATCAGTTGTGCGGGGGTCGGGCGGCGCCAAGGTCGGGGGTATTTGCTTGGCTGTCGCAGCTCTTTTGACATCATGTACACTAGGGCCGGCTCCCTCAGCTCAGGAATCCACGAAGGCAGCATTGGTTGCTCCGAGCACAACAGCAACCACGGAACCTAAGAGCGCCACCACCAAACCTAGCGTGCCCAGTGCCACCTACAGCGGCGTTGCATGGGATGTGGCTTTCTCCTTCGACTACCCGGCTGCGTGGACAGTGACAGACTCCGGGGCGGCGAAAAAGCTCCAAGGCGGACCCTTCGTCATCTCAGATGAGGCAGGAGTGGAGGTCGCCTCGCTCGCAGTCTTGCCGGTTCTATCGGTTGATCCATGCACGGGGGTTTGCGGTGATGTGGCGGTTTCATACCTTGCGGAAGCCCCTGGGCAAGGATCACTGAACGGTACGTCGTATTCTGTTCAGACCAAGGCGATGGACCTCACAACCCGCAAGGATCTTCAGCAGGCCAACCGCTGGAGGGACAATGTCCGGCTGATTACTGGGGTTGCGGGCAAGCCCGCAACGCAGGCTGAGGAGGATCCCTTTCACTTCACAACCTGGGCCGGCATTCAGACCACGTCAGCCAGCGACTCAACCCGTCCGATAATCTTCGGCGCCTACCGATATTTCGGAACGCTGACCGAGGCGAAGGCCTACACCGCGTCAAGGGAGCACTTGCAATTGCAAAACATGATGAGTTCACTTCAGGCCAAACCGGCTACTTGACCTGAACACGAAAAGCGGGTCCGGCTCATAATGAGCCGGACCCGCCGTCGTCCTTCCGCTACGGGTGACCCGGGCGGGTCTCGCAGGCGATGCGGTCGCCGTCGCTGTCAAGACCTGCCACGTCGCCGTACCACGGGAAGTAGTAGTTGAACCAGTCCTGGGCCTGACGCCAGGTGGCAAAGTCCGTGCAGTTCTTGGTGTTACCCGGATTTGCCGGTGGCTGCGGTGTTACTGGCGGCGGAGGCGTAACCGGGGGCTGCGGCGTCACAGGTGGCGGGGGAGGCGAACAGTTGCTGCCCGTGATCCCGCCGGTGCCGCCATTGACGAACCGGTACATGAACGCGGCCATGGCATCACGTGCCACTGGCTGGACCGGGTTGTAAGCGCGGCAGCCGTAGCCGATGTCCCAACCTGTGGAGATGCCCTTGGATGCCAGCCAGGTGATCTGTTGGTAGAACTGGCTTCCAACCTGGACGTCCACGAACGGCGAGGTGCCCGGTGCCGAGAAGGCGGGATTGCCGCCGAACCGGTAGAGGAAGGCAGCCATGGCGTCACGATTGACTGCGCTGAGCGGACGGTAGGTCTTGGTACCGTCCTGCTCCGTCCACCCCGTGGAGATGCCGCTTGCTGCCAGCCAGGTGATTTCCTTATAGAACTGGCTTGATGGGGTGATGTCGGCGAAGGGGGATGTTGCCGGGGGAGTGAAGGCCGGCTTGCCGGCGAGGCGATACAGGAAAGCGGCCATGGCATCGCGATTCACGGCGTTCAGCGGCCGATAAGTCCGGCTACCGTCCGATTCCACCCAACCGGTGGAGATGCCCTGCGAAGCAAGCCAGGAGATTTCCACGTTGAATTGCGTTGATCCATTGACGTCGCTGAAGGTGATGGGGCCCGGATCAACGGGGGTGGGTTCAACAGCGATGGTTGGTACGGGGACCAAGCTGGTCCCGCAGCCACCCTGCAGCGTGGACGAAATCGCCGCGGATTCAGCCGGATCAACGGCCAACTGCCAGCGGTACTTCACCAGCACCCAGTCCGTGATGTATTCGCACGCGGTTCCGGTCAGGGGAGGCATCCACTCGGCGGGATCGCGGTCGCTCTTGGACTGGTTGACGTTGTCCGTCACGGCCTCCAGGGCTACGTCCAACGTGAGGTCGTTGGCGTAGTTGCGCCGCTGTTCAGCGGTCCAGGCGCTAGCGCCGGAACCCCAGGCTTCGGCGAGTGGGACCAGATGGTCTATGTCGACGTCGGACGCGTTTGTCCAGGTGCCGCCGTCGTACCAGGAGTTCCACTGGCCCGTGGCTACGGTGCAGCCCGAGCCGAAGGTCACAGGCGTCAGCGACTCCTGCTGCAGCACCTCCGAGCGTGTGTCGCAGCCGTCGCTGTCGGCATCTATCCAATGCTGAAAGAGCTCGCGGTCGTAGCCGGTGTTCGTTTCAGAGGTGACAGTCAATGACGAGAAGAGAGTTGAAACGCTGGCCGTCTCTGAGGCCATCGCGGTTTGCGGCGTGAAGACAGCCGCCGACGCGGTCAGCGAAAGAATCGCCAACCACGAAAGTGCCTTGGGCATCTGGGTTCCCCATATTCGATTTTGTGCGCTCTGAGCAGCGCATTCTCTGGGATGCTACCCGCGGAAACGGACAATGAGGTGACCTTATGACCGTGGCGGGGGCATAGTTTCCCTAAAAGTGATAACGGTCAGCTGCTGCCGAATTTGGTGTTGTATCGGAACATGAACGCTGCCATTGCGTCTCGGTTTACGGGCAGCAATGGTTTGAAGGATTTGGTGTTGCCTGCTTCGGCCCAACCTGTGGAGATGCCTTGAGCTGCGAGCCACGTGATTTCCTTATAGAACTTCGCACCCACCGGCACGTCAACAAATGGCGAAACCTCTGGTGCCGTAAAGTCCGGCTCGCCCGCCAAGCGGTACATGAAGGCAGCCATGGCATCACGGTTCACGGGCTGTAGTGGCCGGTAGGTCTTGGTCTTGTCCGCCTCGTCCCAACCTGTAGAGATGCCCTTGTCAGCGAGCCAAGTGATCTCCTTGTAGAACTGTGCTCCAACTGGTAGGTCCTTGAACGGGGAAGCGCCGGGCGCGGCGAAGTCAGGTTTCCCTGAAAGCCGGTACATGAAGGCAGCCATGGCGTCGCGATTTACGGGGCTTAAGGGTTTGTAGGTCCTGGTTCCGTTCGCTTCCCAGCCAGTGGAGATTCCCTTGCTGGCCAACCAGAGGATTTCCTTCTCGAATTGTGCGTTCAGCGGGACGTCATCGAATGCTTGAGTGCCTTGGGTGGCAGTTGCGTAGCTGAGCGTCCCGACGTCGGTGTTCCGGCCTGGTGTTGTGGAAACAGACCTGGCGTTGGTTTCGGAGAGCACATTGCCGGAGAAGATTGGGCCAGTGCCACCTTCAGGTGCAGCCGAAACGAAGTAGTTGCCTGTGCTCAGGCCGGTGACTTGGAAGGTTCCGTCCCCCTGGGTGTTGGCTTTACGGGTCACCAGTGTGCCGTCTTTCGTGTACACACGGACCGGTGTGTTGGTCAGCGGGGCGCCGCCGGGCCCGAGGATCTTGCCCGAGAGGGTTCCACCCACCCGTGACGTTGGGTTGATGTTGTTGAGGGTCTGCCCTCCCGCTACTGTCACCGACGTCGCGCTTCCCAAGCCGGAGCTCTCTGGAAGATTGTTGTAATACTGCCCTTCCTGAGCAGTAGCAAAGCCGCTGGAGCGGTTGAACTGGACTTTGTAGGTTCCCGGGAAAAGGTTGGCCACCATAAACGTTTGGGGCCCTGTGGAGAAACCGCCCTGGACAATGGTCCCATCGGCCGTGACGACCTGAACGTCCGTGTTGGATGCCCCGGAAGCATGGGAACCTGTGATCGTGGCTGCCGGAACTGCCGTGTCCGTCGGACCGGTTAGACGTTCGCCTGCGGCCACTGTGATGGTGGGCGACGCCGCTGCAGTGGGCAGCCCGCCGTGCCACATGGAGGCAATCTTGATATCGCTGGCATGGAAGAACAGTTTGTATGTTCCGGCCTCAAGTCCGCCTATGCTGTAGACCCCGTTTTCAACGTACACCGCGGAAACTACTTGGAGATCATAGCTCGACTTCGCCTCCGCGAATATGGAAAAAGGTACTGCATCAGCGGGGAGTGCGAGGCGACCGGAGATTATCGCGGCCGGCTGCAGAATTTGGTTGATCCCTGTGACGATGTCTCCTTGGGCCACGGAGATCTTCTGCGCTTGCTCGTGGTCCTTAACTCCTGGGTAGTAGGCCTGAAGCACCGGGATCGGTTGAACCGACGTGCTGAAGTTCAGCGTGTAGTCGCCGGGGGTCAACGGGCCCACATCGTAGGAACCGTCCGGAGAAACAGCCACGCCCTCGTGATACGAGTCTGAGCTAACACCCACGTACATGTCAGAAGCCTTGGTTCCAGCGGGAACCGAGACTTTGCCTTGAATACGCGCACCCGTGAACATTTGCTGGTCGATACTCGTAACGGCCGTACCCGCGGCGACGACAACCGGCGTCGATTCCGCATAGACGGCAGAGCCGTAGTACGTGCTGTATACGTGTCTAGGGCTTGCATCCTCGTAGAAATACACGCTGTATTCACCGGCTTGGAGCCCTACAATCGTGAACTGCCCGCTGGGATTCACTTGAATGGTTCGGTAGGTTGGTCCACCGGCGGTTACAAGGATGTTATTCACGTCCACACCTGCCGGGACCGTGACTGTTCCTGAGATGCTCCCGGTGGCTGCCGCGAAAGCGGGGGGTGCGAACCCGCCGGGCAGTGTGGCCAGAAGAATGCTTGCCACCAGTATTAGAGCGAGCCTGATACGGCCTCGCGATTTTGCCCTCATGGGTCCCCATTTTCCGTGCGATTGAAGGGCCTCGACACATCGGGCCCGAGGTGATCATAAGGGAACTGCATGGAGTCAGCCGAACGCCTTCCGCCACACTCCAACGGCAGTTCCCAGGTGATTCGCGGAAAATTCTACTTGTTGGCTAAACTCGTGCTGGCCGTTGACTCGCGGCCCTATTTCCGCGCTCTCTGGGGGCGTTTGAGCAGAGGGCGATCGTAGTGAAAAACCAGCCAAGAGCAAGTGTGCGCTCCCGTCTGGTGTTTGCCGGCATTATCGCAATGGTGGGTGCGTCCATGCCAGCGATTCCCGCCGTCGCTGATGACGCTCAGCTACCCGGTGCTGCACCTCTGGCGATGTCTGCTGGGTCTGAACCAATTCCCACCGACCAGTTCATAGTGAAGTTCAAGGAACGCGCCGGGATTCAGTCTCTGGACCGTCAATCCGCGCTGGGCCGTGCCAGTAACGCTTTGGGCGTGGCGGTCACGGTGCTGCGGACAAGTGCCACCGGCCAGGAGGTCCTCAAGACCAGCAGGAGGCTTGACGCAGACGAGAGTGCGGTACTGGTCGCAGCCCTGGCCTCGGACCCGAACATGGAGTATGCCGAGCCGGACGCCATCATGCGCCCTTTCGCAGTGGCGCCGGATGACAAGTTCTACAACCTTCAATGGCCGCACATCCCGCAGACCGGCGGCATGAATGTACTCAAGGCGTGGGACGTCAGCCAAGGTGAAGGATCAGTAGTTGCCGTCATCGACTCGGGGATCATTAGCCACTCGGACCTGAACGCGAACATCTTGCCGGGCTATGACATGTTGAGTTTCCCGGCGATGGCTAAGGACGGGGACGGGCGGGATCCAAACCCTCGCGATGAAGGCGATGCCAACAGTTACGGCCAATGTGGCGCGGGCACGCCTGCGGCGGGCGACTCCTGGCACGGTACGCACACCGCTGGGATCATCTCCGCAGTGGCCGGGAACGGAATAGGCGTAGCCGGCGTGGCTCCAAAGGCCAAGGTAGTCCCCATCCGGGCTCTGGGCGTGTGTGGTGGATATTCGTCAGACGTTGCCGACGCCGTCATCTGGGCCGCAGGCGGAGCCGTTCCCGGCGTACCCACCAACGCTAATCCTGCACGGGCCATCAACATCAGCCTTGGTGGCCGCGGACAGTGCACCTCTCTTTATCAGGACGCTTTCGACTTCGCCCGGAGCAAGGGAGTGTCTGTTGTCATCTCAGCGGGCAACGAGAGGATCAACGTCTCGGAGGTCCAGCCGGCAAACTGCAAGAGTGTCCTCGTTGTTGGTGCCAGCACACGCAATGGAAGCAAAGCCTGGTACTCCAACTTCGGGGTAAACGTTGACGTCGTTGCGCCCGGGGGAGACATGTTCGGTCAGGCACTCAATGGTGTGGTGTCCACGCAGCACTCAAACGATTACTTCTTCAAGCAGGGAACCTCAATGTCTGCCCCGCATGTAGCTGCGGTGGCAGCGATGATGTACTCCACGCTGCCCGCTTTGACTCCTGACGAGGTGGAACAGAAGTTGAAGGCAACGGCGCGGCCTGTGAGCGATTGCCCGGGCGGATGCGGCGGAGGCTTGGTGGACGCCGGGGCGGCCCTTGACAACGTGGCAGCGGACGCAGCCCCGATGGTCCCGGGCACGCCAACGATTTCTGGCGAGGCGGCAGTCGGCGGAACTCTGACCATGTCGCCCGGAACATGGGGGCCAGCTGGTTACGTCGTCACCGAACAGCGGTGGAATCGAAATGACGTTGCCACCAATTTCACCGGTACGCAGTACGTCCTGGGACCCGAAGACCTGGGTACCACCATCACGGTGACGGTGACGGGCAAGAAGGCAAAGCAACCCAACGTTTCGGTGACCTCGGCGCCGACCCAGCCCGTGGCGATAGGGAAACTGACGGTTGATGAGCCCGTCATCGAGGGCACCCCATATGTCGGGGGCGTGCTGACGGCAGACACGGGCGCATGGGCGCCCGCACCGGTGGAGCTCGCTGTGGAGTGGCTACGCGACGGAGCACCCATTCAGGGCGCTACCGGCCAGACGCACACAGCCACTGAATCGGACCTGGGCAAGGCGATCACCCTCAGGGTTTCCGGCTCAAAGCCTGGCTACCAGCCGCAGTCACTGGTCAGTAAGCCTACTGGCCTGGTGGTGGCTGCGGACAAGGCAGTGACTCCGGAGCCTGTGGTCTTTACGGACGCTCCGTACACGGAAGACGACACTTACGTCATTCCTGACGTGGTCGGCATTAACTACGTTGTCGACGGCGGGACGGTTGCCTCCGGGAATCATCCGGCCACCGGGCGGGTCACGGTCACGGCGGTTGCCAAGGACGGCTACGTGCTGCTTCCGGGTGCCACAGCCTGGACGGAACGGTTCAGCGCCAAGGGCCCGGACTTCGTGCCGCCCACTGAGTCACCGTTCAAGGACGTGCTGACCACCCAGCAGTTCTACAGGGAAATGGCGTGGCTGGCGGATAAGCGCATATCCACAGGTTGGGTAGAGGCGGACAAAACGCTCACCTACAGGCCGTTGACGCCCATCAACCGTGATGCCATGGCTGCATTCCTGTATCGCCTGTCGGGTTCGCCGGCGTACACCCCGCCGGCCAACTCGCCGTTCAAGGATGTCCTGACCACCCAGCAGTTCTATAAGGAAATGGCGTGGCTGGCAGACCAGAAGATTTCCTCCGGCTGGACGGAAAGCGATGGGTCTCGGACCTACAGGCCTCTAACGCCGATTAACCGCGATGCCATGGCTGCGTTCCTTTACCGCTTGTCTGGATCGCCTCAGATAGACAACATGGACCTGATGCCCTTCAAGGACGTGGTCCCGGGCCAGCAGTTCTCTTATGAAATGGCATGGATGTCAGAGATGGAAATCTCGTCGGGCTGGATTGACACGGATGGAAGCCGGGTCTACAAGCCAATCACGCCCATCAACCGCGACGCGATGGCGGCTTTCCTTTACCGCATGCCCTAGTTAAATACGGGGGAGTGTGGAGTAGGGGCGACTCGGAAGGTGTCCTGCAACCCACGGGCGGACGGATGGTTCCAGCGGGATTTGGCCTCGGCCGTCGCGGATCACCAAAACCACTGTGCTTATCGCAGCGGCCACGGAAATTAAGCCCATAAGGACCAGGGCAATAACCAAAGCCAGAGACATCGCCGTACCTCTAGCTCTAAATTTACTGCTCTGGCCCGGATCGGGGGCTAGCCCAGCTTCGACCAAGTTCCGCAATTACTGGATTTGAAGCCTTCCCCGGCTGAAACTAGCACCGTTACGCCGTCGGGAGCGAAATCGACGAAGTCGTTAGCAATGATGTCGCCTCCACCGGAGTTGCGGGACCAATAGCACCCTTTGACGCCAGGATTTGTTTTCCAGGTTCCGGGCTCCATGGTCTGGCCGACGGTCCAGGTTCCGTCGACGATCCTGGGGTTGCTGACTGTGCTGCGCAGGGCTGGCGCGTGCGGGGCATCGGGGCAGATGGTTAGGGCCACCTCGGCTTCAGCCTGCCTCTCTACAGTGGTTGCTTGGTTGGTGTAGGCGCTGTCGAGCTTTGCGCAAAGGTTCATGATCCTTTCGAGCGTGGAGCCCGGGTTCAGGATGGTCACCCCTTTGGCCGCAACAGTGTCCACGAGTTTAAGTTCGGTTGGCAACAGATCGGTCTTGCTCGATGGTGAGATCCCGAGAATCTTTATGGTGCATGCGGTCCCCCCGTCTTTGTAATTGATGCCAACCCAAACATCCTTGAACGTCTTGTATTCGCGGCTTCGGCCCACTCCACCGCACGTGTACGTGTAGCGTGTGGCAATTTTTGCCTCGGCGTCAGCGACTTCAGCGGCCGCTGTCCTCGCCTTCGCGCCTGCAAGGAAGTCCTTTTCCGTGGTGTTGACTCTGACGTCGACGTATTCATTGCCTGAGAAGCTGCCCGCAGCGGGTGAGGTGGAAATTGTGAGTACGCCTTCATCCGGAACAGTCTCCCGTTGCCACGGAATCCCCTCGGAATCGACGATGCGCGCTCGGTAGTCGAGCTTTTCCAGCTCGGACTCAGCTTCCAAATACGTCTTCCCGACGAGGTTGGGGACGATCGCCCGGTGCGTTGCCGTGGGTGATGATTTTGCTGACGCTACAGCCGAGGATGATTGCGTCTCACCTTCTCCACAACCGGTGAGTGCGACCACTAATACTGCCAAGAGGGCAGGGATACGGAGCTTCATGTCCCCCAAGTTTCGTTCAAGGTGCGGTGATAATGCCCGCTTATTCTGGGCGGGCAGGTAATGGCACAACCATAACGGCCGAGCGCCCTCTGCCGGGAATTGACGCACCGAAACGGATATAAGCGGGTCTACCAGGTCGAATAGGCAAAGTAGCGGCACTAGCAGGGCAAGGCGACGGGTTACGTCCGGGAGCGCCAACGCATGATGTCGTGTCGGCGCCGTCGAAGTCGGAGGAAAAGCCTCTGTCTACGCCATATTTTCGAGAGCTACTCGGACTCTTCTCTTTATCAACGAAGGGTCTTTCTGAAGGAACTCTCGATCTACGGGTGGCCACCCAGCGGGCAGCTCCCAATCACCATTGCCAGCGATATTGACGGCAGCTTTCCATATAACTGGCTGAGTAAGAACGAGTTGTGTAACCCCACCACCAACTGGATATTGCTCATTGGGTGGCATCTTCGTGTCATGATCGATCGCAGGAACTATTTTCGTAGCCCGATCCGTACCTCTCAACTGGATCAGGTCGACGGCGTTACTGAGTGCATCAAAATCTGACCATGCTTTACCCTTTGCAATCACCTGGGGACTGATCCTATATCGGTCAAACTCAGCGTGTCTGGCTGCTCTTCTCTCAGCAGAGACGAATGGGCGCATCCGGTCCTCTGCTTCGGTCGACGCGGGCGGGCCCACCCTGCCCCCAGAATTCAGCGTAGTGCCGGCCAGCACCACATCGCCGACAGCCGGCATTTCTTGAAGAAACATCACGGTAAATCCGTCTGCTAACCGTCCAGGATGAAAGCCGAGCCAACTTTCAAGTTTGGCGTTGTCACCTCCGATGATGGGAATCGCCAAACTATTAAAAGTGGTGAAGAATCCACCAAGACTATCCCTGTCTCCGACATTGTATTTGAACATTTCGACTGCTTCCTGTGTTGAAACTCTTTGGAGAAGTATAAGCGGCATGCGGCGGTAAGGGTTGATGCTTGTGCTTGTCATTAATTTGTGTTGTAAAATTCATCAACTTCGGAATGAACAGCATGTTTTTTTAGTGATAGTTCCACATCAGGAATTGAGCCGCGGTTGCCGCACGCTGCCGGCCTTCCGGGACCAGATGAGGAGGACGGCCGAGCCAACCGGGGCGAGGAAAGCGGACATCGCGACCAACTGGAGGCCGACTACGGATGCCGCAAGCCCCATCAAAGCGACCACGGCGATTCGGCCGAAGCGGCCGGCCACCACCAGGCGTCCCAACGGAAGTGCGATGGCGAAACCCAAGAGCGTTGCTGCAACAAGGATGGCATTCCACTGCGAAGCGTGGCCCGCCCCGAGGAACTGCGCGAACCCCTGTACCGCCATGGATGCGCATCCAAGAAGGACGGCCCACGGCGTGGTTGACCCTAGCCGTGGTGCCAGCACCCGCCCGGCAAGTATTAGCAGGGGGATGCTTGCGAATGCACCGTAGGCCAGTCCAAGGTTCATGGCGTGGGTGGAGTCAGTGACCATGGGCGCCCACGTACTTCCCGTGACGGCAAAGACGGCGCACGCCAGCCCGACTACGAGCAACGCCAGCGCCGCACCGCCCACAGCACGAGGGCTGGGTGCGACCACTTGACGGCGGATCATGTGCGTTGGAGCCGCAGCTACTGCTGCGGCCGAACGTCCCTGCCGTAGGGCCACAATAAGCAGCACGACGGCGCCCAACGTGCCCATCATGGGTGGCATCAGCATGAGTGCCCCGAGAGCAAGCGCCATAGGTGCGGCCAGGAGAACGGCTAGCGTGACGCGGATGGGAAGCGACCGCCGGCTGGCCAGCAGGGAGTCTAACGGAACTGCCAGGCACGCGGTCCCGGCAATCCAGCCCAGAATCATGAACAGCAGCGTCGAGGATCCGAACCAGCTAAAGCCCTGATTCATGTCAGCTTCGTCAAAACGCACAGACCAACTCGCTGCGGCGGTCACAGCCAGAGCCCATGCCGGCACCGCACCTACCGCCGTGAAGCGGGCAACGCCGGCGGGCAGGCGACCGTTCAGTCGCAGAAGCACGACGGCGGCAAGGCTCGCCGTGAGCGGGCCGACGAAACCCGTCAGGACGAGGTGGGCAGATCCTGTCCACGGGACATGGAAAGTGTTACTGAAAAAGAGGGCCATGCCGCCCAGGAACGCGAGCAAAGATGCAGTTGCGCACCCAACGGCCCAACCTCTGGTTGCTGAAAATCGGCGCGCTTGCGCAATTGAACCCACATATCGCCTAACTTTTTGGCGGAAACCGCCCCCCATTGATCTCCTGCCAAAAGGCAGTGGTTCACATGCTAGCCGGAAATCGAGGCAGGAGCCTTTGTGCTCTAACGGCCTAGAGGCATACAGCCGGAATTTCATCCAGCGAGCGAATTTCGGCATTGCCTCTGCCGCCGGGTTGATATTCGCACCACTCCTCAGTGAAAGCTTGAGCATGCCTACGGTCAGTTGCGCGTTAGATAGGGGATCCCATACCGGGCATGTCGAACCTCCCTGAACAATGGAGCTTGGGGGGTCAGGACTTGCTTACCTGTTTTAGGCGGTGGGCGGTAATACGGCGGCGGTTCAACCGTCCTCTGACCGCGCTGTCCTCTTCAGCTCAGCGATCCGCAGCCGTAAGAAGATGATGGCCAAGACCAAGGCATAGACAGCCAGGACGGCCACCGCGATCGTGAAAACAGCATACAGAATCCCCATGATTCCGAAGGCCGGACTTAAATTCATTGGTCCCCCCAAGAGTCGTTGGGTCCCTATGCTACGCAACAACGGGCCATTCTCTAGGACGCGGGAAGTGTGCCGGATTCGTTGATGAGCGCGCCAAACGACTCCGTGCTCATCTGTTCCGCGACCAAGACGTCCATCTCGGCTTGAGCTCGGGGAGTAGCGCACGAAGGTCCCGCAACGGATGTCATCGTCATTTCGCCCCGGCAACGGCATCTATATCCTTGATAGATGAGTGAAGTTGCGCATTCCACCGTCGCCTTTGAAGGGCATTTCGCCAGGGAGCTCCCGGAGCTGGCTATTCCTTGGCGGGCGGAGGAAGCTCCTGATCCGCAGCTTTTGACGCTCAACCAGCCACTCGCCGTCGAACTTGGTTTTGATCCTGATTTTCTCCGGAGCCCGGAGGGCGTGCGGCTGCTGGTCGGCAACGCCTTGCCGGAAGAGGCAACTCCGGTAGCCCAGGGCTACTCCGGTCACCAGTTCGGCTGGTACTCACCGCGGTTGGGGGATGGGCGCGCCCTTCTGCTGGGTGAGATCGCCGGCGCTGACGGGAAGCTTCGCGACGTTCATCTCAAGGGATCGGGGCGGACGCCTTTTGCCAGGAACGGTGACGGTCTGGCGGCGGTTGGTCCCATGATGCGGGAGTACATCGTGAGTGAGTCGATGCATGCCCTGAACATTCCCACCACCAGGTCGCTCGCGGTTGTGGCCACCGGGCGTCAGGTTCAGCGGGAGACCCTCCTGCCGGGGGCCGTTCTGACCCGGGTTGCCGGCAGTCATCTGCGGGTGGGCAGCTTCCAGTACGCCAGGGCTTCCAACGACATGGACCTGCTTCGTCGGCTTGCTGACCATGCGATCGAACGCCACCACCCGTCGTCGGCCGGTGAAAGCAACCGCTACCTTGCGCTCCTCAAGGGCGTCATCTCAGTCCAGGCGAAACTTGTGGCGCAGTGGATGCTGGTCGGCTTCGTGCACGGTGTCATGAATACGGACAATATGACGGTGTCCGGCGAAACCATCGATTACGGTCCGTGCGCTTTCATGGAGGGTTTCGATCCGGGAGCCGTGTACAGCTCCATTGATGAAATGGGACGTTACGCCTACCGTAGCCAGCCTGTGGTTGCGGAGTGGAACCTTGCCCGTTTCGCCGAATCAATTGCCGCTTTGATCCACGAGGATGAGGAGCAGGCGGTGGCCCTGGCTGTTGAGGCGCTCAATGGATTCCGCCAGGAGTACAGCGCCGCGTGGTTCAGCGGCATGCAAGCCAAGCTTGGGCTGCCTGAGGGAATTGACGACGACGTTGCCTCGCCTTTGGTGGATGACCTCCTGCAGCTGGTTCAGGAGACGCGCGCGGACTACACCTCGTTTTTCCGAAGCCTCGGAAAAGCGGCGCGCGGGGAGGTCGAACCCGCGCGCAGCCAAATCCTGGATCTGGCCGCGTTCGATTCCTGGTTGGAACGCTGGCAGGCACTTAATCCGGATGCCGATGCCATGGACCAGGTCAACCCGATCTATATTCCACGGAACCACTTGGTGGAGGAAGCCCTTGCTTCCGCAACTGAAGGGGACATAGGTCCGGCTGAGCGGTTGCTGGCCGCTGTATCCGACCCGTACAGCGAACGTCCTGGCTTGGAAAAGTATGCCGAGCCTGCGCCGGAGAGCTTCGGACCCTACCGGACCTTCTGCGGCACGTAAAGCTGCTTGCGGGTAAAGCCGCCGGCCAGCGAGCCAGCCGTGCCGGGCTGGTCGCCGGCCGGTTGGCCTAGCTCCAGACGGCCCGAACAACCATGTCTGCACCTGCAGACAAATGATTTCCTGTGTGTCCTGCATCCAGTACGCACAAGTCTTCTGTGCCGGAGGTGCTTGTTGATACGAGGCATTCGGCTGCCTTGAAACTTAGGAGTTCCACTGGCAGGCTGTCGCCTATTTTGAGTTCACTCATGATGCCCTTTTGCTGGTCCGGGTATCTTCTAAAGTGTCTCTAGCCCGGTTGGTGGGGGAGAGAACTTTCCCCTTGGAACGCCGGACTTCATCAGCGGATAACACCATACTGCCCTGATGGGCGGACATTCGTCTACGCGGGATGAGTCACGATCAGTTGAACTTTGTGTGGCGCACGATTGCCAGCAGCGCTTCCCGGAGGTCCTCCGAGTCGAGATCGATGGCTGACAGCACGGTGTTCTCTTGGCGGTGGGATTGCTCCAGCAGCGTCAGACCCACGTCGGTAATGAATATCAGCTGGCTGCGTCGGTCGAATCGATTGGGCTGACGGCGGATGTAACCCCGCGATTCCAGCCTGGTGAGCAGCGGGCCCATGGTTTGGGCTTGGACGCGGACGCTCCGGGCAAGTTCCCCGGGCGTGATGGGCCCTGCCGCTGCCAAGGCGTCAAGGGTGAGTACCGCCGGATAGGTCAACCCCAGCGGGCGTAGTTTGTCGTTCCACGCCAGCTCCACGAGCCGCGCAGCTGTGGACAGCAGCCGGCTGGTTGGCCATCGCTCCATATCAGGCATTCTGGCACCCCCATGCTTTCCGAAATAGTCAGCTTCCTTACTAAGGCTACATCAGCTGCTCTTCGGTGACGCTTGGGGCACTGCACTGGCCGGTTTCGCAGTAAGGCGGAGTCGCCGGACATAGTGCGATGATCTCAGCGTCCCGCGCCTTACGTTTTAGATGAGACTGCTGAAGATGTCCCATCCGTTGCCGATCTGGCCTTGCTTGAACAGCGAGTAGCGTCCGTCAATGCCGATGTTGTCGTAGCGAAAGAGATCTCCGTCGTGGGTATAGGCGATGAGCTCACTGCTGGAAATGTTGTACGACTTCTCGGAGGGGCCGGCGCTGCTGATCTCGGCCATTTCGTCCCAACCGTGGCCTACCAACGATGGTCCGGCCCAACCGCCATATCCGTCAGAGGGGTACTGGTAGAGGAAGCCACTGCGATCGCGGGCGAAAATGTCCGCTGTCCCATCACCGGTGGAATCGCCGGCTGCAATGATTTTGTCGAAGACTTGCCAGCCTGCTCCTACTTGTGAAGGCGCGAGCCAGCCGCCGTCGCCGCTACCCGGGTAAAGATGCAGGTTTCCCGAACGGTCACGCGCTAGGACGTCGTTGAGGCCGTCACCGTCGAAATCCCCAGGCCCAACGATCGAATCGAAGATGCCCCAGCCGGAACCAACCTGTTTGGGTGGGAGCCAGCCTCCCTCACCGTCACCGGGGTACAGATGCAGGTTACCGGCGCTGTCCCGTCCCAATATGTCGTTATGCCCGTCTCCATCAAAGTCACCGGGGGAGAAGACGATATCGAAGATGTTCCACCCCGTTCCTACCACCCTGGGTTCATCCCAAGAGCTGGGGAACTGGAGGAGCTCCATGCCAGGCCCCCAGTAAACCCAGTGCGGCTCGTACGTCCGGGGGTAGAGGACAAGGTCCCCACCGTCGGTTCTGCCCAGCAGTTCAAAGTTCCCCCGGCCTGTCCAGCCCATGGCCCGGCTGGATGCTTCGATGGGACGCGTCACTCTGCTGTAGAAGACCTGTGGTACCGCACATTGGGTGTGGACGTTCATGGAGATACGCTTACCCCGGTCCTCGGGGATGAGTTTCAGAAATTCCCCTTGCCGCTCGGCTGGTAGGGGAACGCCGTTACTGAGCCATTCAAGAACAAACCCGTTCGGGGCTTCCTCAGTTTTGCACTTCTGAAACTGTGTTATCCCCAAGGTCAGCTCGGACCCCACAAAGGGCAAGCCCACTATGGGCGGTATGTACGACGATGCCTGTGGCGCGGACTCGATGCCGTCTTTAGCTACGGCCGGCGGTAACCCAGCCACCGTTGAACTCAACAACACCGCGGCAAGAACAGCCGATTTCACTGCAAGTGCACGAAAAGTTCCCATGATCCCCCAAGCCCCACCCATTCAAGCTCTGATTTGAGCCGAGCCTAGCATTCATGTTGGGCAGATTTTGATGCCTCGGTTCCACGAAAAACGGGTCGGGAGGGATTGTCAGGAGAGCTCAAACGCAGGACGACCGCCGCCTCGCTCGGCGCTGTGCACATGCAGGGCGTGGCGCATGGCTTGGCGGTTGTCTTCGGCGAATTGAGGGTGGCCGGCCACACGGTAAAGGTCCGCTGCCCACTGAAATTCATCCGCGGCGGCACGGAAACGGGCTTCGTCGAAAAGCCGCCGCCCGATGTGGTGGCGAACGTAGGCCTCCTCTTCCGGTGACTGGACTGTTCGGAGTGCTTTTTCGTGGAGAACTGCGGCGTCGTGCCAGCGGTATTGGCGTTGATTGATCTGGGCCAGGACCAGCAACAGCTCTCGGCGGTCAGGTGTATGAGGCAGCAACTTGAAGCCTTCGTCCAGGGCTTCGGTGTCCCGGCCAAGTAGCGCCAGATACCTGACGCGCTCCACCGGAGGGCACTCGCCTGCCAACGCAGCTTCCAGGGCTTTGCGGTTGATCACCACGTCGCGGAACGTCGCAGGATCAGTACGCCAAAGACTTGCAGTATCTTCCACCGTGATGTGCCCCCCATAGGCTTGTTATGGAGCCAACTGAGTCGCAGCACTGCCAATCGCAGGCTGCCGGAACTTCCATAATCTCATGAACGCTTGGGCCCGCAAGCTCGCTCCGATGGGGCTGGCCTCAGTGAAGCTGGCTGTCGGCTGGCGTAGCCCGCCAGGAGTGAAAAGGGACGGTCAACCCTGAACGTGTTGGTGCGCAGGTGAACGGCCCGGCGACGGTCACCAGGTCAGGTGCCAGCGGCACAACACGTACTAGTCGGAGTTCGTTGCTGCCCGATGCGGCCCTTATGGTGAGGGCGTCGCCGGAACGGCTGACCCTCATGCGGACCCGCCCGCCGTTCCATTCCGGAACAGGCGCCAAGGACCAGTCCGAGAAGCGGTTGGTGACCACCGCGCCCACTTGAGCGGCGCCGTCGGCGAATTCGACGCCCGCCTTGATCCAATGCTCGGCGCTGATGCGGACAAAGATGCCCGCTTGGTCGAACTGTTGGGAAAACGCGGCCGTGAACTCAACCTCCATCGCGCTGTCCTGCGGGAAGGGGGCGAGCAGCGCGTGCTCGGTGTCGTGGATGAATCCGTAGGACGTGACGCGCCAAGCGTCGCTGCTTTCGGCTGCAGTCACCAGGAGGTCACCTGCCTGCTCGACGACGGCGGCCGGCTGGTTTGTCCACTCGCCGCGGTTCCAGGGGATATCGGTAATCACAGGACTCCTCAAATGTTTCGGTATGCATGCAGCTGCGTTGTTTCAGGCATCCGGTGTTTGGATCAGGGTAATCGACTATGGCGTTCCTATTCCAAGGACGTGGGAATGGTGACCCGTATAGCGTTTAGGGCACCTTCACAGGGCATTTTGCGGGCAGGTCTTACGGAATCCAGTAGCCCTTGAACGGCGGGACTTCGATGCGCGTTTGATGTGGCCCGTGGGGACCGTCTTACGGGCGCGAAAATGCGGATGCCCCTGACTAGGTTCTCGTAACCCTCCAATCCGGGGACCACCTGGTTCACCGCTGATCAGGGCGGCAGATAAATGACATGGAGTCCGGCCAGCTGTCCCGGTCGCATACAATGCTGACAAATATCGAACTCATGGGGGAACAATTGAATAAGTTTTTTCCGGCCACCATCACTGTCGCCGTCCTAGCATTGACCGGTTGTGGCGGCGGAGGCTCCGAGGCCCCAGCGGAACCCGCTCCAGAAACCACCAAGGCTGTCTTTTCGGCCGATCAGACCTGCGACCAGCTCTTCGACAAGGGTGACGAAGGTCGAATGTTCGGAGCGGTAGCCTTCTTGCAAACCTACCGGACCCTGTCAATGAGAACGACCAAACCAAGGCAAAAACTATTGTCGCTGACCTTGAGTACGTGGCTGGCACCGCCAACGATGAGATGAAACCTCTCATCATTGACATGGCTAAAACGCTGGACGGCTTTGCCTCAGCTGAGGGCGCCAAAGTGCACGTCAACGTTGATTCCTTCAAATCGGCCGGAAGCAAACTTATCGACCTGTGCCCAACTCAGGCGGAAGCCTATGGGGATGAAAAATTGAAGAAAGAAGCTGCGGTCAAAGCAAAGGCCGACGCAGATGCAGCGGCCAAGACCAAAGCTGAAGCCGACGCCGCGGCCAAGGCCAAAGCGGCCGCCGATGCCGCAGCCGCTAAAGCTGCCGCCGATGCTGAAGCCGCTGCCAAGGCTGGAACGGTCAGCCAGCAGAACGCTCGGGGGAAAGCTGCAAGCTACCTCAAGTTCTCTGCATTCTCGCGCACCGGCCTCATCGGACAACTGGAGTACAACAAGTTCTCAACTGCAGATGCAACGTGGGCGGTTGACACCATGAAAGTCGACTGGAACGAGCAAGCAGCCAAGAAAGCCGCGAGCTACCTGAAATACAGCTCCTTCTCGCGTTCCGGGCTTGTCGACCAGCTAATCTACAACGGCTTCACTCCTGAGCAAGCCGAGTACGGCGTGAGCACTACCGGGCTTTAACGATACGACCCAGTTGTGGCTGTGCCGGCCGATGCTGGAACTGGGCCAACCGATGTAGCGATGTTCGAAACTGTTCCCCAGCACGCTAAGGGATAACCGGATTCTGTGGGGCGTCCTACGGGGGACCGGCCTACGCGCAACGTAAAGGCTTATGGCTGCGAAGATCGACACATGGATTACGTGATCACCGCTGAGATACCCACCGCTGACGAGCTCATCGAGTTGTATGGCTCGGTGGAATGGACCGCCTATACCGACGACCATGCAGCTCTTGTCGCCGCCGTTGATGGTTCGTTCTGCGTCCTAACAGCGAGAAACGCAGTAGGTAAGTTGGTCGGGCTAGCGCGGACATTTTCTGATGGTTACACGATCGCCTATATCCAGGACATTGTGGTATCGGCAGAGCACCAACGACTGGGAATCGGCGGAGCACTGCTGGACGAATTGCTGCACCGAACCGAGCGGATCAGACAGGTAGTCCTGCTCACGGATGGTGAGCACGCACAGCGCGCCTTTTACGAGTCCCGAAAATTTACAGAGGCACACGACTTTGCCCCGCACCAGCTTCGGTCTTTTGTTCGTTTTCGTTGATCTCTTAGCGGATTACAGCGTGCCGACATTGGGTGTTCTAGTTCCAAGAAAAGGGGACGTCAGGTTGTGTTTGGGACTGGCATCGGCGCCGTATCGAAGCGAGGGTCTGGCGGGCTCAGGTCCGACAACCCGCCACGCCCAAGCCATCAAATTGGGGTGCTTCCTTTTGAAGACGTCCCTGATCTTTTCGTCGGCCGGCTATGCCCAGGATTGATCCCGGTTGATGCATGCGCCTTCGATGTAAATTGAGGTCACCCGGTTCTTCATGCCCATTGAAGCCAAGTTGACGCGTTCTCCACCGTAGGTAGCCCATGCCTCGCCCGTGCAGTTGGGTCCGTCGTAGATGTTGGCTCCGCCTGGGGTGTTGTTGATGAGTGACGCTGCGTTGTTGTTGACTTGGACTCCCCAGCCGTTCACGCCGGCGGGGCCATCGGTGAAGAGCTCGTTGCTCAGGCCGGCATCACTGTATGCGAAGTCAGCCCGTGCTCCTTCAAAGTTACTGTTGAAGTACAGGCACACACGGTTTGCCGGGCAGGCTTTGCCCGTACCCGAGGCATTAGCCGCAGGTACCCCCGCTAGCAGGGACGTTGCAGCGAGTCCTAGCAGAGCGCCGGCGCTTGCGATCTTTGAGGCGAGTTTCATGGTTCTTGCTCCTTATCGGGAATGTAGGTGGCCGTCCGGTTTCGCGGAAGCGTGTCTGCGTATCTTCGCGCACGGCTGAGGTGTTCGCGATGGGGTGAACTACCCACGATGTCTGCTCAGCGCTGATGAGTATGGGGCCAACAAGTCCGGGGGGTGAGTGCGGCTGTAATAGGATCGGCCTTGCGGCGAAAGGGAGACCACATGACAGCGGGTTCCATCCTCGAGTACATCGAGCAGTACGACGGTGACGTACGGGAACGGCTGATGACCGTGTACAAACTGATCCGGTCGGCGGTGCCCGATGAAGCTGAAGAATCGATCAGTTGGCGCATGCCGACGTTCAAGCTCGGGACCGAGCCTTTGTTCTTCTTCACTGCAACAAAGAAACACATCGGTTTCTACCCGACCCCGGACGCGATGGAGCACTTCTCGACAGAGTTGGCTGGCTACGGAACCACTGACCACCTTGTTCAACTGCGCCACGACGCCCCGCTGCCCCTCGAGCTCATCCGCGAGATGATCGCGTGGCGGCTGCAGCAGCTGCCTTCTGACGCGGTCTAGATACCCGGCAAACCCTGTACGGGTCTGCCGGGCATCGTGCCTGGGCGGCTACTCCGCGTACTGGATGCTGGTCAGGAGGGCCTTAAGGTTCCTGTACTGCTCGGTTTCCATCCACGCTTCAGCATCTTCCGCGGACATTGATACGTCGATGTGTGCAGTCGCAGAGGCTGCTCCGTTGCCCATGATGAGGAAGCTGGAGGCTGAGGTGCTGTCGGGGCCCTCAGTCATGAGAGGCTCTGCCACTACACCCATGAAGTACCGGGTCTCTGTGGTGTCGAAGGGGTATTCATCCTTGAAGAAGGCGAAGTGGGAGGCTCCGTATCGGCTGTCGAAGGCGGTGAGCTTCTGTGAGTCGAGGATGGTGCGGTTCACCGGTCCGCCCACCACACCACCGCCTGCGCCGCTGTAGATGCGCGCTACATTGTCGCCGGTCTCGTCGTAGACCTGGGCTACGACAAAGTGATCATCGTCAGCGTAGTGGTCCTCTCCGAATACGGGTTCTTCTTCAGTTTGTGCCGTCCAACCTGCCGGCAGCAGGAAGGAAATGTGCCCGTCGGGGAACGTGAACAAGCCGATCTGCGGGTAGCTTGGCGAGACGTGCGGCGTTGAAGGTTCGGCGGGGGTGATCGGTGTTATCTCAGGTGCGGTGGGCGGGGTGCTTACCGGCGGAACGCTCGACGGCGGAATGGTTGCGGGCGGTGGCGAAGCGACGGGCGGAGCGGGAACAACAGGGTCGATCGCCACGGCAGGCGCAGTAGGTGCTGCCGGAGCCGGAGCGGTTTCTTCCTGCACGGGAATGGGAGCAACCGGTGCCGCCACAACGGGTACCGAAACATTGACCAATGCCGGTTCACTTAGCTGTGGCGGAGTGCCTTGTTCAGAAGCCGGGGCAGCGAGTGTTTCTTCCAATGGTGCTGCAGGGGACAGGGCAAGGGTGTTGGCTTCTTCTGTTGCAGATGTGAATGAACTACTGGCTACCGGGGTGGATGATGCGCAGGCGGCGAGTGTGAGTGCCAGGGTCAGCGTTACCAGGGTGGCGTACTTGGCATTTCCGGATCGGCGGTACTTCATTTTGGGTTCCTTCCCCCACGGAGTTATTGAGCAGAACTGGGTGCTCATACATGTTGTTTCCGGCAAGGGACCATTGATTACACGCGAGGCCAAGAATCTTTGGGAAGAGCGTGCTTCCCTTCTCACGGGGCCTATGCGGCGACGGCGCGGGCGGCGCAATGGGCACAACTGCCCTCACGGCAAGTTCACTGCCCAGCCACGAGGATGATGTACTGACATGACCGTCACATACTCCTGGGGGATAGGTATGAAGGCCTTGGCTGCCACTTTTTTACTCACGTCGCTGGCGCTCACAGGCTGTGCTGTCACTGTTCCCGGCGGCCCTCCAACAGCGTCAACTGCGCCATCACCACCATCTGGTGCAAAGACCTACGCAGGTCTTGATCCGGCGGGTATTGAACAGATCAAGACGTCCAGGACGGCAATTTTCGACATGAAGTTCGGGACGCTCACCAAAGAGAGTGTCGGCCTGGAAGACGGCACCAACCAGGCCCCGGATGTCTTGATGTCCGATGGCGTGATGGAACTGAAAATCGAAGCGCCTACAGGTCTGATAAGAGCCGAGACGGATCGGCTCCGGCTCAACGGCATGAATAGCGGCCCGGAATTTCGTGAAATCACGTACTTCCTTAAGACCGAATCGTTGAAGGACTTCATTGCTCTGATCCGCGACGGCGTGGACCGCTACGGAATTCCGAGCGAATCAGCAGAGGACTGGATCGAATCTGTGTCCAGCCGGCCGGAGGACAAGAGTGACTTTGCCCTGGCGCCGGGCACTTCCACAGGCCTTCGGGTCCAGTATGACCTCCGCTACGACGGTTCAAAGGACGTGCAAGTGATTATTGTGCACGTTCACCCCGTCTAGCCCGTACCTGTCCCTCGCCAAGATTTTCACCAGGAAGAGAGCACCGTGGAACCCCACAGCCCGTACCCGCCGAATTATTTCCCGCACCAGCCCGGACAGGTCCAAGTTCCGCCGTTGCCTGCATGGGCAAGGACGTTTCGGACAATCCTCCTCATCCTCGCTGGCGTTCTGGTGGTCCTGCTGCTGCTTCTCATTGCTGTGGGCACCGGATCTATCGATATGTATACCGAGGACGGCCTTGGCGCTTTACAGGCTGTCATTTGGCTTTGCCTGGGAATGCTCCTGCTGGCAATCCCCTACGTGATCGCCAGCGTCATCTACGCTGCTCTGTGGGCCACCAAGCTGCGAGGCCGAGGTTACCGCCGGCACCTGGGGACTGCCTGGATCTTGGTTGCTGGCCCCATTCTTGCTGCGTTGCCTGCATTGGCCCTCATCGGGCTGATCACGGCTGACCCCAGCATGTTGTGAAACTCTAATTAGCTGACAGCAAAGGAAGAATGGACCATGATTTCCGACCGCGAACGGCACAACGATGCCGTATACGCCGAGCACAAGGCGGCAGTCGCAGCCGGGGAAAAGCGGGTACTTCGCAACACCAGCACGGGCGAGTTGCACAGCTACCCGGCCGACGAGATTGGCTTTACTCCAGGCAGCGGTCAAGCTCAGGTCAGCACTTGGTGGGGAATGGGGATCCTCGCGGTCTTCGCCGCCCTGCTGACTGTCCTATCGGTGGTGCTCTTGCTGGCCCCGCTGAAACAGGGTCAGGGTCCGATGTGGGGCGCGCTGTTCTTGACTGCTCTGGCTGGTGCCTTCACGTTCTATGCATTCACGCTGGCCCGCCAGGAATACCGGGCGACGCAGCTCCGAAAGCTGCGCGGGTCACCGAAGCCGGGCTCATCCGGCAGGGTAGACATACCCTCGAATCATTAGTTAAACGTGCCTTGGGGGACACCGGAATGCGACGTGGAACAAAAATAGGCCTAGCCGTGCTGGCATTGCTTACGCTCACTGCAGCGAGCTGCGATGACAGGCCATTCACCCGCGACTATGCCCGGTCCATTCCAAACTCTGCTATTCAGGTGGGCGAGTACACGGACAGGACCTGGGAGTACGTGGATGGGGCTGGCACCACCAAGGAACTCGATAAGTGCGAGGACTTGAGCCCGTGGGATGTCGCCTACAGTTGCGCCTCACCTGACGGATCGGTTGTGCTGACTTTCAATGAATCCAAATATGGCATAAAGAAGCCCACCCTCCTCATTGGCGACGAGGAGGTGCCTCTTTACTGCACCAACAACGGCTTTGCGGGTGACAGGCTGCGATTCTGCATACCGGTCTCGGACCCTGCCGTTCCGCCTCAGCCGGTCCCTCGCCGGGATAAGTCATAACCGCGCGTACGGCACTGCGAATCAGGAGCGGTACGCGTACGACGGCGTTGCTGCGCCGATGGCGCCAAGAACACGGAGTGCAGCAAAGACTCCGCTCATCGCCATCATGAGATACAGGTTCTCCTGCAGGTACGGCAAAGCGAAGACATCGGCTCTTTCAACAATCAATTCCTGAGGGACACCGATGGCGAGAGGCACAAGCAGCCCGATGAATACGAGCCCCTCCATCAGGATGCCCTGAGCCAGGAGCAGCGCACCCGCCCACCGGTACTGCCGCCGTCGAGTTTCTTGCAAGAGGTGCCGTTCTGTCGCCACCGCCGGTCCAGACAGTGTCGGCATCAGGAAGCCGCACTTTCCGCTGGCGAGCACGGGGCAGGCGTTTGGGCGAAGGTGAACCAGTCGGGGAGGGCCGCAGTGTAGGCCTCACGAACCTGAGGTTCCTTGGTTGCTGTCCAGTCCACGGTGGCCTTGACCTAAACCTCGTTCTTCTCCCACTCGAACCAGTTGATCATCTTCAGGGCAGGGTAGTCGCGGGGGATGGCGAGATCGAAGAGCTGGCCCCACCAGGCTTCCTTGATGTCCAAGGCATCGGCGCCCTCCCCTGAGGCCACTGTGAGTGCAGCGGTTTCGGGGATGGCGATCGGCTTGTTCCGGGCTGTTCCGTAGTCGGCGTAGAAGTCTGGGACGGCCAGATCGTTTCCGCCAGCGCCGACAAACCAGCTACGGAACAAACCTGTAGCCCATGCCCGGCTCGGTGATCAGATGCCGGGGGTTGCCCGGCTCTGTCTCGAGCTTGCGCCTGAGCTGCGCCATGTAAACGCGGAGATAGTTTGCTTCCTTGGCGTAGGCGGGCCCCCACACCTCTGTGAGGAGCTGCTGCTGGGTAATGAGCTTGTCCGGATTCCTGAGCAGGATGTCCAGAATGTTCCACTCCGTTGGGGTCATCCGAACATCCGCGCCCGACTTGGTGATTTGTCTCTTGTCCAGGTCCACGGTGAAGGAGCTGGTTGTCACCAGGGTGACTTCCTCGCTGGAATCGTCCCTGCGACGCAGCAACGCCCGGAGTCGCGCCAGGAGTTCATCCAGTCCAAAGGGCTTGGTGATGTAATCGTCAGCTCCAGCGTCCAAGGCCTCTACTTTGTCGCTGGATCCATGTCTGGCTGATAAGACAAGAATGGGTACGGAGCTCCACTCCCGCACGGCCGAAATGACAGCTTTGCCGTCCATATCCGGTAGCCCCAGGTCCAGGATCATCACCGAAACGGGCCGTTGCGCCGCTGAGTGAAGTGCCGATTGCCCGTCAGTTGCAGTGACCACCGTGTACCCCTGGCCCTTCAACGTGATGGCGAGCGCCCTGACAATGTGGGGGTCATCGTCCACTATAAGGATGGTGTTCACTCAAGGCCTTTCGGGGCGGGCAGGGCAGTATGTCCAGGGGCTGTGAAGCGCTGCGGCACATCAAGAGAGGGACCCGTTGAAAGGGGCAGCCTGATCAGCATAGTCAGCCCGCCGCCAGGCGTTTCTTCGGCGGTGAGGGTCCCGCCCATGGCTTCAGTAAAGCCCTGTGCCACAGCGAGTCCTAAACCTACGCCCGTGGCTGCAGGCACGTCGTCGAGCCTTTGGAAGGGTTGAAACATTTTGAGCACATTGGCTGCGGGTACACCTTGGCCGTGATCGATGATCCGGAGTTCGCTGGCTGGCCTGCCGGCCAGAGTGGTAGTGCTGAGACCACCGGCGGCACCCACAATCACGATGTCGGAGTCGGGGGCGTACTTCACCGCGTTTTCCGCAATGTTGGCAATGACTCGTTCCAGCATGCCGGCGTCGGCGTCCACGGCGGGCATGTTCGGTGGCAGGTCCACCCTGACCCTGCCGGGCGTGATGCCGTGCAGGGCAGCCGGAATCACGTCGTACCAGCGGATGGGTTTGATGAGGGCATTCACGGAGTCTGAGGTGATGCGGGACATGTCCAGCAGATTGCCTACCAGCCCGTCCAAGCGATCCGAGCATTCATCAATGGTGGCCAGCAGCTCCTCTTCTTCCTGTTCGGTGTACTGAACACCTGATTGGCGAAGGCCTCCCACTGCGAGTTTGATGCCGGCCAGCGGAGTTCGCAGATCGTGGGACACGGCGCGCAGGATGGATGTCCGCATGGTGTTGCTCTCGGCCAGGCGCATCACTTCACGGCGGGTGGCTGCGAGTTGTCGGCGTTCAAGCAGCGCTGAGAGGTGCGCCCCGAAAGCGCCCAGCAGCCGGCGGTCACTGGCGGGAAGGACTCTGCCGGTGAGGACAAGGCGGGTGTTGCCGTCAACCTGCTCTATATTCTCGGGGTCATCGGGATCGTCATTCTCGGGGTCATCGGGATCGTCGGGGTCAGCCTGTGGGTTGCCTGCCGATGCCACGAGCTGCCAAGTGCCGCCGCTGGTGGAGGAAGAGGAGGAAGACTGGGTCCGCTCCGCAGCAACGTACAGAGCAGCGGTCCGTACTTGGAAAACGTCCAAGGCCTGTTCCAAGAGACCTTGGACGGGGTCTTCCGCGGTGGACGCTCCGCGGGTGAGATCCCCGAGTGTGGCCGCTTCGGACCGGGCTCGTGCAGCTTCCTTCGATCGCCGGGCGGAGAGGTCCACCACCACGGCCACAGCGGAGGAGACTCCGGCAAACACCAGGAGGGCCAGAAGATTTTGGGGATCGCTGATGGTCAAGGTGCCCAGCGGCGGAATGGAGAAGAAGTTCACCAGGAAGCTGCTCCAGAGTGCACCCAGCAGTGCGGGCCAAAGGCCGCCGATCAAGGCGACGGCAACGGATCCGGTGAGCTGTATGAGCACCGCGGTGGCGATGTTGTGGGACGGTGCTACTGCCAGCAAGAGTTGCAGCAGCACCGGCACCACGAGGGCCATGGCGAATCCCACCGCTACCCGCACTCGGCCAAGGTCGCGTTTCCGGGTGCGTTCTATGCCGCGGCCTCCCAGTGGATGGGAAACCATGTGCACATCAATGTCGCCGGAGCCCCTGACCACGCGGCTCCCAACGCCACCTTTCAGGAAACTGGTCAGAAGCTTGTGGCGTGACACTCCCACCACAATCTGGGTGGCATTCACACTGCGGGCAAAGTCGAGTAACGCCTTAGCAGGGTCCTCACCGGACACTGTGTGGTAACTGCCGCCGAGGTCCTTGACCAAGGTTCGTTGGGCTTCCAGATCATGGGGGGATTCGGCAGCCACACCATCGGCAGCGCGGACGTGGACGGCCAGAAGGTCCCCGCCGTTTACCCGCTTGAGGATCCGGGCCGCCCGTCTGATGAGCACTTCGCCCTCGGCGCCGCCGGTGAGGCCAATGACAATGCGTTCCCGGGCGGGCCAGCTTTCCTCAATTTGGTTCTCGGCCCGGTATCGCGTGAGTCCTTCATCCACGCGGTCTGCGAGCCACAGCAAGGCCAGTTCGCGCAGTGCCGTCAGATTGCCCACGCGGAAGTAGTTGGACAGGGCGGCATCGATCTTCTCGGCTGCGTAGATCTTGCCGTCACCCAGTCTCTGCCGCAGCAGTTCCGGTGAGATGTCCACCAAGTGGATCTGGTCGGCGAGGCGCACGACCTCGTCGGGGACTGTTTCGGCCTGTTTTACTTCGGTAATCGCGCTGACGACGTCGCCCAAAGATGCGAGGTGCTGCACGTTCACCGTTGACAGGACGTTGATGCCTGCCCCCAACAGTTCTTCAATATCCTGCCAGCGTTTTTCGTTGCGGCTGCCCGGAATGTTCGTGTGGGCATATTCATCCACGATCGCTGTGTGGGGGCGCCGGGCCAAGACAGCGTCGAGGTCCATTTCCTCAAAAGCGCTTCCTCGGTACTCGATGACCCGTGGTGGCAGGGTTTCCAGCCCGTTCGTGAGGGCCAGGGTGTCGGCTCGTCCGTGGTGCATGGCGAATGCCACCACTACGTCCTCGCCCCGGCCCAACAATCTGTGAGCTTCTTCGAGCATGGCGTAGGTTTTGCCGACACCCGGTGCAGCCCCCAGAAAGATCCTCAGTGTTGCCCGCGCCATGTCCTCATTCTTCCACTCGGATAAGGTTGCTAGTTCCGGTGTGCGGCCAGGTTGGCGATATCCAGATTCAGCAAGGTTACGTTGACTGATGGCTGGCTGAGGAAAGCCTCAAGACCGCTGGTGGTTTGCTTGTCTACCAGCTCCTGGACGTCCTGTGGTTCCAACCCGTGGGCCCGGGCAACCCGCGGTACTTGGATGGTGGCGTAGTCCTTGGAGATGTGCGGATCCAGTCCGGACCCGCTGGACGTCACGGCATCGGCTGGGACCTGCTCAGGGCTGACGCCCTCCGATGCCGCCACTGCTGCGCGGTTGGTTGTCACGATTTCCAGGAGCTTGGCAGCGTTGGGTCCTAAGTTGCTGGCCGAGGACGTTGCCGGGTCCCAACCCACTGCGGAGGGCCTGAGGTGAAACCACTGCGGGTCCTGCGTTCCTGCGTCATCCGCTGCGGCTTGAGCGATGAGCGCGGACGCCGCAGCCTGACCGGAGGAGTCCTTCTCGATGGAACCGTTGGCTTGGAACGGCGCCGCGAGCTGTCCTGCGCCGAAGACTGCGAGGGGGTAAAGCAACCCCAACACGATAGTTGCCAGCAACAGGAACCTGATGGCCGTGCCCGCTTGGCGGAGGTATCCGGAAATGATGTTCATGAGTAGCTCCTAGCCGATGCCTGGGATGAGGGAGATGACCAGGTCTATGAGTTTGATGCCGAGGAACGGGGCTACCAGCCCGCCAAGTCCGTAGAGCAGCAGGTTCCTGCCCAATGCTTGGTTGGCGGTGACTGCTCGGTACTTCACGCCTCGGAGCGCCAAGGGAACCAGGGCGATGATGATGAGGGCGTTGAAGATCACCGCAGACAGAATGGCCGACGCCGGGCTGGCCAACCCCATGATGTTCAGCAGCCCAAGCCCAGGAAATGCGGCGGTGAACAGGGCAGGGACTATTGCGAAGTACTTGGCAACATCGTTGGCGACGGAGAACGTGGTCAGCGCACCACGCGTGATCAGAAGCTGCTTCCCGATGCCCACAATGTTGATCAGCTTGGTAGGGTCCGAGTCGAGGTCCACCATGTTGGCTGCTTCCTTCGCGGCCGGTGTCCCTGAATTCATGGCCACCCCTACGTCCGCTGCCGCCAAGGCTGGGGCATCATTGGTGCCGTCACCTGTCATAGCCACCAAACGCCCTTCACCTTGTTCACGGCGGATGACGTCCAGTTTGTCCTCGGGCGTGGCTTCGGCCACGAAGTCGTCGACGCCGGCCTCGGCCGCTATCGCCTTGGCCGTCACCGGGTTGTCACCGGTGATCATCACCGTGCGGATACCCATTCTGCGCAGCTCGGCGAAACGGTCCTTCATGCCAGGCTTGACCACATCCGCCAGGTGCACGGTTCCCAAAACCCGGGCGCCGCCGTCGTGCGTGTTCTCGGCTACCAGCAACGGCGTGCCACCGTGGGCAGAAATCTCTTGAACACGTCGCTGGACTTCCGCTGGAAGGCGTCCTCCGGCGTCGGTGACAAAATTCCCGACGGCGGATGCCGCCCCCTTGCGGATGAGGCGCCCGTCCAGATCCAGTCCGCTCATGCGTGTGCTGGCCGTGAACTCCACAATCGTGATCTCTGAGTAGCTGTTACGAAGAGCCGCCAAGTCGGGGCCGTCTGTGCCTTTGGTGGTGGCGAGCTCCACAATTGAGCGGCCCTCCGGGGTTTCGTCCGCGAGGCTGGAGAGCCTGGCGGCGGTGACGAGTTCCGTCATCTCCACACCGTTGGCCGGGAAAAAGTTGACGGCCCGGCGGTTGCCGTAGGTGATGGTGCCGGTCTTGTCCAACAAAAGTGTGGTGATGTCGCCGGCTGTTTCCACCGCTCGTCCCGAGGTGGCCAGGACGTTGTGCTGCACCAGCCGATCCATGCCTGCTATGCCGATGGCCGGAACCAAGGCCCCGATGGTGGTGGGAATCAGGCAGACCAGCAGCGCCACCAGGACGATCGGAGACGGGGTAGCGTCCGCCAAGGACGCGAAGGGTGCCAAAGCCATGGTGACCACCAGGAACACGATGCTCAGCGAGACGAGGAGGACATGCAACGCGATCTCGTTGGGGGTCTTTTGCCGGACGGCGCCCTCAACCAGCTTGATCATCCTGTCGATGAACGTGGCTCCGGGCTCAGCAGTAATGCGCACCACGATCCTGTCAGAGAGGACCTTGGTGCCGCCGGTGACGGAGGACCGGTCTCCACCGGACTCCCTGATCACGGGCGCTGATTCGCCGGTGATGGTGGACTCGTCCACGCTGGCCAGGCCCTCAATGATTTCTCCGTCGGAGGGGATCACATCCCCGGCCTCACAGATAACCACGTCATTTAGCTTCAGATCTGTGCCGGCAACTTCTTTGGTGGTTCCATCTTCCAGGCGGAGCCGGGCCATCACGCCCTGACGGCTCGCCCGGAGGCTGTCCGCCTGCGCCTTCCCTCGCCCTTCGGCGATGGCCTCGGCGAGGGTGCCGAACAGGACCGTCAGCCAAAGCCATACGGTCACCGCGATGCCAAAAACGTCAGGCTTCAGGAAGCAGATCACCGTGCAGGCCGCTGCACCCACCAGCACCACAAACATCACGGGGGAGTGGATCATTTGCCGCGGATCCAATTTGCTGAAAGCCAGGGGAAGCGCTGCCAGAAGGGTGGACGCGTTGAGTTTCGCCGGAGCCTTGCTGTGGTGGTGGCCGGGCTGACCTGGGGCAGGAGTGCCGCTGGCGTTGAGGGGTGATGGGGTCTCCGCGGCCGGAGCCGTGCTGGAGCTGGTCATTGAATAAGTCCTTCTGCGAGGGGGCCCAGTGCCAGGGCCGGAAAGTAACTCAAAGCGGTCAGGATCACGGTTACGCCCAGCAGCAAGGAGCCGAACAGCGGGCCATGGGTTGGAACCGTTCCGGATGAAGCCGGGATCTTTCTTTGCCGCGCCAGCGAGCCAGCCAGTGCAAGGACCAACGCGATGGGCAGGAACCGGCCCAACAGCATGGCCAACCCAAGCAGCGTGGACAGGTAGGGGCCGGAGCTGGTGATGCCGCCGAAAGCTGAGCCGTTGTTGTTGGCACCGGAGGTGAACGCATAGAGCAGTTCGCTGAATTGATGCGGCCCTGATGCCGGAGCGTTTGCCATCACCTCCGGGAGGAGGGCTGAGATCCCGGCGAGCACCAGCACCAAGGTGGGGGTGACCAGGATGTAGAGGGCCGCGAGCTTCATTTCGCGGGGGCCGATCTTCTTTCCCAGGAATTCCGGGGTACGCCCCACCATCAGCCCGGCAATGAACACCGCAATGATGGCCAGGACCAACATTCCGTAGAGTCCGGATCCGGTTCCGCCCGGAGCCACCTCGCCGAGCATCATGTTCAGCATCGCGATGCCGCCAGCCAGGGGAGGCAGGGAATCGTGGGCAACGTTGACGGCACCGGTGGACGTGAGGGTGGTGGAGGCCGCGAAGATGGAGCTCGCTGCCGGCCCAAGGCGCTGTTCGAAACCTTCTCCCAAGCCTCCGGCTGCCGCCGTTGCGGTTCCCTGCCCGGAAGAAACCGCCCAGGCCATCAACACAGTGGACGTCAGCCACAGCGTTCCCATGACAGCAGCCACGGTGTAGCCCTGGCGTTGGTCACCCACCATCCGCCCGTACATGTAGGGCAGCGCTGAGGGGATCAGGAGGATAAGGAACACCTGGAACAAACTGGTGAAGACGCTCGGGTTTTCAAAGGGGTGGGCAGAGTTGGCGTTGAAGTATCCGCCACCATTGGTTCCCAGAACCTTAATCGCTTCCTGCGAAGCGACGGGCCCACCGGGAATCAACTGGCTGGCGCCGGTGGCAGTGTTGGTTACCTCTGTGGACCAGAAGTTCTGTACGACGCCGCCAATCACCAGGGCGATTGCCGCCACCGTGGCGATGGGCAACAGGATGCGGAACGAGGCACGGGCGAGGTCCACCCAGAAGTTGCCCAAGCGATCAGTTGTGGTCCGCACCATGCCCCTGATCAGGGCAACCACCACCACAATTCCGACGGCGGCGGACAGGAAATTCTGTACGGCCAGCAGGCACATCTGGACGAAGATGCCCACAGTGGCCTCAGGCACATATGTTTGCCAGTTGGTGTTGGTGACAAAGGAGATGGCTGTGTTCATGGCAACCCAAGGGTCCACGCCGGGCAGGGAATTGCTGCCCGGCAACACAGCCTGCAGGCGCTGAAGAGCGAAGATCACCAGGATGGATATCAACGAGAAGAGCAGAACGCTGCGCAGATACACAGACCAGCTCTGTTCAGTCCCTGAATCCACGCCGACCAGGCGGTAGATGGCCCTTTCAGCTTTAGCGTGTTTGGTACTTGAGAAGACCCGCGCCATATACAAACCCAAAGGCTTGTGCAGCAGTGCCAGGACGAGTACCAACACGGCTATCTGGGTAATGAAGGATGCAGTACTGAAGACCACCCGCCGTCACCACTTTTCCGGGTTGAGCAACACCGCAAGCAAGTACCCGGCAACGGCCAAGCCAAGGATGAACAAGCTAACCCACATGATGGCATCCACGTTCATTGCCCGCTCACCGGGCCATCGCCGTCCACCATCTTGCCCAAAAGGTGGGCCACCCACATCACGATTCCCATGCTCACCACAAGAATCACCACAACAGCCACGTTGGCCACTGGAACGTCCTTTCATCAGAGCCCCTTTTGCAGGGCTGATGTCAGTCAACTCTTGGAAAAGTGGCGAAAAGGCGTTCCTTACGAATCCTTAATGCGGACGCCGGAAATCTTGACGTGGTCTTAACGGCCCGGCGTTAAGGATTCGTCAAGAAATGTCAGTTTCCGGCCAGCGGGTCCCTCATCGGTGCTAATTTCGGCACGTGTTGGATGCTAATGAGCTGTGCGAATGGGGATCTGTGAGCGGACATCCTTGGGTGCATGCCGCATGACTCGCGCCCCTGAAAGACTGCCTTCGTCTGAACGCCCCGTGATCCGCCGCAACCCGGTTCTGCAGGCCCTCGGCCACGAGGGGGATCGACTGAAGGCAGCGCTGCTGCACCCAGTCCGTTTAGTGCCCTTGGCATTCCTGGCCGTGATCATCCTCGGCGCCGGAATACTGATGCTGCCAATATCCCGGACCGGCGGCGGCGAAGAGATCGTCACGACGGCCTTCTTTACTGCAGTATCGGCTGTCTGTGTCACCGGTCTTGTCACTGTGGATACAGCTACCTACTGGACCCCGTTCGGGCATGCCGTGATCATGGTTCTCATCCAAGTGGGAGGCTTCGGGATCATGTCCTTGGCAACCCTGCTGGCTCTGTTCGTCCGGAAGACCATCGGCTTGCGAGGCCAGCTCGTGGCCCAGTCCGAAACCCACACGCTGAACTTCGGTGACGTCAAGTCTGTTCTTTTCAGGGTGGTGAAGATTATGGCTGTCTTTGAGACGATCACGGCCCTCATCCTGACAGCACGCTTTTGGGTGGCGTATGACGACAACCCCGGTACGGCTCTATGGCACGGCGTTTTCCACGCCGTCTCCGCATTCAACAACGCAGGCTTTGCCCTGTACAGCGATAATCTCATCGGCTTCGCGGAAGACCCTTGGATCATCGTCCCCATCTGCGCCGCCATCATTGCCGGAGGACTCGGTTTCCCGGTAATCATCCAATTGTTTAGGAACCGCCCCAAGTTTAAGAACTGGACCATTCACCTCCGGTTGACCATTTTTGGTTCATTGCTTCTGCTGACAGTGGGCATAGTTCTCTTTGGTGCCTTTGAGTGGAACCGGGCAGAGACACTTGGGCCGCTGAGCTTTGGCGGGAAGATATTGGGCTCGTTGGCGGGCGGCGTGTTCCCGCGAACGGCAGGTTTCAACAGCATCGATTACGGGGTGGCAACCCCGGAGACGCTGATGATCACCAACGTGCTGATGTTCATCGGCGGCGGAAGCGCAGGAACGGCCGGCGGTATCAAGATCACCACTTTTTTGGTTCTGGGCTTCGCAATTTGGAACGAAGTCCGTGGCCGCGAGCAAGTCACCATCGCACACCGTTCCATCAGTTCTTCCACTCAACGCCAGGCTCTCACCGTCGCCCTGCTGGGGGTCGGGGCGGTCATCCTGGGGACATTGCTGCTCCTCATGTCCACCGACTACAGCCTGGAGAAAGTGCTCTTCGAATCAATTTCTGCCTTCGGAACGGTTGGCTTGAGTACGGGAATCACGTACAACCTTCCACCCACTGCCGAGTGGGTACTCATGGCACTGATGTTCGCCGGCCGAATTGGAACGGTCACGGTTGCTTCAGCCATAGCCCTGGCCTCCCGGCCCCGGCTGTTCATGCTGCCCGAAGAACGGCCCATCATCGGATGACACTTTCAGAAGGAAAAACGAAGCGCTGAGGTCACTCCGCAATTCAGGGGCGCCCTCTCAGGCCGCCTCACTTTTCTCCCGGTCCTTCTCCTGCGCGTGGTCAGGGGCTTCGACGCCACCACGGTGTTCTGCCCGGTACAGCCCAGTGAGCATCATCATGATGACTCCCACCCACATCACGGCCGTCACAAGGACAAAGCCCATCAGAACCAGAGCCTGCATGAGCGAAGTCTATCCATCGCAACGTCGACAGAGTGTTCCGACATTCAGCCGGCGAAAAATCAAGGAAAATCGCCCTCGCAGCAAGTAGCGGGCTCTCAAATAAGGCTGAAAGACAAGTACCGACTACTCGTGCTCAAACAGTATCCGAGGGTCTTTACTGAACACAGCGGCTCACGAACCGACCGCCAATAAACCCCCAATAATTGGTGGTTGTACGAACCGCGGGCCGGGGCCGGACAAGGTACCCAAATACTGTTGTCCGGCCCCTCGCCCTACCAAACCCCCGCCTTCGGATTGATCTTGCCGAGTGCTAGGCTCAGCTCAAATTGGTATCTGGGCTGGGGGAATCATGGGAACTTTTCGTGCATTTGCGTTGAAATCAGCGGCACTTGCCGTGTTGATGGTGGGCTCGACAATGGCGGGCATAGCCCCGGCCACGGCTGAAGAGGGCGACGGGTCCATAGCATCCACAAGCGAGTTTGTGCCGTTGATGCATGGAATGCCAAACGTGGGATCAGAGCTGACGATAGGAAGGTTCTTCACGCGTTCCTGTCCCGTGACGGAGGAGGCCCCGCATGGGTTCACCATGGAGTGGCTGAGTAACGGTGTGCCCCTGCCTGCCGAGCGGCAAGGCGAATTCCTGAAACTCATCCCGGCGGATCGCGGTAACCGCATCTCCTTCACTGCTCAGTCCTCTTGCAGGGAAGGAACGGTGTATCACAGCGCCGAAACACCGCCCATTGCCGCGTCCAACCGGGCCATGGGTTGGACAGGGCGCGGGAACTTCGAGCTTCTGGGCCGAACTGACGATGGTGACCTTGTCCTGTACCCCCGCACGTACGAGTCAACATGGAGATTCTGGGACATGTCCTTTGAGGGGCGCTATTACAGCAGCTCCTGGGATGAACCGAGGGTAGTCGGTACGGGCTGGGACATCTTTGATGTTGTCTTCTCCCCAGGGGACTTCGACGGCGACGGGTACAACGATGCCATCGGCCGTGACCGTTATGGAAACCTGCACCTTTACCCGGGCGACGGAGACGGGGGCTGGCTGGCGCCCTCCCAGGTCGGCTCAGGCTGGAACATGTTCGATTCCATCGTGGGGCCAGGGGATTTCAACGGGGACGGGAACAACGACGTCCTCGCCCGTGACCGCTATGGAAAGCTGCACCTGTACCCCGGCGACGGCCAAGGTGGTTGGCTGGAGCCCTCGCAGGTGGGCGCAGGCTGGCAGATCTTCAATAAAATCATCGCCCCCGGGGACACCAACGGCGACGGAGCAGTGGATATTTTCGCCCGGGACCGCAACGGTGTCCTTCACCAGTACCCGGCAGACGGGCAGGGCGGCTGGAAATCCCCCGCTGTGGTGGGTTCCGGATGGGGTGCCATGACTGAGATCGGCGGCGCCGGCGTGTTCAGCCGAAACTGGGTCACTTACAACCCGGCAAGTGCCGGGCGGGGACCTAGAAATGACGTCATCGCAATAGATCAGGAAGGCGACCTGCGGCTATCCAGCGGCGCCTACCCGTACGACACCGGCCTTTACGAAGTTGGCGAAATCGGTAACGGCTGGGACATTTTCAAGAACCTGATCTGATTCCCGCGCACCCCCAAACTACTCAGAAAGTAGTACTCAAGTGAACACCTGGGGGTGACGCGCACGGCGCCCTGGCAGGCGAGGCTGGATGCCAGGGGCGCACGGTGTGCCCTGGGAGAGGCACGGTTGAAGAGGTCTGTTAGGAAGTTCCTCGTGGGGGTCACCGCGGTTGGTGCGGTATTGGCGGTCGGCTTGGCGACCACCACCGTGGTGAATATGGTGGCGAGCGAGGGGGAGAGCCACCGGATCGAGCAATACGGGCAGAGGGTGTCGGTGGACGGTGGCGAGATGAACGTCCTTGTCACCGGTGCCGGGCAGGAGAACGTGGTGCTCTTGCCGGGGTTCGGCACGTCGTCGCCCGTCCTGGATTTCGGGCCGCTGGTCAAGGACCTTTCCCCGGACCATCGGGTGATTGTGGTGGAGCCCTTCGGTTACGGACTAAGCGATGGCACGGACAAAGACCGGACCACGGAGAACATCGTGCAAGAGGTTCACGGGGCGCTCGAGGCTCTGGGCATTGACCGCTACACGCTGATGGGGCACTCCATCGCAGGCATCTACGGCATCGAATACGCTGCCCGCTACCCGGACGAGGTGATGGCATTCGTGGGCATCGATACGAGCGTCCCCGGACAGCCCGGCATGGACACGCAGTTCCCCACGGGCCTGATGTCCGCGGCAAAGAACCTCGGCCTGCTCCGCATCATGACCGCTGCCGCCTACGCCAACGACACCTCCGGGAACTACACCGACCACGCCCGTGAGCAGATGCAGATGCTCACCAACCGGAGTTCCCTCTCACCCACGTACCTGAACGAGATGGGCCACATCCAGAGCAACTTCGAACGGGCACTGGGAACGGGCTTCCCGAAGGAGCTGCCGTTGCTGCTGTTCGTGGTCGCGGAGAACAAGCAGACCCCGGAGTGGCTCGAGCTGCACCACCGCCAAGCCGCGAGCGTCACCGATGGCACCGTGGTGCCCCTCCCCGGCGAGCACTACCTCCACCACACGCACGCGGGAGAGATCGCTGACGGGGTGAGGGAGTGGGAGGCGGGGCGGTGAGGCGACCTCACTCGCTGTCTTTTGATCGTCGTCGCATTAGTCGGGACAGGTTTAAGGCGCCCTTCTTGGATTGTGCCAACGAGTTTGCGCTGTAGCTCCCCGTCAGGACTCCCATCCTTTGGTGGCGGTATGAAGATGACCGCTTTTCAGCTGGCTTTGATTGGCGCCTAATAGGCAGGATCGTCAGCACCACTGACATGAGCACGACCAAGACCGCCGGAGGCCAAACAAGCACATTCCACTGAGTAGCCGCCACGGCGTAGCCGGCAACCGCTGAAAACCCGATAGCCAGGACTCGAACTATTGTTCTCCGGCGGGCGGTGGCGTGCTGGTCAGCTGTTCCTTCCGACGGTTTCCGAACACTTGCTGAGGATTCATGCGAAGGTTCCGGAGCGAAAGCCTGCCAGCGATGGTCCCACTCCTGAGCTGTGTTCCGGCGATATTCGCTGTATTGCGGAAGGGGAGCGGGTTCAACCAGCCAAGGTTGGGCCCGAGTCGGACTCTGGAAGGGTTCATAGCTAGGCCGAAAGGCTGCGGAAGGTTGCATCGATGCGGCCGGCGCGAGTGTGGGTTTCTCCGCCTTTGGCGTGTCGGTAATCCTCTTGATGTCGGCCAGTATGGATGCCGGTAACAGATCACACTCGGCTAGTCTGCGCAGATGATGATTCCCGATTCCTGGTGTTGTTTTCACCACTCTGCGGATGACTTCTGTGAAGGCACCATCCCCAAATTCGTGGTCCGCCTCCAGTACAGAGTCGATAGCCGCTGATGATGCGGTGTTGTCGGCGAGTGCCTTCGCCACGATTCCAGCCGACGATACTGGATGCAACAGTGCTACGGACTTGGCTGGCGTAGAGTGCGCTCGCGCCCACCGGGGCTGCGTCCATGTCTGAGTCGCAACCGCGCGGCTCGTGGGTTCCCACTCCTTCAGCAGGGCGTCACGGAACAGGGGCCCGGCAGAAACCCACCCGACGCGGACGCTTAGCGGCAGGAACGCGGCGATCTCGCTTATAAACTGCGCCAAAGCGGGATTGTCGGTCGGTTGCTCCAGTGGCAAAGCGTCGAGTCCCGGGATGGCCAGCTCGGCCAAGCGTTGCGCGGGATATCCCAAGGCGTCCGCTTGGTGTTTCGCATTCAGGGCGAGGCTCGGTGACGAAGAGATCGCGGCCACGGCCTGAGAATGCAGGGCAAGGCCGAAGTACTCTTTTTCCGATGCGGTCAACAAGCCGAGGAAAGTCGGTTTCTGCGTGGTCCCGGCGACAATTTCAGCCGCTCGTCGGATGATGTGATCGCGGTGGACCCAACCTGTGTCTGATGGAAGAGCGAGGAGCGCCGTGCAACCGGCCAGGTCCAGCAATTCCGACGGCCCGACTGCCAGCCTGTGATGGCTGATCCACTGCTCAAGCCCGACGAAAGAAGTAACGTCCGGTGGGCAAATCGAACCGATCTCCCGCAGGCGCAACAGTTCAGTGGCGGCATTTACAGCCGCGGGACTGATGCTCGCGGCAATTGCTTCTGCCGCTGGCTGACCGGTGTCTGACTCTGGTAAGGGGACATACGTTTTCTGAAGGTCCGCTTTCGGCAGAACTTCACTGAAGATAGTGGAAGCGAAAGAGACAGCAAACTTGCTGCGCTGCGGAATTCCGCGGTATGTGGAGAAGGTGACTTTTTTGGCCAAGCTCCTCGGCAGGATCCGGAGACAGGTCTCCAGAAGACCTAAGGCATCTACTTCTTGCTCGTGGGTAAACACGATCTGGCGCCCATGGAGGATGTTTTCCAAGATCCCGGACATTGTCATAATCAACAATTGGGCATCTAGTTGCGGCAGTTGCTCGAGCCTTTGCCCGGGTATGAAGCGGACAGCGTCCATGTCATGGACCGGGTCAGAATTCAGATCCCACTCGGTGGCTATGAGCTGGCTACGGCACAGGTCCATGGCCGACAGCGCATCGAGTCTCCGTTCCCGGTCCAGCAGCACGTGGATGATACTCCTGCCGCCCCTGCCAGCGCTGTCAACACCTAGATAGCGGTGCACGGAAACGACGTTCCCGTACTCGGGGTGCTCCCAAAAATCGGCGCCCAACGGGGGTGTCAGGCCACCGCTAAGCCGGTGCTGCAATCTTGCGGGAATGTACTCCACAAAGTCGGCAAGGGCGGCGTCTGTGGCAGCGCTGATACCTGTTGGCCACTGACTTGAGCGCAGCACAACGCCATTGCCGGTTCCTGTGAGCGTTCGTTCAGCCCAGGTGTAGACGAGTTGGTCCAGTATGACCGTGCGAGTATCCGTTTCGTTGCTCATGATGCCTCAATGTCCGCCTGACTCATCCTTCCGCGGCCTGCACGCATGAGCGGAAGGAGCAAAGGATCCATGCAACGGTTTAGCGCGGATTTTTGACTCGCCGCGTGCCCTTCCCTGTCGCTTCCAGTACCGCTGATGGCGGTAATGAATACCTTTCCGATCCGTTCCGCCTGTTTGAGGAGCATGTGTCCTCCGTTGTCCACCACAAACTTGTTCAGAGCTTCCTGCTCATTGAACATGGCGATATCCAAGGCGTCCAGCCCTTGGTCGTCGTGTCGGCGCTCGAGCAAGGTTTCCTGGGGGAACCCTTCGAGGTCCACGTAGCGGTCGCACTTGGTCAGCGCGAACACCACTATGGGGTTTGCTGCGGGCTCGGGCACGGGCTGACCCGCCTTGAGGGCAGCGGTTTCTTCTGCGAGGCGTCCATCGCGAACGGCCTCGGCCAAACGTTCGATATGGCGGAAGGTGACTTTTCGGCTCTGTGTACTATCGCCCTCACTGCCTGGAGGCATTCTGACGTGTTCGGGCAGACCCGGGAGCGTGGGTGGTGGGATCATCACCACAAAAACATCGGTGTGGGAAATAAACGGCAACGCTTTTCGAAGGTCTTCCCCGGTTTCGACGTTGTTGTCCTCACCGCCGGTGTTGAAGAGCGCTACGTTGATTTTGTCGTCCGTGTCTCTGCTGAGGTCCGTGAGTGCAATGTGCAGCGGCACGTGCTTCTGGTTCATCGTTGCCGCCTGCGTTTGTTCCGCGAGGTGGGTCAGGGGATCACGGGCAGCATTAGCCTCCAATTGAAGGGAATGCAGTTTGTAACTGAACTGCCTATAGAACAGTCCATGGTTCTCAAGCACGGAAAGCAGCCCGTTTTTGAATGCGTCCTTACCTGAGCGGGTTTCGCCGAACAGGGAAATGACCACGAGGGGCCGGGTTGCGCTGCCCTCCATTAGGAGGTGATCCCTGGGACAAACCAGGTGCACAGGGACCGTCTCCGTGTTGTAGAACTCCTCTGAGTCGCCGGTCGGAATATCGTCGGGGCTGACTTGTTCACCCTGCCGGTTGAGCAACCTGATCCGTGGATCAGATTCGCCATTGAACACTGTTTTGCACGCCAAGCAAACGTTACGTGGTTTCACTGGAAAAGCCCTTTCCAAAAATCGACCGAGTTGCTCTGTACATGCACCCCGGAAAGGCTGTTCTTGAATCGTTGTTTGGCCGCGTCATCGTAGGTCCCTAGATCACGGACGGTGAGGCGGACGGTCACGTAGTAGTCGGTGGTTCCTACGGTTTGTTTCTGATAGTGGTCCTGGGTGAATCCGTTACCAGCGCTTAGTAGTGCAGCGGACGACCATGCTGGGTCAGTGCTGGAGGCGGTTGCGGAAGCGTATCCTTCCGGGGGGACATCGGCGATTAATACCGTAGCGTAGGCAGTCTTTTCAAAGTCGAGGTTGTTGGTGAGGATAAGGCCCCCGACCGCCAACACCGAGTTGTCTTCAAGCAGGGTATTGTTCGGGCCAAAGCGAGCGGCGGAGGTCCCGGCAGGACGGGGGATCTTGATGCGTGAAGCATCAAGGCCTTTCGTGACCAGCGCTGTGGCCTTGTACTTCAGCTCCGAGATATCCAACCGGAAGCGGTCGTTCAGCTTTATGGATGATATGAGCTTTTCGGTAGCTTGCTTAATCCCAGGTTGCTCGGCCTCAGTGCAACCCCGCTGTACTTGGAAGATCCGGGCTCCCTGGAAGCCTTCTAGGAGGAGGTCCTCGGGGTTCCCGAAAACGCCGCCCTTCACGGCCGAGTAGACGGTAGTTCCGGACACCGAGTCGCCCGTACCGGAAGAAGGTGAATAGACCACATAGGTTCCGCCGCCAAGGCGGAGTCGGTCAACACGTCCGTCGGTTCCCTTGGCTGTTGGCACCTCTGGCTGCGACGCCGGGTCATTCGGCGCTACAGGAACGATGATTTCCGTGGTGTTGTTGGGTTCCCACAGGTCCCAACGTACGAACACGGAAAGACACGTGAACTGGTTGGAGGACAGGCCGGTTGCCACCCTGGTGGGCCCGCTTCCGAGATCTGCTTTCCCAGCGAGCTTCATCCACTGTGCAAAGGGGTCAGCACTAAAGTTCTCCATTTGCTCCCAGTCTGAGGAGAAGGGAATGCAGAGGCTCTGAGTAGGATGTGTGAACTCGTAGGTCTTGGGGCCGCAGTCAAGTTCCACTACGTGATTTGCCGGGCTGATGTTCGGTTCAACGGACGCGAGTACCGTTGACGCGACGGCCACAAGGAGGCAAGTGGCGCCCACCTTCAGGAAGGTCTTCGTTCCTGACCTTGTAAAGATAGCGCGCGCCAGAATCGCCAGGGTGGTGAGGACGCCGAGGACGATGACGAAGAACCACTGTGGCCAGAACGCCCAGTCATCAAATCGCCAGGATATGCCGGGCATCACGTAGAAGAGCGCTTGTGTAGCACTAACCACGGCAGTAGGAACTACCAGTATCAATAAGGCCAGGAGTCCCGCGAAGAAGCCTTGCCTTAGTGCTAAGGAAACTGATGGCCGTCTCGACGACCGGTTGCTATACAACCATCCCCAACCACCAAAGAGGCCTATCACCAAGAGCACGGCGGAAGGCACCCGCCAGCCTTGCGGCACAATCTGGGCGTCGGTCAGAGCGTCAAGGCCGATTCCTGGAACAAATTTGATGAATGCCAACAGCAAGGCGACCAGTGCGAAGGGGAGTGCCCGGACGGCGAACGCCTGGGTCCTCTGTCCAACAACCTCTCGTTGATGTTTAGGGAAGACTTGCCGCGGTGGCGCGGGAACGGGCGGTGGCGGACGGAAGTCCTCCAGCTCCGCCAGATAGGGCACCCGGTGGGGTGGCCGGACTACCATACCGGGCTGCGCCGCGCCCGGTATGGGGATGGTGGCGCCTACTGGCGTGTTGGGAACGGTCGCGGGACTCCTTTTTGGGTTCCGTGTATCCTCAGCTACGCTCGCCTCCATTTCCGCGATGGAAGCCGCTGCCCATGGTTCCAGCCGCGCGACCAAGGCGGGCAGTTCATGGGTGACGTACCGACGGCGATCTTCGCGCGTCTGGTCGGCCCTCAGAAGGTCGTCGAGCATACTCAGGAATTCAGAAGATTCGTCCTGCTCCACTACGCTCCGGTCAGCCAAGAGATAGTTCCCGGCGTCCGGCATTCCGTACTTGATCTCTCGGACTTCACTTTCCACGTCAAAGTGGATTCGCTTTCCCGTTTTGCCCACCCACGGTGTGGCTTGGGTCTTTGACAGGAGGATGTGCGAGGAGACAGCCAAGGAGAAGATGTCATCTTCGAGTCCTTCGTGGAAGCCCCCGGGGGACAGGACCTCCGGGTGCTGAATGACGGCCATGGCCTGAAGGGGGCCCCCGAGCGTGTTAACCGGCCCGACGCTCGCGTGCCCGAAGTCGACGGCCACGAATTCGAAACCGGGTTCCCCTGGCTCAGGCTTTCGAAACAGGAAGTTCTTCGGGTGGGCGTCACGCATAGAGATGTTCACACGCTGGTTTAGATGGCGCAGCGCCACGTAGCCCGCCGCGAAAAAGCGCTGGACCCAAGCGATACGTTCGGCAGGATCCTCCAGCGGAGCAATCTTTTTCAGGGCGTTGACATCGTAACGTTCAATGACGAAGAAGTAGTCTCTTTTCGTCTTCTTATGGCCGATTAGGTGGGCCAACGGCATGGGCGTACCGGTAGCAGCATCCCGGATCTGTTGGTAGGCGATTTCCTCCCGGAGTCCCAGATGCTCTGGAACTAACTTTGGAGCCGGAGAGTTGATGGGCACTACTTTGCAAACTACACGGGGGAGTCCCTGCGTGGGCCGTCCCTCATTGTCCCAATGGGTCAGGACCGCTTCGAATAACTCAGCACCCAGGGTTGACGCGTCCAACATGTACTCCGTGATTTGCACGGTTACATCTGAAAGTTCAGTGCCATCAGGTAGTCGAGCCTTCTTCAGCGTGAATGGCTTCTCCAGGTTGGGGTCCAGAGTGTATGCCATGTGAGTTACCCCCTTGTGATACGGGCGACCACGCACGTGGCGTTGTCGACCAGCCCATTTTTTGATGCGGTGGCCATAATGTCGCGGTTAATTGCCTCGGCGTCCAAGCCGTTGGCCTCAACAGTGGATCTGATGTGGTCCAGGTCGACGGCACCTTCTACCCCGTCGCTGAGCAGAAGGACCACGTCGTCAGCCTGTGCCTGGAGGGAAAAAGTGTCCGCCGGGTAACCCTCGCCGGCGGCTATGTAGCGCGTCAGAACAGCGTCAGCTCCAAACGGCGGGAGGGTGTTGTTGTGGGCCAGGAGGAAGTCGGCCTTCGCGTTATGCAAGGCGTTCGTCGCAATGATTTGTCCTTCCCGCACAACCAGTAGCCTGCTGTCGCCCACAGAGCTCAGCCACAGTTGGTCGGCATCGTCAAGAAGGGCGGCCACAACCGTGCTGGCGTCCTCCAAGCCGACGTGGGAGAGAGTGGTACCCAGGTCCTTGGGCGCGGAGGCAAGTGCGTCGCCGATTGAGCGTGCCGGCGCCGTCTGTGCCAGGTCGCCGTAATGGTCCACCACACGGTCCGCCACATCGCGGGCTGAGGCGTGGGAACCGGCTCCATCTGCAACTACCAGCCAGCGCTTGCCCACATAGAAGGAGTCGTTTTGGAACTGGCGGGGACCGGTCAGTTGGCTTGCTTTGAACTGAAAGAGTAGCTTGCTGCTCATGCCTTGGCTCCGAGTCCCAGGTAGGGCGCAATAGCGTCAAGCTCGTCCTTGGTAATGATCTGGGACCTCCAGAGTTGCTTATAGAAAAGCCTGCGTGCATCGTCGCCTGAACTTAGGGGTGAATCGATACCGAACAGCCGCTCGAAGGAATATCCCTTCAAAGCCGCTGGAGCGAGGCTTTCATAACGGACGCTGAGGACCCGAAAGGTGTCCTGGGGCCGGATGAACTGCGTATTTCGGGTTGTGGCACGTGCATCGCTCCGGCTGGCGGAGGGTGCCGTTGCTGCGAGGGCAGGGTTGTTGTCGAGTACCGCGTTGATCCGCTCCTGCAGCCGATCTGTCTTGTTGGCGCTGATAAGCGCGGCGACGGCCGCAATGACCAGGGCCCAGGGACCCCAGTACTGGATTTCCCGTCCGAACAGATCCCGGCGAAGGTTACTTGCCATCCCTTTGGCCTCGCGTTCCAGCATTGCGGGTTCGGAGAGAAGGGTTCCGCTTCCCACGGGCGAATCAGGGCGCTCCATGTTCTTGTTGAGGATTTGTGCGCGAAGGAAAAAATCCCAGTCATCTCGGATGGATCCCCGGCGAAGGATCGTCACCGCGTCGCCATCGTACAGTTGGTGCCAAACATCGGGACCTGTGCGCTGGCCGCGTGCGCCAATGCACCAATAGTCGGGGTTGCTGGCCGTTAGGGATGCGGCCACGGTCAGGGAGCCGTCCGGCAGACGTACTGGAATGAGGTTTAATGCACGTTCCGGCACGATTCCTACGGGAATTGAGCCGATTATTTCCTGCGGAATGGCCACGTGATCGTAGTGCTCAGCGGCTACTTTGAGTGGCCTTCCCACTGTCAGGCCACGCCCGGCGGGCACCATTACAGGACGGGGCGTTAAGGGTACGGAATGCTCAGGCGAGGATTGGCCCTGAACAACCGGGTGGACGGCGAGAATAACGGAGAACGAGTGCGTATCGAGCATGTTTCCCCCCTGAAGGGCCGTAGTTGTTGATGACATTACAGATGCCTCCTAGCTGCAGGGCGTTTTGTACGAAATATTGCTTCGGGGGATCAGAGGCAGAATGCGGGCAGCAATTTCCTGCGCATTGTTGGCTTGCGCCGACGTCGCATTCTGTACACGGGCCGTGATGATCCAGCGGCCATCAACAATTGCTGTAACCCAGGAATCCACTGCGGCTGCGGAGCCAGAAATACTCACCTCGGCCGTTCCGCTCTTCGCTGCTATGTCCCGCCCTAGAGAGTGACCGGCTTTACCTAGGTGGGTTGCCGTTCCCACCTCCGCGGCCTGGCGCATGCCTCGCAGGATTTCAACCGCAACGGGTGCAGGTAGGGCTTTCCCGAAGGTGGTAGCGGCTGTGACGGTTGGCGTTCCTGAGCAGACACTCGCCACCAAGTGCAGTGCCGGCGTCGGGCTGCCGTCGGTGCTTAGCGCGGAGTGGGCGATAACCGCCGTCGCGGCGTTCATCGCCAGCGGACTGGACTGGACCGATTCTTGGCCAATGCCCGTGCGCATGAGTTGAGGGGCTGACAGGCTTGTGTCTTCTTGCGCCAGGGCGAGCGGGGCGACATCGCCGCCGTCGAAACGCGTCAGCGTATTAGCGCCGAAGTATTCTTCCGCAACCCGGTTCAGTTCGGGCTGCCCAACGTGCAACGCCAGGTATCCCGCTGTCGTATTGCAGGAGAAAGCGAGCATGGTGGTTATGGAAGTGTCGGGGCACTCAAGATTCCTGCTGTTGGTCAATTCCGCGCCGTTCGCCTTCACAACGTCCGTCCGAGCTCCATCCGCATCGATGTCGTTAAGAAGGGCGGCGGCCGCAACTACCACCTTGAATGTGGAGCCCGGCGGAGAGCTCTTCAGCCGGCTGGGGGCTTCCGGTGCCGTGCCTGCAGCAAGATCTGCAGGATCCTTTTGCCGGGATGAGTAGAGAGCCAGAATGCTCCCGTTCATGCTGTCCGTAACAACCACTTGGGCTGAGCTGTCACCGGCGGCTTCCTTGATGGCCTTCTGAAGAGGGCTTTGGAGAGTCGTCTCGATGTCGGCGGGGACGCAGGCCGGCGGCCGGAAGAGGCCCAAGAGCACATCCAGTGGGTTTGCCGGCCCTCCGCAGGTCAGCTCCGAGCGGTACATGCTTTCCACCCCGTAGTCCGCATAGCCGCGGACCACCAAGCCCACGTCTGAATAGAGTCCGCCGCTGGGGTAGATGCGCTCGCCGTCGCTGTCGGTGCTTGCAATGATGGCGCCGTCCGCTGTCTGGATGTCGCCGCGCGCCAGGTACAGTCCCTGCAAGCTGGTGTCGATGGGCAGGACGGCCAAAGCACAGAGGTACGCCACTATTCCCGCGCTGATGCCCAGCACCGCTCGCGGCGGCGCAACCGTTGGTGGGCGCCCTGCAGGCTCGACGGCGGTCATCTCCCGGACCGCCGCGGAGGCGATGCCGAGTGCGATGAACGTTGACAGCATGGTGGAGCCGGTGGCCGCCAATGCCGGCGTGCTTAACCCGGTGAGGGGGATTGCTCCCATCGAACCGAGGACCGTAATCACCGTTTGAACCAGCAAGGCTGTGAGCACGCCTATCCCCGTGATTGCCAGGGGAGTGCGTCCCCGGCTGATACGGCTCAGCATGATGCCGTAGCAGCACAGCAGCGCAGCAGTTATCGCGCCGAGTGCAAGGTAGCCGAGATCCGCCGCGACTACGGCCGGGACGAAATCGGAGGCGGCCACCGGGATGTGGCCTGCGAGCGGGGAGGTTCCAACGCCGTGCCCGATCAAGCCGCCACCTTGGGCGGCCCGCAGTGCTGCGGCCAGTTGTTCATCTGGCGTGGACACGTTGGACCACCGGGTTTCCAGACGGTCCAGAACGTTGAACTGTGCAGCGAAGCTGACGCTCAGGAACACGATTGCGCCGGCGGTCAGCCAGACTTCGATCCGGCGCAGGATGGGCCGGATTCGGGCGACGGACGCCACCACCATGACGGCGGCGGCGGCGGTCAGGACAATCGCCGGGCCGGTGTCCACGACAGCCAGCAGGCCGAGGTTTCCCGCCAGGAGGATGAGTCCGATGCTGGAGGCCTTGGATTCGCTACGGAACAGGCGGCGCAAGCCGAGGGTTCCCAAGGTGCTCCAGCCGATCAGGCCCACACCTGCAATCGCAAGGATGCGGCTGAATTCGCCCAACTGCAGGGAGAAGGAACCGATGGCCAGCTGACCGGAATTGATGTGCCCCTGCAGCCCCGGGATGAGTCGGAGCAGCAGTGCCGCACCGAGTGCGAGTTGTCCCAGGCGCGCAAGCTTCTCCGGGGTGCGAAAGTGCCGGAGGATGCGGGGAAGCACGGCAGAGGCACCGACGAAGAGGAGCGCTGAAGCCACTGCGAAGGTCAGCATGGTGCCAAGATCTGCGCCGAGTCGGAGCTGGATGGCGATGCCCACAGCCGTGACACCCCAAACAACTGCGACGAGGTACCGGGTGGGTTTGGCCACGGCCCCGCACACTGCGGCACAGAGGCCTAGCGCCATGGCGCCCAAGATGCGGGAACCGTCGCCGACGTCCGCCAGAATCCAGAAGACGCTGAACGGAATGGCCCCTTGAAGTACGACGGCGGGAAAGGTCGCCCGCCGCTTGGCGGCGCCTTGAGGCGATGTTGCCCGGGGCGAGGCCAGCGACGGCCCGTTCATTGACGTTCTCCTTCGGCGAGGGACAAAACGACTTGTTGATCTGCGTCCAAGAGCAACCGGGAACCGGCCGGGACCGGCGTCTTCTGTCCTGCTGGCAATGCTTTCCAGCCCGTTTCTGATTCGACCCAGCTTCCGTGCGTGGACATGTCGGTCACGTAGCGGTTGCCGGATTCGAGCGTGATCATCAGGTGTTTGGCCGAGATGCCGGGCAGGTTGGGGAGCACCAGTTCACAGCTGGAGTCACGTCCCACTTGGAAACTTGTTTCGCCTTCGCGAAGGCGAATTGTTGCTTCTCTGGGCTCGTTTCCTGCGATCAGGGCTGTGACGACCACTGCATGGCCGGCATGCGGCGACCGCTGGCGCGGAGGGATCGTGCCAGCCGTCCAGCGCGGGTCAGGAGCAGAGGGGTCAGCGTGCGGGACCGTTTCGGCTTCCCGACGCAGAAAATCGGTAGCCGCAGAGGGAGAGGGGGAGGCAGCGGACTCGAAGTCCGGCGACTGGAAGGGCGACGTTTCGAACTCGGTGTAGGAAACCTCAACCGCGTTGGGCCCTATGGCGATGGGGTAATTCATGGTCACGCCTCTGATGCGGTTCCACGTGCAGTTGCGTCGTCGGGCTTCATTTTCACCAAGCTCGTTGGCCCTGACCACCAATTGGTTGTGCAGGCCCGCCGGGTTGGCCAGGATGAAGCCCCGGGTATTGACGTCGCACTGATACCAAAGGTGTGATGGCGCGTAGAGGATTTTGTTGGAGGCCCGGGCACCGTCCACTAATGCGGTTGCCCCCATCTCCACGGGGTCCTCATCCACGGTGTCCGTTGCCGGGAGCACCTTGGACAGCCACGCCCGCACAGACCCGGACTCAGCGAAGCGACCACGCTTCCGCTTGATCAGGATCATGCAGATCACTGTGACCACCACGATCAGGATGATCCCGCCTGATTGAAGATTCATTTCCGCCTCCATCGAATGTGGTTGAAAGGGTCCGCTAAGCGGCAAGCACCAGACCGTGCCCGCACACTTGGTCGAAAGGAAGCTGTGTGGTCAGGGTGCAGGCGGCCATGAGGCGGCGGGATGGGCGTCCTCGGCCAACCACCTGCTCCACCTGCATGCCGCTGCGTGCCGCCTTCAAGGCGAGGTCGGTGAAGATTCCATCGCCCGAGCCGATCACCAGCCGGGAGAAGCGGCGCGAATCATGAGTGATGTCGATGGCATGGAGCAGTGCATTGTCGGCGCCGTCCTGGCCGGACCCCACTACCCGCTGAATGCCTTGCCGGGGAAGGACAAACCAGGCGCGCTTCGCCAGGCGGTGGCTCATGGCAACAATGACGCGATCTCCGGGGGTTACCGTGCTGGTGTGGAGGCTCCAAACATGGAAGAAATCAGAAATTTCCTGCGGGGATGCATCAACGCCGCCCAGTTCGTTCTCAAGGTCAATCGCGTGGAGGGTGCGGTTGCCTACTGCGCAGCTGTAGTTGGAGGAGTTGCTGAAGTGTGCCATTCGTTGCCCCTTTGAACGGTTCGTGGGAACAACGTACTTCCGGCTGGCTGCTGTGGTCGCGCAAATATCTTCTACGAGATATTCACCTGACTTGCACGTGGCTGCCCGCAGGGGGGCGCCCCAACCGTAGTCGAGGTCGAACGCGGAGAACAAGCAGACCCCGGAATGGCTCGAGCTGCACCACCGCCAAGCGCGAGCGTCACCGACGGCACAGTGGTGACCCTCCCCGGCGAGCACTACCTCCACCACACGCACGCGGGAGAGATCGCTGACGGAGTGAGGGAGTGGGAGGCGGGGCGCGGGTAGGACTCACCACGCCGGTGCTGCCGCGCCGTTGTCCCCTGAGGCCCTACTCGTGCGCACGCCGCCGGTGTTGGTGCTCGTCTTGTGTAGACGACTCTTGAAAGTGACAGACCCGGGTGGGTGGGGGAGTGGCCCGATGACGATGTTCCGTTCTTAAAAAAAGTGGAACGCTACCCTTCTGAGCCGCCGGCGGGGGTTTGCACGAAATCCCGGGAAGGTATTACTCTCTTGCTACTGAAACCGGCATGGGCTCCAGGGCCCGGGGAGGAGGAACGCATCACCGCTGACCAATCCAAGCACTATGTCCCGTTTCCGTTGAAAGCCCCTCCCGAGGGGCTTTCCCTTTGTCCAGTAGTACTGCACTGGCAAGAAATGTTGTAAGTATGCTTATGATATTTTGCTAGTACGGAAATTCCGCTTCATACGGTCACAGTCCTCGTTCTCCCTCGTTGTGAAGAGTAGTGCATGTTCAGTTTTCGGCCGCTGGCCCGTATCGCCTCTGTTTTGACCACTCCGCTCGCCCCGGAAGATGTCATGGCGCTGTTCAATCCGGTCTATTCGTCTCGCCAGTTGCGTGCAGTGGTCACGAGGGTGGTCCCGGAGACTGCTCAGTCGGCAACTATTTTTTTCCGGCCCGGCAGGGGCTGGCATGCCCACCTTGCTGGTCAGTGGGCCAGGGTCGGGGTGGAGCTCAATGGGGTGCGTCAGTGGCGTTCCTATTCCCTGAGTGCGCCGGCGGGCGAAGACCCGGCCATAACAGTTACCGATGTTGGTTCCGTGTCCGGAGCCCTGGTCCGTGAGACAAAGGTCGGTGACGTTCTCTTCCTGGCCCCGCCTCAGGGCGATTTTGTCCTGCCGGAGCACCCCCGGTCCCTTCTGATGCTCACTGCGGGAAGCGGCATCACTCCGGTCATGTCAATGATCCGAACACTTGTTCCGAGCCGTCCCGACGCGGACGTTGTACTCATCCATTCCTCGCGCGGGGAAGGTGACAGTATCTTCCGCGAGGAAGTGGCTGAACTTGCTGATCAGTTTCCCAATTTCCGCCAGGTGCAATGGCACACTCACGGTCGTGGACGCATGGACTTTACATCTACAGCCGATCTCGAAGAAATATGCCCGGACTGGCGGGACAGGGCCGCATATGCCTGCGGCCCAGAGACTTTCCTGGACGATGCTGAGGCACTGTGGCAGCAAGCAGCGGCGGCTGAGGCCATCACCGCGGGAGGGAAATCAGACAGCGGAGCGGGGCAGGGATCGCTCACCATTGAGCGGTTCAGTACCGAGTTCAAGGGAGGAAGCGGCAGCGAAGGTGGCTTGGTTACCTTTGAAGCTTCCGATCGTGAGGTCCTGGCCGACGGCGGCGTCCCCCTCCTCGACGTCGGCGAGGACGCTGGTGTCCTCATGCCCAGTGGCTGCCGCATGGGCATCTGTCACAGCTGCCTGACTCCGCTGCTGTCAGGTAGCGTCCGGGACCTGCGCACTGGTGAAGTGCATGGCGCACCCGGCGAACTCATCCAAACGTGTGTTTCGGCAGCCGCCGGGCCCGTCAACCTCGAAATCTGAGGAGTACAACCGCATGTCAGTAGTTTCAGCCAAAAGCCCAGCCACCGCCGTCGGGCTCAAGACGCGGCCCGGAGCCCTTGCCGAGGACGGCAGGCCAACGGTGCGTCCACCGGCAGCCGCGCACCTGAGTGACGAGCAAGTGGCTGAACTGGGCCGCGAGCTCGATGCCATCCGTGACGACATCCTGGGCAAGCGCGGCTCAAGCGATGCCGCGTACATCAGGCGAATGATCAAGATTCAACGGGCGTTGGAAGTCTCTGGACGTGCCGCGCTGCTGGTCAGCAAGAATAAGGCCGCATGGATCACCGGCACAGCGCTCCTGAGCGTCGCCAAGATCCTGGAGAACATGGAACTGGGCCACAACATCCTCCACGGCCAGTGGGACTGGATGCGTGATCCGGACATCCACTCCACTACCTGGGAATGGGACTTCGTTACTCCGTCACGTTCATGGCAACACACGCATAACGACCTTCACCACCGCTGGACCAACGTCGTCGGCAAAGACCGCGACGTCGGATACAACCTTCTGCGCATGGATCCCGATCAGGAATGGAAGCCCTTCAACCTGGGCAACCCCCTCTACAACGCCCTGCTCGCGCCCGTCTTCGAATGGGGCATAGCCATCTACGACCTGGAGATCCCCGAATACAAAGAGGGCCTGAAATCCAAGGAGGCCATGAACAAAGACCTCAAAGCGCTGGGGCGTAAGGCTGCTAAACAGTTCGCCAAAGACTACGCAGCCACTCCCGCGTTGGCCATGCTCACAGGCTCCGGGAAGCAAGCCCTCTACGGCACACTGGCCGCCAACGCCATCCGCAATGTCTGGGCCCACGCTGTCATTTTCTGCGGCCACTTCCCCGAAGGAACGGACACGTTCACCGAGGAAATGGTGGAAGGCGAAACCCGCGGCGACTGGTACGTACGTCAGATGATCGGATCCGCCAACATCTCAGGGCCCCGATTTATGCACCTCATGACCGGAAACCTGTCGCATCAGATCGAGCACCACCTCTTCCCGGACCTTCCGTCCAACCGCTACGCCGAGATCGCCCCGAGGGTCCGAGACATCTGCCAACGCTACGACCTGAAGTACACCACAGGGCCCCTGCTGAAACAGGTCGGCTCCGCGTGGGCCAAAGTCTTCAAGCTCGCCCTACCACCACGGCCGTAGGGAGGCACCCTCCGTCCACTTGGCGCTGCAAAAGCCCTCGAGACCCGGGGGCGGACACCCTGGGGCATTGCATCTGTGAATTGGTGACATAGTTCAGGCAAAATTGAAGGTCCACCCCGTTGGGCCTCGTATTCCGGCCCTAGCCACTTCTACGATGGATGGATGTCCACTGAAGCCAAGAAGCACCGGTTCCTGACTATTGAGCAGGTTGCCGAGGAACTGAACGTGTCCGTGAGCCAGATCCGGGCGTTGTTGAAGTCCGGTGAACTCCGTGGGATCCAGGTCGGTGGCCGGAGTGTGTGGCGTATTGCTATCAGCGATGTTGAGGACTACATCACTGAGGCTTATCGACTCACGGCGGAGCGGATCATTGCGGGGGAGCTGCCCGAGTGAATGACCGGTGCTACACCGAACACCCTCCGCCCATCGCTGCCGGCGGACCAGTCGCCGCAGTCAAACTCATCGCGGCGTACTACCGCGCCCATGGAACCTGCCTACCGTGGCAGCAGCAGCGGACAGCGAAGAAGCCGAGCTGTACCGGTCCCTGAAGAGGCTCCTTCTGCAAGCAGACGCCGGAGTGGCTCGATCTGCACCATCGCCAGGCCGCGAGCGTCACGGACGGCGCCGTGGTGCCCCTCCCCGGCGAACACTACCTCCACCACACGCACGTGGGGGAGATCGCTGATGGGGTGAGGGAGTGGGAGGGGGCGGGGGTAGGTGCACACCCTCCTATCAGCGGCGGGGCGAGCGTACGCTGGGGCCATGGAGTCCGAAGTCAGGACCGTCCCTTTGAACACCGGGATCAGAGTGCCGTGTTTCGTCCAAGGCAATCTTGAGCGAACAGCCGACGACGGCGACTCACCGCTGCTGCTATTGCATGCGTGGAGTGAATCCTGGCGGAGTTTCGGACGGCTGATTGCCTCGCTTCCCGATCTCACTATCGTGGCACCGGACCTTCGCGGCCACGGCGACGCCGATAAACCCAGCGGCGGGTACACGCTGTCCGAGGTAGCAGAGGATATTGCCGCAGTGCTGGAGGCTCTGGGCATGGCACGCGCCAATGTACTGGGTTCCTCCAGCGGGGGCTACGTGGCTCAGCAACTGTCGGTCATGCGTCCGGATCTGCTGGCTTCGCTGGTCCTGGTAGGAACTCCACTGAGCCTCCATACGAGACCGCCGTTTGCGGATGAGGTGGACGCACTGACCGATCCAATCTCAGAGGACTGGGTTCGGGATTCTTTGTCCTGGTACCGATTGCTGCACACAGTGCCTGCAGCCTACATAGAGGAGCGGGTACGGGACGGTCTGGCCATGCCTGCGTCCATCTGGAAAGAATCCCTCCGCGGCTACTACCAAGCCCTCCCGCCGACGGAAACAGGCAACATTTCCGCCCCTACACTCATACTCTGGGGGGCCCACGATCACCTTGTGCCGCGACAGCATCAAGAAACCCTGGCAGGCCGCATCAAGGGCGCACGATTGAAGATCTACGAGGACACCGGTCACCTGGTGCTGTGGGAGTGTCCGGAACGAGTGGCAGAGGATGTGACGAGCTTCCTCGAAGGGTTGTCCGGATGCGGGTAACTTCCTGGATCGTTTGGACGTGGCCTTTCAGCCGCGTTTGTTTTGTACGGTCACTGGCGTCGTAGAACCACCATTGAATGTTGCCCTCGGTCGCTCTCGCCGCCCAGATGAATTCGCCGGTTTGGAGTCCTTCGTTGATTACGTGCTGACGTCAACGACACCACCGAGAACTACACCGACCGTGCCCGTGAGCAGATGCAGATGCTCACCAACCGGAACTCGTTCTCACGCACGTACCTCAACGAGATGGGCCACATCCAGAGCAACTTCGAACGCGCCCTGGGGGTACGGGCCTCCCGAAGGAGCTGCCGCTGTTGCTGTTCGTGGCCGCGGAGAACAAGCAGACCCCGGAGTGGCTCGAGCTGCACCATCGCCAAGCCGCGAGCGTCACCGACGGTATCGTGGTGCCCCTCCCCGGCGAGCACTACCTCCACCACACGCACGCGGGGAGCGTGCCTCGGCGCTGAATCAAGTCAGCCCCAGGCAAAAGATAAAGCTAGGATCATGCCAATAAGTGCCGCGAACGATGCACCCAGAGTCTGCGCTGGGCTCCTTGACGGACCTATTAGATATCGGTGCAATAGAGGGTCTTGAGCAATCGCAAGACCATCTTTCTGTCGTCACGTCAGCGCAAATTTGGGCGCCGGTACGCTACTTTCGTCTTGAGACTGGGTGTTGGCGTCCGTTTCGCGGACGCCGATCTCTTGTTTCTTCTCCTTCTCGGCAGACAGTGCGACAGCAATCAAAGTCCACAGAATGAATGCTGTAGATGGCCAGGTGAGGAGATCGAAGATCATGGCCTCTGCGAATACGCCGAGCAGCATTAGCCGGAGCACGCCTGAACTTCTCCTGAATGCGGCGATGAAGAGGCCCAGAATTACAGCCAGTCCGAGAATGCCGCTTTGAGCGAGGAGCAGTACGTACTGGTTATCTACTGCTTCAAAGCCGTCTCTTTGTAGGAGGCCTTCACTGAACAAGCGTGGAGTTGAAGATGCCCCGTCACCGAGGAATACCTGTTGCATGTCACGGAGGTTCAGCAGTCGCCCAATGGAGTCAATGGCCCCCAGCCTGTGAACCACCGAACCTGAGTTAGTTAGGGTCAGTAGCTGGTCAATGAGGAATGGTGCGGCCAATACACCGGCCGTGACTACGAGGATGAGAACCAACTGTAGGCGGACGATGATAGAGGGAAGAATCAATGTAACAAGGACCAGCCCCACATAGAGAAGGACTGCGTTTCGGCTCCCGGAAACGACTACGCCGGCGGCGAGGACGACCAACAGGACAGATTTCGGTAGCACCTTGATTTGAGCCTTGGCCACCAATACCGCGCCGAGGGTGATCATGAAAGCGAATGGAAGTGGGTGACCGAAGGTGCCCTGTGCTCTCGGAATGGAGGCGATTAGTTCGTTCCGGAGGGAGACGGAAACCCCATTGTCAGCGATTTTGGCACCGCGCCACAGCGGTTCCGTCAGGAATTGGACTTCAAATAGTCCCAGAAGCGCCTGACCAAGGGCGATGACAACGACGACGGTTGCAGCTTGCTTCAACAACCTCATTTTCAGAAGTGCCGTGCCGAATATGACAGCGGCATATGCGACGGTCACCGTGATTGCGTAGGCAGCCCATTCGTTGTCGTCAGGCATGCTGGCCGTCGCTAGAGCAGAGAGGATGAAGTAGGCGGCTACAGGCCAAACGAGTCGAGCCGCGGGTGTTAGCCGCGTGCGCATTAGGACTAGTGTTGCAGCTGATACAAGAACCACCGGGACCGCCAAACGGAGGACTCCGGAGCCTTCGATGCGCAGGACTGGGACACAGACAACGACTGCCAAAGCTACAAAGAAGTAAAGCAACACGAAGCGATTGGGTCGTAGTCCGAAGCTGAGAATCACAAGGCCCACCAGAGTGGCTGCGGCAGCGTACATGGGCGCCAGAATGACTAGCGGGACGATAACTATGATGGCCAGCACGGAACAAAGGGGCCACAGCATTGTGCCCCAGTTCAATTCTGCTCCTGCTCGCCGCCTTTGAGCGGTGCCAAGAGTCTCCTTGCGGGATCTGGCAGCGACCTTGAACCATTTTGGCGGGCGAAGCAGGAAGGTGGTTCCCGCGATACGCTGCAATGTAAGCCCCAAAAGAATGGCAATGAAAACGACGGAAAAGATCATGGCCAAGGCTGCTAGGCCGTCAACATTGACACCAAGCGCGAAGATCCCGCAGGCGATGCCGACAACGAATGTTGTATGCGACAGATAGATCGGGAGAGTTTGCTGGCCAAGCCTACTCACGGGTCGGATCCGCGTCAGTGCGAGGGCGGATCCGATGCCAGCGGCGACGCCGAAGAGCTGCGTGATGAGGCCGTTGACTGGGGTGTAGGGCAGTAAGGTAATCCAGCCTGTCACCGGGATTACGATCGCCCACGACACCGATACGAGAATCCAAGCTACAACTGGCACGTTCGAAACGAACCGCATCAATTGTTCCTTGTACCGCGACGCCGCTATGAAGAAGAAGAAGTACATCGGGAACTTGCTGAGCCCGGGGCCCATAAGGCGGATCAGGTCATCGCCTGCAAATTCACGCACTACACCGGACCAAAGGACGGAGAGCATCAATGCACCACCGATCGCCAGCCAGCTAGGTGCCTTGTGCAGCATTTTCGCCGAAATGAAGAAAACCACGAGTGCCCAGAGGAACCAAAGTTCGGCGTTGGGACGAACAGGGGAAACGACAACCCTGAGAAGGTGTGACGCAAGGGATCCGTCCTGTTGATCTGGAAGGATCGAAGCTGCCCCAAACTTATAGGCGAATACGGCTGCCTGCCAGATCAAGAACGTCCAGACCAGTAGGACAAGCTTGTGGTTGAAGAGTTGCCTCCATCCCACAGTGGCCCACTTCGCGGCAAACAACCCCGCTGCGGTGAAGAACAACGGCATGCGGATGCCCTCAGCGGCGGCATCGAACGCTCGGAGTTCATCTGGGGCAGTAACGCCAGCGAATCCGAGCCAGTGGATCGCGTGCGTTAAAACGACCAAGAATATCGAAATGCCACGTGCAGTATCTACCCAATCCACGCGGGACTTGGTCGTCAATGCGCCCCCCAAATTATCGAGCCCTTCGGTTATTGAGATTCATTCATTCTTGCTATGTACCGGCGAAGCTGGCCGACGCGTTCTGGAAACAGTACCCAAAGTGCCAGTCAGAGAAGAAGTGAGAAATGGCGCCGTCGGTCAAGACCATCGCGCATCTCCTGCATTGGCCCCAGCGAACCCTCGCGGAGGGCACAGACCACGTATCCGATTGTACGTCCAGGTGCTGATTCGCTCGTCAGAGAACATTTGCGTTTTGAGCCATGCCCTTATGAATGCGGGGCCAGCGGCGAGACCGATGAACGAAGAGATCTTGAGCCCTCCGTAGCGTTGTCGGACACTGTCGCAGACGATGTTCAGGCTTAGCACAAAGAGGCCACCAATGATGGCGAACGAAGCGCACATACTGTTGTCGCCCCGAGATCCCATGTGCTCATGATACGGGGCTGGGCATGGCTCCAGGCCATTGTGTCGAGTAGGCAGTACTTCTCTTGCTCAACTGAGCAGAAGCGATACGTAACGTCATCGGGCAAGACAGTGGAGCAGCGCACGCACTGATCGTTCCGCAGCTCCTGGCGGTCACTCTTCACTCCACTTAGTCTAGGAATTCGATGACTCACCAAGCGGAGGACACATGACCCGGTCCATGCCCTCGCGAAGACCCGAACGTTCGCGATACACACGGTCTTGGCCTGTCCTTTTGGAACCTTTGCGTGAAAGTGGACTTTTGACGCCCCAACTGCCGGTGTGGCTCTCGTTACGGGTCGCGTCGCTACAGCAGCTGACGTGGTGGCTGCTCGACGCTAGTGACTGGTTAGGACGACAACGACGAATGCGATTGTGACAATGAGCAACACGGCCAACCCGGCGTAGGCGGGCCACTTGGACCTCGTCTTGTGGGGATTGATGTCGACGTAAGGCAAGCGCAGTCCTTTCAATGAGCAGCATGCAAGCTGATTCTGGGCATGAGGAGAATTTTGTCCGTGCACAGTCGCCCCTTTGATGTGGAGGCAGCGGCACGCCCCTGTTTGGGCAACAGATGACGGGGCGTGCCGCCCGCATAATCATAAGGCCACTTTCCAACATTCCTGAATGTTTCGCGTGAATTACAATTTCTTTGGTTCCATAGGAGAGGGCCCTGCAACCTCACGACGAACCGGCTGAAAAGGCAATGAAGTCCGAGGTCTTGATTGTTCCCTTGCACATGGGGATCAGCGTGCACTTTTTTCAGGCCTGGACGTCCTACGGAACCGGTAGCCCGCGGTTTAATTTCCGGCTCCTGCTGCATGCCAGGGGCGAAACTTGGCTGAGCTTGTGCGGTTGACCCCATTGCTTCCGGCATTCGCTATTTTCGTGCCAGATTTCGGTGCCCGTAGCAAGGTGCGCAATCCGGCAGCCAGCTATTCACGCCCTGGCGTGCAACGACGTTGCTGCCCTCTGACGGAACCCGAGAGGGCTCACGGCCCTCTCGGGTTCCGCTGGTCTAAGGAGCGCGCATGTCCTTGAACGATCTAGTGGTTGTGGAGGGCTTCATCGCCTAAGTCCGACCGAACGGGATGCCCTTAGCGGTGAGACGCGCTTATCCGTGGTGAGTTTCGGGATAATCCTGCGATCAACCACTCGCGCTGAGAGGATCCCGATGACAGCACCAGATGTATTAGTGACAACGTCCACATGGCTAGAGAATCGGTCGGTAATAAATAACAGCTGCCCAAGCTCCACGAATACCGACGCGGCAAAGCCGATTCCGACGAGGCGCCACCAAGGCACGGCCGGTAGGCCCATGGCTGCCAAAGTTCCGAGCGGTATGAACATCACAACGTTCGCTGAAGCCTCAACAAAGTGGTAGTCGAACCATTCGGTGCCGCCGAGTTCATGTAGATGCTTTAGAGCAGCAGTAAGTGTGCCATGAATTGGTTGGTCGACGGGTGTTGGCCAGAAACCGACCATCGCGAAGCCTGCCAGATAAGCTGCCAAGGCTACGCGCCAGGGGAGTGGGTTTTTCAAGGGCGCCTTCAGGAAGTCCTAATAAGAGCCCAGGCACTGACGCCTATCGCAGCTACAGTCAACAACCCCAGCAGGGCGTATTGAGTGAAGTCCTGGGACAATGTTGGTCGGGATAGCGCAGCGATAGGTACTGTGAGATGCCACCTATGTTTTTTCCAATGCCGCCCCATGGTTCATACGATTACCACAGCAAATGTGGATGGGGAAGAGGACAAACTAAAGAAGGTGGGTTGCTGGCCAAATGCCGGCCAGCAACCCACCCTCTAGTAGTCGTACTTGAACTAGGCGGAGACCTCAGTGCCCTTTGCGCGGCGGCGAGCTACCACGACGGATGCCGTGCCAGCTGCCAAGGCGCCTGCGCCCACGAGGGACCACAGGATGAGGCTTGAGTCAGCACCAGTGTTGGCCAACGGGACGCCACCGGTGTTCGCCAGGCCCGTGCCCGTGCCGGTACCGGCGTTGCCGCCAGTGTTGGAGAGCGCTGCGCCGCCGACAACAACCGTGACCGGTCCAACGGTCACGCCGGAAGAGTTGCCAGTGGCAGTGATTGCGTATGCGCCCGGTTCGTTGATGACGATCGGAGCCGAGAATGCGCCGTTTCCATCGGCCGTGGCCGAAAGGGTGGACGGTGCCAGCGGGATACGAGCAGAGACGGACAGGCTTCCGGCGGAAACGCTGCTGCCACTGGCCGCAGGCGTACCCGTCGGCGTTACTGTGATGGTAATGCCTTCGCCCGGCGTAAAGCCCGTGCCGCTGAAGACAAATGCTTCACCCGGTGCCACGGAGGCATCGGAAACGGCGACGCTGGTGTTCGGTGCCGGGTAGTTGGCGTTGTTTGCTACGGCCGGAACTGCGCCGAGAAGTGCGATGGAGCCTGCGAGCGTAAGCGCTGCAAGAGATTTCCTCATGTGTGTCCCCCCTGAGACCTTTGTGGTACGACGTGGTGTTGGAGATTTCCGAGACCCTACGAGACCGTAAGTGAAATCTCATTTGTGCTGCCCACGTAGAACTTACCATTCAATGCTTGCTGGCTGCAAAGAAAATCCATACCCGTTACAAAGGATTAACGAGCACGTCTTTTCCTATTCACAACCCGCAGCATCTGTGGCTTGGATCACATCCTTGAAAAGCTGCGTCGTGGGCGTGACAACCAAATTCGGTTCTGTGTGCTGAACGATATGGCCGAAATTGAACTCCAGCGCGGTACTTTCGCCTGGAGCGAGCCTGACGGTAGACGTGCCGACCGCTCGCTGACTGTGGCGTTGCGCTGCGAAGGGGATTTGTTCACCATCCTTGACAACTGTGTCAATATTCGAAAGTACTGGCCCGTAGGCTACGACGTTGGTTTGAACTGTTCCTGCAGGTACGCCAAACGCCCCGTCGCCGGTCACATATCCTGGCAGGGAAGTGGCAGCGTCGGTAGGTGCCGTATTGGTACTCGTGACCCGCACCGTGACTTCTCGGTAGCCGTCTCGTGTGCAGTCCTTCACAACTTGGACGCTTCGCTTCATCCAGTAGTCCATTTTTGCCCCGGTCCCATCATTGAAATAGATGCCAAACTGGGCCGGTGAAATCGAGTTACCTACGATAGTTCCACTGAGGGTGTAACGGGCTATTTTGGCCTGTTCGTCAGCGGAGTTGGACCACAGAAGTATCCTTCGTTCTCCGACCCCCTTCGAAAGGGCTTCCAGGAGTTTCTTGGCGTCCGTTTTACCAGATGAAAGGGCCGAGAAGACCTCATTGGCCGCGCCTGCAAAGTACACGTCCTGGTCTTTTGGTTCTTCGATCTTGGCGTAAGCATCAGACAGCAGCGTCTGAACAACGTTCTTTCCGGTCAGTTCCTGTGGCAAGTTACGGCCAATTTGCCGAACTACCGGATCTTTGACCTCCACCGGACCGGTGGCCTCGAGGATAAAGCTCAGTGCAACCGGATCAAGAGACAAGACTCCGTCGAGCTGTTCTCCCGTACGCTTTTCCCACATTGCACGAGCGCTGCTGGCCGATGTTGCAAAGTCCGGAGTCAGGTTAACGTCCTGCATGAACTTGCCCAGTCGTGCTGAGTATATTGCCCGCTGTTCATCCTCGACAGCAACCGGCGGAACAAACGAGCCCAAAGCTGTAGCACTCGTTTGCGACTCCAGTTCCAGCTTGCCCTTGTCGACCTTCAGCACGGCCAACGCCCCAGGAATTCCTCCGGTTGCACGGGACTCTGCATTATTCTGCATCAACAGCAGATATCTGCGTGGACTTTCGGCCCCGAGCATGTCAGGAGCCAGTGTGGCCACGTCAGATGCTGAGTTCAAGTCGCCTTGAAGCGACGCTAGCTGGTCGCGGGCATCCACCAAGGGTTCCGATACCTGGGGTAGCAATGAGCTAGTGTCGATATCGTTGAGTCGCTCCGCAGATTCGCGGATCGTATGAGCAGCGGCCTGAACTTTAGGCGCGGCCGCTTTGAGTGGCGCAAGATCCATGCCTGTGGAAGTTGGCGTTAAGGCCTTCCAATCCAGCGACTGAAAAGCCGTGACGAGCGGTACCGCTCCCAACTGGGCAACGTCATCCGCGGTCGTGGCCACCTCGCTGACTGCTTCGAAATTTGGTCCCAAGAACGGGAGAACAGCTGCAAACCTCCAGACTGGATCTGATGCTGCAGTTCTGGCGGATTCAGTGTGCTTGACCATCGACTGAACTGCTGCCTCGGCTCCCACCGCGTCATTATTAGCAAGAGCGGCTTTGAGCCTAGGCACGATAGCGGTGGCTGCTTGCAGTTCGCTCTTTACCGATAGCGCTTTAGAGCCCAGCCAGGCTGCTGCACCAAGGAGCAATACGACTATGACTGATGACACTACGCTAGCAATCAAGAAACGGCGTCGGCGCTGGGCCTTCAATCTTCCGTGACGGCGAACATCCGTTTGGGCGGCGTCATTACCAAGCTGTTGTTCTGGATTTCCCTCGGTTCTCATCGGCTACGGCCGACCCAGACCACGGTAGTGCCATCCAGCAGCTCGCCATTTTCCAGGGTCAAGAACATTTCTTCCGTCGAGGATCCGCGGCTCAGTCACATACTGCTTGACCGTGTGCGGATCCATTTCGCGGTACTGCTGCCACTCAGTAAGCAGCAGGAGGGCGTCGGCGTTCTTGACTGCCGTATCGGTGTCCTCCACGTACTGTAGTTCCGGGAACCGGCGGGCCGCGTTGGCTAGAGCCTTGGGGTCGCTGACAGTCACCACCGCTCCCTGCAACTGAAGTTGAGCGGCGATGCTGAGCGCCGGTGAGTCCCTGACGTCGTCACTTTCTGGCTTGAACGCCGCGCCCAAAACGGTAATTCTCTTGCCGAGCAGGCTGCCGCCACATAGCTCCCGGCTCAGCTCGACTACACGGGTTCGTCGGCGCATGTTAATGGCATCAACTTCGCGCAGGAACGTCAGTGCCTGGTCAGCACCGAGTTCTCCCGCGCGAGCCATGAAGGCGCGAATATCTTTGGGAAGGCAGCCTCCTCCGAAGCCGATCCCGGCGTGGAGGAACTTCCGTCCAATGCGGTCGTCCATGCCGATCGCGTCTGCCAACTGCGTGACGTCCGCTCCTGCTGCTTCGCAAAGCTCCGCCATGGCGTTGATGAACGAGATTTTTGTTGCAAGGAATGAATTAGCGGCAGTTTTTACGAGCTCTGCAGTCGCAAGGTCAGAAACCAGTCGGGGAGTCCCCGCAGACAGAGGCGCATCATATACCTCGTCCAGGATGGCAACGGCTGGGTGATCCTCAGAACCATCGGCGACACCATAAACAAAGCGATCCGGATTGAGAGTGTCGGATACCGCGTGGCCTTCACGAAGGAATTCAGGATTCCAAACGAGGTGCGCTTCTGGTTGGACTTCGGCGATCCCCTCGGCGAGGCGAGAGGCTGTGCCAACTGGGACTGTTGATTTTCCTACGACGACGTCTCCTGCAGAAAGGTGCGGCAGAAGCCCGCGAAGGGCAGCGTCTACGTAGCTCATGTCCGCGGCGTTTTCCCCCTTTTTTTGCGGGGTACCGACGCAAATGAAGTGGACATCGCTCCCTGCAGCTGATGCCATGTCTGTTGTGAAGGAAAGACGGCCAGTTTCTTGGACCTCCTTCAGGAGGTCCTCAAGGCCGGGTTCGTAAAAAGGGGCAGTTGCTGCGGAGAGCTCAGCGATCTTGCGCTCATCCACATCGATGCCCACCACGTGGTGGCCTAATTTTGCCATGCATGCGGCATGAACAGCACCAAGGTAGCCGCAGCCAATTACTGATATACGCATTGTGAGTCGATTCCTTTCGCAGCGATCTGCGTGGGAGGTTGGGCCTAGTAAGCGCCGGTGCTGTGGAACACGGCGCGGGCTGTTCGAAGGATGATGACAAGGTCGCCGGCCAGAGACCAGTTTTCAACGTAGTAAAGGTCGAGGCGAACTGAGTCCTGCCAGGAAAGGTTGGAACGGCCACTTACTTGCCAGAGTCCGGTTAGCCCTGGCTTAACGAGCAGGCGGCGGCGAACATCCTGTTCATAAGCTTCAACTTCCCGCGGGAGTGGTGGCCGCGGGCCTACGAGGCTCATGGAGCCTCCCAAGATGTTAAAAAGTTGTGGGAGCTCATCCAGACTGTACTTACGAAGGAATCCGCCAACTCTGGTGATACGGGGATCATCCTTCAACTTAAAGAGAAGACCTTTGCCTTCGTTGCGATGTTCCAACTCGGCGAGACGAGCTTCCGCATCTACCACCATGGACCGGAACTTGAGCATTTGGAATGGGCGCCCCTCCATGCCTACGCGAGATTGCCTGAATAGAATCGGGCCTTTGCTGTCTAGCCGTACCAGAAGGGCAACCACCGCCATGAGTGGAGACAAGACAAGAATCAAGATGCCTGAAACCAGGATGTCGAATAGGCGTTTCGCAACTCGTTGCCCGCCCTCCAAAGTAGGCGTTGTCACGTGGATCAGGGGTAGTCCTGCCACCTGCTGGGTGTGAATTCTCGGACCAGCTATATCGGTGAGAGCCGGCGCCATGATCAGGCCGACGTTACGCGAGGCGAGTTCCCAGCCAAGTTGCCGGATCGTTTGGGGATGAAGTTGCACGCCAGCAGAAACCGCAACTGCATCAGCTCGACACTCATCTATGGCCGCTAAGACCGATGCCGTGTCCGTGCCATTGCCCAGAATCGGAAGGGCTAACCCTTGATCCGTCGACTTTTCGTTTAGCGCCCCAGGAGTATAGGCCGCTATCGGAAGGTATCCAGCGTGCTTAGCGCTATGGAGGGATGATGCCAAGTGCGCAACTGCGCTGGGACCTCCCAGCAACAGCAGGCGTGACATGCTGCGGCCCTTTTGTCGAGCAACGCTCAAGTGCTGACGGAGTAGCCAGCGAGCCAGCAGCAGTCCCGCAAGGCCGACCGGCAGCGCAATGCCGACGTAGCCTCTGGCAGTCTCAATCCGAAACACGTAGGAGAAGATAGCTATGAGACCGAACAACCACAGTGAAGCAGCTGCCACGCGCTTGTACTCATCGTGGCCAGCGCCCAAGATGCGGCTTTGGCGACTGTTCCATGCGCCTAGCATGCACCACCAAGCAGTAGCCAAGATGGCCGACAGCCAGGCATAGTTCAGTTCCTGACCGGATACCACAAAGTCAGGTTCAAGCCCGAATCTTATGACATATGCACCGGCAACAGCCCAGATAATGACAAAGCCGTCAACAACACGAAGGATGCTGGATGTACGCTGCCGCCAATCAGAATCCGTGTCCAATTATCAACCCCATGACATAGATAATCTTGATCGGGGAGACCCCCGTTGCTAGGATACAGGCGCCGTTCTTGGTGCCGTAATATTTCGATACCCGTCCGCGAACGTCGGCGGGGGCGGGCAAGTTGGCCTCGCTTGAATTAGCAAGTAGAGAATCTGCGCCCTCGTTACGCGGCCTTATGAAATCACTTTGCACGTTGGAAACGTCGGACGCTGAACTTCGCCGGGGTATCGGCGCGCTTCACTAGAGCAGTGAGCGCCGCCTCGTAAGCCGCGCAAACACCCTCCCACGAGTAGTCGGAGATAGCTCGTTTCTGTGCCAATTCCGAGAGTTCCTGCTGCTTCTCGGCATCATTCATGACAGCGGAGAGTCCGGCAATGATCGATGCAGGAGTCGCTTCGACGAATTCTGCCCCGCTGCCCAAAACTTCTCTGTTGTAGACAGTGTCCCGGGCCACAACTGGTGAGCCGCATGCCATTGCTTGGACTAACGCGGGGTTAGTGCCCCCAACGCTGTGCCCGTGAAAGTAAGCCCCGGCATGCTGCCAAAGTGAGTGGAGTTTCCGGTCATCACTGACATGGCCCAGCCAGTGAAAGCTTGCCGACCTGGCGCTAAGGTCAGCTGCCCGCTCGTCAAGTTCACCCCCGTAGCCTGAGGAGCCAACAAGAACCACAGGCCAAGATTCTGCAAGGGTCTCAGCTGCGTCCATGAATTCTGGAATCGTGTTCTCGGGCACGAAGCGGGCAACCGCGAGAATGTACCCTCGGTGGGTAAAAGGTTCTTCTACGGGCAATTCTTCTGGAACGTCACCGCCATATGGGATAAATTCGCCGTCAACTTTGAACTCTGAGCGCCAGTAGTCACCGATGGCATCTGCGTCGTAGACCATGCGTGTGCCAAACCTGGCTGTCATGACTGCCCCCAAATGGAATGCCTTTTTTGCAAGCCGTCCCCACTTGGCGCGTTCCCACTCGATGCCGTCAACATTTACGAGCGTCGGAATACGTCTCATCTTTAGCATCGGTAGGAAGTAGCCGTTGGCGGTATTCATCACCAATGCCACATCTGGCTTCTTGACGAGAGCGTGGAGTGAGGATGTTAGTCCGTACGAGAGAGTGCTCAACGACTTCGATTCGACGCCCGGCATTACGACTGACTTAACGCGAGGATCCCTCGTGCTGTCGTTGACCTTGGTCGCGTTCTTCCGACCATAGACAGTTACGTCCCAACCGCGCTCAGCGAGATAAGGCGCGAGCCGTCGGACAGCCGTCTCAAATCCGCCATAGTAGCTGGGGTAGCCCCTTGTTCCAATGATGGCTACAGATCGTTTCATGAATGATTCCGTTCTTTGATGATGTTCAGTTCCGGCTGACCTTGCTGATGCGTCACCGGGTGAGCTCATTGAGGACGAACTCTGTTTTGTGCCGCCAGGTGTGGACCTCTGGGATGTTCCCCGGCTCGCGCGGAATCCTCTCTTGAGATCCGACTGTCGCCTCAATCCAGGCGACGTGCTCTTCTGCGGGGCGAACGTAAATAGATCCCAGGTCCCGTTGTCCTGCGCCCGCCACGGGGGTCGATAGAACTGGTAAGCCTGCAGCCCGGTACTCGTAAGTTTTGAGTACGTCTCCGCCTACTTCGAACTCGCCCACGTTATGTGGGACCCATCCAATATCGAAGGACTGGAGAAGCGCGGGCACATCCTTGTAATGTACGTCACCCAGCAACTGGAGATTCGGGAGGTTCTCCATGACTGGCTTATATTCACTGTCCAGAATTGGTCCGGCGAAAACAAATTTCACTTCGGGCAGCTTTTCCGCTGCCTCTCGAACGAGTTCCAGGTTAACTCGCTTCCCGATTTTCCCGACATAGCCGACGGTAACTGGTCCCGACGCGTTGGATGCCGGATCGAAGCGTTCTGGATCGCAGCCATTTGTCAGCAGAGTGGCATCGTGTCGACCGAAACGATGAGCCAGCGCGAGTGTGCCCTCAGCATTGGCTGTAACAGAGTCAGCTCGATCAAAGATACGCCGGTAGGCTGTTTCGAGCTCCGGCCAAATAGATTCAAATGCGTAGTGAATCGACCAGTCGTCCAAGAGGTCGACGGATATCTTTCGTTTCCCCTTTTGAAGCTCATTCCATATGTTTGAGAGGGCTACTAGCGGGTTCCAAATCACCGCAGGAATCTCTACGTCAGCGTGTGGTAGCGTGTAGTCATTTTTCGACTGTAACCACCAAGCACGCCGATCGTTGAACTTGGGGATAGCCCAAGAATACGAATCAAAGGCCACTGTGTTGGCTGCAGCTGGCATCCGGAGAATTTTGCGTGTGAGGGGTCGGAGCAGTTGGGGTTCTGGTCGTGAGAGTACAGCAACAGGGCCAACCGACGAATTTAGCTTTCCAAGCCATTCGATCATGTGGCCATCGCGTGTTCGATAACCTTCACTTAGCAGTTTCTGTTGACCGTGCATGGGGAACGCCAGGACTGAAGGGTTTGAGTTCTGCAAGGATGACATCCTCTGGTTGGGCTGTATGGGTTTACGCTGCGACTCGAACATGCCGTCCGATCATGAGAACAGTGCTCTTTTGGTGCATCGAACGGCCGACGAGCCAAGTGAGCCATAACAAGTAAGTGGCCGCAGAAACAAATGCGGCGCCAACAATCCCAAAAGAGGGAGCAAAAATGAAGTTACCGCCGATGTTCATGGCGGCCAGCAGTCCCAGTATTCCTATGCTTGAGCGATATGATCCCGACGCCATCAGTGCCACATACCGAGGTGCACTCCAGACCATGAAGAGTCCTGCAGCAACGACGCCGATTGCTATGTCAAAGTCCGCTACATAACGGCCGCCAGAAAGAATATTGGTTCCCCAGTGGACTCCTGGAACCAGCAAGACAGCTATCAGTGCCATGCCGCCTAAGTAGAGCAGACCTGATTTTGACGTGGTCCCTTGGAATGATCGGCGGAGATTTCTCGCGATGTAGGCATTGGATAGTGATCGGAAGACGCGGTCTACCAGGCCGTAGGCCATCGCGTACGTCGCTAGCTCCAACGGTTGGACGATACCTTCCAAGATCAAGCGGTCAGCACTGGCGATAATCCACAGGGCCATGTTCATGGCACCCACAGAATGACTCGATATGCCCTTGGCCCGTTCTAGGGCAGCGCTCCAGCGACTTGGCCACAATGAAAGAGAGATGAGATTCGCTGCGAACGTACTGCATATCGCAGTTGTGAATGTAACTGCATCAAGAACAAAGAGGGTTCCAAGGAAAAGAAGAGGAGTCAGTGCTCTTGTGGCGAGGATGATGAGGTAGCGATTAAATCGCCCAGCGCCGAGTTCGAAAGATGTGCTCGATTCGGCGAATACGAAGCTAAGCATGCACAAACCGGCAATCAGGGCGTCAAAGTTGTATTCCCGAACCGCCCCTACGTAGAGCCCTACTCCGGCAGCAGCAGCAACGGCAACCCACAGTTCGGACTGCTGGAATCGGATTCGCCTGTGTCCGTCAGCGGACATCTTGGCAATACGCGTCCCAGTCCCAGTCCCAACAACGGCGTTCCCTATTGCCCAAAGAGCAGTAACAACAGCGTAGTGAGCGTAGTCGGCCGTGGGCATGCCTTGTGCCAGCAGGGAGACTGTAACAAGGGCTGTTACGGCTGTCAGTCCCTGTGCCAGCAAGGACTGATGGAAGAGAGCCCGTGCGGCGCGCTTTAACCGCTTCATGATGTTGTCACTGTCTCGAATCGAGCACTGAAAGAAGTGACGTCAGCTGCCCTGCGGCCGCCGCCGGCGTTAGCAACTCTTCGAAGCGCTGCCTAGCCAATTGACCAGACTGTCCGTTCGCCAAGGTTCTGATTTGGTCAGCAACAGCTGAAGGGCTGAGTGAAGCCTGGAGGGGTGTATAGGCTTCCGAAGCAATCTCATTGATGGCCGGCGTAGGAGATGCCAGTACAGGAACTCCCGACCTCATGGAGTCAACCAGCTTGGCGGGGAGCTGGAACTGAGCTCCCGGTCCATCGTCGGTTATCGGTATTACCGACACATCGACCTGTGAATAGGCCTCATGCAAAGGCGTATTTGGCGGAATTTCAATCCAGTTCTCGTCGGTGCTCTCTGGCTTTCCGAGGCCGCAATTGGCGAAAGTCACGAGCGTCAAATCTTTGTTGTGCCGCATTAGATCCAACAAGAGACCGCTGCCCTTATGGGGACGTAGCGTTCCCAACGAACCGAAAGTCATCTTAGCCGTCAAGCCACGTCCTTGGGTATGGTCTCCGATGTCTTCACGCACGTGTGGAATCCGTGCCAGAGGCTGGAAGGATTTTGGGTACACACTAGCTAATGAATTACTCGAGAACGTAAACCCATGGGCTACACGGGCAATGCGACCTTGGGCTTGCCGGATCCTACGAGCACTGCCGCGACGAAGGGGATTTAACTTCAGTCTGTTGACAAGGTTTTGACGGGTGAAGGCCTCCGCCAATCCTGCATCGTCGTCATCGAGATCCAAAATGATGAGGGCATCCGGCAAAGTTCGACTGATGTAGGTGGCGAGACGATCGAGGGGCGAGATCCCTTTTGATAGCCAGAAAACCGTACGATTGCTGGACTGCCCGGTAAGCGCGGCAAGATCCCTCTTCCACGTTTTGGTCAGTCGTTCGGTTTCAATCTGAAATTGGCTAGCACCCTTCCAAATCGGGCCGTCACCGAAGGCCAGGAGGCGGGTGGGACCGATAGCCTCGGCCACCATTGCCATGGAAATTGCCCTGCCGAGGGCGTTTGAGTCGATGGCGTGGCCAATGACCACGAAGTCGAAGGCGTGATCGTGTTCCTTTTCGTCGGCTGGCATTAACGTCTCCAAAAGGGGTCATGGGAGTCGACACTCGTCGTGACAACTTCGGCATAAATCGGCATATACGACACCCCTGGTCCTAGTCCCAGATCATGTTGATTTGGGACTAGGAAGCAGAATCGGGTTGATGCTACGTATTGTCGGTTAGCGCTTCAAAGGGAAAACAGTGGCAGGGCGAGTGCTGTCGGGATCGAGATGCTCATTGACAACAGCGGTCGACCGAACTTTCGCACGGGAGCCAGCACGCGATCGCACTTCGGCGTCCATTAGCTGAGCCTTCTCGTCATGGCTGTAGTAACTGTATGCGTAGGCGTCGGGGCCCTTGGATGGCAAGCGATTCAGGACAATTCCGAGAACGGAGGCTCCCACCAACTTCAGCGAAGACATCGACTTTTCCAAGTCGTGGTGTCGGAGTTTCTGTGATCCAACGACGACCACCACACCGCCGACATGCTGTGAAAGGACAGCAGCATCCGTCACCGGAAGGAGAGGTGGGGCGTCAATAATTACGGAGTCAAAGACCTTTTCCAGTCTCGAAATAAGGTGCTTCATTTCGCTCGAAGCCAATAGCTCGCTGGGATTCGGCGGAATTTGACCCGAGGTCAAGACGTAGAGATTGTCCTCTCCCCAGGGCTGCAGCAGGTCATCAACGTCTGCAAGACCAACCAGCGCAGTGGTGAGCCCCGCTCCTCGATCCAGCCCGAGGTACTCGTTTACCATAGGCCGTCGTAGGTCGGCGTCGATGAGGCACACCGTTTGGCCGGCTTGCGCCAGCGCCAGTGCCAGGTTTGTTGCTGTTGTGCTCTTACCTTCGCCAGGCAGCGAGGACGTCATGAGTACCGTCCGGGCTTGGCCTGAGACATTTGCAAACTGAAGATTTGTACGAAGCTGCCTGAACGATTCCGCTCTCGGGCTTTGTGCTGGAGCCTGGGTCAGAAGCGGCCTATCGCTCGCATCAGGGTCATACGTGATGGCACCCAGTAAGGGGGCATCCGTGATGCGCCGGAGGTCCTCTTCACCACGAATGCGGCTGTCCAACGTGGTGCGCAGGACAGCTGCGGAGACACCTACAGCGAGTCCAACGATCAGGCCCAGCAGTAGATTTAGCTTTGTGTTCGGTGCTGAGGGACTTGAGGGCGCCTTGGCCGGCTTAATGACCGAAAGGCTTACGGGAGATGAGCCGCCGGTTTTGGGCTTTTCCAATGAATCGACGGCTTTGATCAAGCTGTCAGCAACAGCTTGCGCAATGGCTGCGGATTGAGCAGGTGAATCATCGGTCACAGCGATGTTGATGAGCACGGTGTTGGCATCTGTGCTTGCTGTTACCTTGGGGGCCAGATCTTCCGCTGCGATTGGTAGACCCAGGCTGTCGATTACAGGCTGAAGCACTACAGGGGTGTCAACGGTCTTCACATACGATTGCACCCTGGCTTGGGTGAACGTATTGCCTTGCTGGAGTTCCTGGACAGAACCGGAACTTTGGATAGCTACAAACAATTGCGTCTCAGCCGTGTAGCTCTGCTTCACCAGGACGGAGGTGAGGCCTCCTGCTAGGACACCGCCAACTGTGATCGCTGTGATCAGTATCCAATTACGGCGCAGAATGCGCAGGTAATCGCGTAGGTCCAAACCGGATTCCCCCTGTGTTGTTAAGCTGAAGGCGCTCGTGCTGCGTCCGCATGAGTCGTTGGGACTGCGCCTCAGGGCAATTGTACCCGTCTCATGCGGTGGGTCTTTACTTGAGGTGAGGACGCATTTCTTCATCCAAGAATGACGTGTAAGAGCAAAAGTAAGCCAGAATTTGCGCAGAAGTCACCAATCCTTGGGACGCTTGCAACTCAAGCGACCCAGCACACCACGCGGTGTTACGGGAGAGTTAAGATCTGGTAAAAACAGTCACAAACCCTGCCGGCACTAGTCAAGGCGCGACGGTCAGGGATGCTGAGAGACGATCTTTTGCGTGTGGCGGAATGAACCCGGCGGTGCTGATCTTCTGGAGATCCAGCGTGCTTTTGAGCGGTCGGGGTGCAGCTTCTTTGCCGTGAAAGTACTCGGCAGTGCTTACGCCACTCACGTCGTTTCGAGACGCTCCCGCAAGCTCAAAGACGTCGGCGGCGATATCTGCCCACGACTGGGTCGTCCCTTCGCTGCTCAGGTTGTACGTGCCGTATTCTGCTCCTGATTCGAGCAGATGCCGAATGGATTCGGCTATGTCCACGGCAAAGGTGAGCCGCCCGGTTTGGTCATTTACGACGGCAGGTTTGACTCCTGCGGCTGCAAGTCTGGCCATCGTACGGACAAAGTTGTTACCCTCACCAATCACCCAACTGGCGCGGACGATGTAATGCTTGGGAACCACGCTTACCACCGCGTCGCCTGCGGCTTTGGTCTGACCGTACACCCCGAGCGGGGAGAACTCTTCATCCTCAGAATGCAGGTCTTTTGTCCCGTCGAATACGTAGTCCGACGAGACGTGCACCAAGGTCAGGTCGTGTTCGACTGCGATGCGCGCCAGCCGTGCTACGCCAGTAACGTTGGTCTGCCAAGCAGCTCTGCGGCCGTCAGCAGATTCTGCAGCATCGACTGCTGTGTACGCAGCCGCGTTGATGACGGTGTTGTAGTTCTTCCAGTTGCGAGAAGCGAAGGCTTTCTCCGAATTGAGGTCGAAGTCAGCCCTGCCAGCAAACTGTACGGACAGGTCATCTTTGTATGCTTCGCGGAGTGCCTTCCCAAGTTGTCCGTTCGCCCCCAAGACCAGGGTCATCCGCGGTGGCATGGGAACAACTTGTGCGAGACGCGGGTGAACTCTGTCCTTTTCTGAGAGTTCGGCGCTGGACAGAGGGATAGGCCACTGAATAGCTACGGTCTCATCCGCCAAATTCAAGAACGTGTATTGTCCCTGGGCGTCGGCGCTCCAGTGATCGTTAACCAAGTACGTGTAGGCCGTGTTGTCTTCGAGAGTCTGGAAGGCATTTCCGACGCCCCGAGGAATGAAGATCGCCTGGCTCGCATCCAGAGTCGCAGTGAACACGTTCCCGAATGTGGGCCCTTGCCTGAGGTCGACCCAGGCTCCGAAGATCTTGCCGCTGGCAACCGAGATGAATTTGTCCCAGGGTTCCGCGTGGATGCCGCGCGTTGTCCCCGCTTTTTCGTTGAAGGAAATGTTGTTTTGGACAGGCTTGAAGTCGGGGAGGGCTAGTGCCAGCATCTTCTCGCGTTGCCAGTTCTCTTTGAACCAACCCCGGTTATCACCGTGGACGGGAAGGTCAAAGAGTACCACGCCGGGAATGGACGTTTCTGTCGCTGTCAACTGCTTGGAGAACTCGATGGACATACTATTGCCCCTGCTTCGTGTACTTGGCCTCGGTTTGGGCTTTCTGCGGACGCCACCATGCTTCGTTGTCGCGGTACCACTCAATGGTGTTCTTAAGGCCAGAGTCAAAGTTTGAGTACTCAGGGCTCCAGCCCAACTCCGTGCGCAGCTTGGAGGAGTCGATTGCATATCGAAGGTCATGGCCTGGACGATCGATGACATGGTCGTAAGCATCGCGACTTTGCCCCATGTGCTCAAGGATTAGTTCCACTACGTCTTTATTGTTCTTTTCGCCGTCGGCGCCGATCAGATAAGTCTCACCAATGCGGCCCTTTTCGATGATCGCAAGCACGGCCGAAGAGTGGTCGTTGGCGTGGATCCAGTCGCGGACGTTTTCACCCTTGCCATAGAGCTTGGGGCGGACACCATCAATGACGTTCGTGATCTGGCGAGGTATGAACTTCTCGACATGCTGGTAAGGGCCATAGTTGTTGGAGCAGTTGCTGATTGTGGCCTGCAAGCCAAATGAACGCACCCACGCCCGAACCAATAGATCCGAACCCGCTTTAGTCGACGAATACGGACTGGAGGGGTTGTATGGAGTGTTCTCGGTGAATCGCTCCGGGTCGTCGAGTTCCAGATCCCCATACACCTCGTCAGTCGAAATGTGGTGGAAACGCTTGTCGTGCTTGCGTGCGGCTTCAATCAGCGTGTAGGTGCCGATGATGTTGGTGTCCAGAAAAGGGCGCGGATCATGCAACGAGTTATCGTTGTGCGATTCAGCTGCATAGTGGACTACCACATCATGCGTTTTGACGAGGCCATCGACGACCTCTGCATCCGCGATGTCACCTTGAACCAGCGTGACGCGGTTGCTGGGAAGCCCTGCCAGGGATTCTAAGTTCCCGGCGTATGTCAGCTTGTCAAGCACGGTGACGGTGTGATCCGTGTTTTCAACAACAAAGTGAACAAAGTTTGAACCAATGAAGCCGGCGCCGCCGGTTACGAGTATCTGCCCCATGACGCATAACCTTACGGGTTTGCGGATGCCCGCACGAACACGGAATGATCTGATCATGCGAGGAATCATCTTGGCTGGGGGAACTGGATCGCGTCTGCACCCGATCACCCTCGGCATCAGCAAGCAACTTGTCCCTGTCTACGACAAACCGATGATCTATTACCCTTTGTCGACGCTGATTCTGGCTGGCATTCGCGACATTCTTATTATCACGACTCCTCATGATGCGGAGCAGTTCCAACGTCTCTTGGGAGATGGCTCCCGTTTTGGTGTGAACCTAAGTTACGTCCAGCAGCCCTCGCCCGATGGCTTGGCGCAGGCTTTCACGTTGGGAGCTGACCACATCGGTAGCGATACCGTTGCCCTGGTCCTCGGCGACAATATCTTCTACGGCCAGGGCATGGGCACCCAACTGCGCCGATACGCAGACGTTGACGGTGGTGCGGTCTTTGGTTATTGGGTAAAGGACCCCAAAGCATATGGTGTGGTCGAGTTCGATCAGGACGGTCGTGCGATCTCTCTACAGGAAAAGCCCGAGAACCCTCGCAGTAACTACGCTGTCCCCGGTCTCTACTTCTACGACAATGACGTTGTTGAGATTGCCCGAAACCTTAAGCCATCAGATCGTGGTGAGCTTGAAATCACTGATGTCAACAAAACGTACTTGGAGCGAGGCAAACTGCAGGTCGAAGTGTTGCGTAGGGGAACCGCATGGCTAGACACGGGAACCTTCGAGGACCTGAGCGACGCATCGAACTTCATCCGAACTGTTGAGAACCGGCAGGGTTTGAAGGTCGGTGCTCCTGAAGAAATCGCTTGGCGTTCGGGTTTCCTCACGGACGATGAACTACGTGAGCGGGCGGAGCCTTTGGTCAAGAGCGGCTACGGCTCGTACCTCTTGGGTCTTCTCGAAGCGAGGAAATCCGATTCAAGCTCGGTTCCCGTTCACTAAGGCGGTGGTTTCGCAGGTTGTCATGCTGCCCGGGTAGCATGCTGCCTCGGGTGGGCTGGCGCCACCCCGGGGCGCCAGCCACTGGGGCGAAGTAGACGCGTGGTCAGGGCCATTCTGGTCAAAATTGCCGAGTACTTCGAAGCTGAGACCAAGTAGTGGGCCCAAAAAACACAAGTACTAACTACTCGTGTGCTTGCTGCCTGAACTTCTCTAGTGTCGAGGCATGATCACCCTATTAAATGCCGGCGGTGAGTCCCCGGAACAAGCAGGTCGCAGGGCTGTTGAGGTACTCCAAGACGCCGGGTGGACAGCGTTGTCGATCACAACGGCATTGGTGTTACTCCCTGTGATCGCAATCGACGAAGCCCTACGCGCACTTATGCCGTCAGGAAGGCGCAGCCGTCACGTCTACTGATCCGAGTGCGCCGGGATGAGGGGACCTGCGTCGGGTTCAGTGTGCACGCTGCAGGCGTCACGCCGGCGGATTCGAAGGCCGCGGAATCCTTATGCCTTGCGTCTAAGGAAACAGACTCTTCCCGAACTCATCCACCCGCAGCACGTCCAGGAGCTCAGCAATAGCCGCAATCGTGCGCTCCGGCGCAGGGCCATCCGCAGAACACTCAGCATTCCGGCCGCACCCACACATCCAACAGACCACCCGTTTCCACCACGAATCGCCACACCCACGCCACTGGGGAGAGCTCCGGCTCGGTACCCACCATATGTACGTCGGCAGCGATGCACTGCTTCATGAGAGTGCCGGCCCGCTGGACGTGATAGTCGGAGGTCACCACGGTCACGGACGTCCATCCGTGTTCTGCCGCAAGGTCGCGCAGCCGCAACGCTTCGCCTCGGGTGTTCAGCGGGTCCGGACGGAAGCAGTCCAGGTGAGTGGCGCCGTCGTGCTCTTCACAAAACTCATCCGACCCGGCGTTGGCCGGTAGACCGGTGGTGACGACCACCAAGTCTTCTATGCCCAGCTGGTCCCGAAGCTCGAGGCCCACCGGGAGCCGTTCGTCGCTCATGCCGCCCAGCACCACAATCGCATCGGTCTTCTGGGGAGTGGCGCGGGGCGGGTTGTGGAAGAGCTGGAAGGCAGCGACCAGCCACAGGACACCCGCCAGGACGCAAGCCACCAGCGTCCAGGCGAGCTTTCGCTTGAAGGTCACCGGGTATCGACGTCCTCGAACACCAGGAACGTTTGGGTGTCCAGGATGCCGTCCATGGACTGCAGTTGATCGAAGATGACGCGGCGGAGGTGGATGTTGTCTGTGGCGCGGACCAGGAGGATGACGTCGAAGTCGCCGCCCACCAAAGCGATGTGGTGAATCTCCGGGATGGCCCGCAGCTGTTCCTTCAATTCGCGCCAGGAGTGCTGCTGAACCTTCAACGTCACGTAGGCAGAGGACCGCAGGCCCGCCTTGATGGGATCCACCAGTGCCGTGAACTTGGTCAGCACGCCCTCGCCCGTGAGCCGGGCGATCCGGGAGTACGCGTGGGCCCGGCTGATGTGCACGTTCTCCGCCACCTGCGTGATGGACATGCGCCCGTCGGTGGTCAGCTCGCGGATGATGTCCCGGTCCACACTGTCCAGCGGTACGGCGGTCTGCTCCGCCTCGGCCTCGCTCACTGGCTCTCCAATTCGTCTTCAGCACGGGCACGTTACCCAGCTCACAATTGCAATTCGTCTTTCAGAATACCCAGTTTAGGCAAGGGCTTCCATGATTCGGCGGAAAGCTGGATACGAAACAGAGCCGGGGAACATACTGGAAGCACATAGTGGCTAGAGAAGGACGGACCAATGACGATCCACGCAGATCACTCTGCGCCGGAAACGGCTGTAGAGGACCAAGCTGCTGACGTTCGGACAAAATTCGGCATCAGCGTTGAGGACTACATGCTCCCCGCCCGGCACCAGATCCAAATGGTGAACCCGGACGGCACCCTCCGCTCCCATGACGAGCAAGGCACCGAACCCGGCCACGAATACCCCACACCCGGCGACGCTGAACTGATGGCCGCTTACGAGCAGCTCGTCGTCGGACGCCGCGTCAACGATCAGAACTCTGCGCTGGTCCGGCAGGGCCGCATGGCCGTCTACCCCTCAAGCCACGGCCAAGAAGCCTGCCAGGTTGCAGCTGCCATGTGCCTCAGCGAAGGTGACTGGCTGTTCCCCACCTACCGCGACGCCGTCGCCGTCATGACCCGCGGGGTGGACCCCGTTGAGGTGATGACCATCTTCCGCGGCGACTGGCACGGCGGGTACGACCCCAGCGCGCACAACGTCGGCATCCAATGCACCCCGCTGACCACCCAGCTGCTCCACGCCGTCGGCGTCGCGCACGCTGCCAAGCTCCGCGGTGAAAACACTGTAGTGATGGCCATGTGTGGCGACGGCGCCACCAGCGAAGGCGACTTCCACGAGGCACTGAACTTCGCCGCAGTCTTCCACCTGCCCGTCATCTTCTTCGTGCAGAACAACAAGTACGCCATCTCCGTACCGCTCAGCCACCAGTCCGTGGCGCCGTCGCTGGCCCACAAGGCTGTTGGCTACGGCATGGCCGGTGAGCGCGTTGACGGCAACGACCTCGTCGCACTGCTCGCCGTGATGGACCGGGCCGTGAAGCTGGCCCGCGAAGGATCCGGCCCGCTCCTGATCGAAGCCCACACCTATCGCATGCAAGCCCACACCAACGCCGACGACGCCACCCGCTACCGTCCGGACAGCGAAGTTGCCGAATGGCAGGCCAAGGATCCGCTGACGCGCATGAAGTCATACCTCACGGATAAGGGCCTGCTGGACGATTCCGCCAATGAGCGGATCGCTGCGCATGCCGAAGCCGTGGCCACCCAGCTTCGTGAAGGCCTGGGGGAGGAGGTTCCGGTGCAGCCGCTGGACCTCTTCAAGTACGTCTTCGCCAAGCAAACCCCGCAGCTGAAAGAGCAGTCCGAGATGCTCGCCGGCGAACTCGCCCGCGCCGAAAGCGCCAACCACGGAACGGAGAGCGCAAAATGACCGTCACCACCAGTGCGACCGGCACCACCACAGCCAACGTCAGCGCAGCCACCGCCAGCGCCGCCGCTTCCGCCGCGGCCACTGCCGAGGCCACCGGCCCGCAAAGCCTCACCATGGCCAAGGCCCTTAACACTGCCATGGCCGACGCCATGCGCGCCGACTCCTCCGTCTTGGTATTCGGCGAGGACGTCGGCATGTTGGGCGGCGTCTTCCGCATCACCGACGGCCTCATGGCCGAGTTCGGCGAACAGCGCTGCTTCGACACCCCGCTGGCAGAGTCCGGCATCGTCGGCATGGCCGTGGGCATGGCCATCAACGGCATGCGACCAGTCGTCGAAATGCAGTTCGACGCCTTCGCCTACCCCGCCTTCGAACAGATCGTCAGCCACGTAGCCAAAATGCACAACCGCACCAAGGGCAAGCTCAAAATGCCCATGGTCATCCGTGTTCCCTACGCCGGCGGCATCGGGGGAGTGGAACACCACTGCGACTCCTCCGAGTCCTACTACGCCCACACTGCCGGCCTGAAGGTCTACACCCCGGCCACCGTGGCCGACGGCTACCGCATGCTCCGCGAAGCCATCGACTCCGACGACCCCGTCATGTTCATGGAACCCAAGAAGCTCTACTGGTCCAAGGACCAGGTGGACTTGGGTGCCCTGCGAGCAGAGCACGACGCCGGCACCTCCACCGAGGGCCGCGCAGCTGTTGCCCGACCCGGTACGGACGCGACGCTCATCGCCTACGGCCCGTCCGTCCCCACCGCGCTCGCCGCTGCCGCTGCCGCCGCCGAAGAGGGCCGCTCACTCGAAGTCATCGATGTCCGCACCCTGGTCCCCTTCGACGACGAAACCGTCTGCGCGTCCGTACGCAAGACGGGACGCGCCGTCGTGATCGCCGAAGCGCATGGCTTCGCGTCCGTGTCCTCCGAGATCGTGGCCCGCGTCCAGGAACGCGCTTTCCACTACCTCGCCGCGCCCGTCCTTCGAGTGACCGGCTTCGATGTCCCGTTCCCGTCTCCCAAGCTGGAGCACTACTACCTGCCAAGCGTCGACCGCATCCTCGACGCCGTCGACGACCTTCAATGGGAGGACTGACCATGAGTTCAGATATGCAGGTCTTCAAACTGCCCGATCTTGGGGAGGGCCTCACCGAGGCCGAACTGGTGAACTGGCTCGTTGCCGTGGGCGACGAGATCGTAGTTGACCAGCCCATCGCCGAGGTTGAGACCGCCAAGTCCATGGTTGAGGTGCCCTCGCCTTACGCCGGCACCGTCGCCGAGTTGCACGGTGAAGCCGGTCAAACGCTCGACGTCGGCAAGCCGCTGATCTCGATCGCTCGCGCTGGTTCTGCGGCGAGTTCGCCCGCTGCCGCGCCTGTTCCTGCTCCGGCTGGTTCTGTGGATCCATCGCCGGTGTCCTCGGGTCTTGACGTTTCGTCCGCCGTGGAAGCTGCTGCCGAGACGTACCGGACCGAGGAAAAGGCAGGCTCGGGCAATGTGCTGATTGGTTACGGTACGCCCGGGGGAGCCACCGGTGGCCGGACCCGGCCGCGGAAGGCGAGTGCTTCTGTTGTTGCTTCTGCTGTTGCTGAGCCTGCTGCTGTGCCAGAGATGGAGCCGGCTGTGGCCGGAACGCGCATCCCGGGCAAGCTCAGTGCCGTCATCTCTCCGCTTGTCCGCAAAATGGCACGCGACCACGGTGTTTCCCTCGACGCTATTGAGGGCTCGGGCGCCAGCGGGTTGATCATGCGTAAGGATGTGGAGGCTGTTATTGCTTCGCCCTCGGTTGCTGCTGCGCCTTCTGTTGCTGCCATTCCTGCTGCTCCCGTTTCTGCTCCTGCTTCTGCGGGTGCCGTTGATAGCCGTACCGGCTTGTCTGTCTCTGCGCGGACGCCTGTCCGTGGAGTCCGCAAGGCCGTGGCCGCAAACATGACCCGCAGCCGCTCGGAAATCCCTGAAGCCACCGTTTGGGTGGACGTCGATGCAACCGCACTGCTGGAAATGCGTGCCGAGCTCAAGAAGCGCGCACCGCACGATACCCCTGGCCTGTTGGCCTTCATTGCCCGTTTTGTCACGGCTGGGTTAAAAAAGTACCCGGCCTTGAACACGCGCTTTGAAACCGCTTCGGATGGCTCTCAGGAGATCGTCGGGTTTGAAGGAATCAACCTCGGCTTCGCCGCCCAAACCGACCGCGGGCTCGTGGTCCCGTCGGTACGGAACGCGCACCAGCTGAGTGCCCGCGAACTGGACACAGAGATCCGCCGACTCACCGCCGTCGCACGTGACGGAAAGGCGACCCCCACGGAACTGGGCTCGGGCACGTTCACGCTGAACAACTATGGCGTGTTCGGTGTGGACGGCTCGGCTGCCATCATCAACTATCCCGAGGTCGCGATGCTGGGCGTTGGCCGCATCATCGACAAGCCCTGGGTAGTCAACGGCGAGCTTGCCGTTCGCAAGGTCACCGAGCTGACCCTCGCCTTCGACCACCGCGTGTGCGACGGCGAAACCGCGGCCGGCTTCCTCCGGTACGTTGCCGACGCGATCGAGAACCCTGGCGGCGCGCTCGCAGACATGTAACCCTCTCTCACATCCCGCGGGTTTGGGCGGGTTCCTCTCTCACATCCCAAGGGTTTGGGCGGGTCCCTCTCTCACATCCCGCGGGTTTGGGCGGGTCCCTCTCTCACATCCCGCGGGTTTGGGCGGGTCCCTCTCTCACATCCCTAGGTTTGGGGGGGGTCCCTCTCTCACATCCCGCGGGTTTGGGCGGGTCCCTCTCTCACATCCCGCGGGTTTGGGCGGGTCCCTCTCTCACATCTCATCTCTAGAGCGAACAGCAGAGACCACGAGCCTTCGGGCCGTGGCCTCTGTTGTATGTCTTCCAACTCCGTACGCTTGGATGATGGGAAACCAGCACAGAAACGTCGACGCCGTCCGAGACGAGATCACATCCGCAATTGCCGAGGTGCGGTCAGTCGCGCAACTCGAGCACGACGTGCAGCGCCAGCGCACCGCCGATTGGCTCGACAAACAGTTTGTTGGAGTCGACGACGCTCCAACTCTCCGTGAGGCCGCGGCTTCGGCGCTCTCGCTTTACGGCGGCAACGGATCTTTCTCCGACGTCGGAACGGCTGAATCTGCCCATGCTGTCGATCAGTTAGGGAGAGCCCTGCGGCGTGGGCGCACCCTGTTTTTCCCAGTCTGGTGATCCACCACTAATACAAGTCATTCGGTTAACAGGAGAGACCACGAGCCTCCGGCCTGGCGTGCAGGACGCGCAGGGCACATTGTGCGCGAACAACCATTGACGCCGCACTTGCATTTTGCAAGTATGGGCCGCATGAGCCTCTTCATCACTTGCCCTGTTGACAGCGTCGAGCGCGCGACCGCTTTCTATACCGCCCTCGGCTGGACCCTCAACACCGAGATGTCCGATCACAACGTGTCATGCTTCGCGATCGCACCGGAGCAGTACGTCATGCTCGGCAGCCGCGAGATGTACGCGAGCGTCGGCGGCGCCGAGGAACTGGTCGGCGGACCCGACACCCCCTCGAAGGTCACGGTGTCCTTCGACCTCGGCAGCCGGGAGGCGGTGGACGAGCTCATTGAACGCGCCGGTGCCGCCGGCGGCCGGATCGGTGACACCGACGACTACCCCTTCATGTACCAGCGCCAATTCGACGACCCCGACGGCTACCACTACTCGCCGTTTTGGATGAAGCCGGACGTCGATCCGACCGCGTGAGCAGCCTCGCCGCGGCCCTCGACGTCGTCGGAGCGCGGTGGGCCCTGCTCATCGTGGAGCGGCTCCTCGACGGGCCACAGCGCTACGGCGATCTGCAGCGCGACCTCGGAGTGCCGACCAACATTCTCGCGACCCGACTGCGCGAGCTCGAGGCCGCTGGCGTACTGTCCCGCCTGCCCCTCCGGCACAACACGCGGGCCTACGCGCTGACCGATAGGGGGCTCGCCTTGCGGGAGGCGATTGATGCGCTGGCTCGCTGGGGCCACGAGGAATGGCCTGGGTGAGGCGCAGAATCGCGATGCGCTCCGATCTACCGCATCACCTGATCAGTTGCCGGGACTGAACACGATCGAGTCGAAAACGGCGCGTGCCTCTCTCGTCAGCTCCGGATTGATCGATTCGTGGAATTGGACCACCCAGCTCACAGCGCGCTTGCCGTTCAAGTCCATCACCCGGTAGGTTTCGCGCTCAGCGGCGCTCGAGTACCAGCGTGTGCATTCGTTTGAGAATTCAGAGTGGATGCAGAATTTGTCGCGGTCGCAGGCTGTGATATCCACGTCGCCCTTGACGAAGTGGTCGAACTCGAAGCCGGAGTAATCACCCACCTTGACCTTGACGGGAGGGGTGCTCGCCGTTGACGTCTGCGCCGTCAACGCGTCGACGAAGTCCTTAACTGACGGATCGATCTTGACGAGCGCGCCCTCCCAAGCGCATGCGTCCGTCGGCACATACTCGGCGGGCCACCAACCCACGAAGACCCCCCATTCATCAGGGTGATTCGGGTCGTCCTTGGCCACACCATCGCCGTCGTCAGTCGACCAACCGGCTGGGACGGTGATCTCGAAAGGCGCCGGGTAGCCCTTGACGAGGACGCGGTAGGTGCCGGCGTCGAGGTCGCCACTCTCCGGCAGCAGTGGGACTGTTCGAGGGGCGCCACTGTCCGGCTGTGCCGGGGCCGTGCGAGCCTCCGTTGTCGAAGAACTTGCGGACGGGAGGGAGGCGTCGTCGGGCTTGGAGTCGCACCCACCGAGACATCCAATGAGTGCGATAACCAGCAAGGGTAAGAGATAGCGCCATCGCTGAGTGGCCAGTTCAAGGGGTGTCATGGAGCTCATCGATCCACCAAGCCGCTTTTGGGTACTGCGATGCCCCGCAGCTCAGTGGCCTCGCGGGCGGCCCCAGATGGGATGCCGTCGCCACAAGTCTCCTCCGGCACAGAACCCATGACAATAAGAGTTGTAAGGAGATCAGTTTCGACGAACTCACGCTGGGGGTCACCGCCCCCCATTGACGGTCCATTCGGCCGCAGGTTCACCTTCGCCGACGCCGACAGTTACCACGTGACGCTTCACGACCGGTCTTAGCCGCTACAACCGCGACGGCGTGAAGGTCAGGCCGTGAAGGCTCCCGGCGTGGTACCCAGAACACGACGGAAATGCCTGGTGAGGTGCGACTGGTCATGGAAGCCAGCCTCAACCGCCGCAACAGAAGCCGGGCGGCCATCGAGCAGCAGACGTCGGGCGCGGTCCACGCGGCGCCCCGTGACGTAGCGGTAAGGGGCGATGCCGTAGGCCTTGGAAAATGCGCGGACCAAATGGCTCGGGTGAGCACCCAGTAATTCAGCTGCTTCGGCAATGGTGAAGGACTCAAAGAGGCGGTCATCCAGCATCTCGCGCAGCTTGCGGGCCAGGGGAGCGTCCCGCGTCGGCGACGACGGCGTTCCCAAATGGGAGCGGACCGATTCTCGCAGAGCCAGAACGCCGCATTCGGCCTCCATCACATCCGCCGGCAAGGACAGCGCCGCATGGATGCCGGTCACGGTTGCCACCGTCTGCGGATCCACCAGCAGCGGTTGCGCCACTGCCGCCTCTGCTGCTTTGGCGGGCAGCCAGTCTTCACTCAGGTACAGGACTCGCTTACGGAATGATTCACCTCCGACGGCGGAGCGACCGTCGTGCGGGACATGCGGCGGTAGCAGGGTGATTGAGGCGGGAACTGCCTGATGTTCGGTGCGGCCGAGGTCGTAAGTCACTGCCCCTTTGTCGATCAGAAGCACCGTCCAGTCGTCGTGAGTATGGGACGGGTACCTGTGATCGTCGAACGTTGCATGCAGCACCTCGCGCACGTAAGGCACGGCCGGATGCCATGCGTGCACTGAGTTACCCATGCAAGAAATGTACAAGACCGCCATTCCTGCCTGCGGCCATGCTTGGGTTCATGCAAGAAAACTCGACAGCAGTCATTGATTCCCCTTCCTCCGCGACCGTTCGCTTTGACACGAAAGTGGTGGTGGTCCTCGCTGATGATCTTCTGCCCTGGCAAGAGCTGAACGTCACAGCATTTCTCATGAGTGCCATCGCCACCAGTGCCCCGGGTCTGACGGGGGAGCCGTATCAGGACCGAGACGGGAACGGCTACCTTCCCATGCTTCGCCAGCCCGTTCTGGTGCTCACTGCCGGGCAGGAACTCCTGGCGGCAGCGCGGGAGCGGTCTCTTGCTCGGGAGATTCCCATTGCCCTGTACACGCGAGATCTTTTCTCCACCGGCCACGATGAAGCCAACCGGGCAGCGGTGGCGGCGGTTGCTGCCCAGGACCTTGACCTCGTGGGAATTGCCCTCCGCGGCCCTCGAAACGTGGTTGACCGGATCGTGAAGGGCGCACGAATGCACTCGTGAAAATGTTGGACGCCCGTCAAAGACCTCGAAAGAAAGTGCTGATCATCCATGACTGATTTGGTACGCAACATCAATGCCGCCCTTGATTCGATCTCGGCGCACTGGCAGCCTCACAGGCTGACTAGCATCAACGATTACGACGTGAAAGTTGTGAAAATTCAGGGCGAATTCGTTTGGCACACTCATCCCGATACCGACGAATTGTTCATGGTCATCAGTGGGAATCTCACCATTCAGCTCCGCGACGGCGATGTGGTGCTCGGGCCTAACGACATCTACGTGGTCCCCAAGGGGACCGAGCACTGCCCCAAGGCTGAAAACGAAGTCCACGCCCTGCTGTTCGAGCCAAAAGGTACGGTCAACACAGGTGATGCGGGTGGTGACATGACCGCCACGCTGCGCGAACTGGGCTGACCCCCCAAAGGTTCCCCGCCGGCGTCGAGTAGCCTTGCACGCAACCGTCCCGAAACAGAAGGAAGTGTCGCGATGCAGCAGTACGTCGTTCTCCAAGTGATCCTGAAAGAGAAAATGTGGGGCGCCGGTTCGGGCAACCTTCCCTCCCTGGAAAAGGCCATCAACGATCAAGCCGCCAAGGGCTACAGGCTCCACACCATAACCACTGCCAGCAGCGGGAGTAAGGGAGTGATCGGAGGCGGTGACCGTATTCAGGCGACCATGGTGTTTGAGCGCATCGGCTAGGTCCCTCCCCGTCCGAGGCAACTGTCGCGGAAGCTGTCAAAATCGGCGACGTCCGGCCGTCACCGCCGACGGCAGCTTACAAATTCCCGCGGTCAGCTGGTGGTACGTGACCCGCATCGAATCACTGGGCTAACTGACAATCACCGGACCAGCTACATGCACGCTGTATCAGAAGGCCGGAACTTCCTGCGGAACGTATGAGTCTGCAGTAGTGCCGTTTCCTAGCTGTCCCAAACCGTTCTCTCCCCAAGACCAGAACCTGCCATCGCTGGTAAGGGCATAGGACGTGTAGAGGCCTCCAGTGACAAACTGGACACCGTTTAGCTGCTGCACGCGAATCGGCACGTTGGTGGTGTTGCGGGTACCATCTCCCAGTTCTCCTGAGTTGTTGTTGCCCCAAGCCCAGAACTCATCTGCCCCGTTCGATGCGAAGACGCTATAGACGTTCGCTCCAATGTTTTCGATGCCACTCAGCCCGGGGATTTGAACGGGGACATCGCTATGTCCCTGGTATGTTCCGTTCGCCAACAGGCCAAGCCCGTTGTGACCCCAAGCCCAGACGGTTCCATCGTTGCGAAGGGCAAGGGCGCCATAGCTGGTGCCCACGATGTCCCGCACGCCGTCCAGGCCGGAAACCCTGACCGGTACCAAGGAGTTGACGGTTGTTCCGTTGCCAAGCTGGCCCTCCCCGTTGTACCCCCACGCCCACACTGAACCGTCGCCCTTGAGCGCGTAGCCCGAATTTCCGCCGCCCGAGATCTTGGTGACATCCGTAAGACCCTGCACCTGAAGGGGCGTATGGCCTGTCCCCAGAGTGTGGCCTTGCCCTTGCTGGCCTTTGGTGTTGTTTCCCCATGCCCAAACAGTGCCGTCCGAGCGCAACGCGTAGGCTGTGTTTCCGTTAGCGGCGATACTCCTGACGCTGTTCAATCCCTGGACCTCGAGTGGAACCGATGAATACTGCCCACCACTTGAGTTGCCAAGCTGGCCGTAATAGTTGCTTCCCCAGGCCCACACTGTTCCGTCGCTCTTGAGAGCGTAAGCGTTGTATCCGTACGCTGCTACAGCTGTCACCTTACGAAGGCCCAAAACCTGAGCGGGCACGTAGGTGGCATAGGCATCGGAGCCTGTCCCCAAATTTCCGGAGGCATTGAAACCCCATGCCCAAAGTGTCCCGTCCGCTTTCAAAGCGAAGGCGCTCTCAATCCCAGCGGCCACTCCGATGAGCCCGGTTGGTACCGGGTCGGATGGTTTGATGACCGGGGTGCCTTGGCAGGGATTTGCTGTGAAGAGGGGCCATGTGTTGGTTGCGGTGGCTTTCCATTCGCCGAGGTCGAAGCCGAGTATTTTGATGCCTGCCAGGACACCGAGTCGGCCCTCGACGCCGAGTTCCAGGGGGCAAGTCCAGGAGAGCTGTTCCCCGCTGGCGGTGGTGACGGTGATGGTGGTGGTCGCGTAGGGGCCGATGCCGAAGGTGATCCCGGCAATGCCGTAGAGCTTGATCGTGGCATCAAAATCCAGGGATGCTCTTGCGGTCAGGGATGCTGAGGCTTTGTAGTCGTTTTCGATTCCGGCGGTGGTGGGTTTGTCGTTGACCAGGGCGAACGAGCCGTTGTTGTATTTGAATCCGTGGTTGCTGGTGACGGTCTGGGATGAGGAGAACACCACGTCGGCGTTCCCGTCCAGGGAGAAGTTCGCGTTCATTGTCGCGTTGCTGGTCACTACTACCGGGACCGGGCCGGCCATGAACGTGAACGCGGAGTTCAGTTCGCCCAGCTTGGCGGTGACCTGGCCTTTCAATGATCCCTCTACCGTGAGGGAGTGTTCGGCCCTGATCGAGGGGGTGATGACTACGGAGACTTCCTTCAAGCTCAGGAAGGCGGTTTGTAGTGTCATTTTTGCTGTGGCCTTGGCCGTCACTGACGACTTTAGGGTCACTGACCCGTCACCGGTCAGCGGGGCGTCGGGTTTGCCGAACTCGCCCTTGACGGTCCTGGTCAAGGCCATGGATTTGTTGAACACCTCCGCAGAGGCCGCCGCGTACGGCCGGGCCATATCTGGTGTGGGTGCGGGGCCGGTTCTGGTTGCGGTCGGGGCTGCGTCTGGTTCAACGACGACGTCGGGCGCGGGGATGAACTCGGAGCTCACCGGGGTGCCGGTGACTTCGAGCAGCCCTCCGGTGGAGACCACGGCTTCGGGCAGGGTGGCGGGTTTGGTTTTCACCAGGGTGGTCCCGCCCGGGTCCCGGACTACCTGGACCACCCGGACCAGGAGCCCGTCCGGGGTGCCGGTGGTGATACCGGAGACGAGTACGTCGTTGGGTTTGATGTCCGTTGCTTGATCCGAGGGCAGGACCACCGTGTTGCTGGTGACTTGTGCGGTTTGGAGTTGGGCCGGTTCCAGGATTTCAACGTCCGGGGCTACCGTGACGGTCCCTGCGGCCGGGTTCTCAGGGTCGGCGGGTTCTTTCTGTCCTGCGTACCGGTACAGGAACGCGGCCATCGCATCCCGGGCGATCCCGTTCAACGGCCGGTATTCCCGCACCCCGTTACCAGCATCCCAGCCCGTGGAAATCCCGGACGCGGCCAGCCAGGTGATCTCGGTATAGAACCCGCCACCGGCGGGCACATCACCGAAAGGAGAAACAGAAGGGGCGGTGAAGGCTGGTTTGTCCGCGTACCGGTACAAGAACGCGGCCATCGCATCACGGGCAATCGGGGACAACGGACGATACTCACGCTTCCCGCCACCAACATCCCAGCCGGTGGAAATGCCCTTGGAGGCCAGCCAGGTGATCTCCTTATAGAACGCTGCCCCAACCGGAACATCAGTAAACGGAGACGCCGAAGGGGCTGTGAACGCGGGGGACCCGGCATGCCGGTACAGGAACGCGGCCATCGCGTCCCGGGCAATGGACTCCAACGGACGGTACTGCCGCACCCCTGACCCGGCATCCCAGCCCGTGGAAATACCCGATGCGGCCAACCACGAAATCTCCGTCGCGAACTGCGACTCGGCCGGCACATCCGAGAACGACACCACGTTCTCCACCACCGGATCCGCAGCAACCGCCGCAGGCACCACCAACAACCCCGGCGCCACCACCACCACTAAAGCAAGCAACCACGCCACACCACGACGAAACACCGCAACCCCCACACACCGGCGACACCCAGACAACCCTCAGAAAGCTAACTAAATGACATCCCTCATCAGCAAAGCAACAGCAAATCCCCAAAAGTCGTGGGGATTGCTCAATGTGGCGTTCAATGCGTCAACTGTTACCCGCTTTGGGGGGAAGCCAAACGACCCAGCCATTGCACGGTGTCATAAACGGTTAGGTCATCCAGCGCAAGTCAAAAGTCTGCTTACAATCTCCTGGGGGTCAGCTGGTGATCTCCAGTTGCCTGCGACCAGCCAGCTCTGGCTTTTTCGCCTTCCCTAGGATGCCCAGAAACATGCTTGAGAGATTCCGCGCGCCATCGTTTAGAACCGTCGGCGTCGCCGTGACAACACTCCTTTTCAGCGGGGGACTGGCTGCACTTCCAGCAGTCGCCGACGAGAGTGACATCGTTTCCAGTACGACGCAGGCCATGCAGCCTGCTCTCGAGATTGCTACCGACCAGTTCATCGTTGGACTGAGAGAAGACAACGCGGGAGCACAGGCTGCGGAAACGGCAGGCAATGCCGTTAGTCAGGCTGCAACAAAGCTAGGCGTTCTTGCAACGAATTTGCGCGAGAGCGCAACCGGGGGACACATCGTCAAACTCGATGAAGCCCTTCCTGCGGATGAGGCTGAGGTCTTTCTCGACGCTCTAAGGTCAGATCCGGCCGTGGAATACGCGGAACCCGACGCGATTATGCAGACGGCAGCCGACCCAAATGACGGGCTGTATTCCCTTCAGTGGGATCTGTGGGAGGACTTCGCCGGACTTAGAGCTCCGGGTGCGTGGGAGTACAACCGTGGTCAAGGTGTGGTGGTGGCGGTCGTGGACACAGGCATCACAAGTCATTTTGAACTCGATGGCAACGTACTGCCTGGCTACGACATGATTTCCAGCTCCCAAGCCGCCCGCGATGGGGACGGCCGGGACGCTGATCCGACAGACGAAGGCGACTGGATTTCGGCGAACCAATGCTATTGGGGCAGCCCACAAGGTGTATCTTCTTGGCACGGAACTCACGTGGCAGGCACGGTCGCGGCCATCGGCGGGAATGGCAAAGGTGTAACGGGCGTAGCGCCCGAAGCCAAGATTCTTCCTCTTCGTGCTCTGGGCGCCTGCGGCGGGTACACGTCGGACATCGCCGATTCGATCGTATGGGCCGCGGGTGGTGTGGTGTCTGGTGCCCCGATCAACCCCAACCCGGCGAGAGTCATCAACCTTAGCCTCGGTGGCATTAGCCCCTGCTCCGCCAGCTACCAAAACGCGATCAATTTTGCTTACAACTCCGGGGCGGCCGTAGTTGTTGCTGCTGGCAATTCCAATAGGCCGGCAGCCGATTCGAGCCCAGCTAACTGCCAGAACGTGATTACAGTTGCAGCCAGTGGAAGGAACGGTGCCAGAGCTCCGTACTCCAACTACGGTAGCGCCGTGGATGTCACAGCTCCCGGTGGGGACATTAGTTTTGACGTTCGAAATGGAATCCTTTCGACATCGAACTTCGGGGCGACCACCAGAGAAGACCCCGCCTACGAATTCATGCAGGGAACATCCATGGCAGCCCCACATGTTGCAGGTGTCGCGGCTCTGTGGTTCTCCGAACTTGGTGGCATGACCAACCCTGAGTCTTTAGAAAGACGGCTGAAGGCGACTTCTCGGCCCCTTCCTGGTGGATGTCCGGCTGGCTGCGGATCGGGCTTGGTAGATGCAGCGGCAGCCCTGGACATCTATTTGCCAAGCTGGGTCATCCCATTGCCGGTACTCTTCACAGATGAAGACGGAACTTTAGGCGATAGCTTCACGATTCCGGAGGTGACCGGGGTTGAATACTTGGTTGGCGGAAATGCTGTCGCGGCTGGTACTTACCCGGGCACTGGGACGGTGACGGTTGCGGCTAGAGCCCTCAAGAAATATGTGCTCGCGGAAGGTGCGGCTTCTGAGTGGGCCCATGAGTTCAAGGCGACCCCGTTTGTGGTGACCCCGGCTCCGGTGACGTTTACGGATGTTGATGGGACGAAGGACGACACGTACACGATTCCTGCCACTGAAGGTGTTGAGTACCTGGTTGGCGGGAACGTTGTCGCGGCTGGGAAGTACCCGGGTTCCGGGACGGTGACGGTCACCGCCAAGGCACTGACGGATTATGTGCTGGCTGAGGGTGCCGTTTCTGAGTGGGCCCATGAGTTCAAGGCGACCCCGTTTGTGGTGACCCCGGCTCCGGTGACGTTTACGGATGTGGATGGGACGAAGGACGACACGTACACGATTCCTGCCACTGAAGGTGTTGAGTACCTGGTTGGCGGGAACGTTGTCGCGGCTGGGAAGTACCCGGGTTCCGGGACGGTGACGGTCACCGCCAAGGCACTGACGGATTACGTGCTCGCCGAGGGCGCGACGTCTGAGTGGTCGCAGGTGTTCAAGGCGACCCCGTTCGTCGTAACCCCGGCTCCCGTGACGTTCGCGGATGCTGATGGGACGAAGGACGACACGTATACGATTCCTGCGACAGAAGGTGTTGAGTACCTGGTCGGCGGGAACGTTGTCGCTGCAGGGACGTTCCCGGGCTCCGGCACAGTAACGATCACCGCAAGGGCTATGACGGATTACGTCCTCGCTGAAGGTACCGTGACGGAATGGTCGCAGCTCTTCAAGACCACCCCGGCTCCGGTAGTGTTCGCGGATCTTCCCGTTGGCGCCCAGTTCTTTGATGAGATTTCGTGGTTGGCTGCTCAGGGAATTTCCACCGGCTGGACGGAGGCCGATGGTTCCAAGTCGTTCCGTCCAGTTCAGGCCGTGAACAGGGATGCGATGGCAGCGTTCATGTACCGGCTTGCCGGTTCACCGGCATTCAACGCTCCGGCAGTGTCTCCGTTCGCGGACATCACGCCCAGCACACAGTTCTACAAAGAGATCACGTGGTTGGCGTCCCAAGGGATTTCGACGGGCTGGATCGAAGCGAACGGTTCCAAAACATTCCGGCCGGTACAACCTGTGAATCGCGACGCTATGGCCGCGTTCATGTACCGCTTTGCCGGGAAACCGGCGTTCGTGGATTCCCAGGTCTTCGTTGACGTGCCGCCGGGCGCACAGTTCCACGCCGAAATCAGTTGGTTGTCCGGTGCCGGCATCTCCACTGGCTGGACCGCTGCGGACGGCTCCAAAACGTTCCAGCCACTCGTCCCAGTGAACCGCGATGCCATGGCAGCGTTCATGTACCGGTACCACCAGAAGTACATGAACAACTAAACGGCGGTAGCCGCCTCTTCGCATGAAAAGAGCGACGCCGGAGGTCAGGTTGGGATTTCAACCTGGCCTCCGGCGTCGTCATCTGATGGTCTGGACCGGTGCGAGAGAGTTCTAAGCCATCAAGCAGATTTACAGCGGTGAGCCTTGCACCCCGAACGCAACTGGTCTGGCCCGGTTTTCGTATGTCCCGTCACCTAACTGTCCAAATTCGTTCCAACCCCACGCCAAAGCATCACCGTTTCCCAGTACGACGTAGGCACAAGCGGATCCGGCGGAAACGGCAACTGCACCGGTGACACCTACCACGGGAGTGGGGAGGTGCCGCTCCGCGGTATCCCCACTTCCAACGGCACCCAGTTTGTTATAACCCCAACCGCGGACTGTCCCGTCTTTCATGAGGGCGTAGCCGTTTCCGTCGCCACCCTCAAGAGCTGCGACGCCGGACAGGCCGGCAATTGTCACGGGCAGTGAACGCCAGGTTGTGGTGCCATCGCCGAGCTGCCCCCAGCTGTTGCTTCCCCAAGCCCGCGCCGTGCCATCCGTTTGCAGTGCATAAGCAGTGCCGTTTCCAGCCGAGATGGATTTGACGCTGGCGAGGTTGCTGACCTTCACAGGAGTCAGTCGCTCAGTCGTCGTGCCATCGCCAAGCTGTCCTGAGCCGTTGTCACCCCATGCCCATACCGTTCCATCACTCTTAAGTGCATAGTTCGAACTTGACCCTGCAGCGATGGCCTTAATGCTTGAAAGCCCCGATAGTGGTTGCGGCACGGGACGAATCTCTGCATGCATGGCGTCCGCCCCCATTGTGTACAGGCCCCATGCCCACACCGACCCGTCCTTCTTGAGCGCAATGGCCCCGTAATAGGTCGCCGCTACATCGATCACGTCGCTAATTCCTTGGATGCGGGCAGGTGTTGAGCGTGAATCGGTTGTTCCGTCACCGAGCTGATTTGTGGAATTGTCACCCCATGCCCAAACAGTGCCATCCGACTTGATGGCGTAGGCAGTCTGATAACCGGCGGCCACGGATTTGACCCCGCTGAGGCCAGGTACGGGTCCCGGCAGACTCCGCCAAGGCATGCTGCCTGCCCCCAGTTGGCCGGAGTCGTTCCTGCCCCACGAACGGACAGTTCCATCGACCTGAACCTCATAACCGACTCCCATGTACCCTCCCGTCAGGTATCGCTGACTATTCCCCTCAGTCGGCTCGGGCTCCGGTGTGGGAGTCGGGGTCGGGGTGGGGTTTGTTGGTGGGGGCTGGATGACAGTGGTGCCTTGGCAGGGATTTGCAGTGAACAGGGGCCATGACTTGGTTACTGTGGCTTCCCACTCGCCGAGGTTGAAGCCCATAATCTCGATGCCTGCCGTCACGCCGAGCCGGCCTTCGACGCCGAGTTCCAGGGGGCAGGTCCAGGAGAGCTGTTCCCCGCTGGCGGTGGTGACGGTGATGGTGGTGGTTGCGTAGGGGCCGATGCCGAAGGTGATCCCGGCGATGCCGTAGAGCTTGATGGTGGCGTCGAAGTCCAGGGATGCTCTTGCGGTCAGTGAGGCGGAGGCTTTGTACTCGTTCTGGATTCCTGCGGTGGTGGGTTTGTCGTTGACCAGGCTGAATGCGCCGTTGTTGTATTTGAATCCGTGGTTGCTGGTGACGGTTTGGGATGAGGAGAACACGACGTTGGCGTTCCCGTCCAGGGAGAAGTTTGCATTCATCTCGGCCTCGGCGGTCACCACCACCGGAACCGGACCGGCCATGAACGTGAACGCCGCATTCAGCTCACCAAGCTTCGACGTCACCTGGCCCTTCAAAGACCCCTCGGCCGTGACGGAATGCTCGGCCTTCACCGACGGCGTCACCACTACCGAGGCTTCCTTCAACTGCAGGAAGCCGACGTCGAGCGTCATCTTCGCCGTGGCCTTCGCCGTCACCGACGACTTCAAGGTCACCGAGCCATTACCGGTCAAGGGTGCGTCCGGTTTGCCGAACTCGCCCTTGACGGTCTTCTTGAACGTCATGGACTTGTTGAACACGTCCTTCGAAGTTTCGGCGAACGGCCGCGCCATGTCCGGTTTTGTTGCGGTCGGGGCCGCATCTGGTTCAACCACGACGTCGGGCGCCGGGATGAACTCGGAGCTCACCGGGGTGCCGGTGACTTCGAGCAGCCCGCCGGTGGAGACCACGGCCTCGGGCACGGTGGCCGGTTTGGTCTTCACCAAGGTGGTCCCGCCCGGGTCCCTGACGACCTGGACCACCCGGACGAGCAGCCCGTCCGGGGTGCCGGTGGTGATACCGGAGACGAGTACGTCGTTGGGTTTGATGTCCGTTGCTTGATCCGAGGGCAGGACCACCGTGTTGCTGGTGACTTGTGCGGTTTGGAGTTGGGCCGGTTCCAGGATCTCGACGTCGGGGGCTACCGTGACGGTCCCTGCGGCCGGGTTCTCAGGGTCGGCGGGTTCTTTCTGTCCTGCGTACCGGTACAGGAACGCGGCCATCGCATCCCGGGCGATCCCGTTCAACGGCCGGTATTCCCGCACCCCGTTACCCACATCCCAGCCCGTGGAAATCCCGGACGCGGCCAGCCAGGTGATCTCGGTATAGAACCCGCCACCGGCGGGCACATCACCGAAAGGAGAAACAGAAGGGGCGGTGAAGGCTGGTTTGTCCGCGTACCGGTACAAGAACGCGGCCATCGCATCACGGGCAATCGGGGACAACGGACGATACTCACGCTTCCCGCCACCAACATCCCAGCCGGTGGAAATGCCCTTGGAGGCCAGCCAGGTGATCTCCTTATAGAACGCTGCCCCAACCGGAACATCAGTAAACGGAGACGCCGAAGGGGCTGTGAACGCGGGGGACCCGGCATGCCGGTACAGGAACGCGGCCATCGCGTCCCGGGCAATGGACTCCAACGGACGGTACTGCCGCACCCCTGACCCGGCATCCCAGCCCGTGGAAATACCCGATGCGGCCAACCACGAAATCTCCGTCGCGAACTGCGACTCGGCCGGCACATCCGAGAACGACACCACGTTCTCCACCACCGGATCCGCAGCAACCGCCGCAGGCACCACCAACAACCCCGGCGCCACCACCACCACTAAAGCAACCAACCACGCCACACCACGACGAAACACCGCAACCCCCACACACCGGCGACACCCAGACAACACTCAGAAAACCAACTAGACGACATCCCTCACAAGCGAAGCAACAGAAAGGGCTCAGATGTCGTGGGATTTGCCTTTTGTGGCGTCCAAGAACGTCAGCCGATGGCGATGATGGGATGGAGCACTTATGTACTGGTGGCGTCCTGTACTTCACCGACGAGTTCTTCGATGATGTCTTCCAAGAACAGCACACCAGTGGTGTTCCCGGCAGCATCGAAAACCCGTGCGACGTGGGCACCGCTGCGGCGCATGGTGGCCAGTGCGTCCTCGAGTTCGCTGCCGCTGTAGGCGGATGCGAGTTTGCGGATTCGTTTGGCGGGCACCGGTTGGTCGAATTTTTCCCGGGTGGTCAGGTCCATGACGTCTTTGAGGTGCAAATAACCGGTGGGCGTACCGTCGTCGTCGGTGAGTATGTAGCGGGAGTAGCCGTGCTCGGCCACCGCGCGCTGGATGTCTGCCGGCGTTGAAGTGGCTGGCAGGAGTACCATCTCGCCGATAGGCACTTCGACGTCCGCCACGGTTTTGGACGTGAACTCGAACGCCGCGGTCAGCGTGCCGCTGGTGTCGCTCAGCATCCCGTCCCGGGTGGACTGCTCCACGATGTTGGCTACTTCATCCAAGGTGTATGCGCTGGTGGCTTCGTCCTTTGGTTCGACCTTGAACAGGCGAAGAATGGAGTTCGCTATCCCGTTCAGGGTCCAGATCACCGGTTTGAGGATCCGGGCGACCATCACCAATGGCGGCGCCAGAATCAGCGCTGCGCGGGTTGGGACGGAGAACGAGATGTTTTTCGGGACCATTTCACCGAGGACCACGTGCAGGAAGGTCACCAGCAACAGCGCGGCTACGAAGGCGATGATGCCAATCGCTTCACCGGACAGAGAGGTCAGCCCGAGAGGGATTTCCAAGAGGTGGTGGATAGCCGGTTCAGAGACGTTCAGGATCACCAAGGAACACACGGTGATGCCCAGCTGGCTGGTTGCCAGCATCAGTGTCGCGTGCTCCATGGCCCACAACGTGGTTTTGGCCGCTTTGCTACCAGCCTCCGCCTTCGGTTCAATCTGTGACCGGCGGGCCGAAATGACGGCGAACTCGGCGCCGACGAAGAAAGCGTTCACCACCAGGAGCACCACCAGCCAGATGATGCCGGGAAGGTATTCACTCATGGGTCAGCTCCTGCGTGAGGTTATCGACGATGCGGTCATGAGGACTTTTTGGGGGTGCCTGTGACTCGTCAGGGGTAAAGCGGATCCGTTCCACATGGGTGCCTACCACGCGTTCAACCCGCAACGTTCCGTCCGAGACGCGGACTTCGTCCCCGAGTTCGGGGATGCGGTCCAGTTCGTCCGTAACGAATCCGGCCACCGTGTCGTACTCCTCGCCGTCAGGAACGGCAATGCCGGTCCTGTCCAGGAGCTCATCGGGCCGGAGGGAAGCATCAAAGGTGATGGAGCGACCGGTCCTGACCACACCCACTCGGGCGCGGTCGTGCTCGTCTTCGAGTTCGCCGACGATCTCCTCCACCAGGTCCTCGAGGGTGACAATGCCGGCGGTACCGCCATGCTCATCGGAAACAATCGCTACCTGCAGGCCTTGCTTCCGGAGCAGGCCAAGCAACGAATCGACACCCATGGATTCCGGAACCCGCAATGGTTCGATCATCAGCTCTGCAGCGGTCACCTGGTCGCGTTGATCCAGGGCGACGGCGAAGGCCTGCTTCACGTGCAGGACACCGAGGACCTCGTCACGGTCACGACCGATAACGGGAAAGCGTGAGTATCCGGTTGAGGTTGCGAGGGTAACAATGTCCTCGGCGGTGTCGGTGGTATTTACGGCGGCCATCCGCACCCGTGGTGTCATGACATCCGCGGCGGAGTGTTCGGAGAACCGCAGGGTCCGGTGCAGTAGGACGGCGTGGTCCAGGTCAAGGGACCCTTCAAGCGCGGAACGGCGAACCAGGGAACTGAGTTCTTCGGCGCTACGGGCGCCGGAAAGTTCTTCCTTGGGATCGATGCCGAACGAACGGATGATGCTGTTTGCTGTGTTGTTGAACAGCAGGATCACCGGTTTGAACATGGCTGTGAACAGTGCCTGAAAGGGCACAACCACCTTGGCTGTGGCCAATGGCAGGGCCAGAGCGAAGTTCTTAGGCACGAGCTCGCCGATCACCATGGAGAAGATGGTGGCCAGGAAGATTCCGGCAACAGCGCCGATTCCGGGAACCACGGCCTCGGGAAGGCCCATCGCGAGCAGTGGGCCGCTGAGCATCCGGCTGATGGCCGGTTCGAACGTGTAACCAGTCAGGAGAGTGGTCAACGTGATGCCGAGCTGAGCACCGGATAGATGCGTTGAGGTGATCTTCAGCGCCTTGATGGTGGGTGCAAGGCGCTTCTCACCGCGGGCTTGGCGAGCCTCAAGGTCGTTGCGGTCAAGATTGACCAGCGCGAATTCGGAGGCAACAAAGAATCCGGTACCAATCGTCAGGACGAGGCCGATACCGAGCATGATCCATTCATACATTCGGGCGCCCCTCTCCCGTGATGGCCGGCGTGCCGGTCAGAAGGTCGAGGGGCCAGGGCATATGTGAAGGAGGGTCATCCATAGTGCCAATAAGTCTACGGACTGTTTATTTCCCGATGGGCTCTGTGCGCCGTGGGCAGAATCAGGACCAAGTTGGTCGGGACTAAGACATGTAGATAATAAGTAACCTGCCTATAGTTATGGCAAGAGCAATAGGAGGAAGCGGAGATATGTCTAGGCGATGGCGACTGGCTATTCTGACGGCAGCTGTCATTCTGCTAACGGGCTGCGGAGTCAGCGTTCCGGCTGATCCCCAGGGCACACTCGACCGGGTCAGCGGTGGCGTGCTCAGGGTAGGCGCTAGTCCCAACGGCGACTGGGTGAAGCTCCCGTCTTCCGGCGAGCCCACTGGGACCGAAGCCGAACTGGTGCGGAGGTTCGCCGCGCAACTGGATGCCAGGGTGGAGTGGAGCACGGGCACCGAACACATCCTGGCCGAACGCGTAGAGCACGGCGAACTTGACCTGATGATCGGTGGCCTGCGCGAAGACACGCCATGGGAAAAGCACGCAGCGCTGACGCAGCCCTATACCGAATCCGTGGACGACACCGGGAAAAAGCATAAGCACGTGATGCTGGTCGCCAAAGGGGAGAACGGTTTCCTCCTAACACTGGATACGTTCCTCAAAGAGTCGGAGGGCACCAAGTGAAAGCCACCCAAAGCCGGCCCGACAGCGCCAGCTCACGTTTCGGCCACACCGAACTGCCTGAAGAGCAGCACCAGGCGCTACGCAAGGCGATCCGCTTCGAGTGGATCACCGTGGCGTTCCTGGCGGTTTCGACCGCCATGATCTATCTCCTGCTGGGAAACTCCCAAGCCATGAAGGCCGCGTGGCTTGAAGACGTCCTGTCGTTCCTGCCGCCCCTGTCTTTCCTGATTGCCGCCCGCGTGATCCGCAAGCGCCCCACCGAGGAGCATCCTTACGGTTACCACCGTGCCGTTGGCGTTGCCCACGTCGTAGCGGCTGTGGCCTTGTCCGTCATGGGCGCGTACTTGATTGTCGACTCCGGCATCAGTCTCTTCACGGCAGAGCACCCCACCATCGGAGGGTTCGACTTCTTCGGCCAGACGATCTGGCTTGGCTGGGTCATGATTGTTGCGATGCTCCTCACCGCAGGCCCGCCGGTGTACTTGGGCCACAAGAAGATGAAACTGGCCAAGACCCTGCACGACAAGGTCCTCTATGCGGACGCCGACATGAACAAAGCAGACTGGCAGACCGCTGTCGCCGCTGCTGCCGGAGTTGCGGGCATCGGTATCGGCTGGTGGTGGGCGGATGCTGTCGCCGCCCTCATCATCTCCGCGAGCATCCTTCACGACGGCGTACGCAACACCAAAGCAGCAATCACCGCCCTCATGGACAAACGTGCCAGGACTTACGACGACGCCAAACCTCACCCCTTGGGCCATGAGATTGACGGCTACCTCAGCGGACTTGACTGGGTAGAAACAGCAAAATCCCGGATCAGGGACGAAGGGCACGTCTTTCACATCGAAACGTTCGTTGTCCCGGCAGGAGACATGCCCACTTTGAAGCAGCTGGAATCAGCCCGACAGGCATGTATTGACCTGGACTGGAAGGCGAAGGACATGGTTCTGGTTCCCGTTTCTACCCTGCCGGAAGAGTTCCTGCCCGGCCTTTCAGGAGAACACTGAACCTTCATCTACACGCAGAAATGGCCGGCACCAACTTTGTGGTGCCGGCCATTTTGCTTGGGGACTAGCTTGCGTTGAACTTTGCGTTGTAGCGGTACATGAACGCTGCCATCGCATCGCGGTTGACGGCGTTCACCGGGCGGAACGTCTTACTGTTGTCCGCTTCTGTCCAGCCAGTGCTGATGCCTTGGGCTGCCAGCCAAGTGATCTCTTTGTAGAACTGGCTGCCTGTGGGCACATCGGTGAAGGGCGAAGTAACCGGGGGAGTAAAGGCCGGTTTACCTGCCAAGCGGTACATGAACGCTGCCATCGCGTCACGGTTTACCGCCTGAACGGGACGGTAGGTCTTGCTTCCGTCGGCTTCGGTCCAACCGGTGGAAACACCCTTATCAGCGAGCCAAGTGATTTCCTTGTAGAACTGGCTGTTTGTGGGTACATCCGCGAAGGGCGATGTAGCTGGCGGCGTGAAGGAAGGCTTGCCAGCCAGCCGGTACATGAAGGCTGCCATCGCGTCACGATTGACGGGGGAGAGCGGTCGGAACGTCTTGGAGCCGTCCGCTTCCGTCCAGCCGGTGCTGATGCCGGCCGTAGCCATCCAGGTAATTTCCGTGCTGAATTGCCCACCCGCAGGTACGTCGGTGAATCCGGTTCCTGCGTTGCCTGCCGTGGCGAAGCTCAGTGTGCCGATGTCAGTGTTAGTACCCACTGTGGTGGCTACGTTCGACGCAGCCCCTTCCGTTTTCACGTTGCCGGAGAAGATGGTCCCGAGCGAACCCGAAGGCCGGGTGGGGATCATGTTGGCCGAGACCAGGTAGCTTCCCGTGCTGAGACCTGTCACTTTGAACGTGCCATCGGCGATGGTGTTCGCGCCGCGAGTGACCAGCGAACCCTCCTTGGTGTAAACGCGGACAGGAACATTGTTCAACGGCTGGCCATCTGTGCCCACAATCTTGCCCGTGAGCGTGCCACCCGTCTTCGCCGTGCTCGTTAGCCCCGTCTTGGCTTCACCTGTAGCCACCGTGACCTCAGTTGCCGAAACTGCACCCAATGACTCGGCCTTGTCCTTGTAGAAAGACGCTTCCAAGTCGGTGGTGATGCCGCTCGCGCGGTTGAATTCGATGGAGTAGGTGCCTGCAGGCAGCTTGGTGAACGAGAATGTTCCGTTGTCTGCGACCGTCGTCCCGCCGACGCCGCCTGGTCCAGTCGCCGTCACATATTTCATCTGGCTCTGGGAGCCTGCAGGGATGGCGAGGGTACCTGAAAGCACCGCACCTGCAAGGAGGGTTTCGTTAGCGACGGACACGATTTGTCCGGTGGTAACACTCACAGCCGCGGATGAGCCGGAATCCAGCTTTTGTCCGAGCCATTGGTGGACAAGGTTTTGGTCCTGGGAGTAGAAGTCCAGCTTGTAGGAGCCGGCAGCCAAGCCGCTGATGGTGAATGCTCCAGAGCTGTCCGGCACGGCGCTGCCACCATAGGCATTGGTTTCCGAGTTTGCTGCCGATACACGGACGCCAGTGCTCGAGAAACCTGAGGGAACGATCACCTTGCCTTTTATTTGGGCCCCCGTTACCAATGTCTGGTTGATACCTGTTACCGGTGTGAGAGGCGGCACCTGAATGAGGGTGGCGGTGTCGAAGGTCGCTCCTGGAGGCCCGTAATAGGCGTCAACAATAGGGCGGAAGCCTTCTCCTCCGTTCCAGTAGATATGTGCCTTGTAAGTAGCGGGTTCGAGACCTCCGATGCTGAAGTCGCCGTTGGCTTTGACATAGCCGTAACCGTACTTGCCGGAGGGTACGCTCGAGAGGCTGACACTGACCTTGGCAGCGTCAACTCCGCTGGGCACAGTGATTTTTCCTGAGACGATGCCAGCAGCAGCCAGGGTAATGTTCTGGCCCGTGACGTTGCCTTGCTTGGGCACGTTGACAAGCGTGGCTGAGGACCACTGCTTTCCCCCGAGGAAGCTCGAAATGATCGGACTCGGAGTTGCCTCGTCGCTCCAATAGAAATTCAGCTTGTACTGTCCGGCAATCATGTTGGTGAGCGAGTAGGTGCCGTCCGCGTTCAGTGAAGCCCTGTACGAACTGTATTCACCGTCCCGCGTGGCCTCCACGGTGATCTTAGTGGCGTCGACGCCGGCCGGAACCGTCGCCTTGCCGCTGACGGTCGCGCCCATGTTCAGAACGGCAGAGACGTTGGCTTGTGCCTGCCCTGTGGTCAGCGAGATGGTTTGGGCCGAGGAAGCCAGTTCCTTGTCGTCATACCATTCCGAGACATTGACCGGTGCGCCACCACCGTCCCCGTAGGCGCTGAACTTCACCTTGTAGGAGCCAGGCTCCAGCCCATCCAGGGTGTAAGTCCCGGACCCGCTCCAGATTCGGGCTTCGTCGACGTAGAGATCGTCTTTGTAGGCGTCGATGATGATCATGCTGGCATTGAGACCAGCCTGCATCTGCACGCTTCCGCTGATGCTTGCAGTTCCCGCAGCGACGGCGGCCGGTGCACCGGAGAACGATGCTGCGAGGAGTGATAAACCGGCCACGGGCACAAGTAATTGCCGCGAAAGTTTCGATTTTTCCAAGAGTGCCCCCATATATTTGATTTTCGACGCCGAGTCAAGTCAAGTTGTTGCGTCAGCCACATGCTATTTCTTATACGGCGGGCCTGTCGATCATGGGGGAAAATAGTGCAATCATTACGCCGCATTTGGGAGTCGACTTTCGGTAGTCACCGAATGGCGCTTCTTAGTGTGACTTTATTGGTCGCAACACCCTTGATCATGCTGCCGGGCGGCTTCCACAGGTTCGTTCTGCCAAAAATCGCCATTTTGTTGCTCGCGTTGTGCCTGGGTCTCCTGGCCCCGGCAACGTCAAGACCTGGGCGTCCTACGGTGCTGATTTTGGCAGCCATAGTGGGGACATATGTCATTGCGGCATTGAGTTCCGGCGATCTGTCAGCTGCCATTGTTGGACGGTGGCCGCGGTACGAAGGCCTGCCTGTCCTGCTCTTATATGTGGGCTTGTTGGTGGTGGGAGCGCGTGTCTTGGGTGGTTCCTCCGCTTCAACAAGCAGGCGGTACCTGGTGCATGGGCTGTGCTTCAGCATGCTCGTTTTGGCGCCGATCGCAGTTGCCGAGGCGGCTGGCCTTCGACCCCTTGGTGGTGCCGATTACATACGACCCGGAGCGACGTTGGGTAATGCCACAGATCTGGGCTTGGCGGGCTTGGTCGCTTGCCTGCTGCTTCTGCCCCCGGCGTTATGGTCCAAGAATAAATTGGCGCAAATAGGAGCGGCTGCGGCAGGGGTTGTAACCGTCACTTCGGGTTCCCGTGCTTGCATCCTCATTCTGATTATTTGCGGAATTATGCTCTTTGGATTCAAAGCCTTCCAGTTGTTGAAATCGGGAAAGCCCGTCCATGCGATCGTCGCCCTCCTGGGATTCGTAGGCGTTGCCGCAGTTTTGTCCTGGTCCATCCCTTCAGTTGCGGAACGTTTGTTCAGCATGGAGACCGTTACGGGCCGCGTGTATCTCTGGGAGGCATCCCTCCAGGCTCTGTCCGGCAACGTGTTCCTAGGGCTTGGGGCAGGGCAATTCGTGGACGAACTGCCTTCTCATCTATCTGATGCCTTCGCCAAAAATGTCGGAACTGAGTTCCCCGCGGACAGCCCGCACATGCTCCTTCTCCAGCTGGTAAGTGCGGGTGGATTGTTCTTCCTTCTCTCCGTTGCTGCAGCTGTGTGCATGGTCTTAGTGGTTGGCGTCGGGCGTATCCGCACCTCGCCGTTGAATGAACACAAACTATTTCTGATGGGCGCCCTGACAGCCACTTGCGGCTACGGGTTCGCACTCATGACCCACTTCACCTCACCGGGAACCACCGCGGTGGTTTGTGTCCTCGCTGGTGCCATTCTTGGGAATGCTCCGGTGCAGAAAGAGGCGATCGACAGTCCTCGCGGTAGGGCTTCTGATGTCGCTCGCATATCAGCAGTTGGGCTGGCGCTGGTGGGCGCCATCGTTGCTGGTGTCGCGGCAAGTGCGGAGATACCCATGAAGTCAGGTACTGACTTAGCCGCCGCGGGCGAAATCCCGAGAGCTACTGAGGCGTTTGAAGCAGCCAAGGCACTCAGGCCCTGGGACCAGGACGTGGATCTGCTTGCTGCCCAGGCATTCGCCGTCAGGGCCGTGCAAGGAGATAGCCCAGCGGCAGATGCCGCAGTCACGTGGGCGAGTGCCGCCGTCGAACGTAACCCGACTTCCATGGAGGCGATTACTGCGCTTTCCATCGGGCAACTGGGGACCGGAGATGTTCAGTCCGCGCAGAAGACGCTGGACATGCAGATCGAGCGCTCGCCGTGGACATCGGAGCCCCACCTCCTACGGGGACTCGCCAAAGCCAGCGGCCAGGATCTGGAGGGTGCCATTGCGGATATCGAACGTGCTGCGGCGCTGACCCCCAAGCCGGAACGAGCACTGAACATCCTCTCGGAGCTGTACGTTGTGTCGGGTCAGCCCGAAAAAGCCGCTGAAGTTGAGGAGAAGCTGGCCAGGGTTCGGTAGACCCGAAATTGGAGTTATTGAACAATAACGCTATCTTTTTGATTATCTGCTCATCAGCAGATGAAAATGGGGGCGGAATTCCGCCAAGAGTGCGGAAAGTAGCCATAAGTGCGCCATAAATACAGACGGAAGCTTCTTGCTTCCGGAATCAGTCTTGCCCTAGCGGCTTTCATGATGACCGGAATGCTTCCGGCAAACGCGACTCCCGCAGATCCTGCAACTGTCCCGGCGGCCTCACCTCAAACCCAGCCGGACGCCGTGGTCCAAGATAGCGGCCCATCATTCCCGGCACCGGCAACGTCTCCTTTCGCAGACATCTCCACGTCCCAGCAGTTCTACGCCGAGATGGCGTGGTTGTCCAAGGCTGGAGTCAGCACGGGCTGGTCCGAGGCCAACGGGTCAAAGACCTACAGGGCGTTGCAAGCGGTTAACAGGGACGCGATGGCGGCCTTCATGTATCGGCTCTCCGGCAGTCCAAGATTCGTTCCGCCCGCAGAGTCCCCTTTCGCTGACGTGTCTACGTCCCAGCAGTTCTATAAAGAGATGGCTTGGCTTGCGTCCAAGGGCATCAGCACCGGCTGGACTGAAGCAGACGGTTTCACCAGAACCTACAGGGCGCTGCAGCCTGTAAACCGCGACGCCATGGCAGCGTTCTTGTACCGCCTGGCAGGCAGTCCGGACTACACACCGCCGGCAGTCTCGCCGTTCGCCGACGTCGCCACCTCCCAGCAGTTCTACAAAGAGATGGCTTGGCTCGCCTCTACCGGCATCAGCACCGGCTGGACCGATGCCAATGGTTCCAAGACGTACCGGGCGCTGCAGGCTGTAAACCGCGATGCTATGGCAGCGTTTATGTACCGCTTCCACTTGAACACAAGCCCACTGACCATTGCGAACAATAACTTGATGGATGGCATCGCCGGAGTCAGGTACCTCGAGCAGCTCACTGGGGCCGGAGGATTTGGCTCCTTGGTGTGGAACGCAACGGGCCTTCCCCAAGGTGTCACTCTTTCGACTACAGGTGTGCTGTCCGGTTCTCCAGCGGCCACAGGCGACTACCCGGTCACTGTCACAGCCACTGATGATTCCGGAATGACGCTGTCGCGGACCTTGAACCTCAACGTCCCGGAAGCCGCACCTGAGGAGTGCGCAGGCAAGCCCTGCGAGATCCTGGTGCCTCAGGAAAACACCGTCCACGTCCCCGGGGACAACATCGTTGCCATCAATAGGGACCCTGAATCGAACCAGATTGTTTCGGTGGAGCTTACGGCCGTCGATGTGACCGTGGGCCAGGTGCTGACCCTTGACCCTTGGGCCAACCTCGAATCCGGTGCAATCCTCAACGTCGACGACGTCCAGATGACCGCTGACAGGACAATTTTGGTGTCGGTCTCCTCGGCCAACCTTTCCGCGGCCTACTCCGAGGGCACCGTGCACTTCACGGATGAAGCAGCAGTAACCACTTCACTTGGAGAATCTGAAGCGCTCTCCACGCCCTTCGCTGCAAAGGAACCAGTCCAAGCACCGAAGAAAATACAGTGTGAAGGCGGAGCGACAGCAGACCTCAAGGGCCTGTCTGTTACGCCTAATATGAAACCTTCGCTCTATGCCGATTGGAAGCCCTTCTTTGGCGGTCTTCATCAACTCCAGGCAAACGTCGAAGGATCCATCACAGTCAACCTGGGAGCAGCAGTTTCCGGGGAAGGCGTCTGCACAGTGGCGGGTCCCGAGGTCAAGGTGACCGTCCCCTCAGGCGCAGGTGCCATCGTCATGGTGGCCCAGCCGTCCCTGACGTTTGAAGTCAACGGCAAGCTGGACCTCAGCACTTCCGTAACCCTCAAATGCGGTACGTCTTACCAGTGGCGGGATGGCCAGGAAAGCCGGGCCGCTACGTGTGGCACCGAGCACGAGCCGCTGGGCCTTTCCAGCGACTCAGGCATCGAAGCGACCCTCACGGGCGCAATCGATACACGCGTCACCTGGGTGGAAATCGTCGGTATTACAGGGCAGATCAACGCGTCCGTCTCTGCCGCGTACCACCCAACCGAGGACCCCATGGCCGAGCTCAAGGGCCGGGTCGGATTCGAACTTGGTGCTTGCCTTGTCTGCTTCTTCGACGGCGGACCTCACGTGACCATCTACTCCGGCACTATCTATGAGAAGACCATCGCCTCCTGGTCCACGAAGCCCCCGGCCCCCGGCACTCCTGACGCGGAAGTAACCCCGTCGGTTGAACCATTGAAGGTATTGTCAACGTCGTTGCCCAGCGCGACAGTGGCGAAGGCATACAAAATAGGTCTCGCTGCCAAGGGAGGGACCCAGCCCTACACCTGGACGATAACCAAGGGCGCCCTGCCGGCAGGTCTCGCCCTGAATTCGGGGACCGGCATAGTGTCGGGTGTTCCAGCTGCCGTAGCTACCGCCGAGATCACTGTTACAGCGACGGACAAATCGGGGCTTGTGGCGTCGGCTCCGCTGACATTAGTGGTGAAACCAACCCCACCACGTGGCGACAAAGTCCTGGTATACGCCGACGGTGATGAGGGGTACGGCATTGCAAACGTTGCGAAAACTCTCCGGGATTCCGGAGCAGAGGTTGTGGAGGCAACGGCTCTCCCTGCTGACCTTAGCGGCTACAAGTCAATCTGGAATCCCTCACGCTACGGATGGACTGAAGCTGACGAGCGCAGGGTTGCCAGCTTCGTAGCCGACGGGGGAGCGGCCTACCTCACAGGTGAACGTCCGTGTTGCGAGGCCCTGAACGCCAGCGTTCAGAATGTCTTGCGTCTTGTTCTCACCGACCAAAACGTAGTGGTGGGCGGGATGGGCGACGTGCAGGGACCCTTCACCTTCAATCCTGCTGCCAGCAACGAAATCACCAAAGCGCCCAACGTGCTCACCAGCTTTGACCCGGATTCACCCGGTGCCATCAGCGGATTGGCAGGTGTGGACGCCCGAAACGTCTTCGCGCGGAGTGAGACCGTGGCCATCGGAGGGGTTTGGGCTGAAGGGGATATGAAGGCCGGGAGAGGTCGCGTAGTTGTCTTGATGGACATCAACTATCTCGCGGACGACGCGAGGACGCCGATCGTCCAAAACATCCAGCATTTCCTTTCCAAAACACCCTGATTTTTCTTCAGAAACGGCCGGCTTTGGTTCCTACCAAGGCCGGCCGTTTTTGTTGCAGCAGGAGACTAGCTTGCGTTGAACTTCGAGTTGTGTCGGTACATGAAAGCGGCCATGGCATCACGATTGACGTTCTCATGCATGGGCAACGCTGCTTGAAGGCTACCTCGCAACGCAGTGGAGTGTCCTCCCTGCGAACCACCTGCGATGACAAACCCGGTACGCTGGAAGCTGTTTTTTGCGTCCAAACACCGGAGTGTCGTGCGAGTTGTAGTTCTTGGGGATATTGGTCAGCCCGTCTATCACGTGGGCGACGAGGCTATGACCCATGCCGTGGTGGACGAACTGCGCGCCAGAGGAGTTTCCGACATTGTGCTGCTCTCGCGCGATCCGGAGCAGAGCACCCGAATCTTTGGCACCGAGTCAGTGAAGACCTTGGAGTTCCCGTGGCCTCCTCACCGACGCGAGACGTACCTGCGTGAGATCCGGGCCGTTCTCGCGGGCGACATGACTGCCCTTCCCGCCGAGGATCAGGTGCATGCGCTCATAGAGACCTTGAAGACGTGCGACGGCGTGGTGATCGCCGGCGGCGGGAACATGACTTCGCCTTACGGCTGGCTGCTCTACGAGCGGGCGGCTGTTGGAGCCATTGCCAATGCTTTGGGTAAGCCGCTGGTCATTTCCGGACAGACTGTTGGACCCGTCCTCACGGGACCCGACTACGACACAGTGGTCGAGCTTTTCCGTTCAGCGACGCTCTCCAGTGTCCGCGAGCAGACCTCCTGGGACCTGATGCGGAATGCGGGCGTGCCCGCGGGCCTGACGCTCGACGACGCGAGCTTCTTTGAGGTGGACCATGCCCTGCCGGCCGCCCTTGAATTGGACCAGGTCACTTACAAGCCTCGAGCGGATCGACCTTTTCTGGTAGCCACTTTCGCGCCCGGTACCGGCGCCATGGACAGGGACGCTTTCAACCAGCGCATCGCTGAGGTGCTGGACAGAATCGCCGACGCCGGCAATCTGGACGTTGTGATGATTCCCCACATGTCCCACCCGGGCCAAGCGGACATCGACATCGAAACCCACCAGGACATCCGGCGGAGGATGACCACGGAGAACGTGATGGTCTGCGGCCAGCTGTCCGCAGAGGAGTCCGCGTCGCTGACGATGCAGGCCGAGGTTGTGGTTGCAAGCCGGTACCACCCGGTTGTCTTCGCACTGTCTGCAGGCGTTCCTTGCCTCGGCATCGCCGTGGACTACTACGGCGAGGTGCGCATCGGCGGCGCACTGGCCAACTGGGGCCTCGGCCACACCATGCGTTCCCTTAGGCACCTTGCCACTCCGGAATTCGACGCCTTCGTAGATCAGTTTTGGGCCAGCCACGGCCATATTCGTTCGTACCTTAAGCAAATGAGCCCTGCGCAAGGCGACTTTCAACGCGCCTGGTGGGACTTCGTCGTCGAAACCCTGAAGGGCTCACGACCGGAAGCTCCGGTTCTTGTCAGCCCGGAGCCGGCCTTTCTGGAACTCGCATCCGGTGAGCACCCGGCAGTGGCCCAGCTGACGGCCAACAACGAACTGCACATTGGCCACCAGTCGGTAGAGCTCTTTGGCCTGACAAACCTCCTGGAGGACACCCGTGGAAGCCTCAGCGCAATGGAAGCGGTCCGGGACGGGCTGCAGGACGAGCTGAACCAAGTTACCAGCGCGCTTGCAGCCAAGGAATCTGAAGGCCACCACCTCCGGATCGAACGCGACCATCTGCAGGAGAAGCTTCAGTTGTTGGAGTCGTCCCTGCTAGTGCGTGCGTGCCGAAAGCTCCGGCTGCTGCCGCGCTAAGGAAGGCCGCCAGCCTTCCAGCATTCGTACGGGTTCCATGGGTAGAGTAGAGGCCTGAACATCGCCGGATTGCAGTGGATACGGAGCACGAATTGTCAGCTTGGCTAGAACTCGGACCGGACAACTACGTCTTGGAAACCGAGGGATCGTTACTCAACACCGGGCTTGTGGTGGGCTCTGAACTCGCCATGGTCATCGACACCGGCTGCGGCCCGCGCCAGGGCCGGGAGATCCTCGCTGCAGTTCGCGAAAAGACCCAGCTTCCGCTGGTAGTGGTGAACACCCACGCGCACTACGACCACTTCTTCGGTAACGCAGTATTCGCCGACGACGGCGTCACAGAGTTTTGGGCGCACGCCAACTGTGCGGCGGCTATAGAACGCGACGCCGACAACCAGCGACGCTTCGTGGCCACCAACGAACCTGAGATGGCAGCGGGGGAGGGCGACGCCGTCGACATCGTTGTCCCTAACGCGCTGGTCCACGACCAGCCTGTCCTGGTGGACCTCGGCGGAGTTACCGCCACCCTCTTCTACCTCGGCCGCGCGCACACCGACGGCGACCTGCTTGTTGGCACGAGTTCCACGCTGTTTGTGGGCGACCTGGTGGAGCAGGGCGCGCATCCGTCGTTCGAGGACTCGTATCCGGAGGAATGGGCGGATGCGCTCCGGCACATCTCGGCCCTGCGTCACCGCTACGAATTCCTGGTCCCCGGCCACGGCAAACCGGCCAGCGATGAGTTCGTGAAAACAATGGCCGACACCATGAGCACCGCGGTGCGGCAGGCAACGCAGTCCATTCGGGACATGCCATCCGACGCTACTAAAGCAATTCCTGTGCTTCCGTACGGACCGGAACAATCCCGCTGGTTTATCAAAAGGCTTCAGGAAACCAATGCCCAAGGCCGCACTTCGCTGGCTACCCCGGACTTCGGGCCGGAAAAGACCGGTTTCTATCCCTCATAAACAAGGTTCCTTACAAATTTGTCATCTTCTTTACTCCTAACCATGGACTAACGGCTTAGTCCCGTCCTAGGATGAAGGCGACCATTGGTTCGCGACTACCTGGGGGTGTCGAGATGAGGGGTTCACGCGTTTTTCCGCGTGCTACCAGCATTCTCCGCTCTGTCATGGTCGCGGGAGCCGGTACCGCAATCTGGATGGCTCTTTCCGCAACAGCGGCAAGTGCAGACACCGGAACCACTGACAAACCCCTTCTGGGCAGTGTCACGTCCTCAAGTTCAGTCAGCATTCCGGTGCCGAATGTACCCCTGCCGGCCGTTGTCAAAGGATTAATACCCACCAACCAGATCAACGTCCACGTGCCTGCCGTGACGCCCATTGTGGAGCACGCAGGCGGCACTGTAGATCACGTGGTTTCAGCCGTGCCAGTGGTAAACCAAGTGGTGCCTTCTGGCACTGCGGGAACCCTGGTGAACACGGTTGTGGTTCCGGCCACTGGCACCGTAGATGACGCCGTCAACGTTGTTGTTCAGCCGGTCAATCAAGTTCTGGAACCCGCTCGGCTGGAACCCGTCACGGACGTCGTAACACCGATTGTGGACCCGATTGTCGGCGTGGTGGACACCGTGCTGACGCCCGTCGAAGCCATAGTCCCGCCTGTTACGCTCCCGCCGGTTACTGTCCCGCCAGTGGTTGCACCTCCGGTGGTAGTTCCGCCGGTTACAGCAGCTGTGGCCGAGATCCCAAGTGTGCCCGGCACTGATGCAACTGTTGTCCCCGCGACGCCGGACGCCGGCGCAGTGGCGACTACCGGCGTCGTACATTCCACGGGCGCAACGGTTCCCGAGCCCAGCAAACTGGACCTCCGCACGTCCCCGCAAGGGATTGCCGCTGATGCTTCAGCGTTGCTGACGCCCACCCGAAATTTCGGTCCGACAGGGATAACTGCGGTGCTCGGCGGCGCCTCCTCAACCGCCGATCCCGCGGCACCCGCGAAGCTTCCTTCCGACCGTGCAGTAGTACCGGGCAGCCTCACGGGGGCTGGCTCCGGGAACTCCCAAAACGGTCCGCCCAGCCCCGCAGCAGCATTCCTGCAGGGTGCCCTGATCATTCCCGTAGACGCTCTTCCCGGCCTGGCATCGGCCGACAATGCACAACATCCCAAGCCGGTGTGCTTCGACCCCGGCTCCTCTCCTGACTAATTCCCCAGCCGGCCGCACAGCTCTTTGCGGCAAACGGTCATTCGGGCGATCCGTCACTCGGACGTCCTTGGGAACAAGGCATTCAGGAGAGAACCACAATGAACACGACCATACGCAAGTGCCTCATAGGCACATGCTTTGCCGGGGGCATGATCGTCCTCAGCGCGACTGCGGCGAACGCCGCGGACACCAGCGGCAAGGATGGACTCCTTTCCGGCACGCAGGTGGTAGCGCCAGTAACAACGCCGATCAGCCTCGGCGGAACATCACTTGGACTGTTGGGGGATTCAGCAGCTACGACGTCCGCGCCGGGAACTGCTGGAAGTTCCGGCTCCGCTGCAGCACCGGCTGCCAGCACCAACGGTTCCAACAGCATCGGCACCGGAACGCAGCTAGTTGCTCCGGTAACGGTGCCCGTAAACCTGGGCTCGTCGTCAGTGGGTCTGCTGGGGGGCTCCACTGCGGCGAGCTCAGCCACACCTGCCGCTCCGGCACCTGCTGCTCCCGCAGCGGCCGCTCCGACAGCAAGCACCAGCGGTTCCGACGGTATCGCCTCGGGAACCCAAGTTGTTGCGCCGGTGACGATCCCCATCACGGTGGGAGCGACATCCGCCGGTGTACTTGGCGACTCAACTGCTACATCAGCTCCTGCCCCGGCACAGGCTCCGGCTCCGGCCCAAGCTCCGGTGCAGGCAACGACGTCGGGGGGAGAGAGTATTGCGTCCGGCGCTCAGGTAGTGGCTCCGATTTCGGTCCCTGTTAACATCGGAGCCACTGCCGCGGGTGTCGGTGGTGACTCGTCGGCCACCTCCGGCTCGGGTTCTTCATCCGGTGGTACTGCTCCGGCGACTTCGGGTGCTTCGGGTGCTTCGACTTCCGGTTCGGATGGTGTTGGTTCGGGGACTCAGGTTGTTGCTCCGATCACTGCTCCGGTGAACCTTGGTTCGACTTCCGCTGGTGTGTTGGGTGACTCGTCGGCCACCTCCGGCTCGGGTTCTTCATCCGGTGGTACTGCTCCGGCGGCGTCGGGTGCTTCGGGTGCTTCCACTTCCGGTTCGGATGGTGTTGGTTCGGGGACGCAGGTTGTTGCTCCGATCACCGCTCCGGTAAACCTTGGTTCGACCTCGGCTGGTCTGTTGGGTGACTCGTCGGCCACGAACACTGGTGCTGGTTCGACTGGTACTTCGGCTCCGGCTTCCTCGGGTGCTTCGACTTCCGGTTCGGATGGTGTTGGTTCGGGGACTCAGGTTGTTGCTCCGATCACTGCTCCGGTAAACCTTGGTTCGACCTCGGCTGGTCTGCTGGGTGACTCGTCGGCCACGAACACTGGTGCTGGTTCGACTGGTACTTCGGCTCCGGCTACGTCGGGTGCTTCCACCTCCGGTTCTGACGGCATTGGTTCGGGAACCCAGGTTGTTGCTCCGATCACGGCTCCGGTAAACCTTGGTTCGACCTCCGCTGGTCTGCTGGGTGACTCGTCGGCCGCGAACACTGGTGCTGGTTCGACTGGTACTTCGGCTCCGGCTACGTCGGGTGCTTCCACCTCCGGTTCTGACGGCATTGGTTCGGGAACCCAGGTTGTTGCTCCGATCACCGCTCCGGTAAACCTTGGTTCGACCTCGGCTGGTCTGCTGGGTGACTCGTCCGCCGCGGACACTGGCACCACGGGCGGAACTGCCCCGACGGGTACGACGCCAGGCAGCACCACTTCCGGGAACGACGGACTTCTTTCCGGCACTCAGGTGATCATCCCGATCACGGCCCCTGTTACCGTTGGTTCCACCTCCGTGGGAATCGGTGGTGGCTCTACCGGCACTGTGAACCCGCCGGTTGTGAACCCTCCCGTCGTAAACCCGCCGGTTGTGAACCCGCCGGTTGTGAACCCGCCGGTTGTGAACCCGCCGGTTGTGAACCCTCCCGTCGTGAACCCGCCGGTTGTGAACCCGCCGGTTGTGAACCCTCCCGTCGTGAACCCGCCTGCAGGTGGTGGCCTTGACGCTGGTGGAGAAACTGGCATCAACACTCCCGTCGCAGGCACCACAAACACCACGTATGCCTCGGTTGGCACCCAAGCCAGCAGCGTAGTGGTCCCGAGTGCCACGCAGGGTGCGTTGACCGCGGCAGCCTCCACCGCCGTCGGAAGTGCCAACACCTTGGCCAACACTGGACTCAACGGTCAGTGGGTTCTCTGGGCAGGCGCCATGCTCCTGATGGGGTTGGTGCTCGCAGCAGTCGGTCGCCGCAAGGCAGTAGCTAACCGCCGCTAAGCCCGGGAAGCAATCTCACTTCGCATGTAGTTGTTGCGGCTCCGGTTCCCCGGAGCCGCAACAACTGCGAGCCAGCTCGTTCCAAAAGCTCACCAGTTACCACTCAGCCCGTCCCACGCAGCCCGTCCCACGCAGCCCGTCCCAGTAACCCACTAACCCACGAACCGGCGCACCCGTTAGCGCTGATCGCCCCTGTTACCTCTGGTGCGGTTGGCGGCAAAGGGTGCGGGTCTGACCACGAAAGGGTGCGCCCGGCGGCGAAGTGTGCGCATGGCGCAAAGTGGTGCGAGCCAGCTCGTTCCAAGCGCTCACCAGTTACCCACGCAGCCAGTACCAGCCACCCGTCCCAGTAACCCACGAACCACCACGTTCGTCGGCGCACCCGTTAGCGCCGATCGCCCCTGTTACCTCTGGTGCGGTTGGCGGCAAAGGGTGCGGGTCTGACCACGAAAGGGTGCGCCCGGCGGCGAAGTGTGCGCATGGCGCGAAGTGGTGCGAGCCAGCTCGTTCCAAGCGCTCACCAGTTACCCACGCAGCCGGTACTAGCCACGCGTCCCAGTAACCCACTAACCCACGAACCGGCGCACCCGTTAGCGCCGATCGCCCCTGTTACCTCTGGTGCGGTTGGCGGAAGTGGGTGCGGGTCGGACCACGAAAGGGTGCGCCCGGCGGCGAAGTGTGCGCACGGCGCGAAGTGGTGCGAGCCAGCTCGTTCCAAGCGCTCACCAGTTACCACTCAGCCCGTCCCAGCCACCCGTCCTAGTAACCCACTAACCCACGAACCGGCGCACCCGTTAGCGCTGACCGCCCCTGTTACCTCTGGTGCGGTTGGCGGCACAGGGCGCGCGCCCGACCACGAAAGGGTGCGCCCGGCGGCACAGGGCGCGCGCCCGACCACAAACGGGAACGCGAAACGTCATCCGACCCGACCACCAGTCGCGACGGTCATAGGATGAAAGGGATGACCACCACCCAAGCAGACAAAAACTTCACCCTTCGCAGCGTCGCCCTTCCGGCCTTCGGACCCGCGCTGCTGTTCTGTATCGGCGAAGGGGCGGTCCTGCCGGTTATTGCGCTCTCGGCGCGCGAGCTTGGCGCTTCGGTGGCGGTTTCAGCGTTGATCGTGACACTGATCGGGCTGGGCTCCTGGATCTTCAACATCCCGGCGTCGATCATCACGGAGAAGTTCGGCGAACGATGGTCGATCGTTGGAGCCGGAGCTTTGGGCGCGGTTGCCCTCGGCGCAGCCGCGTTCGCGCCGCAGGTCGACCACGGACTCTGGCTGCTGGCTGCGTCCATGACCTTGGTGGGCATGTCGGCCAGCGTCTTCAACCTAGCCCGTCAAAAGTTCCTTACCGAGGCCGTCCCGGTCATGTTCCGCGCGCGAGCTCTTTCAACACTGGGTGGCGTGACCAGGATCGGCATCTTCATCGGGCCATTCGTGGGCGCCGGCGTCATGCAGTTCGCCGGAATCAGTGGTGCTTACTGGGTGGGCTTCGCGGGCATGATGGCGGCGGCTGCTTTGTCTCTCACCATCCCGGACCTGGTAGCCCCGGGAACGTCCGACGGCGGCCCTCGCCCTCCGGCGTCGACGTTGCGGAGCGTCGCGGTTTCGCACGCCGGGGTGTTCCTTTCTGTGGGATTCGGGATCCTGCTTCTCAGTGCTCTGCGTGCATCACGACAAGTGGTCATCCCGCTGTGGGCGGACCATCTGGGGCTCGATGCCACCCATGCGTCCTTGCTCTTCGGCTTGTCCGGGGCAATCGACATGCTGGTGTTCTATCCTGCCGGGAAGCTGATGGACAGGAAGGGCCGGCAATGGGTGGCCATTCCCTCCACGCTCATCATGGGGACGGCATTGATTCTGATCCCCTTCACCGCCGGATTCGTACCATTGCTCTTGGTCGCCCTGCTGATCGGGTTCGGCAACGGCATCAGTTCGGGGCTCATCATGACGCTCGGAGCTGACTTCTCACCGGACAACGGCCGGAGTCACTTCCTTGGGATATGGCGCTTCATTGCCGATTCCGGCGCCACCGGAGGGCCCGTGCTGCTGTCCGGGTTGACGGCTGCAATCTCGTTGTCAGCGGGCGTCTGGGCCACAGGCGTACTGGGGTTCGCAGCGGCTGTGGTGTTCGCCGTCGCAATTCCGCGGCTGAAGCACCGGCGTAACTATTAGCTTTTACCCTTCGTGTTGACCTAACTGCTGAGATAGATTCACAGGGAATTCGCAGGAAAGTCCAAACTTTGGCTAAACTCATGCTGGCCGCAGTATCGCGGCCATTTTTCCGCGCTCTTGGGGGCGTTTGAGCAGAGGGCGCTGTTTATGCAGATCCGACGGAGAGCCAGTGTGCGCTCTCAAGTAATTTTTGCCGGCATTATCGCAATGGTAGGAGCTGCCCTCCCGGCCCTTCCTGCTGTAGCGAATGAGACTCCGGTGCCTGTGCCCAGCGCGGCACCACGGACAATGTCCACCGAGTCCTCGGTCCTCCCTACGGACCAATTCATTGTGAAGTTCAAGGACCGGGCAAGTATCCAATCACTGGACCGGAAGTCGTCCTTGAATCGGGCCGCTGGGACCCTTGGCGTCCCTATTGAAGCTGTCCGTACGCTAGCCACGGGTGAAGAAGTGGTGAAGACGGACAAGAAGCTCGGTGGCGAAGAAGCCGGTGAACTGGTTTCCGCCTTGGCCGCAGACCCCAGCGTTGAGTATGCCGAGCCAGATGTCATCATGAGGCCATTCGCTTCCGCGCCCAACGATCCTTTGTACTCATATCAGTGGGCACACAGTAGCACCGACAGTGGCGGGATGCGTGTCCTGGGGGCATGGGACGTGAGCCAGGGAGCCGGGAGCGTGGTTGCGGTCATCGATACCGGCATTACTGACCACACCGACTTGAACGCCAACATTCTGCCTGGCTTTGACATGATTCATGATCCCCTCGTTGCAGGTGACTCCAACGGACGCGATTCGAATCCGGCAGATGAGGGCGACGCCACCTACTACGGGGAGTGCGAGCCCGGATGGCCCGGTTATTCATCTTCGTGGCACGGGACACATGTGGCCGGTCTTGTGGCTGCTGTTGCAGGAAACAGCAAGGGCGTGGCAGGCGTTGCTCCCAAGGCAAAGGTCGTTCCGGTGCGTGCGCTGGGCATCTGTGGCGGATACGCTTCCGACATCGCAGATTCGATCGTTTGGGCGGCGGGCGGAACAGTTACGGGAGCCCCAGCGAACGCGAATCCAGCGAACGTCATCAACCTGAGCCTCGGAGGCCTGGCGCCTTGCTCCACGATCTACCAAAACGCTGCAGATTTTGCACGAAGCAAGGGCGCCTCAGTGGTGGTGGCTGCAGGTAACGAAGGCATCGACGCATCCAAGGTCAGCCCTGCCAACTGTAAGAACGTGCTGGTGGTCGGTGCGAGCACACGCAATGGCCTCAAAGCGTCGTACTCCAACTTCGGAATCAACGTCGATGTCGCCGCCCCGGGCGGCGACATGACCAACTCGGGCCTCGACGGAATTTTGTCCACCCTCAACGACGGAACGGATTCCCTAGGTTCCGAGGGATACTCCGTTATGGAGGGCAGTTCAATGGCCGCTCCTCAGGTAGCGGCAGTAGCAGCCATGATGTATTCAAAACTGCCTGCTTTGACCCCCGCGGATGTTGAGCAGAGGCTAAAGGCCTCGGCTCGGCCGATCAACGGCTGTGGCTGCGGCGCCGGTTTGGTTGACGCCAACGCCACTCTCACCAAGGTGGCAGCCGAGGCTGCGCCAATCACGGCGGGCACTCCCACAATTTCCGGTGAGGCTGCTGTTGGCAAGTTGTTGATTGCTGAACCTGGCAACTGGGGTAACACCTACGAAGCCACCTGGAATTATCAGTGGAACCGGTGGGGAACACCCATCCCCGGAGCAACCGGAAACGGTTACTGGTTGACAGAGGATGATCACCAAGCCACCATCACGGTCACTGTTACTGCCACCAAGAAGTTCGTACCGGCCGTCTCCGCAACCTCGGAGCCGACAGTTCAAGTGGCTCCCGGAACCTTGTTTGGTAGCGTGCCTGTTATCACGGGCTCGGCCTACGAGGGAAGCACCCTAACGGCCAACCCGGGTACGTGGGGCCCGGCCCCTGTGGACTTGACCTATCGGTGGACCCGCAACAAGCCAGGCACCACTGGTGAGCACGTCTCCAGTGCCTCTACCTACACCTTGACGAGCGAGGACATTGGCAGCACGCTTTCGCTACATGTCATGGGTAACAAGACCCCATACCGGCTGCTGGAGATGTCCAGCAAGCCAACGCCTGTTGTAGTTGCCGCTGACAAGGCTGTTACGCCTGAAGCCGTAGTGTTCACCGAAGCTCCGTACATGGGCAACGATCGCTACACTATTCCGGAGTCAGAGACCATGGACTACCAGGTAGATGACAAAACGCTCCAAGCCGGAACTCACCCCGCTCGAGGACAGGCCAAAATTACAGCCGTTCCGAAGAGCGGTTATGCAGTGCTCAACGGGGCGACTTCAGAGTGGAAGGCCTACTTCAGCGCAAAGGGGCCGGAATTTACGGCGCCTGCTGTTTCACCCTTCCGGGATGTGGCGACCACCCAGCAGTTCTATAAGGAAATGTCCTGGCTTGCAGACCGTAAGATCTCTACCGGTTGGGTAGAGGCGGACAAATCCGTCTCATACCGGCCGGTGACACCCATCAACCGTGACGCAATGGCAGCATTCCTTTACCGTGCGGCCGGCTCGCCGGACTACACACCTCCCGCGCAATCCCCATTCAAGGACGTTGCAACCACGCAGCAGTTCTACAAGGAGATGGCATGGTTGGCAGAAACCGGCATTTCATCCGGATGGACTGAGAACGGGGCGCGTTACTACAAACCGCTGACCCCCATCAAACGCGACGCGATGGCTGCCTTCCTGTACAGGTTGGTCAACAAGCCCGACTATGAAGCACCGATGAATCCACCTTTCAAGGACCTCGATTCAGGCCAGCTGTTCTATAAGGAAATGGTCTGGATGAGCGTTGCGGGGATTTCCTCCGGCTGGCAGCTAGGGGAGAACAACTACTGGTACCAGCCGATGGAGCCCATCAACCGCGACGCCATGGCAGCATTCCTGTACCGCTTGCCATAGGTGCTCGGCCGGGTTGCTGGTGAGTAACCCCCTGTGAACAAAGAACGGCCGCAGAATGACCCCGTGAGGTTGTTCTGCGGCCGTTCTTCTTTCAAAGAGGATCAGGAAGCCACGGCTCCCGTTGAAACACTGCGCGGGGTCTTCCAAGCCCGGTCAGGAACCTTGCCGGTAACCAGTGCCACGGCAATCACCAGCAGCACCAGCCCCCAGGTCGCATTCGCAACGTCCAGCGCAGACCTCATCACCACGAACGGGGGGACGATGGCCAAGACAGTTCCGGCAGCAATGCGCCACATAGCCGGCCGGACCGCACCCGGTGCCAGAGCAGTGCTGGCCAGTTCCAGTCGGACAAGCGGGGTGGAGACCAACAGCACCGTCGCCCAGGCAGCCACGTAAAACAGCGGCCGGCTCAGCCACCACTCGGTGCCGGCGGGCTCCGGGAATGGCAGGCGAAGGACCAGCGCGATCCCAAACATGGCGATGATCAACGGCAGGTGCCACAGATAAATGGTCATCGCCCGGCTGCCCACCACGAACATCACCTTCTGTACCCAGCCGACACGGACACATCGCTGCAGCACAGGATAGGCGGCCTTCACCAAAAGAATGTGTGCCAGACCTACCAGGATCAGGGGGAACATGGGCGGGTTCTGGCTGGTCAGCATGTCCACCGGATACGGCCCGGCGTGCGTGAGCGGAACCATCGCGGCGTAACAGCCGGCAGCGGCAAGAACGAGCTGCCACTTGGCGAAGCGGTCAAAGAAGCCGTCGGCGTAGAAGAAGCCCAGCTGTTGCAGCAGCCCCCACACGAACACCATGTTCAGCAGCCCGATCGGGTTCGAGTCGAAGCCCCACGGGTTGCGCTCCAAGCCCAAGCGAAGAACATCAACCACGACGGCGCTCGCGGCCAGCGCTGCAATGGTCCGGTATGGCGCTGCTTCGTGGAGCTTCGCCATAGTGGGAACCATGGCCTGGCAGATAAGGTACGCGGCAAGGAACCACAGCTGCACTCCGGCGCCCGCGGCGATAACGGCAAGCAAGTCGGCAGGGACACCGGCCGCCGTCGCGCTCCACAGGGCAATTGCAAGGAAGATGTACAACGCAACCGTGGGCCGGACCAGTCGCAGCACCCGGTTCCGGAGGTAATCGCCGGCGTCGCCGCCCTTGCGTTGCAGGCTGCGCCACGACGTGAGCGAGGCGAAACCGCCCACGATGAAGAAAAGCGGCATGACCTGGCCGAACCAAGTTCCTTGCGCAAACCAGCTTAGGGACGTCAAGGGATTGCCCACGCCGATGCCGGACTCGTCCACGCTGATCCCCATCATGAGCAGGTGAACAGCTACCACGGCAAACATGCAGGCGACGCGGATGAAATCCACCACCAAATCGCGGGAAGCGGGGACGGCGACAATAGGGGCGTTGCTCCTGCGCGAAGCGGACCTAAGCGTTGATGACATGGAATCTCCTGAGGCTCAACAGTGTTTGTCCATCGATTGGAATAACTGTAGCGCATGAAGAACGGGCAGTCGACGTCATTCTCAGAAACGTTGCTGCATCCGGGTCAGGATAGGCATGGTCGGGCGTAGCCTTTGAAGAGAACCTCATCCTGAGTCTCTTTCCGGCGCACATGGCGCATTCCATGAATCCACCCCCACCAATGAAGGGCAGTGCTGATTGTTATGCACATCAAAGAATTCTGGGACCAGCTTTCTCCGCACACTCAGCAATGGCTCATGGACAACCCGGGAACCATGATTGTGCCGCGGACCGTTACCGCGATCATCAACGGGGAAACGGGGGAGAGTGAAGGTGTTGACGCGCATGGTGGCACACACCTCACGGACGAGGATCGACACTTCATCCACGAGCAAGCCCGCGCGCGGCAGGCTGTGTCTGCGGAAGAACCCAAGTTCTTCGACTCGGTTGGTCCGGAGGACTAGGCTCTCGGACGTTCGCGCCCTTTAGCGCCGATTGCTCCCGTAACCACTGGCGCGTGGGGCGGGTATGGGTGCGCCGGGGTCGTGTGTGTGGTGCGTGGGGCGCGAAAGGGTGCGCCGGGGTCGTGTGTGTGGTGCGTGGGGCGGGTACGGGTGCGCCGCCGCCGGCACGCCGCCGCCGCCGCCACCGCACCAGACAGCGTTAGCCCTTACGCGCCGCCAGGCCGAACAGCCACGTGCCGCCAAGTGCTGACAAGTATCCGGCGATCACAATGAAGGCGGTGCCGGCCCAGAAGTAGTCGATGGTGCTGTCTGTGCTGAGGTCGGGCACCTGCAGCAGCGAGTATGCCGCCACTAAGCCGGCGATCACGAGTGCCGCCACGGTGAGCCACACCCACAACCGGGAAGCGGCCCAGTGTTCGCCGTACCCCTTCCATACATTCCAGCTGTTGCCGGTGCGGAGGATGAGCCAGCCCGCCGGGAGCATGACGGCGGCAACCACCAGGAAAGCGGCTACGACGTCGGCCGGACGGTGCCATTGGTTGATGAGCGTGGAGACGCCCGTGGCCACGGCGAAGGTGCTGCCAAGGAAGCCGGCCAAGGGTCGCCAGCGGGGCGAAACCATGAGGAATACCGCAGCTGCAGCGGATGCGGCGAGCGTGGTGTGTCCGGAAGGGAGTGAGTTCAGCTCCAAGGTTTGGACGCCGCGGTCGGGCCTGTCCGGGATGAGGAGCTTGAGGATTTGTGTGGCCGCGTTGGCGGCGATGCATGCTGCCACTGCGATTCCGGCGGCGGTCCAGCGGCGGCGGGCGACTGTCACGAAGAGCACCATGATGGCCGCGATGGCCAGCGAGAGCATGGGGAGCATGTCCAGGAATTCGGTGGAGGCCCTGCCGGCTGTTCCGCCCAGCACGGTGGCTTCAACCAGTGCGGACTCGTCAATGAACTGACCAGCGGTGGTGCGCACAAAGAAGTAGTACGTCGCCGCCAGGCCCACGGCGCTGGCAATGGTGGCGAGGCAGAACAGAAAGCCTGTGCCGGCGCCTGCGTCGCGTCCTTGAAGCGGCCGTTTGCTCGACCTCCCGCTGGTGCGGAATTGCTGGGAACTCATTCTGACTAGACTGCCACAGTTCTCTGGGTGGCCCGTGTGAGTTCGCTCGGCGCGTGGCGGCCGGAAGTGAGACCCTCGCAACATTCCTGTGATGCTTGACACGTGTTAGGTGGCAGGTTTAGGCTTCCTAACACGTGTTAGGGAAGGAAATCTACATGTCGGGAACCAATGGGGCTTTGCGTGAATTCACACGTAGAAGTGCCCTCACAGCCCTCGGCGCCGGAATTGTTGGAGTCACCGCGGCGTCGTGGCCGCGCCTGACCGGGGCCGACATTCCAGGCCGAGGAGACAACAGCCTCAGCATCGCCATCATGGGCACCGCCGCAGACGCCGCCGCCCGCCAGAAGGTCATCGACGCCTTCGCCAAGGTCCACCCCGAAATCAAGGTGAAGGTCCAAGCGATCCAAGCCGTGGACTGGAAGGACTTCTTCACCAAGATCCTCACCATGGTGGCAGCAGGCACCCCGCCGGACGTCGTGTACGTGGCTACGGAAGGTGCCCAGCTCTTCGCCGAGAAACTGGCCCACCCGCTGGACGAATTCCTGCGCCGCGACGCCGACCATATGAAGGAGTACTTCGCGGACGTCCACCCCAGCCTGGTGGAAGCGTTCATGTACAAAGGCAGCCTGTTCCAGCTCCCCATCGACTGGAACGCGGCCAACATGTACTACAACACGGCGTCACTCCGTTCGGCGGGCCTGGAGCGGCCGTCCGACAACTGGACGCACACGGACTTCCGCAGCACACTCGCTGCAATGAAGAAGGCCAAGCCGGCCGACTTCACCCCTTACTACTGGACCAACCGTCTCTTCGGCGGAGTGGTGCCGTGGCTCTACGCGAACGACACCAGCTTCCTCAAGGAAACCAAGTCCCCGGGCGGCGAATGGTTGTGGGACGGCTTCTATGCCAACGACCCCACGCGCAGCCTCCGCTCCGGCGGCTACCAGTGGCTTGAACCCAACGCCGATGATCCCCGGGTCTTCGAATCCTTCGACTACCTCCGCGGACTGGTCAAAGACGGACTGGGTGTGCGGCCCGAGGAAGGCGGCGGCAGCGCGCTGATCGGCCTTTTTGCGTCCAACAGGATAGGTACGACGCCGGCAGGCGGCTATTGGGTCCAAGGCCTCCACGAGGCGGGGATGACAGAGAGCGATTTCGACGTCCAGTTCTTCCCGAAGTGGCGGACCCAGCGCCACCAGTTCGGCACGGCAGGGTACGCGATCATGAGAACCGCCAAAGACAAGGACGCCGCCTGGGAATGGGTGAAGTTCAGCTCCAGCCGTGAAGCCATGCAAATCGTGTTCCCCACACCGAACACCACGCCTGCGCGTCGTTCAATGGTCAACGAGCAGCTCTACGCGGGAACAGGTCCGCGGAACTGGAAGGTCTTCTACGACACCTTGGACAGGTTCCCCACCACAGGTCCCATTCCAGCGCCACCCCAGCAGGCCGCCGTCGAAACCGCCCTCATGAAAAACGTAAGCCTGGCTGTGAGTGGAGACGAGCGTCAACTCAAGGACGCCCTCAGTTCCATGCAGCGCGACCTTGAACTGGCCCTGAGGAGGCAGCCATGAGCACCGCAACCAGTACGCCCACGGGGACGGGGAGCGAGCCGGGACGGAAGCCGATCCACAAACACACGCAGCCGTCCAAGCGCGGCCGGATGCAGCAACGGTGGCTGCCTTGGGCCTTCTTGGCGCCCACCATCGTGGGCATGGGCATCTTCACCCTGTTGCCGATTATCGCCTCGATCGCGTTGGCATTCTTCCGCTGGGACATCATCTCGGCACCAACATTCGTGGGCTTCGACAACTTTGCCGAGGTAGTCCAGGACCCCACTGTCAGGGTGTCGTTCATCAACACGATCGTGTTTGTGATTGTGGCTGTGGCACTCCAACTCGGACTGGCACTCGGCCTGGCGATCATGGTGCAGGAGAAACTCCCGGCTTGGCTGAGGGTGTTCTTCCGCTCCGCTTTCTTCTTCCCGCTGATCCTGTCCGCGGCATCGGTATCGATCTTCATGCGCTACCTCTTCAACGAGCAATTCGGCGTCGTGAACTGGTTGCTGTCCATTGTTGGCATCCCAGCGGTTCCGTGGCTGACGACGCCAACCGGGTCCGCCGCCGTCGTCATTCTTGTGTACGTGTGGCAGAACTTCGGGTTCTCGTTCCTGCTGTTCATCGGTGGGCTGGCCTCCATTCCGGTGGAGACGTACGAGGCCGCATCGATCGACGGTGCCACGGGCTGGCGCAAGCACTGGTTCGTCACCCTGCCGCTGCTGAGCCCCACCACCCTGGTGGCCTCGGTGATGGCGATCATCAACGCTCTGCAAGTGTTCGACCAGCCCTACGTGCTCACCCGCGGTGGCCCCGGCGACTCGACCCGCACAGCCGTCATGGTGATTTTCGAGTCCGCGTTCCAGCGCCTTGAGTTCGGTCAGGCATCGGCGATCGGCGTGATCCTGACGCTCATCATCATGGCCATCACCGCCGCACAGTTCCGGCTCAGCAAACGATTCGTCTTCTACCAGTAAGGCCCGCCATGACCACCATTCAAGAACGTGTCACCACCACGGCGCCTGTAGTCACGCGGAAGAAGCGCGACTGGTCAGTGGCCGTCCGCGTCGTCGTCTTGCTGATCGCGTCCGTCTTCGTCCTGGGCCCTGTGCTGTGGACGCTGTCCACCTCGCTGCGTCCGCCGTCGGAATCCTTCCAGCTGCCGCCCGCCTTCCTGCCGCTGAACCCGGACCTGACCTCCTATGAGCAAGTGTTCAAGCAGCTCAACATCGTGGCACTGGTAGTGAACAGTGCGCTGGTGACGGGTCTGATCGCGGTAGGGCAGATGATTACCGCAGCACTGGCAGGGTACGCCTTCGCCCACCTCAAGTTCCGGGGACGCGGCGCGCTGTTCTCGATCGTGCTGGCCACCATGATGGTGCCCGCGCAGGTCACGATCGTTCCCGTGTTCATGCTGATCCGCGGCGTCGGACTCTCCGACACGCTGCTCGCGCTGATCATTCCGGCCATCCCGACGGCGTTCGGCACCTTCCTGATGCGCCAGTACTTCATGGGGTTGCCGGGCGAGCTCGCTGAAGCGGCCGCGATCGACGGCGCCTCGCCGTGGCGGACGTTCCGTTCCGTGTACGCACCGCTGGCCATGCCGGGCCTGGCGATCGTGGGCATCCTGGCGTTCAACTTCCACTGGAACGAGTTCTTCAGGCCACTCATCATGACCATTTCCGAGCAGAACTTCACCCTTCCGCTGGGCCTGGTCTCACTCCAAGGCAACCTCGGCACCGGAAGCATCTCCGTGGTCCTGGCCGGCGTTGTCCTCTCCATGATTCCCGCGCTGGTGGTGTTCATGTTCGGCCAGCGCGCGCTGCAGGACGGACTCACCGCAGGCACGGGCAAGTAACTTTCCGCTCTTTTGAAAGGGGTTCCGTTGACGGACCTTGCACTGTTTGATTCCCTGTTGGCTGCCTCGACGCACCCGGATCCCGCGTTCCCGCGCTTCCACCCGCGTCCGGCACAGGGCTGGATCAACGATCCCAACGGCATCAGCTACATCAACGGCCGCTATCACGTGTTCTTCCAATACAACCCGGACTCCGCCCGGCACTCGCAGATCCAGTGGGGGCATGTGAGCTCTCCGGACCTGGTGCGTTGGGAAGAGCACTCCGTAGCGCTTTCGCCTCAAGCAGGCGGGCCGGACTCCGCTGGATGCTGGACAGGCGTGGTGACCTCCGATGATGGCGTGCCCACCGCGGCCTACTCCGGGATCAAGGACCATGGCGGCCATTCCCAGGTGGTGATTGCACGCGGTTCCTCCGACCTTGTGACGTGGAAGCAGGACGGGCACGTTGCTGCGTCGATGCCCGCTGATCCGCTGGTCACCGCTGTGCGCGATCCCTTCATTTTCCGCTTCAACGGCGCACGATACGCCATGCAGGGAGCGGGCCTCTCCGACGGGCGCGCTGCCTTGCTGTTGTACACGGTTGAGGACATGGATTCCTGGCAGTACCAAGGGATTTGGCTGACCACTGCTGATCCCGTGGCAGCTCAGCACACGCCCGCCGAGATCTGGGAGTGCCCGCAGCTGGTGCAGGTACCTTCCGGCGAATGGGTCATGATGTTCTCCCTATGGCTCTCCGGCGACGACCACGAGCACGCCAACGGGGTAGGGCATTTGATTGGGTCCCTGACCTCGGATCCCGCGACCGGGCTGCCTGTGTTTATGCCCTCTTCCGGGGGAAAGTCCGATCTTGGCCGCGACTTCTATGCCCCGCAGATCGTGCAGCTCTCTTATGGTTCGGCTGACGCTGCGCCTGGCTCTGCGCCTGCTGCGTTGCTGTGGGGGTGGGCCAACGAAGGTCCCGGTCGCGACGGTCGCCGGGGCCGCACTCAAGAAGAAATTGACGACGCCGGGTGGTCGGGTGTGTTGACGCATCCCCGCGTTTTGTCCGTGGTGGACGGGGCGCTCGCCGTTTCTCCTGCGCCCGAGGTTGAGGCGTACCGGGGTGCTTCCGTGGTTACGGGTGCTGCTGGTTCTGTTGCGTTGCCGGGGTTCGCCGAGGTCCTGGTTCGCGGTGATGCCAATTCAGTATCCGGAGCCGTGGAACTGCTGCTCGGTTCCGGCACCGATGCGCAGGTGGTCTACTCGGGTTCCTTGGCCGCGGGGGAGGAGCTGCGGATTTTCCTCGATGCTTCCCTCGTGGAGGTTTACCGCGCCGGTTCCGTGGCTACGACCCTCCGGGCCTACCCGGCTCCGGGGGAGGAATGGCAGCTTACCTTGCCCGCCGGCGCGACTGCCGACGTATGGGAGTTGACGCTCCCCGCCTAAGCGGCAGGCCGTCGTCGTGCGTCCGTTGCGAGGCCGGCTTTGCAGGTTATAGGTGTGTCGAGGGGTGTAGAGCGGGCCTCGCAACGAGGGGGCTGCGTGTTGCGAGGCCGGCTTTGCAGGTTATGGGTGTGTCGAGGGGTGCAGAGCGGGCCTCGCAACGAGGTGTTAGCGGGTGGGGGCGGGTCCTGTGGACTCGCGCACCACTAAGCGGCAGGGAACCATCGTTTCGACGGTGGTTCCCTTTCCTGCTGTGTGGGTGCCCTCGCCCGCGCCCTCGATCGCGTCCAACAGCGTGGTCATGGCGGCACGGCCGATCTCCCGCAGGGGCAACGCCATGGTGGTGAGGGCGGGGATCATGGTGTCGGCGATCCGGGTTTCGTCGTCGTAGCCCATGATGGACAGGTCCTCGGGAACACTGAGTCCCAGACGCGCGGCAGCGAGGGCAACTCCGATGGCCAGGCGGTCGTTCGCGCACATGATGGCCGTGGGCCGATCAGCCGGGGACGCGCCGTCGAGCAGTTTCATGGTGCCGCGGTAGCCGGCGTCGATATCCCAGCCGGCCATGAAGATTCGGTCCTCACGGATCGGGGCGTCGGCCGCGGTGTGCGCGTCCCTGTAGCCCTGAACGCGCAGCGGGGCTGCGGGCGAATCCTCCGAACCGGCAAGCAGTGCGATGTCCCGATGGCCCAACTGCAACAGGTGTTCCGTGGCCTGCCTGCCGCCGGTGACCTCGTCCGGGATGACGTGATGCAGCTGCGGCTGGGGATGGTCGTCGTAGCAGTTGGCCAGGACGGACGGGACACGGAGCATCCCTTGAGGAACCTCGATGGGCTTCAGGCCAACGGTCACATACATGAGCCCGTCAACCTGCCGGTCCAGGAGGGTCTCAACGGCGCTCGCATCCCTGGCGGCATCGCGCTCCGTGTCCATGACCACAGTGACGAATCCCCGGCTACGGGCAACATCGTCTGCGCCACCAATGATGTTGCCGTCAAAGGGGCTGACCACTACTTCGTCGGACAGGATGCCGATCACACGAGAGCGCTGGTTCCGCAGGCTCAGGGCAATAGCGTTGGGGGAGTAGTTCAACTCTAGTGCAGCCTGCCGGATCCGGTCCTGACTTTCCTTGGCCACGTTCCCGTCGCCACGTCCATTCAGAACCAGCGAGACCGCGCTCCTGGACACACCCGCCCTCTTAGCGACGTCCAGTGCAGTGGCCTTGCGGTTCATGGAAGTCCTTCCGTCCTTTATTGTCAGCAGTCTACCTAACGCGTGTGAGGATCCTGTGGGGTCAAGCCGGGTAACCCAATTCACGCAACGCGGCCCCCATGAAATCCAAAGCCTTGATAGTCCCTGCGACGAAATAGAGTCCCCATGCCGCGAGGATGACCACCAGTGGCCACAAACCCCGCCGTGGAGCCACCTTGTGGATTACCACCGACCGTCCAATGACATAGGGGATCCCTCCCAGAAAGGACCATGCCCAGTGGAATGGTCGCACGACGCCCGTTCTTAGCAAGCGTCGGGTATCAAGCAGGGCCAGCACCACCGTGGAGCAATAGGTGAAGACCAATCCACCCCAGATCAGGAAGTAGCCAGTACTGATGATCGTGGCGGGGTCCAGAGTGAGGGTGCCGTTCCGGGTGTAGGTACGGATCTCGATATGCCACGTCAGCATGAGTAGCCCCGGCAGGAAAGGCAGGACGGCAAGAAGCCAGATGTACGGATTCATAACGCTCTGGCCTTGGCGAAGCATCGGGCGCTGAATCGCTGGACGTGGGACCCCTGCAGGTACCACGTTGTCTACCCACTCGGTACCGTTCCACCATCGGAGGCTGTGGGGGTCCCGAGCATCTGCATACCACCCGGGTACTGTCACGTCTGGACCGAATACCCCAGCTGGGAATACACGGACTGCATGAAGTTGGCCGTCCAAATCCCGGTAATGACCATACTGATAACAAACACGGCAATGGTGGCCCAAACCGGCCAAAGCCCGCGCTTAGGCGCCACCTTGTTCACAATCACTGAGCGGCCGATCACGTACACAAGCGCGCTAAGGAACGCCCACGCCCAGTGGAAAGGGCGGACGACGCCGGACTTGAGGAGGCGCTGACGGTCCAGGTACGCGAAGAAAACCGAGAGGCCATAGAACAGGAAGCCTGAACCCATCAGGAGGAAGTATCCGGGGGTGTACATCGCAAAGGGGTCAACGGTGGTAACGCCCTCCGGGGTGGTGATCATCCTGAACTCCGGCTGCCAGGTGAACAACAGCAGGACGGAGACCAGCGGCATCAAAGTGATCGCCCAGATGAACGGGTTGTACACCGGAGTTTGTGGGTTGAGCTCAGGGCGCGGCGGCTGGACCGGTTGTTGGAACTGGGCGGGCGCCTGGAACTGACCGGGCGCCTGGAACTGACCCGGCTGTTGGAACTGGGCGGGCGCCTGGTGCGCCGTCCACGCGTGTCCATCCCACCACCGGACGCTGCGCGGATCCGAAGGGTCCGGGTACCAGCCGGGAGGCGTCGTCGAACCTGGCATTGATTGAGTCATAATTCCCCCGCAATGAGTCGTGATTCTGAGAATATCGCGATTGCGGTCTCTCGCTTGCCACAAGCCCCTCCACAGACGTCGCGTGGCGGTGTATGGATTGAACATGAGCTTCTTCGACGACTTCCCCGAGCCGCCAGCCCAGCCGCGTCAACCGCAACCGATCCGACCCGGGTGGTTCGGTCCGCCGTCGGACGAGTTGCCCGGCATCGCGCACGGCGGGTTTGTTCACAAGAGCGCTCGCACGGTGATTGTGCTGAAACTGGTGGAGGTGTACTCCACGGGTTGCGTGTTGGACGTGGTGTGGTCCGTGCTGCGCGGCAACGAATCGGACCAGGAATGGCGGGAGATCGTGGAGGAGAGCTACAACCATCCGCGATCAAGCCTGGACACCAGGACGGGACTCCAACTGGGTGTCGCCATGGCAGATGGACGAAAGGCCGTGGCTGCTGTCCACGGACCGTCGGCCTTCGAAGATACTGACGATTTCACCGGGCCCGTGCTGACAACCCTTGGAGGTGGCGGAGGAAGCAATAACGCCGAGTTTGTCCAGTTCACGGGCCGATACTGGCTGTGGCCGCTGCCCGTGGAGGGGGATACGACGTTGGTGGCTCAGTGGGATGCGCTGGGGATTCCGGAAAGCTCACTCGTCCTGCCCGGACCGGACCTGGCCCAAGCGCTGGAAAGTGTGCGCAAGTACTGGACTGAGTAAGTTTTCCACATAGCCGGATTGGCCTGGATTGGGGGCGGGAGGCCGCCGGTACAGTGGCAATATGCCTGCACTTCCCTCCCTCGAAGAACTCCTCGATTCCGCCCACGTAGTCTCGCTGCCCATGCGCGTGAAGTTCCGCGGCATCATGGAGCGCGAGACACTCCTTTTAAGGGGACCGCTCGGCTGGGGTGAGTTCTGTCCGTTTCCCGAATACGACGACGACGAATCCTCCCGCTGGCTGGCCGCCGCCTTGGAAGCTGGTTGGCTAGGTTTCCCCGCGCCATTGCGGGACAGAATACCGGTCAATGCCACCGTTCCCGCTGTCCCGGCAGAGCGCGTACCGGAGGTGCTGGCGCGCTACGGCAGGGTGGACGCCGTCAAGATCAAAGTTGCCGAGCGGGGCCAGGAATTAGCGGACGACGTCGCCCGGGTCAATGCAGTGCGCGAGGCCCTTCCCGACGCCGCAATCCGGGTGGATGCCAACGGGGGATGGGACACGGACCAGGCCGTGGAAGCCTTGGGCAAACTTTCCACGGTTGAACTCGAGTATGCCGAACAACCCGTCCCCACCATCGACGGCCTGGCCAAGGTCCGCCGTCGGCTCGCCGCCGCCGGCACGCCAGTACTCATCGCCGCGGACGAGAGCGTACGCAAAGAAGAGGACCCCCTGCGTGTTGCCCGGGCAGGCGCCGCTGACCTCATCGTGGTCAAGGTCGCACCACTCGGGGGAGTCGCACGGGCACTGGACATCGTGAACCAGGCCGGGCTGCCCGCCGTCGTGAGTTCTGCCTTGGACACCTCGGTGGGCATCCGTGCGGGGCTGGCACTGGCGGCCGCCCTGCCATCCCTTCCCTACGCCTGCGGTCTTGGCACCGTCTCGCTGTTCGCTTCGGACATCACACTGGACCCGCTGGTGGCCGACGACGGCGCCATTCAGTTACGCGATACAGTCGCCGATCCCGGGCTGCTTGAGCAGTACGCGGCACCGGGGGAGCGCCGGGACTGGTGGCTGGACCGACTCCGCCGAGTGCACACCGTATTGGCGAGAAACCAGCACGGTTTGTTCACCGGGTCTTAACCAGAGAGACCTCTCAGATTTGGTTTCCGCTGAAAGGCTCAGCGGGAACCCCGTACATCCTCTGGAAGGTCTTCCCCCATGTCTGAAACCACCGGACGCACGTTTCCGCTGCTCCCCATGCTCGGCCACACCAAAGGCAAGCGCAGCGCCGTTACCTGTGCTTTGAAGTGCGACAACGCCTGCTCGGGCGATGTCTGCAACACCAGCGCCAACGGCTACTTCCGCGACATCGCTTCAACGGCCATGTCCCGCCGCGCCGCCCTGGGGCTCGGTGCCGCAGGTGCGCTCGCCGTCGTACTCGGTGGTGCCGTGACTGGTGGCGACGCCGCCGTGGCTGACTCGGGCAACGGACTCTCTGACGCTGCAAAGAAGGGCTTCGACAAGTCCAAGCTCAAGTTCACCGCCATCAAGCCGGTAGACGCAGCAGTGGATGCCTTCACTGTTCCGGAGGGGTTCGACTGGAAGCCGATCATTCGCTGGGGCGACCCCCTCTTTGCCGACTCCCCGGCTTTCGACCTGAACGCGCAGACTGCTGCAGCACAGGCCCGCCAGTTCGGTTACAACAACGACTACACGGACATCCTGCCTATCCCGGGCTCTAAGGATCGCCGTGCCGTCCTGTTCACCAACCACGAGTACACCAACGAGAACATCATGCTGCCCGAGGGCTTCGACCCCGCAGAGGCACGCGCCATCGGCCGTGCCGGGCATGGCCTCGCCGTGGTGGAACTCGAGCGCAAGAACAAGAACAAGCCGTGGAGCTACGTTCAGGGCGCACCCCTGAACCGTCGCTTCCTCACCGACACTGTCTACGAGCTCACCGGACCCGCAGCAGGCACCAACCTGGTCAAGACCATCGACGACCCCGCCGGCCGCTGGATCAAGGGCACGCTGGGCAACTGCGCAGGCGGAACCACCCCATGGGGAACCATCCTCTCCGGAGAAGAGAACTTCAACGGCTACTTCGCAGCCCCTGGCACCAGCGACGGAGACAAGCGCTACGGAATCACCTCGAAGGCAACCACCCGTCAGTGGGAACTTGACGAGCCGCGCTTCGACACCCGCAACTCCGGCTACGCCAACGAAACCAACCGCTTCGGCTGGATCGTGGAAGTAGACCCGTTCGATCCCACCTCCACCCCCAAGAAGCACTCCGCCATGGGACGCTTCAAGCACGAGGGCGCCAACGTCATCGTCTCTCCCTCCGGACGGGTAGTGGCGTACATGGGTGACGACGAGCGCTTCGATTACCTCTACAAGTTCGTTTCCAAGGGCAAGTACCAGGCCGGCGACTCCAAGGAAGCCCGCAAGAACAACATGAACCTCCTCTCCGAGGGTGACCTGTATGTTGCGAAGTTCACAGGGGACTCGCCTGCGGACATTGACGGCACGGGCAAGCTCCCCGCAGACGGTGCATTCGACGGCACCGGTGAATGGCTGCCCCTGGTGGTCAACGGCACCTCCGCTGTGCCGGGCATGACCGTTCCCGAGGTCCTTGTTTACACCCGTTTGGCTGCCGATAAGGTTGGCCCCACCAAGATGGACCGTTGCGAAGACGTTGAGCCCAACCCGCGTACGGGCAAGGTCTATGTCGCCTGCACCAACAACACGGACCGCGGCAAGCCGGGCAAGGAAGGCGCCACGGAGGTCAACCCCCGCACGCTCAACCGTGACGGTCACGTTGTGGAGATCACTGAAGGACGCGAGCAGACGGGCACCAAGTTCAACTGGAACCTCCTGTTGATAGCCGGCGATCCCAGCAAGAACACCTCCGCGTACTTCTCCGGATTCCCGGCCGACAAGGTCTCGCCCATCTCCTGCCCGGACAACGTGGCCTTCGACTCCGTCGGCAATCTCTGGATTTCCACGGACGGCGCCCCCGGCACCATTGGCTACGCGGACGGCCTGTTCAAGGTCACCCTCGAAGGTCCCGAGCGCGGCAAGGTGGAGCAGTTCCTTGCTGTCCCGCGCGACGCCGAGACCTGTGGCCCGATCATTCACGACGAAGAGCGCACTGTGTTCGTATCAGTCCAGCACCCTGGTGAGGACGGCTCCTTCGCCGCGCAGAACTCCTTCTTCCCGGACTACGTCCCGGCTGGCGCCACCCCCGCTGCCGGTGCCGCACGGGCACCTCGCCCCTCGGTGGTCCAGGTCTTCCGGAAGTAACGCCTGGCCCTCCCGTTTCTGACGAATGCTCTCCCACCCGGGCTCCCCGGGAGGGAGAGCATTTCGTCTTGCCGACCCTCTCTCACATCCCACGTGCTTGTGGCGTGACGCTCTCTCACATCCCACGTGCTTGTGGCGTGACGCTCTCTCACATCGGGTTCTATGGTGGCCTGCGCCTTGGCGGCGTAGGGTCGGTTGGACCATGACTGAACAGCAGCCGTACGATCTGGTCCAGCAGTATCCACACTTCGAGCTGCGCCGCTATCCCGCGCATGTACTCGCGGAGGTGGAAGTCCACGCCGCGTTTGATCGTGCCGGGAACGAGGCCTTCCGTTATCTTTTCAACTACATCAGCGGCAGCAACACCAGTAGACAGAAGCTGTCCATGACTGCGCCGGTCATTCAGGAGAGTGGAACGTCGGAGGAACTGGTCATGACGGCACCGGTCCTACAGAGCGGCCCCATTCCGGGGGCCGATCAGGACTACGTCGTTGCCTTTGTCCTGCCAGCCGGACTGACAGTAGAGACTGCTCCTGTACCTGACGAGTCCAGGGTCAAAATCCGTGAGGTGCCTGGGGCGTTATCTGCTGTAGCCCGATTCACAGGCAACGGATCAGCCGCGGCCTTTCAACGCCATACTGTAGCGCTGACGGAGGCCCTTCAGCTGGCTGATCTGACACCCATCGGTTCGCCCAGGTTCGCGCGTTTCGACCCTCCCTTCAAGCCTTGGTTCCTCCGCCACAACGAGGTAGTTCTGGACGTGAAGGAACCCTAACGGCACCGGGGTGAGAGAGGGATGGCCGGAAGGGCTAGGGACGTGAGAGACCGTTGGCCGGAAGGGCTAGGGATGTGAGAGAGGGATGAGGGGCCGGGCGGCGCCAATAGACTGGAACGGTGACTTCCCAGGACTCTCTGACATCCATCGGCGCCGCACGGATCGCTGTTACAGCACTGCTCGACGGCGGTGTGCGGCACGTGGTGGTAGCGCCGGGTTCGCGCTCAGCACCCATGGCCTACGCCTTGGCGGAAGCGGAAGCTGCGGGCCGCGTCCGGCTCCACGTCCGCATCGATGAGCGCGACGCAGGGTTCACCGCGCTGGGCCTTGCCCTCTCCACTGAGGCGCCGGTTGCCGTGGTGACAACCTCCGGCACGGCGGTGGGCAATCTTCTGCCGGCAGTCATGGAGGCCAACCATTCAGCTGTCCCGGTGGTCGTCATCTCCGCAGACCGGCCGGAAGAACTTCACGGGACCGGGGCCAACCAGACCACCATCCAACTGGACCTTTTCGGCGATCACGTCAGATTCGCCGTCGACGTCCCGGCCGGTGACCACCCGCAGAAGGCTGTTGCCACCGCGCTCTACGCTGCCACCGGGGCCCTCGAAGATACACCTCCGGGCCCTGTCCAAGTGAATCTCGCCTTCCGTGATCCCTTGGTACCGGCGGACGGCGACGCCCTTCCGGCCGCCGCGGGACACGGCGTGTTCCACTACGACGCCGGTCCCCAAGCACTGAACCTTCCGGCAGCATCCGGCGAACTCGCTGAGCGACGCACCGTGGTCCTCGCGGGCCATGACGCCGGTCCCGTAGCCGAGGCCTTTGCCCGCGCCCATGGCCTGCCCCTGCTGGCCGAACCTTCGTCCAACGCGCGCTTCGGGCCGAACGCAGTAGGGCCTTACCGGGTATTGTTGGCACACTTCGGTCCTGATTCCCCGACGCCGATCGAACGTGTGGTCCTGTTTGGTCGCGCTACTCTCTCCCGCCCGGTGGCTTCCCTTCTGGCGCGTGAGTCTGTTGTGTCTGCTATCTACCAGCCCGTCCCCGTTGCTTGGTACGAAGAGGGCCGACGTCGCGAAACCCCTATCGAAACTCTTCCCGAGCTCGCCGACTTCGCCGGCCGTGGCTCCGCCGAATGGCTCGATTCCTGGCTCCTCGCTGGTGCTGCCGCCCAGCATGGCCTGGATGGTGTGCTCGCGGGGGAAGACCTCGCCAACGGTCCGTCCGTTGGGGCCACGGTCTGGGAGCATTCCCGCGGGCAGTTGGTGCTCGGTTCCTCCAACGGGATCCGCGACGTCGACCTCGCCGGCCAACCCCACCCCGAACCCATCGCCACCGTGTACGCCAACCGCGGACTGGCCGGTATTGACGGCACCATCGCCACAGCCACAGGAATCGCCTTGGGCAGCGGACGCGAAACCACGGTCCTTCTGGGCGACGTCACTTTCCTCCACGACGCCGGCGGACTGCTCCTCGGCCACGGCGAGCCCGTGCCGGATCTCCGCATCGTGGTGCTCAACGATTCCGGCGGTGCCATCTTCAGCCTCCTCGAACACGGTGCGGTGGAGGACTCAGGCGCCTATGGCACCGCCGTCGAGCGCCTCTTTGGTACCCCGCACTCAGTGGGCATCGGGGCACTCGCGGCGGCGTACGGCGTCGGGCATCAGACGGTGAGCACGACGGCGGAACTCGCCGCGGCCCTCAAGTCGCCGCTGAAGGGACGCACCATTGTGGAAGTCCGCGTAGACCGCTCGGGCTTGCGGGCACTCCATGCCCGGATCAAGGAAGCCGTCTCGGCCGCAGTGGGCCAAGTCCTTACGGCCGGCTAGCCCCGCTCCGCCTACCCGCACCCGTTGCCGCTGTTTGCACCCGTTCGCGCTGGTGCGAATGGCGCGAAGGGGTGCGCCGTGGTTGAACGAGTAGTGCGCCGGGCGTCGCCGGGCGTGTGCGGGCGCGGGGCGTGTGTTGTGTGTTGGTCGCACCCGTTGCCGCTGTTTGCACCCGTTGCCGCTGGTGCGAATGGCGCGAAGGGGTGCGCCGTGGTTGAACGAGGGGTGCGCCGGGCGTGTGCGGGTGCGGGGTGGTGCGGGGCGTGTGTTGTGTGTTGGTCGCACCCGTTGCCGCTGTTTGCACCCGTTGCCGCTGGTGCGAATGGCGCGAAGGGGTGCGCCGTGGTTGAACGAGGGGTGCGCCGGGCGTGTGCGGGTGCGGGGTGGTGCGGGGCGTGTGTTGTGTGTTGGTCGCACCCGTTGCCGCTGTTCGCACCCGTTGCCGCTGGTGCGAATGGCGCGAAGGGGTGCGCCGTGGTTGAACGAGGGGTGCGCCGGGGTTCGTGCGGGTGCGGGGTGGCGCGGGGCGTGTGTTGTGTGTTGGTCGCACCCGTTGCCGCCGTTTGCACCGGTTCCCGCTGGTGCGAATGGCGCGAAGGGGTGCGCCGTGGTTGAACGAGGGGTGCGCCGGGCGTGTGCGGGCGCGGGGTGGTGCGGGGCGTGTGTTGTGTGTTGGTCGCACCCGTTGCCGCCGTTTGCACCGGTTCCCGCTGGTGCGAATGGCGCGAAGGGGTGCGCCGTGGTTGAACGAGGGGTGCGCCGGGCGCGAAAGGGCGCGCCAACGGCGCGCGAAAGGGCGTCGAACGCAAAAACGGGAGGGTGACACCCCCATATGGGTGTCACCCTCCCGTTTCGGTGGCGCTAACGACTGTGCGCGGCTAGTGCCACAAAGGGTTATTCGTCCACCACGTCGATGTGCGTGGGGTCGAGGACGCGGCGCAGGAATTCCTTGGTGCGCGGCTGGGTGGGAGCGCTGATGACGTTCTCCGCAGGCCCTTCTTCCACCACAACGCCGGCGTCCATGAACACCACGCGGTCAGCAACTTCGCGGGCGAAGCCCATCTCGTGCGTGACCACCAACATGGTCATGCCTTCCTGGGCCAGCTTGCGCATGACGGCCAGGACATCGCCCACGGTTTCGGGGTCGAGGGCAGACGTCGGCTCATCGAAGAGCATGAGCTGCGGGTCCATGGACAGTGCCCGGGCAATGGCGACGCGCTGCTGCTGGCCACCGGAGAGCTGGTCCGGGTAACGGTCAGCCAAATGGCCCAGGCCGACGCGTTCCAGGTTGCGGCGCGCGACGTCCCCGGCCTCTGACTTGGACCGCTTGAGCACCTTCATCTGGGAGATGGTGCAGTTGTCCAGGACGCTGAGGTGCGGGAAAAGGTTGAAGTGCTGGAACACCATGCCGACGCTCTGGCGCATCCGGTTGAGGTCCACATCGGGGTCAGTGGCCTCGAACTTGCCCACGTTGATGGTTCCTGCGTTGGGCTGCTCCAGCAGATTGACGCAGCGCAGGAGGGTGGACTTGCCCGAACCCGAAGGTCCGATCAAGCAAACAACCTGGCCCGGTTCGACCGTCAGCGAGATGCCTTTGAGAACTTCGTTGCTGCCGTAGGACTTGCGCAGATCCTTGATATTGACGCCGGCGGCGCGAACGGTGGCCGTGCTCCCATTGGAGTTATTCATGACTGTCCTGCCTATCGCTTGGTCCGCGCGGAGCGGCTTTCGAACTTCCGTGCCAGGAGGCTCAAGGGGATGGTGATGACCAGGTAGAAGGCACCGGCCACAAGCAGCGGCGTGAGGCCTGCGCCGAGGCTGGAGATGCCGTCGCGGCCAAACTTGGTGAGCTCGTACTGGGAGGCGGTGAGGCCCAGGACGTAGATCAGCGAGGAGTCCTTGGTGAGCAGGATGATCTCGTTGGTCAGTGGGGGAAGAACGATCTTGAACGCCTGGGGGATGACGATTGACACCATTGCCCGCCAGTGAGGCATGCCCAGCGAACGCGCGGCTTCCATCTGGCCCTTGGGCACGGCCTGGAGGCCGGCGCGCAGGGTTTCAGCGATGTAAGCGGCGGCAACCATACCCAGTGAAACCATCACGATGATGTTGACGTCCCACTGGATTCCGAAGGCCAAGGGAACACCGTAGCCAAACGCGATGAAGACCAGCAGAGCCGGAACACCGCGGAAGAACTCGATGTAGCCCGTGGCAAGCCAGCGGTACAGCGGGAAGGAGGAAAGCTTCATCAGGGCGAGCAGGAGGCCGCCGGAGAGGCCCACCACAAAGCCCAGGAAAGTGTAGATAAGGGTGTTCTTGAGGCCCACCAGGAAGATATCCGGGAACATGGGGCCGATCTTGGCGAAGTTGAAGACGCTGGTGCCAACCGTCTTCCAGTCCACGGCAATAATCACGGCGGCCACGGCCACAACAAAGATTCCGGCCTGGACGTACAAACTGACTTTGGCTCGTTGACGTGCAGTCATTGCCATGGGGTTCTCACATTCATGTTGCGCAGGTGGGGCCCCGAAAGGACCGTTTCAACAGATCGTTTCGGGGCCCGCCTGCGTGGATCTTGGAGGAGCCGGGGCTCGGACTACTTGGTGGCTTCGCCGAACCAGGTGGTCTCGAATTTCTTCAGCGTTCCGTCGTCGGTGATGCGCTTCAGCGTGGCGTTCACGGCATCCGCCATGGCGGTGTTGCCCTTCTTGATGGAGATGCCCAGCTTCTCGCCCGTTGCGTAGTCTTCCACGCGCTTGAGGTTGGAGTCGTCCTTGATGGCGTAGCCAAGTACGGACTGGTTGCCGACGGCGGCGTCAATGGTGCCAGCCTTGAGGGCCTGGACCAGGAGGCCGGAGTCTTCGAACTGCTGGGCGTCGATTCCCTTGTCCTTGGCGTACTGGGCGCCGGTGGTGGCCTGCTGGACGCCAACCTTCTTGCCCTTTGCGCCATCGAGGTTGTCGATGCCGGAGGCGGACGTGGCCACGAGGGTCAGGTCGTCGTCCAAGTACGGGGTGGAGAAGTCCATGACGTTCTTGCGGACGTCCGTGATGGAGATCGAGGAGATGGAGACGTCGCAACCGGTCAGTGCGGTGCCGGTCTCGATTGCTTCGAAGGAGCTGTCCACTACGTTGAGTTCGGCCTTGACGTCCTTGGCGAGCTCGGCGGCGATGTCCATGTCGAAGCCAACGATCTTGCCGTCCTTCTGGAATTCGAAGGGCTCGTAGGGAACGTCCGAGCATACGGTGAGCTTGCCGGCGTTGATGAGCTTGAGGCCCGACTCAGAGGACGCGGCCGGGGTGGAGGAACCACCACAGGCGGTCAGGGCCAGTGCGCCTGCTGCGAGCACGGCGGCAATCTTGGTGCCGGACAGAACCGAACGGGAGATCTGCATGTTGTTTACCTTTTGTTGCGGTGGATGCTGAACTGAGTCGGTTTTAGTGTAGCGCCGAACGTGAGATGTGCATCACAGGAAACGAAGTTTCACTATTGGATAACAAGTTTACCCACTTATCAACCCCGCAAGCAGCGGCCCTGTCTGGAATCCCAGATTCAGCGCTTGATGCCCAGCGCTTCAAGCATCGGCCTGAATTTGGCCCACGTTTCTGCCAATTCCGCCTCGGGCTGTGAGCCCTCAACGATGCCGCAACCTGCGTACAGGCGCACCGTGTTGGCGTCTTCGATGACCGCGCCACGCAGTGCGATGCCCCATTCGCCGTTCCCCGCAGCATCGAGCCAGCCGACCGGCCCGGCGTAGGGTCCGCGATCCAGATGTTCCAGTTTGCGGATCAAAGCCCCGGCCACCAACGTGGGCGTTCCGCAGACCGCCGCGGTGGGATGCAAAGCATTGATCAAGGCCAGGCACGTGGGCACGTGACCCTCGATGTCTGCGAGCTCAGCCTTCACATCGGAGGCCAGATGCCACACATTGGGCAGCTCAAGGATGAAGGGCTCGCTATGGGAATTCATCGCTTCGGAGAAAGGAGCCAGTTGCCGCGTCAGAGAATCAATGGCGATCTCATGTTCGTGCCGCTGCTTCTCCGAACCGGCCAGGACTCGTTCCGCATATTCCATGGGGGAGCCGTCCATACCGTCCGCATCACGGCGATCCAAGGTTCCTGCCAACACACGCGCCTGTGCGGTGCGCCCCTCCACCTGAATCAGCATTTCCGGCGTAGCACCCACCAGTCCGTCGACGCCGTAGGTCCAGCATTCGCGGTACCTTGCGGCGAGCTGACGAAGCACCTCCGCGGCGTTGACGCCCTCGGGAAGGTTGGCCACGACGTCCCGCGCCAACACGAGCTTCTCCAGCTTCCCGGCGCGGATTTCCTCCACACCGTTGGACACGGCCTGCATCCAAGCGGCCTCACTCAAGGAGCCACGGCTGAGGTGACCGGCGGAACCGTCCGCCGCAATAGCGTCGGGTGAGAGTCCGACGTCGGGCCCTCCGCTCGCTGAACCGTCGCCGTTAGGCTCGGGCTCGGTCAGCCAGCGGTCCACCGAGGCGAGAACGCTTGCCTCGGTGAGGGGGCCGTCGTCGAACGTTAGCTGGGTGGCCCAGGCGCGGCCGTCGCGGATGCCAACCACAAGCTCGGGGAGGATCAGGCGGGAAACGTGGGGGGAGGTTTTGGAGAAGGCGAACGAGCCGAAAGCCACCGGACCAGTGCCTGGAACATCCACATGATCCGTGATTTCCGCCTCAAGAATGAGGTGCCGCCACCAAATGTCGGCTTCAAGGAATCGTTCGGGGCCTGTGGTGTTGAAGCGGGTCAGTTCGCCATAGCCCACCAGGCCGGCCTCGCGGCGGGACCAGCAGAGGACGTCGTCCCGCACCAGAAACGACGGCAGCCCCCCGGAGGATGATTCGACATCGAGGGGGACTGTCAAGGTACGGAGCGTGCTCGTCATGATGGAACAACAGTACTCCCGCGCGCAGCCAGAATCTGAGCCGACTTCTACAGCGCAGCAAAGTCGGCTGAATGTCTGAGACAATTACAGGGTGAACCGAGCATCCTTGGAAAAGCGTCCGGACGAAGTTGCGACGATGTTTGATGATGTCGCCCCAAAATACGATGTCGTCAATGATGTCCTGTCCATGGGGCAGACGCGGCGTTGGCGCCGGATCGTGGTTGATGCCATGGATGTGAAGGTAGGCCAGAAGGTCCTGGACCTCGCCGCCGGAACGGGAACTTCCAGCGAACCCTACGCCGACGCGGGCGTGGACGTAGTGGCCTGCGACTTCTCCCTGGGCATGCTCAAGGTGGGCAAGCGCCGCCGCCCGGACATCGACTTCATTGCCGGTGACGCAACCAACCTGCCGTTCGCTGACAACAGCTTCGACGCTTCCACCATTTCCTTCGGCCTCCGCAACGTGGTGGAACCCCGCAAGGCCCTTGAGGAAATGCTGCGCGTCACCAAGCCCGGCGGCCGCCTGGTCATTGCCGAGTTCTCGCACCCCGTGGTTCCCCTGTGGCGCAACCTCTACACCGAGTACCTGATGCGCGCCCTCCCCGCCATCGCCACCAAGGTGTCCTCCAACCCGGACGCCTACGTGTACCTTGCCGAGTCCATCCGCGCCTGGCCGGACCAGGACCACCTGGCCCAGTGGCTCAGCGATGCCGGCTGGACGGACATCACTTACCGCAATCTCAGTGGCGGCATCGTTGCCGTGCACCGTGCGCAGAAGCCCGACGAGCACCGCGAAAGTGTTCCAGTGGCAAAGCTTCGCCGCCAGATCAAGCCGCGCCACCAGGCCGGCTGACCTCGTACTGCCTGCTTATTTAGGACGACGTGAAAGTACTGATTGTTGGCGCGGGCCCGGCAGGGTCCACCGCCGCGTATTACCTCGCCCAAGCGGGCGTCGATGTCACGGTGCTGGAAAAGACCTCTTTTCCCCGTGAAAAAGTCTGTGGCGATGGGCTTACTCCGCGCGCTGTCCGCGAAATTCAGAAGCTCGGACTGCCCCACGCTGTTTCGGAAGGGTGGAGGCGCAACAAGGGCCTTCGCCTCATTGCCGGTGGTCGCACCATCGAGCTGCCCTGGCCCGAGGTAGCCGACTTTCCCACGTACGGACTGATCCGGACCCGCCTCGGTTTCGACGAGGATCTGGCCCGTCACGCCCAGTCCGCGGGCGCCGTCGTGCTTGAACGCCACAGTGTCACCTCCGCGTTGACTGCGGACGACGGCCGCGTCATTGGCGCCCGGGCTTCCATCCTGGACGAGTCCGGGCGAAAGACGGGCGAAACGCGCGACTTCCACGCCGACGTCGTGCTCGCTGCGGACGGCAATTCGACGCGAACCGCTGTGTCGCTGGGCATGCACAAGCGCGACGACCGTCCGTTGGGCGTCGCCGTCCGTACTTACTTCACGTCGCCGCGTCACGACGACGACTGGATGGAAGGCTGGCTGGAACTTCCCGGCAAGTCCGGTAAGCCGCTGCCCGGATACGGGTGGGTGTTCGGCGTCGGTGACGGCACGTCCAATGTTGGCCTGGGCATCCTGAACTCGTCCAAGGAGTTCGGCAAGCTCGACTACAAGCAGGTCCTGCGCGAATGGACCGCCGGCATGCCTGCCGAGTGGGGATTCACGCCGGAAAACCAGGTGGGGGAGATCCGCGGCGCCGCGCTGCCCATGGGCTTCAACCGCACGCCGCACTACTCGCCCGGACTGCTCCTGCTGGGCGACGCCGGCGGCATGGTGTCCCCGTTCAACGGCGAGGGCATTTCCTACGCTATGGAATCGGCCCGGTTCGCGGCCGAGTTCCTGATTGACGCTTCGTCGCGCTCGGCTTCCGCCGGTTGGTCCACGCACGACGCCGATGCCCACCTTTCGCGGTATGCGGACTATGTTCGGGACCAGTGGGGATCGCACTTCACGCTTGGCCGTCTATTCGCTTCCTTGATTGGGAAGCCCGCCGTGATGAAACTGGCACTGCGCACGGGTATGCCCATTCCTGTCCTTATGCGTTTTGTGGTTCGAATGCTCGCGAACCTCACGGATCCGTCCGCGAAAGGCTTCGAAGACCGCGTGATCCGGGTCCTCGAGATGCTGGTTCCGGCCACCTCCAACACTTCCCCTGCCAGCGCCCTTACGCCGGTAGGCACCGACTCCGCGGTTTCCGCAACAACTAGTTAGGGTTAACCCGTGACGAACTCTGCCGAACACAGCTGGACGCATGCCGGACACGGCTTGCCGCAGACTGTTGAGCCTGCTCCCAACACCACTGCGATCGCAACGGGGCTCCAGCTGCCCGCCGGTTTTGCCGCCATTGCCGGTGATGCCGAGCTCGGCCCTGCCATCACCACCAACCTTGCCCGGGTGGAAAAGAAGCTCCGCGAAGCCATCTCCAACTCGGACCCCCTGGCTGACGCGACGTCGCGCCACCTGGTGGAAGCCGGTGGTAAGCGCATCCGTCCGCTGCTCACCCTGCTGTGCGCCCACCTTGGTGATGCTTCACGCCCCGAAGTTGTTCAGGCCGCTGTTGTAGTGGAACTGACACACCTTGCCACGCTGTACCACGACGATGTGATGGACTCCGCTCCGTTCCGCCGCGGCGCTCCCACTGCCCACGAAGTATGGGGCAACTCGGTGGCCATCCTTACCGGCGACCTCATCTTTGCCCGCGCCTCTATCCTGGTGTCAGAGCTCGGTTCCCGTGCTCTGGGTATTCAGGCGCGTACCTTCGAGCGCCTGTGCCTTGGCCAACTCCACGAAACTGTTGGACCGCGGGAAGACGAAGATCCCGTAGAGCACTACCTGTCCGTCATCGCAGACAAGACCGGCTCGCTGGTAGCAGCATCCGGTCAGTTGGGTGCGATCTTCGCCGGTGCCGACGAGTCCTACGAGGACCTGCTGGTGGAATACGGCGAGAAGGTTGGCGTGGCGTTCCAGCTTGCCGACGACGTCATCGATGTGACCGGCGTCAAGGTCAAATCCGGCAAGTCCCCGGGCACCGACCTCCGCGAAGGTGTTCCTACGCTGCCTGTCCTGCTACTCCGCCGCGATGCTGCTGCAGGGGATGCCTCCGCGATTGCTTTGCTGGAACTCGTTGACGGCGACTTGAGCTCCGACGAGGCCCTGGCTGAAGTTGTTGCCGGTCTGCGCGAACACCCCGTCACCGAGGAATCGTGGAAGATCGCCCGCCAGTGGTCCGCCGAGGCCGTTGCGGCTCTGGAGCCGCTGCCCGAGGGCGTTGTGAAGGCGTCCCTGACCAACTTCGCCCACGCGGTGGTAGACCGCAGCAGCTAGTTTTCTGTTTGCTTTGCCGCAGGCGTCCGGCCCTTGAGGGGCTGGGCGCCTGTTTTGTTGGCTGCCCGTGTACCGCAGCTACCTACTTTGGGTGGAATGGGGACTGCATGGCCCTCGTTTTACGGCGTGTCCGGCTTTCTTGGCTTCAAAGTGGGTGGTGGCCGCACAGCCGTTTCGGCGCCACCCTGGTTTAAAAAAGGAATGGCCCCGGTTCGTTGCAACGTTACGAGTCATACGCTGCACCGAACCGGGACCACAATCTCCGTTCGCATCAGACCCACCGGAGGCATTTAGTGGATCCGTGAAAAGCTTATGACAATCCTGTCATATATGCAACTTTCCACGTCAATGGTTTTTTCGTTCATGCAGCGTGATTTACAGGACGGCGTTGGTCCTCCATCACCTACTCAGACTTTGGGAAGCCCGGGACACGCCTGCCGCAGGGTGTGTCGCTGCATTCAAGACCTCAAAGTAGGTGGTGGCGGCCCGCGGGAGTTGTCCACATAAGGAACTTCTCAACAACTGCAGGCTTTACTCGCCGCATGCTCACGAATGCAGTCAGGGACGGCCGAGTGACCCGCCTTCATCGTGGCGTCTACACGTCAAGAAGAGCGGACCCCGACGTCGTTGCCGCCTTTCGAGCCGATGGCCTACTTACCTGCGTTTCAGCAGCTCGCTTCTATCGGCTTTGGACCCTTGGCGACCCCGGCTCTCTCCATCTGAGCTGCAGTACGGGCCAAGTGAGACGTGGTGTAGTCCACCACGGAGCCTGCCTGCACCCGGCACACTCGTATCTACCAGTTGCAGGGGTAGCCGATGTCCTGATCCACTCCCTCAGGTGCCTACCGGAACTTGAAGCACTGGTCATGGTGCAGAGCGCAGTTAGCCAAGCACTCCTGTCTACGGATTTCCTGAGATCGAAGCTTCCCGGCAACCGGAATGGCAAGGTCCGCGAGATCGTGGGTTGGGTTCTCCCTCGTGCCGACTCCCTCTTGGAGGTGTTGGCCCATACACACTTCACCCGGGCAGGTCTCAGAGTCCGTATGCATGTGGACGTACCAGGTGTGGGAGAAGTGGACTGTCTGATCGAAGACTGCCTGATTGTAGAACTCGACGGCGGCACCCACCTGGAGGGGAAACAGGTCAAGAAGGACCAATACCGGAACAATGCAGGCATCCTCGGCGGACTCATGACCCTGCACTACTACTATGCAGACGTAGTGCATCACCCTCAGCGGATGGTGGACGAACTCCTAGTGGTTCTGCGCAACCGGGAGACCGGCCGTTTCGGCCCGTTCCGATACATAGCCGGCCGACCGCCGTCGTAATCCTTCGCGAGAGGGGAACAAAAACAGCCCCCTCCCAACCCGGAATGGGTGAGAAGAGGCTGCTCGAAACCTGGAAAGTTAGTCTTCGTCGTTAAATGCCCACTCGAACATGTCGAACACGAACTCGGAGAACGTGCCCTCTTCGCTCTTCCACTGGCCGCGGGCGTTGTTGCGGCGCCACACGATGGGGTCCGGGATGCTGAGGTCGGCGGTGCGGAAGCCCCAGGTGAACTGCTCATCCTCGTCCTCAAGGAACATGAGGAAGCCTTCGTCGTCCACCTCGAGTTCCTCGGGGTCCCAGAAGTAGTGGTAGGCCTCCATGAGGTCCTCGCAGCCACCGATGGCGAGGTAGAACTCGCGCAGAACCAGCGGGATGGTGAAGGAGTGATCGGCCAGGGCGTCGTCCAGCTCGGCCGGCGTGAGGCCGTCTTCTTCCTGCCATTCATCCTCGAGATACTTTGGGACCAGCGCGCGGAACTTCTCGAGGAACATGTCAGTCATGCTCTTATCCTAGCTAATCCCGGGCACCCGAAATTGCGCCCCCACCGGTGCCTGCGCGATGCCATCCGCGCACAGCCAGGGGGACATACCAGCCGCGGCGCCAGGCGGTCACCCGGAAAGTGAAGACAACACCGGCAATGACACAGGCCGTAAGCCCGCTGAACAGGCCAAGGTGCCACAGCAACGTGGTCAGCCCCGCGCCCACGAAGGCGGGCAGCGCATAGATATCGCGGTTGTTGAACAGGGTGGGAATCTCGTTGGCCGTGATGTCACGGAGCAGACCGCCGCCCACTCCCGTGGTGACGCCCAACAGGATTGCGGCCACCGGGTTCATGCCCGCGCCGATTGCCTTCAGCGTGCCTGTGATGCAGAACAAGGCCAGCCCGCCGGCGTCGAACAGGGTCAGCAGAGAGGTGAAACGCTGCACGGAGGAAAACAAGTAATAAACCAGCAGGGCCGCCAGCACAGGCGGGGCGAGGTAGGCGGGGTTTGTGAAGGCGATCGGGGGTCCGGCGTCGATCACGATGTCGCGTATTACTCCACCGCCCAGCGCCGCGATGGAAGCGAGCAGCACTGAGCCAACAAAGTCGAACTGCTTCCGGGCGGCCAACAACGAGCCCGACACTGCAAAAAAGAACACGCCGATGAGGTCAAGCCAAAGAAGAACAATGTCAAAGGAAATCAAGTGGACTGGTTCTTTCTTAACGTGCTTAACAACAGGTGCTGGCTCAACGTTACGCTAGCTCCCATGAACAGCCCTGTTTTGATCGCTTGCGCCCACGGAACCCGCAATGCCGAAGGCCAGGCTGCCATCCGCCGTGTGATGGCAGAAATTGAGACCCTCCGCCCCGGCTTGCGCGTGGTTGAGGCGTACGTTGACGTGCAGGAACCGGAGCTGGGCGGAGTGGTGGAGGGCCTGCCGGAGGGGACTGCCGCCGTCGTCGTGCCGCTTTTGCTCTCTACCGGCTTCCACATCAAGGTGGACGTGCCCAAAGCGATCAAGACCCGGCCCGAGGTAGTGGCCGCAAGGCCGTTGGGCCCTGACCCGCGGCTGGCTGAGCTGTTGGCCACGCATTTGCGGGCGGCTGGACTGACCGAGAACGACGGCGTGCTGCTGGCTGCCGCGGGATCGTCCCTGCCGGACGGTTCGGTGGATTCAGAAGAGCAGGCGCGACTCCTCGCCGAGCTGCTGCCGAACAAGGTGCGCGTCGCCTATGGCGCCAGTGCCCAGCCAACAGTGCCCGACGGCGTCGCCTCCTTGCGTGCCGAACTCGCCGAAGACGGTGGGACAGGCAGGGTTTTCATTGCCTCCTACCTGCTGGCAACCGGCTATTTCCACGACCAGTTGGCCAAAGCGGGCGCGGACATTGTGGCTGCACCGCTTTTGCCGTCTCCTGTGTTGGCGGAGATCGCGCTGGAACGGTACGACGCAGTGTTGGCTAGCCGCTGACCACAGCGGTTAGGCATCCTCCGGGGTCCAAGTGGCGCCCTTCATTTCTTCTTTGAACCAGTCGGGGATGTGGTCTTCGTCCCGGGGGAAGAGGTATAGCTCTTGGGCGTACGTGTCGTTGACCGGTTCGCCGAGCTCCCAAACGGGCTTTTCTGTGTAGTTATAGTCGGCTTCCCAGCCATTTCCGGCTGGCGTGACGGTCAGGGTCATGGAAAGCCAAGAGCCCTTGCCAGGCTTGTACATCAACTCCCGTAGCGTCCGCGCCGCTATGACAACGCTCTTGTCGAGGTGCTTGCGCGTCATCTCGGTGCCATCCAAGTAGGCCTTAGCGATGGCACTTGCTGTTCCGCCTACTTCTGAGCGGACGTAAGCGAAGGTGTCCCACTCAATGTCCAAAGGCCGTGTCGTCCAAAGTCCTTCCGCAATGGTTCTCTCGAGTACTCGAGTTGTTTCGAAAGTGTCATGTGAGGTGGTTCCTTGCGTCATTTCTGGAAGCCCTAGTCGGAATCCGGGGTCCATGTGGCGCCCTTCATTTCTTCTTTGAACCAGTCGGGGATGTGTTCCTCGTCGCGGGGGAAGAGGTACAGCTCCTGGGCATAAGTGTCAGCGGACGGTTCACCGAGTTCCCAATGCGGTCTATCGTCGTAATTGTAGGAAGCCTCCCAGCCGTCTCCTTTGGGAGTGACTTTCAGAGTTATGGAAAGCCAGGTTCCTTTGCCGGGCCTGTACAGCACTTCCCTAAGCGTCCGGGCTGCTATAAGCACGTTATTGTCCACGTGGATGCGTTTCACCTCGGCACCGGCTAAGTAGGCCCTTGCGATGGAGCTTGCCCTGCTTCCGATTTCGGAGCGAACATATGCAAACTCATCCCATTGGATGTCTTGGGGCCGAACGGCCCAAAGTCCTTCAGCAGGTTCTCTCGAGTTCTCGAGTTGTTTCGAAAGTGTCATGTGAGGTGGTTCCTTGCGTCATTTCTGGAAGCCCTAGTCGGAATCCGGGGTCCATGTGGCGCCCTTCATTTCTTCTTTGAACCAGTCGGGGATGTGTTCCTCGTCCCGGGGGAAGAGGTACAGCTCCTGGGCGTAGGTGTCGTTGACCGGTTCTCCGAGTTCCCAAACGGGCTTTTCGGTGTAGTTGTAGTCTGCTTCCCAGCCGTCTCCTTTGGGAGTGACTTTGAGGGTCATTGAGAACCATGTGCCTTTGCCGGGCCTGTACATCACTTCCCGAAGATCATCGACTGTAAACAGGATTTCGTCCGCGAATGACGCTCGTTGTACGAGCTCACCATGGTCATAAATCTTGGTAATGGAGCTGCCGCGACTTCCTATTTGATTGTGGACATAAACGAGGGCATCCCACGCTCTGTCTGTAGGACGGATTGCCCAAATCCCCTCAGCGATGATGCGCTCATACTCCCGTGCTTGCTCAAATGGATCTTTGACGGGGCCTTTAGGTGTCATAGACTGCCTCCTCCGAGGATGATATTGAAGGTTTCGTTGATAAATTGGTCGTTACCGTTCGTGGCCCGTACTAGGAATTTTTCGGGGGTCTTCATGGACGGTCGTCTCAACACGTCAATCTGCAGATTGATTCTAGGCGGCGGTACTTCGAGCAACTTGTCGCGGAGCTGCATCTCTATCCTGTAGAAGTTCTTCCGGTTAACGGAGCTTCGGTTCAGTTCCTTTAGCATGCCAACGGTGTTGATGCGTTCGCCGATTCCGTCGAAGAGTCGCGCGATGAGGTGGCCGCCGTCGTAGTCGGGTGGAACGACGTCGGGATCCCAGTCGCCTATCTCGGCCATTGATTCCCTGCCGACCTTGTCCTTGGATGTATGGGGACCTTTGGCCGTCCCCGAGTTCGAGCCCCTCCACCTTGACGTGTTCCGTATGTCCTTCTCCATTGGTCTTGAACGTCACGTCACCTTTGACGCCCTCCACCTTGTACGTCATGTCCGGCAGCGGGTTGTTCAGGTCAGGGTTCAGTTTGTCCTTGACCTTGGTGATGACAGCTTCTTTGATGGTCCCGTTCGCATCCGTAATGAAGGTACCGCGGCCGGGCACCCGGTATTCGGTGTTGGGTGCGAAGCCTTCGGTGACTTTGGTCCAGGGAGTCCTGGGTCCGGGAACCATGGAATCGGGGACACGAACCACTTGCTGCACTGCAGGGTTCGAGGCATCGTGGAGCGGCGAAGGTTTGAGTTGGGCGATGACTTCGTGATGCTCCGCGGCTCTGCCGAGGGTGCCCATCGCCGGGGGACGGTAGGCGGCCTGGTCCAGGCGGTCGATGCCGTGAAGAACCTCCTCTGCCAGCCCGCCCAAAGGACCACGGCCCACCCCGGAGATGCCATCCGCTACACGGACTGCGCCAGCACCGTCGTCGAGGTGGTTGAGGAGGTTCGCGGATCCCTGCAACGGTGGTTTGATCAGGCTCTCCCAGGTGACAACCTTGACCGTAGTCATCACGTCAGTGATTTTTGCTACCGTCACTGAACGGAGTTCTCCTACTTTGGCAAGGCCTGGCAGTGTGCCGGGCAGACTTGCTAGGTTACCCGCACTGGCGAGACGCAGACCAAGTCGTTCAGCGAGGGATCCGGCTTTCAGGACGCCAGCCGTACCGAAGGAGACAACGAAGGCGCCAACATCCGCTGAGTTGCGGGTCAGGGCATATTCCCATTCGCCCTTTGACCATGCGTCCGCCTGGAATAAGTCCGGAAGGACCTTTCCCAACTGCTCAGCCGCAGCGTCCTGCTCCTACTGTTTCCCTGTGATTGCCCGGTCCAGCCAGATGCCAGGGGCTACAAACATGCCCACGTTCCAGAGCATGCTGCCCACACCACTCCAGGCGTCACCGAAATTTTGGGTGGTGAGGCCCAATTCCTTAATCTCGGGTTTCCACGCCAGCGACAACGGAGTCAATGAGTAGGCGCCGCCCACCAACTCCCACCCCGAGTCCAACAGGCCCTGCCCAGCACCCATCAAGCCCCGAAGTCTGGCCCGATCCACGGGTGCGCCCCAGGGGAGATCACCTTGTGCGCCCAATGCATCCAAAGTCCCGGCATCAACAGCATGAACATTGGATCCATCCGGCTTCGCCTGCGAATCGTTGATGTTCACATAATGTGTTCCGCCGTACTGGGCAGCGATCTTATTGGCACAGTCCTGCTCGGCTTCCATGAACCGAGCCTTGATGTTGTTAAGTTCAGCGAGCAGCCGGTTCTGCTCACTAACGAGCTCAGGAGCGGTGGCCCACTCGTCGCCCTTGAGCTCAATGCGTGAACTGAGGTTTCCGGAATCGCTCCTCAGGGCGTCGCTTCTCGTTTTGATGTCGCGGCAAGCGGAAGCGAAAACCGACAGGGCAGAAGCGACCATTGAAACGCCGCTATTGAGATCATCCGCCATGGTGGTAACTGGGGAAAAGGCCGCCAGAAGCTGTGGCTTCTCGGGTGTATCGAATGTCCCGGCCAAGGCGTTCAAGCCCGAGGCAGTGACCTGAACTGATGCCTCATACTTCGCCCCGGCAGTTGAAAGGGCAGCAGCTTGTGCGTCCAAAGCTTCCGGGTTGGGTATCACGGGCAACGCTGTGAGGTCGAGGCCCGGGACCCCACCCCTGGTGCTACACAAATCTCGTTGAAGGTAGTCATGTTGTCCCTTTAGCCAAGCTCCGCCGGGCGGTGACCTGCCCGCAGTGGCATGGCGCCGCCGTCGGACGCGCTGTTACCGGACGCGCTGTTACCGGCCGCGATGGCCGAGGCCTGGGCCTGCTGCGCCATGACGCTGTCTGCCTGAACGTACGCCATGAGGGCGTCGTTGGTTCCTTGGACGATTGCTGCGGACCTGCCGGCAATGAACTTGACCTTGAGTGCCAGTGACTGCTCTACGAATTCATTGAGCGCCTGAGCTACAAGACCGGTGCCGAGCACGGCCCCGACATCGGAAATGGCGGTTCCCACTGCCCTAGCCGCTTCGTTTTGCGCGTCGATGTTAGAGGCTGCGGTGGTGAGCACAGCGTGGGTGCCTGCGGTGTCAATATTCCAGTTGAGCGTCATCGTTCCCCGAAATAGCGTCCTCGGACTCGGCCGGTACCTCAATGACGCTACAACGATTGGACGAATCCGTCTTGTCACACGTTCAATCCCACAGAGGAGCGTCACGAAAGGGGCCACAAAGCCACAATATGAACCTGCATAAGAAGCCCGCTGCAACAAGGCCGATGAAGCCTTCGTGACGAAATGTTTCCCTAGGTGACTTCGCGTTTCCGGACCTTTGCTGGCGAAAACTGGCCAGACCTACAGTCGATGTATGACAGATACAGCTGTAGCCGGTGCGTCGGCTGAGACCACCAAGCGTCCGGCACGCACCCGCCCTGCCGCCAAGCCCCACGGCCAGTGGAAGGTTGACGGCACCGCGCCCCTCAATGCCAACGAAACCTGGAAGCAGGAAGACAACGGGCTGAACGTCCGTGAGCGGATTGAGTCTGTCTACTCCAAAGAGGGCTTCGATTCGATCGACGGCACAGACCTTCACGGCCGCTTCCGGTGGTGGGGTCTCTACACCCAGCGCAAGCCCGGGATCGACGGCGGCAAGACCGCAACGCTTGAACCGCACGAGCTCGAAGACAAGTACTTCATGCTGCGTGTGCGCATCGACGGCGGTGCGCTGACGACCGAGCAGCTTCGCGTTATTGGCCAGATCTCCGTGGACTTCGCCCGCGGCTCGGCCGACCTCACGGACCGCCAGAACATCCAGCTGCACTGGATCCGTGTTGAGGACGTGCCGGAAATCTGGCGCCGCCTCGAAGGCATCGGACTGTCTACTACTGAGGCTTGCGGCGACGTTCCCCGCGTCATCCTCGGATCCCCGGTCGCGGGCATCGCCAAGGACGAGATCATCGATCCCACGCCGCTGATCCACGAGCTGGCCGAGCGTTTCATCGGCGACCCCGAGCTGGCTAACCTGCCGCGCAAATACAAGACCGCCATCACGGGCCACCCGTCCCAGGACGTGGTGCACGAGATCAACGACTTCGCCTTGGTTGGCGTCGTCCACCCCGAACTCGGCGCGGGCTACGACCTCTGGGTTGGCGGCGGCCTGTCCACCAACCCCCGCCTGGCCGAACGCCTGGGTGTGTTCGTCTCCGCTGACGTCGCCGCTGAAGTATGGCTCGGCGTCACCAGCATCTTCCGCGACTACGGTTACCGCCGTATGCGCACCAAGGCCCGCCTGAAGTTCCTCATGAACGATTGGGGCCCCGCCAAGTTCCGCCAGATCCTTGAAGACGAATACCTCGGATTCAAGCTTCCCGATGGCCCTGCAGCTCCCAAGCCCACGGCTCCCGGTGACCACATCGGCGTTCATGAGCAGAAGGACGGCAAGTTCTTCATCGGCGTGACCCCGACTGTGGGTCGCACCTCCGGCGAGGCACTGGTTACGCTGGCTGACACGCTGGAGAAGCACGGAAGCTACCGCCTCCGTACCACTCCTCACCAGAAGCTGGTCATCCTGGACGTGGCCAAGGAGCAGGTGGAGCCGCTCATCGCCGAACTGGATACCTTGGGCCTCTCGGCTCGTCCGTCCGTGTTCCGCCGCGGCACCATCGCCTGCACGGGCATCGAGTTCTGCAAGTTGGCCATCGTGGAAACCAAGGTCACGGCGGCTACGGCCATCGCTGAGCTGGAGCGCCGCTTGGCCGACCTCGTGGAGACCAAGCAGCTGCCGTCGGCACTGTCCCTCCACATCAACGGTTGCCCGAACTCCTGCGCACGTATCCAGACGGCCGATATCGGCCTGAAGGGCATGATGCTGCCAACGCCCGACGGCGATCCCACCCCGGGTTTCCAGGTCCACCTCGGTGGCGGGCTGGCTAACAACGAGCGCGAGGAAGCCGGTTTGGGACGTACCGTCCGCGGCCTCAAAGTCACGGTGGAAGACCTGCCCGATTATGTGGAGCGCGTGGTCCGGAAGTTCGTCGCCGTGGGCGCAGAGGGCCAGACCTTTGCAGAGTGGGCACACTCGGCAGATGAAGGAGATCTCCAATGACAGATCCCGTCACCATTACCAACCTCGCCAGCGCAGCAGCCCGTCCGTTGCTGCGCTCCCATGAAGAGCTCAAGGCCTTAGCTGAATCAGGTGCTGCTGAGCTGGGCTGGAACGCGCCGGCTCGGGACGTCATCGCCTGGGTGGCCCGCAACTTCGAACTGCCCATGGTGACAGTCGCCTGCTCCATGGCCGATGCCGTCCTGCCGGCTTTGGTCGCGGACCAGCTTCCCGGCGTCGACGTCTTGTTCCTGGAAACCGGCTACCACTTCAAGGAAACGCACCAGACCCGCGACGAAGTTGCGGCCAACCTGCGCGTCAACGTGGTGGACGTCCTTCCGGAAAGCACCGTGGAACAGCAGGACCGCCTTCTGGGCAAGGACCTGTTCGCCCGGGACCCCGCCCAGTGCTGCGCGCTGCGCAAGGTTCAGCCGCTGCGCCGCTCGCTTGCCGGCTACGAGGTGTGGTTCACCGGTGTCCGACGCGATGAAGCCCCCACCCGCACGAATACTCCCGTGGTCACCTGGGATGAAGGCTTCGGCCTGGTCAAGGTGAACCCGATGGTCGACTGGACCTTCGATCAGCTGATCGAGTACTCCGAGGACAACATCCTTCCCGTCAACCCCCTCCTGAGCCAGGGCTACCCGTCCATCGGCTGCCAGCCCTGCACCCGCAAAGTGGCCCCGGGTGAAGACCCCCGCGCCGGCCGCTGGGCAGGATCCGACAAGACAGAATGCGGACTACACACATGAGCACGTACACAACAGAGGAGTCCACGGTGGAAGTTGCAGCGGCAGTTGACGCCCCCTCAGCCGAGCGCCTCTCCAGCTTGGACACCCTCGAGTCCGAAGCCATTCACATCATCCGCGAGGTTGTTGCCGAGTTCGAGAAGCCCGCGCTGCTGTTCTCCGGCGGCAAGGATTCCGTGGTCATGCTGCACCTGGCCACCAAGGCGTTCTGGCCGGGCAAGGTTCCCTTCCCCGTCCTTCACGTGGACACGGGCCACAACTTCCCGGAGGTCATCGACTTCCGCGACCGCACCGTTGAGCGCCTGGGCCTGAAGTTGGTTGTTGGCTCCGTGCAGGAGTTCATCGACCGCGGCGAGCTTGCCGAGCGCGCCGACGGCACTCGCAACCCGCTGCAGACCGTTCCGCTGTTGGACGCCATCCAGCGCAACAAGTTCGACGCCGTGTTCGGCGGCGGCCGCCGTGACGAGGATAAGGCCCGTGCCAAGGAGCGCATCCTCAGCCTCCGCGACGAATTCGGCCAGTGGGACCCGCGCAACCAGCGCCCCGAACTGTGGAACCTGTACAACGGCCGCCACACGGTGGGCCAGCACGTCCGCGCGTTCCCCATCAGCAACTGGACCGAGCTGGACATCTGGCGCTACATCGAGCGTGAGAACATCGAGCTCCCCAGCCTCTACTACGCTCACGAGCGCGAAGTTTTCGCCCGCGACGGCATGTGGCGTGCTGTGGGCGAGGTTTCCCAGCCGCTGCCCAACGAGGATGTCATCACCAAGCTGGTGCGCTACCGCACGGTGGGAGACATGTCCTGCACAGGTGCCGTCGAGTCAGACGCCCGCACTGTGGCCGACGTCGTTGTTGAAGTCGCTGCCTCCACCCTGACCGAACGTGGCGCCACCCGAGCAGATGACCGCATCTCCGAGGCAGCCATGGAAGACCGCAAGAAGGACGGCTACTTCTAAATGAGCACCGAAACATTGGCTGCCGGGCTGGAAACAGCCCTGCCCACAACCCTCTTCCGTTTCGCGACCGCCGGCTCGGTGGACGACGGCAAGTCCACTTTGGTGGGCCGCCTCCTTCACGATTCCAAGGCTATTCTTGCTGACACGCTCGACGCCGTTGCCCGCACCTCTGCGGACCGCGGCTTCGGCGGGGAAAAGGGCGGGATTGACTTGGCCCTCCTGACCGACGGCCTGCGTGCCGAGCGCGAGCAGGGCATCACCATCGATGTCGCCTACCGCTATTTCGCTACGGACCGCCGCAGCTTCATTCTGGCGGACTGCCCCGGCCACGTTCAGTACACCAAGAACACGGTGACCGGCGCGTCCACTGCGGATGCCGTCGTCGTACTCATTGACGCCCGTAAGGGTGTGCTGGAGCAGACCCGCCGGCACCTGTCCGTGCTGCAGTTGCTGCGTGTGGCCCACGTCATCGTGGCCGTGAACAAGATCGACCTGGTGGACTTCAGCGAGCAAGTGTTCCGCGACATCGAAACTGATGTTCAGAAGGTTGCCCGCGAGCTCGGCCTGGGTTCCGATGGCGTTGCTGATCTGCTGGTGGTTCCCGTTTCGGCGCTCGACGGCGACAACGTTGTGGATCGCTCCGAGCGCACCCCTTGGTACACCGGTCCTGCACTGCTGGAGGTCCTCGAAACCCTCCCTGCCGCTGATGAGCTTGAGGCAGAACTGGAAAGCTTCCGCTTCCCGGTCCAGATGGTCATCCGGCCGCAGGGCGCCCTTGCTCCGGATGCTGTTGCTGCCGGGCTCGATGTAGAGGCGTACCGCGATTACCGTGCCTACGCCGGCCAAATCACCGAGGGCTCCGTGAAGCTCGGCGACGAAGTATCCGTCATCAGCCCAGGTCACGAGCCGCGCACCACCACGGTTGTTGGCATCGACTTTGCCGGCCAGTCGCTGGAAGAGGCCGCTGCCCCGCAATCGGTGGCTGTCCGTTTGGCCGACGAGATCGACATCGCCCGCGGCGACACCATCGCTGCAGCCGGGACGGTCCGCGAAAGCACCGCTGACCTGTACGCATCGCTGGCATGGCTCTCGCCGAAGCCGCTCCGCGAAGGCCAGAAGGTCCTGGTGAAGCACGGAACGCGTACCGTTCAGGCGCTGGTCCGGAACGTCACCGGCAAGCTGGACCTGGCTACGTTCAACGTGGAGCCGGCTTCCAACCTGGAGCTCAACGACATCGGACACGCGCAGCTTCGCTTGTCCGCTCCGTTGCCGCTGGAGAACTACCTGCACCACCGGCGCACAGGCGCCTTCCTGGTGATCGACCCCATCGACGGCAACACCCTTGCCGCTGGTTTGGTGAAGGACCACCCGGGCGACCACGAAGACGAACGTTACGTCATCTAGGGTCACACGTAGTCACAAAACCGCAGCTTGTTCGCGACTCCTAACGTTGTACGGCGGGATCAGCGAGCAAGCTGCGGTTTTCTTTTTGGGGAAGGACCCATGCCACAGAACACCACGCTCAGCACCCATCTGGCTACCGGCAAGGACCTGGTTTTGGACGGCGCACTTGCCACGGAACTGGAGGCCCACGGTTGCGATCTTGAGGATCCGTTGTGGTCGGCCAAGGTCCTGCTGGAGCAGCCGCACCTGATCAAACAGGTCCACAAGGACTACTTCGACGCCGGTGCCTCCGTTGCCATCACAGCCAGCTACCAGGCGACTCCGCAGGGTTTCGCACGGCGTGGGCTGGGCGCTGAAGAGTCGCTGGAGTTGGTGGCGTTGAGTGTCCGCTTGGCCGATGAAGCGCGCCGGGAAGCTTTGGCAGATGGCACCGCGAATGGGCCGCTTTTGGTGGCCGGATCCGTTGGCCCATACGGCGCTTACCTCGCTGACGGTTCAGAGTACCGCGGTGATTACACGCTTTCTGCCGCGGAATTCAGGGACTTCCACCGGCCTCGCATTGCTGCGCTGGTGGAAGCCGGCGCGGATTTCCTGGCATGTGAGACGCTGCCGTCATACGCCGAAGCGGAGGCGCTGGTGGAGCTCGTAGCGGAGTTCGACGTCGAATCCTGGTTTACGTTTACGCTGCGGGACAGCGGCCACATCAGCGACGGAACACCGATCGGCGACGTGGCTGTGCTGCTCAGCGCGGAACCGCGCGTGACCGCCGTCGGCGTTAACTGTGTGCCGCTGGAGCTCGTAACGGACGCGCTCGGCACTCTGCACCGCTTCTCGAACAAGCCACTGGTCGCGTATCCGAATTCGGGGGAGAGCTACGATGCCGTGACCAAGACGTGGGCTCCATCGGCGGGCGTTCAGGGCAGTGGAACCTTGGCGGGCAACGCCCCGGATTGGCAGGATCGCGGCGCCCGTCTCATAGGTGGCTGCTGCCGCACAACTCCGCGCGACATTGAAGGCCTGGCAGCGAATATGACGCCACGTGAACCTGCGTGAACCTTGGTTTCTGCGGGATTGAAGCGGAAATATGACAGTCCCTACTGTGAATGCATGACCTCTCCGGAATGGTCCTTGCTTGCCCTCGACGGGCGATGTCACGGGGCCTGATCTTCGCCCCAACTCGCATCCAACATCTCCTTAGGACCCCCTCATGTCGAACACCTCCGAGTCACACAAACCTGATTCCGGTACCACTCGCATTGTCGCCGGTGAGACCGCACCCAAGCCCAAGCGCCGCCGCACCCTGGAAATCGGCTTGGCAGTCGGCCTGGTGCTGCTGATCGGTGCAGGCGCCGCAGTCGCTTCCGCTGTTTCGCAGAACAACCAAGCTGCACCGGCTCCCACCACCACGCCCGCGGCTGAGCTCAAGCTCGGCTACTTCAGCAACGTCACCCACGGCCCGGCGCTGGTAGGCACCAGCAAGGGCCTGATCGCCAAGGAACTCGGCGAAACCAAGCTCAGCACCCAGGTCTTCAACGCTGGCCCCGCCGCGATCGAAGCCCTGAACGCCGGCGCCATCGACGCTACGTACATTGGCCCGAACCCGGCCATCAACTCCTTCGTCAAGAGCAAGGGCGAGTCCATCAGCATCATCGCCGGCGCAGCATCGGGCGGCGCCCAGCTGGTGGTCAAGCCGGAGATCAACTCCGCGGCCGACCTCAAGGGCAAGATCCTCAGCTCCCCGCAGCTTGGCGGAACCCAGGACGTGGCCCTCCGCGCTTGGTTGGGCGACCAAGGATTCAAGACCAACACCGATGGCAGCGGCGATGTGAACATCAACCCCACCGAAAACGCCCAGTCGCTGAAGCTCTTCCAGGACGGAAAGCTCGACGGCGCGTGGTTGCCTGAGCCTTGGGCCTCCCGCCTGGTGCTCGAAGCCGGGGCGAAGGTCCTGGTTGATGAGAAGGACTTGTGGGAAAACGGTGACTTCACCACCACCATCCTGATCGTGAACAAGAAGTTCGCCGCCGAACACCCCGAGACCGTAAAGGCTCTCCTGAAGGGTCACGTTGAATCCGTGAACTGGCTCAACTCGGCTTCTGCTGAGGAGAAGGCAACCACCATCAACGCGGTTCTGAAGGACACGGCAGGCAAGCCGCTTCCGGCCAACGTGATTGAACGCGCTCTGCAGAACATCAAGTTCACCACCGACCCGCTGGCCGGAACGTACAACAAGCTGCTGGAAGACGGTGTTAAAGCCGGAACCACCCAGCAGGCTGACATCAACGGCATCTTCGATCTCCGCACGTTGAACGAGGTTGAAGGCAAGAAGACCTCAGCTGCAGGTCTTGGCCAAGACTAAGCAGTAACGGGCTGGTCCGCTTCCCCTCTTCTTCATGGGGGAGCGGGCCGGCCTTTGGCCACATAAGCTCTACCAATCAACACGAAGGACGGGACCATGCCAGTCGTACTCGAGAACCTGGGCAAGCGCTTCGGCGATGGCGCCCCGGTGCTGGACGACGTCAACGCCACCATCGCTCAAGGCGAATTCGTCGCCCTCCTCGGTGCGTCCGGCTGCGGTAAGTCCACCCTGCTGAACATCATGGCGGGACTGGAACCGCCGACGTCGGGCGCTCTTGAAGTGCCCAGCGACGGCGCAGCCTTCATGTTCCAGGACGCGGCCCTGTTCCCTTGGCTGACGGCGCGGGGCAACATCGAGTTGGCTTTGCAGCTGGCGGACAAGTCCAGCACCAAGGCGAGCCGGCGTGCCCGCGCAACCGAACTGCTGGAACTGGTGCACTTGGGCGGCGCGGGGGACAAGCGTCCCCATGAGCTGTCAGGCGGCATGCGGCAACGCGTTGCTTTGGCCCGTTCCTTGGCACAGGACCGGCAACTGCTGTTGATGGACGAGCCGTTCGCCGCCCTCGACGCCATCACCCGCGACCTCCTCCACGACGAGCTTGAGCGGATCTGGAAGGAAACCGGCCGGACCATCGTGTTCGTTACCCACAACGTGCGCGAGGCCGTCCGTCTCGGCCAGCGGGTGTTGCTGCTGTCCTCGCGTCCCGGCCGCGTTGTGGCCGAATGGGACGTCACCGAGGAGCATCGCACTGATCCGGGACGTGCTGGGGAGCTCACCGGAACCATCACGCGCCGCCTTCGCGAGGAGATCCGCCGCCATGCCAAGTAACCCCATCACCACCGAAGAGCGGACCCTTCCCGTGACAGATTCCAAAGAGCACATCACCTCGCCGTCGCTGAAGGGCAACGCCTCGGAACTACGCGACCTCGAAGCCGGCCTGGACAACCTCCAGTCGGATAGCGGGCGCAAGGCCGGCATCGAATGGAAGCGGGTGCTGCTGCCCGTTGCCGCCCTGGTGGTCCTCATCCTGGCGTGGCAGTTCTACGTTTCGCTCGAATTCAAGCGGCGCGACCTCGTTCCCGGACCCTTGGACGTCCTCACCCAGTTCGTCACAATGTGGGGCGAAGGTAAAGTCCAGGAAGCAGTGTGGACGTCTCTGCAGCGTGGTGTGATCGGCTTCCTGATTTCGGTGGTCATCGCGACGCCTGTAGGGCTGATCCTGGCTCAGGTGGCTCCTTTGCGCCGTGCGTTCGGGCCGCTGATTTCCGGTTTGCAGGTTCTACCGTCTGTGGCTTGGGTTCCTGCTGCGATCATCTGGTTCGGCCTCACCGACGCCACCGTATACTTCGTTGTTTTCATGGGCGCCATCCCGTCCATCATCAACGGGCTCATCTCCGGTGTGGACCAGATCCCGCCGCAGTACCGCAGCGTGGGCACGGTCCTTGGGGCCAACCGTCTCCAGATGGCGCTGCAGATTGTCCTGCCGGCCGCACTTCCCGGTTACATCGGCGGTCTGAAGCAGGGCTGGGCTTTCTCTTGGCGATCCCTCATGGCCGCTGAAATCATCGCGGTGGGCGGCACCATCGGCTTTGGGCTGGGCTCGTTGTTGGATCAAGGCCGACTCTTGTCCGACATGACCATTGTGATGTCCGCGATCCTTCTGATCCTGTTCGTGGGAATCTTGATCGAGCTCCTGGTGTTCGGGCCGATCGAAAAGCGCTTGCTGCAGCGCCGGGGTTTGCTGGCGGGCAGCAGCCGCTAGACCTTGGCGGGTTCCACCTCTTCGCGCCACCAGCACTCCTTCGCGCCGGGCGCACCCTTTCGGCGTCGGGTCCGCGCCCTTTCGCGCCGTTTGCACCGGTGGTTACAGGTGCGCTTGGCGGAACCCGTAGCGAGCGGCATGGGGCGCGACTCAAACGTCCGACGGCGACCTCCCGCCGTCGAGCCTTTTCTTACCGAGGTCTGGTGCTCCTGAGGGCGGGCTGTTACTTTTCGGAGAGCCTTCAATTGGGGGAGGCGGTTTTAGGGTTCATGTGAGAGGCGGCCTGATGCTCGTGTCCCGGAGGCTCCTGGTAACAAGCGCAGCAGTTGGCCTCATGGCGGTCTCCGCGTGCGGGAGTCCGTCCGCGAAACCGGATCCCGAATCCGTGGCCTCCATACAAGCCGTCATCGAGCAAGCCATCGATCGTAGGAATCATCAGATTGTTTCCGGGCTGGCGCCAAGCACCGACGAGATTGACCACTACTTCGCCCCGTCTGCCGTGGCTGCAACGGAACAGGAATATCTGAAGCTTCGCAGGAAGGCCGAAGACCTTCTTCGCCATGGGGTTGCCTTCACGGACAGCAGGTCGGAAGTAACCATCAAGGAGTTGACGCTCGTTGATGGTGGGGCGCACGCCATCGCGTCGGAGCTGACTCATTTGTCGCATGCACCTGTGGCTGGGGTGACGGGACCTGACGAGGGTTACGTCTACGAGCAGAAGTTTGAGTTAGTGAGGGTGGGAAGCGAGTGGAGAATCGAGAGCGCGGGACCAACCAACCCGGAGCCAATGCCTCCCACCACAGTCGTTGATCCACGAAGTGAAGCAGCAGCGGGCGAGGCCCACGCGAAGTAGCGCACCCTTTCGGCGTCGGGTCCGCGCCCTTTCGCGCCGTTTGCACCAGTGGTTACGGGTGCGTTTGGCGGGAAACGCTGCGAGTCACGCAAACGCAACGCAAAAGCCCGACGGCGACCTCCCGCCGTCGGGCTTTTGCGTCACGGTACCGCGGCGCTAGAGACCGGCCAGGAGGTCCTTCATTTCCTGGATCTCCTGCTCCTGTGAGGTCACGATGTCCTTGCTGAGCTGGACGGCGTCGGGGTTCTTGCCTTGGCTTGTCTCGGTCTTGGCCATGGTGACGGCGCCTTCATGGTGGGCGATCATTTGGCTCAGGAAGAGCTTGGCCGCCTCCATGCCTTGGGAGCCATCGAGTTTCAGCAGCTCGGCGTCGCTCAGCATGCCGTCCATGCTGTGACCACCGTGGCCGGACATGGTGGACGACTCGTTCCAGCTCTTGAGCCAAGCCGTCATCTTGTCTATTTCCGGTGCCTGCGCTGCTTTGATCTTTGTTGCCAGAGCGATGACAGACGCAGGGATGTCCTTCTTGGCCAGCATCGCGTCGGACATTTCCACTGCTTGGGCGTGGTGGGGAATCATCATTTGGGCGAACATTGTGTCCGCCGCATTGTGCTCGGAGGTGCTGCTGTTGGCAGACGCGGTGGTGTTGCCGTGATCCATGCCCGGCATCGAATCGGAAGCGGGATTCGAAGCACAGCTGGCCAATGCGATCAGGCCTGCAAGAGCGGCCCCTGGGACAATGAAGCGCTTTTTGTTCATCAGTGAATGGTCCTTTGCCAATTCAGGCGGCACGGTGGTCGGCCGCCAAGGGTAAGCAGATGGGCCCCGAAAACGTGGGACCAGGTATGGCGAAGTCGGGCCTGCATGCCGTTGGCCCGTTCCAATGCTTACGTCCTGCTGATGCTGAGTTGCCCGGGTGTGGGCGCGTCTGGCCGATAGGACCAGAAAGGCGGGGGTTCTTGGTGTCCCTGGGTTGCGGAGATGATGGCAACGGCGGTACCTGGAGGCGGCGCAGCCAAGGAGCCGGTTTTCAAGGAAGGGATGCAGTTGGCGTTGTCGGCCTGGACGCAGGAGCAGCCTCCAGACGTGCACCTGTCCGCTTCCGCAGGCGAAGGCCCATGGAGAAGCTGCGAAGAGGCGTGCGCGTGAGGTGATGAATCAGGGGCTACTTCCGGAGACACAGAGTCGGCCGAGTGAACGCCATGGGATCCGCTGACCACATGCATGCCAAAAATGCCCGCAATCACAGCTGCCACCAGAAGCAGGAGCGAGAGCCGTCCGGAGATGGTGGAAAGAGCTCGAGGGAACACTAGCCTGTTCACGATGCTCTTCCACCTCCTTATCGTCCAACAGCAGCATACCCCCGGAGGGTATAGCCTTCAAGGATTCGGCTTTTCGGCTGCACCATTTCGCACGCCTGTATGCCCTCGTCCAGACGCTGCGCTATTGCCCTCGGCGGCCTAGAATCGTCGAATGGGCCGTCTAACGTTCAGCATCAACGTCACTTTGGATGGTTGTGTTGACCACCAGGAGGGCATCGCCGATGACGAGACGCACGCCCACTTCACACGACTCCTGGACCAGAACGGCGCAATGCTCTGGGGCCGCACCACCTACGAAATGATGGAAGTCTACTGGCCCTTGGTGGCCCGCGGGGAAGTGGACGCGCCCCAGGCGTTGCGCGAGTGGGCGGTCAAACTCGAAGCCAAGCCGAAGTACGTCGTCTCGGCGACGCGGAGCGACTTCCCTTGGACCAACAGTCATCATGTCGCCGGGGAGCTGCGCACGGCGGTGCAGGAACTCAAGGACAGGACTCCCAACGGGGTGCTCGTAGGCAGCGGCAAACTCGCCACAGAGTTGGACCGATTGGATCTGATCGACGACTACAAATTCCTTATCCACCCCATGATCACCGGCCACGGCCCCACCCTGTACCAAGGCGGACTGCCCGGCACCCGGCACCTCGATCTGATCTCCGCGACGCCGCTCAGCAACGGCGTGGTGGCAATGCACTATCGACGCGCTGATTGAGGAATGAGCCGGCACGGGTCAGCGTTGTTCCGGACATGCACAAGAAACGGATCGGCTTCCTGTCCTTCGGCCACTGGGCGCGGGTCCCTGGCTCGCTCGTCCCAACGGCTGGCGAAGCGCTCAAGCAAGGAATCGAGCTAGCAGTTGCCGCGGAGGAGCTGGGCATAGATGGCGCCTTCTTCCGTGTCCACCACTTCGCCCGGCAACAGGCCTCGCCCTTCCCGCTCTTGAGCGCGATCGCCGCGCGGACCAGCCGCATCGAAATGGGTACCGGCGTGATCGACATGCGCTACGAGAACCCGCTCTACATGGCCGAGGAAGCCGCGGCTACGGACCTCATCAGTGACGGCAGGCTCCAGCTTGGCGTGAGCCGTGGTTCACCCGAGCCCGCCCGGAATGGTGCCGCGAACTTCGGGTACGTCCCAGCCGACGGCGAGGACGGCGGCGACATGGCCCGCCGCCACACCGCCCTGTTCCGCAAAGCCATCGCAGGGCACGGTGTCGCCGAGGCGGATCCCCATTACGCCGGAGGGGCCACAGGTTTGCTGCCTATCCAGCCCCAGTCACCAGGCCTGCCACAGCGGATCTGGTGGGGCGCCGGAACCCGGAAGACGGCCGTGTGGGCAGCCGAGCAAGGCATGAACCTCATGAGCTCCACTCTTCTCACGGAGGACACGGGTGTGCCCTTTGACGAGCTGCAGGCCGAGCAGATCCATATGTTCCGCGAGGCCTGGGCCGCTGCCGGGCATGACTTCGAACCGCGAATCTCTGTGAGCCGCAGCGTGATCCCCATCGTGGACGACATCGACAACCACTACTTCGGCCTCCGTGCCCAGGCAGACAGCCAGGACCAGGTAGGCATTCTCGACGGCGCGTTGTCCCGTTTCGGGAAAAGCTACATCGGCGAGCCGGACGCGTTGGCCGAGGAGCTGGCCAAAGACGCGGCAGTCCAGGCAGCCGACACGATCCTGCTCACAGTGCCGAACCAGCTGGGCGTGGACTACAACGCCAAGCTGTTGGGGAACGTCGCGAAACACGTTGCCCCGGCTTTCGGGTGGAGCGCCAACGACCAAAAGTCGCTTCAGGTCCCGTTCGATTAGGCTCGGGGCTAAAGTGCGGCTCAACCGACGTGCCGTACCGATGTTTACCGCACCATGACGGACCAAAGGACGAGCAATGACGCTTCACGAGGCCATTCGGGCGATCCTCCTCGAGCGTGGCCAGCCAATGACAACCACAGCGATTGCAACACACGTCAACGCACGCAAGTCGTACGTGAAACGGGACCGTTCTCCGGTCACCCCATTCCAAGTTCACGGACGGACCAAGAACTACCCGAAACTGTTCATTCAGTCGGGAAGCACTATCAGTCTTGCGGAATGGCTCGGATCGTCCTGGGACCTAAGGAACGAGCCGAGATTGTCAATTTTGGAGCCCTCGGTTGATGCGTCCGTGGTTTCTTCCGCGATCGAAGAAGAACTACTCAGTTCCGATAGCTTCAAGCCGGCCGGGGAAATTGACCCTAAGGTCCCCGATCGTGCTGGGCTGTATGCCATCCGAATCCGGGATAGATCAGCACTCCCTGCGCCATTTGCAGGTCTGAGCGAGCGTAGCGCCCATGACTTGCTGTATGTCGGAATCGCTCGGACGAGCCTGAAGACTCGTCTCCTTGGCCAGGAACTTCGGGCGAAGGGGCACGGTACGTTCTTCCGAAGCGTTGGTGCGGTCCTCGGCTATCGTCCTGTAGCCGGCAGCCTTATGGGGAAAGCGAACACCCGGAACTACACTTTCGCCCCCGTCGACGAAGTGGCGATCATCGCCTGGATCAATCAGAACCTTCTCGTGAACTGGATCGTGTTGACCCGCGACCATAAGGCAGAGGAGCGGGCTCTTCTTCGTAAGCACCTGCCACTCTTCAACATTTTGGGTAACCCGGCAGCCCTCCCAGAACTGTCGGCCTTACGGGCCGACTGCGTCCGGATCGCCAACTCGCCGGTGTGAAGACCCGAAGACGAAGAGTGCCGGGTGGTCCGATGCCCGCCCCGAGCAAGGCAGATGAGCCACACTCGACGCCTGGTCTAGTTTCATGCAGCGAACACGGAGCCTCAGTAGGGCAGGTAATGTTGCTGGCTGTGCGTGATTACGCGCAGGAGACAGGAACATTTGCGGAGTCCCTTCAACGAGGACGGGACTCACGCCGAAACAGGGGTTGACCGTGGACATTCAGAACCTACTCGAGGACATTGTCGGAGCAGTTCAACCCCACATCGGCCAAGGATCCGTGGCTAATTACATTCCCCAGCTCGGGGCGGTGGACGCTCACCAGTTCGGGATCTCGGTAGTCACCCGGGATGGCGACGTGTTTTCGGCCGGGGACGCCCACGTGGAGTTCTCCATCCAAAGCATCTCCAAGGTCTTCGCCCTCGCCTTGGTGCTGGCTTCCGATGGCGACCGCATCTGGAAGCGGGTGTTCCGCGAACCCTCGGGTAATCCGTTCAATTCCTTGGTCCAGTTGGAGAGCGAGGAAGGCATACCCCGCAACCCGTTCATCAACGCCGGTGCGATCGTGGTGACGGACCGGCTCCTTAGCCTGACAGGCAACGCCGCCCATGCCGTGCGGGACTTGATGCGCCAAGAGACAGGCAACGCAGGCGTTGACACTGATCACCACGTTGCCGGCTCGGAGCTGGCCAACGGTCACCGCAATGCCTCGCTGGCGCATTTCCTGGCAAGTTGCGGCAACCTGGAAAATCCGGTGGACGACGTTCTGGACTCCTACGCAAAGCAGTGCGCCCTGGCCATGACCTGTGAAGACCTGGCGCTCGCAACCCGGTTCCTGGCCTCCAACGGTTTGGGGGGAGACGGAACCCTGTTGCTGTCACCGGCGCAGACCAAGCGGATCAACGCCGTGATGCTCACCTGCGGAACGTACGATGCCGCGGGAGAATTCGCGTATCGCGTGGGCCTTCCGGGCAAGAGCGGCGTGGGCGGGGGGATCGTGGCCGTGGTTCCCAACAAGTGCGCCATCAGCGTGTGGAGCCCTGGCCTGGGAAGGTCCGGGAATTCCGTGGCAGGCGTGGCCGCGCTGGACGAATTCACTACGCGTACTGGCTGGTCGGTCTTTTAGGCGCATTATTGAGGGATGACCCCCAAGGTTGGAAAGACACCAAAGCCGGACAAGCCAGCGAAGGCGCCTAAACCGGACAAGACAGCCAAGGCACCCAAAGCCGCGCTGGCACCGGGAACCCAGCCCACCGCCGTCGAGTTCCTGGCACGGCTCCACGTGCGGCAGTCGGACGTCGAGCAGGCCAAGTACCAGCGGTACTTCAAGACCGGCCAAGGCGACTACGCCGAGGGTGACTTCTTTTTGGGCGTCCGCATGGGCGAGGTTTTCACTCTCGGCAAGGAGTTCGCGGCCATGCCCCTGGATGAGATCGAGAAGCTCCTGGAGCAGGACATCCACGAGGCAAGGGCTGGTGCCGTAAAGATCATGGCCCTTCAAGCGCAGAAAAAGAAGACCACGGAAGATCGCCGCAGGGAACTGTACGAGCTCTATCTGCGCAGGCACGACCGCATCAACAATTGGGACCTGGTGGATTTGGGTGCGGGGCGCGTGGTGGGCGGTTGGCTGATGGATAAGCCGCGAGACCCGCTGTATGACCTGGCCCGGTCGGAGAACATGTGGGAGCGCCGGACAGCCATCGTCGCGACGTCGGCATTCATCCGAGAGGGCCAGCTGGACGACACCTTCGCTATTGCCGAGATCCTGCTGCACGACAAAGAAGACCTCATCCACAAAGCGGTGGGCGGTTGGGTCCGCGATGCAGGGCGCAGCAGCCGCGAACGTTTGCTGGCTTTCTTGGACGAACACGCCGCCACCATGCCGCGGACGGCGCTTCGTTACGCGATTGAGCACTTGGGCAAGGAGCAGCGGGCCTATTACCTGAGGCTTAGGGACAGTGTTTCTCCGAAGTAATCGGGGAATTATGTGACGTTGGATTACCCAGCGTTACCGGGTGTTTCCGAGCCTTTGAAGCATGTTACGGAGCCGCCCTACAGTTTTTTCATGGCAATACAGGACATTTACCCCACCGCACTGCGCCTTCTCGGCCGCCCGGTGCTGGTTGTGGGCGGCGGGCCCGTCGCGGAGCGCCGCGCCAAGGGACTGCTCGACGCCGGTGCGAAAGTCACCGTGGTCGCTCCCGTTGCCACTGAGGCACTTCGCGGACTCGCCACCTCCGGCCTCCTCACGTGGGAGCAGCGCGAGTACCGCACGTCAGACGTCGACGGCGTCTGGTTCGTTCAGACCGCCACAGGCACTGCCGCTGTGGATACCCAGGTAGCGGCCGACGCCGAGGCCCAGCGCATCTGGTGCGTCAACGCCTCGGATCACGAAGCATCAGCCGCCTGGACACCCGCCGTGGCCGTGGTGGACGACGTGAAGATCGCCATCAACGCCGGGGGAGACCCGCGCCGTGCCATGGCCCTTCGCAACGCCGTCGCCACGGCCCTCGAAACCGGGGACCTTCCGCTCCGCCGCCACCGCAAGCCGGATGCTGCCGGCAAGACGCCCGCAGGCTCTGTCGCTTTGGTAGGTGGAGGCCCTGGCGACTCGGGACTCATCACAGTTCGTGGCCGACGCCTGCTGGGCCAGGCCGACGTCGTGGTTGCTGACCGTCTTGGCCCGCGTGAGCTGCTGAAAGAGCTTGCCCCGGACGTCCGCGTCATTGAGGTGGGCAAGACACCCGGCCACCACCCGGTGCCGCAGCTGGAGATCAACCAAATCCTCGTGGACGAAGCCCTGAAGGGTAACCGCGTGGTGCGCCTCAAAGGCGGCGACCCCTACGTTCTGGGTCGCGGTGGCGAGGAAGCAGAATTCTGCCGGCAGAACAGCGTCGAGGTTGAAGTCGTGTCCGGTGTGACATCGGCAATCTCGGTTCCTGCCGCTGCGGGCATCCCGGTGACGCACCGCGGGCTGGCCAAAGGCTTCAGCGTAGTGACCGGCCACGAAGAGCTGTCCGAAGTCCCCGCACGCCCTGATCACACTGTGGTGTTGCTCATGGGAGTGGCGCAATTGCGCGATTCCGCGGCTGAGCTGGCAGGCTCCGGTCTGCCTTTGGACACACCAGTAGGTATCGTAGAGAACGGGTATTTGCCGGATCAGCGCGTCACCATCGGCACTCTGGGAACCATCGCGGACCAGGCGGAAGCCGTCGGCGTGGCCAACCCGGCGGTCATCGTGATCGGCGATGTGGTCCGTGTCAGCCCCTTTGCCCCGCAACACTTCAAGACCGCTGACTACAGCACTATTACCCCAAATCGTCCCCGCGTCCGCAGTAACTGAGAAGAAGAAGGAACACAGCCGTGTCAATTAGCACCCCCGTAGGTTCTGCGGACCGTCCGCTTCGCGTCGCCGTCATCGGCTCCGGCCCGGCCGGCGTGTACGCAGCGGACATCCTGACCAAGAGCGAGGCCGTCAAGAGCGGCGAACTCACCGTCAGCATCGACCTCTTTGACCGTTACCCGGCACCGTACGGCCTCATCCGCTACGGCGTTGCTCCGGACCACCCCCGCATCAAGGGCATCGTCAACGCCCTGCACAAGGTCCTGGACCGCGGCGACATCCGCTTCTTCGGCAACGTGGACTACGGCACGGACATCTCCATCGAGGACCTCCGCAAGCACTACGACGCCATCATCTTCGCCACCGGCGCCATCAAGGACGCGGACCTGAACATCCCGGGCATCGAACTCGAGGGCTCCTTCGGCGGTGCCGACTTCGTCTCCTGGTTCGACGGACACCCGGACGTTCCCCGCGAATGGCCGCTGGAGGCCACCGAAATCGCTGTCCTCGGCAACGGCAACGTGGCCTTGGACGTAGCCCGTGTTCTGTCCAAGCACGCCGATGACCTGCTGGTCACCGAAATCCCGGATAACGTTTACGCCGGGCTCAAGAGCTCACCGGTCACTGACGTGCACGTCTTCGGTCGCCGCGGTCCGGCCCAGGTGAAGTTCACCCCGTTGGAGCTCCGCGAACTCTCGCACTCCAAGGACGTAGACATCATCCTCTACGCCGAGGACTTCGAGTTCGACGAAGAGTCCGACCGCCAGGTCCAGACGAACAACCAGATCAAGACCATGGTTGGCACGCTTACCAACTGGATCGCCGAACAGCCCGAGGACCTCTCCGAGCTCAAGGCATCCCGTCGCCTGCACCTGCACTTCCTGCACAGCCCGGTGGAGATCGTTGACTCCGCCGAAACCCCGGGCAAGGTTGCGGGCATCAAGTTCGAGCGCACTGAACTGGACGGCACGGGCAACGCCCGCGGCACCGGCGAGTTCATCGACTACCCGGTCCAGGCCGTGTACCGCGCCATCGGCTACTTCGGCTCGGCCCTGCCGGACGTCGAGTTCGATCACAAGAAGGGCGTTATCACCAACGACGGCGGCCGCGTCCTGGACGCCGACGGCCAGCACGTGCCGGGCCTCTACGCAACGGGCTGGATCAAGCGTGGTCCGGTTGGCCTCATCGGCCACACCAAGGGCGATGCCTTGGAAACCGTCACCTACCTCCTGGAAGACCGCGAGAACCTGCCGGTTGCCGAGGTTCCCGCAGCCGACGCAGTAGTTGAACTCCTTGACTCCCGCGGCGTGAAGTTCACCAGCTGGGAAGGCTGGCTGGCACTGGACGCCCACGAGCTCGCACTCGGCGCAGCAGCAACCGAGGCCGGCACCTCCCATGGTGTTGAGGTCAAGCGTGAGCGCATCAAGGTTGTGCCGCGCGAGGACATGGTCAACATTTCCCGTGATGGCGTAGCCGCGCAGGTCTAGTCGTTCCCTTGCAGGGCGGGGTCACTCATTAGAGTGGCCCCGCTGTGCTTTAACCCCTGGGTTTAGCGCCCGGCGGTACCCTGAAGCATGGATGTCGTCGTCATCGAAACGCCCCAGTTGGGGGACCGGAGCTACTTGGTGCACGACGGCAGCGTTGCGTTGGTAATCGACCCCCAACGTGACATCGACCGTGTAGAGGGCGCGGCATTGAAGGCCGGTGTCCGGATCACACATGTGGCAGAAACGCACCTTCATAATGACTACGTCACCGGCGGGCTCATTCTGGCGGAAAAGCACGGTGCTGAGTATCTGGTGAACGCTGCCGACGAGGTTTCGTTTGCCCGAGTCCCCGTTTCCGATGGCCAGGTCCTCCGCGTCGGCCGCCTCTTGGTCAGCGTGGTGGCCACTCCGGGCCACACCCACACGCACCTCTCATATGTGGTGCGGGATGACACTCACGACGGCGGCACGGAAGCTGTGTTTTCCGGCGGCAGCTTGCTCTACGGTTCAGTGGGGCGCACGGACCTGGTCTCGCCCCACGACACGGCGACGTTGGCCCATGATCAATACTCGTCGGTCCGGCGACTGGTGGACTCGGCGCATCCTGAAGCGGCCCTCTACCCGACCCACGGCTTCGGATCATTTTGTTCCATCGGCCCCGCGAGCCATCAGGAATCATCGACGATCGGCGAGCAAGCAAAGTCCAACCACGCCCTGACGGATCCCAACGAGGACCATTTCGTTTCTGAGTTGCTGGCGAACATCACCGCCCACCCGGCGTACTACGCCCACATGAGCCCACTCAATGCGGCGGGTGTTGGCCCGGCAGCCTTGCAGGTTCCGGACTCCGTGGACGCTGAGGAACTGGGCCGACGCTTGAGGGCAGGGGAGTGGGTGGTGGATCTGAGGCATCGCGTGGCCTTCGCGGACAGCCATCTCCAGGGAAGTGTGAGTTTTGAGTACGGTCGCGGGGACAATTTCACCAGCTACCTCGGCTGGGTGATCCCGTGGAACCAGCCACTCACGCTGTTGGGACCCTTGGAAGAGGTTGAAAAGGCGATTCGCGACCTGGCGAGGATCGGAATCGACAGCCCGGATGCCGCCGTCGGGCCTCAATCCACGGTTCTGAACGTTGGCGCGTTGGCCCCCGACCATCCGCGGGCAAGCTACGGGCACGGGGACTGGAGCTTGTTGCTCAGGGAACGGGAACCGGCAGACGTGGTGCTGGATGTTCGCCGACCGGACGAATACATGGCCTCCCATATCAAGGGAGCGCTTAACATTCCGGTTTACGAGCTGCTCGGCAGGATCACTGAGCTGCCGGACACCAGGATCTGGGTGCACTGTGCCACGGGATATCGGGCAAGTGTGGCAGCGAGTCTCCTGAACCGGGCAGGGCGCGAGGTGGTGCTGATCAATGCGAGATTCAGGGATGCGGCCGGGACCGGAATTGAAACGGTGCCGTAAGACGTTGCCGCCCCGCTGAACCGTGGTGGGGCAACAACGGTGTTGCGGGTTTGCAACGTCATAGCCCAGCAGACGTTACCGCGGGCCCTGGTCCGAGCAGTAGTCCAGATTCCGGTACACGCTGGCCACGGCGGCATCGGGATCATGGGCCTCCAGGGCGTCCACCAGTTCGTCGTGGCCTTCACGGGGGATGCCGTTGAAGCCGCCCTTGCGCTGCTGCCGCAGGAGGTCGTTGTGGAAGACGCCGCCGAAGGAAACATACAGCTGGTGCAGCAGCGGATTCCCTGAAGCCAAGGCAACGCGTTCGTGGAATTCCCAGTCGGCACTGGCCCACGTGGGGTAGTCCTCGGCCTGCCAGGCGTCGTGCCTTAGGGCAAGGAGTCGGCGCATTTCGGCGAGGTCATCCACTGTGGCGTGCTTGGTGGCCAGGCGGGCCGCCTGGGTGTCCAGGCCGAGCCGTACTTCCACGATGTGCTCTTGGGTGTGCTCCAGGTACATTCGCTGTGCAGCCCCGGACATCTCGCTGTTGGCCCTGACGTACGTGCCGTCCCCGCGCCTGACCTCCAGCATGCCCGAGTGGGCCAGTGCTTTGATGGCTTCGCGCAGGGTTCCCCGCGAAACGCCCAGCGAGGACATGAGCTCGGGCTCGGCAGGAATTCGCTCCTGAAGCGGCCATTCACCGGACTTGATCATGTCCCGCAGCTTGGCGGTGATCTCCTCGGCAAGGGCCGGGCGATGCGAAGGGGTCAGGGTCATGCTGTCCTCGGTCCGGTTTTGGTGGCAGTGCGCTTACTCGTGAGCAGATGGCAAGTGACCATGAGCGCCACGGCCACGATGGACAGCAAGCTCAGGGGCAGCACCCAGCCGCCAGTGGCGCTGTGGAGAAGTCCCATGCCGAAGGGGCCAATTGCCGCAATCAAGTATCCCAGCGATTGGGCGATGGTGGAAAGGGCGGTGGTTTCCGCCGTTGAGCGTCCGCTGCGGCTGATGATCACAAGAACCAGCGGGAAAATGCCCAGGCCGAACCCGAACAGCACGGCAGGCACAACGGCCAATGACGTCGGCAGCCAGAGCATGGCGGCGATGGCCACCAGCGTTGAACTGCTTGCCAGGTACAGGGCGGGGCGGAGCATGCCCGGCCGCGAGCCGAACGCGAGCAGGATCATGCCCGCTGCCACGGAGACCAACTGCATCACACCGAACTGCAGGCCACTTTCGGAGGCGCTGAGACCCTGCGATGTCAGGATGTAGGCGAACCAGCTCATTACGGCATAGGCCAGGAAGGCCTGGAACGTGAAGATCGCGGTGATCAGGATGCCCAGGCGGGTGCGCAGGAGGGGCCACATGGAAACGCGGGGGCGGTCAGTTTTGGTGGTGTTCCGGTGCGTGTGCAGGACCACCGGCAGGAAGCCGAGAAGCGCAGCAACGCCCAACAGGCCCCACGCGGCCAGACCCATGGACGGCGAGCCGAGCTCCTGGGCCAGGGGCACGCTGACAACTGCCGCGAAGGTGGCTCCGCCGGACATGGTGAACGTGTACAGGCCGGTCATCATGGACGTGCGCTCGGAGTAGTGCTCACGGATGAACGACGGCATGGCAACGTTGCACACGGCCAGGCCGGACATGGCCAGGACGGTGCCTCCGAGGAGGGCGCCCGTCACCGGAACACCGCGCAGCAGCAGGCCGCCAGCAAGCAGTGCCAGTGCGATCGCGATTGCTTTCTCCACACCCACCAGACGCGTCAGCCATGACGTTCCCATGCCCGCAACTGCAAAGCACAGCAGCGGGATGGAGGGCAGGATCGAGGCCACCAATGCTCCATAACCGAGCACCTGCTGCAGCTCGTGGAAGAGGGCGGCGGCACTGGTGATGCCGGCGCGGAGATTCAGGCCGATGAGCACTACGGCAATAATGCCGACGACGGCGACGACGCGCGTCTTGGGGACTGCGGAACTTGCCGAAGGCGCAGGGGCAGCCTGGGCTGTGCTAACTGTAGGGATGTTTCCGGTGCTGGGGGTAAGAGGAGTCGTCGCGGCCATATCTAAAGGTTAGACGTTTGACGTCTAATGTCTAGAGTTTTGTGGCGAAGCTCTCCGCGCTCACTTCGAGAGGGGTCTACCGCGGGTTGCGGGAGCCCAGTCGCTGCACAGCCAGGGCGAGCCAAAGCTGCACACGGTCCTGCGTCTGGGAGGGGTCGTAGCCCGTCAGTTCGGTGATCTGCGCCAAACGGTAACGCACCGTATTTCGGTGCAGGGTCAGTGCCTCGGCCACGGCGGCCACTGACCCGTTGTGGTTCAGGTAGCTTTCCAGCGTGGCCACCAGTTCGGCCCCGTGGGCGGCATCGAACTTCCGCAGCGGCGTGAGGGACTCGCTGGCCATGTCCGCCAAAGGAACATCCTCGCTGGCGAGCAACAGTGACGTCAGGCTCAGGCGTTCCGGCTCGTTGACCGGCAAGCCGTGCGCCACGGCGTCGCGCGCTTCAAAGTAGCTCCAACGCAAGCCGTTCGGCTTCGTGTACGCGCCGCCGATACCAATGACGGCGTGGATGCCGGCCTCCTGCAAGTGGTCGCTGAGGCTCTTCGCCAAGGCGGTGGCCGAACTGCCGTCGTCGCTGATGACGGTGACCAGGTCCTTTCCGACGACGGCGCTGACGCCGGCTTCCAGCGCTTGGGGCAGAGAAATGCTGACCAGCTGCTTGTGGTGTGCCACGGACTCCGCAACGAGCACCACGTTCTTCCGGGTGCTGTTGATGCCGACGCCAGCCAAACGCCGGGCGGCTTCAATGGTTTCCAAGGTGCCGTGAATGACGTCGTCCAGCACCTGACCGGCCATGGCTCGCTGGGACTGGCGCTGCTTGACCATGTTGTTGAGCTCAACGCTGATGAGGTTTTGCGCGTAGCTCACGATTCCTGAGTCCACGAACGGCTGCCGGAGCCAGAGCGTGCAGGCGTCCCTGCGGCCGGTGGGAATCGGATACGAAGCCCAGCCCTCCGCCGTCGGAGCCGGTTTGCCGGCCACGCTGTTGTAGAGCTGCGCGCTGAACTGGGTGAGCACCACATCGGTACGGAGCATGCTGCCCAGTTGCTTGAGTAGTTCGTTCAGGCCGCCACCGGTGAGGAGGGAGCGAGCCAGGATCTGGTGTCCCGCGAGGAGCCGCTCCAAGTTGGAGTAATGGTCGGCGGAATGCGACTCTGCCACGAGTTTTCCGATGGCGATGAAGGGGGTCTCGTAGGGGACTTCAACAAGCGGCAACCCCCAGCGGTTGGCTTCTGCGATGAGCGCTTCCGGAACGGACTCGTGGGTGAGGCCGATGCCGAAGCCGATCCCGACTGCTCCGGCGCGCTGGGCCTGGCGGACGAAACGGCGCTGGTCGGCAGCGCTCTTGAGGCGCAGCCCGGTGGTGAGGACCAGTTCTCCGCCGCTGAGGAAGCGCTGGGGATCTTCCAGCTCAGTCACGGCAACCCAGCTGATGTCCTGGTTCCATGTGGTCTCGGCGAGGCCGGATTGGCGGAGTTTCAGGGAGGGGACAGCGACGAGCGAAGCGAGGGACATTGCCATGCTTAAAGCGTAACCCGGCATTGGTCAAGCGCACTAAGTGGGGGGTCGTTGTGTGTGCAGCTGGCTATTCCTTGGACCCCCTCCCTGGCATAGGCTCTGATCAGCTAAATCCATGCCCAGACTCCGAAAGAGGGTTGCACACCGTGGTTCAAACCTTGCAGAACTTCATCAACGGCGAATTCGTTACGCCGGCAGGTACGGGTCTCCTGGACATCGTGAACCCCGCCACCGGGGAAATCGTTGCCAAGTCGCCCATTTCGGTGCAGGCCGATGTGGACGCCGCCATGACCGCGGCCAACCAGGCCTTCAAGTCGTGGAAAAAGGCCACCCCGGGCCAGCGCCAGCTGATGCTCCTCAAGCTCGCCGACGCCGTCGAGGCCAACAGCGACGAACTCGTGGAAGCCCAGCACCGCAACACCGGACAGGTCCGTTCCCTGATCGCCTCCGAGGAAGTTGCCGCGGGCGCCGACCAGCTCCGCTTCTTCGCCGGTGCAGCGCGCATCATTGAAGGCAAGTCCGCCGGTGAATACTTCGAGGGCCACACTTCCTACGTGCGCCGCGAACCGATCGGCGTCGTAGCCCAGGTTGCGCCGTGGAACTACCCGTTCCTCATGGCCATCTGGAAGATCGGCCCCGCCCTGGCAGCAGGCAACACCGTTGTCCTGAAGCCCTCTGACACCACCCCCGAATCCACCTTGGTCCTGGCCCGCCTTGCCGGCGAGATCTTCCCGGCCGGTGTCCTCAACGTTGTCCTCGGTACCGGCGAAACCGGCGCCATGATGGTTGACCACAAGGTTCCCGGCCTGGTTTCCATCACCGGCTCCGTCCGGGCAGGCATCGCCGTGGCCAGCGGTGCAGCCAAGGGCCTCAAGCGTGCACACCTGGAACTTGGCGGCAAGGCTCCGGCCATCGTCTTCAAGGACGCCGACATCAAGAAGAGCGCAGCGGCCATCGCCGAGTTCGCCTTCTTCAACGCCGGCCAGGACTGCACGGCCATCACCCGCGTGCTCATCGAGGACTCGGTCCACGACGACGTTGTGGCAGCCATGGTGGAGCACACCAAGACCCTGCAGACCGGTTCCCAGAACGACGAAGACAACTACTTCGGCCCGCTCAACAACGTGAACCACTTCAACGCCGTCACCTCCGTGGTGGAAAACCTCCCGGCGAACTGCAAGATCGAAACCGGTGGGCACCGCGCAGGCGAGAAGGGCTTCTTCTTCGAGCCCACCATCATCTCCGGCGCCAAGCAGAGCGACGACATTGTGCAGAAGGAAACCTTCGGTCCGGTCATCACCGTTCAGAAGTTCAGCACTGAAGAAGAAGCACTCGAGCTGGCCAACGACGTCGAATACGCTTTGGCGTCCAGCGTCTGGACCACCGACCACGGCACGGCCATGCGCATGAGCCGCGACCTTGACTTCGGTGCGGTCTGGATCAACACCCACATCCTCCTGACGGCAGAGATGCCGCACGGCGGCTTCAAGCAGTCCGGCTACGGCAAGGACCTCTCCATGTACGGCGTCGAGGACTACACGCGCATCAAGCACGTGATGAGTGCATTGGATGCATAACTCAGTTGCATAACGCGTTCGCGTAACCCGTACGAATTTCCCAGAAAGGCAACCACCTCATGACCACCACCGCGAACGAACTCTCGTACCGCATCGAGCAGAAGCGCAACATCAACGGCGCCTTCCCCGGCCCCAAGTCGCAGGCACTGGCTGAGCGCCGCTCCGCCGTCGTTGCTGCCGGCGTCGCCTCGGGCGTCCCCGTCTACGTTGAAGACGCCGACGGCGGCATCATCCGCGACGTGGACGGCAACTCTTTCATCGACCTCGGCTCCGGCATCGCCGTGACCAGCGTCGGTGCGTCCGACCCCGCTGTCGTCGCCGCTGTCCAGGAAGCTGCTGCGCACTTCACGCACACCTGCTTCATGGTCACCCCGTACGAGGGCTATGTTGCAGTTGCCGAGCAGCTCAACCGCCTCACCCCGGGCGATCACGCCAAGCGCACCGTGCTGTTCAACTCCGGCGCTGAAGCCGTGGAGAACGCTGTCAAGGTTGCACGCCTGGCTACCGGCCGCGACGCCGTCGTAGCTTTCGACCACGCCTACCACGGCCGCACCAACCTGACCATGGCGCTGACTGCCAAGGCCATGCCGTACAAGACCAACTTCGGCCCGTTCGCGCCCGAGGTTTACCGCATGCCCATGAGCTACCCGTTCCGTGAAGAGAACCCGGAAATCACCGGTGCCGAGGCCGCCAAGCGTGCCATCACCATGATCGAGAAGCAGATCGGTGGCGACCAGGTTGCCGCGATCATCATCGAACCCATCCAGGGTGAGGGCGGCTTCATCGTTCCGGCCGAAGGCTTCCTCCCGGCACTGTCCGAGTGGGCCAAGGAGAAGGGCATCGTCTTCATCGCTGATGAGGTCCAGTCCGGCTTCTGCCGCACGGGCGAATGGTTCGCCGTTGACCACGAAGGTGTTGTCCCGGACATCATCACCATGGCCAAGGGCATCGCCGGCGGCCTGCCGCTGTCCGCAATCACCGGCCGCGCCGACCTGCTCGACGCCGTCCACCCGGGCGGCCTTGGCGGCACCTACGGTGGCAACCCGGTTGCTTGCGCAGCAGCACTCGCAGCGATCGACACCATGGAGCAGCACGACCTTAACGGCCGCGCCCGCCACATCGAAGAGCTCGCCCTGGGCAAGCTCCGCGAATTGGCAGCCGAGCTTTCCGCAGGCGGGGGTTCCGTGGTTGGCGACATTCGCGGCCGCGGCGCAATGCTGGCCATCGAACTCGTTCAGCCCGGCTCCAAGGAACCGAACGCCGAGCTCACCAAGGCAGTTGCCGCCGCTTGCCTCAAGGAAGGCGTCATCATCCTGACCTGTGGCACCTACGGCAACGTGATCCGCCTGCTCCCGCCGCTGGTCATCAGCGACGAACTGCTCATCGATGGCCTCGAGGTCCTCGCCGCAGCCATCAAGGCCCACGCGTAACTCTCAACGCTGCAGACAAGGAGGGCCGGGTTCACTTGTGGACCCGGCCCTCTTTTTGTTTTCCGCTGAGTTCGCGGGAACCCATCGAATTCGCCGGAGGTTTCCCTGCGATCTGGCAGTTTTCCCGCGATCTCGACGGCGGAACGCGCCTAGGTGCCCAGCGTCAGGTTCTTCTGGTGGCCGTGTCCGTCGAGCTGGACCTCAAGGACCAGGGGATTGGCGCTGACGAGGGCAACTCCAGGATCGGAGTCCACAAGCGTTGCCCACGAGCCGTCCACCGTAATGCGCACAGATGGCTGTGTCCGGGACGGATCAGCCACGGACAAGGTGAGTTTGTCCCCGGTCTGGTGCGCGGCCAAGGTACACGGCCCTGAGCTCGTGTATCCGCCCGCGGTACCGACTGCGAAGAAGTTGGCCATGACCAGCTTCTCCTTGGCTACCTCCACCATCTGGACCTCCGCCGAGTTGGCCAAGACCTTCACGTCTGGGCTGGCGGACTGGGAGAACGTTGTTGAATGGCCGGCTGCCGGCAGGATCATGTACGCGTAGCCGGACCCCGCCGGATCTACGCCGTGGCGGTGCGTGACAGTCACATAGTCCCTTGTGGTCGCATCCGTGGTGCCGCCGGTATCTGCCCCTGAATTGATGTCGAACCAGCTGCCCGTGCGGCGGACCACCGAAACTTCAGCTGTCCCTGACACGCCTGGAGCGTCAAGGAAAACATAGCCCCCGTGCCCTTCAAGGTGCAGGGACCGCTTGAGCTGCACGGCCGCGTCCCCGGGTGCCATGCGGCGATTCCTGGAATCGGTCCGCAACGCAGGCACGGTTTCTGCCGCGAAGGATCTGTTCTCGACAGTTGTCAGGACTGCGGCGCCTCCCGTGCCGATGATTCCTGCGCCCAGGCAGACCACGGCGTCGTCCAGGAAGAACCACGACTTTCTTCCAGACAGTGTCTTGTTGTGGTTCAGATGGTCCATGCCAACAAGGCCCCAGCGACCATCGACGGTGAGCCCACCGGCGAAGGCTTGGAATGCGCGGGGGATGCCGGTTCCCGCGGCACCAGCCCCGCTGGCCCTGACCTGGTCAGTGACGGTAGTGCCGGGGAGAGCATAGGGATCCACGGTTGGCCAGAAGTCGGCGCTGAACTGGGAGGGGTCCTGGCGGGTGTAGAGGAACGTCATGCCATCACCCTGGTACCAGCCCAGGTTGTTCTCGCTGTTGCCCCATTCGTAGCGGCCGATGCGCTTTGAGGAGAGGTTCACTGTGCAACCCCACTGAGGACGGTGGTGCACCAGGCGGTCTTGGTCGGCGAACATCCGGCTGTACACCGGCGCCGGGGCGGCAACCACGGCGGAATCGGAGAGAACCCCAAGGGACAGCAAGGACTTGGCCAGGCTCTGGGTTGGATGCCCCACGAGTTTTTGGTCCGCGCAGCGTTCCAGCCAGCCCTTGGCCAACGCCAAGAACCGGGAACGATACGGCTCCTCGCAGCCCGGCGCCAATAGCAGGACAGCTGAGATCAGCCCGAAGCCGCTGACATAGTCCGGTTCCCGCTGACGGGAGACGGCCCGGCCACGAATGGTGTCCATGATCCGCCCGTCCCACACGAACGGGGCGTAAGTGTCCTCCACCGCGTCCAGGAGTACAGTGCGCTTGGGGTCGTTGATCGCCCAGCTGCTCCCTCCGAGCATGGCGATGATCTCAGCGATGCCTGCTAAAGCCACCACGCCGTACGTGCCCGCGTAGGGGAGGTATGAGTGCTGAACGTAGGAGCCGTCGGCGTAGAAACCGTCACCACTGCTCACGTAGGTGAAAACGCTGTTGGTCCCGCCGCGGACGGTGTCGCTCAGGGCGTCCCTGCCCAAGGCAATGTCACCAACATTGTTGTCCAGGATGCCCCGCATGCAGCACGCCAGGGACTTATCCACCCGGTTGGCCCCGGTCTCTGCAAGGGATGTAGCACGGCCACGCCAGTTCGGATTGGGAGCGAACCAGCGGACAGCTGCCAACAAGGACGTCCGCAGGGCTTCGGGAACTTCAGCATGCAGGAGTGTCAGGATGTCCACGGTCTTGCGGGGGACGCCGATCTCCCAGAACCACCAGTTGCCCGCCGCCTTGGTGGAAGGCTTATACGCCGTGCTGCTCAGAAGTTGCAGGCCCGCCACAATGTCAGCCGCCAGTGCAGGATTGCCCGCAAAGGGATTGCCCGGTACTGCATATCCAAGCGCCATGTCGTAGAGCCGGTTGAAGTGGAGGCCCATGTTTCCGGTAGCGGCCGTGGACTGTCCGATGCCCGTCAGCGGAATATCGCTCCACAATGACGTCCTGGCCGTGGTCTTATCCATGGACGTCCACCATTTCTCGGCGGTCTTGCCCATTCCCTCAAGCTGGGCCGCCAGTTCCGGTATGTCCGCGGCGCTCCGGCCCCCGGTGAGAACCAACCGCCGTCGATCTATCAGCTCCTGCAAGCTGGCGTCGGTCGAGGCAAAGGATGGTCCTGCTTGGGAAAGCAGGACTCCGGCAAGGGCGGCAGCCCCTGTCGTGCGGAAAAGGGTCCTGCGGCTCATGGTGGGTCCAGTGAAGTTCAAAACTGCTCCGTTCGTGCATCCCAACTGGCTGGCAGTAGTGGTTGTTCCCAGCGCTGGGAACAACCACTACTGCCAGTTACTTGGGTAGCAGGGGGTGGGGGGACGAGATTGCGGTGAAAGTTTCCGCAACCTTATGTCCGCTTCCCGGACCCCTCAACAGAAATGAACAAAACTGCTCAGGCGTAGTTTGAGCAGCTCTTCACGCTGAATTCGCGGGAAGGCTGCCAAACCGCAGGGATAGTTTCGGCGTCCTCGCAGCTTTCCCGCGCCCCCGCACCTCTCCCGCGATTTCGAAGGGCCAGGCCTAGGCGCCGGCAGCTGCCAGGCGCGCCTTCTTCTTCATCACGGAGTTCTTCCGGGTGGTGCGAAGCATGTCGATGGTCAGCAACACCAGTGCCAACCACACCACGCAGAAGCCGATCCAACGGGCAGTGGTCATGGTCTCGTTGAACACCGTCAAGGCCACGATGAACTGAAGGACCGGCGCGAAGTACTGCAGCAAGCCGATGGTGGTCATGGGAAGGCGGCGGGCTGAGGCGCCAAAGAACAGCAGTGGTACAGCAGTAATGACACCGGAGGCCACCAGCAGCCAGAAGTGTCCTGCGCCCAGGGTGGTGAGAGTCTGGACGCCTGTCACTCCGAGGACCACCATGGTGATGCCGGCGAAGGGAGCCAAGACCACGGTCTCGACGCTGAGGCTGGTGAGGGCGTCAACCTTGGGACCCACACGCTTTTTCACGAAGCCGTACAGTCCGAAGCTGAACGCAAGGATCAGGGCGATCCACGGGAGTTGACCGTAGGAGAACGTCAGCACACCTACAGCAACGAAGCCAATGCCCACAGCTGCCCACTGCAGGGGACGCAGCTTCTCCTTCAGGACGAAAACGCCGAGCAACACCGAAACCAACGGGTTGATGAAGTAACCCAGGGACGTCTCAACCGCATGGCCCGTGGTGACGCCGAAAGTGTACGTGAGCCAGTTGATGGCGATCAGGACCGCAGCCAAAGCGAGGGGACCGAACACCGAACGATCCTTCACCGCCGCCCACAATGTCTTCCAGGCCCGCGTGACCGTGATGAGCAGCGCACAGAAGAGCAAGGACCAGACGATGCGGTTGGCCACAATTTCCATGGCACTGGCGGGCATCAGGACGAAGAAGTACAACGGAAGCAGGCCCCACAGACCGTAGGCGCCGATGCCGAACAGGATTCCCGCCGTCGACTCGCTCCTCACGGGCTTGCCGCCGGCGTTACCGGAACCGCCGGTACCTCCACCGCCGCCCCCGACTGTCGCCGTCGTTGGCTGGCTTGAAGCGGGAGAGTTAGCAGTGATCTGTTCCGGTGTCGACACATTGTCGCCAACGCCGCTTGAGCCCGCAATATTCCGCAATCTTTATCAATTTCTGTGACTCCTGCCATATAGGCAGCTGGGCGCAGGGTGGACATTTAGAATTGGAATCTGCGCGCCCCAACAATGGCGTGGCTCACTGCTTCGGAAGGGCTAACGGTGTCCAACTCAGCCGCAACAACCCCCAATCGTCCGCTTCGCGTTGCAATCGTTGGCGCGGGACCTGCAGGCGTCTACGCCGCGGACATCCTGACCAAATCCAACGAGGTCAAAGACGGACACGTGGAGGTAAGCATCGATCTCTTCGAGGCATATCCGGCGCCATACGGCCTGATCCGCTACGGCGTGGCGCCGGATCACCCACGGATCAAGGGCATCGTGAACGCGCTGCACAAGGTTTTGGATCGCGGCGATATCCGCTTCCTGGGCAACGTGACCTACGGCAAGGACCTCACGCTCCACGATTTCCGCGCTTTCTATGATGCCGTGATCTTCTCTACGGGTGCCATCAAAGACGCAGACCTGCGGATCCCCGGCGTCGAACTGGAGGGTTCCTTCGGGGGAGCCGACTTCGTTTCCTGGTACGACGGGCACCCGGACGTCCCCCGTGACTGGCCACTGGATGCCAAGGAAATCGCCGTGATCGGCAACGGCAACGTGGCCTTGGACGTCGCCCGGATGCTGGTCAAACACCCCGAGGAACTCTTGGTCACGGAGATTCCGGACAACGTTTTCGCGGGGCTGAAAAAGTCCCCGGTCACCGACGTCCACGTCTTCGGCCGCCGCGGCCCGGCCCAGGTGAAGTTCACCCCGTTGGAGTTGCGCGAGTTGTCCCACTGCAAGGACGTTGACATCGTCCTGTACCCGGAGGACTTCGAGTTCGACGACGCTTCGGATGAAGCCATCAAGACAAATAACCAGATCAAGACCATGGTCAACACCATGACCAACTGGCTGGTGGAGGAGCATGCGGAGTCGGAGCAGCCCTCGTCACGGCGCCTGCACCTGCACTTCCTGCACAGTCCCGTGGAGATCCTCGACTCGCCTGAGACTCCCGGCAAGGTCTCAGGCATCAAGTTTGAGCGCATGCAGTTGGACGGAACGGGCAACGTGAAGGGCACCGGAGAGTTCATCGAATATCCGGTCCAATCCGTGTACCGCGCCATCGGCTACCACGGTTCCCCGCTGGAGGAACTGGAATACGATGCTCGCCGCGGTGTCATACCGAACGACGGCGGTCGCGTCCTGGATGCCGACGGCAAACCCGTGCCGGGAATCTACGCCACGGGCTGGATCAAGCGCGGACCCGTGGGGCTGATCGGCCACACCAAGGGCGATGCTTTGGAGACCATAGGCTTCCTCCTCGAAGACCGACTCAATCTGCCCCCGGCGGAGAACCCGGACCCGCAGGCGATCATCGACCTCCTCGAAGAACGCGGGGTGGAATACACCACGTGGGAGGGCTGGAACAGGCTCGATGCCCACGAGGCTGCCCTGGGTACTGCCTGGACCTCCAGCGACGGTAACGGCAATGGTGTGGTCCGCGAGCGCATCAAGGTTGTTCCGCGAGAGGAAATGATCCGGATCTCCCGCGGCTGACAATCTCCTCAACGCGAACTAGACTGCAGGGTACTGTGCCGCCCATCACGTGCCGCCCACCACATGCGCAGGACGCCAGGGAGTTCGATGAGGAATCCAATCCATCCGCCGGTTCCAGGCAGCGATGCCGCGGAGCTGCTGCAGAAGCATGCCCTGGTTGGCCACGAACGGCTGGACTCCCTGCGTCTTGGGGCACCGGAGGACATGGTCGGATTACGCCGCTTGGTTCGTGAATCCTGGCAACGCTCGGCAAGCCTGCAGGCCAACCCAGATGTCGCCGAGGCGCCGCTTGCGATGGACCGGGATGAGCTGGAGGAGTACCGCAGGCAGCACCCTTTGGCCACCATCATGCCGGTTATTAAGAAACTCCTGGTTCAGCCCAGCCACGACAGTGGTCTGTTGGTGGCAGTGGGCGACGACGTCGGACGGCTCCTGTGGGTGGACGGCGATCCTGTGATGCAACGGCGCGCTGAAGGCATGATGTTCGTGGCCGGTGCTGACTGGTCCGAGGCTTCCGTGGGGACCAGCGCACCCGGTACCGCCTTGGCTCTTGACCGGAGCATCCAGATCTCCGGCGCCGAACACTTCAAACGGTCCGTCCACCCATGGAGTTGCACGGCGGTTCCCTTCCACGACCCCGATTCCGGTGCGGTGCTGGGCGTCGTGGACATCACCGGCACGGAAACAGCCGTTGCCCCGCACACCCTTTCCCTGGTGGAGGCAACCGTTGCGGCCGCGCAGGCACAGTTGCGGATCGAGCGTCTTCAGCTTGCCGCTGCGGTCAGGGACAAACCTCGACGCCGGAGCGCGGCTGCCGCCTCCAGCCACGCGCTGTACCGGAACAGTCTCCAACTGTTGGGCCGCGACCAAGCTCTGCTCAGCATCGAGGGCCGGACGGTTTCCCTGTCTGCCAGGCACAGCGAGATCCTGGCGATCCTCAGCAGCCATCCCGCCGGGCTGAGTGCTGATGACCTGTGCGCCCAGCTGTATCCGGGCGACGGTTCTGCCGTCACCCTCCGCGCGGAGATGGTGCGGCTCCGCAAGGTCATCCACGAGCTCAGCCCGGACGCGGTCCCCGGGTCCCGTCCGTACCGTCTGCCGGTTGAGCTCTTGCCCGATTCCGGCCAGGTGCTTAGCTGCCTTCAGCGCGGCGCCCACCGTATCGCCTTGGAAATCTACAAAGGTGCGCTCTTGCCACGTTCGGAGGCGCCCGGCGTCGTGCAGTTGCGCGAGCGCGTCTCTCACCTGCTGCGCGAGGCACTGCTTAGCGACGGCAGCGTTGATTCGCTCCTCAAGTACGCTGAGCTGCCCGAGGCGAAGTACGACGTCGACCTCCGCCTTGCGCTCCTGAAGCTGCTGCCGCCTCGCTCACCCAAGCGCGCCGCCGTCGTGGCAGACCTTGAGCGGATCGAAACGGAACTGAAAGCGTGAGCTGACTCACATGGTTGCAACGTAGCTGCAACCTCCCCGCTCCTAGGCTCGGATCAATGGCGACAGCCACCGTGATTCGCAGCAAAGGAGCTAGCAATGACTGTTTACGCACAGCCGGGTGCCGAGGGTTCGAAGGTCACGTTCAAGGACCGTTACGAGAATTGGATCGGCGGCGAATGGGTTGCCCCGGTCAAGGGTGCCTACTTCGAGAACATCACCCCCGTTACGGGCAAGGCTTTCTGCGAAGTTGCCCGCGGCACTTCCGAGGACATCGAGCTGGCCCTCGACGCCGCCCACAAGGTCGCACCCTCATGGGGCAAGACGTCGGCCACGGAACGCGCAGCCATCCTGAACAAGATCGCCGACCGTATTGACGAGAATGTTGAGCTCCTCGCGGTCGCTGAAACGTGGGACAACGGCAAGCCCGTCCGCGAAACCCTCAACGCCGACATCCCGTTGGCCGCAGACCACTTCCGCTACTTCGCCTCCGCCGTTCGTGCGCAGGAAGGCCACCTCTCCCAGCTGGACGAGGACACCACGGCCTACCACTTCAAGGAGCCGCTGGGCGTTGTCGGCCAGATCATCCCGTGGAACTTCCCCATCCTCATGGCCGTGTGGAAGCTGGCTCCGGCGCTCGCGGCCGGCAATGCCGTGGTGCTCAAGCCCGCAGAGCAGACGCCCACGTCCATCCTGGTCCTCATGGAACTCATCGGCGATCTCCTGCCGGCAGGCGTGGTGAACGTCGTCAACGGCTTCGGTGTGGAGGCCGGCAAGCCGCTCGCGTCCAGCTCACGCATCCGCAAGATCGCGTTCACAGGTGAGACCACTACGGGCCGGCTGATCAGCCAGTACGCGTCCAACAACCTCATTCCCGTCACCCTTGAACTTGGCGGCAAGAGCCCCAACATCTTCTTCGACGACGTCGCCGCCCAGAACGATGCCTTCTACGACAAAGCCCAGGAAGGGTTCACGCTCTTTGCTTTCAACCAGGGCGAAGTCTGCACGTGCCCGTCCCGCGCCTTGGTCCAGGAAGGCATCTACGACTCCTTCATGACGGACGTCGTGGCCCGAACCAACAAGATCATCCAGGGAAACCCGTTGGACACTGACACCCAGGTTGGCGCCCAGGCTTCGAATGACCAGCTGGAGAAGATCCTGTCCTACATCGACATCGGAAAGCAGGAAGGCGCCAAGGTGCTCACCGGCGGTGCCCGGGCTGAGCTTTCCGGTGACCTGGCTGGCGGCTACTACGTACAGCCCACCATCTTCGAAGGCCATAACCGGATGCGGATCTTCCAGGAGGAGATCTTCGGCCCGGTAGTGTCCGTGACCAAGTTCAGCGACTACAACGACGCCATCGGAATCGCCAACGACACCCTTTACGGGCTCGGCGCCGGAGTTTGGTCTCGCAATGGAAATGTCGCCTACCGCGCAGGCCGGGAAATCCAGGCCGGCCGCGTGTGGGTCAACAATTACCACGCCTACCCGGCCGGTGCCGCCTTTGGTGGCTACAAGTCCTCAGGTATTGGCCGTGAGAACCACGCCATGATGCTGGACCACTACCAGCAGACCAAGAACCTCCTGGTCAGCTACAACGAGAACAAGCTCGGCTTCTTCTAAACCCGTCCTGTTCATCGATCAAAGGAGATCGTCAATGTCCACAACCATGCAAGCTGCAGTAGTTACGGAATTCGGAACCGACCTTACGGTCAAGGAAGTGGAAAGGCCGACGCCGGGTCCCGGCCAGGCGCTGGTCCGCCTCATCACCTCCGGGGTATGTCATACCGACCTCCATGCCGCCGAAGGCGACTGGCCGGTCAAGCCCACGCCGCCTTTCATTCCCGGACACGAAGGTGTCGGTGAAGTGGTCGCCCTCGGTGAGGGCGTCACGGACGTTGCCGTGGGCGATCTTGTGGGAAACGCCTGGCTGTGGTCCGCCTGCGGAGACTGCCAGTACTGCCGTACTGGTTGGGAAACCCTGTGCGAGTCTCAGCAGAACGGTGGTTACAGCGTTGACGGCTCGTTCGGCGAGTACATGCTGGTGGACACGCGCTTTGCTGCCCGCATCCCGGAAGGCTCGGACCCGGTGGAAGTCGCGCCGGTTCTGTGTGCCGGGGTCACGGTCTACAAGGGCCTGAAGATGACCGAGGCCCGGCCCGGTCAGTGGGTCACCATCTCCGGCATCGGGGGACTGGGGCACATCGCCGTGCAGTATGCCGTGGCAATGGGTCTGCGCGTGGCGGCAGTGGACATTGCCGACGACAAGCTGGCGTTGGCCAAGGAACACGGCGCGGAACTGACGGTCAACGCCTTGCATGAGGACCCGGCGGAGGTCATCCAACGTGAAACAGGCGGCTGCCACGGTGTCTTGGTGACCGCTGTCCACCCCTCGGCTTTCGGGCAGGCGATCGGCATGGCGCGCCGCGGCGGAACCATCGTGTTCAACGGTTTACCCCCGGGAGACTTTCCTGCGCCGATTTTCGAGATCGTCCTCAAGGGCCTTACGGTCCGCGGCTCGATCGTGGGAACGCGGCAGGACCTCGAGGAAGCACTGGAGTTCTACGCCCAGGGAAAGATCAAGCCGACGGTCTCTACCCGTGAGCTCTCCGAAGTCAACGCGGTCCTTGACGAGATGAAGCACGCCAAGATCGACGGCCGAGTGGTCCTGAAGTTCTGATGAACAACATCAGTTTGGAAGCCGCGGTGACGCTGCCCGGGGAAGATTTTTCCCGTGTGGCGCTCACCGCGGTGTCCGTGGAACTTCTTCGAAAGCTCTGGGATCAGCACGGGCCGCTCATGTTCCACCAGTCCGGTGGTTGCTGCGATGGCTCCGCACCCATGTGCTACCCGGCGGGGGAGTTCCTGACCGGTGACTCCGATGTCCTCCTGGGCCGCTTCGATATCGGAGCCGGAGTACAGCCGCAGCCCTTGGAGTTCTGGATGTCCAAGGAGCAATTCAACTACTGGTCCCACACCCACCTCACCATTGATGTGGTTCCCGGCAGGGGCAGTGGCTTCTCGGTTGAGTCGCCGGAAGGGAAGCGTTTCCTGATCCGATCCACAATTATGGACTGGGACGTTCCGAGCAATTAGGTGGTTGGGCTGGTGTGATGGAGGCTACTCGCATTCGTCACACCAGTCACAGCCGTAACGGGGATCAGGGACTCGTCTCACTATCTGGGATAAATATGGCCGTCCATTGGCCGGACACTATTCTTGATGAGTCCTATACCACTCCCATCCAGAATGTGGCATTTTTATGAACATTTTCAGGACCAAGTCGATCGAGCAGTCGATCGCCGATGCCGACGAACCCGGTCGCAAGCTCAAACGTAGCCTGAGCACCTGGGACCTCATGATCATGGGCGTCGCCGTTGCTGTCGGTGCCGGGATCTTCTCCGTGGGTGCCAAGGCTGCTGCAAACTTTGCCGGCCCCGCCGTCACCATCTCCTTTGCCATCGCCGCTGTCACATGTGCGCTGGCCATCATGTGCTACGCCGAATTCGCCACGGCGATCCCCGTGGCAGGCTCCGCCTACGTGTTCACGTACGCCACCATGGGCGAGGTCCTGGCATGGATCATCGGCTGGAACCTCATCCTTGAACTTTTCACCGCCGCAGCCGTGATCGCCAAGTACTGGGGCATCTACCTCAGTACGGTCTTCGGCTTGATGGGTGTTGAAATGCCGCCGTCAGTCAGTGTGTTCGGCATTGACCTCTACTGGGGCGCTTTCCTGATCGTCGCGATCTTCACCGTGCTGCTGGTGCTGGGGACAAAGTTGTCTGCCCGCGTCGGTAACGTCTTCACGCTGATCAAGATCGGCGTGGTTCTGTTCGTGATTGTTGTTGGCTTCAGCTACGTGAAGTTCTCCAACTACACCCCCTTCATTCCTGCCTCTGAGCCCACCGACTCCGGTGCTGCCGACGTCATGAAGCAGTCCTTCTTCGGCTTCCTGACCGGGGCTGCCCCGGCCCAGTACGGCACCTTGGGTGTCTTCGCTGGTGCCGCCCTGGTGTTCTTCGCCTTCATTGGCTTCGATGTGGTGGCAACGTCCGCCGAAGAGGTCAAGAACCCGCAGAAGACCCTGCCCCGCGGCATCTTCGGTGGCCTGGCCTTGGTTACCTTGCTCTACATCCTGGTCTCCCTCGCGCTGACCGGCATGGTGTCCTACACTCAGCTGGCCGAGGTCAAGAACCCCACGCTGACCACAGCTTTTGAAGCCGTGGGCAACACTGACGCCGCGAAGGTCATTGCCTTCGGTTCTTTGGTTGGTTTGACCACCGTGATCATGGTGCTCCTCATGGGGCTGTCCCGCGTGGTCCTGGCCATGAGCCGTGATGGGCTGCTCCCACGTTCGCTCTCCAAGACCAGTGAGAAGCGTTCCACCCCGGCCCGGCTCCAGATCATCTGCGGTGCGGCAGTGGCCGTAGTTGCCGGCGTGACCAAGGTGGATCTTCTCGAGGAAATGATCAACATCGGAACGCTGTCCGCGTTCGTGATGGTGAGCCTTGGCATCTTGGTTCTCCGCAAGAAGCGCCCGGACCTCAAGCCTGCTTTCCGTGTCCCGTTCGGCAAGGTCCTGCCGTGGGTCTCCGCAGTCCTCTGCTTCTACCTCATGACCAACCTGGCTGTGGAAACTTGGATCTTCTTCGCGATCTGGCTTGTCATCGGCATGGTCATCTACTTCTCCTACGGCCAGCGCCACTCACGGCTTAACGAGAAGTTCGCCGCTGCGAGGGCCTCCGTCAATGGCGGCACCACGAGCACGCAGCCCAGGGGCGACGAGGACGAAGACACGTTCACCAAGGTGTAGACAATGTGAGCAGCTTGTCAGACAGCTGCACAATATTGCTGTATCGGCGCCCGGGAACCATCGGTTTCCGGGCGCTTTTGCGTGTTCGCACCAGCACCAGCACCAGCACCAGCACCAGCACCAGCACCACCGCCTGCGCCGGCATGAGCCCGGCTAAGGCGCCGCATGGTCACTGACCCACCCAACCAGTGGCCTTAGCACCTCCCACCTGGCAGCGATCCGGTCCTTGGCTGCAGGCGTGGACAACCAGTCAGGCTGGCCCACCTCAACGCCCGCGGACAAGGATTTGTGCTTGAGCAGCTCAGCGCGCGGATGGTCTTGGTCGAAACCACGCGGAACGGTCTTGAGCTTCTCGCCCTCAATAGCGAACCCTTCGGCAGCGACAGCTTCAACAATCTTCTGCAACTCCAATCCACTGTCAGGAGCATCCACTGCGGCCCGGAAACGTGCCAGCTGGGCGGGGGTGTGGGAGTGGTATCCGCCACCAATCAGAAGGCCGTCGGCACTGATTTGGAGGTAGTAGCCAACACCCTCCTGGCTGGCGGCGAAGGCGCCTTGCGCTGTTTTGTAGGGTGACTTGTCCTGGGAGAAACGGATGTCCCTGTTCGGCCGGAAGATCTTCGCCGGCCCGAACTGCGGTTCCAGCTCCGAAAGGAGAGCTGCAAGCGGTTCCTTTACCTCGGCGTCGTACGTTGTTTTGTGCTCCAGCCACCACTCCCGGTTGTTGTTGTCTTCAAGCTCTGCGTAGAAACGGAATGCGGCAGTAGGAATGCCCTCGAATGTGCTCATAGAAGGATCCTAGGGACGGCGATACAGGCTCAGCCATAGCCGAGGAGGGCTATGTGGAAAACAAAAGGAACACCCCGCCGCGGAGAAGCCGCAACGGGGTGTTCCTGGAAATGCAGTGAATCAATGACGCTTAGAGCTTGTTGGCTGCTTCGGCGTCGGACTCGGTCTGGCCTGCACCGAGGTTGGCGCGGAGCTTGGCGCCGAGCTCGGAGTCAACGTTGGTCCAGTACTGGATGGCGCGTTCCTTGATGTCGGGGTTCTTCACGCCGCCAACGGCACCGGTGATGGTGTCCAGGAGGCGGGCCTTGGCGGCGTCATCGTAAACCTCGCGGTACAGGGTACCGGCCTGGCCGAAGTCGTCGTCCTGAGCGTGCAGGGTGTGGGCGGAGAGGGTGAGCTCTCCGTCGTTTTCCCAGCCACCGGCCGGTGAGGTGGGCTCAACAGCAGCCGGGCCACCTACCGAGTTCGGTGCGTAGACCGGGGTGGAGGGGGAGTTGAACAGGTAACGACCCTGGCCGTCCTGGCTGTAGTTGTTGACCTGGTTCTTAGGCTGGTTCACCGGGATCTGTGCGTGGTTGGTGCCCACGCGGTAGCGGTGTGCATCTGCGTAGGAGAAGATGCGGGCCTGCAGCATCTTGTCCGGGGAAGCGGCGATGCCCGGTACGAAGTTCGACGGCGCGAAGGTGGCCTGCTCGATCTGCGCGAAGTAGTTCTCCGGGTTCTTGTTCAGCTCCATGGTGCCCACGTGGATCAGCGGGTAGTCCCCGTGCGGCCAGACCTTGGTGAGGTCGAACGGGTTGAAGCGGTACGTCTTGGCGTCCTCGTAGGGCATGACCTGGACGTGCAGTTCCCAGGAGGGGAAGTTGCCATCGGCAATGTTCTCCTGGAGGTCGCGGATGTAGAAGTCCGCGTCCGAGCCGGCAAGCTGCTCAGCCTGGTCACCGGTGATGGTCTTGACGCCCTGGTTGGACTTGAAGTGGTACTTGACCCAGAAGCGCTCACCGGCGGCGTTGATCCACTGGTAGGTGTGCGAGCCGTAGCCCTGCATTTCACGCCAGGAGGCCGGGAGGCCGCGATCGCCCATGAGCCAGGTGACTTGGTGAGCGGATTCGGGGGAGAGGGTCCAGAAGTCCCACTGCATGTCAGCGTCACGCAGGTGGCTGCCCGGGAGGCGCTTCTGGGAGTGGATGAAGTCCGGGAACTTGATGCCGTCACGGATGAAGAAGACGGGCGTGTTGTTGCCAACGAGGTCGTAGTTGCCCTCGGAGGTGTAGAACTTCACGGCGAAACCGCGGGGGTCGCGCCAGGTGTCGGGAGAACCGTTCTCGCCTGCGACGGAAGAGAAACGGATCAGCATGTCCGTCTCAACGCCCGGCTGCAGGAAGGCTGCCTTGGTGTAAGCCGAAACGTCCGAGGTGGTCTTGAACGTACCGAATGCGCCGCCGCCCTTGGCGTGCACTACACGCTCCGGAACCCGCTCGCGGTTGAACTGCGCAAGCTTTTCCACCAGGTAGTGGTCGGTGAGGATGATGGCACCGTCAGCGCCGACGGACTTCGAGTGCGCGTCGGAGGTAACGGGGGCACCTGACTGAGTTGTTGAAATGGCAGTCATTGTTCTCCTTTTTTCTTATTTCTGAGTTACGGAAGTTACGGGAAGCTGTTGTTTGGACTGGCAGTCCTGGCAGATGCCGTGGTAAAGGACGTCCGCGATCTGGATGGTCATGGGCTTGGAATTCTCATCCCAGTGCGGCGTGAGGCACGGTGCGTGTCCCACGGCGCAATCCACGTCCTCCACCTTGCCGCAGCTGATACAGACGGCGTGATGGTGGTTGTCACCCACCCGGGTTTCGTACAGCGCCGGGGAGTGCGGGGGTTCGAATCGGCGCAACATCTGCAGGTCCGTGAGGTCGCTGAGCACTACATAAACGGACTGCGCCGTCAGTTCAGGAAGCTCTTTGCGGGCAGCGGCAAGAATGCCTTCTGCCGGAGAGTGCGGATGGTGCTGGACTGCGGCGAGCACTGCCAGTCGCTGTTTCGTCACACGCCGGCCATGGGCATGCAGGGCAGCTGCCCATTCTGCTTGCTCGGTGGTGTGATCTGTCATGCATTCATTGAAACACTTATTTTGAGGAGTTCACAATAAGGCAAGGCTAACTTCTGGTGAACGGAGCAGATCCTCCATGGGATTTACGTCCTCGGCGGCAGAACGGCCCAGGGCATGGACCCGCAGCGGGGTGCCTGTTGTCTCCGATTCAAGGGCCACGCAACTGAATCCACTGAGACCGCCAGTCATGGGGAGCCCTGCCAGAACCGACCCCATCGCCAGCAGCTCCGCCGGCAGGATGTCACGAACGGACGCCACAGACCGGACAGGTTCGATCACCGTATGACGCGGTCCCGTTTCAACTGCCCGCACCAACGGACCAACGTCAGAAGAGGGCTCGACGGCGGTGCGCGCCCCGGGTAGGGAACTCACGGCGGCCTCGGGCCGGCGCCGTTGCAGCGCCTCACGGATCGCTGCATCGGTAGCTTCCAGATCGTGGTCCGGCTCCCCAATACGGCGGTGGGCAGGCAGCGCCAACTGGAGTCCCGGCGTCGTGGTTTCTCCGTCCCAGCGCCCGAAGAAGTGGAACGTAGGTGTTGAGGACTCGGCCACTGGTTCGCCAATGGCGGAGCCCAGTGGGTGCCAGCGGTGGGCAAACATCACGGCGCTGCGGGTTGAACCCAGGACGTCGTGGAGCGCGGCGCGCACAAGGTTGTGGCAGACAAGCCAGTCGGACGCCGAAGCTTGTGCGAATTCCGTGGACGGGTCGGACAGCCTGATCAGGATGTGCCCGGCCGTGAGGGGATGACGTGGCCGTGCGATTTCCCAAAACCCCGAACGGTACAGCAAGCGACGCTCCAAGCCCATGTCAACTCCTTCCCCGGGGTGAGCCTACCAAGCCGTAGTCGCACGTAGGGAGGTTGCGGGAGGTTGCTGCAATGCTCGTTAAGGTAGGACGGTGGCGAAACTACTGGCTGACATCACCCCCTTGAAGGAGAGTCCCGCATTCAGGCGACTCTGGTTGGGGGCATCAGTAGCCGCCATCGGCACGCAGTTGACGCTGGTGGCTGTCAGCCTGGAGGTCTATCGGCTCACGCAGGAGAGCTTCTATGTGGGCCTCTTGGGAATCTTCGCGCTGGTTCCTTTGGTGTTCGCCGGGCTCTACGGTGGTTCCATTTCGGATGCCTACGATCGCCGCAAGGTTGCCCTCATCGCCTCGCTTGTCCTCTGGGCGACCACGGCCGGGCTCGCTTTGCAGGCATGGCTGGAGATCGGCAACATCTGGCTCCTCTACGCATTGGTGGCCATCCAAAGTGGAGCCCAAGGCATCAACGGTCCCGCCCGCAGTGCCATCATCCCGCTCCTGGTCCGCAAGGATCTGCTTCCCGCGGCCAACGCCCTGAGCATGCTGACGTTTGGCCTGTCCATGACGGCCGGGCCACTCCTGGCCGGCGTGCTCGTAGCCACCATCGGCTTCGGGTGGACCTACACCATTGACGTCATCAGCTTCACATTCGCACTGTGGGGCCTCTTCAAACTTCCACCCCTCCCACCGTCCAAAGACGCCGTGCGGCCAGGGCTGCGCTCCGTGGTGGAGGGCTTCCGGTTCCTCGGCACCCGGCCCAACGTGCGCATGACCTTCATCATCGACCTCATTGCCATGATCTGTGCCCAGCCCCGCGCACTGATGCCGGCCATTGGGGCGGTGATGATCGGCGGAGGCGAAACCACCGTAGGTGTGCTGCTCGCGTCCACAGCCGTGGGCGCTTTCCTGGCCGGCCTCTTTTCCGGGCCCTTGGGCCGGGTTCGCAAGCAGGGCAGCGCCGTGGTGTGGTCGGTGATCGGCTGGGGCGCATCGATTGCCGGCTTTGGTCTGGTAGTGCTGCTGGCCGGGGATGCCGGCCGCGACGGTGTGACGCTCTGGCTGATCCCTGCCGCGCTGTGCTGCGCCCTTGCCGGTATCTCCGACTCCGTCAGTGCCGTCTTCCGCACCACCATTCTCCAGGCAGCTACGCCTGACCACATGAGGGGGCGGCTTCAGGGCGTGTTCATTGTGGTGGTGGCCGGAGGGCCCCGGGTAGGGGACATGTTGGCCGGGGGCGTCACCCAGTTCCTGAGCGAAGGCGGCGTGCTGCTCCTGGGCGGCCTGTTGTGCATCGTGATGGCGTGGCTTGCCTCCCGCCTGCAGCCCGGATTCGTCGCGTACGATGCCAAGCACCCGGTGCCATGACTCTGCCGGCCACCGCCAACGTAGGCTGACAACGGAACAGTACGGTCGGCGTCGGCGTTAATCCGTACAGAACCCCTGCAAAAGCCGAGGAAAGCGACAAGAACAACCGTGCATAAACACAACAATGGACTCAAGACCGCGGCGCTCTTCGGTGTGCTGTGGGCGGTGTTGTTGGGTTTGGGCGCCATCATCGCCGCCGGAACGCGCAGCACCACGCCCATCTGGATCATGGCCTTGATCGGTGTGGCCACCACGGCATATGGCTACTGGAACAGCGACAAGATCGCCATCCGTTCAATGGCCGCGTACCCGGTCACCGAGGCGCAGGCACCGCAGCTGTACCAGATCGTTCGAGAACTGTCCGTGCGTGCCAACAAGCCCATGCCGCGGATCTACCTCTCACCCACCATGACACCCAACGCTTTCGCCACCGGACGCAACCCCAAGAATGCTGCCGTGTGCTGCACCGAGGGCATCCTCCACCTGCTCGACGCCCGCGAACTCAGGGGCGTCCTGGGGCATGAGCTGATGCACGTGTACAACCGCGACATCCTGACGTCGTCCGTTGCAGCTGCCGTGGCCGGTGTCATCACTTCCGTGGGGCAGATGCTGCTGATCTTCGGCAGCGGCGACCGGCGCAACGCCAACCCGCTGGCCACCATCGCGATGGCCTTGCTCGCGCCCTTCGCGGCGTCACTGATTCAGATGGCCATCTCCCGCACCCGTGAATTCGACGCCGATGAAGACGGCGCGGAGCTGACCGGCGATCCGTTGGCGCTCGCCTCAGCCCTGCGCAAGATCGAATCCGGCGTCAGCCAGCTCCCGCTCCCGCCGGACCAGCGGCTGGTCAATGCCTCGCACCTGATGATCGCCAACCCGTTCCGCGGCGGCGGCATACGGCGCATGTTCTCCACGCATCCGCCCATGAAAGAACGAATCAGCCGATTGGAACGGATGGCCGGGCGCCCGCTGTTGTAAGTGGCTTAAACGTCCCTGGCCCGCTTTCCGTGGTTGAACAACCACGGAAAAGCGGGCCAGCAACGTTTAAGCGTGGACTAGCTGCGGAAGTTCACGAACTGGAGATCGGCCTCTTCGAACTTCTTGAGGATGTTCATGGTCTCCTGCAGGTCATCGCGGGACTTGGACGTGACGCGGAGTTCGTCGCCCTGGATCTGAGACTTGACGGACTTTGGGGCTTCATCGCGGATGATCTTATTGATCTTCTTGGCGATGTCCTGGGCGATGCCCTCCTTGATGGAGCACTCCAGGCGGAACTCCTTGCCGGAGGGGAAAGGCTCTCCCTGGTCCAGGGACTTCAGCGAGATGCCGCGCTTGATGAGCTTGGACTGGAAGACATCCAGGACAGCCAGGACGCGGTCCTCGGAGTTGGCCTTCATGAGGATCTTTTCGCCGCTGAAGTCGATCTCTGCGCCGACGCCCTTGAAGTCGTATCGCTGCGCGATTTCCTTCTGGGACTGGTTCAGCGCGTTGGCGACCTCTTGCTTGTCTACCTTGCTGACGACGTCGAATGTGGATTCGCCTGCCATGACTCTCCTTAGGTTGGGGGCCCTGTGAGGGCGGGGTGGTCTGGCATCCAGCCTAGTACGGAAGGCGCCACTTGGGACTGTGGAGGACTTTCACAGTTCGCTCACAGCACACGCAGGGTTGGAACTGAGGCAGCAGGTTGAGAGTTGTACCAGTTGGAAGAACGCTTCGTCGGAGGATCAGCATGAGCAGCAAGGCCGTCCAGTCCATCAGCAAATCCGCGTCTGCAGCAGCCGGCTCCATTGGCACGGCAGCAGTTGCCGCAGCGAGTGCCGTGGCGGCCGCGGCAGTGGCAGCGTCGATCGTCCTCAGCCCTGTTCCCGATGCCACCTCGCGAATGGACGGTGTGCACGCAGATTTGCTGCGGGCTGTGCAACTCAACCAGATCACTGCCGAGCAGGCCGAAAAGTTCGAAGCGAAACTTGCCGGCAGGATCCTCGGGGAAGCCTGAAATACCGCGACATCCCGGGCATCCCGCCCCGATTAGATTCTTCGCAGAAACTTCTGTAAGGTTATCTCTGCCTTCGGTTACCGGATCTAAAAGAAACGGTCTCCGGAAGTGATCTTCTTTTGAAGTTCGGCAGATTACCCGAGCGGCCAAAGGGGGCTGACTGTAAATCAGCTGGCAACGCCTACGGGGGTTCGAATCCCTCATCTGCCACCCAAGGAAAATCCCCGGAACCACTGGTTCCGGGGATTTTTCGTTTTCCTATGGTCTTCCTCTTTGTTTTCGCCGCCGGTGGGGGAGGGCCAACGCGAGGCTGTGCGGCTGTCACCCACTTTGAACCGGAAAGCCGGGTGACACGCCGGAAGCCACGGCGCGCCACGCCACGTGAGTCCTCGAAGTTGGTGGTGAGCGTACGGCCAAACCAGAGGTCGCCTGGCAACCCGTTACGGGACGCTGGACTAAGCCTCGTGCCCTTGCCTGGGCGCCGTGGCTTGCCTAAGCTCCGCGATCTCCATCCGCAGCGCTGCGATCTCCGTCACCAGATCGGCCAGCTCGGCCCTGACTGGTTCCTCCGCTGCGACAGCCTTGACTTCTGCTGCCGCTGCCACGCCTTCGGCATTCTCTTCGATTCGCTGCAGGAGCCAGGAAGCGATGGACGCTGTGACAATACCCAGAACCGCGATCCCGCTCATCATGAGGGCTGCTGCGACGATCCTGCCGATGGGAGTCACGGGGTAGAGGTCGCCATAACCCACGGTGGTGATGGTGGTGATGGCCCACCACGCAGCGTCCCCGAAGGTGACGATCTTGGCGTCGGGGGCGTTCTGCTCCACGTCCAGCACGGCCAGAGCCCCGATGAGGATCAGCATGGCTGCCGCGCCTGCAACGTAGGTGGCGACGCGTCCGCGGAGGGTTTCACCAACGGTGCGTTGCAGGACGGACAGCAAAGTGACCAGCCTCAGCAACCGGAGTGGCCGGAAGAAGGGGAGCACCACGATCAGGAGTTCGTGCAGGTTCCAGAGGAACCACCGCATCCGGTCTTCGGCAAGCCAGAGGTTGACGAAGTAGTCCAATGCGAAGATTCCCCACGTGATCCAGAGGACAACCTCGAAGGGGGTTGCCTCGGCGCCGCTGATGCGACCGATAACCTGCCACGCGTAAGCCGTGAGGAAAATCAGTGCCGTGGCCATCAGGGGCCATTCGACGAGGTCCCGGTATCGCGCTTGAGTCATAGGGGAATACTAGCTACCGCGAAGGCCCTGCCTTTACTGGACTGGATCAGGCGGCCGGCGTCTCCAGCCAGTAGCCGTCCAAGTGGTGAATCAGTTGGCGGCCCAGGCCACCCTTGAGTTGGATCCACAGGGTGCTGCGGTCATCGGTCATGCCATCGATGGTTCCCTCGATGCGGTTGCCGCGGGCATCCTGGAGGACCACATCCTGGTGGCGGGAGAGTTCCGGCCAAACGTCGCCTTGCGGCCTGGTGGTTTGCAGTGTGCTCAAAGGTTCCCCCTTAGGTGTTCGATCAATATGAGTTTCAGATATTGTGCATGGCTTTCATGAACCGGCGGTAAACGTTAGTGCAATCGTTGGACATAAACGGCCGTTGCGCTAAGAGCCGGGTCCACAATGCGGGCGCCATATTCCCTCCAAAGTTACCGGCGGGTAACATTGGATTATGCACCTGCTTCTTCGTACCCTCATGCTGCTGTTCACGTCATCCAAGCGCTCAAAATTGGGCGTCTGGGAAGAATCATCGCTGCCCTTGCGAGTTCTGCCCACCGACATCGACATCGCGATGCACGTCAATAACGGCATGTATTTCTCCTTGATGGACCTCGGCCGTTTCGACCTCATGGTCCGCAGCGGCATCTGGACAAGGATGCGCAAGCGGGGGTGGAGTCCGGTGGCAGCAGGGGAGACCATCGCCTTCCGCAAGTCCCTGCAACTGTGGCAGCAATACACCATCGAAAGCCGCATCATCGGGCTGGATACCAAGGCCATCTACTTTGAGCAGCGCATGGTGGTGGACGGTGAAATCTATGCCCGGGCGCACATCGCCACCCGGTTGGTCCATAAGGGCAAACCCGTCACGCAGGAAGAAATCATCGCTGAGTTCGGAGCGCCGCCGGCTGACCTGGAATTGCCCGAGTGGATCCACGAGTGGCGGGAGAACAACGCCCTCCCCGGAGCGCGTCGTCCCGCCCCGCACGTCTGGAGCTAAACCCCTACGTCGCGTCGCTGCAGCGCCACGGCTCCGAGCACAATGAGTGCTGCCGAGATGCCGTACAGGCCCGCGGCGGCTCCCCAGTCAGCACCGTTGGCCACTGGGGAGTTGCCGTACGCCCAGTGGTAGGGCGACAAGTTCAGCAGCCATTCGACGTCGGGACTTTGCCGTCCCACCGCGTTGAAGACATACCCGAGAACGGCCACGGCGGCGCCGGCCGCGATCCCGTACACCTTCCGGCCGCTGAGCGCACCGGCGCAGAGCGCGGCTGTCCCGCTGAGCAGCGCCAGTGCGGCGAACAGCAGTACCGCTCCGGCGAGATGACCGACGTCGATGCTGAGTTGAGAGGGTCCGTTCAGTCCCAGCACCAGCAGGAAGACGAGCACCGAAAGCAGGGCAATACGAACCAGGATCGCCAGGGCGCGTTCGAGGACTACCTGCACTCGTGTGACGCTGTGCGCGAGCGTCAGTTCAAGCAATCCGGATTCCTCGTCGCCACCCACAGCCGCGGCGCCCCAGCCGATCGAGGCCATGGACATCAACAGGAATCCGATCAGCCCGAACATGGTGGCTTGGGTGTAGCCGGGCCCGGACGCGATTTGGTCATAGTTCAGGGCTTTGGTCATTTCGGGCGGCAGCGCATTGATCAGGTCCTGCATCTGTGCGCTGCCTCCGATCGAGGGATACAGCGGCAGGTACAGCATGCACGCCGCCGACAAACCCAGCGCCCACGCCAACGTTGAACGCCACGAGTCGGTCAGGGCCTTGGTGAACAGGGGCAGAATCCTAGGCACGGTGCGCTCCTTCCGTGTGGCGGCCGGGTGTCCTGCCATTCCCAGCGGACTGGCCATTCCCAGCGGACTGGCCAAGCCTTGGAGGCTGACCAAGCCCTGGCGGCTGGCCGGCATAGAGAGTCAACACGGCTTCCTCCAAATCGGGTTCTTCGAGGACCAGGTCCGTGAGGTTCAACTTGGCCAGTTCCTGGACCAGCGGCTGGACGTGGCCGGACAGCGTCGCCACCGCCTCGACTGTTCCGGCAGTGTGCCCGTCGGCCTTGAGCTCCCGTACTGTCACATTGGCGACTCCCGGCACCCTGGCCAGCAGCGCGCCGACGTCGTGCGGTTCCGTCCCGGTGCTATTGAACCGTAGCTGCCGGACCGCTGCCGTCCTGAGCTCCTCCACCGTGGAAACGGTGACGATTTCACCGTCGCGGAGGATGGCCACTGCGTCGGCGGCTTGTTGTACTTCGCTGAGAACGTGCGAGCTGAGGAACACTGTTGCGCCATCATCCACGGCCTCGCGAACCATCGCATGGAACACCTGCTGGACTAACGGATCCAGTCCGCTGGTGGGTTCGTCGAGCACCAGGAGTTCAGGTTTGTGCATGAAGGCCTGCAGCAGTCCCAGCTTCTGTTTGTTCCCTTTGGAGAGCTTCCGGGTCTGGCGATCAAGATCAAGGTCCAGCCGCTCAGCGAGCTGCTTGACATGCTGAGGGTCCACGGGGCCGCTGATCGCCGCGAAGTGTTCCAGCACGCGGCGGCCGGTGGTCCGGTTTTCCAAATGCAGTTCGCCGGGAAGGTAACCGATCCTGCGGCGGAGGGCCGTACCTGCCTGCCGGGGATCCTGTCCGAGCACCGAGATGGACCCCGCGCTGGGCCGGATGATGTCCAGCAGGCAGCGCATGGTGGTGGTCTTGCCCGCACCGTTCGGCCCGATAACGCCGAATACAGTCCCTGATTCCACCGCGAAATCCAGTCCGTGCAGGACTTCCCGGGGTCCGAACTTCTTGCGCAAACCCTCGACGACGATTGCCTGGGTCACAGGGCATGCTCCCTTCCGGCGTTGCTGGTGCTTTGCTGTAATACGTCGCGGGCCGCGTCCAGGAATCGCGAGTCCGTGTAAAAGCCGTGTGTGTAAATCTCCAGGGCGGGCAAGGTGAGCTGCCGGAGAAGCTCGGGGCCGATGCCGTGGGGCTCGGGGGCTGCAGTTCTCAGTGTCCGGGAGAGGTGCCTGCCCAGCATGAGGATCGACAGGCTGTTGGAGGCGATGACGACGGCGGTGGACCGGACGTCGTCGAACTTCCGGATGGTGCCGGCCTCGATTCCGGCGTGGATGATGTCCTGGGTCTGCCTCACGACGGTGTCGAAAAAGGCGTCGCCGGCTTCCGACTCATCGCTCAGGACGCGGCGGATGTAGGCAATTTCGTCGGAGTACTGGTCCGGGTGGTTCAGGTAGTCCTGGATCAACTGCCGTGTGGATCCCGGGTCCGTTTTCTCGCGGCCTTGGGTTGCTGTTTGGGCGAGGACGTGCTGATCACAAGCCTCACGGAGCCCGGCTTTGTTGCCGAAATGGTGAATGACCAGGCCCGGACTGACACCGGCAACTGCGGCCACCGCCCTGACTGTGGCGCGGGAGAATCCGTCGCGGCCGAACAGCCCGATTGCGGCGTCGCGGATGCGGGCCCGCGTGGTGAGATCCGCTGCGTTTGAACGCATGTTTCATAGACTAAACAGCTGTTCAGTCCGGATCAAGAGAGTGCACGGTGCGCGTTTATTCCCGTTGACGCGGGAAGCGAACAGGGCGCCCCTCCACGGGACTTAGCAAGCGGTGTCGCGTACCGTGGAAGCATGGCTACAGTTGACATCACTGGAGAACAGTTCGCATCGACCATCGAGGACAACGACATTGTCCTGGTGGATTTCTGGGCTGCCTGGTGCAGCCCGTGCCGCCAGTTTGCCCCCACGTACGGGGCAGCCTCGGAGAAGCACACCGACGTCGTGTTCGCGAAGGTAGACACCGAGGCCGAGCAGCAACTCGCCGCCGAAGCCGGGATCACGTCCATCCCGACGCTCATGGCATTCCGCGAAAAGGTTCTGGTCTTCTCGCAGCCGGGAGCCCTCAACGGTCCGCAGCTTGAGCAGGTCATCGAGGCCGTGAAGGGCCTGGACATGGAAGAGGTCCACGCCCACGTTGCCAAGGCGCGCGCCGAGGCCCAGGAAAACTAAGAACAAACGGCGGGCCCGAATCATCAAGGTCGCCGGAAAGCATCGAGGTCGCCGGAAAATTCCGGCGACCTCGACGTGTTTAAGGTGTTCTGGCAGTCTTGCGGCGATCAGAGCCGTTCGAGCTTGACCGGCTCGGCGAGCAGTGCGCTGAGGGACTCGTTCAGGTCCTGCACGGCGATGCCCTTGGAGTGCTTCTCCAGGAGCTCTTCGGATTCCCAGCGTTCCGTGAGGACGAGCTTTTCCTCGGTGGCTTCGGTCAGTTCGTAACGGATGCAGCCGGGCTCGTTGACGACCTCGTCGATGGCGATTTCCAGAGCGAGCTTCACGCGGAAGAATTCGCCTTCGTTGGGGATGAACGTGGCCTGCAGGTCAATGGGTGCACTCATGGCTCCAACCCTACCTGCAGGACACGGTGCTGCTGGAGGTGGTTACGGTTCTGTTGCGAGCAGTCCCTTGGTAGCGTTCCGTCATGTTGTCCTATACCGCCGGAGACACTGACGTCCCGCTGCTCGAAGAGACCATTGGCGCTAATTTTGAGCGCATCGCGTCCCGGTTTCCCTTGCGGGATGCGCTGATCGAGGCCGCTGCTACTCCAGGCGGTGACGCCCGCAGGTGGAGCTACCAGAAGCTGAACGACGACGTCGATCGCCTCGCCCGCGCGCTGCTCGCCATGGGCGTGGCCAAGGGTGAGAGGATCGGCATCTGGAGTCCCAATTGTGCCGAGTGGACCATCCTTCAGTACGCCACGGCCAAGATCGGCGCTGTGCTGGTCAACGTGAACCCGGCGTACAGGAGTCACGAGCTGGAGTTCGTGGTGAAGCAGAACGGCATGAGAATGCTGGTGGCCGCACCAAGTGACAAGAACAGCGACTACGTGGGCATGGCCAGGGATGCGGCCAGCAACTGTCCCGAGCTCCGGGAGATCGTCTTCCTTCCGGGGGCGCCGGAACTGGGCCTCACCTTGGGCGTCCCGGAAGCCGACCATGAACTCACGTATGCCGAACTCCTGACCCGGGCGGACGGCGTCGGGACTTCAGCCCTGCGGGACCGCATGGGCGAACTTGACCCGTACGATCCCATCAACCTGCAGTACACCTCGGGCACCACGGGGTTCCCCAAGGGGGCCACCCTGACGCACCACAACATCCTCAACAACGGTCATTCGATCGGCCGGCTCCTGAACTACACCGAACATGACCGGGTGGTGATCCCGGTACCGTTCTACCACTGCTTCGGCATGGTGATCGGGAATCTCAACGCGCTGAGTTTCGGTGCGGCCACCATCATTCCGGGCCGCGGGTTCAACGCGTCGGCGGCGTTGGAAGCGGTGCAGGACTTCGGCGGGACATCGTTGTACGGCGTGCCCACCATGTTCATCGCTGAGCTCGCGTTACCGGATTTCGCTTCCTACGATCTCTCCACGCTGCGGACAGGAGTGATGGCCGGTTCCCTGTGTCCCATCGAAGTGATGCGCCGGGTCATCGATGAGATGCACATGGTGGATGTTGCCATTTGCTACGGCATGACGGAGACCTCGCCCGTGTCCACCATGACCCGTGCGGGGGACACGCTGGAGCAGCGGACCAGCACGGTAGGCCGGTCCATGCCGCACCTTGAGAGCCGCATTTTTGACCCCGGCTCCATGGAAGTTGTGGAGCGCGGTGTCATCGGCGAGCTCTGCACACGGGGCTACTCGGTGATGCAGGGCTACTGGGGCCAACCGGACAAAACCGCGGAGGCGATCGACGCCGAAGGCTGGATGCACACCGGTGACCTTGCCCGCATGGATGAGGACGGCTACCTGGTGATCGAGGGCCGCATCAAGGACATGGTGATCCGCGGCGGGGAGAACATCTACCCGCGCGAGATCGAGGAATTCCTGTACCTCCACCCGTCCATCCAGGATGTGCAGGTCATCGGCGTCCCGGACGAGAAGTACGGCGAAGAACTGATGGCGTGCATCATTCTCAAGCCCGGGTCTCCTGCCCTGACCGCCGAGGAGCTGGCGGAGTACTGTCGCGGAAAGCTGGCCCACTACAAAATCCCGCGCTACGTTGACGTCCGCGAGTCCTTCCCCATGACGGTGTCCGGCAAGGTGCGGAAGGTGGACATGCGGCAGGAAGCGGTCTCCCGGCTCCACCTCTAACTAGTTCGTGTTGCGGCTGATGGTCCGGATACCCACTACAAGTCCGACGGCGGCCGTCACCACTGCGGCCACGAGTCCCCACAGCGTGTCCATGCCGATGCGCCCGGCAAACAACTCCCGTTCAGCATTGACCAAGTAGGTCAGCGGATTGAACAGGCTGGCCACCTTCATCCACCCCGGACCGGCCTCAATGGGGAGCATGATGCCGGACAGGATCATCAGCGGGAACAGCAGGGTTTGCTGCACGCCCCAGAAGATCCATTCCTTGTTCTGCGAGACCAAGGCCAGTGCATAGGACAAAGCCCCCAGCCCAATGCCGAAGACGCCCAGGATCACCAGCCCCAACACCACGTGCAAGGGGTAGAAAACGAAACCAAAGGGGATGCAGACCACGGAGATCAGCAAGCCTTGCAACACCAGGGGAGCCCACTCCTTCAGCGCCCTGCCAATCATCAGCGAGGAACGGGACAGTGGTGTGGCCAGGATCCTTTCATAGGAACCGGTCATGAGTTCGTACTGCAGGTTTGAACCGGTCATGGAGGTGCCGAACAGTGCGATCATCACCACCACTCCGGGAAGGAACCATTGCAGCGTGGACTGCCCACCGAAGGCCGGAGCACCTACTGCAGAGCCCAGCAACGGCCCAAACAAACCCAGGAACACCAGCGGTTGGATGAGGGAGAAGATCAGTGAGAACGGATCCCGCATCGGCAGCAGCATCTCGCGCCAGAACACGAACCATGTATCGGTCACTACGCTGCGCGGTCCGCGTTTTTGGGCAGTGACACCCGGGGCAACGGCTTGTTCGATCATCAGACTTCAGCTCCTTCCCGCAGGCTGCGGCCGGTCAATTCCAGGAAAACGTCGTCCAGCGTGGGCGGTTTCAACTCCAGTGACTGGGCGGGAGCGCCGGCGTCGTGCATTTCCTTCAGCAACCCGGGAGCCAGTTGGGCGCCTTGGGCCAGCCGGAGGCGGAAGCGGACCACGCCGTCGTACGCGTTTTCCTCCATGTCGCCCTCGGCGGCGGCGCGGCCCAGCAGGCCACGCACTTCCGACGCCGAACCGGCGGCGACCTCCACTGCCAGGAGGTCACCGGCGAGGTTCGCTTTGAGCCGTGAGGCGGTGTCGTCGGCGATGATGGTCCCGTGGTCGATCACGATCACGCGCTCGGACATGGAGTCGGCCTCATCCATGTAATGGGTGGTCAGCACAATGGTGGTCCCGTGTTCCTCGCGCATGCGCATGATGTGCTCCCAGAGGTTTGCACGGTTCTGTGGATCCATGCCGGTGGAAGGTTCATCGAGGAACAGCAAGCCAGGGGAGTGCATCAGCCCGAGGGCCACGTCCATGCGTCGTCGTTGCCCGCCGGAAAGTTTGATTACTGTGCGCTTGGCCAGGTCGCTGAGGTCTAAAGATGCCATGAGGGTCTCGGCGCGGGCTTTGGCGTCTGTGGTGTTCATACCGTAGAAGCGGCCCTGCATGATCAGTTCGTCGATCACCCGGTAGCTGTGCCCGCCGCCATTGCCTTGGCCGATGTAACCGATCCGGGCACGCACGCCGGCGGGGTCCTTTTCGACGTCGACGCCGGCCACAGTGGCCGATCCCGACGTTGGTTTCAACAAAGTGGTCAGCATCCGCAGGGTGGTGGACTTGCCGGCGCCGTTCGGGCCAAGGAAGGCAACCAGTTCGCCCGGGGCGACGTGGATGTCCACGCCCTTCACGGCCTCGACGGTTTCCTTCTTAACGGTGAAGGTCTTAGTGAGCTTGTTGGTGTGGATCACGGTCACTCCAGGGACGGCTTGTGATGGCTCCTAAGCGCCACGGTATACCCGCCGGAAATGACCGTCCATGCCCCTGCGGACAGCTCCCGTCCGCAATAAAAACTCAGTGTCCGCGGTGATCCTGAACAGTCATGCGCGGCCCGAACGTGGGTTTGCGGAAGCCGCTCAAATACAGCATGCGGACCAGTCGCTGCCTCTGACCGCGCCACGGTTCCAGCAACTCGATCATGCCGGCGTCATCTGTTTTTTGCCCAGTCAGGGCGTACCCCACATAGGCGGCCAGGTGGTAGTCGCCCACGGAAATCGAATCAGGGCAGCCGTGGGTCCGTTGGACAACTTCAGCGGCGGTCCAGATGCCGATGCCCGGAATGGTCTGCAGTTTGGCGCCGGCCTTCGCCGGGTCCAGCTCAGCAAGACGTTCAAGCGCGACGGCGGATTGCAGCGCCCGCATGACTGTGGCCGATCGTTGTGGTCCAACCCCGGCCTTGTGCCACTCCCACGAAGGGACGGACAGCCACTGCCTGGCGGTGGGAGGAACGAGGAGCCCGGCAGGGGCCTTGCCCGGGGCAGGCGTTCCGAAGCGGTACATCAAATACCGGTAGCCGCGCCTTGCCTCCAAGGTGGTGACCTTTTGCTCCAAAATGGTGGGCACCAAGGAATCAACCACCCGCCCGGTGGAGGGCAGCCGCAGAGCCAGGTTCCGGCGTCGTGCCTCTGTAACCAGCCGCGGAAGAGTGGCATGGAAGGCAGGCTCGTCGAAAGACGACCAATCGTCCTCGGCGCCCAGCAGCCTGGGCACGCCGGCCACGGCGTCCTCCGCTCCGGGTCCCCATGCCTGGGCGTCCACGAAGGAATCCACCCCCAGGCCACCTCCCGAGAGGCGGAGGGTCACCGGGCCGGAAGGAGTAGTGAACGCCATCCAAAATCCGCTGGTGTGCGCTGCGAAGGACGGATCCGCGTTGCCGCGCATGAGCGGAAACATGGTCTGGTCCAGGCGGAAGGAACCGCCCGGATGCCACCGGACGGCCGCATCCGCCGCGGCCGCAACAACGGGCGGGGCGTCTGCGATGGTCATGTTTTTATGGTCCCACGCCCGGCTGACAATCTGCAGACAGAACCCCTTACGGCAGGCGCCGGCCGGGTCTAGACTCCGTGATGTGGCGTGGGTGGGCCGCGCCATATCCCAGGACAAATCCCAGGAACAAGGAGCGCGAATCATGGCCGCCATAGTGCATTTCGAGATTCCGACGGACAACACAGACAGGGCCAACACTTTCTACGAGAGTGCGTTCGGCTGGAACCTGAGCCCTATGCAGGGGATGGACTACACCATCGCCCTTACGGCACCTTCCGATGAGCAAACGGGTACGCCCAAGGAACCCGGAGCCATCAACGGAGCCCTGTTCCCGCGCACGGATAATCTGAAGACCCCCATCCTCACCATCGATGTGGACGATATTGATGCCGCGCTCGGACAGATCGAGTCGGCAGGTGGCAGTGTGGTCCAGGCCAAGGACGCTGTACCCACCATGGGCTGGTACGCCTACTTCAAGGACACCGAGGGCAATGTTTTGGGTGTGTGGCAGAACGACACCTCCGCCGGGACCTGAGCACGAACTGACTCGGGTCAAGTCCCATAGCGACCACGCGGTAACTTTGTACCTATGAAGTACGCCCAGTCCGTGTTGGACCTCATCGGCAATACGCCGCTCATCAAGCTCAACCACGTCACGGAGGGGATCAAAGCCACCGTCCTCGTGAAGCTCGAATACGTCAACCCCGGCGGATCCATCAAGGACCGGATCGCCGTGAAGATGATCGAAGAAGCGGAAAAGGACGGCAGGCTCAAGCCCGGCGGAACCATCGTTGAGCCCACCTCGGGCAACACCGGAGTGGGCCTGGCGCTCGTGGCCCAGCAAAAGGGCTATAAGTGCGTTTTCGTGGTGCCGGACAAAGTGGGCGAGGACAAGCGCGCAGTCCTGCAGGCCTACGGTGCCGAGGTTGTGGTGACGCCCACGTCTGTGCCTCCCGACAGCCCGCAGAGCTACTACGGCGTCTCCGACCGACTGGTCAGGGAAATCCCGGGCGCCTTCAAGCCGGACCAGTTCTCCAACCCTGCCGCCCCCGGCAGCCACTTCGAATCGACAGGTCCGGAAATCTGGCAGGACACCGACGGCAGGGTCACGCATGTGGTCATCGGCGCCGGAACCGGTGGCACCATCACCGGCACCGGCCGCTTCCTCAAGCAGGTTTCCGCTGACCGCGCAGAGTCCGACGGCGGCCGGGTCAAGGTCATCGGCGCCGATCCGGAAGGTTCGGTCTACTCAGGCGGCACCGGCAGGCCGTACTTCGTTGAGGGCGTCGGCGAGGACATGTGGCCCGACAACTACGATCCCTCCGTACCGGACGACGTCATCGCCGTATCCGACGCTGACTCCTTCTCAATGACCCGTCGCCTCGCGCGGGAAGAGGGTCTCCTGGTGGGCGGTTCCTCGGGGATGGCCGTGGTTGCCGCACTGCAGGCAGCCAAGGACCTGGACGAATCCGCCGTCGTAGTGGTGATCCTGCCGGATTCCGGCCGCGGCTACCTCGCCAAGATTTTCAACGACCAGTGGATGCGTTCCTATGGCTTCCTTTCCGGCGGCGAAGAGGCGTCCGTGGGCGAGGTCCTCAAATCCAAGACCGGCGAGATGCCGGACCTGGTGCACATCCACCCGAACGAGACCGTCCGCGATGTCATCAACATCATGAACGAGTTCGGCGTCTCCCACATCCCGGTCCTTTCACAGGAGCCGCCCGTGGTGATGGGCGAGGTCATGGGAGCCGTGGACGAGCGGAGCCTCACCAGCAAACTGTTCCGTGGCGAAGCCAAGCTGTCAGACAAGATCTCCGAACACATGGGGGACCGGCTCCCCGTGATCGGCTCCCTGGAAACCATTTCCGCCGCGCGGGAGCTGCTATCCGACGTCGATACCGTCATGGTGACCTTCCTGGGTGCTCCGGTGGGCATCCTGACGCGCCATGACCTCCTGGCGTACTTGAGCAACTAAGCCCGCGCGCTTGATCAAACATTCAACCGAACCAACCTTGAACGAACCTAGAGGAGCTTCCATGTCTGCCAGCAACAACGCCGGGTTCAACACGCGCGCCGTCCACGCCGGACAGGCCTTCGAGCCGGTGACCGGTGCTGTGGTGCCCCCGCTGCACTTCAGCTCTACATACGCCCAGGATGGCATCGGGAACCTGCGCTCAGGATATGAATACGGCCGCGGCGGCAACCCGACTCGCGACGCCCTCCAGGAGCAGCTCGCCGCCCTCGAAGGCGGTACCGCTGCGTTCTCCTTTGGTTCGGGCCTCGCAGCCGAGGATTCCCTGATCCGTGCCATCGCGCGCCCCGGCGACCACATCGTGCTGGGCAACGACGCCTACGGTGGCACCTACCGCCTCATCAACCGCGTCCTGGGCGACTGGGGCATCGGCAACACTCCCGTGGACATGGCCGACCTCGACGCCGTAGCCTCCGCTGTTGCAGCCAACAAAACGCGCATCGTGTGGGTGGAGACGCCGTCCAACCCGATGATGAAGATCACGGACATCGAGGCACTCGCCGCCGTAGCGCACGACGCCGGTGCCCTCCTGGTGGTGGACAACACTTTCGCGTCCCCCTACTTGCAGACCCCGCTCGCCTTGGGTGCCGATGTTGTGGTCCACTCCACTACGAAGTACATCGGCGGCCACTCCGATGTGGTTGGCGGTGCCATTGTGGTCAAGGACGCTGAGCTTGCCGAGAAGATCGGGTTCATCCAGTTCGCCGTGGGCGCCGTGTCCGGCCCGATGGACGCCTTCCTGACCACCCGTGGTTTGAAGACTTTGGGCGTCCGCATGGACCGCCACAGCGAGAACGGCCAGGCTGTGGCTGAATGGCTGCTGCAGCGTCCCGAGGTTGAAGCCGTGCTGTACCCGGGCCTCCCGGACCACCCCGGGCACGAGCTCGCCGCCAAGCAGATGAAGAAGTTCGGCGGCATGGTGTCCGTGCAGTTCAAGGGCGGCGAGGCCGCGGCACGCACCGTTGCTGAATCGACGTCGGTGTTCACGCTTGCGGAGTCCCTGGGCGGCATTGAGTCCCTCATGAACTACCCCTCGGAGATGACCCACGCTTCGGTGAAGGGTACCGAGTTGGCTGTTCCAGTCAACCTGTTGCGCCTGTCCTGCGGCATCGAAGAAGCCGAAGACCTGATCGCAGACCTGGAACAGGCTTTCGCCAAGATCGGCTAGCACCAACGAATCCGGCCCTTGTCCGCTCTCCTCACCGCTCTACGGCGAGTGGGGCGGACAAGGGCCGGATTTCTTCATGCCGGTCCTCTTGGCTAGCCGGAGATTCCTTCGCGTCCGTCTTCTTCACGGCCGGTCAGGCGGCGGCGGAACGTGGTGTCTTCGGCAGACGTGACTTCCAGGTCGTACCAACCGTTCAGGGTTTCCCAGCCGATCTTCTTAGTGTGCCCCGGCTTGAGCTTCACGTTGTCCTGGCTGTCCGCGTACTGCAGTGACTCCAGCTTCAGGGTCACGGGTTCGGTGCCGTTATTCCGCACTTCCAGCTCCACGGCCTTGTTGCCGCGGCGACCGTTCACGGTGACGTCGACGCCGGACGCTGCGCCCGCCGTCGTGCCCTTCAGTTCGTACTGGTACCGGTTAGGGCCGGTGACGACGACGTCGAAGGCGCCGGAAGCTGCGACGGGGAGGTCCACGGTCTGGTTGCCGAGGACATCGGCGTGCCGTGGCTCGGTGACCTCCCCCGCGTAGCCGTAGATGGTGAAGTGCGTGGAGCTGGTGCCGCTGTTAGCTAATGCCAGGGCAATGCCTCCGCGCTGAACCTTGGCCGAGACCTGCGGCCTGTAGGGGAGAGGGCGGGCCGGACGGGTTCCTTGTTCCTGGGGGGGAGCTACCTGGACGGCCGGGGGATTCGGGCGCCAGCGGCTGATCTTGGCGGGAACAGCGGCCGGGTGGTCCAGCGTCGGCGGAGTGCCGGGCGAAGCGAAGTTGAAGACGCCCGTCAGGTCACCGCAGACTTCCCTGCGCCACGGCGAGATGTTCGGTTCCTCTACGCCCGTCCAGCGTTCCAGGAAGCGGAGCACCGAGGTGTGGTCGAAAATTTCGGAGCTTACATAGCCGCCCACGGTCCATGGTGAAACGACGGTCATGGGCACCCGGGGCCCCAGGCCAATGGGCCGCGCCGTGGTCCAGTCAGTGGACTCGCCTGACGTTGGTCGCGGCTGGACGGGCGGTGGGACGTGGTCGAAGTAGCCGTCATTCTCGTCGAAGTTCAGGAAGATGGCGGTGCTGTCCCAGGTGTCCGGGTTGCTGGCCACAGTGTCCAGGAGTCGGTAGACGAAGTTGGCACTGCCCACCGGGGTGGAGGCGCCAGGGTGCTCGGAATCGGCCGCGGACGGCACCAGCCAGCTGACCTGCGGCAAAGTACCGCCGGTGATGTCTGCGCTGAGGCGCTCCAGGAGGGTGTCGGGACGCCCTCGCCACATGGCTTTGTCGAAGAGCGCCCTCTCGGTATCCGTGAGGGCGGCGCGGCCCTGCTCCAGCTGGGCGAGGAGGCGATCCTGTTCGGCAGGGGATTTCCCGGAGAGCTGGTCGTAGAACTCCTCGGTGGTGCGAAGGTTTCCCTCCACCGATGCGAGCATCTTGCGTCCGATCGCTTTGAATGTTTGGAAGTACTCCACTGCGTTATCGGTGAAGTTGTCCCAGTCCTGGTAGATCTTCCACGAGACCCCTGACTGTTCCAGGCGCTCAGGGTAGGTGGTCCAGCCGTAGCCGCCGTGATCGTAGCCATAGGCCGCGTTGGTCACGGCGCGCTTGGTGCTGCCCGGCTCGTTGCCCGTGGTTCCGCTCCAGAGGTAGTTGCGGTTGGGATTGGTGGAGCCGTTAACGGAGCAGTGGTAGGCGTCGCAGATGGTGAACGTATCTGCAAGCTCGTACTGCAGAGGGATGTCCTGGCGCTCGTAGAAGGTCATGGTGGAGGCGCTCTTCGCGGGAATCCATTTGTCACACCAGCCGTTGTTCCATGCCGTCGTGGTGCCGTTGAAGGAGTGGTCCAGATCGCCCAGGTACTGGATATCGGAGCCCGGCCGGCCGGCCAGTTCCGCGGCCTTGCGAAGTGAGAACGGCAGTACGGTCTCCCCGGTCGCGCGGGGCTGCTCGAACATCGACTTGCCGTTGGGTAGCCGAGTGAAGGACTTATCGCCGTATCCCCGGACGCCTCGGAGCGAGCCGAAGTAGTGGTCGAAGGACCGGTTTTCCTGCATCAGCACAATCACGTGCTTGATGGACTGCAGGCTACCCGGCGGGACCGGCTTGGCCATCGCAGCCTGCACTGAGGGTGGCAGCAGGGATCCCGTGGCCGCAAGCGCCGTCGCTGCAGCCGCGGTACCGAGGAAGCCGCGACGGGAAAGTCCGCCGCTCCTATTGGTTGAACGATTCACCAATTCAGGGTTGTTCGATGACATTCAGGGGTGCCTTTCGTGGTCAGAGTTGACTGGGCAAGCGTAGGCATGGAGGGTGAACCGCTGATGACACTGCGGCAAACCAAAGGGGTGTGTCGTTCGGTGGCCGTGGAAGTAACATCTAGCTTTCTTTAGAGAAGTCAGCTACTTTTGAGCGCATGCCTCTTCGTTCCGACTGGTCCGCCCGCACGTGCAGCCTCGCCCGTGGCCTGGATGTCCTCGGCGACCCTTGGGGAAGCCTGGTCCTGCGCGAAATCTTCTTCGGCAACGGCCGATTCGACGCCATTAAGCAACGCCTCGAAGTGGCCGACAACGTCCTGAGCAAACGCTTGGGTTGGCTCCTCGACGCCGGACTGCTCGCCCAGAGGCCGTACCAGGACGGCGCCAGGACACGACAGGAATACGTCCTCACGCCCAAAGGCGAGGACGCGCTGCCCGTGCTGAACGCCATCATCATCTGGGCCGAGAAACACCTGAACGCTCCCAGTGAGGTCTCGCATATGCGTGTCATTCACACGGACTGCGGACAAGCCACGTCGTCTGCTGACACGTGCACCAACTGCGGCACCCGACTCACCGCGGCCAACACCAGCTGGCACAGCTTCACACGCAGCGACCATCCACTCCCACTCGCCGTTGCACCCCTTGAAACCCGAACAACAGCTGAGACCCGAACAACAGCTCCCCCCGAAATGGAGATCCCCGCATGACCGCTCCCGACGTCACAGGGACCCCGCCCGAAGAAACACGGACCCCTTCGGTAAAGACGGGCAAGCGCCCACGCCTCCACCCCGCCTGGATCGTGGCCGCGGTTGCCTTCCTTGCCTTGGTTGGAGCGGCAGGATTCCGTGCAGCCCCCGGTGTGCTCATGGTCCCGCTGCAGGAGGAATTCGGCTGGTCAACCACGGTGCTGTCCTTGGCCGTCAGCATCAACCTGGTCCTGTTCGGCTTGACGGCTCCGTTCGCCGCGGCCCTGATGGAACGCTTCGGCATCCGCAAGGTCACCTCGTTGGCTCTGTGCCTGATCGGGCTCGGCTCAGCACTGACGGTCTTCGTGAACCAGTCCTGGCAGATCCTGCTCACGTGGGGGCTGCTCATTGGACTGGGCACCGGTTCCATGGCCTTGGTCTTCGCCGCGACCATCGCCAACACCTGGTTCGCCAAGAGCCGTGGCCTGGTGATCGGCATCCTGACCGCCGGTAGTGCAGCCGGCCAGTTGGTGTTCCTGCCCTTTATTGCGGCGCTTGCCCAGAACCCGGGCTGGCGCGGTGCATCTTTGCTCATCGCAGCGGGTGCGCTCGCAGTAGTCCCGCTGGTGCTGCGCTGGCTGCGGAACTCACCGGCCGACGTCGGGGTGTTGCCTTACGGTGCCGAAGAAGCTGCAGCTGCTGAACCTGGCGCCAAAGATGAACCTGGCACCAAAGCCGCCGACGCCGGAACAACCGCGACGACGCCAGGCAAGACCGCCGCTGTGGTTGCCTCGCCAGGCTCAGGAGATTCCGCCAACGCCGCGATCCGTGCCCTGCAGGTCCTCAAGCGTGCCAGCAAAGTCCGGACGTTCTGGGCGCTGGCTGCGGGTTTCGCAATCTGTGGAGCCACCACCAACGGACTGATCGGCACGCACTTCATTCCGTCGGCGCACGATCACGGCATGCCCGAAACCACGGCGGCAGGTTTGCTGGCCGTCGTCGGAATCTTCGACATCGTGGGGACCATCGCGTCGGGTTGGCTGACTGACCGTTTCAACCCCAAAGTGCTGCTTGCTGTGTACTACCAGTTCAGGGGGATCGGACTGCTGGTGCTGCCGCTGCTGCTGGGCTCGTCCGTGGAGCCGAGCATGATCATCTTTGTTGTGGTCTACGGGCTCGACTGGGTTGCCACCGTCCCTCCCACCGCAGCTATCTGCCGCTCGGTATTCGGTGCCGATGGTTCCGTGGTGTTCGGCTGGGTATTCGCAGCCCACCAGCTCGGGGCTGCCGTGGCGGCACTCCTGGCCGGCTTCATCCGCGATGCCACCGGGCACTACAACTACGCTTGGCTGGGCGCAGCTGCCATGTGCACGGTAGCCGCGGTGATCAGCGCCACCATCCGCAAGGACGCAGCGAAGAAGGAGCCCGTGGCGGTTGCCTGACGGCGGTTGCGTGGCCCGCTCTGCGCGCTATTCGTGCTCGGAAGCGCGCAGAGCAGGCCCCGCAACGGGGGGAGCCTAGCTGGTTTCGCTGATCCGGAACGTGAGCGTTCGCGCTTCCGGACGCAGCGCGTACTCCGGCCAGACATCCGGTCCGCACGCCCTGGACCCGAGCCCGTGCTGGGCGGCATCGAGGTACAGGAAGCTGCCCTGACTGGTTGGCAAATCGTGCGGGTGTGCGGCCGCCGAGATCTCCTGCGCTGTGTGCCGGGAGAGCGTGAAACCGGGCAGGCGACCGCGGGAGTCCGGGACGGCATCGAGCTGCATCCAAGGAGCGCCGGCCGTGTGAAGATCCAGGGAACGGACAGCACTTCGGTGTCCCGATTCCTGCGGCTTGGCGTATTCCACCGAAAGCTCATCGATGCCGGCTGCGTAGCGGCCCACAAGCGTTGCGTGCATGCTATCCGGGTACGACTCACGGGGGCCGGCGCCGAACCAGGACGCACCGTCCACTGATCCGGGCAGGTCAAAACGCACCCCGACCCGGGGCCAGATGATGTCCCATCCCGCGCTCGGAACGATGTCCAGGCGGAGCCACAGCTCACCGCCCGATAGTTGCCAGGTCTCCTCCACAGAGACCCAGTGTGCGGCGTCGGCCGCGGCGTATCGGGTACGGGTCACTACGCCGCTGTCACTGGCTGAGACTTTCTCTACCCGTGCCGTGAGCCGGTCCAATCCAGCGGCCCGCCAGACAGTTTCCATGGACGGAGCGGGAGTGCCGTTGCCGTTGTTGAGCCAAGGATCTGCGAGGTCGTAGCTGCCGCGGCCGGCGCCGGCGTCGTTGTCCGTGGGGGCCCGCCACAACTCAAGCCGCGGCCCGGACACCGGAAGCCCGCCGAGCGAGACCAGACGGCCGTCCTCGAAGACGCCAGGGCCCAGCGATACTGTCCCGGCCCCCGATGAAGCGGCCTGCCCCACTGATGCCACGGGGCGCGGGACTGCAAGGCGCGGACGCGATTCCAGTTCCAGTTGCGCGGCAGAGATGACATGCCCGGCTTCGGCCCATACGGTGTCCTTGCGGAGCACCGCCTCCACGGTCAGCCAGTGTTCGCCACTGGCCACAGCGAACTCCGGCAACTCGACAAGCGCCGAGGCCCCTGCTGCGAGCGACGCGCCTGCTTGAGTCACGACGTCGAGCTCTCCGGAGGAACCAAGGACGCCATCCATTTCCGTACGCCAGCGCAGTACGACGTCCGATGCATCAGCCGTGTGCCGCAGGTTGGCCACGGAGACGAAACGGCGCGTGCCGCCGTCGTGGGTTTCAGTGCTGAAGCCCAAGCGCAGGGGAGCGACGATCTGCTTGTACTCGAAAAGCCCCGGGCTGGGCGTGGAATCGGACAGGACCATGCCGTCCATCACGAAGTTGCCGTCGTGGACCACCTCCCCGAAGTCGCCGCCGTAGGCGAAGAACTCCGTGCCGTCGGCTGTGGTGGTGCGGATGCCGTGGTCCCGCCACTCCCAGACGAACCCTCCGTGTAGCCGCGGGTAGCGTTCCACCAGCTCCTCGTACTGATCGATGGCGCCGGGACCGTTACCCATGGCGTGGACGTATTCGCACAGGATGAACGGTTTGCTGCGCTGCCGTGCGGACTCCGCCGCGGAGCAGCCGAGCAGCAATGAGCCGGAGTCGTCCCGACCGATCGCCTCGGTTTCCGGAACCGACGAGTACATCCGCGAGTAAACGTCCGTGTAGGCACCCGTGTAGTCGCCCTCGTAGTGGACGGGCCGGCCGGCGTCGCGGGCGTGCGTCCATGCGGACATCGCGGCGAGGTTGGAGCCCGTGCCTGACTCGTTGCCGAGCGACCACATGACGATGGACGGGTGGTTCTTGTCCCTCTCCACCGTCCGCTCCATGCGGTCAACCAGAGCTTCACGCCACGCGGGATCATCGCTGGGATTGCCCACCCAGCCGTGCCGTTCAAAGCCGTGCGTTTCCAGGTCGCATTCCAGGATCACCCAGAAGCCCAGCTCGTCCGCGATGTCCAGCAAACGGGGATGCGGAGGGTAGTGGCTAGTGCGGATCGCGTTGACGTTGAACTGCTTCATCAAGGCGAGGTCCGCGCGGGCGAAGTCCTCGTCAAACACACGCCCGCGGTCCGGATGTGTCTCGTGCCGGTTCACGCCGTGGAACACCACGCGGCGGCCGTTCACCAGGAACTGGTCACCCTTGATCTCCACCGTTCGGAAACCCAAGCGCAGCGAAACGGTCTCGCCTTCACTTGCCACTGTTGCGTTATACAGGCGTGGAACCTCCGCGGACCAAGGTTCGACGCCGGCAATCGCCACCGGGGCGACGTCGGCAGGGGTGTTCCAGACGACGCCGACGTCGAGTTCCGGAACTGACAGCCGAACCGGGTAGGCGGCCTCGTCGGCCGTGATCTCGGGGTCAATGACGCCTGAACCGGCGGTGTAAGACGTACGCAACCAGACGTCGTCGAGACCCTTCTTGGGGCGGGCCTGGAGCGTGACGTCGCGGAAGATGCCCGGCATCCACCATTGGTCCTGGTCCTCGACGTAGCTTGAGGCTGACCACTGGTGGACGCGGACAGCCAGCACGTTATGTCCGGGGCGCACGGCCTCGGTGACGTCGAATTCCTGGGCCAGCCGGCTACCGGTTCCCACGCCGATTTCGTTGCCGTTAAGCCATACCTTGTAGCGGGATTCGACGCCGTCGAACCTCAGCACGATGCGCTCTGCGTCGTCCCAGTCCCCGGGAAGATCGAAGCTTCGGCGGTAGTCGCCGGTGGGGTTCTGGTCCGGGACATGTGGTGCGTCGGTAGGGAAGGGGAACTGGACGTTGGTGTAAATGGGGCGCCCGTAGCGGCCCTCACCCTCCAGGACCCAGTGCGCCGGAACCGGGATCTGCTCCCAGCTGGAATCGTCCAAGGCTTCCTCGGCGACGCCTTCCACGGCCTCACCGGCGGGAAGGACGCCGCGACCGCCAGGGGTTCCGGGAGCGCCGGGGAGAAGCCGGAAACGCCACTGGCCGTTGAGGGAGAATGTTGGCGCGTCTGTGTGCAGCCAGGAACGGGCCGGGAGTCTCTTTCCGGTGCCGGGACCGGTGTCAGTGATGTAGTGGGAGTTGATGGTCATTACTTAACGGCTCCTTCTGTCAGTCCACCGCGCCAGAAGCGCTGCAGGACAACCATGGCGATGCTGAGCGGAATAATGGAAAGCAGCACGCCGCCGGTAGTCAGTTCATAGAATTCGGGCAAACGGTCAACCTGGCTGAGCCAGTTGTTCAGGCCGAGGGTGATGGGGTAAAGCTCGGAATCGGACAGCATGACCAGCGGCAGGAAGTAGTTGTTCCAGATGCCCACCAGCTGGAACAGGAACACGGTGACCAGTGCCGGCGTCAGAACCTTGAGCCCAATGGTGTGGAAGATGCGGAGCTCTCCCGCGCCGTCGATCCTGGCGGCCTCGATCAGCGAGGTATCCACAGTGGCCTGGGCGTAGATGCGGCAGAGGAACAGGCCGAACGGCGAGACAAGCGAGGGGAGCAGGACACTCCAGTACGTGTTGGCCAGGCCCATCTGGCTGAACAGCAGGAAAAGCGGCAAGGCCGTGGCTGTGCCGGGAACCAGCACGCCGCCCAGGATGGTGCCGAACACCAGATTGCGTCCCTTGAACTCATACTTGGCCAAGGCATAGCCACCGGCCGCCGCAAAATACGTGGCCAGAAGCGCGCCGACGCCGGCGTAGATCGCCGAATTCAGGAACCAACGGCCAAAAATGCCGTCGTCGTAGCTGACCACACGGCCGATGTTTTCCCACAAAGAGAACGTGGGGGCGAACCAGAAGCCATTGGTGGAGAAGAGGTCTTCCGTGGACTTCGTGGAGGCAACGAAGACCCAATACACGGGGATCAGGAAGTACAAGGCGACCACCACCAACAGTGCGGTGACAATGATGGTGGACGACCGCCGTCGTCCGGCTGAGCGGTCCGGGCCTGCCGAAGCTTTGCTGCGGACGGGCGTGGTGGTTGGCTTCGTGGCTGTGGCGGTCATGAGGACTTCCTGTTCGTCAGTGCGAGGAAGGCGAAGGAAAGGGCAAACGCGGCCACGGCGATGATGACCGACTGTGCTGCTGCGACGTTGTAGTCGTTGTAGGCAAAAGCAGTTGTGTAGGCGCTGAGGTTCGGCGTGTATTGGCTGTCGATTGCCGGCGCCACCGTCTTGAGGACCTGGGCCTCAGCGAAGAGCTGCAGCGTTCCGATGATGGAGAACACCGTGGTGAGCATGAGGGCCGGACGGATCAGGGGGAGTTGGATGCTCCGGGCAACGCGCCAGGTGGAGGCACCATCCACCTTGGCGGCCTCGTAGAGTTCCACCGGGATGGCTTTCAGCTGGGCCACGATAATCAGCATGTTGTAGCCCGTGTAACTCCACGTGACGATGTTCGCGATGGACCACAGCACGCTGTTCGCGCCGAGGAAATCCGGGGTCAGGCCCACAATTTTCGCGACGTCAAACAACGGGCTGAGCCCGGGCACGTACAGGAAGGACCAGAGGATGGTGGCGATAACTCCCGGTACGCCGTAGGGGAGGAAGTAGGCGGCACGGAAGAAGCCCGGCCATTTTGCCGACGCCGATTCGAGCATGAGAGCCAACGCGGTGCACAGGACGATCATGACGGGCACCTGGACCACACCGAACAACAGCATTCGGCCAATGGATGCCACGAAGCTGCCGTCTGCCAGGGCCTGGGCGTAGTTGCTGAACCCTGCGAATTCGCTGGTCACCCCGGCCTCGCCGAACAGTCCGCTGCGGGTCACCTTGGTGAAGCTGGACATGATGGCCACAACAATGGGCAGCAGGAAGGTGAGGACGAAGAGTCCCAGGAATGGGGCGAGCAGGAGCCAAGGTGCGCGTGCGGCAGCACCGTTTCGCTTGCCGGGGCGGCCTGGTGCGGCGGGGCGCTGCACGGTGGGTGCGGTGCGGGTGGTCGTCATGCCGTTTCCTTCCGGATGCTGAGGCCCTTGTTCTTGAAAACGGTTATGATCTGCTGCTCCGAATCAGCAACGGAGTCCACCAACGTGGTCCCGAAGGCCTTCTTGCGGAAGCCGTCGCTGAGGATGTTGAAGGACTGCTGGGTTACCGGCCACCAGGACCAGTCAGGGTTCTGCTGTTTGGTAGCGGGGACGAAAACTTCCTCGTTGTAGCGTTGGCCGCCGAAAAATGCCGAGGGTTGCTGCCGCTCCGTGCCGATGAAATCGGGGTTGGGTGACCAGCCGATGCCGCTGTGTTTGATCTGGGCGTCGATTCCTTCTGTGGACGTGGTCAGCCACACGGCGAATTCGACTGCTTCTTTGGGGTGTTTGCTGTTGGCCAGGACTGCTGCCGTGGAACCGCCGAGGTAGCTTGAGCCGAAGCCAGTATCACCCCAGGTGGGCATCGGTGCTGCGAGCCACTTTCCTTCGGAGCCGCTGACACCCTGAACCAGAGCATCACCCCAGCTGCCGGTTATGGTCGAGGCAATGCCGCCCTTGCTGGCAGCTGCAAACCAGCCCGGGGAGAAGGCGCCGTACGCTGTGGTGACGAGGTCGTCGTCGATCGCTTTGTCGAAGAAACGCGCGGTGTTGAGCGTGGCGTCGTCCGTCATGTTGATGACCCAGCCGTCTTCCTCGGGGCGCAGCCACTGCGCGCCGGCCTGCGCCGCGAAAGAGGCAAACGGAGAGGCGTCACTGATGGGGAAGCAGTCCAGGTAGCTGTCCACGGAGCGAAGTTCGACGGCCAGCGCAGCCCATTCGTCCCAGGTTTTAGGAGCGACTCCGCCCACCTTGTCCAGGATGGCCGGTTGGTAGAACATGCCCATGGGGCCGGCGTCCTGGGGGATGCCGTAGACACCCCCGGTGTAACTGACCTGCTTCCACAAGGTGGGGTCGTATAAGTGGGCGTGATCATCGGCGCCGTAGCGGGACACATCAACCAGGCCATTTACGAGCATGAACTCCGGGATGGAGCGGAACTCCACCTGGGCCAGGTCCGGTCCGCCTCCTGCTGCCAGGGCCGAGTAGAGCTTCTGATATCCGCCGGAGTTGCCGCCCGGAATCCACACCACGTCCACGTGGATGTTCGGATTGGCTGCATTCCAGACGTCGGCAACTTTCTGGAAATCCTTGAGCCAGGCCCAGTAGGTAAGTCGCACGGGCTCGCCGGCGGCGGGGATGGTCGGCGCAGCGTTGACGGACTGTGTTCCTGGAGTTGCGCACCCGGTCAGCAGGCCCATGGCTGCTGTTCCCAGGCCTGCGCCCAGGAGTTGTCTTCGCGTGAATGGGGTCATTAGCCTTCACCTCTTCGTGTCAGGTTGACGATGCCGCGCGCTTGGATTCGTAGGTCCGGCCGTGGCAAGTGTGACAACGGTAACAGAAAATTCGAGTGGGTACTCGAATTTCGCAAAGAGGGTTCCAAGACGCATGTACACTGGCTTGCCATGACCACAAAGGACGTGGGCCGCGCAGCGAGGCGGGGTCCGTACGCGAAATCCGAAGAACGGCGCCGGACCATTCTGGACGCCGCCCATGAGGTGTTTGCTGCCCACGGCTACCGTGGTGGATCACTGCAGGACGTTGCCGATCGGGTGGGGCTAAGCCAAACCAGCCTGCTGCACTATTTCCCTTCCAAACGCGATCTCCTGATGGCAGTCCTGGAGCGCCGCGACGAAATCACGGGCGACGCCTTTCCGGACGACATGGAAGAAGGCCTGGTTGACTCGGTGATCCGGACGGCGCTCTTCAACGAAAACATCCCGGGCGTGGTTGAGTTGTACACCGTTCTGTCCGCGGAGTCGGTCACCGATTCGCACCCAGGACGGGTCTACTTCACCGAACGATTCGAACGTCTCCGAAAGAGCTACGCGCGGCGGTTTGCCGAGCTGGCCGCAGAGGGCAGGCTCCGCCCCGGGGTCGATCCTGGTGAAGCTGCCATGTCCCTGGTTGCCCTGTGGGACGGGCTTCAAACGCAATGGCTGCTGGCCCCCGACGAGGTGGACGTGGTCAAGGGCCTGCGTGGCTATTTCAAGCTGCTGGTGCTCCCGGAACCCGGACCCAACGAGGGACAGCCCGGCACTCAGTCGGGCTAGCCGCGGAAAGCCCCGATGCCCGTGATGTGTTGCCCCAGGATCAGGGTGTGCACCTCATCTGTGCCCTCGTACGTCCGCACCGACTCCAGGTTGTTGGAGTGGCGCAGCGGTGAGTAATCCAGCGTCACACCGTTGCCGCCCAGGATGGTGCGGGCCTCACGGGCGATCTTGATGGCCTCGCGGACGTTGTTCAGCTTGCCCAAGGAAATCTGCTGGGGTTGAAGATGACCGGCGTCCTTCAACCGGCCCAGGTGAAGGGCCAGCATGGTGCCCTTCTGGATCTCCACCAGCATGTTCACCAGTTTCTCCTGCGTCAGCTGGTAACCGGCCAAGGGGCGGCCGAACTGGAGTCGGTTCCCTGCGTACTCCAGCGCAGCTTCGTAGGAGTCCCGGGCAGCTCCCATGGCTCCCCACGCGATGCCGTAGCGTGCCTCGTTGAGGCACGAGAACGGTCCCTTAAGTCCCATGGCACCCGGGAGGACGGCCTCAGGACCCAGCCTCACGCCGTCGAACTTCACATCGCACTGAATGGACGCACGCATGGAGAGCTTCGGCTCGATAGGCGTCGCGGTCACCCCGGATGTTCCGGCGGGAACCAGGAACCCGCGGATTCCGTCCTCGGTTTTGGCCCACACCACCATGACGTCCGCGATGGACGCGAGGCCGATCCAACGTTTGGCACCTTCCAGGACCCAACCGTCGGCCGTTTCGCGGGCAAAGGTGGTCATGGATGACGGGTCCGACCCCGCCGTCGGCTCCGTAAGGGCGAAGCAACCAATCAGTTCGCCGGCCGCCATCCGTGGCAGCCACTGCTCTTTCTGCGCCTCCGAGCCCCACTTGTGGATCGCCGTCATGGCAAGGGAGCCCTGCACCGAAACGAAGGTGCGGATCCCCGAATCACCCGCCTCCAGTTCCATCGCTGCAAGACCATATTCGACGGCGGTCCGGCCGGGACAGCCGTAACCGTCCAGGTGCATGCCCAGTACACCGAGCTCGCCCAACTCCGGGGCGAGCTCGCGCGGGAAATGAGCGTCCTCGTACCAGCGGGCGATGTTGGGTCGGATCCGTTGCGCGGTGTAGTCGCGGACCCGGTCGCGCAGGGCAAGCTCGTCCGCGGTCAGCAGAGAATCGAGGGCAAGGACGTCGGAGGTGTTCGTCATCGAATCGCTCATTCCAGCATCCTAGGCGCCGAACACTGCCTTCCGTCGCGGTTACTCGCCGCGGACCACCCCAACCTCGGCCCGGTCACCCGTGAAGTAGCCCCGGGTGGAGGGGGCGAAGCGGCACACGACGGCCAAAACAACGCCCAAGGCCAGCAGCAGCACTCCGCTGACGAACGCCCCGCCGATGCCGAAGATTTGGGTGTCCCCGTACGCCGGATCCCACATCTGGACTGCGGAAATGAAGAACGCCGCTGTGAGGGACAGTGCGCCGAGGAACGGCAGGATGCCACGGAACCACAGGTTCCGGGCGGAATCCCGGAGCGTGGAACGGAAGAACCACACACAGGAGAAGCCGGTCAGTGCGTAGTAGAAGGCGATGAACAAGCTGATGGCGCTGATGGAGTCCGAGAGGAGGTTCTCGCTCAAGAAGCTCATGGCCACGTAGTACACCACGGCCACCGCACCCATCACCTGGGTGGAGAAGCCCGGGGTCATGAAGCGCTCGTGGACCTTGCCGAACCGGGGAGGCAGTGCACCGTGGACACCCATGGACAGGGTTCCGCGGGCTGTCGGCAGGATGGTGGTCTGTGTGGAGGACAGGACGGACGCAAGCACAGCCACGATGATCAGCCAGCCCCAAGGACCCAACACCACGTCCTTCATAGCCAGGAACACGTCATCCTGGTTTGCTTCGTTGCCCAGACCGATACCGTCCGTACCGATCGTGGCATACATCATCACCAGCAGCGCCACGGAAACATAGATCGCCACCAGAACAGAGGCTGAGATGACGGCGCCACGTCCAGGCGTCTTGGCAGGGTTCTCCGTCTCCTCGTTCAGCGCCAGGCAGGTATCCCAGCCCCAGTAGATGAACAGGGCAAGCAGCACGCCGTGAACCACGGCGCCGGGATCGGCAAAGGCGCCGGCGGGGTTGAACCACTCGAAGTCGAAGGCCTGGCCCTCAGGCGCGCCCCCGGCGATCCGGAAGATGATGGCCACCGCGAAGATGCCCAACGAAATGTACTGAATGTAAGTCAGCGTGCGCTGGACATGCTCGCCCAGCCGGATGCCACGATGGTTCACGTACGTCATGAACACGATGAACAACACACCAGTAGCCGTCACCAGCCACGTGTTGTCGGCCAGGGAACCGTCACCGATCAGCAGCCACAAATACTTGCCCGCGATCTGCGCCAGGTTGGCCAGCACCACCACTCCCGCGAGTGCCACGCCCCAGCCACCCAGCCAACCGGCCCACGGCCCGAAGGTCTTGCGGGCCCAGAAGAATGTGGTGCCACAGTCCGGCATGGCGCTGTTGAGCTCACGGAACGCGTAGGCAATGAACAGCACCGGGATGAAGCCGAGGATCAGGATCAGGGGAGTGTAGTTCCCATTAACGGCCACAATGAGCCCCAGCGTTGCCGCCAGCGAGTAGACGGGCGCGGTGGATGCAAGGCCCAGCATGACGGAGTCGCCAAGGTCCAGGATCCCGGCGTGGAGGCCTTTGGGAGGTACGACGGCGGTACGGTCGCCGCCCGCTGAGCCGCCACCCGGCGTCGAGGTTTCAGTGCTCATAGTGCAGCTCCGTAGGAAGTAGCAGGGGGCGCGACAGGCGCCGGGGCGTCGATGGTATTGGGAACAAAGCGGCAAAAGTAGTCCGTGATGGGTCCGTCGGATTCGCGGATGCCACAGCCCACGGATTCGCCATCCACTACCCAAAGACCCAGGACAGGGTGGTTCCCGTCGAAGTCGGGGAGGGCGTGGTACTGCTGAAAGCACCAGCCTTCACGGCCGTAACCACCTGGCTGTTGGATCTCGATGCCGGGGGCGTGAATTCGGATGTTGTCGCCCTCCCGCCCGTGCAGCGGCTTGGCCACCCATTCCTTGAGGGGACCCGGATCGCCGAGGTAGGCAGGCAGCAGGTTCTCATGGTTGGGGTAGAGGTGCCATAGCGCAGCCAGCAAGGCTTTGTTGGACAGCAGCATCTTCCATGCCGGCTCAACCCAGCGGGGGTTGTGGGCACGTTGCAGAAGCCGTTGCCCGAACGGTTCCTTCATCATGAGCTCCCACGGGTACAGCTTGAACATGGTGCTGATCATGAAGTTGTCCAGGTCCACAAACCGGTTCAGGTTGGGGTCCCAGCCGATATCGGACATGTTGATGCCGATGGTGGTCCAGCCGCCCTGGCTCGCGACGTCCCGCATGTAGGCGGCAGTCATCCAATCCTCGCCGGATTCCTCCGCCTCCGAGTGGGCAACGTGCAGGGTGCTCATGCCGGTGCGGAACTGCAGCTTCTTCCATTGGCGGATCAGGGCCTCATGGATTCCGTTCCACTGGTCCTTTTCCGGGAAGACGTCCTGGAGCCAGAACCACTGGGCCACAGAGGCTTCGATCAGGCCCGTGGGGGTATCGGCGTTGTACTCCAGCATTTTCGCCGGACCGCCGTTGCCGTCATAGATGAAGTCGAAGCGACCGTAAATGTCCATGTCCGCGGCCATCAACGACTCGGCAGCGAGTTCCAAGGCCTGCTGCCCGATGCCGATATCGCCCATGGCCCCGGTGGCCAAGTACTTCGCGGCCTCCAAGCACATGATGTGCATGTCCTCGGCCGTCTTCTCGAGGGTCTCCACCTCGTCCTCGGTGAATTCGTAGTAGGCCGATTCGTTCCAGTATTCGATTTTCCGGCCATCGGGCATGGTGGTAGTGGAAAATACCAGGCCCTGTTCTTCGATCTTTTGCTTCCAGTCCGGCCTGGGCGCGGAGGGCAGTCGACGCACGCCTAACCTCCCGAGCTTCCGCCGCTTTTGGAACTGCTGCCGAAGCCGCCTCGGCTGACCGTGCCGCCCTTGGTGCTGTACCCCGTGGAGGACTTTGCCCCCGTAGGCACGGTCTTGGTGTAGCTCGGGTAGGCGCTGCGGTTCTGCCCCACGGCAGGCACACTGGCACCCCGGGAATAGAAGTACCAGGCGTATATCCCTGAGCTGCGGCCCGCCGAGCTGCTGTTGTCGCACTGGGTGTCGTCAACGCGTTCGCCGGTTTCGTCATTGAAACAGACTTGTGCGTAGTCGGCTTCCTGCTCATTGCTGGCCACGATCGCCGTAATGGTTCCGGCCAGAAGGGCGGTCACGCCCAGGCCCACCACCAAGGTGCGGCGATGCGAGCGCTTCTTCTTCTTTGCTGCCTCGGCCTCGCCGCGTTCGCGTTCTTTCGCGAAGGGGTCAACCACGGGGAGGGGCTGGCCGGGCTGGGGTGCGCCTGCCCCGGCAGGGGGTGCCCCGGCGGGGGATTTCTTCCTCTTCCCGGAGCTGCTTTGGGCGGGGTCGTTTTCCACGGGCGTGAACAGCTCAGGATGGAGCTCCGGCTTGGGCACCTGCCAGGGAGGAGGCTTGGGCTGATTATTGCCCGCTCCGAAGTCGGCGTTGTTGTCCCTGCTGCCGCCGTTGTTGCCGGCTGCGTCAGGGCTGTCTTTCGGGCCCATGGTATCCCCCTGGATAGACCGTTGAAATGTCCGGCGGCACGCCGGACCAGAATGCTCAGAGCAAGCCTAGTCGTTGTGCGCGGTGCAGGCACGGGTGACAGCGGTATATGGGGATAACTCCCCATATTCGGAACCGTGTAAGGATGTAGCCATGGCGGGACCTGAAGCACATAACAGCGGCGACGACGGCGTGCTGCTGCGGCTTCCCTCGGTTCGCGGCATTGGCACCGGCCGGGTGGTCACGGGCCTGGTGCTGGCAGTCCTGTTGCCGCCGGGCATTGAACTGGTGGTCACGGTCCTCGGCTTCCGCAACTTCGCCATGATCATGCTGTTGCAACTGGCTGTGGCTGTTGCGGTGGCTGCCATCGGCGGTTTGTGGCCGGCAGTGGTGGCCGCCGTGCTGGGCAGCGTCCTCCTGAACTATTTCTCCGCGGACCCTGTGGGTTCCCTCTCCATCGCCGACCCCACCACTTTGTTTACCGTGGTGGTTTTCCTTGCTGTGGCCTGTGGTGTGGCGCTCGCAGTGGGGCTTGCAAGCCGCCGGGCACAGGAAGCCGCACGCTCCGGGGCGGAGGCCACGGCGCTCAGTGAGCTCGCCCTGCGCATCCTTAGCTCGGATGGAAGCCTGGAAACCTTCCTTGAGAAAGTGCGCAGCAACCTGGGCATGGAAGCGGTGTCGCTGCTGGGTTCCCAGTCGCCGGTCGCCCCCGGATTGGCAGCAACAGCCGGCGCCCAGACCGAGTGGCGTGTCCTGGCGAGTGCCGGGCCGAATCCGCCGGTGACCCATGCCGCCGCCGACCATGCCGCCGTCGTCGATCCTCACTACACGCTGCTGCTGCGCGGCGGTCCTTTGTCAGCCCAGCACCAGCGGATGCTGGCCGCCTTCGGTGCTTTCGTGGTGGCCGTCCGGGAGAGGCAGCAGCTGGTGAAGAGCCGGCGGGACAACGTGAGGTTGGCCGAGGGCAACAAGATGCGAACGTCCATCCTGCGCGCTGTTTCGCATGACCTCCGAACTCCGTTGGCCGGGATCAAGCTCGCTGTCAGCAGCCTGCGCCAGGAGGACGTGAGTTTCCCGCCGGACGTGGAACGGGAGTTGCTGGAGACCATCGAGGAGTATGCGGACCGCCTGGACCATTTGGTGGACAACCTCCTGGACATGTCGCGAATCACGGCGGATGCAGTCAATCCGCTGTTGACCGGCATTGTGTGGGCTGAGGTGCTGCCGCAGGCGTTGAGGGGAGTTTCCAAGGAACGGCTGCGCAATGAACTGCCGCCCAACCTTCCACCTGTGCAGGCCGACGCCGGAATGCTTGAGCGGGTGGTGGCCAACATTGTGGAGAACGCCGTGAAGTATGCGCCCGACTCCGATGTGGTCCTGACTGCCCGCACCGGCGCCGGCATCACCTTGGGGGACCGGCCCGCCAGCGAACTGAGAATCGTCGATCACGGCAGGGGAGTGGGGCATAAGGAAGTGGTGGATATTTTCCAGCCGTTCCAGCGTTTTGGTGATTCGACGTCGCCTGCGCCCGGGGCCGGAATCAGTGCCGGTGGCGGGATCGGTTTGGGACTGGCCGTCGCAAAGGGTTTCAGCGAGGCCATGGGCGGCAGGCTCGCTGCGGAGCCGACGCCGGGCGGCGGCTTGACCATGGTGGTCACCTTGCCGCTGTGGACCGGTGGGCCGCAATGACGCTGGTGCTCATCGTTGAGGACGAGGCCCGCATTGCCCGGGCCATGCAGGTCACCCTTCAAGCCAACGGTTACCAGGCGCTGACTGTGGGGACCGGCGCTGACGCGCTGCAAGCCACTGCCAAGCAGCCGGTGGAAATCGTGGTGCTGGACCTCGGTCTGCCGGACATGGACGGCGTGGAGATCATCCGCCGCATTCGCGGCTGGAGCAGTATGCCCATCATTGTGCTGTCCGCCCGGCACGCCTCGGAGGACAAAGTTGAAGCGCTCGACGCCGGTGCGGACGACTACGTGACCAAGCCTTTCGGTTTGGATGAGCTGCTTGCGCGGCTTCGGGTCGCCTCCCGCCGGGTGGTTACCGAGCACGAGGAACCCACGCTGGCCACCACGGACTTCATGGTTGACCTGGCCGGTAAGAAGATCGTCAAGGATGGCTCGGAAGTGCGCCTGACGCCTACGGAATGGAACATCCTGGAGCTGCTGGTCCGCAATAAGGGGAAGCTGGTGAGCCAACAGCAAATCCTTACCCAGGTGTGGGGGCAGGCGTACGCGAAGGAAACACAGTACCTGCGCGTATATATAGCCCAACTGCGCCGCAAGCTGGAGCGCGATCCCGCTGAACCACGCCACCTGCACACGGAAGCCGGCATGGGCTATCGTTTTGATCCTTAGTCCTGGCTCCGCCCGTCCGTACACTGGTGTCCATGAACACCGCATCCCTCCTTGCCGTCTGCCGTGTCCACCAGTTGCTGCCCGACCCCCAGGGGAGCGTGGGAGTCACCGGCATAGACAAGCGCCCTGTAGAGGGGGCAATCAAGGTTCACAAACTTGGCCTTCACGGGGATGTGCAGGCCAACCGGGTTGATCACGGCGGCGAAGACCAAGCCCTGTACGCATATTCACAGGCGGATGCGGACTACTGGTCCGGCGAGTTGCAGCGGGAGCTGCCCGCCGGTCTCTTCGGGGAAAACCTGCGCGTGGCCGGAATCGAAACCACCGGCGCTGTGATCGGCGAACGCTGGAGGATTGGCCTGGATGTGGAACTGGAAGTCACGTCACCGCGTGTCCCGTGCGCAACCTTCCAAAGGGTGATCGGTGAGCCCCAATGGGTGAAGCGCTTCACGCAGGCCGGCCGTATCGGGACCTACCTCAGGGTGATCAAGACAGGCACCATCTCAGCGGGAGACCACATCCACCGCACCTTCGTCCCCAAGCACGGCATTACGGTGGGGCAGTGGTTCAGCGAGCCCAGCCCCGAACTGGTACAGATTCTCTTGGATGCCGAGGCCGACGGAGAGATCCGTTTGCAGGAGGACTACCGTCCGGTCTTTGAAAAGGTCATGCGGAGAAACGGGCTCCAGGGCCTTTAGCGGGGGAGCGAAGAGCTTGTGTGAACAAGCTCACCCGGGCTTCAGGGGCTCTCGGGTCGCGGTGATGGGCCTCTGTGCCCTACACTTGAAATATCCCCCACTCCGGAAATCCCTTTATCCTGCCCAATTCTTGAGGCAGGACTGGTAAGTGTTGGGGCCCGCAAATGTGTGCGGGCATTTTCATAGGGAGAGCCGGCTAAAGAAAACGCTGTACAGACTGCTGGGATAGCAGCCAAGAGATGCAGCGGGAAGTCCTGCCATGGGATTGCGATAGCGCCGGACTTCTTGCGAAAAGCAGGGCACCTTTTCCTGTTTCTCGCGACGAGTAATGCGGCCAAGCCCAACCGGGCCGCGCCGACTGCCCTATGGATGAGGAATTTCCCCCTATGACCGAAAATCTCAACGAAAACTTCGACGCTGAGTCCGCTGATGTAGCGACCACCGAGTCCGCTGATGTAGCGGAGACCTCCGCTCCCGCCGAAGCTGAAGCACCGGCTGCTGCCGCTGCCCCCGTCGAGACCGTTGCAGCTGAGACTGCAGCCCCCGCCTTCACCGAAGCTCCTGCCCCGAAGGCAGAAGAAGAGGAAGAAGAAGGCGTCCGCTTCGTCGATCTTGGCATCGACGGACGCGTTCTGGCCGCCCTGCAGGACGTCGGCTACGAAAAGCCGTCCCCCATTCAGGCAGCCACCATCCCGCTCCTCCTCGAAGGCCGCGATGTTGTAGGCCTCGCACAGACCGGTACCGGCAAGACCGCAGCTTTCGCTGTTCCTGCCCTGTCCCGCCTGGCTGAACTTCACGACCTCAACGGCCCGTCCCGCAAGACCCAGGCGCTTGTTCTGGCTCCGACGCGTGAACTGGCCCTCCAGGTTGCTGAGGCATTCACCTCCTACGCCAAGCACATTGATGACTTCACGGTCCTTCCCGTTTACGGTGGCTCGGCTTACGGCCCCCAGCTCGCCGGCCTGCGCCGAGGTGCACAGGTTGTTGTCGGTACCCCCGGCCGCGTGATCGACCACATCGCCAAGGGTTCCCTGGACCTGTCCGAACTCCAGTACCTGGTGCTGGACGAAGCTGACGAAATGCTGCGCATGGGCTTTGCCGATGACGTTGAGCAGATCTTCCAGCAGACTCCTGAAACCCGCCAGGTTGCCTTGTTCTCTGCCACCATGCCGGGCCAGATCCGCCGCATGTCCAAGCAGTACCTGAACAACCCGGCTGAGATCTCGGTGAAGTCCAAGACCACCACCGGCGCCAACACCAAGCAGCGCTACCTCCAGGTCATGGGCCCGCACAAGCTGGACGCCCTGACCCGCATCCTTGAGGTTGAAGAGTTCGACGGCGTCATCGCCTTCGTGCGCACCAAGATGGCTACCGAGGACCTGGCCGACAAGCTCAAGGCCCGCGGTTTCCAAGCTGCCGCCATCAACGGCGACATCCCGCAGCAGCAGCGCGAACGCACTGTGGACGCGCTGAAGGAAGGCCGCATCGACATCCTGGTTGCTACCGACGTCGCGGCCCGTGGCCTTGACGTTGAGCGCATCAGCCACGTCATCAACTACGACATCCCCCACGACACCGAGTCCTACGTGCACCGCATTGGCCGTACGGGCCGTGCAGGCCGTTCCGGCGATGCCATCCTGTTCATGACGCCGCGTGAGAAGTACCTGCTGCGTTCCATCGAAAAGGCCACGCGCCAGCCGGTGGAGCAGATGCACCTGCCCACAGCTGAGACCGTGAACACGTTGCGCCTTGGCAAGTTCGCCGAGCGCATCACGGAGACCCTCGAGTCCGAGGATGTCGCAGCGTTCCGCGACCTCATCTCCTCTTACGAGGAAGAGCACAACGTGCCGGCCTCCGAGATCGCTGCAGCCTTGGCCGTCATGGCCCAGGGTGGACAGCCTTTGCTGGTCAAGGAACTGCCTGCCGCTCCTGAGTACCAGAAGCGCGAGCGCTCCAAGGACGGCTTCGGTTCCCGTGGCCCGACCCGTGCGCTCACCGAGGGCAACGCCACCTACCGGATCGCCGTCGGACGCCGTCAGCGCGTCATGCCGGGTTCCATCGTTGGTGCCATTGCCAACGAAGGTGGCATCTCTTCCGCACAGATCGGTGGCATCGACATCCGCTCGGACCACTCCCTGGTGGAGCTCCCGGCAGACCTGAGCCCCGAGCAGCTGCGCGCACTGTCCCGCACCCGCATCGGTGGCGAGCTGATCAACCTCGAACTGGATAACGGACGCAGGCCCAGCGGCGACCGTGGCGGTTACTCCGGTGGCGGCGCTGGTGGACGCGGTGGTTACGGCGACCGCGAAAACCGTGGCGGCGGAAACTTCAAGGGCAGCGGCGGCTTCAAGAAGGACTTCCGCAAGTCCGACGGCGAGCGTACCTCTGCTGATCGTGGCGGACGCTCCTACAGCGACCGTTCAGAGCGCACCGCAGGCAGCTTCGGCGACCGCGATCGTGGCCAGGCCAGCGGTTCCCGCTTCGGTGGTCACGGTGACGGTGCCCGCAAGCCCCGCACCGGCGGCGAAGGCAGCAACCGCGATTTCAACCGCAAGGGCAAGTGGTAAACACTTCCTTGGTGGTAAACACTAAGTAGTTCCCGTCAGGGGGTCGGCTTTCGAGCCGGCCCCCTGATGTGTTTAATGCTTCCCTCCGGGGCTTGTTGGCTGCGCGCGCCGTTGTGCGGCGGGGATTTCCCACAGGAGCGGGTTCCGTGGGGCCGTGCCCGGCCGTACGATCGAGGCACGGCTGACAGTCGGCAGAAAAGACAGTCGGCAGAAAACAGGAGGGTGCTCCATGGGATTGCTGGACAACGTGAAGAAGAACTTGGGCTTCGGAGGCAAGGGCGCAGACGAGAGAAGCGGAGCAGCTCCGTTTGACCGGACTGCGGAGAGGCAAGCCGCGGAGGATGCCGCCGCCGTCGAGGTTTCCGCTGCCGACAAGGCTGCTGCGGAGACCGCTGCCGCACAGGCATCCCAACAGCAGGCAGCAGCAGACGCCGCAGCAGCCCAGGAGGCCGAACAGGAGGGCTTGGAACCTGAGGCCCCGGAAGTCCAGCCTCAAGCGCAGGAGGCCGCCTCTGAGGCCGCGGCAGGGACGGGTCAGCCGGGACCGGTGGCACCGCGGGTCACGGAGGTTGTGGTGGAGCAGGGCGACACCATGAGCGGGATCGCGGCGCAGTACGGCGTGGACCTTGGAGCCCTGATCGCAACCAATGCGGACACCGTGCCGAACCCGGACCGGATCTACCCCGGGCAGGTGCTCCGGCTGCCCTGAAGCCTGCCGCTTCGAAGCCGGAAATAGATCACGAAGGCCGCGTCTTCGCAAATTGTGTCGGCGCTGTTTTTCTGCGTTTTTTCGCCGATTTGTAGCTTCTGAAAACGTCCGGTAGAGTATTTACTCGTTGCCCCCCTAGCTCAGTGGTAGAGCGCGTTCTTGGTAAGAACGAGGTCACCGGATCGATTCCGGTGGGGGGCTCTGGATGAGGGCCTGTGTCAAGGCGGTTTTGACCGGCTTGACACAGGTTTTTCTCATTCGTGGCGGTGTAGCTCAGTTGGTTAGAGCGCACGACTCATAATCGTGAGGTCGGGAGATCGAGCCTCCCCACCGCTACAGAGCAAGACCCCGCAGCTTCGCCTGCGGGGTCTTTTTTCGTTCCGTGGGACAGAATGGGTCCATGAGCCGAATCGCAATCATTGGCGGCCACGGGAAAGTGGCCCTGCATCTGTCCCGCATTCTTAGTGGCGAAGGTCACGACGTCACGTCTTTCATCCGAAATCCCGACCATGTGGCAGATGTCACGGAGACCGGCGCTACTGCTGAGGTGCTGGACGTGGAAAATTCGACGACGGCGGAACTCGCCCAGGCGTTCACCGACCATGACGCGGTAGTCTGGTCAGCCGGCGCCGGCGGAGGGAATCCTGCCAGGACCTATGCCGTGGACCGCGACGCAGCCATACGATCTATGGACGCGGCAGCCGAGTCCGGCGTCAAACGGTATGTGATGGTCTCCTACATCGGCGCTGCCAAAGATCACGGTGTTCCCGAGGACCACCCGTTCTTCGCCTACGCGGAGGCCAAAGCGGCGGCAGATGAGTACCTGCGCAGCACTGACCTCGACTGGACGATCCTTGGCCCGGGAACTCTGACGGATGAACCTGCCACCGGCCTGATCGAAACGGATCCAGCAAACCCCGGCAACGGCACAGAGACCTCCAGGGCCAATGTTGCCCTGGTGACAGCGGCCGTCCTGGAGCTCCCGGGGACCATCCACAGAACCATCAGGTTCAAGGATGGAACCGAGGATGTAGTGGATGCCCTCACGGAGTACTGACCCAGCGGAGTACTGACCCCGCACCGTCTGCGTACGGGGACAGTCCTGCGGACCGGGATATGTTGGTAGGGAACTTTTTCGGCTTGGCCTGGGGAAGTGCCGTACACCATCAGGGGAAGCAGGAAAATGGATCAGTTGGCGCTCATCGTCGGGTTGTTGCTTGCAACGGTGGTGGCAGTGGGCCTGGGAGACAGGCTCCGGCTTCCCTACCCGGTCCTGATGCTGATCCTGGCTGTTGCGCTCACCTTCATTCCCGGCTTCCCTGAGTTTGAGATTTCGCCCGAACTGATCCTGCCGATCTTCCTTCCGCCGCTCCTGTTCGCTACGGCGCAGAAGAGCTCTTGGGCGGTTTTCCGGGTGCGTTGGCGGACCCTCCTGTTGATGGCTGTGGCCCTGGTGGTGGTGTCCACCGCGGTGGTAGCCGGTGCTGCGTGGCTCATGATCCCGGGCATCGGCATCCCGGCGGCCATTGCTTTGGGTGCCATGGTGGCCCCGCCGGACCCCGTTGCCGTGGAGTCCGTGGCGGGCCGGGTCCACATGCCGCGCCGGCTCATCACGGTCCTTCAAAGTGAAGGGCTCTTCAACGACGCCGCGGCAATCGTGATCTTCCAAGCAGCTGTGGCCGCAACGATGTCCGGCAAGGAAGTGGGCCCGGAAGTCATTCCGCAGTTTGTCATCGGTGCGGCGCTGGCTGTCGTCATCGGGATCGCGATGGGTTGGCTGACCAAGTTCATCACCAAGCTGGTAACCTCCATGGTCGCCCGCAGCGCCGTGACCTTGGTGGTTCCTTTCGCCGCCTACATCCTCGCGGAAGAGCTGCACGCTTCAGGTGTGGTGGCCGTCGTCGTCACCGCTTTGGAACTGCAGCGCCATACGCGGCCGCAGGACGCCGCTGAACGCATTACGCGCACCGCCTTCTGGGACGTGGTGGAACTGCTTGCTACTGGCCTGGCCTTCGGTTTGGTGGGGCTGGAGATCCGGCACGTCATCCGGGACGAAGGAACGGCGATTTTCGGGATGATCGGCATGGCCGTAGTGATCTGCATCCTGGTATTCGTGGTGCGTTTCCTATGGCTGGGCCTCCTCGCCCTCACAGCGCGGAAGCGCAGAAACCTGTTGCAACCGACGTCGCCCAAGGAAGTGTTGATCCTGACGTGGTGCGGCATGCGCGGCCTGGCCACCCTGGCGCTGGCACTGGCCCTCCCCATGACCCTGCCGGATGGCAGCGACTTCCCGGCACGCCACGAAATCCTGGTCATTGCGTGCGCGGTACTCCTGGCCACTTTGGTCCTCCCCGGCCTCACGCTTCCGTGGCTCATGCGCGTTCTGGATGCGACCGAGGACGGATCACATGAACAGGACGCCGCCAAGGTCCTTGCCAAGCGCGCCCAGTCCGCTGCTGTGGCTGCGTTGAAAGACCACGACCTCATGAAGGAACTCCCTGCCGAGAAAGTGACCCTGGTCAAGGAAAAGATGCGCCGCCTCCATGCGGAGCTGTTGGACGGCACGTTGCGGAACGAATCCGTCGCCGAGAAGCGCAAACGTGGACGGGAACTATCCATCGCCGTTCAGACCATCGCCCTGGATGCTGCCCGCCAGGAAGTGGTGGCAGCCCGCAACGAGCCAGGCACCGATCCGGAAGTGGCTGACAGGGTACTCCGGCAACTGGACCTGCGGACCATGTCCATGCCGGACTAGGGCAGCGCTGAGCCGGGTCCGGGCCAGGCCCCGGATAAGGTCCTGTCCGAATCAGCCGGCGGCCACGTGTTTTGACAGGGAGGCCGGGTAAAGATCCAGCGCGTGCTCTTCCACGTAGTCCAGGGCATGGCGGATCGCGCCGAGGGAAACAATGCCGTCCCCCAGGGCGGAGGTTGCCAGGCGTGGGGGAGTGAAGGTGAAGTCCGGGACTTGCTTTTCCATGGTGGGGATCAGGGCATTGGCGGACGCTGCGACGGCTCCGGCAATGACCACCAGCTCAGGGTTGACCAAAGTACTGATGGAGCCAATGGCCCGGGCCATGCGGTGCGCCACGCGGTTGAGGACGCCGAGGGCTGAGTTGTCGCCGTCCGCGGCCGCCCTGAATACCATCTCTGCGGTCAGGGCTTCAGGATCACCGCCGCACAGTGCCGTCAGCTTGGTTTCCGCACCGGCATCGAGGGCTTCCCGTCCCCACAGTGTTGCGTAGTGGGCAATGCCGTAGGTGTCGCCCACGCCGTCCACGTTGTCCAGGTATCCCAGCTCGCCAAAGCCACCAAGCTGCCCGTGGAGCAAACGGCCGGACTCGAGGATTCCGGACCCCAAACGGTCGCCGGCGAGCATGACCACAAGGTTGTCGACTCCCTGCGCACTGCCCTGCCACCGTTCTGCGAGGGCCGCGAGATTGGCATCGTTTTCCAGGAGCACATGCCAACCATGGCGTTCGGACACGATCCGGCGGACATCGAAGGATTTCCAGAATTCCTGGGCAGTGAGGACCTCGCCGTCCCGGCTGACCGGGGCAGCTACGCCAACAGACACGGCTAGAACAGAGTCGGCGGATACGCCCGCCTTGTCCAAGGCGTCGGCGGCGATCTTGTCCAGCACATCTGCGCGTTCATCGGCCGGGACGTTGTAGGCGCGGAAGGGCATCGTGACCTGGGACAAGGACGTTCCTGCCATGTCAGCCACTATCGCGGTGATCTTGGTGGCGCCAATGTCGATGCCGATCACGCTGGCCGCGCTGTCGTCGAAAACGAAGCGCCGCGCAGGCCTGCCCTTGACGTAGTCACCGGCTCCTCGTTGGTTCTCCAGTTCCTGGAGCCATCCGAGCCGGACGAGTTCATCGCAAATCGAGATGACGGTGGCGCGGGAGAGTCCAGTGGCGGCCATCAGCTCGGTGCCGGTGACGACTCCGGCGCCGCGCATGGCCTTGAGCATTGCGCTGGCGTTGACCCGCCGTACCAGTTGCGTTGACGGTGCAGTCCCGGTCTGCATTCGGAGCTCCCATTTCTCAGCCGTCCATCGGAACGATAGGACGGTCTCTCTAAATTTAGTGCATAAATTTAGATGACGACGCATTTCGCCAAACGCTTGACCCTGTGGCGGGCATCACTCACCATGGTTAGCGATAGGTCGTAAATTTACCGCCTATCTAAACTTCGGTGGCGATGCACACGGTCCGCTACACGATGGCAATGCGGCCACTGAGGTCCGCAATACGAAAGGGCTACGGTGTCTGTGAAAATGACACGCAGGAAACGCTTCGCAGCAATGGGCTTGGGCTTGGCACTGTTTGCCGGCCTTCTCTCCGGCTGCACCGGGGAACCGGGCACATCAGGGGATTCGGGTAAAGAGACCATCCGTTTTACGTTCAGCAAGCGGGAGGCCATCGGCTTCATGACCAAACTGGTTGCTGATTACAACGCTTCTCAGGATGAAACAGAAGTGGTACTCGATACGTCCGGCGTCGACGTCGTATCTGCGAGCTTCGTTCGCGGCAACCCGCCGGACATCGCGCTTGCCAACTACAACATGGAGACGTCCCGCTTCGTCCAGCGCGGTGCTCTGAGCGACTTGTCCGGTACGGAGGCAGCGTCCCACATCCGCGAAGACCTTCAACCGCTGATGGAACAGTACGGTTCATACCCGGGGCGGACCAGTGCCCTCCCGTACTCGGTCATGGCGTCCTCCGTGATCTACAACAAGGAAATCTTCGCCGCCAACAACATTGCGGTCCCCACCACGTGGAGCGAATTGATCGCGGCGTGTGAAGCGCTGAAAGCCGCTGGGGTGACGCCGTTTTATGCCACGTGGAAGGATGACTGGACCATCGCCCAGGGGTGGTTCGACTACTCTGTGGGCGGCCAGGTGGACACCATCGACTTCTTCAAGAAGCTCGATGCTGAAGGCGTGAACGTTGGGCCGGAGTCTTCGGTGTCATTCCAAAAGGACTTTGAGCAGCCCGTCGAAAAGATGCTGACGCTGGCAAAGAACTACGTGAACAAGGATGCTGCAAGCCGGGCCTACGGCGACGGCAACCTTGCCTTCTCGCAGGGCAAGGCTGCCATGTATCTGCAGGGACCGTGGGCGTTCAGCGAGATCGCCAAGACCGCCCCGGGCCTGTTGCTCGGCACCTTTCCGCTGCCGATGACCGAGAACCCCGAGGACTTGCGCGTGCGCGTCAACGTGGACCTCGCCGCCTGGATCCCGGAGGCCTCCAAGCACAAGGACGCTGCGCGTGGGTTCCTTGAGTATCTGTACCGTCCCGAGGTGATCGATGCCTACAACAAATCACAGCTGGGCTTCACACCCACCAAGGACTCTGCGAACGTCCCCGACCCCCGGATTGAGGGGATGGTGCAGTACTACGACGACGCCAAGGTCTATCAGGGCCCCTCGGTGCTCGTTCCCCGCACCATCCCGATCATGAACTACACGCAGGCAATCGTGTTCGGCGCGTCCCCTGCATCCACCCTCCGCACCCTCGACGCAGACTGGGCGCGCCTGGCGTTCCGCCAGTAGTGCAGACCATAGGGAGTCAGATACATGTCCACCATCACCACCCCAAACGCATCCAAGCAGGGCAGCCCAATGCAGCGCGGGAAGAGACGCGTCGAGCCGATCTTCTACCTCTTCCTGGTGCCCAGCCTGATTCTGTTCACCTTGGCCATCACGATTCCGGGGATCATCGGCATTTTCTTCAGCTTTACCAACTCCATTGGAATCGGTGACTGGGACTTCGTTGGCCTGACCAACTACATTGCGATCTTCAGCGATCCCGCCATCCTGCAGAGCTACCTGTTCACTTTCGGCTTTTCCATCGTCACGGTGATCGTGGTCAACGTTGTGGCGTTCCTGCTGGCCGTCGGGCTTACCTCGCGCATCCGGATGAAGTCGGCACTGCGAACCATCTTCGTTATCCCGATGGTGGTTTCCGGCATCATCATCGCCTACGTTTTCAACTTCCTGTTCTCCAATTCCTTGCCGGCGGCGGGGGCTGCGGCCGGGATCCCATGGCTGGAGAGCAGCTTGCTGGCCAACCCCGACCTCGCGTGGATCGCGATCGTGCTGGTCACCGCCTGGCAGGCGGTTCCGGGGGCCCTGCTCATCTATATCGCGGGCCTTGTCGCTGTGCCCGGTGATGTGTACGAGGCTGCGGAAATCGATGGGGCCAGCAAATTCCAACAGCTGCTGAAGATCACGCTCCCGCTGGTGGCCGGGTACGTGGTGATCAACATCATTCTCGGGTTCAAAGGCTTCCTCAACGCCTACGACATCATCGTCGGGCTGACGAACGGCGGCCCGGGGACCTCTACCCGGAGCATCGCCATGACTGTCATCTCCGGCTTCAACGGCGGCGACTACGCCTACCAGATGGCCAACGCGACGATCTTCTTTGTGGTCGCCATCCTCATCTCTCTCGTACAGCTCTCGCTGACTCGCGGACGGAACGCACTCTAATGACCAACCAATCCACCCTCGCTATTGAGAACTCGCCCTTGGACACCGCCGCCGCCGCCGGAACCACCCGACGCCGGGCTGCGTCGAAGGTGGAGCGGGTCAACTGGTCCGCAACCACCATCCTCGTGTTGTGCGCGGTCACTGTGCTGCTACCCCTGTATGTCACGGTCTCCATGGCGTTCAAGACCCAAGGGCAGGCCGTGGATGGCAACGCCTTCTCCTTCCCCGCCCCGTTCAGCATGGACGGCTTTGTCCAAGCCTGGACCCTGACCAACTTCCCGGTGGGGGCCGCGATGTCTTTGCTGGTAACAGCCGGGACAGTCCTTGCCACCATCGTCTTGGCCGCCTTCGCCTCCTATGCGATCGTGCGCAACTGGGAGCGGCGGCTGTTCAGGTATTCGTTCTTCTATCTTCTGGGAGCAATGTTCATTCCCTTCCCCGTAGTTGCGTTGCCGCAGATTCAGCTCACGGGCCGCCTTGGCTTGGACAATCCGTTTGGCGTCATCCTATTGGCCACCATGTTCCAACTGAGCTTCAGCGTCCTGCTCTTCACCGCCTTCCTCCGCTCCATTCCGATGGAACTTGAAGAGAGCGCCAGGATTGACGGCGCAACCACGTGGCAGACCTTCTGGAAACTGATTTTCCCGCTCTTGGCACCGATGAGTGCCACCGTGGGGATCTTCGCGTTCCTCTATGCATGGAATGACTTCATGATGCCGTCGCTGATTATTTCCGATCCGGCACTGCAGACGCTTCCCGTGCGGCAGAACCTTTTCCAGACGCAGTTCAGCAACAACTACCACGTGTCCTTCGCGTCCTACCTCATGGCGATGGCACCGGCGATCATTGCGTATCTGTTCACGCAGCGGTGGGTCATGGCCGGAGTGACACAGGGTGCCGTCAAGGGCTAACCATTGTTGACCTTCCCGGGGCCGCGTTTCATACTGGTCCAGGAGATAAATTTAGATACTAAATCAAAGGAGCTTCGTGAGCACTTCCGCCACTCAGGCACACCGAACCGACGCCGACCGCATGTCCGATCCGAACTGGTGGCGCCAGGCGGCCGTCTACCAGATCTACCCGCGCAGCTTCTACGACGCGAACGGTGACGGACTCGGTGACATCAAGGGCATCACGGCCAAAGTCCCCTACCTGAAAGAACTGGGGATCGACGCCGTCTGGCTGAGCCCGTTCTACCCGTCGGCGCTCGCAGACGGCGGCTACGACGTGGATGACTACCGCAATGTGGACCCGAAGTTGGGAACCCTTGAGGACTTCGACGAGATGGCCGCAGCCTTGCACGCCGCAGGAATCAAGATCGTGGTGGACATCGTTCCCAACCACTCTTCCGATCGTCACGAGTGGTTCAAGGAAGCGCTGGCGTCCCCCAAAGGCTCCGCAGCCCGCGAGCGCTACATCTTCCGCGACGGCCGCGGCGAGAACGGTGAGCTGCCGCCGTCGGACTGGGACTCTGTCTTCGGCGGACCCATCTGGGACCGCATCACCGAGCCCGACGGCACTCCCGGCCAGTGGTACCTGCACATCTTCGCCAAGGAGCAGCCGGACTTCAACTGGGAGAACCCGGAGATTCGCGAGGACTTCCTGAAGACGCTGCGCTTCTGGTCCGATCGCGGCGTGGACGGTTTCCGCATCGACGTTGCCCACGGCATGGCCAAGGACCTTTCCGAGCCGCTGCCCATGAAGGCTGATTTGGAAGCCAAGGCCCATGGCACGGATGGTTTCACCGATGGATCGCACCCGTTCTGGGACCGCGATGAAGTCCACGAGGTCTACGCGGAGTGGCGCAAGCTCTTCAACGAGTACAACCCGCCCCGCACCGCTGTTGCCGAGGCCTGGGTCCATGAGTCCCGCCGTGCCCGCTATGCGAGCCCTGAAGGACTCGGGCAGGCGTTCAACTTTGATTTGCTGCAGTCCGATTTCGATGCTGCATCGTTCAAGAAGATCATCACGGACAACCTGGTGGCTGCCAAGGAATCGGGCGCATCCTCCACCTGGGTCTTCTCCAACCACGACGTAGTCCGTCATGCCACCCGGTACGGCCTGCCCAAGGGGGGCTCGGTGGCCCAGGGAACCAATGCGGCACAGGACATCACGGGCGGAAAGCCCAAGGGACAGGACGGCAAGGGCTGGCTGCTGGCCGGCGCACCGGCGGAAGAGCTCGACGTCGAACTCGGCTTGCGTCGTGCGCGCGCCGCGACGCTCTTGCTGCTCGCGCTTCCTGGTTCTGCTTACCTGTACCAAGGTGAAGAGCTGGGCCTGCGCGAAGTCTCGGAGATTCCTGATTCCGAACGCCAGGACCCGTCCTTCTTCCGTAACCCGGGCGTCGAGATTGGCCGCGACGGTTGCCGCGTGCCGCTGCCGTGGACCGCAGAAGGTCCGTCGTACGGCTTCGGCGCGGGCAAAGCACACCTGCCGCAGCCGGAATGGTTCAAGGACTATGCAGTGTCCGGGCAGGAGAACGTGGAAGGCTCCACCTTGGAGCTTTACCGAAAGGCACTGAGCCTGCGCAGCGAACTCCAGACCGACGAGGAACTCGAATGGGTGGAAACAGGGAACCAGGACGTGCTGCACTTTAGCCGGCCCGGTGGCTGGCACACGGTGACCAACTTCGGCAGCAAGCCCGTGGAACTTCCGGAAGGAAACGTCGTAGTGGCCAGCGGCCCGCTGGAGGATGGCAAACTGCCTTCCGACACCACCGCGTGGATTGTCAGCAACGCGTAAGCGCTGCGGCAGAATACTGAAGTTATGACTCATGCGAACGGGCGGGGACGCCTCATTTACGGCTGTATGGGACTCGGCGGCCCTTGGGACGGTACGTCCTACGGTGCTTCGGAGATCGATCAGGCCGCTGCAGTGATCCAAGCTGCACAGGGGATTGGCGTTGAGCTTTTTGACCATGCGGATATCTATCGCAGCGGAAAGTCCGAGGCTGTATTTGGGGAAGTCCTGGCCCGTTCGCAGGGGCTGCGCGAAAAGATTCAGCTTCAGACCAAGTGCGGGATCAGGCTGGGGGAACGCGGGCTGGATACGCATTACGACCTCAGCCGTGAAGCCATCCTCGAACGTGTCAACCAGAGCCTGAAGCGGCTCCAGACAGACTACGTGGATACGCTGCTCCTGCACCGCCCCGATCCGTTGATGGACCCGCGTGAGGTGGCTGACGCCGTCGGGCAGTTGGTGGCGGAAGGCAAGGTGCGGCAGGTGGGGGTGTCCAACATGTCCGGCGCGCAGATCGCGTTCCTGCAGGACGAGTTGGAGATTCCCATTGTGGCGAACCAACTGGAAATGAGTCTGCTTCGCCGGGACTGGCTGGAGAGCACTGTGCTCGTCAACCATGCGGAGGGGCTGGAGTACAGCTTCCCGCACGGGACTCTTGAGCACTGCATGGCCAAGGGTATTGAACTGCAGGCGTACGGTTCCCTGGCCCAAGGGCGCTATACAGGTGCGCCGTCTGCGGAGTTCTCGCCGGCTGAGTCGGCTACCGCGGACATGCTTGAAAAACTGGCGGCGGATAAGGACACCACGCCGGAATCGGTATTGCTGGGTTGGCTGATGAAGCACCCGGCCGGGATCTCCCCGGTAGTGGGAACTACTAACCCCGTGCGCATCAAGGCATGCGCCGATGCCGCAGCGGTTGCGGCGGACATGACCCGTGCCGAGTGGTACGGATTGTGGGTGGCAGCGCGGGGAAACAACATCCCCTAACGCTGTTTTAACCCAACTGAGTCGCAGTTCGGGCCCTTTGAGCACTTAAAACGGCCTGAACTGCGACTCAGTTGGGTCTACAACAGCAACACATGGGCGCTCCTAGGAAGCTGCCAAAGGAGCCACTACCGAGTAGGTGCTCGAATCACCTTGGAGTGCCTGGCTCGGCTTGCCATCGATGCCCACCGGAATATCGCCCGCGATGGTGACGCGGTTGAGCTTGCGTGGCTGGCCGTCGTAGTTGTCCGGTGCGTAGTGCTGCGTGATGCGGTTATCGAACAGGACCACCTGGTTGGGCTCCCAGTTCACCCGGACTACGTTCTCCGGACGGGTCACGTATGCCTGCAGCAGGCGGATGATGTCCTTGGACTCAGTGTTGGACAGGCCCACAATCCGGAGCCGCTGCGCGAAGCCCCCAATGAACAATCCGCGCTCGCCGGTCAACGGGTGGACCCGCACCACCGGGTGGGCGGTTTCGAACTTCAGGCGGGTGAATTCCTTGCGGCGCTCTTCGGCGTTGGAGTGCTCAAGGTTCTTGGGCACCGAGTAGTCGTAGTCATTGGTGTGGATGGCCCAGAGGGTGTCCGCGAAGTTCCGCAGCTCCTCCGGCAGGTCCTGGTACGCGCCGGCCGAGGAAGCGATCAGGGTCTCGCCACCATAGGCCGGGAGGTCGATGCTGCGCAGCGTGGAAGCCTGCGGCGGGTTCACCACGAAGGTCACATCCGTGTGCCAGTTGTTGGCCGAGCCGTTCTCGCTGTCCACGGGCAGGACATTCTCTTCTCCCTCCACGGACGCAACCGTGGGGTGGGCCTTGGTGAGCGGGCCAAAGTGGCTGGCAAACTTCACCTGGGCTTCGTCGCTGAGGATGTTCGCCTCGCGGAACACCAGCGCCTTGTGTTCGTTCAACGCAGCCCGGATCTGGGCGACGGTTTCCTGGCTAAGGTCTCCGCTGATGTCCAAGCCACGGATTTCGGCGCCGATGCGGGAGCCGAGTTTGGCGAACTCCAGTTTGGTTTCGGTAATGACGGTCATGGTTCTTTCCTTACTTGTTGTGATGGTTGCGGCACGGGCCGCGGGTGGGTCTAGGAAGCAGCGGCGCCAACGGCGGTCCGCCAGCGGGAAAAGTGCCGTTCAAGGGCTACCAGCAGGAAGTTCACGCCAAGGCCCAGCAAGGACACCGTGAGGATGCCCGCGTACATGTCCGGGATCAGGAAGCTGCTCTGCGCATTCACGATCAAGTAACCCAGGCCAGCCTTGGCGCCCACCATTTCGGCAGCAATCAGCACAAGGATGGATGCCGTGCCGGCCATGCGGATACCCGTGAAAATGGTGGGAACTGCGGACGGAAGAATCACCTTCTGGAACAGTCGGAAGCTGTTGAGCCCCAAGGAGCGCGCGGCCCTGATCAACAGCGGGTCCACGGTCTTCACGCCGGCAATGGTGTTGAGGAGAACCGGGAAGAACGCTGCGTACGCCACGATGCTGATCTTGGACTCCTCGCCGATACCCAACAGCAGTGTGAACACGGGAAGCAGAGCCAGTGCCGCAGTATTGCGGAACAGCTCCAGCAGCGGGTTCAGGACCGAGTTCAGGCGACCGTACCAAGCGATCAGCAGGCCCAACGAGACACCTGCCACCAGGGCGGCTCCGAAACCGGCCACGGAACGGGTGAGGCTGGCCGCGATGTGGCCTTGGATGGTTCCGGCTTCGAACAGCTTGCCCCATGCCAGGAGCACTTCGTGGAGCGGCGGGAGGAACACGCGGGTGGACGGGCTGGCCAGATACGTCGGTCCGAGCTCCCACAGCGCCAGGAAAGCCAGGACCGCCGCGGACTTCCACAAACCTGACCCCACGGCCCCGGCGACGCGTCGCGCTATGCCGGGTGCCGGCGTCGTAGGCTCTGCAGCTGCCGCTTGAGTATCGGAAGGTTCGACGGCGGCGCCCGGTTCAGTGGCGCTGCCCGCCTTGGACGCTACGGATTCCGCGTGCGTGAGTGTGGTGGTCATCAGGCGGCGCTCCTCTCAGTGGTGGTTGCCGGTTCGTCCGGTGCGCTGCCGTCCGGCAGGATCTTGCGGTGGCCGGCGTCCTGGGCGCGGCGGACTTCGTCGTGCAGGAGCGTCCACACCTGGTGGCGGTGCTCCACGAAGGCGGGGTTGGAGCGGATGTCCTCGTCACCGTCGCGGTCCGGGATGTTGATGTCCACGATTTCCTTGAGCCGGCCGGGGCGGGCGCTCAGCACAGCCACGCGCTCGCCGAGGTACACGGCCTCATCGATGCCGTGCGTGATGAAGACGATGGTCTTCCCGGTGGCCTTCCAGATCCTGAGGAGCTCATCCTGCAGCTGCTCGCGGGTCTGGGCGTCAAGGGCTGCGAATGGTTCATCCATCAGCAACACATCCGGCTCGTAGGCCAGGCTGCGGGCGATGGCAACGCGCTGCTTCATGCCGCCGGACAGCTCATGGGGGTAGCGGTCCTCAAAGCCCGCCAGCCCCACCAGTGCCAGGTACTCGCTGGCTTTCGCGGCCCGTTCCCGTCGGTTCAGCTTCTTGCCGTCCGGCCCTACGCCTTCAAGCCCGATCGAGACGTTCGCCGAGGCCGTCCGCCAGGGGAACAGTGCGTACTGCTGGAACACCACGGCCCGGTCCTTCCCTGGCCCGGTGACGGCCTTCCCATCCACCAGGACCTCACCGGAAGTCGGCGTGGAGAGCCCGGCCAGCAGATCCAGGAGTGTGGTCTTGCCTGACCCGCTGGGCCCCACCAGGGTGAGGAATTCGCCGTCGCGGACGTCCAGGCTCAGGGAATCGATGGCAGTGAGGCGGGTGGCGCTGGTGGTTTTGGTGGCCCGGACCGTGAACTCTTTGGTGACGTTCCGGAGGCTGATTTTCGCGGTCATGGCTATCCCTTCTTCGCTGCAGCGAGTTCGTTGAACTCGTTGGTGTAGTACTTGGAAGGCGTGAGCTTGTCCTTGACGATTCCGGCGGAGCTGAGCCAGGCCTCCCAGCGGGTGAAGTCCTTGTCCTGGATCACGCCGGCGTCCGGGACGCCAGGGCTCTTCCAGAACTTCAGGTTGGCCGTGCTCTCATTGCGTCCGCGGCTTTCGATGATCTTGGTGAAACGGGCAATGACTTCATCGCGGGGCGTCTCGGCTGCCCACTTGATCGCTTTGGCAACGCCCGTGGTGAAGGTTCGGGTGGTGTTTGGGTTCTTTTCAATGAACTCGTTGCGGAGCACGATCTGGCCGCCCGCGAACGTTCCGAACAACTCCACATCGCTGAACAGCGAGCGCAGTCCGCCTGCTTCGATGGCCCTGTCCTGCAGTACGCCACCGAGCGTTCCCGCGTCCACCTGTCCGCGGCGGATGGCTTCCTCGGTATCGTTGGGTGCGAGCGGGACGAGCTGGACCTGCTTGATTTCGTCCTGGCTGAGTCCGTTCTTGGTCAGCCAGGTGTTGATGACGGCTTCGTGGTGCGCGCCCAAGGTGTTGACCGCGATCTTCTTGCCGATCAGGTCGCGCGGTTCCTTGATGGTGCTATCGGCCTTCACGTAGTAACCGCTGAAGGTTTTCTCGTCCGAGCCGTAGTAGTTGGTCACGGCCTTGACGGGAGCGCCGGCTTCGATGAGCTTGACCACCGCACCGGAGAACGCGCCTCCGAAGTCGGTCTGGTTGGTGGCTGCGGACTGGATGTCCTGCGGGCCACTGGTGGTGTTGCCCACCCAGTTCAGTTTCAGGTCGCCGAGGTAGCCCAGATCCGCCGCAAGCTCGGGAAAGGTCACGTTGTTGGCTGAGCCTTGGTACCGGAGTTCCTTGACCTCGTTGCCGGTCTGGCTGGCTTGTCCGGCTTCGGCTGCACCGCCGCAGCCGGACACCGTCAGCGCTAGTACGACGGCGGCCGCGACGCTCAGCAGGGGCAGGTGCAGTTTCATGGGAGCTACTTTCGATGGATTGCAGGGTGTTGGGTAAGGCCGGCTCACGTAAGGGCTTGGGATCCTGTGCAACGGCTTGGGAACGATGAAAGCCCATTCCGACGGCGGCTGGGAAGTGCCGCGGTAACTCCCGGAAACGCTGCGAAACAGCCCGAAACGGGACGAAATCCGGGGCCTTTTCCGGCAACCCGAGGACACAAAGACGCAGTGTTGAGCCTTGTGAACAACAGCGACAACTGGGCCGGATATGACTGGCGGGTACCGTCGTCGGGCGTTCATACTGCGGGACCCCACAGTCATATGGGGTTTAGTTCGTATTGATCCTCACAAGCGGGCGGAATTCTTCGCTGTGCAGGGCGCTGGCCGGATACGGTAGATACATGACGTCTAGCATCGCCGCCGAATCAGTTCGGCCTACCCGCAATATTCCCGCCGATATCGCCCGTTCCTGGCTCCTTGTGAATGCCATGAAGACGGAGCTTTTTGACGAATCCGCGGGTTCACGGGCAGACGCCATCATCCTTGACATCGAAGACGCCGTTGACCCTTCCCAGAAGGACATTGCCCGCGAAAACGTCATCAACTGGTTGACCGCCGGTGGCAGGGCCTGGGTCCGTATCAATGACGCCACCAGCCCGTTCTGGGCCGACGACCTCGCCGGATTGCGCGGTACCCCGGGCTTGCTCGGCGTCATGCTGGCCAAGACCGAATCCGCTGACCAGGTCACGGAGTCCTACCACCGCATGGACGGTAAGACTCCGGTGATCGCACTGGTTGAGTCCGCCCTCGGCATTGAGGAAGCCAACCACATCGCACGCGCGCAGGGTGCTTTCCGGCTTGCTTTCGGCTCCGGCGACTTCCGCCGCGATACGGGCATGGCGGCCACCCCGGAGGCCATGGCGTACCCGCGTGCAAAGCTCGTTGTCGCAAGCCGCGTAGGTAACCTGCCGGGCCCCATCGACGGTCCCACCGTGGGTACCAACCACCCCATCCTGCGTGAGCAGACCGGTATCACCGTGACCATGGGAATGACCGGCAAGCTTTGCCTGGCCATCGACCAGACCACCGTGATCAATGAGGTCATCAGCCCCACGCCTTCGGACGTCGCCTGGGCCACGGACTTCATGAACGACTTCGAGGCTAACGGCCGTGTCATCCGCGATGGTTCCGACCTCCCGCGTTTGGGCCGCGCCGAGAAGATCATGAAGCTCGCAGTCGCCTTCGGAGTCCAGCCTTCCCTGTAAGCATGCTGGTCCACGGAGTCGCTTGGGACTCTACGTCCCCCTCGTTGCGAATTTTCACACCGGACGCGGAGTTCACTGATGTTGCGTTGGCCCGGGGCTCAGCCCTGGGCCTGCGCGTTATCCCTGGCTTGTGGTGTCTTGGCCACACCAAGGTTCACGGTCCGGGGGAGCGCACCCATGTTCCCTGCCGTAGTGGTTCTCCGGCCGAGCGTGGAAAGCAGTGCGGGGCCTGCTTTGCGCGGGACGACTCCCGGCTGATGCACGATTTCCACCGGGGCACGTCCGTTCCCACCGGTCTCCGGGCCTACCTGATGCAACCGCACTGGCTCTATGTGGCCACGTTCGCGAACGGTGCCACCAAAGTGGGGACCGCCTCTGCCCCCCGCAAGTGGAACAGGCTCGCTGAGCAGGGCGCTGTGCACGCCTCCTATGTAGCGCATGCCGAAGACGGCCGTGTTGTTCGCATTCTCGAGGACATGGTGACGCGCGAGCTCGGCCTCGTCCAGCAGGTCCGTTCCGCTTCCAAAGCCGCGGGACTCGTGGAGCCGCGTGCCGGCGTCGAGCTTCTGTCGTTGAACCGTCAGCACGCCGGTAGGGTGCGCGAGTTGCTCGGTGGCTTGGCCATGACTGGTTACGCCGTTGTGGAGGAAGAGTGGGACCGGCCGGCTTTGGCTGAGCGGCTCTGTGTTGCGGGTGCCGAAGGCGGACGCCGCCATCCGTACCCGGCAACGTTCGACGGCGGCGGGCACGGTTTGCGGATCCACTCACTGTCCGGGGCGGTGGCCTTGGCGGGCCTGCCGGACGCTTCGGGTAGCGAGGTGGAGGGCAGCTTCGTGGCTGACCTGGGCGCGTTGAAGGGCCGCAAGATCGAGTTCGGCCCCCACATCACGGAAATTCCGGCGCTGCAGGACTCGCTCTTCTAGCCTTTTCCCCGCGAGGGGCGACATCTCGGGGGTAAGTTCGCCCCTTTCCCGCGAGAGCTAACCCCTCGCGAACCCACCAACCACGCCCCGGTAGACTTGGACGGTGCTAGAAGAATTTTGGGCCACCGCCTCCACGTCATACAAAGCGTTGGTTTTCAGCGCCATGGGGCTGATCGCCGTCGGACTCATCCTGTCCATTGTGGGGAACACGTCCGGTAACCAAGGCTTGGCCATTGCTTCGTTGCCCATCATTGGTGTCGGGCTGCTGCTCCACGTTGCAGGGCTCGTAGTGCGGGGCCAGAAGATCCGCAAGAGCTACAAGAAGTAACTCCTTCACCTCAGCAGCGCGCTGCACCCGCGCTCCCTCGGCCCGATAGGGTTGGAGCATGAGTATTAATCCGGACCTGCAGGGCCGAAGCTACCCTGCCGCAGAGGTATACGACGTCGGCCGAGAAAAGATCCGCGAGTTCGCCAAGGCCGTGAAAGCCAGCAACCCCGCGCACTTCGATGTTGAGGCTGCCAAGGCCTTGGGCCACAGCGACCTCGTCGCCCCGCCTACGTTTGCCATCATCGTCGCCCAGCGTGCTGACGCCCAATTGGTCCAGGACCCGGAGTCGGGCATCGACTTCTCCCGGGTGGTCCACGCCGACCAGAGGTTCACGCACCACCGGCCGATCGTCGCCGGCGACCGCCTTGTGGCAGAACTGCACGTTGACGGCGTCCGGGCCATGGGCGGGGGAGCCATGATCACTACACGTTCCGAGATTTCCACCGAGGCGGGCGAAAAGGTCGCCACTACAACGTCGTCCATCCTGGTCCGCGGAGAGGGACAGTAACCATGAGCCCTACATTCGAAGAACTGACGGTCGGCCAGGAAATCGGCACCCGCAGCATCGACGTCACCCGCCAGGACCTGGTCAAGTACGCAGGAGCTTCGGGCGACTTCAACCCGATCCACTGGAACGAATCGTTCGCAACCTCCGTGGAGCTTCCGGGCGTCATCGCCCACGGCATGTTCACCATGGGTGCCGCAGTGCAGTTGGTGAGCGACTGGGCAGGCGACCCCGCCGCCGTCGTCGACTACCAGACCCGCTTCACCAAACCCGTCCTCGTCACGGATACCACCGGCACCGATCAGGCAGGCGCGGTCATCGACGTCACCGGTGTGGTGGGAGCGCTCGACGACGATGCTCGCACAGCTCGCATCGACCTCACCGTCGTTGCGGCCGGACAGAAGGTCCTCATGAAGTCGCAGGCGGTTGTGAAGGTCTCTTGAACCGCCCGAACACCACTCATAGCAGCAAACCGTGCGCCACACCGACAGAAATGTCGCGGTGGCGCGCCGCTGTTCTTGCCTCCTACGCAGCCAGTGGCATCGCGTTCGCAACCTGGGTATCGCGCCTGCCCGCCATCCGCGACGGACTGGATCTCACTCCGGGCGGCATCGGCCTCTTGCTCATGTGCATGACGGTGGCGTCGTTCATCTCGATCTCAGCCTCGGGGCTGATTGTGCTAAGGCTCGGTCCCAAACTGACCACGAGGATCGGCAGTTGCATGGTGGGTGCGGGTCTTGTCACCGTGGGTGTTGGCACCTCGATTGCAGCCAATTCACTGGTGGTGGCAGCAGGCTTGGTAGTCCTTGGCTTGGGCACCGCCAGCTGGAACACTGCGTCCAATGTGGAAGGGGCGTCGCTGGAACGCGAGTTGGAGCGGCACATCATGCCGCACCTGCACGGCGCGTTCAGCCTCGGAACGGTGGCCGCTGCAGGCTTCGGCGCCTGGGCAGCCGCCATCCACATGCCGGTGTTCTGGCATTTCCTGATCTCGGGCGTTGTAGTGACTACTTCGGTTGTCACCGCTGGTTTCTGGTTCCGCGCGGAAAAGACCGCTGCAGCCACGCAAACTTACCGGCCTGTACAAACGGATACCTTCCAGGATCCCTCCACCGGGCCGCTGCCGATCATCACCTCCGAATCAGCCCAGCGAGACGCCAGCGAGGCCACAGCTCCGCTGGACAACAAGCGGCTGGTTGCCCTTGCCTGGCGTGACCGCCGGACTTTGCTCATTGGAGTTCTTGTCCTCGGCTTGGCCTTGGCCGAAGGAGCCGCCGGGGACTGGGTTGCTCTGGCTCTGGCCGACGGCTATGGGCAGTCTGACGCGGCGGGCGCTGTCGGCTACGGACTCTTCGTCACGTTCATGACCATCGGCCGCTTCACCGGGACTGTCATCCTGGATCGTTTTGGGCGTGTGGTGGTGATGCGCTGGTGCTCGGCTACCGCCGTCGTGGGTCTTTCGCTTTTCGTATTTTCTCCGGTCCCGTGGCTCGCGTTCGTGGCGTTGGCCGTATGGGGCCTGGGTGCCTCACTCGGGTTCCCCGTGGGGATGTCCGCGGCTGCCGATGATCCCGTTCACGCTGCGGCCCGGGTGTCCGTGGTATCCACCATCGGCTACGGTGCTTTCTTGTGTGGTCCTCCGCTCCTGGGGCTGCTGGCTGAACATTTTGGCATCCTGCATTCGCTGCTGGCGCCCTTGGTGCTGCTGGTGGTCAGCTTCTTCCTGGCACCCCTGGCCGGCCAAAAGACGGGGAAGTCCGCGCAGCCCAACGAAGCCCGTTAGGCTTGATTGGTGACCCAAACGCTGCTTTCCGAACTGACCACCGCTGCCGTTGGCGGCCCCGCGGGCAACTATGTTGAGGCCCGCACCGAAGCGGAGATTATCGACGCCGTCCGGTCGGCTGACGCTGCAGGCGAAAAACTCCTGATCATCGGCGGTGGGTCCAACCTGCTGATCTCCGACGACGGCTACCCCGGTACCGTCCTGAAGATCGCCTCCGAGGGGTTCACCGTGAACTCCGAAGACAGCTGCGGAGGCGTGTCAGTGGTAGTGCAGGCAGGCCACAACTGGGACGCTCTGGTAGAACACTCCGTGCTGCACGCCTGGTCCGGACTGGAAGCACTGTCCGGAATTCCGGGAGCCACCGGAGCCACCCCCGTGCAGAACGTCGGAGCGTACGGAGCAGATGTTTCACAAACCATTGCCGCTGTCCGCACATGGGACCGCGAACGCAACGCAGTGCAGACATTCACCAACTCCGAGCTCAAGTTCGGATACCGCGACTCCATCTTGAAGCAGACCACCGTCGAGGGATCGCCCCGCTACGTTGTGCTGACCGTGGAGTTCCAGTTGCCGCTGGGACGAATGAGTGCCCCCATCAGGTACGGTGAGCTGGCCCGCGTGCTGGGCGTAGAGGCCGGCAAGCGGGCGTACTCCAACGATGTGCGGCGGGAAGTCCTCCGGCTCCGCGCGTCCAAGGGCATGGTCCTGGACTCAGAAGACCGCGACACCTATTCCACGGGTTCGTTCTTCACCAACCCGATCGTGCCTGCGGAGCGTGCGTCGGTTTTGCCGGAGAACGCGCCCAAGTATCCCGCTGGTGACGACGGCCTGGTGAAATTGTCCGCTGCCTGGCTGATCGATCAGGCTGGATTCGGTAAGGGCTTCGGGCTCGAGGAATCCAGTGTCTCCGGCGGACGGGCTTCCCTGTCCACCAAGCACACCCTGGCAATCACCAACAGGGGTTCAGCTTCCGCCGCCGACATGGTGGCCATCGCGCGTGAGGTGCGTTCCGGCGTCGTCGAACGTTTTGGCATTGAACTGCACCCGGAACCATTGCTGATTGGCGTCAGCCTCTAGCGGGCTTGGCTTTCACCGCTTCGCGAGGGGTTAGCTCTCGGGACTTTGGGCGTGCGATACGGCCGAGACGTCGCCCCTCGGCGAGTGTGCACCTAGGGGAGTGGTTCGCGAGGGGTTAGCTCTCGGGACTTTGGGCGTGCGATACGGCCGAGACGTCGCCCCTCGGCGAGTGTGCACCTAGGGGAGTGGTTCGCGAGGGGTTAGCTCTCGGGACTTTGGGCGTGCGATACGGCCGAGACGTCGCCCCTCGGCGAAGGGACCCAACTCAGCGTGTGCGGCGCTCGGCGATCGGCAACACCTTGTTGAGCAGCAGGAACGTAAGCCCGCAGCTGACCGATCCCAACAAGAAGATCTGGCTGAACGCGATACTCTGCGGCGACGGCCCGCTGGGCATGAACAGGCCGGCAGTGGCGAAGCCGACCAAACCCAGGAGCAGGACGATCGCTCCGAGCAGGAAGCTGCGGACCTGTGCTGCAGCTGCCGGATAAAACCAAGGTTCGGGCGCGTCGTCGTCGCGATCGGCTACTGGCTGGGTGGCGGCAGCGGTTCCGATGAGCAGCGCGGCCGCCGCAGTTGCCACCAAGCTGACTGTCTGGATGGCTTGCATTGAAGGGGACAAGCTGACGCCCGTCCCCACAGCCACGATCAGCCCTGCGCCCAGCCCGACGAGCGTGCAGAACCAACCGGTGGTAGCCAACCACCGGCTCATCGGCCGCACAAACGGAGCAAGATCACCAAAAAGCATGAATCCATCCTAGGATCTCCTGCTGGGTGACGGCTGGGAGGCTCGGCAAGGTTCCCTGTGCTCGCTGGTCCTTTTACGATAAAGCATGCCTGCCGAGAGAACGAACCCCGCTCCGCGCGTCTTGGGCCGCTTGCGGCTCGCCAGCCAAGGCCTGTTGGGCGGCGGCTTTCCCGGAGTTCCGGAGGCGGTCCGGTGGATGACAGCCATGCAGGCGCAGGATCTTGGCTCAGCCTTGTGGGCGGTTGGGCAGCGCGTTCCAGGCACGGCTGCATCGGACGTCAGGGCCGCCCTTGACGCCGGGACGGTGGTCCGCTCATGGCCCATGCGCGGGACGCTGCATTTGCTCGCGCCTGAAGATCTTCGCTGGATCCTGGGCATCACGAGTGACCGATTGATGAATTCGACGGCGGGCCGACACCGCGAACTCAACATCACGCCCGACGACATCAGTCATTGCCGGGACATAGCTTTCAAAACCGCCGAGGTCCTCAAGGCGGAGGGGGCGCCAGGAGCAAGCAGGGAGCAGCTGTTCCAGGCGTTCGAGGAAGCCGGCCAAATCACCAAGGCACAGCGGGGGATCCACCTCTTGGGCAGCCTTTGCCAGCGCGCCTGGTTGGTCCAAGGACCGATGGCGGGGTCCAACGGCAAAGTGGGTGTGCAGCAACTGTTCGTGCCGTTCGGCGAGTGGATTCCGAACTCGAGGGAACTGGGACGTGAGGAAGGCATCGCCGAGCTTCTCTTTCGCTACGTCCTGAGCCACGGCCCTGCCACCATCAAGGATTTTTCGTGGTGGAGCCAGGTGCCCCTTACAGAGGCGCGTGCCGCCCTCAAGGAGGTACAGGACCGCCTGGTTGAAATGCAGTTCGGAGGCACCGCCTATTGGCTCTCGCCGGACACGGCAGCAATGCTCGACGACGGCGTCCCCGGCTCGCGCTCGTTGCTGGCGCTCCCGGGTTTCGACGAATTCCTTCTCGGATACCAGGACAGGAGCCTCGTGCTGGCTCCGGAGCATGCGGAGTTGGTGGTGCCGGGCAAGAACGGAGTGTTCAAACGGATCATGGTGTCCGGCGGAGAAGTGGTGGGAACGTGGGCCAGGACCGTGAGCGGCAAGACCATAGGCGTCGCTCCGGAGCCGTTCGCGGGGTGGTTGGGTCCGGCCGCTGAGCGCTCGTTCCAAGCTCAGGGACGGGCCTACCTGAAGTTCATGGCAGGCTGAGTTGGAGCCTCACGAACGCGTTGGCGGCCCGCAATTACGTTGCTGGCCAGCAACGTAATTGCGGCAGCACAACGAGTTTGTCCACATATGATGCCCGGCAGCTCGTTTCACAGCCCGCCCCGGACACACGATGGGCCGATGCAACGCAAAAAACTAGATGTATTGATCGCCAGCCATTGGCCGGACGCCGTCATTGCCACCACCACGGATCTCGCATTGAGAGGGCTGAGTGACCGGGTTTTGACCCTGGGCGTACGCTCCGGAATGCTGATCAGGCTCCGGCGTGGTGCCTACATTCGGACACTGGATTGGCGAACACAGAAACCGTGGGAGCAAGACCTGCTGCGGATACAGGCACATCATTCCAATGTGGGCCGCAGAAGCGTCTACAGTCATGCAAGTGCCGCCCGGCTGTATGGGTGCTCTCCGTGGGGTGCGGGTTCCACGGTTCACGTCACCATGCCGTTTTCACCTGCCCAGGCAAGCTCTGGTAAGGACGTCACAGCCCACGGCGGCCATTTGGAGCCGTCGGAAATGGTTGAGTTACAGGCGTCGTGGCCCCGGCCCGTACGTGTCACCAGTTTGGAGCGTACTGTCGTTGATTGTGCCCGGACCATGGACTTGGAAAGGGCTGTGGTTATCGCAGATCAAGCGCTCCGCCGCGGTGCGAATCAGCTGCTGCTTCAAACCTATGTGGACAGCGGCCGCATCACGCGGGGTGTTCGACGAGTGCGCCGTGTCCTTGAAGCGATGGATGCCAGGTCCGAATCGGTGGGGGAGACCCGGACACGGATTCTGCTGAGCAGGCTTGGCATCCGGGACGCCGTCCTTCAACTCGAGGTGGAAACCCCGCTCGGGCGATACCGGGGAGACTTCGGCTGGGAGGACCGTCGAGTGATTCTTGAGTTTGACGGCCGCGCCAAGTATTTCGACTACGCATCTACTGACGAGGTCCTTTTCAACGAACGTCGTCGGGAAAAGGCCCTTGCGGACTCTGGCTGGGAAGTTGTCCGGATTGATTGGGAACAACTCAGCAGGCCGTGGGAAGTGGAACGGAAGCTAAAAGCGGCGTTGGAGCGGAGGCCCTATTATCGTGGAAAACCCGCTGTCCCGAGGCCAAGTAGCAACGGAACAGCGGGTTAGAGACGTGGCAGGACTAGAGCTTGCCCGTCACGATGTTGAGCATGCGGCGGAGCGGCTCGGCTGCACCCCACAGGAGCTGGTCTCCCACGGTGAAGGCGCTGATGTACTCCGGGCCCATTTCGAGCTTGCGGATACGGCCCACCGGGATGTCCAGGGTTCCGGACGCTGCCACAGGGGTCAGGTCCGCCATGGAGGCTTCCTTGGTGTTGGGAACAACCTTGGCCCATTCGTTGTCCTTGGCCAGGAGGTTCTCGATTTCCGTCACGGACAGGTCTTCGCGCAGCTTGAGCGTGAGGGCCTGGGAGTGTGAACGCATGGCGCCGATGCGGATGCACAGGCCGTCCATGGCGATGTGGTCCTTACCTGCGGTGCCGTTGCCGGTGCCGAGAATTTTGTTGGTCTCTACTCCGGCTTTCCACTCTTCCTTGGACTGGCCGTTGCCCAGGTCGGCATCGATCCACGGAATGAGGGAGCCGGCCAGGGGCACGCCAAACTGGGTGGCGTCAACGCCGGTGCGCTGGGCCGCGAGGACCTTGTGGTCGATCTCGAGAATGGCGGACGCGGGATCGTCCAGTTCGCTGCTGACCTCGTTGTTGAGGGTGCCGAACTGGTTGAGGAGTTCACGCATGTGCCGGGCCCCGCCACCTGAAGCCGCCTGGTACGTCATGGAGGTGCCCCACTCGACCAGGTTGTTCTTGAACAGGCCGCCGAGGCCCATCAGCATGCAGGAAACCGTACAGTTGCCGCCGATGAAGTCCTTCACACCACCGGACAGTCCGGCGTCGATGACATCGCGGTTGATGGGGTCCAGCACGATGATCGAGTCGTCGTTCATGCGCAGCGTGGAAGCAGCATCGATCCACAGGCCATCCCAGCCGCGGTTGCGGAGTTCGCCGTGGACCTGCTTGGTGTAGTCGCCACCTTGGGCGGTGACAATAATCGGCAGCTTGGCCAGCGTCTCAATATCGAACGCATCCTCGAGCTTGCCGGCCCCATCAGCGAAGGACGGGGCGGCACCTCCTGCGTTCGAGGTGGAGAAAAATACCGGGTTGATGTTGGCGAAGTCGTTCTCGTCCTGCATGCGCTGCATCAGGACGGAGCCGACCATGCCACGCCAACCGACCAGTCCAACGGACGGATTAGCTGCTGTAGTCATTCACCAAGTCTAAACTTTCGGAGCACACCGCCGCTGTTGGTTACGTCACGCAGGTCAAGCACGACGACGGAACTCGCCACAGCGGCCCGCAAGCCGCCCGCCCGGGCTAGTGGCCGGCGTCGGGCTCTTGGAGAAGTACGGCCTTGCGCTTGCGCAGGGCGAAGAACGCCCCAAAGGTAAATACCTGTGTGACAACGATCAGCACTATGATCCCGGCAATTTTGTTGCCACCCAGGATCATGGTGAGCCCCACGATGGCAGAGATCAGGGCGAAAAGCGGCAGCAGCATGTAGCCCAGCACGAACAGGGTTTCGGGTTTCTTCAACATGCAGGCTTTCCTAGCTTTCTGTCCGGCGCCATGTGGTGAACCGGTAGTTGGTGCCGTTCTTGGCGGTGAGCCAGCCGTCGGCGGGGGCTACGGCGTCGAAGGTCCAATCATCACCGAGCTCGGGGGCATAGGTGTCACCCTCCAGGTCTGCGTCGATGATGGTGATGACCGCCAGGTTGGCGATGCCCATGGATTGTTCAAAGATTTCGCCGCCGCCGATGATCCAGACCTTCTGGCCACCCGGTGCGAACTGCGATTCCAGCAGCGCGGCGTCAAGGGAGGAAACCACGACGGCGCCCTCCGCCTCGGGCGTGGACCCCCACTCTGCGTTGCGGGTCACCACAATGTTGGTGCGGCCCGGGAGCGGACGGTACTTTTCGGGGAACGACAACCACGTTTTGCGGCCCATGATGACCGGGTGCCCTGTGGTGAGCTGGCTGAAGTGCTTGAGATCCTCGGGCAGGTGCCACGGCATGGCGCCGTCCTTGCCGATGACACCGGACTTTGTCTGCGCCCAGACCAGCCCGATGCCGGTCATGCTGGCCGCGGTTTCCTGGGTGAAGATAACTCCGGGAAGCTGAGCCGGAACGTCTGACGATGAAGTGCTCATACCGCGATCGGAGCCTTGATGGTGGGGTGGTGGCGGTAGTCCACAACCTCGAAGTCATTCAGCGTGTAGTCGAAGATGGAGTCCGGCTTGCGGAGGATTTTCAGCTGCGGGTATTCATACGGTTCCCGGCTGAGTTGCTCGGCAACCTGGTCCACGTGGTTGTCATAGACGTGGACGTCTCCGCCGGTCCAGACGAATTCGCCCGGCTCGAGCCCCAGCTGCTGCGCCACCATGCGGGTGAGCAGGGCGTAGGAGGCAATGTTGAAGGGGACGCCCAGGAAGGTGTCCGCGGAGCGCTGGTACAGCTGGCAGGACAATTTGCCGTCCGCAACATAGAACTGGAAGAACGCATGGCACGGCGGCAATGCCATGTCCTTGAGTTCGGAGACGTTCCATGCGGACACGATGTGCCTGCGGGAATCCGGGTTGGCTGCCAGATTGGTCATGAGCTCGGAGATCTGGTCGATGTGTCCACCGTCGGGGGTGGGCCAGCTTCGCCACTGCACGCCATAGACGGGACCGAGCTCGCCGTCGGCATCCGCCCATTCGTCCCAGATGGAGACGCCTTGGTCCTGCATCCACTTCACGTTCGAATCGCCGCGCAGGAACCACAGGAGCTCCACCGCCACGGACTTGAAGTGGACCCGCTTGGTGGTGATCAGGGGGAAGCTTTCGGCAAGATCGAACCGCAACTGGCGGCCGAAAACGCTGCGCGTTCCGGTTCCGGTGCGGTCCGACTTGTGCGTGCCGTTAGCCATGACGTCGCGCAGAAGGTCTTCATAAGGGGTGGGGATGCTCACGAGTCCAGCTTACTTGCCAGCCTGCCGCGAAGCAGATCTATGAGCGTTTCGTCACCCAAACCCGCTTCCCGCGCCATTCCTATCAATTCGTCGACGGCGGCAATCACCAGAGAGTCTCCACTTCGCTTGCATGCCGTCGGAACACCTAGACGCGCTTCGCCACCACCCAATTTTGGTGATTTTGTCCCCTAGTCGTAGCAAAAACAGCACCTAGTTTGCTCTTTTTGTCACCTAGACGGCTTCTGATGGGGGAATCTGGGCTGGCGTGGTGACCACGCCGCAGGGGCTTCGGCCCGCCACACGACCGACCACTTCACTTAGGAGATTCAATGGCCATTTTTGATATGGGTGCCGAGACGCTCGGGAATCTGAGTAAGCAAACGGACGCGTCCCATCAGGATCTCGGCGCGTTGGTGCGGCGTTTCGTGGATGCCGTGACCCCGTTGGAGGGCAAGTTCAGCGGCGCTGGCAAGGCCGCGTTCGACTCCTTCAAGAACCGCTCGGATCTGGTCGCGTCCGAGCTGAACACCGCCCTGGCCGGCATTGTCCAGGGCCAGTCCGGGATGAACACCGCTTTCACCCAGGGCGACCTGACAGCTTCGGATAACGCGCGCCGCGGGCCAAAGCTTCGAGGACGATTTTTCAGCGCAATGCCTCGATCACTGGCTGGATGAATGTAGGGATCGGTCATATACACGCGGCGTTGGATCTTGGACAACAGCAGAAATCCACGTTTTTCCTAACAAGGCTGGCCGCTTGGATGTCTTCGATGAGGAACATCTCGAACGAATGAGCAACGGCCGTTGGCACCCCGGCGGCAAGCCCGTCGGTGCACAGACTTGGGCACAACAGCTCCTTAAATACCCCCGGACCGTGGAAAACATTCCAGCGTGGATGTGGGATATTTTCCGGGCCGAGGGCGTCACGCCGCCGATCTACAACCCCGAGTTCAACTCTGTGGATTGGAAGAACCGGCGCCGCCCTGTGAGGGAGCGCGGAACGGACCTCTCCGTCGAACCAACAATTATCGATCCGTCCAAAGAGCCAGGCTTCTGGACGAATCTCAGCAAGAAACTCTTCGGCAGCTAGGACGGCCGAGGTCATCGTCCGGGTGTTCGAACCTTGCCGACCCTGTTGCAGGACTGCCTCGGCGGCAGGGAAACCACGTGACAGCCTGCAACAGTTCGGCATATCGACATCGGAGAACGAAACTCCCCGCCGCCCAGCTAGTCGTCGAAAGGCTTGACCTGCTCCACGGACACAATCTTCCGTTCGGACCCCCGCGCTACCTGGCACACGATGACCTCACCCGGCGACAGGTAGGGGTCTGCGGAAGGAAGTAGGGCACGCAGGGTTTGCGACATGTGCTGACCCAGCTGCTTCAGCGCCGTGGGCAGGGCGGGGCGATGCGTGCACACGGCGATCGGCAGCTGTTTGTCGAACAAGGCCTCAACTGCGGCAGCCGTCTTCTTGGGGGAGCGCTGATGGGTGTGCTCGGTGAGTGCTTCCACCAGTTTCACCTTGACGCCGCTGGCCTTGGCGTAGGGGGCGATAGTGGCCACACAACGGGCCCAGGGACTGGTCACTACCCGCTGCGGCTTCCACACTTCCAAAAGGCGCTGGACAGCAACTGCCTGCCGCTGGCCCGTGGCTGCCAAGGGGCGATCGCCCTCGGCTTTGGTCCATGAGGACCGCGGCTTCGCCTTCGCATGGCGGATCAGCACCAACGGCCACGTGTCCAATTCCCCGCGGACATGGGCCTTCTCGAGGTATTCCAGCGGCTCCACGTCCGACGGGTTGCTCAGGAAGCTGGCTGCCCGGTCCGGGCTGCACCACATGACGCTGTCCACTTCTTTGCCGTCGGGCCGAAGCTGCGCTCCATTGACCTTGACGGCCCAGTAGCGGACCACCTTCAGTCCGGCAGCCACATGGTAGTGAATCGCCGGAAGCGGGATGCCCAATGGGGCCTGGAGCCCGATCTCTTCCCACACCTCACGTGCGGCGCACTCCGGAACTGTCTCGCCGGCGTCGAGTTTTCCTTTGGGCCATGACCAATCGTCGTAACGGGGACGATGGATCAGGAGGACCTCAAGAGCGCCTTTGGTGACGCGCCAGGGAATGGCGCCGGCGGCTACAACGGCCACCGGCTCGCCGGGGTGGTCTGTTTGATCCGCCACGGGGGTATCGCTGTTCAATTCGGTCCTTACCGCCGGGCCGCAGCGCGCTGGCGGGAGCGGGAAGCCAGGAGCCAGGACTGCATGTCCAGCAACGGCTTGCCCTCGTCGTCCAAGTGGTGCCTGGTCCAGTGTCCGTGATTGTCCAGATGCCAGCTGGCCGTCCCGTCGTCAACATAGCGACGCATCAGGTCCATGACGGTGGCCGTGTCTTCCTTGCTGGCCAGCTGCACCAGTGCCTCCACCCGGCGGTCCAGGTTGCGATGCATCATGTCGGCGGAGCCGATGTACACCACGGGCTCGCCACCGTTGCCAAAGGCAAAGACGCGTGAGTGTTCCAGGAAGCGGCCCAGCACGGAGCGGACCGTGATGTTCTCGCTGAGGCCCGGCACTCCCGGGCGCAGCGAGCAGATGCCGCGCACTACGACGTCAACCTTCACGCCGGCCTGCGAGGCGCGGTAGAGGGCGTCGATGATGGCTTCGTCCACCATCGAGTTGACCTTGATCTGCACCAAACCGGGGACGCCGGCACGGGCGTTGCGGATTTCGGCTTCGATTCTGTCCACCAAGCCGGCACGTACCGAGCGCGGTGCTACGAGCAACCTCTTGAACGTTGACTTCGGGGCGTAGCCGGAGAGCTGGTTGAACAGCTTGGACAGGTCTTCGCCCACTTGCTCGTTGGCGGTCAGCAGGCCAAGGTCTTCGTAATAGCGTGCTGTGCGCGGGTGGTAGTTGCCGGTGCCGATGTGGCAGTAGCGGCGCAGCCCGTCCACTTCCTGGCGCACCACCAACGACAACTTGCAGTGGGTTTTCAAACCAACAATGCCGTACACCACATGGACGCCTGCTTGCTCTAGCTTTCGTGCCCAGGAAATGTTGGCCTGCTCGTCAAAGCGGGCCTTGATTTCCACGAGGGCCAGAACCTGCTTGCCCGCTTCCGCAGCATCAATCAGGGCATCAACGATGGGGGAGTCACCGGACGTGCGGTACAACGTTTGCTTGATGGCCTGCACCTTGGGATCCGCTGCGGCCTGCTCCAGGAAGGCCTGAACGGAGGTGGAGAAGGAGTCGTAGGGGTGGTGGAGCAGGATGTCCCGGCGCCGCATGGCGGCAAAGACGTTGGCGGCCTTGGACGTCTCGGACTCGTTGAGGTACCGGGACGTGTGTGGCACGTGCTTGGGGTAGTGAAGGTCGGCGCGGTCAATGCCGCTGATTGCGGACAGGCCGCGGAGGTCCAACGGCGCGGGGACGGAGTACACCTCGGATTCTTCGACGCCAAGTTCCCGGATCAGCAGGGCCTTGATATTCGGGTTGATGTCCGTGGTGACTTCAAGGCGGACCGGCGGGCCAAAACGGCGCCGCAGGAGTTCCTTCTCCAGAGCCTGCAGCAGGTTTTCGGCGTCGTCCTCTTCTACTTCCAGGTCCTCGTTACGGGTGACGCGGAAGGTGTGGTGCTCCAGGACTTCCATGCCGGGGAAGAGCTTGTCCAGGTGGACAGCGATGACTTCTTCCAGGGCAATGAACCGGGCCACGCGGCCCGGGATGGCACCTGCGCGCGGTCCGTCCACGGAAATGAGGCGGGGTAGCTGATCCGGAACCTTCACACGGGCAAAGAGTTCCTTGTCGCTGATCGGGTTGCTCACGATCACGGCAAGGTTGAGGGAAAGACCCGAAATGTAGGGGAAGGGGTGCGCCGGGTCCACTGCCAGAGGCGTCAGGATGGGGAAGACCTTCTCCTGGAACATGATGCTGATCCGGTGGCGGGCATCCTCATCCAGTTCATTCCAGTGCATGATGTGGATGTGTTCGTAGGCCAGGGCGGGACGGATCTGCTCGGCGAAGACCCGTGCGTGGCGTTCCTGCAGCTTGTGGGCTTCTTCGCTGATCTGTTCCAGCACCTCGATGGGGCTCAGGCCCGCAGGGGAGGGCACGGCGAGCCCGGTGGCGATGCGGCGCTTGAGGCCAGCCACGCGAACCATGAAGAACTCGTCAAGGTTGGAGGCGAAGATGGAAAGAAAATTGACACGTTCCAGCAGGAAAAGGTCAGGATCTTCGGCGAGTTCCAGCACACGGGAGTTGAAGGCCAGCCAGCTCAGTTCGCGGTCCAGGAAACGGTCCGGGGTGATGTCGCCCTCGGGCTCCAGGCTCGGTGCGAATTCCGGAATGTCGATGCGGTCCTGGGTGGCTCGCGATGCCGGCACTTCCGATGATCCGAAGCGCGGGGGCAGTGTTGCGCCCTTCGAGGTGGATCCGGCGGTGCCGACGGGGTCCGGCTGCATGGGGTTCTCCTAAGCTCAGGACGGGGTTTCCTCCCACATTACAAGCAATTCCGGCGCTCGAATCCAAGATGTCACCTGCTTTCCGGCAACTGATCCCGTCAGGTTAATTTTTGGTTAAAGGCCCATACATCACATCGGTGTCCCAGCGAACAAAGCCAAGTTTCTGATATAGGGCTACTGCTGCCTCGTTGTCAGCGTCTACGTAGAGCATCACGGCATGCAGGCCCTGGTCCTGAAGGTGCTTGATGCCGGCAACCGTCAGGGCCTTGCCCAGGCCCAATCCTTGCGCCTCCGGGGTCACGCCAACCACATACACCTCGCCGATTGCCGGGTGCGGCCCTTGCCGGGGGTGGACCTTGGTCCAGTGGAAACCCAAAAGCTCACCCTCGGCATTCACGGCCAGCAGGAAGCCAGCGGGATCGAACCAATCTTCAGCCTTGCGCGCCTCTAGGTCCGCCCGCGTCATGGAACCCTGCTCGGGGTGATGGGAGAACGCAGCACTGTTGGCTGTCAGCCACGCCTGCTCATCCTGGCCCGGGACGAAGGCGCGGAGTGAAACGCCGTCCGGGAGTCCGGCGTCGGGCAGTGCAGAGGTTGAAGACATCAACCGCATTTTCCACAGTTCGCGCACCGGGCCGTAGCCGAAGCGCGTGGCCAGCTCGGCGGCGGCCTCGTGGTTGCCGTGCGACCATGCACTCAATCCGCCGAGGCCCCGTTTGCCTTGCAGTGCGTCCAGCAGTCGACCTGCAACGCCCTGGTTGCGGTAGCTCGGGTGGACAGCCAGTTCCAGCACGCCGCTTTCGTCGCCATTTTCAACGACGACGGCGACGCCAGCCAGGTCTTCGGCAGTGGCGGGATCGGAATCTTCGTCCGGGGCGTACAGGACGAAGGACAGAACAGAATGATCCCCCGCGTCCGCACCGCGCAGCGTGACCAACGTCTGCTCGGAGAAGGGAGGATTCCCGTCGGACTCTCCGGCAGCAGCGGCAAGGGTCTTGACGTCCCTGAGAAGTTCGGTGTCCAAGGCTCCGGCAATGATCAGTACGGGCCAGTTTTCCGGGTGCGCGTGACTCATGATGCAAGGCTATACGCCCGGCGCAAGCCCCGGGATTTGATGTCACTGGAAATGGGAGGTAGTGTCGTTATCTCGTTCGGCTTTCCGGTTTGTCCATAAGTCAGCACAGGGGGGATCCACCAGTGGGGTGGCCTCGATACGTTCGACCCGTATGTCCTCCACCAAGAAACGAAGAAAGAGGCCAGGATCCGTGTGGATTCTGGCCTCTTCTGTGTTTGCTCTGTTGGCCGCTTAGGCCTCGGACAGCTCATCGTCCGGGAGGCGGACAAGGGTGAGCCGGTAGCCGACGTTGCGGACCGTGCTGATCAGGTTTTCGTGGTCCACGCCCAGCTTGGCGCGAAGCCGCCGGATGTGGACGTCCACTGTCCGGGTGCCTCCGTAGTAGTCGTAGCCCCAGACTTCGGTCAGCAGTTGTTGGCGGGTAAATACGCGCCCCGGGTGCTGGGCCAGATACTTCAGGAGTTCGAATTCCTTGAACGTCAGGTTCAGGGGCTGGCCGCTGACCCGGGCGGTATAGCTTGCTTCGTCAATCACGACGCCGGCTGCCCGGATTTCGGTCTGCGTCTCCTCTTCGCCCGGCACAGCACGCGCCATGGCCAGCCTGATGCGGGCCTCGACTTCCGCGGGGCCGGCGGAGTCCAACACGATGTCATCTACTGCCCACGCGGACGAGACAGCAGCCATGCCGCCTTCCGTGAGGATCAGCATGAGGGGTGCGCTCAGGCCGGTGGCCTTCAACAACTGGGTCAATGAGCGGGCGCCCACCAGATCCTTGCGGGCATCCAGGAAGACGATATCCGTGGGATCAGTTTCCAGCAGAGCAGTGGGTTCTGCCGGGAGGATATGCACGCGGTGGTTGAGCAGTTCCAAGGCAGGCAAAATGTCCACCGAAGAGCCGGGGCTGTTCGTTAGGAGCAGGATGTGCGACATAGTTCCTCCAATGGGCTTTACGCGCATCATCGGGCGTCGAAACCGGAGTCTCACCGGTCGGTCACAGCGCGCGGGCCGCCTCTGCCCGTTGTAACGGGATCAAGGCCAACACAGTGCGCCGTTGAAGTCTGAGTATACCCACCAGTGCCCTGCGACACAGGGATTCGTGACGGGCCAACGCTGGAATTACGACATATTGGGCCGGCTTAAGGCAGGATTGTCGAGAGGTCGTTAGGCGCATCGGATTGAGGTCGGGCACACAGTGAAGTCTTGGAGCATCGGGGTATTCGGACTCGTGGCGCTCGCAGCCATCGTGGCCAGCACCTTCGTTTCCCGGGAAGCCATGGTGGGCGTAGGCATCGTAGCCTCCGCGGCTGTCGGAATCGGCTGGCCGCATTTCCTGGCCGTCCCGGCTAAGAAAACGCTGGCCGCTGTCATTGGTCTTGCAGGCGCGGGATCGGCTGTCACTGCTGCCTACAGCCCGGCGCCCGGATTCCTGGACGGTACACCGGCGTTCGCTGCCCTGGGCGTGATGGCTGTGTTCGTCGTCCAGCTCATTAGGGGCACGGGACAGGCCCAACGACTGGAATCCACTCTTGGCTGCTCTGCCGGTGTGCTGCTGAACTGCCTTGGCGCGGGTTGGATCGCCAGTGCGCGATTCAATGGCGTCAAAGAGATGGTTCTTGTGGCGGGCCTCAGTGCCGCGGCGGCCTTGTTGGTGGGAATCATTCGTTGGCCGGACCGCATCGTGGCTCCGCTCGGCGTTGTGATGGCTGGACTGATGGGTCCGCTCGCTGGTCTCGTTTTCTCGGATATCGCTGTGCTTCCCGCCGCTTTGGTGGGCGTAGTGATGGGATCCGTCTTGGTGTGCTTCCGGCGAATGACCACGCTCCGGAGGGGCCGCCTCAACATCCCTGCCGCCATAGGAATGGGCGTAGCGCCTGTTTGGGCTGTGGGGGCCTTGGCTTACTTCATAGACAAACTACTCATCTACTAAAGGTTAGGATTGCATCATGTCTGTACTCGCATTTGAAATTTTCTTCCTCGTTCTCCTTGGCCTGGCCAGCGTCGCCATGGCTTGGTTTGCGGGTTTTGTCGTATACCGCCTTTTCAAGGGCCAGAAGTAACCTTCTGATCCTGCAGCCCACCAGAGGTAATCGTTGTGCCTATTGAGATCCCAACAGATCTGACGCCCGAACTTGTCCCTCTTTCCTGGCTCATTGGTGAGTGGGAAGGCCGCGGCCGGCTCGGCAGCGGAGACGAGGATTCCGAGCATTTCGTTCAGCGCGTGTCCTTCACCCACAACGGGCTCCCGTACCTGCAGTACCGGGCCGAGACCTGGCTCAGTGACGATGCCGGCGAAAAGTTGCGGCCGTTGACCGTTGAGACCGGGTTCTGGGCCTTGGAACGGAAGCTGGAAGAGGGCGACGGCGGACCCGGGCTGATCCCGGCGGACATCGTCCCCGTCCTCAAGACAGCCGACGAGGTCGAGGAACGCCGCAACAAGGAGGGCGGCTTCGACATTTCGGTGTCGATCGCCCACCCCGGCGGAATTACCGAGCTCTACTACGGCCAGATCAAAGGACCCCAAATCCAGCTGAGCACCGACATGGTGATGCGCGGAAGCCACTCCAAGGAGTACACCGCGGCCACCCGGATCTTTGGCTTGGTTGATGGCAACCTCCTGTGGCGCTGGGACGTCGCTGCCAGCGGCAAGGCTCTCGAAGCGCACGCCTCGGCATTCCTCCACAAGGTTTCCTGACCCGAGGCCTCACTGTTCGTTCCACAGCAACCAGCAAAAGGAGCAGAAAGTGACCAACCTCAAACCGGAGGGCTACAGCGGGCTTAAGGCTGTCTTTTTCAATGGCACTCTGAAGCCATCGCCGCAGCTCAGCAACACCGATGGCCTGATCAAAATCAGCCGGGACATCATGGAGAAGCAGGGCGTCACCACGCGCCTCATCCGGACGGTGGACCACGACATCGCCAGTGGTGTCTATCCCGACATGCGCCAGCACGGCTGGAAGACGGATGAATGGCCGGAGATCTATCCCGATGTCCGCGACGCCGACATCGTGGTGATCGCAGGCCCCATCTGGTTGGGCGACAACTCGTCCATGACCAAGAAACTCATCGAACGGCTGTACGCCCACTCGGGCGAACTGAACAGCAAAGGCCAGTGGGCGTTCTACCCCAAGGTGGGTGGCTGCCTCATCACGGGCAATGAGGACGGCATCAAGCACTGCTCCATGAACGTGCTCTACAGCCTTCAACACATCGGCTTCACCATTCCACCCCAGGCGGACGCCGGGTGGATCGGTCCGGTCGGCCCCGGACCCAGCTATCTTGATGAAGGTTCGGGTGGGCCGGAGAGTGATTTTACTAACAGGAACACCACGTTCATGACGTGGAACCTGCTCCACATGGCCAGGCTCCTGCGGGATGCCGGGGGAATTCCTGCCTACGGCAACCTCCCGGAGGAATGGAAAGCGGGCACCCGATTCGATTTCGAAAACCCGGAATACCGCTAACCACGGAATACCGCTGAGCCGCAAGGACTTCTACTACATATGACTTACAAGAGCCCCCTGTTGTCGCGCCCCGGTGCCGTTGAAGATACCGGCCTGGATGCCGGCGTCGCGGCCCACTACGGCGAACCGCTGCGCGAGCAGCGTGCCCTGGCAACCGGTACCGCCGCCGTCGATCTTTCGCACCGTGGCGTGGTGACCGTGACTGGCCCGGACCGGCTCAGTTGGCTCAACACGCTCTCGTCCCAACAGCTCACCAATCTTCAGCCCGGTGTTGCCAGCGAACTGCTGCTGCTCAGCGTTCAGGGCCGCATCGAGTTCGACGCCCGCGTTATTGACGACGGCGGCACCACCTGGCTGATCGTGGAGACCGCCGAGGCGGAGCCGCTGGCCGAGTGGCTGAACAGGATGAAGTTCATGCTCCGCGTCGAGATCCAAGACGTCTCTGAGCAGTGGGCCGTGGTGGGTGCCACCAAGCCGTTGGCGCAACTGGCCGGCCGCTTGGTGTGGGAGGATCCATGGCCACACGTCAGCCCCGGAGGGTATGCGTACAGCATCGTCCCCGAGGAATCGCATCCCGGCCTCGAACGCCCCTGGTACGAGTACCTTGTTCCTTCCACCGAGTTGGAACAATCCGTGGAAGGCCTCGCCTTGGCAGGTGCCATGGCAGCAGATGCTTTGCGGATTGCTGCCTGGCGGCCCCGCCTCGGTGCAGAGACTGACGAGAAGACGATTCCGCACGAACTGGACCTTTTGAGGACCTCGGTACACCTGAACAAGGGCTGCTATAAGGGCCAGGAAACCATTGCCCGTGTCCACAACCTCGGCCACCCGCCGCGGCGCCTCGTTTTCCTGCAGCTTGATGGATCACAGCACACACTGCCGGCCGTTGGCAGCGTTGTATTTGTCGGGGAGCGCAAGGTGGGTACTCTGACATCGGTGGCGCAGCACTTTGAAATGGGACCCGTTGCTTTGGCCGTGATCAAGCGGTCCGTTTCGGCGGAGGAAACCCTGACGGTGATGGACGGCGAGGAGCCTTACATCGCGGCCCAGGAAGTGATCGTCGCCCCCGACGCCGGCCAGGTTGTCGGGCGCCAGACCGGATTCCTGAAGGGACCCCACCGATGAGCCAAGCTACAGGCCCCGACGACGAAACGTTGGCCCTGGCCCACGCCTTGTTTGATGCTGCCCGCGAAGGTGACACAGAGTTGCTGCGAGGCTACTTGAACGCCGGCGCTCCTGCCACAATGACCAATGCCGCTGGCGACTCGCTGCTGATGCTGGCGGCCTATCACGGGCACGAGGAAGCCGCGCAGCTGATCCTCCATCACGGTGCTGACGTCAACGCCGCGAATGATCGCGGACAGACCCCACTCGCCGGGGCGGTCTTCAAGGGATACACCGGCGTGGCCCGGGTCCTGCTGGATGCTGGAGCGGATCCCGACGCCGGAACCCCCACCGCGCGCGAGGCTGCCGCTATGTTTGCCAGGTCAGAGATCCAAGAACTCCTGGGCTAAGCAACCAACGCGAGGAGTGCCCGGTCGCACAGCGGCCGGGCTTTCTTGCGTCTAGATATTCCACGTGGAATAGTTGTTGTGGAATATTTGATCGGAAGGGGCTGGGTGTTGTGCCTAAGGTCGCTGAATTGACTCCGCTTGGAGTCGCCTCACTGGCTCTCCTCGCAGAAGAACCCATGCATCCGTATGAGATGTACCAATTGTTGATGGCCCGTCATGAAGACCGCCTCGTCAAGGTCCGCCCCGGCACGCTCTACCATTCCGTGGGCCGACTTGAGGAAAACGGGCTTGTCGAGGCCACAGGAACGGAACGTGAAGGCAACCGTCCCGAGCGAACCACGTACCGGATCACCCCCGCCGGACACGAGGCCCTCGGCGCACGTCTCCAGGCCATGCTCTCCACTCCCGTCAACGAATACCCCGTCTTTCCGCACGCAATAGCTGAGGCTCACCACCTTCCAGCTGCAGTGGTCATGGAACTGCTGGAGGAGCGGCTGGTGGCCCTCGGCGCCGATCTCGACTTCCTGGTCCATGCGGAGGCAACCGTGACGGCCAAGGGGCTGGACCGCAAGTACTGGATCGACATCACGTACCAACAGGCAATGCGCCGAACGGAGATCGCGTGGATCCGCGATCTCCTCGAGGAGTTGGGCAATGGGCGCCTGCCCTGGGATGAACCCCTGCCAACTCCAACCGAACTTTCACACAAGCCGAAGGAATCCCTTGGAAAACGTAGCTAAGCCATGGCCCGCGCTGTGGTCACTCGTGGTGGGCTTCTTCATGATCCTCATCGACACCACCATCGTGTCGGTCGCGAACCCGCGGATCATGGAAGGGCTCAACACGGACATCAACGCCGTCATTTGGGTCACCAGCGCTTACTTGCTGGCCTACGCCGTGCCCCTGCTGATCACGGGCAGGCTGGGTGACCGCTTTGGCCCCAAGAACCTGTACCTGATCGGTCTGGTCGTCTTTACGCTCGCTTCGCTGTGGTGCGGACTCTCCGGCGACGTCACCATGTTGATCGCTGCCCGCGCCGTTCAAGGCCTGGGTGCCGCCATGATGACTCCCCAAACAATGGCCGTCATCACGCGCATTTTCCCGCCGGACCGCCGTGGTGCAGCCATGGGGCTGTGGGGCGCCACAGCTGGCATGGCCGTGCTGATTGGACCGATCCTCGGCGGCTTGCTGGTGGACAGCCTTGGCTGGGAGTGGATCTTCTTCGTCAACGTCCCCATCGGGATCGTGGCCTTCATCCTGGTGACGCGTTTCGTACCGAAACTGACCACGCACAGCCACACGTTCGACGTCGTGGGCGTGGTGCTTTCCGCCGTCGGCATGTTCCTGCTGGTCTTTGGCATCCAAGAGGGCCAGACGTACAAGTGGGGGACCGTCACGGGGGTCGTTTCCGTGTGGGGTTTGATCATCACGGTGCTCGTGGTTCTGGTGCTGTTCGTCGTCTGGCAGTGGCTTCTTGAACGCCGTGGCGGGGAGCCCTTGCTTCCGCTTGGCCTGTTCAAGGACCGTAATTTCTCCCTGGGCAACACCACCATCATGGCCGTTGGGTTCACGGTGACCGCCTTCCCGCTGCCCACTATTTTCTACTACCAGACGGTGCGGGGCCTGACGCCTACACAGTCCGCTTTGCTGATGATCCCCATGGCCGTTATTTCGGGTGCGCTTGCCCCGTTCGTGGGTAAGCTCATTGACCGCGCCAACCCGCGTTGGTTCGCATCCTTCGGCCTCGTCTGCCTGGCCGGGGCATTGTTCTGGACGGCATCGCTCCTGGGGCCGGACACTCCCATCTGGATGTTCCTGCTGCCCAGCGCCCTGCAGGGTGTTGCCAACGCTTTCATCTGGGGGCCGGTGTCCAATGCGACCACCCGCAACCTGGAACCACGCCAGGCAGGGGCCGGTTCCGGCGTTTTCAACACCACACGCCAGATCGGTGCTGTGTTGGGCTCGGCGGCCATCGCTGCCCTTATTCAGTCGCGACTCGCGGCAGAGCTGCCTGCGGCTCCCGCCGGTGCTCCCGTAGGCGAAGCCTCCATGAACGGCGTACTGCCGGAGGCGCTCCATGCAGGATTCTCGACGGCGATGAGCCAGTCCATCTTGTTGCCCGCCTGTGCGATTCTGCTGGGTGCCGTGGTGGCGTTGTTCTTTGGCAAGCCCAAGTCGGTGCAGGGTTGGGGCGGGAAAGTCACTGGAGAACCGGCCGTGCCGGAAACTGTCCGGAAGTAGCGTTTGTTCGGTGTCGGGACCAGCCCATTTTTGGGCTGGTCCTGCCAGGATTTAGAGAAGGACGAGCCCTCTACCGGACCAAAGCTGGGCCGGTTCGGTTCTTAGTCAGCCCAGGAGTACGCTCGCGTGGAGCCCGCCCGTGGCAAAGCCCAGGCTGCGGGCCATCGCGAGCGCCCCGGTGTTGCTGACGTCGGCCTTCCACTGGAGGGTCAGCCCGGATGCCAGGGCCTCGTGCGCGGCGATGGACGCGGCCAGCGTGCCCAGGCCCCGCCGTCGCCACGGAGGGGCAACCAGGACGCCCATGTTGGCCAGGATGCCTTCCCATTCGGAATATGCGCCGCAGGCCACGGGCGTGGGCTGTTCCTCTTCGGGGTGCATGATGGTGAATCGATGTTCGAGCCCTTGGAGGCCAACTTCATTGACGTCATCCGGAGGGCACAAGCCTTCCAGCGTGATCGCTTCGGGGTTGCCTTGCGAAACCGTGAGTTCTTCGGAGGGCTGCTGGAGCGGCAGATCGTCTGCGAAGAATAAGGCGGAGGATCCAAGCCCGTGTCCGCCGTGGGACCGCGTGATGGTCAACAGCGTCACATGCTGGGCGAGCTCCGTATCGGGGATGGACGCCGCAGCTTCCAAGGCCCACTGTGGCCCCACGAGCGCCGAGACGCCGAAGAGACGCAGGAAAACCAAGGCCCGCGCAGAATCATCCACACGGGTAATGCGGTTGCCCAGCTCGCCCGGGTCCGCCGCGGAAGTGGTGAGCCTGGCGGCAGCGGTGGCGAAAGCGTCGTCGTCGAGCCCCAAACGTCGAGCCCACGCCAGCTGGATAATGGCAGCAGACGTGGGCTCTAGAGTCATGGATTCAGCCTAGCCGACTAGCCGAAGAGCACAGACGCTTCGTCGTAGCGGTGTTGCGGCACTGTCTTGAGCTTGCCGAGCGCTTCCTCGAAGCCCACGTGGGAGATGTCCGTACCCTTCAGTGCCACCATGGTGCCCCAGCGGCCTTCCACTACGGAATCGATGGCAGCCATGCCCAGGCGCGTCGCCAAAACGCGATCGTAGGCGGTGGGGACGCCACCACGTTGGATATGGCCGAGGATCGTGGCCCGTGTTTCGATGCCCGTGCGCGCCTCAATCTCGGGTGCCAGCTGATCGGCGATGCCGCCAAGGCGGGGACGGCCGAAGGTATCCAGGCCGCGCTCGGAGTGCGGGGACTCCATGTGGTCCGGAACAAAGCCTTCAGCAACCACCACAAGCGGCGCACGGCCACGGTCGTGGGCTTCCTGGACCCATTCGGTGATCTGCTCGATGCTTGCCTTCTGTTCCGGGATGAGGATGGCGTGGGCGCCCGCTGCCATGCCGGCGTGCAAGGCGATCCAGCCGACGTGGCGGCCCATGACTTCGGCGATCATGCAGCGGTGATGGGATTCGCCGGTGGTGCGGAGCCGGTCGATGGCCTCAGTTGCGATCTGCACGGCGGTATCGAAACCGAAGGTGTAGTCGGTGGCGTCGAGGTCGTTGTCCACGGTCTTGGGGACACCAACAATCTTCAGGCCCGCGTCGGTGAGGCGCTTGGCTGCTGCCAGCGTTCCCTCGCCTCCAATTGCAATGATGGCGTCAATGCCCAGGCGTTCCATGTGTGCCTTGATGACGTCCGGGCCACCGCCGTTTTCGAAGGGGTTGGTGCGGGAGGTGCCCAGAATGGTGCCACCCTGCTTGGCAATACCGCGGACCATGGTGCGGGGGATGTCGATGACATCACCTTCAACCACACCACGCCAGCCGTCGCGGAAGCCCACAAACTCCTGGCCGTGGATGGCAATACCCTTGAGGACTGATCCCCGGATCACTGCGTTGAGGCCGGGGCAGTCGCCACCGCTGGTAAGAATGCCAATTTTCATGTTTGCTCACTCATGGCTTGGAGGAATACGTGCAGAGCGCCACGCTGAGCTCCCAATGATTGTAGACGCGCATGTGGGGTGGGACACAAACGGTTACTTTTGCCCACGACCGTGCGGTATTGGAAACCTGGCTGAAAACAACCAAACGCCCCGCCGGCCGGCGGGGCGTTTCGGCTCGCTGTCTCCAGTAATTACCGGGAACGTTGGCTGATGAAGGACTCGAGAGCGATCTTGTTGTTCTGGTCCGGCAGGATGAGCCAGCCGAGGATGTAGGCCACGAATGCGGGGCCAGGCAGCAGGCAGAAGAGCAGGAAAGCGACTCGGACGTACGCCACGTCTACCTTGAGCTTTGCTGCGATTCCTCCGCAGACGCCGCCGATCCAGCGTTGCGGACCACGCTTCAGGCCGAAGCCCCTGACGATGCTGAAGAACTTGTCCATGGCTACACCCTTCCCTGTTGCGGTTGCTTTGTCACGTTGTTGCTTCCACTCACTTCGCCGGGCTCTTTGGTGTGCCGGAACCCTTGCGGGCTGAGAGGAGTCCACCGACCACCAGGGCTGCGCCCGCGCCGATCATCAGGCCGATCAGTACATAGGTACCGTTCAGCGTGACCCAGCCGAGTGTCGAGATAACAATCAGGGCTGCGAGGGCGATCACAATCAACCCCCACACCACTGTGCTGATTCGCGCCTGCCGGGGTTCGTCGTCGTCCGTGTGTTCCACCTTGAAGCTGGGTTCCAGCGGCGGCGTGAGCGGGATCTGCTGGAGTCCCGGCTTCGGCAGGGCCTCAGTGGGACGGGTTTCCCGGGGCAGGGCCTCCGTGGGGTGCGTTTGCTTGGAGACCGGCTCGGTTGGCTGCGCTTCGCGGGCCTTGCCTGGCTCATTGGTGTTCATGTCAGTTTCCTTCCTGGATGGTCACGTTGCTGAACGTGCCGTCAATTTCCACCACGAGGTTGGCTCCGGGCTTTTCGGTGTTGTACAGCGTCCTGTCATCCTGGAGCCGGCCGCCACGATCCGTGCCGCGCTCGTTCAGGTTGCCGAACGTCATGTCCGCCCTGACTTCCACGGGGACGTCGTCGGGAATGACCACCGTGACGTTGCTGGCGGTGGCGTCAACCGGAATCAGGACTTCGGACACCAAGGGCGGGGTCATGGTGATGTCGCTCAAGTCCACCAAGCCCTTTGCGCCGGTGATATCGATGCCTTCCTGTGCCTGCGCCACGCTGGTGGGGGCCCAGTTCACATCACGGAAGGTGAAGCGGTCGCCGTTCCTGGGGACCACGTTGAAGATTCCACCAATGATCAGGGCAACCACAGCCAGGAAGCCAAGGAACCCAGACGTCCGCCCACGAAGCCCCGCGACGAGGATGCCCAAACCCAGGACGGCGGCACCTGTGGCCCACACGACAGCGTTGCCAGAGTTGCCCAGCTCAATGACGTTACCGGCATCGAGGGCTTTCAAGGTGCCCCCGGCAAGGAGCGCTGCACCGGCTGAAACTGACACGATCGCAGCTCCCGGGCCTCTGCGCGTCGGGGCAGCGGGCTTGGGCTGCCAGCCGCCTGGGGGAGTGGGACCGTACGGCGGACGCGGGCCGGAGGGCGGGGTGGGGCCGGTGCCGGAACCGTACCCGCCGGTGGGGGCGTACGAGCCGCCGGCTGACGGTGCTGCCCCGTAATGTGGCTTGGTGCCTTGCTGGCCTGCGCCGTAGACAGGTACACCGGTGTTGGACGTTGCCGTGCTCCCGTAGGTGGCAGGGGCCCCATAGGACGTGGGCGTCCCGTAAGCTGCTGTGCCGCCGGGCGCGGAGTAGTTTTCCTGGCCCACAGGCGCAGTTCCCTTCGAAGCTTTGTTGCGTTGGACCAGGAAGTAGATGAGGTAGAAGACGCCGCCCATCCAGAACAGTGTCCAGAACAGGCCGGGGAGTCCGTCCCAGCCCCAGCCCCAGAAACCGCGGCCCAGGCTCGGCAATCCGATGATGGTGGTGATCAACGCACCCGTCATGCCCCCGGACCAGCGGCCCGCGGCGGCTTCCTGCACATGGATACGGCCGTCAGGCTCGGGCAGGAGCGCCCAGGCCACGCCGTACAGCAGCACGCCAACACCTGCAAAGAGTGCCAGGACAATGAAGATGCCCCGCACAATCAGGGGGTCGATGCCGAACCGGTGGGCCACACCGCTTGCGACGCCGCCGATCCAACGGTCCGGCCCCCGGCGCACGCCTTGGTTGCGGATCCAGTCGAAGAAGTTCTGCTGGGACGCTTGGGGAGCACTGCCGGCTGGCGGGTAGCTGCCGCTGGTACCTGTTCCCGACGGGGCGCCGGATTCTCCAGGTGTCCCCGAAGGCGCCCCGGACGTGGCACCCGAGGCGCCGGTGGAAGCGCCGGTGTTGGCGCTGGAGCCGGATGCGCCGGCGGTGCCAGGCGTTCCGGGTTCCTCTGGGTTCATGCTGTTCGCGTTCATACTTCGATCCTGCCGCCCGGACCACCCTGCCCTCTACTGGGGGATACCCTGAGTGATCCCTGAGCGACCCCCGAACAACGCCGGTTTTCGGTCCGGGGCACCCTGATCCGTGTTTGGATTGGTACATGACAACCGCTGTACAACGCCCCACGCTGGTCCGCAGCAGCGACCGCATGATCGCGGGCGTTTGCAGCGGTTTGGCTGATCATTTGGGCTGGCCGGTCAAGTTGGTCCGCCTTGGCATGATCCTTGCCTGTTTCGCCGGTGGAGCAGGCGTGGCCTTCTACGCGTGGCTGTGGACAATGGTTCCCACCGCGGATGAGAACGCCAAGCGCAATGCCCGTCGGCCGGCGTCGCCCATTGCTCCTGCGGTGAGCCTGCCGCCTGCGTCCGTCCCTACCGCTGGCTCTCCTGCGGCGCCAACAGCGTACGACGCCGGAGCCTGGCCTGCGGTGGCCGGCGCACCTCCGGTGTTGGGCTCAGTGGTGGGCGTGGATTCTGATCCGGCGAGTGATTCCATCCCGGGAAACGGTTCAGTCGCCGGTAGCGGTCCTATCCTCACTGCAGGCGCCGTGCCTGCCGCCGAACCTTCCGTCTTTGGCAGCGCCTCATCCTCGTGGGACTGGGCTGGATCCCGAGATCGGGCTGGCAACGGCAGTGGAACTACATTGTCGTCCTGGTTCTCGTTCCGCAAGATCCAGTACGGCAAGGAAATCCTGCTCGGAGCGGCACTGCTCCTGGTGGGGGCAATCCTGATCGCCCGCCAGTTCGGCGTCGACGTCCCTCTGGGCACGCTCATTCCGGCCGCCGCCATCCTGGGTGGCGCAGCGATTGCCTGGATGCAGCTCGATGAGACCCGGCGAGCAGGCTTGGTGGACAAGACGAAGGCCGACCAAGCAGGTGGATGGACGCGCCTGGCAGCCGGCTTGGCCCTGGTGGTGGCCGGCGTCTTGGTGATGGTGTCCGGTTCGGGATCATGGGAGCAGACCTGGCTGGCATTGCTGGCCTCCGTTGCTGTCCTGGGCGGAGTTGCCCTGGTGCTGCTCCCGTGGGGGCTGAAGTTCTGGAAGGACCTCGAAGCCGAACGGGCCGGCAGGGTCCGTGAAACGGAGCGTGCGGAGATCGCTGCCCACTTGCACGACTCCGTACTTCAAACCTTGGCGCTCATTCAACGCAGGGCGGGTTCCGAGCAGGACGTGATCCGGCTTGCGAGGGCCCAGGAACGTGAACTCCGGACCTGGCTGTTCAGTGATCCCGCCAAGGAGTCCGGGCTCCTGGCAGACCGGATCAAGGCTGTCGCCGCCGAAGTGGAAGACTCCCATGGGCACGCCGTGGAGGTTGTCACGGTCGGAGACACTGAGATGACGGACCGGCACGAGGCCCTGGTCCAAGCAGCCAGGGAAGCCATGCTCAATGCCGCCCGACATGGCGGCGGAACGGTATCCGTCTATCTGGAGAGCACCGCCGGTAGTACAGAGATCTTCATCAAGGACCGCGGCCCGGGGTTCGACCCTGATGCTGTCCCGGATGACAGGCTGGGCGTGAAGGAGTCAATCATCGGCCGCATGAAGCGGCACGGGGGCACGGCGGTCATCAACAGCAGCAGCGACGGAACGGAAGTCCGCTTGGCCCTTCCGTCAGTCAGTGTGGACGCCCACGAACAGCGGAATGGAGAAGCGAAGTAATGAACAATAGCCCTGAGAGTGGTTCCGGACGCAGGGTACGTGTGGTCATCGTGGACGACCACACCATCTTCCGCTCAGGATTGAAGGCGGACCTCGACGAACGCATCAACGTTGTGGGCGAAGCCGGAACCGTGGAACAGGCCATCGCCGTCATAGCCGGGAGCCTCCCCGAAGTGGTGCTCCTGGACGTTCACCTTCCGGGCGGACTGGGCGGTGGCGGCCGTGAAGTCATCGCCGGCTCCGCCGCATTGCTTGCCACCACCAGCTTCCTGGCCCTGAGTGTGTCCGACGCCGCTGAGGACGTGGTCTCGGTTATCCGTGCCGGCGCACGTGGATACGTCACCAAGACGATTTCCGGCAAGGAGATTTCCGACGCCGTCATCCGGGTGGCCGATGGCGACGCCGTCTTCTCGCCGCGATTGGCAGGTTTCGTGCTGGACGCTTTCGGGACCGCTCCCGCTGACATCGCTGACGATGAACTGGACAAGCTCTCCGCCCGCGAACTGGAAGTCATGCGTCTCATCGCCCGGGGTTACAGCTACAAGGAGGTGGCCAAAGAGCTGTTCATCTCCATCAAGACGGTGGAAACGCACGTGTCGGCAGTTCTGAGGAAGCTCCAGCTTTCCAGTCGCCACGAACTCACCAAGTGGGCTGCGGAGCGCCGCCTCCTCTAACGCTCTCTCACATCCCGCGGGCTTGGGCTGGGCGCTTTCTCACATCCCACGATGGCATGCGGTCCGCCATCACCTACTTTGGATCCCTGCTACCCCAACACTCCGTGGGGTGGGCGAGCTGTGGGTCTTGGTGTGGCCGAAGTGGGTGGTAGCGGCACACGTCGGAGCCGCAACCAGAGGTGGAGCTTCCTGACCTTCTGTGGAAACAGATCAGCCCTTGGGCAACCTGTTGCGGTTGCCCAAGGGCTGAATCAGCATCAAAGAGGGTCAGGAAGCCACGCTCCGGACCGAAGGAAAGCTACTTGGCGTTGCCCAGGAATTCCTGCATCCGGCGGACACCCTCGGCGAGGTCTTCGTCGCCGAGCGCGTAGGACAGGCGCACGTAGCCTGACGGGCCGAACGCCTCGCCCGGGACCACGGCAACTTCAACTTCGTCGAGGATGAGCGTGGCAAGTTCAGCGGAAGTTTCCGGGCGGACGGGACCGTTGGAGGTCTCGAATTCCTTACCCAGCAGGCCGCGGACGTCCGCGTAGACGTAGAAGGCACCGGTCGGCGTCGGGCAGTCAACGCCTTCGATCGCGTTCAGGCCGGCAACAATGGCCTTGCGGCGGCGGTCGAAGGCAACCTTCATCTCGTCGACGGCGGTCAGCGGACCTGTGAGGGCTGCTGCGGCTGCGATCTGCATAATGTTGGAGACGTTGGACGTCGCGTGCGACTGCAGGTTGGTGGCGGCCTTGATGACGTCGGCAGGGCCGATCATCCAACCCACTCGCCAGCCGGTCATGGCGTAGGTCTTGGCAACGCCGTTGAGGATGACAACTTTGTCGCCCAATTCCGGTGCAGCAGTGGCGATGGACGTGAACTCAACACCGTCGTACGTGAGGTGCTCGTAGATCTCGTCAGTGACAACCCAGAGTCCCTTGGACGCTGCCCACTTGCCGATCTCCGCAACCTGTTCCGGGCTGTAGACGGCGCCGGTGGGGTTGGACGGGGAGACGAACAGCAGGATCTTGGTCTTGTCCGTCAGTGCGGCCTCAAGCTGCTCGATGGTTACCAGGTAGCCCTGTTCCGGTCCGGCGAAGACCTCAACGGGCACCCCGCCGGCGAGCCGGATGGCTTCCGGGTAGGTGGTCCAGAAGGGGGTGGGAATGATGACTTCGTCGCCCGGATCCACCAGCGTTGCGAAGGTGTTGTAGACGGCCTGCTTGCCGCCGTTGGTCACCAGGACCTGGGAAGGGTCAACCTGGTAGCCGGAGTCCCGCAGGGTCTTCTCGGCGATGGCCTTCTTCAACTCGGGGAGCCCACCTGCGGGGGAGTAGCGGTGGTACTTCGGCTGGCTGGCTGCCTCAATGGCGGCCTGGACGATGTAGTCCGGGGTGGGGAAGTCGGGCTCGCCGGCACCAAAACCGATCACGGGACGTCCCGCGGCCTTCAGTGCCTTGGCCTTGGCGTCAACGGCAAGGGTGGCGGACTCTGCAATGGCGGAGATTCGCTGTGAAATGCGGGCGGTAGTTGTTCCGGCAGACATCTATGTACCGTTCTTCGCAGGCAGCTCGTGGGCTGGATGATGGGATTCGACGTAAACTACCTTATGCTGTTCTGCGGAGCTCCCGGGTGCCTGCAGAACTTTGTGACTGATAATGCTGGTCACAGGCTTTTAGGGCTGGGAGGTCCGGAATCGGGCCGGTTCGACTATCGCGAATTTCTTGCGTAGACTGGTTCACCGGTGTTGAAAAGCACCACAGGCTGAAGTGCGGCCTGAAACATGGATTCGATCCATAGGGTAGTGGCGCAATTGGTAGCGCAGCGGTCTCCAAAACCGCAGGTTGCAGGTTCGAGTCCTGTCTGCCCTGCGCAAGCTGTTCCGGCGGAAACGCCGGGGCACGCGCAGCAACCATGGCTCTGATCAGAGTCGGGTCAACGACTTTGCAAGGTGAGTGAGGACCAGGTGACCGAAACAGCTGCCAGCAGCTCGAAGGGCCGTCCCGCCAAGAAAGCCGATCGCGGCTTCTTCGCCCGTATTGCACTTTTCGTCCGCCAGGTCATTGGTGAACTGAAGAAGGTCGTTGCGCCCACCCGCAAGGAACTGATCAATTACACGCTCGTGGTGCTGGTGTTCGTGGCCATCATGATGCTCATCGTCAGCCTGCTGGACATCGCCTTCGGGACGGGAGCCAGTTGGGTCTTCGGTGGCACAGGGGCTGTGGACCAATAAGCGGATCTGTCCGCAAACTGTGTGAAATTCTTTGATACTTCAGGGATTTTGCGGGGTTTGCGGAATTGAGCCATTTAAATAGGCATGTTAGGCAATGAGGAAGCAGGAGACCAAGTGTCTGAGCAGGAGCTCGAGGTAAACGAGACTGAGCTGGGCGGAACCGCCGAGGACTCAGCCGACGCCACGGCAATTGTCGTGGAAGAGTCCGAGGTTGATTCTGCTGCGCCCGAATCTGCCGACACCGACGATTCCGAAGAGGACTTCGAAGCTGACGTAGACGCCGAGTCCGATGACGCGTCCGACGCCGACGACGCTTCCGACGAAGCAGACGCTTCGGAGGAGTCCGACGGCGACGACCTGGCAGTTGCTGCTGCTGCAGCGCCGGCCGATCCGGCTGAAGAATTCAAGGGCAAGCTGCGCCGCCAGGAAGGTGACTGGTACGTCATCCACTCCTACGCCGGTTACGAGAACCGCGTGAAGGCTAACCTCGAGACCCGCATCCAGACCCTGGACATGGAAGATTACATCTTCGAGATCCAGGTGCCCATGGAAGAGGTCGTCGAGATCAAGAACGCGCAGCGCAAGGTCATCAACCGCGTCCGCATTCCCGGCTACGTCCTTGTCCGCATGGACCTGACGGACGCCTCCTGGGGCGCGGTCCGCCACACGCCGGGTGTCACCGGCTTTGTGGGCAACGCTCACAACCCCGTCCCGCTGCGGCTTGATGAGGTCTTCTCCATGCTCGCCCCGGTCTTCGAAGAAGAGCAGGCAGAGCAGGGCAAGCCCGTCAACAAGCAGAACCAGGCTCCCGTGGCCGTCGACTTCGAGGTCGGCGAGTCGGTCATCGTCAAGGAAGGTCCGTTCGAGACCCTCCCGGCTACGATCTCCGAGATCAAGCCCGAGTCCCAGACCCTTGTGGTTCTGGTCTCGATCTTCGAGCGCGAAACCCCGGTGACGCTCGCATTCAACCAGGTCACCAAGATCTAGCTGATTCCAAAATTTCGCTCCAGTCCTGCCTGCTTAGCAGTTCGGGAGCGGCCGGCCGCCTCGCCATGGCGGCCACCAACCTGGGACGCGCTCCTGTGTCCCAGGAAGCTATTGAGAGAAGGACCCTACATTGGCTCCCAAGAAGAAGGTCACCGGCCTCATCAAGCTGCAGATCCAGGCAGGTGCCGCTAACCCGGCTCCGCCGATCGGTCCTGCGCTTGGCCAGCACGGTGTCAACATCATGGAATTCTGCAAGGCGTACAACGCTGCAACGGAATCCCAGCGCGGAAACGTTATCCCGGTTGAAATCACGGTTTACGAAGACCGTTCCTTCACCTTCATCACCAAGACCCCGCCGGCCGCAGAGCTCATCAAGAAGGCTGCAGGCGTCGCCAAGGGTTCGGCTACCCCGCACACCGTCAAGGTTGCCAAGCTGACCCAGGCACAGGTCGAGGAAATTGCTTCCACCAAGATGGAAGACCTCAACGCCAACGACATCAAGGCAGCTGCTTTGATCATCGCAGGCACCGCCCGCTCCATGGGCATCACCGTAGAAGGCTAGTAACCTTCGAGGGCCCTTGTGGCCTTCACCCGCCGGGCAACCGGCATCTGAAACATTGAAATGTCGCAGGATCCTTGCCGGATCCGCGGCTTGTGGCAGGGCCCAGCGCGGTCCGCAGACCACAACTGCACAAGGAGAAATAGCAGCATGGCAAAGCGCAGCAAAGCATATGAGGCAGCCGTAGCCAAGATCGAGGCAGACAAGGTCTACGCCCCGATCGAGGCCATCACCCTCGCGAAGGACACCAATCCTTCCAAGTTCGACGCAACCGTTGAGGTCGCTTTCCGCCTGGGCGTTGACCCGCGTAAGGCTGACCAGATGGTTCGTGGCACCGTCAACCTGCCTCACGGCACCGGTAAGACCGCCCGCGTCCTCGTTTTCGCAACGGGCGACAAGGCTGAAGCAGCAATCGCTGCCGGCGCCGACTTCGTTGGTTCCGATGACCTGATCGAAAAGATCGCAGCCGGCTGGACCGACTTCGACGCCGCAGTGGCAACCCCTGACCTCATGGGCAAGGTTGGCCGTCTGGGTAAGGTCCTCGGCCCGCGTAACCTGATGCCGAACCCGAAGACCGGCACGGTTACCCCGGACGTCACCAAGGCTGTCAACGACATCAAGGGCGGCAAGATCGACTTCCGCGTCGACAAGCACTCGAACCTGCACTTCATCATCGGCAAGGTGTCCTTCGACGTCAACAAGCTGGCTGAGAACTACGCAGCTGCACTGGAAGAGGTGCTTCGTTTGAAGCCGTCCGCTTCCAAGGGCCGCTACATTCAGAAGGCTACCGTTGCCACCACGTTCGGTCCGGGCATCACCGTTGACCCGAACGTCACCAAGGTTCTCGTCGACGCGTAAGCTTCGCGAGCTCTTGCTCTGATAAAGGACCGTCCGGCTTTTGCCGGGCGGTCCTTTTTCTTTGCCTTTTCCCTGTTCAGCGCCGAAGGAGCGCCGTAGGCTGTGGTGCGTGTCGTCGTCGAACTCTTCCGCAAACGGCAGGTTGTTTGTGGACAGAATCCCGGTCCCCTCAAATCCTGACGCCGAGGGGGCGCCCGAGTTCCGCTCCTTCCACGAGCTGGACGTTGCCCACCACCTGGAACTGTGGGGGGACCTGGACCGTTGCTCCACACTGGCCGAAGCTGTCCTCTTCTGGCAGGGCAATGACTACGAAGAACGGCACGTGTTCCTGGCGCGCCTCGACGGGGTTGTGGTGGGCCGCGGCACGCTGACGTTACCGCTGAGTGAAAACACGACGACGGCGGGTGTGGACGTCATGGTGGACTCCGCCTATCGTCGGCGGGGCTTTGGGTCGAAGATCCTCGCTGTGCTGGAAGAACAGGCCCGGGAGCGGGATCGCGTGTCCTTTGATGCGTTTTGCTCTGAGCCAATCAGGCTCCTCGTCCCGGGTGCCGGGTTGTTGGAGGCAAAGTCCGGTACTGGCGGCGTCCCGCTGGATACGGCCTCCACGGCTTTCGCCTTGCACCACGGCTATTCCCTGGAGCAGGTGGAAACCAACAGCACGCGGCCCCTTCCGGTCGAGGAAGAGCTCCTGCGGGAGCTGGAAGAGCAGGCAACAACGCGGGCAGCCGGCTACAGCGTGATCGGCTGGAAGGATCGCTGCCCTGATGACCTAGTGGACATGTTCGCCAGGCTAAAAAGCGTCATGAGCACTGAGGTGCCTATCGCAGGCCTGGGCTGGGAGGGCGAGGAATGGGATGCCAACCGCGTCCGTCTTGAGGAATCCACCTGGCTGGCAGGCGGGGTTGCTTTCACTGCGGCTGTTGCCCGACATGACGCCACGGGGGAGCTGGCGGCCTACACCGTCCTCACCCACCGCGAAGCCACCCCGGGCATGGTCTACCAGGAGGACACGTTGGTTGCTCCCGGGCACCGCGGTCATCGCCTTGGCATGCTGGTCAAGATTGCCAATCTTCGCCGTGTTCAGAAGTTGTGGCCGGCCGCCACGTCGGTGATGACGTGGAACGCCAATGAAAACCGGCATATGCTGGCCATAAATATCGCCCTAGGATTCAAGCCTTCCGGCTTTGACGGCGAATGGCAGAAACGGCTGGAATGACTGTAGACGAGGCGAAGACCGTTCACATCGAGCAGCTGTGGGTGCCTGACACCCTGGACAGCCCCGACGCCGCTGATTTCCTGGACGCCGTTGAAGTGGGGCGTCGGGTACGCATGGAGACCTGGGGGAGCGACGACCTCGCCTACACGCCCTTGGAAAAGCTGTTGGAGTTATCCGACCCCTATGAGCGCCAAGTTCTTCTGGTGGCAAAAGTAGAGGGCGTCATTGTGGGCACGGTGGACATTGCCTTGCCATTGGCGGACAACCTTGACCTGGCTGAGTTCACCTTGGACATCCTTCCCGAGTTCCAGGGGCAAGGAGTCGGCCGTCAGTTGCTGGAGGCCGCGGAGCAGCTCGCGCGGGCAGAGGGACGAACCATGGCCTTGGTGGATACCAACCATCCGGCAACGTCGCTCACTGAGATACCCGAGGATCAGTTGATTCCGGGGAGCGGCGCTGGTTTTGTTCCTGTGAGCAGCAGGGAGGTGGACTTCGCCAAGCGGGCCGGATACACCCTTCAGCACATCGAACAGTTCAGCTCATGCGTCTTGCCCCTGGATTCCAAGCTTGTGGGAGACCTGCAGCTCGAAGCCGAAGAAGCCAATGGGGGCAGGTACACGCTGCACCACTGGACGGACCGTTGCCCCGAGCCCTGGCTGGAAGCCGTGGCCGCGCTGGAAAACGCCGCTGGTGAGGTAGTCCGTGACGAAGGGGACGAAGACGCGCCGGAAGTTGAAGCGAGCGGAATGGTTTTCGACGCAACCGTACTCCGCGAAACTGAGGACGCAGCCTTGGCGCAGGGTCGGCGCACGGTGGTGACCGCCGTCGAGCATGTTGAGAGCGGGCGGCTGGTGGGCCTGACAACCATCAGTGTCCTTGCACACCGCCAGGACGTGGTTTTTCAGGACGATACGCTGGTCCTGCAGGAGCACCGGGGTAACAAGCTCGGCTTGTTGATCAAGGTTGCCAACATGGAACGGCTGAGTGAGCAGTTCCCGGACGCCCGGGTCATCTATACCTGGAACGCCCCCGAGAACAGGTACCTCCTGACCGTGAACAAGCAGCTGGGATTCACCACTGCGGGTGTCACCGGACTGTGGCAGAAGGAACTTCCGGGCAGGTTGTCGGGCGCCACGTCATCCGACTAGGCAGGGGCCGATTTGGTTTGCCGAACACTCTCCCGTAACCTTGAAGTACCAAAGACCGTCGGTTGATGGGAATCCACTCTTTCGAGCACAGCTCAATTCTGTAGCTGCGCCCCTGAGGCAAAAGTGAATTCCTTGACGAAGGACCCTGAACATAGGGCGGCCGGCGCAGGTGAACGAAGCAAGTCTCCGCGGATCAAACTGTGTTGAGCCAAGCCCCGTGCATCTGCGCGGGGCGTTTTTTAGTTTTAGCTCTCGAGCGGGGACCCGGAAGACCGGCTTTATTCCCCGGAAGGAGGGTTATGACAACGCCTAGCAAGATCTCCGCAGTTGCAGAGATCACCAACGATTTCAAGGAATCGAACGCGGCTGTCCTGACCGAATACCGCGGGCTCACTGTTGCACAGCTCAAGGAACTGCGTGTTGCGCTCGGCCAGGACACCAAGTTCTCGGTCGTCAAGAACACCCTGAGTGCCATTGCAGCCAAGGAAGCTGGAGTTGAAGCATTCAACGATCAGCTCGCCGGCCCTACTGCAATCGCCTTCATCAAGGGTGACGCTGTTGCTGCTGCCAAGAGCCTGACGGACTTTGCCAAGGCCAACAAGCAGCTGGTTATCAAGACCGGCGTCTTCGAAGGCAAGGCATTGGACGCAGCAGGAGTTGCCGCACTGGCAGCCCTCGAGTCCCGCGAGCTGCAGCTTGCACGTGTTGCTGGTGTCCTCAAGGCTCCCGCATCCGCTGCTGCACGCATCATCGACGCTCTGCGCCTCAAGCTTGAAGAAGAGGGCGGCGCATCTGCACCGGCCGCTGAAGAAGCCCCGGCCGCTGAAGAGGCTGCTGCTGAAGAGGTTGCGGCTCCGGCCGAAGCCGCCGAAGCTGCAACCGAAGAGAACTAAGTTCTCCCCTCAATCAAACTCTGGTGCATGGACAGGCTTAGCCCGGATCTGCACCAACTAATGGAAGGACGCCACCATGGCGAAGCTCAGCAACGAAGAGCTCATTGAAGCTTTCAAGGAACTGACCATCATCGAGCTCTCCGAGTTCGTCAAGCTCTTCGAAGAGACCTTCGAAGTTACGGCTGCTGCTGTTGCAGTTGCTGGCCCCGCTGCCGGCGGTGCTGCTGAAGCTGCTGAAGAGAAGACCGAATTCGACGTCGTTCTCGAAGCTGCTGGCGACAAGAAGATCGCAGTGATCAAGGAAGTTCGCGCCATCACCTCCCTCGGCCTCAAGGAAGCCAAGGACCTGGTTGACAGCGCACCGAAGGCTGTTCTCGAAGGCGCCACCAAGGAAGCTGCCGAGAAGGCAAAGGCTCAGCTCGAAGAAGCTGGCGCAACGGTTACCCTCAAGTAACTCGTCTTGCTTGTGGAAGCCCCGTCCGGTTCGCCGGGCGGGGCTTCCTGCGTTTAAGCACTCAATTGCTACTTAGTTGGGTTCGCTGATGTCTGCGACTACCGCGCCCAGGGCAGCCGTGAGTGCGTCTGCGTCCACGAAAGCACTCCGGCCGTGCGCTCCGGCGCCCATGGAGATGCGACGCCCGGTAATGGTGGCGTCGGCGTACACAGGCCAGGGCGTGGTGCTGCCCAGCGGAGTGATGGTCCCGCGCTCGTAGCCGGTGGCGGCCAAGGCCACGTCGGCATGGGGGAGTGAGAGCTTATTGACGCCCACCAGGGCTCGCAGCTTGGGCCAGGAGATCTGCCGGTCCCCCGGAATGAGCGCAAATAGGAAGCTGCCATCGCGGTGCTTGACCACCAATGACTTCACGATGTCCGCGGGGCTGATGCCCAGGATGCCGGCAGCCTCTTCCAGGCTGCGGGCAGCCGGGCGCTCGACGACGTCAACATCCAGCCCGCGCGCGGCGGCGTCGGACAAGAAGCGCTCGGCACCGTCCATCCCGGGTGCGACCGATTCGTCAGCCATCAGTCGCGGTACAGGAGGAGGGCTTCACCCTGGCCTCCGCCTCCGCACAGCGAGACAGCCGCTTTTCCGGTTCCCCGGCGTTTGAGCTCGTGGGCCGCGTGGAGTGCCAGGCGTGCTCCGGATGCTCCGATGGGGTGGCCCAAGGCAATGGCGCCGCCATGGATGTTGCACTTCTCCAAGGGGTAACGGAGGTCCTTGAGCGACTGGACGGCCACAGAACCGAAAGCCTCATTGATTTCGATGAAATCCAGGTCCTCTGCCGTCCAGCCGGCACGCTTCAACGCCTGGGCGATGGCGTTCGACGGCTGGGAGTGCAGCGAATTGTCAGGTCCTGCAACCTGCCCGGGCTTGCCTACAACGGCAAGGTAGTCCAGCCCGTTGTCCTTGGCGAAGCGGCGACTGGTCAGCACCAGTGCGGAGGCGCCGTCGGACAGGGGAGAAGAGTTCCCGGCAGTAATGGTGCCGTCGGTGGCGAAGGCAGCCTTCAGTGGAGCCAGCGTCTCAACGGTGGTGTTGGGCCTAACGCCTTCATCCGTGGTGAGCACCAGGGGATCGCCCTTGCGCTGCTTGACGCGTACCGGCGCGATTTCGACGTCGAAAGTTCCGTCCGCGATGGCGGCAGCGGCGCGCTGGTGCGAGGCCGCCGCGACTTCGTCCTGGGCCTTGCGGTCGATGCCGAGCGTGACGTTCTTCGTTTCCGTGGACAAGCCCATGGACTGTCCATCAAAAGCATCGGTGAGGCCGTCATGCGCAGCGACGTCCAAAGCCTGGATGGCTCCGTACGTCCATCCCTGCCGGGATCCGGGGAGCAGGTGCGGTGCGCGGGTCATGGATTCCTGGCCCCCGGCAACAACCACGGTGGCGTCGCCGCTGCGGATCATGCGCGCGGCATCAATGACAGCCGTGAGGCCGGACAGGCACACTTTGTTGATAGTGACGGCAGGGATGTTCCAGCCAACACCCGCGGCGATGGCGCTCTGCCGGGCCGGATTCTGACCCGCACCTGCCTGAAGGACCTGGCCCATGATCACAGCGTCCACCTGTTCGGCTTTGACCCCACTGGCTGCCAGGGCGGCGGTTATGGCGTGTGCGCCAAGGTCGACGGCGGTGAATCCCGCTAATTGCCCGTTGAGCCGCCCCTGCGGGGTACGGGAAGCAGCAAGGATGACAACGTCATTGTCGTCAGCGGAGTTGGTCATGGTCTCTCTTCCGATCCGGGAGTGGTGTAGCAAGGTTATCGCGGAGCGCGCGCCAGCCTACCTCTTCAACAATTGTGCCCTTCTCCACATTCCTTGGCGGATCTGCCCGGCATTGGTGCCTGCAGCAACGGTGCTTGCAATCACGGACGATCTGGGGTAGACAGAAAGGCTGCTTTGCCGTATCGTAGATATTTGCGTCTTCCCTGTTAACCTTCAGCCTTCATATAGCGGTGGGCTTTACCTCTCAGCTGCGTCATTGACGTGCCGTTCCGAAACGTGCACTGTCATAAGCGGACTGGGTCCGGGTCATATAGCGGAACCGGAACAAGTATTCTGCGGAGCACTCTGCGGGATGCAAACGGGGGAGATCTGAAAACGCCTGAAGGTCTGTGGAAGGATCCCTCTTGGTCGCCTCGAGCACCTCTAATAACGAAACCGCTAACACGGCAAGCACCGATGGTGCCACCCGCCGCCTCTCATTCGCAAAGATTCACGAACCGCTTGACGTTCCGAATCTTCTCGCCCTGCAGACAGACAGCTTTGACTGGCTGGTCGGAAACGAACGCTGGCAGGCGCGGGTAGCGAAGGCTGTCGAGGAGGGCGACCTCAGCGTCGCCACTACCTCCGGACTTGCCGACATCTTCGAAGAGATCTCCCCAATCGAGGATTTCCAGGGCACCATGTCCCTGAGCTTCTCCGAGCCGGAGTTCGCTGACCCGAAGTACACCATGGCCGAATGCAAAGACCGTGACGCCACTTACTCGGCCCCGCTTTATGTCAAGGCCGAGTTCATGAACAACAACACGGGCGAAATCAAGCAGCAGACCGTGTTCATGGGCGACTTCCCCCTCATGACTGAAAAGGGAACGTTCGTCGTCAACGGCACCGAGCGCGTCGTTGTCTCCCAGCTGGTCCGTTCACCGGGCGCCTACTTTGAGCGCACCGCTGACAAGACCAGTGACAAGGACATCTTCACCGCGAAGATCATCCCGTCCCGTGGTGCATGGTTTGAACTCGAAATCGACAAGCGCGACCAGGTCGGCGTACGCCTCGACCGCAAGCGCAAGCAGTCGGTCACCGTTCTCCTGAAGGCCCTCGGCTGGACCGAAGGCCAGATCCTGGAAGAGTTCGGCCAGTACGACTCCATGCGTGCAACGCTGGAGAAGGACGCCACCGAAACCCGCGAAGACGCGCTTTTGGATATCTACCGCAAGCTGCGTCCGGGCGAGCCGCCCACAGTTGAGGCTGCCCAGTCCCTGCTGGACAACCTGTACTTCAACGCCAAGCGCTACGATCTTGCCAAGGTTGGCCGTTACAAGATCAACCGCAAGCTCGGCATCGACCGCTCCCTTGGTGACAAGGAAGCTTCGGTCCTGCACGTTGAAGACATCGTTGCCATGATCAAGTTCCTCGTTGCGCTTCACGCCGGCGAGAAGACCCTCATGGGCAAGCGCGACGGCGAAGACCACGAGCTCCGCGTCGACGTCGACGACATCGACCACTTCGGCAACCGTCGCATCCGCGCCGTGGGCGAACTGATCGAAAACCAGGTCCGCACAGGTCTTTCCCGCATGGAACGCGTCGTCCGCGAACGCATGACCACGCAGGATGTCGAGGCCATCACGCCGCAGACACTGATCAACATCCGTCCCGTTGTGGCAGCCATCAAGGAGTTCTTCGGAACGTCCCAGCTGTCGCAGTTCATGGACCAGAACAACCCGCTGTCGGGTCTGACCCACAAGCGCCGCCTGTCGGCACTTGGCCCGGGTGGTCTGTCCCGTGACCGTGCAGGCATGGAAGTTCGAGACGTTCACCCGTCCCACTACGGACGTATGTGCCCCATCGAAACCCCTGAAGGCCCGAACATTGGTCTGATCGGTTCGCTGGCATCTTACGGCCGCATCAACCCGTTCGGCTTCATCGAGACGCCGTACCGCCTGGTTTCCGAGGGCGTCGTTTCCGATGAGGTCCAGTACCTCACTGCTGACGACGAAGCAGAGGTCCTGATCGCACAGGCCAACGCTCCCCTGGATGCTGACAAGAAGTTCTCCGAAGAGACCGTCCTTGTCCGTGCCCGTGGTGGTGGAGGCGAGCCCGTTCTGGTTCCCGCCGCAGACGTTCAGTTCATGGACGTTTCCCCGCGCCAGATGGTGTCCGTGGCAACGGCCCTGATCCCGTTCCTTGAGCATGACGATGCCAACCGTGCACTCATGGGTGCCAACATGCAGCGCCAGGCCGTGCCGCTGGTCCGTTCCGAGGCTCCTTTCGTGGGCACCGGCATGGAGCGCGCAGCAGCCGTCGACGCCGGTGACGTTGTCATCGCGAAGAAGGCAGGTGTGGTCACCGAGGTTTCCGCCGAGCTCGTTGTCATGATCAACGACGACGGTACTGAGACCAACTACCGCATCAACAAGTTCGCCCGCTCCAACCAGGGCAACTGCTACAACCACCGTGTCCTGGTCAACGAAGGCCAGCGCCTGGAAGTTGGCGGCATCATCGCTGATGGTCCCGCAACGGACCAGGGTGAGCTCGCCCTCGGTAAGAACCTGCTCGTGGCATTCATGTCATGGGAAGGCCACAACTTCGAGGACGCCATCATCCTCTCCCAGCGCATTGTTGCTGAGGATGTCCTTTCCTCCATTCACATCGAGGAGCACGAAATTGATGCCCGCGACACCAAGCTTGGTGCCGAGGAAATCACTCGTGACATCCCCAACGTGTCCGAGGAAGTCCTTGCAGGCCTGGACGAGCGCGGCATCATCCACATCGGTGCCGAGGTTGAAGCCGGCGACATCCTGGTCGGAAAGGTCACCCCTAAGGGTGAAACCGAACTGACCCCGGAAGAGCGCCTTCTCCGCGCCATCTTCGGTGAGAAGTCCCGCGAAGTCCGCGACACCTCTTTGAAGGTGCCCCACGGCGAATCCGGTACGGTCATCGGCGTGCGCGTCTTCGACCGCGACAACGACGACGAACTGCCCCCGGGCGTGAACCAGCTGGTCCGCGTCTACGTTGCAGCCAAGCGTAAGATCACCGACGGCGACAAGCTCGCCGGCCGTCACGGCAACAAGGGTGTTATCTCCAAGATCCTTCCGATCGAGGACATGCCCTTCCTTGCAGACGGTACCCCGGTGGACATCGTCCTGAACCCGCTTGGTGTTCCGGGTCGAATGAACGTTGGACAGGTTCTGGAAACCCACCTTGGTTGGGTTGCCAAGACCGGTTGGAAGATCGAAGGCGAGCCGGAGTGGGTCAAGAACCTCCCGAACCTGCCCCGTGAAACCGGCCAGACCACCGTTGCCACACCGGTGTTCGATGGCGCCCGCGAAGAAGAAATCACGGGCCTGCTTGACTCCACCAACGTGACCCGCGATGGCGACCGCCTGATTGACTCCTCCGGCAAGACCCGTCTGTTCGACGGCCGCTCCGGCGAGCCGTTCCCGGACCCGATCTCCGTCGGTTACATGTACATCCTGAAGCTCCACCACTTGGTGGACGACAAGATCCACGCGCGCTCCACCGGCCCGTACTCCATGATCACGCAGCAGCCGCTGGGTGGTAAGGCTCAGTTCGGTGGCCAGCGCTTCGGTGAAATGGAAGTGTGGGCGCTCGAAGCTTACGGTGCCGCTTACACCCTTCAGGAACTCCTCACGATCAAGTCGGATGACATCCATGGTCGTGTGAAGGTCTACGAAGCCATCGTCAAGGGCGAGAACATCCCTGAGCCTGGCGTTCCCGAGTCCTTCAAGGTCTTGATCAAGGAAATGCAGTCGTTGTGCCTGAACGTGGAAGTTCTTTCCACTGACGGAACCACGATCGAAATGCGTGACTCTGATGACGCAGTCTTCACGGCTGCGGAAGAACTGGGCATCGATCTGTCTCGTGCAGAGCCCAGTTCCGTAGAAGAGGTCTAGCAGCTGTTCCGGCGGACAGCCTCAACAACTGTCCGTCGGAACAACTCCCTCTTCCCGTAACCAAGACTTCAGAATTTAGAGAACAAGAGAGAACAGGGACCATATGTCCAGCGAATCCTCCTTCGGCCTCATGCAGATCGGCCTCGCCACCGCGGAAGACATCCGCGGATGGTCTTACGGTGAGGTCAAGAAGCCGGAAACCATCAACTACCGCACGCTCAAGCCTGAGAAGGACGGCCTCTTCTGCGAGAAGATCTTCGGCCCGTCCCGCGACTGGGAATGCTACTGCGGCAAGTACAAGCGCGTCCGCTTCAAGGGCATCATTTGCGAGCGGTGTGGCGTTGAAGTCACCCGCGCCAAGGTGCGTCGTGAGCGCATGGGCCACATCGAGTTGGCCGCGCCTGTAACCCACATCTGGTACTTCAAGGGCGTTCCTTCGCGCTTGGGCTACCTTTTGGACCTGGCACCGAAGGACCTTGAGAAGGTCATCTACTTCGCCGCTTACATGATCACCAGCGTTGACACGGAAAGCCGTCACGCCGAATTGCCGAACCTCCAGGTCGAGCACGACCTCGAGAAGAAGCAGATGGTGGACAACCGCGACAGCGACATCGCCACGATCGCCCGCGACCTTGAAGACGAGCTTGCCCGTCTTGAAGGCGAAGGCGCCAAGGCTGCCGACAAGAAGAAGGCCCGCGACTCTGCTGACCGTCAGATGGCGAACGTCCGCAAGCGTGCCGACGCCGACATCGAGCGCCTTGAGCAGGTTTGGGACCGCTTCAAGAACCTCAAGGTCGCTGACCTTGAAGGCGACGAAGGCCTGTACCGCGAACTTCGCGACCGTTACGGACTGTACTTCGAGGGCTCCATGGGTGCCGAGGCCATCAAGAAGCGCCTCGAGACCTTTGACATGCAGGCTGAAGCTGAGTCATTGCGCGACACCATCCAGAACGGCAAGGGCCAGCGCAAGACGCGTGCCCTGAAGCGCCTGAAGGTTGTCAACGCGTTCCTGACCACCAACAACAGCCCGCTCGGCATGGTTCTCGACGCTGTCCCGGTGATCCCGCCGGAACTGCGCCCGATGGTCCAGCTGGACGGTGGCCGCTTCGCGACCTCCGACCTCAACGACCTCTACCGCCGCGTGATCAACCGCAACAACCGCCTCAAGCGCCTGCTTGACCTCGGTGCTCCGGAGATCATCGTCAACAACGAGAAGCGCATGCTTCAGGAAGCTGTTGACAGCCTCTTCGACAACGGTCGTCGTGGCCGCCCCGTTACGGGTCCGGGCAACCGTCCCCTGAAGTCCCTGAGCGACATGCTCAAGGGCAAGCAGGGTCGTTTCCGCCAGAACCTCCTCGGCAAGCGCGTTGACTACTCCGGTCGTTCGGTTATCGTCGTCGGCCCGCAGCTGAAGCTGCACCAGTGTGGTCTGCCCAAGCAGATGGCCCTGGAGCTCTTCAAGCCGTTCGTGATGAAGCGCCTGGTTGACCTCAACCACGCACAGAACATCAAGTCGGCCAAGCGCATGGTTGAGCGTTACCGTCCGCAGGTTTGGGACGTGCTGGAAGAGATCATCACCGAACACCCGGTGCTGCTCAACCGTGCACCTACCCTGCACCGCCTCGGTATCCAGGCCTTCGAACCCCAGCTTGTGGAAGGCAAGGCAATCCAGCTTCACCCGTTGGTTTGTGGCGCCTTCAACGCTGACTTCGACGGCGACCAGATGGCAGTCCACCTGCCGCTGAGCCCGGAAGCCCAGGCCGAAGCACGCATCCTGATGCTGTCCTCGAACAACATCCTGAAGCCGTCTGATGGCCGTCCGGTGACCCTTCCTTCGCAGGATATGATCATCGGCCTGTACCACCTGACCACCAAGCGCGTCGGCTCCGCCGGCGAAGGCCGTATCTTCTCCTCGGTTTCGGAAGCCATCATGGCGTACGACGCCCGTGATCTGCACCTGAACTCCCAGGTCAAGATCCGTTTGGACGACTTCGTGCCTTACGCAGGATGGGAAGCTCCGGAAGGTTGGGAGCCCGGTCAGCCGGCTCTCGTTGAAACCTCCCTGGGCCAGGTCATCTTCAACCAGACGCTGCCTGAGGATTACCCGTGGGTTGAGGCTGTTGCGGACAAGGGCGAACTGTCCCGTATCGTCAACGACCTCGCAGAGCGCTACCCGAAGGTTGTTACCGCGGCAACGCTGGACAACCTGAAGGATGCCGGCTTCTACTGGGCCACCCGTTCGGGTGTCACGGTTGCCATCTCTGACATCGAGGTGCCTACTTCCAAGCCTGCCATCCTGGCCGGTTACGAGAACATGGCCGCCAAGATCCAGGGCCAGTACGACAAGGGCCTGATCGACGACGACGAGCGTCGCCAGGAACTGATCGAAATCTGGAACAAGGCAACCAACGAAATCGCCCAGGCGATGCGTGACAGCCTGTCCCCGATGAACACCATCAACCGCATGGTGTCCTCCGGTGCACGTGGTAACTGGATGCAGGTCCGCCAGATTGCGGGTATCCGTGGTCTTGTGGCCAACCCGAAGGGTGAGATCATTCCTCGCCCGATCAAGTCCTCCTACCGCGAGGGCCTGTCGGTTCTGGAATACTTCATCGCCACGCACGGTGCCCGTAAGGGTCTGGCCGATACCGCTCTCCGTACCGCCAACTCGGGTTACCTGACCCGTCGTCTGGTGGACGTTTCGCAGGATGTCATCGTCCGCGAAGAGGACTGTGGTACCGAACGCGGTCTGGTCACCCCGATCGCCGTGCCGGATTCCAACGGTGAGCTCGTCCTGGATGAGAACGTCGAGAACAGCGCCTACGCACGTACGCTGGCTGTCGACGTCGTCGATGCCCAGGGCAACGTCCTGGCTGCCGGCGGCACCGACTGCGGCGACGTCGTTATCGACCAGCTGCTGGCTGCAGGCATCACCGAGGTCAAGGTCCGCTCCGTACTCACCTGTGAGTCCAAGGTGGGTACCTGTGCACTCTGCTACGGCCGTTCGCTGGCCACCGGCAAGACCGTGGACATCGGCGAGGCCGTGGGCATCATCGCCGCACAGTCCATCGGTGAGCCCGGTACACAGCTGACCATGCGTACGTTCCACACCGGTGGTGCTGTTTCCGCTGGTGGTGGCGACGACATCACCCAGGGTCTGCCCCGTATCCAGGAGCTCTTCGAAGCCCGTACTCCGAAGGGTGTGGCACCGATTGCTGAAGCAGCCGGCCGCATCACCATTGAAGAGTCCGAGCGTCAGATGCGCTTGGTCATCACTCCGGACGATGGTTCCGAAGAGATTGCCTACCCGGTGCTGCGCCGTTCCCGTCTCCTCATCGAGGATGGCGAGCACGTCAGCGTCGGCCAGAAGCTGATCAACGGTCCGGTGGACCCGAAGCAGGTTCTGCGCATCATGGGTCCTCGTGCTGCACAGAAGTTCCTTGTGGACGAAGTACAGGGCGTTTACCGCAGCCAGGGTATTGGTATCCACGACAAGCACGTCGAGGTTATTGTCCGCCAGATGCTGCGTCGCGTTACCGTCATCGAGTCCGGCGACTCCGACTTGCTCCCCGGTGAGCTTGCAGAGCGCGCCCGCTTCGAGGACGAGAACCGCCGCGTCGTGTCCGAGGGCAAGGCACCGGCATCCGGTCGTCCGGAACTCATGGGTATCACCAAGGCGTCCTTGGCTACCGAGTCCTGGCTGTCGGCTGCTTCCTTCCAGGAAACCACCCGCGTCCTGACGCAGGCGGCCATGGAAGGCAAGAGCGATCCTCTGCTCGGCCTCAAGGAAAACGTCATCATCGGTAAGCTCATCCCGGCTGGTACGGGTCTGCCCCGCTACACAGAGGTCACTGTGGAGCCGACGGAAGAAGCAAAGGCAAGCCTGTTCACGGGCCCCAGCGCTTTCACCGACTTCTCCTATGACGCCCTGGGTGGCGACGGTGCTCCCGAGTTCCACGCCATCCCGCTGGATGACTACGATCTCGGCAACGACTTCCGCTAGAAGCGGCAGTTAGCGCTTTGACGGTCAGGCCCCGCACTCGTGAGTGCGGGGCCTGACCCGTTAACGCCGCTTTTCGGGCGGGAAGCCGGGGGAGTGGAGGACGACGGCGGCAGCCGGCTTCCGCCGTCGACCTCCATACACCCGATTAAGGCGCCAGATCAAGCCGTGCTAGACTTTTGGTAATTGTTCTGTGTGGCAGTGGATGAAGGCCGCCGCAGCATCATTTTGGTTTTGTTCTCATGGTGCTGGGTGGAGCCTGTTTCCGGGTTGCGGGCAACATGCGCAACGAATGCCGCACTTTTGCACGCCTACCGGAGTTTCGGCCGGCTGCACGAGCAACGCCAAAGTTCCCACGTTTACACTGGCTGGCGCCTGTGTGTGGGGGCAGAGATCAAACAACGGAGAACACGAAAGTGCCTACGATTAACCAGCTGGTCCGCAAGGGCCGCACGCCGAAGGTCTCCAAGACCAAGGCTCCCGCGCTGAAGGGCAGCCCGATGCGCCGCGGTGTTTGCACCCGCGTTTACACCACCACCCCCAAGAAGCCGAACTCGGCTCTTCGTAAGGTTGCACGTGTGCGCCTCAACGGTGGCGTAGAAGTTACCGCCTACATCCCCGGTGTTGGCCACAACCTCCAGGAGCACTCCATCGTGCTCGTCCGTGGTGGTCGTGTTAAGGACCTTCCGGGTGTCCGCTACAAGATCGTCCGCGGCGCACTCGACACCCAGGGTGTCAAGAACCGCAAGCAGGCTCGCAGCCGTTACGGCGCAAAGATGGAGAAGAAGTAATATGCCTCGCAAGGGTCCGGCCCCGAAGCGGCCGCTAGTTTCCGATCCCGTTTACGGCTCCCCGTTGGTCACGCAGCTGATCAACAAGGTTCTTGTCGACGGCAAGAAGTCCACCGCAGAGCGCATCGTTTACGGTGCACTCGAAGGTGCACGTGCCAAGTCCGGCGGCGACCCCGTTGCCGCTCTCAAGAAGGCCATGGACAACGTCAAGCCTTCCCTCGAGGTGCGTTCACGCCGTGTTGGTGGCGCTACCTACCAGGTTCCGGTTGAGGTCAAGCCGGGTCGCTCCACCGCTCTCGCTCTGCGTTGGCTCGTGGGCTACTCCAAGGCCCGCCGCGAGAAGACCATGACCGAGCGCCTCCAGAACGAAATCCTGGATGCCTCAAATGGTCTTGGTGCCGCTGTGAAGCGTCGCGAAGACACCCACAAGATGGCCGAGTCCAACAAGGCCTTCGCACACTACCGCTGGTAAAAACTTTCCGGACGCCGCCGGCTCACTGAGCCGGCGGCGAACGTGTAGTCCATCCGAAAGGGAGACCCCGTGGCACAGGACGTGCTTACCGACCTTAATAAGGTCCGCAACATCGGCATCATGGCCCACATCGATGCCGGCAAGACCACCACTACCGAGCGCATCCTGTTCTACACGGGTGTGAACCACAAGATCGGCGAGACGCACGACGGCGCTTCGACGACTGACTGGATGGAACAGGAAAAGGAACGCGGCATCACCATCACGTCTGCCGCCGTGACTTGCTTCTGGGACAAGAACCAGATCAACATCATTGACACCCCGGGCCACGTTGACTTCACGGTTGAGGTTGAGCGCTCCTTGCGCGTCCTCGACGGTGCAGTCGCAGTGTTCGACGGCAAGGAAGGCGTGGAGCCGCAGTCCGAGACTGTTTGGCGCCAGGCTGACAAGTACAACGTTCCGCGTATCTGCTTCGTCAACAAGATGGACAAGCTGGGTGCTGACTTCTACTTCACCGTAGATACCATCATCTCCCGCCTTGGTGCCAAGCCGCTGGTTATGCAGCTGCCCATTGGTGCTGAGAACGACTTCATCGGTGTTGTTGACCTCCTCGAAATGCGCGCCCTGGTTTGGCCTGGCGACGCTAAGGGTGACGTCACCATGGGCGCTTCCTACGAAGTGCAGGAAATCCCGGCGGACCTCCAGGCCAAGGCCGAAGAGTACCGTGCACAGCTCGTTGAGACTGTGGCCGAGGCTTCCGAAGAGCTCATGGAGAAGTACCTCGAAGGTGAAGAACTCACCCTCGAAGAGATCAAAGCCGGCATCCGCAAGATGACCATCAACTCTGAGCTCTACCCGGTGTTCTGTGGTTCTGCCTTCAAGAACCGCGGCGTCCAGCCGATGCTTGACGCTGTTGTTGACTTCCTGCCGAACCCGCTCGACGTCCCGCCGATGATCGGTCACGATCCCCGCGACGAAGAGAAGGAACTCACCCGCAAGCCGTCTGCCGACGAGCCGTTCTCGGCCCTCGCCTTCAAGATTGCTGCGCACCCGTTCTTCGGTCAGCTGACCTTCGTCCGCGTGTACTCCGGTCACGTCGAGGCTGGCGCCCAGGTGGTTAACTCCACCAAGGGCAAGAAGGAACGCATCGGCAAGCTGTTCCAGATGCACGCCAACAAGGAAATGCCCGTCGAGGGCGCTACCGCCGGCCACATCTATGCAGCCATCGGTCTGAAGGACACCACCACAGGCGACACCCTGTGCGATGCGAACAACCAGATCGTCCTCGAGTCCATGAGCTTCCCGGAGCCCGTGATCTCGGTTGCGATCGAACCCAACACCAAGGGTGACCAGGAGAAGCTCTCCACGGCCATCCAGAAGCTCTCCGCTGAGGACCCGACCTTCCAGGTCTCCCTCAACGAAGACACGGGCCAGACCATCATCGCCGGCATGGGCGAGCTCCACCTGGACATCCTGGTGGACCGCATGCGCCGCGAGTTCAAGGTCGAGGCAAACGTTGGCAAGCCGCAGGTTGCTTACCGCGAAACCATCAAGCGCGCCGTTGAGCGCCTTGACTACACGCACAAGAAGCAGACCGGTGGTTCGGGTCAGTTCGCAAAGATCCAGATTGCGATCGAGCCCATGGACACCGCTTCCGGCGAGCTGTACGCGTTTGAGAACAAGGTCACTGGTGGCCGCGTTCCGCGCGAATACATCCCGTCCGTTGACGCTGGTATCCAGGATGCACTGAACGACGGCGTCCTGGCCGGTTACCCGGTTGTCGGTATCAAGGCCACGCTGATTGATGGCGCGTCCCACGATGTTGACTCCTCGGAAATGGCGTTCAAGATCGCCGGACGTATGGCTTTCAAGGAAGCTGCACGTAAGGCGAACCCTGTTCTGCTTGAACCGCTGATGGATGTTGAGGTCCGCACACCTGAGGAATACATGGGTGATGTTATTGGTGACCTGAACGCCCGTCGTGGCCAGATGCAGTCCATGGAAGACGCTGCAGGTGTGAAGGTTATCCGTGCACACGTTCCGCTGTCCGGCATGTTCGGCTACATCGGTGACCTCCGGTCCAAGACCCAGGGTCGCGCTGTGTACTCCATGACGTTCAACAGCTACGCGGAGGTCCCCAAGGCAGTAGCCGACGAGATCATCCAGAAAACCCGCGGCGAGTAATCTCCCGGTAACGGATGCAATTCCGGTATCGGGAAGGCATCTGAGCGCTTGAGGCGGGGGTGCGGCGACAGCCGCGGCCCGGCCACTGCGCAAACAGGCTCGAGGAACTACCATTGGTTCCTGAATCTGCAATTTCACCAAAACCAAGCCCCCAAGTAGACTTGCTAAAGTTTCTGCCGCGAAAAGCGCGGCCGAGGAGCACTTCACTTGAAATCGTTCTAGGAGGAACCTGTGGCAAAGGCAAAGTTCGAGCGGACTAAGCCGCACGTCAACATCGGCACCATTGGTCACGTTGACCACGGTAAGACGACGCTGACTGCCGCCATTTCCAAGGTGCTGTACGACCAGTACCCGGATCTCAACGAGCAGCGCGACTTCGCGTCGATCGACTCTGCTCCGGAAGAGCGCCAGCGCGGTATTACCATCAACATCTCCCACGTGGAGTACCAGACCGAGAAGCGCCACTACGCACACGTAGACGCCCCGGGTCACGCTGACTACATCAAGAACATGATCACCGGTGCTGCCCAGATGGACGGCGCAATCCTCGTGGTTGCTGCAACCGATGGTCCGATGGCTCAGACCCGTGAGCACGTTCTGCTCGCCCGCCAGGTTGGTGTTCCCTACCTGCTGGTCGCACTGAACAAGTCCGACATGGTTGATGACGAAGAACTCCTCGACCTCGTCGAAATGGAAGTTCGTGAGCTCCTGAGCTCGCAGGGCTTCGATGGCGATGAGGCTCCGGTTGTTCGCGTTTCCGGCCTCAAGGCTCTGGAAGGCGACCCGGTTTGGGTCAAGTCCGTCCAGGACCTGATGGCAGCTGTCGACGAGTCCGTTCCGGACCCCGTACGTGACCGCGACAAGCCGTTCCTGATGCCGATCGAAGACGTCTTCACGATCACCGGTCGTGGCACCGTTGTTACGGGCCGCGCCGAGCGTGGAACCCTCGCCATCAACTCCGAGGTTGAGATCGTTGGCATCCGCCCGATCCAGAAGACCACGGTTACCGGTATCGAGATGTTCCACAAGCAGCTCGACGAAGCATGGGCCGGCGAGAACTGTGGCCTCCTGCTCCGCGGTCTGAAGCGCGACGATGTCGAGCGTGGCCAGGTTGTCGTCAAGCCGGGTTCCATCACCCCGCACACCGACTTCGAGGCTAACGTCTACATCCTTTCCAAGGACGAAGGCGGACGTCACAACCCGTTCTACTCCAACTACCGCCCGCAGTTCTACTTCCGTACCACGGACGTAACCGGCGTTATCACCCTGCCGGAAGGCACGGAAATGGTTATGCCTGGCGACAACACTGAGATGACCGTTGCGCTCATCCAGCCGATCGCTATGGAAGAGGGCCTCGGCTTCGCTATCCGCGAAGGCGGCCGCACCGTTGGTTCGGGACGTGTCACCAGCATCATCAAGTAGTCTCTACTTGTAGATCGGTGACGCTCCGGCCCAGCCGGTAGTTAGTTAGAAAGAACCCCACCGCTTCGGCGGTGGGGTTCTTTTTGCTATAGTTAATCTATCGAATGGATAAAGGCCGTGCACTTGCCGCGTCCGGCATAACCAAGGAGCTTCCATGACTGCATTCCTCTTACTGCTGCTCATCGTCATCGTGGGCGCGGTTGGCTATGCGCTGGGGGTGGCAATGGGGCGCCGGGGGACTTCAGACGATGCTTCCGTGGCGCCGGACAAGGCCGCCGCTTACCAAGCGGGCTACCTTGCCGGTCACGTGGCTGGCTGGCGGGACGCGGAAGCCAAGGGGCAGGACGTGAACAGGGCAGCCGCCCGGACGGCCCAGCAAGCCCCCATAAGCTCCCCGCCGGCCCCCGTAAGCTCGCCGCCGGCCCCCGTAAGCTCCCCGCCGGCCCCGGTGTACCTCCAGCGGCCCGTACAAGCACCGGCTCCACCCGCGATGCCTCTGCCGGACGTCCGGTCGCCTTTCCGGCCGCCTTCCCCGCAGCCAGCGAGTCAGCAGGCCAGGCCCCCAATGCCTCCGCCGGCCGCCCGGCAGCCTGCGCCATATCAACAAGTTGCTTCCCCGGTTCCGCCCCCGCCGGTAGTACGGGAAACTCCTGAGGCTGCTGCTGCGCGCAAGGAGAAGCGTGACCAGCAAAACATCAACATCACGCTTTACGTTGCCAGCCTCCTCCTCGTCGCAGCGGGGGCGCTCTTCGTGGGCACGAGCCTTCCTGCTCTCTTCCGCTTCGTAGGCATCTGGTTCATCACTGCGCTGTTCTACGTGTCAGGTATGGTCATCCACGCGCGCGTAGCCCGCCTCAGGCCGGCTGCCGTTGCCTTCGTCGGAACAGGCTTGGCGCTCATACCCGTTACCGGGCTGGCCATGTACAACTTTGTGCTACACAACGGTCCTGCGGCTTGGCTGGTCACGTCGTTGTTGGGGACAGCGGTTTATGCCTACACAGCCGTGAGGCTGGACAACAAAGTCCTGGCCTTCTTGTCCCTCAGCTTTGTCGTCTCAACGGCGTGGTCCGGTGTTTCCGTTCTTGGGGGTGCCTTGGTCTGGTATTTCACGGCACTCATCGGAGTGGCCATTCTCCTGACTGTTGTTGCCTTGCTGAATCCCAGGTGGCTTCCTCCGTTGTACGTCCGTCCGCTGATGGTGCTGCACCCCTCGTTGGTTCCTCTGGTGGCCGTGGCCGTGACCCTCACACCGCATCTTTTGTCCAAGGGGGAGTACGCCTGGGTGATGTTGATGTGTGGTGTCTACTTTGCTGTGATGTTCTTCGTCCCGCAGGCACGGTACAGGGTGCAGCATCTTTATGCTGCACGGGCTGCGCTGACATTGGCTTTACTCGGAGTGGTATGGGACGTCACCGCTGATGTGAGTTCGGTGATGTTGGCTGCGGCAGTCTGCCTGGGAGTCCAATCCTTGGGAGTCGCCTACGGTGGTAAGAGGCTGCTGCCGCGCTCCTGGCGGTATGACGCCGTCTCATGCTTGGCGTTGCAGCTAGTCACCTCGGCAGTACTCACGGTGGTGCTGGAGTTTGGAGCGTTCGACCTCCCCAACTACGTTCCTCTGTCCCTGACGATGCTGACTGCCATGGTGGTTGTTTGGAAACTGGGCCAAGGCATGGAGTTCGCCCCCGTCGCAGTGCTGGGGGTGGCTGGTGCGCTGGGCGGCCTGCTGGGTGCATGGACCGTCTCGGCACTCTTGGCGTCCGCCGCACTTTATTGGTTCTTGCGGGCGTTGATCAGGCCGGATTCTTATCGCCAGTACTTGATTCTTGCGGGGCGGATCGCCATCACCTTGGCTGTACCCACCGGGGTGGCAGGCATCTTTACGGGAAATCCGGACCGGACTGCGTACTCTCTGATAGCGCTCGTCGCCGGAGCATCTGTGCAGCAACTGCTCAGTGCCGGGCTGGAACGCGGGGGAGTCCGGTTGTTGGCCCCGCAAGCCTCCGTGGCTGGCTTTGGCGGCGCCGCAGTGGCCGGGCTTCTTGCCTTGCCGGCGTTCGATGCCGCATCCGGTCGCCCGGCCGTTGCTGCAGCTGTTCTGGTTGTCTTGTTGGCAGGCTTGGCCTCAGGCCTCCTGGTGTTCCCGCAATCTCATCGGGATCCAGGCACCCGGGATGCGTGGCGCCCTTCGGTGGCTGAAGTAATCGCTCCGGCCACTGCGGCTATTGCCGGCAGCATGGCAGCAGCATTCGTGTCCTGGACGCAGGCAAATGTTGTCCTCCTGGCCCTGCTTGCCTACCTTGTCGTAACAGCCCTGCGCATTTCCCCGACCTTCCATAGACAGTGCTATTGGTGGCTGGCTCGGATAGTCGGCACCGTTTTGGTGGCATCGGCCTACGGGGACGCGATGCGCGATGGCTGGAGTATTCGCCTCGCCGGTGAAATTGCGTCCGTGGGACTCGTGGTTGTAGTGGCAGCTGCGCTCCAGCTGATCCTTCCCCTGCGTGCGGGCCGCCGCCGCCGCTACCCGCGTGCTTCCGTGTTCGACGCCGGTGCTGTGCTTGCCCTCATGGCCGCAGCCACCACTTTCCTTACTGTCACCACGGAGTTGGGAGGGTGGGGCGTCAGGGACAGCTGGCAGCCGGGAGTTGCAGCGGTTACAACGGCCCTGGCTGCCGTCATTGTCAGTGCGATTCTGCGAGACCACGCCGCCGCGTGGATCTTCGCCCCCGCCGCTTTGGTGCTCCTCCTGGCTCTTCGCTTGGGGGATATCCGGGACGTCCAAATTTTGCTTGGCATCTTTGCGGCCTACGGCGGTTTCATGGTGGGTGTGATCCGCCACCGATTGATCCGGGGTGGCTACTTGCTGGCGGTCCGGGTGCTTGGTGGCGCCTTCATTGCTGTGACAGTGGCCGATGTCACGGCGTCGCCGGCAGCGGTGTCCATCAGTCTGGCGCTGGTATTCGTGGCGCAGCATGTGCTGACTTTGGTCCTGCGCAGGCTTGGCGTCGATGTCGCCTTCCAACAGGCAACGGTCCGGGCCACCTTGGGTGCCCAACTCTTGCTGCCGTTCGTCTACTTGCTCGCAGGAGATTACGACGGCGGTGGCCGCTGGGTGGTCATGCTTCAGTTGGCCCTGGTCCCGGCTTCCGCTGCGGTCGTCTGGCGGATCCTCGGTACACGCGGATCCCGATACTTCGGTGTCGCGGCTATAGGGGCGGGCGTCATCGCAGCCGGGCCGGCACTCTTGTTCCCTGCATCAACGTGGCTGCACCAGCCACTGCTGGACAAGTCCCAAGTACCTGTTGTCCTGCTGGCCCTTGCAGTCGCCATGATTGCTGCCAGGGCCGTGTTCGGGCCCGAAAAGGCGGCTGCCGGAGTAGAGGTTGCTGTCACGGAGCGGTGGTTCTGGCTCAACTCAGCCATGGCGTTCACCGTTGCCGGCGGCCTGCTGACCTTGGGCGTTTCCTATTCCCTGGCTGGACTGTCTGTGTTGGTGCTGGCCGGTGTCTTGTTCGCGGTCTCGCACTTTGAACGATTGCCCGCTCTCTACGCGGCAGCTGCTCCGGCAGTGCTGGTAGGGGCGGTTCCCGCCGTCGACGGTTTGCTGCAGGGGCTGCCTACGGGCGTCTGGAGCGACTACGCCGCTTGGATCTTTGGCGGTGTGGGGACCGCGGTGATCCTCTATTCACTGAAGATGTTCGGCGGACCGGCCATCAGCGGGCAACACTGGCGACGGAACTCGCTGTCTGCCGCAGCGGCCTTGGCTGTTGCTTCATCTGCGGCGGTGGGGCTGGGGCATGACGAAACGTCCATGCTCGGCTTCGTCCTGGTGGTCGCAACCGGGGTATTGGCCGTGGTTGAGGTGCCGCACGGCAAGTGGCTGGCAGCTGAGCTGGCGGGGCTGATCTCTGTTGCAGCCCTCCAACGGGCAGTGCTGTTTGTGGACGGTTCCAGGCCTGATTGGTTCTGGGCCGCGCAATGGTATGTGGTAGCTGGAGCCGTTATAGCAGGGCTGCGCTATGTCAAGGGGCAACGGACGGACGGCCTGCCCCGGCTTTGCATTGCCGCCGGTGCGTTGTCCTTGACGTCTTTGGGAACCATCTTCGGCGGAACGTCGTCTCAGCAACTGTACGTACTTGTGGCACATGTTCTGCTTCTGGCCGCAGGCCTGCTTTTGGCAGAACGGTTGCTGGTGTGGTGGGGTGCCATCGCGGTGGCGCTGAGCGTCATGTGGGCGCTGCGCTCCTACGCCTTCGCCATGCTTGCCCTTGTAGCCTTGGCGCTGATCGTGCTGGCTGTATGGCGTTTGAACCGGAAGCCGCCAAGTAGTACCGGTGGCCCGGGCCAAGGCGGAGATCCGAGTGACGTCCCTCCTGCGCGTACCCATGACGGAATCCGATAATGTTGCAGTCTACGGAGAGGAGTGCACCATGGAATTCCTGATTTTCCTGGCAGTCATTGCGGCTATCGGCGGCGGCGTGTTGTGGGGTCGAAAGAACTTCAAGAGCGAGATCGAACGCGCAAAGCGGATTCGGCGCGCCAACAAGAACAAATAGGGCGGCGTTCCGAACTGCAAGGGTCAAGTTAACTCAGGCGGGCTAAATATGCCGGTGGTGGTGGCGTGCACGACCCAGCGCCCGGTACCAGTAAAAGGAATCCTTCGGAGTCCTTTCCTGGGTCTCGAAGTCCACGTGGATGAGGCCAAATCGCTGCGAGTAGCCCGCCGCCCACTCAAAATTGTCCAGCAAGGTCCAGACGTAGTACCCGCGAAGATCCACATCCTCGGCGATGCCGCCAGGCCCGGTTGCTGTCAGTGCATGTCCTAAGTGTTCGGCCAGATACGTGATGCGGTTGGTGTCCTGGACAGGTCCATCGACGTGGCCTGGTTCAGGAAAGCTGGCTCCGCCTTCCGTGATGTAGACAGGGGGGAGAGCCTCCCCATACCGGTCTTTCATTTCGCGTAGCAGCAACGCCAGGTATTCCGGTGCAACAGGCCAGCCAAACCCTGTGGTCTCATATTCCTGGTAGGCGGCCAAATGGAAAGGGACCTTGGACATTTCGGGCGACCTTCCGGTGGGGATCTCAGCCGGACCGGGGCCTGCCGCCACCTTCACGGGGTAGTAGTAGTTGAGCCCGTAGAAGTCCAAGGGTTGGCTGATCAGTTCAAGATCACCGTCATGGACTGTACCCAATGAGCGGAACCACGGCTTCATGGGCAAAGGTGGTTTGGGGTATTGGCCAAGCAGTATCGCGTCGGCATAGATGCGGTTGAGGATCAGGTCCAGCGCCTGCGTCATCAGCCTGTCGGCAAGGCTGTTGCTGGCCGGCTCGACGGGGCTGTGCATATTGGACACCCCGATTTGCCCTTTGACTCCTGCGCTCCGGAGAGCCCGCACGGCCATCCCATGTCCCAGCAATTGATGATGCGCGGCAGGCAGTGAGTCGAACAGCAGTTCCCTGCCAGGGGCATGCACCCCCAACGCGTAGCCCTGCACGGTAACGGAAACGGGCTCGTTCATGGTGACCCAGTATTCAACGCGGTCACCGAAGCGCTCAGCGGCGGCTTCACAATAGACTGCGAAGCGTTCCGCGGTGTCCCGGTTCATCCACCCCCCGGCGTGCTCCAACTCCAGAGGGGTATCCCAGTGGTACAACGTGGCCATGGGGGAAATGCCTGCAGCCAGGAGTTTGTCGATCAGGCGATCGTAGAAGTCCAGGCCACGCTGGTTGACTGCACCCTTGCCTCCGGGCTGGATTCGCGGCCAAGAAAGCGAAAAGCGGTAGGAATCAACGCCCAGCTCTTGCATCAAGGCGATGTCTTCATCAGCACGGTTATAGTGATCGCACGCGACGGCGGGGGAGCCGCCGTCGACTATTGCTCCCGGCTTTTCGTAGAACGCATCCCAACCCGACGGGCCACGACCATCAGCGGTCAGGGAACCCTCAATCTGGAAGGCGGCAGCCGCAACACCCAGCGTGAACCCCGGGCGCAGGCGGGCGGCGAGATCTTCCACTGAACCTGAATCCCGGGCGTTCATGCCCCCATCATCCTCACAGGATGGGGGCCGGGCAATGGCTCCTCAGGGTCGATTGGCCTTTACACCATATTTCCGACATACTGGATGAGTTGTTCAAGCGCTTCTTCGTGTCCCGATCCGGATAATGCCGGGTGTCAGGGTCCAGGCTGAAGCCCAAACATAACCCTGAACCCCATGATTGCGGTCGAGTTTGCGTGGAAATCGCGACACGCCCGACCGCGGGGGTCGGTGCGCCGGCAAGGTGAGGAACCCGGATTACTCCGGATTCAGCTTGTGCGGCGTGTGGTGGTAAATCCTCAAACGCTTCGGCGGCCACATCAACAGGTAAGTAAACAGAGCAGCCCTAACTAGAGCAGCACTAGCTGAAAGAGAGTCAGGCGACATGGCGGGACAAAAAATCCGCATCCGGCTGAAGTCATATGACCACGAGGTCATTGATGTTTCAGCGCGGAAGATCGTTGAGACGGTCACGCGCGCAGGCGCAACGGTAGTCGGCCCGGTGCCGCTGCCGACGGAGAAGAACGTTTACTGCGTTATTCGCTCTCCTCACAAGTACAAGGACAGCCGTGAGCACTTCGAAATGCGTACTCACAAGCGTCTGATCGACATCATCGACCCCACGCCGAAGGCTGTTGACTCGCTTATGCGTCTCGACCTGCCCGCTGACGTGAACATCGAAATCAAGCTCTAGGGAGGTGCTGAGAGACTATGACCGCAACCCGTAACGTAAAGGGCCTGCTGGGCACGAAGCTCGGCATGACCCAGGTCTGGGACGAGAACAACAAGCTCATCCCGGTAACTGTCGTCCAGGCTGACTCCAACGTCATCACCCAGCTGCGCAACGCAGAGGTAGATGGCTACGTCGCCGTCCAGATCGGCTACGGCCAGATCGACCCCCGCAAGGTCACCAAGCCGCTGGCTGGTCACTTTGAAAAGGCTGGCGTAACTCCTCGCCGCCACGTCGTCGAACTGCGTACCGCAGACGCCGCATCCTACGAGCTGGGCCAGGAGCTCTCTGTTGAGATCTTCGAAGCCGGCCAGAAGATCGACGTCGTCGGCACCTCCAAGGGTAAGGGCTTTGCCGGTGTTATGAAGCGTCACGGCTTCCACGGCGTTGGCGCTTCCCACGGTGCCCACAAGAACCACCGTAAGCCTGGCTCCATCGGTGGCGCATCCACCCCGAGCCGCGTCTTCAAGGGCCTGAAAATGGCCGGCCGCATGGGCGCCGAGCGTCACACCACGCTGAACCTCACGGTTCACGCCATTGACGCTGAGAAGTCGCTGCTCCTTATCAAGGGTGCCGTCCCCGGTGCCCGCGGCCAGGTCGTACTCGTACGCACCGCCGTGAAGGGAGCCTAGTTAAATGACTAGCACTGTCAAGGTAGACCTGCCTGCAGAGATCTTCGACGTCCAGACCAACGTGCCCCTGCTGCACCAGGTCGTCGTCGCACAGCTCGCTGCTGCACGCCAGGGTACCCACAAGACGAAGACCCGCGCCGAGGTTTCCGGTGCAGGTCGCAAGCCGTTCAAGCAGAAGGGCACCGGCCGCGCCCGTCAGGGTTCAATCCGTGCTCCTCACATGACCGGCGGTGGCGTTGTCCACGGTCCGACCCCTCGTGACTACAGCCAGCGCACCCCCAAGAAGATGAAGGCTGCTGCACTCCGCGGCGCCCTGTCTGACCGCGCCCGCAACGGCCGCATCCACGTCATCGCTGAACTGGTAGCCGGCACCAAGCCGTCCGCCAAGGAAGCACTGGCTTCGCTGCGTGCAGTCTCCGAGCGCAAGAACCTGCTCGTCGTAATCGAGCGCGCCAACGATGTTGCTGCACTCTCCGTGCGCAACCTCGCAGGTATTCACGTTCTGTACGCAGACCAGTTGAACACCTACGACGTACTCATCTCCGACGACGTGGTCTTCACCAAGGCTGCTTTCGAGGCGTTCGTCGCTGACAAGGCCAAGAACGAGGAGGCCTCCAAGTGAGCGTAACCACCATCAAGGACCCGCGCGACGTCGTGCTTGCACCCGTCGTTTCGGAAAAGAGCTACGGTCTGATCGACGAAGGCAAGTACACCTTCCTGGTGGACCCTCGCTCGAACAAGACCGAGATCAAATTGGCCGTCGAGAAGATCTTCTCGGTCAAGGTTGACTCGATCAACACCATCAACCGTGCCGGTAAGCGCAAGCGCACCAAATTCGGCTGGGGACAGCGCAAGAGCACCAAGCGTGCAATTGTCACCCTCAAAGAAGGCACAATCGACATCTTCGGCGGTCCGCTCGCGTAGCGGAGACCACTTTAACGAGGAAATAAATTATGGGAATCCGTAAATACAAGCCGACTACCCCGGGCCGTCGTGGCTCGAGCGTAGCCGACTTTGCTGAAATCACGCGATCGACTCCGGAAAAGTCGTTGCTGCGTCCGCTGCACAAGACCGGCGGCCGTAACAACTCCGGTAAGATCACCACCCGTCACAAGGGTGGTGGGCACAAGCGCCAGTACCGTCTGATCGACTTCCGTCGTCACGACAAGGACGGCATCAACGCCCGCGTTGCCGAAATCGAGTACGACCCGAACCGTACGGCTCGCATCGCACTCCTGCACTACGTTGATGGCACCAAGCGTTACATCATCGCTCCTAACAAGCTGTCCCAGGGTGACTTCGTCGAGGCTGGTCCTGACGCTGACATCAAGCCGGGCAACAACCTGCCGCTGCGCAACATCCCGGTTGGTACCGTAATCCACGCAGTTGAACTGCGTCCGGGTGGCGGCGCCAAGATGGCACGTTCCGCAGGTGCTTCGGTACAGCTCGTTGCCAAGGAAGGCCGCTTCGCCCAGCTGCGTCTGCCCTCCGGCGAAATCCGCAACGTTGACGTGCGCTGCCGCGCAACCGTCGGCGAAGTCGGCAACGCCGAGCAGTCGAACATCAACTGGGGCAAGGCCGGCCGTATGCGCTGGAAGGGCGTTCGCCCGACCGTCCGTGGTGTAGCCATGAACCCGGTTGACCACCCGCACGGTGGTGGTGAAGGTAAGACTTCCGGTGGACGTCACCCGGTTAACCCGAACGGCAAGCCCGAGGGCCGTACCCGCCGTCCGAACAAAGAGAGCGACAAGCTTATTGTTCGTCGCCGCCGTACTGGCAAGAACAAGCGATAGGAGCCTGGACACATGCCACGCAGCCTGAAAAAAGGTCCTTTCGTTGACCAGCACCTCTTTGTGAAGGTCGCACGGGAAAACGATAAGGGCACCAAGAACGTCATCAAGACCTGGTCCCGCCGTTCGATGATCATCCCCGACATGCTCGGGCACACGATCGCCGTACACGACGGACGCAAGCACATCCCGGTGTTTGTCACTGAGTCGATGGTCGGGCACAAGCTCGGCGAATTCGCTCCCACGCGGACATTCCGCGGCCATGTTAAGGACGACCGTAAGGGCAAGCGCCGCTAGGCGCCTGACCTTACGTCTTAGACGAGAGAAGGAAAGCAATGGAAGCCAAGGCTATTGCGCGTCACATCCGCGTAACGCCTATGAAGGCCCGGCGCGTCGTCAACCTTGTTCGTGGTAAGCAAGCGAATGAGGCTCTGGCAATTCTGAAGTTTGCCCCCCAGGCAGCTTCGGAGCCGGTATTCAAGGTACTTCAGTCGGCAATGGCCAACGCACGTGTCCTCGCGGACCGTGACGGCGTTGCATTCGACGACAGCGACCTCTTCATCACCGAAGCATTTGTTGATGAAGGCCCGACCATGAAGCGGTTCCAGCCGCGTGCCCAGGGCCGCGCCTACCGCATTAGGAAGCGGACCAGCCACATCACGCTGGTTGTCGCAACCCCGGAGAAAGAGGAGGCTCGCTAAGTGGGACAGAAAGTTAACCCGCACGGGTTCCGACTCGGCATCACCACCGACCACGTTTCGCACTGGTTCGCTGACAGCACCAAGCCCGGACAGCGCTACAAGGACTTCGTCCGCGAGGACATCAAGATCCGTCAGCTCATGTCCACTGGCATGGAGCGCGCCGGCATCGCCAAGGTCGAGATCGAGCGCACCCGTGACCGTGTCCGCGTGGATATCCACACGGCACGCCCGGGTATCGTTATCGGCCGCCGTGGCGCTGAAGCAGACCGCATCCGCGGCGAGCTCGAAAAGCTCACCGGCAAGCAGGTTCAGCTGAACATCCTCGAGGTCAAGAACCCCGAGATGGAAGCACAGCTTGTTGCCCAGGGCATCGCTGAGCAGCTCACTTCCCGCGTGGCTTTCCGCCGTGCGATGAAGAAGGCCATGCAGTCCGCACAGCGTGCGGGTGCCAAGGGTATCCGTGTTGCTTGCTCGGGTCGTCTGGGTGGCGCAGAAATGTCCCGCTCGGAGTTCTACCGCGAAGGCCGTGTGCCCCTGCACACCCTCCGCGCGAACATCGACTACGGCTTCTACGAAGCCAAGACCACCTTCGGCCGTATCGGCGTGAAGGTCTGGATCTACAAGGGTGACGTAACTGCCAAGGAACTGGCTCAGCAGGCAGCTGCTGCTCCGTCCCGTGGCCGTGCAGGAGACCGCCCGGGCCGCCCGGGTGGCGACCGCCGTCGTCGTAACGACCGTCCGGCAGCTGAGGCAGCACCCGCTGCCGTTGAAGCACCGGCCGCTGAAGCTGCTGCTCCGGCAGCAGAAGGAGGACAGGCTTAAATGCTTATCCCACGTCGAGTCAAGCACCGTAAGCAGCACCACCCGGGTCGTTCCGGCGCTGCAACGGGCGGCACCAAGGTCAGCTTCGGTGAGTACGGTATCCAGGCTCTCAGCCCGGCATACGTAACCAACCGTCAGATCGAGTCCGCTCGTATCGCGATGACCCGCCACATCAAGCGTGGCGGTAAGGTCTGGATCAACATCTACCCGGACCGTCCGCTGACGAAGAAGCCTGCCGAAACCCGCATGGGTTCCGGTAAGGGTTCTCCGGAATGGTGGGTCGCAAACGTCAAGCCGGGCCGGGTTCTCTTCGAACTCTCCGGTGTCAATGAAGAGGTAGCTCGCGAGGCCCTGCGCCTGGCAATCCACAAGCTCCCGTTGAAGGCACGCATTGTGCGTCGCGAAGGTGGTGAATAGAAATGGCAGTAGGGTCGAAGGATCTCGCACCCGCACAGCTGGACGGTTTCGACAACGAGCGTCTCGTTGAAGAACTCCGCAAGTCCAAGGAAGAGCTGTTCAACCTGCGTTTCCAGTCCGCCACCGGACAGCTGGAGAACCACGGTCGCCTGCGCGCGGTAAAGAAGGACATCGCACGCATCTACACCGTTCTCCGTGAGCGCGAGCTGGGCATTCGTGCCGAGGTTGCCGCACCGGTTGTGGAAGCCAAGGAAGAAAAGAAGTCCAAGAAGGCTGCCAAGGCTGAAAAGGCCGAGGTTGAAGCTGGAGAGGACGCCAAGTGAGCGAGAAGGAAACTGTGACGGAAGCAGCAGCCAGCGCTGAACAGCGCGGTTACCGTAAGACGCGTCGCGGCTACGTTGTCTCTGACAAGATGGAAAAGACCATCGTTGTTCAGGTTGAAGACCGCGTGAAGCACGCTCTGTACGGCAAGGTTATTCGCCGCACCTCGAAGATCAAGGCTCACGACGAAGAGAACACCGCCGGCATCGGCGACCTCGTTCTCATCTCTGAGACCCGCCCGCTCTCCGCTACCAAGCGGTGGCGTCTGGTGGAGATCCTCGAAAAGGCCAAGTAAATCCAACGCCGGGCTCGCCTGGCAGTGATTCACTGGAGAGGCCCGCATTCCCTTGGGAATGCGGGCCTTTCCGCTTCTCCCGCCGTTTCGGTTTTAGGCCGCTGACGTGCTAGGATATTGAGTTTGTATGGCGCCACTTGTGCGTCGTCCACTACCTCGTAAACAATCGTGCCGCTGCATACTGCCCCGCGCAGAGTTTTCTGCAAGGGAAGCTGATGCTTGTGGCACGGGCGTTTAGGCCTGTTCTGGCAAAATCCAGGCAGGTCAAGAGACACCCCGATCAACCGTTCCGCAAGGCTCATTCCGTATGCATGATTTCGGTCTGAGAACCGGCGCGACGCAAGGAGTAAAAATTGATTCAGCAGGAGTCGCGACTCAAGGTCGCCGACAACACGGGTGCTAAGGAAATCCTTACCATTCGCGTTCTCGGTGGATCCGGTCGTCGCTACGCAGGCATCGGCGACGTCATCGTCGCCACCGTCAAGGACGCTATCCCTGGCGGCAACGTAAAGAAGGGTGACGTCGTCAAGGCTGTCATCGTTCGTACCAAGAAGGAACGCCGCCGTGCGGATGGTTCCTACATCAAGTTTGACGAAAACGCAGCTGTGATCCTGAAGAACGACGGTGACCCCCGCGGTACCCGTATCTTCGGCCCGGTTGGTCGTGAACTTCGCGACAAGAAGTTCATGAAGATCGTTTCGCTGGCCCCGGAGGTGCTTTAGTCCATGGCTAAGATCAAGAAGGGTGACCTCGTTCAGGTCATCACTGGCGCCAAGCAGGAACGTGGCGGCGACCGCGGCAAGCAGGGCAAGGTCCTGCGCGTATTCCCGGACACCAACCGCGTGCTGGTAGAGGGAATCAACCGCGTCACCAAGCACTCCAAGGTCGGTCAGTCGCAGCGCGGCACCAAGACCGGTGGCATCGAGGTTGTTGAAGCCCCGATCCACGTTTCCAACGTTGCTTTGGTTGACCCGTCCACCAAGAAGCCGACCCGTGTTGGTTTCCGTCTCGACACCGTTGAGAAGGATGGCGCTACCAAGACCGTCCGTATCCGCGTGTCCAAGGCCACCGGGAAGGACATCTAATGACTGAGACTCTCGAGACTCCGGTAAAGATCGTTCCGCGTCTGAAGACGAAGTACGCAGAGACCATCAAAAAGTCACTGCAGGACGAATTCAGCTACGCGAACGTCAACCAGGTTCCCCGCCTGGTGAAGGTTGTAGTGAACATGGGTGTTGGAGATGCCGCTAAGGACTCCAAGCTGATCGACGGCGCTGTCCGCGACCTCACCCTGATCACCGGCCAGAAGCCGCAGGTAACCAAGGCCCGCAAGTCGATCGCACAGTTCAAGCTGCGCGAAGGCATGCCCATCGGTGCACACGCAACTCTGCGTGGAGACCGCATGTGGGAATTCGTGGACCGTCTTGTTTCGCTGGCACTGCCGCGTATCCGCGACTTCCGCGGCCTCAACGGCAAGCAGTTCGACGGTAACGGCAACTACACCTTCGGTCTGACCGAGCAGGTTATGTTCCACGAAATCGACCAGGACTCCATTGACCGCGTTCGCGGTATGGACATCACGGTTGTTACCACCGCCAAGACCGATGACGAAGGCCGCGCGCTGCTCAAGGCGCTTGGTTTCCCGTTCAAGACCGAAAACTAACTACGTGACAGGTCCGTCCGCGCAGGCTCTTAGGAGCAAGCGCAGCGGAAACCGGTACGAGGAAGGGCTATAGCCCAAATGACTATGACAGATCCTGTCGCAGACATGCTCACGCGTCTGCGCAATGCAAACTCGGCATACCACGACACCGTGTCCATGCCGTACAGCAAACTGAAGGCACGCGTTGCTGACATCCTGAAGGCAGAAGGCTACATTGCCGGCTGGAAGGAAGAAGACGCCGAGGTTGGCAAGAAGCTGACCATCGACCTGAAGTTCGGTCCGAACCGCGAGCGTTCCATCGCTGGCGTCCGCCGCATCTCCAAGCCGGGCCTCCGCGTTTACGCGAAGTCCACCAACCTGCCGCACGTGCTGGGTGGCCTGGGTATCGCAATCCTGTCCACCTCTTCCGGCCTCCTGACTGACAAGCAGGCCGGCAAGAAGGGCGTGGGCGGCGAAGTCCTCGCGTACGTCTGGTAACGGGAAAGGAAGAGAATAATGTCACGTATTGGACGTCTCCCCATCACCGTTCCTGCCGGAGTTGAGGTCAAGCTCGATGGCTCCGTCATCAGCGTCAAAGGTGCCAAAGGCGAGCTGAGCCACACTGTGGCCAGCCCGATCGAGGTTACCCAGGAAGAGAACACTCTCACGGTCACCCGCCCGAACGACGAGCGCAACTCGCGTTCGCTGCACGGCCTGACCCGCACCCTGATCGCCAACATGATCCAGGGCGTTACCGAGGGCTACGAGAAGAAGCTTGAAATCGTTGGTACTGGTTACCGCGTTCAGGCCAAGGGTTCTGACCTGGAGTTCGCTCTGGGCTACAGCCACCCGGTCAACGTCTCTGCACCCGAAGGCATCACCTTCGTAGTAGAGGGTCCGACCAAGCTCTCTGTTGCGGGTATCAACAAGCAGCAGGTCGGCGAGGTTGCTGCCAACATTCGCAAGCTGCGCAAGCCCGACCCCTACAAGGGCAAGGGTGTCCGTTACGCCGGCGAAGTCATCCGCCGCAAGGTCGGAAAGGCTGGTAAGTAAACCATGGCCATCGCAATTAACAAGAAGCGTTCGAACAAGAGCAAGTCTGCTGCACGCAGCCGTCGCCAGCTTCGTATCCGCAAGCGCATCACCGGCACGGCTGTACGTCCTCGTCTGGTCGTCAACCGTTCGGCACGTCACGTATTCGTCCAGGTTGTCGATGACAGCAAGGGTGTAACCGTGGCTTACGCTTCCACCCTGGAAGCTGACCTCCGCGCATTTGACGGAGACAAGACTGCCAAGGCCAAGCGCGTCGGCGAGCTCGTTGCCGAGCGTGCCAAGGCTGCAGGCGTCGAAGCTGTTGTCTTCGACCGTGGCGGTAACAAGTACCACGGCCGTATCGCCGCCGTCGCTGACGGTGCTCGCGAAGGTGGGCTGGCACTGTGACCGTTGAAAATAACGAAAAGGACACCCAGGTGACTGAAGCTGTAGCTGCTGAAGCAACTGAGACCGCACCCGCTACCGATGACCGCCGCGGCGGACGTCGTGGCGAGCGCGGCGACCGTGGCCAGGGCCGCGGCGACCGTGGTGGCCGTGGTGGCCGCGACGGCGGTCGTGAGGCTGAGAAGAGCCAGTTCGTAGAGCGCGTTGTCACCATCAACCGCGTTGCCAAGGTCGTCAAGGGTGGTCGTCGCTTCAGCTTCACCGCTCTCGTCGTCGTCGGTGACGGCAACGGTATGGTCGGCGTCGGCTACGGCAAGGCCAAGGAAGTTCCCGCGGCTATCGCAAAGGGCGTTGAAGAGGCCAAGAAGTCCTTCTTCCGCGTTCCCCGCGTTGGCAGCACCATCCCGCACCGTGTGCAGGGTGAGGCCGCTGCAGGTGTAGTCCTGCTGCGTCCGGCTTCCGCCGGTACCGGTGTTATCGCCGGTGGTCCGGTCCGCGCGGTATTGGAGTGCGTGGGTATCCACGACATCCTCTCCAAGTCGCTCGGTTCCTCAAACGCGATCAACATCGTTCACGCGACTGTTGCCGCTCTGAAGCAGCTCGAAGAGCCCGCTTCCGTGGCTGCCCGCCGTGGCCTGCCGCTGGACGAGGTTGCTCCTGCTGCTCTGGTGCGCGCGCTCCAGAACCAGAAGGCAGGTGTTTAGTCATGGCTAAGAACCTGACTCCCTCCGACGCCAAGTTGGAGATCACCCAGATCAAGGGCGTCATTGGCGCCAAGCAGAACCAGAAGGCCACCCTTCGGTCCCTCGGCCTGAAGCGCATCGGACACACTGTTGTCCGTAACGCTGACGCCGTGACCGTTGGAATGCTGAACACGGTTCCGCACCTCGTGAATGTAGAGGAGGCGAAGTAATGGCAGAGAACAAGACCGCCGAAGAGACTGCTGAGAAGCAGCACGCTCTGAAGGTCCACCACCTGCGCCCCGCCCCGGGTGCCAAGACCGCCAAGACCCGTGTTGGTCGTGGTGAAGGCTCCAAGGGTAAGACCGCTGGTCGCGGTACCAAGGGTACGAAGGCCCGCTACCAGGTAAAGGCTGGCTTTGCCGGCGGCCAGCTGCCGCTGCACATGCGCCTGCCGAAGCTGCGCGGCTTCAAGAACCCGTTCCGGGTTGAGTTCCAGGTTGTTAACCTGGAGAAGCTCAACGAGCTGTTCCCCGAAGGTGGCGTAGTCACCGTCGAGTCCTTGGTTGAGAAGGGTGCCGTTCGCAAGAACCAGCCCGTCAAGGTGCTGGGCACCGGCGACATCACCGTCAAGGTTGACGTCACCGCCCACGCATTCTCTTCCAGCGCTGCGGAAAAGATTGCTGCAGCAGGCGGAAGCACCACTGCTCTCTAAGAGTCAGTGGGGCAAATGCCCGTTGTAAAGGATCCCGGTATGCGGGGCTTCGGCCCTGTATACCGGGATTTTTTGCGTGATTGTGGACTCTCGATTATTCCGACGGCGTCACAAGCGGTTAGACTCGGTTGTTGGGTTTCATTGATCCCATCCACATCCTTGTACTTTCTACTCAGGAGGACGCTTGCTAAGCGCATTCGGCCGGGCGTTTCGGACGCCTGATTTGCGACGCAAGTTGTTGTTCACGCTGGGAATCATCACAATCTTCCGCTTGGGAGCTTTCATCCCCTCGCCTGGTGTGAACTACCAGAATGTCCAGCAATGCTTGAACACCGGTGACACCTCGCAGGGCATCTACCAGCTGGTGAACTTGTTCAGCGGCGGCGCGTTGCTGCAGGTCTCAGTGTTTGCCTTGGGCATCATGCCCTACATCACGGCGAGCATCATCGTGCAGCTGCTCCGGGTAGTCATTCCCCGGTTCCAGCAGCTCTACGAAGAGGGTTCCTCCGGTCAGTCAAAGTTGACGCAGTACACCCGGTACCTCACCATCGCCCTGGGCCTGCTTAACGCCACCACCTTGGTGTCCTTGGCCCGATCCGGCCAGTTGCTGCCGGGCTGTGCGCTGCCCATCATTCCTGATGAGAGCATCATGACCACCATCCTCATCATCATCACGTTGACGGCCGGCACCGGCCTCATCATGTGGATGGGCGAGCTGGTCACCGAAAAGGGTGTGGGCAACGGCATGTCGCTGCTGATCTTCACCTCCATCGCTGCAAGCTTCCCCGGCTCGCTGGGCTCCATCTGGGAGTCAAAGGGTCCGGGCACGTTCTTCACTGTCCTTGCCGTCGGCCTTCTTACGGTGGCCTTGGTGGTCTTCGTGGAGCAGTCACAGCGCCGCGTTCCGGTTCAGTACGCCAAGCGTATGATCGGCCGCCGCACAGTGGGTGGCACCAGCACCTACATCCCCATCAAGGTGAACATGGCCGGCGTCGTGCCTGTCATCTTCGCGTCCTCCATGCTCTACCTGCCCGGGCTGATCTCGCAGTTCAACCAGCCGGCTCCAGGGGAGCAGATGGCGCCGTGGGTTGAGTGGATCAACAACAACCTCACCCGTGGCGACCACCCCATCTACATGGCGCTCTATTTCGCCATGATCGTTTTCTTCACCTACTTCTATGTAGCCATCACCTTCAACCCTGAAGAAGTGTCGGACAACATGAAGAAGTACGGCGGGTTTATTCCGGGCATCCGGGCGGGTAAACCGACCGCGGACTACCTGCAGTACGTGCTTTCCAGGATCACCTTGCCTGGAGCCCTCTACCTGGGCTTCGTCGCGTTGATTCCTTTGGTTGCACTCGTCCTGATCAACGCCAACCAGAACTTCCCGTTCGGTGGCACGTCAATTCTGATCATGGTGGGTGTCGGCCTGGAGACCGTCAAGCAGATTGATGCGCAGCTACAACAACGTCACTACGAAGGGCTTTTGCGATGACGAGAATGCTGATCATTGGACCTCCCGGTTCGGGCAAGGGTACGCAGGCTGAGCGGATTTCCGAGCGCCTCGGCGTAGTCGCCATCTCCACCGGCGACATCTTCCGTGCCAACGTAAAGGGCGAAACCCCTTTGGGCATTGAAGCGAAGAAGTACATGGATGCCGGCGACTTTGTTCCGGACAGCGTCACGAACAACATGGTTCGCGATCGCCTGGGCCAGAGCGACGTGGAGAACGGCTTCCTCCTGGATGGCTACCCGCGCACCACCGCGCAGGTTGATTACCTTGACCAGATCCTCGCCGAGGGTGAGCAGGAGCTCGACGTCGTGCTCCAGCTGACCGCCGACGACGAAGAGCTGGTAACCCGCCTCCTCGGCCGTGCCAAGGAAACGGGCCGTTCGGATGACAACGAAGCCGTGATTCGTCACCGCCTGGATCTCTACCACGAGCAGACCGAAGCCGTTGTGGCCAAGTACGCCGAGCGTGGCATCCTCACGCAGGTTGATGGCATCGGCGGTATCGACGAAGTTACCGACCGTGTGCTGACGGCGATCGAGTCGGCCAAGGCCGTTTAGTTCGTTCTCCACATAGCCGGGAGACCAGCTATGCGGAGCAAGGGGTGTGTCCCGTACCGTGAGTGCGGGACACACCCTTCTTCGTTTCCACGATGCATTCCAATTTCGGCCACGCTCCCCGGTGCGGGAAAATGGTCGGAGCAGGGGGCCCGATCGGCCTCTACAGCAAACCTTCCAGAGGAGATCATGGCGTTCGGTCAGCCCCGCATTGAATACAAAACCAACGAGCAGATGCGCACCATGCACCAGGCCGGCCTGGTCCTGAGCCGTGCACTCGACGCTGCCGTTGCGGCGGCCAAACCGGGCGTCACCACCAAGGACCTGGACGACGTCTTTGCTGCAGTCTTGAACGACGCCGGGGCGAAGTCGAACTTCCTCGGCTATCACGGCTTTCCTGCAACCATCTGCACCTCGGTCAATGAGGAAGTGGTCCACGGCATCCCGGGTGGCAGGGTCCTCAACGACGGCGACATCATCTCCATCGATGGCGGCTGCATCGTTGATGGCTGGCATTCCGACTCAGCCAGGACCGTGATCGTAGGCAACGCCGACCCGGAAGACCAGCGTCTTTCCGACGTCACCGAGGCAGCAATGTGGCGGGGCATAGCAGGCCTCGCTAAAGGCAAGTTTGTGGGGGACATCGGAAACGCGATCGATGACTACGTGTCATCCGTCCCCGGAAAGCCTTTGGGCATCCTGGAGGACTACGTGGGCCACGGGATTGGCTCGGAGATGCACATGGCGCCCGACGTCTTGAACTACCGGACCAGCCACCGCGGCCCCAAGATCCGGCCCGGCCTGTGCCTGGCCATTGAACCAATGTTGGTTCGTGGCGGCATCGAGACCGCCACCCTCGACGACGACTGGACCGTGGTCACCACCGACGGCAAGCGATCCTGCCAGTGGGAGCACTCGGTAGCTGTTCACGAAAAGGGCATCTGGGTCTTGTCAGCCCCGGATGGAGGAGCCGAGCAATTGGCGCCGCTCGGCGTCGTGCCTGTCCCTATCCCGTAAGAATTGCAAAAGAAGAGCTGGGCTACTGAAGTAGCCCAGCTCTTCTTATCCCCGGAAAGGCTGTTAGGCCTTCAGCTTGGGCTTTACATCCTTGGTGTAAATGCCCTCGAGGGTCTTCTTCAGCTCGTTCATGGTTGCTTGGACGTCTCCTTGTTGCGTCAGGATCTTGGCCGCTGACTTGGCCATCTCCTGGTCAGCTCCGGGCAGGAACACGCGGGCATTGTCTTGAACCTTGGTGGCGGCGAGCTGGTCCATGGCGGTCTTGATCTGCGGCGTGGCTGCAAGAACGGCCGACATGTCAGCGGAAAGCCTGGTGGGCATGTAGCCGGTGGCTGCCGAGAATGCTGCAGTGTTCTCAGGTTCGGTCATGAACTTGAGGAACGTCGCAGCAGCCAGCTGCTCTTCCTTGCTGATGCCGCTGGGGATGCCCAGGCCCGCACCGCCTGTGGGGCAAACGCTGCTGGGTGCCTCCGGGCCGCCGGGCAGGAACCCGACGCCCACGTTGAACTTGGCTGCCTTCAGGACGCCAAGCAGTGAGCCAGTGGAGGAAATCGTGGACGAGGTGATCCCCGCGGCAAAGTCGTCCGCTGCCTCCTTGGACGAGACGCCGGCCCAACCATCCTTATAGATGGAGTCCTGCGCCCACTGCAGCGCGGCGACGGACTGAGGAGAATCGCACGTGATATCCCAGTCCTTTGACCAGCTTCCGCCCCAGCCCCACAGGTTGTTCTGCAAGGTCCAGCCCGCGTAGCCAGCCAGGGCCGGGTAGATGTAGGCGTACTGCGCACCCGACGTCGCCTTCAACTTGGGTGCCCACTCGGCAAATTCCTGCCACGTGGCCGGGGCCCGGTCCGGAAGGCCGGCGGCCTTGAAGTGGTCCTTGTTGTAGTAAAACAGCGGGGTGGAACGGCCGTAGGGGAGCGCCCACTGCTTGTCCTCGTACTTGTAGTCATCCACCAACGACTTCTGGAAGTCGTCGATCTTGATGTCCAGTTGCTTCACCAGGCCATCGATGGGGATGATGCTGCCGTTCGAGTAGTAGCGGAACCACCAGACATCCGAGAGCACCACCAATCCGGGGAGGCCCGTCTTGGCTGCCTGGGACGTCTGGAACTTCTGGGCGATCTCTTCGTAGTTGGCGCCGGCCGTCACCAGGTTCACCTTGATGTCAGGGAACTTGGCATGGAACTTCTCGATGATCGCCTTCTCCACATCCTGGGACTTACCAGGGTGGTTGGTCCAGAAGTCGATGGATGCGGCGGGCTTTACGCCGCTGAAGTCGATAGTTGCGGTGTCGACGGCGTCTGCCGTGCCCGCCGTCGACGGTCCGCCGCAAGCGGCGAGAGCCGCAGCTCCGGCGCCGAGGCCCGCCAGGCCCAGGAAATGTCGGCGGTCAAGGTTGGTGCGCATGGTGTTTCCTCTCAATAACTTACTTCGATGCGAATGGTGCGGTTGGAGAAAATCAGCCGGTGACACTGCCTTGGGTCAGCCCGGCAACGATGTATCGCTGGAGTGCTGCGAACACCAGCAGGATGGGAACGATCACCAGCACAGCGCCCGCCATGAGGATGCCCCACCCGGCGCCGTTCCCCTCAGAGTTCTGCAGCAACGTGAGGCCCACGGGAAGCGTCATGGTTTCAGGGCGGTCAGTGATGATGAGCGGCCAAATGTAGTCGTTCCATTCACTGACCACGGTCACCAGCGCCACCGTCGCGATGGAAGGAACAGACACCGGGACAATGATCTGCCACAGCCGGCGCCAGTGGCCGGCGCCGTCGATTTCAGCTGCTTCAAGAATCGACGGCGGCAACGTGAGGAAGTGCTGGCGCAGCAAGAACGTGCCAAACGCCGTCCCCAGGCCCGGAAGGATGATGCCCCACAGAGTGTTCTTGCCGCCCACGCCCGCGATGAGGATGTAGTTGGGCAGGATGGACACCTGCGCCGGAACCATGAGCGCCACCAGAATCAGCACGAAGATCACGTTCTTGAACGGGAAACGAACGAACACCAACGCGTAAGCCGTCAGGATCGCCAGGATGACCTTGATGGACGAACCCACCACCGTAACGATCAAGCTGTTGGCGAAGAACTGCGCGAACGGAACCGTGGTCATCGCCGTGGCGTAATTCTCCAGGTTCAGGGACTCCGGCAGGATCTTCAGATCCATCGTGACAATCTCGCCCGGTTGCTTGAAGGAACTCAACACCATCCAAAGCAACGGCAGGAAGACCACAAGCGTGGCGATGATCAGGGGCACGTAACCGGTTGCCACGGTCCGGATGAGGTTGGCTTTGGAGAATGGTCGCGGCGGCTCATGCGGCGCCATCTCCTGCATGGTCTCCTGTGGAGAACCAACGACGACGGCGGGTGGAGGCGCGCTCATGAATAGTGGACCTTTCGCTCAACGAACCGCAGTTGAAGAACAGTGATGATCAACAGGATGGCGAAGAGAATCACCGATATCGCGGCCGAATAGCCCGCCCTGTTGTAAGCCCCGAACGCCTGCAGATAGGCCTCGTAGATCAACGTGCTGGTGCCGTTGCCGAGCGGAGTCATGATGCGGATAAGGTCGAAAGCCTGCAAAGAGCTGAGCATGGTGGTGATCAGCAGGAAGAATGTGGTGGGGGAAAGCAACGGCAAGGAGATATTGAAGAACCTCCGTGCACTGTTGGCCCCATCCAGAGCCGCAGCTTCCATCACATCGCGGGGCAGGGACTGCAAACCGGCCAGGTACACCACCGCGCAATAGCCCAAGTTCTTCCAGACGTACACGATGATCACCATCACCAAAGAGAGCTGAGGATCATTGATCCACTGCGGGCTCTGTTGGCCAAGGCCGCGCAGGACCCAAGCGAGTACTCCATAGCCGGGGTCAAAAATGAACAGCCACACCAGGCCAACACCCACGCCGGACAACACGTACGGCGCGAACACGGCCGATCGGGCGAACGTGGTGCCGCGGACCTTGGAGTTCAAGGCCAAGGCAACCAACAGGCCAAGGACCATCGAACCGCCAACCGTCACCAGTGTGAAAATCGCAGTAGTCCCAAGGACTTTGGACGCGTCCTCACCTGTGAAGAACGTGACATAGTTCTGCAAGCCCACCACCGTGGCCGAAGCCGAACCGAGCGTCCAATCCAGAGTGGAGTAGTAAATGTTGTTGATCAGCGGCCAATAGGTGAAGGTGCCGATCAACACCAAGTTCGGCAAGGCCATGGCAAGGAACACCAAGAATTCCCGGCGACTGCGGGCGGACCAGCGCTTTCGGTCCGGTCCGGGCTTTGCAGGCGCGGCGGGTGGGGCCGGAGGTTCGATGCCCGGCCTGTCTGCAGGCACGGTGTTGCTGCTGTGAATCTGTCGGGTAGTCATGAGTCACTATCGGTTTTGGGCGAATGTGGAGCGCCGCCTCCCGGAGCGGGGCAGCGAAGACAGGGCTAGCTCACCACACCCACAGAGGCCCTCCGGACCAAAACGGGGAGCCGTAGCGATAGTTGGCTTACACTTCCTAACCCGTTTACTCAGCGTTACTCGCCCGTTCGTATTTGAGGCTCGGCTCCCACTTCGTGGTCGGGTCCGTGCCCTGCGGGCGAACTGGACCCCTCTGCGCGCTCGGTCGTGCCTCCCTTGGACGCGCGCTGCCGGGGTCCAGCCCGCCAGCAGTCCTGTGGGGGCCGAAGGTGGAGAATGGAGCCATGAATTCGATCACCGATGTTGCTGGCATACGGGTTGGGCATGTGCAGAGGGTGGGGGAGGGGTGGTTGTCCGGGGTTACTGTGGTGCTTCCTCCGCCGGGGACTGTGGGGTCTGTCGACGTGCGCGGGGGTGGACCCGGGACGCATGAGACCGATGCGCTGGATCCGACCACATTGGTTTCCACTGTGGATGCCGTGGTGCTAACAGGTGGCAGCGCGTTCGGCTTGGCCTCGGCTACCGGGGCGCAGTTGTGGTGTGAGGAGCAGGGGAGGGGATTCGCTGTTCCCGGGACTGTGGTGCCGATTGTGCCGGCGGCCGCCATCTTCGACGTCGGACGGGGCGGCGACGTGAAGGCCCGACCCGGTGCGGACATGGGCTACCAGGCAGCCGCCGCAGCCTTCGCCTCAGGCGACCACGCCGCCGTCGAACGTGGAAACGTGGGTGCCGGTACGGGGGCCGTTGTTGCGCATGGCCACTACAAGGGCGGGGTCGGTACGTCGTCCATCACTCTCGATGGCGGGGTGATCGTCGGAGCCATTGCCGTGGTGAACGCGATGGGGGCGCCGGTGTTTGGCCCTGCGGACCTGCAGCCCTCTGCGCGCTCGGTCGTGCCTCCCTTAGACGCGCGCCGCCGGGCCCCAGGCCCGCAGGATCAGCCGGGTGTGCCGTTCGCGACACCGCCGCAGGGGCTCAACACCACGTTGGTGGTGATTGCGACGAATGCCGTACTCGATGTGGCCGAGTGCAAGCGGACTGCATCTGCCGGGCATGCGGGGCTGGCCCGGGCCTTGGATCCGTCCCATACGTTGGCGGACGGAGATACCGTGTTCGCTTTGGCGACTGGCGCCGTCGGGCTTGACCGTAGCACTGAGCAGGCACGGCAGGTGTCGCTGATAACGCTCCAAAGCGCCGCGGCGGAAGCCGTCCGGCTGGCCATCCTGGATGGCATCCTGGCGGCCGAAAGCGTGTCGACGGAGGCCGGTGACTTCCCCGCCTATCGGCAAGCGGGGGAGTGACGGCTGGAGGTACGTGCGCTACCATAGACGGATTTAACTTTCCGGCCACATTGGCGTAGAGTTATTTGTTGGTTGTCTGTGCAGCCACGCCCTTTTTAGTGTCGTGGTTCCAAGAGGGCCAAGCAAACAAAAAACGTCCGCTGGATCTTCGGTGCCTAACTGGAGGACGGCGGCAAACAACAGTTAGCGGAGGATATGGCCAAGAAGGACGGGGTCATTGAGATCGAGGGCGTTGTGACTGAGGCGCTGCCCAATGCGATGTTTCGTGTTGAGCTCACCAATAAGCACGTCGTTCTCGCACACATCTCTGGGAAGATGCGACAGCACTACATTCGAATCCTCCCCGAGGACCGGGTAGTGGTTGAGCTGAGCCCATACGACCTCACACGTGGTCGTATCGTCTACCGCTACAAGTAAATTGCTGGGCGGCAAGGCAATAGTGCCTAAGCCGCTCCAGCAGATCAACTGCAAAACACGCAAAGGAACGCCATGAAGGTCAAGCCGAGCGTCAAGCAGATCTGCGACAAGTGCAAAGTGATCCGCCGTAACGGCCGGGTCATGGTGATCTGCGAGAACCCGCGCCACAAGCAGCGCCAGGGCTAATTCCCCTTCCGGGAATCTGCGTCCGCAAGGACAAACCTGGGCTGCTAGCCCACGCAAGTAAATAAAGGCAGCACAAGCTGTGCCAGGACTGCATTACAGAGCCTGGTCAGCGAACCCCCGGTCGGAGGCTGGGGCCACACTGAACGTGTGGGTGTACTGCCTACGACCTCCGGTTTATTCAAGGAGTACTGCCACTATGGCTCGTCTCGCTGGCGTAGACATTCCCCGCGAAAAGCGGTTGGAAATTGCGCTTACTTACATCTACGGCGTGGGCAAGACCCGTGCACACGAAACCCTGGCTGCCACCGGCATCAGCGCTGACGTTCGCGTCAAGGACCTGACTGACGCCGAGCTGGTCCAGCTGCGTGACTACATTGAAGGCAACTACAAGGTTGAGGGTGACCTTCGCCGCGAGGTAGCCGCTGACATCCGCCGCAAGGTAGAGATCGGCAGCTACGAAGGCCTGCGCCACCGCAAGGGCCTGCCCGTACGCGGACAGCGTACGAAGACCAACGCTCGTACCCGCAAGGGCCCGAAGCGCACCGTCGCCGGCAAGAAGAAGGCCGGACGTTAATCCCTCGGGATTGATCCGGTTTTCCCCCGATAACTTTCTGTAGGAGAAACAATGCCCCCGAAGACTCGTGGAGCGGTTCGTAAGCCGCGTCGCAAGGATAAGAAGAATATTGCGCTTGGCCAGGCGCACATCAAGAGCACCTTTAACAACACCATCGTGTCCATCACGGACCCGAACGGTGCTGTAATCTCATGGGCTTCCGCCGGTGAGGTTGGCTTCAAGGGCTCACGTAAGTCCACCCCGTTCGCTGCCCAGATGGCTGCCGAAGCTGCTGCAAAGCGCGCTCAGGAGCACGGTCTGCGCAAGGTTGACGTATTCGTTAAGGGCCCGGGATCCGGACGCGAAACCGCAATCCGTTCGCTTCAGGCTGCTGGCCTCGAGGTTGGCTCCATTCAGGACGTCACCCCCAGCGCCCACAACGGTTGCCGCCCGCCGAAGCGCCGCCGCGTCTAATTAGGTCTTCCCTGCCTGACCGGCCGGGCCTGCTATGGATGGTTTCGATCATCCATCAGCATGGCCCGGCTGGTCAGGCTGGAAACCGAAGCCGATTTCCACCACCTGTGTTGCGTCATATAGCGGATGCTCGCCGAAAGGAAACCTAAGTGCTCATTGCACAGCGCCCCACCCTGTCTGAAGAAGTTGTATCCGAGAACCGCTCCCGTTTCATCATTGAACCGCTGGAACCGGGCTTCGGCTACACCCTCGGAAACTCCCTCCGCCGTACCCTGCTCTCCTCCATCCCCGGTGCCGCTGTAACCAGCATCCGGATCGATGGCGTGCTGCACGAGTTCACCACGGTTCCGGGTGTCAAGGAAGATGTCACCGAGATCATCCTGAACATCAAGAACCTTTCGGTTTCCTCAGAGCACGATGAGCCGGTTGTTGCTTACCTGCGCAAGCAGGGCCCCGGAGTCGTCACCGCCGCGGACATCGCTCCGCCGGCCGGCGTCGAATTCCACAACCCGGATCTGCACATTGCCACTCTGAACTCGAAGGGCAAGTTCGAACTCGAGCTGACCATCGAGCGCGGCCGTGGCTACGTTTCGGCAGCTCAGAACAAGTCCGGCGACTCCGAGATCGGCCGTATTCCGGTTGACTCGATCTACTCGCCGGTCATGAAGGTAACTTTCCGCGTGGAAGCTACCCGTGTTGAGCAGCGCACCGACTTCGACAAGCTCATTGTCGACGTCGAGACCAAGCAGGCCATCGCCCCGCGCGATGCTGTTGCTTCCGCAGGCACCACCTTGGTGGAACTGTTCGGTCTGGCTCGTGAGCTGAACACCGCAGCTGAAGGTATCGAGATTGGCCCGTCGCCGACGGACGCTGCCCTGGCAGCGGACATGGCTCTGCCGATCGAGGATCTGGACCTCACCGTCCGTTCCTACAACTGCCTCAAGCGTGAGGGCATCCACACCGTGGGTGAACTCGTTGCCCGCTCCGAGGCTGACCTGATGGACATCCGTAACTTCGGTGCGAAGTCCATTGACGAGGTCAAGGCAAAGCTCGTGGAACTGGGTCTGTCCCTCAAGGACTCCCCTCCCGGTTTCGATCTCGCAGCCCGCGCCGCAGCCATCGAAGAGGACGACGCCGCGTTCAGCGACGACGAGCTCTAAACAGCAGATCTTGGCCGCCGGGTCCAGTGATGGACCTGACCGGCTTACATAACAGGAGAAATAACTATGCCTACCCCCACTAAGGGTCCGCGCCTCGGAGGCGGCCCGGCTCACGAGCGCCTGATGCTCGCGAACCTGGCAGCTGCTCTCTTTGAGCACAAGCGCATCACCACCACGGTCACCAAGGCCAAGCGCCTGAAGCCGTACGCAGAGCGTCTGGTCACCTTCGCCAAGCGTGGCGACCTCGCTTCCCGCCGCCGCGTTCTCGGCCTGATCAGCGACAAGGGCGTTGTCCACGAGCTGTTCACCGACATCGCCGGCGCCGTTGCTAACCGCGATGGTGGCTACACCCGCATCACCAAGATCGGCAACCGCAAGGGCGATAACGCTCCCATGGCTGTCATCGAGCTCGTTCTCGAGCCGGTTTCCCCGAAGCAGGCCGTTGTTGCTGAAGCAACCGCTGCCGCTGCCAAGGCTGCTCCGGCTGCCGAGGAAGAGGTCGTTGAGACCGAAGAGGCTCCTGCCGTTGAGGCAGAGGCTGCTGAAACCGAAGAGGCTCCGGCCGCTGAGGCAGAAGCTGCTGAAGCTGAAGCTGCTGAAACCGAAGAGGCTCCGGCCGCTGAGGACAAGAAGTAATTCACTGAATTCTTCACAGTAGACTTAAGTCTATGAACGAACGAAAACCCGCTGCCCCCGTTATGGGGGGCGGCGGGTTTTTGCGTGTCCGGCTTGATCTTTCCTACGACGGCGGCCCTTTCAGCGGGTGGGCTCTGCAGCCAGGTCTCCGGACCGTGCAAGGATCCCTTGAGGAAGCTTTGGCGCTCCTCCTGCAGCGACCGGTTCGTGTGACGGTTGCAGGCCGGACGGACGCCGGCGTCCACGCCCGCGGTCAAGTGGTTCACCTGGACCTGACGGAAGCCGAGTGGCTGTCACTGCCGCGCGGGCATGAGCTCGATCCCGCCGTCGCGCTTTTACGCCGACTCCGCGGCGCTTTGAGCCGCATTCTCGGCGATCTGACGGGGTCCATTGAAGTGCACGACGCCGGTCTGGCGCCGGAAGGTTTCGACGCCCGCTTCTCAGCGTTGTGGCGGAGGTACAGTTACCGGATTGCCGACGGTCCGGAACGTTGGGACCCTGTGCTGCGGGGAATCACTTTGTGGCATAAAGCGCCTTTGGATGTTGAGCTCATGAATCACGGTGCCCATTCCCTGCTGGGCCTCCAGGATTTCCGTTCTTACTGCAAACCCCGCGAGGGAGCCACCACCATCCGTGAGCTGCAGCAGTTCTCGTTTGTTCGTGGAAGCGACGACGTTATTGTTGCCACCGTGCAGGCCGATGCGTTCTGCCACAACATGGTGCGGTCCTTGGTTGGTTCTGCGCTCCGCGTGGGGGAGGGGTTGGAAACTCCGGGTTGGTTGCACTCACGTCTTCTCGAACGCAAACGCGATGCCAAATCTGTGCTTGCTGCTCCGCATCCCTTGGTGCTGGAGCAAGTCGCCTACCCGTCCGATAGCGAGTTGCTGGCGCGGGCCGAGCTGACGCGGGCCCGGCGAGAGTAGACCATACCGTCGAAGAACTACAGAGGCTGACCGTCCTCACGGCGCGGTCCGTTCTCAGGGCGCGGTCCATTCTCGGGGCGAGGCGGTTCTTGCACCCAAGGCATCTGTGGACCGGCAGGCATAGCGGCTGCGGCGGCCGGCTTGGGCCGTTGGCGCATCGCCCGGGTGAGGAAGATAGCCATGACGGCGAGGGCGAGCACGAGGCCTGCCAGTGTTACGATCATCCACAGCGGAATCTCAGGACCGGTCGACGTGACGGCGGTCGGGTTCTCAACGGCAGCCGCAGGGGCTGCGGACTGTGACGCCGGCTCAGCCAACTTGACTCCATTTGCTGTCAGGAATTCCCGGAGCGTTTCCGTGTCGGTGATGTAGTTAGCTTGTCCAGCCCCTTGGTACACGTAGGCGGAATTGATGCCAATGACTTGTCCCTCCTCGTTGACTGAAGGCCCTCCGGACATCCCCGGGGTGATGTCGGTGTCGATCTCCGTGCGGGGAACACCTTGCGTTGAATAACTGCGTGAGCTCACGGCTCCGGATCGGTACGACGGCTTTTGCCGTTCCACATCCGAGGTTGAGCCAACGAGATCAGGAAAGCCAATAGAGGTGACCTTCTCGCGGACTTTGGGTGCCTCCGGGCCTATCGACAAAGCGGGGGTGTCTTTCATATCGGCAATACGCAAGAGGGCGTTGTCGCCCTTCTCAAAACCTTGTTTGGCGATCAGCTGCGCTGTAATGGCGGTTTTCCCGCTGAGAACTCCGCCGTCGATGCCCGAGGGCTGATCAATCTTGATGGATGGCTCGCCCAGGCTCATGGGCCAGTCAACGTCCTCAGCCCTGACCCCCGTCAAGCCCTGCTCTTCAATGACGTTCGAGTAGACGCTCACACGAAGTCCGTCGTCAGCCTCGACGCAGTGGCCGGCAGTTGCCACGTGCCCTGTGTCGCTGACGAACCATCCCGTGCAGTACGCGTAGACGGTGGTCCGGTACGTTTCGGTGGTTCCGTCCTTGAAGGGCACCTGAACGGAAGCGCTCCACGCAGTGTCCACCCACACAATGGACTTGTCGATGGTGTCCGCGTTGATCTCGGCTGCTGCAGGCGACGCGGCCAGAATCGGTGCTGTTAGCAGTGCCGCCAAGCAAGCCGGTATAGCGAGTTTCTTCTCCGGCTTCTTGACCGTCTCTGACCTTTTCATGATCATTCCCTAGGCTTTGATATGGGCAGACGTTGGGCGGATCCCAGGCTGTACGTGGAGTGTAGAAGAGTGGTTCAGTGCTTGGCACGAGTAGGGCGTACTCGACTTCCGTGAGGAGTGCTACTTGAACCCTCCGGCAGGTACTCGTTTGCCCAGAAGTGGCTACTGGCTGAATGGGTCTGTTGGAGGACCCCCTCCCGGCTCTGGGTACCGGAAGGGGGCCGATGTGGCCGCCCGTGGTCTGGGATCCGCGAACGGCCGGTATTTAGGGCAATAACACCAGAACCCTAAAAAGTGCCGGCCAGATTAGTCATCACATTGAGGACGGCCGGACCCATGATGACGATGAACAGCACTGGCAGGATGCAGAACATCAAAGGGAACAGGACCTTCACAGGCAGCTTCATTGCCTGCTCCTCCGCCCTTTGGCGGCGTTTGATACGCATTTGCTTGGCTTGGGTCCGCAGGACGTTGGCTATGGCGATCCCATAGGTATCGGCCTGCACTATGGCCCCGACGAATGCCCTGAGGTCGTGGACATCCACACGTTCGGCCAAAGCCACGTATGCTTCCTTGCGGCTGCGTCCCGCCTGCATGTCCTGCAGTGTTCGGAGCATTTCCATGGCCAGCGGTCCCGAACCATTCTGCCCGGCCCGGGCCATGGCCCCTTCAAAACCAAGGCCGGCTTCAACGGAGATGAGCATCTGGTCCAGGGTGTTGGGTAGCTCAGTTTGGATTGCCTTTTGCCGTTCGGCAGCGCGGCCGTGGATGATCAGGTCCGGGATGAAGTACACCAGCAACACTGCGGCCAGGTACAGCAGGAAACCCTGGCCCGAAGGGGCTCTCAGGAAGAACAACAGACCCACGAGGCCTGCTGCCAAGGCCAACGCTGGTTTGAGGATCAGGAGGCGTCCCAGGGGCATTCCCGCTGGTCGGCCCAATTTGGCCAGCAACTTGTCCAGCCAGATGGTGTAGCCCTTTGGGGTGAGCTTTGCACCCAGACGATGCAGGTTGAATGCTGACGGCTGTGCCCCCAAGTCAGTGGCCATTCCTGCGCTTCGACTCAAGTTGGTACGGACGGTTGCGAGGCCAGTACGGTCTACTGAAATGAACGCCCATGCCATAAAGGCGATGGGAACTACGATCAAGGCGACGGACGCCCATGCAATAACGTTCATGGTCACTCCCTAGAACTTGATCTTGACGACGCGGCTGAGCCAGAAGGACCCCAACGCAAGAAGGACGACGGCTACCACGAGCATGATCCAACCCACGGGGTGCGTGAAGAGAGGCTGGATGTACGTCCCGTTGGCGAGGCTGAGGTACAGAAACATGCCGGTCGGCAGTGCTATGAGCACATACGCTGACAGCCGACCTTCAGCGCTGAGGGCCCGCACTTGGCCTTTGATTTGTGATCGCTCGCGGATCGTTTCAGCCACGTGGTCCAGTACTTCAGCCAAGTCGCCGCCCACTTCACGGTGAATTTCGATGGCCTGGGTGGCCCAGAGGAAATCCTCGCTGTGTAGACGGTTTGCTGCGTCCAGGAGTGCATCGCGGAGGTCACGTCCCAGACGGACTTCTCCTACGATCCTGGCGAATTCTTCCTTGGTAGGTGACTGTGCCTCCAGAGCCACAGCATCGACTGCCCGCAGCAAGCTATGACCGGCCCGCATGCTGCCGGACAGCATTTGCAGCGTGTCGCCCAGTTGAGCTTCGAACTGCGCCCGGCGTCGGGACGTCATGACGCTCAGAACCATGCGTGCGCCGATGGGCACTAAGATTCCGAAGAGTATTGCCACCAAGAGACCGCCGAGGATGAAGCCTACGACGGCGCCAGTGAAGGTGGCGCAGATGACCAAGAGTACGTAGTCCGCCGGCCGCATCCTGGAGCCGGCCTGCTCAAGGAGAAGCCTGGTTCCGGAAGCCCTGCTGGCCGAAACTGACCCATCTACCAATGCGACAGCAGAATTTGTCATCCGGGTCAGCACTGAGTCCTGGGTGCCGGCGTTTGGACGCCGCCGGGACAATGCAATCGTTGAGTTCCTCGACCTGGGGATAAGGAATAGCCCGATCGCCAAGGCTGCGAATCCGAGAATCACTCCGGCTATGAGCAGGAGGGGGTTGGTGGCGGTCATCGCTGCCCACCGCCAGTGTGCACAGTTCCAAAGACACCCGGGGACAAGTAGATTCCAAGGTCCGCGAAGTGGTCCACGAACCGTGGCCGCACTCCTGTAGGAACGGGCTTCCCGAGGAACCGCCCATTGGCATCCATGCCTGCCGAGTAGTCGAAGGTGAAAGCATCCTGCAAGGTAACAACGTCACCTTCCATGCCCTGCACTTCCGTCACATGCGTGATACGCCGGGTGCCATCCCGCAGCCGCGAGATCTGAACCACCAGGTTCACGGCGGACGAGATCTGCTCCCGAATCGCCCTGAGGGGCAAATCCATTCCGGCCATAAGCACCAACGTCTCGAGGCGCGCGATGGCATCGCGGGGCGAGTTTGCATGGACAGTGGAGATGGATCCATCATGGCCGGTATTCATCGCTTGAAGCATGTCGAGTGCTTCCCCGCCGCGAACTTCGCCCACTACGATCCGGTCCGGGCGCATGCGCAGGGAATTTCGCACGAGATCCCGGATGGCGATCTCACCCTTTCCTTCGATGTTGCTGGGTCGGCTTTCCAACCGGACAACGTGCGATTGCTGGAGCTGCAGTTCCACGGCGTCTTCGATGGTGACGATGCGTTCATCGGAAGGAAGAAACGATGACAGGACGTTCAAGAGCGTTGTCTTTCCTGTTCCTGTACCGCCCGAGACGATGATGTTCAGCCGGGCCTGTACGCACGCGTGAAGCAGTTCGGTGATCTCGGGGCTCATGGTTCCCAATTGGATGAGATTCTGGGCCGTTAGCGGCACACGGCCAAACTTTCGAATCGTGAGCGACGATCCATTGACAGCGAGCGGAGGAATAATCGCATTGACTCGGGATCCGTCCGAGAGCCTTGCGTCCACCAGTGGAGAGGACTCGTCAATGCGGCGGCCAACCTTGGAGACAATCCGCTCAATGATTCGGCGAAGATGCTCTTCGGAGCTGAAATGAACATTGGTTAAGTGAAGTCTTCCGGCAATCTCCACGTAGACCTTGTCGGCACCGTTCACCATGATCTCTGTGACGTCCTTGTCGTCAAGGAACCGTTGAAGCGGCCCAAGACCAAGAACGTCGTCAGCGATCTCCTGGACCAGTCGTTGTCTCTCCTGGGATGTCAGCGGAATGTCGTCTTCGTCAATAACGGCACGGAGTTCCTCTTTGACGTAGCGGTGGAGTTCCGCCTCATCCAGTGTGGTGTCTGAAATTCGGGAACCCATACGATCAAACAACGCTGAACTGGTGCGTTCTTTGACTGCTGACAACGCTTGGCTTGAGTCCTCGGTAGTTCCTCCTGCTCCCGTTGAATCGGCGATGTAGTCAGGGGTGTGGGTTGCTGGCCCGGCCCATGGATCTCCCAATGTTGACGTGCCCGGGGTCTCAACTTCCAGCCCCCGAGCGGTCTGAAGGCGCTTTGCGAGGTTCACTTGACTACCGCCCTTCGGTGCAGCTGCTTGTGCGGCCGTTCTTCCCAGCCCGGCTTGAAGCGATCAACGAGCTGACGGAGACCGCGGAGCGTGACATCCTTCGTCCCGTCTTGAAGTACGGGGATGCCCCTATTGGTTGAGTAGGGGAGTGAACGGGACCGCGGCAAAGTGACATCCACCGGGCACCCTATGGTGGCTTCCACATCAATCAAGGTCAGCCCGCTGCGCTTGTCCGCGAAGTTCAGGACAACGTGGCGCTGTTCGGGGACCAGCCCGATCTCGTCAAGTATTTCGAGACCGTTCCGAAGTCCTCTGATGCTCGGGATATCCATTCCACATACCCACACGACGTCGGAGGCACGTTCTAGGGTCGCCAGGACGTGCTCACCAAGACCCGGTGCGGTATCCACAATCACGTAGTCGAATTCCCTGGCCAGTTGTTCAAGGAGATGCCCCACCTGTTCCGCGGAAATCTGCTCGATTTGGGAGGGGTTACGGGGCGCACAGAGGGCATAAATACCGGCGGGATGAACTGAGAGATATGACTTCAGCACCATGCTGTCCTGGACTGCCGCACCGGTAACCGCATCCGCGATTGTCCTATCCGGGTCTATGAGGAGCCCGGATGCGACGTCGCCGAACTGGAGATCCAAATCGGCGATGACAACCCTCATGGGAGAGATTCGCCCCAGCCCAATAGCGAGGTTGGTTGAGATAGTCGTCTTGCCCACGCCGCCCTTGGGCGACATGACGGCGATAATCCGCCCTCCCTGTGGCCCTGCGTCTACTTGTGCACCCAAGCCCCTGCGACGCCCGGCAGCCGCGAGGCTGGCACGCTCCAACAGCGCCCGAATGGTGCCCGGATCCGCGGAAGGCTCCAACAAGTCACGGATGCCTGCGCGCATTGCCGGGAGTGCGACTTCCGCTGCATCCGTCGAAGCGAGCACTACGCTGATCTCCGGATACTGAAGATCGAACAGGCTTGCCAATCGGATTGCGTCGTCAGCCTGTAGCCCGGGCCCCAGGACAAGGACTTCCAGCAGTTGTCCGGACAGCACCCGGAGGACGTCGTCCGGGCCCTGCGGCAAGTAGTCGGCAATGATGGACTGCACATCGCCATGCATGCCGGAAGCGGCGTGGCGGACGCGCTTTTCGAAATCTACATCAGCCGTGATGACTAGAAAGCGGCTCATTGGAGTACCTCTGCCTTCTTGATGGTGACGCGTGCGCTTTCCTGGGCCTCGGCGGGTTCTTTCGTCAGCCAGATATCCCCGTACTTTGCTCCGTAAACGATCTTGGTGGCGTCCACATCGCTGCGGGCGAGTGTCACGATGAATGAACCCTCCGGCAGCTGTGTGTTGGCCTGCTCCGAGCTTGCTTGCGCGGTGTTCGAGTTCCTGGCTGTGGCCCGCTGAACGCTGGTAACGAGCACTTTATGGAAGACGAGCTGGGCTGAAGCGTCAGTGTCGGATTGCCCGTTCTCGCCCACCAGCACCACGACGCCTACGGTGTCGCCGGCGGCCAGTCGCCCGCCTACAACGCGCTGCGCATCAAGTTGTACTGAAACTTCTTGAAGTCCGTCGGGGACAGGGACTGACCCGGGGGCCGCCAGGCTGTTGGGATCCACCAGGCGGTTTCCCAGCAGGGCTTCACCAGGCATGAGTTCTGCCCCCGCGACTTTGCCCTCCATTCCGGAGAGGCTCTTGAGGGCACCATTGGGTACTGAAGCCGCGGGTAGCGAAGCAAGCTTTACAGCAGACTTGATCTGCTGAAGATCGGCTCCCTCGGGAACCTGACTTTGGATAACAAGGACATCAACGGGCTGGAGGTCCTTTTGTGCCCGCGCGTCTGCTGCTTGAACGTATGTGACCAGTAGCAGCGTGCCGACTATTGCCAGCACGACTGCGACTATGCCTCCCAGTAGGCGAGTTTTCACTTTGATTCTCCTTAGTGCAATGGAGTTTTCTCCCAGATTGGTTACTACTCGGTGAGTTGGACGCCCAAGGCGCCGTACGTGGTTGGGCCGCCCAGAGTTGCGGCCTCCGTCAGACTTACTTTCTTGATGAAGGTGCCGTACAAACCTGTGTCGCTGTTCTTGAGACCCAGGGACTTCTGAAGCGCAGAGGCATCGGAGGTCATGTAGCTGGATCCGCCGCCCGTGAGATGCCACCCCCGGAGAGAGATCTGCGCGAAGGCCTCGATCTTGAAGGACTTCTTGTAGGGTGAGGAAGCGCAGGGGTTGGTTCCCGTACCCTTCTTCACTGGGCAGGCTGTTTCGAAAATCGGAATGAGAAGTTCCACAGGCTTGCCGGCTTTGAGCTTGGTCTCCCAGGACGCGAAGGCGGCAGCGCACGTCGAATCGAAATCATTGCCCTCGTTGGCCTCCAACCAGGGATCGTCAATGTCTATGTGCACCGTGCAGGTGGAGCCTGGGTGTTTGAGCCAGCCGAATCCACCGGGAAGCTCGAATCCCGATGAAGACTGGTGCTGGCATGCGTAGTCCGGGTTGTCGGAAAGCGTGGTGCCGTGAACCGGGAAGAACTGCAGGCCTTTGGTGAAGCTCGGGTCCGCCTCGCATTGGGAGAACGTCAGCGGGATGGCATCGGTAGCTGAGAATCCGCCGAATTTAGCTTGGGCCGAGGCCTGGATGTTGGCTGTCTCGACGCCCAAGGCTCGCGCGAACACCAGAGTGAAGTGATTGTCGCCGGAGGTGTTGCGGGATTGGGTCGTGACATCAACGGTCCCGGTGCCCAGATTTACCGAGGCTTGTGGCGCATTGCTGACACCGTCGAGTGCATTCAGGCCCGCCAAGGAGGTTGCTGCTGATGTGGGTGCAGCACAGTCGGCTGAAGCGGCGTTCTGTGCACAAGCCTGGGCGATGCCTATTGCTGATGAGTCGGCACCGTTCTGCAACTGAGCGTGCTCGGAGTACATCATGGCAACATCTACGGCGAAAGCAGTCATGCCCAGGAGGGCCACCATCAGCATGGCGGTCATGGGAGCAACAGCGCCGCGCTCGCGATCATCGTGTTTCAGCCGCCGCATCGCATGACTCCTGTCCCGGAGATATCCAGTTCGGCCGGCATCCCGGGCACCAGTCCTGGAAATCCAGTCATCCACGGCGTGCTGTAGGAGATATTGACCTCCACGTTGCACGGGCTTGTGCCCGACGACGTGACGGTGATGTCGCCCGGAGCCAAGTCCACGGTGGGCGCGGCGGCCACACCAGCCGCCTGCGCGTCGCCGACGCTGTAGGTGGAATCTGATTGATGAATAGCTGCGTAGCGGGCTGCTTCGCGAGCGGCCTCAGACAAGGAAATCTGGATGTTGAATGCCCGGCCGAACTCAAAAATCCCCAGTACCAAGACGAGGAATATCGGCAGTACAAGTGCAAATTCAACTGCTACCGCACCAGACTGGCTATTAGCGGTAGAGGGCTTTCTGTTAAAGAGCGTTTTACTCTTCCTACCTTTGGATCTCATAGCAACTCCCAGAAAACGATTCCGGGCCGGCTGCAGCCGATGAGTGTATCGGAGCAGCCGGCCCGGGTTTCGATATGAAGCCGGCCAGTTCCGAGCTACGGAAGGGTGTTGACGACCGTGGTGAAGCCCTTTAGTACCTCAGTGCCCAGTGTGAGCACGGTGCCAACGATGACAGCAGCGATCAGAGCCACGAGCAGTCCGTATTCAACAGCCGTCGCGCCCTTCTCCTCGTTGGTGAAGCGGTCCTTGACGCCGGCGATGAACGAGATAACGGAAACCATGAGAGATGACATTGGAAAATCCTTCCCAGAATAAAAGTTGTTTTGGCAAATGATGAATGATGCATAACAGGCGGCAAATTATCTAAATTCGCCCGAATGTCGAACTGCCCCCATGATGCCTTTAGCGGTTCGGAATTCGATGAGATAAGAATTCACCAGGACATGCAGAAGCCACAATGCGTAGTCGTACTCGATTTATCCGGGCATCGGTTACCTGCCAGCGTGCCGTGGGGGAGGTAAGTACTCAGGTCAGGGCCGCAAAACACGCGAAAACTACTTGCTTTTAGCAGGAGCCTTATTAATCAAGGCGCGCACTGAAGGGGGGGTAAGTGCGTACTAAGCCAGCGCTAGTTCATGAACAGGGCTACGCCCAGCGCGGCGATGAACATTGCGGGTCCGTGAGCTGTTTCTACGGGCTTTTCGGTAGATCGCAGGCGCAACATCAGCACCGTCAGCACCCCGCCCACCACGAATCCCAGTAGCCCGCCAATGAGTACTTGCTGCCAACCCAAGTAGCCCAAGTACAAGCCGAGGGGTGCCGCGAGCTTCACATCGCCCATTCCGAGGCTTCCCGGCGAAAAAAGTCCCAGAATTAAGTAGCCGGCGAACAGGATCGCTCCTCCGGCGAGAGCTCGAATCAAGTCCGCCCATCCTGGCGTGAGGGCAGCGGAGGCAAGGAGCAGGACCAATCCGCCCCCAAACAAAAGTAAAACCAGTGCGTTCGGCAGCAAGTGGACGGTGAAATCAATCCGCGAAAGCTGAACGCCAAGCAATGCCAATAAAAGAAATGCCGGCAACTCCGGAGAAAACCCAAAACGCCACGCCAGTAAGCCAAAAAGCAGCGCGGTGACCCCCGCCGTCGTGATCCGGACCTTGAGGGCAGGCGCGCCGCCGAGTCGCGGCAGCGTGCGGGCGATCACTAGCTCGGCAGTAGGGCTGAGCAGCAACCCGAGGAGCGCAATGAGGAGTGGGACGCCGGGGCCATCGTTCATGTTTCTCCCTTAGTAAAAGTGCGCTACCCCTGGGGGCGGTTACCCCATTTTGACCCGGACGCCCTAGTGACGGTATTGTTTAGAGTCGTTGTGCGTGTCCTATCTCGATGACACATGCCTTCCGGGGGATCCAGTTGCAGGATCGCTAACTCCTGAGGCATTTCGAGATCTTGGGATAACTGGTACATAGAGCCCTCACCTCTGCTCCGGTAGCGCATACATAGTAGGTGCACGCCTTATTGCGTGCCGCCTAAAACATGAACGCCAGAACAAGAACGAGGCAAAACCGTGCGTACGTACACCCCGAAGCCCGGCGATATCAACCGCCAGTGGCACGTCATTGACGCCACCGACGTTGTCCTTGGTCGTCTTGCCAGCCAGACCGCAACACTGCTGCGCGGAAAGCACAAGCCGACCTTTGCGTCCCACATGGACATGGGCGACTTCGTCATCATCATCAACGCTGAAAAGGTTGCCCTCACCGGCGCCAAGCTGGAGCAGAAGCGCGCATACCGCCACTCCGGTTACCCGGGCGGCCTGACCTCCGTCAACTACGCCGAGCTGTTGGAATCCAACCCGGTTCGCGCTGTTGAGAAGGCCATCAAGGGCATGCTCCCCAAGAACTCCCTCGCAGCTCAGCAGCTGGGCAAGCTCAAGGTCTACGCAGGCCCGGAGCACCCCCACGCTGCACAGCAGCCGAAGACTTTCGAAATCACCCAGGTCGCCCAGTAGTCCTGGCCACCAACCAACTTTTCATTACAAGGAGAACCGTGGCTCAGAACGAAGAACTGACCGCCGAAGCCGTCGAGGCTGAGGAAACCCTCACCAGCTACACCTCTGAAAGCACATCTGCTGAAGATGCGCCCAAGAAGGAGCGCCCGGCACTGACCGTTGCCGGTGCAGCTGTTGGCCGCCGCAAGGAAGCCGTTGCACGCGTTCGCGTTGTGCCGGGTTCCGGCAAGTGGACCATCAACGGCCGCACGCTGGACAACTACTTCCCGAACAAGCTGCACCAGCAGGACGTCAACGAGCCCTTCAAGATCCTCGATCTCGAAGGCGCCTACGACGTCATCGCCCGTATCCACGGCGGTGGCATCTCCGGCCAGGCCGGTGCACTGCGCCTCGGTGTTGCTCGCTCGCTGAACGAGATCGACGTCGACAACAACCGCGCCACCCTCAAGAAGGCCGGTTACTTGAGCCGTGACGCCCGCGTCATCGAGCGCAAGAAGGCTGGTCTCAAGAAGGCACGTAAGGCTCAGCAGTACTCCAAGCGCTAAACACGCTTACAAGCGCTTTCAGCGCTTACTCGAAAGCCCGTTCCGCCGTTTCGGCGGGGCGGGCTTTCGTCGTTTAACAACCCAGGCAGGGAGTCAGGAAACGCACCGCAAGTGACCTGTTGAACCGGTGGTGTCCTGTCGTCGTCTAAACTTGACCCGATGTCTAGATTATTTGGAACAGATGGCGTCCGCGGTCTCGCGAACGGATTGCTCACCGCTGAACTGGCTATGCAGCTCGCGCAGGCGGCCGCCGTCGTACTCGGCCATGACCGCACAACTGATGGCAAGCGGCCGCGCGCCGTCGTCGCAAGGGATCCCAGAGCCAGCGGCGAGTTCCTTGCTGCGGCCGTGGAGGCTGGGCTTTCCAGCTCCGGCATCGACGTCTACGACGCCGGTGTGCTCCCCACCCCTGCTGCGGCTTACCTCGTTGCGGATCTCGACGCCGATTTCGGCGTCATGTTGTCGGCCTCCCACAACCCGGCGCCGGACAACGGTATTAAGTTCTTTGCACGGGGCGGTCAGAAGCTCCCGGACGATGTTGAGGACGCCATCGAGGCGCAGCTGGGTAAAGAGCCGCAGCGCCCGGTAGGCGCCGACGTCGGACGCATCCAACGGTTCTCAGACGCCGAGGACAGGTACATCGTGCACCTGCTCGGCACGCTGCCCAAGCGCTTGGAAGGCTTGAAGGTGGTCCTCGACTGCGCCCATGGTGCAGCGAGCGGCTGTTCACCCCAGGTGTTCAAGGACGCCGGGGCTGACGTCGTAGTTATCGGAGCAGAGCCCGACGGCCTCAACATCAACGACGGTGTAGGTTCCACCCACTTGGGTCCGCTGAAAGAAGCTGTGGTTAAACACGGCGCGGACCTTGGCGTAGCCCATGACGGCGATGCCGACCGCTGCCTGGCAGTTGACCATGAAGGCAACGAAGTGGACGGCGACCAGATCATGGCGATCCTGGCGCTGGCACTGAAGGAAGCCGGAAAGCTCAAGGACAACATTCTCGTGGCCACGGTCATGAGTAACCTCGGCCTCAAGATCGCCCTTCGCGATGCCGGCATCACTATCCGGGAGACCGGTGTTGGTGACCGTTACGTCTTGGAGGAAATGCGTGACGGCGGGTACAACCTTGGCGGCGAACAGTCCGGCCATGTGATCTTCTCGGACTTCGCAACTACAGGTGATGGTGTCCTGACCGGGCTTCAGCTCGCCGCGCAGGTCGCCCTGACGGGCCGCAGCCTCAAGGACCTGTCCAGCGCCATGACAAAGCTTCCGCAGCTCATGATCAACGTCAAAGACGTTGACAAGGCCCGGGCCGCCACCGATGAAGGCGTTGCCGAGGCCGTTGCCGCAGCGGAGCTCGAACTCGGTGAGACGGGCCGTGTGCTGCTCCGCCCTTCAGGCACTGAGGCACTGGTACGTGTCATGGTGGAAGCCGCTGACATGGAGACGGCCGAGCGCATCTGCAAGGGCCTTGCTGCCGTGGTCAAGGAGCGTTTGGGCGCTCCCAGCGAATTGGCAGTCTAGGAAAGCTCACTTTTTTGGCCCGCTGTCCTGCTTGAGTAGAAGCAGGACAGCGGGCCTCAGTGTTTAAGGTTCTAGAGGTAGTCCGGCGCTGCTTCGAGCCCGAAGTACTCTTCCAGGGTCGCGATGCCCCGCGTGGCCATGTCGGTTGCCGCCTCCACGCCGATGTAGCGCAGGTGCCAGGACTCGTAGAAGTACCCGGTAGTGTCGTGGAACATCCACGGATAGCGGACCACAAAGCCGAACTTGTGGGCATTGGCTTTCGCCCACACTGCGGCGGGTTGTTCGGCGAAGCATGGTTGGAAGCTGCACGCTCCGCCACCATCGCCAATGTCGAAGGACCACCCCGTCTGATGCTCGGAGTGCCCTGGGCGGGCGGAGGCGCGGTCCGCTGCCGCCTGCCCGGTGCTCGCTACGTACCCGTTGTACGTGGCCACTTGGGTGGAATAGGAACGGTAGCCGGAGGCCAACGTCATGATGATGCCCTCCGAGGCTGCTGCCCCGAACATCTTCTCTGCCGCGGCCGCCGTCGTGCTGTTAAGCAAAGCCGCTTCGCCGCTGACGGCGAGCTGTATGTTCGGCTGGACCAAATCTGCCGGAACGAAGTCCTGGGGAGCCAAGGGCCGGTGCTTGTTGACCACAACCCAGGGACTCGTGGGGTCCGTCAGCGAGTGCTGCGGGGCAACGGAACTCGACGGGGCGGTGCTGGACGGTTCAGCGCTGGGCGCGGGTTCGACGGGTGCAGGCTCGGTGGCTGTGGCACCGGGGGTGGCGGCGGAAGGCGTTTCGGAGGCCGAGGGAACCCCGCTGGCGGCGTTGGCCGCAACAGGGGAGGGTGCAGTGTTGTCCGGTGCGCAGGCGGCGAGGGCCGCCATTCCTGCACCTGCGGTCAGCAGGCTCGCGAAAGCGCGACGGCTCGGCATCGGCTGAGGATTGTTGGCCACGCTAGACCTTCCTCAGGAGCATGCGGCGGATGGAGTGGTCTGCGTCCTTGGTGAGTACCAACTGCGCACGTCCGCGGGTCGGCAGAACATTCTCCTCAAGGTTCGGCTCGTTGATGCGCTTCCAAATGCCGCGTGCCGTGGACTCAGCGTCGTCGTCCGACAGTGTGGCGTAGCGGTGGAAGTAGGACTCGGGCTGGGCGAAGGCTGTGGTTCTCAGCTTCCGGAAGCGGTCCACGTACCATTCCTCAATGTAGGAGGTTTTGGCGTCGACGTAGATGGAGAAATCGAAGAAGTCGCTGACTGCGAGCCCCTGTTTGCCATCCATTCGCGGACGGGCGGGGGCCAGGACGTTGAGGCCTTCAACGATCAGCACATCGGGGCGCCGGACCACAACTTCCTTCCCGGGCACGATGTCGTACGTAACGTGGGAGTACCACGGGGCGCGGACTTCCTCGGCGCCGCCTTTGACTTCCGAGACGAAGCGGAGAAGGCCTCGGCGGTCGTAGGACTCCGGAAATCCCTTTCGCTCCAGCAGGTGCCGACGCTTAAGCTCCGCCAAGGGGTACAGAAAGCCATCAGTGGTGATGAGCTCCACGTTGGGAGTCCCTGGCCAGCGCCTGAGCATTTCCCGGAGCACACGGGCGATGGTGGACTTGCCAACAGCAACCGAACCGGCCACACCGATCACGAACGGCGTGCGCTGGGTTTGTTCGCCCAGGAACGTGGTGGTGGCTGCGTGGAGCTGATGCGACGCCTCGACGTACAGATGCAGGAGGCGTGACAGGGGGAGGTAGACCTCCCGGACTTCCTTCATGTCCAAAGGGTCGCCGAGGCCGCGGAGGCGGAAAATGTCCTCTTCGTTGAGGGGCTGCTCCATCTGCGCTGCAAGCCGGGACCACGTTTGACGGTCCAGCTCTACAAACGGGGAAGCGCCGTCGCCATTAGCTTCGGTGCGTTGCAAAGTCACGCTCATGATTCTGCCCTCCGCGGGGCTGATCAGGAAATGCGCGACGACCGGCAGGTGAATTGTGAGTGATGGAATGCGCTGGGGCGGTCAAGGAGCTGGGATGTCCCACATCAGTTGTTTGCACTAGCCGCTAGGCTTGTACCCATGTGTGGAATCGTAGGCTATGTTGGCAATTCGTCTCGCAAGGCAGCTGGATACAGCGCTCTTGACGTTGTGGTGGAAGGGCTGCGCCGTCTGGAATACCGCGGCTATGACTCCGCCGGCGTCGCAGTAGTGGCTGATGGGACCATCTCGTCCCGTAAAAAGTCCGGCAAGCTGAGCAACCTGATCGCAGAACTGGAAGCAAGTCCCGTTCCCGAGTCCATGACCGGCATTGGCCACACGCGGTGGGCTACCCACGGCGGACCCACCGACCGTAACGCGCACCCGCACCTCTCCGACGGTGGCAAGCTCGCGGTCATTCACAACGGCATCATTGAAAACTTCGCTGAGCTCAAGCAGGAACTGCTGGGCAAAGGCGTCACCTTCGAATCGGAAACCGACACCGAAGTTGCTGCCGCCCTCATCGGTGACATCTTCCGCAACCAACTCAATGGCGACGGCGGCAACCTCACCGAGGCGATGCGCCTGGCCTGCCAGCGACTCGAAGGTGCTTTCACCCTTCTCGCAGTCCACGCAGACCAGCCCGACGTCGTCGTGGCTGCCCGCCGCAACTCCCCGCTCGTTGTGGGCCTGGGCGATGGCGAGAACTTCCTCGGCTCCGACGTTTCCGGATTCATCGACTACACCCGCCGCGCAGTGGAACTGGGCCAGGACCAGATTGTCACCATCACCGCGGACTCCGTGGAGATCACCGACTTCTTCGGCGCTCCCGCCGAGGGCAAGGAATACCACGTTGACTGGGACCCTGCTTCTGCCGAAAAGGGTGGATTCAGCTCCTTCATGGAGAAGGAAATCCACGACCAGCCGGACGCCGTAGCGCAGACCCTCCTGGGCCGCTCGGACCTCAACGGCAAACTCACTCTTGACGAAGTCCGCATCGATCCGGAGCTCCTCAAGCAGGTGGACAAGATCATCGTGCTGGCTTGCGGTACCGCAGCCTACGCCGGCCTCGTGGCCAAGTACGCAATCGAGAATTGGTGCCGGATCCCCACCGAGGTGGAGCTCGCCCACGAGTTCCGCTACCGCGACCCCATCGTTGATTCCAACACGCTGGTGGTTTCCATCAGCCAGTCGGGCGAAACCATGGACACGCTGATGGCTGTCCGTTACGCCCGCGAGCAGGGCGCCAAGACCATCTCCATCTGCAACACCAACGGTTCGACCATCCCGCGCGAATCCGACGCCGTGCTTTACACACACGCAGGCCCGGAAATCGCCGTTGCGTCCACCAAGGCATTCCTGGCGCAGATCACTGCTGCCTACCTGCTGGGCCTCTATCTGGCCCAGTTGCGCGGCAACATCTTCTCCGGACAGATCAAGGATGTCCTGGCGGACCTCAACAAGATCCCGGCCAAGATCCAGAAAATCCTGGACAACGCAGGGCCCTTGCGCGAGCTCGCGCGGAGCATGAAGGACGAGAAGTCCGTCCTCTTCCTGGGTCGCCACGTTGGCTACCCGGTTGCCCTAGAGGGTGCCTTGAAGCTCAAGGAAATCGCCTACATCCACGCTGAAGGTTTCGCTGCCGGCGAGCTCAAGCACGGTCCGATCGCCCTGATCGACGACGGCCAGCCGGTGTTCGTTGTGGTGCCGTCTCCGCGTGGCCGGGACTCCCTGCACTCCAAGGTAGTCAGCAACATCCAGGAAGTCCGCGCACGTGGTGCCCGTACCTTGGTCATCGCTGAAGAAGGTGACGAGTCCGTCAAGGATTACGCAGAGCACGTCTTCTACGTACCGGAGACTCCCACCCTGCTGATGCCGCTGCTCACCACCGTTCCGCTGCAGATCTTTGCTGCTGAATTGGCTGGCGCCAAGGGTTACGACGTCGATCAGCCGCGTAACCTCGCCAAGAGCGTGACCGTAGAATAACGCCATGATTGTTGGCATTGGCGTAGACGTCGTAGACATCGAGCGGTTCGGCCGGCAGTTGGAACGGACACCCGGACTCCGGGACCGTCTGTTTGTTCCTGCCGAGCGGGAACTCAACACCCGGTCCTTGGCAGCACGCTTTGCTGCCAAGGAAGCGGTGGCCAAGGTTCTGGGCGCTCCGGCGGGCATGAACTGGCAGGATTGCTGGATCGGCCTCGACGAGAACGGACCTACCGTCCAGGTCAAGGGAACGGTGCTCGCCGTGGCCGAGGCCAAGGGCGTCAAGCGCTGGCACCTGTCCATGAGCCACGACGGGGGAATCGCCACGGCGACTGTCCTCGCCGAGGGCTAAACGGACTTATAAGCAATGATCAGCGCCTTCACCGGACAACAGATCAGGGATGCGGAACAACCGCTCCTGGCCTCCGGTGAGGGCGCTGTTCTTATGCAGCGGGCGGCTTACGGGTTGGCCCATGCGGTGGCTCGTGAGGTCAAAAAGAGGCGAAAGCTTGCGGGTGCGAGCGTCACGGTGCTGGTCGGCAAGGGCAACAACGGCGGCGATGGCCTCTTCGCTGCGGCTTTGCTGGCCCGACGCGGAATGCGCACGACGGCGGTCCTCGCCGCGGCTGAAGTCCATGCGGAGGCGCTGGCTGCCTTTGTTGCGGCCGGAGGGCGTGTTGTGCGGCTGGAGGCCGCGAACGCGGAAGAGCTCGCAGTCCTGTGCGCCGGGGATGACGTCATTATTGATGCCCTGCTCGGGACCGGCGCGCGCGGTGGGCTGCGGGACGCCTCTGCCGAACTGGTGGCCTCGCTTCAAGAGCTGCGTCCTCGCTTGGTAGTGGCTTGCGACCTCCCCAGCGGACTGGACGCAAACACCGGCGAAGTGCATTGGCCGGTGCTGGATGCGGATGTCACCGTGACATTCGGCGGCATCAAGGCCGGGCTCATGGCAGATCCGGGTGAAGGCTGTGCCGGACGCGTGGAGCGGGTTCCGATCGGTATCGAGAAACAGCTGGAACACAACAGCCCCGAGCTTCGGAGGCTCACTGCCTCGGACATCGGCGCTTTGCTGCCCAACCCCGGCCGGCGCGCCCACAAATACTCCCGGGGCGTCCTTGGTGTAGTAGCGGGTTCGGCGCGTTTTGCCGGAGCGGCTGTCTTGAGCGTGCACGCGGCTGCCCTCGCCGGCTCGGGCATGGTGCGCTACCTCGGACCCCAAGCAGCAGCTCAACTGGTTCTGGCCCGAACCCCGGAAGCCCTCTGGGAAACGGATGATCCCGGCCGCGTCCAAGCATGGTTACTAGGGTCCGGGGTCGCCGGCGAGGAACAGCTGGAGCGGGCGAGGGATGCCGGATCGTCGGCCCTCGCCGACGGGTTGCCGGTGATTGTGGATGCAGGAGCTTTGAGCCTCCTGCCGGATCGTTGCCCGCCCCATTGGATTTTGACTCCCCACGCCGGTGAGCTGGCCACGTTGCTGGGTTCGCTTCCTTCTACGGGCGAGGTAAAAGTCACCCGCGACGACGTCGAATCCCGGCCCCTGCACTTTGTGCGTCAGGCCGCCGAACAAACCGGAGCCACCGTGCTCCTGAAGGGTGCCACCACTCTGGTGTCCTCGCCGTCGGGCGTTGTCTTCAGTCAATCGGATGGCACCGCTTGGATGGCGACAGCAGGCAGCGGCGATGTTCTGGCCGGCGTTCTGGGCGCGTTGCTGGCGCAGGCGGCTGAATCGATCAATGATGACGACGGCGCGTATGCCCGCTTGGGCTTGAAGCTCGAGGACCGCTGGGCCGCCCTCGCCGCGGTGGCGGCGAGCGTCCACGGCCGGGCAGGAGCCCTGGCGTCCGCAAATTTTGACGGAGGACCCCTTACCGCGTCGGCGATCATGGCAGCTGTACCACGCGTCATTGGTTCGCTCAACGCGGAATACGACCGAACAAGACCGTAAGGTTGCTGTCGGTGTCTGGGGGCATGAGTAGGCTTGCAACAGTTGTTCGCATCATCAAGAGGAGAACGCATGGAAGTCTGGCCTGGATCGGCTTATCCGCTGGGTGCCACCTTTGACGGCACCGGAACCAACTTCGCGCTGTTTAGCGAGAAGGCCGAAAAAGTAGAGCTTTGCCTCTTCGACGACGACGGCGCGGAGGTTCGCGTCGCTGTTACCGAGGTAGACGGTTATGTGTGGCACTGTTACCTGCCGCAGGTTCAGCCCGGGCAGAAGTACGGCTACCGTGTACACGGGCCTTACGACCCCGACGCGGGCCAGCGCTTCAACCCCAACAAGCTGCTGCTGGATCCTTACGCCAAGGCCATCCACCGGCAGATCGACTGGGACCCTTCCCTGTTCTCGTACAACATGGGGGACCCGGATTCCCGCAATGACGAGGACTCCGCGCCGCACATGATGCTGGGCGTGGTCATCAACCCGTTCTTCGACTGGGACGGCGACAAGCTCTTGCGGATTCCGTACCACAAGTCCGTGATCTACGAGGCACATGTCAAGGGCCTCACCCAGATGCATCCGGAAGTGCCCGAGGAGCAACGCGGCACGTATGCCGGCGTCGCCCACCCGGCTGTTATTTCCCATCTGCAGAAGCTGGGGATCACGGCCATCGAACTCATGCCGGTGCACCAGTTCGTCAACGACGGCATCCTGCAGGACAAGGGCCTGAACAACTACTGGGGCTACAACACCATCGGTTTCTTCGCGCCCCACAACAGTTACAGCTCCAAGGGTGATACCGGCCAGCAGGTCCAGGACTTCAAGGCCATGGTGCGGGCGCTGCACACCGCTGGTATCGAGGTCATCCTCGACGTCGTGTACAACCACACCGCCGAGGGAAACCACCTTGGACCCACCCTGTCTTTCAAGGGCATTGACAACTCCGCGTACTACCGCCTGGTGGAAGACGACCAGAAGTACTACATGGATTACACCGGCACGGGCAACTCGCTCAACGTCCGCAGCCCGCACTCGCTCCAGCTGCTCATGGATTCGCTGCGTTACTGGGTCACCGAGATGCACGTTGACGGATTCCGTTTCGACCTCGCCTCCACGCTGGCCCGTGAGTTCTACGATGTGGACAAGCTGTCCACCTTCTTCGAACTCATCCAGCAGGACCCGGTAGTGTCCCAAGTCAAGCTCATTGCTGAGCCGTGGGACGTTGGACCTGGTGGGTATCAGGTGGGTAACTTCCCTCCGCAATGGACGGAGTGGAACGGCCAATACCGCGACACCGTCCGCGACTTCTGGCGCGGGGAACCTTCCACCTTGGGCGAGTTCGCTTCCCGGCTCACCGGCTCGGCGGACCTCTACGAACATTCCGGGCGTCGCCCTGTGGCGTCGATTAACTTCGTCACCGCACACGATGGCTTTACCCTGGCCGACCTCGTCTCCTACAACGAGAAGCACAACGAGGCCAACGGTGAAGACAACAACGACGGCGAATCCCACAACCGTTCCTGGAACTGCGGTGCGGAAGGGCCCACGGATGATCCCACGGTCCTTGGCCTGAGGGCGCGTCAGCAGCGCAACTTCATAGCCTCGCTGTTCCTGTCCCAGGGCGTTCCCATGCTTCTGCACGGAGACGAACTCGGCAGGACCCAAAACGGCAACAACAACGGTTACTGCCAGGACTCAGAGTTGACGTGGATCAACTGGGACAACGTTGACCAACCCCTGATCGAGTTCACGGCGGCGGTTAGCGCACTCCGGGCCAAACACCCCAGCCTGCGTCGCAGCCGATTCTTCGATGGGCGCCCGGTGCTCCGTGGAGAAGGCGAGCGTCTGCCGGACATCGTATGGCTGGACGCTGACGCGAGCACTATGACGCCGTCCGATTGGGACGAAGCTTTGGGACGCTCCGTGGGCGTGTTCCTCAATGGAGACGGTATCCATGGCCGGGATACACAGGGGCGACGCATCACCGACGTCAATTTCCTGTTGTACTTCAACGCCGACCAGGACGAAGTAGGCTTCCGGATTCCTTCCGATGAGTATGCGCCTGCTTGGGATGTCATGATCGATACCGCTGGAGAAGGTGCTGAAGCCGGCGTCATCAAGCCCGATCAGATCCTCATGGTAGGCGGCAAGTCCTTGGTGGTACTTCGCGCCCACAGCACTCCTGAGATTGAACCCGATCACTCGGTGGCAGCCTCCCTTGCAGCTCTTACGCAGACAAGCACTCCGGAAACGGCATCCATCACCGCCCCTGCAGTGACGTCCTTGCCGTTCGACTACAAGGCGGACGCGCCGGCTGAGTCCAAGGACGCCGGCGACCCGAAGAAGGCGGACTCGTGAAAACCCCCGTTTCGACGTACCGGCTCCAAATTCGCCCGAGCTTCACGTTGCAGGATGCGGCTGAGCTCACCGGATACTTGCGCACCCTGGGAATCGATTGGGTCTACGTCTCACCGATCCTCACCGCGGAGAAGGGTTCGGATCACGGCTATGACGTCACCGATCCCTCCACTGTGGATCCCTCAAGGGGAGGGCCCGAGGGGCTTTCCGCACTGTCCGCGGCAGCGAAGGACAAGGGTCTGGGCATCCTGGCCGACATCGTGCCCAACCACATGGGTGTTGCTTCGCCCAAGCAGAATGCGTGGTGGTGGCAGCTGCTGAAGGAAGGCCGCGGTTCAAAATACGCCGAGGCTTTCGACGTCGACTGGGACTTCGGCGGCGGGAAGATCCGCATCCCTGTCCTGGGCAGTGACGACGACCTTGACGAGCTGAAGGTGGTGGACGACGAACTGCGGTACTACGATCACAGTTTCCCGTTGGCCGAAGGAACGTACGCGTCCGGGGATAGCCCGCGCGAGGTCCATGAGCGGCAGCACTATGAGTTGGTCGGCTGGCGCCGGGCCGACGCTGACCTGAACTACCGCCGGTTCTTTGCTGTTAACACCTTGGCCGGAGTGCGCGTTGAGGTTCCCTGGGTCTTTGACGAGTCCCATAAAGAGATTGTTCGCTGGTTCCGTGAAGGCCTGGTGGACGGGCTGAGGATCGACCACCCGGATGGGCTCGCCGATCCCGAGGGATACCTCGCAAGGCTGCGCGAAGCGACGGCGGGCGCTTACCTTTTGGTGGAAAAGATCCTGGAACCGGGGGAGCAGTTGCCGGAGACCTTCGACTGCGAAGGCACCACCGGGTATGACGCCTTGGCCGACGTTGACCGTCTTTTTGTGGACCCAGCGGCTGAAGAGTACCTGAACTCCCTTGATGCCCGTCTGCGGAACGCGGACGCCCCAGCGGATTACCACGCCATGATTCATGCGACCAAGCGTCGGATCGCGGATGGCATCTTGCGCTCGGAGATCCTGCGTCTTGCCCGCCTTGTGCCTGAATCCTTGGAACTGCCGTTCGCCAAGGTGGCCGACGCCCTGGCTGAAGTCATCTGCTGCTTCCCTATCTACAGGACATATCTGCCCTATGGCGGGAAGACCCTCGTAGAGTCCGTGGAAAACGCCGCCAGGGAGCGCCCCGACCTGGCAACTGTCCTCAGCCAGCTTCAGCCTCTCCTGTTGGATGAATCCAGCCTGCTGGCCCAGCGTTTCCAGCAGACATCCGGCATGGTGATGGCCAAGGGCGTGGAGGACACCGCGTTCTTCCGCTACACGCGGCTTGGATCACTGACGGAAGTGGGCGCTGATCCCACGGAATTCTCCATCCCCAGCGGAGTCTTCCATGAGCGCATGGCCCGAAGGCAGCAGCTCTTGCCGCTCTCCATGACCACCCTGAGCACGCACGACACCAAGCGGAGCGAGGATGCACGGGCCAGGATCTCGGTCATCTCCGAGGCAGTACCGGAATGGGAGCTGTTCCTTGGCACCGTTCAGGAGCTCGCCCCCATCCCGGACGGACCCCTCTCCGCCTTGGTCTGGCAGTCAATCGTCGGCGCGTGGCCTGCAGATCGCCAACGACTGCAGTCCTACGCCTTGAAAGCGGCCCGCGAAGCCGGGAACTCCACCAACTGGACCGACCCCAACCAGGAGTTCGAGCCTAAGTTGGCTACCGCCGTCGACGCCGTTTTCGACGTCCCCGAGGTTGCCGCCGCGCTGACGAACTTCGTGGAAGAACTCGAACCCTACGGAACGTCCAACTCGCTGTCCGCCAAGCTGATCCAGCTGACCATGCCCGGCGTCCCGGACGTCTACCAAGGGACGGAATTCAGGGACGGTTCACTGACGGACCCCGACAACCGGCGGCCGGTGGACTTCCAAGCCCGCATCGCTGCCTTGGGGGAGCTGGATGATGGCGCCAAGCCCGCGTTCACGGATGAATCCGCCAAACTCCTGGTGGTTTCCCGCGCACTAAGGCTGCGCCGTGACAGGCCTGAGCTGTTCGCCGGTTACCTACCGGTCGCGGCCCAAGGCGCTGCAGCGGGACACGTGGTGGCTTTCGACCGCGGGGCGGACCGTCGCGGAGCCCTCACCGTTGCCACACGCCTGCCCAAGCGGCTCGCAAGCGAAGGCGGCTGGCGGGACACGACCATTGAATTGACTGTGAACTGCCGGGATGAACTCACGGGAGCTACATACGGGGCCGGTGCTGTTCCGGTGGCCACCTTGCTGGAGCATTACCCGGTGGCCCTGTTGGTGCCCACGGCCTGATCGCTGGACTGGCCTGATCGCTGGACTGGCCTGATCGCTGGACTGGCAACATCGTCACTGCAAAGCACGCTTAAACACGTACAGGGGAGCTTGATGCTGGAGCACGCTGCTGGAAAAAACCGTTACGACGTCTGGGCGCCGAACGCTGGTTCTGTTCGGCTGCTCGCCGACGACCGGGAATACGCCATGGAAAAGCATCACGACGGCGCCGCCTCCGGATGGTGGCGCGCGCCGGCTGATGTGGTGGCAGAGGAAACCGACGGGGTTCGGTACGGCTACGTACTGGACGGGGAGGGTCCGTTCCCCGATCCGCGCTCACGGAGGCAGCCGGACGGGGTTCATCAGCTGTCCGCGACCTTCGATCCCTCCGTCCATGAATGGAAGGACAGCGAGTGGAAAGGGCGGAACCTCAAGGGTTCCGTGATCTACGAACTACATCTGGGCACCTTCACTCCTGAAGGCACGCTGGATGCCGCCGCCGGGAAACTGGACTACCTGGTGGACCTCGGCGTCGATTTCATTGAACTGCTGCCGGTCAACGGGTTCAACGGGGTTCACAACTGGGGCTACGACGGCGTCCTTTGGTATGCCGTTCACGAGCCTTACGGCGGTCCGGCCGCGTACCAGCGCTTTGTGGACGCGGCGCATGCAGCGGGCCTTGGTATCATCCAGGACGTTGTTTACAACCACCTCGGGCCGAGCGGCAACTATCTGCCCAAGTTCGGCCCGTACCTGAAATCGGGAGAGGGCAACACCTGGGGTGATTCCGTAAACCTTGACGGCCCCGGCTCGGACGACGTTCGCCGCTACATTCTGGACAATGCAGCGATGTGGCTCCGGGACTACCATGTGGACGGACTCCGACTCGACGCTGTGCATGCTTTTCGGGACGAGCGCGCCGTGCACATCCTCGAAGAGTTCGGGGCGCTGGGAGACCAGATTGAGGCCGAAACAGGTATACCCAGGACCTTGATCGCTGAATCCGATCTGAACAACCCTCGGCTCATCTACCCGAGCCAGGACAACGGCTACGGTTTGGAAGGCCAATGGAGCGATGACTTCCACCACGCCGTCCACGTCAATCTCAGCGGGGAGACCACCGGCTACTACTCGGACTTCGACTCTCTGGCAGTGCTGGCAAAAGTCCTTGAACACGGATTCCTCCACGACGGAAGCTACTCCAGTTTCAGAGGACGACACCATGGAAGGCCCATTCGGCGTGACTTGGCCCACCCGTCGGCACTGGTGGTCTGCCTCCAGAACCACGACCAAATCGGCAACCGCGCCATCGGTGACAGGCTCACGGCTACGTTGTCCTACGGACAGTTGGCCATCGGCGCTGTGCTGACCATGACATCCCCCTTCACGCCCATGTTGTTCATGGGTGAGGAGTTTGGGGCCTCCACCCCGTGGCAGTTTTTCACGTCCCACCCAGAACCAGAGCTGGGCAAGGCAACAGCCGAGGGACGGATCAAGGAGTTTGAACGCATGGGATGGGATCCGGCAGTTGTTCCTGATCCGCAGGACCCGGAGACGTTCCAGCGTTCCAAGCTCAAGTGGGATGAAATCGGCGATGGGGACCACGCACGCTTGCTGCAGCTCTACAAGGATTTGGCACAGCTGCGCCGTAACACCCCGGAATTGGTGGAGGGCGGCTTCGGTGAGACTTCCGTTGAGTTCGACGACGACGAACACTGGCTGCAGTTCACCCGCGGCACCGTCCGGGTGGTATGCAACTTCGGGGACGACGCACTCGAAACGCCACTGAGCGGCTCCGTGCTGCTGGCCACCGACGGCGAAGCAGCCCTGGAAGCCGGGACGCTGACGCTTCCCGGCGCTAGCGCCGCCGTCGTGCGCGTCCAGTAAGTCCATGGATCGAGGGTGACGGCGCCCACAATGCGGACAGCGCCGTCACCCCGGTTTATGCAGTGGCAGGATGGTACGTATGACTTATTCGGCTGCGGAAAACCGCTACGAAACCATGCCCTACCGCCGCGTCGGACGCAGCGGGCTCAAGCTACCCGCTATCTCGCTGGGCCTTTGGCACAACTTCGGCGACGACAAACGTTTCGACGAACAGCGCGCCATCCTTCGCCGTGCATTCGACCTCGGCGTGAACCACTTCGACCTCGCCAACAACTACGGACCGCCGGACGGATCGGCCGAGACCAACTTCGGGCGTCACCTGAAAGACGACTTCAAGCCGTACCGTGACGAACTGGTCATCTCCACCAAAGCCGGTTACTACATGTGGCCCGGCCCTTACGGCGAGTGGGGATCCCGCAAATACCTGATCTCCAGCCTGGACCAGTCGCTGGAGCGCATGGGCCTGGACTATGTGGACATCTTCTACAGCCACCGTCCCGACCCCGAGACGCCGCTGGAAGAGACCATGGGCGCCTTGGACTACGCAGTCCGGTCCGGCAAAGCACTTTACGCGGGCATCTCCTCCTACACCCCGGAGCAGACCCTCGAAGCCGCACGGATCCTGAAGGAGCTTGGCACCCCGCTGCTGATCCACCAGCCCAGCTACTCCATGCTGAACCGGTGGACCGAGAACGGCTCACCCAACCTCTACGAGGCACTGGACCAGGTGGGCGCAGGATCCATCGCCTTCTCACCGCTCGCGCAAGGCATGCTCACCAACCGGTACCTCAACGGCGTTCCGGCGGACTCCCGCGCAGCCAAGGAACGCTTCCTGTCCGAGTCCGCGCTGACGGAAGACAAGCTGGACCGCGTGCGCGGCCTGAACGCCATTGCCGAGGGTCGGGGGCAGACCCTCGCGCAGATGGCCATTGCGTGGATCCTTCGCGATCAGCCCAAGGGTTCGCCGGTGACATCCGCGCTTGTTGGTGCCTCCAGCGTGGCCCAGCTTGAGGACACTCTCAGCGCGATCAACAACCTGAAGTTCACTACAGATGAGCTGACTGCGATTGACGAGTTCGCCGTCGAGTCGGACATCAATCTGTGGGCTCAGAAGTAACCTTCAAGAACTGACATAAACAGCGGAAGCCGGTAGGGAACAAAACCGGCTTCCGCTGTGTTGGTTACAATGCAAGTGTGCGCCGAATGGCGCCGTGCCAATTAGCCGTGCCCTGGACTCAGTCAGGGATGCGCCTGGCACCTGAGGTTATTTCTCAAAAGGAGTTCCGTGTCTTCACATCCGATTCGTGTTGCCATTGTCGGTGTAGGTAACTGCGCCGCATCGCTGGTCCAAGGTGTTCAGTACTATCGCGACGCTGACCCCAAGGCCACGATCCCGGGTCTGATGCACGTCGAGTTCGGCCAGTACCACGTCAACGACGTCCACTTCGTTGCTGCTTTCGACGTCGATAGCAAAAAGGTTGGACTGGACCTCGCAGACGCCATCGGCGCCAGCGAAAACAACACCATCAAGATTGCCGACGTTCCCGCAACCGGTGTGACTGTTCAGCGCGGCCACACCCTTGACGGTCTTGGCAAGTACTACCGCGAAACGATCGTCGAGGCTCCGGATGAAGCCGTTGACATCGTCGCTGCGCTCCGCGAAGCCAAAGCCGACGTCATGGTCTGCTACCTGCCCGTCGGTTCGGACCAGGCAGCCAAGTTCTACGCCCAGTGCGCCATCGACGCCGGAGTTGCTTTTGTCAACGCCCTCCCGGTCTTCATCGCCGGCACCAAGGAGTGGGCTGACAAGTTCACCGAAGCCGGTGTCCCGATCGTTGGCGACGACATCAAGAGCCAGATCGGTGCCACCATCACGCACCGCGTCATGGCCAAGCTCTTCGAAGACCGCGGCGTCACGCTGGACCGCACATACCAGCTGAACGTCGGCGGCAACATGGACTTCAAGAACATGCTGGAGCGCGACCGCCTCGAGTCCAAGAAGATCTCCAAGACCCAGGCCGTGACCTCGAACGTAGAAGCCGAGCTGCACGCCGACGACGTCCACATCGGACCGTCCGACTACGTTGCCTGGCTCGATGACCGCAAGTGGGCCTTCGTCCGCCTTGAGGGCCGCAACTTCGGTGACGCTCCGGTTTCCCTCGAGTACAAACTCGAAGTGTGGGACTCCCCGAACTCTGCCGGCGTGATCATCGACGCCATCCGCGCTGCGAAGATCGGCTTGGATCGCGGCATCGGCGGTCCGCTGCTTTCCGCCTCGAGCTACTTCATGAAGTCGCCGCCGGAGCAGTTCAACGACGACCTCGCCCGCGACAAGGTTGAAGCCTTCATCCGCGGCGACATCGAGCGCTAAACCACCACGGTTTGAACAGACGCCCTTCCACTGATGTGGGAGGGCGTCTGTCGTTCCCGGACGCTCTCTCACATCCCTCGGGTTTGAGCCGGACGCTCTATCACTTTCCTAGAAAGAGTGAGAGAGGGTTGGCCGGAAGGGGTGGGATGTGGGAGAGGGTTGGCCGGAAGGGGGTGGGATGTGAGAGAGGGTTAGAAAAGGCCCGTAGGGTTGCCGTCCGCGTCGACGTCCATGCGCATCGCGGCCGGTTCCTTGGGGAGGCCGGGCATGGTCATCACCGCGCCGGTCAACGCAACGATGAAACCGGCACCCGTCTTGGGAATCAGTTCGCGGACGTGCACGCGGAATCCCTTGGGCGCGCCAAGCCTCGAGGCATCGTCAGTAAACGAGTACTGTGTCTTGGCCATGCACACCGGGAGTCCTGACCAGCCGTTCTTCTCGATCTCGGCGAGACGCTTGAGCGCGGGGACTGAAAACTCCACTCCGTCGGCTCCGTAGATCTCCTGCACAATCGTGCGGATCTTGTCCTCAACACCGAGTTCCAGCGGGTACAGGTGGTGGAAGTTGGACGGGGCTTCCAAAGCTGCTGCGACTTTGGCCGCCAGCTCGTCACCGCCATCGCCTCCACCCCCTCGGCCCCAGACATCAGCGACGGCCGCTTCCACGCCTTCTGCAGCGCACCAAGCGAGGAGCCACTCAAGTTCCTCGGGAGTGTCTGATCCAAACTTGTTGATGGAAACAACGGGGGAGATACCGAACTTCGCCACGTTTCCCACGTGCCTTTTCAAATTCTCGACGCCGGCGGCGACAGCCTCGACATTTGGCTCGTTGAGTTTCTCCTTGGGAACGCCGCCCTGCATCTTGAGGGCGCGGATTGTGGCAACCACCACGACGGCGGATGGTGCCACCTCGGCGATGCGCGCTTTGATGTCCATGTACTTCTCGGCACCGAGATCTGCGCCGAAGCCGGCCTCAGTAACCACGATGTCGGCAAGCTGCATGGCGGTGCTGGTGGCGATCAACGAATTGCAGCCGTGCGCAATGTTCGCGAAGGGACCGCCGTGGACCAAGGCGGGGGTGCCTGCGATGGTTTGGACGAGATTCGGCTTGATGGCGTCCTTCAAAAGCATGGTCAAGGCCCCCTCCACGCCGAGGTCCGAAACGGTGACCGGGGTGCGATCGTAGGTGTACCCGAAGGTGATGCGTCCCAGCCGTTCCCGGAGGTCGTCGAGGTCTGTGGCGAGGCAGAAGACCGCCATGATTTCCGAAGCCACCGTGATATCGAAGCCGTCTTGCCGGGGCACTCCCTGCATGGGCCCGCCGAGTCCGATGACGACTTCCCGCAATGCACGGTCGTTCATGTCCAGCACGCGCTTGAACGTCATGCGGCGTGGATCGATTCCGAGTTGGTTGCCCTGGAAGATGTGGTTATCCACGAGTGCCATGAGGGCGTTGTTTGCGGACGTGATGGCGTGGAAGTCGCCGGTGAAGTGCAGGTTGATGTCATCCATGGGCAACACCTGGGAATAGCCCCCGCCCGTAGCCCCGCCCTTCATGCCGAGGATGGGGCCCAGGGAGGGCTCGCGCAGGGCAATCATCACTTTGTGGCCAGCGCGGGCCAGGGAGTCCGCGAGTCCCACAGTGGTGGTGGACTTGCCCTCGCCTGCCGGGGTGGGGGACATGGCAGAGACCAGCACCACCTTGCCGGGCGCCTTTCCCCGGGGGAGCACCAGCTTGGCCGTATTGATCTTGGCCTTGTACGGCCCATACAGCTCAAGGGCATCCACATTGATGCCCGCGCGTTCGGCGATTGCTTCAACGGGAAGCATGGTGGCGTTGTGGGCAATTTCAAGATCGCTCAGGACCTTGTTTTCAGACATCGTTGTCCTTCGGCTCTGCCCGCAGCGGGGATGCTGCTGCTGGGGTTCTTACGCTGTGCGCGACAATCTATCAGCCCTGGAGCGGATCCTGGCGAAGACTCAGCGCCTGGGAACCAACAGGCCGCTGACGGCCTCCCGGTAGCTTTCCAAGGTGATGGCGGCTGTGCGCTGCCACCCAAAGGACTCGGCGTGGGTGGCAGCCAGGCGGCCCATGTCCTCCCGGGTTTGGACGTCGTCGTAGAGGTCTTCCAGGGCGTCCGCCCAGTCGGAGGGGTGGTGCCCGTCCACCAGTATGCCCGTTCGTCCGTCTGAGATGGCGCGGGAAAGACCACCAACGTTGGTAGCCACAACGGGGGTACCGCACGCCTGTGCTTCCAACGCCACCAAACCGAAGGATTCGCTGAAGGACGGCATTACCACGACGTCTGCGGACCGGAACCAACTGGCCAGCTCCGGTGCCACAACAGGCGGCCGGTGAGTGACGACGTCGGCCAGTCCGGCGTCTTCAATAAAGTGTTGGAGGTTGAAGTCCTTGGCGCCGCTGAGCGAACCCAGGATTGTCATTTCCAGATCGATGTCCGGCCGGCGTTTTCGAAGGATACCGGCTGCCTTCACAAAAACCTGGGGGCCTTTGAGCCGCTGGATCCTGCCGGCGAAGAGAATATGGAAGCTGTCCGGCCTGACACCTCGCAAGGAACGGGACTTCCGCCGAAACGATGGCGTGAACACCTTCAGGTCCACCCCGGGCGGGGCAACGTCAATCCGGTCAAGGTCTGCCCCGTAGTGGGAAACCAGTTCGTCGGCCTCCGCGGGGGTGTTGGCCACCAACCGGGCAGCGCCGTCCACAATATGTTGTTCGCCTTCTTCCCGGCGCCGTGGCTCAGGCCTTTCCCCGGACTCCAGGACGAGGTTTTTGACCTTTGCCATGGTGTGCATGGTGTGGACCAGCGGAACGCCCCATAACTCTGACAGTTCAAGCCCTGCGACGCCGGAAACCCAGTAGTGGGAATGGATGGCGTCGTAACGGCCGTGGAGCTGTTGGAGGCGGATTCTGTCGATTTCCTCCACCATGTGGTGCAGGAGCTCCGGCAGTTCTTCCTTGGGCAGTTTGCGGCGCGGACCTGCCATGACGTTATGGACGCAAACGCCCGGTCCGGGGTGTTCGACGGCGGGCTGGCCGGCTTTGGTGGAACGGGTGAAGATCTCTACCTCCACGCCGGACTCGGCAAGCGCCATGGCCAGCGCCCGTACGTAGACGTTCATGCCCCCGGCATCACCCGCGCCGGGCTGCTCCATGGGGGAGGTGTGCAACGACAGGAACGCCACACGACGGATCAACGGCACCCGGTCCTCCTCACGATCACAACAAAAATCAGCTTTGCCCTGCAGAAAACACTACTCCTGCCCCCGAGTTCCCATTCCGGCAAACTCCGCTATGTGGACAAGGCTGCTAGCGTGGCGGCTGTGAGCCAAGAACAAACCTTCCACATCCGCAAAGCAACGCCTGACGACTGGGCAGGCATCTGGTCCATCCTGGAGCCCGTGATCCGTGAGGGCGAGACCTTTACCTGGGACCGCGATACCAGCGAAGCAACAGCCAGGACCAAATGGATCAAGGTCGCTCCCGGCCAGACCTTCGTGGCGGTGAACCGGGACACAGGCGAGATCCTGGGAACAGGGGAGTTCCACGCTAACCAAGCGGGCGGTGGAAGCCACGTTGCTAACGCCGGGTACATGGTGGGGGCCAACAACTCGGGCCAGGGAATTGCCAGGGCGTTGTGTGCCTACTCGCTGAGCGAAGCCAAGGCCGCAGGGTTCCATTCCATGCAGTACAACGCCGTGGTGGAGAGCAATGTAAGAGCGGTGTGGCTATGGCAATCCATGGGGTTCAAGATCCTGGCCACGGTTCCTGAAGCCTTCGACCACCCGGAAATCGGCTACGTGGGCCTGCACGTCATGTACAGAAAGCTCTAGGTCCACAACTGGCTTAACTCAGGAAAAGCGGCCTCGTACCCCTCCAGCAGTTGCCGGCCCAAGGAGACCGAACCCACCAGCGGGTGCGCGGCAAATGCTTGAACGGCAGCCTCGCGATCGCCGGCAACAACCGCACGGATGGTTAGCCGTTCCACCTCCTTGACGTGCTGCATCAGGGTGAGGAACGGCCCGTCCGGCCGTTCCTGCGGAAGCGGCAATGCGCCGTCGGGCGTTACCTGGCAAGGAACCTCGACGACGGCGTCCGCCGGCAATCCGGGAACGGCCACCTCCGCCGCTGGCCCAGGAGCAGACACCGGTGAGTTGGGCACGTTGAGAATCAGCTGGGCGGTCCCGCCGCCGGACAGCGCCCGCATGACGGACAGGGCAACGCGTTCGTAGCCGCCGCCTGCGAGATCAGACTCGTCGCGTTGCTCCCCGTGCGTCCGGGCTTCGGCCAGGTAGCCTTCCTCGCGGGAGCGTCGGGCGGCATCCCACAGCCGGTACGGATGCGGATCCTGAAGAAGGCTTGGGTACAGCGAATTTTGCTGTTGGTGGATAGACGTTCCACGGGTTTCGCTTTGCTGTCCGATGGCTTCGGTGGCCTGTGCCGTTTGGTAGTAGTAGTAAAGGTATTCGTTGGGCAGGCAGCCGAGTTTTTCCAGAGTGTGCTGCCCGAACAACCGCCCTTCCTCCATGGTCTCCAGGGCAACGCGGTCGGACAGCAGACCCGGCAACAGGTCCCGTCCAGCAGGTGCCAACCGATAAAGCCACCCGAGGTGGTTCAGGCCGTAGTAGCCCACGCCGTCGAGGGTTCCTTCGTTGAGGGGCGCACCGGCAGCGCGGGCAGCGCGCTGGACCAAGCCACCGGCCGAGTCGCAGATGCCGATCACCCGGCGCCCCAGGATGGGAACCAGCGCTTCGGTGACCATGCCAGCCGGATTGGTGAAGTTGATGAGCCACGCGTCGGGGCAGTGGCGACGCATCGCCGCAGCGAGTTCCAACATGTGGGGAATGGAGCGGAGAGCGTACGAGATGCCTCCTGCGCCTGTCGTCTCCTGACCCAGCAACCCCAATCCCAAGGGAATCTGTTCGTCAGTGATCCGCCCGGCGGTGCCGCCCGGACGGATCGCGGCGAACACCATGTCCGTCCCGGTGAGTGCCTGCCCGAGGTCCGTGGAAACCACGACGGCGGGAGCGGAACCTTCGTCGGCGGGCATGTCGCGGAGTACCGCCTCCATGGCAGCGAGCCGTGAGCCGTCCACGTCAAAGAGGACGAGTTCATCTACCAACCCGGCAAAGGGACCCGCACACAAGGCGCGGTACACAAGGGGAACCCGGAATCCGCCGCCGCCGGCGATCATGAGCCGCATGATCCGAGTCTATGCAGCCCAGCACGTGCAGCGTAGTCTGCCGTGCATGGACGCTATGCCCCAGCGACGATTCGACCCCTTGGCTGCCGTGCGGTCGGACGGGGACCACCAGTGCGATCTCCTCCTGACAGGAACGGTTTTCCAGGACATCATTTTTACCGGACTTCCGCACGCTCCCGAACCCGGCACGGAGGTGTGGAGCGAAGGCATGGGCAGTTGCCCGGGAGGTGTTGCTAATCAGGCCATTGCCGCTTCCCGGCTGGGCTTGCGGACCAACCTCGCGGCAACCTTCGGGGACGACGGCTACGGCGATTACAACTGGCAGATCCTGGAAAGCCAGGAACACGTTGACCTCTCGCTCTCGCAAAGAGTTCCCGGCTGGCACTCACCAGTGACGGTATCCATGTGCGTCAACCAGGACAGGTCCATGGTCACGCACGGCCACCCCGCCCCGATCAGTTCCTCGGAACTGATTGGGAAGCCACCCAAGGCGCTCGCCGCCGTCGCCGATTTAGGCGAGGAGATGGAACCGTGGATGCTCGCAGCGAAGGATGCAGGCACCAAACTCTTTGGCGTGGTGGGCTGGGACCCCACCGGGCAGTGGTCGGAGCGGCGGCTGGACCAGCTGGCCAACTTCCATGCCTTCCTGCCCAATGCTCCCGAAGCGATGGCGTTCACCGGAAAAGCTGACCCGTGGGCGGCGTTGTATTCGCTGGCTGACCGCGTCCCGGTGGCCGTGGTAACTCTTGGCCCTCAAGGCGCGGTGGCAGTGGATTCGGAAACCGGGGAAGAGGAATGGGTGCCGTCACTGCCCGTATCGGCTTCCGATCCCACCGGTGCGGGGGACTGTTTCGGGGCGGCCTTCATTGTGGGATGCCTGGCAGGCTGGAGATTGGGGGACAGGCTACGGTTCGCGAACCTTTGCGCCTCCTTGGCGGTCCAGGAAGTTGGTGGCTCACTGGCAGCACCGGGGTGGGGCGACATCGCCGACTGGTGGCAACGGGCGAACGCGCGGAAGGAACGTCAGTCGAGTCAATGGTTGCGGCGCTTCGCCTTTTTGGAACCGATCGTGAAGGACATCCCGGCGGAGGCCCAACGACGAGCCCGGGCCACCATCGCGCATTTGTCGGACGCACAGTAGGGGCGCGGGGTGCCCGCAGTTAACCCGAGTTCACTGACAGCACTAGAATCTCTAGGGTGACTTACGAAGCAGCTGCAGATATCGGTATCGGGTCGAAGGCCTCCATAGCAAAGTCAGCGGTGCTGGAACGCTCCGCCGTGATCGACCTCGACGCCGTGCGGCACAACGTTCGTCAGTTCGTCGGTATTGCCTCCCCGGCCGCTGTTATGGCCGTGGTGAAGGCAGACGCTTACGGCCACGGTGCTGTACAGGTTGCCCGGGCAGCCCTCGACGCCGGAGCTGCCTGGCTGGGCGTCGCCCACATTTCCGAAGCGCTCGCCTTGCGCGCCGCCGGTGTCGAAGCCCCGCTGCTCGCCTGGTTGCACACCCGCGAAAGCAACTTCCAAGCGGCAGTCGCCGCCGGCATCGACGTCGGAATTTCCGGCTGGGAGCTGGAAGCCGTGGTGGCTGCAGCCCGGGAACAGGAGCGCCCGGCGCGTGTGCACCTCAAAGTGGACACAGGTCTGGGCCGCAACGGGTGCACCATCGCCGATTGGGACCAGTTGTTGGGCCAGGCCATGGAATACCAGGACCAAGGCCTCCTGCGGGTGGTGGGCGTTTTCTCGCACCTCGCAGTTGCTGACGAGCCGGAACGCCCGGAAACCGATGAGCAACTGGCCGTTTTCCGCGAAGCCCTTGCCATGGCGGAGGACGCCGGCGTGGATACCGAGGTCCGGCACATTGCCAACACGCCCGCAGCCCTGTCCCGCCCGGACTCCCACTTCGACCTGGTCCGCGTGGGCCTGGGCATTTACGGATTGTCGCCCTTTGACGGTGCAACGTCTGCTGAACTTGGCCTGCATCCCGCCATGACCGTCCGGACACTACTGTCCAACTGCAAGAAGGTGCCCGAAGGCCAGGGTGTTTCCTACGGACTCAACTACCGGACCATCGAGGAAAGCACGCTGGGCCTGGTGCCGCTGGGCTATGCTGACGGCGTCCCCAGGATTGCCACCGGGGGCCCCGTGCGGGTGAACGGCATCAACTACCCGGTAGTCGGCAGGATTGCCATGGACCAGATGGTCATCGACTTGGGACCGCTGTCCCCTGAAGCGGCGGCAGGCCTCAAGGGCGCGGAGGCCGTGATGTTCGGCAACGGTGCCGACGGCGGCCCCACCGCGGATGATTGGGCGGCCGCCGCCGGAACCAACAACTACGAAATCGTGACGCGCATCAGCCCCCGGGTCCCTCGCAGCTACGTCAACGAAATGCCCGCACAGCCGCACGCACCGGCGGTCGTCAGCGGCCAAGCCGAAACGGCAGCGCTGTGAGCAATCCACAGTGGGAGCGAACGCTGAAGGTCACGACGGCGGAACAGACGCACGCGCTCGCAGCAGCTCTAGGTGAGGTGCTGGAGGCCGGGGATCTTCTGGTCCTGACCGGCGAACTGGGTGCGGGCAAGACGACGTTCACCCAGGGACTCGGCGAGGGTCTGGGCGTCCGTGCCGGCATCATTTCGCCCACGTTCGTGCTGGTCAGGATCCACCCCAATCTTGCCGATGGCCCCAGGCCGGGTGGTCCGGACCTGGTCCATGTTGACGCGTACCGGTTGGACTCGGCAGCGGAGATCGATGACATCGATCTTGAGAACACCATGGACACAGCGGTCACCGTTGTGGAGTGGGGCCGGGACCGTGTGGAGCACCTCTCGGACAGCCGTTTAGAGGTTGACCTGCTCAGAGCTGTCGGTGGGGAAAGCACGGCAGCGGCTACGGACGGCGACGTGTTGGACTTCGATACCGATGACGACGACGAGCCCCGCACTATCGTTTTCCGGGGATTCGGTCCCCGTTGGGCCATAACGCCGCAACTCCTTGAAACTACTGCCCTGGTGGAAGGCAATTGATGCTGATCCTGGCTATTGATACTTCAGCGGTTGCCAGCGCGGCCCTGATTTCGGACGATGCCATGGAAAGCGTGGTGGAATCCTTTGCCACGGAGGACACCCGCAGCCACGCCGAAGTGCTGGCTCCCGGGATCCAGAAGCTTCTGGCTGGCGCGGGGGTCACGGGCTCGGACATCGACGCGATCGTCACCGGCGTGGGACCTGGCCCTTTCACCGGACTCCGCTCCGGCATTGCGACCGCCCGCACCCTCGCTTTCGTGTGGAACAAGCCCTTGTACGGGCTGATGAGCCTGGATGCCATCGCGTTGGAAGTTGCGGAGTCCACGGCGGCCACCCCCGAATTCCTTGTTGCTACGGATGCCCGGCGCAAAGAGGTGTACTGGGCCCGTTATACATTGGACGACGGCCAGCTTCCGGAACTTGTGGACGGCCCCCATGTTGGTTTCGCCTCCGAGCTTCCGGACTTGCCGGTGTTCGGCGCAGGCGCAGGCTTGTATTCCGATGTCTTGAAAGCGGATGAAGATTTCGCCACCACGCAGCCGGATGCGGCGTCGCTGGGCCAGTTCGCTTTGGCCAAGCTCACGGCCGGACAGGCGTTGTTGGACTCCACTCCGCTGTACTTGCGCGAATCGGACGCCCAGGTGCCCGGACCCAGGAAGCGTGCGTTGTGATGGGAGGGGCACTGTGAAACTGTCACCCAAGCTGGAACTCGCCGGGGTTTCCTTGCGCGACATGACGGAGGCCGACATCCCGGCGGTGGAGGCCTTGGAGCGCCGGTTGTTCCCCGTGGACGCGTGGCCCCTGCAGATGTTCTTCGATGAGTTGGCCCAGCCCGAGACCCGGCGCTATGTGGTGGCCGAGGTTGCAGGGGAGATCGTGGCCTACGCCGGATTGATGTGCATCGAGCCGATCGCGGACGTCCAGACGATCGCCGTCGTGCCTGAATTCGAAGGCAAGGGAATCGGCTCGGCCATCCTGACGGAACTGATTGATGAAGCGCGGCGCCGCCGTGCGGCAGACGTCCTGCTGGAAGTCCGGGCGGATAACCCCCGCGCCCAGCAACTGTACTTGCGCTTCGGCTTCGAGCAGATCCACGTGCGTCCCCGCTATTACCGGGACGGTACTGATGCCCTGATCATGCGTCTTGAACTGAACAAACATGAGTCCCAAGAAGGAGCCACAGCGTGAGCCGGCCATTTCCGGAACAGCAGAAGCAGCCGCTGGTGCTTGGCATCGAGTCATCCTGCGACGAGACCGGTGTTGGAATCGTGCGGGGTACCACCCTTTTGACCAACACCGTGTCCTCGTCAATGGATGAGCATGTCCGCTTTGGCGGGGTCATCCCGGAGATCGCTTCGCGCGCGCACTTGGACGCCTTTGTGCCCACCTTGCAGGAGTCACTGCAAGAGGCCGGTGTCACCTTGGAGGACATCGACGCCATAGCCGTCACGTCCGGCCCGGGCCTGGCCGGTGCGCTCATGGTGGGTGTTTGTGCCGCGAAGGCGCTGGCCGTTGCCACCGGCAAGCCGCTGTACGCGATCAACCATTTGGTGGCACACGTTGGGGTGGGACTGCTGGACGGCAACCGGGTTTCGGAAGGAAAGCACGACGCCGTTGCTGCCGCCGGCTTGGGTGCAGGCAAGCTCCCGGAGAACCTCGGGGCATTGCTGGTATCGGGTGGGCACACGGAAATCCTGCGCATCCGGAGCATCACGGATGACGTGGAACTCCTGGGGTCAACCATCGACGACGCCGCCGGTGAAGCCTATGACAAAGTGGCCCGCATCCTTGGCCTCGGCTACCCGGGTGGGCCTGCAATCGACAAGCTGGCGCGCCAAGGAAACCCCAAGTCCATCCGTTTCCCGCGCGGACTCACTCAGCCCAAGTACATGGGTACGGCGGAGGAGAAGGGGCCGCACCGCTACGACTGGTCTTTCAGCGGCCTGAAAACAGCGGTGGCCCGGTGTGTTGAGCAGTTCGAAGCCCGTGGCGAGGAAGTCCCCGTGGCAGACATTGCAGCAGCGTTCCAGGAAGCCGTGGTGGACGTCATCAGTTCGAAGGCAGTCCTGGCTTGCAAAGAGCACGGCATCACGGACGTCCTGCTCGGTGGGGGTGTGGCAGCGAACTCGAGGCTCCGCGAGTTGACTGGGCAGCGTTGTGCCTCCGCCGGGATCACGCTGCATGTTCCGCCGCTGGGCCTGTGCACGGATAACGGGGCTATGGTTGCTGCGCTTGGTGCCCAGCTGATCATGGCCGGCATCAGTCCCAGTGGAGTTTCCTTCGCGCCGGATTCCTCCATGCCGGTGACTACGGTGTCAGTGCCCGCCTGAGCTTCTCCATCAGGGCAGGCGCCATGGCCGAAACTAGTCGTCGGGACCGACCCCTCGAGCTCGCAGCCGGATGCTCGATCGGCTCTGCGGACCGTGCCGCTGCGGCTGGTGAGTGGGGGGAATGTCCTACTGCACAGTCCGAGCCTGGCACTGCTTGAAGGTGTTGAACTTGCGCTTGACGACGTTGCGGCCTTTGCAGTCCTCTTTGTCGCAACCCGAAGGTCTGCCACCAGTGGATCAGCGTCGTTTCCGATGGCCCACTTCCGGCATCTTCGCCAGGATCAGCAAAAAGCTCTTCGGAGCATAGTACGAACGACACCAGTCATGGGTGGACGGCTAAGTTCAGCTAACACTTACGCCGGAGTCAGAGGTGCCTGGTCCGTGGAGCTGAACAAGCCCATGCCCAACGTCACCTACAACGTCGTTGTCCAGGTCGACGGTGGTCTGCAGAACACGTTCACTATCAAGATGGACAGTGACGGGCACCCCGTATCGGCCAAGGGCCATGTCGTCTCAACCCTCGTCGGCGACGCGAACCGTAACGGCTATCAGCAGCGCAAAGCCGGTTGGCTCGGCGGCCCCGGCTACGACGGCGGGCATGCAGCACCGTCCGCTCTGGGGTTCATCGGTGAAGGCGCAGGTGTTTTCCCTCAGCACGAATGGCAGAATCGCAAAGCCGGCACACCCAACGAAATCGACCAGGCGAAACAACTTCATCAGCAAGAAGCTCTTCGGCGCCTAGGACGAAACGAGACCCGTCGAAGGCGTCCTGCAAAGTGCAGTCCCCGTAAGTCTCGTCAATCGCGTCACCTGCCTCTGTGGCAATTCGCCTAAGCGTCAGGCCCCTTGCGCATCTGTTGCACGAGGTCCATCACCACTGCTTGCAGGTCTCCGTTGTGTTCTGCGGCGACGCGGCGCTGGCGCTGGTAGCTTGCTCCGCGCTGGATGATCTTCAAGACGTCGGCCAGTTCTTCCGAGCAGCCGAGCTTGGCTGCCACGGGTTCCAGCCGCGAGACGGTTTCCGCGAGGTGCTCCGTGACCAACTGCTCGTTGCCCTCGGCGTCGAGGATGATGATCGCTTCCATGCCGTAGCGTGCGGCACGCCATTTGTTCTCCTGCACATGCCATGGGGGCATGGTGGGGATGCTGCCGCCGGCGTCGAGGATGGAGGAGAACTCGTCCACCAGGCATTGCGTCAGCGCAGCGATGGCGCCTACTTCTTCAAGGGTGGCCAAGCCGTCGCAGATGCGCATTTCAATAGTGCCCAGGTTCGCCACCGGCCGGATATCCCAACGGATTTCCGACGTCGCATCAATGACACCTGTGGTGAACATGTCCTGGACGTAGGACTCGTAGGCTTCCCATGTTTCGAACTGGAAGGGAAGCCCGGCAGTGGGAAGCTGCTGGAACATGAGTGCGCGCTGTGACGCGTAGCCGGTTTCTTCTCCAGCCCAGTAAGGGCTGGAGGCGGACAGGGCTTGGAAGTGCGGGAAGTAGTTGACCAAGCCGTCCAGAATGGGAAGGACCTTGTCTCGGTGGTCGATGCCCACGTGGACGTGAACGCCGTAGATCACCATTTGGCGTCCCCACCATTGGGTCCGCTCGATCAGTTTGGCGTAGCGCTCCTTGTCCGTTACGGGCTGGAGCAGGGGAGGGCTGAACGGGTGGCTGCCTGCGCAGAATACTTCCACGCCCATGGGATCGGTGACTTCACGGACGGCGGCGAGGGATCGGCTGAGGTCCTCTTTGGCGTCCTTGACGGTCTCGCAAATGCCGGTGACCAGTTCCACCGTGTTGAGGAGCAGCTCGCGCTTGATATGGGGGTGTTCGTCGTCCTCGTTGAGGTCGGGGTGGTTCGCTGCGACGCCCTTCAGGACGTCGTTGGCCACTGATACCAATTCCCCGGTGCGTGCATTGACGAGCGCCAACTCCCATTCCACACCCAGTGTCGATTGCCTGGATGGCGCAAAATCAATCTGCACGTAGTCCCCTCATTGTCTTGTCTCTGCCGGGCACGGTTCCCCGCTGTGGGGCCGCCAGCGGTCGGATCAAGTCTAATGCAGCGGGAACACAGGTTGCTGCTGGGGCCTTACGGGAGAGGGCCGGTCATTTGCTATTGAGAATGCTTCTCAATAGAATAAGCGCATGCATCTCACAGTCGTCAGTTCACTGGACAGTCAATGCCGGGAGTCAGCCGCTGCCAGGCTCGGCCAAACCCACACCAACTCCGTGGTGGTCCTTCACGATCTGCTGGATGGCTCCTTGGTCCTGCGTCGCGTCTACCGGGACGGTCAGCTGTTCGAGCGCGAAACCACACAGCTGGAGCATGGTTGCCTCAGCTGCACTGTCAGGTTGGACGTAGTCCCGACGGCGGAACGTCTCGCCTCATGCGGTTTCGACCACGTAGTGCTGGGCCTCCCGCCCGGCGTTGCGGCAGGGATGGCCGTTACCGAGCTGCGGCGTGGCCTGAGTCGCCCGGCTGTGATCGACAACGCCGTGCTGGCCCTGGACCCGGTAGACCTGGACGACCATATATGGGACCGTCACACGCTGTTCGAATCCGGTTTCACCTCCATGCCCACTGATGAGCGCACCAGCGGAGAATTTCTGATCGGCGAGTTCGGGCAGGTGGACACCGTCATGGTGCACCCTGGATTGGGGGCTGTGCTCACCGGTGATCCTCGCGAAGGTTCCGCGCAGTGGCTGCTCGGTGTCGAACTACTCGGCCAGCTGGCGTCCCATGCCGGCGTTGTTGGCGCCGCTGACGAATACCGGCCGGGCTGCTTCGACGACGCCGAGGCAGCGGCCCGTAACCGGCCCGGCGTGGTGCGGGTGCCCGTCATTGAAGCGGAGGGTTCCTTCCGCACGGTGCTGCACAGGGCGGGCCGTCCGCTGCATCCGGGACGTTTCCGTGAAGCACTGCCCCAATTGGCGGCTGGAACGCACTGGCTGCGTGGCCGTCTTTGGATCGCATCCGCGCCGAAAACGCGGATCGCCGTCCAAGGTATTGGGCCGCGGGTCTGGCTCGAAAGTACCGGGAAATGGCTGGCGGACTCGGCCGAACCTGGCCAGGCACACCCCGGAAAGACGGGTGCCGACGTCGACTCTGTCCTGGACTGGCACCCCAGCCACGGCGACCGTGGAACTGTGCTGGCGATCACCGGCCGTTCGGAGGACATCGACGCCCGGGAATTTCGCGACCTCCTGGACAGTTGCCAACTCACCCAGGCTGAAATGAAGCAGGACTTCGGCGTCTGGGACGACCCCGTGGAACTCAGCGACGCCCTCTAAACCAAACACCCAACCAAAGGAGAAACACCATGAAGGTCAGGAATTCGCTGCGTGCCCTCAAGAAGATCCCCGGTGCGCAAATTGTCCGCAGGCGTGGACGGACGTTCGTCATCAACAAGAACAACCCGCGGATGAAGGCGCGGCAGGGCTAACCGCACGTCGCTGATAAATGGGCGTGTTTAATGGGGGAATGCCAATCCTGAACAAAGACATGTCCCTGTGCATTTCGCTTGCGGCCCGGCCCAGCAATATCGGGACCAGGTTCCACAATTATTTGTACGATCTGCTCGGCCTGAACTTTGTCTACAAGGCATTCGCCCCGGCGGACATCGCCCTTGCAGTGGCTGGCATCCGCGGCCTCCCGATCCGGGGCGCCGCGGTGTCCATGCCGTACAAGGAAGCCGTCATCCCGCTGGTTGACGTCATGGACCCGTCGGCCAAGGCCATCGATTCGGTGAACACCATCGTCAACGACAATGGCGTGCTGACTGCCTACAACACGGACTACATCGCCATTGCCCGGCTGCTGAAGGACCATCAGGTTCCCAACAGCCACAGCGTGCTCCTCCGCGGTGCAGGCGGCATGGCGAAGGCCGTAGCCGCAGCACTTCGGGACGCCGGGTTCACCGCCGTCACCATCGTGGCCCGCAACGAGGACACCGGCCGCGCGCTGGCAGATCTCTACGGCTTCGCTTGGCAGGATGACGTCAACGGCTCCACAGCCGATCTCATCATTAACGTCACGCCGCTGGGAATGGCAGGTGCGGATGAAACCGCCCAGTCCTTCGACGACGCCACGATCGCCGCTGCACAGGTGGTGTTCGACGTCGTCGCCTTGCCTTCGGAGACGCCCCTTATCTCCGCCGCACGCTCCGCCGGTAAGCCTGTGATCACGGGTGCCGAGGTCATCGCCATCCAGGCTGAGGAGCAGTTTGTCCTGTACACGGGTGTGCGACCTAGCGCCGAGCAGGTCCGGGAAGCCTCGGAGTTCTCGCGCCGCTGACGCTCTAGGCCGTCACCGGCTCCACGACAACAGCCACTCTTTCCTCGCCGATCCTGGTGAGGACCAGGGTGGCTGTTTTCGCATCCTTGCCTTTGACGGGCTTGGCAGGCAGCAATTGCTTCCGAAGTTCTTCCGGCGTCACGGCAGTGCCGCGCTTCTTGATGTCCAGCACAGTGATGCCCTGGTTTTTCACCCAGGCCTTCAGGGCCTTGACGTTGTACGGCATCACCTCAAGCACCTTGAAGGCGCGGGCGAAAGGGGTGTCGTGAAGCTCGGGGGCGCAGATGTAGGCGATGTGCTCGTCCACGAGGTGCCCGCCCAGCCTTTCGGCGACGTCGGCCACCAGTCCTGCGCGGATCACCGCACCATCCGGTTCGTAGAGGAAGCCCTCAACGGGCCCGACGACGGCTACCGGACCGCCGTCGAAATCCGCGCCGCTGGTGATTTCAGCGGCGCCCTGGTTGCCGATCACCAGCGCGGCCCGACGCACGCCGGGGCGCGCCACAGCGTTGAACCAGAGGGTCACTTCGGTGACGTCTCCGCCCACTGAGACCCACTGGGCTTCACAGCCTGGGGGCACGGAGTCGTGGGGAATGCCGGGACCCATCTTGACGCCGATAGCGCGGCCGGTCGCCGCCAGACGTTCTACGAAGGACAGCGGGGGAGAGAAGGCTTCAGGATCCCAAATCCGCTTGGTTCCGGACGTGGACGTGGTTCGGCGGGCAGGATCCAGCCATACCCCGTCCATCCCGTCCAACTCTACGGAGGTTGCATCCGCATGCACCACGGTGGCATGCGGGAAGGGCATGAGATTGATGGTGGCGCAGGCGGCAGTGGTTTCATCCATCTCAACGGCGGTCACGGAAATGTCCATTGACGCCATCGCCATGGAATCGGCGCCAAGGCCGCAGCCGAGGTCTGCAACGTGCGAGATGCCGGCCTTCGCAAAGCGCTCCGCGTGCCGGGCTGCGACGTTCAATCGCGTGGCCTGTTCCAAACCGGCTTGGGTGAACAGCATCTGCCGGGCAAACTCGCCGAACTTTGCCTCTGCGCGTGTCCGCAGCCGGGATTGCGTGAGCACCGCGGCCACGAGTTCGGGGGAGTGACCGGCCTTCCGAAGGTGCGCGTTGACGCTGAACGAATCGGCCTCCCGGTAGGGCCCCAGGGAGGCAAGAAGTTCCCATCCTTCAGTGGTCAGCAAGGGGGCGATCTGTTCCTGCGGTGCGTGAGGCATGGGATCAAGCCTAACGGCGCGGCACTTGACAGCGTGACCGGCTAATCAGCCCGATAAGGTTGTTTTCATGGAAGACAACGCAGCCCCGCACCCCTCAACCATGGCAAAATTCGCGCGCCCCGCCCTCATAGCAGGGGGAGTGATCGCGGTGGTGTGCATCGGCCTGCTCGTCATTATCTTCGCGTTGGATTCCTTCAATGCCGCCACCTACTCCGTCGCTGGCAAAAGCGTCAATGACGCCACGGATGAAGCGCGAGGCATCCGCGAACTTTACAGCGGAGCCAGGACCGGTGGAATCATCACGCTGGTGATCTCCGGCGTCGTGGCCGTTGCCGCCGCCGTGGTGCTGTATCTGAACCGTGGCAACGCTCTGCTGGACGAAGACGATGACGGCGAAGACTACGATCTGGACGACCTCACCGGCAGGTGACGGACGTTCACCCATGACGAAATGCTGGCACTCACCTTGACCGAGTGCTAACGCTTACATAGAGTCTTGTTAGCACTCTCCCCCGGAGGGTGCTAATCACGCCAAGCGTCTTCCGGCACCGCGACGACGGTTGTACGCTCCGGCACCCTAGTTCTTAGTCCATGAATCAGCTCATGAAAAGGAGAGTCCGAGTGTCGGTCTCGATTAAGCCTCTTGAGGATCGTATTGTTGTTCGCCCGCTCGAAGCAGAGCAGACCACGGCTTCCGGCCTGGTAATTCCGGACTCCGCACAGGAGAAGCCGCAGGAAGGCGAAGTTGTTGCAATCGGCCCCGGCCGCTTCGATGACAACGGCAACCGCGTACCGGTTGACGTAGCTGTTGGCGACGTCGTCATCTACTCCAAGTACGGTGGAACCGAAGTCAAGACCGGCGGCAACGAGTACCTCGTTCTGTCCGCCCGCGACGTCCTTGCGATCGTCGTAAAGTAACTTCCCGGAGCCCCGCACCGCCGCCGCGTTGGAATCATTCCAACCCGTCAGCGGTGCGGGTTTTCTGTCTTGAAAGGACACAACCATGGCAAAGCAGCTTGCTTTTAACGATGCTGCCCGCCGGTCTCTTGAGGCCGGTATCGACAAGCTCGCCAACACTGTCAAGGTGACGCTTGGCCCGCGCGGCCGCAACGTCGTGCTGGACAAGAAGTGGGGCGCTCCCACGATCACCAACGACGGCGTGACCATCGCCCGCGAAGTTGAGCTTGACGACCCCTACGAGAACCTTGGCGCACAGCTGGCCAAGGAAGTAGCCACCAAGACCAACGACGTCGCCGGTGACGGCACCACCACGGCTACCGTGCTGGCACAGGCGCTGGTCAAGGAAGGCCTCCGCAACGTTGCTGCCGGCGCAGCTCCGGGCGAGATCAAGCGCGGCATCGAGGTATCCGTCGAAGCCGTCGCCGCCCGCCTCCTGGAGAACGCCCGCGAAGTTGAAGGCACCCAGGTTGCCAGCGTTGCAGCCATCTCCGCGCAGAGCGACGAAGTTGGCGAACTGCTGGCTGAAGCATTCGGCAAGGTTGGCAAGGATGGTGTGATCACCATTGAAGAGTCCTCCACCACCCAGACCGAACTGGTCCTCACCGAGGGCATGCAGTTCGACAAGGGCTACCTTTCCCCGTACTTCGTCACCGACGCTGAGCGCCAGGAAGCCGTCCTTGAGGACGCCCTCATCCTGATCAACCAGGGCAAGATCTCCTCGCTGCAGGACTTCCTGCCGCTGCTGGAGAAGGCCCTGCAGGCAAACAAGCCGCTCTTCATCATCGCTGAAGACATCGAAGGCGAAGCCCTTTCCACGCTGATCGTCAACCGCATCCGCGGCACGCTCAACGTTGTTGCCGTCAAGGCTCCGGGCTTCGGCGACCGCCGCAAGGCCATGCTCCAGGACATCGCCACGCTCACGGGCGCCCAGGTTGTTTCCCCGGACCTCGGCCTGACCTTGGACACCGTTGGCCTGGAGGTGCTTGGTACTGCGCGCCGCATCACGGTGACCAAGGACAACACCACCATCGTTGACGGCGCCGGCACGGCCCAGGACGTTGCCGACCGCGTTGCACAGTTGCGTGCTGAGCTCACCCGGACGGACTCCGACTGGGACAAGGAAAAGCTGCAGGAACGCCTGGCCAAGCTGGCCGGCGGCATCGGCGTGATCAAGGTTGGCGCAGCCACCGAGGTTGAGCTGAAGGAAAAGAAGCACCGCATCGAGGACGCAGTTTCCTCCACGCGTGCAGCCCTCGAAGAAGGCATCGTTTCCGGTGGCGGTTCCGCTCTCATCCACGCCCTCAAGGCACTGGACGAGTCCCCGGCCGTGAAGGCGCTCGAAGGCGACGCAGCAGCTGCTGTGGGCATCGTCCGCCGCGCCCTGGTTCAGCCGCTGCGCTGGATCGCCCAGAACGCAGGCTTCGACGGCTTTGTTGTTGTTGCCAAGGTTTCCGAGCTCGAAGCCAACCACGGCTTCAACGCCAAGTCCGGCGAGTACGAGGACCTGATCGCCGCTGGCGTGATCGACCCCGTCAAGGTCACCCGTTCGGCTCTCCGCAACGCCGCTTCCATCGCTGCCCTGGTTCTCACCACCGAGACCCTGGTTGCCGAGAAGCCGGCTGAGGAAGAAGACGCACACGCAGGCCACCAGCACTAACGGCCTGTTTTACAAAAGCCCCGGTCACGTTGACCGGGGCTTTTGTTGTCTGCGGCTTTGCGCGGGGCGGCTATTGTGAGCGTACGACGGCGGCGGTAACCTGACGCTAATACGGCGGCTTGGGTGCGTCACCGGGGTGCATCGTCGCCGCAAGGTGAGCCATGACGATGCCTGCCACAGCCTTGGACCTGGGACGCTCGGCGTTCTCCGAGCATCGCTGGAGCGATGCTCTGGATTGCCTTGCCCGCGCGGACGCAGAGGGTGGTCTGCCTCCCCAAGACATTGAGCTGGTGGCATCCGTGGCGATGCTCCTGGGTAAGGAATCGGAGGGCGTCGCCTACCTGACGAGAGCCCATGACGAGTACGTGACCGTGGGGGATATGGCAGGGGCGGCCCGCTGTGCAGCGTGGCTGGTCCTCTACCTCATGAACCTCGGGGAACAGGCGCGGGGTTCCGGCTGGTTGTCCCGTGCCAAGCGCATGCTGGACGGAATGGTAGACCCCACGGAAGCCGAGGGCTACGTCCTGATCCCGACAGCACTGGGAGCACTGTATGGAGGGAATCCGGAGACCAGCAACGAGCTCTTCAGCCGCGCTTTGGCCTTGGGACAGCGGTTCCACGACCGTGACCTGACGGCGTTGGGGCAGTTGGGCGTTGGGACTGCCCGGATCAACTTGGGATTCCCCGATGAAGGCCTCGGTTTCCTGGACGAAGCGATGGTCGCCGTAAGCGCCGGGGAAGTCTCGCCCATCCCCTCGGGCATCATCTACTGCGCTGTGATCGGAAGCTGCCGCCTGACCTTGGACGTGCAGCGCGCGCACGAGTGGACGGCTGCGCTGGCACGCTGGTGCGGGCAGCAGCCTGACATGGTCATGTTCAGCGGGCAATGCCAAACGCACAGGGCCGAGTTGTTCATCCTCCATGGAGCTTGGGAGGAAGCCATGGCGGCACTCAAGATCGCCCAAGACCGTTCTCGACACGGCGACCCCGAAGCGACTTGGGGCGCCTGGTACTTTCAAGGCGAGCTCTTTCGCCTGACCGGCCTTGATGAAGAAGCGGCCTCGGCCTATGCCAAAGCCGCCGAGACCGGCTTCGAAGCACTGCCGGGGTTGGCCCTCATGCTCGTCAGGCAGCACAAGGCAGCACAAGCCCAATCCATGGTGCGCCGAGCGATGTCCGGCGCGGATCCTGCCAACCGCCGTCGACTGCTCCCTGCGGTGGTGGACATCGAGCTTGCCGCCGGCGATCTTGAAGCGGCACGCGCAGCGGCCGACGAATTCGCGGCACCGGTCAGGGACGCGCGCAGGCCCTTGGAACAGGCTATCGCTGCCCAGGCTGAAGCCAACGTGCTGCTCGCCGAAGGAAATCCCCATGCGGCCCTGGCCGCGGCGAGGAAAGCTTGGCGTCTTTGGTACAGCCTAGAGGCCCCCTTTGGCGCCGCCAGCTGCAGGGTGCTGGCGGGCCGTGCCTGCAACTTGCTGGGCGACCAGGACTCTGCTGCGATGGAGTTTGAAGCCGCAAAAGCAGAGTTCGCCGATCTCGGGGCAACTCCGGCAGCAGCAGATGTTTTGGAATTGACTGGCGAAACGAGCGTGGACGCATCTCCGTTGACCAGCAGGGAACTGGAAGTCCTGCGCCTGATCGCGGGCGGCAATGCCAACCGGACCATCGCCCGCGAGCTTTACCTCAGCGAAAAGACGGTAGCCCGGCACGTCAGCAACATTCTTTCCAAGCTCGCGGTGCCCTCCAGGGCGGCCGCGACCGGCTACGCCTTTGAGCACGGCCTGATCCACTGACCCTCAGTCATCTCCTGCGCAGAAATACCCATGCAGCGTGTACTGAAATGCGTCATTCTGCCGACGCGGCGTAAGGGGCTGGACTCATAGCTTGGCGTTATGAACATTCCACTGCTTGCCGGCACCGTATCCACAGTGCTTTTTGCAGCCAGCATGCTGCCCATGCTTCTCAAAGCTGTGCGCACCAAGGACCTTGAGTCCTACAGCGTCGGCAACATCGCCACCACCAACGTGGCCAATGCAGTGCATTCGTTCTATGTCTTTGACCTCCCGGCGGGCCCCGTTTGGCTGCTGCACTCCTTCTACATTGTTGCTTCCGCCCTCATGCTCTTGTGGTGCCTGCGCTACCGGAAGGTCCCTGACGACGCTCTCAATGAACCAATCGGAGAACCAGTAACTGAAGGGACAGAACAATGAACGCCAACCTGGAATCGACAGTGGACACGATCATCGTGGGAGGTGGGCAGGCAGGGCTCGCGCTGGGATACTTCTTGGCCCAGGAAGGCAGGACCTTCCTGATACTGGATCAGAACGGGAGGCCGGGGGAAGCCTGGCGCCAACGCTGGGACTCGCTGCGGCTCTTTACGCCCGCCAAGTATGACGGCCTCCCAGGAGCGCCTTTCCCCGGTGACCACCTTGCGTTCCCCACAAAGGATCAACTGGCTGACTATCTGGAGGACTATGTGCGCCGCTTTGACCTCCCCTTCGTCCCAAACGTCCTCGTGGACCAGATCAATCGTGTCGGAGACGTGTTTACCGTGGCAGCGGGAGATCGCAGCTGGCGCTGCAACAACGTGGTGATTGCTACAGGAGGACACCATCTGCCCAAGAAGCCGCAGTTCGCAGGAGATTTGGATTCGGAGATACTGCAACTGCATTCAGAGGACTACAGGAATCCCGGGCAGTTGAAGGATGGCCCCGTCCTGGTGGTGGGGCTGGGCAATTCAGGAGCTGAAATAGCCCTTGAAGTTGGCAAATCCCATGCCACTCAACTGGCGGGACGCCCCAGCGGTGAGATGCCTATGCGGCATGGCCGGACGGCTGCACGCTTCGCCCTTCCCATGGTGCGGTTCCTCGGTTTGCATGTCCTGAATCTCAACACACCCATCGGTCGCAAGGCGGCTCCCGGATTCAAGTCGATGGCGGCACCACTAATCCGGACCAAGACCAAGGACCTGGTTGCTGCGGGGGTGCACCTGGTACCGAGGCTGGCCGGGGTTTCGGAGGGCCGGCCGGTCCTGGACGATGGGAGTCGTGTGGAAGCTTCGAATGTCATTTGGTGCACCGGTTACCACGAGGACTACTCGTGGGTGAAACTCCCGGTCTTCGATGCCCTCGGTGAGCCCCAACAGACACGGGGAGTGGCCCACGACGTTCCGGGCGTTTATTTCATCGGTCAGGAGTTCCTTTTCGCGGCAGCCTCGGCAACGCTTCCCGGAGTCACCAGGGATGCCCGCTACCTTGCCAGCCGGCTCGCTGAACGGAATCCAGGCCGTGCAACGGAACCAGTATTGAAGCAAAACGCAGCGGGCCAGGCAGCCTCATAAAACGTGTAATGGGTCACGTTGGAGGGGGCGCGCCGAACGGCAACGCTAACGAGGCAAAGAAGTATCAGCACAGGTCACGCTCAGGTTGGGCTGGCAGAATGTATGGCTGGACCTGTGCTGATGGGGCTTCGTATGGCGGCCAGGGACACCCTCCACCATGGGTTGCGCGGCTAAATCCGCGTAATATTGATGCTTTGTGCCACAAGCTTTGAGGAACTGCCTAACGTGACGACGCCAACGATTCCAGCCCCTGCCCACCACGGTAAGCGGGCTACCGGACCCGTTGCGAAGTCTAAGTTCCGCCCCGAAATCCAAGGCCTTCGATCCCTCGCAGTCCTCATGGTGGTCAGTTACCACATCTGGATCGGCAGGGTCTCCGGAGGCGTTGATGTCTTCCTCCTGATCTCAGCGTTCCTCATGACCCTGCAGTTCACGGGACGTTACAAACAGGGCCGCCCCATGGACCTCCTGCGGCACTGGCTGCACCTGTTCAGGCGGCTCCTGCCCGCCGTCGTCGTAGTTCTGGTGGGCACGCTCGCAGCAACCTTCGCGTTCCTGCCGGCCACGCGCTGGGTTGAAATCGTCCAGCAAACCTGGGCTTCGCTGTTTTACTTTGAGAACAGGCTGTTGCAGGAGTTGGCAGTTGATTACTACGCCACCGACCACAGCATGGCGAGCCCTGTGCAGCACTTCTGGTCCTTGTCCATCCAGGGCCAGGTGTTCATTTTGTGGCCCATCATCTTTGCAACGGTCGCGCTGGTGTGCCGCCGCTTTGCCCTCCGCTACCGCGCCACGCTGGTGTACGTCTTCGCGATCATTTTCCTGGTCTCGTTCATTTACTCCATCATCTTCACTGCCAACAACCAGGCAGTGGCGTACTTCGATACCTTTGCCCGTTTGTGGGAGTTTGCTTTGGGCACGTTGGTGGCCTTGATCCTGCCGGCCCTGAACTTCTCCAAACCTGTCCGTGTGGCCTTGGGCTGGATTGGGGTGGCAGCGATGCTCACCTGCGGCATCCTTCTGCAGGTGCAGACTGCGTTCCCTGGATTCGTGGCCTTGTGGCCCACGCTGGCTGCCGTCGCGGTTATCGCAGCCGGTCAGACGGGGAGCCGTTTCGGCGTGGACAGGATCCTGAGTTCCAAATTCCTGGTCCGGCTCGGTGACAACTCCTACGCCCTCTACCTCTGGCACTGGCCCATTCTGGTGATTGCCTTGGCTTGGAGCGGCAAGGATCACGCCGGCTGGCTTTCGGGCACGGCCATTATTGCGCTGTCACTTGTCTTGGCTTTCCTGACCACCAAGTACATAGAGAAGCCCTTCCGTGAGTGGAAGTGGCCGGAGATGAAGCGCCGCCGCTCGGTCATCGCGATCGTGGCCTGCCTGGCAGTGGTGTCCGCGCCCCTCCTCGCTTTCCAGTACAGGTTGGACGTGGACCAGCAAGCTGCGGAGGCGCGGATGGTCTTCGATAACCCCGGTGCAAAAGCCCTCCTTCCCACATATGTGAATGAAGTGGCTCCGAATGCGCTCACCCAGCCCACCGCGGAAAGGATTGGGAGTGACTGGGCCAACCTGTCCGACGGATGTTCGGGCGACATTAAGCCGGAATCGCAGCTGCTTCAGGACAACTGCCAGCAGAACGGCGTCGGGGCCGACGCCACCAAGACAGTCCTGGTAGTTGGCAGCTCCCACTCCCAGCAGTGGCTTGCCGCCCTGGAAGTGTTGGCGGAGCAGCATCATTGGCGCGTCTACTCGTTGCTCGCCGGAGCCTGTCCCTTCATGACAGAAGACCCCGAGTCCGAGCCGGGCTGCAACGAGTTCAACAGTGAAGTGCGCAGCCACATCCGGGACCATGCGCCGGATGCCATCTTCATGGTGGGCACGGCGGCTGTGTCATCCTTGCCCGACGAGCGACTGACCCACGGTTTCGAGGACCTCATTCCTGAGGTCACGGGGCTGGGCATCCAGGTGGTGGCGGTGCGGGATAACCCACGGTTTACTTACAGCCTCACGGACTGCACGCTCGCCAAAGGCGTGGACAGCCCTGATTGCCGCCCGCTGAAGTCAGACGTCCTGGCCGAACCCAGCCCCTTTGACGCCGTGAGGGGTAAGTACCAGAACCTGTTCCTCTTGGACATGACGGACCTGATCTGCCTGGGAATCTACTGTCCGCCCATCATCGGTAATACGTTCGTCTACCTGGACGACAACCACCTGACCAAAACCTACGTCAAGAGCATGGCGGGCATGCTCGATGAAAGGTGGTTTGCCGCGACAGGGTGGCAACAATGATGGATACACGCGCAAGCGCCACGTCCCCGGCGGCGGGCAAGGAAGGCACGACGGCGAAACCCGGCTTCCGTCCGGAGGTCCAGGGCTTGCGTGCACTGGCAGTGCTCATGGTTGCGGCATACCATATCTGGCTCGGCAAAGTTTCGGGCGGCGTGGACGTCTTCCTGCTCATCTCGGCTTTCCTGCTGACGTTGTCCTTCACGCGCAAGCTTGAAAGTCATAAGCCACTCAGACTCTTGCGGCACTGGCTCCACGTGTTCAAGCGGCTGCTGCCTGCCGTCGTCGTCGTCCTGCTGGCGGTCTTGGCCGGCACTTGGGCGCTGATCCCGCAGAGCCGGTGGCCTGATGTGCTCACGGAGGCGTGGGCATCCCTCATGTACCGGCAAAACTGGCAGCTTGCCGCGTTCGCCGTGGATTACTACGCCCAGCAGCACGTGGACGCCAGCCCCCTGCAACATTTTTGGTCGCTGTCCGTGCAGGGCCAGGTGTTTATTCTGTGGCCGCTGATCTTCGCCGGAGTCGCCCTTCTGCAGCCGCAGCTGGCCAGGCTGTTCCCGCAGCGGAAGGCCGTAGCCCACCGGCAAATGCTGTTCATCGCCTTCGGTGCCGTCTTCGTGGCTTCGCTCGTGTTCTCCATCGAGCAGACCGCCACCAACCAGGCGTACGCCTACTTTGATACCCGTGCCCGCCTGTGGGAGTTCGCCTTGGGCTCACTGCTGGCCCTGGCCATCCCGTATCTGAAACCAAAACGGAGGCTCCGCGTTTTTCTGGGATGGGCCGGTATTGCAGCGATGCTCGCCTGTGGGCTCATGCTCACCGTGGACCGCTCGTTCCCGGGGTTCGTAGCCCTTTGGCCCACCCTCGCAGCCGCCGCCGTGATCGTCGCCGGGCAAAGCGGGAGCCGGTTCGGTGCCGACCGTCTCCTGAGCTCGCGTCCGCTGGTCATGCTGGGAGACAATTCGTACGCCCTGTACCTGTGGCACTGGCCAATGCTGGTGTTCTTCCTCCTGGCCTCCGGCACCAAGCAGCCGAGCCTCCTCCAAGGTCTGGGAATCATGGCGGGTTCCCTGCTGCTCGCGGTTGCCACCACAAGGTATGTGGAAGTACCCCTGCGCAGCTGGAAGTGGCCAGACGTGCGGTCCTGGCGGGCCGCCGTCGTGATTGTCTCCTGCGGTGCGCTGCTGGCACTGCCGGTCACGGCTTGGCAAAGCGCCATCACCGCGGAAGCTGCAGCGATTGCTGGTCAGCCCCAGGAATTGACGCCGGGTGCTGCCGCGTTGTCCCCGGACTACTCCGGTCGGCCGAGCGAAGAGGCCCTGATCATCCCGGCGCCTGCAGCCATGAAGGATGAGTGGGCGAACGTCGATGGGCCGTGCACCGGGGACAACGTGCCCGGCGATCCTCTGCTGGAGGGCTGCCTGCAGAATGAGGAACCCGATGTGGTCACCAAGAGAATTGTGGTGCTCGGTGATTCGCACTCCCAGCAGTACACGGCTGCCCTTGGTCCGATCGCCAAGGAACACGGTTGGGAAGTGGTGACGTTGCTCAAGGGTGGCTGCCGTTTCGGTGCCCAATCTCCGGAGAGGCCCGATTTTTGCAACGAGTTCAACAAGGCTAGTGCCGCTTACGTCATGGAGCACAAGCCTGATGCCGTGTTCACCGTAGCTTCGCTGACGCACGTCGAGGCCCCGTTCGAGACCGAAGTGCCCGGGTACCTCGAAGGCATCAAGCCGTTCACAGACGCAGGAATCGATGTAGTGGGCGTCCGGGACAACCCGCGTTTCGGCTTCAACATGCCTGAATGCGTCCAGAAGAAGGGCAAAGATTCGCCCGACTGCAATGTGCCGCTTGAAGAGTCCCTGGCGGCGTCGTCACCGTTGGACGATTACGTCGGCAAGGTGGAGCGGCTCTACCTGATGGACATGAGCGACTTCATCTGCGAGCAAGGGACGTGTCCGGCTGTGGTTGGGAACATCTATGTCTACAAGGACGACAACCACCTCACCAAGACCTACGTGCAAACCATGATCCCGATGTTTGAAGAACGGCTGCTGGCCGCCACCGGTTGGTCAGCCAGCTAGGTTCCCGCTCTCCGGCGGTTTCAAACGCACGACGCCGGCCTGCCGCCAGTGGGATTGCTCACAGTCAGGCGTCGCGGAATATGGCGATAGGCGCGGAGGTTCTAGTATTTATCCAATACCTTCTGCACAGGTAACTTCTGCACAGGTACCTCATGCACAGGCCAGTCCCGTAATGACGGGCTGGTCATCAGTTGCAACCCCTACCAGTTAAGCCCCCGGAACCCAGGTAAGAGGCGCACACTCATGACCCAGCCCGAACACGATCCCTTTGGCTTTGTCGGCCTGACCTACGACGACGTCCTGTTGCTCCCCGGCCACACGGATGTCATCCCGTCCGACGCGGACACCTCATCACGCATTTCCAAGCGCATCTCGGTACAGACTCCGTTGCTGTCCGCAGCCATGGACACCGTCACCGAGTCCCGCATGGCCATCGCCATGGCCCGCCAAGGTGGTTTGGGCGTGGTTCACCGCAACCTGTCCATCGACGACCAAGCCGAGCACGTTGACCGCGTCAAGCGCAGCGAATCAGGCATGATCACCAACCCGCTGACCATTGGCCCGCAGGCAACGCTGCAGGAACTGGACGAGCTGTGTTCCCGCTACCGCGTTTCAGGCCTTCCCGTAGTGGACACCGATGGACGCCTGTTGGGTATCGTCACCAACCGCGACACCCGCTTCATCCCGGAATCGGAATTCCCGCTGCGCAGCGTCAGCGACGCCATGACCAAGATGCCGCTCATCACCGGTCATGTGGGCATCAGCCGCGAGGAAGCCTCGCACAAGCTGGCCACCAACAAGATCGAGAAGCTCCCGCTGGTTGATGAGCAAGGCCGCCTGATGGGCCTCATCACCACCAAGGACTTCACCAAGGCAGAGCAGTACCCATTGGCCACCAAGGACGACGAAGGCCGCCTCCGCGTGGGTGCCGCCATCGGTTTCTTCGGTGACGGCTGGGAGCGCGCCATGAAGCTCATCGACGCCGGCGTTGACGCACTGTTCGTCGATACCGCCAACGGCCACTCCCAGGGCGTGCTGGACATGATCCGCCGCCTGAAGTCGGATCCCATCGCTGCGCACGTTGACATCATCGGCGGCCAGGCTGCCACCCGTGAAGGCGCCCAGGCACTGATCGACGCCGGCGCCGACGGCATCAAAGTGGGCGTGGGCCCGGGATCCATTTGCACCACCCGCGTGGTTGCCGGCGTGGGCGTGCCGCAGATCACCGCCATTTACGAGTCCGCGAAGGCAGCAATCCCTGCCGGCGTTCCGTTGATTGCCGACGGCGGCCTCCAGTACTCGGGCGACATTGGCAAGGCACTGGTTGCCGGAGCCGACACCGTGATGCTGGGCTCCCTCCTCGCAGGCTGTGAGGAGTCCCCGGGCGAGCTCATCTTCGTCAACGGCAAGCAGTTCAAGAGCTACCGCGGCATGGGCTCCCTGGGCGCCATGCAGTCCCGTGGCAAGAACACCTCCTACTCCAAGGACCGCTACTTCCAAGCGGACGTTTCCGGCGACGACAAGCTCATCCCGGAAGGTATCGAAGGCCGCGTTGCCTTCCGCGGCCCGCTGGCTTCGGTGGCTTACCAGCTGGTTGGCGGCCTCCGCCAGACCATGTTCTACACCGGCGCTCCCACCATTCCGGAGCTGAAGGCACGCGGCAAGTTCGTCCGGATCACGCCCGCGGGACTCAAGGAGTCCCACCCGCATGACATCCAGATGACTGTCGAGGCACCTAACTACGGTTCCCGCTGATCAATTACCTTGGCTGTTCCCCGTGGAAGTTTCCACGGGGAACAGTTGTTTAACAGGACGCCGCATCATTGTCGGTCCCTAAGAATAGGCTGGGCACATGTCAGAAAAGCCCGCGCAACCGCGGCACCCGGAATCGATCCGGCTGAATTCAAGCCAACCGGGCAAGGCGCCGCCCCGCAAGCTGGCTCTGCGGCCGTACGCACGCGCCGTCGGACAGGTCCTGAAAGTGAGCTTCAAAGCCTCACCTGGGGCGGTCATCATGAAGGTGGCCGGATCGCTGATTTCGGCCACGCTGCCGCTGGTCACCACCTATTTCGCTGCGCTGACCACCACAGCGCTGGCCGCCGGTTACGCGGGAGACTCCGACGCCGGCCCCCGGGCCATCCTGTACGTCATCATCACTGCGGCGCTGGGCTTGTTCTGGGGGGCCTTCAGCAGCGTTGACCGCTACATCCAGCAGCTGATGAGCTTCAAAGTGGGTGCCATCGTTGGCGACATGATGTACCAGCGGTTTCTGGCGCTGGAGTTCTGGCGCTACGACGACAAGGAAACGGTGGATCTTTACGACCGCGCCAAGCGGTTCTCCGATTCGTATGCGCGCGTTCTGGACCGGATAGCGGCCATCTTCACGCAGTTCGTCTCCGTGGTCCTGGCCATCGGTGCCCTGCTGCTGGTCAGTTGGTGGATCGCAGTCATTGTGCTGGTGGCTATCGTGCCCAGTGTCTACCTCCAGTTCAAGCTGTCCCGGGAACAGATCGCGCACTGGAACACACAGGTTGATTCGCGGCGGCAACGCCGGATGATCGAGCAAAACCTGCTTCGGCCCCAGCACATTGCGGAGATGCGCCTTTACGGGATCGTGGGGTACCTCATGGACCTCAGGTCGAGGCTGCGGGATGCTGATGAACGCAGGCGCCTGGACTTCCAAAAGCGGTACATTCCCAAGCAGCTGGCCGCAGACTCCCTGCAGTACGGAGCCGAAGTTGTGTCCCTGATCTGGGTGGTTGGCCAGATCATCGCCAGGGCACAGCCGGTGGGCCAGTTCCTCTATGTCCAACAGATTGTGAGCCGCGCGCTCTCCACCGCCAACAGCCTTGTCTCGTCGCTGAGTTCAATCGATGAGGACCTCGCAAACCTCAAGGACTACGAGCTTTTCACGGCCCTTCCTGTGCCCAGCGGGAAAGAAAAGCCTCTGCCCGCGTCGCCCAACACCGTGGAGCTGCGGGACATCCGGTTCAGCTACACGGGGAGCGACATTGAGGTCATCAAAGGCATTTCCATGACCATCAGGGCAGGTCAGCACATCGCGATTGTGGGGGAGAACGGCGCCGGTAAATCCACGCTGATCCGAATTTTGGCGGGACTGTACCGGCCCGATTCAGGCCAGGTTCTGCTCGACGGCGTTGACCTCACCACGATTGACGTCACCAGCTGGCACCGGCACCTCGCAGTGCTGAGCCAGGAGTTCCTGAAATATGAGTTCGCCACCGCGGCGGAGAACATCTACCTCGGCGATGTGGACCAGCCCCGGGACGATGACCGCATCCGGCGTGCGGCCTCGGACGCTGAAGCGATGGAGTTCATCAACAAGCTGCCAAACGGCTTGGAGAACCATGTCAGCAACTGGATGGAGGACCCCCGCGGACGCAAGGGAAGCGGGCTGTCAGGCGGCCAATGGCAACGGCTCGCAATGGCACGTAACTTCTACCGCGATGCCTCGTTCATGGTCATGGATGAACCCACATCAGCCATCGACGCTTTGGCGGAGCACCGCATCTTCACCCGGCTGTTCGCGGACCGTAGCAGCACCATCATCGCCATCAGCCATCGCCTGGCCACCATCGAGAAGGCGGACATCGTGTACATGCTGGAGGACGGGCGCATTGCGGAGCAAGGAACACACAAGGAACTCGTGGCATTGAGGGGCCGGTACTTCCGGATGTTCGAATCCCAGCTTTCGGTGGATGAGACCAGCCAGAACAGTCCCTGAGCGCCCATCTGCGCTGTGTAGGCGTCCGCTGTGCCCGCGTCCGCTGTGCCCGTGCACGGTGGGGCAAAACCGGGGCCTTGGTTGAGGTGGGATAAACTCGAGCAGTGACTTATGAGATTGAGATTGGCCGTGGCAAGCGTGGGCGTCGTGCCTACTCCCTGGATGACATCGCGATCGTCCCGAACCGCCGGACGCGTGACCCGAAGGACGTCTCTGTCTCGTGGCAGATCGACGCCTACAAGTTCGACACCCCCGTAATTGCTGCTCCCATGGACTCAGTGATGTCCCCGGATACAGCCATCGCTTTTGGTCGCCTCGGCGGCCTGGGAGTCCTTGACCTCGAAGGTCTCTGGACACGTTACGAGGATCCCCAGAAGATACTCGACGAGATCGCAGACCTGGCCGATGAAACCAACAGCCCCGCCGTCACGCGGCGCATGCAGGACCTGTACCAGGCACCCATCCAACCTGAACTCATCAGCTCCCGCTTGGCCGAGATCCGCGCCGCCGGAGTGACCGTAGCCGGGTCCTTGACCCCGCAGCGCACGCAAGAGCACTACAAGACCGTAGTGGCTGCCGGCGTCGACATCTTTGTCATCCGTGGAACCACGGTTTCAGCCGAACACGTCTCCAAGAATCACGAACCCCTGAACCTGAAGCAGTTCATCTACGAACTCGATGTTCCCGTGATTGTTGGCGGAGCAGCCGGCTACACCCCTGCCCTTCACCTCATGCGCACGGGCGCTGCCGGCGTCCTGGTGGGCTTCGGCGGCGGTGCAACCACCACTACGCGCCGCGCCCTGGGTATCCACTCGCCCATGGCTTCGGCTATCTCCGATGTGGCTGCAGCACGCCGCGATTACATGGATGAGTCCGGCGGACGCTATGTCCACGTCATTGCCGACGGCGGCATGGGCAGCTCCGGCGACATCGTCAAGGCGATCGCCATGGGCGCCGACGCCGTCATGCTTGGCAGTGCACTGGCGCGTGCCGAAGAGGCGCCGGGCCGGGGCTGGCACTGGGGTCCTGAAGCACACCACCTTGAATCGCCCCGCGGCGATCGCGTCAACGTTGGAACGGTTGGCCCGCTGGAAGAGGTCCTCTTCGGGCCCGGCCACCACACCAACGGAACGTCCAACCTGATTGGCGCCTTGCGCCGTTCCATGGCGACCACCGGCTATTCGGACCTCAAAGAGTTCCAGCGTGTGGACGTCGTAGTTTCGCCCTACGCAGGCAACTGATACCAGGCGCTGAAAGCCCCTGTTGACTACCGATTCCCGTCGGAGCCAACGGGGGCTTTCTTCATCGGGGCAGTTCTCCCCATCGCGGCGCCCTTCATTGCCCCGTAGTCTGACGCCGAAGAAGTTTTTGCTGGCAGAAAGTTGGGGAGAGAATGGCGCCGGGCATTTATGGGGCAGACGTTGCCCAGCTAAGGTCACTGTCCAAAGTGATGGGGGCATCGGGTAACACCCTGTCCAACCTTGAGCTGAACATCAATGGCGTCGTCGCCTCCACTGCCTGGCGGGGCGCCGACGGTGAGCGCTTCCGGTCCGAATGGTCCGGAAAGATGCGGCCAATGCTCCATGGGGCCAGCGAGTCACTCCGGACGCAGGCCAAGGCACTCCTTGCCCAAGCTGATGAGCAGGAGCAGGCAAGCCACGGATCCACAGGCTCATCTGCCTCTGGTTCAGGTTCAGGTTCGGGCACGGGGCCAGGTCAAACGTCCACTCCGTTTTCGCCCGTTGTGGATGCCAACGGCAACACTGTCTACCAAGCGCTGAACTTCACAGCCTCCGGGGCGGGATTCGTCAGTGACCTGCTCTTGAACAAGATGAGCAAGGCGAACCTCCTTGTGCGTCAGCCGTGGAGCCTGTTGGGCGCACAGTTCGGACAGATGCCGGGTGTCGGTTATCTGAAGGGCACCCAGCTCCTCAACGGCCTATCCATGGTGGGACGCGCGGCCGGCGTCTTAAGCGTCATCGGGGGAGTGGCACAGTTTGCTGACGGCTACATGCGCGGCGACGGCTATGCCATGGCTGACGGCGGCATCACAACCGTACTGGCGGCCGGAAGCTTTATACCCGTAGTTGGCCCGTTCTTTGCCGGTGCCAGCCTTGCCTGGGCAGGCATGGGCTTCCTGGCCAAGGGTCTCGGCTACGATTCCACCTCGGAAATGGTGGTAGACGGCGCCAAAGCCGTTGCCGGGGCCGTGGAAGACGGCGCCAAGGCGGTAGCGGATGGTGCAAAGAAGGTCTGGGGCTGGCTCGGCGGTTGACCGGGCTTCCTAAGATAGCGTGGAATCAGACAACCAACATGAGGACGGCATGACAGAGACGGCGAACCTGGAAACCCTGCGGCTGACGGACCACGAGCTTTTGGCGTTGCTGGCCATGCGCCCCACCCGGGGCGCGGAGAAAACACGCGAGCTGTTCCGTCTCTCGGGGGTGGCGGACAAAGACGTGCTGGAACAGGCCGGGATCACCACTCTGTTGGTGCGGGGGCTGGCTGAAGTGGACGGCGATGACATCGTGCCCGTTGACCGTGGTGCCATCGTGGCGGCAGTAGTCTCCAGTGCTGATGAATGGTTGGAAATGGCTTTGGTGACCCCTAGCACGGATCACGTGTTGTTCACGGCGGGCTCAGACCAGGGCTCCGTTCTCCTGAACCTCAGCCGCTATGGCGTACACGAGGTCCAGCCCATCGATTCGCGCTCGGGAATGCTCCCGCTGGGGATCGAGATTGCCCGGCACTACTTGGTGGATGGCCCGGATGGTTTGCCGGCCGCGGCCATGATCAAGCACCACCGCGCCGATGGTAAGCCTGTTACTGCGCACCTGAAAGCGGGTGTGGACGGCAGCTGGACCCTTGCCACAGGCGACGAGGAAAACCCTCCTCACCGTCCTGTGCCGGCAGACCAAGCCTTCGACGAATTCGCGGCGGCCTTGACCTTCGCATGAGCCAGCAGTTCCCGTATCCAGAACAAACACCCCACCACGTCCCTTTGGACTATTGGATCGCCTCCGGTCCTGCCCTGATGGCGCCCAACTCTGCTCCGTCGGTCCTGAGGGACATGGCATGGAACAGGGGTCAGTACCTTGGGCTTGCCGTTGCCTGCCTCGGCGCTGCAGGCAGCATGCTGGGGGCCGCCCTCCTGGTGCTGCTGCTCGCAGGGAACATCGGCGTTGTTATCGCTTTCGCTTGCGTGGGCCTTCTACTGGTATGCATCGCCGCGGGACTTCGAAGCACGCTGAACAAGGTGCCCCGGATCCGTCCTGTGTTGGGCTCGCGGGCCCCCGGTAAGTTCTCCTCCGGCCTTTGGTTTGCAGCCTTCCTGTCGCTGATCTTTGGAATTGGGCTTTTCCCCGTTGTGAGTCCGTTGCTTGAAAGAGGGCCCGGCCACGTGCTTGGTTTCATTGCGGCTTATGCCCTCTTGCTGCTGGCGACCGTGAGCCTGTTCGCCGCGCCGGCTTATTTCTCCCAACACGCCCGGGAACACTTCCGGGCGAGGATCGGGGCCGACCCGGAGCTCCGGCGATCCCTTGAAGCGATGTCCCTGACGTGGCGCGATCCTGCGGGCAACAGGCCGTTCGGGCCACTCTGATCCCAGACCCCGCTCGGGCCACAGCGCTCCGGACATAGCGCTCTGTCCAAGGCGCTCTCCCGGAGTGCTCTGCCCAAGGCGGCAAGCAACAAGTAGGGTAAGGGACTACCAGCTGGTTGCGTTTGAGGAGGGGTCCGATGAGCAATGTCGCAGGCGGTCCGCAGGTGAATTCTCCGGGAGCACTGAGCCCGGAATCCCGTGCCGCATCGATCGAAGTCCTGAAAGCCACTGCCCAGGCGGGCAAAGAGCTCGACATCCTGATTGTCGGGGGAGGCGTAGTGGGAGCCGGCGCAGCCCTGGATGCCGTGACGCGTGGCCTCACAGTGGGCATCGTCGAGGCCCGGGACTGGGCATCGGGCACCTCGTCCCGATCGTCCAAGCTCATCCACGGTGGACTGCGGTACTTGGAGATGCTTGATTTTGGCCTCGTCCAGGAAGCACTACAAGAGCGGGGGCTGCTGATCCAACAGATCGCACCGCACCTGGTGCGCCCGGTCCCCTTCCTGTATCCGCTGACGCGCCGTATTTGGGAGCGTCCGTATGTGGGCGCAGGCATCATGCTGTACGACACCTTGGGTCTGACCTCCGGCCACAGCCGGGGCGTCCCCATGCATAAGCACCTGTTCCGGCGAGGAACCCTGCGCGCAGCTCCTAGCCTCAAAGAAGATGCCTTCGTTGGGTCCATCCGTTACTACGATGCCCAGGTGGATGATGCCCGCCTGGTGGTCAACCTCGTAAGGACTGCGGCGCACTACGGTGCCCACGCAGCGAACCGTGTCCGCGTGGTGGATTTCCTCCGCGAAGGGGAACGCGTCGTCGGGGCAAAGGTTGAAAACCAGGAAGACGGCAGCGTCTTCGAAATCAGGGCCAAGCAAGTGGTCAACGCTACCGGCGTATGGACCGACGAAACGCAGGCAATGGTGACGGACCGTGGCCAGCTGAAGGTCCGCGCATCCAAAGGAATCCACCTGGTGGTGCCGCGGGACCGCTTCCAGTCCACGGTGGGATTGATTCTGCGCACCGAAAAGTCAGTGCTCTTTGTGATCCCCTGGGGCCGGCACTGGATCATCGGCACTACAGATACCGACTGGACGCTGGATAAGGCACACCCGGCAGCTTCCAGCAAGGACATTGATTACGTGCTTGAGCATGTCAACAAGGTCCTCAAGCGTCCGCTGACCCGTGAGGACGTGGAAGGCGTGTATGCAGGCCTACGCCCGCTGCTGGCCGGTGACAACGACTCCACTGCCAAGCTGTCCCGCGAGCATGTTGTGGCGCACCCGGTGCCGGGACTCGTCGTCGTGGCCGGCGGGAAGTACACCACCTACCGCGTCATGGCCAAAGACGCCGTGGACGAGGCAACCCGGGCCATGGACGAGCGTGTTCCGTCCAGCTGCACTGAAACCATTCCGCTCCTGGGAGCCGAGGGATTCAAGGCGGCGTGGAACCGACGCGGGAGGTCGGCCGAACAGGCTGGCGTGCACGTTGCACGCGTGGAGCACCTGCTCAACCGCTTCGGATCCATGACACCGGAAGTCCTGGATATCATTGCCGGCCGGCCGGAACTGGGGGAGCCCCTTCCCGGAGCGGATGACTACTTGGCCGCAGAAGTCGTCTACGCAACCACCCACGAGGGCGCACGTCACGTTGACGACGTTCTGACCCGCCGCACCCGGATCTCCATCGAAGCATGGGACCGGGGTGTGTCTGCCGCGCCCGTAGTAGCTAAGCTGATGGGAGAAATCCTTGGCTGGAGCGAGACTCAGCGCGAGAGCGAAATCAAGCACTACCTGGCGCGTGTGGAAGCTGAACGACTCAGTCAGCAGCAACCCGATGACGAATCGGCTGATGCCGCGCGCATGGGAGTGGATGACATCGTTCCCCTGCGCTGACCAGCTCAAGGAATTGAGGCCGGGAGGCCACATGGAGGGAACACAACTTGGCTGAACCACTTGACCGGTACGACGCGGAACTAACCACCCCGGATACGGTCATCCTTGAACTTGTTGCCCAGGACAAGATCGATGCCGCAGCACAACTGGCTGAAAGGCTCCACGCGGCAGGCAGGATTTCCAATCTTCAGGGCTTTCTGGAGCAAGTGCATTCACGGGAGCACCAGCTTGCCACCGGCCTTCCGGGAGGCATCGGACTACCGCATGCACGCAGCGAATTCGTGGACAGGATCTCCATTGCGGTTGGCGTGACCAAGTTTGGCCACGCCTTGGACTTCGGCGCCACCGACGGACCGGCCACCCTGGTGCTCCTTATCGCGACACCGGCCAGTTCCTTCTCCGACCACCTCGAGGTTCTTGCCACCCTGGCGCGTTCCCTTTCCAAGGAGTCGTTCCGGGAATCCCTGCGCCGGGCACACGATCCCGAGGTCATCTCCGAGCTCATCAACTCCAGCCTGGTGTTTTTCGACCACTAGAGATTGGGGCAGGCCCTTTTGTGTCGACTCCGTCGCCACGTAGGGACCCTGCTGCCCCACTCTAGGGCAGGCCCTTTTGTGTCGACTCCGTCGCCACGTAGGGACCCTGCTGCCCCACTCTAGGGCAGGCCCTTTCGTGTCGACTCCGTCGCCACGTAGGGACCCTGCCGCCCCACTCTAGGGCAGGCCCTTTCGTGTCGACTCCGTCGCCACGTAGGGACCCTGCCGCCCCACTCTAGGGCAGGCCCTACACGTCGTTTCGTTGTTCTACAGGCGGACGAAGTACGGTTAAGGGGTGTTGAAAACCGCGTTGAAACCCCGCTGGATCGCAGGACTGGTCTTTGCGCTTCTGTTGTCCGGGGTGTTTGTGCTGCTCAGTCAATGGCAGCTCAGCCGGTCCGCCCAGCACGAGCCCCCTGCGCCGTCCAGCATCGAAGAAGTGAAGCCGCTGGTGGACGTCCTCCGGCCAGGCCAGTTCTTCCCCGGTTCGGTCTCGGACCAGATGGTCACCGCCACAGGAACCTACGATCCCGGCAAGCAGGTCCTCGTCGAAGGCCGCCTCTACAACAACCAAAAGGGCTTCTGGATCGTCTCCGCCTTTGCCGTCAACAACGCTCCCACCCTCAAGGGTGCCGGTGCCTCGCCGCAGACGTGGATCCCGGTCGCCCGCGGCTGGGTGGCTGACGCCGCCCAAGCCGGCCCGCCGCCGTCGGGAACCATCACGGTGACGGGTCGCCTCATCCCGTCCGAAGCGCCGCTTCCAAACGTCGACGCCGGCCCGGACCGCGCGTCCGCAGTCTCAACGGCGGAACTCATTAATAAGTGGGAAGTTTCCAGTTACCAAGGTTTTATCGCAGCGACTTCGGAAGTCTCCGGAGGCGTGCAAATTCCTCTCGGTGATGACGTCAAGGCACTCAACATCCCGCCCCAGCCCCCTGCAGAGCAGGTCAACTGGCTGAACCTCTTCTATGCGGTGGAATGGGTTGTCTTTGCCGGGTTCTCGATCTTCATCTGGTGGCGCCTGGTGAAGGACGACTACCGGCGCGACTTGGAAGAGGACGAGTTTGACGACGACTTAGACGATGACGACTTGGACCGGGCAGACCACCCCGAGGCAACCACAGAACCTACAAACCCAGAGCCAGAACAAAAGGTGCAGCAATGATTGAGCCAAAACCGGCTATCCAGCCCGAACAGTCCGGACCCAAGCCCAAGAAGCGGCGCTTCGGCGGGACGGAAGCGCAAATTCGTTCGGCGTTGAAGTTCTACAAAGTCATGGCGTACCTCACGGGTGCCATGCTTCTCCTGCTGTGCGCTGAATTGATCGCCCGCTACGGCTTTGGCGTCTCGCTCTTCGCCGGCGGCACGAACGCAGTTACGGGCCAGCCGTTTGGCTTCGGCTTTGCTGAGTCCGAACCCAAGGGCGTCATTGGCGGCTTCAACATCTCTACCTCGATTCTGATTGTGCACGGTTGGATGTACGTGGTTTACCTGGTCTCCAACTTCCGCTTGTGGTCGCTCATGCGCTGGCCGTTCTCCAAAATGATCCTTTTGGCCCTGGGCGGAGTCATCCCGTTGCTGTCCTTCATCGTGGAGAAGAAATTCCACGCGCAGGTGGAAGCGGAACTCGCAGCCAATCCGCAGGCGTCCAAGCGTTACTAGCCGTCACGGCGTCCCGCTGTGAGATGCCTAACGGCGGGGCCGTTTTGCCCCTCTGACGCCTCTGCCAACGTGCACCGGGGCGGCTCGGCAAAGTAGTCTTGTCTGGTGACTACTCCCACCGCACCCCAAACTTCCCAGAAGCCGGTGCTGGTTGTTGACTACGGTGCCCAGTACGCGCAGCTGATTGCCCGCCGCGTCCGCGAAGCGAATGTGTATTCGGAAATCGTTCCGCATACCTTCACCACCGAGCAGCTTCTGGCCAAGAACCCGGCAGCCATCATTCTCTCCGGAGGGCCCTCCAGCGTCTACGCCGAGGGCGCTCCGAGCGTCGGCGCAGATCTTTTCGAAGCCGGGGTGCCCGTTTTCGGCATCTGCTACGGCTTCCAGGCCATGGCAAATGCCTTGGGTGGCAAGGTGGCCCAGACGGGTCTCCGGGAGTACGGCGCAACCGAAGCACTGGTTGTAGGCGACGCCCGCTCCATTCTGGATGGCGTTCCCTCTTCCCAGAACACCTGGATGAGCCATGGCGACTCCGTTCACGAAGCCCCTGAGGGCTTCGAGGTGCTTGCCTCCACAGCTGGTGCGCCGGTGGCTGCTTTCGCCAATGACGAGAAGCGCCTCTACGGTGTGCAGTGGCACCCCGAGGTCAAGCACTCCGTACACGGCCAACACGTCCTGGAGAACTTCCTGTTCAAGGGTGCGGGCCTGAGCCCCAACTGGACCACCGGCAACATCCTCGAAGAGCAGGTGGACCGTATCCGCCAGCAGATCGGCGACTCCAAGGTCATCTGCGGTCTCTCCGGTGGTGTCGACTCCGCAGTGGCCGCCGCTCTCGTCCAGCGCGCCGTCGGCGACCAGTTGACCTGTGTCTTCGTGGACCACGGCCTCCTGCGTGAAGGCGAAGCCGAGCAGGTTGAGCGCGACTTTGTGGCAGCCACGGGTGTCAACCTGTACGTTGCCAACGAGCAGGAACGTTTCCAGTCCGCATTGGCCGGTGTCAGCGATCCCGAGACCAAGCGCAAGATCATTGGCCGGGAATTCATTCGCGCCTTCGAAGAAGCGGAACGGGCCATCATCGCCCAGGCCGCTGCCGAGGGTGAAAAGATCAAGTTCCTTGTCCAAGGCACGCTGTACCCGGACGTCGTCGAGTCCGGCGGCGGCGAGGGCGCTGCAAACATCAAGAGCCACCACAATGTGGGCGGGCTCCCGGAAGACCTGCAGTTCGAGCTCGTTGAGCCGCTGCGGGCTCTGTTCAAGGACGAAGTTCGTGCTGTTGGTGCCCAACTCGGCCTCCCGCAGGAAATCGTTGGCCGCCAGCCATTCCCCGGCCCCGGTTTGGGAATCCGCATTGTGGGTGAAGTGACCAAGGAGCGCCTGGACCTGCTGCGCAAGGCCGATGCCATCGCCCGCGCCGAGCTGACAGCTGCCGGTCTGGACAATGACGTATGGCAGATGCCGGTAGTCCTTCTGGCTGATGTCCGCAGCGTAGGTGTTCAGGGCGACGGTCGGACCTATGGTCACCCGATCGTGCTGCGTCCGGTCTCCTCCGAGGACGCCATGACAGCAGACTGGTCGCGGTTGCCGTATGACCTGCTTGCCCGGATCTCCAACAGGATCACCAATGAGGTGGACGGAGTTAACCGCGTGGTACTGGACGTCACCAGCAAGCCCCCGGGAACCATCGAGTGGGAATAGCATTTTGAGTGGCCGGCTTCCTTCGGGAGGCCGGCCACTGTGTTTGAACCTGGGATACTTCTTGGACGCAACTGCGGCCACCTGTGAAATGACGGCGAATTTCGCGTTGGAACAGCGTTGCGGAGCAGCCTGACCGAGGATTCCCGCTACCCTCGAAAGTATGCCGGTATGGTCCAAGGCGTCTAAAGCTAGTACAGAAAAGAAGGCAGAAGTCGTGTCAGTAGGTCAAGGCCAGGAAGAGGGCTCCGAAGAGCTCCGCAAATGGCTGTCTGGTCTCAAACCGGTCACCGGGGCAGACACGATGCTGCGCTTCGTCAAGACGCCTGAAGGCGCCATCGATCTCAGCAACGCTCACCCTTCCGGGCTGGCACAGTTGCTGGCAGGGCGCCGAACACGCCTGTCCACGCTCATCAGGGACCGCCAACAGTACTTGGTGGCCGCCAGGGCTGCCCGCAACATCCGTTCCAAAATCTTTGAGCTCAGCAACGACCGCGGCATCGAGGCCGGGTACCTGTCCGCCGGAACTGTGGTGTGGACCTCGGCCGTGGGAGGCAAGCCGCAGCGCGTCTCCGCTCCTGTGATGCTCACGTCCATCGTCCTCACGGTCAGGCCGGGCGAAGACGACTTTGAACTGCAGCTGACAGAGCAGGCACGCATGAACCCCGCTCTGGTGCGCCATCTGAAGACAGTTCATGGCATCGTCTTTGACGTCAACGCTGTGGCTCGCATGGCGTACAACACCGCCCGGCTTGATCCCCAGCCGGTTCTGGACCGTTTGTCCACGCTGATTCAGCCGATTCATGGTGCAGAGGTGGAGTTCAACCTGCTGGTCACTACGCTGGCTGACCTTTCAGGCAACCTTGATGATCCGTGGATCAATATGAACAACCCCACGGTCGCGGCCCTCTCCACTGCTGCCAACGGCGGCGACATTGAGCCGGAGCCCATCAAGGCGGGCAGGTTCCCCAGCCTGGACCTTCGCGATCCGGCGGATGAACTTCTTTTGCTCGATGCCGATACGGACCAGCAGTACGTGGTGGACGCCGTTCGCGCCGGGGACTCACTGGTTGTCAGCACTCCGCCCGGGAGCGGGCAGACGCAGACCGCCATCAATGCCATCGGCGCGTTGGTCAGTGAAGGCAAGTCCGTGCTGGTGGTGGGGGACAGGCAATCCAGTCTCGCGGGTCTTTCCGCCCACCTCGAATCGCTTGGCCTCGAGTCGATGCTCTTCAAGCCTGGTAACGGCACCACTCCCCAGCAACTCAAGGGTCAGCTGGTCAGGGCCATCATGCGCAATGAGAAGGCGCTTGAACCGCAGCTTGGCAACCTTCACCAGACATTGACCGGACACCGTCATGCCCTGATGGACCATGTGGCCTCGCTGCACAATGTCCGTGAACGCTGGGGCTGCTCGCCCTACCAGGCAATGCAATCGCTCGCTGAGCTGACATCCATCCACCCGGCGCCCTCCACGACGGTGCGCTTGAAGCGAAGCGTCCTGGACAACATCAAGGACCGTGAAGAGCTCGCGGGCCGCCTGCGCCGCGCTGCCGAGCTTGGCAGCTTCAGCCGGGCCTCCACCTCCAGCCCTTGGTATGGCGCCCGCCTGGTCACCCGCAAGGAGACCGAGGAAGCGCAGCAGCTGGCCCGCTCGGCCGAGGAGAAACTCCCGGTCCTGCGGGATCGAATGAAGCAGGTTTCCGACCACGCCGAGATTCGATTGGGCGAAACCTTCACCGAGTGGGGTTCCCAGCTTGAACTGCTGATCGCCGTGCGCGGAAGCTTGGACAAGTTCACTCCGGACATCTTCGACCGGCCGGTGCATGACCTCATCTCCGCCACGGCCAGCTCTGCCTGGCGCCGTGAGCGGAACCTTGAGATGCCTTCCATGCAGCGCTCCCGACTGCGGCGTGTGGCCAAGGAGTACGTCCGGCCCGGTGTCCACATCGCGGACCTCCACAGTTCCTTGGTCCTGGTCCAGGAGCAGCGGGCTCTGTGGGCAGGCTACGCAACAACCCAGCGACACCCGGCGGTGCCCTCCGGCCTTGCCGACCTCGGTGCGCTCTACCGGGAGCTTGATGGCGAGCTCCGCCGCCTTGGCGATGCGCTCAAGCACACCTCCGATGCCGGTTCGTTGCACGAGACACCGTATCTGCAACTCATGGAACGGCTCGAGCGGCTCGTCGCAGATACTGCCACACTGGAAACCCTTCCCGAGCGGACGCTCTTGGTTGAGGAAATGCGCGAGCACGGACTCGGCGAGTTGCTGGCCGACCTTGCTGCCAGGGAAGTCCCGGCGTCGTCCGTAGCCGCTGAACTGGACCTGGCCTGGTGGCAGTCGGCCTTGGAAGCCATGATCAGCGGTGATGACTACCTCGCCATGTCTGACGGTGATTCGTTGCGCCGCCTCGAAGCGGAATACCGCCTTGCCGATCAGGCACACATTGCCAGCGGCGCCGCCCGCCTTCGTTGGCAGCTGGCCGAAAAATGGCGTCAAGGGCTTCTTGAGCACCCAAGGCAGGCGGAGTTGCTCCGTGCCCTGTTGAAGGACGGACGTGTGACCTTGCCGGCCCTGAGCGCCCAAGCGCCGGATCTCGTGCCCTTGTTGGTCCCTGTTTGGTCCGTCAGCCCGTACCTGCTCACCGGCGTTCTTCCGGCCGAGCAGAAATTCGACGCTGTGGTGGTTATCGACGCCGAATCCACTTCTCTGCAAGCTGTTCTCCCTGCGATTGCCCGAGCACAGCAGGTGATTGCCTTCGGTGATGCGAAAATTGCCAATGCGCGCACTTTCAGCGTCGCCGTGGAACCGCCGGTTGCCGGGGTGGCCAGCCACGAGAACGTGGACAGTGCGTTCAAAGCCTTGGCCAGGGTCCTTCCCACTTGGCAGCTGAATTGGGTTTATCGCGCGGTGGACGAGGATTTGATCCTCCAGTTGAGCAAGAACTACTACGACGGCGGTCTGCGGCGACTGCCCGACGGCAACTCGGTCACCGGCCTGGACCGTTCGATCCACGTCGAGTACATACCGGATGGTACGGGGCTTCCCGGGGCGGATCACGAGGGTGTCGAGTCGGTCACCGCCGAGGTTAACCGCGTAGTGGACCTTGTGTTCGAACATGCCAGGCTCCGGCCCCGTACTTCCTTGGCCGTAGTGACCGCAAGCTTGCGCCATGCTGCCAGGATTGGCGAGGCCATCAGGCTCCAGCTGCCCAACCACCCTCTGTTGTCCACCTTCTTCGGAGCCGGACCCGAGTCCTTCCGCGTGGTGGACCTTGAGCGCGCCCAGGGCTTGGTGCGTGACCACGTGATCTTCTCGCTGGGTTATGGACGCACTCCGCACGGCCGTGCGCTTCATTCCTTCGGCCCGCTGTCCACCGATGGGGGGCGGAACCGCTTTGCCCTGGCGATGACCAGGGCCCGGCGCTCCATGCACGTCCTGACGTGCTTCCGGCCCGAGGATCTCGACCTTGATCGCTTGGCCCATGGTGCAGTGGACTTCTATGAACTCCTGGACCGGGAGCTCTCCGGGAACAGCAACCTCGGAACACCCGCCTCCCGCGCTGTAGCCAGTGAGCAGGCGCTTGGTGAGGATCCGTTGGTGGCCGACCTTGGAGAACGCCTGCGTGCCCGCGGAGCCCGAGTCTGGCATCTCTACGACGGCGTGCTGGATATAGCAGCGGCGGCCGACCCCGTCCATACCATTGGCCGGGAGGGTGCTGAAATCCCCACCCCCGTTGCCATCGAATCCGATGGTACTGAACGCTACCGGCGGATGAGCGTCCGTGAACGGAGCCGGTTGCGGCCGCAACTGCTGGAGCGCATGGGCTGGCGCTACATGTCGCTCTGGACGATTGAGGTCTTCACGGATCCTTCGTCTTGCGCGGACAGGATTGGTTCGTACCTGGGGCTGGAGAACCACATCGCCCAGTCGGCCTCCGCCCAGCATGGTTTCCTGCACTCCGATGGTGAACAATTGAATGCGGGCGATGCACAGCTGCCGTTTCCTTCCGGTTCGGTGGACCGTGCAGACGGCGAATTTCAGGCCGATGTCCGTGAGGCAAATGACGTTGCCGAGATAAACAGCTCTGCAGAAGATGTGAAAGAAGCACCACTGATGGATCAAGACACAGGCACAGAAGACCGTGCTTCGCAGGAATCCGGTGAGCCGGGCAATACTGAAGCCGAAGAGGCTGCGGATCCAAAGACCACGGCAGCCAAGACGGGCTCCAGCGGCATTCTTCCTACAAAGGCCGCTGAGGATGATCCTCGGCGATGGGGTGACGATTCCGGCTACGACCATGAGCAGTGGCTGAAGGAACAGAAACCGCCACACTGGGGCTGAACAGCTGGCCATGACTGAGCAGCTCATGAGGGGCTGACCAAAACAAAGAAGAGCTTGCCTTGCGTTGATGCGCCGGCGAGCTTTTCTGCTTGTTGGGGATCGGCCGCCACCACTACCAGGCCATCGGTGTCACCTGTCCCCAGCCATTCGCCCGGCTTGCCGCCCTGTGCCGATGTCCAGAGGACGGGCACCGGGCCTGCGAGGACTTGGCTTTGCCTGGACTCGTCGTAGGAGCCCGCTGCGGTGAGGACCACCGTGACCAACTGGCCGGGAGAGAGGAGCTGGATGGACGAGGGGTCGGCCATCCGGAGTGGGACCGCTGCCGTGCCCACAGGAGCTCCCGTCAGGAGGCCCGGACCCAGCAGGCTCGACTCCGTAGGTATCTGCCCCTTGCCGAGAGGGGAGGCTAGCTGGCGGCCGACAAGAGTGCCGATGCTATTCAAAGCTCCGCTAAGTGCGAGGTCAGGTGGCACCCCAATGCTGGTGAGATCGGATTCAGTGAGGCTGGTACCCGTTGGGAGGTCGCGAGCTGCGACTACGACGCTCACACGCTGCTCCGATGCGGGAGTGAGCTGCTGGACTGCGATGCCGGCAGCCACGCACAGCAGAAGCGCTACTGCCAAACGGCGGTTTCGTGTGATCCAGGAGCCAAATCCGGCCCGCTGGCCCCGTTGACCAGCACGATCTCCGGGACGATTGCGGCTGAAGCGCGCAGTATTCCCGGCACGGGCCCGGGACAGGCGGTTGGGCGAACGGTTCAGTGGTGGCCAATTGCCGGCTGCTGCTGAACGCTCGGCGCGGGAGAGAAGAGCGCTGCGTGACGTAGATGGCATGCCGCCACGTTAGCCAGCTTCCCGGACCCGCAAACAGTGGTCCGGTGCGCTATGTGGAAAAGCGCCTAGCTGGCTGCGGCTGCGGTTGCCGGTGCTGCTGCGGTGGCAGCCGGGGCGGCTGGTGCGGCCGAAACCGTACTGCCCTTGGCGTCGCGCGAGTCTGTCCGGTAGAACCCGGAGCCCTTGAAAACGACGCCGACGCTATTGAACTTCTTACGAAGCGCACCATTGCATTCGGGGCACTCCGTCAAGGAGCTGTCAGAAAAGGACTGGACGATGTCAAAGGCATGGTCACAGTCTTTGCAGGCGTATGCGTATGTGGGCACTGAGTTCCTCCTTTAGGACAAAGTTCAGGTCCTGTGCAGCATCAGCGGAGAAGTTCCTCTTTAGCAGTCGCAGGGCCTGAGTGCCAATTCTATCATCGGTCCAGGCGGCACGTACCAGCGGATGTGCCAAGGTTCACATGGCGGGCCGGAGCGTCAGCCGGGCTTCGCGGCGTCGTGGAGTTGGACGATGCCCGACGGGGTCAACACCTGCCGCACGGGGCGATCAAACGCCTCGGCGGGAATGGATCCCGAAGGTAACAAATCGTCGTCGTAAAGTACCGCAATGGTGGGAGGCCGCCCGCCGGAAGCGTCGAGGCCTTGAAGAAGGCGGTCGTAGTAACCGCCGCCTTGGCCAATCCGGTTGCCGTCCCGGTCCACGGCCGTGGCGGGCATGAAGATTCCCGCGGCTCCGGCTATCACTGAACTTTCAAGGCGTTCACCCTCGGGCTCGTCTATGGGCGCATAAGAGGACCTGACAAATGCCGTGGAAGGTGTCCAGTAAACCCAACTCAATTGCCGGCCGGGCTCGCAAACGGGCAACAAAACCCTGTGCCCTGCCTCGTGCAGCGATCGGATGAGGGGGAGGGTGGGTGGCTCGAAAGCTACACCCAGATACACGGCGAAGGTCGCGGCAGTGCCCGGGGAGACCCTTGCTGCCCAGGTTATCCCGTGCCGCGCAAGGGACTCACCTGCACTTGCTATGTGCTCCGGAGTGAGGGTTCGCCTGTGCAGCCGCCGGCTGCTCCGGATGTCTTCCTTGGAGGGCATCTGTGTCCATTCGTAAGGTCTTTGCATAACAGCTAATCAGCGGAGGCTGTCCATTCCGGAAATCAAAAGTGCTATCAGCGCGGCGAGGGGTTTAGCGGTTGATGTGTTCCGTCCGTTACATTAGTCCGGTGACTCTAGAAAACAACGCTGTCCGTAAGGCCGTCATTCCCGCAGCGGGCCTTGGCACCCGGTTCCTTCCCGCCACGAAGGCGATGCCGAAGGAAATGCTGCCCGTAGTGGACAAGCCTGCCATCCAGTATGTCGTCGAAGAAGCGGTCAAGGTAGGCCTGCATGACGTCCTGATGATCACAGGACGCAGCAAGCGAGCACTGGAAGACCACTTTGACCGTGTCCCGGCTCTTGAGGCCACCTTGGCGGAAAAGGGCGATACCGCCAAGCTTGAAGCCATTCAGTCCGCCACCAACCTCGGTGACATTCACTACGTCCGGCAAGGCGACCCGAATGGTCTTGGCCACGCTGTCCTTCGTGCGAAGCAGCACGTAGGTTACGAGCCCTTTGCCGTCCTGCTTGGCGATGACCTGATCGACGCCCGCGAAGACCTGCTGAGCGAAATGATCGCCGTTCAACAGAAGACCGGCGGTTCCGTGGTTGCCCTCATCGAGGTGGAGCCCTCCAAGATCAGCGCTTATGGTTGCGCCGATGTTGAGGACAACGGCGAGGACGGCTACGTCCGCATCAAGCAGCTCGTTGAGAAGCCTTCCCCCGAAGAAGCACCGTCAAACCTTGCCGTGATCGGACGCTACGTCCTGCACCCGGCCGTGTTCGAAGTCTTGGAGAAGACCGCCCCCGGTCGCGGTGGAGAGATCCAGCTGACGGACGCCCTTGAGGTGCTTGCCGCCGGGGAAGGCGAAGGCTATGGCGTCTACGGCGTTGTCTTCCGCGGCCGCCGCTACGACACCGGTGACAAGCTCAGCTACCTCAAGGCCTGCATCGAGCTTGCCTGCGAACGTGAAGACCTCGGTCCTGAACTTCGTGAGTGGCTGCCCAACTTCACCGCCGCACTTCCCAAATAACCCACGATGTACGGCTCTGCGATCTGGCCGGTGACGCTGGAAAGCGGAGACCTGCTGCTTCGGCCTATCCGTTACCGCGACAAGCGGGAGTGGTCCGAGGTCCGTTCGCGGAACAGTGAATGGCTTGCGCCGTGGGAGGCGTCCAACCCGGCTCCGGGTGGGCGCCTCCCCAGCTACCGCCAAATGGTGGGTTCCCTGAATGAACAGGCCCGTCAGTCATCCGCACTGCCCTTTCTCATTGTTGAGCGGACCGAGGGCTTTCGGGAACCAAGGATCGTCGGGCAACTTACGGTGTCCTCCATCGTCTGGGGATCGGCCATGATGGCCACCCTGGGTTATTGGGTCGACAAGGACCGCGCCGGGCACGGCATTGCTCCAACTGCGGTTGCGATGGCAACGGACCATTGCTTCAGGGTGCTGGGATTGCACCGAATGGAAATCAACATCCGTCCGGAGAACTCACCGAGTTTGAGGGTGGTGGAGAAGCTTGGATTCCGCGACGAAGGCTACCGGGAGCGCTACTTGCACATCAACGGCGAATGGGCTGATCACCGCTCCTTTGCACTGACCGCCGATGAAGTTCCAGAGGGACTCCTGCGCAGGTGGCTCCGAGGATAAACCGGCAGGTCATCGGCCTTTTTGCACGTATCTCCAGTCATTTGCGGACTCGCCGACGACACACCGGCCGCAATGCCGCTGCACCCGGCGATTTGCTTCTACGGTTTTGAATGTGGACTTCCCTCTCAGCAGCTCGGTGATACTAGTGGTCACTGTCGCGCTGTGGATGGTCTGGGTGGCGCCCTACGTTTTGCGGAACAGGCGGCAACAAGTCCAAACGGCCGCTGTTCCAGCAGAGGCATTTGATGACGAACCAGACGAAACGCAGGCAGGGGTGGTACTGACTTTGGCACCTCAGCAGGAGAAACCGATGGAGACCATGCACAGCAAAGCACCGGCGTCGCCCCAGGAATCCCGTGCGGCCGAGCCTTCCTTGGCGAATGCGCCAACGACTCCCTTTACTATCCGTTACGCCCGGGTCACGCTGGCATTGGCAGGCCTTGCGTTGTTGATCACTGCAGCGGTTTCCGGCGTTCTCAGAATTCTTGGGATCGGTTCAGTCTGGTTGCCGCTGGTGTCCATCATTGGTGCGGTACTCGCCGTCGTGACTTTGCGGAAGCTTGCCCTGAGGGATCTTCGTGAACGGCGGGCGCGTCGTGCTGCGCAAGCCTCGCCCATCCCGACTCCTGCGCGGTACTTGCCGAAGGAACCTGCCGTGGAATCGAAGGAAACTACGGTTTTCGACGCCGAAGCCACCAGCCGTGAGGCTGCTCGCTTGTCCGCGGTGGAACTACGGCAAGCAGCGCTGGCCGTTGCCGTTGCCGCGGGAGACAAATCCGCTGAAGCTGCCAAGGATTCGAAGGGTGCCAGTTGGCAACCCGTCGAGGTCCCGAAACCCACGTACGTCGCTGCAGCCAAAGCGCCCCGTCCAGCTCCTGAGCCCCTGGATCTGCCCGAGGCACCAAAGCCGGTGGGCAAACCTGTCTTGAAGCAAAACGTTGACCAGGCGGAGACTTCAACTGCTGTGGTGGCATCCGCAAAGGGCCACAGTGCCCTGAGCAACTTGGACGATGTCCTCCAGCGTCGCCGCGCCTAACAACCCATGACTGCGCTATGCGTAGCAGGTGGCACGGGCCAGGTAGGCCGTGAGGTTGTCCGGCTTGCCTTAGCTGCAGGGCACCCGGTTTCGGTCCTTAGCCGTCATGTGCCGCCTGTCGGCTCCGCGAAGCATAACGACGGCGTCACTTACTTTGCGGGCGACGTCACCACGGGAGACGGTTTGGCTGCCGCGGTGGCGGGTGCCGACGTCGTCATTGATTGCCTTGAGGGGCAGCTCGGTAAAGCCCGGAAGCAATTCGCTGGTGGTGGCGCCAGGCTCCTTGCTGCAGCCCATCTCGCTGGTGTTCGTAAGGCTGTGGCGCTGTCCATCATCAACTGTGACCTGAGCTCCTCTGCCTACTACGCCTCCAAAGCTGGCAAGGAACGGAAATACGACGAGTCGTCATTGCAAACCGTGGTGGTCCGGGCGACGCAGTTCCATAGCCTGGTGGCGATGATCTTCGCGGCCGGTGCAAAGGTGCGGCTGGTCCCCACTTTCAACGGGGCCAGGTTTCAGTCGATCTCGCCTGTAGATGTTGCAGCGGCGTTACTTGAGGCAGCCGCGGGTGATGGGCACGCCGAGCAGCATCGCGTGGTGACAATAGCGGGTCCGGAAGCCCTCACCATGCGGCAGATGGCGGAGTCCTGGAAGATGGTAACGGGCGAGCGGGGCATGATCGTTGAGCTGCCCTTGCCCGGGCCGATGGGTGATTTCCTTCGCGCTGGCCACAACCTAACTTCAGAGCCGCCGTACGGCAAGGAGACGTTCGTGTCGTGGTTGGAAAAGCGCAGGGAAAGTTTGTAGCCTAGGGACACTGGTCGGGCAGTTGAGGCTCGGTTCAGGGGCTATAGCTCAGTTGGTAGAGCGCTTCGTTCGCATCGAAGAGGTCAGGGGTTCGAATCCCCTTAGCTCCACACTTTTAGGCCCTAGAATCCGCGGAAGTATCCACCATGTCGGCTGAGCGAAACATGCGCTGCGCGGATGAGGTTGGACCGTGATGCCAAACACCGGTCGGTTGTCTGTTGCAGGGCAGGGAGCGCTTGGGTGGCGTCGTCGAAGTGGTCTTCCCGGATCATTGATTCGATGGCACGGCATTGGTGCTCTGTTTCCAGGGCGCCGACCATGGCGGAGCTGATCTTCAGGCTGAGAAGCGCCGTTGTGGTCTCTGCCGCGTCTCGATCGTCCAGTGCGTGCACGATCCGTTCCACCCGTTGCGGGAGCATCGAAAGGTACTTCGCCAAGAACCGCAGTGCAGGTTGCGGGTTTCCTAGCTCGTCGGCGAGGGACTGGATTCTGCTCAAGTCCCATTCGCTGGGGGCGAGCTTACGCGGTGGCTTCATCCCTGGCCCCTAACGTGCTTTCCGGCGCTGACTTGCTGGGGTCTTTGGTCCAGATGGAGGCGAGCATTCCGATGACCAGGATGGCGGGTGCGCCGTACATGAGGGTGTTCATGACGATGGGTTCGCGGAGGGTGCGGATGGCGTTGCCGACGTAGGGGATGGTGGCGATTTGTTTGTCCACGGTTTTGCCTTGGAGGGTGGCGATCCAGGGGTCGATGCCGTTGTTGGCGTCGCCTTTGGTTTGGACTGCTACTCCGCCGTCGGCGGTGGTGGTGATCTCGGTGACGCGGTGGGTTTCCACCCGCTGGTCTTCGACGGGGATGTGGTAGGTGATGACGTCGCCCACCTTGATGTCCGTGACGGGGGCGGGGACGGTCACGACGACGTCGCCGGGGTTGATCAGCGGCGCCATGGAGCCGGTGAGCATGGTTGAGGTTTGGTAGCCCAGGATCCGTGGTCCGATCGCCAGGAACAGGAACACCATTGCGCCCAGGATCAGCATGCCCGCACCAATTCCCCTGGCTACCTTGCCGGCGACCCGCCGGAATGCACCCGGTTTGCCGTTGGCTGTTGTTGCGGCCGCAGCTTCCGTAGGGATCACGACGGCGGCAGTAACCTTCCCGGCGGAACGCCGGCCATGGACTGCGGGAGTTGAGATGGTGCTCAGTGCGCTCATGCCTGGCGTTCCTTTCAATTTCGTTGTGCTTTTAGTTTGTGCGGTTCGGCTCAAGGGAAGCTGCGGTAGGGTCTCAAGACTTGCTCAGGAAATGGACCGAGGACCGGCCTGAAGGGCAAACAGGCCGGCCCCCGGGGCCTTGGAGGAGCTCCAGGGCTCCTTCTGTTTCTGCGGCAGTGCTTACTTGGTGGTTTCGGTGCGTTGGGTGCCGGTGAAGGCGAAGGCGATGGTGGATGCGGCGCCTTGGAAGTCGTTGTTCGCGGTGGTGGGGAACGCGGTGGTGACTTTGAGGTTGTCGGTTTTGGCCGAGGTCAGGGAGGTGAGGTTGTTCAGGACCTTGTTCGCTGCGATGACCGGGCCGGAGGCCAGGACGGTGGTTTTGGTTCCGGTGCAGTTGTAGGGTGCAGCGGCGCCGGTCCAGGCTACGGAGCAGTTTTCGATGGTCAGCTGCAGGCCGTTGGTCACATCGGTGGTGAGCAGGGAGGCGGTGGCGCCGGCGGAGGTGGTGAGGGTGACGTTGTTCAGGTCCGAGTTGCCGGTGTTGGCCAGGGTGACGAGCTTTTCGACTTTGTCGCCGGGCAGCAGGCCCGTGACGGGGACGTTGAGGGTGTTCGCGGGGCCGGGTGCGCCCAGGGCGATGGTGACGGTGCCTGCGGTGACGGCCTGGGAGGCGGAGGTGGAGGAGGTGAACGCGCCGTAGGTGCCCATGCCGGCGACGGCGGCTGCGGTGCCGACCAGTGCGACGGAAGCGAGGATCTTGCCGGAGGTGGTCTTGAGGCTGATGGCCATCTGAGTATGGTCCTTTCGGGAGGCCACCGCGGGTCCGGCCGGCCGTTCATTTTCAGCCTCTCTGGCTGACAAGAACTACTGTGCCGGGCCCGGATCAAGAACCAATCCTGTGTTCGGTCAACAGTTCCTCAGGAAACCCTCAAGACTCCCGCACCGGCAGAATCCTGTTCTGAACTCTCCTAAAAAACTGTGGAATGTGCTCTCATGGAAGACTCAGGGAGTCGAGGATTTAGCCCGGGGGAGCGGCCGTGAGCAGTCATAGTGAACCACTGACACCACGGCGGAATTCGCTGCGCTCAAGCGTCCTCATCCTTACGGTATTCACAGCCGCACTCAGTTGGTGCATCGCACTCCTCGGAATCGTCAACAGTCCCGCTGGTGTTATTTTCTTGACAGTCCCGGCGCTGGTATCCCTCGGAGTTGTTGTTGTCGTGGCCAAACGGCGCAGACGTACGCCGGCCCGCCACCTCGGCATGCCGGCTCCGAACGGCAGGAGTGCTCTGAGAGCGCAGAGCAAGTCCGTGCTGATCCTCATGAGCTTCACAGCAGCACTCAGTTGGTGGATCGCGATCGTCGGCGTCAGTACAGGAGCCGGTATGTTCTTTCTGTGGCTGCCTTTCCTGGTAACGGCTGCAACAGTGGCGATGTGGCTCTACGTCAGGGCCTGGAAAATCACCCGGATCTGAAAGGATGCCCCCGCCAATACCCGCTGTCCTGGAAGTAGGCTGTAGCCGTGAGTCAACCAGTGGACGAGGGCCCGTTCTTTCACGGCACTAAAGCTGATCTTCGGGACGGCGAACTGCTGAGGCCAGGCTTCAGGTCGAACTACCGTCCCGAGGTCGTGATGAACCATATCTACTTCACCGCTCTTCGGGACGGTGCGGGACTGGCTGCCGAGCTTGCGGCCGGTGACGGGGAACCGCGTGTCTACGCGGTTGAGCCCACCGGCTCATTCGAGGACGACCCTAACGTGACCGACAAGAAATTCCCGGGCAACCCTACCCGGTCATTTCGCAGCAGCGCCCCGCTGAAGGTCATTGGTGAAGTGACCGACTGGACTCGTTTGACTCCTGAGGCGCTTCAAGAGTGGCGGGAGCGCCTAGCGGCAATCGTTGCGGACGAACGCGGCGAAATCATCAACTAACGGGTCTGATTCCGGTTCTTTGAACTGATCAGAATCATCGACGATTGAAAATCCGCCAGGATCGTGCACCGAGGAGAAGCGCGACGACGCCGATGATGGCGGGGACGATGAGCCAAGCCCAGCTGCTTGTCCATCCCATGCCTACAGAATCGGGTGAGGAGAAAGCGGTGACGTCGACGAAAAAGAATGTGGCATGGGCTTCCATGGGCGTATTCGCATCGACGGCGGCAACCATGCCGAAGGTGAAAGCCAGGAACAGGGCGGAATAGACAAGCAGGGCCAACCCGGCGGTGATGATGCCGATGGACCACAACGGCCGGCGGTCATCGTCGACGGCGTATTGCCGGGCGAGCGTTTTGGGCGACCCCAGATCTCGAAGGCTGGATGGTGTATCCCGGGGGTCACCGGCTAGTGCCTGCCGCAATTCCTTGACCGTTGCCCGGCGTTCCTTGCCTGTTAAGACTGCTTCAAGGTGCCAGTCGAGGCGGGTGAGGTACATATCGGTTTGTATCCGGTCGCGGAGTGACCTGCGGGGCGATGCGGCAGATACCAAGTTTTTCATGTCGTGGGGGAATCCTTTTCTGTGGCTTTCTGGACGGCAGACGCTACGAGCTGCCACTGCTTCCGGGCGGATGCTTGTGATGCTTTTCCGTTGCCTGTCAGGGCAAAGTACTTCCGTGGCGGACCGTTGGTTGATGCGACCATCCTGGTGCTGACCAAGCCGTCGCGCTGAAGCCTGCTGAGGACTGGATAGACCAAACCGGTTGTGACATCCAGGCCCAGGTCGGCAAGCCGCTCGACCAGTTGATACCCATAGGATTCCTCCTCGGCGATCAAGGTGAGCGTAAGTAGTGGCAGGACCGAACGCACCATCTGCGCATCCTGCTGTGCCTGAATTCTGGACATAGTATTAGTGAAACATTAATAGCTGCCTTTGACTAGCCGCCGCCCGCGAGTCCAGCGTCCATTGTTTCCTGGCTCGAGCCTGTATATCGTTAACTATCGTTCAGTATCGTTCGCGACATACCGAGGTGAGCCTGATGCATAATTCATTCCCCGCAAACGGATTTATGGGAAACAACCTTGACGGCATGTGGCAGGCCGTGGAGGAGTTTAGGTCACGGTTCGAGAAGCGCTCCGGCACCCGGGCCGGCCGGGGCGAGCTGAGGACAGCAATTCTGGCCCTCCTCGCTGAGCGCCCCATGCACGGCTATCAGATCATCCGTGAAATTGAGGAGCGGAGCGGTGGAAGTTGGAAGCCAAGCGCAGGCTCTGTCTATCCCACCCTTCAGCTGCTGGCAGATGAGGGTTTTGTCAGCACGGAGGAATCCAATGGCCGCAAAATCTACTCCCTGACGGAAGCGGGCCGAGAGGATGTTGCAAGTGCCGAAACGGCAGCGCCATGGGAGTCCGGAGCCGGCACCCACGGTTTCGCTGCGCTGCCGAAGGCCGGGGTGGAGCTTGCCCAGGCCGCGGCCCAGGTGGGGCGCACGGGAACGCCTAAGCAGGTGCAGGAGGCTGTGACAGTGTTGGAAGACGCCCGCCGCCGGCTGTACTCGATCCTCGCCCAGGACTGAAAGGGGTGACGTCGGTACAACGCGACCGGACGGATCCCCTGGCAGGGGAAGCCCGAGCCCGTTACCGTCGAATCCTACGATTTGCGGCGTGGCAGTTGGCCCAGACGTGGTGGTTTGAGCTGTTTCTGCCTCGGCTGGGTTTGCGCAGGCTTACCGAACGCAATCGACCCGCGAGGATGCGACGCTTCGCGCAGCGTTTCCACGGGCTCGCCGTGGAGCTTGGTGGCCTGATGATCAAAGTGGGCCAGTTCATGTCGTCCCGGTTGGATGTGCTCCCGCCGGAGATTACTGCCGAACTGGAGGGCCTTCAGGACGAAGTGCCGCCGGTTCCGTTCCCTGCCATACGCGCTCTCGCCGAGGCGGAGTTGGGGGCTCCCTTGGAAGCTGTGTTCGCGTCGGTCGAGGAAACGCCCATCGCAGCAGCATCCCTCGGGCAGGCCCACCGAGCGAAACTCCTCCCCGGCAACGCGGAGGACACGGGCCTCAGCAGCGTGGTTTTCAAGGTGCAAAGGCCGGGCATCGATACCATCGTGGACGTCGATCTGGCCGCCCTGCGACGCGTGGGAGGCTGGCTGAGCCGTATTCGCATCGTTTCGCACCGCGCAGATGTGCCCGCTCTGATCAAGGAGTTTGCGCAGACCAGCCTGGAGGAGATCGACTACCTGAACGAGGCAGCAAATTCGGAGCGCTTTGCTGCTGACTTTGTCGATGACGCCAGGGTGACGGTGCCGGGGGTGGTCTGGGAACGGACCACGCGCCGGGTGCTCACGCTGGAAGATGTCACAGCCATCAAGATTACAGATGCGGAGTCGCTTCGGATGGCCGGGATTGACCCGGCGTCGGTTGCCCCTGTCTTCGCTTCGGTGATGTTTGACCAGTTGTTCACCAACGGCTTCTTCCATGCCGATCCGCATCCCGGCAATATCTTTGTCACACCTCATGCCGGCTCATCCGAACGTCCATGGAAACTGACGTTCATTGACTTTGGAATGATGGGTGAGGTCCCTGCGAAGACCAGAAGGGGACTGCGGAAGCTACTGATTGCGGCTGCTTCGAGGGATGGAAAAGGTCTCGTAGCCGCTATCAGCGATGTTGGCGTCCTCATGCCTTCGGCTGACACCGCTGAGTTGGAGCGGGCCATGACGCAACTCTTCGCTCGCTTTGGGGGCATGGGCTTTGCCGAACTTCGCGATGTGGACCCGCGGGAGTTCCGTGACTTTGGGGCAGAGTTCGGCAGCGTGATCAGGTCGCTTCCGTTTCAGTTGCCGGAGAATTTCCTGCTCATCATCCGCGCCATGTCGCTGACGTCGGGGGTGTGCAGCTCACTGGACGCCCGATTCAACCTGTGGGACTCGGTGGAACCTTATGCAGCACAGTTGCTGCGCGACGAGCGCGGTAATCTCATCAATGATGTGGCATCCCAGGCGTTCGACGCCGCCGCGGTCGCCTTGCGCCTGCCGAAACGGCTGGACGGGCTGGTCACCCGACTCGAGGAAGGGTCACTTCAGGTAGACAACCGGCGCTTGGAGCGACAGATTGCGCGGCTCATTCGCATAGCGCGGCGAGCCGTGGGTGCTGTGATCTTCGGAGCGATGCTGATTGCCGGCTCCGTGATCCGCACCGACGACACCGTGCTCGGAAATGTATTGATGATCGCGTCAGTGGTTCCTTTGCTCTACGGCTTGTGGTCCGGGCGCCGGAGCCGCTGACAAGAGGCGACGTAGAATTGCCCTGTGACTGAGATCCCCGCACCACGTCCCGAGGCCTCCGGCAGCATGTCCGGCCCCATCCTGGTAGGCGTGATGCCCGGGCAACAGCCTGTGGTCGTCGAGCAGGCAGCACACGTGGCCGCCCGCGCGCGCTTGCCGCTGGTCTGCGCATATTCGGATGTCACGGTGTACCCCGTCGATGGGACAACTGGCGGGCAGGCAGCCCCGATTGATCCGGATGGCGTTGCCGGAGCACAAGGGATACCGGATTCACTGACGGGCACCATTGCCGAGCAACTGGCTGGCCAAGACATAGGTTGGTCCATCGTGCCGCTTGCGGGCGAGCCCGCACGCGCCTTGGCACGTCTGGCCGCGGAAATTGGTGCCTCCATGATCGTGGTGGGAACACGGGAGCATAAGCTGACGGCCGCGCTCAAAGAGCTGACGTCGGGTTCCGTGGCCCGGCACCTGTTCCATCGCCAAGAGGTGCCTGTGCTCGTTGTCCCCGTGAACCCTCGGGTCCCGGACGACGATGACGACGACTGAGGCAAAGAAACCGATCCATCTTCACTGGGGTTTCATCGGCATAGTGGCGGCCGGCGGGGTGTTTGGAGCGCTCGCCCGGTACGGCCTTGGACTGGTGATACCAGCGCCGAATGCCTGGCCGCTTCCTACCTTGGCCATCAATCTCTCCGGCGCGCTGGCGCTGGGCGCCTTACTGGAGGGACTCTCCCGCAGAGGGCTCGACGTCGGCAGTCGCCGGGTTCTGCGGCTCGCCTTGGGTACGGGGTTCCTGGGCGCTTACACGACGTACAGCACCCTGGCTCTGGACGCAGTCCACCTTTTCACGGCGGATGAAGCACTTGGAGCTGCCGGCTACCTGGCAGCGAGCTTGCTCGGCGGAGCCGCGGCCACTACCGCGGGCATATGGTTGGGGGCGTGGCATCATCGCCGCGCAACGGGCAAGTCGTGACCGTCATACTCCTTGCACTCGCGGGCGGAGTCGGCGCAGCGGTCAGGTTCATGGTGGACGGTTTTGTCAGGCAACGCCTCAAGACTGCCCTCCCGTGGGGAACCATCCTGATCAATGTCACAGGTTCGTTGGCGCTTGGGTTCCTCGCCGGACTGGTGATGCGCGGCCAAGCGGCCGAATCCCTGTTCTTGATCCTGGGCACAGGCTTCCTGGGCGGATACACCACGTTCAGTACGGCGAGCCTGGAGACCATCCGGCTGATTCAAAGTGGAAGGACTGGCCTGGCGCTCATCAATGGATTGGGATCCATGGCAGCAAGCGTTCTTTCCGCTGCGGCCGGTGTGGGGATCAGCCTTCTGCTGCCGTGAGCAGTGGCCAACCTCACCACCAAAAGTGTCATGGGCCGGCTGTAGGATCGAGCCATGGCTAAGAAGACTTTCAATGAGCTGTTGTCCGCCCAGGTCGCCAATGAGTTTGCGGCCTCCCAGCAATACATCGCCGTGGCTGTGTATTTTGATGGCGAAGATTTGCCGCAGCTGGCCCGTCACTTCTATCGCCAGTCACTCGAAGAGCGCAACCACGCCATGATGATGGTCCAGTACATGCTGGACCGGAACGTGCACGTGGAGATTCCGGGCATCAATCCGGTCCGCAACAACTTCGCCAATGCCAAGGAACCCATCGCGCTCGCTTTGGAGCAGGAAAAAGAAGTTACCCGGAACATCGAGGAAATGTTCCGCGTTGCCCGCGCAGAGGGCGATGCCTTGGGTGAGCAGTTCATGCTGTGGTTCCTGAAGGAGCAGGTTGAGGAAGTCGCTTCCATGACTACGCTGCTGAACATCACCGAACGGGCAGAGAACCTTTTCGACATTGAGAACTACGTTGCCCGCGAAACCGTAGGCGACGGCGGACACGACGCAGGCGCCCCATCCGCCGCGGGCGGCGTCATCTAACTGCCCGCCTCGGGCACTTCACTACAAGAGGCCGCTGGATGCTTAGCTTCCGGCGGCCTCTTCGCTTTCCATGCTTGTGTCCGCATCGGAGCGGCCTAGCAGGGATAAACGGCTGGCGATGCGTGCCAGATCCACCGGCAGGACGCCGTCGCTTGCGTCAATGTCCCAGTCGAGTGGTCCCTCTCCTATCAGGAACAAGGTGATGTCCTGGTCGTAGAGCACATCCACCACGTTGCTGAACCGCTGCCAGGCCGGCGCGGATGCAGCATCACCTTCCGCTGGGACGGGGACGTCGTCAATGACCCACGTTTTGTGCGTTTCGGCCAACGCCAGAAAGTCCGCCGTCGAGGTCAGCCCGCTGCACAGCTCCTCAAAACCGACCCACAGGAGCTCCGGGTCCGAGTTCTTGACCACGATTGGTTGGGTGGTGGGATTCAACACCCGGCTTTGTGAGGGCGGGGGCCGGAAGAGGCCGAGACGTCCCAGCTGCCGCGGTGTACCGGGGGAGACGATGCGTCCCGACCGGAAAGCACCATGACCCGGGCCGGTATCACTCACCGGATAGCGACGAAAATCCGAGGCGCCATTGATCTCCACGAGGTCCATCATCTCCTTGATGGCCTCGATGGTGGGCAGGAAATGGTCATGCCACAGGGGATTGGGCAGCAAATCATCCGGGGCGTAGTTGGACGTAACCACCAGGAGGACACGACGCTGCGCGGCGGTCCGCAGCAGACGGGAAATGAACATGCCATCACCGATGTCGTGCACGTGGAACTCGTCAAAAAACAGCACCTCCACACCGTCCAGCAGCGCGTCCACTGACTGCTGGATCGCTGTTCCGTTACCGGCCTCCGGGCCATGTGTGCCGCTGTGGAGCTTGCGGAAGAAATCGTGGAAGTGGACCCGCCGTTTCCGCGCATCCAGCCGTCCGTAGAAACTGTCCATCAGCCACGTTTTACCGCGGCCCACAGGTCCGTGGAGGTAGAGGCTTCGTGGTGACTTCCGCGGAAGCGCCCGACGGCGGCCGGTAACCTGCGCACCAAAGGCCGCCAACCGCTCGGCTGCTTGCCGCTGACTGGGTTCAAGCTCAAAACCCGACCGCACGGCGTCGTGCGCCATGCCCTCAATCAAAGTCCTCGCAGGGTTCCGCGAGATGCGCGAGGCGGGCTTAAAGGTGGGCGTCACAGCCAACCTTTGCGTTTGAAGATGACATACATGAGCAAGGCGGCGCCGAACATGAGGCCAACAGCCAAGGGATAGCCGAACTCCCAGTGCAGCTCAGGCATATGGTCGAAGTTCATTCCGTAGACGCCCGCCACGAAGGATGGAGCGAAGAGGATGGCAGCCCAGGAAGAGATCTTCTTGACCTGCTCGTTTTGGGCAGCGCTGGCCTCGTTCTGGCGGTTGGCAGTCAGTGTGCCATCGAGGGTGAGGGCGTTCTGAAGGAGATCCCGGAATGAGTTGGCCCTGGAGATCACGCGTTGGACGTGGTCCTCGACGTCCCGGAGCGAGCGCTGCAGCTCGATGTCGACGCCGTACTTTTCGAAGCCCTTCTCCAGCAACACCATCATGTCCGGCAGGGGATGAATGGCACGCTGGAACTGGATGACTTCGCGGGCGAGCTCATAGATACGGCGTGAAACGGCGCTGTCGCCGCTGAAGAGTTGGTCTTCAATTTCGTCGATGTCGTTTTCGAGGCCTGCAACTACTGGAGCATAGTCGTCCACCACTTGGTCCAGGAGGGCGTAGAGCACTGCTTCCGGGCCGTGGCGGAGAAGGTCCGGGCGCTCCTCAAGCCGCTTGCGCACACGGGCAACTCCGCCGGTTTCGGCGTGCCGGATGGTCACTACGAAGTTTGGTCCGGTGAAGACGTGCAGTTCGCCGAACTCAACAGTTTCGGTTTCGTCCAGGTAGCGGGCCGGCCGCAGTACCGTGAACAGGTTGTGGTCGTAGCGTTCAAGTTTGGGTCGCTGGTGCGCCGAGACGGCGTCTTCCACGGCGAGTTCGTGGAGCCCGAACTCTTGGGCCACGGCGGCCATCTCCTCCTTGGTGGGACGATACAGCCCGATCCAGGCCATGCCGCCGTGTTCCGCGAGCATCTCAAACGTCTGTTCGAGGTTATGCGGGGTGGCAGTGCGGACGCCGTCTACATATACGGCGTTGTCGATAATGGTCACTGGTTGAACGCTACTGCATGGCTCCGATGATGGCGCCCGCGATGGTCATTGCCACGATGTCGTGGCCGGAATCGATCACGGTTACCGCTGATGGGCGCCCGGCGAAGCCGTTGTGAATCACATGGCCGCCGGCACGGAATATCACGGCCAGGATCAGCGCGAAGAAACCGCCGGCCAGGAAGGTATTGAGGTCCAACGCGCTGATGAGGACAGCGAGGAGAATGCTGGTCAGTGCTGCTGCCACCATCATGGGAAGCCAAATGCTTGCGCCGCCTTCGATGTTCTTGAGGTCCTCTTCGGTCTTGCCGATTGCCTGCATCCACCTGCGACCGAGTACGGCCGGCATGTACCAGACGAAGCCGATCACCATGCTTGCAACAAAGGCCAGAAGTATGGCGAGCCAGTTGATCTGGGAAATGTGTGAGAGCCAATCCATGCCTAAAATCCTAGTCCGTTCAAGCCTCCGAGCCGGTGCTCCGCCCCTCTTGCCGGGGCCGTGTTGGTGTTGCCGCCATCCTCCCGATGAGTGGCTCCGTGCGGTACGGGATATGGGTGTGCAGGGCAAGCACTGTTTCGGTCCTGATGACTCCCTTGGTGCGGAGCACCGAGCGCAACGCAGACTGCAGGTTGTGAGTGTCCGTTGCTACCACCCGGCACCACAGATCGCCGCGGCCGGAGATTTCATGAACCTCCAACACCTGGGGGATCAGGCGCAAGGCGCCGATGACGCCGTCGAGTTCCCGGTGGGTGACTTCAATGGTCACAAAGGCGACGACGTCGTACCCCACCTTTTCGAGATCTACCTCCCGGCCGGCGGCTTGCAGCACGCCGGAACGGAGAAGGCGCTTGACCCTGCTTTGGGCCGTGTTGCGTGCGATGCCCAGTTCGTCGCTCAACTCGGCGATCTGGATGCGGGGATCTTTGATGAGTTCCAAGAGGATCTTCAAGTCCATGGGGTCAAGGGTGTTCAAATGGTCACTCCAGCTCACTTGGATCGTGTTACTTTGCGTGTTTTGCTCAATCTTCGCATCCTTAAGGTTCTCTGAGATCAGAGTTACTGCATTCTATTGCCATCAATACTTAGCCGGGCTGCGCTTCCCACAAGGAAACCAACAGCCCGGCCACCGAGTCCGAAGGCATGGAAATGACTGTCTTGAGCGAACTCCGCATGCGCCCGGCCACAGCCGAGCGCTGGGGATGGGATGCCTCCACCACCGCCAGGCTGGTCTTGGCCGGGGTTGTGATCTTTACGCTGCTGGTTGGCGCCAACATCGCCACGCCTTTGTATCCCTTGCTGCAAGCCAGGCTCGGCATGTCTTCGCTGGGAGTGACGGTTGCCTTCTCGAGCTATGTACTCGCGCTGGTGGGGGTTCTCATGGTGGCGGGTCATTGGTCGGACCACATTGGGCGGAGGGCAGCGCTGGTGCTGGCCGTGCTGGTTGGTTTGGTGGGTGGCGTGATTTTCGCGAATGCGGACTCGCTTGTCACGTTGTCCCTGGGCCGGGCGCTGCAGGGCGTGGCCGTAGGACTCGCAACCGGAGCCAGTTCGGCGGCCTTGCGCGAACTGCTGCCACAGCGGCCCGACTGGGCTTCCCGCTTTACTCTGCTTTCCTCTGCCGGGGGCGTTGCTGCAGGTCCCGCAATCGGTGGCGTCTTGTCGCTCTTGCCCGACCCCACACGAACTCCGTACTACATCCACTCGGCGGTATTGATAGCAGCGCTCATTCCGTTGAGGTTGCTGAAAGCCAGGCCCGCCATCGCGCCCGCGGAAGGGCCCAAGCCCCTCAAGGTCCTTGCCCCGCGGAAGCCGTCCATCTCGCAAGACGCACGCGGAGCATTCTGGATGGCAGCGGCCACCGGATTCCTGAGTTTCGCGGTGTTCGGTTTCTGCCTTTCCCTGGCACCCGGATACTTCGCCAGCGTGGTTCACGCCGATTCACGGCCCCTGATCGGTCTGCTTGCCGGTGTCACTTTGGGTGCCTCGGCCTTGAGCCAGTTGCTGGGTGCACGCGGAAAGTTCGTCGTCCCCGTGGCACTTGCCGTGCTGGGCGCCTCGGTGGTTTTGGTGGGAGCTGCGGCGGCGTGGTCAAGCCCTTGGCTGCTGGTAGCTGCCAGCATCACAGCGGGAGTGGGCCAAGGAATTGCCTTCAGGCAGGTCTTCAACGAGGTGGCCGGGAAGGTGGAAGCTGCCCGCCATGCACAAGTCATCAGCACCGTGTACGTCATCACGTACCTGGGGAGCGCTGTTCCGGTGATTGGGCTCGGACTGGCAGTCTCGGCGCTCGGCCTGCAGACCGCCGTCGTGGGTTTCACGGCTTTGTGTGGCGCGGCAGCCCTGGCGCTCGCGGCTGTGTCTCTTCGGAAGGCCTTGCGGGACTGAAACCCGATGCCCCGGCTCTTACTCGGGCAACGGTCCCCGGTTGCCGGGGATGTGCTGGAACACCATAGTGGTTTCCGTGTGGCCGACCACGGGGTCCGTGGCGAGGTTGTCCAGGAGCCAGTTACGGAGGTCGTCGGTGTTGGCGACGGCAATGTGGAGAAGGTAGTCCACTGAGCCGGTGGTGTGAAAAGTGGAGATGACCGCCGGGAGCTTGGGGACCCGCGCAGTGAAGCGGTCAATTTGGTCACGGTCATGGGCACGCAGCCGAACAGCGATGAGAGCCTGAACAGAGCGGCCGATGGCCGGCAGGCTCAACACAGCTTCGAAGCCCTCGATGATTCCGCGTTCAGAGAGCGCCCTGGTGCGCATCAGGGCCGTGGACGGCGCGATTCCCACGAGTTCAGCCAACTGCTTGTTGGAGATCCGTGCGTCGTCCACCAATGCTGCGAGGATTCGTTCATCGATCGCATCCAGCGGCTCTGCGCTGCCCGTGCTTGACCGAACATTCTTCGTGGGGTTGCTCACGGATCCTCCTGAAATTGCCTTTCGTCCATCCTAATCCGTGAAATCTTCAGGTGACTATCGCTTCGCGGGCGAGCGACGACCTCGCCGCCGGTCCAACCGCTGGAGCGGCTCACTGAGCAGCATCAACAGCAGGGGCCAGTTTCCGGCGCCGGGAATGACAACGGCCAGAACGAGTGCTGCAAGGAAGAGCCCGGACACGATCCAACTTGCTCGAATGCCCATCACGGCGTCGTCGTCAGCCATGTCGTGGAGGTCAGGGTGGGACCGGAGGTAGATGCGGGCCAGAAGAAGCAACAGGCTGGTGGCGAACAAGGTTCCTATATAGACCAGTGGCTGTGCCCAATCAGACTCCATCTGGGTGGATAGTGACGTCGCAACGGGCATCACCACAATGGTGAACATCCATGCCACGGTCAACCACAACAAACCCGCGTCCACCTGCTTGACGCTGCGAAAGAGCTTATGGTGGTGCACCCAAAAAACTGCGATGAGGATGAAGCTCAGGGCAAAACCGAGAAGGGCGTATTGTTCCTCCGCCAACCACTCAGCCGTAGTGCCGTCATGGTCCGCCAGTTCACCCACGCTCTCCATGAGCGGCAAGATCAACAACGTCAATGCAATCGCCACCACGGCATCCGTAAACGCCTGCAAACGCTCCGGTGACGACAGCTCCCGGTTTTTCGTGACCTGTGTCATGCCTCCGATTGTAGGGGCAGACCGCCTTGAATCAGCGGGAGTGGCGCGGTGGGCGGTGAACAATCAAAGTGACTGCCGCCGTCGTGATGGACAGCGCAATGACACTCAACGCCAAAGCCGGCCAGCCAAATGCCTGAAAGGCCAGGCCGCCTGCCCAACCGATAACGCTGGAACCCAGGTAGTAGGACAGGTTGTACAGGGATGCTGCTTGAGCGCGGCCTGTGGTTGCAATGGCACCGGTCCACCCGGAGCCGACGCTATGGGCGGCGAAGAAGCCACCCGTAAAGATCACCAGCCCGGCCAAGGTGGCTGTCAGGTTCTCCACCAACGTCATGGCCAAACCTGCCGACATGACGGCGATACCAGCCAGCAGGACGTTCCGCCGGCCAAACTTGGCGGTCAGCCCGGCCGCCCAACGTGAGCTGACGGTTCCGGACAAGTACGCCAGGAAGATCAGGCTGACAACCGTGGCGGGTAGGCCAAATGGTTCGGCATGCAGCCGGAAGCCGAGGTAGTTGTAAACGGCAACGAAGCCACCCATGAGCAGGAATGCCTGCAAATACAGCGACAACAGCTTGGGGTTGCTGGAGTGCCCGCCCAAAGTTCGGAGGGCCCCGCGAAAACCTATGGCCGGTGCCGGACTGAAACGCCGCTGCTTGGGAACAAGGACCAGGAACAAGACAGCGGATACGGTGGCCAGCAGGGAGACAGCGAAGGCTGCGGCACGCCATCCCCAGAGTTCTCCAACGGGGCCGGCCACCAACCGCCCGGCCAAACCGCCCAGTGTGGTTCCGGCAACGTAGGTGCCGGCTGCGAGGGCAGTGTGAATCTTGGTGACTTCCTCATTGAGGTAGGCGATAGCGATCGCGGGAATGCCGCCCAGGGCCATGCCTTCCAAGGCTCGGAGCCCCAGCAACACGGGCACGGTTGGCGCAAGTGGAACCAGCAGGCCCAGAAGCGTTGCGGCGGCTATGCCGATGGCCATGGCACGGACCCGGCCTATCCTGTCGGCCACAAAGGACCATGGAAGTACGGTGACAGCCAGGCCCACAGTGGCCAGGGAGATGCTCAGGGCAGCTTCAGCTGCCGTGATCCGGAGGTCGGCGGCCATGAGCGGAAGCACGGCCTGCGTGGAATACAGCTGGGCGAAGGTCGCGACGCCGGCAAGCGCCAGAGCGGCCAGGACGCGGCTGTAGCCGCGGGATCCTTTGACGTGTCCATCCCAGGAATCGGTGCTGGCCATGGAGGTAGCTTTGCTCACCGAGCCAGACTAGGACCAAGCTGACCCTGCGTTCCAATGCATAGGTCATCTACGATTGATGCGTCAGTGCATGAATACTTCCTGCGAACAATGGAGCCTCATGGAACCCGACCACCAGCAACTCGTACAGCTTCTTCCCCTGCTGCCCGTCCTTGCTGAGCTCGGCCGAACGGAACACATGACTGAAACCGCTGAGATCCTCGGCATTCCACAGTCGACCGTGAGCCGGGCAGTGGCCCGGGCCAGTGCCATCGTCGGGATGGACTTGCTGATCCGCGACGGCCGGGGGATCCGGCTTACGCCTGCAGCCCGGACTCTATTGCCCTACATCGAGGCAGCGCTGGAGGATTTCCAAGCCGGGCTGGACAGGGTGCGGCATGAGTCGGACGTTGTCCGGGGTCGCATTGGGGTTTCGTTTCAACACACTTTCGGTGAAGCGACCCTCCCTCTGCTCATCAGCGCCTTTCGCGGCCGCCACCCGCACGCGGTGTTCGACCTCTGGCAGGGTCCCCGCGACGATTGTCTGAAGCAACTGGCCGACGGCAGCATGGATTTCGCTTTGACAGCACCGATTGCGCCGGAGGGGCGGGGTATTCACGCCCTGCCGCTGTACCGCGAACCCTTGCGCGCAGTGTTGCACTACCGCCATCCTCTGGCGCACAGGTCAAGCGTTCACCTCTCCGAACTCCGGCAGGACCCCTACATCACACTTCCGGAGGGGGTGGGCCTGCGGGCGCTGGGTGAGGCGCTCTTGCGGGAAGCCGGCTTCCGGCCCCGGATCGCCTTTGAAGTCCAAGAGTCCACGTCCGCGCGCGGATTGGTCTCCGCCGGGTTGGGGTTCAGCATCCTGCCGCCGGCGGGGCCAGGATCGGGGACGGGCCAGTTCCTTCCGGAGGCCGAACTTGGCCTCGTTGAAGTGGCCATCGAATCGGACCTGGCGTTCCGGCAGATCGGCATCGCCTGGCGGGAGCGAAGCTTCGAGCCGGACGCCGTCAGACTGTTCAGGGAACTCGTGGTCAATGAGGGCGGGAATCTGCTCGCCGAACTTGTCAGAGCCCGTTCAGGAACTCCCTGACCACGTCCTTTGCCGAGCCCTCCCTGGCCTGCTGCCAGCCGGTCCCTGCCCACAGGTTGAGGCGGTGGGGATCTCCCGCCGCGGATGACGCAGCCCGAACGGGGCTCGTCAGGTGGTGGATGGCGGGATAGCCCTCCGGAGCGTCACGATGATCGCGGAGGAACTCGTTAACCAGCGAACGAGCCCATCGTCCTGTGAAAGCCCGGGTCATTGCCGTGTCCGTGAAGGCAGGGTCGCCCAGGGCATCCTTGTGCGGCTTCCGTGCACCGCTCTCGTCCGTGCGAACCAAGGCGGTACCCACTTGCGCGGCCGCCGCGCCGGCCGCGAGCACATCACGCAGCGCGGCGCTATCCATGATGGCGCCCGCCGCTATCAGCGGAAGTCCGACGGCGGCACGCACCTGGGTTACCAGTTCCGCCGTCGTACGGGCTGAAGGCTCCCGTCCGCCAGGCAGAAAGGCTGCCGTGTGTCCGCCCGCAGAGCTATGTTGCACTGCGATGGCATCAGGGCCTTCCTCAGCAGCAGCAAGAGCTTCCTCCACACTGGTGACACTGGAGATGACCTGGCTGCCGGCTTTTTGAAGGGCCCGGACCACAGGCTTTCCCGGGAGGCCAAACGCGAAGCTTACAAACTCCACCGGGTAGGCCAGCAGGGCGTCGATCTTGTCCTGCCACGCATCATCGTCATCAAGCCGAAGTGGAGGCAGGGTCACGCCGTAGCGGGCTGCCTCCGGTTCAAGTTCGGCCCGGTACGCCTCCAGATGCGCCCGGGCCTCCGGGCTAGGCGGGAGCTGACGTGGGTCCGGTACGAACACGTTCATGCCAAACGGAATGTCGAGTGCCCGCGTGGCAGCGATTTCGGCAGTCATGGCTTCGGGGCTCTTGTAACCGGCGGCGATGAAACCCAGCCCGCCACCCGCATGAACTGCTTGCACCAACGCCGGTGTAGACGTTCCCCCGGCCATGGGAGCTGCAATAAACGGTGTACCAAACAGGGATTCAGGCATGTGCGGTTTCTCCTCCGGACGCTCCAAGCTAGTCTTTCACGGTGAACAATCTTGACTCGGTCCAGCATTCCCAAGCTTCCGCGGAAGCCGTGAGCGGTACCGTCATCGGCCTCGACATCGGCGGCACAAAAACCCGCGGCGTTCGGTTCGAAAACGGCACGCCGGTCCGTGATGAGAATGCAGGCAGTTCCAACGTCCAGAACGTCAGCCGGGAGCAAGCCGCAGCCAACCTGGCTGAATTGTTCGGCAAAATCGGTGGCGGTCAGATCGACCAGGTGTACGCAGGCTCCGGTGGGATAGACACCGATGAAGACGCACAGGCGCTCGCCGACCTCATCGCACCCCATGCTCCCGGTGCCCGCATTACGGTGGTTCACGATTCACGCCTGCTTTTGGCAGCCGGGGGAGCGAACACAGGCGTCGCAGTAATTGCCGGCACCGGCTCAGCCGCGTGGGGCAAGAACGACGCCGGCGAGGAAGCCCGGGCCGGTGGCTGGGGCTACCTCCTGGGGGATGAGGGTAGCGGTTACTGGCTGGGGCGCGAGGCTGTCCGGCACAGCCTGCGCCGGATGAACCAAGGCAAGGAGCCTGATCGGCTCAGCCGGGCATTGTTGGACTCCGTCGGTGTGGACGAACCCGGCAAGCTGATCGCACTGTTCCACTCCCCGGATACGGGCCGCCGCTATTGGGCACAGCAGGCCCGGTTGGTGGTGGAAGCCGCCGACGCCGGTGACGAAACCTGCCGGGCATTGGTGGACCAGGCGGGTCGTGACCTGGCTGACCTCGCCGAACAGGCCGTCCGCCAACTTGGCCTCGACGGTCCGGTGATACTCGGCAGTGGACTCGGCATGAATGTCCCGCGGCTGCAGGAAGCGTTCAAAGCCAAGTTGGCCGAAAGCGGCATCACTGATGTGCGTATTCTTCAGCAGGACCCCGTGTTCGGCGTCCCCCGGCTTGTAGCGGAACAGCGACTCTAGAACTTAGCCTCGAGTTCGTGGGCGCAGCTTGACTCCCGGCAGCGGCGGGGCGGGAATGCGGCCGGCCTCCGGTCCCGCATCAGGACCATGGCCTGGCACGAAGCCGAAGCGCGAGGTCGCGGCAGCGTCGTCGTCGAGCAATCCTTCGGCTTCCCACTCCTCGCGCGCCTTTTCCACTTCCTCGTGCGTCCTGCCCACGAAGTTCCACCACATGAGCAAGTCTTCTCCGAACGGTTCGCCGCCGAGGAGCATGAAGCGGGTGTCCGGCTGCGCTTCCACCAAAAGGCTGGATCTTCCGGCGCCCAAGTAGGCCAGTGGACCGGCTTCGATGTCCTGGCCATCGATGACTACATGGCCATCCAGGACCAGTACGGCGTGCTCAAAGTCCGGCCGCAGCGGAAGCTCAAGGGACCCCGTACCCGTGATGTCGGCTCCAACGATAGGGCTGAACATCGTGGCGGGGGAGCGCTGGCCCGCGAACTCGCCCACCATCACGGTGGCGGTAAAACCTTCACCGACTGCTACCGGCAAGTCTTTCACTTGTTCGAATGACGGCGCACGGTGCCGGTGCTCTTCCGGCAGGGCAACCCACAACTGGAGTCCGCGGGACACGGGAATTTCCTCAACCAACGGACTCGACCCGGCATCGGTGGTTGCCGGGAGGACGGAGAACTCGGAGTGGGAAATCCCGTGGCCTGCAGTCATGATGTTCAACTCGCCAGGGCGGACCACTACATCGCTGCCCACGCTGTCGCGGTGCCGCACGGCGCCTTCCATGGGCCAGGTGACCGTTTGCAGTCCGCAATGCGGATGGGGGAGTACGCTCATGGCCACCCGGTCCGGGCCGAAGCTGTCCAGGAAGCACCAGGCACCCACGGTGGGCAGTCCACGCTGGGGCAGCGTCCTCATGACGTTCATGGCGCGCACCCCGCCCAAAGGAACCTCACGCTCGGGCCACAGCTGAACGCAAGGACCTTGACCTTCCGGCGCCGCGGGGCATACTTCCTGGGCGGGGGAAGTATCTAGATTGGTCATGTGATCATCACCTGTGCATAAATGTTGGAAATTGAGCTAATCTGTTCCACGTGAACAACGCCCTGCTGAGCTACCACGACGCCGTCCTTTACCGTTCGGGTGAACCGTATCGCATCCTCGCCGGAGCCATCCACTACTTCCGTGTGCACCCGGACCTGTGGCAGGACCGGCTGCGTCGGCTCAAGGCGATGGGCGCCAACACGGTGGACACGTACGTTGCTTGGAACTTCCACCAGCCTAAGCGCGACGAAGCTCCGGACTTCAGCGGCTGGCGGGACTTGGGCCGGTTCATGGACCTCGCAGCCGAGGAAGGGCTGGACGTCATCGTCCGCCCCGGGCCCTACATTTGTGCCGAGTGGGACAACGGCGGCTTCCCCTCATGGCTGACAGGCATGCCCGGCATCGGCCTTCGGTGCATGGACCCGGTGTTCACCGCTGCCATCGAGGAGTGGTTCGATAACTTGCTTCCCATCGTCGCCTCACGGCAGACCTCCGCGGGTGGTCCGGTGGTGGCGGTACAAATCGAGAACGAATACGGCAGCTACGGCGACGACCACGAGTACATTCGCTGGAACCGGCGCGCGCTGGAGGAGCGCGGTATCACTGAACTCCTTTTCACAGCAGACGGCGGCACGGACTACTTCCTCGACGGCGGCGCGGTGGAAGGCACGTGGGCGACAGCGACGTTGGGAAGCCGCGGCGACGAAGCGGTAGCTACATGGCAGCGACGCCGGCCCGGCGAGCCGTTCTTCAACGTTGAGTTTTGGGGTGGCTGGTTCGACCACTGGGGCGAACACCATCACGGGCGGGATGCCGAAGACGCCGCATTGGAAGCACGCAAGATGCTGGATCTGGGCGGTTCACTCTGTGCCTACATGGCCCACGGCGGAACCAACTTTGGCCTCCGCTCCGGCAGTAACCACGATGGCACCATGCTTCAGCCCACGGTCACCAGCTATGACTCGGATGCACCCATCGCTGAGAACGGCGCCCTGACTCCCAAGTTTCATGCCTTCCGTAAGGAGTTCTACCGGGCACAGGGCGTTGACGACCTGCCCGAACTCCCAGCTGACTTGCTGGCAGACGCGCCGGTACTCCCGGCGCAGTCCCTGCCGTTGAGCCCCGGACCGGAGCTGCTGGAGCTCGTCAGAGACGCCGGCAAGCCGGTCAGCAGCGTCAAACCGCTCAGTTTCGAACAACTGGGACTCGACGGCGGCATGGTCCTCTACTCCTCCGAAGCCATACTGCCGGGCCGTCCCGATGCCCCCACAGAGAGCCGGTTGAAGATCACCGGCCTCAATGACCGTGCCTACGTTTGGTTGGACGGCACCTTTGCCGGTGTCCTGGACGACGTCAACGGCTCTGAAGGACTGCCTGTCACGGGCACCGGCATCGCTGCCAAGCTCGAAATCCTCGTGGAAAACCTCGGCCGCATCAATTACGGCCCGCTGATCGGTCACGGCAAGGGAATCCTGGGCGGCGTCCTCGTCAATCAGCGCTACACCTTCCACTGGAGGCAGACACCTGTTGACCTCGCAGAGTGGGGTCCGGAAGACCTGGTCGGACTGGCAGGAAGTGACTTTGAGGTGGGGGAACCAGCCGACACCTTCATTGCCTTGCCCGATTCCGGGAAGGGCTTTGTTTGGCTGAACGGCTTCCTTTTGGGCAGGTACTGGGAGAAGGGCCCGCAGGTTACCCTCTACGCACCCGCTCCGTTGCTCAAAGCCGGCCGCAACAGCATCAAGGTGCTGGAACTCGGGAAGCCGGGGACCGTCGTCGAACTTCGCGAGGCGCCTGACCTAGGTCCCGAAGAAGCGGGTCCGGTCAAGGCGGCCGAACTTCCGTAAGGATCCGACCCGAGGAATTATGCTGGCTGCATGACCCTGGAGTTCGATACCCGCCCAGCCGCTTACGCCGTGATTGTCCAAGATGAGAAGATCCTGCTGGCGTACTGGAAGCAGGACGGCAAGGAAGGGTGGACGCTACCAGGTGGAGGCCTGGACCTGGCCGAACACCCCGTGGACGGCTGCAGGCGTGAAGTCCTTGAGGAAACCGGCTACGAAGCGCGCATTGAACGCATGCTGGGGATCGACGTTGGCCACTGGCCGGGCGAGACGCGGCCGGACGGCTCGGTGAAGGACTTCCAAGCACTTCGCCTGGTGTACGAGGCCACGGTGGTGGGTGGCGAACTCACTCATGAGGTGGACGGCAGTACAACCCACGCCGCCTGGATTCCGCTGCAGGACGTTGGGAAGCTCAACCGCGTGTCCCTGGTGGACACGGCACTGCGCCTGCACATCGAGCGCCCCTCTGACGGGAAGCTGCGCCCCGCAGAGGGAAGCTGAGCTGGAAGGCCTAGCCAAAAGTGCGCGATGTTGGATACGCTGAACATCGTTTCCGGCTCACCAGCTGCCGGTCTTGATGCCGAGGAGGTGGATTTGATGATTGCCGCGATCTTGCGCGCCCCGCTCTCAGTTGCGGCGCGCCGTCATCAGCCCACCATTCCTGTCCCGGCATCAGCCTGCCGAAGCTAGGCGGCCGGGCCTCATCAGAGGCATTTCATTGAACACTTACGCTTCTTCAAGCAACCCTTCTTTTAGTTCCACCCAGCAGTTACAAGGGACCAAGCAGCTACAAGGACCAGCGCAGTTCGGCTTCACCGATAAAACTGCGGATCTTTTCCGTGCCCATGCCGCGCCGGAAGGCCAGGAAACTGCCATCCCCGGCCGCATAGTCCGCCTGGACCGGAATCGGTTGCTCGTGGCATCCGCCAACGATCTGCTCCATCTGCCCTACCCAAGCCATGGGCATGTACCGGCCACGGGGGACTGGGTGTGGGTCGGCCACAACACCGCCGGTGAGCCCGCCGTCGTCGAGGTCCTTCCCCGGCATTCGGCGCTGAGCCGTAAGCGGGCCTACGAGGCATCCTCCGAGGAACAAATCCTGGGCAGCAACATCGACATTGTTGCGGTGGTGGTGCCCGTGGACCGTCCTCTGACCCATAACCGCCTCGAGCGGACATTGGTGGCTGCATGGGATTCCGGTGCCACGCCGCTTGTAGTGATCACCAAGGCCGACCTCGCTCACCTCGCGGATGACGTCGTAGGGGAGGTTATTTTGCAGGCCGGAGGCGTTGATGTCGTCACAACGTCCGCGGAGCAGGGCGACGGCCTGGACGAATTGATGCAGCACATCCCCGATGGTGCAACGTTGGTTTTGCTTGGTCCCTCCGGTGCCGGGAAATCAACGCTCATCAATGCCCTCGCGGGTCGTGAGGTCCAGCAGACAGGCGCCGTCCGGGCCGGCGACGGCAAGGGCAAGCACACAACCACCTCGCGGGAGCTGGTGCCTCTGGCCGGCGGCGCGGTGCTCATGGATACGCCGGGAGTCCGTGGTTTTGGGCTCTTCGACGCTGACGAGGGGATGGAAGAGATGTTCGGCGATCTGGAGGATCTGTTCTCCCGGTGCCGATTCACGGATTGCGCCCATCAGGCAGAACCGGGATGCGCTGTCCAGGAGGCGCTCGCGGAGGAAAACCTCGATCCTCGGCGCTGGGCCAGTTACCTCAAGCTGCAACGTGAACTCGCGGCCCTGGCCAGGAAACATGATGCGGCCGCCCGCCGCGCGTACCAACGGGAATGGCACCAAAAGGTGATGTCAGCGGACCGGGGCCAACGCGCAGCGGAACGATACCGGCACGACCAAGCTGCGGAACGGGCCGGGAAAGGCGGCAAACGACGGAAACGCTGAACATTGCCGATTCATTACGGAACTCGTGGCGGCGCTGACATCGTCGGTGGTGCTGGCTACGCTGGGTGAAGATTGCTTTGCAGCCAAGTAATAAGAGTGCATATGATCATCTGGCTCTACCGATGTTCTCCACCACAGATAGGTAAGCCCGGGTATGGCCGAAGCCATGATTGAGTTCAAGAGCGTCACCAAGCAATACCAGGGCGGGCAACCGGCGGTGGACGCCCTCACCATGTCCATCGACAAGGGCTCCATCACTGTGTTCGTTGGCCCGTCGGGCTGCGGTAAAACGACTTCCCTGCGCATGATCAACCGGATGGTGGAGCCCACCAGCGGAACCATCACTGTTGCAGGCGAGGACGTCTCACAGGTTCCTGCGGCGAAGCTCCGCCGTTCCATGGGCTATGTCATGCAGTCCTCGGGCCTGCTTCCGCACCGTTCCGTCTTGGATAACATCGCCACCGTTCCGCGGCTCAACGGCGTTTCCAAGGCTGCGGCACGGAAACGCGCTGCGGAACTGCTCGACGTCGTCGGGCTGGCTTCCGTACTCGGCAAACGGTACCCGTCCCAACTCTCAGGTGGTCAGCAGCAGCGCGTGGGGGTTGCCCGCGCGCTCGCTGCTGATCCGCCGGTGCTGCTGATGGATGAACCCTTTAGCGCCGTGGATCCTGTGGTCCGTGACGAACTGCAGCAGGAACTTCTGCGTTTGCAGCGGGAATTGGCCAAGACCATTGTCTTTGTCACGCACGACATCGACGAAGCCACTGTTCTCGGTGACAAGGTGGCAGTGTTCGCCGTCGGAGGCAGGCTCGCGCAGTACGCCGCCCCGGAAGAGATTCTTCGGGCGCCTGCCAACGACTTCGTGGCCTCCTTCGTGGGACGCGACCGCGGTTTCCGGCACCTCGCGTTCAGTGCGGCAGACTCCGTGACCCTTCACCCGGTGACCATGGTCAGCCCATCGGATGGCCATCACGCGGGACGGGCGTCGGGCGAGTGGGCCTTGGTGGTGGATGAAGACTCACGACCACTCGGGTGGTCCTCACCGCGTGACGGCGCCGGGCTGATCCCCGGAGGTTCGCTCTTCCGCAAGGGAGATACGCTGCGGCGCGCGCTTGATGCGGCGTTGTCGTCGCCGTCGGGCCTTGGCGTCGCGGTTGACGACGACGGCAGGGTGGCCGGAGTCCTGAAGGCGCCAGAAGTCCTGGCACTCATCGAAGAAGTCCGCCATCACAGGGAGGACGCCACCTGATGGAGTGGTTCCTTGCCAACAGTGGCGTGGTCCTGGGACTGGCCGGGCAGCACATGGTGCTCGCCATTATCCCGATGATCCTTGGCCTGCTGATTTCCGTTCCCCTGGCCCAGCTGGCCCGGCGCAACAGCACGCTCAGGTCAGTGGTGGCTACGGCCACGTCGTTGCTCTATACCATTCCGTCCCTGGCCCTGTTCATCATTCTTCCCACCATCCTAGGCACGCGGATCCTGGATCCGCTGAACGTGGTGGTGGCGCTGACCATCTATGCCGTGGCCCTGTTGGTCCGGGCGGCGATGGATGCGTTCGACTCCGTGGATGACGACCTCCGAAACGCTGCCGTTGCCATGGGTTTCAAACCCCTGGCCCGCTTCTTCCAGGTGGACCTGCCGCTGTCTTTGCCGGTGCTGTTCGCCGGGCTTCGCGTGGTTTCGGTCAGCAATATCTCCTTGGTGAGCGTGGCGGCACTGCTGGGAGTGGGCAACCTTGGAGTTCTGTTTACGGATGGCCTGCAGCGCACGTTTATCACCGAAGTTGTGGTTGGCATCATTGCCATCCTGGTGCTGGCACTGTTGATGGATGCTGTTCTGGTGGTCTTGGAGCGGCTCTTGACGCCGTGGTCCCGAGCAGCAGGGGGAAAGCCTTCACGTCCGGACGCCAACGCCCTGCTCACCGAACCTAAAGCCGGACCTGCGACGCCGCACGCGGCCCTCCGCCCTGACCCGGGAGCGTCGGGATGAACATCTTTGCCGAAACGATCGCGTGGTTGACCAACCCCAAGAATTGGGCTGGAAGCGGCGGAATCCCCACCCGGCTGCTGGAGCACCTGCAGTACAGCGGACTGGTGCTGCTCATCGCCGCAGCAATTGCTGTGCCCATTGGTCTCTACATTGGCCACACCGGCCGTGGCCGGGTGGTCGCGGTAGCTGTCGCCGGAGCATTGCGTGCCCTCCCGACGCTTGGTTTGCTGGTCCTCTTCGCATTGCTCGCCGGCAGTGGCTTGATGCCGCCAGTGTGGGCGCTGGTCATTCTGACGGTGCCGCCGCTGCTTGCCGGGACGTACGCCGGCATTTCCAGCGTTGATGCCACGGTGGTGGACGCTGCCCGGGCCATGGGCATGACCGAACTTCAGATCCTGTTCCGCGTGGAACTGCCCAACGGACTGCAGGTGATGTTCGGGGGCATCCGCACCGCGGTTCTGCAGGTCATCGCGACAGTCTCTGTGGTTGCCTACCTTCCGTTGGGTGGGCTTGGCCGGTATCTGTTCGACGGCCTCGTGCTGCAGGATTTCCCGAGGATGCTCGGAGGCTCTCTGCTCATCGCGGGGTTGGCCATCGCAGTGGACCTGGTCCTGGCCGGCGTACAAAGGCTCGTCATCTCGCCCGGCCTGACCCTCGACTCAAGCGGCCGCCAGAAGGCAGCCGACGATCTCACAGCCACGGTTCCCGCCGGGGCTGCCGTTCAAGGAGGTACATCATGAAAAACCCCGTCCCCATGACTCTTACGCGCCGTGGTCTCGGCGGCCTTGCCGCTGGACTGGGTGTGGCCCTCGCGTTGAGCGCCTGCGGCGGCAGTCCCTTGGCCACGCCTTCCACCTCGGCGCCCAGCGGTTCCGCCGCCGGAGGCTCACTGGTAGTCGGTTCGGCAGACTTCCCGGAGAGCCAGGTCATCGCAGAGATCTATGTCGGTGCCCTCAACGCGGCTGGTCTCACAGCCACGTCCAAGCCGAACATCGGGTCGCGCGAGATCTACTTCAAGGCTGTCCAGGACGGCTCCGTGGACCTCGTCCCGGACTACTCCGGCAACCTTCTCTCCTACGTGGACACCGAGGCTACCGAGGTTTCTGCCGAGGACGTCTATAAGGCACTCCCGGGCAAGCTTCCAGACGGCCTCGCAGTCCTGGAGCCGGCCAAGGCCGAGTCCAAGGACGCCATGGTGGTCACCAAGGCCACGGCGGAGAAGTACCAGTTGAAGTCCATCGAGGACCTGGCCAAGGTCTGCAAGGACTTCACCATGGCTGCACCGGCCACGTTCGAGACCCGTGCCTACGGCTTCCCGGGGCTGAAGGCCAACTATGGTTGCGAGCTCAAGGGCCTGCAGCCCTTCAACGACGGCGGTGGCAACCTGACCCTCCAGGCTCTCCTGGAGGACAAGGTTCAGGTGGCGGACATCTACACCACCACGCCGTCCATCGCAGATAACGACCTCGTCGTCCTGGAAGATCCGAAGAACAACTTCAAGGCACAGCAGGTCCTGCCGTTGGTCAAGGAAGCCAAGATGACGGACAAGGCCAAGGAAGCGCTCAACAACGTTTCCAAAATCCTCACTACGGACGACCTGATCAACCTGAACCGTGCAGTCAGCGGCGACCAGAAGCAGTCGCCCAAGGATGCCGCAGCCGCATGGCTGAAGGACAAAGGCATCGTCAAGTAGTACCTGAACAAAACCGCGTACGACGGCGGTGACGGACCCGCGCGGGACCGTCACCGCCGTCGTCGTATCTGTGAGTTAAGTCTCAGCTGAACTGCATCACCCGTGTGGCATATTTGAGGGATGGCGAATTTCAAGCAGTCCACCAAGCTTCATAATGTCCTCTACGACATCCGTGGACCGATTCTTCAGGCCGCCCAGCAAATGGAAGCGGAGGGTCACCGGATCCTCAAACTGAACATCGGAAACCCGGCACCTTTTGGTTTTGAAGCGCCGGACGCCATTTTGGTGGACATGATCCGCCACCTGCCGAACGCCCAAGGCTACAGCGATTCCCGCGGAATCTTTTCTGCCAGGACCGCCGTTTCGCAGTACTACCAGACGCGCGGCATCCAGAACATCCACGTTGACGACATCTACCTCGGCAACGGTGTCAGTGAGCTCATCACCATGTCCCTCATGGCACTCCTGGACGACGGTGATGAAGTGCTGATTCCCACGCCGGACTACCCGCTGTGGACGGCTTCCGTCGCGCTGGCCGGTGGCCGTCCCGTGCACTACCTCTGCGACGAAGAGTCCGGATGGCAGCCCGATCTTGAGGACATGGAAGCCAAGATCACGCCGCGGACCAAGGGCATTGTGGTGATCAACCCCAACAACCCCACCGGCGCCGTCTACCCGGAGGAGACCCTCAAGAAGATCGTCGCGTTGGCAGAGAAGCATGGATTGGTTCTTTTCGCTGACGAGATCTACGAGAAAATCCTGTACGAAGACGCCGTCCACATCAACCTCGCGGGGCTCACCGGTGATGACGTCCTGTGCTTGACGTTCAGCGGCCTGTCCAAGGCCTACCGCGTCTGTGGCTACCGCGCCGGCTGGATGGCAATTTCCGGGCCCAAGAAGGATGCCGCCGATTACCTTGAGGGCATCAACCTGCTGGCCAACATGCGCTTGTGCGCCAACGTACCTGCACAGCACGCCATCCAAACCGCGCTCGGCGGCTACCAGAGCATCAACGATCTCATCCTTCCCGGCGGCAGGCTCCTGGAGCAGCGCAACAAGGCCTACGACCTCCTGAACGCCATTCCCGGAGTCAGCACGCAGCAGGCGCGCGGTGCCCTATACCTGTTCCCGAAGCTGGACCCGGAGGTCTATCACATTCGGGATGACGAGAAGTTCGTCCTGGATCTGCTGAAGGAACAGAAAATCCTGGTGTCCCATGGGCGTGCGTTCAATTGGGTTCGTCCGGACCACTTCCGAATGGTGACCTTGCCCAACGTCAAGGACATCGAAGAAGCCATTGGGCGCATGGCGGACTTCCTGTCGAGGTACCCGGGCAACTAGCCTGAGGTCCATAGCCGCGCCATGAGGGCGCGGCCGGGCAGAAAGGCATGCCAATGGTTGCTGCAGTTGAGTTCGCCAAAAGTCCGGCCGAAGTACTGAGGGTTGGATCGGGGTTTTCGCTGGCAGGCGTGGATCCCGAATCCACACCCGGCTACACCGGTGTGAAAGCTGATGGCAAGGCGTTGCTTGCCGCGCAGGACGCGCGGCTGGCGGAACTGCAGGAAAAGCTCTTCGCCGAAGGAAAGTTCGGCAACCCCAAACGGCTCCTGCTCATCCTTCAGGCCATGGATACTGCGGGCAAGGGCGGCATTGTCAGCCACGTTGTTGGCGCCATGGACCCGCAAGGCGTACAACTGACCGCCTTCAAAGCGCCTACGGACGAGGAAAAGTCGCACGACTTCCTCTGGAGAATCGAAAAACAAGCCCCTGCCGCCGGAATGGTGGGGGTGTTCGACCGCTCGCAGTACGAAGACGTGCTGATCCACCGTGTCCATGGCTGGGCGGACGCTGCCGAACTGGAGCGCCGGTACGCCGCGATCAACGACTTTGAGTCACGCCTGACCGAGCAGGGAACCACCATCGTCAAGGTCATGCTCAATATCAGCAAGGACGAACAGAAAAAGCGTTTGATCGCCCGGTTGGACGATCCCAGCAAGCACTGGAAATACAGTCGCGGCGACCTCGCGGAACGTGCGTACTGGGATGACTACATGGACGCCTACAGCGTTGCCTTCGAGAAGACCTCCACAGAGATTGCTCCTTGGCACGTGGTGCCGGCAAACAAGAAGTGGTACGCACGCATCGCAGTCCAGCAACTGCTGCTGGATGCCCTCGGCGGTTTGCAGCTGGACTGGCCCAAAGCTGACTTCGATGTCGCCGCTGAGCGCGCCCTCGTGGTGGAATCCTAGGCTGGGGTCCCGCCGTCGCTGCTGGCATCGCGGGCCGTGGCCAGTCGCTTCCGAGCGCCCTCAAGCCAGTCTTCGCAGCGCTTGGCCAAGGCCTCGCCACGCTCCCAAAGGGCCAGTGATTCTTCCAAACTGGCTCCGCCTGCCTCCAAACGTCCCACCACCGCCACGAGTTGCTCGCGGGCTTCCTCGTAGCTCAGTCCGTCAAGGGATTCAGGATTCGGCGCTGTTTGGTTGTTCTCGGTCATGATGGTCCTTTGTGCTTGTGGTGGTCGACGACTTGTGGGTGCCCAACGGGAGTTGTCAGTGTTCGACGAGCTGACCCGCTCCAGCGGATACAGCCCTGAAACGGCCCTCGGCCACCCGGATGCTCAGTGGCGTCCCGTCCGGCGCTTCATCCGGGCTACTGACAACGTGGTGCCCCGCCTGGTCCTCGCCCACAAGTTGAACAACGGCATAGCCGCGGTCCAAGGTCTTTTGTGGCGATAGGGCACGGACTTGGGCACGCAAGTGGTGGACCTGGTCCAACGCCCTGACCACCGCTGTACTGACCGCAGAATGCGTCCTGCGCTGCAGGCGGTGGATGTCCTCGGAGCGGGCATCCACCATTGAAGCGGGAGTGGCCAATACCGGCCGGGACCTTAGAGCGTGGAGACGATCTGTCTCCCTGTCCACCATGCGGCTGATACTTCGGCGGAGATGGTCCCTGGCCTGTCGAACCATGGCCAGTTCCTCGGCGACGTCCGGGACGATGCGCTTGGCGGCATCCGTGGGTGTTGACGCCCGGAGGTCCGCTACATCGTCCAGGATGGGACGGTCGGCTTCATGGCCGATGGCGCTGACGACGGGCGTGGTAGCTGCCGACACGGCACGAATGAGGTCTTCATTGCTGAACGGCAGGAGGTCTTCCAACGCGCCGCCACCGCGGGCCAGGACAATGACATCCACGTGCGGGTCGGCGTCCAGTCTTTTCAAGGCCGCGATGATTTGTGAAACAGCGGTGTTACCTTGGACAGCTACTTCGCGGACGTCAAACTCAACCGCCGGCCAACGCAGGGCGGCGTTGCGCATGACATCTTTCTTGGCGTCGGATTCCCGGCCGGTGATGAGGCCGATACGGTGGGGGAGAAGGGGCAGCTTCCGTTTCCGGGAATCCGCGAACAGGCCCTCGGCTGCCAAAGCTTGGCGCAGCCTTTCGATCCTTGCCAGCAGATCTCCCAGGCCCACCGGACGGATGTCTTTCACTGACATGTTCAGACGCCCGGTCTTCACCCAGAAGTCCGCCTTCACCAAGGCGACCACGCGCGAGCCACGCTCCAGGGGTACCTTCTGGCGGTCAAGTACCGTTGACCAGACGGATGCAGGAAGTGAAATCTCCGCGTCAACATCACGCAGTGTCAGAAAGGCGTTACCACCCCGGCGGTTCAGTTCAATGACCTGACCTTCGATCCAAGCAGCCGGCGCCCGCTCAATGTGTGCCTTGAGCTTGCGGGAAAGCAACTGCAGGGGCCAGGGGTTGTCCGGGCTGGTTTCGGCGGCAGTACCCGGCAGCGTGGATTCCGGCGTTGCTTCAGCGGACATGGGTGGCCCGTACCTGGTTCAGTCGCCGTGCTTGTTCCTGCATTGTCATTGTCCTCGCTTAAGGGTGCGGCTGTGGGTGCTAACCGGCCTTCCAACTCTATCCATAGCTTGGGCAACACCTCCGACATTTTTTCTGTCATGTGGACAGACCTAGGATGGTGGCATAGCCCCCGAGCCCGAGGATGACCTTGCGTACTTTTGTCTCAGCATTGGGAGTGATCCTCGCTCTACTCCTCACTGCCGTAGCCGTTCCTACCGCGTGGGTCGACCAGAACATCGTCAAAGAAGAGGGCTTTGTCCGGATGGCGGGTGCGCTGGGCAATGATCCGGAATTCCAAAGCCGGCTCGCCACGGCCGCTGTTGGTACGTTCGAGTCCTCAGTGGATCTTCCAGGACCTATACAGTCCTTGGCGGCCGATGCACTCGGCAGCGCTGCATCGGGCATGCAATCGTGGAGCGACTACCCCCAAGCGTGGGAAGAGACGGTGCGAAACAGCCACAAGCTGAACTTCGGCGCGGCGAAGCAAGCTGAGGAGGCCGCCACCACCACTGCCCTGGTCCTTGATATCAGCCCTTTGGTCAGGCTTATTCGCGATCACTTCGCGGAGGCCACCCGAATTCGGATTGATGTTCCGTCGGAAAGCTTGGTGTCCTTGGGGGAACCTTCCCACCGTCAGCTGGTGGAGCGGGTGGCGGCCTTTGCGCCCCTCTGGTGGGTGGCCGCCCTCGGTGCTGTGCTCTCCGTGCTCCTGGCGCTTGTTGCCACGCGTCGGCGTTCCCTGGTGCTGGTTTTCCTCGGACTGGGAGGCTTGGCACTTGCTGCTCTCTGGACGGCCGGTGCGGATCTTGCAGGGGGAGTGATCGGCAACCTGTCCAGCGCAAACGGTGTGGCTGAACTGTTCAAACAGGAGTTCCTCACGGCAGCCAAAACAGGGTTTGGGGAATGGATTGTGATCGCGGCGGTGGCGTCGGGCGCAGTCTTTGTGGCAGGCGTCATAGGCTCCGTCCTGTCAGGGCGACGAGGGTCACGTTCGGCCAGCAGCTAAAGTCCGGCCCGATAGCAGGGAGGCAAAGTCCGGCCCGGTAGCATGGAGGAATGACCAGCACAGCAGTTTCCATTCCTATGCCCACGGTGCCCCGTAGACGCCGTTCCCCGGAAGAGGTTCAGGCAGCGGCGCCCGTCACGGGCCCCAAGAAGGTTCTGTTGGCGGCCCCCCGGGGTTATTGCGCCGGTGTGGACCGGGCCGTCATTGCTGTGGAGAAGGCCCTGGAGCATTACGGCCCTCCCGTCTACGTACGCAAGCAAATCGTCCACAACGTGCATGTGGTCAGCTCCCTGGAGGAACAAGGGGCGATCTTCGTCGAGGAGACAGATGAGGTCCCCGAAGGCGCGTTGGTGATCTTCTCCGCGCACGGCGTCTCGCCGGCAGTGGTGCAATCAGCCGAGGATCGTGGACTGCGCACCATTGATGCCACGTGCCCTCTGGTGACCAAAGTCCACAAGGAAGCTGTGCGCTTCGCCAAGGAAGATTACGACATCCTCCTCATAGGCCACGAGGGTCATGAGGAAGTCGAAGGAACAGCCGGCGAGGCACCGGAGCACATTCAGATCATCAACGGTCCCCACGAGGTAGACAAGGTCACCGTCCGCGATCCGGAGAAGACCATCTGGCTTTCCCAGACAACGCTGAGTGTGGACGAAACCATGGAGACTGTTCGCCTGCTCAAAGACCGGTTCCCCACGCTGCAGGATCCGCCCAGCGATGACATTTGCTACGCCACCACCAACCGGCAGGTGGCTATCAAGAAGATCGCACCACAGGCTGACCTCGTGATTGTTGTGGGTTCGGCCAACTCGTCCAACTCCGTGCGCTTGGTTGAAGTAGCCCTCGAATATGGTGCCAAGAGCTCGTACCGCGTGGACTTCGCCAATGAAGTGGACGAGTCGTGGTTCGAGGGCGTTGCCACCGTAGGTGTGACTTCGGGTGCGTCTGTTCCCGAGGTGCTCGTCAAGGATGTCCTGCGACTCTTGGCTGACTACGGTTACGGCGAGGTCCAGGAAGTGGTGACGGCAGAGGAAGACCTGCTTTTCTCGCTTCCCAAGGAACTGCGGGCCACCCTGAAGAAAGCCGGCGACGTCACACGCGCCCTAGGCGGCCGTGGAAACCGTCCGACGTCCTAGCAAATAGTTGGTATAGCTGGTCCGGGATGGGTTGTGTTCACCTTAGTGAACACAACCCATCCCGGACCAGACACCTTTAAGCCGGCTTTAGCTCAGGCGGCTGATTCGCGGTCTGCGCTGTCCTCATGGTCACGGGCGGAATCCAGCTGATCGCGGGAGTCGACAGAAAGAAGTTCCGGTGCTGCCAACGCGCGGGGAACAACTTCAACGGACATCGGCGCGGCAAGTCCGGCGTCGTCCATGGTGTTGAGCTTGCGCGCCGTCGGGAGCACCCGAGCCTCGAGCGTGCCCACCATGGCGTTGTAGCGATCCACGGATGTCTTCAATGAGCTTCCCAGCTTGCCGACGTTCTCACCCAGCGTGCCCATGCGTTCGTACAGTTGCTTGGCGAGCTCGAACAGCTCATGGGCGCTGTCGGTGAGGACGTCCTGTCGCCACGTGAAGGCCACGGACTTGAGGACCGCCAGCAGGGTGCCGGGCGACGCCAAGACCACGTTCCTGGACAAAGCGTGTTCCAGCAGGGCGGGGTCGGCCTCAAGGGCAGACGCCAGAATGGACTCTGCCGGAAGGAAGCAGATCACCAGCTCGGGGGAGTTCCCAGGAATGTCCCAGTACTTCTTGGCCGCCAGGGCGTCGATGTGGGCCTTGAGAGCCTTTGCATGCTGTGCCAGCAGCGTCTTGGAGTCATGGTTGATGGCCGGACCCACAGCCTCACCGAAGGATCCGTCTCCGTGGAGTTGTTCCTGCGCAGCGAGGTAGGAAGCCAAAGGCACCTTGGCGTCCACCACCAGTTGCTTGCCGCCGGGAAGCTGGACCACCAGGTCCGGACGCAGCGTGTTGTCGCCGCGTCCGGAATGAACCTGCTCGTGGAAGTCCACGTGCCGGAGCATTCCCGAGGCCTCCACCACCCTGCGGAGCTGAACCTCGCCCCACTGGCCGCGTGCGCTGTTGGAACGGAGTGCTGAGGCCAAGGCGTGCGTTGACCGCAAGAGCTGTTCGTCGGATGAACGCGCATCCTGCAATTGCTGGGCCAGTTGGCCGTATTGCTCCACCCTGTCCCGTTCGAGGAGCGACACCTGTTGCTGCACCGCCGTGAGCTTTTCGGCCACTGGAGCGAGCGCGCGCAGAACACTGCCATCGGAGTTCCTTGCTGCGCTCAGCTCGCGGTTCTGTGTAAACAAGAGCCGCCGCTCGGCGTCGGCTGCTGCCAGCTGTGCGGTCACCTCTGAAAGCCGCGACGAAACGGCGTCGAAGTCTTCTTCCAAGCCAGCGCCCCGGCGTCGGAAGACAACATAGCCGGCCGCGAGACCAACCGCGGCGCCAATCAGCAGCATGAGCAGGGCCAATACCAATCCAAATCCATCCATGTGGCAACCCTGTCACAGGGGTACGACAGTTTTAGCGAGGCTGCAGCCGCGGGCGTCGGTTGGGGGAGGGAACAACCGCGGACATGGTTCCAACGGGTAGAATCAATGCTCGTGGCTCTTACTATTGGCATCGTCGGACTGCCCAACGTCGGCAAATCAACTCTTTTCAACGCACTGACCCGCAATCAGGTGCTCGCTGCGAACTATCCGTTCGCTACCATCGAGCCCAACGTCGGAGTGGTCAACCTTCCTGATCCCCGTCTTGCGAAGCTGGCAGAGATCTTCGGTTCGCAGAAGTTGCTTCCCGCGCCCGTGTCCTTCGTGGACATTGCCGGCATCGTGAAGGGTGCATCCGAGGGCGAAGGCCTGGGCAACAAGTTCCTGGCCAACATCCGCGAAGCAGAGGCCATCGCACAGGTGGTCCGCGTATTTGACGATCCCGACGTCATCCACGTCGACGGCAAGGTTGACCCGCGCTCCGACATGGAGACCATCAACACCGAGCTGATCCTCGCCGACCTTCAGACCATCGAAAACGCGATCCCGCGTATCGAAAAAGAGGTCAAGATCAAGAAGCGCGAGGCCGCTGAGCTTGCCGCTATCAAGGCCGCCCAAGCAGTTCTGGAACGCGGTGACACCATCTTCTCCTCGATCAAGAGCGATAAGCTGGAGATGGGACACCTCAAAGAGCTGGGCCTTCTCACAGCCAAACCGTTCATCTACGTCTTCAACGCAGATGAAGGCATCCTCGGCGATCAGGAAAAGCAGGACGAACTGCGAGCCCTCGTTGCGCCGGCAGATGCCGTGTTCCTTGACGCCAAGCTCGAAGCCGACCTCGTGGAACTGGACGAGGAAGAAGCCCGCGAGATGCTGGAAATGAACGGCCAGAGCGAATCCGGCCTGGATCAGTTGGCACGTGTAGGTTTCCACACTCTTGGCCTGCAGACCTACCTCACGGCCGGTCCCAAGGAAACCCGCGCCTGGACCATCCGCCAGGGCGACACCGCGCCTCAGGCCGCCGGCGTGATCCACTCCGACTTCCAGCGTGGCTTCATCAAGGCCGAGGTTGTCTCCTTCGACGACCTCATCGACGCCGGTTCCATGGCCGAGGCAAAGTCCCGTGGCAAGGTTCGCATCGAAGGCAAAGAGTACGTGATGGCCGACGGCGACGTGGTGGAGTTCCGTTTCAACGTCTAACCCCATGAGCCGCGACCCGAACCCTCAATCCGCAGGGGAAGGCCATCAGCACAACTCCGGCACCGGTGAAGCAACTGGTGAGGCCCCACCGGGCGCGAGTGTGAATGGAAGTACCCTTCCAGCGGTGACCAGGATGCCTCCAGCTCACTGGTCGTTCTGGTCGTACCTTTGGCGGTATTCCCTGCGCATAGGCCTTCCGGTTATTGCCTTGGGAATGTTCTTTGGGTACTTGGACAGCACAGGCTACGAATTACCTACGGATCCGGAGATGGTAGCCAACATAGCCGTCTTTGGCGTCATGTTCGGGGGCCTTAGCCAGATCATTGCATTCGTTGTTGCCTTGGCTGCTTTCATCATTGAGAGGCCTGCCCGTAGGCAGTGGGCTGCTTACCGGGGAGCGGGTTGGACCACCTCGCAGTGTCGGTCCGCCTACACGCTCCACAAGCGGGAGGCGGCCGCCCTCAGGCTCGATTCACGCCTACGTGAGCTCGGGCTAGCCCCTGTCCAGCCCCAGGCTGCTCTGACGCCTTCGCCGCAAAAGAACCTCTCTAAAATGGATCGGTTGTGGGCTTGGCTTGCCATTCCTCTGTGTGCATTCCTGGTCTTCGTCCTGGTGGGTCCCTGGTTGGACACGAAAGACGTCCAGACCCTTCAGTGCGAGGTGGTGTCGGCGGAGCCGGGAACCAACTCAGGCGGAACGCGAGGGGGAGCCTCTACAGCCTCAGTCTTGGTGAAGACATCGAATTGCGGGACGTTGGGGATATCCCGGGGCGTTAGCTTCGACAACCGGGACGAAGTCGCCTCGAGTTTCACGATCGGTGCGACGTATGGCTTCGACGTTGGGTGGTACAGCCGCACGTTCTTCAAGAACAACATTCAATCAGTGCGTGCGTATCGGCTCATTGCGTAGAAGTTCGACAAAGCACGATGTCGAAGGGCTCCGGTTCAACAGAACCGGGGCCCTTTTTTCGCGCCAATATCGTCCTGTCCTGCTGTCAGACAGCGAATATTACCACCGGGTAGCGTTTGACTTGAAATCCCTGACAATTTAGGCATCTGGAGGTTGCGGAACGGTTACAGTTTGGCCAGCAAGTCCCAACATCCGGACACAATGTGGGTAGGCTTACACACACATGTAGGCAACGTCACAGTAGGAAACTGTGCCTTTGCCTGGGGGAAATCACGAATTTTCCCTGCTCAACTCCACGACACATAGGAGGCGGAATGCGTTTCTCGCGCACTTCCAAAGCTCTAGGCGTAGCGGCGATCATCGCCCTCGCAGCTACCGGTTGCGGTGGCGGCGGCAGCAACGACTCCGGTACATCTGCGGGTGACCCGAACAAGGTCATCATTGCCGACGGCTCGGAGCCGCAGCGTCCGCTGATGCCGGCCGATATCAACGAGGTTGGCGGCGGAAAGATTGCAACTCTGATCTTCTCCGGCCTTGTCAGCTATGACCCGTCCGGAAAGCCGGTAAACGAGCTGGCGGAGTCCATTGAGGCGCCCGACGCACAGAACTTCACCATCAAGATCAAGAAGGACCAGAAGTTCACCAACGGTGACGCCATCACGGCTAAGACGTTCGTGGACTCTTGGAACTACGGTGCAGCAGCAAAGAACGCGCAATTGAGCGCCACCTTCTTTGAGAGCATCAAGGGTTACGACGAAGCAAGTGCAGAGGGTTCCACTGTGGACACGTTGTCCGGCCTCAAGGTCGTCGACGACACCACGTTCACCGTTGAACTCAAGCAGCCGGAATCTGACTGGCCGCTGCGTCTCGGTTACACGGCGTTCATGCCGGTCCCGGCGGCGGCACTCGCAGACCCCAAGACCTACGGCGAAAAGCCGGTAGGCAACGGCCCGTACAAGATGGCGGAAAACGGTTGGCAGCACAACGTGCAGATCCAGCTCGTCCCCAACCCGGACTACAACGGTCCTCGTAAGGCAAAGAACGGTGGCGTGACGTTCAAGATCTTCCAGAACGATGACGCCGCATACCAGGATCTCCTGTCCAACAACCTGGACATCCTGCAGGTCATCCCCACCAGCGCGCTGAAGAACTTCAAGTCTGACCTTGGCGACCGCTTCATCGAGAAGCCCTACGCCGGCAACCAGACCATCGCCATTCCGGAATACCTCCCGGAGTGGAGCGGAGAAGCCGGCAAGCTCCGTCGCCAGGCAATCTCCATGGCCATCAACCGGGAAGAGATCACTAAGGTGATCTTCAGCGGCGGCCGCCAGCCTGCCAAGGACTTCACTGCTCCCGTCCTGGACGGCTACAGCGACAGCATCCCGGGCTCGGACAACCTGAACTTCGACGCCACCAAGGCCAAGGAACTCTGGGCCAAGGCAGACGCCATCCAGAAGTGGGATCCGAACACTGCCTTCACCATTGCGTACAACGCTGACAAGGGCGGTCACAAGGCTTGGGTTGAGGCTCTTACCAACCAGCTGAAGAACAACCTCGGCATCAAGGCAGAGGGACTTCCGTTCGCAACGTTCAAGGAAGCCCGCGATCTTGCTACGACCGGCAAGTTGACTGGTGCAATCCGCGCCGGTTGGCAGGCAGACTACCCGTCGCTGTACAACTTCCTCGGCCCGATCTACAAGACCGGCGCTGGCTCGAACGACGCCCGCTATGAGAACCCGACGTTCGACAAGGCCATTTCCGATGGACTGTCCGCACCGTCCGTGGCTGAAGGCAACAAGGCCATGAACAAGGCCCAGGAAATCCTGCTGCAGGACCTGCCGGCTATTCCGCTGTGGTACCAGGTATCACAGGGTGGCTGGAGCACAGGCGTCACGAATGTTGACTACGGTTGGGACGGCGTCCCGCTGTACTACAACATCACTGGCAAGTAACCGCGAAACGGCGGCGGAGGTGCTCAGCTGAGTGCTTCCGCCGCCGTATCACGTTGCAAATCAATGACGCCCAACTCCGGTTGGGCGTCCTTGTGCAGACCTTCGCTTGCCTTGGCTTGGAACGTTTGCACATCAGACGAAAAGGTTCTTCGATGAACAACTCCGCTGCACCCATGGACAGGGTGCCTGCTGATCGGGGTGTGATGCGCTGATGGCGACATACATCCTCAAACGCTTCCTCCAGTTGATCCCCGTTTTCCTTGGGGCCACGCTGCTGGTCTACTTCCTGGTGTTCAGCCTTCCTGGCGACCCCATTGCCGCGCTGTTCGGCGACAAGCCTGTCAATGAGGCTGTTGCTGCAAAGCTGAGGGCTCAGTACAACCTGGACCAGCCCTTCATCATCCAGTACCTGCTCTATCTCAAGAGCATCTTCACGTTCGACCTCGGCCAGGACTTCTCCGGCCGCCCCATTGCCGCCGTCCTCGGCGAGGTATTTCCTGTGACGGCCCGCCTTGCAGTGATGGCTTTGATCTTTGAAGCAGTCTTCGGCATTGCTTTCGGGCTCATTGCCGGTCTGCGCAAGGGCAAGCTCTTTGACGGAACCGTTTTGATCGCCTCCCTGATCGTTATCGGTATCCCGATCTTCGTCCTTGGCTTCATACTCCAGTTCTTCATCGGTGTGCAGTTGGGGTGGGCGAAACCAACTGTCAGTGCGGCCGCAACCGTACAGGATTTGATCCTGCCGGCAATCGTCCTTGGGTTGGCTTCCTTTGCGTATGTTCTCCGCTTGACCCGGACCAGCGTCATAGAGAACATGAACGCCGATTATGTCCGGACAGCGACTGCTAAGGGACTGTCCCGCTTCAGGGTTGTCAACGTCCACATTCTGCGTAACTCCCTTATTCCAGTGGTGACATTCCTGGGCGCAGACTTGGGCACGCTGATGGGTGGCGCGATCGTCACGGAAGGCATCTTCAACGTTCCCGGCGTGGGCAACAGGCTCTATCGTGCCGTCTTGTCGGGTGAGGGACCCACGGTGGTCTCCATTGTCACGGTGTTGGTTTTGATCTATTGCCTCTCCAACTTGCTTGTTGACCTCCTATACGCCTGGCTTGACCCGAGGATCCGCTATGACTCCTGAAAGTAACCTGACCGGGCAGCACACCGCCCGCCGACACATCGAGCACTTTGTTGCCGACCTTGACGAGACGCCGCTTCAGGCCACGGACAAGGTCAAGGAAGACAGCGCTCCTTCAAGCCTGTGGGGTGAGGCTTGGAAGAACCTTCGCAAGCAGCCGTTGTTCATCATCTCGGCTGTGATGATTCTGGCCGTTGTAGTGGTTTCCCTGTTCCCGGGCCTGTTCTCACAGATCGATCCGTCCTCTGAGGCGTGCCAGTTGGCCAACTCGGATGGTGGACCAACGAGCGGACACCCGCTTGGTTTTACCCAGCAAGGTTGCGACGTTTACGCCCGCGTTATTTTTGGTACCCGCTCGTCAGTGACGGTGGGTCTCTTCACTACCATCGGCGTGGTTCTGTTCGGCGGCGTTGTGGGTGCCCTTGCCGGCTACTACGGTGGCTGGGCTGATGCCCTGCTGGCCCGCCTGACGGACATCTTCTTCGCATTGCCCCTGATCCTGGGCGCGATCGTCATGATGCAGCTTCCCGTGTTCCGCGCCAACCGCACGGTGTGGACCTTGGTGTTGATCCTGATTGTCTTTGGCTGGCCCCAAATCGCGCGAATCACCAGAGGCGCTGTGATTGAGGTCAGGAATGCTGACTTTGTCATGGCGGCCAGGTCCTTGGGCGTTTCACGTTTCCGCTCACTGCTGCGCCACGTCTTGCCGAACTCGCTCGCGCCGATCATCGTCGTGGCCACGATCTCCCTGGGCACCTTCATCGTCGCAGAATCAACCCTCTCCTTCCTTGGTATTGGGCTGCCGCCGAGTGTCATGTCCTGGGGCAATGACATCCAGGCCGCTCAGGCATCATTGCGATCCAACCCGATGCCCTTGCTCTACCCGGCCATTGCTCTCTCCATAACAGTCTTGAGCTTCATCATGCTGGGCGATGCCCTCAGGGATGCCCTGGACCCCAAGGCGCGTAAACGATGAAAGGCGAAGCCATGAACTCTTCAGTTCACATCCAGGAAGAAGTCGCTGGCTCGGAGCGTCCGCTGCTGGAGATCAAGAATCTCGCGATCAACTTCACCACCAGTAATGGTGAGGTCAATGCTGTGAGGAACGCCCACCTCACGGTCATGCCTGGGGAAACTGTGGCGATCGTGGGGGAGTCAGGCTCAGGGAAATCGACGTCAGCCCTGGCGGCCATCGGGCTGCTTCCCGGGAATGGCCGAGTTGCCGGCGGCGAAATTCTGTTTGACGGCGAAGACATTGCCCATGCCAGCGAGAAGCGGATGATCGAGCTTCGCGGCAATTCCATTGGGATGGTTCCGCAGGATCCCATGTCCAACCTGAATCCCGTCTGGAAGATCGGATTCCAGGTCAAGGAGACGTTGAAAGCGAACGGGCTCCCTTCCGGACCCGAGGACGTGGCCAAGGTGCTTTCCGAAGCCGGTCTGCCCGACGCCACCCGCCGCGCCAAACAGTACCCCCACGAGTTCTCCGGGGGTATGCGCCAGCGCGCGCTCATTGCGATTGGGCTTTCGTGCCAGCCGCGCCTCCTGATCGCGGATGAGCCGACTTCTGCCCTTGATGTTACGGTCCAGCGGCAAATTCTGGATCACTTGGACAAGATGACCTCCGAGCTGGGAACGGCTGTGTTGCTCATTACCCACGATCTCGGCCTCGCAGCTGAGCGCGCGGACAAGGTAGTTGTCATGTACAAGGGCCAGGTTGTGGAGTCCGGCCCGTCTCTGGAACTTCTCCGTAACCCCCGGCACCCCTACACTAAGCGGCTGGTTGCTTCGGCGCCGTCCCTGGCGTCACGTCGTATCCAGGTTGCCAAGGAGCAGGGTATTGAGTCGGAGGAGCTGCTGGCTCCTGTTGAGCCCGTCGTCGTCGAGACGGCTCTGCCGGAGGAGGTCCTGAAGGTCCAGGACCTGACCAAGGTCTTCAAGCTTCGTGGAGGAATTGGCAAGTCCACGGACTTCACCGCCGTGGATTCCGTGTCTTTTGCTGTCAAGCGTGGAACCACCACGGCGATTGTTGGCGAGTCGGGATCCGGCAAGTCCACAGTGGCACAAATGGTCCTCAACTTGCTGGAACCGACGTCTGGAAAGATCATCTTTGACGGCGTGGACACGTCCACGCTCGGCAGCAAGGATCTGTTCAAGTTCCGTCGCCGGGTTCAGCCGATCTTCCAGGACCCGTATGGTTCCCTCGACCCGATGTACAACATCTTCCGCACCATTGAAGAGCCGTTGAGGACCCACAAGATTGGCAACAAGGCCAGTCGTGAGAAGAAAGTACGCGAGCTTCTGGACCAGGTGGCGCTGCCGCAGTCCACCATGCGCCGTTACCCCAACGAACTCTCCGGTGGCCAGCGCCAGCGCATTGCCATTGCGCGTGCCTTGGCCTTGGATCCGGAAGTCATCATTTGTGATGAAGCGGTCTCCGCACTGGACGTCCTCGTTCAGGCCCAGGTGCTGAACCTCTTGGCTGACCTGCAGGACAACCTCGGCCTGACGTACCTGTTCATCACCCACGACCTTGCGGTGGTGCGGCAGATTGCGGATCACGTCTGCGTCATGCAGAAGGGCAAGCTTGTGGAGACTGGCAGCACGGATGACGTGTTCGACAACCCGAGGGAGGCCTACACGCAGGCACTTCTGGACGCCATCCCGGGTGGTTCGCTGCTGTTGCCCCCAGAGGTGGCCTGACCGGCGTCGTAAGTTTCATCAGCCGGTCAGCAACAGAGCCGGTGGTTCCCCGGAAGGGAACCACCGGCTCTTGCCGTTAACTTCGTGTTGTGAGGCCTGCTGTGCACGTCATAAAGCTCGCGAAGCGTGCAGAGCGGGCCGCGCAACGCGCAACTACGTATTGTGAGGCCTGCTCTGCGCGCAAAAGGGCTCACGAAGCGTGCAGAGCGGGCCCCGCAACGCGCGCTCTACTGCGCAGGTGCAGATTCAGGTGCAGATTCCGGTGCGGAGGCGGCGCTGTCCGGGCGTGCCGTGAGGCCAAGCGCAGTGAATTCGTGAGCCAGGGCGGCGCCCAGCTTTGCATGCCCGGCCGGCTTCAAGTGCACGCCATCCTGGAGATCCACAATCGCGTTGTAGCGGGTGAGCCAATCGCCCGCGCTGACGAACGGTATGGCGTGCTTGGCGGCGATGCGGCCCAGGAGGGCATCTATTTCCGTGCGGCGTCCGCCTCCGTTGCTCACGCCCCTGGCAAGGGTTCCAATCATGGCCAGCGTGGTGCCGGGGTAGCGCTTCTTCAGGGCGGCGAGAAGCCGCTCGGCGTTGCTGGTGATCTGGGCGTCGGTGGCACGTTGTGTGGCGTCGTTGCCGCCACCTTGGATCACGATCAGCGGCGGGTCGCCGAAGGGCAGCACCCAGTCGCCGCGTTGCAACGCATCGATGTAGTTTCCTGTCTTGCCATTGCTGGCCACGTACCCGGTGCCGCCCATGCCTACGACGTGCAGTTTGTAGCCCATGGCTGCGATGCCCTGCTGCGGCCAGGAGTCCTTCGGCATTGACTGGGAGTCGCCGATGAGTACAGCCGTGTGGCGCACGTCTGCGAGAACCACTTCGCTGCGGTTGTTCGCGGGGTTTTTGTACAGCGAGCCCACGGGTAGGTTCAGCGAGCTGGGGGCCGGGGCGATCCTGAGCGGTTTATCCGCGGCCGATGTCTGCGCGGGCCCGGGCGCGGTTGAGCCAGAGGGGGCGCTGATTGGTGCTGGGCTTGGTCCGCAGCCCACCGAAAGAACGCCGATGGCGATCAATGGTGCGAGCAGGCGGAACACGGCCGGAGCGTTTCGCATCGTTGTTCTCCACATGGCACTGGTTCTGCAGCCCATCATGGTGCACGGGGCATGGAAAATCCAGCATCTGGACTTGCGTTTACGTAACAACTCGAAAGTGTGAGCAGCACCACATTGCAGCACTGAATCGCTTGCTTTTTAGGCTGAGAAATGCAACTGCGTTTAGACTGGATGCAGGTGCCCTGTGTCCCGGGGTCTTTTCGCTGTGTGTTCCGATCAAGTCGATCAGGTATGCGCGCGGATACAAACAGCTGACTTCACCACTGAAACGAGTCATTAACGCATGTCTGAAACCATCACCAACACTGCGTCGCGGAGCGATCTGCGCAACGTCGCGATCGTCGCACACGTTGACCACGGCAAGACCACCCTGGTCGACGCCATGCTCAAGCAGACCAACTCCTTCGCTTCCCATGGTGAGGTTGAGGACCGTGTCATGGACTCCGGTGACCTGGAGCGCGAAAAGGGCATCACCATCCTCGCGAAGAACACCACGGTTGCCTACAACGGCCCGTCGTCCAACGGCGAGACCATCACCATTAACGTCATCGACACTCCTGGCCACGCCGACTTCGGTGGCGAGGTAGAGCGCGGTCTCTCCATGGTTGACGGCGTCGTCCTTCTGGTCGACTCCTCCGAGGGCCCCCTGCCCCAGACCCGCTTCGTGCTCCGCAAGGCCCTTGCCGCGCACCTCCCGGTCATCCTCCTGGTCAACAAGACCGACCGTCCCGACGCCCGCATCGACGAAGTTGTCCACGAGTCCATGGACCTGCTCCTGGGCCTCGCTTCGGACCTCGCCGACGAAGTTCCGGACCTGGACCTGGACAAGGTCCTCGAAGTTCCCGTCGTCTACGCCGCTGCAAAGGTTGGCCGTGCGTCCCTGGACCAGCCGGACAACGGCTCGGCTCCGGAGAATGAGGACCTCGAGCCCCTCTTCAAGACCATCATCGAGCACATCCCCGCTCCGACGTACAACCCGGACGGCGTGCTGCAGGCACACGTGACCAACTTGGACGCATCGCCGTTCCTTGGCCGCCTCGCCCTGCTCCGCATCTACAACGGCACCCTCCGCAAGGGCCAGACCGTGGCCTGGGCGCGCGCCAACGGTGAGCTCAAGAACGTCAAGATCACCGAACTGCTGGCCACCAAGGCTCTGACCCGTGTACCTGCCGAGTCCGCCGGCCCGGGTGAAATCGTTGCCGTCGCCGGCATCGAGGACATCACCATCGGTGAAACCCTCACGGACGCCGAGAACCCGCAGCCGCTGCCGCTGATCACTGTGGACGATCCCGCGATCTCCATGACCATCGGTATCAACACTTCGCCGCTGGCCGGCAAGGTCAAGGGCGCCAAGGTCACCGCCCGCCAGGTGAAGGATCGCCTGGACAAGGAACTGATCGGTAACGTCTCCATCAAGGTCCTCCCCACCGAGCGTCCCGACGCTTGGGAAGTCCAGGGACGTGGTGAGCTCGCGCTGGCCATCCTGGTTGAGCAGATGCGTCGCGAAGGCTTCGAGCTGACCGTGGGCAAGCCTCAGGTTGTCACCAAGACCATCGACGGCAAGATCCACGAGCCGATGGAGCACATGACCATCGACGTGCCGGAAGAGTACCTCGGCTCCGTCACCCAGCTCATGGCTGCCCGTAAGGGCCGCATGACCAACATGGCCAACCACGGTACGGGCTGGTGCCGCATGGAATTCATCGTGCCTGCACGTGGCCTGATCGGCTTCCGCACCAAGTTCCTCACGGACACCCGCGGCGCCGGTATCGCAGCTTCCATCTCCGAAGGCTACGAGCCGTGGGCCGGTCCCATCGAATACCGCACCAACGGTTCGATGATCGCCGACCGCGCCGGTGTTGTTACGCCGTTCGCCATGATCAACCTGCAGGAACGTGGTTCCTTCTTCGTGAAGCCCACCTCCGAGGTTTACGAAGGCATGATCGTGGGCGAGAACTCCCGCGCTGATGACATGGATGTGAACATCACCAAGGAAAAGAAGCTCACCAACATGCGTGCAGCTTCCTCTGACTCCTTCGAGAACCTGACGCCGCCGCGCGATCTCACCCTCGAAGAGTCCCTCGAGTTCGCCCGTGAGGACGAATGCGTTGAGGTTACGCCGGAAGATATCCGTATCCGCAAGGTCATCCTGGACTCCAACGAGCGCGCCAAGGCCAACCGCGCCCGCGCCAAGTCCTAGCCTGTACTGGTCTGAACCAGTCAGGAACAGCTGAATGAAGAGAAGAGTCGCCGGTTCGGTCCGTGGCATTGCCACGGCCGTGCCGGCGGCTCTTTTCGTCGCCTTGGCCGGTACGGTTTTGCACCGGCAGACTTTGCTTTGGTCCGGGGTGGAGATCTCATGGGGCGTGGCCGCTGCGCTGCTGCTGCTTGCCTCTGTGCAGTTGTGGCTCGCTTCGTGGTCCCGCTCGGTAGTACCGACGGCGGTGGCAGGCGTGGTGAGCTATGCCGCCGTCGGCTTCCTGTCCTCAGCCGGTGCGGCCAAGCAGTTGATACTTGGTGACGCGGTGGGCAACGTGTGGGTCTTCGGCATCGGCGTAGTGACGTTAATCATGCTTATGGCTGTTAAACCGCTGGTTGTTAGTCGGATGCGACGCGGGCGGACTGACGCCGCGGCGGTGGCGGGGGAACCTCTTTCGCCGCGATAACCATTGCCAACGGAATTTCGACGTCGGCAGTACGGGTCCGTACGGTACAGGAACCTTCCGTGGTTCCCACCAGATAGCCCAAGGCGTCCGTCAACCCGTCCTCGATCCGGTAGCGGACCACCACCCGGATGCCTGGTTCTGCGTCGAGAAGGAATTGTCGGGGCGGCAAATTCGGGGGAGTCACCGTTTCATACTAAGACGCGGGCTAGGTTGGCGTCAGCGCACTGTTGGATAATAGGCTCGGAAGTTGAGTGCCCGGCATGATGCCGGCCGTATTACCCCGGCTATCGCCGGGACAAACCGTGGAGAGGTCTGGGACGTGACGTACGTAATCGCGCAGCCGTGTGTAGATGTCAAGGACAAGGCATGTATTGAAGAATGCCCTGTCGACTGCATTTACGAAGGTGAGCGTTCCCTCTACATCCACCCCGATGAATGTGTCGACTGTGGTGCCTGCGAACCCGTGTGCCCGGTTGAGGCCATCTACTACGAGGATGACACCCCGGAGGAGTGGGCCGACTACTACAAGGCCAACGTGGAGTTCTTTGACGATCTCGGTTCCCCGGGCGGTGCCGCCAAGATCGGCAACACGGGCAAGGATCACCCGTACATCGCCGCGCTGCCCCCGCAGAACCAAGACCACTAGGCGGTAGTTTCTTTGATTTCCGCGGCGCCGGCTTTCGGCCTGAACCTGCCTGACTACCCCTGGGAGGCCATGGCGCCGTATGTTGCCACGGCCGCCAAGCATCCCGGCGGTGCAGTGAATCTCTCTATCGGAACGCCGGTGGACCCCACCCCCGGGCTGATCCGTGAGGCTCTGGCCAACGCTGCCGACGCCCACGGCTATCCCACGGTTCACGGTACGGAAGCCTTGCGGCAGGCCGTTGTGGACTGGTTCGCCGGTCGTCGCGGCGTCCCGGGGCTGGATCCCAAGGACGTCATGCCGACGGTGGGTTCAAAGGAGCTGGTGGCTTGGTTGCCGTTCCTGTTGGGTTTGAGCGCCGGGGACGTCGTTGTGCGTCCCACCGTCGCGTACCCGACCTACGACATCGGAGCCTCACTGGCAGGTGCCACTGCCGTTGCAGCTGACGACTTGGATGAACTCGATCCAGCCACCCGCGCTAAAGTGCGCTTGATCTGGATTAACTCACCGGGCAATCCCACGGGCAGCGTCCGGGACGTTGAGTCACTCCAAAGGATCGTAGCTCAGGCCCGTGAGCTCGGAGCGGTCGTGGCCTCTGACGAGTGCTACGCGGAGCTGGGCTGGGGCGAATGGGATGCCCAGCGCGGCGGGGAAGCCGTCCCCAGCATCCTGGATCCCCGGGTTACCGGTGGTTCCACGGATGGCCTGCTGTGTGTCTACTCGCTCAGCAAGCAGTCGAACCTTGCCGGGTACCGTGCCGCGTTCGTGGCCGGAGATTCGGCGATCATGGCGAATCTGGTCAACAGCCGCAAACATGCGGGCATGATCGTTCCCTACCCTGTGCAAGAAGCCATGCGTGTTGCGCTGGGAGATGTCGGCCATGTCCTGGCCCAGAAGGACCTGTACCGGGGGCGACGCGAGAGGATCGTGCCGGCGCTTGAAAAGTTCGGGCTGACAATCCACGAATCCAAAGCGGGACTCTACCTCTGGTCCACGGCCGGCGAAGCCACCTGGGATACGGTGGCGCGGTTCGCTGAACTTGGCATCGTGGTGGGCCCGGGCGTTTTCTACGGCGATGCCGGCAACGGATTCATCCGGGTGGCCCTCACCGGAAGCGACGAGCGAATTGATGCCGCCGTTGAACGGCTCACCACAGCCTCATAACAATGCTGTGACTTGCACCACTAATAGCGTCATTCCGCCAGTAACCGGACGGCACGGATTAGTTCCGTAGGGTTACTGGCGGTAACTTTTTAACTGACTATCAATGGTGGCCTTCACTAAGAAAGCACTTCGGTCGTTGGAGCCCTGCAACAGTAGGGTCGAAGGCGGCGGCACCAGAAGTTGGTTGGACAAGCGTTCGATAGAGGCCCAAAGGCCTCATGAAGGGGACTCCATGACTGAGACCACCAGCGCGACACTGCGCCATGCCGGCGGCGAACTCGAACTGCCGCGCATCAAGGTTGTAGAAGGAAACGAAGGTTATGACGTTTCCAAGCTGCTGAAGCAGACGGGCGCCGTTGCCTATGACCCCGGCTTCATGAACACAGCGGCCACCACCTCGGCCATCACCTACATCGACGGCGACGCAGGTGTCCTGCGCTACCGCGGTTACCCCATCGAGCAGCTCGCGCAGCACTCGAGCTTCCTCGAGGTTTCCTACCTGCTGATCTACGGCAACCTCCCCACTCCCACGGAGCTGGAGGAGTTCGATCAGCGCATCCGTCGCCACACGCTCCTGCACGAAGAGCTCAAGGGCTTCTTCGGCGGATTCCCGCGCGACGCCCACCCCATGCCGGTTCTCTCCTCGGCTGTTTCGGCGCTGTCCACGTTCTACCAGGACTCGCTGGATCCCTTCAACGCGGAGCACGTGGAAGTTTCCACCATCCGCCTCATGGCCAAGCTGCCGGTTATCGCTGCCTATGCGCACAAGAAGTCCATCGGCCAGCCGATGCTCTACCCGGACAACTCCATGAACCTTGTGGAGAACTTCCTGCGCCTTAGCTTCGGCCTTCCCGCCGAGCAGTACGAAATGGACCCGGTGGTCGTCAAGGCCCTCGACCTCCTGCTCATCCTTCACGCCGATCACGAGCAGAACTGTTCCACGTCCACCGTGCGACTGGTGGGCTCGTCCAACGCGAACCTCTTCGCGTCGGTGTCCGCCGGCATCAACGCCCTCTTCGGCCCGGCGCACGGTGGTGCCAACGAGGCCGTACTGAAGATGCTCCGCCAGATCCAGGCCGACGGCATCAAGCCCGAGGACTACATGGAGAAGGTCAAGAACAAGGAAGACGGCGTCCGCCTCATGGGCTTCGGACACCGCGTCTACAAGAACTACGATCCCCGCGCCAAGATCATCAAGGCAACGGCACACGAAGTTCTGGGCAAGCTTGGCGGCAACGACGAACTGCTGGACATCGCCATGCGCCTTGAAGAGAAGGCACTGGCCGATGACTACTTCATCCAGCGCAAGCTGTACCCGAACGTCGACTTCTACACCGGCCTCATCTACAAGGCCATGGGCTTCCCGGAGAAGATGTTCACCGTCCTCTTCGCCATTGGACGCCTCCCGGGCTGGATTGCCCAGTGGCGCGAAATGATCAACGACCCCCAGACGAAGATCGGCCGCCCGCGGCAGCTCTACACAGGGGAGCCGGAGCGCAACTACCCGGCCAACTGATACGGCAACAGCGTCAATAACGACGGCGGCCGCCCACCTCGCGAGGTGGGCGGCCGCCGTCGTTGCTTGCCGTGTTTGCGGCGGATTAGGCGTTGCTCGCCGCGGCAGGCTCGGCAGCGTTGTAGCCGTAAGGGTTGTTCTTCTGCCAGCGCCAGTGGTCCTCGCACATCTGGTCCACGGTCTTGGTGGTGGACCATCCAAGGTCAGCGAGGGCGGACGAAGCGTCGGCCCAGAAGGCGGGGAGATCGCCGGCGCGGCGGCCGGTGATCTCGTACGGAATGGGCTGGCCCACGGCCTTCTCGAAGGAGCGCAGTACTTCGAGAACGGACGAACCGCGGCCGGAGCCAAGGTTCCAGCGGCGGACGCCGGCGCGCTCGGCGATGTAGTTCAGGGCTGCTACGTGGCCGTCTGCCAAGTCCACTACGTGGATGTAGTCACGCTGGGCGGTGCCATCGGGGGTGTCGTAGTCGCCACCAAAGACCATGAGCTTCTCGCGGCGTCCCACGGCTACCTGTGCGATGAAGGGGACAAGGTTGTTCGGGATGCCTTGGGGGTCCTCGCCGATGCGGCCGGACGGGTGTGCGCCCACGGGGTTGAAATAGCGCAGCAGTGCGATATGCCAGCGGTCATCGGCGTTGCCCAGGTCCGAGAGGATGTCCTCGATCTGTTCCTTGGTGCGGCCGTACGGGTTATTGGCGCCGATTTCCATCTTCTCGATGTAGGGGATCGGGTTGTGCTCGCCGTACACGGTGGCTGAGGAGCTGAACACGATGGAGCGCACGTTGTGCTTGTCCATGGCGCGGAGCAGGTTCAGGGTGCCCACGATGTTGTTGTAGTAGTAGGCGAGGGGTTCCTGGACGGACTCTCCCACGGCCTTCAGTCCCGCGAAGTGGATCACGGCGTCGATCTGGTGCTGGTCGAACACGGCCTCAACTGCGGGCTCGTCCACCAGGTCCACCTGGTGGAAGGCGGCGGTCTTGCCGGTGAGCTCCGACACCCGGCGGAGGGATTCCTCGCTGGAGTTCACGAGGTTGTCGAGCACAACGACGTCGTGGCCGGCTTCCTGAAGGGACAAAACGGTGTGGGAACCGATGTAGCCGGTGCCACCCGTGACAAGAATTTTCATGGTTCCTACGCTAGCGGAAATCGGAGCCACGCCGCTCTCTGTTGAGCGGTGTTGAAGCACGTTCGTGCTAAAAAATACTGGTGCCCAAAATTGTTGATGCCGAAGCCCGGCGCCTTGAAGTTGTCCAAGCTGTCTTCCGGATCATTGCCAGCGACGGCTTGGAACGGGCATCCCTCAGGGAAGTAGCTGACGAAGCGGGGCTGGCTGTTGGCTCGGTGCGGCACTACTTCGCCAGCAGTGATGAACTTCTGGTTTTCTCCTTCGGGGCAGTCATTGATCGCATCGCCGGGCGTCTTGAGGCGGCGCTCACGTCCGTCGAGGAAGCATCACCGGAAAGCCCTGAGCAGCACAACGCCGTGCTGAATCTCCTGGGACAGGTCCTGCCCTTGGACGAGGAGCTGGCGGTAGACGCGTGCGTCTGGATGGCGTTCCGGCACGCCGCCAGGATCAAGCCCGTCCTGGCCGACGAAGCCGAGCGCAGCCACCGCGCTGTGGCCGCCATCGTCGGTCGCCTGATCATGATCCTGAGCCCGGGCGGGGCTGACGCGCAGCAAACCCTGGTGACTGAAGCTGAAAGGCTCTTGGCCACCATGGACGGGCTCTGCATGCACGCGCTGCTGCAGCCCGAGTGGATGACCGCGGAGATGTGCAGCGACGTCCTCACAGCCCACCTGCGATCCCTGGGAGCCGTGCCAGTCCACCGCTAAACCATCCTGCAGCGCCATTACCGTCCGCAGCCATCGGGAATAGACTGGGACATGTCGGGGACCTGCCAAGGGAGGAATTCGCATGCACGAGTCAGGCGGCCCGGGATGGCGCATCACTATGGATACGTCCGGGCCGATGCTCATCGCCCTGTACTTGCGCGATGTAGCGGGACTGGATGGCGCCGGCAAACCGATGCTCTCCCACGCTGCTCCGAAAGTCCGGCATGCCGACCACAAGCATCTCACCTCTGACGTGGGGGGCTTCCCGGCGCTCAAGACCGAGTGGGAGGCCTGGTGGGAGAGCCTGGTGAAGTCCTATCCCAACCCGGCTCCTGAGCTGGCACCGCCAAGCTTCAAGGCCTTCGGCAACTCGCCGGCACTGCAGCGCGTCCTGCAGGCACATTTTGGTTCAGCGCTCGGATGGGCCACGGACAGGATTGACGAGTACGCCCATCTTGAGGCAGCCCGTGAAGCCAACGGCGTGACGCACGTCCTGAACGAAATGGTGGAAGACAGGCTCCTTGAAGTCGGCCGCAGTTCCCGCGACTTCGAGCTCACCATTATTGAGCTGCCACTCAGTGAACCCCGTGCCTGGTATCTGGAACCGAGCACTATGATCATGAGCCACCGCCTGCTGTCCGAGCCTGACGTGTTCCGCAGTTACGTCCAGCCTGTGGTTGAGCTGCTCGCCTGAAGGAATTCCAGTAGGGCTTAGGTGGTAGGTGCCGATACGGTGATCGTGACGCCCTCGGAGGCCGCGGCAGAGGGTTGCCAGCCGTCGCGTTTTTGCCTGTTCCACGTCTGGCCTGCAAGGTCCACCTGCGTGATGGACAGGGTCTTGGCGTTTGCCACCGCCCAGTGAGCCACAGCCCAGGCCTGCGTTCCACCGATCTCCAGCTGAACCGAGCGACCCTGAATGGTGGCCGCTTGGGTGCCGAACGCCGTCGTGAATTCATCGACGACGACGGCAGGGTCACCGGCCGCCTCCGGCATGCGCAACTCGCAGTTCAAAGAAGCGGTGGAGTGTCCGGTGAGAGCGGAAGCGAAGGCCCGGCCCATGCCCTCATGCTGGGCGTAAGCGCGGGGGAAAGCGGAACGTTGGACCGCTTGTGCTGCTTGGGTGATTTCCATGGATTCGTAGCCAGCCACCTTGACCAGTCCGTCAAAGAACGCGTTGCTTGCATAGACGGGGTCCATGACTTGTTCTTCGGTTCCCCAGCCTTGCGAGGGCCGCTGCTGGAACAATCCGCGGGAGTCCGGCCCGGCGTCGTCGCCGTAATTGATGTTGCGCAGCCTTGATTCCTGCATGGCCGTGGCCAGGGCAATGCTCGCTGCCCTGGGTGGAAGTCCGCGCTGGACCGAAATCGCGGAGATGAGCGAAGCGTTCGCAGCCTGGTCCGTGGCAAGCTCATGGCTTTCAGAGCCGACAATGGCAAAGCAGCGCTCCGTGACCAGGGTCTCGGAGCGCTGCAGCACTGCGACTATTGCGTAAATGGCACCTGCTACGAGGGCCAAAGCCAGCACCGCAACCATGGCGCGGCGGAACCGGCGCATTGATTCTCTCCTGCTAGTTGGCGTGGAGAGCCTCATTCAGCTCCACGGTCTGGCCCTTGCGGGGAAGTACTTCCACGCCGCCGGTGGTGGAGTTGCGGCGGAAGAGCAGGTTGGGAACGCCGGAGAGTTCCACGGCCTTGATGATCTTGCTGGTGTCCTCGCCGTTCTCGTCCTTGGGGCCCGGAACGCGCACACGGGTACCGGCGGTGACGTACAGGCCCGCCTCCACCACGGAGTCGTCGCCAATGCTGATGCCTACGCCGGAGTTGGCGCCGAGCAGAACACGCTCGCCCAGTGCGACCTTTTCCTTGCCGCCACCGGAGAGCGTGCCCATGATGGACGCTCCGCCGCCGACGTCCGTACCGTCACCGGCCACGACGCCTGCCGAGATGCGGCCTTCCACCATGGAAGTGCCAAGGGTTCCTGCGTTGAAGTTCACGAATCCTTCGTGCATGACCGTGGTGCCTTCGGCGAGGTGGGCACCCAAACGGACGCGGTCGGCGTCGGCAATGCGAACACCGGAGGGGACCACGTAATCGACCATCCGCGGGAACTTGTCCACGCCGAAGACCACAACGTTGCCGCGCTTGCGCAGGCGGGCACGGGTCAGTTCGAAGCCGTCCACAGCTGCGGGACCGAAGTTGGTCCACACAACGTTGGGCAGCTTGCCAAAGACACCGTCCAGGTTGATGCTGTTCGGCTTGACCAAACGGTGGGAGAGGAGGTGCAAACGCAGGTACGCGTCGGCCGTGTCTGCAGGGGCGGCGTCGAGGTCGATCTGTGCAAAGACAACCTTCTGCTCGGTTCCGCGGTCGGTGTCCTTGCCTTCCTCGGCAAGTGCGGTGAGCGCAGGATCGGCATTGTCCACGTCGCGCAGGGTTTCGGCGGCGACACCAAGCGCGGGTGCCGGGTACCAGACGTCCAGCACGGTTGCTTCCCCGGAAGCCGAGGTGGCGATGGTGGCGAGGCCGAAGCCATAGGCTGATCGGTGGTTGGCGGGCGCGTTTGCGGGCACAGCAGAGGAAGCAGTTTCAGTCATGCGCCAAGTCTATCCAGCAGGCAGAGGTCGGTTAAAACCCGTCTCATGCCATAGAAGTCGCAATTGCGGGCATTAGGCTGGACGGGTGACCCTGAACCCTGCTCCCGCCCTCCTTGACCTGCGCCAGGACGTTGCCGTGCTGACAGCCGCGCTCATTGACTTCAACAGCGTGTCCGGCAACGAGACCGAACTCGCCGACGCCGTCGAGTCCGCCCTTCGTGCCATCCCGGCCTATACCGTGACCCGTGACGGCGACGCCATCATTGCGCGCACCGAACTTGGCCGTTCCGAGCGCGTCATCCTGGCCGGACATCTGGACACCGTGCCCCTTCCCACCGTGGAGGGCTCACTGGGCACCGTTCCGGCCACGTGGGAGTCCGGGGTTCCCGGTGAAGGCATCCTGTACGGGCGCGGGACCACAGACATGAAGGGTGGCGTGGCGGTGCAGCTCGCCCTCGCGGCAACACTGTTCGACGACGGGCGGCAGCCGGACAAGGACGTCACCTTCGTCTTCTACGACCATGAGGAAGTGGAAGCGGTCAAGAGCGGCCTCGGAAGGTTGGTCCGCAACCACGGTGACCTGTTGCAGGGCGATTTCGCGATCCTTTTGGAGCCCACCCACGGCACGGTGGAAGGCGGTTGTAACGGAACCAGCCGTTTCGAAGCCACCACCATCGGCGAAACAGCCCACTCTGCGCGTGCCTGGATGGGCGTCAACGCGATCCACGCCGCAGCACCCATCCTGGCGCGGCTCGCCGACTACGAACCGCAGACCATCAACGTGGACGGCCTCGATTACCGTGAGAGCCTCAACGCGGTGAAGATCAACGGCGGAACTGCCGGCAACGTGATCCCGGACCGCTGCGTGGTGGAAATCAACTACCGTTTCGCTCCGGACAAAACACCGGACCAGGCCGAGGCCCACGTCCGGGACCTCTTGGAAGGATTCGACGTCGTCCGTACGGACGCCGCTGCCGGCGCGCGTCCTGGACTCAATCACCCGGCCGCAGCCTCCTTCGTTGCCGCAGTCGGTGCCGAGCCCAAGCCCAAATACGGATGGACCGACGTCGCGCGTTTCAGTGAGCTGGGCATCCCGGCAGTGAACTTCGGACCCGGCGATCCGCTGCTGGCTCACAAGGACAACGAGCACGTGGACGCCGAAGCCATCCGTGAGTGCCTCCGTGCACTGAGGACCTGGCTGACACCGTAGTCCCGAAATTCCCCCAGCAAAGAAGAAGGTCCGCAGCTTGGTAGCTGCGGACCTTCTTCGATTGTGGAGGGTTACTTCTTCTCCGGGTTTTCCGCGCCAGGCACGACGTTCTGTGCAACGGGGTCGTTGCCAGTACCTTCAAGGCCGGTCCGAATTGTCATCGGAGCCATGCCGCCGGCGGCCTTCTTGGAACCGCGGCGTTCAATCATGATCGCAATCCGTGACACCGTCAGGTTGATCAGGATGTAGATCGCAGCGCCCACAAAGAAGGCGGGGAACAGGAAGTCAGGGCCGAGGAAGTCGGCCATGATCTGGATTTTCCGCAGCAGTTCCTCGTAGCCCACGATGTAGCCGAGCGAGGTGTCCTTAAGCAGAACCACCAACTGGGCAACCAAAGACGGAAGCATCCGGCGCACAGCCTGAGGGAACTCGATGGACATCCGTGACTGGAAACTGCGGAGGCCGATGGCCAGACCAGCCTCGCGTTGTCCCTTGGGGAGAGACTGGATGCCTGCGCGCAGGATCTCAGCGAAGATGGCGGCGTTGTAGAGAACCAAGCCAACAACCACGGCCTGGAACTGACCTGTGGCGAAAACCAGCAGGACGAACAACATCATAAGGACCACGGGCATGCCGCGGAGGAACTCAAGCACTACCTGCGTGGGTATCCGGATCCAGGGAATCAAGGAAATACGCAGCAGGCAGAGCGCAATGCCCAAGGGGAATGCGATCACGGCTGCCACAGCGGCTGCGGCCAGCGTGGCGAGGATGCCTTGGCCGATCAGGCTCCAGACATCGGGTGCCATGGGGCCGTAGAAGATCTCCCAACGGTCTGCGTCGAAGATGCCTTGCTGCGCCAGCGTTGTGACGGCGATGGCGAGGATGCCGAGGATGATCAGAATTCCGGCGGCGGAGCCCAGGAGCGAATACAGGCGGGCCTTGGGCCCGGGGACGTCGTACAGGACCGATGTCATCGGGCAATCGCCACCTTTCGTTCAACAAAGTGCGCCAGAAGTCCCAAAGGAACCGTGATCAAGAGGTAGAAGAAAGCCACCCCAAGGAGGATCCAGAGGACTTGGTTGCCGTAGTCATTGGAGAGCTGGCGGCCGTAACCGAAAAGCTCCAGGACAAAGAACGCGCCGGCCACCGAGGAGTTCTTGACCAGTGCAATCAGGATGTTGATCAACGGAGGAATGACGGTGCGTACGGCTTGGGGGAGGACGATGAAGCCCAAAACCTGTGTGAAGGTCATGCCTACGCTGCGGGCAGCTTCCGCCTGGCCAACAGGCACGCTGTTGACGCCGGAACGGACGGCTTCGGCGATGAAGGCTGCCGTGTAACTGCTCAACGCGATGATGGCCGCGACTTCGAACTGTTCGAACTTAACGCCCAACCGGGGCAAAACGATGGCGGCGAAAAAGAAAATGATGGTCAATGGGGTATTACGTGCCACTTCAACATAGAACATGCTGAAACCGCGAAGTGCTGCCACGGGGGAAACCCTCATGGCCGCCAGGAGTGTGCCGACAATGAGGGCAATGATTCCTGAAATTACGGAGAGATAAAGGGTTCGGAGAAATCCGTCCCAATATTCGGGGAGGCTTGCTATGACGGCGTCCATGGCTTCCTTTGGCTGCAGCTAATCAGGGAACAGGGTCCTGGATTCGTCAACTGCCGCCGTCCCGATGGGCGGCGGCAGTTGACGGGTCCCGACTAGCTAGTAGCGGTTGATGGCAGGAAGTTCAGGGGCAGTCTTGATGACCTTGCCTGCAGTGGCTTCCCAAGCCTTCTTGTACGTATCGTCCTTGGCGAATCCCTCAAGCTGGTCGTTGATCCAGTTGCGGAACACGGTGTCATCCTTCTTCAGGCCGATGCCGTAAGGCTCCTTGGTGAAGGTTTCATCCGAGGCGAGCTTGAAGGCGTCCGGCTCCTTGTCGACGTAGCCGGCGAGGATGACGTTGTCGGTGGTAACGGCGACAACCTGCTTGTTACGCAGGGGCTCCAGGCAGGCGGTGTAGGTGGCCGCAGGGACAACCTCTGCGCCGTACTTTTCGGCGATGGTCTTGGCCGGGGTGGAACCCGTGACGGAGCAGACCTTCTTGCCCGAGACATCTTCAGGCTTGGTGATGGAGGTATCGTCCTTGTTCACCAGCAACGCCTGGCCTGCTTCGTAGTAAGGGCCGGCAAAGGCGACCTTTTCCTTGCGGGCATCGTTGATGGTGTACGTGGCGATCACAAGATCGACGCGACCCTGCTCGATGAACGACTCACGGTTCTGGGAGACCGTCTCTACCCACTCGATTTTGTCAGCCGGAATACCAAGCTTTGCGGCGATTGCCTTGCCCATTTCGACGTCGAAACCGACAGGCTTGCCATCCAGGCCCTTCTGGCCGAACAACGGCTGGTCGAACTTGGTCCCGATTTTGATCGTCTGGGCCTTGTTCAGCTTCTCCATGGTGGTGCCGGCTTCAAAGCTTGCCGAGGCAACCGGGGGAGTGGTTGTGCTGCCGCCGCCGCAAGCGCTCAGCGAGAGGGCAAGCGCAGCCGATGCGGCCACCAGGAGTGACTTCCTCCGGGTAATAAGAGACTTCATGATGTTCCTTTCATTGGATGGCCGCCTTACGGCCGGGGTGCGGGCGGTAAGGAGCTAGTGGGTCAAGAGCTTGGACAAGAAGTCCTTGGCGCGAGTGCTCTTCGGGTTGGTGAAGAATTCCTCGGGAGTTGCGTCTTCCACGATCTGACCGTCGGCCATGAACACCACGCGGTCAGCGGCCTTGCGGGCGAAGCCCATTTCGTGCGTGACCACGATCATGGTCATGCCTTCCTTGGCCAGCTGGATCATGACGTCCAGTACTTCGTTGATCATTTCGGGGTCCAACGCGGAGGTGGGCTCGTCGAACAGCATCACCTTCGGCTTCATGGCAAGAGCACGGGCAATGGCCACACGCTGCTGCTGGCCGCCGGAGAGCTGGGCGGGAAGCTTCGGTGCTTGGTGCCCGACGCCTACGCGCTCAAGGAGGGCCATGGCCTCCTTGTCAGCCGTGCCCTTGGCCACCTTCTTAACCTTGATGGGGCCCAGCGTGACGTTCTCAAGAATCGTCTTGTGGGCGAACAGGTTGAAGGACTGGAACACCATTCCGACGTCGGCACGCAAGTGCGCTAGGTCCTTGCCTTCTTCGGGGAGCTTCTTCCCGTCGATGGCGATGTCGCCGTCGTCGATGGTTTCCAAACGGTTGATCGCACGGCAGAGAGTGGATTTACCGGAACCTGAAGGTCCGATAACCACCACGACTTCACCCTTTTGAACCTGGAGGTTGATGTCCTTGAGGACGTGCAATTGACCGTAGTGCTTGTTGACGCCGTTCAGGGAGACGAGGGCATCGCCGGACGCTTGAGTAGTCATACGACGAATCTAGCGAACAAAGAAGCAAATATGACCACGGTCACGGCAACTTCCTGAAGATCGTGACTGAACAGAAACCTGCTCCCCAGCGAGATACCAGACTGCAATGCAAGAAGCGGGTCGCAGCGACGGAGCATGCCGTCATCCGCGCTAGCCTTGGGCAATGAGCATCAGCCAGCACCCCATTCCCCACCCGGATGCCAACGGTCGCGTCACGGGCACCCACGTGCCGCTCCCCTCGGAGATCGCACCCGCCAAGCACAAAGGCTCCCTTGAGCTCCGACGCAAACAAGCGGACACGGGAATGTCGGACCAGCATTTGCTGGATACCAGTGGTGCCGGGCAATTCATCCACACCGATCCGTGGCGTGTCCTGAGGATCCAGAGTGAGTTCGTGGAGGGCTTTGGAGCCCTGGCTGACCTGGGACCTGCCGTCAGTGTGTTCGGTTCGGCGCGGACCAAGCCGGGAACCGAGTACTACGAGATGGCCGTGGACGTGGGGCGCAAACTCGCTGAAGCCGGGGTCGCGGTGATCACCGGTGGCGGCCCCGGATCCATGGAAGCTGCCAACAAGGGTGCCGTGGAAGGCAACGGAGTCTCAGTGGGCCTGGGCATTGAACTGCCATTTGAGCAGGGACTCAACCAGTGGGTGGACCTGGGCATCAACTTCCGGTACTTCTTCGCCCGCAAGACCATGTTCGTCAAGTACGCGCAGGGCTTCGTAGTGCTCCCCGGAGGGCTTGGCACCTTGGATGAGTTGTTCGAGGCAATGGTGCTTGTCCAAACCCGCAAGGTGACCTCGTTCCCCATCGTGCTGCTCGGTGTTCGGTTCTGGGGACCCATGCTTGAGTGGATCAGGGACACCCTGGTGGCAGAAGGCATGGTGTCCGAGAAGGACCTCGACCTGATCCAGTTGGTGGACGACCCCGCCGATGCCGTGCACCGTGTCCTGCACGGCGCACCACTTCCGCCTACCACCAACGGAAACCAGCAGCGCCCGGAGTAGGCGGCCGTTTCTGGCACGATGGACCCTGTGAGCTTTTTCCTGGTGTTTCTCGCGATAGTCCTCGTCGGCGCGGCGCTGTATCTCGGTGCCGGGATCGTACGGGGGCGTTCGATCGGATCGGGACTTGATCAACCGGTCCCCAACCTGCCCGCTGTCCTGCTGCCGGAGAATGCCAAGCCCGCAGACATCGACTCCTTGAGCTTTGCCCTGGGGCTTCGCGGGTACCGCATGGATCAGGTTGACCAGGTCCTGGACGAGCTCAGAGACCAGCTGCAGGCCAAGGACCGCGAGATCGAACGACTTGGCGCCTTGGTACAGCAGCCGCGTCGTGAGGGCGGCGAAACCGGTCGGACCCAGCCGTGAGCTCACGAACCCCCACGGATCGGCTTTCCCACGGGCTCTCGACCGCGGCAGTAAGAATGGCTGGATGGCCTTGGTGGCTGCAGGTTTCCTTGATTTTTGTGGTGGCCAGAATGGTCAGTGCAAGTATCTTCATGGCGGCTGCCATTCACCAGGGAACAAATCCTTGGTTCCCGCCGGCCCCGGATTACTGGAACTTCATCACTATCTGGGATGGACGCTGGTACCAGGAAGCTGCCGATAACGGTTACCCCTCGGTCCTGCCCGTAGACGCGAATGGTGTGGTACAGCAGAACGCATGGGCGTTCTATGCGCTCTTTCCCTTCCTGGCCCGGGGTCTCTCGGCAGCCACGGGGCTAGGAACCTTCCCGGCGCTCACCATCATCGCCATGCTGGCGGGTGTGGGCGCAGCTTTGGTGATTTACAAGCTCTTCCGCGAGTTCGCAGGCAAGCGCGCCGCACTCTGGGGCGTCGTCTTCGTCTCTACTTTTCCCGTGTCGCCGATCCTCCAGGTCCCGTATGCCGAGTCCTTGAATCTGCTGCTGTTGTCCGGCTCCTTGTTGCTGGTGGTCCGCCGCCGATATCTGGCCGCAATTCCGGTTGTGCTCCTGATGTGCTTGTCCAGGCCGACGGGGGTACCCTTCGCAGCCATGATGGGCTTGCTGCTGATTTGGCGTGTGTGGCAGCGCTTCGGGCGGTCCAGGACGCTATCGGCCCAAGCTTCGGTCCGTGATGACGACGAGACGACGTCGGTGCGCGGCTTGCTTTCACTGGGCGCACTGGTGCTTGCAGCGGGCATCGGAGCTCTCGCATGGCCGGCCATCGCTTGGGCTACTACCGGTGAATTTACTGCCTACACACGGACTGAAACAGCATGGCGGGGGCACGATCTTGTGCCCTTCAAACCATGGTTCGACACGGGTCGGATGCTGTTTGGTCCTGTGCTGGGCGTGCTGGCCCCCTTCGTCTTCGCCGCTCTTTTCGTGCTGGTCATGATGTCGAAGCCCGTCAGAGCCCTCGGAGCAGAGCTGCGGCTGTGGTGTGCCTGCTACATGGGATACCTGCTGGTCTTCCTGCATCCTCAGACCAGTACGTTCAGAATGCTGTTGCCCCTTTTCCCGCTGGCACTGGGCGTGGCATTGCTGTCCAAGTCCAAGGCGTACCGGGCAACCGTGGTGGTGATGTTCGTCCTCCTCCAGATCGTCTGGGTGGTGTGGCTGTGGGCGTGGGCTCCGCTCCCCGGGGGCGGGGACTATCCGCCCTGACGTGGACCTTTGCTGCGTGAAGGGAGTATGTACAAAGCCCGGACAAATAGGTGTTTGATTCGCTACGGACGGGTAATTACGGGATAATGGACTAAGAGCAAGGACAAAGCACCGAAAAGTGCCCGGCCAAGGCGGCCTCCAAGCGGTGCCGCCGGCTGCAATTGCGACGCGGAACCAGCCCGGCCGGGTTGGCGTGACTTGGGACAAATGGAGGGGATTTTCCTAATGGCGGCTATGAAACCACGTACCGGCGACGGCCCTATGGAAGTTACCAAAGAGGGACGCAGCTTGATCATGCGTGTGCCGCTCGAAGGCGGAGGACGACTCGTTGTCGAGCTCAACGCTGCGGAAGCGGCCAACCTCAAGGAATGCCTCGTAGGCGTTACTGAATAGGCGTTTTGAATAGAGTTACACAGCAGGGCCCGGCAAGCCGAGGCCCTGCTGTTGTTTAAGCTGTTCTCGTGCCACTGAAGGGCGATCTATTTCTTGACAGCCACCAGAAGCCCGTCGCCCGTCGGCAGCATCGCGGATGCCAGCCGCTCGTCGTCGCGAATTGCCTTTACGATCTGACGCAGGACCACGGTGGTGGCGTCCCGCGCCGCCGGATTGGAGACACGGTCCTTGTCCAAAGCATCGTTGATGACCAAGGTGCCTCCGGACTTCAAGAGACGGATTGCCTGTTCCACGTACTTGGGGAAGTTTGGCTTGTCGGCATCGATGAAGACGAGGTCGTACGCGGAGTCGGTCAGGCGAGGCAACACATCAGCTGCGCGGCCTGAGATGGTGCGGGTACGGTTGGCCGGACTGCCCGACTCCAGGAACGCTTCCCTGGCGGCTTTGAGGTGTTCGACGTCCACGTCGATGGTGGTCAGCACAGCATGGGGGCTTAGTCCACGCAGCAAGCAAACCCCGGACACTCCGGCACCCGAACCGACTTCCACCACGGTCTGGGCCTTTGAAGCGGCAGCGAGCACTGTCAGCACTGCACCCACACCGGGGCTGATAGGGGTAACACCGAGTTCAAAGGACCGCTCCCGGGCGCGCAACAACACGTCATCCTCAGCCGGCAGATCTTCTGCGTAGGACCAGCTGCTTGACTTGTCGGCACTCATGAAGGGGTTCGCTTTCCGCGGGTAGGGGTGTTTGTACCAAGACTACTGGGTCCGCACCGGTAAACCCGCTGCAGGGGAGCTCCTCCGAGCCTGTGTCCGTCACCGAGTTCAGCCTTGCGGAGAAATGGCCCGCCAGTCAGGAAATTCCCAGACAAACTTGGGATGATAATGCTCCGGTCATCCATGAGGTGGGCGGCACCGAAGATTCGGTGTACCAGAGTTTGAGGGGAGTGGACGATGCCGGCATCGCATGCTGCGCCAGTCCAAACAACGGAAAGCCTTGAGGCCGTTACTGATTGGGTCATGCCCAGCTGGGAGGAAGTGGTTTCGAACCACTCCGCCAAGGTGTATCGCCTCGCCTATCGCCTGACCGGCAACAAGTTCGACGCCGAGGATCTCACGCAGGAGGTCTTCGTCAGGGTGTTTCGTTCACTTGAGAATTTCAAGCCGGGAACCCTGGATGGCTGGTTGCACCGCATCACCACCAACCTGTTTCTGGATCAGGCGCGCCGCAAGAGCCGAATCCGCTTCGATGCGCTCGCCGAGGATGCCGAATCCCGTTTGCCCGGTCGCGAGCCCGGCCCGGAACAGAGCTTCGAGCACAACAACCTTGACCTTGATGTCCAGCGGGCCCTGGAAGAACTCCCACCGGACTTCCGCGCCGCCGTCGTGCTGTGTGACCTTGAGGGCCTTTCGTACGACGAAGTCGCCGAGGCGCTCGGTGTGAAGCTGGGGACCGTCCGATCCCGCATCCACCGGGGGCGCACCATGCTGCGCGAGAAACTTGCCCACCGCGACCCCCGTCCGGCAGAGGCCCGCAAGCCGCGGTTGAAGATGCCCCGCATCGCCAGCATTCTTTAGGGTGTCGATGCCTCGACGTTCACTTCGTCCGGGAGCCCTTTCCCGACGCAGATTGGCTGCGCTGCGCCATCCGCGCACGCCGGAACACCTCCAGGACTGCGCGGAGTGCCGAATTGCGCTCCGCCGGGAGCGGCAGTACCTTGAACGCCTTCGTGGAGCGGCTGTCCCCGAAGCAAGCCAGGATCTTGCCGCGCGATTGATCCAGCACACCGAACGCCTGGCCAACGAGCCGGCCCCAACGTACTCAACCTCCACGCCGCAACATCCGTTCGGTCGCTTCCGGGGCCTTCGCATTGCGGGCATTGCCGCGGGTACCTTGGCGGTCAGTGCAGGGGCCTTGGCGGTCTCGGCCTACGTAATCGCCGGTGATGAGGATTCGCGCGTCCTCGCGGGACCATCTGACCTTGGCGCGGTTGCCGGTGCTTGGACAGGTAGCCCTGCAGAATCGATGGTTGGCCCCGCTTTTCGGGCGGGCAGCACGGTCAGCTTGAGCCCTGCGCAGTTGGAGTCACTGCGGGACGAAGGATGGGCCTGTCCTGAGCTGTCCGGAATGGGCTTCCACGTCGTGTCCGCCCAAGCCACCATGCTCAACGGCAACCCTGCTGTGGAGATCAGGCTCGAAAGCAACGGTCACTACGCCACCATTGTGGAGGAACACCTGCCGGCTAATGGGTCCGGACCCGGGCGCTCCAGGTCGGCGCAGCTTTCTGTCACGCAAGGAATCCCGTGGAAGGCTGTATACACCATGCCGGCGGCCGTCATCAGCTATGCTTCCGACCTCCCGGCGGACAGTGCAGACGACGCCGTCCCGGAAATCGTCCGGGCGGGGGAGTCCATGGCGTTGATTTCCGCAGACGAAGATCCAGAGGCATGGTACAAAAGGGTGCTGCGAGGCCTCCAAACCTTGCTGCGTCCCGCGGGTTTAGGAGCGGCACCACAGACAAGGTAATCTTCGTATCGTGCTTGGAATCAACGGCCCGGAGTTCATACTCCTTCTGATTATCGGCGTACTCGTCATCGGTCCCAGCCGTTTGCCCGAATACACTCAAAAGCTCGCCAACCTGGTTAAGGAAGTGCGCCGGATGGCTTCCGGCGCACGCGAGCAGATCAAAGAAGAAGTCGGCATCGACATCGATGAGGTCGACTGGAAGAAATACGATCCCCGTCAGTACGATCCCCGTCGCATCATCAAGGATGCGCTCCTGGACGACGACACCAAGCCGGTCAGTGCCGGCGCCCCCGTAGCTGCTGCTGCAGCAGCAGGTGCCAAACCCAAGGCCCCTGCGCGGATCATCGAGCGGCTTGCCGAGGGCGAAGCCGCCCCGTTCGATACCGAAGCAACCTGAGCCGAGGCATCTGCCAGACCAGGGAAGGGCCGCCGGTTCAGCGCGGCTGGATTCCCAAAGGCATGCCGGACAGCCCGCGTGGCCGGGTTGCCAAGGCTGCAGCAACACCCTCCATCGCTTTGGCGGCGGCCGTTTCGGGTGCGGCCAGAACTACGGGTTTCCCGGCGTCGCCGCCTTCCCGCAAGCGGATGTCCAGTGGAATCTGGCCGAGGAGCGGAACCTCGGTGCCCACAGCAGCGCTCAACCGCTCAGCCAGGATGGCACCCCCGCCACTTCCGAACAATTCCATGCGCCCGCCGTCGGGCATTTCCAAGTAGGACATGTTCTCGATGACACCGGCCACCTTCTGCCCTGTCTGGGTGGCGATGGTTCCGGCACGTTCGGCGACGTCCGCAGCAGCTGCCTGCGGCGTGGTGACCACCAGGATTTCCGCGTTGGGCAAGAGCTGCGCCACGGAAATCGCGATGTCCCCTGTGCCAGGGGGAAGGTCCAGGAAGAGGGCATCGAGATCGCCGAAGTAAACATCGGTGAGGAATTGCTCAAGGGCCCTGTGCAGCATCGGACCGCGCCACGCCACCGGCTGGTTGCCCGCAACGAACATGCCGATGGAGATGACCTTCACGCCGTAAGCCACAGGCGGAAGGATCATGTCGTCCACTTGGGTGGGCTTTTGTGTGATGCCCATCAGCGCGGGGACGGAGAAGCCGTGCACATCGGCGTCCACAATGCCCACGCGGAGGCCCTGGGCGGCCAGTGCACAGGCCAGGTTGACGGTGACGGATGACTTGCCCACGCCGCCTTTTCCGCTGGCTACGGCGTACACCTTGGTCAGGGACCCAGGCTTGGTGAAGGGTATGCCACGCTGTCCACCGGGGCCGCGGAGCTGTTCCTTGAGGGCTTCGCGCTGCTCTGGGGTCATGACCTTCAGTTCCACGTCCACGCCTGTGACGCCTTCTACGCGGGTGAGGGCGTCGGTGGCGTCCTTGGTAATGGTCTCGCGCAGGGGGCACCCGGCGATGGTCAGCAGAACGGCAACGTGCACGGCTCCGTCATCATCGGCAGACACCGACTCCACCATCCCGAGTTCCGTGATGGGGCGCCGGAGCTCGGGATCGATGACGGTTGCCAAGGCAGCGTGCAGCGCCTCGGCCGATGCGGTGGTCATATGGTCAGGCTCGGCTTTCGGGGTTTCCCGGCGATGGTTTGCCGGTGGAATGTTGTGGACCTGCGGCCCTTGGCGGGCGGACCTTCGGAATCTGCTGTGTGCGGGGCCCGCGCGATTTGTCGCGCTTCTCCTTCAGTTTCTCCTTGACCTTCTCACCCGGCGATTCCGTGCCATCAGCGGAGGCTTCGTTCTCGCGGAGCTCTTCCTGAGCATCGATGATGTCTTCCAGCAGGCTTCGGAGCTCAGTCCGGACATAGTCACGGGTTGCTACCTCACGCAAAGCAATGCGGAGCGAGGCCAACTCCCTCGTCAGGTACTCGGTGTCGGAGAGGTTGCGTTCGGCACGCTGGCGGTCCTGCTGGAGCGAGACACGGTCGCGGTCATCCTGCCGGTTTTGGGCCAGCAGGAGGAGCGGCGCCGCGTAGGAGGCTTGAAGGGACAGCATGAGCGTCAGCAGGGTGAAGCCCAGCTCCATGCGGTCGAATTGCCAGTCCGTGGGTGCGAACGAGTTCCACGCAAGCCAGAACACGCAGAACACCGTCATGTAGACGAGGAACGTAGGCGTGCCCATGAACCGGGCGAAGCCCTCCGTGGCGTTTCCGAAAGCATCCGGGTTCGGTGAGAACTTGGGCAGGATGCGTTGGCGACCACTCAAAGGCGTGTCAAGGCTGCTGCTCGAGCGTCCTGAGGACTTGGGGGATCGGGTGGCGTTGTTATCAGCCAATGCGGCCTCCAAGTTTCCTTATAGGGGCGTCGTCCTCATGGGCGCGCCAGTCATCCGGCAACAGGTGATCCAGCACGTCATCAACAGTCACCGCCCCCACAAGGCGGCCGTCGTCGTCCACGACTGGAAGTGAATTCAAGTTGTACGTGGCCAGGGTCCGGGCAACTTCGGAGATGTGGGCCTGGTCCGAAAGGGGCTCAAGATTCTTGTCCACGAGGTTGCCCAGCGGTTCCGGCGGAGGGAAACGCAGAAGCTGTTGGATATGAACCACGCCCAGGAAGCGTCCGGTGGGGGTCTCCAAGGGAGGGCGGGCGATAAAGATGGATGAGGCCAGTGCGGGTGAGAGCTCCTCACGCCGGACATGCGCCAGGGCCTCGGCCACTGTGGCTTCCGGCGGCAGGATGACCGGGACCGGTGTCATGAGGCCACCGGCGGTGTCTTCGTCGTACTCCAGGAGGCGGCGGACGTCCTCGGCCTCCTGGGGTTCCATGAGTTGGAGAAGTTCTTCGGCCTGCGCTGAAGGAAGCTCGGCCAGGAGGTCGGCGGCGTCGTCAGGATCCATCTCTTCGAGGACGTCAGCGGCGCGTTCCACATCAAGTGCGGAGAGAATCTCCACTTGGTCATCTTCCGGGAGTTCCTGGAGAACATCGGCAAGGCGCTCATCCTGGAGCTCACTGGCCACTTCAAAACGCCGTTTGTCGCTCATTTCCTGAAGGGCTTCAGCAAAGTCGGCAGGTTTCAGGTCTTCGTGCGTGGCAACGAACTGCGTAGCGGCCTGGGGCTCGTTGTGGGCGCCGGTCTGGGCATCGGCCCAGTCGATGATCAGGGTCTCGTTGCGGCGGAGCCTGCCAAAGGGGGACAGGGAGTGGCCGCGGCGGACGAACAGCTTGCTGACGAACCAGTCCTTGGACCGGTGCTGGTCCATGGCAATGTCCTCGATCGTCGCGTCTCCACTGCCGTCCGCCAGCGTCACGCGGCGGTCGAACATTTCAGCGACCACCAGTGTTTCGGCACCGCGCTGCTCGAAGCGCCGCAGGTTGACCAGGCCAGTGCAAATGATCTGCGTCTGGTCGATGGACGTAATGCGGGTCATGGGAACAAAGACGCGCTTCTTGCCAGGAACTTCAACCACGATGCCCACCACATGGGGAGCACCACGGGTGCCGCGGGAGAGCACCACGACGTCGCGCAACCGGCCAAGACGATCGCCCAGGGGGTCGAAGACGTCCAAGCCGAGCAGGCGCGCGACAAAGACGCGTGAGGGATGTGTGCTCATGTTTACAGGCTACCGAGTCTGCTCTCTTTTAGCTGAATTCCAGCCACTACACATGTCCATGAGACACAATGGGGCTATGTCAAACATTTTTGGTGCTCCCAAAGCCGTTGAGGAATCCCGCAGTGTCCCCCAAGGCGACACCGTGGGCTCGTACACCTCGTATTTGGATGCCCAGAAGGCGGTGGACTACCTCGCAGACCAGCAGTTCCCTGTTCAGCTGGTGTCGATCGTGGGCAATGACCTCAAAATGGTGGAGCGCGTGACCGGCCGCCTGAGCTACCCGAGGGTGGCTTTGTCCGGCGCCCTGAGCGGCATGTGGTTCGGCCTCTTCGTCGGCGTCATGTTGTCCTTCTTCACTCCCGCCGGCGGCCCGTTCTCCATCATCACTTCGGTGCTCATGGGTGCGGCTTTCTTCATGCTGTTCGGCATCGTCACCTATGCCACCCAGCGCGGGAAGCGTGACTTCACCTCCACCAGCCAAGTGGTTGCCACCAACTACGATGTCATCGTCGCTGTGGAGGCAGCCCACGAGGCCCGCCGTTTGCTCCACCAGCTGCCGATGAACCCGTCGCAGGCAGCCGCACCGCAGGCCGCCAACTACAACCAGCAGAATGCGCCGTTCCAGCAGCCCGGCCAGGCGCCTGAGCGGCCTTCCACGTGGAACGATCCCTACGGCCAGCGTGGCCCCGAGTCCAACGGTTCCAGTACTCCTGAGGGACAGAACGCCCCAGTGGACCAGTCCGCGCAGAACCCGGCACCGGCAGCTGTCCGTTACCCCGACCTCCCGGACGGTCGTCCGCAGTACGGCGTCCGTGTGACCGACGGCCAGAGCCAAGGGCAGAACACCCCGCAGGAAGAGGGACATCAGTCCACCTCCGAGGGGTCGACCAAGCAGTAGGGCTTCGCCGGAGCAAAAGGCTTCCGTCAAGCACAAGAAAGGGAAGGCCACCGGATCTGTCTCCGGTGGCCTTCCCTTTCTGTTGTGGTGGCAACGGCCTGCGCTTAGCCTTGGGCTTCCTGGTAGATGCCGGCCATCCAGGACTCGACGTCGTCTGCTTCGCGGGGCAGCGCGGCGCTGAGGTTGACGGGTCCGTCGGCGGTCATGAGGATGTCGTCCTCGATGCGGACGCCGATCCCGCGGTACTCCTCGGGGATGGCGAGGTCTTCATTCTTGAAATAGAGACCCGGTTCGATCGTGAAAACCATGCCTTCGGTGAGGATTCCATCGAGGTACAGTTCCCGTTTTGCCTGCGCACAGTCGTGGACGTCGAGGCCCAGGTGGTGGCTGGTGCCGTGCGGCATCCAGCGGCGGTGTTGCTGGCCCTCCGGGCTGATGGCTTCCTCGACGGATACGGGCAGCAGGCCCCATTCAGCCAGGCGTTCGGCCAGGACCGTGGTTGCCGCGGTGTGGATGTCGCGGAACTTCACGCCCGGCTGGGCGGCTGCGAAACCGGCATCGGCGGCGTCGAGCACGGCCTGGTAGACCTTGCGCTGGACGTCGGTGAAGGTGCCGGTGGCGGGCAGCGTGCGGGTGATGTCAGCTGTGTAGAGGGAGTCTGCTTCCACGCCGGCATCGAGGAGAAGGAGCTCGCCGGCGTTGACGGTTCCGGAGTTGCGGTTCCAGTGCAGAACCGTGGCGTTGTTGCCGGACGCGGCAATGGTGTCGTAGCCGAGTTCGTTGCCTTCCTCGCGGGCGCGGGCGAAGAAGGCGCCTTCAACTACCCGCTCTCCGCGCGCGTGGGTCAGCGCGCGGGGAAGGGCGCGGACTACGTCAGCGAAGCCTTCCACCGTTGCCGCCACGGCAATCTTCATCTGCTCGATTTCCCAGTCGTCCTTGAGGAGGCGCAGCTCTGACAGTGCTTCGCTGAGCTTCTCGTCCAGGGCGTCGAGTTCGCCTAGGTCCAGGTTCTCGGGGTCCTTGGCCGTGTTGTAGCGGGCGGTATCAACCAGTGCGTCGATGTTCTCGTCCACCTTGCGGACCAGTCGAATGGAGATGCCGCCGATTTCCGGGGCGCCCACGTTCTTGGTGATTGCCATTTCGAGCTCAGAGATGTGCGCGGTGGGCAGGCCGAGCCGGGCTTCGAATTCTGCGAGCGTGGGGCGTGCACCGATCCAGAACTCGCCTGCGCGGGAGTCAGCGTAGAACTGTTCTGTGTCCCGGCCGGCCAGCGGACGGAAGTAGAGCGTCGCGGTGTGGTGACCGCCGTCGTCGCCCTTTCCTTCAGCTACGGGCTCCAGGATCAACACGGCGTCGGGCTCGTGGTCGAGGCCCAGGCCAGTGAGGTGGGCGAAACCGGAGTGGGGACGGAAACGGTAGTCGCAGTCGTTGGATCGGACCTTCAGTGGACCGGCCGGGACAACGAGCCGTTCGCCCTTGAACAGTTCGGAAATAGTACGACGGCGGCGCGCGGCATGGTCTGCAACGGCGTCACGCGCAGGGGTCACCTGCGGGGCGGGCGCCCAGTTGCTGGCCATGAATGCCTTGAAGGCATCGGATGTGGGCCTTTGCGAGCGGTTGTTGACGCGCTCTTGCAGTGGCTGGGAGGACGAGTTCTGGGTGTTTTCGGCATCGTTCACCGTTACATCGTCCCACCAGTTTCGTGGAGAGGCCAACGGCGCAACACTCCAAGCACGCCCGCATCCCATAGGCTGGGAAAGTGAGGATAGACCTGCATGCGCACTCAAATGTTTCCGACGGAACCGAGACACCGGCCGGAGTGATCATCTCTGCCGTCTCGGCCGGTCTGGATGCCGTGGCGCTGACCGATCACGATTCCACTGATGGTTGGGAGTCCGCTGCCGCTGCTGCCAGGGAACATGGCATTGCGTTCGTTCCTGGAATGGAAATCTCCTGCCGGACGGAGCAGGGAATCAGCGTCCATTTGCTCAGTTACCTCCACGATCCCGCCCATGCCGGCCTGCTGGAGGAAATCACCAAGTCCAAGGACGCCCGGCTCACCCGCGCCGAGCGCATGGTCACATTGTTGTCCGAGGATTATCCGTTGACGTGGGACGACGTGATTCACCATGTGGCTCCCGGTGCCACGGTGGGCCGCCCGCACATCGCCGATGCCTTGGTGGCTGCCGGTGTGGTGGCGGATCGCACGGAGGCTTTCACGTCCATCCTCACTTCACATTCGCGGTACTTCGTGCAGCACTATGCACCCAACCCGGCGGTCGCCGTCGAGCTTGTCCGCGCGGCTGGCGGCGTCCCCGTCTTTGCCCACCCTGTGGCCTCATCGCGGGGACGCATTGTGGGGGAGAAAACCTACCAGGACATGATTGATGCCGGACTTCTGGGACTTGAGGTTGAACATCGGGACAACCCGGAGGAGGGCCGGACATTCCTTCGCGGCTTGGCCGCCGAACACGGTTTGCTCATGACGGGGTCCTCCGACTACCACGGAGCGGGCAAGCCTAACCTGTTGGGCGAAAACACTACCTCGCCCGCAGTCTTGTCACGGATAGAGGAGTTGGCAACAGGCAGCACGGTCATTCGGTGAAAGGGGTCCGCTGATGGATCTGCAGTTGCTCGCATCCGTGATCGTCACGCTGTTCGTGATCATGGATCCACCGGGTACCGTGCCGATTTTCATGTCCTTGACGGCGCAGATGTCGGCCAAGGATCGTAACCGCTCCGCTTTCCAGGCCCTGTTGGTGGCCACAGGTGTGATCGTGGTGTTCGCGATCTTTGGCCAGTCGATCCTCAACTACATGCACATCTCGCTGGCTGCCCTGCAGGGTGCCGGTGGCCTGCTCCTGGTGCTGATCGCGCTGCAGCTGCTGACGGGGTCCACCAGTGGTGAAGAGAATGCCGCCAAGTACAAGAACGTGGCTTTTGTGCCACTGGGAACGCCGCTCATGGCCGGACCGGGCGCGATCGTTGCCGTCATGGTTTTCGTGCAGCAGTCCAGCCAGCTCGCGGAGTATCTGGCGGTGGGGCTCGGCATCGCTGTGGTGCTTGGCTCGCTGTACTTGGCGATGCGCTTCGCGGGCGTCGTGCAGCGGGTGCTCGGGGAAAACGGAGTGGAGCTGGTCACCCGGATTGCCGGCCTGCTGTTGTCAGCCATTGCCGTCCAAATGATCGCGGACGCAGTTCAGGCCTTCGTGAAGGGCGCTGCCTGACCCAGGCTGGCGTCCGGCAATGAGCCGCTCCGGCGGAAGTCGGCCTTGGTGCCCAGCCGTTTTCGCATGACTTCGATGGCTTGTTCGTTCTGGTCGACGCACACAAAGTTGCGGCCCAGTTTGGCTGCCACAGCACCGAGGGTCCCTGAACCAGCGAAGAAATCGAGGCACCAATCGCCCTCTCGGCTTGATGCGGAGACAATCCTGCGTACCAGGCCCTCGGGTTTTTGGGTAGGATAGCCGGTCTTTTCGCGGCCGGTAGGCGAAACGATGGTGTGCCACCAGACATCCGTGGGCAGCTTGCCGAGCTCGCGTTTGGCGGGGGTGACCAGTCCGGGTGCCATGTACGGTTCCCGGTCCACTTCGGCGTTGTCGAAGTGATACTTGGTGGGGTTCTTGACGTACACCAAAATGTTGTCGTGCTTGGTGGGCCAGCGGTTCTTGGCGCGGGCGCCGTAATCGTAGGCCCAGATGATCTCGTTGAGGAAGCATTCCCGGCCGAAGATGGAGTCCAGCATCACCTTGGCGTAGTGGACTTCCCGGTAATCCAAATGCAGGTACAGGGTGCCGTCGTCGGCCAGCAGCCGCCAAGCCTCCACGAGCTTGGGCTCCAGGAAGGACCAGTAGTCGCTGAAGGCGTCGTCGTAGCTGTGCAGGGCGCCCTTGATGGTGTCGTAAGAGCGGCCCTTGAAGCCGACGCGGTCGCCGTCGCCGTCCGCGTTGCGGACCATGCGGGTTTCCTGGCGGCGTTGGACCCGGCCCGTGTTGAAGGGCGGGTCCACGTAGATGAGTGTGAAGGCGCCGTCCGGCAGCGTAGGGAGGAACTCCGCGTTGTCCGCGTGCACCACCAAGTTGCCGCCGTCCGGCGCCCAAACAGATTCAGTCATTGAGGTTTTTAGGCCTCGGTGCTGCCGGACTGGGCAGCTGCGGTCTCACCGGAGACCACTTCGCCGTTGCGGCGGCGCGTGCGGGTCCGGCGCGTGCGGGCCGGCTTCTCCGCGTTGTCTGCGGTGGCAGTGCGGGTTTCCGAGGCACCGGCAGCGGGGGCTGCCTCGCCATCAGAAGTACGACGGCGGCGCGTTCGGTTGCGACCGCCCTCGCCCTTGGATTCGCTGGACTCGGCGTCACCGGACCTGCCGGAGCGTCCGCGACCGCCGTCACGACCGCCGTCGCGCTTGCCGTCACGTCCGCCATCCCGGCCTGAGCCGCCGGAGCGTGCGTTCTTCTTGCCGGTTTCGCCGAGGTCCTCAAGGACTTCGGCGTCAACGCCGGCGAGGACGCGCTTGTTGCGCGGCAGACGACCCTTGGTGCCCTCGGGAATGTCCAGATCCGTGTACAGGTGCGGCGACGAGGAGTAGGTTTCAACGGGCTCGGGAACGCTGAGTCCCAGGGCTTTGTTGATCAGGCCCCAGCGAGGCATGTCGTCCCAGTCAACAAACGTGACGGCGGTGCCCTTGTTACCTGCGCGGCCCGTACGTCCAACGCGGTGCAGGTAGATCTTTTCGTCTTCCACGCACTGGTAGTTGATGACATGGGTAACGTCATCAACGTCGATGCCGCGGGCTGCGACGTCGGTGGCTACCAGGACGTCAACCTTGTTGTTGCGGAACGCGCGGAGGGCCTGTTCACGGGCGCCCTGGCCGAGGTCGCCGTGAATGGCTGCAGCCGCGAAGCCGCGGTCAACGAGTTCCTCGGCAACTTTCGCGGCGGTGCGCTTGGTCTTGGTGAAGATGATGGTGCGGCCACGTCCGCGGGCCTGCAGGATGCGGGCCACAACCTCGGTCTTGTCCATGCTGTGTGCACGGTAGATGAGTTGGCGGATGTCGCGCTTGGTCAGGCCTTCATCATTCGGGTCGGCTGCCCGGATGTGGGTGGGCTGCGTCATGTAGCGGCGAGCCATAGCGATGACGGGGCCGGGCATGGTTGCCGAGAAGAGGAGCGTTTGCCGAACCGCGGGGGTGCCGGCGATCAGGGTCTCGACGTCGGGGAGGAAGCCAAGGTCCAGCATTTCGTCGGCTTCGTCAAGGATCACCATCTTGACGTTCTTGAGGCTCAGGTGCTTCTGCTTGTAGAGATCGATCAGCCGGCCAGGGGTGCCCACTACGATTTCGACGCCCTTCTGCAGGGCATCAATCTGGGGTTCGTAGGCGCGGCCGCCGTAGATGGTGGCGATGCGGGCGTTGCGCTTGCGTGACGCGGCCTGGAGGTCGTTGGCTACCTGCACGGCAAGCTCACGCGTGGGGACGATGACCAGTGCCTGCGGTGCGCCCGGGACAGCGAGCTTGGCGTAACCTGCATCATCCCTTCCGGCGACGCGCTGGAGGGCGGGGATGCCGAAGCCAAGCGTTTTTCCGGTACCGGTTTTGGCTTGGCCGATGATGTCGTGGCCGCTCAAGGCGACCGGCAGGGTCATTGCCTGGATGGGGAACGGGTGTGTGATTCCGGCGTCGGCCAAAGACTCAACGATGTCGGCGCGGACGTTGAAGTCAGCGAACGACTTCTCTTCGATCTCGTGGGGCGTCTCATCCGAGATGATCGTTTCCTCGGGTTCGATGGATTCGGTTCCGGTGGAGTCCGTCAGGACTTCGTGGGTATGCAATTCACTCACAGGGAGTTTCCTTATTCATTTGGGCATTGGCGCTGCATGCTCAACGGCGGCGGCGGAGCCGTACCGGAGCACGAACGGGCGCGCAAGCAAGTCCAGTGGAAGCCGATCGCGGGCTATCTAAGTACTGGCACTGGTGACCAGTTGGTACATCTCAAGATCGCGTAGGGGCGGGCTTGTTGAGTTCAAAAATTAACTGAATCAACGACCGGGCATCCATTACTACAAGCCCAGTCTATCCTCTGGGGGCCGGAAAGCCCGGATCGTCGGCAGAACGGCGTCAGGGCAGCAGCTCGAACCTGATCTCCCGGCTGGCGATATCGGCCTTCAGCAGCCGCACCCGGACTTTGGTTCCAGACTCCATTTCTCCGTCGCACCGGGCCGTTACAGCAGGGTCTGATATTTGTATGACGCCAAAGGGCCCGTTGCCGTTGCTGCCGCCGTTGTTACTGCCATTGCCGTTGGCAGCTTTGGAACCGGCCCCATTGGAGGGCTTGGACCCCGAAATGACTACAGCGTCGAATTCCTGGCCCACGTGGTTGGCTACGAGGGCTGCTTCCACAGTGTCCAGCGCCGCACGTTCGAGGCGTCCGGCCAACTGGTCGGAGGCCGCCATGATCTCCGGCAATGAAGGGAGTGCCTCCCGAGCCCACTGCGGGATGTCGTGGTTGTTGCTGAGCGCCTCGCAGATCACCAGGACAAAGCGATCGATGAGCCGGCGCAGGGGTGCCGTGGCGTGTGCATACGGAGCCCCGATGGCTGCTTGGGTCACGATTGCCGGCAGCTCCCCGTCAAAGGGGGTGTAACCGGCGCCCCGGAACAACATACCGGCAGAGTGAAGGATGGCCAGCTGTTGGGGATCGGATGCGTCCAAGGTCCTCAGGTACTCGCCGTAGGTGACGTGGCCGTCCCAGGGCTTGCCCAGAGCGGAGGTCTGGCGCTTGAAATGGAGCAGTGACCGGTCATCAGGAGCGGGCATGGTGCGCAGGATGCCCACTTTTCCGTCGAGCATCATCTGCGCGGCGGCCATGCCGGTCATGAGCGAGATCTGCGCGTTCCAGTCCTCAACCGGGAGGGAGGGGGCAGCCGCGATCCTGTATCCGCCGCCGTCGGTTGCTTGGACGATTTCCTGTTCCGGCATGTTGAGGCTTGCGCCGCCGCGCCGCCGTTCCAGTTCAACACGCTTGATTCCCACTTCTTTGAGGAGCTGAAGTACGGGCGGGGCCGTACCGTCGTCAATCTGCTGCTGAGCGCCCTTGTAGCTGAGTTTGGCCCTGCTGCGAACGGCGGCGCGGGCAACGGTGACAGCCAACACTTCAGCTTCCGCGTCCAAGTCGAAGTCCCACACGAACGCACTGCAGTCCTGATCGGCCAAGAGGCTGCCGGCGTTCTCGCTGATGACCTCCGGATGCAGCGGGATCCGCCCGTCAGGAGCATAGAAGGTCTGCCCGCGGTGACGGGTTTCGTGGTCCAGTGCCCCACCCGGTTCCACGAAAGACGGGACATCGGCGATTGCGTAGAGGACCTTGTAGCCGTCGCCGGCACGGTCAATGAACAGGGCCTGGTCCAAGTCCGTGGAGGTCGCCGGATCAATGGTCACGAATGGTACGTGCCGCAGGTCCTGACCCGGCAACTCAAGGTCCGCGACGGCTTGCCGTGCTTCTTCCACAGCTTCTGCCGGGTATTCGCCAGGGAGTTCCAGCTCTGTCCTGAGAGCGGCAAGCGCCGCGGCGAGCTGGTCCGAGGAGTCGTCGACGTTGGGCGCTATCCGATGATGTGACACGAAAATCAGGGTAGCCCGAAACCGGCGGATAGTCTTGGATGTCCCACCCAAAAAGCCCGCTACCCCAAGGGGGCAACGGGCTTTCCGTGCGGCGGTATGGACCGGGCCGGCTGTTTAGTTTGCCGGCGTCAGGGTGAAAGTAGCTGCCTTGTCGCCGAAGTCATCGCTGATGACCACTGTGGTGGGGCCGTTCTTGATGTCGAAGGCAATGACTCCCCGCTGCATCTCTCCGGCGGCAACATCCCCGGAAGGCAGTCCTCCCAGACCTTCCTCCACGTAGATCTCCTCGCCCTTGGCGCCGTCCGCGTCGAAGGCCTCGAAGTTCGAGGGTGAGGCGTAACTGCTTCCAGCTGTGGCCTCCCAGGAAACCTCCAAGAGGAGGAAGCCTCCCCTGGTCGGTTTCATGTAGGACATCCCGGGAATTTCGGTGGTGTAACCGGAGTTCAGGAGGCTGACCTTCACGGTGTTGCCCTCGGACATGGTGACGGTTAAGGAACCGTCATCAGAGGCAGTGCCCGACGACGGTGCCGGTGCCTCCTGGGAGGCCGACGGCAGGACCGGGGCATCGGTGCCTGCACCCTGGACTGCAGCAGCAACAAAGGTCAACGACAACACCGTGGACACGATTCCGACAATCAGGCCCGCGAACCAGACGACAATGGTGATGATCCATGCCTTCTTCTTGTTCTCCGGGTAACCCGCAAGCGGACGGCCCTGCTTGTCCCGGGCGTTTCCCGTCAGCGTGATGATGAGGTCAACGATGGACCAGATACCGAAGCCGCCGGCTGTGAGCAGCTTCGCGATTCCGGTACCGATCTTGCCCAGATAGAAGCGGTCCACACCGAAGCTACCCAGGAGCAGGGCCAGGATCCATGTGGTCATGAAGGACTTCGCCGGAGCTCCCACCGGGGTTCCGTAGGGGCCTGAATCCGGTCCGGGCTGGTAGCCCGGCTGTGCCCCACCCTGGAACTGGCCGCCGTAAGCGTAGGGTGCGGCAGGCACCTGCGGAATTCCTGCTCCGGCGTCGTTCTGCGGCGCGGGTGGGTAACTGGGGTGACTCATTGAAAATCCTTCAGTGAAGTGGGTGCGAGGAGGAGGACCTACGGCATGAGGGGCATGCGGCAGTCAACTCACTTCGAGCCAGCCTAGTAGGAATGGCACTGGAAGCAGGAACCCGACCCCGGGGAGGTTGTGGCCCACCAGGGATAGTCTTGATCCATGGGCATCTCCCCGGACGCTGCAGCCTCTGCCGGGCAACTCTCCGCGGAGTTGCTTGGAGCCATGGCATATGGCGAGCTATCCGCTTTCGGGCGCCTCTCCCTGGATTCGCGCTATGCCCCCACCCTCCATGACAGGTCTGTGTTCGCGAAGATCGCCGTGGGCGCCTACGGCAACTTTGCGCTCCTCAATGACCGGTTATCGGAGATGGGCGTCGATCCGGAACAAGCCATGCTGCCGTTCCAGCGCTCCTTCGATCATTTCCATGAGCGCACCAAACCGGGGGACTGGTTCGAATCTGTCATGAAGGCGTACGTCATCGATACGGTGTCATCGGACTTCTACAGGGCCGTATCGATGTTCCTCGACCCAACAACGCGGCATTTCGTTGAACGCGTCGCTTCCCCTGACCAGGCCACGGAAGTCCTTCGCGTCCTGATCAGGCGGGCCTTGGCTGACGACCCGCGCCTGGCCTCGCGCCTTGCATTGTGGGGTCGCCGCTTGGTGGGGGAGGCTTTGACGCAGGCGCAGCGCGTCGGCATGGAACACCCCCTGCTGGGACCATTGCTGAAAGGCGGCGGGGGTGCGCGTGCAGCGGTCAGGAGCTTAACGACGGAACTCGCCGATAAACACGGGCGCCGGATGACAGGCCTTGGCCTGACCGCGTAGCGGCTAAGACCGCTTGAATTCGGCGGGAAACTACACGGTGTCCAGTGCTTGCAGCAGCGACTTGGCTGCCGCCGTCGGGTCCGTTGCCTCGGTGATGGCACGGACCACGACGATCCGGCTGGCTCCCGCTTCCACTACCTGTTCAACGTTGCTGAGGTCGATGCCACCAATGGCGAACCAAGGAAGTGTCACAGCATTGCCCGAACGCTTTTCCGCTTCTGCGGCATATGTGACCAAGTCCAGCCCCACCGCCGAGCGGCCGGGTTTGGTAGGCGTTGCCCAGACCGGACCCACGCAGAAATAGTCCAGTCCCAGGGGGCCCTGGGAGGTGGCGACTGCCGCATCGATTTGTTCCTGTGTGTGGGTGGAAAGACCGATGCCGGTCACGTTCGGCAAGAGGGTTCGCGCTGCCGTCAGGGGCAGGTCCTTTTGACCGATGTGGAATACAGGAGACCCGGAAATACTGGCAACATCGGCCCGGTCGTTGACAGCCCAAAGCCGTCCGTGCCGTTGTGCGACGCTCCGCAAAACGGCCAGCAATTCAAGCTCCTCGGCAGCTTCCAGAGTCTTGTCGCGGAGCTGGATGATGTCAACGCCTCCAGCGAATGCGGCGTCCACAAAGTCTTCGAAATCGCCCTGCCGTTGACGGGCATCAGTGCACAGATAGAGGCGGGCGGAGGCGAGGGCGTCAGGCTGGGTCATGGAAACCAGAGTAGTTCCTCTAAACTGGGCACGTACTGCGGGAGCCGCGACATTCGTCATATGACTGTCCGGCTGAGAGGGCTTCAGCGCCGACCGCTTGACCTGATCCGGCTAGTACCGGCGTAGGGAAGGAAACGAATGGCAGGTCCCCGCCATACCCCCATCCAGGCAGACGTGGCCGTCATTGGCGGCGGCATCATAGGCCTTGGCATCGCTCATGAAGCCCGGCGACTTGGCCGTTCAGTGGCGCTGATCGATCCCGTCCCGGCCTCGGGTGCAACGTTCGCCGCCGCCGGAATGCTTGCACCCGTCAGCGAACTGCATTATCAGGAGGGAGACCTCCTGGAATTGATGGTCGAATCTTCGCGGCTGTGGCCTTCCTTCGTGGACGGACTGCACGTGGGTGGAGAGGGCAGCGGATACCGCACGACGCCGACCCTCGCCGTGGGTGCCGACGCAGCCGACCGCAGGGCGCTCGCAGACCTGAGGTCCGTGCAGCTCGCAGCTGGATTGGGAGTTGAACCTCTGGCCCTGCGGGACGCGAGGCAACGCGAGCCGCTCCTCAGCCCACAGATTTCCTGCGCTTTCGATATTCCCGCCGACCACCAAGTGGATCCGCGAAAGCTCGCCGCATGCCTCCTGGCTGGATTAGCAAACCATTCACCTGACGACGGTTCCTGGGTGTCCGGGGCCGATGACGGATTCGCCGTTCCTTCCCCGGCACGCGGTGTGCTGAGGGATGACGGGCGGGTCACCGGAGTGGAACTCGAATCCGGAGTCGTGGTCCGCGCCGCGGAGACCGTGGTGGCCAACGGGCTGGGGGCATCCCAACTGTCGGGGCTCCCTGAGGGACTGAACCTTCCGGTGAGGCCGGTCTATGGCGACATCCTCCGGCTTCGCGTCCCCGACAACCTCCGGCCCTTGGTCACGTCCACTGTTCGGGGGATGGTTCGAGGCGTTCCCGTCTACATAGTTCCCCGGGATGACGGAACCGTGGTGATTGGGGCGACGCAACGCGAAGACGGATTGTCAGCGTCTTCCAACGCGGTCTCTGCCGGCGGCGTCTACCAGCTGCTGAGGGATGCCCAAGCCCTGGTCCCCGCAGTTGCGGAATTGGAACTCCTTGAAGCAACCGCCCGCGCCCGCCCTGGAACCCCGGACAACGCCCCCCTGCTCGGACGGGTCAGCGGTCCCCACGGCGACACTGACGGCCTGGTGATCGCCACAGGTTTCTTCCGCCACGGTGTGCTCCTGACTCCCGTGGCCGCCAGAATCGTGGGCGAACTCATCAGCGGCACAACGGACCCTCGATGGACTCCGTTCCTGCCTGATCGCTTCGCGGGCAACGCTTCAGTTCCCCAAGTTCTTACACCAGCCGCACACGCTCCCACCAAGGAAACAGCATGAACATCAAACTCAACGGAACCGATCACGCAGTCTCCGATGACGCATCCGTCAGCACCCTGGTCACAGCGATCACCGGCCGCGCCTTGGACCCTCGCGGACAAGCGGCCGACGGCGGCAAGCTGGGAGTCGCGGTCGCACGTAACTCCGAGGTGGTGCCCCGCAGCCAATGGGCCGTGACGGCCCTGGCCGACGGAGACGAACTCGAACTCGTAACAGCAGTCCAAGGAGGCTGAACCATGACAACAGCAAACATTGACGTTCGCACCACTGACGTTCATTCCACTGACGCGCTGGTGATCGACGGTGTCGAATTCGGTTCCCGGCTCATCATGGGTACCGGAGGCGCGCCGAGCCTCGATGGCCTGGGATCAGCGCTCCTGGCGTCGGGGACCGAGCTCACCACCGTGGCCATGCGCCGCTATTCCCCAGCCGAAACGGGATCGCTGTTCCAGCTCCTGGTGAACCACAACATCCGGGTCCTTCCCAACACTGCGGGCTGCTTTACTGCCAAGGACGCCGTGATGACTGCTGAACTGGCACGGGAAGCCCTGGAGACCGATTGGGTGAAGCTGGAAGTCATCGCCGACGAACACACGCTCCTGCCCGACGCCGTGGAACTGGTGGATGCAACGGAACAACTGGTGAACCGCGGCTTCAAGGTTTTCGCCTACACAAATGACGATCCCGTGCTCGCGCTCAGGCTCGAAAACCTGGGTGCCACCGCTGTCATGCCCCTGGGATCACCCATTGGAACAGGCCTCGGCATCCTGAACCCGCACAACATTGAACTCATCGTGTCCCGGGCCTCCGTACCTGTGGTCCTCGACGCGGGAATCGGAACCGCCTCCGATGCCGCGTTGGCCATGGAGTTAGGCTGCGACGCCGTCCTGCTGGCCACTGCTGTAACCCGGGCTCAGAACCCGGTACAGATGGGGGAAGCCTTCAAACACGCTGTGATCGCCGGTAGGCTGGCCAAGCAGGCAGGGCGGATTCCACGGCGGGAGCATGCGCTCGCATCCTCGGCGATGGAGGGCCGGGCAGAGTTCCTCTGACCTGGGTTCTCCGAAATAGAAGGGGCAGTCATGGCAGCCAAGGATGAGCAACTGGCTGAGGCAGCCATCAATGCTGCCCTCGGAGACCTTCCGGACTGGAAGTATCAGGAGGGCCTGGTGACCGTCTACAAAACTTCGACGGCGGCGGACGCGCTTGCGCTCATTGCGGCTATCGGACAGCTCGCCGAGGAACAACATCATCATCCGGATTTGGAATGGCGGTACAACAGGGTCTTCCTTCGCTATGTGTCCCACGATGCGGGTGGGCAGGTGACCAATCGTGACATTGCCGCGGCCGCCGCGGTGAGCGAAGCTGCAGCGGGCTTGGGTGCCACCGCACAGCCTGAGCGCTATCCGGCGTCGCAAAGTGGGTTAAATCAGTAGTGACAGTGGCTTAAAACAGTAGTGACCGTCACCCCTGGGTGACGGTCACTCTGCCTAAAGCACTAAAGCACTAAAGCCGCAGCGCCTTGGTGAGCGCCGCAGTGTCGTGTTGGGTCCGGGTCCGGCCGAGGAAGAGCACCACGGCAACCGCCGCAGCAGTGCCGAGCACAATAGGCAGGACCCACGGAATCCAGGTTGCGCCCGGCTGGTAGCCCAAACCTGCGCTGATGAAGGCGATCCAGCTCAGCGTGCCCACAGCTGCTGAGACGCCGGCCGGCAACGCGATCCCGTACTTGCCGTGCCGCTTGTCGTTGGCCCACACAATGAAACCGGTGGCAATGGTGGCCAGAACCACCACGACGAGAGAAAGCATGAAAACTCCTTAGCGGACGGACGAGACGTGGGAAACCTTAGAGGGCGCCGAAACCTACGCGGCGAACTTCCTCGGCGCCGATCTCCACATAGCCCAGGACGTTGCCGGGAACGATGATCTGGCGGCCTTTTTCGTCAGTAAGACGGAGTTCGGAGCCCTTGGTGACGGCCTCGGCCACAATTTTGGCAACGGCGTCAGCATCCAAGGCGGATTCGAGCACGATCTCACGGCCAACGTTCTGAATGCCGATCTTTACTTCCACAGCAAGGCCTCCAAGCCAATCAAGTGTTAAGTCAGTCCTCTATTTGTAGCCTAGGACTCTTTGGGGAATCGACTGATTCCGCGCCAAGCTAAACGATAGATCAGATCGCTGGCCACATCGAGGTCCAGGTTTCCGTCCGTTTCAAGCCAATACCGCGCGCTGACCTGCGCCATTCCGGCCAAACCACGCCCGAGAAGCTGCGCTTCAAGAGGGGGCAGTTTGGTGTCTTCGGCTATGACGTGGGCCACGGCGTCCGCAAAAGTCTTGTTGAAAGTCTCCAAACGCGAGCTGACGTCGGGATCATTAATCAGGTCCGACTCGAAGACCAGGCGATGGGCTTGGTCGTCGTCCGCGATGAACCTGTAATAGGCGCGCATGACGGCCTTGACGCGTTCCTTGTTGTCCGTGGTGGAGTTCAAGGCATTGAGCATCAGCTGCGTCAGGGTAGCCAGGTGGCTGTCCAAGAGGGCCATATAGAGCTCGCGCTTGGACGGGAAGTGCTGGTACAGCACTGGTTTGCTCACGTGCGCTGCTTCCGCGATTTCGTCCATGGCTGCCCCATGGAAGCCGTTGGAGACGAAAACTTCCAATGCCGCGTTCAGCAACTGTGCGCGGCGCTCATCCCGCGGCAACCTTGGTGAACGCGTAGAACCTGCCCGTTCCTGCTTGGCTGGTGCCCCATCGCTTGCCCGTGTGCCGTCAGCCACAGTCTGCCGCCTTTCCTTTGCAGTTATGACTACTCTACCGGTGGGTAATATGACCGGGCGGCATCTGCAGGCATACATTGAGGTATGGCCTCAATAGTTGCTGCCCACTCCGCTGCGCCCGCTGTCCTTCCACCCCTCGTTGAACCGGCCGCCGATCTCACGCCGGCCGAGGTGGAGCGGTACTCCCGGCATCTCATCATTCCCGAAATCGGCGCCCTGGGCCAACGCAGGCTTAAAAATGCCAAAGTCCTCGTCATAGGTGCCGGAGGACTTGGTTCGCCTGCTTTGTTGTACCTGGCCGCCGCCGGCGTGGGAACGCTCGGCATTGTGGATGACGACGTGGTGGACCTCAGCAACCTGCAGCGCCAGGTCATCCATGGCGTACGGGACGTGGGTTCGCCCAAGATCGAATCGGCCCGAAGCGCGATCGCCGAGCTCAACCCCTTGGTGGACGTTGTCCTGCATGACATCCGGCTCGACGCGTCCAACGCGCTGGAGTTGTTTGCGAAATATGACCTCATCCTCGACGGTGCGGACAACTTCGCTACCCGTTATCTCGTCAATGATGCCGCTGCCATTCTCGGTAAGCCCTATGTTTGGGGCTCCATCTTCCGCTTCGACGGCCAAGTAAGCGTCTTCTGGGCCGAACACGGGCCCACGTACAGGGATCTCTACCCTGAGGCGCCTCCCGCCGGCTCCGTGCCGTCCTGTGGTGAGGGCGGCGTGTTCGGCATGCTGTGCGCGGCGGTTGGATCGCTCATGGTGACCGAGGCCGTAAAGCTGATCACCGGCGTCGGGCGTTCATTGCTGGGCCGTGTGGCGCTCTTTGACGCTTTGGGCGGGAGCTGGCGCGAGATCAAGGTCTCCAAGGACCCTGAAGCCGAACCCATCACGGAACTGACCGACTACGAGGCTTTCTGCGGCGTGACGCCACTCGCGGCCACGGACCAGGAGCACACTGTGTCCGCCAAAGACCTCGCAGGAATGCTGGCCGAACGGGAGTCGGGGGAGCGGGACTTCGAACTCGTGGACGTCCGTGAGTCCGGCGAGCACAGCATCGTGAGCATCGATGGCTCGGTCCTCATTCCGCAGGGCCGCATTCTCTCCGGCGAGGCGTGGGTGGAGCTGCCGCAGGATAAGGACATCGTGTTCCACTGCAAGGCCGGGACGCGCTCGGCTGCTGTCCTTGAGGCGGCACAGAAGGCGGGGTACACGCGCGTCAGGCATCTCGACGGCGGTATTCTCGCCTGGGTGCGGGACGTGGAGCCGCAGAAGCCCGTCTACTAAACGTAGGGGTCGGGCCGCCCAGCCTTCCAGGGAGGGGCGGCCTCGAAAACAGTTAGGCGCTTTCGGAGCGCAGTTGCTCGTGATCCACCGGGCACTCCGAGGCGGGGGCTGCAGCCTGGGGCTGTTCCACCTGGATGCCGTAGAGGGCCTCGAGCGCTGCAACGTAGTCATCCTGCTGGCCGTTGGCTGCGAGTTCGCGGGCCCGGACCGTCGGGATGTGCAGGAGCTGCTTGACCATCCGGCGCAGGGCGAACTCCACCTCTTCGGCGGCAGCGGTACAACCGTGGCGGGCGCGGACTTTTTCCATTTCCGCGTCCAGGACGTTCATGGTGTGACGGCGGAGCGCCACGATGGCGGTGTCCACGGAACGGGCTTCGCGTTCGGTCTCGAATGACGTGGCAGCGCCGTTGACGATTGCGCTGGCCTGCGAGAGTGACTCTGCCTGTTCCTGGGGAGCGGCGAGCCGTACGGATTCAAGCGTCAGAAGTTCAACGCCGTCGAGTTCTCCCACGGCGGGGTCGAAGTCATGGGTGAGGGCGAGGTCGATCGCGATCAACGGTTTGCCCGAATTTGCCCGGACGCGGGCAAGGTCTGCGGCCTCAACCCGGTTGTCGGATCCGCTGCATCCGATCATGACGTCAGCCGCGGCAACAGCAGCGGGAAGAGTGTCGGCGTCGAGCGCCGTACCGCCGCGGGTGGCTACGAAGCCTTCGGCGCGTCCGGATGAAGAGTAAACGGAAATATCGGTGCAGCCGCGCTCACGGAGAAGTGACATGGTAGCGCCGGCATAGGCCCCGGTTCCGAAGACCACAACTTTCTTGGTGGTCCAATCGTCGTTCTCGGCGAGATCGGTGGCGAGGTCCAGTGCTACGGAAACAATGGAAAGCCCGCGCGAGCCGAGTGCGGTCTGCGCGCCTACATCCTTGGCGGTCTTGGACGCTGCCTGGAAGAGACGCACCAGGCCGGAGCTGGCTGTGCCTTCCTGCTGGGCGGTGATCAGGGCCCGACGAACCTGGCCGGCGATTTCACGCTCACCCACCACGGCCGAGTCCAGCCCGGCGCTGACTGCGAAGAGGTGCCGGGTGACATCCGGGCCCGTGTGGGTAGCAAAGGAGCGGGAGACGAGTTGCTCGTTGAGGCCGCTGAGTTCGCTGATCTGCGAAACAAGGGCGGAACGGGCCGCCTCAAGGTCAGCCCCGTTGGCAGTTTCGCCGTAAACCTCGTAGCGGTTGCAGGTGGCCAGGACCACTGCACCGGAGACTACTGAGGAGTCTGTCAGGGCTGCCGAGGCAAGCTCAGAGGAACCGTTGCTCAACTGAGCGACAGTTTCGAGGTCGATGTCGGCGTGTGTAGCCACCAATGAGAAAAGAACCACAGCACCCCAATCATAGCTTTTTCGTAGCCCGGTAGAACAATGTGGCGCCGTGGTGATCCACACGCAAGTGAGTGATCCCGGCCACAACGGCCCGGGCGGGGCGCGACGTGACAGCTTGTCGTTATCTTTTGCCCCGGATTTTCGGCACAATCGAAGGCATGACTTCTAGCGCGGCAGCATCCAACAGTACGGCCTCCAACGCCCCGGCGGGAACCCTCGGCGACAACCACCCGCTGAAGGACGGTCGCACCTCGGACTCGCCGCTGATCACGGCCTACCGCGGTGGCACGCCGTCCCGCAGGCCCGTCTGGTTCATGCGCCAGGCCGGCCGTTCCCTGCCTGAATACCTGAAGGTGCGCGAGGGCGTTGCCATGCTGGACTCCTGCCTTCGCCCGGAGCTCGCTGCCGAGATTACCCTTCAACCCGTTCGACGCCACGATGTTGACGCCGCCATCTTCTTCTCCGACATCGTCATTCCTTTGAAGCTCGCGGGTGTCGGCGTGGACATCGTCCCCGGCGTGGGACCCGTTTTGGACAAGCCGGTCCGGACAGCAGCTGATGTTGCCGCCCTTCCCACGCTGACGTGGGAAGCCCTGGAGCCCATCCGGGAAGCTGTCCGCCTGACGGTTGCCGAACTGGGTAAGACGCCGCTGATCGGCTTTGCCGGCGCGCCGTTCACCCTTGCGGCTTACATGGTGGAAGGGAAGCCTTCGCGTGACCACCTTGGCCCGCGGACCATGATGCACGCGGATCCCGAGACCTGGGCCGCGCTGGCCAACTGGGCTGCCGATACCTCCGGAATGTTCCTCCAGGCCCAGCTTGAGGCAGGCGCGTCGGCCGCGCAGCTCTTTGACTCGTGGGCAGGATCGCTGGGCTTGGCCGACTACACCAAATACGTGGCGCCGGCATCTACCCGCGCGCTTGACCACGTACGTGGACTCGGGGCGCCGTTGATCCACTTCGGCACCGGCACCTCCGAACTGCTGGTTGCCATGCGCGACGTCGGAGTGGACGTCGTGGGCGTGGACTACCGGCTGCCCTTGGACGAGGCCAACCGTCGGCTCGGTGGCACTGTTCCGCTCCAGGGCAACATCGACCCCGCTCTTCTGTCTGCCCCGTGGGAAGTCCTTGAAGCCCACGTCCGCGAAGTCATCGCCGCTGGTTCCCACGCCCCGGGCCACGTACTGAACCTCGGCCACGGGGTTCCCCCCGAAACAGACCCCACAGTCCTGACCCGCGTCGTGGAGCTCATTCACTCCATCCCCGCGGAGTAGGACTCATGCGCAGGGGGCACGCAAAGCCCGGGGCACATGATGCACGGCCAACAGCCGTGGTGGTTGGCGGAGGCATCTCGGGCCTGATCGCCTCACGTGAACTGGCGGCGGACGGTTGGGCGGTCACTGTCCTCGAAGCAAGCAACGCTTGGGGCGGCTGCGTGGGAAGCCATGTTGTTGCCGGGCTGCAGCTGGACAGCGGGGCGGAGTCGTTCGCCACCCGGTCCACAGCTGTAGCCGACCTCGCGCGTGAGCTTGGACTGGCGGACCGCATCGTCGCCCCGCATCCGGGTGGCGCCTGGGTACAGCTTCCCAACGGCCCGCAGGAGCTCCCCAGAACGGGGGTGCTCGGGATTCCTGCGAACCCCTGGGACCCTGAAGTTCGGCGATCCTTGGGGCTCGCGGGAGCAATGAGGGCATCCTTGGACCGTTGGCTCCCGGCCTCTGTGGGAACGTCCTCGGACGTCACCAGCGTTTCCTCTTTGGTCCGAACCCGGATGGGCAAAAGAGTTCTTGAACGGCTTGTTTCTCCGGTGGTGGGTGGCGTTCACTCTGCCGACCCTGCCCTTTTGGACGTGGACATGGTCGCCCCGGGGCTGCGCGCGGGGCTCCGCGCCCATGGATCCCTCGCTGCCGCTGTTGCGGCTCAACGCAGAACGGCTACCGCATCTACGGCGTCCGGCCCGGCGAAGGCGGGTTCCGCCGTCGCGGGCTTGAAGGGTGGGATGAATACCCTGGTGGTCGCGCTGGTATCGGACTTGCGGGAGCGCGGGGTGTCATTGCTGACCGGCAAGCGTGCCGAGGACGTCGTCAAGACGGAAGACGGTTGGCGGGTCACCGCCGGAAACGACACGTACGACGCCGACCGGCTGGTGGTTGCGCTTGACGGCCCAGCCGCCGTTGGGCTGCTGGAGAAGTCGTTACCTGAGTTGTCCAGCCTGCGTCCCGCCCCCGGACCGCTGGTGAGCCTGGTGACGATGGTTGTGGATTTGCCGCAGCTTGACGGCAGGCCGCGTGGGACAGGGATCCTGGTGGCTCCTGAGACCCCTGGGATCAAGGCCAAAGCCTTGACGCATGCAACGGCAAAGTGGGATTGGTTGGCTGACGAGGCTGGTCCCGGAACGCATGTCCTGCGCCTTTCCTATGGTCGGCGCGAAGAGGCGGGTGGTGGAGCGGACCTCGTACTGGATGATGAGTCTCTCCTGGCCGCCGCCCTGGAAGACGCTTCCGCGCTGTTGACCGTTCGGGTATCCCGGTCGGACATCGTGGACTGGGATGTGGTGCGGTGGGCGGGCGCATTGCCGTTCGCCGCCGTCGGTCATAAACAGCGTGTGGCGCAAGTGCGCAAGGTGTGCGCCGCTGCGGACGGTCTGACCATGGTGGGCGGCTGGTTGGCCGGAAACGGCCTTGCCGCAGTAGTAGCTGATACGCGGGCGCAACTTGCCGCGGTAAGCGCCAACGGACCATCCATTGAGTGATTTGCATCACTTCTACGTCTTGTAGAACTGATCCGTTCGACTTAGCGGCTGGCACGGGGCAAACTTGAACCATGAGCCACACTTCTGCCGAATCTGTCACTAAAACTGCTGAAACCGAAGAACAGTTCTACACACTGTGGACGGTCTTCAAGCGCTCGGCCGACGTCCTGCGCAGCGGCGATGCTGCACAGGAATTCGAAGCCCTTGCCGAGAAGCTCGCGGAAGGCGGCGTGATCCTTCGGGGCAGCTATGACGTCTCGGCCATGCGCTCGGACGCAGACATCATGGTGTGGCTCCACGGGCCCAAGCCGGAGGACCTGCAGTCCGCTGTCCGCTCCATCCGCCGCAGCAAGCTCTTTGCGGGAACCGAAATCGTTTGGTCCGCCATGGGCGTGCACCGTGAAGCCGAGTTCTCCAAGAGCCACGTGCCCGCCTACGCGCGGGGCGTAGAGCCCAGCACTTGGCTCTGCGTCTACCCGTTTGTGCGCTCCTACGAGTGGTATCTGCTTCCCACGGATGAGCGCGGCAAGATGCTCCGCGACCACGGCCTGCTTGGACGCGAATTCCCGCAGGTCATCTCCAACACCGTGTCCTCGTTTGCCCTGGGCGACTGGGAATGGATCCTCGGCCTCGAAGCACCTGAACTGGTGGACCTCGTGGACCTGATGCGCCACCTGCGGTCCACCGAAGCGCGCCACCACGTCCGCGAAGAGATTCCCTTCTACACCGGCCGCCGCGTCACGGCTGCCGAGATTGCCGAGGTCCTGGCATGACCGAGCTTGTTATCACCACTGAAGCGAACGCCATCACTGAGCGTGGACGCCAGGAAGCCAAACAGTACGACGCCGTACTGCTCGCATCCTTCGGCGGTCCTGAAGGCCAGGACGACGTCATTCCCTTCCTGCGCAACGTCACCCGTGGCCGCGGCATCCCGGACGAGCGGCTCGAAGAGGTCTCGCACCACTATCGCGCTTTCGGCGGTATCAGCCCCATCAATCAGCAGAACCGCGAGCTGAAGGCAGCGATCGAGGCTGAACTGGCGCGGCGTGGCATCGAACTGCCGGTCCTCTGGGGAAACCGGAACTGGGATCCCTACATCGCGCCGGTCCTGCAGGACGCATACGACGCCGGACACCGCCGGATCCTGATGCTCACCACCAGCATCTACTCCTGTTACTCCAGCTGCCGCCAATACCGCGAAGACATCGGCATTGCGCTGACCGAAACCGGTTTGGACGGCAAGCTTGAGGTGGACAAGATCCGCCAGTACTTCGACCACCCCGGCGTAGTCCAGCCCTTCCTGGAAGGAACCGCCGCCGGATTGGAAGAGATTCGCGGCAAGCTGGCCGCTGCCGGCGAAGCTGACCCGGATTCGAAGATTCGGGTTCTGTTCGCCACCCACTCCATCCCCACCCGGGATGCTGAAGCCGCAGGCAGGTCCCAGGACGAGCCTCGCGAATTTGCTGAAGGGTCCGCCTACGCAGCCCAGCACCTTGCCAACGCCCAGGCCATCATGGACGCTGTGGCACCGAACGTTGCCTGGGACCTCGTGTACCAGTCACGCTCCGGTGCCCCGCACATCCCTTGGCTTGAACCTGACATCAACGACCACCTCGAGGAAATCGCCCCCGAAGGCGTGCGCGGCGTGGTCATCGTTCCCCTCGGCTTTGTCAGCGACCACATGGAAGTTGCCTGGGACCTCGACACCGAGGCCTTGGAAACGTGCAAGAACCTGAGCATCGAGGCCACCCGCGTTCCCACGCCGGGCACGCATGCGGCTTTCGTGTCCGGCCTGGTGGACCTGATCTGCGAACGCACGGTGGAGAACAACATTGCCGAGCGTCCCAACGTCACGGACCTTGGCCCGTGGTACGACGTCTGCCGTCCCAACTGCTGCGAGAACTTCCGCGGAGCAAAGCCCGTCATCGCCGAAGTTGGCACCAGCATCGGGACCGGCCATGACGCCTACCCCGCTTCGGAGGCTGCCAAGTGACAGTCCGCATCGGAACCAGGGCTAGCAAGCTTGCCCTGACGCAAACGCAACAGACTGCGGACCAGTTGGCTGCCGTGGGCGGCTTCCCGGTGGAGCTGGTGCACATCAAGACCGAGGGCGATGTGAAAACCGGATCCCTGTCCCAGATGGGTGGCACCGGAGTGTTCGTCGCTGCACTGCGGGATGCCCTGCTGGCTGACGCCTGCGATGTCGCCGTGCACTCGCTGAAGGACCTGCCCACGGGTGCCGCACTTGGCCTGGGCATCGCGGCAACCCCCAAGCGGGTGGATGTCCGTGACGTGCTCTGTGCCCGTGACGGTATGACACTCGCCCAGCTGCCGGGCGGCGCCAAAGTAGGCACAGGCTCGCCTCGGCGTGCCGCGCAGCTTCGGGCTGCACGTCCGGACATCGAAGTACTCGATATCCGCGGAAACGTGGACACACGCCTTGGACGCGTCCCCGGCCTCCCGGGTAACACCACCGATGAGGTTGTTCAAGGCAAGTCCTGCGACCTTGACGCCGTGGTGCTGGCCGCGGCGGGCTTGGAACGAATGGACCGGTTGGACACCGTCAGCGAGTTCTTCGAATCCGACGTCATGCTTCCCGCCCCCGGGCAGGGAGCATTGGCCATCGAGTGCCGCACTGAAGACGCCCCCAGCGTGGCAGGTTCCGCCGAAGGGGCCGACGGGGTGCTGGCACAGGCCCTTGCGGCACTGAACGACCACGACACCCGCCTCGCCGTAACGGCCGAGCGCGCTGTTCTGGCCAGGCTCGAAGCCGGTTGCGCGGCCCCCGTTGGTGCCTACGCCTTCCGTAAGGGCAGCATGCTGCACCTTGAGGCAGTGGTCTGCGCAGTGGATGGCACCAAGACTGTCCGCGAGAAGAAGGCCACCGACGGCCTCACGGAGGTTGGCGCTACGTTGCTCGGCATCGAAGTGGCTGAGCTGTTGCTCGCCGCCGGCGCCGCGGAGATCGCGGACCTTGCCGCGTCCTGAGCCGCATGAATCGAACGGGCTGACCGGTCGGCGCGTCCTGATCACCAGGAGCGCCGACCGCGCGCGCCCCTTGGCATCGCTCCTCAGTAGCTTTGGGGCCGAGCCACTGGTGTTGCCGCTCATTGATTTCGAGCGGGCCGGAGACCAGGCTCCCCTTGATTCAGCCTTGGACCGTTTGGTGGCAGGCAATTTCGATTGGCTGGTGATCAGCAGCATCACCACTGTCCGGGTTCTCCTGGACAAAGCTGCGCAGCGCGGCGTCGATCTTGCGGACTTCGTGCCATCGGGAACAAAGGTGGCCACCATTGGACCCTCGTCCCGGCAGGTCCTTGAATCCGTTGGTCTCACCGTTGCTTTGTCGCCTACCGATGTCCAATCGGCCGAAGGTCTGCTTGCTGTGTGGGAGTCATCCGGTGGACGGGTTTTCCTGCCACAAGCAGATATCGCGTCGCCCGGCCTGCGGGAAGGCTTGACCGCCAGAGGCGCGGACGTGACCTTCGTTGTCGCCTACAACACAGTCGGTTACCCAGCCCGTCCGGAACTCCGCCTAACAGCGGAGCTTCCGTCCGACGTCGTAGTTTCCCGGGGCGACATGCCGCCGACTCTCAGCCCGGACGAGGCACGGACCGCAATGGACGCCGGGAGCCTGGACGCCGTGGTGGCTGCTTCACCCAGCGCTGCGCGTCGCATCGCCCACATATTTCCTGCTTTGGGCACCTGCCGCTTCATCGCCATCGGGCGTCCGACGGCGGCAGAGGCCTCCCGGATCGGCCTCACCGTGGCAGCCACCGCCAAAGAACCAACCCCGGACGGCATTGTGGCCGCCTTGGAATCTGTTTTCGCCAACGAAGGGAACCCGCAATGAGCTTTCCGAACCATCGTCCCCGCCGCTTGCGCACCACTCCCGCAATGCGCAGGCTCACCGCCGAAAACCGCCTGGCGCCCGCGGACCTGATCCTCCCGGCCTTCATAAGGGAGGGCCTCACAGAGCCGAGCCCCATCAGCTCCATGCCGGGAGTCGTCCAGCACACCACCGAGTCCCTGAAACGGGCGGCCGCAGAAGCAGTGGAGTTGGGCGTGGGCGGCATCATGCTGTTCGGTGTGCCCGCCGTGCGCGACGCGCAAGGCACCGCTTCATTGGACCCGGATGGCGTCCTGAACAAGGCCATCCGCGACGTCAAAGCCGAGGTCGGCGATGACCTGGTGATTATGGGCGACGTTTGCCTCGATGAGTTCACGGACCACGGCCACTGCGGCGTCCTCGATTCCGAAGGCTACGTAGACAACGACGCCACGCTGGAGATCTACGGCCGGATGGCTGTTGCCCAAGCGGACGCCGGAGCTCACGTGCTGGGGCCCTCGGGAATGATGGACGGACAGATCGCAGTCATCCGTCAAGCGCTGGAGGAGTCCGGGCACAAGAACACAGCAGTTCTTGCCTATGCAGCCAAGTACGCGTCAGCATTCTATGGCCCGTTCCGTGAGGCCGTGGATTCCCAGCTCAAGGGTGATCGCCGGACCTACCAGATGGACGCGGCAAACCGTCGGGAAGCCATCCTGGAAGTTGAACTGGACCTCGAAGAAGGCGCTGACATGGTCATGGTCAAGCCTGCCATGAGCTACTTGGACATCCTGGCCGACGTCGCAGCCATGAGCCCGGTGCCGGTGTCGGCCTACCAAATCTCGGGCGAGTACGCCATGATCGAAGCGGCCGCCGCCAATGGCTGGATCGACAGGCGGGGTGCCATCACCGAATCCGTCCTCGGCATCAAGCGTGCCGGAGCGGACACCGTCCTGACCTACTGGGCCTCCGAACTCGCAGGCTGGCTGAAGGAGTCCTGATGACCGCTGTTCCTGCCGATCCCACAGCGCCGGTGGCGGCCCATGAGATCCTGCTCGGCCTGAACACTTTCGGCGACGCCGGGGTGGACGCCGATGGAAACCCGAAGGAACATGCGCGCGTGCTGCGCGAGCTGCTCCAGGAAGCGAAGCTGGCTGACGCCGTCGGACTTCATGCCTTTGGGGTGGGGGAGCACCACCGGCGCGATTTCGCGGTGTCCGCACCTGAAGTCTTCCTTGCAGCGGCGGCCGCGGTTACCTCACGGATTCGCCTTGGCTCGGCCGTTACCGTGCTCAGCTCCGATGACCCCATCCGGGTTTTCCAGCGCTTCGCCACCGTGGATGCGTTGTCCAACGGCAGGGCGGAGGTAATGCTCGGCAGGGGTTCGTTCGTGGAGTCGTTTCCTCTGTTTGGTTTGGACCTGGCGGACTACGAAGTCCTGTTCGAGGAAAAACTGGAACTGTTCGATAAAGTTCGCTCGCAGAAACCGGTTCATTGGGAAGGCCGCACGCGTCCCAACGTCAACGGGCTGCAGGTATACCCCAAACTGCAGCACCACTTGCTGCCGGCTTGGATCGGTGTAGGCGGTACACCCGAGTCCGTGCTGCGCTGCGCCGAATATGGCTACCCCATCATCTTCGCCATTATTGGGGGAGAACCCCGCCGCTTCGCGCCGCTGGTCAAGCTGTACCGTGATGCGATGGCCAAGTACGGCCATCCGATGCGGCAGATCGCAACGCACTCACCGGGGTTCATTGCTGACACGGACAAGGCCGCCCGCGAGGAACTCTTCCCGCATTGGCTGGAGCAGCGCAACCGGATAGGTTCTGAGCGCGGCTGGGGTCCAGGGAATCGCGGAGAGTTCGATGCCATGTGCGGCCCTGAAGGTGCGCTCTACGTTGGCTCCCCGGAGACCGTTGCCCGGAAAATCGCCTTGCTCAAGCGGAACCTTGGTGTGGACCGCTTCGACCTCAAATACAGCAATGGAACATTGCCGCATCAATCCATGATGCGCTGCATCGAGCTCTACGGCAGCGAGGTGGCCCCCCGGGTTGCTGAGCTGCTGGCCGACGCCTCATAAGACTGCGCCCGGCCAAGCTTAAATCACTGAAAGAATAGGAACCATGACGTCAAACACCCCTGTGTCCGACCAGCTGTTCGACCGCGCCCGGTCCCTGATGCCCGGCGGCGTCAACTCGCCGGTTCGGGCCTTCGGGTCAGTGGGCGGTACTCCGAAGTTCATGGTGTCCGCCAAGGGTGCCTACCTGACGGACGCCGACGGTAAGGAATACGTAGACCTCGTCTGCTCCTGGGGGCCGGCGCTGTTGGGCCACGCCCACCCCGCCGTGCTCGACGCCGTTCACGCAGCTGTGGACCGTGGCTTGTCCTTCGGAGCTTCCACCCCGGATGAAGCCAACTTGGCTGCGATCGTCAAGGACCGGGTGTCCGCCGTCGAACGCTTGCGGATGGTGTCCACGGGAACCGAAGCCACCATGACTGCCGTCCGCCTGGCCCGTGGTTTCACCGGCCGCAACCTGATCATCAAGTTCGCCGGCTGCTACCACGGGCACCTTGACGGATTGCTGGCAGCCGCAGGATCCGGCGTCGCCACGTTGGCACTGCCCGGCTCTGCCGGCGTCACCGAGGCCACTGCCGCTGAGACACTGGTCCTGCCCTATAACGATCTCGCTGCCGTCGAGGCTGCATTCGCTGCGCACGGCAAGAACATTGCTGCCGTTATCACCGAAGCAGCTCCGGCCAACATGGGCGTCGTTACCCCGGGTGAGGGCTTCAACGCGGGGCTGTCCCGCATCACCAAGGAACACGGTGCGCTCCTCATCCTCGACGAAGTCCTCACCGGCTTCCGCACCGGCTACGCCGGCTACTGGGGACTGACCGGCCGCCAGGAAGGCTGGGCTCCGGACCTGCTCACGTTCGGCAAGGTCATCGGCGGCGGAATGCCGACGGCGGCACTCGGCGGCCGTGCCGACGTCATGGACTACCTTGCTCCCGTCGGCCCGGTTTACCAGGCCGGGACGCTGTCCGGAAACCCCGTGGCCATGGCAGCGGGTGTCGCAACGCTGACGAACGCAACTCCTGAGGTCTACGCCTACGTTGATGCCCGATCCCTGGAACTCTCCGCCGCGCTCTCCTCTGCCCTTGATGCCGCGGGTGTGGACCACTCCATCCAGCGGGCAGGCAACCTGTTCTCCGTCGCGTTTGGTACCTCTGCCCACGGCGTGCACAACTACGACGACGCGCAGCGGCAGGAAAGCTTCCGATACGCCCCGTTCTTCCACTCCATGCTGGACTCCGGCGTCTACCTTCCGCCATCGGTCTTCGAAGCCTGGTTCCTTTCCGCTGCCCATGACGACGCAGCGATGAACAGGATCGTCGATGCCCTCCCTGCAGCAGCGAAGGCCGCAGCGGGCGCATCGGCCTAGTTTTTGGTGATGCCCCGGCGCCTGCTTGAAGCAGTTGTCCGGGGCATCGTTGCTTGTCACGGGGTAGGCTCGTAGGTGGAAACCCCACCCCCAACGAATTCACGGTTTACCATGCGCAAGTTCCCGTCCATTGCTTCTTTGAGTGTCAGCATTGCCACCGCCGGAGTACTTCTGGTGACGGCCTCGGGATGTTCCAGTGGCCCATCCAACTCCGGCCAGGCCTCGGCGGAGGGGACGCCTTCTGTATCTCCTTCTTCGCCGACAGCCACGCCGGCACCTACATCCCCGCCGGCGACAACCACGCCGTCTGCCGTTCCTTCCCCGCCTCCTTCCGCCGCACCGGCCCCGGCGCCGAGCACACCGTCACCTGCGGAGCAGCAACTCGCAGCGCTCAGCCTTGAGCAGCGGGTAGGACAACTGTTTATGGTGGCGGCCAAGGCCAGCGGCGCGGAACCGGGCACCATGGAAGCACTGACGAAGTATCACGCCGGCAACGTTTACCTCAGCGGACGCAGCAAGGCTGGAACTGCCCCGACTACAGCTGTCGTGTCGTCGTTGACCGGTACAGTCTCGGCTGCCACAACAGGTGGGGTACCCCTATTTGTGGCGACGGACCAAGAAGGAGGATACGTGCAGGTTCTGTCCGGCCCCGGGTTCTCCACTATTCCGACCGCTGTGCTCCAGGCGTCCTCCGGGGCGGCCAAGCTCCGCACGGATGCTGCAACGTGGGGGAAGGAACTTCGTAGCGTAGGCGTCAATGTGAATCTCGCGCCGGTCCTTGATACAGTGACCAGCCCGGAGTTTTCCCCGTCAAATGCCCCCATCGGCCATTTTCAGCGGGAGTACGGCTATGACCCTGCCAGCGTCTCGCTCCTGGGCAACGCCTTTGCCGATGGCATGAAGGACGCGGGCGTCGCTCCCGTGGTCAAACACTTCCCGGGCCTTGGCCGGGTGGTTCCCAACACCGATGTCAGCAGCGATGTCCGTGACACGGCTACCACCCGGAACGATCCTGCGCTGGAGCCGTTCCACGCGGCCATCAAATCAGGCACCCAGTGGGTCATGGTGTCCAATGCTTACTACGACAAGATTGACGCCGCCAACATCGCACCGTTCTCACCCACCGTGATGGAAACCATGCTCCGTGCTGACGCCGGCTTCACGGGGATCGTTCTTTCAGACGATCTCTGCAGTGCCGCGCAGCTGGAAGCATGGTCCGATGCCGAGCGCGCCCTGAACTTCTTCGGTGCAGGCGGAACCATGCTGGTGTGCGCCGATCCCACGAGCATTCCGGCCATGCACCGGGCGGTGGTGCAGAAGGCTACGTCAGATCCTGCTTTCCGGGCCAAGGTGGATGCTGCAGCGTTGACAGTGCTGCGGGTCAAAGCCGCTCACTAACGGCTCCAAGGCAGTGAGCACAGCAAAGAACCCCGCCTTCGTTTGGAAGGCGGGGTTCTTTGTAACCTGTGCTTTGTCCTGCTTAGAGGATGTCCTTAGAGGACGTCCGAAAGGAAACCTTGAAGGCGTTCCGTCCGGGGATCGGTGAACAGCTGCTCCGGAGGACCGGATTCAACCACAACGCCGGCGTCCATGAAGGTCACGATGTCCGAGACATTCCGGGAGAATCCCATTTCGTGGGTTACCACCACCATGGTCATGCCTCCTTGGGCCAAGTCCGTCATGAGGGCAAGCACGCCCTTGACGAGTTCCGGGTCCAGCGCGGAGGTAGCTTCGTCAAAGAACATCACCTCGGGCTTCATGGCAAGCGCGCGGGCAATTGCCACACGCTGCTGCTGTCCGCCTGAGAGGTTGGCTGGACGCGAGTCCGCCTTGTGCTTCAAACCCACCAGGTCCAGCTGGGCCAGGGCCTCATCGCGCGCCTGCTCCTTGGACATGCCGCGGATTTTGCGCAATGCCAGCGAGATGTTCTCGGCCACCGTTTTGTGCGGGAACAAGTTGAACTGCTGGAAGACCATGCCGATGCGGCGACGCAGTTCGTCCGGGTTGTCCTTCAGCACCGATCTTCCATCCAGCAGGATGTCGCCCTGGTCGGGTTCGATGAGTCGGTTCATCACGCGGAGCAGCGTTGACTTGCCCGAGCCGGACGGGCCGATCACGGATGCCGTGGTGCCCTTCTCGACGTGCAGGTCGATGCCCCGCAAGACGTGATTGCTGCCGAACGATAAGTGGATGTTCTTCGCCGTCAATGTGCCTGATGCGAATTCACTCATGCTTGGGCTCCTTTTCCAACGACGGCTGCTGCCTCGTCCGGTTCCTTCTTCTCCGGGCGGCCGGCACGCATGCGTGCATCAATCCAGTTCACAAAGTGCGTGAGCGGGATGGTCAGCGCCAGATAGAAGATGGCCGCGGCGACGTACGGCGACAGGTTGCCGCTGTTGGCAGCGGCGTCCTTGCCGATCTGGAAGATTTCACGCTCGGTTGCCAGCAAGCCAAGCATGAACACCAGCGACGATTCCTTGATCAACGCGATGAACTGGTTGACCAAAGCCGGAAGCACGCGGCGGATGCCTTGGGGCACCACCACCAGACGCATGGACGAGCCGTAGCTGAACCCCAAGGCTCGGGTTGCTTCCAGTTGGCCCTTATCCACGCTCTGGATACCGGAACGGAAGATCTCGCCGATGTACGCGCCGGACATCAAGGACAGAGCCGCGATGGCCATGGGGTAAGGGCTGGTGGAACCCGTAAGCTCGCGAATGATAGGACCGAAACCGAATCCGATCACCAGGATGGTCAGCACCGGGGGAAGCCCGCGGAGGATGTCCGTGTAAATGCGGGCTACCCACCGTGCTGCTGCGTTCCGGGAAATCCCCATCAGGGCGAGCAGCATCCCGAGCGCGGTCCCGATGATGCCCGAGACGACGGCCAGGACGATGGTGTTGGGCAGGCCGACGGCGAACATCTTGGGGATGACTTCGCCCATTGCCTCCCAGTCAAAGAAGGTCTCGGCTAGTTGATTGAGGATATCCATGGAACGCCTTGGTTACTTGGCGGGGAGCTGGACGGCCTTGCTGCCCGGCTTCCAGCCTTGGGGGGTCTGCTCGGCGGCAGTCGGACGGTCCTTGTACCATTCGGCCGTGAGCTTGGCCCAGGTGCCGTCAGCGATGACTGCATCCAAACCGGAGTTCAGGGCGTCGATCAGCGGCTGGTTGTCCTTGTTCACGGCGTATGCGGTGAAGTTCTGGGTGTTGACAACCTTCTCGGCGATCTTGGTGTTGTCGCCTTCCTTGACCTGGCCTTCAGCCTGCTGCGAAGGTGCAACCCAAGCGTCGATCTGGCCGTTCTTGACGTTGCCGTAGACAGTGTTGTAGTCAGGGAAACGGACAGGCTCGATCTTCAGGGTGTTGGTCATGTAGTCATCCTGGACGGTGCCCTGGACGACGCCGATGCGGAGGCCTTCCTTGACGTCGGCGAAGCCGGTGACCTTGGAGTCGCTCTTGGTCACGATCGCCATGTAGCCAAAGTCGTAGCCATTCGTGAAGCCGACTGTCTTGCGACGGGCGTCCGTGGTGGAGATCGAGGAGGATCCGACGTCGAACTGCTTGTTGCCCACCTGGGACAGAAGCGCCGAGAAGTCGGTGGACGCGAACTCGACCTTGAGGCCCAGCTTGTCACCAATGGCGCGCAGGAGTTCGTTGTCGTAACCGGTGAAGTTACCGGACGGATCAATGAAAATGTTCGGCGGGGCATCGGAAAGGGTGCCCACGCGCAGGGTGCCGTCGGTGATGAGGCCCAGCTTGGACTTGTCGATCTGATCCAGCGCCGTAACGTCAGCGGTGGTAAACGTGTCCAGCGACTTCTGGTCGCTGCCGGCGAGGGCGTCGGTGGGCGAGCCGCTGGGCTCGGAGGTTCCTCCGCCGCATGCTGCCAGGGAAATCACCAGGGCTGCGGCCACGGGGGCAACAGACAGCCACTTAGGGGCTTTGAATTTCATGAAGAAATCACTTTCATCGGGTAACGGAGACGTTTCGCGGTGGGCGGGGAATGCGGCAGCAGAACAATGGTTGGCTGCCCTAGCAGACTTCAACCCGCCAAACTTAATTATGTCACCAGCCCAGTAGCGCGCTGTGAATCGAAGAAGTGACTGCCAGCACTCAAATTAACCGAACAAAGTTCCCGCCAAACGCCGGCTGGACTCCGGACTATTCCGGCAGAGAAGCTTCGCGTGGAATCTCCGCGCGGCCAGTCCCACATTTTGGGTTCCCGAATTCGTTGTGACTTGCGTCGCAAAAAGTAACGCTTGGCGTGCTTCCTGTTCTAGAAGCCGCCCCGGCTGGCATCCTCAGGCGGCAGAACCGGCCACTCACCCTCGATGACGGCGGTGGGCTTGCTCCGGCGCAAGTACTGCTGGAAATCAGCAGCCTGGGACGCCGCCCAGTCTACTTGCAGCTGATGCAGCGTGGACGCAGGCATCTGCAACTTGGGGAACTTGCCGGCCATGGCATCCAGAACGCGGAGCGTAGCGAGCGCATCCGCCGCGGAGGTATGTGCGTTTGTCAGGTCCACGCCGTATTCCTCGCACAAAGCGGTGAGGGTGCGCTTCCCCTTGCGGTACCGGTCCACTTGCTTGTTCATGACATACGGATCCAGCACGGGGAAGCGGCTCAGTTGGGGAACGCCGTAGCGGGCAGACTCCGCCGCCAACACGGTGAAATCGTAACTGGCGTTGAAAGCAATGACGGGAGTGCCGTCGTCGAACAGTCCTTGGAGTACCCCGGCGACTTCGCGTGTGACCTCTGCTGCCGGGCGGCCTTCGGCGCGGGCCTTCTCTGTGGTTACGCCGTGCACCTCGCTGGCTTCGAGCGGAATCTCCACACCGGGATCTGCCAACCACTCGTGCTCTGCGATGAGCTCCCCGTGAGCATCCACAACTGTGATGGAAGCGGTGACGATCCGCGCTGACCGCGAGTTCTTTCCGGTGGTCTCGAGGTCGAATGCGGCACGGGAGAGGGTATTCCAGGAACTCATGTCTTCAAGCTACCGGCTGGGTCCGACACTCTTTGGGCACGACACTCCTGCCGTTACGCTGAACACATGCGGATGGAGTACGTGACGGCTGTTCTGGCCGTTGTGGACCTTGTTCCATCGGGTTCGGCGGTCGCCTATGGTGACGTCGCAGAGCTTCTTGGAGCCGGCGGTCCACGGCAGGTTGGGACTGTGATGAGCCACTACGGCAGCTCCGTCGCATGGTGGCGTGTCCTGCGGGCAAGCGGGGAAGCGCCTACCGGTCATGAAGCAGACGCCTTGCGGCACTACCTGGAAGAATCCACTCCGCTGCACGGCGCCTACGAGGCATTCCTGAGGACGGGTGAAGGCCGTTGGCGCGTCGATCTGACAGCCGCCCGATGGGCGCCTACAGAACCTGACTTTGACCAACTTGATGTGATCTCTGACCAGTTGGAGCGTCAACTCCATAAATTGTCGGTGCCCGATGATGAAATGACTGTGTGACCGCCACTCCTGCCAAAACCCGCCAAGCACCGGCAGCCCTCCGCCTGCTCCCGCCGCGTGAGACCCACTACGTGGCACCCGTTTTGTCCCCGGACCAATTCGCAGTCGTTTCCCTCCCGCAGGGGAGCGGCCCCGTCCTTGTCCCCGGAGGACCTGGCACCGGCAAGTCGACTGTGCTCGTGGAATCCGCAGTCCGCCGTGTTCGTGAAGACGGCCTGGATCCGGAACAAATTCTCGTTCTCGCTCCCGGGCGCCACGCCGCCGCTGCTTTGCGCGACACCTTCACAGGGCGGCTGGACCGCAGTCTCAGTACGACGCCGGCACGCACCTGGGCGTCGTACGCCTTCGACGTTATCCGGCGGGCAAAGGCCGAAGGCATCCTGCCGCTGACGCGGCCACCGAAGCTTTTGTCGGGCCCCGAGCAGGACCTCATCATCAAGGAGTTACTGGAAGGCCACTCCCGCCCGGGATTCCAGCTGCCTTGGCCGGAGGATCTCACCGCAGCACTTCCTACCCGCGGCTTCCGTCACGAGATCCGGCAGTTGTTCGACCGCATCATTGAATCGGGGCGCACCGCCGAGGACTTGGTTGGGCTGGCTTACGAGTGCGGACGGCCTGACTGGATGGCGGCGGCTGAGCTGTACAGCGAGTACAGGGATGTCCTGGACCTCCGCATGCCGGAGGCCTTTGACCCCGCCGGGATCATCACCACGGCGCGGCAAATTTTCCAGGACTCACCGGAGTTCCTCGCCGCCGAGAGGCAACGTCTCCAACTCATCCTCGTGGACGACGCCCAGGAATCGAATCCGGCAGTATTCGAACTTCTTGCCGACATTGGAGAAGGCAAGGACGTCGTGGTGACCTACTCACCGGACACGGTAGTGCAGGGTTTCCGCGGCGCACGCCCGGACCTGGTCTCAGAGTTGCCATCGCTGCTGGGCGGCACGCAGCAGAAGGTTCTCGAACGCCCGCTGTCGGTGACCCACAGGCACACGCCCGAGGTGGCTGAGGCGTGGACCCGGGTTGCAGGCCGTATCTCACAGCGTTCCGGTGGTCAGCTGGCCAGGCAGATGGAACAACCGCAACGTCCGGAAGGCACGGGTCAGGCGACTACCAGCGATCATGGTCGGGTTGAGGGCCATGTTCTCCCATCGGCTGTGCACGAGCTGCGCTATGTGGCGCAGCGCATCCTCGAAGCGCAGCTGCGGGAATCCCGGGAGTTCAGCGACATCGCGGTGATCGTCCGGAACGGCGGGCAAATTTCGCAGTTGCAGCGCTACCTGAGTGGCCAGGGGATTCCGGTGCGCGTTCCCGTGGCAGACTCAGCTGTCCGTGACGAAGTCGCCGTGCGGCCGTTGCTGGAGGCTTTTGCCATTGTCCTGGACCCCGGAAAACTGACGCCGGAAACTGCAGTTTCCCTCCTGACGTCCCGCATCGGCGGAGCCACGGCCATCGAGTTGCGGAGGCTCCGGCAATCCCTGCGTCGCGAGGAGCTCTCGGGCGGTGGCGGCCGCTCCAGCGACGCTTTGCTGGTGGAGGCTCTGCTTCAGCCCGGGGCTTTGGCCTCATTGGGGATTGAAGGCAGTTCTGCCCGCCGGCTCGCCCGCATGATCGCAGCCGGTACAGCGGCCGCCGCCGAGCCCGGGGCCAACGCGGAATCTGTTCTGTGGGCTTTGTGGCATGCCACCGGACTGTCTTCCCGCTGGGCGGAAACGGCCCTTGAAGGCGGCAACGCCGGGGCCCGCGCCGATCGGGACCTTGACGCCATGATGGCTCTGTTCCATACAGCCGAACGCTTCGTGGACCAACTGCCCGGTTCCGGCCCCGAGCAGTTTCTGGACTACTTGTTGAACCAGGAGCTGCCTATGGACACCCTCGCCGCGCGGGCACAGTTGGAGGCCTGCGTAGAGATCATGACTCCCGCAAGTGCGGCGGGGCGGGAATGGCCGGTGGTGATAGTGGCGGGTCTCCAGGAAGGCGTGTGGCCCAACACCCGATTGCGTGGAGAGCTACTGGGCAGCACAGTCTATGCCGACGCCGTGGAACATGGAGTGGACTACGCCCTGAAGCGCGGGCCCCTGAGCCGGCTCCGGGACATTCGCTACGACGAACTCAGGAGCTTCTCTACAGCTGTATCGCGCGCCCGTGAAGTATTGATCTGCACGGCAGTGTCCTCTGAGGATGAACAACCTTCCGCTTTTCTGGACTACGTGGCGCCGCTGGGTTCCGGTGAGTACAAGCGCGACTACACGCCTGTTGATCGTCCCATGACGTTGAGGGCCCTTGTCGCGGAACTGCGCCAGCACGCCCAATCGGAAGACGCAGGTACCGGAATCAACGGAACCGCGCATGAAGCCGCCCGCATACTGGCCAGGCTTGCCGGCACGGAACCAGCCGTTCCGGGTGCCCATCCTGACTCGTGGTGGGGTTTGGCGGCGCTGAGTTCCTATGAAGCCGTGGTGCCGGCTGGCGGCACCGTCTCCGTCTCGCCGTCCAAAGTGGAAGCGGTCCATAAGTCCCCGTTGGACTGGTTCGTCCAAGCAGCCGGAGGGGAAGCTGCCACCGATTTTGCGCGCAGCCTGGGCACCTTGGTCCACAGCATCGCGCAGGAACTTCCCGATGCTTCGGGAGCCGAGTACGTTGCTGAACTCGTACGCCGCTGGCCCACTTTGGGTATGAAGGACAACTGGGAAGGGAAGCTTGATTTTCAGCGGGCGGAACTCATGGTTCGAAAGTTGGCCCAGTATGTGCTCATCATGCGCAGCGAGGGAAGAAGCCTTCTGGCGGTTGAACACGACTTTGAAGTTCAGCTGCCGGATATCGCCGTGAATGCCGGTGGCACAGGTGATCCTCATACTCCTGATGAGGAGGCCGTCCGCCACGCCGTACTCCGGGGTCAGGTGGACCGCCTCGAAATAGATCCGGAGGGCAGGCTCGTGATCGTGGACCTCAAGACCGGCAAGCGGCAACCCGGCAAAGCTGAGGTTGCCAAGCATCCCCAACTAGGTGCGTACCAGGCCGCAGTTCTCAGAGGCGCCTTCCTGGATGCTGGAACGCGGGAGGAAACGAACGACGCCGGATCCCTTGCCGGGTCCGGTCATGGCTTCGTCCCCGGCGGTGCTGTGTTGGCCCAACTTGGGACGAAGACAAAGAGTCCCGCCGTGCAGCAGCAGGATCCATTGGATTCGACGGATAACTGGGCGGAAAGCCTGGTCAATGAGGCGGCCGCGCTGATGGCCGGTGCGACGTTCGAAGCTCGTCACGACCCCGGCAAGGGAGGGCATGGCGGCCATGGATGCCGACTCCCGGATATTTGCCCGTTGTGCGCCAGAGGAAAGCAGGTCACCGAATGACAACCGAGCTCCTGGACGGCTTCGCCTCCAGCACCCTGGGTGTAGAGGTAGTTCCCGAGCCAAGGTTTTCACCTTCTGAACTGGCCGGCATCCTTGGCGAGAAGAACCACCCTACGCCTGAACAGGCAGCCATTATTGCCTCACCTCTTTCGCCCCGTCTGGTGATCGCCGGAGCGGGGTCTGGCAAAACGGCCACCATGGCGGACCGGGTGGTGTGGCTAGTGGCCAACGGCTGGGTGCGTCCTGAAGAAGTGCTCGGCGTGACGTTCACTCGCAAGGCAGCGGGAGAGCTGGCGAGTCGGATACGGTCCAAGCTCGCTACCCTCCAGCGGATAGCGGCGGCGGATGACGGTAGCATTGGCTTCCCGGAGGGACTCCTCGAAGCCGACGACCTCGAACCTAAAGTGTCCACATACCACTCCTATGCAAGCGGCATCGTGTCGGATTACGGCCTTCGCCTGGGCATCGAGCGGGATGTCGTCTTGCTGGGGGGAGCGCAGTCCTGGCAGCTGGCCAGCGAAGTCGTTGAAGCGTATGACGGCGAGTACCAGCACTTCACTGCCGCCAAATCCACACTCGTCACTGCAGTGATCCAGCTGGCCGGTGAATGCGCCGAGCACCTTCAGGATCCGGGGGAAGTACGGGACTGGGTCGTGGAGCGCGTTCAGACCTTTGAGGAGCTTCCCTATGTAGCCGGGGCTAAGAAGAATCCAACGCAGGCAGCCGGCGAACTTGCGGCGATGCTCCGGACACGCGGCAGCGTTGCCGACATGGTGGTCCGCTACCAGGAAGCGAAGCGTCAGCGCGGTGTCCTTGATTTCGGTGACCTCGTGGCTCTTGCGGCCCGGATTGCGAGCGACATCCCTCTCGCTGCCACCACCGAACGTGCCCGCTACAAAGTGGTGCTCCTGGATGAGTTCCAGGACACTTCCCACGCGCAGCTTGTTCTGTTCTCGCGTCTTTTCGGACAGGGCCACGCAGTGACCGCGGTAGGCGACCCGAACCAGTCGATATACGGATTCCGCGGCGCTTCTGCAGGGCAACTCTTCCACTTTGTGCAGGAGTTTCCCGTGAGGAATGCGGACCACTCCGGCGACAATGAGTCCTACTCCGTCGCGCCCACCTCCTACCTGACCACTGCCTGGCGGAACGGCAGAAACATCCTCCAAGCCGCCAACACCATCGCAGCGCCCTTGAACAGGGCGGCAGCATCGGAGGGTCCGGCAGGGGACAGGAAGACAGCCGGTAATGTCTCAGTCCCCGCGTTGGTACCCAGCCCTGCAGCGGTGGATGGGAGCGTAGTAATCGGTCGCTTCGGCACGGATGAAGACGAGGCCACCGTCATAGCCCGCGATGTCCGTCGCTACCAAAGAACTGTTTTCGAGGAAGAGAAAGACGGCACCCCGGTCAAACCCACCATGGCGGTCCTGTGTCGCCGACGGGCGCAGATGGAGTGCCTCCGCCGCGAGTTCGAACTCCAGGGCATTCCCTACGAGATCGTGGGACTCGGCGGCTTGCTGGACACACCAGAGATCGTGGATCTGGTGGCGACGTTGCGGGTCCTCGCCGATCCAGGACGTTCCGATGCTCTGATGAGGTTGTTGGCCGGGGCACGATGGCGGATTGGTCCGGCAGATTTGATGGCGTTCAGCGACTGGTCCCGTTTCCTTGCCCGCCGCCGGTCTGCTCCGGAAGCCCATCCTGAATCTTTTGACGACAACGAAGAACCCGCAGGCGTAGTGGTTGAAAGCGACATCACCGATGCCGCAAGCCTCGTGGAGGCCCTTGACTTCCTTCCCCGGCCGGGCTGGACTTCAGGGCATGGGCGGAGCCTGAGCGCTGCCGCCCTGGATCGACTGACCAGCCTTGCCTCGGAGCTCCGCTCCCTGAGGAGCTACATCGGCGACGACCTCACCACACTTCTGGGCGAGGTGGAACGAGCAATGCTCCTGGACATCGAGGTGGCTGCCAAGCCCGGAATCAGCATCCATCAGGCACGCCGCAACCTGGATGCTTTTCAGGATGCAGCGGCCGGGTTCCTGCAGACATCACAGCGCATCGACCTACTGGCGTTCTTGTCCTGGCTGGAGGCTGCGGCCTCCGAGGAAGGGGGCTTGGACGTGGCACCCGTTGAGACCAACCGGGAAGCGGTGCAATTGCTGACCGTCCATGCTTCCAAGGGTTTGGAATGGGACGTTGTCTTTGTCCCCGGCCTCAACGCCGGCTCGTTCCCCAGCAACAGGGATTCGCGGTGGAGCACCGGCGCCGCGGCCTTGCCGTGGCCCTTGCGGGGTGATCGTGCCGACCTTCCCCAATGGGACCTGGATCAGCCCGACCAAAAGGGATGGCTGGACGCGGAGAAAGACTTCAAATCCGAAGTCCAGCATCACGGTGAGGCCGAAGAGAGAAGACTCGCCTACGTCGCCTACACCCGGGCGAAGTTCGTACTGTGGGCTTCCAGCGCTGCCTGGAACGGCTCTCGGTCGGGAATGGCCGGCATGTCTGCCTTTCTCTCTGAACTGGCACCCCTTGCCGCAGTAGCTGCAGTGGAAGACGGTGCTGCCCGCATGCAGTCGCTCGCCAGTGCGGTCATCCATGCGGAATCGGTGGCCGAGGAGGCCTTGCCTGAAGAAAGCCCGTTGACCGCAGCGCTTGAGGTTGCTCAATTCCCCTATGACCCCTTGGAAGGGCCTTCAGACCCACGGACCGGTGCCCGCCTAAGGCTGACTCCCGGCAGACGTTCTGCCATGGACCGGGCCGCGGCCCTGGTCCGCGGATACATCGAGGAACCCGGCCATGCACCCTCAAATGACCTGACTGGTGTGGCCGGGAAGTGGTCCCAAGAGGCAGAACTACTGTTAGATCGCCAACGGCAGGCTAAGACCGTTCAGGATGTCCACCTGCCCAGCCATATTTCTGCCTCCCTCTTCGTGGACCTCGGCGCTGACCCTGCGGCCGTTCTGTCCCAGCTGCGCAGGCCCGTTCCCCGTGAACCGGGCATTTCGGCGCGCAAGGGCACTGCCTTCCATGCATGGGTCGAGGAGTACTTCGGAACAACCGGCATGCTGGACCTCGATGAAGCGCCCGGTTCGGACTCCCACATCGACGAGGCCTACGGCTTGGATGACATGGTGGCGGCTTTCAAGAAGTCCGAGTGGGCCCAGCGCGCTCCTGCTTTCGTCGAAGTACCTGTGGAGACGCGGATTGGCGACGTCGTAGTCCGTGGACGCATCGATGCCGTGTTCCGTGATGCCGACGGCCGCTGGCAACTCATTGACTGGAAAACCGGACGACGCCCCGCAGGTCAACAACTGGCGATTCGGGCGGTGCAGCTGGCCGTTTACCGGCTCGCGTGGGCCAGACTTAAAGATGTGCCCCTCGAGGACGTCAGCGCAGCATTCTACTATGTGGCGGATGACGCTGTTGTGCGTCCGCACGATCTTGGCAGCGCCGAGGAACTTGAGCTGATTGTCGCGAAGGCGCTCAAGAGCAGTCGCTGAGTTACCGGGACATCTGGAGTCCGGCCACGGAGTCTAGGAACGTTCGGCCGCGTGAAGCGGGGTCACGCTGACAACACTGATGGCCGCAGTGGAAGTGTCGTCATGGAGTGACCTCGTGCCTGAGTCGCCGTGTTCAGGGCTCTCTGACTCCGCATCGGGGATGGCCGCGACGCTGACGGCGGGCCTCTCTGCCGGTGAGTCCGACGCTCTCAGCTCAGCGGCCTCGTCCTCAGCGGCTTGTGCAGCTTCTTCATCGCGGCGCACTTGCTCGTCGATGTCATCGGCGAGTGTCTGGAGCATTGACTCGGCTTCTGCCGTCATGCTCTGGTGCCCGGCGGCCATGGCCTTGACCAGGTACTGTGCCAGGGCGAACTCGGCCAGGAGAGCGGCCCGGCGGAGTAGGTGGGCGTCAGGGACGTCGCGGCGGGCTTGCGTGTAGTGGTTCAAAACGGCCTCAACAAACGAGGCTTCGTTGGATGCCACCAACCAGGCGAAGTCGTCGGCAGGATCGCCGATTCGGAGATCGGTCCAACCCGTCAGGGCCGTCACGGTGTCATCCTGCACCATCAGGTTGTCTTCATGAAGGTCCCCATGGACCACTGAAGGATTGAAGCGCCAAAGTGCAACGTCTTCGAGGGCGTGCTCCCAGCGGCGCAGCAGGGTGGCCGGAATCTTGCCCGTGGTTGCTGCTTGGTCAAGCTCGTTGAGTTTGCGTTGCCGGAACTCATTGGCCGAGTAACTGGGAAGGTCGGCGTTGGTGACCAAGGTCAGTGGCAAGTCGTGAATGGCTGCCAGGGCTGCTCCGACTTCCCGGGCCAGGGCAGGACTGCCGGCTGAAAGTTCTTCGATGGAAAGCGTGGAGCCTTGCATGTGGGCGTAGACGAACGTCGTCAAGGCTCCTTGCCGCACCGTGCCGGCGATGGTGGGCACATGAAAAGGCAGCTCAGCGCGGATGGCCGGGGCGAAAGCCCGCAACACCATGAATTCGGTTTCCAGACGCGTGCTGGCTTCCGGATGTCGCGGTGAGCGGACCCGCCAGCGTTTGCCTTCTGCGTCGAGTAGCGACGCTGAGTCGAAGTCTGCGTCGTCGTCGGGGGAATAGGCTGCGGCCGTCGGCGAAAGGCCAGGCACCGCCGCGGTTGCTATGGCGGCCAGTTCGAGCGGTGTTCTTCTCACGTTCTCCACGGTAGATTGAGTGCGGCCCGTGGCCATGATGCAGTGCGGCGAGTCTTCAGATCCGCAGCAAATACCCTTCAAATGTGGGGGAAAGCACGGCGTAGTTGCCCAAGCGGGTGATCCCCTGGGGTGGTGTCCACAACAGGGGACCTTTCCAAATGTTTTTTGTCGGTACGAGTCAGTACGGTAGAGACATGAGTTATACGGAGTCGCCGGCGCTTGCCAATCACCTGATGGAGACCGTTCTTCCCGTCCGCCCTGCCATGGTGGATCGCGGCTCGGGCGTCCGTATGAAGCCTGGGATGGTTGAGGATCTCGTCGCTTCCGGTACGGCCAAGGCCATGGTCATTTCGCAGCGCAAAGCGCTGGTGACTGCTGACGGTCTCTGGTTCGGGGATGCCGCTCCGCTCTGGGACGCTCTTAACGCGTCGGGTGGCGGTGCTGTTGCTGCCATCTACCTGGGCACCACCTTGACGTCGTCATCATTGCCGGAAGGCACGTCCGTTGTGCTGTTCACTGTCGCGGAACCGCCGGCGCCGGGCACCGCCACGGTCCCGCTGGGTGCTGAATGGGCAGGCTTCCGGGATGTTGCGGCGCGTCTGGACGCCAAGGACACCGCTTTGTTCATTGAGGCCAGCGCAATCTCCAACTGGCATGCAACCCACACGCATTGCCCGCAGTGCGGCACGCCCACGGACATCGAAGCCGGGGGCTGGGTTCGGCGCTGTCCCAAGGACAACTCGGAGCATTACCCGCGGACGGATCCCGCCATTATCGTCACGGTGGTTGGCCCTGATGGCCGGCTTCTGCTGGGCGGCGGAGGGCCCGTGGACGCCAGGAACTACTCGACGCTCGCAGGATTCGTTGAGCCGGGTGAATCGCTGGAGCAGGCTGTTGTTCGGGAAATCGGGGAGGAAGTGGGTGTCCGTGTGACGGCCTGCCAGTATCTCGGTTCACAGTCGTGGCCGTTCCCTGCCTCCCTCATGCTGGGATTCACCGCCAGAACCAACGACGCCGTAGCGCGGCCCGACGGCGTAGAGGTCACCCGGGCTCGGTGGTTCAGCCGCGAGGAGCTGCAGGAAGCTGTGCTGAGCGGTGAAATCACCATCTCAACGCGCTTGTCCATCGCGCGTTCATTGATTGAGCATTGGTACGGCGGCGTCATCGAAGACCTCCAGCCGTGACCGAAGGAATTTTCGACGGCGGAGGCTCACTGGAGGAGCGCATACTTAGCGGCCTGGATGAAGAGCAACGCGAAGTAGCCAGTACTTTGACGGGACCCATGTGCGTCCTCGCGGGGGCAGGCACGGGAAAAACACGCGCCATCACTCATCGCATTGCCTATGGGGTCCACTCCGGGGTGTACAGCCCCCAGAGGCTTCTGGCCGTGACCTTTACCGCCCGGGCCGCAGCTGAGATGCGCAGCAGGCTTCGCGATCTTGGTGTTGCCAACGTTCAAGCCCGTACCTTCCACGCCGCCGCTTTGAGGCAGTTGCAGTTCTTTTGGCCGCAGGCAATCGGCGGCACTCTACCTAATCTGCTGGACCACAAGGCCAACATGATCGCCGAGGCCTCCCGCAGGCTTCGCCTCAGCACTGACCGTGCATCCATCAGGGACCTTGCGGCCGAGATTGAGTGGGCCAAGGTGTCCATGCTGACGCCCGCCAACTACCTGGAGAATGCCCAAGACCGTGGTACTCCCGGAGGTTTCGACCTCACTGCGGTCGCCCGGGTGTTCCAGGCATACGAGGACATCAAAACCGACCGGAACGTCATCGACTTTGAAGACGTTCTCCTCATCACGGTAGGGATCCTCCAGGAGGATCCGAAAGTAGCGGCAACAGTCCGGGAACAATACCGCCACTTCGTGGTGGACGAATACCAGGACGTCTCGCCCCTGCAACAACGGCTGTTGGATTTGTGGCTCGGAGGCCGGAACGAGTTGTGTGTGGTGGGCGATGCCAGCCAGACCATCTACTCCTTCACCGGAGCTTCACCCAAGCACCTGCTGGGGTTCAAAGCACAGTTCCCGGGAGCCACAGTCGTCAAGCTCATTCGTGACTACCGGTCCACCCCGCAAGTGGTGAAGCTCGCCAACGACCTCCTCGGCTCCCGACGAAGCGGCGGCCCGGTGGCAGATGCAGCGTGGGCGCCTCCCCTCAAGCTCGTCGCGCAGCGGCCCTCCGGACCGGAACCGCGGTTCATGGAGTGCCCGGATGACGAGGCCGAGGCAGCCGTGGTGGCAGGCCGAATCCAGGAGCTGCTCAATACCGGAGTCAAGGCCAGCGAGATTGCTATCTTGTTCCGCACCAACGGCCAGTCTGAAGCGTATGAGCAAGCCCTTGCTTCAGCCGGGATTGGCTACCAGCTTCGGGGAGGGGAACGGTTCTTCGCACGCAAGGAAGTCCGTGATGCGATCCTCCAGTTACGGGCGGCAACCCGCGCCGTGGCCGAAGGACCCCAGGAAGCACTGGGCCAAATCGTTCGGGACATCGTTGCGTCACTCGGGTATACGGATGCCGCCCCCCATAGCGGAGGTGCACTGCGAGAGCGTTGGGAATCCCTGGCAGCTTTGGTCGCACTGGCTGATGAGCTTGCCGTCAGCCGCGGAGAGTCCTTCACCCTGGCTGAGTTCGTCAACGAGCTACAAGAGCGATCGGTCGCGCAGCACGCGCCAACCGTTCAAGGTGTGACTCTGGCTTCCCTTCACGCCGCCAAGGGCCTGGAATGGGATGCCGTGTTCCTGGTGGGCCTCAGCGAAGGCCTCATGCCCATTTCCTTCGCAGACACCCCGGAGGACGTTGACGAAGAACGCAGGTTGCTCTATGTCGGCATCACCCGCGCTCGCGAGCATCTGAATCTCTCATGGTCCACAGCCCGAACGCCGGGTGGCCGCGCCAACCGCAAGCCGTCAAGGTTCCTTGACGGACTTCGCCCCAATTCCGTGGCTTCCGCCAACGCACGCAGCAAGACAGGTCCCACCCGACGGAAAGCTGCCGCACCGGCGTCGTGCAAGGTCTGCGGAAGCATGCTGGCAAGTGGAGCCGAGCGGAAGGTGGGGCGCTGTAACCAGTGCCCGCCCACATATGAGGAACAAACGTTCGATGCGCTGAGGCAGTGGCGCAGGGACGAAGCCCAGACGGCCGACGTTCCGGCCTATGTTGTCTTCACGGACGCTACGCTCACGGCAATCGCCGAAGCCAAGCCTTCATCGCTTGAGGAACTGGCTGGCCTGGCTGGGATTGGCCCATCCAAGCTTGAACGCTATGGCGAAGCTGTCCTGGCCGTACTCGCTGAGAGTTCGGAGCTCTGATGACGCGTCCATCCGCCACCGATGCCGGCGTTCCGCACACTACGGACGACGGCGCTCCGGTCGTCGTGCGTCGATCAGCCAGGCGCCGCCGAACTGTTGCTGCATTTTGGGAAGACGGGAAGGCCGTGGTCGCTATCCCGGCGAGCTTCACCAAGTCCCAGGAACGTGAGTGGGTCCGGCGAATGCTGGCCAAGCTGAAGAAACAGGGAGAACGGCAAGCGGGTGCTGGCAGGCGCCGTCCCGCCACGGACCAAGCCCTCGCCAATCATGCCGAGCACCTTTCTCGGACGTACCTCGGCGGGCGGGCGGTTCCGACGTCGGTTCGCTGGGTGTCCAACCAGAACTCCCGGTGGGGTTCGGCGACTCCTGCGGACGGCACCATCAGGTTGTCGAACAAGCTGCAACCCATGCCGCAATGGGTCATCGACTACGTCCTGGTGCATGAGCTCGCGCACTTGCTGGTGGCGGGCCACAACGCAGAGTTCTGGAGACTGGTCGAGGCATACCCTGAGACTCATCGGGCAAAGGCCTTTCTGGAAGGCGTTGCCTTTGCTACATCCCGGGGACTCCCGGAAGAACAAGGCTCGGAAAACTCCAGCGTTCCAGCTGGGGACGTGGCTGACTAAGCCCGGACGACGGAATTTACCCGATGACGGTGCCTTAAACGAACAACGGCCGCCATGGAGATGGCGGCCGTTGCAAACTTCTGTTGTCGAGGGCGGAGCCTATTTGGTGGGTGCCTCGGGGTCGGACTCATCCGTTTCCGGCTCTTTGCCGGATCCCTTCTCCGTGGACGTGTCCTTTGAATCCGAAGCTTCTCCTTCATCGCCGTCGGAGGTCTCGTAGCCGCCGCTCAGAAGCTTCTGCAGGGCGTCATCAACTTCGCTGTCACTTGCCTCGGCAAGGCGCCGACGTTCGGAGAAGCCCTTGGGGTCGTCCAGGTCCGCACCGGTGGGCAGGAGATCCGGGTGGTGCCAGATTGCGTCACGGCCGGCGATTCCACGTTCTTCCTTCAGCGTGGCCCACAGCGTTGCTGCTTCCCGGAGCCTGCGGGGGCGAAGTTCCAAACCAACGAGGGACGAGAATGCGTGCTCGGCCGGTCCGCCTGTTGCGCGACGACGACGCACGGTTTCGCGCAGCGCAGTCGATGATGGCAGCACCTTGCTGGTTGCTTCCGCTGTGAGCTCGTCCACCCAGCCTTCCACCAGAGCAAGCGCTGTTTCGAGCTTCTCCAGCGCGGCCGTCTGCACGGGAGTGCGTTCCGGTGTGAAGACTCCCTGGGACAGTGCTTCCTGAATTCCTTCGGGGTTGCTCGGGTCAAGGTCCCGGGCGAGGTCTTCAATGCGGGACATATCGATGTGAATGCCGCGGGCGTATGCCTCAATGGCACCCAGCAGGTGGCCACGCAACCAGGGCACTTGGACGAACAGCCGCGCGTGGGCAGCTTCACGTACGGCGAGGAAGAGTCGAACGTCGTTCTCGGGGAGGCTGAGGCCTTCCCCGAATTTGGCAACGTTGGCCGGCAGCAAGGCCATTTCCAGGTCTGCCAGGGGGACACCGATGTCTGTGGAGCTCACAACCTCGGCTGACAATGCCCCGATAGCCTGTCCAAGTTGCATGCCAAATATCGCTCCGCCCATGTTTTGCAGCATGGACGAGGCGCCACCCATCATGGACTTCATTTCTTCAGGCATTTGCTGGGTGAGCGCATTGGACAAGGCATTGGCGATGCTGTTGGCGACCGGCTCGGTCAGGCGCTTCCACGTCCCCAGAGTCGCTTCGACCCATTCGGCCCTCGACCACGCCCGGCCGATCAGGCCCGTTGCCGAGAGATCAGTCACTGGGTCCAGCCAAAGTTCCGCAAGCCTCAGTGCTTCGTCGACTTCCCTGGTCTGCTGAGCATTGACCGAGGGATCTGTACCGGCAGCAGCGACGCGCCGCGCATTCTCGTGCGCCAGTTGCCAATTCACAGGGCCTTCAGACGTGGAGCTCATCATTGCCTGAACCTGGGCGAACATCTGCTGAAGAAGCTGGGGATCGTTGGGCAGGCCCGCGGCCTTGGCCAGCTCGGCGGGATCGATGTTGCCCATGCCCTGACCGCCCATCAGGTTCTGGAGCATTTCTGCCAGCGGATCCTTGGGGGTGTCGTCGTCGTTGGACGGATTGTTGGGGTTGGAAGTCATGGTGCCGCCGATCGTCGAACTGGCTGGTGATCTCTTTCACCGTACCGCGCGGCCGGAAGGCTGTCTGCCCGGAGGAGGTGCCGTTCGCTGTAGGCAAAGCAGTCCTGCAACGTCAGACCGCGTAGTGTTGATGTTTGGTATGTGCCGCCGCCGCTTTCGGCGGCAGGAGCCATGGATCCGGTCACGCAACGCCGGCATAGAGAGGCCTCAATGCTTACTTCGCCCAGCCCCGAGGGCTCATTGGACCCGCGTCAGACGCCCGACGCCGATTCCACCTCCGCGCCGACGGCACCGCCCCGCGACGGCCGGTACATGATCATGGTGATCTCAGGGCTCCTCGCTCTCGGCCTGGGCATCGGGGCAGCAGCGTTGCCGGTGCCGTATGTCATAGAGTCGGCGGGTCCCACGTTCAACACCCTTGGTAAGGACGGAGACAAACCGGTCATTAGTATTTCCGGCCGCGAGTCCTTTCCGGCGAACGGCAACCTTGACCTGACTACCGTGGTCATGACCGGCGGTCCGAAGAGTCCGGCCACCATCTTTGATGTTTTCCGCGCCTGGGTGGATCCCTCCAAAGCCATCTATCCGGAAGAACTCATCTATCCCAAGGGCACCACGGCCGAGCAGACGGTGCAGCAGGGTGAAATTGCCATGGAGACATCGCAGGAGAATGCGGTGGCTGCGGCGTTGCGTGAGCTCGAGATTCCTTTTGAGCAGCGGCTCAACGTGGCAGGTTTGTCTGAGCCGTCACCATCCGCAGGGAAAATCCAGGAGGGTGACCGTCTGGTCTCCATCAATGGCAAGGCGATCACGTCCATGAGCGTGGTCCAAGCTGAGCTTGCCGCCGGCGCTGGGTCCCCGGCGGTGGTCGGCTTGGACAGGAACGGCACCGCAGTTTCTGAAACGATAACCCCCACCAAGAACCAAGCCGACCGGTACGTTCTGGGCGTGCTGCTGGCCAGCGACTTCACATTCCCGTTCGACGTCAGCATTTCCTTGGACAATGTTGGTGGACCAAGCGCAGGCATGATGTTTGCTCTGGGGATCGTGGACAACCTCACGCCCGGGGACCTCACAGGCGGCAAGCACGTCGCCGGCACTGGCACCATCACCGCCGATGGCGCCGTGGGACCTATCGGGGGCATTGCCCAAAAGATGATCGGCGCCCGTCAACAGGGTGCCAGCATGTTCTTGGCGCCGGCATCCAATTGTGCCGATGTCGTGGGCCATGTTCCCAACGGACTTCAGGTTGTCAAAGTGGAAACTTTGGCCGATGCGACCTCGGCCGTGGAGCGGCTCGGATCCGGTCAGGACACGGGGAGCCTTCCCACCTGCACAAACAACTAGACTGACGGTGGAACTTAGCTTCACCGCCACTCGTGGCATAGATGACGGCCCCTGCCACATCCCAGCGGCAGAAAAAGTCAACACGCGCACACCGACTGTTCACTGACACCAATGAGGTACAGAGTTTGTCCCGTCCCGCCAGCTCCAACCCGCCCGGAAGATCACCGCTGAGACGAGGTGCCCTGACTCCGACGCTCATTGTCGTGGCAGTGGCCGTCGTCGGGTTCATTTTCTTCGCCAATGTGTGGACTGACGTCCTGTGGTACCAGCAGCTTGGCTTCTTCGAAGTTTATATCCGCGAAAACCTAGCCAGGATCATTACGTTCCTCATCGGTTTCGCCATGATGTTTGCCGCGGTGTTCTTTGCCATCAGGATCGCCTACCGCTCCCGGCCCGTCTATGCGCCTGATGCCGAGGCCCGGGACAACCTCAACCGCTACCAGGCTCAGCTTGAGCCTGTCCGCCGCGTGGTCATGATCGGCCTGCCCATCCTGTTCGGGCTCTTTGCCGGCAGCGCGGCAGCCAGCCAGTGGCAGAAGGCCCTGTTGTTCTTCAACCAGGAGCCCTTCGGTCAGGCAGACCCATTGTTCAACATGGACATCAGCTTCTATCTGATGTCGCTGCCGTTCCTGGGTTTCATCACAGGCTTCCTGATCAGCATTGCCGTCGTAGCCGGTATCGCAGGCATCCTGACCCACTATCTGTACGGCAGCATCCGTCTTATGGAGCGTGGCATCTTCACCAGCCGTGCAGCGCAGATCCACATCGCGGTAACAGGTGCACTCTTCCTGATCCTGCTGGGCGTTAACTTCTGGCTGGACAGGTACACAACTGTCCAGAGCAACTCGGGCCGCTGGGCCGGTGCGCTGTACACGGATGTTAATGCCGTTGTCCCCACCAAAGCGATCCTTGCTGTGGCTGCGGGCCTTGTGGCCATCCTGTTCATCATTGCCGCGATCATTGGTCGGTGGCGCCTGCCGGTGATCGGTACCGCGATGTTGGTCATCACCGCCATTCTGGCAGGCGGTGTTTATCCATGGGTTATTCAGCAGTTCCAGGTTCGTCCGTCGGAGAACACCTTGGAAAAGGAGTTCATTGATCGAAATATCAAGATGACGCGGGCAGCGTACGGTCTGGACAAGATCGATGTGTCGGCTTACAACGCCACCACCACGGCGACTACGGGTGCCTTGGCAGCGGACGCGCAGACTACTGCCAATATCCGTCTCCTTGACCCGAACCTCATTTCCTCGGCGTTTGCCCAGCTTGAGCAGTACCGCCCGTACTACCAGTTCCCGCAAACCCTGAATGTTGACCGCTACATGGTTGACGGCAAAGTCCAGGACACCGTAATTGCGGTTCGCGAACTGAACCCGGATGGCCTGAGCGCCAACCAGCAGACATGGGTTAACAGGCACATCGTTTACACCCATGGTTATGGCGTTGTCGCAGCCAAGGGCAACAAGTTCACGGCCGACGGCAAGCCGGAGTTCCTGCAGTCTGGCATCCCGTCCAACGGCGTCCTCGGCAATGACACTTCATACGAGCCCCGTATCTACTTCGGCGAAAATTCTCCCGAATACTCCATCGTCGGAGCGCCGGACGGTGCCCCGAACCGCGAGCAGGACCGACCAGCAGGGCGGGAAGGTGGTGGAGAGACGCAGTACACTTTCAGCGGCAACGGCGGACCGAACGTAGGCAACTGGCTCAACAGGATCCTGTACTCCATCAAGTTCCAGTCTTCAGACCTGTTGCTCTCGGACGGCGTGAATGCTGAATCCCAGATTCTCTACGAACGCAACCCACGCGAACGCGTTGAGAAGCTCGCCCCTTACCTGACCGTCGACGGCAACGCCTACCCGGCAGTTGTGGACGGCCGCGTCAAGTGGATTGTTGACGGCTACACCACCAGCCAGTACTTCCCGTACTCCCAGCCGCAGCAGCTGCAGAACGCTACTGTGGACTCGCAAACCAGTGCAGGACGTACTGTCGCCTTGCCGAACAGCTCGGTGAACTACATCCGCAACTCGGTCAAGGCAACAGTGGACGCCTATGACGGCTCCGTCAACCTCTACGCATGGGATGACCAGGACCCCATCCTGAAGGCATGGCAAAAGGTCTTCCCCACGGTCATCAAGCCGTACTCGGAAATGTCCGGCGATCTCATGAGCCACGTTCGCTACCCAGAGGACCTGTTCAAGGTCCAGCGTGAACTGCTCGGCCGCTACCACGTGACCGACCCGGACAGCTTCTACCAGAACAACGATGCTTGGAGTGTTCCGAACGATCCCACCGTTTCGGAAGCCGTCAAGCAGCCGCCGTTCTACATGTCGCTGCAGATGCCCGACCAGGAGAAGCCGGCGTTCCAGCTGACCTCGTCCTTCATTCCTCAAACGGTCAACGGCAGCGCCCGGAACATCCTTTACGGGTTCCTGGCGGCTGACTCGGACGCCGGAAACGTCAAGGGAGTCAAGGGGGAGAGTTACGGAAAGCTGCGGCTCCTGGAGCTCCCGACCGATACACAGGTCCCGGGTCCCGGACAGGCGCAAAACAAGTTCAACTCTGATCCCACCGTCTCTCAGGCGCTTAACCTTCTGAGGCAGGGTGCATCCGATGTACTGAACGGCAACCTGTTGACTCTTCCTGTAGGCGGTGGTCTGCTCTACGTGCAGCCTGTCTACCTGAAGTCCACAGGTGAGACGTCGTACCCCACATTGCAGCGTGTGCTGGTGGCATTCGGTGACAAGATCGGCTTCGCGCCCACCTTGGATGAAGCTTTGGACCAGTTGTTCGGCGGTGATTCCGGTGCTACTGCCGGCGACTCCGACAACAATGGCCAGACGCCCACCTCGCCTCCTGGCACCACTCCGCCGCCTGCCGGGCCCACCGACGCCAAGGCCGACCTCAAGGCAGCCCTCGATGAGGCCAACAAGGCTATTCAGGACGGCCAGGCCGCATTGGCCAAGGGCGACTTCGCCGGCTACGGTGCGCAACAGACCAAGTTGTCTGAGGCACTGAAGAAGGCGATCGACGCTCAGGCCCGTTTGGACGCTACGCCTGCGCCGACAGCGACGCCGGGAGCTACTCCCAGCGCGACACCGTCGCCGTCGCCAAGCAGCTAGCTCTGTAGGCGGCCAAAGGCCGGCGCCTGCTCCCTGTCGGGGGCGGGTGCCGGCCTTTCGCGTTAGGGGAGATGCACATCACGTCGCCAGGATTTGGTCTGACATTCACCGGACGGTAATGTTGTTCTTGCGACGCGGGGTGGAGCAGTTCGGTAGCTCGCTGGGCTCATAACCCAGAGGTCACAGGTTCAAATCCTGTCCCCGCAACTGGAGAAAAAGGTCCGGATCAGTAAACACTGATCCGGACCTTTTGTTTTGCCCGCAATCCCTGAAGACCCCTGCACGCAAGCCGGACCCTCTCTCACGTCCCTCGGGTTTGGTCCCAACCCTCTCTCACGTCCCTCGGGTTTGGTCCCGACCCTCTCTCGCGTCCCTCGGGTTTGGTCCCAACCCTCTCTCACGTCCCTCGGGTTTGGTCCCAACCCTCTCTCACGTCCCTCGGGTTCGGCCTGGCCCGCAGAGTTCTGGTGGGAATGGTGGACGCGGTCGCGGCATGATGCGGAAGCGATCCACGGTCTATAGGCATTCGTTCAGGCGCGGGGGAGTGATCTGCGGCACCTTAGATGCCATATGGTCATAAGCGCCCTGGAGGGTGCGGTAGAGTTGTTCTTGCGACGCGGGGTGGAGCAGTTCGGTAGCTCGCTGGGCTCATAACCCAGAGGTCACAGGTTCAAATCCTGTCCCCGCAACTGGAGAAAGATCCGGATCAGTGACAACTGATCCGGATCTTTTGTTTAACTGGTCACCGGGGTACCGGTGCTAGCATCAAACCCGGATTTGCTGAGGCAAGAAATGGATGGGACGCCCAATGGTCAATGAAGACTACAAACTTGGAGATGGGCGTGAAGTCCTTCAGAGGGATGGTCCTGTTGCCGTGTATCAGCAGGTGGCTGACGTTCTAACGGATCACGTCAGCCGTCTGGAGCCAGGCTCCCGGATACCTACGGAAGAGTTCCTGATGGATGCCTACGGCATCAGCCGGACCACTGTCCGAAAAGCGATCGAAACCCTGGTCGTGAAGGGTTTGCTGGTCCGAAGGCAGGGCAAGGGGACTTTCGTGATGGCCCAACGTCCTGCGAAGATGCTGAACCGCTTGGCGCCATTCATGGAGACGTTTACTGCGGCCGGCATGAAGACCGTCAAGGGACTCATCGAATACAAGTGGATGGAGAAGGACAAGTCAGTGCCGGCCAAGCTGGTGTCTGACGACAACCTGGTGCTGGTGATCCGCCGCTCCTACTCAAGCGCCGGATGGCCTTATGCCATTGCGGAGATTTTCATCCCGTCGCATATCGGCCGCCATATCAGCCTGGCGGATGCCGAGCGGAACTCCATCTACCAGGTCATCCAGGACAGGACGCTGAAGCCCCTCCACCGGGCAGAAATAACCGTGACCATGCATGCACCGCCCGAGCACCTGGCAGACGCTCTCAACGTCCGCGGGTTCGCCATGGTGCCACGCCTGGAGCGGACTACGCTTGGACCTCACGGAGAGGTCTTGGAGTGCACGGTCACCTATTTCCACCCCAAGGGCTTCGAGATCCGCGCAGAAGTGGCGACCGACGTCAGCCCCGGGCAAGATCCGTCAGTGCCTTCCTAAGGCTGGACGAGGAGCGCAAAGCAAAAATGGGCCGGATCCCTTTCAGGATCCGGCCCATTCTGGTTCCGCGAGCACGGCTTTGGGCTGTCCGCCCGATGCGTTCCTTAGAGCTTGTCGAAGTCAGCTTCGTCGACTGTTGCGCCGGTTGACGCCGGGGCTCCTGCGCCGATGGCGGGCTTGGAGCCGCCCGACTTCAAGGCCGCAAGGCGGGCCTCAATCTCGGTCTGCTCTCCGAGGTCTTCGAGCTGGTTGAACTGGGCGTCAAGGCTGGAGCTGGCGAGTTCCTGCTGGCCCAAAACCTTGGCCTCTTCACGGCGGATTTTCTCTTCGAAGCGGCCAACCTCGCTGGTGGGATCCATGATGTCGATGCTCTTGAGGGCGTCGTGCACCTGGGACTGCGCGGCAGCGGTCTTGGAGCGTGCTACCAGTTCGTTGCGCTTGGCGGTTAGCTGGTTGAGCTTGTTCTTCATTTGGTCAAGCCCGGTCTTGAGCTTGTCCACTACCTCAGTCTGGGAAGCAATGCTCGGTTCTGCTGCCTTCGCTTCGGACTCTGCGGTCATCTGACGCTGGATGGCCACCTTTGCAAGGTTGTCGAACTTCTGGGCATCAACAGGATCACCGGCCGAGCGGTACTCATCGGCCTTCCGCGACGCTGCCAAGGCTTTGTTGCCCCAGTCCTGGGCGTTCTTGACATCTTCGTTGTAGTCGGCCTGCAGCATCCGGAGATTACCGATGGTCTGGGCTACGGCTGATTCCGCCTCGGCAATGTTGTTCGTGTAGTCGCGGACCATCTGGTCCAGCATCTTCTGCGGGTCCTCAGCCTGGTCCAGCAAGGCGTTGATGTTTGCCTTGGCGAGCTGCGAGATCCGACCGAAAATGGACTGCTTAACCATTGTGTTGCCTTTCGTCCTGCTCAGTGGTGACACTGAAATCAGTGATCAGTTGTTGTACCGCTTCTATGCGGGGCATGGACCCCGCCTAGTCTGTCTGGCTAGAAGTCGCCTCCACCGCCGCCGTCGCCACCCCAGCCGCCGCTGTCGAAACCTCCGCCGGAATCGCCGCCGCCACCAAAGAATCCACCATCGCCGCCGCCGTCATTGCCGCCGCCGCCCCAGCCGCCTCCGCCGCCGTTCAGGATGGAGTTGATGAGGATGCCGCCGAGGATAGCGCCGCCGAGGCCACCGCCTCCGCCACCACCGCCGAACATTCCACCGCGTCCGTAGCCCTGGTCGGCGTAGCCGAATTGGTCGACGTCAGACTGTGCGAGTTGTGCCGCCTGGGCTGCAAGCGAATGTGCTTGCTGGGCGTAGGTCAGAGCCGTGACGGGGTCATTGCGTGAGATGGAGAGCGCGTAATCGAGGTTGCGCTGAGCCTCCGCCAACCTCGTTCGAGCCTCCGTGCCCACGCCGCCGCGACGAGCTGTGATGTAATCCGATGTGGCGCTGATCTGTGCCTGTGCGGCCATGATGGTTTGCTGCAATGAGGCCTGGGCGCGGCGGGCCTGCTCCTGCTGGTCGCGGATGCCGGACAAAGACTGGTCGAGCGCCTGGTGGGCCGACTCCACTCGACTAAGCGTCGCGATGGGATCGATCTTTCCACCCTGGATCTCGGTCTTCACCTGAGCCAGGGCGGCTTCGACTCCGGCCACGGGACCGGCAAGTTCCGGGTGTTCGCCGGACTGGATCATGGCCCGTGCTTGGGCCAGGTCCTGGCTGGTTTCCGCTACGGCGCCTTCCAACGACGTACGGGCCTCGTCCAGGCTGCCGGCCGTCTTGGAGATGGCATCGATCAACACGTTGGTCTGGTGCAGGCTTTCCTCTGCGGCACGTACTGCCACGGCCGCAAGGCTGTTCTCGCCGGTTGCCAACTTCTCCTGGGCGGCAGTGACGGCGTTCTGCACGAACGCCAGCCGCTCCTTGGCCTGCAGGATGTTGTCGGAGACCTGAGTCAAGGCAGATTCGGCATACTTGGCGCGCAATCCTTCAAGGGATTGCTCTGCGCTGGCGATTTTCGCATCGGCCTCCTTGGCTCCCGCGGTCACGGCTGCCAAGGCTTGCGGAGCGTTCTTTTCAAGCTCGCGCAAAGAGTCAAAGTCAGCCTTCTGATCACGCAAGGATGCCAGGGCGGCTTCTGATCGGCGGATGATCTCGCCGAGCCAGCTCCGCTGCTGCTCTTCGGTGTCAGGGATGTGGTCATCCAGCTGCTGCTGCAGCTTGAAGGACTCAGTCATGTGGCCCTTTGCCTCTTCCAAGGCCTTGGTGAAGTTGCCAATCGCGGAGTCACCGTACTGCGCCTGGGCGAAACCGAGTTCCTGCTCGCTGGACTTGATGGCGTCATCCGCCTCGATCAACAGCGAGCCGCTCTTCTGGCGCAGTTCAGGGATGGTCAGGCCAGCCAAGGGGTCAAGCTGTTCGCCTTGTGGTCCATAGCTGGCGCTGACAGCCTTGGTGCTGCCTTTCTTACGGCGGTTTCGGAGGTAGAGGTAGGTTCCGGCGCCGCCGGCCGCTACAACGCCTACTCCGACGAGTACTCCGACACCAGCGTTTCCGTTGGGCACAGTTCCGCTGCCTCCGCCTGCAGCATCTCCGATGGCTGCGGCTGCATCGATGACTGCCTGAGCGTAGTTCCCTGCACGCAGCTGGGGGTCAATTGCCTTACTGGTTATCGTGTCCCTTTGGGCATTGGTGATTTTGCTATTGTTTGGCTTGCTCAACAAATATTGCCGTGTATCTGTAGCTACGGTGAGCAGCATGGCATTGGAGCCAAGCTTTGCCTGGTCTGCCACGGCAGCGGCCCATTCCACGCGGTCGGCGGGGTCCTCGAACCGTTTGACGAACACAGCGTGCAGCGTCATGGCGTGGTCAGCCCCGAGCTTCTGAATGGCCTCTTGAACCTTGGCTTTATCTCCGCCGAGCACGCCCGCCGAATCCACAATCTTGGTGGTGGGATCGAGCGTCACTGGACTTTCAGCCCAAGCGGATGTGGCCGGGAGGGCCAACATTCCAACCAGGCCAATCACGGCGAGTACGCGTTTAACTATTGACCGCATGTGCAACCCTTCAGCACGTCTGCGACTGGAACAAGGCGTACCAATCGTCACAGAATGCTCAGCGCCCCCACGCATGGTGTAAAGCCGCAGGTCGCTGTGGCAATTCCTCTTGATTCTATGGTGCACCCCATGGCCCGTCCACAGGGGTGAATATGCCACCAGCGAAATATAGGAGAGAGCTGGATTGTTGAGGCGTTGAGGGAGAAATTGAAGGGCCGGACGAACGTTGCCAACCCCTTTCAGGAAGCTCCCAGCGAACGTCCGCTTTTGTTCCAGTTAATGGGTACATAGTTGTTGGAGACGAGGATGAAAGGAACACCCATGACGGAGAACCCAGCGCAGGGCACCGCACCAGAGAACCGCGAGCCGTCAGAGCCGCGGGATACGACGGGGGAGCAGAACGACGCCTCCGCCACCCAGCAGCAGCCTGCCTGGAGTTCCGGGCAAGGAGCCGGGACGGACAACACCACTCCTTTGCCGGCTTTCCAGCAGCCAGCAGCCCCGCAGCAGCCGCAGTACTACGGCGCTCCGCAGCAGCAGGATTCAGGTCACCGCCCGAGCTACCCGCAGCACCAGCCGTTCTATGGCGGCTCAAACCCGGGAGCCAACGGCAGTGCTGGTTCCCAGTTCCACAACGCACAAGGATTCCACACCGCACAAGGTCACAACGGCCCCGGAATGCAGCACACCCCCGGGCACTCTTCAGCGGTAGCAACCAAGCGTAAGCCGGCGTTCGGCGTCGGTACCCTGGTGGCCAGCATGCTCGCGGCGGGCCTGATCGGTGGCGGCGTAGTGGCCGGCAGTAACGCACTATGGGATAACCCGGCACCTGCCGCCTCCACAGGCGGACAGTCGAGCACGGTGATTGTGAACAACAAGGACGACGTCAACGTCATCACCGCAGCGGCAGCCAAGGCCTCGCCCAGTGTGGTGACTATCAAGGCAACGAGTGGCAGTGAAGGCGGAACCGGGTCCGGCATCATCCTGGACGATCAGGGCCACATCCTCACCAACACTCACGTGGTCACCCTCGACGGCGCCACGGCCAATGCCGCCATCGAGGTCCGCACGAACGACGGTAAGGTCCTCAAAGCCACTGTGGTCGGCACGGACCCGTTGTCAGACCTTGCCGTCATCAAGGTGAGCGACGCGTCGGGCCTGGTTCCGGCAACCCTCGGCGACTCGTCCAAGATCAACGTGGGGGACACCGCCGTCGCGATCGGTTCGCCGCTGGGTCTCACCGGCACGGTGACGGACGGCATCGTGTCCACGCTCAACCGCACCATTAGTGTTGCGTCGTCGGCTGTGCCGGAGGGGACTCCGGATGAGAGCCAGGGCGATGATGAGGGCTTCCAGTTCGCACCGCCGAACGGTGGCCAGAGCCAGCGGACTGCCAATGAGGGTTCCATCGCCATTAACGTGATCCAGACCGATGCAGCGATCAATCCCGGCAACTCCGGCGGTGCATTGGTGAACAGTAAGGGCGAGGTCATCGGTGTTAACGTTGCGATCGCCTCGGCGGGCAGCGGAACGTCCGATTCTTCGGCCGGGAACATCGGCGTCGGCTTCAGTGTCCCGATCAACCACGCCAAGCGCGTTGCGCAGGAGATCATCGAGACCGGCAAGGCCAGCCATGGGCAATTCGGTGTCTCTGTTCGTTCGAAGTCGTCCACGGGCAGCGATTCAGGTTTCTCCGTGGGTGCCGAGGTTGCTTCCGTGACGTCGGGTTCGGCTGCTGCCAATGCGGGACTCAAGGTTGGCGACGTCGTGACCAAGTTCGGAGACTACGCCGTGAGCGATCCCAACCAACTGACTGCGGCGGTCCGGGAACAGCCGGCCGGCGCCAAGGTCAAGGTCACCATTCAGCGCGGTGGCCAGACGCAAGAGGTTGAGGTCACGCTCGACGCCGCCCAACAGTAGGCGGCCCAGACGGGAGAACAGCGTTCGACGGCGGACGGCACCCTGCGGGTGTCGTTCGCCGTTTTGACGTACCCGGCACGGCCAGGGGTCAGCGTAAGCATCGCGCGTAGCTGAAACAGGGCTTAACGCTGGGAGTGGTTTTCTGCGGGCAATATGCTTAGCTAGGACGAGCCCACGCGCTGGGCAATTCACGGCCACGCTGTTGCGGTTGGCCGTCCACAAGCATGGAAGGCTGCTTCGAAGACAGTGGAAGAGACATTGAAGATTGTCGTTCTGGTCAAGCACGTCCCGGACGCCCAGTTCGACCGGCACATCACCGGACCTGGCAACACAACCGACCGTGACGAGAGCATTTTGTCCGAACTGGACGAGTACGCCCTCGAGGCAGCGCTCCAATTGGCGGAGGAACGCGGCGGACCGAAGGCCGGGAACGAGGTCATTGCGTTGAGCATGGGCCCGTCCGGTGCGGTCAATGCTGTGAAGAAGTCCCTACAGATCGGCGCGTATTCCGGTGTCCACCTCAGCGATGACGCTTTGGCTGGTTCGGATGCGGCTGCTACTTCGCTGGCGCTTGCCGCCGCTATTCGCCACATCTCGGCCGACGGCCGCCCGGTGGACCTGGTCCTGACGGGCATGGCTTCCACGGACGGCGAGACCTCGCTGATCCCGGCGCAGCTCGCCGAGCGGTTGTCGTTCCCGCAGGTCACTTTTGCCTCCAGCCTTGAGGTGACGGGTGGTCAGGTCAGCGCACGACGTGACGCTGGCGCCTTCTCTGAAACGGTTGAAGCGCAGCTTCCAGCAGTTGTCTCGGTCACCGACCAGATCAACGAACCGCGTTACCCCAACTTCAAGGGCATCCTGGCTGCCAAGAAGAAGAAGATCGCCTCCCTGTCGCTGGCCGACATCGGTGTGGACGCTTCGCAGGTGGGCTTGGCCGGTTCGTGGACGGTGGTGGAGTCCGCAGAGGCCCGCCCACCGCGGACGGCAGGGACCATCATCACCGACGACGGCGACGCCGGCATCAAGCTGGTCGACTTCCTCGCCGCACAGAAGCTGCTCTAAAGGGGACTGCAACCATGGCAAACGCACTTGTTTTCATTGACAACCCGGGAGCAGCTCTCAAGAAGAGCAGCCTGGAGCTCCTGACCATCGCCCGCTCACTGGGGGAGACCGCCGTCGCGTTCACCGGGGAGCTGAACGACGACGTCGCCGCTACCTTGGGTGCCTACGGTGCCACCACGGTTTACCAGCCGTCGGTGGACGATCTCGATAACTACTTGGTGGGGCCGAAGGCCGCCTACCTGGCCGCTGCTGTAGCAGCATCCGGCGCTACCGCGGTCCTCGTGGACAACTCGCCTGAGGGCAAGGAAATCGCGGGCAGGCTTGGCATCAAGCTCAACGCCGGCGTTATTACGGACGTCGTTGGCGTTGAGGCTGACGGTACCGCGCACAAGTCGGTCCTGGCGGGCTCGTACAACACCACCGCGAAGGCCACCACTCCGGTGACGGTTCTTTCGGTCAAGGCCAACAACGTAGAACCCGCGCCGAGCGGTGACGCGACTGCACCGGCCACTGCAAAAGTTGAAGTTCCTGCTGACGGCTTGGCAAACTCTGCTCGCATTGCGTCGCGGACCGAGAAGCCCGCCAGCGGCCGGCCGGACCTCAGCGAAGCAAGGATCGTCGTCGCCGGCGGCCGTGGCGTTGACGGTGACTTCGGCCCCCTCGAAGAGCTTGCCGACGCCCTGGGCGCGGCAGTTGGCGCTTCCCGCGCTGCCACCGACGCAGGCTGGATTGGCCACGATGCACAGGTTGGCCAAACCGGCGTCACGGTTTCACCGCAGCTGTACATTTCTGCCGGCATCTCCGGAGCTATCCAGCAGAAGGCCGGGATGCAGACTTCCAAGGTCATTGTCGCCATCAACAAGGACGCGGAATCGCCGGTGTTCGAGATTGCCGACTACGGCATCATCGGTGACCTCTTCAAGGTTCTGCCGCAGGCCACTGCGGAGATCAAGAAGCGGAAAGGCTGATCCCTTTGCCTACTGACATAACGTCAGCGAAGAGCCCGTTTGACGCCTCCATGGAGCGCGTTGAGCGGGTGCTTTGTTTTACCGCCCATCCTGACGACATCGACTTTGGCGCCGCCGGGACCATCGCGGCCTGGACGGCGGCCGGCGTGGAGGTCAGCTATTGCATCATGACCGACGGCGATGCCGGCGGCTTCGATCCGGTGGACAGGGAACGGATCACCGAACTCCGCGCTGAGGAGCAACAACGAGCGGCTGCCTTGGTGGGGGTCAAGGACATCCATTACCTGCATGAGCATGATGGATACCTTGAGCCGACACATGGCGTCATCAAGCAGGTGGTGAAGCTGATCCGCGAAATACGCCCTGACATTGTGCTGACCATGCACCCGGAAAGGAACTGGGACCGCCTCCAGAAGAGCCACCCTGACCACCTCGCAGCCGGCGAAGCCGTGACTCGGGCGGTCTATCCGGCCGTGGAGAACCCCTTTGCCTACCCGGAGCTGGCTGAGGCCGGGCTGGCTGCCTACAAGCTGCCGTGGTTGTGGTTTATCTCCAGCCCGGAGGCCCGGGAGAACTACTTTGTTGATGTCTCGGAGCAGGTGGACGCAAAGCTCGATGCGATCCGTGTCCATGCCAGCCAACACCCGGATATTGACGGTATGGAGCGGGTAGTCCGGAGCATGATGTTGGCCAACGGGGAGCGTGCCGGCCTGCCTGCCGGGACCAGCGCGGAAGCCTTCCATGTGGTGTCCGTCAACGGTTCCAGCACCATCGCCGGCTTCTGACATTGCCGTGGTGTAACCCGTGTCATATGCTTGATCTCGGTTAAATCATATTTATTCGAGGAAGGCAGACTTTGATGGCGAAGACTGCGCAGCAACCTGTACTGGTGATTATGGGAGTCTCCGGTTCGGGCAAATCGACCGTAGCCGGCGTACTGGCAGGGAAACTCGGGTGGGATCTTGCCGAAGGCGATGATCTCCATCCCGAAGCGAACGTTGCAAAGATGCAGTCGGGACAGGCCCTCAGCGATGAGGACCGCTGGCCTTGGCTGGGCATCATCTCGGATTGGATCCGGGAGCACGTGGATGCCGGAACCCCGGCGATCATCACCTGTTCGGCACTGAAAAAGAAATATCGCGATGTCCTCCGGGGCGAAGGCGTTGTGTTCGTTTTCCTGCAGGGGAGCAAGGACAAGATCTCGGATCGCCTTGCCTCCAGGCACGGCCACTTCATGCCGCCGTCGCTCTTGGAGTCGCAGTTCGACGCCCTTGAGGAACCGACCCAGGACGAGAACTACATCTCCTTGTGCGTTTCCGCGTCGCCGGCAGAGGAAGCCGACGAAGTCATTGAACGGCTCGGTCTCCGGCCTGTAGGTGCCGGTACCGAAGCGACCGCCTCGTGAAGGTCCTGGAAACAGCGACGCAGGTACTGGAATGGACAGCCCACGACACCCAACTCCTCGTGGTGGCCGCGCTGGGCATTGCACTGATCGTGGTGCTGATCGCAAAGCTGAAGCTCCACCCGTTCCTGGCGCTGGTCCTGGGCTCGGCCTTTGTGGGACTGGCGTCCGGCGTGGAGCTGGGCAAGGTCATCACCAACTTCGAGGACGGCGTTGGGGGTGTCCTCAAGGAAGTAGGCCTGCTTATTGCCCTCGGAGCTATGCTCGGAAAGCTGCTGGCTGATTCCGGTGGCGCAAACCGCGTGGTGGACACCTTGTTGGCCAAAGCCAGCGGCAACAAACTGGTGTGGATGATCACGCTCGTGGCTGTCATCATCGGCTTGCCCATGTTCTTCGAAATCGGGCTCGTGCTTCTGCTTCCCGTGATCGTCCTGGTTACTCAGCGGTCCAAGATGAAGCTGATGCGCATCGCGATCCCGGCGTTGGCCGGTCTGTCCGTGCTTCACGGACTGGTGCCGCCCCACCCGGGTCCACTGATTGCGATCAGCGCAGTCAAAGCGGAGCTGGGAACGACGCTCGGCTTGGGCATCCTCGTGGCGATCCCCACTGTCATCATCTGTGGCCCCCTCTTCTCGCGGTTGGCTGCCCGGTGGGTACCGGTCGATGCCCCGGCTGTAGCGGGAGGCATCGACACCCAGCACGCAGCGGACCTGAGCGAAGTCAAGCGCCAGCCGTCGTTCCTGGTGACCCTGCTGACCATCATCTTCCCCGTGGTGCTGATGCTGTTGAAGGCCTTGGGTGGCATCATCTGGCCCAACCCTGAAACGGCGCCGGCAATCAGAATCTTCGTCGACTTCGTGGGCCAGCCCCTGGTGGCCATGACGCTGGCGGTCCTGCTGGCGATCGTGACGTTCGGATACGCCGTAGGCTTCACGGGCAGCAGGATCACAGCCAAATTGGGTGAAAGCCTGGGGCCCATTGCAGCTATCCTCCTCATTGTGGGCGCCGGTGGCGGATTCAAGCAGACCCTGATCGGTGCCGGTGTAGGCGATGCCGTCAAGAAATGGGCCGAAGGCGCCAACATGTCCGTCCTGGTGCTCGGCTTCATCGTGGCAGTGGCCCTGCGCCTGGCCACAGGCTCAGCAACGGTGGCGACAGTGACGGCGGCGGGCATTGTGGCACCGCTTGCCAGCAGCCTGAGCCCGACGCACGCAGCCTTGCTGGCCTTGGCCATCGGCGCAGGCTCCCTGTTCCTGTCCCACGTCAACGACGCGGGATTCTGGCTGGTCAAAGAACTGTTCGGGCTGACCGTTGGGCAGACATTCAAAACTTGGTCCGTGATGGAGACGCTGATCTCCGTGGTGGGCTTCGGCTTTGTGATGCTTCTGTCGCTCGTGTTGTAGCTACGGAAGCAACCGGGTTAAAAGCGCGACGGCGGCTGTCCCTTGAGGGGACGGCCGCCGTCGCGCGTCGAGCGTCAAGAGTCAGGCGCTGAGCCCGACCACCAGGACCGGGTCTGTGGTGGGGGCGCTTGATCCGCCTGCGGGTTCCACGGTAATCGCGACCGAAGAAGCTGAGGACAGCCCTTTCACAACGGCCGGTTTGGAGAGAGTCTCGGCGTCCATGGTGCCCTGGGGTACAGGGGCAGAGCCGTCCTTGGGGAGGGTCCACAACTGGTACACCTTGCCCTCTGGGGCGGGTGCAACGCCATCCATCAGAACCACGAAGGAATCCTTGGCTGATGACGCGGAAATGGTGGCCGTACCACCGCCGGGAACCGGCGCGGACTTCTTCTGGACGTCCTGCGCTTGCAGTACCTGGTTGACGGGGTCGTTCTGCGTCGAGACATAGGCGCCCACTCCAATGCCACCGAGTGCAATGACCGCTGCAGCTGCTGCTCCGACGATCCACCGGCGCGCCCCGCCCGCGCGGGTACGTTCCTCTCGCTTCGCCCTCGCGGCTGCGAGGTCGTCGACGGCGGGACCCGCCACGTCGGGGCTTGCCGCCACGGCGGGGGGCTGGCTGGCGGCATCGTTGCTGATGCGCTCCATAATGTTGTCAAAGAGCCCTGCGGGCGGCGCTTCTTCGGGCGCGAAGCTGACTGCCAGGGTCTCGCGGGCTTCGTGGACCCGCTGCAGGAATTCGGGACCTTCCGGAGCGTCCTTGATGTAGGCATCGATCATTGCCCGTTCGTCGTCGCTTACAGCGTCCAAGGCATAGATTTCCGCCAGTTCGAGGACGCGGCCCTCAGCGAGGTCGGTGGCGATGTCGTTGGCAAACATTCGGCGGATAAAGCCTCCACTGGTGTTTTCGCTCATATCAACCCACCCCCAGGCAGGTCTTCAGGCGCAGTAATCCATCACGGATGCGCGACTTGATGGTGGGTACAGCGGCACCGAGATGCTCGGCGACCTCCCGGTAGGTCAATCCGCCGTAATACGCGAGGCGGACGGATTCGCGCTGAGTGTCCGTGAGCGTCCCGAGGCACCGGCTGACCGCTTCGGCCTCCAGGTTGCTGTCGGCTTCCTCTGCCACCAGGTCCCGGTCCAGGTCCTGGCTCGCTGCGCCGTATTTAGCTTCGCGGTCAGTTGCCGCTTGCACGGCACGGACACGGTCAATGGCCCGGCGGTGGGCAATGGTCATGAGCCAGGCCAGCGGACTTCCCGCACTGCGATCGAACTTGGCGGCGCCCTGCCATACCTGGATGTAAACCTCCTGGGTGGCGTCCTCGCTGAGGTCAGGGTCTATCAGGACGCGCCTGGCCATACCGAAGACACGCCTCGAGGTGAGGCCATAGAACTCGGCGAAAGCCTGCTGGTCGCCTGCTGCCACGAGTTCGAGCAAGCCAGCCAGCTGTGAATTCAGATCAGTCGCAGAGCCGGTAGCTTCGAAGACCGGGGGGCCGGGATTGTTGGGGATGTCCATCACCGTCCAGCATATGTCGTCCCGTTTGAAACCGGCAGCATAACGGGATTGCGTCGAAGGCGCGGCGGTGCAGCGGCTTGCTGTCATCACCCTGGTCTGCAGCGCGCTCACGTAGGCTCCTCAACGAATGTCCAAGGCAGGGACTGTCCTGCCATAAGGTATTCGGTGCTGTGGCTCCGTTGGATGGGCTACACCTTGGCGCCGGCAAATCCGTTCTGCCGCCAGGCTTCAAAGACGGCGATTGAAGCAGCGTTGGCAAGGTTGAGCGAGCGAAGAGAAGGCTTCATGGGAAGGCGGACACGGGCGGTGACGTGCGGATCCTGCTTGAGCCAGTCCGGCAGGCCCACCGATTCGGGACCGAACATCAGGACGTCGCCCTCGCGGTAGCTGATGTCCGTGTAGGAGGTCTCGCCGTCGGAGGTGTAGGCGAAAACCCGTTCCGGCTTGAGTGCAGCCCAAGCGGCCTCGATGTCCTTATGGACCGTAACTACGGCGAGATCATGGTAATCAAGACCGGCCCGACGCAGCTTTGCATCGGAAAAATCAAAGCCGAGGGGCTCCACCAAGTGAAGCTCGGCCCCCGTAATGGCGGCCAAACGGATGGCGTTGCCTGTATTGCCCGGGATTTCTGGAGTGTGGAAGAGGATGCGGAACACCGTCCCATCTTAGTCAGCCCGTGCGGGTATGGCCGCGTTCAGGAAACGGCACAGGGGGATGACTAGTGCATTCCGCGAAGCAGTCGCGCCAGGACGGGCACCACCACGGTGTTCGGCGCCGGCCCCGAACTGAGGAATTGCTTAAGTCCCCTCGCAAGCCCGGCACCGTTGACTACCTCCACGGCATTATGGCTCGACTGGCCCTTTCCGTACTGGTCGATCACAGGTTCATGGAGGTTGCCGTCAGGGCTGTGCAGAACCACCCAGCCGGTGACATTGAGCTCGGGGAAAAGGTCCTGCATGTGGCGGACGATGTGGGCCAGTTGCGGGGGAGCTACCGAACGTCCGCCGTGCCGCAGCGAGTTCCCGTCCCAGGCGTAGGCGCCTTTGGGCAGCAGCATTGAACCGATGAGGGCCAGCCGGTAGCCGGACAGGACGGCGTGGTCGATGTGGTTGTTATCCGACGGCGAGCGCAGGCCGTTGATGAGCCGCGCAGCGGGAATCGCGGGCAGGACCTGCCGGCTGATGAGCTGGACCGTACGCATCTCGCGTTGGATGCGGGCGTCGGCGCCAAAGATGCCCCTTTTGCGGGGGAGTCCATGGACTTGCTGCGCCGCTTCGGCCGCTGAGATGAGAGGAACCTCGTTGGGGTCGTCAAATGCCGGAACGTAAACCGGGGGGTCGCCCGCAGTGTTGCGTTGGGCCTGAGGTCGCTTGACGTTTGTGGTGGCGGAGGGGCCCGGTGCGGCAGTGCCGGTGTAGTCGCCCGGCCTCGGCTGGCTCACGCCTGAGGCTCCACGGGCGTACCTGCGGTCGTACTCGGCCCTGCGTTGGGGATCAATGAGGGTTTCGTAGGCGAGGGTCACGCGTCGGAACATCTCGGCTTCTCCACCGTGATCGGGGTGGGCTTTCCGGGCAGCCTTGCGGTAGGCCACTTTGATCTCCTTGTCCGTTGCGGTGACGGAAACGCGGAGAACCTGATAATGCGAACTGCTGCCCTCGGCCAAGCACGGGCCCTTCTCTAGGGTGACGGTGCGCTTCTGAAGAGGCGCGGTACTGGCAAGTTTATCCAGCCACTATGTGAACGTCGGTAACGGGGCGCGTGGTTCCCGCTGGCATAATTCACGCTGTGAATCCTTCGGCAGCCGAGAACCCTTCCAGTACGCCGAAGAAGATCGTTGTCGCCATGAATCCTGCTGCTTCGTTTGGTCGTACGCGCCATGCCGGGCACCAGGCCGCAGCTTTTCTCCGCGCCGCCGGCCGGGACGTCGTCGTACTCCAGGCCGATGACTACGACGCCTTGCGGAGTGCGGTGGAGCTGACCCTGGCCACCGGCGTGGAGGCCTTGGTGGTGGTGGGCGGCGACGGCATGGTCCATTTGGGTGTCAATGCGCTCGTCGGGCTGGACATTCCCCTTGGCATTGTTCCCAGCGGAACCGGTAATGACGTGGCACGGATGTTGGCTTTGCCGTTGAAGGACACCGCCGCCGCGTGCCGCCGGCTACTGCTCGCGCTGGAAGCAGGCGGGCGCAGGATCGACGCCGGGCGGGTCACCTCTGCTGGTCGGACCACGTACTTCGCCGGCGTCCTTTCCGCCGGCTTTGATGCGGCCGTCAACGAACGGGCCAATTCCTGGCGATGGCCGCGGGGGAAGAGCCGCTACAACCTCGCGATGCTCAGGGAGTTGGGCTCTTTCCGGCGGATCACCTACACCGTGACTGCCGACGACGTGTCGTGGAGCCAGCCTGCCTTGCTCATTTCGGTGGCCAACGGACAGTTCATTGGCGGGGGCATGAAGATCACCCCTGGGGCAGTGCCCGACGACGGTTGGTTGGACATGTTTGTGGTGAAGCCTTTGTCCAGGCTCCGTTTTCTTGCCGTGTTTCCCAAGGTTTTCGCCGGGAAACATACCGGTCATCCCGCCGTGGAGATCAGGCGCGTCCGGAAAGTGCGGCTGGAAGCCGATGGGGTGGTGGCATACGCCGACGGCGAGCGCATCGCTGATTTACCGGTGGTCGTAGACCTCGTCCCTGCCGGGCTGTGGGTACTTGCCTAGTGAGTTTGCGGTGCCGGCGGGGCCTCCATGCCGCGGACGGCTAGACTCGATCGCGGCGATAGGCCGCGTTACTTGGGCGGCGGGAAGAGGGCAGTCAGATTCAAGCAGCGTGGCTACGGCAGCAAGGCAAGGAGACATAGTGGCGAACAACGTTCGACGACGGCTGGCCGGCTTGGTTGCCGCCGGAGCCGCAGGCGTCTTGCTGGCTGCCTGCAGCGTCAACGTGCCGGATCCTGCGGCACCCAAGCCGTCGCCGTCGGAATCCACGCTGGCGACGCCCACCATTACGCCTGGGCACGACGCAGCCGCAGTGGCCGCGAAGGATTTGCCGCTGGCGGCAGGTGGCGCATTGGCGCCGGGGGAGCCTGTCACAGTCTCCACGAGGTTGGAAGAGGTGCCTGGCTGGTCCGTGGTTCATTCCGCAATGCAGGGTGAGACCAGGTACAGGAAGACGGACGGTTGCACTCTCGCAGTGAGGGTCAGCGTCAATCAGGGGCCGCTGGTGGTGTCCGGGGACGATGTGTCCTCCACCAAGGAACTCTTCAAATACCTGGATGCCGGCAATGCGCTGGATAACCTGAAGTCGGCGTCCTTGCGTTGGGGACAGGACTCCGATAAGCCGCAGCACAGTGTTGAGTTCCTCGGTGTGGAATCCTCTTCGGCAACCGGCGGTCAGTCGGCCGTTATCCTGGCAAGGTTGTTCAGCGTCCCCGCATCCTCGGTGTATGTCTCCCTGGCATGTCCGGATGACAACGCCCTGGCCCAAGCGCGTGCGGAGACCGTGGCGCACCTCGTGGTGGTTCCACCGTCCTGACCCCGCCCTCTTTCGGGATCCTGCTAAAGCAACGATTCTTATTTTTAGAGATACCTTTGATGTATGGGCACGTCCGAACTCCCGTGGATCCGGAAAATCGCTGCTGTTGCTGCCTTGGGCGATGAGAACCGTCGCAGGCTCTATGAGTACGTTTTGAGTACGGAGGACGCGGTCAGTCGGGATCAGGCTGCCTTGGCACTCGAGGTGCCCCGCAGTTCGGTTTCCTTCCATTTGGATCGTTTGGTCCGCGAAGGGCTCTTGCGGGTTGAGTTCAGGAAATCCGCTGAGAAGACGGGGCCAGGGTCGGGGCGGCCATCAAAGCTCTACAGGCCCGTCATGGACGAGGTGGGCGTCTCTGTTCCTGAGCGGCACTACGACCTCGCCGGCCACCTCATGGCCGCGGCGATCACGCGCTCTCAGGCCGACGGTGTGCCGGCGGCGGAAGCGTTGCGCGATGTCGCTGCAGCTGCAGGGAGCGAGGTTGGACGCCCCGGCGATTTCCTGGGTGCACTCTCGGAACTCGGATATGACCCCTCGCCGGACGCCGCCGGGGGATACCGCCTGCTCAATTGTCCGTTCCATCGCTTGTCGCGGGACCACACGGAAGTGGTGTGCGCAATGAACGGCGCGTTCCTCAGCGGTGCTGCTGCGGCCTCCGGACTCAGTGCCGGCATCATCGTGCCGGATCCGGACCATGGTCCGGGACACTGCTGCGCGCGCATCACTGCCCTTGGTAATAAATCCTGAGCGCCCGGCGTCGGTAGAATTACAAGGTGCCTGTATACCTTGACCACGCCGCAACCACGCCCCTGTCAGCCGAAGCGCTCGCTGTGATGACGCGTGAGCTGGCGCGGACCGGCAATCCTTCGTCGCTTCACGGCGCGGGGCGCCGCGCGAGGCGAGCGGTAGAGGATGCCAGGGAGGCGTTGGCAGCGGCAGCCGGGGCGCACCCATCTGAGGTTATTTTCACCTCAGGCGGGACGGAAGCGGACAACCTGGCGGTGAAGGGACTGTTCTGGGCCAGGCGGGACGAGAACCCGCACCGTACACGCATCCTTTGCTCCGCCGTCGAGCATCATGCGGTCATGGATACCGTCGAATGGCTTGAAAAGCACGAAGGCGCGGACGTTGTGTGGCTCCCGGTAGATAGCGACGGCGCTGTTCGGATGGAGGTCGTCAAGCAGGAAATCCAACGTGACCCTGAATCAATTGCCTTGGTCACCGTGATGTGGGCCAACAATGAAGTGGGCACCATCCAGCCGGTGACGGAGATTGTGGAGCTGGCAAAGCTGCATGGAATCCCGGTCCACTCCGATGCGGTCCAGGCTTTCGGATCGATTCCCGTGGATTTTCGTGGCTCGGGACTCTCTGCAATGTCCGTCTCGGGGCACAAGCTGGGCGGTCCGGTGGGGGTCGGCGCACTTCTCCTGGGAAGGGCCGTGAAGTTGACGCCGGTGCAGCACGGCGGCGGGCAGGAGCGCGATGTGCGCTCGGGAACACTGGATACTCCCGCAATCGCCGCTTTTGCTGCAGCCGCGGAGGCTGTCACTGCCAACCTGCCGGTTGAAAAAGAACGTCTCAGCTTGTTGCGCGACCGCCTTATCACCGGAGTACATGATTCCGTCCCGGGCGCGGTGCTGAGGGGTGCTCCTGGGGACGGACGGCTGCCGGGGAACGCCCACTTCACCTTCCCTGGTTGTGAAGGCGACTCACTGCTTTTTCTCCTGGACCTGGCAGGCGTTGAATCCTCCACGGGGTCGGCGTGCACGGCAGGGGTTCCCCGGCCTTCGCACGTCCTCCTGGCCATGGGCCTCGATGAAGATACTGCACGCGGCGCCCAGCGCTTTACGCTGGGGCACAGCTCCACCGATGCAGATGTGGACGCGCTCTTGAAGGCCCTGCCAGAGGCATGCCTGAGGGCCCGGCAGGCTGGAATGGCCGGTCATGAATCCAGCATTCAAACAGCAGCAACTGTGGCTCGGCAGGGCACGTCGGAACCTTTCTAGGTCCTACTGCTCACCGGGCTGCAGCTCGTCCAGCGGCACCCCGGGATCCGTCAGCTTGGTGACGTTCACAGGGGTGCGGGTGGAAATCAACGCCTTGATTGGCTTCTGAACCCGGCGCTGGTTGACGCTCATTCCCGCAACTACCATCCCCTCCCTCAACCAAAAAGCGATAAAGCTGCCGTCATCCAGCGAGCCGCGGATTACCGGCGTGATTCCGAAGGTCAGGGAGGGAAAGCCCGAGTACTCCATGCTGAGGGTGAACTGGTCCGTATAGAAGTACGGCACCACGTCCAGTTGGGCATCCTGGCCCATCATGGACTTTGCAGCTACCTTGCCGCCGTTGAGCGCGTTGGCCCAATGTTCGCTGCGATGGTGCTCGGCGGTAAACGGGTGGAGTGCGTTGGCTACATCTCCTGCAGCCAGCACATCCGGTGCGCTGGACCTCAGCCCGGCATCCACCAGTATTCCATTGCGGATGGCAAGCCCTGCGGCTTCGCCGAGTGCTGTGTCCGGTACGACGCCGACGGCAACGATCACAACATCGGCGGGCAGCGTTTCGCCGGTACTGGTGCGGACCGCCGTCGCGCTGCCGTTCTGTCCGTCAATTCCGGCAGCGCTTGCCGGAAGGCGGAAGGTGACGCCCTGATCTTCGTGGAGCCGCTGGAAGTATGCACCCAGTTCGGGTCCGATGGCGGCACTCAGTGGTATGTCTTCCAGCCCCAGCAGTGTGACGTCGTTGCCGTACGTGCGGGCTGCTGCCGCCAGTTCCATGCCGATCCACCCGGAGCCGATCATGACCACCTTCTTGCCTCCGTTCTTGAGGAGGTTCTGAAGCCGCACACTGTCATCGAAGGTTCGGAAGGTCATGACTCCGTCAAGGTCCGCACCTGGAAGCGGGATGGTTCGTGGCCGGGCGCCCGTGGCGAGGAGCAGCTTGGAATAGTGAAGGCTTCGGCCATCGGCCAGTACCGCCGCGTGATCCGCGGGCTCGATCCGGCTCGCAGGGTTTTCGAGGAGAAGCTCGACGTCGTTTTCCCCGTACCAGTCATCCGGCACTACCAGAGCAGCATCTGCCTCAGCTTTGCCCAGGAGAAATTCCTTGGAAAGGGGTGGGCGTATATAGGGTGTCCGGTTCTCGGCGGCCACCAAGGTGACGGGACCTTCATAGCCCTCTGCGCGGAGGGTCTTGGCTGCGGTAGCGCCGGCAAGCCCGCCTCCGACGATAACCATGTGTTCGTGTGCCATGTCAGCTCGATTCTAAAACCAATTGTTTTGACTTTAGAAGCAGGGGTTGGGCCAGTCAAGGGTTTTAGGGCATGCGTGGCAAGGCGGGCTAGAATAGATGGGCGCGGCGGCTGTTCTCAGCCGGATCAGCGACTCCAACTCCCACATACACAGAAAGCCAGCATGCGAGTACTTGCAGCAATGAGCGGCGGAGTTGACTCCGCCGTGGCCGCAGCCCGGGCAGTCGAGGCCGGACACGACGTCGTCGGAGTCCACCTCGCGTTGTCGCGGATGCCGGGGACCCTGCGCACGGGAAGCCGGGGATGCTGCACCATCGAGGATTCGCGCGATGCATGGCGGGCATGCGACGTCCTGGGCATTCCCTACTACGTTTGGGATTTCTCCGAGCGCTTCAAGGAAGACGTCGTCCAGGATTTCATTGACGAGTACGCTGCGGGCAGGACACCGAACCCGTGCATGAGGTGCAACGAGCGGATTAAGTTCGCCGCCCTTCTGGAAAAGGCCATAGCGCTGGGCTTCGACGCCGTCTGCACCGGCCACTACGCCAAGGTCATCGAAGACGCCGACGGCAACCGCGAACTCCACCGCGCCGCCGATTGGGCCAAGGACCAGAGCTACGTCCTGGGCGTCCTGACCCACGAACAACTCAAGCACTCCATGTTCCCGTTGGCAGACACCCCGTCCAAGGCTGAGGTGCGTGCCGAGGCCGAGCGTCGTGGGCTGTCCGTGGCCAACAAGCCGGACAGCCACGATATTTGCTTTATCTCCGACGGCGACACCCGCGGATGGCTGGCCGAGAAGATTGACATGACCACCGGCGACATCGTTGACGAAACCGGCGCCAAGGTTGGCGAACATCCCGGTGCCAACGCCTTCACGGTGGGGCAGCGGCGCGGTTTGAAGCTGGGTACCCCCGCGGCGGATGGCAAGCCCAGGTTCGTCCTGGAAATCCGCCCCAAGGAAAACAAAGTAGTTGTAGGGCCGGAAGCCCTGCTGGCGATCGACGAGATTCGCGGCATCAAGGTCTCGTGGGCCGGCTTGCCCATTTCCGAAGTTGCCACCGGCGCTGAGTTCGACTGCCACGCGCAGGTCCGGGCCCACGGAGATCCCGTTCCTGCAATCGCGCGCGTAGAAGCCGTCACCGACGAATCCGGCGTGGAGCGTGCCCAGCTCGTTGTCACGTTGACGGATCCACTGAGGGGCGTGGCCCCTGGCCAGACGGTCGTTCTCTATCAGGGAAGCCGCGTCCTGGGGCAGGCAACCATTGATGCCGCCCGTTCACTGCAGCGGCAAGTCCTCTAGGAGCCACCGCTCCGGCAGCGAAAGCTACTGGAAAGTAAATTTTGTGTCTCAAATCACAAAATGAAGGGTTCGTGGCCTTCGAAGTCTGATTGAATCGTGGAATCAAGAGTGTGCGCCGTCACAAATATCCCACGGCGGCGCGCCGAATCCATCGAACAGAAGGTTCATCAGATGGCAATGAACAAGAAGGCCCTGCACGGCGTTATCGCGCTTGCGGGCATCTCCGCGCTCGCCTTGACGGCATGCACGGGACCCTCCGGTGGCGGCTCATCATCCGCCCCGGCCGCCGCAGGCCCTATCGCTTACGGCACTACTGACAAAGTCACCTCGCTGGACCCGGCGGGATCCTACGATAACGGTTCATTTATGGTGATGAACCAGGTCTATTCGTTCCTGCTGAATTCGAAGCCCGGCGGCGCGGAACCCGTTCCCGACCTCGCTGAATCGTCGTCGTTCACGGCGCCGTCGGAATACACTGTCAAGCTAAAGTCCGGGCTCAAGTGGGCCAACGGGCACACCTTGGATTCCAAGGACGTCAAGCACTCCTTTGATCGTCAGGTGGCCATCAACGATCCCGCCGGCCCCGCTTCGCTGCTGACCAACATCGAGAGCGTCAGTACTCCTGATGCCACCACGGTGGTGTTCAAGTTGGAGAACGCCAACGACCAAACGTTCAGCCAGATCCTCAGCAGCCCTGCAGCGCCGATCGTGGACGATGAAGTCTTCCCGGCCGACAAGATCCTCCCGGACGACGAGATCATCAAGGCGAACGCGTTCTACGGCCAGTACACCATCGACAGCTACAAGAAGAACGAGCTGGTCAGTTTCAAAGCCTTCGCGGACTACCAAGGCGTTCTTGGCAAGCCTGCCAATGATGCAGCCACCATCAAGTACTACGCCAGCCCCACCAACCTGAAGTTGGAAATCCAGCAAGGCGCAATTGACGTTGCCTTCCGCAGCCTGAGCGCCACGGACATCGACGACCTCCGCAAGGACTCCAAGGTCAAGGTCCTCACCGGACCGGGCGGCGAAATCCGATACATCACGTTCAACTTCGACACCATGCCGTATGGAACCAAGGCAACTGGCGCCGACCCCGCCAAGGCACTTGCCGTTCGCCAGGCCGTGGCCAACCTGGTTGACCGCCAGGCCATTGCTGACCAGGTCTACAAGGGCACCTACCTGCCCCTGTACTCGAACGTTCCCAGCGGATTCCTCGGCGCCAATGAGGCGTTCAAGGACGCCTACGGCGACGCCGGAAAGCCGAGCCTGGACAAGGCCAAGAAGGTTCTGACGGATGCCGGCATCACTGAACCGGTGGCTCTGAACCTGCAGTACAACCCGGATCACTACGGTGGATCCTCCGGCGACGAATACGCCATGATCAAGGAGCAACTGGAGAAGTCCGGTCTCTTCACCGTAAACCTGCAGTCCACCGAGTGGGTCACGTACAGCAAGGCCAGCCGTGCCGACGAGTACCCGCTGTTCCAGTTTGGTTGGTTCCCGGACTTCAGCGATTCCGATAACTACCTGACGCCGTTCTTCCCGGAAGGCGGCTTCCTGAAGAACCACTACAACAACCCCGAAGTCAATGAGCTGATCTCCAAGCAGCTGACGGATGCGGACAAGACCAGCCGCGAGGCTGCCATCAAGGATGTCCAAAACGCACTGGCCAAGGACATCTCCACCCTGCCTCTGCTTCAGGGCGCCCAGGTGGCGGTAACCGGAAGCGGAGTGAACGGCGTCGAAAAGACCCTGGATCCATCCTTCAAGTTCCGTCTCGGCGTAATTTCCAAGTAACCGCACCTCTGCAATGAGCAGGGAGGCGGGACACTGATCCGGTGTCCCGCCTCCTTTGCTGACCACCCACGTGGCCGGCACGCATGAGACAACCCCGCGCAATCCACGGGCAGGAAATGCAGGTAACAAATGACAACACTTATTGAGGTCCCCGAGGCTGAGCCCGGCATCGTTGCTCCCAAGAGCAAATCCAAAGGCGGGGGAGGGCTGGGCAGATACATCGTGGTCAGGTTTTTCCTGATCATCCCCACCGTCTTCATATTGGTAACTCTTGTCTTCTTCCTGATGCGGGTCATCGGCGACCCCATCACAGCATCGCAGGGCGGACGACTGCCCCCGGACGTCCTGGCCCAGCGAATACAAGAGGCCGGTTACGATCGGCCCGTCCTGGTCCAGTACTTCGAATACCTGGGCCAGCTCATCACCGGCAACTTCGGCAGTACCATCACCGACCGCAGGCCAGTGGTGGAGGTACTTACCACTTTCGGCGCAGCGACACTCGAGCTATCGATCAACGCACTGATCGTCGCGCTCGCAGTCGGCATCCCGTTCGGGCTCATTGCCGCACAGCACCGGGACAAGACTCCTGACGCGTTTCTGAGGTTCTTTGCCATCCTCTGCTACGCCACACCCGTTTTCTTCTCCGGGCTCCTCCTCAAACTCACGTTTTCCGTGTGGCTTGGGTGGTTCCCCGTGGCCGGTCGAGCCTCTACGCGGACGGAACTGACCATGAGCGGCCTGGCTGCACCGTCAGGCATTTACTGGCTGGACGCGTTACGCAGCGGCAACTTCGCAGCTCTGGGGGACATCGTCGCCCACGCGGTGCTCCCCGCAGTAGCCCTCGGATTGTTGACCGCCGGCGTCTTCTTGCGCCTGGTGCGCACAAACGTCATCGGCACGCTGGGAAAGGACTACGTCGAGGCCGGGCGTTCCCGCGGCGTCAGTGAGTTCCGCCTGCTGACCAAGCACGCCTACAAGCCGGCATTGATTCCCATCATTACGGTCATGGGCCTGCAAATTGCCCTGATGCTGGGCGGCGCCATCCTTACCGAAACCACGTTTGAGTGGAAGGGCCTGGGCTATCAGCTGGTGCAGTACCTGAACGCGCGCGACTTTGTGGCCGTCCAAGGAATCGTTGTGCTGCTGGCCATCATTGTGGCTGTCACCAACTTCGTGGTGGATATCATTGCCGCGCTCATCGACCCTCGAGTGAGGTACTGACCATGAGCACTTCCCAATTGACCCGACCCAAGCAGCCCTTGTTCTCAAGGCTGCCCGTGATAAGCCACCTGAAGAAAAGCGTAGGACTTCAGCGAGGCATGCTCATCGTGGGCGTTGTCCTCAGTGGACTCTTCATCCTTACGAGCATCTTTGCACCTCTCCTCGCTCCCTATGGCTACTCCCAACTCAGCGATTCTTCCGGTTCGTTTCCCACCCAGGAGGCTCCGAACTCCAAGCACCTGCTGGGAACAACTGTGGGCGGCTACGATGTCCTGTCACGGGTGATTTGGGGTTCCCAAACAGCGGTGACAGTCATCGTTGTGTCTGTGGCGATGTCCCTGTTCCTCGGTGTCGCCCTTGGTTTGCTCAGCGGTTATTTCGGAGGGTGGCTGGACAGGATTCTGGTGGTGGTAGCGGATGCCATCTATGCGTTTCCCACCCTGCTCCTGGCAATCGTGATTTCCATAGTGATCAGCCGGGGGCAATCCAGTTTCTGGGGCGGCATCTTCTCTTGTGCTTTCTCCATAACGGTGGTCTTTGTCCCGCAGTACTTCCGGGTCATCCGGGCAGAGACCATTCGTCTCAAAGCCGAGCCGTTCGTCGAGTCGGCCAAGGTGCTGGGGGCGAGCAGCGTGCGCATCATTGGGCGGCACATCTTCAAGAACGCCACCAGGACCTTGCCGCTCATGTTCACCTTGAACGCTTCCGAGGCGATCCTGACGCTCGCTGGCTTGGGCTTCCTGGGCTTCGGCATCGAGCCCACATCAGCTGCTGAATGGGGGTTTGACCTCAACAAGGCACTGGCGGACACTTCGTCCGGTATTTGGTGGACGGGCGTCTTCCCCGGGATCGCGATGGTTCTCACAGTGCTGGGGCTGACCCTGGTGGGCGAGAGCATCAACGACCTCAATGACCCCCGGATCCGTGGGCGCAAACGCGCGGGCAGGACGCTGCCACCAACACCAGCAGGAACGCCTTCAAACCCGGCAGAGGCAGGCAAGTCATGACCACCAACCTTGGAAATATGTCAGATCACGTCAGCGCCGAGCAGCCCGTACTCACCATCGACCGACTCCAAGTCACGTTCGCCACTGATGGCGGGGACGTTCACGCTGTAAAGGACGTCAGCCTGGAAGTTGCAGCCGGTGAAGTAGTGGCCATCGTAGGGGAATCCGGTTCCGGCAAGACGGTGACAGCCAAAACCATCCTTGGCCTGCTTCCGGAAACTGCTGTCAGCTCCGGCGCCGTGGTGATCAACGGCAACAATGTCATCAGCGTCAGCAAGTCCACCCTGCGTAAAATCCGCGGCCGCGATGTGGCCATGGTGTTCCAAGAGCCATCCACTGCCCTGAATCCGGTCTTTACCGTCGGCTGGCAGATTGCCGAAGGCATCCGGGCACATGCACCTGACGGGCGGCGAATCTCCGCCCGGGAGGCCAAGCAACGGGCAACCGAGGCACTCCGCAAAGTGGGCATCCCTGACCCTGAAACGCGGGTGAACTACTACCCGCACCAGTTCTCCGGCGGCCAGAAACAACGCGTGGTCATAGCTGCGGCGTTGGCCCTGAACCCGGGACTGATCGTGGCCGATGAGCCCACCACCGCACTGGATGTCACAGTCCAGGCTGAGATCCTCCAGCTACTGCGCGACTTGAGGGACAACTACGGGACATCTATTGTGCTCATCACGCACAACATGGGTGTCGTGGCGGATCTGGCCGACCGTGTTGTGGTCATGTATCAGGGCGACGTAGTGGAGGAGGCTTCGTCCAGGGTCCTGTTTGCTGAACCCCGGCAGGAGTACACCAGGAAGCTGCTGGCCGCGGTGCCGCACCTCGGACGGAACTCGGCATCCGAGGGTGCCCGTGGCCGGCTCCATCAGGAAGGCAAAGTCCTGGTGGAAGCAAAGAACCTCACCATCGAATACCCCGGGCGCTTCGGCAGGCACGGATTCAAAGCCGTGGACGATGTCAGCTTTACGGTGTCCGAGAATGAGGTCTTTGGGCTGGTGGGTGAATCCGGTTCCGGAAAATCCACCATTGGACGGGCCATCGCAGGCCTGACCAGGACCACCGGAGGCAGCCTGAAGGTCCTTGGGTACGAGATGTTGGACTTCAAGGAGCGTACCTTCCGTCCGCTTCGCAAGGAGATCGGCTTCGTTTTCCAGGATCCGGCGGCGTCCTTCAACCCGCACCTCACCATCGGCGAGTGCGTTGCTGAGCCGCTGCTGATCCACACCAAGCCCGGCGCCGCTGAGGGGAGGAAAAAAGTAGGTGAGTTGCTCGAGTCAGTCCAGCTGCCGGCGTCGTACGCGGAGCGCTACCCGCACGAGTTGTCCGGTGGGCAGCGGCAGCGCGCCTCCTTGGCGAGGTCGCTGGCACTGAACCCGCGTCTTCTGATCGCCGACGAGCCGACATCCGCGCTGGATGTCTCGGTGCAGGCCAAAGTCCTGGATCTGTTCAAGGACATCCAGGAGCAGTACGGCTTCGCGGCGCTTTTCATCAGTCACGACCTCGCAGTGGTGGATATGTTGTCCCATTGGGTTGGCGTGTTGTACAAAGGCCGGTTGGTGGAGCAGGGGATCGGCAACCATGTGATGGGATCACCGCAGCACGACTACACCAAGCGGCTCATCGCCTCCCTGCCGGTGCCGGACCCCGATGAACAAGCACGACGGCGGGAAGCGCACCGCACGCTGCTGGGTGGCTAGACCGTTCCCTGAACGTCCGCCTACGCGGGAAAGGTACGCCCCTCAATGTGGGGGGCGTACCTTGACTTCGCGACCCGTCCGGCCAGCAGGTAACACCCGCGACGACACCGCCCCACACCATAGACTGGGGTGCATGACCGAGCAGAACAATGCCCTCCCCGATGACGCCGATTCCTTCAACCCGGCAGCGAGCTCCCTGGCCGGCCAAGTGGACCGTGCCGTCATGGAGGAGCTGCTGTCCATCCGGTCCAGCATCGACAATATTGACGCAACACTGGTCTTCCTCCTCGCCGAGCGGTTCAAGGCCACCCAGAAAGTTGGAATCCTCAAGGCCACCCACAAGCTTCCGGCCGGAGATCCGGGCCGCGAGTCGGCACAGATCGCCCGCCTGCGGCGCCTCGCCGAGGATGCGCACCTTGACCCTGCCTTCGCAGAGAAGTTCCTGAACTTCATCATCAGCGAAGTGATCCGCCACCACGAGGCAATCGCCGAGGATCACCAGACTTCCAGCCAGCAGGCTTGATCCATGACGGAAATGGATAACCTGCGCGCCAGCGCCACGGCACTGGGGCCGTGGCCCGGCAGCGATCCTGCGGAGGGAACCCGCATCATCCGGGGCGAACTGGGGGACCCCCACCTTCCTTTTCTGCCGGAACTGCCTGACCGCGGGGTGGGTTCGGATGCTGTCGGCCGGACCGGCTCCCTGCTGGTCGACCTCGCACTCGACGTCCAACCGCACGGCTGGCGCTTGGTGGACAGGCCCGGAAAGGACGCCCAGCGCGCCCGCTCGGCGTTATCGACGGACATCAACATTCTGGCCGATATCGCTGGTGCCGAGGACGTCTCTGCAACGGGGTTCAAAGTCCAGTTGCTGGGACCCATGAGCCTTGCCGCAAATCTTCACCTGCACAATGGCGAACGGGCACTGTTGGACTATGGTGCACGAAGGGACATCGCGGAGTCCTTGGCCGTCGGCGTCGCAGAACACCTCAGGCGCGTCTCCGCGGCACTCCCCGGCGCCTATTTGGTGGTTCAGATTGACGAACCGGACATAGCGTCCGTCATGGCCGGGACCATCCCGACGGCCAGTGGCTACAAGACGCTGCGGTCAATATCCGGAGATGAAGTGACAGGTGCCTGGCGGGTGGTGATCGACGCGATCAAGGCGGCCGGCGTCGTCGAGACCGTGGTTTCCGTACCGGAGATTGAAGCACCAATCGAGCGGATCCTCGCTGCTGGTGCGGACGGGGTCGCCGTGCCGCTGAAAGCCCTGACGACACGCCAGTGGGAGCAGCTTGCCGCAGCGGTGGAGGACGGAAAACGCGTGTGGGCCGGTGCGCTCTCCACCAGCAACCCGCAGGCGCAACTGCCGCGCACCGCAGAAGTTGTTGAAAGCATCTGGAAGCCGTGGCGCCAGCTTGGTCTTCCGGCGTCCGGACTGGCGGGACTCCGTGTCACCCCCTCGACAGGACTGGCTGACTTCAAGCCTTCAACGGCCAAGGATGTGCTGAAGAAACTTACCCAAGTGGCTGACGGCTTGGACCAGCTGGCCCAGGGCTGACTGCAGGCAAGTCAGATTCTCTTCTCCCAGCGGTCCGGTTCCGCGTAGCGGGGGAGCGTTGTGCCTGGAGCTGCTCCCGGCAAGTACGGTGCCAAGCGGTAGTCGAAGCGCCCTGCATACACAAGAACCAAGCCTATCTGTGGCTGGATGACCTTGACCTGTATGCGGTGCTTGCCTTCGGCGCTGTCCCACCACTGTTCCGCATACGCGCGTGCGTCAAGTGCTGCGGGCAACGGTATGCGCAAGGGTCCAAGGAACAGCCGGCTGTCTCTGGAAACACCCCGAAGCCGGCCCTCCGGGGTAACACTGACATCCAGGTCCGTGACCATCCGGCGGTGCCGGCCCACGTGGTCCACCAAACGGGCATTCTGATCGTCCCGGCCAGGCAGGACGGCGCTCGTCGTATCGTGGAACAGCCGTGTTCCCGAGGGGAAATAGATTTCCCGGCGAGCTGTCAGGGCGGGGCGTCCGAAGGGATCAACATGGGCGTGGTTTTCGATCCGGAAGGGAATGCCCTCACCGTATTCAGGGAAGAAAGCCTCCTCGCTCCCTGTCAGTGCCAGCAATGGCCGCAACCATTTTTGGCGGCACCCCACAACGTCAAAGACCCCTTCACCGATTCCATACGAACCGGAGCCGGCCGCCAACGAAAAATACTCCTGGAGCTCCGGGGCCAGCTTGGTGAAGTCCTGACCGAGTGCAAGGTGGTAGATGGGGGTATTCATGGCGGTCCTTCCTTAGCTGAAACGAAAGTTGCACTAGACCTTGGAACTATAGCCTTCCGGCTGCTTTAAGCCGTATGTAGGCGTCAGCGAGCAAGGGAGGGACCTCATGGGGCTCGGCGTCCACCACTTCGGCGCCGAGTTGCCGGAGTTGCGCCGTCACCGCGGCGCGCTCCAACAGCGCACGTTCGGCGGCGGCTGCACGGAAAACCTGGCTGGCCGTGCTCCTTTCTTCTTTCATGGCAGAAAGCAGCGGATCCCGAACCGACGCCACCACCACAACGTGCTGGCGGGACAATTGGGCCACAGTGGGGAGGAGCCCCTCTTCGGGGGCGCCGCCGTCGAGCGCCGTCAAGAGCACCACCATCGAGCGGTGCGCCGAGACTGCCCGCACCTGTGCCGGAACCTGCTGCCAATCGAGTTCGATCAGTTCAGCTTCCAAAGGGGCCATGGCTTGGACGAGTTGACCCAGCAAATTGCCCTTCGATGCAGATTCAACCCGTGCGCGGAGCCTTCGGTCGTAGGCGAGGAAGTCCACGCGGTCGCCTCCGCGCTCGGCCAGCACGGCGAGCAACAACGCCGCCTCAATTCCGGTATCGAGCCGGGGTTCATCTTCGATTCTGGCGGCCGCTGTGCGTGACGTATCAAGCACGATGACCACACGCCGGTCCCGTTCCGGGCGCCACGTCCGGACCACCACGGACGTTCGCCGCGCGGTGGCGCGCCAGTCTATGGACCGGACATCGTCGCCGCGGACATAGTCGCGCAGGGAGTCGAATTCGGTGCCTGCACCACGAATCTGCACGGCGGCCCTGCCGTCCAGTTCCCTGAGCTTCCGGAGCTTGGACGGGAGATGACGCTTCGAATGGAACGGCGGGAGGACCCGCAGTTGCCCGGGCAGGACACGGGTGCGCTGCCGTGCGGCCACGCCCAAAGGCCCCAGCGATCTTATGGTCACGTGCGGGCTCTTGAGGTCGCCGCGACGACGAGGGACCAGAGTGACGGTCATGCGGCGACGCTCGCCAGGCGGGACAACCAAGGACTGTGAAGTGTTGACGGCGCCAGCAGAAGGCTGCCACGTGTCCCGTACCTCGGCCCGCAGCTTGCGCCGCGTGGGGTTGGTCACGGTCACAACGGACTCCACGCTGCCCTCCAGCGTCACGTTTCCAGGCTGCTCGCGTTCCAAGGCAAGCTGCGCCGGTGATGCCGCCACCACAAGATCAAGAACCAGCAAAAGCAGTAGTCCTACGACCACGAACAGGACGGTGCTCCACGCCGGAAAAACCACCAAGGGCACCAAACCCAGAAAGGCCAGCAACACGAAACGACCCGTAATGGCCACTCAGGCCCCCTCGGCCAAGGCCGGACCGCAGTTCACCGCGGCACCGGGACGGACGCCAGGATGCTGCCCAGGACGTCGTCCACCTGGATTCCGTCCATCTGGGCTTCCGGCCGCAATCCCACCCTGTGCCGAAGGCACGGCAACGACAACGCCTTGACATCGTCAGGGGTCACGAACGACCTTCCAGACAACCATGCCCATGCTTTGGAAGTGTTGAGCAGCGCAGTGGCACCACGAGGCGAAACGCCGAGTTGGAAGGAAGGCGCAGACCTCGTGGCACGCACCACGTCAACGATGTACGCGAGGATCTCCGGGGCCACCGCCACTTGCGCTACAGCCTGCTGGGCGTTGGAAAGCTCGACGGCGCCAGCCACCGGCCGTACGCCGGCTGCGGACAGGTTTCGCGGATCAAAGCCGTTGGAGTGGCGGCGGATGACCTCGATTTCCTCGTCCCGACCGGGCAGCGGCATGGTCAGCTTGAGGAGGAACCGGTCCAGTTGTGCCTCCGGCAGGGGATAGGTTCCTTCATACTCCACGGGGTTCTGGGTTGCCGCCACAATGAACGGACTCGGCAGGGGCCGGGACACGCCGTCCACCGAAACCTGGCGTTCTTCCATCGCTTCCAGGAGTGAGGCCTGAGTCTTCGGAGGAGTTCGGTTGATCTCATCGGCCAGCATGATGTTGGTGAACACAGGGCCCTCGCGGAACGTGAACTCCGAGGTATGCGAGTCATAGACCAACGATCCCGTGACGTCACCGGGCATGAGGTCCGGAGTGAACTGAACACGCTTGGTGTCCAAGCTCAGAGCGGTAGACAAAGCCCTGACCAGGAGGGTCTTGGCCACGCCGGGAACACCCTCCAGGAGAACATGCCCGCCGCAGAGCAGGGCAATCAGCATGCCCGTTACGGTGGGGTCCTGGCCCACTACGGCTTTGCCCACCTCGGTCCTGACATTCAGCAGCGACTGCCGTGCCGGGTCTTCCCCGGGATGACGCTGCCCATTTTCCGGATGCCCGACGGCCTGGGGTGCTCCTTGCTGCGGAGTTCCTTGCTGGGCCGCATCTCGCTGGGCCGCATCTTGCTGCAAGGCGTCGGGCGGGGGCGTCGTACCGCCCGCGTAATGGGCATTGCTGTTGGTGTAGCTGTTCGGCTGGCTGTTCATCGGGCGGTCGCTTCCTGTTCGAGTCGTTCGATTTGTTGTGCCCACTGCACCAGTTGTCCTTCGCTTTGCGGCCTGAAGTCGATCAGGACGGACCGCACTTCCGTGGCTGCCAGCGCCACATGGCGGGCTGTTGCGTCCAGTAGTGCTTCGGTGGTGGCGTCGGCTCCGAGATTGAAGTGCCGGGCCAACCGTGACAGGGTGCCGGCCCTCAGGTTCTCGGCGGCCCGCCCCACGGCCCGTGAATCCTGGTAAAGGCGTGCCCGGCCTTCTGCTGTTTCGGCGGCTTTGACCACCACGGGCAGCGGCTCGAAAACCAGTGGGCCCATACGCCGGCCACGCCATGCGATGGCCAGCAGGGCTACCAAGCCCAGCCACGGCCCCGCGAATGCCAGCCAGCGGGGTGCGAGCTCGTTTAGCGTGGGGTTCGAATCGGTGGCGGAGATGTCTCCGAGGCCCGGGATGTACCACACGAGGTCCGCGCTGGTTCCCAACGTACGAAGGACGAGGGCGGCATTCCCCTCTGTGGCGAGGTGTTGATTGTCCATCAGTTCCCTGCTGCCCAGGACGACTATCCGCCCATCGGCTGATGCTGCATACAACCCGGGCCCGTCCTCGCGGATGGCGTAGCAAACCACGCTCCCGGAAAAGACGGAGCCCTGTGCAGACACCCGGCCCGCTGCCTTGGCGTCTTCCTGGTCACAGCCGGGTTCCGTGACCTGTGTTCCTTCCGGAACTACCCCGCCAGGTCCGAACCCTCGATCCAGGCCGTTGAGGGTCCTGAGCCGTGGAGCAACCACCACAACACGATCTGCTGCTGCCGTGATCTCCTCCAGCTGTGAGTGGTCAAGGAAACCCTGTGCGTCATAAAGGAGGACTGTGGATTCTTCCTTGGCTGCCAACGCCTCCAAGGTGTCCTCGAATGTATCTGTCGGAGTGACGGATACGCCGTGGCGTCCCAGGATTTGGGCTACGGCCATGGCCCCGTCCGGTGCTGGGTTCCGCGCGGACAACCGACGGGAATCTGTTGCGCCGGAGACACTGTTGATGGCCAGGAAAGTCACTAAGCCGGCAAGCAGGGTGCCGAGGGCAATCCATACGAGGTGTTTCCGAAACCAGGTTGTGAAACCGCGTCCCGTGGAAAGTCCTTCGGAAGCAGAGTGGTCCGGGGTTTTCCGGTCTATCGTCGTTGTCATCGGGGTACCGCAAATCCGGCGTGGGCTTGTCCGGCGAAGTCGGGCTTTAACGCAAGAAGGTCGGCATCCAGCATGCGGACGGACTCGTAGTCTGCCCGCGTTGCAGCCTGTTCGCCGTACCGCACGGCGTCGAAAACACGGGCAGCGGCAAGCAGCCTGACTTGGGCTGTACCGAAAACACGCCCCAGTTGATCGGCGGCCTCGTCTGCGGTCCTGCCGGCCCGAGCGTCAATGATGTCCCGTTCTTCGGCCGATCGGACAAGAGCGCGAAACTGATCGACGACGGCGGCTGGCCAGTTGCCGCCGTCGGCTGCAGTTGCAGCCCTCCTCCTGTAGCCTTCGGCGTCGACAGCTTTGTCCTCGCCGTAAAGGTCCCCGGGCGCTTTTGCCCTCCGGGCGTTCAGTCTGGGCCGAACGATGACGATGGCCGCGACGATGAGCACCACGGCCAGGACCACCATCAACGGAACGGCGATGTTGGGCCCGCCTGCTCCATCACCTTCCAAAGATGCCAGCCAATCCAGGACATCACGCCACACCTGGTCCAACCAGCCGGGAGTCGCGTCGGGATATCGGGGGTTGGACAGTTCCTCAGCGGCCCATCGGCGCGCTTCGTCGCGGTCCGGTGTCACAGGCGGTTCCATCAAAGCCGGCGATGCGAAAACGTCGTTTGCGGCTACCTTCATGCCGGAGGATGCTGCCCGGGGGGAGCGGACGGAAACTGCCCGCCGTTCGGTGGCCAGGCGGCCTTTCCGGGCAAGGTGGACGGCCCGCCGGGTATTCCGTCCGGATCGGAACCTGTTTCCATCAGCCGCATCAATTCAACGTCCAGGCCGTCACGACGCATTCGAAGGTCCATGTAGATCAGGCTCGAAACGGACGCTTGAAACGCAAACGTCACGGACCCCACCAAGGCCCCGATCGCCGTCGAGATCACAGTGGTCAGAACCAACGTGGACATCATCGAGTCGGGATCAGGGTGGGGAGCTACTACCGAACCGATGGCCGCGGAGGCCAAGGACACAGGAATTTGGACAATCTGGGCGATGATTCCCACCATGATGGCAACCACCAGCGTGATGCCGAAGATGCGCCACCAATTGTTCTTGGTCAAACGCCAGGATCGGAGCAAACCATCGTAAACGCCGGTCTGCTCCACCACTATGGCGGCAGGGGCCAGCATCAACTTCAGGCCGATCCAAACAAAGACCACAACTGACCCCAGTCCCAGGGGCAGGACGAACAGCAGCGCGGCAGGGCCCATGGCAGTGAACAACAAGATCGCAATCCCGATCACCGCGGCAGCGGCCAGCAGGCCGCCCAGCGTCAGCAGCGCGGCAACGCCAAGGAGCGGAAGGATCCTGGGGCCCGCAAGCTTCCACATTTGTTTGAAGCCCGTCCGACGGTTGAGAACCGAACGGGAGACCGGCACAACCAGAACCCCCTGGAGAACTGATCCCAGGAAACCGACCAGCACGGAAACGCCCAGGGTGCCCGCCATGAAGGCGAAGAAGGGGCCCATCGCATCGGCGAACTCTGCCTCTGAACTGACGGATTCAAGAGACATGGACAACTGGAACATCCCCACCGTGACGATCCCGATGAAGAAGGCTCCGATGGCTTGCACTATCAGCGCAGAGCCAAACATGGAGGCGGCATTGCGGCGGATCGTCTGGAAGGAGCCGTCCAGAATCTCGCCGAACTGCAGCGGACGCAGGGGAATGACTCCAGGCTTTGGGGGAGCGACATAGAGGGGCTGTCCGTAAGGCGGCCCTGGCGGCCATCCCGGAGCACCTTGGCCCGGCCGGTTTTGCCCGCCATCCGGCGGGGCGGTCCATCCCGGGGGCCCACCCCACTGTGGTTGATTTCCCCACTGTGGTTGGTTGCCCCACTGTGGTTGGTTGCCCCACTGTGGTGGGTTGCCCCACGCCGGCTGACCGCCCGGCGGCGGATTCTGGCCGTGCTCTGGTTGTGACACGTTTTCCTCCCCAAGAGATCCGGCCCGCCGACTCCCGACGTCCCCCACACGGACCTTCGCCACCAGCCTATAGTCCCGCCGTCGTCCCTCATAGCCTGCCGCCCGGGCTGGCCTCCCTGGGCGCGGTAACGGCAAGGTGCAGTACGGTGGAAGAGCCTTGGGACGCCATGCCGTGCGCCGCGTCCAACGGGACAAAGACTTGGTGATAAGGGAATATATAACTATGAAGGCACGCATTCTGGTAGTTGACGACGACGAAGCACTCGCAGAGATGATTGGCATCGTCCTGCGCAATGACGGCTTCGAGCCAGTGTTCTGCGCAGACGGCGGCCAAGCCTTGGAGGTCTTCCGCTCCTCGAAGCCGGACCTTGTGCTGCTGGACTTGATGCTGCCGGGATCGGACGGCATCGAGGTCTGCCGGCAGATCCGTGGCGAGTCGGACGTCCCTATCGTCATGCTCACTGCCAAGTCGGATACTTCGGATGTTGTTCGCGGCCTGGAATCCGGCGCCGACGATTATGTGCCCAAGCCCTTCAAACCCGCTGAACTTGTAGCGCGCGTGCGTGCGCGGTTGCGGCCGGGCGATCAGAAGGCCCCCGAAACCCTGCGCATCGCAGACGTGACCATCGACGTGGCAGGCCACCTGGTGACCCGGGGCGGCGAGCGCATCTCGCTGACGCCACTTGAGTTTGATCTCCTGGTTGCGCTGGCGCGCAAGCCTTGGCAAGTGTTCACACGCGAACTGCTCCTCGAGCAGGTGTGGGGATATCGCCACGCCGCGGACACGCGGCTGGTCAATGTCCATGTCCAGCGGTTGCGCTCCAAGATTGAACGCGATCCGGAAGCGCCCGAGGTCGTTTTGACGGTGCGTGGTGTCGGATATAAAGCAGGTTCCTGAGTCCCCGGTCGGCAAGACCGGCGCGACAGGCGGGGACCCTGGTCCCAAGACCCCCGATTCGGCCGGTGTCCACCACGTGACCCCGGCAGAGTCAAAGTCTCCTGAAGCGTCCCTTGAGTCATCCGAAACGTCCCCTGAGCAGACCGCCAAAGAGGTCAGAAACCTTTCGTGGCTCCTGTCGCGGCTGCGGATCTGGAGACGGCGCGGCCTGATTCTGGTTCTTCGTGTTTCGCGGCTCGTGGCCATTGGCGTGCGACAGATTAGGCCGGGGCTGCGGTTCGTTTGGCGTTCGTTGTTGCGGCGCTGGCGCCGATCCCTGGAGTTCCGTACGGTCCTGACCACGTTGCTGCTCGCCGTGACTTCGTTCGCGATTGTGGGCGCATACTTGTCCAACCAAATCGCCAACAACCTCTTCCAGGAGCGGCTGACACAGGCGGAGTCCGAATCGCGCTTTAACGTCAAGCAGGTCCAGGACACGTTCGACGGCGCCCAGGTCACCGACCAGTCGAGCGTCATCACCCTTGTTTATGACACCTTGACCGCAGTGGAGGGCCGGGGGTCGGTCATCCAGCGCAGATATGTCTTCGAAGCCGCGCCGGAACAAACCAAACCACGTAACCGCTGGGTTGAGTCGCGTGCTTCGGACCAGCTGACGGTTCGCGTTATTCCCCCGGAGCTGCGTAAGGCCGTTCAAACCGGCGGCAAGCAGCAGTTCTGGGCCTCCACACAGTTCCCGGTGGGAAATGAGGACAGGCCCGGCATCGCGGTGGGAAATATGGTCACCTTCAACGGAACGGCCTACGAGCTTTACCTGATCTACGACCTCAACACTGCCCAGCAAACACTGGATGAGATCCAGAACGTCCTGTGGGCAGGCGGTGCTGCCCTCGTCCTCATGATCGGTGCCATTGCCTGGTACGTGACCCGTAACGTCGTCAGTCCCGTAAGCCACGCGGCCGTCGTGTCGGAAAAGCTCGCGGCCGGCCAACTGCAGGAACGCATGGTGGTCAAGGGAGAAGACGAAGTCGCAAGATTGGGCGCGTCCTTCAACCACATGGCCGCCAGCCTCCAGGAACAGATCACTCAGTTGGCCACGTTGTCGCAAATGCAACAACGCTTTGTCTCTGACGTGTCCCATGAACTGCGTACCCCGCTCACCACCGTACGCATGGCGGCCGAGGTCCTGTTCGATGCTCGGGAAGATTTTGATCCCATGAACAAGAGATCGGCGGAGCTGCTCTACCACCAGGTTGAGCGCTTTCAGTCGTTGCTCTCGGACCTGCTCGAGATTTCGCGGTTTGACGCCGGTGCAGCCGTCCTCGATGCAGAGCCACAAGACATCTTCCAGGTGATTTCTCACGTTATGGAAGGTGCGGCACCAGTGGCCGCGGAGTACGGTTCGGAAGTCCGGCTGAACGCCCGGCAGAAGAGCATCATCGTGGAGATGGACTCCCGCAGGATCGACCGCATCCTCCGCAATCTGCTGCTTAATGCGCTCGAACACGGTGAAGGCAAACCGATCCATATATCCGTTGCGGCCAACCACGATGCTGTGGCGGTGTCAGTAAGGGACCATGGCATCGGGATGACCCAGGCTGAGGCCGCCAGAGTCTTCGACCGCTTCTGGAGGGCAGATCCTGCAAGGGCCCGGACCACCGGAGGAAGCGGCTTGGGCCTTTCCATCGCAGCCGAGGACACCAAGCTTCACAACGGTTGGCTTCAGGCGTGGGGCCGAAAGGGGGCCGGGTCCAACTTCCGGTTGACGCTTCCGCTGCGGCAAGGAGACATCATTGCGAAGTCCCCGCTTCAACTGGAGCCTGCGGACATTGGATTCCCCGGGTCGGCAAGCGAACGGCAGATGCTGGTACTGGGCCCGGATTCCAGCGGGGCTCCCCAGCCGCCTCAAACCGTCGGCGGGAAGCCCGCGCCAGACGATGGAGTAGCAGGGGAGATGTCGTGAGAATGCTGCGTCCCGGCCGCGCGAGGGCAATCGTCGCGCTGTTGGTCATGCTGATGGTCATGCTGGCGTCCTGCGCGCAGATTCCCCGCTCCGGGCCCGTTGGCAAGAGCAAGGACGAAGGCGCCGGCAATCCCAACGCACCGGTCTTTTTTCCCGCTGCTCCGCGAGCCGGTTCCAGTCCGGAGACTGTGATCGAAGATTTCTACATGGCTGGCAGCGGCTACGAGGACGACTACCCCGTAGCACGTCAGTACCTGACACAAGCGCAATCAGTAACCTGGAAGCCTGACAAACGGGCCATCGTTTTCCGCGAGGCGCAAGTAGTCAAAGCAGCAGGGGAGAACGAATACCTCTACGAACTCGACCTCGCATATTCGGTGGATGCTGACGGCGTCGCAACCCAGTTCCCACCGGGGACCAAGGAAACCATTCCCGTGACGCTTGAGCAGGTCGAGGGAGAATGGCGAATCTCCAAGGTGCCTGATGGCACGGCCATTCCGGAGGAGACGTTCAAAGTCATCTACGGGGCAAATCCCATCTACTTCTATGACCCCACCTTCACCTATGCAGTGCCGGACTACCGTTGGTTCATCAAAAAGAACACGGTCAAATCCATGACCAGCGCCCTTCTTGCCGGCCCGGCACCTTATTTGCGGGGGGCTGTGGTGAGTGCATTCCCATCCGGGATGAAGCTCGCCAGGGAATCCGTTCCGGTGGTCTCCGGTGCGGCGCAGGTGGATCTCTCCGCCAAGGAACTGTTTGACGCCTCTGCGGAAGACCGCCAGAGGATGCAAAACCAGTTGGCGCTGACCTTCCGCAACCAGCCCGATGTCATCAACGTTCAACTTCGTGCGGACCAGGATCTGGTACGCGTGGAAGACAACGGCACAGTGTTGCCGCCTGTGCTGGACAAGTCGGTTCCTGCCCGCCAGATTGCAGTAAACAACGGAGACCTGGTGCGTTATGAGAACAACAGGGTCACCCCACTGCCGGACATTCAGTCGGTTGCCGGTCTCGGACCGCACTCGCCAGCAGAGTCGCCGGTGTCCCAGACGGCTGCCTTCCTTAACGGCGACAAGACCACTCTCTACTCCATTGAACCGGGGCAGCCGGCGCGACAACTCACCACCAGAACGACGCTTACCGGTCCTTCGTTCAGCCCCAACGACTGGGTGTGGACGGCGGGCCCTGGTGCCACCGGGGCCGCAGAGGTTGTGGCCTACAAGCCCACAGGCTCAGCCCCGGGTGCCGGGATTCCCAGCGTCACCATGACCCCGGCCTGGCTCACAGGACGAACAGTCAAGGACTTCAGGGTCTCCCGGGAGGGCACCCGAGCCCTGGTCATTTCCGAGGCGAACGGTAAGTCCGCCGTGCAGGTTACGGGCATAGTCCGGAACCCCGACGGAGTGCCTAAGGACCTCACCGTCCCCATCACCTTGCTCAGCAACAGCGCTGCTGATCAAGGCGCCTGGGTCAACGGCTCCACGGTGGCTGTGATGTCCGGTTCGGCCACGTCAACGGTGGTACCGGAGTTGCTGTCCTTGGAATCGGGTGAGCCGCAGCAATTGGCCCCGTGGGACGGGTTGACCAGCATTAGCGTCGGAAACGGAGCTGAGCAAATCTACGGACAGTCGGATGCCGGGATCTTCCAACGTGTCGGAAACGGCTGGGAGCTTCAGCTAAAAGGCCCAACAGAACCGGCTTTCCCGGGCTGACCTCTCCCGCAGCCGTTCTACCTACCAGTCCGTGCGCGTTGTTCGCACAGCGCGTTTATCCACATAGCGTGCAGCGTGCCTTTTGCCGGGATTGGCGCGCGGTCAAGCTGTGAGGGTGACTTTTTCCATACGTGGCACCTACTCTTCGCCAGGCCTATTTTCCTTACTGGGCTTATTTTGCTTGCCGGGCTCGTGGTTCCGTACATGGCAGGGTCGGCAATACTTCGACCCCGATCTACATCCGCCTGAACCTGTCGGGGCACGTCGTCGTGGACCGGATCAACACGTAACGGGCCGGGTCATCGTCGCATTGCAGGGCACAGTAACTGACCTCCTGGGTGTGTTGGTTCCTGTCGACTGTGTCTGCTGTGAGAAGGAAGACGCGGTACTCTGCGGCAGTTGCGCAAAGAAGGTCCGTCAGTTGTGCAGGCAACCCTTTCGGGCCGAGCAGGAGTCGCGCGCGTTGGTGGATGTCGACGGAACGGCGAAGATCGGGGTGGTAGCAGCAGGTCCGTACAGGGATGAGTTGGCGCGGTGCCTGCTCTCCTTCAAGCACCATGGTCAGTGGCGCCTTGCGGCTGTTCTGGCTTCCTGCCTTAGCAAGGCCGTGGAGACCGCCATAGGTGGCCGGTCAGGCTACTGCCTTGTCCCCGTTCCCACCAGCAGTAAGGCATACCGAAGGCGTGGATTCAGCCCGGTGCACCTTCTGCTCTTCTTCATGAGCGTTCGCCGGATGCTGCCCCATTGCCCAATCCTTGACGTGCTGGAGAAAACTGGCGAGTCACCGTGGTTTATGGCCAACCCGCGAGTTGTCCGAGAAGCGGGCGCCTGGCTCGTTGACGAGGTGCCGGGCCATGAGCCTGCTGAACACGGAGGCCAAAAGGGCCTTGGAAGAGGTGAACGCGCTCGTCGTGTGCGGGGATCCATGAGGGTAGTGCGACGACGGAGCGAAGAGCTGCGCGGCAAGAGGTGCATCCTCGTCGACGATGTCCTCACTACGGGGGCCACCCTGGCCGAGGCAGCACGGGCGGTCACTGCGGCCGGCGGTGTGGTCTCCGGAGCTGTTGTGCTCGCGGCCACGAGGCCACCAGCCTACGCTTACACTGCCGCCAAGGACGACCCCCATGCAGTCATTAAGACTCAATCAAAAAATAAGTGGCTAAAGGATGAATAACGGGTGGCGATGAACTAACGTCGGTTGTGGGTACCAAGAACAGATGTACCTGTCGATAGCGGCTCGGAAAGGGGCTCGACTGTCCGTCAGACAAGCCCCCAACAGCGCCGTTGTCGTGTCACCTGAGTTATTTGGAGGGCACCATGGAGTTCATGATCAGCGGACGAAATCTGACAGTTTCTGACCGCTTTCGCGAATATGCCGGCGAAAAAATCTCAAAGATTGAATCGCTGGGGGATAAGGTCCAGCGGGTTGACGCAAAGGTTTCCAAGGAAACCAATCCCAGGCAGACGCCTGGCGAACTCACCGTAGAAGTGACAGTCCTGGGCCGAGGCCCCGTTATCCGTGCCGAGGCCACAGCCGCTGACAAGTTTGCTGCCTTCGATCTCGCGTACAACAAGTTGCTTGAGAGGCTTCGTCGCGCGAAGGACCGCAAGAAGGTGCACCACGGCCGCCACACACCGAAGGCCGTGAGGGAAGCTACGGCGACACTTGAGCCAGCCAGTGCGAGTGAGCCGCTTTACGTAGAGGCAAGCAACCATCAGGAGTCCGCGCCGCCGGTAGACGAGCGGTCACCGTACGACATCGAGAACGACATTCCGGCAGGCGATTCACCCGTCCTGATCCGCCGGAAAGTTTTCCCCGCGGCATCGCTGACCCTCGATGACGCCGTGGACAACATGGAGCTCGTCGGACACAACTTCTACCTGTTCCTGGACAAGGAAACCAACGCGCCATCGGTTGTTTACAGGCGCAGTGGCTGGACTTATGGTGTGATCACCCTGGACTCCACGTGCGAGCCCGGCGAGGAAGCCGTGGAAGAAAAAATCCACGCCTACCGCTCTGATGATCAGGCCGCCACAGCCAAGTAAAGCCTCTCTATAAGCACGAAGGGACTTCAATGACCGCTTCGCTGAGCCTGTCACAGGCGCGGCGGATCGCATTGGCAGCTCAAGGTCTGGCAAAGGTCCGGCCCACCGGCCCCGTGACGTCACGGACGGTGGGCCGGACCTTTGCCCGGCTCCAGCTTGTCCAGATCGATTCGGTGAACGTGGTGGCACGAAGCCATTACCTTCCGTTCTTTTCCCGGCTGGGAGATTACGATCCCCTCATCCTTCAATCGATGGCTGGCCGGAAACCACGCAAAATGATGGAGTACTGGGCACACGAGGCGAGCTTTATCCGCCCGGAGCACTTCCAGGACCTGCGCGTATGGCAGAAGCGGTCGTGGGTGGGAGCCCACGGCCTGGATCCGACCGTACGTCAGGACATGGAGGACCGTATCCTGATGGCTCTCACCACAGGACGCCCGATGACTGCATCCGAACTGACGGCAAGGCTCGGACACGACGAAGACTCCGAGCGGGACAACTGGGGCTGGAACTGGAACATCGTTAAGCGCGTGTTGGAGCACCTCTTTGAAGAAGGTCGGATATCCGCTGCTTCGCGGACGTCGCAATTCGAACGAAAGTACACCCTCACCTCGCGGGTTATTGCAGACACCAATCCGACCGAAGTCGACGCTGAAGCGTCCCTTGACCGCCTGATGGACGCAGCCGCCCAAGCCCACGGCATTGGCACGGTCAGGTGCTTCTCCGACTACTTTCGAACACCGCTTAAAGCAGGTGCGGATTCGGTACAACGTTTGGTCCGTGCAGGCCGCCTTGAACCCGTTGTGGTTCGCGGCTGGGACAGGGATATCTTTAAACATGTTGACGCCGCACTGCCACGAAAGGCAGCTGGCCGGGCGCTGCTGAGTCCCTTCGATTCGCTGGTTTTCGAAAGGCGGCGGCTTGAGGAGCTGTTCGGATTCCACTACCGGATTGAGATCTACACCCCCGCCGCCAAGCGACGTTTCGGCTACTATGTTCTGCCGTTCCTGCTGAGAGAGGCCATTGTTGCCAGAGTGGACTTGAAAGCCGACCGGGCCACCGGTCAGCTCTTGGTGCGCGCCGCTTTTGCTGAGATGACTGCACCCGCGGATACCGCCGTCGAACTTGCCGCGGAACTGAGACTCATGGCTACGTGGCTCGGCCTCCAGGAAGTGGTGGTGTGGCCGGTAGGGGATCTTGCCGGAGCGCTTTCCGAGGCCGTGGCAAGGGGTGGCAGTGCCCCGGCAGAACACCCCCATCCGGGCAGTCCGCTCAGAGTGGAACCCGGCAACGTGGCGATGGTCTCTCCCGTAGACTGAAACAGCCAGAATTCGGCAGCATGAGACTGGGAGCAATTTCACGTGGCATCACTAATCGAAAAACTTCTCCGCACGGGTGACAAAAAGACACTCAAGACACTGCGGAACTATGCCGATTCCATCAATGCCCTGGAAGACACTTTCAAGTCCTTCACGGACGCTGAAATCCGCGAGGAAACGGACCGGCTAAGGTCCCGCCACCAAGACGGTGAAACCCTGGAAGCTCTCCTCCCGGAAGCGTTCGCCGCCGTGCGTGAAGCCTCGTCGAGGACCTTGGGCATGCGGCACTTCGACGTGCAGCTCATGGGTGGCGCCGCGCTCCATTTGGGCAACATCGCGGAAATGAAAACGGGTGAAGGCAAAACCCTCGTTGCCACAGCGCCTGCCTACCTGAACGCGCTCTCGGGTAAGGGTGTCCACGTTGTCACCGTTAACGACTACCTTGCCGAGTACCAGTCCGAACTTATGGGCCGTGTCTACCGGTTCCTCGGTCTCACCAGCGGCTGCATCCTGTCCAACCAGGATCCCACCGTACGCCGGGAGCAGTACGCCGCTGACATCACGTACGGAACCAACAACGAATTCGGCTTCGACTACCTGCGCGACAACATGGCCTGGGACGCCGGTGAACTGGTGCAGCGCGGCCATAACTTCGCGATCGTGGATGAGGTTGACTCCATCCTGATCGACGAAGCACGTACTCCGCTGATCATTTCCGGTCCCGCGCAAGGCGACACTAACCGGTGGTACAGCGAATTTTCCAAAGTGGTCCTCCGGTTGCAGCCAGACGTTGACTACGAGGTCGACGAGAAGAAGCGAACCGTAGGCGTACTGGAAGCCGGCATTGAAAAGGTGGAGGACTACCTTGGAATACAGAACCTCTACGAATCCGCCAACACACCGCTGATTGGCTTCCTCAACAATGCCATCAAGGCCAAAGAACTGTTCAAGCGGGACAAGGACTACGTCATTCTCGACGGCGAGGTTCTGATTGTTGACGAGCACACCGGCCGTATCCTTGCCGGGCGCCGTTACAACGAAGGCATGCACCAGGCCATTGAGGCCAAGGAAAATGTCGAAATCAAGGCAGAGAATCAGACTCTCGCCACCGTGACGCTGCAGAACTACTTCCGCATGTACTCGAAGCTCGCCGGCATGACGGGTACGGCCGAGACTGAAGCGGCGGAGTTCATGAGCACTTACAAGCTCGGCGTCGTTCCCATCCCCACTAACCGCGACATGCAGCGGATCGACCAGTCGGACCTCGTCTACAAGAACGAGGTAGTGAAGTTCGATGCTGTCGTTCAGGACATCGCCGAACGACACAAGAATGGCCAGCCGGTGCTGGTGGGCACCACCAGCGTTGAAAAGAGTGAGTACCTCTCTAAACTCTTGGCCAAAGAAGGCATCCGTCACGAAGTCCTTAACGCCAAGAACCACGCCAGGGAGGCGTCCATCGTGGCGCAGGCCGGACGTAAGGGCGCGGTTACCGTAGCAACCAACATGGCGGGCCGCGGTACTGACATCATGCTCGGCGGCAACGCCGAATTCACGGCTATCGCCGAACTCTCCAAGCGGGGGCTGGATCCTGAGGAAAACTCTGACGAGTACGAGGCCGCATGGCCGGCGGCGCTGGCAGCAGCCAAACAGGCGGTCAAGGACGAGCATGAAGAAGTTCTGGACCTTGGCGGACTTTACGTGCTCGGGACCGAACGCCACGAATCCCGCCGGATCGACAATCAGCTACGCGGACGTTCCGGACGTCAGGGCGACCCCGGCGAGTCCCGGTTCTACCTCTCCCTTACAGATGACCTGATGAGGTTGTTCAACTCAGGTGCGGCCGAGCGGCTAATGAACAGCTCCGTGCCCGACGATGTTGCCCTGGAGTCGAAGCTCGTATCCCGTGCCATTGCCTCGGCGCAAGGCCAAGTAGAGGGCCGCAACGCGGAGCAGCGCAAGAACGTCCTCAAGTACGATGACGTTCTCAACCGTCAGCGTGAAGCCATTTACGGCGACCGTCGTCGGATCCTTGAGGGCGATGACCTGCACGAAAAGGTCCAGTACTTCCTGGAAGACACCATCAACTCACTGATTGATGCGGCTACTGCCGAGGGATCAGGCGACGACTGGGACTACAACCAGCTGTGGGCAAACCTGAAGACGTTGTACCCGGCAACCGTGACTGCCCAGGAGATCATTGACGAAGCGGGCGGCAAGTCCAGAGTCACTGCCGAATTCCTGAGGGAGGAAATCCTCTCCGACGCACGGCTTGTTTATCAGGCGCGGGAAGAGGCCATCGGTTCGGAGAGCATGCGTGAGCTTGAGCGTCGGGTGGTTCTTTCGGTCATTGGACGCAAGTGGCAGGAACACCTCTACGAGATGGACTACCTCAAGGAAGGAATTGGCCTCCGTGCCATGGCCCAACGCGATCCGCTGGTGGAATACCAGCGCGAGGGGTTTGTGATGTTCCAGAGCATGATGGAAGCCATTCGTGAGGAAAGCATTGGTTTCCTCTACAACCTCGAAGTTGAAGTAACTCCCGCCGAAGATGTGGTGGTGGCGGACGGTTCTGCGGCTGGCGCGCACACCGAGCATCACGATCCGCAAATCCGTGCGGCGGGCCTCGAAGCACCTGAAAAGCCTGCGCAGCTGCAGTACACAGCGCCCGGCGAAGACGGAGGCACGCAGACACGGATTGAGGGCCGGGCGTCAGGCCGTTCCGGCAACCCTGCTAAGGCAGCAAGCCAGGAACCGCGGAAACAGGCTAAGAAGAAGCGTCGCTGAATAGATTCCATATCGCGGCAATGAAAGGGTGGATCCGGGACTGATTGTCCGGGATCCACCCTTTTCGCATGCCTTCGAAGCAGTTTGTGCCCTTGGAATTATCCAATTTCCAGGGCGGTAACCTGCCAAACTCCATCCAAACGCTCCAGCCTCATGGCTACGGCACGGCATCGCTGCTCTTCGGCCACTACGATGCTTGCCTCGCAGATTGATTCGGATATGGAACAGACTCGAACAGAGCGGACCATGGGACTGCGGTGAGGTTGTGAATTACCCCGGGTCCGGACTGCGTGCTTTCGCGTGAGGGCTGCCCGATGCTGGAGGGACAGGTAGCACTCCTCATTCAGTGAGCGGGAGAGCTGAAGCACTGGACGGGTGCCGGCCAGAACCTCCAGTGCTGCCTGCGCGATGCTCCGGGCAACAAGTCGGACGTCGATGTCCGAACCGCCCGGGCCGCGTGTGGCGGTTGTGCGTTTAGTGCTCCGACGACTTGCTGGTCGGCTCGTTGTTGCAAGGGTCATGGTCATACCTCTGGCGTTCACTACATGAGCTGCAGCGGGGGGACGCTTTGCTCGGTGGCTTCTGCTGGGATGACACTAGGAATCGGTTGTGAGATATGGACTCTGCCCCTGAGCGGGCTGTCCTGTACGAAGGGCTGGTCCGATAGCCCCTCACTGCTAGCCCGGCGAAGGCGGTTGCAAGACCTGACCCGGACGCAGCACGGCCGGGTCACTTCCGATGATTGCGCGATTGGCGGCGTACCACTTGGGCCAGATCAACGCGACGTCCACGTCGGTTGCGAAGGGTCCCAGCCTGGACGCCGCGATTGACCACAAGGAGTCACCATCCTTGACCACGACGCCGGCCTCGCCCTGTGGCGTCGTTGATCGTGAGGACTGGCGGCTCAGAAGCCCAGGATCAATCACGGGGTGTTGAGGTTGCCAGCGCGGATCATTCAGCCGGGTGCCGGATGTATCGGCGTCGTCGACAGATTGCGGGAGGGAGTCGGCACGATGTGAGGGAGCGGGCGTCCACGCTGCCTGCGCGGGTGCCCCGTTGCCGGCGAACGTACGATGCCAACCTGGCTCCGGTGGGGTAGCAGCCGCTTGAGCTATCCCCGTGCCCAGCAGATTTAGGCTGACGATGGCCATCGCGAGACGCAACATAAAGGCAGGGCTGAATTTTGCGAGGGAGTCGGCATGCTTTCTGTGCCCGGCCCGCTGCAAAAATGAGGCCAGGAAGGCGACTAACAAGGAGAGGGCCCACCAAGACACGATCGCAATCCCCGCAGCGCTGGCAAGGAATCCGAGAAGATGTTCCAACGTAAAGCTTTGATGGTGTCGCTCAGCAGCCTGCCACTGGGCCAGAAGCAGTTCCCCCACAAGACCCAGGGAGAGTCCCAGACCAAGAACAAATGCCGCGAGGGCGGAGTCACTACGCAATATTCGAGCCATTCAAAGTCCCCGAGCTTCATTTGATGCAGTTTGATGCAACTTGACCTATTTTTTCCATTTTGTGCACAGTAGCCGTGATTTGTCCAATCCCGCTTTCCGGATTGGCCATGACTCCTCCCTGCAGCCTAGTCTGACCACATGAGATGGGACTCTCTTTTCAGCGATTTGGAAGCGCAATTCTCGGCCGAGCGAGCCTTGGAGAAGGAATCTGAGATAGCGGATCGAGCCAGGATCGAGCTCGCGGGCATCGAACTGGCCGATCGCCTTCGGGGCTCCGCTGGCACCGAAATCAAAATCGTCATGGTCGACGGCGATGTTATTCGAGGGGAGCTAGGCCATGTGGGGAGCGAGTGGCTGGTCCTGACGGAGGGTGCTCGGCAGTGGCTCGTGCCCTACACGTCTGTCCTTTCCTATCAAGGACTCGGAAGGGTGTCGCTGAGGCCCTCATCGCGGATCCAGCATTCGCTGGGGATCGCCTCCGCACTAAGGGCGCTGTCCAGGGACCGCTCTGAACTGGTTGTTCATCTGAAGGTGCGGACAGGTGATGGATACAAGCTGCATGGAGTCATAGACAGGGTGGGGCGCGACCACTTTGACCTCGCAGTGGTCCCGCACGGTGAGGCACGCCGGGCAGGCAACGTGGCCGCGGTCATGACCGTCCCTTTCGGTTCATTTGCAGCGCTTTGCTCGGCGGGGAGTCAGGACTTCCGGGGCGGCGGCAACTAAGGCTGGTTGGTTTTGGATTTGGCCTCTTGAATCATGCGGCTGGCCTCTGCGTAACGGTCCTCGATGTACTGCTCGAGCATTTTTTCCTCGATGCGCCATTGTCCCCGCCCTCCCACCTGGATGGCTTTCAGCTCGCCGCTTCGAACCAAGGCGTAGGCCTGCGGTGAATTGATTTGTAGTTGTTCTGCGACGTCCGCAAGAGTCAGGAATCGGGGCATGGCTTCATTTTGCCACCGTTGCTGCGGTTTGGTGTAGTTATCCACAGTTTCGGCCTCTTTGGGGTCGATGGCTTTGGACCCGTCCAAGGTGCCCGGTAAGAATGAGGAGGCAGGTGCCGTTCACCATGCAGTAACTCACAGCGGGGAGCAGGAAAATGGGTCAAAGTGCGGGCATCGCAGCCCCCAGGCTAAAGAAGCCTTCGTGGAAAGATCCCCGGCTTCTTATCGGCGTTTTGCTGGTTCTGGCGTCTATCTCGGGCGTGATTGCACTGGTAGGCACAGCCGACAGGACAACTCAGGTCTACACGGCCCGCGAAGACATTGCAGTAGGTCAGGTGGTCACCGAGGCGGACCTATCCATCGTCAAAGTCCGTCTGGATGACGTCGAATCCAGTTACGTCACAGTCGAGAACGGAGTCGCTGAGGGAAAGGTTGCCCTGCAGCGGGTGGCCAAGAACCAGCTTGTCCCACAGGAAAGCCTGGGGGCGCCCGATGCTTTGAACCGTAAGCCGGTGGCCATTGCAACGGAAGAAGAACTACCCGTGCAGGCCGTTCCCGGCGCAAGGGTTGACGTCTGGATTGCAATGCCGGGCTCCAATAGTGCGTTCGATGAACCGCAGTTACTTTTGCCCAGCGCGGAAATCGCCCTGATGACTCCGGGGTCTACAGCCTTTGGTTCAGCGAAAACGACCGTGGTGATGGTGCTGGTGACGGACGAACAAATGCCAAAACTGCTCTGGGCGCAAGCGAACAAGGCGAAGGTTTCAGTTGTTTGGAACCCTGCGGGCGTAGTCCGATGAGCATTCCTGTCGTTACCGTCGGCTCGGCGCAGGATGTCATAGTCGGCGGGTTGGAGCGACTGCATGGCCCGGTAACCGTGGTTCGCCGTTGTTCAGAGCTCGCTGAACTCATAGCCGCTTGCCAAAGCGGTCTCGCGGTGGCGGCTGTCGTAGCGGAAGGCTGCGAGGAGCTCACCACCACGCTGGTTGATCGTCTCAGGGCGGTCGGTGTCTCCATTGTTGCCCTAAGTGATGATCCAGCCGAGGTCGAACGTCTGCACTCCATAGGCGCAGTGCCTGCTGGCGCGGGAATCGAGGCTGCAGACCTCGCGGCCAAAATATCGGAGGCTGTTGGGCGCGACAGTCCTCGAAGTCAGCTGAGGTCCACTCGGGACACGGGATTTGCAGATCCAGGGGCAGACTTGCTTGTGATGCCTGTGGCGACCCGTGTCGATGAATCGGTTGAGGGGGCCGGCCAAGTAATTTCCGTGTGGGGACCGATCGGCGCCCCCGGCAGGACACTCCTTGCGGTCAACATCGCCGCGGAGTTGGCCGCCGTCGGCAAATCGGTCATCCTCGTGGATGCAGACAGTTATGGAGCCAGTGTGTCGGCGGTGCTCGGACTCCTGGATGAGTCGGCGGGTTTGGCCCAGGCCTGTAGGTTGGCGGACCAAGGACTGCTTGATGTTGAAGCCCTCAAAGCGGCGGCAATTCCAGTCTTCATTAAAGGCGGAACTTTTAGAGTACTCACGGGCACCACCAGGGCGGATCGGTGGACTGAACTTAGGGCGGGGGCCTACTCGACGGTTCTCGAGAGGGCCAAGCAACTGGCGGATCATGTTGTGGTGGACGCAGGTTTCTGCCTCGAGTCGGATGAAGAGCTCAGCTTTGACACCCTGGCCCCGCGACGGAACGCCGCCACGCTTCGCAGCTTGGAAATGGCCGACGTGGTGTTCGCTGTCGGGTCCGCGGATGCCATTGGAGTGCCGCGTTTGGTGCGCGGGCTGGCGGACCTCGAGTCAGCGGTTCCGAATGTGTCTCTCCGGGTTGTGCTGAACAAGGTGAAGCGCTCCACTGTGGGCCATTCTCCCCGGGAGCAACTGGAGGATGCGTGGGTCCGCTATGGCCCTGGAACGGGTGTAGATGCGTTCCTGCCGGCTGATGCTGAGGCCTGTGATGCCGCCCTACTATCAGGTTCGGTTTTGCTGGAAGTGGCACCAGAGTCGGCCCTGCGGAAGGCGATAGCAGCGCTCGTCTGTGCACCTGTCCAGCAAAATCATAATTCCTTTGGTCGAACTATCAGAGCCTTGCGGCACCTAAAGCGCTAGGCTCGCCATGTGGGCTGCAGAGTCGCAGCAATCAACATGTGATGGAGGCGTTTGTCGATGTCGTCAGGATCCAGCGTGGAGGATCGGTCCGATGCAGCAGTTATCCGTGAAGGGTTCTTCGGTGACTACTATGAGCACCTCGCAGAGGAGGATTCACGCGCGTATTCGCCGGAACTTCTGATTTCGCGGGCGAGGAAGCACCGGATTGCGGCCCAATCCCGCAGGCCCGGTAACGCGGTCGTTGAAATCGCTGCCGAACCTGAGCGAAACGTTGTTTATATCGTCACGGACGATATGCCATTCCTCGTGGATTCTGTTAATGCGGAACTGGTTCGCCAGAACTGCGCAATCCGTTTGGTGATGCACCCGTTGTTCGTGGTCACCCGTGACCGGGTTTCCGGCGAGCTGAGCAGTATCTCGAGGGTACCGTCAAACGTTGGCCTTTCCAGTGGCGACACCGCCGCACTCCCCAGCGTGGCCCATCTCTTGGGCGATGGCGATAACGCATCGCACATGGAGTCATGGATCGCGGTTGAAATTGACCGGATAGGTGATGATGCGCGGGAGGAACTGATTGCAGGGCTGCAACGCATCCTTGGTGACGTCCGGGCCGCGGTCGAGGACTGGCCCAAGATGCGGAGTAAAGCTCTTGAGCTGGCCGAAGCATTGGGTGGCATTACGCATCCTGAGCAAGTCGCCGAACTCAGGCAAGCACAAGACCTTCTGCGTTGGCTGGACAACGGAAACTTCACTTTCCTGGGGTACCGCGAATACGACCTCGTAGATGAGAATGGCGAGGATGTTCTTCAGCTCCGTGAGGACAGTGGCCTTGGCTTGCTGCGCGCAGGCGACACCACGCGTCAGGTCCAGCACCTCACAGACGCAGGCCGAAAGCGCGCAAGGGAGAAGCGTGCCTTGGTGATTACCAAGGCAAACTCGCGCTCCACCGTGCACCGGCCCGCATACCTCGATTACATCGGAGTCAAGAGCTTCGATGCCTTGGGCAACGTCAACGGTGAACGCCGCTTCATAGGTCTGTTTGCCACCAGTGCGTACACCGGATCCGTACGCAGCATCCCGATCGTCCGGGATAAGGTGGACGCTGTCTTGCGGAACGCCGGCTTCCCCGTCGACTCCCACTCGGGCAAAGACCTTCTGGGCATCCTTGAAACGTATCCCCGCGACGAACTGTTCCAGATAGAAATACCGGATCTCGCCGCCACGGCCACCGGGATACAGCGACTCCAGGAACGGCGCCGGACCAAGCTGTTCCTGCGCCCGGACATCTACGGACGGTTCATGTCCGCGGTGGTCTACCTGCCTCGGGACCGGTACACCACCAGTGTCCGACTCCGGATCGAGCAGGAACTCCGCGAAACGTTCCACGCCGAAAGCATCGACTACGAGGCCCGAATCACCGAATCCGCGCTGGCTCGTGTGTTCTTCAGGATCAGGTTGCCCCGAACAGCCGAGCTGGCGGAAGTTGACGTAAAAGAGCTGGAACAACGGCTGATGCGTGCGTCCCGGTCATGGAGCGAGGGCATTACAGAGGTTCTCCGCGAGCACCGGAGTGCCGCTGACGCTGATGTTCTATCTGCGCTGTGGGCGGAGGCATTCCCGGCGGGATACCGCGTTGACTATGAGGTGGAAGACGCTCTTGAGGACATTGAGCGCTTCGAGAAATATGGCGCAGAGGCAGAACGGGCAGGACGGGTCACCAAGCAAGTCAGGCCCGGTGTCCACGTATATCTTCCCGAAGGTGCCGGCGAGGCTTTGGAAGAGGATGCCCGCGTCAAGCTCTATCTGATGGAGCCCAAGAGCCTCAGCCAAATCCTGCCCTACTTCCACAACCTCGGTCTGGAGGTATTGGATGAGCGTCCTTTTGAGATCGAAACCTCAGATCATCGTGACTTCTTCCTCTACGACCTCGGACTCAAGTACCCCGCGGGAGTCGATCCCCTGGCTACAGGAGAGCTGCTGGGCGACTCCTTCAGCGCCGCCATCACGGGTGCTGTTGAATCGGATAACTTTGACCGACTGGTGCTCCGTGAAGGAATTCATTGGCGTCAAGTGGTGGTTCTCCGGGCCTATGCCAAATACATGCGGCAAATGGGAAACACCAACTCCTTCGGATTCATCGCTGATACCCTCCTGGGCAACCCGGATGTTGCACGTGGGCTTAACGAGCTCTTCTCTGCGCGCTTCGATCCCACTGTTGCGGAAGAACAGCGGCCTGAACGCCAAGCCGCTGCGCGGGCAGCCCTCGCGGAGTCAATAGAGCAGGTGGCCACGTTGGATGCGGATCGCGTCCTTCGCACCTTCGTGAATCTTATTGAGTCGACTCTGCGGACCAACTACTACCAGAACAAGGAATACCTCAGCTTCAAGCTGGACCCCACGTCGATTGACGGGCTGCCTTTCCCACGTCCGATGTTCGAGATCTGGGTCTACTCACCGAGGGTGGAGGGCGTGCACCTCCGTTTCGGGAAGGTGGCCCGAGGTGGCCTCCGTTGGTCGGACCGCAGGGAGGATTTCCGCACCGAGATCCTGGGCCTGGTGAAGGCACAGACGGTCAAGAATGCTGTCATTGTTCCTACGGGAGCCAAGGGAGGATTCTTTGCGAAGAAACTGCCCAACCCCGCAGTGGACCGGGCGGCCTGGATGGCCGAAGGAATCGAAAGCTACAAGACCTTCATCCGGGGTCTGTTGGATATTACCGACAACCTCGTGACGTCGGCGGACGGCGAAAGGCTTGTACCGCCGTCGGACGTTGTTCGGCACGACGGTGACGACTCCTACTTGGTAGTGGCAGCAGACAAGGGCACCGCCACGTTCTCCGACACCGCCAACGGGCTGGCGGCCGAATACGGTTTCTGGCTCGGTGACGCGTTTGCCTCGGGTGGCTCAGTCGGTTATGACCACAAGGCGATGGGCATCACGGCGCGTGGAGCATGGGAATCAGTCAAGAGGCACTTCAGTGAGCTCGACCTGGACACCCAGACCGAGGAATTCACGGTAGTTGGTGTGGGCGACATGTCCGGGGACGTGTTCGGCAATGGGATGTTGCTTTCCCGCCATATCCGGCTCCTAGCCGCATTTGACCACCGCCACATCTTCCTGGATCCCTCACCCGAAGCTGCTGCATCGTTTGCCGAGCGGCAAAGGCTGTTCGAATTGCCCCGGTCTTCCTGGGACGACTACGACCGGACTCTCATCAGCGAAGGCGGCGGCGTTTATTCCCGCCAGGCCAAGACCATCCCGGTCTCGGACCAGGTACGCAAGGCCTTGGGCCTGCCGGACGGAACGACGCAGCTCAGCCCCCCGGAACTTCTTCGTGCAATCTTGCTGGCGCCGGCCGATCTCCTCTACAACGGCGGTATCGGAACCTACGTCAAGGCCAGTACGGAAACCCATGCTGCTGTCGGTGACAAAGCCAACGACGCTATCCGCGTGGACGGTCGGGATCTGCGGGTCAAAGTTGTGGGCGAAGGCGGAAACCTGGGACTGACCCAACGGGGTCGCATCGAAGCCGCTTTGCAAGGCGTCATCCTGAATACAGATGCAATCGATAACTCCGCTGGCGTGGACTGCTCCGACCATGAGGTCAACATCAAGATCTTCGTTGACCGGATGGTGGCGGCCGGCAAGCTCGATTCCGCCGAAAGAGCCAGCTTCCTGGCCGACATGACCGATGAGGTGGGACGGCTCGTCCTCCAGGACAACATCGACCAGAACATCCTGCTCCTCAACGATCGGACCCGGGTAGCGGACTGGAGCCCAAGTTACGAGCGCCTCATGGACTGGCTGGAGAAGTCTGCCGACCTCAAGCGCGATCTTGAGGCACTCCCCACCACAGAAACGCTCCGGTCAAGGTTGGAGCAGGGACAAGGACTCACGTCTCCCGAGCTGGCGGTCTTGGCCGCATACGCAAAGATCGAGCTCGCAGCAGCGTTGCGGGACAGCAACCTCGCCGACGATCCCTGGTTTGCCGGCACAATCCGTGAATACTTCCCGAAGCAGTTGCGGGAGAAATTCGATGCCGAATTGGACACCCACCCGCTGCGGCGCGAGATTATCGCCACTGTAGTCGCCAACGACATCATTAACCTGGGCGGCATCACCTTCGCCTTCCGGGCCATTGAAGAAACCTCGGCCAATGAGGTGGCTGTTGCCAAGGCCTTCGTGGCGCTGCGTGAAATCTACGACCTCGACCCCATGGTTGCCGAACTGAATGCTCTTCCGGCGTCCTTCCCCACCGAGCATTGGAGTGAAGTCCATCTGGACATCCGCCGGTTGCTCGACCGGGCTGTGCGTTGGGTATTGGGGCAGGGGATGGGTTCTCAGCCTATTTCGGACGTCGTGGAGTCCTTCAAGCCCATGTTGTCTCCGCTGAGGGCCAGGCTTCTTGACTACCTCCGTGGTGAGGACAAGGTCCGCATCTCCGGATGGTTGGATAAAGCCCGTGGCTGGGAACTGCCGGATCATCTTGCACACAGGTGGGCTGAGCTGTTCGAGAGCTACGCACTCCTGGACATTGCGCGGATTGCCCAAACCGGAAACGAGGGCGTCGAGGACGTGGCGCACGTCTACTACACGGTGTTCAACCGCTTCCACGTGGATTCTCTGCTGGAACGAATCAGCTCTTTGCCTCGTGATGACCGTTGGCAGGCTTTGGCACGTGCAGCTCTCCGTGATGACTTGTACTCGACGGTGGCGGATATGACGACGTCGGTCCTCGAATCGACAGAGTCCGGCGGTGCGGCGGAAGATCGGCTCAAGGCCTGGGAAGGGCAGAATGCCGAACAACTGGGACGTGCCAAGACCATGTTTGATGAGGTCAACGCGCTCGAAGCCGACGACATGGCTTCACTGTCGGTAGCATTAAGGCTCTTGAGGTCAATCGTTCGACGCTAGGGTCAGTCCCGGCGTCGCAAATGGAGGTGCAGTGGCAATCTTTACAGACCCCATCAGGGAACACGCTGATTTCGGGCCTGGAGATGCCGAATGGCTGCACCTCCTCGTCGGTGACTGGCAAATGGTCGCTGACTTGGCATTCGCGGACCTCGCTCTGTGGTTCCCGCATCCGGAGTTCGGCTACATTGCCCTCGCCCACGTCCGTCCGTCGACATCACATACGGTGTTCCACGCGGACTTCGTGGGAGAGGGCATCCGCTCGGATCTTCGCCCCCTTGTGGACAAAGCTTGGAACAGCCGATCGATCGAGCGCTCCAGTGAAACCAGCTGGAGCAGCGAAATGGCGCTCCGGGTAGAGGCTGTGCCGATGGTACGTAACGGCAGAACTCTCGCTGTTGTGACGTCGCATATGGACTTGTCCAGCTCACGCATGCCATCGAGGCTGGAACTCACGTACCGCCAGTGCGCTTATGACCTCCTGCGGATGGGGACGTTGGGTCTATGGCCCGACTTTGCCTCCCCAACGGGCTCCCGTCGAGGAGCGCCCCGAGTTGGCGACGGTCTCATCAGACTCGACGCCGACGGCATAGTGCAGTATGCGAGCCCCAATGGCGTGTCAGCGTTCCGTCGGCTCGGCGAAGTCGAATCTCTGGAGGGGCGGTCGCTGGCTGAGGTGACTGCCGGGCTTCTGAAGGACCGGCGAATGGTGGACGAGACATTGCCCCTGGTTGTGACCGGGCGGATGCCCTGGCGCAGCGAGATCGAGTCAAGGGGTGTCAGTCTTTCCCTTCGGGCCATTCCTTTGCGCGACGAACAGCACCGTTTCGGAGCCCTTGTCCTTTGCCGCGATGTCTCCGAATTACGGCGCAGGGAAATGGAGCTTGTTACCAAGGACGCCACCATTCGGGAAATCCATCACAGGGTCAAGAACAATCTTCAGACTGTGGCAGCTCTCCTCCGGATGCAATCACGGCGAATGGTCAGTGACGAAGCAAAACAGGGGCTGGAACAAGCCATGCGGCGCGTGGCCACGATCGCACTCGTCCATGAGACCCTCTCCCAAGGGTTGACGCAGAGTGTCGACTTTGACGAACTGATCGGGCGCCAATTCAGGCTGTCAGCCGAAGTGGCTTCACCGTCCCAGCAGGTGCGAACGGAACGTTCAGGCCTGTTCGGCGAATTGCCCAGTGATTTTGCCACACCACTGGCTTTGGTCATCAACGAGCTGGTCACCAATGCCGTCGAGCATGGACTGGAGGGGCGCACAGGAACCGTCTGGTTGCTGGCGGACCGGGCAGATGGCGACGGCAACGACGAATTTTTGACCGTGACCATAGCCGACGACGGCGTCGGCCTTCCGGATGGCCAGTACACCGAGGGATTGGGCCTGCAGATTGTCCGTACACTCGTGACCAGCGAGCTCGGTGGATCCATTCAATGGAGCCCGCGCGAAGGCGGCGGGACCGCCGTCGAAATCGTCCTCAACCTCGCCAGGGCATAGCTCCGAGAGCAATTTCGACTCGATCACAAGAGCAGAAAACAAAGAAAGGCCGCGGACCGGATGGTCCGCGGCCTTTCTTGTGCCGTGAGTTAGGAAGCGCGCCGTGCGCGTGCAGCGCGACGCTTGAGTGCCCGCCGTTCGTCTTCACTCATACCGCCCCAAACACCGGCGTCCTGTCCGGACTCCAAGGCCCACTGGAGGCAGGTGTCTACTACAGGGCAGCGGCGGCAGACGCTTTTGGCTTCCTCGATCTGCAGAAGTGCGGGTCCCGTGTTGCCGACTGGGAAAAAGAGCTCCGGGTCCTTGTCGAGGCAGGCTGCGCGATTACGCCAATCCATGCTGATCAGTCACTCCATTCGTGAGAACTAGATGAGCCTTTTGTGAAAACATTCACGAGAGGCTCCAAAGGAAAGGGGCCCGCATGGGCCCCCTTGGTCGTCTGAGTCAAGCGTTTCATGTTAACGCCTTGTAAACAAGGGGTGTTAGTGGTCGAAATGCTCGGAATCCGTGAGCGATGCATCACATCAGCCGCCAGTGCCCTCACTGCTAGATGACTATGTCCGGTAGTGTGCCAGTGTGTCAAGACCTCCCGTAAACCCAGCCCAACCCGCGTCCGGCCCGGACGGAAGTGACGATTTTGATGCACCGGCGAACAGCCCTGGTGCCGGTCGCCGTCCACTGGGAATTGTCATTATCTCGGTGGTTGTTGGGCTTGAAGCGCTAGCCCTTCTCGGCGCCGCTGCCTGGTACGCCTTCGAACTCTTGAGCGGGGCGCCAGTCCTGACCTTTTGGGGGGCAGTGTTCACCCTTGGACTACTGCTGGCCTTCTCTGCGTGGCTATTCGCCGTGAGCCATTTCTTGTTCCGCGGCTACAGATGGACGCGTGCGGCAGCGTTGGTGGCCCAGTTGTTCGTCCTCACCATTGGTTTTCCTACCGTAACTGGTGGGCTGCTGTTGCCGGGGCTGGCGATGCTTATTCCAGCGGTGGCCGCGATCATCTTCCTTTTTCAGAAGGACGTGGTGGCCTATGCCTCAAGAACCGGGGGCACCACCGCGGCACTCTAGACGGCTCCTGACCGGGGCTCAGTGAGATTGGGACGGCGGAGGAAAGCTTGTGGTGAGTACGGCTTGCACAGGTGTCACCTCTGCGCCGTCGATGAGAAAGCCGCGACCAGGGCACCCTGCGCGACCGACTTCCAACCTCACTCCGAGGAGTTCGGCGTCGTGGGGCGTTGCGGGATTCAAAACCAAACCCGCGCTGGAAGCCTGCGCTTCCTTCGCAAGCGGCAGCTGATGGAGCAGGGCAGGCCCCGGTGTTGCTGTCAGGATGATGCCACGGACTTTGCCCACCACGGCAGCCAAGGCCTGTCGGCCTTGGTGATCCAGCAGATCGGCGTCGTCCACCAACAGGATGCTGTGGGGGTCCAGGGTGTCCGCAGCAACCTGGGACGCCACCAAGGCCCAGAAAGAGCCGGCGAACGCTGCATCGGGCGGGAACACCCATGGAACCACGGGATTCAGGGTGTGAAGCGATGCCAGAACGGAGCTTTTTCCAGAGCGAGGACCACCGAGGACGGTGCTGACTCCATGTTCCCGCAGAGGCATGGACACGGGGAGGGCTTCGTCTCCTCCGACTCCGATCCAGAGTGGACCCACTGCGTAGCCGGTTGCGAAGTGGGCTCCTGCTCCATGATCGGCCGCCGAGCCGGAGCCTGATCCTGATCCTGATGGCAGTCCTTGTGCCTGGGGCGGCGCCACCAAATCATGGAAGTCCTCACTACGGAGAAGCTCAGGAAGCGGCCGTATCCGGAACGGCGGTTCAGACGGCGTCAGATCAGCAAACGGCCAGCGTCCATTGTCCGGAGCCCCGCGAAACTGTGCCACGGTAGCGTGCTCCTTTGTAAAATTCCCCATAACGACGGCGCGCCCGGGGAATGACTCCACCTCAGGGAGGCGCGGCCAGTGGAACCGCGACTCTTCAGTGGATCCCGAAGGAAAGTAGGCGCGGTTCTGTATGGCGGCAAAAAAGCGTGAGCTGACGAGTTCCCGCTCCCCTGAAATAAGCACAGTGACGCCAAGGGAACAACCGTCCCGAACGATGTCCTGCAAAATTCCTTCTGCGTAGGCGAAAGGCCCGCTTCTGAGTGCCGTAGCCCACGAGCACCACCCAGCCACGATCAAGACCAAAGGTGAACTGGACATTCCGGACGTGCCCGCACTTCGTCGATGTTCCATTTCTGTGGCGAGGCGCTTCAAAACCCGCACTGCGAGGTGCAGTTGGTGCAGGCCAACTGCCGCGCCGAGGTGACCCCCGTCGGTGAGATGGTCCAGCGTGCCCGTTGCGTCGAGGATATAGAGGTGCGGTTGGGGTTTCTGAGTCGCAAGCATCGCCGACGCAGCCCTGAAGCACTCCCGCATGCCACTTGAATCGGTGCCGATCATTGCCAGATGGCCGTCTTTGGACGGCGACCACACCAGCGGTTCCACCACTTGGTTCGCCGGCCTGTCGAGCATCGCCAAAGGTCCTACTGCCCAATGGCCTTCCGGGCTGGTCGCCAGATCCAAGATTTCAGCTGAATCGGGCAGTTTGTCATGCCAAAGGATCGACGAGGGCAGTGGCGTGGCTACAGGACGCCGGGGGAGTGGTCTGCCAAGCCGGCGCCATGCTTCTTCTACCGTTGAAACCACCCACTCGGGGTCACCATCCGGGAGGGAATCCTGGGTGGTGCCAGTTGTAAGGGCTCCGGAACGCTGCTGCAAAGCCTGCGTGGCTGGCTGCACGGCTGGCCCGAAACCGTCCAGCCTTACGCCAGACACCGCGATATCGGGTGAGCCTGCGATGGACGCCGTCTGGAATTCTTCAGGGTCGCACGAAGCCCTGGCGAGATAGGCTCGCCCCGGAGCCGCTACGCCTATGGTGGCGGCAGCCTTAGTGTGGATGATGTCCATGGACTCGGCCTCCGATTGCACGCGTAGGGCGATGCTTGAGGTCACGTTTGCCCGAATATCGGCAGTCAGTGCTCCCTGGGGTCTTTGGGTCGCCATCACCAAATGAATGCCCAGGGAGCGCCCGATGGCCGCGATTCGCATGAGCTCCCGCAGAGTGCTTGGAGATTCGTCAACGAGCATGCGGAATTCATCAATGACAAGGATCAGATGCGGGATCTTCGGATCGGTGGGCGAAGCCGTCCGCCGATACTGGGCGAGATCAGACACACAGGCAGCAGCGAACAACTCCTCGCGATGACGGATTTCTCCACGGAGGGAAACAAGAGCGCGTTCCAGGTGATGCTTGCTGAGATCAGTCAACAGGCCGACGCAGTGGGGAAGGCCTGCAAGCGGTCGCAAACCTGATCCGCCTTTGAAATCAAAGAACAAAAATGTTGTGCGATCCGGAGAGTCACTCAGTGCCATGGAAGCCACAAGGGTCCTCAAGAGTTCGGATTTACCCGAGCCAGTGGTTCCGGCAACCAAGAGATGCGGACCGTCGAGCTTAAAGTCGAAGATCATGTGCCCGCCGTGCCCCTTGCCCAAGACAGCGCTGAGGCCGTTTTGCCCGGATGCGTCGGCCCACCGCCGGAGCACCCTGCGCTGCCCGTGGGGGAGTAACTCAGCCAGCGAACATTCATCAGGAATGGTTGAGCTTGTTCCGGGTCCTTCACCGAAAGCCGTGGCCCGTGTCTGACGACAGTAGCTATCGAAAACTTCGACCGGCACGAGATCCGGGATGAATGGTCGGCGCTCACCGCCTGCCTCCAAGTAGCCCACCGTGCCGGATGGCGAAATTTCGATGCAGACACCGGAGCGTTTGGACTGAGCGCAGCACTTGATCACTTGCCACGCGGCGAGTCGGGCGGCGTTCAAGAGCGCGGACAGGAGTTTTGCTTCTTCAGGGGATGGATCATCAACCATGATGAGCCTGCCGTTCGCGCTGGTGCCTGCCTGCTGCATGGCAGCGAGGGCGGTATCCAAGGTGCTTGCCAGGGTGACGCGGGGGAGGAATCGGGCGCTCAATGGCAACCTTCCGGCCCGGCCCAAAACTATCACTGGCGTTTTGGCAGAGCCGGGAAAACCAACTAGCTGCATCAATACGAAACGAAGTAAGGCGTCCGTATGATCGGGGTGGCCACAGAGCGTCACCACTGGATGTCCGGGATCCAAAGTAATTGGCGCGGTGCCAATGGATGGTGGCCGGAACTGTGAATCGTCGGGAACCAGCCGAATGTTCGCCGCCGTTTGAGTTGTGCCGAGACGGAGCCATGCGCCATCCCGCACAGCGTGGACGCCTGTCGGTGAAGCCGCAGACAGAGCTGGACCGACATCGCCTGTTGCGGGTTCGGTGGCCACCATTTGCGCCTCGGAAGCCCCGTGGACGGCCACAACCATCTCTGCAGCTGATGGCGAGCATCGACGGCGTCGTTCTTTGTCCTCTTGGACTGCATGCGCTATGGCGAGTTTGCACTCCCGGCGGGCCTTCCGCCCGGCGGCCAACGGAACGAGAAGGCTGATCGCTGAGATGGCGGTGAATCCCAGGAACATCCAGATTCCCGTGACAAGGGCCAGACCGATGCCGGCAACCAACGGTAGGCCGGCCGACAATGCCACTACGAGACGGTTTCCGGGACGGCTGGCATGAGGTACTGCGAGCGGTTCTTCAACGGAGCGACCCGCGTCGACTGAAATCGATGGAAGGGGACCACTGTCCGTGACGACGGTGAAGGTGGAGTTTCCACATTGCATCGTCGACGAGGAGGTCAACACCTTTCGATTGGTGGGTTGATTGTCCACGAAGACCGGGTTCGCACCCCCGACGGACCTCACGGTCAGGGCTGTGCTGGAAGCCTCCAATATGGCGTGTTCCCTGGACATCCCGGGATCGGACACCGAAATTTCGGCACCAGCCCTGCCGATTCGGTACTGGCCTCGTTGAATCCGGAAGACAGAGCCGGCTCCGGGCCCCGAGTGAGTGAGCAACATCAGCGGCAACGACGCTCTGTTCGCGTTCCGATGCGGCGGAGCGGCATCCACAATGACGGCGCCCGAAACAAGAGGAGGTTGTCCCACCGTAAGTGTGGCAAGGAGTCGTCCACCGACGGAGAGCCGGCGGGTTCCACGAGCAGCCGAGAGAAGCTGCTGCACGTGGGCGCCGGACGTGCCTTCCGGGACGGCGATGCTCAGTTCCTCCGGGTCCGTCGCTTCAGCGGCACCAGGGGCGCGTACCAGTGTGCACTCCAAAGCCATTAGCTAATCCTCTGCGTCTTGGCGGGTATTGTCGGGCTGACAGAAATCACGCTACGGCCCTGCGAATGGAAGCGCTGCGGGAGATATGGCGTATGTGGACAACCCCTGCCCGCGCTCGTACAGCCGCTGCCTTGCCACCGTGGCATGGTGTCTCAGCTAAGATGAATCTCGTTGTCGCGTGTGCTCAATGAGGAAGGACCTTCACCGGTGATAGTGGTTGCGGAGAGCGCCGATGTTTCAGACAAGGCGGTAATTGGTGACGGATCAAAGATTTGGCATCTTGCCCAAGTCCGCGAGCAGGCCGAATTGGGCGTCAACTGCATCGTAGGACGCGGCGCCTATATTGGCACCGGAGTCAAAATGGGGGACAACTGCAAAGTTCAGAACTATGCACTTGTCTACGAGCCCGCGGTACTGGAGGCAGGCGTCTTCATCGGCCCGGCCGTTGTACTTACAAACGATACTTACCCCCGGGCGGTTAGCCCGGATGGCGGCTTGAAGAGCGCCCACGACTGGGAGCCCGTTGGTGTCACCATTCGTGAAGGAGCATCCATCGGTGCCCGCGCTGTCTGCGTCGCACCAGTCACCATTGGACGGTGGGCAACAGTGGCTGCTGGTGCTGTCGTCGCCAAAGACGTCCCTGATTTTGCCCTGATGGTCGGAGTTCCGGCCAAACGCCATGGTTGGGTCGGTAAAGCTGGTTTCCCGCTGCAACGCAGTGGTGAGAACTGGGTATGCCCGGAGACCGGCGCTACATATGTTGAACAGAACGAGACCCTTCGAGAGGTAGAGGCATGAGCCCCGAATTCATTCCCCCCGCTAAGCCCATCATCGGTGATGACGAGCGCAAGGCAGTAGAGGCCGTCCTGGCTTCCGGCCAACTCGCACAGGGTTCGGAGGTTGCGTCTTTTGAACAGGAGTTCTCGCAAGTACTCCTCGACGGCAGGGCTGCAGTAGCGGTCAACTCAGGCACCTCCGGCCTGCACCTCGGCTTGTTGGCTGCGGGCATCGGTCCCGGCGACGAAGTCATTGTTCCGTCGTTCACTTTCGCGGCCACGGCTAACTCCGTGGCCCTGACGGGAGCAACTCCTGTCTTCGCCGACGTGGACTTGGACCACTACACGCTTGATCCGGCCTCCGTCGAATCGAAGATCACGGATCGCACGGCCGCCATCATGCCGGTTCACCTCTATGGCCACCCCTTCGACGTGGACGGAATCGGCGCAGTCGCTTCCAAGCACGGTGTGAAGGTCTTTGAAGACGCCGCCCAAGCACACGGTGCGGCCGTCAACGGTCGCAAGGTGGGTACGTTTGGTGACTTCGCCATGTTCAGCCTGTACCCCACCAAGAACATGACGTCCGGCGAAGGTGGCATGGTCAGCACAGGTTTGGCCGATGTCGAGCGTCGACTTCGGTTGCTCCGCAACCAGGGCATGGAGCGGCAGTATGAAAATGAGCTTGTTGGCTTCAACGCCCGCATGACAAACATCCACGCTGCCATTGGCCGCGTGCAGCTGACCAAAATCAACGCCTGGACCAAGACCCGCCAGGAGAACGCTGCCTTCTTCGACGCAAACATCGAAGGCGTTGTCACTCCCAAGGTGTCTGAAGGCTACGAGCACGTGTACCACCAGTACACCATTCGCATCGCTGAGGACCGCGATGGTTTCGCCAAGGCCCTGCGCGAGGAATACAACGTGGGCTGCGGCGTCTACTACCCCATCCCGAACCACCGCCTTGCGCCTTTCCAGACTTCTGATGACCTGCCCGTCACGGAAGAAGCAGCTGCCAGCGTCTTGTCGCTCCCGGTACATCCGTCGCTGAGCCAGGATGACCTTGACCGCATCGTTTCCGCGGTCAACGCCATTGCGAAGGCAGGAAGCTAGTGGCAAATCTGCGTGCAGGCCTCATTGGACTGGGGATGATGGGCCGACACCATGCCCGCGTCATTCGAGAGCTTGAAGGCGTCGACCTCGTGGCCGTCGCTGACTCCTTCGGTGACCCCCACAACGTAGCCAACGGACTTGAGGTTTGCAGCTCCGTTGAACAGCTCATCGAGCAGGGTATTGACATGGCTGTGGCCGCAGTGCCCACCGTGCTTCACGAGGAAGTGGCTCTGCAGTTGGCTGAAGCCGGCGTGCACTGCCTGGTGGAAAAGCCTATTGCCAACGACTCTGTGTCGGGCCGGCGCATTGCCGAGGCTTTTGACTCGCGGGGATTGATCGGGGCCGTAGGTCACATCGAGCGCTTCAACCCGTCACTGCAGAGCCTCCGCGAACGGCTCGGCAACGGCGACCTCGGCGAGGTTTACCAAATTTCGACGCGACGCCAAGGGCCGTTCCCTTCCCGCATTGCAGATGTCGGCGTGGTCAAGGACCTCGCAACGCACGACATCGATCTCACTGCATGGCTTGCACAGAGCAATTTCGTGAATGTCGTGGCACACACGACTTCCCGGAGCGGACGCGAGCACGAGGACATGGTCACCGCCATTGGCCACCTGCAGAGCGGCGTAGTGACCAACCACATCGTCAACTGGCTGTCGCCCATGAAGGAGCGCACCACTGTTGTTCTGGGTGAGCGTGGTGCCTACATCGCGGACACCATTTCAGCTGATCTGACGTTCATTGAAAACGGCACTTTCCAGACTGACTGGGACTCCGTTGCGGCATTCCGTGGCGTGTCCGAGGGTTCATCGACCCGCTTTGCCCTGGCAAAGCGCGAACCGCTGAAGATGGAACACGAGGCATTCCGAGATGCTGTTCTCGGAAAGTCCATGAATATTGTCACAATGGCGGAGGGACTCGAGACCCTTCGCGTCGCTGAAGCTGTACTTGAGTCCGCGGAGACAGGCTCCGTGATCTCGCTCTAGCTTTGTTCGTTTTTTTGCAGTTTTGAACGGGAGGCTGGCTACGGGCCAAGCCTCCCGTTCGTTTTTCCGGACAATTGATGCCTTGCTGCCGCGAGCTGCCGAATCGGGGAACGATCGTAACGTCGGGTAGCCTTTACCAGTAGACGTGGGCATCTCTGTGCCCGCACGCCAATACACAGGAGAGTTTGTGAACGCTGATCTCGTCGTCGTCGGCTCGGGTTTCTTTGGCCTGACCATTGCAGAACGCGCCGCTACCGAGTTGGGGCTGAAGGTTGCGGTGCTTGATCGCCGCCACCATATTGGTGGAAACGCCTACAGCGAGAATGAGGCGCAGACCGGAATCGAGGTGCACCGCTACGGCGCCCACCTCTTCCACACCTCGAATGAACGTGTGTGGGAGTACGTGAACCGGTTTACCAAGTTCACGAGTTACCAGCACAAGGTGTACACCAGCCATAAAGGCGAGGTTTACCCCATGCCCATCAACCTGGGTACCATCAACCAGTTCTTCCGCTCGGCCATGAGCCCGACGGAAGCAAAGGCACTCATTGCCGAGCAGGCTGGCGAACTGGCGGGAACGGACCCCCAGAACCTCAATGACAAGGGCATCCAACTCATTGGCCGTCCCCTTTATGAGGCCTTCATCAAGCACTACACGGGAAAGCAGTGGCAGACGGATCCGAAGGATCTGCCGGCTGAAATCATCTCGCGGCTTCCCGTGCGCTACAACTATGACAACCGGTACTTCAACGACACTTACGAAGGTCTTCCAGTTGACGGTTACACTGCCTGGATTGAGCGGATGGCAGATCACCCGAACATTGAGGTTGTCCTGAACTCGGACTTCTTCGACGACGGTGAGTACGGTCGCTCCTCTGTCCTCGGTCAGGTGCCCGTCATCTACACAGGCCCGGTTGACCGCTACTTCGACTATGCCGAAGGTGACCTTTCATGGCGCACCATCGATCTCGAAGAAGAGGTCCTGCCTATTGAGGACTTCCAGGGTTGTTCAGTAATGAACTACCCCGACGCCGATGCTGCTTTCACGCGCATCCATGAGTTCCGTCACTTCCACCCCGAGCGGGACTACACCAAGGACGCTACGGTCATCATGCGCGAGTTTTCTCGTTTTGCTGAGAAGGGGGACGAGCCTTACTACCCCGTCAACACTTCTGACGACCGCCAGAAGCTGCTTGCCTACCGCGATCTGGCCAAGGGCGAGAAGTCGGTCCTGTTCGGCGGCCGGCTTGGAACGTACAAGTATCTGGACATGCATATGGCCATTGGTTCCGCCTTGTCCATGTTCGACAACAAGATCAAGCCGCACTTCACTGGCGGCGCCAAGCTTGAAAGTGGGGGAGTGGACGCATGACCACGACAACAAACGAAAGCCAGGAGATCGCTATGACGGCCACTACTGCCGATGAAATCCCCGCTTCCACGGAACAGAACCTGCGGATTGTCCAGCGGGTGATTTTCCCGGCCAACCGTGACCTCGACACGTTGCCGCTGTACGTGGATCCTGACACCAACAAGCTTCACACGAGTGGCGGCGGCGCCGATGTTCAGGCCATTGGCATGGCCCGGAAACTCCACCCGGAGGACATTTTGAACCGCGGCTCCGTTCAGGTCCGCCGTGGTGAGCGTCTTTCTTTCGGGTCGTATTTCAACGCTTTCCCTGCCAGCTACTGGCGTAAGTGGACCATCGCTACCAAAACCGTGCTGCACATCGAAACCGAAGGCGAGGGGACGGTTATCGTTTACCGGTCCAACGCCCGCGGTGCTTCCCAGCGCGTGGATTCGATTCTGGTGGAGGGCCCTTCCACCAATGAATTCGAACTGACATTGGCCCCGTTTGGGGACGGTGGCTGGTACTGGTTTGACCTCATTGCGGGCGGCGACGGCATGACGCTCAAGAGCGCTCACTGGGCTGTCCCTGATGAGGGCCGCCCACAGGGTCGCGTCACGCTCGGCGTAACCACGTTCAATCGCGCCGACTACTGCCTCGAAACCATCAAGTCCATTGACGGTGACGCTGGTCTGCGGGAAATCCTTGCGGAACTTATCATCGTGGATCAGGGCAACAAGAAGGTCGCAGACCAAGCTGGCTTCGACGCAGTCGCGGAGTCCATGGGTGATCAACTTCGGATCATCAACCAGGGCAACCTCGGCGGCTCGGGAGGTTTCGCGCGGAACATGTACGAGATGGTCGTTTCTGACAAGAGCGACTACGTCATGCTGCTGGACGACGATATCGAGCTGGAAACAGAAGGCGTAATGCGTGCAGTGGCGTTTGCAGACCTCTGCCGTAAGCCGACCATCGTTGGCGGCCACATGTTCGATATGTACAACAAGTCCGTCCTGCACGCCTATTCAGAGGTCGTCAACTTCTATCGCTTCCTTTGGGGGCCTGTGGAGGGACTCGGTAATCACGACTTCTCCACTGCGGGTTTGCGCTCCACTCCGCAACTCCACCGTCGCTGGGATGCGGATTACAACGGATGGTGGATGTGCCTGATTCCCAAGACGGTTGTGGAAACCATTGGTCTGTCCCTTCCTGTGTTCATTAAGTGGGACGACGCTGAGTACTCCCTCCGGGGCCGGGCTGCCGGCTTCCCCACGGTGACCCTTCCCGGGGCAGCGGTCTGGCATGTCTCTTGGGCCGATAAGGACGACTCCGTGGACTGGCAGGCCTACTACCACGAGCGCAACCGTCTTATCGCGACCCTCCTGCACTCGCCGTTCCCCAAGGGCGGTCGCATCCTGCGCGAGAGCTTGAACACGGACGTCAAGCACCTGGTATCCATGCAGTACTACCCGGAGCAGGCACGGGTGATGGCACTTCGCGATGTTCTCGCCGGTCCAGACAATCTGCACAAGCAACTGCCGACGACGATGCCGAAACTCCGTGCCATGCGCGAGGAGTTCCCGGACTCACAGGTCAAGACCGACCCTGCAGCGTTCCCCGAGGTCTTCCGCAAGCGTCCCCCCAAGAAGCCCCAGTCTTTCAAGCAGCCAGGCGCCTTGGGACTGCTTCCTTGGGCAGTTAAGACCGTCCTCAAACAGACACTGGCTCCCGTGCGCGGCACCGCCAAGGCTGCCCCTGAGGCTCACGTTGCTCACCAGGACGGCAAATGGTGGAGCTTGGCGCACTTGGATAGCGCCGTGGTATCCAACGCAGACGGCACGGGCGCTTCATGGCATTTGCGAAACCCGAAGATGGCACGCCAGCTGGTGGTTGAGTCCGCCAAACTCCATGCTCAGCTTTTCTCTAACTGGGAGACCCTCCGGGCACAGTACCGTGAGGCCCTTCCCGAGATCACCTCCATGGAGTCGTGGCGGGAAACGTTCGAAGCTTCGGAGCCCAGCAAGTAGCAATGACAACTTCCACTGATACATACGCTGTTCCGGGGGTAGGGGCCGGGCTGCTGGACGTTTACCGGCGCCGGTACCTCCTCAAACTGATAGTCCGTAAGGAACTCCGGGTAAGGTACCGGGGTTCTGTCCTGGGCCTTGCTTGGTCTTACGTCAAGCCGTTGGTCCAGTACGTTGTGCTGTTCTTTGCTTTGGGCATTGTCCTGCGCGTCGGGGATCAGATTCCCAACTACGCGCTGTACATGTTCTCTGGTGTCATCGTCATCAACTTCTTCTCCGAAGCGTTTTCGAATGCCACGAGATCCATCGTGTCGAACGCTGCCTTGGTTAAGAAGATCTACCTGCCACGGGAATTATTCCCCGTTGCCTCAGTGTGGGTTGCTGCGGTTCATTTCCTCCCCCAATTGGTTGTGTTGTTGGCTGCTGCGCTGCTGAGCGGGTGGAAACCGGACATCATGCAACTCATTGGAGCTGCTCTGGGCTTCGTCATTGTGGCAGTTACGGCGACCGGCCTGGGCCTCTTGGCCGGAGCCGTCAATGTCTTCTTCCGCGACGCCGAGAACATCGTAGATATGTTGATGATGATCGTAACGTGGACATCGCCGGTGCTTTATGACTGGACCATGATCCGTCGGCTGGCACCGCCTTGGGTGTTGGTCATCTATCAGCTCAACCCGATCACGGTGGCTGTTGAGTTGTTCCACTGGGCCTTCTGGTATCCCACTGTTGACCGTCCAGTCGAACTGCCTCCACATCTGATGTGGACGGGATTGATTGGTCTCGGCATGGCTGCCCTGTTCCTTATCATCGGCCAACTCGTCTTCCGACGACTTGAGGGCCACTTTGCGCAGGAGGTCTAGATGGGCGCCGCAATAATCGTCAAGGACCTTAAAAAGACCTTTAATCTCCGCCATTCGCACTCTCTCAAGGAGACCCTCGTTTGGCTGGTGAAGGGTCGGAAAAGCGACCTCAGCAAGAAGTTCGATGCACTCCACGATGTGAGCCTCGAGATTCAGCCAGGGGAGACCGTGGCTTTGTTGGGGTTCAACGGCTCAGGTAAATCCACATTATTGAAACTTATCTCCGGCGTTATCCTGCCGGATAAAGGCACGGTCCGTACTAAGGGTCGCGTAGCCGGGCTCATCGAGGTTGGCGCAGGTTTCCACCCGGACCTGTCCGGGCGCGAAAACGTCTTCCTCAATGCTGCAATCCTGGGAATGACTGAGCAGGAAATCAACGAGAAGTTCGACGAAATCGTTGCGTTCTCCGAGATTGAGCAGTTCATCGACACCGAAGTAAAGTTCTATTCCTCCGGTATGTTCCTGAGGCTTGCTTTCGCAGTGGCAGTCCACACGCAGCCCGACATCTTCTTGGTGGATGAGATCCTGGCCGTGGGCGACGAGCCGTTCCAGAAGAAGTGTTTGGCCAAAATCAAGCAACTTTCGGATGAAGGACGGACGCTGGTTGTGGTCAGCCACGACCTCGACATGATCTCGCGTATCTGCGACAGGGGAGTTGTGCTTGCCTCCGGCACGGTGCAGTTCGAAGGCCCCGCTAACCAAGCTGTAGCATGGCTGCGCGATAGCAACTAGCAGGTAATTGCTGTTTGAACCCTACGAGGGACAGCAAAAAGGCCACCGCACATCTTCTCCGAATGATGTGCGGTGGCCTTTGCCGTAGGTGAGTTGCTCTAAGTAGGACGGGGGCGGGCCTGACCGCGCTACTGCATGGGTGCTGGAGGGATCTGCCAGCGCCCCACAAACCAGCGCCCCACAAAGAAGAGCGTCCGCCCCGGTGGGGGCGGACGCTCCTCGGACCTTAGACGCTCTTCTGACTTACAGGCGGTCTAATGCGTTGCAGCCGGCTAGACAGATACCTTTTCGGCCGGCTCCTGAATGACGTGTTCCTCGGACCCTGTGCGGCGATGCCGACGAACATAGTGGAAAACAGTGAACACCAATATCCCGAACCACGCGACCGCCTGGGCAGCGAGGCCCATGGTGAGGCCCGGCGTCGTGAAGGAAATGTCCACTGACTTGGCACCCGCTGGAACGTCCACCAGGATGACCCCCGCTGGGCCCTGCGTGAGCTTCTGCGGTTCGCCATCAACCGTAACGGTGTAGCCGGGCCACGCGAGGCGGGCGAGGGTCAGCTTCCCTGCCCTGCCGTCGCCGGACAGAGTTATGTGTTCATCGTTGCCGTTCCTGACCGCATCCTGGACTGAGACTCCGTCCGAGGCCCAGGAAACGGTGCCGGGGTAGGGCAACGGGTTCTCCCGCTGAAGGATTGTCCGGGTCTCATCCGAGGCCACAATCGACCAGCCAGGGGCAACGTTGAGTTGGTCCGGGGCAATCATGGTCTTCTGGACGGCGACAGTCTCGACTTGAAGGACATCGGCCAACGTAACGTCGATTTCCGGGGACGCCTGTTTGAACAGCTCCGTGTAGGCAAGCGGGCAGGTCTCGCCGCGGTAGTTCATGCACAAGGCATTGACGTATGTAGTGAAGCTGATGCCGCTATACCGGCCCATGCTGTTGTTGACGTCGGCGTTGAGGATCTGATTGCCGTACAGGAGGCGTCCCTCAGTGAATTCCTCGCCTGTGATTTTCATGGTGTTGAAGATCTGAATGGTGTTGCCCCGGTAACTGCTGGTTGAGTCACGGAGCGTGTCTGCATCCACGGGGGAGCCGATTCCGGCTACGGCATTGTTGGGGACGAACTGCCTGGACTGCATTCCAAGCGTGGCGATTGTTCCCAGTACCATCACTGCGGCCAAGCCTCGGTAGCCGAAGCGCTTCCAGCCAAAGACGGCCAGCGCCACCAAGGCCAAAGTCACGGCCAGGGTGAAGACCTGCCATTTGCCGCCCTCGGGAACCATGGACCAGGCGCGGTAGGTTCCAAAACCAAGGATGGCCACGGTAATGAACAACCGCTTCTTCCATGATGTGGTCTTCAAGCCCGCTGAGGCCACCACCGCGACGAGAACGATGACGCCGAGGTACACATACTCGATGAGTCGGATCGGCCAGCGGAAGACCAGCACCTGGGAAGGAGCGAAGGTCAGCAGGAAGTAGATTCCGGTGATGATGTAGATGCTGAAAATTTGACGCGAGCGGTTTCGGAAGCTGCGGAAATCCAGCCACGGAAGCAGTGGCAGGACGAACCACGCCAGGTAACTTGAGGGGACGTTGTCGATGGGTGCCCAGAAGTTGTTGATCCGCGGCCGCATGGACGATGTGCTCATGGTTAGTAGCGACGACATGTCCGGGGAAAGGAATAGGTCATTCAGAATTTCGCTCTGTTGCCGCACTGTGACGGCTGAGCTGAGGGGCAAGGGGAAGTAGACCAGGACAGCGGTCAGACCTACCAGGGCACCGACAATGACGATTGGAATAAGCCGGCGCCAATGCCTCATGAGCATCAGCTCGATGGCGACAGCCGCGAGGACAAGAATGACGCCAATGGCCCCGTAGGGGTTTCCCGCCGTCATCGTCAGGAAGCCCAGCAGGAACGGCAGGAACGGTGACGTGTTGCGGCGCGCGTAGCGGCGGACAGACCACCAGAAAACGGTAATCCATGCGAAGGCCATCAGGCCGCCCGGCCACCGGGCAGCCTCGTAGAAGAGCGTAAAGCCGCTGAAGGGGATTGCCACACCGGCAGCCAGAGCCAAGGGCCTGTTGGAACCGTAGTCGCGGGCGAGCATGAACGTACCGAACGCCAGCAACGCGATGAACTGGACGATGATGAAATAACTCGCCAGAGACAGGTTCTCGAAATTCGAAACGATGACTGAGTTGACGATGTTAACCGGGTTGAAAATACCGTAGCCCACCTCGGCCACAATGTTGCCGCCCACCCATCCGCCGGGTTCCATCAACGGGAACCGGCCGGAGCGTATTTCCTCACCCATATGACGCCACAGGGGGAGGAAGGACTGCATCATGTCGTCCCAGTAGTAGAACGTGGGATTGAACAATCGGGGAATGATGGAGGCGACGGCTGCTATTGCGGCAGTAACAATGCCCCAATGCCAATCGTGCTGCATGAAGTAGCGCCGTCGGGTGACCGGCGGGCGCTGGGCAGTAGCCCCGGAGGTTCCTGCTGTCATGGTCTTAGCTTGCTCCTTAGCGCGCGGCATAAGTGTGAATATTGGCCTGAAGGACTGCCTGGATTACGGGAAGTTCGGGGGCACCCGCCACCACCTGCTACTTGGCCTCCGAGGCCGAGTCCACGGTGGTCTTGGAAGCTGACTGTTGCCGCCACCGGAAGTGAACATAAGCTATGCCGACGCACAGTAGATCCGCGATCGTGAACATGATTCGTGAAAGGGCAGCGATTGCCGTCGCAGCACCGGCGCTCATCATTCCGGCCAGGGCAAGGATCAAGATGGCTTCGCGGGCCCCCACGCCTGCGGGAAGCAGGAATGCCAGCACGCCCAGCGTCATACCAAGAGCCAACGCACCAGTCAGAACCAGGAACGTCGCGAGGTCCAAGGTGGCCTCATGGCCAACCAGGATCCAAAGGTGCAGGCCAAAGCACAGGTACATCAGCACGCCAAGGATGAAGGCCTTGACCATGGTGTTGGCCTGAATTCGTTCGGGGAGGGGCGGGCGGCGGAACACACGCAGGACGATGTTGACCAGGAACGTCACGACGTTTGGGTTCATCGCCAAAATAACAACCGGCAGGATGACGTACAGCCACTGCAGATTGGGCTGCCGTTGGACCAGGATAGGAAGCGCCGAAGCCCCAACCACCAAAGCCGCGCCAATGGTGATTCCGGTGCTCACCAGGGACGCTACGAAGACTTGCGCGCGAGCAATTCCGTTCTTTCGCCCTAGCTCCATCTGAAGTACGAACGCCCACACGGAACCGGGCAGGTACTTGCCGATCTGGCCGACCAGGTAGATCTGGTTGAGCACCAAACCTTGGGGTTCAATGTCTACGGATCGCAGCAGGCTTGCCATGACTACCCGCCACATGTACATACCGAGCAAGACGCCCGGGATAAGCGCCAGCAGGGACAGCAGGACCTGCCACCATTGAAGGGCGAAAACCGTGGCTTGGACTTGCGGCCACTGGACTGCAATGAAGTACACGGCCGCGGCGAATACGATGACCACCAAGGCGCGCCGGGCGAAGTCAACCAGCTTGGCCTTGGTGCTCTTCACCGGAGGCTGTTCTTGATTGAGATCGTTGTCGTTGGAAGGTGTTTCCGCAATTGATCCCGTCATGAGGCGTGCGTCCCCGCGCTGGGAGCCACCGCGAACTCACTCCGGCGGCGGCGCATGGCCACGAGTCCTTTGAACATCTTGACGACGTCGGCAGTCCGGATGGTGGTTTCGCCCGGTTCGTCGTCGGGCGCCAGTGTGACGGGCACTTCTACGATCTTGAAACCTTGCTTTTCAGCGGCGTAGACGACCTGGGTGCTGAAGAGGAATCCGGGGTCATCGAAGCGGTCGACCATGCTTCGAAGCCAGTCGCCGTCGACAATCAGTGTTCCTTGGGAATCGCCAACCTTGGACCCGAGGATTACCTGCCGCAGAGTCTTGAAACCAAAAGTGGTAATTCCGCGGATGAGACTGCGCTCGGTGATCGAGTCCTTGTGGGCCTTCGAACCGATGACGACGTGGGGTTTGGTTTGGAGCTTCTTGTCTTCGTCGAGATCGTCAGTACCGAAGGGAAGATCGTCCGCCGTGAGGAGCACGCGGCTGCCGGAGCTGGCTTCGATGCCCCTGCGGTAGGCGTTTCCCATGCCCTTTTGGCTCTGGAGAACCTGGAACGTCACGTTGGGAGTATCCACCGCGTGCTTGAGGGCGACCTCGAGTGTTTTGTCTGAAGATCCGTTCTCCACGATGATGATCTCGGAGGTGCCACTGGTCAAGTAGCCGGAAAGACGGGCCATTGTTGCCGCCAAAATCCGTTCTCCGTTATAGACGGGGATCACAACGGAGAGATCCGGTTGGCCTGCCTGGTCGAAAGTCAAGACTCTCCTCGGTAGTTCGTGCCGACGAATTCTTGAACGCCAGCCGTAGCCCGCAACGCTGTTGTCACGAGTTCCTTGCAAACCCTCAGTCTAGTTCATTGCTGGATACCTTCTGTGGAAGGGCAGCATCTCCAGTGCTGGGTGCAGACGAAAGGGGTGCACCGGATATTCTCCGGTGCACCCCTCAAAACGGCAAGCTACGTCCGGTCCCTATCAGGGGAGCGATGTGAATCCTTGCCATCCGTTGCCTACCTGGCCCCAGGCGAGCCAGCCGCCCGAGCCATTGCCTGGGTAGAGCCACAGATTGCCGCTGGCGTCCCTGGCGAGGACATCAGCTTTGCCGTTCCCATTGAAATCGCCGGGTCCGAGCAAGGCGGTCATACCATTCCATCCGCTTCCGATCTGGGAGCGGTTGCCCCAGCCGCTGCTGCCATTGCCTGGGTAGAGCCACAGGGCGCCCCCTGTGTCGCGGGCCAACACATCGGTCTTCCCGTCGCCGTTGAAGTCACCTGTGCTGAAGATGGCATTCATGACGTTCCACCCTGCTCCAACCTGAGTCCGACCAGCGGTGAACTTACCCAATCCATCGCCCTTGTAAAGCCACAGGATTCCGGAGGAGTCCCTGGCAAGGACATCGGATTTGCCATCACCGCTGAAGTCGCCGGGTGCCACAACAGCCGTGAATCCGCTCCAGCCGGCACCGGCAACTTCAGGAGGCTGCCAGCCGCCCACGCCGTTTCCCTTGAAGAGCCACAGTTGCCCGGACGCGTCCCTGGCGAGGACATCACTGCGTCCATCGCCGCTGAAGTCCCGCGTTGGAACGATCAGGTTGTAGTTGTTCCACGAGGTCCCGGTGTTGACCTTACCCAGCCATCCGCCGGTGCCGTTACCCGGGTAGAGCCACAATGTACCGGCCGCGTCGCGAGCCAGGACGTCATTCTTCGCGTCCGCATTGAAGTCCTTCCACGTGTTGGCCGGTGCCGCAGGCAAGGTATATGTCTGCGATGCCACCGCAGACTGGTTGCCTGCCGCATCAACAGCGAAGTACTTGACCGTGGTGGTCGCTGTTGGCGTCACGGTCACGGTTGTTGTGCCGGTGGGGCTGGACAGCGTGGGTGTGGAGTTGTTCGTTGTGTAGTAGATCTTCGCTCCGGATTCCGTGGTCAGCGTGACCTTTTGTCCAAGCGTCAGGTTTCCACCCTGTGGGCTGGCTGTCACCGTTGGCGCAACATTGTCCAACACGTACACCTGGGTTTGCGGTGCCGAGGCATTGTTGGCTGCGTCGACTGCTATGTACTTGAGGGTTTTGCTTCCCATGGTGATGGGGCCGGTGTAGAGCGTGCTGGCCGTGGTGGGAGTGGTGCCGTTCTCTGTGTAGTAGATCTTGGCGTCTGCTTCACTCGCTGTCAGCGTGACTTTGCTTGCAGGACCGTACGTTCCGCCTACAGGACTGGCTGTCACTGTGGGAGGAGTCGTGTCAGCTATGAAGACCGTGAAGTTGACGCCTGCAACGGTGGTGTTGCCTGCAACGTCCCGGGCCTCTACTTCAAACCTGTTTGGTCCGTTGGCGATGTCCGCATAGACCTTCGGTGATGTGCAAGCGGTGAAAGCATCGGTTCCCAACCGGCAGCGGAACCCAGCTACATCCGAGGAGCCGGAGGTGAACTGGAACTGGTACCCGGCTCCCACTGTGGCCCCGCTGGCCGGAGCCGTGATGGCAACCTGGGGGGCCGTCAGATCAGCCGTTACGGTCTGCGCAGCAGCAGGGCTGACGTTCCCTGCCGAGTCCGTGCTTCGGATCCTCAAGGTATGGGCACCCGCAGTGGTGAGCGTGAATGTGTCACCCGGTACACATGCCTGGAAGGCAGCGTCGGCAGTGGAGTCAACGGAACATGTGAGTGTTGTTCCTGGCTCAAAAGTGGCGCCCAGAACCGGTTTGCCGTTGACTACTTGACCACTGTTTGGAGCTGTAAAGACCGGCGCAGCAGGTGCGACTGTGTCCACTGTGAATGTCCGTGAAACCGGTACGCCACCGGGTGCAGGCCTCACGGAGAAGGTCTGCTGCCCGTTCGTCAACGCAGTTGACGTGTAGGTGCCGCCGGTGCAGTTCACCCAGGCTCCACCCATGGAACACTCCAACGCACTGCCGGCCGGATCCGCGCTGACGCCGAACGTGGGAGTCGTGTCATTGGTGAATTCGGGATTGGGAGCTTGTGCACCGCTGGCCAGTGTGGGGCCGGAAGTAATTTTCGCCACTGCGCCGCCAAGGATGCTGATGCTGCCCCGGCCTTCGCCCGGAGAAGAGGCCAGCTGCCCGGGATCATCGAGCACCAGAAGTTGACCGCCCCGCATTCCAAGGCCGCCGATCTTGCTGAATCCCAAGGCCCATTGGTTGTCTACGGTGCCGTTCGTGAGGTCGAGCCGTGAGACCTTGTCTGTGCCCGCCGTGGTGCCGCTGCTGGTGCCCGTGTAAATAACGTGGGCGTTGTAGTCGTAGTAGATCGACGCCGCGACGCCGACGTTGTACGAAGTCAATGGCACGTAGTCTGTCATTTCGCCGTTGCCAGGGGCGGAAAACGCCCGGAGGCCGGTGGTTTCCAGTACGTAGACACTGACGTATCCGTTGCTGTCGTAGCCCGCCGCCACCAGGCCCAGTGCGCGGGTGGTGACCGACGCAATGGATTCGATGCTTGGGTGCATGATGGTCGGATCAACGATCTTGATGATTGAGCGGGCATTGGCGAATGACAGATAGATGTTGCCATCCGGTCCGTCAGAAACGGCGTTCGGGCGGACGTCGCCATCGAGGACCGTCAGTGTGCTGCTGTACTCGAAGAGGTCCAGCGGTGGATTCCACACGGCCCGTACAAGATGCGAACTTCCAACCGCTGAATCCGGAATGAAGACTGTTTCGTCGCCATTGCCGATGGAGCCGGGGGTGGGGTCAAGCACGATGGAGACCCCGGGGACTTTCGGTCCGGGGCCGGCTCCAGGCAGGCTGCCGCCCAAGCACGTGTCTTCCTCGATGGTGCCCGCGTTTCCGTTAACGGGTTCGGACATGCGGCAGAAACCGGCCACGCTATCTGAAACCCACATGCGGCCGATGGGGTCAAGAACAGTCCCCGCAGGCTTGGTGAGCCCAATACCAATGATCTGTTTCTGTTGGTCCGCATGTGCCGGGGTGCTGGAAACCACCGCGGTCATGCCTGCAACCGTCAGAAGTACGGCGGCCAATGCCGTGGTGACCTTTTGTCCGCGAAGCCGCCATCCGGCGTCGCGCCTCATCTGCTGTCCCATCACGCCACTTCCTTCAACCACTTGGTCAGGACTGCGGCCTGCGGTGCCATGGGCGCCAGCGTGAGTGCTCCCTTAACGATCGGAACGCCGCCAAGCCCATAGAGCGCCGTACTGATGGTTGGGGGATTGTTTCTGGTGCAGGCTTTGACAATGGCAAGGCAAATGTCATTCCTTGTTCCAATGGCGCCCGCTTCAACAGCGACATTAACCGCGGCATTTTCTTCCGCCGCCAAAACCTGGGGCTGAGGGCCCACATATGTCACTACGACATCTGCGAATTTCTTGTATTGAGTGTTTGCCCAAACCTCTTCAAGGCTCGACAAAATGATGAGCGGATTTCCATTGGCTCCGCGACATTCGAATTGATATCGCTTGACTGGTTCGGGTCTTTCGACGCGTGGTTTGTCGGCATCGCCGGCATTCGTCACGCCCAGCCTGAATGGCTCAACATTTTCAACGACCTTGACCGAGCAGCCTGTAAGAACGAGACCGGCTAGGCCAAGCTGGACGATAGCGCGTCTTGGCATGTCCACCGAGGGATCCCCACTTCATTCGGATGCTCCCCAGCTCCGCATGCAGTTGGATTTTCGCCCCAGCCGTTGCCGGCTGCATTACTCTATCTTCTCCCAAATTCCGCATTTGTCACTAGCTAGTACGTCTTTTTCTTCAAGGATTATTCCTGATTGACCTTCGGCTGCCCCGCCGTTGGCCTTCGTGCTGCCGTCAGAGGCCGACACCGACCATGTGCAGCCTTCCGGCGGGGTCTTCCGGAGGTGGAACTTTCCGGGAACCAGGCCGTCGCTCGTCACCGAAGACTCGCCGTCCCCGGCTCTTTCCCCCGACGCCCAGAGTTCGATGATTCGCCCCTGCGGTGCCCTGGGGCATAGCTCACTTGCGGCCCGCAGCATTTGACGGCTGCTTCGGCCGAAGAGCTCCGAAGCGGCTTCGTCGCTGACGCGTGTACAGAGTGCCAATGCGGTCAAATAGGCGTCGAGGCCCTCGGATGGTGTGACACCGGGCTCAGCTAGGGAGATGATCCGGGCTTCATCTTCGGTGGGCTCGAACGGAGCGGGTCCTTCATAGCTCGCAGTGCAGGAATCCATACGGACATATCCGGTGGAAGCCCAAACCTCCGCAAGGCTTGTGTACGTCACGTCCGGAACTGCCTCGTTAAGGCTTGAACAGAGGTACGAGAACCGGCCCGAATCATCAGGTGCGCCGGCGCCTTGTCCGCTGCCATTGCCCGGCTCTGTCGGTTCGGGAGCAGGCGTTGCCGATGATGAAGGAGTCGCCGATGCTGAAGGAGTTGCCGATACGGAGGGAACGGGCGTTGCCGTGGTGGAAGGTGTCGGTGGGCTGGAGCAACCGGCAATGAGCAGTAGCATCGCCGCAGCGGCCGGGTACAGGGTTCGCATGATGACCTCCACCTCCATGGTTGTCAGAACCCGCATGCCGGTCAATGAATTTGCCCGTGAATCGGGTATCGATACCGCTACAAAATGGTGATACAAACGTCGAAGGCCTTGCTCCGGAGACCAAGGCCTTCGACGTTTGGTGGTTGTCAGGCGAACATGGAGTTCAGGGTGTTGATAACAGTGGCTTCTACGCCCGTTGTTCCGCCCCGGAAGTGACCGATGTGTCCGTAAACGGTCATCGAGCCACCCGCGATCCCCGGATGGTCCGGGTCCCAGCCTCCCTCATAGCTGCCCCCGGAAGAATAAGGCGGCAGGAACTGCGCACTGGGTACGTAGTAGCACGACTCGTTTCCGTACCCGCCAACGATCACTCCGTTTGCGCCGCCGAACCTTGCCCGGAAGTATGCGGCGTAACCGCTTACCAACTCGCCACCGACGATTCCAATCCTCAGTTGCGGGCTGCCCCCGAACTTCCACACTTGGAAGGGACAAGCGACCGAGGTTTCGTAACTGCCGCTGTCAATTCGACCGATCATGACTTGGGCGTGGCGTCCGTACCAGGCGGGATTGCCGTCCAGGTTGGGGAGCCGTGACACGTAGGCGGCGCGGACAGCTGCCATGTTCCCGGCAGTGGGAGTGATGTCCAGGGGGATCTGGACCTCCTGGTAGCTGGTCTGGAGGGGGCTGCCGATGGACCTTCCGGGTGTCTGCATGGCAACGTCAACAGCAGCGCCGAGCTTAGTGGCGTACTCGTCCCTCAACTCCCAGCTGGGCACTCCCATGGGGTTCTGGTCTCCGGCTGCTCCTTGAAGGAACAAGGCGAAACATTCGGGGTTGGTGTTTTCGATGTAGTTACAGGCTCCGGCGGGAAAATCGCCGTCGAAAAGTGTGCGCATGCCGGCCGCGACCGGGTGGCATGCGTAGTTGAATATCACCGCTGCGGCGTTCCCGTTTGGCTTGCGCGCCACAATGACCGGCACGGTGTTCTCAAGGTAGGGAAGGCCCACCCTGTTGTACGCGATGCTGGCCGTTGTGACCTTGTAATCCAACGTGACAGCTGTCTGCGATGCGTTGAGCGCTTCGCTTGCAGCATCCACGAGGTCGTTCTCCAAGTGCTGGCTGTAGGTCTCCACCATGGACAAGTCCGACAACCCGTAGCACATGAACGGGTGGAGGGTGTCGACGACGGCCGGCCCATTGTGCGTGTGCGTGGACTGGATCAGAATGTCGCCGTTGGACCATCCCGCCAGCGCCAATATCCGCTCCCGGGCACGCTGGTGTATTGACCGGGGCAGGGCAAGAATGTCCACGCTCATGATCAGATTGGGTGAGCCATTTTCCCACAGCACGATGGCCCTGACCCACAGCGATTCGTAGGGTGCACTGCTTGTAGCCTCCCGGCCGCCGTCGAGGGTCCCGTACCCCGCCATATAGGGATTGACATCCAGGGGCGGCGAAATGCTGACCTTGGCCGTTGAAACGGTAAACGCCATGAAAGATCACTCCTTGATTGTGCGCATTGGTGACCTTCGCTTGCCCCCAAACAAAGCCCGTTTCCCGAATGCGCTGAACAGCCAATACGTGAGACCACCTTCATTAGATCACGCAATCCCGCGATTTAGACCTGTCTCCGGCCTAAACATTGTTTGTTTCCTTTACGTAATTTTGCCGAATACGAAAAGGGCCCGCACCCTCCTTTTCAGAGTGTGCAGGCCCTATTTTCGGGAGCCGGCGCCCGCTTGGTCTAACTTGCGGCGGGGGCGAGGATTCTTAGCCCGCCCCAGTCGGTGCCGATTCTGGTGGGTGTGCCCCAGCTTCGATTCTGTCCAACCGGGTAATAACGCAGATCGCCACCGGTCGTCCGCGCCAGGATCCCGCTTGAGCCGGCTCCAGCGAATCCACGGATGGCTCCGAAGCTGTTGATCACGTTCCAACCGACACCTACGGTGTCGGGCGCTTCCTGAATCAGTGTTCCGCTGCCGGTTGACCGGTAGAGCACCAAATCGCCGGCGGCATTCTTCGCCAGGAGATCCATGTTGGAGTCCTTGTCGAAGTCCATCTGGAGGATGGCCAATCCGGCCCAACCGACGCCAATCTGAACACGCGCGCCCAATCCCGTGCCGGACGGGTTACTGATGTGGAACAAGCGGCCTGAGGGGTCGTATCCAACGATGCTCGGCCGGGCGTCGGACTTCTTCCACGAACCGACAGTGAGCGTCCAGTCTTTCCAACCGGTACCGAGGCTGATGGGCGCCCCGTAGCCTCGGCCTTTGAATCCCGGATACATGCTGAGCCGCCCATCGGTCCACTGAGCCAGGATGTCCAAGGTGCCGTCGTTGTTCCAGTCGGCGAGGAAGCCGGCCTTCAGCCCGGTCCACTGCGTGCCGATAAGTTCAGCAGGCAACAAGGAGGTTGAACCTGACCCGGGGTAGCGATACATGTTGCCGTCTTGACGCGTGGCCACCACATCTTGAGCGTCCACGCCGAGCGTGGCCTCAACGTTGACCGGAGCGCCGCTGATCACGTTCGCATCATTCCATCCCACTCCGATGAGGAAGCGGTTGCCCCACGACCCGGACACTGCCGGGTAGTAGTACAGGTCACCGTTGGCGGTCCGGGCTTGGAGCCCCTGCGAACCAGCGCCATTGAACCCGGCCGATGAGCTCACCGACGTCATGGCGGACCAGCCGTTTCCGATTACCCGGCTCGGTTCGGAGAGGAACGATCCCACCCCGTTGGAGCGGTACAGACGCATGATGCCGTCATTTGTCCGGGAGACGATGTCCTGGTTGCCGTCCCCGTCGAAGTCCAGTTGGTTGAACTGGTGCCCTCCGAATCCGGTCCCGATCAGCACTCCTCCACCGAGGGCGCCTCCGGCCGCATTCACGTACCGGTACAGATTTCCTTTGCCGTCCTGGCCGATAACACCCGGATACGCGTCCCTGGAGTTCCACCACCCCGCGGTGAGCGACATCTCCTGCCACCCCGTTCCCACCAGAATGGGCGCAAGGAAACCGCCACCGGAAGCGCCCCGGAAAACCTGGAGCGAGCCGTCCTGCCACTGGGCGAGGATGTCCTGGACTCCGTCCTGGTTCCAGTCAACGACGTGGACGGACTGTGCAGTTCCCCAGCCGGAACCAATGCCTACCGGTCCTGTGATGCGGCCCTGTCCGTCTGCCGGGAAATTGTCCAGACGTCCGGAGGGCATGGCAGCGAGCACGTCCGCCCCGGACCGGATGGAGGGGCTGGAGGGGCGGGGGACTCCTCTAGCGAATGTCCGAAGCTGGTCATAAGTGCCGTTGAAAATATTCGAGTCGCCTTCAAAGGGGCCCGTGCTGCTGTACTGCCACATGGTGTAATTGCCCCAACTGAGAGGCATGGCCCCGGGCGAGTTGGTTGGGTTGTTCCAGTAGGACGCGATCCACAGCGGGTAGTTTCCGAAGGTGGAGTTCCCTACGCAGGTGTTCCACCAGTCGGTGGTGCTGTAGATCACCGGGAATCGACCCGTCAGTGCCTTGACAGTATTGCCGAAGTCGGCCGCCCATTGTCCGAGCTGCGCCTTGGACATGTCATAGCATGTGTTGCCGAAGTAGAACCCGTTGATGGTGCGTCCGGCGTAGGGGTTGTATTCGATGTCCAGGACGGGCGGGAGCGTGTAACCGTCGGCAGTCCATCCGCCACCGTTTGCCACGAAATACCTGGCCTGGTCCGCACCCGATGACCAGTTGGGGATAGCGAAGTGGTAGGCGCCCCGGACCATTCCTACGTCACGGGAGCCGTTGTACTGCTGTGTGTAGTTTTCATTGAGGTAGTAGTTGCCTTCGGACGCCTTGACGTAGGCCCATCGGGAACCTTGGTTCCATTGGGTTTGCCAGTTGACGTTGCCTTGGTGGGCGCTGACATCCTGACCCGCGATGCCGATAGTCGGGCGCCAGTGTCCCGGGTCAGCCGCCATGGGAACCACTGAATTCACTGCTCCGCCGATTGAACGGGCTCCCGACGGGGGCGAAACCGCACTCTGCTGCTTCGTCGCCATGACCCTTGGCGATCGCTGCCCCATTTCGGCGCCACCGGCCGGAATAGCGGCGCGCATGGCCGCTTTCATGGCGTCGGCGTTATTGGCGCTGCCAGGCATTGTCTGGGGTGTTGCGCGCTGCGCTTCGGGTTGTCCTGAGGCCGTGGAGGTTGGCAACGGCGCCTCTAATGGTGAAGGTTCGACGGCGGGCGGCGGCTCTTGCTGACCGGGAACCGGTTCGATGGTCGGCAAATCGCTGCCGGAGGGCGCCGAACCCGAGCCGTCTCCGGCTGGTCGCGGACCCTGTGACGGCGTCGGTTCCCGGGTCTCCGACTGCGGTGCCGGTTGCGGTCCGGACGTCTGCGCCCATGCAGGTGCTCCCAGGCTTGAACTTCCGATCAGGGCGATAGTAAGCGCCAGGCCTACACGTGCCAGTCGGATGCGGCGGACCGGGTCCATCGAAGTAGTTTTCATTTTCACATCCGGCCCTGTGCCGCGGCTTAGCGGCGCATGGTGTGGCTTGTGGACAAGCTCCGGGGCGGGCGCTTGCGCATGAGACCTTAGGCCAGCTCCTAACGGGCTTTACCCTAACATTCCGAAACTGGAGTGACTAGTGGGATTCAGGGTGCTGGCGTGACTGATGATGGGAAGTTATCCACATAGCGTTCGGAGTGACTTGAGGGTCCGAATTCGCTCGCCTAGCGTGAATGACTCGAGATACGCCTCTCGTTTACAGGCTCGTGATCAGGGGAGAGTTGTGGATGCTGTAAAAATCGTCGAGGGAGAAGTCCGGGAACTCATTCGGCGCCGCGGGCTGGATCCGCTGGAACAAGCCGGGGATGTCCGGCTTTTGGTAGAGGCGGCGGTCAACGATTACGACGAACGGGCACTTCTGGGTCCCCTTCCCTCTCTCGGACACCTCGAGACCGCGCGACAACACATCTTTGATGCCGTCGCAGGATTTGGGCCACTGCAGCCGCTCCTGGATGATCCCGGAATCGAAGAGATATGGATCAATGCGCCGCACGAGATCTACGTGGCGCGCAACGGGGAATCCGAGCTGACGGCCATAAGTCTCAGCGAGCAGCAGGTACGCGATCTGGTTGAAAGAATGCTCAAGAGCTCGGGACGCCGGGTGGATCTCTCATCCCCTTTCGTGGATGCTGCCCTTCCGGACGGATCCAGGTTGCACGTAGCAATTCCTGACATCACCCGCAAGCACTGGGCTGTCAACATCAGGAAATTCATCGCGAAGGCAAGCCGCCTTGAGCACCTCGTCGAGCTTGGAAGCCTGACGCCCCAGGCTGCCAGGTTCCTCGGTGCGGCGGTAGCCAGCGGGCTCAACATTCTGGTGTCCGGAGCCACCCAAGCGGGAAAGACCACAATGTTGAATTGCTTGGCCGCCAGCATCGGTTCCCGTGAACGGGTCATCACGGTGGAGGAGATCTTTGAACTGAAGCTTCCGCTGCGCGACGTGGTGGGATTGCAGTGCCGTCAACCGAATCTCGAGGGTGAAGGCGACATTCCTTTGCGAAGGCTTGTCAAGGAAGCGCTTCGAATGCGTCCCGATCGCTTGATAGTGGGAGAAGTTCGCGAAGCGGAAAGCCTCGACATGCTCATTGCGCTGAACTCCGGGTTACCCGGGATGTGTACCGTGCACGCCAACTCTGCCCACGACGCCGTCACCAAGATCTGCACCCTCCCGCTCTTGGCAGGGGCCAATATATCGAGTGCTTTCGTAGTACCCACAGTGGCGTCGTGCATCGACCTCGTGGTGCACTGCGGTCGCCATTCAACCGGGCGCAGGCAGGTGACCGAGATCCTGTCGCTGGGACGCAGGGTGGAAAACGGGATCATTGAATCCTCGGGTGTCTTCGGCATGGTTGCAGGGCAGTTGCATCCCAGGGTCAACTCCATGCCGGCACCGGAAAAGTTTGCCCGCGCAGGCTTCGATGTGGCTGCCCTCTTGGAGTTGAACTGATGGCGGCACTGCTCGGGATCGTGTGTGGCTTAGGGGTGTTTCTCATGTGGTGGTCCACATGGATCCAACCACCGGCTGAGCCCAAAAGAAAAAAGCCCCGACGCTTGGACCTTCTCCTGATGGCAGCAGGGATTGAGAAAGTCACCGGCACCGGACTCCTTGCCACGTGCGCCGGACTTGGACTGTTCGCACTGCTGGTTTTCTATGTTCTGACAGGATCGCCGCCGGTGGCCCTGTGTTTCGCAATCTTCGGTTCATGGATTCCCTTTGCAATTGTGCGCTGGCGGGCACGGAAGCGTAGGAACTCACTACGGCAGCTGTGGCCGGACATCGTGGACCACTTGCGTTCAGCTATTCGTGCAGGCCTTGCACTGCCAGAGGCGCTGATCCAGCTGGGACACAATGGCCCGGAAGAATTAAGGGAGTTGTTCTTGGACTTCGGGGCCGACTATAGAGCCGCCGGCAATTTTGAGGCTGCAGCGGACAAACTCAAGGAACGCCTGGCTGATCCGGTGGCCGACCGAATCATTGAGGCCCTGCGAATGACTCGTGAAGTGGGTGGCTCCGACCTCGGACGAATGCTGGGGACCCTGTCAGGGTTCCTGCGCGACAGCGCAAGGACGCGCAGTGAGCTTGAGGCCCGGCAGTCCTGGACCGTCAATGCTGCCCGGCTCGCTGTAGCTGCGCCTTGGATAGTTTTGGTGGTCATGGCTAGCAGGCCTGAAGCCATGCTGGCATTCAACTCAGGCATGGGCGCCTTGGTTTTGCTCGGAGGCCTGTTGATTTCAGTTTTCTGCTACTCCGTGATGCTCCGCGTCGGCGCCTTGCCGGAGGATGAGCGGGTTCTTCGATGACCACATCAACAGCCTTCGCCTTGCTGTGCGGCCTGCTTCTAGGAGCCGGGTGCTGGTTGATCGTGGTGCGCCTCCCGTTCATGCGGGGAACCAGATTCGCTGATCGGATCGAACCTCAACTGAAGTCGCAGAATCTTGAATCGCGCCTGCTCCGCACGCCAACACACAATCTCACTCCGTTTGGGCCCTTCGAACGAATTCTTCGCCCCATCATCCGCGACGCCCTTACTTCCATGTCCCGCTTCAACGTAGGCAACACGGCCTTGGCGAAGAAGCTTGACCGTGCGGGTTCGAAAAAATCAACGTTGGATTTCCGGGCCGAACAGCTTCTGTGGGCCGGGGCCGCTTTCGTGCTCTCTATCGTCGTGGTGGTCGCCGGGGCAAGCGCCGGCCGGTTCAGTCCGGCCGTCTCATGTAGCTCAGTGATCGCCAGCGCGCTGGGCGGCTACCTGCTTCGGGACTATGCGTTGGGTCTGCGGATAAAGAGGAGGGAGTCACGGATGTTGTCCGAGTTTCCCAGCCTCGCGGAGTTGATGGCGCTCGCGGTCGCAGCAGGTGAGAGTGCCATGGGCGCCATGGACAGGGTGAGCCGCAGCTCGAATGGCGAGCTCTCCGCGGAGTTTGCCACGATCTTGGCGGATACCAGGTCCGGGAAGCCGCTGACGGAAGCGCTTCAGGCATTCTCATCGAGGTCGGAACTTCCGCCCTTGGTCAGGTTCATCGACGGCCTGATGGTTGCTGTTGAACGCGGGACACCGTTGGCAGACGTCCTCCGGGCGCAAGCAGCGGACGTCCGTGACGCCGCAAAGCGGGACCTCATGGAGTCAGCAGGCCGAAAAGAAATTGCCATGATGGTCCCGCTTGTCTTCGGCGTGCTCCCGCTGACCGTAATCTTCGCTGCTTTTCCTGCCATTGCGGCTTTGGAGATGAGCCTATAGAGCGCCACCCATGATCCGCCCCAGCTATCCACTCAACTAACCACGCTAAGTCAGCAACGTCTCGAAATACACTGAGGAAGACCATGAAACGAAGTGCAAGCAAACTGTCCGTTATCTCAATCCTGCTCCTCTGCTCATGGTGGTTGTTCGTGGCGATTGCCCACAGGACGACACACCCCAGGGAAGACCACGAGCGCGGTGACGTACCTGGGTGGGTGATGATCACACTGATGTCCGCGATCCTCGTGGCAGGACTTCTTGCCATCGCGACACCGGCATTGGGCGACCTTTTCAATCAAGCGATGAGCAAGGTGGGCAAGTAGGACGCGGGATGGACTACGACGGCGTCGTCGATGACTCTTCTCACTCAGTGCCCACGAATGCCGCACATGAGCGCGGGTCTGCTGCGGTGGACTTCGTCTTGGTTGGTGCCCTGCTGACCTTGTTTTTTATCTCGATAGTTCAACTCACGCTGGTGCTGCACGTTCGGAACACACTCGTCGATGCCGCCGCTTCCGGAGCGCGATACGGGGCCTTGTCGGATCGCACGTCTATGGATGCCCGTGCCAGGACCGCGGAGTTGATTGGCGCTGCGTTGAACGGTGATTTTGCCCGCGATGTCACTTCAACGGAAGTCACCATTGAGGGGGTCCGAACCTTGGAAGTGACAGTAAAGGCCCCTCTGCCGGTTTTTGGTCTGATCGGCCCCGGTAAATTGTTGGAGGTGACGGGACATGCTGATCTCCCAAGGTGACGCGCGAATGCCACCACTCGCCGCGGTGAAAAATGTGTTAAAAAGCAGGCTGCGCGATGCCCTGTGCTTGCCAGCGGGATGGGCTGGGAAGGTAGGGGATTGCCTTCCACCCCACGAAGCACAAAAGGGCAGCGCCGTGGTGGAATTTACCTTCCTGGCTTTGCTCCTCATGGTCCCGGTGGTCTATTTCGTAGTGACCGTTGGCCAGATTCAGGGCGGGTCGTTTGCCGTGGTGGGCGCTGCCGATCAAGCAGCTAAAGTCTTTGTGACCCAACGGGACCCGGTCATTGCAAGGACAGCAGCGGAGCGCAGCGTGCTTGTCGCTCTCAAGGATCACGGTTATTCGCCGGAGCAGGCCAGCATCGCCATCGAATGTGATCGCGGGAGTTGCTTGTCAGCAGGCGCAACGGTGACTGTCACTGTGCGCTTGGATGTTCCCTTACCCTTGATGCCCTTCGGGGACTCCCTGCGGTTGAACGCAAGCCGACTCAGTGCGTCGGCATCGCAGGTTGTAGGGCGTTACCAATGACAGTAGTTTCATCGAGAAGGCGGGAAGAAGGCCAGATAACGGTTCTCATCGTCGGGTTCGTGCTGTTAATACTCCTCCTGGCTTCGGTGGTCATGGCAGCGTCAGCTGTCTACCTGGAGCACAAGAAGTTGCTGTCTTTGGCTGACGGAGCGGCGCTCGCGGCCGCGGACTCCTACACGGTGGCGCATATCAGCGGAAGCTACGTTCCTTCCACATCGCTGGTGGATGCGACAGCGATCGCCTCAGCCGGCTCCTACCTTGATGCAAGTAACGCCTTTTCCCGGCATGACCACCTGGCTGTTGGAGCGGGTACGGGCAGCGAGCCGGGCGGTACGGCGGTAGTAGTACTAACCGCAGTGGCGCATCCGCCCGTGATCAGCTTTCTACTGCCGGAGGGGATTCTCATTGAAGCGAGGTCAACGGCCCGATCCCGGCTGACTCAGTAATAGGCGGACCCGGTCATGAGAGGTCCCGGTCATGAGATGTCGCGCGGGCACGGGCACAGAGTGGGGGAGCCACCGGGGAGTGCAACGGATAGCGTACGCTGGGATGATCATGGCTGAAATTGATTTTCCCGCGGAAATCCGCGCACTTCGAGCAACGTACAGCTCAATCGAGAACGTCACCGATGTTGATGCACTCAAGACTGAGATCGCTGAACTGAGCGAGCAGGCCGGGGCTCCGGACCTCTGGGATGATCCTGCTTCTGCCCAGGTGATCACTTCAAGGTTGTCGCACCGGCAGTCCGAAGTTGAGCGCCTTTCCAAGCTCGCATCCCGGATTGACGACCTCGAAGTTCTGGTTGAACTGGGCCAGGATGAGGGCGATGAGGACTCGATGGCGGAAGCGGCCAAAGAACTTTCGTCCATTCGCAAGGCGCTTGCGGAGCTGGAGATAACAACGCTGTTGTCGGGCGAGTACGACGAACGCGAAGCCGTAGTTACCATCAGGGCAGGAGCCGGTGGCGTGGACGCTGCCGATTTCGCGGAGATGCTGATGAGGATGTATTTGCGTTGGGCTGAACGCCATGGCTACCCGACCACGGTGATGGACACGTCCTATGCCGAGGAAGCCGGCCTGAAATCCGCCACCTTCGAAGTCAAGGCACCCTACGCCTTCGGCACGTTGAGTGTTGAAGCCGGAACGCACCGGCTGGTCCGCATCAGTCCTTTCGATAACCAGGGGCGCCGTCAGACATCCTTCGCCGCGGTGGAGGTCATCCCTTTGATCGAGCAGACGGACTCCATTGAGATCCCGGACAACGAAATCCGCGTTGACGTCTTCCGTTCCTCGGGTCCGGGCGGCCAGTCCGTCAACACCACAGACTCCGCTGTGAGGCTGACGCACATCCCTACGGGCATTGTGGTTTCGATGCAGAATGAGAAATCGCAGCTTCAGAACCGTGCAGCCGCCATGCGTGTGCTCCAGTCCCGGTTGCTTCTGGTGAAGAAGGAACAGCAAGACGCGGAAAAGAAGGCGTTGGCCGGAGACGTTAAGGCGTCCTGGGGTGACCAGATGCGTTCCTACGTCCTCAATCCATACCAAATGGTCAAGGACCTGCGGACGGAACACGAAGTGGGCAACACTTCGGCAGTGCTTGACGGGGATATCGATGACTTCATCGACGCCGGCATTCGCTGGCGTACCGGCAACCGCAACGCAGCGGCCAACTAGCACCCGGGCATTGTGGCCCGGGTCACGTGAGAGTTCGGATTCCGCGACACGCCCCTGAAAGCCGCGGAATAGCGGCTGGCCCGTGCGTATAGTCGAGTGGCCGGTGCTCTCACTTCCCCCATCGAAAGCCCGCGCTCCGGCTGTTGGACTGGGCGACTATGTCATGTCCGGCGGGGTTCTAAGGGCCATGATCAGATTTGAGAATGTCACCAAGGTCTATGAGCAGAATGCCCGACCGGCGCTCGATTCTGTGAGCCTTGAGATCAACCGCGGCGAGTTCACCTTCTTGGTGGGCGCTTCAGGGTCAGGCAAGTCCACGTTCCTGCGGTTGATCCTTAAAGAGGACAAAGCCTCGTCCGGGTCCGTGTACGTCGCCGGCCAGAACGTTGCGAACATTTCGAGCTGGCGCGTCCCTAAGCTGCGGCGCGGAATTGGCGTTGTCTTCCAGGACTTCCGGTTGCTCCCGCAGAAGAACGTCTTCGCTAACGTTGCTTTCGCTATGCAGGTGATCGGCAAGAGTCGCTCGATTATCCGGGAGACAGTGCCTGAGGTTCTGAAGACGGTCGGCCTGGAGGGCAAGGAACGTCGCATGCCCCATGAACTTTCCGGTGGCGAGCAGCAGCGCGTGGCGATCGCCCGCGCCGTCGTAAACCGCCCCGGCATTCTGCTGGCGGACGAACCGACTGGAAACCTGGACCCCATCACCTCGATGGGAATCATGGGAGTCCTGGACAAAATCAATCAGAACGGCACCACGGTAGTCATGGCAACCCACGACGACGACATTGTCAATGAAATGCGCCGCCGCGTGGTGGAACTCAAGAACGGCAAGGTCATTCGCGACGAAGCCAAGGCGCTGTACACATCGATGATCCCCGTGGTTGGCGAATCGCGCCGGCTGAGGGATGCCAGCGGCGAGGAACTCAACCGTGCGCAGGGGGCACAGCTGTGAGGCTTTTGTTTATCCTGGGGGAGATCGGCAGCGGCCTGCGCCGGAACCTCTCCATGGTGATCTCCGTGGTCCTGGTGACCTTTGTTTCGCTGACGTTCGTGGGTGCGGCAGGAATGCTGCAGATGCAGATCAACCAGATGAAGGGCTACTGGTACGACAAAGTCCAGGTAGCGGTCTTCCTCTGCAATGACGGTTCGACGGCGGTGGGCTGCGCTTCGGGGTCGGCCACCAAGGAACAGCAGGCGAACCTTCAGGCCATGCTCGAGTCCCCGGCAATCAAGCCGTACATCAACGATTTCCAGTTCGAGTCGCAAGCTGAGGCGTACACCCACTTCAAAGAGCAGTTCTCCAACTCACCGATAGTGGATTCGGTATCTGAAGACCAGTTGCCGGCCTCCTTCCGGATCAACATGAAGAACCCCGAAAAGTACGAAATCATCAGCGAAACGTTTTCCTCTCAACCGGGTGTTGAGACAGTCAGTGACCAACGGCAGGTGCTCGAACGCATCTTTTCCTGGATGAACGGGGCATCGGTTGCTGCCATGGGCGTGGCGGCGGTGATGATTTTCTGCGCGGTCTTGTTGATCACCACCACCATCCGGCTGTCGGCGTTCAGCCGACGGCGGGAGACAGGGATCATGCGACTCGTGGGCGCGTCAAAGACGGTCATCCAATTGCCGTTCATCCTGGAAGGTGTCATTGCTGCCGTAGTAGGAGCACTGCTGGCTTCCATCACGCTCTGGCTCATGGCGCACTTCTGGCTCAACGGCGACCTGTCGAGGCAGTTCCTCAATACCCCGTTCATCTCCTCCACCCAGGTCCTGGTGATCGCGCCGGTGCTCATTGCGCTTGGCGCGGGCTTGGCCGGCATATCTTCCCTTTTGACGCTCCGGCGTTACCTGAAGGTCTAGCCGTGAACGCCCTGACTCAACAATCAACAATGCTGACAAGCGAAAAGGACTCCTGATGACCACGTTGGACCCGAACCCCCTGCGCCGACGCCTTGCGTCGGGTCATGCTCGGTTTGTGGGAGCGGTTCTTGCTGTGGGCCTGGCTGTCAGCCTCCTGTCCGGCGCTCCAACTGCTCAGGCGGACAGCCTCGAGGACCAGCAGGCTGCGTTGGAAGCTGAAGCGGCCCGTGTCCAGGCTTCACTCGAATTTGTTGACTCAAACATCGCAAAGGCTGCCGGTGACCTGGTGATCTACCAGGGTCGCCTTCCCGGCGCACAGCAGGCCCTGCTTGAGGCACAGGGCCGGGTGGCGAGTGCGGTCAAGGAAGTCGAGGCACTTGCTGCCAGGGTTGAGCTTGCCCAGCAGAACAAGGCCAAGATTACAGAGCAGTTGGAGAGTGATAAGCAGAAGATCACTGACACCAAGAAGTTGATCGGGCAGATTGCCTCCCAGGCGTACAAATCCGGAGGCGTCCCCACAAATATCGCGCTTTTATTCGGGTCCAGCGAATCCGGCAGCCTGACCGAGTCCATGGATTTGGCTGACCAAGCCATGCGCAGCCAAAACGCGGCGATGACCAAACTCACCCAGCAGAACGCCACCAACGTGAACTCCCAGGCGAGGCTCGTTGCCGTCGAGGAAGAAATCCAAGACCTGAAGGCCAAGGCGGACGCTGCACTTGACCGGGAAAAGTCGGCAAGGGACGAGGCAGCGAGCAAGAAGGCCGAAGTAGACAAGTTGATCGAGGACACCACCCGCCTCAACGGACAACTTCAGGCAGCCAAACCGGGCATCGAAGCCAATCTCGCCCGCGTGAAGGCCGAACAAAATACGGTGGCCGCCGAGATCGTGGAGCGTGACCGGAAGCTGAGGGAAGCATGGGAAGCGGAACAGCGCCGGATCGCTGAAGAGGCTGCGGCCGCGGCTGCTGCTGCAGCAGCAGCGCAAGGTAGGCCTGCACCTCCGGAACCGCCATATTCCCCTCCGCCGGCTGGTTCGCCGTCGGCGTTCGGCCTTCGGCACCCCTTCGCAAGTGCTGTCCCCATCACCTCCGGATTTGGCTGGCGTGCAACGCCACCAGGCACCATTGATTTCTATGGCACCGGTGGTTACATGCACACCGGCATCGACTTCGGTGCGGCATGTGGCACGCCCGTCTACGCAGCGGCGGCGGGCGAGGTCTTCAACTCGGGCTGGAACTCGGCCGACGGCGGCGGATGGCGGGTAAAACTGTCCCATGGTGTGGTGCAAGGCAACTCGCTGACCACCATCTATTACCACAACAGCAGCATTGTCGTAGCCAACGGCCAGCAAGTATCGGCGGGGCAACTCATCGCATACTCGGGCAGCACGGGTAACTCGACAGGTTGCCACGCGCACTTCGAAACCTGGCTCAACAGTGCAGCAGTGGACCCCATGACCCTCCTCTAGCGTGTCGATAGCGCGCAGAGGCTATGCCGCGCTGGCGTACACTAGTTGAAATCCGCATCTAACCAAGGAGTTCTACCGTGCCCAAGGAAAGTGGCCGTAAGGTAGTGGCCACCAATCGGAAGGCCCGGCACAACTACCATGTCCTGGACACCTATGAGGCAGGCATTGCCCTCATGGGAACAGAGGTGAAGTCCCTCCGTGAAGGTCATGCCTCCATGGTTGATGGCTTCTGTACCTTCTACAACGACGAACTCTGGATGGAGGGCATCCACATCCCTGAATATCATCAGGGGAGCTGGACCAACCATGCCGCGCGGCGCCGTCGTAAACTCCTGCTGCACCGCGATGAACTGGACAAGATCTCGCAGAAAATTCGCGAGTCCGGATTCACCGTGGTGCCTCTCCAGCTCTACTTCCTGGATGGCCGGGCCAAGGTGGAAATCGCCATCGCCCGCGGTAAGAAGGATTACGACAAGCGCCAGACACTCCGTGAGCAGCAGGACAAGCGTGAGTCCCTGCGCGAGTTGCGGGAACGTAACCGACGCTAGGCAGCGCGTGTCCGGGAATGATCCGCCGGATGAATGCGTTATGATGAGTAGTCCGACAGGAGTTTAAGAACTCTTGCCGGGTTTGGTAACAAAATACGGGGATGATCGGTTTCGACGATGTTAGTCGCGACAGGTGAAGCGGGCCGAGGATGCAGAATTATCTCGTAAACGCTGTCTGCAAACCAATAAGTGCCGAATCTAAGCGCACTGACTTCGCTCTCGCTGCCTAAGCAGTAAGACAGTCCGTCAGCCCGGGGTTGCTATCGCCCCGGTTCCTGGCGTCATTTAGATAGCCACTGCTGTTTGCCTTCGTCATTGAGGTAAACGGGACTCTTAGATGACTGGGCCCGGATCAGCCACCTGTTCGCAGGATGGCTGGGGCCGAGAAAATCCGACGCGAACTGCGCCCGGAGAAGCCCTGACAAAACGACATCGGACGGGGGTTCAATTCCCCCCATCTCCACCCCGGAAAGCCCTCGGATCCTCGTGATCCGGGGGTTTTCTTTTGCCGAATGCACCGTGCGTTCACCTACGGCGTAGCGTGTTCAGGACTACCGGCACCTGCTTGGCAGTTGTACTTGTTGGGCGCTTTGCCGAAGGATCGCGGTTAAGCGTGGCTGGATATTGGCAGGAGGCACGTGATGAGCACAAATCCGGCATTCGAAGAGCAATCCGCAGACGACCATGAAGCCTTGGATGCGTACTCCCGGATCGTCATACGCGTTGCTGAATCAGTGACGCCCCACGTTGCCGCGATCGAGATGACAAGTACTGACCGCCGTGGCCGGGTCCGTGGGGGAAGCGGCTCCGCGGTGGTCTTCACCGCCGACGGATATATGCTGACCAACGCGCATGTAGTGGCGGGCATCCAGTCCGGCCGGGCTGTATTCGCTGATGGCAAGCACACTGATGTGGAGCTGGTGGGAGCAGATCCACTCTCCGACCTCGCAGTGGTCCGTGGCCTGAAGTCCACCCCGCCGCCGGCATTGCTGGGCAATGCCGACACGTTGCGGGTAGGCCAATTGGTGATTGCCGTGGGGAATCCGCTGGGCCTGGCCGGTTCGGTGACCGCTGGCGTAGTGAGCGGATTGGGGCGGTCCATTCCCGTGAGGGCGGGGGAGCACAGGCGTGTGATCGAGGATGTCATCCAAACCGACGCCGCCCTGAATCCGGGAAACTCCGGGGGTGCATTGGCCGACACAAGGGGACGCATCGTGGGCATCAACACCGCCGTTGCCGGCCTCGGGCTGGGACTGGCAGTACCAATCAACACCACGACACAACGGATCATCGCGTCGCTGCTGAGGGACGGCCGCGTTCGCCGCGCATACCTTGGCCTGGTCAGCACTCCGATACCCCTCGACGCGAGTGCGGTGGTTCGGACCGGCCAGAAGGAGGGTCTGCGGGTGGTGGAGGTCATTCCGGGCTCGCCTGCGGAGTTGTCCGGACTTCAACCGGGGGACGTGGTGTTGCGTGCGCAGGACCGTGCGGTTTCCAGCGCTGAAAGCCTGCAGAAGTTGCTTTTTGCCGACGCTATCGGCGAGCCTTTCCCCTTGACGGTGCTCCGCGAAGGCAAGGCCCTGAAGATCACAGCCGTGCCATCCGAAATGAGTCAGCCGGCCTAGGTGTTTGCCGGCTGAGGCTCCCTGTCTAGCCTTGGTCCTCACGAACGTCCACCACGCCGATGAAACGGCTTCCGACGCCCTCGTATTCGCTGCGTACGTCGCCGAGGAAGAGTTCGGGAAGTTCGTTGTTTCGGTGGGTGCCGCAGAAGACGAAGGAGAAGTCCGGCCACCATTTCTTGGGGCGAACGGCTTCGGAGTAGCCGCACACAGCGCATGTCAGATGGACCCAGACGGGTCGCTTGCCGGTGCGGTTGGCCCGGGACTGTACCAGCCACGCCGGGGGGTTGTCCTGCATCTCCCTGAGCTCGGCCTCTGACAGGCGGGACGGAATGCCGTGGCGTTGGGCCATTTCCATCGAAATATCAAGGGCCAAGGCGGCATCACGTCTGCTAATCACCATTCAACGATACGGGACTTCCCCGGCGTAGGCTGTGCACATGACTGACGCAGCGGCCCTCCTGCCGAGAACTCCGCTCCAAAAGCGCGTACTTGTGGTGGCGATTGTGGCTTCGTTCATCGCGATCCTTGATGGATTTGTGGTGAATCTCGCACTTCCGGCGATCGGGCGTGAACTGGGTGGCGGCCTGGTCATTCAGCAATGGGTGGTGGACGCGTACTTGCTCACCTTGGGGGCGTTGATCCTGGTGGCCGGCTCATTATCCGACCATTTCGGCAGGGCAAGGATTCTTGAATGGGGCCTCGCCGGTTTCGCGCTGACCTCGGTCATGTGCGGGCTGGCATGGACCGGAGAAGTGCTGGTGGTTTCGCGGGCGCTCCAAGGGATCGCTGGCGCCCTCCTGGTTCCGAGTTCGCTTGCCATGATCATCTCGTCGTTCTCAGGCCCGGCGCAGTCGAAGGCCATTGGGCAATGGTCCGGCTGGACAAGCGCTGCGGCCATTGTGGGTCCGCTCATCGGTGGTGTGGCCGTGGATCTTCTGTCCTGGCGGGTCATCTTCTTCATCAACGTCATACCCGCGGTTGCCATTTGGCCCATGCTTGCCGGTCTCCGGGCGTCCGATGCCGCGAGGGACAAGAGCAAGAGCATCGACTACCTGGGGGCTTTCCTGGCCATGGTGGGCCTGGGAGGACCGGTGTATGCCTTCATCGAACAGGGGAGGATGGGATGGAGCAGTGCCCAGGTATGGGCTCCGCTTCTGGTGGGTGTAGTTGCCATGGTTCTGTTCCTGGTTCACGAGTCCAGGACTGCTGAACCCATGTTGCCGCTGAGACTTTTCAGTATCCGCAACTTTGCCTGGGGTAATCTCGCCACGCTGGCCATCTATGCCGCCATTTCCCTGGGCTTCTTCGTGTTGGGCATCTATCTGCAGCAGGTGGGCGGCATGGGCGCCACGGTGGCGGGTATGGCGCTGCTTCCCGGCACAGTCATCCTGATGCTGGGTGCATCGTACTTTGGCGGCCTCGCTGGCAAGTACGGGCCAAGATGGTTCATGACGATCGGCCCCTTATTGTGCGGGGCGGGGTTCCTGATGTCGCTGTCTGTTCAGGACCCGCTCAACTACTGGACGCAGGTGCTCCCGGGTCAGATTGTCTTTGGTCTTGGCCTCGCGACGTTGGTGGCGCCCCTGACGGCCGCCATCCTGGGGGCTGTCCCTTCGGAGGAAGCCGGGATTGGCTCGGCCGTGAACAACGCCGTGGCCCGTATTGCGGGCCTGATCTCCATCGCCTTTGCCGGGGTGATTGTGGGGCCGGCTTTCACCAGGGACGGACTCTACAACGCCTTGCTGGTGACAGCAGGCCTGTTCCTGATCGGGGCGGTGGCGTCCGCCGTCGGAATCCGGAACCCGGTACAGGAAGTCGCGACAACCACTCTCAGCGAACCTGATACAGCCTCCGACGACGGCGGTGCGGCCGGGCAGCGCGGCTGACCTCTGAGGCGCCCCGGCTTAACGGGCCGGAAGAACGCACCCTTCGTGCGTCTCGGAGCTCTGGACCCAGAGGGCCGAGGTGACTTCGTCCGCGAGGTCGAACTCGCGGCCTTTTGCGCCGCTGCCGATGCGCACTACCAAGGCTCCGCCGAAAGGTTTACGGCCCACGACTTCGACCGGTGCGTCCAGGGATATCTCCTCCGAGGCAAGGTAGCGCAGGAGGTCCGGATTTTCGTCGCTGATTCGTGTGATGCGGCCCGAGTGGCCCTGGTCCAGTTCGATCATCCGGTAGGCGTGCGGCAACTCGACTGAACCATCGGCCGACGGAATAGGGTCGCCGTGCGGGTCCCGGACAGGATGGCCAAGCTTGGCAGACATACGCTCTATGAACGTATCGGACACCGCATGTTCCAACATTTCGGCTTCGTCATGGACTTCGTCCCAGCTGTAGCCGAGTTCCTCCACCAGGTACGTCTCAATGAGCCGGTGCCGGCGAACCATGGAGAGGGCGAGCCGCATACCTTGAGGGGTCAGCCTGATGGCGCTATAGGGTTGGTGATCCACCAAGCCCTGGTCCTTGAGCTTGCGTACCATCTCGGACACCGAGGAATTGGCCACCCCCAAGCGCTGGGCGAGCTGGGAGGACGTAATTGGTTTGTCCTGCCACTCCGTGTAGGAGTAGATGACCTTGACGTAGTCCTCAATCGAGGAGGAGGGCGTACTGGTCTTCACACCCTAAGCCTACCGTGGCGTCGTGCCCTGAATTTTGAATGCCCGCCAGGTTTGCGTCATGTAGGGCAACCCGATGGTTTCACCCGGGGAATGACCGAGGTGGTCGTGGAGGTACCACTCCAGGTTGTGCATGACCTTCGCCCGGGTGGCATCGTTGGCGCGGAGATAGTAGCTGCGGGACTTGGTCAATTCCATGATGTCCTCCGGCGTCAGGGAATCCTCCCACCTGGTCAGGTGGGATTCCAGGCCTTCGAACTCCGGACCGACGACTGGCCGGAAACCGGGCTTGTGGACATCGCCTGCATGCATGATGCGTGAAAGGCGGTGAACCCAGGGAACCGAAGTGTCCAATTGATTCCAGATCAACCCCAGGACCCCGTGGGGCTGCAGGATCCGGGCGATCTCCGTGCTCGCTGCGAGGGGCTCGCACCAGTGCCAGGCCTGGGCAACGCTGACGACGTCGAATGCTGAGTCCGTCAGTCCGGTTGCCTCTGCCGTTCCCTCCAACGCGTTGACGTGGGGGTAGCTCTTTCGCAATTGCTCCAGCATGTCCGTGGAAGGATCGACGGCGGTGACCGCCAGTCCGCGTTCGATGAGGAGTGCCGTGAACTTGCCTGTGCCCGCACCGAGGTCGGCCGCGGACCGCGCCCCGGGAGGAACGAGCCAATCCAGAGAGTCCTGTGGGTAGCCAGGACGCACGCGGTCATAGTGTTCTCCGCCGTCCTGGAAGCTCTGGCCGAGTTCGCGCCGACGGGCAGCGTGGAGCTTGGGACCTCGCGGTCCAGCGGGTCCGGGAATGCCGGCCGCACCGTTTGCGGGGCCCGGGGTACGCAGGGACACGCAGAACTCCTTCACAGGGTGGCCAAAAGGTACCCTACGAATTTACCGCAGCGGCCGGGACGCCCGGTTCACTGTGTTCTTAGTCGACCGTGCAGGGAGCTGCGCCCGCAGTGCCCGGAGTGTTTGGCGCCCACTCGGGGTAGCTGCGGTGGTCATTGGCGGGAACCCAGCGGCCCTCGTCCACCACGTAGTCCCAGCCCAGTCCGTCGCGCTTGAGCCCTTGGATGCCTGCTAGCAGCCTGGTGGCGTCCTCCAACCGGGAGCCGACGCCGAAGCTGGCGCGCAAAGAGCCTGAGGGAAGCCCGAGGCGCTTGAGGAGCGGGTGGGCGCAAAAGCGGCCATCTCGCAGGCCCACGCCGTGCTCCGCTGCCAGGTAAGCGGCCACCAATCCGGCGTCGAATCCTTCGACGGAGAAATTGACCACACCGATGGTGTCCAAGGAGTCAGTGAAGATCTTGTGGACTGTCACGCCGTCGATGGCCTCCAGGCCTTCCACCAAGTACGAGCGGATGGCAGCCTCGTGGGCGTGCCACGCGTCCTGGTCCAGGCCTGCGAGCACCTGGGTGGCGCGAGCGAGCGTTGCGGCTCCCAGCACGTTGGGGGAGCCGCCCTCGTGCCGTGCGGGGCCGGCCGCCCAGTTGACGGAGTCCAAACGGGCTTCACGGACCGCGCCGCCACCGGCCAGATGCGGAGTGCCGGCGTCGAGCCAGTCGGGACGGCCCACCACGACGCCGGCGCCGAAGGGAGCGTAGAGCTTGTGTCCGGAGAAGACAATGTAGTCGACGTCTGCTTCGGTGATATTGATCCGGCGGTGCGGAGCGAGCTGGGCGGCATCCACCACGATCCGCGCACCGTATTCGTGGGCCAGGGAAGCAAGTTCTGCGATGGGAAGAATTTCGCCGGTGACGTTGGAGGCTCCGGTCACCGCAAGCAGGCTGACACCGCCCTGGGCCAACTCTCCGCGGAGTTTGTCCAGTGTGGCGGACAGGGTGGGGGCCGCTACGACGCTGCGGTGCGGTACACCCTGCCATGGAAGCAGGTTGGCGTGGTGCTCGATATCCAGGTACAGGACCTCGCCTGCGGGCTTGCCGTCGATCTGCGGAAGGCACCCGGCCAGCAGGTTCAAGGAGTCCGTGGTGTTCCGGGTGAAGATGACAGAATCATCCGGCCGCCCACCGACGAAGTCACGGACGATGTTCCTGGAGTTCTCGTACACCGACGTGCTGATTTGGGAGGCGTAGCCTGCGCCGCGGTGGACACTCGCGTAGTAGGGAAGGACTTCGTTGAGGTACGCCGAGACGATGGTCAACGCCGGAGCCGATGCCCCGTAGTCGAGGTTTGCGTAGCGAACATGTCCGCCCTGAATCAGGGGCGCCTGCAACTCGGCGCCGGTAACAGCCGCCAGCGGCCGTGCAGCAGGGGCTGTTTCTGCTGTGGTTTCTGCGGCGAAGGACGGAATGATGTTTGAGTCGAACGTGACAGTGCTCATGGGACCTCACTCAAGAGGGACCCCCGGAGGGGATCCGCGCTTGCCGCATCCGTTCCGGACCGGCCGGGTCGTCACCCGGGGCACCCCACCGCGAATGGAGGGTTGCCGGCCAGCAAACCGGGGTTTAGCGCTGGCACTCGTGACCTGTAAAAAGGCTAGAGCACGTCCGGGGGCCCATCCAAAGCCGCTGCCGATTGTTAAGCCTTTTGTTACGCGGAAGGCAAAATGCCTGCTTCGTCGAATAAAAAACGGCGGAGACCCCCAAAAGGGGGCTGCCGCCGTCGAAAATTCCGTCGCCTACTGGTTAGACAAGGCGATGAAAAGTTTAGAGAAGGTCGTCCAGGCCGGGGTTGAGCCGCTTGAGGACCTCGGAGTGAAGGATCGAGTTGGTAGCCAGTGCATTGCCGCCGAAAGGACCGTCTTCGCCTTCCAGGGACGTGAAACGGCCGCCGGCCTCAGTGACGATGGGGACGAGTGCTGCCATGTCATAAAGGTTCAGCTCAGGCTCGCAGGCGATGTCCACTGCGCCCTCGGCCACGAGACAGTACGACCAGAAGTCACCATAGGCACGCGTGCGCCAGACGTCTTCGGTGAGGTCCAGGAACTCGTCAAGGTTGCCCCTTTCCTTCCAGCCCGAAAGGCTTGAGTAGGACATGGAGGCGTCTGCCAGGCTGGAGACGTTGGAAACTTTGAGGCGAGTGGCCGAGGCGAGGGACCGCCCCATGTAGGCACCCATGTCCTTGGCAGCCCACCAGCGTTTGCCCAACGCGGGGGCGCTCACGACGCCCACGACGGGTTCGCCTTCGTCCACGAGGGCGATCAACGTTGCCCACACCGGAACACCCCGGACGAAGTTCTTGGTTCCGTCGATGGGGTCGATGATCCAGCGGCGCGAGCCGTGGCCGCTGCTGCCGAACTCCTCGCCCAGGACCGCATCACGTGGGCGCGAGCGGGACAGCTGACCGCGGATTGCTTCCTCAGCGGCCTTGTCAGCGTCAGTGACAGGCGTGAGGTCGGGCTTGGTTTCGATCTTGAGGTCCAGCGCTTTGAAGCGATCCATGGTCTGGGCATCGACTGAGTCAGCGAGGACATGGGCAAGGCGCAGGTCATCGTTGTACGTGGAAACGGGATGGGTCATGCCACCAAACTATCCTGAATCGTTCGCCTCATTGGGGACGTGAAGCCGGTAACGATCAGTTGACGGTGCCCAGTTCCTTGGTCTCTTTCGCTTCGAGTCGTGGGTCTGCACCCAGCAAGCGGCGCAGGGAGGCCAGCCGCGCCACTCCTGATGGGCCTGCATGGCCATCGTTCACCCATGCATCAAGCCCGCAATTGGTGGCGGTGGCACCGTGCTTGCAGCCGCGGTCGCAGGTTTCCGTGCCGGGCTCAAGGTCCGGGAAGGAATGGAGGATCCGGTCCGGGTCCACATGCGCCAAGCCGAAGGAGCGTATGCCGGGAGTATCGATGATCCAGCTGCCGGACGGTGCATCGTCCAGCTTCAGCGCCAAAGCCGAGGATGACGTGTGCCGGCCACGGCCCGTCACCGCGTTGACGCCGCCAGTCGCGCGCTCTGCCCCCGTCAGTGCATTGACCATGGTGGATTTGCCTACACCTGAGTGGCCGAGCATGACGGTGACTTTGCCACCCAGATGTGAGCGGAGCTGGGAGACGGCGTCCTTGTCCAGCCGGGCTGAGAGTCCATCATCCGAGCGGGCATCGATGCCGCCGGCCTCGGAGTCAGCCGTACGGCTGATGATCACGGGAAAGTCCAAGCTCAGGTAATTGGCAAGGAGCTCCGCCGGATCCTTGACGTCCGCCTTGGTGATAAGCAGCAACGGCTCGATGCCGGCGTCGTATGCTGCAACCAAAGCACGGTCAATAAATCCGGTACGTGGTTCCGGGTTGGCCGCCGCAACAACCACAACGAGCTGATCGGCATTGGCTACAACCACTCGTTCGATGGGGTCCGTATCATCAGCGCTGCGGCGAAGGAGCGTCTTCCGCTCTTCCACCCGCACCAGGCGCGCCAGAGTGTCGGGGGACCCGGAGACGTCACCCACCAAAGCGACGAAGTCGCCAGGGACAACGGGATTGCGCCGCAGTTCACGGGCGCGGGCTGCAATCACGATGCGCTCATGTGCGGAATCTTCGCCCACAATAGCCCTGTAGCGCCCGCGGTCCACGGTGATGATCCTGCCTATCACGGCGTCGTCGTGGCTGGGGCGATCCTTGGTGCGGGGCCTGGATCCTTTTTTGCTGGGACGGATCCGGACGTCGGATTCGTCCCAGGAACGTGCGTCACGGCCCATGATCAGTTACTGGCCTCATCGGCATCGGTTGGCTGCAGCATGGCCGCCCACATCTGTGGGAATTCCGGCATGGTCTTGGACGTCGTGGCGATGTCCTCAACCTGTACGCCTTCGACGGCGAGACCAAGGATCGCGCCGGCAGTAGCCATGCGGTGGTCGGCATAGCTGTGGACCACGCCCCCGTGAAGGGTCGCCGGCCGGATCACCAAGCCATCGGCGGTCTCTTCCGCATCGCCTCCGAGGCCGTTGATCTCGGCTACAAGGGCGGCAAGCCGGTCAGTTTCGTGCCCGCGGAGGTGGGCAATGCCGGTTAACCGGGAGGTCCCGGTGGCCAACGCGCACAGCGCGGCAACAGTAGGTGCCAGCTCGCTGGTTTCGTCGAAGTCGGCTCCCTTAATTTCGGCGCCGCCAGTCACTGTCAGCGTTCCGTCCTGGAAGGTCACCTCTGCTCCTAAGGCGGTCAGGATGGTGCGCCACTGGTCGCCCACTTGTGTGGTGCCGGCAGGCCAATTGGGAATGCGGACGGTGCCACGCGTGGCCAGCGCGGCGGCGAGGAAAGGCCCTGCGTTGGAGAGGTCTTGTTCGATACGCTGGTCAAAAGCCCGGATGCGGCCAGGGGAGACCCGCCAGTGGTTGGGTACGGAATCGTCCACGACCACGCCCACGCTGCGGAGGACCTCCACGGTCATGGTGATGTGGTCCAAGCTGGGAACGGGCTTGCCCACGTGCTCCAGATGCAGGCCCTCAACGAAGCGGGCACCCACCAGCAGCAACGCGGAAACGAACTGGGACGATGCGCTGGCGTCAATCACCAGATGGCCGCCCCGGACCTCGCCGGTACCGTCCACAGCGAAGGGAAGGGACGACGGCGTCCTGCCGCCGTCCGCTGCCACCGGAACGCCGAGGGCGATCAAGGCTTCGATGATGGTTCCCATGGGTCTGTTGCGTGCGTGGGGGTCGCCGTCGAAGACTGTAACGCCGTTACGCAGTGCCGCCAACGGGGGAACGAACCGCATGACGGTTCCGGCCAGTCCGCAGTCGATTGCCGTCTCCGCGCCCGACGCAGCCGGATCCATGGGTGTAATTTCCAGGTCCGGTCCGAAGTGGCCGTCACCGGGTACTTCGGTGACGGTTGCACCCAACTGCCGGAGGGCTTGGATCATCAGTGCGGAGTCGCGGGAATGAAGGGGAGCCCTCAACCGTGAGGGACCATCCGCCAAAGCCGCCAACACCAGGAACCGGTTTGTCAGGGACTTTGAACCGGGGACCGTCACCGTTGCGTCCACGGGCCCCTTGGCATGAGGGGCCGGCCACAAGGGGAGCGTGGTGGCGGCTTTTGTTGATTCGGTGTTAGCGGGGGTGGTGCCTGTCATGCTTCCTTATGCTCCAACTGCGTTGTCTACGGCTTTGCGAACTGCTTTGTCTGCGCGCTTGATCTGCTTGCCTGTCACTTTTTTGGCATCGGCCGCCAAGTGTTCTGCCCGCCAGGCAATGCTCGGACGGCCTTCTGTATCAACTGAGGCAAGAAGCACGCCGCCCGTGAGGGAAATGTTCTTCAGCAACTGGGCCTTGCGGGCGCTCCGGCCTTCCTTCGTGCTGATATCGGCCGAACGCCACTCGACATAGGAGTTCAAGGCCGACGTGATAGCGAGGACCGTGGCGGCGAAGCGGGAGAGTTTGCCGAGCCCGAGCAAAGCTCCGGCGCCCAGCTGTGCACCGCCGATGACGCGCGCGAGCGTCTTTTCGTCAGCTTTGAAGGGCAGGGATTCCGAGGCGCGGCGAAGGACGGGTGAGAGTTGCTTCGCAGTGTCGTCCGCGTTCCTGAGCTTGTCCAGCCCTGCGACGACGAAGCTGGACGCGAGCATGGGACGTGCGAGAAAACGGATAACAGACATGTCTTGCCTCCTGGATGGCTTGCCACATTAGTTCGATGAGTGTTGTGCTCAAGGGGTGCAGTCTGCTCTAGTCTTGCACTTTTGCGGAATATTTACCCAGCGGCAGCCGTTGTGAGTTTCAGGTGCGGCGGAGACCGGACCGCGGCATGGTGATGCCGCCTCGCTGAACGGAGTTGGTTTTTTGACTTTGGTGAAGGACCGCATGGTTCTACCGGAGGTTGGGTTTGGTGCGCAGCCGGATTCACCCACGCTGACAGTAGACTTGGCAACGATGAGCACCATTGAACCGGCCGCAGCGGCCATGTACCAGGCAGCCGACGCGGACGACGACGCAGCTGTTGCACCCGACGTCGATCCTGCTACGGAGACTCCTGAACAGCGGCGGGAACGCTTCGAGCGCGACGCGATGCAGTACGTGGATCAACTGTATTCGGCAGCCATGCGGATGGCGCGCAACCCCTCCGATGCCGAAGATCTGGTCCAAGAGGCTTACACCAAGGCGTTTTCGGCCTTTCACCAGTACAAGCCGGGTACCAACCTTAAGGCCTGGCTGTACCGCATCCTGACCAACACGTACATCAATCTCTATCGGAAGCGGCAGCGTGAGCCTCTGCAGTCCAACTCGGACACGATCGAGGATTGGCAGTTGGCCAAGGCGGAGTCGCATACCTCCGCGGGCTTACGGTCCGCTGAGACTGAGGCTCTGGACCACCTCCCTGACTCCGACGTGAAGAACGCTTTGCAGTCAATTCCTGAGGAATTCCGGCTGGCGGTCTACTTCGCGGATGTTGAAGGGTACGCCTACAAGCAAATTTCAGAAATCATGAACACCCCGATCGGCACGGTCATGTCACGGTTGCACCGCGGCAGGAAGATGCTGCGGGACATGCTGGCGGACTATGCCGCCGAACGGGGCTTCAGGGCCCAAACCGATGATCAGGCCGCGGCCGGAAGCAACAATCAGGAGAAAGAGAAATGAGCGACTGCCAGGGATTGGGCGATTGCGACGATACGCGAATGCAGCGGATCTACGAGTACCTCGACGGTGCGTTGACCCGCGAGGACCTCACTGAGATCAAGCAGCACCTGGACACCTGCGAGGAATGTGCCGAGCAGTACGACCTTGAATGCCTCATCCGCACCATGGTCAAGCGCTCATGCACTGAATCTGCGCCGGAAAACCTCAAGAACTCGATTCTTGACAGGATTCACTCCATCAAAGCCGTGGACGCCTGATACAACTCCGGCGCTCCAGAGTTGATCCCTTCACAGGGTGCAACTTCTCCAGCTCTTAACTGCGAAGGACCCGGAAACCGCATGGTTTCCGGGTCCTTCGCTTTTAAGCCTGTGACGCTAAGCCGATGGCTTAGGTGTTGGGACGCTTGCCGTGGTTCGCGCCGCCGCGCTTACGGTCACGACGCTTACGTGCACGCTTGCTCATAGCTGGCCTCCTTCAAGGATTGATACTCAATAAAGCTGCCCTCCAGTTTCGCACATCAGAGCGCTGCGCCGCGAACCGGGCGGGTGTCGTGCTCCCTCGGAGCAGCCCGTTAGTCAGTTTCGCAGCGAGTTCCTGATCGAGATGCGGGCCTGGTCCAATACAGTGCGCACGGTTTCAAGCGCAATGGGAGTCAGCGGATGAGCGGCGCCGTGCTGGCGCAATTCGACACGAATGTCGTCCCTGAAGGACTGGACCAATAGTTCCGCTTCCTTGAGGATGCGCTGACCTTCAGGAGTGTAGCCCGCTGTCCTGCTCCGAAAAGCAGCCGAAGAAGCGCTGGTGCGGGCGGCCTCGGCGGTGGCTGCGAGATCTGCCCGCAAGCCGCGCATATTGGTTCGGATGTCCTCCCGCAGATTGTCGGCGAGCCGCCTGACGGAGGCCGAAATTGTGTCCTCTACATCGGCAAGCTCCTGCCGGCGGCTGTCCAGCTCAGCGCGGCCGGCATCAGTGATGAGGTACTTGGTGCGACGCCCTTCGGCCTCCGTGGCAACGAGGCCTTCCTCCTCCAGCTTTCCCAAACGCGGGTAGATGGTTCCGGCGCTGGGGGAGTAGGTGCCGCCGAATCGCTCGCCCAACTCCTTGATCAGCTCATAGCCGTGCTTCGGACCTGTCTCGAGCAAGGCAAGCAGGTACAGTCGCAGGGCGCCGTGCGCAAAAACCGGGGGCATCAGAGGCCCGATTCCCCGGGGGCCGGGTGGCCGTTTTCCGGTGTGGGCGCCGATCCGTGCATGATGTAGGTCTTCCCGGACATCGTGTTGGTCCGAACCAGCATCAGTTTTTCGTCCGGGCCCACAATGGTGTGAACGTTGCTGCCGGGCTGGGCGTACATCTGGTCGTCGATCACCACGGTACCGCTGGCCGACTTCGCCACGATGTCCAGGCCGACATCATGTGGCAGCCGGATAGTCAGGTCTCCGGAGACGGAATTGGCCCCGAGGTCGTTGGTGTAGTCCTGCAGGTCAAAGCTGAGGTCGCCGCTCACGGTGCTCGCACGGACGTTCTTGAACTTGCCTGAAGCGGTGACTTCGCCTGAGACGCTCTTGGCGGTCAGGACGCCGTCGTGGTTTCTGGCGATGACCTCGCCACTGACTGTATTGACGTGTAATTCGCCGCTGGTGCTGTCGGCAAGGACCGAACCGGAGACCGTGTTCAGACGAGTGCGGCCGCTGATTCCCGAGACCATGCCGTCACCGCTCACGGTACCCGCCTCAACGTCGACGCCGGATGGTAGCGCAATGCCGACGATCACCGAGTTGCTGCTGGTGTTGTTGACGGTACCCATCAGGTTGCGGAACCAGCCCTGCGGTCCTTGGAGTTGGTGGCGTACTTCCAGCCTTCCGTCAACAAGCGTGACCGTCAGAGGGTCGCCCGTAATCTCGCTGATCTCGATGCGGACAAATGGCTCGTCGTGCGTCACCACGTCAAAGCGGCCTTTGACAATGCCCAGTTTGAGAGAGCGGACATTCTCCACATCAATGGTTTGCGGGCCCGTCACGGTCCATAGTTCGTCAGACATGATCCCTCCAAGTTGCGATATATCGCGTTGATAGAAAACACGATATATCGCGTCTAGCCAGGAGGCAATGGTTTGTTGACTAATGCCGGACGGCAGGTCAGGGCTATGACCTGTAAATCTTGCCGATGAGCGAGCGGGCGATGATTACCGCGGGATCGCGGCCGTCGGCAGCGGGCGCCAAATTGGTCCACACCACCAACGTGACGGAATTCGCAGGATCGCTGCCCATGAAGGTGTTGAAGCCTGGAAGTTCTCCGGTGTGGCCGTAGAGATTACCGAACTTCGCGATCCCCAAACCATACGAGGCACTGCGCGGGTCGTCCGGGTTCGTGGGCGTGACGGTCTCAAGCCGCTTTTGTTGCAGTTCAGCGTTCAGGAGCTTTCCGTTGACAAGGGCCTCCCCAAGAGTCTTCAGATCAGTGGCCGTGGAGATCCCCGAACCCGCTGCCCAAGCCCACGATGGATTGACGTCAGTGACGTCGTTGGGTGCGAGCGTGCCGGCGTTGGCTTCCTGCTGCATGGCCTCCGGGAGTGCGGGATTCGTCATGGTCAGGACGTTGTCCCCGAAGAAGTAGCCCTGGGGATGGGGTTCGGGAATACTGTTCGACGCGATGTCGGGGAACACTGTTCCCGTCATGCCCAGCGGCTCAAAGATGCGTTCCTTGAACAGTTGCCCCAACGGTTTCCCGGCGATCTTTTCGGCGATGAGGCCCAGCAGGACCGTGTTGGTGTTGGAGTAATGGAAACTCTGGCCAGGCGCAAAGTACGGTGGGTGTTTGTAGGCCAGGGCTAGAAGTTCGTCCGGTTGCCAAGCCCTTTGCGGGTCCGTGTCCATGGCCGAATTGAGCTCGAGGGTTTCCGTGTAGTTGAACAGCCCGCTCCGCATGGTCAGCAGCTGATCGATAGTGATGTTGTCCCCGTTGGGAACGTCGGGCCGGTGCCGGGACACCGGATCGTCCAAGGAAAGCTTGCCCTCCTGGACCATCTGCAGAATGGCTGTTGTGGTCCAGGTCTTGGTGACGGAGCCCACCCGGATATGGTCCTCGGTGGATACTGCGCGCTGGGCGTCGCGGACACCAGTGCCGTAAGAAGCCGTGAGGGTCCCTTCGGGGGTCACCAACAACATCACCGCCCCAGGGACAAGGACTTCCTTCGCGGTCCGCTCGAAGTCGGCGCGCAGGGTTCCGGCGTCGAATGGCTGCAACGCAGCCGTGGCCGTTGATGGCGAGGATGTTGATGACGAAATCGTTGATGACGAAGCCGTGGGCGTGGCTGTTGGCGACGTCGCTGAAGGAGAGGGCGGACCGGAACTGCAGGAAACTGTGGCTACCACTGCGGCAACAATGGCCGCGGTGAATGGTGCTCTGACAGAAACCTTCACGATCCGTGTCATGGCTACTCCGGTTGTGCGATATTAAGCCACTGGAACCAGCCGCGGTGCAGGACAAGCCACGCAATTAATCCGTAGCCGGCCTGGCCCGGTGTTCCCCCATTGGCTGCGAGGTCGGTCCTCCACTGCTCATGATTGAGCAAGGGGGAGAACGTGTCAACGTAGTGGTGGTTTCGTCGCGTGGTGACATCAGCGAAGGCAGTGTTCAGTTCAGCAAGCCGCTTGTTGCGGGCGGGATCAAGCGTGGGGGGCGGGCCCACCACAAAGACTTCCACGCTGCTGTGTGAAGCGCCGTCCAGGATGTTGGCAAGATTCAAACGGCTGCGCGCCGTGGACAGGCCAAATTCGAGGTCGCGCCCCGAAAGACCGATCACCAATCGATTCTCATGCGTGTCGCTGAAGCGCCTGCCGGCCTCGTCCTGCCAGCGGGCGGCGAGGCCCTCAGTGCCTTCCATGGGGCAGGGGAGCGGGAAACTTTCCACCACAACGGAGTCCTGGGGCGTGCGGGCCAGGACTCTTCCGAGCCAACCCAATGCGCGGGGATCCCCCAGACCCGCGAGCAGTTCATCTCCTACAGCTGCGATGCGCAGCTTCCTGTCTTCCACGGTTACCTCTTCACACTCGTTACGGTCCTTGCACGGTTTCCGAATCATCGGCCGGTTTGGGAACCGGGTACCTGTCCCATTAAACAGAACTGCCCGGCCTGAGGCGCGCTCATCGCTCCTCAGGCCGGGCAGTTTCGTTTACTTGCGTTCGAACGCCTGCTTGATCAGGGCATCCTGTTCAGCAGCGTGGCGCTTCATGGAACCGGCAGCGGTGGATGCCGAAGCCGGACGCGACACGAGACGAAGCTTGCGATCAAGCTCCGGTGCCAGGTTCAGGCCCATGAACGGCCACGGACCCTGGTTGGCGGGCTCGTCCTGTGCCCAAACGATGTCAGCGTTCGGGTACTTGGCGAGTTCGGCGTCAATCTCAGCCTTGGGCAGCGGGTACAGCTGCTCTACGCGGATGATCGCAGTCGAAGTGTCGCCGGACTTCTGACGGTTGGACAGGAGGTCGTAGTACAAACGGCCTGAGACCAGGATGACGCGGTCCACATTGGCAGGCTGTACTTCCGGATCAGCAATGACCGGCTTGAAGCCGCCGGTGGTGAAGTCTTCCACGGCCGAAGCCGCACCCTTGAGGCGGAGCAGCTGCTTGGGTGTGAAGATGATCAACGGCTTCCGCGGACGGCTGTAAGCCTGGCGGCGCAACAGGTGGAAGTGCGAGGCGGCCGTGGTGGGGTTGGCCACGATCATGTTGTCCTCGGCGCACATCTGCAGGAAGCGCTCGATGCGTGCCGACGAGTGGTCCGGACCCTGGCCTTCGTAACCATGCGGCAGCATGAGAACCAGCGAGGAGCGCTGGCCCCACTTCTGTTCAGCCGAGGAAATGAACTCGTCAATGATGGTTTGGGCGCCGTTGACGAAGTCACCGAACTGGGCCTCCCAGAGGACCAAGGCATCCGGACGCTCCACCGAGTAGCCGTATTCGAAGCCCATGGCCGCGTATTCGGACAACAGGGAGTCGTAGATCCACAACTTGGCTTGGTCGTCGGAAAGGTTGCCCAGTGGCAGCCATTCGTTGCCGTTGGCGCGGTCGTGGAACACGGCGTGACGCTGGACGAACGTTCCGCGGCGGGAGTCCTGGCCAGCCAGGCGTACGGGTACGCCTTCCATGATCAGGGAGCCAAAGGCTGCGATCTCGCCGAAGCCCCAGTCGATGCCGCCTTCACGGGACATCTGCTCACGCTTCTCAAGGAGCTGCTTGAGCTTGGAGTGAACGGTGAAGCCATCCGGAATTTCCAGGTGCGCCTTGCCGATGCGGGCAAGGGTTTCGGCGGAAATCGCCGTGGAGGCAGGGGAGTTGGTCCCGAAGTCAGCCTGCTGCGCAATGGGACGCTCGATGTCCGAGACAGCAGCGGAGTCCGCCGTGATGATCGGGATCGGTGAAGTCTGTGCAGCGTGCGTCTCAGCGAAGACGCGCTCAAGGCGCTCCTGGTAGTCGCGGAGCAGCTGCTCAGCTTCTTCCTCGGTAATGTCTCCGCGGCCGATGAGCGACTCGGTGTACAACTTGCGAACGGAGCGCTTGGCTTCGATCAGGTTGTACATGAGCGGCTGGGTCATCGAGGGGTCGTCGCCTTCGTTGTGGCCGCGACGGCGGTAGCAGACCATGTCGATGACAACGTCCTTGTGGAAACGCTGACGGAACTCGTAGGCGAGCTGCGCAACGCGCACCACGGCTTCGGGGTCGTCGCCGTTCACGTGGAACACCGGTGCCTGGATCATCTTGGCAACGTCCGTGGAGTACGTGGACGAGCGCGATGACGACGGCGCGGTGGTGAAGCCAACCTGGTTGTTGACGATCACGTGGATGGTACCGCCGGTGCGGTAGCCACGCAGCTGGGAGAGGTTGAGGGTTTCAGCCACAACACCCTGGCCTGCGAAGGCTGCGTCACCGTGGACCATGATGGGCAGGACAGGGAAGGACTCGCCCTGGTCCAGACGGTCCTGCTTGGCGCGGACGATGCCTTCGAGGACGGAGTCAACAGCTTCCAGGTGGGACGGGTTGGCGGCGAGGTAGACCTTGGTCTGCTTGCCGTTGTCCGAGGTGAAAGTACCCTCCGTGCCGAGGTGGTACTTGACGTCACCGGAGCCCTGGACCGAGCGGGGGTCCTGGGTGCCCTCGAATTCGCGGAAGACCTGTGCGTAGGTCTTGCCTGCGATGTTGGTCAGCACGTTAAGGCGGCCACGGTGGGCCATGCCGATGGCAACTTCGTCCAAGCCGTCGTCGGCTGCGTCGGAAATGACGGCGTCGAGCAGCGGAATCAGCGACTCGCCACCCTCAAGGGAGAAGCGCTTCTGGCCAACGAACTTAGTCTGCAGGAAGGTTTCGAAAGCCTCTGCAGCGTTGAGCTTGGAGACGATGCGCAACTGCTCTTCACGGCTCGGCTTGGAGTATGGGTGCTCCAACTGGTCCTGGAACCACTTGCGTTCTGCCGGCTCCTGGATGTGCATGTACTCGATGCCCGTGGTGCGGCAGTAGGCGTCGCGGAGCACGCCGAGGATGTCTCGGAACTTGAGCTGCGGCTTGCCACCGAACCCGCCGGTAGGCCATTCGCGGTCCAGGTCCCAGAGGGTCAGGCCATAGGTGAGGACGTCCAGGTCAGGGTGCTTGCGCTGTACGTACTCCAAAGGATCGGTGTCGGCCATGAGGTGGCCACGCACGCGGTAGGAGTGGATCAGCTGCTGGATGCGGGCTACCTTGTTGATCTCGTCTGCAGGATCAACCTGGAGGTCCGGGCTCCAGCGCACGGGCTCGTACGGAATGCGCAGGGCTTCGAAGATTTCGTCGTAGAAGTTCTGCGCACCGAGGAGGAGCTGGTGGACAAGCTTGAGGAACTCGCCGCTGCCTGCGCCCTGGATGACGCGGTGGTCATAGGTGGAGGTCAGGGTGAGGATCTTGCTGATGGCGTTCTGAGCGATGATCTTCTCGCTCGCGCCCTGGAACTCAGCAGGGTAGTCAAGGGCGCCGACGCCGATGATGGCCGCCTGGCCCTTGGAAAGGCGCGGTACCGAGTGGACCGTACCGATTCCACCGGGGTTGGTGAGGGAGACCGTAGTACCTGCGTGGTCGTCAGCGGTCAGCTTGCCGTTGCGGGCGCGCTTGATGAGGTCCTCGTAGGTGTGCCAGAACTCGGCGAAGTCCATGGTCTCGGCCTTCTTGATGTTCGGAACCATCAGGAGGCGGGTGCCATCGGGCTTGGGCATGTCAATGGCGATGCCGAAGTTGACGTGGGCGGGCTGAACGGCGCTCGGCTTTCCGTCGATCTCGTCGTAGTAGACGTTCATCGACGGGAACTGGGAGAGCGCGCGGACAACCGCATATCCGATGAGGTGCGTGAACGACACCTTGCCACCGCGGGCGCGGGCAAGGTTGGAGTTGATGACCACTCGGTTATCGATGAGCAGCTTGGCAGGAACTGCCCGGACGCTCGTGGCAGTGGGCACTTCAAGGCTGGTCACCATGTTGGTGGCAATAGCCTTGGCAGGACCGCGGAGGACTGAAACGACGTCTTCCTCAGGTGCTGTAGGAGCCTTGGTGCTCTTGGGGAGCTGTGCCGGAATGGGCTGGGCCGTGGTGCCGGCGGCGGGCTTCTTTGCTCCGTCCCGGGCAACCGTGGCGGGTGCCTTTTTCGCCGGGGCGGGCGCCGCCGGTGCAGCCTCCGGGGCAGCGGCGGGAGCGGCCGGCGTCGGTGCCGGTGCTGCCGGAGCTACCACGGGAAGTACTTGGGTAGGGGGATTGGCAGCCGATGCGGCTGCGGAGGATCCGTTGGAAGAAGTGCCGTCACCGGAAGCAAAGGACTCGAAGAGTGGCCACCATTTGGCGTCGACCGAATTCTTGTCCTGTTGGTACCGCTCGTACAGTTCGTCAACGAGCCACTCGTTTCCGCCAAATTCCTCTGGTAGACGGTGGCTGGGCTGCTCTGGCACTTGAAATACGCCTCTTCCATGAGTGTTGTTTTCCCGCTGGCCACAGATGCTCTCCACAACGGTGGGCCAGGGTCCGGGTCCCGCGAACTCAGACCCATGTCAGTCTAGTTAGGATCGTTGGTTAACTGCCAATAGTGGTGACCTAAATCATGTTGCGGCTGACGTATTGGGCATGGCCTTCTTCTTGAAGCGTACGTGACGCCGGCGAAGCGCCCGTGGCCGGGCGGACTGTAGACTGAAGTTCTTATGGACAGTAAATCTAGGTGCCGGCCTGGGAACTGTCGGGGGAGCCAATCTGGCAAACCCGCACAGCGTGCCCGTCGAGCCGGCAATACCCGTTCACATGCCCATCACGCGCCGGCGCTCACAGCCGGTGGTGCCGCAGACCATGCGTCCGCGGGACCCGACCAGCCTCCGCCGGGGAGAATCCCCGAGCCAAAGGCTTCTTCACCCTTGCACGCGCCCACTCTTGGAGTGATGCACTAGGTGGAATGGATTCTTCTCCTTGCCGGCTTTGCTTTGATTCTTGGCACCGGCTTTTTTGTAGCAGTTGAGTTTTCCCTTGTTGCCTTGGACCAAGCAAGCGTTCAGCGTGCAGTCGACAACGGCGACCACGCTGCCGCCCCGCTGCTGAAGTGCCTTAAGTCGCTCTCCACACAGCTCTCCAGTTGCCAGTTGGGCATCACGCTGACCACTTTGTTGACAGGTTTTGTGATGGAGCCCTCTGTCGGGCAGCTGCTTGTTGGGCCCCTCGGCCTGCTGGGCCTCGCCCCTGAAGTGGCGCATTCGGTCGCGTTGATTGTTGCCATGGCGTTCGCCACGCTCCTTTCGATGCTTCTGGGCGAGTTGGTCCCCAAGAACATGGCCATTGCCCTCGCTTTTCCTTTGGGCAAACGCCTGGCGCGCCCCCAGCTGATGTTTACGGCTGTTTTCAAGCCGGCCATCGTGGTGCTGAATGGATTCTCGAACAAGGTGCTGAACCTGTTCGGCCTCGAAGCCAAGGAAGAGATCTCGGGGGCGAGGACCCCTGCGGAGCTTGCATCTTTGGTGCGGCGCTCGGCGGAGCTGGGGACGTTGGATGCCGGTACGGCCAACTTCGTCGCCCGTACCCTGAACTTTTCCGGGCGCACGGCGGCGGACGTCATGACGCCCCGCATCCGCATGGAAACGATCGACGCCGACCAGCCCGTCTCCGACGTCCTGGATGCCGCGCGCAGAACCGGATATTCCCGGTTCCCTGTCATTGGGGATTCCACGGACGATATCCGCGGCGTGGTTCACATCAAGAAGGCGGTAGCTGTTCCCGCGGAGCGTCGGGCCAAGCTTGAGGCAGGCGCGATCATGACGGACGTCCTGAAGGTTCCAGAGACTATTCATTTGGACGCACTCCTTGCTGAATTGCGCGAGGGCAACCTCCAACTCGCCGTCGTGCTGGATGAATACGGCGGCACCGCGGGCATCACCACCCTTGAGGACCTCGTGGAAGAGATCGTCGGCGAAGTCGCCGATGAGCATGACAAGGTCCGGCCGGGAGTGCTGCAGAGCGCGTCCGGGGACTGGTACTTCCCGGGCTTGTTGAGGCCGGACGAAGTGTCTGAGCAGATTCCCAACCTGACCGTTCCTGATGAATCTGCCTACGAGACCGTGGGCGGGTACGTCATGAGCCAGCTTGGCCGTATTGCCAGGACAGGTGATGTGGTGGATACCGTCGGCGGGACGCTGACCGTCACCCGGATGGACGGCCGAAGGATCGACAGGATCTGTTTCCATCACGTGGAGACGGACGAATCATCACCCGTGGATACCGGAAGCACGCGTCGCGAAGCAGGTGCCGTATGAGTGACTGGGTAGGAATTGTCTGGCTCGTGGTGCTCCTGATTGGCAACGCGTTCTTTGTGGGTGCCGAGTTCGCGGTCATGTCGGCGCGTCGCAGCCAGATTGAGCCACTTGCCGAAGCCGGGTCCAAGCGCGCGCAAACAACACTGCGCGCTATGGAAAACGTCTCGCTGATGCTCGCTTGCGCCCAGCTGGGTATCACTGTTTGCTCGCTCTTGATCCTCCAAGTTGCCGAGCCCGCGATCCACCATCTGTTGGCTGAGCCATTGGAGCTGGTTGGTGTTCCGGTTGAACTGGCAGACATCATCGCTTTTGCCATCGCGCTGCTGTTCGTCACGTTCCTGCACGTCACCTTTGGCGAGATGGTCCCCAAGAACATCTCGGTTTCCGTTGCGGACAAAGCCGCCCTGCTGTTGGCTCCGCCGCTGATGTTCATCGCCCGTGTGGTGAACCCGATTATCTGGACCCTGAACTGGTTGGCCAACCACATCCTGCGGCTGATGAAGATCGAGCCCAAGGATGAAGTGTCCTCTTCGTTCACGCTTGAGGAGGTGCAGTCGATTGTTCAGGAATCCACGCGCCACGGTTTGGTGGATGACGAAACGGGCCTGCTGAGCGGCGCTTTGGAGTTCTCGGAGCATACGGCCTCGCACATCATGGTTCCTTTGGACAAGCTGGTGGTGCTGAAGACTGCTTCCACTCCGGTGGACTTGGAAAAGGCGGTCAGCCGCACCGGTTTCTCCCGGTTCCCGATGGTGGACGACGACGGCGAACTCGCCGGATACCTGCACGTGAAGGACATCCTGTCCATTCCGGACGAGGGCCGGCGGCATCCCATCGCCGAGGGCCGCATCCGGTCGTTGGCCAACCTTGCGCCTGATGACGAGATCGAGCAGGCAATGTCCGTCATGCAACGTACGGGTTCGCACCTTGCCCGTGTTGTCGGCGCAGGCGGCGAAACTCAGGGTGTCCTGTTCCTGGAGGACGTCATCGAACAGTTGGTCGGTGAGATCCGGGATGCCACCCAGGCAACCGGCATTCGCCGCTACGGTGGTCACCAAGTGCAGTAGCAAGCAATGAATCAGGCTGGCGTCGACCCCCTAGGTCGGCGCCAGACTTGTCTAAATAGGAATCATTCCAAACTAGGGGTTACACTGGAATCTGCCAGTAATTGTGTTTGATTCTCATTTTGAGTAGATCCGAGGTCCTCGTGCGTCGTTCCGCCGCCCGCCTGTCCGTGGCAGCTTCAGCAGCTCTTGCCGCCCTCATGCTTTCTTCCTGCGCCGGTACGGCTGGAGCCAACAATGCATCGTCATCCGGTGCTATTGAGGTAGTCACCTCCACGAACGTCTACGGAGACGTTGTGAAGGCCATTGGCGGGGATAAAGTCAACGTGAGTGCCATCATCACCAAGACAAGCCAGGACCCGCACTCGTACGAGGCAAGCGCCCAGGACAAGTTGGTGATCTCCAAGGCGAAGCTCGTGGTGGAGAACGGCGGAGGCTACGACGAGTTCCTTCACAAAATTGCCGACGAGACCAAGGTCGGACACGAGAACATGATCAGTGCTGTGGAGATCTCAGGGCTTGCGCCCGAAGAGGAAGGCCATGGCACGGAATCCAAGAGCGCCGAGGCCCACAGCGAAGACGAGCACGCGCACGACCACGGTGACTTCAACGAGCACGTCTGGTACAGCCTGGACGCGATGGGCAAGCTCGCCGATGCAGTGGCCGTAAAGTTGGGCACCTTGGACGCGGGGTCCGCATCCACTTTCACGGCCAATGCGGACACCTTTAAAGCGAAGCTCGCTGAACTCAACGGACAACTCGCTGCCGTCAAGGCGGCCAACGATCACGCCCCGGTGGCGGTCACTGAGCCTGTTCCCCTGTACCTGCTGGAAGCAGCCGGCCTGGAAAACAAGACCCCTGAGGCTTACAGTGCCGCCATCGAAGAGGAAACCGATGTCCCGGCAGCTGTGTTGAAGGAAACCACTGACCTTGTCAGTGCCAAGTCTGTCCGGTTCCTGGCCTACAACCAGCAGACGGAAGGGCCCCAGACCGAGGCCGTCAAACGGGCCGCGGACACGGCCGGCGTGCCGGTAGTGAACTTCACTGAGACGCTGCCTGACGGGAAAGACTACCTCCAGTGGATGACGGACAACGTGGAATCCATTTCGACAGCACTCAAGAAGTAGCGTTCCCGGAACCCAATTGCGGTGAAGGGCCCCGTAGGCGTCCTAAGATATTCAGGATGGCTGCGGGGCCTTTTGCCTGCCACCACCGCACTCGCCAACACCAGCGGCACAACAACTGCGTTCCACGGAGCGCACGGATCGAGGACAACTTTTGACACCGGTAGTGAGCCTCCGCGGAGCCCGCCTGCAGTTCGGCAAGAGGACACTCTGGCGGGATCTCGACCTCGACATTAACCCGGGCGAGTTCTTTGCTGTGCTGGGACCCAACGGGAGTGGCAAGACGAGCTTCCTGAAAGTCCTTCTCGGATTACAGGAACTCCACTCCGGGACCGTGTCGTTGGGTGGCCACCCGGTGGAACGCGGCAGCAAGCGGATCGGCTACATACCGCAGCAAAAGTCGTTTGCGCCGGACACCCCTCTTAGGGCCCGCGACCTGGTGGGTCTGGGTATTGACGGTCACCGCTGGGGAATGCGATTCGCATCCGGCAACGTCAACCAGCGGATCGACGCGCTGTTGGAGCAGGTGGGTGCCTCAGACTATGCCAAGGTGCCGGTAGGGCAATTGTCCGGGGGCGAGCAACAACGGCTCAGGGTTGCACAGGCGCTGGCCACCGAACCTCAGGTTCTCCTCTGCGATGAACCATTGCTGTCCCTCGATTTGCACCATCAGCAGGGGGTCAGTGCGCTGATCAACAAGCAATGCCACGAGCGGAACAGCGCTGTGGTCTTCGTGACCCACGAGATCAACCCTGTGATCGACTACGTGGACCGGGTCCTCTACCTTGCCGGCGGCCAGTTCCGGGTAGGGACGCCCCGGGAAGTGATGACCACGGAAGTTCTTTCCGAGTTGTACGACAGCCATGTGGAGGTCATCCACACCAACGGAAGGATCGTCGTCGTCGGTCTTCCCGACGCAACCACGCACTTCCATGACGATGCCCACGCCACCGCAGGGGAGGAGTTCTAGATGGATCTTGAGAGCATCCTGCAGACCATTTTCAACTTCGAGAACTATGGTGAGTTGCTGGTCCTTGTCCAGAATTCCATCTGGGCGGGAGCTGTTCTCGGCTTGCTGGGCGGACTGGTTGGTACGTTCGTCATGAAGCGGGACCTTGCATTCGCTGTTCACGGCATCTCCGAGTTGTCCTTCGCCGGCGCAGCGTTTGCCCTGTTGATCGGTGCCGACATCATTTTCGGTTCCTTGATCGGCTCGGTGGCTGCCGCTGTGCTTCTTGGTTTCATGGGAGTCCGGGCGCGGGACAAGAACTCGATCATCGGTGTGATCATGCCATTCGGCCTGGGCCTGGGGATCTTGTTCCTTGCTCTGTATGAGGGGCGCGCAGCGAACAAGTTCGGCTTGCTGACCGGTCAGATTGTGTCCGTGGACTCGGTTCAGCTGCAAGTTTTGGCCGGCACCGCCGTGGTAGTGATGGCAGCGCTGGTGGCAATATGGCGGCCACTGAGCTTTGCCAGCGTAGACCCGGAGATGGCTGAGGCCAGAGGCGTTCCTGTCCGGGGACTGGCCATCGGCTTCATGGTGCTTTTGGGGGTCAGCGTGGCCCTGTCCATCCAGATTGTTGGCGCACTCTTGGTCCTCGCCTTACTGATCACCCCTGCAGCTGCTGCGCTGAGGGTGACTACATCGCCGCGTTTGGTGGTGTTGTTGAGTGTGCTTTTCGCGATGACGGCCACAGTGGGCGGAATTCTCTTGGCTTTGGGCAGTCGCATCCCCATCAGCCCTTACGTCACCACGCTGTCCTTCCTGATTTACGTGGTGTGCCGGATCATCGGCAGGGTCCGCGCCAACAGGGGCCTCAACGGCCGGGTGTCACGGGACCAGCCGGCCGGTGCGCTCTAGAGCTTGCCGGCTGCTTTTTTGGCCGTGCATTCGGGGCATAGCCCGAAGATTTCCACTGTGTGGGCAACCTCGGTGAAGCCGTGTTCAGTTGCCGTGCGGGCGGCCCAGGTCTCGACGGCGGGTGCCTCCACTTCTTCTGCCTTGCCGCAGTTGCGGCAGAGCAGGTGGTGGTGGTGTCCGGTGACTGCACACCGGCGGTAGACGGCTTCACCATCACCGTTCCGGAGGACATCAATGAGTCCGTCGTCAGCCAAGGACTGCAGGATGCGGTACGCAGTGGCCAACGACACGGAGATGCCTTTGTTCTGCAAAAGCCGGTACAGCTCCTGGGTGCTGACGAAGTCATCCAATTCATCCAAGGCTGCGCTGACGGCCAAGCGTTGCTTGGTGACGCGCTGCTCCTTGACGCCGCTGGTGGCCGGCGCTTCATTGCCGGTCGTGGCGGAACTGGTGCCTTGTGGCATTGAAAGACTCACTTCCCTGGGGATGCTGGCAAAGCCCAATTTTACCAGTACGGGAAGCTTGGAAACTGTCAGCGGGCGCCCCTAGGCTGTCTCCATGAAGCTCACCAAGTACACCCATGCCTGTGTCCGGTTGGAGAAAGAGGGAAAGGTCCTGGTGATCGATCCCGGGACTTTCTCTGAAGCAGAGGAAGCGCTGAGCGGGGCCCACGCTGTACTTGTGACGCACGAGCATAACGACCACATCGACCGTCCCGCGGTGACAGCAGCCCTGCGGAGCAACACCGCGCTTGAGGTCCACGCCCCGGCCGGGGTGGCTGCTGCGCTGAAGGAAAACGGCGATGTCTCCGACCGCGTGCATACCGTAGAGCCCAACTCCGCCTTTGACGCGGCAGGGTTCAGTATCCGGACCTTCGGTGGACAACATGCCGTCATCCACGCACAGATCCCGGTGGTAGCGAACATCGGCTATCTGGTGGATGACAACGTATTCCACCCGGGGGATTCGTTCGTTGTCCCTGACGGGATCAACGTCCAGACCCTCTTGGTCCCCATCCATGCACCGTGGTCCAAAGTGGGTGAAGTGGTGGACTTCGTGATTTCCGTCCGTGCACCCAAGGCTTTCCCGGTCCACGACGGGCTGCTCAACGAATTGGGACGCGGCATCGTGGAGGGGCATGTCACCCGGATCGGGGCCCGCTATGGCACCGCTTACGTGCGACTGGCGCCCATGGAGTCCGTGGAGGTCTAGGCGGTCCACACCCCGGTGTTGTGAAAGCGCTCCAGAACTGCTTCGTGCGGTGCGGGATCCAGGCCGTGCGCGGCCAGCCACCCGGCGTCGTTGTAGCTGCCCGCATAGCGGTCGCCGGCGTCGCACATGAGTGAAACGATGCTGCCTTTGCGGCCCTCAGCCACCATCCCGGCCACCAACTGCCAGACGCCCCACAGGTTGGTGCCGGTTGAGGGGCCCGCATGGAGGCCGGTGAGTTTCCGGAGGTGCCGCATGGCGGCAACGGATGCGGCGTCGGGCACTTGGATCATATGGTCGATGACCGCCGGTACGAAGCTGGGCTCAGAGCGAGGCCGGCCGATGCCCTCGATCCTGGAGGGCAGGCCCGTGGCCGCAGCCGCGTCTCCGTCGCGCCACGCCGGGTAGAAGGCCGAGTTTTCGGGATCCACCACGGCCAGGCGGGTGTTGTAGCGGTTGTACCGCAGGTAGCGGCCAATAGTGGCGCTGGTACCGCCGGTGCCTGCACCCACCACGATCCAGTCCGGAACCGGGTGTTCTTCCAAAGAGAGTTGTTCGAAGATCGATTCCGCGATGTTGTTGTTGCCGCGCCAGTCCGTCGCCCGCTCGGCGTAGGTGAACTGGTCCATGTAGTAACCACCGGACGTCCTGGCAGTCTCTTCGGCCACGGCATAGACCTCGGACGCGTGGTCGACCAGCAGGCAAGCGCCGCCGAACTCCTCGATCAGGGCGATCTTCTCGGGGCTGGTGGTCTTTGTCATCACCGCGATGAAAGGCAATCCAATGAGCCGGGCGAAATAGGCCTCGGAAACGGCCGTACTGCCGCTGGAGGCTTCCACAATGGTGGTGCCTTCCGTGATCCAGCCGTTGACCAGGCCGTACAGGAACAAAGATCGTGCCAGGCGGTGCTTGAGGCTGCCGGATCTATGCGTTGACTCGTCTTTCAGGTACAGCTGAACGCCCCAGTGCTCCGGGAGTGGAACCGCGTAAAGATGGGTGTCGGCCGAGCGGTTGTTCTCTGCCTCGATCTTGCGGATGGCCTCACTGGCCCATGCCCTGTCCTGAATACACGAATTGCTCACCGGATAAGCCTAGGCTGGAATTCGGGCACCGGCAGCAACAGAGCCTGTGCAGGAAGACCGGATGCCTGACCGTCGCCGCAAGAACGAAGGAGAACCATGGCCACGTTGATAAGTGCGTCAGCACTGCACCAGCGACTCGAAACCGGGGAGCGGACCGTACTCCTGGATGTCCGCTGGGTCCTGGGCCGTACTGACGGTCACCTTGACTATCTGACGGCCCACCTTCCAGGCGCCGTTTTCGTGGACCTCCCCATAGAGCTGGCCGACCACGCGCAGCCCGGGCTGGGCCGCCACCCACTGCCAACCCGCGACCACTTTCAGGACTCCGCGCGAAGGTGGGGGATCAACGACGGCGACACGATCGTCGCGTACGACAACAGCGGCAACATGGCCGCAGCACGTGTTTGGTGGATGCTGCGGAACGCCGGCGTTGACGCTGTCTACCTGCTCGACGGCGGCTTGGCAGCCTGGCGCGCGAACGGTTACGCGGTGGAGACCGGCGAGGTGAGTCCCGCCGTCGGGAATGTCACGTTGGGCGAGGGCCGCATGCCGGTCATTTCCGAGAGTGAGGCGGCACAGTGGCACCGCAGGGGCGTGTTGCTGGATGCCCGGGCGGGGGAGCGGTACCGCGGTGAAGTGGAGCCGATTGACCCCAGGGCCGGGCATATCCCGGGCGCACTGAGCGCGCCGACCACAGGGAACGTCACGGCCGAGGGCATGTTCCTGCCGGTGGAGGAGTTGCGGCGGCGCTTTGAGGAGTTGGGTCTGGGCACCTCGTCCAACGTTGCGGTGTATTGCGGTTCCGGAGTGACGGCATCCCATGAGATCGCCGCCTTGGAGATCGCCGGTTACCGTGCGGCGTTGTTCCCGGGATCGTTCTCGCAATGGTCCAACAATGATGCCAACGACGTCGCTGTGGGCAGCGAGCCTTTTGAAGGAGCCGGTGGCCACCCAAGTGGCACAAGCACGGCTGCCGGGAGTAGCGTCGGAGCATGACTCCCGGACGCCCTGTGCCCCCGCCCCTTGCCAAGCCCATTACTTTGGACACCAGTGAATCCAGGACCGGAAGCACGCTGGCGGCCGCCTACGGCGCGACGTCTCCGGACAGTGGTTTGGTACCCCTGACGGTGGCTCGCCGCGCACCTAAAGAGGATGACGTGGAGATTGCCATTGAGTTCTGCGGACTGTGCCACTCGGATGTGCACGCAACGCGCGGTGAATGGCGGGTTCCTCCCTACCCGCTGGTCCCCGGCCATGAGATCGTAGGTCGCGTCACCCGTGTAGGCGGCGCGGTGCAGGACTTCGCTCCCGGCGACCGCGTAGGTGTCGGCTGCTTGGTGGACTCATGCCGCGAATGCGAAAGCTGTCTTGATGGATTGGAACAGTACTGCGAGCGGGGCAACATCGGCACGTACGGTGCTGTAGATCCGCGAAACGGCGACTCGGTCACCCAAGGCGGGTATTCGACGTCGGTGGTGGTGGACAGGCGCTTCGTACTGCGCGTCCCGGATGCTTTGGACGCCGCGGCGGCCGCACCGTTGCTGTGCGCCGGCATCACCACCTATTCGCCGCTCCGGTATTTCGATGTGGAAGAAGGCGACTCCGTGGGAGTGGTGGGCTTGGGTGGTCTGGGGCATATGGCTGTCAAGATCGCCAAGGCCATGGGCGCCGACGTCACCGTTTTCACCACCTCCGAGTCCAAGTTCGACGCTGCCCGGGCACTCGGCGCCGACCACGTGGTCCTGTCCAAGGATGCGGACGCCATGGAGGTCGCTAACCGGAGCATTGACGTCATTATCGACACAGTGGCCGCGCCCCACGATCTCAACCCCTACTTCCGGACCCTTCGCCTGGACGGGGCCCTCTTCCAGTTGGGCCTTCCCGCTGACGACATGCCGCCGGTCAGCCCCGGGTTGCTCATCCGCCGTCGACTCGCCTATGCGGGTTCGTTGATTGGTGGCATCGAGGAGACGCAGGAAATGCTGGACTTCTGTGCGGAACACGGAGTGGTGAGCGACATCGAGGTTGTCGCTGCGGAGCAACTCAATGAAGCCTACGACCGCATGGTGGCCGGCGACGTGAAGTACCGTTTCGTACTGGACACAGCAACTCTTCAGGAACCATCCGAAAGGGCAGACGCATGAGCACACTGTTCACCAAGATCATCAATGGGGAAATCCCGGGCCGCTTTGTGTGGAAGGACCAGGACGTGGTTGCTTTCCTGACCATTTCGCCCATCACCCAAGGGCACACCCTGGTGGTGCCGCGTGATGTGGTTGACTCATGGACGCATGCTAGTCCCGAATTGCTGGCCAAGGTCATGGACGTGGCCCAGCGCATCGGCAAGGTGCAGGAGGATTTGTTTGATGCCAAGCGTGTGGGCGTCCTGATGGAAGGCTTCGAGGTGGACCACCTGCATGTTCACGTGTGGCCTGCCTACTCCACGGCAGACTTTGAAATTCACAACGTGGACCACAACCCGGATCCCGCGGTCATGGAGGCCACGGCAGTGAAGCTCCGTGCGGCGCTCCGGGAAGCGGGCCACGGGGACGCTGTCCCCGAGGACTGACTCCTACACGACTTAACCCGGCGGTGCTAATAAGCACCGCCGGGTTTTTCATGGCAATGCGGGTGCGGTTATGCGGGTGCCAGGGCCTGGTTCAGCACCGTGCGGATCCGCTTCTCCGACACCGAGTAGGCCGTGCCGAGCTCCACCGCAAAGAGGCTCACCCGCAGTTCTTCGATCATCCAGCGCACACGGGTTAACTCGGTGCCCGCCCTGCGCCCCGGAAGGAGAGCAGACACAGCGTCATCGTAGTCATCCTCCAGCGCCTGAATGATCGCCATGTTCAAGCTGTCCCGTTGGACGTTGCCAGGGAGCTTTTGCAGCCGTTTCTCGATGCCCTGAAGGTACCGCGGCAGTTGGCTGAGCTGCGCGTAGCCCGTCTGTGCCACAAAGCCAGGAAAGACCAACTGCTCCAGCTGGCTCTTCATATCGTTGAGGGCACTGATCAGCGGCAGGCTTGCATTGGACTTGAGCTCTTTCTGGATCCTGCGGGTGCTGGCCAGGACACGTTCGACGACGGCCGTCACTGTGAACACGGTATCGATCAGTTCTGCGCGGACTACCTCGTACAACGCATCGAACGCCTCCTTGTCCCATGGCAGATCCTGCGGAACCAGTTTGTCGATGGCTGCCAGTGCACAGTCCGCGATGAGTGCGCTCACGGATCCGTGCGGGTTCTGGCTAAACGTCAGCTTCTCCGTGTTACTGAGGTGCTCCAGCACGTAGCGGTCGGGTGGCGGGATCCGCAGGGCAAGCAATCGTATGACGCCGCCACGCATGGCGGCCTCCTGCTCCGGGCGGGTCTGAAATACCCGGAGTGCCACGGACTTTCCTTCGTCCACGATCGCCGGGAACCCGGTGACGGCGTGGCCCTTGACCGTCCGGGTAACCTGGCGCTCCACCGTGCCGAAGTCCCACGTGGTGATGCCGCCGCGTTCGGCAACAATTCCATCGCCTGCGGGCGTTGCGCCCGGGGCTGGCGTTTGACCGTTGGGTGGGCCCGACGTGCCGGTTCCCTTGCCGCCCTTGGCGCGTGACGTCGTCGCGGGTGTGGCGCCGAGCGATTCGGCGATGGCGCGGCGCGTTGCCGGCGCCAGCTTCTCCTGGAGTTCAGCGAGGTCCTTTCCTTCGTCAAGCACCTTGCCCTTGCTGTCCACCACCTTGAAGCTCACGCGCAAGTGAGGCGGTACCGCGTCCCAGTTCCACGAGCCCGGAGGAATGACGTGTCCGCGGAGCCGGCGAAGGACCAGTTCCAAGGACGGCTCCAGTTCATCGGTGGCGGGGTCGAAATCGGCTTCCAGCGCTGCGGTTGCTTGCCGTGCAACGTCCGGGGCAGGCACAAAGTTCTTCCGTATTTGCTTGGGTAGCGACTTGATCAGCGCTGTCACCAGCTCTACACGTTGCCCCGGAATTTGCCAGCGGAACGGGGCATCGTCCAGTTGGTTCAGGAACAGCACCGGGACTTCAGCGGTAACACCGTCGGATGGATTAGGGGCCGAACCGGGCGCCACGGGATGGAACTCGTAGCTCAACGGGAGTTCGAATCCCTTGTGCAGCCAGCTCTTCGGGTATGCGGAGTCGTCCAGCGCCTCGGCGTCTTCGCTCATCAACAACGATTGGTCGAAATCCAGGAGAGCGGGATCCGTGTGGCGGGCATCCTTCCACCACTTATCAAAGTGCCTCTCGGAGACCACCTCTTTGCCCACGCGTGCGTCATAGAAGTCGAACAGCGTCTGGTCGTCCACCAGGATGTCCCGCCGCCTCATGCGGGTTTCGAGTTCTTCGATTTCCTGGAGCAGGGCACGGTTGCGATGGAAGAACTTATGGTGTGTTTTCCACTCGCCCTCCACCAAGGCATGGCGAATGAACATTTCCCGGGAGAGTTCGGGATCGATGCGCCCGTAGTTGACCCGGCGGTTAGGTATAATCGGCACGCCGTACAGCGTCACCTTCTCATGGGCCATGACGGCGCCTTGCCGCGAAGACCAATGAGGTTCGCTGTACGACCTCTTCACCAGGTCCGGGGCGACTTGCTCGGCCCACAAAGGATCGAACTTGGCAGCAACACGCGCCCACAACCGGCTGGTTTCCACGAGCTCGGCCGCCATCACGAACGCCGGGGATTTCTTGAACAGCGCAGAGCCGGGGAAGATCGCGAAGCGGCTGCCGCGTGCACCGGCGTATTCGCGCTTGCGCTCATCCAGGAGACCGATGTGGCTCAGCAATCCGGAGAGCAGGCTGATGTGGATGCCCTCGTAGTTGCCTACGGGATCAGCTTCGCGTTTGTTGTCCAACACAATGCCAAGAGGTTTAGCCATCTGCCGAAGCTGGGTGAAAAGGTCCTGCCACTCACGAACACGCAGGTAGTTGATGAATTCGTTGCGGCACAGCTTGCGGAACTGGGTTGAGGAGAGTTCGCGCTGCTTTTCCTGGATGTAGTTCCACAGGTTAAGGAAGCCGGTGAAGTCCGACAACTCATCCCGGAAGCGTGCATGCTTTTCCGCGGCAAGCTGCTGCTTGTCCGTGGGCCGTTCGCGGGGGTCCTGGATGGTCAGTGCTGCGGCCAGGATCATGACTTCGCGTACGCAGCCGCGTTTGCCGGCCTCCACGATCATCCGGCCCAGCCGCGGATCCACCGGCAGCTGGGCAAGTTTCTGCCCGACGGCGGTCAGGCCACTGCCACTGCGACCGTTGCCCTGCGCGTCACCGGCCTTGGGCGAACTCAAAGCGCCGAGTTCGCGCAGGAGCGTGACGCCGTCGTTGATAGCACGCGAGTCCGGCGGTTCCACGAAGGGGAAGTTCTCTACATCCTTGGGGCCGCGCGCAACGCCCATGGCGGTCATCTGCAGGATGACCGCAGCGAGATTGGTCCGGAGGATCTCCGGATCCGTGAACTGCGGACGCGACTCGAAGTCCTCTTCCGAGTACAAACGGATGGCGATGCCCTCGGACACGCGCCCACAGCGGCCCGAGCGCTGGTTGGCCGAGGCCTGGGAGACTCGCTCGATGGGCAGCCGCTGGACTTTGGTCCGGTGCGAGTACCGCGAGATGCGGGCGGTGCCGGTATCGATCACGTACTTGATACCCGGCACGGTCAGCGACGTTTCGGCGACGTTGGTGGCAAGGATGATGCGTCGTTTTCCGCCGGGGTTGAACACCCTGTGCTGCTCTTGCAGGCTCAATCGGGCAAAAAGGGGCAGGACTTCCGTCCCGGCAAGGCGCCGGTTCGTTTGGATGCGGCCGTTGATGGCCTCGGCAGCATCCCTGATTTCACGCTCACCGGAAAAGAAGACGAGGATGTCGCCGGGTGCTTCCTTGGCGAGCTCGTCCACGGCATCGCATACGGCGTCCAGGGGATCACGGTCCTCTTCAAGTTCGTCGTCCGAGGTATCTTCCTCCCCGCCGGCGGGTTGGGACAACGGCCTGTACCGGATCTCTACCGGGTAAGTTCGTCCGGAGACCTCGATGATCGGCGCTGGATCTTCCTCGCTCCCGAAGTGCTTGGCGAAGCGTTGGGGATCGATGGTGGCCGAGGTGATGATGACCTTGAGGTCCGGGCGCTGGGGGAGGATGCGTTTGAGGTAGCCCAGGATGAAGTCGATGTTGAGGCTGCGCTCGTGGGCCTCGTCGATGATGATGGTGCTGTATTTCCGGAGCAGTTTGTCCCGCTGGATCTCCGCGAGGAGGATGCCGTCGGTCATCAGCTTGATCTTGGTGGAAGCGCTGACCTCACCGGTGAAGCGGACCTGGAAGCCCACCTCCTGGCCGATCTCTACATCGAGTTCAGACGCGATGCGTTCGGCTACTGTGCGGGCCGCCAACCGGCGTGGCTGGGTATGCCCGATCAGGCCTTTGTCTCCAAGGCCAAGTTCGAGGCACATCTTGGGGATCTGCGTGGTCTTACCCGAACCGGTCTCACCGGCAATGATGGTCACCTGGTTTGCGGCGATGGCCGCCATCAGATCCTCGCGGCGCTCGGATACGGGCAGCTCTGCGGGGTAGGAAATATGAAGTGTCATGGCTGCTGTCAGTCTACTGTGGCTGGGGTTCGGCGTCCGCTGTGTCCGTCACAGTCCCGGCTGCCGCACTCAGCCGGTGCGCGAGTTCCATGGCGTAGGTCGTGAATTCAACAGGCTCGAGGATCTCGAAGTCCATGTCCAGCGCGGCCAGATAGGCGGCCGGGGCAGCCAGGTTATCCCATCCGGACCGCAGGATGGTGGCTTCCGGCCCGTCGGCTGTCAGCGTCGCGTACTGGGAATTGACGACGGCGGCCACCTCGCCCAGCGGCGCGTGAAGCCGCACCACGACGTCGAATCTGTAAGGCGAACGGGTGATCGACTGTTGGACGTACGCTGCCAGGTCTTCCGCGGGCAGGGGCCTGGGCGTGTATCTTTTTCGTTCTGACGGCAGGGAAGCGAGGCGGTCGGCCCGGAACGTCCGCCAGTCCTCCCGATCAACATCCCACGCCACCAAGTACCAGCGACGCCCCGTGTCCACCAATCGGTAGGGCTCCACCAGCCGCCGTGCTGACTCGCCGTCGGACTTGACGTAGTCAAAGGTGATTTGGCGCCGGTCCGATATCGCGGCCGAGACGACGGTCAGTTGTTCAGGATCTACGGTGGCCGCATTGCTGGGAAGGGTAGTGACGGCCGCTTTCAGCATGGCGAACTTCGGGCGCAGCCGGGACGGCAGGACCTGCTCCAGCTTTGCCAGAGCGCGGACGGATGCCTCGCCGATGCCTGCCACCGGGCCGGCGGCTACCGAACTCAAACCGAGGGCGACAGCCAAGGCCTCATTGTCATCCAGCAGCAGCGGGGGAAGCTGCGCGCCGGCACCAAGCTGGTAACCGCCCGCGATCCCGGGGGAGGCGTGGATGGGGTAGCCAAGGTTCCGTAGCTTGTCGATGTCGCGTCGGACGGTCCGCTCGGTCACGCCCATCCGATCAGCGAGTGCCGGGCCTGTCCATTCGCGTCGCACCTGCAACAGTGACAGCAGCTGGAGGAGCCGGGCAGACGTTTGAATCATGCAAGTGAATCTAGCCCATGGGCGTCCCGGGTGGGCGTCGGGCAGACATAGGGACGCCCGCCGTTCAGGGGAATCCTGCAGAATTCCGTGAACGGACGGGCGTCGGTTGGATTGGCTTGGTGGACCTTGCAGTCGCCTGGCATGCCCCTAGTAGATGCGGGGGTTCCAGTACGGGCTGCTCGGAGCGTCGAAGGCGCTCCAGGGTTCCTTGGAATTGATGGGCGGGTTGTGCCCGCGTCCATCCTTCAACAGGGCTGAAACGGTAGCTGCGACGGCGGTGATGAGGACGATGAAGAGGATGATTCCGAAGATTTCCATGTCTCAAGCCTGCTCTTGTGGGACTCCAAGAAACAGTGGCAGAAATGCCCCATTTAGATAATTTTCTGCCACACTGGAGGTATGTTGAAATCAGTGGCGGTGATTGTTGTACCCAACTTCTCGGTCTTCGAATTCGGTACGGCCTTCGAGGTCTTCGGCATCGACCGATCTGACCGTGGTGCCGGGGTACCGGCCTTCGATTTCCGGGTGGTAACACCGGAACCGGGTGACGTCCGCATGAAGTCCGGTCTGTCGCTTCATGTGAACCTCGGCCTCGAAGCAGCGGCAGATGCAGACCTCGTCATCATGGCGCCGTTCGGCCGGGACCAGGACGTCCCCGAGTCCGTCATGGATGCGTTGCGGGCAGCACATGCCAGGGGTGCGTGGGTGATGTCCATTTGCTCCGGGGCCTATGCCCTGGCCCGCGCCGGTTTGTTGGACGGACGGCGTTGCACCACGCACTGGCACTATTCGCAGGATCTGGCCAGCCGGTACCCGTCCGCGATCGTGGACGAGAACGTCCTCTACGTGCAGGACGGAACCATCATCACCAGCGCCGGTACGGCCGCGGGAATCGACGCATGCCTCCATCTTGTCCGTGAGGAATTGGGGGCGAACGTGGCTGCTGCAATCGCACGCGACATGGTGGTACCGCCGCATCGCGACGGTGGCCAGGCCCAGTTCATTGACAGGCCCATGCCCCGTTGCGGTTCCGCACCCATGGAGGAACTGCTTCGCTGGATGGTTGAACACCTCGACGAAGAACACAGCGTGAACGAGTTGGCTGCACGGCTCCACATGTCGCCAAGGACGTTCGCCCGGCGCTTCCGCGCGGAAACCGGAGCTACGCCCGCTGCCTGGCTGAACTCGCAACGCGTGCTGCGTGCGCAGGAACTGTTGGAAACCACTGAGCTGAACATCGACGAGATCGCTCGTGTTGCAGGGTTCGGGCATTCTGTCCTGCTGCGCCACCACTTCACAAAAGTGCTGGACACGAGTCCACAGAGCTACAGGCGGGCATTCCGGGGACAGTTGGCAGAAGCCATCTGAAACCCAGCGGCTGCTGCCCGACGAAGGCGGCTGCTCTTAGCGTCGGCTGCCGAGCCGTCCCCGTGACTCCGAACCTTCGGCTTGGGCGCATTCCACCAGTTCCTGCCAAGGCCCGGTTACGGCGCGGTCGGGGAGAGTGGCGCGGCGTTGCCCTGCGCGGATGGAGTACATGAACCGGTCAGGTTCGTTGGGTGTCCGGGCTTGACTTTTGGCTTCGTCCCACGGGCAGGCCTCCACGATCGGAACCCATCGTTCCTTCTCATCGGGAGACACAGCATCCACGCTCCAGACGCGTGTCATCGCGGCGATTCCCCCACTGCGTTGGACGGTGATCTTCATGGCCGGCTGCTTCTCGTTCGACGTTCTGTAGTCAGCCAACCGGCAGGGACCGGAGCGAACTGTCCGGTCCCGCCACCTGACTAAACCTTGACCTTCACAGTCTCCCACGCCTTCAGGACGGCGTCATGCTCAGCTGACCCGGAACCGAAAAGTTCCTCAGCGGTCGCAAGAGTGGTCTTGGCAAACTTTCCAAAAGTACAGGTTGCCGGCAGGGACCCACTGGTCAAGGTGCCGTACCAGATCTGGCCGGGTGCCTCCCAAGCCTTGCCGCCGAGTTCCGAGGCCACAACATAGAAAGCCTTGTTGGGGATGCCGGAGTTGATGTGCACTCCGCCATTGTCAGCGCTCGTCCGCACGTACGTATCCATGGAGTCCGGCTGGGGGTCCTTTCCCAAAACGTCGTCGTCATAAGCTGTCCCCGGTGCTTTCATGGAGCGCAGGGCGGCACCTTGGACCTGCTCGGTGAAAAGGCCCTCCCCAATGAGCCAACTGGCGTCCCCTGCGGACTCCTGCTTGAGATACTGCTCGACGAGGACCCCGAAGACGTCCGACATGGACTCGTTGAGTGCTCCGGCTTGGTTCCGATACGCCAGATTGGCTGTGTACTGCGTAACCCCGTGGGCGAGTTCATGGCCAATGACGCTCACGGACTTGGTGAAGCGCTGGAAAATCTGGCCGTCACCGTCGCCGAAGACCATCTGGCTGCCGTCCCAAAAGGCGTTGTCGTAGAGCTTCCCATAGTGGACCGTTGCATCCAGGGAGAGCCCGGCATCGTCAATGGAATCCCTGCCGAAAATCTCGCCGTACAGCCGGTGCGTGCTCCCGAGGCCGTCGTAGGCCTCGTCCGCAGCGACATCTCCGACGGGTGGGGCACCCTCCTTGCGGACAATGCGGCCGGGCAGGGTTTCCGATGAGCCGGCGTCGAAAATGGTCCGCTTGGGCGGACCCGGTTTGGCTTGGCGTGCGCTTGGCGGTGCCGCGGGGATAGGGGCTGTACGGATGGCCTGCAGGTCCTTGATGTGCAGCAAGGACTCCTTGGCGGCCCGGGCAACCGCCCGAAGCCTTGGTTCATTCCGGGCAGCAATCCTGCGCAGCATATACGGCGGGACAATTGAACACATCACGGTGAAACCCCTTTGGCTATCGGTATGACCAACTGGAATCAGCCTAGGATCAGGGACGGACAATATTGCGGTTCGGGCCCGGCAAGCCCCCAACTGATAGTCGGTAACCGGCACGCAAAAAAATACCCCGCCAGCAGGACTGGCGGGGTATTCGTTGTGCCCTCGATAGGATTCGAACCTACGGCCTTCTGCTCCGGAGGCAGACGCTCTATCCCCTGAGCTACGAGGGCATCCAGGGTTCCCTCCGTTGCCGGTGGGACGTCCTAGAGCTTAGCAGCCACGGAGCCGCAAATGAAAACCCGGCGCCCCTCCGGCGAGCCCGGACCGGAACCCCGCGGATCAGTAGCCCGCGAATGAGTCGACATGTACCCGGCGCGCTCCTGCACCACGTGCTGCAGCGCGCAGGGAGTCCACGCTCGCCGGGGAGCCCGAGACGAAAACTTCCCGATCCCCGATATCCGGAACCAGCTCCTTGAGGCGTGCGGCATCGATCCTGGACGTACCGGCGTCCACCATGAACTCCGGGGGAGTGGAACCGTCCGCCAGCCGGGCCAACACTTTGGCGCCGGAGGCTTCCAGCTGTTCCACGCACGCAAGTTCATCGCGACCCTTTGCGAGGTACACAACCACGGTGTCGCGGGCGGCGTCGTCGGCCGCCAGCTGCGACAGGAAAGGCGTAATGCCGATACCCGCGGCGATCAGCAGGACCGGCTTCCCGGCGTCGCGCGGTAAAACAAAGTCTCCGCCCACGGCCGTTGCAGAAACGCTGTCCCCGGGCTGAAGCGCAAACAGTGCCTTCTTGGCCGTAGACAGGGGCTCGGCCGTACCCACGCCGAACGTAACCTCGGCCGCGCCGGGCGGGCTGGTGATGCTGAAAACCCGTCGGCGCCCCTTGCCGTCGGATCCGGCATGCGGCAGGTTCAGCTCCATGAATTGTCCGGCGGCAAAGCGCACGGGCCGCTGTGGCTCGAACCTGAATTCAGTACTGGCGGGGGTGAGGGGGCGCGAGCCCTTGAACGTCAGATGGACGCCACCGCGCTGTCCCAGGAAGAACGCCAAAAGATTGCCCAGCAACAGCGCGAGTTCCGGGGAGTTGGCAATGAAACCAAAGTTGTAGGGAACGGCGAAGACAACACCCACGACGGCGGCAAGCGCCAGCTGCTGCCAGCGACGGGGAGGCAGGGTGAGGGGCTCCGAGAGCATGAATCCCACGAAGAACAGCAACGGGCGCTGTGCCAAGGACTGCCACAAGGCCTGGCCCAATGTCATGCTGCGGCTGAGGAGCTCTACCGTGATGATGCTGGTGGCAGCCACGAGGAAAACGGCGGCCATCAGCATTTTCCGCGTGCGGTACAGGACAAGCAGCACCCCGGGAACCAAGAGCCAGAGCATGGCCGGCGTGGCAGCCCACCACGTGGCGATGTTGAGCCCCGTCAGGCCCGTGATGAACGCACCGGCCGCGGCCGGGTTGAAAATATGCCGCCCACGGAAGGCCAGAGCATACTTGGACACGCTGGCCAGCACGCATGCCAAAGCAACCCCCGCCATGTCCATCACGCCAAAGGCCGGCCAGAACAGGAAGTAGAGCAGCAGCCCGGTAATAAGTGACGACTCCGTGTGCGGCTTCACGTCGAAGAGCAGCGCGAGCAGCCGGCTGGAGGCATAGGTCACACCCAAGCAAAGCACAAGGTGTACCGCCATCTCCGGGAGCCCGAAGGTCAACCACCCCAGGATGTTCAGGACCATGCTGTAGACAACCAGCACGCCCAGCACCCAGAGAATCAAGCGGTACATGGTGAAGCGGCCCAACCAAGTGTCCAGGCGCGACTTAGCGGCAATCATGTGAACAGTCTCCCCTCAAAACCGGTCGAAAACGCGGCAACACCACTCGACGACACCGAAAGCCATGAGAAATCAAATTCCTCCTCCAGCCGAGCCGGTTCAAGCATGAACAATGCCGTGGCAAGTCCGTCTGCAACCAGGGCGCTCGCAGCCATGGCCCATGTAGCCACCGTGGTGTGAATAGGCTCGCCCGTCGTTCCATCCAGGACATGGTGGAGACCGTCACCCCACGTGCGTCGGTTTGAAGCAGAGGCACACAGTGCGGAGTTGTTCAGCTCCACCGTTCCTATGGCCTGCCGGGGGTTATAGGGATGCTCCAACGCAACGGTGACCGGGTGGCTTCCCGCGTGCAGCATGTCGCCGCTGCCATCCACCAGGAAGTCAGTGTGATCCGTTGCCAACAGGATTTCGCCCAACAGGTCAACCAGCTGGCCCTTCCCGGCTGCTCCGACGTCCAAAACTACCGGCTCTTTCGCGGCCAGGTCCGTGCCTGTCCAATCGAGGACGTCTTCCCACCGCGGCGGGGCGAGGGGATTTCCTGACGGAACAAGAGCGTAGCCGGCGTCGTAACCCAGACGCTCCAAGCTGCTGCCGATGAGTGGGGTCATGGCACCATCGCTGAGGCGATACAGCACCGAATATAGCTTCTGGAGGGCGACCGCATGCTCCGGCAGCGTGATGATGCCCGGACCGCGGGACAGGCCGGACACCAAGGAATCCGGCCTGAACCGCGACCACGTCTTGTCGTATGCCGCGACTGTTTCAAGCACCTCGCGCCGGACGGCGGGTACCAAGCTGTCCGGCGTCGAAATCTCCCACTGCGTACCGATCCCTTCGAAGCTGAAGGTGCTCCAGCCAGGGTGCGGCATGGCTGCTACTTGGCCTGGGACTTAATCTGTTCCACGGCTTCGTTGAAGCCGCCGGACGTCAGGGAAGAGCCGGCCACCTTGGAAACGTTGAGTTCGTCGATGTCCTTGCCGACGATCTGGGCTGCGATACCGCTGGCGAACTCCCCCTGGAACTTCTTGGTATTCGGATTGGATGGGTGGACCGTGATGTTGACGGCAGAAACCTTGTCCGCGGCCAAGGTCAGCTCAACACCCACCGTTTCCAGCCCATTGGGCGAGGTGTACGTACCGTCGGAACTGTACGTCCCGTCCTTGTATGTGGCCGCGCCGGTGGAAGCGACGGCAGCAGACGATGAAGTGCCTGCCGATGACGGGCTGTTGGTTGCGGCCTGCCCGCCATCCTGGGTAGCCGGAGTCTGAGTTGCGGGGGCTTGGGTCGTAGGGGCACATGCCGCGGCGGTTCCGATGATGGAGAGGCCGGCGAAACCAACGTAGAGGCTCTTGCGGAGTGGCGTAGTCATGGTTCTGCTCGTTTCAACTGGACAAGAATTCGTCAAGGGTCATTTTCATCAATGGATACTGCGTGTAACGGGATGACCAACAAGGCCACCTCCTACGTGTTCACAACGTTGGATTCAGCGTAATGGTTCAGTCTGTGCTGCCAGAGAGCCATTCCTGTGAGCGGGCTGTGTCCAACTATCCACATACGGGAGCCTCAATTCCGCGACTTTGCAGGCCCCCGGTAGGCTAGAAGCGTGACTCCCGAAGAACTCTCTGCTGCCATATCCGCCTGCCTAAAGGACGCCGTCTCTACCGGCGAAATCGCCTTGACGGAATCTGCCGTGCCCGACGCCGTGCGAGTGGAGCGACCCAAGAACCGGGATCATGGAGACTGGGCCACCAACATCGCCCTGCAACTCTCCAAGCAGGCCGGCATGAACCCCCGTGAATTCGCAGGAATCCTCAGCAACCATCTGCAGGGCATTCCCGGCGTTACCGGAGTGGAAATCGCCGGTCCGGGCTTCCTGAACATCACAGTGGACGCTGCCACAGCAGGCGCCCTCGCCAAGACCATTGTTGAAGCAGGAGCCAGCTACGGCACCAACCAGGCGCTCGCAGGCCGAGTCGTCAATATGGAGTTCGTTTCTGCGAACCCCACTGGTCCACTGCACATCGGACATACGCGCTGGGCCGCTCTTGGCGACGCCATTGCCCGCGTCCTGCGTGCCTCGGGTGCTGATGTCACCGCCGAGTACTACATCAACGACGCCGGCTCGCAGATGAACGTGTTCGCAAACTCGGTCCTTTCCCGCCTTCATGGCCGTGGTGTACCGGAGGGTGGCTACCCGGGCGAATACATCCGTGAACTTGGCGACGAAGTGCTGAAAGCCCACCCAGGCATCCGCGAACTGACAGACGAGGCAGCCCTGCCCGTCATCCGCGCCGCAGCCTACGAGGCACAGATGTCAGACATCAAGACCACGCTGGCTGAGTTCGGCGTAGAGTTCGACGTCTTCTTCTCGGAGAAGGAACTGCACGACGCCGGCGCGATCGAATCCGCCGTCGCCCGCCTTCGCGAACAGGGCCACGTATTCGACGACGGCGGCGCCGTCTGGTTGCGCACCACCGACTTCGGCGACGACAAAGACCGCGTGATGATCCGTGCCAACGGCGAACCCACCTACTTCGCAGCGGACGCCGCGTACTACCTTTCAAAGAAGGACCGCGGGTTCACGGAGAAGATTTACCTGCTCGGCGCGGACCACCACGGTTACATCAATCGCCTGAAGGCCATTGCAGCCTGCGCGGGCGATGATCCCGAGGTCAACATTGAGGTCCTCATCGGCCAGCTTGTGTCCGTGAATGGCGCCAAACTGTCCAAGCGTGCCGGTAACATCATCGAGCTCAAGGACCTCATCTCATGGCTCGGGAAGGACGCTGTCCGCTACTCGCTGGCCCGTTTCCCGGCTGACTCGCCCCTGACGCTGGATCCCGAACTGCTGAAGAAGCACAGCAACGAGAACCCCGTGTTCTACGTGCAGTACGCTCATGCCCGGTCGCGGGGCACGGCCCGCAATGCTGCGGAAGCAGGCGTGGACCGCTCCGTCTTTGACGCATCACTCCTGGACCACGCCACCGAAAACGAGTTGCTCTCCTATCTGGGCAGCTATCCGTCCATCGTGGCAAAGGCCGCCGAACTGCGTGAACCGCACCGCGTGGCACGCCACCTGGAGGTCATCGCCGGTGCCTATCACCGCTGGTACGACGCATGCCGCGTCTCGCCGCAGGGCGAGGAACCTGTGCTCGACGTCAACCGCACACGTCTGTGGTTGAACGACGCCACCAGCCAGGTGCTCGCCAACGGACTCGAACTGCTGGGCGTTTCTGCGCCGGAACGGATGTAGGGAAATGAACACAGACGCTGCACACGCTTCTCCGCTCGCTCCCGGGTGGTTGGCCGTTCCTGAAGACCTCAACGCCTTGCAGGCACCTATGTGGGCGGCCGGGGTTGAAAAGAACGACGCCGGCGAGGTCACCATCGACGGCGTGTCCGTCAGCGAGCTCAAGGAACAGTACGGAACCCCGCTGTTCGTCATGAGTGAATCGGACTTCCGTGCCCGTGCCCGTGCATTCAAAGACGCCTTTGATGCCGCCTTCGCCGACATTTGCGGGGGAGTGGACGTCTACTATGCCGGGAAGTCGTTCCTGTGCACTGCAGTGGCCAGCTGGGTGGCTGAGGAAGGCCTTCGCCTGGACACTTGTTCGGGCGGCGAGCTGGCTGTTGCGGCACGCGCGGGAATTGAAGGTCCCAACCTTGGCCTGCACGGCAACAATAAGTCCGACGCCGAGATCAACCGCGCTTTGGACATGCTGCTTGGCAGGATCGTGGTGGACAGCCTCGATGAACTTGAGCGCGTTGCCAAGATCGCTTCCAGCCGCGGCGAAACTGCCAAGGTCATGCTGAGGCTGACCCCCGGCGTGCACGCCCACACCCACGAGTTCATTGCCACGGCTCACGAAGACCAGAAGTTCGGCCTTTCCATGGCCGAAGACTCCACCGAGGAAGCCGGCCTGTCCGCGGCCGAAGAAGCAGTGGCCGCGGCAACCTCCTACGCCAGCATCGAGCTGCTTGGCCTGCACTGCCACATCGGTTCGCAGATCTTCGAGCCCGATGGCTTTGCTGTTGCAGCGGAAAAGCTCCTGGGCTTCCTCGCCGCCATGCAGGCCAAGTATTCCATCGTCATGCCCGAACTGGATCTCGGCGGCGGTTACGGCATCGCCTACACCCCCGTGGACACCCCCCGCCCGGCAGCGGAAATAGCGCAGGCAATGGCCGACGTCGTCCGCTCCAAGTGCGCCGAGCTGGACATCACGCCACCGCGTATCTCCATTGAACCCGGACGTGCCATTGTGGGCAGCACAACCTTCACTCTCTACGAAGTCGGCACGCTCAAAACCGTCCGTGTTGACGCCCCTGAGGGTGAAGAAACGCAAGAGAACGTTACGTATCCGCGCCGCTATGTGTCGGTGGACGGCGGAATGAGCGACAACGCCCGTCCGGTGCTGTACGACGCGGATTATTCGGCAATTCTGGCCTCCCGGAACTCTTCGGCGGCTCCGCAGCTGTCCCGCGTAGTGGGCAAACATTGCGAGAGCGGCGACATAGTTGTTAGAGATGTATATCTGCCCGCGGATGTGGCAGCCGGTGATTTGCTCGCAGTACCGGGTACCGGCGCCTACTGCTGGGCCCTCTCCAGCAACTACAACTACCTGGCCCGGCCTGGCGTTGTCGCTGTACGCGACGGAGCCGCCCGGCTGATTGTCCGCGGGGAAACCGAAGAAGATCTCTTGAACCGCGACATGGGAGTGGCGAATGTCTGAAATGCGAACCTTGAAGGTGGCCCTGCTGGGCTGTGGCAACGTTGGGGCCCAGGTTGCGCGGATTCTGATTGACGACGCCGAGGCCCTCGCTGCCCGCAGCGGCGCCCGCCTGGAACTGTCCGGCATCGCCGTCCGCACTGTCGACTCGCCGCGTGACGTCGAACTGCCGCGTGAACTGTTCACCACCGACGCCGATACCTTGGTCAAGGACGCAGACCTGGTCATCGAACTCATGGGCGGCATAGAGCCTGCCCGATCACTGATCCTGACGGCCATCCAGAACGGCGCATGCGTCGTTACCGGCAACAAGGCCTTGCTCGCCCAGGATGGGCCCACTCTCTACGAGGAGGCCGACAAGGCCGGAGTCCAGCTGTCTTACGAGGCCGCCGTCGCGGGAGCCATTCCCATTCTGCGCCCCATCCGTGACTCTCTGTCCGGAGACCGCATCACCCGCGTACTCGGTATCGTCAACGGCACCACCAACTTCATCCTTGACCAGATGGACAGCACCGGCGCGCAGTTCGCCGATGCCCTCGCCGAAGCACAGCGCCTCGGATACGCGGAAGCAGATCCCACTGCCGATGTGGAAGGCCACGACGCTGCAGCCAAGGCAGCGATCCTTGCGTCGTTGTCGTTCCACACCCGCTTCTCCCTGGACGATGTCTATTGCGAAGGCATCACCAAGGTCAGCGCTGCAGACATCGCCTCCGCCAAGGAAGCCGGCTTTGTCATCAAACTGCTCGCAATTGCCGAGAAGATCGACTCGTCGGACAACGGCAGCGGCATTTCCGTGCGTGTCCATCCCACGCTCCTGCCGCGCGAACACCCGCTGGCCGCTGTCCGTGGAGCCTTCAATGCCGTCTTCATCGAGGCGGAAAATGCCGGGGAACTGATGTTCTACGGCCAGGGTGCCGGCGGCACCCCGACGGCGTCTGCCGTGCTGGGCGACCTCGTCTCCGCTGCGCGGCGCTTGGTGTTGGGCGGCCCCGGCCGCACGGAAACCACGACGGGCCACGTTCCGGCGCTGGCCATCGACGCCTCGAACACCAGCTACTACATCGGCTTGGATGTCGCTGACCAGGCCGGCGTGCTGGCACGGATTGCGCACATCTTTGCGGAGAACGGCGTTTCCATCGAAATCATGCGCCAGACGATCCACCGCGACTCAGCCTCCAACGTTGAGTCGGCCGAGCTGAAAATCGTGACGCACCGTGCATCCGAAGCTGCACTCGCAGCAACCGTCGAGGCCGTGAAGGGCCTGGACGTCATCAATTCTGTAACATCCGTTCTGCGGGTAGAAGGGGTCTAAGTGGCTCACCAATGGCGCGGAGTAATCCGCGAATACGCTGATCGTTTGCCTGTAACGGAAGCCACCAAGGTCATCACCCTGGGAGAGGGCGGCACTCCGCTCGTCCACGCGCAGAAGCTTTCCGAGCTGACCGGCTCAGAGGTGTACCTGAAGGTCGAAGGCATGAACCCCACGGGTTCCTTCAAGGACCGCGGCATGACCATGGCCATGACGGCTGCCGTTGAAGCCGGTGCAAAGGCTGTTGTTTGCGCTTCCACCGGCAACACCTCCGCCTCGGCTGCGGCCTACGCCACTGCGGCAGGCCTCAAGTGCGCTGTGCTTGTACCCGAAGGCAAGATCTCCATGGGCAAGCTGAGCCAGGCCATCGCGCACGGCGCCACACTGCTCCAGGTTGACGGCAACTTTGATAACTGCCTGGACATCGCCCGGAAGCTCGGCGAGGCCTACCCGGTGTTCCTGGTGAACTCGGTCAACCCGGCCCGTATCCAGGGCCAGAAGACCGGTGCCTTCGAAGTGGTGGACACCTTGGGCGATGCCCCTGACATCCACGTACTGCCTGTAGGCAACGCCGGCAACATCAGTGCTTACTGGAAGGGCTACAAGGAATACTCCGCGCCCTTCGAGACCACTAATGGAACACTTCCTGCTGTTTCCACCAAGACGCCCGTCATGTGGGGCTTCCAGGCCGCCGGTGCCGCGCCGTTCGTTGCAGGCCACCCCATCACCGAGCCCGACACGATTGCCACCGCCATCCGCATCGGCAACCCGGCCTCGTGGGAAACCGCAGTTGCGGCCCGTGACGAATCCGGTGGACTGATCGAGGCTGTCACCGATGACGAGATTCTGGCTGCTCACCGCTGGCTTTCGGCAAAGGAAGGCGTTTTCGTTGAACCCGGCTCCGCTGCCGGTGTCGCGGGCTTGATCAAGAAGCATGCCGCCGGCGAGGTTCCGTCGGGCAAAACCATCGTCATCACGGTTACCGGACACGGACTCAAGGACCCGCAGTGGGCCCTCCGCACCGAAGACGGCAGCGACGTGCAGCCCGTCAAGGTGCCGAACGACGTCGTCACTGTTGCCGCAGAACTGGGACTGGAAGAAAACTAAGAGTGGAATCAACGCAGCCCACCGCGACCGATCGTGCACTCGTCGCGGCAGGCCAGCGGCTGACCGTCAAGGTCCCCGGTACGAGTGCCAACCTGGGCCCCGGCTACGACAGCCTCGGCTTGGCCCTGTCCATCTACGACACCTTGACGGTGGAGACCCTCAGCACCGGGGAGCTCGAGTTCGAGCTCTCCGGCGAGGGTGCTGACTCCCTCCCGCGTGACGCCAGCCACCTCGTGGTTCGTGCCATTGACCTCGCCTTGGATCGGCTTGGCTTCCGGCACTCCGGCCTCAAAATCACAGCGGACAACGTCAACCCGCACGGCCGGGGACTCGGGTCTTCAGCCTCGGCAGTGGTTGCCGCCGTCACTGCGGCAAACGCACTGGTCCCGGCAGCATCCCGGCAGGACCGCGATTGGATCCTGCAGTTGACCAGCGAGATGGAAGGCCATCCGGACAACGTCGCACCCGCCATATTCGGCGGACTGGCGCTGTCATGGCAGGACAGCGAGCAGTACAGCAGCACACACGCTGAGGTCGCAGCGGCGGTCATTCCCGTGGTGGCAATCCCCGATTACGAGCTTTCCACGGAAACTGCGCGCGGGCTGCTCCCGGCATCAGTGGGGCATCACGCGGCAGCAATGAATTCCGGACGTGCAGCCCTGTTGATTCACGCGCTCACTGCTGATCCCACGTTGCTGTTGCCAGGCACAGAGGACTACCTCCACCAGAGCTACCGCGCTCAGGCCATGCGCCCCAGCGCCGATCTCATCGCGGCCCTCCGGACTGCGGGGCATGCAGCGGTTGTCTCAGGCGCCGGTCCCACCGTGATGGTGCTGGCCAATGGCGCTGACGAAGCCGCCACAATTGCAGAATTCATCGAGACATTCACGGCGGTCAACACACCCGACGTCGGTTGGCGTGTGATGACGCTGGCTGTAGACGATCAAGGTGCTAGAGTGGAAGTGCACCGCCGGTAAAGCCGCGGGCAGTTCCCTGATTTTGGATCTCGGTGTTTTGCCGTACCTTTCGTCAACTGTGCCAACGTTGGTGGTGTCGTCTCTTTCCGGCCTGTCTCAGGGCCGCAGAAATCTCTCTGTTCCCTGAACGCTACGCCGGCTGTCCGGGCAACTGGATCCAGTGATGACGATCAGTATCCGGCCCTGTTGGCCATAATCCATCAGGCACGGCCCAAATCACCGGCTGCAGATCTGAACTGCAGCCCAGAACAAATCATCGCGTCCAGCTCTCGCTCTGGACGCCGTCGAGGGGGAAGGATCCTTCGTGACAGAAACCACTGAGCTGGCTTCAGCTGTGGACACAACATCTTCTGCTGCTGATTCGTCAACTGCAGCAACCACCAAGAGCAGCGGCCTTGCAGGCCTTAAGCTCGCCCAGCTTCAGGCTCTCGCGAGTCAGCTGGGCATCTCCGGGGGATCCCGTATGCGCAAGGGGGACTTGGTAACGGCCATTTCGGCACATCGCGCCGGAACCTCAACCGCCAAGGCGCCCGCCAAGGCCACCGCGACGGCAAAGGCAACTGCGGCCAAGGAAGCCCGGACCGCAGAGCCCAAGGTTGCAGCGGAAAGCAGCGCACCTGCAGAAGCAGCTGCCGAGGCCCCGGCCCAGGAAGCGCCTCGTGGTCGCGGTCGTGGCCGCAGCCGCCGCGCCACCAGTGATGGAGTGGTAGCAGCTGCTGAAGCCGCTGCAGCACCTGCCGAGTCCGCAACCGCACCGGTTGCTGAAGCTCCGGCCGCCGTTGAGACCGGCGAGGCCGCTACAGAGCGTCGTCAGCCGCGCACCCGTAACCGACGCCGTGGCGAAGCTGCCGCAGCGCCTGCTGAAGCAGCCGAAGCACCTGCCGCCGAGCAGCGCGCTGACCGCACTGAGCAACGTACTGACCGTGCGGAGCAGCGTGCCGATCGCACCGAGCAGCGTGAGCAGCGTGCCGACCGCACTGAACAGCGCGAACAGTCCGACTCTGGCGAGCAGCAGCGCGAACGTCGCGACAACACTCGCGGCCGCCGTGATGACAACAACGACGGCGACGACACCGGCAACCGCAGGAACCGCCGGAACCGTCGTGACCGCAACGAGCAGACCGACCGGAGCGACCGTCGGGGAGGTCAGGACAACCGTGACGGCAACACCCGCAGCGACCGCTTCCGTGATCGCAACGAGCGTCGCCGTGGCCGCGCGCAGGGACCGGACGTTGACGACGTCGAGGTTACCGAAGACGACGTCCTGCTTCCCGTAGCAGGCATCCTCGATGTCCTGGAGAACTACGCGTTCATCCGTACATCCGGATACCTCCCCGGTGCAAACGACGTCTACGTTTCCCTGGCGCAGGTAAAGAAGTACAACCTCCGCAAGGGCGATGCCGTCGTCGGTGCCATTCGCGCACCTCGTGACGGTGAAGACCGCAGCCAGCAGTCGGCCCGCCAGAAGTTCAATGCACTCGTCCGCGTCACGTCAGTCAACGGCAAGACGCCGGAAGAACTCAAGGACCGCGTCGAGTTCGCCAAGCTCGTACCGCTGTACCCGTCCGAGCGCCTGCGCCTCGAGACGGACCCCAAGAAGATCGGCCCGCGTGTTATCGACCTCGTGGCCCCGATCGGCAAGGGCCAGCGTGGCCTGATCGTCTCCCCGCCGAAGGCCGGCAAGACGCTCATCCTGCAGTCCATCGCGAACGCAATCACCACCAACAACCCTGAGGTTCACCTCATGATGGTGCTGGTTGACGAACGTCCCGAAGAAGTCACGGACATGCAGCGCACCGTCAAGGGTGAGGTTATTGCCTCCACCTTTGACCGTCCCGCCGACGACCACACCACGGTTGCCGAACTCTCCATCGAACGCGCAAAGCGCCTCGTGGAAATGGGCATGGACGTGGTGGTTCTTCTGGACTCCATGACCCGCCTGGGCCGTGCCTACAACCTGGCAGCACCGGCCTCCGGCCGTATCCTGTCCGGTGGCGTGGACTCAGCAGCCCTGTACCCGCCCAAGCGATTCTTCGGTGCAGCCCGCAACATCGAGAACGGTGGCTCGCTCACCATCCTGGCAACCGCTCTCGTCGAGACCGGCTCCAAGATGGACGAAGTCATCTTCGAAGAGTTCAAGGGCACCGGCAACATGGAGCTCCGCCTGTCCCGCCAGCTGGCAGACAAGCGCATCTTCCCGGCCGTGGACGTCAACGCGTCCGGCACGCGCCGCGAAGAGAACCTGCTCTCGCCTGAAGAGGTCAAGATCATGTGGAAGCTGCGCCGCGTCCTTTCCGGCCTCGAACAGCAGCAGAGCCTTGAGCTGCTGACCAACAAGATCCGGGAGACGCAGAGCAACGTCGAGTTCCTCATGCAGGTTCAGAAGACGACGCTCGGAGCGAAGTCGGACAACGACAAATAGCGTTATCTGGGGTGGGGCCGTCGAGTAATTTTGCCGGCCCCGCCCCTTCGCGTTGCTGCCGACGTACTGCGTACGTCGGCAGCAACGCTACGACAGGCCCGATGCCACTCCCGGGCCGGCAAAATTACTCGACGGCGGTCAGGTCACCTTGGGCGTTGCCGTCACCTTCGCTGGCCGGCTTATTTGAGCGGTTGGTCGTTAAGTCACCAATCGTCGCAACTAGACTTGTCTGCGAGTCGAAAGAGGTTTGAAAATGTTTGAGTCCGTACAGGGATTGCTTGATGAGCATGCTGCTATTCAGGCGCAGTTGAGTGATCCTGCCGTTTATGCCGATCAGTCTGCTGCCAGGAAGTTGGGGCGGCGATCCGCTCAGCTTCAGGGCATTGTGGAGGCTTACAACAAGTGGCGCGGGCTCAACGATGATCTGGAAGCTGCCAAAGAGATGGCTGACGAGGATCCCGAATTCGCTGCCGAGGTTGTGCAGTTGGAGGAACAGATCCCCGCGGCACAAGAGCGGCTGCGCCGTCTGCTGATCCCGCGTGATCCGGACGATGCCCGCAACGTGATCCTTGAAGTGAAGGGCGGCGAAGGCGGCGACGAAGCTGCTTTGTTCGCCGGTGATCTTCTGCGCATGTACATGCGTTACGCCGAATCGCGGGGCTGGAAGACCGAAATGATCTCCGCAACCGAATCCGATCTTGGTGGATACAAGGACGTTGCCGTCGCCATCAAGGGCAATTCGAACGATCCCGCACAGGGCGTTTTTGCCCGGTTGAAATTTGAAGGCGGCGTTCACCGCGTCCAGCGTGTTCCCGTAACCGAGTCGCAGGGTCGTATCCACACGTCGGCTGCCGGCGTCCTGGTGCTCCCGGAAGTTGATGAGCCTGAGGAACTCGAGATCAACCAGAACGACCTCAAGATCGATGTTTACCGTTCATCCGGTCCGGGTGGGCAGTCCGTGAACACCACTGACTCCGCTGTCCGCATCACTCACTTGCCTACGGGCATCGTGGTGGCCATGCAGAACGAAAAGTCGCAGCTGCAGAACCGCGAAGCCGGTATGCGCGTCCTTCGTGCCCGTCTCTTGGCACACCAGCAGGAACAAATCGACGCCGCCAACTCCGAACAGCGCAAGTCACAGATCCGCACCATGGACCGTTCAGAGCGCATCCGTACGTACAACTTCCCGGAAAATCGTATCGCGGACCACCGCACCGGCTACAAGGCTTACAACCTTGACGCCGTCATGAACGGCGATCTTGAACCCGTGATCCAGTCAGCCATTGAAGCAGACGAGCAGGCCCGCCTGGATGCCATCGGCGAATAACTGCCTGCCGGACAACAACCACACCAGAGTTCATCCATGACGTTTTACCAAGGTCAGAGCCTCGCGGACGCCGTTCGCGAGGCTACTGCCGTCTTAGCCGAAGCCGGTGTGCCCAGCCCGCGTGTCGATGCCGAGTTGCTTGCCGAACACCTGCTCGGTGTCGGCCTTGGCCGCCTGCGTGCCATGTTGCTCGGCGACACACCCGCTCCGGAAGGCTACGCGGAGCTGGTGGAGGAGCGTGCCGGACGGGTCCCCCTCCAGCACATCACCGGCGTCGCGTATTTCCGCCATCTTGAGTTGCGCGTGGGGCCGGGTGTCTTCATTCCCCGTCCTGAAACGGAATCGGTGGTCCAGTTGGTCATTGATCACGTCGCGGGAGTGCCCACGCCCAAGGTGGTGGACCTCGGGACAGGATCCGGTGCCATCGCCGGATCCATTGCCCATGAGGTTCCGGGCGCTGAAGTCCATGCAGTGGAGTTCAGTACCTTTGCCCACGCCTGGGCTGCGAAGAACCTCGAACCGCTGGGCGTGACCTTGGTGCAAGGCGACCTGCGGGATGCCCTTCCCGAGCACAACGGAACGTTCGACGTCGTCGTATCCAATCCGCCGTACATTCCGTCCGAAGCCATCCCCACAGAGCCTGAAGTTGCCCTCCATGATCCGCCGGAGGCACTGTACGGTGGGGGAGCGGACGGCATGGTACTTCCGACGGCGGCGGCGGCCTCAGCGGCCCGCCTCCTCAAACCCGGTGGTTTCTTCGTGATGGAGCACGCGGAGGTCCAAGCAGTATGGATCGCGGGGATGCTGGAACGCACCGGACGTTGGAACAACGTCACCACGCACTGCGACCTGAACGGCAAGGAACGTGCCACCAGCGCGATCCTGGCAAGCCCCTCTCCTGATGAGTGAAAGAATAGCGCTGTGACCACAACCTATAACTGCACTTCCGATGACCAGCGGGCTGAAGGGCTTCAGCATGCCCAACGCGCCATCAGCGAAAAGAAGTGCATCGTGCTGCCAACGGACACTGTCTACGGTATTGCTGCTGATGCCTTTTCGCCGTTGGCCGTGACCATGTTGCTGGCCTCCAAAGGTCGCAGCCGGCAGATGCCTCCTCCGGTCCTGATTCCGCGGGTCAACGCCTTGGATGGACTTGCCACCGACGTACCCGCCGATGCCCGGGCACTGGCTCAAGCCTTCTGGCCGGGTGGGTTGACGCTGATCCTGCATGCACAGCCGTCCTTGGACTGGGACCTCGGTGACACCAAGGGCACCGTTGCCCTGAGGATGCCTGATGACCAGATTGCCCTGGAACTCCTGGGGCTCACGGGTCCCTTGGCTGTTTCCTCCGCCAACCGGACGGGCCAGGAAGCGGCACAGACAGCCTCGGAAGCGAGACTCCAACTGGCGGAGTCCGTTGAGGTCTACCTTGAAGGCGGTTTCCGTCCGATCAAGGGGACTGCTGCCCTGCCCTCCACCATTGTTGACGCCACGTCCACTCCGTTCCGGGTAGTGCGCCAAGGAGCCATTGAGCTGGAGCGGCTCCGCGAAATTGTTCCGTCGATACTGGGCATTGGCGAGACCCTGGGCGCCGCCGACATCATTCCTGCGGAGGAGCCTGCTGTGGACGACGCGGCGCCTGAAGGAACCACAGCAGCCGGCGCCGCAGAGCATACTGCGGCTGTCGATGAACCTTCTGAGGAAGCCATCGTTCCCCAAGAGAAGCCCACAACAGCGGATGACGCGCCTGTGGAAGTAACGGAAGCCGCCGCCGTCGAGGACTCAACGCTGGAAACGGTGAAGCCAGAGGCCTCAAGGGAAGCCAAGCCCGAATGATTCCGGAGCGCCAACGCGTCCCCGTCCTTGACGTCGACGCCACTCCGTTGCGCGTCAATGAGCTTATTGAGGCCATGGGCGGGCTCATCGCCTCCGGAACAACCGCCACGGTGCTTGGACACAACCTTCACAGCATCACGTTGCTTCATTCGCGCCCGGATGTCCGTTCTTTGTATGAGGGCAGTCCGATCGTCCTCTTGGATGGTGCTCCCGTTGCGATGCTCTGGGGATTCGCCCACAAGCGTCAACTCCAGCCCTTGGGTGAGGGAACAATGGCCTACCGGCTGGGTTCCATGGATTGGATCCCGGAGCTTGGAAAGGTCGAGGGTCTGGAGCGCGTGGCCGTAGTAGGCGCGGGACGCGCGGCCAATACGACGGCGGTCGCCCGGCTGCGCGCTATCGTCCCCGGTGCAACAGTGGACGGAATGCCGGGTGAAGGGTGGGACAGCGCCCTGGAAGACGCGGTGGTGGACTGGCTGACGGACTTCCGACCGCAGTTGGTCCTGATCGGACTCGGGATGCCCCTTCAGGAAACTGTCCTGCACCGTAGGCTCCCGGAATTGCCGCCCGCCCTCTACTGCGCTGTAGGAGGTGCCATTGAACAAGTTGCAGGCATCCAAAAGCTGGCGCCACGCTGGCTCGGACGCTTGGGGCTCGAATGGGCTTGGCGCCTGGTCCTGCACCCGGGCCGCGTGGCCTACAGAGTTTTTGTTGAACCTTGGAAGCTGGCAGGCCTGCTGATCCGGCGCCGCTTCCAACCATCCAAGACCAAAGGCAAGTAAATGACGTCCCACCCTGTAGTGGTCGCTGTTGTAGTGACCTATAACCGGCGTGAACTCCTCCAGACAACCCTGGAAGGCATCGCTTCAGGTACCCGGGTACCGGACGCCGTCGTCATCGTGGACAACGCCTCCACGGACGGCACCGCCGAGTTCCTCCAGCAGTACCAAGGCACGGTGACCACTGATGTGGTTACCTTGAACACGAACGTGGGCGGGGCCGGGGGGTTCGTTGTCGGCATGGAACGGGCCGTACTGGACCACCGCGCGGACCACGTGTGGATCATGGACGACGACACGGAACCGCAGCCGGATGCCCTTCGCGAAGCATTGGACGTATCGGAGTCCTACCGACAGGCAGCAGGTAAGGCCCCGGCCTTTATCGCAAGCCGTGTTGTGTGGACTGATGGCCGCGACCATCCGATGAACCGCATGCGGCCGCGGATGGGAGCAAGCGAGAACGAGCGCAGCGCAGCTGCCCGGCTGGGTGCGACCCAAATCCGGACTGCATCGTTCGTTTCGGTGCTGATACGTGCTGAAGAGGTCAAACAGCATGGCCTCCCTATTGCGGACTACTTCATCTGGAACGATGATCTCGAGTACACCGCCAGGATTTCCCGCCGGGGGACCGCCTTGACCACCAACGCCTCCGTGGCCAACCACCACACCAAGGTCTTTGGCGACGCGGGAGCAGATCCGGGCCCCCGCTTCTATTATGAAGTGCGGAACAAGCTCTGGGTCTATACCCGATCGAATGCCTTGGCGCCGTGGGAAAAGGTCCTGTTCACCGGTGCTTCGCTGCGCAACTGGACCCGCACCATCGCGGCCTCGCCCAACCGCAAAGTGCTGTTGGCAGGGTTTTTCAAGGGCCTGCGGCACAGCCTGAAAGCCCCGCGTTCCAACGACCAAGTGCTCGAAGGCATCTACGCGTTGCGCAATGTTCAAGAGCCGGTTCGGTAAGAGCCACGCAGCTTAACCTCAGCCAAACACGCTGGGTTTGGCGGCTGCGTCACAGGGTGGTCACGACCGTTGGCATTAGTATCGTGACAAGAGTCCACAGAAATCCCGCAACATTCGGCACAGCCGGTGCAGGCATGGCGACGGAGAAGTTCCATTTATCCAAAGACAGAATTCCACACCCTGAGCTGCGCTCAATTTCGCGGCAGTGCGCGCCGGCTGCGTGCAGTGATCCAGGTTTCCCGGTTATTCATCGGGCTGCTCTTTGGGGCCGCGGCATGATCATGTACATGCTGATGGCCCTTACGGCTGCGGTTGTGGCGTATGCCGGGACATGGGGTGCCCGTGTGGTGGGAAACAAGCTCCGTTTGTACCAACCCATCCGAAGCCGTGACATGCACTCAGCCCTGATCTCCAAACTTGGGGGACTGGGCATCTTTGTGGGCTTCTTCGCCGCGTTGGTAGTCGCGAGCAATTCCTTTTTCGTCAAGGACATTTTCAGGCACAACGATGCCCCCTGGGGGATCCTGGCCGGTGCTGTAGTGATCGTCGCCGTGGGGGTCGCGGACGATATCCTCGACATCCGCTGGTGGATCAAACTTCTGGGCCAGGCCGCGGCAGCGTTCATTGTGGCTATCTGGGGTGTGCGGATGTCTGTGGTGCCCTTCATCCCTGAACCGATTTTCCTTGAGTCCGAGGTGGTCCAGATTGTGCTGACGGCCGGCCTCATTGTCACCACCATGAATGCCGTCAACTTCATCGACGGACTGGACGGTTTGGCCGCCGGAGTCGCGATCATTGGTGGCGGAGCCTTCTTCCTCACCGCGTACTGGGTACACCGTAACAACCCATCCACGGACAACTCGGATCTCGCAACACTCCTGATGGCCATCCTGGTTGGCAGTTGCATCGGGTTCCTGCCGCATAATTGGTTCCCCGCCAAAATCTTCATGGGAGATTCCGGGGCAATGCTTATCGGCTTGCTCATGGCTTCCGCCGGTGTTGTGGCCACTGGACAGATCGGGTCCGGCCTCTACGACCGCGCCAACGGTATCCCCACGATCGTTCCTATTTTGCTTCCTTTCGCGGTACTGTCCCTTCCCCTTCTTGACCTGGGGATGGCTGTTGTCCGGAGAACAGCCAGAGGCCAATCGCCGTGGTCGGCTGACCGCGGGCACCTCCACCACAAGTTGGTGGACCTCGGATACTCGCACCGCAGCGCCGTCGTCATGCTCTATGTGTGGACGTGCATTCTTGCCTTCGGCGGTGTCGCCTTTGCTGTGTTCCCATGGCAAATCGTGCTCATCGTGGTCATAGCGGCAGCGCTGGTCATGGCCGCCGTAACGGCGTGGCCCTACTTCACCCGGAACTCCACGCGGCCTGGGGAGTAGTTGTGACGGCCGGTTATGGTCACAGTTCTATCTCATGTAGAATTCTTTCTGCGGACAGTCACTCGCCCGTAACCCCACTTTGAGAATATGGCACCTGTGCCACGAGGATTGGTATCCCCATGACATCCAACGCCGAAACCGGACGCCCGTCCGGTAAACGTGGTGTTGGATCTGTTGGTCAGCCGTCCTCGTTGTGGCTCCGGTTGCTTCTTCTTAGCGCTGCAGCAGCAGTAGCGGCCACGGCCGTCACCTGTGTGATCGCAGCGTTCATCAATGGCGGGCAGGGCGCGCTTTCAGCCGCGTTCGGTGCCGTGCTGGTCATGCTCTTCTTTGGGATCAGCCTCCTGATCGGCCACTTCGTTGGCCGTAACAACCCCTCCGGTGCAGTCGGCCTCTTTGTTGCGACGTATTTCATCAAGGTGGTCGGATTCGCTGTTGTGCTCTTTGTACTCGGCGCTCCGGAATGGCTCCACGACCGTTGGTTCCTCATCGGCGCCGTGGTCACCGTCGTCTTCTGGCAAGCCGCCGAGATCTATGGCTTCAGCAAGGCCCGCCTGCAGATCTACAACGATCCTGCTGAGCAGAAAGGCGGCCCGGATGTCCCCGCGTAAGCGCTATTCACGCCCGGTTGTGACTGATCAGCAAGCTGCCAACCGCAATGAATCCGCGGAAGCCGGAAACGACGGCGGATACAACGCCGGCATTGCCGTCTTCAGCTACATCATTGGCGGGATCATTGTCTGGAGTTTGATAGGCTGGGGTCTGGATAATCTGTGGGGGACCCGCTGGATTGTGCTCCTTGGCGCTCTGCTGGGAGCCGCAGGAGGGTTCTATCTTTCCCATATGCACGGCCTCACCAGACAAAGCTCCTCTTCTGGCGAGAGCAACGCAGACAGCGGTCCGTCCACGGACGGGGACAGTAATGCCAAATAATTTCACAAGGAATGCAGATGCGTCCAACGCGTCCGGATTCCAACCAATGCCCAATGATGGACACAGCAGAGAGGAAACGCGTTGATCGCGCTTGCGCTCCCCGCCCAGGATTCGGGGTCATTCACCCCACCCGGAATCGACGAAATGCACCTGCCGGCAATCCTGCCTTGGGGTGCGCACGATGGCTTCTCCAAGCAGATGTTGCTGGTGATCCTATCGGTCGTCATTATCGCTACATTCTTCATCCTCGCTGCACGTAAGCAGCAGCTGGTTCCCGGCAAGCTGCAGTTCGCAGGCGAGATGGCCTACGGCTTCGTCCGTAACGGCATCGCCAAGGACATCATCGGCGGCAAGGACTTCATCAAGTACGTCCCGCTGCTGTTCAGCCTGTTCTTCTTCATTCTGGTGAACAACATCTACGGCGCCATCCCGGTGATCCAGCTTCCGAGCTTCTCGCACGTAGGCGGCGCCTACGTCATGGCCGGCATCGTGTACTTCACCTGGATCATCATCGGTATCAAGAAGAACGGCCTGAAGTACTTCAAGCTCGCCACAGTTCCTTCCGGTGTTCCGTGGTACATCCTGCCGATCGTGGTACCGATCGAAATCATCTCCAACTTCCTGGTCCGCCCCGTCACGCACAGCCTCCGTCTGTTCGCGACCATGCTGGCCGGCCACTTGATCGTCATGCTCGCCGGTTCCGGCATCGAGTTCCTTGTCATGCAGGAGAACGTCCTGCTCAAGGGCGCATCGGTACTGGTACTGGTAGGCGCCGTGGCCATGTACATGCTCGAAGCACTGATCATGGCCCTGCAGGCTTACGTGTTCACACTGTTGACCGCGATCTACATCGAAGGCGCCCTGCACGCCGACAGCCACTAGGCTCCCAAAACTTCCCCTCGCGGGGATGAAGCAACCCAAACAACCTGCCGCACGGGCGGCATCTTGAAAGGAAGAAAAAATGGAAGGCACCATCAACGGCTCCCTCAACCTCATCGGCTACGGTCTCTCGGCCATCGGCGGTGGTATCGGTGTGGGTCTCGTGTTCGCCGCGTACATCAACGGTGTTGCACGTCAGCCGGAAGCTCAGCGTGTGCTGCAGCCGATCGCGTTCCTTGGTCTGGCACTGACTGAAGCTCTCGCCATCCTCGGCCTGGTCTTCGCTTTCGTTCTTTCCTAGTCCTTAGAACCAAGCGAATCCCAAGCACGAGTAGATAGGACGGGTGAAATATGAATCAGCTGATCATCTCAGCCGCCACTGAAGGCGCTGCGGAGGCTAATCCGCTCGTTCCCAACGTCTGGGAAATGGGCGTAGTCCTCGTGGGCTTTGCGGTCCTCATGTACATCGTGGTCAAGTTTGTTGTCCCGATGTTCGAGAAGACCTTCGCAGAGCGCGCCGAAGCAATCGAAGGTGGCATTGCAAAGGCCGAAGCGGCCCAGGCGGAAGCTTCTGCAGCTCTTGAAGAGTACAAGCAGCAGCTCACCGATGCCCGTGCCGAAGCCAACCGCATCCGCGAAGAAGCACGCGCCGAAGGCGCCCAGATCCTCGCGGACCTGAAGGCAAAGGCTGCGGCAGAATCTGCGCGCATCACTGAGCAGGCACACGCTGCCATCGAGTCGGAGCGCCAGGCAGCTGTTGTCTCGCTTCGCTCCGAGGTTGGCACTTTGGCCACTACGCTGGCCGGCCGCATCGTCGGGGAAGCACTCACCGACGACCAGCGCGCCGCACGCGTTGTGGACCGCTTCCTTGCAGATCTGGAGACCCAGAGCGCAGGTGCAGCTAAGTAATGGCAGGTATATCGAGCGAATCGCTGACCACAGCACTGGCGCAGCTGGAAGCCAAGCTTCCCTTCGCCTCGCTGCAGTTGGCTAAGGACCTCTTCGGAATCCTGGGAACGGTGGACAGCTCGGCTGGCTTGCGCCGCGCCCTGACTGACCCGTCCCGTTCCGGTGACGAGAAGTCGGCGCTGGTCAAGCAGCTGGTTGGCGGAAAAGTCTCCGCTGATGCTGCTGAGATTGCAGGCGGATTGGCCAGCTCGCGCTGGGCATCGGCACGCGATATCGGCGATGCACTCGAGACGCTTGCTGCCACGGTTGTCATTGCCGTAGCTGAAAACAAGTCGGCCGTTTCTGCCTCCGGTATCACAGGGCTGGAAGAGCTGGAAAACGATCTGTTTGCCTTCAATCAGGCCGTCGCCTCCAGCCACGAGGTACAACGTGCTCTGTCTGAGCCGCAGGCATCTCCCGCGGCGAAGATTGCACTGGCCGAGAAGCTTGTTCCTGGCAGCAGCGAGGAAGCAAAGGTTCTCATCAGCCAGGCAGTTACGCAGCCGCGCGGTGTCAAGCCGAGCAAGCTTGTCGATTCATTCGCCAAGCTTGCAGCCAAGCGTCAGCAGCGCTGGATTGCAACTGTCAGCGTTACCCGTCCGTTGACGGAAACGCAGGCCAGCCGTCTGCAGGCCGGGCTGGATGCCCTGTACGGCCGCGAACTGAAGGTCAACGTCAATGTTGACCCCGCACTGATCGGTGGAATCCGCGTGCAGGTGGGTGACGAAGTGCTCGACGCTTCGGTTATCGCCCGTCTGACCGAACTCCGCCGCCAGCTCGCTGGCTAGCGAAGACAAAGCACAACTTAACTGATATAAAACCCGGTCATCGTGAGCAACGATGATCACGAAAACAGGAGAGCAGGGACTGCAGATGGCCGAATTGACCATCAACGCCGACGACGTCCGTAATGCGTTGAACGAGTTCGCGGCGTCCTACGAACCCGGAAACGCAGAGCGCGTAGAGGTTGGTCGTGTGACCACCGCAAGTGACGGCATCGCCCGTGTTGAGGGTCTTCCCTCGGTCATGGCGAACGAGCTGCTTCGCTTCGAAGATGGCACGCTGGGCCTGGCCCAGAACCTTGACGTCCGCGAGATCGGTGTCATTATCCTCGGTGACTTCACCGGTATTGAAGAAGGCCAGGAAGTTCACCGTACCGGTGAGATCCTGTCCGTCCCGGTTGGCGATGCCTTCCTGGGTCGCGTCGTCGACCCCCTGGGCCAGCCGATCGATGACCTCGGCGAGATCAAGGCCGAAGCCACCCGTGCCCTGGAACTTCAGGCTCCGGGCGTTACCGAACGCAAGTCGGTTCACGAACCGATGCAGACCGGCCTCAAGGCTATCGACGCCATGATCCCGATCGGCCGTGGCCAGCGTCAGCTGATCATTGGTGACCGCCAGACCGGCAAGACCGCCATCGCCGTGGACACCATCATCAACCAGAAGGCCAACTGGGCTTCGGGAGATGTCACCAAGCAGGTACGTTGCGTCTACGTCGGTGTTGGCCAGAAGGCTTCCACCATCGCAGCCGTTCGTCAGACACTCGAGGATCACGGCGCACTGGAGTACACCACCATCGTGGCGTCCCCGGCATCTGACCCCGCCGGCTTCAAGTACTTGGCACCGTATGCAGGTTCGGCCATCGGCCAGCACTGGATGTACGGCGGCAAGCACGTTCTGGTGATCTTCGATGACCTGTCCAAGCAGGCCGAAGCCTACCGCGCCGTATCCCTGCTGCTGCGTCGTCCGCCGGGACGCGAAGCCTACCCGGGTGACGTTTTCTACTTGCACTCCCGTCTGCTGGAGCGTTGTGCCAAGCTCTCTGACGAGCTCGGTGCAGGTTCGATGACCGGTCTGCCGATCGTTGAAACCAAGGCAAACGACGTTTCTGCCTACATCCCGACCAACGTGATCTCCATTACCGATGGCCAGATCTTCCTCCAGTCGGACCTCTTCAACGCCAACCAGCGTCCCGCTGTTGACGTTGGTGTGTCCGTGTCCCGCGTTGGTGGCGCTGCACAGGTCAAGTCCATGAAGAAGGTCTCCGGTACCTTGAAGCTGGACCTGGCTCAGTACCGCGACATGCAGGCATTCGCTATGTTCGCCTCTGACCTGGATGCTGCTTCCCGTCAGCAGCTGACCCGTGGTGCACGCCTGATGGAACTGCTGAAGCAGGGCCAGTACTCACCGTTCCCGGTTGAGAACCAGGTTGTCTCCATCTGGGCCGGTACCAACGGTTACCTGGACGACGTTCCGGTTGAGGACATCAGCCGCTTCGAGTCCGAGTTCCTGGAGCACCTCACGCACAAGTCCTCCATCCTGACCACGCTGGCACAGACCAACGTCCTGGATGACGACACCGCTGCAGCCTTGAAGGAAGCAATTGTTTCCTTCAAGAAGGGCTTCTTCGGCGAAGGCGACAACCACTTGGTTGGCGCTGGCCACGAAGAGCACGCAGCGATCTCCGGCGGCGACGTCGACCAGGAAAAGATCGTCAAGCAGAAGCGCTAGTTTCGATAACCTGCTCTGCCGGGGTCCGCAAGGGCCCCGGCAGGGCAGCACATCGGGAACTTAGGAAAGGATAAGTATGGGAGCCCAGATTCGGGTCTACCGTCAGAAGATCAGCTCGACGACGTCGATGCGCAAGATCTTCAAGGCGATGGAACTGATCGCTACCTCGCGCATCGGTAAGGCCCGCGCCCGCGTAGCAGCTTCACTGCCTTACGCGAACGCGATTACCCGCGCCGTTTCTGCTGTCGCAACTCAGAGCGAAATCGACCACCCGCTGACCACCGAGCCGGAGCAGATCCGCCGCGCCGCAGTCCTGATCATTACATCGGACCGCGGCCTTGCAGGATCCTACTCCGCGAGCGTGCTCAAGCAGGCTGAAGGTCTCACCGAGCTTCTTCACGCAGAAGGCAAGGAAGTCAAGGCGTACCTGGTTGGCCGCAAGGCGCAGGCGTACTTCGATTTCCGCAACCGGTCCTACGCCCGCGTATGGACTGGTGGCACGGACGCACCGGAATTCGAAACCGCGCAGGAAGTCGGAGCTGCACTTCTTGAAGACTTCTCCACTGACTTCGAAGAGGGCGGCGTGGACGAGATCCACGTTGTGTACACCCGCTTCAAGTCCATGGTGACGCAGGAGCCTACGGTCATCCGTTTGCTCCCGCTGGAGGTCGTCGAAGAGGAAGCAGCCTCGGAATCCGAGCTGTTGCCGTTGTACGAGTTTGAACCGGAAACAGAGCAGGTGCTTGACGCACTGCTTCCGCGTTACATCGAGTCCCGCATCTTCGCAGCCATGCTGCAGGCCGCAGCTTCCGAGCTCGCAGCCCGCCAGCGCGCTATGAAGTCGGCCGGTGACAACGCTACGGATTTGATCAAGAAGTACACGCGCCTTCGCAACACGGCCCGCCAGGCCGAGATTACGCAGGAGCTTTCCGAAATCGTGGCCGGCGCAGACGCCCTCGCGTCCTAGCCAGCAACGGATTCGGCTCGAAGCCGCACCTGCACCAAACAGATAAACTTAACCCCACGCCATCTACTGAGTGAAGTGAGAGAGATGACTGCCACTGCTACCGAACACGTAGCTACGGCCGGTGCCACCGGCCGCATTGCCCGTGTTATTGGTCCGGTTGTCGACGTCGAATTCCCGGCTGACGCAATCCCCTCGATTTACAACGCTCTGACCACTGAGATCACTCTCAACGGCCAGACGAAGACCATCACGTTCGAGACGTCACAGCACCTGGGTGACAACCTCGTTCGCGCCATCTCCCTGCAGGCAACCGACGGCCTCGTCCGCGGTACCACCGTGCAGGATTCCGGTGCTCCCATCTCCGTGCCCGTTGGCGACGGCGTCAAGGGCCACATCTTCAACGTTCTCGGCAAGCCGCTGGACGTCGAAGAGTCGGAGATCAAGGCAGACGCCTACTGGCCGATCCACCGCAAGGCTCCGTCCTTCGCTTCCCTCGAGGGCTCTACGGAGATGCTCGAGACCGGCATCAAGGTCATCGACCTTCTCACCCCGTACATCAAGGGTGGAAAGATCGGCCTGTTCGGCGGCGCCGGCGTTGGCAAGACCGTTCTGATCCAGGAAATGATCACTCGTGTTGCCCGCAACTTCGGTGGTACTTCGGTATTCGCCGGTGTTGGCGAGCGTACCCGTGAAGGTAACGACCTCTGGGTTGAAATGGAAGAGGCAGGCGTTCTCAAGGACACCGCCCTTGTATTCGGCCAGATGGATGAGCCGCCGGGAACGCGTCTGCGCGTGGCCCTGTCTGCCCTGACCATGGCGGAGTACTTCCGCGATGTCCAGAACCAGGACGTGTTGCTCTTCATTGACAACATCTTCCGCTTCACGCAGGCAGGTTCGGAAGTTTCCACTCTGCTCGGCCGTATGCCGTCTGCTGTGGGCTACCAGCCGAACCTTGCTGACGAGATGGGTCTGCTCCAGGAGCGCATCACGTCCACCAAGGGTCACTCCATCACGTCGATGCAGGCTATCTATGTGCCGGCTGATGACTACACCGACCCGGCTCCGGCAACGACCTTCGCACACCTCGACGCGACCACGGAACTTTCCCGTGAAATCGCATCCCGTGGTCTGTACCCGGCCGTTGACCCGCTGACGTCCACCTCCCGTATTCTGGATCCCCAGTACATCGGCAAGGATCACTACAACACGGCAGTCCGTGTCAAGCAGATCTTGCAGAAGAACAAGGAACTCCAGGACATCATCGCCATCCTCGGTGTTGACGAACTGTCTGAAGAGGACAAGATCGTCGTGTCGCGTGCACGTCGTATCCAGCAGTTCCTCTCGCAGAACACCTACACCGCCAAGCAGTTCACCGGCGTCGAGGGCTCCACCGTGTCCATCAAGGACACCGTTGAAGGCTTCACTGCCATCTGCGACGGCGAGCTTGACCACATCGCAGAGCAGGCGTTCTTCAACGTCGGCGGCCTGGATGACGTCGAGCGCAACTGGGCCAAGATCCAGGAACAGACCAAGTAGTATGGCTGAGCTCGAGGTTGAGATTGTCGCAGCGGACCACTTCGTGTGGTCCGGTGCGGCCAAGATGGTGAAGGCCCGCACCAGCGATGGTGAAATCGGAATCCTGCCGGGCCACTCGCCCCTTCTGGCCATCATGGCCGCGGGCGAGCTGGCAATCCAGCCGGTTTCCGGTGATCGCATTGCGGTGGTTGTTGACGGTGGATTCTTCTCCGTGGACAACGACCGCGTGGTGATTGTTGCTGACAACGCCAAATTGGGCGAAGCGGCTACAGCGGGGATCCGATAGCACGACCTTGATGGACGATTCCCTCATTCCGTTCATCGCCCTGGCAACAGCGTTTACGTTGCTGATCATTTCACTGTGCCTTTTCGGGGTGCGCCGCTTCAATCTGCGGCGCGCCCTGGGCACGGTCGACGCCTCCATTTGCATGGCTGGAAACAGCTGGCAGATGGGGGTTTGTCGTTATCAGGACAACGAGCTCGAGTGGTTCCGCCTGATGTCCCTCAGCGTCATCCCTAAGCACAAGTTCAAGCGCAGCTCGCTTGAACTGCTTGGCCGCCGCCAGCCCACGGAAGATGAACTCGTCAGGATACAGCCCGGCGTCGTAGTGGTGGAACTGCAGTACGAAGGTAAAGAGTTCATGCTCGCCATGAATTTCGACGCCTACGCTGGTTTGTCCTCCTGGCTCGAGGCCGGGCCGGTCATCGGCGTCGGAACCTGGCGTTAGGCGCCATGGACTTTCTTTCGGACGTGAGTCTGGTGGATGGGCCGTTCCTCTGGTTCAGCATCGCCTTTGGTGCGGCCGGAGGGGCCTACCTTCTCTGGCGTCGACGACGTTCCTGGTTGCTGCTCGTCCTGGCCAGCCTGGTGGTCTCCATAGGCGCTGTGGCGCTGATTCATTGGGTCCTTGTGGACCTTACCGCCACGTTTTCTGAGAATCTGCCTTTTGAGACTCTGGCCTGGGCGGTTCCGGCTGTCGCGGCTGTGCTCCTGTGCGCCGCGCGCTTCCCCCAAAGTTCCTGGCGCGGCCGCTCGCTCAGTGTGGCCGCAGTGCTTGGCGTTGTGCTCCTCTGCGTGGTTCAGATAAATCTCTATTTTGGACTGAACAACACCGTCTCGGACTTATTGGGTACGGCGGTAGCGCGCATACAGCCTCTCGAAGCAAGCCTTAAGCGCGCTGCGGACGCGAAGCCCGGCCCTGCTCTTTCCGCATGGAAAGCTCCGGATTCCATGCCCCGCAACGGCATCATGCGCAAAGCCGGGATTCCCGGTACTGCTTCCGGGTTTACTGCTCGGGAGGCCTATATCTACTTGCCGCCGGCCTATCAGACGGTGCCTCGTCCAAGCCTTCCTGTGCTTGTACTCTTCGCTGGGCAGCCGGGCGGTCCTGCGGACTGGCTGTCTGGTGGCCAGCTCCGCACGCTCCTGGACAAGTTCGCCGAAGCACACCAGGGGATCGCCCCTGTCACCGTGGTGGTGGACCCCAACGGCTCAGCCAACGCCAACACTATGTGCATGGACAGCAACATCGCCTCCGTGGACACCTATCTTTCACAGGATGTGCCGGCGTGGATCAGTGAGACGTTGAATGTCTCCAAGGATCACAAGCAGTGGGCAGTTGGCGGTTTCTCCTTTGGCGGCACTTGCGCCATGCAGATGGGAACCTCACACCCGGATGTGTACGCGTCCATCCTGCCTTTCGCCGCCGAGCGGGAACCCGCTCTCGCCAAGGATAGAAACAAGACCATTTCGGACTCATTCGACGGCGATGTTGAAGCTTTCGAATCCAGGACTCCCTTGGTGCTGATGGAGCAGCGCAACTTTGCCGGCAGCGGGGTGTATCTGGTCTCGGGTGAAGCTGACCGCGAGTTCACCGACTACATGCATGAGCTTGCTGACGCGGCAAGAAATGCCGGTTTTGAAACCGAAGAACATGCCATTCCCCATGCCGGGCACTCCTGGGACGCAGTGATACGTGGAATGCCTGGTGGACTCGATTTCCTGGCTGCCCGATGGGGGTTGCCGCGGTGAGCCTTGCCCTGAAGGGTGTGATCGAGCCAGCTATGGGGCAGGCGGGCCGGCATCTGCGGTCCACACCGTTCACTCTGCTGGTTCTTGCCCTTTTTGTGAGCCTCTCGTTGGTATCCGCGAGCTTCCTGACGGGGCCACCTGAGCCTTGGCTTCCGGTGGCAAGTGTGTCGCTGGAGGGTCTGCGGTCGGGGGATTGGTGGTCTATTTGGACATCGTTGTTCTTCACCACCAATCCGTTGGCTTATGTCACGGCCGTTCTCATGATCGTGTTTCTCCTTGGCCCGGCAGAGCGACACCTGGGCTCGCTAAAGACCGCGGGGGTGTTCTTCGGCAGCCAGTTCGCTTGCATCTCGGCGTTCTTCCTTGTGACCCAAGTGGCGCAGTACGCCGATGACGGGTGGCTCTCCGGGATGGCTGATATCCGCCTGATTGGACCCTACGGCGCAGTTCTGGCCACCGCTTTGGCCGCCAGCGCCCTCCTGCCCACTTTGTGGCAGCGGCGCCTGCGCACTGTGGTGCTCTCCATCTCCGTGCTGCTGGTGCTCTATGTAGGACACGCAGAGACGGTGGTCGGCTTCCTGGGCGCGCTGATCGGCTTGCTCACCGGGTGGTGGATGCAAAGCAGCCAAGGTCATCTCCACCTTCACCGGTCAACCAGCCGTGAGGTCAGGAACCTCCTCTCACTGACCATGGCAATCTTCGCTGTGGGTCCTATCGTGACCGCTGCAGCCAAAAGTCCATCCGGGCCTTTGGCTCTGTTGCGGGACGTCATCCTCAACCCCCTACCTACCCTGAGCCAGCTGGAAAGCAACTGCGGGGGCACCATCGATGTCGCTTGCCTTGAGATTGCCCGCCAGGGGTACACAGGTCCGTTCGGCTTGGCTCTGGCGGTGGTGCCGGTGGTCTTGCTCCTGATTTGTGCCGACGGCATGAGGCGGGGACGCCGGCTGGCGTTGGGGATTGCCATCGGCGTGCAGTTGGTGGTAGTCGTCTTGTCCACGATCTACCTTGGCCTCTTCGCCGGTATGCCGCGACCGGTGGGCCGCCCCCATGTGGGAATGCTCAACTCTGCTGTGGTTCACATCATTCCGCTTGTGCTGGTCCCCTTGGCCTTGGCACTTCTCCTTTTCGCGTACCGGGGCCATTTCCGGGTGGTGACTTCGGATCACCTCCGCCGGAAAGTGTTCTGGCTGGTTGGCCTCACCGGGGGAGGGCTTAGCCTGGCTTACACCGTGGTGTGGTTGGCATCGGGCGGCTTGGTTCGCGACGGCGGAATGCTGGGTTTGGCGGCTGAGCTCGCCAGACAGTATCTCCCGGTTCCGCTTCCTGGTGTCTACCGGAAGGTTTTCGCCGAGCGTGACGTAGTGGAAGTCTTCCTCTTTTCTTACTCGGGGACGGTGTTTTGGCTCGTCGCGTTGCTTGGTGTGTGGATGCTTCTGATCCGCGGGCATCACACCGGGGGACTTGACCTTCAGGCGCGCCAAAGGGCCCGTGCCCTGGTGAAGCGCGGCGGAGATTCCTTGTCATGGATGGCTCTCTGGGAGCCGAATAAGTACTGGTTCGCTCCCGACGGCACCGGGGGAGTGGCCTACCAGCAGCACAGCCACGTGGCGTTGACGTTGGCGGGTCCCTTCGGACCACGGCAGCACCATTCGACCACCGCGAAAGGCTTCCTGGAGTACTGCTCACAGCATGCGCTGACACCATGCCTCTACTCCTGCACGGACAAGCTCTGGCCTATGCTGCAATCACGTGGATTCCGCCGCGTCTCGGTTGCCCAAGAGACACGGCTGCGGATAAGGGGCCTGGAGTTCAGGGGCAAAGAGTGGCAGAACGTCAGAACATCTCTCAACCGTGCCGCGAAAATGGGGATCACGGCAAGCTGGGGTCGGTACTCTGACCTTCCGCATGGGGTGCGTGCCCAGGTGAGTGAGGTCTCAGAGGAGTGGGCAGCGCAGAAAAAGATCCCGGAAATGGGCTTCACCATGGGCGGCTTGGACGAGTTGGATGACGACGACGTCCTGTGCTGCGTTGCTGTGGATGACACGGGCTTTGTCTACGGTGTGACCAGTTGGCTTCCTGTCTATGAGGATGGCGCGGTTGTCAGTTGGACGTTGGACTTCATGCGGCGGCGAGGCGATGCCTTCCCGGGAGTCATGGAGTTCCTGATCGCTTCCGCCGTATTGCATCTGCGGGATTCCGTGGAGCTGATTTCTTTGTCCGGTTCGCCCTTGGCCCGGGAAGAGAGCGAAATCGAGCAGCGGGCTAAAGGCCTGGCCGGAATACTGGAGGTGGTTGGGCAGGCCTTGGAACCTGTTTACGGATTCAGGTCGTTGGCTTCTTTTAAGTCGAGATTCCAGCCCGAGTACAGAACGCTGTACATGTATTATCAGGACCCGCTGCATCTTCCTGCAATAGGACGGGCGCTCAGCAGGGCTTACCTTCCGGGATTGTCAGTCCGGCATTCCGCGCGGCTGCTCCGGAGCTTGGTTGGTTGAATTGTCAACACCTATTTGGAGGACCCTTTTGGTATTTCTTCAAACTTAGTAACAAGCCTTGTTGACAAGCTCATATTCCGGCTTGCATTCCTGATGTTAAGACACGTTGACCCCGGCTCGAAAGCCAGGGTCAGCGTGTTTGTTGGACCTGCCACAAGCAAAGGTCAACGGGTAAGACTAGACCACCGTAACGCCGGTTGCCTGGGGGCCCTTAGCTCCCTGACCGATCTCGAACTGAACGCGCTGGTTCTCATCGAGGGTCTTGAAGCCACCGGTCTGGATCTCGGAGTAGTGAACGAAAACGTCTCCGTCCGCGTCATCCGGGGTGATGAAGCCGAAGCCCTTTTCAGCGTTGAACCACTTGACGGTTCCCAGTGCCATGTATTTCTCCTCATTGTGGAACATCAGTCCGATACACCTCGTACCGGGTTTGTTACTCCGCGAGAAGACCTGAATACCATCCAAGCCGGGGCTTGATTGATTCGCAGGAGCTTCACGCTCGCAACTGGTCTTGCGAGCATGAAAACCACCTACACAAAGACTGCTACAACACTTTCACGAGCTATGCCGGAGGTCAACGGTGTTTTGGGCAATTCAGGAAAATTTTCGGTAAAAAGAAGGTAACGTCGGCCTCTGGAATTCATCAGGGCCGTTTTCCCGGTGCACCTAGGACAACCACTGGCCATTGCGCATTACGCCCGTCAGTTCCAGATCCTCGTTTGTTACAACGACATCGGCTCGCAGGCCCCGTCGAAGCCCGCCTATTTCGTCGGAAAGTCCCAGAACGGCGGCCGGAACCGCCGTCGCTGAGCAAATCGCATCGGGAAGCGCGACGCCGGCTGCCACCGTTTTGCTGACGACTTCCAGGAGGGTGGAGGTGCCTCCGGCGATGGATCCTGTGGCATCCAGTGTGGCCACACCACCACTGACGGTGACGGGAGACGGGCCGAGCATGTAGTTTCCATCGGCTAGTCCTGCTGCAGCCATGGAATCCGTCACCAACACAATATTCCCGGCTCCCACCAACTGGAAGACGGTGGCTACCGTGCTGGGGTCCAGGTGGGTTCCGTCTGCGATGAGTTCAACAACTGCCTTTCCCTCCTGGGCCATGCGCAGACACGCAGCAACGGGACCAGAGGCGCGGTGATGCAGGGGAGGCATCCCATTGAAAAGGTGCGTGACCGTAGGGAGTGAGCTCACGCCGTCGAACCCTGCTGACTCGAGCCCCTCGCGGGCGGCAGCCAGCGACGCCGTAGCCGTAGCGTCGTCGCAATCCGTGTGCCCCAGCGACGGTGTGACGCCATGCGATGTCATCAGGTCCACCAAGGCAGATGCTCCCGGAAGCTCTGGCGCATAGGTCATGGTGGCGAGCTTGCCGGCCGCGGCGCCCACGAGCTCGTCCATCAACTCAAGGTCGGGTTCCAGCAAGTAATCAGGATTCTGGGCCCCGCACCGGGCGTGGGAAAGGAAAGGGCCTTCAAGGTGAATGCCCGCTACCAGGGCTTCGTCCACGAGCTTCACGTAGAGTTCAATGCCGCGGAGGAGGTCGGCCCGTGGAGCGGTGACCATGCTTGCAAGGAACGTCGTGGTTCCGGACCGATGCAGAAACTCCACAGCCTTGCGCGCCGAGGCTTCTTCGCCGCTGGGGAAATCGCCACCGTTGCCGCCGTGGCAGTGAACGTCCACAAGGCCGGGGAAGAGATAGCTTCCGCTGGGAATTCCCAAACGGATTGCGCTCTGAAACCCTTCGAATTCTTCGGGATCGAAACCATTGGCCGGTCCCGCATAGGCGATCCGGTCCCCGTCCACGGCAACCAGGCCGTCTTCCACCACCTCGCCGTCGCTGACAAGCGTTCCTCTGATGATCTGATGGCTTGGAGCGGAGGAGGGAAAACGGGATGCGGCAGTCATGATTCTGATTCTAGTGGCCTGCGGCACACACTCTCGAAGACGGGAATTCAGAAGAGCCGCGACTCGCTGTCGTCCACGCCGCGCATGGCGTCATAATCCAGAGTGACGCAATCGATACCGCGATCGTTTGCCAGTACTTTCGCTTGGGGCTTGATTTGTTGGGCGGCGAAGATCCCCCGCACCGGCGCCAGCAGGGGATCGCGGTTGAGCAGTTCGAGATACCGGGTGAGTTGCTCGACGCCGTCGATGTCTCCACGGCGTTTCAGCTCAATGGCAACGGTGGCACCGGCAGCGTCCCTGGCCAGAATGTCTACAGGACCAATGGCTGTGAAGTACTCGCGGCGTATGAGGGAGTAGCCGGACCCCAGAAGCTCGATTTGCTCGGCCAGCAACCTTTGAAGATCTGCTTCGACTCCGTCCTTGATCAGGCCGGGATCGGTGCCGAGCTCGTGCGAGGTGTCGTGCAGTTGCTCGTAGATGTTGATGATGAGGCGATCATCCGTTTTGGCGGACTGAACAGTCCACTGTTCCACCACCCCTTCCTCCACTTCGGTCTCCTCCGGTGAGGTCACCCGAAGGGTCGCAGGGGGGCTCATCCAGTTCAGCGGCTTGTAGGAGCCGCCGTCGGAATGCACCAGCACCGAACCATCAGCTTTGACCAGCAGGAGCCGGGTAGCGAGGGGAAGATGGGCCTTGAGGCGGCCAACGTAATCAACAGAACAACGGGCTATGACGAGTCGCACCCGCCCCACATTACCGTCTCACCATCTGCAACAGCATGGCTGGGGCAGAATGGAAGCATGCCCCGCTCCAACCGTCCTCGTCGCAACGCGTCCAGCACACGCTCCGGCAACACCGGAGGCAAGTGGACGGAACCGACGCCGGAGCTGGACCTTGAGCGTGCGCGTGGGGGAATTGCCAGGCGCGAAAGCGCGCCGGATGGGGACTGGATGGTGCGCACCATGACGGCCAAGAAAGCAGAGAAGCAATACATCTGCCCTGGTTGTTCTACCGCGATCATGCCCGGAATAGCGCACTTGGTGGTGTGGTCGGACAGCCATCTCTTCGGCCAGGCCGCGGGCTTGGCTGAGCGCAGGCACTGGCACACCAATTGCTGGACTTCACGGACGTACCGCTACCGCTGATTCCCTTAGGCTTGATTGCATGACTTTCGACCCCGCCTCGTTCGTTTTCACCCCGCAGGAAGCGCCCTCGGAAATTCGTGCTTCCACGGTCCTCCCTGCCCTGCGCGAGAATGTGGAATTCACCACTGAGGATGGCAAGGTGCTGGTGGGTGAGCTCGCGCTCCCGGCATCAGGAGAAATCACCGCCACGCTGATCACCCTCCACCCGCTGCCCACGCACGGGGGATTCATGGATTCGCACGTTTACCGCAAGGCCTCCTACAGGCTGCCGGCTTTGGCAGGAGTTGCTGTCCTCCGCTTCAATACCCGGGGCACAGCGTCGCCGCGCGGCACCAGCGACGGCCAGTTCGAGGAAGGCCTCGGGGAGCGCTATGACGTTGAAGCTGCAGTCAGGTTCGCCGTAGAACGCGGCCTGCCCAACCGCTGGCTCGTGGGGTGGTCCTTCGGAACCGAACTTGCCCTGATGTACGGGGCGGTGGATCCCGTCGCAGCGCAGGTTGAGGGAGCTGTGCTGCTGTCCCCGCCATTGCACCGCGCCACAGACGTGCACCTTAAGGAGTGGGCGGCCTCCGGGAAGCCTTTGACAGTCCTCGTGCCTGAACACGACGACTACCTGCAACCTGCCGAAGCGGCCCAGCGGTTCAGCCTCGTGCCGCAGGCCCGGATTGTCGGCGTCGACGGCGCCAAGCACCTCTGGGTTGGCGAGAAGTACGCGGCGCGCGTCCTGGATGAAATAGTCGACGACGTCACTCCGGCGGGTGCCGGAGCGGCCGGCCTTCCCCGGGAGTGGGCGGGGTCGGTGGCGAGTGCCTAGCCTGGTGGCGAGTGCCTAGCCTGGTGGCGAGTGCCTAGCCTGGTGGCGAGTGCCTAGCCTGGTGGCGAGTGCCTAGCCTGGTGGCGAGTGCCTAGCCTGGTGGCGAGTGCCTTGCTCGGTGGCGAGTGCCTAGCTCGGTGGCGAGTGCCGGCCCGGCCGCCGAGTTGCTTACAGATAATGCCCCTAAACATCGCGTTTAGGGGCATTATCTGTTCGAAAACTCGTAGAGAAGGGGAGGGCTCAGTGCCTGTCTTGCCGGACGATGAAGACTTCCTTCATCAGCAGCATGATCGCTGCTGCTGTGGGAATGGCGATCAGTGCGCCAAGGACGCCAAGCAAGCTGCCACCGGCAATCACCGAGATCACGGCCACGGCCCCCGGAACCGCCACAGCGCGCTGCATGATGCGGGGTGAGATGAAGTACGCCTCGAACTGCAGGTAGGCGAAGTAGGCGATCGCGTAGACCACGGCTGTCTGCCAGCCGGCGGTCAGTGCCACCAGGATGACCACGACAGCGGCGATCATGCCGCCTACCAAGGGGATGAACGCCAGCAGGGCAACCACGAACGCAAGCAGGACGCTGAATGGTATGCCCAGGATCGTCATCAGGATGAAGGCAAAAATAGCATTCAGGAGGGCTACGCAGACCTGTCCAATGACGTAATTGCCCACGGAATCGGTGATCGCTTCGGAGAGCGCCTCAACACGCGGACGGCGGGACCGGGGAGCGAGGCGGTAAGCCCATTTTTTCATGGACGGCAGGGCTGCCAGGAAATACAGGCTCAGGACCAGGACGATCAGCGAGCCGAACAGGCCGTTGGCCACAGTGGAACCGAAACCGACCACGCCGCCGAAGATGCCACCCATCGCCTCGGGATCCTTGACGAACTTGTCCAGCTCAGTGGTGATACGGTCACGCACGCCGAATTGGCTGTCTGCGTTGCGGAAGAAGTCTGAGTCGAGGAAGCCGCGGATCCACTCCGGGGCTTGTCGCACGATCTCGGATACCTGTTCAACGATGGTGGGTATCAGTGTTGCGAAGAAGCCTGCCACTGCCAGGACAAGCGCTGAGACGGAAATAAGAATGCCGGCCGGCCGCGGGACTTTGCGGCTTTCAAGCCAGCGAACCACGGGATCAAGTCCGAGGGCGATGAACAGTGCGGCCACGATCCACAAAATGAGCTGGGTGGTGTTGCTGGCAATGTAGAACACGGCCAAGGCAATGCCGACCCCGGCGGTACCCATGAATCCGACATAAACGGGGTGCTGGGATGACATCCGCGGGCCCGGGGCGCCGAAGCCGTGATCGTCTTCGGGCCGGAAAACTTTGGTGCCCTCTTCGGATTCAGTTTCAGGGGGCATCTCGAAGCGCAGCCGGTCCCGTGCTCCGGGGATGGGCCGCAGTAGTCTGCGGCTGATGGCAGCAAGGCGTCCGGTCCGGACCGGGACGGTCGCAGAAGTTCCCTCGGAAGGTCCACTCACCGCACTTGACCCGGGCTCATCGACGGGACGGGGCTCCATGTGGTCTTTCACGCGGTTTAGCTGCCTTTTCAGTGGTGGTACAGGGTGGACATAGGCGTTTGAAGGCCCTTATGTCATGATCATCGCCACACTATCAGGAGCGCGGAATGGCGCTGCATCGGCGCGGTGACGGGCTTTTCGGGATGTCGGGGAGATCACCTCGATCTGACTCTTTGATAACAAAACGGTTACCCTTGAAGTTCAACGACCGCTGATGATAGGTGATCCTGTGCGTTTGAAGACTGCAGCCTTGCTGGTGCTGCTGGGCCTGCTGACGATGCTGGCCGGTATTGGCCAGCTGACTTTTTGGGCCCCCTCCGAGACCGTAACGGCCTCGGTTCCCAGCGATACCAAAGCTGCCCCGCTGACCGTGATCGACCAAAAGTTGATCGCCCTCCACGACGGGCCGGTGAAGATCAAGATCCAGGGTGAAGGCAACTTCATCGTTGCCACGGGACGCCCGGACGACGTCGAAGCCTGGGTTGGCGAGACTGCCCACAACACGTTGACCGGTGTCTCCGCGGACCAGAAGTCACTGGAGGTTTCCTCTGCGGACGGCGAAGCCACTGCGCCTTCCCCTGCTGGATCCGATTTGTGGGTCAGCACCGAGGACGCCAGCGGCGAGCTGGACTACACATGGAACCCTCCCGCTGATGGTGAGTGGTCCCTGCTGGTAGCCGGCGACGGTACCCAGCCTGCGCCGTCGTCGATTTCCATGACGTTCCCGAACAACGCCACCACCCCATGGGCAGTGCCGCTGATTGTTCTGGGCATCGTCATCATCCTGGTGGGAGCGGCCTTGCCGTTCATCGCCAAAGCGCTCAGTAACCGCCGCAACGAAGGCGACGACGACGAGCCGCGCGACGGCGGAGAGACCACCACGCTGCCTGTCCAGTCGCCCAAGGATCAGTCGCCCAAGGATCAGTCGCACACGGTACAGTCCCCAACGGTTCAGTCACCTGCGGGTGACGAAGGCCGTGGTCGTGGTGCCGGCACCGAAGGTCCGACCCTCCGGATCACCGCACTCGCTGCCACGCTGGCAGCGGTCATGGTGGGCGGCACGGCCATCGCCGCCCAAGCCACCACGACGCCTGAGGCCACCTCAACGTCCTCTGCTGCAGCTACTGCCGACGGTGGGACCCCTGTCATGCTGGAATCCCAGCTGCAGAGGATCCTCGAGCAGGTAGCCAGCACGGTGGATGCAGCGGATGCCGCCAAGGACGCAGCAAAACTGGCTCCCCGGGTAGACAAGATGGAACTTCAGATCCGGACGCAGAACTACAAGATCCGGTCCACGGTCTCCGCCTACGAGCCGCGCATGCCGGTCCGCGCCACTAAGCTTCAGAGCAGCGTTATCAGCACCAAGCGCGACTGGCCCCGTACGGTATTCGCCCTCACGGAGGGCGAAGGAAACGTGGTGCCCCAGGTCCTGACCCTCGTGCAGCTTTCTCCTCGTGAAAACTACAAGCTGTGGGGCAGTGCGCCGCTTCAGCCTGGCACCAACTTCCCTTCCTTCCCGATTCCGCGCAAGGGTACCGAGTCTGTACCGGCGAGTGACAGCACGGGCTTGGCCTACAGCGGTAACGAGGCCTTGGAAATCCTGAGCGAGATGCTGACCAACCCTGAGTCGGCCAACCGAAGCAAGCTGGCCGATGGACAGTCTTCCCCGTACATCGCGGGCGCACTGGCCTATCAGGCGGACACCGTGAAGAACGGAACCAGCGCCAACTTCAAGTTCACGCACACGCCGGTCACCAATCAGACCGTGGTGCTGCGGACAGCCGATGGCGGTGCCCTGGTTGTGGGACGTTTGGACTTCGCCTTCGAAGGTACGCCCAAGGCGGCAGGCGACAAGCTTCTTCTTGAGGATGATTCTGCGGTCTTCGCCGGTGGAAAGGAAACCACGACGGGCATGGTACTGAACTTCGCCGAATCCGTGGCCGTATACATTCCGCCGGCAGGTTCTGCCGATCCCATGAAGCTCGTGGCCGCAACCCGCGGGCTGGTGGGGGCCAGCTTCAAGTAAGGCATATCCATGGCAGGGCAGCGGCTAGAGTGGACGGTATGAGTTCGCCCGGATACCGACCCACTCCAGCCGCTGCCAGCCAGCTCAATCTTCGCGGTGCCGTTGACCTGTCGTCGCTGCGCCGCCCGGCCGCCCCGCCGGTGCCTGCCGCTCCTGTTTCGGGGCAGGGCGAAACGCCTGAGAACGGCACGCCCCCAGCAGGCGAAACCGGCCAAGCTCCACTTCGGGTGGATGCAACCGAATCAAATTTCCAGGATCTGGTGCAGCTGTCTGCGCAGATCCCCGTGCTCTTCCTTCTTTGGTCGCGCTATGCGCCCGAGTCACCCGCCGTCCTCGACGCAGCAGAGCGCGTTGTTGAAGGCTACGGTGGCCGTCTGGTGCTTGCAGCCGCTGATGTGGACGCTTTCCCGCAGCTGGCGCAGGCTTTCCAGGTCCAGGCCGTCCCCACAGCCGTTGCTGTGGTTAAGGGACAGCCCGTTCCGCTTTTCCAAGGGCCCGCTGATGACGAGCAGATCCGAAGCCTTGTGGAGGAACTTCTTAAGGTTGCTGCAGCCAACGGGGTAACAGGCAGCATAGGTGACGCGGCGCCGGGCGAGGACACCGAACCGGCACCACTGCCTCCACTTCACCAGGCCGCCATTGACGCGATCGAAGCCGGAGACTATGCCGCAGCAGCCGCAGCTTACAAGCAGGCGCTCCTCGAGCAGCCGGCAGACACGGACGCCAAGGCCGGCCTTGCCCAGGTGGAGCTGATGGCACGCTTGGAAAAACTCTCTGCACCCGAGGCTGAAAGCCTCCGCGACCTCGCCGCGAAAGAGCCGGACAACGTCCAGGCCCAGTTGGATGTGGCCGACCTGGACATTTCCGGCGGTCACATCGAGGACGCGTTCAACCGCATCATCACGTTCATTGGCAGGAACTTCGGCCCCGAGCGTGAGACTGCCCGCCTGCGCCTTCTTGAGCTTTTTGAGGTTGTGGGCACCCAGGACCAACGGGTGGCAAAGGCCCGTCAGGGGCTCGCGAGGGTTCTCTTCTAGTGACATCCGCGCTGTTCACACCGCTTCAGCTGCGCTCTCTTAGCGTCCCGCACCGTGGTTGGGTATCGCCGATGTGCCAGTACAGTTGCCATCCGGAGACCGGGGAAGGCGTCCCGAATGACTGGCACTTGATGCACTTGGGCTCTTTTGCCGCCGGCGGCGCCGCGTTGATCCTGAGTGAGGCAGCGGCGGTGAACGCGGCAGGCCGGATCAGCCCGCTGGACGCCGGGCTGTACTCAGATGAGCAGGCTGCCGGATGGGAACGGATAGTGGCGTTCGTGCACCGGCATGCCGCCGTCGACTGCAAGATAGGGGCGCAACTCGCCCACGCGGGGCGCAAGGCATCTACGTATTGGCCGTTTTCGGATCGCTCCGGCTCAGTTCCGGAGTCCGACGGCGGATGGGTCACCGTGGGACCTACCGGCGATCCGTTTGATGGCTATGCTGCGCCGCACGTTATGAGTGAAGAGGATATCCACGGCGTGGTGGCTGACTTCGCTGCCGCTGCGAGTCGCGCCGTGGCAGTGGGCTTTGACACTGTGGAGATCCACGGAGCTCATGGCTACCTGCTGCACCAGTTTCAAAGCCCCCTCATCAACACCCGGACCGATGGCTGGGGCGGAAACGAGGAGGGACGGAACCGGCTGATGCTCACCGTGGTGGATGCGGTCAGGGATGCCATTCCCGACTCCATGCCCCTCCTGCTCCGTATCTCAGCGTCTGATTGGGCGGAGGGCGGCGTTGATCCTGACGCTTCTGTTCGTCTGGCCCGCGCCGCTGCCGAACGTGGCGTTGATCTGGTGGACGTTTCCAGCGGCGGCGCAGTAGCGCATCAGCAGATCAGGGCTGTGCCCGGTTATCAGGCAGGTTTCGCCCACCGTGTGAAGAACGACGCCGGTGTTCCCACCGGCGCGGTGGGTTTGCTCACGAGTGCCGCGCAGGCGGAGGACATTGTGGCCAACGGAAGGGCGGATGCCGTTTTCATGGCCAGGGCCGCGTTGCGGGATCCGCACTGGTGGCTCAGGGCAGCCTACGAACTAGGCCATGATATTCCTTGGGTTCCGCAGTATCAGCGGGCCGTCCCCCGCCACGGCTTCTAGGAGCTCCTCAGGTTAGTGTTGGCAAAGGTTAGGCTGTGTTCATGACGGAACCACGCCATGAACCCACGCCCACGTCCGCGCCGCCACAAGCGTCCGCTGCGCCACAATCCCCGGCAACGCCGCTGGCTCCCGAAACGCAGCACGTCGACCAGCCGGGGGTTGGCAACCTCCTGTTGCCTTCCAAAGGTTCTGCGGAGGGTACGCCGTTGGCTGCACTTTCCATCCGGGGCTTGGCCAAGCGATTCGGCGAGAAGATCGCCGTCGATGGCGTGAGCCTGGAGGTACCTGCGGGTTCGTTCTACGGGATGGTTGGTCCCAATGGTGCCGGCAAGACCACCACGCTGTCCATGGCTACTGGCCTGCTGCGGCCCGATTTTGGCACGGCCCTGGTTCACGGCGTGGACGTCTGGAAGCAGCCCTTGGAGGCTAAGAAGCTCATGGGCGTCCTGCCGGATGGCGTGCGCTTGTTCGACAGGCTGACGGGCGAACAATTAGTCACCTATTCGGGGTTGCTCCGCGGAATGGACCGTGACGTGGTGGGCTCAAGGGTTTCTGAATTGCTGGCTGCCCTTGATCTTGAAGCAGACGCCGGTACGTTGGTTGTTGACTACTCGGCAGGTATGACCAAGAAGATCGCCCTTGCGTCCGCACTTATCCATGCACCCCGGCTCCTCGTCCTGGATGAGCCTTTTGAATCGGTGGATCCTGTTTCGGCTGCCAACATCAGGGGCATTTTGGAGAGTTACGTCTCCTCCGGCGGCACCGTCATTGTGTCCAGCCATGTCATGGACCTTGTGCAGCGCATGTGCAGCCACGTCGCCGTGGTCGCGGGCGGGCGGGTGCTGGCGGCAGGATCCGTGGATGAGGTCCGGAACGGCTCCACCTTGGAAGAACGGTTTGTGCAGTTGGTGGGCGGCGGACACCGGACGGAGGGGCTGGAATGGTTGCGCACCTTCTAAACCTGAAGTGGCGCCTGCTTCTTAACGGATTCAAACGCAGCCCGTGGCAGTTGGTGGGCATGGCCCTCGGCTTGCTGTATGCACTGGGCGTCCTGTCACTCTTGATCGGCGGACTCATTGCGCTGCGCTGGGTTGACGCTGAGATTGCCCATACCGCTGTGGTGCTGGGCGGTGCAGCCACTGTGCTGGGGTGGGCCATAATTCCCCTCGTCGCTTCCGCGGCTGACATGACTTTGGATCCCGCTCGTTTTACGACGTTCGCTATTCCGCCGAGGCAGCTCCTGGCGGGGCTTGCGTTGGCAGGGTTCATTGGCATTCCGGGCATCGCCACCTTGCTCGCCGCCTTGGGCACGGTGGGTACCTGGTGGCGCAGTGTTCCGGCCGTAGCGGGTGCTTTGTTGGGTGCCATCCTGGCGGCCCTTACGTGCGTAGTTTTGTCCAAGGTGGTTACGACGGCGACGGCCGGCCTTGCCTCTTCGCGACGCTTCAAAGACGTCAGCAGCATCATCGTCTTCATTCCGCTGATGCTGTTGGGGCCCATCATGGTGGGAATCGTGGACGGGGTTCGCGGCAGCGCCGACTACCTGCCCGTGTTGGCCCGCACTGTGTCCTGGACGCCGCTAGGTGCGGCGTGGTCTCTGGGTGGCGACCTTGAGTCCGGCAACGTGGGCGCCGCGGCGCTCAAGTTTCTGATCTCGGCGGCAACCATCGCCGGCCTCCTCCTGTGCTGGCATCTTCTGCTGCAGCGAGCCCTGGTGACCCCTCCGTACTCCGGAGGCTCGGCAAGGAAGGGCGGAAAACTCGGATTGTTCGGCGTACTCCCCGGGACGCCTGCGGGCGCAGTTGCTGCCCGGTCCTTAATCTATTGGATGAAGGATCCGAGGTACGCGGCATCCCTGGTGATTGTTCCGTTGTTCCCCGTTCTCTTTTTCTTCAGCGGATCACAGAGTGGCAGCTATGGTCTGCTGATGCTTTTGGGGCCGTTGACCGCGTTCATGATGGCGTGGTCCATTTGCGCCGACGTCTCGTATGACAACACCGCTTTTGCCCTTCACCTCGCGGCGGGAGTCCGGGGCATTGACGATCGCCTGGGACGGGCTTTGGCATGCTTGGCGATCTCACTTCCAGTGGTGCTGGTGTTCACCATAGGGCCACTCTTCGTCACTGGTGATTGGCAATGGCTGCCCAACCTTTTGGGCTTGTCGCTGGGAACGCTCTTCACCGGCTTGGGACTCTCATCCGTGATGTCGGCCCGCTACAACATCGCCGTGCCGTTGCCGGGGGACAGTCCTTTCAAGAAGCCTCCGGGAAATGTCGCCCAGACGCTGGCAGTCCAGGCCGTTGGCATGGGCCTCTTGGCGCTCCTGCTCGTTCCGGAGCTTGCACTGGTGGCTGTCCAAGCGTTCAGCGGGGGCCCCGAGGCCGGATGGATCAACCTGGCCGTCGGTCCTTTACTGGGCGTCATCTTGTTCGTGGTTGGTGTGCGCCTCGGTGGAAAATGGTTGGACGCGCGGGGTCCGGAAATGTTCGCCCAACTCAGCGTGAACCGCTAGCCCCGTAATAACCGTGCCCTAAGGTGGGACATGGGATAACCTCATTGTGAATTAGCTCGAAGACCATAACTACGAAAGGCCGTGACGATGGAAGTTGTCATTCTCCCTGGCACCAAGCAAATCGGTGCGCTGGCAGCCGACGCCATCGAGGCACTGGTGCGCCGTAAGCCCAACGCGGTCCTGGGCTTGGCCACGGGCTCGTCTCCGCTGCCTATCTACGACGAACTGGCAAGCCGCTACGAAGCCGGGGGATTGGACTTCAGTCAAGCACACGGTTTCGCTTTGGATGAGTATGTCGGGCTCGAAGCAGGACATCCCGAGTCTTACCGCGAGGTGATTCGGCGCGAGTTCACCAATCGGGTCAATATCAAGCCGGAGAATGTCCACGGACCGGATGGTGCGGCCGCGGACCTTGAGGCAGCGTGCCAAAGCTATGAAGATGCCATCAAGGCCGTGGGCGGAGTGGATCTCCAGATTCTGGGCGTCGGCACGGACGGGCATATCGGTTTTAATGAGCCCGGATCTTCCTTGGCCTCCCGTACACGTATCAAAACGCTGATCGAGCAGACCCGCAAGGACAACGCCCGGTTCTTCGACAGCATTGACGACGTTCCCCATCACGTAGTCACACAGGGCCTCGGGACCATCATGGATGCCCGGCATGTGGTGTTGGTCGCAACAGGTGCCCAGAAAGCCCAGGCGGTTCGCGATTTCGTGGAGGGCCCGGTAGCTGCCATTTGCGCGGCGTCCATCCTTCAGATGCACCCGCACGCCACGATTCTGGTGGACGAGGCGGCCGCGTCGTCGCTGAAATTGGCCGACTATTATCGGCACACCTATGACAACAAGCCGGAGTGGCAGGGACTGTAGACGGTAAGATGTTTGGCATGACTACGCTTCCTCCGGATCCATTCGAAAACGACCCCATGCGCGAGCTTTCCGGAGCCGGAACGTCCACTTCCACTATTGAGCGTGAGGAAACGCGTCAGGAAGTGGAACCCGGCGACCGCGAGCGGTTTTCGCACTACGTCCGCAAGGAAAAGATCATGGAGTCGGCCCTGACCGGCGAGCCCGTCATTGCCCTGTGCGGTAAAGTCTGGACGCCGGGGCGCGATCCCCAGAAGTTCCCGGTCTGCCCGGAGTGCAAGGAGATTTACGAAGGCCTCCGCCCCGGTAACGACGGTGGAAAAAACGGCGGCCCGGGCAACTCCAAGTAGTGGGTGGGAAGAGAACACCGGCCCACACTGATCATCACAGTCTTTCGGTCCGCTTTGGCGTGCCCGGAAAGCCGGCGATCGTGGTCGCTGCCATCAGGCCGGGGGAGTCAGCATGACAGAAACACTTTTTGGCGGACCATCGCTGCCTCCGGCGTACCCGGAGCGTGCTGCCTGGGGTACGGCGCCCAAACTCCGTGCGTGGCAGCAGGAGGCGCTTGACCTCTACATGACCCGCAATCCAAAGGACTTCCTCGCTGTGGCAACGCCCGGCGCTGGTAAGACCACTTTCGCGCTGCGCATCGCCACCACCCTGCTGGACAGCGGGGTGGTCAACCGCATCACCATTGTGGCGCCCACTGACCACTTGAAGCGGCAGTGGGCGGACGCCGCAGCAAAAGTGGGCGTCGCCATTGATCCAAACTTCAAGAACTCAGACGGCCAACACGGCCGCGGGTTCGTGGGTGTCGCGGTCACATATGCGCAGGTGGCGAGCAAGCCCATGCTGCACCGCGCGAAGACTGAAGCTGCCCGCACCTTGGTGATCCTCGACGAAATCCACCACGGCGGCGAGGCTCTCTCGTGGGGTGACGGCCTGCGCGAGGCCTTTGATCCTGCTGCGCGGCGCTTGTCCTTGACAGGTACACCCTTCCGTTCGGACACGTCGCCGATTCCTTTCGTTGAGTACGCCGAGGACCGCGACGGTATTCGCCGTTCCAAGGCCGACTACACCTACGGTTATGGCAACGCCCTGCGGGACCATGTGGTGCGTCCTGTGCTGTTCATGGCCTATTCCGGCCAGATGCGCTGGCGGACAAGTGCCGGAGATGAAATGGCGGCGTCGCTGGGCGAGGCTGCCGTCACGAAGGACATCACCTCGCAGGCTTGGCGAACTGCTTTGAACCCCACCGGCGAGTGGATCCCAGCCGTGCTTGCAGCTGCGGACAAACGGCTCGGCGAGGTTCGGCGGACGGTTCCGGACGCCGGTGGCCTGGTGATTGCCACGGATCACGATGACGCCCGCGCCTATGCCGGTCAGCTGAAGAAGATTACGGGCCAGTCGCCCACTGTGATTCTTTCCGATGATTCCAAGGCTTCCAGCAAGATCGAGGAATTCTCCGCTGGGGACCAGCGCTGGATGGTGGCTGTCCGCATGGTGTCCGAAGGCGTGGACGTTCCACGTCTCTCCGTGGGCGTGTATGCCACCTCAACGTCAACGCCGCTGTTCTTTGCCCAGGCCGTGGGGCGCTTTGTGCGTGCCCGCAAGAGGGGCGAGACGGCGTCGGTCTTCCTGCCCTCCGTACCTCCGCTGATGGTGCTCGCCAACACCATGGAGGCCGAACGCGATCACGCGTTGGACCGCCCCGAAAAAGACGAGGACGGCCTTTTCAACCCGGAAGAAAACCTCATGGCGGAGGCCAACCGCGAGGACAAGGCCTCGGACGAGCTCACCAAGGGCAAGTTCGAAGCCTTGGATTCCCAGGCCTCTTTTGACCGGGTCCTTTTTGACGGCGGCGAGTTCGGCACAGGTGCGGATATCGGTTCGGATGAAGAGTTGGACTTCCTGGGAATTCCGGGGCTTCTTGACGCCGAGCAAGTAGGTACGCTCTTGCGTCAGCGCCAGCACGAACAGCAGTCACGAAAGAAGCGCCAGTCGCCCTTGGCAGCTGCGGCTTCGCCCGCGGTTCCCGACCACCGCATGCTGATGGACCTGCGCAACGAGCTGGCCAAGAACGTGGCGGCCTGGTCCGCCCGCACCGGCACGCCGCATGGAGTGGTTCATACCAAGCTGCGTGAAGTGTGCGGCGGTCCCGCTGTTGCCCAAGCGAACGAGGAACAGTTGCAGGCCCGCCTGCGCAAGCTCCAGGATTGGTTCATCGGCAGGAAGTAGCTGGTTCGAATTTCAGCAGTAAACACGGGAGGGCGCCGCGGTTGCGGCGCCCTCCCGTGTTTCCAGCCGTTTCAGCTTCAGTCGCGTTCAACCTCGACGCCGGCGGCTTCCATTTCGTCGTAGGCGTCGGTGAGGTCTTCGGCGATTCCGGCCGTGAGTTCAGCGATGACCGTGGTGGTGTAACCGGCCTGCACAGCATCCAGTGCCGTGGCCTTGACGCAGTAGTCCGTTGCGAGCCCCACTACCACCACTTCCTCGACGTCGTGGCTTTGCAGCCAGTCGTCAAGCCCGATCGCGTCTTCATCGAGGACTTCAGTTAGGGTGGTGCCTGCTTTGAGGTCACCGGTGGGGACATCGTCCTCAGGAGCCAGGACGCCCTCGAATCCGGAGTAGGCAGCGGTGAACTGCCCTTTGCGGAAGTAGGCCTGGATGTACTCGGGATCAAGGTCTTCGTGGAGTTCGGCACCTTTGCTCCTGGCCCTGCAGTGCGGAGGCCAGGAATCAACCATGTCCGGGTCATCCGAAAAGTGCTCGCCGGGCTCGATGTGCCAGTCCTGGGTGGCAACGATGTGATCGAAGTGTTGCTGGTTGGCGTCTACATACTCCGTGATGGCACCGGCTACCGCGGCTCCTCCTTCGACGGCGAGCGTTCCGCCTTCGCAGAAGTCATTTTGTACATCGACGATGATCAGGGCCCTGGACATCAGTTCTCCTCGTAGATGGTGGGGATGGCAGCTTCGCCACGCTGCAAGCGGTTCACGACGGCGGGCAGCTCTGCCATGGTGGCTGCGTGCCGTTCACGGGCACGGATGACGCCTTCCGGTCCGGTCCATCCGGGCAGCACCTCGCCGTTCTTGACGAATTGGTGGAGCAGGACGCGGTCATTGCCGTCATCTTCCGGGCGGTGACCGATGCCAACAATCTCCTGGGTGGCCCGGCCGCGTTCGTTGAGCTTGCGGAGGGCGTATTTGCGTCCACCAACACTCGCCTTGTTCTTGGCTGCCTTGGCAACTGAAATGAACTCGCCGGCGTCGTTGGTGCGGCTGACCAGCTTGTAGACCATGCTCGCGGTGGGTGCCCCGGATCCGGTGACCAGGGACGTACCAACACCGTAGGAGTCAACCGGCGCCGACTGGAGCGCTGCGATGGCGAATTCGTCGAGGTCCGAGGTGACCACGATGCGGGTGTTGACGTTGCCGAGGTCATCCAGCATTTGCCGTACCCACTGCGCCTGCGCAATGAGGTCGCCCGAATCCAGCCGGACTGCGCCGAGTTTGTCACCGGCCAGTTCGACGGCGGTACGCACCGCCGTCTCGACGTCGTAGGTATCCACCAGCAGCGAGGTGCCTGGACCGAACGCTGCGATCTGTGCCTCGAAGGCCTCCCGTTCGGTGTCGTGCAGGAGGGTGAAGGAGTGTGCGGCTGTGCCGACGGTTTTGATGCCGTAGCGCCGGCCGGCTTCCAGGTTGGAGGTGCTGGCGAAGCCGGCAATCACGGCGGCGCGGGCCGCCGCCGTCGCTGATTCTTCCTGGGTACGCCTGGAGCCCATTTCGATGCACGGGCGTGTGCCGGCCGCTGAGGTCATCCTTGAGGCCGCGGAAGCAATGGCGCTGTCGTGGTTGAGGACTGACAGGATGAACGTTTCCAGGATGCAGGCCTCGGCGAACGTTGATTCGACGATGAGGATGGGGGAGTTGGGGAAATAGGCGTCACCCTCGGCGTAACCCCAGATGTCGCCGCTGAATTTGTAGTCGGCCAAGTAGTCCAGGGTTTCCTGGTTGACCACTTTGTTTAGCTCAAGGAACGCGAGCTCGGCGTCGCCGAAACGGAAGTCTGCGATGCCCTCCAAGAGGCGGCCTGTGCCGCCCACTACGCCATAGCGGCGGCCGTCCGGCAGCCGCCGGGCGAATGCCTCGAACACCGAGCGGCGGTGCGCGGCGCCCGAATGCAAGGCTGCCTGAAGCATGGTCAGTTCGTAGTGGTCTGTGTACAAGGAAGTTGCGGGGTGGTCCCACGACGAGGCTCTACTCACGAATTCACTCTAGTGCGAGCCGCCATAGAATGGACAGATGAGCCCTAGCGTTGCGTATGGCACGGACATTGATGAGAGGACGAAAGCTGCAGAGCAGTCGTCCACCGATGTCCTGACAGCCCCTGATATCCCGTGGAACCTTGTGATCTGGAATGATCCCGTGAACCTGATGAGCTATGTGAGCTATGTGTTCCAGAGTTACTTCGGCTACTCCGAGTCCAAAGCCCACAAGCTCATGATGGAGGTCCATAAGAAGGGCCGGTCCATTGTGGCCCATGGCAGCAAGGAACAAGTGGAGCAGCACGCGGTGGCCATGCACGGTTTCGGTCTGTGGGCCACTGTGGAGAAGGCCGCGAGCGGCAACGAAACACCCGGAAAGGGCGGCCGCCAGCGTGGCTAAGGCATTCAAATACGGACTCAAAGGCATCAGCGGATACCTGGAGCCCGCGGAGCGTGACCTCCTGCGCGGGTTGCTGGACGACGTCATTTCCATGTTGGAATCGGACGTTCGGGAGAACGAAGACCCGCTGGCGGCGCTGATCGGCCTGGACATGGACGTCAAGAAGCCCAACGACCGCGCCCTGCTGCGCCTGTTGCCGAACGTCATGAAGGACGACGACGAGGGCTCGCTGGAGTTCCGCCAGCTCACCGAACGCTCTGTTCGGGAGAGCAAAATTGGTGCCTTGAGGGCTGCAGCTTTGGGCCTGGACAAAAACGAGCTTGTTCTGACGCCGGAGGATGCCAAGCGGTGGTCGATGGCGCTGAACGACGTCCGGCTTGTCCTGGCCGAACGCCTGGACATCCGCGATGAAGCGGATGCAGAGCACATCCACAGCATGCAGGACTGGAGCCAGGCGGAGGATGTGGAGAGTTACTTGGCCCTCGTCTACAACTTCACGACGTGGCTCCAGGAGTCCTTGGTGCAGGCAATGATGGCCGCAAGGCAGGCGAAATCCTGATCCGGATGGCGGGTTGCTGCTTCAGCTCTGTGACAAATCAGACACGAGGCGGAGAACACAGTTAATGGCCGGACACCACGGGAAGCCTTATTCTCGAATAATTATGACTTCAGCATCGGGTTCACCAAGCGGCGCGTTGGGCAGCAGCACCCCCACCAGCAACGGGGAACTCATAGGGGCACGTCCGATCGGCATTTTTGATTCAGGCGTGGGCGGGTTGACGGTGGCACGTTCCATCATCGATCAACTCCCCAACGAATCGATTCTTTACGTCGGCGACACCGCTAATGGCCCCTATGGTCCACTGCCCATAGCCGAAGTCCGTGCCAACGCGCTGGGCGTCATGGACGAACTGGTGGATTCAGGCGTGAAGTTGCTGACCATTGCCTGCAATTCGGCATCCGCCGCTGTGCTCCGTGATGCGAGGGAACGCTACACGGCCCGTTATGGCATCCCGGTCATCGAGGTTATCCAGCCGGCAGTCCGGCGTGCAGTCTCTGCTACCCGCTCCGGCAAGATCGGCGTGATCGGAACCTCGGCCACTGTGGGGTCCAGAGCTTATGAGGATACGTTTGCCGCCGCGCCGGACCTCACCATCACTTCCGTGGCTTGCCCGGCGTTCGTGAACTTCGTGGAGGCGGGAATCACCACCGGTCCCGACCTCCTGGCTGCTGCCAATGAATACCTGGAGCCCCTCAAGTCCGCCGGCGTGGACACTGTTGTCCTGGGCTGCACCCACTACCCGCTGCTGACAGGCGTGATTTCTTTCGTCATGGGCGAGGACGTCACCCTGGTTTCCAGCGCTGAGGAGACGGCCAAGGATGTCTACCGTGCTTTGGCCAACCACGGCATCCAGCGGACGGAGGCACAGGCGCCGAGCCACGAATTCGTAGCCACGGGTGATGCCACGCAGTTCGAGACCCTGGCCCGCCGCTTCCTGGGGCCGGAAGTCCTCTCCGTGAAGCACGTGGATCACGTCGCGGCCCAGTACCCCACAGGCAGCCTGGCCCGCATCACTCCGGAGATGCTGGAAGCCGCACGTTCGGGAGCAGGGCTGTCCCGCCGCTCGTACTTCGTCCAGCCGGAGGACACCCTCACCGGCGAAGCTCGCACCACCATGGGACGTGGCCTGTGAAACTGACCATCGTAGGTTGCACGGGCTCGTTCCCCGGTCCTGGTTCGCCGGCGTCGTGCTATCTGGTGACAGCGCACGACGGTGAGCGCGAGTGGAAGATCGTGATGGACCTGGGCAGCGGAGCTTTGGGCGCCATCCAGCGCTATACGGATCTGGAAGACATCGATGCGATCTTCCTCACGCACTTGCACCCTGATCACTGCATGGACCTCTGCGGCCTCCACGTCGCGGTTCGTTGGAAGCCGGGCGGCTGGGGCCGGGATCGCCTGCCAGTGTGGGGTCCTGCGGCTACTGCGGACAGAATGGCCACCGCCTACGGGCTGGACCTCGACCCCGGCATGCACGAGGAATTCGACTTCACCAACTGGACCGAGCTCAAGCCGGTCACGGTGGGTCCCTTCACTGTGACCCCTTTCGCGGTCAACCACCCCGTCGAGGAGGCTTACGCCTTGCGCGTTACTGCCACGGAACCGGGCAAGGACGGCGTTCCCGTTACCAGGATCCTGACGTACTCCGGGGACACGGATTCCTGCCAGGGGCTCGAGGACGCCGCGAGGGGCTCGGACTTGTTCCTGTGCGAGGCGGCATTCGAGGAAGGCAGGGATGACGGCATCAAGGACGTCCACCTTACGGGCAAGCGTGCAGGTGAGGCTGCCATGAATGCCGGTGCCAAACGCCTCCTCCTGACACACATCCCGGTGTGGACCTCCCAGACCAAGGTGTTGTCCGAGGCCAAGCCGGTCTTCACCGGTGACGTTGCAGTCGCCGTCGCCGGAGTCCACTACACGATCTAGCCTCGCACCTTACCCCGCGTCGGGGTGGTGCCTTCAGCTTGGCTAAGCTTGAACCATGACTTCTGAAGCTACAGCCACTCCCGTCATCCGCGCCGATGGCCGGACCCCCGATCAACTGCGACCCATCAGCATCACCCGCGGCTGGTCGAAGCAGGCCGAGGGCTCGGCACTGATCGAATTCGGCAACACCCGGGTTCTGTGCACCGCTTCCCTGACCGAGGGTGTGCCCCGCTGGCTCAAGGGCGAAGGCCGCGGATGGGTCACGGCCGAGTACGCCATGCTTCCCCGTGCCACGAACACCCGTTCCGACCGCGAGTCGGTCAAGGGCAAGATCGGTGGGCGCACGCATGAGATCTCGCGCCTCATTGGCCGCTCGCTGCGCTCCATCATCGACACCAAGGCACTGGGCGAAAACACGATCGTTCTGGACTGCGACGTCCTGCAGGCCGACGGCGGCACGCGCACCGCCGCGATCACCGGCGCTTACGTGGCGCTGGCGGAAGCTATCCGCTTTGCACGTGAGAACAAGCTCATTGCACGCAACGCGGAGCCCCTGGTGGATACCATTGCAGCGGTCTCCGTGGGCATCATTGACGGCGTCCCGATGCTGGATCTTCCGTATGTGGAGGACGTTCGTGCGGAGACGGACATGAACGTTGTGGTGACCGGTTCGGGCAAGTTCGTGGAAGTTCAGGGCACCGCAGAAGGCGCTCCGTTCGATCGCGACGAGCTCAACGCCCTCTTGGACCTCGCACTCCTCGGCACCACGCAGCTGTCCGCCATCCAGCGTGAGACGCTGGCCGAAGCACCGTGAGCAGCGCACAGGCCTCTGAGGCTCCACGCCTCGTCCTGGCAACACACAACAAGGGCAAGCTGAAGGAACTCCGGGAACTGCTGCGGGGCCAGGTGCCAGGGCTCGACGTCGATACCCAGGTGGTGGACGCCGCTGCGGCAGGTGCCCCGGATGTTGCCGAAACCGGTGTCACCTTTGCTGAGAACTCCCTCCTCAAGGCCAGGGCGGTGGCGGAGGCGACCGGCCTGGTGGCCATCGCCGACGACTCGGGATTGGCCGTTGATGTCCTGGGCGGGGCTCCGGGTATCTTCTCGGCACGCTGGTCCGGCACGCATGGTGATGACATCGGCAATCTGAACCTGTTGCTGGCACAGCTCTCCGATGTTCCGGACGCTTTCCGCGGAGCTGCGTTCGTATGCGCTGCTGCCTTGGCGGTCCCGGGTCCCGACGGCATTGCCCACGAGACCGTGGAGTATGGCCAGTTGGAAGGGACGTTGCTGCGTGAACCCCGCGGCGAGGGTGGTTTCGGCTACGACCCCGTGCTGCAACCCGCCGGAATGGATCGGAGCTGTGCCGAGCTTAGCCCCGCAGAAAAGAACGCCATCAGCCACCGCGGACAGGCGTTCCGTGCTTTGTTGCCCGCCATCGTATCGGCGTTGTCCGGGCCAGACGCCGCGTAGCTTGCTCCTGTACGTGAAAAGGCACCCCGCTGCTGCGGGGTGCCTTTCGCGTTTCAGGGGTTCCAGGAGCCTTAGTGCTCGCCGTGCTTGCCGCCCTCGTGTTCCTCGATGAATTCCTCCACGGGGTCCGTGCCTTCGGCAGCGGCCCTGCGCTTTGCCATGAATCCACGGCCGATCTCAATGAAGATGGGGATGACCGAGATCAGAACGATGACGATGAAGATAATGTCGATGTTGTTTCCAACCCACTCGAACTGGCCAAGCCATGCGCCGAGCAGGGTAACACCGCCGCCCCAAAGGACGGCGCCGATGACGTTGAAGAGGAAGAACTTGCGCTTGTCCATCTGAGCCACGCCCACGATCACCGGCACGAAGGTGCGGATGATGGGAACGAACCGTGCCAGTATCAAGGCTTTGCCGCCGTGCTTTTCGAAGAACGCATGGGCGCTCTCCACGTTCTCCTTTTTGAAAAGCCTGGAGTCGGGCTTGTTGAAGATGGCCGGGCCGGCCTTGGATCCTATGAGATAACCGGTCTGGTTGCCGATGATGGCAGCCACGATGATCATGGCGCACATGGCCCAGAGGTTGAACTCGATAGCCCCGGTGGAGACCAGGAGCCCCGCCGTGAACAGCATCGAGTCACCGGGCAGGAAGAACCCCACAAGGAGGCCTGTTTCTGCGAACACAATGGCGCAGACCAGAAGGACCACCCACGGTCCCAAAGGTGAATCGCGGAGGAAGACGTCGGGGTTCAGCCAGTCCGGCAGGAACGAAGCCATAGGCGGCTGTACCGGGCCCGCGCCCCCGAAAGTGGATACGGCAAGGTCGCTTATCGCAGTAAAGATCACCCATCAAGCCTACTTGACGGCCGTCGTCGTGTTTTTCCGGTGAGCCGATTGACTCCTGGTTCACCGGTTGTATGGTTAGTTACATGAGTAATGAACCAGTAAGGCGGTGGTGCTCATGATCGATGACAGCAAACCGATCTTCATGCAGATCGCCGAACTCATCGAAAACGGAATCGTGGACGGCAGCATGGCCGAGGAATCGCAGGTGCCCTCCACCAACGAGTTCGCAGCTTTCCACCGCATCAACCCGGCGACTGCCGCCAAGGGCGTCAATGTGCTGGTGGATTCAGGAATTCTCTACAAACGCAGGGGGATAGGGATGTTCGTCGCTACAGGGGCCCGTGCCCAGCTGGTTGCGCGCCGCACTGAAGAGTTCTTCGAACAGTACGTCAAGCCGCTGACATTGGAAGCCCGGAAACTGGGCATCTCGGCCGAGCAGCTGAACACCATGATTGAACGAAGCTCGGGGCTTGCCCCGGAACCCGGGACCGATAAAGAAAGGAGCGCGGCCCTGTGAACGAGACCATCGTCGAGGCCCGTAACCTGGTCAAGCACTACAAAGACGTCAACGCACTGGACAACGTCACCCTCAGCCTCTCGGCAAACCGAATCTACGGCCTGTTGGGACGCAACGGTGCCGGCAAGACAACGCTGATGTCCATCCTTACGGCCCAGGCTTTCGCCACCTCCGGTGAAGCCCTGGTTTTTGGCGCCAACGCTTACGAGAACGACGCCGTCCTGTCCCGGATCTGCTTCATCCGTGAATCGCAGAAATATCCGGAGGACTTCCAGCCGCAGCACGCCTTCCGCTCGGCTGCGCTCTTCTACAAAAACTGGGACCAGGACTTCGCGGACCGCCTGGCCGAGGACTTCCAGCTTCCCGTCAAGAGGCGGATCAAGAAACTCTCCCGCGGCCAGTTGTCTGCCGTGGGAGTCATCATCGGACTGGCGTCCCGAGCAGAACTGACATTCTTCGATGAGCCGTATCTGGGGCTCGACGCAGTAGCCCGCCAGTTGTTCTACGACCGCCTCGTGGAGGACTATGCAGAGCACCCGCGCACCATCATCCTGTCGTCCCACCTGATCGACGAGGTAGCAAACCTCCTGGAACATGTTGTGGTGATTGACCGGGGACGGATCATCATGGACGCCGACGCCGAAGAAATCCGCGGTTCGGCTGTCACCGTTTCAGGTTCCGTGGAAAAAGTGGACGCTTTCCTGACCGGCCGCAGGATTCTGCACCGCGAAACGTTGGGCTCCCTGGCGTCCGTGACAGTGGACGAGGCGCTCAGCAGCAGCGAACGTGGCGTGGCCCAAGAGCTTGGTCTCGAATTGTCGCCCGTTTCCCTGCAGCAGTTGGTGGTCCGCAAAACCATGGCGGGCTCGGGAGTACCCGGACCCGCGTCGAGAACAGAAGAACTCGCCGACGACACGTTGGAGGCAAGGCGATGAGCAGGACCCTGGCAGTTGCCCGAATGCAACTGATCAATAAATGGACGTACATCGGATGGCCGTTGACCATCCTGGCGGCAGCCTTCCTGATGTCGCTCGCCATCTTCGCACTCATCCCCGTCACCGAGGGCAAAAACGGTGGCGGAAGCCAAGCGCCCCTGTGGTATTTCCTGGTTCTCGGAATCCAAAGCATGACCTTGGTGTTCCCGTTCTCCCAGGGCCTGAGCATCAGCCGCAGGGCGTTCTACCTGGGAACTCTGGGTCTCTTCTCCCTCATCGCACTCGGGATGACAGCGCTCTACCTGCTCGGTGGTGTCATTGAAAGGGCAACCACAGGCTGGGGCATCTACGGCTACTTCTTCAACATCCCATGGGTAACGGATGGTCCCTGGTACTCCACCGCGGCGTTCTTCTTCGTACTGATGATGTTCATGTTCATCATTGGATTCTGGTTCGCCACCATATTCAAGCGCTGGGGAACCACGGGCACCCTGATCTCCACCCTGGGAACCGCCTTGGCGTTGATAGGCTTCGCAGCCCTCACAACATTGCTTGAGTGGTGGGGGCACGTTGGAAGCTGGTTTGCCCAGCAAACACCGCTAACCATCAGCGGGTGGGCCGCGCTGCTGTGCGTCGTTCTCGCAGTCGGCTCCTACGCGACCCTTCGCAGGGCAACCCCATAAGCGCCGAATGTAGCGTTCACCACAAAGCAGGCCGGAAGGGCCGCCCCGCCGCGGAAATCGGCTGGGGCGGCCTTTACCGGCTGTAATCTTGTCCAGTGGCATTGGACTTTACGGCGATCGACTTTGAAACAGCCAACGGCTTCCGGGGGTCGCCGTGTTCGGTAGGCCTCAGTAAAGTCCGCGGTGGCGTTGTGGTGGAGGAAGCCTCCTGGCTGATGCGCCCACCCGAGAACCACGATCACTTCGAATTCCACAACACGCGAATTCACGGCATCCGTGCCGAAGACGTCGCCGGACGCCCGAGGTTCGGGGAACTGTTCCCGGAAATCGGTGCGTTCATCGGGGACGATGTACTCGCAGCGCACAATGCAGCCTTCGACCTTGGCGTGATCCGTTCAGGCCTGGAAGTCTCTGGTCTTGCCGGACCAGCCTACGACTACGTGTGCACCGTGATGCTGTCCCGCCGCTGCTACTCACTGGTGTCCAATTCCTTGCCTTACGCAGCCGAGGAAGCCGGAGTTCCCTTGGTGAACCACCACGACGCCGCAGAAGACGCACGCGCCTGCGCCGGCATCCTGGTGGACATCGCCCGCCGCAACAACGCCAACAGCATCGCCGAACTCTATCTATCACTGGGCCTCAACCTGCCGAAGCAGCCGGCCTTCGATCCCGCGCATGGTCTCTCCAAAGCGACCATGTCCGCGCTCGCGGCCAGGACCGGCAGCTCAGCCGAACGAACACTGGGACGAGCCATGGGCGTCCCCAGCGGTTTCGCGGCGTGGCCGGAGGAGGGGCCCAACCCCTTGCCGAACCCCGCTGCCGAACCTGGACATCCGCTCTTCGGCCAGACCGTGGTGTTCACGGGCGACCTCGCCATCACCAGGCCGGAGGCGAAGTCACGGGCCGCGGATATGGGTGCCCGCCCGGAAAGCCGGGTCACAGCACGGACCACCGTGCTGATTGTCGGTGATGGCTTCGTGGCAGGCGACCTTCGCGCCGGACGCCTGACCGGCAAAGCCAAACGGGTCTTGGAACTTCACGCCAAGGGCCAACAAATCGAGGTTGTCTCCGAGGGCGAATTCCTGCAGATGGTGGGCGGGGCATGACCTGGCCGGCCCTTCCCCAAACCCTCAGCCTCCGCCTGCCGGTGCTGCCACACACGGCGGGGTGGATTGGCGGGCCGTCTTCGCCTTCCCGAACCCGGTGAACGAATAATGCTGCACGGATCACCGCCAGGCTGGTTGTGGTCTCTCACCGCTCGCAGTGCTGTCCGTCAAGGTGCTGGCCCCGGATCGGGCACGCCAAGCTCGTTGCCCGTCCTCCCAAGCGTTTCGCCCAAGGCATCGGGGCCGCCTTGACGAGTGCCGCCGTCGTGCTGTTTTTCACCGCTTTCCAGCCCGCCGCTTGGATACTGCTGGCGCTGCTGATCGTGGCGGCTTCGCTGGAGGCATTTGCGGGCTTTTGCCTGGGCTGCGCAATTTTTGGCTTTCTGCAGCGCAGCGGCCTTATCCATGAAGCCGTGTGCGAGGCCCGCAACAACGTCACGCTTCGCCGGACGTAGCGGTGAGTCAGCCGGTGGTTACGGCAAGCAACCTGTCCGCCATGCCGCGGATGACCTCCGGGGCTTCCACGGCCTCGAGCCAATCGGCCGGCAGGCAGTCTTCGCCGTAGTACGCGCCCAGGATGTTCCCGGCGATGGACCCTGTGGAGTCGCTGTCGCCACTGTGATTGATTGCCACGGCTATTGCGATCCGAAAGTGTTCTGCCGGCGTGCTGCCGCTGGTGGCCAACACAGCATAAAGCCCGACGGCGAGTGCCTCCTCGGCGATCCATCCCTCGCCCAACGCTGCGGTCAGTTCGTCGGGGTCCAGATGGGTTGGCTGCAGCGACAACTGGAGGGCCGCTTCCAGCCGCTCCGCCAGCTCCGGTGCCTTGGTAGGGACGCCATTGACGTAGGCGAGGGCCTCCGTAGCGGCGGTGCGGATGTCGCTTCCGGCCACGATGTTGTGGATCAGGAGGCCGAAGGCTGCGGCGCTGAGCCGCGCGGAAGGGTGCCCGTGAGTCAACGACGCGGCGTCGGAACTGAGCTTGTACACAGCCTCCCGGGAAATGTGGGGGATGAGTCCGAACGGGGCCGAACGCATCACCGTGCCGCAACCCTTGGAGTCGGCATTGACCGGACGCGCCACTGTCCCCATCTCGCCCGTTGCCAAACCACTGAGACAGGCATTTCCGGGCGCACGGCGGTGACGCAGGACCTCCTGGGTGTCGATCCACCGCGGTTGCGGCACTGGGGCGGAGGAGGCAACGGCGACGTCCTGGGTGGCGAGCCAGCGCAGGTAAGCCAGCCACAGGCAGGCAATTTCGTCCGCCGCAACGCCGTCGTTGGCCCATTCGAGGGCTTCCACAAGGCCGTCCACGGTATACAACGTCATTTGCGTGTCGTCCGAGAAGTGGCTGGCGCCGTCGAGTTGCCCGAACGTCGTCAGGCCGGCGGAACCATAGCGGGCGCGAATTGCGGCAAGGGAGTCGAACTCCACCGCATAACCAAGGGAATCACCCAGTGCCCCTCCCAAAAGTGACCCGTGGACGCGGGACTCGAAGGAAGGAACAACGGGGGACGTACGCTCAACACTCATGCCAGTAACTTACCGTGCCCGTGAACCGCCGCTGATATGGTGGGGAAGCTGCCCGGCACTGACAAAACTTGGAGAGACATTTTGCGTGAACCTGCTTGGCGACGGACAGGCAAGACACCCGACTACAGGTTTTCCCTTGCCAATGAACGTACCTTCCTCGCGTGGATCCGCACGTCGCTTGCCTTGCTTGCCGGCGCCGTTGCCGTTGACCAGCTGGCTCCGAACATCGCCCCGACGCCCGTCCGGCTGGTCCTTTGTGTCTTGCTTGCCTTGGTCGGGGCGGGGCTGGCCGCACTTTCTTACCGCCGATGGGGACAGATGGAAGCCGCGATGCGCAACGATCAGGCGCTCCCGTTTTCCCGGGTCATGCTGTTCATGACCATCGTGGTGGCCGTTGCGGCGTTCGCCTTTGCGGTGCTGATCCTGGTGGCGCGGTAGGTATGGAAGTCCGCGACCCCGGGTTGCAGCCCGAGCGCACCACTTTGGCCTGGCGCAGGACTCTGATCTCCCTTGTGGTGGTGGACCTGTTTATCTGGCGGAGTTGGCTGACATCCGAACCTTCCAACGGGAACGTTGTCGCAGGCCTTCCCGGACTTGATTACCAAGGGATCTGTGCACTCGTGGCAGCCGCGGCCACCATCGTGCTGGCCTCCGTGGTGTGGGTTCGCTCACGCCAACTCCACGTCGGAAACTCGGCGGCATCAGCAAGGCTGGTCTTGGTCAGCACGCTGGCAGTGATGGGTCTCGGGGCCAGTGCCATCGCCGCCATCGCCTTGGGCGGATAAGCTCAATGGCGGGATTCAGCAACCGCCCAGACTCGGCTGGCAAGATACTCAATGGCCTTGAGCATTCAATGCCCCCGCAGCACCAGCGCCAAACACCAGCGTCCCCCTAGACGAAGCCGGTCCTACCGGCATCCCGGATCAACCGTAAGGACTCACACGACATGACCTCTCCTGTACAGGCCACACCCGAACCCCAGCCGGGACTTGTTGCCCGGTTGTCGGCTGAAGCTTTGGGATCGATGTTCGTTGTGGTCGCGGCAGTGGGAGTCGGGATTTTTTCAAATCCTGGTGCTGCGCCCTTGCCGGCAGCTCTAGCGACCGGCCTCACGGTGACAGCGGCAATGCTGGCGTTCGGTTATGTCTCCGGAGGACACTTCAACCCGGCTATCACCTTGGGCAATCTGATTGCCGGCCGAATCCGTGCCGTGGCGGCCGTTGCATATGTGGCGGCGCAAATCATCGGCAGCGTGGTTGGTGCTGCCCTGATGTACTTCGTGGTAACCACCGTGCCGGTCCTCACGGATGCCCGCGCCGCGTTTGACGTTGTTGCGCCGGGTTTTGGCGACCATGCTTCTGCGCAAACACAGATGGCAGGAGTCCTGCTGGTTGAAGTCTTGGGGTCTGCCCTGCTTGTGGCAGTGTTCCTTGGCGCGACCGCCGGTCGCCGGGCTCTTCCCGCGATGGCTCCCTTCGCCGTAGGCCTTGCCATGGCTGTTTTGCTGCAACTCGGACAGGTCCTGGGGAACCTTCCCTTCAACCCTGCGCGGGCAACAGCGCAGGCATTCTTCAGCTCACCCTGGGCGATTGAGGGCCTTTGGCTCTTCTGGGTGGCCCCGCTGATGGGTGCCGCACTTGCCGGTCTCGCCTTCCGAGGTTTCCAAGGCTTGTCACAGGCCGCCGTCGCTGACACTGACCACTTCCACGGCGGCACCGACGGCATTAACGACGCCTTCGATGCTGATGATGAGCCTGCTGAAGACTCAGAGGTCAAGGAAGAAGCCGCTGCAAAAGCTGACATTGCCCCTTCCCGGGCTGTACCGACCGTGCCGGTCACCGATGACGCCCGTGATTTTTTCGACGGTAAAAAGGGCAAATAAACCTTAAGGTATCGACGGCGGACGGCTCGCCTGCGCTTTATTGTCGGTGCCCCCGGTTAACTTGAGAATATGCGGTTACTTCACACTTCTGATTGGCACCTTGGCCGGTCATTCCACGGCGTTGGCATGCTTGATGCCCAACGCAACTTCGTGGACCAGTTGGTGTCGCTGGTGGAATCCAAGTCCGTTGACGTCGTGCTGATTGCAGGGGATGTCTACGATCGCGCCTTGCCTGGCCTGGACGTGGTGAAACTGCTTGATGACGCCCTCGTGCGCATCACCCAGGCAGGGGCCGGCGTCGTCCTGACCAGCGGCAATCACGACTCCGCCATCAGGTTGGGCTTTGCATCCCGTCTGCTGGAACGCGGGGGAGTGCACCTGAGGACCAAGGTGGAGGACATTGATGTACCAGTCCTCTTCCCCCTCGGAGGCGATGAGAATGCCAAGAACAGCACACCGAACGGCCAAGTCGCCGTCTACGGAATCCCCTATCTTGAGCCCCGGCTCGTGGCTGAACGGTTGGGTGCTGAGAACGCCAACCATTTTGATGTGACCCTGGCCGCAGTGGAAAGGATCCGGCGTGATGTTGAGGCGCGCCGTGCATCAGGACCCGTGTATCCGGTGGTCCTCGCGCATACCTTTGCCAGTGGGGGCATTACCTCGGAAAGCGAACGGGATCTGAGCATCGGCGGCTTGGGCGCGGTTCCACTGGATCTCTTTGATGACTTCGCCTACACAGCATTGGGTCACCTCCATGGGCGGCAGGAGCTGGCTCCACATGTCCGGTACTCCGGCTCTCCCTTGGCCTATTCGTTCTCGGAAGCCAAGCACCACAAGGGTGCCTGGCTGGTAGACCTCGACGCCGGCGGCGTGATCGCTGTTGAGGAAGTTCTGTGGGAAGCCCCCAAAGCCCTCGCCACCTTGCGCGGGACGCTGGACGACCTGCTGGGCGCCGAAGAGCACGCGTGGGCAGAGAATGCTTACTGCCAGATCACGTTGACCGATACGCAACGGCCGGCACAGGCCATGGAGAGGGTGCGCACCCGTTTCCCTGACACTTTGGTGCTCTCTTTCGATCCCCAGGGTGCTGCGGCGCGGACCTCAACCAGCTACAGCAATCGGCTCGCCGAGGCAGAAGACGACCTTGGCGTCTGCTGTGGTTTTCTGGACCACGTCAGGGACCGCGACGCCAGCGATGCAGAAGAAGCTGCACTGCGCGAAGCCCTTGAAGCTGTCCGCCTGCAGGAGGCCGAACTGTGAGAATTCATCGTTTGGACATCGAAGCCTTCGGTCCGTTTGCAACGCCCCAGCATATTGACTTCGACCATTTGAGCGCCCAAGGACTTTTCCTCCTCAACGGCGCCACAGGGGCCGGAAAGACCAGCATTCTGGATGCCATCTGCTTCGCCCTGTACGGGTCCGTTCCCGGCGCCCGCCAGGAAGGGAAACGGCTACGAAGCGATCATGCGGCGCCAGGTGCGGAGCCTCGCGTGGTCTGTGAGTTCTCCGCGCGGGGTCGCCGTTTTGAAGTGACGCGGTCGCCCGCTTGGGACCGGCCCAGCGCCCGCGGACGCAATGGATTCACTACCCAACAAGCCAAGACCCTCCTCAGGGAGCGCGTCGCCGGGAGCTGGGAGGAGAAATCTTCCAGGAATGACGAGGTTGGGGCCGAACTTTCGGACGTCCTCGGAATGGACCGGGAGCAGTTCACCCGGGTAGTGATGCTGCCACAGGGAGACTTCGCCGCATTCCTGAGGTCCAAGGCCAATGACCGGCTGGAACTCCTCCAAAAATTGTTCGGCACACAACGATTTGAAGCGGTTGAACGCCAGCTCGTTCACCAGGCTGCCGAGGCCGCCCGTGCCGTGCAGGAGAACGCGTCAGAGCTCAAGCTACTGCTGGACCGCGTTGCATCGGAACAGGACCAGCTGGGCCTTCCCGCCGCTGACACTTCGGCCGCAGGGACGGAACCAGGACAGGGGCCTGAGGCCTGGCTTGCCGGGGTAGAGGCAGAAGTAGAAGCTGAATGGAAGCGGCGGCAGAACGAGGCCGCCGAGGCAGAATCCCTGTCTTCCCGCCTTATGGAGCATTTCCAGGAGGCCCAGGAGAAGTCCCAGCGGCATGGGCGTCTCGGTGCCGCGATGCAGCGGCGGGTCCTGCTTGAACTTGCAGCGCCCCGTGCCTTGGAGAACAAGGAAATGCTGGGGAAGCACCGACGCGCCGCTGTTCTCAGCGGCCAACTGGAAGCAGTTGACTCCGCAGCGCGCAAACTCCACACGGCGTCTGCGCGGGCTGCCGGTCTTCGCGAGAAGCTTGATGCCGCGGGCCTGGATGCAGCAAAGCCCACCATTGCCCTGGAAACCGTCAAGGCGAGTTGCGCAGTCCTTGAGGCCAGGCTGCCAGAAGAACAGCGCTTGGAAGGGATCACAGTCCGCCTGGCGGCCAGGCGTGGTGAACTGGCGGAACATCTATCCGCTGCGGAAGCTGCGGCCACCGTGGTGGACCAGCTGCGCGAAGAAGTGTCCGCCGTGGAGCTGGAGATCCAGCCGCTCGAACCTTTGGCTGACCAACTGGCCGAACGTGAACGGGAGGCTACGGCTGCGGCCGAGTTGGTGGGAATTGTGGCCCGCCACGCAACTGCTGCCAGCGAATTGGATGTGATCACCGGGAAGCATCTGCACGCCCGGTCCGCATCGCAGGATCTCCGGCAGAAGTGGCTTGACGTCCGCGAACTGCGTTTAGCCAACGCAGCGGGGGAACTGGCCGCCGCGTTGGAGAGCGGTAAGCCATGTGCTGTTTGCGGAAGCGAAGAACACCCCAACCCCGCCCAAGCCGTGCGAACAGCACTTTCCCTGGCCCAGGAAGAGGAAGAGGCCAGGGAACGGTTTGAGGCGAGCGAAAGAGCCCTGGGGCTCCTCGCCGAGCAAGTTTCCTCGGCAGCGCAGGTGCTCGCCGGACTGGTGGCACAGGGTGGTTCAGCCGATGCTGCCGCCGCAGAGTCCACGCTTGCAGATGCCCAGGCCGCGGCCTTGGCCGCACGTACGGCGGAAGCCTCATTGGAGAAACTTCGTGTCCGGCACGAGGCCCTCATTAAGCGCATCGTACTCGCGCAGGAAGAGCACGATGCATCCGTGGGAGCAGCGGCGCAGGCGTCGGCGGCTGTCCACGTACTCCAAGAGCAATGTGTTGCCCTCGAAACGGATCTTGCTGGCTTGAGGGGCGACTTTTCGAGCTTGCGCGATCGTTTGGAAGCACTCGAGGCTGAACGCGGCCTCCTGCAGGCAGCTGTGGATGCAGACCGCGAACTGGAACGAGCCGAACAAGCGAGGCAAGACGCTGCCGCATCCCTTGACAAAGCTTTGTCGAAATCCGGGTTCGCCTCGGCCGACGACGCCCGCCGGGAGATCCTCTCTCCCGCCGATGTTGTGGGCCTGGAAAAGGACCTGGCCGATTTCGATGCTGAGTCATCCCGTCTGGATGAGTTGTTTGGCAGTGAGGACCTCGTCCTCGCTGCCAAGGAAGCGAGCATTGGAGAACATCCTTTGGGAGAAGCCGAACTTGCCGAATCGAAGCTTCATGCTGCGAATGCCGCGGACGATGCACGGGCCAAGGCTTTGTCGGCCGGGCTTGCTGGAAAATCGGCGGCCGCTGTTGCCCGTTTTCGGACGGAGTACCAAAGCTTGGCGCAAGCCGGAAGGGAGCCGCGGAACCGGGCGCAGATGCTGGCTGAGCTGGCCGATACCGTGAGGGGATCGGGCGACAACAGCTACCGGATGAGCCTGAACGCCTACGTCTTGGCGGCACGCCTTGAACAGGTGGCCACCGCGGCCTCCGAGCGCCTTGTAGCCATGAGCGATGGCCGGTATACGTTGCAGCACACGGACGCTAAGGCTGCCAGAGGCGCAAAGTCCGGGCTTGGGCTTGAAGTTGTGGACGAGTGGACGGGGCAGCGGCGGGACACGTCCACGTTGTCGGGCGGTGAATCCTTCATGGCGTCGTTATCCTTGGCTCTTGGCCTCGCCGATGTGGTCCAGCAGGAGGCCGGCGGCGTGGATATCGAGACCCTGTTTGTTGACGAAGGCTTCGGCAGCCTCGATGACCAGGCCCTGGAACAAGTGATGGATGCCTTGGAGGGATTGCGCGACGGCGGCAGGGTAGTTGGCCTTGTGAGTCACGTGGGGGAGATGAAGCAACGCATCACCAATCAGCTGCAGGTGGTTAAGGGCAGGCACGGTTCAAGCGTGCGGATTGCCGAAGCGGGTCCGGTCTGAGACGGATCCGATAGACTTAACCCGTTACACCGGGTCGCGCGCATCGGGAGGAGGGACGATGCGCACACTTTAGCGAACCCGGATTAATGGAAAAATCTTCAGTAGTTTCACAGCCTTTGTCACCGGCTCCTTCACGCCCCTCACGCCTGCCGGGGCGCTTTGCGCGGCTGCCGGAATTAGCGGGACCTGGTTTCCTGCCTTTGGGCCTTTTTGCCCGGCTCCCACTTGCCATGTTGACGGTCGGCACCCTGACGTTGGTCACCGCCGTCAGCAACTCCTACGCGATCGGCGGTATGGCGGCCGGAGCGGTTGGCATTGGCTCGGCGTTGGGTGCACCGGTGCTCGGCTCATTGGCCGACCGGGCCGGACAACGGATCGTCCTCCTCGTGGCAGCGGTGGTGAATACGCTTGCCGTTGCGGGGCTCCTCGCCGCGGCATACCTCACCACCGGCTACGGTTCGGTGGGCGATGCAGTCGGTGTCCTCATCGCAGCCTTCCTCGCGGGAGCCAGCTGCCCGCAGGTGGGTCCCATGGCCCGTGTCCGCTGGATGGCGTTGACCACCCGCAATTTATCTTCCTCTGCCGGCAGCGGGGGCAGGAGCGTCGCAGCCAACCGGGCTGACCTGGACACCGCCCTGTCTTATGAAGGCACCGCGGACGAGATCACCTTCGTTCTGGGCCCTGCCTTGGTAGGTGTTCTGGCCAGCATGGTGGCGCCGTGGTTGCCGCTCGCGTTGGCTGCCGTCATGACCATCACCTTGGTTCCTGCCTTTGCGGTCCATCCAAGCCAGCATGCGGTGGTGCCCGCGCCTCGGAAGCCTCGGGCCGGCGTCGTCACTCCCAGTGGACAGGGGCCTTACAGCGAACAATCCTCTCCGGTGGCTCCGCAGCGGCGTAGCCGTTGGGCCGGAGCCGTGGTGGCCGTGCCGGTTGTCGCGATGGTGTGCATGGGTACCTTTTTCGGTGCAACGCAGAACGCCCTGAGTGCCTTTTCCGCCCAGTACGCTACTGCCGAGATCGCTGGACTCCTGTATGCAGTGATGGGCCTCAGCTCAGCCGTGGCAGCGCTTTCGGTGGCATTCTGGCCGCAACGGTTCAGCTTGGCTTCCCGCTGGGTTGCCGCAGCCTTGGCGATGTCCGTTCTGTCGCTCTTGCTGCTTCTCCCGGCGGGTATCTGGCCCATGATCTTTGTCCTGCTGATACTGGGCATTCCCGTGGGGCCCGTGATGGTGACCGTTTTCAGCATCGGCGGCGTGGTAGCACCGGCAGGGCGCATGGCAACGGTGATGACAGCCCTCGCCAGCGGAATCGTGGCAGGAACTGCGCTGGGCTCTTACCTGGCCGGGCAATTGGCTGAAACGCAAGGCCCGGGTGCGGCGTTTGTCGTCTCCATGGCGGCGGCCGCCGGCCTTTTGCTGCTGGGCGTAGTCACGTCCTTGGTGATGAAGCGCCAGTCTCAGTCGTAGTGGAGCGCTCCGGCGAGGGACGAGGCCATGAGTTCCACCAACCGGAGTGACCGTTCGTCGTCGGGGTCGGCCAAATGCTGCATGCTGATGCCGTCGATCCCGGAAATGAACATGCGCGTGATGTCCTCCAGATTGGCGGGGACAGGTTCGCCGGCGGCTTCCGCGGCTGCACGGAACAGCTCCAGCGTTGAGTTGACCCAGCCGTCGTACATGGAGCGGTTCATGAGCAAGGCCTGCGGCTGGTCTTCGGCCTCTACGCGGAAGCGCCGAAGCAGCAGTTCGAAAGTTGTGACCTGCTCATGGGGGTTTTCCAGCATACGGCTCCAGATGCGTCTGGCATGAACACCCACCATGTGGCGCAATCCCATTCCAGGATCAGCCACAGGCTCCAGGGCCTTGGCGTAGTCCCTGCTGAGGAAGTTATAGACCTCTTCAAGGAGCTCGTCCTTGCTCCGGAAACAGTAGTGCAGTGCCGCAAGCGGGGCTTCGGCTTCACTGGCGATTCGTCGTGTGGTTGCAGAGGCGAGGCCGTCCTGGGCGATCACCCTTGCTGCGGCCTCGACGAACTGCAGCCGCCTTTCCTCCGCGGGAACCCTGGCCATTCATGCACCTTCTTCTCTTTCAGGCGGTCTCATCGATCGTAGGCGCTATCCGCCGTGGCGTCGTTTCGGCCGTGCCGGGGAGGTGGAAAAGTCCTCCGAAAGAAATTTTACGTCAAAACCTAGTCAAGTGACCCAGTCAAGCGACATACTTCTTTCAGGAACGTTGTCTGCATCACATTTTGGATGCTGTGACCTGAGGAGAACCGATGGAAGATTTCGCTGATCTGGTGATCGTGAATGCCTCGGTCCACACCATGGACCCGGCGGCACCACATCACGTGAGCGATGCCGTCGCTGTCAAGGGCGGCCGCGTTGCGGCGCTGGGCCACCACGCGGTGAGCCCGTCGATTGGCCCCGACACGCAGGTTATCGACGCCGCCGGCGGGGCGGTCATCCCCGGCATCAACGATGCTCACCTGCATTTCGTCTCCGCGGCCATGGCCGCCTACGGCTATACCCGACTGGATCCGGCCGTGGCGCCTGATTGGGCGGCCGTCGTCGACGTCCTGGAGGCAGCGCCTGCGGGTGAGGACGGCTGGGTACGTGCCCATGGCTGGGACGAAGCCCTGCTGGGCCCGGCCCAAGGATTCCTGCTCGAAGTCAGGCCGGAAACCCCCGTAGTGGCGTTCGACAGTACAGGGCACCAGTTGCTGGCCAACCGGGAAGCGCTGAGAAGGGCAGGCGTTGACGCCGCGACGCCGGATGTTCACGGCGGCGTGGTGGCGAGGACTTCCGACGGCAGCCCATCCGGCCTGCTCCAGGACGGAGCTATGGAACTTCTCTCGCGGGCAATGCCGCCGGTTCCCGAATCCACCTTGCGGCCGGCTCTGCTTGCCTTGCAGGAGCAGCTGCATGCACTCGGTATCACCTCCCTCACCGATCCTGGCCTGGGTCCGGCAAGCGCCGGACTCATGGATGGTGCAGGTTCGACGGCGGCACTGGAGTTGCTGGGCGATCTCGCCGAGGCGAACCAACTGACGCTGAGGATCAACGTCCTGATGCTCTTCGCGGGAACCGGGGGAGCCAATGCCAGGGCGGTTGAGGCAGGCCTGCGCAGCGGACTTGCCGCTACCTACCTGAACCGCGGTATCAATCCTGAGCAGCTGCGGATCGCGGGTGTCAAAATCTTCGCCGATGGTATCCCCCGCAGCGGCACCTCGTGGATGAGTGAACCGTATGGCAAGGCATGCACGCACGGCAGCCTGGTGATCCAGGGGGCCACTGACGCCGAGCGGGTTGCGGAGCTGCACAAAATACTGGGGCTCATCAACGACGCCGGGTTGCAAGCAGGGGTCCACGCCACAGGGGACGCAGCCGCCGCAGCCGCCGTTGAAGCGATCATCGCAGCAGCTGTCGGAGCCGCGGCGCATTCAATGTCATCAGGGAATCGCCACTACATCATCCATGGGGCCTTCGATGATCTCGGGACACTTCACTCCATGGCTTCCCACGGCATTGGTTACAGCACCAACCCCCTCATCCGCCAAGAGGCCGGTGACATCATGCGCCAGGTCCTCGGTGAGGATCGTTTCTCCCGGCACCAGCCCCTGAAGTCAGCACTGGGAGCCGGAGTTCGTGTCAACCTTGCCTCGGATGCTCCCGTCACCAGTACCGATTGGCGGCGAACCGTGGTGGCAGCCGTCCGCCGAGCCACTCGTTCCCAGCCAGGCAGTCCGCAGGATCCGGAGCGGATTACTGGCTTGCAGGCGTTGGCTGCCATGACCACCAACGCTGCCTGGCAAGACCACGCGGAGCACTTCAAGGGTGCTTTGACACCCGGGATGACAGCAGATTTGTGCTTGCTCTCCAACCCTTGGCCGGTGGACGAGGACATTGAAAAGCTCCTCGACACTGAGGTCAGGCTCACCCTGAGCGGTGGCCGCGTAGTCCACCGATCAGCGTAGGCCACCAATCAACCAGACAGAACATTTCCCTTCCAACCATTCGTGATTCAAGGAGCACCATGCGACGCACCATTCCCTTGGCCCTGGCCGCAGTTTTGTCCATGACGTTGGCCGCCTGCGGTGGCGGTTCCGGCCCAGCCACCGCCCCCGCTGCGGACGGGACCACCACCCTCAAGGTGGGAACCATCGGTATAGGTTCGGACGCCGGTATCCGCCTCGCGGCTGACAAAGGCTATTTCAAGGAACAGGGTCTCAACGTCGAGATTTCTGTCATTGCCAACCCGCCTGCCGGTATTGCAGCTGCCCAGAGCGGTCAGATTGATCTCACCTACACTCCCTCCATCCCGCTTTTGAATGCATTGAGCCAGAACGTACCGCTCAAGATCATCGCCGCAGCCGATGGCTACAAGGACGGGGCTAGTGAGGGGGCGGACCTCAACCGCGTGGATGACACCGGCCTCCTGGTGCAGCAGGGGTCCACCATCAACCGGCCGAAGGACCTGGAAGGAAAGAGCGTCAGTGTTCCAGCCCGCAAGGCACAGCTGGAGGTTACAGTCAGCAAGCTCGTCAAGGACGACGGCGGGGACCCCGCCAAGGTGAATTGGATGGTCCTCGATCCGTCATCGGCACTCCAATCGTTGAACTCCGGACGAGTCGATGCGGCATCCCTGGTTGCCCCATTCACGTCCAAGGCCGCGTCAGAAGGCAACAGGCTTCTGGCCTCGCCCGGCGTCGAGTTCTTTGAACAGGGCGCGATTGGCCTCTGGGTGTCAGGGGCGAACACGGTGAAGTCCAAGGAGAAGGCGTTGGAGGGGTTCAAGGCGGCCATCTACAAGGCGAACGCATACGCCAACGGCCACATCGATGAAGCACAGCAGCTCAGCGCCGAAATCACCAAGACTCCGCTGGAGGTCGTGAAATCCGGTGCCGTGAACTACTGGCCCGAAGAGGTACGCCTCGAGGACATCGAACGCGCCAACAAAAACCTCGCTGAGCTCGGCTTCCTGAGTGCACCTGTGAAGCTGCCGGCTGACGTAATTTTCGGCAAGTAGGCCGTAAGCGACATGGGAGATTCATCATGAAAGCATCCATCCGCCCCTATGCGTTCAGCGCCTTGGGCATCGCCGGAGCCCTTGTCATCTGGCAGGTCCTGGCGACGGCCAACGTGGCAGGAAACGCGCTCCCACTGGCCACAACAGTGTTCACCACCCTCGCGACCATTCTGGGTACAGGCACTTTCTGGTCCGCCCTTGGCGCCACCATTGGCATCGCATTGCTCGCGTTGGCTTTGGCGGCCTTGGCGGGAGTAGTCCTCGGATTGCTGATAGGCAGCTTCGAATCCGTCCGGTACGCCACCTTGGCCGTGTTGGAATTCCTGAAACCAGTCCCGCCGATCGTTATCCTCCCCCTAGCGGTGCTGGTGCTTGGTCCTACTGCTGAGATGGCGCTTTTCCTGGTGGTGTTCGGGTGCTTGCTCCCCATCATCATGCAAACCGTTGACGGCGTGCAGGGCACCGACCCCGTGGCACGCGATACTGCCCGCTCCTACGGCATGGGCGAAGGAGAAATTCTGGCACGGGTGGTTTTGCCCAGTGCCATGCCCTACATCGGTACGGCTATGCGGGTGGCAGCTCCTGCCGCCTTGGTGGTCACGGTGGTGGCAGGCCTCCTCGGCGGTGGCCCGGGCCTGGGCCAAAGCATTTACCAGGCACAAGCGGCAGGTGACTACGCCAGTCTTTACGGATTGGTAATTGTCCTCGGTGTTCTGGGTCTGTTGTTCCAAGGTGCTACCCGGTTGGCCGAGCGCCGGGTTCTGCACTGGCATGAGTCCTACCGGGAAGTGGTGCCCTGATGAGAAACGTCGCAATACGAAACTGGGTGATCGGCGCAGGCACTCCGGTGCTGCTGCTTGCGGCATGGTGGTTCCTATCCGCCAACTCCGCCGATCCTTTCTTTCCTCCGCTGGAAACCATCCTCATCCGTTTTCAGGAACTGTGGCTGTTCGACCACTTCCAGTCCGATGTCCTTCTCAGCTTGGGAAACCTGTTCCTGGGCTTCGCCATCGCAGCGGTGGCCGGCATCGGGGTCGGGTTCGTCACGGCGCTGGTCCCTCCGGCCCGGTGGATGATCGATCCGTTGATCCACTTCCTGCGCGGTATACCTCCCGTGGCCTTAGTGCCGATCTTCATCTCCCTCATCGGCTTCGGTACGCAAATGCGCGTAACCAGCATTGCCCTGGCTGCGTTGTTCCCCACCATGATCGCCACAGTGGACGGCATCCGGAGTGTCAGCAACGATCTCATGGACGTCGCAAGGGTTTACCGGCTCAGCCGAAAGGAACGGGTGCTCAATGTCCTCCTGCCAGCGGCGATGCCCCAGATCTTCTCCGGTCTGCAGGTGAGCCTTCAAGTGGCCTTCATCGTGATGATTGCCAGCGAAATGCTCGGCAGTTCGCAGGGCATCGGAGCCATGACCTTGCTGGCACAACAGAGCTTCATGACCGCTGACATGTGGGCCGGCATCCTGCTCCTGGGTGTCATCGGATTCCTGGTCAACATCCTGTTCAGCCTTCTCAAGCGCAAGGTTTTGTCCTGGTACATCGGATCCCGTCGCATGGCGCGTGCAGCATGAGCGCCCGGCAGGTCCCGGTTCTTCCCACCCGAAACAGAAAGTCCACCATGGCACAGCAACCAGAAACCCGCATCAGTGCGACCACACCGCGGCTGGACGTGGCGCACCTCGCCAAGACCTACGGCAGCGGCGACAAATCACGCACAGTCATCGAAGACCTCACCTTCACCGTGGATGCCGGCGAGGTTGTCTGCATCGTCGGCCCATCAGGGGTTGGAAAGACGACACTCCTGAAATGCCTGGCCGGGCTTCATCCGGCAAGCAGCGGACGTGCAGCAATTGACGGGCGAACCATCAGCGGTCCGCCACCGGAGATGGCGCTGGTGTTCCAGGACTACAACCGCTCGCTCATGCCATGGCTCACCGTGCGGAAGAACCTGGTCCTCCCCTTGCGGCACCTCAAGTTGCCCCCAGCGGAACTGAAGGTGCGCTGCGATAGTGCGCTGGCCGCCGTCGGACTTTCCCATGCCGACAACCAATATCCGTGGCAGTTGTCCGGCGGCATGCAGCAACGCGTGGCGATCGCCCGGGCGCTGGCGTACCGGCCCGAGATCCTCATCATGGACGAGCCGTTCGCTTCAGTAGACGCACAGACCAGGTTTGACCTGGAGGACCTGTGCTTGAAGATCCGGAATGACTTCAACATGACTATTTTGGTGGTCACCCACGACATCGACGAGGCTGTCTACCTTGCGGACCGCGTAGTGGTCCTCGGGTCCCGGCCCGCCCGCGTCCTCAAGGTGGTGGACGTGGAATTGCCGGCACCACGCGATCAAATCACTACTCGCTCCTTGCCGGAGTTCGCCCGGCAGCGAACCGAAGTGCTGTCGCTCATCAAGAGGCCCGCATGACGGGGCAGCGACGGACAGCCGCCAACCGCCGGCCCAATGTCCTGTTCATCATCGCGGACCAGCTCCGGGCCGACCACCTGGGTTTTGCCGGCAACGCCACTGTCAAGACGCCAAACCTGGACGCGCTCGCAGCCAAGAGCGTTGTTTTCGAGAATGCGACGGTGGCCAACCCCACGTGCATGCCTAACCGGGCCAGCCTGATGACCGGTAGGTGGCCCTCCGCGCACGGGACCCGCTGCAACGGCATCACCCTTGACCCGCTGACCCGGACAGTTCCCGGATCCCTTGGGGCGGGTGGTTACCGGACGGTGGGTGTGGGAAAGCTGCACCATCAAAACATGGGCTGGGAGTTCGAGCCGCACCAGGCCGAGGAGATCCGGGCAACAGATCCCCTGTTGCTGGACGCCGTGATCAGCGACGCCCGCCGTCAGGGTCTTTCCCCGGGGTGGGATCAATGGGAGAACCGCGACGCCCACGATGCCCGTTTCATTCCACTCCCGGCAGACTACTACGGCTACCAGCATGTGGACCTCGTGATTGGCCACGGGGACCGGCCGGGAGGACACTACGTGCACTGGGCCCGGGAACGCGGCGTTGACCCCGAAACGCTGGGAGGTCCGGGAAATTCGTCCAGCACGTACGGGGGGTGGGATCAGGTGTATCAGACGGCTATCCCGGCTGATGTGCACCCCACCAGCTATGTGAGCGAGAAGGCGATCGAGCACTTGAAGGATGCTGCCGGCCAGGACCAGCCGTTCTTCATGTTCGTGTCCTTCCCTGACCCGCATCACCCGTTCTCGCCACCGGTAGGCTATTCAGACCTTTACAACCCAAAGGATCTGCCGCTCCCGCTGGGCTTCGAGCAGGACCATTCCGGCTCGCCGGAGCATGTCAGGAACATGATGGAGCACCGCGGTGAGCCGAATATGGACCCAACCATGACATGGGCGGCTACGGAGGAACAGTACAGGTTCGCGGCGGCCGCCCAGTACGGCCTGATCACCATGATGGACGAGCACATTGGTCGGATACTGGACGAGCTGGACCGCCAAGGACTGGCCGACGACACCATTGTGGTGTTCACCAGCGATCATGGCGATCTCTTTGGGGACCACGGCCTCATGCTCAAGCATTTTGTCCACTACCGCGCCGTGACCAATGTTCCGTTGGTGGTGCACCTTCCGGGCACCCCACCCCGGCGCGCTAAAGCCTTGGTTTCCAGTGCGGACCTGGCCCCGACCCTTCTTGAGCTCGCCGGCTCCAAGGGGTATAGGGGAATTCAGGGACGCTCCCTTGTGCCGCTCCTTCAGGGGGACACCGAGCATCATCGAGACTCGCTCCTGGTGGAGGAAGAGCAACCATTTGGCTTGGATGGACTGCCAGGACCTGTCCGTATGCGTACGGTCATCACCTTTGAGGGCAGGCTGACCCGCTACTTCGGCACCGGGATCACGGAACTGTACGATCATGGCGAAGACCCCGGGGAGCTGGTCAACCGTGCGGGAGATCCTGCTTACGCCGGATTGGAAGACAGGCTGTTGCGGACCATGCTCGAAGAGATGGCAGCCCTTGCGGATCAGGGCACGGCTCCGACGGCGGCGGCGTAGCCATCAGCTCGATGACGGCCGCTGGGTTTGTTGGTCCAGCGCGCCGTCAGTGGCTGTTGCGGTAGCCGGTGGGGGAGTTTCCAAAAGCCGCGCGGAAAATACGGCTGAAATGGGCGGCATCGGTGAACCCCCACCGCGCCGCGATGGCCGTCACAGGTCGATCTGCCAGCACAGGATCCCTGAGGTCCCGCCGGCACCGTTCGAGTCGGCGTTGACGAATGGAGGAGGCCACCGTGGTCCCGATTTCCTGAAAGAGGTCGTGCAGATGCCGCGTGGAGATGTAGTGTGCAGCGGCTATTGTTCCGGGGGAGAGTTCGGGATCGCCGAGGTTGGCCTCAATGTAGTCGTGGATGCGGCCCAGCAGTAATAGATGTGGATCCCGGCCTGTCTCGATCAATTGATCGAGTTCACCGTTGAAAAGTGTGGTGACCAGGTCCAACGCGTTGTGGACCAACCGCAGCCCATTGGTGCCGGAAAGGGCCTCGAGGTTGTCGGCCAGTTTCACCAGGAAGGGGCTGATGAGTTCGCCCAGGCCCTCATCGCCCGGAATCCGCAAAGCGGTCACATGTCCCATGGCTTCGGCCGGCAAGTCCAACAAGACATGCGGGAACATGAGCACCAAAGTACGGAAGTCGTCGTCGAACGTGAGTTGATACGGGCGGGAGGTGTCGTAGATGGAAAGATCACCGGGGCGGAGCACCGCCTCGCGTTCGTCCTGAATGAGGCGGCCCGATCCTGCGAGCTGGATGCTGAGCTTGAAGAAGCGCCCCGTGGACTTGGCAATCAGCTCCGGTGTGCGCAGGACGGTGTGGGGCCCGGCCGTAATTTCCACCACTGAGATCTGCCCCAGTACGCGCGCGCGCATGATGCCGTGGAAGGTGGCACCTTGGAAGGATGAACTGCCTGGGCCCGTAGCCAACAGGGGTACGAAAGAGCTGGAGATCGCCTTGCTCCACTCTTGGAACGACTCCGCCACGATGGTGTCCACGGTTGCGGGGCCCGTATCAGCCGCGACGGTCATCAAACTCCTTTTCCATGGCCCCCGGCGCCGCTGCCACAAGGGCGGGAATGCCAAAGGCGCGGACGTGAGCTTGCCCACGATTCTACACCGGGGCCTGCCAACGTCCGTGCTTGCGTGCAGCGACAAACACCCTGCCGTGTGAGACAAGTCACGCCGCGGCCCTGCGGTGGAAGATTGCGGAATGACAGACACCGTGCCGCGCAATTTCCCGCGGCACCGAGGCAGGAGCACACTATGAGCGTGGACAACCCCGTCAAGGGCAGGGCGGCCGGAGCCGTAGGCACCAAGAGGCGGCTGGGCGTACCGGCAGTAACCTTCATGATTATCGCGGCCTCGGCGCCGCTGACCGTGCTGGCGGGCGGTGTCACCACCACTTTTGCGGTCACCGGTGTCACCGGCGTGCCGCTGTCATTTCTGATCCTGGGTGCAATTTTGGCGCTGTTCGCTGTGGGCTACGCGGCCATGAGCCGTTACGTCACCAACGCAGGAGCGTTCTACGCGTACATCGCACAAGGCATCTCACGGCCGGCAGGCGTGGGCGCGTCGCTGATTGCCCTCATGGCCTACAACCTGATGCAAGTGGGCATTTACGGGTTGTTTGGCTTCACCGTCTCCTCGCTGCTGTCCGCACGGCTTGGTGTGAGCGTTCCTTGGTGGATTCCCGTGCTGGTGTGCATCGCAATCGTCGGGTGGCTGGGCGTGAACAGGGTGGACCTGTCCGCCAAGGTGCTCGGCATCCTGGTGGCCCTCGAGTTCCTGGTGGTCATCGTGTATGACGTCATCAGCCTCGCCGTAGCTCCGGAGGGCATCAGTGCAGCAACCTTCAGCCCCGAAAGCCTGTTCGTTCCCGGCATCGGAGCCGTTCTCTCGTTCGGCATCGCCGCCTTTATGGGCTTCGAATCGGCCGCTATTTATGGTGAGGAATCCAAGGACCCCAAGCGCACGGTAGCCCGGGCCACCTTCGCTGCCGTTGGGATCATTGCAGTCTTCTATGCAGTCTCTGCCTGGGCCATGACCGTGGGGGCGGGGCCGTCCGCTGTGATTGAGGCGGCCACCACCAGCGGCCCCGACATGATTTTTGCCTTCCTGGGCACTCACGGCGGTGTGCTGATCAGCGACATCGCCCAGATCCTCTTTGTGACCAGCCTTTTCGCCGCTCTGGTCAGCTTCCACAACGCAGTAGCCCGCTACTTCTTCTCTCTCGGCCGCGAGCGCGTCCTGCCGTCAACGCTGGCCAAAGTCCGGGTGGGCAGCGGGGCACCCTTCGCCGGTTCGTTGGCGCAGACGGTGATTGCCGTCGTCGTGACCTTGGCCTTCGCCGTTGCGGGATCCGGTTCCGAGCTCGGCGAACTGTACCCCGTGCTGACCATGTTCACCTGGCTGACCAACAGCGGGGCCATGGGCCTGGTGTTGCTGATGACTGTGGTATCGGTGGCGGTGATCGGGTTCTTCCGCCGGCAGCAGCATGGGGCAAGCCTGTGGGTCAGGGTGATCGCTCCGGGCCTGGGCTTTGTGCTTTTGGCCATCGTCTTTGTGCTCATCATGGCCAACTTCAACGTCTTGCTGGGACAGACCGAATCGACGGCTGTCACCTTTGTCTTGCCGATGCTGGTCCTGTTGCCCGGAGTGGTTGGTGTCATCTGGGGTTTGCGTCTGCGGCGCTCGCAGCCGGCACTGTACGCCCGGATCGGCCATGGGGCTGAAAGCTGATACCCAGCCACTAGCAAAGGAAGCCCCGGCGAGCGTAACGCTCACCGGGGCTTTCTTGTTGTCTTCCCCTAGGGCTACATCCCCTTGGCCGGATCAAGTTCCGGGCTGTGCCGGCTGATGCTGATCAGGCGGCCGTGGGCTCCGAAGGTGAAGTGCACGGGTTCCGTGCCTGCCTCGTCCCAGCCGAAGAGGCTGCCGTGGGACCTGATGGCGTGGGGATCCCGGTGGTCGGCGATGGTGACTGAGCCGCACGGTATGACTTTTTCGCGCCAGGTGAACACGAAGATTCCGGGCCGGACCTGAAAAACGGTGTTCGAGTCCGTGTCCGCCAGTCCGCGCTCCGGACCGGCGAGGCACTGCCATGTGTACCAGGTGGGGCTGAGGTAGATGTGCTCATATGCGTGCGATTCGCTGTAGACCCATTCAACGCGGCGGCCAATAAGTGCGTGACTTTCTGAAATTTCCGCCCCCGTGCTGTGGTGACCATCGAGCGTGCCGGGGCGGAAATCGTGGTGGACGGCGACGCTGGAGGCTGATGCCCTGCCGAGCGCCGCGCCAATGTAGAGGGCCCTGCCGTGCAGCAGGTCCAGGACCAGGGAAACTGCGATTTCGGGATCCGTCTGACTCTGCCACTGGGCGTAGTACAGTCCCTCGGCTACCAAGAAGGCCTCATAGGGGGCGGTTCCTGAATGACCGGCGGCAGCCCATTGAACTTCTTCGTCGTCGAAGCTGAACGTCATGGGTCCTCCGTCGTTGCGGACGGAGAACTGTTTTCCTGCCAGGTCTTGCACGGTGGGGGCCTTGTTGGCGTCGAAGCCGGGGGCCAGGCCATCCAGTGGCAGCCAGTTGGAGGTATCAAGGAGATTCAGGCTCATGGGTTCCTTCTCGTGCTCGAAAGAAGGCCGGACGGTGTGTCCGGTCCTTCTTCGAGTATTCGCTTTGCCACGGCTGCCGTCTTGTGCTGTGGGGCACGTCACTTGACCTGCGAAGAAGGGCTCAGGCCAGCTGGCTCTCGATCCGGGCTGCGCTGGCGGCCAGCGCCTTGCCCACGGCGTCGGCGTCCTGGTCCAGGCGGATATAGACGACGGCGATCGCTGCCGGCCGTCCGCCGGGAACCCGGATGGGGGCAGCGATGGAGGAGAGCCCGGCGATCACTTCGTCATGGCTGGTTGCGTAGCCCAGGCGGCGGGCCTCGTGGGCTTCGGCCCGGTAGGGGTTCCCGGCTCCTACCTGCTGCCAGCGTTCTTCCGTCATGGTTGATTGGATGGCTATCCCCGGGGCGCCGGTGGCGATCGGGTGGCGGTTCCCGGGGTGTTGGGCGAGGGCGGCCCCGGAGTGCCGTGGTTCAACGGTCACCAGGTTGACGCATTCCTGGTGGTCCCACACTGCGACGAAAGCGGTCATGTGCAGCGTGTTCGCCAGTTGCGTGAGCTCGGGCAGTGCGGCCGTTTGAAGGTTTCGTGACACTCCGCGGGCAAGGACCGACAGTCCGGGGCCTGGTTGAACGCGTCCGGAGTCGTCGCGCACCAGCAACGAGTGATCCTCCAGCGTCCGCAGGATTCGATAGGCCACGGACCGGTGGACGCCCAGGGCCTCGGTGAGTTCGGCAATGCTGAGGGGGCGTTCGGCTGCGGCGAGAATCTCCAACGCGCGGATACCGCGTGAGAGCGTTTGCGACGGCGGAACCTGCGTTGCTGCTTCCGGTGGACCCTTGACGTCGCTGCGGGGATTCATGCGAACCATTCTATGGTGGCCCAAAGCCCAGGGGTCTGTGCTTTGGGTCACAGGATGTAGTATTCTTTCCTAACTGACCGTTCTGTCGGTTAATGCAAGTCAAGCGCCGACCAGTCACTCTCACCCCATGGAGTTCCAATGACCGCAACTTCCACTGTCGACTCTCCGTCAGGACCCAGCAGCAAGCGCGAGGAGCGCAGGGTACTGGCCGGGACGTTGGTGGGCACCACCATTGAGTGGTACGACTTCTTCATTTTCGCCCAGCTCACCGCCACCCTGTTGGCGCCGTTGTTCCTTTCTCCCTTGGAGAAGTCCAACCCGGGAGTGGCCCAGCTCCTGTCGTTCGCCACGATCGGCATCAGTTTCCTGTTCCGTCCTCTCGGGGCCTTTGTCGCCGGACACCTCGGCGACAGGATGGGCCGCAAGGCCGTGCTTGTCATGACACTGGTCATGATGGGTGCTGCCACTGCGCTGATCGGCTTGCTGCCCACCTACGCAACCATCGGCGTATGGGCGCCTATCCTGCTCATCACGCTGCGCGTGGTCCAGGGGTTCTCGGCCGGTGGCGAGTGGGGCGGTGCTGCACTCATGGCTGTGGAGCATGCGCCGCTTAAGAAGCGCGGACTTTTCGGCGCCTACCCGCAGATCGGTGTTCCGATCGGCATGATCCTGGCCACCGGTCTGTTGTTCCTGCTGCAGTCGGGGATGTCCAAGGAAGACTTCGCGTCTTGGGGATGGCGCGTGCCGTTCCTGCTGTCCGTGGTCCTCATCGTGGTGGGATACCTGATTCGACGCGCCGTTGGTGAGAGCCCTGTCTTCAAGGAGATCGCCCAGCGCAAGGCCGAAAGCAAGGCACCCCTGGGTGAACTGTTCCGCAAGAACAAGAAGGAAGTTGTTCTTGCTGCCTTGATCTTCATCGCCAATAACGCGGCCGGTTACCTGCTGATCGCCTTCTTCATCTCCTACGCCACACGTACGTTGAAGATGCCTACGCCGCAGGTCTTGCTGGCCACCACCATTGCGTCCTTCGGCTGGCTCATCTTCACCATGGTGGGCGGTTGGTTGTCAGACAAGATTGGTCGCGTCAAGACGTTCCTGATCGGTTACGGCTTGGTCTTCGCGTGGATGATTCCCATGTTCGTGCTGATCGATTCCAAGGACATCCTGCTCTATGGAACCGCACTGTTTGTCCTCACTATCGGATTGGGTCTGTCCTACGGTCCTATGTCCGCCATGTACGCCGAGATGTTCCCTGCCCAAGTCCGATACTCGGGAATTTCCATCGGATATGCGCTGGGTGCAATCCTGGGCGGCGCTTTCGCTCCGCTCATTGCCCAAGCTCTCCTGGATACCACCAAGTGGTCCGGATCAGTGGGCATCTACATCATGGTTCTGTGTGTCATCTCCGCAATTGGCGTGATCTTGGCCAAGGAAACCCGTGGCCGTCCGCTGGGATATAGCGTCCACCACTAGAAGCTGCAAAAAGCATAAAAGACGGGTGCGGTCCCAAGGGACCGCGCCCGTCTTTGCGTTTAGATCACGACGGCGGCTACTTACGGCCGCTGGCCCCGGCGCCTTCAAGCTGGCCTACGACGTCGGCGTCGGACAACTGCTCGAAGCGGTCGTAGAACGCGCCAACTGCATGGAACTTGCCGGGCGTGTGCAATGCCATCACAAAGTCGCAGACCCGGGCCAGCGACGTCGAGGCCTCAAGGGAGGCAACCGGCACTGCGGCGATGACGGTGCTGGCACCGCCGGACCGGACGGCTTCCACGGCTGCCCGCATGGTGGCTCCTGTAGCGAGTCCGTCGTCGGCCAGCACCACTGTCTTTCCGCGGAGATCGTGGCCGATGCCCGGGTAGCGGTTGGCGCGGCGGATCAACTCGGCCCGTTCATGGGCTTCCACGGCGTCCAAGGCTGACTGGGAAATTCCGTGGGCCAGGACGAGCTCCTTCAAGGGCCTGTTAACGATCCGAAGGACATCGCCCTGCGACCACGCCAGGGCCCCGAAAGCGGTCTCGTCACGCCCCGGAATGCCCAGTTTGCGGACCAGCACGGCGCCAAACGGCAGGTACAGTTCCGCGGCCGCGGCTGCGGCTACCGGGACTCCGCCACGGGCCAGGCCCAGGACGATGGTGTCCGGCCGCTCCCTCAGTTGGGGGAGTCCTTCAGCCAGGCGTCGACCGGCTTCCGCACGGTCCTTGAAACGCATGCCCATCTGCTCCACTTCCACGTAATTCGTTGCACTCCCCAGCCTACAGTCCACACCTTGCCCGGTGGCGCCCCCACTGAAAGCATGGCCTTGTGAACAAGCCCATCGGATATTGGATCAAGAGGTTGGACGCCGCATTGGAAATCCAGCTGGACGCCACCCTGGCCCGGATCAAACTCACCCGGCGCCAATGGCACACCTTGGGCACGCTGTCGGAGGGGGCCATGCGGCCTGATCGACTGGAGGACATCCTGCAGCCGCTGTGGGGCGGCGATGCCCGGCTACGCGAACGCGAACTTGCGGCCTTGGTGGGGCGGGGAATGATCACCATGATCGACGACAGGCTGGCGCTGAGCGAACGTGGAAGGGAAAAATACCACGAGGCCCAACGCTTGGTGGAAGATGCGCGTCAGGACTTGTCCATGGGCATAGGCATCGACGAGTACGCGATGGCCCTGAGTGTGTTGGAGCGCATGAGCCTGAACGCCGAGCGGCTGGCCCGCTGACGTCAGTCAGGAGTACCAGCCGCCCGCAAAGCTATCTCCGTTCTATACGCCGGGCTCCTACACGCCGAGGAACCCGACGGCAGCTTCCTTGAACGCCCGGCTTGTTATGACGTTGGTATGGGTGCGTCCCGGGATCACCAAGGTCTCCACCATGCCGCCACGTTTGCCCGCAATGGAGGCCAGCTCCGGCATGGTGGCTGCCCGTTCGTCTTTCTCCCCGGCCACGAGCAACAGTGGCATGTGAGGGGCGGCCTCCGCAGGATCGAAAGGTTCGCCCTTGATGGCCTCGATGAGCGACAACATGGCAAACAGGTTGTTGCTTGGAAGCATTTGCGCCATCTTCAGCAGGCCTGCCGTGGACCCGTCCTCAATGGGTGTGCCGTCGGCCAGATGCCGCTGTGCGGCCACGAGGTCGAAAGCTGCCAACGGGTCCGCCGAGCTCGGCCCGCCCAGAACGATGCGGTGAACGAGGTCCGGCTGGGTGGCGCCGAACTCCCACGCCAGCCTGGAACCGAGCGAGTAGCCAATGACGTCGAGTCCCGTGGACGGGTCGCCGTCGCGCAGGGGCCGCGCCCCGGCGTCGTTGACTATCTGGAGAAGGTCAGCACGAATGCGGCTGGGCGTGTACGAATCCAAATCCTCAGGGGAGTGGCTCCGGCCATGACCAGGCAGGTCCACGGTGATGACCCGGCGGCCTGCGTCCTGAAGGGTGGTGATCCAGCCGCTGTCCACCCAGTTCAGTTTCGTGGAGGAAGAGAAGCCGTGGATAAGCAGGACGGGGCGCAGGCCGGCGTCGGTGGCCGGCTCGTGGACTTCCACGAACAGCCCGGGATCCGTGCCCTCTACCGTGTGCCTGTGCTGTTCCATGGTGTGCCTGCCGGTCATCATGTCAGTCCTCATCGAGTACGGCGCTCAGGCGGACCCGGCGCTTGGGTGCTTCGTCCTTCGGAACAGTGCCCACGATCCCGGCGGTGTCATCCGGGACCTCGAACACGATCAGCGGCTCGCCAACGTTGATTGTGTCACCGGGCGCACCGTGAATACGCACCACTTTACCCGCCTGCGGGCTGGGCAATTCGAGGGCCGACTTAGTGGTCTCCAGCTCCACGATCGCTTGGTTGCGTTCCACCTGCTGACCGGGCTCCACGAGCCAGTCCAGCACGGTTGCCTCAATGAGGCCCTCACCGAGGTCGGGGAGCGGGAAGGAAATTTCAGCCACGGCGGTACTCCAGTACGCGTTGGATCCCAAAGAGGATGCGGTCGATGTTGGGAATGTATTCGTCCTCCAGGTCTCCGGACGGATAGGGCACGTCGAAGCCGGTCACACGTTCCACCGGCGCCTTGAGCGTCGCGAAACAGCTCTGCGTGATGAGTTGGGCGACTTCGGCCCCCAAACCTGAGGTCAGCGGCGCTTCATGGACGACGACGGCGCGGCGCGTCTTGCCAACAGACCTCGCCAAAGCTTCGGCATCGATCGGTTTCAGCCAGCGCAGGTCCAGGACCTCGATGTCAATCCCGTCCTCGGCAGCCAACTCGGCAACCTGCAGGCAGCGGGAGACCATGGCACCCCACGCCACGAGGGTAAGGTGGCGGCCTTCCCTGGCCACGCGGGCGCCGCTGAGACCGGCAGCGTCGTCCGTGCCGTCGTCGTGTGTTGCCAGACCCGGAACTGCGGAGGCGACGTCCACCGGTCCCTTCTGCCAATAGCGGGACTTGGGCTCCATGAAGATGACCGGGTCCGCGCGGGTCGCGGCGTACTTGAGCAGGTGGTAGGCGTCGTGCGGGGTGGACGGTGAGACCACTTTGAGTCCCGGTACGTGGGCAAAGAGCGCCTCTAAGGACTCGCCGTGGTGCTCGGGTGCGCGGATGCCGCCGAAGCTGGGCACACGCAGCGTGATGGGCATGGGCAGGGTGCCTCGGCTGCGGTAGTTCATCCGGGCGATCTGGCAAACGATCTGGTTGATGGCCGGGTAGGCGAAGCCATCGAACTGGACCTCGGGGATGGGATGGAAGCCTGCCATGGCCAGGCCCACGGACATTCCGAGGATGCCGGACTCTGCCAGCGGGGTGTCGAAGACGCGGTCCTCGCCGTGCTTCGCCTGGAGACCGTCGGTGATGCGAAAGACGCCGCCCAGTCGGCCGCAGTCCTCGCCGAAGATGACCGTCTTGGGGTTCTCGGCCAGGATCTCGTCGAGGGCACGGTTGAGTGCTTGCTGCATGGACAGTTGCTGAACGGACCCGGCATCGGTGGCCGTGCTGCTCTCAGTACTGCGCGGATCGGTGATGGTCTCAGACATGTTCGGACTCCTCGCGCCACGCGGTGGCTTGGGATTGAAGGGCGGGCGTTGGTTCCTGGAAAACCAGGCCGAACATTTCGGCGCCGGGGCGGGGGCCCAGGTCTTCGATGCCGGTACGGATGGCTTCCTCTTCTTCTTCGGCCTTCCGCTGCGCTTCGGTGAAGAAGGCCTCGTCTGCAATCCCTTCGGCGAGCAGCCGCTGCTTGAAACGCTCCAGTGGATCCTCTCCGGCGTCCAGCCGTTCTTCATCCAGCGTGCGGTAGCGGCCGGGATCGTCGGCGGTGGAGTGCGGCCCGCGGCGGTAGGTCATGGCTTCGATCACCACGGGTCCGTTGCCGGCGCGGCAGTGCGCGAAAGCGGAACGAGTGGCTTCGAAAACAGCTACGACGTCATTGCCGTCCACCTGCAGGGCCGGGATTCCGTACCCGGCAGCGCGCGCCGCGACGGAGCCGCCGGCAACTTGGCGTTCCGTGGGGACCGAGATGGCCCACCCGTTGTTCTGGATGAAGAAGACGACGGGGGCTTTCATGACTGCGGCGAAGTTCATGGCTTCGTGGACGTCGCCCTGCGAGGAGGCGCCGTCACCGAAGTACGTCATGGCAACGCCCGTTTCACCCGCGGCGTGGCCGGAGAGGGTTTGGCCGTGGGCCCAGCCGACAGCGTGCAGGACAGACCCCGCAACCACGGCCTGAATGGGTGCGAACCTGGACTCCAAAGGGTTGTACATGCCACCGTGCCACGTGGCCTTGTGGGTGGACATGTACCCCACCATGTCCAGGCCCATTGCCCGGGCAACGCCCATCTCACGGTAGGTGGGGAAGACGAAGTCACGGGTCCGGTCAACGGCGTAGCCGCTGCCCACTTGTGCGGCCTCCTGGCCGAGCTCCGGCGCATAGCCCGGGATGATGCCTTGGCGCTGCCAGGCGACAGCAGAGGTGTCCAGGTGCCGGACGGCTGCCATCAGGGTGTACAGCTCACGGAGTTGATGGTGGGTGAGCGGGGCCGAGTCATCATCGACGGCGGCCAGCACAGGATGTGTAGTCATGGCTGTGACCCTAGTCACCCAATGAAGCTGTGCGCAATCAGCTCAGTTCAAATGAAACACTTTGTACAATTTGGGCACACAAAGAAGCCCTGCACGGTACAAACTGTGCAGGGCTTCTTGATGGCAATGAGCAGCTGGTTACTCGACGGATGTGGAGTGTTTGGCAGCCTTGGCCTTGGCGTTGAGGAAGCAGCCGGCGGCGATGACCAGGATCAGGATGAAGGTTCCGATCAGCTGCCCGGCACTTTCCGGGTTGGCGAAGCCCACCACCAGGATGAGGCCCAGCAGGACGAGGCCCACGATGGTGAGGAAGGGGAATCCCTTCATGCGCAGCGGCAGCTCTGTGCCGTCCCGGTCAGCCCTGCGGCGCAGGATGAACTGCGAGACCAGTGCGGTGCCCCACACTACAAGGCACGTGGATCCGACAAGGTTCAGCAGGGCCGGCAGGATCTTCTCCGGGAACAGCAACTCGAGGACCGTGGCGATGAAGCCGAAGGCAACCGAAATTCCGACGGCGGCAACGGGAACCTTTGAGCCGCTGAGGCGGGACAGGAAGCCGGGAGCTTCCCCGCGCTCTGAGAGGGAGAAAATCATGCGGGAGGCGCCGTAGAGGTTGGCGTTGAGGGCGGACAACAGGGCGACGACGGCTACCAAGGTGATGGCCGCTCCGGCGCCGGGGATCCCCGCAAGGTCCAGCACGCCGGCGAACGGGGACTTCAGTCCTTCCGATCCCACGGGAAGAACGGCTGCGATGACAAACACGGAGCCGATGTAGAAGACCAGGATGCGCCAGACCACCGTGCGGATGGCCTTGCCTACGCTGTGGGCAGGGTTCTCGGTTTCGGCAGCAGCAACGCTGACGATCTCGGTTCCACCGAACGCGAAGATCACCACGAACAAGGCGGCGGCGATGCCACCGATGCCGTTGGGGGCAAAGTCGCCGAACGCTGAGAATCCGGGGGAGGGGACGTTTGGCAGCCAACCGAACAGCAGGGCTGCGCCGATCAGCAGGAAGATGACGATTGCGGCCACCTTGAGGATGGCGAACCAGAACTCGAACTCACCGAAGTTGCGGACGCCCACCAGGTTAATTCCCGTGAAGACCACCATGAAGACCAGCGCAAGGACCCATACGGGGATGACGGGCCAGATGGAGAACAGTAGCCCGGCTGCGCCGATGGCTTCGGCGGCAATGACCACCACCAGCTGGAGCCACCACAGCCAGCCGATGGTTCCGCCGGCGGTTTTGCCCATGGCTTTCTCTGCGTACACGGAGAACGCGCCGCTGTTCGGGTTGGCGGCGGCCATCTCGCCGAGGGCCCACATGACCAGGATGATCAGGGTGCCGGCGACGAGGTAGGAAATGAGGACTGCCGGACCGGCCGCCTGAACGCCTGCCCCCGAGCCGAGGAAGAGGCCCGCGCCGATCGCGCTGCCGAGCCCCATCATGGTGAGCTGGCGCGGCTTGAGCGAATGGCCGAGGCCGGATGTTGGCGCAGGAGCCGCGATGGACTTCGTTGTCATACGTGTCTACCTTCTATGGATTACATGCTGGTTTGGCGTGCTGGCCTCATGGGTTTGGCACGCGGGCGTCGACGACGCAGCAAGAGCCGTGGAATAATTCTCGCAGTTTGTAAGATACATCACTTTTTGCTGTAGCGATGTGATGGGTATGGATCCCCGGGGACAGGAACTTTGATGCTGGTCGATGCGCTTGATGCAAAAATTGTACGTTTCTTCACGGATTCACCACGATCTTCGGTGCTGGAGGCCTCCCGCGTGCTCAGGGTTGCCAGGGCCACGGTGCAGTCCCGGATCGATCGCATGATCGAGAACGGGGTCATCGGTTCATGGGTTCCGCAGCCCGATCCGGCCAATTTCGGATTCCCGGTGGTGGCCTTCTGTTCGGTCACCATCACCCAGGAGATCGGCCATGACGCGATCATTGAAAGCCTGAGTGCCATCCCGGAGATTATTGAGGTCCACACAGTCACGGGAAACTCGGACCTTATGGTGAGGATCGCGGCGCGGTCCAACCCGGATATGCAGCGCGTCCTTGATGCCATGATTGCCACCAAGTCCGTGGTCCGCTGCTCGTCGGTCATCGTCCTGAACAGCCACATCCAGGGCCGCACGCTGCCGCTGATGGAAGCGGCTGCGAAGCCAGTGTGACGTAAAGCATTTTGCTACGCGCACATCGAGTCGTACCATTAGTTCTAGTCAACATGACTTTAACTAATGATCCGGTCTGGACCGGACGGCGATGAAGCGAGGTGAACGCCGTGAACACCAACTCAGCGAACGTCGCCGAGAGGCGTCTCGCACCGCCGTCGTTGGCTATTTCAACGGTGATTTTCGCCCTCCGCCCCAGCGAAAAGTCCGGGCGCCCCACCCTGTGGCTGCCGCTGGTCCGCCGCATTCGTGAACCCTACAAAGACATGTGGGCGCTCCCGGGTGGACCGTTGGCCCATGACGAATCCCTGCAGGATGCTGCCTCGCGGAACCTCCGCGAAACCACCGGCCTGGCGCCCCACTACCTCGAGCAGCTCTACGCTTTTGGCGGCCTCCACAGATCGCCCACCCAGAGGGTTGTCTCCATCGTGTACTGGGCACTGGTGCAACCCACTGAAGCTGCCCTTGCTGACGAATCAGAAAACGTGCGCTGGTTCCGGGCGGACCGGCTCGGAGAACTGGCCTTCGATCACAACGCAATCGTGGACTACGCGTTATGGCGGCTCCGCAACAAGATGGCCTACGGGTCCATCGCCTACCACCTGCTGGGAGAGTTCTTCACCCTCGCCCAAGTCCGCGAAGTCTACGAGGCCGTGCTGGACCGCCAGCTCGATCCCGCAAACTTCCGCAGGCACGTCAAGGCAACACCGGAAATCGAAGAAACCGGTGAATACCTCCAAGGCGGAAAACACCGCCCACCCCGCCTCTACCGCTTCACCGGCACGCCCGGCCTCGGGCCAGACAACAGGAGTACACCATGAGCAGCGTCAACACTGCCGTCCAGCTGATCACTCGCGAAGAAGCCGAGAAGGGCCTCTCCCGCGCAGGGTCCACGTGCAGCCCGGCCTTGGCCAGGGGCCCATGGGAGTATGACCTTGCCGAGTCCCTCGCCGGTGAGCCCGCCTATGGCCCGGGCGCCTCAAGTGACGACGTTGCGCCCAAAGCCACGCCGCGCCAAGGCCAGCTTCCGGAAGAGTACAAGAAAGCCACCGACGCCGAACTTGACGTTCGTATCCGGGCCGCCAAAGCGACGCTGGGGGACCGCGCCGTCATCCTGGGCCACTTCTACCAGCGAGACGAAGTCATCCAGTACGCAGACTTCGTAGGCGACTCGTTCCAGCTCGCCAACGCAGCACTGACCAAGCCGGACGCCGAAGCAATCATCTTCTGCGGGGTCCACTTCATGGCCGAGACAGCGGACATCCTCTCCACGCCCCAGCAGGCAGTCATTCTGCCCAACCTCGCCGCCGGTTGCTCCATGGCCGACATGGCAGACGAAGACTCTGTAGAGGAATGCTGGGAGCAGCTGGAAGAAATCTTCGGCACGGAGCCTGACGCGTCCGGCCGGGTACCCGTCATCCCCGTAACATACATGAACTCTTCCGCTGCACTGAAGGCGTTCTGTGGGCGCAACGGTGGAATCGTCTGCACCTCGTCCAACGCCAAAGTGGTCCTGGAATGGGCCTTCGAGCGCGGCCAGCGGGTCCTGTTCTTCCCCGATCAGCACTTGGGTCGCAACACCGCCAAGGCACTGGGCGTCCCGCTGGAACAGATGCCCATGTGGAACCCGCGCAAGGAATTCGGCGGCAACGACGAACATGCGCTGCTGGACTCCCGCGTCATCCTCTGGCACGGCTTCTGCTCAGTCCACAAGCGCTTCAACGTAGGCCAGATCGAAAAAGCCCGGCTGGACTTCCCCGGCGTCAACGTGATCGTCCACCCCGAGTGCCCCATGGAGGTAGTGGACGCCGCCGACTCCGCCGGTTCCACCGACTTCATCAAGAAGGCCATCGCTGCCGCAACCGAGCCCACCACGTTCGCCATCGGAACCGAAATCAACATGGTGAACCGGCTCGCCGCCGAAAACCCGCAGCACACCATCTTCTGCCTCGATCCCGTCATCTGCCCGTGCTCCACCATGTACCGCATCCACCCCGGCTACCTCGCCTGGGTCCTTGAGGAGCTCGTGGAAGGACGCATTGTCAACCGGATCACGGTGGACGACTCCGTGCAGGACAACGCCAAGATTGCGCTGGAGCGCATGCTGGCTGCCAAACCGGCCTAAGCCAGCAGGCACATCACACCGCACTAGCCGAATCGAGCCTCACATGACTGCAGCGAGCGTTGCTCAAGGGCCTGCCCCCAAACGGCTGATCGTCGTCGGAAGCGGAATAGCAGGGCTGTACTCCGCGCTGCTGGCCGCGGAAGCCGGCGCGGAAGTGGTACTGCTGACCAAGGGTGCGCTCGCGGACAGCAACACCTACTACGCCCAAGGTGGGATTTCCGCTGTACTGGACGAGCCGGCCCCCGGTGACACAGTGGCTGCACACATCGCTGACACCCTCAAAGCAGGGGCAGGCCACTGCAACGAAGAAGCAGTACAGGTGTTGTGCACGGAAGCGCGCTTGGACATCGCAGGGCTGGGACGGTTCGGCGTGCAGTTCGACCTCGACGACGACGGCGACCCCGCCTTGGGTCTCGAAGCCGCCCACTCGGCTCCGCGCATCCTGCACGCCGGCGGCGACGCCACCGGTGCCGGGGTGGCGGCCGCACTGATCCGGACAGTCCTGGATTTCCAAGCCGCGGGCAGAATCCACGTCATCGGGCACGCCCAGGTCACCTCGCTCTCGTTGGGCGGACCGCAGGGTGGCCGTGTGGTGGGAGCAAATTTCCTCCATGACGGACGCCACCTCGGCGTCCACGGCGACTCCGTCCTCCTCGCCACGGGCGGGGCCGGGCAGCTTTTTGCCCAAACCACCAACCCGGCGGTTGCCACAGCCGATGGTTTGGCGCTCGCATGGCGTGTTGGAGCCGCGGTTGCAGACCTCGAGTTCTTCCAATTCCACCCGACGTGCATGGTGCTCCCGGCTGAGGCGCGGGAAGCAGAAGGCAACAACGACCCCCTGCTGATCTCCGAGGCGGTGCGGGGCGAAGGTGCCATCCTCCTGGACGCCAACGGGCACCGCTTCATGCCCGCATACCACCCTGACGCGGAACTCGCCCCCCGCGACGTCGTATCCCGCAGCATCGCCCTGCACCTCACAAAGCTCGGCGACCCCAACGGCCACGTGTTCCTGGATGCCACCGTGATTGAGGAAAGCCGAGGAAAAGGCTTCCTCGACAAGCGCTTCCCCACCCTCAGCAAACGAACACGCCAAGCTGGAGTCGACTGGACCAGGGAACTCGTTCCCGTGGCACCCGCCGCCCACTACTGGATGGGTGGCGTGGTGACCGATCTCTACGGCCGGACCTCCGTTCCCGGGCTCTTGGCTGCCGGCGAAGTGGCCTGCACCGGGGTGCAGGGTGCCAACCGCTTGGCGAGCAACTCCCTGCTCGAAGGCCTGGTGTTCGGGCGGAGAGCCGTGGAAGCGTTCCTCTACGGTGACCGCGGCGCCACAGGCCCCTTGGCGCCTGCGCTCGCGCCTCGTACCGGCGATCGCCTCGCTAGCTCGGTGGCCGATACGGGCCCTCACGCGACAACGGCGCTGTCGGGGCCTCCGGCGCCGCTGGAAGAGGACTTGTCGACTAGTCCGGGCGGTTGGGCGTTGGCGTTGGATCCGTTCCCTGCTCCTGTTTCCTGGGAGTTTGAGTCTTTGCCTGGGCCGGGGGCTCGGGAGGTTTCTTTTGCGAAGGCGGGGGTGTTTTCGCGGGGGGCTTTACGGCGATTGATGACTGCGAAGGCCGGGGTTTTGCGGACCGGTGGTCTGCTTCGTGAGGCCGGGACCGGCTTGGCTGCTTGGGCGGAGGACGTTCTGCCTCTGAATATTCCTGATTCCCTCGACGTCCGGGAGCATGAGGATTCCAACCTGCTCCTGGCAGCTCAGTTGCTCGTCCATGCGGCACAGGAGCGGCGGGAGTCTTTGGGAGCGCATTACCGCAGCGACAGCGTGACGGAACCAGCCGCCGTCGACGATTTTGACAAGCGTTACACCATGAGCCGGAAAGCGAGCCTCGTCCATGACTAACCTGACCCTCCCCGCAGCCCCCGTCCGGGAGATCCTGGAACGGGCATTAGCGGAGGACGCACCCAGCGGCGACATCACCTCGCAGCTCCTGATTCCCGCCGAAGCCCGGGCAACAGCCGTGCTGAACGCGCGCGTCCCCGGCGTCTTCAGCGGCGGCACTGTGTTCCGTGACGCCATGAAGCTTGTGGACCCGGACACCGAGGTGGAAATCCTGCTCGCCGACGGTGAAGCCTTCGACGCCGGAACACACCTCGCGCGGGTCAGTGGCAGAGCCCGTTCGGTGCTCCTCGCCGAAAGGGTCGGTTTGAACCTGGTGCAGCGGATGAGCGCCATCGCCACTAAGACGGCGGAGTTTGTCCGGCTTGTGGAAGGGACGCGCGCCCGGATCACGGACACCCGCAAGACCACACCCGGACTTCGTGTCCTGGAGCGCTACGCGGTGCGCTGCGGTGGGGGAGCCAACCACCGCTACAGCCTCTCCGACGCCGTGCTGGCCAAGGACAACCACTTGGCAGTCATGACCGGGGGTGATTCCAGCAAGCTGACCGAGCTGCTGATTGCAGCAAAAGCCCAGCTTGGCCACACCACCCACTTCGAAGTCGAAGTGGACCGGGCCGAGCAGATCGAACCCGTGCTGGCTGCCGGTGTGGACACCATCATGCTGGACAACTTCTCCCTTGAAGAGCTCCGGGCAGGGGTTAAGCAAGTCGACGGGCGCGCCATCGTGGAAGCCAGCGGCAACGTGAACATCAACACCGTCACCGAAATTGCCTCGGCGGGCGTGGACGTTATCTCCGTCGGAGGCCTGACCCACAGCGTGAGCGCGCTCGATCTCGGCCTCGACATCGAACTTAAACCCACACAGAACTGAAGGCGTAACCGCCATGATCTTCCTCGACGCCGCCGCCACCACACCGGTTCGCCGTGAGGCCCTTGAAGCCATGTGGCCGTACCTCAGCGGCGAGTTCGGCAACCCTTCCAGTCATCACAGCCTCGGCGAAGCGGCAGCAGCTGCACTCGCAGAGGCCCGTTCCGGCGTCGCGAAGGTCCTGAACTGCCGTGCCGGGGAGGTGACCTTCACCTCCGGAGGCACGGAAGCGGACAATCTCGCCGTCAAAGGCATCGCGCTGGCCCGGCAGGCGGCAGCCCCCTCGCTGAACCGGATCGTGATCAGCGCCATCGAGCATCCCGCAGTGGAAGAGTCGGCCCGCTACCTTGAGCGAGTGCACGGGTTCGCCGTGGACGTGCTTCCGGTCGATGGAGACGGCATGGTCTCCGTTGAGGCCCTGCGGGCAGTCATAGGGCCCAAAACTGCGATGGTGAGCATCATGTACGCGAACAACGAGATCGGAACGGTCCAGCCCATTGCTGCCTTGGCGGCAGTGGCTCGGGAACACGGCGTCCCCTTCCACACGGACGCGGTGCAAGCTGCCGGATGGCTGACGCTGGACGTTAGAGCACTTGGTGTGGACGCCTTGAGTATTTCCGGACACAAACTTGGTGCGCCCAAAGGGTCCGGTGTTCTGTTCACCAGGGGTCGTCTGCGGGTGGAACCCCTGGTTCACGGTGGGGGCCAGGAAAGGGCAAAGCGCTCGGGGACAGAGAACGTGGCCGGAGCCGTGGCGCTGTCCACAGCGCTCAGGCTGTCCCACGCCGAGCAGCCAGAACAGGCGGCGCGTGTTTCGGAGCTGAGGAATCAGTTCATCGGCAGGATCCTCGCCACCGTACCTGACGCGTTGCTCACGGGTCACCGTAAGCAGCGCCTTCCTTCAGTTGCTTCCTTCTGCTTCCCGGGCACCAGCGGCGAGTCGGTGCTGCTTGAACTTGAGCGGCTCGGCGTGGTGTGTTCCAGTGGCTCGGCTTGCGCGGCAGGATCCGACGCGCCCTCGCCGGTGCTGGTGGCCCTTGGCATAGCGCCCGAAACGGCCCAGACGGCGGTGCGCTTCAGTTTCACCTCAACTATCACCGACGCGGAGCTGGAGCAGGCAGCCGCTGCCGTGGAGACCGCCGTCGGGCGTGTCCGGAACCTGGCGTCCCCGCAGGCCGGCTAGCTACATGTGCCGGGCGCGCCGGAAAATCCAGTGGCGCAGCAGGGTGAACCGGACAGCCGTGGCAAGGAACCCGGCCAGGGTAGTGGTCCACAGCTCCTCGGTGACTGTGGCTTCCGGACGGAAGAGATGCAGTACGCCGAGGCTGCCGCCGGTAATGATCAAGGCTATGACAATGACGATCACCCCGCTCAGGTGATCTTGGGTCCGCTTCTTGCGGCCCGTGATCTTGAACGTCAAACGGCGATTAAGGGCCGTGTTCATCAGAGACGTCACAATGAGGGCCACAGCGTTGGCCAGTTGGGGATCGATCCAAGGACGCAGCAAGGCATAGATCGCCAGCGAACTTGCTGTGCACACCACACCGACCCCCGTGAAACGCAGCAATTGCCGGACAACGGGATACTTGAGCACCCCACGGTGCCGTTTGCGGGGGAGCTTCGGGGAGGGAGACGGGCGCAGCTCAGTGGCGTCCGCGGCTGTCTCCATGCCATTAAGCCTGACACACTACGCTGGCAGTTCCTCCCAGGCGGCGCTGGTGACGGGGTTGTGAAGTTCGCCGATTCCTTCCACCCGGCACACAACGGTGTCTCCGGGCTGGATTCGAGCGCACTCTGCGGGGAACCCTGTGAGCACAAGGTCGCCGGGTTGGAGGGTCATGAAGGAGGTCAGATAGACCATGATCTCGTCCACTTTCCAGCCAAGGTCCGCGGAACTAGCAGTCTGCAGCTCCTTGCCGTTGTGCACGATCCCGATCTCCAGGTTTGAGTCATCCAGGTTGGTGACTATCCACGGACCTGCGGGAGTGAAGGTGTCCTGGCTTTTGGCGCTGATCCAGAGCTCGTCGGTCTTCTGGAGGTCGCGGGCTGAGACGTCGTTGCCGATGGTGTAACCAAGAATTGCCGAGCTCGCCGTTTCAAGGGTCAAGCCTCGTGCGGCACGGCCGACGACGACGGTCAGTTCAGCTTCCGGGTCCACGTAACCGACGGTGGAGCTGAGTTGGATCGCCTCGCCGGGGCCGATGACGCTCGACGCCGCCTTGTGGAAAGCCTGTGGCGGCAAGTCGCGGCCAGGTTGCCCGGTGTTATGGGCCATGCCAAAGACGTTGGCAGGTACTGAAGGGGCCAGGAAGGTGAACGCGTCTTGGCTGACCACATCACCAAGCTCCCAGCCCTCCCTGGCAGGACTGTTGGCGTTGGCCCTCGAGGCCCCGAAAGGGGAGTCCACCACGGTCCACCGGGTCCCTGCGGGCGAATCGAACACCGCGGCGTCGTTGGCCACGAAGAATTGCTCGTCCGGTGCTTTACTGGTGACCGGCAGACCGGTGAACGACTGGCTGGTCATCGAGCGGGGTGGAGCGGGCCGGACGCGGGCGATACGACGGGGAAGGGGCGAAGTCATGATGACATCCTACGTCCTCCCATGCGTTGCGAGGCCTGCTTTACGCCTGAAGACACATTCTTGGCGCGCAGAGCAGGCCTCACAGCGCGTCAGCCACGACGTCAGCTAAGAGGGGCCGATCCGAAGGAAACGCTGAACCGGTCACACCACAGGACTACTGACGTCAGTCCGGCGACATCGGTCCCGGCCGGGATCACGTAGTTGTGATTACCGTGCGTGGCTTTGATCGCGCCAAGATCCACGTAGCGTCCTGAACGGTATTTGAACCAGTCGCCGCCAGCTTCCAAGCTACTCAGCCACACCTTGACGTCGGGGCCGTCGCTGCTTGCCAGGTTCTCCAGGCGGAGCAGATGGCTTCCATCAGGGAGCTTCAGCAACCGGGCAGTGCCGGTGGTCTCATGTTCCTGGGACAGGAAGGCGCCCGATCCGACGACAACGGGTCCGCCAGGCGCCGGCGCTGCAGGAGTGGGGGTGTCAACCGCAGCCTCCCTGACCTCTGGCGACCCAACCTCTGGCGACTTAGCTTCTGGCGACTTAGCTTCCGGCGACGGGGTCGCTGAGTATGGGACAACAGGAAGGGCCTCATTGAGGCTGCTGCTGGTGAAGAGCCGCCACGGCTGGAACAGGGCCGCCCCGATCACTACGGCTGCCAAGACAACCACCCCTGCCACAGCGGTGAGCGTCTTGTGGGCCCGGATCTGTCTCCGGAGTCCGTTCATGCCCCGCAGTTTGTTCATGCTTCAAGGCTAGGCTTCGACGCCGCGCTGTGGGGGCCCCATTGCTTACAGTACGATGACGCGTTATTCCCGTGCCGCGGAGGAAGAACACAGGAGCCAGGCTTAGAATCCGTTCCATGCGTCTGGCGATCATCGGGTTGGCCCTTCTTGTGGCTGGTGGGATTACCGTTGCCACGGGTGTCCTGCCATGGCCGGAAGTGGCGGTCTTGGTTGACCGGGTGGCGCCCATCCTGGGTTTTGTGGTTGCCATGACAGTAGTTACCGAGCTCGTCAGTGAAGCCGGCGCCTTCCAATGGATCGCCCGTCATCTGCGAGGTTGGGGGCGTGGACGCAGTGTCCTGCTGTGGTTGCTTTTGGCGTTGTTTGCCACGCTCAGCACTGTCTTCCTATCGCTGGATACGACGGCGGTGCTCCTCACCCCGGTGGTGGTCACCGTTGCCCGCCAAGCGGGCCTCCCGGTTTTGCCCTTCGCCCTGACCACAGTGTGGCTGGCGAACACCGCCAGCTTGCTGCTTCCCATCTCAAACCTGACCAACCTCTTGGCGCAGCACAACTTGGGCGGAATCAGTCCGGCACAGTTCGCCCAGCTGATGTGGGCGCCGTCGTTGGCCGCCGTCCTGGTCCCGTTGGTGTTCATATCAATAGTCTTTCGCCGCGAATTGGGCAAGGCGTATGCGCGCGATTCCACCCGGCCAGCACAAGGACCTTCGTCGTCAGCAACCACTGACAAGGTCCTGCTGCTGGTCAGTGCCGTGGTGCTGCTGTTGCTGTTGCCGGCGCTGGTATCCGGAGTCCCCATCTGGATCCCCGCCGCTGTAGCTGCGGCCACCCTTGCAGTGGCGTTCGCCGTCCGGAGGCCCAAGGTGCTCACAGTGACCTTGATTCCATGGTCCCTGCTGCTGTTCACCTGCGGCCTTTTCCTGGTGGTTGAGGCAACCCAATACCTTGGAGCGTCCATTCTGCTGGGCCAGGTGGCGGGGCAGGGGAACGGATTCCTTGAACTGCTGAGGTTGGCCATGACGGGCGCCCTGGGCTCCAACATCGTCAACAACCTTCCCGCTTACCTGCTGGTCGAGCCACTGGCAGGAACCCCGCAGAGGATGGCCGCGCTCTTGGTGGGAGTCAACGCGGGTCCCTTGATCACGCCGTGGGCATCACTGGCCACCCTGTTGTGGCACGACAGGCTGGTGCGGATGAACGTGCTGGTCAAGTGGAAGGGATACGCGGTCTTCGGCCTGATCGTGGCGCCCCTGACAATACTCGCGGCCATCGCGGCGCTCGCAGTCTTTGGCCCCGGCGGACTGCTCGGCTAGCCCAGATAAAGCTCTCCCACGGGCACGTCTGCAGCCAGGCGGTTGGCTGGTCCGGCCAACGGGCATGCCCAGGCCTCGTTGTAGGCACACGACGGGTTGTACGCGAAGTTGAAGTCCAACACGAACTCTTGATCAGCGCCCGTTCCGCGCGTCCCATGGAACGAGCCCTTGACCGTGTCCAGCAGGTATCTTCCTGCTCCGTAGCTTCCGCCGTCCTTGCCGGCCGTTGAATCCCGGAAGGGCACAAAGATGCCGCCTCCATAGCTCCGTAACCGCCAGGCCGCCAAGGAGCCGAGCCCGGGCAGCTCAAACGTACCGATCCTGGTGAAGGGCACCACGCCGTCAGTCCCCGTTTCGACGTTCATCTCCTGGCCGGTTCCTTCGGGTGACAAGGCGGCGTATATCCGGAAGGAGGGATCGTAGTCAGCGGTTCGCAGCCCTGAAAATGAGGCTTTCATCTCCGCGGTCAGCGCTGAAGCAGGATGGGTGGCGAACATCAGATCACGTTCTTGGCGCCAGAAAACGTGGGCGTCAAAGGGATTGGTGGCTGCCAGTTGACGCACCTTGTCGTAGAGAGCGAACGTCCGCAGGCGCCAGTCGGCTATATCAACCGCTGACAGGGTGGGAATGTCGTCCTCGAAATAGTCCTTTTGATCGGGAGCCATACCCTCAGCCTAGCCCTGTGCGTGTCGTAGGACGGCCGCCGATAAGCTGTGGTCATGAAGGGCTCCCTGAACCTGCGCTGTATTCCGATGCGGCTCGCCGCCGTGGTACTGGCGGGTTCCATGCTCGCCGCCACAACATCCTGTTCCACCGAAAACAAAGGCCCGCAAGTCACCTCAACCACGGGCTCTCAGCCGAACAGTTCGGAATCGGGGACCGGCACTGCGGAAAGCACGACGCCGGCAACGGGTTCCGCGGCCGGTTCGCCGTCCGCAATACCCGGCCCAGGGGAAACAACAGGCTCCGGCGAAAACACCGGCGCTAGCCCTACAGCCGGCGCGAGCGCTTCGGCCAGCACCGGGCCAAGCCCGGCGGCAACGGCGGTGTCCTGGAAGACATACACGGACCCAGCCAAAACAGTGAGCTTCGAGCTGCCGCAGGAGTGGATTGCGCAGTCGGGGACGCCGGAGGCCGGTTCGTTGGCCCATGCCGTGAAGGTGGAGGTCAAGGATGGCGAAGGGCGCTATATCGCCACGCTCCAAACAGGCCTTCCCCCAGTCGCAGCTGTTTCCTGCCCCGCCGGGCAGGCGCGCCCCTATGTGGTGATCAGCAGCGTGCCCTTGGACGTTTCGCATTCCGATGGCCCGGACACCATTGATCCGCGAGTGGTCTTCCGTGTGGTCCAGGGCTACAAGTTCTTCGGCTCCTACGGCATCACCAACATGGTGGCGGGAGTGGACGGACAGTCCTGCGAACTGAGGAACCGGGTTCAGGGCCCTGCAGGCAAGGGCGACATCTCCTTTGGGGATGTCCCGGCGATCCACGCCTTTGCCGCTGATGAGAAGGTGGCTCCAGCCAAAGCTTTTGACACTCTGGACCTGGCTGCGAAGTATGCGGTCCACGGTTCTGAATTCGCCAATGTCCAGCGGATGCTACTGTCTCTGAAGGTCAATCTGTAGTCCTGTGATTGGCTGACTCATACATACGGCGGCGATGGGGGCTGCCCGCCGCAACCCACCCCGGAGATCAATGGAACGCAACGTTGCTGCCTCGCTCGTTTTCAAGACTGCAGCCAACACCAAGGTGGCCATGGCCATAGCCGTGGCCAACAACCAGGGGTATGACGCAGTGGAGGAAACCCTGTCCATCACTATCGATGGTGCTGATGTTCCTTTTTCTGAACTCAGCGACCACCATGGTGGCCGCTTCCACTATCTGGAGTTCACCGAGCCGAGTGAGGTGTCGGTGGACTACCGCGCAACCGTTCATGGTTTGGGAGAGCCTGATGCCTCCAGTCCGATGGAACTCATCAGGTACGTTCGGCCCAGCCGATATGCGGAGTCAGACCGGCTGCTGCCCACTTCCTATGCCGAGTTCGGCAGCCTGCAAGGTGCCGAGCTGCTCCATGCGGTGCGCAACTGGGTGAATGGGGAACTCCGGTATGTCAGCGGTTCGTCGCGGGGAACTGACGGAGCCGTGGAAACATTGCTTCACCGGAAAGGCGTGTGCCGGGACTTCGCCCACCTCGCCATCGCCCTCTTGAGGTCCAAGGACGTACCTGCGCGGCTGGCGGCAGTGTACGCTCCCGGGCTGAGCCCCATGGATTTCCATGCCGTTGCCGAGGCCTACATAAACGGTGCCTGGCACATTATCGACCCCACCGGGCTGGCCCCCCGCGAATCCATGCTTCGGATTACTGCCGGGCGCGATTCTTCGGATACGGCATTTCTGTCCACCGTGGGTGGCAGCTTGACCTTGAAGACACTGAAGGTCAGTGCGTCGGTTAACGGCGAGCTCCCGGTGGAGGACCCCCGGGAGCTCGTCAGCCTGCGTTAGTGTCCGGACTTCGGGTTAGTGTCCCGCGACCGATGCGCGGAGTTTCTCCGTCAGGCGCAGAAGCTCCCGTTGCTCCTCGGCTGTGAGCGCAGGCGCCACCAGGTGGGCGATGTCCCGAACATGTTCGCGGCCGATGGTTTTTTGTAGCTCGCTGCCCGCTTCGGTGAGTGAGAGCAGGACTCCGCGGCCGTCGTCGGGCGCTGTTGTTCGTTCCACCAAACCTCGCTTTTCCAAGCGGTCCACCAACCGGCTCAGGCTGGACTGGCTCAGCAGGACTTTGTCATTGATTTCATTGAGCCGAAGCTGGCCCGATGGGCATGTGGACAGCGTGAAGAGGACGTCGTATTCCTTGACGGGGAGGGTCTTGAACGCCGGTCCTGACTGGAGCTTCCGCATCACCGCCACCTGGGAGCGGAACAACGACTCCCAGGTTTCGGCGGCTAGACGAACGGCGGAGGACGCCGAGGGGCTGGACATCAGGCGTCCTGCCCCGCAGTACCGGCAGTAGCGGATTCGCTAACCTTGGCTTCCAGCGCTTCGGCAACGCGTGAGGCGTGCGTCGGTGCGTCGGGCACGTGCGCAGGCTTCATGGCAGCGTATTCCTTGCGCAGGACCGGAAGGACTTCTTCGCCGAAGAGATCCAACTGCTCCAGGACGGTCTTCAGGGGCAGTCCGGCGTGGTCGATCAGGAACAGCTGGCGCTGGTAGTCACCGAATGCCTCGCGGAAGGTCAGCGTCTTCTCGATAACTTCCTGCGGGCTGCCCACGGTAAGGGGAGTCTGCGAGGTGAAGTCCTCCAGGGACGGTCCGTGCCCGTAGACCGGTGCGTTGTCGAAGTACGGGCGGAATTCCTTCACGGCATCCTGGGAGTTCTTCCTCATGAAGAACTGACCACCAAGGCCAACAATTGCCTGGTCTGCTTTGCCGTGTCCGTAGTGCTCGTAGCGCTCACGGTACAGGCCGATCAGCTGCTGGTAGTGCTCCTTGGGCCAGAAGATGTTGTTGGCGAAGAAGCCATCGCCGTAGTAGGCGGCAACTTCTGCGATCTGCGGTGTGCGGATGGAGCCGTGCCACACGAAGGGGGCGACGTCGTCGAGCGGCCGCGGCGTGGAGGTGAAGTTCTGCAGGGGCGTGCGGAACTTGCCGGACCAGTTGACCGTGTCCTCGTCCCACAGCTTGCGGAGCAGGCTGTAGTTCTCGATGGCGAGTTCAATGCCGTCCTGGATGTTCTTGCCGAACCAGGGGTACACCGGTGCCGTGTTGCCCCGGCCGAGGACCAGATCGACGCGGCCGTCGGAGAGGTGCTGGAGCATGGCGAAGTCTTCGGCGATCTTGACCGGGTCATTGGTGGTGATCAGGGTGGTGGCCGTGGACAACGTGATGCGTTCGGTCTGGGCTGCGATGTAGGCCAGTGTGGTGGTGGGGGAGGAAGAGAAGAACGGCCGGTTGTGGTGCTCGCCAAGGGCGTAGACATCCATGCCGATTTCTTCGACCTTCTTGGCGATGGCAACGGACGCTTTGATGCGTTCGTTTTCCGTGGGCGTGCGGCCCGTGGTGGGGTCAGTGGTGATGTCGCTGACGCTGAATACGCCGATCTGCATGATGTGCCTTTCTCCCTGCCCGAGGTCCCGGGCTCTGTAAACAGTGTACCTCAAACTAGATGCATTTGCATGTATCGATACCTGTAACAGGACAGGGCCGGGAATTGTTCCCGGCCCTATCCATGAAGGATATGTCTGTTGGGAGTCCGCTATTCTCCGGGATTGTGGGCCGCGCGACGGCCTGTAACGCGGGGAATCATTCCAGTGGTCCAGTCCTGGAACTCGTCCGATCCGCTGCCGCCGCTGCCGCCAGGGCCGTCGCCGGGTGCCGCCGTCGGCTTGTCCTGGAGGGCTCTGCGCAGATCCTTCTTCTCCCGGCGCCCCTCCACCAGTTTGTAGAGGACCGGAACCAGGACCAGCGTCAGCGCAGTGGAAGACACCAGCCCACCGATCACAACGATTGCCAGTGGCTGGGAAATGAACCCGCCGCCACCGGTGAGGCCCAACGCCATGGGAGTCAGGGCAAACACGGTAGCCAGTGCCGTCATGAGGATGGGGCGCAGGCGCTGGCGCGCACCGTGCGTAATGGCATCGGCAACGTTCATGCCCGGACTGCCATCGTGCGGTTTACGGTACTGGTTGATGAGATCGATCAGCACAATGGCGTTGGTGACCACGATGCCCACCAGCATCAGCATGCCGATCAAGGACGGCAGCCCCAACGGAACGCCCGTCACCAACAGCAGGCCCACGGCTCCGGTTGCCGCGAACGGAACAGAGATCAGCAGGATGAGCGGCTGCACGAGTGACTTGAACGCGGCCACCATAATCACGTAGACGATCGCGATGGCTGCCAGCAGAGCCAAGCCAAGCTGCCGGAAGGACTCCGCCTGCTGTGTAGTGGCACCGCCGATCGTGGCCGTGACCCCGGCGGGCAGCTCCACGGCTGCCAACCGCTCTTGCACGGCAGTGCTGACGCTGCCCAGGTTGGAGCCGGAAGGCGTCACAGTCACCCTTGCGGTCCGCTGCCCGTTGCTGCTGGTGATGGACACAGGGGTGTCCACCTGCTCGACGGCGGCAATTGTCTCAAGTGCCACGCCACCGCGGGCTGTGGGGAGCTGCAGCGCACGGACTGCGGCAATGCTGGTGAAGCGGGTCCCCTCGCCGATTTGCACGGGGTAGTCGTTGGTCTCGATTCGGACCGTACCGGCGGGAACGGGGCTGACCGTGCTGGCGAGGAAGGCGCCAACCTGCTCTTCTGTCAATCCGGCCGCCACAGCCTTGGCCCGGTCAACGCGGACCTGAACCACCGCCTGCGTGGAAGCAAGGTTCGTGGCTACTTCTGAGCTGCCCGGGACGCCTTCCATGGCCTTCACCATGGCATCGCTCGCTGTTTGCAGGTCAGCGGAGTTCGCGGCCCTGATAGTGATGTCCACCGTGGACGACGTGCCGAACCCGCCCTGCTGGGATCCCACCGTGACCTTCCCGGAGGCACCCTCCAGTTTGGCGCGAACCTCGTCTTGAAGTTTGGTTTGGTTCACTTTCTCGTCGGTGACAATGGTGAACGTCGAGTTGGATGAACCGGTTGACGTGAGTGCGGCGAAGCCGGTCTGGGCATTTCCGGAGGTGACCTGCACGTCCTTGATGCCCTCAATGCCCTTCAGGGAATCCTCAATCTTGGAGGCTTCATCGCTGGTGGCCTGCAGGCTGGTGCCGGCAGGAAGGACTTGGCGCACCGTCATGCTGTTCTCACCGGAGCGGCCCAACAGATCAGTGGCCAGCAGCGGCGAGACGGCGATAGTGGCCACCAGCACCAGTGCTGCCGCGGACAACGTGATGACAGGGTGTTTCTGCGTCTTAGCCAGGATTGGAAGGTAACCGCGCTGGAGACGGCTCCGCTGTTCCGCCTCGCGGGCCTTCGCGGCCGCCTCTTTGGCAGATGCTTGTGCCTCAGCGCCCTTTCCGGGGGAGGACAGGAACCAGTAGGCAAGGACCGGAACGATCGTCAGGGAAACCAACAGCGAAGACAACAGTGCGATGGTCACTGTCAAGGCGAAGGGACGGAACAGCTCTCCGGCGAGGTCCCCCACAAACGCTATTGGAAGGAACACGGCCACAGTGGTCAGCGTCGAAGCCGTGATGGCCCCGGCAACCTCCCTGATGGACGTCAGGATGGCTGTCAGCTTGTGTTCGCCGTAGCTGAGGTGCCGCTTGATGTTCTCGATCACCACGATGGAATCGTCAACTACACGCCCGATGGCAATGGTGAGGGCACCCAAAGTAAGGATGTTCAGCGAGTAACCCGTTGCCGAGATGCCGATGAAAGTGATGAGCAGGGACAGCGGGATGGAGACGGCGGTGACCAACGTGGAGCGCACGGACATCAGGAAAACCAGAATGACCGCCACCGCGAAGCCCAGCCCTAGGAGTCCTTCCGTGGTGAGGTCCTTGATGGACTTCTCAATGAAGGGCGCTTGGTCGAAGACCGGCGTGAAGGTCGCGTTGTTGCCGAGCTCCTCTTGCATGGGTCCGACGGCGTCCCGCACAGCATGCGAAATCGCTACCGTATCGCCCTCTGGCTTCTTGGTGACGGACAGAGCCAGAGTGGGCTTGCCGTTGGTACGCGTGATGGAAGTAGGGGCGTCGTCCTCGATGCTGACGTCGGCAACCGCCCCGATGGTTGCAGCACCTTTCGCACCGGCCAAGGGAAGCCCCTTGATGATGTCCAGGGAATCCACGGGGCTGCCGAGCTGGAGGGACAGGGTCTTGCCCTGATCCTCGATGGTGCCGACAGGGACCAGGGTGCCGTTGTTCTTCAGCGCATTGCTGATGGACTGGACGGAGGCCCCTGTAGTTGCAAGGTCCGCGGGGCGGGGCTGGATCAGGATGTGTTGGCTGGAACCGCCAGTCACATCGGCGCCGCGGACGCCGTCGATCTTCTGCAATCGGGGAACGCTGAGTCGCAGGAGATCAGCGTTGAGCTCGCTCAGTGGTTTGTCCGAGGACACTGCCAAATAGACGATGGGGAAGTCGCTGATGTTGCCGGCGATGGACTGGGGCTCAACGTCCGCCGGCAGAACACGCTTGGCGTTGGAAATGGCCCGGTCAATCTGGTTGCGCGCCCGGTCCAGGTTGGAGCCGTACGTGAACACCATGGTGATCTGCGAAACGCCGTTGCGGGACGTCGACGTGGTGGACTCAAGCCCCTCAACGCTGTTCAGTGCTGTTTCCAGCGGCTGGCTCAGCTGCTTGTCCACAACCTCAGGAGAGGCGCCCGGCATGGAGGTCACAACGGTGATCTGCGGAAACTCGATGGAGGGAATGAGTTCCTGCTTGAGCGATCCCATGGTGATCACGCCGAACACCGCCGCAAAGACGGTGATCAGCGCGATCAGGGCCCGGTTTCCCAGGGACAGTTTGGCCAAGCGGAACATTGCATTGACTCCTGCGGTCTACGTAACGATTCGGCTGACGGGAACCGGCCGCAGCCCCGGGTGTGGCCTAGCCTTGGATGGCGTTGGCCACTTCCAATTGCAGGGACCTGGCGGTGCTTGCTTCCAGTTCGGCGGCCAAGTCCGGATTCTCGTTGAGCTTGACGCCGTAGCCCGGCATCATGTCCTTGAGTTTGGACTGCCACCCCTTGAAATTCTTGGGGAAGGACTTCTGCAACAGTTCGATCATGATGGGCACGGCGGTGGAAGCACCAGGAGAAGCGCCCAGCAGAGCGCCAATGGAACCATCGCGGGAGGCAATGACCTCGGTGCCAAACTGCAGGACGCCACCCTTTTGGGGGTGCTTCTTAATGATCTGTACACGCTGGCCTGCGGTAATCAGTTCCCAATTGCCCCCGGCTGCTTCCGGGTAGTACTCGCGCAGGGCCTCAACCTTGGCCTCGTGCCGCTTGGCAACCTCCTTGATGAGGTAAGCGGTGAGGTCCATGTTGTCCTTGGCCACGGCCAGCATGGGGATGATGTTTCCGGGACGGATGGACAGCGGAAGGTCCAGGTAGCTGGAGGTCTTCAGGAAGTTGGTGGAGAAGCCGGCGTACGGGCCGAAGAGGAGGGAGCGCTTGCCGTCCACATAGCGGGTATCCAGGTGGGGGACGGACATGGGCGGCGCGCCGACGGACGCCTGACCGTATACCTTTGCGCTGTGCTGTGAGGTGATGGCGTCGTCCGTGCAGCGGAAGAACTGGCCGGAGACGGGGAAGCCGCCGTAGCCCTTGCTTTCAGGGATGCCGGATGCTTGGAGCAGGTGGAGCGCGCCGCCGCCGGCTCCGACAAAGACAAACTTCGCGTGGATTCGGCCATGCTCGCCGGATTTGGGGTGCTTGATGGACAGGTCCCAGCCGCCGCCTGCTGCACGGTGGATGTTGGTGACGTCGTGGCCGTAGTTGACCTCGGCGCCGCTGCTTTGCAGGTAGCCCGTCAGTTCGCGCGTCAGGGCGCCAAAGTCGACGTCGGTGCCTTCAGCCGCGCGGGTGGCGGCAACGCGCTGCTTGCGGTCGCGGCCCTTGACGATCAACGGGGCCCACTTGGCGATCTGGTCCTGGTCCTCGGTGTACTCCATGCTGCGGAACAGCGTGTTGGGCTTGAGTGCCTCGTACCGGTTCTTGAGGAAGTTCGAGTGGTCATCGCCGATGACGAAGCTCATGTGCGGGACGGTGTTGATGAAACCCTTGGGGGACCCGATGACGTTGCTGTCCACCAAGTGGGACCAGAACTGGCGGGAAAGCTGGAACTGTTCATTGATGTGCAAGGCCTTGGACGGGTCTACGGAGCCGTCTTTTGCTGCGGGGGAGTAGTTAAGCTCACACAGGGCAGCATGGCCGGTGCCGGCATTGTTCCACGGTCCGGAACTTTCGAGCCCTGCTTCGTCGAGTCTCTCGAACAGGGAGATGGTCCAGGTGGGTTCAAGTTGCTTGATGAACGCACCAAGGGTGGCACTCATGATTCCACCGCCAATAAGGACGACGTCGGCATGTTGAGTCTTGGAAATGAAGGTCACGATCAATCTCCGTTAGCGGCGGCACTGGCTGTCACAGAATATCCCCGCGCAGACTCAATACTGAAATTACGGGGAATCGTCAAGGCTTTAGCCGGACGTTTGTGAAAACTTCGTTGAGGACGGGGGAAGCCGGGTAGCTCTCCACCTTGTTGGACAACGCCAGCGCCGAGATGGGGAAGGCGATGGGCACAGCCGGTACCGACGCCGCGATCTCTGCGTTGATGGACTGATACTGGGCGTTGCGGTCATCGCCCTCGGGCATGGCCCGTGCGCGTTCTATCTTGTGGAAGACTTCCGAGTCGGCGTATCCGAACTCGGCGCGGGTTTCGCCGAAGAGGGGTCCCAGGAAGTTGTCGGCATCCGCGTAGGAGCCGTTCCAGCCAAGCAGGTGCAGTCCGCGGTCTCCGGCAGACTGGACCCTTTGGAGGTAGCCGTCTTCCCAGTCGATGGGAACTGGTTTGATGTTGAAGCCGACGGCGACGAGTTGGCGGCTCAGCTCGGCGTAGATCTTTTCCGGGGTGGGCATGTAGGCCCGCGTGGCGTTGAGCGGATAGTAGAACTTCAGCTCCTCGCCCTTGTACCCGGCCTTCTTCAAAAGCTCTTTAGCCTTCTCCGGGTTGTACCCCAAGGCCGGGGCGTTGTTGTTGAAGCCGCTGAGCTTGGGCGGCACGAACTGCGAGGCCTGCGACGTGTTGTCGATGAAGAACTTGCGGATCAACGATTCCTTGTCGATCGCCATTTCGATCGCTTGCCGGACCTCCGGCTTTTCCAACGGTGCAACGGCCTGGTTGATCCCCAGGTACATCACTGAGAACGGGTCACGCTGGATGATCTGGACACCCTTTTTGACCAATTGGTCAAAGGTTCCGGACGTCACGAGGTCGTAGGCATCGATCTTGCCGTCCAACAAAGCTTGCTGGCGCGTTTCCGCGCGATCGTAAGGAATGAAGTTGATGGTTGCTATCTGGCCCCGGTCGCCCCAATAGTTCTTGTAGCTGGACAGGGTGAGCTTATGGTCGTCCCACCCGGTGAACACATACGGGCCCGTGCCCACGGGATGGCCGGCGTAGCTGGACATCGCCTGGCCGTTCCGGACCTGGTCAAGGACGTTGGCCTTCTGCGCGTTCAGGGCTGCCGGGGATGAAATGGCGAAGGCCGGGAGCGTCAGGGCCTGAAGGAATCCGGTGAAGGGGCGTGTCAGGTTTATCTGGACGTTGCTGGCCGAGACCACTGTGCAGTCTTTGAAGATGGAGAACACCGGCTGGTCCGAGTAAGCCTTGAAAACGCTCTGGAAGGAAATTCCGGGCGCTTGTTTTCGGAGGTCCTCGGGGAAGGTGAACCAGCGGTTGAAGTTGGCGCAAACAGCTGCGGCGTCCAGAGGAGTGCCGTCGTGGAAGGTCACGCCGGAGCGGAGCGTGAAGTCGTAGCTCAGCCCTTTGTTGCTGTCCTTCCACTCCGTGGCGAGAAGGGGAGTTGTCTGCCCTGTTTCGCCATCTACGCCCACGAGTCCTTCGAGGACCTGGCGGGTGACACGGTAGGACTCGGAATCCGCGGTCATCGCAGGATCAAGGCCCAAGGGCATGGACGCTGTGCCGAAGTTGAAAGTTTCCGAGGGCTCAGCGGCGACGGAATTGCCGGCGGACGACGACGGTGCGGGGCCCGGTGTGCCCGTGCACCCTGCCAGCCCCAACGCCAGTACGGCAGCCCCGATCTGCATGCTCAGGCGCCGCGTTTTGCTGCTTGCCACTCTTGTCCCCTCAAGCCGGTTGGAAGTGCTTTGGCCGGCTTCGGCCAGACCGCATTCCAGTCTAGTTGAACGTCCTGAGTGCGGTTCCCAGCGCAACTCCAGGTAGCCCCCGGCTGCTTGAGGACAGAAATACCCCCGGTTCTGCAACCGGGGGTATTCGTATAACTGTGCGCAAGGGGGGACTTGAACCCCCACGCCCGAAGGCACAGGAACCTAAATCCTGCGTGTCTGCCAATTTCACCACTCGCGCTGGCTGACAATCGGTCCGTCTTACAGGACGGCCGCTGCAATACCGGCCTCCAGTGTACCCGCTACTTGTCCAGCTTGAGATCCCGCCGGAGTTTGGCAACGTGCCCTGTGGCACGCACGTTGTACTGCGCCAGGGAAACCTTCCCGTCAGGATCAACCACAAAAGTGGATCGGATCAATCCCATGTAGCTGCGGCCGTAATTCTTTTTCTCGCCCCAGGCTCCATACGCCTCGGCTACGGTGTGGTCTTCGTCCGAGAGCAGGCGGAAGGTCAGCTGTTCCTCCTCGCTGAACTTGGCAAGTGCTTTGACGGGGTCGGGGGAGACGCCAACAACCTCGTAGCCTGCAGCCTGAAGGGAACCGAGGGTGTCGCGGAAATCGCAGGCTTCCTTGGTACATCCGGGAGTGGAGGCGGCGGGGTAGAAATAGAGGATGGTTTTCCGTCCGCGGAGGTCGGACAAGCTCATGCTTTTGCCGGTTTCATCCTGAAGTGTGAAGTCCGGGGCGTTGTCCCCAGGGATAAGTCGTTCAGCCAAAATGTGCTCCTTGCCAGTGATCGCGATTTCCCAGTTTAGTAGGAGAAGCCGCGTCCTCACCCCATCCGCGCATATACTGTCGGCATGCCAGATATGGAGAGATGGCCCACCACCCGATTGCTTTCAACAGCTGCGCGCCTGGTGGAAATCTCGTGGAACGAAAAATTGAAGTCCATCGGCCTTACGCACGCCGGTGTCATTGCCATGCAGGTGCTGGCTGCCAAGGGGGCCATTACGCAGGCGGCCTTGGCCGAAGTAGCACGGGTCAAGGCCCAGACCATGGGAACCACTCTTGCGAGGCTTGAGCTGCACGGGCATGTCACCCGGCAACGCAGTGATTCCGACCGCCGAAGCCACGTGGTAACCCTTACCGACGCTGGCATTGCAGCTCTTGCGGAAGCAGTAAAGCTTGAGCAGGATGTCTTGTCACCCGTGGCGGTGGACACGGCCCGCCTCCGCGAAGAACTAAGGATCGTTGTCCGGGGTCTGGCCGGGTTGCCGGCGCCGGAGGAGGAATCCCGCGATATTGACACCGACCTGCCTCAAGCCTGAGCAAAGCCTGTGACCTGGGCTTCCCGGTGGGAGCCCATGCAGGGACACACAAAAAGGCTCCGGATCGTAGAAACGATCCGGAGCCTTTCCTTATGGTGCACCCCCCGGGACTCGAACCCGGAACCCATTGATTAAGAGTCAATTGCTCTGCCAGTTGAGCTAGAGGTGCAGCTATTGTTTCGGCTTAGTGGAGGAATTCGCATTCCCCGTTGACCTCCGCAACGACAAATAACTCTACACCACATTTTGGCTGCTGCAGACCACAAAGTGCAATGCGTGATGCACGCCATTTTCTTGCCCCCGAAATAAGGCGTTGAACAACGAAAAAGGCCTTGGAGTGATATTCACTCCAAGGCCTTTTGCTTGGTGCACCCCCCGGGACTCGAACCCGGAACCCATTGATTAAGAGTCAATTGCTCTGCCAGTTGAGCTAGAGGTGCAGCTGTTGATTTTGATCAAGCCAGGGAGCTTTTCTTTCCCCGGCGATCTCCGCAACGACATGTAACTCTACACGACTTCCGCCGAAGAGTGAAATCGGCTGTTTGCCGCCTGCGGCTTCACGGCCCAGCCCTCAGAATCAGCGCAAAATCAGGGTTTCTGTTGTTGCTGAGGACCCACAAGGTGCCGTCGGGAGCGCGGGCCACGTCCCTCAGGCGCCCGTATTCTCCTGTGAAATAGGCCACAGGGGTGCCGGCGGTCTCACCGCTGAGTGGAACTGCCCACAGCCTTTGGCCGCGAAGCGCCCCCGTGTAGGCAATACCGTCCACGATTTCGAGCCCGCTTGGTGAGGCGTCGGACGTTGAAGGCCAGACCACCTTGGCATCGATCAGGCCGCTGCGGCCGGGTGCACCGGTCACTGTAGGCCAACCGTAGTTGCCGCCCGGGGTAATCAGGTTCAGTTCGTCATCCACGTCCGGGCCGAACTCACTGGCCCAGAGGCGTCCGTCACTGTCCCAGGCCAAGCCCTGAACGTTCCGGTGCCCGTAGCTGTAGACCGGGTTGTCGCCGAAGGGATTTCCCGGCGCCGGGCGCCCCTCGGGCGTGAGCCGCAGGATCTTGCCGCCCAAGGCGTTGGTGTCCTGCGGTTGTTCCCGCCGCTGCGAGTCACCCGTGCCGACGTAGAGGAACCCATCCGGGCCAAAGCGGATCCGGCCACCATTGTGGGTTGAGGCCTTGGACATTCCGGAGAAAATCACCTCAGTCTCGCCCAGGGCCAACTGACCACCGGGTTCCCCGGTCAGCTTGATCCGAGCGATGCGGTTGTCGCTTGGCGAAGTGAAGTAGGCGTACAGCCAACGGTCCGTTGCGAAGTCAGGTGAGAGAGCCAAGCCCAACAGCCCGCCCTCCCCGCCGGGGTCGACGCCGGGTACCTCGCCAACGGTGGTGGCCTGGCCGTCTCGGATGCTCTTAACTTGAGCGGAGTCGCGCTCGGACACCACAGCTGTACCGTCCGGCAGGAAGACCACCGACCATGGCAGCTGCAGTCCGACGTCGAGCTTCTGAACCACCTCGGGGAGCTGTGGCGATGCGCCCGTCGCCTGGCTGCTTCCTGGGGGCGTAGTTGCAGAAGAGGTTGCCCCGCCCTGTGTAGGCGAACTGCCGGAGGTGTTGGATGGGTTGGGTGTTGCCGCGGTGCCCGGCGACGACGGACTGCCTGTGCATCCCGTCAGCGCCAGGATCACTGCAAGCGCAGCGGCAGGCACCAGACGCTCGCGTCGGTCCGAAGAGTGCCTGCCCATGTTCTTGCCTGCCTGGGTTCAGTGCCTGCTGCGCCGGGGTGGGCGGAAACCGGCAGCTTCGGCGTGCGCGGAGGATTCGAACCATACGTCGGCAGCAGCGTCGTCATACCCGGCCGTGTCTTCGTCGTGGTAGGTCATGTCTGATGCGCTGGCCTTGACGGGATACGCATCCCCGGGTGCGCTGGAAGAGCCCGTGCCGTAGGGGTGTTCCACGGCCAGGTGGCCGGAGCTCCCCGAATCTTCGGCCGCGGCGGACTCGGCGCCAGGCAGGGTTGGGGAGTGCGCGTCCGTGTACTCGTGGTGGTGGACCGGGCTTCCGCTCTCATCTGTCCAGGAAGATTCCCACTCGGCCTTGTCTGCTGCTTCGTCGGTGCCTGTTGGTACTGCTGCGTCAGTCGCCCCGATTGTCGTTGCTCCGGAAGCGACCGCAGGAGAACCCGCGTCCCAGTCGTCAACGTCGCCGGCGTCGGCCGAATGGACCTTCGCGTCCGTGTCCACCACCGGTTCGTTGACCACTGGTTCTTCAACCACGGGTTCGGCCACTGCGGGAGTTGCGATGACCGGTTCCGCTACGGTCAAGCCCGGTGTTGCGGCGGGCTGAATGTCGGAGGCGATCACTGCCGGTGAATCGTCGACGGCGGTACGCGGCGCGGCGTGCAGCTCATCTGGGGCGGGGGAGGGCCCCTGCGTTTCGTTTGAAGGGGAGGGTTCTGAGGGATCGGGTTCGGAAGTGCCGGGTTCTGTTGGGCCGGGTTCGTCGACGGTAGGGCCGCTGCCCTCGGCGGCAGCCTTTCCGAGATTGGTCACCCCCGCCAAACCTGCCACGCCTGCTGCGGCTACGCCGGCGTCCGGCAGGGACGCTGTATTGCTCGGCGCCGTCGCTGCAGGGGGAGCAGCCCCGGATGTCCCTGCAGCGCGATCATCAGCGGGCGCTTGGCTTGAGGAAGTACTCCCTGTCTTGTTGCGGTTCATGAGCCACCAAATAATGGCTACGACCAAAACAATGACAATGACCCAAATTAACCAGTCCATGGTTGAGGCCCTTCTGCTCACTGGGGTGAAGCTCGTGGTAATCCTGACGTTACGTGGCTGCTAATGGGCTGTCCAGCGTTTGACCTGCTGATTCACCCGAAAATGATCAGTTTACTTACTGCCTTGAGGTTGAAAATAGATCATGAACGGGGAATTTCCCGGGGTCGCTTAGTCTGGCTCCATGGATTTCAAAAGGCTGCAGATTCTGCGCGAATTGGCAGACCGACAAAGTGTTGGCGCTACTGCCGAGGCCATGAACGTCACAGCCTCGGCAGTCTCGCAGCAGCTGAAAACGCTGCAGGCTGAGATCGGCGTTGTGCTGGTGGAGAAGGTGGGCCGGGGCGTTCAGTTGACTGAAGCAGGACTGGCCATGGCGGCAGCGGCGTCGGACATCGCCACGGCCATGGCCAGGGCGGAGTCCACCATTGACAGTTACCGCAAGGGTTGGCAGACGCGCGTTTCCGCAGCTTTCTTTCCCAGCGCAGCGGAAATGCTGCTTCCAGGAGTGCTGCATCGGGTTTCCGCGGTGGCCGGACTGACTTTCGACGCCCATTTCGAAGATCCGGGAACCGCCCACTTCGCTCCCTTGGTGGCGGACTACGATATCGTGCTGGCACACAGCGTGGATGGGCCGGAAGTTTTCGCCAGGAGGGGCCTGGCGGTAGTGCCGCTTTTGGAGGAAGCGCTGGATGTTGCGATGCCTGCCGGTCATCCCTTGGCAGCCAAGGTCCGGTTAAGCCCCCAGGACGTTGTTGATTACCCGTGGATCGGCGTCCCGGAGGGATTCCCTTTCGATACCGTGCTTCGCCAGATCGAACTCCATGCAGGCAGGCCCGCTCTGAGGGGACAGCGATATCCGGATCTCAGGGTGCTTGAGGCTTTGGTGGGCGCCGGGCACGGCATTTGCCTTCTTCCCCGCTACACGGCCCGGGCAAGCGCGCGTCGGGGGCTGGTCCTTCGCCCGCTCACGGACGTGAAGGCGAGCAGAAGCATTGTGGCCCTGTCCCGGCAGGAGGTTGCCGCACGGGCAACCATTGGCATCGTTTTGGACATGCTCAAAAGTGAGGCTGCGGCCATTGCCAAGGAACTCAACGAGTCACATCCCGGCACTTAGACCCGGACGATCTGAGTCCCTGGCCTTGGTTAGCGGGCAGGACGCCCGCAATATTCGAAGGTTTGGGCTTAACCCGGTGTGCAACAGCGTCGGCAGTCGCCCGGTAGACATAGACTTTGGACCATGAGCGACACCACCCAGATTGCGACAGACAGCACGCCGGACATTAAACCCCGCAGCCGGGTGGTGACAGACGGCATTCACGCGGCGCCTGCCCGCGGCATGTTCCGTGCGGTGGGCATGGGCGACGACGACTTTGCCAAACCCCAAATCGGTGTTGCCAGCTCGTGGAATGAAATTACCCCTTGCAATCTTTCCCTGAATCGCCTCGCACAAGGCGCCAAGGAAGGCGTCCATGCCGGCGGTGGCTTCCCGATGCAGTTCGGCACGATCTCCGTTTCGGATGGTATTTCCATGGGCCATGAGGGCATGCACTTCTCCCTGGTCTCCCGCGAAGTCATCGCCGACTCTGTGGAAACAGTGATGCAGGCCGAGCGCATTGACGGCTCGGTGCTCCTGGCCGGCTGTGACAAGTCCCTTCCGGGCATGCTCATGGCTGCTGCCCGCTTGGACCTCGCATCCGTCTTCCTTTACGCCGGCTCCATCATGCCGGGCTGGGTCAAGCTGGAGGACGGCTCGGAGAAGGAAGTCACCCTCATTGATGCCTTCGAGGCCGTGGGTGCCTGCGCCGCCGGCAAAATGAGCATGGAAGACCTCACAAGGATCGAAAAGGCCATCTGTCCCGGCGAAGGCGCCTGCGGCGGTATGTACACGGCCAACACCATGGCGTGCATCGGCGAGGCCTTGGGCATGTCCCTCCCGGGTTCAGCCGCCCCGCCGTCGGCAGACCGCCGTCGTGATGATTTCGCACGCAAGTCCGGCGAAGCCGTAGTAAACCTGCTGCGCCTGGGCATCACGGCCCGTGACATCATGACCAAAAAGGCGTTCGAGAATGCCATTGCCGTCACCATGGCCTTCGGCGGTTCCACCAACGCCGTGCTGCACTTGCTCGCGATCGCCCGGGAAGCCGAAGTAGAGCTGACGCTGGACGACTTCAATCGCATCGGCGACAAAATTCCGCACCTTGGGGACCTCAAGCCCTTCGGCCGTTATGTGATGACCGACGTTGACAAGATCGGCGGCGTGCCGGTCATCATGAAGGCACTGCTCGACGCCGGACTACTGCACGGCGACTGCCTCACCGTTACCGGCAAGACGCTCGCGGAAAACCTCGCCTCGATCAACCCGCCGGACCTTGACGGCAAAATCCTCCGTGCGCTGGACAACCCGATCCACAAGACCGGTGGCATCACCATCCTCCACGGCTCCATGGCTCCGGAAGGAGCGGTAGTGAAGAGTGCCGGTTTTGATGCTGACGTCTTTGAAGGAACTGCACGCGTTTTCGAACGCGAGCAGGGCGCCCTCAGCGCGTTGGACAACGGCGAAATCAACAAGGGAGACGTAGTGGTCATCCGCTATGAAGGCCCCAAGGGCGGTCCCGGCATGCGGGAAATGTTGGCCATCACCGGCGCCATCAAGGGAGCGGGACTCGGCAAGGATGTCCTCCTTCTCACGGATGGCCGGTTCTCGGGTGGCACAACCGGTCTGTGCATCGGCCACGTTGCGCCTGAAGCCGTGGATGGTGGCCCCATCGCGTTCGTGAAGGACGGTGACCGCATCCGTGTAGACATCGCCGCTCGCTCCTTCGACCTCCTGGTGGACGAAGCCGAGCTCGAAGCCCGCAAAGAGGGCTGGAAGCCACTGCCCGCCAAGTTCACCAAGGGTGTTCTTGCCAAGTACGCCAAGCTTGTCCACAGCGCCTCCACCGGAGCGTACTGCGGATAATTCCTGCACGGGGCTCCGGCTGTCATGAGACAGCCGGAGTCCGGCAGGCGGACATAGCTGTCCAAATAGTGAGATACGATAGTGGTCAATTGACACGTATCTCACTTAGAGGGAACACTGAACGCATGATCACATTCGTTACCGTCGGCGTCGTCGTCCTTACCAAGCGCGTGGCTTAGCCCGACTGGTAACGAACCGTCACGCGCAAACCCCTCGAAGAGCCGGAAGGCTGAGGGGTTTTTTTATTCCCCGAAGCAAGATCCATCTAATGAAGATCCACTAAGGAAGAGTCCGATGAGCAAAGGATCGCCGATCAGCCCCTCGCTGATGGCTGCAAAGTCCGCTGGAGCCCACAAAGCTCCGGAAAAGATCGACCGTACGGCCGAGGCCGTCGTGGTCGACGCTGCTGCACCTCTCTCTCCTGTACTTGGGCCGAACACCGTTGTACCCCCAACGGTGATGTCCGGCTCGCAAGCAATTGTCCGGTCGCTCGAAGAACTCGGCGTGGACGATATTTTCGGTTTGCCCGGTGGCGCGATCCTGCCCACCTACGACCCCTTGATGGCCTCCAGCATGAATCACATCCTGGTCCGTCACGAACAGGGAGCCGGCCACGCCGCGCAAGGCTACGCCATGGTTACCGGACGGGTTGGCGTTTGCATCGCCACCTCGGGACCCGGTGCCACCAACCTCGTTACCGCCATCATGGACGCCCACATGGACTCCGTGCCGATGGTGGCCATCACCGGCCAGGTCTCCAGTGGAGTCATCGGCACCGATGCCTTCCAGGAAGCGGACATCGTGGGGATCACGATGCCCATCACCAAGCACTCGTTCCTGGTGACTGACCCCAACGACATCCCGCACGTCATGGCAGAGGCTTTCCACCTCGCGTCCACGGGCCGCCCGGGACCTGTCCTGGTGGATATCGCCAAGGACGCCCAGGTTGGCCAGATGACTTTTTCTTGGCCGCCGAAGGTGGACTTGCCGGGCTACCGTCCCGTGGTGCGTGGCCACAACAAGCAGGTCCGCGAAGCTGCCAAGCTGATCGCTGCTTCCAGCAAGCCGGTCCTCTACGTAGGCGGCGGTGTGGTCAAGGGCCATGCTTCTGCAGAGCTCATGGAGCTCGCGCTTGCTACCGGCGCTCCCGTGGTCACTACCTTGATGGCCCGCGGTGCCTTCCCGGATTCCCACCCGCAGCATGTAGGCATGCCCGGCATGCACGGTTCCGTCTCCGCCGTCACTGCCCTCCAGCAGGCCGACCTCCTGATCACTCTCGGTGCAAGGTTTGATGACCGCGTCACCGGCGTGCTGAAGACCTTTGCCCCGTTTGCCAAGGTCATTCACGCTGACATCGACCCCGCGGAAATCTCCAAGAACCGCACTGCCGATGTTCCGATCGTTGGCTCGGTCAAGGAAATCATTCCGGAACTTACCGAGGCCGTGAAGACTCAGTTCGAACTGAGCGGGACCCCGGACCTGGATTCCTGGTGGGCCTTCCTGGGCAACCTCCGCGACACGTACCCGCTGGGTTGGACGGAGCCCGAGGACGGTCTCACTGCCCCGCAGCGCGTGATCAAACGCATCGGCGAACTCACCGGTCCGGAAGGCATCTACGTAGCCGGAGTGGGCCAGCACCAGATGTGGGCCGCCCAGTTCATCAAGTACGAAAGGCCTCACGCCTGGCTGAACTCAGGTGGCGCAGGAACCATGGGATACTCGGTTCCGGCAGCCATGGGCGCCAAGGTCGGTGAACCGGACCGCGTGGTCTGGGCCATCGACGGTGACGGCTGCTTCCAAATGACCAATCAGGAACTGGCCACGTGTGCCATCAACAACATCCCGATCAAGGTCGCCATCATCAACAACTCCTCACTGGGCATGGTCCGCCAATGGCAGACCCTGTTCTACGAGGGCCGTTACTCCAACACGGATCTGAACACAGGCCACGACACCATCCGGATTCCGGACTTCGTGAAGCTGGCCGACGCCTACGGCTGCGCAGCACTTCGTTGTGAGCGCGACGAAGACATTGACGCCACCATCCAGAAGGCGCTCGAAATCAATGACCGCCCCGTGGTTATCGACTTCGTCGTCAGCCCCAACTCGATGGTGTGGCCGATGGTGCCTTCAGGCGTCAGCAACGACCAGATCCAGGTTGCCCGCAACATGACCCCGGAATGGGAAGAGGAGGACTAGGCATGAGCCGTCACACACTGTCCGTTCTGGTAGAAGACAAGCCCGGCGTGCTGACCCGCGTGGCCAGCCTCTTCGCCCGGCGCGCGTTCAACATCAATTCCCTGGCTGTGGGACCCACCGAGGTTCCAGGCATGTCCCGCATGACGGTGGTCGTCGACGCCGACGGCGACCTCATCGAGCAGGTCACCAAGCAGCTCAACAAGTTGGTCAACGTCATCAAGATCGTTGAGCTGACTTCAGAATCTTCCGTACAACGTGACCACATCCTGGTCAAAGTACGTGCGGATGCCGCGACACGTCTGCAGGTTACCCAGGCTGCAGACCTGTTCCGTGCCGCCGTCGTCGACGTGTCCACAGACTCGTTGGTGATTGAGGCAACCGGTACCCCCGAGAAGCTCGCTGCACTGCTCTCAGTGCTCGAGCCGTTCGGCATCCGTGAAATCGTGCAGTCCGGCACCTTGGCCGTTGGACGGGGATCCCGCTCCATGAGTGACAGGGCGCTCCGCTCCGCGTGAGCGTTGCGCCCAGTACCGCAGCACCACTATCAATATCTACGAAAAACCACTCAAGAGGAGTTACGCAAGTGACTGAAATGTTCTACGACGACGACGCAGACCTGTCGATCATCCAGGGCCGCAAGGTAGCCATCGTTGGCTACGGCTCCCAGGGCCACGCCCACGCACTCAACCTGCGCGATTCCGGCGTCGAGGTTGTTATCGCGCTGAAGGACGGCTCAAAGTCGACCTCCAAGGCAGAAGACGCAGGCTTCACTGTCAAGAACGTTGCAGACGCTGCCGAATGGGCAGACGTCATCATGATCCTGGCACCGGACCAGCACCAGCGCTCTATCTACAACGACTCCATCAAGGACAAGCTGACCGAAGGCAAGGCACTCGCCTTCGCGCACGGCTTCAACATCCGCTTCGGCTACATCGAAGCTCCGGCCGGCGTTGACGTCATCCTGATCGCCCCGAAGGCTCCGGGCCACACTGTTCGCCGCGAATTCGAAGCCGGCCGCGGTATCCCGGACATCATCGCTGTTGAGCAGGACGCATCCGGTTCCGCTTGGGACCTGGCGAAGTCCTACGCCAAGGCAATCGGCGGAACCCGCGCCGGCGTCATCAAGACCACCTTCACCGAAGAGACTGAGACCGACCTCTTCGGCGAGCAGGCTGTCCTTTGCGGCGGCGTTTCCCAGCTCGTCCAGTACGGCTTCGAAACCCTCACCGAGGCCGGCTACCAGCCGCAGATCGCCTACTTCGAGGTTCTCCACGAACTCAAGCTCATTGTTGACCTCATGTGGGAAGGCGGCATCGCCAAGCAGCGCTGGAGCGTTTCCGACACCGCAGAGTACGGCGACTACGTCTCCGGCCCGCGCGTCATCACCCCCGAGGTGAAGGAAAACATGAAGGCTGTCCTCGCGGACATCCAGAACGGTGCTTTCGCCAAGCGTTTCATCGACGATCAGGACAACGGCGGCACCGAGTTCAAGGAACTGCGTGCCAAGGCAGAGCAGCACCCGATCGAAGAGGTCGGCCGCGAACTTCGCTCCCTGTTCTCCTGGCAGCAGCAGGACGCTGACTACGTTGAAGGTTCTGCAGCCCGCTGATCCTTCAGTGCAGGCCTAGCGGCTCGCGCACCACGACGCCCGTCCGGGGAACACAGCCGGGCGGGCGTCGTCGTTCGATGCGTTGTTTCTCCACCGAATTTCACAGTTTTCTCCACCGAATAGCCCAGCCGCATGGGCTGTGAACTTCTTCACACCAGCTACCGGTCCGGCCGTAACATCCCTCCCCGGCACCGGAATCCCCGCCCGGATTCGATATTCTGGGCTGGTCCCGGCGCCGTGCCCGGGCCACGCATCCGCTCCTTGTCCAGTTCTGTCCAAAGTTGTCCAAAGTAAGGTGCCACCCCGTGTCAGCCAGCAAACCCGTCGTCCTCCTCGCCGAGGAACTTTCGCCCGCCACAGTCGAGGCACTGGGCCCGGACTTTGAAATCCGACAGACCGACGGCGCCGACCGTTCCCAGCTGCTGTCCGCCATTGCCGACGTCGACGCCATCCTGGTCCGTTCGGCTACACAGGTGGATGCCGAAGCCATCGCTGCGGCTAAAAACCTCAAGGTCATCGCCCGTGCAGGCGTGGGTCTGGACAACGTGGACATCAAGTCTGCGACGCAGGCAGGCGTCATGGTGGTCAACGCGCCGACGTCCAACATCGTCTCTGCCGCAGAGCTCACCGTGGGCCACATCCTGAGCCTCGCGCGCCACATCCCGCAGGCCAGTTCCGCGCTGAAGAACGGCGAATGGAAGCGCTCAAAGTACACCGGCATTGAACTCTTCGAGAAGAAGATCGGAATCATCGGCCTGGGCCGCATCGGCGCCTTGGTGGCAGCACGCCTGCAGGGCTTCGAGACCGAGATCCTCGCCTACGACCCCTATATCACGGCTGCCCGTGCAGCCCAGTTGGGCGTCAAGCTGGTCACCCTGGATGAACTTCTGGAAAATTCCGACTTCATCACCATCCACATGCCCAAGACGCCGGAGACGGTGGGAATGCTGGGTGCTGACGCCTTCCGCAAGATGAAGGAATCGGCATATGTCATCAATGTGGCACGTGGTGGCCTTGTGGACGAGGAAGCCCTCTACACAGCTCTGAAGGAAGGTCAGATTGCCGGCGCCGGCGTGGACGTCTTCGTCAAGGAGCCCAGCACCGACCTGCCGTTCTTCGAATTCGACAACGTGGTTGTTACACCGCACCTCGGCGCGTCCACGGATGAGGCCCAGGAAAAGGCGGGCGTGTCGGTGGCCAAGTCGGTTCGCCTTGCCCTTGCCGGCGAGCTCGTGCCCGATGCCGTGAACGTTGCCGGCGGGGTCATCGCTCCGGACGTACGTCCCGGCATCCCTCTGATCGAAAAGTTGGGCCGGATCTTCACTGCGCTCACCCACGCGTCCCTGACGCAGATCGACGTTGAAGTCGCCGGAGAAATTGCCGCCCTGGACGTCAAGGTACTCGAACTGGCCGCGCTGAAGGGCGTCTTCGCCGATGTCGTGACGGAGCAGGTCTCCTACGTCAACGCTCCCGTGATCGCCGAACAGCGCGGCATCAACACCCGGCTGATCACCACCCCGGACGCTGAGGACTACCGCAACGTCCTGACCATCCGTGGAGCGCTCAGCGATGGTTCGCAAATCTCGGTTGCTGGCACCCTCACGGGTCCCAAGCAGGTGGAGAAGCTGGTAGGCGTCAACGGGTATGACGTCGAAATTCCCATCAGCGAGCACCTGGTTGTTGTGGCCTACGCCGACCGTCCGGGCGTGATCGGCACCATCGGACACATCCTGGGCATGAACAACATCAACATCGGCGGGATGCAGGTGGCACGCCAGACCGAAGGCGGCCAGGTCCTGGCGCTCCTGACCATCGACAGCTCGGTTCCTCAGCAGGTACTGGAAGCCATCAAAGCCGGTATCGGCGCAGAGATGGTCCGTGAAGTGGACCTGGAGGACTAGCACTGATTTTCATCAGCTAAGTTCGCGTGCCGGCGACACACCCTGGCACGCAGGAGTGGCCGGTCTGCTTACAATGGCTGGGTCCGGGATTCGGACCCGGCAGCAGGCCGGCCACAACTTTTTGCACATACAGCCCGGTATTCCTCTGTGTCTTTTGAGGAAGCACGGTGCATGTGTGCGCGCCCGCAATCAAGGTCTCAGGGAGCCCAATGAACGCCGTCCAAAGGTTCATCAGAAGCCGTGTGCTGCTGCTGACCGCGGCCATTTTGATCGTCGCAATGTGCTTGTCCGTCCTCGTCCAGAGCCAGTCGCAGGCTGCTCTGAACAGGACAGTGGACGAGAACTCGCGGGGACTCTACGACATCCTGGTCCAGGCCAAACCTGACCAATCACAAGATGGCGACGGCGGCGCATTGATCCAGCCGGAAATCGCGAACGGCCAAGGCGGAATCAGCTTTGAGCAGTTGGAGAAGATCCGGACCATGGGCCAAACGGCTGTGGCCGCACCCATCAGCCTTGTCTCGCGTGTGTCGCAGAACCTTGAGGCTCCGCGCCTCAATGCCATGGACTACCTGGGCTACAATGCAGGGCTTGCTGGCGCCATGACTGCGGGGGACCCCTCCGCCATGGATTCGGGCAAATGGCCTGCCCCGGAATCCGTGCTGCCCGATTCCCCCAAGAAGTACCGTCTCACAGCCTCCGCCACGAGCTCGGATGGCGTGAACCAACAAACTCTTTTCAAAACCAGCGCTGAAGGCACTTTGGGCAAGGGCCGCCTGATCCAGGAGCAGACTGCGGGCGGCTCCAACGTCCGGATCGCGGGTCCCGAAGGCGAGACCGGCGTCAAGTTCCCTGCCCCCGCCTTGGGCTCGGAGCACAACCTCTTCAACCTCTCCGTAGCGCTTCCCCTGGCGCCAGAGGTGACAGAGTCCGTCGTCGCCGTCGACCCTGCCGCGGAGCGGGCATTGCTGGGGTCCGCAGGAGATTTCCTGGCACCGCTGGAGAAGGCCCCGCCGGCAGATGCGCGTGACGCGGGCGCCATCGGACGTCACTTCGAGAGTCTCTTCACCACCGGCCTCAGCATGGACCAGTTGGAAGAAGGGCCGGATTTCCTGGGCGTCAAGCTCAAGTACTGGGCCCCGCTGATGACCCAGTACCAGCAAGCCAAGCGCGACGGCCTGCTGACTGATGACTCACAGGCCATTCCGCTGATTGTCCGTTCCGGAACCTCCCTTGACCTGCAGTACTCGGTCAAAATCGAGGAACTTGATGCAAGCGGCAAGGTGGTCAATGAGGTGGGCACCGTAACACGGTCCCTGGACAAGGATTACCTTCCGTTCGTGTCCAAGTCCCCGTTTGCCCTTGAATGGCCGGGATCCACTGATTACAGCAAACTGCTGGGCAGCACTGCCTCCTTCAGCCAGGGTTTGTACAACCCGGCCACCTGGAGCACTGCGTTTGCCGCCGCTCCGCAGTACCAGGAGGGTGACGAAGCCGCCAACGGAGCATCGGAAAAGAGCGCCACACCGGGGGACTGGGTAACAGTCAACCGTCTGCCTGAGAAGTCGTCCTTCGGGGCTGCCGTGGACCAGACGCAGCGAAAGCCGGTTGACGAGCGTTCGTACCGTGAAGACCTGGAAACGGGCAAGAAGCCGGCCACGCCGCTGCCCATGGTGTACGGCACTTTTGACCCTGCAGATGTCCAGGCTGCGGCCGGGGATGTCAACAAGCTGCCCCTGGGTGGCTACGACCCCACTCCCATGACCCTGACAAAAGACGCTGAGGGCAAAGACGTTGAGGGCACGCAACTGAAGCCCTCGCTGAGTGCTACAGGTCTGGTCAGCCAGTCCGCCGGCGCGATCACCGATTACTACGGTCTTGCAGCCGCGCGTGGATACGACAGCAACGCGGATGTCATTGACGCCGTACGGGTCAAGGCGTCAGCTACCGGTAATTGGAAGACGGCACAGCCCGAGGTAGAGAAACTGGCCACGCAAATCCGTGAACTCGGCCTTGAGGCAACTGTTGTGGCTGGTTCCGCCCGTGAAGACGCCAATATTTTCGTCCCCGGTTACAGCAAGGACGACGCCGGCAAGGAGTCACCGCTGGGCACCGTCCAGCAGTCGTGGGTGCGCCAGGACGCGGCCGACGCCGTCACAGGATCTCTCACCGGAACCAACATCACCCTGCTGTTCCTGACACTGCTGGGTGCAACGCTCCTGACGGGTGCTTCCACCGTGAGTTACATCCGCCAACGCAGGAGCGAAGCCGGAATCCTCAGGGCCATGGGTTGGACGCAGAAACGCATCCGTTCCTGGGTCTTGGAGGAGTTTGCCGTGGGCGCCGCAGCCCTCGCGGCCGCCGGTATTATCCTCAGCCTGCTGAGTTGGAATATCGCCACGGTAATCGTCTCCGTGACCATGCTGGTCATCTATTCCGGCGCGGCACTGCTGGCTGCCCAGCAGTTGCGCCACCGAGTGGTGATTGATCAGGAACCGCAGCACGATGAGCGCCTGGTGACCGTGGACTCGCCCCTGACGTTCGCCAACAGGCAGCTCACCACCAACCGCTTCAACTCGATCTCCCTCGCCGTGGCTGTCGGCGTGTTCGGCGCAGCGGTGGGCGCCCTGATCGCACTCCTGATCGACATCCCCCGAGCAGCCGGCGCCAGTGCTTTGAGTGGTCTGGCCGCTGCCAGCATCGCCTTGCCGAGCGTCATCCTCGCGGTCTTCGGTGTGGTTGTTGGCCTCCTCTTGACCTTGGTCACCGGCCGCTTCGAGCTCCACGCCAAGCGGGAGTACCTCGGTACATTGCGTGCCATGGGCTGGAACCCGGACATGCTTGGCCAGGTCCGCTTCTTTGAGAACGCACTTGTGGGCACCGTGGCACTTCCCCTGGGTGTCCTTGGTGCCCTGGGGCTGGGATTGCTCCTGGCTCCCTACGCGGCTCTTTGGGCCGGGCTGGCCGGACTGTTGGCCGTAATTTGCTGGATTCCGATTGCAACGAAAGTAGTCAAATGACTGACAACCTCAACCCCGAGAAGACGGCCACCCCGGAACCCGCGGACGAGTCGCTGCAGACCCGTGCCAACACCATCGTGAGGGCCACGGACCACGCAACTCCGTTGGAACTGAGCCGGGTCACCATCCACTACGGTGGCGATAAAGGCGGAGCCGAGGAAGTCGACGTCGTGGACGACTTCAACCTCACCCTGCACGCAGGTGAGATGCACTGCATCGCCGGGCGAAGCGGCTCCGGTAAGACCAGTATCCTGACGGTCAGCGCGGGACTTACGCTCCCGACGTCGGGCAAGGTCTTCTGGGAGGGCCAGGCGCTGGACACCATGGGCGACGACGAGATCGCGGACCGTCGGCGGGCACTCATTGGATACGTGGACCAGGGCGGCGCCTTGATCGACGGTATGAGTGCCCTTGAGAACGTCCTGCTTCCCGCAGTACCCGACGGCGAAGTTGAACAGCGCACCGAAATGGCCAAGGACCTCCTGGACCTGGTGGGGCTCGGACGCCGCATGCGTCACCGTCCCGCCCAGCTCTCCGGCGGTGAACGCCAGCGAGTCGCAATTGCCCGTGCACTGATCCTGGGAACCCGCGTACTGGTGGTGGACGAGCCTACCGCCAGCCTTGACCGTGCTGCGGCGAACCGCATCATCGGCATCCTTAAGGACACCACCAGCGATGGCATTGCCGTCCTGGTTGCCTCCCACGACCATGAGCTGGTGCGGCTCAGCGATACGCTGACCGAACTTAACTGAGCTATTTCATCCCAAAAAAAGGTAACTTCTTAGAGTGACGTCTCCAGAGAAATCCCCGTTCTACATCACCACCGCAATCAGCTACCCCAATGGCGTGCCGCACATCGGCCACGCCTACGAGGTCATCGCGACTGATGCCATGGCGCGCTTCAAGCGCCTTGACGGCCATGAGGTGTTCTTCATGACCGGAACGGATGAGCACGGACTCAAAATGCAGCAGTCAGCCGAGAAGGAAGGCCTCACTGCCAAGCAGCTCGCTGACCGCAATTCGGCCGCCTTCAAGCAGATGAGCCAGGACTTGGGCATCTCCCATGACCGCTTCATCCGCACCACGGATCAGGACCATTACGCCGCTTCCCAAGCCATCTGGAAGAAGATGGAAGCCAACGGCGATATCTACCTGTCCAAGTACGAGGGCTGGTACTCCGTCCGCGACGAGGCCTACTACGTCGAAGACGACACCGTGGTTAAGGATGACGGGCTCCGCTACTCCAAGGAGACGGACACCCTGGTCACCTGGACGGCCGAGGAAAGCTACTTCTTCCGGCTCTCGAACTACCAGGACAAACTGCTTGCCCTGTACGAGGAACAGCCTGAGTTCGGCGCGCCGCAATCCCGCTTCAACGAGGTCATCAGCTTCGTCAGGCGCGGCTTGGAGGACCTGTCCATCAGCCGCACCACCTTCGACTGGGGCGTCCCGGTTCCGGGCGACGAGAAGCACGTCATGTACGTCTGGGTTGACGCACTCACCAACTACCTGACCGGCGTCGGCTACCCGGACATCGAGTCGGAATCCTTCAAGAAGTTCTGGCCCGCCGACGTCCACGTTATCGGCAAGGACATCTCCCGCTTCCACGCTATCTACTGGCCCGCTTTCCTCATGAGCGCCGGGCTGGAACTGCCCAAACGGGTCATGATTCATGGCTTCCTCACCAACAACGGTGTGAAGATGTCCAAATCCCTGGGCAACGTTGTGGCACCGCAGGACTTCGTCGCCCAGTACGGCCTGGACCAGTGCCGCTACTTCTTCCTCCGCGAAGTTCCTTTCGGGGCGGATGGCAACTACAACCACGAGGCCATCGTGGGGCGTATGAATTCGGATCTGGCCAACAACTTCGGCAACCTCGCCCAGCGTTCGCTGTCCATGGTTGCGAAGAACTGCGAGGGCAGGGTTCCCGAACCCGGAGAGTTCACGGCAGAGGACAAAGCCTTGCTGGCACAGGCCGGTGAGCTGCTGGACACCGCACGTGCCGCGTTCGACAAGCAGGAATTCAGCAGGGCACTCGAGGCCATCTGGACTGTTTTGGGCGACACCAATGCCTACTTCGCAGAGCAGGCTCCGTGGGTGCTGCGCAAGACCGATCTGGAACGTATGAACACGGTCCTGTACGTCACCTTGGAAGTTGTCCGCATCGTGGCGATCCTCGCTCAGCCGGTCATGCCGTCGTCGTCCGCGAAGCTCCTGGAAGTTCTCGGACAGCCGGAAGGCGAGTCGCGTCAATTCGCGGCTGTCGCCACACCGATTGTTGCCGGCACCGAATTGCCCGCGCCTGCGCCGGTCTTCCCGCGCTACGAGGAACCCGCCGAGGCTTAGTTCCTCTCTCACATAACAGCCCTCATTGAGAATCGCTCTCTCACTTCCCGTCGGTTTGACCGCAGGAAGTGAGAGAGCGATTCTCGTTTGGCGTGATGATGTGAGAGAGCGACTTAGGCGGTTGCCAGACCCTCAACGGGCGACAATCGTGCCGCGCGCCGGGCAGGAACCACGGAAGCCAGGAGCCCGGCAACCACGGCGACCCCAAAAACGGCCGCCAGTTGCACCCACGGCACCGCCGGAACAACAGTGGCTACCCCTCCCAGGGTTGCCTGTGCGCCGAGCCAGCCGTAAACGATGCCCAGGCCTGCGCCCATGATTGCGGCCACACCAGCGACGAGCACGGCCTCGATGGCCAGCATCCCGCGGAGTTGACCCCTGGTCAGTCCCAAGGCACGGAGCAAGGAGTTCTCTCGTGTTCGCTCCAGGACAGAAAGTGACAACGTGTTGGCTACGCCGATCAGCGCGATGACCACCGCGACCCCTAAGAGGCCTGTGACTACCAGCAACAGGACATCGATAATGCTGTTGAAAGTCACCCGCTCAATGGCCGCACCGCTGACTGTGCGCTCATGAACACCCAGCGTCGATGCGATTTCCTTCTGGATGGCCTGAACCCGGTCCCCGGATACCGAATCGTCCAGTTTCACCCACACCATGCCGGGCGTTTCCGGCAGCGCAGCCGAGGAGATACTGGAAGTCTCCACGAAGGCGGGTACGTGGCGGGTGCGCAGAACCTTGGCGTCGAGCGTAACGCTGCCTGCCGCCGTCGAGATCTCGGCTGGTCCCTCCGGAGAGTCTTCAGGCAGGTATACGGTGCCCGGCGTCGGCTTGAGATTGTTGTCGCGCAGTACTGATGCGGCATCAGCGGCGGAGAGCCCGTAGATGGTAGTGCCGGCGTCGGGCGTGGCTCCGTCAGCCAGTGTTCCCACCGGCTGCAGCAGCACTGCAGCGCTGACGCCGTCGAGCGCTTTGATCCGGGCAACAGCCTGCGCGGGGTCGCTGGCGTCCACTGTTGTCTGGGCGGACAGGTCCACCGGATAGTTCTCCGCCAAGGTGTCGTTGAATGCATGTCTGGACGTAGCCGCTCCGGTCATCATGAGGGAGACCAGCGTGACACCGATCAGCAGCGCAGCGGCCGTAGCGGAGGTGCGGGCAGGGTTTCGCGTCGCGTTGACGGCGGCAAGCTTGCCGGGCACACCGGCCGGTGCGGCCAGACGGCCGGCCAAGGCCACCACGGAGGGGATGAACAGGGTGGAGCAAAGCAGGATGCCCACAAACGAGGCAGCACCACCGAGCAGTGCCACCAGCAAGGAGACAGTCATGCTGCCGTATACCAGCAAGGCTGCTCCGCCCAGCATGGCCACCAGGCCCAGGATCAGGCGTACCTTACCGCGTCGGTTACCCACGGAGGCGTCGTCTGCCGGGCGGAGGGCGGCAAGGGGAGCGACGGCGGTTGCCGCCTTCGCGGGTACCAGTGCAGCCACCACGGTCAGGAGCGTTCCGGCTACCAGGCCGGCGATGATGGCCGACGGCGGTACAGCCAACGTCGCGAACGCTTGCTCGGGCTGGGACTTCGCCCAGGCAATCAAGCCCGTCATCAGGCCGGTGGCAGCAAGGACACCCAGGACTGAAGAAATGAAGCCGACCACCAGGGCCTCCACCATGACTGAGCCGCGGATCTGTGCCCGGCCGGCCCCCAAGCAGCGGAGCAAAGCCAACTCCCTGGTCCGTTGAGCCACCAGAATGGAGAACGTATTGGCCACCACCAAAGTGGAAACGAGGATGGCCACTCCTGCGAAGGCGAGCAGCACCACGGTCAGCTGGTCCTGGCCTGCACTGAGCATGGCCACGGTGGAGGTGACCTTCTCCTGCGCCGTTTCCAGCACGGGCTCGACCGCACCTGCTGCTTCCATTCGGTGCGCGATGTAGTCCTTTGCTGCGGTGGCGTCTTCCCCGGGCTTGAGTACGAACTGCAGCCCCGAATACCCGGCGCCCGCGTCCTGGACAGCGTTCAGTACAGACTCAGAACCAACCAGCTGGGCAGCCGATGCCGAGAAAGGATCGTTGGTAGCTTTCGTCAAGCCCGAAATGGTCACCTTCGCCGTCTTGACGGGTCCCGCGCCCCGCAGCTCCAAGGTGCTGCCGACAGTGAGGCCCAGATGCTCGGCAGCCTTGACGTCAACCGTGGCTTCCAAGGCGCTCGATGGCATGGACCCCGAGGACAGCACTGCACTCTCCAGGGAAGCCGGCGCCGCACTGCGCAGGCGTCCGTACTGCTCACCGCCACCAGCCTCGAACGTCACGTAGGTGGAACGCTCCGCATAGCTGTCCTGCACGGCGGGGGAGGAAACCGCCGAGTCCACCGCAGCCTGGCTGAACGGCTCCCCGTTCTTGGACGTAGCCACAACATCCGCGTTCCGGTACGCCTCACCGATGCTCGCGCCCAGCGACGCATTGGTGCTCGCACCCACCATGAGGGTGGCCGAGAGGAACATGACGGACAACATCACGGCAAGCCCGATGGCCACGAACCGCCGGAAATGTGTGGTCAATTGGGAAAGGGCAACACGCAACATGCTTTAAGCCCCCAGCTTGCCAAGTGCAACGAGCACAGAGTCTGCTGTGGGATCGTGAATCTCGCCCACCAGTCCTCCGTCGCTCATCAGCACCACCCGGTCCGCGTAGCTGGCTGCCACGGGATCGTGCGTGACCATGATGATGGTCTGCCCCATCTCCTGGCTGCTCCGGCGCAGCAACGCCAGGACTTCTCCGCCCGCCCTTGAGTCCAGGTTGCCGGTAGGTTCGTCGCCGAACACGACGTCGGGACGCGTCAGCAACGCCCGGGCAACCGCCACACGCTGCTGCTGGCCGCCCGAGAGCTCATGTGGCCGGTGCTTCAAACGGTCCTTGAGCCCAAGGGTGCTGACAACGGTGTCCAGCCATCCGGCGTCGGCAGTGGTTCCTGCCAAGGCGAGGGGGAGCGTGATGTTCTGTTCGGCAGTCAAGGTGGGCACAAGGTTGAACGCCTGGAAAACAAAGCCGATCCTCTCGCGGCGGAGCGCCGTGAGCTGGCGGTCGTTCAGCCCCGTCAGTTCCGTGCCGCCCAGCACAATCCGCCCGGAATCAGCCGTATCCAAGCCGGCGAGGCAATGCATCAAAGTGGACTTGCCGGAACCGGACGGTCCCATGATGGCAGTGAACTTCCCGGCGTCGAAGCTCAAGGACACTTTGTTCAGGGCAGTGACGGTGGTATCGGCGCGGCCGTAGCTCTTGGTCAGCTCATGAGCCTCCACGGCGGGACGGGCCTGGGCGCCTGCCGAGCCTGCGGGGCGATCGGTTCCTGACGGGTGGGGGAGAGACGTGAAAGTTGTCATGGTTCCACGCTATGGTTCAGGGCTGCCCTGCTGGATCGGGCCGCGGGCCCATTGTTCCGGGTGCCTGCTCATACCGTGGTCTGAGACTGACGGTCGGCCGGTATGAGCCAGCCGGATGTTCCATCTAGGTGCCAGGGGCTACGACACCGGTTTCATACGCGATGACCACCACTTGAACGCGGTCCCGTGCGCCTAGCTTCGCCAGGATATGCCCTACATGGGTCTTGACCGTGGCCTCGGAAAGGAACAGCCCCGCCGCGATCTCCGGGTTCGACTGGCCCTGCGCAATCAGCTGGAACACCTCGCGCTCGCGGGCGGTAAGGCGCTCGACGGCGGCAGCATGCTCAGTTTGCTCCGGCGTCTGCGTCCTCAGGAGTGGCGCCACGTGGTCAAGCAGGCGTCTGGTGGTAGACGGGGCAATCACGGCGTCCCCGCGGAAAACGGTACGGATGGCCTCGAGAAGTTCCTCCGGAGGTGCATCCTTCAGGAGGAATCCACTGGCGCCTGCCTGGATGGCGGCAAGGGCGTACTCGTCCAGGTCAAAGGTGGTGAGGACCACGATCTTGATCTCAGCCCGCTGCGAACCCGTCGGCTGTGCCGCTGCCTGCTCCAGGATGCGGCGGGTTGCTTCAATACCGTCCATCCCGGGCATCCGGACGTCCATCAGGACCACATCGGCCGTGGTGGCACTGAGCGCTTGGACGGCCTCGATACCGTTGCCTGCTTCGGCCACAACTTCGAGGTCGGGCTGGGAATTGATCAGCATGCCAAATCCCGAGCGAACCAATTGCTGGTCATCGACGAGTGCCACCCGGATGGGTGAAGGAACTACAGGCATGGCTCAGGCCTCCGAATAAGGGATGAAAGCGGACACACGGAAACCGCCGCCCTGTTCCGGGCCTGCGGTCAAGGAACCATCGTAGAGCGAGACACGCTCGCCCATTCCCCTCAGACCGTTACCTCCACCGGCAGTCGGCGGATCGGCGGCGGCGCCCCGGCCGTCGTCGACGACGTCCACCTGCAGGCCGCGGGCCTGCCACGCCAGGGTGACCGCCGCCGTCGCTCTTGGTCCTGCGTGCTTCATCACGTTGGTGAGGGCTTCCTGGATGATCCTGTACGCCGTCAGTTCCGCACCTGCAGGAAGGGCCCTACGAGGTGCGCCGCTTTGTTCAAAGGTGACCTGAAGCGTGGCGGCACGGAAACCGAGCAGGAGCTCATCCAGGTCCGAAAGCCGGGGCTGAGGGCGGGTAGGGGAATCGTCGTCGGAGCGGAGGACGCCCAGCAGTCTTCGCATCTCGCCCAGCGAATCCCGGCCCGTGGCCGCAATAGTGGCCAACGCCTCGGTCGCGAGTTCGGGTTTGGCGGCCGCCGCATAACGGGCACCGTCGGCCTGGGTGATGATGACGGACAGGGAGTGCGCCACGATGTCGTGCATCTCCCGGGCAATGTGCGAGCGTTCATCGGCGGCGGCCAGTTTCCGTTCCTGCATCTGCTCCACCTCAAGCCTCCGCGTGCGGTCCTCAAGGGCCTGGAGCTGTAACCGACGTACGCGCGTGAGGTCGCCCAGGGTCCAGCTCACCAGCACCAGCATCCAGATCAACACCGTATAGAGCGCACCGATGGTGAGGCCCAGGATGCCGGACTCAGCGGTGGTTGAAAAGAGTCGGGTGGTAAGCATGACCCCACCTAACAGTCCGGCCAGAAGAACCGTCCGACTCGCCCACGCGGGGCCATAAGCAGCCGTCGCGTAGATGACAAGCGGGACGGCTATCTGTCCGGCTACAGGTTCGGCAGCCACCGCCCACTGGACGAGGCACACCAGGATGACGACGCCGGCCGCAACGGCCGGGCGGGTGCGTCGCCATGCGAGGGGAAGCAGGAGGCTGCAGGACAAGAGGAACAGCCAAGGCCGGTCCGCGACCAGATATACGGGACCAAAAAGGAGGATGAGGAGGCACGTGGCCGTCATATCAACCTTGAATCGGTTGATCCGGAACCATTCGTATATCTCGTGCCTTCTATCCACGCTATGACTCTATGTGCTCGCTCCATGCTCGGGCATCATGCCGTGGTCTGAGTCCGACCCGGGCTGCAGGCAAGCAGGTGTTCGCAGAGTGAGACGATTTTGACCAGCATGTGGATTGCTTGGCTAGATAGAGCTATGAGTGCAACGTCCATCAATCTCGCTGTCATCCCCGGCGACGGCATCGGCCCTGAGGTCATCGCTGAAGCCGTCAAGGTCCTCGAAAAGGCTGTCGCCGCCCAGGGCGTGGCCCTGGAGCTGACCAACTACAAGCTTGGCGCACAGCACTGGCTTGAGACCGGCGAGACCCTCCCTGACGAGGTCCTTGCAGACCTGCGCACCCGCGATGCCATCCTCTTCGGAGCTGTGGGTGCAGCCCCGGGTGACACGCGCATCCCCTCCGGCATCATTGAACGCGAGATGCTCCTCAAGCTCCGCTTCAGCCTGGACCACTATGTTAACCTGCGCCCGTCCCGCCTGTACGGCACCGTCGGCAGCCCACTGGCGAACCCCGGCGAGATCGATTTCATCGTGGTCCGCGAAGGTACCGAAGGTCCCTACGTGGGCAACGGCGGCACCCTCCGGGGCGGTACTCCCCACGAGGTAGCCACGGAAGTTTCCCTCAACACGGCTCACGGTGTGGAGCGCGTTGTCCGCGATGCCTTCCGCCGCGCCAGCGAACGCCCGCGCAAGCACGTCACACTCGTCCACAAGCACAATGTGCTGGTCTTCGCCGGTCATTTGTGGAAGCGCACGGTCGAGGCCGTGGCACGGGAGTTCCCCGAGGTCACCCACGACTACCTGCACATTGACGCCGCCACCATCTTCATGGTGACCGACCCCTCCCGTTTTGATGTCATCGTCACCGACAACCTGTTCGGCGACATCCTCACCGACCTCGCCGCTGCCATCACAGGCGGCATCGGCCTGGCGGCATCGGGCAACATCAACATGGACCGCACAGCACCGTCCATGTTTGAGCCCGTTCACGGCTCAGCTCCGGATATCGCCGGACAGCAAAAAGCCGATCCCACGGCGGCCATCCTCTCCGCAGTGCTACTCCTGGACCACCTTGGCTACACCACGGCGGCCCGCAAGATCGAAGCGGCAGTAGTCGCCGACGTCGAAAGCCGCACCGGTGAGCCACGCAGCACAGCTGCCATCGGCGATGCCATCGCGGCCGCACTTTAGGCCCATTACTCAGGCGTAAGCTTGTGTTGAATTATTTACCTGCTTCCCTGGTCCATCGCTGAACCACACCCTTTTGGGGGCCCGGTTCGCCCTGCCAGGTAGCTGACTGTGGAGGAAACATGACTCAGACTGCCCACGGCGTCGAATTCAGCCAGCAGCTTTCGGAAACCCCGAAGTCTGCTGAGGAGCGTGCAGCCGTCCTGGCGAACCCAGGCTTCGGCGACTACTTCACCGACCACACCGCCGTCGTCGACTACAAGGTTGATGCCGATGGGAATGGCGGTTGGCAGAATGCCCGGATCGAGCCCTACGGACCCATTTCCCTGGACCCCTCGGCCGCAGTCCTGCACTACGGCCAGGAAATCTTCGAAGGCCTCAAGGCCTACCGTCACGCTGACGGCTCTGTCTGGACCTTCCGGCCCGAAGCCAACGCCGCGCGCCTGAACAAGTCCGCACGCCGCCTCGCCCTCCCGGAGTTGCCCGAGGAGTACTTCCTTGGTGCCATCCGCGAACTCGTGCAGGCAGACAAGGAATGGGTTCCTTCCGGCGACGGAGAAGCCCTTTACCTGCGCCCGTTCATGATCGCCACGGAGGCGTTCCTTGGTGTTCGGGCCGCGCGCGAGGTGTCTTTCCGCGTCATCGCTTCGCCCGCCGGCAACTACTTTGGCGGCGAGCTCAAGCCCGTCTCCATCTGGATCTCCCGCGAATACGCCCGTGCGGGCCGTGGCGGTACCGGTGCTGCCAAGTGCGGGGGCAACTACGCAGCTTCCCTGATTGCGCAGCAGGAAGCCGAAGCGAACGGTTGCAAGCAGGTACTGTTCCTTGACCACTTCAACGATGACGCCGTGGAAGAACTCGGTGGCATGAACGTCTTCTTCGTCATGAAGGACGGCTCTCTGGTCACTCCCGCGCTCAGCGGCACCATCCTTGAAGGCGTCACCCGGATGTCCGTCATTCAGGTGGCCAAGGACATGGGCCGTGAAGTGACAGAGCGCAAGATCACCCTGGACGAGTGGCGTGACGGCGTGGCCTCAGGTGAGATCACCGAAGTCTTCGCTTGTGGCACGGCCGCCGTGATCACGCCGATCGGTGTGCTCAAGGACGCCACGGAATTCATCGGCTCCGAAGACGCGAAGGCCGGGGAAACCACCATGGCTATCCGCGAGCAGCTCTTGGGCATCCAAACCGGAACCGTCGAGGACACCCACGGCTGGCTGACCCGCCTGGTCTAGTACCCGGGTTTCCTGGCACGACTGAAGACGCGCGACGGCGGCCCTTCCACTTGGCAGACAAGCGGAAGGGCCGCCGTTCTGCTTCCCGGACGCTCTCGCAGATCCCTCGGGTTTGGGGCGGACGCTCTCGCAGATCCCTCGGGTTTGCGTCGAACCCTGACTCACCTTCCGGCAGGGGCGTTCGACGCCGGCGATGCTGGCACCTCAGCCGCTTGACGGCGTCGTGCCTTGGGAAGGTTGTGGGATGTGAGAGAGGGTTGGGTTGAAGGTTGTGGGATGTGAGTGAGGGCTGGGGTGAAGGGTGTGGGATGTGAGAGAGGGTTGGTTCAGTGCCAAGATGGGACAGTGACTTCAGAATCAAAGGCGACTTCCGGCAACTCACCCATCAATGGCGACTCTTCCCCCCAGCCCAGCAGTTCCCCCCAGCCCAGCAGTTCCCTCCAGCGCAGCAGTGAGCTCACCCGTTTCCGATTGGCCCCGAACCCGGGTCCGATGAGTCTGGACGGTACCAACTCGTACGTCATCGGCGCCCCGGGATCCCCTTACGTCGCGGTTGTGGATCCGGGTCCTGACGACGAAGAGCACTTGGCCGTCTTGGCATCGGCAGGCGTAGTGGACGTCGTACTCATCACTCACCGGCATGCTGACCACACCGAGGCGTCTGCGCGGTTCCATCAGATCACCGGGGCGCCGGTGCGTGCTGCGTTGCTGGAGCATTGCCATGGCGGCGAGCCGCTGATGGGCGGCGAGGTCCTGACCGCGGGTGGCGTGGAGATCCGTGTGGTGGCAACCCCGGGCCACACGTCCGACTCTCTCTGTTTCCATCTCCCTCATGACGGCCCCACCGGATCCGTCCTCACGGGGGACACCATTTTGGGTCGTGGCACCACCGTGTTGGACTTTCCGGATGGTCGATTGGGCGACTACCTTTCAAGCTTGGACAAGCTGGAAGCGATGGGGCCCGCAACACTGCTGCCCGCACATGGGCCTGTGCTACCGGCCTTGGACGAGAAGTGCCGCGAGTACCGTGACCACCGTGAGCAGCGGCTCGATCAAATCAGGGCGGCGCTGAATTCCCTGGGACAGGATGCATCGATACCTGCCGTTACCGATGCCGTTTATCCCGACGTCGACCCTTCCGTCAGGTGGGCGGCTGAGACATCCGTGGCGGCCCAGTTGGATTACCTCCGAAGCTAAACGCTGACGGTAGGCTTGAGCCCATGCGTATCGCCCGGTTTGTAGTTGATTCTGATCCCCTTTACGGCGTCGTTGAAGGCGAGCCCGGCAGTGAGGAAATCACTGTCATCAACGGTGACCCCTTCTTCAACGGCGTCGAACGTACCCACATGAAGCACAAGCTGGAGGATGTGCGGTTGCTCGCTCCGATCATTCCCCGCAGCAAAGTCATTGGCGTCGGCAGGAACTTCGCCGAGCACGCTGCCGAACTCGGCAACGAGGTTCCGCAGCAACCGCTGCTCTTCCTGAAGCCCAACACCTCGGTGATCGGCCCGAACGATCCCATCATCCTTCCGGAATTCTCGGAGGAAGTTTCCTTCGAAGCCGAGCTGTGCGTCGTCATCGGCCGCATCTGCAAGGACGTTCCCGAGGACCGCGCGGACGATGTCATCTTCGGGTACACGTGCGGTAACGACCTCACTGCCCGCGACGTCCAGAAGACGGACCTCCAGTGGGCACGTGCCAAGGGCTTTGACACGTCGGCGCCGCTGGGCCCGTGGATCGAAACCGAGCTGGACCACGAAGACCTGTCCATCCAGGGCCGACTCAATGGTGAACTCCGCCAGGACGGCAGCACCAACCAGATGATCCGCGGCGTACGCGAGCTCGTCTCGATCGTCTCGCACGCGTTCACCCTGCTCCCGGGTGATGTCATCATGACCGGCACCCCGGCCGGTGTCGGACTGGTGAGCGAGGGCGACCGCTTCGAAGTGGAGATCGAAGGCATCGGACGCCTGTCCAACCCGGTGGTCCGCCGCTAGGCACCCCGCCGAAGGCCACAGCTCGACGGCGGCACGCGCCTTTCGCACGAAAGGCGCGTACCGCCGTCGGGCGCTCCCAGCCGGGGAAACCGAAGCGGCGCCAAGCGGTAAAGTTGGAACCACTATGACTACTGCTTCTGCGTCGAACGCTGCCTCCAGCGCCATCCCTGCCGTCAACACCGAGACTCCGGTCCGCGTCCGTTTTTGCCCGTCGCCCACGGGTACGCCGCACGTTGGCCTGATTCGCACCGCCCTGTTCAACTGGGCCTATGCGCGCCACACCGGTGGCAAGCTGATCTTCCGTATCGAGGACACGGATTCTGCCCGTGACAGCGAAGAGAGCTACCACCAGCTGCTGGATGCCCTCAAATGGCTTGGCATCAACTGGGATGAGGGTGTAGAGGTTGGCGGACCGCACGAGCCGTACCGGCAGTCGCAGCGCGGAGACATCTACCAGGATGTCATCGCCAAGCTCAAGGCCGGGGGACACGTCTATGAGTCCTACTCCACACCTGATGAGATCGAAGCCCGCCACAAGGCTGCCGGCCGCGATCCGAAGCTGGGCTACGACGGCTTCGACCGCCACCTGACGGATGAACAGCTGGCACAGTTTAAGGCCGAAGGCCGCGAAGCCGTCCTGCGTCTCCGCATGCCGGATGAGGACCTGACGTTCAACGACCTCGTACGCGGTGAAATCACCTTCAAGGCCGGCTCCGTACCCGACTTCGCCGTGGTCCGTGCCAACGGTGCCCCCCTGTACACCTTGGTGAACCCGGTGGACGATGCCCTCATGGGAATCACGCACGTCCTGCGCGGTGAGGACCTGCTGAGCTCCACTCCGCGTCAGATCGCGCTGTACCGAGCGCTCTACGCCATCGGTGTTGCCGAGTACATGCCGGAGTTCGGTCACCTGCCCTATGTCATGGGCCAGGGCAACAAGAAGCTTTCCAAGCGTGATCCCGAGTCCAGCCTGTTCCTGCACCGCGAACGTGGCTTCATCCCCGAGGGCCTGCTGAATTACCTGTCGCTGCTCGGCTGGTCCTTGAGTGCGGACGAGGACATCTTCACCGTGGAGCAGTTGGTGGCCAACTTCGACATCCATGACGTCCTGGGCAACCCGGCGCGCTTCGACATCAAGAAAGCCGAAGCCATTAACGGAACCCACGTCCGGATGCTTGCGGCCGAGGACTTCAAGGAGCGGCTGGTTCCCTACCTCCGCGCCGCCGGATTCGTCGGAGAGATCCTCACCCCGCGGCAGGAAGAGATCCTCGCGGAGGCCGCCCCGCTGGTTCAGGAGCGAATCACCCTTCTGGGCGAAGCTCCCGAGATGCTGGCGTTCCTGTTCAAGGCCGATGACGCCATTGACGTTGCGGATGATGCCCGCAAGGGTCTTCCGCAGAACCTGGAGGAAGTCCTGGATGCTGCCTTGGCGGCACTGGAGCCTATCGGGGAGTGGACGGCGGAGAATATCCAGACCGCGCTCAAGCAGGCTCTGGTTGAGGACCTTGGCATCAAACCGCGGGCAGCTTTCGGGCCTGTGCGCACCGCCATCTCAGGACGCCGGATTTCCCCGCCGCTGTTCGAGTCGATGGTGATCCTCGGCAAGGACTCGTCCCTCGCACGCGTCCGCGCTTTCCGCGGCTAACAACGGAAACAGTCATGGCTATCTCAAGCACTTTCGGCACCATCCGCGGTGTCCTCTTCGACATTGACGACACCTTGGTGGACCTTGAGTACGCCATGACAACGGCGCTCCGCGACGTCAGCGAACATCTCCTGCCCGGCCTGGACCAGGCCGGGTGGGTGAAGTTCGGGCGCATCTTTACCCACGAAACTACTCACTTCTACGACCGCTACCTGGCCGGCGAGCTGACGTTCAACGAGCAGCGGCTGCTGCGCGGCAGGGCTGCTTTGGGTCACTTTGGTGTGGAGCTTGAAGAAGGTGAGGAATCGCAGGCCTGGGTAACGGAGTATCACCAGCGCCAGACGGCGTACGTGCGGGCCTTCGACGATGTGGAGGGCGTGCTGGACGCGCTCGATGCCGCAGGCATTCCTTACGGTGCCGTCAGCAACAATGTGCATGATTACCAGCGGGCCAAGCTGGACGGTGCAGGTCTCTCCAGGATCAAGGTTCTGGTGGGTACGGATACGGTAGGTGTGCCAAAGCCGGATCCGGCGATCTACCTCGAAGGCGTGCGGCTGTTGGGCACCGGGCCGGGCGAAACCCTTTACGTGGGCGACAACAGGTTGCTTGATGCTGACGGTGCAACCGCGGCCGGCCTGATCGGCGTGTGGCTCAACAGGACGGGGGAAGTGGTGGAAACATTCACCGGACGCCAAGTGGACTCCCTGTCCCGGTTGCTGGTCACCGCTCCCACTCCGGCCTAAGGATCATGTGATGCAGGTAACGGCTTTCCGATTTGTGCAGGTGACGAGACTCCGGTAGAGTCATTACTCGTGCTGAGGGGCACGGAGGGAAAAGCTGAGGGAAACCAACGCGAGGAACTCCGGTCCAAAAGTCACTTTGGGATATGGTGTAATTGGCAACACTACGGTTTCTGGTACCGTCATTCTAGGTTCGAGTCCTGGTATCCCAGCTCTGAAAATCCGCGTGAATTCGCTGGAAATTCGGAACCTCCAAGCCGCTGAAGCGATTTGGAGTGAAGCTGAAAGTATGAAATACTCATTCAGCTTGATCGCCGGAAACGGTGACAAAAAGTGCAAGGCCCCATCGTATAGCGGCCTAGTACGCCGCCCTCTCACGGCGGTAACGCGGGTTCGAATCCCGCTGGGGTCACAAACAAATCCCCCGGAACTCAGGTTCCGGGGGATTTCTTTTTTCCACAGTTTTGCCCTCAGGGCCTGCGCCGCCGCTCCTGCGACGGATCGGGCTGGCATGATGATGCTGTGACCGCAAATGATGATGAGGCAACACCCGGGGCTACCCAAGCTGCACCAGGCGCGGCAGCCGCCGTCGAGACCCTGGAAGATGCCCGCGCGGAACTTGCGGCCACAACCCTTCCGCTCGCCGTGCCGGAGGTGCGGGAAGCACGTCAGTGGATCCGAGAGTCACTGGCCCAGCTGGACGACTACGTTATTCCCCGCTACCGCAGCCTCGACGCTCCGCTGCTGGCCGTCGTCGGCGGTTCAACGGGCGCCGGGAAGTCCACGCTGGTTAATGCGCTGATTGGGTATCCGGTGACTCGTGCCGGTGCTATCAGGCCCACCACTCGCCAGCCCATCCTTCTGCATCATCCTCTGGACGCAGGGTGGTTTGAAGGCCACCGGATACTTCCGAACCTGGACCGTATCCGGGGAACCGTGTCCGCGAATCCCATGCCCGCGCATCAGGCAGGTGCCGTTCCCGATGCACAAGCCATCACATCGTTGGTGCTGGTGGGGCATGACCGCGTTCCGCAGGGCATAGCCCTCCTGGATGCGCCCGACGTCGACTCCATCTCCGACGACAACCGCAGGCTTGCCGGACAGCTGCTTGCTGCCGCTGACCTCTGGGTGTTTGTCACCACGGCAAACCGCTATGCCGACGCCGTTCCCTGGCGACTGCTCCTGGACGCAGCTTCGCGGGATATCACCGTAGCCGTGGTCCTGGACCGCGTGCCCGCTGCTGCGGAAGACGAAGTCAGGACTGACCTCCAAGCAATGCTTGATCGGCAGGGGCTGGCTGACGCGAAACTCTTCGTCATTCCGGAGAGTGCTTTGGATGGGCTGGGGATGCTGCCGGAGGAATCCGTCATTCCCCTGCGCCAGTGGCTGGGTGCCTTGGCGGCCAATGCAGCCGGGCGTGCAGACGTTGCCAGGCGCACACTCAATGGCGCTGTCAAAGCTGTCAGCGTCCGGTTGGAGGGAATCGCCGGTGCTGCTGCTGCCCAGGATGCCGCAGCCCACGACCTCCAGGCAGCATGCGTTGCTGAGTATGGGCAAGCCCTTTCGCGCATTTTGGAGGCCACTAAGGATGGAGCGTTGCTCCGCGGCGAAGTGTTGGCGCGGTGGCAGGACTTTGTAGGCACGGGGGAGTTCTTCCGGGCACTCGAACAGAACATCGGACGGATGCGGGACCGCGTAGGGGCATTCTTCCGTGGCGAACCCGCCCCCGCGGTGAAGGTTGAAACCGCGATTGAGACCGGGTTGCAGGCGGTGATCTTGGACGAAGCCGCGAACGCTGCCGAAAACGTGGACAGGCGATGGCGTGCGGATGCTGCTGGCCGGGAGCTCCTTGGTTCCGACGATCTTTCGGGCACCAGCGAGGGCTTCGACGCAAAGGCCGCAGCAGCCATCCGATCCTGGCAGGAAGGGCTGATGGAGATGATCCGGACCCAGGGCCAGGGAAAACGAACCCAGGCCCGGTGGTTGTCCTTCGGCGTCAACGGACTCGGCGCTGCGCTCATGGTGGTGGTGTTCTCCATGACTGCCGGTCTGAGCGGTTTGGAGATCGGCATCGCAGGCGGAACGGCCGTTGTTGGCCAGAAACTGCTGGAAGCGGTGTTCGGTGAGGACGCCGTACGTCGCTTGGCCCAGCAGGCCAGGGATGACTTGCACACTCAGTGCCAACGGCTCCTGGACGATGAGAGGCAACGGTTCCTTAGCCGGCTTGAGGAGGCCAATCCCAGCTCCGGAAACAACCTCACCCGGCATGCCAAAGCCTTGCGCCGCCTGGCAGGGGCCGCATGAGCCGCCACAGTCAGGTCCGCGAGTCTTCCCAGTTGCAGCGCCGGCTTGAATCGCTCAACACGGCCCGGGAACTCGCCGAAGGCGTGCTTCCGGAGCAGGAGCTGCAATCTGTCTATGACGTCCTGGAACGTGCAGCGTCCCGGCGGTCATTGTCTGCAGAACACACCGTGGTGGGCTTTTTCGGAGCTACTGGCAGCGGCAAGTCGTCCTTGTTCAATGCAGTATCCGGCAGCGAACTGGCGACTGCAGCTGCGCGACGCCCCACAACCTCGGCGCCTTTGGCGGGCATCTGGGGAGAAGATGGCAGCGGACCGTTGCTGGACTGGTTGGATGTCAAAGAGCGGCATACGCTGCCGCCGGTCCCTGGCCTCGCAGATGAGCACACCGGCCTGGTGCTGCTGGACCTCCCGGACTTCGATTCCACTCGGGTTGAAAACCGGGAGATTGTTCAGCGCATGGTGGGCATGGTGGATGTCTTGGTGTGGGTTCTGGACCCGCAAAAGTACGCCGACGCCGCTGTGCATAATGATTTCCTTCGACCCATGGCCTCCCACGGTGCCGTCACGCTGGTTGTCCTGAACCAGGTGGACAAGCTCAGTTCTGCGGACGCTTCCGCAGTCATGCAGTCATTGGAAGGGATCCTGGCACGGGACGGACTGGGCCAGGTTCGGGTCCTCAGCGCCTCAGCGCTGACTGGCGACGGCGTCCAAACCCTCCGCGGTGCCATCCGGAACGTCGTGGTCCAACGGGAGGCCACAACACAGCGCCTGGCGGCGGACGTCACGAGGGCCGCCACGGAACTCGCTCGGGCGTCCGGCGAGGGTGAAGCCCGGGGCATCAAGGGAAACGCGAAGGCCCGCTTGGCGTCAGAACTTTCGACGGCGGCAAATGTACCGGTGGTGGTGGATGCTGTTCAGCGATCTTTCAAGAGGGAGTCGGCCAAGAGGACGGGGTGGCCCGTCACCCGATGGCTGTTGCGTTTCCGACCTGATCCATTGCGGAGGTTAAATCTGGGCAGGGATGACACCCGGCCTGAGTTGAGCCGGACATCGTTGCCTCCAGCGGGCGCGCCGGAGCGAGCACGGACGGATGCCGCCGTCAGGGACTTCGCGGACGACGCATCCACCGGCGCTCCTGGTCCGTGGCGTGCGGCCATCCGTGGTGTGGCCAGGGACGGCCGGGAACAGCTGCCTGATGCGTTGGATCAGGCTATTGCCGGAACTGATCTGAAGGCCACGAAGCGTCCGCTGTGGTGGGTGCTCTTTAATACACTTCAATGGCTGGCGCTTCTGCTGGCCGTTGGCGGCCTTGGATGGCTCGGCGTGTTGGCCGTCCTCGGCTACTTCCAGATGCCTGTACCCGAAGTACCCCGCACGGAGGGATGGCCGTGGCCTACCTTGATGGTCGTGGGCGGAGTGGTGTTGGGTATTGTCCTGGCGATTTCCGGGCGGATGCTTGGGGGCTGGGCTGCCCGCGTCAGGGCTTCGAGGGCTGCAAAGCGTTTGAAGGCCGCTGTGGCAGCGGTTGCCGAGCAGCGGATCGTGGAGCCGGTTGAAGTGGAAATTACGCGGTTGAAGGCTTTCAACGCGGCGCTGAAGGCCGCGCGTTCCGGCTAGAGGGCCTCGGCCGCATCCCTGACTTTGATAAGGGTGCGCAAGTTCCTGGTAGTGGTACTGGCCTTGTAGCGTGCCTTGGCGGAGAGCTTGCTGAAAGGGCTGGCCAGTGTACCGCCGGCGGGGGCCAGCCAAGCGGAGGCCTCCGGGCCCAGCCGCACTTGTTCTACGCCGCCCAGGTTTTCGCCTGCCTCAAAGAGTTCGTCGAGCATTGCTGTGTCGGAGGCGAGGGTGATGTAGCTGTGCGTGGATTTGTCGTCGGCCGGGTACGGGCACGCGTCCACAAGTTCGCTTACCCGTGCGGCGGTAAGGACTACCACCCAGGCGTCGTAGTCAAAGGTTTCCCGCAAGCACTTCTCGAACTGCGCTTTGACGTCCTTGGCGCTGAGTTCACTCTGAAGGACCATGTTTCCGCTGGCCAGGAGGGTTTTGACCTTGGTGAACGGGTAGTCCTTCAGGGCTGACGAGAGATCGGCCATCTTGATGTTGATGCCGCCCACATTGATGCCGCGGAGGAACACGGCGTAGCTGTTCATGTCAGTCGTTGTTCTTGCGCAGGGCTTCGGTCAAAACCCGGGCGGCGTTGCAAACCACTTCGGCGTGAAGGCGGCCCGGCTGGCGGGTGAGGCGTTCAATCGGACCCGAAATAGACACCGCCGCGATGACCCTGCCCGACGGTCCGCGAACGGGGGCCGAAACCGAGGCGACCCCGGGCTCGCGTTCGCCGAGGCTCTGACCCCAGCCCCGGCGTCGTACCCCTGCAAGTACGGTGGGCGTAAAGCGGGCATTTTGAAGCCCTTCGAGAAGGCGGTCGTGGTCCTCCCACGCCAGTAAGACCTGGGCGGCAGAGCCGGCCTTCATGGAGAGTTGGGTGCCTACCGGAATGGTGTCCCGCAAACCGATGGGGCGTTCCGCTGAGGCCACGCAGACACGCCAGTCGCCTTGGCGGCGGAAGATCTGCGCGCTTTCGCCCGTGGCGTCGCGGAGTTGAATGAGCACGGGACCGGCTGAGGCGATGAGCCGGTCTTCACCGGCAGCGGATGCGAGTTCCACCAGCCGGCTGCCCAGGACGAAACGTCCTTGGATATCGCGGCTCACCAGACGGTGGTGAACCAGGGCCAGCGCGAGCCGGTGAACCGTGGGCCGGGCAAGGCCCGTGGCCGCCACAAGTTGGGCGAGAGTCGTGGGCCCGGCCTCAAGGGCATCGAGTACCTGGGCCGCTTTATCAATGACACCGACTCCACTAGAATTGTCCATGTAATGATATTGCCGTCTCAATATCTGAGATGCAAGTTGTTTCGCTGGCCTATTTTGCCGCAGGGCTGCTTCAGTAGTTGAAGCTGCTTCAGTAGATGAAGAGATCAGTGGATCACGAACAGTTCAATGGATGTGATCATCCAACCGCAGTGAAGGGAGCAAGGCCGTGGGAAAGACACTGGCCGAGAAAGTCTGGGACGCGCACGTGGTGCGCAAGGGTGAGGGCGAAGGAGCCAATGCCCAGCCAGACCTTCTTTTCATCGACCTGCACCTCATCCACGAAGTGACGTCCCCGCAGGCCTTTGAGGGCCTGCGCCTGGCTGGTCGGCCGCTGCGTCGCGTCGACCTCACCATTGCCACGGAGGACCACAACACTCCCACGCTGGACATCGACAAGCCAATCGCGGACCTGACCAGCCGCACCCAGATCGAAACCCTGCGCGCCAACTGCAAGGAGTTCGGTGTCCGCCTGCACTCCCTCGGCGACAAGGAGCAGGGGATCGTGCACGTGGTAGGGCCGCAGCTGGGCCTGACCCAGCCGGGCATGACTGTGGTCTGCGGCGACTCACACACCTCAACCCACGGCGCCTTCGGTGCCCTGGCCATGGGCATCGGCACGTCCGAGGTAGAACATGTCATGGCTACCCAGACGCTGTCCTTGAAGCCGTTCAAGACCATGGCCATCAATGTTGAAGGCACCCTGCGTCCCGGCGTCACCGCGAAGGACATCATCTTGGCCGTCATCGCCAAGATCGGCACCGGTGGCGGTCAGGGATACGTCCTGGAATACCGTGGCTCCGCAATTCGTGCGCTGTCCATGGACGCCCGCATGACCATCTGCAACATGTCCATCGAAGCCGGCGCACGCGCCGGTATGGTGGCTCCGGACCAGACTACCTACGACTACATGCAGGGCCGCCCACACGCACCGGAAGGCGCCGACTGGGATGCCGCCGTCGAGTACTGGAACACGCTCACCACGGACGCCGATGCAACCTTCGACGTCGAAGTTGACCTGGACGCCGACACGTTGGAGCCGTTCGTGACCTGGGGTACCAACCCGGGCCAGGGCGTGTCCCTGTCCGCAAAGGTGCCGTCTCCTGAGGACTTCGGTGACGAGAATGCCAAGGCAGCTGCCGAGCGCGCCCTGCAGTACATGGGCTTGGAAGCCGGCACCCCCATGAAGGACATCCGCGTGGATACCGTGTTCCTGGGATCCTGCACCAATTCACGCATCGAGGACCTGCGCGTTGCCGCCGACATCATCCGCGGCCGTGCCAAGGATCCCAACGTGCGGATGCTGGTGGTTCCAGGCTCAGCCCGAGTCCGCTTGGAAGCAGAGGCTGAAGGCTTGGACAAGGTCTTCAAGGAGTTTGGCGCAGAATGGCGTTTTGCCGGCTGCTCCATGTGCTTGGGCATGAACCCGGACCAGTTGGAGCCGGGGGAGCGCTGCGCCTCCACGTCCAACCGCAACTTTGAGGGGCGTCAGGGCAAGGGTGGCCGCACGCACCTGGTCTCGCCCGTCGTGGCTGCGGCCACAGCTGTCCGAGGCACGCTGAGCTCGCCATCGGACCTTGAGCCCGCTGCGGCAGGCGCACTGACCGGAATCGCAGTCTAGGAGGATCCCATGGAAGCATTCACTACCCACACCGGCATCGGCGTCCCGCTGCGCCAGAGCAACGTGGACACCGACCAGATCATCCCCGCTGTGTACCTCAAGCGCATTACGCGCACCGGCTTCGAGGATGCCTTGTTTGCCGCTTGGCGGAAGGACGAGTCCTTCATCTTGAACCAGGCCCCGTTCAATGCCGGCTCCGTGCTGGTGGCCGGACCTGATTTCGGTACGGGATCATCCCGTGAGCACGCTGTCTGGGCGTTGAAGGACTATGGGTTCAAAGCCGTTCTGTCCTCCAGGTTCGCCGACATTTTCCGTGGCAACTCAGGAAAGCAGGGGCTGCTTGCGGCCCAGGTGGCACAGGACGACATCGAACTCATCTGGAAGGTCCTGGAGAACCACCCCGGGACTGAAATCAAGGTTGACCTGGTTTCCAAAACGGTTGAGTGCGGCAATGTGGTGGCGCCGTTCGAGATCGACGACTACACCCGCTGGCGCCTCCTGGAAGGTCTCGATGACATTGGCCTGACCCTCCAGCATGAGGCAGACATCACGGCCTACGAGGCCACACGCCCGTCCTTCAAGCCGAAGACGCTTCCCGCGAAGGTTCAAGCCCAGTAGCCTCCGACGCCAGGTCGCAACGCTGCGGTTTTCGGACCGGCAGGGCCCCCTCAAAGGGGCCCCGCCGGTCCTTTTTCATTGGCGTGCGCCTGGAGCGTGAAAGGCGGGGTGTCGGGCGGTTCCATTTCGGTTCGGTAAAGCGAGCTTCTATGCTTAGCTGGAGCCTTTGTAAGTTTGGGGGGCGAGTAGTCGTGAGGAAACCGGTATAGATGAGTAGTGTTCTGACAATCCGCGGTGGCGTCCCATTAACAGGACGAGTGACCGTTCGCGGTGCCAAGAACCTGGTGCCAAAGGCCATGGTGGCGGCGTTGCTGGGCAGCGAACCATCGGTGCTGAGGAACGTGCCGGAAATCAAGGATGTCGAGGTTGTCACCAGCCTGCTGCAGCTGCATGGCGTAACCGTCGTAAAGGATCCGGTGACGGGAGACCTCACCTTGGATCCCAAGGATGCCAAGACGGCCTCCAGTACAGCAATTGATGCGCACGCGGGCGATTCGCGGATTCCCATCCTGCTGTGCGGACCCCTGATCCATGCGATCGGCGAGGCCTTCATCCCCGACCTTGGTGGTTGCAAGATCGGCGACAGGCCCATCGACTACCACCTGAACGTCCTGCGCCAATTTGGTGCCGTGGTGGAAAAGCGTCCGGGCGGTATTCATATCTCCGCCCCCAACGGTCTGCACGGAGCCAAGATTTCGCTGCCGTATCCGTCAGTTGGAGCCACTGAGCAGGTGCTGCTCAGCGCCACGCGCGCCGAGGGCATCACCGAACTCATTGGTGCGGCCACGGAACCGGAGATCATCGACCTCATTGCGGTCCTGCAGAAAATGGGCGCCATTATCAGCGTCCAGACTGACCGGACCATCCGGATTGAGGGCGTCAAGGACCTTGGTGGCTACAACCACCGCGCACTCCCGGACCGCAACGAATCCGCGTCCTGGGCATCTGCCGCCTTGGTCACGCGCGGCGACATCTTTGTTGAGGGTGCTTCGCAGCGGGACATGATGACGTTCCTGAATACCTACCGCAAGGTTGGCGGCGGCATGGACATCGGCGACGACGGCATCCGCTTCTACCACCAGGGCGGAAAGCTCTCCCCGCTCGTCCTGGAGACGGACGTCCACCCCGGCTTCATGACGGACTGGCAGCAGCCGTTGGTGGTTGCCCTGACACAGGCCGAGGGCGTCTCCATCGTCCACGAGACTGTCTATGAGAACCGTTTCGGATTCACAGAAGCCCTTGCGCGGATGGGTGCGAACATTCAGGTACACCGTGAGTGCCTGGGCAGTGTTCCCTGCCGGTTCGGACAGCGGAACTTCCTCCACTCAGCAGTGATCTCAGGTCCCACTCCGCTCAGGGGCACAGACATTGACATTCCCGACCTCCGTGGCGGTTTCAGCCACCTCATCGCGGCTTTGGCCGCCACGGGAACGTCACGCGTTACGGGCATAGACATCATCAACCGCGGTTACGAGCGCTTTACCGAGAAGCTGGCCGGTCTGGGCGCCGATTTCGACATCACCACCACCAAGTAGCGGGGGATCCTTTGAAGGAATCGGCCAAGAGCCGTGCAACGTTCATGCTGCTGGCGGGTCTCGCGCGCCCGTTGATGAACATCCTGATGGCCAAGAAGTGGGAAGGTGTGGAGAACCTTCCACCTGGCGGCTTCATCGCAGTACCAAACCACTGCACCGAGATCGACCCCATCGTCATTGGACACATGGTGTACAACCAGAAGCGGCCACCGCACTTCCTCGCGAAGACAGGCCTCTTCAAGGTCCCCGTGCTGGGTGCCCTGCTGCACGCCACCAGGCAGATTCCGGTTGAACGCTCGACGGCGGGAGCGAACCGCTCGCTCCAAGTCGCCAAAGAGGTGGTGGATGCCGGCGGTGCCATCATCATTTATCCGGAGGGCACCTTGACCCGGGATCCTGATCTGTGGCCGATGAAGGGGCACACCGGGGCCGCCAGGCTTGCCCTGCAGACCGGAGCCCCCGTGGTGCCCATGGCCCACTGGGGTGCGCAAGATGTTTTCCCGCGTTATGCCAAGCGGTTCCATGTGTTCCCGCGGAAAACGGTTCGCGTGCTCATCGGGAAGCCCGTGGATCTCAGTGCGTTCAGTGACCGGCCGATGGACCGCGCCACACTGACCGAGGCCACTGAAGTCATCATGGACGCCATCACGGAACTCCTTGAGACTCTTCGCGGCAAAGATGCTCCGGTTGAACGCTGGGATCCGGCTGTCCACAAACAGTCCAAGCACGGCCGCTTCACTCAGGGTGGCTCTCCTGATGCCCGTGAAGGGGAGGACAGCAAATGATCGCAGTGGAAAGCCCCGTCAAAACACCGGACATCGTGGCTGTCTTGGGTGCCGGGTCGTGGGGAACCACGTTTGCCAAGGTCCTGGCTGACGCAGCTGACGCTACGGGATCTGAGCGCAGTATCCGGATCTGGGGACGTCGCACGGAAGTTGTGGAGCAGATCAACTCTTCACACCGCAACGAGCAGTACCTCAAAGACATTGACCTTCCGTCATCCATCACAGCGTCCACGGATGTGGCGGAGGTGCTTCGGGATGCCACCTTGGTGGTCCTCGCCGTGCCCGCCCAGTCCCTGCGGCCGCAGCTGGGGGAATGGAAGCCGTTGCTGGCGCCGGACGCCGTGGTTGTCTCCTTGATGAAGGGCCTGGAATTGGGCACGGACGCCCGGATGAGCGAAGTCATTGCCCAGGAGCTGGGTCTTCCCGCATCGCGCGTTGCTGTGGTTTCAGGCCCTAACCTGGCGATGGAGATTGCCAGGGAACAACCAACGGCGTCAGTTGTTGCTTGCAGCGACGCCGACACCGCTGCTGCCATAGCGCTTTGCTGCACGGCACCCTACTTCCGGCCGTACACCAGCACCGACGTCGTAGGTGTGGAAATCGGCGGGATCGTGAAGAACGTGATTGCACTTGCCGTGGGCATTTGCGAAGGCCGGCAGATGGGCGACAACACTAAAGCTTCCGTCATCACGCGCGGTCTCGCCGAGACGTCCCGGCTGGCGCTGGCTCTTGGCGGAGAAGCACACACCATGGCCGGTCTTGCCGGACTCGGCGATCTTGTTGCCACATGCTCTTCAGCACTCTCACGCAACCACACGGCCGGCAGATTGCTCGGCGAAGGTCTCAGCCTTGAGCAGGTTGCCGAACAGATGACGCAGACAGCGGAGGGCATCAAGTCAGGCCCTGCTGTGCACGAGCTTGCTGGCAAGTTGAATGTTGAAATGCCCATAACGGCTGCCGTCGTGGCGGTGCTTGAAGGCAGAATGTCCGTTGATGACCTGGGGCCGCGACTGTTGGCCCGGGCACTGAAGTCCGAAGGCGACTACTGATGGTGACTGACCACTCCACCCCCGTGACGGGCCGCCCCCGTGTAGCGATTCTCTTTGGGGGGCGCTCCAGCGAGCATGCCGTCAGCTGCGTTACCGCCGCTGGTGTCATGGGCGCGATCGACAAGAACAAGTACGAGGTCATACCGATTGGCATCGCCAAATCGGGGCAGTGGGTTCTCGCTTCGGGCGACACAAGTGAGTGGTCCTTGAGCTCCGCAGCGCTTCCCGAGGTGGCGCCGTCGGGCAGGACCGTAACCTTGGCCGAAGTGGGTGGTGAGCATCAGCTCATCGTGACCGAGCCCAATGCCGTTCCCCAGGAACTGGGTTCGGTGGATGTTGTCTTCCCCTTGCTGCATGGGCCATGGGGCGAAGACGGGACCATCCAGGGCCTCTTGGAGCTTTCAGACACGCGCTATGTCGGCGCCGGTGTGCTGGCCTCGGCTGTGGGAATGGACAAGCACTTCATGAAGGTGGTGTTTGAGTCCGCCGGACTGAGCGTGGGCCCGTACGTGGCTGTCACAGACCGCGAATGGAGCACCGACGCGGAGGCTGTTCGTAAGCGGGTGGACAAGCTCGGGTTCCCCGTGTTCGTCAAGCCTGCCCGCGCGGGTTCGTCCATGGGTATCTCCAAAGTTGACTCGATGGAAGGACTTGACGCGGCCATCGATGAAGCGCGCCGCCACGACCTGAAGCTGGTCATTGAAGCCGGCATCGTGGGCCGCGAAATCGAGTGCGCTGTCCTACAGGGCCGTGGCACGGATGCGCCACGTACCTCCATGCCGGGTGAGATTGCGGTGGCAGTTGGGGAACATCAGTTCTACGACTTTGCGGCCAAGTATGTTGAGGACGGGGCCGCAGCTCTAAGCTGCCCGGCAGATATGCCGGATGAGGCGATCGCACGCGTGCGGGAACTCGCCGCCGTCGCTTTCGACGCCGTGGGAGCAGAAGGCCTCAGTCGTGTGGACTTCTTCTATACCCCGGCCGGAGAGCTGATCATCAATGAGATCAACACCATGCCTGGCTTCACGCCGAAAAGCATGTACCCGCAGATGTGGGCGGCATCCGGTCTGGCCTACGGGGACTTGATAGATGAACTGATCCATCTGGCTCTGACCCGCAAGACCGGGCTGCGCTGACCCACGTACGTGGCAATAGTGGTTGTTGTGCTAAAGACAACTACTCTTGCCCGTCAGTGGGCGTCGACTACTGCGCGGACGGCAAGTTCTGAAGGTCCTCCTGGCCCACACACTTTCCAGTTGCCTTGATCTTGCCAACCGCCGCTGCCAGCTCGGTCAGCACGGTTGCGGAACTGATGTTTGCCGCTTCCAGTTTGACCGGATCAATCAAGATCTCCGTGGCCGGTTCGCGGCCGAACGTGGTCAAGGTGTAGACGGGATCGCCTTCCTTGATCACCCAGTCAATGTCGTTGACGCTCACGCAACGGTCGGTAGTGGGGCCGGGAACGTTCACGCCGCACCGGAGAATGACCTGCGAAGGGTCTCCCCACGCAGCTGTCGCCTGGCTGTTGGTTTTGCGGAGGGCGGCGTCACCGATTTGGTCCGGCAGGGCCACCATCATTGGTGCGCAGGCAGGATTTGCGGCGTCGGCGGCGGCCGTGACGTCCACGGCCGGCGCACAAGCCGACAAAGCGGTGACGGATGCCGAAGCCAAGGCGATGGCCAGAGCAGTCCGGCGAAGGATCTTTCGGTGCATTCATCCAGACTATCCCGCAAGCGCTGGCAGTCAGATTCGCGTTGCCAGGGTCACACTAAGGTCGGAACCCCCACAATGCAGCGCCGCATTATTCTGTCGGTGGATCGCGATAGCGTGGAGCAGTGTCAGGAGAAGAGTCGAGTGCAGTGCGGGAAGAAGAGTGGAGCGCAGTGCCAGAAGAAGTGTGGAGAGCATTGCCAGGAGAAGAGTCGAGTGCAGTGCGGGAAGAAGAGTCGAGCGCAGTGCCAGCAGAAGAATTGAGAGCAGTGCCTGCAGAACGGTTGCACGTCCAAGACCTTTCGGAGTCTGAGCTCCTCGCCCGGATCTTTCCTCGCCTGCATCATAGCCCCGGCGTTCTGCTGGGACCTGGTGACGATGCCGCCCTGATCTCAGCCCCGGACGGCCGGACGCTCATCTCCATTGACACTCAAACGCAGGATCAGGACTTCAGGCTTGAGTGGCGTAACGGCTACCGGACCACGGGATACGACGTCGGCTGGAAAGCTGCGGCGCAAAACCTCAGTGACATCAATGCCATGGGCGGCAGTGCCACGAGTCTCGTGGTGAGCCTGACCATGCCACCGGAAACGCCCGTCGAATGGGTTGAAGCGTTTGCCGATGGCCTCTCGGCGGCAATTGTGGGTTTAGGCGCCCAGGACTGCTCCGTTGCCGGCGGAGACCTTGGAAGGGGCCGCGAGCTCGCGGTGACCGTCGCCGTCGTCGGAACGCTGGCCGGTATGGCGCCGGTGCTGAGGTCCGGCGCCAAACCCGGGGACGTCGTGGCGGTTTCAGGGACGCTGGGAAGGGCAGCTGCCGGCTGGGCGCTGCTGGAAAGTGAAATTCCCTTGGACAGCCTGTCAGGTGAGTTGCGGAGCTTGGTGGACAACCAATGCCGGCCGCTGCCACCGCTGGCAGCCGGACCGCTGGCTGCGCATGCGGGTGCCACGGCCATGTTGGATATTTCCGACGGCCTGCTGCGGGACGGCAGCCGGCTGGCCGGAGCCAGCGGCGTGGTCCTGGACTTTGATCCTGCTGCTTTGAAGATTCACGCAGCCCCGTTGGAACCAGCAGCTGCGGTTCTGGGCGGGGAAGCGATGCGGTGGGTGCTCGGTGGGGGAGAAGACCACGGTTTGCTTGCTACGTTCCCGGCAGAAATTCAGCTGCCGCAGGGCTTCACTGCGATAGGCTCGGTGCAAGCCGTTGTCGAGCCGCCAGGCAGTGGCGTCCGGATTGCCGGGCAAACTGCTGACACCGTTGGATGGGATCACTTTGCAGACTAAGATCGCCGCGAATGCACACGCCATGAAACGTTGGCTCGGCAAGGCGGAGGTTGTCCTCGGCAACCACAGCGACCGTCTCAATGCGATCAACATCTTTCCTGTCGCTGACGGCGATACCGGAACCAACCTTTATCTCACTGTTCGGGCAGCAGTGGCTGCCCTGGGTGGAGCTGCGCCGGACACCACCGAGACCGGCAACGACGTCGGCGCCTTGCTGTCCCGCGCGGGGCAGGCAGCAATGGAGCAAGCACGGGGCAATTCGGGCACGCTTTTTGCGGTGTTCCTGTGCGCCGCCGCAGAGCCTTTGGCGGGAAAATCGCGCCTCAGCGCACCCCTGCTTGCCGCTGCCCTGAACAGGGCACAGATCCGGGCTTGGTCTGCCTTGAGTGAGCCTGTGGCAGGCACCATGCTGTCTGTGCTGGAAGCCGCCGCTCACGCTGCCCAAGCGGTGGATGCATCCCAAAGCGGCGACGACAGCAACCATGCATTGGGGCTCTCGCTCGACGCCGTGGTGGAGGCGGCCTACCAAGCAGTTGTCCGGACCGAAGATGAGCTCGCACAGCTCCATGAAGCACATGTTGTGGATGCGGGCGGGGTGGGCATGCTGCTGGTGCTGGATTGCCTCCGCGCTGCCGTCCTTGGTGAGGAACTCCAGGAGGAACTGCTGGATGGTCTCCATGGCTACAAATTGCAGGATCCCCACATCCATGAGCACATGCCTGCCGACGATGGCGTGGAGGTCATGTGCACCATCAACCTCTCGCCACTGAATGCAGCCATCCTTCGCCAGCGCCTCGACGAGATGGGCGATTCCGTCATCATGAGTCAAGTTGGTGGTGCCCAGGGCGCCGATGATGATGACGACGAATCCGGCGTCGAAATCAGCTACCGTTGGCGCGTTCATGTGCATGTCCCGGATCCGGAGCCGGCTGTAGCACTCATACGTTCGCTGGGGGAACCGACTGATATCGCCGTAAGCCAGCTGGCGATACCCCGTGATGACGGGCAGGAACCGGCCACACTGGAACCAGCTGGCGGAGAATCCACCAGCATCAACCAAGCCTCCCCAGTCCCGGGCCAGTCACGGCATGAATTCTGAGCTGGAACTGCCCCTCGAACGCAGAATCGGCAAGCGGTCTGCGGCTGTCATTGATAAGCACTTGGGCCTCAAAACGGCCGGAGCCTTGCTGAACTACTTCCCTCGCAGATACTTGAGTCGCGGTGAATTGACGCCCATCAACAAGCTTCCGCTGGATGAAGAGGTCACGCTGATTGCCCGTGTGCTGTCCAACAGCACACGCCAGATGCGGGCCCGGCGTGGTTCGATCACAGATGTGGTGGTGACGGACGAGGCCGGGGGCGGCGGCGTTCCAGGCACGTTGAAGGTCAGCTTCTTCAACGGGTTCCGTGCGAAGGCAGAACTACTGCCTGGTCGTCGGGCCATGTTCTCTGGAAAGGTGACCCGCTACGGCGGGGCCCTCGGCCTGACCAACCCCGACTTCCTTCTGCTGGACGAGGACCCTGAAGCCGAGGGTTCCGTGGATCCGGAGAAGCTCGCCGCCATGCCCATCCCCGTCTACCCGGCAACTGCCAAGCTGACCAGTTGGTCCATCCACAAAGTAATCACCGCCTTGCTCCAAACCATGGATCTTGATTCCTTGGAAGACCCGCTGCCGGAAAGTATCGTCCGAAGGGACGCATTGCTCAGCGTGGCTGAGGCATACCGTCTGATCCATTCACCTGACATTGCCAAGGACTGGCAACGGGCCCAAGAACGCTTCCGGTATCAGGAAGCGCTAGTGCTGCAAACGGCTCTGGCACGCCGTCGCGCGCAGCTCGCCGCCGAGGAAGCCACTGCGCGCCGGCCGCGCGCGGACGGTTTGCTCAGCAAGTTCGACCAGAACCTGCCTTTTACGCTGACCGCCGGCCAGTCCGCCGTCGGAAAGACACTGGCTGAAGAGCTCGGGCGCGATACCCCCATGAACAGGCTCCTGCAGGGTGAAGTGGGCTCGGGCAAGACGATCGTTGCCCTTCGGGCCATGTTGCAGGTAGTGGACGCGGGTGGCCAGGCTGCCCTGCTGGCGCCTACGGAGGTTTTGGCGGCCCAACATTTCCACTCGATCCGCAAGACCTTGGGGCCACTGGCTCGGGACCATATCTTTGGCGGAGCGGGCATGCTGGGAGGAGACTCCACTCAGGAAGCCGTGCAAGTAACGCTCCTCACCGGCTCCATGCCCACCGCGGCACGCAAACAGGCAATGCTGGATGCGGCCTCCGGGAATGCGGGAATCGTCATTGGTACTCATGCTTTGCTGAGCGACAAAACCAGCTTTCAGGACCTCGGATTGATTGTGGTGGATGAGCAGCACCGCTTTGGCGTGGAGCAGCGCGATGCCCTCCGCGCAAAGGCGCAGCGGCCTCCACATTTGCTGGTCATGACGGCCACACCGATTCCTCGCACGGTTGCCATGACGGTATTCGGTGACCTTGAGACTTCCATCCTTGATGAGCTTCCAGCCGGACGTGCACCTATTTCGACGCACGTGGTGGGGCTCGCTGAGAATCCGGGCTGGGTGGACCGCATTTGGAAGCGTTCACGCGAAGAAGTCGATTCCGGCCATCAGGTGTATGTGGTGTGCCCCAAGATCGGCTCGGACGACGACGGCGACTTCAGCCCTGGCGAAGCGGAACCCAGCGATGCCGAGCTCGCGGACGAAGGCCCGGCGCGGGAGCTGGCCTCGGTGACCGCCGTCGTCGAAAGCCTCTTGCAGGAGCCGGCGCTGGCTGGTGTCCCGGTGGCGCCGCTCCACGGCCGGCAGGATCCGCAGGTGAAGTCCGAGACGATGGCTTCGTTCGCATCCAACAACACCAAAGTGCTGGTGTCCACTACTGTCATTGAGGTGGGCGTGGACGTCCACAACGCCACCCTCATGGTGATTCTCGACGCCGACCGCTTTGGGATCTCCCAGCTCCACCAGTTGCGCGGCCGGGTGGGTCGTGGGGGACTGCCGGGCACTTGCCTGCTGGTGACTACGTTGGAACCCGGACACCCGAGTCGGCGGCGGCTGGATGCCGTTGCTTCAACGACCGACGGTTTTGGGCTGTCCCAGGAAGACCTGAAACTCCGCCGGGAAGGTGACATTCTGGGTGCTTCGCAATCCGGCGGGCGGTCCACGCTGAAGTTGCTCCGTGTACTTGAACACGAAGAAATCATTGCCCGTGCACGAACTGACGCCCAAGGCCTGGTGTCGGAGGACCCGGCGTTGGACCATCAGCCGGTTCTTGCCGCCGCGATCGATGAGTATTTGAACCCTGAGAAGGAGGCGTTCCTTGAACGCGGATAGAGATCCATGGATGCTCGCACTTGGAGAATCCCTGTGAGCCGGATCATTGCCGGAGTTGGTGGCGGGAACCCGCTGACCAGCGTTCCCGGAACGGCTACGCGTCCCACGACCGACAGGGTCAAGGAAGCGCTGTTTTCCCGGCTGGAATCCTTGGCGGTAATTGACGATGCCAGGGTCCTGGACCTTTATGCAGGATCTGGTTCCTTGGGCATCGAGAGTGCCAGCCGAGGTGCCCGGACCGTGGATCTGGTGGAGTTTGATGCCAAGGCGAGCGATGTCTGCCAGCGCAATGCGGATTTGGTGAATCAGCTCCTGGGCGGCAAGAGGGTCTCGGTGCATCGTTCCAAGGTGGAGTCGTTCCTGGAGCGTGCGGGCGACGCTGACAGGTGGGATCTGGTCTTCCTTGATCCGCCTTATCCCTTGGATGAGCCTGCCCTGAGTGCCGTGCTCGAAAAGTTGGCACCGTATTTGGACGACGCGGCCGTTGTGGTGGTGGAGCGGAGTTCGCGGAGCCCGGAACCTGTGTGGCCCGAGGCTCTGGAATGTTTCGCGGACAAGAAGTACGGCGAGACCAAGTTGTGGTTCGCTGAGCCTGCCTAACGCTCGCGGGTGCTAGGCAGTAATCCTATCCAGCTCCACGCCCGTGAGGACGGTTGCGGGGTGGGGGCCCAGCGCCAGCAGCCGCGCGGTCCAGTCCGGGGACCACGGCTTGCGTGTGCCCACCAGCACTATATTGCCCGGGTAGCGGCCAGCGAACATTCCCGTTTCAGCGAAGGCGGCGACGTCCGGCATGGCCTGGCGCAACGCAGCCACTTGACTGCGTACGAGCGTCAGCGCGGGTTCGTCACCCACGTTGACGATCAGCACCCCGTCGGGCCGCAACCGCGCGGCTGCTTCTTCATAGAATTCCCGGCAGGCGATATGGGCAGGGGCCTCCGGTCCGGAGAAGATATCGAGAATCACGACGTCGAACGTCACCTGCGCGGGAAGTTCGGCCAACGCGTCGCGGGCGTCGCCGATGTGGGTGGTCAACGTGGTGCCTTCAGGCATGGGCAGTTTCTGGAGTACGAAGTCCAAAAGCTCACGTTCCAGCTCAACGGCGTATTGTTCCGAGCCCGGACGGGTCGCTTGGATGTAACGCGCCAAGGTGAGGGCACCGGCGCCCAGATGCAGGGCGCTGATGGGTTTTCCGGGTTCGGCAGCCAAGTCCACCACGTGCCCGATCCTGCGCAGGTACTCGTAGAAGATCTCCGATGGATCGGCCAGGTTCACATGCGATTGTTCGGCTCCGCCGATGCTGAGGATGAAGCCGCCCTCAATCAGGGTGTCCGTCTCGATGGTGGCGTGCTGTCCTGTGGTTCTGAGGAAGCGGGTAGCCCCATGCTGGCCGGAGCCTGCCGGGTTCAGAGCCGGTCCTTGAGGGTGGCCAGTCGGGCGGCAGCCTCTTCCAGGACGTCCGCTTTCTTGCAGAAGGCAAACCGCAGCAGGCTCCGCGTTCGCTCGGCCCCTTCGGGGTGGCAGAACACGGGGACGGGGATGGCTGCTACTCCAACGAGCCCGGGAAGTCGCCGTGCGAGATCCACCGAGTCCCGAATGCCCAGCGGAGCGGTGTCGACGTTGATGAAGTAGGTTCCGCTGGGGTTGTAGACTCCGAAGCCTGCGGCGCGGAGGCCCTCAGCAAGAACGTCGCGCTTGTGTCGAAGGGTATTGGCAATGCCCGTGTAGAACTCATCGGGTAGGGCAAGTCCCACGGCGATTGCGCTTTGGAAGGGCGTCCCCGAGCTGTAAGTCAGGAATTGTTTCACCGTACGCACTGCCGCCACCAGCTCCGCCGGTCCGCTGAGCCAGCCGATTTTCCACCCGGTGAAGGAGAAGGTCTTGCCTGCGGACGAAATGGTGATGGTGCGTTCGGCGGCGCCGGGCAGCGACGTGATCGGGATGTGCCTTACGCCGAATGTCAGGTGCTCGTAGACTTCGTCGCTCACGATGATGGCGCCGTACTTAGCTGCGAGTTCCACAATCCTGGTCAGTACGGGTTCCGGAAAAACGGCTCCTGTGGGGTTATGCGGATTATTCAAAAGGACGATTTTGGTCCGGCTGCTGAAGGAGTCTTCCAGCTCCGCGAGGTCGGGGAGGAAGTCCGGAGCCAGCAGGGGAGCGGTGACGTGGTTGCCTCCCGCCATGCCGATGATGGCCCCGTACGAGTCGTAGAAGGGCTCGAAGGTCAGGACTTCGTCGCCGGGCTGGATGAAGGCGAGCAGTGTGGCGGCAATGGCTTCCGTTGCGCCAGTTGTGACCAGTACTTCCGTGTCCGGATCCGGGTTAAGCCCGTAGAAGCGCTGTTGGTGTGTGGCAATGGCTTCCCTCAACGCGGCAGTGCCCTTGCCTGGCGCGTATTGGTTGGCTCCCTGGGCGATGGCGGATTGGGCAGCCGCTTTGATTTCCGCCGGGCCGTCTTCATCGGGAAACCCCTGGCCAAGGTTTATGGCCCCGGTGGACAGTGCCAAGGTGGTCATTTCCTCGAAGATTGTCACACCCAACGTTCCATCGGGGGAGAGCAGATTGGCTCCCGTAGCGGCCCGCTGCCATGGTGTTGAGTCAGTACCAGCGGTGGTGCCGGCACTCATATCAAGGGAGGGGCTTTTGCCTGCGGATGCCATGTCAGCCATGGTATCCCGGCAAAGCCATGGGGTAGGTTCGTCTCATGAGACGCGCGGTATGCCCTGGATCCTTTGACCCCATTCACAATGGACATCTCGAAGTCATCGCCCGGGCCGCCGGCCTGTTCGACGAAGTCATCGTGGCCGTGTCCACCAACTACGCCAAAAAATACAGGTTCAGCCTTGAAGACCGCATGGAAATGGCGCGGGAAACATTGGCCTCTCTGCGCGGGATCATCGTGGAGCCCATGGGCGAAGGTTTGCTGGCGGAGTACTGCCGTCACCGCGGTGTCTCAGCCATAGTCAAGGGGCTGCGTTCATCTTCGGATTTCGATTACGAGTTGCCGATGGCCACCATGAACCGCCAGTTGACCGGCGTCGAAACGGTCTTCCTGCCTGCGGAAGCGCATTACGTGCACCTTTCCTCCACCTTGATCAAAGAGGTCAACGTCCTCGGCGGCGACATCTCCGAGTACGTCCCCAAATCGGTGCTGAAGAGGCTCCTCGCTGGCGAGCCGCCCACGGAACCCTCGCGCAAGGGGTAGGCTTGATGGGTACCTTGCGCCTTCGCGCGGAGTTCCCAAGCTGAAATCACCGCGCATTCACGCGCGCCCGGCGTCGGTTTGAGTCCTCAAGCGTGATCAGGCTAAGATGATACGTCGGTCATATGTTCTACAGGAGTTCTCATTAAGCGAGATGCAAGTTCGCCCTTGGCGCTGGTAGTCAAGGACCTTGGACGCAGTCCAGGGACCATGCGGACACTCAACGAGCATGTACCTGCGCCAAGTGACCTTGGTGTGGCGCTCATTGGCGTAAAGGAAGGCTCGGATATCGAGCTGGATCTTCGTCTTGAGGCCGTACACGAAGGAATTCTGGTATCTGGAACCGTAGACGTCGAAGTAACCGGCGAATGCGGTCGATGCCTGGATCCCCTTGCGTATGACCTTGAGGTCAATGTGCAAGAACTTTTCTTCTACGAAGGCGTTGAGCTTTCGGGCGAAGAAGACGATGAAGAGCAACGTCGAGTCGAGTACGATCTAATCGATCTTGAGCCGGTGTTGCGGGACGCAGTTGTCACTATGCTGCCGTTCCAGCCGGTGTGCCGGGAAGACTGCCAGGGCCTGTGTTCCGAATGTGGAGCGCGCCTGGAAGACGAGCCGGGGCACCACCACGAGGTCATTGACCCTCGCTGGGCTGCCCTAGCTGATCTGGCTAAGACTGACCGGCAAACCGATTAGTAAGTGTTCGTCTAAGAGAGAAATGAGATAGCCGTGGCTGTTCCCAAGCGGAAAATGTCTCGCGCAAATACACGCGCCCGCCGTGCCCAGTGGAAGGCAACTGCCCCCAACTTGGTCAAGACCATCGAAAACGGTCAGGTTACCTACAGCCTGCCGCACCAGGCAAAGGTCGTTACTGACTCTGCCGGCACCGCGCTGTTCCTTGAATACAAGGGCCGCAAGGTCGCAGACGCCTAATCTGCCGTACAGGCTGACTAAGGATGTCTTCAACTGAAGAGCTTCTGAAGCGTCTCGGTGTCTCGATTGACACCGAGACGCTTCGTCTTGCTCTGACACATCGCTCATATGCGTATGAGAACGGCGGGATTCCCACCAACGAGCGTCTTGAGTTCCTCGGCGACTCCATCCTGGGATTCTCGGTCACCGATTCTCTTTACCGTGAGAACCCCTCGCTGCCTGAAGGTGAGCTCGCCAAGCGACGCTCCGCCGTCGTCAGTACGCGTGCTTTGGCTGGTATTGGCCGGGAGATCGGCGTCGGCGAGTTTATTTACCTCGGTCAAGGCGAGAAGCTGACTGACGGCAAGAACAAGGCCTCCATCCTGGCTGACACCATGGAGGCCCTGATCGGGGCCACGTATCTCTCGAACGACATCGAGACCGCACGCCAACTGGTGATGCGCCTGGTGGGCCCGCTGCTCAAAGATGCCGGTGCCCTTGGAGCAGGAACCGACTGGAAGACCAGCATCCAGGAACTTACGGCGAGCCGGCAACTGGGCGCCATTCACTATGCTGTGGAGGGCTCCGGGCCGGACCATGCCAGGACGTTCGAGGCAGTACTGAACATCGGTGGAACTCCCTACGGCCGGGGCTCGGGCCATTCCAAGAAAGAAGCAGAGCAGGAAGCAGCCGCTGATGCCTGGCGTGCCCTGACTGCCTTGGATCCCACTACTGCCGGTCCTTCTTCCGCTTGAACCCGGATGCCTGAACTTCCTGAAGTAGAGGTTGTCCGCCGCGGCTTGGCCCGGTGGGTTCGTGGCCGTACCGTCACCGGTGTTGATGTCCTTGATCCGCGCTCCATCCGACGCCATGCCCTCGGAACAGAAGACTTTATCGGGAATCTTGAGCACGCAACCGTGCTGGACGTCGTCCGTCGAGGCAAGTTCCTCTGGATGCCCCTCGCCATGTCCGGCGTATCCGACACCGAACCCGCGGACGAGCTCCCCAAGGTGGCGCTGATGGCGCATCTGGGAATGAGCGGGCAGCTGCTGATGCAGGACCCCGTGGTGCCGGATGAGAAGCACCTGAAGGTCAGAATCAGCCTCAGCCCGGCGGACGGGATGCCTGAGCAGCTGCGGTTCGTGGACCAGAGGATTTTTGGTGGCCTGTTCGTGACTGCTTTGGTGCCAACTGTCGACGGTGGCCCTGGCGGCCTGGGCGAAACGCCCCTGCCGGAGATCGCCGAGGAAGCATCGCACATTGCCCGGGATCCGCTTGACCCTTACTTCTCTTTTGACGCGTTCTACCGGAAGGTCAAGGGCCGCAAGACCGGCCTGAAGCGCGCTCTTCTGGACCAAGGGGTCATTTCCGGCATCGGCAACATCTATGCGGATGAAGCCTTGTGGCGTGCCCGTCTCCACTATGCCAGGGCCACAGACACACTTCGCCGGGCGGATGCCGAGCGCCTGGTTGAGGCTGTGAAAGACGTCATGAACGCCGCCCTTGCCGCAGGGGGGACGAGTTTTGACTCCCTCTATGTGAATGTCAATGGCGATTCCGGGTACTTCGCCAGGTCGCTCAATGCCTACGGACGTGCCGGTGAACTGTGTGGCCGTTGCGAGGCAATCGGATTGCACAGCGTCATGAAGCGGGAACAGTTTATGAACCGTTCTTCCTATACCTGCCCGGTGTGCCAACCGCGGCCGCGGAATGGACGTTGGTAGGGCCAAAACTGTTCCGGAATCGGGGTCGCAATGGCAGACTGTCCCCATGAACAGCTTGGCGCTTCGAATCGCCATCGCAAGGATCAACGCCACCACAATGTGGGTGGCGTCAGTTCTACCCGCCGTCCATCGTGAAAAGGCGTACCAACCTCTCGGCAATCCCGTCACCCCGGACATGCCATGATGGCGCGGCGGTTGGTCATTGCGGGCATCTGCCTTGCTGTGCTGATCGCCGCCGTCGCCGTGGTTTTGGACCAGATGGCCGGGAAGCCAGGGCCGTCGGCCGCCCAAAGCACAACGTCTTCTGCCCCAACCCCAGGCTCCAACGCCACCGCTTCAGGGGCCCCGACCCCGGGTGGTGCCGGGGAGCCCGCCCAGTCCGGTAGCCCGACGTCGGGCGCCGAAGGCAGCGCAGGCAACAACAGCGAGGAGGAGGGTGGCCCGTCCACCGCCAAGCCGCTCGAGGTCCTCCCGCCGGTAACCGCCACTCCCACAGGTTTGCCCGAACCATCTGCCCCCGCGCCACTGATCACCACCTTGCCTGAGCCCGGAAGTGCGGCCGGTGAAGTGGTGGACGGATGGCCTGCCGATATTTTGACGTTGCCCCAAGGAACAACGATCGGTTCCACCTCAATATCGACGTCTGGTGATGTCCTCCAAGTAACAGCGGACGGAATCATTGCCAAACCGCAGGCCGAGGTCCTGGCGTCCTTCCGGCAGTCGTTGGTGGCCCATGGATTCTGGTCGGAGGGAGCCCCCGCAGCGGAAGGAGCTGTTGCCGAACGGTTCGTGCGGGGCACAGACACGGTCACGGTTTCGGTATCGACAACAGGTACCGGCAACTCACGTTTCCAGCTTTTGGGCAGCCTGCACACGGCGGCGGACTAGGGGCAGCGATGTACATTTCACTCTCGGACCGAGGTAAACGGGACAAGCCGGAGGGAACACGAACGGCACTATCGAGCGAAGTGCCGTTCCGTTTGTCTCCGGTCATTTTGTGGTTGGGCATTGTGAGTATGGTGACCGATGTCTCCTCCGAGTCGGTCACCGCGATCCTCCCTTTGTATGTGACCGGATTCCTGGGATTGTCCACCATTGCCTTTGGGTTCATCGACGGCATCAACCAGGGCGCCAGTGCGATCGTCAGGATTGCGGCCGGCTGGGCTGCCGACCGCAGTGGCCACCCCAAACGGATAGCTTTGGCCGGCTACGGCTTGTCCATGATTGCCAGAATTGGTTTTCTCTTCGCGGGCGGGTTCTGGGCAATAGCGGCAATAGTTACCGGTGACAGGATCGGCAAGGGCATCCGCACGGCACCGCGGGACGCCCTCATTTCGGTCTCAGCACAGCCCGAACATCTGGCTCGTTCCTTCGGCGTGCACAGGATGCTGGACAACATCGGCGCCGCGGCCGGGCCGTTGATCGCGTTCTTCGTGTTGTTGATGATTCCCAACGGTTTCAGCACGGTGTTTGTGGTGTCGCTGGCGTTCGCCGTGATCGGTGTTGCTGTTCTTGCTTTGGTGGTGCCTGATATCAAGGCGCGTGGCCTCAAGGGCACGGAGGAACGCGAAGGACGCCGGCTTTTCGCTTTTTCCTGGAGTCACCTGAAGGAACCAGGGCTGGGCAAGCTGCTGATTGCTGCGGGGCTGTTGGGGTTGGTGACCGTTGGTGACGGCTTCATCTATCTGGTGCTGCAGGCACGGGATTCCTTCGCCGTCCAGTGGTTTCCGTTGTTGTTCGTGGGCACAAATGTGGTGTTCCTCGCCTTCGCCATTCCGCTGGGACGGCTGGCGGACCGGGTGGGAAAGATCCCGGTGTTCGTAGCGGGACACATTGCGCTACTGGCAACCTACCTCCTCGCGGCGGCACCTTTCGGGGGGCTTTGGGCGACTGTAGGCTGCCTGGTCCTTCTGGGAGCGTTCTACGCAGCCACAGATGGCGTTCTGGCCGCCTTGGCCAGCCAACTAACCCCTCCGGGGAAGCTCGCCACGGGCATTGCCTCTGCGCAGACAGTGGTGGCTCTCAGCCGGATGATGGCATCGGCAGGTTTCGGTGTCCTGTGGTACGCAGTCGGTGCGCCAACGGCCATGGTGTTGGCCGGTGGGTTGCTCGCCTGCGCTGTGGTGGCCGTCGCGTTCATCCTGAGAGGCGCCCGGGTTGCCCCGGTTCAGGATGCAAGTGACGAGGCATGAGCGGCGGGCTCGCGGAAGGTAAGTTGCGGTGGGGTGCCCTCCTTGCCGTCACGGCACTGGTCCTGGTGGCGGCAGGTATCTACGCGGTGGGCGCATATCAGCGTTTCGAGGAGAGTCGCATTGCGGCCTCGTCCGTGGGCGTCACGGCGAGCCAGCCGCTTCCGGCCGGACCCTTCATCCTTTTTCGCAACACAGCATCAGGCCAAGGCTACGGAAACGCCGCCACTGTTCCGTTGGACTCCCCGGATGGCACCCGGGCGGTGAGTGGACAAGAGTGCGATCGCGTTTACGGAACGTCGGAGAACGTGGTGTGCCTGAAGACAAACCGGGGATTGGTGACGGCATTCGAGGCTGCTGTGCTGAACCGCAACTGGGAGCAGCAACGGGTCTGGCCGGTCCCGGGAATACCCAGCAGGACCCGCATCAGCCCCGACGGTTCCATGATCGCCACCACCGTTTTCGTTTCCGGCCACTCCTATGCCACAGCAGGCTTTTCCACCGCCACCGAGATCAGCCTTCCGGAAGGTACCTCCGGTAACCTCGAGGACTTCGCCTTGATGGTGAACGGCGAAAGGCTTCTTGCCACCGACAGGAACATTTGGGGTGTGACCTTCGCGCCTGGCCAGAGCGATGTTTTCTACGCTACTGCCGCTTCCTCAGGGCGCATCTGGCTGGTGCGGGGGAGCCTGTCCGCCAAGACCCTGACTGCCATTCACGACAACGTTGAGTGTCCGTCCATCTCGCCTGATGGCACGCGGATCGCGTTTAAGAAGAACGACGGCGGGGCGTTGGCAGCCCACTGGAACGTCGCTGTGCTTGAGCTCGCTACGGGACGGGAAACGGTACTCGCTGAGAAGCGCAGTGTCGATGACCAGATCGAATGGCTCGACAACCAGAACGTTCTCTACGGTTTAGCGGACGAAACCATTGGCGGGGACAGCAACATCTGGAAGCTGGCAACCGATCCCGACTCGCAGCCGAGCCTGTTCATCGCCCATGCATGGTCACCCAGCGTGGTCCGCTGAAGCTGCTCGAGATCAGGGGTCCACTGCATGGATCCGCTGGCGCCCGGCCCGGAGTTCAGGGGTTCGGACACCAGCGGAAGCAGTCCCTTTCAGCTAGCCTTCAGCAGACCCGCAACAGCCCGCAGACTAGCCCGCCTGTTTGTGTGGGACTGGGCGTCGGGCTCGGTGACGGACTCGGAGTTGGCGTCGCTGTCGCAGTTGCGGTCGGCGTTGGTGTCGGAGTCACTGTCGGAGTGGGTGTAGGCGACGGAGATGGGGCGGCCAGTTGCTGCTGAGCCGGAGCTGCGGAGGAATACACCACGTCCACAAAGTAGTTGGTGGCATTCCAGGAGCTGGTTGGCATGACTCCGCCGGAGCCGTACCGGTAGCGGCCATTGTTCGGGCCAGCGGCAGTGAATACCCCGCTCGTCCATGTCTGGTTGAAGAACCCGGATGTCGACGAGTAGCGGCCATTCGGTGCCCGGTAGGACACCACGTAGGTTTGGCCCGTCGTCAATGCCACTGGTGTGGCCAAGGTGGCAGTTTGCCAGCCTGTCGCCGTCTCATTGGTGAAGGTCACTTGCGCCAGACGGGTGCCTGCCGCGTTCCACAGAGAGCCCACGTGAGTTCCCGTGTTTCCGGCCCCCTTGTAGAAGCGGATTCCCGTCACGTTCCCGGCTTGGGACACCGTGAAGGCGGTACCCAGTTCCACAGACAGGAAGTCAGAGTTTGCGGCGACCTGTGGAACCAGCGACCCGAAAATCGTGGATTGCTGGACGGCCGGGGCCGCAGTTGTAAATTGCCAGGTGGTGGTGGGGAACGCCTGCCCTTGCTGGGACACGACGTTCGCCACGGTGGCCGAAATCGCTGTGCTGTTGGGGAGCGGCGCGCTTGGGGTGAAGGTGATGGTCCGGGCATCGGCAGAAAATGCAGCCGTCCCTGCGACGGACGCGCCGTTCGCGGTCAACGTGAACGAAGCGCCGGGGTTGATGGCGGACGAGAACGTGATGGACGGCTTGACGTCCACAGGAATCCCGGTAGCACCCGGTGCCGGAATCTGTTCTGAGACCGTTAGCTGAGCAGACGTGACACTAAACACGAGGTCCACCAAGTAGCTTGCAAACGAACGGTCACTCGGGAAGTTGTTTGTATACGAATACATTCCGGAGTCTGGCGCTGTGCGGAGCGGACCGCTGGTGAAGCCGGCGCCGAACCCTCCGTCGGTGTAGGAATATTTGCCACTCGGAGACTTGTATGCGGCCACGTATTCTGTGTCAGCCTGGATGGACACTGGCTGACTGAAGGTCGCAGTCTGCCAGCCGCTTGTTGTTTCGTTGGTAAATGTCACTGATGCCAACAATTGCCCCGCTGCGGTATAGAGGGACCCGGTATGCGTCCCGGTGTTCCCACCCGACTTGTAGAAACGGATGGCGGTGATCTGACCGGCGGTATCGCTGGCGAACCGTACGCCCAATGTCAAAGCCATGCCATCGTCCACTTCGGCGGTGGTAGGTACTACCGTGTCCTGGTACAAGGTGCAGGGGCACACTCCCGGGGTCCGTGGCGGGGGAACGGTAGTGAAGGTCCACGAACCACCGGAGGACATCGGTTGCCCGGACACCGCCGTGGCGGTGAGGGTGGCCGTGTAGGACATACCTGCCGCAAGGGACGCAGAAGGAGCGAAAGTAACCTTCCGTGTTGCTTGGTCGTACGTGGTGGTGCCCGCTACCGCAACCCCGTTGCTGTTCTTCAAGGACAGCGTGACGCTCGACGGCACCGCGGCCTCCGACAACACGGCTGACACAGCCTTATCCAGCGGAACACTTGAGGAACCAGGCAGGGGTGAATGGGAGCCAACCGTGAATGGAGGCGCTGGAATCATGACGATGACGTCAACCAGGTAGCTGGCGGTCGACCGCGAATTGGGAAAGTCCCCGCTGTACGAGTACGCGCCGGCGTCGGCATCTGCCCGAAGCGGCCCAACACTCATGCCCGGGCCGAAACCGTTGGCGGTGGCGGAATAGGTGCCTGTAGGTGTCTTGTAAGAGGCAATGTACTGCGTGTTGGCCGTAATCTGGACCGGCTGGCTGAACATGGCGGTCTGCCATCCGGAGCTGCTCTCGTTGGCGAAGGTCACTGTTGCCAATTGCTGGCCGTTGGCCGTGTAAAGGGCGCCCGTGTGAGTGCCGGTGTTCCCGGCCGACTTGTAGAAGCGGATGCCTGTGACCTCGCCTGCCGAAACGCTCGAGAACCGAACGCCCAACGTCAGCGGAACGCCATCGCGAATCTCGGCAATCCCCGGAGTGACGCTGTCATCGTAGAAGCTGCAGGGGCAGGAGCCGGGGACAGGCAGGGTGGCCGCTGTGGTGAACGTCCAAGTGCCGCCGGATACTACTTGTCCGCCGACCGCGTCAGTACCGGCGATCGTCGCCGTGTACTGCGTACTAAACGCCAACTGCGAGCTTGGAGTGAAAGTGGCGCGGCGGGTCGCAGCATCGTAAGCAGTGGTCCCGGCCACAGGGCCAGCGGACGACCGCAACGTCAACTGTACGCTTGCTGGGGTAACGGGCTTGGAGAACACCGCGCTGACCTTCGTGGCAACCGCAACGCTGGACGACGACGGGATCGGAGAGTGCCCGGACACCGTCAAAGGGGAGTTGTCCACGGTGCTGAAGATGGCGTCGGCGAAGTAGTTGCCCCCGTTGTAACTGGCAGTCGGGAAGCTCTGCGACGTGCTGTAGACGCCTGCTGGTTCAGCTCCGAAGCCACCAGCCACGGTTAGCGGAGCAGCAGTAGACCCGAAGCTCGCCCACTGGAAGTCCTTTATGGCATAGTGCCCCCGTGGTGCCCAGTACGAGACGGTGTACTTCTGCCCGGCCGTGACAGCCACAGGTTGGCTGAACAGCGTGGTCTGCCAGCCGCTGGCAGTCTCGTTGGTAAAGGTGGCCGTGGCCAGGCGCTCGCCGGAGGAGCTCCAGAGCGAGCCTGTATGTGTTCCTGTGTTGGCCGCGCTCTTGTAGAAGCGCACGCCGGTGATGAAGCCGTCAACAGTGGGAGTGAAGCGCAGTCCCATTTCGTAGGCTCCACCGTCGCCGGAGTCCTGAATGGCGGGAACCGTCTGGCCAAAGACGCTGTAGGGTCCGGCGAGTACGAGGTTGCGGGTGGTGGGCGTACCAATGTTGGCGCTATCGTCAATTGCCCGGACTTGGATGGTGGCAGTCGCCAGGCCCTGCTGTATGTAGCTGAAGGTCCAGTTCTGCTTTCCCACGGCAGGGTGCCATGTGTTGCCGCCGTCCGTGGAAACCTCGACGCCGGCTACCACGCCGCCGCTGTCGGCCGCGGTGCCAGTGACGGTGACCTTGGAGCCGTGGGGGATTGTGGCGCCGTTGGCCGGTGCGGTAACAGCAACCGTAGGCCCTGTCCGATCGCTGCTCGGGGCTGCGGCCACAAGACCTGCCGCACGCGTCGCAGGCTGCACGCCCATATCCGCAAAGAGATTGATCTGGGCTTGCCGCATCCTGGGATCCGCTGCCGCCCCGTTGCCGTCGTGTTCCTGGTCCAGGCCCCAAGTCCATTGCACGCTGCCGGCTGAGAAGACCAAGGCGCCGCTCGCAGCGCGATAAAGCGTCACATTATGTGTCGTAGTTCCGGGCTTGACGGTGTTCCCGTAATCCTGCAGGTATTCGGGTACGCTCCCTACCGTTGTGGAAAGCCGGATGAGGCCGGCCGGACGGAACCCGTTGTCGATGTCTTCGTTGGACTCATAGCCGACTGTGTGTTGAGCCAAGGCTGCCGATGAGCCAGCGGGTAATGACGCCAGGGGGGTATTACGCCATAGCCGGGTCTTTCCTTCCTCGGAGCTAACCGTCACGGGTAGATCGGAGTAATTGGACATGTAAAGGGTTCCGGTCAGCCCGTTCTCCGGTAGTCCGCCGCCGTTGGCTTGTGATGCGAAGCGAGGGTCCCGCCAAGTACCTGTCCACTGTGGGCTGGGGTCGATCTTGCCGTTGGACCAGGTCTCCTTGTATGAAGTCAGTGTGCGCCCGGCAGCGCCGTCCACGATGGAAGGTTCGAACCGGGTCTTCCAATACATCTCGTTCCCGGACAGGAACTGCAGGTTGACACCCGCATCGCGGGCCGCCGCGACGTTGGCCCTCTGGGCGCCAGACCAATATTCATCGTGCCCTACAGAGAGGAAGACTTTGTGGTTGAGCAGTAACGAACCGCTGCGATCCGTATCGAGGCCGCTGATGTAGCTGACGTCGTAACCGTTTTGTTCCAGAAACCGGACCATCGGGTATTCATTGGCAAAGTAAAAATCTCTGCCGGCATTAGCACCGCGGCTGGCCATTGGACGGTTGTAGCTGATCTTGTAGGCCCTGCCGTTCTCGCCGCCTTGGTAAAAATTGGAGCCGCCATAGGTGTTGTAAGCCTGCCACGTCGTATCAGACGTCTGGAACACAACATCCGAGCGGCTCGAGTCAGACCGAACAACGAACGTTATGTGACTTTGGCCGCCAGTGTCGGGTCTGGTTAGCAGCGCCACGTAGACGCCAGAGACGGCCGTAGCCGGGACCTGCCAGGTTGCAGACACCGCCCAATTGCCGCAATCGTATAGCTCGGTGGCCAAGTCCGTTCGGCACTGGGGCTGATTCTGCCGGAAAACCGATGGAGTTACATTCGCGATCTTGCGGGCCCCGTTGCCGCCATACCAGCCCGTACGGTAAATCCCGATGGTGTAAGTTGACGCGTCAGTATCCACCTTGAAGCGTATTGGCTGGCCGGCATTGACGCTCATCTCGGTCGAGAAGCCTTGTATGCTGTCGTCGCCCGGAACCTCGATGTCCCACTCGGACGGAGGACTTCCGGGCTTGGAGTTCTCACAGGCCACGGCGTTTACTACCGGATCACATGGGCCAGCGGCTACCGCTACGGGTGCGGTAAGGGGCAGCAGGGCCGCCGTCATGCCAATCACCAAGGGCACAAGAAATCCCCTGAAGACTCGCTGTGATCGGGTAGCTGAACGACCGGGCATCAGAACTCCTGGAGTGGTACGCCAATTGCTAAGACGGGTCCGCGGTTTTACGCGCGGGCCCTGCTTGCCGCTCCCCAGCCAGGGTCAAACCAAGATCTTCAGTTATGAAACGCAGGGTAGGCGAATGAATGTTCCGAAGATCGGGACCGTATCCGGCAGTGACCGAACAGAAGTTCAAGCCGAAGCCGGATTACAGGAACAAATCCGCCAAGTAACCCTTGGCAGGAGTGTAGGGGTGTGGAATGCCGCCCGCAAGGGCTTCCGCCGTCAGATCCGCGGATTTCGCACAAACCGCAGTAGATTTATTGGATACAGACACCCGGGCCACCCAGGAGAACCGAAGCGCCTTGCACCTGAAAAGTTTGACTGTCCGCGGATTCAAGTCGTTTGCGTCGGCCACGACCTTCGACTTTGAGCCCGGCGTCACTGCTGTCGTCGGTCCCAACGGGTCCGGTAAATCCAATGTGGTGGATGCCTTAGCCTGGGTCATGGGAGAGCAGGGTGCAAAAACCCTTCGCGGCGGCAAGATGGAAGACGTCATCTTCGCCGGCACCTCAGGCAGGCCGCCTCTGGGCCGCGCCCATGTCGCCTTGACTATCGACAACGCAGACAACGCGCTCCCCATCGAGTACAGCGAAGTCACCATCTCCCGCACTCTCTTCCGAACGGGTGGATCCGAGTACGCCATCAACGGAGCACCGTGCCGGCTCCTGGACATACAGGAACTCCTCTCCGATTCCGGTCTCGGCCGCGAAATGCACGTCATCGTGGGACAAGGCCAGCTGGACCGCGTACTCCACGCGACACCCGAGGACCGGCGCGGCTTCATCGAAGAGGCGGCAGGAATCCTTAAGCACCGCCGCCGCAAGGAAAAGACGGTCCGCAAGCTGGAGGCCATGCAGGCCAACCTCGCGCGCCTGGGTGACCTAACGGCGGAAATACGGCGGCAGTTGACTCCCTTGGGCAAGCAGGCAGAGATAGCCCGCCGTGCCCAAACAGTGCAATTCGACGTTCGGGACGCCCGCGCCCGACTCTTGGCGGACGAGCTCGTTCAACTGACAACCACCCTTGAGAAGGATGTTGCCGACGAAGCGGCCCTCAAGGAACGCCGCCAGGTGGTTGAGGCCGGGTTGGGTTCGGGGAGGCGACGCCAAGCTGCTTTGGAGCAGCAGGCCGCCGAAGCCACGCCGCGACTCAACGCCGCACGCGATCACTGGTACCAGCTCTCCGCAAACAGGGAGCGACTCCGCTCACTCGGATCACTGGCAACTGAACGCCGGCGACTCCTTGGCTCCTCAGAGGCGCCCCCGGATACTGGACGCGATCCCGAGCAACTCGAACGCCAGGCCGCGCGGGTCCGCGAGGAACAAGCTGCCCTTGAACACGACATTCTTGCCAAACAAGCCGCACTCCTGGAAGCCACGGTAGCGAAGGACTCGGCCGAAGCACTCGCAGCCGCGGAAGACAAGCGCCTGACGGCCATGCTAAGGGCAGCCGCCGACCGCAGGGAAGGGCTGGCCAGGTTGGCAGGCCAAGTGGCAGCGGCCAGATCCCGGGCTGAAGCTGCCGAAGCCGAGCGTGGTCGCCTCAGGGAATCCCTCGGGGCAGGTGACGAACGGCGCCGTAAGGCGCAAAGCGAGTTCACTGCCCTCGAAACACAGGTGGCGGGCGTTGAAGACGGCGAAGAGAGCCTCGACGCTGACTACGAGAATGCCAACGAGGTCCTGGATGCTGTCCTGGCGGAGATCGAGGAACTGAAAGCTTCCGAGCGGGAAGCTGTCCGTGAGCGGGACGCCCTGACGGCTCGGCGTGATGCACTTCAACTGGGGCTCAACCGCAAGGACGGGTCCGGAAGTCTTCTGACGGCTGAGGGCGTTCTTGGCTCATTGGCCGCGCTGATAACTATCGAGCCGGGATATGAGGCCGCCATAGCTGCCGCCCTGGGGAGTGCCTCGGACGCCTTGGTGGTCGCCGATACGGACAGCGCTGTAGCAGCCTTGCGTTTACTGAAGGATGACGACGCCGGCCGGGCAGCACTGCTTCTTGCCGGCGGTCCACCCGCCGAGGAAGACGTACGTGCCAACGCCGCGCTTCCCGCCGGTAGTCGCTGGGCAGCCGATGTGGTGAAAATCGCTGATCCCGCTGCCCAAGGTGCGCTCGCACTCTTGGCCCGTACCGCCGTCGTCGATGATGTGGAGGCGGCGGCAGACCTCATTGCGGAGCACCCTGGCCTCAGGGCTGTCACCCGTGAAGGTGACGTTCTGACCTCCTTGACCATCACAGGCGGATCGGCCACCGCGCCGACACTGCTTGAGGTTCAGGCAGCAGTGGACGACGCCGTTGCCCGGCTCCAGGAGGTCACGGCCCGTCTGGAACGTGGACGCTTCGCCTTGGCCGGAGCTCAATCGCGCCGCGCCGAAGCGCAGGACCGCGCCGATGCCGCCTTGGAGCGGCTGCACGAATCGGATGCCCGGCTGGCGGCGGTCGCTGAGCGCTTGGGCCATCTTAACTCGGTTCTTCGCAGTGCTGTTGGCGAAAGCGAAAGGCTCGCTGCATCCATGGCCAAGGCTGAAGCCAACATCGCTGAAGCCCAACTGGACCTCGAGGTCGCGGCGGAGCGCCTCGCTGCGGCCCAGGAAGCTCCGGATGAGGAACCGTCCACGGATCAACGGGATGAACTGGCTGCCCACGCCAGAACCGCCCGGGCATTGGAAACAGAGGCCCGCCTCGGGCTCCGGACTTCGGAAGAGCAGTTGGGAGCAATCAGTAACAGGGCGGCATCTCTTGAGCGGGCAGCAGCAACTGAACGCCGTGCCCGTGAAGAGGCCGCTCGTCGGGCGCAACGCCGACGCGCCCAGGCGAATCGTGCGGCGGCAGTCGCGTCAGCGGTGGAGCAGACCCTCCGGTTCATCGATATTTCGGTGGATCTGGCCGGATATGATCGTGACCTTGCCGAGCAAAAGCGTGAGCAGCTGGAGAAGGAGCTCACTGAGGTCCGCTCCGGGAACGATGCCCTGGCCCGGGAGCTTGCCGAACTGACTGACTCGGTGCACCGGGATGAAATGGCCCGGACACAGCAGCGGCTCCGCATCGAGGCCCTGGAATCGCGGTCCATCGAAGAACTTGGCCTCTCCGCTGAACAACTCATTGCCGATTACGGTCCCGATCAACCGGTTCCACTGCCACCCGGAGCCACCACCGATAAGTGGGCTGAGCTTCGGGCGCCGGTTGATGAGAACGGCGAGGCCATCATCGAGGGAGTTCCGTTTGTCCGGGCAGAGCAGGAAAAACGGCTGAAGAAGGCCGAACGAGAACTTGCGGCGCTGGGGAAAGTGAACCCCCTCGCCTTGGAAGAGTTCGCCGCGCTGGAAGAACGGCACCAGTTCCTGAGCTCGCAGCTTGAAGACCTCAAATCCAGCCGCAAAGACCTGCTGGACATCATCAAAGAGGTGGATAACCGTGTCCAGCAGGTGTTCACCGAAGCCTTTGCTGATACTTCAGCGCAGTTCGACCACGTCTTTGCCCGGCTCTTTCCCGGCGGCGAAGGAAAGTTGGTACTCACTGACCCTGACGACATGCTCACCACGGGAATAGAAGTAGAGGCCAGGCCCGCTGGCAAGAAGATCAAGAGGCTTTCGCTGCTCTCCGGCGGGGAGCGCTCACTCACGGCAGTGGCACTATTGGTGGCGATCTTCAAAGCCCGTCCCTCGCCGTTCTATGTCATGGATGAAGTGGAGGCGGCGTTGGACGATACCAACTTGGGCCGGCTCATCACCATTTTTGAGGAACTGCGGGAGTCCAGCCAGTTGATCGTGATCACCCACCAGAAACGAACCATGGAAGTGGCCGACGCACTTTACGGAGTCACGATGCGGGGCGACGGCGTCTCCACCGTGATCAGCCAGAGGCTCGGTGCCGGGGCATAGCTTTATGAGAAGGTAGGGGAGTGAACGATTTCCTACCCATAATTCTGTCCATTCTCGCTGCGCTCGTAGTGGTCGGCGGACTCGTGCCGGTACTGATGAAAGCCCGGAAGACCGGCGCAAAGTACCCCGGAACACGTGACGCGAATGATCCCGTCCAGTCATCGGCAGCAGGCGGCGGAACCCTTGTGGAGGACCGCCCGGATGCGGTAAAGGCCCCGGCCCCGACCTTCGACGGAACCGTCGAGGACACGGACGTCCCGGATGACGCCGCCGGGCTCGAGACCATCGCCATCGATACACCGGCGCCGGTGGAGGGTCGCCTGACCCGTCTCCGTGCCAGGTTGATCAAGTCCAACAACATCCTTGGCAAGGGCCTCCTCGCACTGTTGTCAGGCGACAAGATCGACGAGAACGTGTGGGACGAGGTTGAAGAGACCCTCCTGCTGGCCGACCTTGGCACCGAACCCACCATGCAGCTGGTCGATGCTTTGCGGGAGCGCGTGAAGGTGCTGGGCACCCGCAGCCCCGAGGACGTCAAGGCGATGCTCCGTGAGGAGCTCATCAAGCTGGTGGATCCCGGCATGGACCGTTCGTTGAACGTCGAGCGCAAGGGTGACCGTCCCGCCGTCGTCCTTGTTGTTGGTGTGAACGGCGTTGGCAAGACCACCACCGTAGGCAAGCTGGCACGTGTGCTGGTGGCTGAAGACAAGGACGTGCTGTTGGGGGCGGCTGACACGTTCCGTGCGGCAGCGGCCGAGCAGTTGGCCACGTGGGGACAGCGTGTGGGTGTGCCCACCGTCAAATCCGATATCGACGGCGCGGACCCAGCTTCCGTGGCCTACGAGGCCGTGAAGGCCGGCATTGACCAGGAAGTCGATGTGGTCATGGTGGACACCGCCGGACGCCTGCAGAACAAGACCGGCCTGATGGATGAGCTCGGAAAGGTCAAGCGCGTCATCGAAAAGCTGGCCGAAGTGGATGAGGTCCTGCTGGTCCTGGACGCCACTACCGGACAGAACGGCCTCAACCAGGCGCGCGTCTTCGCGGAGGTAGTCAACATCACGGGCATCGTCCTGACCAAGCTGGACGGAACCGCCAAGGGCGGCATTGTTGTGGCCATCCAGAAGTCATTGGGGGTCCCGGTGAAGCTCATTGGCTTGGGCGAAGGCCCGGACGACCTCGCACCGTTCGATGCCGAAAGCTTCGTGGACGCACTGCTTAACTAGCGCTGCCTGCCCAACTGACTGGCATTAGCGGTTGTTCTGAGCCCTCAGAGCAACCACTAATGCCAGTCAGTTTTTCGGTTTAAGGGTTCGCGTGCCGGCAGCCACGCCGCGGCGGTAAGGAGGAGCACGCCTCCTGTGATGCCGAACGCCCAGCCGTAGCCAAGGCGGTCAGCGAGGAGTCCCGCCACGATGGGACCGACGATCGCGCCTGTGTCAGCCGCCATCTGGAAGATGGCGAGTACCTTCCCTCCCGAACGTCCCCGGCCGATAACATCGGCGACGGCGGCCTGTTGCGCCGGCCCCAGCAAACCGGAGCCGAATCCTGCCACAGCCGAAGCTATGAGGAATGCGGGCAGGTCTGATGTGAGGCCAATGACCCCGGTGGCCGCGCCCGTGATGACCAGACCGGGGATCAGCAAGGGCTTTCTTCCCCAAGCGTCCGCGAGCCGCCCGCTGAAGGTCAGCGCCAAGGCGTTGCCAACGGCAAAGATAGCCAGGGCCCAAGCGGCGGTCTCCGGCGCGGACTGCAGGACAGCAACGGCGAACAGTGGGATAGTGGCCATGCGGACGCCGAACGTCACCCAGCCGTTGCCGAAGCTCGAAAAAATGGCGGCACGGTACGCGGAGTCCGCCAGAGCTTCCTTCAAAGTCATTGCCGGGGCAGGTGCTGCGTCCTCCGCCGCATTGCCTTCCCCGCTGAGCATGGTGCGCACCACCAGGGCAGCCACCAACAACGCTCCGGCGTAGGCAAGGAAGGGCACCCGGAGGCCAAAGCCCGCCAGCAAGCCGCCCACTACCGGCCCCAGGACGCTTCCGATCAGGAAAGCTGAGGCGTAAGCACCGGACACACGTCCCCGCCGTTCGGGTGGTGCGAGCCGGATGAGCAGTCCCATGGCGGCAACCGTGAACATCACCGAGCCGGCCCCGCCCAGACCGCGGAAGATCAGCAGTTGCCAATAGTCTTGGGCAAAGGCGCAAGCCGCCGTGGACACCGCCACGATCAGCAAGCCTGAGACGTAGACATTCCGTTCGCCAAAGCGTCCGATCAACGCGCCGCCTGCCGGGGCGAAGACCAGCCTCATGAAGGCGAAGATGCTGACAATCACTGCGGCAGCCGTGGCGCCGACGTCGAACGTTGTGGCGAACTGCGGCAGGACAGGAGCCACCAGACCAAAGCCCAGCGCGATCAGGAAAGCCGCAGCCAACATCACCTTGATGTCGCGCGGAAGGGGAGCCTTCTCCGGCCTGATCCTTGGAGCTTTGACGGATCTGGGCGACTCGGTCATACGGTACTGGTCCTTCAGGTGGGATGTCTGGGGCTATTGGGGTGCGTGTGGTCGAAAACCGGGTATTTCCTGTGAAGTCCGACGCCTGAAACATATCCGTAACACCGGGGATATGCACCATTTACGTTGGGGAGGTTGTTGTAACGAGCCCGCAATGTAAAACCTGCGCAGGTGAAACACGGCGGCACAAAACTCTTAAGCAGGACGCAAACGGCGTCAGGACAGCGGTTGAACCGCAGATCTAGCAAGAGAGGAACGTGCACCATGGAACTTACCGCAGGTCACGTATGGGTCATGGTGGCGGCGGCGCTTGTGCTGTTCATGACACCTGGTCTGGCATTTTTCTACGGCGGCATGACACGCGCCAAGGCAGCCCTGAACATGATGATGATGAGCTTCATCTCCATCGGCATCGTGGGCGTCGTCTGGGTGCTGTGGGGCGCTTCGATGAGCTCCGGTGAAGGTTTCCTGCAGATCGTGGGTAACCCGTTTGCCACCTTCGGCCTGGAAGGCATTGACACCCCGGATGGCTTGATCAAGGTCGGCTACGCTTCCACCTTCGCCATCATCACGGTCGCCCTCATCAGTGGCGCGATCGCTGACCGCGCAAAGTTCGGCGCCTGGAGCATCTTCGTCCCGGTTTGGGTCACGCTGGTTTACTGCCCGCTGGCCTACATGGTGTGGGGCGGCGGACTCTTCGGCCCGGAAGGCGCTATCGGCAAGGCCCTTGGCCCGGCCATTGACTTTGCAGGTGGCACCGTGGTGCACATCAATGCCGGTGTAGCAGCCTTGGTCCTGGTCCTCATCATTGGTAACCGCCGTGGTTTCGGCAAGGACCCGAACCACCGCCCGCACAACATCCCGTTCGTGATGCTTGGCGCTGCAATCCTTTGGTTCGGCTGGTTCGGATTCAACGGCGGTGCAGCAACCACCGCTGAACAGGGTGGCCTCATCTGGATCAACACCCTCGCAGCACCTGCAGCAGCCATGATCGGCTGGCTCATCACCGAACGCATCCGCGACGGCCACCCGACCTCCCTCGGTGCAGCTTCAGGTGTGGTTGCCGGCCTCGTGGCCATCACCCCCGCCTGTGCAAACGTCAGTCCCATAGGTGCACTCGGTCTCGGCGTGGTTGCCGGTGTGGCGTCGGCCCTGGCCGTTGGCCTGAAGTTCCGCTGGGGCTTCGACGACTCGCTGGATGTCGTAGGCGTCCACCTTGTTTCCGGCATCATCGGCACCGTGGCATTGGGCTTCATCGCCCTGCCCACCGACGGCGTCGGTGGCGGCCTCTTCTACGGTGGCGGCATGGCCCAGATGTGGGCACAGCTCGCGGCAGCCGGTATCGCCATTGCTTTCTCGGCCATCATGACGGCCATCATCGCCTTCGCCATCCACAAGACCATGGGCTTCCGGGTCTCCACTGAGCAGGAGAACGTTGGCGTCGACCTCAGCCTCCACGCTGAGACGGCCTACGAATTCGGTGTCAACGGCCACGGCGGCAGCTTCCAGCCCCTGCACGAGGCGATGACTGGAAAGAGCGATCCCGCAGCAGCCAAGACCCCCGCAGAAGGCAAGGAGAGTGTCCAGGCATGAAGCTCATCACAGCGATCGTCCGTCCCGAAAAGCTTGAAGCAGTCCGGGAAGGCCTCGAATCATACGGGGTCCAGGGCCTGACGGTCAGCGCGGCCAGCGGGTACGGCCGTCAGCGCGGTTACACCGAGGTGTATCGCGGAGCCGAGTACAACGTGGATTTGCTGCCCAAGATCCGCATAGAGGTCCTCGCTACGGATGAGCAGGCAGACGACATCCTGGATGTTCTCATCGCCAGCTCCAACACCGGCCGCGCCGGTGACGGCAAGGTGTGGACCGTGGATGTCTACGAAGCAGTCCGGGTCAGGACCGGAGAGCGCGGCGCAGCCGCAATCTAAGTCCTCCACTCAACATAAAGCGGGCCGGGTACCAATCAAGGTACCCGGCCCGCTTTTGGTGTATCCGCTGACTTTAGTCCTCGACGTCGGTGGGCCAGTTCGCCGGCCCCGCGCTGCCGGCGTCGTACTCGTCCAAGGGGACGGTACCGCTCTCCCACGCCCGAAGGACCGGCTCGATGATCCTCCAGCAGTCTTCAGCCGTGTCGCCACGGACGGACAGCAGCGGATCCCCAGTCAGGATGCCCTCCAGCACTTCTCCGTAGGGCAGCATGCCGGGTGCGTTGAGCTCGGCCACCAGACTGGCGCGGTCCAAGGTGAAGATGTCTCCGGGGCCGTTCACGTCGACGTTGAGTTGGAGCACGTCCGGACCGAAACCGATCCGCAGCTGGTTGGGGGAGTCCATACCGGAGAAGCCCTTTGGCAGATGAGGCACAGGGCGGAAGGTGATCACTGCCTCTTTGCGCCGGCGCCCCAGGGCCTTGCCCGATCGAAGGATGAAGGGGACGCCCTTCCATCGCCAGTTGTCGATGTCCACCCTGACCTCTGCGAGTGTTTCGGTATTTCGGGACGGGTCCACACCTTCCTCGGCGGCGTAGTCCGGTACCTTGCGTTCCCCGATGGTTCCCGCTGCATACCGGGCGCGCCGCGTCGAGCCGGTGTAAGGGGCCTTGATGCTGCTGGCCCGCAGGACCGTTGCCACGGCGTCACGAAGGTCCCGTTCCTCGATGGTGGCCGGGGCATCGATGGCGAGGAAAGCCATGATGTGCAGGAGGTGGCTCTGAATCATGTCGCGGAGCGCCCCGGCGGTGTCGTAATAGCGGGCCCGACCCTCGAGTGCCAGGTCCTCGTCGAAGATGACCTCCACTTTTTCGATGTGGTCCCGGTTCCACACTGGTTCCAGGAACCTGTTGGCAAAGCGGAGGCCCAGGATGTTCAGCACCGTGGCTTTGCCCAGGAAGTGGTCCACCCGGTGGATGTGATCTTCAGGCACCAAAGCGGCCAACGTCTTGTTCAACTCATGCGCCGATTCCGTTCCCGAACCGAAGGGCTTCTCCATGACCAAGCGTGTACCGGCGGGCAGCTGATCCCTGTGCAGGACCTCGCAAGCCTTCTGGCTGACGTGCGGGGGCAGGGCGAAGTAGATGGCAATAGGCCCCTCCAACGTCGCGAGCAGCTCCGCCAGGGGTCCGTCCGCCGTGACATCCACTTGGTGGTATTCCGTGCCGGCGGCAACGGCGGCCAAAGCAGCTTGCCCGGTGGCGTCGGCCCCGCGCACGGCAGCTTCAAAGGCGCCCTTGACTCTTTCCTGCCACTGTTCAGGGGACCAAGGGTCGGAGCCGGCTCCGACCAACCGAAGACCGGGAGCCCGGCCCGAAGCCAGTAGCCCGGCGAGTCCGGGAAGCAGCAGCCTGCCTGTGAGGTCCCCGGACGCGCCGAGGATGAGCAACGTTTTTACCGTCGTTTTGCTGGTCACTGTGCCAGCATGCCATCTTGCAGGTGCGACTTGGTACCCTAGATAGTCGAGTCCCCTTGTCGATTCAGATTTGTTGGGTTGAGACATTTTTATTTGGGGGCAATCGTCAAGACTCTGGCGTGCCGCATTGGCCGCCATTCGTAGACCATCGAAAGAAGTGCACGGCGCGTGTTCAATTCACTCTCTGACCGGTTGACAGCAACCTTCAAGAACCTTCGTGGCAAGGGCCGCCTCACCGAGGCTGATGTCGATGCCACCGTTCGGGAGATTCGCCGTGCCCTCTTGGATGCGGACGTTGCCGTATCCGTGGTCCGCGAGTTCACTGGCCGTATCCGCGAACGTGCCCTCGGCGCCGAAGTCTCGGGAGCCTTGAACCCGAGCCAGCAGATCGTGAAGATCGTCAACGAGGAACTCAAAGAGATCCTTGGTGGCGAAACCCGCCGCATCCGCCTGGCCAAGACCGGCCCCACCATCATCATGCTTGCCGGCCTCCAAGGCGCCGGTAAGACCACCCTCGCCGGCAAGCTGTCCAAGTGGCTCAAGGCACAGGGCCACAGCCCCATGTTGGTGGCCTGTGACCTTCAGCGCCCCAATGCAGTGACCCAGCTCCAGGTTGTCGGCCAGCGCGCGGGCGTTCCCGTGTTCGCTCCGCACCCCGGTGCTACGTCCGAGCTCGAGCACCCTGCCGGTGACCCGGTAGCCGTCGCCAAGGCCGGTGTTGAGGAAGCTCGCCAGAAGCTGCACGACGTCGTGATCGTTGACACCGCCGGCCGCCTTGGCGTCGACGCCGAAATGATGGACCAGGCCCGCCGCATCCGTCAGGCGATCATCCCCAACGAGGTCCTCTTCGTCATCGACTCCATGATCGGCCAGGACGCCGTCAACACGGCGATGGCTTTTGATGAAGGCGTCAACTTCACGGGCATCGTGCTGTCCAAGCTCGACGGCGACGCCCGCGGTGGTGCCGCGCTTTCGGTAGCGTCCGTGACCGGTAAGCCGGTGATGTTCGCGTCCACCGGCGAAGGCCTGGACGATTTCGAGCTCTTCCACCCAGACCGCATGGCCTCCCGCATCCTGGACATGGGTGACGTCCTCACCCTGATCGAACAGGCGGAAAAGGCGTGGGACAAGGACGAAGCCGCCCGGATGGCGAAGAAGTTCGCTGACCAGGAAGACTTCACCCTGGACGACTTCCTCGCCCAGATGCAGCAGATCCGCAACATGGGCTCCATGAAAAAGATGCTCATGATGATGCCGGGTGCGCAGAACATCCGTCAGCAGCTGGAGAACTTCGACGAAAAAGAGATCGACCGCGTCGAGGCAATCGTCCGCTCCATGACTCCCCACGAGCGTGTGGCTCCGAAGATCATCAACGGCTCACGTCGCGCCCGTATCGCCAGGGGCTCCGGTGTGCATGTGTCCGAGGTCAATGGCCTGCTGGAGCGGTTCGCCCAGGCCCAGAAGATGATGAAGAAGCTCGCTCAGGGTGGCGGCATGCCGGGTATGCCCGGAATGCCGGGCCTCGGAGGCCCCGGTGGCGGACGCAAGGGCAGCAAGAATGCCCCGAAGAAGAAAGCACGCTCCGGCAATCCCGCCAAGGCAGCCCAGGAACTTCGCGATGCCGAAGCCAAGCGGGCAAACGCAGCCTCGGCGGCACCCACGGGTGCGGCTTTCGGCCAGGGCGCAGCAGACTTCGACCCGTCATCGCTCAACCTTCCCAAGGGCTTCGACAAGTTCCTCGGCAAGTAAACGTTGCAACCCGACTGGCTGACATTAGTGGTTGTTTTGAACACTCAAAGCAACCACAAATGTCGGTCAGTTGGGATGTCAGAGCCGTGGAATAGGCTGAACCAATGCATAAGCAGCGCGTAGTCTTCGTCCACGGTTTGGGCAGTTTCGGTTCAGCCGCATGGCCGAAGCAACATGGCATGGCTCTTGCTTATGACGCACTCTTCCTTCGGCGGCACGGCTTTGATGCCGTCACCGAACCTCTGGAGTCCAACGTCGCGGCGGACGTGGCCATCCTGATCAACGCGCTGGTGGACTCCGGCGGCGGCCACGTCGTTGCCCACGAACAAGGCGCTATATCCGCCATGCTTGCCGCCGTCGAGCGCCCCGATCTGGTGCACTCGCTCTCCCTGGTAGAGCCGTCCTGCTTGTCTCTGACCGCTGAGCTTCCGGCGACTGCTTCCTACCGGGCCCTCATGGAACCGCTGTTCGACGTAAGAAACCAGCTCAACGACGCCGACTACCAGCGCGAGTTCTACCGGCGTGCTTTCTCGGCCGAAACCGGCGGGCTGGACACCCCGGAGGCCCGGCGGTCAGCCCGCAGGCTCCGGCTCCAAGCACCGCCATGGGATGCCCCGCTCCATATCGTGCCGGGCGTTCCCACACTCGTCCTCACGGGAGGTTGGGAGCCCTTGTATGAGGAAATCGCCGGCTATCTGCAGGAAACCGGTGCCCTCCGCCGCGTAGCAGCGGGAGGACACCGGCCCCAGGATTCCGTTGACGGAGATCAGGCTATCCGCTCGTTCATCGCGGATGTCGGCCGGGCTATGTCAGTTCAAGCTTCCTGAGCGGCTGACGCCCTGGTTTGCCGGGACCTGAAGCTCCGGCAGGTACACCTTTCCACCTGAAGCCAGGAACTCCTCGCTCTTTTCCCGCATGCCGCTGTACATTCCAGCGATGGCCGCCTGCGATTCTGCCGAACCATACTCGTCACGGATGTCCTGGCTGATGCGCATCGAACAGAACTTGGGTCCGCACATGGAGCAGAAATGGGCGGTCTTCGCCGGTTCGGCGGGCAACGTCTCATCATGGAAGGCCTCGGCAGTCACGGGATCGAGGGACAACGCGAACTGGTCGCGCCACCGGAATTCAAACCGCGCCTTGGAAAGTGCATCATCACGTTCATGAGCCCCCGGATGTCCCTTGGCGAGGTCCGCAGCGTGCGCCGCGATCTTGTAGGTGATGACGCCCGTTTTGACGTCGTCCTTGTTGGGAAGCCCCAGATGCTCCTTCGGGGTCACATAACAGAGCATGGCCGTGCCGTAGCGTGCAATTTCCGTGGCGCCGATGGCCGAGGTGATGTGGTCATAGCCGGGGGCGATATCGGTAACCAGCGGACCCAACGTGTAGAACGGCGCACCCTTGCACAGTTCCTGCTGGCGCTCCACATTTTCACGCACCAGATGGAAGGGAATGTGCCCCGGGCCTTCCACCATGACCTGCACGTCGAACTCCCACGCCCGTTGTGTCAGCTCAGCGAGCGTATCCAGCTCGGCGAACTGCGCGGCGTCGTTCGCGTCGGCGATGGAACCGGGGCGGAGCCCGTCACCCAAGGAAAACGCGATATCGTATTTGGCGAAGATTTCGCACAACTCGTCAAAATGCGTGTACAGGAAGTTCTCTTGGTGGTGCGCCAAGCACCAGCCGGCCATGATCGAACCGCCGCGGGACACGATGCCCGTGACCCGGTTGGCGGTCAACGGCACGTACCTCAGCAGAACGCCCGCGTGGATGGTCATGTAGTCCACGCCCTGCTCGCATTGCTCGATCACGGTATCGCGGAAGATTTCCCACGTCAGCTTGTTGGCCTCGCCGTTCACTTTTTCCAGCGCCTGGTAGATAGGGACTGTTCCGATCGGAACGGGGGAGTTGCGGATGATCCATTCGCGCGTCGTGTGGATGTCATCTCCCGTAGAGAGGTCCATCACTGTGTCAGCGCCCCACTGGGCTGCCCACTGCAGCTTGTCCACCTCCTCGGCGATGGAGCTGGTGACTGCAGAGTTTCCGATGTTGGCGTTGATCTTCACCAAGAAAGCCTTGCCAATGATCATCGGCTCGGATTCGGGGTGGTTGATGTTGTTCGGGATAATCGCTCTTCCCGCGGCAACTTCGCTGCGGACAAGGTCAACATCGCAGTTTTCCCGTAACGCGACGAACTGCATTTCAGGAGTCACAACTCCCTGCTTCGCGTAGTGCATCTGCGTGACGGTCCTACCCTCGACGGCGCGGCGCGGCACAGGTTGCGCGCCCTTCCACTCCGCTGACGCTGCTCCACGCCGAACCGCGGACTTGCCGTCGTCGAGTAGGTTTCGTTCCCGACCAGAATAGGCCTCCGTGTCTCCGCGGGCTTCGATCCACGGTGCACGGAACGGCTCCAACCCCACCACCGGATCGCTGCCCGGGCCTGCTGTTCGGTACACCTGCAAAGGGGGATTGGCTTGCCCGTTGGGGGAGGGCTCCAAAGCGATCTCCGTGACGGGGACACGTATGCCGTTGTCGCGGTCTTCCAGCCACGCCAACGAGTGGGACTTCAACGATTGCGTGACGGGCTCAGGAGCGTTTTCGCTTGCGTTGATCTGGTTTTGGCCTGCGTTGATCTGATTTTGAACAGGGCTGTGCTGTGTTTCTGCGGTGCTCAAGGGAATACTCACTTCCTTCGCCGGCATTACCCGGACAGGTTCAACGGTCGCAGACTGCATCAGTCCGATCTCAGCCCCTGCAAGGGCTCCCGTGTGGTCGTAGACGAAGCTACCACAGCTCCCGGCGGGCTCCCAGTCACATGAGTACAGCAGGCTCTGGTTAGCCACCGCAGCTACGCTTTTGCCATGGCCAACATCATCGAATTCAGTGGACCCGTGCTCGTCTCGGCGGACGAAGAGCGCCGCGGGCTGTGGTCCATCGACGGCAAACTGACGTTTGAACGTCCCCTTGCCTCGCCGGACAAGGTATTGGATGGCTGGGTCCTGCCGGGTTTTGTTGACGCACACTGCCATATCGGACTCGGCGTTGGAGGAGCGGTTGACGAGCAGGCCACGCTTGCCCAGGCACAAGCAGACCTCGTCGCCGGGACGCTGCTGATCCGCGATTGCGGATCGCCCTCAGACACCCGCTGGGTACAGCAGCGATCGGACTTGCCCCGGTTGATCCGGTCAGGCCGGCATATCGCGCGGAGCCGACGTTACCTCCGCGGGTTGGGCCACGAGATTGAGCCCGGCGACCTCGTGGAGACCGTCCGAAAGGAAGCCCGCGACGGCGACGGCTGGGTAAAGCTGGTGGGTGACTGGATCGATCGCGGCGTTGGCGATCTCGCTGCCTCTTTCCCGGCGAAGATCGTGAGGGACGCCATTTCGGCCGCGCATGATGAAGGTGCCAGGGTCACGGCTCACTGTTTCGCCGAGGACACCATCGACGACATGCTCGATGCCAATATCGACTGCATAGAGCACGCCACCGGTCTCCTGCCGCGACACCTTCCCCGCTTGGTGGAACAGTCAGTGCCGATCGTTCCCACCTTGGTCAACATCGCTACTTTCCCGGATATAGCAGCCCAGGCCGGGCAGAAGTTTCCGGAGTACGCGGACCATATGACCCGTCTCTGGGAGGGGCGGCGTGAGCGTGTGCTTGAGGCCTTCGAGGCGGGTGTTTCCATCTATGCAGGCACCGACGCCGGCAGCGTGATCAAGCACGGCAGGATTGCCGACGAAATGAAGGAACTGCACGACGCCGGCCTGCCGCCGGCGGCGGTCCTGGACGCCGCCGCGTGGAGTGCCCGTCCATGGCTGGGAGCCGACGGCATCAGCGACGGGGCGAGTGCCGACGTCGTGCTGTGCAGTACCGATCCACGGCGCCACCTGGAGACAGTGCTCGAACTAAAGCACATCGTCCTGCGAGGCGAGATCGTACGTTAGGAATAAATTGAAGCTTCAAGTAATTTAGTAAGGTAAGCAGGGTACCGAAAGGCGGCATCCTCAAGACCGGGAGCTTCACATGACCACCACCTCCAGCCAGGATCTTCTTCCCGCCGAACTCACCATGGGCACCGTCATGCTCAAGGTCGGCGACATGAAGGTCATGAGTGACTATTACCAGCGCGCCCTGGGGCTGGACGTCGTGGCCGAGCAGGATGGCGGGCTCTATTTGGGACGCGTAGGTAAGCCCGTTGTCCATCTTGCGCCGGCGGTTGGCTTGCAGATACCGGGGCGGGGGGAGGCTGGCCTGTTCCACACAGCCATCCTGTTCCAGGATCAGCCCTCACTGGCCGCAACCATCGCCACGGCCGCTGAATATGAGCCCCGGGCGTTCGCGGGCAGCGCCGACCACCTGGTCAGCGAAGCGTTCTACTTCACTGACCCCGAAGGCAATGGAATCGAGCTTTACTACGACAAGCCGCGTGAACTCTGGCAGTGGGATGGCAAGAATGTAGTGATGGATAATGTGGCCTTGCCGCCGCAGCGCTTCCTCCAGCAGCACCTGAGCGAAGCTGCCGTAACGGGGCAGCGGGAGGCCGCTGCCGGCGTTGGACACGTGCACCTGCAGGTGGGCGACGTGGAGACTGCGCAGAAGTTCTACGTTGAGACCCTTGGCTTCGAGCGGACTGCAGGCTGGCATGGTCAGGCGCTGTTCGTTTCCGCCGGCGGCTACCACCATCACATGGCGATGAACGTTTGGAACAGTCGCGGAGCCGGACCCCGGAAGGACACGCTCGGCCTGGGTGAAGTCTTGATCGAAGTCCCCGGCAGTGAAGACGTAGCAGCGCTGGCGGATCGCCTGAAAGTTGCGGGTGTGCAGAATCATCACACCGGAGCTGAGCTTCAGTTTGAGGATCCTTGGCGGAACAAGCTGCGGGTCGCCGCCAAATAAGCCACGGCCACCTGTTAAGCCGCGGCCACCTGCTAAGCCGTGGCCACCCGCGCCTGATCCGCTGGCCCCCTCCCGCTGCATTAGGCTGGGCAGTGACGGCACGGAGCCGATATGGATTCCGTGCCGCCGCCCCGTCAGCACGAAGGAATGAGAGTACTTTCCATGGGCTTTGCCGAAATTTTTGTAGCCACCCACGATGAAGCACTCAAACGGGCAGCTGCCCTGGAGAAGGGCGCGGATGTGACCGGCCCGGCCGTCAGGATTGACGGCATTACCGACTTCGAAGTCGAACAGTTGGGCGACCTCGCAGGACAGGCTGTCCACGCCGCCGGAGCTGACTACGAGCTTGCCCTGGTTGATGTGACGAGTGACGCACTTCTGGGGGTTCCCGAAGCCATGGTGCGGGCCCTTGCTGAACTGCTGACTTATGAGAGCGAAGGCGACGCGAACGTTCTCGACGACGTCGCTGCTGCCTGGGCCGCGCAGGACGACATGCCTTTCGATGCCGCCCAGTCACGCCAGTACGTCCAACAGCTCGCTGCCCTCGCGACGGACGTGGAGAAGGCTGAGCGCACGGGCCTCTATGTGTGGTCTGAGTAACCCACCGATCCGGGTATGGCCGCACGTTCAACCCGGGGAGTGAGGAAGAACACGCCGCCCCGCGTGGCCTAAGTCGTATTTGCTCCGGGCATCTGGCACAATAGACAGGTACTCGATCGGTGCGGCCCCTCTCTCCGTGCTCGTATCTTGTCCTTCGAACCGTCAAGTATGGCCCGCCCCACGGGTGCAGAACGTCGGGTTCAACCTCGTTTCAGAAACAGGAGTGACCACAAAAGTGGCCGTAAAGATTCGCCTTAAGCGCTTCGGTAAGATGCGCGCACCGTACTACCGCATCGTCGTCATGGATGCCCGCGCCAAGCGCGATGGCCGTGCCATTGAAGAAATCGGCAAGTACCACCCCACCGAAGAGCCGTCGTACATCGAGGTCGCTTCCGAGCGCGCCCAGTACTGGCTTTCCGTTGGCGCCCAGCCGACCGAGCAGGTCGCCGCGATCCTCAAGATCACCGGTGACTGGCAGAAGTTCAAGGGCCTGCCGGGCCAGGAAGGCACCCTGAAGACCAAAGCTCCGAAGGAAGCCTTCGTAGCCCCGGAGAAGGGTTCCGTCATCATTCCGGAAGCCATCACCAAGAAGGCCAAGAAGGACGAAGCCGAAGCTCCGGCCGAGGCTGAAGCAGAGACCACCGAGGCTGAGTAAGTTGCTGGCAGAAGCGCTCGAGCACTTGGTCCGTGGGATTGTTGACAGCCCTGAGGATGTCAAGGTCAGTGCCAAGAACAACCGCCGCGGGGAATCCCTCGAGGTGCGTGTTCACCAGGAGGACCTCGGACGGGTGATCGGCCGTCAAGGACGCACCGCACGTGCATTGCGCACAGTGGTTGCAGCTTTGGCTGGTGGCGAGCAGGTCAGGGTCGACGTCGTCGACACCGACCGTCGCCGGTAACGCGCTCAGCACTACTTGTCTTAGATCCGGCCCCTTCACCGAATATGGTGGAGGGGCCGGATTGCTTTATCCACAATTTACTGTCCGTTGCTGCCCGGCAGCGCGGGCACTACAAGAATTCAGAGGAACCCATGCAGCTCCAGGTGGCCCGGATCGGCAAACCCCATGGCATCCGCGGCGAGGTGACGGTGCAGGTACTCACCGACGCACCCTCCGAGCGATTCGTCGCCGGAACCGAGTTCGTCGTGGAGCCCGCCTCCGCCGGCCCGTTGACCATCCGGAGCGCCAGGTGGAACAAGGACATCCTCCTGCTTGGCTTTGAGGAAATCGCCGACCGCAACGCTGCCGAAGTCATCCGTGGTGCGAAGCTTTTCATCGAAACCGAGGAGCTCAGCGACGAAGATGACGATGAAGGCTGGTACGAGCACGAGCTCGTTGGCTTGGAGGCCCGCGTTGGTTCACAGGTAGTGGGCAAAGTAGCAGCGCTCAGCACCCTGCCGGTCCAGGACCTGCTCACGGTGAAGACAGAGGAGGGTAAAGAAATTCTCATTCCCTTCGTTGACGAAATCGTGCCGGAGGTCAATGTGGAGGGCGGGTACATCCTCATCACCCCACCATCTGGCCTGTTTGAGATCAACGACGAGAACGCCAAGGAGCCCAAGGACAGCGCCGGGGATGATGCCTGAATGAGGATCGATGTTGTCAGCATTTTTCCTGAGTACCTCGCCCCGCTGGAGCTGTCACTCATAGGCAAGGCCCGCCAGGACGGATTGTTGGAGCTCAACGTCCACGATCTTCGCACCTTCACCACGGACAAGCACCGGACAGTGGATGACACGCCGTATGGTGGTGGCGCTGGAATGGTGATGAAACCGGAGCCATGGGCACAAGCCCTCGAGTCGGTTGCCGCCGCCCGCGAAAACTCCAAGCCGGTGCTGATTGTTCCCTCGCCGGCAGGGGAGAAATTCAACCAGGCCTTGGCATATGAACTCGCAGAAGAAGAGCAGCTCGTCTTCGCCTGCGGACGCTACGAAGGCATCGACGAACGCGTCATTGATTGGGCTCAGGATCACTTCAGGGTCCGGCCTGTCAGCCTCGGTGATTACGTCCTCAACGGCGGAGAAGTGGCCGTGTTGGCCATGGTCGAAGCCATTGGCCGCCTCCTTCCCGGTGTAGTCGGAAACCCCGAATCCTTGGTAGAGGAGTCCCACTCCGATGGTCTCCTGGAGTATCCCGTTTACACCAAACCGTCAGCGTGGCGAGATCACGACGTCCCGCCGATCCTCCTTAGCGGCAACCACGGCAAGATTGCACAGTGGCGGCGCCACGAGCAGTTCCGCCGGACGGCTGAGCGCAGGCCGGACCTTATGGAAGGGCTCGACGCCGGCGTGTTGAGTCGCGCGGACCGGCAGGCCCTCGCGGACCTCGGGTACGACGTCGTTGATGGCCGCCTCCGTGCCAAGCCCGGCGGCGACACCGAAAACTAAGTCCACCTCCCGCCGTCGAACGTTGCTGCAGTTGGCCTGATGGTGGCGACTATGGCAGAATTAACCCTTGTGTCTGCTGGGCTGACACCTGCCACAGGGGGAGTTCAGCCAACAGTCGGACAACCCGGCGACGCCAATCAGTGGCGGAGCCGGACACTAAGAAACTTCGGCGGAGATTTCCGGTTAGCCTTCGTGCCCCGGGCTTGTCCGCCGTAACCCAAAGTGAATGACCTGTGGCGTTCACCAGGAGTGGATTAATGCATATCCTCGATAGCGTAGATGCAGCCTCGCTGCGTAACGATGTTCCGGAGTTCCGCGCGGGCGACACCCTCAAGGTTCACGTCAACATCATCGAAGGCAAGAACTCCCGTGTCCAGGTATTCCAGGGCTTCGTCCTGGGCCGCCAGGGTGACGGCGTTCGCGAAACCTTCACCGTGCGTAAGGTTTCCTTCGGTGTCGGCGTAGAGCGTACCTTCCCGGTACACTCCCCGATCATCGACAAGATCGAGGTCGTCACCAAGGGTGACGTCCGCCGCGCGAAGCTTTACTACATGCGTGCACTGCGCGGTAAGGCTGCGAAGATCAAGGAAAAGCGCGACTTCGCCAAGTAAGTCCTGCGACTTACGCAACGGGTCCAGGATTCGTGCCCGGTAGTTCCGGAGCAATCCGCAACGCAACAGGGATACGAGTCATGGACACATCAGAACGCCAGCCCCGTAAACAGGGCTGGCGTTTTGTTTTACTCGCACTGGTGTTGGCCGTAGCGATCAGTGGCTTGGTCCGTTCCTTGTGGCTGGATGTCTACTACATTCCGTCCGAGTCCATGGAACCCCTCCTCGGAGAAGGGGACAGGATCCTGGTATCGCGGACGGCCTTCAACGGCGAGCCGATTCGCCGCGGGGACGTAGTGGTCTTCGATGGCCGCGGTTCCTTCGCACCCCTGAGCAGCGGACAAGGCCCGTTTGTTGATGCGGTGTCGGCTGCGAGCCAATGGTTCGGGCTGACCGGCAGCGACACCACCTACGTAAAGCGGGTCATCGGGGTTGGAGGAGACCAGGTTAAGTGCTGCGACGCAGCAGGACAACTCACGGTGAATGGCCAGATTCTTGAGGAACCATATTTGTATCCGGGGGATGACCCCAGCGATCAGAAATTCGACGTCGTAGTTCCTGATGGCCGCCTCTGGCTGATGGGTGACCACCGTTCACGTTCTGCTGACTCCCGTGGACTGCTGGGAGCCCCGGGCGGCGGTATGGTTCCGGTGGAACGCGTTATAGGCCGTCCGGTCCAGATCGTCTGGCCACTTGATAGATTTGCAGAGATGCCTCGCTCAGCGCAGGCCGAACCATCATCGAAGAACGGACAGTAAATGCCGGACAAAGCTCCAGAGAATCCCGAGCGGTACGACGACGACGCCCGGTTCTCGGACGGAACGGCAAGTGCCGCCGGCGTGGCGGAGCCCCGCCCGGTTGACGACGTCGCATCTGGTTCGCGAGATGGGGCGGACGGGCCGCGTTCCCGGGATTCCGAAGGTGGATCCCACGCAGCCGAGAAACCGCGCAAGAACCCGGTGCTCGTATGGGTCAAAGAGATTGTCACAGTGGTGGCCATTGCGCTGGTTTTGTCCTTCCTTCTCAAGACCTTCCTGTTCAGGGCGTTTTACATTCCGTCCGAGTCCATGGAAAGCACTTTGGACGTCAACGATCGCATCTTCATCAACCTCTTGGTGCCTGGGCCTTTCGACCTGGAACGCGGGGACGTTGTGGTCTTCAGGGACGCTCAGGCCTGGTTACCGCCCGTGGCCAAGAAGCCGGCCGGACCCATGGACTGGGTGGGGGACGGCCTGGAGTTCGTCGGTTTGGCTGCTGATGACAATGATCAACATCTTGTTAAGCGAATCATCGGGCTCCCGGGCGACAGGGTTTCCTGTTGCGACGCTGAGGGCCGTCTGTCGATCAACGGTGTGCCGGTCAATGAGACGTATATCAACCCGGCAGAAGTACCTTCTCCGCAGCCTTTCGACATCGTTGTTCCGGAAGGAAAGGTGTGGGTGATGGGCGACAACCGAAACCATTCCGAGGATTCCCGGGCGCACCAGGAAGTCAATGGTGGTTTCATTAACATTGAGGATGTTGAAGGCAAGGCCACCGTCATTGCCTGGCCGATCAACCGTTGGACCATCCTCGATAACTACCAGGACGTTTTCCGTGACGTCCCTGAAGGTACCCCTACCAAGTAAGGCAACACCGGCGACGTAATGGCTACAACGGCTACCGGCTCCAAGGGCAAGGCGAAGGTCAAAGCCCAAGCCAAGACGAAGGCTAAATCCACCACTAAGGCCAAGAGCCCGGTGGGTTTCCCTACCCTTGACGTCGAACGATCGTTCTTGTCCTCCGGAGTGCGGTTGCTGGCCGGTGTGGATGAGGTTGGGCGGGGAGCACTGGCTGGTCCCGTCAGCGTGGGAATTGCCGTGGTCAACCTCGAAAACCACGGCTTGCTGGCAGACGTCCGGGACAGCAAACTGCTCAAGCCCGAGGACCGCGACAGGCTGGAACCACTTGTTCGGGAATGGGCCGTCGCCTCCGCCGTCGGGCACGCATCGTCGCGGGAGATTGACCAAATAGGCATCATTGCAGCACTCCGCCTGGCCGGAACCCGCGCTTGGTTTGAGATCCTGGCCGGCGGCATCACGCCGGATGTCGTGCTGTTGGACGGTAGCCACAACTGGCTTTCGCCCGACGTTCAAGCCTCTCTCTTCGACACACCCGACTCGGGTCCATGGTGCGAAGCGCCTGTCTACACCAGGGTGAAAGCCGATATGAGCTGCCTCAGTGTTGCCGCAGCGAGTGTTCTGGCGAAGGTTGCCCGTGATCGGATCATGGTGGACCTGCATTCGGAGATTCCCTCCTATGGCTGGAACGTGAATAAGGGCTACGCCACCTCTGCTCACCGGGACGTGATCCGACTGCAGGGCCCAAGCGCACACCACCGGACCAGCTGGAACCTTACTGGGCCTGAGCTGTTGTGACGTTGTCCTGAACGGCGCCGACGCGTCCCATGGCGCGTGCTGCCCGGCTGATAGTGCAAGATGGAACTATGAGCGCCGAGGACCTTGAGAACTATGAAACCGACATGGAGCTTCAGCTCTACCGCGAGTACCGGGATGTTGTTGGTCTGTTCAGCTACGTGGTGGAAACTGAGCGGCGGTTCTACTTGGCCAACCACGTAGATCTCCAGGCTCGCAGCGCCGACGGCGAAGTCTACTTTGACCTGACCCTGCAGGACGCCTGGGTCTGGGACGTTTACCGCTCTGCTCGCTTCGTCAAGAACGTCCGGGTGATCACCTTTAAGGACGTCAATGTGGAAGAACTGCCGCGAAGCGAAGACTTGGCTTTGCCGAAGGATGGCGGCCTTGGGGACTTGGGAGATCTCGGAAACTAGCGCGGCACCTTCCGCGAGTATTCCTCCACAGACACTGATATGGGCAGGTTTACCCACATAGCGTCGTAACGCTCTGCCGCTGCACTCCGCCAGCCTGAAAGCTGGTGAGCGGAGGTGGTGGTCATGAGAGCAAAAGACCTGCTTGGCCGAAGCGGCGAAGCGCTGGCGGCCGATTTTCTGGAGAACCAGGGAATGCGGATCGTCGATCGTAATTGGCGGTGCCCGGACGGCGAGATCGACATCGTGGCGATCGACGGCGACACCCTGGTTGTTGCCGAAGTGAAGACCCGTAAGAGTTTGGACTACGGGCATCCTTTTGAGGCGGTGGATGCAGCCAAGCTGGCGCGTCTTCACCGGCTCTCGTCATCGTGGTGCCGGCAGCACCAACTCAATGCCCCGCGAAGGCGCATCGATGTTGTGTCCGTGATTGTCAACGGCGTGGTCGAGCCGCAGCTGGAGCATTTACGGGGTGTTTGCTGATGGGGGTCGGACGCAGTTACTGCGTTGCCCTCGTCGGACTCAACGGCTACATCGTGGAAGTAGAAGCCGACATCGGCCAAACGCTCCCCAACTTCATCATCCTGGGGTTGCCTGATGCGGCATTGAACGAGGCCAAGGAACGTATCCGATCTGCCGCCCGGAACTCCGGCATTCCCCTGAGTAGACGGAAAATCACCGCCAACCTTATTCCGGCCTCGCTCCCCAAGCGGGGCTCTGGATTCGATCTCGCCATCACTATGGCTGTGCTCCGAGCGGCGGACGACATCCGTGAAATCGGCGGGACTGTGTTCATCGCGGAGCTTGGCCTGGACGGCAGATTGAGGCCGGTACGTGGCATACTTCCTGCCGTAATGGCCGCTGTTCAGGCAGGCTACCCCGACATTGTGGTGGCTGAAGCCAACGCTGCGGAAGCGTCACTGGTCCCGGGAGCGAAGGTTCGCGGCTACAAGACCCTTGCCCGGCTTGCCTTCGACTTTGGCGCGGATCCCAAGGACCTCGCCCTCGATTACGACCCCCTGGACGTCGACGAGCCGGGCGAAGACAGCGATGATGCTCTCATCGTGCCGGACCTTTGCGATGTGTCCGGACAGGGCGAGGCTCGCCGTGCCCTGGAGGTAGCTGCTGCTGGCGGCCACCATATGTTGCTGACCGGGCCGCCGGGTGCCGGCAAGACCATGCTGGCGGAACGCTTGCCGGGCTTGCTTCCGGATTTGGCTGATACAGCGGCCATGGAGGTCACGGCCATCCACTCGTTGGCCGCAGTCCAATCCTCTCCGGTGCGGCTCCTGCGGAGGCCCCCTTTCGAGAATCCCCACCACAGTGCCACAGCCGCTGCCATCATCGGAGGCGGCTCAGGGCTTCCCCGGCCCGGTGCCGCTTCGCGCGCACATCGCGGTGTGTTGTTCCTTGACGAAGCTCCAGAGTATGAGCGCCGGGTGCTGGACGCCCTTCGGCAACCCCTGGAGAGCGGAGAGTTGGTCATACACCGCTCGGCGGGGACTGCGGCATACCCTGCCCGGTTCCAGCTGGTACTGGCCGCCAATCCCTGCCCATGCGGCAAAGCTTCCGGCAAGGGAATGGACTGTACGTGCACTGCCATGATGCGTCGCAGGTATTTTGGACGGATCTCAGGACCATTGTTGGACCGCGTGGATATTCAATTGCCGGTCGAACGGGTGTCATTGGCCGACTTTGGCCATGCGGGCGAAGAAGAAGATACCCACACTGTCGCAGAACGGGTGCTGGCGGCCCGGCAACGGCAACTCGAGCGCTTGCTGGCCATGGGGCTCGAGACAAATTCGCAGGTTCCGGGGCGCACCTTGCGGGGAGAACTGCGGTTGTCTCCCGGAACGACCCGGATTCTGGACACTGCGTTGGAACGTGGCACCCTCACTGCCCGCGGCTACGACCGCGTCCTCAGGCTGGCTTGGACGCTGGCAGATCTGGGGCACTGCGATGCGCCGGACATCGATCACATTGGCCAAGCATTAGGCCTGCGCCAAGCGGCGGCCGCGACATGAGCAGTACCGACACGAAGGGATTCACAGCAGTGGCTGTAGTGGGGAAGCAGGACAAAGAACGCATTGCCAGGGCAGCACTGGCCCGCCTCATGGAGCCCCAGGATTCGGTAGGCCTCGCATTGGTGCGGGCAGTAGGGGCCGTGGATACTCTGGGCATCGCAACAGGGGAGCTGGGAACAGGTCCAGACCTGGAACGGGAGATCTCTTCCCTGCTTGCTGACGGAGGAGGGCCATCGTCTTGGGCCGGGCTCCCGGCCAGCCTTCGACGTTGGGCGCCGCGTGTCGCCGACCTCGCGCCGGACCGCGATTTGGAGACCGTTCGTCGACTCGGAGGACGCTTGATCATCCCGGGTGATGATTTGTGGCCGGAGCAGTTGGAAGACCTTGGACTCCAAGAGCCGCTTTGCTTGTGGTGGCGAGGACAGGAGCAGCCGCTGCCCTCCGCCCGCCAAGCCATCGCCCTTGTAGGTTCGAGGGACAGTACCAACTACGGAGCATCCGTCACGGGGGACTTCGCCTATGGCCTGGCACAACGCGGATATACCGTGGTTTCAGGTGGAGCCTATGGTATCGATGCCCATGCCCATCGGGGAGCTCTGAGCGGCGGGGTGGCCGGCGTGCCCACCATCGCCGTCATGGCTGGAGGCGTGGACCGCTTCTACCCATCGGGCAACGAGGACCTGCTCCGGGCGGTGGCCACGCAGGGGGCTGTCATCTCGGAGGTGCCACCAGGATCCGCTCCAACGCGTTACAGATTCCTGCAACGGAACCGGATCATTGCGGCCTTGGCGTCAGTCACGGTTGTGGTTGAGGCACGCTGGCGGTCGGGAGCCCTCAACACAGCCCATCATGCTGAAGCCATCGGAAGGGTTGTTGCCACTGTTCCCGGATCAATACATAGTGCCAACTCGGCCGGCTGTCATCGCCTCCTCCGGGACGGGGGAGCTGTCTGCGTCACCGACGTCGGCGAGATTTCCGAGCTTGCCGGCGCCATCGGGGAAACCGGCAGTGAGGAAAAGGACGCCGGCGCCGCTGCGGTGCACGACGGCCTGTCTTTGGAAGATCTCATTCTCTTGGACGCTCTGCCTCTTAGGTCCACAAGCTCGGTGGAGAAGCTGACTGTGGTGGCGGGACTGAGTCCGGATGCCGTGCGCGCGGGCCTTGGCCGGCTGGGGCTGCTGGGGTTGGCGCGCTCGGAACGCGGAGGGTGGAAACGGACCGGAAAGGCCTAGACGCAGAGGAAAAGCATGTTGATACGCCGACTTTGTACCGGCGACTGGCACAGTGGGAAGGGTGGACACGCAACTACTTCCAGGACCCCTTCAAAAGGCAGTCGATGGCTTTCGACGCTACCTGGAGGGCGAATGTGCAAGGTCTGCGCACACAGTCCGTGCCTATCTGTCCGATGTTGAGAGTCTCCTTGGCTTTGCGGTGCAGGAGGGAGTCCAAGAACTCAGGCAACTGGAGTTAGGCTCCCTGCGGCGCTGGCTTGGGGCGCAAAGTGAGGCTGGCATGGCACGGGCCACTTTGGCGCGCCGGGCTGCAACCGCCAGGTCGTTCACTGGCTGGGCGCTCCGGGAAGAACTTATCGAGACTGACCCCGCCGTCCGTCTACAGGCTCCCAAGCGGGACAAGTCCCTGCCAGGGGTCCTACAGCAGCAGCAGGTCTCCCGGATGGTGGATGATCTGAACACTGCGGCCGCTGACGGTGGGCCCATGGCTCTGCGCAATAGGGCGATGGTGGAACTCCTGTATGCCACGGGAGTCCGCGTGGGGGAACTGGCGGGGCTGGACATCGATGACCTTGATCCCGATCGACGTACTGTACGAGTGCTGGGTAAAGGCAACAAGGAGCGTACTGTTCCGTTCGGCGTTCCGGCAGCCGTAGCCGTGGACGATTGGCTCAGGCGGGGCCGTCCCGCCGTTGTGGGAGCCACGAGCGGACCGGCCTTGTTCTTGGGCGTGCGTGGCAACCGGGTTGATCCGCGCCAAATCCGGGCGGTGGTCAGCGAGCTGCTGCAGGCTTTGGGTGACACATCTGCCACAGGACCGCACGCGCTCAGGCACAGCGCGGCCACTCACCTGCTTGACGGGGGAGCGGACCTGCGGGCGGTGCAGGAAATACTTGGTCACAGCAGCCTGGCCACCACTCAGATCTACACCCATGTATCGGTCGATCGTCTGCGGAAGAGCTACCAGCAGGCGCACCCGAGGGCCTGAGCATGACCCCGCAAGAGCCGCACTGGCGGAAAAGGGCACCGTACGGCAAAATGAAAGCACCACGGGGAAACCTTCAATTCACGGTTGAGGGTTAAATCTGTGCCAATATCGTCTTTAGTACCAAGAAAACTAAATAGCCTGTCAGGGCCCACGTGATTTACATGGCATCCGGCAGCAACAGCAAACATCCAGGCAGAGGTCGTTGGGGAAGACGTACCTACAGCTATGGAGGATGGAATGTCTGTTGCAACAACCCGCGGTGTCCTGTTCGTGCACTCGGCCCCGACGGCACTTTGCCCGCACGTTGAATGGGCCATTGGATCGGTCGTGGATAAGCGAACCGATCTTGAGTGGACCCCTCAGCCAGCTGCGCCGGGAATGTTCAGGGCGGAGTTGTCGTGGACAGGGGCCCCCGGTACCGGAGCCCAATTGGCCTCGGCGCTGAGGGGCTGGGCTCATTTGCGTTACGAGGTCACCGAAGAACCCAGCCAAGGTGTGGATGGAGCGCGTTGGTCGCACACCCCTGAGTTGGGTATCTTCCATGCCGTCACGGATGTACACGGCAACATCATGGTGACGGAGGACCGCATCCGCTACGCGTACGAATCCGGCGCAGGAGACCCCTCGGCCGTTTATCATGAGCTGTCATTGGCGCTCGGTGAAGCGTGGGACGAGGAACTGGAGCCCTTCCGCCATGCAGCTGAAGGAGCGCCCGTGCGCTGGTTGCACCAGGTCGGGTAACAGCACCGACCTAAGCGTTTCCCCATAGCAATAGGAAGGGCCCCACCTGCTGGTGGGGCCCTTCCTATGTCTCATTGAGGCGACTGCCTAACCGCGCTTAGACGTTCCGGACTGCGATGACGGCATTGTGACCGCCGAAGCCGAAGGAGTTGCTCAGCGCCACGATGTCGCCGGCGGGAAGGTCACGGACGGAGGTGACAACGTCGAGGGGGATCTCGGGATCCTGGTTTTCGAGGTTGATAGTGACCGGCGCCTTGCGCTCGTAGACGGCCAGTACGGTCAGTACAGCCTCAACGGCCCCTGAAGCACCCAGGAGGTGGCCCATCTGCGACTTCGTGGCGGAGACCGCCACATTGTCTACATGGGTCCCCAGGGCGGCACGGAGGGCCGTGTACTCGGGCTTATCGCCCACAGGAGTGGAGGTGGCGTGCGCGTTGACATGGACCACGTCCTCCGCTTGGATCCGGCCATCGAACATCGCGGCCTTCAGTGCGCGGGTGGCACCCAAGCCCTCGGGGTCCGGTGCCGTGATGTGGTAGGCGTCCGCTGTCACCGAGGTTCCAGCGAGCTCGGCGTAGATGCGCGCGCCGCGGGCGATGGCGTGCTCTTCGGCTTCGAGGACCAGAGCACCGGCACCTTCACCCATGACAAAACCGTCGCGGTCGATGTCGTACGGGCGGGAGGCGCGCTCCGGCTCGTCGTTGCGGCGCGACAAGGCCTGCATGGAGGAGAAGGCGGCCAACGGCATCGGGTGGATTGCGGCTTCAGCGCCACCGCACACCACAACGTCTGCTTTGCCGGACCGGATCAAGTCCAATCCGAGGTGGAGGGCCTCGGTGCCGGATGCACAGGCCGATACGGGAGTGTGCGCTCCGGCACGGGCGCCGAGGTCGAGGCTGACAGCTGCTGCCACGCCATTGGGCATGAGCATGGGAACAGTCATGGGCAGGACCCGGCGCGGGCCCTTGTCCCTGAGCGTGTCCCAAGCATCAAGGAGCGTCCAGACGCCGCCGATGCCTGTGGCAAATGCTACGGCGAGCCGGTCGTGATCGATTTCTTCGATCCCGGAGTCTGACCAGGCTTCACGGGCTGCGATGACGCCGAACTGTGTGGACGGGTCCATGCGCTTTGCCTCAACGCGGCTCAGGACGTCAAGTGCCGGCGTCGAGCACCGGGCAGCAAAGTGGACGGGGAGGTCGTACTTGGCCACCCACTCGTCGCCGAGCGTGCGGGCGCCGGAGACCCCTTTCAGCGCGTTCTGCCACATTGTGGGGACGTCGCCGCCGATGGGAGTGGTGGCCCCCAGACCGGTTATGACTACTTTGCGTGCCATGCGATCACTCTCTGTCGGATAGCCGTCCCACATGCGCTGTTCACACGGGGAGGCAAGAAAATCTATGGGTTACTGCGGCTGTGCCGGGCTCAAGGATAGGAATCCCGGCCCGGCACAGCAGGTGTCAGGACTAGGCCTGTGCGTTAGCGATGAAGCTGACGGCGTCGCCGACGGTCTTGAGGTTCTTGACCTCTTCGTCCGGGATGCGAACGCCGAACTTCTCTTCGGCGTTGACGACGATGGTCATCATCGAGATGGAGTCGATGTCCAGGTCCTCGGTGAAGGACTTGTCCAGCTCCACGGCTTCGGTGGCGAGGCCGGTTTCTTCGTTGACGATTTCAGCCAGGCCGGCCAGGATCTCTTCGTTGCTAGCCATTGTTGGCTCCTTTTCTTGTTGTACCGGCTACTGCCGGAAAGGGGGCAAACCGCGGGTTGCGGCTTGGGTTTGTAAGTCGTATTCAGTTGGCTGATAGCCGGGACGTGTCCCGATCTACGGCAGAACCACTACCTGGGCGCCGAAGACCAAACCGGCACCGAAGCCGATCTGCAGGGCCAGGCCGCCGCTCAGTTCAGGATTCTCCTGAAGCAAGCGGTGCGTTGCCAGCGGAATGGACGCCGCGGAGGTGTTTCCCGCCTGGGCGATGTCGCGGCCGATGACAACAGATTCGGGAAGCTTGAGCTTCTTGACCATCTCGTCAATGATGCGCATGTTGGCCTGGTGGGGAACAAAAGCAGCGAGGTCGCTGGCTTCGATGCCTGCGGCATCCAATGCCTGCTGCGCTACCTTTGCCATTTCCCAGACGGCCCAGCGGAACACTGTCTGACCATCCTGGCGCAACGTCGGCCAGACGTCCTGGGTCGCGGAAAGGATGGCGGGATCGTCGATTTCGTCCGAGTGGCGGGCGGATTCGCCGAGCTTCTTGACGTCTTCCAGGGAGTGGGTCATGCCGATGGCATCCCACTTGCTGCCGTCGGATCCCCACACGGAAGGTCCGATGCCGGGGGTGTCGGATGGGCCGACCACCACGGCGCCGGCGCCGTCGCCGAGGAGGAACGAAATGGTTCGCTCGTGGTTGTCGATGACGTCCGAGAGTTTCTCGGCGCCGACCACCAGTACGTACTCGGCGGCGCCTGAACGGACGAGGGCATCGGCCTGGGCCACGCCGTAGCAGTACCCCGCGCAGGCGGCAGAGATGTCAAAGGCGGGTGCCGGCGTCGCGCCCAAACGGTCGGTGAGTGCAGCGGCAGCCGACGGCGTGGCGTAAGGGTGTGTCACGGTGGACACGATGACGGCTCCCAGCTGGGACGGTTCAATTCCCGCCTGCTTGAGTGCCTCACGTGCGGCGCCTTCAGCCATGTCGATCACGCTGACATCTGCGGCTGCACGGTGACGCGTGATAATGCCGGTGCGCTGGCGGATCCACTCGTCCGAGGAATCGATCCACTGGCAGACGTCGTCGTTGGTGACGATGACATCCGGGCGGTAGGCGCCGATGCCCAGAATGCGGGCGTTTTCGTTGACCGCAGTCTTGTTCAGTACGGGAGTGCTCATGCCTGTCCCTCCAATTCAGCGAAAAGTGCGAGAGCCGCGGAGAGGTCTTCCGGGGTTTTGACGGCAACCGTCTTCACGCCGGGCATTCCGCGCTTGGCAAGCCCCGCGAGCGTGCCTGCAGGGGCAAGCTCGATCACGCCGGTGACGCCGCGTTCAACCAGTGTTTCCATGCACTGATCCCAGCGGACGGGGCGTGAGACCTGTGCGATCAGGCTTTCGACGGCGGCAGGCCCGGCCGTGACCTCCTTGCCGTCATAGTTCGACAACAGCGGAACTGCCGGGTTTTGCGGCGACAGCGACGGCTTGAGGTCTTCAAGGGCGCTGACTGCCGGTGCCATGTGGGAAGTGTGGAAGGCGCCGGCAACCTTGAGGGGTATGACGCGTGCCTTCGCCGGGGGGTTTTCCGCCAAGGCCTTGAGCTGTTCGAACGTGCCTGCGGCCACGGTTTGTCCGGCCCCGTTCACATTGGCCGGAGTGGCGCCTGCAGCCTCAATGGCCGCCAGGACCTCGGCAGGGTCTCCGCCCACAACTGCGCTCATGCCCGTGGGCGTCACCGCAGCTGCTGCAGCCATGCTGTTGGCGCGTTCCCGAACGAATGTCATGGCCTCGGACTCCGTGAGGACGCCCGCGAGGGCTGAGGCCGTGATTTCGCCGACGGAGTGACCGGCAAGGATGACGGGAAGGGTACTGAGTTCCACATCGAACAAGGACTTGGCAGCAACGAGGCCGGCAGCGACGATCAGCGGCTGCGCTACGGCAGTGTCCTTGATGGTCTCTTCATCCGAGGTGGTTCCGTGGGCCTTGAGGTCAATGCCTGCGATTTCGCTCAGTGCGGCCAATTGGCCTTCGACGGAGGGGAGTTCCAGCCAAGGGGCCAAAAATCCGGGGGTCTGGGAGCCCTGTCCAGGGCAGACGATTGCAAGCACGTATCCAGCTTTCCAAATTGCCACGTGATCCACTGGTGTTTTGGTACACCAAGCTCACTGGGTCAGTTTGTAGGAAGTCTACAACGGTTCAGTTCTGTGAACGTGACGCGTGACGTTCCGGGGCGGCTTTCGGTTGGGCCGAAAGACGACCCACTACCAACGCCGTTTGCAACACAAACGCCTCCCTGGGGAGGAGCGGATCCCAGCCTGTCACATCGCAGACACGCTTCAAACGGTAGCGCACGGTGTTGGCATGGACGAACAGTTCGCGCGCCGTAGCCTCCAACGAATGGCCCAGCTCCAAGTACGTTCCCAAGGTCTCCACCAAGCCATTTGAAGCCGCCAGGAGGGGCCTGTAGATGTTCTTGATCAGGGAGCGGCGCGCGGCGTCATCACCGGAAACAACACGTTCGGGCAGGAGGTCGTCGGCAGCAACAGGTCGGGGCGCGGAAGGCCATGCACGGGCCGCAGTGAGCCCCGCGAAGGCGGCTTGGGCGGAACTGCTCGCCTCCAGGAGTGAGCCTGCTTCCGGACCATAAACCACGGCTCCCGGGGCAAAAAGCTCGCTGAGCTTGACGTAAGCTGTGTCGCGGTCCTGTAAGCCGCCAAGGATCAATATGAGCCTGTCACCCTGGATTCCCACCAGTGCGTCCTCGGCGAACCGCCCGGCGGTGCGGCGTAGTTCGCTGACATAGCTGGCGCTTGGCTCCGAGGGCGAATTTCCCACCATTACCGTGAAACGCTCTTGGGCTTTCCAGCCGAGGGCCGCGATTCTGGACCTCAAGGCATCAGTGTTTTCGCCTCGCAGAATGGCGTCAACGATCAGTGCTTCCAAGCGCGTGTCCCAGGATCCGCGGGATTCCGCGGCCCTCGCGTACACATCGGCGGCCGCGAAGGCTACCTCCCTCGAATAGCGCAGCACCGCTTCGCGGAGGGAAGGCTGGTCCGACTCCGGAGCGATCACGGGAACCTGGTCCTCGACGACTTCCACCACGATGCGGATCAGTTGCAGCGCCTTTTGCAGGCTGATGGAGCGGGTCAGTTCGGTAGGAGCGTTTCCGAAGACGTCTGTGAGGATCCACGACGGAGAACTGGGCCGCTCATACCACGTCACGAAGGCGGCAATGCCGTTCTGGGCCACCAGGCCCAAGGCCGAGCGTTCATCCGAGCTCAGGCGGCCATACCAAGGCAGCGATTTCTCGAGTTGCCTCATGGTGCTTGTGGATAGTTGGCCCACGTTGGCGCGGAGTTGCCGCAGTGTCTCGGCCTTTTCGGGTGACAATGCCTGGGGTGCTGCCTTGCGCTTGGTGGTTGTTTTGCTCGGCTCTGCCATGGAACGAGCATACGGCCCATCCCCGGCAAGCTCCATTTGTGAGAAGGCTACAACTCGTGTTGTTGCTGATCACGTCCTTGGGATGCATGTCCCAGCCAGGTTAAAGCCCGACGGCGGCCCTCACCTTTCGGTGAAAGCCGCCGTCGCGGATACTGCTGTTCCTGTGGGGCTTGCCCGCAGTTTGTTATGCGTCGCCGCCTGCTCCGCCGGTGGTGCCGGCGTTTACATCCAGGAGCCGGTACTTTTCGATCGCCTTTTCCAGCGCACCAGCTTCAACTTCTCCCTTGGCGGCGAGGAGTTGGAGGGTTTTGGCGACGATGGAGTGGGTGTCGTTTTTGAAGTAGCGGCGTGCGGCTTGGCGGGTGTCGGAGAAGCCGAAGCCGTCTGCTCCGAGGGAGGCGAAGTCGTTGGGGATGAATTGGCGGATTTGGTCGGGGACGGCTTTCATGTAGTCGGACACGGCGATGACGGGTCCGTTGGTGTCTTTGAGTTGTTCGGTGATGAACGGGGTGCGGGCGGGTTGGCCGGGGTTGAGGAAGGCGTGTTCTTCGGCGGCGAGTCCGTCGCGGCGGAGTTCGTTCCAGGAGGTCACGGACCAGACTTCGGCGGCGACGTTCCAGTCTTCGTTGAGGATGCGTTGTGCTTCGAGGGCCCAGGGGACGGAGACGCCGGAGGCGAGGATGGTCGCGGTGGGCCGGTTCCCGTTCCCGGTGCTTTCGGGGGCGTCTGCGAGTTTGTAGATGCCTTTGAGGAGTCCGTTGATGTCGAGGTTGTCGGGTTCGGCGGGTTGGGTGATGGGCTCGTTGTAGACGGTGAGGTAGTACATCACGTTGCGGTCTTCACCGGTGCCGTCAGTACTGTCGGGTCCGTACATCTCTTCGAGGCCGTGGCGGATGATGTGGCCGATTTCGTAGCCGTAGGCGGGGTCGTAGGTTTTCACGGCGGGGTTGGTGGAGGCCAGGATGGGGGAGTGCCCGTCGGCGTGTTGGAGTCCTTCGCCGGTGAGGGTGGTTCGTCCTGCGGTGGCGCCGATGATGAAGCCGCGGGTCATTTGGTCCGCGGCGGCCCAGAAGGAATCTCCGGTGCGTTGGAAGCCGAACATGGAGTAGAACACGTAGATCGGGACCAGGGGTTCGCCGTGGGTGGCGTACGCGGTGCCGGCGGCGGTGAAGGCTGCGACGGCGCCGGCTTCGTTGATGCCGGGGTGGATCAGTTGCCCGGCGGGTGATTCTTTGTAGGCCAGGACGAGGTCGCGGTCCACGGAGAGGTAGTTCTGGCCTTTGGGGTTGTAGATTTTCGCGGTCGGGAAGAACGCGTCCATGCCGAAGGTCCGGGATTCGTCCGGGACGACGGGCACGAACCGGGCACCGAAGTTTTTGTCCCGCATGAGGTCTTTGAGGAGCCTCACGAAGGCCATGGTGGTGGCGGCTTGTTGTTTCCCGGATCCGCGTTTTGCGACCTCGTAGGACTTCGCCTCGGGCAACACCACCTCGGTGTGTTTGCGGCGGCGTTCGGGCACGAACCCGCCAAGTTCTGCCCGGCGTTCCATCAGGTATTTGATTTCGGGGGCGTCCATGCCGGGGTGGTAGTACGGGGGCCGGTAGAGGTCCGCGTCGAGCTGGTCATCGCTGATGGGGATGCGCAGGTGGTCACGGAAGGCTTTGAGGTCTTCCATGGTCAGTTTCTTCATCTGGTGGGTCGCGTTGCGGCCCTCGAAGTGCGGGCCCAGGCCGTAGCCCTTGACCGTTTTGGCCAGGATCACGGTGGGTTTGCCCTTGAACTCGGTCGCTGCCTTGTACGCGGCGTAGACCTTGCGGTAGTCGTGACCGCCGCGCTTCAGACCCCAGATCTGTTCGTCGTCCAGGTCCGCGACCATGTCCTTGGTCTGCGGGGACTTGCCGAAGAAGTGTTCACGGACGAACCCGCCGGACTCGGCCTTGTAGGTCTGGTAGTCACCATCGGGGGTTTCGTTCATGATTTTCACCAACGCCCCGTCGGTGTCCGCTTCCAGGAGCGAGTCCCATTCGCGGCCCCAGACGACCTTGATCACGTTCCAGCCCGCACCGCGGAAGAACGCCTCGAGTTCCTGCATGATCTTGCCGTTGCCGCGGACCGGTCCGTCCAGGCGCTGGAGGTTGCAGTTGATCACGAAGTTCAGGTTGTCCAGGTTCTCGTTCGCGGCGAGCTGGAGCAGGCCACGGGATTCGGGCTCGTCCATTTCCCCGTCACCGAGGAACGCCCAGACCTGCTGGTCCGAGGTGTCTTTGATGCCACGGTTCTGCAGGTACCGGTTGGACTGGGCCTGGTAGATCGCGTTCATCGGGCCGATACCCATGGACACGGTGGGGAATTCCCAGAAGTCCGGCATCAACCGCGGGTGCGGGTACGAGGACAGGGCATGACCGGCCTTGGACTTTTCCTGACGGAACCCGTCCAGATCCTCTTCCGTGAGGCGGCCTTCCATGAACGCCCTGGCGTACATGCCCGGGGACGCGTGGCCCTGGAAGAACACCTGGTCCCCGCCCGAGGGGTGGTCCTTGCCGCGGAAGAAGTGATTAAAGCCCACCTCATACAACGTCGCAGCACCGGCATAGGTGGAAATATGCCCGCCGACACCGATATCGGAACGCTGCGCACGGTGGACCATCACCGCGGCGTTCCACCGCATGTACGCCCGGTACCGGCGCTCGAACTCCTCGTTGCCCGGGAACTGAGCTTCCTGGTCCACCGGGATCGTGTTCACATAATCAGTGGTCGTCACCATCGGCACACCCACCGACCTGGCACCGGCACGCTGCAACAACGAACGCATAATGTACTGAGCACGCTCGGTACCCTGCTCCGCGATCAACGCATCAAGGGACTCAATCCACTCCGCGGTCTCTTCCGGATCACGATCAGGCAGCTGGGCAGTCAACCCGCTGAGGATGTGTGAGGTCTCTTCTCCTGCAGCCACGTCCAACCTTCCTTTAGGCGCATGCATCGCCGCCTCAAGTCCGGCAGGGTAACTGCCCGTCGTGAACGCGTCGTGTGCGACATCTCTGTTTCAACAGCCCGGTCGGATGCGCCGGGCAGGTCTTGTGAGCGCTTGGCTGCTTGTGGAAATTCCCGGGGCGATCGCCCTGCAGCCGTAGCGCTCATGGCCACTCTAGCTTTCGCGGCGTCGCGATGCGTAGCCGCGGGGCCCGAGGGGCGTTGTATGTCACACCCCGGCGGCCTCCGTGACGCAAAGCACGCAATCCTCATGGTGGCGAAACACCGTGTGGAATGCGGAATATGGCCGCTGGCTGGGACAATAGCTTGAAGCACACGCCCAAAGGGTGTTGGCTGTTAGTAATGGAAGTCACTGCAAAAGGAGGAAACGTGAGCGAGGCCGACGCCGCCACATCGGTAAATGTGGCGGAAAGAATGGGTTTCAAAGATGGGGATCTGATTCAGGAACGCGGCTACGACGACGACGTCGATTTCGACTTGCGTGACGACATCGAAGATGTCACAGGCTCCGAGTTGTTGGATGAAGATGATCATGACGTCGTAGATGCTGTTGTTTTCTGGTGGCGGGATGGCGACGGTGACCTTGTTGATGCCCTGATGGATTCGCTTACCAACCTGAAGGAAGGCGGGGTTGTTTGGGTGCTGACTCCAAAGTCAGGCCGTGACAACTACGTGTCTCCGGCGGACATCCAGGATGCCGCCCCGACGTCCGGTCTGCATCTGACCACATCGGCAGGTGTTTCAAAGGACTGGAGCGCCACGCGTTTGGTGCCCAAGAAGAACAAGTGACGGAAGTCCAGCAGGCGCCTGCCTCAGGGCTCGTTCCCCAGGCAGGACAACTCGCACCGGATTTTGAACTGCTGAACCAGTACGGCGAGCCAGTCCGTTTGGCTGACTTCCGGGGCCGCACCGTTGTTGTGGTGTTCTTTCCTTTCGCCTTCTCCGGGATTTGCACGGGGGAGCTTTGTGAGATTCGCGACAACATAGCCGCCTTCAAGGATTCGAATGCCGCGGTCTTGGCGATTTCGGTCGACAGTAAGTTCGTGCAGCGTGCCTACGCTGAGCACGAGCAATTTGGCTTCGAGCTCCTGGCGGACTTCTGGCCGCATGGAGCGGTGGCGCAGAAGTACGGCATCTTTGATGAAGCGAGTGGAATGGCCTTGAGGGGGACGTTCATCATCGACGACGCGGGCATCATCCGCTATGTGGTTGTTAATCCGCGGGGTCAGGCAAGGGACTTTTCCGAATATCGCCGGGCATTGTCGTCGTTGGCGGATCAATAGTCATGAACCATCCCAGGCCCGGAGTTGGCATGACTGGATTTGCCAGCATGGCACCCGCGGCGGTGGCGCAACTGGACCCCAGGGAGCTGGAAGCACTTGGGCTTGCCGTGGATCTCCTGGGAGGCAAGCGTTTGGCGGTACTCACCGGTGCCGGCTTGAGTACCGATTCCGGAATTCCTGATTACCGTGGCCCAGGTTCTGCGCCCAGAAACCCTATGACCTACCAGGAGTTTATTGGCGGGGAGGCCAATCGGCGGCGCTATTGGGCGCGGAACCATATCGGCTGGTCCCACCTTCGGCATGCTGATCCGAATGCCGGCCATGTCGCAGTCGCGCTCCTGGAGCGCCGCGGCCTGATGACCGGACTCATTACCCAAAATGTTGACAGGCTCCATGAGGACGCCGGAAGTGTCAACGTGGTGGACCTGCATGGCCGTTTTGACCAAGTGATTTGCCTCAGCAACGGGCATACCTTCAGTCGGCGTTTGATTGCCGCCATCCTGGAAGAAATCAATCCTGGTTTCCTGGAGGAGGCGCTGAAGTCCGGAGTGGTAGAAATGGCCCCCGATGCCGACGCAATAGTTGAGGACCCTGATCTCATCACATCGTTCGTCATGGCTGTGTGTCCGATCTGCGGAGGAACGTTGAAGCCGGACTTTGTCTACTTTGGAGAGAACGTCCCCAAGGATCGGGTGGCCCGCGCCTACGAGATGGTGGACAACGCGGAGGCCCTGTTGGTGGCGGGATCATCGCTGACGGTTCAGAGCGGTCTGCGGTTCGTGCGCCACGCTGCAAAAACGGGGAAACCAGTGGTCATCATCAACCGCGGAACCACCCGTGGCGACGACTTTGCCGAGCTGAAATTGGAACTGGGCGTAAGCGGCGCATTGGACTACCTTGCGCGCGCTTTACCGGATATTCCGGAGGCACCAGGGCCGATTGGTGTTTCCGGCGGTTGATCATGTAGAGTCATTGTTCGTTGGTTGAAGCGCTGAGGAAGTTACGAAGCACGGAAGCCGCGATTTGGGTCTTTAGCTCAGCTGGTAGAGCGCCACGTTTACACCGTGGATGTCATCGGTTCGATCCCGGTAGGACCCACCAAGAAAAACCCCGTCATTTCAAGTCAAAAGACTTGGGTGGCGGGGTTTTTGTTTGCCTGCCCCTTTCCTCCGGTGGGTCTTGAATGTCAGACCCCCACCCTACGGTTTCATCCATGGAGCACGTATACATCCGCACGGCTGCGCAAGGCGCCCCTGCAGTCGTTGTGAGGGGCGGCCGCGAGTGGCGCATTATGGTGGAACCTGTCCGCTGGTTTGAGCGGGTCGCGTGGTGGGAGGAGTCCCGCCGTATGCCGCGAGGACAGGGGCGGGTTGACGTTGAAGTCTGGCAGGTCCAGGTTCGCTTGGGGAACAACCCCCGCTCAGGTACGGCGACTTGGGAACTGGTCCGGGATGGCTCCGGTGGGGGCTGGCGCCTTAGGGGCGAGGAAGTCGCCGCGGCGTAGTCTCCTGCCCGGGAAATGGATGAGCTCTCCACCACGACTATTGGGGGATGCCGCGGTGGAGAGCTCGAAGATGAATATACAGAGAACTTTCGGGTTTGGAAAGTGAGGCCCCGCTGAGGGCGGAGATGGGGGCATTAAACACGCCTTACTCCCGCATACTCATTCCACTATGATGAGAATTGTTCAGCAGAATGAACAATCGAATTGCGATGCCTAAGGAGAATCATGGCCGATTCCCGCACCTCCCGTTCCGAAGGGCTGGGCGCTTCGTCGCCGGCGCCTGCCGTCACCCGCGCTGCGGCTGTATTGGAGGTGCTCGCTGAGTCCCCAACGGGCCGGCTGACGCTGAGTGATCTCTCGCGTGAACTCGGGATCCCCAAGTCTTCTACGTCGAACCTGTTGCTGGCGCTGGAAGAAGCGCGCCTCATTACCAGGCAGGGTGCGGACTTTGCCTTGGGAAGGAAGCTTGTGGAACTGGGTGCCGCATACCTGAGCCGACTCGACGAGGTGCAGGAGTTCTATAAGTACTGTGAGCAGGCGCCTACGCTGTCCGGAGAGACCGTGAGGATTGCGATGCTCGACGGCGACCACGTCATCTACCTGGCGCGGTATGAGGGCCATCCTGCGGTCAGGTTGACGTCGAACATCGGTGACAAGATGCCGGTCTCGCTCTGCAGCGTCGGGAAGGCTCTGATCGCCCAGTTGCATGATCACGATATCGACTCGATGTTCCCGGATGGCATGCAGCTGCCCACTATGACGGCCAATTCGCTGAAGACCGCCGAGGAACTCAAGGCCCAGATTTCCGCCATCCGCAAGCAGGGCTTCGCCTTCGAGGATGAAGAGTCCACGGTTGGTGTGGTGTGTCTGGCCGTGCCGGTGCCGACCCACGGAGCTCACGGCCCAAGTCTGGGTTTGTCGGTGACCGCGCTGAAGGCCACGTACTCGGAGGAGCAGGGCGCCCTGATGGTCAAGGAACTCAAAGAGCTGGCGCGTTCCTTGGGGAACCCGATGGGCTAGGAACCGGAGCACGTCTAAATAAATCTGATTACAACCTTGGCAGTACGTTCAACAAGCTGTACGCTGTTCATCATAGTGATCTTGGCGGTGATGCCATCACTATCTCGCTGGGCCAACGGGGGCCCGGGGTGATTTTGAGGGAGTGCTTGTGATAACTCGTGCAAATGAAACGCTCGCGGCCGAGGCTGACGACGCTGTAGTTGAGCCGGAACAGCTCCGGCGGGCTACGCTGGCCAGCTCTGTCGGCTCCGCGCTGGAGTACTACGACTTCTACATTTATGGCTTGGCTTCGGCCCTGATCTTCGGCCCGTTGTTCTTTTCCCCGCTCGGCCCGGACGGTGCTCTGATTGCTTCGTTCGCCACATACGGCGTTGGCTTTGCTGCACGTCCGTTCGGCGGTTTGATCTTCGGCTACATCGGGGACAGATTCGGCAGGAAGATGGTCCTCATCCTGACCATCGCGCTGATGGGAACAGCCAGCTTTGCCATTGGCCTGCTCCCCACGTTCGAGCAAGCCGGCATGCTCGGCGCTGTCCTGCTGGTGACGCTGCGAATCATTCAGGGCCTGGGGGCCGGTGCGGAGCAGGCCGGCGCCACGACGCTGATATCTGAAGTGGCGCCGCGTCGCCGTCGTGGGTTCTTCGCATCTCTGCCGTTCGTCGGCATCCAGCTGGGCACGCTCCTCGGTGCCGGAACTTTCGCGCTCATCACGATGGCGGACAAGTCCGTCCTTCAGGGCTGGTTGTGGCGCGTGCCGTTCCTTGCCAGTTTCATTCTGATCGCCGTGGCCATCTTCATTCGCCTGAAGCTCAAGGAAACGCCCGCGTTCCAAGAGTTGGAAAAGCACAAGAACGTGGTCAAGAACCCCATTGGTGCTCTCTGGAAGCACTCCAAGAAGAACGTGTTGCTGGGAATCGGTCTGCGCATGGGCGAGAACGGCAACTCTTCGATCTACTCCGCGCTGCTGGTGTCCTTCATGAGCATGCCGGCGGGTGTCTTCGCCGGGAACAACTCCATCGGTCCTGTGGGTTTGTTGATCGCGGCCGGGTTCGCCGCCGTTATGGTGGTCACGTTCGGTGCCTTGTCCGACAGGTTCGGTCGTGTCCCGGTGTACCGGTACGGGGCACTGTTCCAAGCAATCATCGCGGTTCCGGCGTTCTATCTGGTGACCTTGGGCAACGTCACCTTGGTATGGGTGGTCATGGCCGTAGGCATCGCAATCGGTGTTCAGTCCATGCTGGGGCCGCAGTGCCCGCTGTTGCCTGAACTGTTCGGATCCCAGTATCGCTTTACGGGTGTCGCTATGAGCCGCGAGATTTCAGCGGTCCTGGCAGGCGGTCTTGCGCCCTTGCTCGGGGCGCTCATGTTGGCCGCCACCAACCACTCCTGGCTGGTCCTGGCCATCTACTCCCTGGTCCTTGCGCTCATCTCCTTCGTCACAACCTTCTTCACCCCGGAGACGGCAGGCAGGGACCTCGTCAGCACGGAAGACGCAAAGTAGGCCGAGGCAACACCCAAACCTGAGGCAACGCCCTAACTCGAGGCACCATACAGACCACACGCCTGGCAGCGCGGTATCCCTTCATGCGAAGGTGCCGCGCTGCTTTGCGCTTGAACACAAAATGTCCTCCGAAGCTGGTGGAAATTCACCTGTGGCAGTGCAGAATTGGTGCAGCGAATGAGGAGGGTGTCGATGACGGCAACCAAGGGCCTTGCATCACCGGAAAGTCCCGGGCAGGTCCGGGCCGCCAGCGGGGGTACCAAGTTTCGGCCCGAGATCCAGGGCCTTAGATCTTTGGCCGTTCTCATGGTTGTCTCGTATCACATCTGGTTCGGTCGCGTTTCCGGCGGCGTGGACGTGTTCCTGCTGATTTCAGCGTTCCTCATGACGCTGCAATTCGTCAGCCGCTATGAGGACGCACGGCCGGTATCACTGGTGCGGCACTGGCTGCACCTGTTCTGGCGGTTGTTGCCCGCCGTCGTCGTGGTCCTGCTGAGCACTTTGGCGGCTACGTACGTGTTCATTCCCCGCACACGCTGGATCGAAATAGTCAGCCAAGGATGGGCTTCGCTGTTCTACGTCCAAAATTGGCTGCTCCAGCGGCAGGTGGTCAACTACTATGCGGCGGACCACAGCTTGGCGAGTCCTTTCCAGCATTTTTGGTCGCTGTCCATCCAAGGGCAGGTTTTTATTCTTTGGCCGGCCATTTTTGTTGCCACGGCCTGGGTGTGCCGCCGCTTAAACCTGCGGTATCGGGCCGTGCTTCTTGGAATCTTCGGGCTGATCTTCGCAGTATCGCTGGCGTATTCGATCTACTTCACGGCGGCCAATCAGGAACTGGCCTATTTCGACACCTTTGCCCGGTTGTGGGAGTTTGCGTTGGGCACCCTGGTGGCACTGTTGCTTCCCTATCTTCGGCCCGGTCTCGGGCTGAGTAGCGTGCTGGGGTGGGTGGGCATAGCCGCAATGCTGAGCTGTGGCGCTGTTCTTCAGGTCCAGACCGCGTTTCCGGGCTTCGTGGCGCTGTGGCCGACCCTCGCAGCGGTGGCTGTCATCGTCGCGGGGCAATCGGGCAGCCGCTTCGGAGTTGACAGGATCCTCTCGTCCAAGCTTCTGGTGGGGCTGGGCTCTACTTCATATGCCCTTTACCTGTGGCATTGGCCGCTGTTGGTGATCACTTTGGTGTGGATCGGCCAAGACCATGCAGACGCGATCACCGGCACCTTGATCGTGGGTGCGTCGCTGCTGTTGGCGTTCCTCACTACCCGGTTTGTTGAGCAGCCACTGCGTGCATGGCGATGGCCGGAAGCCAAACGTTGGCGCCTGGCGCTGGCGGTGCTTGTTTGCTTGGCCGTCGCTGCAGCACCGATGGTGCAGTTTGGCTTCCAGCAGCAAGCGGAGAAGAACATCATCGCCACGCAGGATGCTGACGACAACCCGGGGGCCAGGGCGTTGTTGCCTGGCTATGTTGACCGTGTTGGCGAGGGCGCGCGGACACTGCCAACCCCTGAGCAGCTTCCGGAAGACTGGGGAAGGCTCGATGGCGCATGTATAGGGGATCTCCGGCCAACGGACCCGGTGTTGTTTGCGGAATGCCAGCAGAACGACGTCGGCGCTGACGCCGAGAGGACCGTCTTTGTAGTGGGTCAATCGCATTCCCTGCAGTGGCTCGGGGCCATCGGCCCCCTGGCCAAGGAACACCATTGGCGGGTTCAAGCCATCACGTTTGGAGCCTGTCCCTTCATGACCGAAACGGACGAGGTGGGGGACGAGTGCAACACCTTCAATCGGAACGTCCGGGAACACATCCGTATCCATCAGCCGGATGCCGTTTTCCTTGTGGGAACGGCGGCGGTCCCCGACTCGCCGGACGAGGACCTCACATGGGGGCTCGACGAGCTGGTGGGTGAGATCACTGATCAAGGTGTGGAAGTCATCGCCATGAGGGACAACCCGCGCTTCTCATTCAGCCCCAGTGAGTGCGCAATGGCGTCCGGCGTGGATGACTCACGCTGCCGTCCCGCCCAGTCCTCGGTTCTCGCCGAAAGCAATCCCTTGGACCAGTTGGAGGGAACTTTCACGGGGTTGTCCATCCTGGACATGACGGACTTGATCTGCGACGGCACGGCCTGTCCAGGCATCGTGGGCAACGTTTATGTTTACCTCGACGACAACCACCTCTCGAGCACTTATGTCAGGACCATGACCGACACGTTGTCCGAGAGGTGGTTTGACGCCACAGGTTGGTAGTTGCCGGCTTAGTAGAAGTGGACCGGATCAACCAGATGGGGGAGTTCGCCACCGTCCAGGAAGGTGCGCAGGTTGCTGCAGAAGCGTTCGGCGATGAGCCGGTTCTCGGCAGCACTCAACGCAGAAGTGTGCGGGGACACCAGGACCTTGGGATGGTTCCACAAGGGGCTGTCCTGTGGAAGGGGTTCCACCGCGAAGACGTCAAGGCAGGCATACGACACCTGGCCATTGTTCAAGGCCTCGAGCAAAGCGTCCTCATCCACCACTGTTCCCCGGCCCACGTTGACGAACACGGCTCCGGGTTTCATGGCCGAGAAAATGTCCTTGTTGAACAGCTTCTCCGTGTACGGCGTGCCGGGAAGTGTATTGATCACTGCGTCGGCATCAGCCACCAGGCCGGGGAGACCATCATTGTTGGTGACCTCCTCGATTCCCTCAATGGTTTCCACAGTGCGCTTGGTTCCACTGACTTTCATACCCAAGGCCCGGGCAATTCGGGCAGTCTCCAAGCCAATTTCGCCGAGGCCTGCGATGACCACCTTTGAGCCGTTGACAAGTTTGGTGGGTGTTCTCAGCTCGGGCCAAACCTTGGCGGCTTGATCTTGTGCCATCTCGGCGCTGCGCTTGAACCCGTTGAGGATGCCGAAGGCTGAAAATTCCGCCAAGGGCAGGGCATGGACGCCCGCGGACGTTGTCACGCGGAACTTCTGCAGGGTTTCCGGGTCGAGCCCGGAAGCCTTGACCGCGCCACCCGCTCCCGCTGCCATGGCATGAATCCACTGCAAGTGCGGGTTGCTCGCGGCGATGCGTGCCAAGCCGGCTGGACTTTCGTTGGGGAAGCCGTACAGGACCTGCGCCCGGTTCAGCATGTCCCAGTAGCGTTCCTCCTGCTCCGGAGTGCGCTTGAACTCCGGATCGCCCGCGTGATCTGCGGGAAAGCGTTCAGGCGGAAGAAGCTCGGGGTGGTAGAGAACTGTTACGGAAGGATCTACAGCGCGGATCAGCTCTACGTGCTCTGCTTCGAGCGGTACAGCGATGGCGATGGTAAGTTCATCAGTCGTCATGGTGTTCATCATACTGAATGGAGGCTAGGATATTGAACAGTAATCTCGTAGATGACCACAAAGAAGTGAGGTGTTACCTACCATGACCAGCAAACGCGTGGGCTTCGTTGGCTTGGGACTCATGGGAGCGCCCATGGCCTCAAACCTGGCGGCAGCCGGCTGGAACGTCACCGCCTGGAACCGATCCGAGACCGTTTTTGAAGGCCTTTCCGGCGTCCGGCGCGCAGCAGCCGTGGCGGAGCTGCGGGACGAAGACACCATCATCTTCATGCTCCCCGATCTGCCCTTCATCGAGGAAGCCGCAGCGGACCTGCTCGAATCATGGCGGAACAAGGCACCCCGGCCGGGCACCGCCGTCGTCATCATGAGCAGCGTCTCGCCAACTGCGGTCCAACTGTTTGGCGAAACTGTTCACCAGGCATCCGGCGGCAACGCCGAGGTGGTGGATGCGCCGGTCAGCGGCGGTACCGCCGGGGCGCAACGCGGAAGCCTCGCCATCATGGTGGGGGCCACCGAAGGCCAGTTCGAAGCTCTCCAACCACTCCTGGAAACCATGGGGACTACCGTCCGGCGCATGGGGCCGCTGGGTTCGGGGTCGCTCGCCAAAGCGTGCAACCAACTCATCGTCGGAACAACGACGGCGGCCCTCGCCGAAGCGGCCGAACTCGCGGAACGCGCCGGCATGGACGTGGAGGCACTCTTTGAGGTCCTTTCCGGAGGGCTGGCCGGAAGCCGGGTGCTGGAAAACGTTGGCCCACGCTTGGCCGCCAAGGACTATGCGCCTACCGGGCCGGCAAAGTTTATGCACAAGGACCTCGGCTTCGTGCTCACCAGCGCACAAGCCGTTGGCTCCGCCGTCCCCATGGCATCGGCGGCAATCGACCTTTATGCCGAACTCAAACGCCAAGGACTCGGAGATCACGACCTTGCCGTTGTCCGTCAGACCATCGCAAACCTAAGCCTTTCACCAGCCGCGACGTCGAACAGCAACTGAACCGGCGCAACACCAGAAGGAATGAAGAACAAAACTATGAGTGGACTTTTCGATCTGACCGGGCGGGTTGCCTTGGTCACTGGTTCAAGCCGGGGAATCGGCAACGCCCTGGCCAGGGGCCTCGCCGATGCCGGAGCGACGGTGGTGCTCAATGGCATCAGCACTGAACGCCTGGAGAAAGCCCACCAGGCCATGGCCGCTGACTATCCGGTGGGCAGGGTCCACAGCCGGGCCTTCGACGTCACGGACGCTGGATCCGCCGCTGAGGGGGTGGCCTGGATCGAACAGAACGTCGGGCCTTTGGACATCCTGGTGAACAACGCCGGAATTCAGCACCGTGTCCCCATGCTGGAGCTCGACGTCAAGGACTGGGACCGCGTCATCACCACCGACCTCACCAGCGCCTTCCTGGTAGGCCGGGAAGCGGCAAGGCATATGATCCCCCGGGGTCACGGCAAGATCATCAACATCTGCTCGGTCCAAACGGACCTGGCACGCCCCACGATCGCCCCCTATGTGGCTGCCAAGGGCGGTCTCCGCAACCTCACCCGCGCCATGACCGCGGAGTGGGCCGCCTCCGGTTTGCAGATTAACGGAATCGCGCCGGGGTACATCCACACGGAAATGACCCAAAACCTGGTGGATGATGCTGACTTCAACTCCTGGATCCTTGGCCGGACCCCGGCCAACCGATGGGGCACCACGGCAGACCTTGCCGGCCCCACCGTATGGCTCGCCTCCCAGGCCTCGAACTTCGTGAACGGCCAGACGATCTTCGTCGACGGCGGAATGACGGTGGTGGTCTGATGGGCATCAACCTTCCAGCTTCCGGCCCCGCTGTAGTTGCCCACGGCAAAGGTGACCTCCGGATTGAGGACGTCCCGCTGGCCACTCCGGCAGAAGACGAATCGATCGTGGAGATCGCCTACGGCGGGATCTGCGGATCAGACCTTCACTACTGGCTGCATGGCGCAGCGGGGGAGTCCATCCTCAAAGAGCCCATGGTCCTGGGCCACGAAATCGTTGGCGTGGTGGTCCAGCAGGCAGCGGACGGTACCGGCCCCGCTGAGGGGACCCCAGTGGCCGTCCACCCGGCAACCCCGGCACCCGGCGATGTTAGATACCCCGAGGACCGGCCCAACCTCTCCCCGGGCTGCACCTACCTTGGCAGTGCTGCCCGGTACCCCCACACGGACGGCGCGTTCAGCCGCTACGCAAACCTTCCCTCAAGGATGCTGCGCCCTCTTCCGGAGAACCTGAATCTCCGCACTGCCGCCCTGGTTGAGCCCGCCAGTGTCGCTTGGCATGCTGTAGGCCGCGCGGGAAACGTCGAAGGAAAAACGGCGCTCGTGATCGGCAGTGGTCCGATCGGTGCGCTGGCGGTCGCTGTCCTGAAGCGTGCCGGCGCGGCCCGGATTGTCGCCGTCGACATGCATGACAAGCCCCTGGAGATTGCGCGCGCCGTGGGGGCGGATGACGTCCTCAAAGGCGACGATGCGGAGGCTATCGCGGCGGTGGACGCAGACGTGGTCATTGAATCATCAGGCAGCCATTTTGGACTGGCCTCGGCCATCAAGGGTGCTACCCGTGGCGGCAAGGTGGTGATGGTGGGACTACTGCCATCCGGACCACAGCCGGTGTTCATCTCCCTCGCCATCACCCGCGAGCTGGAACTCCTTGGCTCGTTCCGCTTCAACGACGAAATCGATGAGGTCATTGCTGCCCTGGCCGATGGTTCGCTGTTCGTCGACCCTGTGGTGACGCACGAATTCGGCCTGGCCCAAGGCCTGGAGGCTTTTGAGGTGGCGAAGAACTCCGCTGAATCCGGAAAAGTGCTGCTGAACTTCCAGCCGTAGCTAGTTTTTGGCTACGGGGACGAAGACGCGGGGCTGGTCATTCCAGCTGGGTGCCAGCTCCGCGATGGTCTGACGCATAATCTTTGCGGCGGCGTCGCGCGCCAGGGAACCGTCTCCGGCGTCAATCGCATGGGCCACGTCCATATGCCACTGAAGCGCCTGCTTTTGGGGGTGTTCAGGCATGAGCCCGTGGACGGTTCGGCCCGTGAGGGTCTCCGTGACCTGGCCGATCAAGTTGGCGAACATCTCGTTGCCCGAGCCCGAGAGGACCAGTGCATGGAACCGGATGTCGAGGTCCAGGAACCGGGCCATGTCACCGGCATCGCCGGCTTCCTTCATGGCCAACGAGATGCCCACCAACTCCTGCCGAAGACTTTCGGGCGCGTTCCCGGCGGCCAGTTCTGCTGCGACAGGCTCGACGGCGGAACGCAGCTCGGCGAGCGACCTCAACTGGGCGCCACGCCCCTCGCCGGCAAGACGCCAACGAATCACCAAAGGATCGAAAGGATTCCATCGATGGGCCGGCAGAACCCGGATGCCCACACGCTTGATGGTCTCCACAAGTCCCAGCGATTGCAGCACACGGACAGCTTCACGGACCACGGAGCGGGAGACTTTCAGTTCGTCTTCCAGATGCTCCGCCAACATGACGTGGCCGGTGGGAAGGGCACCACCGACGATCCTGGTGCCCAGGTGCTCTACGGCGCGGTGGTGGAGGCTGGTTGACATAGAGGTAAGCATAATGGCGCGGAGGCGTCCTGCGCGCAGCTGGAACCGGGGCGGCATCATAGACTGTTTATGACGCGGCACCGTTCCAAAACGTGGGCGCCGCTTTCCCGCCCAAGGTTTAAATACGTATGGTTTATTGCAGCCCCTGGTTTTGAAATCGCTTCCTGCGTGCCCTATCGGGAAACAGAGGACTGTTTGTACACGAACGAATTGGAGTTTTGATGTCAGCACACATCGGTGTCACCGGCCTTGCGGTGATGGGCGCCAACCTGGCCCGCAACCTCGCCCGCAACGGCTTCACCGTGGCTCTCCACAACCGCTCCGTGGAAAAGACTGACGCCCTGCTGGAAAAGCACGGCACGGACGGCGACTTCATCCGCACGGAAACGCTGCAGGAACTCGTCGATTCCCTCGAAAAGCCCCGCCGTGTCCTGATCATGGTCAAGGCAGGCGCTCCCGTTGACAACGTGATCGAGCAGCTGGAACCGCTGCTTGAAGCCGGCGACATCATCATCGATGCCGGTAACTCGCACTACGAGGACACCCGCCGCCGCGAAGCCGCGCTGGCAAAGAAGGACCTGCACTTCGTAGGCGTCGGCGTTTCCGGTGGCGAAGAAGGCGCGCTGAACGGCCCGTCCATCATGCCCGGTGGCTCGCGCGAGTCCTACGACGCGCTCGGCCCGCTGCTGGAAAAGATCTCCGCAAAGGTCGACGGCGAACCCTGCTGTGCATGGATCGGCACCGACGGCGCCGGCCACTTCGTCAAGATGGTCCACAACGGTATTGAATACGCCGACATGCAGGTCATCGGTGAAGCATTCGATCTCCTCCGCTCCGGCGCTGGTATTGAGCCCGCCGAGCAGTCCAAGATCTTCGCTGAATGGAACAAGGGCGACCTTTCCTCCTTCCTGATCGAAATCTCCGCCGAGGTCCTGGGACACGTTGACGCAAAGACGGGCAAGCCGTTCGTCGACGTCGTGGTGGATGCAGCAGGCCAGAAGGGCACGGGCCGCTGGACGGTCATCTCCGCCCTGGAACTCGGGTCCCCGGTCTCCGGCATTGCCGAGTCCGTGTTTGCCCGCGCACTGTCCTCCCAGACGGAGCAGCGCAAACTTGGCCAGGAACTGCTGGCCGGCGAAGAAGCCTCTGTGGAAATCCCCGAGACCTTCGTCGAGGATGTCCGCCAGGCGCTCTACGCCTCCAAGCTGGTCTCCTACGCTCAGGGCCTGGACATGCTGACCTCCGCTGCCAAGGAGTACGGCTGGGACCTCAAGCTGGACGAGATCGCTTCGCTGTGGCGTGCAGGCTGCATCATCCGTGCAGAGCTGCTCAAGGACATCACCAAGGCCTACGCAGCCGAGGAGAAGCCCGCCAACCTGCTGTTCGCGCCGGCTTTCACCAAGGCCATCGCCGAGGCACTTCCGGCGTGGCGCCGGGTTGTGGCCACCGCCGTCCAGCTGGGCATCCCGGTACCGGTGTTCTCCTCCTCGCTGGCATACTACGACGGCCTGCGCCGCAAGCGCGTTGCCGCTGCCCTGATCCAGGGCCAGCGCGACCTCTTCGGTGCACACACCTACGGTCGCGTGGACACCGAGGGTACGTTCCACACCCTCTGGGGCGAAGACAAGTCCGAGATCTCGGCAGTCGACACCCACTAGCAGCACCTTTCCTTAAGGCCGGTTCCTCCCAGATACTCTGGGATGGACCGGCCTTTGCCGTAGTGAATTGTTTGCCGTTCCCCTTATGAACTGAAGGAGACCACCCATGGCATCCCGTATCGCGTTTGTCACCGGGGCCTCCACCGGGATCGGCTTCGACACGGCCATAGCACTCAGGGCAGCCGGTTTCACTGTCTATGCAGGCGCACGCCGTGTGGACAAGATGGAACCGCTGAAGCAGCACGGCATCACTGTCATGTCCTTGGACGTCACCTCGGAAGAATCGATGGCGTCTGCGGTGGGGCTGGTTGAAGCGGCCCACGGGCGGATCGATTTGCTGGTCAACAATGCCGGATATGGTTCCTACGGCTCACTCGAGGAAGTTCCGATGGCTGAGGGCAGGCGCCAGTTCGAAGTCAACGTCATAGGCCTGGCAAGGATGAGCCAACTTGTCATTCCCGGGATGCGCCTCGCCGGCTCGGGCCGGATCATCAACGTAACCTCCATTGGCGGCAAAATATATGAACCATTGGGGGCTTGGTATCACGGGACAAAGTTTGCGGTGGAGGGGTTGAGCGATTCCCTGCGGCTGGAGCTTAAGCCACACGGCATCGACGTCGTCGTTATCGAGCCGTCGGGAACGGATAGTGAATGGGGCACCATCGCGGGCGAGGGCCTGTTGACTATATCGGGTGGTGGACCTTACAAAGAACAAGCGCACATCGTGGCTGCAGCACTGGCCTCCACCTCCGGATCAGGCCACGTGTTGTCGACGCCGGCGCGTGTTGTAGCAAGAACCATAGTTCGCGCCGCAACGGCAAAACGCCCCAGAACCCGTTACCCGGTGGGCAGGGGGGCCTGGAGCGTCCTGGCATTGCGAAGGGTTCTTCCGGACCGCGCCTTCGACGCTGTCTTCTGGAATTTATACAGAAGGCTAGCCGGCTAGATCCGATACTCGATGTAGTACTCAGCCGGGTCCACAGCGGGCTTCGTTTCGGACCTGGCGTCGCGGTGCCGCCACGTGGCTGGGATGCCTGTGATGATGGACTCCGGTGGTGCGTCCTTCACCACCACGGCGTTGGCGCCGATGGCGCTTCCCGCACCGATGGTGATGGGACCCAGAACCTTTGCGCCGGCGCCAATGGTGACGCGGTCGCCGATGGTCGGGTGACGCTTGACCTTGGCCAATGAACGGCCGCCGAGCGTGACGCCGTGATAGATCATCACGTCCTCGCCGATCTCAGCGGTCTCACCGATCACCACCCCCATGCCGTGGTCAATGAAGAATCGCCGGCCAATGGTTGCACCGGGATGGATCTCAATGCCGGTAAGGAACCTGGCCAACTGGGAAATCAGGCGGGCAGGAAAACGGAGTGCCGGATTCTGCCAGAGCCGGTGAGTCACCCGGTGCGCCCAAATGGCGTGCAAACCGGAATAAGCGAAAAAGTTCTCAAAAGAGCCTCGAGCCGCCGGGTCGTGTGACCGGGCGGCATCGAGGTCTTCCTTAAGCCTTGCGAAGAAGCTCACAAAGACCTTTCTACAGGAAATGAAGGTGTGCGGGCTAAGTGTTAGCCACGGATGTCGTCGAACAGGACCGTGGAAATGTAACGCTCTCCAAAGTCACAGACGACGGCGACGATCAGCTTGCCGGCGTTCTCGGGACGCTTGGCCAGTTCCAGTGCACCCCACACGATGGCGCCGGAGGAAATACCGCCAAGGATGCCTTCACGGGCTCCGAGTTCACGGGCTACGCGGACTGAATCTTCCAGCGTGGCGTCCAGGACTTCGTCGTAAACGTTGGTGTCCAGGATTTCCGGAACAAAGTTGGCGCCGATTCCCTGGATCTTGTGCGGGCCGGGGGCTCCACCGTTGAGGATCGCGGAGTCCTTGGGCTCAACAGCCACGATCTGCACGCCCGGCTTGCGCTCCTTGAGGACCTGGCCAACACCGGTGATGGTACCGCCGGTACCCACGCCGGCAACAAAGATGTCCACTTCGCCGTCGGTGTCTTCCCAGACTTCCTCGGCGGTAGTGGTGCGGTGGATCGCCGGGTTGGCCTCGTTGGCGAACTGCTGCGCCCAGATGGAGTTCTCCGTGTTGGCGACGATTTCCTGTGCCTTCTCGACGGCGCCACGCATGCCTTCGGATCCGGGCGTCAGGACGATTTCTGCACCGTAAGCGCGCAGCATGACGCGGCGCTCGGTGGACATGGTCTCAGGCATGGTCAGGATGACCTTGTATCCGCGGGCTGCACCCACCAGTGCCAGGGCGATGCCGGTGTTGCCGGAAGTACCTTCGACGATGGTTCCGCCGGGCTTCAGGGCGCCGGACTTTTCGGCAGCATCAATGATGGCCACGCCAATGCGGTCCTTGACGCTGTTGGCCGGGTTGTAGAACTCAAGCTTGACTGCAACCGTGGCGTCGAGGCCTTCTGTGAGCCGGTTCAGACGGACCAGCGGGGTGCGACCGACCAGCTGCGTGACGTCGTCGTAGATCCTTGCCATGAAAATTACGCCTATCTCTGAAGAGGGAATGCTGAGGTCAGCCTAACCAGCAGGGTCGAAACCCTGCTAAGCAGTAAGCCATGCAGAGTAATATTTCCGGGCCTTTGCCAGCTTCGGGTTAATGATCACCTGGCAATACCCCTGATAGGGGAACTTTGCGTAGTAATTCTGGTGGACTTCCTCGGCCTCATGGAATTCGGGAAGGCGGCTGACCTCGGTCACAATCGGATCGGACCAGAGGGCCTGGGCGCGCTCAATGGCTTCCTCGAACAACACTTTTTCTTCCGTGGTTGTGTAGAACATCGACGAACGGTACTGCGTCCCCACGTCATAGCCCTGACGGTTCAATGTGGTGGGGTCGTGGAGGGCGAAGAACATGTCCAGGATGACTCCCTCCGGAACTACGGTTTCATCAAATGTCACCGCGACTACTTCTGCATGACCAGTGGTGCCGGAGCAGACCTCGTAGTAGTCGGGATTGCGGACGTGGCCGCCCGTGTAACCGGACACCACCGAGCTGACGCCGCGGGTCTTCTGGTAAACGGCATCAAGGCACCAGAAGCAGCCGCCGCCAAGTACGAAAGTTTTCATGTTCTCTTCAATGGATCGGAGGGCCTGATGATTCCCGCTTCACCTTACGGGAGAATTACGGCACCGGGGAGGTGCCGTGGGAGCGGCGACTGCCTGATCAGCCTCAGTAGGGAAGAAATCGGCCTCAGTAGGGAAGAATAAGAGCATGGAAGCAGTAAACACCGACATTTCGGATGCGGATTCCGTCGAAGAAGACGAAACAGTTGACGCCAGCGGTGATCCTACGCTCGGTCAGGTGTTGCTGGCTGTCGAGGAACTCTGGCCGGAGTCCTTGGCTGAAGACTGGGACGAGGTGGGCCTGGTTGTCGGACGGCCAAACGTCCCTGTCACCAAAGTCCTCTTTGCCGTTGACCCCACGCTGGCCGTGATCGATGAGGCCGTGGAGTGGGGGGCCGAACTGCTCATCACCCACCACCCCTTGCTTCTCAAAGGGGTCAACTCCGTGGCGGCCACATCCGCGAAGGGCCTTGCGGTACACCGATTGATAGAGGCCGGGACTGGTCTGCTGACCGTGCACACGAATGGTGATTCAGCCGTTGGCGGGGTTTCCGATGTCCTGGCTGACGCCTTTGGGTTGGAGAACGTTACGCCCTTGACGGCTGCAAGCAACGGATTGCCGGAGGAAGGTATTGGCAGGGTAGGCGACCTGCCTGATCTCGAGACGCTCGGTGATTTCGCTGCCCGCGTCTTTGAAATGCTGCCCGCCGTCGCAGGCGGAGTCCGGGTGGCTGGAGACAAAGACGGCCTGATCCGGCGCGTTGCCGTCTGCGGTGGTGCGGGGGACAGCTTGTTCGATGCCGTTCGGGCCAGCCACGCGGATGTGTACGTCACAGCAGACATGCGGCACCACCCGGCATCCGAGGCGCGCGAAGGTGCCACCAACGGCCGACCCTACCTGATCGACGTTTCGCACTTTGCCAGTGAATGGCTGTGGCTCCCTGCTGCCGCTGAAGCGCTGGGCAACGTGCTCGCGGACCAAGGCTACGACGTCGAGATCCGCGTCAGCAGCACCAACAGCGATCCCTGGGACTTCATACTCACTCCCGGCGGGGACTAGAGTCTAGAAAGATACGGACAGCCCTGACAGATAGTGGCGGTCCGGCCGGACCTGATCCCCAGGCCCGGTGGCGATTAGCGGAGGTAAGCGTGGCGAAAGCAGCACCGGCAGAACAATTGAAATTGCTTGAACTGCAGGGACTGGATGCCAAGCTCAGGTCGCTTGCCGGCCGCCGGAAGGTCCTGGAAACCGATCCACGCATCACTGACCTCACGGATGCGTTGAATGTAGCCAACGGCGAACTCGGCGCTGCCAAAATTGCCGTCCATGACGCCGAGACCGAACTTCGCAGGGCAGAAGCCGATGTGGAGCAGGTAGCAACCCGCATTGAACGGGACGAGACCCGGCTTAACAGCGGCACCGGCCTGTCCAAGGACCTGGTGGCGCTGCAGAGTGACATTGCCTCACTCAACAAGCGCCGCTCGGACCTTGAAGACGTTGAGCTCGAAATCCTGGAACGCTTGGATACATTGCGCGAGCGTCAGGCCGCTCAGCAGTCGATCGTGGACGATATCCAAGGCTCGTTCGGCAGCATCCGGGCGGAGCTGGACGAAGCCATTGCCGAGATTGCAGCCGAGGAAACGGTGGTTCGTGGACAGCGCGCCGCCTTCGCGGAATCGCTGGACGCGGGAGTACTTGCCATCTACGAGAAGACCATTGCCAAGCGCGGTGTCGGCGCAGCCCGTCTGTTCCACGGCAAGTCCGAAGGCTCCGGCATGATGCTCAGCCCCGGCGACCTTGCCGAAGTCAAAGCTGCAGCAGAGGACGAGATCGTGTTTTGCCCGGACTCAGGTGTCATCCTGGTCCGTTCGGCGGAGTGGAACTGACGCAGCCCAACGCCGGTTGGACACTCAGGTGGTGAGGATGATGTTGAGCGCGTGCGGCTTGCGGGCCGTGCCCTCAACAAGTTCCGCAGTCCAAATCTCCCGGGCAGCCTTCAGGAGCTGATCCGGGGTTGCCGGCGCTTTGCCGCGCCGGGTCAGCAGGTGGCGGCCCAGTTCGCCGCGGGTGTGTTTGGCGAAGTGACTGACAACCGTGCGCTTGCCGTTCGCTTCGTTGATCACGTTGACGTTAACCGTCTGCGTCGCCGGGGGAGCCCAGGCAGCGGCATAGGTGCTGGAACGGCAATCCACCAAGAGTTCGCCCTCGGCGCGTGAGGCGAGGGCTGCGTTAAGCTGCGGCTTCCAGTAGGAGGCGAGGCGCCCGACGTCGGGCAATGCCGTTCCCATCGACAGCCGATAGGCGGGCACGTGGTCGCCGAAGCCTATGGCGCCCCACAGGGCGGAAACCACCAGGATGGATTCGCTCGCCTTGCGGCGTTGCGTTGGCGTCATGCTGTTGTAGCCCAAGGCGTCGTAGAGGACCCCTGAATAGACCTGATGCGCGGGAGCGGCTGGTTCGGCATGCAGCCGGGTATTACGTTCGACGTCGTCCCGCAACGAGGCACCGACCCCCAGCAGCGTCAGTGCATCCTCGTGCGCGCTCACCATACCCAGTGCTTCGAGTACTTTTGCCCGGTAAGGGTTCAGTTCGGGGAAGCTGAGCGATTCCCAGTTTATGGCGGGACCGTTGGCAGCGGGGGTCTTGCCTTCGGAAGGCGGCAGCAGAATCAGCACCAGTCGATATTACCGGGGACTTTGCCTGGCCCCAACGCCGGTAGACTGGACGGCGGATGGGTCGACCAGGCGGTCGCGCGTCACGGAAGTGGCTCGAGGAACGTCCGGGCTCCGAAGAGCAGGGTGGTGGGTAACGCCCACTCGGGGTAACCCGCAGGCCAGTGCCACAGAGAACAGACCGCCTGCGCGTCGTGATGTTTGCATCGCGGGGCAGCAGGTAAGGGTGAAACGGTGGTGTAAGAGACCACCAGCTCCCCGGGTGACCGGGGAGGCTAGGTAAACCCCACCCGGAGCAAGGCCAGACAGGACACGTTTGAGGGCTGCTCGCCCGAGTGTCCGGGTAGGCTGCTGGAGGGCGTCGGCAACGGCGTTCGTAGATGGATGGCCGCTACTCCCTTGCTGGTAACGGCAGGGGATGACAGAACCCGGCGTATCGGTCGACCCATCCATTTATGACTCCCGGATTTGTGCCGTGTGAGTGATTTCACGCCCTGGGGCGGCCTGCAGCCCTTCCTTCCGCCCTAGAATGGTTACTGAACGTAGATGTTCTGCCGCCGGGACTGCGTTCGCAGCCGGCGGATTTTCTTTGCTCTCGTTCAAGGCGCTGTGGGTGGACCGAAGCCCGCTGGCGCATGTGCCGCAGGATCACTCCGGGCGGCCGCTGCCATCTGCATACGAGGACGTATGTGGTTGACCCAAGGAAGGTAGTTCTGTGAGCCAGACGTCAGATTCTTGTCTTGATAAGTGGATGGGCCGGGAGGCTCTCGCCGAGGCCATGATTCCGGTGATCGGCCGGTTGTACCGGGAAAACAACGTGGTCACCAGCATCCACGGCCGGAGCCTGATCAATAAGTCCACCATGAACATCCTGAAGGCCCACCGCTTTGCGCGCCGGATGAGCAACCACGAGCTTCTGCTCGAAGAGACCGCACCGCTGCTGAACGCCCTGTCCGAGCTGGAACTCGGCGCAGCAGCCATTGACATTGCACGTTTGACCGAGAAGTTCCGGGCCGAAGGCAACGGCGCCTCGCTGGATGAGTACCTGCGTGCCGAGCTCGCCGAGATCGTGGGAAAGCGTGGCGCCGACGACCGCACCAGCACCGACGTCGTTCTCTACGGCTTCGGCCGCATCGGCCGCCTCCTGGCCCGCATCCTCATTGAAAAGGCCGGTGGCGGACACGGTCTGCGGCTCCGCGCCATCGTTGTTCGCAAGGGCGCTGAGAACGATCTGGTGAAGCGCGCCAGCCTGCTGCGCCGCGACTCCGTGCACGGTTCCTTCGAGGGCACCATCCGCGTGGACGAGGAAGCCAACACCATCACCGCCAACGGCGTGCAGGTCCAGGTCATTTACTCGGACAACCCTGCCACTGTGGACTACACCGCATATGGCATCAAGGATGCCTTGGTGGTGGACAACACCGGCCGCTGGCGCGACGCCGATGGCCTCGCCCAGCACCTGCAGAGCAAGGGCGTTGCCCGCGTCCTGTTGACGGCACCAGGCAAGGGCGACCTCAAGAACATCGTCCACGGCATCAACCACAAGGACATCTCCGATGACGACAAGATCGTCACCGCGGCATCCTGCACCACCAACGCCATCACGCCGGTGCTGAAAGCTATCAACGACAAGTTCGGCATCATTCACGGCCACGTGGAAACGGTTCACTCGTTCACCAACGACCAGAACCTGATCGATAACTTCCACAAGGGTGACCGCCGCGGCCGTTCGGCAGCACTGAACATGGTCATTACGGAGACCGGTGCCGCCAAGGCTGTAGCCAAGGCGCTGCCCGAGTTGCAGGGCAAGCTCACGGGCAACGCCATCCGCGTACCCACCCCGGATGTCTCCATGGCCATCCTGAACCTCAACCTTGAGAACGGCACTACTCGCGACGAAGTCAACGACTTCCTCCGCGAAATGTCCTTGCACTCGGACCTTCGCAAGCAAATCGACTACATCGACTCTCCCGATGTGGTGTCCACTGACTTCGTTGGCTCGCGTCGCGCCGGCATTGTTGATGGCCTCGCAACGATTTCCAACGACAAGAACCTGGTTCTTTACGTCTGGTACGACAACGAGTTCGGCTACTCCTGCCAGGTTGTGCGTGTCATGGAAGAAATGGCAGGTGTGAACCCGCCGTCCTTCCCCGCCCGTGACGTGATTGCTCCCATCGCGGTGCTTGAAGGGGCAGGAGCCTAGGCGCTCCGAACTATTGGCGGGTTTCCCGGCTGAGTCACTGGTATCAACCGGGAAACCTGATCAAAATGGGTTCATGGAAAACGAATCAACGTTGGAACATGAGACCACGCTGGAGCACGCCCTGGACGTAGCGAAGGCCAACCACAAACAAGCCCAGAAACTTCTGGATCAAGCTATCGCAGCTAACGCGGCCGGTGACGTCACGGATCAGCGCGTTGAACAGTTGCGTGGCCTCCTTGCGGTGGCAACGGAGGACCTTCAGCGTGTAATGCGTGAGCAATAGGCCGCTGAGAAAGCCCCATGCCCGCAGTGTGACTTCTCCTACACACTGTGGATATCGGCTCTGACTGTCGGGGCCCTGTCCTACGCTCATAGGACATTGCCTGCCCCACTGGATGGAGTCTCTTGAGTACCACATGGTCTGCCTACAAGCGCGCCCGGAGAAGGTCACGTCAAGCGTGGGCCATTCTTGGACTGGCGGCCGCCACCATCGTGGCAGGGCTGTCCTGGTTTTTCACCACCGGACAATTCAGTACCGCTGAACCGTGGGCAGTCGGCCCAAGCGAAGCCCCTGTCTACAACCCCGGTTGGATGAAACCCCTTCGCGGTGCGGCGCCCGTTACCCCGGAGAGGGCAAGCGACGCCCTGGAGCGGCTCCCGGTCAAAGGGCGGGGGGCAAAAACGGACTACGACAGGGCCGCTTTCGGTCAAGCCTGGGCGGACGCTGACCGTAACGGATGCGATACACGAAACGACATCCTGCGGAGGGACCTCTCGGGCGTCGAATTCACGGAGGGTTCATCGTGCAAGGTCGCCGGTGGTAGCTTTCACGAACCCTACACAGGGGCACAAGTGACCTTCCAAAGAGGCCAGGACACCAGTGCCGCCGTTCAAATCGATCACGTGGTGGCCCTCGCCGACGCGTGGCAGAAAGGGGCCCAGCAGCTCACTGTTCAGCAGCGGCAAATGTTCGCAAACGATCCGCTGAACCTGATCGCCGCGGACGGTCCCGCCAACGTCAAGAAGGGTGCAGGAGACGCCGCCACGTGGCTGCCGGCCAACAAGAATTTCCGCTGCCATTACGTCGCCCGGCAAGTCTCGGTGAAAGCGGCATATCAGCTGTGGATTACGCAGGCCGAAAAGGATGCCATGAAGCGGGTCCTGTCCTCTTGCCCGGACCAGCAAACCATCTACAGTGCCAGGTGACCGTGCCCCAGTTGCCAGGTGCCGCCGTCGTCGATCCGTTCCAGGACCACGCGCTGGAGTGAGGTTTCCCGCGGAAGCCTATCCAGGTTGTCCAGTCCCCGTTGCCTGAAGGTGAAATAGACGGCATCCGTAGGGGCATCAGTGCAACGGTCCAGCGTGAAGCGGCGGGCAAACGAGGCAATGTTGCTGTCCGGCAGGCGCTCAATCAGATACGGGTCCAGCATCCAGGAATCGCACGTCGCCTTACGGGCAGGTTTGTCGGGGAAATACCGGGGGAAGAAAGAGCTCGCCTCGGCAAAGCTGGCATCCACCAACGTGGGGGAGAGGCCTCCATCTTCGGGGATATGGACGCCAAGAACCCAGTCTGAACCCTGGCCGTCGGTTGGAACCAAATGGAACTGCAGCCGGCCAAGCCGGAACAAATTGCCGGCCATGTGCAGCGTGAGCCAGCTCCACGTGTCCAGCCCAAAATGGCCGTGGACTCGTCGGTTGATACGGAGCTGTAAACCCAGGTCTGCCAAGGACGCGGCCGACACAGCCGGACTAATTCCGAGATCCAGGTGGTATGCGTGAACTGACGGTGCGAAGCGGAGCAGGGCTTCGATCCAGACCGTCTCCGCGGCACCGTCTGCCCGGATGCTGTCCACCGGAAAGGTCCCAAGCCTCTCCTGCATCGCCTCCATTGCCTGAAGAACAGGCTCATCCGGAGGCGTCTCCAAAAGGTGCGCGCATTCAGCGGCATCTTCGCCGGTGATGTCCAGGAGCTCGAAAAGCTCCGCGTGAGGGCTGGTGGCCATGGCTTAGTGCCCGAACGGATCGGGATCGACGCCAGGCATCCAGGTCAGTCCAGGAACACCCCAGCCGTTCTTCTTGGCCTGCTTCAACGCCTTCTTGGAGTACCGGTCCACAAGGCGGTTGACGTACAGTTTGCCGTCCAGATGATCGAACTCGTGTTGCAGGATTCTGGCGAACCAGCCTGTCGCTTCGAAATCCAAGGCGTTGCCGTTGCCGTCAAAACCCTGAACCCGTGTCCATTCAGCCCGTTGCAAAGGGTAATACTCGCCGGGGAAGGACAAGCAGCCTTCAACATGCTCGTCGGGATCCGGAAGAGCGCCCGAGACCTTGGAAAGGGTCAGCACGGGGTTGACCACCACGCCCTGCTCCGGGACGTCGTCGTCGTTGGCGTACTTGTAGACAAAGAGGCGCTTTCCCACGCCGATCTGAGGGGCGGCGAGCCCAACCCCGTTGGCAGCGTCATTGGTCTCGAACATGTCTGCGATCAAGGCGCGGAGCTCGTCGTCGAAAACCTCCACTTCGCTTGCCCGGCGATGCAAAACAGGTTCGCCCCAAATAGTGACTGGCAGGACGGTCATGTCAGTTTTTCCTTCGTCTAGCGCTGTAGTCCGGAGCGGCCTTGGTCCGCTTTGAGGTTAAAAGCAAAGGCCGCACCGGATAACCGGTGCGGCCTTTGTGGAAACCGGCTCTGGAGCCAATCTCGGTGGGGTGAGCTACGGGGGTTGAACCCGCGACCTCCTGGACCACAACCAGGCGCTCTGCCAACTGAGCTAAGCCCACCATGTGCCTTTTTGGTCTGAACCGTTTGACCGGCTTTCCTTCAAGGCAACGACAAATAGCTTACCTGCTGTTTTGGGGTGCAAAGTCCACTTTTGCCGGTTTTGGCGAAAAAACCTTGAAAAATGGCGCAGATCACACCTTTTCGCTGGATCCCAAGACCTCCGCAGTGGCGATGATGTCCTTGGAAATGCGCTGCGCCGTGGCGGTGTCGGGTCCCGGCGCCGGAACGAAGACAGCCTGGCGGTAGTACCGGAGTTCGTCGATGGAATCCTTGATGTCGCCCAGGGCGCGGTGACCGCCATGCTTGGCGGGGGACTGGAAGTACGCACGCGGGAACCAGCGGCGTGAGAGCTCTTTGATGGTGCTGACGTCGATCACACGGTAGTGAAGGTGCTCCACGATGTTGGGCATGTCCCTGGCCAGGAACATGCGGTCTGTTCCCACGGAGTTTCCGCCCAGCGGAGCCTTGCGGGGATCCGGGACCCACTTCTCGATGTATTCAAGGACCTGCGCTTCTGCCTCGGCCATGGTCTTGCCGTGGGGAAGCTCGTCCAGAAGTTTGGAGCGGGTGTGCATGTCCCGCACGAAGTCGTTCATTTGTTCCAGCGCGGCGTCGTCCGGCTTGATGACGACGTCCACGCCGTCGCCCAGAATGTTGAGCTCGGAATCCGTCACCAACGCGGCGACCTCTATCAAGGCGTCGTTCGTGAGATCCAAGCCGGTCATTTCGCAGTCGATCCAGACGATGCGTTCATTAGTAATAGGCACGCGCCCAGCCTATCTCTCAGTGGCTTCCAAGTGCTCCGATGGTACGATTTTTGAGCGCGGCAGTGTCGTTTCATCCTGTTGCCGAACGCCCCCATGACGCAGAATTTTGACCCGAACCAGCGGGTGAACGATTGGATGACGACCACATGACGGTGCCAGTACCCGCCGCCCAGTTGGCAGGGACAGCAAAGCCGTCAGCCGGCGCTGTTGCCAGCGAGGTGGATAACGCACGTTCGCCATTGATCGCCGGTTTCGTTGGTTCGATGTTCCTGGTGTTCGGCTCATTGGGCGTTGGTTGGCTTGCTCCGGTCTCCGAACTTCGTCGCCTCCCGCTTTTCATCTGGATGCGCACTGAAGGTGTTGGCGTCGCACTGTCCATAGTTTTGCTCGCCATCGGTGGCATGTTGCTCGTCCGTGCCTGGCTAAGGCTGGGGCAGCGGGTCCGGGTGTGGGGATTGGAAGCCCGAAAAGCCACGCTGCAGGCTGTAGCGGCCTGGGGCCTGCCCATGATGTTTACCGTTCCCCTTTTCAGCAGGGACGTTTACGCGTATATCGGCCAAGGCCGGTTGATGGTGGAAGGCATCAATCCTTACGAAAACGGGATCTCGGCCCTGCCCAACTACTTCCAGCTGGGCGCCGACAAAATGTGGACTGAAGCGCCGGTTCCCTACGGTCAGCTGTTCCTGTGGATCGAGCAGCTTGTAGTGTGGGTGACCAACGTACAGCCCGAAGCCAGCATCATGCTTTTCCGGCTTGTTGCCGCCGCGGGTGTCATCCTCTGCATAATTTATGTGCCGAAGCTGGCGGAACTGCACGGCGTGAATCCTCACAGGGCCTTATGGCTGACGGCGGCCAACCCGCTTTTCCTCACGAACTTCATTGCCAGCGTCCATAACGACGCCCTGATGATTGGGCTGGCGTTGGCGGGCCTGTACTACTGCGCCACCCGCCGTGTCATTCGGGGGCTGGTATTGGTCACGCTCTCCATTTCGGTCAAGCCGATCACGGTGGTATTCCTCCCCTTCATCGGACTTCTGTGGGCCGGCAAGGATGCCTCGTGGCCGCGCAAATTCCTCTACTGGTTCCTGACTGCGGCCCTGAGCTTCGGGCTCCTCTACGCCTTGAGCCTCGTCAACGGATTCGGATTTGGGTGGATCAACGGTCTCTCAGCTCCGGGAAGCGTTTGGATCTGGTACGCGCCTGTCGGTCTCATCGGAATGGTTGTTGCCGTGATCTTCAATGCTTTTGGCTTGGACGGCTGGGCCTTGGCAAAGTTGGTTTACGACGCCGGTAAAGTACTGATGGTTGCAGCGGTGGCTTGGCTGATTTTTCGGGGCGACTACGATCGCCTGATGCGCCGCCTTACCCTGGCCTTTGCGGCGATCGTCCTACTGGCGCCCATGATTCAGTCCTGGTACGTGGTGTGGCTGATACCGCTTTTCGCCGTGACCGGCATCCGCAACGACTGGCAGGTGAAGGCCCTCTACTTCATCGTCTCGTTCTTCATGGTCTACGCCATCTCAGACCAGCTGGACGTGTTCCCTTACCTTCAAAGCGAGGACCTGGGACTTGCCATCATCCTGGCGCGTTGCGCTGCAGCCCTCATTGGGCTCCTGTTCGCCATCTACCTGATCTTTGTGGATCCGAAGACCAAGAGCTTGTTCCGTGTGCGGGACGAAGCCGGTCTTCGCCCCATTATCTGAGGCTCGCCTATCTGAGGTTCGCCGGAGGCGGAGGTTCGCCGGAGGCGGAGGCTCGCCGGAGGCGGAGGCTCGCCGGAGGCGGAGGCCGGCTGCATTCCAGCTCAGCCTGACGGCAGCAGCCGCAATGCCTCGCGGGTGGACAACGGACTCATGGTGGTCGCGTTGTTGGCAGCGAATGTCCTGACCCATTCAGGATCTATTTTGCTGTATTCACGGAGCGCCCATCCGATGGCCTTACGGATGAAGAACTCGTTGTCCCTGAGGTTCCAGGAGATGATCGTTGCCAACAGGGCGGGATCAGTTTTCGACTTCGCCCCCAGTTGAGCAGTGATGGCCGCCCGCCGGATCCACATGTCGTCGTCCCGGGACCATTGCAGCAGTATCGGGGTCATGGTGACTCTGTGGGAAAGCAGGAGCGCGCAAATCCGATGTGAGACCCCGTCCACGAGGTCCCACCATGCACCCGTGCGGATGATTTCCTCGTATATGGGCAGCATCTGCAGGTCTTCCTTGACCATGCGCAGGCCCGTCAGGTCGATGGCTGCGTACCGCTCTTCACGGGCCTCCGCATTGCGCCACAGCTGGAGGACGGCCTCCTGCAGCTCAGCCGGCGTCTTCACCGGAAACTGCTTCGCGGCTTCCTTTACTATTCTGCGTACCTCCGGGACCCGGACACCCCAAGAAGGCATATCGGATTTCAAATAAGCCTGGGCTCCGAGCCCGCGTTCGGCATCACCGGCCGAGCGGAGCGTTGATCGGATCGACTGCACGAGGTCGTTGATGGTCATGTCACAACTCTAGGACGGAGGAGGGGCGGAATCCTTTGGACGAGTACTGCATTGTGGCCCTCGCTCCTGCTGTACGGCCGCCGTAGAGTGGGCGTATTCAAACAGAGGTCCCTGCACGGTCAATTAATCCCTGCACTCATGTCGGCAACAACGGAGGAATCTCGATGTCAATGCTGAAATCACCGGACCAAATCGCGATGATGCGCGAGGCCGGTCGCGTGGTGGCCAATGCCCTGTCCGCCGTGCGGGAGCAAGCTGAAGTGGGTGTCTCATTGAAAGCGCTCGACGACGTCGCCGCCGCCGTAATCTCCGATGCCGGCGCAAAGCCAGCCTTCCTTGACTACCACCCACGTTGGGCGGCGGTGCCGTTCCCCGGTGTGATCTGTACCAGCGTTAACGACGCCGTGGTCCACGGGATCCCGAACGGATACGTACTCGAGGACGGCGATCTGCTCAGTGTTGACTGCGGCGCCTTCCTGGAAGGCTGGTGCGGCGATGCGGCGGTCAGCTTCGTCGTAGGGACGGGAAAGCCGGAGGATCACGAGCTGGTGGAAGCGACAGAGGCCGCACTGGCGCGCGGTATCGACGCAGCCCGGGTAGGCAGCAAAATGGGCGACCTTGCCTATGCGATCGGTGGAGAAGCGAAACGTGCCGGATACGGGCTGTTGGCTGATCATGGCGGGCATGGCATAGGCCGGACAATGCATGCCGAACCTCCCGTCCCCAACCTCGGACGGCCCGGCCGGGGCATGAAGCTCGAAGAAGGCCTGGTTATTGCCATTGAGCCCATGTTGATCCTGGGCGGCAAGGACGATTACTACCACGATGAGGACGAATGGACTCTTCGTTCGGCAAACGGGAGACGCGCCGCCCATAGCGAACACACTGTTGCCATCACGGCTGAGGGGCCGATGATCCTGACACTGCCGTAGCCGGGGTTTCCCCGCTTATCGGGCCGCTCCGCCTTTGTTAGGCACGACCTTTTCCAGCCGCACTACGGGTCGGCCCGGAACTGACTCGGACACTGGGCTGAAGCCCGCAGCCGTGAAAAGGGAAAGTGAGCCGTGAAACAGGTCCGAAGCCGCCGCTTTGGTCCTTTGAGCCGTGTCCACCGGATAAGCCTCAATGATGTCTGCACCGTTGTTGAACGCATGTTCCACCGCCGCAGCGAGCAGCACGGAGGACACGCCCGTGCGCCTGTGGTTCGGTGCGACGACGAAGCAACTGACCGCCCACAGATCGAGCCGGTCCGTTATGACCGGATCTGCCGCTGCCCTGAGTACCTGGGATCGCTTCAGACGCGGATAATTCGCTCGCGATTCCACTGCGCACCAGCCGACCGGACGGTCATCCCGGAACGCCATGACGCCCGGCGCCGGACCGGACTGGAACGCTGATTTCAACAATTCCCGCCGATCACCCGGCGACGTGCTGGCCCACTCTTTTCCAGTCAGGGCGAACCACCGGCACCAGCACCGGGAGGGTTCGCCCTTGGTTCCGAACAATTCTTCAACAGCCGCCCACGTGGCAGGAGTTGTCTCGATTCTCGAAGCAGCAGGGTTGTGTGCCATGGTCCCAGAATAGGTCTGAGCCGCGGGGCTGGTCCCGCAGACTCGTGATACCTGGTGTGACGGTCAAACGCCGGCACCCACCAGTTCCCCTGTTGTGCTGTTGACCAGCAGAGGACCGCTGCCATCAGGATTGTCGACGTCGGTTTCAATGGCCTCGTCTTCCGGAGGAACGTGCTCGTGGTCATCGGAGTCCCACTCGTTGCTGCGGTCGGGGGTACCGGGTGTCTCCACTGACGGTGCATCGGCGGGGGCTGCGGTGCCGCTCATTCGGGTGAAGTTTGCAGAACCCCACATGAGGTCATGCCCCACTGATTCGGCGTCGATTTCGGCAACGTGATAGACGCGGCCTTCATGTTCCCATTGCCGCAACCGAAGCTTCCCCACGACGAGGACCCGCTGACCCTTTTTTACGCTGCATCCAACGTGTCCGGCAAGATATCGGAAGGACTGAACCGTGTACCAGTTAGTGTTTCCGTCCACCCAGGTGTTGGTGGCGCGGTCGTAGCGCCGCTCCGTTGTTCCCAGCCGGAACGATGCGGTGGACGTGCCGCGCGTAGTAGTGGAACTCTTGACCTCCGAGGCTACGAAGCCCCGGACGGTGATCATGTCATTCATTGTGGTCCTTCTGGATATAGGGAAGCGCCTGTCCGGCTCTTTCAGCTTTATCCAGAGAAGTCCGGGAGAGGAGTGTCATTTACGCCTATGTGAATAACCCCCGGCTCTGCGACGGCTGTGGAGGAGAAGAGCCGGGTCCCGTGAAGGTGGCAAGCAGCTTGCCGATCGCACTGTAAACTCTTTGTGGCGCCAGCGACCCATGGTGGTGACGGCGCCAGTGCGCCCCAGTAGCTCAGGGGATAGAGCAGCGGCCTTCTAATCCGCCGGTCGGGGGTTCGATTCCCTCCTGGGGCACAGAACATCCCCCTTGGAGCAATGTCCAAGGGGGATGTCCCTTATGGCCCTGAATCCAGAAATTCTTTGAGATTTTGGAGAACCAACCGCCAAGTAGCGGTGGATTGCTCCACTTCTTTCTCGCTCGAATTGTTGCCTTGCCTGATGGTCACCGTTGTTCCGTCGGCTTCCTCAGCCAGCCTGTACTCCACGGTGTGGTGGTTTTCGGGAACGTCAGGAAGCCCTGAAGCCGGACTGTAATGCGTGGTCTTCAGCAACTCCGGGGGATCGAAAGCAAGGATTGAGCCCTTGTCTTGGTACGGCTTGCCGTTGTATTCGCCGGAGTACGTAATCGCATCGCCCACCCGCCAGGTGGTGGTGATCTTGGTTCCCAGGAAGTACTGCCGGATGAGGGCAGGGTCAGTGAGCGCTTCCCAAACCTTTTCACGCGACGAAGAGACGGTGATCTGTGCGACCGCATCCCGGATTTGTCCACTCATAGTGCCGCTCCACCTTTTTGTGCTGCCTGCTGATCTTCCTTTGGGAACACGCTGAACCTCGTCTGGGAAACGCTACGCCGGTCAGCACGCCACGTGAATGGCACTCCACTGTGGATGGCAGAATGGCTACGTGATGAGCAGGCGAACCGCACAGGCAAACAGCAGGGCAGCAGACGCATGGAAAGTCCGCGTCGCCGGACTCTCGCTGATCATCGCGGCCGCGTTGACGATGACGGCCTGCACACCACCGGCCACGTCATCCTCCGGTCAGCCCGCGTCACCGTCCACCAGCCCGGAAGACTCCACCAGCCCGGAAGACTCCACCAGTCCGGAGGCCACAACCAGCCCGGACGCTTCCACCATTCCGCAAGCGACCGCCCCCGCTGATCCCGCTGTCGTGGCGACCACGTCAGCGGTGGAGTCAACGCTGAAAACCTTGGCCGCGGGCAACCCCAAGCCCGACCGTGAAACGTTGCGTGCTGCCCTGGTGTCAGCAGGCATCCCCGAAGCCAATGTGGAGGTTTCAGTAAGCCGTACGCCCACTGGTCTTGAGGTTGACGCCATGGAAGCTGCAGCACTGGCGGGGGAGAGCTGCGTTATGGGGCAGATCCGCGACGGCGGAGTGGTGGTTACGGTGTTGCCCGTACTGGCCACCGGAAAATGCTTCGTGGGAGACTCCCGCTAGTTCACCGCAGCGCCCGAATGTGAGTTAAGTACGCCTACCCATTAGATTTAAGGGCATGGCGGAATTCATTTACACGATGACCAAGGCTCGCAAGGCCGTTGGCGACAAACTTATTCTGGACGATGTCAGCATGTCGTTCTTCCCTGGCGCGAAGATTGGCGTCGTGGGCCCGAACGGTGCTGGTAAGTCCACCATCCTGAAGATCATGGCCGGACTGGACACCCCGTCAAACGGCGAAGCCCGCCTGAGCCCCGGCTACACCGTGGGCATCCTCCTGCAGGAACCGCCGCTGAACGAGGAGAAGACGGTCCTTGGCAACGTCCAGGAGGGCGTTGGCGAGATTTACGGCAAGATCCAGCGTTTCAATGAGATCTCCGAAGAAATGGCCAACCCGGATGCGGACTACGAGACGCTCCTGGACGAGATGGGCAAGCTGCAGGAAGCCATTGACGCTGCGGACGCCTGGGATATCGATTCCCAGCTGGAGCAGGCCATGGACGCGCTGCGCTGCCCGCCGGCTGATTCCGATGTCACGGTCCTCTCCGGCGGTGAGCGCCGCCGCGTAGCGCTGTGCAAGCTTCTCCTGCAGAAGCCTGACCTCCTGCTTCTTGACGAGCCCACCAACCACTTGGACGCCGAGAGCGTACTTTGGCTGGAGCAGCACCTGGCTCAGTACCCCGGCGCTGTACTTGCCGTGACTCACGATCGTTACTTCCTGGACCACGTAGCTGAGTGGATTGCAGAAGTCGATCGCGGCCACCTCTACCCGTACGAAGGCAACTACTCCACCTACCTGGAGAAGAAGAAAGCCCGCCTCGAGGTCCAGGGCAAGAAAGACGCAAAGCTTTCCAAGCGCCTTACCGAGGAACTTGAGTGGGTGCGCTCCAACGCCAAGGGCCGCCAGACCAAGTCAAAGGCCCGCCTGGCACGCTATGAAGAAATGGCTGCAGAGGCCGAGCGTACCCGCAAGCTGGACTTCGAAGAGATCCAGATTCCGCCGGGACCGCGCCTGGGTTCCTTGGTCATTGAAGCCAAGAACCTGAAGAAGGGTTTCGACGATCGGGTACTGATCGAAGACCTCTCCTTCTCGCTGCCCCGCAACGGCATCGTCGGCGTCATTGGGCCCAACGGTGTGGGTAAGTCCACACTGTTCAAGACGATCGTCGGCATGGAGCCTTTGGACGATGGTGAGCTCAAGATCGGCGAGTCCGTGAAGATCTCCTACGTGGACCAGTCCCGTGGGGGCATCGATCCCAACAAGTCCCTTTGGGAAGTTGTCTCCGAGGGCCACGACTTCATCCAGGTCGGTCAGGTTGAAATGCCTTCGCGGGCCTATGTTTCGGCGTTTGGTTTCAAGGGCCCGGACCAGCAGAAGAAGGCGGGTGTTCTCTCCGGTGGTGAGCGTAACCGCCTTAACCTGGCACTGACGCTCAAGCAGGGTGGCAACCTCCTCCTCCTTGACGAACCTACCAACGACCTCGACGTCGAAACCCTGAGCAGCCTTGAGAACGCCCTTCTCGAGTTCCCGGGCTGCGCTGTAGTGGTTTCGCACGACCGTTGGTTCCTGGACCGGGTTGCGACCCACATCCTGGCTTACGAAGGTGACGACGAGAACCCGTCCAAATGGTACTGGTTCGAGGGCAACTTCGACTCCTATGAGGAGAACAAGGTTGAGCGTCTCGGTCCCGATGCCGCAAAGCCGCACCGCGTGACCCACCGTCGTCTGACCCGCGACTAGAGTCTGATCGCCTCAGCCACGAACGTAGCAAGGCCGGTCCCGTCAGGGACCGGCCTTACTACTTAACGCGTCTTACCGCGTCGCCGGCATGCGGCTCGTCAGCACCTACGGAATCCGGACCATGCCTTCCTGGGCAACGGTAGCCACATGCTGTCCGTCACGGTTGAAGATACGGCCTGTGGCGAGTCCCCTGGCTCCTTGGGCGCTGGGGGACTCCTGAACGTAGAGCATCCACTCGTCAACACGCACGGGCCGGTGCCACCACATGGCGTGATCGAGGCTGGCGACGCTCATCCCCGGTGTCATCCAGGCAAGGCCATGCTTTCGGAGAATGGGCTCCAGCAGCGTGTAGTCACTCGCGTAGGCCAGGGCTGCCCGGTGGAGGTTGGGGTCATCAGGCAGGGGACCCATGGTCTTCATCCACACAGCGTTGGTAGCTACGTGATCTGTTGGTGGGGACACATAGAGCGCGGGGTCGATGTGGCGCACGTCGAAGGGCCGCTCCGAGGACATATGCCGTGCCATTGGGTGGTCGTAGTGGGACAGCAGCTCGGCGGTGCTGGGCAAGGATTCGGGGTCCGGGATGCCTTCGGGCATCTGCGCCTGATGGTCCAGGCCGCTGTCTTCCACCTGGAACGAAGCGATCATCGAGAGAATCGGCACACCGTCCTGGTAGGCATGTACGCGGCGGGCCGAGAAGGATCGGCCGTCACGCAGCCTCTCCACCCCGAAGGTGATCGGTTTGTTGGCGTCACCGGGACGCAGGAAGTAGCCGTGCATGGAGTGCGCCACCCGGTCCGGCTCAACGGTCCGCATTCCGGCCATCATGGATTGCGCCAACACTTGGCCCCCAAAAACGCGATGCCGTGGCTGCTTTTGGGACGGCCCCAGAAAAATGTCCTCGTTGGTTCGGGCGCCGTCGAAGTCACCAAGATCCAGCAGGCCAATCAGCACTTCCATGGGGTCTTCTGCGGGTGCATCCACGTCGAAGCCAGCGTTCGTCTCAGTCATGGTTCGACTTTAGACGGCACCCCAACCCCTCTCAACCGGAGACATGCCGGTAGAGTCGATGATGTGACAGACGTCTTGACCCAGTCCTTCCGCTTCGCCGATCCTCGTGACCTCGCTGACCTGCGTACTTTCGTCACCCGGGCTAAGAGCATTGACGACGGCGCTATCCGGCTTCAGGCCGCGGGCAATGTCCTGGCCTCCTACGTGTGTGTCCTGAGGCCCCGCATTCTGGGCGAATCGACGCCTACAATCCTTGGCCTGCGAACCATGGCCCTCGCTGAGCCTGCCCAAGCCGACGTCACCGTGACTCTCGCGTCGGTCATGGACCGGTTGGCCCGGTCCGGGGCTGAAGATGTGGAACTGCCCATCCCGCCGTCCACCGTTTCTGAGTCGTGGGCGGGCGTTGGTGCGCCACGGAACGGCTGGGAAGCCCAAGGGACAGTTCTCGACGCCGACCTCAAGGCAGCCGCGGAAGCCGGCATTGCGGAGGTGGCTGGTGTCGTTCCCGCTTTGGCAGGAGCAGCGGTGGTCAACACCGCGAGGGCGGCAGTGTGGGGCCGGGAGCTGCCCGGCCTGGATGAACTGCCGGCAGGTGCGGCCTTCGCCGCTTTCGCGTTGGGTTTCCTGGGCGAGGGCGAGCAGAAGGTCTTCCGCAATGGCCGCTGGTTCCGCCTGAGCGGTCCCCGCGGCCATGTGCTGGTCCGGACCGGAGCAGGTTTGGGACTCGGTTTCTAGGCCCTAGCCTCGGGGCCGGCCGATGGGCTGTTGATCATGGTCAGCGCTGCCCGTTCCATGTAGTCCCACAAAGTGCCCTCATGCAACGGTGAGAGCTCCAGGGAGTCCACAGCCGTCCGCATGTGGAACAACCAGCGGTCCTTGGCTTCCGGAGTCACCCTGAAGGGCATGTGGCGCATGCGGAGCCGGGGATGGCCCCGTTCTTCGCCGTAGGTGGTGGGACCACCCCAGTACTGTTCCAGGAACATGAGGAAGCGGCGCTTTGCCGGCTCCAGGTCCTCTTCCGGGTACATGGGCCGGAGCAACGAATCCGTGGCAACGCCGTCGTAAAAGACATCGATGAGCTTGACGAACGTTTCATGGCCGCCAACTGCTGCGTAGAAGCTGTCCGTGTAGGCGGGCTGGCTAAAGGGGTCGTTCTGCATCAGCTGGCGTCGGGGCCCAGCCCCCGGCGCTGGTGTTTGCCCGGCTTCGGTGTTACTCATTGGACTTCTCCTCGGCTTTGGTGACGCGCGGTGCGCCTGCTGTCACGGGCGCAGCTGCCGCAGCGCCGGGCTCATCGGTGGTGTCCGGTGTTTCCAACGGTACGTAGTCGCCCTGTGAGCGGTTGCCCACGCGGAGGATTTCGCCGTTGCGCAGGTACCAGATGGCTCCGTCCTCAGCGCGGACCCGCGTAATGCGCAGGCCCACCGATTCAACGGTACCAATCACTTCGCTGGTGACGATCACATCGCCGATCCCGTACTGGTCCTCAATGGTGATGAAGATCCCCGCGAGGAAGTCGCGGATCAACTGCTGGGCGCCGAAGCCGATGGCAACACCCAGGATGCCGACGCTGGTCAGCAGGGGAGCGACGTCTACGTTCATGTATTTGAGGACGTAGATGATCACGATCACCACCACCACAACGCTGACCAAGCTTGTCAGCAGTGAACCGATGGTCTCGGCCCGCTGTGATCGTCGTTCATGGTCCAGCGCACGGATGGCGGGTTGCACCCATTTGAAGTGCGGCTTTTTGAAAAACGAACTGCCCGCGGACACCCGTCTCGTGATCCGCAGGATGATGAACCGTGCAACGATCCACACAGCCAGGCCTACACCCACTGTGATGAGGATCGACATGAGATCGATTTTTTCGGGTTCGATGTTGATGGTTTCCGCCAGGGGGATGGAGGTCAAGGTGGAATAGCTCCTTGTCGTCGGCCCGTGTTCGCCGGGCGCGGAACACTCTGTCCACCTACAACCCTAGCGCCGTAGCGTGACGGTATGCGCATCCTGGTGTTGGGCGGTACCGCCTTCCTTTCAGCAGAAATCGCCCGGCAGGCTGTAGCTGCCGGGCATGACGTCACCTGTTTAGCGCGCGGAAGTTCAGCAAACCCGCCCGACGGCGTCACCTGGGTCAGGGGCGACCGCGCCGCTGGTGCCGCGGCCTTCGCGGGGGTTGGGGGCGGCTGGGATGAAGTGGTGGACGTCTCACGGGATCCCGTGCAGGCCCGTGTGGCACTGGACGTGCTGGGTCCGGCCGCCGCTCATTGGACGTTCGTCTCAAGTTGCTCCGTGTACGCGGATGCCTCGGTTCCTGGCGCAGATGAGACCGCGGCACTTCTGGAGCCCTTGCCGGAAGGTCAGGCAGGCACCCCGGACACGTACGGCGAGTCCAAATCAGCGATCGAGCAGATGACGCTGGCCACGGTGGGAGCGAAGGCGCATATCGTTCGATCGGGTCTCATTGGCGGACCGGGGGACGGTACTGACAGATACGGTTACTGGCCGGCCCGATTCGCTGCGAACACTGACACGGTGCTGGTACCGGACATCCCGGATGACGCTACGCAGATCATTGATGTCCGGGACTTGGCGGCGTGGATCCTGCAATCCGCTGAGGAAGGATTGACGGGGACCTACAACGCCCTGGGAGACGTGGTGCGGTTCGAGGACTACATCGCCGAGTCGAGGCGTGCTGCTGAAACCGCAGTGGGTGATGGAGCGGCTCAGGATGTTATCCGGCCTGACGAAGATTGGCTCGTGCGCCACGGCGTCGACTACTGGGCGGGCCCGGATTCTCTGCCACTGTGGTTGCCGGCGGACCACGATGGCTTCCAGGCGCGGACAAACCAAGCGGCACGTGAGCGGGGCATGGTCTTGCGGCCGTGGCAGGAAACGCTCATGGCAACGCTCGAGGACGAGAAACAGCGGGGTCTGGAAAGGGTACGCAAAGCAGGTCTGAGCCGTGACACCGAACAAAGGCTCGTGGCACTGTGGCGGCTTGAGGAGCGTTAGGCTGCTGCCGCCGTCGTGGTTGGCTCGTGGAGTACCGGGAAGTTGACGCTGCGGGCGATGAAGCAGACCTGGTTGGCTTCATGATGTAGCTGCGGTACAAGGCTTGCGTGGGCGGGATCGGCAATGGTGACGTGCGGCTTCAGGGTGACACTATCGAATTGGCCGCTGCCGTCCCGGTTGAGCATCATGAGGCCTTCGGCGTTGTCCTCATAGCCGGTGACAACCACGCCGTGTTTGACCGCCACGTGCAGGAAGGACAACATGTGGCATTGCGAGAGCGCGGCAAGTAGTAGTTGCTCCGGGTTGTAGCGTGCCCGGTCGCCGTGGAACGTGGGGTCGGCTGATCCCTTTAACGTGGGCAACCCGCTGATCTCAACGTCGTGGTCCCGTGAGTATCCCCGATAGCTGGCCGTACCTTCGCCGAGGTTTCCAGTCCAGCGGACGGTAAGAGCGTAGTGGTGTTCGTTGAGGCCCATGCGGACAGTTTAGCCATGGAGCGAAAACTGTCCGCATGGGCCCGATGGAACCGCAGGGCTTAGACGTCCGATGCCCGTGCACGCAGGGCACGGGCCACGCCGTCGCGGTTTTCCAGCATCATGCGGCGCAGAGCTGCACTCTCCTCCGGGAGTCCTGCCAGGAACTCGTCGGTACGGTCTACCGTGGCCTGCATAGTGAGCTGTGCAGGGTAAAGACCCACCACGATCTGCTGGGCCAAGGCGTGTGTTCGTTCCTCGACGATTCCGGGCACTGCTTCGAAATACTTCTCCGCGAAAGGCTCCAACAAGGCAGTGTCCGCCACACGCATGAAGCCGGCCACAGCTGAGGCTTGCAAGGCGTTGGAGAGGTCTCCCTTGACCACGATGGAATCCCAAGCTGCTGCCTTGGCCTCCGGGGTGGGGATGGCCGCTGTGGCTAGGGCTGCGGCGTTCTGGCCGTTGGAGGTGTTGTCGCGGGCGAGTTCTTCGTCGATCCGCGCCTGATCCTGCCGTCCGCCGGCCACGAGGGCCGTGAGGAGTTCCCAGCGCATGTCCTGGTCAATAGTGAGGCCTTGGAGGGTCTCCGTACCCTCCAAGAGGGCCTGGATACGGTCAAACTGTCCGGCGCTGCGTGCCAGCTGAGCGAATGACTTGGCGAACTGCAGCTGGGCATCCGATCCCGCCGCAGCGGACGAAGCGAGCTCCCACAGTGTGTCTGCGGCCGCGATCGTCGAGGCAAGCTTGTGCTCGGCTGCCACGTAATACGTCAACGTGGTGGCGAGTTGGCGCAGCTGGACCAGGATCACCGAGGAGTCCGTTTCCGAGGCGATGTTCGCCAGGATCAGTTCCACGTAGCCGCGGGCGGGGGTTTCGCCGTCGCGGGCAGCGTCCCAGGCCGAACCCCAGACCAAGGTGCGGGGCAGGCTGGCGGCGAAGTCCTTCAGGTGGGCCTTGGCTGTGGCGAGGGAGTGCTCGTCGAGGCGGACCTTAGCGTAGGCGAGGTCGTCATCGTTCAACAGGATCAGGTCCGGCCGGGAGAGTCCGGCAAGGGCGGGGACTTCGGTGCGGGGCCCGTCGACGTCGAGTTCCTCGCGGTGGGTGCGCTCCAGCTTGCCTTCCCCGGAGAGCGTGTAGAAGCCGACAGCGAGGCGGTGCGGGCGGAGAGTGGGCTGTTCGTCGATTGCGGTTTGCAGGATCGCGAAATCGGTGATGGTGCCATCGGCGTCGACGGTCAGCTCCGGGGCGAGGGTGTTCACTCCGGCGGTTTCAAGCCACAGCTTGCCCCAGGCGTCCAGGTCGCGGCCACTGGCGGCTTCGAGCTCAACCATGAGATCCGCGAGCTCGGTGTTCTTCCACGCGTGCTTGGCGAAGTATGTGCGGACACCGGCCATGAACTGTTCCGGGCCCACCCACGCCACCAATTGCCGCAGTACGGAAGCGCCTTTGGCATAGGTGATGCCGTCGAAGTTAACCTCGACGTCTTCAAGGTTGTTGATCTCGGCGAAGATCGGGTGCGTGGTGGGCAGCTGGTCCTGCTTGTAGGCCCAGGACTTTTCCACGGAGGCGAACGTTGTCCAGGCCCGGTCGAATTCCGTGTTCTCAACAGCGGCCAAGTGAGACATGTATTCAGCAAAGGACTCGTTGAGCCAGAGGTCGTTCCACCAGCGCATGGTCACCAGGTCCCCGAACCACATGTGCGCCAGTTCGTGCAGGACGGTGATGGCACGGCGCTCAATCTGAGCGCCTGTGACCTTTCCGCGGAAGACATAGCCTTCCAGGATGGTCACTGCACCGGCATTTTCCATGGCTCCGGCGTTGAACTCCGGCACGAAGAGCTGGTCGTATTTCTCGAAGGGGTACGGGAAGCCGAACTGTGCCTCGAAGAACTCGAAGCCTTGGCGGGTCAGCTCGAAGATGTTGTCCGCATCGAGGTACTGCATGAGGGACTTACGGGCAAATACTCCCAACGGGATCACCCGGCCGTCGGAGCTGGTGACCTCGGCGCGAACTGATTGGTAAGGTCCGGCGATCAAAGCCGTGACGTAGGAGGACAGGCGCGGGGTGGGCGTGAATTCCCACACGGAGCGGGCGCCGCCGTCCTCACCGGGCGCGGTCTCGGACGGAAGCGGAGTGGGCGAGTTGGAGATAACGTCCCAGTGCGACGGCGCAGTGACCGTGAACGTGAAGCTTGCTTTCAGGTCGGGCTGCTCAAAGACGGCGAACATGCGCCGGGAGTCCGGAACCTCGAACTGCGTGTAGAGGTAAACCTCACCGTCAACAGGGTCAACGAAGCGGTGGAGGCCCTCGCCGGTGTTCATATAGGGAGCATCTGCCACCACCACGAGTTCGTTGTCCGCGGCCAGGTCCGGGAGCTGGATTCGGACGCCGTCAGAGACTTCGGCGGGGTCCAGGTCGGTGCCGTTCAACGTAACGCTGTGGACCGCTGCCGTGATGGCGTCGATGAACGTTGACGATCCCGGTGCCGCGGAGAACTTTACGACGGTGGTGGAGCCGAAGGTCTCTGCTCCCTGGGTCAGGTCCAAGGTGACGTTGTACGACTCGACGTTGAGCAGTTCGGCGCGGTTAGCGGCTTCTTCGCGCGTGAGATTCAGGCCTGGCAAGTGGTGCCTCCGGAGATTTTGGGATGGCCGGTCCGTCATGGCCGGTCGCTGGTGTGAAGCCATTCTTTCACTCCAGGCCGGGAAGGCAAGGAGTGAGCACCACAGTGTCGCCCCACGGAGTAGCGTTGGATTATGGCATCGTTCCGGGACACTCTCGATTTCCGCGCACTGAGGTTTGCGGTTGCCTTTCCGCTGCTGCTTGCCATCGGGTTCGTGGTGTGCGCCCAGATGCTGCGCAACGATCTCCCCAACCCGGTAGCCGTGATGTGGAACGCCGACGGCGGGACGTCCTTCGCGCCTTTCGGTGCCTATGTAACCGGCGGCGCCGCCCTCATCATTTTCTGCGGTTGGGCGGTCTTCCTTCAAGCGGTTTCGATTTCCCGGCCGGTGGTGATGCGGCGCGTCATGATGGGCGTGGGCCTCATGGTGAGCCTGTTCATCACCACGGTGTTGGCGGCCGGCCTGGTGGGCCAATCCGGGCTGGCGGATGCCCGAGAGTCCCACGTTGACCCGATCGTGCTGGCCATGGGCAGTGGTGCCGCCGTGGCCTTGGGTGTCGTCATGATGTTCGCTTTCAAACCGGACCCGCGATGGACACGGGAAGATGATGTCGCCCTCCAAGAAGAGCTGCGCCTTCTGGAAGACCCCGATCTTGCCCGCGACACCCTCCGCTTGTGGGTGCATGCCCGGAGCTCTGTGTTCGTCATGATCATCGTGTCGGCGCTGTTCCCCGCTGCGCTGATAGCGGTGGCGGTCCCATGGCTCGGTGCCTTGGTGGCAGTGGCAGCGCTGATTGGTGCAGGGTTCCTGTTCGCGCGCGTGCGGGCGGACAGGGGAGGGCTGCAGGTGTTCGCCGGCGGGATCGTGCGCGTCCTGACGGTACCCGCCGTCGACATCGCTGCGGCAGCCCCCGCTGACGTAAAGGCCGCAGATTATGGCGGGTGGGGGTGGCGGCATCACGACGACGCAACCGCAATGCTGGTCAGCAGCGGCCCGGCCGTCGTCGTAAGGAAACTTAACGGAGGCCGGGTGGCACTCAGTGCAGGGACCCACGCGTCCGCGGACAAACTCGCCGGGGTTCTCAACAGGGCCGCGCACCGGGCCCACGGCGACGGACCGGCCCAACAACCCGGGTAGCGGTACCCTAGGTAGCGCATCCCTTATCGCCGCGCCCCGGCCATATGCCGTACCGGCGCGCCAGAAAGAATGGACTTCCTGTGACAACACCCCGCGTCCACATTGCTACCGACCACGCCGGCATGGAACTCAGTGCCCACCTGGTCAGCCACCTCACGGCCAAAGGCTACGAAGTGGTGGATCACGGGCCCAAGGAGTACGACGCCCTGGACGACTACCCCTCGTTCTGCATCAATGCCGGCCTTGCGGTGGTGGCGGACCAGAAAGCCGGTGTGCACGCTCTTGGCATCGTGCTGGGCGGCTCAGGCAACGGGGAACAAATTGCTGCCAACAAGGTCAACGGCGTCCGCGCTGCGCTGGCTTGGAACCTCTCCACAGCTAAGTTGGCCCGCGAGCACAATGACGCCAACGTCGTAGCTGTTGGCGGACGCCAGCACACCGTTGAAGAAGCCACTGAGCTCATTGAAGCCTTCCTGCAGGAACCGTTCAGCAACGACGAACGCCACGTTCGCCGAATCGGAAAAATCGCGGTGTACGAAACCACCGGCGAGATCGTCGAGTAGTGCCCGAGGGGCATTCGGTCCATAGGCTGGCCCGCCAATTCCAGGATGTTTTTGGCGGCCGGCCGTTGGACGTTTCCAGCCCGCAAGGCAGGTTCGCTGCCGGCGCGGAGCTACTCACCGGGCACATCATGGTGGATGCTGCTGCCCATGGAAAGCAGCTCTTTCTCAGGTTCGACCACCAGCTATTCCTTCACGTCCATCTGGGCCTCTACGGTGCATGGAGCTTTGGCGGTGACAGCTCCTTTACGGGAGCTTCCAGCATCGGGGCTCCGCGTCGTATCGGCGAACGGGAAAGCGGCTCAGCTGCCGACGACGGCGAGTACTCAGGGCCGCCCGCGCCGGTAGGCGCCGTCCGTGTCCGCTTGGTCTCAGACCATGGCTGGGCTGATCTCCGTGGTGCCACGACGTGCGCGGCAATCACCTCTGCCGAGGCCGCGGCCGTGCTGGACCGTTTGGGGCCCGATCCGCTACACAACCGCCCGGGGGACCGGGATGAGTTCATTCGACGCCTGCGTCGACGCAAAACGGCCGTAGCACTGCTGATGATGGACCAGTCGGTACTGGCCGGTGTCGGCAACATCTATCGGGCCGAGGTGCTGTTCCGGCAAGCGGTCGATCCGTGGACGCCGGGGAGCAGCATCGATGTGGAAACCGCTGGCCGCCTCTGGGACGACACTGTGGACACCATGTCCGACGGCGTCCGTGACGGACGGATTGTTACGACGCCATCCACTCTGTGGACCGGCGGCGGTGCTGCAGCGCCCGACGCCGATGCCCACTTTGTGTATAAGCGTGACGGCATGCCCTGCCGGGCCTGCGGAACGCTGGTGGGGATGACGGAAATCGGTGCACGCAAGCTGTACTGGTGTCCCGGCTGCCAAATATAGGCTTTTTCCGAACGTTGCGATGAAGCAAGAAGCGCCCCGATCCATGGATCGGGGCCCTTCTTCGTGGAGGGGACGACGGGAATCGAACCCGCGTAATCAGTTTGGAAGACTGAGGCTTTACCATTAAGCTACGTCCCCAGGACGGATATCCTTGTTCAGGACATCTTCCCGGTGGCTGTTGAAGCCGGGTACAACTAAACCTAATTCCGGCGGCAGTGTCAAATGTGCATTCTTGGCTTACTTCCCCGTAGACTGTCCTGTGCATTCGGGGTGTAGCTCAGCTTGGCTAGAGCGCCTGCTTTGGGAGCAGGAAGTCGCAGGTTCAAATCCTGTCACCCCGACTCTGTGTTTGTGTCCGCTTCAGGGACACGACAGAACCCCATACCCACAAATTCAGGAGTACTTAGACTGTGAAGAGCGCTGTCGAGAACCTCACCGCAACGCGGGTCAAGCTCAACGTTGAGGTTCCCTTTGAGGAACTGAAGCCGAGCATCGATGCCGCGTACAAGACCGTTGCTTCGCAGATCCAGGTTCCCGGATTCCGCAAGGGCAAAGTTCCCTCCAAGCTGATCGACCAGCGCGTTGGCCGTGGCTACGTTCTGGAGACCGCCATCAACGATGGCCTCAACGGCTGGTACCAGGCTGCAGTTCAGGAAACCGGCGTACGCCCCCTGAGCCGTCCCGAGGTTGAAATCACCGAGGTTCCGGACCCGTCCGCAACCGATGGCGAGCTCAAGTTCCAGGTTGAGATCGATGTCCGCCCTGAGATCGAGCTGCCCGACTACGCCGGCATCAAGGTTGAGGTTGCCGCTGCTGAGTCCTCCGAAGCTGACGTGGACAAGTCCCTGGACGAGCTGCGCGGCCGCTTCGGCACGCTGAAGTCCGTTGAACGTCCTGCCAAGAACGATGACTTCCTGACCATCGACATCACCGCCACCATCGATGGCGAAGACATCGATTCCGCTGCCGGCCTTTCTTACCAGGTCGGCGCCGGCACCATGCTCGAAGGCCTCGACGAAGCCGTGACCGGCCTCTCTGCCGACGAAGAAGCAATCTTCGAGACCACACTGGTTGGCGGCGACCATGCCGGCGAATCCGCGCAGGTGAAGGTTGTTGTCAAGGCTGTCAAGGAGCGCGAGCTCCCCGAAGCGAACGACGACTTTGCTCAGCTCGCCTCCGAGTTCGACACCCTTGCCGAACTCCGTGAGGATCTCGCCAAGCAGGCTGCCGACTCCAAGGTCGTCGAGCAGGGTGTTGAAGCTCGCGACAAGGTTCTTGACAAGCTCGTTGAGCTGGTTGAGGTTCCGGTTCCGGACTCCGTGGTTGAAGAGCAGATCGAAGCTCACTTCAACCCGGAGAACGCACACGGCGAAGGTGACCACGACACCGAGGAGCACCGCGCCGAGGTCAAGGCCAACACCGAGCGCGCCTTCCAGAACGAGATCATCCTCGACGCCATTGCGGACAAGGAAGAAGTAGACGTCAGCCAGAACGAGCTGATCGACTACATCGTCACCACCGCAAGCCAGTACGGCATGGACCCCAACCAGTTCGCACAGATCATTGATCAGAGCGGCCAGGTTCCCATGATGGTTTCCGAGGTTCGCCGCCGCAAGGCCCTGGCCGTTGTGCTGGGTCAGGCAGAGGTAGTCGACTCCGAGGGCAACAAGGTTGACCTCACCGACTTCGTCCGCCCCGCAGGCGAAGCAGCAGCCGAAGAGGCTGCAGCTGGTGAAGCGAACGAAGAAGCTGACGTTGTCGCAAGCGACGACCCCGCAGCAGTGAAGTTCTAGTTCACGACTTCAAACCGGCCCCGGATCTCTGATCCGGGGCCGGTTTGCTTTAAGGCTGAACTTCGACGTTGAACGCAGACGTGCGCCGTCAGCGAACAGTGCGATTTCGGCGAACAAATCGCCCGTGAAAACGGTTAGTGTCCAAGTAGTGAAGTTCAGTGAGGTCACTGGCACCAGCGAGAGGTAAGTACTTATGTCACAGCAATCAGAGGCTCCCCGGATGGCAACTGTCGATCCCGCAGCCCAGGACAACTACATCTACAACCGCCTGCTGAAAGAGCGCATCATCTGGCTCGGCTCTGAAGTCCGTGACGAGAACGCCAACGCCATCTGCTCGCAGCTCCTCCTCCTCTCGGCCGAGGACCCGGAGAAGGACATCTACCTGTACATCAACTCCCCGGGTGGTTCCGTGACGGCCGGCATGGCTATCTACGACACCATGCAGTTCATCCCGAACGATGTGGTCACCGTGGCAACCGGTCTTGCAGCGTCCATGGGTCAGTTCCTCCTTTCCTCCGGAACCAAGGGAAAGCGTTACGCCACACCCAACGCCCGCATCCTGATGCACCAGCCCTCGGGCGGCATCGGCGGCACGGCCTCGGACATCAAGATCCAGGCGGAACTCATCCTGCACATGAAGAAGGTCATGGCTGAGCTCACTGCGGAGCAGACCGGGCAGTCCGTGGAAACCATCCTCAAGGACAACGACCGCGACAAGTGGTTCACGGCCACTGAAGCCCTGGAATACGGCTTCTTCGACAAGATCTCGGCGCACGCCGGTTCTGTTGCAGGCGGCGGCGGAACGGCCAACCAGTCGAACTCCGAAAACTAACCGGCACAAAGAACCACTGAAACCCCAGGAGTAAAGAACATGAACTACAACTTCGGATGGTCTGCCGGTAATCTCCCGTCCAGCCGTTACGTCCTGCCCCAGTTCGAGGAGCGCACGCCCTACGGCTTCAAGCGCCAGGACCCGTACACCAAGCTGTTCGAGGACCGCATCATCTTCCTTGGCGTCCAGGTTGACGACGCGTCCGCCGACGACATCATGGCCCAGCTGCTGGTCTTGGAATCGACTGACCCGGACCGGGACATCACCCTGTACATCAACTCTCCGGGTGGCTCGTTCACTGCAATGACGGCCATCTACGACACCATGCAGTACATCCGACCGGAGATCCAGACGGTGTGCCTGGGGCAGGCGGCCAGCGCGGCTGCCGTGCTGCTCGCCGCTGGTACGCCCGGCAAGCGTCTGGCCCTGCCGAACGCCCGCGTGCTGATCCACCAGCCGGCTCTCTCGGGTGGCCAGGGCGGCCAGGCTTCGGACCTCGAGATCCAGGCCGCGGAAGTCATGCGCATGCGCACCTGGCTTGAGGACACGTTGGCGCACCACTCGGGCCGTACGTCCGAGCAGGTCAACAACGACATCGAGCGAGACAAGATCCTGACCGCTGCGGACGCCCTGAGCTACGGTCTTATTGACCAGGTTCTGGACTCCCGTAAGATCAAGCCCCAGGCAATCGCCCGGTAGCGCACGGATTACGACGCCGGTGCGGTTCACGAAATATGGACCGCACCGGCGTTCTGTTTCCACCCAAGCAGCCCATTGTGACCTAGAGTGGATGTTGTCACGGTGGTGCCAACCGCGGCGTGGCCGCACACTTGAGTACGGCGCGGAGCCGCATTACCCGCATGCAACGAAGGGATTCCCACATGGCTCGGATTGGCGAGAGCACGGATCTGCTGAAGTGTTCTTTCTGCGGAAAGAGCCAGAAGCAGGTACGCAAGCTGATTGCCGGGCCCGGTGTCTACATCTGCGATGAGTGCATCGAGCTTTGCAACGAGATCATCGAAGAGGAACTTGCTGAAGTTTCCGATCTCGGTAGCTTCGAACTGCCCAAGCCGCGTGAGATCTTCGACTTCCTGCAGGAATACGTCATCGGCCAGGAGCCCGCCAAACGCTCGCTGGCAGTAGCGGTCTATAACCACTACAAGCGCATTCAGGCCGGCCATGCCCCAAAGGCCGGAAGCCTCGGCGAAGGCTCCCACCACGAGGACGTGGAGATCGCTAAATCAAACATCCTCCTGATCGGCCCAACAGGCTGCGGTAAGACCTACCTGGCCCAGACACTGGCCCGTCGCCTCAACGTGCCGTTCGCCGTTGCTGATGCCACTGCGTTGACGGAAGCCGGCTACGTTGGCGAGGACGTAGAGAACATCCTGCTCAAGCTCATCCAGGCTGCTGACTACGACGTCAAGAAGGCCGAGCAAGGCATCATCTACATCGACGAAATCGACAAGATCTCCCGGAAGAGCGAGAACCCGTCGATCACCCGAGACGTATCCGGCGAAGGTGTACAGCAGGCTCTCCTGAAGATTCTTGAGGGCACTGTGGCTTCCGTTCCCCCTCAGGGCGGCAGGAAGCATCCGCATCAGGAGTTCATCCAGATCGACACCACCAACGTCCTCTTCATTGTGGCCGGTGCCTTTGCCGGGCTGGAAGACATCATTGGTTCGCGATCCGGGCGCAAGGGCATCGGATTCGGTGCACCGCTCAACGAGGCCCGGGACAACGTGGATACCTATGGCGAAGTTATGCCGGAAGATCTGCTCAAGTTCGGCCTCATTCCGGAATTCATTGGGCGTCTGCCTGTAATCACCACCGTGTCCAGCCTGGACCGGCCGGCACTGATCCAAATTCTCTCCACGCCAAAGAACGCCCTGGTGAAGCAATACCAGAAGATGTTCCAGTTGGACGGCGTGGAGCTGCAATTCGATGACGACGCCTTGGATGCCATAGCGGACCAGGCGCTTGAGCGTGGCACAGGTGCTCGTGGCCTCCGGGCCATCATGGAAGACGTGCTGCTGCCTGTCATGTTCGATCTTCCCAGCAGGGACGACATCGCAACCGTGGTGATCACGGCAGACGTGGTCGCCAAGAAGGCCCAGCCCACCATGATCGCCCACGACGTCGTCGCGAAGCGCCGGAATAAGTCGGCTTAACCTCCTGTTGGCCTAAACGAGACGTGGTTCCCAGGATGTAGTTCTCAAGGGGCCGACGTCGTGCCATTACACACCCCTCAGAGGAGTTCCCTGTGCCCGAACAGACTGCGCCAGAACAGCTTGCGTCCGAAGAGAACGTCAACAAGGCTGACTTCTGGTTCGACCCCGTATGCCCCTTCGCGTGGATCACGTCCCGCTGGATCGGTGAGGTGGAGCAGGTGCGCGGCATCGAGACCGAATGGCACGTCATGAGCCTTTCAGTACTCAATGAGGGCCGCGACCTCCCCGAAAATTACCGGGCCATGATGGACGACAGCTGGGGTCCCGTTCGGGTCATCATTGCCGCCCAGGAGCTCCACGGCAGCAGCTACGTCAAGCCCTTGTATGACGCCATGGGGGAGCAGATCCACCACGAGGGTAACAAGGACCGCGCTTCGGTGATCCAGAAGGCCCTCGCCGAGACCGGGCTGCCCGCTGACCTGGCACGCTTTGCAGGCTCAGATGAATACGATGCCCAGCTGCGCGCCAGCCACGACGCCGGTATTTCACTGGTGGGCCAGGATGTTGGAACTCCCGTGGTAGCCGTTAACGGCACGGCGTTCTTCGGTCCTGTCCTTACCCGGATTCCCCGGGGTGAAGAAGCAGGAAAGCTCTGGGACGCCACGGTGACTTTGGCTGCTTACCCCCACTTCTTCGAGCTGAAGCGCAGCCGAACTGAAAGCCCTGAATTCAACTAGCGGTTAGCTTCTACTTCAGGAACCTTGAGGTTCTTCGGTCGGCGAGGATCTTCCCGTTGGTCTGGCATGTAGGGCAATACTGAAGTGAGGTGTCCGCAAAGGACACCTCACGGACGGTATCTCCACACACCGGACAAGGCTGGCCGGTCCTGGCATGCACCCGGAAATTGCTGCGCTTGGTGTCCTTAAGCTCGCTGGACGGCTTGCCGGCTGCCGCGTTGACGGCACCCACCAGGACCTCCTGCATGGCCGCATATAGCCTGGCCACCGTCGCCTGGTCCAAAGACTTGGCGGTGGCAAAGGGGGAAATCCTGGCGGCGTGGAGAATCTCGTCGCTGTAAGCGTTGCCGATGCCAGCGATCACGCTCTGGCTGCGCAGCAGGCCCTTGATCTGCTGTGAGCTCGATCCGAGGATTCCTGCCAGCGCGTCCAGGTCAAAATCGGGGCTGAGGGGCTCCGGTCCCAGCGTGGCTATTCCCGGAACGTCCTGAGGATCCTTCACTACGTAGATGGCGAGGCTTTTCTTGGTTCCCGCTTCCGTCAGATCCACGCCGATATGGGCGTCGTCGGCAGGCCGGTGGAGCAGGAGCCGTGCTGAGATGTTGCTCTTGCCCATGCGCAAACCGGCTGAGGACGGGTGTTCGGTATACCTGACCCACCCGGCCTTGGCCAGATGGAACACGAAGAACAGGCCGTCAGCGTCGATGCACACGAATTTTCCGATGCGCTTGGCACCAAGAATGGTCCTACCTTCAAGGGCTGTGTAGGGGGGATCCGCCGTCTTGAGTGCAGAGAAGGAGTTGATTCGGACCTCGGTCAGCACAGCTCCGTGGAGTTGGGTGTCCAAGTACATGCACAGGCCGTGCACTTCGGGGAGTTCCGGCATGGTCAATACTCTGCCACAGGATGCTCTTCCACCGCAGGAGAACTACAGGTTTGTAGTTCTTTCAAAGCCCTTGTGCATCGTCCTCGGCGGGACAACAATAGTTCTTACCCACTTCGAAAGAAGAGGGACACGGAAACCAAAGATTCAGTGATTGCAACCAACGCAGCCTTTGGCAAAGTTGGAAGCAACTTACCAGTGATGAGGTAGGAAGACCTGAAATTCCAAGGATTCCGCCAGACTGTCAAGACATCACCAGACAGCCGAAAAGTCGAAGCCCCACCAACGGCAAAACGCTGATGGGGCTTCCCCTTTGCCCAAAATCCCTGACTGGGAGGACTCTGGCTACGACGCGGGCTGCTCCTCGGCAGGTGCCAGGACAACATCGCTGACCGTCAGTTCGCCTTCGCCGGACTGAAGAGTGATCTCCTGCGCGTTCGCGGCTGCCTTCAAGTCACCCAGGCCGGCCTTCAACTGGGCTACCAGCACTTCCGAAGCAGTAATGGATGCCGAGAGCACCTCGGTACGCTGCTTCACCTTGGCCTCGGACTTTGCCTTGCGGATGCCGCTGAGTGCTACGCCCACGGTGCCGAGCATGGTGGTGTCACCATCGGTGATCTCCAAGGCTGCCGGCCACTCAGCACGGTGAACTGATCCGGTGCGCCACCAGCCCCAGACCTCTTCGGTGGCGAAGGGCAGGAACGGTGCGAACAGGCGCAGGAGGGAGTCCAGCGTTGTCGCCAGCGCGGCAAGTACGGATGCCTGCTCGGCTTCGCCGGCGGCACCGTAGGCACGGTCCTTGATGAGCTCCACGTAGTCGTCCGTGAACTGCCAGAAGAACGACTCAGTGGTCTGGAGTGCGCGGGCGTAGTCGTAGTTCTCGAAGGCCTTGGTGGATTGGGCCACGACGTCGGAAAGCTGCGCCAACAGTGCACGGTCCAAAGGATTGGTGAGCACCGAAAGGTCGGAGGTCACCACTGAGTTCTCGGTGGCGCCGAGGTTCAGCACGAACTTCGAAGCGTTCAGCAATTTAATGGCGAGGCGGCGGCCGATCTTCATCTGGGCGATCTCGTAGGCCGTGTCTGCACCGAGCTTTGCTGACGCTGCCCAGTAGCGCACGGCGTCCGAACCGTACTCGTTCAAAACATCCGTGGGCACAACAACGTTGCCCTTGGATTTGGACATTTTCTTCCGGTCCGGGTCAAGGATCCAGCCGGAGATGGCCGCGTGCTTCCACGGAGCGTTCTTCTGCAGGGCATCCGCGCGGACGGCGGAGGAGAAGAGCCAGGTGCGGATGATGTCGTGTCCCTGCGGACGGAGGTCGAAGGGGTAGACCTTGGAGAACAGGTCCTCGTCACGGCTCCAGCCGCCCACAATCTGCGGGGTCAGGGAGGACGTAGCCCAGGTGTCAAGTACATCGGCGTCACCTGTGAAGCCATTGGCCTGGTCACGCTGGGATTCCTCGAAACCGGGAGCAGCGTCCGCGGCAGGATCCACGGGAAGCATCTCGTCCGAAGGCAGGATGGGGTTGTCGTAGTCCGGGTTGCCCTGGGCGTCCAGCGGGTACCAGACGGGGATGGGCACGCCGAAGAAGCGCTGGCGGGATACGAGCCAGTCACCGTTCAGGCCGGCGATCCAGTTCTCGTAACGTGAACGCATGAAGGCCGGGTGGAAGGTAATTTCCTGGCCACGGCCGATCAGGCGTTCGCGGCGTTCCTCATCGCGGCCACCATTACGGATGTACCACTGACGGGAGGTAACAACCTCAAGGGGCTTGTCACCCTTCTCGAAGAAGTTCACCGGGTGGGTGATCTTCTTGGGTTCGCCGTCCAGCAGGTCCGCTGCTTTGAGCAGTTCAACCACTGCTTCCTTGGCGGAGAAAGCGGTCTTGCCGGCGATCGCAGCGTAGGCTTCCTTGCCGGCGTCCGTGGTGATCCATTCAGGGGTGTCTGCAATGATGCGGCCATCGCGGCCCATGATGGCGCGCGTGGGCAGCTGCAGCTCGCGCCACCAGGTGACGTCGGTCAGGTCACCGAAGGTACAGACCATGGCGATGCCGGAGCCCTTGTCCGCTTTGGCGAGGGGGTGCGCTTTGACCTCGAGCTCGACGTCGAACAGGGGCGACTTCACGGTTTTGCCGAAGAGCGGCTGGTACCGCTCGTCGTCGGGGTTTGCCACCAGGGCCGCGCAGGCAGCCAGAAGTTCGGGGCGGGTGGTCTCGATGAAGATCTTGTCGCCGTCTTCGGTGAAGAAGGGGTAGCGGTAGTAGGCGCCGGCAACTTCCCGGTCCTCTAGCTCGGCCTGGGCAACGGCGGTGCGGAACGTTACATCCCAGAGTGTGGGTGCTTCGGCCATGTAGGCGTCACCGGCCGAGAGGTTCGCGAGGAAGGCGCGCTGGGACACCGCACGCGAAGTGTCGTCAATGGTGCGGTAAGTGAGGTCCCAGTCCACCGACAGACCAAGGGTCTGGAACAGGTTCTCGAAGACCTTTTCGTCCTCAACGGCGAGTTCTTCACACAGTTCGATGAAGTTCTGGCGCGAAACGACGTCGAAATCGCGCTGGTTCTTGGCCGGTTGTGCCGGGGGCGTGTAGTCGGCCTTGTAGGGGATGGCGGGATCGCAACGCACACCGTAGTAGTTCTGGACGCGGCGCTCGGTGGGCAGTCCATTGTCGTCCCAGCCCATGGGGTAGAAGACGTTCTTGCCGGTCATGCGCATGTAGCGGGCCTGGACGTCAGTCTGGGTGAAGGAGAACATGTGGCCCACGTGGAGCGAGCCGGATGCCGTGGGCGGGGGAGTGTCGATCGAGTAGACCTGCTCCCGGGTGGTGTCCGGGTTGAACTTGTAGGTTCCTTCACTCAGCCAGCGCTGCGTCAGGGCAGCCTCAAGGCCCTCCAGGGCCGGCTTGTCGGGAACGTTGATGGGGGCGGTGGCGGGCGTGTCTGTACCCTGCGTTGATTCAGCCATGGATCAATTGTTTCATGGCCTGGCGTTACAGCCCGCCCGTTGGAGGAGCTGCGCCCCGGATAAGGTAGTGCCATGACTTTGGCAGCGCACAACACGCCTTCCGGACAGAATGCAGGAAACAACAAGACGGCAGTCGTCACCGGTGCAAGCACTGGGATCGGCGAGGCCACAGTGAAGGCGCTGGTTTCCGCCGGATGGAAGGTCTTCGCCGTTGCTCGCCGGGCGGACAGGCTCGGCGCCTTGGGCGCCGAAACCGGTGCGGTGCCGTTCCCGGCTGACATCACGCTCGACGACGACGTCTCGGCCTTGCTCGCGGCCGTCACCAAGGCCGGAGGTGCTGACACCCTCATCAACATCGCCGGCGGTGCACGGGGTGCGGACACCATCGCCAACGCTGACACGGAAGATTGGGATTGGATGTACCAGGTCAACGTCCTGGGCACCATGAAGATCACCCGGGCCTTCCTGCCGATGCTGCGGGAAAACGGCGAAGGAACTGTTCTTAACCTCACCTCTACAGCCGGACTGTCCGCCTACGAGGGCGGCGCAGGCTACAACGCTGCCAAGTTCGCCCAGCACGCCATGACCAACGCGCTTCGCCTCGAAGAGGTGGGCAACAATGTCCGGGTCATTGAGGTTGCCCCGGGGCTGGTGCAGACAGAGGAGTTCGCGCTCAACCGGCTCGGCGACAAAGACGCCGCGGCCAAGGTCTACGCCGGGGTGGAGAAGCCGCTGACCGCAGAGGACGTGGCCGGCGTGGTGGCGTACTCCGTTTCGCTGCCTCATCACATCAACCTTGACCAGATTGTTGTCCGCCCTGTGGCCCAGGCAGCCAACCACAAGCTGATTCGCAAAGAGGGCTAAGGCCCGTCAGCCGGCCGGGACTGCGAGCGTGGCCATGATCGCCGCATGGTCCGAACCGGGTACCCGGTGGACGGCATAGCCGCTGCTGCTGATGCGGGATGAGGTGACCATATGGTCGATCACGATGCCCGGAAGCGGGGGTCCCTCCATGGGCCACGTGGGAGAGAACCGTGCACCGGAGGCTGTCCCGACGTCCACGAGCTTGGTGCCTTGCGGGCCATCAGCGAGCAACGCCCGGAACTCGGAGTGATCATAGGTGGAGTTGTAGTCACCCATCAGCAGGTGATTCCCCGGGCTTGACGCCTGGCGGGCGATCTTGACGAGGTCGCTCCGCCACTGGTCAATCCGCTCATCCACCGGCGGGAGGGCGTGAACGTTGGTGAGGTTCAGCGTGGCCTTGGACCCGGAACCCGGGTTCGAGACGAGTACGCGGGTGACATCATTCCGGAAGGGCGTATCAGGCAGGAGCCCGTTGGGCTCGAGCGGAAACACCGAATATACGGCGCCACCGGAGGCATCGTCATGTGGTTCGCTGACCCGGTTCGGCAGCATCCGATCCAAGCCCTCGTATTCCAGGCGATCCTCCAGTCCCTGCGTATGTTCCTGAATGGCCAGGAGCTGGACGCCGTTGTCCCGGACCAACTTCACGATTGCCGCGGCGTCGGCCTCCCCGTACTCAGAGTTGAGGCTCATCACCTTCAGCGCCACGGTTGGTGTACCGGCAGGCAGTGCCTCCGGCTTTCCGGCGTCCATCGGAAACAGCCAGAACAACTGGACAGCCAGCAGGGCCGACGTCGCGATGATGACCCAACGCCGCCGCCCCACCACAGCCAGCATCAAGGCAAACGCAGCAGGAAGCACCATCCACGGGGTGAAGGACAACAACTGCACCACCACCAAGGGCCATTCCGCAGGGATCGCCCGGAACATGGACACCCCGGCCACGGGCAGCACCGCAAGCAACGCCAATACCGAACACACAACTGAAGCACGGCGCGGCGCACGGCGGGTTTCCATCATGGAAGGTGCGGGGTGTGTCATGGGCTCGAGTCTATGCACCGCCACGTGCGACGGACTCCACCCAAAGGATGAACCGCAAGTAGAGCCGGGCACTCAGCTGCCGCTAGACTTGGAGGACCAGCTTTGACCCGGCCATCACCGGTGAGCTTCCGGAAGAACGGCACTGACCACCTGCAAAGTGGCAAGCGCCCGGTAGAACCGGACGGGTAAGCCCGTCACAGCAGTAATGAGAGGCCGGCACCGGCAGTCCTTCCTTACCCGGGGAGGCCAAGGTTCCGGTAAGTGAGGTGGTACCGCGGTACCGGTGGTGATGCAGATCACCGCCGAAGCCGTCCTCGCATCCTGACAGTCAACCAGCTATCACAGGATATGAGATGACCCACTACCCCAAGGCCTCAGCGTCTTCGTCCGGCACACCTGGCGTGTCCGCTTCCGTGAAGTTCCCGGAAATCGAAGAGCGCATCCTCAAATACTGGGATGAAGACGGCACCTTCCAAGCCAGCATCGACCAGCGCGACAGCGACCTTCCCGGCGGGGCAGCCGGCAGCAACGAGTTCGTCTTCTATGACGGCCCTCCCTTCGCCAACGGCCTCCCTCACTACGGCCACCTGCTCACCGGCTACGCCAAGGACCTCGTGGGCCGCTACCAAACCCAGCGCGGCAAGCGTGTAGAGCGCCGCTTCGGCTGGGACACGCACGGACTTCCTGCTGAGCTCGAAGCCATGAAGCAGCTGGGCATGACGGACAAGACCCAGATCGAAGCCATGGGCATCGACAAATTCAACGACGCCTGCCGCGCCTCCGTGATGAAGTACGCCAACGAGTGGAAGGCCTACGTCACGCGCCAGGCCCGCTGGGTGGACTTCGAGAACGACTACAAGACCCTCAACGTCGAATACATGGAATCGGTCCTCTGGGCCTTCAAGCAACTGCATGAGAAGGGCCTGACCTACAACGGTTACCGCGTCCTTCCGTACTGCTGGAAGGACGAGACACCCCTGTCCAACCACGAACTTCGCATGGACGATGACGTCTACAAGAACCGCCAGGACCAGACGGTCACGGTAACGTTCCCCGTCAAGGCAGGGGAGTCCGAACTCTCCAAGGCTTTGGAAGGTGTGCAGGCGCTCGCCTGGACCACCACGCCCTGGACGTTGCCCACCAACCTGGCGCTCGCCGTCGGGCCTGACATCTCCTATGCCGTCCTGCCCGAAGGACCCAACGGCGTCAAGGCTGCGTCCGCTGAGGCGCCGGTAACGGGCAGCTTCCTGCTCGCGGCTGACCTTGTGGGGTCATACGCCAAGGATCTGGGGTACGACGACGCCGCTGCCGCAGCAGCCGCTGTTGTATCCACGCACACAGGCGCCGACTTGGCAGGCCTTGAATACGAACCGCTGTGGAACGACTTTGGCGACACTGAGAAGTACGGCACGCAGAATGCCTGGCGCTTCCTGGTAGCCGACTACGTCACCACCACTGACGGTACGGGCATCGTCCACCAGGCTCCGGCCTATGGCGAGGATGACCAGAAGGTCTGTGAAGACGCCGGCATCCCCGTGGTCCTGTCCGTCGATGAAGGCGCCAAGTTCCTGCCGCTGTTCGCACACGGTGAGCTCGCCTCGATCGTCGGCTTGCAGGTCTTCGAAGCGAACAAGCCCATCACCCAGGTGCTGCGCGCCGATGGCCGCCTTGTCCGCCAGGCCAGCTACGAGCACAGCTACCCGCACTGCTGGCGTTGCCGGAACCCGCTGATCTACCGTGCCGTGTCCTCCTGGTACGTGGAGGTCACCAAGTTCAAGGACCGTATGTCCGAGCTGAACCAGGAGATCAACTGGATCCCGGGCAACGTCAAGGACGGCCAGTTCGGCAAGTGGCTGGACAACGCCCGCGACTGGTCCATCAGCCGTAACCGCTACTGGGGTTCGCCGATCCCGGTGTGGCAGTCCGACGACCCCGAGTACCCGCGCACTGACGTGTACGGATCGCTCGCCGAGATGGAAGCCGACTTCGGCCGCCTGCCGGTCAACAACGAAGGCCAGGTGGACCTGCACCGCCCGTTCATCGACGAACTGACCCGTCCCAACCCGGACGACCCCACAGGTAAGTCCACCATGCGCCGAGTCGAGGACGTCCTGGACGTCTGGTTCGACTCCGGATCGATGCCGTATGGACAGGTGCACTACCCGTTCCAGAACGAGGAATGGTTCGACACCCACAACCCCGCGGACTTCATCGTGGAGTACATCGGCCAGACCCGTGGATGGTTCTACATGCTCCACATCCTGTCCACGGCGCTGTTCGACCGTCCGGCGTTCCGCAACGTCATCAGCCACGGCATCGTGCTGGGCTCCGATGGGCAGAAAATGTCCAAGAGCCTGCGCAACTACCCGGATGTGTCAGAGGTCCTGGACCGCGACGGTTCCGACGCCATGCGCTGGTTCCTCATGTCCAGCCCCATCCTGCGCGGCGGCAACCTTGTGGTTACCGAACAGGGCATCCGCGACGGCGTGCGCCAGGTCATCCTGCCGTTGTGGAACGTGTACAGCTTCTTCACGCTGTACACCAACGCCGCTAACGCAGTGGACGGGACAGCTTCCGGCTACGAGGCGAAGCTGCGCTACGACGGTTACGCCGACACCTTGGACCAGTACCTTCTGGCGAACACGGGGGACCTGGTCCGAAACGTGACCACCAGCCTGGACAGCTACGACATCTCCGGTGCCTGCGATGAACTGCGCAGCTACCTGGATATGCTCACCAACTGGTACGTCCGCCGCAGCCGCCAGCGTTTCTTCGACGAGAATGTGGACGCTTTTGACGCGCTCTACACAGCCCTCGAAGCGGTGTGCCGTGTATCAGCTTCGTTGCTGCCACTGGTGACGGAAGAGATCTGGCGCGGACTGACGGGTGGCCGTTCCGTTCACCTGGCTGACTGGCCTGACGCTTCGCTGTTCCCGTCCAACCCCGGACTGGTCGAAGCCATGGACCGCGTCCAGCAGATCTGCTCCACCGGCTCCAGCCTGCGCAAGGCCGCGAACCTGCGGGTCCGCCTGCCGTTGCAGGAACTGACGGTGGTGGCACCGGGTGCAGACGCGCTGGAAGGCTTTGCCGCCGTCGTCGCTGATGAACTGAACCTGCGTTCGGTCCGCTTGCTGGACGCCGCCACGGCTTCGCCAGAGGAGTTCGGCATCGAGCAGAAGCTTGTGGTGAACGCCCGTGCCGCTGGCCCGCGCCTCGGCAAAAACGTGCAGCAAGCAATCAAGGGATCCAAGTCCGGCGACTGGTCAGTCAACGACGCCGGAGTTGTGGTGGCAGGCGGCTTGGAGCTCGAGCCCCAGGAATACACGCTGGAGACTGTCGTGGCAGAAACGGCCGACGGCGGCAGTTCCGCAGTCGCTGTTCTCCCAGGTGGCGGTTTCGTCGTCCTGAATACCGAGGTTACTGCCGAACTTGCGGCCGAGGGGCTGGCCCGTGACATGGTCCGCGCCATCCAGCAAGCCCGCAAGGACGCCGGACTCAACGTGAGCGACCGTATCCGGACCTCCGTGGAAGCCGCACAGGATGTGGTGGATGCCTTGGAAGCCAACTCGGAGCTCGTCAAGACCGAAACGTTGACGCTGGAACTGGAGGTCCTGTTGGCCAGTGTCGACGAACCGCAGGTCACGGTCGCAAAGGCAGGTGCATGATCATGACTGACGAATTCTCAGTTGAAAGCGTCTACGCCGAACTTTTGGGCCGCGCTCCGGAGAACAAGATGGAACCGCGTCTTGCTCCGTTGTTCCGCGCCATGGACGTGCTGGGGGAGCCGAACAAGGCTTATCCGATCATCCACATCACCGGCACCAACGGCAAAACGTCCACGGCCCGCATGATCGAAGCCGGACTTCGTGCCCACGGGCTGAGTACAGGCCGCTACACCAGCCCGCACCTGTCCAAGGTAACTGAGCGCATCAGCATTGACGGCGAGCCGGTGCCGGACGCTACGTTCGTGCGCATCTGGGACGAGATCCGCCCTTACCTGGAAATCGTGGACAGCGAGCTTGTTGCCGATAACCAGCCGCGGCTGACCTACTTCGAATGCCTGACCATCCTGGGCTTCGCGGTGTTCGCCGATCAGCCTGTTGATGTCGCCGTCATGGAAGTTGGCCTTGGGGGCATCACCGATGCCACGAACGTCGGCGACGGCCAAGTCTCAGTCATCACTCCGATTTCCTTGGATCACACGGATCTTCTGGGCGACACCACCGAGGACATCGCTTACGAGAAGTCCGGCATCATCAAGCCAGGTGGCTTCCTGGTGAGTGCCGCTCAGCCAGTGGAGGCTGCGCAGGTCCTGTTGGAGAAAGCCCGCGAAGTGGACGTGCCGTTCCGCTTCGAGGGCGTTGAATTTGGTGTCGAGTCCCGCAGCGTTGCTGTGGGTGGTCAGGTCCTGACCATTCAGGGACTCGCTGGCCGCTACGAAGACCTCCTGCTGCCGCTGCATGGCGCCCATCAGGCTGAAAACGCGGCTGTAGCCGTTGCGGCCTTGGAAGCCTTCTTCGGCGGAGGAGAGAAAGAACTCGACGCCGAGGTACTCAAGGAAGCCTTTGGCACCGTGACGTCACCTGGCCGACTCGAAGTTGTGCGGACTGCCCCCACCGTCGTGGTGGACGCTGCGCATAACCCCGACGGCATTCGCGTCTCGTCAGAAGCGATCCAGGAGGCCTTCAGTTTCAGCAAGCTGGTGGTTGTGGTTGGCGTTCTGCGGGAAAAGGATGCCGAGGAAATCCTGAAGACGCTCAAGGAATCACTGGGGGGCCTCGCCGAGGAATTTTGCTTTACGCAATCCAACTCCGCCCGCGCCGTTCCTGCAGCGGAATTGGCCGAGCTCGCTGTCGACCTCGGTTTCGGCGAGGACAATGTTCACATCGCCGAGAAGCTGGACGATGCCCTGGAATGGGCTATCGAACGTGCCGAATCCAACGACGACCTCGCTGGCGGTGTCCTGGTGACGGGTTCCATCACGGTGGTGGCCGAGGCCCGGATCCTGCTCGGAAAGGCAAGTGCCTAGCATGGCGAAAATGACTAAAGCGCAGCGCGAATGGCGCCCGGGCATGCCTAAAAAGCGCCGGTCCACCAAAGTGATGTTCGCTTCCACCGTGCTCCTGCTGGAAGCGTTCGTCGCGTTTTTCGGCACGCTGGCAGTCTTCGGCCTGAGGCGCGGGGAAGTTGACCCCGGCATCATCCTGGGAGTGGGCATTGCCCTGAGCGTTGTGCTTGTTCTGGCGTGCGCCGTACTTTCCAAGCCGTGGGGCATCGCAGTTGGCTGGGGGCTGCAGCTGGTTCTGATCCTGACGGGCTTCGCCGAGCCCACCATGTTCATTGTGGGCATTCTGTTTGCCATCTGCTGGTGGTACGGGATCAGGGCAGGAATACGGATTGACCGCGAGGTAGCCCAACGCGACCGCGAGCAGGCGGAATGGAACGCGGCTCACGGGGACCAAGCCGGCCCGCAAACCCCGTAAACTGGCTGGGAAAACCACCGAACAACCGCATTGGAGCATCTGTGAGCATTGAACGGACCCTTGTCCTGGTCAAGCCCGACGGCGTAGCCCGCAACCTGGGTGGGAGCATCCTCGCCCGGATCGAAGCCAAGGGCTACACCCTGGCTGAGCTGAAGAAGGTCAACGCCACCCGCGAGCTGCTGGAGCAGCACTACGAGGAACACGTGGGCAAGCCGTTCTACGAGCCTCTGGTTGAGTTCATGCTCAGCGGGCCGGTCATTGCGGCCGTCTTCGAAGGCCACCGCGTGATCGAAGGCTTCCGCTCGCTGGCCGGAACCACGGATCCGACGACGGCGGCACCGGGCACCATCCGCGGCGACTTCGGCCGCGACTGGGGCTTGGCAGTGCAGCAGAACCTCGTGCACGGCTCGGATTCCGTCGACTCTGCCGAACGTGAAATCAAGATCTGGTTCGAGGGCTAAGCAAACCCCACCGAGATAACAGTTAAGGCCAATGTTCTTCGTGAACATTGGCCTTAACTGTTATCTCGCGAGTGGTGGTTCTACGCTGTCGACGGCACGAAGAGGTGCATGAAGGAGAAGAAGATCGTGGTGATCACGGCCACGTACAGCAGCGCCACGATGATCCAGCCCGACCCGGACAGAAGCTTGACCAGTGCGGGAGGCGATTTGATGACCCCGCTGGTGATGTTGCGGATGGTCACCCAGACAAACAACGGGATCATGGCCGCCCACACCACCATGCAGAACGGGCACAGCACGTGGATGACGTAGAGGGCCTGCGACCACAGCCACACAACGAAGGCAAAGCCGAGGGTCACACCGGTTTGGAGGCCCAGCCAGTAACCCCGTGAATACTTGGCTCCCGCGAGGATACCCATGGCTGTAGTGATGATGACCGCGAAGGCAACGATGCCGATGAACATGTTGGGGAACCCGAACACGGAACTTTGCGGTGTCTGCATCACTTCGCCGCACGAGATAAACGGATTTACATCGCACACTGTCACGTGATTGGGGTCCTTGAGCACCTCAAGTTTCTCCAGAACGAGGGCGCCGGACGCCAACCAGCCAACCACTCCTGTGATCAGCAGCAACCACGCGAAAGGCTTGTCACGCACCGTACTGGGGAGGGAGTCCGGCTGCGTGGACACGTCCTCCATAGGGTTTGCGGCTTGTTTGGCCAGGTTTTCCCTGGCGGTGCTTGGCATCGCGGATGTGGTCCTTTTCAACGATCGGCCCGGCAAGCCGGGAAGGGCTCTTGGGAGGATTGTAACTCCGAAGGCTGGGCGCCGGCCCCAGCTTGCGCGCGAGCTCCACGACACAGCGGCCTTCCCTGCGAATGTGCGGGGGTGTGAGAGAATGAACATGGCCGGAAGTCGATCCACATTCGAATTTCGGTCCGGTGACTTTGTTCCCAAGACCGCCAGTATGAGCTGGGCATGCCCGGATCACGTGATCCTCGGTAGGCCCGCCATGACAATGGACGGCACCTGGTTGTGGCAGCAGAACAACGGGTTTCAGAATAGAGCCGCCGGCCTTCCAGGGCTGCCGCACCCCAATGATGGTGCGAACCGGAAGGCATACTGCCGACTTCTGTCAACGCCTGCGGGTTTTGACAATATTTGCCCCACTGGGCGCCGGATGTGGCGGCGTCGCTGGGGCAGGAGTGTTGCCACATATGGATAATGACCAGGTTGTAGCCGTTAATGACGAGGCAGCTCCCGCGGAAACTGCGGAAGCGCCCAAGAAAGCCACCAGGACCCGGCGCAAGGCGGCGCCGAAGGTCGCTGCTGACGTAGAGGCGCCTGCGGCTGACACGCCCGCGCCGGAAGCGGCCCCTGAGGCCACCAAGGCGCCGGTGCGCCGCACCCGTTCCCGCAAGAAGGCAGAGCCTGCAGAGCCTTTGCCCGGTTTGGGGGACGACACCACTGCCGCGCCCGAAGCCGCCGCAGAAGCCGCGCCCGAAGCGATTGCTGAGCCTGCCCCCGAAAAGCCGGTCCGCCGTCGTCGTACTACCAAGCCCAAGGCTGAGGCAGTCGAGGCGCCCGCAGCTGCGGAAGCCGTAGAGGAAAGCACGACGCCGGAAAAGGGCTCCCAGCCGGAGGCACCTGCCGCCGATGTAGCATCCGAGGAGTCCGCATCCGAAGAGGCAGCGTCCGAAGAGGCAGCTGCCCAAGACGCCGCTCCTGCTGCGTCCACCTCGCTGTTCATGGAGCCGGTTTCCATCACTTCCATGATCTTCCAGGCCCCGGACCTCACCACTGTTCCCCGCGTTGCACCGGTGGAGGAGAAGGCCGAGGAGCCCGAAGAAGAAGAAAGCGAAGCCGCCGCTGAGGGCGAGCTGGAGGACGCCGGTAGCCGTCGTCGTCGCAGGAGCCGTGGCCGTCGTGGACGCCGCGGAACCGAACGCGATGAGAACGAGGCCGAGGACGGCACCGAGTCCGAAGACGAAGAAGCTCCGGCAGCCGAAGCCCTTGAAGAAGGCGTCACGTCGCGTCGCCGGCGCCGCCGCCGCCGCGGAGACCAGGATCTTGAACTGACCGGCGGCTCGGACGATGATCCGCCCAACACCGTCACCCGTGTCCGCGCACCGCGCCCCATCACGGAAACAGCCCCGTCCAACCGCGTTACCGGCGTCAAAGGTTCCACCAGGCTTGAGGCCAAAAAGCAGCGTCGCCGCGAATCCCGCGAAACCGGACGCCACCGCCAAGTCATCACCGAGGCCGAGTTCCTTGCCCGCCGCGAGTCGGTGGACCGCCAGATGATCGTCCGCCAGCGCGACGACAGAATTCAGATCGGCGTCCTGGAAGACGGTGTTCTGGCTGAGCACTTCGTCTCCAAGACCCAGCAGGATTCCCTGATCGGCAACGTTTACCTGGGCAAGGTCCAGAATGTTCTGCCTTCCATGGAAGCTGCCTTCGTGGACATCGGACGTGGCCGCAACGCGGTCCTGTACGCCGGTGAAGTCAACTGGGACGCAGTCAATCTTGAAGGCCAGCCACGCCGGATCGAGAACGCCCTGAAGTCCGGCGACTCCGTCCTGGTGCAGGTGACCAAAGACCCCGTGGGGCACAAGGGGGCCCGGCTCACCAGCCAGATCTCCTTGCCGGGCCGCTACTTGGTCTACGTACCCGGTGGTTCCATGACCGGCATCTCCCGCAAGCTTCCCGACGTCGAACGCAACCGCCTCAAGCGCATCCTGAAGGACCGCTTGCCGGAAAACGCCGGTGTCATTGTCCGCACAGCCGCTGAGGGGGCGTCGGAGGAAGAGCTGACGCACGACATCAACCGTCTGCGCGCCCAGTGGGAAGGCATCGAAGGACAGGCCTCGTCCACCAAGGTCCTGGCCCCTGAACTGCTTTACGGCGAACCCGACCTCACCATCAAGGTGGTCCGTGACGTCTTCAATGAGGACTTCTCCAAGCTGATCGTCTCCGGTGACGACGCCTGGGACACCATCGAGGCCTACGTCACGTACGTTGCCCCTGATCTGGTGGGCCGCCTTGAAAAGTGGACCAAGGACCAGGACATTTTCGCTGCCTGGCGCATCGACGAGCAGATCCACAAGGCGCTGGAGCGTAAGGTCTTCCTGCCGTCCGGTGGTTCGTTGGTCATCGACCGCACCGAGGCCATGACCGTGGTGGACGTCAACACCGGTAAGTTCACCGGCAGCGGCGGAAACCTCGAAGAAACGGTGACCAAGAACAACCTTGAAGCGGCTGAGGAAGTGGTTCGCCAGCTCCGTCTGCGCGACATCGGCGGCATTATCGTCATCGACTTCATCGACATGGTCCTGGAATCCAACCGCGATCTCGTCCTGCGACGCATGGTCGAGTGCCTTGGCCGCGACCGTACCAAGCACCAGGTGGCCGAAGTGACGTCGCTGGGCTTGGTCCAGATGACACGCAAGCGTATGGGTACCGGCCTCCTTGAGGTCTTCGGTGAGCAGTGCGAGCATTGCGCCGGCAGGGGCGTTGTCACCCACGACGAGCCCGTTGAACACCGCCGCGCCAACGTGGTTGCCGCCGAGCACCACCGCCCGCACGCCGAGGCACAGCAGCCTGCAGCGCGGACGGAACGCAAGCGCCGCCGCGGCAAGGGTGGGGGACAGGCCATCGCCGAAGCCCCCGCGCAGGTCCATACGACGACGTCCGCCCCGGCTGCACCTTCGGCTCCGGTCGAAGCGCAGGATCCCGCCCGGCAAGCCAAGGCTGAGGCAACCCGGGCTGCCCTGGCGACGATTGCCGCTGCAGCGCACGCCGCCCACCTGCACGACGACGAAGTTCACCGCGCAGAGGAGCAGGCAAGGGCGGCGGGCCACGAGCCGGCCGTTAGCCCCGCATCCGGTACCGCCGCCAGCGGCGAAGCCGGAGCAACTGCCCGCGAAGCAGAAAAAAGGGAAGCAGCAGTCCAGGAAGCAAGGTCTACTCCGGTCCTGCGTTTCGGCGGCGAAGAAGTAGCACTGCCGTTCGTTGAGCACCACGAGGAACCGCAGGCCGCCAAGCCTGCCATGAGCCTGGACCTCCTGGCCGAGGCGTTCTCGCACCTCGGCGCTGCTCCGGCACCTGCGGAAGAAGCCGCGCCGGTGGTCGTGCCGGAGCCTGCTGATGCCCCGAAGGCTGATGTGCCGGCCCGTGCCGAAAAAGCTCCCGAGGCTGTTCAGGCTTCGAGTAGTCGTCGTGGCCGCCGCAACCGGAGTGCCAGCCGGGCCCAAGGCGCGGCCAATGAAACCAGCGTCGAGCACCATGAGGTGACGGCCTCGGCCCCCCGAGGCTCGGCCCATGAGGCCAAGGTGCCCGCGGAACAAGCCAAGAAGGCATCAACCGACGAGCCCATCATCCTCGGAGTTGGAGTTCCTGCCTCCGAGCTCTAAATCCGGACAGCACCAGCTGAGAGGGCCCTGCACAATCTGCCAACGGCGGGCTGTGCAGGGCCTTTCTTGTCCGCGCAGGCCACGCATTCCATGCATCCGTGGTCACATCCCGGTCGCGACGTGGTCCGGTTCCCGCGCCACGTCGCTTCCCGGCTAGGCTTGGGGACTGACACGGGGTGCCGGGCGTTGGGCCAGGCTGAGATCCAGACCCGTTGAACCTGTCCGGTTAGCACCGGCGAAGGGATGTCCTCATGACTGCATCACCATATTCAGCTGTGTACCCACTCGACGCTCCGAACCCGGGCCGGGCAACCCCACGCGTACTGAGTATTGCCGGCTCGGACCCTTCCGGCGGCGCGGGAATTCAGGCGGACCTGAAGAGCATCGCAGCACTCGGCGGTTACGGAATGGCTGCCATCACGGCTCTCACCGCACAAAACACCATGGGGGTCATCGCCGTCCATGTCCCTCCCGCGCAGTTCCTCCGACAGCAACTGGACGCCATCAGCAGCGACATCACCATTGATGCCGTCAAGATCGGAATGCTCGGCGATGCGGCCGTCATAGACGAGGTCCGCGGCTGGATCGAAGAGGTGCGTCCCGCCGTCGTGGTCCTGGACCCGGTGATGGTGGCCACCAGTGGCGACCGGCTCCTGCGCGAGTCAGCGGAGAAGGCTTTGCGTTCGCTGCTGCCTCTGGCCGACCTGATCACCCCGAACCTTCCGGAACTTGCCATGTTGCTGGGGGAGCCGGAGGCAACAGAATGGGAATCGGCGCTGGACCAAGGCAAACGGCTGGCAGCGGAGTACGGAAACACGGTCCTGGTCAAGGGTGGCCACCTGCCTGGTCCGGTATGTCCTGATGCACTGGTGAACACCAGTGGGATGCTGTCACGGGACGTGATCGAGATAACAGGTCCCCGGGTCGAAACGCGGAACAGCCACGGAACCGGGTGCTCCTTGTCGTCCGCCTTGGCTACAGTCCAGGCACGCACGGGTGACTGGGAAGTTTCACTGCAGGAAGCGAAGTCTTGGTTACTGGGGGCTTTGACAACCTCTGAGGCCCTCGAGGTGGGGCAGGGGAACGGGCCCGTGCATCACTTCCACCACCTCCAGCAGGCATCCAAGCCGGGCGCCTTCGCTGCGACCTTGTGGAAGGAAGCCGGTCCAGAGCTCGAATCCATTTACGGGCTTCCGTTCATTCAAGGACTTCAATCGGGCGAACTCCCGGAACGTGACTTCAACTACTACCTCGCCCAAGATGCGATCTACCTCAATGGGTACTCCAGGGTGTTGGCGCGTGCGGGGGCCCTGGCCCCCACGGAGGAAGAGCAGTTGTTCTGGGCCAAGGCATCACAGCAGTGCCTGGAAGTTGAATCGGAGCTGCACAGGAACTGGCTGAGCACCAGGGAGGCCCCCACGGCCACCGGCCCGGTCACCAAGTCCTATGTGGATCATCTACTGGCAACGTCGGCTTCCGGCAGCTACGCGGTGGTGCTCGCGGCGATCCTGCCCTGTTACTGGTTGTACGCGGAGGTGGGTCGGCAGCTTCATGCATCGTATGTAGACGCCGGAGCCCCCGCAGATCACGCCTATGCCGAGTGGCTGAAGACCTACGCCGACGAGGACTTCGCTGCCGCAACCCGGAAAGCGATCAATTTCACGGATGCTGCGGCCATTGCGGGTTCGGAGATGGAGCGGGCCGCCATGATGGACGCTTTCATCCAGTCCTGCCGTTATGAGACCGCGTTTTTTGATGCTCCGCGGTTGTTTGCGCAGCCTTCCATCGGCCGCGGCTAGCCCGCTACCTCGGATGCATTTGCGGGCAACTGCGGAGACACGTCAGCGCGTCGCTGCCTGAATCGCGTTAATCTCGCCGAAAACCTGTAGGCTGTATGGGCACGGTGCCGGGAGAGTCCGTTACAACTCGTGACGCAAGTCACGAGGTAGCCTCCGGACCCGGCCTCATTTGCAGCTGAAGGTCAAACTAGCGTAATCTTGATCTTCGGTGCTTACGCCAACACTTGGGTTATGCCCCTTGGAATTGTTCATGGGATGACTCGCGGACTTCGATCAGAAGTCCACGGCGTTGAGGCACAGCGCGAACCAGGCCTGATTCCGGTTGAAGGTTCCGCACGCAAATTTTGTAATAAACGTCGAGAGAAGTGAGTACCCAAGTGGTGTACGCGATTGTCCGCGCAGGCGGCCGCCAAGAAAAAGTTTCCGTTGGAGACTACGTAACGCTGAACCGCGTCCCCGGTGGAGCCGGTAGCACGCTTGAGCTGCCCGCATTGCTCCTGGTTGACGGCGAGAAGGTCACCTCCGCAGCTGCGGAACTGGCCAACGTCAAGGTCACGGCTGAGATCCTCGAGGACCTCCGTGGTCCGAAGATCGTCATCCAGAAGTTCAAGAACAAGACCGGCTACCGGAAGCGTCAGGGTCACCGTCAGGAACTGACCAAGATCAAGATCACCAGCATCGCGTAACTTCCGTTACCCGCTGTTCAGGTTTTTCAGTTTCCCCAGAAATTTAGAGGCAGGCATTTCACATGGCACACAAAAAAGGCGCGAGTTCCACTCGCAACGGGCGTGACTCCAACGCACAGTACCTGGGCGTCAAGCGCTTCGGTGGTCAGGTAGTTTCCGCCGGCGAAATCATCGTTCGCCAGCGTGGAACCCACTTCCACCCCGGTGCAGGCGTAGGTCGCGGTGGCGACGACACCCTGTTCGCTCTTCAGGCCGGTGCGGTTGAGTTTGGCACTCGCCGCGGCCGTCGCGTAGTGAACATCGTTGCTGCTGCAGCTGCAGAGTAACAACAAGTTCTGAACCGGTGGAGCGGGCCAAGCGGCCCGCTCCACCGTTCTTTTAACCGCATTACAATCGACTAGGGCGCCTCAGGCGCACTGGTTTTTGCAACAGCGCTGGCAACAGCAACAAACGCTGTAAGACAGCAACTGAGGAGATCCACGTGGCGAGCTTTGTAGACCGGGTAGTCCTGCACGTATCCGGCGGAACCGGCGGCCACGGCTGTGTCTCCGTAAAGCGGGAAAAGTTCAAGCCGCTCGGCGGCCCCGATGGCGGCAACGGCGGCAACGGCGGCGATGTCATCCTTCGCGTGTCCGCCCAGACCACCACGCTGCTTGATTACCATCACGCTCCCCACCGCCACGCCACCAACGGCGGCCCTGGCATGGGCGACTGGCGCGGCGGCAAGAACGGCGAGACCCTGATTCTTCCCGTGCCTGATGGCACCGTGGTCAAGACCAAGGACGGCGAAGTCCTGGCTGACCTCGTTGGCGAGGGTACTGAGTACATTGCAGCCGCAGGCGGCCAGGGCGGCCTCGGCAACGCATCCCTTTCATCGCAGAAGCGTCGGGCTCCGGGCTTTGCCCTGCTGGGCATCGAAGGTGAATCCAGTGACATCGTCCTGGAACTGAAGTCCATCGCAGACATCGCATTGGTTGGTTTCCCGTCCGCCGGTAAGTCCAGCCTCATCGCAGCCATGTCTGCTGCCCGGCCCAAGATTGCCGACTACCCCTTCACCACGCTCATTCCCAACCTTGGCGTGGTGCAGGCCGGCGACGTCCGCTTCACCATTGCCGATGTCCCCGGCCTGATCGAAGGCGCCAGCGAAGGCAAGGGCCTGGGCCACAACTTCCTGCGGCACGTAGAGCGCTGCGCTGCGCTGGTTCACGTCCTTGATTGCGGAACCCTTGAATCAGACCGCGATCCTCTCTCCGACCTCGCCATCATTGAGGCGGAACTGGAGAAGTACGCCGTGGACATGAGCTACGCCGGCGTTGACGGTGAAGTAGTGCCGTTGAATGAACGCCCCAAGTTGGTAGTCCTCAACAAGGTGGATCTTCCCGACGGCAAGGATATGGCCGAGTTCGTCCGTCCGGACCTCGAAGCCCGCGGATACCGTGTATTTGAAGTATCGGCAACAAGCCACGAAGGTTTGCGTCAGCTCGGCTTTGCCATGGCTGAGATCGTCCAGGCAGCACGTAACGCCGTTCAGGCCGCGCCTCCCACGGTGGCACCTCCCGTCCTGCGTCCGCGCGCCGTCAACGAGTCCGGCTTCAAGATCCGCCGCGAGGAGAAGAACCTCGAGCCGCTGTTCCGCGTCTTGGGCGAAAAGCCCGTGCGCTGGGTCAAGCAGACTGACTTCACCAACGAGGAAGCCATCGGCTACCTTGCCGACCGCCTTGCCAAGCTTGGTGTGGAAACTGAACTGTTCAAGGTTGGCGCCAAGCCCGGCGACACCGTGGTCATCGGTGAAGACGATGGCGTGGTGTTCGACTGGGAGCCCACCATGATGGCCGGCGCCGAACTCCTCGCGACGCCTCGCGGGACCGACATCCGCGTTGCGGACATTGGCGACCGCCCCACGCGTTCACAGAAGCGCGACGAGCAGATCGAACGACGCGAAGCCAAGGCCGCCGCGCGTGCCGAGCTTGAAGCTGAACGCAAGGCAGGCATCTGGACTGAGTCTGTCAGTGGTCGCCGAGCCCAGGCAGTGAAGGAAAGCCACCTGGATTCCGGTGATGACGACTAAGACCGTCGACGCCCTGGACACCGCTGAGGGACTCGAGCGTCAAGCTCTGGCCACCGCCAAGCGGATTGTGGTCAAAGTGGGGTCATCCTCGCTGACCAGCATCAAGGGTGGCATCTCCGAGAAGTCCCTCACCGGGCTGGTCAATGCCCTCGCTGAAAAGCGCAATGCTGGTACGGAGATCATCCTGGTGTCCTCGGGCGCCATCGCTGCCGGGCTTGCCCCCTTGGGTCTGGCCAAGCGACCCAAGGACCTGGCCACCCAGCAGGCAGCGGCGAGCGTTGGGCAGGGATTGCTGATGGCCCGCTACACGCAGGCTTTCAATGCACACGGCGTGACAGTCAGCCAAGTGCTGCTGACCGCCGATGACCTCATGCGCCGGACGCAACACACCAACGCCTTCCGGGCGTTGGACAGGCTGCTTAATCTCGGCGTGGTGCCCGTAGTCAACGAGAACGACACCGTGGCCACGCACGAGATCCGCTTTGGCGACAATGATCGCCTCGCTGCCTTGGTGGCACACTTGGTTCGTGCCGACGCGCTCGTGCTGCTGTCCGACGTCGATGCCCTCTACGACGGCCCGCCGTCCCAAGGCGCCCAACGAATTCCTTTGGTCCGCGGTCCGCAGGACCTGGAAGACGTGACCATTGGCAAGGCAGGCAAGGCCGGCGTCGGAACGGGCGGCATGATGACCAAAGTGGAAGCGGCGTCCATTGCTGCCGGCTCGGGTATCCACGCTTTGGTCACGTCAACGGCCAATGCCGCCGCGGCCTTGGCGGGCCAGGACGTGGGAACGTGGTTCGCCGTGAACGGCAATCGCAAGCCGGTTCGTCTCCTCTGGCTGGCGCACCTGGCGACCGTCCATGGCCGTTTAATGCTCGACGACGGCGCAGTGAAAGCAGTGCGCGACCGGCACAGGTCACTCCTTCCCGCGGGCATTTCGGACATCAGTGGTGATTTCGAAGCCGGCGACCCCATTGAGATGGTTGCCCACGACGGAACGGTGGTGGCGCGCGGTTTGGTGAACTACTCTTCCGAGGAACTCCCGCGAATGCTGGGACGCACCACCCAGGAGCTGGGCCAGGCCATGGGCCGCGGTTACGACCGCGAAGTTGTTCATGTTGACGATCTGGTGCTCCTGAGGGCGTCGCGCTCATCTAAACTTGGAGCATGACTGAAGCGCTGACCCCTGACGCCCCTGTGATCTCCGACGTTTCCGGTACCTCCGGCCAGACGCCGGAGAACCCTGCGGCAGGCGGCGCCCCGGTGTCACCAGAAGATGTCCAGGCTGCCGTTCACGCCATAGCGGACCGCTCCCGTAAGGCTGCCCGCCGCATGGGACAGGCAAACCGCGCATGGAAAGACCGCGCGCTGCGTGCCATCGGAGCTGCCTTGGTGGAGAACCGGAAACACGTATTGGAAGCCAATGCCAAGGATGTTGCGGTGGGCCGGGCCAACGGCACCTCAGCGGCGCTCCTGGACCGTTTGACGCTGACTGCCGCCCGCATCGACGGCTTGGTTGCAGCTTTGGAGAACCTGGCCGGCTTGCCCGATCCCGTGGGCAACGTGGTCCGTGGACAGACGCTGCCCAATGGACTCCGCTTGCGCCAGGTGAACGTTCCCATGGGCGTTGTGGCCGCGATTTATGAGGCACGCCCGAACGTCACGGTGGACATCGCCGGCCTGGCGCTCAAGAGCGGCAACGCTGTGATCCTGCGTGGCGGATCCGCTGCGGCCCACACCAATGAGGCACTGGTGCGGATTCTCCGCGAGGCGCTGGATTCCGTTGGTTTGCCTGCGGACGCCGTGCAGACAGTGGATCAGTACGGCCGCGAAGGAGCAAACGTCCTGATGCGCGCCCGTGGCCGTGTGGATGTCCTCATTCCCCGCGGTGGACGCGATCTCATCCAGACAGTTGTGACCAACTCTTCCGTGCCTGTCATTGAAACCGGCGAAGGAAATGTCCATATCTTCATCGATGAGTCCGCGGGTGAAGAGATGGCCGTGGAGATCCTTCTCAACGCCAAAACTCAGAGGCCCAGTGTCTGCAACACCGTAGAGACACTGCTGGTGCATTCCGGTGCTACGGTGCTGCCTGCCGTTGCCAAAGCACTGCGTTCGGCCGGAGTCACCCTCCACGTTGATGATCGGATCGCTGCTGCTTTGGGCAAGGACGTGGAAACCGTTCCCGCTGACGATGACGATTGGGCCACCGAGTATATGGATCTCGATCTCGCCGTCGCCATGGTGGACAGCCTGGATGAGGCAGTGGACCACATCCGTACATGGACCACGGGCCACACGGAAGCGATCCTCACCAACAACCTGGCCAACGCCGAGAAGTTCATCGCCGACATCGATTCTGCTGCCGTCATCGTCAATGCCTCCACCAGGTTCACTGACGGAGGCGAGCTAGGCCTCGGAGCCGAAGTGGGCATTTCCACCCAGAAGTTGCACGCCCGGGGTCCCATGGGCCTCACGGAGTTGACCACCACCAAGTGGATCGTCCAGGGTGAGGGCCAGATCCGCGGCTAGCAACGCGGTAACATAGAACAGAAGTCCGGAACGGCGGGGAGTCCCGCCGTCGAAAATCCTTTGAGAACCAACTAGGGGAGAAGATGCTGTTTCAGCAGATCGCCACGTCCATTGCCGCCCAAACGGAAGGCGGCCACGAGGAACTCGCTCCGTTGTGGGCCGAGCCGTGGGTCTTCGGCGTCGTGATGTTCGCCCTCATGCTGGTTCTCTTGTTCGTCACCCTCTCCTACACCAACCTTGGCAACCGTCACGAGGCCGTTGAAGAGCACTCCGATCCGCACCGCCAGCACCCGAACAAGCACACGCACGGCCAAGGCCACTAACATTATCGCCGCAACACCGCGTGGGGAGACGGGGCGCAGGCTCCGGCTGGGCGTGATGGGTGGAACATTTGATCCCATTCATCACGGCCACCTTGTGGCTGCCAGTGAAGTCGCAGCCAAGTTCGGCCTTGACGAAGTGGTTTTCGTTCCAACCGGCCAGCCTTGGCAGAAGTCGCACAAGCTGGTCAGCAGGCCTGAGCACCGCTACCTGATGACGGTCATCGCCACGGCATCCAACCCCAGGTTCACGGTGAGCCGGGTGGACGTTGATCGTCCGGGGCCGACGTTCACCATTGACACCCTCCGCGATCTCCGTGCAGAGCGGCCTGACGCCGATCTTTTCTTCATCACGGGCGCAGATGCCTTGGCGCAGATCCTTTCATGGAAGGACGTAGACGAGTTGTGGTCTTTGGCCCACTTCGTCGGCGTCACGCGTCCCGGACATGAACTGCACGATATGGGCAGGGACGATGTCAGCCTGTTGGAAGTCCCTGCCATGGCCATCTCCTCCACGGATTGCAGGACCCGGGTGGGTGCCGGAAATCCCGTCTGGTACCTCGTACCTGACGGAGTGGTGCAGTACATCGCCAAGTATGGACTGTACGCCGCGCCTGCCAACGCAGCGGATCTGACACCCGCACTGTCCGGATCAGACGACCAAGCACGTACTGAATGAGTTTTGAATGAGCAGCCAGGACCAGCGACCCATCCGCAGCAGGCGTGAGCTTCGTCGTGCCCGGGAAGAGCACCCCGAGGCCCAGCGGGCGGAAACGTCCGCGCCTGACGACGTAGAAAACCTTCCTGACGCAGACCGCCCTAACGGCCGCAATCGTCGCGCCGCCGATGTTCCGGTGGACGCCGTAGGGCCGGCAGCCCAGGAACGATCCTCCCAAATCCGCGCCCGCGATCGTGCGGCACTGCGCACTATCAAGGAACTGGCCGACAAGGAGGAGCAGCTCGCCGGCGGGGGACCGCCCACACGTCGCCAGCTGCGCCTCCAGCAACTTCAGGCTGAAGTCGCCACTTCCATGAATCCCATTGTTCCTGCGGCCACCAAGGACACAGCTCGTGAGGAGGCTGCGGGTTCCAAGCCGGCGCCCGCCAACAAGGGCTCCCGTGAGAATGCCCCTGTCGCTTCCGTGCCCACGAAGGAAAATGCGGGAATCGGCCATTCTCCTGCGGAATCCGAAATGTCCGTGGAGCAGGCACTTGCAGTCCGGCAGTTGATTGCCGCGCAGGCGGAGAACCAGTCGGCCAAGCTGGAACACATTGCCGAGCAGGACCCGTCCGCTGTAGACCCTGAGGTTCTTGCGCAGCAGATCGCCCTTGCGGAACGTGCTGCCGTGTTGAGCAAGCGTGCCGCCGCCAAGCAGAAGCTCGCGGAGAAGACGCAGGCGGAATCCGCCAAAGGAACCTCGGATTCAAAGGTGGACGGCAAGTCACCGGCCGCTACGGCAGGCCCGTCCACCGCCAACAACCTCGCGATGGTGACTCCACTGGAGTTCGTCAAGATGCCGGGGGTTGAACGCCCCGTCATGAAGCGCCCCAGTACCACGTTTGTACCGTTGATCACTTCGGCGGGGCCCAAGCTCGACTCCGAACAAGTTCAGGTCAAGAAACCGGGGTCGCGTGGCCGCGCCGGGGTTCTTGCCCGTGCTGAAGCGGTTGCGAAGTCCGCCGGGAAGCGTCCTGTTGCGGCGGCGGAGGCAAGCGAAGAATCGCAGCGGCCTCCGGTTTCCGCCAGTGCGGCGTACGGCCTTGAACCTCTGGATGCCAACACCGCCGGCCTGGCCCGAGCGCAACGCAACAGGTTGCTGCAGTTCGGTGTCCTGGCGTTGGGCATCGTTGTACTTATTGTCGGCATCATCATGATCACCAGCAGCTAATTCCGCTGAACAGTTAGTTTTCGCTGAACAATGGCAAACGCCAAACATAGGCCACTGGCCACAACAAGGAGTACCCGTGTCTGCACATGAACAATCCATCACCCTCGCCCGTCACGCTGCGCGTGCCGCGGCAGACAAGCTTGCTGAAGACATTGTCGCCCTGGACGTCAGCGAGCGTTTGGCGCTCACTGACGTCTTCCTGATTGCCTCCGCTCCCACCGAGCGTCAGGTAAACGCCATCGTTGACGGTATCGAGGAAGAGCTGATGAAGCAGGACCTTCGTCCTGTACGCCGCGAGGGCCGCTCGGAAGGCCGTTGGGTTCTCTTGGACTACGCTGACATCGTTATCCACGTCCAGCACTCTGAAGACCGGGTCTTTTATGCCTTGGAGCGCCTGTGGAAGGACTGCCCCGTGGTGGACCTTGAACTGGGTGACGACGCTTCCGCCAAGGCTGTTTCCGCAGAGGATACCGAGCGCTAGGAACTGCCGGAAACCGAAATATGTCCGATTTGGAATTTTCGGAAATGCTGTTCTAAGATATTTGAGTTGCTTCGGCGCGGATGATCGAAAAGCTGAACGCGAAGCAGCAAGAATACGGGGCTGTGGCGCAGCTGGTAGCGCACCTGCATGGCATGCAGGGGGTCAGGGGTTCGAGTCCCCTCAGCTCCACCATCAAGGTCCTGTCTGCTTCATGAATTCCATGGAGCCGGCAGGACCTTTTTCGTGCAGGAACAAACCCCGGCGCACCCCGCAGGCTCTGGCTAGTTGATTGAGTCCGGGCGTAACGCCGGCAGCATGAACTCCCACATCTGTTCGATCCTCAGCAGCACGTCTTCACGTGATGTCAGAACGTCCGAGACCATTTGAACGCCCGTGAAGGACGCAACCAGATACCTGGCGAAGGCCGCCGCGTCCAGGTCGGAACGAACGGTGCCGTCGGTTGCGGCTTGCCGCAGCAGTTGCTCGGCCGTGGTGATCCAGTCGTGGTAGGGACCTGAGACGTCTGCGTCGAAAGCGGAGGCTTCAAAGGTGAGCCGGATGCCTCCTTGGACCACGGGTTCATCCAGCAACTGCTGCCCGAACATCCTGCAGAGTCCTATGAGCTTGTCCAGAGCGGGGGCGCTTGAGGCAGCTATGTCCGATCCCGCCGCCAGGACGATTGCGTGCTGCTCCTCGATGACGGCCAGGGCCAGGTCCCGTTTTGACGTGAAATGGAAGTAGAGCGCACCTTTTGTCACGCCTGCTCGTTTGGTGATGTCAGTCAGGCTGGCGTTTCCGTAGCCTATTTCCGCGAAGACCCGGGCAGCACCTTCTATGACGGAAAGCCGGGTGTCTTTCGCACGTTGCTGCATGGGTGGTGGGGGGCCTCTCGAGTCAGGCAGGGACGGAGGATCGTGCCGCCGTCGAGACTCCACCACGCTATCATCGGCAGCCTGAAGACCTAGCCGGGCTGAAACCGACTGAACGGTTTGGTTTTGCCCGAAACAAATTCTAGACTTCAGGGGGAGTCGCGCCTCTTTGTTGGGTGGCTTCAGCGCAGCCGGTTTTGGGGGGAGGTGCGGTGGAGTAATCCAACGCACCTCGGCTGCGGATCGTCGCAGGACGTTGTGATGCAGCTCATGTTCCGACGATTTCGCATCTCGTGGGATTGTGGTTAGTATTGACGAGTTGCTTCGACGGGAAGAGAAATCAAACCGCTTGTAGTCAACAAATTCGGGGCTGTGGCGCAGCTGGTAGCGCACCTGCATGGCATGCAGGGGGTCAGGGGTTCGAGTCCCCTCAGCTCCACTCCGGAAGAAAGACCCCGCTCATTGAGCGGGGTCTTTCTGTTTGTCCGTTGTTGGTCAGTCAGGCCTTCTCAGGAGGACGTGCGAATTCAGCGCCGCTGACGAACTCGACTCCTTGGAACGGTTGATCGCCTACCACGTGGGCGTTGTGGCCCGGGGGAATGGTGTAGGAATCGCCGGCTGAAATGCTGATCTTGCCGCCGTCATTGGTTTCTACCTCCAGGCTTCCGGAGACGCAGAATCCTACATGGCTCAATTCGCAGGAGTCGGTGCCAACCACTGGTTTGATGCAGTCGGCCCAGGTCCAGCCCGGTTCAAAGGTCATACGGCCGATCGTGTAGTCTCCCACGGTGACGAGGTCCAGGACGGTTTTGTCGGGGCGCCTCGTTTCGTCGGGGGAGTTGTGGGACTTTACTTCAAGGTTCGTGACAACATTGACACTCATGGTTTCTCACAGAGGAAGGGGAGCCCGATGATGAGTGGATCCCGGTGCCTGGCTCCAGGGGTCGCCGTGACCTGTGCCTGCCGCCTCGGTGTTCGTCGCCAACCGAAGGATTGACAGGTGTTTGCGTCGTGCAAGCACTAGGTTCCTCCCAAGCCACCTTAAAGTCGAGACAGTTGAGCATGAAAGCGAGAACCGCATCGTGACGGCAATGGATGTTGGAGCGCTCTTGGGTACGTTGAGCAGGCTTCCTGACGTCGAAGCGGACAATCTGCAGGCCTTCGATGCCACAGACAGGCTGCTTCTGGAGACAGCGGCGGATCTGGTTGGCCCCGACGCCAAGGTGGTGGTCATTGGTGACCGCTACGGCGCCCTGACCCTGGGCGCCTTGGCTGGGCTCGGCGTCGGGCATGTCAGGGTTAGCCAGGACCTTTTCACCGGTAGGCTCGCGCTGAAACGCAATGCCGTATCTGCCGGCTTGGACGGACGTTTCACCGAGCATGAACTGGACCGGGATTTGCTGGACGGCGCCGGTGTGGTGCTTTTGCAGTTGCCTAAATCTCTGGCTGAGTTGGAGGAAATCGCCGACGCCGTAGCCAGGTTTGCGCCGCCGCATGCGGTCCTGCTCGCCGGAGGTCGCGTTAAGCACATGTCTCTTGGCATGAACGAGGTCCTGGGACGGTTCTTCTCATCAGTGCAGCCGCAACTTGCCCGGCAAAAGTCCCGGGTCCTGATGGCACGGGACCCCAAGACAACGCCTGACGAGCGCCCGTTCCCGGTGGTGGAGTCCGTGCCGGAACTGGGAATCACTGTGTGCGCGCATGGGGCTGCTTTCTCCGGGGCCCGCCTGGACATAGGCACACGCTACTTGCTGACGTTTTTGGACCGCATGCCAGCATCCCGGTACGCCGTGGACCTCGGCTGCGGAACAGGGATTCTCGCCACGATGTATGCACTTCGCCACACGGATGCCCGGGTGATCGCCACCGACCAGTCCGCGGCGGCCGTTGCTTCAGCCAGGGCCACGGGGGCCGCAAACGGGCTGGGGGAGCGGGTGGAAGTGATCCACGATGATGCCATGTCCACGCTGGAGCCGGACAGCGCCGACCTCATCCTTCTTAACCCGCCGTTCCATCTGGGTGCAAGTGTGCACGCCGGCGCTGCGCTGAAGATGTTCCAGGCCGCCGCCCGTGTCCTTGCCCCTGGAGGAGAGCTGTGGACCGTCTACAACAGCCACCTGCAGTATCGGCCCGCGCTTGAACGGCTTATCGGGCCGACGGTGGAGGAAGGCCGGAACCCGAAATTTACGGTAACGCGCAGCCGGAAGGCCTAGGCGGCGTCATCAAGCGGCTGCCCGAATGGTGGTCGCATACAATTCAGTGTCATCGTTACCAAGCCCTGATGCCGGTGTCAGCGTGTGCTCGTATCCGTAGCGGCGGAGGTATCGTACGATTCAGACAAAGACCGACTTTAACTACGTTAATCCCAATGACGAGGGGCATCAGTGACTGAGATCCGGCAGCCGACACCAAGGCGCGGAACTAACCTTCCCCGCATGGGGGACTTCAATCTGACCGTCATTCTGGAGGCGATCCGGCGGTCGTCGGGCGGACTCAGCCGAGTTGAGTTGGCTCAGATTGTGGGTCTTTCCCCGCAGACGATTTCCAATATTTCCCGCCGCCTCCTGGATCAGCAGCTGATTGTGGAGGCCGGCAAGGAAGGCTCGGGTCCGGGCAAGCCCAGGACCATCCTGCGCCTGAACCCCGCAGGCATGTACGCGGTGGGCGTGCATCTGGATCCGGCCGTCATCACTTTTGTTGTTCTTGACCTGCTGGGCGACGTCGTCAGGCATTCGCGCATGGCTACTCCGGGCGGTGACCCGGCCGGCGTGATCACCAGCATCGCCGAACAGATCAATGTCCTCATCGAAGAGTCAGGCGTCGATTCTTCAAAGATCGCCGGACTCGGCGTTGCTGTCCCCGGCCCGATCGACCTCGACGAAGGCTCCGTGGTGGAGCCGCCGCTCCTGACGCGATGGAACCGCGTGCGCATCCGCGAGGCCCTGGCCGAGGCCACCGGCATGGAAACGCTGGTGGATAAAGACGTCACGAGCGCGGCGGTGGCCGAAACGTGGGCTGGTGGCGCCAGCGGGGCCGGCAGCTTCGTGTTCATGTACATGGGAACCGGCATCGGCTGCGGCATTGTGCTCAATGACGAAGTAGTCCGGGGGACTTCGGGCAATGCCGGCGAAATCGGCCACATTGTGGTGGACCCCAACGGCCCGCAGTGTGATTGCGGATTGCATGGCTGCGTCAAGTCTTCCTGCATCCCGCAGGTGCTGGTGGCCGAGGCCGTAGCCGCCGGTGTGCTTGAAGGGCACCGGGAAGGGGCGGACGGTCCTGAGGTCCAGGAACGCTATGCCGAGTTGTGCGACAAAGCCGATGCGGGTGATTCCAAGGCCATTGCCATTCTGGATAAGTCCGCCACACTGGTGGCACGTGCCGTTTCCATCGTGACCAACACCCTGGACGTGGAGCGGGTCGTCTTCGGCGGTCCATTCTGGGGGCGCATGTCCCCGTACTTCCTGGATCGCGTTCCGGATTTGCTGGACAAGAACAACGCCGCCCGCATGATCCACGGCCTTGAGGTTGTGGGGACCGGTGTGGGCGAAGACGTTGGCGCCATCGGTGCTGCTTGCTTGGTTTTGGAGCACATGCTGGCACCGCGCGCACAAAGGCTCCTGTTGGAAGGCTAGTTCGACGCAGGATAACTGAATAACCATAAGGCTCGGCCACGTCGCATGTCCGTTCACGGTGAAGTATGGGGGCTGTAGCCACGTTCGACTGAATGGAGCACCATGCGCCGCCCAGTGAAAAATGTGCCAATGAAGTATGTCCCAGTGAAGTTTTCCGCCGCCATTGCTTTTTTCGCCGCCGTCCTTGTGGCGGCGACGTCCTGTTCGCCCACGCCTGAGGCTGCGGAGAGCAACACCCTGAAGATCGTTTATCAGAAAACCGATTCCTTCACGGCGCTTGATGCCGTCATGCAGGACGCCAAGAAGGAATTTGAAGCCGCGAACTCCGGGGTGACGGTGGACCTCCAGCCCATCCAGGCCAACGACGACGATTACGGGACCAAGCTCTCGCTGGCCCAGCGTTCCGCTGACACGGCGCCGGACGTCTTCTATGAGGACACTTTCAAGGTGCGTTCAGACGTCGACGCCGGTTACCTCCTCAGGTTGGACAGTTACCTTGAGAAGTGGGAGGACTGGTCTGCGTTCAACGAAGCGGCCAAGGCGGCGGGCCGAGCGGATGACGGCGGCATCTATGCGGTCCCGCTGGGCACCGACACCCGGGCCATTTGGTACAACAAGGCCGTATTCCAGAAGGCCGGGGTGCCCGTGCCGTGGCAGCCGAAGACCTGGGACGATATCCTCACCACCGCCCGGGCCATCAAAGCGTCCGACCCCAGCGTCATCCCTTTCAACATGTACGCAGGCAAGGGGACCGGCGAGGGCACGGTGATGCAGAGTTTCTACGAGCTGCTTTACGGTACGGACAGCACCTTGTATGACGAGAAGGAGAAGAAGTGGGTGGTCGGCTCGCTGGGTTTCACCGACTCACTGGCGTTCCTGAAGACCCTCTATGACGAAAAGCTGGCCGTCAGTCCAGCCGAAGCCTTGGACGCGAACGTCTGGAAGAAGGTCTTTGGCGAATGGTTCCCCCAAGGAAAACTGGCAGCCACCGTGGAAGGGTCCTATACGCCGTCGTTCTGGCAAAAAGGTGGCGCGTATGAGTGGGCAGGTTATGAGCAGGACATGGCTGTAGCCATGTTCCCCACGCAGAAGGGGCAGGCGCCCGGGGGTGTGAGCATGTCCGGCGGATGGACACTGGCCGTGGGGGCGAAGAGCAAGAATCCCGAGCTTGCCTTCCAGTTCCTCACTACGGCGCTGAACAAAAAGAACGCGCTGGCCTACGACACCAACAACTCTCAGATTGCCGTCCGTACGGATGTCGCCTCGGAGCCCCAGTATCTGGCGGCGAATCCGTTTGTGAAGGATGTTTCGGACTTGGTGAAGGTGACGCATTACCGCCCGGCCACCGCTGACTACCCCAGGATCTCTTCCGCCGTCCAGGTCGCCACGGAGTCCGTGATCACGGGCAAGCAGAGCCCCGAGGATGCCGCTGCCGAATATGATGCCACCGTCCGTAAGCTCGTCGGTGAGGACAAGGTCCTGGAGAAATGACGATCCGCCGCTACCTGCGGCTCCTTCCGTTAGTCCCGTCCATTCTCCTGCTGCTGTTGTTCCTGCTGGCCCCGGTGTTGTGGTCCTTTTACGCGTCCTTCACCGATGCCTCGTTATCCGGTAAAGCTGCCAGGAACCCGGAATGGGTTGGCATTGACAATTATGCGCGGATGTTCGGTGACGGCTCCTTTCCGTTAGCGGCTTGGCTCACGGTGGTGTTCGTCGCCGCGTCGGCCGTGCTGGGCCAGAACGTGTTGGGCCTGCTGATCGCACTGCTGATGACACGGTCGCGGACGGTAGTTTCGTCGTTGGTGGGTACGGCAGTGGTCGCGGCGTGGGTGCTGCCTGAAATCGTGGCCGCCTTCGCCGCCTATGCCTACTTCAACCGGGACGGGACCCTGAACCAGATGCTGGGAATCGTGGGTGGTCAGGGCCCGGACTGGCTGTATTCCTTTCCGCTGGTGGCGATTGTCCTGGCCAATACGTGGCGCGGGACAGCCTTCTCCATGCTGGTGTACCGGGCAGCGCTGGCAGACGTTCCCCGCGATATTTCTGAGGCAGCACTTGTGGATGGGGCCCGAGGGTGGCAGCGGCTTGCCTTCATTACACTGCCGCTGATCCGGAGCAGCATCGCCACGAACCTGATGCTGATCACGCTCCAGACACTGGCGGTGTTTACCCTCATCTGGGTCATGACGGCAGGCGGACCCGCCAACGCCAGCACCACGTTGCCGGTGCTGGCCTACCAAGAGGCGTTCAAATTTGGTGACATCGGCTACGGCACGGCTGTGGCGTCCGTTCTGATCCTCCTGGGCATGGTCTTCGGTGCGGTGTACGTCCGGCTCCTGCGGGAGGAGCGCCCATGACCACCAGCCGACTGCGGGCGCCGCTGGGGACGGAAAGCACGACGGCGGGTGGCAGCTCCAGGTCCAGGGCCAGGCTGGGGGCGAACATAGCCCTTGCTGTGATTGGGATGAGCTTTGTTGCACCTTTGCTCTGGCTGCTCTTGGCCGCCGTCGATCCTGAAGCCGGTTACCAGACTAAGGTGCCGTCAACGCCGTCGATGGACAATTTCCGTGCCGTGATGACTCCTGAGCTGTTGTTTCAACCTTTGGCAAACAGCTTGATGTTGTCGGCGGGGACGGCTGTGGTGAATGTTCTTGCTGCTGTGCTTGCCGCATACCCGTTGTCCAGGTATCAATCACGGTTCAACAAGCCCTTCATGTACACGGTCCTGTTTGGGACGTCGTTGCCGGTGACGGCCATCATGGTGCCTGTCTATGGCCTGTTTGTTCAGCTGCAGTTCTTGGATTCCATGGCTGCCACCATTTTCTTCATGGCAACAACTACTTTGCCCATGGCCATCTGGATGACCAAGAACTTCATGGATTCGGTTCCTCTTGAGTTGGAGGAAGCGGCGTGGGTGGATGGAGCCTCCACGATGGCGGCGCTGCGACGCATCGTGCTCCCACTGATGAGGCAGGGGCTGGGCGTGGTGTTCATCTTCGTTTTCATCCAGGCGTGGGGGAACTTCTTCGTCCCCTTTATCCTGTTGCTGTCCACCGGCAAACAACCAGCCGCGGTGTCCATCTTCAGCTTCTTCGGCCAGCACGGAGCTATCGCTTATGGCCAGTTGGCCGCGTTCTCCATCCTGTATTCGGTCCCCGTGCTGGTGCTCTACGCGCTGGTTTCCCGTGGCATGGGGAATTCGTTTGCCTTGTCCGGAGCCATGAAAGGCTAGCTGGAGCCCATGAAAGGCCAGCCCCGCTCCATGTCAGGTTTGTAGTCTGCGTCAGTCGATGTCTTCGATGATTTCGCCGTAGGGTATGGAATCGTCCAGGTGGGCTTGGTGGCCGGTCGGGCCCCTGTTGAAGGTAATGCGTACTCCGTGTCGTTGGTCCGCTGCGGACTGGAGGAGAACCGGCCGTACGGCGTCGATGACGTGCTGGTCCTGGGAGGCGAGGTAATTCTGATAGGCGGCTGGTAGCTGATGCATGGCAAAAGGATAGACCTCGGAAGTCCACATGGGGAGGGGTCCCCATTGCGAACCCGTTCCGGGAAGGCTTGGATGGAGTGGCCGTTTCACATCAACGCCAGCGAGGGGACCACGAGTGCAACAGACCACAGCCATGGCCGGAATCGATGCGCCGGACATGGCCCGTGCCCAGCAGCTTATAGGCAGCATCGTCCGCAGCTTCGAAAACAAGGTGGTGGGCCAGGCCAGGCTGCGTGAGACCTTGGTTATCGGCCTGTTGACGGGTGGCCATGTCCTGTTGGAAAGTGTGCCGGGGCTGGCTAAGACCACCGCGGCCCAAGCCATAGCGGAGTCGGTCAGTGCAGAGTTCCGCCGGATCCAGTGCACGCCGGACCTGCTGCCCAGCGACATCGCCGGCACGCAGATCTTCGACGCCGTCAAGGGTACCTTTGTCACGCAGTTGGGCCCGGTCCATGCCAACATTGTGCTGCTGGATGAGATCAACAGGTCCAGTGCCAAGACCCAGAGCGCAATGCTGGAAGCGATGCAGGAGCGGCAGACGTCCATTGGCGGAGAGTCCTACCCCCTGCCTAAGCCTTTCCTGGTGCTCGCTACGCAGAACCCCATCGAGCAAGAAGGGACGTATCGTCTTCCTGAAGCGCAGATGGACCGGTTCATGCTTAAGGACGTCCTGGACTATCCGAGTCCAGCGGAGGAAGCGGAGGTCATCCGGCGGATTGACGCCGGCGTGTTCAGCGCGGAGCAGAGGCCTCCGGCAGCCGCTTCCCTTGACGCCGTAGTGGAGGTTCAGGAACTGGTGAGGCGGGTCTATATTGATCCGGCTATCGTGCGCTACATCGTCGGACTTTCCTATGTCACCCGCAACGCTTCACAGTATCTGGAGCCCCGGCTGGCCCACGTCGTCGAATTTGGCGCCAGCCCGCGGGCGAGCATCGCCTTCAGCCAGGCAGCCCGCGCCATGGCGCTGCTCAAGGGGCGCGACCACGTCATTCCTGAAGACGTCAAGAGCCTCGCTCATCGGATCCTTCGTCACCGGATCATTCTGGGATTCGATGCTGTGGTTGAGGAGATTTCCGTGGAAACCGTGATCGATGCCGTTTTGGCGTCCGTCCAGACCCCATAGCGGAGCGGCACGTGCCCAGCCTCCTCCGCCGCGTCAAGTCGAAGATGTTCATCTTCGCCCACCGCAGGACACTGACCCTTCTTGACGGCGAATACGGATCGGTCTTCAAAGGCCGCAGCCTGGACTTCGATGAACTCCGCGCATATGTGCCCGGCGATGAGGTCCGTGACATCGACTGGAAAGCGACGGCACGGCACGGATCGCCGCTGGTGAAACGCTATGTGGCCGTTCGCCGCCACACAGTCCTGTTACTGGTGGATACCGGAAGGAACATGGCCGCCCAAGCATTGTCCGGGGAGTCCAAGAAGGACATCGCTGTTCATGCTGCCGGAGTCCTGGGGTACTTGGCTTCCCGGCACGGTGACGACGTCGGCCTCCTGCACGGTAACGCCGAGGCGTCCAAATACGTTCCGCCGCGCAGTGGTGAGGAACATCTGGAGCGGCTGCTCCGTGAAGTGGATGCGAGCGCTGCTTTGGACGGTCCAGCCAGTGGAATTGCGGAGCAACTGGACTATGTTCTGAGGTACCTGAAGGGACGTTTGCTCATTGTTGCCGTTGCGGACGAGTTCCTGCCCGATGCCCGCACAGAGAGCCTGATGCGCAGGCTGCGTGCCCGGCACGAGGTCCTGTGGCTGACCGTCCGTGACGCCGAACTCGCTGCTGAGCCCGGGAGCCGGCTGCAAGACAGCATTGACGTAGGCACAGGACAAACAATTCCTTTGCCCCTGGCCGTGGACGCCAAGGTACGTGCGGCCTATGCTGCGGCAATGCTGGAACGCGGACAGCTGCGGCGGAATGTCTTCCACCGGCTGGGAATTGCCGAGGAACACGCAACCGGCAGCGCTGATGTGCTCACTGCTGTCTTCGCGCTCCTCGAAAAGCACCGCTCTGGGTCCTTCACTTCACGGTCCTCGTCCAAGGGCGGTACTCGTGCAGGATGAAAACGGCTTCTATGCTCCCTTGCAGTACCAACCTCAGTGGCTGTGGCTTGGACTCATGCTCGTACTCCTCATCGGAGCCTGGTACGCCTGGATCCTCCGCCCTGTCCGAAAGAAGACCCCGGACCACAGCAAGGCTCCACTCCGTCAGGTAAGGAGCGCTCAGGACCTCGAGACGCTCCGGACCACCTGCCTGACGGCAATCAACGCCACCACCGTAGACGCCGACGCCGGCCGCCTACCCGAGCGCGACGCCCACCAAAGACTCAGCTTCCTCGTGCGGGAGTTCGTCGGCGCGGCCACGGGCCTGCCAGTTACCTCCATGACCCTCGAGGACCTCCAACGCCACCACCTCAGGGAGTTGGCGGCAAGGATAGCCGGCATCTACCCCAACGAATTCGCCGCCACACCAGTACATTCAGTCAGGCAATCCGCAGAGGCCGCACGTCAGGTGGTCTCGTCATGGAACTGAGCCACTGGTGGATTCTTCCCCTGGCCGCAGCAGCGGTGGCGGTCACAGCCTGGCTGTACCGCCGCCGTCGTGGTCCGGCAAGGACCAGACCCATCGCGCACGGCGAGCGGCTCACTGACCTCCCCCAATACCAACAGGCCTTACGCCGGCACCGTACACGCCTGGCGCTAGCGGTGGTGTTGGGCGCAGTGTTCCTCGCAGCCACCGCCACGGCAGCCGCAAGGCCCACGCAACGGACCGTGGAGCAGCCGGAAATCAGGAACAGGGACATCGTGCTCTGCCTGGATGTTTCGGGCTCCATGACCAGCACGGATGCTGCACTAGCTTCAGTGTTCCAGGGCCTCGCCAAGGAGTTCGACGGCGAACGAATCGGCATGGTCATCTTCGACAGCAGCAGTGTGCAACTCTTCCCGCTCACCGACGACTACCAGTACGCCGCCGAACAACTCACCCGCGCCAAGGAGGCCCTGGACAGCGGTGCCGGGTCCTTCTTCGACGGCACCTGGAACGGGGAAGGCTCCTCGCTCATCGGCGACGGACTGGCATCCTGCATACAGAGCTTCCCCGACACCGACACAGGGGATGCCAAGCGCTCGCGGTCAGTGGTGCTGGCAACTGACAACTTCCTCTCCGGGGAACCGATTTTCACTTTGGACGAAGCCACCGCCTTGGCCACCGGTAAAAGCGTGAAGGTGTACGCCCTCAACCCCGGCGACATGGACTACGGCGAGCAACCAGACCAGCCCGGAGTGCAGCTCAGGGCAGCGGCTGAACGAACAGGGGGCAGCTACTTCACCTTGGATAGCCCCGATGCCGTGCCGGGCATCGTCCGGAAAGTGCAGGAAAGCGAGGCCACAAGCTACCTTGCAGCACCCCAGGCAGTGGTGGCCGATGCCCCGGCCTGGCCCCTGGGGATTGCTTTGCTCGCCGGATCGGGCATGCTGTTGCTCGGATGGCGGCTGGAACCATGACCTTCGCCCCCATCATCCCCTGGCCCTTGCTGGCCCTGACCTTCGTCGCCGTGCTGGGCTTCACTTCATGGACACTCGTCAGTCGTGGGCGAAGCCAGCCAAGGCGAACCTGGAGGCCGGAAGCTCTGCGGTGTGCCGCCGTCGTACTTCTGTTGCTTGCCGCTTTGCGTCCCGGCTGGGCCGGTGGCCAAGCCGAAACCGCAACCGCAGATCTGGACGTGTTCTTCGTCGTGGACACCAGCACAAGCATGGGCGCAGAAGACTACAACGGAACCGGCCCCCGGCTCTCCGGGGTCAAACAGGACGTCATGGCCATCGCCAAGGAACTCGCCGGAGCCAAGTTCTCCCTCATCACCTTCGACAGCAAAGCCAGCGTCCGCATGCCGCTCACACGGGACGCAACAGCTCTCCAAACGGGCATGACCACCTTGCAACCCCAAAACAGCAGGTATGCCAAGGGAAGCAGCGTGACCGGAGCGGCGAAACTCCTGAAGGAAAGGCTCGCTGCCGCCAACCAGCAACATCCAGGGCGCCCGGCACTGGTCTTCTACGCCGGCGACGGTGAGAACACCAGCGCCGAGGCACCGGCTCCCATGGACACCGGCAACGTGGCCGGGGGAGCGGTGCTTGGGTACGGAACCGGCGAGGGCGGCCGCATGAAGGAATCCGCGGACCCCGACGCCGGATATGTAAAGGACAAAACCACCGACAACCCACAGGACGCAATCTCGCGAATCGACGAAGGGCAATTGCGTGCCATCGCCGAGCAACTCCACGTCCCCTACGCCCACAGAACAGGCAACGAGCCACCATCCCACATGCTCGGCCAAGCCCGCCCCGGCGCCATGACCGTCATGACGCACGACGCCCCGGGCCGCGTAGAACTTTACTGGCTGCTTGCCTCGGCCGCTTTCCTCATGGCAATCCACGAACCGTTGCGGCACTTCACCGCCCTGCAATCGCTTCGGTCAGCCGCGCGGAAGGAACCAACCACATGAACGGCAACGCACGACGGCGGCGAAACCGGCTTGCGCTCTGGTCAGCACCACCCGCACTCCTGGCGCTCGCAGTTGCGGCGAAGTTGCTAAGCGTTGGTGTGCTGGGCGCCTCTGCCGAGGAGTCTTTCACTTCTGGTGAGCCGGAGGGCGTGGCCAGTGCGGCGTCGTGGCTGAAGTTGGCGAACGTCCTGGAGCCACACAAAGCACTATTCGCCTCAGGGGATGCCCACGTTGTGGCGGGCCACTTTGCTGCTGCGCGGGAGGACTTTGCCTCGGCCTTGCAAGCCGGGGCGGGGACCGATGAATGCAAAGTGCGCGTCAACCTGGTGCTGAGCATCGAGAAGCTGGGGGATACCGTCAGTGATCGGGACGCCGCAGCCCGGCTTTTCAAGGAAGCCTTGGCTGCAGCAAAGGCCGCGCCGCCGGAGTGCCACACGGAAGGTCCGGCGAACGCCGCCGGAGAGGGCAGCAAGCTCCACTCCGCCGCGGACAGGCTCGCCGGCAAGATCGCCGCGGACGAGTCGCGAACTGATGATCCATCCACTCCCAACCAGGAAACATCGCCGGCCCCGAAGCAGGAACAACTCCAGCAGCTCGAAGAGAACGCGCAACAGGCCCACCGTGAGCGTTCGGAGGGTCAAGAACGTGGCGAGTACCTGCGGGGGCCGGACACATCCCCGGGTGTGGACAGGCCATGGTGAAGCTTCAGGCGAAGAATATTCGCAAATCAACTGCCACATCATTCCAGGCGTAACAGCCGCGGCTGCGTCCTGATGGAGCCACGACGACTACCTGAAGGTGACCGGCCGCCGTCGTACGCTTTAAAACCCTTTAGGACTCCCACAGGATTTCGTCGTCCACCACGCCGTCTTCATCAGCGGCCACCACCAGCAGCTCGTCCGTGAAGTGTGAGCCGAGCGTGAAGTCCAGCACGAAGTAGCGCTCCGGCTGGCCAGGGTAGATGGCCACATGGCCTAGTTTCAGGGCTTTCAGGAAAACATCGTTGGTGAGCTGGCCCTTGTCACTGACACCGAACACCGATTCGAGTTGCTCTTCCTTGAGCTGTGAACTGTGGAAGTGCAGGAACTGTTGAGGGTTGGTGCCGTCCTGGTCGAGCTCGTCGGCGATCATCTCCCTGACCTGGTCCACGAGTTCCGGTAGGAAGCGCAACCTGTAATCCACCTTTCGCATGGCCGCCTCATCGAAGTGGTCGTGCGCCGTGACGTTGAGGTCCAGCTCCAGCTGATTACCGCCAAGTTCGTGTCTCGCGACGAAGCAATGTTCACGCCCGTGGTTGAGCTCGATCTCCCCAAAATGTTTGCTCGCTACCTTGCCCATGTGATCAATCTAACCCCATCAACCGGCGGGTTCCAGCACTTGGCGCCAATTCACCTCTGGAGCTTGCGACCCTTGACAGGAGTGGGTTTCAGGGGGTGAAGACCACTCTTTCCCGAGGTGTCCCTGAGGGTGTCGGCAAGCAATTGTGTGAACAACTGCACTTGGGCTGTGCGCTTTTCATTGATGAGCAGCGCGAAGATGTTCCGCGCCAGCCGGATGTCCGGTACGTCAAGGACCACGACGCCGGGTGGCCGGTTCCGGAGCGCCAGTTCCGGTACCAGCGAGGCGCCAAGCCCGGCGGCGGTCATCTCCAGGCTCGCGTGGAAGTCATCGCTGTAGGCCACCACGCGGGGGTGCAGGTTGCAGCTGGCGAACAGTCGTTCGATCACCAGGGCATCGCTGGTGCCCGGGTGGTGGACGATCCATGGCATGTCGGAGAGGTGTGCCGCCTCGATCTCGGCATCCTCACGGATTTTCCATGATGCCGGCAGCACCACCCGGAAGTCGTCGTCGCCAATCCACTGGCGTTCCAGTGAGTGCGGCCAGGCCAAGCCGGATTGCCCCACCTGGTAGACCAGCGCCACATCCAGTTCGCCGCCGCTGCGCAGGCCTTGGATGGTTTGCGCCGGCTCAGCCACGGAGACGCGCAGCTCAATGCCCAGCCCGCTCCATCGCTCATTCCGCAGGATGTCCGGCAGCACATAGGTGGCCAGGCTGGGGAAAATGCCCAGTCTCAGTTCCTGTGCGGGGGAGTCGTTGGTCCTCGAGGCCGCCGCCATGAGGGCTTCAACGTCCGTCAGCACCTTCGATGCGTGCCGGGTCATGGTGACCGCGGCCTCCGTCGGGATGACGCTGCGGGCTGACCGTTGAAAGAGTTCGACGCCGGTATCGCGTTCCAGCGCTGCCATCTGTTGGGATACTGCCGAAGCTGTGTAACCGAGTTGGGCGGCAGCGGCGGCGAAGGAACCCAGCCGGGTGACCTCCATCAAGGTGCGGAGATGGAGAAGGTTGACCATCAGCCGATTTTAGCTGTTCGCCACGCCACATTTTCAAAGTGTCACGACACGCCGTATCCGGGCGACACGCTGGAGATTAAATGTGGCTAAGTAGTCCACAGGGTGTGGATGACATCTCTCAATTCGGCGGAATCACGGACATTTTGAGAGCCCTTGCCTGTGGACGAGCGGTGGATTGAATGACATACTTGTAATACATCATCTTGGGGTTCCGGCGAGGCGCTTGCACTACATGTAGTATCGATTTACGGATTGAGCGGGAAACCAGCACAAGACTAAATAAGCGTGTTGGCTGCCACAGCAGCCCGCGGGCCGGTATCGGATTCAGAAACTAGTTCCGGTTGAGCCCGCCAGATACGAAGAGCGACAGACTTCAACTAAGGGGACAGGGATCATGACCGTTACGGTTTACACGAAGCCGGCCTGTGTTCAGTGCAACGCAACCTACCGAGCACTCGACAAGAAGGGCATTGCCTACCAGAGTGTCGACATCTCCCAGGATGCCGAGGCCCTCGAGCGCCTGAAGGCCTTGGGCTACATGCAGGCTCCGGTTGTCGTGACCGAGCAGGACCACTGGTCTGGTTTCCGCCCGGACAAGATCGAGGAACTGGCCCAGGCTGTTTCCTCCGTGGCCTAAGTTTCCATTCAAACTTCGCCACCACAGCACACTAAGAATTCCTATGTAGTCGAGGTGACTCCCATGGCACCGCTGGCAGCGGCAACCGTACGCGATGCTGCGGAAGCTGTGACCACGAGGAGTCACCTCATCTACTTTTCCTCGACTTCCGAGAACACCAAACGATTCGTCCGGAAACTGGGCAGGGATGCGGCACGTATCCCGCTATATGCCCAGGATGCTCCGCTTCAGGCCCTTGAACCCTTCGTCCTTGTACTGCCCACGTACGGCGGAACGAACGGCGAAGGTTCCGTGCCGAAGCAGGTCATCAGATTTCTGAACGATCCGCGGAACAGAGAACTGATCCGCGGTGTTATCGGAGCGGGGAACACCAATTTCGCGGACAACTATTGCGCAGCGGGAGACATCATCTCCGTGAAGTGCAAAGTGCCGCATCTTTACAAATTTGAACTCATGGGGACGCCGGAAGACGTTCAGCGGGTCAACGAAGGGCTGGAAAAGTTTTGGACACAACTGTCGCAGAAACAGAAGTAACCGGGGGCGCTGTGGACACGGTCAAGAAGCCGCTGCCTGAGGCTTTCAAGGGCTTGGGTTATCACGAGCTCAACGCCATGCTGAACCTGTATGGCCCCAACGGTGAGATCCAGTTCGAAGCGGACCGTGAAGCTGCGCACCAGTACTTCCTGCAGCACGTGAACAACAACACGGTGTTCTTCCATGACCTGGAAGAGAAGCTCGACTACTTGGTGAAGAACCAGTACTACGAGCGCGAAACCCTCGACCAGTACACGATGAACTTCATCCGTGATCTCTTCAACCGCGCGTACAAGAAGAAGTTCCGCTTCGAGACCTTCCTCGGCGCCTTCAAGTTCTACACGTCCTACACGCTGAAGACTTTTGACGGCAAGCGTTTCCTGGAGCGCTACGAAGACCGCGTCTGCATGGTTGCCCTGCACCTGGCACGCGGCGACGAAGACCTGGCCAACCGCCTCGTCGATGAAATCATCGACGGCCGCTTCCAGCCGGCAACCCCCACGTTCCTCAATGCGGGCAAGGCGCAGCGTGGCGAGCTCGTCTCCTGCTTCCTGCTCCGCATCGAAGACAACATGGAGTCGATCGCCCGCGCCATCAACTCCGCGCTCCAGCTCTCCAAGCGTGGCGGCGGCGTAGCGCTTTCGCTCACCAACATCCGTGAGCACGGCGCCCCGATCAAGCAGATCGAAAACCAGTCCTCCGGAGTCATCCCCGTGATGAAGCTCCTCGAAGACAGCTTCTCCTACGCCAACCAGCTCGGTGCCCGCCAGGGTGCAGGTGCCGTGTACCTGCACGCCCACCACCCGGACATCCACCGCTTCCTGGACACCAAGCGTGAGAACGCAGACGAGAAGATCCGCATCAAAACGCTCTCCTTGGGCGTTGTGGTTCCGGACATCACGTTCGAACTCGCCAAGAAGAACGAGGACATGTACCTCTTCTCCCCGTATGACGTCGAGAAGGTCTACGGTGTTCCGTTCTCCGATATTTCGGTGACCGAGAAGTACTACGAGATGGTTGACGATTCCCGGATCAAGAAGACCAAGATCAGCGCCCGTGAGTTCTTCCAGACCCTCGCGGAGATCCAGTTCGAGTCCGGCTACCCGTACATCATGTTCGAGGACACCGTGAACCGGGCCAACCCGATCGACGGCAAGATCACCATGAGCAACCTGTGCTCGGAGATCCTGCAGGTTTCCTCGCCGTCCATCTACGCCGAGGACCTGAGCTACGAGACCGTGGGCAAGGACATCTCCTGCAACCTCGGTTCCATGAACATCGCCAAGACCATGGACTCGCCGGACTTCGGTCTCTCGATCGAGACGTCCATCCGTGCCCTCAGCGCTGTTTCGGATATGTCCTATATCAACTCGGTTCCGTCCATCGCTCAAGGCAATGCCCAGAGCCACGCGATCGGCCTCGGACAGATGAACCTGCACGGTTACCTGGCCCGCGAGCACGTCCACTACGGTTCCGAAGAGGGCCTGGATTTCACCAACATTTACTTCTACACGGTGCTGTTCCACGCTCTGCGCGCTTCCAACCGACTCGCTATCGAGACCGGCCAGAAGTTCGGCGGCTTCGAGAAGTCCACCTACGCAAGCGGTGAGTTCTTCGATAAGTACACCGAGCAGGAATGGGTTCCGGAAACGGAGCGCGTCCGCGAGCTCTTCGCTGGCCACCACATCCCCACCCAGGATGACTGGCGCGAGCTGAAGGCTTCCGTCATGGAGCACGGTATCTACAACCAGAACCTCCAGGCCGTGCCACCCACCGGTTCCATCAGCTACATCAACAACTCCACGTCCTCGATCCACCCGGTGGCCGCCAAGATCGAAATCCGCAAGGAAGGCAAGATCGGCCGCGTCTACTACCCGGCTCCGTACCTGACCAACGACAACCTGGAGTACTACCAGGATGCCTACGAAATCGGCTACGAGAAGATCATCGACACCTACGCCGCTGCCACGCAGCACGTGGACCAGGGCCTGTCCCTGACGCTGTTCTTCAAGGACACCGCCACCACGCGTGACATCAACAAGGCGCAGATCTACGCATGGCGCAAGGGCATCAAGACCCTCTACTACATCCGTCTCCGTCAGCTCGCGCTGGAGGGCACTGAGGTGGAGGGTTGCGTTAGCTGCATGTTGTGATCAACCTCTATAGGTTGATTAACGGTGGCCTTGGCTACCCTCATAACTAAAGAGTACGACGGCGGGTTTCCACCCGCCGTCGTAGGCTTATCTCAAGAAAACCATCGCTTAAAGGGGATGAAATGACCGAAAAGGTCAAGCTGCTGACACACGTCGAGGCCATCAACTGGAACAAGATCCAGGACGACAAGGACGTGGAAGTCTGGAACCGCCTGGTCAACAATTTCTGGCTCCCGGAAAAGGTGCCGCTGTCCAACGACGTCCAGTCGTGGCACACGCTGACGCCGGATGAGCAGCAACTCACCATGCGCGTGTTCACCGGGCTCACTCTCTTGGACACGATCCAAGGCACGGTGGGCGCTGTTTCGCTGATTCCGGACGCCATCACCCCGCACGAAGAAGCTGTGTACACCAACATCGCCTTCATGGAGTCGGTGCACGCGAAGTCCTATTCGTCCATCTTCTCCACCCTGTGCTCCACCAAGGAGATTGACGACGCTTTCCGCTGGTCCCTCGAAAACGAGAACCTGCAAAAGAAGGCCCAGATCGTCATGGACTACTACCAGGGCGACGATCCCCTGAAGCGCAAGGTGGCTTCCACACTGCTGGAGAGCTTCCTGTTCTACTCCGGCTTCTACCTGCCCATGTACTGGTCCTCGCGCGCCAAGCTGACCAACACGGCCGACCTCATCCGCCTCATCATCCGTGATGAGGCCGTGCACGGTTATTACATCGGCTACAAGTTCCAGAAGGGCTTGGAGAAGGTTTCCGAGGCCCGCAAGCAGGAAATCAAGGACTACACGTTCGAGCTTCTCTTCGAGCTGTACGAAAACGAAGTCCAGTACACGCACGACCTCTACGACGGCGTCGGCCTGGCCGAAGACGTCAAGAAGTTCCTGCACTACAACGCCAACAAGGCCCTCATGAACCTCGGCTACGAGGCCATGTTCCCGGCTTCCGTCACCGATGTGAACCCGGCCATCCTGTCGGCCCTGTCCCCGAATGCTGACGAGAACCACGACTTCTTCTCCGGCTCGGGCTCCTCTTACGTGATTGGCAAGGCTGTCAACACGGAAGATGAGGACTGGGAGTTCTAAGTCCTCCTCCTTGTGAATTGCATGCTGCCTCCGCCGTCCTGCGTCGGAGGCAGCACGATTTAACGGTGCTTAATCAACAACAGGGTCTGAGTGCAGAGTCACCGGTTCCCTGTCCTTGGCGGCAAGGCTCCACACAGCTCCTTGAAAGGTGGCTGTGTGGATGTGCCAAGCGAGGTCTGCCGATCTTTGCCAGCCATAGGCCCAGTGAGGGCTGAGCTGGAGTTCGCCGGTTGCAGGGCGCCGTGCAGCGTTGCCCATTGCTTTCCACAGGGCTTCAGCCTGGGTCCATTGCTCGATGCCGATAGTGGGTACCCCGGTGACGCGGCCCAGCCATCTGAAGGCTGCGTTCCGTCTCTTGGGCGTTTCCACATCCACGCCAACCCAACTTCTTGCCCGTGCCGCGACAACAACGTTCTGTGTGTGCGAAACCGACCAGCCTGACTTGCAGTCGGCGCAGAACCAACGCCCGTCCATACCCCGGATGACGTGGCAGGGTAGCGACACATCATCCGGGCATCGGGTCGACTTCGCCGCCTCAGCGAGAAAGCGGGCGCCGGAGCGGGACCTGTACCGCCCAAAGTCGTCCGTAGGTGATCGGCCTGTCCAACGAATCCAAACATCCACCACTGGTCAGGTCGCGATGGTGACGGACTGGAAGCTACCTCCGGCCTCACAAGTGGAAACCAGCGTCCGGTTGACCTCTCCGGCCTTGCCGCTGGGTGGTACCAGTCCTTCAGGGCCGGACGCAACGACGCCGGCGGTGCCCGGGATGAACTTCTCCTGGCTCATCCACACTGCTTGTGCCACACCCAACAGGCCTCCTGAGGCGCCCGCATCGCCGAAGATGGCCTTGGGTGTTGAGACAGGTCGACCGCCCAGACCCATGGCCGCCAACGCCTCTACTTCCAATGAATCCACTGCATCCCTCCCGCACGCTGCGGCCACCACCGCGTCAACTGTTTCAGGAGGATTGCTGCCGAGGGCCAGCCGGAAGGATCGCACCCAGGCCTCGGACCCGCGGCGAAGACGACTGGGGCCGCTTCCGTCACCGGTCATGCCAAAGTGTTCGATGCGGCCAAGCACTCTCCCGGGGTCAACGCTGTCTTCGCTTTCCAAGAGGATGGCTACGGCTGCGCCGGAGATGATTCGACCCGTGTTCGAATAGGGGAGGCAGGCAGAACGTGTAAGGTAACCGGGGATCGGAGCGTAGGCGGCGAGCATCGCGTGAGGGGCTTCGTCCGCGGCGAGGACGATCATCCGGTCCACAACGCCGTTCGAGATGAGGTTCTGGGCGAAGTGGAGCGCAGTGATGGCCCCTGTGTTGCCGGCACAAATGGTGGCCGTGGGTCCTTGCAGTTTGTTCAGCAAAGCGACATGCCCGGGAGCGGCGTTCATGACCGTGTTCGGGAACAGCAAGGCGTTACCGCTGCCCGTGGTCAGGAGCTCACGCTCGAAAGCCTCAACGGTGGAGATCGGTCCCGTGCCCGTAGCGAACAACAGCCCGGTGCTGGTCGACTCAGCGCGTGAAAGACCGCGCTGCTTCAAGAGCTGGCTGACGGCCAGCGCCGACCTCCGTCCCAAGGTGTCCATGTGACGCAGGTACTTCGGGTCAATCCCTTTCTTGAGTTTGTCGGCCGGAATATCGCCAAACGGGAAGGAACCGAAGCCGTCCACCTCGACGGTGCCGTCACCGTAAACGGGCCGGCCCTCGAAAAGGGCAGTCTTCACTTCCTCAGTAGTAACCGCATCCCCGGCCAGGGCGCCAATGCCGGTGATCACCACTGGCCGAACGGTCTTAGGGGCGCGCGGGGAAGCGTCCTTAGTGTATTCCCGGATGGCGAGTGAAGCATTGTTGCCGCCGAACGCAAAGGAGTTGGACAGCACGGTTTTCAATCGCGCCCTCTGTGCCGTTTCAGCCACAATGTCCAGCCCTGTAGGTGAGCGCAAACCGTCGGGTGTGACGGTGGGTGGCATCTCCTGGTTTTGGATAGCGAGCACGGATGTCACGGCTTCGATGGCTCCGGCAGCACCAAGGGTGTGCCCGATCATGGACTTCGTGGAGCTGGCCGGGGGAGCAGCACCTTCGCGAAGATGGGTTATGGCTTTGGCTTCAACGCTGTCGTTGGCCGCCGTCCCGGTTCCGTGACCGTTGACATAGTCCACATCTTCCACCGTATTCCCGGCCATGTGCAGGGCTGCATGCATTGCCCGCAGGGCACCGCGACCCATGGGATCCGGTGCTGTGGCGTGGTAGGCGTCGGCACTGAGCCCATACCCGGCGATTTCGGCGTAGATCGCAGCGCCCCGGCCCACAGCTGAAGCCTCGCTCTCAAGGACGAGGAAGCCGGCTCCTTCACCCAGGTTGAGTCCCGAACTGCGGGTATACGGTGCGCAGTGAAGGGGATCGAGTGCCTTCAGGCTGGAGAAACCACCGAAGGACAACAGCGCGAGAGGGTCAACGCCGCCGGCGAGAACCATGTCAGCGGCATCCGATTCGAGGAGCTCGATCCCGTAGGCGATGGCGACAGCACCGGCAGCGCACGCGTTGGACTGGACACTGCGTGGTCCGAACAACTGGAATTCGGAGGCCAGATGGTCCGCAACGCTGTGGAGAGGATACTGGCGCAGCAGGCCCGTGTTGGCTTTACGCAAGCCGTCCTGGATCCACTGGCGATGAAACTCTTCCCCGCTTCGCGCCCCGCCCAAGGACGTACCCAATGACAAAGCAATTCTGGTCCGGTCAACAGGGGCCTGGTTGGCCCCGGCATGGGTCAGTGCCTCGGTTGCAGCGGCTGAAGCCAGCCTATGGCAGCGGTCAACGTAAGTGGTCCGGGACGACGGCGGCTCTGTTTCCATTTCGGACTCGACCTGGCCGCCCATTGAACTGACCAGGCCCTCGGTGGGGACTACGGTCGTTCGGACGATCCCTGACTTTCCGTTGGAAATGGATTCCCAGCTTTGTTCTGCGTTCGAGCCCACTGCCGCCCTGAGGCCGAATCCGGTAACAACTATTTTCATGGCTTAACCGATCGGTTCGGTCCAGGAGACCGGATCAACTGAGGGACGGGAGATTGTGGTCAAGGTGACTCCGTCCGCTAGCAGCTCCAGGCCCGGCACGTTGAAGGGGGCATTCAGGAGGGCAAGGGCGAACCCTTGAGGTTGCCCGGCGGAGGGAAGCACGTGGTGGATTCGGCCGACTTCGGTATCCCCGGAGGTAACGCTCGTTCCTGCTGCGGGAATTGAGGTTACGGCGTTCACGGCGACCAGTGAGCGTACGGCAGTCTCCTTATTGAGCTGGTCGCTGCCGAGGAATTCGTCGTCACGGTCCGCTGAGAGCATCCAGAGGGCGGCCGCTTCTCGGACCGTCAAACCGTCGAATTGTTCCGGGTAGAGAGGGTGACTGACCTCGGCCTGGGCACGCTGTAGTGCTTCGGTGCCGACGCGTTGGCCCCCGAACTCCGTGGCGGTGGTCAACAGAAACTCCAGCAACGTGCCACGGTCCGTGTTCGGGGCGAGAACCAGGTAGCCGTATTCGGCGGTGGTGCCGGTACGGATAATGGTGGCTGGCTGCGCTGAAACCGGTAAAGTCGCCGTGCAGCTTTCGCCAAGGAGGACGCCCGCGATTTCTTCGTCGGCGAAGTTTTGGACAATTTTCCATGCCACGGGTCCTTCCACGGCTACGACGGCCGTGGAGTCGGACAGGTCGGTGACGCGGACGGACTCCAGGCCGCGATGCTTGGCAATGATGGTGATGTCGACGTCGATGGGCTGGTCTGCGATCAGCAGGACGCGTTCCTCTTCGACGTAGGCCGCAACGTGGCCCGCAACTGAAGCGTCTTCCCTGAGCACCAAGGATTCGACGACGCTCCCGGGTTGGGCGAATTCGCTGCGCTTGGCGAGCAGGAAGGAAACGAGTTCCGCCCGCTGCTCTCCGGCGATTTCGAGAACAAACTCACCGGTGGGGTAGACGGCGGCGGTGGAACGAATTGCCTCGTAGTCAGTGATAGCTGTCATGACGGATTCTCCTTGATGTTCGTGGTGGGGCTTCCCATTTCCTGAACGGAAAGAAGCCATGATGTGGTGGTGGTGTCCCCGGCCCTGGCGAGGAGGGACAGCAGAAGGTATTCGCCTGTGGACCTGATCAGAATTTCGGGATGGGTGCCTTGATCGTTTTCGACGACAAGCCACGTGGTTCCACCCAGGCCGATAGCCGCTCTCCGCACTGACGCCCGCAACGGAAAACGGTCCCGGGCCGCCGCCCACCAGAGGTCGGTGTTGGTATCGGTTTGAAAAAGTATGGGCGCCCGGTTCTTGGCCTGTATTTGGGCGTTCGGTGTGACGTGCGTGACCTGTTCAGCACCTTTGACGCCGTCAACGACGATGCGCAGCGCTGTCAGATCGTTTCCTCGCTGCTGGATTTCCCATCCGGAACAATCTGCTGGGCTGCCGATGAGGTGTGGCGCTCGGCCCCCGCTTCCCCATTCGATGCCTTGCTCCGGATCTTCGCGCGCTCCTTGGCCCGTCACCCACAGACCGGAGTTCCACGCCGTCAAGGGCCCAAGGGCTCTTAGTTTCGGAAACGGCGCCGCAAGGACCTTCGTTTGGCCGGCAGTCCACGAAACGATCCCTTGGTCGGGCGAGACGAGCAACGACCCGTTGCTCCCCACGGCCTCGAGCACGTCGGTACGCGACGTTTCCGCAGCAGCCCAGGTGATTGGGTTCCAGCCCTGGTGGGGTCCGGAGGGGACGGCGTGAAATACAGGCGTTAATGACGGGGGAAGTTCCACATTGTCAGGCACCGGTAAGGCCTCCGCACCGTCGAACAAGTCCACGTCGTACAGGATGGAACCGGCCTCGGAGGAAGCCGCGGGAAGGTGCGCACCTTCGACGCGCAACTTCCCTTCCGAGTGCCAGGTGGCGGCCAAAGCAATCCCGGAGTCCGTGTCTGTCCAGAGGGCTGATGCGCCGTAGCTTTGATCGTCGAAGACGCTTTCGGCGGCTTCGAAGTCTGTCCGGTCAGGCGGCCAGAGTCCTCGGACGATCGGTCCACCTAAAGTGCGTTGGCGGCCTTCCGTGGTGAGGTGGAACTCGCCCGAGCGCAGGTTCACCCATGGAAAGGCCGTTACCCTCTGCTCACTTTGATGGTTCACTACGACGCTGACCTTGTCGCCGAGCAGGCGGATCTCACGGGTGATCGGCCCCAGCCAGGTCCTCCAGCCGTCGGGGAGTTCTTGGCAGGTGACGTTCAGGGCGGCGGGCCGGCGCCAGTAAGGTGCCCCATCCTCTCCGACGGGGAAGTGATCCGTCAGAACCGGACCCGGATGCCGTGGGTGGTCAATTGTCAACGTCCCTCCCGAGTCGAGTGAGATAGTGAACTCGCCCAGCCGCCGGGAGCCGAGCGAAGGCCTCTCGGGGCGGTTTGGAGCGGAACGTTGGGGTGTTTCCGGCCAGTCGAAGAGGTGGCCGTTGTGTCGCGCGTGGACGATGGCTCCCGACGACATATCGACCTGGACGTCAATGATGTCCTTCTTCACGGGGAAGGTGTACGTCAGCAGTGGGGCGCCGTCCTGGACAGAGACGCCGTCCATGAGGTCTTTGCCGCGGGCTGAGCCCATGCTGCGCCAGGAGTACTTCGAAAACATGTCCTGCGGGGAGGCGTCGGCAAATGATGTTCGAAGCAGATCTGACACGACGCCGGGAAGGAAGCTGATGAGTTCTATGTAGCCGTCCTCGTCAGGACTGACGATGCCTGCTGTCCTGAAGCCGACCCGTCCGTAGAGCGGGAAAGCTTTTTGGTTGGCTGGATCCACTTCAAGGCGGAGGGTCCGGACACCGCGCTCGACCAGCTTGATAAAAGACTGCATGAACAGCTCGCCGGCCAGGAAACCCATCCGGTAGCCCGGGTCGATGAGGAACATTCCGGAAAAGAGTTCGTCGTCGCCGGCGACCCGCCTGCCCGATACCTTCAGATAGCCAATGGTGCCCACGATGTTTCCGCGGTCTTCCCCCACCATGAATAATGCTGCGCAGCGTTCCTGCAGCACCGCATTGACGTCGTCGCCGGTAAGTGGCGAGCCGCTACGGATGGTTCCGTAGTTGTTTCGGTTGTATAGCTCCGCGACTCGTGCCGCGTCCCGTTCCGGGTCGTAGAGCCTTACTATCGGTTTCACGTTGATGGGTCCGGGTCTATCCGGGCCAGCGCCAGCGACCCGGAGGCCACGATCTTGCCACTGACTTTAATGTCGACGCTGAAATCCGCAAGATTGGCGTGGCTTACGCCGGCCCGGGCTTGGATGTTCAGCACGTCACCTGGATGGACCGGGGTGACGAACTTGAATTTGCGTACGGACGCCAGGTAGCCAAGGACGGGGCCGTCTTCCCCTGCGGGGGAGCCCAGCAGGAGCCCGCAAAGTTGCGCCGACGCTTCAATCATGTAGACGCCAGGGTAGACGGGGTTGTTGGGGAAGTGGCCTTGGAAGACCGGGTCCGAGATCGTGATGTTCTTGATTCCGGTGGCGGACTTGCCGTAGTTGAGATCTTCAACCCTGTCCAAGAGAACCATGGGGTGGCGGTGCGGGAGCCGGGACAGGATGTCACCGGCCTGCAGGGTGGTGGACATTGCCCCGCCCCTAGTCGTCGTCGCTGTTGGCAGCGATGAAATCGGCAATCTTGTTGATAGACCCGAAAACTGTCCGGTCTTCGTCGGTGATGTACACACCAAACTCCTCTTCAACCAAGCTCACGATTTCGAGGGTGTCCAGACTGTCGAGTTCGAGTCCTCGCCCAAAGAGCGGTTGGTCGTCTTCGATCTGGTCACCAGTAATGGGTAGTTCCAAACCTTCGGACAGGAGGTTTTTCAGGCGGGCGTTGAGTTCGGTCCTCTTCCGCGCGGAGGACAGAGTGGCTTCGTGAATGTCGTTCATTGGGAGTTCTCCTTCAGGAGGTCAGGCCGCCGTCGACTGCGAGGACCTGGCCGGTGATGTACGAGCTTTGGTGTCCTATGAGAAATGCCACTGCCGCAGCGATCTCGTGGGGTTCGCCGATTCGTTGCAGCGGGATGTGCTGCGTGTATTCGCGGCGTGCTTTGGCATCCATCTGTTTGAGCATGTCGGTATTCGTGAATCCGGGTGCCACAGCGTTGACCCTGATGCCGAAGGAAGCCATTTCCTTGGCCATGGATTGGGTCAGGGCGTTGATTCCGCCTTTGGTGGCGCTGTAGTTGGCTTGACCGGGCTGTCCGCTGATACCCGACGTGGAGCTGATCAGCACGATTGAGCCGCCTGTTTTCCTCAACGCCTTGACGCTCTCACGGCAGACAAGGAATGCGCCGGTCAGGTTTGTGCTGATGACGCGGTCCCAGTTGTTCAATGACATCGTTGCCAGGAGACCGTCGGCGGTGATCCCGGAACTGTAAACAACGGAGCGGATGCGTCCGAAGTCCTTGAGAACCGCACGGAAGGCCGCCCGGACGTCGGCTTCGACCGAAACGTCGACACGGACGGCCAGGGCCTTACGTCCCAATTCCTGTATGGCTTCAACTGTTCTTGCAGCGCCCTCGTCGTCTTGCCGGTAAAAGATCACGATGTCGTGACCGGATGCGGCAAGTTCCAGGGCACAGGCTTTGCCGATGCCTCGGGATGCGCCCACCACCAATGTGATGGGGCTATGTTCGACGTCCAACATACGTGTCCTCCACGATCTGAACTGTTTGAGTTTGGTTCCGTCTGAGACGGGAAAGTGACTTGGCTGTGCCCAGGTAAACCCAGGTCCCGAAGCTGTCCGCAGCTTCAAGGACCTGGTCCCACCGGACCGTTTGCCTGATGCCGAAGTAGAGTTCGTTGGAGACTTCCATGGCGGTGTCCAGCCGGCCGGGTGAGGTGCAGCCCAGCATGGGTATGTCTCCAGCACGGAAGGGCGCGCGGCTCAGTAGTTCCTGCCATTCGGCCATCACCGGTTCCATCAGGCGGGAGTGGAAAGCGTGGCTGACGTTGAGCTGGCTTGATTTGGCGCCGAAGTGTTTCCGGGCGTCCTCAATGTCATCGACGGGACCGGAGAGAACTACCTGACGTTCGCCGTTGACTGCGGCTACGTCCAGACCGAACGTAGCCGCGGAGGTGATGAGCCCATGTCGTTGGTCTTCTCCACGGACAGCGACTGCCAACATCGAACCCTGCCCCGGTGCCGAAGCCATCAAATGACCACGCCGCCTGGCCAGTTTGATGCCGTCCGCCAATGGTATGTATCCACCGGCAATGGCCGCTGAGAGCGCCCCGATGCTGTGTCCGGCTACGGCGTGGGCCAGGTTGCCGCCCACTTGGGTCCACACCCTCCAAGCGGCGATGCTGGCTGCGACGAGCGCCACTTGGGTGTTCTCGGTCTTCCCCAGTTGCTCCGGTGACGAATCCCAGGCGAGCTCCCGGACATCCAGACCGAGCGCATCGGAGCATTCATCAAAGACTTCGTCGGCCTCCGCGTAGTTCCTTGTCAGGGTCCTGCCCATTCCCGGGCGCTGGCTGCCTTGGCCCGGAAACATTGCGACGGTGGACTCGAGGCCTCCCCACGGGTCCTCGTTGCCGGTCACCGTATGCGCCGACCGATTCGCCAGGAACCCAGAGCGATGAAGACGGCAACCATTCCAAGCAGAACAGAGATCGCCAGCGTGTTCGTCACGGCGAGATCCCCGACCGAAGCTGTGATGCCGTAAAAAGTCTGGACTGCGTCAACGGCCTGGTCCTGGTTGTCTGTCAGCGCTTCAAGTGCCTGCGATGTGTACGGCTGCCTGATCAACATGGCTGATTGCGCGAAGGGGAGTGAGTTCAGAACATTAACCACCCCGGAAGGCAGGGTTCCGGCCGGGATGTAAGCGCCGGCAAGGAATCCGATAATGGTTCCCACGATCGTGCTCAAAGCTGAGAAGGCGGTGCTGGACTTGATGAAGGTGACCACGAAGCTGGACAGCGCCGCAAACGCAGCAGACGACACCAGGACCACGGCGGCGCACTGTCCGAGCTGGGCCCAGGTCATCAACGGTTCACCGCGGAAGAGGATGTACAGCTGACCCACGAGGATCACTATCGCCGTCATGATCACGGAGATGACGAAGCTGGCGATCAAGTATCCGAGGATCATGTTCGTCCGCCTGATGGGGGAGACGAGGAAGTCTCGGAAACGGCCCGTTGACGCATCGTCAACGAAGACGTTGAGGGCGGCCAGCCCGGTGGTGAGCGTGGTAATCATAGTGATGCCCGCAAAGACCCACGCATTGACGAATGCGTTGATTTCCGCGCTGCTTGCATCAGGGAATTTTGCCTGCAGGTTGTCTACTTGCAGGTTGCCGAGGAACAGGGCGTAAAGGGCGATGAGAATCAGCGCGGAGAGCAGGGAGAAGAATACGCCGGCTCTGTCGCGGAAGAAGATCATCAGGTTACGGCCACTGAGAATCATGACGCTGTTCACGGTTCGCTCCTCTTGGATGTCAGGGCAAGGAATACGTCATCCATGCGTCCGTGGCGGAACTCGAAGTCGTGGACTCGTTCTGCGCCCACATTGAGCAGGTGCCGGGCCTGCTTCGAGTTGTCTACTTCAACTCGATAGACATCGTTATCGAGTGTCCAGTTCAGATCGGCGGTCTTGCAGTACTCCGTGAGGAATGCGTGGTCATCCGTGGTGACGGTCAGGATGCTGTTGCTGTGTTGTTCACGCAACTGCGACGGTGTGCCCTGGGCGACCAGCTTTCCGGAGTCGATGATGGAGACCTGGTCCGCCACCTCGGTTTCTTCCATGTAGTGGGTCGTGAGGAAAACGGTCAGACCGTCGTCGTCGCGAAGCTTGTGAATGGTCTGCCAGACTTGCTCCCGGCTCTGCGGGTCCAAGCCGGCTGTCGGCTCGTCAAGGAAAAGGATCTCAGGCCGGTGGATGAGAGCCCGGGCGATGTCAGCCCGGCGCTTCTGGCCGCCGGATAGGCGCCCGTAGTAGGGCTTCTCAAGGAATGATTCGAGGCCGATGAGGCTGGCGAGTTCACCGATGCGCTGAGTTCGTTCGGACCTCGAGAGCCCATAGAAACCTGCTCGGATGTCGAGGTTTTGCCGGACCGAGAGCGTCGGATCGAGCAGCGACTGCTGGAAAACGACGCCAATTTTCCGTCGGATCTCGTCGTCGTTCTTACCGACCGTGAGACCAGCGACCTGAATGCTTCCGCTGTCGAATCCGAGAGTGGTGGTGATGCAACCGATGGTTGTGGATTTGCCGGCGCCGTTGGTTCCCAGGAAAGCAAAAATTGATGCGCGCTCTACTTCCAGCGACAAATCCTGAACGGCATGTAACGAGCCGTATCTCTTGTTAAGGTCTCTGATTTTAATGACGTTACTGGTCACGCATAGCCCCCACTGTGTGCCTTGAAACAGGTCTGCGGGGCAACAAATGTCGTCCCCATTCGACAAAGTAACCACAACGTACCCGATGGATTCGCACCCTGCAAACCGGAGCATTGTGGCTATCGGATCGAGTCATCCGCGGTTCGTGAGCGCCTCCAGTCCGCTGCCTTGCGCGCGGGTCATAGAGCCGGAACTAGTTGTTTAGTGCAAATGAGCTAAGGGCGCGTAGTTCCACAGGCACTCCGCTCGCGTTGCATCTTCCAATTACGGATTTCCAGAAAATGACACGGAAAAGACCGATTCTGTGTTATCGACATGTTTGTGCATTAGCGGATGTCATCTGCTGCTGTATTCGGTTGGGGAAACCCTCCGTGTGGCAGGTTCCAGGCGCGCATCAAGCGGCCTATGCGGGGAGATGGTCACCGTGCCTGCGCGGGTCATCATTGGCTCAGCGCTTACGGATGCCATGCAGTGGTGCCATCCAATTAATTTCTGGTTGCGGTGTGAGGCGAGATCTCAATCCAATTACTGAGAAGCGTAGGCTCCGATCAGTCAATTGCATGACAATCAGTGAAAATATTAGAAGCAGGACTTTGCAATTAGGATTCACCATTTCATACGGTTAGCTGCTGAGAATATGCGTCCACGACTAAGGCCGATCGGGCGCGGGTTGGAAGGGCTCTGAAAGTGCTCGGTCATGCGGTGCAATGGACGGGACCGAAGACGTCATAATCGCAGCCTTAAGATGCGCCTTATGAGGTGAAAACCGGCTCCAGGAACGGTTCCGCAATCGATCTGCTGCACGATCCTCTGTCAACAGGACGTCTCATCAAGCCCTATTCCGTTCCCGGCGTGGTTTGTTTCGATACTTTCGGGCTACTAAATGGTGGCCGTTGCATGAACAGCAGATGCCGGGACGTGGGGAAGTTAAACACAGCTCATATAGGGGATTTTCGTGACGGGGCATCTCCGTGACAAGCGCCAACTCTTCGTTAGGCGGTTTCAACCGGGGGGGCTCGTGGCTCTGAACCGTCTCACCCTTGTCCGCGTCTTCATTTGAGGGGAGCATAAGTGCCATCTTCGGGAGGTTGACCGTGACTCAGCTGGGTAAGTTCGAAAAGTACTTGATCGAAGAGTTCTACGATGACTACCGGTCGGGGGATATGTCGCACAAGACATTCACCAGACGGGTGGCGTTCATCATGGGCAGTATGACCGCGGCTGCGGCAGCCATGACTTTGGTGGGCTGTACTCCTGACGAAGTGCCACGGACCACCGATCCGATGCCCATACCCTCGACCACTTCTGCTGCAGCATCTCCGGGGACGGCCACCACGGCGGTTCCCAATGCCAAGAGTCCTTTGTCCGTTCCAGAAGGCGCGGCGGGTCTGGTTACTGCCACAGTGAAGTTCGACTCCGGGGGGACGGAAATCAGCGGTTACCTTGCCCGGCCTGAGGAAAGCCAGAGGGGCCCCGGAGCCCTGGTCTGCCACGAAAACCGAGGGCTCACACCGCACATCCAGGACGTCGCCCGTCGCTTCGCCAAGGAAGGGTACGTGGCGCTGGCACTGGATCTGCTGAGCAGGGAAGGCGGCACAACGAATATGGATCCGGACGCTGTCCCTGGCGCTCTTACGCAGGCAGGCGCCCAAAGGCACGTGGACGATTTCAAAGCCGCCTTCGAGTACCTCAACGGCCAGGAATTCGTCGAAGAAGGCCGGATCGCGATGGTTGGCTTCTGCTTCGGCGGTGGGATCACATGGCAGGCTTCCACGGAAATCCCGGGACTCAAAGCAACCTCGGCCTTTTACGGTCCCGCACCGGACTTGGCCAAGGTGTCCGGAATCAAGCCGGCAGTATTTGGTGTGTATGCCGAAAACGACGCACGCATCACCGGAGCGATGCCCCAACTTCAGGAAGCATTGGACGCTTCAACGGTCAAGCACCAGCTCAAGGTGTACCCGGGCGTGGACCACGCGTTCCACAACGACACAGGTGAGCGCTACGTGGAGGCCCAGGCAACAGCAGCGTGGAACGACACCCTGACGTGGTTCAAGGACAACGTCTAAACCCCCCTAGCCCTGTAGCCGCGCAGCCTCAGTTGCCAACTCCGCTTCCAAGGTCTCGATACTCGGCAGGCTCGCCACCAGCTCATCGGGCAAGGAGTCGGCAAGGGAAGTTTTCCACTCCGCGATGCCCACGGGAGCGTTAAACCCGCGCAGTGCATACTCCGCTACCACGCTGTTCTTCTCCTTGCACAACAGCAGGCCGATGGTGGGTTTGTCGTCAGGGTGGGCCATGAGGTCGTCCACGGCGGCCATGTACATGCCAAGTTGCCCGAGGAATCCAGGCTCGAACTTGACGGCCTTGAGCTCAATCACCATGTAGCAGCGCAATTTCAGGTGGTAGAAGAGCAGGTCCGCGAAGAACTCGTCCCCCGCAATCTCCAACCGCACTTGCTCACCAACAAAGGCGAAACCTTGGCCCAGCTCCAACAGGAATTTCTCCACATGCTTCACCAGCTGCAACTCCAGGTCCCGTTCTGTGTGCCGATCACTCATGGAAAGAAAGTCAAAGACGTAGGGGTCCTTGGTTGCCTGCTGCGCGAGGTCCGAATCCGCAGCGACCATTGTGGAGGCAAAGTTGGTGATGGCCTGCCCTGATCGCTCGTGCAAGCGCGTTGAAATCTGGTGCGTCAGCACGTTGCGCGACCATCCGTGCTGGGCAGCCGCCGCGGCGTACCAAAGTCGCGTGGCGGCGTCGTCGAGCTTTTCCAGCAGTGCGATCTGGTGGTACCAAGGCAATGTTGCAAGCGGCGCTTGCAACATGGGGAAGTCCGGCCATGCTTGGGCGAAGCTCTTCATGTACCTCAGGTTTCTGGGGGAGAAACCCTTCGCTTCCGGGAACCGTGTCCGGATGTCGGCGGACAATCGGGTGACTACTTTGGCGCCCCAACCTTGCTCGGATTCACGGTCGGCGAGCTGCCGGCCGATGCTCCAGTAGGAATTCAACAGCTCGCTGTTTGCGGCTGCCAGCGCCCGGGTCCTGCCGACGCGGACCTCCTGAGCCACCGTGTTGAGCAAGGTGGGATACCAGTCGGGCATGGACGAAGCAGCGGGGACGCCAGGAAATGAGGCCTCGGTGGCGAGCTCTTGGGACGGCATGTTGCTCCTGTCGGTTGCTGTTGTCATCACGCTAGGGGGAGTCACTGACAAAATAGACGGGTGAGTGAAGCCGGTGAATTCGTGGACCACACCTTGCAGATGGAATCCACGTGGGAGAAAGCTGCGGAGGCCAGTGAGCGCCTGGGCGGGAGCCTGAAGGTGTATGGGGCATCGGTGGGGGCCGTGCGGGGAACGGTGCGGGACGCACTGAAGCGGTACAAGAATCTGGACCACGACGACGTTACTGCCTTGAGCTCGGAGCTGTGGGCCGAGCCGATCTTTGAACGGCGGCTTGCGGCGGTGGTTCTGCTGCAGAGCAAAGTAAGCGTCCTGCTTAACACTGACCTCACCCGTATTGAAGGCTTCATGAGGCAGGCCGGCACCCGGGAGCTGGTAGACCCGCTCGCCAAAGATGTCGTTCGCCCGCTCATGGCGCAACTGGCGGGGCTCGCGAAGGAACGCGCTGAACGCGTCCTGGAGCGCTGGGCTGACGATTCTGACCCCGAACTTCGGTATGCAGCGGCGCTGGCGACAAGCACCGATACCCCTTGATAAGCACCAGCGACCCGCCTAGCGTTTCCCTCAACACATGCCAGTGAATTGAGAGGCAGATTGTTCGATGAAGTCGCTATGGTTGGACCGCACATCTCATTTCACGCCCGACGCAATCCCCGATGAGAAGCACTTTGACACGATTGTGGTGGGCGCCGGCCTCACCGGAATGGTGGCAGCGTTGCTCTTGTCCCGGTCCGGGCAGCGCGTGGTGGTCTTTGAAGCACGGACTCTCGGTGCGGTGACCACCGGCAACACCACCGGGAAGCTCAGCCTCCTCCAAGGTGGAGCGCTTTCGGCCTTGCGCGGCCAGTATCCCCTTAAGGTGGTGCAGGCCTACGTGGAAGCCAACAAGACGGGACAAGCCTGGCTCACGCAGTATATGGAGCAGCAAGGCGTCCCCTTTCAGCGCAGGACCGCGGTCACCTTCGCAACCACCGACGACGGCGGCCAGCGGCTCCGGAAAGAGGCCGCAGTTTCGCGGGACGCGGGTTTGGATGTCCATTTCAGCCGTGATCCCGGATTGCCGTTCCCGGTAGTGGAGGCGCTGGAGCTGGAAGACCAAGCGCAGATCCACCCCATGGATGTCCTTGAGACCCTGGCCAGCGATATCCGGGAACACGGCGGGCTGATTGTGGAGGGGGTGCAGGTTCAGAATGTGGGCTCTGAGCAGCCCTTGGAGGTCTCCACCCGCAAAGGCACGTTCACGGCAGACACCGTAGTGCTTGCCACGGGAACACCGATTTTGGACCGTGGGCTGTACTTCGCCAAGTTGGAACCCAACCGTTCGTATGCGGCGGCCCTGCGCGTTCCGGGCAGCATTCCGCAAGGCATGTACCTGTCCATTGACGCGCCTACCCGCTCCCAGCGGACCCATCCCACCACGGACGGCGAGCTGCTCTTGGTGGGCGGTTACGGGCATACGGCCGGCCGCGCAACCTCGCCGAAGTCGCACCTCGATGACCTGCTCGGATGGGCAACCCAGCATTACCCCGGAGCAGAGGTCACCCACACGTGGTCAGCGCAGGACTACCAGGCCACCAACCTGATGCCGTTCTTCGGCAAGCTTCCCCGCGGCCACGGACGGATCTTCTTCGGCACGGGCTACAACAAGTGGGGGATGAGCAACGGCGTGGCGGCCGCCCTGTCCGTCACCTCGGATATCCTGGGCGGCCAGTCCGACTGGGCGAGCGTCATTCATCACCGGGTTACTTCTCCCTTGGGCGCGCTCCAGGCTGTTCGCCTCAACGCGGGTGCCACCAAACGGATGGTCGAGGACAGGGCGAGAATCAAGGCAAACCCTGAAATCACAGATCAGACCCGTCCCGCAGAAGGAGCCGGCGTGGTGGGGCTGTATAAGGGTGAACCAGCGGCAGTGTCCACTGTGGACGGCAACGTCTGCATGGTTTCGGCGAGCTGCGCGCACCTGGGTGGAATTGTGAGCTGGAACGACGCCGAAAAGTCGTGGGACTGTCCCTTGCACGGTTCGCGTTTCACGCCGGAGGGAAACTACCTTGAGGGACCCGCGACGCATCACCTGCAAAAGTCGCCGGTCAAGAAGAAGGATTAGCTGAGCCGATCGACGCGCCTTTGGGCTTGGTCCGCGGCGCGGCGCTCCTGTGTGGCTGCCCTGACCGCGAGCTTCTTGGCCGATTCGGCGGACTCCACGTCACGGGTAATACCGATGAGTTCGGCTTCAAGGGCGGCCAGATGCTTCTTTGCTTCCTCGATCTCTGATGTGAGGTTTGTTCGGCGTTCGGCCAGTTCTTTGACGGCGCCCCACGCTTTGGACGCTGCTTCGTCTGCTTCCTTGGCCGCTTGCTCGGCTGACTCGAATTCGCTGCGGGCCTCTTTCAGTGCGGCCTGTTGCTTGGCTGCGCGTCGGTCCGCCAGGGACGTGGCTTCATCCTTGGGTGTCTTCGTTTTCGGCGGGGACGATTCCCGGGCCGTTGCAGAGGTCGCCTTCTTTGTGGTCCTCCCAGGCGTTGGTTGGGCGGCCTTTTCGCTTGAGTTCGCCGTTTCTTCGGGGCCCGCCTCGTCGTCAGGACCTGCCGCAGCGATGGCAGCTGTAAGGTCCACTGCCTCGAAGCCGCTGCCACTGAGCCCCCGCACCAGCCTGCCCGTTCCTACGGCGGCAGCGGCCCCGGCGTCGGCCATGGCTGCCCTGAGTGTCTGCTCAACGTCGGCCGCCGCGGCTGCACTGATTGGAGCTCCCATTTCGGAAGCGAGGTCCTTGGCTGCATTCACGGCGGTTGTCAGTTGGCCTTGGCGTTGCTGCCCGAGTTCACGGAACGCCGCCGCGTCGCCCTGCTCTTGGGCGGTCCGAAGCGAAACGCCAAAGCGTACGACGCCGTCAATCACCTCGGGCTTGTGAACGGCCAGCATGTTGATGGCCCATGCACCGGCGGCCGGCTTGGGCAGGCTGCCGATCTCTTTGGCCAGGTCTTTGTGGCCGGCATCCTTCGCTTTGCGGACCTGCGCGGCTCGTTCTGCCGTGAAATCACGAGGTGTTACGGCGTACAGCTCCTGGGCGGCGTCGCGGAGGTCCATGGACTTATCCTAGGGTTTCCACTGGCTCGGGGTTCGCCATGGCCGTCGAGGAGACCGAGTCTTCACCGGCGTGATGCTTAGGGTAGCCTAAGTCGAGTGGATCAGATCATGAGTTTGCCTTTCGGCGTCGCACTCGCGGCGCTCTTCGCGATTGTCATGATCCGCGTCAATGTCACCTACTGGATCGGGCGGGGAGCCGTTGCCGGATTCGCGCACACCCGCTTCGGTGGTTCTTTGGAACGACCCAAAGCAGCCCGGGCCCAGGCCTTGATTCAGCGCTGGGGACCGTACGCCGTCGTTCTCGCCTTCCTGACCATTGGCCTCCAAACGGCCATCAACCTTGCGGCCGGCGCTGCCCGCATGCCGCTCCGACGTTACTTGCCCGCGGCGGTGGCGGGTTCTGTCATCTGGGCATTGCTCTACGCCACCATTGGTCTGGCTGCTCTGGAGGCGTGGTTGGCGGTAGCAGCGGCATCACCGATCGGGGCTGCGGTGGGAGTCGCGGCCCTGGTGGCCGTCGTTGTCTGGGTTGTCGTGTTCCAACGGCGTCGGGCGAAGGCCAAATCAGCGGATACAGTGGTCTGAGTTCTACAGCTGGATCGGCGAAAGGCCTGGGTTGACTACTGCATTACCGGAACTGGCAGACGGCGATTTTTACTACGAATCCCTGGGCGAGGGCCGCTACCGGTCCACCATCCACGCCCAAGGCGCGTGGAATCCCCACGAACAACACATGGCTCCAGCCTCGGGCATCATCGCCGATGCTCTGGTCCGCCATGAACCACGGAACGATGTCCGCCTGGCGCGGATCAGCTACGAAATCCTCGGGCTGATTCCCGGCGGGGATTTCCAGGTCACCACCTCGACACTCAGGCCGGGACGAACCATTGAACTTATCCAGGCAGAGCTTTCAGCGGGAGGCCGTGTGGCCATCCGTGCTGCCGCCTGGCGCATGGTCACCAGTGACACCAGCGCCGTATCCGCAGTGGAAGACGAGCCCATGCCGGCCCCGGACGAATGCAAGCCGTGGGATGGCGCAAGTGTGTGGCCCGGGGGTTACATTCGCTCCTTGGAGATGCGACTCGCGGAGGGACACCGCCCCGGATCAGGGAAGGTGTGGATACGGACGTCCCACCCGCTGACCGACCAGGACGACAGCACTGAGCTTGCCCGCCTGATGGGCTTGGTGGATACCGCGAACGGCATAGCGGCCCGCGTTCCCCCGGGTGAAAACAGCTACATTTTTCCTAACGTCGATCTTCAGATCCACATGTATCGCGCTCCGTCGGGTGAATGGTTGGGGCTGGACAATAAGGTCTCCTTCGGAGCCGACGGCATAGGCCTGACATCCACCGTGCTTCATGATGTCCACGGACCCTTCGGCCGGGCTGAACAGATCCTGACGTTGAGGAAGAGTTGATGAGCGACTCGGAAGCAGGGCCGCGCCGGCTAACGGTTTACCGCCAGAAAGAAACCATGGGCGCGGCGGGAGACCTTGATTTCGCTTTGGAGCTTCTCCAGCGTGCCCGCAACGGAAATCTCGGCCCGTGTCTGCGCCTGTACCGTCCCCAGCCTACGGTTGCTTTCGGTCAACGCGACGCGAATTTGCCTGGTTTTTACGCAGCCGAGGAAGCGTGCCGGGAGCTCGGTTTCGAGCCACTCATCCGGAAGGCCGGGGGCCGCGCCGCGGCATATCACCAAGGAACCTTGGTGATCGATCATATTGAGCCGCACCCGGACGCGATAGTACGCGCCAAAGCCCGTTTCGCGGAATTTGGTGAGCTCCTGGCCGGCGCGCTTCGCAGCGTCGGCGTCCACGCCGCAGTAGGCGAAATTCCAGGGGAGTACTGCCCGGGGGAGTTCAGTGTCCACGGCGAAGACCCCGATTTCCCTGCCCACAGCATAAAGCTCATCGGCACGGCCCAGCGTGTGGTCTCCGGAGGGTGGCTTTTCAGCTCAGTGATCGTGGTGGAGGACTCCAAGCCCATCCGCGACGTCCTGACGGCGAGTTATGCCGCGCTCGGTCTCGAGTGGGACACCGCGACTGCCGGTGCCGCGAATGACCTGCTGCCGCATTTGGATGTCACTACTGTGGAGGATGCCGTGATTGAGGCTTACCGTGGCTACGCAGACATCGTCGACGGCGACTTCCGGACTCTGCTGGGCTAGTCGCCACAGCTCCGTTGAGCGTGTAGGTGCCCGGGTTTAGTCTGAGGTAGACAGGTATCCCGAGCACGCGGATCGCGGTAGAACAATGAGCCGGAGAAAGCGCCCTATTGAGGACTCTGACGTAGACATCAGCGTCAGCGCGCCCAAGAGATCCGCCGCGGGATTGCCAAGTCTGAGCGAAACACTCCCGCATGCCATGGCTGACATGGGCCCCTCCCGGGCATGGAAGACACTGCGGGCCGTCAATCAAAAAGACGGTTTCGATTGCATGAGTTGCGCCTGGCCTGACCCGCCGGAACGTAAAGCGGCTGAATTTTGCGAGAACGGTGCCAAGGCCATCGGCTGGGAAGCTGAACCACTCAAAATTCCCACGCAGTTCTGGGCCGAAAACACCTTGAGTGCCTTGGAGTCCAAGTCTGAGTATTGGCTTGGTCAGCAAGGCAGGTTGGTGGAGCCGGTCTTTAAGGCTGCAGGGTCCGATCATTATGTTCCTGTCAGTTGGGACCGGGCATTCGAAGTAGTGGCCCGCGAGCTGAACGGTCTTGAGAACCCGGACCACGCGACGTTCTATACGAGCGGAAGAACAAGCAACGAGGCCGCGTTCCTTTATCAACTTTTCGTGCGGGCGTACGGAACCAATAACCTTCCCGACTGTTCCAACATGTGCCACGAATCCACGGGTGTCGCCATGGGAGCGACCGTCGGAGTCGGAAAGTCAGCCATCACCTATGCGGACTTTGCCCAGGCTGACCTGATCATCATCATGGGTCAGAACCCGGGAACGTGCCATCCCCGGATGCTCACAGCCCTGGAGGAAGCGAAGGAAGCAGGCGCCGGGATCGTGGCCGTGAATCCCTTGCCTGAAGCCGGGCTGATTAATTTTCGGAACCCACAACGTCCCCGTGGTTTGGTGGGCAAAGGCACCGACCTGGCGGACCAGTACCTGCAGATCCGCCTTGCCGGGGACATGGCACTGTTGCAGGCTCTGTCCAAGCGTGTCCTGGACGCCGAGAGGGCTGCCCCCGGAACAGTGCTGGACCGCACGTTCATTGATGAGCATTGCCAAGGCTTCGTCGGGTTCGCGGCCCATCTGGCCACGCTGAACGAACGCGATGTCCTTACCGCGACAGGGCTCACCAGCGCGGACATCGATGATTTGGCCGCCAGGTACCTCCGCGCTGAAAAAGTCATCATCACGTGGGCCATGGGCATCACGCAGCATAAGAAAGCTGTCCCCACCATCAAGGAGATCATCAACCTGCTTCTGTTGCGCGGCAACATCGGCAAACCCGGTGCAGGGCCGTGCCCCATCCGTGGACACAGCAACGTTCAAGGTGACCGGACCATGGGCATTTGGGAGAAGATGCCGCCACGGTTCCTGGAGGCAATCCAGCGGGAGTTCGGATTTGATCCGCCACGGAATCCTGGCGTCGACGCTGTGGACAGCATCAAGGGCATGCGGGATGGCGGGATCAAAGTCCTGATCGCGTTGGGCGGCAACTTGGTGCACGCGATTTCAGACACCACGGTGGCTGAAGCGGCATTAAGGAAAACCCGATTATCAGTCCAAATCTCAACGAAACTGAACCGGTCTCATGTGGTGGTTGGTGAGCAGGCCCTGATCCTGCCAACGTTGGGGCGGACGGAGATCGACAGACAGGGCGGCGTAAAGCAGTTTGTCACCGTGGAGGACACCGTTTGTGCGGTGCATCGCTCAATGGGTCCGCTGGAACCCATAGCCCCGAACGTCTTGTCCGAAGTGGCCATCGTCAGCCGCATGGCCCAAGCTGTCCTGGGCGATAAAGTGCCGGTTGACTGGGCCGGGCTGGGACGCAACTATGACGCCATCCGGGATCACATATCCCGCGTCGTGCCGGGGTTTGAGGATTTCAATGCCCGCATCCGCGAGGAGGATGGCTTCGTCTTGCCTCACGGGCCAAGGGACAGCAGGACATTCCCCACAGCAACGGGCAAGGCCATGTTCTCCGTCAACGAGCTTGAAACCATTGTGATTCCGCGGGGCCGCCTGCTTCTCCAGACGATCCGGTCACATGATCAGTTCAACACCACCACGTACACCTTGAATGATCGCTACCGGGGCATAAAGAAAGGCCGCATGGTCCTCCTGGTGAATCCATCGGACCTGGCCGAGTTGGGTTTCGAGGACGGCGGTTACGTGGACGTTCACAGCGAGGCCGACGACGGTGTGGACCGTGTCTTGCCCCAGTTGCGTTTGGTCTCCTATCCCAGTGCACGGGGCTGCGCCGCTGCGTACTACCCGGAGGCGAACGTCCTTGTGCCGTTGGATTCTACGGCCGAGGAGAGCAACACTCCGGCCTCGAAGTCTGTCATGATCCGGCTTGAGCCGGCTGCCGCCCCGGTGTACGAAACGGCAGCCGGCCATCGCGGGTGATGCCGCGGACCTGGCTGCGATGGGTACTTAGTGGCCCCGTGCAATCCATTCATCCAGATGCGGCTTCTCTGCGCTGATGGTGGTTGAATCACCGTGTCCGGTGAGGACCACGGTTTCCTCAGGCAGTGGGAGGAGCTTGGTCCTGATGGACTCGATGATGGTGGGGAAGTCGCTGTACGAGCGGCCCGTCGCGCCGGGTCCGCCCTGGAAGAGCGTGTCCCCGCTGAACAGTGTTTCTTTGCTGGGCAAGTGGAATGAGACGGACCCTGGTGAGTGACCGGGAGTGTGGATCGCTTTCAGTGTTGCGTCGGCAACGGTGAACTCGTCTCCGTCAACGATTGCCACATCGGGGTCGATTTCGGGGAACACTGCCCGCCACAGCATCCAGTCGTCCTGGTGCAGATGGATGGGAGCTTTGACGAGCTCGCAAAACGCGCCCGCGGAACTGATGTGGTCGTCATGGCCGTGGGTTAGCAAGATGGCTTTGACCGTACGGCCGGCAACTGCCTCGCGAATGGCTTCGGGGTTGTGGGCGGGGTCGATGACGATGCATTCGGAGTCGTCGCCGATGATCCAGACGTTGTTGTCCACGTCCCAGGTTCCGCCGTCGAGGGAGAATGTCCCTGAGGTGACGACGCGGTCGATGGTGATGTTGCCGGTGCTCACAGCTCTACCACCGATCGCAGGACGGCGCCCTGGTGCATTTTGTCGAAGGCTTCTTCTACCTGGTTGATGGTGATGCGCTCCGTCACGAACGCGTCCAGGTCCAGCTTGCCCTGTTTGTAGAGGTCCACCAGCATGGGGAAGTCACGGGAGGGCAGGCAGTCGCCGTACCAGGAGGACTTGAGGGAACCCCCGCGGCCGAAGACGTCCAGCAGTGGCAGTTCCAGGGTCATCTCCGGGGTGGGCACGCCCACCAGGACAACGGTTCCTGCGAGGTCGCGGGCGTAGAAGGCCTGCTTGTATGTTTCGGGACGTCCGACGGCGTCAATCACCACGTCTGCGCCGAAGCCGCCTGTCAGGGCCCGGATTTCTTCGACGGGGTCGCCAGCGGATGAATCCACGGTGTGTGTCGCGCCGAGTTCTTTGGCGCGCTCGAGCTTCTTTGAGTCGATGTCGACGGCGATGATGGTGGTGGCGCCGGCGAGCGCGGCACCGGCGATGGCTGCTACGCCCACGCCGCCACAGCCGATGACGGCAACAGAGTCTCCTCGTTTGACCCCGCCGGTGTTGAGCGCGGCTCCCAAACCTGCCATGACGCCGCAGCCGAGCAGTCCGACGGCGGCGGCATCGGCGTCGGGGTCTACCTTGGTGCATTGCCCCGCGGCCACCAGGGTCTTTTCGATGAACGCGCCGATTCCAAGGGCAGGTGACAGTTCCGTGCCGTCTTCGAGCGTCATTTTTTGGGTGGCGTTGTGGGTGTTGAAGCAGTACTGGGCTTGGCCGCGGTTGCAGGCGCGACAGTTGCCGCACACTGCGCGCCAGTTGAGGACGACGCGGTCGCCGGGGGCGACGTCGGTAACGTCAGGGCCGACTGCGCTGACGACGCCGGTGGCTTCGTGGCCGAGCAGGAACGGGAAGTCGTCGCTGATTCCGCCGAGTTTGTAGTGGAGGTCGGTGTGGCATACGCCGCTGGTGAGAATGTCCACCAGGGCTTCGCCGGGTCCGGGTTCGGGAACCAGGATGGTTTCTAGGGTTGCGGGTGCGCCTTTGGAGCGGACGACGACACCTTTGACTGCGTGGACCATGGAGATGTTCCCTTCGGGCTCTAGGACAGCAGGCCCCTTAATGAAGCAGGGCCCGCTACGGATTCCCATTCTGTCTATCACAGGTGGCAGACAGTGCGTGGATTGTTCCGTGCGGGCCCAACAGCGGCAGTGTGGGAGGCTATGCGGCCAAGCGGTTCTCGACCTCGGCGGCTGAGGGGTTGGTGGCCGCAGTTCCGTCAGGGAAGAGCACGGTGGGGACGGTGCGGTTGCCTCCGTTGAGCTGCTCGACGAGTTCGGCGGTCCCATCCACTTCTTCGATGTTGATCTCGGTGTAGCCGATGCCCTTGGCGTCCAGCTGCTTCTTAAGGCGGTTGCAGTAGCCGCACCAGGTGGTCGAGAACATGGTGATGGTGCCGGAGTCGGGAGTGAAGTCCACAGAGCTCTCCTCAGTGTTGGTCGTTTGCGCGGGATGGTTCGTTGCTATCAACGGTAACCCGCGTCGGAATAATTCCCGTTCGGCCGCGAAGCCGGGTTACGTCACATGGTGCGCTGGTGCGTTCTTGGAGGAGAGGGCAGACTGTTGCCATGTGTGGACGTTATGTGATGGCCCGTGCGGTGGGAGACCTGCTCGCCGATTTCGACGCTGAGCTTGAGAACGAGATTGCCCTTGAAAAATCGTGGAATGTGGCCCCGACGGATGCCGTTCCCATCGTGTTGGAGAGGCTCATCGATGAGGACGTGAAACGCCAGCTCCACGTAGCCAAGTGGGGTTTGGTGCCCTCATGGGCCAAGGACCCCAAAGGTGGTGCCAGGCTCATCAACGCGCGCAGTGAAACGTTGCTGGAGAAGCCGTCCTTCAAGAAAGCCGCTGTGGCCAGGCGTTGTGCGGTTCCGGCGGATGGCTACTACGAATGGAAGAAGGGCGAGGGCAAGAACAAGCAACCGTACTATGTGCACCCGGGGGACGGCCAGGGTTTGGTCTTCGCGGGCTTGTACGAGTGGTGGCGGGACCAGTCAGCATCCCCTGATGATCCGGGCCGTTGGTTGCTGTCCATGTCCATTCTGACTGCCGACACCCCAACAGCAGATGAGGCGCGAACAAGGCGCAGTGCCTCAGTGTTTGACGAACTTACGTCACTCCATGACCGGGTTCCGTTGCCCATGAGCACTGAGACGATGGAAGCGTGGTTGGATCCTAGGGAGAAGGACGCCCAAGGCTTGGTGGACATGGTCCGTTCCAGGGCACACGACGCGGCGGCCGGTTGGACGCTGGACGCGGTAGGGGCCGCCGTCGGAAATGTCCGTAACAACTCGCCGGAACTTATTGAACCGGTGGAAGGTCTCTTCTAGGAGTCAGAGGGCTTCGGTAACCGGCACGCCGGATTGGAATTCCCGGCCGTCGGCTTCGCTGAAGCCTGTCATGACGTGGCCTTTGCTGAGCCCGTGGATGGCAGACATCGGGAAGTTCCCCGTGATGACGTTGCCGGAGTGCTCCACGCCCTTGATGTCGTAGTTTTCCTCGGCACTGAGGGAGTGGTTGAAGGAATAGAACGAGATCGCCTCGCCGTTCATGAACTCGATGCCGAGCCTGCGCTGTGAGGAATAGTCCTCGCTTGCAGCAACAAGGCCCACGACGTAAGCGCCGGAGCCTGGTATGTTGCCATCGATTTCGAACCGTGCCACGAGGTTGTCGTCTTCGGCGGAGATGTTGACCTGCTTCAGGAGTGCGTCATTGGTGCTCATTCCACAATCCTGCTCTGTGGACCGGCTGCCGTCCACCCCTTGGGTGTCATCCTCACCCTTATCCCTCCAGGAGGCGCCGGAGGCTTCTGGCTACGGTGGCGCCGTCAATGTCCTGGCCTTTGCGGGCGGTCAGCAGGTGCATGGCCAGGCCGTCGCCGTAGTCGGACACTGCTTCGGCCCGGGCTCTTGCTTCAGTTATGCCCATGGCTTCAAGCAGTTGCGCCAACGCCGATACCAGCCGCTCATGCCCGGCTGCCACAACATCGGGCTGGTCGAGGGCAAAGGCGAACCTGGCTCGGGTCAGTTCGGCGTTCTCATGCGCGAGTCCCATGACCGCTCCGGCGATCTGCTCCGCCAAGGCGGCTACCGACGTCGGGATTTCCGTTCCACCGCGCTGGAGCAGGAGGCGGTCCCGTTCTTCAACGCGGTCGACGGCGGCCCCCATCAGTGCTGCCCGGTTGCGGAAATAGTTCGAGGTGGTTCCGACGGCGACGCCCGCGTGGGCGTCTACGGCCCGGTGGGTGAGTCCCTTGAGGCCTTTGGCAGCAACCACGGCAAGGGCGGCGTCGGCAAGTTCTGTTCGGCGGTCCGGCATGGCGAAAGTCTAGCTTCAACCCCTATCACTACTACAAATGTAGTAGTACAGTGTGGCCATGGAAAAAGTGGACATCATTGGTGGAGGAATCGCCGGGTTGGCGCTCGCAGGACGACTCGACCCCGGCCGGTTCGACGTCACCGTGTATGAGCAGCGGACCGAACTCCCGTCCGTTGGAACTGCCTTGGCCATGTGGCCGGAAGCCCAGCAGGCGTTGGCTGAGTTGGGGATACTCGGGGCCGTGCGGAGTCGCGGAGCCATTATCAAAGCCGGCGCACTTCGCCGTCCCTCGGGAGAGGCCCTGCTGTCCATGGAAGGTGAAGGGCTGGTAGGAGTGTCCCGCCCCGAACTGCTGAGACTGCTGGACACGGCCGTACCAGCTACCGTGCGCCGGGTAGTGCAGAGAGTGGATCGCCTGCCGGGCCATTCCGGGTTGACCGTGGGTGCCGACGGAGTCAACAGCATTGTTCGGCGGGACTTTTGGGGCCGGCGAAGTACGGCCAGGCCAACGCCGTTCCTTGCAGTCAGGGGCGTCGTTCCAGGAATCCCATCCCCTCAAGACGTAGGTGAATACTGGGGGCGCGGTCAGATTTTCGGCCTGGCACCTGCCGGAGGTGGAACCAACTGGTACGCCTCCTTCCGCTCAGACCTGGGCCCGGACAAGGTGGACGTCGCAGAGGCGCTTGAAGTGACCCGGGACCGCTATGCCAACCACGCACCCGCAGTGAAGGAACTCCTCGCCCTGGCCAGCCCCGAAACATCGCTTGCGCAACGCATCTGGACCACCCCGGCCCTCGGCCGCTACGCACGTAGGAACGTCGTGCTGGTAGGGGATGCCGCTCACGCAATGACCCCCAACCTGGGCAGGGGCGCCTGCGAAGCGCTCATCGACGCTGTGACCCTGGGGGGCCTGCTGAATGAACTGCCCACGGAGGAAGCGCTCGCCGCCTTTGGCAGGAAGCGGGTTATGCGAACACAACTTCTCAGGCTGGCTTCTTCCCTCATGGGGAGCGTGGCACTCGCACAGGGCGCACAACCATGGCGCGACGCTCTGCTGAAGCAGGTGGGCAAGAGCGTAGCGCGAACCCGGGAAAGGACCGGAACTTCGAAGTAGGTTTTGTGGGGGCGTCGGCGTAAACTGGATTTATTCGAACATACTTTCGAATAAGGTTTCCGGCGTAAAGAGGTGTGGATATGGGGCTGTTCAGCGAGTCTGTCGGAGTCATCTGCACCGACACAGGCCAGCCACAGGAAGTCCGCTGGAAAGGCACCCGGTACACAGTCACCAACGAACCGGTCCGATGGTACGAAAGGCGCCAATGGTGGCTTGAAGAGAACCGCGCACCACTGGGGACCGGCGCCGGATTGGTCGACCACGAAATCTGGCGTGTACAGCTCCTACCCACCGCAGCCGACGCCGAAACCAACCATTCCATCACCCTTGACCTCGTCCGGCACGTGGGCAGCGGACGCTGGAGACTCCTGCGCATCCACGACGCCGCACCAGCACGCGCCGAAGAACCCGAAGAAGCAGCGTGAACCTTGAGCTTTACCCACCTGCACGTCTCCACAGCCTTCAGCGCACACTACGGCGTCTCCTGGCCCGATGAACTTGCCCAAACAGCTGCAGCAAACGGAGCCACAGCGCTCGCCTGCACAGACAGGGACGGCCTATACGGCACCATCAAACACCTCAAAGCATGCATGGACGCAAGCATTGACCCCATCGTAGGGGTGGACCTGGCAGTATTCGACGACGACGGCGACCACCGCACCCAAGTCGGGGGCCGCGTCGTCGTACTCGCCCACGGCAACAACAACGGCGCCGGGTACAGGGCACTCTGCCGCCTCATATCCGACGCCCATGCACGCACCTCAGGAAAAGCCGGGGGAGCAGTCCCTGCTGCAGTCACACGGGGAGAACTCGCCTCAAGAACCCTTGACCCCAAAACCCTCAAACCAGTCCTGACAGTGCTGATAGGACCCGACTCCGACGTCGGCCTTGCCATGGGGGGCCGCAAATACCTCAGGCCCAGAACCCTCTTCAAACAGTGGATCGACGCCATGCCCCCCGGCACCATGGTCGCCGAAGTTGTATCCCACCTCAGCGCCCCGGGAGAGCCGCTCAGCACAGCCCACGCAGTGCGCATGCTCAAACTCGCCCTCGAATACAACATCCCCGCAATCCTCAGCAACGCAGTCCGCTACTGCGCCCAGGACGGCGCCGCCACCGCAGACGTCCTCGACTCCGCACGCACCCTCAAATCCCTCCCGGAACTCTCAACAGCACCCCCGCTGCAACCAACCGGGATGCTCCAACCAACCGGGCAGGGCTGGCTGAAGACACCGCAGCAAATGCTCCAACTCGGTAAAGAAATCATGAACGCCGCAGGCCAAGGAAAAGCCGACCTCACCAAACTCCTCGCAAACACCGAAGCGCTCGCAGACAAATGCCGCATCAATCCTGTCCTCGATATGGGATGGAAAAAACCCGTAGTCCCCGAGGCCTCCATCATCGGCATCGACGCAGACCCCATGCTTGAACTCACCCAACGCTGCGAAGCCGGAATCACCAGAAGGTTCCCGGGCATCAACGGAGATGCTGAAAAACACCTGCGCTCGCGGTTGGAGCACGAACTCGGGATCATCGGCAGGCTTGGCTTTGCCTCCTACTTCCTTACCGTGGCAGAAGTTTCACGGATGATCCTGGATATGGGGGTCCGGGTTGCCGCGAGGGGATCCGGTGCCTCAAGCCTGGTCAACTACTTGATCGATATCAGCCAGGTTGATCCGATCCGCCATGACCTCATCTTTGAACGCTTCCTATCCGGCCGGCGGTCAACCCTTCCAGACATTGATATTGATGTGGAAAGTGCTGAAAGGCACAACGTCTACCGAAAGATCTTTGACCGCTTTGGGGCCGAACGGGTCACCCTGATGAGCATGCAAAACGGCTACAGGGCACGTGGTGCAGTTCGTGATGCCGGCATGGCCTTGGGGATGCCGGACGATGAAGTCGGTGAGATCGCCAAGCAACTGTGGAGATTCTCTGCACGCAAATTCCGTGAGGCCTTGGTTGAGAAGCCCGAGCTGCGTGATTTTGCCGGGCGGGTGGAAAGGGGAGCCTTGGAGGAGAACCAACAGCTGGACCTGTTGGTTGACCTTACAGAAAGGCTGGATCGCCTTCCCCGGCACATCTCCATGCATCCTTGTGGAGTGATTCTGGGAGATGCCACACTGCTGGATCGAACACCCGTCCAGCCCAGTGGCTTGGGCCTGCCCATGAGTCAATTCGACAAACATGACATGGATCCCATGGGCATGCTCAAACTCGATGTCCTGGGAGTGCGCATGCAGAGTGCCATGGCCTTTGCGGTTCGGGAAGTGATTCGGCTGCATCCTTCCAAAGCTGAAGTGGTGGCAGCAGGCAGGCATCCAATCGAGCCGGGCGGGGATGGTCCTGACTACATTGCCCCTGACGGCAGGATCGACCTCAATGCCGTACCTTTCGACGACGAACCCACCTATGAGCTGATACGCAGTACCCACACGCTTGGTTGCTTCCAGATCGAATCGCCGGGACAACGGGAACTCATTGGAAAGATGGCTCCCCGGGAATTCAACGACCTCATCATCGACATCTCGCTTTTCAGGCCCGGACCCATGAAATCCGACATGGTGCGACCCTTCCTGGAACACCGGCACGGCTTTGCTCCTGAGATATATCCCCACCAGGACCTCAAGCCAGTCCTGCAGGAAACACACGGGGTGACTGTTTTCCATGAGCAGATCCTGAAGACCTTCCACGTCATGACCGATTGCGGTTTGGACAGGGCCGACGAGTTTCGTCGGGCCCTGGGCGACGAAGTGCAGGAACCGGGAGTGGAGAAGTACTTCCGAAAGGAAGCGATCAAGAAATACAGTCCCGAAGTGGTGGACAAGGTCTGGGGAACCCTGAAAGCCTTCGGCAGTTTTGGTTTTTGCAAAGCCCACGGTGCTGCCTTTGCTGTGCCCACATATCAGTCTGCCTGGCTCAAGGCCCATCACCCCGAGGCCTTCCTCGCCGGGCTGTGGGAACACGATCCCGGGATGTATCCCAAGCGACTGCTCGTTGCTGAAGCCCGCCGGCTAGGCATTCCCATCCTGCCTTTGGATATCAACAGGAGCCAGGCTGAATACCGGGTGGAGAAAATCCAGCAAGGCACCAATCATGGAAAGCTCGGAATCCGCTTGAGCCTCACTGGGATCTATGGGCTATCAGGCGCAGAACTGAAGCGGATCGTGGCCGGGCAACCGTACGATTCCCTGGCAGACCTCCGGGCGCGGGCGAGGGTGAGTAAACCAAACATTAAAAGACTGGCCCAACTTGGCGCCTTTGATGCCTTGCACAAAGACTCCGGTGGAAAAGCGAACCGGGCCGACCTCGTACAACACTTGCAAGCACTCCAAAGCAACCCTTCCAAAAAAGCCACCGATGTCATTGAGGGACAACTGGCGTTTGCCTTGGGCGATGTGGAACTGCGGAACCTGGCTCCGGAACTGCCTGCGCCCACAATGGTGGACAACGTCAGGGCGGAACTCGATCTCATGGCTGTGGATGTCAGCGAGCACTTGATGGAAAGCCATCGGCCACTGTTGGAGAAGTTGGGAGTCACTACGGCTGACAAACTCCTCAGCCTGCGCAATGGGACCGAAGTCCTGGTGGCGGGGGTCCGGATAGCGACACAAACCCCACCCATGCGGGGCGGGCGGCGCGTTGTCTTCATCAGCATCGATGACGGCACAGGTTGTGTTGACTCTGTCTTCTTCCATGAAGCCCAGGAAGAATCGGGGCCCCTCTTGTTTGGTACCCGCATGCTGTTGATTCGTGGAACCACCAGAAGGACCGGTCCCAAGGGAATCAGTCTGAGTGCCAGCAAGGCATGGGACCTCAGCCGGCCCGAAGCATTGCCATATTCCGAACTCTTGCCTGCCGAAGTTGGTCTACCGGATGAATACACCCACCACGGGCCCCTTCATGGCATCTCCAGGAACCTCGCCATCACTGGCCTGGGAAGCTGAACGCGCAGCAGAATCCTTCCTCGGGCAGCCGAATCCGGCCCCGGCGCGCTGCTTTGGCCGCCTTCGCTGAAGCGGATACGATTGACGGTGGCTGGCTGTGGTCCCCGTACGCCACAAGCTATGAAGCCTTAACTATGAATAGGAGACACCCGTGTCAGATGCCCAACAGATCACCCTCATCGTCGATGGCGAAGAGACCAAGGTGACGGAAGGGACTACCGGCGCGGAACTCTTCTTCGAGCGCCGCGACGTCGTTGTAGCCCGTGTCAATGGTGTACTCAAGGACCTTGACCAAGTCCTCACCGAGGGTGCAGACGTCGAGGGCGTCACCATCGATTCCCCTGATGGACTCAACGTTCTCCGCCACTCCACAGCGCACGTCATGGCGCAGGCCGTCCAGCAGTTGCGCCCCGAGGCCAAGCTCGGCATCGGCCCGTACATCACTGACGGCTTCTACTTCGACTTCGACGTCGCTGATCCGTTCACCCCGGAAGACCTGCGCACGCTGGAAAAGATGATGCAAAAGATCATCAACCAGAACCAGAAGTTCGTTCGCCGTGTAGTCACCGAAGAAGAAGCCCGCGAAGCGATGGCCAACGAGCCCTACAAGCTGGAGCTGTTGGGCAAGAAGAACGACGCAAGCGACGCGGCTGAAGGCGTCAATGTCGAGGTCGGCGCGGGCGACATCACGATCTACGACAATGTGGATCGCAAGAGCGGCGAGAGCATCTGGTGCGATCTTTGCCGCGGACCGCACCTGCAGAACACCAAAATCATCTCCAACGCTTTCGCGTTGACCCGTTCATCTGCGGCATATTGGCTCGGCAACCAGAACAACCAGCAGTTGCAGCGCATTTACGGCACCGCGTGGCCCACCAAGGAAGCCCTCAAGGCATATCAGGAACGCATAGCTGAAGCTGAGCGCCGCGATCACCGCAAGCTCGGCGTCGAACTGGACCTCTTCTCCTTCCCGGATGAGCTGGGCTCCGGCCTCCCTGTGTTCCACCCCAAGGGCGGCATCATCCGCAAGGCAATGGAAGATTACTCCCGTCAACGCCATGTGGACGCCGGTTATGAGTTCGTCTACACCCCGCACATCACCAAGGGACACCTATACGAGGTTTCAGGCCACCTTGACTGGTACAAGGACGGCATGTTCCCGGCGATGCAGGTGGACGCCGAATTCAACGAAGACGGCAGCGTGCGGAAGCCTGCGCAGGATTACTACCTGAAGCCGATGAACTGCCCCATGCACAACCTGATCTTCCGCTCCCGGGGCCGATCTTACCGCGAACTTCCGCTGCGCCTTTTTGAATTCGGTTCGGTGTACCGGTACGAGAAGTCCGGGGTTGTGCACGGGCTGACCCGTGTCCGTGGCATGACACAGGATGACGCCCACATCTACTGCACCCGCGAGCAGATGAAGGACGAGCTCACCACCACCCTGAACTTCGTCCTTGGCCTGCTCAAGGACTACGGCCTGGACGACTTCTACTTGGAGCTCTCCACCAAGAACGAAGAGAAGTTCGTTGGTGACGATGCCGCCTGGGAGGAAGCTACACGCACTTTGTCCGAGGTCGCAGAGGCTTCCGGTCTGCACTTGGTACCGGACCCGGGTGGAGCAGCATTTTACGGCCCCAAGATCTCCGTTCAGGCAAAAGATGCTCTGGGCAGGACCTGGCAAATGTCCACCATTCAGCTGGACTTCAACCTGCCCGAGCGTTTCGAATTGGAATACCAGGCTGCCGACGGCACGCGCCAACGCCCCGTCATGATCCACCGGGCCCTTTTCGGTTCCGTGGAACGCTTCATGGGTGTTCTCACCGAGCACTACGCCGGGGCATTCCCTGCATGGCTCGCTCCTGTACAGGTAGTGGGCATCCCCGTCGCCGAGACGTTCAACGACTACATGTTCGACGTCGTCGGCCAGCTCAAGGCTGCCGGAATCCGTGCCGAGGTGGATATCTCCTCGGACAGGTTCCCCAAGAAGATCCGCACAGCCAGCAAGGACAAGATCCCGTTCGTCCTGATTGCCGGCGGCGAGGATGCGGAAGCCGGTGCGGTGTCGTTCCGCTTCCGGGACGGCAGCCAGGACAATGGAGTGCCCGTGGCCGAGGCGGTCCGCAGGATCGTTGACGCCGTCAAGAACCGCGAGAGCTGACGGAACGGACACAGAGACGGTGCAGGAGAACACAGGCGCGGCAGCTGACCTTCCGAGCGATGCCGACGTCACCGATGACTTCGGATTGGCAGGCGTACCGGACGCGTTTCAGCGCCTGTGGACTCCGCACCGTATGGCCTACATCAAGGGCGGGCAGGATCAATTCAAGAACAAGGACGACTGCCCGTTCTGTGTAGGACCCACACGCTCAGATGAGGAATCCCTCATCGTCTATCGGGGACGGACCTGCTATGTGGTCCTTAACCTGTTCCCGTACAACCCAGGTCATTTGTTGATCTGCCCCTACCGGCACGTTCCCGACTACACGGACATCACAGTGGAGGAAACGGCCGAGTTCGCCGACCTCACCCAGACGGCAATGCGGGTGCTGCGGAAAGTTTCCAATCCGAGCGGCTTTAATCTGGGCATGAACCAAGGCGTGACCGGTGGTGCCGGAATCGCAGCGCATCTCCATCAGCACGTGGTTCCGCGCTGGGGCGGGGATGGAAACTTCTTCCCGATCATCGCCCAGACCAAGGCCATCACGCAGACACTCGATGAGGTCCGCAAGCTTGTGGCCGAAGCCTGGCCGGGGGAGTCGAATGCTCAATAGGCATGCGCGCGGCTTTTTCACTTCACTCTTTACTCCTCTAGCGCGATGGCTCCTGAGGATCGGTGTGTCTCCTGACGCCGTGACCATTGCAGGGACCGCAGGCGTGATATTGGGCGGACTCGTCCTCTACCCGTTGGGCTTTTTGTGGTGGGGTTCGGTTGTGGTCGCCTTCTTCGCATTTTCAGATGTCGTAGACGGAATCATGGCGAGGCTTCAGGGGCGCAGCGGCGGCTGGGGCAATTTCCTGGATTCCACTTTGGACCGGCTTGCCGATGGTGCGATATTTGCCGGCCTGACTATCTGGTTTTTCACCGGAGGTGAGGATCCGGCGATAGGTTCTGCAGCAGTCATCTGCCTGGTTCTTGGAATGGTTGTTTCCTACGCCCGGGCCAAAGCGGAGTCCTTGGGCTACCAAGCGAGCGTCGGGATCGCAGAGCGTGCAGAGCGCTTGGCGTCCGTGCTGCTCGTCACGGGGCTCACGGGATTGGGTCTGCCGCCGGTTGTATTGTTCGGGACCCTGATCCTCCTTGCCTTGGCAAGTGTGGTGACGATCGTCCAACGGATGACCGCCGTTCGCCGACAGGCCATGGCCGAAGCCGATGGAACTGCTGCAGCATAAACGCCGTGGGTCAACGCTTGCCGGGGGAACTGGTTGGCAAACCAAAATCGTTCCTCTCCGGTTGTGCACCTGTCCTACCAGAGCCCGCTTTATTGCCCTTCGAGGCAGTAATGAATGTACTGCCACCATGCAAGGTGCGACTACTATTACTAGTACTTGGTCACCTTGACCTGAAACCCGGTGTGCGCTGATTGCGGTCGTGTGGCTGCGCGCGCCTCCGGCAAAACGGTCGTTTATCTACCCATAGGGGTTTTTGTGTCTACACCAGATGTAAGCAACGAAGCCGGTTCGTCCGCGAACAGCGTCACGGGCAGCAACCGCGTTAAGCGGGGCATGGCGGAGATGCTCAAGGGCGGCGTCATCATGGACGTCGTTAACGTCGAGCAGGCCCGCATCGCCGAGGATGCCGGTGCCGTGGCTGTCATGGCACTCGAGCGTGTCCCGGCCGATATCCGCGCCCAGGGCGGCGTGTCCCGCATGTCCGATCCCGACATGATCGATGCGATCATCGCCGCCGTGTCCATCCCGGTCATGGCCAAGGCCCGCATCGGCCACTTCGTCGAAGCCCAGGTCCTGCAGTCCCTCGGTGTTGACTACATCGACGAGTCCGAGGTCCTGACCCCGGCGGACTACATCAACCACATCGACAAGTGGAACTTCACCGTCCCGTTCGTCTGTGGCGCCACCAACCTCGGTGAGGCTTTGCGCCGTATCAACGAAGGCGCGGCGATGATCCGTTCCAAGGGCGAAGCCGGTACCGGCGATGTTTCCAACGCCACGGGCCATATGCGCAAGATCCGTTCGGAGATCGCCAAGCTCGCTGCCCTGCCTGAGGACGAGCTGTACGTTGCGGCCAAGGAGCTGCAGGCCCCGTACGAGCTGGTCAAGGAAGTTGCCGCCACCGGCAAGCTCCCCGTGGTGCTGTTCACTGCCGGTGGCATCGCTACCCCGGCTGATGCTGCGATGATGATGCAGCTCGGCGCCGACGGTGTGTTCGTTGGTTCCGGTATCTTCAAGTCCGGCAACCCGGCAGAGCGCGCCGCCGCCGTCGTGAAGGCCACCACGTTCCACGACGATCCCGATGTCATTGCCAAAGTCTCCCGCGGCCTGGGCGAAGCCATGGTGGGCATCAACGTCGACGACATCCCCCAGCCCCACCGCCTCGCAGAGCGCGGCTGGTAAGCCGCACTTAAGTCTCGGACAGCGGCAATCCTCTGCGTGCTATTCCCCGCGCCCCGTTGGCAGCTAAGTAGCTGCTCAGGGCGCGGGGCCCCTTTTACGCACACTGCCGGATCGCCCCTGCCCTCAGCTTGAGGTGCTTGAGGTTATGAACGACGCCGGACGGTCGCCTTATGAGGTGAGCGTCCGGCGTCGTTGTGTTTAGTTGAGGCCGCGGCGCTTTAGCAGGGGGGCCAGGTCGGCGTCATGGCCTCGGAATGAGCGGAAGGATTCCAGCGGATCGCGGCTGTTACCCCTCGATAGCAGCTCGGATCTGAACCGGTCCCCGTTGGAGCGGGTAAGGCCGCCGTTTTCCTTGAACCATTCCACAGTGTCGGCGTCCAGCACCTCGCTCCAGATATAGGAGTAGTAGCCCGCTGCGTAACCCGAACCGGCGAAGATGTGTTGGAAATACCCCGTGCGGTACCTCGGCGGGATCAGCGGGTGCGTGATTGCCGCATCAGCCAGCGCCTTGGCTTCGAACGCGAGAACGTCCTCCGGGACTTCGGACTCGGACAGCACGTGCCACGCCACGTCAAGGAGCGCCGCCCCGAGATATTCGGTAGTTGCGAACCCTTCTCCCCACAACAATGACTCATTGAGTTTGTCCACGGTGTCCTGGGGGAGTGCCTCCCCCGTGGAGTAATGGCGTGCATAGTTGGCCAGGACCTCGGGCCACATGATCCACATTTCGTTGACCTGGGACGGATATTCCACGAAGTCGCGCGGTACAGACGTTCCGGAGAACCGTGGATAGGTGACATCGGAAAAGAGCCCGTGCAACGCGTGGCCGAATTCGTGGAAAACGGTACGGACCTCGTCCAAGGACAGCAATGTAGGCTCGCCGGGAGCCGGCTTGGTGATGTTGAGGTTGTTGATGACCACGGACTGGGTTCCCAGCATGCTGGACTGTTCCACGAGGGAATTCATCCAGGCACCTCCGCGCTTTGACTCCCGGGTGTAGTAGTCGCCCAAGAAGAGGCCGAGGCCGCTGCCGTCTTGATCACGGACTTCCCAGACACGGACATCCGGGTGATAGCCTTCAAGGTCTTCCCGCTCACTGAAGGTAACCCCGTACAGCTTGGTCGCCGCATGGAAGACTCCGTCGTTGAGTACGGTTTCAAGGCTGAAGTAAGGCCGGAGTGCTTGCTCGTCCACCTCGAACTTCTCCTGGCGGACCCGGGCTGAGTAGTACGCCCAATCCCACGGCTCAAGTTGGTGGCCGGCGGTTTCGGCCAAGGCTTGTGCTTCCGACTCAGCGTTGCTCAGGGCAGCCGGAGCGAGCCGGCCAAGCATCGCCTGTACTTCGCTGAAACCTGGCGCAGTCTGCTGGTCCACTACCAGCTCAGCGAAGTTGGCAAACCCCAAAAGTGTGGCTTTCTCGGCCCGCAAACGTGCAGTAGCTTTCACCAGGTCGCGGACATCCAAGGTGCCGCCATCGGCGCCGCGAGCCAGGGACGCTTCATACAGGCGACGGCGGATGGTTCGGTTCTCCAGTGACGCCAAGGCGGGTTGGTTGCTGGGTAGGATCAGCGTCAGTAGGTACTTGCCATCATGCCCGGCAAGCTTTGCAGCTTCTGCAGCGGCGGTAACCATTTCGGGCTGCAGCCCGGTCAGATCTTCGGCGTCGTCAAGGAGCAGGGCGGCGGACTTCATGCCTTCCTTGACGCGCTGGCCAAACTCGGTGCCCAAGCGGGACAGCTCCGCGTTGACTTCACGCAAGCGGTGCTGCCCGGCGTCATCGAGCTGAATTCCGGACTGTCGGAACTCCTTGAGGTACTCCTCCACCAATCGGGAGGCTTCCGCATCCAGGCCGGTGGTTTCTATGGCGGCGAACCGCTCGAAGAGCGCGCGGTTCATATAGACAGCATCCTGATGTGCTGAGAATTTGGGTGACAACTTTGTCTCAAGCGTTTTGATGGCCTCTGAAGCATCCGCGGAAACGAGAGTGAAGAACGCTGCGGCAGCCCTGTTGAGGAGAAGTCCGGACCGCTCCATGGCCAAGGCTGTGTTCTCCAAGGTGGCGGGCTCCGGGTTGTCCGCGATCCGCGAAATTTCCTGGAGATGCGAAGCCAAGCCTGCCTCTACGGCCTCGGCGTAGTGCTCTGCTGAAATGCCGGCGAAGGGCGGAAGCCCGTAAGGCAGCGGGCTGGAACTCAAGAGTGGATTGGTCATGAAGCGACTCTTTCACGTAAGAATCGTGTCCTCAAGAGCGGCACGCCCTGTTCCTCCGGGCTTCCGCCGTAGGATGAAAGTCATGGGCAAAATCACATTTTCCGCGGCCTGGTACCGTCCTCAGCTGGCGGCACTCGTGCTGGGCGCGATGGCGCTTACCCTGTCCTTGAACGCCTGCGGTGTCATTGCCGAAACTGAAAACTCGAACCGCAGCAGCGCCGCTTCGGCCCCGGTAACGGAAACCCCGGCTCCAACGCGTACCCCTGCGCCGAACCCGACTCCGGGCAAGGGGCCCGCTTGCCCGGAATTACGCTGCACCTCCATCACGGTGACAGGCGACATGCTGGTTCACACCCAGCTCTGGCAACAAGCTAGAGCTGACGCCGCGGCGGCAGGTCTTCCCGGCTACACATTCGTCCCGCTTCTTGAAGGACAGCGTCGCTACATTCGCAACAGCGACCTCGCCATTTGCCACCAAGAAACGCCCGTTGCTTCTCCGGAAGGGCCGTTCTCTGCCTACCCGTCCTTCAACGTGCCGCCGCAAATCATCACTGCTTCCAAGGAAGTCGGCTACCAGGCCTGCACTACAGCGAGCAACCACACCATTGACCGCGGGACCGAAGGTTTGCTCCGGACACTGGATGCTTTGGATGCAGCGGGCCTGAAGCACACGGGGTCCTACCGCACGGAAGCGGAGTCCAAGGAAATACTGATGCTCCAAACGGACGCAGCCAAGGTGGCCGTCATCATTGGAACGTATGGCCACAATGGGCAAATCCCGGAATACCCGTGGCTGGTGGACGAGCTGGACCCGGCGGCCATGATCGCGAAGGCGACCCAGGCGAAGGCACTTGGGGCTGACATTGTCCTTGGCGTCATGCATGCCGGAGACGAGTACGCCAGCGAAGCCAATGCCCAGCAGCAGGAGGTTGCTCACGCGTTGGTGGACAGCGGACAGTTCACCATGATCTACGGACACCACACCCACTCGGTGCTGCCTATCGAGAATTACAAAGGCACGTGGATCGTGTATGGGCTGGGCAACGGCGTCACTGAATTGTCACCGTGGTACGTCGCCAATAACGAAGGGCTGCTCGTCAGGGCACAGTTCAGCCAAAACGCTGCCGGTACTTGGGCTGCTTCGGATCTCGCCTGGGCTCCGTCAGTCATCGTTCGCGATCCCTATCGCTGGTGCTCGGTAGCCAGCGACGCACCCCAGGGAGTCTGCGCTACACCTGCGGCCGACGCTGAGACCTACCAGCGAACCAAAGCGGTGGTTGAGTCCATGGGCGCAGCAACTGCAGGCGCACACGAACTACTGATCACCAAGGAAAAGTAACTTCTACCTCGGCCGGCGGGCGGCGTGTTCCCGCGCAAGGCGCGCGTAACCGTCGTCGGGCCTTCCAGGCACGAAAGTACCGAATTTACGTTCGGCCGCCGTGCGGATCAGGAAGTCCGCAATGGCCGGGTTCTTCGGCAGCAATGAACCGTGAAGGTAGCTCGCTACAACGTTGTTGTAGCGGGCGCCCTCATGCCCGTCTTTGCTGTTGTTGCCCGCGCCCTTGGTGACAGTGCCGAGAGGCTCGACGCCGGGACCCAGGGTAGTTTGCCCGCTGTGGTTCTCGTAGCCCAGGATGTCGCCAAATTCGGCAGACTTCATGGTCACGTTGCCGATGAGTCGCTCGTCGGTTCCGTGGGTTTCGACGTCAAGGATGCCAATACCGGGAATGACGGGCCCTGTGCTGGTCTTGAAGAACTTGCCGAAAAGTTGATACAGCCCACAAATCACCAGCATGGGGGCACCTTCGTCGGCGAGCTGCTTCAGCTGTCCGGCGCGCGCCTGGAGGTCGTCCTGGATGACCAATTGGCCGCTGTCCTGCCCGCCGCCGCCCACAATGATGTCCACGTCGTCGGGGAAGTCGTCGCCCACGTTGTACTCAAGCAACTCCGGGGTGTAGCCATGCCACTTGATCCGTTGCTTAAGGACCAGGGCGTTGCCCCAGTCACCGTAGATGTTCATTTCCCGCGGGTAGAGCTGGAGAACGCGGATGGTGCCCTTGCTGGGCTGTGAGTCAGGCGTGGGTTGTGCTTCCGAGGTCATGAGACCACCTCAACTATGGTGATTTTGGCCAGTTCACGGCGAATGGCGAGCATGGAGGTGTACGTGCAGAAGATGCGTTTGGGCTTGCCCCGCGAGCCGTCTATGAAAGCCCGAAGAGCTGCGGTGATGTCAGGTTCCACGACTCCGAAGTGCACGTCGTCGTACTGGAGGCGCAGCGCCATATCGTAGGCGCGGACACCGGTGAGGACCTCAACGCCGTCTTCCCGCAGGGAATCGAACTCAACGTCCCAAAGCCAGGACATGTCCCTGCCGTCGGCGTAGTTGTCGTTGATGGCAATCATGGTGGCGTACCCACCGGCAGGGAAGGACTTCAGTCCGAGACGGAACCCGCTGGGGTTCTTCACGAGAACCAGCTCCAAAGGCTGTCCATCCACCGTGAGGCTTTCACCGCGGCCGAACGCGGGAGCAACTTCTCCCAAAGATTTCACGAGTTTGGGCGTGTCAACGGGGCCGGTTCCCAGGATGGCCCGCGCCAGCGACAATGCCGCCGCAGCGTTGAAGATGTTGTAGACGCCGCGCAGTTTCATGGTTGTGGTGACGGTTTCGCCGTCGAACTCAAAGTCAGCGTCCTGGGCACCTACCCGGCGAAGTACGACGTCGGCAGCCGGCAGGTCTACGTCGTCACCGGTTTCTGCGGCAACCGAGGTTCCTGACGGGGAAGGGCCGATCGCCGTGGTGCGCATCTCGTCGTCGTTGGGAAAAGTGCTGCGCAACGATTCGTCGAGACCGAAGTACCTGATCTCGGGGTGGTGTACGGCGTCCAAGGTGTTGAGTGCGTTGGCAATCCGGGCGACACGGGGGTCCTCCCGGTTGAGGACCACCGTGTCAGTGGTCTTGGAGGCGATGTGCTCCAGCAAACGGGCGGTCTTGTCGATTTCACCGAAGCGGTCCAATTGGTCGCGCAGGACATTCAACAGGAGGCTGAAGCGGGGCTCCACTTTATTGACGAAGTGCACGGCGTGGGCCTCGTCAAGTTCCAGAATGGCGATGTCCGCGTCGAGGCGTCCACGCCAATCCACGTCGCCTAAGAGTGAGGCGGCTACGCCCCGGGTGAAGTTGCTGCCGCTGCGGTTGGTGAAGACCTTCAAGCCTTGGCTCTCAAGGAGTTCAACCACCATCTTGGTGGTAGTGGTTTTACCGTTGGTGCCGCTGACCACGGCTACGCCAAGGGGGAGCGACGCCAGCGTTCGCTGCATGAAGCCGGGGTCGATTTTCTCGACTACCAAGCCGGGGAAAGCTGAGCCTCCACCCCGGAGCCGGGACAGTGTGCGGACCAGCTTGCCGAGGGGGACGCTGAAGGAAAGCATGCTCTGTAATATATCCCAGTCAGGGCATGGAACCCTGACTGCCGGTAATGCCTGGTGGCCGCAAACGGCGTAACGGAAGGCTTGGGCCACTATGATGGTCGAATGACCAACCCCCTTTCCGACGCTTCGTCACGCGTGGGTTCAGGACTCCGGATCGGCGTGCTGGCTCTCCAGGGCGACTTCCGCGAGCATATCCACGCTGTGGAGGCCGCTGGTGCCACCGGCGTGGGTATCCGCCGCCCGTCAGAGCTCGACGACATCGACGGCCTGATTATTCCAGGCGGCGAATCCACCACCATTGACAAACTCTCCCGGATCTTCGAAGTCCGTGACCCCCTTCAAAAGCGCATCGCGGAGGGACTTCCCGTCTACGGCTCCTGCGCCGGCATGATCCTGTTGGCCGATGAAATTGCGGACCCGGCTACGGACCTGAACGGAAATCCCCAGCAGACTTTTGGCGGATTGGATATTACTGTCCGCCGAAATGCCTTTGGACGCCAACGCGAGTCCTTCGAAACCGACCTCGATTTCAAGGGGTTGGATTTCAGTGCGGGGGAGTCCGGTGTGGATCCCGTTCACGCGGTATTCATCCGCGGCCCCTGGGTGGAACGCGTAGGTTCAGGCGTCGAAGTCCTTGCCCAGGTTGACCCCGACCACGCCAGCCACACGGCTACTTTGCATGGAGTGGCTAGAATTGTTGCAGTGCGTTCCGGCCAATTGCTGGCCACCTCCTTCCATCCGGAAGTGACGGGAGAGAAACGCGTGCATGAACTCTTTATTCGAATGATCAGAGGAGAAGCGTAAAGCATGTCAGGCCACTCCAAATGGGCGACCACCAAGCACAAGAAAGCCATCATTGACGGCAGGCGTGCAAAGTCGTTCGCGAAACTGATCAAGAACATCGAAGTTGCTGCCCGCATGGGTGGCCCGGACCTCGCCGGCAACCCAGGCCTGGAACTCGCCGTCACCAAGGCCAAGAAAACCTCGGTTCCCAATGACAACATCGATCGTGCCATCAAGCGTGGGGCAGGCCTCACCGGCGAAGTGGTGGACTACACCGAAATCATGTACGAGGCCCGCGGTCCGCAGGGCTCGGCTTTGTTGATTGAATGTTTGACCGACAACAAGAACCGTGCTGCTTCCGAGGTACGCCTGGCAATCTCCCGCAACGGTGGCACCATCGCCGATCCCGGTTCCGTGAGCTACCTCTTCGCCCGGAAGGGCGTTGTGGTGCTGCCCAAGAACGGCCTCAGCGAAGACGACATTCTGATGGCGGTCCTGGAGGCTGGAGCCGAGGAAGTCAAGGACAGCGGCGAAAACTGGGAGATCCACTCCGAGCCCTCCGATCTTCAGGCCATCCGCGACGCCCTGAAAGAAGCGGGCATCGACTACGAAACCGATGAAGCCGAATTCGTTCCGTCCATGCAGGTGGACCTGGACGTTGACGGTGCCAAGAAGTTCATGAAGCTCGTGGATGCGCTGGAAGACCTGGACGATGTCCAGAACGTCTACAGCAACGCGGACCTCAGCGAGGAAGTGCAGGCTGCCCTCGACTCCGAGTAGTCGGGTGCAGCGCAGTTACTTTGACAGCTAACAGGAAGGCCCGGAATTGACTCTTCGCGTATTGGGAGTCGATCCGGGCCTTACCCGTTGCGGCATCGGTGTTGTGGACATCGAGAAAAACCGCAGGGCCACCATGGTGGCCGTGGGTGTGGTTGGCACGTCGGCGGAACTCACGCTGGACAAACGATTGCTGGTCATCGCCCAGGCAATTGATGAGTGGCTCGACCGTCACGAGCCGGATGTCGTCGCCGTCGAACGCGTTTTTTCGCAGATGAACGTGAGCACGGTAATGGGTGTGGCCCAAGCCTCAGGCGTCGTCATCGCTGCGGCCGCACGCCGTGGCATCCCCGTCGCGTTGCACACACCGTCGGAGGTCAAAGCCGCGGTAACCGGCAGCGGCACGGCCAACAAGGATGCCGTAACCAAGCTGGTGACCAAGATTTTGCGCCTGGATGCTCCACCCAAGCCCGCTGACGCGGCGGACGCCCTCGCGTTGGCACTAACGCACGCCTGGCGTGCAGGCAGCGGAATGGGCGCCGCATCCGGCAACAGTTCCCTGACGCCGGCGCAGAAGGCCTGGGCCGACGCCGAAGCAAAAGCGCGCCGCAAACGGTGATTGTCGGCTGCTCTTGCTAGGGTATTCGTAAATATGTTCGGATAGTCCGCTTTGGCCGCAATATTACGGCGACGGAGCAGGCAGTATTTCAGGAGCCGGGTCTTGATCAGTTTTCTCCGTGGAACCGTAGCCCACGTTGGTTTGTCCACCGCTGTTATCGACCTCAACGGTGCGGGTATGAGTGTCTATGCCACACCGCAGACCTTGAGCCACCTCAAGACCGGAAGTGAAGCCAAACTCTTCACCTCCATGATCGTCCGGGAAGACTCCCTCACGTTGTTCGGTTTCGCGGACGACGACGAACGCGAAGTCTTCGACGTCCTCCTCAGCGTCAGCGGGGTTGGCCCGCGGCTTGCCCTCGCCGTTCTTGCCGTGCATGAACCCGAAGCTATCCGGGTTGCTGCACACACCGGCGACAGCAAGACATTCACCAAGGTGCCGGGTATTGGTCCGAAGGTGGCCGGCCGTATCGTCCTGGAACTGGCCGGGAAGTTGGTCCCGCACGGAACCAGCACCGGCACTGCTCCCGCCGCAGCCCCGAACGCCGAATGGAAGCCTCAGGTAGTCGCCGCCATGACCAGCTTGGGATGGTCAGAGAAGGACGCCAACGGCAGCATCGACAAAGCCATGGCTGATTCGCCGGAACTCGTGGACGCCGGAAACGTGGCCCAGATACTTCGCGCTACGCTGCGCTGGCTTGGCCAGGACGGGGCGCGCGCAGGAAACCGCGTAGGCAGCCGTGGCTGAGCCATCACTCGTCAGCGGGGGAGAAGAACCGGAAGAGCGGGTCATCGAGGCCGCTCTCCGTCCCAAGAACCTGCACGATTTTGTGGGACAGCACCGGGTCCGCAAGCAGCTTGCTTTGGTGCTTGAGGCCTCAAAGATGCGAGGCCGCAGCGCCGACCACGTGTTGATGTCCGGGCCTCCAGGACTCGGCAAGACCACGCTTGCCATGATCATCGCGGCCGAAATGAACGCACCACTGCGTATCAGCAGCGGACCTGCCATCCAGCACGCCGGAGATCTCGCAGCCATCCTTTCCTCGCTCTCGGAGGGCGAGGTCCTGTTCCTTGACGAAATCCACCGCATGTCCAGGCCCGCAGAAGAAATGCTGTACATGGCCATGGAGGACTTCCGTGTGGACATCGTGGTGGGCAAGGGAGCGGGCGCAACTGCCATTCCCTTGGAGCTGCCGCCCTTCACCCTGGTGGGCGCCACCACCCGCGCAGGTCTTCTTCCGGGGCCTCTGAGGGACCGATTCGGTTTCACCGGGCACCTTGAGTTCTATTCGGTGGCCGAACTCGAGCTTGTCCTCCGGCGCTCGGCAGGGCTCCTGGACCTGAAGGTGAACTCTGCAGGCTTTACGGAGATTGCGGGCCGTTCCCGGGGAACACCCCGCATAGCCAACAGGCTCCTCCGCCGGGTTCGCGACTGGGCCCTCGTTCACGGCATTGAGCAAATCGACGCCCGTTCGGCGTCAGCAGCCTTGGATATGTACGAAGTAGACGAGCGGGGCTTGGACAGGCTGGACCGGGCCGTTCTGGAAGCCCTGATTACCAAGTTCAACGGTGGTCCCGTCGGCTTGTCCACCTTGGCCATTGCCGTGGGTGAGGAACCCGAAACGGTGGAGACCGTAGCTGAGCCTTTCTTGGTCCGCGAGGGACTTTTGGGAAGAACGCCGCGGGGTCGCATCGCCATGGCGTCCGCTTGGACGCACCTGGGCTATGCAGTCCCGGCAGGAGTCTTCGGCCAAGAGACGCTTGCCCTGTTCGGTGAGGACGAAAACCACGCCGAAAGCGTAGATACTGTCGGTTAACACGCTGTGTTCAGCTTTTCCCACTAGACTGGTATGACGCTCGGCACGTTCGAGTCCTTGATCCATGCCCGCTACGGGGATCTGCCAGGGACGTTGCCGTGAACCAAAACGTAAGTACAGAACGGAACTTCCCTGTGGATCCAATGACCATATTGCTGTTCGTCATGCTTGGACTCTTTGTCTTCATGATGTTCCGCCGCAACAAGAAGACCCAGCAGCAGCAGGCTGAAATGCAGTCCAAGTTCGCTCCGGGTGTCGACGTCATGACCAGCTTCGGTCTCTTTGGCCGCATCGTGTCCATCGACGAAGCTGAGAACAAGGTTGTCATCGAGCTTTCGCCGGGCAACCAGGCTACGGTTCACCGCCAGGCAGTCACCAAGGTGGTCGAAACCACCCCCGAAGAAGCGCCGGTTGTTCCGGACGACGCTTCTTCCCTGACCGCCGCGCAGACTGAAGCTCCTGCCGCCGTCGAGACCCCGGAAGAAACCATCGCGCGCCTCAACAAAGAGGACAAGAAGGACAACTAGCACCGTTAGTCGCGGCGACACCGCGCAAGGCAACTTCTACGGCAGCGGAGAGCCGCCGGCAGACGCTCACAAGCGTCGGCCGGCGGCTGTCCGGCGATAACAGGAAGATCGATAATGGCACGGACCGGCCCCAAAAACTCAGCCCGCAGGGTGCTGACCTGGCTTGGAGCAATTTTCGTTGTACTAACAGCTGTCCTGGCTGGTGGAGTAGTAACTGGCAATGCCAGTTGGGCTCCCAAGCTTGCTCTGGACCTTGAAGGCGGAACCCAGATGATCTTGGCCCCCAGGGTGGAGGGTTCCAGCGAGATCAATGAAGAGCAGCTCAACCAGGCAGTTGCCATCATCCGGCAGCGAGTTGACGGCTCGGGTGTTGCCGAAGCCGAAATCAGCACCCAGTCGGGCCGCAACGTGGTGGTCAGCCTCCCGGGAACACCTTCCAAGGAAACCCGCGACCTGATTCAGGCTTCTGCCGACATGAACTTCCGGCCGGTGATCACCTACGGTGACCCGGCGGCTGTCCCGGCCGAGCAGCGCACTCCGGATGACCAGCTGCCCAAGCCCACCGCGGAGCCGGCCAACGCCAGCGACATCAACTGGGTAACGGCGGATATCGTCAAGGAATTCGAGGCGCTGGACTGCGTGAATCCCTCCCCGGAGAAGCGCGAGCGTTCGGATCCTGCCAAGCCGTTGGTAACCTGCGAGGCAGCCACCGCCCAGACTCCCGCGATCAAGTACATCCTTGGTCCGGTGGAAGTCAGGGGCCAGGACATCAGTGATTCCACCTTCTCCCAGGTCCAGGGCGCACAGGGCTCCGTGACCAATTCCTGGGGTGTGAACATCGTCTTCAACGCGGATGCAACGGCGAAGTTCAAGGCAGTCACAGAGCGGCTCAACCAGTTCTATGCTGCAGCACAATTGCAGGGTTCTGATGATCCCAAGTCCCAGTTCGCGATCGTCCTTGACGACAAAGTAATTTCGGCGCCGCGCGCCCTTGCTGTCATCACCGATGGAAAGCCGCAGATCACGGGCAACTTCACCCAGGCTTCCGCCAAGGCCCTGTCTGACCAGTTGCGCTACGGCGCCTTGCCCATCAGCTTCGAGATCCAATCGCAGGAGCAGATCTCTGCCACCCTGGGTGGCGACCAGCTTCGCCTTGGTCTGCTCGCAGGCATGATCGGTTTGTTGCTGGTAGTTGTGTACTCGCTGTTCCAGTACCGTGCCTTGGGTCTTGTCACCATCGCTTCCCTTGTGGTGGCGGGTGTCTTGACCTATCTGGCCATCGCCATCCTTGGATGGACGGAAAACTACCGTCTCTCCCTGGCAGGCGTAGCAGGTCTGATCGTGGCCATTGGCCAGACTGCGGACTCTTTCATTGTCTACTTCGAACGCATCAGGGATGAGCTGCGCGAGGGCCGTGGACTCGTTTCCGCGGTGGAGAATGGATGGAAGCGCGCCAAGCGAACGGTGCTGGCTTCCAAGGCGGTCAATCTCCTGGCCGCAGTTGTCCTCTACTTCGTGGCTGTGGGCAACGTCCGTGGCTTCGCGTTCACGCTCGGCTTGACGGCAGTTGCCGACCTCATTGTGGTGTTCATGTTTACGCACCCCACGCTGCAGCTCCTGGCGCGCACTAAGTTCTTCGGCGAAGGTCACAGGTTCTCCGGGCTTTCCCCTGACCGTTTGGGCGCAGTTCCCCTGTACCGGGGGGCGGGGCGCCTCCGTACGCCTGAGGAAAAGCCTGCCGTGGTTCGCGCACGCAACACCGGTGCCGCAGCCGAAGCCGAACGACGCATGACCATCGCCGAGAGGCGCCTTGCCGAGAAGGGCCAGCTCACTGGTACTTCCAACGGCACCAAGGAGGAGAAGTAATGACGACGAGCTTCGCAACCTTCGGCCATGAGCTCTATACGGGCAAGCGCTCATACAACTTCGTAAATTCGAAGAAGATCTGGTTCATCATTGCGGCCGTCGCCGTAGCCCTCTCTATCCTCATCCCGGTGGCCAAGGGTGGTTTCAACCTTGGCATTGAGTTCCGTGGCGGCTCGGAGTTCACCGTTTCCAACGTGAGCACCACCGACGCGAGCCTCGGCGAAAAGGCCGTGCACGACGTCGTTCCCGGCGCCATTCCGCGCGTCGCGAACGTTGCCGGCAACACCATGCGGATCCAGACGGACCAGTTGACCGACGACGAGACGAACCGCATCAAGGACGGCCTCACCAGCGCCTACGGAGTCACGGAAAACGAAGTGACCTCCAACTTCGTGGGACCCACCTGGGGCCAGGATGTCACCCGACAGGCGCTCATCGGCTTGGTGGTGTTCGTTGGTTTGGCGGCTGTCTTGATGGCCCTGTACTTCAGGACCTGGAAGATGTCGTTGTCGGCGTTGGTGGGCATGTTGGTCACCATGTTTATTACAGCGGGCATCTACGCCCTCAGTGACTTCGAAGTCACGCCGTCGGCGATTATCGGATTCCTGACGGTCCTCAGCTACTCGCTGTACGACACCGTGGTGGTGTTCGACAAGATTCGTGAAAACACGGCGGATATCACCACGTCCACCCGCCGCACGTTCGGTGAAGAAGTCAACCTGGCGATCAACCAAACTCTGGTCCGCTCCATCAACACCATGATGGTGGCCGTCCTCCCGGTAGCAGCAATCCTGTTTATCGGTGCAGGCCTCCTGGGCGCTGGCACGCTGCGGGACCTTTCCCTGGCGTTGTTCGTGGGCATCATCATTGGTACGGCTGCCACGATCTTCATTGCGGCGCCTCTGTACGCGTGGCTGCGCCAAGGTGAGCCGGAACTCGTGAAGCAAGCCAAAAAGGTTGCGCACCGCAGGACTGAAGCCACAGTCTAGGGCCTGTTCAGCCCCGTTGTTTCGCCGGAAGCCGGCCTCCGCATCAGGGCGGAGGCCGGCTTCTTGACTTGCTTGAGTCATTGTCATGTGCTGCCCGGTTGCAGAAGCATTCACCTACGGGAATAGACTGGGAGAATTAAATCGGTTGTGAGGGGTACTTCTGTGGAAGAACGTGCGACGTCGGCACCACCGGCGGGCGGGGATGACGGCCGCAAGGCTGTGGCAGTTCCGGCAACGAGTGTGCCGGGACGGACTGCAGCTGCGGTGCCGGTTGATTCTCCCGGCGTGCGTCCCACCTTCCCGGGACGGCGGGAACGCACACGTTCACGCCTGGCCCGCCTGACCGGACGGGGCATCGCCCCCTACTCGCCCATCCTGGAACCCCTGCTGCGGACCGTCCGGGCGAACAATCCCAAAGAGGACTTCGATCTGATCCAACGCGCTTTCGCGGTGGCAGAGCAGAGCCACCAGGGACAAAAGCGCAAGAGCGGTGATCCGTACATCACCCACCCGGTGGCCGTGGCCACCATCCTGGCTGAGCTCGGCATGACCGGGACAACCCTGGCGGCAGCGTTGCTTCACGACACCGTGGAGGACACCCCGTACACGCTGGCTGACCTGACGCGCGACTTCGGCCCTGAAGTTGCCATGTTGGTGGACGGCGTCACCAAGCTGGATAAAGTCAGTTTTGGTGAGGCTGCCCAGTCGGAAACCGTCCGCAAGATGGTCGTCGCGATGGCCAAGGACATCCGTGTCCTGATGATCAAGCTGGCGGACCGTCTCCACAATGCACGCACCTGGCGATTCGTTTCCGCGGAGTCGTCATCGCGCAAGGCCCGCGAAACACTGGAGATCTTCGCACCCCTGGCCCATCGCCTGGGCATGAATACCATCAAGTGGGAATTGGAAGATCTTTCCTTCGCTGCGCTGTACCCCAAGGTGTATGAGGAAATCGTACGCATGGTGGGAGACCGGACGCCGGAGCGGGAAAAGAGCCTCAGCGTCATCCGTAACCAGATAGCGGATGACTTGCGGACGGCACGCATCAAGGCGACCATCACGGGCCGTCCGAAGCACTACTACTCGATTTACCAGAAGATGATCGTCCGGGATAAGGACTTCGACGACATCAACGACCTCATGGGTGTGCGCGTCCTGGTGGATTCTGTGCGTGACTGTTACGCGGCCCTCGGGACGCTGCATTCGCGGTGGAACCCCCTTCCGGGACGGTTCAAGGATTACATCGCCATGCCCAAGTTCAACATGTACCAATCACTGCACACCACCGTGATTGGGCCCGGCGGCAAGCCCGTGGAGATCCAGATCCGTACCCACGAGATGCATCGTCGGGCAGAGTATGGCGTGGCAGCGCACTGGAAGTACAAAGACCAGCCCAACCGGACCGCGCAAGGACCGGGCAGCCCGCGCGACGGCGACATGGGCTGGCTGCGGTCGCTGGTGGACTGGCAGCAGGAGACCTCCGATCCCGGAGAGTTCCTGGATTCGCTTCGATATGAGATTAATGCCCGGGAAGTTTTCGTTTTCACCCCTAAGGGTGAAGTCATGGCCCTTCCAGCAGGATCAACACCTGTGGACTTCGCGTATGCCGTGCACACGGAGGTTGGCCACCGAACCATCGGTGCCCGAGTCAACGGCAAGTTGGTTCCGCTTAACAGCGAACTCAATCATGGCGACTGGGTGGAGATCTTCACGTCTAAGGCGGAAGGCGCCGGTCCCAGCCAGGATTGGCAGCACTTCGTCAAGTCGGCACGTGCTCGCAATAAGATCCGCCAATGGTTCACCAAGGAACGCCGCGAGGAAGCCATTGAGCGTGGCAAGGACATGCTGACCCGCGCCATGCGGAAGCAGAACCTGCCTCTGCAGCGCTTGATGACGCACGATGCTCTGTCCGCTGTGGCCGAGGACTTCCACTATGTAGACATCTCCGGGCTTTACGCAGGTGTGGGTGACGGGCACACGTCAGCTCAGTCCGTCATGGAAAAGCTCGTTGAGCATTTGGGCGGCCATGAAACGCCGGACGAAGACCTCGACGAAGTTAGTATTCCCACTCAGGTTGCGAAGTCGAAGTTCTCGGACTCAGGCGTCATCGTGCGAGGCGTGGGCGATGTGTGGGTCAAGCTGGCCCGCTGTTGCACGCCGGTGCCCCCGGACCCCATCCTGGGCTTCGTCACGCGTGGTTCAGGAGTTTCAGTCCACCGGACTGACTGCACGAATGTTTCCGGTCTGCGCGACCAGCCGGACAGAATCGTCGAAGTTGAATGGGCACCCACCCAGTCGAGTGTTTTCCTGGTGGAGATTCAGGTTGAAGCGTTGGACCGGAAGTCTCTTCTGTCCGATGTGACCCGCATCTTGTCCGAGAACCACGTGAACATCCTCGCCGCGTCGGTTCACACCTCGAGCGACAGGGTGGCGATCTCGAAGTTTGCCTTTGAGATGGGAGATCCGAAGTACCTGCACCACGTCTTGAACGCTGTACGACGCATTGACGGTGTCTTTGACGTTTATCGCACTACTGGTAACCGCCGCCGCAGCTAGCCCGGCTTCGGCTGGGCTGGCAGTGTCCCGGCTGGGCCGGCCGGGGCACTACCGGGCCAGTCTCGCTAAGGTTGCCAAGGCACGTTTTTTATGGGGGACTCGGGGGGCCGCCTCAACAGCCAGAGTCAGCAGACGGAGCCGGATGCCAAGCTCTTCGCGGTCCAGAAGACGCCTCAACGCCGGCAGAGCGCGATCGGCTTCGACGTGGAGGGCGATGTCGGCCGCGGTTCGGAGTGGGCTGCTCACCAGCATTCCTCCGAGGCTGACGACGTCCATTTGACCCAGACGGACCTCATGGAGACTGCAGGCCGTGGTTCCCCGCAAACTGGAGATGCGATGTTTTACATCAACCAGCAGTGACAGGTGGTCCGGTGGATTCGCGCAACCGTAGATCCACGCTGCTGTGAGCCGTCCCGCGACCACCTTGGTTCGGATTCGTTCCGGGACGGTCAGGGCCGCTGCGCGGGCCCTCAGGCGGTGGGTGACAGGTACGCCCGGGGAGGCGTAACTCTTGCCGTACAGGGGCAGCAGGATGCCATCGAACGCCATGCTCTGCAGTTCGTTCCAAGTGAAGATGCGGCTGGGGCAGTAAAGCTCGGATATGACAGGCTCCAGCAAGTGCGGTGCGTTTACAGTGGGGACCATTCATTGATCATTCCGCGCGGCTGCCCTACGAGTACAGGCTCCGTTCCGGTTATGTGGATAACCGGAACGAAGCCTGCAGGATAGTCCCTAAGCGCAGAATCCTCTACGCGAGGTCACTGGCGGAGCGCTGGATCTGGTCAAGCCATGCCTGACGTGCTTCCAGAGCTTCGCGGGCGGCCTTGATGCGGCGCTGGTCGCCTGCCTTCTCGGCCTTCTCCAGATCTTCTTTGAGGCCTGCAATAGCGGATTCGAGTTGTGACAACGCGCTGTTGGTGCGGGCCTTGGTTTCCGGGTTGCTCCGGCGCCACTTCTCTTCCTCAGCTTCACGGACCGCGTCTTCCACCTTGCGAAGGCCGGCTTCAATCCGGCCCATGTCCGCGCGGGGAACCTTGCCGGCATCTTCCCAACGGTCCCTGATGGACTGGAGGGCTTTCTTGGCGGCATTGAGATCGTTGATGGGGAGGAGCGCCTGCGCCTCAGCCACCAGCTGTTCCTTGACGGCCAGGTTCGCAGTGTATTCCTGGTCGATCTGGTCGTTGGCGGCCTGGCGGTTGCTGAAGAAGACGTCCTGAGCGGCGCGGAACCGGCCCCAGAGAGCGTCATCATCCTTGCGGCTTGCACGCGGAGTGGTCTTCCACTGGTCCATCAGCCTGCGGTACTCGCCGGCAGCGAATCCCCAGTCGGTAGACGTGGAAAGAGCCTCGGCCTCCGCAATCAAGGCCTCCTTGGCGGACTTTGCAGCGGAGTTGTTGCTGTCCAGCTGCGAGAAGTAAGCACGGCGGTGACGATCGAATACCGTCCGCGCTGAACGGAAGCGCTTCCACAGGGCGTCTTCGTTACTGCGGCCGAGCCTGACCCCGCTCTTCTGCGCGGCCTTCCACGTTTCAAACAACTCGTTCATGCGTGCGCTTGAGGTTTTCCACTGGATCTGCGCGGGGTCTTGGCCGGCAATGGTCTCAGCTTCGGCAACTATTGCTTCGCGGGCCGCGAGTTCGTTGGCCCGAATCGCGTCATGGGCAGCTTTCTCGGACTTTTCCAGTTCAACGATCTGCGCTGACAGGGCGTCCAGGCGAGCCTCAGCAGCACGGATGTCACCCACCATGTTGCGCTCAGCGAGCTGCTCACGCAGGTGAGTTACTGTCTTCTGCATGTCCGTGGCAGGAGCCTTGGATTCCACACGGTGTTCCAGGAGAACCACCTGAGCGATGACGTCGTCGAACTTGCGCGCGAAGTAGCCAAGGGCCTCGTCGGTGCTGACGCCCGGGTACTGACCAACAGCGATCTCTTCGCCGTCAAGCGTCAGGAAGACGTGGCCGTCACCTTCAGCGCGTCCCCACTTGGCCGCCTCGGCGAGCGAGGCAGCGGACACCGCCGGGGCAGCAGGAACGACGGCGGCGGGAGCCTTGGGGCGGGCCGCGAAGGCTGCGGGTGAGGGTGCTGCGGACGGCGTGGGCCGGGGAGCGGGCGGTGTTGCGGGCTCCGTGGCCGGCGCTTCCTCCGTTGTTTCCTCGGCAGCCGGAGCTGTTTCATTGGCCGGAGCAGCCTCTACGGGAGCTGGTGCCTCGGTACCGTTGGTGCCGGTTGCCTCGACTGCTTCTTCGTTGGCCACTACTGCTGTTTCGTCGGATTTCTGACTGTCTGTCACCGCTAAAAGTCTTTCGCTTGGAGGGAACTGCTCAGGTAATGCACCGCAGGCCGGGCCTGGAGCTGGTTACTTCAGAGAAAACGAGTCTATCGTGACAGGTGCCACAGGGGCGCCGTCGCTGGCATTATCGCCGGGTTTAAGGCCTGCTGCGGCGATCTTGGTGACGACGTCCAGCCCGCTGGTCACCTTGCCCACCACGGTGTATCCGCCGGCGGTATCAGCCGGAATGGTGGTGTCCTTGTAGACGATGAAGAACTGGTGGCCGTTGCCGTAGGCATTGTTCCCTGTGCGGGCCACCGCAATCGTCCCGGCGGGGTACTTGTTGTCCGCAGGCGTATTTTCCAGCGGCCCCCACCTGTAATCGGGGTCGTCTGCGCCGTCTTCGGACTTGGCGCCGCATTGGAGAAGTCCGAAAGTCTCTGACGTGGTCAATCGATGGCAGAACGCACCGTTGTAATAGCTTGCGTCGCTGAGGGACTTGAGCACGGCGGCGGCCTGTGGTGCCGCGGTCCCGTTCAGTTCCACGCCCACAACGCCGCTGTTCAACGCGAGCTCGCCTGTGAAGGTTTTTCCAGCGGCCGTGTCCGGGCTGGGTACGTCGGCGCTGTTGGAAGCTGCCGGAGAGGCGGAAGGCGAACTGAGCCCTGCCTCAGCGGCGGCGACCTCCGCCTCGGTGGGGTTGGAACTGAAGACCGTCAGCTGCAGTACGACGGCCAGGACAACTGCCACGGCAGCTGCACTCACGGCGAGGGTGTTATCACGTTTGCGTCGCTTGCCCTGTTCCTGCCGCAGGGCACGCTTGGCTTCCATCTGCCTGATGCGCCGTTTCGCTTCGCGGTCATCCCGCGATCTTGTTGCCAAGAGTCCTCCTGATTGTGTCCACTTTCGATGGCTGCCGACAGGAACCGGGCATGCTGCATTAGATGTGCACGCGCGGAAAGCATAAACTGGCTGCCGCACATAGTTTATGCATGACCGGCTGGACGCCCGCCCTGTAAACGCCGAAAGGGTGTTTAAAGCTGCGGTGCGATGCCAGAGCGTCAGCTTTCTTCGAGGAGACTTTTCCACCATGGCACGTACCGCCTCCCTGTCCGGATTCCCCGAGTGGCTTCCCCAGGAGCGGTTGGTGGAGCTCCATGTGCTGGATACGCTCCGGAAGACGTTTGAACTGCACGGCTTTTCTTCCATAGAGACCCGGGCGGTTGAAACAGTGGGCCAGTTGCTCCGCAAAGGCGAGATCGACAAAGAGGTCTATGGCCTGAGCAGGCTCCAGGATGATGAAGGGGAGGCTGCGAAATCGGACAAGGCCGATCCCAACGCCCTGGCCCTCCACTTCGACCTGACCGTTCCCTTCGCCCGCTACGTGGTGGAAAACGCCGGTTACCTGGCCTTTCCCTTCCGCCGGTACCAGATCCAGAAAGTCTGGCGTGGCGAGCGGCCGCAGGAAGGCCGTGCGCGTGAGTTCACCCAGGCTGACATCGATATTGTGGGCGACGGCGAACTTCCGTTCCGTTACGACGTCGAAATCGCGTTGGTCATTGCTGAGGCCCTCAGCGCCCTGCCGATCCCGGATTTCCGGCTCCGGATCAACAACCGCAAGCTGGCTGAAGGCTTCTACCGCGGCATCGGCCTGACGGACACGGCAGGGGTACTGCGCAGCATCGACAAACTGGAAAAGATCGGCGCCGCGAAGGTGGCCGAGCTTTTGAAGAGTGAGCTCGGTGCCACTGACGAACAAGCCGGTCTAGCCCTTGAACTGGCCACGATCCGTACGGAAGACACCTCATTCGTGGATCAGGTCCGCGCGCTCGGAGTGAAGGACGATCTCCTCGACGAGGGCCTGAACGAACTGGAGCAGGTCATTCAGGCTGCAGTTCAGCGCGCTCCCGGTAAGGTCGTTGCGGACCTGAGCATCGCCCGCGGTCTGGACTACTACACGGGAACTGTTGTGGAGACGGTGCTTGTGGGCCACGAGCAGCTGGGTTCCATTTGCTCAGGCGGCCGCTACGACGCACTGGCGAGCAAGGGCAACCGTAGGTTCCCCGGCGTCGGCCTTTCCATCGGGGTGACGCGCCTTGTCTCCCGTATCCTCAGCCAGGAACTTGTTAAAGCGTCGCGTTCCGTGCCCACGGCTGTGCTGGTGGCCCTGAACTTGGATGACAGCTGGTCAGCGGCGCAGGACATTGCAGCCCAGTTGCGGGGCAGGGGGATTGCCACGGAAGTTGCTGCCAAGGCCGAGAAGTTCGGTAAGCAGATCAAGTTCGCGGACCGTCGCGGCATTCCTTTCGTGTGGTTCACCGATGACGACGGCAAGCATCAGGTCAAGGACATCCGCTCAGGCGAACAGATTGACGCCGACCCCGCCAGCTGGACGCCCGATGAAGAGGATTTGTACGTCCGCATCACCGCCGCCGGCTAGGACCCAAGGATTGTTCCGTCCTCGTGGCGGGAGCCGTGGCCGGGACGGGTAAACTCGGACGGGATCGTCCTTGCAACGATCCCTCTATATTTCATGCTGAAAGGAATGCTGTGCTGCGCACACATGACCTCGGATCACTTCGCTCCGAGCACATTGGACAAACCGTTACCCTGGCCGGCTGGGTGGGGCGCCGCCGTGATCACGGTGGCGTTGCATTCGTTGACCTGCGTGATGCGTCCGGTGTAGCCCAGGTGGTTGTCCGTGAGGAAGAGGTCTTCCACGGCCTGCGGAACGAGTACGTCCTGCAGGTGACAGGTACTGTCAACAAGCGTCCTGAAGGCAATGAGAACCCGGCGTTGGCTACGGGTGAGATCGAGGTCATGGCGGACAAGGTGGTCATTCTCAACACCTCCGAACCCCTGCCGTTCCAGATCGACGAGCACGTGGAAGTTGGCGAGGAAGCCCGGCTCAAGCACCGTTACCTGGACCTCCGCCGCCCTGGTCCCGCGCGCAACATGCGTCTGCGCTCGGAGGCAAACCGTGTGGCACGCGAACTTCTGCACCAGCGCGGCTACGTGGAAATCGAGACCCCCACGCTGACGCGTTCGACGCCGGAAGGCGCCCGTGACTTCGTTGTCCCGGCACGTCTTGCCCCGGGTTCCTGGTATGCGCTGCCGCAGTCGCCGCAGCTTTTCAAGCAGCTGCTCCAGGTGGGCGGCTTTGAAAAGTACTACCAAATTGCCCGCTGCTACCGCGACGAGGACTTCCGCGCGGACCGCCAGCCGGAATTCACGCAGCTGGACATCGAAGCCAGCTTCGTGGACCAGGACGACGTCATCGAACTCGGCGAGGCAATCGTCAAGGCATTGTGGCAGTTGATCGACGTGGAGATTCCCACGCCGATCCGCCGCATGACGTACCTGGATGCCATGGCCAAGTACGGCTCGGACAAGCCAGATCTGCGTTTCGGCGTTGAACTGACCGAGCTCACCGAGTTCTTCAAGGACACCAACTTCGGTGTCTTCAAGGCGCCGTATGTCGGCGCCGTGGTGATGCCCGGTGGTGCTTCCCAGCCGCGGCGCACCTTGGACGGTTGGCAGGAATTCGCCAAGCAGCGCGGTCACAAGGGTCTCGCCTACGTCCTCTTCAAGGAAGACGGCGAATTGGCTGGCCCGGTAGCCAAGAACCTTACCGATGCCGAGCGCGAAGGTCTGGCGGACGCCGTTGGCGCCAAGCCCGGCGATTGCATCTTCTTCGCCGCCGGCGAGAAGTCCGCAGCCCGCGCCCTGCTCGGTGCTGCCCGCGTTGAAATCGGGCACCGCACAGGGCTGATCGATCCGAAGGACTGGGCTTTCGTCTGGATCGTGGACGCTCCCATGTTCGAGCCCGCCGCCGCGGCTGTCGCCTCCGGTGATGTTGCAGTGGGCGCAGGACAGTGGACAGCTGTGCACCACGCCTTTACCTCGCCCAAGCCTGAGTTCCTGGACACCTTTGATAAGGACCCGGAGTCCGCGCTCTCCTACGCCTACGACATCGTTTGCAACGGCAACGAGATCGGCGGCGGTTCCATCCGTATCCATGAGCGCGAAGTGCAGGAGCGCGTCTTCCAGCTCATGGGCCTGGACAAGGAAGACGCTGAAACCAAGTTTGGCTTCCTCCTGGAAGGCTTCAAGTACGGCGCACCTCCGCACGGTGGAATGGCCTTGGGCTGGGACCGTGTGGTTGCTTTGCTCGCGGGCGTCGAGTCCATCCGCGACGTCATTGCTTTCCCGAAGTCGGGCAACGGCTACGACCCCCTGACTGCTGCGCCGGCACCGATCACACCGCAGCAGCGCAAGGAAGCGGGCGTCGACTTCAAACCGGAGTCCAAGCCCGCAGCCAAGCCGGACACGAAGTCCGAGTAAGCGGTAGCCAAAGGCTCTCCACCACGGTGGGGGGCCTTTGGCGTTCCCGCCGCGGACTCCGGCCAACCACTCCCGCCAACGAAAGGTGCAGCAGAATGCTGGATCAAGCATTCCTGGAATCGCTCATGGACAGGGCCTGGCCTGCGCTTGAGCGTGAAGACCTTGACCTTGAAGACCTTGACCCCGGAAATACGGGTGGGTGGGTCCTCCGCGCTTCGGAGGGAGTGACGCAGAGGGCAAATTCCGTGTGGCCAAGGAACCTGGATGGCGGGTCGATGGGAAATCCGGACATGTCCCGGTCCATTCGTGCAGCAGCGGAGTGGTACCGCCTTCGTCGTCTGCCCTTGATCTTCCAAGTGTTCGGTGACTCCCGCAGCGCCGCTCTTAACGCCGTCCTGGATACCCAACGTTTCACGAGGCAATCCGAAACAAGGATCATGGTCCGCGGTGTGGATGAGCTGCCGGTGGGCGCTTCGGGCCGGCACGTTGACATATCTGATGAGCCCTCCGACGAATGGCTTCGCATGTGGTGGTCCGTCGACGGCCGTGGCGGGGACGCCGAACTGTCGGTCGCTCACAAGATTCTCCTCGCCTGCCCGGCGCTGTACGCAACGGTGAGGGACGACGACGGCGTCCCGGCCGCCGTCGGACGTCTCGCCTTAGTGGACGGTTGGGGAGGCATCTACAGTATGGCGACGTCGGCTGGGCACCGCAGGCGCGGATTCGGGACCAAGGTGCTGGACGCGTTGTTGAATGCCGGAGCCGAACGGAATCTGCAGGGTTTCTGGCTGCTGGTTACTGAGGCCAATCGCGGTGCGCAGTCACTCTACTCACAGGCCGGGTTCACGGACTACGGAAGCTACTTGTACCGGCAGGCGCCGTTGCGGCGGGCGTCCAGCGGCTGCTAAGCGGGTGGATCGGTCACTGTAATTCGCACGGAGCAGGCGTCGGTAGCCGCCTTCGCCAACACAGCAGTCCTGGGCTCTTGGATATCCAGGAAAGCGAGGCGAGTACGTCCTGATATCGCTTTGAGTAGTGAATGGGCAAGGACCTGATCCACCAAGGCACGGTCGCCACCCGGGACGATGTACTCGATGCGGTGTTCGTTGAAGATCCGTGAGGCATGTTCTGCCGTGGCCTTGGCGTCGACGAAGCGGTTGCCACTCTTCGAAGCGAGGATCGCGGATCCGCTGGCGGCGGCTATGGCGTAGCCTCCCCTGCGAACCAGCAGCAGGCCCAGCCCCCGCTCCTGGTGAGCAAGCGATATCAGGCGGTCCAGTTCAGTCCCTCCCCGGCCCGGACGTCCGTCCGACGGCCATGGGGCTTTCAACAGGGCAGTCGCCCCATCGGCTGCGCGCAGGAGCAGCCCATCCCCGTCGAAGTCTTCGACAACGGCACCATGGCTCGCCGCAAAGCGGTCCACCCATCCCTGCAACCGGGTCGCGGGCACCAAAGCGGTCCGGCTGCCTGAACGCTGGTGCGGGGCAGATGCTTGGCGATCCACGTCAATGTCTCCTTTGCTGGAACTATGAGTAGCCTATCCATGTGGAAGATCTCTTTGGTGCGGGTGCAGTTGACGACGATGAGTCGGAGGATCTGCCTGCTTCAGGGGGTCCCTCCGATGCTCACTGGATGGCTTCCCGGCGTAGTCCGCTGGCGGTCAGGATGCGCCCCCGGTCGCTGGACGAGGTAGTAGGGCAGCAGCATCTGCTGGGGCAAGGTTCGCCGCTTCGGCAGCTGGCAGCCGGTGCCGATGCTGCCGGTCCGGCGGGTCCCAGCTCGGTGATCCTTTGGGGTCCGCCGGGAACAGGGAAAACGACGCTGGCGCATGTGATCGCTCGCGGACCCGGACGGAAGTTCGTTGAGCTGTCCGCCATCACCGCCGGCGTCAAGGATGTTCGTCGGGTCATGGACGAGGCTTTGACTGCCCGCGACCTGTACAAGAAGACCACTGTCCTTTTCCTTGACGAGATCCATCGCTTCAACAAGGCCCAACAGGATGCACTGCTGCCCGGCGTCGAGAACCGCTGGGTGGTGTTGGTGGCGGCCACCACGGAAAACCCGTCATTCTCCGTAGTCTCGCCGCTCCTGTCCCGTTCGCTGCTCCTCACGCTGAAGCCGCTCACGGATGACGACATTTCGGGTTTGCTGCAACGAGCTGTGGTCGACGCCCGTGGCCTCGCCGGCCGCGTGGAGCTCAGCCCGGAGGCACTGGACCACCTGGTCCGGCTATCCGGAGGCGATGCCCGACGGGCGCTGACCGCATTGGAGGCGGCCGCCGGTGTCGCGTTCGGTGACTCCACCGCCGTCGATGTTCCCGACACCGCGACGGGGCCTGAAGAGGAAGGCGAAACCGCCGACGCCGAACCCGGACTCGCGAACGACGGCCCGCCCGACGCACCGGTCATGGTGGAACTCCGCCACACGGAACGTGCGTTGGATGCGGCGGCCGTCCGCTACGACCGCGCCGGCGACCAGCACTATGATGTGGCCAGTGCGTTCATCAAGTCCATCCGGGGCTCGGACGTGGACGCTGCCCTGCACTATTTGGCACGCATGCTTGAAGCCGGGGAGGACCCGAGGTTCGTTGCGCGGCGCATCGTGATCTCCGCAGCCGAAGACATCGGCATGGCTGACCCCACGGCGTTGCAAACCGCCGTGGCAGCGGCGCAGGCAGTGCAGTTGATTGGCATGCCGGAGGGCCGCATCGTGCTGGCCGAAGCCGTGGTCCATTTGGCCACTGCCCCCAAGTCCAACGCCGCCTACATGGGTTTGAACAAAGCGGTGGCCGATGTTCGTGCCGGATTCGGCGGCGGCATTCCCATGCATTTACGCGACGCCCATTACCCGGGTGCAAAGCAATTGGGCCATGGCAAGAGCTACAAGTACGCACACGACGAGCCGCATGGAGTGGCAACCCAGCAGTATCCGCCGGATGATCTGGTAGGTAAGGACTACTACGAGCCCACCAACAACGGAGCTGAACGGGATATTGCCGCCAGGCTGGAACGGCTCCGCAAGATCGTCCGGGGGGAGTAGCCGGCCGGATCAACCCAACTGCGGGCGGCCGCCCTGCCCGTGGTAGGATAATTGCTTGTCTGGCATGGCCCGACGCACAATCCCTTTGAGATTTCTTCAATAGTGCTGTGCGCCCGGGCTAGTAGCAAGAGGCAGCGGTTGGCCGATGCTCTCCCTGATGGAGGCCAGTAACACTGACACACCGCAGTAATTGGAAGGACACAAGTGGCTAACAACACTCGTGCTCGCCGTACCGCACGCCTTTCGCGTGCACTCGGCATTGCTCTGACCCCCAAGGCCGCCAAGTACATGGAGCGCCGTCCGTACGGCCCCGGCGAGCATGGCCGTGCCCGCAAGAAGCAGGACTCCGACTACGCCGTACGTCTGCGCGAAAAGCAGCGTCTGCGCGCCCAGTACGGCATCCGCGAAGCCCAGATGACCCGCGCCTTCGAAGAAGCCCGCCGCACCAAGGGCCTCACCGGTGAAAACCTGGTTGAGCTGCTCGAAATGCGTCTGGACGCCCTCGTGCTCCGTGCAGGTTTCGCCCGCACCATCGCACAGGCACGCCAGCTGGTTGTGCACCGCCACATCATGGTTGACGGCATCCGCGTGGACCGCCCGTCCTTCCGCGTTGGCGAAGGCCAGCTCATCCACGTTCACAGCCGCTCCGAGGTTATGCCCCCGTTCCAGGTGGCAGCCGCTGGCGCACACGTGCTCAATAACGTGCCGGCATACCTGGACGTCAAGATTGACGCCCTCCAGGCTCGCCTGGTTCGTCGCCCGAAGCGCTCCGAGGTCCCCGTGATCTGCGAAGAGCAGCTCGTCGTCGAATTCTACGCTCGCTAAATTCAAGCAGCGCATACAAAGAAGCCCGTGGCACAAGCCGCGGGCTTCTTTGTATGTAAGGTACCGGGCCAAAGTAGGTAAGGTACTTGGGGAGGCCTTGACCGAAGCCGTGAACCGGCTGGTGCGAGGCAGCGAAACGATCCAAGGAGAAGAGTTCTATGTCTGGTGGCGACATCGCCGGCCTCATCGCAGCAGGAGTCTTCGCGCTCCTCGTCCTGCTTTTGGCCGTGCCCATCTTGAAGCTTGGCGGCGTTTTTGACGAGGTGCGGACCTCCATCCGTTCCATCAGCGACGGCGCCACGCCCCTGATGGATGAAGTGACCGCAACGGTCACCACCACCAACCAGCAACTGAAGAAGGTTGACGGCATCGCCTCCAACGTCTCCGATGCATCGGCCAACATCTCCGCGTTGTCGTCGCTCGTTGCAGCCACGGTTGGTTCGCCGCTGATCAAGGTGGCTGCCTTCAGCTATGGCGTCCGTTCGGCTTTCGCTGGACGCCGCGCCCCTTCATCCGGCCGCCGCAGCCGCTGATTACGCAGCAGCTGAACTACACAGTCGCTGAACTACACAGTCGCTGAACTACAGGGAGACCAAACCTCATGAAGAGAATTGTGTGGATGGGCATAGGCGTCGCCATTGGCGTCATTGCCTTCCGTAAAATCACCGAGGCCCAAGCCAACCTTGGGCCGGAGGGCCTGAACCGCGCTGTCGGCCGGATGGCGGATGGACTGTTCGACTTTGCCGACGCCGTGCGGACGGGGATGCACCAACGCGAGGAAGATTTACGGGCAGCATTGGGAATCGACGACGCCGGAGCCGTTCGGCGCTAGGGGGGAGCGGTTCGCCCCCACGCCCTCAACAGGGCAGAATGGAAAGCTGCGGAACGGCACCAGCCGGAACCGCGCACATCGTGTGCAGTGAATTGAGAAGGGTAAGTAATCAGCTAATGAAGTCGCAGGAGATCACCAAGCGCTGGGTGGACTTTTTTGTCAACAAGGGCCACACCGCCGTTCCCTCCGCGTCGCTCGTTTCCAGCGACCCGTCGCTTCTCTTCACTGTGGCCGGAATGGTGCCGTTCATTCCCTATTTGACCGCGCGCGAAGAGCCTCCCTACAGCCGTGCAACGAGCGTCCAGAAGTGCATCCGCACCGGTGACATAGAGGAAGTCGGGAAGACCGCACGCCACGGCACGTTCTTCCAGATGTGCGGCAACTTCTCCTTTGGCGACTACTTCAAGGAAGACGCCATCAAGTTCGCTTTCGAGCTGCTCACCACCAGTGTTGACGACGGCGGCTACGGGCTTCCGGCCGAACGTCTTTGGGTGACTGTCTACGAAGAGGACGACGAAGCCAAGGAGCTGTGGCTCAAGAACACCGGAATTCCGGCAGAGCGCATCCAACGCATGGGCAAGGCCGACAACTACTGGTCCACTGGCCAGCCCGGACCCGCCGGACCCTGCTCGGAGATCTACTACGACCGCGGCCCTGCTTACGGAATCGAAGGCGGCCCCCTGGCCGACGAGACCCGGTACATCGAAATCTGGAACCTCGTGTTCATGCAGTACCAGATCGAGAACGTCCGCTCCAAGGTGGACTTCGACATCGTGGGTGAACTGCCGCAGAAGAACATCGACACCGGCCTGGGCATGGAACGTCTCGCGATGATCCTCCAGGGCGTCGAAAACATGTACGAGACCGATCAGGTACGCCCGGTGATCGACAAAGCCGCTGAATTGTCCGGCCGCGAGTACACCTCGGCTGAATCGCCGGAAGACCCGCACCACACGGACGATGTCCGCATGCGCGTCGTCGGCGACCATATTCGCTCTGCTTTGATGCTCATCGCTGATGGCGTAGCACCGTCCAATGAGGGCCGTGGCTACGTGCTGCGTCGACTTATTCGGCGCGCCGTTCGGGCAATGCGCCTGCTCGGCGTCGAAAAGGCTTGCCTGCCGGACCTGCTTCCCGCCTCCCGTGACGCCATGAAGGGCGTTTACCCGGTAGTGGAGACTGACTTCGCACGGATCAGCCGCATTGCTTACGCCGAAGAAAAAGCATTCCTGCGCACTATTGCTTCCGGTACGGCCCGCCTGGAGGACGCGGTAGCGGAGTCCAAGGCGGCCGGCGTTCCGCTGTCCGGCGCGGATGCCTTTGCTTTGCACGATACCTACGGCTTCCCGATTGACCTGACCCTGGAGATGGCAGAAGAAGCTGGCCTGCAGGTGGACGAAGCGGGCTTCCGTGCGCTCATGCTCGAGCAGCGCCAGCGTGCCCAGGCTGATGCCAAGGGCAAGAAAGGTGGCCACGCTGACCTCAGCGCCTACCAGGAGCTCCTCGGCAAGGGCGAGACCGTCTTCACCGGATACGACGAGTTGGAGGGCGAGGCAAAGGTCCGCGGCATCGTCAGCGGTGGCCGTGCGGTAGCGCATGCCTCCACCGGCGACGAGATTGAGCTGGTCCTCAACGAAACCCCGTTCTACGCAGAAGCAGGCGGTCAGTCAGCTGACACCGGCCTCATTACCGGTGACGGCTTCGTTGTCGAGGTCCTGGACGTTCAGCGCCCCATCAAGGGCCTCAGCGTTCACAAGGCAATCGTCCGCGAAGGTGAGATCGGCTCCGACGCGCTGGTGCGTGCCGCCGTCGACCGTGAACGTCGCCATGCTGCCGAGCAGGCCCACACCGGCACGCACATTGTGCATGCCGCGTTGCACCAGATCCTCGGCCCGGAAGCTACCCAGCGCGGTTCGTACAACAAGGCCGGATACCTTCGCTTCGACTTCGCCTGGGGCGAGGGTTTGAGCACAGCCACGAGGTCCGAAATCGAAGAGGTCTCCAACATCGCCATCCGGAACAACTTCCGGGTGGACACCAAGGTGATGGGGCTCGCTGAAGCCAAGGCGCTGGGCGCCATGGCTTTGTTCGGTGAAAACTACGGCAGCGAAGTTCGCGTAGTGGAGATCGATGGCGCGTGGTCCCGCGAGTTGTGCGGTGGCACCCACGTTTCCAACACCTCCCTGATCGGCAGCCTTTCCCTGCTGGGCGAACAGTCCGTTGGCTCAGGAAACCGCCGCGTTGAAGCCTTTGTTGGCTTGGACGCATTCCGTCACCTGGCAGCAGAGCGCGCCCTGGTTTCCGAGCTTACGGAGCTTTTGAAGGTTCCTTCCGGACAACTTGCTGACCGCATCTCCAGCACTTTGAACAAGCTCAAGGCCACGGAGAAGGAACTTGACCGCCTCCGCAAGGAGCAGCTTGCTGCAGCTGCTGCCAACTTGGTGGGTACAGCGAAGGATGCTGCTGGTGTTCGGGTTGTCGCCCACGATGCCGGTCAGGTGGGTGGGGCTGACGATCTGCGTAACCTTGCCCTCGACCTGCGTAATCGCTTGGGCTCTGAAGCCTCCACTGTTGCTGTTGCGGGTGTCAGCAATGACCGACCTGTCATTCTGATCGCCACCAACGAGGCCGCTCGCGAAGCGGGCGTCAAGGCCGGCGCGCTGGTCCGCTTGGCGGCGGGCATCCTCGGCGGCGGCGGTGGCGGCAAGGACGACGTCGCCCAAGGCGGCGGCACCGACGCTGGGAAGGTCTCCGAGGCCCTCACAGCGGTGGTGGATGCGATAGCCAAGCGCTGACGGTGGCTTCCAGTACTCACAGTGGCGTCTACCCCCACGGTATAAAGCTGGGGGTAGACGTCGGTACCGTCCGGGTAGGCCTGGCCGTCAGTGATCCCGACGGGATTTTGGCGACGCCGTTGAAGACTATCGGGCGGGACAGCAAGAAGAACTCCGATGTGCGCGTACTGGTCAAGCACGCCGCGGATTTGCCGGCGGTCCAGATTTTCGTGGGTCTTCCCCGCACCATGAAAGGCGAGGAGCGCGCGTCTGCGCAAATGGCCATGGACTATGCGGACCTCCTTGTAAGCGAGCTTCTGCGTGTCGGTTTGGACGTTCCCGTAAACCTCGTGGATGAGCGACTTTCAACCGTTACGGCACACCGCAACCTGCACCAAGCTGGCATGAGCAGCAAGAACCACCGTAAAGTGGTTGATCAGGTTGCCGCTGCTGGAATACTGCAGCACGCAATCGACATGCAAAAAGCCAGAGGAACGGACGTTGGCCGCCGAGTGCAGGCACCGGTGCAGTCCGAAAAACCCAGCAGTGCCCCAACACTGCGGGCTGCCTCCGGCCTTGAAACCGATTCTTCTAAGAGGGGACTGCAACTGTGAGCCCGGTCAACAACGACCCCTCCAGCGGTACCGCCGGCGGCGGTATGTCGCTGACCCGCAAAGAGCTGCGGGCGCGTGAACGATTCCTCGCCACGCAGAACCACAATGTGGTGCCCGTTCCCGAAGCGACTCCCGGAGAGGCGGCTCCCTCAGCAGACGTTGAGCCGGAACTGCCGCGACCCGTCCCGGCTGTTCAACCCACCCCGGTGACGCCCCCCACTCCTGTGGCGCCCCCAACTCCCGTGGCGCCGCCAACTCCCGTTGCACCCCCGGCAGCCGCGGCAGCCGCGGCCGAAACCCAGCACGTGGCCGCCCCGCAGCCAGAGGCACCTCTCGAAGAGGCGGCCGACGCCACAACTCACGCGGCTGAGGCGCATGGTGGGCCGGAAGGCCACCACCAGGAAGTCCACCAAGACGAAGCAGACTTCCACGAAGACCATGAGTATGACGAGCTTGCTCGCGGTGAGGTTCAGGACGGTAATGTTCAGGACGATCCCGCCCAGCGTGATCACCACCTGCACGATCACGCCCTGCACGATCACGCCCTGCACGGTGACATCGAACACGAAGCTGTTTTAGTAGGACACCCCGAGGCTCACGCCGACGACCACGAGTACGCGGCTTACGATGCCCACTACGAGCCCGGCATCCATGAAGAACTTCACGGTGACGTTCATCTCCATGATGACCACCACCATGACCTCATTGCCGCTGTAGCCAGTCCAGCGTCCAAGGCCGCCGCGAAGAAGGCCCGCCGCCGTCGTCGTGTATTGGCCCTTCTGATCACGCTGGGTGTCTTCGTTGCCGCCATCGCCATAGGTGCGCAGTTCCTGAAGCCCTTGCTGGGCATGGACAGGGTTACCGACTTTCCGGGCCCGGGAACGGGCTCGGTCACCATTACTGTTCCTGAGGGATCCGGTCCCAAAGCCGTGGCAAACGACCTCGTGCAAAAGCGCGTGGTTGCCGACTCCGACGCTTTTGTGGAGGCATTCCTGAGCGAGGGCGGGGAGCTCTCTCCCGGGGACTTCACGTTCCGTACGGAGATGAAGAACTCCGACGCCGTGGCTGTGCTGGTGAACAAGGACGCATCCAAGGTCATGTACTTCGCCCTGAGCGCAGGTCTGCGTATCAACGAATCGCTGGAGGCCATCTCCAAGGGCTCGGGCATACCCATGCAACAGCTCAATGCCCTCAACCAAGCGCCGGGTCAATTCGGAGTGCCTGCCAAGGCCAAGAACCTGGAGGGCTTCCTGGCGCCGGGGGAGTACCGCTTTGAACTCGGTACATCCGCCAAGGACATCATCCAGAAGCTGGTGAACACTACCCTTGATGAACTCAAAGCCCAGGGAGTAACGGACCCGGCCAAGCAGTACGACACTGTAACCATTGCCAGCATCGTCCAGGCTGAAGGCGGCCAGGCAGACTACGGAAACGTGGCCGGCGCCATTTACAACAGGCTCAAACCCAACAACGTTGAGACCAGCGGCCTCATCCAGTCCGACGCCACTGTGACGTACGGGCTGGGGAAGAAGTCCTTCCACCTCACGGAGGAAGAAAAGGCGGACAAGTCCAACGCGTACAACACCTACGCCAACGTTGGGCTGCCGGTGGGACCCATCGGTTCTCCAGGTAAGACTGCCATTGATGCTGCAGCAAAGCCGACGCCGAACGAATACCTCTACTGGGTGACCATCAACCTGGACACCAAGGAGACCCGGTTCTCCAAGACACTGGCCGAGCACAACACCTACGTTGAGCAGTACAATGCGTGGTGCCAGGCTAACGCAGGACGGTGTGTGTGAGTCGTCGTGCCGCAGTTCTGGGGCATCCGATCTCACATTCGAAGTCTCCGGCCCTGCACTCTGCTGCCTATGCCACGTTGGGCGTGGACATCGAATACTCGGCGATTGACGTCACTGTTGAAAGGCTCCCAGGGTTCATGGAGTCACTTCGCGGTGATGACACCTGGTGCGGCCTCTCGGTGACCATGCCGCTGAAATCGGCCATGATCAGCCAAGTGGACGAAGTTCGCGGAGCCGGCGCCCACTTGGGCGTCATCAACACTGTTGTTTTCGAGCGCGACGGCGCACAGGTGCGCCGGGTGGGTTACAACACTGATGTGGCCGGCATCGTCGAGGCGGTCCGCTACGCGGGCGTGGTTGCAGCACCCCACGCAGCCATCCTTGGTGGCGGCGGGACATCGGCTGCGGCCGTCGCAGCTGTAAAGGAACTCGGTGCCCGTCACGTCGATGTTTTCGTTCGCGACGCCGGACGTGCCGGTGATGCGCAAGCCGCAGCGGCCGCCGTCGGACTTTCCCTCGCCGTCCGGCCGTTGACCGAAGCAGCGTCCGCTGTGGCCGGAATGAATCTGGTGATCTCCACATTTCCGCCGCGTGCCGCTGATCCGTTGGCTGAGGAGCTTGCAGCTTTGCCGCGAACCGGGGGCGGCGTCCTGCTGGATGTCGCCTACGATCCTTGGCCCAGCCGCTTGGCGGAAGTGTGGCAAGGCCACGGGGGAGCGGTAGTCCCTGGCCTGGAGATGCTGATGTATCAGGCGGCCGAGCAGATCAGGCGCTTCAGCGGCTGTGACGTGGATGCCGCCGTCATAGATGTGATGTGCGACTCAGTCGGGCTTCCCCGGCGAGTGTTCTAGAAGCCTTACATGGCAGGATTGGTTATATGTTGCGTTGGTTGACTGCCGGTGAATCCCATGGTCCGGCCCTGATCGGAATTGTTGAAGGCGTGCCTGCCGGTGTTGAACTCACCAGCGGGCAGATTCGTGACGCGTTGGCGCGTCGCCGCCTGGGCTATGGCCGTGGTGCCCGCATGAAGTTCGAGCAGGACGAGGTCACCATCATGGGTGGCGTCCGCCACGGACTCACTCAGGGTGGCCCAGTAGCCATCCAGGTTGGTAACACCGAGTGGCCCAAGTGGGAGCAGATCATGTCTGCTGATCCCGTGGACCCTGAAGTCCTCGCCGACCAAGCCCGCAATGCACCTCTGACTCGTCCGCGTCCCGGGCACGCCGACTTCACGGGAATGCAGAAGTATGGGTTCGACGAAGCCCGTCCGGTCCTCGAGCGTGCCAGCGCACGCGAGACCGCCACACGCGTGGCACTAGGTACCGTTGCTGCCCAGTTCCTGAAGCAATTGGGTATCGAGCTGGTCAGCCACACTGTTTCCATCGCCAGCGTGACCGTTCCTGAAGGACGGCCCCTGCCGTTGCCGAAGGACGTCATAGCGCTTGACGCAGATCCCTTGCGCTGCTTCGACCGTGAGACGTCGAATGCGATGGTGGCCGAGGTGGATGCCGCCCACAAGGAAGGCGAAACCCTTGGTGGCGTAGTGGAGGTCTTGGCATACGGGCTTCCCCCGGGACTTGGCAGCTACGTCCACTGGGATCGTCGCCTCGACTCCCGCCTCGCGGCCGCACTCATGGGTATTCAGGCTATTAAGGGAGTAGAGGTCGGCGACGGCTTCCTCACGGCCGCCCGTCGCGGTTCTGCTGCACATGACGAAATCCTTAAGGACGAAAACGGCAAAATCGTTCGTCAGACCAACCGCGCCGGTGGAATCGAAGGTGGTATGAGCATCGGTGAGGTTCTTCGCGTTCGGGCAGCCATGAAGCCGATCGCAACCGTTCCGCGTGCACTGCGCACCATCGACGTGAGTACCGGTGAGCCTGCTAAGGCCCACCACCAGCGTTCGGATGTCTGCGCGGTTCCCGCCGCCGGCGTTGTTGCCGAAGCCATGGTGGCACTGGTTCTCGCAGAAGCTGTTGCGGAGAAATTTGGTGGCGACTCCGTGCCGGAGACCCAGCGGAACCTGCAGAGCTACCTCGAGAGCATCCCGGCCACCCTGGACTCGGTCGGCCGGTAGTGGGCCGCGCTATCCCGGATGGCCGCCCCGTTGTCCTCGTAGGCCCCATGGCCGTTGGAAAATCGGCGATCGGCCAGCAACTGGCCCAGCAACTCCATCTCCCGTTCGTGGACACCGACGCAGTGGTGGTTGCTGCCCACGGCAGCATCGCAGATATTTTCGCCGGCAGGGGAGAACACGCCTTCCGCCAGATTGAAGCGCGGACTGTGGCCAAGGCCATCGAGTCGGCCAAGGTCGAGCCCGCCATTATTTCCCTGGGCGGAGGTGCGGTGCTTGACTCCGGGACCCAGCAACTGCTGGGGGAGTGCACCGTGGTCTATCTGGAGTGTGACGCGGAAACAGTCGCAGACAGGATTGCGCGGAACACAGGCAGACCCCTGCTGCAGGGCGACGCCATGACCCGCTGGGAAGCTTTGTTTGCCACCAGGCGCCCGGTCTATGAGCGTCTCGCGGACATAGTCATGGATGTCCGTTCCGGGTCCGTGGCGGAAATCGGCCTCCTATTGGAGGAGCGGCTGCTCCAGCATGCAGCCTTGAAAGAGGAAGTTGAAAAGTGAGCAACGAAGCAACTGTCATCAAGGTGACCGGCCAGTCCGTTAATGAGAACTACGACGTCGTGGTGGGCCGCGGCCTGTTGGACACGCTGCCTGCCAAGCTCGGCGAGCGTGTACGGCGAGTACTGGTGATCCACCCGAGGGCCCTCCGGCTGACCGGCGATACCGTCCGGGACGAGCTTGAAGCTGCGGGATTCACGGCCCTCACGGCCGAAATCCCGGATGCCGAAGAAGGCAAACACATCCAGGTGGCCGCTTTTTGCTGGCAAGTGCTGGGCCAGAATGATTTCACACGCTCCGATGCCATCGTGGCAGTAGGTGGAGGCGCAGTCACGGACCTCGCCGGCTTCGTGGCAGCCACCTGGCTTCGTGGGGTCAAAGTAATCCACATGCCCACGAGTTTGCTGGGCATGGTGGATGCTTCCGTGGGAGGCAAGACCGGAATCAACACGGCCGAAGGCAAGAACCTCGTGGGCTCCTTCCATCCGCCGGCCGCTGTCCTGGCCGACCTGGACACACTCCAGACGTTGCCGAAGAACGAGCTCATTTCCGGGATGGCCGAGGTCATCAAATGCGGCTTCATCGCTGATCCCGCGATCCTCGACCTCGTCGAGAAGAACACCGACGCTGTGATGGACCCGGGATCGGATGTTGTCCGCGAGCTCATTGAACGCGCGATTTCGGTTAAGGCCGATGTCGTTTCCCAGGACCTCAAGGAATCCGGCCTCCGCGAAATCCTGAACTACGGTCACACGCTTGGCCACGCCATCGAGCTCGTTGAACGATACTCATGGCGTCACGGTGCCGCCGTTTCCGTGGGAATGATGTTCGCTGCCGAGTTGTCCCGCAGCGTGGGGCGTTTGTCCGATGCCGATGCAGACCGCCACCGCACCATCCTGGAGAGCCTCGGTTTGCCCATCACGTACCGCAGGGACCGCTGGCAGGGTCTTCTGGACGGAATGCGCCGGGACAAGAAGTCCCGCGGCGATCTTCTCCGGTTCGTGGTCCTCGACGGCGTAGCCAAGCCGGGCATCCTGGAAGTCCCTGACACGTCACTCCTGTTTGCCGCATACCAGGAGATCGCATCATGACTGTCACTCTGCGCGAAGGCGTCAGTGATTGGCCCACAGCCGGCTTCCCCGGAGTCCGGATGAACCCGGATACTTTGCTTCCCGTGGTTGTCAATGAGGAAGTCATGGAGTCCGCCCTTGCGGCCTCGGAAGACCCCGCGGATCGCATCATGGCTCTCCTGCTGGATAACCAGCCGAACGAGGCAGCGGAGCTGTTGGCCGAAGCGCGCTACAAGGATCCGGAGTCGTTCCGGTTGAGGATTTTTGAAGCTGAAGTCCACCGCGCAACCAACCGGCTGGACCGTGCTGTGCAGTTGTTCAGGCATCTCTTGCAGGATGTCCAAGGCAGCTCGAAGGAAGCTATCGTGCACCAATATCTGGGCCGGGCATATTTCGTCAGCGGGAACGCGCTTGCCGCATCCGAGGAATTCGCCAAGGCCCTGAATCTGCGCGTAGCCATGGCTGCTGATGCCGCGCTGATCTACTCCTCCGCCGTAGCCCTGCAAAGGGCGCGGAATGTCCTGGAACTGGCTTCCTGACGCCCCGGGAAACCGCGCCCGCAAGTCTTAGGTGTATTTGCCGGTAGAATGGTTCTTGGATTTTTGATAAATACGCGCTGGCGGGCCGTTTGGCATGCCTGCTTGGCATAGACAAACTGGCAGCTTGAACCAGTGAGAGAAACCAGAGGATACGAGTGGCAACCACAAACGACATCAAGAACGGGACCGTACTGAAGCTCGAGGGCCAGCTCTGGAACATCATTGAGTTCCAGCACGTCAAGCCGGGCAAGGGCGGAGCGTTCGTTCGCACCAAAATGCGCAACGTCATGTCCGGCAAGGTGGTCGATAAGACCTTCAACGCCGGCCTGAAGATTGAAACCGCAACGGTTGACCGCCGTGACTACCAGTACCTGTACCAGGACGGCGAAGATTTCGTCTTCATGGACACCCAGGACTACGACCAGATCACCGTGTCCGGCGCTACTGTAGGCGACGCTACCAACTTCATGCTCGAGAACCAGATGGTCAATATTGCCATCCACGAGGGCACGCCGCTGTACATCGAATTGCCCCCGAGCGTCGTCCTTGAAATCACCTACACGGAACCGGGCCTTCAGGGCGACCGCTCCTCGGCGGGCACCAAGCCCGCAACTGTGGAGACGGGCTACGAAATCCAGGTTCCCCTGTTCGTTGAGCAGGGCACCAAGGTCAAGGTAGACACCCGCGATGGCAGCTACTTGGGCCGGGTCAACGACTAGTGAGCGCACGCGGTAAAGCCCGTAGCAGGGCGCTTGAAGTACTTTTCGAGGCAGAGCAGCGCTCTGTTTCGGCTTTCGACGCGATGACAGCGCGTCGGGAGAAGACCGATCTTGTCATCAACCCGTACACGGTGGAAATCGTGGAAGGTGTCGTTTCCATGCAGGCGACCATCGATGAGTTCCTGCAGACCTACGCTCAAGGCTGGACGTTGGAACGGATGCCGTCGGTAGACCGCATCATCCTTCGCATTGGCGCCTGGGAACTTCTCTACAATGACGAAGTTCCGGACGGAGTAGCTGTCAGCGAAGCCGTGGCCCTCGCCAAGACGATGTCCACGGACGAGTCGCCGGCCTTCATCAACGGGCTTCTTGGCCGTTTGCAGAAGCTCAAACCTTCTCTCCTCGCGTAGGCATTCACAGCGATGAGCTATGCGCGGTAAGACAAACCGCGATAAGACAAGAAAGGACCCGCATCCGCAGGATGCGGGTCCTTCTTGCGTTACTGGAGGACGGCCTCTTGCGTCACTGAAGCACCGCCGCCCGGAGCGTGGGGATCCTGCGCAGATGCTCAAGCTCATCGTGCTGGTGGATGTGGACGTCGCGGCCACTCAGTATCCGTTGCCGGGTAAACGCCAGTGCAGTGGCACCTTTGATGAATGACTTCATCTGGTGACCACGCCCGCGCGAGGACGCCCAGCGAACGGCCTGTCGGCGGCCTCGTGACGTGGCCAGCATCTCCACTTCAGCTGGAGTGAACCAACCTGCCCGGGCGTACTCGAGGAGCCGTTGGCGGGTGAGCTTTCCTTCGGCGACACGGAGAAGGATGATGCCTGCGGCGGCGACCAGGAAGATCGGCACCTGGACCACAAAGTACTCCACCAGGAAGTTCTGTCCCATGCTGTTCCAACGGTTGTGCAGGAACATCGCGGGCAGCAAGCCGACGAAGAACGCAAGGACCGCGTACCCTGAGTGCCATTTCCGGGCGGCGAAGCCCATAATCAGTCCGGTTGTTCCCGTGAACACCGCGTGGGCGAACGGGGACATGACCCCGCGGAGGATGAAGATGCGGACCAAGTCAGTTCCGGGATCGGCGGACGAGGCTATTTCGCGACCAAAGTAGAGGATGTTCTCCGTGAAGGCGAAGCCGGCGGCGATGGTGAAGGCGAACACGACACCGTCAACAGGTCCGTCAAAGTACTTGCGTGCTGCCAAAATCAGCACCAGCAGCCCCAGCGATTTGGTGAACTCTTCCACGATGGGGGCCTGCACCGTGGCCATGAAGTAGGTGAAAGCTTCTTCGCTGGAGGTTGGTGCGGCAAGTGCGAAGAGCGGCTGGATCAGCAACGTACCGGCAATGGAGACGGCCGCACCCCACGTAAAGGCGAACCAGAGGAGTCGTTTCGGCTCGGGCTCCCAGCGGTCGATCAGGCGCACCGTCAGCAGCACCACTGACAGCGGAATCAGGGAGGCAATGAATCCGATCACGAAACCGGTGATGCCGGTGTTGCCCAGCAGAAACGGCACTACCAACAACAGACTGCCCAGAACCAGCACAGTTCCCGCAATGAGCAGGGGGAGCATCCCCCAGGACCGGCGTCCCGGGGGTGTTGGCGGTGCGGCCCAGGTTTGCTGGGGTAGTGACGTCGGATTACCCGGGGCGGGTTGATAGTTCCCCGGCTGCACGCGGCCGATCCAGGTGGGGTTGGCACCAGGTTCCAGGTATGGCCGCGGATAGGGCTGGCCGTGGTGGTTCATGGTCATGGGCAAGAGCCTATTCCACAGTACGGAGTGTGAGCTTAAACTCACGCTTCACTGGCGTCCCCGGTGAGATGGGAAAGAGGCGCTGTGGTAGCTTTGAAAAGCAAATATTCCTTTTTTAATTCCGTCCCGTGAGGCGGGGAAAGGGGAGACGAGCGATGACTGAAGTCACTTCAGCGCACGTGCCGTCGCGGGTTGTTCTCAATCAGGCGGACATTGATCGTGCGCTCACTCGTATCGCCCACGAGATCCTCGAAGCCAATAAAGGCTCCCAGGACCTTGTCCTGTTGGGCATTCCCAGCCGCGGCTATCCTTTGGCAGTGCGGCTTGCCAACAAAATTGCAGCCGCCGACCCCACGGTGAACGCCGAGACGATGGTTGGCCAGCTGGATGTCACCATGTTCCGTGACGACCTCTCCCATCAGCCCACGCGGCCCCCACGCCACACACGGCTCCCGTTGTCCGGGATCGACAACAAGGTTGTTGTCCTGATCGACGACGTTCTTTATTCCGGTCGGACCATTCGCGCCGCGTTGGACGCTTTGGTTGACCTTGGCCGCCCACGGATCGTCCGCTTGGCTGTGCTGGTGGACCGGGGCCACCGCGAGCTTCCCATCCGGGCAGACCACGTGGGCAAGAACCTGCCCACTTCCTCATCCGAAAAAGTCCGGGTGCACCTCGAGGAGATCGACTCCGTGGACGGCGTGCCCGTCAACGAGGTAGTAATTGAGGCTGGCAAGTGAAGCACCTCCTTTCCACCGAAAACCTCAGTCTCTTCGACGCCATTCGTGTTCTGGACACGGCGGAGGAGATGTCCGCCGTCGGCGAGCGTGAAGTAAAGAAACTACCGGCACTCCGCGGCCGCACCGTGGTTAATCTTTTCTTCGAAGACTCCACCCGTACCCGTATCTCCTTTGAGGCGGCAGCCAAACGCCTGTCAGCGGATGTTATCAACTTCGCCGCCAAAGGATCGTCGGTTTCCAAGGGGGAGTCCCTTAAGGACACCGCGCAGACACTCGCAGCCATGGGCGCGGACGCCGTCGTTATCCGCCACTGGGCTTCCGGCGCGCCGCACAGGCTCGCCGCCACCGACTGGATAGACGCAGCTGTCATTAACGCCGGCGACGGTACCCATGAGCACCCTACCCAGGCACTGTTGGATGCGTTCACCATGCGCCGCCATTGGTCGCAGGTCAACGGTACTGAGTCCACGGGAGCAGATCTGAAGGGCATGCGCGTAGCGATCGCCGGGGATGTCTTGCACTCCCGTGTCGCCCGGTCCAACGTTTGGTTGCTGAAGACCCTTGGCGCCGAGGTCACCTTGGTGGCGCCGCCTACTCTGCTGCCCATCGGCGTGGAGCACTGGCCTTGCAAAGTCAGCTACAACCTGGACGAGACGTTGGAAGCAGGCATCGACGCCATGATGATGCTGCGTGTCCAGGGTGAGCGCATGAACGCGTCCTTCTTCCCCTCAACCCGCGAGTACTCGCGCCGCTGGGGTTTCGATGACGCCAGGCTCCGGATGCTGGACGACCTCGGCATGAAGGACACCATCATCATGCATCCAGGCCCCATGAACCGGGGGTTGGAGATATCTTCTGCGGCCGCAGATTCACCGCGTTCCACCGTGCTCGCGCAGGTGCGGAACGGTGTCTCGGTCCGCATGGCCGCCCTTTACCTGCTGCTCTCCGGGGACTCCCGCGAAGCCGCCCCGAACGTAAGCCAGTCCAGCAAGGAGACCAACTGATGGCCGAGAACACCTACCTGATTCGTGGGGCCGCCATCCTCGGCGGCGAAGCTGAAGACCTCTTGATTCGTGACGGCGTTATCGAAGCACGCGGCAAGGACCTGTCGGCCGACGACGCAACTGTCATTGACGCCCAGGGCCTCGTGGCCCTGCCGGGCATGGTGGACGTTCATACCCACTTGCGCGAACCAGGCCGCGAAGACGCCGAAACGGTGGAAACCGGTACCCGGGCTGCAGCATTGGGCGGCTTCACAGCTGTCCACGCGATGGCCAACAGCAACCCGGTGGCCGACACTGCAGGTGTCGTGGAGCAGGTTCACAGCCTGGGCCGTGCGTCCGGCTGGGTGGATGTGCGCCCTGTCGGCGCGGTGACGGTGGGCTTGGCCGGCGAGCAGCTCGCCGAGTTGGGTGCCATGGCTGACTCCCGAGCCCAGGTCCGGATGTTCTCCGACGACGGTATCTGCGTACACGATCCCGTCCTCATGCGCCGTGCCCTGGAATACGTCAAAGCGTTCGACGGCGTGGTGGCCCAGCATGCGCAGGAGCCGCGCCTTACCGCCGGTGCTCAAATGAATGAAGGCACTGTGTCTGCGGTGCTCGGACTCACCGGCTGGCCGGCTGTTGCAGAGGAAAGCATCATCGCCCGCGACGTTCTGCTTGCACAGCATGTTGGTTCCCGCCTCCACGTATGCCATGTCTCCACTGCAGGTTCCGTGGAGATCGTGCGCTGGGCGAAAGCGCGAGGGATCAACGTTACTGCCGAGGTCACCCCGCACCACCTGCTCCTCACCGATGAACTGGTCCGCAGCTACGACCCCGTGTACAAGGTCAACCCCCCGCTGCGCACCGACGCCGATGTTCAGGCGCTCCGCGAGGGTTTGGCCGATGGCACCATCGACGTGGTGGGAACCGACCACGCCCCGCACCCCAGCGAGCATAAGGAATGCGAGTGGGCGCAGGCAGCCATGGGCATGACCGGTCTTGAAACTGCCCTGTCCGTGGTCCAGGAGACCATGATCGAAACCGGCCTCATGACGTGGGCCGACTTTGCAAGGGTCACGTCCTTCACGCCCGCAGTCATCGGTCGCGTCGCCGATCAGGGCCGTCCGTTGGAGGTTGGCGAGCCGGCCAACGTCATTCTGGTGGACCCGGCTGCGCGTTGGACCGTTGACCCCCATAAAATGGCAACCATGGGCCGCAATTCACCGTTCAAGGGCAAAGAGCTGCCCGGATCCGTGGTGGCGACCTTCTTCAAGGGCCACCCCACGGTGCTTGATGGCCAGCTCAACACGCCGTACAGGTACCCGGCAGTCAGCAGCAACTGATGGACAACCAAACACTGACCGTGCTCATCACGGTGCCGCTGATCGTCATCGTTTTGGCGATGATCTGGCTGGGGTGGCGGAACCGGCTAAGGCGACAAGCCGACGTCGAACGCCTCCCCGAGGTGCCGGAGCAGCTGACGCCGGCCACCGTTGTCTCGGACGGCCAGTACGTTGCCACCACCACGGCGGGCGACTGGCTGGACCGGATAGCAGTCCAGGGCCTGGGTATCCGGACCAACGCGGAACTGAGCATCCACGCTGAAGGTGCGTTGTTCGACCGTTCAGGCGCCGCCCCGGTGTTCATCCCGCGCTCAGCCCTGGTGGACAGCCGCGAAGCCAACGGAATGGCCGGGAAGTTCGTCGAAAAGGACGGACTCCTGGTCATCAACTGGAAGCTTGGCTCCCGGGAACTCGACACCGGATTCCGTTCCAGGCACGCAGCCGACAAGCAGCTCCTCCTCGAAGCCCTCCAAGAATTGATCTCCGCAGCCCCTCAGGCAGATGCCGATAGTGGAAAGTAATAAAGTGACGGATAGTAAAGCAGCCACCACACCCGCCCCCTCAGCAGCAGTACTCGTGCTCGAAGACGGCCGCATGTTCCGCGGCCGCAGCTACGGAGCCCAGGGAACGGCTCTCGGTGAGGCCGTCTTCGCCACCGGCATGACCGGGTACCAGGAGACCATCACTGATCCCTCCTACGCCCGCCAGCTTGTGGTCCAGACCGCGCCTCACATCGGCAACACAGGCGTCAACAGCGAAGACGCTGAATCCCGCCGCATCTGGGTAGCCGGATATGTTGTGCGCGACGCCGCCCGCCGCCCCTCAAACTGGCGCTCCGAACGCAGCCTCGATGATGAACTGGTGGACCAGGGAATCGTTGGCATCCAGGGCGTAGACACTCGCGCCATCACCCGCCACCTCCGCGAGCACAAAACCATGCGCGCCGGCATTTTCTCCGGCGAGGCCGCACAGGCCAGCGACAAGGAGCTCCTGGACGCTGTCCTTGCCAGTGCGCCCATGGAAGGCGCAGCGCTGGCTGAGGAAGTCTCCATTGATGAGGCCTACGTTGTGGAACCCAAGGACCACGGCTGGGAAGGTGAGCCGCGCTTCTCCATCGCGGCGGTTGACCTGGGCATCAAGGCCATGACGCCGGTCCGCTTCGCCGAGCGCGGCGTGCGCGTGCACGTCCTGCCTGCAACGTCCACTCTTGAGGACGTCAACGCGGTCAACCCGGACGGCTTCTTCATGTCCAACGGACCTGGCGACCCCGCTACAGCTGACCACCAGGTCTCGCTTCTGCGCTCGGTGCTTGAGGAGAAGCTCCCATACTTCGGCATCTGCTTCGGTAACCAGATCCTCGGCCGCGCCCTGGGTTTCGGCACCTACAAGCTCCGTTACGGCCACCGCGGCATCAACCAGCCCGTCATGGACCGCCGCACCGGCAAGGTGGAAATCACCTCGCAAAACCACGGTTTCGCCGTTGACGCACCGCTGAACGGTTCCACCGTGGCGCCGGAAGAGCGCTTCGGCCGCGTGGAAGTAAGCCACGTTTCGTTGAACGACGACGTCGTTGAAGGACTCGCCTGCCTCGACATCCCGGCGTTCTCGGTCCAGTACCACCCCGAAGCCGCGGCCGGACCGCACGATGCTGCGTACCTCTTTGACCGCTTCATCGACCTCATGGCCGACACCAAGTCCAAGGCCACAGGCGCCAACTCCACCGACTCCAAGACTGAGGACAAGAAGTAATGCCCAAGCGTACAGATCTCAAGAGCGTCCTTGTCATCGGTTCCGGCCCCATTGTCATCGGCCAGGCGGCTGAGTTCGACTACTCCGGTACCCAGGCGCTTCGCGTCCTCAAGGAGGAGGGCCTGCGGGTCATCCTGGTGAACTCCAACCCGGCCACCATCATGACGGACCCGGAGTTCGCCGATGCCACGTATGTGGAGCCCATCACTCCTGAGGTGGTGGAGAAGATCATCGCCAAGGAGCGCCCGGACGCCATCCTGCCCACCTTGGGTGGCCAGACTGCGTTGAACGCGGCCATCGCGCTGGACAAGAACGGTGTGCTGGAGAAGTACAACGTGGAACTCATCGGCGCGAATATTGCGGCCATTGAGCTCGGCGAAGACCGCGAGAAGTTCAAGGGCGTCGTGGAGCGTTGTGGCGCAGAGTCCGCACGCAGCCACATCATCCACACCATGGAAGAGGCCTTCGCTGCTGCCGAGGACCTGGGCTACCCCATGGTGGTTCGTCCGTCCTTCACCATGGGTGGCCTGGGCTCCGGGCTGGCTTACAACGAGGACGACCTCCGCCGCATCGTCGGCCAAGGCCTCCAGTACAGCCCCACCACCGAGGTCCTGCTCGAAGAGAGCATCCTCGGCTGGAAGGAATACGAGCTCGAGATGATGCGCGACAAGAACGACAACGTCGTTGTTGTGTGCTCCATCGAGAACTTCGACCCCGTAGGTGTCCACACCGGTGACTCCATCACGGTCGCCCCGGCGCTGACCCTCACGGACCGCGAGTACCAGAAGCTGCGCGACGTCTCCATCGCGGTCATTCGCGAAGTGGGCGTGGACACCGGTGGTTGCAACATCCAGTTCGCCATCGATCCCGCCACGGGTCGTGTGGTGGTCATCGAGATGAACCCCCGCGTATCCCGTTCCTCCGCCCTGGCCTCCAAGGCAACCGGCTTTGCCATCGCCAAGATCGCCACCAAGCTGTCCCTTGGCTACACCTTGGACGAGATCCCGAACGACATCACGCAGAAGACGCCGGCCTCGTTCGAGCCCACTTTGGACTATGTAGTGGTCAAGGTTCCGCGCTTTGCCTTTGAGAAGTTCCCGGCAGCCGACAACACGCTGACCACCACCATGAAGTCTGTTGGTGAAGCCATGGCCATGGGTCGCAACTTCACCGAGGCCCTGCAGAAGGCGCTTCGCTCACTGGAGCAGAAGGGCTCGCAGCTGGACTTCAGCTCCGTGCCGGAGTACGAGGTTGCCGAGCTCATTGAGAAGGCCAAGCGCCCCACCACGGACCGCCTGCACCAGGTGCAGCGCGCGCTCCTGGGCGGCGCCACGGTGGAAGACCTCTTCGAAGCCACAAAGATCGACCCCTGGTTCCTGGATCAGCTGCAGCTCTTGAATGAGACCGCGCAGGAGATCCGCAAGGCCGGCGTCCTCACGGAGGAAATGCTGCGCAACGCCAAGCGCCACGGCTTCTCCGACGAGCAGATCGGTGCTTTGACGCACAACAACGAGGCCGTGGTCCGGGGCGTCCGCCAGGCGCTAGGCATTCGTCCGGTCTACAAGACGGTTGACACCTGTGCAGCAGAGTTCGCCGCCTACACCCCGTACCACTACTCGTCCTATGACGAGGAAGACGAAGTAGGCCTGCACGCCAAGCCCTCCGTCATCATCCTGGGCTCGGGCCCCAACCGCATTGGCCAGGGAATCGAGTTCGACTACTCCTGCGTCCACGCCTCCATGGCGCTGCGCAAGGCCGGCTATGAGACGGTCATGGTCAACTGCAACCCCGAGACCGTCTCCACGGACTACGACGTCTCCACGCGTCTCTACTTCGAGCCGCTGACCCTTGAGGACGTCCTTGAGGTCATTGCCGCAGAGGAGCGCACCGGTGGCGTTATGGGCGTCTTCGTACAGCTCGGCGGCCAGACCCCGCTGAAGCTGGCCCAGCAGCTCGCCGACGCCGGTGTTCCGATCCTGGGCACCTCGCCGGAAGCGATCGACCTCGCAGAGCACCGTGGAGCCTTTGCCCGCGTCCTGGATGAAGCCGGCCTGACCTCCCCGAAGAACGGCACCGCCGTTTCCTTCGAGGACGCCAAGAAGATCGCCGACGAAATTGGCTACCCGGTGCTGGTCCGTCCGTCCTACGTCCTGGGCGGCCGCGGCATGGAGATCGTCTATGACGAAGCCAACCTCTCCCGCTACATCGCAAACGCCACCGAAATCACCCCGGACCACCCGGTGCTGATTGACCGCTTCCTTGAAGATGCGGTCGAAATTGACGTCGACGCACTCTTCGACGGCACCGACATGTACCTCGGCGGCATTATGGAACACATCGAAGAAGCGGGCATCCACTCCGGTGATTCCGCATGCGTGCTTCCTCCGATTACTCTTGGCAACAACGTGATCGAGCGTGTGCGCACGGCAACCCGTGCCATTGCCGAAGGTGTAGGCGTCCGCGGACTTATCAACATCCAGTTCGCGCTGGCCTCGGATGTCCTGTACGTCCTTGAAGCCAATCCGCGCGCTTCCCGCACCGTTCCGTTCGTCTCCAAGGCAACGGGCGTGCAGATGGCCAAGGCTGCTGCCCTCATTGGTACTGGTGTGACCATCAACCAACTCCGCGGCGCTTACAAGATGCTGCCGGAAACCGGCGACGGTTCCACCCTGCCTTTGGACGCCCCGGTTGCCGTCAAGGAAGCGGTCCTTCCGTTCAGCCGCTTCCGTACTCCTGAAGGCAAGGTTGTCGACTCCCTGCTCGGCCCGGAAATGCGCTCCACCGGTGAAGTCATGGGCATCGACAAGCACTTCGACACCGCGTTCGCCAAGAGCCAGGCCGCTGCGAACAACGCCTTGCCTACCGAGGGCAAGATCTTCGTCTCGGTGGCCAACCGTGACAAGCGCTCCGTGATCATGGGCGTCAAGCGACTCTCGGACCTGGGCTTCGAGATTGTTTCCACCGGTGGCACTGCTGACGTCCTGCGCCGCAATGGCATCCAGGCGACTCCGGTCCGCAAGGTGGCAGAGGGCAGCAGCGCCGAGGGCGAAGGCACCATCGCGGATCTGGTCATAGCCGGCGAGATCGACATGGTCTTCAACACGCCCTCCGGTGGCGAAGCCCGCAGCGACGGATACGAGCTCCGTGCCGCGGCAACGTCGATCGGCATTCCCTGCATCACCACCGTTGCCGAGTTCAACGCCGCAGTGCAGGCCATTGAGGCACTGCGCACCTACGAATGGTCGGTGACCAGCCTGCAGGAGCACGCAGCCAACCTGTCGGCGGCAATGGAAGCAGCCAATGCCTGAGTCTGCTTCACCCCAGCAAGAGCAGCAGCCGGTCCGGGAGTCTTTTGGCTCCCGGCTGGCTGCCGCCATGGCCGCGCGCGGCCCGCTCTGCGTCGGAATCGACCCCCACCCGCAGCTTTTGGCTGATTGGGGATTGACCGACGACGCCGCGGGGCTGGAGCGCTTTTCGTTGACAGTCGTGGAGGCCGTGGCTTCCCTCGCTGCCGCGGTCAAGCCGCAGGTGGCGCTCTATGAGCGTCATGGCTCCGCCGGCATGGCGGCCCTGGAGCGCACTCTGGCCGCATGCGCTGAGGCAGGCGTGCTCAGTATCGCCGATGCCAAGCGCGGGGACATCGGCTCCACCATGGCGGCTTATGCGGATGCTTGGCTGCGGGATGGTTCGTCCTTGGCTGCGGACTCGGTGACCCTGAGCCCGTACCTTGGCTTTGAGTCGCTGCGGCCGGCTTTGGATCTTGCTGCGCATTATGGCAGGGGAGTGTTCGTGCTTGCACTGACATCGAATCCTGAAGGAAAGTCTGTCCAGCACGTTGGCGGAGGCGACTCCGTGGCGCGCCGGATGGTTGCCGCTGCTGCAGCGGAGAACCAGCGGTATCAGGGCGTTCTAGGTTCCGTCGGTTTGGTTGTTGGCGCTACTATCGGTTCCGCGCTTGAGGACCTGGACATCAACTTGGCTCCTGTCCGCGGCGCGATCCTCGCCCCCGGACTCGGCGCGCAGGGCGCTACTCCTGCTGATCTTCGGGCGACTTTCGGCCATGCCTATCCCTCAGTCCTGGCGACCTCCAGCAGGGGGATCCTGGCCGCTGGTCCGTCTTTGGCGAGCCTGCGTGCCGCAACAGCAGAGACGCTGGACGGGCTTCGCTCCGAGTAAGTTGCCCACCCTCATTGCGCAACCGGGCCCCTGCCGGTAGGTTCAGGATCAGTCCGCGTGATCTGGATCACAATTGCGATCTGACAGGGGTTTGGCAGTGGGCCTTAAAGAGCTGACACCGCAGGAGCGCTCCGCTGCGCTTGAAAAGGCTGCCAAGGCGCGGGCCGTGCGTGCCGCTGCCAAGGAACGGCTCAAGCGCGGAGAGGTGAGTGTTGCGGAGCTGATCTCTTCCGGTTCAACGGATGAAGCGATAGCCCGCATGCGGGTGGTGGAATTGCTGGAGGCGTTGCCGGGCATCGGGCCCGTCAGGGCTGCGGGGATCATGGCGGAGATTGGCATTGCAGGATCCAGGCGCATCCGGGGACTGGGAATTCATCAGGCCCGGGCGCTGGTAGATTTTATGGATACCCAGCAAAGCGTTTGACGCATCTCCCCGAAGGAATCCGTGAGCAAGAAACCCGGACTGACTGTCCTTGCAGGCCCCACTGCCGTTGGCAAGGGAACCGTATCCACCTACATCAGGGACAACTATCCGGAGGTTTGGCTCTCAGTCTCGGCAACCACCCGGGCCGCGCGTCCGGGCGAAAAGGATGGCGTTCACTACTTCTTCAAGTCCGCGGAGGAGTTCGACTCCCTGGTAGCTGAGGGTGAACTTCTGGAGTGGGCCGTGGTGCACGGCCAGAACCGCTATGGAACGCTTCGCAGCACGGTGGACGCGGCCATCGCCGACGGCAAGTCAGTGCTGCTGGAGATCGACCTCCAGGGCGCACGACAAGTCAAGGCTGCCGTCCCGGACGCGAATTTCGTGTTCCTGGCACCGCCCAGCTGGGACGAAATGGTCCGCCGCTTGGTGGGCCGCGGTACTGAAACTCCCGAGGAACAGCAGCGCAGGCTGGAAACCGCTAAACTGGAACTTGCTGCTGAACCGGAGTTTGACCACACCGTCATCAATGACGACGTTCGCCGGGCAGCGGACGAGCTTGTTTCACTCATGGGGCTTACCCCGCACCAGCGCTAAGCGCTTGCATTTGTTGGCCCGCTAAAATTTGGAGAATTCGTGTCCACGAACCTTGAAGGCATCATCAACCCGCCGATCGATTCGCTGCTTGAGGCTGCTGATTCCAAGTACGGCCTGGTCATCTTCGGCGCCAAGCGCGCCCGCCAGATCAACGCCTACTACGCACAGCTGCACGAGGGCCTGTTCGAGTACGTCGGCCCGCTGGTTGACACCAAGCTGAACGAGAAGTCGCTGTCCATCGCACTCCGCGAGATCAACGAAGGCCTTCTGGTTTCCACGCCGATCGAGCCCACCGAATAACAAAGACTGCCTGTTGACGGAGGTCACGTGCGCATAGTCCTCGGAGTCGGGGGAGGGATTGCAGCCTACAAGGTTGCATCGCTCCTCCGGCTTTTTACTGAAGCCGGCCACAAGGTAACGGTCATTCCCACAGAAGCTGCTACCCGGTTCGTCGGAGTGGCCACGTGGGAAGCCCTGTCCGGCAACCCTGTGAGCAACAGCGTCTTTGACGACGTTGAGAAGGTCAACCACGTCCGCTTGGGGCATGATGCAGACCTGATCGTGGTTGCTCCAGCCACGGCCGACCTCTTGGCCAAAGCAGCAACCGGACAGGCGGGGGACCTCCTCACCAACACGCTGCTGATGGCCCACGGTCCAGTGCTCTTCGCTCCTGCGATGCACACGGAAATGTGGCAGCACGCCGCAACCCAGGCCAACGTGGAGACGCTGCGCAGCCGAGGTGTGACGGTGCTCGAGCCTGCCTCCGGTCGACTCACGGGTGCTGACTCAGGCCCCGGCCGCTTGCCGGACCCGGAAGCGATCTTTGCTGCGGCTATGGCTTTGGCCGAGGCTTCCGTGGAGGGCGAAGGGAAGGCAGCGCCTGCCGCGCACGCCTCCCTGGCAGGCCGTACCGTCACCATTTCCGCCGGCGGGACAAGGGAAGCGCTTGACCCTGTCCGCTTCCTGGGAAACAGGTCCTCAGGAAAGCAGGGTGCGGCACTGGCTGCTGCAGCCTTGGCTGCCGGGGCAACTGTCAGATTCCTCGCCGCGCACATGGACGTCGATCCGCCTGCCGGCGTCGAGCTTGTCCGCGTTGAATCAGCCTTGGAACTGCGGGAGGCGGCGCTGAAAGCGGCGGTGGACTCCGACGTCGTGATTATGGCCGCCGCCGTGGCGGACTTCCGTCCGGCAGAGGTGTCGGACACCAAGATCAAGAAGGTCGACGGCGGGGACGCGCCCGTTGTGCGGTTGATCCGGAACCCGGACATTCTGCATGAGCTGGTGGAACGCCGCAACGCCGAGGGTGGTCAGCAGTTGATAGTGGGTTTCGCGGCCGAAACAGGCGACGCCCAGGGCGACGTCCTGGAGCATGCCACGGCCAAACTCAAACGCAAGGGCTGCGACCTCCTAGTGGTTAATCAGGTGGGTATTGGCCGCGTCTTCGGCCAGGATGACAATTCCGTGGTGATCCTGTCCGGTCACGGAGCGGAGCCGCAGTCGGCCGCCGGCACCAAAGCCGATGTCGCTGCCGCGGTGATCGATCGGGTGGGCGCCGAACTTGCACGGGTCTTCCCGGCTTTGTAACTGAGCACACACCCGAATTCTTAGCAAAGGGACACACGGCAGATATCGTCGTCCCGCAACCCAGTAAGGTGGTCGAGTGACTTTACCGCTGCACCATGAACACCATGGCACCCCGTCCAAGCTCCGGCTCTTCACCTCCGAGTCGGTCACTGAAGGGCACCCGGACAAGATCTGCGACCAAATCAGCGATGCCATCCTTGATGCGCTCCTGGCTGCTGATCCTGAGTCCCGTGTGGCCGTCGAAACCATGGCCACTACAGGCCTGGTGCACGTAGCGGGTGAGGTCACCACAGACGCTTATGTTGAAATTCCGCAGATTGTCCGCGAGACCATACTGGGTATTGGGTACGACTCGTCGGCCAACGGCTTCGACGGCGCCCGCTGTGGTGTGTCCGTGTCAATCGGCCAGCAGTCCAACGACATCGCAGGTGGCGTCTTCAACTCCCTCGAGGCCCGCGAAGGCCGTCAGGAGGACGACTACGACCTCCAGGGCGCGGGCGATCAGGGCATCATGTTCGGCTACGCCAGCGATGAGACGGCGTCTTACATGCCCACGCCCATCTGGCTGGCCCACCGACTTTCCGAGCGTCTGACCGAAGTCCGCAAGAACGGCGAGTTGGCTTACCTGCGCCCGGATGGCAAGACCCAGGTCACCGTAGGATACGACGGCGACCGGCCGGTTTCCGTTGAAACGGTAGTCATCTCCAGCCAGCATGCAGAAGAAGCGAGCCTGGATCAGCTTCGTGCGGACTTGGCCAGCTACGTGATCGATCCTGTTCTGTCGGCGTCCAACCTGGATATCGCCCGGACTGCAAACATCTTGAACCCGGCCGGCGCGTTCGTCATCGGAGGACCCGTGGGCGACGCGGGCCTGACCGGCCGCAAGATCATCGTGGACACGTACGGTGGATTCTCACGCCACGGCGGTGGCGCCTTCTCCGGCAAGGATCCGTCCAAGGTAGACCGCTCAGCCGCGTACGCCATGCGCTGGGTTGCCAAGAATGTGGTGGCCGCCGGACTGGCCAAGCGTGCTGAGATTCAGATTGCCTACGCCATCGGCCAGGCACGCCCTGTTGGAACTTACGTTGAGACCTTCGGCACGGAGACTGTTGACCCTGCCCGCATCAGTGAAGCCATCGACGAATTGTTTGACCTCCGTCCGCGTGCCATCATCGACGCACTGGACCTCAAGCGACCCATTTACACCAAGACGGCGGCTCACGGTCACTTCGGCCGTGATGAACCCGACTTCACATGGGAGCGCTTGGACCGGGTGGCTGACCTGAAGGAATACTTCAACGCCTGATTGCTGTTTCGTCAGGCCGGTCCTGATCGCTGATGTTGTTTTGTCGGTGCTTCGTGGTTGGCTGGAGACAGAGAGATGCCCGTAGCGGGTCAATCCCGCTGCGGGCATCTGTGTTGATGGTGCGCAGTGGAGTTGATGGTGCGCAGTGGTTTTCCGCGCGATGAGGTGGAGGTGAAGTATGGCAGGACACGAGGCCCAGCCATCGTTGCTTCAACCCTCGCTGCTGCAAGGTTTCCCGGACCGGGTTCCTGTCAACGGACCTCCGTTGGCAGCTGTGAATCCCGTTGCGCGCGTCGTCCTGGAGTCTTCCGTGCCGCACTTGGACAGGCCCTTTGACTACAGCGTTCCCGCGGAGCTGTCCGAAACTGCGGTTCCCGGTGTTCGTGTAAAGGTGAAGTTCAACGGCCAGGAGCTCAATGGTTACGTCGTCGAGCGGCGTGTGGACTCGGATGCAGCCCATCCGCTGACGGTCCTGAATAAAGTCGTGTCCCCGCTGGCTGTCCTGACCCCTGCTATCTCCGAGTTGGCCGGCGCGGTCGCTGCCCGGTACGCCGGTACGCTCAGCGATGTTCTCCGGACGGCTGTGCCTCCCCGTGTGGCCAAGGTGGAGAAGGAATTTTTGGCCGGAGATCTCGACGCCGACGCAGCGGACCTGAAACCGTTCACGGATGCCCGTGCGTGGGCGGCGTACTCCAACGGAGCGCCGTACCTGCAGCACCTAGCCAGTGGTGGTTCGCCCAAGGCTGTCCTGACGGCCCTACAAGGGTTCGGTCCTGGTGGTTGGCCCGCCCTCGTGGCGTCAGCCGTTGCCACGGTCCGTTCCTCAGGCCGGGGAGCCGTGGTGGTAGTGCCGGATTACCGGGATCTTGAGCAGTTGGAGGCGGCGCTTGCCAACGTCCTGCCGTCTTCGGACGTCGCCCGGCTCACCGCGGATGATGGGCAAACGCCTCGCTACCGGAATTTCCTGCGTCTATTGACCGGTGCGGCGGGGGTCGCCATCGGCACACGTTCGGCGGCGTATGCTCCCGTCCGCGACCTTGGCTTGGTGGTGTGCTGGGACGACGGCGACGACCTCCACATCGAGCAACGGGCTCCTTATGCACACACCAGGGAGGTCCTTCTGCTCCGCGCCGAGCAGGAGCATGCCGCCTGCCTCATGGCGTCCCATAGCCGCAGCACTGAACTTCAACGCCTCGTTGAAATGCGGTGGGCAGTGCCCATTGAAGCTCCGCGCACACATGTCCGCTCTAGGGTGCCCCGGGTTCTCAACACGGCGGACAGTTTCGAGCAAGAGCGCGATCCGTTGGCGCGCATTGCGCGTTTGCCTGGCGCGGCGTGGCGTGCGGCAAAGGAGGGCCTGGAGCGCGGCCCGGTTCTGGTCCAGGTAGCCCGCGCGGGATACGCCCCGTCCTTGGTGTGCGAGACGTGCCGGGAACTAGCGCGCTGCAACGCCTGCCGGGGCCCCTTGGCCGTGTCCAGCAGTTCCGCGATGCCGGCATGCCGGTGGTGCTCCACCCCCGCTCCTCAATGGCGTTGCACCCACTGCAGTGGGACAAAGCTGCGCCGTGGAGCGGCTGGAGTCATGCGTACTGCCGAGGAATTGGGACGGGCCTTCCCCGGCAAGGCCGTCGTGACGTCCTCCGGCGAACACATCAAGGCAACAGTCCCGGATGCACCCGCACTGATAGTCGCTACGGTGGGTGCCGAGCCTGTTGCCCCAAACGGTTACGCGGCTGCCCTGCTGTTGGACGGCAACTCGCTGCTCCGGCGGGAGAATCTGCGGGCGGGGGAGGACACTGTTCGCCGGTGGTTCAATGCCGCCTCCCTCGTGAAGCCAGCCAGCCAAGGTGGGCTCGTGGTGATTACTGCGGATGACACCGCGGCGACGGGAGCACTGTTGCGGTGGGATGCTTCCGGCTACGCATCGCGCGAACTGGCGCTTCGGAAGGAACTGCAGCTGCCACCCGCAGTCAGGGTAGCTTCCGTGACAGGCGCAAGGGCCGACGTCGTGCATTTCAGTGACGCGCTGGAAGCCAACGCCGAGTTGGCGTCGGCACCGAAACTTCGCAAAGCCGGACCTGCGCCGGTGCACCTGTTTGGAGGAGCCCAGTCGTCAGCCGAAGAGAGCGATTCGGAGGTCAGGACCCTCTACTTCATTCCCTACGCTGACGCTGCGACCGCCACCCGTGCCATGCGGGCCGTGAAGGTAGCAAATGCCGCTAAGCGTACCTCAGGACCCGTTCAGTTGCGCTTGGACGGCGTAGACGTCCTCTAGGTCCCTGGTTCATTCACTGGATCAGACGTTCCGGGGTTCTCTATATCTTCAAGTATCTGCAGGCCGCGCTTCGCCCACGCGATTTCCTGCTCGGCATGGGCAAGCTGACCTTCATAGGCGAAGACCTTGAAGCGGACAATATGCTCTCGTTCCTCTTCGGAGTACAGGGCGAGGCGCCGGGCAAGCGTGGGATGGGTGCGCTGCTCGAGAGCTTGGATCATGTACAGAGTTTGGAGGCGTTGTTCGTCGTAATGGGCGATGTGAGCTCGCAGCTGCGCAGCCGCCACGCCGGACGGGGCCCACTCGAAGTAAGCGGCCCTGAGGCGCGCAGGGTCCCGGTCCCGGACGTAGGTGAGCGGCTGATTCTGCCACTCGATCAGAGCCGCCTCGCCTGCCGGCGCAAGGGCATACTCCGTTTTCGTCGCTCCGCGGGTGCCCCACGGCACAGGCCTGCTGGAGAGTAGGCCCTCGGCGTGCATCCTTCGCAGCTCCGGGTAGATCTGGGAGTCGGGGGCGTGCCAGACGTGGCCCACGGAAGAGCTGAACTGCTTGACCAAGTCGTAGCCTGTCAGCGGACCTGAGGACAGCAGTGCCAGCAGAGCTGAGCGAAGGGTCACAGGCGCTCCTTTCAGGACGGCAATTACAGCTTAGCCCCAGAAGAGCTTTGCAAACCACTATCGAGATAGATAGTATGTGTCTCACGTCACCAAATAACTATGTTGATAGTTATTTTCTTCTCTCCGGCCCGCTCAAAGATGAGGACCGCTTCATGACTGTCTCTGCAACAAAGACCACATCCACCGCCAAGCTCCTGCCCTCTCCGCTCAACGCATGGTTCGTGGCGGGGTGGGATCATGAGATTTCCGCCAAAGGGATTCTGGCCCGCACCATCGCCGGCCGCCCTCTGGCCCTCTACCGAACAGGAGACGGCCGCGCCGTCGCACTGGCCGACGCTTGCTGGCACCGTCTTGCCCCGCTCTCCCAGGGGAAACTCGTGGGCCGTGACGAGATCCAGTGCCCGTACCACGGGCTGCGTTACAACGCTGCTGGCCGCTGCACCTCGATGCCTGCGCAGGAAACCCTCAATCCCTCAGCCACGGTGCCCTCTTTCCCTGTGGTCGAGCGGTACCGCTATGTGTGGGTTTGGCTCGGTGATCCTACGAAGGCCGACCCGGGCCTGTTGCCGGACATGCACCAGTTGGACAGCCCCGAGTGGGCGGGAGACGGCGAGACCATCCACGCCCCATGCAACTACCAGCTGGTCCTCGACAACCTCATGGACCTCACCCACGAGGAGTTCGTGCACAGCTCCTCGATCGGGCAAGAGGAACTGTCCGAGTCCGAGTTCGAGGTGACCCACGACGAGACATCCGTCACTGTCACCCGCTGGATGCGCAACATTGACGCGCCACCGTTTTGGCTGAAGAACATGCGGGACAAGTTCCCGGACTTCGAGGGAAAGGTGGACCGCTGGCAGATCATCCATTACTACTTCCCCTCCACCATCTGCATCGACGTCGGGGTCGCCGAGGCCGGGACCGGAGCCCCCGAGGGCGACCGCTCCCGCGGGGTGAACGGCTACGTCATGAACACCATCACGCCGGAGACCGAACGTTCCTGCCACTACTTCTGGGCGTTCATGCGCAACTACCGGTTGGAGAGCCAGCTCATCACCACACAGCTGCGCAACGGCGTGCACGGGGTCTTCGGCGAAGACGAGGCCATGCTCCTTGCGCAGCAGGCGGCCATCGACGCCAACCCCGACTACGAGTTCTACAACCTCAACATCGACATGGGCGGGATGTGGGTGCGCCGGCTCCTGGAGCGTGCGCTCGAAGTCGAGGGCCGCCTCGCCGCCCTGCCGGGCAGCTGAGCAGGGGAGAAAACCGTGGCCGATTCCCATCACATCCTGTGGCAGCAGGCCGTCGTCGACGCCGTATCCGACGTGGCCGAGAACATCCGCCGCATCGTCCTGCGTCCGGAGCGTCCCTGCGCCATTCGTCCCGGCGAGCACGTGGATGTCCGCACGACCATCGAAGGCGAGCAGCACGTCCGCTCATACTCCGTGGTCAATGCCGCCGACGATGGCACGCACCTCGCCCTCAGCGTCTTCCGGACCCCCACCTCCCGCGGCGGATCCGTGTTCATGCACTCTCTCCAGCCCGGGCAGCGCCTGGAGATCACCCAGCCGTTGCAGAACTTCCCGCTGCGGATCGGAGCCCCCTCCTACGTCTTGCTTGCCGGGGGCATCGGCATCACCGCAATCGCCGGGATGGCCGCGTTGCTGCGCCGCCTCGGCGCCGACTACCGCCTCGTCTATGTGGCCCGCTCCCGGGATGCGATGGCCTACCTGGATGACCTCGCCGCCATGCACGGAGACCGCTTCGAGGCGCACATCGACGCGGAGGGGGTTCCCCTTGACGTCCGGGCCCTCGTGGGCTCAGCCCCCGAGGACGCAGAGTTTTACATGTGCGGGCCCATTCGGCTCATGGACGCTGTCCGCCGTGCATGGACCGAGCGGGAGCTCGAGCCCACAAACCTGCGCTACGAGACTTTCGGCAACAGCGGCTGGTACGAGGCAGAACCATTCACCGTGCGGATACCGCGGCTGGGGGTAGAGACACATGTCGGCTCCGATGAGACCGTGCTGGAGGCCCTCGAGCGCGATGGTGTGGACATGATGTCGGACTGCCGCAAGGGCGAGTGCGGCCTGTGCCAGGTCAAGGTCCTTGAGCTCGCCGGACGGATCGACCACCGCGACGTTTTCTACTCGGACCGCCAGAAGGAACCCACCACCAAAATGTGTTGCTGCGTCTCGCGGGTGGTCGCTGCCGAACCGGGCACAGTCCTGACGCCCCGTCCCACCATCCTCACCATCGACGTTCCCTGAGAGGCATCAGTACCATGGACATCAGACACCAGATCGACGCATCCAAGATGTCGTCTTACCAGTGGATCATCATCGCGGTGACCACCTTCCTCAACGCCCTCGACGGCTACGACGTGCTGGCCATGGCCTTTACAGCCACATCCGTGACCAAGGAGTTCGGACTCTCCGGTTCCCAGCTTGGCTGGCTGCTCAGCGCGGGCCTCATCGGTATGGCCGTGGGTTCGCTCGTCCTCGGGCCCTTCGCGGACCGCTACGGCCGGCGCAAGATCCTCATCGTCGCACTGGCGATCAACGCGGTCGGACTGTTGCTGTCCACAACAGCGAACTCCGCGCTCGAGCTCGGCCTATGGCGCGTCGTCACAGGACTGGGTGTGGGCGGCATCCTCGCCTCTGCGACTGTGATCACGAGTGAGTTCGCCAATGCCCGCCGTCGCGGTATGGCCGTCAGCATCTTCACCGCGGGCTATGGAGTAGGTGCCACGCTCGGGGGGATGGGAGCGACCCAGCTCATCCCCGCCTTCGGGTGGCGCTCCGTGTTCCTCGTTGGTGGCCTGCTGACTCTGTTGGCGATCGCTCTGGTGGTTGTCCTCATGCCAGAGTCCGTCGACTACCTCCGCACCCGGCGACCGGCGGGCGCGGCCGGGAAGCTCCAGCGCATCGCCGGCCGTCTCGGTCTCGAGGGTGACGTCAATCCCGGTCCTGCCCCTGTGAGTGCCGGTAAGCAGCAGGGCAGCGTGGCCGTGCTCCTGAGCCCGCGGTACCGCACGGCCAGCATCCTGCTTTGGATCTCCTTCTTCGTCATCATGTTCGGCTTCTACTTCGCCAACTCATGGACGCCCCGGCTGCTCGTGGAATCAGGGATGACGGAGCAGCAGGGCATCATCGGGGGACTCATGCTCACCATGGGCGGAACCTTCGGTTCGCTGCTCTTCGGCGTGCTCACCACCCGGTGGGACGCGCGGTTGACCCTCATGGTCTTCACGGTGCTCTCGGCCGTGACCCTCGTCCTGTTCATCACCACAAGCCCCCTGCCGCTGCTGGCGTTCTCGTCCGGCGTGGTCGTCGGGATGCTCGTCAACGGTTGCATCGCTGGCCTCTACACCGTGGCTCCCATGACCTACGAGCCTGGTGTCCGCACCACGGGTGTGGGCTGGGGGATTGGTATTGGCCGGGCCGGTGCCATCCTCGCTCCCATTGCGGTCGGCGCGCTGCTTGACAACGGATGGAACCCCCACCAGCTCTACATCGGAGTGGCCGTGGTGGTCCTCCTCGCGGCCGTCGCCCTGTTCCGACTGCGGCCCTACGAAGAGATTGCATCCTCCGTAACCAACCAGCCTGCGTCAAGAGCGACTACTGGATGACAGGCTGCCGCCCCGGGACCTGGGAGTGCGCTAAGCGCGTTCCCGGGTCTTGCGTGCGCGCCGGGCCACGACTTCTTCCGCCGCAGCCACGAGCTGCCGCGCAGACTCGTCCCAGTTGAATTCTGCCGCGCGCTCCGCGGACCGGCGGGAGCGTTGCTGCCAAAGTGCGTCGTCGGCAAGGGCCGTCACAGCGGCCGCGAATTCCGTCGGCGATTCGGGGTGGACGTAGCTGACGGCGTCCCCACCCACTTCACGGAAAATCGGAATATCGCTTGCGATAACGGGGGTGCCCAAGGCCATCGCCTCCACCAACGGCAAACCGTACCCTTCGGCTCGTGACAGGCTGATCAACGCGGTGGCCCTGAGGAGGAGTTCGTCGTATTCGGCATCAGTAACACCGTTGTGGAAAAGGACCTTGGCTCCCTCAGGAACCATCGCCTCCAGTTCTGCTTTGCGCTGCGGAGTGATCCTGCTGAGCAGGTGAAGGGTGTAGTCGTGCAGGCCGGACATACCCCGGATCATGGTTTCCACGTTCTTGTACGGCATGAACGAACCCATGTAGAGCAGGGACTTGTCCGCGCCTGCCTCGGGGTCGCGCGCTGTCTGGCCCGGTTGGGGTGCGTTGCCCACAATGCGCACGGGACGCTTTGTCAGCTTGTACTTGGCTATGAGGGCCTCGGTGGTGCGGCTGATGGTAGCCACGATGTCCGCCCGGTTAAGCAGGAATCGCTGTGGCCAGAACGCCTTGTGGTAGAGGCGCCACAACAGGCGCACGGGGGCAGGCAGGAAGCCCGGGGGAGTCGGGTGTTCGTAGTAAATGAGGTCGTGCAGGGTCAGTACCAGCCCGTATCGGCGGCCCACGGTGCCCATGGTCTGCATGGGACACACCACCACGTCGGCACCCAGGGGGTTGACCTTGCGGGCGACGAACAGCTCCAAGGGAGACAAGGGGCTGTTGACCATGACATACGGAACGTCGGGCAGCAGGGCCAGTTGGCGCTTGTCGCTGATCAGCATGGTGACGTCGGCGATTTTGGACGTTGCGGCTATGAGGCTGGAACCGTAGCGGCTGATGCCATCGTGGTGGTCCGTTCGGGTAAAGCGGGCGTCGATGACAATTTTCACGCGGGATGTTCCTCCAGGAAGGTGCGGATTGCTTCTGCCGCCGGAACCGGCGTCTCATAGTGGATTAAATGCCCGACGCCGGGAATCACTTCCAGCTTTGCGTCAGGTAGTCGTTTCATGAGTTTGTACTGGTTGGGGAGAGTGGCTATTTCATCCTTCTCGCCGGCGACCAACAGCACGGGGAGAGTAAGTTGTTCGGCGACCTCGGCCACATTGCCTGAGACGGAAGCCTTGAACGATTCGAGCAGGCTCTTCCGGTCCGCGAAGGCACTGAAGTAGGCGTCATGCTGGCCGTGGATGAAACTGCGCAGGCCCTTATCCTTGGTTTTGGCCATGGTGATGCTCATGATGCGAACGATCAGCCGATTGCGAAGGACGGCCAGTCCCAGAGGGCGGGGAAGCTTGGCGGACGCCTGGTAATACAGCACCGCAAGCTTGGTCATGATGCCTTTGGGGCCTTCCAATGCGGGCGCAGCAATGGGGTTGATCAGGATCAGCGGAAAGACGGTTCCCGGATTCGCGGCGGTGAAGTGGCTGGCCACGATTGAGCCGAAGGAGTGGCCCAGCAGGACAGTCTTGTCATCCAAGTCGAGGGCGGCCATGAAACCGGAGATGAACGTTCCATAGCGTTCAACACTGTGCTCATCGTCGACGAAGGGCTCCGAACTCCCGAAGGCGGGCAGGTCCGGCATGATGATCCGCATCTCCGGAAGTTGATCGGCCACGCGCAGCAGCCCGTGGTGGTCTCCCCGGAAGCCATGGATCACCAGGATGGTGCGTGTCATTGGAGTGACCATGACCGGTTCGTAAGTCCAGTACGCTACGTTGCTGCCGTCCACCTCAACGTCCGAGGCATGGGTCCGCCCCTGCAAGGATTTGCTGAAGAATTCGCTGGGGGCCTGCGCACCTCGTGGGGAGTGCGCGGTGTCCACGTTGTCCATTCGTTTGTTCCTAGTTTACGTTGTCCGGGTGGGACCCGGTCCGATGGTGGCGTTCGAGCGTGGCTATGCCGTCCATGTCCGCGGCGTCCAGTTCAAAATCAAAGACGGCGTAGTTTTCCTTGATCCGTCCCGCCGAACTCGCCTTGGGGATGACCAGGTTCCCCAGCTGAAGATGCCAGCGCAGAATGATCTGGGCCGGGGTCCTTCCATACTTCTCGGCGAGCGACACAATGGCAGGGTCAGCCAGGACCTGCCCACGGCCGAGGGGGCTCCAAGCCTCTGTGGCGATCCCCAACTGTTCATGCAAGGTCCGCAGCCTGGTTTGCTGCAACCAAGGGTGCAACTCGATCTGGTTTACCGCGGGGACAACTTCGGCCTTCTGCATGAGTTCTTCAAGGTGTCCGGGCTGGAAATTGGAAACACCGATCGCCCTCACCTTGCCTTCACGGTAGAGGGTCTCCATGGCTTTGTAGCTTTCCGCATAAAGGCCACGGCCGGCACACGGCCAATGAATGAGGTAAAGGTCCACGTAGTCGAGGCCAAGGTTTGAAATGGACGTATCGAATGCGCGGAGCGTGGCATCGTAGCCGTGATCGTCGTTCCAGACCTTGGTGGTGACGAAGAGGTCCTCACGTGCAAGTGAGTGCACCGACTCTCCAGAGCCGCCGGTACCCCTGTTGGCTTCCGCGGCATCGCCGATAGCGCCGCCGAGGGCGCGGCCCACCCCTACCTCGTTGCCGTACATCGCTGCAGTATCAAATCGCCGGTAGCCCTCACCCAAAGCCGTGGACACCAAAGCTTCTGCGTCTTTGGCGGGAACTTTGTAGAGCCCGTATCCCATGCGTTCCATCTGTACGCCGTTATTCAATGCCAGCCTGTTTGATGTCAGCTTGGATGGGGATCTCATAGCAACGACTCTACCCATTCCTTGCACGATTGCTTCAGGAATGACCATTGAAACTCACCAGGCGTCGGGCTGAGGCTTCGTCCAGAATAAGGTCCGTCGCCAGCCCCGCAGCCAAGGCTCCTTGGAGGCCGTTGATCTTGGATGCGCCGGAGACCACGCAGATACGGCGCCTGACTTGCCGCAATTGTTCATGGCTGGGCCCGGTCGACCTCTCATTCAAGGTGATGCCATCAGAGGATCCATCGCTCCTGAAGAAGACCGTGGCTACGTCGCCCACCACATCGTCGGCGGCCAACATGGTGAGGTCGTGTTCATCGAGGTAACCACCGGCATAGACATGGCTCGGGTAATCCGAATCCACAGACCCGACGCCGAAGATTGCGATGCTCATGCGGGCTTGCAAGTCCAGGATGCGCTGAACGCTGCGCTCATTCCACATGGCTGTCTTGGTGGAGGCGTGATCAAAAAACGCAGGAACAGGGAACTGTTCCACGCGGGCCCCGTACGCACTGCCGAAGCGCCGCATGATGTCACTGGCATAGGTAATTCCGGTGGTTTGCATGTTTCCAGCGCCATTGAGCTGGACCACGATGCTGTCGTGGGTCATCTTTCGGGTGAGGTGCCGGCTGACGGCGCTCAGCGTCGCGCCCCAGGCCACACCGATGATGGCATTCGAGTCCACCAGAGGGCCTATTGTTCGTGCAGCCTGCATGGCTACGCGGTCCAGGGTCTCTGCTTCGTTGAGCGTGTCCAGCACCGGAACCACGTGGACGTCCACGCCGTACTGGTTCCGGATCTGGCTTTCCAGCTCAGGGCCGGTATCAAAAGGGCTTCGAATCTGAACCTGAACCAAGCCTGTTTCCCTCGCCGAAGACAACAGCCTGGACACCGTGGACCTGGATGTCCTCAGCTCCCGGGCAATGGCATCCATGGTCAGGTCTTGCAGGTAGTACATCTGTGCAGCCCGGAGCGCATCCGAGTGACGTGATCGTGCCATCTCATTTCCTTACTGCACGTTTGTGCAAATAGCTTGACTCCATTTTCCACCTTCGCAAGATTAGTGGTGAACGGTGCAGCAGCGAGTGGCGCGGCGCACGAACCAAGCCCAAGGGAGCAGTTTTGGGACACAACAGGATTTCCGGTACCTCACAGCACACACAGCGCGACTCCGTCGTTGCGTTGCAGGAGCGGCCTTCGGCCAAGGTACTCATCATCGGCGGTGGCATCAATGGTGTGGGAACGTTCCGCGATCTCGCCCTTCAAGGCGTCGACGTAGCGCTTGTTGAACGCGGTGACTACTGCCAAGGTGCAAGTGGCGCCTCGTCCCACATGATCCACGGCGGCATCCGCTACCTCGAAAACGGCGAGTTCCGCCTGGTCCAGGAATCCGTGGTTGAGCGCAACCGTCTGCTGCGGATTGCGCCGCACTACGTGAAGCCACTGCAGACCACCATCCCGATCTTCAGCACGTTCTCCGGCATCCTGTCCGCACCCATGCGCTTCCTCACCCACAAACAGGGCAAGCCCAAGGAGCGTGGCGCGTTCCTCATCAAGGTTGGCCTGAGCATGTACGACTTCTTCTCCCGCGACGGCGGCAGCGTACCCCGCCACCAGTTCCGCGGCCGGACAAAGGCCTTGGCCGAGCTCCCCAAGCTGCACTCCGGCATCAAGTACGCGGCCACGTACTTTGACGCTTCGGTTCACAACCCCGAGCGCCTCACCCTCGACGTCCTCCAGGATGGCGAGAAGGCAGGCCGAGGTGGGGGACTCCCAGGAGGAAGCGCCCGCGCCAGCAACTACGTCTCGCTTGTCTCCATGGGTTCGGACGGAGTGCGGCTCCGCGATGAACTGACCGGCAAGGAATTCGACTTCCAGGCCGACGTCATCGTCAACACCACCGGCGCCTGGGTAGACCTCACCAACCAGGCCATGGGCGCCGTCAGCAAGTTCATGGGCGGCACCAAAGGATCGCACATCGTCCTTGACCACCCGGAACTGCTCGCCGCGTGCAACGGCCGGGAGATCTTCTTCGAGCACACCGATGGCCGCATCGTCCTGATCTACCCCATGGGGGACCGCGTGCTGGTCGGCACCACGGATGTGGACGCTGATATGTCCGAAGACGCAGTGTGCACGGATGAAGAGATCGACTACTTCTTCGACCTCGTCGGCCACGTGTTCCCCACCATCAAGGTGGAGCGGGAGCAGATCGTCTACAGTTTCGCCGGAGTTCGGCCCCTGCCGCGCCACGACGAAACGCAGCCGGGATTCGTCTCACGCGATTACCGCATCGAACGCAGCGTCCGCACCGGCGGCGACGCCGTCCCAACACCAGGCGGTAAGGCCGCCGTCGTACTCAGCTTGGTAGGCGGCAAGTGGACCACGTTCCGCGCCCTGGCCGAACACATGAGCAATGACGTCCTTCGCGAACTGGGCATGGAACGCAAAGTCTCGACGGCGAAACTCGCCATCGGCGGCGGCGCCGGCTTCCCTGCCTCAGAACAGGGCGAGCAGGAATGGATTAAGAAGCACATGGGCCCGGGCCTGGACGCTGACCGCGTAGCCGTGCTGCTGACCCGGTACGGAACCCGGGCAGACGCCGTCATTGACTACCTGAACGCGGGACATGACACGCCGCTGCGTTCCACGCGCGAACTGAGCGTTCGGGAGCTGGCTTTCATGGCCGAGCACGAGCAAATCGGGCACCTGGTGGATGTCCTCATTCGCAGGACGTCACTCGCGTTCCGTGGGCTGGTCACCGGCGAATTGCTCAACGAGATCGCCGCAGCGTTGGCCGAGCCGCTCGGTTGGGACGCCGCTGCCCGTGAAGCGGAGATCCGCCACGCCCAAGAGGTACTGCAACGGTTCCACAAGGTTGACGTGCACAGTCTCGTAGCCTGACACCAAGCAGCGGAAACAGCTTGACCGTCCCAGCGTGCGGTAGGGACGGAATGGGGTAGGTGGGCCCGCCAGGGGACCACCACACCGGGACGGTTCCGGAGACAACGGAACCGTCCCAACAGCCTCTTCACCCGCGAGGAGGCTGACAACAGAAAAATGAGGAGTCAAAGATGTCTCTTGGAATTGTTTTCCTTTCCGAAGTATTCGGAACCATGATGCTGACCCTGCTGGGTTGCGGTGTCGTGGCAAACGTTGCGCTCAAAGGCACCAAGGGCAACAACGGTGGATTCTTGATGGTGACGTGGGGCTGGGGTATTGCGGTCTTCGCGGGCGTCTTCGTGGCCGCAAAGTCCGGTGCGCACCTTAACCCGGCCGTCACTTTAGGCCTGCTGGTCAACGGCAAGCCAGAGTACGCACCCGGTGTGCCGGTGGACTTCGCCTCCACCCTGACGTACTTCGGCGCTGAACTCCTGGGCGCGTTCCTGGGTGCCGTTGTCTGCTGGCTCGCTTACAAGCAGCACTTCGATGAGGAGCCCCTGGCAGCCAACAAGCTGGGCACCTTCTCCACCGGACCGGCCATCCGCTCCACCCCGTGGAACCTGATCACTGAAATCATCGGCACCTTCGTCCTGGTCTTCGTCATCCTGACCTTTGGCGGCACCCCCTCGGGTCTCGGCCCGCTGGCTGTCGCACTGCTTGTTGTTGGTATCGGCGTTTCCCTCGGTGGCCCCACCGGCTATGCCATCAACCCTGCACGTGACCTTGGCCCCCGCATCGCGCACGCCGTCCTCCCCATCAAGGGCAAGGGCACCAGCGACTGGGCCTACTCATGGATTCCCGTTGTAGGACCGCTTGTTGGCGGAGCACTTGCCGGCCTCGTGGCCCTCTGGGTCCCTGACATCATGCCTGCACTCGCCGGCTAATCCCGAACGCACCTCACTTATCCGCACGCTGTAGATAACCACTGATTAGCTAACAACCAAGACAAGGACGTCACCATGAATCAATACGTCATCGCCATCGACCAAGGCACCACCAGCTCCCGCGCCATCGTTTTTGACCACACGGGCAACATCGTGTCCACAGGCCAGATGGAGCATGAGCAAATCTTCCCGCAGGCCGGCTGGGTGGAGCACAACCCCGCCGAAATCTGGAACAACACCCGCGAGGTGATCGGCTCCGCCCTGTCCAAGGCGAACCTGACACGGCACGACATTGCCGCCGTCGGCATCACCAACCAACGCGAAACAGCGGTCGTCTGGGACAAGAACACCGGCGAGGCCGTTTACAACGCCATCGTCTGGCAGGACACCCGCACCCAGTCCATCGTGGATGAACTGGCTCAAGACGGGGGCGTGGAGCGCTTCAAACAGAAGGTCGGCCTGCCTTTGGCCACGTACTTCTCTGGGACCAAGATCAAATGGATCCTGGACAACGTGGACGGCGCCCGCGAACGAGCCGAAGCCGGCGACCTCCTGTTCGGCAACACTGACGCCTGGGTTCTGTGGAACCTGACCGGCGGCGTGGACGGCGGCGTGCACGTCACTGACGTGACCAACGCTTCCCGCACCTTGTTCATGGACCTCGAGACCCTGCAGTGGGACCAGGAGATCCTGGACATCTTCGGCGTGCCGGCCTCCATGATGCCTGCCATCAAGTCGTCCTCCGAGGTATACGGCCACGTGCACACCTCGCAGCTGCTCCGCGAAACGCCGGTAGCCGGCATCCTCGGAGACCAGCAGGCAGCAACCTTCGGGCAGGCCGCTTTCCAGCCCGGCGAAGCCAAAAACACCTACGGCACCGGCTGCTTCCTGATCTTCAACACCGGCGAAGAGATCGTTCACTCAAAGAACGGCCTGCTCACCACCCTTGGATACAAGCTGGGGGACGCCAAGCCGCACTACGCCCTTGAAGGTTCCATCGCCGTCACCGGGTCTCTGATCCAGTGGCTCCGTGACAACCTCGGCCTGATCAGCTCCGCTCCTGAGGTTGAGGACTTGGCTGCCGCCGTCGAGGACAATGGCGGCGTCTACATCGTGCCGGCCTTCTCCGGCCTGTTCGCACCGTACTGGCGAGCAGACGCACGCGGTGCAATCGTCGGACTCACGCGCTTCGCCAACAAGGGTCATATTGCCCGCGCAGCACTGGAAGCAACTGCATTCCAGACGCGTGAGGTTCTCGACGCCGTCAACGCCGACTCGGGCGTTCCGCTCACCGAGTTGAAGGTCGACGGCGGCATGGTGGCCAACGAGGCACTCATGCAGTTCCAGGCAGACATCCTGGGCGTACCTGTAGTTCGCCCGAAGGTTGTGGAAACCACGGCCCTCGGTGCTGCCTACGCGGCCGGCCTCGCCGTCGGTTTCTGGAAAGACCTCGGTGAGCTCAGTGCAAACTGGAACGAGGACAAGCGCTGGGAGCCGCAGCTGCCGGTGGAGGAGCAGGAGCGTCAGCTGCGGCTCTGGAAGAAGGCCGTAACCAAATCCATGGATTGGGTCGACGAAGACGTTAAGTAGTTCAAAAAGGGGCCGATGACTCCCGCCCGCCCGTCCCCAGCTGCTCCCTCCGCCCGCAAGCTCGCGGTGGGCCCTCGCAGCCGGGGGCCCAACGGGGGGACCCGCCACACGATGGCGGGGAGTCATCGGCCCCTTTTTCGACGCTGCGCGCTGCGTCGCCAACCACGATTTGCCGGTGAGTGGAAGGGGGATCGTGCGCTATTGTAGATCTATGCGTGCGATCCTTCTGCTTATCTAGCCGCTCGGCTTTCACTAGCCGTGCGGCCGCCCCTCCATTGTTGAGGGGCTTTTGTGTGTCCGGGACTTACCGGTGCCATAGCAGGAGTCAAAACCGCCATCGAAGAACAGAAGAGGGCAGCAGTGAGCGTTCAGCCGGAGACAGAGACCGGAACAGCACAAACAGCCGCAGCCGAAGCGCCCGAAGAAGGCGTCTACAGCTTCGCTGCGATGGAAGCCAAGTGGCCGCAGGTCTGGGAGGACCTCAAAGTCTTCACGCCTGCCGACGACGGATCGCGGGAACGCCGCTACGTGCTGGACATGTTCCCCTACCCCTCCGGCGACCTCCACATGGGCCACGCCGAAGCCTTCGCAATGGGTGACGTCGTGGCACGCTACCTGCGCCAGAAGGGCTTCGATGTCCTGCACCCCATCGGCTGGGACTCCTTCGGACTTCCCGCTGAGAACGCTGCAATCAAGCGTAACGCGCATCCCAGCGAGTGGACTTACGCCAACATCGACACCCAGGCGGCGTCCTTCAAACGCTACGCAATCTCCGCCGACTGGTCCCGCCGCCTCCACACCTCCGACCCCGAGTACTACCGGTGGACTCAGTGGCTGTTCAAGCGCTTCTACGAGCGTGGCCTGGCATACCGCAAGGACTCGCCCGTCAACTGGTGCCCCAAGGACCTGACTGTTCTCGCCAACGAGCAGGTAGTCAATGGCGCCTGCGAACGCTGCGGCACGCCAGTTACCAAGAAGTCCCTGAACCAGTGGTACTTCAAGATCACGGACTACGCCGACCGCCTCCTTGAGGACATGGACCAGCTGCAGGGTCACTGGCCCGAGCGCGTCCTGGCCATGCAACGAAACTGGATCGGCCGCTCCGAGGGCGCCCACGTGCGTTTTGTCATCGAAGCCACAGAGGACCGGGCAGAGCGCGAAGTCACCGTATTCACCACCCGGCCGGACACCCTCTACGGTGCAACCTTCTTCGTTGTTGCTGCGGATGCTCACCTGGCGCTGGATTTGGTGACGCCTGAACACCACGACGAACTCATGGCCTACCGCGAAAAGGTCAAGGCACTCTCGGAAATTGAGCGCCAGTCCACCGAGCGCGAGAAGACCGGCGTCTTCACCGGCCGCTACGCCATCAATCCGCTCAACGGAGAAAAGCTCCCGGTGTGGGCCGCTGACTACGTCCTGGCCGACTACGGCACGGGCGCCATCATGGCCGTCCCGGCACACGACCAGCGCGACCTCGACTTTGCCAGGACCTTCGGGCTGCCCGTTCGTGCGGTACTGGATACCGGTGACGAGGACCCCGCAGAGACCGGCGTTGCCACTGCAGGTGAAGGCACGCTCAAGAACTCCGGAGAGTTGGACGGCCTTTCCAAATCCGAAGGCATTCCCGCAGCGATCGAGATTCTCGAGAAGCTCGGAACCGGCGAAAAGTTCGTCAACTTCCGGTTGCGTGACTGGCTGCTCAGCCGCCAGCGCTTCTGGGGTACCCCCATTCCCATCATCCACTGTGGCGAATGTGGCGAAGTGCCCGTTCCAGATGACCAGCTGCCCGTCAGGTTGCCCGACAACCTGCGCGGTGAGGCGTTGTCGCCGAAGGGGACCTCCCCACTGGCCGCCGCCGTCGAGTGGGTCAACGTAGAGTGCCCCAACTGTGGCCGTGCAGCGCAGCGTGATACTGACACCATGGATACGTTCGTGGACTCGTCCTGGTACTTCCTGCGATTCGTATCGCCGGACTACACCGAAGGCCCGTTCGATCCCGAAAAGATCAACAACTGGATGCCGGTCGGGCAGTACGTGGGCGGCGTTGAACACGCCATCCTGCACCTGCTGTACGCACGTTTCTTCACCAAGGTCATCAAGGACATCGGCCTGATCGAGGCCAACGAACCGTTCTCGGCGCTGCTCAACCAGGGCCAGGTGCTCAACGGCGGCAAGGCCATGAGCAAGTCCCTCGGCAACGGCGTGGATTTGGGCGAGCAGTTGGACAAGTTTGGTGTCGACGCCGTTCGCCTTACCATGGTCTTCGCCTCCCCACCTGAGGACGACGTCGACTGGGCGGACGTTTCGCCGTCCGGTTCGGCCAAATTCCTGGCCCGCGCCTGGCGCCTCGGCCAGGACGTCAGCAGCGAACCGGGCGTTGATCCGGCCACAGGTGACCGTGCCCTGCGCACCGTGACCCACAAGACCATCGCCGATGCCGCTGAACTGCTGGACAACAACAAGTTCAACGTCGTGGTTGCCCGCCTGATGGAGTTGGTCAATGCCACGCGCAAAACCATCGATTCGGGGGCAGGCGCCGCAGATCCGGCTGTTCGTGAAGCGGTGGAAGCCGTAGCCGTGATCCTGAGCCTCTTTGCGCCCTACACGGCCGAAGACTTGTGGAACACGCTCGGTCACCCGGCTTCCGTTGCGAATGCAGGCTGGCCGAAGCACGACGATGCACTGCTGGTGCAGGACACCGTGACCGCTGTGGTCCAGGTGCAGGGCAAGGTTCGCGACCGTCTGGACGTTTCGCCGGACATCACCGAGGACTCGCTGCGTGAGCTCGCCCTGGCCTCGGAGAACGTCCAGCGTGCCTTGGACGGCCGCGGCATCCGTACAGTCATCGTGCGGGCACCTAAACTGGTGAACATCGTTCCTGCCTAGCAGGGATAGTGCGGCCGCCGGCATTCTGCCGGCGGCCAGCCATCATCTTTGGAGGTTGCGTGCCTGAGCGAGAACCACCCGCATGGATATGGCTCAAGGAAAGAGTGGCGCGCCTCCGGCAGCCCGCGGCACCGGTTCCTGTCGCTGACGTGCCGCTGGCCGCCGTCGTCAAAACTGCCGTCGTCACCGATTCCGCCGCGGCCCTGCCGTCGGACTGGGTGTCTGCTTTCACCGCGGACGGCCGATTGGCGGTTGTTCCGATGCCAGTCATGGTGGGCAACGAAATTTACGGCGAAGGCGAAGACGACATCACGCAGACCCTGTCTTTGGCTCTTGCCTCAGGCGCTTCGGTGAAAACTTCACGGCCATCGCCTGGCCAGTTTGAACAGGCGTACCTCGCTGCGCAGCGCCACGGATTTGAGGCTGTGGTGTCCATCCACATTTCCTCCGAACTCTCCGGAACCGCCGATTCCGCAAGGTTGGCTGCCGCACGCGTCACCATCCCGGTTGAAGTCGTGGACTCGCGCACCGTGGGGATGGCGCAAGGCATGGGAGTCCAAAGTGCAGTGGTGGCAGCAGCCGATGGCCAAGGAGCGGCAGAAGTCCGCGGCTTCGCCGAGAAGCGCATGGAGCGGACCAAGGTCTACTTCTACGTGCCCAGCCTCGAACAATTGAGGCGGGGCGGGCGCATCGGCGCGGCAGCATCCCTGTTCGGTACTGTCCTGGCCATCAAACCCATCCTGGCGGTCGACGGCGGCAGGATCGTACCGCTGGAAAAGGTCCGTTCCGCTGTGCGCGCCGTTGCCCGTTTGGAGGAGATCGTTGCAGCAGACGTGGCATCCCGCCCGGCCGGGCAGCAGCGATTGGCGGTTCACCACTTTGGCAATCAGTTGGAGGCAGAAGCCTTGGCCGCCCGTCTTAGCGAGAAGTGCCCGGATTGCCCGGCACCTCAAATCAGCGCACTGCCGGCTGTGTTGGCAGCACATGCAGGTTTAGGTGTTCTTGCAGTCATCGTGGGGGAGAGCAGCACGCCAACAGACTGACCCTTCGCTCGTCTTATCCACATAGAGCACCTCGTCCCCGTCGGGCGGACAGCGGCGGTCATAGGCTCGTTTCATGCCACGCCGGAACCGGGATACGTCCCCAGATGCCGCAGCGCAGGCAGTCCGGCAGCGGTTTGCCTCTCGTCTCGGGGCGAACCCCCAGACACCTCCGCTCTTACAGCTGCCCCTCGAGGCGGATCCGACGACTGATCACTCATATCGAAAATCCGAGACCCGTCCTGCGCGGACTCGTTGGCGAACCCCTTGGCGGGTTGCCGCCCTGCTCGCCGTTGTAGGAGCTGGCATTATTGCCTGGCACTTGTGGCAATCGGCCGTGGGGCAGCCAATTTCTGAACCCCTCACACCGTCGATGTCAGCGGGCCCCGGGCTACCAAGTCCGTCAGAGTCCCAGCATCCAGAGGCCAGGGAGGCTGGGAGGAGCCTTCTTGTGCACGTTGCCGGTGCCGTGCAGAAGCCCGGCGTGGTGGCTTTACCGGAGGGCAGCCGGGTTTTCCAGGCGATAGATGCGGCCGGGGGTGCTGCGTCCAACGCCGAACTCAACGGGCTCAACCTTGCTGAGGTGCTAAGTGATGGGGTCAAGATTCATGTGCCGAAAGTAGGGGAGGTCCCGCAGCCTCCGCCATCGCCACTAGCTGGCGGTTCCGGTAGCCCCGGTGCAACGGCCGGCCCTGCGGCCGGAGGTGCCAAGGTCAACATCAACACTGCCTCACTGGAAGAACTGGGGACGCTGCCCCGAGTGGGGCCGGTGACTGCGCAAGGCATTATTGACTGGCGGAAAGAGCACGGCCCATTTGCATCCGTGGAGGAACTTGACGCCGTTGATGGCATCGGTCCTAAGCTCATGGAGTCTCTCAAGGATCTTGTGACGGTGCAGGGTGGCTGATCCGGTGGCAGGAACGGTTGAACCCGCTGGGGGCGCGACGGCATCGAAGCGCACGGATCTGCGGCTTGTTCCTGCCGTGCTGGTCACGTGGTCCGTTGCACTTGCCGGAGCCTTCATCGACGCAGCGTGGTCCGCCTCTGTGGCAGGAGTACTGGCCGTGGTCGGGGGACTGCTCCTGGTTGGGGCGCGGCGTCGCGGAGCGGCATCGGTTCGTGCCGGAACGATGGCTGCCACCTTAGCCCTCGCCTGTGTCCTGGGTGCAGCAGTAGCTGTCCATTGTGCTGTTGTGGCCAACACGCGGGAGACCGGCCCATTGTCTGAGGCGGTGGCAAGGGGAGGCGGTGTCTTCATTCAACTGCTGGTCACAGGAATGCCTGCGGAGGTCCCCATGCCGAGCCAATCCGGTGGAAACAGATGGTCGGTGACTGCGACGTCGCTTGAGCTCACATCCAACGGAACTGTCATTCGTGGTTCCGCAGAGGTGATGGTTGTTGGAGGAACTGGCTGGCAAGACGTGCGGCCCGGGCAAAGCATTAGAACTTCAGGAACACTCAAGGCTGTGCGGGAAGGACAAACACAGGCAGCTCTCCTGTCCGCGTCCTCCGCTCCCATCATCATGACGTCGGCTTTTGATGTCCGACGGTCCGCCGGTGAGGTACGTCGACAGTTTGTGGCAGCGTCGAGTTGGTTGCCTCCGGACGCGGCCGGTCTGATGCCGGGAATGGTCACGGGGGACACCACCGCCCTGCTGGAAAGTCTTGAGGCGGATATGAAGACCACCGGAATGACACATCTCACCGCAGTTAGTGGTGCAAACTGCAGCCTGGTGCTGGGAGGCTTCATTTTGCTGGCGAGATGCCTGAGGCTCACCCGCCCGGTTGCCGGAGTTTTGGCGGCGTGCGGTCTTATGGCTTTTGTTGTCATGGTGGGGCCGGACCCGAGTGTTTTACGTGCTGCTGTCATGGGGACCGTGGGGCTGGCTGCCCTCATCGGTGGCCTGCGGGGCAGGTCCCTCACTTTCCTCTGTCTTGCCACCATCGTTCTTTTGCTGCTCGATCCGAGCATGGCTGCAAATGTCGGGTTCCTCCTGTCCGTCCTGGCAACGCTGGGTATCGTGCTGCTGGCCACGCGCGTTGCGTCGTGGATGCCTTCCAGCGTGCCACGGTGGTTGGCTGCCGGGGTGGCCGTACCGTTGTCGGCCCAGTTGCTGTGCTGCCCGGTGATTGTGGCCCTTCAACCACAGTGCACTCCTTACGCACTCATCGCGAACGTGGTGGCCGGTCCTTTGGTGGCTCCGGTGACTATCCTTGGGACGATCGCCGTTCCACTGGCTGCGACCCTTCCTTGGTTGGCAGTGGTACCTATCGCCGTTGCGGGAACATGTGCAGGTGCCGTGGCTGGTATGGCGAGGTTCTTCGCCCATATGCCCGGGGCGGCCCTGCCGTGGGCCGAAGGCCCGGCTGGAGTGGTGGCCATGGCTACCATGTCACTTTTGAGCATCCCGATCGTTTGGATGTTGCTGCACCCGGCAGGGGTGTGGGGCCGTGTCCTGGGCGTGCACCACATCATCGTGTTGCTTCTTGAGCGCGGGGTCATCACCAAACATGGCAGACTTGAAGCCTGCAAAGAAACGTCCGGAAGGAACTACCAGTGGCTGCTGCCCAAAACACCCGGGCCAAGAGCGTCGCGGCGAACACCGTCAGCTGGCGTGATGCGGCGCCGGCCGCCGTAGTCCTGATCATGGGCCCGGAAGAGTATCTTGGTATCCGCGCCATGGACGGCATCCGTAGCCACGTGCGAACCGCTACACCGGATGTTGAGCTCAGCCGGTTGAACGCGGGTGCCTACGAGGCCGGGTCGTTGGCGATGACCGTTACCCCGTCTCTCTTCGGCGAGGGCAAGCTCATCGAGGTCGAGGGTCTCGAGGCCATGAATGACGCCTTCCTGTCCGACGGATTGGCCTACCTTCAGCATCCGGACCCAGACGTTGTCCTCGTCCTTCGCCATGCCGGGGGAGTCCGGGGCAAGAAGCTGCTCGACGCCGTCAAGTCCGCCGGATGGCCCGTCATCGATTGCCAACCCCTGAAGAAAGACTCTGACAAGACCGCGTTTGTCGTCTCCGAGTTCAGGGCCGGCGGACGACGCATTGAGGGCGAGGCTGTCCAGGCCTTGGTGAATGCGGTGGGCGCCAATCTTTCCGAGCTTGCTGCTGCCTGCAGCCAGTTGATTGCCGACGCCACCACAGCCGTCACAGCCGAGACTGTTGAGCGCTACTACGGCGGCCGAGTTGAAGCTACGGCTTTCAAGGTGGCCGATGCTGCCATGGCCGGCAACGGACCGGTTGCACTGTCCACCCTGCGCCACGCCTTGGCCACCGGCGTTGATCCGGTTCCCCTGGTTGCAGCACTGGCTGCCAAGCTGAGGACCTTGGCCAAAGTTGCGGGTGCCAACGGTTCACCCGCCACCATCGCCAAAAACCTGGGTATGCAGCCGTGGCTTGTGGAACAGGCCCAGCGTGATGTCCGCCGCTGGACCCCGGAAGGCCTGATTCGCTCCATCCAAGTCATTGCAGAAGCCGATGCCCAAGTGAAGGGCGAGTCGCGGGACCCTGTCTACGCGGTTGAGCACGCGGTCACGGTCATCGCCACCTCGGCCAGTCGCCGCTGATGTCGGCCGCCGCTTGTGCGCGTCGGTGCTGACTGGCCTGCTTAAACCCAAAGGCCGGCGCCCATGGGGCGCCGGCCTTTTGATCAGCTCAGTCGAACTGGAAAAACCTTAGAGTGCGTTGACCTTCTTGGAGATCGCCGACTTGCGGTTTGCAGCGTTGTTCTTGTGAATAACGCCCTTGCTGACAGCCTTGTCCAGCTTGCGGCTGGCAGCAACAAGTGCAGTTCCAGCAGCATCCTTGTCAGCAGACTCAACGGCGGTGTTGACGGCGCGGATGGCCGTCTTCAGCTCGGACTTGACAGCGTTGTTACGCAGGCGAGCCTTCTCGTTGGTGAGGATGCGCTTCTTCTGGGACTTGATATTAGCCACGTATGAACTCTCTTTTTAATGCGGAAATGGTCTAGAGGGTTTTCAGGTTGGCCATCGACTGAGCGGCGTGGGGATGCCTATGGCAGCCAACCATGTATGGCCGTCGACCTGCACGGACACACAGCTATAAAGGATAGCAGAAAGTATGGCTCACCCACGACTCGTCGTGTTAGTTGCAGGCGGTTCAGTTCCCACCGTGCCTGGCGCGCACGGCCCGGGAGACCTCCATAAACGGTGTTTTCCCCAAGATTGCGCCTTCGCGCCGGATTGCCTCGGGATCCAGGCGGATGATGCGGCCTACGTTGATCTCACTCGCCCGGCCCTGTCGATCCCAGGAACCCGCTCCAATATCGACGTAGTCATCCGCCCTGTTCCCGTTGTCGTGGTCTTTGGATGTCAGCATCAGCCCCAGGAGCCAGCCGCCGTCCCGTCCAATAAGAAGGACGGGCCGGTCCTTACCGCGTGAGTGATCCTCTTCGTAAGGGACCCAACTCCATACGATCTCCCCGGGATCCGGTTGGCCGTCAGGCTTGGGGGAGTAGTTCACTTTGACGGCCCCGCGGAAGTCGCCGGGGTAGGAGCCGGGCGGGTGCCCGACGGCGGTCCGCCGGGATTGATTGCCCGGAGCGCTCGAGGGGGCGCCCAAGGGGGTGCCGGCGTTGGTGCGGCTGCCTCCCAGCGCCTTGAATGATCGCAGGAGAAGTTTGCCCAAGGGGCGCAAGTCGAAAGCCATGTGACAACGCTACAACCGTCCACTGCGGACGCCCGGCAGGCAATGTACGGCGAAGCGCCGGTTCATGGGAGACTAGAGGATCAGATGCGCGGCGTTTTCCGGCTGGCCTATGCCCAGTCGCGGAATTGCCGTGTGAGTGTCGACAGTAAGGATCCTGCGTGTCTCCCATGGCCCGCACCGCACCGGTGCCCGCCGCAACAGATCCGGCCATCATCCGGAACTTCTGCATCATTGCCCACATTGACCACGGTAAGTCCACCTTGGCCGACCGCATGCTGCAGTACACCGGCGTCGTTAAGCAACGCGACATGAAGGCCCAGTATCTGGACCGTATGGATATCGAACGTGAGCGCGGCATCACCATCAAGTCCCAGGCTGTTCGCATGCCGTGGGAACTCGATGGCAACAGCTACGCGCTGAACATGATCGATACTCCCGGCCACGTCGACTTCACCTACGAAGTTTCCCGTTCCTTGGCAGCTTGTGAAGGCGCAGTGCTGTTGGTGGATGCGGCCCAGGGCATTGAGGCTCAAACCCTCGCGAACTTGTACTTGGCGATGGAAAACAACCTCACCATCATTCCTGTGCTGAACAAGATCGACCTTCCGGCCGCGCAGCCCGAGAAGTATGCGGCGGAACTGGCCAACCTCATTGGTGGCGACCCCGAGGATGTCCTCAAGGTTTCCGGCAAGACCGGCGTAGGCGTGGAGGCGTTGCTGGACAAGATTGTCCGCGACCTTCCCGCGCCCGTTGGTGATCCCAATGCTCCGGCCCGCGCCATGATTTTCGACTCTGTCTATGACACCTACCGCGGCGTGGTCACCTACGTCCGCGTGGTGGACGGCATGCTTCACCCGCGCGAACGCATTCAGATGATGTCCACCCGGGCAACGCATGAGCTCTTGGAGATTGGTGTCAGCTCCCCGGAGCCCACACCGTCCAAGGGCCTGGGCGTCGGCGAGGTGGGGTACCTGATCACAGGTGTGAAGGACGTCCGCCAGTCCAAGGTTGGCGATACTGTCACTAACCTGGCCAAGCCGGCCTCGGAGTCGCTCAGCGGCTACGCCGACGCCAAGCCGATGGTCTTCTCCGGTCTCTACCCGCTGGACGGCACAGATTACCCTGTCCTCCGCGATGCCCTCGAAAAGCTGATGCTCAACGACGCCGCGCTGGTTTACGAGCCCGAGACGTCTGCAGCGCTGGGCTTCGGCTTCCGCGTAGGGTTCCTCGGCTTGCTGCACCTCGAAATCACGCGTGAGCGCCTCGAACGCGAGTACAACCTCGACCTCATCTCAACTGCTCCCAACGTGGAGTACGAGGTGACCCTTGAGGACAAGAAGGTCATCCACGTCACCAACCCCAGCGAGTACCCCACGGGCAAGATCTCCGAGGTCCGTGAACCAATGGTGTCCGCAACCATCCTGGCGCCCAACGAGTTCGTGGGTTCCATCATGGAACTGTGCCAGAGTCGCCGTGGCCAGATGCGCGGGATGGACTACCTGTCCGAAGACCGCGTGGAGCTTCGCTATTGGATCCCGCTGGCTGAGATTGTGTTCGACTTCTTCGACCTCCTGAAGTCCAAGACCCGCGGCTACGCATCGCTGGACTGGAAGGCCGATGGCGAGCAGGTGGCGGATCTGGTCAAGGTGGACATCCTGCTGCAGGGTGAGCAAGTGGATGCTTTCAGCGCCATCACCCACCGTGACAAGGCCTACGCCTACGGTGTGATGATGACGGGGAAGCTCCGTGAGCTTATTCCGAGGCAGCAATTCGAGGTACCCATCCAGGCCGCCATCGGATCCCGCATCATTGCCCGTGAGAGCATCCGGGCCATCCGTAAGGACGTTCTTGCCAAGTGCTACGGCGGTGACATCACCCGTAAGCGCAAGCTGCTCGAGAAGCAGAAGGAGGGCAAGAAGCGCATGAAGATGGTGGGCCGCGTGGAGGTGCCCCAAGAGGCATTCATTGCAGCCCTGACCACTGACGAGTCCAAGGACAAGGCCAAGAAGTAGATGCCCAGCGTCCTACCTTTGGGCGACCCGGCACCTGCGGATGGCATATTGCCTCCGCAGGTGTTGGCCGGCGTCGAGCACCGCAAGTTCGGGCTCTATGTCCACATACCGTTCTGTGCCGTGCGGTGTGGCTATTGCGATTTCAACACCTACACTGCAACCGAACTCGGTGGCGGTGCATCGCAGGACGCCTACGCTTCCACGGCCGTATCCGAGCTGGACTTCGCCTCTCTGGCACTTGACGCCTCCGGTTTGCCTCGACGTCCCCTCAGCACTGTCTTCTTTGGCGGTGGTACCCCAACGCTCCTCCCGGCGGAAGACCTGGCGCGGATCCTGCGTGCCGCCGTCGGCCATTGGGGCCTGGAGCCCGGCGCCGAGGTGACAACCGAGGCAAATCCAGATTCGGTGACACCTGAATCCCTCAGAGTGTTGGCTGATGCCGGATTCACCAGGGTCTCCTTCGGCATGCAATCCGCGGTTCCGCACGTTCTGAAGGTACTGGACCGCACCCATACGCCCAGCCGTGTGCCACTCGTTGTGCAGTGGGCGCGCGAAGCCGGCCTGGCAGTTAGCCTTGACCTCATTTACGGCACGCCCGGAGAGTCCATGGCCGACTGGCAGCTGTCACTCGAAACTGCGCTCTCGTACCAACCAGATCACATCAGTGCCTACGCGTTGATTGTGGAGGACGGCACCAAACTTGCGGCCCAGATACGTCGCGGCGAAGTACCCGGTATTGACGATGACGACCACGCCTCCAAGTACGAGTTGGCCGACAAGATGATCTCTGAAGCGGGCTTGAACTGGTACGAGGTCAGCAATTGGTCCCGGACGCCGGAACAGGCTTGCCGGCATAATCTTGCCTATTGGCGCGGAGATGACTGGTGGGGCATCGGCCCCGGAGCCCACTCCCACGTGGGGGGTGTCCGATGGTGGAACGTCAAGCACCCCACGGCGTATGCCTCACGGCTCGGGAGCGGAACCTCACCGGCTGCCGGACGGGAAACCCTCGACGTCGAAACCCGGGAAGTTGAGCGCATCATGCTTGAAGCGCGGCTTGGAACAGGGTTGTCCGTGGACGCCTTGGACGCGATCGGACGGCATGCGATGGCCGGGCTGATTGCCGACGAACTGGTTGACCCGGTGCAGGCATTCAAGGGTCGCTTGGTCTTGACCCTGAAGGGTCGGCTCTTGGCTGACGCCGTAGTCCGAAGGATTCTTCCCGACTAACCTCTGCGCCCTTCCCTCTGGAGGGGGAGGGCGGGCTACTTGATCCAGCGCAGGTTGACCTTGTAACGGTGAGGCTGCCCGTGGTTGACCCGGATTCCCGCCGAGACGGAGAAGCACGTCAGTGCCACCCAGATAGCCGTGGCGATGACGGCGAAGATGTTGCCCACCACGGGCAGCAGCACCAGGATGTTGGCCAGCACTGCAGCGATGGTGGGAGGCAGCGTGAAGTTCAGGGCTTCTTTTGATTCCTGCGCGGTGAACGGCCCGCGATCCCGGAAAATCAAGTAGATCAGAAGGGACGGCAGGCATCCCAGGATGCCGCCGAAGTGGGCCAGCGTAGCCCACTGCCTGTCCTCGCTGGCCGTCAACGGTAGTGCGTTGGCAGGCGCGCCATGGTACTGGGGCCGGCCTGCGGCGCTGCCCGGTTCTTCAGGAGCGTTATCTGCCACGGTGTCTTCCCTTTGCTGTAAAGATGCTGCGGTGTTGCTGTCCCAGAATACCGGCCCCAACGTGCTTCCCGGGACCAACGCCCCTTTGACACGGTGGTTGATGTTCCTTCGTGGACGTTGCCTCAGGGAACTGTCAGGAAATCGATGACTTCCTCAACGCGTCCCAGCAGCGATGCCTCGAGGTCGGCATACGTGCGTACTGCACCAAGGAGACGTTGCCAGCCCAAGCCTATGTCCTCGGCTGTGTCGTGGGGCCAGCCGAACGCGCTGAGGATTCCCGTCTTCCAGTCGATCCCGCGGGGGACTTCCGGCCATGCCTCAATGCCCAGGACCTTTGGCCGGATGGCCTGCCAGACGTCCACGTAGGGGTGGCCGACAATCAAAACGTTTCCTGCAGCCCCCGGTACCGTCATGGCATCGGCTGCGATGCGCGACTCTTTGGAGCCGGGGACAAGGTGGTCCACCAAGATGCCGAGTCGGCGACCCGGCCCGGGGTTGAAGGCAGCGATGGCCGACTTCAGGTCGTCTACGCCATGCAATGGCTCCACGACGATGCCTTCCACGCGCAGATCGTCACCCCAGACCTTCTCGACGAGTTCGGCGTCGTGCTTTCCTTCGACCCAGACGCGGCTCGCCTTGGCCACCTGGGCACGTTGGCCCTGTACCCTCACGGATCCGGAGGCTGTCCGGGTGGAAGGGGCGGCAGAGGCGGCAGGGCGGGCAGCAGGAGGCATAAGCCGTATGGCCTGGCCCTCCAACAGGAACCCGTATCCGAGCTGGAAAGATTTGGTCTTTCCGCGCCGGTCCTCAAGGGAGACCACATGCATTCCGCCCGATTTCTCAACGCGGGTGACTTCGCCCACCCAGCCGGACTGGACGTCCTCGAGGACCATTCCCCGCTGGACGGCTACTTCCGGCAGCTGCTTTTTGGCTGGAGCGGACAGATCCTGCGGTCCCCAATTGTCGAAAGCCAAGGGATTCCTACCTTTGTGCTGGTTTATGGTGCGGGCCGAAGCCGGCCGCGGCAGGTTTCAATGCTAGCAACGGGGTGGCTCATACTAGACTTGTTAGCACTTGGGCATGTTGAGTGCTAAGTGTGGTGGTCCGATTGAGATCCCGCGTTGACCGGTCCCAGGGACCATGGCAGTCGTCAGGAGGTGGAGCAATGAGTGAGCCGCGCAAGCTTGAGGTGCTGCGTGCCATCGTTGAGGATTACGTGCATTCCAGGGAACCTGTCGGTTCGAAGGCCCTCGTGGAGCGGCACCATCTTGGCGTTTCCAGTGCCACCATCAGGAACGACATGGCTGTCTTGGAAGAGGAAGGCCTCATCGCGGCCCCCCACACCAGTGCAGGGAGAATCCCTACGGACAAGGGCTACCGCCTGTTCGTCGACCGCATTTCGCAGGTAAAGCCGCTCTCGGCCGCCGAACGCAGGGCCATCCATTCGTTGCTAGAGGGCCCCGATGAGGTTGACGACATCCTGGAGCGCACCGTAAGGCTCCTGTCGCAGCTGACCAATCAGGTGGCCGTCGTGCAGTATCCGCATTCCAACCGCGCACTGGTCCGTCACGTGGAGTTCGTCCTGTTGGGCCCAAAGCAGGTGCTCGTGGTCCTCATCGCGGACACCGGCAGCGTAGGGCAGAAGGTCATCGACGCCGGCTCGGACGTAAGCAACGAAGCCTTGATGCTCCTGAGGTCCCGCTTCCTCGGCAGCATTGCCGCCACGCAACTGGCTCTCTTGCCGCAAGTGCTCCCATCGGTAGTTGCCCTGTGCCCGCCGGAGCTCCGCAGCCTGGCGCAGACGTTGGCCCAGGGACTCCAATCGCTCAGTGACACCAGCCGAGAAGAGCGCATCCTGATGGCAGGAACGGCCAACCTTGCGCGCTCCAACGTGGATTTCCCCCTGAGCATCGGTCCCGTGCTGGAAGCACTCGAGGAACAAGTTGTCATGCTCCGGTTGTTGTCCGATATGGGGGATGACCCCCGCGGAGTCACTGTGAGCATTGGACGCGAGAATCCGTACGACGGCTTGGCTGAGGCATCCGTCGTGGCTACGGGCTACGGCTCCGGCGCCAAGGTGGGGATTCTCGGTCCCACACGCATGGACTATCCCACCACCATGGCAGCCGTTCGTGCCGTGGCCCGTTACCTTTCCCGCATTCTCGGCGGCTGAACACCGGTCCGAGGAAACATCCGCAGTACAACAAGGAAGAGATACCGACTTTGAGCAGCCACTATGACGTTTTGGGAGTCTCGCCGGAAGCCACCGGGGAAGAGATCAAAAAGGCGTACCGCAAGTTGGCGCGGAAACTGCACCCCGACGTAAACCCCGGTGAGGATGTCGCGGAACAGTTCAAGGCCGTGACCCACGCTTACGAAGTGTTGTCAGACCCCCAGAAACGCCGGGTCTACGACGCCACGGGCAATGAGAACGGCACCGACAACGGTTTCGGTGGCGGCTATTCCGGCCAGGGTTTCGCGTTCCAGGACATCTTCGACACCTTCTTTGGTGGAGGCGGTGGCCACGGTGGACCGGCCTCCCGTGTCCGTCGCGGCCAGGACGCGCTCATCAGCGTCCGCATCGACCTGAAGGACGCCGTGTTCGGCGTCAACAAGAAGCTTGAAGTGGACACCGCCGTGGTCTGCCCCACCTGTGATGGCAGCTGCTGCCGCCCGGGCACCCATCCGGAGCGCTGCGACATTTGCGGTGGCAGTGGCCAGGTTCAGCGGGCTGTCCGATCCATCCTCGGCCAGGTCATGACCACCGCCCCCTGCGGTTCCTGCGAAGGCTTCGGCACCGTCATCAAGGATCCCTGCAACGAGTGCAACGGGCAGGGCCGTATCCGCAGCCGCCGTTCCCTCACCATCAAGGTCCCGGCAGGCGTCGCAACCGGTACGCGCATCCAGCTGTCCGGACAGGGCGAAGCGGGGCCCGCAGGTGGTCCTGCAGGTGACCTCTATGTAGAGATCCGGGTTAACAACGACGCCATGTTCATGCGTGAAGGCGACGACCTTCACGCCACGCTCAGCGTGCCCATGACGGCGGCCGCGCTGGGAACCGAGCTGCAGCTGGACACTTTCGACGGCGCACAGGACATTGATGTGAAGGCCGGCACGCAATCGGGAGAAGTCATTACCCTCCGCGGCCTGGGTGTCACGCACCTCCGGGGCTACGGCCGTGGCGACCTCAAGGTGCACCTGCATGTGGAGACGCCCAGCAAGCTCGACCCCGCCCAGGAAGAACTCTTGCAGCAGCTGGCCAAGCTGCGTGGCGAGCAGTTTACGGAAGGAAAGCTTGTGGCCAGCGGCGGTATGTTCGCAAAGCTGCGGGACAAGCTCGGTAACCTATAGCAGTGAGCAATCCTGTTTTCTTCACGCCGGCGGGTTCCCTCGGTCAGGTAGTCCTTGGTTCCACCTTCGTCCTCGAGGGTGCAGAGGCCCGGCATGCTGTCACGGTTAAGCGCCTGACCACAGGCGAGCCCGTGGATATTGCAGATGGTGCCGGCGTGCGGCTGACAGGGACAGTGGTCGACGCCGGATCCAGCACCTTGACGGTTAAGGCCTCCGAAGTGCTGTTCGAGGAGCAACCGGAGGTCCGGCTGGTGCTGGTCCAGGCCCTGGCTAAAGGCGACCGCGACGAACTCGCCATCGAGACTGCCACGGAACTCGGCATAGATGCTGTTATCCCCTGGCAGTCCGAGCGTGCAATCGTGCGGTGGAAGGGTGAGAGGGCCGCCAAAGCACATGCGAAGTGGCAGTCGGTGGTCACAGCCGCGGCCAAGCAGGCGCGGCGTGCCTGGATTCCCGAGGTGCGGTCCATTGTGGATACCGTTGCTTTGGCCAAGGCCGTAGCGGACGCTGACATGGCCATCATCCTGCATGAAGACGCCAAGAACCCCCTGAGAACTGTCCTTGAAGAGTTGGCGGCGTTACCTAACGAAGGTAAGCCGCGCGAAGTTCTCTTGATCGTGGGACCTGAGGGCGGAATCTCACCGCGTGAAGTAACTCGGCTCAGCGACTCGGGCGCGGTGACGGCCCTCTTGGGTCACCATGTCTTGCGGTCGTCGACGGCGGGACCAGCCGCCGTCGTTCTTGCCAGCGACGTTCTGGGCCGCTGGTAGTCAGCCCGCAGACTAACCGACGTTGAACAAGCGGGTATCGGTGCTCGTTTCGATGGTTGCGCCCGCTTCATCGACTTGTGAAACCCGCAGCTCATACTTTCCGGTCTTCAGCGTGGCGCTGAAAGTGAAAAGACCATATTGTCCCGGCTCACCGGTTGCCTTGGTCTGGCCTGTGAGCAGGCTGGTCTTTTCGCCCTTGCCGTCGTCTTGGAGGATCTGCCAGCTGACCGGCCTTGAGCTGTCGGTGCTGCGGCCATTGAATTTGACTACACCCGCGGGCAAGGATGTTTCCTCCTGCGGATCGATAATCCACAGCGGTGCCACCAAAGATGCGTTCCGCTCCATGGGTTGGCCGAGCTGCACCTGCCCGAACGCCATGTAGTCCTTGTGCCCGTCAACCAAAATGACTACTTGGATCTGCTGGCCGGAGTTGATAAGTCCCGAGGACGAGGCTGCTGCCGTAGCTGTATAGACCAACTGCTGAACGGCGCGATGTGCCATTCCGGCGTCGAGGTTTGAATTAAAGGCGTCCCGCGAAATATCCACGGTAATCACGTTCTTGCCCGAGATGGACGTGGCGAGGCTTCCCGGGTCCTGCCAAGGCGTGAAGAAGTCGTGGTCCAGGGGTTTCTCAGCCATCATGATCCGGAGCGCTGTAGTCACGGGGTTTCCATCGCTGGAAATGTCCCTGAACTCGCGGTAGAGGTAAACCTCTTCCTTGCTGCGGCCAATCCAGTAGACCGGGATTTTGGTGGAAGCCTGTGTGGTCTCCAGCGGGGCATGGCTGGCCGGGGCATCCTGGACAGTAACAGGTGGTGAACTCGTGATTGCTTGGCTACCGCCGCCATTGGCGATGCAACCGGTCAGCAACAGGACAGCAAGCATCGCCGGCGCGGCGATGACGGATTTCGTCCCTCTGCGCGCGCCGTTCCCTATGCTTACTGGCTTTGTGATGGGTTTCCTGCCTTGCCGTATGTCTCTTGGCGGCCCCAGCCGCAGAAGCCGGGCCGCAGGGTGCTGCTGCCACCCGCTATGCCAGCTTGGCACATCGTCGACGGCGGCCGGCCGGGATTGGGCGGACCGGGGCCAACTGAAACATGATTGATACCCGCTTGATGCCGAGTTGAGACAATATGTCTGACATGACGGCCCCGGCCCGGATGTTGCCGTCGGTTGAGGCTCATCGCAGGCCGGGCTGGCGTAGGATTGAAGACATTCCGGCATCCGGGCTGGCGCCTTTGAGCGGCCACGAATGTCGAATCGATGGCGTTATTACGAACCAACCGGAGGAGAAAAGGCCTTGAGGCCAGCACTATGAGTGAATCTTTGAACGGGCGGCTCAGGACCGGAAACGGCAACCAGCCGCCCACCGAGTTCCCGCACACACTACCGGGTACGCGCACGGAAGTTGTCACGTTCGACAACTCCGACCAGATGGTTCACTCGTTGGGCAGCCACGACGAAGCCTTGCGATACATCGAGGAACAGTTCCAGGACGTCAACTTCCATGTCCGCGGTAATGAGCTCTCCATGACGGGGCCTTCCACCGTCATTCCACGCATCATGCGTCTCTTGGAGGAAGTCCGTGGGCTCGTGGCGAAGGGGACCGTGGTCACTCCGGACATCCTTCAGCAGCTCGTGTCCTTGTTGAGGGTCCAGTCCGTGCAGAATCCGGCTGATGTCTTGACGCACAATATTCTGTCCAGCAGGGGCAAGACCATACGGCCCAAGACGCTGAACCAGAAGAACTACGTCGACGCCATTGACGACAACACCGTCATTTTCGGAATCGGTCCCGCAGGTACCGGAAAGACATACCTGGCAATGGCCAAGGCAGTCCAGGCGCTGCAGACAAAGGAAGTCAGTCGGATCATCCTCACCCGGCCTGCGGTGGAAGCGGGGGAACGTCTGGGCTTCCTTCCCGGAACGCTGAGCGACAAGATCGACCCGTATCTTCGCCCGCTGTATGACGCATTGCACGACATGATGGATCCCGAGTCCATCCCGCGCTTGATGGCTGCGGGGACCATCGAGGTCGCACCCCTGGCCTACATGCGTGGACGGACGCTGAACGACGCATTCATCATTCTCGATGAAGCGCAAAACACCACTCCGGAGCAGATGAAGATGTTCCTGACCCGCCTAGGTTTCGGATCAAAAATGGTGGTCACGGGCGATGTCACGCAGATAGACCTGCCTTCCGGTTCAACCTCCGGGTTGCGGATTGTCAGGGAAATCCTGAAGGGAATCGATGACGTCAACTTCTCCATTCTGGAGGCCGCTGACGTCGTCCGGCACCGCTTGGTTGCTGACATCGTCTCCGCCTACAGCACATGGGACGACGCACACCGCACCGACGCCCAGTACAAACCTGGTGCCCAAGACAAACCTGGTGCACAAGACAAACCTGGTGCACAGTACAACCGTGGAGTACGCAAATGAGCATTGAAGTAAACAACGAGTCCGGTGTGGTGGTGGACGAAGCCCAGCTGGTGACGTTGTCACGCTTCATCTTTGAGCGTCTGTACATCCACCCCCAAGCAGAGCTATCCATTCTCCTTGTCGATGAACCGGCAATGGAAAAGCTGCACATCGAACTGATGGACGAGCCCGGGGCTACGGATGTTTTGTCCGTGCCCATGGACGAACTGACGCCGGGCACTCCGGAGAAGCCCACGCCGCAAGGCATGCTGGGCGACATCGCTATTTGCCCTCAGGTGGCCGAGGTACAGGCGCGCAACGCCGGGCACCCCACGCAGGACGAAATGCTGCTCCTGACAACCCATGGCATCCTCCACCTGCTTGGTTTTGACCATGCGGAGCCGGAGGAAAAGGAAGAGATGTTCGGTTTGCAGCGGGAACTGCTGTCTGAATTCCTGGGCAAGGATGCCCCCATGGAGACCATGCAGTGACCTCGATCATCCTGGTCGGCATGGCGCTGGTTTTTCTCAGCTTCGTTGCACTGCTGACCGCAGCCGAGGCTGCGTTCAACTTCCTGCCCCGGCATGAGGCCGAACAATCAATAGTGCGGAGCAAGGGTAAGGCGCTGGGGGGAATTCTCAAGAACCCGATCGCGCACATGCGGGCCCTGCGTTTTTGGCGCGTGTGGTTCGAAATGGCGGCGGCAGTTGCCGTTGCGGTTGTCCTGCATAGTCTGCTGGACAACGTGTGGCTCGCCGGGCTCGCAGCCACGGGAATCATGGCGGTCATCGGCTTCGTGCTGGTGGGTGTTTCACCCAGGCAGTTGGGCCGGGCGCACTCCGGCCCCGTCGTTCGCTTCACTGCACCGCTGATCAGGTTCCTGTGCTGGATTTTGGGACCCATCCCTGGCTGGTTGGTGGCCTTGGGGCAGGCAGTTGCACCAGGTGCCCCGAGCGGGGATGACGCTTTCGTCAGCGAAGAGGAGTTCCGCGAATTCGTGGATCGTGCCGCGGAATCGGACATGATCGAAGACAACGAGGCTGAGCTCATTCATTCGGTCTTCGATTTCGGTGACACCTTGGTGCGTTCGGTGATGGTTCCCCGCACGGACATTGTCAGTATCGGTACGGGCTCGGACCTCGAAACGGCAATGGGCCTTTTCCTGCGGTCCGGCTACTCAAGGATCCCGGTCATTGGTGAGAACACGGACCAGATCCGTGGAATTCTTTACCTCAAGGATGTGGCTGCGGCCATGCATCGCAGCGAACCCGGATTACAAGCCCACGACGTTGACTCGCTCGCACGCGACGTCCGTTATGTCCCGGAATCCAAGCCTGTGAGCGACCTCTTGAGGGAACTTCAAAAAGAGTCCACGCATGTGGCGATCGTCATCGACGAGTACGGCGGCACCGCCGGGCTGGTCACCCTTGAGGACCTCATTGAAGAGATCGTTGGCGAGATTGTGGATGAATACGACGCCGCCGCCGAGGAAGCGGTTGATCTCGGCGATGGCACGTACCGCGTGAGCGCCCGCATGAGCATCGATGACCTGGGCGAACTCTTCGACATCGATCTGGACGACGACGAGGTGGATACGGTCGGCGGTCTTCTTGCAAAAGCCCTTGGCCAGGTTCCCATTGTTGGGAGCTCCGTTGAAGTGAACGGAATATCGCTCCGGGCAGATAGGCTGGAGGGTCGCCGTAACAGGGTCAGCCACATCATTGCGGCAGCCATGCCAAAGGAAGACACTGACTTTGAAGACCTTCTCGATGACGCCGACTCAACGCAACAGGGAGTTCCACGTGAGCAAGCAAAATAAGAAATTCGATGCCGATGCCGATTTCGGTGGCTTCCACGCTGGCTTCTCGGTGCTTGTCGGCCGGCCCAATGCGGGGAAATCGACACTGACCAACGCGTTGGTTGGCCAGAAAGTGGCCATCACCTCGGCCAAACCGCAAACTACACGGCACACCATTCGCGGTATTGTCCACCGCGACGACGCCCAATTGATCCTTGTGGACACTCCGGGCCTTCACCGCCCGCGTACCCTGCTGGGAAAGCGTCTCAATGAACTTGTTGCAGACACCCTGGCGGAAGTCGATGCCATCGGTTTCTGCCTGCCGGCAAACGAAAAAATCGGCCCCGGCGACAAATACATCGCCGCTCAGCTTGCCGCCGTCGGACGCAAGCCCATCGTGGCACTTGTGACCAAAACCGACCTTGTGGATCGTCAGGCGTTGACGGAGCAATTGCTTGCAGTCGCCGCGTTGGGCCGCGATGTTCTTGGTGAGCAGGGCTGGGCTGACATCGTGCCTGTTTCTGCCGCCGATGGTTTTCAGGTCTCCACTGTTGCAGATGTCCTGATCAGCCACATGCCGTCATCACCGCCGCTGTATCCTGACGGCGAGCTGACGGACGAGCCTGAGGCCGTCATGATCGCAGAGCTGATTCGCGAAGCGGCACTTGAGGGCGTCCGCGATGAACTTCCGCACTCACTCGCAGTGGTGGTGGAGGAAATCGTTCCCCGTGAGGGCCGGACCGAGGACAACCCGCTGTTGGATGTTCGCGTGAACCTTTATGTTGAACGGCCTTCCCAGAAGGCCATCATCATCGGCAAGGGCGGAAGCCGTTTGCGTGAGGTGGGAACCAACGCCCGAAAGGGTATCGAGACGCTGCTCGGCACCCGGATCTACCTCGATCTCCACGTTAAAGTAGCCAAAGACTGGCAGCGCGATCCCAAGCAATTGGTCAAACTCGGGTTCTAGTTGGCGTTACTGGATCCGGCGTGGCTACGGGCCCGATAAGGAACTTCCCAGAAACGGCAACTATGATTGCGGGGATCCAGCTGTTTGATGAAAGGTAAACCGAATAGTGCGACGTCGTGACGCCCGCCCGCAGGGCACCGGCACCGCTGGCCCCACCGGGGCGCGCCATGGAGAGGATGCCGACGGTACCCCTCGCCATATGAACGCGCCCAAAGGCCTGCCGCTTTGGTTGAAAATTGTTACCGGCGTGGTCTCCGTTGCGCTGGTGGCAGGCGTTGCCTTTGCGGCTTTCTGGTTTATCCGCCTGCAGACCAATATCACCAAGGCGCCCTTGAGTGCCGGGGAAACCCGCAACGCCGGTGACCCGCTGGTGGACGATAAGACGGATCGCCTGCAGATCCTGATCCTTGGCTCCGATACCCGTGACGGCAAGAACGCCGAATACGGTAGCACTGAGGACTCCACCGGCTATGGCCACTCCGATGTCATGATGCTGCTGGACATCTCCGCGGACAATAAACGCGTCAATGTCTTGAGTTTCCCGCGCGACCTTCTTGTTGACGTGCCCCAATGCACCGACCGTACCAATAACCAGACCTTCCCTGCCCGCAGCGGCGTGATGATCAATGAAGCCATGGCAGAGGCCGGTATTGGTTGCGCGGTGGATACCGTGAACCAGTTGACCGGTTTGGAAATCGACCACTTCATGATGGCTGACTTCAACGCGGTCAAGGAACTCTCACATGCTGTGGGCGGTGTCAATGTTTGCGTCAGTGACCCGGTGTTTGACCCGGATTCGCGGCTCCGCCTCGCCAAGGGTGATTCCTTGGTTGAAGGCGAACAAGCTTTGGCGTTCCTCCGGACCAGGCATGCTTTCGGTGACGGAGGCGACCTTGGCCGCATCAAGGGGCAGCAAGCGTTCCTCTCATCCCTCACCAGGAAGCTCAAGGATGAGGGAACACTGGGTAACCCGCAAAGGCTGTTGCAGATCGCGGATGTGGTCACGCAGAACCTGACTGTGGACGAGGGCCTGGCGTCTGTTCCTTCGCTGCTGACCATTGGCGGGCGGCTCAAGGACATCGATGTTTCCAAGGTGGCGTTCGTAGCGGTGCCCACTCAGGCCGCCGCGGCTGACATTAACAGGTTGGAACTCATCGAGCCCCAGGCATCGCAGCTTTTCGCTGCGCTTCGTGCTGACCTCGACCTCACAACGCCGGGTGCGACGGCTCCTCCTGCACCGAGCGAAAGCCCGGCCCCACAGCCAACGGCTACCACGCCTCCCGCACCTGCGTACGACAAAGCGATTCAGCCGGTGGCCGTTGCCAACGGCAGTGGCGTTGCTACCAGGGCTCAGGAGCTCATGACCGTACTCACAGGGAACGGTTTCGCTCAGACGGTCTCCTACTTGGCTAATCCCGTGGATCAGACGGTGCTTTACTATGGACCGGGCTTCGCGGACGTGGCTGCCGACGTCGCTACACTTTTCGGCATCCCGGCCGCGCAGGTCCAGGAAGCTCCGGGCGTAGCGGGCGTGCAGCTCTACGTGGGTACAGACTTCAGCAGCGGAACGGCGTACGGTGCAGCCTCTGTTCCGTCCGATGTGGTCAATCAAACGGCCAACGATGCTGTTTGCCAACAGGTGAATCCCCTGTACATCGATCAGCAGTAAGTTCCCTGCTTTAGCCGCACACAGCAACGGCCGGCCAGTTATCGAACTGGCCGGCCGTTGCGTTGTGCGGGTTTACCAGATGCTGACGCGTTCCCCTGGCTCCATCCACATGCCATCGGCCTTAGACACTGCGAACGCTGCATGGAAGGCGTCGAGGTTGCGGGCTATGGCGTTGGTACGGAATTCGTTGGGGGAGTGGGGATCGGTGGCCAGTCTCCGGATCGCTTCCTCGGTGCGGATCACTTGGCGCCAACCGGCAGCCCACGACATGAAGAACCGCTGGAATCCTGTGAATCCGTCGATGACTTCGGGCTCGGCTCCGTTCAGGCTCAGGAGATAGGCCTTGTAGGCAATCGTCAGGCCACCGAGGTCGCCGATGTTCTCACCCAGGGTCAGTTTGCCGTTGACCTTATGGTCCGGTGCCGCGTAGGGGGACAAAGCGTCGTACTGGGCAACCAATTTCGCCGTCAGGGATTCAAAGGCTGTACGGTCGTCCTCCGTCCACCAATTGCGAAGCGCTCCGCTCCCGTCGAACTGTGACCCTTGGTCGTCGAAACCGTGGCCGATTTCGTGACCAATCACCGCGCCGATGCCGCCATAGTTGACAGCGTCATCCGCGTCCGCGTTGAAGAAGGGGGGCTGAAGGATAGCTGCGGGGAAGACGATCTCATTGAGCATTGGATGGTAGTAGGCGTTGACAGTCTGGGGTGTCATGAGCCACTTTGTCAGGTCAACGGGCTTCCCTATTTCATCCAAGTGCCGGTCCACATCGGCGTCATGGGCACGTTCCACGTTACCGAGGAGGTCTGTCGGGTCAATCTCGACGGCAGAGTAATCGATCCACTTGTCGGGAAAACCTATCTTTGGACGGAATGCGTCCAGCTTCTTCAGCGCCTCTTTTTTGGTGTCCTCGCCCATCCATCCCAGGGAAGAAATACTCTCCCGGTAGGCTTCGATCAGGTTGGAGACCAGCGTCTCCATCCTTGCTTTGTGGCCGGCAGGGAAGTGCCGATCAACATAGATCTGGCCGACTGCTTCGCCAAGGGCCGCCTCGACGACGGCCACCCCGCGCTTCCAGCGCTCTTTGTTCTGCGGGGTACCGCTGAGGGTGGTGCCGTAGAAGTCAAAGTTCGTGGAAACAAAAACGGAAGACAGGTATGGCGCGGCCGAGCTGAGAACCCTGAGTGTCAGCCATTCCTTCCACGTTTCCAGTGGCTCGGATTCCAGCAAGGCTGCAGCCCCTGCAAAGAAGTCCGGAGTACTCACCACAATTTCATCCCGCTTGGCTTGTTCTACCCTTGCCGCCTCGAACCACGTGTTGAGCAGGGGGAACAGTGCTTCGGCTTCCTCTGCGGTCTTGAGGTTGTAGGTCTTTTGGGGATCCCGCAGAGTGACGTTGTCCCAGTGGTGGGATGCCAAGGCGGTTTCAAGGGCGACGATGCGCTGTGAAGCAGCTTCCGCATCGGGGATACCCGCGAGATTGAACAACTTTGCAATGTAGTCACCGTAGGCGGCCACGATGGCTGCGAATTTTTCCTCGCGGTAGTAGGACTCGTCCGGCAAACCTAGGCCACCCTGTCCGATATACAGGAGGATACGTTCCGGATTGCCGGCGTCCGGAGCGGGGTAGATGGAGAAAAGGCCGGAGACGTCCGACCGGAACAACCGGCCGATGAGGGCGGCCAGTTCCTGTGCCGAGCCCACCGCCCGAACCTGATCGAGGCGGCCTCGCACGGGTTCCAGGCCCTTTGCCTCAGCCGCATCTTCGTCCATGAAACTGGCGTACAGTCCGCCAACCTTCTGTTCGACGCCGGTTGCTGACTCACCCTTGGCGGCTGCTTCTTCGATAATCGCCTTGACGGCCAACTCGGCGCCATCCCGCAAAGCCGTGAAGGTGCCTTCAAGCGGCCTGTCGTCGGGGATCGTTGTGCTGTTGAGCCAAGCGCCGTTGACATGCTGATAAAGGTCGTCCTGGGGCCGGACGCTGTGATCGATATTGGAAAGAGAGATCCCCGACTGTGGCACTGTGGCTCCTTGAGTGGACACTGCAGTCGGCGTTTCCACCGTCGCGGCGTCTGCATAGTGGACGTTTCATGAGGTGTTGCACTGTCATCATACGCACCGTGTTACTGTGAATTTGTGCGTACGGCGATGCTTCTTCTTAGCTGCCGCGGCGAGGCCTGAAAGCTATCTGAAGCTGGGCCATCCTCGCCGCGGAGTTCCGTTGTGTCCGGCTAAGCTTTCACTTAGTTCTTAGAGAAAAGGCCACACGTCATGCGTAATGCACAAAAGCCCTCCGGTATGCCGATTCACCGCTACCTGCCGTTCCAGGACCAGATCACCGTCGAGGTTCCGGACCGCACCTGGCCGGATAAAGTCATCACCAAAGCTCCGCGCTGGTGCGCAGTTGATCTGCGCGATGGCAACCAGGCATTGATCGATCCCATGAGCCCGGCACGCAAGCTGAAGATGTTCCAGTTGCTCGTCAAGATGGGCTACAAGGAAATCGAGGTCGGGTTCCCTTCAGCGTCGCAAACCGACTTCGACTTTGTTCGCCAACTCATCGAGGGCGGCCATATTCCGGACGACGTCAGCATCCAGGTGTTGACTCAGGCTCGTGAGCACCTGATCGAACGGACCTATGAGTCGTTGGTTGGCGCCAAGCAGGCCATTGTGCACCTGTATAACTCCACGTCTGTATTGCAGCGTCGCGTTGTCTTCAATCAGGACGAAGACGGCATTCTGGATATCGCACTGCAGGGTGCGCGCTTGTGCAAGAAGTATGAAGAGACACTGACGGACACGCACATTACCTATGAATACTCGCCGGAGTCATTCACCGGAACCGAGCTCGAGTACGCTGCCCGCGTGTGCAACGCCATTGCTGACGTCTTTGAGGCTTCGGCCGACAAACAGGTCATCATCAACCTGCCGGCGACAGTGGAAATGGCAACCCCCAACGTCTATGCAGACTCCATCGAGTGGATGCACCGGAACCTCCACCCACGCGAGGGCATCATCATCTCCCTCCACCCGCATAACGACCGCGGCACGGGCGTAGCTGCTGCTGAGCTCGGTTACCTGGCAGGCGCCGATCGCATAGAAGGCTGCTTGTTCGGCAACGGCGAACGCACGGGCAATGTGGACTTGGTAACGCTCGGCCTGAACATGTTCGTGCAGGGTGTGGACCCGATGATCGATTTCTCTGATATCGATGAGATCCGCCGCACTGTGGAGTACTGCAACCAGTTGCCGGTTCCGGAGCGTTCCCCCTACGGCGGCGACCTCGTCTTTACCGCTTTTTCCGGTTCACACCAGGACGCCATCAAGAAGGGCTTCGAGGCTCTGGAGAAGGACGCTGCTGCTGCCGGGAAGTCGGTTGACGACTTCACATGGCAGGTACCGTACCTGCCCATCGATCCCAAGGACCTCGGTCGCAGCTATGAGGCCGTCATCCGGGTCAACTCGCAGTCCGGCAAGGGTGGCGTGGCCTACTTGCTGAAGAACGAGCACAACCTGGACCTTCCCCGTCGCGCCCAGATTGAGTTCTCCGGAGTCATCCAGCGCCGTACCGATGCTGTGGGCGGAGAGGTCAGTGGCGCCCAGCTGTGGCAGATCTTCCAGGATGAGTATCTGCCTTCCGACGAAGAGCAGGCCCAGTGGGGTCGTTATGGTCTGGGCAGCGTGAGTACTGAGACCGACGAATCCGGCGCCATGACCATGAACGCAAACCTGCGGATCGACGGCGTCGAAGTCCGCCGCACCGGCCACGGCAATGGTCCCATTGCAGCCCTGCTGGACATACTCCACCACGACGGCGTTGACGTGCGGGTGCTCGATTACAGCGAGCACGCCCTGTCTGAAGGTGGCAGTGCCAGCGCGGCGGCATACGTTGAATGTGCTGTCGGAGAGCGCGTTTTGTGGGGTGTCGGAATCGACCCCAGCACCACCACGTCCTCCCTCAAGGCCCTGATTTCGGCAGTAAACCGGGCCGTCCGGGACGCCCAGGCCTGAGCACGTGCCGTGTGGTGACGGGAAATACCGTCACCACACGGTCCGGCGGTCACTGCCGGGCCCAGGCTTAGTGCGAAGATTAGTTGTGGCCAATCCGTCGTTTGCAGCACGGTCCTATCGGGACGATGCCGTGGTGCTTCGTACCCACAAGCTGGGCGAGGCGGATCGAATCATTACTCTGCTGACCAAGCACCATGGGCAGGTTCGTGCAGTTGCCAAGGGTGTTCGCCGGACCAGCAGCCGCTTCGGGGCGCGTCTTGAGCCTTTTATGGTGGCTGACCTGCAACTGGTCTCCGGCCGTACCTTGGACATTGTCACCCAGGCCGTGGCGAAGGGCGCGTACGGAAGCAGCATCGCAGCCGACTACGGGCGGTTCACTGTGGCTGCAGCCATGACGGAGACTGCCGAGAAACTTACGGATGCCGACACCGAGTCGGGGACCGCACAATACAATCTGCTGGTTGGTGCCTTGGCGGCCCTCAGCCGTTCGGACCATCCGCCCGAACTCATTCTTGATTCTTATCTTTTGCGGGCCTTGGCCACAGGTGGCTGGGCGCCCAGCTTTACCGAATGTGCCCGTTGTGGCCGTCCCGGTCCTCATACGGCATTTGCCGCCCCCATAGGCGGGATGGTGTGCAGCGACTGCAGGCCCCCGGGCTCGCCGGCTCCGGCGCCGGAGACCGTGGTATTGCTCGGTGCCTTGCTCACTGGTAACTGGAGCGTCGCCGACGCTTCGGATCCGCGGCACAGGCGGGAGGCTGCCGGCCTGGTAGCCAGTTACCTCCAGTGGCACCTTGAACGGGCCCTGAAATCACTCAAACACGTGGAGCGAAGCTGACAGTGGTACTTGGAAAGAAGAATAAGTCAACAGCGGCAAGAACGGCCCCCGTGGTTGCGCCCTACGGACACCCTTCCGGGGCTGTGCCGCCCAATATTCCCAGTGAGCTCATCCCTCAGCACGTGGCCATAGTCATGGACGGCAACGGGCGGTGGGCCAATCAGCGCGGCCTACCGCGCATAGAGGGGCATAAGGCTGGTGAGCCTGCGCTCTTGGACGTTATGGCGGGGGCGATCGAACTCGGAATCAAGTACGTCAGCGTGTATGCGTTCTCCACCGAGAACTGGCGACGGTCACCGGAAGAAGTTCGATTCCTCATGGGATTTAACAAGGATGTACTACGCCGCCAGCGCAACCAGCTGGATGAGTGGGGTGTCCGTATCCGCTGGGCTGGCCGCAGGCCACGCCTGTGGGGATCGGTGATCAAAGAGCTGGAGGAGGCAGAGGACTACACCCGCGCCAACGACACCTGCACGTTGACCATGTGTGTTAATTACGGTGGCCGGGCAGAAATTGCCGACGCCGTTTCGGCCATCGCGCACGACGTCGCCGCTGGCAGGTTGAAGCCAGGGTCGGTGTCCGAGAAGACCATTCAAAGGTACCTGGACGAACCAGACCTTCCTGATGTGGATCTGTTTCTGCGCAGTTCGGGGGAGCAGCGGCTCTCCAATTTCCTGCTGTGGCAGTCGGCGTACGCTGAGTTCGTCTTCATGGACACATTGTGGCCGGACGTGGACCGGCGGACCCTTTGGGACGCCGTCGAGATTTATGCGAAACGCGACCGGCGTTACGGCGGGGCCGTGGACGCGGCACCCGCAGTCAATTAGCACGTACCTGTTAACTCAGTACGGATAGGCTGCCAGCCAGACGGCGACGTCACGGTAGGCCTGTTGCCGGACCGTGCGCCGTGAGAGAAACACGTCGTGCAGGGCGCCGGGATAGCGGAACACGGCAGTCCGCCGGGCAAGGCCAAGCGCCCGCCGCGACGTTTCCTCGACATCAATGACGGCGTCGGCACGCATGAGGTCCGCAGTCCATTCGGCTTGAATCCTGGTCCTCCCGGACAGAAGAACCAACACGGGTGCGTCGATGTTGAGCTTGCGTTCCACCGCGGCATGTCCAGCCAAAACTGCCTTTGTCCATCCGGCCCGGATGGGAAACGAAGCACGCGGACGCCACGTCGGATCCAGAATCCATTCCCCATGGGCCTCGTTGCTGACGCTTTCCCAATACGCGGGCATTTCCGGGAACCTGAAGGGACGCTTTGGATCGGTCCGGGCAAAGGGTTCCACCAAGTGCATGGCGATGCTGCGGACCAGGCTGCTGCCCTGGAGTTCCAACCACGGCGAATTCAGGACCAAGGTTCCCACGCGGCCGGGATTGCGGTCGGCCCACAGAGCCGCGATCAGGCCGCCCAAGGAATGGGCGAGCATGTGAATGGTGGGCGGTGTGGCATTACTGGTCCTTGCGGCTACGTCCCGTTCGACCTCACGAATGGCAGCGGCGAGGTCTTCGTCGTAGACACCAAGATCGGACGTGTAGCCGGGCGTCTGTCCCGGCAGCAGACTGCGGCCGAATTTCCGCAGGTCCAGAGCATAGAAGTGAAAGCCCGACGCCGTCAGGTACTCGGCCAACTCGGTCTGCAGGAAGTAATCCGCCCAACCGTGCAAGTAGAGAACCACCCTCGGCGCTCCGCCGGGATCTGCCGGGGCGGGGCGGCGTTTGCGCTTGGTGAAAGACGTCAGGAAATCGAGGACGCCATGCGGGGACGGATGGACCACCGGCGGTGCATGCCTGACGAGAGTCGCTTTGACCGGCCCTTCTTCATCAGCTTTCAACGGCAGATCCATGCACTCGTAACCGTGGCCGAGGACGTCGGGCTGCCACAGTGAAACCGACTCGTCCGTGGTGGTCATGTATCCCCTTCCGACTGGTGCTCGGGCCTGTTGTTGTCCATGAATCCGTTGACCCACCGGGCAAGGCGCGCATAGGCGTCCTTTCGTACGGCGGGGGCCGAAAGAAAGACGTCGTGGAGGGCGCCGTCGATGCGTTCCAAAGTGACTGTCCGGCCCAGAGCCATTGCCCGCAAGGCGATGACGCTGACGTCCAGCACGGCATCCGAACGGCGCATCGATTCCTGCCACACCATGCCATTGGCGCTGGTGCTGGATGTCAATACAAGGACCGGCATCTCCAGTTTCAAGCCGCGGGCCACCTGAGAATGACCTGCGAACACAGCGCTAAGCCAGCCCGCCCGGACAGGGAAAGCGAGCGGAGGCCTATAGTTCTCGTCGAGGGCCCATTCCCCTTCGGCGGTACTGCTGATGCTCCGGAAGTAAAAGCCACGCTCCGGCAACCTCAAGACGGTCTCCGGGCGGATCTTTGCGATGGGTGACACCATGGCTTGCGCAGCGCGCCGCACCAGTGAACTGCCGTGCATCTCCAGCCACGGACTGTCGAGAATCAGGTACTGGACGGCTTCCGGGTGGCGGCTGGCCCACAGTGCTGCCACCAACCCGCCGGTTGAGTGGCCCATCAGCGTCAGGCTTCCCGCCGGGGAGCCAGCGCGATCCCGATGAATGATGTCGATGGCCTTTTCAATTTCGGCATCATAGTCATTCAGGTTCGCCACGTAGCCGCCGGGCATATCGGCCTGAAGGCTCCGGCCGTGATTGTGCATGTCCAAGGCGTAAAAATCGTATCCCTGGTCTGCCCAGAAGCCGGCCAGCTCTACATTGAAGAAGTAGTCACTCCAGCCGTGCAGGAAAAGTACGGCACCGGAGCGCTGCGGCGGTGACTGGCTGTCATTGGCATGGGCTGCCTGAACTCTGTGCCGGATCAAGGTGGCATGCCGGATCACGCCATCCTGCCCTGTGGCGTCAAGGCCGCAGGACTGGAAGTCGGTTCCCAGGATGTCAGCCGTCCACTCCATGGCTTTAGCTTAGACACTGGCGGCGGCGTCGCGGCCCGCTGCCCTTCCGGTGAAGAGGCAACCGCCCAGGAATGTTCCTTCCAGCGCCCGGTACCCGTGGATACCCCCTCCACCGAATCCCGCCGCCTCGCCAGCCGCATAGAGGCCCGGGATGGCCCTTCCTTCCTTGTCCAACACCCTTGAGCGTAAATCCGTTGTGAGACCGCCCAGGCTTTTCCGCGTCAGCACGGACAGCCGGATGGCAATCAGGGGACCATGCGTCGGGTCCATCAGGCGGTGGGGCGGAGCCACCCGCATAAGCTTGTCCGTCGCAAATCGACGCGCTGCCCTGATGGCGGACAGTTGTGGGTCCTTGCCCAAGCCGCTGGCCACCTGGCCGTCCCGCGCGTGGATCAGTGACTCGAGCTCCGCGGCGTTGATCAAGGAGCTTCCTGCGAGGTGGTTCATGCGCGAAGCGAGCTCTGAAGGGGACGAAGCCTGGAGAAAGTCAATGCCCTTGTCCAAGAAACGTTGAATGGGCGTGTCGCTCGTAGGACGCAACCGTGATGCGAGCAGCCGGACATCCTTACCCGTGAGATCCGGGTTCTGTTCGGACCCGGAGAGGGCCAGCTCCTTAAGCGCGATGGTGCGGTTGAGGACAAACCATGAATATCCATGTCCTGTCCGGACTATGTGCCTAAGCGCTCCCAGCGAGTCAAAGCCGGGGAAGAGCGGAGCCGGCAACTGACGTCCTTCGGCGTCCAGCCATAAGGAGGAAGGTCCGGGCAGGATACGGATTCCATGGTTGGGCCACACCGGATCGTAGTTGTGGATGCCTTCGGGGTAGTGCCACATTCGGTCGCCGTTGACCACGGCACCTCCAGCGGAGATGGCGGCGGACAGGAATTCGCCGTCAACGGAGGCCGGCACTCCGCTGAGCATGTAATCGGGAGCAGAGTTCCCGGGCCATTGTTGGCGCACCGTGGCGTGATTGCCACCGATGCCGCCAGTCGTCACCACCACGGCATCCGCCGTTGCTTCAAAGCTCCCGACGGCGACGCGCCCGGACGCTTGGCCTCTGACCGCCGTCGAGGGTTCCAGTACCTCACCGGAAACGCCGGTGACCCTGCCCGCCGTCGTCGTCAGAGACAAGGCCCGGTGCCTGAAGTGCAGGCTGACCTTGCCGGCAGCGACGCCCTCCAACACCTTGGCGAGGAACGGTTCAACAATCGCAGGCCCGGTTCCCCACGTGACGTGGAAGCGGGGAACAGTGTTTCCGTGCCCCTGCGGCCCGTAACCGCCGCGTTCGGCCCATTGCACCAGCGGAAAGATGCCGACGCCCAGACTCCGTAACCAGGCCCGCTTCTCGCCCGAGGCGAAGTGGACATAGGCTTCGGCCCACTCCCGGGCAGCACGGTCCTCGGAGCGATCAAAAGAGGCTGAGGCAAGCCAGTCGGACATGGCCAGCCCGGCGCTGTCCTTCACCCCCAAGCGCCGTTGTTCCGGCGTATTGACCATGAAGAGGCCCCCGAAGGACCAGTGCGCCTGTCCGCCGACGGAGGCCTCAGGTTCCTGGTCCAAAACAGCCACCGTCTTGCCGGCGGCGTAGGCGGTGGCTGCGGCGACGAGTCCGGACAACCCGGCGCCGATAATCACGATGTCGGCAGCGATCCTTCGGATTCCATGATCTGCGTCACGATTTTCCAGCGGCATTCCTACATGCTAGCGGCAGGGTGGGTCACGGGTTTGGTGAGTTGTCAGTAAGCGGGAAAACTAGGAGCATGCGTGTTTACCCCACATTCTTCAAGTTGGCCTTCTCCTGGATGGATGCCGAGAAGGCCCACAAGATCGGCTTCCAAGGGATCCGGACTGCCCACCGTACCGGTGCCGGCCGGATTCTCGCCAGGATCACGGCTCCTGATGCTTCCCTCCGCACGGAGGCGCTGGGGCTCACCTTCCCGTCGCCGTTCGGCCTGGCGGCAGGCTTCGACAAGGAGGGCCACGGCATCGAAGCCTTGTCAGAGCTTGGCTTCGGACATGTGGAAGTGGGGACCATCACTGGCCAGGCGCAGCCAGGCAATGAAAAGCCCCGCCTGTTCCGCTTGATTGAGGACAAAGCGGTGATCAACCGCATGGGATTCAACAACGACGGCGCCGCCGCAGTCGCGCCGAGACTCAAGTCAGCGCGGGCTGCTTTGCAGCGGCTGCACCCGAACGTCCGGCCGATTATTGGGGTGAACATCGGCAAGACCAAACTGGTTGATCTGGACGACGCTACCGAGGACTACTTGGTCAGCGCCCGTAGCCTGGCACCGGCAGCCGATTACCTGGTGGTCAACGTGAGCTCTCCCAATACTCCGGGGCTGCGCTTGCTGCAGAACGTGGAGACGCTGCGACCGCTCCTGCGGGCCGTTGGCGACGCTGCCGACGAAGCCGCCGGCCGGCATGTTCCCCTGCTGGTCAAGATTGCGCCCGATCTGTCCGATGACGATATCGACGACGTCGCACGGCTTGCGCTGGACCTGAAGCTTGATGGGATCATTGCCACCAACACCACGATTTCCCGCGATGGACTCGTCTCGGACGCCGCAAAGGTGGAGTCGCTCGGAGCGGGCGGCTTGTCGGGAGCACCCCTCAAGGAGCGCTCCCTGGAAGTGTTGCGCCGGCTCAAGGACGCGGTGGGGGACCAGCTCGTACTCATCGCGGTAGGCGGCGTGGAGACCCCGCAGGATGTTCAGGACCGCTTGGACGCGGGGGCAACGCTGGTGCAGGGCTACACAGCTTTCCTCTACGAAGGCCCGTTTTGGGCTTCGCGCATCAATAAGGGCCTCGTGAAACTTCGTCGGCGGGCAGCCCACTGATACCTGTCTTTGCAGGCAAGTTTCAGGCAAGTCGCCGCACAAAGAAGACCCCGGACCGCTGGCCCGGGGTCTTCTTTGCTTGCGAAGGTTTGTGCCGCCTAGGCGGGATACTGACCACGCTTCACCTGGGGTTTGGGAAGACGGAGTTTGCGGAACTGGAGGGCACGCATGCAGCCGTACCAAATGGAGCCACGTTCCACTTCGCCGAACTTCTCGGTAAGACGCTTGCGGAGCTTTCGCGACAGGATGAAGACATCCACGAAGACCGCGAGGAACATAATCCAGAATCCAATAAGGACATAGCTGATGCCGGCGCTGGTGGGAGGGATGATCAGGGAGATCACCACGAACAGCAAGGCGCCGAACATGAGGTACTCGCCCAAGCTGAAGCGTGCGTCGACGTAATCGCGCGTGTACCGCTTCTGTGGGCCTTTGTCGCGAAGGGGGAGGAACCTCTCGTCACCCGTATCCAGAGCCTGCCGCATTTTCTGCCGCTGGTCCTGAATGGCTACCCTTTCCGCTGCCTTGGAGGCTTTACGGTCGTTGGGAACCAAGGGGCGCTTGCGGGCCGCTTCCTGGTCCTTCCGCTTAGGCGTTGGGGCGCCCTTTCCCGCACCGGACTCCGGTGCGGTGGCGTAGGCCTGATCTACTACTGATTGAGCGCTGGGCTCTTCCTTTTTGCGTCCGAACACCCATACAGAATACCCCTGAAGAAGGTGGCGCACGTTACGTGTCCGGTTGCTGGAGTCCCTAGCCCCCGTGAACCCCTCCGGCTCCGGGCTAAGCCTGCTGCGGCGGGTGAATCCCCGGCGGTAAAGTGTGGCCCATGACTTCAGCACATGCGGAGATCCCGCAGAACAAGCAACGGCAGTCCGGCTCCACTCCGGTCGAGGCACTGGCCACGGCAGTCAACGACTCCTTCCAAAGCACACTCGCGTCCCTGCAAGAATTGGTTGGCATTCCGGGCATTGCGTGGCCGAGTTTCGACCCAACGGAACTGGATCGAAGCGCCGACTCCGTTGCGGCCCTGGTTAAGGAAGCAGGCATGCAGGACGTCCGGATCCTTCGGTGTAACAAGGCCGACGGTACGCCCGGTGGTCCTGCCGTCGTCGCCCGCCGACCCGCCGCCGAAGGCAAGCCGACCATTCTGCTCTACGCGCACCACGACGTCCAGCCACCGGGGGACCGGAGCCTCTGGAATTCGGAACCGTTTGTCGCCGAGGAACGGGACGGCCGGTTGTATGGCCGCGGTGCTGCAGACGACAAAGCAGGGATCATGGCGCACCTTGCCGCATACAGTGCCGTGACAAAGGTCCTGGGCGAGGACTTCGGTCTCGGCGTGACCTTCTTCTTCGAAGGTGAGGAAGAAGCGGGATCGCCGACGTTTCGGACGTTCCTTGAGGAGCACCAGGAGCTTCTCCGGGCAGACGTGATCGTTGTTGCCGACTCCAGCAACTGGAAGGTGGGCATTCCCGCCTTGACCACCAGCCTTCGCGGCCTGGTGGACGGCACTTTCGAAGTACGCGTCTTGGAGCACGCGGTCCATTCGGGCATGTTTGGCGGTCCGGTCCTCGATGCCCCTACTCTCTTGTCTCGACTCATTGCGACGCTTCACGACGACGATGGCAACGTGGCGGTGGCGGGCCTGGTGGGCCGGGACGAGGTGGCTGTGGACCTCGCCGAAGCGGATTACCGCGCCGATGCATCAGTGCTCGACGGCGTGAGGCTCGCCGGCAGCGGAACCATCGCCTCGCGCCTGTGGACCAAACCGGCATTGTCCATCATCGGCATGGACGTACCGGCCGTCGATGTTGCCTCCAACACCCTTATCCCGGCGGCCCGCGCAAAGTTCAGCATGCGGTTGGCGCCCGGTCAGGACCCCGAAGCTGCAATGGACTCCCTGAAGCAGCACCTTGAATCCCATGCGCCATTTGGTGCCAAGGTGACGTTCACGCCGGGGGAGAGGGGCAATGCCTTCTCCACCGACACGTCTTCTGCCGCAGCGCGCGTGGCACTGTGGGCGCTGGGAGAGTCGTGGGGTGTAAAGCCCGTGGAAATGGGTATCGGTGGCTCCATTCCGTTCATCGCCGATCTTTTGGAGATGTATCCGGATGTCCAGATCCTGGTGACCGGCGTGGAGGACCCCGACTCCCGCGCGCACAGTGCCAACGAATCGTTGCACATCGGAGACTTCCGGCATGCCGTGTTGGCCGAGGCTCTGATGCTGGCCCGCCTCAACGCCGAGGGTCTGCAGGAGTAAACTCCTGCGGCGCGCCGGGAACAACGAAATGCTGTCTGTGGTTACGTCAGGAGTTATAGCTAAGCGTCTGCGCGACGTAGCATTAGCTATAACCCGTACGTAATTGGGTAAGGGCAGGCAGCGTTCCGGCGCCGCCGCCAGGAGCTTCATAAGAAGGTAGGCCAATGAGCACTGCAACCAACGAAAACAGCACCGGAGCACAGCTCGTCACCAACGACGACGAACTGGCCACGCACGAGGTCAATCTGACCGACGTCGCCGCAGGCAAGGTCCGCAGCCTCCTCGAGCAGGAAGGGCGCACAGACCTTCGGCTGCGCGTTGCAGTCCAGCCTGGAGGATGCTCGGGCCTGATCTACCAGCTCTACTTCGATGAGCGCCTGCTTGACGGAGATGCCGTGCGCGACTACGACGGCGTTGAGGTCGTCGTGGACAAGATGAGCGTTCCTTACCTCAGCGGTGCAAGCATCGACTTCGAGGACACTATTTCGAAGCAGGGCTTCACCATCGACAACCCGAACGCCGGCGGGTCTTGCGCCTGCGGCGATTCATTCCACTGATGTGAGCCATCGCCGCATGTCGGCGCCCCTTCGCCCGGCTTTAAAACCGTTCGGAGCCACGGCGCTGACATGTGCGCGAAAACCGCGTGATAGCGGTAAGCTCTACATCGGGTAGTAAAACTTTTAGTGTGCCCGGTGAGCCTTCGGCCTGCCGGGAGACAGCAACAAGAGGAAGGGCCGTCTGTGAGTTCGCAGAACCGAACCGGCAGCCGACGCATAAAGATCACATCGATCACTGGCTTGGCACTAGCCGGCGCGTTGGTTTTGACCGGATGTTCACCAGAGGTAGAGAAGGGTTGGCTGCCAACAGAGCGCGGCACGACCAACCACACTGACCGGATCATGGACCTCTGGGTCAACTCATGGATCGCCGCCTTGGCAGTCGGTATTATCACGTGGGGCCTCTTGGTCTGGTGCATCATTGCTTACCGCCGCCGCAAGGGCACCACGGGTTTCCCGAAGCAGCTCAGCTACAACCTGCCACTCGAGGTCTTCTACTTGACCATCCCGCTGTTCATGGTGCTGGTGTTCTTCTACTTCACCGACCAGGACCAGCGCGCGATCGATGACCGCTCGCAGCCCGCCGACGTCGTTGTTGACGTCCGCGGCAAGCAGTGGGCTTGGGACTTCAACTACAAAAAGGGCGAGGTCATCAATGAAGACCTCCACGAGGCCGGCGTTCAGGCCCACCTGACCGGCAATGAGGTCGACAAGGAACTCCTCCCCACCCTGTACTTGCCCGTTGGCAAGTCCGTGGACCTGGAGCTGAACTCCCGCGACGTCATCCACTCATTCTGGGTTCCTGCCTTCCTCCAGAAGCGCGACATGATCCCGGGTAAGACGAACTACATCAGGTTCACCCCCACCAAGGAGGGCACCTTCGATGGCAAGTGTGCAGAGCTCTGCGGTGAATACCACTCCGAAATGCTCTTCCGCGTCAAGGTTGTCTCCGAGTCTGAGTTCCAGGCCCACATGGACAAGCTTCGCCAGGATGGCAACACGGGCCTGCTCGGTGCGGAATATGACCGCAACCCGAACCTGAACGAAACCAAGTAAGGGGAGCGACGTGGCTACGTACACTCAATCCGCACCGGGGGTCCTAGAAGCTCCCGTAGTTCCTAAATCCAAGGGACGCATCGTCGTCAACTGGATTACCTCCACGGACCACAAGACCATCGGGTACATGTACCTGATTGCGTCATTCGTGTTCTTCTGCCTCGGTGGCGTCATGGCGCTGCTGATTCGTGCTGAACTGTTCGAACCCGGTATGCAGATCCTGCAGACCAAAGAGCAGTACAACCAAATGTTCACCATGCACGGCACCGTGATGCTCCTGATGTTCGCTACGCCTCTGTTCGCTGGCTTCGCCAACGTGATCATGCCGCTGCAGATCGGCGCGCCCGACGTTGCATTCCCGCGACTGAATGCCCTGGCTTTCTGGTTCTTCCTCTTTGGTTCAACCATCGCTGTTTCCGGATTCATCACCCCCCAGGGTGCTGCCTCCTTTGGTTGGTTCGCCTACGCGCCATTGTCGAACACGACGTTCAGTCCCGGCGTCGGTGGTGACCTTTGGGTCTTCGGCCTTGCCCTCTCCGGCTTCGGCACAATCCTTGGTGCCGTCAACTTCATCACCACCATCATCTGCATGCGCGCCCCGGGCATGACCATGTGGCGCATGCCCATCTTCACCTGGAACACGCTGGTTACCGCGATCCTGGTCCTGATGGCCTTCCCGCCGCTTGCTGCAGCACTGTTCGCACTCGGTGCGGATCGCCGCTTCGGTGCCCACATCTTCGATCCCGAAAACGGGGGTGCAGTCCTTTGGCAGCACCTGTTCTGGTTCTTCGGTCACCCCGAGGTGTACATCATCGCCCTGCCGTTCTTCGGCATTGTTTCGGAGATCTTCCCGGTCTTCAGCCGCAAGCCGATCTTCGGCTACAAGGGTCTTGTCTACGCAACGATCGCCATCGCCGCCTTGTCCGTTACTGTGTGGGCCCACCACATGTATGTGACCGGTTCAGTGCTGCTGCCGTTCTTCGCCTTCATGACCATGCTCATCGCAGTTCCCACTGGCGTGAAGTTCTTCAACTGGATCGGCACCCTATGGCAGGGATCCATCACTTTTGAGACGCCCATGCTCTGGAGCATCGGCTTCCTGGTGACGTTCCTCTTCGGTGGCCTCACAGGCATCATCCTGGCCTCGCCGCCGTTGGACTTCCACGTATCGGACTCGTACTTCGTTGTAGCCCACTTCCACTACGTGGTGTTCGGTACGGTCGTGTTCGCCATGTTCGCAGGGTTCTACTTCTGGTGGCCCAAGTGGACCGGCAAGATGCTCAACGAGCGTCTCGGCAAGATCCACTTCTGGCTGCTGTTCCTCGGCTTCCACGGCACGTTCCTGATCCAGCACTGGTTGGGCGTTGAGGGTATGCCGCGTCGTTACGCCGACTACATGCCGCAGGATAACTTCACGTGGATGAACCAGTTCTCCACCATTTCCTCCTTCGTCCTTGGCGCTTCGCTCCTGCCGTTCTTCTGGAACGTCTACATCACCTGGCGCAGCAACAAGAAGGTGGAAGTGGACGACCCGTGGGGCTTCGGTGCTTCGCTGGAATGGGCAACTTCCTGCCCGCCGCCGCGCCACAACTTCACCTCCTTGCCCCGTATTCGCTCCGAGCGCCCGGCTCTGGACCTTCACCACCCGGAGTTGGCGCAGGTTCACACCGCCGAGGCCCCGTCACCCGCAGCAGCTGTCTTGGGTAACGCCGACCAAAGGGACGTCAGCAAATGAAAATTGAATCGTGGCTCTTCGGAGCCGGTGTCTTCTTCTTCGTCCCCGTAGCCATCGCCTATGGTTTCCTGACGGAATGGTCTGAATGGGTTGGTGTCCTGGGCATCCTCCTGGTCGGTGGACTTGCCGGCATGATTGGTGCCTACCTCGGGTTCACGGGTAAGCGAATTGGCTTGCGTCCCGAAGACCGCCCCGACGCAGAGATCCACGAAGGCGCCGGCGAGCAGGGGCACTTCAGCCCTTGGAGCTGGTGGCCGCTGGTTCTCGGTTTGGCTTGTGCCGGTGGATTCCTCGGCCTCGCCATCGGCTTCTGGGTAACCTACGTTGCTGGCGGTCTTGCGTTGATTGCCTTGGTTGGCTGGGTCTTCGAGTACAGCCGTGGCGATCACGCCCACTAAGTAGCTGTAGTACAACGAAGGGCCCCACCTCTTGGTGGGGCCCTTCGTCTTTAAGTACTGTTTCCGATTCCGACCCTCTGGCGACGCCGCAGGTGGTCTGATGGAGCTGAGGGGCTGTCAGCGGGCTTGTGTGCCCTCCAGGACAGCCGAGAGAGCGACGAGGGCATTCTCGACCTCGGGAAGAGTGTGACCGGCGCTGAGTGCCTCTGGAGCTACTGCGAGGAAAACTTCGCACCCCTGTTCAAAGTCCTCTGTCATGACCTCCAAAAGCGAGCGGGCGTCCACGGGCAGGCCGTCCTGCTTGCGGATAGTGATCGGCAGTCCTGTTTCGGTGACGGCTCGGACAAATACTGCGGCCGCCCGAGCGTGCAGCCCGATTTCTGCGGCGACGAAGGTTTTCTGCTCCGGCAACCCAGCTCCTTTGGTACGACGGATCGCCCGCCTGAAAAATGATCCATACCAGCGTAGCCGCAGGGGCCGGACCCGTTCCACATTCAGCCCCACTGGTCTAGACCTCCGGCCGGCTGAATTATCCTTGAAGCATGACTCAATTGCTGGAAGACTGCCGTGGCTGAAGCAGCAAGCATTGCCGGCGAGATCGACCGCGCCAGCGGCACACCCATCTACGTTCAGCTACGCGAGATTTTACGGACGTTTATTGTCCAGTCCTGCCCGCCCGGTTCTGCGCTGCCCTCTGAACGGGATCTATCGGAACGGTTCGGACTGGCCAGGATGACTGTTCGTCAGGCCATTGATGCTTTGGTTGGCGAAGAAGTCATAGAGCGCGTGGTGGGGCTGGGCACCTTCGTCAGGAAGCCAAAGCTGGATCTACAGGTGAAGTTGACCTCCTACAGCGAGGAGATGCAGCGCCGAGGTATGGTGCCCGCCGCTAAGGTTCTAAGCTTCGAACAAATCGCTGCCAGTGCATTCCTTGCAAGGGAGCTGCAACTCGAAGAAGGCACACCGCTGGTGCGTTTCAGGCGGCTTCTGTTGGCTGACAACGAACCCATGAGCGTGGATGAGAACTTCATTCCAGCACACCGGGTGCCAGGCTTGCTCGATGAGGCGCCTCCAACCTCGCTCTACAACGTCCTGAGCGAACGCTTTGGCCTGGTCATGGAGTGGGGTGAGGACATGATCGAGGCCACTGCGGCGTCTCCGTCCACTGCCAGACTTCTCAACGTCGATGTCGGCGCCCCGCTGCTCAAGATCCAGCGTCACGCCTTCGTTGCCCGGGCAATGGTGGACTACTCGGTCTCGTACTACAGGGCTGACCGCTATAAACTTTGGGTTCCCTTGCAACGCCCCGGCATTCGTCCCACCCGAAACTACTCGTCGGGGTACCGCACCCAATAACCATGTGCTACCCGTAGCCCTGGATGTTCGTGGGGTAGGACAAAAGACATAAGAAAAGGGCCCGGTCCATGCGGACCGGGCCCTTCCCCTTATGTTTGAGAGCTAAGCGCTAGTGGCTCAGGCTCTTCTGGTCTTCACCAGCTGCGATGGCCTCGTGGTGGCCATGAGCGTGCGCTGCTTCGAGTTCCGCCGGTGTCGCCGGGGCAACACGGTCTTCGAAGAACCAGCGGGAAAGTGCCGCGCGGCGCTTCTCCTTGCGGGTGACGACTCCGTGTTCGTTCGGCTGGGCCGGGATGGGAGCAGGTGATTCGAACCCGACGAGCTTGTAACGCTTGTACTCATCCAGCGGGGCGTGAACCTCAATGAACTCACCATGGGGGAGTCGGACAATGCGTCCTGTCTCACGGCCATGAAGTGCAATTTCGCGGTCCTTGCGCTGGAGGGCCAGTGCAATGCGCTTGGTCACGATGAAGGCGATAACCGGGCCGATGAAGAACAGCGTCCGGAGCCAGTACGTCACATCGTTCAACGACACGTGGAAGTGCGTTGCGATGAGGTCGGAACCAGCGGCTGCCCACATCACGCAGTACCAGGTGAAGCCTGCAACGCCGATCGCGGTGCGGGTCGGGGCGTTGCGCGGACGGTCCAGAACATGGTGTTCGCGGTTGTCCTTGGTGACCCAGCGTTCGATCCAGGGGTACATGAACAGCACGGTGAAGATGATTCCCGCGGGCACGAGTGCCGGAAGTAGAACATTCAGCGTCAGGGTGCGTCCAAAGATGACCCATTCGAAATGGAAGTCGTTGATGACACCCGGCATGAGGCGCAAGGCGCCGTCGACGAACCCGATGTACCAGTCAGGCTGGGTACCGGCCGAAACCGGGGAGGGGTCGTAAGGGCCGTAGTTCCAGATCGGGTTGATCGTGAAGGCTGCCGCCATGAGGGCAAGGACACCGAAGACGATGAAGAAGAATCCACCGGCCTTGGCAGCGTATACCGGGCCGAGGGGGTAGCCGACGACGTTGCCGTCATTGCGGCCGGGACCGGGGTACTGGGTGTGCTTGTGCACGACCACCATGAAGAGGTGGATGACAATCATCAGGAGGATCAGCGCCGGAACCAGGAGGATATGCAGCACGTACAAACGGCCGATGATAGCCGTACCCGGGAACTCTCCACCGAAGAGGAAGAACGACGTGTACGTTCCGATGACCGGAATGGACTTGATAACACCGTCAATGATGCGCAGGCCGTTGCCGGACAGCAGGTCATCGGGGAGTGAGTAGCCCGTGAAGCCGGCAGCCATTGCCAGGATGAGCAGCACGCCGCCCACAACCCAGTTCATTTCGCGGGGCTTGCGGAAAGCGCCCGTGAAGAAGACGCGCAGCATATGCACACCCAGCGACGCCACGAACAGCAGAGCTGCCCAGTGGTGAACCTGACGCATGAACAGACCGCCGCGGACGTCGAACGAGATGTTCAGCGAAGAGCTGTAGGCAACAGACATTTCGACGTTGTATAGCGGTGTGTAGGAACCCTGGTAGTGGGTTTCCGCCATTGACGGATCGAAGAAGAAGGTCAGGAAGGTACCTGACATCAGCAAGATGACGAAGGAGTACAGCGCCACCTCACCGAACATGAACGACCAGTGGTCGGGGAAGACCTTCCGGCCGAACTCGCGCAGGATGCCGGAGCCGCCAACACGCTCGTCCACGAAGTTGGTGAAACTACCAACCTTGGTCTTCGGAACGAAGGGGGCTTCAGCTGTTGATGAGGCGCTCATGCTCGTCACGCTCCCAGTAACTCGGTCCTACAGGTTCTCTGAAGTCGCTGGTGGCGACGAGGTAGCCCTCTGCGTCAACTGCGATGGGCAGCTGGGGGAGCGGACGGCTTGCCGGTCCGAAGATGACCTTACATTCCTGCGTGAGGTCAAACGTGGACTGGTGGCAGGGGCACAGGAGGTGGTGCGTCTGCTGCTCGTAAAGAGCAACCGGGCAACCGACGTGCGTGCAGATCTTGGAGTAAGCAACAATGCCGTTGTAGCTCCAGTTTTCGCGTCCCTCCGAGGGGTTCAAGGAGTCCGGGTCCAGGCGCATCAGGAGAACGACGGCTTTGGCCTTTTCGTTCAGCTTGCCTTCGTGGAGCTCATTGAGGCCTTCGGGGATGACATGGAAGGCAGAACCGATGGTGACGTCCGAAGCCTTGATGGGGGTGCCATCAGGGTCGCGGGTCAGTCGCTTGAGCTTGTCGCCCTCGGGCGCCCACATCGTATGTGCCAAAGCGTTGTCCGGCCGCGGGCCCAAATCGCCGAAGATGGCAAGGGCAGGCAGAGGAGCAAGTGCAACGGCACCAAGAAGGGTGTTGCGGATCAGCGGGCGGCGCTTGATGCCGGTCTCGTCCACGATGTCGTCGACGATGCGGACTGCTGCCTGGCGATCTTCTTCAGTACGGATAGCGTGGCGCTCTTCAGACACTTCGTGATCGGGCATCAGGGCTTTGGCCCAGTGCACGATTCCGGTGCCGATTCCCAGCATTGCAAAGGCCGTACCGAGCCCCAGAAGGAGGTTCTGGGTGCGGATGGTCGCAATGGAGGTATCTTCGCCCAAGTCAATGGCAAAGTATGCCACCAGGAACACCAGCGTACCGATTACAGAGGTGCCAAACAGAATGGCTACCTGACGCTCGGCGCGCTTTGCGGCTACCGGGTCCGTGTCAGCCAGGCGCAAACGATGCGGAGGGAGCCCAGGATCCTGGAACTTCTCCACCTCATTCTGACCAGCCGTAGCTACGGTGCCCGAGTGGTTCGGACTGCCGTCACTATGGTTGCCCATAATTCGCCTCATCCTTCTCTCGTTGTCTCGGCCGGGGCCGAGTTATTTTCAGTTTCAAACTGCTGACCTGCAGCAGAAGTTTTGTCCTGTCCGGACTAAGACGTGCGGGACGTCAACCAGATCGTGAATGCGATGATGACACCCAAGCCGGCAACCCAAACGAACAGGCCTTCAGATACCGGGCCAAGCGAGCCAAGGTCCGCGCCACCGGGGGATCCGTTGGCTTCGATGGTCTTCAGGAAGGTGATGATATCGCGCTTGTCCTCAGGGGTGACGTTCGAGTCACTGAAGACGGGCATGTTCTGCGGACCGGTAACCATGGCCTCGTAAATGTGCTCAGGGCTCACACCTGCCAACGCGGGGGCAAACTTGCCGCGGGTCAGGGCGCCACCGGCCGCGGCGGCATTGTGGCACATGGCGCAGTTGACACGGAAGAGTTCGCCACCGTTGGCTGCGTCTCCCTTTCCGTCGAGGAGGTGTTCCTCGGGGATGGCCGGACCTGCGCCGAGGGATGCAACGTAAGCAGAGAGCTGCTTAGTCTGTTCCGCATTGAACTGGGCGGGCTTCTGCTGGGCCTGCGGGCCGCTCATCTGCATGGGCATACGGCCGGTGCCAACCTGGAAGTCAACTGCAGCAGCACCCACGCCGACCAGCGAGGGGCCGTCCTGGGTTCCGCTGGCACCCATGCCGTGGCAGGTGGCGCAGTTGGCGGCAAATAGCTTGCCGCCTTCTTCTACGTCACTTGCGCTGAAGCTTGTGGTGCTGGCCTTGGCCTGGTTGACAGTTGTGGCAACGGCGTACAGCCCACCAGTGAGGAGGAGGCCCATCAGCAACAGCGCAATGGCTGCCAGTGGGTGACGTCGCTTCTGCGAGAGTGCCTTCACGTGGTGGTTCCTTTATTCGATCCTGCGTCGGCTCCGTGAGCCGCTTCTTGAAATTCTGCCTCTTGTAGAAAAAGAGTCAAAGCCGGGCTTACTTGAGGACGTAGATGACCAGGAAGAGGCCGATCCACACAACGTCAACGAAGTGCCAGTAGTACGAGGTGACGATCGCCGACGTCGCTTCAAAGTGTCCGAACTTCTTGGCTGCAAACGCGCGGCCGATGATGAACAGGAACGCGATCAGGCCGCCAATGACGTGAAGGCCGTGGAAGCCTGTGGTCATGTAGAAGGCCGAGCCGTAAGCGTTGGACGACAGGGATACATGCTCGGAGACGAGCATCGCGTATTCCATGGTCTGGCCGGCTACGAAGAAGGCACCCATGACGAACGTGAGGGAGAACCATTCGGTCATGCCCCAACGCGTGAACTGCAGGAGCCCACCGGTACGGCGCGGCTCGAGCCGCTCGGCGGCAAAGACGCCCATCTGGCAAGTAAAGGAACTTGCCACAAGGACGATGGTGTTGACGAGCGCAAACGGGAAGTTGAGCTTGGCCGTCTCCTCGGCCCACATCGTTCCGGATGTGGAGCGCAGGGTGAAGTACATGGCAAAGAGGCCGGCGAAGAACATCAACTCACTGGACAGCCAAACTACGGTTCCAACAGAAACCAAGTTGGGGCGGTTCAGCGTCGGGTGCGCCGGGGTACTGGGGGCATGGGTCGCAGATGTCACAAGGACATTATGTCTGTAAAAGTCCAGAGTTCCCAATGCAAACCACCGATTCGGGAGACTTTTTCTACAAAGACGCGAATTCGCGCGGAAAAGTTCCCGGTCGGGTTCACATTGGTCATCGGCGTGGCTGGCTCGATAGCATCAGGGAGTGACTTCTCCGGCATCGGCACCTGCAGCCAGCAATACCTGGCCAGGCCTCATCTCTGCACTGATCAACGGCGACGACCTTGCAGTGGGCAACACAGAGTGGGCTATGAACACCATCATGGCCGGAGAAGCGACTCCGGCGCAGATCGCCGGCTTCCTGGTGGCACTCCGCGCCAAGGGGGAAACGGTGGAAGAGCTGGCCGGCCTGGTTGAGGCCATGGTTCAGCACGCCAATCCGATCGATATCTCCGGTGAGAAGCTGGACATCGTAGGAACTGGGGGAGACCGGCTGAACACCGTGAATATCTCCACCATGGCCGCGCTCGTGGCTGCCGGCGCCGGGGCCAAGGTTGTGAAGCACGGCAACAGGGCTGCTTCTTCCGCTTCGGGTTCGGCCGATGTTCTGGAGGCTTTGGGTGTCCGCTTGGATCTTTCGATCGAGCAGGTGGCACGGAACGCCGAAGAGGCGGGAATCACATTTTGTTTTGCCCAGGTCTTCCACCCATCGTTCCGCCACACAGCTGTTCCTCGCCGTGAACTGGCTGTACCCACTGCGTTCAATTTCCTGGGACCGATGACCAACCCTGCACATGTTCAGGCCTCGGCCGTGGGCGTAGCCAACGCTCGCATGGCGCCGTTGGTGGCCGGGGTGCTGGCCCGACGCGGCAGCCGGGGCCTGGTCTTCCGGGGTGACGATGGCCTGGACGAGTTGACCCCTACCGGGCCATCGACCGTCTGGGAATTCAGGAACGGAACAGTCAAGGAGCAGGTGTTTACGCCGGCCGATCTCGGAATCCGCCCGTCGACAGTTGCAGACCTTCGCGGAGGCGACGCTGCCGCTAATGCGGCCGTGGTTCGAGAGATCCTCGATGGTAAGACCGGTCCGGTGCGTGACGCAGTTCTTCTGAATGCCGCGGCTGGCTTGGTGTCCATCGATCTCCATGCCGAAGGAAGCCTTGAGCAGCGGATGCGCACCGCATTCGCCCGGGCAGCAGAATCCGTCGACTCCGGCAAAGCCGCCGAAGTACTCGCCAAGTGGACGGCCCTCAGCCAAAGCTGATGACCGGCAGTCCTGCTGTTACTCGAATCCGAGAGCGAAGGCTGCGTCCAGGTCATGCTGTGAATATGCCCTGAAGGCTATGTGAGTAGTGGTGTGAACCACTGAAGCAACCTTGGACAGGCGATCGGCGATCACATCTGCGAGCTCGTCGTGCTTGCTGACCCGGGCAACCGCGATAAGATCCCACTCGCCCGTGACGGAGTAGACCTCGCTGATGCCCTGGATAGCCGAGATTTGTTCGGCGGTCTCCGGTATGCGCGAGGCATCGGTCTTGATCAGGACGAAAGCGGTGATCACGTGGGGCCTTTCCGGAAAATGCATCGTTGCGGACGTTTTCCAGCCTAGTGCATTCCTTTCGGCAGGGGCTTGATCACACCCGGCGTTGCCGTTTGCGCGATGCCCGCAAAAGCATCGCTGCGAGAAGCCGGTATCCCAGAAGGAAGACGCCGAGGGTGATCAAAGCCACCAGCACGAACGGCAGCACCACGACTTGGCCTGTGGCTGCCCTCAACAACATGCCCACCACTACTGCGCCGATCCATATGCACACCCCGGATGGCCACATGCCCAAGGGTGAGCGCCATGCACGCGTTACCGCCCAAGCGATGGCTGCTCCGGCCAAGAACGGCCACGCTGTGGCAAAAGCTCCCGAAATAATATCTCCGCGGGCGTGCGCGTCCCGGCCGATGGCGGCGAAGACAAGAACCAGCAAAAGGTCGGCAATGGCTGCGGGGATCCAGAGTCGTGATGGGGAAGACATACTCATGACACTATCGGGGTGTCCCTCCGGCGCGAAGTTGGCGCCCGTGCCGCAGCTCTTGCGTATCGCCCCTTGGGCCGCCACCATGAGCGCAAGTGCCCATGTGTCAGCCCAACCAGGAGGAGACCATGCGATTTGTTCAGGTGGCCCAGCACGCCGACGACCTTCAAAGGGCAGCTGCCTTCTACGCTGCACTCTTGGACGCCGAGCCGAGCGCCCTCTTTGATCCCCCTGGTCTCCTGTTCTTTGATGTGGGTGGAGTCCGCCTCCTGCTGGAGAAAGGTGCACCGTCGTCGCTGCTGTACCTCGAAGTGGCAGATCTTGACGGAACAGTGGCAGCACTTCGGCGCCGTGGAGTCCGTATCATCGCCGATCCGCACATGATTTATGCGCACGAGGACGGCACTCTGGGGCCGGCCGGTTCGGAAGAATGGATGGCGTTCATTGAGGATAGCGAGGCCAACACCGTGGGTTTGGTGAGCCGGATCCGCACGGCGGGGGACTGAGCAGAAGGTAAGTGCTTCAGTACCTCGGCGCCAGGTGCCGCATGAGTGGTCCCTTGGACTCGCCGTCGGGCGTTGTGTGGGCGATCACACGGTACTAGCCTGACGGGGGACAAAGCAGTTCCCGGCTACCTTGGAGGAGCGGCACATGCAGAAGATTTCCACCTGTTTATGGTTTGACGGGCAAGCGAGCGAAGCGGCCGAGTTCTACACATCGACGTTCGATCATTCGTCCATGGGGCAAACGACGCCCGGGCCCGATGGAACCACCCTGACTGTTGAATTCAAGATCGAGGGCAGGGAGTTCTTGGGGCTCAATGGGGGACCGGCTTTCACGTTCAATGAGGCGGTCTCGCTGGTTGTGAACTGCGACTCCCAAGAGGAGGTTGACAGGTACTGGGGCGCGCTTCTGGTCGGGGGAGAGGAGAGCCAGTGCGGATGGCTTAAGGACAAGTTCGGATTGTCGTGGCAGATCGTTCCCACGGCCATGTCGGGACTGTTGAGCGGTCCCGATCCCGCAGGTGCTCAGCGCGCTATGGAGGCCATGTTGAAGATGCGGAAACTCGACATCAATATCCTCCAAAAGGCGTACGACGGCGACTGAAAGCAATGGGGGACAGGCGCGTGTTGGCGCTGTTAACATTGCCGCACACCGATGTGTGACCATCACCACTACAAACGAGGAGAACTGACCAATGACCACCCGCCTCAACCCCTACATCTCGTTTCGGGACAACGCCCGGGATGCAGTCACTTTTTACGAATCCGTCTTTGGCGGTGAACTGAACATCAGCACTTTCGGCGACTATCAGGCCAGCGAAGATCCAGCCGAGGCGAACAAGGTCATGCATGCCATGCTGGAATCTCCGAGCGGATTGACGCTGATGGCCGCGGATACCCCAAACGGCATGGCGTACAACCCCGGTGACAACATTTCGGTCTCCTTGAGCGGAGACTCATCGGACGAGGCGGAACTTCGCGGGTATTGGGACAAGCTGGTGGATGGCGGCACGGTCACCGTGCCGCTTGAGATGGCGCCCTGGGGTGACACTTTCGGAATGTGCGTGGATAAGTTCGGTATCGGCTGGCTGGTCAACATTGCAGGAGCACAGCAGGCTCAATAACTCTGCTCGTTGCCGGCCGGAAGTCCGGCGGCTTAGGACAACAACAGGGATGCCTATCCGGATTACCGGGTGGGCATCCTTTTTGGTTCCCGGCCCGATTGAGCACACGGCTGGAGCTCGCCTGCTTGTCACAGAGCCCGTTGATTTTGTCACAAATACTGTATGAGAAATGAAGAAAGTGAGATAGTTGTGTCAACTAAACGCTTGGTTAGGGCTTTGTAATCATTCAATCCCGCCTTGTCGCGGCAACATCTGCGTGATAACGTTTCGCTTGCTATTGCATATGGGGGTTCCACAAGTTATTTACGTAGCGGTTACGCCGTCATTTACGTAGATTTACTCATTGATCTCAAGGGAAACAAATGAAAAAGACCATCACAACTCTTATGGTTGCGGGAACCGTCATGTTCGCTGGTATTGCACCAGCCGTAGCCAGCACCTACCCGGCGCCAGGCAATGAGCAAGGAACCGTCTCGGACGGCACGATTGACCGCGGTGAAACCATCACCTTCGCCGCCGGCGGATACCTCCCAGGCGAAACCGTCAACATCACTTTCGAGAAGAGGGGTGGACCACAGGGGAGCGCTCCAGCGAACTTCAGCGTTGTCGCCAACGGTGAAGGCGCCATTACTACGAGCGTCACCTTCGAAGACGCCGGAAGCTTCATGATTACAGCCGTTGGTTCAGAGTCCGGAGTTACTCGCTCTGCACGGGTGGCTGTAAACAACGGCAACCACGGACGCGGAAACAACGGCAACGGTAAGGGGGGTGGCAACCATGATTCCGACTTCGTTGCTGTCTCCAGCGTCACGGACGCTCGTGCGGCAGTAGGGCCGGAGAAGTTGGCTACTGATCCCGGCCTCATTGTTTGGGGGCTGGCTGGAGCAGGCGTGCTGGCAGCGGGCGCCGCCTCGGTAGTGATTGCACGCCGACGTTCTGGCGCCACGCCCTCCGATTAGACATTATCCATAGAGGCAGGGTGGGTGTCTCTTTGAGGGAACACCCACCCTGTTTGTGTTGCAACCCGCGAATTTGGCTGGCTACTCAAAGTTGCCAGGATGGTCGATATTTTTAGTTCTGCAAATTCCGTCGAATTCTTTGAATAATTGTGTTGAATTAGCGGCCCGTCTGTAGAGACTACCCTGTTGCGTCGCAGGTGATGCCAGCGGGTGAAGGATCCGACGGGCAGAGGAGGGGTGATCACACATCAGACGCCATAATCACAGTTCTACTTTACATAATGTAGATTATCGGCGTTTTGGAGAGGATCTGGGGAGCGGCTGATGTGGTCGCTTCGAGCGCCGTCGAAACGACCACATCAAGGACGTTACTTTGAGACGTACGCAGCCAGGTGCTTGCCCGTCAGTGTCGACTGCCCGGCCGCAAGCTCAGCCGGCGTTCCGGCGAAAACGATCTTGCCGCCGTCGTGTCCGGCGCCTGGTCCGAGGTCGATGATCCAGTCGGCATGTGCCATGACGGCTTGGTGGTGTTCGATGACAATCACCGACTTTCCGGTTGCAACCAGACGATCCAGCATGCCCAGCAGATTTTGGACATCGGCCAGGTGCAGGCCGGTGGTCGGCTCGTCGAGAATGTAAATATCTCCCTTTTCGGACATCTGCGTCGCCAGCTTGAGCCGCTGGCGCTCACCGCCGGACAAGGTGGTCAGCGGCTGCCCAAGCGTCAGGTAGCCCAGTCCAACATCGGCAAGACGATCGAGAATCTTGTGGGCAGCCGGGGTCCGCGCCTCGCCTTCGCTGAAGAAAACCTCAGCCTCATCTACAGACATTGCAAGCACCTCTGCAATATTGAGACCCCCCAGCCGATACTCTAGAACAGAGGCCTGAAAGCGCTTTCCCTCGCATTCTTCACAGGGCGACTCGACAGTGGCCATGACACCGAGATCCGTGTAAATGACACCCGCTCCATTGCACGTGGGGCACGCGCCCTCGGAGTTCGAGCTGAAGAGCGCAGGCTTGACGCCGTTGGCCTTGGCGAACGCCTTACGGATGGGTTCCAGGAGTCCTGTGTACGTGGCGGGGTTGCTTCTGCGGGATCCCCGAATGGCAGCCTGATCGATCACCAGGACACCGTCCCGCTTGGCTACGGAACCATGAATCAGTGAACTCTTGCCCGAGCCGGCCACCCCGGTGAGGACGCAAAGAACGCCAAGGGGAATGTCGACGTCGACGTTTTTGAGGTTGTTTGTGGAGGCACCACGGATTTCCAAGTGGCCGGAGGCAGATCGCACGCTGTCTTTGATGGATGCGCGATCGTCCAGATGGCGACCCGTGATTGTGTCGCTCCCCCGCAATCCCTCAAGGTCACCCTCGAAGCACACGGTGCCGCCTCCGGTGCCGGCGCCAGGACCCAGATCGATGACGTGGTCCGCGATCGCGATGGTTTCCGGCTTGTGTTCCACCACCAGCACTGTGTTGCCCTTGTCGCGAAGCTGCAGCAGCAGCTGGTTCATGCGCTCGATGTCGTGGGGGTGCAGCCCAATGGTTGGTTCGTCAAAGACATAGGTGATGTCCGTGAGGGACGACCCCAGATGCCGGATCATCTTGGTCCGCTGGGCCTCTCCCCCGGACAACGTGCCGGCCGGCCGTTCAAGGGACAGGTAACCCAATCCGATGCCGGCGAAAGAATCGAGAAGGTGCTGGAGGCCCTTGAGCAAAGGAGCTACGGAGGGTTCATCAAGCTCGCGAACCCAGCCTGCGAGGTCGCTGATCTGCATGGTGCAGACATCCGCGATGCTCTTGCCTCTAATTTTGGAAGACCTCGCCTCGGGGCTCAGCCTGGTGCCTTCGCACTCCGGGCACGTGGTGAAGGTAATGGCCCGTTCCACGAAGGCACGAATGTGCGGCTGCAAAGCATCGACGTCTTTGCTGAGCATCGACTTCTGGATCTTGGGGATCACGCCCTCGTACGTGAGGTTGATGCCCTCCACCTTGATCTTGGTGGGTTCACGGTAGAGGAGATCGTGCAGTTCCTTCTTGGTGAACTTGGAGATGGGCTTGTCCATATTGAAGAACCCTGAGCCACTGAAGATGCGCCCATACCAGCCATCCATGGTGTATCCCGGAATGGTCAGGGCGCCTTCGCTCAGGGATTTGGTCTCGTCGTAGAGAGCCGTGAGATCGAAGTCGTTGACCGAACCCATGCCCTCACAGCGGGAGCACATGCCACCCAGCCGGTTAAAGGTCGCTTTCTCGGTCTTCGTTTTGCCTTCGCCACGTTCCACGGTGATGGCGCCGCTGGCCTTCACCGTGGGCACGTTGAAGGAATAGGCGTTGGGCGAACCAATGTGTGGCTGGCCAAGCCGGCTGAACAGGATACGCAACATGGCGTTGGCGTCGGTGGCGGTGCCCACGGTAGAGCGCGGGTTGGAGCCCATGCGTTCCTGGTCCACGATGATCGCCGTCGTCAGTCCTTCGAGCACGTCCACATCCGGCCGGGCCAGGGACGGCATGAAGCCCTGGACAAAAGCACTGTAGGTCTCGTTGATCATGCGCTGCGACTCTGCAGCGATGGTGGCGAAGACCAGCGAACTCTTCCCGGAACCGGAAACACCCGTGAAGACCGTCAGTCGGCGCTTCGGGATCTCAACACTGACGTCCTTCAGGTTGTTTTCGCGTGCGCCTTGAACCCGGATCAGATCGTGGGTATCGGCCGCGTGCCATGCAGGAGATTGCTTGTCGGTACTCGCAGCAATAGTCATCATTTCTCCATCTGTTAGGCGGCGCGGTCCAACAGTCCCCCGTCGGCGTCGCCTGGTTTTTACTGACCAACCTCGGTCAGTACGATCGATTCTGCCATTGTCTTCCCAGCTTTACTCGCTAAGAATGAAGCATGCCGGTATACATGAGGTCCCTTGAAACCGCAGTTCCGCAAACCATCCTCGTACAGCAGCAAGCCCGTGACGTCTTCGCATCACAGCCAGGCCTAACGCGGCTGGGTACCCGACTGGTCAGTACCTGTTTCGACTCTGCGGCAATTGACACCCGGTACACCGCGGTAGCGGAGCTCAGCCTTGATGCACGTGCCGAGAATCCGCAGTTTTTCGACCCCGAAACCAACCGCGTCCTGAGCCCCAGCACTAAAGTGCGCAACGAGATCTTTGCAACTGAAGCCACCAAATTGTTCGTGGAGGCCGGCAAGGCCGCAGTGGCCCAGGCGCCCGGGATCGACCTCGATGACATCACGCACGTCATCACCGTGTCCTGCACAGGGTTCTTCAACCCTGGTCCGGACTACAAGGTGGTCAGAGCCTTGGGGCTCAACCCCGCAGTGCAGCGGTACCATCTTGGCTTCATGGGCTGTTACGCAGCCTTCCCCGCCCTCAAGGCGGCCAAGCAGTTCTGTGTCGCTGACCCCGCCGCGGTTGTCCTGGTGATCTGTGTTGAACTCTGCTCCCTGCATGTGAGGACCTCGAACGATCCCGACACGATCATGGGGTCGGCGATTTTCGGTGACGGCGCGGCGGCCGCCGTCGTGACCGCGCGTGAGCTGCAGGGGCCGGAACCGGCCATCCGCCTGGACCACTTTGAAACCGTGCTGACACCTGTGGGCGAGGAAGCCATGGCCTGGAACATCGGTGACGAAGGGTTCGAGATGGTGCTGGGCTCGTACGTCCCGCACATTATTGAGGAACACATCACTGGTGCCCTTGCGCCGCTGCTTGCCAGGGAGCCTTCCTTGGCCGGCCTCCCCTACCGGGACATTACCCACTGGGCCATCCATCCCGGCGGCCGTAGCATCCTGGACAAGGTGGAGTCCAAGTTGGAACTCACCCAGGAACAGTTGGTTCCCGCGCGGGAAACGCTGAGGGAATACGGGAACATGAGCAGCGCTACTGTGCTGTTCGTCCTGAAGTACATGCTTGAACGGTCGGTCAGCGAACGTGAGGAAAGGATCTGTTCCATGGCGTTCGGCCCGGGCCTGACAGTTGAAACGGGACTCTTTACGCTGGTCTCGCCTGCGCTGTGAGTCCCTGGGGATCCCTACAAGAGAGGGATTTGCACGCCGTCGAGGAGATGGACAGGGAAGACTGCGACCCCAGGCGCCTCAACAGGACTTACGCCCGCTTCCCGGTGGTGAACAGGCTGCTTTCGGGGTGGCACCGGACGTATCGTCGACGACTTCGGCCGCTGTTGGCAGCCAATCGTGCGGTGTCATTGCTGGACATCGGATGCGGCAGCGGAGATGTGGCACGGAGCCTCGCGAAGTGGGCCCGACGGGATGGCTTCAGGCTCACAGTGACAGCGGTCGACCCGGATGAGAGAGCCTTCGCCTTTGCATCCCAAGCCCCTCGTATGGAGGGGGTCAGCTACCGTCAGGCGCACAGCTCAGAGCTCGTCGCGGAAGGCCGGACGTTTGACGTCGTCATCTCCAACCACATCCTCCACCACCTCGATCCCGCGCAACTTGCGGCGGTCCTCCACGATTCGGAGTTGTTGAGCCGGGGACTTTGCCTCCATAACGACCTCAATCGCAGCAATATCGCATACTTCTTGTTCCTGGCAGGATTTTGGCCTTTGGGCGTGGGCTCGTACATCTGCGGGGATGGTTTGACGTCCATCAGGCGCAGTTACACCGCGGCGGAACTGAAAGCAGCAGTCCCGGCCCCATGGACCGTGGAACCAAACGGACCGTGGCATCATCTCCTTGTCCATGCCCTTCCCCAGGCCCTTACCGAACACCGCGGGGAGAACCGTGCCTGACGTTGTGATTGTGGGGGCCGGCCCTGTGGGCCTGTTCATGGGCGTCCTGCTGCTTCAACGGGGATATCAGGTCCGCATTTTGGAGCGTCGAAGGGGCAGGAGCAACCGTTCCCGCGCGATCGGAATCCACCCCCCGGCCTTGGCCGAGCTGGCGCGGGCTGGAGTTGCCGAGGAACTCATGGCTGCCGGAGTCCACATCCAGCGCGGCGTGGCTTACAGCCGGAGACGACGGGTGGCGGAGCTCGCGTTCGACGGCGACGCTGCGTTTCCCTTCATCCTTGCCGTCCCGCAGACGTTCACCGAGGAAGTTCTGGAGCTGGCGGTACGGGATCTGGATGCCGGCGCCATCGTCCGGGGTGTCGATGTCCAGGAGATCAACCACGGCGGCGAAACCTTACACGTTCGCGGGGTTTCACCTTCCGGGAGCCTGGAAGCAGATGCACGCTTGGTAATAGCCGCAGACGGAGCGCACTCAACCATCCGTCCGCACTACCTGCCGGCCTTGCCGTTCCGCAGCTATCCGGACTGCTACATCATGGGCGATTTCCCGGATGACACGGGGCATGGCGCCGACGCCGTGTTGTACCTGGAACCCGAAGGAATCGTGGAGTCATTTCCTCTGCCAGGAGGCATCCGCAGATGGGTCGTCAGGCTGGGCGCACCGCACAAGAACCCGACGGCGGCGGGGCTGGCCCACCTGGTCACGGCCAGGACCGGTGAGGTACTGGACACAGCCGGCAATTCGATGTTGAGCGCTTTCGAAGTACGTTCGCGGCTGGCTCAGCGCATGGTTCACGGCAGGGTGGTGTTGCTGGGGGATGCCGCTCACGAGATCAGCCCCATCGGCGGGCAGGGCATGAACCTTGGCTGGTTGGATGCTGCAGCTCTGGCCCCCATCATTGATGCATCCTTTCGGGGTGCCGACGTAGGACGCGATGTGGCAAATTTCGAGAAGTCACGCAGGAAAGCGGCGCTTCGCGCTTCACGTCAGGCCGGCCTCAACATGGCTCTGGGCAGACCGCTCCCGCCTCCCGCCATGTCGGCAAGGAACACGCTTTTCGCAAGCGCCCTGGCTATACCGGCAATTTCAGAACTGGTGGAGCGCCGCTTCACCATGCGTTAGGTATTTCCGGGGCGCTAGCTATTCCGGCGTCGTGTAGTAACAGTCGTACGTGTCCTGGCTGATGATTAGCCCATCACGCAGCTCGAAAACGGCAGTGCTCCTGGCGCGAATGGTATCGCCGCGGTCCCAGTGCGGAAGGTCAAGCAGCAAAGTGGCCGACCAGTTCATTTCAAGCACCACTCGGTTTTCCTGGCTCGTAGTGCGGACCACGTCAAAGCGCTGATCGGAGACAATGTCCTTGCTGTGGTCGGCGCCAGACAAGGTCTCGGCCAGGTTCCGCGTGGAGCCCGTCTTGGACAAGGCATGCGGCCACTCAGTGAGTATGAAATCGTCGGCCAGGAAGGGCCGCAGTTCAGCAGCTCCGCCGCCGGCTTCAACCGTTCGAACAAACCCGAGTACACAATCCAGAGGGGTGGAATCGATCATTCGTCGAGCCTAGCCCACCGTCGGGATTGCCTTCATCGCGTTAGGCTCACTGTATGACCCACCAACCTCACCCTGAGGCCACGAGCCCCGCCACGGACTATAACCCAACCCAGATACGGGACGCGGTCCGCAGGTTGCTTGATGCAGAAGCGCTTCCGTCCATCGTGCAGGCCGGGCACCCCGTGTTGCGCCAGCTGGCGGCCCCCTACGACGGCCAAATTGACGATGCCGAGTTGGCGGCCTTCCTGGAGCGCATGAAGGAAGTCATGCACGACGCCCCGGGTGTCGGATTGGCCGCTCCCCAGCTGGGAATCCCCTTGCAGCTGGCCGTTCTGGAGGACAAATATGAGGTGGACCCGGAGTCGGCGGCGGTGCGTCACAGGGAACCATTGGAGTTCTTCGCCATCGTTAACCCGCAGTACCGTCCCCTCGGAACAGAAACTGCCTCATTTTATGAAGGGTGCCTCTCCGTCAGCGGATACCAAGCTGTAGTGACGCGTCACCGGAACGTGGAGCTGCGCTACACCAATCCAGCAGGCGAGCCCGTGGAAGAGTGGTTCTCTGGGTGGCAGGCGCGAATCGTGCAGCACGAAACAGACCACCTTCAGGGCATCCTGTACCTGGACCGGGCCGAACTGCGCTCATTGTCCAGTAATGCTGAGCACTCCGCCCGCTGGTTCGCGCCGAACATTGATGAGGCACGACGGGCCCTTGGATTCCTTCCCTGAGGCGGAAACCGGACTGTATGGCTAGCCCTCCTTGCGGTTCACGTCCGTAGGAAGGTACTTTGCCCACCATCGGAGGATGTGATCAAAGCGCTGCCTGCGGTGATGAGGCGTCCCGGACCGTGACAACTCGTGATCTTCCCCCGGGAAGATGAGCAATGACGTCTCCACGCCTTGGGCCTTCAGCTGCGCGTAGTAGCGCTGACCCTGTTCCATGGGGCAGCGTAGATCATTCTCGCTGTGAATCACCAGAGTAGGTGTATCAACGCGGGAGACTACAGCCATGGGACTTTGGGCCGCCATCTGTTCCGGGGTTCCCCCGGTGTACTCGGTCCCGAAGAACCAGCCAATATCAGCGGAACCCGCAAAGCTGACAGGGTCCAGGAAACCGCGCTCTACAATCGCACCCTTGAACCTGTGATCGTGGGCGATGGTCCACGCGGTCAGATAGCCGCCATACGAACCGCCCATGATCCCCACCCGTGTTTCATCCAGGACGGCAAACGAAGCCAACGCTGAGTCCAGGAACGCGAGCACGTCCTGCATGTCCACTGTGCCCATGCGTTCCTTGATGGCACGCCCGTGGGCTTGTCCGTAACCGGAGGACCCGCGTGGATTGCACATGACAACTGCGTACCCGGCAGCTGCGTATACCTGCGCTTCGTCGAAGAAAGCGCCGGTGTATTGGGAGAAGGGGCCTCCATGGATGGTGAGCAGGACGGGATGTGGGCCAGGGCCATCAGGCAGCACCACCCAACCGTGAACGGGTTGTCCATCGGTGGATTCGGCTTCGAAGTCCAAGGGTTCCGTTACACGGGAGTTGTTGCGCAAGGCGGCTGAGAAGTCCGTGAGAAGGCGGATCTCTCCTCGTTCCAGTGACGCGACATCTCCCACCGTTGAGGCATCTGAGAAACTCACGGCAATTTCGCCGTTGGCGGCCACTGTTGCCCCGACAACTACACGGTTGCCATGGACCAGTGGTGTGATCCCGCCCTCCGCCGTGACGTCCAGCAGTTCGACACTTCCCAGCGCTGTGTTCAGCACCAGGACGCTGGCCGGCCCGCTGGGTTCCAGAGGTCCCGATACGTCCAAATGTTCAACGTCCGTCAGGGCCGCCGCTTCTCCCCCGGCGATGGGCATGACGTACAGAACAGCATTTCGAGCCACGAAGTCCTTGCCGGTGTCACCCAGGTCCTGGGCCACGTAAAACAACCACCGGCCGTCTGTGGAGGCACGCACGGCCGTGACAGTCTGCAGCTTTTGCTTGAAAGGTTCGACGGCGGTCGGCTGACCGCCGTCGGCGGCGACTCGATAGACAGCGGTGACGAGGTCGTCGTCGTGTCCTTCATGGAGGGCGGCAATGAAGTAAAGGTGGGTGCCGTCAGCTGAAAAGCACGGCGACTCGTGGTCCGAGTCACCGTACGTGACCTGCTTGGCAGTTGGAATCCCCGTCGCCGTCCTGGTGGGCTGTTCGTGGGCGGCCCTCCCCCGCGGAGCAACAGCAGGTTCACCGCCCAACTCCGGGACCTCAACGACGAAAAGTTGCTGACGCTGATCGGAGGTATATCCGACGCCGTTCTGCTTGTACTGATTGACAGCGATAAGCCGGGCGTCCTCGGCGCCGGAACCGACGCCGTCGACCGTTCCGTAGCGCCCCTGCTCCGGCACCCGGGCCTCGAAGGCAATCCGGTGCGAATCGGGCGCCCACACGAAACCACCTACACCGGCGTGCTGGTCCGTGATGCGCTGCGGTTCACCGCCGGCTGCCTCCACCACGTACAGTTGCGGTTTGCCGTTCGGGTCACTCCGAAGGAAGGCCAGGACAAGTCCATCGGGTGAGAACGCCGGCGAACTGTCCCTGAAGCCGCGCGTGATGCGTCGAGGAAACTTGGTGGTGTCCAGGGGAACATTCCACAACTGGCCCACATAGCTGTCGGCGTCAAAGTCAGGCCTCGTGACGGATACCACCGCCTTGGTTCCATCGGGGTGGATTGCCGGGGCGGACACTGAGTTCAGCAGGTGCAATTGCTCGGGTTTCACGTTGGTGAGCCTAGCCCGGCTGCTCTGCACCCGGCACCTGACACTCCGTCCCGCCGTAGGATTGAAGCCATGTTGTCCGACGCCGTTGCTGCCCTCCGCTGTCCTGTTTGCCAAGGGACGTTCCAGCTCAGGGAAGGCCGGCAGCGAACTCTCGCTTGCGAGGCCGGGCACCTGTTCGACGCAGCCAAACAGGGTTACTTCAACCTGCTGACGGGCAAAGGCACGGTCTTCGAAGCAGATTCGGCGGACATGGTGGCAGCCCGATACAGGTTTCTGGAGGCCGGACACTACTCCGGCCTTGCCCAGGCCGTCGCCCAAGCAGCCGCAGGATCACTCCAACGTCCCGACGCGCTGGTTCTCGACGCCGGTACCGGCACGGGCCACTACCTCCAGGCTGTCCTTGGCCGCTCCAAGGTGGCCGGAATCGGTGTGGATATTTCCAAATTCGCCCTGAGGCGCGCCGCCCGGCTCAATCCGCAGGCCGCAAACCTTGTATGGGACATTTGGCGTCCGCTGCCCATGGCGGACAACACTGCGGATGTGGTGACGGTGGTCTTTGCCCCGCGTAACCCCGCCGAGTTCGCCCGGGTGCTCCGGCCCGGAGGCTCGCTGATCGTTGTGACGCCCAGGCCGGGCCATCTCGCTGAAATCGCAGCCCGGACAGGCATGCTCGGCATTGAAGAAGGCAAAGAGGAGCGGCTGATGGACTCCATGCGGGACCATTTCCTCTCAGGCGCCAGCCAGAGCCTCGATCTCCCCCTGACGCTCAGCGGACCGGAGGTAGCTGACCTCGCCTACATGGGTCCAGCCGGGCATCACCTTCAGCGCGGACAATTGGCGGAATTGACCGCGGTGGAAGGCTCCGTGGCCACCAGCGCGAAGTTCCGAATCAGCGAATTTACCGTGTCCTGACGTGGGACGGTACGTCGGGCTAGGATGGAGGAACAGTGACTGTGATCCCGCTCGCGGGATCCGGGACCAAGGGGGAAATGATGTTTGAATGGCTCGGCGAGAATTGGTGGGCCCTCTGGCTCACGGTCTTCCTCGCGTTCGCGGTGGTGGAGATGCTTACCCTCGACCTCTTCTTCATCATGCTCGGTGGCGGTGCCCTTGCCGGACTGATCGCCGACTTCGCGGGGGCCGATTTCTGGCTCCAAATCGTGATCTTCTCCGTGGTCTCCCTCCTAATGATCGTCTTTGTCCGTCCTGTCGCCATGAAGCACCTGCATAAGGGACCAGCCGAACAGCGCAGCAATATCGACCGGCTCATCGGTCAGTCCGCTCTCGTCATCGAAGCCGTGAGTGGAACCAGTGGACTGGTCAAGATCGGCGGCGACGTATGGAGCGCCCGCAGCACGGCCGGTGTTCTCGACGCCGGTTCGACAGTTCAGGTCACCAGGATCGACGGCGCGACGGCGGTAGTCGCCTCGCCTGCCGAGAATAGCCCGCGCTAAGGCGCGCCCTTGAATTTCAGCGGTTGCCGGCCCGGGCAGCCTGCCAGGGCCACGCCGCATCAAACCACGCAATTGGGGAATGAAGGAGATGTATGGACGGCTTAGGAGGAACAGCAGCAGCAATTGTGCTGATTGTTCTCGTCATTTTTGTCATCATCGTGTTGGTCCGCTCGGTAAGGATCATCCCGCAAGCCCGTGCCGGCGTCGTTGAACGCCTCGGCAAGTACCAGCGGACGCTCAACCCGGGGCTGACCATCCTGATCCCGTTCGTCGACCGGCTGCTGCCGTTGCTCGACCTGCGTGAACAGGTAGTTTCGTTCCCGCCTCAGCCGGTCATCACCGAGGACAACCTGGTGGTCTCGATTGACACCGTTGTGTACTTCCAAGTCACCGATCCCAGGGCAGCAACCTACGAGATCGCCAACTACATCCAGGCCGTGGAACAGTTGACCACTACCACGCTTCGTAACGTGGTGGGCGGGCTTAACCTCGAAGAAGCACTCACATCCCGCGACCAGATCAATGGTCAATTGCGTGGTGTCCTGGACGAAGCAACGGGTCGCTGGGGCATCCGCGTGTCCCGCGTCGAGTTGAAGGCGATTGATCCGCCCCACTCCATCCAGGACTCGATGGAAAAGCAGATGCGCGCAGAGCGTGATCGCCGTGCAGCCATCCTGACCGCCGAAGGCACCAAGCAGTCGCAGATCCTGACCGCAGAAGGCCAGCGCCAAGCTGCCATCCTCGCGGCTGAAGGTGACGCGAAGGCGGCCATCCTGAGGGCTGACGGTGAAGCCCAGGCCATCCAGAAGGTCTTCGACGCCATTCACAAGGGCAACCCGGACCAGAAGCTCCTTGCGTACCAGTACTTGCAGACACTTCCTAAGATCGCTGAGGGAAGCTCGAACAAGCTTTGGATCATTCCGAGTGAAGTCGGAGAGGCACTCAAAGGCATCGGCGGTGCCCTTGGAGGGAACAACGGGGACTCCCCCGCTGGCCTCTTCGGTGGAAATGAACAGACCAAGACCTCCGAGCCGGCGGGGACAGCGCAGCAACCGCGGCCAGCTGAGTAAACCAGCATTGCAGGGTCTCCGAGCGGTCAGCTATTCCGGCTGGCCGCTCGTTGTTTGTCCGCCTTTTTGAGTAGTGGGCGATGATCCGCGTATAATGGGATATTTGTCCGGCTGGTTCAGCGTGGATGGAACATTAAAGCTTGGCCAGGCGTTGCAATTAGTGATGCAAGGTGTGCAGAAGTAGTCCGTAAGGATCGTGAAAACGGCTTACGGCTAGCGCGGGGTTCCTGCTCCGCGAACAGACAGAGGGAGTAATCATGAGCGATCGCAGCCTGCGGGGTATGCGTCTTGGCGCCCAGAGCATGGAAACAGAATCCGGCGTTGAACCGGCACCGCGCCAGCGGGTCGAGTACCGTTGCGAGGACGGCGAGCAGGTCTTCGTGACCTTCTCCTCCGAGGCCGAAATTCCCCCCGTTTGGGTTTCCAAGACCGGCAAGGAAGCGCTGCTGGTTGATGGCGAGCGTCCTGTGGATGCAAACGAGAAAGCTGTCCGCACCCACTGGGACATGCTCCTGGAACGCCGCAGCCTCCCCGAGCTGGAGCAGATCCTCGAGGATCGTCTGAACATCCTGCGTGAGCGCCGTGGAGAGCGCCGCTCCGCTTAGTCGGCCATGGACACAAGAAAGGCCGGGTCCGGTTTCCCTTTGGGAACCGGACCCGGCCTTTCTGCTTGATAAAGGTAACGAGCTACTTGGCTACGGCAGGCGACTTGCGGGTGAGCTTTGCCCAACGTGCCGCGAGTCCCCATTTGGTGACGTTGATCATGGCTTCCACCACAATGTTGCCGCTCATCTTCGATGCCCCGAGTTCGCGTTCAACGAACGTGATGGGGCGCTCCTCGATGCGGAGGCCAAGCTTGGCAACGCGCCACGCGAGGTCAACCTGGAAGCCGTAGCCAACCGACTCGACCTCGTCCAAGTTGAGTGCTTCCAGAGTGCTGCGTCGGAAAGCACGGTAGCCGCCGGTGACGTCCTTGATCTTGACGCCCAGCATAATGCGGGCATAGGTGCTGCCGATACGGGAGATGGCCTGGCGGTAGAGCGGCCAGTTAACCACACTCCCGCCGGGAACCCATCGTGAGCCCATTGCAAGGTCTGCCCCGTCCTTGACGGCGTCCAGGAGAAGCGGCAACTGCTCCGGCTTATGTGAACCGTCAGCGTCCATTTCCACCAGGACGTCATAGCCTGCGGCCAGTCCCCACTTGAAGCCGGCGATGTACGCGGCTCCCAGGCCTTCCTTGCCCTTGCGATGCAGTACATGCACCTGGCTGTCCTTTGCGGCGAAGTCGTCGGCAAGCTTTCCCGTGCCGTCAGGGCTGTTGTCGTCGACCACCAGGACATCGGAATCGGGCACTGCTGCGCGCAGTCGACCCAATGTCACGGGGAGCGATTCCAGCTCGTTGTAGGTGGGAATGATCGTCAGGACACGCAAGAAGAGGCCTTTCCTTGATGGAGCGGTCAGTGTGCCGGAGCAGCCTTACGGCTGGCGTTCTGGCGCAACTCTCCATTATAGGACGACGGCAAGGACTCATTTGGCGGCTGTGGCGCCGGACACATGGTCGCAGGCAGTGGCGGCGCGCTGGCGGGCAGGTCCACAAGCCCGGGACCAGTGGCGTCGGAGGACGAAACCGCAAACGCACTGTTTTCCGGGTCGCTGTGGACCTGCCCACTCATCTGCCGCCACCATGAATGCGCTCCGGCCACGACCGGACCACCACGCTACGGCCACAGCCCCTGCGTTGATTGTCCGTTGAGCCTCAATGCTACGGACTCACCTTAGGGTGTCAACCGGCCAATGACCTGCGGTTTCGTCTGTCGTCGCAGATCAGGCGGCACTGTGCCGATGGAAATTCCTGCTTTACACCCTGAGCGATTCGTGGGCGAACAGCTCATGTCCCTCGCGGACCGTCTGCAGGCAACGGGGATCGCTGCCAGTGTCCAGAGCAGGCAGAAGGGGCGTCCGCGCCCGGGGGTCCGTGCTCCATGACTGTACTCGGTTATCAGCCACCTGGACCATCAGTTCGTCCACTTCCCAGACGGCGAAACTCGCAGGTGCCCCCGGCACCAGCTGGCCCATCAGGGGGTTCCGGTGCTTGGTGGCCCGCCACCCCGCACGTGTGTGGCCCAAGAACGCGGCACGAGCCGAAATTCTTTGCTCCGGGTTGCTGTGCTCCAGGCAGGCTCGTACGCTCGACCACGGGCGGAGAGGCGTGACTGGGCTGTCGCTGCCGAAAGCGATAGGCACGCCGCTTGCGTAGAAGGATGCAAAGGGGTTCATCGTTTGGCTGCGGCCACCCAAACGCTGCTCGTAGAGGCCGCCTGAGGCACCCCATGCGGCGTCGAAACCAGGCTGAACGCTGACCGACACGGAGTACTTGGCCAGCCGATCGATGGCGGACTGGTCTGCCATCTCCACGTGCTCAAGGCGGTGGCCGGCTGCCCGGATGCGCTGCTCCCCCACTTCGTCGGCTGCTGCATCCAGTGCGTCCAGTACTGCGCCCAGTCCGGCGTCACCTATGACGTGGAAGCCTGCCTGGACCCCCAGAAGGGACGTGGATATCAGGTGCTTGGTGGCATCGTCCACTGAAAGGTACAAACTCCCGCGGTGGCCCGGTGCGTCGGCGTAGTCGTCCAGGAGGGCCGCCGTGCGGGAACCGATGGAACCGTCCATGTTGAGGTCACCGGCCAGACCCAGAACCTCGGTACCCAAGGCGTCCAGTATGGCCTGGGCGTGCTCCTCCGACGTCGCCAGCTCGCCCCAATAAGGGAGCACCTCGGGCTTGTCTCCGTGGCGGTTCCACGAGGCGGCCATCCTCAGGTCTTCGGATCCGCAAATGTGTGGTGCGGACATCTCGGCCATGGCTACATATCCATGGGACGCGGCCTCCTGCAGGGCCTGCTCCTGGTACCCGCGCCTTTCGGACTCCGGGAACATCCGCGCCGTCAACCGGGATGCGGTGTGTGCTGCCCGCACCACGCGTGCGACTCCGGAGAACCCGTCGAGGCCATTCAACCCTGCGGCCGCGGCCAGCGAGGAGGACACGAGGGCTGAGTGGACGTCGATGCGTGAAAGATAGACGTGCCGTCCACCGGATGCCCTTTCGAGCTCTTCAAGGGTAGGGAGCACAGGATTTTCCCACGCGGTTTCATCCCAACCGTGGCCCAGGACTGTGCCCGTACCGCCGGCGGAGGCAACGGCGTCGAGCAGTTCCTTGGCCGAACGCACCGCTGCGAGCTTCAGACCGGACAGGGCAAGGCCTGTCTCCGTCAGGTGTGCATGTGAGTCCACGAATCCGGGCGCAAGGAGGGCACCCCGGAGATCGATGATGTCCATGGATGAGTCAGCGATGGAGGTGGCTGCCTGCTCGGAGCCCACCCAGGCTACGGTGTCGCCGTCCACCACCATGGCGGTGGCAAAGGGGTCGGCTGCGGTATAGATCGAACCGTTGCGATACATCGTGACCTTGCGGTACTTGGTGTTGTGGTCTTGGCCGGATGGCACGCCTGGCTGGTTCATGCGTTGTGCTCCTCGAGCGTTGAAAACTGTCAATCAGGGAAGGGACGCGCTAAGCCACCGTGGAGTAAGCCACCACGCCGCGGCGGACCAAGTCAATGGATTCACGGCAGATGCGGGCCAAACGCGGGTCCAGTTGCGGGATCTTGGCCAGCTGGTCAAGGAGGTCCACCACTTGCTTCGCCCAGCGCACAAAGTCTCCGGCCGCGAGGTCCGTTCCGCTGAGCACGTCCTGAAGGTGGCGCCCCTTGGCCCACTTGTACATGGGCCACATCAGTCCGAGTTCCGGTTCGCCCGTCAAAGGCAGCCTGTTGCGTTCCTCGGTGTCTTCCAGCTGCGACCATTCACGGATGACGATGTCTATGGCCGATTCCAGTGAGACGCTAGGCATCTTGGGCCGCAGCCCGCGGTCTTCCCGTTTGGCCTGGTAAACCAAGGTGCTGGCAAACGAAGCCAGTTCGGCGGCATCGAGGTCGTTGATGGCGCCCCGCCGAACAGTCTGGGAGATGAGCAGGTCCTTCTCTCCATAGATCCGGCGCAGCCGTTGCCCATCGGTGCTGATGGTGACATGGCCGGCGTCGCTGGTTTCCAGGTAACCGTAAACCGAAAGAACATCGCAGACGCGGTCGAACGTCTTGGCAATGGTGTTGGTTCTGCCTTGGATCTGCCGGACCAGGCCGTCGGTCTCCCTGCGCAGTTTCCACCAGCGCTCCGACCACCGTGCATGGTCTTCGCGTTCGCTGCACCCATGGCATGGATGAGCACGCAGTGCCCGGCGAAGATCTGCGATTTTCTTCTCTTGATCCGGCAGGCGGGCGCCGAGCCCGAAGTCTTCGTGCCTGCTGTTACGGCGGCTTTGGGGAGCGTCCTCGCTGATGGCGTGCCGCATGGAGGAAGCGAGGTCCCTGCGGGCTTTGGGAACCTTGGCATTGAAGGATTTCGGAATGCGGATACGTGTTATCGGTGACACGGGACCATCGAGGTCATGGACACCGATGCGTCGCAGCTGGTTGTCAGAGGTGAGCACGGAGGGGCGTGGTTCCCGGGCATTGGGGTCCACCTCCAGCACAACGGCATGACCGGCAAGTCGGCCGCTGTAGATGCTGATGACGTCGCCGGGGATCAAGCGTGTGAGGGAATCAGCAACATGGGATTTCCGGGCGCGATGGTGGTCGCGGGCAGCGAAATTCTCGGCATCACTGAGTTCACGCCGGAGCTTTGCGTACTCGGTGAAGTCGCCCAGGTGGCACTCCATGGACTTGGCGTAGCCCGCCAGCGACTCTTCACGTCCACGCACCTGCCGTGCAAGGCCCACCACTGAGCGGTCAGCCTGGAACTGGGCAAAGGAGGACTCTAGGATTTCGCGTGCCCGGACCCGTCCGAACTGGGCAATCAGATTGATGCTCATGTTGTACGTAGGCCTGAAGCTGGAGTTCAGGGGGTACGTGCGCCGGGAGGCGAGTCCAGCTACGGCGGCCGGATCAGTACCCGGCTGCCACAGCACAACGGCATGGCCTTCGACATCAATGCCTCGACGTCCCGCGCGGCCTGTGAGCTGGGTGTACTCCCCCGCAGTGATGTTGACGTGAGCTTCGCCGTTGAACTTTTCCAGCTTTTCCAGCACCACGCAGCGTGCAGGCATGTTGACACCAAGGGCCAGTGTTTCGGTGGCGAAGACTGCCTTGACCAAGCCGTCGGCAAAGAGCTTCTCCACTACTTCCTTGAACGTTGGAAGCATGCCTGCGTGGTGGGCCGCGAAGCCCCTGACAAGGCCGTCGCGCCAGCCCCAGAATCCGAGGACGTCGAGGTCGTCAGCGGGAATCTCGTGGCTCGCCTCGTCCACCCGCTGGGCAATGATCTGCTGTTCACGTTCGGTGGTCAGCCAAAGTCCCGATGCCGCGCACTGCGCTACGGCAGCGTCACAACCTGCCCTGGAGAAAATGAAGGTAATGGCGGGCAGAAGATCCTGGCGCCTGAGGCTCTCAATGACCTGGGGGCGGCTGGCCTTCCGCACCGGACTGCGCTGCTCGGATTGCTGCCGGTCATCGCGGTACCGGTCCTGGCGCCGACGACTCCGGCCACCATGGCCAAATCGGCCATTCATGTTCATCCGGCTCTCTGAGCGCGCCATGGCCAAGAGGTCCGGGTTCACTTCGAACTCGGGGCCGGTGACTGCCTGGCGGACTGTGTTTGCGGACATGCGCTTGGCTGCGGGACGTCGTCGATCAGTAGGGGCCGGCTCGGTCAGTACCTCGTCCGCTTCGGAAAGATCCGGCACTTCGGTTTCCTGTGCACCAGGTGCCTGGGGCGCAATCTCGTCGAAGGTCGTGTCACCGGCAAAGAGATCCACTATTTCCCGGCCCACCATGACGTGCTGCCAAAGCGGTACAGGACGGTGTTCGGAGACGATGACGTCCGTATCGCCCCTGACCGTATCCAGCCAGGCGCCGAACTCTTCCGCATTGGAAACTGTGGCACTCAGCGAGGCAACCTGCACTTCGCTGGGCAAGTGGATGATGACTTCTTCCCAGACGGCGCCGCGGAATCGATCTGCCAGGTAATGAACTTCGTCCATCACCACAAACCCCAGGTCGCCAAGGGTTTCAGAATCGGCGTAAAGCATGTTTCGAAGAACTTCGGTGGTCATGACCACTACGGGAGCTTCTCCGTTGATGGTGGTATCACCTGTCAGCAAGCCAACGTTCGCGGGTCCGTATTTTGCCGCCAGTTCCGAGTACTTCTGGTTGCTCAGGGCCTTGATGGGCGTGGTGTAAAAGGCCTTAAGTCCCCGTTCCAAGGCCAGGTAGATCGCGAATTCGCCAACGATCGTCTTACCAGCGCCGGTGGGGGCTGCCACCAGAACGCCGCGGCCTTCCTGGAGCGACCTGCACGCCTCACGTTGGAAGTCGTCCAGGTCAAAGTCCAAGGTACGGGCGAACGAGCCCAAGTAAGTTTTCGACTCAGCTGCCCGCTGGGCTGCCGCCTGATAACGGTCTGATGGTGATGAAGACCCGGAAGTGGAGGACATGCATCAAGCCTAGTGGCCCAAGGTCTAGAGATTCTCCAGATCCGTGGCCGGGGTTGCGATGTCTGCAGTGGCCTCGGTCTCAGCTGCCCGCTTGATGGCACGGCGCTCACGGCGCCGGTCATTCAGGACGCAGACGCCGATGGCCGCGAAGAACAGGAGCAGCATGGGCGCCGCGAGGTAGAACATGCTCATGGCGTCAGCGCCCGGAGCTGCCATCGCAGCGAACAAGCACACTAGGAAGATGGTGATTCGCCAACTTTTGATGAGCTGTTTGCCCTTGACTATTCCCGCGAGGTTCAATCCAACCAGCACCACGGGCACCAGGAATGCGATACCAAAGGCCAGAAGGAGCCGGAGGACAAAGGCCAAGTAGATTTCAGCGCTGATGAAGTTTGACCCGCCCACCGGAGTGAAGTCGGTCAGCACGCGAACGGCATTGGGCAGCACCAGCCAGGCAAGCAGGACACCGCCGATGAACAGCGGGACCGCTGCTGCCACGAAGGACAGTGCGAGGCGCCGCTCCTTCTTGTGGAGCCCAGGCACTATGAAGGCCCAAAGTTGGTAGATCCAGACAGGGCTTGCCAGGATCACACCGAGAAAGACCGAAACCTGAACCATGAGGTCGAACGAACTCGCGACGCCATCAAAGTTCAGCGTGGCAGCGCGTCCCTCTTTTTCATTGAGGTCCTTGATCGGCTTGATCAGTGCTTCCAGGAGGGGCTGGTAGACGATGAAGCCCACCACTGTTCCCAGAATGACGCCGATTGCAGCCTTGAAGAGCCGGTTTCGCAGCTCCTTGAGGTGGTCCAGGAGCGCCATCCGGGCTTCGGGGTTGGCCTTGCGCCCCTTCGTTTCTACCACTTCTCTTTAGACGCGGTTGGAGGGCGGTACGTCAGTCTCGCCGTTGTTCTTGGTCTTGACGTCCGGGTGGCCTACTACCTTGCCTTCTACGGCGTCGGAAGCGTCCTGGGAGTCCTTCGCCTCGGAAGAACCATCCTTCTTCATTTCCCGGACTTCAGACTTGAAAATACGCATCGACTGCCCAATGCTGCGCGCCATGGACGGCAGCTTCGGCGCTGCAAAGAGCACCAGAGCCAGGACGATGATAATGATGAGATGCCAGCCTTCGAGCCTCATGTGGGGAGGTCCTTTCCTTTTGGATACATCCTACGTCTATCTGATTTCAATGTCGTGCAGGGATTGCGGCTGACCGCGCTCGGCTTTGCGCTTGACGCGCCGTTGACGGCGAACTTCCTGGCGGAAGGCTTTGGCCGTCAGGTAATCATGACGCATCTGGTCCGGGGAGGCAAAAATTGCGGATCCCGGTTCTGGCCGGGGATTCGCGCCGTCAACGTCGGAGGTTTCCACGACAGGTGAGAGATTGCTGAAACGTTTACCCGCAGCAGCCAGTTCATGAACAGTTGACATGAATTTTCGGTACAAGCGATAGCCCAGTGTCAGGTGAAGGAGCAACGAAAGGGCTATAAGCGCGATCCACAACAGGATCCAAAACCACCAAGGCATTTGAGTAGTCTAGCCAGCCTTGGTGCCCGAAGGTGAGTCGTACTGCACCAGGGCCGCGTCAACCCACGCACGGCTTTCCTGCCGCAAGGTCCCGGGTTCGAGGATTCGAACGGATCCCCCATGCTGCGAAACAAACATCGGCAGCCACTCCGGATTGCCAAACCTCACTTCGGCGAGCAATCCGCCGTCGGGCAGTTGGGCCGTGCGTTCGGCGTAGTAGTCGTCAGCCAGTCCGGCACCCTGTCGCGTCAGCTGGAGGATCACCAGCACGTCGTCGTCTCCAGGAGTGAACAACCTGGCCGGAAAATCCTGCTCTGCAGTCGCAGCGCCGGACACGGGCCGACCATTGCTCTCCAAGGTTTCCACCCTGTCCAGCCGGAAGTTCCTGATGCCGGCCTTGCTGTGGCAGTAGGCCTCGAAGTACCACGTATTGTCCAGCGAGTAGAGCCGCAGGGGGTCCACGTCACGCTCGGTTACTTCGTCGCGTTGCAACGAGAAGTACCTGAGCCTCAATTGCTGACCTTCCCTGATGGCTCTGGTTATGGCAGCGAAAGCCTGTGACTGTTCAGGCGCCACCGATTGGCCGGACACGGAACCGGCCAATCGTGCTGCCTGCCCGGCAGCACCCGTCAGCTTGATGGTGACGGATTCCAAGGCGCTGCCGGACTCATCTTCTGTCAGGCCTGCCAGCGCCGGCAGATCGCCCAGCATGGCCAGGCCGGTCAGTAGTGCGGCCGCTTCGTCCTCGCTGAAACGCACGGGACGATTCAAATCCAGGTGCTCGGAGATATACACGTGATCGTTCTCCCACTGGATGTCCAGCAGGTCATCCGGATATCCCTCGGGCAGGCCGGAACAGATCAGGATCTTCAGGTCGTCAATCAACGCCTTGCGGCTGATGCCAAAGTGATCAGCCACCTGCTGGATATGCAGTCCTTGATGGTGGACCAGAAACGGCACCAGCTGCAGCATCCTGGACAATTGGTCTTCGGACGTGCGCTTGCGTGCCCGGGGCGCGCGTCCCGCTTCCGGAAACTCAACGGGTATCGGGGAAACGTCATCAAAGTTTGCGGCTGCTTGGAGGCGGCGTACGACGGCGGAGCGCAGTTCCGCGGGTCCGGTCACCTTGACGTGGGGCCCGTAGGATGCCAACTCTTCTGCTAGTTGCTCAGGATCCCGGAAATCCACAGATATGCGGTCCCGGCTGCGTTCATCAGGGTCCGTTTGGATGAAAGCAGCCCTTTTGCGGAGGGCAAGCAACCTGTCCTTTTCGACGACCAAGGTGGCCCGCTGAACGGGAAGCTCGTTGAGGGCGTCCAGCTCAGCCCGGGCGTTGAAACCCTCCGGCGGAAGGAAACTGCCCGAGGTGTCCACGCTCACTGCTGTGGTCATCCGGGAAAGCCTGAAGAGCCTCTTGGCGTCCCTCCCCCGGTCCAAGCCCACGAGGTACCACTGGCCGAAGCGGCTGCCCAGTCCCCAAGGCTCCACTTCGCGGACTTCTTCGCGCCCGGTACTGACCGCGAGGTAGCCGAAGCGGACCGGGTGCTTGCCGTGCATGGCTGCAACGACGTCGTCGAAAGCTTGTCCGGCGGGTTTGATCCGGGGCTGGACCCCTGCTGGGAGGTCCACATCCGTGAAGCCTCCGGCTGCCTGCAGCTTGCGGACGGCGTTGGCGGCTGCGGTTCCCAGCGCTGCGCGTTCCCACAACTGTGCAGCGAGCAGCAGCACGGTGCTCTCTGCAGGCGTCAAACTCACATCGGGCAGCCGGTTGGAGTCCTTGCCAATGCGGTATCGGGTGGAGGCGGGGTCGTCGGCGCCGAAGTTTTGCGGATCCGTCAAGGTCTCGATCTCGAAGCCAAAGTGCTTCAGGTCAACTTTGTCGCGCTCGAACATCCGTCCAAAGGCGACATCGTTCTCCGCCGAATCGTGGTAAACCTTTTCGCGCAGCACGGCACGTGGGAGGCCCACTTTGGTATTGAGCAAAGCAAGGAGGAGATTCAACAGGCGTTCAGTGCGGGATGCGGACACGCTTGCTACGTTACTAAAAACCTGCGGGAAAGCAGCAAGGCGCGTCACCGACCGGCAAAACCGGAAGGTAACGCGCCTTGCGAAAAGCCAAAGTCCTAGCGGACGGCTACGAGGTCAACCACGAAAATCAAGGCCTCGTTGGGCTTGATTGCTCCACCGGCGCCGCGTGAGCCGTAAGCCAGCTCCGAGGGGATTTCCAGGCGACGGCGGCCGCCGACCTTCATGCCGAGCAGACCCTGATCCCAGCCCTGGATGACTTGGCCGACGCCTACGCGGAAGTCGAGCGGAGCGCCGCGGCCCCAGGAAGCGTCGAATTCTTCGCCCGTGGACCAGGCAACGCCGACGTAGTGGGTGGACACGGTGTCCCCGGCCTTGGCCTCGGTGCCGGTGCCTTCAATGAGATCCGTGATGACAAGGTCCGTGGGGACGTCGCCTTCGGGGAAGTCGATTTCGGGCTTGGTGCGGTCGAAGTCACGCTGACCAAATGACATGGTTGCTCCTTAGGTGAGAAAAGAAAATATGTCAGGAACCAGCCTAAGCGAGTGCCTGCCTATCCTGCTGGCGTTACTTGACGCCCAGGATGTCCACGACGAACACCAGGTGGCCCTTGGCTTCGCCCTGACCTGCCTCGCCATACGCGAGGTCCTGGGGGATGACCAGGAGGACGCGGGAACCTACGGTCTTGCCTTCCAGGCCCTGGGTCCAGCCCTTGATGACGCCGGAGAGCGGGAAGCTTGTAGGCTCGCCGCGATCAAAGCTGGAATCGAACTTCTTGCCGTCGGAAAGGTTGACGCCCACGTAGTTGACGGTAAGCGTGTCGGTGGCCTTGACTGCCGCGCCGGATCCCTTGATAAGGTCCTGGGCGATCAGCTGAGTGGGAGCTGCGATTCCCTCAACCGAGATCTCCGGGATGCCCTTGTCGTTTTCCTTCACGGTGGGGAGTCCCGCGGGAGGCGTAACAGTTTCACCTTCAGGCTTTTCCAGCACCGGGGCTGCATCCTTGGCGGCAACCAGTTTGAAGACGATCAGCTGGGTGGATGCTGCGGCAGCACCAGTGGCAGTGCCGGGCACAGCAAAGGCAACATGCGAACCGACCTTGGCGCCGACAAAGGCGTTGTAGATCAGCGCGTTTTCGGATTTGAGCTGGTCCGTAAGCTCAAGTTGCCGGGGCTCGGCCGCGTACGCATCTTCCAGGGTCTTGCCGTCAGTGCCATCCAATGCGAGATACGCCAGCTCCGCCGTCTGTCCAGCCTTGACGGGTTCACCGTCACCTTCGTTGACAACCTTGACGGTGGGTTCGGTCACGGCGAGGGGCTTGGAGAATTCAATGCCGGGCGCTTTGTCATTGCCGTTATCCGTAACTTTCACGGAGTCGAGCTTGGCGACTTCGCCTGCTGACTGGCTGGTGGGCTCAGCGGCCGGAGTGCTTCCGCCTCCGCACGCGGTGATGAGCAGCAGGGCGGGAAGTAGAATTGCTAGGAGTCGACGCACAAAAAGACACTTTCGTCGGGGCAAAGGGACACTCGGAAAGACGCGTTGCGCATCCAAGCAAGGTGTATCTCGGGAAGAGACCACTATCCAGAATAGCCCGTGAAGCTGGGAGCCAGCTTATAAGGCCCGTCAGCCCATGGAGTCCAGGAGGGCATCCACCCGTTCGTCAACGCTCCGGAACGGATCCTTGCAGAGGATGGTTTGGTGTGCGCGGTCGTTGAGTTTCAGGTGTACCCAGTCAACTGTGTAGTCGCGGCCAAGCTCCTGTGCCCTGCGCACAAAGTCTCCCCGCAGTTTTGCGCGCGTTGTCTGTGGCGGGGCATCCACAGCATCCTTAACGTCGGTTTCAGTGACCAGCCTGCGTGCTTGGCCGCGCGCCTGCAAGAGGAAGAAGATGCCACGTTGCCGCGAGATGTCATGGTAGGTGAGGTCCAGTTGGGCAATGCGTGGTGAATCAAGACTGAGGTCATGGCGGCGCATGTAGCCATCCATGAGCTTCTTCTTGATGGCCCAATCAACTTCGGTGTCGATGGTGCTGGTGTCGCCGCTCTCAATGGCATCCAGGGTCCGCTGCCACAAGTCCAGGATGAGCGGAACGTGGGCGTTGTGGGCACCGTTTGTGGCCACGAAATCGGTGACTTTGTTGAGATACTCGCGCTGGATGTCAAGTGCGGTGAGCTGCCGTCCGTTGGCCAACCGTACCAATGCGCGGCCCGTCAGGTCGTGGGAAATTTCGCGGATGCTTCGGATGGGGTTCTCCATGCGCATGTCCCGCATGATGACGCCGGCCTCGATCATGCGCAGGATGAGGTCCACCGTGCCGACCTTGAGCAGCGCGGAAGTTTCGGACATGTTGGAGTCCCCCACGATCACGTGGAGGCGGCGGTAGAACTCTGCGTCCGCGTGCGGTTCATCGCGGGTGTTGATGATGGGCCTGGACCGGGTGGTCGCAGAGGAGACGCCCTCCCAGATGTGGTCGGCCCGTTGAGAAAACGCGAACGTGGCACCGTGCGGGGTCTTCAAGACCTTGCCGGCACCCGCGATCAGTTGCCGGGTGACCAGGAAGGGGATCAGGATCTCGGCAAGGCGGGAGAACTCTCCACGCCGCGGTATGAGGTAATTCTCGTGGCTGCCATAGGAGTTACCAGCTGAATCGGTGTTGTTCTTAAAGAGATAAACCGTGCCATTGAACCCCTCCGCGGCCAGCCTTGCCTGGGCCTCATCCACGAGGTCGTCCAGGATCAGTTCGCCCGCCCTGTCATGGGCAATGAGCTGTGCAAGGTCATCGCACTCTGCGGTGGCGTACTCAGGGTGGGAGCCCACATCCAAGTACAGCCTGGAGCCATTGGTCAGGAAGACATTGGATGACCTGCCCCAACTGACCACTTTGCGAAAGAGGTAGCGTGCCACTTCTTCGGGTGCCAAAGGGCGGGAATCGGGGCTGGAATAGGAAATTCCAAATTCCGTTTCAATGCCAAATATCCGCTTATCCATCTCAGCTCTCCTCTGTGAGCAACCGGGTCATGTCTTCCGGAAGCAGCCGTCGGAACGCCCTGCGGGATCCGCGGTTGCTTTCCGAATCGCGGTAAAGAACGGCGGCTTCCACGGCGGCAGCGGGCAATTCTTCAACTTCCTTGTTGGTGGCGAGGGCACGAAGTGCCAATTGCATGGCCCCCGCCAAGTTGAGCTCCGGCTCCCAAGCCCCGTTGACGACGTCGGAAATTTGGTCAGCAAGTCCGCCCATGACCACGAAGCCGTTCTCATCGGCGATTGATCCATCGAAGGTGAGGCGGTACAGGTGGTCCTGTTCCTGCGTGACGCCGACTTCGGCCACTGCCAATTCCACCTCGAACGGCTTCTGCTCGGCCGTGAATACAGCTCCGAGGCTTTGAGCATAAACGCTGGCCAGGCCCCGGGCCGTCACGTCCTCGCGATCGTAGGAGTAGCCGCGAACATCTGCGTAGCGGACGCCTGCTTGTCTGAGGCTCTCAAATTCGTTGTACTTGCCCACTGCGGCGAAGGCGATTTTGTCGTAGATTTCACCGATTTTGTGCAACGACGGCGAAGGGTTCTCCGCGATCAATGCGATGCCATCGGCGCAGCTGATGACCACCACAGAGCGCCCGCGTGCGATGCCCTTGCGTGCGAAGTCCGCACGGTCCTTCATCAACTGTTCGGGAGAGACATAAAACTGCTGTGTCATGTCAGGCCTCCCGTCCGGCGACGGCACGCGATTCAACGATTGCGCCGGCTACCGCAGCCAGGTCCCTCTCAGGGACACGTCGGTTGCCGGAGCGGTTGACCGTGTAGACCACCGGCCATAGTTGCCGGACGGGGTCGGGGCCACCGGTGGCGGAGTCGTCGTCGGCAGCATCGTAGAGCGCCTCAACGGCCACGGATATGGCGTCCTCCTCAGACAAGTTCGGCTTCCACAGTTTCTTCAGCGCTCCCCGTGCAAACACCGAACCGGAGCCAACGGAGTGATGCTCCTGTTCTTCATAGCGGCCGCCTGTGACGTCGTACGAGAACAAGCGGCCCACGCCTGCCACCTGGTCGAAGCCTGCGAACAACGGAATGACCGCCATCCCCTGCATTGCCATGGGCAGGTTTCCGCGGATCATCGCACCCAGGCGGTTGGCCTTGCCCACGAGGCTGAGCAGCGTGCCCTCGATCTTTTCGTAGTGCTCCAGTTCAACTTGGAAAAGCCGTGTGATGTCGATTGCCAAGCCGGCGGTGCCTGCTATGCCCAGCACGGAGTACTCGTCGGCAGGAAACACCTTCTCGATGTGACGGCTGGCGATGATGTTGCCCATGGTGGCCCGGCGATCCCCGGCCATCAACACACCACCGGCGTAGGTCAAGGCCACGATGGTGGTGGCATGCGGCGACGACGGCACTGTGCCGGCGGGTAACAATTGATTGAACGGTAGGAGTTCGGGACGCGAACGTTGAAGATGCTCCGTGAAAGAAGACGTTGCCTGGGTGGCCAGGGGGCCGGTTGATGGGTCCTGCATTGCTGCACTCCTTCGACTCTGCGTTCCGATGCCCGGTGGCCTCACGCCTACCGGGCAGTACCTGCGGGGGTGGGTCCTGTTACTGGCCGCCCTTTTGGACAAACGCCCTGACGAATTCTTCAGCGTTGGATTCCAGAACGCCGTCGATTTCGTCAAGAAGGTCATCCACTCCCTGCGTCGCCTCCGAGGCCTGTGCCTCGGGTGCTGCCGGGGGTGCCTCCGGTACATCCACCTCGGTCTCGGTTTCCCGGGACTGTGGTTGTTGCTGCTCCTGTGCTGCCATTTTCTTTCTCCCTACTGTCAGTCCCCTGTTGACGGAGACTTCCTACTGCCATAGTGCCACGCTGCGGGCTGCTGCGCGTGGCTTTGCGGGGGCACGAATCTCCCTGTGGCTGCCACTCTTCAGCTCCTCGCCGGAGGCGGGTTCCGGCCCATCAATTCGGACAGGAAAGTGCCAGCGTCCTCATGCCGGTCGAAAAGGGCGCCGGTGAGGGCCTGGGTTCCCCGCAGGGGTTCGCGCGTGGGTACCCGCTGCAGTTTCCCCAGCCCGGGAACATCGAAAATCACCGAGTCCCAGCTGGCGCCGACAACGTCCTTTCCGAACTTCGAAACGCACCGGCCGCGGAAGTAAGCGCGGGTATCCGACGGCGGTTCGGCGACCGCCCGGGTGATGTCGCCGTCGTCGACTATGCGCGTCATCCGGTCCCTGGAGAGCAGCCTGTAGTAAAGGCCTTTCTCCGGCCGGATATCCGACCACTGAAGGTCCACCAAGCCGAGCCGGGCGTCGTCCCACGCCAGTCCGTCCCGGTGGCGGTAACCTTCCAGAAGCGATTTCTTGGCCACCCATTCAACCGACGAGGCAGCGGCATCAGGATCAGTGCCCAGGGTTGTCAACGTGGACTCCCACTGCGACAGGACCAGATGGGTGTGGCCATCTCCGGTGACCGAATCCGCCACCCCTGTCTCCTGGGCCAGTTTGGCGGCTGCCTCGTAATACATCCACTGGAGATCGAGGGCGGTCACGCGTCTTCCGTCGAGGAGCCTTGCGGTCACAGCCATCGTGGTGTCGTGGCTGATGGCTTGGAGCGCCTGGACGGGCTCGTGAACCTCAATCTTCGGAGCCTGTCCTGCCTCAATGAGGCTCAGGACCATGGCGGTGGTACCGAACTTGAGGAAATTTGAGGCCTGGCTGAGGTTGGCGTCCCCAATGATCACGTGGAGGCGTCGGTACTTGTCCGCTGTCGCATGGGGCTCGTCCCTCGTATTGATGATGGGGCGGCGGATGGTTGTCTCCAGCCCCACCTCGGCTTCAAAGAAATCTGCCCGCTGGCTGATCTGGTAGCCGGGCGTTGAGCTGTCCTGCCCCAGCCCCACCCGGCCCGCGCCACAGATGACCTGACGGGAGACGAAGAACGGCGTGAGCCCACGGATGATGTCTCCGAAGGGCACAGAACGCGGCATGAGGTAGTTCTCATGCGAGCCGTAGGACACGGACTTGTTGTCGGTGTTGTTCTTGTACAGGTTGATCGGAGGAAGTGAGGGATCGGAGGCGACCTTCCGGACGGTGGCCAAGGCAACCAGGTCACCGGCGGCATCCCATGCCACGGCATCGCGTGGGTTGGTGACCTCCGGGCTGGAATACTCAGGGTGCGCGTGGTCCACGTAAAGGCGCGCACCATTGCCGAGGACCATGTTCATCAGGAGGGAGCCGGACTCGTCTGCGCCATCCAGTTCCAACTCCTGGCGACCATAAGCCAGGGCGACCGCTTCGGCGTCGAGCACTGGCGGCTGGTCCGTCAGCTGGCTGGGATCCGCCACCGCCCTGTCCACGGTCCAACCGCGGGCATCGTGCAAAGGTTCCTCGTCCGTGTAGTCCCACCGCGTCTCAGCCCCGCCGGCCGCCCGTTGCCGGGTAACCGTGGCATAAGCCTGAATGATCCTGGCGGACATCATGGTGGCGTTGGCTCCCGGCGCTGATGGCGCATGGATTCCGTATTCAGTTTCGGAGCCCATGACACGCATGGCGCCGCCTGCGGGAAGTTTCTCTGCCGGTGTTCCCTCGGGTCTTGCTGTCACAGGTACTGGCCCGTATTCGCGGTGGTTTCGATGGACTTGCCCGGTTCCTGACCGGCCTTGCCCTGAACGATCGTGCGGATGTAGGTGATCCTCTCGCCCTTCTTACCCGAAATCCGTGCCCAGTCATCCGGGTTGGTGGTGTTGGGCATGTCCTCATGCTCACGGAACTCATCCACAACGGCCCGAAGCAGGTGATCGATTCGAAGACCCTTCTGTTGATTGGTCAGCAAATCCTTGATGGCATACTTCTTGGCGCGATCCACCACGTTCTGGACCACGGCACCGGAGTTGAAGTCCTTGAAGTACAGCATCTCGGTATCGCCATTGGCGTAGGTGACCTCGAGGTACTCGTTGGACTTCTCAGTGGAGTACATGGCCTCCACCGTGCGCTGGACCATGGCATCCACAGTGGCCTGCACGTCGCCGCCATACTCAGCCAAATCCTGGGCGTGGAACGGCAGGTCAGTGGTGATGTACTTGGCGAAGATGTCGGCCGCAGCTTCAGCGTCGGGACGCTGGATCTTGACCTTCACGTCGAGGCGACCTGGACGAAGGATGGCGGGATCGATCATGTCCTCACGGTTTGAGGCGCCAATGACGATCACGTTGTCCAAGCGCTCCACGCCGTCGATCTCACTGAGCAATTGCGGCACGATGGTGGTTTCGACGTCGGACGATACGCCGGTACCGCGTGTGCGGAACAACGAGTCCATTTCGTCGAAGAAGACAACCACGGGGCTGCCATCGGACGCCTTTTCACGCGCGCGGGAGAAGATCAGCCGGATGTGGCGCTCAGTCTCACCCACATACTTGTCCAGGAGCTCAGGGCCCTTGATGTTCAGGAAGTAGCTCTTCAGATCGGTATTGCCAGCCCGTTCCGCCGCCCGGGCAGCGAGGGAATTCGCTACTGCTTTGGCGATGAGGGTCTTGCCGCAGCCCGGAGGGCCGTACAGCAAAATGCCCTTTGGGGCCTTCAGGCCATGCTCACGGTACAGGTCCGGATGCAGGAACGGCAGCTCCACGGCGTCCCGGATCTGTTCGATTTGCGGGCCCAGGCCACCGATATCCTGGTAAGTGATGTCCGGAACTTCTTCAAGGACGAGGTTCTCCACCTCAGCGCGCGGGACCTTCTCCAGGGCGTAACCTGTCCGGGAATCAAGCGACAACGCATCGCCCACTTTCAGGTGAACGCTCTGGAGCGCTCCCGATAGCCTGACGACGCGCTCTTCATCGGCGCGGCCGACCACCAGCGCCCGGTCCCTGCCCAACATTTCCTTGAGCGTGACGAGCTCGCCGGCGCGTTCGTAGCCGAGTCCGGCCACTACCAGCAGTGCCTCGTTAAGCAGGACTTCCTGTCCGACAGCGAGCTGGTTGAGGTTCACCAGGGGGCTGACGCCCACACGCATCTTGCGGCCCGCATTAAAAATGTCCACGGACTCTTCGGTGGCTGCCTGCCCCGAACTGCCGGCGGCCGGCTGTTTCCGTGGGTTGATCTGCACCACGGTACCGAAGCTGTAAGGAGGTTGACCCTCCTGCTCCAAGGCGCCCTTCAAGCGAAGAATTTCGGCCTTCGCCGTTTCCAGCATGCTGACAAGTTTGCTGTTGTTCTGGGTTGCGGCTGCCAACTGGCGGTCGATGTGGCGAAGCTTGTCCCGAAGGATATTGATCTGCCGCTCGGCAACAGTCAGTTCACTCGAGGTCTCCGGCGGCTGAACAGCGCCAAGCCTCCGGCTTGCCGTATTCTCCGCTGCGTCGTTTGCTTCTTCCGGCGTCGGCCGTCCAAGGTCGTTGTTTGACGTATCCACGATTCATCAGCCCCTTCCTGCGCTTAACAAGACCTTAGTCCCGAAACGCTCAGGGTGCTGGGTGACATTCGGAATGCGAACCCTATTGTGACCTTTGTCAGTTTGTGACTGAGGGCTCATCCTGGACGTTGGTCCCGGCGATTGCGTCGCGTGCTGCACGGCGCAGTTTCTTGTCAGACACGGCGCGCTCCCCCACTGCTGCGGGGGTCCACGCGTTAAGGTCCTCTTCGCTGAATTCAGTCTTGGACGGGCGGCGCTTCACGGAGATTCCGGTGACGCCATCGGCCAGGCGGCGTGTGACAAGCAGGAATCCGGTGTGGGCGACCATGCGGTGATCCGGACGGACTGCGAGGCCTTCGAGGTGCCAGCCTCGAACCATCGATTCCCAAGCATCCGGCTCTGTGAAGCGGCCATCAGCGCGGATTGCCTCGGCGGTGCGGGACAGCTGGGTGACGGTTGCTACGTAGTTGATCCAGACGCCGCCGGGAGCCAGCACGGTGGCAACGGCATCCAGGCATTCCCATGGAGCCAGCATGTCCAGCACAACCCGGTCCACGGACCCCGGGGCCTCGGCCTTGACGACCTCTTCCTGGAAGTCACCCAGGGAGATCTGCCAAGCGGGGTGCGGGCCCCCGAAGATGGTCTCCACGTTTCCCCGTGCGATGTCCGCGAACTCTTCGCGACGCTCGAACGAGTGGAGGTAACCGCCGTCGCCGACTGCGCGCAGAAGGGAAATGGACAGGGCGCCTGAGCCAACTCCCGCTTCCACAACACGTGCACCGGGGAAGATGTCAGCCATGGTGACAATCTGGCCGGCATCCTTGGGATAAACCACCGCCGCACCGCGGGGCATGGACAGCACGAAGTCAGAGAGCAGGGGCCGCAACGTCTGGTACTGCTGGCCGACGTTGTTGCTAACCACGGACCCATCCACCTTGCCGATGATTTCATCGTGGTTCAAGAAGCCGCGGTGCGTATGGAAAGCGCCGCCCACTTCCAAGGTGATGGTGTTCATTCGCCCGCGCTCGTCCGTGAGCTGGACCCGCTCGCCCACGCGGAAAGGCCCGCGGCGTCGTGCAGCGCCTGTCGGCTGTACGGCCGAGCCGGTGGCCGACTCGTCAGTGCCTGCGCTTGCTGCGGGGGCGGCGGTTTCGCTGCTCATGTGGTGTTCCTCGCTCCTGTACGGCTGGGCCGCGATGTGTGACCGGCTGGTGGGCGCCAAAAAATCAATGGGTCTCTTTTGTATAACCGCCGGCATGTAACTCTACCGGCAACGCAGTCAGGCGCGCCCGCTCCTGCGTGCTTCCTTACCTGTTATGGCCGTCACTACCGCCTGCTGCCGGAGCAGCCCGGTGACGATGCCGTTGTGGTCCACCACAGCGTATTCGCCGCCTTCGAGTCGGGCCAAGTACTGGATCAATTCCTGCCCCTTCGACCATTCCGGAACGTAAGCCCCTGCAGCCAGGGCGTGCGACACAGCGGTGACGGGCGTCGTCGTAGAGGCAGCGGCGGGCACCGCGAGTGTTGCGCTGAAATCCACAACTCCCTGCGGTTTGCCGTCGGGGCCGCAAATCACGACGGCGGGACTTCCGGTGGGTGAAATGTCCAGGACGTCAGCCACTGTTGCCGAGTTCGGCACGCCTAGTGCCGGCTCAGCGAGGCCGGCGGCACTTACCAAGTAGAGACGGCTGCGGAGCTTTGCGTGGTGGATGGAGCTTGAGGCGCCCATCCAGAGGAAGCCGCACACCAGCACGGTGATCACAATGAAGGTGAGGTCCGGCCACGCGCCACTGATCAAGGGAACGCCGATAAACAAGATGACCAGCACGACGACGATGATCCGGCCGGACCAGCCGGCAGCGATAGTGCCCTTGTCCTGACTGCCGGTCGCCTTCCAGACGGCCGACTCCACTAAGCGACCACCATCGAGTGGCATTCCGGGAAGAATGTTGAAGATGCCGATCAAGAGGTTGGCTCGCATCAGAATGTCGCCCAAGGTTGCGGACACGCCGCTGAGCAGGTCGGTGGACATCACAGCCCACATCACCCCGGCCACCAGGAAGTTGGAAGCGGGTCCAGCCAGGGCGACAACAACCGAACGTCCCGGCGAAGCCGTGAAGTTCTCGAATTGTGTGTGTCCGCCCCAAAGATTGAGCACGATTTTTTCGGTGGGCCACTTGAAGGCTTTTGCGCTGAGCGCGTGTGCAAGTTCATGGATCAGGACAGAGAGGGCGAGCAGCAGGGCAATGCACAGCGCTACGAAGTATGCCCAGTTGTTTAGATAGGGCATGTAGTCCATCAGGACCGGGCCGTAGACGATCACCGTAAAAGCTGCGATGACAAACCACGAGTATGCCAGGTAAACCGGAATGCCCGCGATTCTTCCGAGGGGGATGCCGTCCCGCTTTTTGTTTTGCGTGTGATGCTGTGTGGATGGGCTGCTCACCTAGTTGGCCCCTTCAAGCAGGTTTGCTGCGGCGAAACGGTCAGCCACGAGCTGCTGTAGATCGGGTGCGGTGCGGCCAACCAACGTGGGCCACGTGATCATCCGGGGGTCTTCCGGGAGGGGAACCTGATGGGGAATTCCCACTGTGACCACACCCGACGCGATAGCGGCAGTTGCACCTGGGATGGAATCCTCCAAAGCGACGCAGTTGTCAACGGTGACGGACGGGTCGTCCAGCCTGAGCCGTTCCACCGCCGTGAGGTAGGCCTCGGGGTGCGGTTTTCCGTTGGTGACAGTATCGCCCGTCACCATGAACTCGAAGTAGGGCTTGGCGAGGCTTTCCACCACGACGCCGGCCAAGGGGCCCTCGGACATGGTCACGAGGGCGCAGCGGATGCCTGCCTGGTGGAGTTCATCCAGCAGTTCCCGGGCGCCTGGCCGCCACGGGACTTCTTTTCGGACCTGTTCGATGACCTGTGTGCTCAGGGTGTCCACGATTTCACGGGCCTCAAGCCTGACGCCGGCGGCCTGCAGCACGGCTGCCGAGTGAAGCAAAGCCTGGCCCACCAATTGCATGGCCTGCTGCTGGGACCACGTGCCGCCGTAGGATTCCACCAGCGCACGCTCGGCCGCGATCCAGTAGGGCTCGGTGTCCACGAGTGTGCCATCCATATCCCAGAGCACGGCTTTGAGGAGGGGCTGGCTGGGTAACGAATGCATGGTTTCCAGTCTACGTGGAACCTGGCGGGCGGCTGTCCCCGCGTTGCGCTGTGGGCGAATCGCGGACACGCTTCGGCGCGGAATGCCATGCATCCATAAGGGTCTTGGACGTAGGGTGAGTGGATGAACAGTGTGGACGGGACCCCCGAAGGACAGGACATGACCGCGGAGCCCGAGCGTTTCCTCAAGGAACCCGCGGACGGCCAGCGCGTCACCGTAATGCTCGCGGCGTTTGAGGGCTGGAATGACGCCGGTGAGGCTGCCAGCGATGCGCTGCACTACTTGAACAAGCTCTGGGACGGCAAGAAGGTTGCCACTGTGGACGCCGAGGAGTACTACGACTTCCAGTTCACGCGGCCAACCGTGCGGCGTACATCCTCAGGCGCCCGAAAGGTGAAATGGCCGTCAACGCGGATTTACAAAGCTGAAGTTCCGGACAGCAACGTGGATGTGGTTCTGGTTCTGGGCACTGAGCCCTCATATCGCTGGCGGGCCTACACCACCGAACTGCTGGTCCATGCTGAAGCGCTCAAAGTGGACTCCGTGATTTTGGTGGGTGCGCTCCTCGCCGACGTTCCCCACAGCCGTCCAATTCCGGTGAGCACCACCACCGAGGACAGTTCCCTGCGGGAGCGCCTCAACCTGGAAGCTTCCCAGTACGAGGGACCAGTGGGAATTGTGGGTGTGCTCGCAGAGTTCGCGATGCTGGCAGGGCTGCCGACGGTCTCCCTGTGGGCAGCAGTTCCGCATTACGTTGCCCAGCCGCCCTCCCCCAAGGCGCAGCTGGCGATCCTGCACAGGATCGAGGACCTGCTGCAGGTTCCCTTGGATAGCCAGGCATTGGCTGAAGAATCTGAAGCCTGGGAGCGCGGCGTGGACGAGCTTGCAACGGAAGACCCTGAGATTGCTGCCTATGTGCGGCAACTGGAAGAAGCGAAGGACACCGCCGATCTACCGGAGGCGTCCGGCGAGTCCATCGCCCGCGAGTTTGAGCGGTATTTAAAACGTCGCGGCAAAGAACGTCCTTGACGGATTAATGCCGCCGAAACCAGCAACGGCCCTGACGCGAAGTCAGGGCCGTTGGCGTTTTCTGTTGTGGTCTAGAGTTCAACCCCAAGCAAAGCGTCGATGGCATCCGTGACAAGCGCGGTGTCCTGCTCGGACTTGTCCGAGCCGGAGCGAATAGCTTCCGCGGCCCAATGGTCGACGGCGGCTATGGCACCTGGAGCGTTGAGGTCATTGGCAAGTTCATCGCGCATGGCTGATATGAGGGCCGCGGCGGATCCGGCCGGGGCATGATCCAGTGCCGCACGCCACTGCTTGAGCCGGTCCTTGGCTTCGGCGAACTCCGCATCGGTCCATGACCAGTCAGAGCGGTAGTGGTGGGCAAGGATTGCAAGGCGGATTGCCGCAGGTTCCTCACCGGCAGCGCGAAGCTTTGAGACAAGAACCAGGTTGCCCTTGGACTTGCTCATCTTTTCGCCGTCCAACCCCACCATGCCGGCGTGTGAATAGTGGCGCGCCAGCGGGACTCCGGACAGTGAATAGGCGTGGCCGGCGCCCATTTCATGGTGCGGGAACACCAGGTCCGAGCCACCACCCTGAACGGTGAAGGGAGCGGGAAGGTACTTCTGAGCGATCACGGTACATTCGATGTGCCAGCCAGGCCGGCCATCGCCGAGGGTGGAACCTGGCCAACTCGGCTCGCCGTCACGGGCGACGCGCCAGAGCAAAGGATCGAGGGCATGGCGCTTCCCGGCCCTGGTGGGGTCGCCGCCCCGTTCAGCGAAAAGCTCCAGCATCTCCTTTTCGCCGAGGCCGGAGACGTCGCCCAGCGTCCAGGCGTCAGTGGCATCCGAGCGCTTGCCTGCCGTCTCGACGTCGTAGTAGACATCGCCGTCAGGTTCTCCTTCGGAGCCGGCAACGCGATAGGCCACGCCGTCTGCAATGAGCTGCTCGATGGCGGGAACGATGTCCGGGATGGCCTCCACCGCACCGATGTAATGGTTCGGAGCGAGGACATTCAAAGCGTCCATGTCTGTCTGGAACAAGTCAATCTGGCTCTGCGCCAATTCGCGCCAGTCCACGCCAGTGGCCGTGGCCCGCTCCAAAAGCGGATCATCGATGTCCGTGACGTTCTGGACGTAGGACACCCGGACGCCGGCATCGCGCCAGGCACGGTTCAGGAGGTCGAAAGCCACGTAACTGGCTGCGTGTCCCATGTGGGTGGCGTCATACGGCGTGATGCCGCAGACATACATCGACTGTTCCGGCTGTCTCTCGACGTCCACCACACGGCCAAGGGCTGTGTCGTACAGCCGTAGTTGCGGCATGCTGCCGGGCAGCTCAGGAACAGGGCGGGAGGTCCACGATTTCACTACTCAACCTTAGTGCTAGGCACTGATCACATTGAAACCGAGCAGGACATACAAGGCCAAGCCAAGGAGAATCCGGTACCAAACGAACAGCCGGTAACTGCGGGTGGAGACAAACTTCAGAAACCAGCCAATGATGACGTAACCCACCACGAAAGCGATGACTGTGGCCAGCGCAGTCTCCGGGAGGCCATAGGGACCAGCGAGTCCCTCGTTGGAAACTGTCTTGTAGAGCTGGTAGAGGCCACTGCCGAACACGGCCGGTATGGCCAAGAGGAAGGAGTACCGGGCGGCTGCTTCACGTGTGTACCCCATGAGCAGGCCGGCGGTGATGGTGCCTCCGGAGCGGGAAACGCCCGGGATCAAGGCCATGGCCTGTGCAAAGCCGTAGAGGATGCCGTGCTTGTAGCTCAGCTGCGTGAGATCCCTCTCCTGCCTGCCAACGGCGTCGGCAACAGCAAGGATCATGCCGAAGACGATCAGCATGGTGGCGACGATCCACATACTGCGCAGCACCGACTCGATCTGGTCCTGGAACAACAGGCCCAGGACGATGATCGGCAGGCTGCCCAGGATGACCAGCCAACCCATGCGGGCATCCGGATTGTTGCGCTCCACCTTGCCTGTGAGGGAGCCGAACCATGCTTGGACGATCCGTACTATGTCACGCCAGAAGTAGACAATCACGGCGGTTTCAGTTCCCAGCTGCGTTATGGCCGTAAAGGCAGCACCGGGGTCTGCGGCATTCGGAAGGAATGATCCGACAATCCGCAGGTGTGCGCTCGAGGAAATCGGGAGGAATTCGGTGAGGCCCTGCACCAGGCCCAGCAAGGCTGCTTCTATCCAGTTCACGTGAATAGACCCTACGTCATGAAGTCCTCTAACTCCCCGTAAGCTAACTGCTATGCAGCAGCGTTATGTCGGAAACAGTGGATTCCGTGTGTCCTCATTGTCCCTTGGAACCATGTCCTGGGCCCAGGAGACCGACGAGCAGGACGCTGCCGAACTGCTCCATGAATTCGTTGCCGCCGGCGGCACTGTTGTGGACACGGCAGCGTCTTACGCCCAAGGCCGGGCAGAAGCCATGTTGGGGTCCATGCTGGGCGATGTGGTGGCCCGATCGGAAATTGTGATTTCCACGAAAGCCGGCGTGTCGTCGTCGGACTCCAGGCGCAGTATCAATGCTTCCCGCGGCGCGATGTTGTCCGCCCTTGATGCCAGCCTCGCCAGGCTCGGCACCGACTACATCGATATTTGGTTCGCCCACGAGTGGGATCCGAACGTGCCCTTGGACGAAACCCTTTCAGCATTGGAGTTAGCCCAGCGAAGCGGGCGTGCACGCTACGTGGGTATCTCCAATTACAACGGCTGGCAGACGGCCAAGGCAGCGGCAGTGGCCGGCTTCACTCTGGTGGCCAACCAGTCCGAATACTCGCTCGTTCAGCGCAAAGCCGAGGACGAACTCATCCCTGCCGTGGAAGACGCAGGACTGGGGCTGATGGCATGGGCGCCTTTGGGCCGTGGTGTGCTGAGCGGCAAATACCGTGGACAAATTCCTGCTGATTCGCGTGCCGCCCAGACTCGCCTTGCTGGCTACGTAGAGCCGTACCTCGAGTCGCGGCCATCCCGCGTGGTGGAAGCTGTGGCCATGGCAGCGCGCGGGCTGGGGAGGACACCAATGGACGTATCGCTGAGCTGGCTGCTCTCCAGGCCCGGCGTCTCCACCGCAGTGGTAGGGCCCAGAAACGCTGTTCAGCTCAAGGAACTCCTGGACGCTCAATTGACGGCGCTGCCGGCTGAGATTGCGCGCGCTCTCGAGGACGTTTCTGCAGCGTAGTCCAGCCTATTCGCGATCCAGGATGTCCAACAGGTATCGGCCGTAGCCGCTCTTGGCGAGCTTGGCGGCCTGCTGGCGGAGCTCGTCATCGGTCAGATACCCCATTCGCCAAGCCACCTCCTCGGGAGCACCAATCTTCAAACCCTGCCGGTTCTCGGTGGTACGGACATAGTTTGACGCGTCATTCAGGTCGCTGAATGTACCGGTGTCCAGCCATGCGGTTCCACGGGGAAATTTCTGCACATGCAACCGGCCGAGCTCCATATACGTCCTGTTGATGTCCGTGATCTCCAGTTCCCCGCGCGGGGATGGCTTCAGGTCCTTGGCCATGGCAACCACGTTGTTGTCATAAAAGTAGAGCCCCGGAACGGCATAGTTGCTTTTGGGAACGGTGGGTTTTTCTTCGATGGAGACGGCCATGCCATGGTCGTCGAACTCGACCACGCCGTAGGCAGACGGGTCCTTGACCCAGTAGCCAAAGATTGCACCGCCGTCCACATCGGCATAGTGCCGGAGCTGGTTGCCCATGCCGGGGCCGTTGAAGATGTTATCGCCCAGGATAAGGGCCACTTTGCCGCTTCCGATGTGCTCCTCCCCCAGGATGAACGCCTGAGCAAGCCCGTCGGGCGTTGGTTGCCGGGCGTAGCTGAGGTTGATCCCGAATTGGGAGCCATTTCCCAATAAATTCTCGAATTGAGGGCCATCCGTTGGCGTTGTGATGATCAGGATGTCGCGGATGCCGGCCAGCATCAGCGTACAAAGCGGGTAGTAAATCATGGGTTTGTCGAAGACTGGAACCAGCTGCTTGCTAATTCCGAGCGTTATGGGATGAAGCCGGGAACCCGTACCGCCAGCAAGAATAATTCCGCGCATCTAACTGTCCTCTCCCGCTGCGCAGCACCGTATTCGGCGGTTACGCTATGGCCATGCAGAGAATCCTTGTCACCGGCGGGGCCGGATTCATCGGATGCAATTTCGTTCACTACATCATGGAGCACACCCGCCTCCATGTCACGGTCCTGGACAAACTGACCTATGCCGGCAACATTGAATCGCTTTCAGGACTGCCGTCAAGCAGGTTCGCTTTCTTCGAAGGTGACATATGCGATGCCGCCATGGTGGACTCACTAACCTCTTCCGTAGACGCAGTTGTCCATTTCGCAGCTGAATCGCATAACGACAACTCACTTGCGGAGCCCCGTCCGTTCCTTGACACCAACCTGCTGGGAACTTTCACTCTCATAGAGTCGGCGCGCAGGCATGACATCCGTTTCCATCACATTTCCACTGATGAAGTGTACGGAGATCTGGCCTTGGACGATCCTCACCGCTTTACTGAAGAGTCCGTCTACCGTCCCACCAGTCCATACTCAGCTACTAAAGCGGGATCGGACATGTTGGTCCGCGCATGGGTGCGCTCGTTCGGCCTCCGGGCGACCATCAGTAATTGCTCCAACAACTACGGCCCCTATCAGCACGTGGAAAAGTTCATTCCGCGGCAGATCACCAACATCCTTGACGGTGACCGTCCACGCCTTTACGGCAAAGGGCGGAACGTTCGTGACTGGATCCATGTGGAGGACCATTCCTCCGCAGTCTTGGCAATATTGGAGCGCGGCCGCGTGGGAGAAACCTACTTGATAGGCGCCGACGGTGAACGGTCCAACCGCGAGGTGGTTGAGATGTTGCTCTCGCTCGCCGGACAACCCCGCGATGCTTATGATCTGGTGACCGACCGGCCCGGTCATGACCTCCGTTACGCCATCGATTCAAGCAAACTTCGACGCGAGCTTGGTTGGGCCCCCCGATATTCGGACTTCGACGCCGGACTGGCGGACACGGTTCAGTGGTACAGGGACAACGAACACTGGTGGCGGCCGCAAAAGGCAGCCACAGAGTCCAAATACGCAGGCCAAGGACATTAGGGCGTGAAACCGGCAGAGCAACTGCACTCGAGGACCACGCCCATTCCAGGCTTGCTGCTGTTTGAACTGGCAGTTCATGGTGATGAACGAGGCTGGTTCAAGGAGAACTGGCACCGGGCCAAGATGCGGGACATAGGCCTCCCGGACTTCGGGCCGGTGCAAAACAATATCTCCTTCAACGCAGCACGCGGAACGATTCGTGGGTTTCATGCCGAGCCATGGGACAAGTTCGTGTCCTTGGCCTCCGGCCGCATCTTCGGTGCCTGGGTAGACCTCCGCGAAGGTCCAACGTTCGGGACCTCGTTCTGCGCTGAACTGACTGCCCACGACGCCGTGTTTGTCCCGCGGGGCGTAGGCAACGCGTTCCAGACTCTGGAAGACGACACCGCCTATACGTACTTGGTCAACGACCATTGGAGCGCGGAGGCGCAGAGGGACTACACCTTCCTCAACCTTGCCGACGAACACGTCGCCGTGCCCTGGCCGATTCCCTTGAAGAGCGCCATTCTGTCTCCACAGGACAAGAAGCATCCGCGCCTCGCGGACGTTGTTCCCATGCCGGGGCGCCGCACGCTGGTCCTTGGAGCTGAGGGCCAGTTAGGCACAGCACTCCGGCATGCCTTCGAAGGGGACGCCACGGTGGAGTTCGCTGGCCGCGCGCAATTCGACATCACCTCTGAAGCCTCCTACCGCGCCGTCAACTGGCGCTCTTACTCCGCGGTTATCAACGCCGCCGCGTTCACGGCGGTGGATGCCGCCGAAACTCCGGAAGGTCGCGCAGCTGCCTGGAACGTCAACGCAACTGCTGTTTCCCGCCTGGCTCGTGCCGCCGTCGAGCATTCACTGACATTGGTCCATGTATCCAGTGACTACGTTTTCGACGGCACAGCAGAGGTCCACTTCGAAGATGAGGTGCCCACTCCCCTGGGAGTCTACGGTCAGAGTAAGGCCGCAGGTGACGCGGCGGTAGCGGCAGTGCGGAAGCACTACATCGTCAGGACAAGTTGGGTTGTGGGCGAGGGGAGAAACTTTGTTCGAACCATGGCATCGTTGGCGGCCAAGGGCGCCTCGCCATCGGTAGTGGATGACCAATGGGGGCGGTTGAGCTTCGCAAAAGACATCGCTGCGGGAATTCGGCACCTGCTTGATCATCAAGCCCCTTACGGAACTTACAACCTCAGTAATGGCGGGGAGCGGCAGTCCTGGGCCGGAGTTGCCAGGGACGTGTACAGGTTGAGTGGAGCGGACCCGGAACGGGTGACGCCCATCAGCACCGCGGACTACATGGGGCCGGGAACTGCGCCGCGCCCCCGCAGCAGCGTCCTGGACTTATCCAAGATCCGTGCCACCGGCTTTGATCCCCCGGCGGCAACTCAGCGCCTCGCTGAGTTCCTCAGGAGCCTGCAGCTCTAGCGGAGTCCTGCGAAACGTCCTAAAGTAGCCGTACGGCAGCCTCTTGCAGGAGGCCGGGAGACAACTCAAATGAACATGTTGACACGGCGGCACAGGTCCGCCACCGACGATCCAGGCAGTGCAGCAGCCTCGGGTCGTCGGCCACATGGTAATGCCTTGAGTTGGAGCCGAGAATGCTGCTACCGAAAATCCTGCCCACTGGAGATCTGCTCCACAGGGTAGTCCCCCACCTTTACCCGCGACGTGGTGTCACAGCCGGAAGCCCGCGTCATCAGCGGCACCAAAGTGTGGCCGGTTCCGCAGAGCCGGTGGCGGGGGCTCCTTGGGTGAACCTGGGCGGGGTCCCGGTCAGGCTCATGGAAGCTGACGGCGCGATTCGGGAAATTTTGGATCGTGTTGGCTCCCCCGATGCGCCACCCTTGGGCGTTTGCTCAGCAAATTTGGATCATGTCCGGCACTTCGGAACCGGAAGCCGCTGGATGGGCACCTTGGACCCGCCCGCACCTGTCGAATGGTTGACCCTGATCGACGGCGCACCCCTGGCCACCGAGGCGCGGCGCCTGACGTCGAGGACGTGGCCCCGGCTTGCCGGCAGCGACCTCATTCACCCCCTCCTGACTGGCGCAGCGGCACGGGGCTTGCGCCTGGGGTTCCTGGGAGGTTCAGAAGAGACCCAGAAACTGATCGCGGGGAAGTTTGCAACGGAGAGGCCTGAGCTGAACGTGGTTGGTTGGTGGGCTCCTGCCAGGTCCACGCTGGGGGATGCCGCAGCCTCCCGCATGCTCGCCCAGGAGATACGGGCGGCAGCCCCCGACGTCCTGGTGGTTGGTTTGGGAAAACCCCGACAGGAACTGTGGATAGCCGAGTACGGCCACCTGACAGGCGCCAAGGTCCTGCTGGCGTTTGGTGCCGTGGTGGATTTCCTGGCGGGGAACGTCCGGCGTGCTCCCTCATGGGCCAGTTCGCACAGCCTCGAATGGGCATGGCGCCTGATGCTGGAGCCACGCCGGTTGGCACGCCGCTATTTGGTGGAGGGGCCGGAGGCGTACGTGAAGTTGCGGATGTGGAGCAGTTCCGACATCGAGCCCAGAACTTTGCTTTCCACCACCGCATACGCCGTCCCGGAACCCGTGCCCAGCCGGGCTCCGGGACCTTTCGTGTCTGTTACCGAGAAGGCCGACGTCGCCGTAATTGTGGTCACCTACAACAATGCCGACGATGTCGGGCCGCTGCTCGCCAGCCTGCGGAAGGAAACTACGGATCAGTCGATCAAGGTGGTGGTGGCAGATAACTCTCCCGATGAGAGCACCCTCCTTGAACTGTCGCACCACCCCGACGTCACAGCAGTTCGCACGGGTGGAAACCTCGGGTATGCCGGCGGTATCAACACCGCGTTGTCCGTGGCCGGCCAGGCTGGCAGCTACCTAGTCCTCAACCCGGACCTCCGCGTAGAACCTGGAGCAGTGGCCGCCATGCTTAGGCGGATGAAAGAGCTGGGGGCCGGCATGGTTGTTCCAGTCCTGTTGGACGATGACGGAAGTATCTACCCGTCGTTGCGCCGCGAGCCGGGCGTTCTGCGAGCGCTTGGTGACGCGGCGTTGGGCAGTCATGTGAAGGCCAGACCGGAATGGTTGTCTGAGATGGACTTTGACCCGGAGAGTTACTTGCACGGGCATTGTGTTGACTGGGCTACGGGTGCGGCTCTCCTGATCAGTGCCGAGGCGGCTGATGCGGTGGGTGCGTGGGATGAGCAGTTTTTTCTGTATTCGGAAGAAACGGATTATTGCCACCGGGTGAGGGACGCGGGTTTCTCCATCTGGTTTGAGCCTGCGGCCCGGATGTGGCACGAACGTGGGGGGTCGGGCACGTCACCCCAATTGACTGCGTTGATGTCGGTTAATCGGGTCCGCTATGCAGACAAGTATCTTGGGCGCGGGCGTGCGCTGGCTTTCCGGGGTGCGGTCCTGGCCGCGGAGGTTGCCCGTTTGAACAAACCCGGACACCGGGATGCAGCGTTGGCGGTCCTTAGTCAGCGGCGTTGGGAGGCCTTGCCCCACGCTACGCGGACCACGACCGCAGCTATGCCATGACCGGGTCCCATCCCCAGGGTGCTGTCATTATCCCGGCCCATAACGAGGCCAACGTTATAAGCCGGACGCTTGAGGCGTTGAGGGAGGTTATCGAGTGGGGCACTGTTGATGTCGTGGTGGCTTGTAATGGGTGCATGGACGGCACTGAGGCCGTTGCGTCCCGGTGTGAGGGTGTCCGCGTCCTTCATGTGGCCGAGGCATCCAAGACTGCGGCGTTGAATGCTGGTGACCAAGCAACGCAGCGTTGGCCCCGCCTTTACTTGGACGCCGATATCGAGGTCAGCGCCCCAGCGCTTCGTGCGGTCTTTGGGGCGCTGGAGAGCAACACAGTGCTGGCCGCACGTCCTGCGTTCCGCTATGACACTGCGGGTGCCTCGTGGCTGGTCCGGGCCTACTACCGCGCCCGGTGTCGGATACCGGGAAACGCCCAGGGGCTCTGGGGTGCAGGTGCGTATGCCCTGAGCTATTCAGGACATGAGCGGCTGGGGACTTTCCCTGCGCTAACAGGTGATGACTACTACGTAGACCGGTTGTTTTCTGATGAAGAGAAGGCAGTGCTGCCCACCGAGCCTGTGGTGGTCAGGACGCCACGGACGTGCACCGCTTTGTTGTCTGTCCTCAGGCGGACATATCGGGGGAACGGGGAGCAGGATCGAGTATCAGGTGGTGCGTCTGCTGCTCGGACTCTACGTGAGTTGCTCGCCTCGGTGAGGGGGCCGCTGACGGCGTTTGATGCCGCCGTTTACGTCGTATTCGCCGGTGCGGGCCGCCGTCGTCCCCTGTTCTCCCGCAAAGTGGTGCCCGCTTGGGAGCGGGACGAGAGTAGTCGGTAGTCAGAAGCCGCAGGTGCCGCCGCCTTCGATGCGGTAGAGGTGGACGGCGTTGCCGTCTGCGAATGTATCTGTGAAGGTTCCGTCCACGATGGGGATGGTTCGGTCTTCGTCGATCACGACGGCGGTGCTGCCGCCGCATTTCACGGTGAAGGTTGCCGCTCCGGCTGTGTTGTTGTTCGCTCCTGCGAATACGTAGACCTTGCCGTTGTGGAGTTTCGTGGCTTGGTCTACAGGGCCGGTTGTTGTGACCGCGTTGTCCAGGAATGGCGCGTTCAGGACCGGTGCCAGGGCTGTGATCTGCTTGTTGACGTTCGTTAGCGTGGGAACGATGTCTTTGCCGCAGTCTCTGATGACGTGTTGGGTTACGCAGGGTCCGCCGAAGTTGTGGTTGAAGTAGATGATTCCGCGGGCGCCGTGGATGAGGCTGCTCCAAACTGCGGCCCGCAGCTCTGGGCCAGTAATGGTTTTAGTCCCCTCTACATCACCTGATGGATGACCGTTCTCGATGAAGGCCCAGACGGGGATCATTGCAGATGGGTCCTGGAGCGCACGCAGCCGGTCTATGGTCCAGCCATAGTTTGCTGCGAGCCTGCACTCGTCGGGGTTCAGATCCCGGGTGTAGTCCACGATTGCTCCGCCCTCGCCTTTTCCGCAGATATTGGGATCCGTGAACCAGTAGTTATCTGCAGACACCACGTCTTGGAGGCCTCTGACAAACTTTGCCGCTACCGTGTCGGATTCCCAGAACGTAACGCCTTTGCCGTAGTTGGCGTAGAGCATGGCTTCTTTGGGGGCCAAGGCACGGCGGTCCCTTTGGATCGTGTAGCCGCACGGTGTTCCGTCCGGTGAGCAGACGGGTCCCTCGCCAGGGTAGTTGCCTGTCCACTGAGCGTCGCCCGGGCCCGCCCACATGTCCACTTCGTCGCTGAGCGTGTAGCCGGCAGCGGCTTCATGCGGGAAGGAAGGCAGTGCGAACATACCGGAGTCCCGGATCAATTGAACGTTCGAGTTGGCAGTGAGCTCCACGTATGTGTTGATGCCGGCATCGGAGTCCATGGACACGTTTCCCTTGTCCAGGACACTTTCCAGCCACACACCGATGGGAAAGAACGAATCCTCAGCGGGAAGGCCGGCTCTGAACTGGGCGTAGTAGGCCTGTCCGCCGTCTACTTGGCGAAGGGCTATCGGCGCCGCGGTGACATTCTGTGTCGGCGAGGCGCTGGATGCGCTGGTCGCGGATGGAGAAGGTGGGGCACCGCCGCCAGCCGCGGCAACTGCGAGGACAATGCTCGCAATGGCAACGGCACCCAGGACCCATGCTGTTTGCGGCTTCATGTTCTGCCTCTCCGGATTTTCGATTCCATCAGTTCAGCCAGTACGAGCGCGCTGGTTCTGACATCGAAAGCCTGTTCAATCCTGGAACGCCCTTGTTCAGCGATTGATAAGGCTTTGTCGGGATGCTGGAGGAGTTCGAAAATTACCTCCGCGAGCCGGCCGGGGTTGTGGGGTTCCACCAGAATTCCGCTCTCACCCCCCACTACCAGTTCCCGGACACCTCCCGCGGATGTCACTACGACGGGCACTCCCATGGCCATGGCTTCCATGATGGCGACTCCGAGCGGTTCTGAGTGACTCGCCAAGGCGAAAAGATGCGCTGCGGCAAGTTCTTCCCGGACTTTGTGTTCCGGGACCGCACCCAAAAAACGCACGTTGCGTTCCAATCCAAGCTCGCGGACAAGACGTTCAAGCTCCTGTCGGTAACCAGTACCACCGAGCTCGTCCTCACCGGCCAATGTCAGGTGCACATCAAAGCCGGAACTCATAACTATGGTGATTGCTTTGAGCAGATCCGCATGGCCTTTGCTTCGATTCAACCGTGCGCAACAGAAAATCCTGGCTTGGCCCTGGCCTGACCAAGGTTTATAAGGTGCCACACGTTTAAAGGTGTCCAAGTCCACGCCCATGGGCGCTACCCGGATTTCTCCGGGCAGATGGCCGTCCAAGGCTTCCCTGACTTCGGCCAGCAGCCGTGCCGTGATGACCACCGAGAACTCGGCGTTTTGCCATTTGCGGAGCTGGTTGGGCCCGTAGTCGCTCAGAGGGCCGTGCAGGGTCAGGCTGTAGGGTATACCGGAAATGGCATGTGCGAAGAGAGCTACTTGTGCGGCGTCTGCACATGAGTGCACATGGACGTGGTCCCACTGACGTGTCTCCGCGTGTCGGGCAAGTTCCCCGCCAGCCCAGAGCAGAGCCGCGGCGCGTGCAACTGCGTAGCCCAGCCGCGGGCTATCAAGGTCACGGGAAGACTCGTAGGGACTGGCCGCGCTGCGGACGATGGCGCCCAGGCGGCCGCCGGCCACAGCGCGAAAAGCTCTTGTGCCCCCGCCCATGAAGGTTTTGATGCTGGGCGGTGTCAAATAGTGGGTGGCCGCCACTTCATTGCGTGCCCACTCCGGCAGGAGAGCCAATTGCCGCGGCCGCCGGGTTGAGACCGGTTCAGGCTCAAGTCCCAACTGCGTGAGTGCCCGAAGCTCACGCCAAAAGAAGCCGTGTGTTTGTCCTGGGAACTCAGGCACGAAGTAGCCGAAACGAACCATGTCCCACCTTTCTGCGCCTCGGTCGTTCGTTGGTTGCCATGTTCAGTAGCGGTGCTGGTCAGACAGTCGTTCTCTTGTTGGGAGCCCTATGGTCAGCATCGGCATTCAGGATGCCCTGAACGGCGTTACGTTGCCGGAGCAGCTCTTCCTTCGGTGAGGGCACACCCAACTCCACCAGGGTTTCCAGTTCGGAGAGGGTGTCCGCATGGGAGGGCGCGGCGCGTTCACCCTCCGGGTTCACTGCTTCACCCGTGCGCTTTTTACGGCCCTTCCTGGTCGGAACGGATGATGTGCGTTCTGTTCTGGCCCGTTCGCGTGCCGATTCCACCGATCGTGCCACTGATACCGCCCCCAACGTGAGGACCAGGCCCGCAACCACCACCACTATGAGCGATCTCAGACGGCTTGAGAACTGTTCAGTTGCCTTATCCGGCACAGCGACCACCAAGGAGGTGAACAGGTACCGGTCAGAAGCGCCATTGACCGTCTGGATTGTTTGGAGTTCCTGTTCCAATCGTGTTCCAAGGGCACGCACAGTATCCAACGCGATGTCTTCGCTATCTGAAACGGCACTGATCTCCACCAGGAACGCCGCTGACGGACGCTCCACCTTGTAGTCGGTAGCCAGGCCGGCCTTGTCCAGCGCTTCGCTGGTTGAAGCGTCATTCAGCCGGGTGGTGATGACTTGGGTTATCAATGATGAATCGGCCGAACGCAGATAGGGATTATCGGTATTGAGGGTACCTAGGGCAGGGTCCTTTTCTATTTCCTGGGATGACGGGATTTTTGGATTCACAATCGCGTAGGTCGTCAGGGCCTCATATGATCTGGGCGCGTAAGAGTACATGTAGACGGCTGCGAATGCGGTCAGGAACAGCACTGGCAGGACAAAGACTTTGTGGTGCCACAGGGTCTTGAGAACTGCTATTGGATCCATGTCTCCCCCTTGGGAGTCTTGGGTGCAGGTCCCGCCGGCACCGGGCTGTTGCCAATTATCGATGGCACTTCTTTTCGGAGTTCCAGTTCACGTCGAACCATGATCCATGACCCTCCTGCCAACCCCACGATGAAGGGGTACATCAAGGCAAAGACGGGGAACGACATTGAATCAAAGGTGAGGGAGCAGACGGCCGCGATGACACCCGCCGCGGAGACAGCGCCGGTAAAGCACCGTAGGGCCGGAATCCGGGATGCCCGGGCGGCCAGCAGACTTGAAATGCCGGGTATGACCAGGTAGGCAATTAGCCCGATCAGTCCGACGACGCCGATCGTGACTAAAGAGTTCAGATACTGGTTGTCCAGGATGTAGATGGCGTTTGTGGGCATGTAATTCCCGGGACCAACTCCAAAGTAGGGGTGCTCGGCGACCATGGCGGCCACCCTCGGATAGTTGTTGGTTCGCGTAGTGATGGAAGGGTCGTCTTCGCCCGCCGTAAACGAGGCTGTCAAGGTGCCGACCAGCCCCGGTACGCCCAGAAAAAGCACGGCTATGACGGCGGGTGTTGCCACCAAAGCCCACCGCCGGGCGATTCGTGGCAGAAAGGGTATGAAGACGAGAAGCCCGGTGACCAATCCAAGGATGCCGGACCGGGATACCGTGGATGCTATGGCAAAGACCAAGAGGGACGTTCCCAACCAATGGAGCCACTTGCGTCCACTCTTGTCATAGATTCCTCTCCATATGGAGAGCGGCAAAAGCATGGAAGCAACCACGGCCAGTTCAATGGAATGAAAAGTACTGCCCGAGACCCGCATCATGAAGCCGCGCATCTGGAAAGGCGTGTTTCCTCCGTTGTCCGTGAACCCTGGCATTGCGGCCTGCACCCATTCCATGGGATTGAACCTGAAGAAGAATTGAAGTACAGCCACGACGCAGCAGAAGAATGCTCCGGCGAGTATTGCCCGGGACAGGGACAATGCATCGTTGAGTGTCCGCACAGCCTCGGCTGTGACGAGAATGATGCCGGCGCTCGCAAGGAGCAAGATGAGCCAGCGGTCGGCGGCCGCCCGCGCAGTTACGGAACTACCCCCCGTATAACCCGAATACAGAGCTGCGTAGGAGGCGCAGGTTCCGACCCACAGCAGGACCAGCCCGATGCGTCCCGGGTGACGCGGGCTCAGAGGGTTCTGTAAGCCGAATAGTACGGAACACAGCCACACCGCCAGAACTAGAAGGGCCAGAAGCAGGGGCACTGTCCCGATGGCGCCCAACGGCTTCACCACCATGTTGGATGGGAAGAAGAAGATCCCGAATGCCGCAATCCTCAGCAGCAAACCAACGCGTCTGCCAGGACCCGGGGTGAGGTCCAAATCCACCAGCTGGACCTCCGGCCTGGGCGGAAGGACATTGAACTCGCGGTTTCTGCGCTTCATGTCAATTCCCACCGCTGGTGCCTAGTGCAGCGCGACTCCACAATTCCGGCGAACGCTGCTTGGGACTGCGACCAGTCCGGGCGCGGCCGCTGTGCGATTCGCTGTGCGCGCTCATTAATGTCAGAGGCGCTGACTACCCCTGCGAGCGCCGCGGCAAGCCGGTGGGGTGATACCGGTACCCAGACGACGTCGGGATCTGTCAATTCCTGGGAGGAGAAAAGGGAATCATTGAGAACGGGGACGTTCCCGGCCGCTAAGAGCTCGCCGGGCACCAGCGAGATGTTGGTGAAGGAGATTGCCAGGCCGGCTATGGTCTGGTTGTACAGCTCGTTGAGTTGCTGCGGCGAGAGATTCCCGTGATTCGTGACGGGAATGTTCCAACCGGAAGTCTCGTCCCCGTAGACATGGATTTCCTGATCGGGCCGCAGTGAATGGAATTCTTCGAGGGCCATCTTGCCGATGAGGTATCCCCGGCGGTCTACCGACTTCTTGGCGTAGAAGACCACTCCACTGCGTACGGATCGCCCATGCGGGTTTCGGATTAAGTGATAGATGTCCGTGTCGCAGCCGAATGGAACCGTGGTCTCCGGCAGTTGACCCAGTTCGGCCTTCAGGACACTGCCGATCATGTCGCCCAGCGCTATGATGGTGAACCCAAATCGATAGCTGTCCTCGGCCAGTGAGTAGAGGGCGCCGCGCGGGTAGAAATAGGGTTCGTAATCCTGGACGAAGTAGAAACGATGGACGCTGTGATGGGATCGGGCTGCAATGACGTGCGCCGATGACCATGAACTCGCCACGACGGCATCGATACCGTCCATGCCCTGCGTCGCGCTGCGAATTTCTGCGCGCATCAGGGGCCAGTGTCGCCGGATGACCGCTTCATGCCGGGATACGTCGTCGTCGTTTCGGTCATAGAGGAAGAGGATGCAGTGATGCCCTCGATCCTCCAGCGCACGGACCATACGGAAGAACGTCGTGTGGCCTCCAGAACCGGGGCCGGGTGGGGTGCATACCCATCCAATTGTCAGGGGACCCATCCTGAGGGGGGCATCGTGTGGATGCACAAGCCCTGCCGGGTCGGTGATGTCTTCATCGCGCAGGGGGAAATCCGGTTCGGCGAGGCTCCATCTTTCGAGCGCTGCGCGTGCTCCTTTCCTGAGAGCCTGCCTTCCCAGCGAGGACCAGCCGTCGCGCCTGAGCCGGGACAGGACGTGGGCTGCGGTTGATTGGCTGGCGTTCATGGCTGTGCCGTCCTGCCCGTCTCGCTGATGTGGTCTGTGAACTCCTTGAGTGCACGCCGCCTTGTTTCCAACGGAATGCCGGCCTTGGCCGACAGCATGACTGCGAGGGCGTCGTGTGGTCCTGAACTGAGCAACTGCTGTATCTCTGCCCCGCTCAGCGCTTGTTCTGCGGAGTGGACTGTCCCCTTCATCGTTGTTGAGGTTGCCCGTTTCCCGCCCAGGACTTCGTCTACGAAGATCCCATAGAGCATCATTTCGGACAATCGCAACTGGCTCGCCACGGCTGTGCTCCAAGCCGAGCCGGTTGTGTTTTCGATGTGCAGCAGCATCTGCCGCACAATGTGTGGTTCCCACAGGCAAGGCCAGCAAATGTAGTCGGTGAGGTCGCCGTCGGAGGGCGGCTGTATTCCGAGCAGCCTTCGAGCCGAATCGTGCCACAGTCGGTGACCCGGCAGCGTATGGTCGACCCCTCCTGGTTTTCGATACATGCAAACTTCGCCGTCCACGCTAAAGGCGTCCAGGGTGGTGGGTCGGACCAGGACGCTGTCTGAATCCATGAGCAACACTCCCCGTGCGTCGAGTGTCGCCACGACGGCAAGTTTGATGATTTGCTGGCATATCCACCCACGAACCGGCGGCCATGGCCGTGCGACGTTGACCCACATGTTGAGCCACGGGAGTTTGACGAATGAAAGTGGCAGGTATTCCCTGGCATCGTGAACCACTGTGCGTGGTCCGGCGAGGCTTTGGAACTCGGTCAGGTCGTTCCGCGGCACAATGATGTGGTGGACCACATCCGCGGCAGTCATTGTCAAAACCGAGCGGTTCAGGTCCTTGCAGAGTTCCAGATCGGGGCCGTAGCTGGGCGTGACTACGGCGAGCGTCTCGCTGACTGGGTCGGTTCGGAGGTTATTAGACACCACTGTTATGCCACCTCCGTATCTGCAATGTGTGTCGGATTCTGCGGGCCAGCCTCGGAGGTCCGGACCACAAAGGTTGGCCAGCCAGGGCCGGCCCCAGCGCACGTCTTCTGGCGTAACTGTTCCAAGCCTCAAGTTCTGTGGGGTTATCCACGAGTTCAGCGGCGAGTGCTGCGAAGGCCTCGGACTTGGGCGCCGCGCCACTCCCCCGGTCGTATTCGTGGCAAGCCCGGGTCAGTGCATCGTTCGCCAGGGCACGCCGGGCTTTGGCTTTGAACTCCGGGGCCTCGGGAATCTTGGCTGCAGGACCGGAGAACAGGACATCGAAGGCGTCCCGACGTGCCTTGAGGTCCTCCAATTCATCAATCCCTGTGGCCGACAGGCTGTCCGCGTGTTCACGGTGCCAGGCCTGGTCGGCTCCATGTACGTAGGCGACATCGGCAAAGGCGGCGATCCTGAGCCACATCTCCATGTCGTGCGTGTGCTTGAGGTGTGCCTGGTATCCGATGGTTTGGAGGACGGATCGTCGCATCAAAGCTTCAGGCGAAGTAATGACGTTTACTCCGCTCCGGCACCTCTCCCCGAGCCATTCCCGCCCCGGCCACACTGTCCATGCCTTTGCAGATAGCCGTGGAGCTGGAAGCTCTTTGGCCTCAAAGTGCAAGGGATGTCCGTAGACGAGTCCAACTGAAGGATAGGCGCGCGCAACGTCGACGGCGCGTCGCAGGGAACCGGGTGTCAAAATGTCATCAGCGTCGAGCCGGACCATGAACTCGCCCTGTGCACCTGCGGCGCCATCATTGAACGAAATCACGGGTCCGCGATTACTCTGGTGGCGCAGTACTTTGACCCTGTGGGACATCGCCGCCAGTTCCAGGGCTACATCATGGCTGTTGTCCGTGGATGCGTCATCAACCACGATGACATCCGCTGTCACATCGTTCTGGGTGAGGGCGCTCTCAACCGCCTGCCGGAGGAATCGGCCATAGTTGTAGCACGTGATGACCACAGTGACCGTGTCGGCTTGTGCAGGAGCAAAGCTTGCTGGCTGACTGACTTTAGTCTTCACCAAGAGTGGACCGGGAGTGGGGCTTCCGCTCACCGGACCGTTGTCATCGTTGCCGAGCATGCTCCGCACCTCACCGAGACGGCGGAGGACCCAACGCCACAGCAGCAACGCGTAGGTTCCTGCGCCGGCGGTGCCCCCGGCCAGGAGCCCCTCCACTGGACCGTCGAACGGCATAGCGGCCGCCATGGCTGCCGCTGCAGCAGGTATTGCCGCGAGACACGGGGGCCACAGGCTGCGAAACGCCGCACATATGTCCGCCCCGTTCCGGTGAAGAGCGAAGGCATAAGCAGGGCCGACGACGACGAACGCCACCATCAAGTGGGCCGCCGCTGCTCCGGCAATCCCGCCAATGATGACGCCGAAAGTCAGCGCTGGAATGAGTGCGGCGATCCAGGCGACTTGGACGAAAAGGGTTGCCCGGGCCGCACCGTTTGCAAGTAGGTACGAGGCGGCAAGGTCGAATCCAACGCGTAAGGAACTGAACAACCCGAGCCAAACGAGTACGCTGGCCGCTGGCAGCCAACGTGCCCCGTACACGAATTCTATGAGCTGGGCGGCTAGCAGGGCGAGCATGATTCCGGCCAGCAAAGCGACGGCCCACACGGGTCCGAGCAATATCCCAAAGCTCCCCTTCCGCATGGTGCCGGAAATCCGGGCGAAGGCCGGGAGCGCAACGGAACGCACCACTTGGCCCAATGCACTCATTGGCCACGTCGAAATATTGAAGGCCAGAAAGTAATAGCCCAACGCCACCGGACCCGCCAGCCGCGAAATGGCCACATTGTCCACGTTCAAAAGCGCCCATGACAAAAGGTTCGCGCCTGCCACAGGAAGGCCGAACGCAATCACTGCCGGAGCGATGGATTTGTCGAAACCCAAACGGAAGGGCGTTCGGGCCAGCCTGAATTGCACCAGCAGGGACACGGCTTGGGAGATCAGGCGACCGGCCGCGAGCGCCATAACACCCCAACCCACAATGATCAGGAGGAGGACCAGGGCCGTTCCTACGGTGAAATCGACCAGCGCGACGATGAAAAGTTTCCGCTGGGCAAATTCGCGTTGCAAGGTTGCGTATGGCACCACGCCCACGCCGGCGAGGAAAAGTGAGAAAGACATGACGGCGATGACAGGACCAGCCGAAGGGCTGCCGAGGAGTTCAGCTGTGCCCTGAGCTGAAAAGGCCATAGCGGCTGCAAGCGTTGTCCCAGCTACTACGCCCAATGTTGCGATTGTTGGTGCTTTCCGTTCCGGATCCTCGGACCTGATGAGATCCGCGCTCATGCCCAGGTCTGCCATGGTCATCAGGACCGTCTGTACGGTGAGCGCCACGGCGAACACACCAAACTGTTCCGGGCTGAGGAGACGGGCAAGTGCTATGCCCACAGCCAGGCTCCCCAGACGCAGGACAATGTTGCTGATACTGCTCCAGGCCAGTCCATGCCTGACTTGCAGTCCGAGTTCAGGTTGAGTCTGCGTCATGTCACGGACCCCGTTGTTGCTTTTGCCGTGCTAAGGCTTGCCGCCTCATGGACGCACGGAACTTTGCCACCTCGACGCTTGTGCGCAGATAGTCGCCGATGCGCTCTGCCTGCATACTTCGGCTACGGCGCTCTCCATGTTCGTAAACAGCCAGCAGCCGACGGGCCGCTACACCCAAACTGAAGTTCTCTTCTACCAGCGTCCGGCCGTAGGCGCCCAGTGCGATCCGCAAGTCGTCGTCGGTCAGGAGCCTGGACAGGGTGCTCTCGAGGTCTTCTTGGATCCCGCGCCCATAAAAGCCGTCCTGCAGGAAACGCGCCGTGTTGCCCGGAGTGCAGAGACTCCAAAACCCGTCGGCGCCCTGCACAACTACAGGCTTGCTAAATGACATCCCACGCAGCGCAGAGCTGCCCATGCCGAGAACTACGTCAGCGGCGTCATAGATCATCCGCGGATCAGGGACCAACCCTTCGACACGGATAACCACTCTTCCGTGCCGGAGGTTAACCGCCGATGCTGACGAGCGGACCTCTCGAAGGCCAGGGCCATCACCAGCGACCAGAAGCATGGCCGGACGGTCCTCTGCAATCCTGTCCACAACGCTGATAGCCGCAAGGACGCCTTGCACTTTGCCAAGGTCAGTGGTGAGCCGGCCAACCACGGCAACGACCCGTTCGTGATCCTCGATCCCCAGCTGCCGCCGTGCCGGAAGCATCCCGCGGGACGCGTTGAAGTCAGTGTCCACGGGTGGTTCCATGAGGTGTACCAGCGGCCGGACCGTGGATTGCTCATCGGCCAAGCCTTTTGTTCCCACAATCAGCGGAACATTCCTGGGCAGAAAGCCCGGAACGTCCATGGAGAGCACAGTCATCACCAGTGGGGTACCGCGCAACAATGCTGGCCCGAAGAACGCATCCAAAGACGGAGCCCACTCGTAGCTGTGGATGAGGTTGATGCCACGCTGGTCCACTGCGCCGATCAGGCGGCGGACTGTTTCCGCGTCCACACTGTGCCTCCTGGCGGGAGCTTCGAGGAACTCGAGTCCCAGTTCCGCAACCCTGTCAAGCAGAACTCCAGGTGTTGCGAATACCACCACTTCATGGCCGAAATCACGGACCGCTGCCGCCAGTTCAATGGCATTGATCTGGCTGCCTCCCATGGCCAACTCGTGAGGGTAAATCAGGAGCCTCACTGGGCCCCCTCCAGCGCCGGAGAGTTGCCCCGCCTGATCACCCGGGCAGGGACACCGGCCCACGTCTCGTCTTCCGGGACGTCGCTGAGGACGGCAGCGCCCATTCCGATCGTTGCTTTCGCACCGATGGTCAGGCGCTCGCGGACACTGGCATTCATTCCTATGTAGGCTGCCCGGCCGATGTGGACGTTACCGCCCAGTGACACGCCGGAGGCCAACGTGACGTAGTCGCCGATGAGGTCATCGTGGGTGAAGGTTACTCCCGGCATCGCGACGACATGGCTGCCGATAGTGACGGATGCCGTCATGCTGACGTGGGCCAGGATGATGCTTCCGCGGCCAATCAAGCAGCCCTCGGGAACGTTCACAGATGGATCGATCGCTGTCGCGTAGCGGTCATCGTCGAGTCCGAGTGTTCGTAGCCGCATTACGACGCCCTCCCGCCCACTTCCTGAGCCGATGCAGACCAGGAGCATCGCATGGGGGAATTTCAAGGCGTCGCGGATGGGGCCCAGCACATGGGCCCCATCTACTACGCGCCCAAGTTTGTCTTCGTCGTCGTCGAGGATCCCAATGACGTCGAAGGGCCCGCTGCTGCGGACCATGGCAAGCACCTCCCGGGCGAGGCCGCTTGCAGCAATGAGGAGTAGTTCGCTCATGGCTGTCCCGCCGCGCGCAGCACGGAGTCGATGACCCGGACTTGGTCCTGCAGTGACAGTTCGTGGTAGAGCGGCAGGATGAGCGTGTGATCCGACAACCATTCAGTAACGCCCAGCTCAGCCGAGCCGGTGTCCGCACCGGAATACGCGGGCTGCCTGTGCGCCGCCATGATTCCGCGGCGGGCAGAGATGCCGTCTCCGGCCAAACGGGTCAACAACGCCTCCCGTCCCAGCGGGAACGCCGGGCCGATCTCCAACCAGCACGATTGGAAGTTGCTGATGCCGTAATGGGGGTCGCTGACCAGCCGGAGGCCTTCGACGCCGGCGAAGGCGTTGGCGTAGGTAGCGGCGAGCTGACGCCGCCGTTGGACAACTGCTTGGAGACGGCCGAGTTGGACAAGCCCGACGGCGGCCTGAAGGTCGGTCATGCGGTAGTTGAACCCGACTTCGAGGTACTCCTCAGCGGGGGCGAGCAGGCTGGCGTGGCGGTCGGCGGCTGAAACGCTCATGGCGTGTTCGCGAAGCCGTCGTGCCCTGTCACCGTAATCCTGGCGAGGAGTGGTTATCATCCCGCCCTCTCCCGTGGTGAGAATCTTGCGCGGATGGAAGGACCATGCGGCCAGCTCGGCGTTGGAACCTACAGGTCGTCCGCGGTATCTGGAGCCGATAGCGCACGCAGCGTCTTCCACCACGATGATTCCGAGAGGATCGCAGAGTGCCCGGATGGGTTCCAGGTCAACAGGGACTCCGCCTTGGTCAACGGCGATCACCGCTGTGGTGGCGGGTGTCAGGGCGGCCTTGATGGTTGCTGCAGTAACGCAGCCTGTATGCATGTCGACGTCGGCGAAGACCGGCCGCGCGCCCACGTATGTTGCCGCGTTGGCGGTGGCAATGAAGGAGAACGACGGCACCACCACGTCATCCCCTGGTCCAACTCCAGCGACGGCGAGCGCCAGGTGCAGTGCCGAGGTGCAGCTCGACGTTGCAATGGCAAAGTCGGCTTGTTGCTCGGCGGCGAAGGCGTCTTCGAATTGCCGCACCTTGGGGCCCTGTGCCACCCAACCTGATGCGATCACTTCAGCAACGGCTTGGGTCTCTTCTTCGCCAAGCCACGGCTTCATGACATCAATGCGGGCCAATCGGGTTTCGGAGATGGTCATCGCGCACCCACTGCCGGAGCTGTTGGACGACTAATGGTGCGGGCTGCAGCGATCTCGGCCCGAAGCGGACGCCACCACGAAACCAGCGAGCGCAACCCGTCTTCCAAGCCAATGGCCGCCTCGAAGCCCAGGGCATCGCGTGCTGCCGTGATGTCTGCAAGTCTTCGGGCAACTCCGTTGACGGCACGTTCCGGGCCATGTTCCAGTCGAAGTGGTGAGTCCATGACTTTCAGCAGTGTCTGTGCGAGTTCCGCCAGGCTGGTCTCGGTACCACTGGCCACGTTGAAGACGCCCTCGCGTACGTTGCTGACGGCAGCAAGGACATTCGCCCTGGCGACATCCGCGGTATGGATGAAGTCCATGGTTTGGTGCCCGCTGCCGAAAATCAGCGGGGGCTGGCCGTCGACAATCCGTTCCATCCAGCGGACCAGTACCTCGGTGTAGAGGCCGTGGACGTCCATGCGGGGTCCGTAAACGTTGAAGTACCTCAGCAGGATGTAGTCCAGGCCTGACATGGCTCGGAAGCTCCGTGCCATTCCTTCGTTGAAGGACTTTGCAGCACCGTAGAAGGTGTCGTTGTTGTGGTGGTGGTGGCTTTCTTTGGTGGGAAATTCCTCCGCCATGCCGTAAACGGAGGCACTTGACGCTGAGATGAGCTTGTCCACTTTGTGTGCTGCGGCGGCCTCGTAGACGTTGAAGGTCCCATCCACCAGTACTTCGAGGGCCAGCCGTGGTTCTTCCGCGCATTGGGTGATGCGGATGGCGGCTTGGTGGAAGAGGAGGTCCTTGCCCTTGGTGAGGTCGTGGACGAGGTCGCGGTCACGGAGGTCGCCTTCGATCAGCTGCACCCTCCCACTGGAGAGGGCTTCGTTCAGGTTTGCGCGTCGGCCGCGGACGAGGTTGTCCAGCACGTCTATGTGTTCCGCACCGGCGTCGAGCAGTTGGTCAACCAGCGTCGATCCAATGGTGCCGGCGCCTCCGGTGACCAGGACACGCGCCCCTGGAAGCTCTTTCATCGTGCAACCTGGAGGGAGATTTCATTCCCGGCGACGATTGTTGATTGTCCGTCTGTACCAAGGCTTTTGGTGACGGCTTCGAGCACGGACAAGACGCGGAGCCCGGATTCACCGCTGGTCCGTGGCGTTGTGCGGTTGCGGATGGACGAGGCAAGTTCACTGACCACCTGGCCCAAGGGTTCCCTTTCCTGCAGCGCCGGGGACCACGTGTCGCCGAGGCGGTAGGAGATGGCCGAGGTCCGTTTGTCTGCGGCAGATCTGGGTTGGTGCTCCAGGCTGACCCCGCGGTCGTAGACGCTGAGGCGTTGCTGGGGGTTGAGGTCGTCCCACACCAGGGTCCTCTTTGACCCTCCGATGATCATTTGCCTGATTTTGGTGGGGCTGAGCCAGTTCACATGAATATGGACCATGGCGTCATTGGGCAGACCGAAGGTGAGGTGTCCAACGCAGTCCCTGCCCGTTCCCAGGGGATCCGCGCCGTGAGCTGAAATTTCCGTGGGATGCAGGCCGCCGGGCAGGACGAAGTCCAGGATGGAGAGGTCATGCGGGGCCAGGTCCCAGAAGACGTTGACGTCCGGTTGGACGAGCCCCAGATTGATGCGGACGGAATCCACGTACAAGATATCGCCCAGGGCGCCGCTGGACACCAGTTCCTGGATCTTGAGGACCGCCGGAGTGAAGCAATACGTGTGGTCTGCCATAAGGACCAATCCCCTGGCCTTTGCTTCGTCCACCATCTCCAAGCCCTTGGCCCGGCTGTCGGCCAACGGCTTTTCCACCAGGACGTGTTTGCCTGCGCGCAGGGCCGTCATCACCACTCCATGGTGGGTATGCGCCGGCGTCGCTACGGCTATGGCGTCCAGGTTGTAGGTATCCAACAGCTCGTCCAAGGATTCGACGACGGCCACCCCACCGACCGTCTCTGCGAGCTTCAGGCCGCGTTCGACGTCGAGGTCGCAGATGGCCACGAGATCCCAGTCCGGGCTGGCCTTGAGGTTCCGGGCCAGATTGGGCCCCCAATACCCTGCCCCGACCACCGCGATTCGGAGCTTGGCTTGTAGTCCGTGGCCGTTCAGTTGTCCTGATGGAATGGTTCGTATGCTCATTTCCCACTCTGCTTCTATGTTGACAACGCGATTTGCTTGGTTTGTTGCAGCTACTGGTTAGTAGGCTCCGGAGGGTTGAATCATTGCCCTGAAGGTCCGCCACATGATGATCAGGTCTCCCGCTATGGACCAGTTCTCGACGTAGTAGAGGTCCAGCCGCACGGCCTCATCCCATGGAAGGTCGGACCGCCCGTTGATTTGCCACAAGCCGGTGATACCGGGCTTGATGAGCAGCCGACGATGCGTGTGGCGTTCGTATCCACTGACTTCCCGGGCCAGGGGTGGCCGTGGCCCCACCAGGCTCATGTTGCCCACCAGGACATTCCAGAACTGGGGCAATTCATCGAGGGAGTACTTTCGCATCCACCGGCCGCAACGGGTGATGCGGGGGTCGCCGCGGATCTTGAAGAGCACACCTGCGCCCTCATCCCGGGTATTGAGTTCTTCCAAACGCGATTCGGCGTCCACCACCATGGAACGGAACTTCAGCATGTGGAAGGTGGTGCCCCTCCTGCCAACCCGCTCCTGCCGGAAAAGTACGGGGCCGGGGCTGTCATGGTGGACTATGGCGGCGAGGAGCAGCAGGATCGGTGACAGGATCAGCAATGCCGACGCCGAGACCGTAATGTCCATCAAGCGCTTGAGCGTGTGCTTGCCCCCGGAGTAATGCGGGATGTCCACGTGCATCAGGGGAAGTCCCTCGACGGGCCGCCAGTGGATGCGCGGGCCGGCAACGTTGGTCAGGGTGGCTGCGAGGACCAGCTCCGCGGCATTTTCCTCCAGCTGCCACCCCAGCTCTTGAATGAATTGGTTTCCTCCGGGAACGGGGCCGGCCACAATTACTGCGTTTGCCCCTGTTTGCCGGACTGTGTGGGCGATGCCGTAGATCGACGACAGGACAGGGACGCGGAGGTGGTCCACCTTCAGCACCGCACCACGCCGGGCACCTGGAAGACATGCTCCGAGGATGTCGTAGGCGGCGCCGGACTTTCGGTTGATCTGTTTGATGACGTATCTGACGTCCTGGGGTTCACCCACAACGATCGCGCGGGAGAGGCAGCGCCCACGGGACTTTTCGTGACTCAGCCACCGGCGGAAGCTCCACCTGCTGCCGGTGAGCGCCACCAGGCCAAGGGGCAGGGAGACAAGCACGAATGAACTGACGGCATCGAGCCGGAAAACCACGGCAACGATGCCCAGGAAGCCAAATACGCGAAAACTGGCCGACAGGACGCGCTTGTACTCCTCGGGTCCTACGCCGAGAACTTTGGGATCCCGGGTGCGGTAGACCTCCAGTGCACCCAACCAGACCAGGCCAAGAATCAATCCCGTCATCAGATGGTGCGTGAACGCAGGGCTTTCCGCTGCCAAGGACAGGCCATTGGTGTTGAGCGCAAAGCCCGCGAACACAGCCGCAGCAACGAGGGCCGTGTCCGACATGCGAAGGCTGTTGGTCAGCGAGTGCGTCCAGTCGGAGCGGCCCCGGCGAGGGAAAGTGATGCGAGGGGTCCTGCGGGTGACTGGCGGCACGAAGTCCAGGGTGACCTCGGACCTCGGTGCCGCCAGTCCCGCCTTTTCAGTCCGTTGTGCAGCAACGGACTTGTCAATCCAGGGAGACGCCGGCGGATTGACGTCGGCGATGGCATTTTTTGCGGGAAAGGCTGACCCCGCCAGGGCATGGTCCGCACCCGTGGGTGCCGCTACCTTGCCTATACGCAAGACTGGAACTTTCACCATGTCAGCCTTCTTTGCAGACCTGCCATTGCCTACTTATCAGTGAAGCGGCGGCGGTCAGGAGGCGCACCAGTAGTCTGTACTCAAGTTTGCGCAGGATTACCCATTGCATCTACGTGCGAGTACCTAGCCGGCGGCGACCACACTACGTGTTTTCGGGCTCGGCGACGAGGTGGAAAAGGCCGGAAATCCGGGCTGGAAACGGCACAAGAACGCGCCAGGAAGCCACAAAAAACCGGCCACCCAGTGGGTGGCCGGTCATCAGGGTATTTAGTCCTCTACGATTTCCAGGTCTTCGTCCAGAACCTCGTCGTCTTCCTCATCTTCGTCGTCAAAAACTTGAAGCGGAGTAACCTCGGAATAGGCCTCGTAGAGTGCGTCTTCATAAACCTCGAAGGCGTCAGCGACGGCGAAAAATGACGCTTCGACGTTGGGGTCACCTTCGCCCCTGCGCGCGGATGCGGCAGCGAGATGTTCTTCCAGGGCGGCGGTCAGTGATTGAAGCGCGACACGCGGATCGATGCTCATGACTTCACGTTAGCTGGAAAAGGACGAAAATGGAGAGGGATGAGAGAACAATTTCCGGGCAGCTCCGTTGAGCGCCAACGAGACTACGCACGTCAGTACGAATACCTCGTTCTGACGGTGGGACCTGACGATTCGCTGCCGGACGCCCGGCGCCGGCTTGCCGAGCATTCCGAATACGGCAAGTGGGAACTCGAGCGCAGCGTGCTCTATCTCGGAGGCGGCCGGCGCTTTTGGCTGCGCCGTAAAGTCTATTCCGTGCAGCGAACCGTCTAAAGCGTCCGCCGCTACTCCAAGGGCCCCAACCACGCGTTGGCCACGGTGTTATGCGCGGATTCATCATTTGACGGATGGAAGATACCGGCAAGCACATCCCGGTACAGGCGCTCCATTTCGGAGCCGCGGAAGTAACTGGATCCACCAGTAACCCGGATGGCCAGATCCACTACGTGGCGTGCATTTTCTGTGGCGCGGGACTTGATCCCCACAAGCTTTGGAAACCAAAGCGCCCCGTGATCCACCAGGTTGTCGACGTCTCGCGCAACGGCGGATATCTGCGGATAGATCCCATCCATCGCCAACGCGGCGTCTGCCACTTTCCAGCGGATATCCGGATCCTGCGCATAGCTGCGGCCACCGTACTTGGCTGACACACGACGCTTCACATTTTCCACGCCCAGAGTGAACGCTCGCTCGGCTACGCCGGTGTACACAGCGGCGAGCAACGTTTCGAAACAGGCGAAGATCGCGAAGATCAGCAGGTCCTTGTTGGGTCCCACGGGCAGTTTGCGGAAGATGCGGTCCGGGGGAATCACTGCCCCGTGCAAGAGGGTGGTGTTGGATGCACTGGCACGCATACCCAAGGTGTCCCAGTCGCTCAGTGTTTCGTGGCCCGGCTCATCGCGGCGGAGGAATCCAAAGACGAGCTCACCCTCACCGTCCCTGGCATCGATATCCTTGCCAAACGTGCCCAGCCGGGTCCAGCCGCGCGAGAGGCTGGTGAAGATCTTCCGGCCGGTGAACCGGTAGCCTCCATCGGGCAGCAGCTCTGCAACCGTGCCGGAATCGAACAGCATGGAATCGTTGCCGGCCTCGGAGATGCCGAAAGCAAAGACCTCACCCTGTCCGGCTTCCTTGAGTACGAAGTCCAGCGAGTCGTCTCCCCTGGCCGCCATGACCTGCGCGACGCCGGTCCACACCAGATGCATGTTCACGGCCAGCGCTGTGGCCGGTGCAGCCGTGGCGAGACGCTGCTGCAGCGCGGCTACTGCTTCGAGACCGAGTCCGGCGCCGCCGTCGGCCTCCGGTACGAACAGCTTCAGGTAACCGGCGGCCGCCAGGTCTTCCAGGTCTTCGTGGAAGAACTGGTTGTTCTGGTCGTATCCTGCTGCGCGGCCACGGAGCCGTTCGAGCAGTTCGTCGGGCAGGATTTCTTCGGGAGTCATGGCGTGGAGCTTCTTCCGGTGATTGCCGTTAGTAGTTAGTCAGCAGCGTGTTCAGGACGCGGGCACCGAACTGGAGGGATTCGGCCGGCACGCGCTCATCAACACCGTGGAACATCCCGGTGAAGTCGAGTTCGTCGGGCAGCATCAGAGGAGCGAACCCGTAGCCGGTGATGCCGATCTTGCTCAGTGATTTGTTGTCCGTGCCACCGGAGAGCGTGTAGGGAAGGACCTTGGCGCCCGGGTCTTCGGAGTGCAGCGCATCAATCATGGAGTCCACCAGGTTCCCTGCAAACGGCACCTCCAAGGAAACATCCTTGTTGACGTAGCTGATCTCGATGCCGTCCCCGGCGAGTTCCTTGATGGTCTCGAACACCAGCTCCTGCTGTCCGGGCAGTGTGCGGCAATCCACGAACGCCTCGGCAGACTCAGGGATGACGTTGTGCTTGTATCCGGAACGCAGGAACGTGGGATTGGAAGTGTTCTGAAGGGTGGCACCGACGAACCGGGCCACGGTACCAAGTTCCTTCAGCAGGATGTCCGGGTTGTCGGCGTCGAACTCGACGCCGGTGAGTTCGGTGACGCCGTCCAGGAACTGTCGGGTGGTGGGCGTCAGCTCCACAGGCCACTTGTGTTCGCCGATGCGGGTCACAGCACGGGCAAGGCGGGTAACAGCGTTGTCGGTGTTGATCTGGGAGCCGTGTCCTGCCCGGCCATGGGCTACGAGGCGCAGCCACGAGAGGCCCTTTTCCGCAGTTTGCAGCAGGTAGGTCCGCTGTCCGCCGATCGTGGCAGAGAACCCACCTACCTCGGAAATGGCCTCGGTGGCGCCATCAAAAAGTTCGCGTCGGTGCTCTACCGCGTACCTGGCGCCGTAGGTGCCGCCGGCCTCTTCATCTGCGAAGAAAGCGAAAATGATGTCGCGCTTGGGCTTGCGTCCTGTCCTGGCAAAGTTCCGCATGACTGAAAGGATCATGGCGTCCATGTCTTTCATGTCCACGGCGCCGCGACCCCAGACCAGGCCGTCCTTCAATTCGCCGCTGAACGGGTCCACGCTCCATTGGTCTTTGAGGGCCGGGACAACATCAAGGTGCCCGTGCACTACCAGGGCGTCCGCCGACGGGTCTTCTCCTGCCATGCGGGTTACCACGTTGGCGCGGCCCGGGGCTGACTCGAAGATCTCAGCTTCAAGTCCAACCTCGGTGATCAGCCCGGCTGTGTACTCAGCTGCCGCACGCTCCCCCGGCCCCGAGTCGTCTCCGAAGTTGGAGGAGTCGATGCGGATGAGCTCCTGGCAGATCCGGACGACTTCGTCTTCGGGGCGGATGACAGACATGGAAACTCTCCTTGCGTTGCTGGGCTGCAGGTTCCGGTGACGCACGCTGTGGTTTTCCCAGCGTTTCCGTCCCGTGTTCCCTCAGCCTACTCACCAGCAGCGGGCTCAGTCAGGTATTCGTTTCGCCGTGGGTCTTGGGACGCGCCTGCAGAGGAGCCTTGATCCGCGCCGATTTTTCAGCGCCCTGAAACCGTGTTAGAGTTTTTCTCGCTGCTTCGGAGGAAAGTGAAGCGCCGCAAGGTGCAAAACGAACTTCTGAACACCACCTGCGCGGGTGGCGGAATGGCAGACGCGCTAGCTTGAGGTGCTAGTCCTCGAAAGGGGGTGGGGGTTCAAGTCCCCCTCCGCGCACAATCACAAGGCCTGAAATCTACGGATTTCGGGCCTTGTTTGTTTTCCCGGCTTTCCCGGGCAAGTTGCGATGCGACCTTGATCACTATGGAATTAATGACGACGGCGGCAGTCACCTTGTGAGTGACCGCCGCCGTCCCATTTCGCGGACTTCAGAGCAAGGCCGAAACGCTGCCAATGAAGTGCCGCCTGCCGCTGCGGGGATTCCACGCAACGTAGTCCGATCGTTCCCAGCGTCCAGAAGCCGACTGGACCGTGGTGATGTCCAAGGCAACCCGCGTTGGCAGGAACACGGGAGCCTCAAAGGCCACGTCCCAGATGAAGGAATCCGCCTTGACGGCACCAACGTCAGCCAGCGCACGCGAGGCCAAGTACATGCCGTGCGCAATGGATCCTCGCAGCCCCAGTGCTTTGGCCGATAGGACACTTAAGTGGATCGGATTGAAGTCACCCGAAACGGTGGCGTAGCTGCGCCCGATGTCCAGGCCAAGCTGCCACAGGGCAGTGGGGTCCGGGGGTGAGAAGTCCGAGGCTCCCGATGCTCCGTTGACGCTGCCCGGCTTGTCGATGCCCGGCAGGAAGACGCCCTTGGCAAGGTAGGTGGAGACGCCTCGCCACAGCAGGTCTCCGCTGGAGCCGGCGTGGACCTCCGCCACCAGGTCCAGCATTGTTCCCGCCCTGTGGGCGGAGAGGTTCTCCGCCCAGGACCGGATATCCAAAGAGTCGGAGAAGTGGATCGGCATCCGCTGCTCTACGTGGTTCCTTAGGTGGATCATGCCCAGGAGCGGCAACGGGAAGTCGTCGCGGTTCATGACACTCATGGAAACAGGAAAGGCTAAAGCGTGGACATATCCTGCCGGGAGAATATCGCTTGCCGTCTCCCCTACCAGGTGCTGGTACGCGGTCAGGTTGCCGACGTCGGCCCGGACCCCCCTCACCTCGTGACTGACAGCCGGCAACTTCGTCTTTCCTGTGCTGGCCCCGAGGACCCGCCTACGGGCTGCCGTTGTGGCCGCGTTGACGTACAGCTTGGACAGCGATGGCAGCTCACCGAGGATAACGGGCTGGGGATGGTTCATGCTCCCACCAGTTGTTGTCCACAGACGCGAAGTACTTCTCCGGAAATTCCACCGGCAGCATCGCTGGAAAGGAAGGCAATGGCTTCCGCCACGTCCTGGGGCTGCCCGCCTTGCTTGAGAGAGTTGAGCCTGCGTGCTGCCTCGCGGATGGCGAAGGGCATTTTGGCGGTCATTTCGGTTTCGATAAAGCCCGGGGCAACTGCGTTGATCGTCCCCCCAAAAGACTCCATCAGCGGGGCGGTGGACCTGACCATTCCGATGACGCCCCCCTTGGACGCGCCGTAGTTGGTCTGCCCCCTGTTGCCGGCGATGCCGCTGGTGGACGCGACCGAAACGATTCGCGGCGAATCCCTGAAATACTCCGACGCCAAAAGGGCCTCGTTGATTCTCAGCTGGGCTGCGATGTTGACGGCGATGACAGACTGCCAACGGCCCTCGTCCATGTTGGCCAAGAGCCTGTCGCGGGTGATTCCGGCGTTGTGGACTACGATATCGAGTCGCCCATGGCGTTCCACGGCGTGCTCGATGATGCGATGGCCGGCGTCATCCCGACTGATATCCAGCTGCAGGGCTGTCCCGCGGACCTCGTTGGCAACAGCTGCCAGGTGGTCTCCAGCCGCGGGGATGTCCACGGCCACGATCTTGGCCCCGTCGCGGTGCAGGGTCCGGGCGATGGCGGCTCCGATTCCCCGTGCTGCGCCGGTGACCACTGCCACCTTGCCGGAGAGGGGTTTGTCGGCGTCGTTTGGCAAGCTGCCCGACGTTGAGCGGATGGTCAGGAACTGCCCATCCACATATGCGGAGCGGCCCGAAAGGAAGAACCGCAACGCCCCCAGGGCCGAAGGGCTGGTGGTCGCCAGATGGTCATCCAAGAGAATGCCGTTTGCCGTGGCTCCCGACCGCAGCTCCTTGGCCAAGGACCGCAGCAGCCCGTCAACCCCCTGCCGCGCAGCAGCGGATGCCGGCGACTGGGCCGACTGCGATGTCCTCGAGATGGTGACAACCCGGGCGTTCGGCGAAAGGTCCCGCAAGGAGGCGCCGGCGGTAAGTACGGGTTTGCCCAGGTCTTCGGGATGCTGGACGGCGTCGAGCACCAGGATGATGGCACCCAACTTTTCCTTGGGCAGCGCGTTGCGCCGGACGTCCAAGCCCCAGCCGAGCAGGGAGGTGGCGATGTCATCGGCCCCTGCGCTGTCTCCGCTGACCAGGACCGGGCCCGTGATGAGCGGATCGCCGGGTTGGTGGCGTCGAAGCACAACGGGCTGCGGCAGGCCGAGCTTCTTGGCTACGTCCTTCCCCAGTCCCTGACTTACGAGCTGTGTGTATTTATCTGTCATCTCGCTCCCCCTACGCTGCTTCCAGAATGGCAACAACACCCTGACCACCTGCGGCGCACACGGAAATCAGGCCCCGTGCGGGGCGGCCGTTGACGGCACCCTTCTCATGGAGCATTTTTGCAAGTGAGGCCACGATCCTCCCACCTGTTGCTGCGAATGGATGGCCGGCAGCCAACGATGATCCGTTGACGTTGAGCTTGGCACGGTCCACTTTGCCCAGCGCTCCGTCAAGGCCCAGCCGCGTCCGGCCGAACTCCTCGTCTTCCCACGCCGCCAGGGTGCTGAGAACGGTCCCCGCGAAGGCCTCGTGGATTTCGAAGAAGTCGATGTCCTCAAAGGTCAATCCTTGGCGGGCCAGCAGGCGCGGGACTGCGAAAACAGGCGCCATGAGGAGGCCGTCCTTACCGTGAACGAAGTCGACGGCGGCCGCCTCGCCATCCAGGACGGTTGCGAGCTTGGGCAGGCCGTGTGAGTCGGCCCATTCTTCTGTTGCCAGCAGGACCGCGGAGGCTCCATCGGTGAGGGGCGTCGAGTTTCCCGCGGTCATGGTCGCCTCGGCACCCAGGTTCTTGCCGAACACGGGCTTCAGCGTGGAGAGCTTCTCCAGTGTGGTGTCTGCGCGCAGGTTGGAGTCGCGGTTAAGGCCGCGGTACGGAGTGATGAGGTCATCGAAGAAGCCTCGCTCATAGGCGGCAGCGAGGTTGCGATGGCTGTTGAAAGCCAATTCATCCTGCGCTTCCCGGGAGATTTTCCACTGGGCAGTAGTGAGGGCTTGGTGTTCGCCCATCGACAGCCCTGTGCGGGGCTCTCCGGTGTTGGGGGCATCCGGCGCCAGGTCCTTGGGGCGGATCCGGCCGATGATCTTCAGCTTCTGCATGGGGGTCTTGGCCCGGTTCAGGTCCAGCAGGATTTCGCGCAGGCCTTCACTGACAGCGATCGGGGCATCCGATGCCGAGTCCACCCCACCGGCAATCCCTGAATCGATCTGCCCTAACTTGATCTTGTTGGACAACCCAAGAACGGTCGCCAGGCCGGTTGCACAGGCTTGTTGGAGGTCGTATGCGGGGGTTTCGGGTGACAAGGCAGAGCCGAGGACGGCTTCCCGGGTGAGGTTGAAGTCCCTTGAGTGCTTGAGCACTGCCCCGGCTGCCACCTCCCCAATGCGTTCATCTTGGAGACCGAACCTGGCAATGAGCCCTTCCAGTGCAGCGGTGAGCATGTCCTGGTTGGAGGACTTAACATATGCCCCGCCAGTGCGGGCGAACGGAATGCGGTTGCCGCCCACGATGACCGCCGAGCGCGTTGCTTGAGGGGTGGAAGCCGGTTCCAAGGGCCCGTCCGTGGTCACGTCTGCTGCAGCCATGCTTATCTCCTTCGATCGATGCCAGTTACTGATACCCAGCGTACCTGATACGCTGGGTATCGTGAACAGTCGCCACGAAGAATCCACCAGCCCCGCCGGCTCCCCCGAGGTTGTCCTCGAAGTCCCCGGGGCCATGGAGTCCGAAGCCGTTGTTGACGGGCGAGCGGCACGGTGGCAGTCCCACCGTGAAGAGCGCCGGCGGGAACTGATCAAAACCGCCCGCAAGGCAGTTCACCGGCTGGGAAGTGACGCCTCGATGGAGGACATCGCCGGAGCAGCCGGAACGTCGAAGTCGGTCTTCTACCGCTACTTCGGGGACAAAGCCGGGCTTCAGCAAGCAATGGGCGAGGTTGTACTGGGTCAAATGCAGCGTCGCATGCAGGAAGCCGCCCAACTGGCCCAGACACCCCGCGAGGGGTTGTTCGCCATGGTTTCCGCGTACCTGCAGATGGCCGAGTCCAGCCCCAACGTCTACGCCTTCATCACCCGGCTCACTCCCGGGGAGGCTTCGGCCCAAGACGCTATCGCGGCCTCAGGCGCGTTGGGTAACTTCTTCGAGCAAATCACGGACATGATCGCGACTCCCATGCGGGAGCACCTCGGCGAAGAGAAAGAATCCGTCATCGTGTACTGGCCCACTGCCGCCATCGGACTGGTCAGGAACGCGGGCGAAATGTGGCTGGGAAGCCCCGCCAGCAGCACCAAACCCGACCAAGCAACCATGGCCGGGCAGATCACTGATTGGTTGTGCCTGGGCATCGCCCCGGAACTCAAGACCACCACCTGACGCAAGAAATGACTCATCAGTTGTCGGAACCAAAGAAGGAAACAACATGACTGAAGTAGTGGACCGGGCCTCATCGGCCAACCAGCCCTCAGGCCGCGACGACGCAGCCACGCCCAGCGCTGCCGAGCCTGTGGTGGATGTCGCTGCCCTGGGAGAGCAGCTCCTGGGCAAGTGGGCCCACATCCGGCACCAGGCCCGCGCGGTGGCAGGCAACCCGGCGGTCCAGAAAATCGAGGGCCTGCACCACACCGAGCACCGTGCCCGAGTGTTCGAGCAGCTGAAGTTCCTGGTGGACAACAACACCGTCCATCGCGCCTTCCCCACCCGGCTGGGCGGCTCCGACGACCATGGCGGCAACATCGCCGGCTTCGAAGAGATCGTCACCGCCGACCCGTCGCTGCAGATCAAGGCTGGCGTCCAGTGGGGCCTCTTCGGCTCTGCAGTGATGCACCTCGGCACCGTGGAACATCAGGACAAGTGGCTCCCCGGCATCATGAGCCTTGAGATTCCAGGCTGCTTCGCCATGACCGAGACGGGCCACGGCTCGGATGTCGCCAGCATTGCCACCACGGCTACCTACGACGAAGCCAGCCAGGAATTCGTGATCAATACGCCGTTCCGGGCGGCATGGAAGGACTACATCGGCAATGCAGCCAACGATGGCCTGGCCGCTGTGGTGTTTGCCCAACTGATCACCAAGAACGTGAATCACGGTGTCCACGCTTTCTACGTGGAACTCCGCGATCCAGCCACCAAGGAGTTCCTTCCGGGCATCGGCGGTGAAGATGACGGCATCAAGGGTGGACTGAACGGCATTGACAATGGCCGGTTGCACTTTGCGAATGTACGCATCCCCCGCACCAACCTCCTGAACCGCTACGGTGACGTCGCTGTGGACGGTACTTACTCCTCCACCATTGAAAGCCCGGGACGCCGCTTCTTCACGATGCTCGGCACCTTGGTTCAAGGCCGTGTTTCCCTGGATGGAGCCGCTGTGGCTGCCAGCAAGGTTGCCCTCAAGACCGCCATTCAGTATGCCACCGAGCGCCGGCAATTCAACGCGTCGTCCAGCACCGATGAAGAGGTCCTGCTGGACTACCAGCGGCACCAGCGCCGCCTGTTCACCCGGCTCGCCACCACGTACGCCGCCAGTTTCGCGCACGAACAGTTGTTGCAGAAGTTCGACGACGTCTTCTCCGGCGCCCACGACACCGATGCCGACCGCCAGGACCTGGAAACCCTGGCCGCCGCGCTCAAACCGCTCAGCACCTGGCATGCCCTGGATACATTGCAGGAATGCCGGGAGGCATGCGGCGGCGCAGGCTTCCTGATCGAGAACCGCTTTGCTTCCTTGCGAGCGGACCTGGACGTCTATGTAACCTTCGAAGGCGATAACACTGTCCTGCTCCAACTGGTGGCCAAGCGCCTCTTGGCCGATTACGCCAAGGAATTCCGCAGCGCGGACTTTGGCGTACTGGCCCGCTACGTTGTGGACCAGGCGGCCGGGGTGGCTCTGCACCGTACGGGTCTAAGGCAGGTGGCCCAGTTCGTGGCCGATACCGGTTCAGTCCAAAAGGCTGCTTTGGCGTTGCGGGATGAGGAAGGCCAGCGGACCCTCCTCGCAGACCGCGTGCAGTCGATGGTGGCAGAAGTCGGTGCGGCACTGAAGGGCGCCAACAAGCTCCCCCAGCACCAGGCTGCAGCCCTCTTCAACCAGCACCAACACGAACTCATCGAAGCGGCCCAGGCGCACGCCGAACTCCTCCAGTGGGAAGCCTTCACTGAGGCTCTGGGCCACGTCTCTGATGAAGGGACCAAGCGGGTCCTGACGTGGCTGCGCGACCTCTTCGGGCTGTCCCTGATCGAGAAGCACCTGTCCTGGTACCTCATGAACGGGCGTCTTTCGATGCAGCGGGGCCGGACCGTGGGTACGTACATCAACCGCTTGCTGGTCAAGATCCGCCCGCACGCCGTGGACCTCGTGGATGCTTTCGGCTACGGTCCCGAGCATCTGCGCGCTTCCATAGCGAGCGGTGCAGAAGCCGTCAGGCAGGATGAAGCCCGCGAGCACTTCAGCGAGCAGCGGGCCAGCGGAAGCGGCCCTGCAGACGAGAAAACGCTCCTTGCCCTGAAGGCCCGCAAGTCGCGTTAGCGGTACTTCCTCACCAAACGGTGAACAGTTGCGGAACTTTGTTAAAGCACGACGGCGCCGTCCCCACCAAAGGGGACGGCGCCGTCGTGGTTTGACGTGATGCCGGGACGCTTTAGTCCTGTCTTACCGCAGGACTGAGCGGTAGACCTCCAGCGTGGTTTCCGTAATGGACTCCCAGGAGAAGTGTTCCTCCGCCCGGCGTCGCCCTGCAATTCCCATCTCGCGGGCGCGGGCAGGATCGGCTACTACTTCATTCAGGGCCGCAGCGAAGTCGCTGACGAACTTCTCCGGATCCAAAGGCGTTCCGGTTCCGTCGGTAACCTGTTCCAATTCGACCAGGAGTCCGGTTTCGCCATGCTGAACCACTTCCGGAATGCCGCCGGTGGCACTGGCCACCACTGCGGCACCGCAGGCCATGGCTTCCAGGTTCACGATGCCCAGGGGCTCATAAATCGAAGGGCAGGCGAAGGCCGTGGCGTGGCTGAGGACTTGGATCAGCTCCTTCCGGGGCAGCATCCGCTCAATGAGGACGACGCCTTCGCGCTTGGCCTGCAACTCCTCGATGAGGCGCGCAGTTTCGGCGGCGAGCTCGGGAGTGTCAGCGGCCCCGAGGCACAGGACCAACTGGACATCGTCAGGCAGGCTTGACGCGGCGCGGAGCAGGTACGGCACACCCTTCTGGCGGGTGTTGCGGCCCACGAAGACCACGCTGGGCTTGGCAGGATCAATGCCCAGTGCCCGGATTGCGTCATCCTCTTCATCACGTTCCCACAGGGAAACGTCGATGCCGTTGTGGACAACCCGGACCTTGTCCGGATCCACGTTGGGGTAGCTGCGGAGGATGTCCTGACGCATGCCATCGGACACAGCAATGATGGCGGCGGCCGCCTCATACGCCGTCTTCTCCACCCAGGAGGACAGCGCATAGCCGCCTCCGAGCTGCTCCGCCTTCCACGGGCGCAGTGGCTCCAGGCTGTGGGCGCTGAGCACGTGCGGAATGCCGTGCAGCAGCGACGCGAGGTGGCCGGCCATGTTGGCGTACCAGGTGTGCGAGTGGACAAGGTCCGCTCCCGCAATGTCCGGAACGATCCTCAAGTCCACGCCGAGGGTCTGGAGGGCAGCGTTGGCTTCGCCGAGGTCTTCGGGCGTGGCGTAGGACGCCACGGTAGCCCCGTGATAGTCGGCATCACGCGGCGCGCCGAACGCCCGAACGTGAAGGTCAACGTGCTTTGCCAGCACCCGGCTGAGCTCGGCAACGTGGACACCGGCACCGCCATAAATTTCCGGAGGGAATTCTTTAGTCACAATGTCTATTCGCACGCTAACCAACGTAGTCGTTCCGGCGTATGTGTTCTAGTGTGAAAGAGTCCGGAAAATCGGACTTTTGGGGGATACGAAGACGTACGGGGAGCTGTGACCATGGCGTTGAAGAAAGTTCTGGCAATCGTATTGGCAGGCGGAGAAGGCAACCGACTCATGCCGCTGACGGCGGATCGGGCCAAGCCCGCGGTTCCGTTCGCAGGCGGCTACAGGCTAATTGACTTTGCACTATCCAATCTCGTTAATTCGGGATATTTGAAAATCGTCGTTCTGACGCAGTACAAATCGCACAGCCTTGACCGGCACATCTCGGAAACGTGGCGTATGTCCACGCAGCTGGGCCGCTACGTTGCTTCTGTTCCTGCGCAGCAACGTGTGGGCAAGAGCTGGTTCCTTGGCAGTGCCAACGCCATCTATCAATCGCTGAACCTCATCCATGACGACGCCCCGGACATCGTGGTAGTGGTCGGCGCTGACCACGTGTACCGCATGGACTTCTCCCAAATGGTGGAGCAGCACATTGCCAGTGGCGCCAAAGCAACAGTCGCTGCAGTGCGGCAGCCGCTGAACATGGCCAACCAGTTCGGCGTGATCGAGGTAGACCAGAACGATCCCCAGAAGATTGCCGCGTTCGTGGAGAAGCCGGCCAGCACCCCCGGGCTGGCTGCCGACCCCACACAGTTCCTGGCATCCATGGGCAACTACGTCTTCAATGCTGATGCCCTTGTTGAAGCGCTGCATGTGGACGCGGAACGCCTCGATACCAAGCACGACATGGGCGGTGACATCATCCCCTACTTCGTGGACCAAGGCGAAGCGGGCGTGTATGACTTCACGCTTAATGACATTCCCGGTGCCACCGAACGCGACCGGACCTACTGGCGCGACGTCGGCACCATCGACTCGTTCTACGACGCACACATGGACCTCATCTCCCCCGTGCCGATCTTCAACCTCTATAACTCCGAGTGGCCGATATACACGCGCCAGAGCATCTCGCCGCCTGCAAAGTTTGTTCGAGGCGAGAACAACACAGTGGGAACGGCCCTCGATTCCATTGTTGCCAGCGGCGTTGTGGTTTCCGGTGGCATTGTGGAGGGATCAGTCCTCTCCAACGACGCCTACGTGGCGGCCGGCAGCAGGGTCCAGGACTCTGTGCTGATGGACAAAGTCCGCGTCGGCGAAGGTGCCGTGATCAAGCGGGCGATTCTGGACAAGAACGTCAAGGTCCCTGCCGGTGCGGCCATCGGCTTGGACCCGGCCTTGGATAAGGCCCGGGGATATAAGGTCACGGAGTCAGGCATTACCGTGCTGGCGAAGGGCCAGGTTGTCCCCGAGCCCGGTGAGGCAGAGCTCGCGCTGTCCGCTCAACACCGCCGGGGGCTGCCGGAAGCTGTCAAGGCAGCCACCCATGATGATCCCGATATCCGCGACTCCGCTGAAAAGGTAGCTGCAGGCATCCAGTCACGAGTGGCGGACGCCGCGGCGCAGGGTGCCGCGCATTAGCCGGTAGTACCGTACACAGAACCCGAGGCAGGCCACTGGCTCCCAAGGCTGTAAAATCAGGTCAATGAGCTCCACCGATCTGACGCCTGAAGAGATCCAGGCCTGCCTCAAGGTTCTGACCACGATCCACGTCTACGACGAAGAGCACCCGGACTATGTTGCAGTCCGCCGTGCCACCGGCAAGATGTTCAAGGCCGTCAAACGCCACCGTCGTGTCACCAAACGCGATTCCATCGCAGAGGCTGACCGCGCCGTCATCGCCATGACGGCTACCGCCGCGCCGGACCGCATTGACGACGAAACCCGCGGCAACAAGCTGGCACCCTCTGCCACCGGCGAGATCGCGGGTCATCTCATCCGCTCGCGTCCCTGCTATATCTGCAAAAAGCACTACACCCAGGTTGACGCTTTTTATCACCAGCTCTGTCCTGAGTGCGCGGCTTTCAGCCACAGCAAGCGCGATGCCCGCACCGATCTCACAGGACGCAGGGCCTTGTTGACCGGTGGACGCGCCAAGATCGGCATGTACATCGCACTGCGGCTTCTCCGTGATGGTGCCCACACCACCATCACCACTCGCTTCCCGAAGGACGCCGCGCGTCGGTTCGCTGCCATGGAAGACAGCAGCGAGTGGCTTCACCGGCTCCGGATCGTTGGCATAGACCTCCGCGATCCGGCACAAGTCATGGCATTGACGGACTCGCTCAACGAGGCCGGCTCGCTGGACATCATGATTAACAACGCCGCACAGACGGTGCGGCGTTCCGGCAACGCCTACAAGCCCTTGGTGGACGCTGAGGACGAGCCGTTGCCTGCAGCCCTTGACGCTGCCAACGGCGGCCCGGAGCTGGTGACCTTCGGGCATGCCCATGACAAGCACCCGCTGGCCCTCGCCAGCAGCGTCACCGAACATCCGGTCTTGGCGGGCGACGCGATCACGTCTCTGGCACTCTCCACCGGATCGGCATCACTGGAACGAATTGAATCGGGAACGGCCATCGACGCCGGTGGCCTGGTACCGGACCTCGCCTCCATCAACAGCTGGACCCAGGTGGTGGACGAGGTGGATCCCTTGGAGATGCTCGAGGTCCAGTTGTGCAACGTCACAGCACCCTTCCTGTTGGTCAGCCGTCTACGCGATGCCATGAAGCGGTCCACAGCCCACAGGAAATACATCGTTAATGTCTCGGCCATGGAGGGGCAGTTCTCCCGCGCCTACAAGGGCCCAGGCCACCCCCACACCAACATGGCCAAGGCTGCGCTGAACATGATGACCCGGACCAGCGCACAGGAAATGCTGGATTCCGATGGCATCCTCATGACCGCAGTGGACACCGGATGGATCACTGACGAGCGGCCGCACTACACAAAGGTCCGGCTCATGGAAGAGGGATTCCATGCTCCATTGGACCTGGTGGACGGCGCCGCACGTGTGTACGACCCCATCGTGATGGGTGAAAAGGGTGAAGATCAGTACGGCGTCTTCCTCAAGGACTACAAGCCGTCACCTTGGTAGAAAGACGCCAGGATTGAGTACGGATAAGGCCCTTAAGAGCGACTCTTAAGGGCCTTATCTGTACAAAAACCTAAGCGAGTCGGGTGATCTCCACTGAGACGGCGAGCCCTGAACCACCGCCACCTGACAGGATGCCCTTCAGCGGGGGAACATCGCGATAGTCGCGGCCTCGGGCAACTGTGACGTGGTAATCACCGGCAGGCTTGTGGTTGGTGGGGTCCCAGCTGCGCCATTCGCCATCCCACCACTCCAGCCAGGCATGTGATTGGCCAGCAACAGTTTCGCCGATGTCCGCCGAGGACCGGGGATGAATGTAGCCGGAAACGTAGCGCGCAGGGATGCCACTGCAGCGTAGGGCGCCGATTGCCAGGTGCGCGAGATCTTGACACACGCCTTGGCGCTGGGACCACGCCTGTTCGGCATTGGTGGTGACCCCCGTAGTGCCCTTCATGTAGGTCATCTCGCCGGCCATCCACGCGAATACTGCCAGCGCTGCCTCATGGGGGTTCTTCCCCTTGACAACATCCGGGACGATTTCGAGGACTTCCTCACCGGGCCCGCTGAGCCGGGACTGCGGCAACCAGTCACTGAACTCGTCCTGGACCTTCTCCGAAGCTATGACATCCCACCCCACGATGTCATCCTCGGTTGCCACCCGCTCGGTGCGGTGCACTTCAACGGTGGCTGTCGCGAGGACTTCGAGGCTCTCATGCGGCATCTGCATATCAAAAGCTGTGACCCGCGTACCCCAATAATCACGGTAGGTACTGACCGAGGCCTGGTTAGGTGAAACCTTCAGTGAGGACTCCAGGACCACCTGCTGGCCATCAGTCAGCGGAGTCATCCGGGCCTCGTTATAGGACAGGGTCACGCGGCGGTTGTACTTGTAGGCAGTCTTGTGAATGATGCTCAGCCGGGTCATGAAACTTCTCCCACCCAGGCGTGTTCATCAGCCTGATTGAAGTACTTACGGGAAATTGCGTCAGACGCCTGCGTTACGGCCTTCTGCACACGTTCCATGTGTTCAGGCAGTTCGGACATGAGATCGTCTGTGCGGTGGAATTCCAGGAATGTCCGGGCCTGGCCAACAATTCGCCGGGCATCGTTGATGAATCCCACGCGCTGCGCTGATGGATCCAGCTTGGCGAGGCATTCATCGGCATCGCGCAAAGCATAGACAATCGACCGCGGGAACAACCGGTCCAGCAGCAGGAATTCCGCCGCGTGCTGGTCTCCGAACGCTGCCCTTCGGGTTCGGATGAAGGACTCATAAGCTCCTGCGCACCGCAGCATGTTGACCCAGGACATTCCAGCGGACTGAACATCGCGCGTCGACAACATGCGGGCAGTCATATCGGCCCGTTCCAAGGAGCGGCCGAGCACCATGAACAACCAGCTCTCATCATGGCTGACCGTGGTGTCCGCGAGACCGCGAACCATGGCGGTCCGCTCCAAGACCCAATTGCAGAAACGGTAGGTTCCCACAACGTCCTTGCGGTGTTGGTTGAGGCCGTAATAGGTGGTGTTGAGGCTTTCCCAGAGGGACTGGGACACGGTTTCGCGGGCCCGCCGCGCATTCTCGCGGGCTGCCCCGAGTGAACCTGCGATGGACGATGCGCTGTGCTTGTCATAGGCCAACGCGTGCAGGAGTTCCGGGAGGCCGAAGTCCTCGCTCTGGGGCTTGGCACCCATCACGGCAAGGAGCTCCCGGGCGACGCTTCGCTGTTCCTCAAGGGGCAGGTGGTTCAGGCGCTCAAGGTGGACATCCAAAATCCTGGAAGTACCGTCGGCACGCTCTACGTAGCGTCCGATCCAGAAGAGTGACTCAGCAATGCGGCTCAGCATGGAACTGCCTCCTTCGCGTGGTGCAGATCGAAGTTCAAGTGTTGGTGGAGTGCGTTCACTGCTGCTGCTCCGTTTGGCGGTCCCGCCAGTTGCTCTCCACGGGCCACACGGATACCTGCTCACGGACAGTAACGGATTGGCGGGGAATGATCTCGGCCGGCAGCTGCGGAGAGTCGGCCAAAACCCAGGTGTCCTTGGAACCGCCGCCCTGGCTGGAGTTCACTATCAAAGACCCTTCCTTGAGTGCCACCCGGGTGAGGCCTCCGGGCAGGACCCAGACGTCGTCGCCGTCGTTGACTGCAAATGGCCGCAGGTCCACATGGCGGGGGCCGAACTTGTCTCCGGAGAGCGTCGGCACCGTAGAGAGCTGGAGAACTGGCTGTGCGATCCATCCGCGGGGATCTGCAATGACGCGCTTGCGCAGGGCGTCGAGTTCGTCCTTCGTGGCGTCCGGCCCAATGACCAGTCCTTTGCCGCCTGAGCCGTCCACGGGCTTGACCACCAGTTCGTCGAGGCGGTCCAGAACATGCTCCCTGGCTTCCTTTTCCTCAAGCCGGAAAGTGTCGACGTTGGCGATGATCGGCTCTTCGTGAAGGTAGTACCGGATCAGGTCAGGCACGTAACTGTACACGAGCTTGTCATCGGCTACTCCGTTGCCCACAGCGTTGGCGATGGTCACTCCCCCGGCTCGGGCGGCGTTGACCAGTCCCGGGCAACCGAGCATGGAATCCGAGCGGAACTGCAGTGGATCCAGGAAGTCGTCATCGATGCGCTTGTAGATCACATCCACGCGCTGCTCACCGGCAGTGGTCCGCATGTAAACGCGGTTGCCACGGCAAATGAGGTCACGGCCTTCAACGAGCTCCACGCCCATCAGCCCTGCAAGGAGGGTGTGCTCAAAGTACGCACTGTTGAAGACGCCCGGGGTCAGGACAACCACGGTGGGATCGTCCACGCCGGCGGGAGCGGTTTTGCGCAGTGCGGACAGGAGCCTCCGGGGGTACTCCTCCACAGGCCGGATGTGCTGCTGGCCAAAAGCCTCGGGCAAACCCTTGGCCATGGCCCGCCGGTTCTCCAGGACGTAGCTGACCCCCGAAGGTACGCGGACGTTGTCCTCGAGCACTCGGAAGGTTCCTGCGGCGTCGCGAACCACGTCAATGCCCGACACATGGACGCGAACCCCGCCTGATGGCTCGAAACCGTGCACGGCACGGTGGAAGTGTGCGCTGGTTGTCACAAGCTGCCGGGGAATCACGCCATCTGTGACTACTGCCATCCGCCCGTAGACGTCGTTCAGAAATGCTTCGAGAGCCTTGACGCGCTGGGCCACGCCGCGCTCCAACACATTCCACTCATCGGCGGGAATGACACGCGGAACAATGTCCAAGGGAAAGGGGCGTTCCTCCCCCGCGTAGTCGAACGTCACGCCACGGTCCAGGAAGGTTCGTGCCATCGAGTCGGCACGGGCGGTGACATCCGCCAGGGAAAGCTCGCGGAGAGCCCCGGAAACCTGACCATAGGATCTTCTGGCAACGTGGCCCTGGGCAAACATCTCGTCGTAGGCGCCACTGCGTGCGGCGGCCTCGGAGTAATCCTGGAATAGGTCAGACATGGGATTCAGGTAATCACCTTTTTGGGTCGGGCGCATTTCGCGCTGATTGTGTCGCCGTTTCCGGGTGCTCCCGGTTCGCCTTCCGTGCCCCCATCCGGCAGGGTTGAGGCATGCCCTTCAACACTCTTGCGCCCCAGTTTTCCCGGCTGGGGCCCGGGTTGGTCCTGAGCATCGCCGCAACGGGTCTTGCCTTCGCCATCCACACCGTTTTCCCGGCGGTCCCGGCCATGACACTCGCAGTTGCTTTGGGCTTGCTCTCAGCAAATATACCGGGCACGGCGGTCTTGACTGCGGGACGCGCCCGACCAGGCCTGGACTTCGCCGGAAAGCACCTCATGCGTGCCGGAATCGTGCTTTTGGGCCTCAAAGTCAGCATCGGCGACGTCATCGGCCTGGGGTGGCTGTCCCTCCTCCTGATCGCAGGCGTGGTCCTGCTGAGCTTTGCGGGAACCTACGGACTGGCGCGTTTGCTGCGTCTTCCGGGAGAAGCTGCCCTCCTCATCGCCACGGGCTTTTCCATCTGCGGAGCCTCCGCAATCGGCGCGATGGCAGCTGTGCGCCGCATCAAGCATCAAGACACAGTGCTCCCGGTGGCACTCGTGACACTGTGTGGCACCCTTGCCATCGGTGTACTGCCCCTGCTGATGCACCCCCTCAACCTCAATCCCGAACAGTTCGGGGCATGGACCGGCGCGTCCGTGCATGACGTCGGCCAAGTGGTGGCCACAGCACAAACCGCAGGTACATCGGCGCTGGCGATTGCCGTCGTCGTGAAATTGACCCGTGTGGTCCTGCTGGCGCCCGTTGCGGCAGCCGCCGGGGTGCACCAGCGGATTCTCCACGTGCGGGAGCGCAGCAACGGGAAGGGCGACGCGGCCAAGAGCATCGATGGCCGTTTCCCGCCCATCGTGCCGCTGTTCGTCGTCGGCTTCCTGTCCATGGTTGCAGTCCGGTCCTTGGGCTGGGTGCCGCCGGTGGGACTGGAAATCGCGGCAGCTGTCCAGGACATCCTCCTGGCAACGGCGCTGTTCGGGCTGGGGTCCGCGGTGAGGGTCCGCACGCTGATTCACACGGGAGGGCGCGCAATTTTGGTGGCGTTGGGCTCTTGGCTGCTCATCGCATCGTTGGGCCTGGGGGCTGCGTGGATCATGATTAGATAGCTGTGTGTCGAATCACAATCTGTCGCGCGATGAAGCCGCTACCCGTTCAGCCCTGATCACCACCCACAGCTACGACGTCACCCTCGATGTCCGCGATGCGGCAGATCCCGCCGTCGCCGGATACCCGAGTACCAGCACCATCACCTTCTCGGCCGAACCCGGCTCCGCCACCTTCCTGGATTTCATCAGCGGCGGCGTCGAGTCAGTGGTGTTGAACGGCCGGACGCTTGACGTTGGCTCTGTGGTGGACCACGACAGGATCATCCTGGAAGGTCTCGCCACCGACAACACTGTGACTGTGACCGGGGTGGCACTCTACAGCCGCTCCGGCGAGGGCATGCACCGCTTTGTGGATCCCGCCGATGGCCAGTGCTACCTCTACACGCAGTATGAACCCGCGGACAGTCGCCGCGTCTTTGCCAACTTCGAACAACCGGACCTGAAAGCCGAATTTACTTTCCACGTGCTGGCGCCTGCCGGCTGGGAAGTCGCGTCCAACGGAGTTGAGGAGACGCGTACGCCGGTGGCGGGCGACCCTGCTGCTTCGCGGTGGGATTTCGCCACCACCAAACGAATGTCCACGTACATCACCACCGTGCTCGCCGGCCCCTACTTCAAGGCCACGGATCACTGGGGAGCAACGCTCGACGACGGCACCCGCCTTGACGTGCCGCTGGCACTTTTCTGCCGCGCCTCCTTGGCGGACTCCTTTGATACCGATCAGTTGTTCGGGCTGACGAAGAACGGGCTGGCGTTTTTCAACGACCTCTTCGCCTACCCCTATCCCTGGGGCAAGTACGATCAAGCCTTTGTGCCCGAATACAACCTCGGGGCCATGGAGAACCCCGGGCTGGTGACGTTCACGGAAAAGTACGTCTACGCTTCCCGCGCCACCGATGCCCAGTACCAGGCCCGCGCCAACACCCTGATGCACGAGATGGCACACATGTGGTTTGGCGACCTCGTCACCATGAATTGGTGGGATGACCTCTGGCTCAAAGAGTCGTTCGCCGATTACATGGGGACGCTCGGAGTGGACCGGGCTACGGATTGGGACACAGCCTGGGTGAATTTCGCCAGCAAGCGGAAAGCCTGGGCTTATGTGCAGGACCAACTGCCCACCACGCACCCGATCGTGGCGGATATCCCGGACCTTGAGGCGGCTAAACAGAATTTTGACGGCATTACGTATGCCAAGGGCGCGTCGGTTGTGAAGCAACTGGTAGCCTACGTTGGTTTTGATGCGTTCATCGCGGGGTCACGTCAATATTTTCGGGATCACGAGTTCGGCAATACTTCCCTGGAGGACCTCCTCCAAGCGCTCAGCGCTGCCTCCGGCAGGGACCTTTCGGACTGGGCACGCCAATGGCTGCAGACTTCCGGTATCTCCACGGTTGCCGCCGAGCTCGTGGAGGACGGCGGGGTCCTCGGCGCCGTGACACTCCAGCAGGAGGCCATCGATCCCCTGACGGGCCACCAGGAACTCCGTCCGCACCGTATGCGGTTGGGCTTGTATGACGCCGACTCCACCGGTGCCCTGGTGAGGACTGAAAGCATTGACGTGGACGTCGCCGGTCCGAGCACCCTGGTGACTGCGTTGAATGGAAAGCGTCGGCCCGCGCTGCTCCTGGTCAATGATGACGACCTGAGCTACGTCAAAGTCCGGCTGGACCCTGAGTCCGAACACACAGTCCGGACATCGCTCCACAAGATTTCGGATCCCATGGCGCGCGCTCTCTGCTGGACCGCGCTCTGGGATTCGGCCCGGGATGGCGTTACCCCGGCGGCACGTTACGTGTCCGCCGTCGAGCAGTTCGCGCCTACGGAAGCGGGCATAGGTGTCCTGCTCAACGTGCTGGGCAACGCCGCCAGCGCCATCGAACGTTACGTCCCGGCAGCGACGCGCGAAGGTGTGCGAAAGGACTTCCTGGCCGTGGCCGGTGACCAGTTGATGGCTGCTGCTCCCGGCTCTGACCCTCAACTTGCCTGGGCCAGGACCTTGGCCGACGTTTCCAGGCATGGAGACAGCCAGCTAACCCTGGTGCGGGGAATTCTGGAGGGAAGCATCGTAGTGGCGGGTTTGGCCGTCGACGCTGAACTGCGATGGAGCTTGTGGCAGGCGTTGGCAGCCCATGGGCAAGCAAGCCTGGCCGAGCTGGACAGGGAGCTTGACACGGATACGACAGCATCGGGCAGGGAAGGCCATGCCCTGGCCTCCGCAGCCCGGCCGGACGCAGCAGTCAAGGCAGCTGCCTGGGACTCCGTAGTCAACAGCACAGGCCTTTCCAACGAGCTCCTCAGCGCCACAATAGCGGGCTTCGCTACTGCTCCCGGAGACCTTCTGGAACGCTACGTGGAGCCTTATTTCGAGTGCCTTGAGCGCGTGTGGTCCGAACGCAGCATTGAAATCGCGGGCAGGATTGTTCGTGGCCTCTTCCCGGGAGCCCAGAACCTGTCCGAAAGCACACAGCCTGCTCGACATCCGGTGCTGGTGCGTGCGGACCAGTGGCTTCGTGACCACGCTGACGCACCCCGTGCCTTGCGTCGCATTATCATCGAGCAACGGAGCCACCTCTTGCGCGCTTTGACGGCCCAGGCTACCGGCTGACCGCACGGATCTAGGGAACCCGGTTCAACCATTCGTCAGTGCCGAACTTAGCGTCCACGCGCTGCCTGGCTTCGTCGAGTTCGCTTTGGGTGAGCCGGGTTTCCATAGCACCGTAGCGTTCGGTGAAGACGTCCTGCATGGCCTGAAGGATCAGCGACCGCGCTAGTCCTGTCTGGCGCCGCAAAGGGTCCACGCGCTTCTTGGCACTCCGGGTTCCCTTGTCGGAGAGTTTCTCCTTGCCGATGCGCAGGACGTCCACCATCTTGTCGGCGTCGATGTCGTAGCTCATGGTGACGTGATGGAGCATGCCGCCGTTGGCGAGCCGCTTCTGTGCTGCCCCTCCGATCTTGCCCTGATCGGTGGCAATGTCATTCAGGGGGACGTAGAAGGCGGTAATGCCCAGTTTCTCCAGTGCGGCCATGACCCAGGCATCCAGGAATGCGTATGAGTCAGCGAAGCTGATCCCATCCACCAGCGTCTGCGGCAGGTAGAGCGAATAAGTGATGCAATTGCCGGCTTCCATGAACATGGCACCGCCACCACTGATGCGGCGCACCACCGTGATGCCGTGCCGGGAAACGCCGTCCGGATCCACCTCGTTCCGTACCGACTGGAAGCTGCCGATGACAACGGACGGTTCTTCCCAGTCCCAGAACCGCAAGGTGGGATTGCGCCGCCCTGCTCCCACTTCCTCCGTGAGGACCTCGTCCAGCGCAACATTGACCTGTGTGGGCAGAACCGAGGGCGGGATGACCTCCCACTGGTGGTCTGCCCACCCGGTGGCCTTGGAAAGTGCGCGCCGGACTGTGACAGCCACCGCCTCAGCGGAGAACCCGAACATGACTGCACCTTCAGGCAAGCCGGCAGCAACGGCTGCGGCAATGTCGGCCGCTGTTGAGTTGTCCGGGAGTCCGGTCAGTGCGCGATTGATGTCCTCAAGGGCTTCATCGGGCTCCAGGAAAAAGTCGCCGCTCAGCGAGACCTTGGAAAATCGTCCGTCGTCCACCTCAAGGTCCACCACTACCAGTTTGCCGCCCGGTACCTTATATTCACCGTGAAGGCGCGTGCCGTCGTCGTGGATGGGCGATTCGTGATCAGGGTGGGAAGTCATGCTGTCCATCTTGCCGGAAAACGCAAAAGCCCGCATTGCCGGAAATCCGGCAATGCGGGCTTTGAAAAGCCTTGGGGTGAAGTGGTTACTTCTTGCCGCCGAAGCCCTTGAAGCGAGCGTTGAAGCGCTCGACGCGGCCAGCGGAGTCCATGATGCGCTGCTTGCCCGTGTAGAACGGGTGGGACTCCGAAGAGATTTCGACGTCGATAACCGGGTAGGTGTTTCCGTCTTCCCACTCGATGGTCTTCGAAGAAGACACGGTGGACTTGGTCAGGAACTGCGTACCGGAAGCCAGGTCGTTGAAGACAACAGCTTCGTACTTCGGGTGGATATCAGACTTCATAATGGGACCTTTTGTTCGCGCAACTGGATTTTGCCAGCTGCCAGGTATGAATGGAGGTGGACCTTGGCTGCAATGTGAACATTCCAGCGGCTGGACCAACAACCAATCATAGCGGAAACGGCCACCCCGTACGAACTGCAATCAATCGCGCGGACGGAGTTCCCAAAACGCCACTGCCGAGGCGGCTGCGACGTTGAGCGAATCGACGCCGGCACGCATGGGAATCTTGACGGCGAGGTCGACGGCGGCCAACGTCTCCTCGCTCATGCCAGCACCTTCGGTTCCAAGCACCAGGGCCAGTTTGGGGATCTTCCTTGCCGCAAGATCGTCCAGGTCCACTGCGTTATCGGTCAGCTCCATGGCCGCCACTGTGAACCCCTGCTCTTTCAGCTGAGCGAGGTGGTCCGGCCAGCTTTCCAGCCGCGCCCAGGGAACCTGGAAAACAGTGCCCATGCTGACCCGGACACTTCGCCTATAGAGCGGGTCCCCGCAACGCGGGGAGACCAGCACAGCATCTACTCCGAGTGCGGCGGCGGAGCGGAAGATGGCCCCCACGTTGGTGTGGTCCACGATGTCCTCCAGGACGGCGATTCGCTGCGCGTTCGCCAGGAGGGTCGCCAACGGAACCGGAGCCGGCCGGTGCATGGCAGCCATGGCACCGCGGTGCAGATGGAATCCGGTGATTTCCTCCAGCAAGGATGCCTTGCCGATGTAGACCGGAACATCAGGGTGGGCTTTGAAGACGTCGTCCAAGTCCTCGAGCCACTTCTCTGCCAGGAAAAAGGAACGTGGCTGGTGGCCTGCCGCCAGTGCCCTCCGGAGGACTTTGGAGGATTCGGCGATGTACATGCCTTCCCGCGGCTCGCGAAGTTTCCGGAGGTGTACGTCAGTGAGCGTGGTGTAGTCCGTGACTCGTGGATCAGCTGCGGACTCAAGGTAGTGAAAGGTCACCGGGCGATTATTTCAGCAGATTGGCGATCATGAAGCCGAGGGCCACGATGCCGAGGGTGAAGATGACCGCCCTGAGAACCCGGGGCGACAACTTCCGGCCCACTTTGGCACCCACAAGTCCGCCGATGGTGGAGCTTACGGCGATGAGCAGGACAACGAGCCAGTTGATGCGGTCGAAGGCGAAGATCAGGTAAGAGATGGCCGCCACCATGTTCACACCGAGCACCAGGATGTTCTTCATGGCGTTGGCGTTTTGCATGGTGCCCGTAAGGAACACCCCAAGGATACCGACCAGGAGAATGCCCTGCGCGGCAACGAAATAGCCGCCGTAGACGCCGGCCAAGTAAACAAGAACCACCAGGAGGATCCCGTGGCTTCGGTCCCGGATGGCATGCTCTGGATTCTGTTCCCGGCTACGAATCCACGCCTGCAGCTTGGGCTGGAACAGCACCATCAGAAGGGCCAGCACCAAAAGGACGGGGGCCACATAATGGAAGACCTTTTCCGGCAAATGCAGCAAGAGCCATGCGCCGGTGATGCCGCCCAGCAGGGAGGCCGGAAGCAGCTTCATCAACTGCCTTCCCCGGCCCGCCAGCTCTCGCCGATAGCCCCACGCTCCCGCGGCCGTTCCAGCCACCAGGCCCATGGCGTTGCTCATGGACGCGACAACCGGTGTCACTCCCAGTGCTATCAGCACGGGGAATGTCACAAGCGTGCCGGAGCCGACTACGGCATTGATGGTGCCGGCCCACAAGCCCGCGAAAAAGACCAGAATGCTGCTAAGAATCTCCACAGTAAGTTACAGAACCCCTCTAGCGCCGGGCAGTAGCCGTGTAACGGCCGGCGTTTTCCGAAACATCCAAGGCCAGGCCGAAGGTGTTGCTGAGGTGCTCGTCGGTGAGGACTTCCTTGATGGGGCCGGCAGCGACCACTCCGCCTTCGCGGAGCAGCATGGCGTGAGTGAATCCCGGCGGCACTTCCTCAAGGTGATGGGTGACAAGGACCATCGCAGGTGCTGCTTCGTCGCTGGCGAGCTCGCCAAGCTTGTGCACCAGTTCTTCGCGTCCGCCGAGGTCAAGGCCTGCTGCCGGCTCGTCCAGGAGCAGCAATTCAGGGTCGGTCATGAGCGCACGGGCGATCTGGACGCGTTTGCGCTCGCCCTCGGACAGGGTGGCAAAGGTGCGGTTCAACAAGGGACCCATCCCCCAGTCGTTCAGCAGACCGAAGGCGCGGCGTTCGTCGTCGCGTTCATATCCCTCGCGCCAGCGTCCGGTGACGCCGTAGGCTGCGGTGACAACGACGTTCAGGACGTTCTCGTGTTCAGGAATCTGTGTAGCGAGTGCCGCCGATGAAAGGCCGATGCGTGGGCGGAGTTCAAAGACGTCAACACGCCCCATTGTCTCGTCAAGGATCCCTGCCCTGCCGCTGCTTGGGTGCATGCGGGCGGCAGCAATCTGGAGAAGGGTGGTCTTACCGGCGCCGTTCGGCCCCAGGATGACCCAGCGTTCGCCTTCGTTGACTTGCCAATCGACCTTGTCCAGCAGGGTCTTCTTGCCTCGGACAACGCTGACGGAAGCCAATTCCAGAACATCACTCATAGCAGTAGACACTAGGACAAAAATGCACATGACTGATAACCGGGGTTTCTCCTGCTTTACCAGCCGAAACGAATTCGGGTGCCCGCGGCAGCCTCAGTAGGATTGAGGCCATGACTTCGAACTTGGCTGCAGTCAGCTACGGCGTGAATTTGTCCCCCGAATCACTGGAAAACCTGCTCAAGGTACTAGCCGACGCCGGTGCCTCGGTGTCATCGGAATCACACGGCGGTGACGAGCGCTTCGCTGTGCATACGGCCGAACTCATCGTCGGCGCTGACACGGATGCGGATCTCTTGACCGTGCGGCGGCTCGTGGCGGAAGCCGCGAAGGCAGGGGTGGACACAGCCATTGTTCCGGAGGCCCTGCGCCAGGCCCCCCGGAAGCTTCTGATCATGGATGTGGATTCAACCCTGATCCAGCAAGAGGTCATCGAGCTGTTGGCGGCGCACGCCGGCAAGCGCGAGGAAGTCGCCGCCGTCACGGAGGCTGCCATGCGCGGAGAGTTGGACTTCGCCCAGAGCCTGCACGCACGCGTTGCCGTCCTCGCCGGCCTGCCGGCCGACGTCGTCGATTCTGTTCGCCAAGAGGTGCGCCTAAGTCTTGGAGCGGCAGAATTGGTAGCCGCGTTCAAGGAGGCCGGCCACGTGGTGGCGGTGGTGTCCGGCGGCTTTAACCAGATCCTGGGTCCCATCGCCGAGCAACTCGGCCTGGACTATTGGATTGCCAACGAGCTCGAGATCATCGACGGCGCCTTGACCGGTAAGGTACTTGGCGCGGTCATCGATCGGGCCGCGAAGGAAAAGTACTTGCGTGAATGGGCGGCTGAGGAAGGCATCGGCCTTGAGCACACCATTGCGGTGGGCGACGGTGCCAATGACCTGGACATGCTCGGTGCTGCCGGCATAGGAATTGCCTTCAACGCCAAACCGGCCGTGCGCGCAGTAGCCGACGCTGTTATTACCATCCCGTATCTGGACGCCGTGCGGCATATCGCCAACGTCTGATTCAGGCGTCGCCCGCGCGACGCCGCCTCACGATCGCATGACCGAAGCACCGGTGGAATTTTTCCACCGGTGCTTCTGCATGACCGCATGCCCCACCCGAGCCATGGTGGCTGTGGCGAAACAACAAAACCAATTTCGTGACGAAGAATTTGCGGTAATTTATCGAACTGATACTAATTACCGACCACGTGCGTATTTGCTGGGGGTGCGTAAATCCTGTTGCATCGAACTGATACTTTTTGTGTAAAGTGAAGAGTCCTATAAGTAACTCCGCATAGCAGGCGGTAGGTCGGGATGATGGAAATGCGGGGGCATAAAATGAGCCGTTCGGAACGAGGGTGGAAATGGCGGAAACGCATCGTGAGATTCGAATCGGCTGGATATGACCACGCCCCGCAAGACGAGCCCTTTACGCCCCTCCATGAGATTTTCCACGCGAATCTCTACGGAGTGGATGCAATCCGAACTGCCGACTGCACGGATACCTCCGGTTACACAACAGAACAGGAACAACCCGATATGAGCACACTCGATGAGGCCATCAAGCAACTACTGGCCATTGAAGGGGCCACCGGTGCGGCCGTGGTGGATTATTCCAGCGGCATGGCCTTGGCCCAAGGCGGAAACCCGGGCTTCGACCTGGGCGTTGCTGCCGCGGGCAACTCAAATGTAGTGAGCGCCAAGCTGCGCACCATGGCCGATCTCAGCATTGACAGCGACATTGACGACATTCTTATTACGTTGGGCACGCAGTACCACCTCATCAACGTTCTGAACTCAAGCGGTTCCAGAGGCCTCTTCGTCTATCTGGTACTCGATCGCACGTACGCCAACCTGGCGCTGGCCAGGCACAAGCTCAAGAACCTCGCCAAGGACATCACCATCTGACAAACCCCTGAGGGCAAAGCAAAGGGGACGGTGTGGTTCTGTGCCACCGTCCCCTTTGCACTTCAGCAATCAGAAGCGCGTTAATTTCTCACGCGACGGGCCTCGCTTCCGCCGGTTTCAAACTTCACGCCCAACATATGGTGGACCAATACGTCCTCATTGGTGTTGGCATTGGCCTCGATAGTGACAAGTTCGCCGTCGCGCATCACGCCGATGCGGTGGCACCAGCTGACCAGTTCGGATAAGTCGGACGACAGGAGAATAATGGCTACCCCTGTCTGACTGAGCTCGTTGAGCATCTTGTAAACCGCGTCTTTGGCGCCGATGTCAATGCCACGGCTTGGATGGCTAAGGATCAGCACATCACAGCCCGTGGCCATCCACTGCGCGAGCTGGACTTTCTGGCGGTCGCCCCCCGACAAGGTGCTGATGTCGCCATGGATGTTCGTCGTGCTGATGCGCATGCGTCGAATAACTTCAACTACTCCACGAAGCTGGGTAACCTCATCCTGTAGATTTGCGGCACCCCCGTTAGCGCTTGCCTGAAGGCCGTCCATAATGCTGCCGGTTGCCTCACCATTGTCTGCAGCATCGGACAAGTAGCCGATTTTCAGGCGCAAGGCATCCTGGACCCCTCGAATCTGTACGGGTTCACCGTGCAAATGGATGTGGCCCGATGTGCTGGGGCGGACGCCCGCAAGCGCTTCGACCAACTCGTAGACGCCCGATCTATGTGTTCCAGCCAAGCCAAAAATCTCGCCCTTGGCCACATTGAAGGTGACCTCCCGAACCCGGTCCTCCATGCTGAGGTTAACCACCCGGAGGGCCTCGTCACCTCCAGCCGGGTCAGTGGGCCTGGCGTTCCCTTCCAGTTCTTGTTGAAGCAGCAGGAATGCCAGTTCATCGATGTCAGTACTGCTGGCTTCCAGTATTTTGTGCACCCTGCCTTCCCTCAGGACGGCTATGCGGTGCGCAATGGACCTGACCTCATCCAGACGATGCGTGATGTAGATGATGGCCCGTCCCTGCCGGACCAGCATTCGCAAGACCTGATGCAGTACAGCTACATCATGGTCCGGCAGCGAGGCGGCAACCTCGTCCATGATGACCAACTGGGCTTCCTCGGCAACCATCCTCAGGACTTCCACAAGGGCTTGCTCAGCGCGAATCAGCGTTCCGACCTTCGTGTCGGGATCCAAGCTGATGCCGATGTCCCGGATCAGTTCGGATGCCTGGTTACGAAGTTCGTGATGGGGCTTGCCTGCTTGGAAAGTGCCACGAAAGATGGCCTCCGCAATGCTTAGTTGAGGGTCGATGCGGAAGTTCTGCGGGATGAGCCCGACGCCGCAGGCCTGCGCTTCCTCCATAGAGTCCGGCCCATACTTTTCTCCGGCCAGCGTCATCAATCCGGCATCGTGCTTATGAGATCCGGCCAGTACGCCCATAAGGGTGGTTTTTCCCGCACCGTTGGTTCCAATTAACCCCAGTATCTCGCCGCGTTGTACCGAAAGTCCGACGCCTTTAAGGATGCGCCGATGATCGTACGAGGCGTGGATATCATCGGCGCGCAATAACAGGTCCAAAGAAAGCTCCTAAAGCAAAGGGACAATAGCCGCCACTGGAGTCACCCCGTGAAGTTTCCACCTGCTGCCTGAGCTGGGTGATTGGGCGTAATCCCGCCGTCCGTGTTTATGCAATTCGATTGCTGCTTGGGACGTGGGCGCTGTGGAAAGTCAATCAGATGATGTCCGTTAATGCAAAGCTAAAAACGCAAGACAATAACCACCAATTCGTGACGCAAAAATCCGAATGTTTTATTGGATTGTCATCTTCTGCTCCGGAAGGCTGGCTAACGCTGGAAAGCTGGTTAAAGAGAAGCGGTCCAGGACGTATGTCCCGGACCGCTGCTGGTTTGCTGTGCGCGCTACTCGGCGGTTTTGCCGAAGTAGTCGGAGCCGCCCACGTATTCGGTGTGGCCGGATTCGACGTCCGCGGTCACCATCTTGGCGACCTCGGCCGCGAATTCCTCCACGGAGTACAGCTTGCCGGCTTCTGCGCGGCGGGCTTCGATGGCTCCCGGGTTGGAGCGATCGAGCAAGGTCGCCGTCACGGTGCCCTCGATCATGTCGCCGGATACAACAACCAGGGAGATGCCCTTGTCGGCAAGGTTCGGCAGGAGCGCACGCAGGGCGTCCTCGCCGGCACGCTTGCTCTTTGCCACGGGCTCGTACTCGGGCATGGTGGGTACGGTTTCGACGAAGTGCGCCTGGTGGCTGGTGACGAAGACCACGCGCGAACCCTCGGGCATGAGGGGAACGGCTGCATTGAGCATGTTGATCTGGGCATCGCGGTTCAGTTTGAGTGCGTACCCTTCTTCCATGCCCGATTCCATGCCACCGGAGGCATTGAGTACCAGTACGTCCAGGGACCCGAACTCCTCCATGGCGGTGCTTGCCAGCGCGTGAACACCTTCATCGGTTGTCAGGTCCGCGCCTACGGCAGCGGCACGCCCGCCTGCTGCCTGGATTTCGGCTACTACCTTGTTGGCGCGAGGCGCCTTCTGGCGATAGTTAACCACGACGGCGGCACCCTCACCTGCGAGGATCTTGGCAACTTCGGCGCCGATTCCGCGGGAAGATCCCGTGACGATGGCGGTCTTGTTATCCAGCATTCCCATTCGTGCTCCTTTTGTTCACTTCATCCAAATTCCGTGGGCTCGACTTCCATCATGCCAGCGGCAGGAAAGAAATCCTTTGTTGGTCCCGGACAAAATCTGCTGTGCAGCCTAGTGGCCTAGTGGCCCATCCCCAGGCCGCCATCAACCGGGATCACGGCGCCGGAGATGTACGCTGCCTCGTCACTGGCAACCCAGCGAACAACGTCTGCGACTTCCGAAGCCTCGGCGAAGCGTCCCGCAGGAACATTGGCCAAGTAGGACTTCTGAGTTTCCTCCGGCAGTTCTGCGGTCATGTCCGTGTTGATGAAACCCGGAGCAACTACGTTGGCAGTGATACCGCGGCTGCCGAGTTCGCGGGTCAGTGACCGTGCGATGCCCACCATTCCGGCCTTGGAAGCGGAGTAGTTGATTTGGCCGGGGGCGCCGTAAAGACCCGAGACTGATGATATGAGGACCACGCGACCCTTGCGCAGCCGGATCATGCCCTTGGAGGCCCGCTTGATGACCCGGAAGGCGCCGGTCAGGTTGGTGTCCAGAACTGAGGTGAAATCGTTCTCGCTCATCCGCAACAGCAGCGTGTCCTTGGTGATGCCTGCGTTGGCTACCAGCACTTCCACTGGCCCATGCGCCTCTTCAACAACCTTGAACGCAGCGTCAATCGATGCCTCGTCCGTGACGTCGGCCTTGACGCCCAGGATGCCCTCAGGCAGATCTGTTTCACTGCGGTAGGTGACGGCAACCTTGTCACCGTTGGCAAGGAACGATTCTGCAATGGCGAGGCCGATGCCCCGGTTGCCGCCGGTAATGAGGACGCTGCGGCCGGTGGATACTGCTTCAGACATGCTTTCGCTCCAGGTTCCGCGGCATTCGTATGCCGCAATGAAGGGGGATTTTCCTGTGTCGATCCTATCCGCAGCTCGTTGCAACCCGCGGGTAACCGGAAACCAGCGCGGTTTGGGCGGGTACAGCCTTGGTGAGAGAATTGGAAGAGGCCTTTGGAGCGTGATGATTCAGTTGTGACACGAGAAAACAGTCCCCTGCAGCAAGTGCCCGGGGAACCGGACGCTGTTTCCAGCGACCCCGAAGTCCACAGCATCACAGATGCCGCTGCGGCACACTCCGAAGACATGCGTGATCGCATGATCAAGTACGCGGTGGCCATGGGCATCCGCATGGTCTGCATCATCCTGATTTTCGTGGTGGACGGCTGGTTCAAGATCATCGCCATCGCAGGCGCAGTGTTCCTGCCATGGATCGCTGTGGTCATCGCCAACGGCAACGACAAAGCCGAGGACCATAGCGAGTCCTTGCTGGACTACGTGGCCGTCCCGGAAATAGAACGTTCCTCAGAGCCGGAAGAAACTCCTGCAGACGCACCAACAGTGCTCCAAGGTGAACTGGTGGATGAAGAACCACCAAGCAATCAAGCGGGCCCCGCAGCGGGCCGTGCAAGCGAGGCCGGACATCCCGGCGACGAACGGGCGGCTTCATGAATATCTTTAATCTTGGCGGCTTAGGGGCGGCCGGCCAGGAGGCCGAACGCGCCACGGTTCCTGCGTTGTGCTCCCGCAAGGGATGCCGTGCCGGCGCTGAGTGGCAACTCCTGTGGAACAATCCCCGGATCCACACGCCGGATCGCCGCAAGGTATGGCTTTCGTGCGGAGACCACCGGGACTGGCTGGAGGACTACCTGCAGACGCGCGGCCTGTGGAAAGAAACCGTGCCGTTCACGGCGAGTGAAGCAACATCGAATGAGGCCGGCTGAATGTACCGTTTCCTTTTCTCCAGCAAGTGGCTGGGGTATTTCGTGCTGGCTGTTATCTTCGCCACGGCCTGCGTTTTTCTGGGCCGTTGGCAGATGGACCGCAGGGCTGAAACGCTGGCGGAAATCAATCGTGTGGTGAGCAACTACTCGGCCACCCCTATCCCCTTCGCGGAGATCAAGGACCAGTTTCAGGATCTGGATCCTGAAAGGGAATGGACCCAGGTTGAGATGCGTGGCAGCTACGACCTCGATGGTCAGCGGGTTGTGCGAAACCGGCCGCTGAACGGCCAGCCAGGTTACGACGTCGTAGTTCCTTTCCGGCTGACTACAGGCGAAGCCGTGGTGATTGACCGCGGCTGGCTGCCGATCGGCAACGACACACCTGGCCGTCCCGACGTCGTTCCCGCGCCTCCCACAGGTGAGGTGACCGTGGTCGCCCGCCTCAAGCCGGCAGAGCCCAAGCTGGACCGCGGCGCCGTGGACGGTCAGCTCGCCTCCATTGACCTGGCCAGTTTTGCCACTGAACTCCCCTACGGCATAGCCACGGGAGCCTATGGGCAATTGGCAAGCGAGACTCCTGCGGTGCAACCCATGCCCACGCCCTTCCCTAAGCCAGCCACTGAAGAGGGCACGCATCTCTCCTACTCCCTGCAGTGGTTCGCCTTTGGCGTCTTGATGTTTATCGGGTTCGGATACGCAGCGCGGCAACAGGCCCGGAACGCGGCCATCGACGCAGAAGAGGAAGAGGACGAGCACATCCTTGCCGCCGGTGGCACGCCCAAGAAGCGCACGCCTGCTCCCCGCAAAAACAAACGGCCCACGTCCGAAGAAGAGGAAGACGCCATTCTGGATGCACAAGGCTACTGAACTGTTTCATGATCCCGTCCTGAACGTCCGGTCTGCTTTGATAGCCGCTGGTGCAGAGGACACGGTCCGGATTTTCAAGGACAAGGTGCCCACAGCGGCTGCGGCAGCATCGGCCCTTGGCTGCGATGTAGCGGCGATCACCAACAGCCTGATTTTCGATTTCGACGGCGAGCCCCTGCTTATCCTCGCCAGCGGTGCGGCGAAGGTGGACACGACGATGGTGGCCGATCAGCTCGGCATCGGAAAGATCCGCCGTGCCAGGCCGGAATTCGTGCTGCAACACACTGGCCAGGAAGTAGGCGGAGTTGCGCCGGTGGGCCACCCCCGGAAGATCAGGACGCTTCTGGACATCTCACTCCAAGCGCACCCGGTCCTCTGGGCCGGCGCAGGAGATCACAACTCAATGTTCTCCATCAGCTACGAGGAACTGGCACGAATCACCGCCGCGGAACCTCTCCAGGTCCGCTAGCCCAGGCCCTACGCCAGCGTGATGAGGTCCAGGTAGTCTTCGTTCCAGTGGTCTTCAACGCCGTCCGGGAGCAACACAACGCGCTCCGGGTTCAACGCTGACACAGCACCTTCGTCGTGGCTGACCATGACGACGGCGCCACTGTAGTTCTTCAGTGCGCCCAGGATTTCGGCGCGGCTTGCAGGGTCCAGGTTGTTGGTGGGCTCATCGAGGAGCAGCACGTTGGCGCTGGAGGCCACAATTGTAGCCAGGGCCAACCGGGTCTTCTCACCGCCGGAGAGAACGCCTGCGGGCTTGTCAACGTCGTCACCGGAGAAGAGGAACGAGCCCAGGATGCCTCGGACTTCGGCATCCTTCATGTCCGGAGCTGAAGACCGCATGTTTTCCAGGACCGTGCGGTCGACGTCGAGCGTCTCATGCTCCTGGGCGTAGTAGCCCACCTTGAGGCCGTGTCCGGGGATGATGTCGCCGGTGTCCGGCTTGTCGACACCAGCCAGCATGCGCAGAAGAGTGGTCTTGCCGGCACCGTTGAGTCCAAGAATGACCACTTTGGAGCCGCGGTCGATAGCAAGGTCCACGTCCGTGAAAATCTCCAACGAACCGTAGGACTTGCTCAATCCCTCCGCCGTCAAGGGGGTCTTGCCGCAAGGAGACGGATCCGGGAACCGCAGAGCTGCCACGCGGTCGTTTTCGCGTACGGCCTCCAAACCGCTCAAGAGCCTCTCAGCGCGCTTGGCCATGTTCTGGGCAGCCACGGCCTTGGTTGCCTTGGCACGCATCTTGTTGGCCTGATCGATCAGGACCTGCGCCTTCTTTTCAGCATTGGCGCGTTCACGCTTCCGGGCGCGCTCGTCCGTTTCACGCTGGAGCAAGTAGCGCTTCCAGTCCATGTTGTAAAAGTCGATCTGGGCACGGTTGGCGTCCAGGAGGAAGACCTTGTTCACCGTTGCTTCGAGCAGGTCGGTGTCGTGACTAATCACGATCAATCCACCCTGGTGGTTCTTAAGGAAGTCCCGCAGCCAAGTGATGGAGTCGGCGTCAAGGTGGTTGGTGGGCTCGTCGAGGAGCAAGGTCTCCGCATCGGAGTACAGGATGCGCGCCAACTCCACACGGCGCCGCTGGCCACCCGATAGTGTTTTCAGCGGCTGGTTGAGGAGCCTGTCCGGCAGCGCGAGGTTGGAGGAGATCGCAGCGGCTTCAGCTTCGGCAGCGTAGCCGCCACCCGAAAGGAACTCAGCCTCCAGGCGGTCATAGCGGTTCATGGCCTTGCGCTGGACGGCTGCATCATCGCTTGCCATGTCCTCGTGGGCTTTCTTGAGCTTGCCCACCACGACGTCCAAGCCGCGAGCGGAAAGGATGCGGTCGCGGGCGAGCTGTTCCATGTCCGGTGTCCGCGGGTCCTGCGGAAGGTAACCAATCTCACCGCTGCGGGTGACTTTTCCGCCTGCGGGAAGCCCCTCGCCGGCGAGGACCCGGGTGAGGGTGGTCTTGCCGGCACCGTTACGTCCGACGAGTCCAATCTTGTCCCCTTTGTCCACCCTGAAGTTGACCTGGTCCATGAGCAGGCGTGCGCCAGCGCGGAGTTCGAGGTCCTGGACGGTAATCAATTCGGGTGATGCCTTTCAATGGGGAACGCTCGCGGGGACCGGTGGGTCCGATAAGTGCGGCGGGGGCGGCCGTGAGAACAGCCTGTTCAAGTCTACCGGTACCCCGGCCGAGGGCTGACATCGGCCTACGGAGAGGAAAACTGTGCCAACGGCCAAAGAATTCCCGCTCAGCATTGTGGAAAGGCTCCAAAATCCGGCATTCGATCCCTCCGTACCCTCGACAAGAGGGGAAACAAACATTTTCATCGCATCGCATCACACCCGTTAGGACCGTCATGAGCCAGACCGATTCTGCCGCTGCCTCTGCCACTGGGCAGCGCACCACCACGTCCCGCAAACGCTGGACCGCCACCGATCTGGGCCTCATCGCGGTTTTCGCTGCCCTCGTGGCAGCCTCCGCGATCGTCCCCGGTATTCCGGTAGGCGCCCTTGGCGTTCCCATCACGTTGGTGACCCTGACCGTGATGCTCAGCGGACTGGTGTTGGGCGCCGGGCGCGGTTTCGCCGCCGTCGGCCTCTATGTGTTGCTTGGCTTCGCCGGGCTGCCGATCTTCAGTGGTGGCCGCAGTGGCTTGGGTATCCTTGCCACTCCATCCGCTGGTTACATCATCGCGTTTCCACTGGCGGCAGCGGCAACCGGCTATCTTGCGGCGGTGGTCATCCGCAGGACGGTTAAGTTCCGTGCCTTGTGGCTCTTCGCAGCGGCCATGGTAAGCAGCATCGTGGTTATCCACGCACTTGGCGTCCTGGGCATGATGGTCAATGCGAAGTTGGACTTTCCCAAGGCCTTCCTCGCCGACCTCCCTTTCGTCCCCGGTGACATCATCAAGAACGTCCTGGCCGTGATCATCGCCGTGGCGATTCATAAGGCCTTCCCGGACGTCCTGGTGCGCCGGGTCAAGTAAGCGGGAACAATCAGTACATGAACTCCATCTGTTTCAGCAGGGTCTCGGTGCACGTCGCGGTTGATGGCAGCGACGTGCCCAAGACCCTGCTGCACGACTTTTCCTTGGAACTGACCGAGCGCCGGATCGCGGTGATCGGAGCCAACGGATCCGGGAAATCCACGCTGCTACGGCTCCTGAACGGCCTGGTTGTTCCAAGCACTGGCACGGTTGTGGTCCACGGCGTCGACTCTGTTTCCGATGTACGCCGCGTCCGCGGCAATGTGGGTTTCGTCTTTACCGATCCCCTGTCACAGTTGGTGATGCCTACCGGGCGGGAAGACGTTGAGCTCTCGTTACGCCGTTCCGTCAAGAACTCCAAGGAGCGGGCCGCGCGGGCAGAAGCAGTGCTGGATCGCTTCGGCCTGCTTCATCTGGCCGATCAAAGCATCTACGAACTCTCCGGTGGTGAACGGCAGTTGTTGGCGTTGGCCGCAGTCCTTGCCGTCGACCCCACAGTCTTGGTTCTCGACGAGCCGTCCACCCTCCTTGATCTGAGGAACCGCGAACTCCTGCGGCGAACCATCGCCGGACTGGACCAGCAGGTGATCATGTCCACGCACGATCTGGACCTCGCGCTCGATATGGACCGGGTGTTGGTGGTGGAGTCCGGACGCATCGTGTTCGACGGCGGTGCTGCCGACGGCGTCGCCCGTTACCGTGCACTGTGCGCGGCTGCCTTGGACGACGTCGGGCATGGCGCCCGCTTAGGTGATGTGCCGAGATGAGGGGGCATGGCTTCCTGATCGCCAATTACGTGCGAGGGAACTCGATCATCCACCGCACTCCCCTGTGGCTGAAATTCCTGGTGGTGGCGGCTTGCGGAACGGCATCCTTCCTCATTGTGGACTGGGCCGTATCCCTTGTGATCTTCGCCATCATGTGCGGCCTGTTCCTGCTCACGGGCGCGGGGTTCCGCCGCCTCCTGCGTGCAGTGTGGATGGTGACGCCCATCCTCTTGGTCATCGGACTCTTCCAATGGTGGCAACTCGGGGCCCCTACCGCAGGGCGCATCGTCCTGAACGTCCTGGTCTGCGTGGTGGCTGCCTCAGTGCTGACCGCAACCACTCCCGTACAGGACCTGTTGGATGGCGTGGTGGCCCTCGCAAAACCGTTCCGGCGCTTCGGTGCCGACCCGGAGCGCTTCGCCTTGACCATCGCGGTGATGCTGAGGAGCATCCCCTACATAGCGGGCGCTTTCTCGGACGTCCGGGACTCAGCGCGGGCCCGAGGGCTTGAACGCAATCCCCGAGCGCTGGTTCTGCCCGTGTTCATCACCACCGTGGCGTATGCCCGGCAAACGGGTGACGCTCTGGCAGCCCGCGGGTTGGGCGAACCGGACCTGAGGGACTAGAGCCTGGCGTACTGCAGGAGCGTTGCGGTTCCCATGCCGCCTGCAATGCTGATCATCGCCAAGGCCAGGGGGCTCTGTCCTTGGGAGGCATATCGGCTGCGCGCCTGGGCCATCAGCCGCGTCACCAGGACCGCCCCTGAGGCGCCGTAGCCGTGACCCAGGGCCAGTGCGCCGCCATCGAGGTTGGCAGTGCCAGGATCTACACCCAAGTGATCCAGGCAAGCGATGGCCTGGGAGGCGAAGGCCTCGTTGAATTCAATCAGATCAATGTCTCCCACGGCCATCGCGTGACGGTCAAGGAGCCGTTCGGCGGCTTGGGCGGCTCCGATGCCAAGGAGTGTGGGATCAACGCCGGCGGTGTCGCATCCCAGCACCAGCAGCCCGTCCGTCGCACCCATGGAGCGGGCCCGCTTGAGCGACGTGATGACGACGGCGGACGCGGCGTCCGCGTCGAAGCATGAGTTCGCTGCCGTGACCGTTCCCCCGGCCACGAACGCAGCAGGGAACCTGGCCATCAGCGGCGCCCGCAGGGAAGCCCGGGGGCCGTCGTCGGAATCCACCAGTTTTTCGTTGTTCTTGAGCGGAACGATCTCATCCGCAAATGTGCCCGCCGTCGCGGCGTCGACCGCACGGCGATGGCTCCGGAGCGCGTACTCGTCTTGTCTTTGCCGTGTCACGCCAAACTCGCGGGCCACGTTCTCCGCAGCAACACCCATGTCAGGGTCGCCGAACTGTGGCGGCACGAAGCTGGCCCTGGAGTAGAAGTCGAGTTCGTCGTCGTCGGTTCTGTTGGCCCGGGCCGGAGCGGTACTGATGCTCTCCACTCCACCGGCCAGATACAGAGGATCACCGCCGGCTGCAACCAGGCGTGACGCCAGTGCAATGGCGTCAAGACCCGAGCCGCATTGCCGGTCAACGGTGAGGGCGGGCACTGTGATGGGCATCCCTGCCTGGAGTGCAGCGAATCTGGCCACGTTACCGCCTCCGCCCACGGCGTTCCCGATGATGACATCGTCCACGTCCGTGGGGTCCACGCCCGCTGTCTCCAGGAGGGAACCCAACACGGGTGCCAGGAGATCCGGCGCACGGAGATGCTTCAGCTGCCCGTTGGCACGACAGATCGGAGAGCGGAGCGCGGCGATGATAACCGGTTGCCGCGATTCGTCGGACTCGCGTTGCAGCTCCTCGACGCTGGCCACGGGGCTTCCGCTACCCAAGGAGTTGTGCCCGGGGGTCATGGTTCTTGATCCAGTCCAGCAGGACTTTTCTACTGACCTTGCCGCGGTCGGTCATGGGAAGCTCCGCCAACAAGTAGTACTGCAACGGCCACTTGTCCCGTGCCAGCAGACCATCCAGCCCTGTGCGGAGCTGGGTGGCAGTGACCGCACCGTACACAGGTACGACGCCGGCGATCACCTTTTGGCCGCGGATATCGTCGGGCGCACCCGCTGCAACCGCAACATCCACACCCGGCACGGATGCGACGGCAAGCTCTACCTCGTGCGGGTAAACGTTCTTTCCCGAGGTGATGATCATGTCCGAGCGGCGGCCAAGGATGTGAAGAGTGCCGTTGTCCAGGAAGCCCTGGTCCCCCACGGTGTACCAACCGTCAAGGCACCGCAAGGCTTGTCCATCGTCGCCCCAAAGGTAGCCGTTGCTGACCATTCCGCTGCGAACGCTGATATTTCCGTGCTCACCGTCCGGGAGGGGGCTGCCGGCATCATCGAGGATACTCAGCTCCACGCCCGGGAACGGCAAGCCGATTCCGGTACCACCGGAGTCCAAGGGTTCACCAGCGGCCAAACGGGTGCCGGAAACAAAGCTTAACTCCGAAGCCCCGTAATACTCGTAGATGGCGGCGCGGGGCGCCCAACGCCGGGCCGCTTCCAACGTCCGGGCATCCAACTTGGAACCTGCGCAAATAATGCTGCGAATGCCGGAAGCATCAACGTCCCCTGCGAGACCCCGCTCGCTGAGCAACCTCAACGCAGTGGGTGCCAGGACCAGGCGGGTGATGCCATCGTGACTGATGGCAGCATGGGCGTCGCCGACGTCGAACGATTCAAGGGTGTGGAATGCAGCTCCGGCGTACAGACACTCCGAGAGTGCATACAAGTTCAGGCTGGCTGACAAAGGGCCCGGCGCAAGGGTCCGGTCGTCCTGCGAGAGGCCAAAAAACTCGATCGAAGCTTCGAAGGACACTTGCCAGGAACGGCGGGACCTGGTGAAGGCTTTGGGGACAGAGGTGGTGCCCGAGGTAAGCCCGATCAGGAAGGTACTCGACGGATCTCCATCCACCAGCCCGGTCTCAACCGGCGTGATGGCCTCGACGATCCGCGACGAGACTTCTTCGATCATTGGCGACGGCCATTCGGGGTCCAGTACGGCACAGCGCCGCTCCCCCGCCACCGCAGCAGTGTACCGCTCCACAAAGCGAACGGAGTTGGGCTCGGCAAGGACAGTTGTGGCAGTCGCATCACCGAGCAGCCCTGCTGCAGCGTCGCGGAGTCCCGCCCAGGTGAGCCGGCTGCTGCCCACAACGACGGCGGCGTCGTGCGGGCGCTCCTCGGCCCAGAGCTGAAGTTTGTCCAGGAAAGGCATCCACGCAATTTTACTGCAGTGTCCGGCACCGGGCACCAATAGTGACGTCTATTCTGACTGTATGAGTTTCAATGACGGCGCGCAGCTGGACCCCTCGCAAGTGGAAGACCGACGTGGCAGTGGCATGGGCCGCGGCACCAAGATCGGCGGAGGCATCGGAGGGGGCATAGTGGTGCTGCTGCTGGCACTCTTCGGTATCAATCCCAACATCCTCGGGGACCTGACGGGCAGCGGTAGCCAGCCACCCGCCGTCGAAAGTGGCGGTGGTGCCGGAGGTGTCCAGGAGTGCCAGACCGGCGCTGATGCGGACAAGCGGCTGGATTGCCGGATCACGGGCACCGTGAACAGCCTTAATGCGTTCTGGCCTGACTACCTTGCGGACTACAACGTGCAGTATCCACGGCCAAATACCGTCATTTTCAGCCAAGCCACCACCACGGGTTGCGGTTCGGCCACGAGTGCCGTGGGACCGTTCTACTGCCCTGCGGACACCACCGCCTACTTTGACCCCGGGTTCTTCGATGACCTGGTCACCCGCTTCGGCTCGTCGGGAGGACCACTGGCACAGGAGTACGTAGTAGCCCACGAATTCGGACACCATGTCCAAAACATTCTGGGCACCTTGGATCAAGCACAGCAGGACCCCCAGGGTCCGCAGTCGGGAGCAGTCCGGGTGGAACTCCAAGCCGACTGCTTTGCCGGTCTGTGGGTTCGCCACGCTACGACACAGACGGATGCCAGCGGCAAGCCTTTCCTTGATCCCCTGACCCAACAAGACCTGCAGGACGCGCTCTCGGCCGCGTCCGCCGTCGGCGATGACCGCATCCAGGAGGCGGCTACGGGGCGCGTGTCCCCGGAATCGTGGACGCACGGATCCAGTGAACAGCGGCAGAAGTGGTTCTATCAGGGCTACACCACAGGTGACATCAACAAGTGCGACACCTTCGGAGTGGCAGCGCCCTAGAGCTGGAAGGCCAGGGCTGGAAGAACAGGGCTGGAAGGTAAGACGAAGAAGGGTTCCGGGCCAATGGCCCGGAACCCTTCCTTGTGCCCGCTGGTAGCGAGCGAAAAACTGCTGATCAGATGTTGAAGCCGAGGGCCCGCATCTGGTCCTTGCCGTCGTCGGTGATCCGCTCGGGACCCCAAGGCGGCATCCATACCCAGTTCAGGCGCCAATCATCAACCACGCCGTCGAGGGACTTGCCCACCTGCTCTTCAAGCACGTCCGTCAGCGGGCAGGCCGCCGTGGTCAGTGTCATATCGATCAGAAGCGCGCCGTCCTCATCGGAGTACTTGAGTCCGTAAAGAAGGCCCAGATCCACCACATTGACCCCGAGTTCCGGGTCGATGACGTCCTTGAGCGCTTCCTCGACGTCCTCGAGGCTGGTTCGCGCCGTGTTGATTTCGGTCATGGAACGATCCTAACTAGGCCTGCACAGCAGGAGCAACGGCAACGCCGGCGCCTGGGGCGTAGCGGTCGTAGCCCTCTTCTTCAAGACGGTCTGCGAGCTCGGGTCCGCCTTCTTCAACAACCTTGCCGTCAACGAACACGTGGACGAAGTCCGGCTTGATGTAGCGCAGAATGCGGGTGTAGTGGGTGATGAGCAGAGTGCCCATGTTGCCCTCTTCGTGGGCGCGGTTGACGCCCTCGGAGACAACCTTCAAAGCGTCGACGTCCAGGCCGGAGTCGGTCTCGTCAAGGATGGCGAACTTCGGCTTGAAGAGTTCGAGCTGAAGGATCTCAACGCGCTTCTTCTCACCACCGGAGAAGCCTTCGTTGACGTTGCGCTGTGCGAAGTCGGCGTCGATACGGAGCTGCTGCATGGCAGCCTTGACGTCCTTGGTCCACGTACGCAGGGCCGGTGCTTCGCCTTCGATCGCGGTCTTGGCGGTGCGCAGGAAGTTGGTCATGGTGACGCCGGGAACCTCTACCGGGTACTGCATGGCCAGGAAGACGCCTGCACGTGCGCGCTCGTCGACGCTCATCTCAAGAACGTCTTCGCCGTCCAGCGTAATGGTGCCGCTGGTGACGTTGTAGCGCGGGTGACCGGCGATGGTGGAGGCAAGGGTGGACTTGCCCGAGCCGTTGGGGCCCATGATGGCGTGCGTTTCACCGGTCTTGATGGTGAGGCTGACGCCCTTCAGGATCTCCTTGGTGCCCTGCTCCGTCTCGATGCTGACGTGCAGGTCCTTGATTTCAAGAGTTGACATGCTCTTCTTTCTTTCCGTTCGTAAGTCTGGCGGTACTGGGCGCTCAGTAGTTATCTACCGAGGCGCCGTTCACAACGTTGGTCACGTCCACGTAAACGTCGTCGCCATCGATGGTGACGGCAAATACGGGCACGGGGTCGTAAGCAGGCAGCTGGAGGGGCTGTCCGCTGCGGAGGTCGAACTGGGAACCGTGTCCCCAGCACTCGATTGCGCAGCCTTCAACCTCACCCTCGGACAACGAGATGTCCGCGTGCGAGCAGGTATCGGCGATGGCGTGGATATCGCCCATCGAGTCCTTGACGATGGCTACGGGGTAGTCGTCGATCAGGACACGCAGCGCCTGCTTGACCTGGATGTCATTGGCGTTGCATACCAGTTCGCCCTTGGTTTCTTCACTCATTGTTGCTCTGCCTGGCCTGTCTTAGTTGTCGGTCGCGGCGAGTTCGCGCTCAACAGCTGCGGTCAGGCGCTCTTCGATTGCCGGGACCTTGATCTGCTGGATGATCTCGTTAAGGAAGCCCCGGACCACCAGACGGCGGGCAACCTTTTCCGGGATGCCGCGGGCCATGAGGTAGAACAGGTGCTCGTCATCAAAACGGCCGGTGGCGCTGGCGTGGCCTGCACCCTCGATCAAACCGGTTTCGATTTCAAGGTTGGGAACCGAGTCAGCGCGGGCACCGTCCGTGAGGACCAGGTTGCGGTTGGCCTCATAGGTGTCCGTGCCTTCAGCTTCCTTACGGATCAGGACGTCGCCAACCCAGACGCTGTGGGCGTTGCGTCCCTGAAGAGCACCCTTGTAGAGGACGCGGGACTTGCAGTTGGCCACTGCATGGTCAACGAAGAGACGCTGCTCAAGGTGCTGACCGGCATCGGCGAAGTACAGACCGAACATTTCGACGTCGGCGCCGGGGGCAGTGAAGCGCGTGGACGGGGTGACACGTACAAGGTCGCCGCCAAGGCTGACAACGATGTGCTTGAACTTGGCGTCGCGGCCGATCTTTGCCTGCTGCGATGACGCGTGAACGGCGTTGTCGGCCCATTCCTGCAGCGAGACGACGGTCAGCTCGGCGCCGTCTTCAACGATGATCTCCACATTCTCGGAGACAACCGCGCTGCCTTGGTGGTCCAGAACCACCACAGCCTTGGAGAAACGCTCCGCCACAATCACGATGTGCTGGGCAGAAGGAGCCTCTCCGGCGCCGGTGATCAGGACCGAAACTTCACTGTCGGCCTGCAGTTCGGCGGGCACGGTGACGACTGTAGCTTCGGCGAAGTTCTCCCAAGCATTGGCGGACACGAGGTCCTCCGGAATGGCAGCCTGGCCGATGCGCTTGTCATCGCGTCCAACGGTTTCAACAACAACCCCGGCCGGTGCAGTAACGCTGACAGCCGGAGCTGCGCCGCTGAGGACCTCGGTGTGGAGGCCGCGGAGGCGCTTCAGCGGAGTGAAGCGCCAGTCTTCCTCGAGGCCGTTCAGCGGCTTGAAGTCTGCCAACTTGTATGAGGTGAGGCGGCCGGCGCGGGAACTGTCCGGGATGCCGACCCCGCCACCGTGCGAGTGGCTCTTGGCCGAAGCGCCGGCGAGCGGACCAGCGGAAGGCTGCTCCGACGTCGTGCTGGTGTTCGTTCCGGTGTTGACGGGCGAAAGGTTCTCGCCTTCCTCGGTGAAGCCGTTGATAAACGGCTGGGCCGAGGGCGCGCCGATGCGCGCCTTTTCAGTAGTGATATCAGTCATTGTTAACCGACGGACCCTTCCATCTGCAGTTCAATCAGGCGGTTCAGCTCAAGAGCGTATTCCATGGGCAATTCACGGGCGATCGGCTCGATGAAGCCGCGCACGATCATGGCCATGGCCTCGTCTTCAGGCATGCCGCGGGACATCAGATAGAAGAGCTGCTCTTCGCTGACGCGTGAAACGGTGGCCTCGTGGCCCATGACAACGTCATCCTCGCGGATGTCGATGTACGGGTATGTGTCCGAACGGGAAATGGTGTCCACCAGGAGGGCATCGCAACGGACCGTGTTGGCGGAGTGCTTGGCGCCTTCGCGGACCTGGACGAGGCCGCGGTAAGCAGCACGTCCGCCGCCGCGGGCCACGGACTTGGAAATGATGGAACTCTTGGTATTCGGCGCGATGTGCACCATCTTGGAGCCCGTGTCCTGGTGCTGGCCCTCGCCGGCGAAGGCGATGGACAGCGTCTCACCCTTGGCGTGCTCACCAACGAGGTAGACGGCCGGGTACTTCATGGTCACCTTGGATCCGATGTTGCCATCGATCCACTCCATGGTGGCGCCCTCTTCGCAGATGGCGCGCTTGGTCACCAGGTTGTACACGTTGGTGGACCAGTTCTGGATGGTGGTGTAGCGGACGCGGGCGCCCTTCTTCACGATGATCTCCACGACGGCCGAGTGCAGGGAATCCGAGGTGTAGATCGGAGCCGTGCAGCCTTCGATGTAGTGGACGTAAGAGTCCTCATCAGCGATGATCAGCGTGCGCTCGAACTGGCCCATGTTCTCCGTGTTGATACGGAAGTAGGCCTGCAGCGGGATGTCCACGTGAACGCCCTTGGGCACGTACACGAACGATCCGCCGGACCATACGGCCGTGTTCAACGAAGCGAACTTGTTGTCGCCCACCGGGATGATGGTGCCGAAGTACTCCTGGAAGATCTCCGGGTGCTCGCGCAGGGCGGTGTCAGTGTCCAGGAAGATGACACCCTGGGCTTCCAGGTCCTCACGGATCTGGTGGTAGACAACCTCGGACTCGTACTGGGCAGCGACGCCTGAGACAAGGCGGCTGCGCTCAGCTTCGGGAATGCCCAGCTTCTCATAGGTGTTCCGGATATCCTCCGGAAGGTCTTCCCATGTTGCCGCTTGCTTCTCAGTGGAGCGAACGAAGTATTTGATGTTGTCGAAGTCGATGCCGGAGAGGTCTGCACCCCAGGTAGGCATGGGCTTGCGGTCGAAGTACTTCAGGCCTTTGAGCCGCAGATCGAGCATCCATTCGGGCTCGTTCTTCTTCGAGGAGATGTCACGGACGACCTCCTCGTTGAGGCCACGACGGGCGTTGGCGCCTACGTCGTTCTTGTCGGCCCAGCCGTACTCGTAGTTTCCGATACCGTGCAGTTCGGGATTCTTCTCCAGAATCTCCGAGATCACAGTGCCGTCAGCTACCGCTTTCTCTGCTATTTGGTCCGTCATCACGGCCTTTCTTGCTGGTTGTTTGATTCCTGATACGGGTTCCCGGGCTGCACTGCGACATCTGGGGATGCCGTGGCAGCCGGGCGCCCGGTAGGTATGTGGGTGGTGCAGACGTGTCCGCCCTGCGCGAGGGTGGAAAGGCGCCGGACATCTACGCCCACCAAACGCGAGAAGACCTTGGTCTCGGTGTCGCAGAACACGGGAAACTCTGCGGCGAGCCGCTGAATCGGGCAGTGGCCCTGGCACAGCTGAACGCTGGACAACGCGGCCGGCAGAGGGGCCTTGGCTTCAATGGAATGGGCCGAGGCAACAAAGCCATCACGGCTGAGGGCCTTCGACAACGCCATTGCGCGCGCCGTGATGTCACTACCGGCGGCTTCCACCTCGGGGGCGTAGCGGCGCTCCATGTCCGAGAAGCGTTCTTCGGCATACTCACGGACTGCGTCCTCGCCGGCAAGCTCCTGAAGGCGCCTGAGTGCCGAACTGGCAATATTCAGGTAATCGTCGCCTAGCTTGGACTGCCCCTGCGAGCTAAGGACATATCGTCGGGCCGGACGGCCTGCGCCGGAACCGGCTTTGGCCACACGCTTGACTTCGATGACGCCGGTGCGTTCCAGGTGGTCAAGGTGCCGCCGCACCGCAGCCGGCGTAAATCCTAGAAGGTCGCCCAGTTCCGCGGCACTTACCGGGCCGTTCTCCAGGACGGCGCTCAAGACGCGGTCCCGTGTGCGGTCATCCGCGTCCGGCAGCGCAGGCGAGGCAACGAATGCCTCTGCCGCTGCAGCATGCCGTGTTGAGGGCATGGAAGTTGGACTGCTCATGGAATACACAACACAATCATGTCGTAATTTGTTTCATGCATCCAGTAAGGCAAGACTGACCTGCGCCGCCCGCCAAGTGTGACCGTACTACTTCCCGTAGAATACTCTGGTGCGATCCCCCGATTCCCCTGTCCTCACTATAGATGGACTCATTAAGGACGTAGGCCCCCTGGCCTCCCTTGACGGCAAAATGCTCAGGGTGGTCAGCGGGCTGTCCCTCGTGGCCGAACGCGGCCAAGTAACCGCCCTGCTGGGGGCTAACGGCGCAGGTAAAACCACCACTCTGGAATGCGCCCAAGGCCTGCAGAAGCGAACGGACGGAAAAATCTCCCTCCTTGGCGAGGACCCGGACACGGCAGGAGCGGGCTTGAGGTCCCGCGTAGGTGTGATGCTCCAGGACGGTGGCCTCCCGCCGTCGGCCCGTCCCATACCTTTGTTGCGGCACATTGCCGGCATGTACCAAAAGCCCATGGACGTTGACGCCCTGGTGGGGCGGCTGGGCATCAACCAGTTCAGCAGGACCAGCGTGCGGCGTCTTTCGGGTGGCCAAAAGCAGCGGCTGGCACTGGCGGCAGCCTTGGTAGGAAACCCGGAGATCCTGTTCCTGGACGAACCCAGCGCGGGGCTTGACCCACAGTCACGCCAGATGGTCTTCGATCTCATCGCGGAACTTCGGGACGCAGGCATGGGAATCGTCCTGACGACTCACCTCATGGATGATGCCGAACGCCTGGCGGATTATGTTTACATCATCGACGGCGGTCATAACGTTGTGGAAGGAACAGTCGCCGAACTGCTTCGACATGACCATTCCGCCGAATCCGCTGTTTCGGACCGGACACTGTACTTTGATGCTCCGGCCGGGCTGAACTTTGCCAACGTGCTTGGTGCGGGCCTCCAGGTCACCGAGACCCGGTCGGGCAGCTACACCATCACTGGTGAACTCACGCCGAAGGACCTTGCGGCCCTCACCGCCTGGTGGGCTGAACGGAACATCATGCCTGCCTCACTGCGATTGGAAGCCCGCAGCCTGGAGGACGTGTTCCTGGACATTTCCGGAAGGGAACTCCGATGAGCAAGCTTCTCTCCCCCAACGCCGGGCCGGCATCCTTGCCGCGCCGGATCATGCAGCAGGGGCGCTACGAGACCATCACCATGCTCCGCAATGGTGAGCAACTCATTCTCGCCATCGTGCTGCCTCTGATGGCGCTCGTTGGCTTGGTGGTCACCCCGATGCTGGATGGCCTTGGTGGCTCCCGTGTGGACGTTGCGACCCCGGGAATTCTCGCCCTGTGCGCGATGTCCACGGCTTTCACCGGTCAGGGCATCGCTACCGGTTTTGATCGCCGATACGGAGTTCTCCGCTTTCTTTCCACCACTCCCCTTGGCAGGGGCGGGCTCATCGCGGGCAAGATCCTCGCCGTGCTGGTGGTTCTGTTCCTCCAAGTGCTGGTAGTAGGGGCCGTTGCCGGTCTGCTGGGATGGCAGCCGCGGCCGGAGGCCTGGCTTCCGGGGCTCGGTCTGCTGGTTCTCGGTGCTGCTGCCTTCACCGCATTGGGCTTGCTCGTGGCTGGAACGGTACGGCCCGAAGCTACCCTTGCGATCACCAACCTGCTGTGGATTCTCCTCGGAGCGTTGGGCGGCATAGTGGTACCGGCCGAACGACTGCCCTCTTTGCTGCAGGGCATCGTCCAATTCCTTCCTTCCGGTGCGCTGGGCCAAGCACTCCGGGACGCCTTCCTGGCGGGGGCCGTCCCGTTCCCTGCCGTTGTGATCCTCCTGCTGTGGACAGTGCTGGCCGGCGCTGCAGCCATCCGCTGGTTTAAGTGGAACTAAGCAACCTGGTATCCACCAACATTCAGAACTGAGAGTTGAGAAAACTGTGAGCACGGCATCGCGCCTCCCGAAAACCATCCAGCGATTCACGTCCAAGTTGCCCACCGAGGTTAACAAGGCCGTACGCCGGTTGGCCCTGCTGTCCCTCATTGGGCAGACGGTTCTTGTGGTGACCGGTGGTGCCGTCCGCCTCACCGCCTCGGGGCTGGGTTGCCCCACGTGGCCCCGTTGCACCAACGACTCCCTGGTCAATACACCGGAGATGGGCATCCACGGGTTCATTGAATTCGGCAACCGCCTGCTCACGTTCGCCCTCGCGGCCGTTGCCGCGCTCATGCTCGTGTACTTGTGGAACCTCCGCAAGGAACGTCGCGACCTCTTCATCCTTGCCCTGGGGCTCCTTGCAAGCATCCCGGCCCAGGCCATCATTGGCGGTATTACCGTTCTGTCCGGCCTCAACCCGTGGGTTGTAGGGCTGCACTTCCTTGTCTCCATGGCCCTGGTGGTCTTTGCCACATTGCTGGTCAACCGGGCCTATGGGCGGACCGGCCGCTTCATGAACCGCACCCTTCCGGCGCTCCCCTCCATCGCACGCCCCGTGATGATGGCTGTCGCTGTTTTCTCGGCACTTTCGGTGATGCTGGGTGTTGTGGTCACTGGCGCCGGGCCCCACGCAGGAGATGCAGACGCTCCGCGGAATGACCTGGACTGGGATCTCTTCTCGCATATTCACGCCGTACCGGCCTACCTCATCACGGCAGGAACACTGTTCGCGGTGTACTTGGTGGTCCGTCACAAGATTGGGGGCCCGTTCCGCACGGCCGCATACCTTCTGCTCGGCGTTACATTGCTGCAGGCGGTCATCGGCTTCACGCAGTACTACAACGGAATTCCGGCTCTCTTGGTCGGCGCGCACATGTTCGGTGCTGCCGTGTTGATGAGTGCGGCCACCAACGCCGCTGATGTAGCGAAGCACAGCCCTGCCAACTAGCTCCACCACCGATACTGCCTGACAGTACTTGGGTTTGGGGTCCAGCCGGATTGGCCGGCATAGCGTCCGGCATACTGTCCCCATGGAGTCGACGACAGTACTGGTAGAGGGTGAAAGTGACCGCCTGGCGGTCGAGGCACTGGCCGCCCTCCGTGGATATGACATCGGCGCGCGAAGAATCTCGGTGGTGCCGATGGGCGGCGCCACGAGCATAGTCCACTTCCTCGAGCTCTACGGTTCGAAAGGCGCCGGTCACAGGTTGCTGGGCCTCTGCGACTCAGCAGAGTCTCCGGGAGTTGCCCGCGCCCTCAGCAGGGCAGGCCTGGGGGTCGGCCCATTGGAGGAGCTCGGGTTCCAGGTCTGTGATGCTGATCTGGAGGACGAACTCATCCGTTGCCTTGGCATTGAAGCCGTGCTCAGCGTCATCGAAGACCAGGGCGAGCTCGCGTCGTTCGAGCTCCTTCAACGCCAGCCTTCATTGCGGGACCAACCCATAACGATGCAATTGCGCCGGTTTTTCGGCGGACGCAGCGGCAACAAGATTCGATACGCTCCCCTGCTGGTCGCCGCGCTACCGCACGGACAGGCGCCTCCCCCTCTCGCTCGCCTGGTTGCATCATTCGATATGTGAGAGAGGGTTGGGCTCAAGCCCGAGGGATGTGAGAGAGGGTCGGGCTCAAGCCCGAGGGATGTGAGAGAGGGTTGGGCTCAAGCCCGAGGGATGTGAGAGAGGGTTGGGCTCATGTGAGAGAGGGTTGGGGGCAATGAAAAGCGCGACGTCGGCACCCGGAGTGAGTGCCGACGTCGCGCTTTTGCGTGAAGACTTGAGGAACCGGGGCTAGCTGCCGACGATCGCCGAGCCGACGAAGGGGTCAACGGCCAACGCGATGAAGAGTAGTGTCAGGTAGCTGATGGAGCCGTGGAAGACCTTCATGGCGCCCTTGTTGGAGACGTCGCCACCCTGTGCGCGCTTGTACAGTGCGTGGCTCTCGTAGAGGAACCATGCGCCCGCAGCAACAGCCGCGATGGTGTAGACCCAGCCGGCACCGCCTACGGGGACCATCAGCAAGGAGCAGGCAACCATGGCCCAGGCGTAGAGGACAACCTGCACCGAAACCACTTTCGCGCCGGCGATTGCGCCGAGCATGGGCACCTTCGCGTTGCGGTAGTCCTCTCCGTAACGCATGGAGAGCGGCCAGTAGTGTGGGGGCGTCCAGAGGAAGATGACCATGAACAGGACGATGGCGGGCCACTCAACGGTGTTGGTGACAGCTGCCCATGCGATGAGCACCGGGAAGCATCCCGCAGCGCCGCCCCACACGATGTTCTGGGCGGTGCGGCGCTTCAAGATCATCGTGTAGATGACCACATAGAAGACGATGGCGCCGAGGCCAAGCCAAGCAGAAAGAGGGTTGGCACCGAACCACAGGATCGCAATGGAGGCGGCGCCAAGAATCCATGCGAAGACCAGGGCCTCGCGTGGTGTCACTTCGCCGGTCACCAACGGCCGTTTCTCGGTCCTGTGCATCAATTTGTCGATGTCACGGTCGATGTAGCAGTTGAACACGCCGGCGCTGCCGGCTGCGAAGGCACCGCCAACGAGGGTTGCCAGGATCAGTCCGATGGAGGGAAAACCGCGCTGCGCGAAGATCATGGTGGGCAGTGTGCTGACCAGGAGCAGCTCGATGACACGGGGTTTGGTCAGAGCCAGATACGCCTTGAACTTACGGGAAATACCGATGCTTCCCCGGGCCGGGGACGCGTTAAGGGGCGTATCAGTTGTGCTCACGGCGGCAGTCACTCTGTTCTATGCTCTGGGGTTCTCGCAGCGGCTGCCGTCCCTGTTGTCGAAAGCAAACACGGGCGCATGAACCGCTGGTGGCCTCCAAATATCATACCGTGGCCGGAAGTGGCCCGATGTCCGCAAAATACGTCAATGTTTCCGAATCTTCACTGGCAAGGCGGGCCATCGTGATTCATATAAGGGAATTTCTGTCCAGTTAGTGGGATTCCCTGAGTTCCGCGACACGTTTAGGGCTAAGCTATTGAGCAGATCAGCACACGTTGACGATCCGGGAAACCGTATTCTCGGATATCCGTGCGTCTGGATGAGAGATCAACGTTTCAATGGTGAACGGCTGGTAGACACATTGCAGCGGGCGCCATCCTGTGCTTCCTGCGTGCCGTGTCCGTAAGCCTGCCGTCAGCACAGAGAGGGGCTCGGTTTTCGTGCCACATTTGGAAGAGCAAGAACTGTCATGGACCGATCTGGACAAGAAGGCTGTTGACACCGTTCGCGTGTTGGCCGCTGATGCCGTGGAGAAGGTCGGCAACGGCCACCCTGGTACGGCGATGAGCTTGGCTCCGGCAGCGTACCTGCTGTTCCAGAAGCTGATGCGTCATGACCCGAAGAACCCGGACTGGATCGGCCGTGACCGGTTTGTCCTGTCCCCCGGTCACACCTCGCTGACCCTTTACATCCAGCTGTTCCTCTCCGGTTACGGCCTGGAACTGAAGGACCTCGAAGCGCTGCGCACCTGGGGTTCGCTGACCCCGGGCCACCCGGAGTACAAGCACACCGCCGGTGTGGAAATCACCACCGGCCCGCTGGGTCAGGGCCTGGCTTCCGCTGTTGGTTTCGCCTACTCCCAGCGTCGCCAGCGCGGCCTGTTCGACGCCGACGCTCCCGCCGGCGATTCGCCGTTCGACCACACCATCTGGGTTATCGCCTCCGACGGCGACCTTCAGGAAGGCGTGACTTCCGAGGCGTCCTCGCTTGCCGGGCACCAGGAACTGGGCAACCTCGTGGTGATCTACGACGAGAACCACATCTCCATCGAAGACGACACCGACATCGCCTTCACCGAAGATGTCCTCAAGCGTTACGAGGCCTACGGCTGGCACACCCAGCGCGTGGACTGGACCAAGACCGGCGACTACGTCGAAGACGTGCAGGAGCTGTACTCCGCGCTGCAGGCAGCCAAGGCTGAGACGAACAAGCCGTCCATCATCTCACTGCGCACCATCATCGGCTACCCGGCCCCGAAGAAGCAGAACACCGGCAAGATCCACGGCTCCGCCCTGGGCGCAGAAGAAGTCGCAGCACTGAAGACCGTGCTCGGTTTCGATCCTGCCAAGTCCTTCGACGTTGACGAGGAAGTTCTGGCGCACGCCCGCAAGGTCCTGGACCGCGGTGCCGAGTCACGCGCTGCCTGGCAGACCTCGTTCGAAGCATGGCAGTCCGCCAACCCGGATGCTGCTGCCCTGCTGGAGCGTGTTGAAGCCAAGAAGCTTCCCGTGGGCATCGACGCTGCCCTTCCCGTGTTTGAAGCCGGCAAGGATGTTTCCACCCGTGCGGCCTCGGGCAAGGTCCTGAACGCCATCGGCCCGGTCCTTCCGGAGCTCTGGGGCGGTTCGGCTGACCTCGCGGAGTCCAACAACACCACCATCGAAGGCTCGCCGTCGTTCATCCCGACCTCGCGCTCCACGGACGCCTGGAAGGGCAACCCGTACGGACGCGTGCTGCACTTCGGTATCCGCGAGCACGCTGCCGCCTCGATCGTGAACGGTATCTCCCTGCACGGCCGCACCCGCGCGTTCTCCGGCACGTTCTTGATCTTCAGCGACTACCAGCGCCCGGCCATCCGCCTCGGCGCGCTGATGGGTGTCCCGTCCCTGTACGTATGGACGCACGACTCCATCGGCCTGGGCGAAGACGGCCCCACCCACCAGCCGGTGGAGCAGCTCGCGTCCCTGCGTGCCATCCCGGGCCTGGACGTCGTCCGCCCCGGTGACGCGAACGAGGTCTCGGCAGCCTGGAAGGCCATGCTGGAGAACCACGAGAACCCGGCCGGCATTGTCCTGACCCGCCAGAACATCCCCACCTACGCCCGCGGCGAAGGTGAAGCCACCGGTGACACCTTCGGTTCCACCGCAGGTGTGGCCAAGGGCGGTTACGTTCTGGCTGAAGCCTCAAAGGACGGCGAAACCGTTGACGCCCAGGTCATCCTGATCGGCACCGGCTCGGAAGTCCAGCTGGCAGTCCAGGCCCGCGAAGCCCTCCAGGCCGAAGGTATCGCAGCGCGCGTCGTCTCCATGCCCTGCGTTGAGTGGTTCAACAAGCAGGACGAGGCCTACCGCGAATCGGTGCTCCCCGCTTCCGTGAAGGCCCGCGTTTCTGTTGAAGCCGGCCTTGCACTGGGCTGGCGCGAATTCGTCGGCGACGCCGGCCGCTCCATCTCCCTGGAGCACTTCGGTGCCTCGGCCGACTACAAGCGGCTCTTCAACGAATTCGGCATCACCGCCGAAGCCGTTGCAGCCGCAGCCAAAGACTCCCTCGCAGACGTCAACGCATAACAGTCTGCTCCCCTCTCACAGGAGAAAAAAACATGTCTAGCACTCCCACGCAGCAGCTCTCTGATGCCGGCGTTTCCATCTGGCTCGATGACCTTTCCCGCACCCGCCTGGACACTGGCACCCTGCAGAAGCTCATCGACGAAAAGAACGTTGTTGGTGTGACCACCAACCCGTCCATCTTCCACGCCGCCATCACCTCCGGCACGGACTACGACGCCACTATCGCGGCACAGGCTGCCGCCGGCGCCAGCGTTGAAGAGACCATCTTCGAAATCACCACCACGGACGTCGCTGACGCCTGCGATCTCTTCGCGCCGATCGCCGCCGCCACCAACGGTGTGGACGGCCGCGTCTCCATCGAGGTTGATCCCCGCCTCGCCTGGGACACCGCCGGCACCATCGCCGAGGCCAAGCACCTCTACGCGAAGGTCAACAAGGACAACGTCCACATCAAGATCCCGGCAACCCTGGAAGGCCTTGAAGCCATCACGGCAACACTGGCCGAGGGCATCAGCGTCAACGTGACCCTGATCTTCTCCCTGGAGCGCTACCGCGCGGTCATCAATGCCTTCCAGTCCGGCCTTGAGCAGGCCAAGGAGAACGGCCACGACCTCTCCAAGATCCACTCCGTGGCCTCCTTCTTCGTTTCCCGCGTTGATTCCGAAATCGACAAGCGCCTCGACGCCATCGGCACCGATGAAGCCAAGGCACTTAAGGGCAAGGCCGGCGTGGCCAACGCTCGCCTGGCCTACCAGGTCTACGAAGAGCTGTTCTCCACCGAGCGCTGGGCAGTGCTGGCCGAGGCCGGCGCGCTTCCTCAGCGTCCGCTGTGGGCCTCCACCGGTGTGAAGGATCCGGCTTACCCGGACACCCTCTACGTGACGGAACTCGTTGCAGCCGGCGTGGTCAACACCATGCCGGAGAAGACGCTCGATGCAACCTTCGATCACGGCGTAGTCACCGGTGACACCATTACCGGCACCTATGACGAAGCGAACGAGACCCTCAACGCCCTGGAAGCTCTCGGTGTTTCCTACAACGACGTCGTCACCCTCCTCGAGACCGAAGGCCTCGAGAAGTTCGTGGGCTCCTGGAAGGAACTCCTCGCCGACGTCGAAGGCGCACTGGTCACCGCACGGAAGGCTTCCTAACCCATCATGAGCACAATCAGCTACGACGCCAGCGGTGCCGCGCAAGAAGCCATCGCCCAGCACATTGACAGCCTGGTCGAGGACAAGATCGCGACCCGGATTTTCGCGAAGGACCACACGTTGTGGGGTCCTGATGCGGAGTCCGAGTCTGCGATCCGTCTGGGCTGGGTGGAGGCTGCCACCGTGTCCCAGGCCCTGGTCGGGGACATTCTGGAACTTCGTGATGCCCTCCGTGCAGACGGTGTCTCACGCATTGTCCTGTGTGGCATGGGTGGGTCTTCGTTGGCTCCTGAGGTCATTGCCGGTACTGCCGGCGTCGAGCTGACTGTGCTGGACAGCACTGATCCTGAGCAGGTCAGTGCTGCTTTGGCTGATCGGTTGGAGGAGACGGCTATTGTTGTTTCCTCCAAGTCGGGCTCCACTGTTGAAACCGACTCCCAGCGACGCGTCTTTGAGAAGGCGTTCAACGACGCTGGAATAGATGCCAAGAGCCGGATCATCATTGTCACGGATCCGGGTTCGCCTTTGGACAAGGCGTCCCGCGAGGCCGGCTACCGTGCGGTGTTCAACGCCGATCCCAACGTGGGTGGACGCTTCTCCGCACTGACCGCTTTTGGTCTGGTTCCGAGTGGCTTGGCGGGTGTCGATATTCAGGCATTCCTGGACGAGGCAGAAGAGGCGGCGGAGATCCTTAACGAGGACTCAGCCGATAACATTGGCCTTGCCTTGGGCATCGCCTTGGGTGGTACCAGCCCGCTGCGCAACAAGATCGTCATTGCCGAAGACGGCTCGGGCATTGTTGGTTTCGCCGACTGGGCCGAGCAGCTCATCGCCGAATCCACGGGCAAGCTTGGCACTGGCGTTCTGCCGGTGGTCGCCGGACCGGATTCCCCCGAGGCCACCAACGGCGCCGACGACGTCCTGGTGGTTCGGCTGGTAGGCGCGGATGCCGACGTCGAACTTCGCGAAAACGAGGTCGCCATTGCCGGTGGCCTGCCTTCGCAGATGTTCGTCTGGGAATTCGCCACAGCGGTGGCTGGTCGCCTTCTGGGCATCAACCCTTACGACCAGCCCGACGTCGAAGCCGCGAAGGTGGCTGCGCGCGGCTTGCTGGATGCACGACCGGAGCCCACCCCCGCTGTCTTCACCGATGGTGCTGTGGAGGTTCGCGGCGGAGACTGGCTTGGTTCTGCGTCCACTGTTTCGGAAGCTGTTCAGGCACTTCTGGCCCAGCTCGGCGCGGATGGTTACTTGAGCGTTCAGGCCTACTTTGACCGTATTTCCTACGCACCGCTCGAAGGAATCCGCGACGAACTCGCAGCTGTCAGCGGACGTCCGGTGACTTTCGGTTGGGGACCCCGTTTCCTTCATTCCACGGGTCAGTTCCACAAGGGTGGACCGGCAATCGGTGTGTTCCTTCAGATCACTGCGGCATCCTCCACCGACCTCGACATCCCGGAGCGCCCCTTCACCTTCGGCCAGCTCATTGCCGCACAGGCCTCAGGTGATGCCCAGGTACTGGAAGGCCATGGACGGCCGGTGTTGCGTCTGCACCTCACTGAGCGCGCTGCGGGCGTCGCCCAACTCCAGGAAGTCGTCGCTGCGCTGACCACCCAAGCCAGCGCACTCGAAAGCTAAGGCACAGAACCAAACATGCCAGAAACTGAAAACGGCAGGAAAGCCGCCGGTCTCCGGAACCCCTTGCGGGATCCGCGGGATCGGCGCCTGAACCGCATTGCCGGGCCGTCGTCGTTGGTGTTCTTCGGAGTCACCGGCGACCTCGCCCGTAAAAAGCTCATGCCGGCGGTCTATGACCTCGCCAACCGTGGCCTCCTTCCGCCCAGCTTCGCGCTGGTGGGTTTCGGCCGCCGCGACTGGGACAACGCCGACTTCGCGGCCGAGGTCAAGGAAAACGTCAAGGCCCACGCCCGGACCAAGTTCGATGAAGCCGTGTGGGAGCAGCTTGCTTCCGGTATCCGCTTTGTCCAGGGCGAGTTCGACGACGACGACGCTTTCGAGCGCCTCGGTGATGTGTTGGATGAGCTGGATGAGACCCGTGGCACCCGCGGCAATCACGGCTTCTACCTGTCCATCCCGCCCAAGGCCTTCGAGCAGGTGTGTCGTCAGCTGTCCAAGCACGGCCTGGCGCAGGCCAAGCCCGGTCAGTGGCGCCGAGTGGTCATCGAGAAGCCGTTCGGGCACGACCTCGAGTCTGCCCGGCAGCTGAACGACATCGTGGAATCGGTGTTCCCGGCCGATGCCGTGTTCAGGATCGACCACTACCTGGGCAAGGAGACGGTACAGAACATCCTGGCGCTGCGTTTCGCGAACCAGTTGTTCGAACCGCTCTGGAACGCCAACTACGTGGACCACGTCCAGATCACCATGGCCGAGGACATCGGAACAGGTGGCCGCGCAGGGTACTACGACGGCGTGGGTGCGGCCCGCGACGTCATCCAGAACCACCTGCTGCAGTTGCTCGCGTTGACGGCGATGGAAGAACCCATCTCCTTCAACGCCGACGATCTGCGGGCGGAGAAGGAAAAGGTCCTCGCAGCGGTCAAGCTGCCCGATGACCTCTCCACCCATTCGGCCCGCGGTCAGTTCACCGGTGGTTGGCAGGGCGGCGAAGAAGTCCTCGGATACCTGGATGAGGACGGTATTCCTGCCGATTCGAAGACCGAGACGTTCGCTGCGATCCGGGTAGACATCAACACCCGCCGCTGGAACGGCGTGCCGTTTTACCTGCGCGCCGGCAAACGCCTCGGCCGCCGCGTCACTGAAATCGCAGTGGTCTTCAAACGCGCACCAAACCTGCTCTTCCGCGATCACGGCGAGGACGACTTTGGCCAGAACGCCGTAGTGATCCGTGTCCAGCCCGACGAAGGCGCCACCATCCGGTTCGGTTCCAAGGTTCCCGGCACGCAGATGGAAGTCCGCGACGTCACCATGGACTTCGGCTACGGCCACTCCTTTACCGAGTCCAGCCCCGAAGCCTACGAACGCCTCATACTGGACGTGCTCCTGGGCGAACCGCCGCTTTTCCCGCGCCACCAGGAAGTGGAATTGTCCTGGAAGATCCTTGACCCGTTCGAGGAATACTGGGCCGGCCTGGACGAACAACCGCAACCCTACGCACCCGGCAGCTGGGGCCCGGCCTCGGCCGACGCCCTGCTGGCCCGTGACGGACGAACCTGGAGAAGGCCATGATCGTAGATCTTCCCAATACCACCACCTCCAAGATCTCCAAGAAGATCATGTCGCTGCGCGAACAAGGCGGCGTCATCGCCTTGGGTCGTGTCCTCACCCTGGTGGTCGTGACCAAGTCCGGGCAGGAAGAGGAAGCCATCGAGGCAGCCAATGAAGCCAGCCGGGAACACCCGTGCCGGATCATTGTCCTGGCAGACGCAGGCGTAGAAGGCCCGGACCGCCTCGACGCGCAGATCCGCGTGGGTGGCGACGCCGGAGCTTCGGAGGTCATCGTCCTGCGCGGCCACGGGCACATGGCGCACGAGAGCGAATCATTGGTCGCTGCGCTGCTGCTCCCGGACGCACCGATCGTGGCGTGGTGGCCGCACGGTGCACCGGAAAGCGCCTGCGAGACATCGATCGGCCGCATCGCCCACCGACGCATCACGGATTCCGCCAACGAACCCGATCCCCGGCTCGCCCTGGAAAACATCCGGGCCACGTACAAAGCCGGCGACACCGACCTCGCCTGGACCCGCCTGACCAACTGGCGCATGCAGCTCGCAGCCGTGTTCGACCAGGTTGATGGTGACCCGGTATCAGCCGTCGCCGTGGAAGGTGCCTCGGACTCCCCCAGCACGCTGCTCCTCGCCGCATGGCTGAGCTTGGCCCTGCAGGCTCCGGTCACGATCGTTGCCGATCCGGCAGGAACCGGCATCCGCCGTGTGCGCCTCACCCGCGCCAGTGGCGACGTGCAGCTCTTCCGTCCCGGCCTGTCCGTGGCCGAGCTGACACAGCCCGGACAGCCGGCGCAGCGTATCACGCTCCCCCGCAGAAGCCTCAAGGATTGCCTCGCCGAGGAACTCCGCAGGCTCGATCCGGACGAAGTCTTCGGAGAAGTGATTACGATGGGACTGCCACTAACCAGCCAGAGGAGAGTCCAGACCAGTGCACGCTGAGCCAAGAGTAAGCATCCACCCCGATTCAAAGGTGTTGATGGCCGCCATTGCGGCACGTCTCATCACCAAGCTTGTGGATGTCCAGGACAAGCATGGCGAGGCCACAGTAGTCCTGACCGGCGGAACCGTTGGCATTGGGACCCTGAAGGCCGTCGCAGACTCTGCCGCGGCGCCCGCTGTCGACTGGTCAAGGGTCAACTTCTGGTGGGGTGATGAGCGATTTGTTGCCGCTGACAGCGACGACAGGAACACCCGCCAAGCACACCAGGCTTTGCTTTCCCACTTGGCGGTAGATCCTGCCCGGGTTCACGAGCCCGGCTCCGCCGATCAGTACGCTACGGCGGACGAGGCAGCAGCTGCCTACGCTGAAGAGCTCAAGGCAGCTGCAGAGGCCGAGCACGCAGCAGACACGTCTGATGACAGGCCCGAGCAGCCCGGGACTCTGCCCCGGTTCGACATCCTGCTCCTGGGCGTGGGACCCGATGCGCATGTGGCATCGCTTTTCCCCGAGCAAGCCGGCATCCGCGAGAAGTCCCGTCCCGTGGTGGGCGTCGAGAACTCGCCCAAGCCACCGTCGTCCCGCATTTCATTGACGCTTCCTGCAATCAACACAGCACAGGAAATCTGGATGGTTGTTGCCGGCGAGGACAAGGCAGGAGCTGTGGGCTTGGCCCTCGCAGGCGCCAACCCCGTCCAGGTCCCCGCAGCGGGTCCTGTGGGGCGGGCGAGGACCCTATGGCTTATCGACGAGAATGCGGCGTCACGCGTCCCCCAGCAGTTGGTCCGGAAGGACCCCGCGGGCGCGTAACCGATCCAGCGCTCCAGCCAGGACCACTTCGGCATCCTGGCTGGAGCGTCGTTCTTTAACGTAATCCAAGTGCGATTTGAAGATCTCATCGTCAGGTCTTTCCGGGGCCGGATGGCCGGGATCCCGCGTAGCGGGCGAACCACATTTGGGGCAGTCCCACGTCCTGGGAATCTGCTCGTCCGGCAGCTTAAGGAAAACAAGCCGCGTTTCGTGTCCCTTGGCGCACCAATAGGGAACACGAATACGCGGCAACTGTTCGCCGGATCCGTGGTCGCTTTGTTGCCGCGGCTCTGAACCCTGGGTTACGCCTACGCGAGTGCCCCGATAACCAGACGTGCCATGAACCATTTTCGAACCCCTAGCGACTCGGTGGTCGGCCGTCACGGCCTGTGGCCTTACGGCCAACAGGGACAGTCTAATGCGAGGGGCTCGACGACGGCACTAGGGTTGGGTGCCCGGGGGCAAGAAAAAGGGAGGCTCCTGTCCAGGAGCCTCCCTTTTGGCAATGACTAGGAGTCGCCACCCGAGCTGAATCGCATGATCAGGCCCAAACCGATGATCACAACACCCCACGTGATTCCGAGAATGATGGTGAAGCGGTTCAGGTTGCGCTCAGCTACGCCGGATGAACTCAATCCGGAGCTCATTCCGCCACCGAACATGTCGGACAAACCGCCGCCACGTCCCTTGTGCAAGAGGATGAGCAGCGTCAGCAGAAGGCTGGTGATGCCCAGCAGGATCTGCAGAATGACTTGAAGAACGTCCACGACGGCCTTTCGAAGAAGCGGAAAACGGGAGCCGGACTAGTCCGTGACGAGGTGGCTCTCGAACCTGACAATGTTAGCAAACTCGGCGGGGTCCAGGCTGGCGCCACCCACGAGCAATCCGTCAACGTCGCTTTCGGCCATGATGGCGGCAGCATTATTGGCCTTGACGGAGCCGCCATAAAGGAGGCGCGTCTTCCCTGCGACAGTCTCATCGAAGAGTTCGGCAAGCTCGGCACGGATTGCAGCGCACATTTCCTGTGCGTCTTCCGGGCCAGCAACTTCGCCGGTACCGATGGCCCAGACGGGTTCGTAAGCCACAACGAGTTCAGCAGCTTGCTCAGCCGTGAGGCCTTCCACACCGGCACGCAGCTGGGCCAAGGTGTGTTCAACGTGTGTGCCCGCCTGACGGACTTCAAGGCCCTCACCTACGCACAGTACGGGAGTAAGTCCATGGCGGAAGGCGGCCTTGACCTTGGCGTTCAAAACCTCGTCAGACTCGTTGTGGATAGTGCGGCGCTCACTGTGGCCCACCAATACGTAGGCACAGCCCAACTTGCTGAGGAACTGACCGGAGATATCACCCGTGTAAGCGCCGGAGTCGAACTGGGACAGATCCTGGCCACCGTAGACAATTTCCAGTTCATCACCCTGTACGAGTGTCTGGACACCGCGGAGGTCGGTGAACGGAGGGAATACTGCAACCTCCGCACGGTTGTAGTTGTGCTTGGCGTCTGACAGTGTCCACGCGAGCTTCTGCAGCAAGGTGATGCCCTGGACGTGGTCCATGTTCATCTTCCAGTTGCCGGCGATGAAGGGCTTGCGGATGAAGTTGCCGTTAGCAGAGGTAGTCACATGAACTCCAAAAAATGCGTTGAGATATGGAACGACCGGCAGGACGCGGTGGCGCCCTGCCGGTCGGTTGATGCTTAGCGGTCCAGGACGCTCAGACCGGGAAGTTCCTTGCCTTCAAGGTATTCCAAGCTGGCACCGCCACCGGTGGAAATGTGGCCGAACTGCGAATCCTCGAAGCCGAGGGTGCGGACGGCTGCGGCGGAATCGCCACCGCCAACCACGGTGAACGCAACCGTATCCGTAAGTGCCTGCGCAATGGCGCGCGTGCCGCTGGAGAAGGCTTCGAATTCGAAGACGCCCATGGGGCCGTTCCAGAACACGGTTTTGGCCCCCTCGATCTGGGCCGCGAATGCCGCTGCGGATTCCGGGCCGATGTCCAGGCCGATGCCGGAAGCACCAAAGGTGCTGTCCTCTATGGCGTCTGCCTTAACGACCTCGTGTTCAGCATCCGCAGCGAAACGGCTGGCGACCACAACATCGGTTGGGATCACGAACGACGTTCCGGCATCGGATGCGCGCTTGAGGTAGTCCTGGACCACCGGAATCTGGTCTTCCTCGAGGAGGCTGCCCGCCACCTTATGCCCGGCTGCTGCCAGGAAGGTGAACAGCATGCCGCCGCCAACAAGGATGGTGTCAGCCTTGCCCAACAGGTTGTCAATGACTGCCAACTTGTCAGAAACCTTGGAGCCACCAAGAACCACAACGTAGGGACGTTGCGTATCCGTTGTGAGCTTCCGGAGAACCTCTACTTCGGTGTGCACAAGATCGCCCAGGTATGACGGCAACCGGGTTGCGACATCGAAGACGCTGGCGTGCTTGCGGTGGACCGCGCCAAAGGCGTCGTCAACATACGCGCCGTTGGTCCCCGTCAGGGCAACCAGCTCATCAGCGAAGGCGCCGCGCTCGGCGTCGTCCTTACTGGTTTCGCGGGCATCGAAGCGAACGTTTTCCAAGACGAGTACTTCGCCGTCCTGGAGACCGGCCGCGAGCTCCTTCGCGGAGTCCCCCACCGTGTCGTTGGCCAACTGGACCTTGAAGTCCGCGAGCTCCGCCAAGCGGGCCGCAGCGGGCTTGAGCGAGTACTTGTCCTCTGGGGCGCCCTTGGGGCGTCCGAGGTGTGCGGTTACGAGCACACGGGCACCGGCGTCCGAGAGCTTCTTGAGGACCGGAAGGGAGGCCTTGATGCGGCCGTCATCGGTCACTGCAGAGCCGTCGAGCGGCACATTCAGGTCACTTCTGACCAAAATGTACCGCCCGCGGACACCTTCAGCGATGAGCTCGTTGAGGGTGTGAGATGTCATGTGTCTACCCTAGCCCAGCTTGGATGCGACAAGCTCCGTGAGGTCTACGAGGCGGTTGGAGTAGCCCCACTCGTTGTCATACCAGGAAACAACCTTGACCTGGTTGCCGATGACCTTGGTGAGGCCGGAATCGAAGATGGAGGACGCGGGGTCTCCGACGATGTCCGAGGACACGATAGGGGCATCCGTGTAGCTGAGGATTCCGGCGAACTGCTCGGACTCAGCGGCAGCCTTGACGGCAGCGTTGACTTCCTCAACCGTGACTTCGCGGGAAACGGTGACCGTGAGGTCCGTGGCGGAACCCGTGGGGACGGGAACGCGAATGGCGTAACCGTCCAGCTTGCCCTTCAGTTCCGGCAGGACCAGGCCGATAGCCTTGGCTGCACCGGTTGAGGTGGGAACCATGTTGATGGCGGCAGCACGGGCGCGGCGGAGATCGCCGTGCGGGCCGTCCTGCAGGTTCTGGTCTGCGGTGTAGGCGTGGACCGTGGTCATCAGGCCACGCTCGATGCCGAAAGCGTCATTGACAACCTTGGCCAGCGGGCCGAGGCAGTTGGTGGTGCAGGATGCGTTGGAGATGATGTTGTGCGTTGCGGGATCGTAGAGATCCTGGTTGACGCCCATAACGATGGTGATGTCTTCGTCGCTGGCGGGTGCCGAAATGAGGACCTTCTTGGCGCCGGCATCGATGTGCTTCTGCGCAGCTGCTGCCTTGGTGAAGAAACCGGTTGACTCGATGACGATGTCTACGCCCAGCTCGCCCCAAGGGAGGTTGGCGGGATCGCGCTCGGCCAGAACGGTGATGGACTTGCCATCGACTACCAGGTTGCCATCAACAACCTCCACGGACTGCGTGAGGCGGCCACCGACGGAGTCGTACTTCAGGAGGTGGGCGAGAGTCTCGGGGCTGGTGAGGTCGTTCACTGCCACGATCTCAAGGTCTGCGCCCTGGGCCAGTGCTGCGCGGAAGTAGTTACGGCCGATGCGGCCGAAGCCGTTGATACCAATACGGGTGGTCACTATGTGTCAATCTCCTTGGTGCTCTTGCAAGCACGCCTAGTGAGTCGGATCAAATATTTCCAACTAACAGACCCCGCACGTCTTTGGGCAGAGGTGATTATCAGATCGGAGGGCGACCAGCCACGTTGCTGAAGGCTAACCGCCTTCCGTGATCCATCTTACGTTTAACTAAGCCTGCCCCCGCAACTGCGGAGGCAGGCTTTCCAGCATTTGGCCCCAATTCACGCCAAAAGTGACTTTTGTTACATTCGCGTGAACCGGGACTCACCAACTAGAGGACGATGAGGCCCGTGGCGTTGGCGCGGGCAGCTTCGAAGCGCTTGGCGACGTCGGCCCAGTTGACGATGTTCCAGAAGGCCTTGACGTAGTCAGCCTTGACGTTGACGTAGTCCAGGTAGAAGGCGTGCTCCCACATGTCCAGCATCAGCAGCGGGGTGGTGCCCACTGCCACGTTGCCCTGCTGATCGTAGAGCTGCTCGATGAGCAGGTTTCCACCGATGGGCTCGTATGCCAGGAAGGCCCAGCCGGAACCCTGCAGGCCCAGTGCAGCCGCGCTGAACTGGGCACGGAAAGCATCGAAGGAGCCGAAAGCGTCGTCAATGGCAGCAGCCAGTTCGCCTTCGGGCTTGTCGCCGCCGTCCGGGGAGATGTTGTTCCAGAACACGGAGTGGTTGATGTGCCCACCGGTGTGGAACGCGAGGTCCTTGGAGAGGCGGTTGATGTTGGCGAAATCATTCTTTTCGCGCGCTTCGGCCAGCTGGGCGAGGGCGTTGTTGGCGCCTGCAACGTATGCCGCATGGTGCTTGCTGTGGTGCAGCTCCATGATCTTTGCCGAAATGTGCGGCTCGAGTGCTGCGTAGTCGTAGCCGAGCTCGGGCAGAACGTACTCTGTCACGAAATCCTCCAATGTAATGGACTCACGTCCGGGTTGGTAACTCTCGTTATGTCATCCGGCCAGCGGGCCGGCCGGAAATCCTTGGTGAAGAAGACTGTTCATGCCTCCACCGGGAACAACCGGCGGTGGCCTCGCAGTATTTCCTTCACACTTTTCGATTCTATGGGTGTGCTCTACTCGTCCATCATTTCCGGAGTCACATTTGCCTCAGTGCCCGGAATGCCCAAATCCAGGGCGCGTTTGTCTGCCATGGCCAGGAGCCGGCGAATACGGCCCGCTATGGCGTCCTTGGTCATGGGTGGATCGGCAAGGCGGCCGAGTTCATCCAGGCTGGCCTGCTTGTGGGCCACGCGAAGCTCCCCGGCGTACTTGAGATGGTCCGGAACGTCGTCGCCAAGGATCTCCAACGCACGGTCCACCCTGGCGCCCGCTGCTACTGCCGCCTGGGCCGAGCGACGCAGATTGGCGTCATCAAAGTTGGCAAGCCTGTTGGCCGTTGCCCGGACTTCCTTTCGCATGCGCCGTTCTTCCCAGACCATCAGGGCGTCATGGGCGCCCATGCGTGTCAGGAGGGTAGCAATGGTGTCGCCGTCACGGATGACCACACGGTCCACGCCGCGAACTTCACGTGCTTTGGCCTGAATCCCAAGCCGGCGGGCAGCACCGACTAGCGCCAACGCGGACTCAGGGCCCGGGCACGTCACTTCGAGTGACGACGATCGCCCTGGTTCAGTGAGTGAGCCATGGGCAAGGAAAGCGCCCCGCCACACGGCCTCAGCATCGGCCGCTGAACCGTTGACCACTGCGGAAGGAAGACCCCGAACAGGACGTCCACGGCCATCCAACAAGCCCGTTTGGCGGGCAAGTGCCTCGCCGTCGCGCACTACGCGGACCACGTAGCGGCTCCCCCGGCGCAATCCTCCGCCGGAAACAACGATGATTTCGCTCTGATGCCCATAGACTTCAGCGATCGCTGCCCGGAGACGACGGGCGGTGGAGGCGAGGTCAACTTCAGCCTCGATGACGATCCGCCCCGAAATAATGTGCAAGCCGCCTGCGAAACGCAGCATTGCCGAAACCTCCGCTTTGCGGACGGAAGATTTCTTGATGTCCAGCCGGGACAGTTCGTCCTTGACCGACGCAGTAAGTGCCATCGCGTATTCCTAACTGTTCCCGAAAATATCGTGGTACGCCGCTGCCAGCAGCAGTGGATCATGGACGGGGCGGCGCCTCGACGCCCCTACTCTACCCAACACCACTTCGGCGCCGATCATCGCGGCCGCCTTCTCAAAGGCCTTGCGATCCTGCACGGCCGCGGGATCCGCCAGGACGACGTCCACCGTGAACTCAGGCGCATAGCGGCGCAGGACATCCAAGTGATCCGCTGCGGTCATGCCCGAGGTTTCTTTGGTTTCAACGTCCAGGTTCATGGTGAGACAGCGTTTGGCAGCGGTATCGCCCAAGGCCCGACGAAGCTCGGGCAACAGCAAATGCGGCAAAACCGAGGTATACCAAGAGCCGGGGCCCAGGATGACCCAATCAGCAAGCTCAATCGCGGTGAGTGCTTCGGTGCAGGCAGGAGCGGATTCGGGCAGGAGCCTGACTTCTTCCAGCTTTCCCGCCACGGCACACTTCGCCTGCCCCCGAACCGTCCTCAGTTCGTGGCCACCATCCGGCAACTCCATGCGCGCCTTGCCCTCAATGGTGAGGGGAACGCTGGACATCGGCAGTACTTGTCCGCGGGCACCCAGCAGTGCTCCGGCCCACTTCAGGCCGGCAACGGTGTCCCCCAGAAGCTCCCACAGTGTGACGATGAGCAGGTTGCCCATGGCGTGGTTGTCCAGCGAGCCGCCCTTCGCCGAACCCGCTTCAAAGCGGTGCTGCATGACATCGCGCCAGGTGCGGCCCCAGTCAGTGTCATCACACAGGGCGCTCAGGGCCATCCGCAGGTCTCCGGGCGGGAGGACGCCGTACTCATCGCGGAGACGCCCGGAACTGCCGCCGTCGTCCGCCACTGTGACGATTGCCGTCAGCTCCGAGGTGAGCAGACGCAAGGCAGACAGAGACGCCGCGAGGCCATGACCGCCGCCCAAGGCCACCACGGAGGGGCTCTTCTTCTGCTGGCTGCCGGGGACGCCCTTGGGCGGAATAAGTGGCAGCGGGCCCGTCAGAACCCCCACTACTCGCGTCCCAGGTCGCGGTGGGTGGTGGTCACGGTGACGCGCGGGTACTGCGCCAGGCGCTTCGAAAGTTCCATGGCGACTGCCACCGAACGGTGCTTGCCGCCTGTGCAACCAACTGCCAGCGTGGCGTAGTGCTTGTTCTCCTGGCGGTAACCGTCCAGGACAGGCTCCAAAGCCCGCACATAGCGGTCCACGAACTCCTGAACACCCTCCGCGCCCAGCACGTAATCGCTGACATCCTCATCCAAGCCCGTATGCGGCCGCAATTGGGGAACCCAGTGCGGGTTGGGGATGAAGCGGGCGTCGGCCACGAAATTCGCGTCCACGGGCAGCCCGTATTTGAAGCCAAAGCTCATGACGTTCAAGCGAAGTGTCACCGGCCCGGTATCGCTGAACAGTTCCGTGATGGCCGTAGCCAAGCCGTGGACGTTGAACTCGGAGGTGTCCAGAACGACGTCGGCGTGTTCGCGCAGTTCACGAAGGACCTCACGCTCGATGCCGATGCCGTCGAGGATCCTTCCCCCGCCCTGCAGCGGATGCGGGCGGCGCCCCTGCTCGAAGCGCCGGACCAGGACGTCGTCGTTGGCGTCCAGGAAGAGTACCCGGAAGGTGATGCCGCTCGCGCTCAGCGCCCCCAAAGCCGTCTGGATGTCAGTGAAGAGGTCCTTGCTGCGAACGTCCACCACTACGGCAAGTTTGGGAATCGACTTCGGGGCATGTGACACAATTTCGGCCAAAGTGCCCAGCATTTGCGGAGGAAGGTTGTCCACGACGTACCAGCCGTGGTCCTCCAAAGCATCGGAGGCGGTGCTGCGTCCGGCGCCCGACATGCCGGTTACCACCAACAATTCCGCTTCAGGTGGCTTGACGGGCGTCAGGCCGTCCTGCTCCGTGCCGGACTTTGCCGTAGCCTCATCCATCAGTTGTCCCCGTTTCGTCGGAAGTGGTCATTCGAAAAGCTCGTGGCAGCCGCCTGGGAAGGAGGTCGCATATGGCCCGTTTAAGGCGTCCGGAATCAATGGTGCGCCGACCGGCCAGGTTCTTACCCTAGCTAAGATTCGAGGATTTCGCCGGTGGTCATGTTAACCGCCGGCGCCCTTTCACCTGCGTCTTCGGTGGACCCAAGGTGCTGTACCACGGCAGCGGCCAGCGCGGGCCCGATGCCCTTGGCAGAGGTGAGTTCCTCCACGGACGCGGCCTTGATCTTCTTGAGCGAGCCAAAATGGGCTACCAAAGCCTTGCGTTTTGCCTCGCCAAGGCCCGGTACGCCGTCCAGGACGGAAACTGTCATCGCCTTGCCGCGCTTCTGCCGGTGGAAAGTAATGGCAAAGCGGTGGGCTTCGTCACGGATCCGTTGCAGGAGATACAACCCCTGCGATGTTCGGGGCAGGATGACGGGGAAGTCACTGTCAGGCAGCCAAACTTCCTCGAGCCGCTTGGCGAGACCCACCACGTAAACATCATCAATACCCAACTCAGCAAGGGCACGGGCCGCAGCATTGACCTGCGGCTGCCCACCGTCCACCACAACCAAGTTGGGCGGGTAGGCAAACTTGGCCTTCGGCGCTGGAACGTCAAGGTCCGACGGCGGCAGCTCAGTGCCGCTCTTGGCGCCTGCACGCGTCGGGTTGACGATCTCGCCGGAAACGATGGGGACCTGTGCAGCCTTATCCGTCAGGTAGTGCCTGAACCGACGGGTCAGGACGTCGTGCATGGCCGCAGTATCGTCCGTTGCTGCCGCGCCCGCAATGGAGAATTTCCGGTAGTCGGACTTTTTGGGCAGTCCGTCTTCCACCACCACCATGGAAGCCACCACGTTGGTGCCTTGGACATGGGAGATATCGAAGCACTCGATCCGCAGGAGCGGAACCGGGATCTCCAGGGCCTCCTGAAGTTCCTGAAGGGCAAGCGAGCGGACCGTAATGTCTCCTGCGCGCCGGGTCTTGTGCAGCTTCAGGGCTTGCTCGGCATTCTCGCGCACAGTGGACATCAGGGCGGCCTTGTCGCCGCGCTGAGGGACACGGATGTCCACCCTGGCGCCACGCAAGCCGCCAAGCCATTCCATCAATTCAGCATGGTTGCTGGGGTTCTCGGGAACCAAGACTTCCCGGGGAATGCGGCCTTGGACTTCACTGTCCTCGCCGTAGACCTGCTGCAGCAAGTGTTCGATGAGTTCGGGAGTGGTGGCATCCTCCACCTTTTCCACCACCCAGCCGCGCTGCCCACGGACACGGCCGCCGCGCACGTGGAACACCTGAACGGACGCTTCGAGTTCGTCCTCGTGGAGAGCGAAGACGTCAGCGTCCGTGTCCTCCGCGAGCACCACTGCGTTCCGTTCAAAGACCTTGCGGAGGGCAATGATGTCGTCCCTCAGCCCCGCCGCGCGCTCGTAGTCCAGTTCGGCAACGGCGGCAGCCATGTCTTTTTCCAAGCGGCTGATAAAACGTTTGGCTTCGCCGCCCATGAAGGAGCAGAAGTCCTCAGCGAGGCCGCGGTGCTCATCAGGGGTGACCCGTCCCACACAGGGTGCCGAGCATTTGTCGATATATCCCAGAAGGCAGGGCCGGCCGCTGGACTCAGCCCGCTTGAAGACGCCCGCGCTGCAACTCCGGACAGGGAAAACCCGCAAGAGCGTATCCATGGTTTCCCTGATGGCACCGGCTGTGTAGGGGCCGAAGTACCTGGTGCCCTTCCTTCTTTCACCACGCATGACCTGCACCCTGGGGTACTTCTCCCCCATGGTGACAGCCAGATAGGGGTAGGTCTTGTCGTCCCTGAACACCACGTTGAACCGTGGCTTGAATTCCTTGATCCACGTGTATTCCAGCTGCAGCGATTCCAGCTCGCTACCCACCACGGTCCACTCAACACTGCTGGCCGCGTGGACCATTGCATGGGTCTTGGGGAGAAGCCCTGCGGGGTTGGCGAAGTAAGAATTCAGCCTGGAGCGGAGGTTCTTTGCCTTGCCCACATAGATGACCCGACCGTGGGGGTCGCGGAAACGATAGACGCCCGGCGTAGTGGGAATTTCACCCGTTTGGGGCCGGTAACTTGCTGGATCTGCCACTGTTCCAGTCTAGTGAACGGGAGCGACAGTCTTTGCCAGGAGCCGGGTTGCCAGGCCTTAGTCGACCGATTTGCTTTGGTTGTAGCTCGTGGACCGTTCCTGCCCGCTGAGCAACGCAATGGCATCCATGATTTTATCCGTGACTTCGCGGCGGGCCGGCAGCGAATGGTCCGGGCCCGTCTTGTCGAAGTAGAGGGGTTCTCCCACCTTCATGGTGAAGTGCTGCGGGCGAACCGCATTCTTGTCCGCAGGCTGCAACTTCTCGGTCCCGATCAGACCGACCGGGATTACCGGGGCACCTGTGGTCAAGGCGAGCCACCCCACGCCGGTCCTGCCACGGTAGAGAATGCCGTCTCGGGACCGGGTGCCTTCAGGGTAAATGCCGATGCCCTTCCCGGATTCCAAGATGTCCAGCAATGTTTTGAGCGCCTGCACGCTGGCCGCCTGTTCACCGCGCTCAACGGGAATGGAACCTACTGCCTCGAAGAACGACTTCATCACGGCGCCTTTGACGCCCTTGGTGGTGAAGTATTCAGCCTTGGCAAAAAAGGCAACAGGCCGGGGCATGAGTGCCTGGACAATGACACTGTCCAGGAAGGACAGGTGATTCGGCGCTACGATGAATGGCCCATCCTTGGGAACGTTCTCCAGTCCAATGACCGTTGGACGGCACGTGGAGGAAATCAGGCCACGGGTTGTCCAGCGGATCGCATCAAAGACTGCCATCGTTTTGTACCTCGCTCAGGGCTGCCGCGCGGACAGCGTCAAGTTCTTCAATTTTGCTGCGAAGCTCCAGGGCAGTGCTTACTATGGCGACTGCTCCGGCTTCCTCAAGTTCACCGTCCGGGGCGAAACCCCAACTGACCCCGATGCAATCCAACCCGTTGGCCAAAGCACCCGCGACGTCTTGATGCCTGTCCCCGACCATGACGGCCGGCTGGGAGTGAAGATCCTTCAAGGCCGCGCCCACGATCTCAACTTTGCCGGACGCCGTATTTGCTTTGAGGGATTCGTCGTCCGCAGCACCTCGAATGGAGACGAAGAAGTCTGCAATTTTGTGGTGCTCAAGCACTAGCCGTGCAATTGACTGCGGCTTCTGGGTGGCTACCGCGACAGGCCGGCCGGTCTCCGCGAAATACTCAAGGAGATCGAAGATGCCTGGGTACAGCTTGCTCTGGCCAATGCCGGTTTCTTTGTAGTGATGCCGGTATCGCTCAATGGTTTCATCCACTAATTCGCCCGGGACGTCGGCCAAATGCAGAAGGGAATCGCTGAGTTTAGGACCCACCATGGAATTCAGCACTGCTTGTTCCGGAACAGGAAGGTCCATTTCCCGGAGGGCCGCAGAAATGCCTCCCGTGATACCACCGGCAGGATCGACAAGGGTGCCGTCCAGATCGAATATTACGGGCACCGTTGTTTGAGTCACCGGGTTAGTTTCTCACGAGTAGCGGCATGCCTGAAACTCGCATGCCGCTACGGGAATACTTCCAAGGTCTCGGAGATATTCCTCTGACGGCCTCCCGGCCGTCCCGTCAGTAACTAACTCAGAATCTCAGCCAAGAAGGTCGCTGTGTGGCTGTCGGTGGATTTTGCCACCTGCTCAGGCGTTCCCGTGGCCACGATCTTTCCGCCGCCTGAACCGCCATTGGGGCCGAGGTCTACAATCCAGTCCGCGGATTTAATGACGTCCAGGTTGTGCTCAATGGTGATCACGGTATTGCCCTTGTCCACCAAGCCCTGAAGAACCATGAGCAGCTTGCGGATGTCTTCAAAGTGCAGGCCCGTGGTGGGTTCATCCAGGACATAGATGCTGCGACCGTTGGAACGCTTCTGGAGCTCGGCAGCCAGCTTCACACGCTGGGCCTCGCCGCCGGACAGAGTGGTTGCCGGCTGGCCAAGCCTGACGTAGCCAAGGCCGACATCCACCAGGGTGTTCAGATGCCGTGCGATCGGAGTGAAAGCAGCGAAGAACTCCGCGCCTTCCTCGATGGGCATGTTGAGGACGTCGGCAATGGTCTTGCCCTTGTAATGAACTTCAAGGGTCTCCCGGTTGTACCTGGCGCCGTGGCACACCTCGCAAGGAACATAGACATCCGGCAGGAAGTTCATCTCGATCTTCAACGTACCGTCGCCTGAACAGGCTTCGCAGCGCCCGCCCTTGACGTTGAACGAGAACCGTCCGGGCTGGTATCCACGTACCTTGGCTTCGGTTGTCTCAGCGAAGAGTTTCCGAATGTTGTCAAAGACGCCGGTGTAGGTGGCCGGGTTGGATCGGGGTGTACGGCCGATGGGGCTTTGATCTACGTGGACCACCTTGTCCAGGTGCTCAAGTCCGGCCACCGTGCGGTGACGTCCTGCAACCTGCTTGGCGCCGTTGAGTTTGTTAGCGAGCACCTTGTAGAGGATCTCGTTCACCAACGTGGACTTGCCGGAACCACTAACGCCGGTCACGGCGGTAAAGAGTCCCAGGGGGAACGTGGCGTCCACGTTGTCGAGGTTGTTCTCCCTGGCGCCCACAACCTTGAGTTCACGCTTTTTGTCGTACTTGCGGCGCTTGGCGGGGACATCAATCTTCCGGCGTCCGGAGAGGTAGTCACCCGTCAGCGAATCGGTGTTCTCCAGGAGTTCCTTGTAGGTTCCGGAGTGCACCACCTGGCCTCCGTGTTCGCCGGCGCCAGGTCCGATGTCTACCACCCAGTCGGCTTCGTGGATGGTGTCTTCGTCATGCTCCACCACGATCAGGGTGTTGCCAAGGTCCCGGAGGCGTGTGAGCGTCTCGATCAGCCGCCGGTTGTCTCGTTGGTGCAAGCCAATGGATGGCTCATCCAAAACGTACAAGACGCCCACCAGGCCGGAACCGATTTGGGTGGCCAATCGGATGCGTTGTGCCTCGCCGCCGGACAAGGTCCCGGAGGGGCGCTCAAGGTTGAGGTACTCCAAGCCGACGTCCAGGAGGAAGGTCAGGCGGGCCTGGATTTCCTTCAACACCTGGTTGGCAATCTGGGCTTCCCTGTTGGTCAGGGTAAGGCTGCCCAGGAACTCGGCGCACTCACGCATCGGAAGGGCAGCAACCTCGGCGATGGACTTCCCGTTGATGAGCACGGACAACGACGCCGGGTTGAGGCGCGCACCGTTGCACTCAGGGCAGGGAATCTGACGCATGTACTCTTCGTACCGGTCGCGGGCCCAGTCGGAATCCGTTTCCCCGTGCTTACGGTGGACGTACTGAATGGCACCTTCAAAGCCGGTGCTGTACTTACGCTCACGACCAAAACGGTTCTTGTACTGGACAACAACCTTGTGGTCCTTGCCATGAAGCACGGTATTGCGGACGTCCTTGGGCAGCTTCTCCCATGATGTCTTCATGGAGAAGCCCAGCTCGTGCGCCAGGCCCTCGAGGAGCCTGTTCCAGTACTCCGTCGTCGCTGTGCCGAGGGCCCAAGGGGCAATGGCGCCCTCACCCAGGGAGAGCTCCGGATTGGGAACGATCAGCTCTTCATCCACTTCCAGCCGGGTGCCAATGCCGCTACAAGCGGAGCAGGCGCCGAAGGGGTTGTTGAACGAGAACGAGCGGGGTTCAATTTCGTCGATGGCCAAAGGGTGCTCGTTGGGGCACGCCAGGTTCTCCGAGAAGGCGCGGATACGCTCGGGATCCTCAGCATCGAGGTCCACGAACTCCACCAACACCCGGCCTTCTGCAAGGCCAAGAGCCGTCTCCACGGAATCGGTGAGCCGCTGGCTGATCTCTTCCTTGACCACCAAACGGTCCACCACAACCTCGATGGTGTGCTTGAACTGTTTGCCCAGCTTGGGAGGATCGCTCAGCTGAACCAGTTCGCCGTCTACACGGGCGCGGGAATAACCCTTCGCGGTCAGTTCCTTGAAGAGGTCAACAAATTCACCCTTGCGCCCTCGAACAACAGGAGCCAGGACCTGGAATCGCGTGCCCGGATCCAGTTCCAGGAGCTGATCCACAATCTGTTGCGGCGTCTGCCGGGCGATGGGCTCGCCACATACGGGACAGTGCGGACGGCCAACGCGCGCCCACAGCAAACGCATATAGTCGTAAATTTCGGTGATGGTGCCAACCGTGGAACGCGGATTCTTGCTGGTGGACTTCTGGTCGATGGACACTGCCGGAGACAGGCCTTCGATGAAATCGACATCAGGCTTGTCCACTTGGCCAAGGAACTGGCGCGCGTACGCGGACAATGACTCCACATACCGACGCTGGCCCTCCGCAAAGATAGTGTCGAAAGCCAAGGATGACTTGCCGGAACCGGAGAGTCCCGTGAACACGATCATGGCGTCACGGGGGAGATCGAGATCCACGTTTCGCAAGTTGTGTTCCCTGGCACCCTTGACCACCAAGCGGGAAAGATCCGGCTTGGCGGGTTTGGCAACGGGAAGGACGGAGACGCCTTTAGAGGCATCCATGGCGGTATCTTCAGCTAAGGCTTTGGGCACCTACCAATGCTAATCGAAAACTTCTTCGAATTTCCATGTCGTGCCTCACATGCTACTGATCGGTATCAGTCGGCGTCATAAGCCGCAGCAAGAAGCTGCACTGCCTCGGCGAATGAAGCCCCCTGGGCCTTCGCGGCGGCGGCGTATTGTGCCGCGACGCCGGCCAGCGCTCCCCAACGATCATCCCGTGCGCAGACCACGGTGCCGTTGCGGCCCCGTGTTGCCACTACCCCTGCTGCTTCCAATTCCTTGTAAGCACGCGCAACCGTGTGCGGAGCGACGTCCAGCACCCCGGCCAGGTTGCGAACAGGAGGAAGCTTGGCGCCAACGGCAAGGACTCCGGCATCCACGAGTTCGATGATCCGCAATCTCAATTGATCAAAGAGCGCAACGGCACTGCTGGTGTTGGGGCGCCAGCTGCCCGGAAAATCGCCTGTGGGAGTCACGAGGAACTCCGGCCTGGTGCCGGTTCCACTTGGGGCATCTGCTGTTCGAAGCGTCCTTGGTCCATGCCGAGAATTAGACCAGCGACGTCGGCAAGGGACAAGCCGTGACGTTGCATGGAACCGAGCGTGCTGCGCGGGGGCGAAGCGTCTTGCCGGTTCATGCGGCCTTTTGGGCGACAGCAAAAATGCGACGGAACGGGAAGACCGTTCCGTGGCTCGTCGGGGGGTAGGCCTCGCGCAGCAGGGCTGAGTACTCTGCCTCGAAGTCAGCTGCCTCCTGCGCAGACAGGGCCGCCAGCACGGGACGCAGGCCCGTACCGCGGACCCACTCCAGGACGGGGTCCTCCCCCGGCAGCACCTGCTGGTAGGTGGTCTCCCAAGCGTCCGCCGCACATCCGGCGTCGAGCATGATTCCCAAGTAGTCCGCAGGACTGCCCACTGCGCCATCGTGCCGAAGCACGCCGCCGAGCCGTGTGGACCACGTTCCCGACTCTGCCAGTTGCCGCATGAGCGTGTGGGACGGGGACGTAAAGTTTCCCGGCACCTGCATGGCAAACCACGCGCCCGGTTTGAGGGCGCGAAGCCAGCCGGCCAGCATCTCCTGATGACCGGGAACCCATTGGAGAGCGGCGTTCGTCACCACGACGTCCGTATCAGCATCGGGAACCCACTCCGCGATGTCGCCTTGAGTGAAGGCCAAGCGATTGGACTGTTGTCTAAGGGGCTCCGCTTTGAGGAGCATTTCCTCCGATGAGTCCAGACCCACCACGAGTGCCTCCGGCCAGCGGTCGGCCAGCGTTGCGGTCAGGTTCCCGGGGCCGCAGCCGAGATCAACAACCTTCTGTGGATCGTGGGCCCGGACCCTCGCCACGAGGTCATGGAACGGCCTGTCCCGATGGTTGCCGAATTCCACATACTTGGACGGGTCCCACTTCACGAAAAGCCTCCTCGGATCGGGCATGCCTGCTGGGCCGAGCCTAAACCGTCCGGGCACTAAGCTGGAAACCAATGAAACTTCTTGAGCAGCTCCCCGGTTCCACCGCCACCGGTCCTTTGGACCCGGACGAAATCTACACACGGTTCGTGGAGTGGACTGAGAGCCGCGGGCTGCAGCTGTACCCGGCGCAGGACGAAGCGATCATGGAGCTCGCCTCCGGCGCGAACGTCATCCTGGCTACTCCTACCGGTTCCGGAAAGTCCCTGGTAGCCATCGCGGCGCACTTCGAGGCTATGTCTCGGGGCCAGCGGAGCTATTACACGGCTCCCATCAAGGCACTGGTGTCCGAAAAGTTCTTTGCACTCTGCGAAATCTTCGGCGCTGAAAACGTCGGCATGATCACCGGTGATTCCGGCGTGAACCAGGATGCACCCATCATCTGCTGCACGGCGGAAATCCTGGCCAACATCGCCCTCCGCGAAGGCTCGGCGGCAGAGCTGGGCTCCGTGATCATGGACGAGTTCCACTTCTACTCCGACCCGCAGCGCGGTTGGGCGTGGCAAGTACCGCTGCTGGAACTGCCCCAAGCGCAGTTCCTCCTGATGTCGGCCACGTTGGGCGACGTCTCGCGGTTCGAAACCGGTCTGACTGAGCTGACGGGCCGGACTACCACGACTGTAAGTTCAGCGGAACGACCCATTCCGCTGCACCACTACTACCACCTGACCCCTGTTCACGAGACGCTGGAGGAACTGCTCTCAACCAAGCAGGTTCCCGTGTACGTGGTTCACTTCAGCCAGGCGGAAGCCATTGAGCGTGCCCAGAACCTGATGAGCATCAACATGTGCAGCCGGGCAGAGAAGGACCGCATCGCCGAGTTGATCGCGGGATTCAGGTTCGCCGCCGGCTTCGGAAAGACCCTTAACAGGCTGGTCCGTCACGGCATTGGCGTCCACCACGCCGGTATGCTGCCGAAGTACCGCCGACTCGTGGAACAGCTCGCCCAAGCCGGCCTCCTCAAAGTGATCTGCGGAACCGATACTTTGGGGGTGGGCATCAACGTGCCCATCCGGACAGTGCTGTTGACGGCTCTGAGCAAGTACGACGGCGTACGCACCAGGTCTCTTAACTCCCGTGAGTTCCACCAGATTGCCGGCCGTGCGGGCCGCGCAGGCTACGACACCGCAGGCACAGTGGTGGTTCAGGCTCCGGACCACGTGGTTGAAAATACGAAAGCCATGGCCAAGGCCACAGCCAAGTTCGGCGATGACCAGAAGAAACTGCGCCAAGTGGTGAAGAAAAAGCCTCCGGAAGGATTCGTGTCCTGGGGCGAACCCACGTTCAAGCGACTCGTCGAGTCTGTGCCCGAGCCCCTGACGTCCAGCTTCACCGTTACCCATGCGATGCTGCTGAACCTCATGGAACGCCCGGGCGACCCCTTCCAGGCAACCCGGCGCCTGCTTAGTGAGAACCATGAGAGCCGTCCGGCGCAACTCAAGCTGATGAAGAAGGCCCTGGGGATCTACCGGGAACTTCTTGCCGCGGGTGTCGTGGAACGCATCCCGGAGGAGGAACAAGAGGCTGAGGGACGCTCAGTCCGGCTGACTGTCCATCTGCAAGCCAACTTTGCCCTCAACCAGCCGCTCTCCCCCTTCGCACTTGCCGCCCTGGAGCTGCTTGATCCGGAGTCTCCCTCCTACGCATTGGATGTTGTCTCTGTCATTGAGTCAACCCTGGAGAAACCGCGGCAGATCCTCTCCGCTCAGCAGAAGAAGGCCCGGGGCGAGGCAGTTGCGGCCATGAAGGCTGACGGCATTGAGTATGACCAGCGCATGGCCATGCTGGACGAAGTTACCTACCCCATGCCGCTGGCAGAGATTCTTGGTGAGGCCTTTGAGGTCTATCGCAAGGCAGCCCCCTGGGTGGGCGACTTCGAGCTTGCTCCGAAATCGATTATCCGGGACATGTACGAGCGTGCCATGAACTTCGGCGAGTTTGTGCAGTTCTATGGCTTGGCCCGCTCGGAGGGCATCGTCCTGCGCTATCTGGCGGACGGCTTCCGCGCGCTGAGGCAGACAGTTCCCCAGGATTCGCTCCGTGAGGACCTTGAAGATCTCATCGCCTGGTTGGGTGAGCTGGTACGCCAAGTGGATTCCAGCCTGCTGGATGAGTGGGAGGAGCTGACGTCCGGACTCGCCCCCACACCCCATGACGCTCCCCCGCCCCCGCCGCCGCTGTTGACCGCCAACGTTCGAGCCTTCCGGGTCATGGTTCGGAACGAGATGTTCCGCAGGGTTGAGCTTTTTGCCGACGAGGACTCCGCCGCGTTGGGCGAACTCGACGCCGATGCCGGCTGGGATGCGGAGAGGTGGGAAGAGGTCCTGGACGATTACTTCGACGAACATGACGACATTGGCACGGGCCCTGACGCGAGGGGTCCTGGTTTGCTCATCATCAACGAGGAAACGGGGACGTGGAAGGTCCGCCAAATCTTCGACGATCCCGCGGGCAACCACGACTGGGGAATCTCTGCCGACATCGACTTGGCGGCGTCCGATGAGACCGGCACCGCCGTGGTCCGGGTGACAGACGTCAACAGGCTCTAGGTCCACGTGCAATGAAACCCGGTGCCATGGAATCCGTCCCGGATCTGACCGCCGGCCTGCGCGAGGTGGAAGCCCTGCGCAAAGAACAGCCGGCGGCCTGCAGCGGTTCACGTCGGTGGTGGGGTGGCGGCCTGGACGTCGAGGGTTTGGCGCTCGGTTCGGTTCAAAGCGCCGCCACAGCGCTCAACGCACTGACAGGTTCTCCCGGGAGATACTCGGTTGACTCAGGGCTGACGGCAGCATCCTTCGATTCGCTGGGCCACCTCCGGATTATGGGCCGGACGGCCCAGGGCTTCGCACCCGCATCCGGGTTCCGGCGCACTGCGGACGGCTGGATCCGCCTTCACGCCAACTATCCCCATCATGCGGCCCGGTTGATGGAAGCGCTCTCGGCCAGCGTCCCGCAGGACGTGGACAACGCGTTGCTGTCTATGACCTCCTTGGAGGCCGAGACTGCAATCGTGGCACATAAGGGAGCGGCTGCCGCTGTCCGGAGCCGCGAGGCATGGGTCTCCTCACCCATGCACTCTGCGGCAAGCTCCGGCCCTTGGATCAGCCTGACCCCCACTAATATTGGGTCCTTGGATTCGAAGGCCCCGTCATGGACGCCGTCTGCGGACCCACTCCGGCCGTTGGACGGGCTTAAAGTGCTCGACCTGACGCGGGTCATCGCCGGACCTACGTCAACGCGCCTATTGGGTGCGCTGGGCGCGGACGTTCTGCGCATCGACCCGCCCCTCCTTCCGGAACTGAGCGATGCATTCATCGACGCCGGGTTCGACAAACGCAGCGCCGAAGCGGATCTCAGGAAGTCCGACGACCTGGCAGCTGTTCACGCTCTTGTGGCTTCAGCGGATGTGGTGATCACCGGGTACCGGGCCGGCGGCTTGGACAAATTCGGTTTAGCTCCGGATGCCCTGCTGGCTGCGAGGCCGGACCTTGTGGTGGTCACACTGACCGCTTGGGGCAGCAGCGGGCCATGGACGGGCAGGCGAGGCTTTGACAGCCTGGTTCAGGCAGCCTGCGGGATAGCGGAGCGGTATGGACAGAAGCACGACGACGGGTGGAAACCCGGGGCGCTCCCGGTACAGGCCTTGGACCACGCCACAGGTTACGGGCTCGCGGCGGCGGTGCTGGCTTTACTGGCGGAGCGATCAAGGACCGGAGCCGGTGGATCTGCGAGTCTCTCCTTGGCACGGACGGCCGAGGAGCTGTTCGCCGTGCCTTCCGGCTATCAGGGCATCCCCGTGAGCTCACTGCGGGAGCCGAACCTCCTCGGAGCAGACAGCCCCTACGGCCAGCTCACGTTTGTGGGGCCGCCCCTTCTGGTTGAGGGCGTCCCGCTCAGTTACCGGCAGCCACCTGTGCCTTACGGAACGTCCACGCTCGCCTGGCGGTAGGAAGCCCGCGAGCCCCTAGTAAGCTCGAATGCATGAGTGTAATCCGCCCCGCCACCATTGAAGACGTCCCTGCCATCCTTCGTATGATCCACGACCTTGCGATCTACGAAAAGGAACCGGACGCCGTTAAGAACACCCCGGCCATGCTCACCGAAGTACTCTTTGGCGAGAATCCGCGGGTATACGCCACCATTGCGGAAAACAGTGCAGGCACAGTTCAGGGTTTCGCGCTCTGGTTCCTGAACTACTCCACATGGGAAGGCGTCCACGGCATCTACCTTGAGGACCTCTACGTGGTTCCGGATGCCCGTGGCGAGGGACACGGCAAGGCGCTCTTGCAGTATCTGGCCGCCACCGCCGTCGAACGTGGTTACGCCCGGGTGGAGTGGAGCGTCCTGAACTGGAATGAACCCTCCATCAACTTCTACAAGAACCTTGGTGCGTTCCCCATGGAGGAATGGTCAACGTTCAGGCTGACAGGCGACGCGCTCCAGGCGTACGGGACGAACGTCGGTGAGGCGAAAGAGGCTCTTACCCATGGCTGACTGGTCAATGGCTAACCAGCGGCCCTCCGCTGGCGAGCACCGCATCCAAGCCCGCCACGAATTCCGTGGACTCCGGACAGTGGAGCATTACTTCACGGTTCCCTTGGTGCATCAGGCGGAAGTCCCCGGCGAGACGATCACCATCTTTGCCCGGGAATACTCCTCCACCGACCATTCGGCGGTCGAGGCCTCCAAGCTGCCGTGGCTGCTGTTCCTCCAGGGTGGACCCGGTGGCAGAGGCAACCGTGTCACCTCGCTGTCCGGCTGGATGAAGGCTGCGGCAAAGGATTTCCGCATCCTGATGCTGGACCAACGGGGCACCGGATTGTCCGCGCCGATTGAACGGCAGTCGCTTGAGCTCCAGGGCGACGCCGCGGCGCAAGCAGAATACCTGACCCACTTCCGTGCCGACTCCATCGTGGCCGACGCCGAGCACATCCGGGCTGTCCTGGGATCCGGCCCGTGGTCAGTACTGGGCCAAAGCTTCGGTGGGTTCTGTGCTTTGACGTACCTGTCATTCGCCCCGGAGGGGCTGCGGGAAGTGCTCATCACCGGTGGCTTGGCACCCCTCCACGGTGCAGCGGACCGCGTGTATCAGGCAACATTCCGTCGAGTTGCCGCGAGGAATGCGGAGTATTTCTCGTGGTACCCGGAGGACCGGGAAAAGGTCACGCGAATTGCCCGTCATCTGGAGCAGCACACTGAACTCATGGCCAGTGGCGAACGGTTGACACCGGAGCGTTTCCAAATGGTGGGATCCTTCCTGGGCGGCAACACCAGGGTCGATGCTTTGCACTACCTGTTGGAGGATGCTTTTATCGACACGCCTTCGGGCGAGCGATTGTCAGAAACGTTCCTGGAACAAGTACGGGGGCTCGTGAGCCGGGCAGCCAATCCGCTCTACGCCGTCCTGCACGAATCAATCTATGGTCAGGGCGAGGCAACCAACTGGGCCGCTTGGCGTGTTCTTGAGGACTACCCGGAGTTCAAGCCTGAGGCGGAAGAGCCTCTGCTCACGGGGGAAATGGTCTACCCCTGGTACTTCGAACAGGATCCGGCACTCGTTCCCTTGCGCGATGTGGCCGAGCAACTTGCCGCCCGGAAAGATTGGAAACCGTTATACGACCCCACCCGGTTGGCGTCCAACACAGTCCCCGTTGCCGCCGCCGTATACAAGGACGACATCTACGTGGATCATGATCTTTCCCTTGAAACCGCTGCTGCGGTGCGCGGACTTCAAACCTGGGTCACCTCGGACTTCCACCATGACGGCATCGGCGAAGACGGTGAGGGCATCTTTGGGAGACTCTTCGGCATGGTGCGCGCCACCCGCTAAGCAGACGTGCCATCCGGCTGGCCGCCCATCAATGCCGGTGTCCGCCGGCCGGCTGCCATAATGACAGTCAGGGCAAGCACGGCTGCGGCGAGAACGCTGGAAGCGATGTTGAGGCCTTGATAGCCAATCCAGGCAAGCAAGAGGCCGGAGGTTGCACCGCCGACCGCCCCGGCGGCACCCATCAGGGTGTCCGAGACGCCCTGCACGGTGACGCGTTGCTCAGGTGCGAGGCTCTCGGCCAACAGCGTTGATCCGGCAATGCTTGCCGCCGACCATCCCAGGCCCAGGAGAATCAGCCCTACCGTCACCAACGCAGGTTCATGTTGGCCGAAGCCGGCGATGAACACCGCGACCAGCAAAAGCCCGTGGCCCATGGCAATGGTCTGAAAGCGGCCGGCCTTGTCTGTCAGCCAACCCCACAGGGGCGATAGGGCGAACATTCCAGCGATGTGGAGGGAAATCGTGAGCCCGATGACCACCAGCGCATCCGTGCTGTCGGTGGTTCCTCCATGGTGTCCTTCGTGGGATCCACCCACAAGCTGTTGAAGATGCAGCGGTGTCATTGACATGACAGCCACCATGACGCCGTGGGCAGCGACCACTGCCGCCAGTGCGAGCATCGCCTGCGGTGATGAACGGACTGCGCGAAGACCGGACCGGATGGTTCCCCGGACAGGCTGGGCCCCTGGCTCGTCTCCAGCCTCAGCCTGAGCGGCCAGTCGACGGGACATCAGCAGAGGATCCGGCCTCAAGCCTGCGAACAACAGGCCGGCTGCCAGGAACAGTCCCACAGCGGAGAAGACGAAGGGGCCGGCGATGGGCGGCAGGCCAAGTGCCTCACCCACTGCGGCTCCGGGCTGGATCAGGTTAGGCCCTGCCACGGCTCCGATGGTGATGGCCCAGACCACGGTGGACAATGATCGACCACGGTGCTCCGGTTCAGCGAGGTCGACGGCGGCGAACCGTGCCTGCAGGTTCGCGGCGGTCCCAAGGCCAAGGAAGGCTGCGCCCAGCAAAAGAAGCACAAACGACTGGCTCATGACTGACGCGATGATGAGCAGCGCACCCACCATCGCAGCTACCAACCCGGTGACAAGACCTACGCGCCGGCCGCGTGCCTCAGCCAATCTGGCCAGCGGCAGTGCTGCAACTGCGGCAGCCAGTGTCAGGACGGTGGTGATGGATCCCGCCCATGCTTCGGATCCTGATAGGTCCACGGCCAGCAGGGAGCCGATGGAAAGTGTGGCCCCATTGCCAACGCCGCTGAGCAGCTGTGCGGAACTGAGCAGGAAAACAGTACGGCGCTGAACCCGTTGTGGGTCCAGCGCCGTAGTTGAAGTGGTAGTCACTTCACGAGACTACAACTTTTGGAGGTCAGTTACTCTGCTTCGCTCATGCTCTTGCGTGCATCTTCTTCCAAGCGTGCATCCAGCTTCGCCTGGCGTGCTGCAGGGCTCAACAGGCTTGCTACGACAGCAACGATGATGGTGCCCACGATGACCGCCAGCGAAACATAGGTGGGGATCTCAGGAGCCCACTCGATGTGGTGGCCGCCGTTGATGAACGGAAGCTCATTGACGTGCATGGCGTGCAGGACAAGCTTGACGCCGATGAAGGCCAGAATTACGGACAGGGCGTGCTTCAGGTACACCAGGCGTGTCATGAGTCCGCCGAGGAGGAAGTACAGCTGACGCAGGCCCATCAAGGCGAAGATGTTCGCGGTGAAGACGATGAAGGCGCTTTGGGTCAGGCCGAAGATCGCCGGGATGGAGTCCACGGCGAACAGGAGGTCAGTGAGGCCGATGGTGATGAAAACGATCAGCATGGGGGTAAAGACCTTCTTGCCGTCCACCACGGTGCGGATCTTGTTGCCATCAAACTTCTCGGACATCGGGAGGACCTTGCGGATCCGGGCAATCAGCGGGTTCTCAGTGTCTTCCTCGTCCTCACCGGAGTCCCGGGCCTGCTTCCAAGCAGTCCAGAGGAGGAAGGCGCCGAAGATGTAGAAGACCCAGCTGAACTGCTCGATGACCACTGCGCCCAGGGCAATGAAGATACCGCGGAGGATCAGCGCGATGATGATGCCCACCATCAGTACTTCCTGCTGGTACTTACGGGGCACCGAGAAGCGCGCCATGATGATGATGAAGACAAAGAGGTTATCGATACTGAGGCTGTACTCAGTGACCCAGCCGGCGACGAATTGCCCGCCGTATTCCGGGCCGGCGAAGATGAACATGGCCACTGCAAACAGCAGGGCGAGTGCAACGTAGAAGCCGACCCACAGGCCGGCTTCCTTCATGGAAGGTTCATGGGGACGCTTGACGACCAACAGGAGGTCGATCAGCAGGATGATTCCGAGGGCGACAAAAGAGCCGATCTCGAACCAGACGGGAAGCTGCATTAAAGGTGCCTTTCGCAGGGTACGGGAAAGCGGTGTAAGTCTCTCCGGCCTGCCAGGGTGCGGTGAATGCAAATGTTGGCGGCCCGCTAGATCCGGCGAGGCATCTGTGCCTTGCGTGCTGACGGACGTAGCGCTTGGGATACTCCCCTACGTGACCTCAACCTTACCTTAGGCGTGCCCGGCGGACTGCATCTGGCGTAATTCGCGCTTCAACTCCTTGACTTCATCGCGGATCCGGGCTGCGACTTCGAACTGCAGCTCAGCGGCCGCCCCATGCATCTGTTCTGTCAGCTGCTCAATGAGACCTACAAGATCTTCGGCCGGAGCTGCGGCAAGGCCATCCTGCCGAACAGTAGCGGCGCCCTTGGCGGCTGATTTGCCACGTTTGCCACCCTTGGCCAGCCGGTTGTTGTTGAGCAGTTCCTGGGTGTCTGCGTCTTCCTTTGCCAGCTGATCGGTAATGTCGGCAATCTTCTTGCGCAGAGGCTGGGGGTCTATGCCGTGGTCGGTGTTGTACTGCACCTGGATGGCACGGCGGCGGTTGGTCTCCTCAATGGCGTGGGCCATGGAGTCGGTGATCCTGTCTGCGTACATATGTACCTGGCCCGAAACGTTACGGGCAGCACGGCCGATGGTCTGGATCAAGGAGGTGGAGGACCGCAGGAAGCCTTCCTTGTCCGCGTCCAGAATGCTGACGAGGGAAACCTCGGGAAGATCCAAACCTTCGCGGAGCAGGTTGATGCCCACGAGGACGTCGAAGACGCCCATCCGGAGCTCCCGGAGCAATTCCACTCGCCGCAGGGTGTCGACGTCGGAGTGCAAGTACTCCACTTTGACGCCATGACCCACCAGGTAGTCGGTGAGGTCCTCGGCCATGCGCTTGGTCAACGTGGTGACCAGAACGCGTTCGTTCTTTTCCGTACGGGTCCTGATCTCACCGAGGAGGTCGTCGATTTGTCCCTTGGTGGGCTTGACCACCACCTCCGGGTCAATGAGTCCGGTGGGACGGATGATCTGCTGGACATAGCCATCGGCTTTGCCTAGCTCGTACTTACCCGGGGTTGCGGACAGATACACAGTCTGGCCGATGCGTTCCAGGAATTCATCCCACTTCAGGGGCCGATTGTCCATGGCCGACGGCAGGCGGAAGCCGAAGTCTACGAGGTTCCGCTTACGGGACATATCGCCTTCGTACATGGCTCCGATTTGTGGAATGGTGACGTGCGATTCATCAACCACGAGCAGGAAGTCATCAGGGAAGTAGTCGATGAGGCAGTGCGGCGCGGTCCCGGGGTTACGGCCGTCAATGTGGACGGAGTAGTTCTCAATGCCGTTGCAGAAACCCATCTGCTGCATCATTTCGAGGTCGTACGTTGTGCGCATGCGAAGCCGCTGGGCTTCCACGAGCTTGTTCTGGCCTTCGAGGACCTTGAGGCGGTCAGCGAGTTCATCCTCGATCCGCTTGATGGCACGGGCCATCCGTTCAGGCCCGGCCACATAGTGCGAGGCCGGGAAAACGTACATCTCTTCCTCGTCCCGCAGAACCTCTCCGGTCAGGGGGTGGAGTGTCTGGATGTTCTCGATCTCATCACCGAAGAATTCGATCCGGATGGCGAGTTCCTCGTACATCGGAATGATCTCCACGGTGTCGCCGCGCACGCGGAACGTGCCGCGGTGGAAGTCCATGTCATTCCGGGCGTACTGCATGGAGACGAATTTCCGAAGAAGATGGTCGCGGTTCATTTCCGCGCCCTTGCGGAGCGTGACCATGCCGGCGATGTACTCTTCCGGCGTACCCAGGCCGTAAATGCAAGATACCGTGGCCACCACGATCACGTCGCGGCGGGTCAGGAGGGCGTTGGTGGCCGAGTGCCGGAGCCTTTCGACTTCCTCATTAATGGAGGAGTCTTTCTCGATGAAGGTGTCCGTCTGCGCTACGTAGGCCTCCGGCTGGTAGTAGTCGTAGTAGGAAACGAAGTATTCCACCGCGTTGTTGGGCAGCAGCTCCCGGAATTCATTGGCCAGCTGTGCGGCGAGGGTCTTGTTCTGGACCATCACCAGGGTGGGGCGCTGGACCTGTTCGATGAGCCATGCCGTGGTGGCGCTCTTACCCGTACCCGTGGCGCCGAGAAGGACGACGTCCTTTTCGCCATTGTTGATTCGTTCTGTCAGCTCTGCAATGGCTGTCGGCTGATCACCGGCGGGCTTGAACTCGCTGATCACTTCGAAAGGCGCGACGACACGGTTGATTTCCTGGGCAAGGCTCATGAAACCAATCTACCCCCGCCCCAGGACAGCTACTGTCCGCGTTTGCCTTCAGCAGAAGAGATATACGACGGCGGCATCCAGCCTGTGCGGTTGGCCCACTCATCCATGAGCGGCCAGGCAACCTCGGTCAACCACGGCTCCTTGGCGTCGGCGTAGGCAGCAGCGCCTTGGTCCCCCGTGTGCGAGGCCGCCAGTTCGTGCTCGTGTGCTTGATACAGTTCCGCGGCAGACGGTTCTGCCCGTAACCAGTCGCGGAACAGCAGCGCATAACGCCATTCGGGTGAGCCGGCCACCCGGACGTGCAGGTTCACCGGCCGGCCCGGATCCGCGTTGGCGTGGAATCGTTGTTGCCACTCTGCTGGTTTCGGGTGCGAGGGCATTGGCGTGTCTTGATCGGATTGGGGTACTGCGGGAAACCCGGAAGCGGCGAGGAGGGGCGAGATCCGATCCGCCGTTTCAAGATCTGCGACAGCGACTTGGAGGTCAATGACGTCTTTTGCCACCAGCCCGGGCACCGACGAGGAACCTATGTGGTCCACCGCAAGAATGTCCCGGTGCGCGACGGCGAGAATTCGTTCGGCGAGCCGCTCAGCCTGAGCTGCCCACTCCCCCTTCGAAGCACCAATGACAGGGCAAACTGCGCGGCGGGCCCTGGTGCCTCGGCGGAGGTTCTCCGCGAAAGGCATCAAGCGGCGCGCCCACAAATCATCCACCGCGTCGAGCAACTCTTGCCGAGTTCCGGAGTTGTCCAGGACAACGTCGGCAGCGGCCATGCGCTCTGCACGCGTAGCCTGCGACGCCATACGGGCCAGCGCGTCCTCCTTGGACATCCGCCGGAAGCCCACCATGCGTTGAACGCGAACTTCATCGGGAGCATCCACCACCACTACCAAGTGAAAGTTGCTGCCCTGCCTTGTTTCGACAAGAAGCGGAATGTCCTGGACCACGATGTCACCAGGGCCCGCACTGGCCACGATCGACGCAGCAACCTCACGGACCAACGGATGGATGATGCTGTTGAGAACTTCGCGTTGAGAAGGGTCCTGAAACACAATGGAACCGAGCTTGGGCCGATCAAGCCTGCCACTGGCGTCGAGGATGCCAGGACCGAAGGCCCCAACAACCTGCTCCAAGCCAGGTGTCCCGGGCTCCACCACCTCCCGCGCAATGACATCTGCGTCCACCAGGATCGCACCCAGTTCCTGCAACCTGGAAGCCACCAGTGATTTCCCCGAGGCGATGCCGCCCGTCAGCCCGATCTTCAGCACCCTCCAACACTAGACTGAAGCGGTGGACAATGAGGAAGACAGCCGCGCGACAAGGTATACAACACTCGCGGCGGGTCCGGATCACCGTCACGAACTGGAGATCCGGCGGTCCCGTTTCATCACAGTTCTTCGACGTTCACCCGATGAGGAAACCGCCCGCTCACTGGTCACAGACCTGCGGCGTGAATTTCACGACGCCCGCCATCACTGTTCCGCCTTCGTCATTGGTCCGGATCGCATGATTCAACGCTCCAGCGACGACGGCGAACCTTCCGGTACTGCGGGCATCCCCATGCTGGAGGCCCTCATCAAACGTGAGACGGCAGCAACGGTGACTGACCTTAGCGACATCAGCGTCGTCGTCGTGCGCTATTTCGGAGGAATCCTGCTGGGTGCGGGCGGGCTGGTCCGTGCGTACTCCGAGTCGGTCTCCACTGCTTTGGACCTCGCTCCGCTCGTCCAGCGACGACGCCTGCGGCTGTGCGCCATAAATAGTCCCCACGCTGACGCAGGACGCCTGGAAAATGACCTGCGCAGCGCCGGTTATGTGATGGCCGAAACTGGATACGAACCCCGCCACACCATACTTCGGGTGGCCTTGCCTGATGATGATGCGGCCATCTCCGAGGCCCACGCCCGCTTGGCTTCGTTGACGTCCGGGAACTTGGAGCTACGGCTCCAGGGAACCGAGTGGGTGGACGTTCCCTGCTAATCGATTGCCCCGTTCCGGCTTAAGCAAGAAGGACCCCTGCCCGGAGGCAGGGGTCCTTCTTTGGCTATTCAGCACATCCCGTGAGGGAGGCGGAATTAGTTGCCGGTCAGCTTCTCACGCAGTGCGGCGAGTGCTTCGTCGGACGCCAGGGTACCAGCGTTGGACTCAGCAGCAGCCGGCTCCGAGGAGTAGCTCGTGGTGCCGGAATCGCTCTCACCGGACGTTGCAGCAGCAGCGTCGTCAGCAGCGTGCTGGGCAACCTGCTTCTTGTGAGCTTCCCAGCGGGTCTGGGCGTCAGCGTACTGCTGCTCCCAAGCGGCGCGCTGGGTCTCGTAGCCTTCGAGCCATTCGTTCGACTCGGGGTCGAAGCCCTCAGGGTACTTGTAGTTGCCCTCTTCGTCGTACTCAGCGGCCATGCCGTACAGAGCGGGATCGAACTCGGTGCTGTCAGCGTCAACGCCCTCGTTAGCCTGCTTGAGGGAGAGGGAGATACGACGACGCTCGAGGTCGATGTCGATGACCTTGACGAACAGTTCGTCGCCAACGGAGACAACCTGCTCGGCGAGCTCAACGTGGCGGACTGCCAGCTCGGAGATGTGCACGAGGCCTTCGATGCCGTCTTCGACGCGAACGAACGCACCGAACGGAACCAGCTTGGTGACCTTACCCGGAACAACCTGGCCGAGGGCGTGGGTGCGGGCGAAGGTCTGCCACGGATCTTCCTGCGTAGCCTTGAGCGACAGGGAGACACGCTCGCGGTCCAGATCCACTTCGAGGACCTCGACGGTGACTTCCTGGCCAACCTCGACAACCTCGGACGGGTGGTCGATGTGCTTCCAGGACAGCTCGGAAACGTGAACGAGGCCGTCTACGCCGCCCAGGTCCACGAATGCACCGAAGTTGACGATGGAGGAAACGACGCCCGGACGAACCTGGCCCTTTTCCAGCTTGTTGAGGAACGTGGAGCGAACCTCGGACTGGGTCTGCTCGAGCCATGCACGGCGGGACAACACAACGTTGTTGCGGTTCTTGTCCAGCTCGATGATCTTGGCTTCGATCTGCTGACCGATGTACGGAGCGAGGTCGCGGACACGACGCATCTCCACGAGCGATGCGGGCAGGAAGCCACGCAGGCCGATGTCCAGGATGAGGCCACCCTTGACAACCTCGATGACGGTACCGGTAACGACACCGTCTTCTTCCTTGACCTTCTCGATGTCGCCCCAGGCACGCTCGTACTGAGCACGCTTCTTGGAGAGGATCAGACGGCCTTCTTTGTCTTCCTTGGTGAGAACCAAAGCTTCGACCTGATCGCCAACGGCGACGACGTCACCGGGATCAACATCGTGCTTGATGGAAAGCTCGCGGGAAGGGATGACACCTTCGGTCTTGTAACCGATGTCGAGCAGAACTTCGTCGCGGTCGACCTTGACGACGGTACCTTCGACGAGGTCTCCGTCGTTGAAGTACTTGATGGTGGCGTCGACAGCTGCGAGGAAGTCCTCAGCGGTACCGATGTCGTTAATGGCGACTACGGGGGTACCGGGCTTCTCGGTGGAGGTGATGGTCATGTAGTAGGGGCTCCGTTGTGGATAGATAGTCGGTCAGGCAAACCGCTGCCGCCCGGGTCCGGACGGCAGAACACGGCAAAATACCGGGTCATCCTGATTTGTGGATTAATACAAAATGGATGCATGCACGTAGTACACGCCCGTTTATTCTAGTCGCATTGGCAAAGCAGGGTCAAAAGGAGTGTTACAGCGTCAGAACGTCTCCAAGACGGGCAAACGAGACGCCGTGGTCCAGCAGGCGCGGCAAGGCGCGCGCATAGCCGTCCGCAGTGCCTGCAGCCGGTCTATTGAAGTGTGAAATGACGATGTCACCCGGCACCACCCGCCCCACCTCCGCCGCGACGGTGGCTGCAGAATATGTGGCTCCGCCGTCGCCGTTGACCGTGAAGTTGACCGGCATCATACCGAGCCTTCGCGTCACTTCTACCGCGACGTCGTCGTAGAACGCAGTCCCTGGGCGGAAAAACTGCGGAACCTTACCGCCGATCTCCTGCAGGATCGCCTGGTTGCCCATGAGTTCGTCGTAGGCCGCGGCAACGCTGGCGGTGCCGTGGATTCCATAAGCGGACTTGCCATTCACTGACAACGGCAGGTGGGCGGTGCCGTGGTTGGCGAGTTCGAACAGGGGGTCAGCGGCCAGTTCTGCGGACAGAGAGGGGTTGGCATGGATCCAGCGACTGTTGATAAACAGCGTTGCGGGAACACTGAGCTTCCGAAGGGTTTGCAGGAGTTTGTGGTCGCAGGCCGTACCGCCCGGTCCGCCGCACGCATCAAAGGTCAGTGCCACCTTGTGGGACTGTGACTTGTTCACGACTCCCGTCACGTGCAGCCCCCATTCCTTGGGATGCCTGCCGGCGAATTCCGCCACGATCTGCTGCTTGTCCGGCCTGGCCTTCGGTGTGGCCGTTGCGGCCGGAGCAAGGGCAGCAGCGGCCTGTTCGCTGGACCTGGCAGCAATGGAAGGTGGGGCTATGGCCGGACCCGTACGCGGGGCCCCTGAAGGAGTTGCGTTTGAGGCCGCCCGTGGGATGGCACTGCCTCCGTCCGCACACGCCGCCAAGGCAGCAGAAGCGAGCCCTGCCATTCCAAGCAGCACTGATCGCCGGCCGGCCAACGGCCGCCGCTTGGAATCCCCCATGGATGTCCCTATCTGGTTGTGACTATGTGATTGTGGCTATCTGATGCCGTCTAGAAGTGGGTGAGGCAGTGCGCAGATCGTTCGACTGCAAAGAGTTGCTGGGCCAGTAAGGCTGCGCCCGGGGTCTTCTCCTGGATCCGACCGGCCGCGGCCAAGGTCACCGGCGACACCGCACCTAGGTAGATGGAGCCAAGGTCCGCTGCGTCGAGGCTGAGGTCGGGCGTCTCTCCGGCCGCTTCCTTCACGACGGCGGCAGCACCGCCGTCGGACTCCAGAACCCAGGTGCCACCCGCCAAACCCAAAGAATCCGTCACCTCCAGCACCAGCCTGCCGGCAACGGGGAAGCTGCGGGCTTGCAAGGCGGCTGGTGTATCCAGGATCCTGAGCCACAGCATGTCGCGGATTTCAGAGGCCTCAATGCACCTCGGATCCTCCAGTGCCCACGCAAGGGGGTCATCGACAGGCGCTTCAACCCACGTCACCTCGTCAATGAGGTCGATGCTGCCCAGGAAGCGCCACAGGTCAAGGTAGGCCGCGTTGCTTGCCGCCACAAGATCCACGATCTCCATGGTGTATGGCTTGTGGTCCCAGCCTTTGAAGCGGTAGGAAACGTAGCCATCCAAGGATCCGGAAAGGTCATAGTGCAGGGCGCAACGGACGGAGGTGTCTGGCTTGCCGTCATGGCCGATGGAACCGGAAGCGACCAGCCGGTAGTACTCCTGCCGGTCAATGGAACCCGGCGAGAGCCGCTGGAGACGTTCAAAGACCTGTGGGGCCACGTCCAGGAGCACAGACGGATCGGCGACTTCCACAGTGCCTTGCGGCAGACCCCTCAGCCGGAAGCGTGGGCCTGTATCAACCTTGATGCTTCGTTCAAAAGTTGCCACGCCGAAGCCGAAGCGGCCATAAATGGAGGCCTCGGACGCTGTGAGGGCGGCCATGGCAAGGCCGTCATCCTTGGCAGCTTCCAGATCAGCGGTGATCATGCCGCGAAGGATCCCGTTCCGCCGGTGCGTACCGCGGACTGTGACGGCGGTGACCAGGTGGGCTTCCAACTGGCGGCCGAAGCCAATGTTCAAGGCCTTGCGCATGGTGGCGTACGTTGCCACCGGAACGTCGGCGCCGAGCGAGTGATCAGGCACGCTGCCGTTGACATAGACGCCTGTCAGTTCGCGCTTGTCGGTTTGATAGGCCGTCAGGGTCTTGGCCAGGTATTCGTCGTCGCGCCGCTGTTGGTGGAAGCCGTGGGAGACGGCCTGTACCCAAGTGGTGCAGCGGCTGTAGCCGGGGTCAGCCGGATCGGCTACGGCAGGGAAACGTTGGACGGTGTATTTTCCGGAGTTGTTGTCAATGGGATCAGCCACGCCTCGAGCCTAGCCAGACGCCGGAGGGCGCGCCACCATCTCGGCGGCGCGCCCTCCGGCGTTCCTGTGAATGCTCTGCCCGGATTAGTGTCCGGCCTCGTACCAGCTGGAACCGACGCCAATCTGGACATCAAGCGGGACTGACAATTCAGCAGCTGAGCCCATCTGTTCGATCACGAGCTTCTCCACGGCTTCGCGTTCTCCCGGGGCAACCTCCAGGACAAGTTCGTCGTGGACCTGCAGCAGCATGCGGGACTTGAGTCCTTGGCTGGCAAGCTCAGCCGAGACGCCCAGCATGGCGCGCTTGATGATGTCCGCGGCCGAACCCTGGATGGGTGAGTTCAGTGCGATGCGCTCGGCTGCTTCCCGGGCTTGACGGTTGGTGCTGGTCAGGTCCGGCAGGTAGCGGCGGCGCCCTTCGATGGTGGCTGTGTAACCGTCTACCCTGGCTTGGTCCCTGACGCCGTCAAGGTAGGCGCGTACGGCACCGAAGCGGTCGTAGTAGTCCTTCATCAGCGTGCGAGCCTCGTCCACGGAGATCTCCAGCTGCTTTGACAAGCCGAATGACGTCAGGCCGTAAGCCAAGCCATAGGACATCGCCTTCACTTTTGAGCGCATGGCACTGGTGACTTCGGCCGGTTCAACATTGAAGATCCGCGCACCGACGAAGCGGTGCAGGTCCTCCCCGTCTTTGTAGGCCTGAATCAATGCCTGGTCCCCTGAAAGGTGCGCCATGATGCGCATCTCGATCTGCGAATAGTCGGCCGATAGCAAGCATTCATAGCCCTCGCTGACCATGAAGATGCTGCGAACCCGACGACCCTCTTCGCTGCGGACCGGGATGTTCTGCAGGTTGGGGTTGTTGGACGAGATGCGGCCCGTGGCTGCAATGTTCTGGGCGTACGTAGTGTGGATGCGCGCATCATCCGCCACGGACTTTTTGAGGGTCTCCACCATCTGGGCCAGCTTGGACGACTCGCGGTGCGCCATGAGTTGTACCAGGAACTCGTGGCCGGTCTTCTCCAACAGCCCCTTCAACGACGCAGCGTCCGTGGTGTAGCCGGACTTGATCTTTTTGGTCTTCGGGAGGCCTAGTTCGTCGAACAGCACCGTTTGCAACTGCTTGGGGGACCCGAGGTTGACCTCATGTCCGATAGCCGCAAAAGCCTGTTCCTGAGCATTCTCGATCACCTTGGTGAGGTCAGCCAGTTGCTCGTCCATTCGGTCCGTGGACACAAAAATGCCGGTCAGTTCCATCTGTGCCAGCACGCGTGCCACCGGAAGTTCCAGCGTGGTCAACAGGGCATCGGCCTTGATCTCGGCAAGTTCCTTTTCGAAGTGCTTGCTCAGGGCGTGCACGACGGCGGCATGCTGGACGAGCGCTGTTGCGGCAACTTCGTCGGTGTCACCGGAAAGGTCCAATTCCAACTGTCCGGACTGGGCCGCAGCAGCGGCAAGGGAGATCTTCAGGTGCACTTGGGCCAGCTCAGCAAGGTCGTAGCTGCGGCGGTCCGGCTGGATCAGGTAGCCCGAGATGGAGGTGTCATCCACCACGCCTTCCAGTCCCAAGCCACGGTTGTGAAGGGCCTTGAGAGCCGACTTGAATTCGTGAAGGACCTTGGCTTCCTCGGGATCCTGCAGCCAGCGGGCCAGGACAGATTCTGCAGCCGCGTCCAGGCCTGCCAGCTCTATGTAGGCAGCTCCGTTGTTCCTGACAACAGCCAGGGCACTCGCGTCATCCCCGATGCGTCCGGGTACCAGCTGCACGGCGAGGGCTGAGCGGACACCGGATCCTGCGGCGAAGAATGCTTCGAGTCCTGCAGCATCCGTGAGCTTGGCGAACTCAGGTGCCTCGATGGTCTCCGGCGCGGCCCCAGCGGTGTCGTCGCCGTAGAGATCGAAAAGCCTGGTGCGTAGGGTACGGAATTCAAGCTCTTCAAAGAGCTCCTCGATCGCTTGGCGGTCCGGGCGGGGCTCGTGTAGATCCGCCAGAGTGATAGGCAAGTCAAGATCGGTCAGAAGTTGATTCAGCCGGCGGTTTCGCTTGACGTTTTCAAGGTTCTCCTTGAGTGCGCCACCCACCTTTCCGCCGATCGAATCAAGGTTTTCCAGGATGCCCTCGAGCCCTCCATAGAGGTTGATCCACTTGGCAGCGGTCTTGGGGCCAACTCCCGGAACTCCGGGAAGGTTGTCCGCAGTCTCCCCCACCAGCGCGGCAAGGTCCGAGTACAGGCCGGGCTTGACGAAGTATTTCTCCTCGATGGCCGCTGCGTCCATCTTCGGGATGTTGCTGACACCTTGCTTGGGGTACAGCACAAAGACGTTGTCATTGATGAGTTGGAACGCGTCCCTGTCACCGGAAACAAGCAGCACCTCAAAGCCTGCAGCGTCACCTTGTGCTGCCAGCGTGGCCAGGACGTCATCGGCTTCGTATCCGGGCATGGCAATGGTCCGGATGCCCCAGGCTTCCATGACCTTGGCTATGAGATCGATTTGGCCGGCGAATTCCGCTGGCGTGGCGTTACGGCCGCCCTTGTATTCGCTGTATTCCGCCTTACGGAACGTGGTGTCATCGGAGACATCGAAGGCTACGGCGACGTGGGTGGGCTTCTGGTCCTTGATCAGGTTGATCAGCATTGACGTGAAGCCGTGGACGGCGTTGGTGTATTGCCCCCTGGCTGTGGAGAAATTCTCTGCGGGGAGGGCGTAGAAAGCCCGGAACGCCATGGAGTGGCCGTCCAGGACCAGCAACCTTGGCCGGCCCTCCCCCGTGATGCTGGTGGATGCTGTGGCAGAGGGGGTGGGTGCTGTAGCGATGGCAGCAGCTTGGGCCGTTGGAACCTGGTCCGGTTTGGTTGTTTCACTCACAGGTGCCAGCCTAGTTGGCATGATGGACAATTTCACGCCGAACAGGTTTGTCGACGAGCTCAACGAGGCAGGTGTGCCGCAGGAATTCCACGATTGGCTCTCAGCACACGGCGTTGGTGCCCTTGTAGTGAAACTTGGCATCCGCTTCACGGAACTGGGCGCCGAACGCAGTGTTGCCACCATGCCCGTGGAGGGAAACACCCAGGTTGCGGGCATCCTGCACGGCGGGGCGCACGTTGTCCTGGCGGAGACACTGGGATCGTTTGCTGCTTCGCTGCACGCCGGCAAGGGACGCCACGCCGTGGGCATTGAAGTCGGCGCAACCCATCACCGATCCGTCGCCAGCGGCACCGTAACGGGCACCTGCACGGCCATCCACCTGGGCGGCACCCTGGCCACCCACGAGATTGTCATTACGGATGACAAAGGGCGGAGGCTCTCAACAGCCCGGATCACCAATATGATCCGGGACAATCGCCACTGACTCCAGCCAGTTGACGTGACTACCGGGGAAGCCGGTAGTGCAGTTCGGCCGCCGCCCCGCCAAGGATCTTGGACGAAACCAACTCGAGCGGCGCCGTGGGGCCGTTGAGCGGCAACAGCCGCTTTCCTGCGCCCAGCACCACGGGAATGATGGTGACAATCATCTCGTGCAGCAGACCGGCATTAGCGAATTGGGCCACGAGGTCGCCCCCACCCACGAGCCAAACGTTCTTGTCTCCAGCGTCCTTGAGCAGGTCCGGTGCGAACTCACGAACGTCACCGCGGACGAAAGTGATATCCGAGCCGGCCGGTGCGGAGTACTCGTGGTGGGTGAAGACCCAGCATGGGGTGCCCGGATACGGCCACTTCCCGGGTTCATGTTCCATAAGCCATCGGTAGGTTTCGCCCCCCATGGCGATGCAGCCGACACCGGCCATGAAGGACTCGATGCTCTCGTTCACGCCCTCGACTCGGTCGAACTGCAGGAGCCAGCCAAGGTCGTCATCCGGTGATGCGATGAAGCCATCAACAGTTGAAGCTACGTAGTACTGGAAAATCGACATGGCCCCAGACTAAGACATGACCCCGGACTAGTCAGTGGACGGACGGGTCCGCTTGCCCAGGGAGGGCGCGTCTTGCCCTGTCCGTCGAGAGAGACTGTTGTTGGGCGGTTCACTTGGCGGCCCGTTGGCCGGCTCATTGTCCGACTCATTATCCGGTGGCGTGCCCGCGGCTTCCGATGGATGAGGGGTGCTGCTGGAAACGGCGGGATCGTCGTAGAAGAATGTCACCGTCCCGGCCACCTCCACCGTGTCCGTGATGGAAATCCGGAGGGTGTCCCTGCCATCGGCGGGCGGCATTCGCAGGTACAACGCCTGGTAGTCCCCTCCCCCGGCCACAATGTCCGGGACTGCAGGGACGCCGTCGAACAGGACAGCTCCTACCCGTACGTAGTAGCCGTCCAAGCGCACAATGGTGCCGCCTGTCCTGGGACCCGAGGCGCGGGGCCTGCCGATGAGGGGTCGCAAGTCCTCGTCCACTACGGTCAGCCCGAGCAATTGCCGGGGGCACGCTTCTCCCGGTGCCGGATCCGCCGTGAAAACACTGCCGGGACTGCGGCGGTGCTGCGCCACCACAGAAGTCAACGTGGCAGCCACCCTGAATTCAAGGCACTGCCTTTGGGACACCCGTGGAGTGGTGGCTACGGCGATGGACGCCCGCTGCCAGTCCTCTTGGCTTCCGGTCTGAAGGGCGCGGCAGACGGCGGCGCCCGCCAGCCAGAGCGCGGCATCCGATGCGCCTTCCACGTGCTCGGCCAAGGCATCGCACTGGAGTTGCTGGAGCAGGAGGTACCGCTGGCCCGGGACAGGATCGCCGGACCCGATGGGTCCGGTGGGTAGCCAGCTCACCACGGTGGGCTCCTGGGGAGCTGCCACGGGACCCGTGCTTTCCCCGGGTTGTTGGGAGATGCTGGAACTTCCGGTGGGGTCGACGCCGGCGGGTTGCGTTTGCGTCGAGGCCTCCTGTGTTGTGGGGGCCGACGCCGAGGTGTCCTGTGCCGGGGTGTTCTGGGACGCGCTGTTTGATGAGGTGCTATTTGCTGTGGTGCTGTTCGGAGATGCGCTGGCATTTGCCTCGGGGGCCGCAGGGGGCGAAGCGGGGTTCGAGCCAGGCGAGAGACCGTCAGTTGAAGGCGGAAGGCATGCCGAAAGTCCCAGCATCAGGACAGGGCACAGCACCAGTCCGATGAGATGCTCCCGGGATCGGCTCTTCATGACAGCCCCACCTTTGGCGGTTCTCAATCACGCAGCTATGTGCATAACTACAGTGCTGATTATTCTCCCGAACAGAGCTGACGACCAGAAAGGCAGCTACTTTCCGAAGTAGGGCACGATCAGGTAGATGCCGAACAGGACGCCCAGCGCGCAGAAACCAAAGCAGATATAGGCCAGTGAACGCACCAAGGCGGGCGATTTCTGTTGGGCGTCACCGGCGATGGCCGTGAGGCGTACGCCCAGGGAATACAGCACCACCAAAGTGACTGCGGCCAAGAGAGTGACTCCGGCCACCTGCAGCAATTCCAACCATTTCATCGCTGCACATCCTCGCTGGGGGTGGTGGTCTTTCGGGACTTTTTCTTCTTGCGGAAGCGCACCGCGTGGCCGGCTTCTTCGACCTCGACGGCGTTGTGGTGGCCCACATGGGACTTGCGTGACACCACGAACATGAACAGGACTGCCGCGGTTCCCACCACGGCGGCGATGACGACGCCAACAACGCCGATGCTGACCAGGAGGGCCGTCAGTGCTCCCACGATGGCAGAGGCCGGGAGGGTGAACAACCAACCGAGGGCAATCTTGCCGGCGGTGCCCCAGCGGACAGAGGTTCCCTTGCGGCCGAGCCCTGAACCGATGACAGAGCCCGAGGCAACCTGTGTGGTGGAAAGGGCGAAGCCCAAGTGGGATGAGGCCAGGATGGCCGAGGCCGTGCTGGTTTCGGCGGAGAATCCCTGGGCCGGCTTGACTTCAGTGAGGCCCGAGCCCATGGTGCGGATGATGCGCCAGCCACCGGCGTAGGTGCCGATCGCGATGGCGAAAGCACAGGCAGCGATAACCCAGAACTGCGGACCGCTGCCCGGAGCCTGCGTACCTCCTGCGATGAGGACCAGGGTGATGATGCCCATGGTCTTCTGGGCGTCGTTGGTTCCGTGCGCGAGGGCCACCAGGCTGGAGGTGAAAATCTGTCCGGTGCGGAAGCCGCCGCGTTTCTGCGTGAGCTTGTCACCGGTTTCGGGATCGTGCCGGGAGGTAAGGGCATAGGCCAGGCGGGTACAGATGTACGCTACAAGGCCTGCGATGAGCGGCGCGAAGATGGCGGGCAGGATCACCTTCTGCAGCACGGTCTCGAAGTTGATGGAGTGGAAGCCGATGCCCACCACTGCTGCTCCGATGAGGCCGCCGAAGAGGGCGTGCGAGGAACTCGACGGCAGGCCTTTGAGCCAGGTGATCATGTTCCAGAGAACGGCCCCCATGAGTCCGGCGAAGATAATGTCCGGGGTGATGTGGATGCCGTCCGAGCCTTCGCGGATCAGTCCGCCGGAGATGGTCTTTGCCACTTCCGTGGAGAGGAACGCGCCGACGAGGTTGAGCACGGCGGCCAGGGCGACGGCCGTTTTGGGCTTGATCGCCCCCGTAGCGATAGGCGTAGCCATCGCATTGGCAGTGTCGTGGAACCCGTTGGTGAAGTCAAAGAATAGGGCCAACGCTATTACCAGCGCGACCATGAAGGTGATATCCACCTGTTGCCCAATCTGCAGAGTCGACGACGTTCAGCAGTTTCACTTCCCCATACCTGCCATCCACAGCATAGTTCAGCCATTGTTCAACTGAAGTGGCTTGCGGGATTCACTCTGGCGGGCTTGAAACCTTAAGAATCCTACGTGCCAACCGGTGAGCGGACAAACGTGCGCGGGTTCCGGTTCAGCCTAAATACGCCCTCACAGCAGCGAGGTCGCGACGGGACAGACCTTTGCGGGGATCCGGTGAGATGCAAAGCACACGATCCTGCTGGTACTCGGCCCAGGATCGGGCATCTGACTCTTGGCTGAGCTGATCGTCGAGCCAGACGATTCGTTCGCTGCCGACAGCGGCCAGATCCCGTTGAAGGGCCACCAGCTTCCACCATTCCGGGCCCTCGTCCCAACCTTGGCTGGAAAGCACGGGCCAATCGTGTCCGTTCAGCCCGATCGCGGGGCACAAGAACTCAGGGGCCAGGCGTTCCCAGGTAGTAAGCCAGACAAAACGTGCAGCAGGATGGGCCGCTAACTCATTCAGTTCGGCTACGGCTTCCGGCGCAAAGGCGACATCCAGGATGCCGGCATCGGCGATGGCCCATTCGCCACCCCAGTCGGTGGTACCCAGAGGGCTGAAGGGGTTCACCACGCCGTCGACGTCCAGGTAAACAGACACCGGCGCGACAGCGCCTTGGCTGGAATCCATGACACTCCCCCTTTCCCACGACTGTGGCTTAGCCTACGGGACAACAGCTTGGCGCAGCCTGAAAAATCAAACTCTTGACGTTCGTCATGGAAGTGATAATCTCAAATCATGGAAAAGCCCACAGTCCATTCCGCCCAAAGTGTTCGTGACATCGAGGACACCGTCCGCACCGATTTCCGGCATGCGATGTCCTACGGCGGGTACCTGGACCTTGACCGTCTGCTCAGCTCCCAGCACCCCCTCAGCGAACCCGAACACCACGATGAACTGCTGTTCATCATCCAGCACCAGACCAGCGAGCTTTGGCTGAAGCTTGTCCTGCATGAGCTGCTGGAAGCCCGCCGGCTTTTCGACGCGGACAACCTTGGCAAGGCACTCAAGTGCATCGCCAGGGTCAAGGCCATCCAACGCACCATGACCGAGCAATGGTCCGTACTAGGAACGCTCACACCCCGCGAGTACGCGCAGTTCCGTGGTTTCCTGGGGAGCTCATCCGGCTTCCAGTCCTACCAGTACCGCGGCGTTGAATTCCTGCTCGGCAACAAGAACCGTGGAATGCTGCGCGTCTTCGAGAGCGAACCGGAGGCTCACGCGTTGCTCAGCACGCTTCTGGAGGAGCCCACGTTGTACGACGCCTTCCTTAGGGTTCTGGCCCGCGCCGGTTATGACATTCCTGCCGACATTCTGGACCGGGACACGAGCGAGCCGTGGACGTTCCGCAAAGACCTGGTTCCCATCTTCCAGAAGATCTACGAATCGGACGATACCCCGTGGGGCCTCTATGAAGCCTGCGAGGACCTGGTGGACATTGAGGACAACTTCCAGGCCTGGCGCTTCCGCCACCTCCGGACAGTCCAGCGCACCATCGGCTTCAAGGTAGGTACCGGCGGATCGTCCGGCGTGGACTTCCTGAAGCGCGCCTTGGACCTCACGTTCTTCCCGGAGCTCTACGCCGTTCGCACCGAGATCGGCAACTAACAACATCACCGGGCCGCTGCCGCCCAATACTTCCGCAGGAGCAACCATGACCACAGCACAGCAAACCCAACGGCCAACGTCGGCCGAATTGGACGCCGCTGATCCCCTCGCCGCCCAGCGTGATGCCTTCTACACGCCCGACGCCGATCAGCTCGTCTCATATCTGGACGGCAACTCCCTCGGACGCCCGCTGAAGGTCACCTCCGCGAATCTGGCGTCTTTCGTTCACGATGCCTGGGGCAGCCGCCTCATCCGTGGCTGGGACGAGCAATGGATGGACGAGCCCACCGTGGTGGGCGACCGCATCGGCGAAGTGGCATTGGGTGCTGCGCCGGGACAGACCACGGTGGGTGACTCCACTTCGGTGATGCTGTACAAAATGATCCGCGCCGCAGTGGATGCCCAGCCGGGTCGCGACGAAATCATCATCGACCGCGACAACTTCCCCACTGACCGGTTCATCATTGAGGGCATCGCCAAGGAGCGCGGGGCGAACATCAAATGGATTGCTGCGAACCCTGCCAGCGGCGTGTGCGCGGAAGACCTGGACGGGCTGTTGGGTGAGCGGACCGCCGTCGTTGTCCTGAGCCATGTGGCCTACCGCTCCGGGTTCCTGGCCGATGCCAAGGGAATTACCGCCAAGGTGCACCAAGCCGGAGCCCTCATGCTCTGGGACCTCTGCCACTCGGTTGGCTCCGTGCCTTTGGAGCTGGACGAATGGGGTGTTGACCTTGCCGTCGGGTGTACTTACAAGTACCTCAACGGCGGACCCGGATCGCCCGCCTTCGCCTACGTCAACGCCTCGCAGCAGGACCGTTTGCAGCAGCCCATCTGGGGTTGGATGGGTGCAGACAACCCATTCGGAATGACGGAGTCGTACAAACCCGCACAGGGCATGCGCAGGTTCATCACGGGAACGCCTCCGGTGCTGGCCATGCAGCCCCTCAAAGACATGGTGGAACTGATCGCCACGGTGGGAATGGACGCCGTCCGCGAGAAGTCGATCAAGCTGACCGAATATGCAATCGCGCTTTCCGAGGAGCTCCTGGTGCCGCTTGGTGCCGAAATCGTGAGTCCTCGCAATCCCGCCCAGCGTGGCTCGCACATTACGGTGGACCACCCGCTCTTCGCTGATGTCACGCCCAAGCTGTGGGAAAAGGGTGTCATCCCCGACTTCCGTCCACCCCACGGCTTGCGCATTGGCCTTTCACCGCTGAGCACAAGCTTTGCCGAGGTCGAGCTGGGAGTCGCAGCCATCCGCGACGCCCTCTCGGAACTCCTGTGAACCGGAAATGAGTGCCGTCCTAGACGATATGGACTCCCGTCCCGGGAGTACAACGTCGCTGCTGCGTACCGTCATCGGCCTCTATCTGCGTGACGCCGGGGGGTGGATGTCCGCCAAGGACATCGTGACTCTCATGGAAGCCTTGGGCACGTCCGGGACAGTAACCCGGACGGCCTTGGGGCGGCTCCGCAAGAAGGACGTGGTGTTGCAAGAGGCCCGGGACGGCGTCCCCGGCTTTACGCTCACCGAGGGCGCGGCGACCATGCTGGCCCGCGGCGACCGCCGGATCTACAACCCCCGGAGCATGTCAGCGTCGGACCCTTGGTGCCTGATCTCCTTTTCCATTCCGGAGACAGAGCGCGAGAAGCGGCATCAATTACGGCGCAGGCTCCACTGGATCGGTTGCGGTACGGTGGCTGCCGGACTGTGGATCTGCCCTGATTCGCTGCGGGTTGAGGTGGAAGAAATTCTTGCCGATCTCGATCTGCGGTCCATGGCCACCATTTTCGTGACGGAGACTCCGCTTGTGGGCGGCAGCCTTCAGGATGCGGCGTCCAAGTGGTGGGACTTGGACGCGGTGGCCGAACTGCACAGGGACTTTATCCGCGAGCACGGATGGGTCAGCGGAAACGGCGCCGACATTCCAGCGAGCAGCGGTGAAGCGGTGGAGCCTTCCCCGGAGGCCTTTGCTGCGTACGTCCAGTGCATCGATCGATGGCGGATCATTCCGTACCTCGACCCCGGGTTGCCGTCGGCATTCCTGCCTGCGGACTGGCCCGGGGCCCAGGGCACTGCCCTGTTCAGTCGGATAGTTGCTGCATACGCGGAACCGAGCGGGCAGTTTGTCCGGAGCGTTCTTCAGGAAACTGCCCGGGCGGCCGTTTCCTGACGGCTACATCCCGTTCCCGGCTGCGACTCCCCGCGAATACGGCTCCGCAAGATCTTCGATGGGTGTTTTGAAGCCCAACTGCCGCTGCGAAGACCTGCGGGACGTTCCCGAACGCGCCCGCCAAGCGGACCACCCGGCGGATGACGGACTCACCCGAGGTTGAGTTGGCCACTTTAGCTCCCTGACTTTACGCGCGACACGAACCGGAACCTGTCACCGCGAAATGCGCTGCGAGTCCATTCCACCGGCGCTCCCGCCGCATCCCGGGCCAAGCGGTGGACCACCAACAGTGGTGCTCCCATCTCGATTCCCAGCAGCCTGACATCGGCCGGACCGGCAAGTGCTGTCTCCACCGTGTCCTCAACGTCGGCTATATGGACCCCGTAGACGTCAGCCAGGACGGCATAGAGCGACCCCGCCTTGGCCAGGTTGGACTTGAACCGCGGCAGCTTGCCGGGAAGCCAGGCGACCTCATGTGCCAGCGGTTCTCCCTCTATCAAACGGATGCGCTCAAGCCGGGTCACCGGCTCGCCTTGATCGAGCCCTAAGCGGGCGGCAATCTCAGCATCGGAACCAACCACGTTGAGGGCAACCAGGGTGGAGTCCGGCCGCATGCCTTGGGTACGGGCGTCATCAGAAAATGAGGTCAGCTGCCGGACGTGCGTCACCTTTGGCGGTGCTACGAAGGTGCCGTGACCTTGGATGCGGCCCAGTTTCCCCTCAGCCACCAGCTCGCTGATGGCCTGCCTGACGGTGGTCCTGGATGTCCCGTACTTTTCGGCCAGGGCACGCTCGGTAGGAATGAGCGTGCCTGGCTGAAGACCCGCCATCAGCCGGAGTACCTCGGTCTTGAGGACGTAGTACTTGGGGGTTGCATGCGCGACATCACTGGGCATATTGGACATCCTACTTCTAGACAACATCATTGGTCTATGCCAATCTTGTCACGTTGGTCTAAACCAATCTCGGAAACACTCCCGAAGACCATACTTTTCCACACAACCAAGGACAAAGATGCCGATCCTGCACGCAGTGTTCGGAGTACTGGCTATCCTCGGGTTTATGTTTATCCGAAGGTTCGCATCCGAAACGAAGGGACGCCAGTTGGAGAAAACACAGCAGTTCCGGCGAAACGGCCGCGAGTGGCCTGAAGTTGAGACCACACACGCGTCATCGCAAAAGACCACTGAACCGGCGGGAATCCTGTGACGCCCGCCGTTCTGGGCCTTCACATCGGTGGCTCCAAGACGCACGCCGTCCGCTCCGATGCAGCGCGAGGCGATGCGGGCTCCCAAGGAGGCTCCGGCGTCGAAATTACCGAAGCCAGCGCAAACCTGTCCTCCGTGGGGCACCAGGGTGCCGACGCCGTGCTGCGCCGGATCGCGTCGAGTGTGGGCGGCGGAATCGAGGCCGTTTGTGCAGGAGCCGCCGGAGCGGATACCCCGGCAAGCCGGGCAGTCCTGTCCGCCTTGCTCACGGAGCATTTTCCCGGTGCCAGGATCGACGTCGTCCATGACACCCGCATTGTGCTGGCAGCATCAGGTCTCGACGCCGGAGCCGTCTTGGTTGCGGGCACCGGCTCGGTGGCGTGGGGCCGGAGCCGTGACGGACGGGAGGCCCGCAGCGGAGGCTACGGGTACCTGCTGGGCGACGAGGGCGGCGGTTACTCGGTGGTGCGGGATGCCGTCCGTGAGGCGCTCCGGGAGTACTATGCCGGGCTGGAACCCGGCACCCTGGTCAAGGCAGTGATGGCAGCGACGGCGAGCGTGGACGCTTTGCAGCTCATGGACGCCTTCTACGCCAAACCCGAACCCGACCATTGGGCCGGTTTGGCTCCGCTTGTCCTGGACCTGGCCGCGGAGGGCGATCCCGCGGCATTGCGCATCCAGGCGGAGGCCGCGCATTCGCTGGCCACGCTTGCCCGGCAGGTCATGGGCGAGCTGGGACTGGACCTGCCGTTGGTCATGGCTGGTGCCTTGTTGGTGAATCAGAGCCAACTCGCCGGGGCGGTGGCCCGCAAGGTTTCCTTGGAGGATCCGTCCACGATCCGGATCCTGGCGCAGCCTCCGGTCCATGGAGCGGTGGAATTGGCCCGTCGCCTGATTCAGGACTGAGCCGGCTAATGCAGGACTGGGCCGGCTAATGCAGGACTGGGCCGGCTTATTCAGGACCGATACGGGCAGGTGATCGCCGCACCCAACCGGAGTAGTCTGGATTCATGCCTCTCACGAGCGGTGGTTGGTAGCAGTGGCGCGGGCCAGGCAGCGGTGGCTGCCAGCTCTCTTCATTCCCCTTGCCTTGGCAATGGCTGTCCTCTTCGGTTCAGTGCAAGCCGGCGCTACCGTTTCCCTTCCGCTAAAGACCGCTGAAGAGATTCTGGCCATGGTGGCGCGCACCGAGGTGCGGGCGTTGTCCGGCACGGTGGAGCAGACCGCGGAGTTGGGGCTTCCGGAAGTCCCCGCATCAGGTCCGGGCATCATTTCGGGCGCCGCCTCTGCCCTTGAGTTCCTGACGGGCTCCCACACGGCCAGGGTGTATGTAGACGGGCCCCTGCGGGCGCGGGTACAAATCCTGGACCAGATGGCCGAGCGTGACGTGGTAGTCAACGGCGGAGACGCCTGGTTCTACAACTCAAGGGACAACAGCGCCACGCATCTGACCGTGCCGGTTCCGTCCCTGGCGGAACTGAAGTCCCTTCCCGCCAAGCCGACCCGTCCGGACATGCCGACGCCGGAGGCCATGGCCAGCCGTTTCATTGCAGCCATTGATGCCAGCACGGAGGTGACCGTTGCTGAGGCCTCAACGGTGGCTGGCCGCAGCGCTTACTCTTTGACTCTTAACCCCCGCAGTACTGAAACCCTGGTTGATTCGGTGACCATCGACGTCGACTCCGAAACCGGTCTGCCGCTGGGTGTCGAGGTGCGGGCCAAAGGCCAGTCCGAACCAGCGTATTCACTGGAATACACCCAGCTGGACCTGTCCACGCCGGATGCTGCGTTGTTTGACTTCACCCCGCCACCGGGAGCAACGGTCACTGAGAAGGTACTGCCGGCTAATGAGAAGGTACTGCCGGTGAAGCCCCCCGCCGATGCCCCTGTCCCGGCACCCGATGCGCCCGCCCCCGATGCGCCCTCCCCCGATGCGCCGGCGAGGGGGGCCACAGTCACGGGTATGGGTTGGGATTCCGTGGTCGCGTTGCCCGCTGGTTCTGCCCCCGCAGAATTCACGTCCAATCCCGAGCTCTCCCAAACCCTGCAGCCTGTTGACGGTGGCCGGGCGTTGACGACGTCGCTACTGAGCGTGCTGATTCTCGATGACGGCCGCGTCTATGCGGGTATGGTTCCTTTGGAACGGCTTCAGTCAGCCGCTGCCGCCCAGTGAACGAACCCCGGACAGCCGCCGCTCATGGTGCGACTCCCGTCCGCTCGTCTGATCTCGCCATAGAAACGCGCGCGTTGGTGAAGCGCTTCGGTCACCGGTCCGCCGTCGACGGAATTGACCTGGCGGTTCCCCGCGGCTCCGTGTTCGGCTTCCTGGGTCCGAATGGATCGGGGAAGACCACCACCATCCGATTGCTGCTGGGCTTGGCTTCGGCGGACAGCGGAGACATCCGCGTTCTTGGCCGGGAGATGCCACTGGCTTTGGCTTCTGTACTCCCTGATGTCGGGGCGTTAGTGGAGGGCCCCGGCTTCTATCCTTTCCTCTCCGGCACGGGTAACTTGATGCGCCTGGATGCCGCCGACCGTCATGCGTCGTCTTCCACCAGGCGGCAGCGCGTTCAGGACGCCCTTGAACGCGTAGGGCTCAGCCACGCAGCCGGCAAGAAGGTCCGTGCCTACTCGTTGGGCATGAAGCAGCGCCTCGGACTGGCCAACGCCATGCTCCGGCCGCGGGAGTTGCTGGTCCTCGACGAACCAACCAACGGCCTGGATCCCCAAGGTACCCGTGAAGTCCGCAGCCTGGTTCGCTCCCTCGCTGCGGGCGGGACCACTGTATTCGTCTCCAGCCACCTGCTCGCCGAGGTGGAGCAGATGTGTACCCATGTGGGCGTGATGAGCGCCGGTCGACTTGTGGCCCAAGGGCCGCTGGAGGAGCTCCGGTCTGCCGGGCAGGCACACGTTGTGGTGCAAACGCCCGACGTCGAACTGGCGTCCCGTGTGTTGACGCGCCTTGGCCTGGTTCCCGGCGAAGCACCAGGCGCCGGCAGCCCGTGGGGTAACGCGGCGGTGGTGGGTACCGGCATCAACGGACATGAACCCGAGGCGATCGTGGCCGCATTGGTTGCTGACGGCGTCCGGGTCCGCGGCTTCACCGTGGAGAACGCAAGCCTGGAAGAGCGTTTCGTGTCCTTGACCGGGGAGGGTTTTGACGTTGTCGGCTGAAACTGCTGCACCACCTCAGCGTGCTGGAGTTGGATGGGCGCTATTGGGCTCGGAGTTGTCCGTGCTGTTCCGCAGGCTCCGCACGTGGGCCATGCTGCTCGCCCTCGCTGCGGTGCCCATTCTGATTGCCGTGGCAGTCAAGTTGTCGGCCCGGCCTGCAACTCCCGGCCGGGGGCCTTTGTTTCTGGACCGCATCACCCAGAACGGCCTCTTCGTCGCGGTCACTGCCCTGGTGGTGTGTGTTCCTTTGTTCCTGCCACTCACTGTCGGAGTGGTGGCCGGGGATACGATCGCCGGGGAGGCGAACCTGGGAACCTTGCGGTACCTGCTCCTTGCTCCCGCCGGGCGCATTCGCTTGCTGCTGGTGAAGTACGCCGGGGCCGTTGCCTTCTGTTTCGCTGCGACAGCCACCGTAGCAGCCTCGGGCGCCTTGGCCGGCGTCGTACTTTTTCCTGTGGGTCCGGTGACGTTGCTGTCCGGGAACACCATCAGCGTTGGCGAGTCGGTGTTGAGATCCCTGCTGATCGCCGCCTACATTACGGTGTCCCTGCTCGGCCTGTCCGCGATCGGCCTGCTGATCTCAACCTTCACTGACGTTCCGGTGGGGGCCATGGCTGCAACCATCGTGCTCTCCGTGGTATCGCAGGTGCTCGACAATCTGCCCCAGCTCGAGTGGCTGCATCCGTGGCTGTTCAGCCACCACTGGCTGGGTTTCGCGGATCTGCTGCGACAGCCGATCTCGTGGACTTCCTTCGGTGAGAATGCGCTCCTCCAAACCGGTTATATCGCGGTTTGCGGCGCGCTGGCATATGCAAAATTCTCCAACAAGGACGTCTTGTCATAGCTTTGTCGTAGGCTCTTTCCATGGCCAGATTCTTTGACGTGCACCCGGAAGATCCCCAACCACGCGCCATCGGCCAAGTGGTGAACATGCTCCAGGGCGGCGGTTTGATCGCCTACCCTACTGACTCCTGCTACGCGCTGGGCGCCCAGATCGGAAACAGGGAAGCTTTGGACCGCATCAGGACCATCAGGCAGCTGGACGACAAACACCATTTCACGCTGGTGTGCAAGGACTTCGCCCAGATGGGTCAGTTCGTCATGTTGGACAACGACATCTTCAGGAGCATCAAAGCAGTTACCCCTGGCAGCTACACTTTCATCCTCCCGGCCACCAAGGAAGTTCCCAAAAGGCTTCTGCACCCCAAAAAGAAAACCGTGGGCGTGCGCATTCCTGACCACCGTGTGGTCCAGGCGCTGTTGGCCGAGCTGGGCGAGCCTTTGCTCTCCAGCACGCTCCTGCTGCCGGATGAGGAAGAACCGTTGACTCAGGGCTGGGAAATCAAGGAGCGTTTGGATAACCAAGTGGACGGCGTCATCGATGCCGGAGACACCGGCTCGGAACCCACCACCGTGATCGACTTCTCCAGCGGAGTGGCCGAGGTTGTGCGGTACGGAACCGGCGATCCTTCGCGCTTCGAATAAGCGTCACCGAACTATTTTTGACTGTTCACCGGAATTGGAAGCGGCATCCCGCATTCAGGGCAACCTGGGCGACGCCCGTCATTTCCAGTGCCAAGGCTGACGGCTGTGTGGACACCGCCTGAGGCGGGTAGGCCATGAAAATGGATAGTTGGCGGTTGCCGTCGGCGCTGCTCATGGCAATGCTTCCATACCCCGGAACGTCGCCGGCATGGCCGTAGTAGGAGCCGTTGGTGCAGCGGTCATCCCAGTGATCCAGGCCAAGGCCATAGTCGTCAAACACTGTCCCCTTCATGGCGATAAGGCTCGCCGGCTGCACCAACTCACCCCTCAGCAGCGCAGTGTGGAACGCCGAGATATCCTCCACAGTGGACACCAGACCTCCGTTGGCGATCCCGTCCTGGAGCCCGGTGCGGGTAACGTCCATGGTTTCTCCCTCCAGCTGGACGTATCCGTGGACGAGATCATCCGGGATTGCTGAATTAGCATCCAGCAGCTCCGTGGAACGAAGGTTCAAGGGTGTCAGGACATCCGTTCGCAGGACGGTACCCAGCGGCACGCCTCTAAGCTGCTCCACCACCAGGCCGAGCAACGCATCGGGTCCCGGAGCGCCAGGCGCGCGCTCTGAGGCAGCCAGGCCAGCAGGCAAGTCCGCGACGTCGCCAAGGAGCTGGCGTATGGTCACGGCTGTGCCCGCCGAGACTGACCCGGGAAGGTAGGCAGCCAGGGGGTCGTCCAAACCCAGCCGGCCCTCTTCCACGAGTTTCATGACTGACACAGCCAGTAGCGTCCGGAACTGCTCCCCCACATGGAAACGGTGACCCGGTTGGACAGCAACCCGTCCCTCCCGGGTGAGCACTCCTTCTGCGAGCGTCCATTCCTGCTGGCCGACCTTTGCCTTGATGAGGACGGCTGATGCCCCTTCATCCAGCTTCTCCCGCGAGAACAGCTCAAGGGTGGCACGGAGCTCCTGGAACGCTGGGGTGAATACAACACTGTTCGAGGGCGCCGGAGCAGGCGCGGGGGTTGGACCGGGAGGAGGGCCTGTCGTCGGCGGTTGAGCTGTTGGCGTGAGCGTTGACGGGAGCGCTGCAGCGGTGGTGGGCGGGAGCGGACGTGGCTCCGGGGTTTCGGTGCACCCGCTCAGAAACAAACAGCTCAGGAACAAACCGCTGAGGAACAAGCTGCACGCCCGGGGAATCCTCTGGATCCTTTCAGCTGGTGGTCGCGGCACACGCTCTCCCGGTTCAGTTTCTCCGGCCTACTCTTCGGGCTTGCGTGCCCGGCTCGGCTGCACGCGCATGGGCTCGCCCGGCATCTTGGGAAATTCCGGCGGGAAGGGCATTTCCCCCTGACCGTTCTTGACGTCACGCTCCCACCACTTCAACAGCACGTCAATGTCGCCCGGGTGATCGTGCATGGACGCCCAAGGGTCGCCTACTTTTGCCAAGCGGTCCGGGACCGTTTTGATGGTGTATTTCGCGGGATCGGCGTTCTCCAGTTCGTCCCACGTCAACGGGCAGGACACCTGGGCCGTGGGGACGGCGCGGGGGCTGTACGCCCCGGCAATGGTTCGATCCCTGTTGGCCTGGTTGAAGTCCACGAAAATCCTCGTACCGCGTTCCTCTTTCCACCAGGCCGTAGTGACCTTCTCCGGCATGCGCCGCTCCAGCTCGCGTCCAGCGGCGATCACGGCATGGCGGACATCCAGGAATTCATGCTTCGGATGGATAGGGGCGTAGACGTGGAGCCCCCGGTTTCCGGAGGTCTTGATGAACGCAGTCAGTCCGGCTTCTTCCAGCACGGTGCGAAGTTCCAAGGCGGCAGGGATGGCGTCATCGAAGTCCGTGCCGGGTTGAGGATCAAGGTCAATCCTGAGCTGGTCGGGATTGTCGGGATCGTTGGCCCGGGACGCCCAGGGGTGGAACACCACGGTGTTCATTTGCGCGGCCCACACTGCAGCCGCCGGCTCATCGATCACCAACTGGGGATGCGAACGCGCGCTGGGGTAGGTCACCGGCACGGAACGGACGTACTCCGGGGCACCCTTGGGCGGATTCTTGGAAAAGAACATCTCACCCTCAATGTTGCCCGAGTAACGCTGGAGGCTGATGGGCCGGTTCCCGTTAGCCTCGACAAAAGCCTCACCGACGTCGATGAGGTACGTGGCAAGGTCCAGTTTGGTCAGTCCCGCCTCGGGCCACATCACCCTGCTTGGACTGGAGATCCTGACCTCGCGCGGGCCGTCGGGACCAGGGACAGTAACGGTGGTTGCTTCGCTCGCCATGGCCACAAGCTACCCCGTTTATGCCCTGCGCGTCAGCACCCCAGTGCGTTTTGCCGTGATGGGCAATGATGGATGCATGCCAGACACTGAAACATCCTTGAACGTCGCTGTGGGAGAAACCGAAGTCTCTGCCCTTCACATCCGGCCCAAGCAGCCCTCCGCCACCCTGGTGGTGGCGCATGGCGCGGGAGCAGGAATGGAACACCCGTTCCTGCAGGGTTTCGCTGAGGCGATGGCCGAGGAAGGCGTGGCCACGTTGCGCTTCAACTTTCCCTACCGTGAGGCCGGCCGGCGTTTCCCGGATCGTCCTCCTCTGGCCATCGCTACCTGGCGGGCAGTGATGGACAAAGCAGCTGAGCTAAGCCAAGGAGAGCCCCTCTGGGCTGCCGGTAAATCGTTCGGTGGACGCATGGCCTCCATGGCAGTGGCTGAAGGGATGGCCGCAAGGGGCCTCGTGTACCTCGGCTACCCACTCCACGCCCCCGGAAAGCCTGAGAAGCTCCGGGACGAACACCTCTATGGCGTCACGGTGCCGATGCTCTTTCTCCAAGGCACCCGCGATACGTTCGCGACGCCGGAACTGTTGGAGCGTGTGGTGGAAAAAATAGGCCCGACGGCGACTCTTCAGTGGAGCGAGGGCGGGGACCATTCGTTCGCTGTCAAAGGTGTGAAGCGTGGTGCGGCCGAGGTAGGGGCGTCCCTCGCCCCGGAAGTCGCAACCTTCCTTCGGGCAAACACCTAGGCCTATTTCGGCAGGGGTTCGTGTCGAAGGTAGGACCGGCTGAAACGCCCCGTGCCTGCTGTGAGGGCACGGAGTTCAATGGCGTATCGCAGGAGTTCCTGGTCCGGGACTTCGGCGCTGATTTCCGTGCCCTCACCGTCTGCGGCGGTTGTGCCGGTCACGCGACCCCGGCGTCCGGACAAATCGCTCATGACGGCGCCCACGTATTCATCAGGAACGCTGATGACGACGGACGATACGGGTTCCAGCAGTTGGATTTTGGCGGTTGCGGCAGCTTCCCTGAGAGCCAACGCACCCGCAGCTTGGAAGGCTGCGTCGGACGAGTCCACGCTGTGCGTTTTTCCGCCCACCAGCGTCACCTTGATGTCCACCACGGGGAATCCCGCTGACACACCCTTGAGCATTTGCGAGCGGACACCCTTTTCCACTGACGTGACAAACGTACCGGGGATTGCACCGCCAACGATTCTGTCGGTGAATTCAAAGCCCCCGCCGCGGGCCAGGGGCTCCACCTCGATGTCGCAGATGGCGAACTGCCCGTGGCCACCGGATTGCTTCACATGCCGCCCGTGTCCGGCGGCCTTGCTGGCAAAGGTTTCCCGGAGCGGAGTGATCACGTCCACGGTCTGGAGTTTGACGCCCTGGCTACGCAGCCTGTCCAGGACCACCTCTGCATGGGCCTCCCCCATGCACCACAGGATCAGTTGGTGCGTGTCCTGGTTTCGTTCCAACCGCAGCGTCGGATCGGCGGCCGCCACCTTTCCGATGCTCTTGGCCAGCGCGTCTTCATCACTGCGGGATGCCCCCTCAATGGCTACCGGCATCAGGGGCTCGGGCATGTTCCACGTCTCGATCAGCAGCGGCGCCTCACGGTCTGAGACCGTGTCCCCGGTCTCGGCACTGGCCAGCTTGCTGATGGCGCAGATGTCACCGGCAATGCACTGTGGAACCGCCTTCAGGCTGGATCCAACAGGCGAGTACAGATGCGTGATGCGTTCATCGGCGTCATGATCCTCGTGCCCCCTGTCAGCCAATCCCCTGCCGCCGATATGGATCGAGGAATCCTCCCGGAGGGTTCCCGAAAAGACCCGGACCAGGCAGACACGGCCAAGGAAGGGATCCACAGTGGTTCGGACCACTTCCGCGGCAAGGCGCCCGGTGGGCTCACCCTCCAGTGGCTTCAGTGACGAACCGTCGAGTTTCATGACCGCGGGGTTGATGCGTTCCAACGGCGATGGCAAGGCATCAGTCAGCAGGGCCATAAGTTCCGCAAGGCCCAAACCGGTTTCGGCCGAGGTGGGCATGACGGGAAAGAAGCTTGCCCGTGCCACAGCAGTTTCAAGATCCTGTATCAGGTCCGCGAGAGGCAGTTCTTCGCCCTCGAGGTACCGGTCCATGAGGGTTTCGTCTTCGCTCTCCGCGATGATGCCCTCAATCAGCGGGCCCCTGGCTTCTTCGACATCCGAAGCCGGTGTCTGGTCCTCATCCGCGGCGCCATGGAGCACACCGATGAGTCCGGCGTTGCCAACAGCCGGGACGTACAGCGGGAGGACCGACTCACCGAACGCTTCCTGGCAACGCACGACGGCGGCACTGAAGTCAGCGCGCGGATGGTCCAGTTTGCTGACCACCACGGCACGCGGCATCCGGATCTTCTCGCACTCGCCCCACAAAGCAACGGTGGCACCGTCAATGCCATCAATGGCCGAGACAACGAAAAGGGCCGCATCGGCGGCCCTCAAACCTGCACGCAGTTCGCCGGTGAAGTCCGTGTACCCGGGTGTGTCGATCAGGTTGACCTTTACGTCGCCCACTAGAATCGGGGCGACAGACAACGTCACTGACCTTTGCTGATGGATGGCTGAAGGATCGGAATCACTGACAGTGGTGCCCTCGCTGATGGAGCCCATCCTGGTGATGGCTCCGGTTGCGGCGAGCAACGACTCCACGAGCATCGATTTTCCTGCACCCGAATGTCCCACGAGCGCCACATTCCGGATCTTCGCTGGATCGCTTGCAGCCAGGGCAGCACCGTTCTCACCGCGCCTGGCCTCCGCGGTGCCAGGTCCGGTTCCTCTTGCCGTTTCGCGTGTGCCCTTCGCGGACATGGGCACCTCCTGGTGTTGTATCCCGGCACGGAGTCCGAACACATCCAGTTCGAACGTTAAAGAGGATTGGACACCCTGAAGCGACCACAGGGCAAGGGCTGGTGGGGACGAAAGCCAGCCAATCGCCGTCGGGACCCCTGACAGCGGATCCACCACGGCCTATACGGTGAGCATCCCCCACAGTAACCACGCCGACGCTACAGCGCATCCGGCGATCACGGTTGTGAATCCGGTCAGCCAAACGAATGCGGGTACGGCCGTGGTGCGGCCGAGGATGAAGGCATCGGATGCCGCCAGCCGGTCGCGGCGACGGGTGTGCACGCCGGCCAGCTTGAGCAAATCCCGGACGCCGCCCACGGAAAGGGCAACTCCGAGAGCCAGCACAACGTAGTTGACCGTTGTGGGTGTCGCGAACAGGATCAGCAGTTGGGCGATCGTGGCGCTCAACACCGCTACAAGGATCCCGGTAAGGTTCCTCAGGAAGATCAGCGAGACCAGCAGGATCAAGGCCCCGATGGACATAGCGGCGCCGGAGCGGCCGGCGGCGAAGGCGGCAATCAGGCACAAACCAACCACGGCGGGTGCAGGGTAGCCCCAGAATCCGGACCATGCTGCCCCGAAGGCGCTCCTGCCACTACTGACAAGGCGGCCCGAATGGTCGAGTCCGATCCGGAGCCCATGGACGAAACGGCCCGTCATGAGCGCGGCGTAGGCGTGGCCCAGCTCATGGACAAAAGTGACGTAGAGACCGAACCAGCGCCACGTGACGCGCGGGATGCTCAAGACGACGGCGCACGCGAGTATGCCCAGCAGGGCTGGCAATGGCACCGCGGTGGTGTGGGTGTCGGTGAACCCGCGGACCACGGCGTCCCACCAGGTTTGAAGGAGGTTCACTGCGCCTTCCAAGCCCCCTCTGCCGTCTGCTTCACAGCACCGTCGACTGAAGACGGGAGTGCAGTCCGGCGATGAGGATCTCCAGGCCGAACTCGAAAGCTGCCTCGCCTCGCTCGTCCGCGGGTCCTGCCTGGGCCAAGGCATTGGTGAGGGCGGGGTACCCCTGCGCGGGTGGTGCCCAGACGACGTCCGGTGCCGCCAAGTCCAAAGCGAAGCCCAGCGCGAAACTGTCAATGGTGGAAATCGCTGACATCACGTCCCGGCCCCGGAACCCCGCGGTTTCGAGGGCCACGGCCAGGTTCTCGTACAGGGCCATGACCTGGTCATCCTGCACCGTCTGGAGTACCAGCAGCGGCGCGAGTTTTGGATGGCGGGCGAAGGCATCACGATAGCTCCGGACGATGGCACGAAGCGAAGCCTCCCAATCCTGCTCATCCTCCAAGACGTACGGGCTTTCCGCGATGATCCGGCCACGCATGAGCTCAAGGATCTCCTCCCGGCCGCTGACGTGGTTGTAGATGGAGGACTGGCTGACCCCGATCCGTTTGGCCAGTTTCGGCAGGCTGAAGTCCCCTGCCTCGTCCACCAGCTCCAAGGCAGCGGTGACGAGTGCGTCGATGGATATCAGCGGGACCAGCGGGCGTGCCATACGGGTGTCTCCATTCAAGGTTGTTGTTACGACTCTAGCCAGAACTTTGCGTCGGAGTATTGTGCGGCGGGTCACAAGGATCTACCATAAACGAAAGCCTTTCGCTTTATTGATGGCTCCCCGAGAATCTTCCCTCCCCGAACACCCCAGAGGATCCCCATGTCTGACCTCGAAACCCGACCCCCGGCAGCTGATGCCGGGAATGGGCTCAAACGAAATGCCATAGGCACCGGCGGTATCGCCTTCCTGGTGATCTCCGCAGCAGCTCCCCTGACCGTGATGGCCGGCGTGGCGCCCGTGGCCATCGGAGTTGGGGGCATAGGCGCCCCCATGGGCTACGTCATTGCCGGCGCAGTCCTGCTGGTCTTCGCTGTCTCCTTCATGGCCCTGACCAAACACGTTAAAGCCGCCGGTGGCTTCTACACCTACATCACCTTGGCCATGGGCAAAACCGTGGGCCTGGCCTCGGCCATCCTGGCGATCGTGTCCTACAACTGCCTGCAAATCGGGGTCTATGGATTGTTCGCCGTCCAAACACAAGCCATGCTCCTCGCACTCTTTGGTATGGATGTGCCATGGCCCGCCGTTGCCCTGGTGGCCATCGCGGCCGTCTGGTTTCTCGGATACCGGGGCATCGACGTCGGCGCCAAGGTACTCGGCGTCCTGCTTATTGCCGAGACCGCCATCCTGGCAATCATGGGCGTCGGCATCCTTGCCCGCGGCGGTGCGGAAGGCATCAGTTTCACCTCGTTCTCCCCGGAGCATGCCTTCACCCCTGGAGTCCTTGCCATCCTGGCTATCTGTTTCGCTGCCTTCATGGGCTTCGAATCAACCGTGCTGTACCGCCGTGAAGCGCGTAATCCGGACAAGTCCGTCCCCCGGGCAACTTACATCGCAGTGGGTTTCATGTCCGTGTTCTATGCCTTCATTGTCTGGACCGTCATCCAGGCCTACGGTGACGGAAACGTGGTTGCAGCTGCCGGCGAACTGGCCGATGGGATGTTCTTCGCCACCATCAACCAATACGTGGGCCCCTGGGCCGAGGTGGTCATGTATGTGCTGATCGTGACCAGTGTTTATGCCTCGCAACTGGCCTTCCACAACGCCATCAACCGCTACGTGTACATGCTGGCCAAGGACGGCGTGCTCCCCGCTTTCCTCGGCAGGACCCACCCCAAGTACAAGTCCCCACATCGTGCCGGGCAGATCCAGACTATCTTGGCCGCCGTCGTCATCATCATGTGCGCCATCGCCGGCGCGGACCCGTACAAGCAACTGCTGATTTGGGTCAACACCCCCGGCATCGTTGGCATTGTGGCCCTGCAGGGTCTGGTGTCCGTTGCAGCGTTCATCTACCTGCGACGCAACCGCGCCGCAGCCACCAACCGTTTCCTCATTCCCCTGAGCGTGGCCTCGGCCATCCTGCTCTTCGGTGTGGTGGCACTGATCGCCATCAACATCGAACTACTCACCTTTGCGGATGCTCTAACCAACACCATCCTGCTCCTGGTCGCCCCTCTTGTTTTCCTTGCGGGCCTGCTGATTGCCCGCAGACTGCGCACCACCCGCCCTGACGTCTTCGCCCGGATTGGAAGCTTTGAAACCCATGACTCCTGACCTCATCGTCCTTGCGGACACCATCCACACCCTGGACAACCGACATGCCGAGCCCATCCAGGCCGTCGCAGTCAGCGGCGGGTTGATTGCCGCCGTCGGAAGCCGTCAGGACGCCCAAGCATGGCGCCAGGCCGGCACCCGCGTGGTGGACCTCGGCAGCGCAACGCTGACACCGGGCCTGGTGGACTGCCATATCCACCCCGTGTTCGGTTTGGACCTCACTATCGGCGTGGATCTCTCCGGGGCTTCGACGCTGAATGAAGTCCGGTCACTCCTGCTGACAGAAGCAAGCCACGACGACGGCTGGTTGCGTGGCTGGGGACTGAACCCGAACGCTTTCGGTACGGTGCCGCTGCACCGTAGCGTCCTGGACGACGTCAGCAACGGCAAGCCCGCCATGATCCGGTTGTTCGACGGGCACTCAGCGCTGGTGAACAGCCGGGCGCTTGAAGTGGCCGGTGTCCATGGACGGTACCAGTTTGACCAGGCCTCCGAGGTGGTGTGCGACGCCGACGGACGGCCCACTGGTTTCCTTGTTGAGGCGGCGGCGATGGAACTCATCCAAAGCCACATTCCCCGGGAGACCTTCGAGGAGCGCAAGTCGAGGCTTGCCGCGCTCCTCAGGGACTTCGCCCGCGCAGGGCTTACCGGCGGCCATGTCATGGACCATAGCGAGGAATCGTCGGCCCTCTTCCAGGCCCTGGAGGCCGATGGGGAGCTGCCGCTGCGGCTTCGAACCGCTCCGTGGTGCATGCCGGGCAGCGATGAGAACGACTGGAAGTCGCTGGCCCGAACCTTGGGGAAGGGCGGCCGCAGGTGGTCCATTGAAGCCATCAAGCTCTTCGTCGATGGAACCGTAGACAACGGGACTGCCTGGCTCTACGAACCGGACCTCTACGGTCAATCCACGGCACCGTTCTGGCCGCGACCCGAAGAATACTCCGCTGCTGTCCGCTACTTTGCCTCCCGGGGCATCCCGACGGCGACGCACGCAATCGGCGATGCCGGCGTTGAACATGTGTTGGACGCTCTGGAGTCCCTGGCCACCGTTGTTCCGGCAGATGTCCTGCGCCGGACCGTCCACAGGATCGAGCACATCGAAACAGTGCCGGACGAGCTGGTAGCCCGATTCAAGGGCACGGGCGTCGTAGCCAGCATGCAGCCGACCCACTGCACGCACTACTCCCTGGCGGACCACAGTGACAACTGGTCCATGCGCTTGGGGAATGAGCGCGCCGACCGGGCCTGGCGGTGCCGGGACCTTCGCGAGGCCGGAGTGACCTTGGGTATCGGCTCTGACTGGCCGATCGCACCCTACGAGCCGCTTCCGATCATGGCGGACGCACAGCTGCGGCGCCGATCCGGAGTGCCGGAGCAGGAACCCATCGCCCCGTCCCAGGCCCTCACGGCACTCCAAGCCCTTGAGGGTTACACCTCGCATGCGGCGAAAGCTGCGGGGCTGTGGGAAGTTTCGGGCTCGATCACGGTGGGCAAGCGGGCAGACTTCACGGCGTTCGAACTCGATCCCCTGACCACGGCTCCGGACGAGTTCGCCGCCAGCAATGTCCTGGGGACGATCGTGGACGGCGAGCTCCAGTTCCTCCTGGAGCGGCTCGCGTAACTGCCGCGTCCCGAGCACAAGAGCGCGGCTACATGCGGTTTTTGGTCTTGGCCGTAGCCTGCGCTGTCCACGGGTCTTCGGGCCAGGGATGCCTGGGGTAGCGCCCACGCATCTCGGCCCGAACCTGGGAGTAGGGACCGGACCAGAACGACGCGAGATCGTCCGTGACAGCCAACGGCCTTCCTGCCGGGGACAACAAATGAAACAGAACAGGGACCCTGCCAGCTAGGAGCCGCGGCGTGCTGTCCCAACCGAAGCATTCCTGAAGCTTGACCGCCACCACCGGACGGCCGTCGTCGTGATCCCCGCTGCTGCGATCCGAAACCTCGGGATAGTCGATGCGCACACGCGAGCCACTCGGCACCTCCAGACGCTCCGGCACGAGGTCTTCGAGCCGCGCGGCGTCCGGCCACGGAAGCAGGCGCCTCAAAGGATCAACGAGGTTGATGGAACTCACGGCGGCGCCGGTGGCCATCGCCTCGAGCTCCGGGCCCAGCCAATCCTCCAGCCTGGACAGAAGGGCTGCTTCGCGGACGTCGGGCCACGGGCTTCCGAGTTCACGGTGCAGCAAGGCAAGACGCCTCCGCAGGGCATCGGCTGCGGGTGACCAGCCGATCATGGACAATCCCGTCTTCTCCAGCGCCTCGGACACGGCACGACGACCGGATTCGGCGGTGGGGCGGACAGGCGTGGAGGACAACACGATGGCACCCAAGCGCCGCTCCAGCCTGGCCATCACGCGGCCTTGATCGAACTTCGCCTGCACCTTCTCCGTGAGGAGGTCCGGTGCGGCCGCTTCCGCCAATTCGGCCGACAACGGCGCGGCCGAACGGATGACGGCGCCCGTTCCTGCGGCATCGCGCCCCTGCGCGCGGGACACCTCGGCAACTGCAAGCCAGTCATGCCCGGACAGTGAACTACCGGAGGGAAGTCCGGCGCGCGTTCCGGACGATAACAAGTACGTGGTAGAGCCGTCGCCGGGAACACGCCTTGCCACGCGGTCCGGGAAAGCCAGCGCCACCACAAGGCCCGTCGCTTCCCCTGCCGTGACATCGGCGGCCGCCTTGGGACGCACGACGGCGGCAGCTTCCTTCCGTACCAACGTCTCCATCCGCTGGACGTCTTCCGCGAAACGACGCGCGCCCGGGTCCGAACCTGAGCGCAGGGCCGACAGCAGCTTGTTGAGGTCCGCCCCCGGTGCCCTCTGCCCGCCGGCAACGAGGGCCACTGTTTCAGCCGCTGCGCGTCGACCCGCCACCGCCGATCCGTCCAGCAAGGCGCGGGCAAGCCGGGGGTCGGCGGGGATCCGGGCCAAGGTCTTGCCCACGGCGGTGACTGTTCCTTCCGCTGTCACGGCACCCAGCTCCCGGAGGACCTCCACGGCATCGTTCATGGCCGCAACCGGCGGTGCATCGGGAAGTTTCAGGTCTACGCCGCCCGGCGCGCCCCAACATGCAAGGACCAAAGCAGCGCTGGTGAGGTCTGCAACGGAGATTTCGGGTGTCTGATGTGCCGGAGCTGCAGCATAAGCCTGCTGGTCGTAGCAGCGGACCACCGTACCCGGACCCTGCCGTGCTGCACGGCCGGCACGCTGATCAGCCGAGGCCCTGGAGCAGGAAACGGTCACGAGTCCGGACATGCCGCGGCCGGCGTCCCGGCGCGGTTCCCTTGAAAGCCCCGAGTCGATGACCACACGCACGCCGGGAACTGTGAGCGACGATTCAGCCAAGGAGGTAGACACGATGATGCGCGGCAGGCCGCCAGGTTCACGGCCGGATACCGCGCGGTCCTGGGCTTCCGGACCGATCTGGCCGTGCAACTCCAGCACCTCCACGTTCCCCGACACCAGACCACGAAGACGAGTGGCGACGTCGGACACTTCACGGGCTCCCGGAAGGAAAACCAAGGCGTCTACGTCGGCGTCCGGGGCCAAGGCTGCTGCGTGGGTTGTCGCCGCCGTGTGGGCCACGTGGTCAAGGAAAAGCCGGGAAACGCCTCGAGCGTCCAAGCGGTGCTCGCGGGCAGGAACCCACTGGACCTTCAGCGGGTACAGCGCGGAAGGGCAGTCGACGACGGGAGCCGGGTCGCCGCCGTCGAGCCCTGTCCCCAGCAGTGTGGCAAAACGCGCGGCGTCGAGGGTTGCCGACATCGCCACCACGGTAATGTCGCCGCGAAGTTCCCGGACCTCCGCAAGCATGCCCACCAGGAGATCCGTTTCGAGTCCACGTTCGTGGACCTCATCCAGGACCACAGCGCTGACGTCCTCAAGACCGGGGTCGGCAAGGAGACGCCGCAGGAGAATACCTGGCGTGACGAACTCAACCACCGTGTCCTGGCTGACTTTGCTTTCCCCGCGGACGGTGTAGCCAACCCGGCGGCCCAGCTGGCTGCCGTCCAGCGACGCGAGGCGGCGCGCGGCTGAGCGGGCCGCTACACGGCGGGGCTGCGTGACGACGACGCGCGGCCGGCCTGGACTCTGTTCGGACACTAGGTTGGCGAGCAGCGGAGGCACGAGGGTGGTCTTACCTGTCCCGGGCGGCGCCTGTACCACTGCCGCGCCGCCGCCGCCCTGAGTTGCCAGGGCGGCGGTCAGGTTCGAGAGGGAATCAGCAAACACCAGCCCCGTACCTATGGTGTCCAGTCTGAAAGTCACCAGACCATTGTCCCTGTTGGGTGACAGGGAAAAGGCCACACCCCCTCGAAGGAAGCGTGGCCGTTTCGGTGGGGCTGCGTCTCTAGCCGATAGTGGAGACGTCGATGACAAAGCGGTAGCGGACGTCCGAGGCAAGGACGCGCTCATAGGCGTCGTTGATCTTGCTGGCCGGGATGACCTCGATCTCGGCGCCCAGGCCGTGCTCTGCGCAGAAGTTCAGCATTTCCTGCGTTTCGCGGATGCCGCCAATGGCCGAACCAGCGAACCGGCGACGACCCGTGATCAGTGAGAACACGTTAACCGGCAGTGGTTCGGCCGGTGCGCCAACGTTGACCAACGTGCCATCGAGTGTCAGCAACTGAAGGTACGCGCTGATGTCGATGGAAGCACTGACCGTGTTGACGATGAGGTCGAAGGTGCCGCCGAGTTGCTCGAACGTGGTGGGATCGCTGGTGGCGTAGTAGTGGTCCGCACCCAGCTTGAGCCCGTCTTCCATCTTCTTAAGTGACTGCGAAAGGACTGTGACCTCAGCGCCCATGGCGTGCGCGATCTTGACGGCCATATGGCCGAGACCGCCGAGACCGACGACGGCAACCTTCTTGCCGGGGCCGGCGCCCCAGTGATGCAGCGGCGAGTAGGTGGTGATGCCGGCGCACAGCAGCGGCGCTGCGACGTCGAGGTCCAGGCCTTCCGGGATGGTGACGACGAAGTCTTCGTTCACCACCACGTGGCTGGAGTAGCCACCCTGGGTGATGGTGCCGTCGCGGTCAACGGAGCCATAGGTCCCTACGTTTCCCTTGAGGCAATACTGCTCTTCTCCGGCCAGGCAGTTCTTGCACTCCTTGCAGGAGTTGACCATGCAGCCGACGCCCACGCGGTCGCCCACCTTGTGTTTGGTGACGTCCGAGCCAACCTCGGTGACGATGCCTGCAATTTCGTGGCCAGGGGCCAACGGGTACTGCTGCGGGCCCCAATCACCGCGGACAGTATGGATATCAGAGTGGCAAATGCCGGCGAACTTGATATCGATGTGGACGTCGTTGGGGCCGACCTCACGACGTTCGATGGTGGTCAGGGTCAGGTCGCCCGTAGCCGAGGGGGCAGCGTAAGCATTAGCGGTAGGCATGTTTCTCCTGCGTGGTGAACGTTGGTGGATGTCTCCATCTAACCCTGTTTCCCTGGACGCAAGGAGTCACTGTTGTTAGGGGTAATGACAGGGACTCCCTGAGCTGATCAAAAGTCATACCGTAGGAAGCATGGACAATCGGACTGAGACACGCGACTTTCTTGCCACTCGGCGGGCGAAAATTACCCCCGAGCAGGCCGGACTGGCGGCCTACGGCGGAAACCGGCGTGTCCCGGGACTTCGTCGCGGCGAGGTGGCCATGCTCGCCGGAGTGAGTGTGGAGTATTACACCCGCTTGGAGCGCGGAAACCTCTCCGGCGTCTCTGAAAGCGTGCTGGAGTCCTTGGCCGGTGCACTGCAGCTTGACGACGCTGAACGCGCCCATCTTTACGACCTCGCCCGGGCGGCAAGCGACGGCGGCAAGTCCCGGCGTCGACCAGTCCGGAAGCAGGCCATCCGGCCTGGCGTTCAACTCACTTTGGATGCGATTAGCGGCTCCCCCGCTTTCATTCGCAACGGTCGCTTGGACCTACTGGCAACCAACGCCCTGGGCCGGGCTTTATATGCCGACATTTACGACAGTCCCGCCGGACCACCCAACCATGCACGATTCCTGTTCCTCGACCCTCGCAGCCACGATTTCTACACGGACTGGGAACGCGCCGCCAACGACACCGTGGCCATCATGAGGACCGAAGCCGGCAGGGATCCCTACGACCGCGGGCTCAGTGACCTGGTGGGTGAGCTGTCCACCCGCAGCGAGGAATTCCGGGTCCGTTGGGCGTCGCACAATGTCCGCCAGCACTACACCGGAAAGAAACATTTCCGCCACCGGATAGTGGGCGACCTGCATTTGTTGTACGAAGCCCTCGAGCTGTCCGCCGATGCCGGTTTGACCTTGACGGTTTACAACGCTGAGCCCGGCACCGGCACGGCGGACGCCCTGCAACTGCTCGCAAGTTGGGCTGCGACCGCCCTCACCATTCCCGAGGATTCCGGAGCTTACAGGGACATATCCAACACGTCATCCAGGAGTGATCGAGGTTGATCGTTTGCTGACTGCTTACTGACCGGTGGTTGAGGGACGCGAATAGGAGGGGTAGCGCTTTCCGAACTGCTAGCCCGACCGCGGAGACATCGACGTGAATCCCCAGCACCACCTCAACTATGACTATTCTCCCTGGACTCTCTGGAGTTCGGCTACGGAACCCGAACGCGAGGCGCAGCACTAGTACCAGAAGGGCTTCGCCGAACGGGCCGGAGTCAGCATAGGTGAGCGGGCCTTCCTGTCCCCTTTGGCAAGTATTGACCCGGACACTTTCATGATTGGCGCCGATTCCTTCATCGCCGCCCATGCCTATGTCACCGGCCGCATTGCCATCGGTGATGACTGCACCGTCAATGCGTTCACCGTGGTTCGAGGGAACGTCACCATGGGCGACGCCGTGCGGATCGGCGCCCACACGTCCATCCTCGGGTTCAACCACTCCATGGACCCTTCCGAGCCTGTGTTCAAGCAGCCGCTCCTCCGCAATTGTCGAGGGACGAGCACGTGGCGCGCCTGCAAGCCCTCCAGGATCCTGTGACAGGCTTGGTTCCCGAGTCCGGATCTGAAGACCAAGGGCTTGCCGACCTTGCCTTCGGTACCGGCCCCTCGACTTACCACGTGCTCTCCGTGGGGTACGCGCTGGACCTGGTCGGTGCCCGGTTCTTACATCCGATTCACGCCGTCGCTGACACGGATCCGGCAGCGCTGACAGCTTCACTGGATGCCCTCCCCTGGCGGAAGGAAGCGTGGGGGTCCGGCGCGTGGGTGGATGCTTGGGGAACCGCGGCGTACTGGAACCTGGCCCGGGCGCAGCCGAACTCCCCCGGTTCCCTTGACGCGCTGTTCGGCTGGTTGCTGACCCACGTCAATCCCGCGGCAGGAATCTGGGGAAAACCCACGGATGACAACAGGCTCAAGGTGGTCAACGGCTATTACCGCTTGACGCGTGGCACGTTCGCCCAGTTCGGATTGCCAGTGCCCTACGTTGAGCGGCTCGTTGACACGGTTCTGGAGCACTCCGCGGACCCACGCTATTTCGCCCCTGACCGGTAGAACGCCTGCAATGTCCTGGACGTCGTCCATCCCCTGTGGCTCGCGTCCAAGCAGACGAAGCACCGACGCTGGAAATGAACGCGTGGGCACGGACTCAACTGAAGCACGCATTGGGTCGGTGGCATTCCGGCGAGGGAATGGCCTTCAGCGCAGCACCAGAGAGTGGGAACCAGCACCTTCCAACCCTGCAGGGAACCGAAATGTGGCTGGCCATCGTCTGGTACCTGGCCGACCTTCTCGGAAACGCCGAAGCCCTGGGATACAGGCCTCAGGGCGTCCATCGGCCTGAACCGGCGTATTTGCTTCCGACACTCTAGGCATCAAACGCCGGTACTTCTCCACCGATCTGGACTCTTCTTGCCGTCACGCAGCGGGCTGAGCACCGGCAACCAAAAAATGTCAGACCCCCATGACATGGTTTTTGTATGGGAATCATCGGGCAGGTCGTGGCAAGGCGGGCAGGGTCGCCGCGCGCCTATGAGTTGCTTCGCCAGCGCGCCCGTCGTTCTTTAGCTGTGCCTGCCCGGCTGGCAGAGTACGAGGGCTCCGCGCACAAGGACATTGCGTACGCTGGCTCTGAGACGGCAGCCACCGTTGCCGATAGAGCCCGTTGCGCAGGGCCGCTTGTTGGATTCCAGTCGGTGCCCACGCCCGGAGAGTCCGTGCCCGAAGAGGCGCGCGCGTGGCCCGAGGAACCCCCGCCAGAACAGTTGCCCGCGGAGTCCTCGTTGTCTGGTTTGCACGCTATGGAAGCGGCGCTCCTTGAAGGTGCTGCCGCAGCGGAGGCGTTGCGATCAGTGGCGGCCGATGAGGTGCGGTTGTTCGGGTTTGTTGAGGCCGCGGATTTTGCTGGCAGGGTCGAGGAGATCTCCCGGTCGGTGGAGTATTTGCAGCTGGTTGCTGCGCAGGCGGTGGAACGGACTCGGAAGGAAGCTCAGCAAGCCCGGCCGGGGGTGTCGGCGGCAGCGCGGGAGTGGCGGACGGGGTGGACTGAGCCGGTGGCAGGACCCGAGACTGCGGCAGCTTCCCAGAGCGCGACTTCTCAGAGTAGGACGGGAACCGCCACAGCTGGGGCGACCTTTGGTGAAGCACGTTCCACACCTTCCGCCGGTGGAGATGGTTTCGTGGCGGGGACCGAATCAGCACGTAGGTCTTCCGCCGCCAGGGCCAGTGTCTTGGATGACGGGTACCGGAACGCGGCGGAATTCTTGCGGGCACGGTTGCGGATCGGTATCGGAGAGGCCCGGCGCAGGCTCGCCCTTGCCGCCGAGGTCCTCCCCCAGGTCGGAGTGACCGGGCAGGACGTCCCGGCCCGGCGTGAAATCCTCGCCGACGCCATCGGATCGGCTTTGGTGCCCTCCCGGTCCGCGACGATCATCAGTACCGCCCTGGACAAAGTCCGGCACCTCGCAGAACCCCAGACCATCACCGACATGGAACACGCCCTCACCACCACCGCCATCGAAACCGACCCCGACTTCGTCACCAAAATGGCCAAACGATGGACCGACCTCATCGACCAAGACGGCCCCGAACCCACTGAAGAAGCACTCCGCCAACTCCAAGGCGCGTTCCTCCGCCGCCGACGCCGCCACGGACTCCACCACCTCGAAATCTTCGCCACCGCCGAACAATACGAAACCCTCACCACCGCCATGAACGCCGCCACCAACCCCCGACTCAATGGTCCGGAGTCCGGCACGGCACCCAGCGAAGGCCCGGATCAAGGACCTGGCACAGGTTACCCGGCCGGATCCGGAGCCGACGAAGCAACCATGCAAGAAGCAGATCTCGGATCAAGCGGCCCGGATCTGGACCGGCGCTCGAGGGCCCAGAAACTCCTCGACGGCCTCGTCGGTGCGTGCAGCGTCGCGATGAGCACCGGGAAACTCCCGTCGAACGGCGGTCTCCGACCCCAAGTCACCGTCACCATCGACCGCCGCGACCTCTTCAACCAACTCCAACTCAGCCCCACCCAGCCCGGCTCCGGGAACCGGCTCAGCACCGGGACCGCCACATTCCTGGGCCCGATCCACCCGAACACCATCCGCAAAATCGCCTGCGACGCCGACATCCTCCCCGTCCTGCTCGGCAGCGACTCCCAAATCCTGGACATCGGCCGCACCACCCGGATCTTCCCACCCCACATCCGCAAAGCCATCACCGCCCGCGACCAAGGCTGCGCCTTCCCCGACTGCACCATGCCCGCACCCTGGTGCGAAGCCCACCACACCACCTACTGGTCCCACGGCGGCACCACAGGCACAAACAACGGCACCCTGCTCTGCAGCCACCACCACCACCTCATCCACAAGGAGCAATGGCGCATCGACATGACAACAGGCATCCCCTGGTTCATACCCCCACCCCACATCGACCCCCACCAAACACCCCGACGCAACCACCACCACACACCCCTCAAAACATCAACAAGTCAGCCCAGGAGTGGTGGTGGGTACGCGGTGAAGTGAGGCCTGGCCATTCGCGACCGAAAACCTGTTGAGTCACCGCTGTCTCAGGCGCGGCCACAAAAAGGTGCGGCCATTGCAGGAGCGCGCCCGTATAGGTCACAGCGCCACTTGCAGCGCCGTCCTGGAGTGCAGCCACGGCTGGGTTAGTGCGGAACCCGTCACGGCCGCCTTGGTCAGGGCCCTACGTGCCACCTCTCTACCGGCCACCGTGCCATTGGTCACGGCCGCACTGGGATGCGGGCCGTCCTCGGGCCCAGCCCTAACGTGGGAGACTCTGTCAGACACTCGCCTTGCCACATTCTTCGTGACCTTCAGTTCAGTTTGTCTTTCAGCTCAGCCGGTCTGCAAGGTCAGCGATCTTCCGTTCCAGTGCACTCCGTTCGGCGGCGTTCCCGCACAGGTTCAGGGCTTCCAGCAGGGCATTCCTTGCCTCCGTGTGGCGACCCAGTCTGGTGAGGAGTTCACCTCGAACTGTCGGCAGGAGGTGGGAGCCTTCAAGCTCACCCCTGCCCTTGAGTGCGTCCACGAGGTCCAGACCGGCAGCGGGACCTGAAGCCATGGCCACGGCAACTGCGCGATTGAGTTCAATAACGGGCGATGGAGACAGCCGCCCGAGGGCCTCGTACAGAATGACGATCCGTTGCCAGTCGGTCTCTGCCGCAGTCCGGGCCACTGCATGGCATTCCGCGATGGACGCCTGCAGCCCGTAGGCGCCCAGCCCCCGGCCCGCAGCGACCGCCGTCGAAAGTGCCGCCCTGCCCCGGCGTATGGCGGACTGATCCCATCGCCGTCGATCCTGGTCTTCAAGAAGGACAGGCCGTCCGGCGGCGTCGAGCCTGGCAGGAAAGCGAGCGGCCGTCAGTTCCATCAGGGCCAAAAGGCCAAACACTTCGGGCTCGGGGGCCAGCCGTACCAACACACGGGCGAGGCGGCGTGCGTCACTGGCTAGTTCTGTCCGCATCCACGAATCCCCTCCGGAAGCGAAGGAACCTTCCGTGAAAATCAGATAGACAACCTGCAGCACCGAGCCCAGCCGCTCGGGAATTTCAGATGGCTCCGGCACGGCGAACGGGATGTGGGCCGCAGCAAGTGTCTTCTTTGCCCGTGTGATGCGGGCTTGGATAGTTGGAACGGGCATCAGGAACGCCTTGGCGATCTCCTCCGTGCCCATGCCGCCCACTACCCGCAGCGCCAAGGCAATCCGCGCTTCCTTGGACAACACCGGATGGCAGGAGATGAACATCAGCGCGAGCACGTCATCGTTGATCGAATCGGGGTTGAACAGAGTGTCCACGCCCGGTTCCTCCTCGGACAGGCCGCGGGCCAGCAAGGCGTACTTTTCGTCCCGCACGGCACGTCGCCGGAACGAATCGATCGCCCGACGCCGGCCCGCCGTCAGGAGCCAACCTGCCGGCTCTGCGGGGATGCCGCTGACCGACCAGGACACGAGGGCTTCTGCGAGCGCTTCCTGCGCAAGGTCCTCTGCCAATGTGAAGTCGCCGGTGTAGCGGGCAAGGGCGCCGACGATGCGGGCGGATTCGCTCCGCCACACAGCTTCGACGGCGGCCCTTGCCTCATTGCTGCTCACGCGGGTGGGTGTTGACCGGAGTTTCCGTGGTGGGAATCAGAGCTGGCCGGTCTGCTCGCGCCATGCGCGCTCCTTTTGGATCCATTCGTTGTCTTGCGGGAACTCATCGATGCTGGTGACGCGGCGGATTTCGGTCTTGGTACCGGCTGTCATGGGCGCACGCTTGGCCCATTCGACGGCTTCCTGCTGGGATGCGACGTCCAGGATGTAGTAGCCGCCGAACAGTTCTTTTGTCTCTCCGTAGGGGCCGTCGGTGACAACCGGGGTTTCACCGGTGAAGTCCACCACGACGCCATGTTTCGCATCGTCAAGGCCTTCAGCGGCCAAGAGGACTCCGGCACGGATAAGTTCGTCGTTGAATTTGCCCATGGCTTCGAGGATCTCGTTGAAGTCGATGTTCTCGAACTTGGCGTAGGAAGCGTCGTCTGCCCGCATGATCAACATGTATTTCGCCATTTCACTCAATCTCCTGTGTCGTGGAAAGCCGCCTTTTCGACTTTCTCATCCATAGGTCGAACAGTGCGAGTAAAAATCGACAACACCTTGGAAGAGTTTTTGATGCGACGGAAAGGATCCCCCGGAATGCTCCAGGGGATCCTTGATCAAGCGATCATCGTCGTAGTTGGTTCAGTTAGCGTCCGCCTCCTCCGATGACCCCCGCTTCAACAGCTTTGGTCACGGCGTCAGCTTCGGCTTGTGTGAGCTTGCCGTCCGTTACCGCTTTGTCGAGCTTGGTCTTCAGCGCAGCGGAACGCTCTTCCTGGGCGGCGGCACGGATTTCTTCCAGTGCCGTGGTGACCTTGGCTTCGTCTACACCGAGTGCTTCGGCGAGAGACTTCGCCAGGGCTGCATCCTGTGCTGTGCGGTCCGGCTTGGTTCCTTCCGTTCCTTGTGCGGGCGGTGTGGCGGGTTTGTTTGCCTCGCGGAACGCCTTTAAGGCTTCGGTGACCTTGGCTTCGTCCACTCCCAGCTTGGTGGCCAGTTCCGCGGCGATCTGGCCGCCGTCCCGGCCGTGTCCGTGGCCGCCGGGCCTACCGCCGCGATCTGACGGTGTGGTGGCGTCCGCGGATGACGTGGCGCTAGGCGACGGTGTGGTGGCAGCAGTGGCGATGCTGGTCGCGCCCAATCCGGCGCCCAATGCGAGCGCTCCTGCTGCGACGGTCAAGGTGATTCTCTTGGTTCTCGACATGTACCTCTCCTCAATGAGCCGTCCGTACGGCTGGTGTCTGAGGGACGGTCAATGGTGCCGTCCTCTTAACACCATGAGAGGCCCACCACAGCCCAGGCTGTTTCGAACCTGTCATTCGGCTGTGAAAGTAAAGCCGAGTCTGTGGGACGTGTCGTTAGCGGACCCGGTCCAGCGCGTCCAGCAGCCGCTTGACTGATCCACCCAGGTTCCAGTCAGAGGCCAGCTGCCCAAGTTCGGTGCGCGCGTCGCCGGTGACCGGGCGCAGTTCAGCGCCCGCTTGTTCAAGCGTCGGCACGTTCAAGTCGCGCACAACGTTCACGACGGCGGGTGCCACCTTGAGGTAGTCAGCAGCCGCGGACAGCTTCGCCCGTATGGAAGCCGACAGACCGCCGTCGGGGTCTTCTGCCGCTTCAAGCAGTCCTTCCAATGATCCGTGCTCGCCAAGCAATGATGCTGCCGTCTTTTCTCCTATGCCGGCAACGCCGGGGAGCCCGTCGGAGGCATCGCCCCGGAGTGTTGCGAAGTCGGCATATTGCTGGGGCAGGACACGGTACTTGCCCACCACTACGACGTCCGTGACAACTTCCAGGTTTTTCATGCCCCGGGCGGTGTAGATGATACGGACCTCACGGTCATCGTCGACGAGCTGGAAAAGGTCGCGGTCGCCGGTGACCACGTCGGTCGGGATGTGCGCTTGGCTCACATAGGTCCCCACGACATCGTCGGCCTCATGGTCGTCAACGCCCACCACGGCGATCCCGGCAAGGTCCAGTACACGGCGGATCATGGGTATCTGCGCTTCAAGGGGGTCTGGGACAACCTCAACGTCCGGGCCGTTTGGAACGATTTCAGCGACGCGGTGGGACTTGTAGCTGGGGATCAGATCCACGCGCCATTGAGGGCGCCAGTCGTTGTCCCAGCAGGCGACGAGGTGCGTGGCTTCGTAGTCGGTGGTGAGGCGGGCGATCATGTCCATGAGTCCCCGCACTGCGTTCACGGGTGTTCCGTCGGGTCGGCGGATGGAATCGGGCACACCGTAGAAGGCACGGAAGTACAGGGAGGCAGTGTCCAGGAGCATCAGTCGCGGCATACCTGATCCTGACATGCCCGTAGGTCAATCCGAAGGAGGCGAACACCAGGTTCTGTCATAAGACGCGTGAGGTACTTGAACGCGGGTGTGAGCCGCATTACGATTATTGGAGCGATAATAGAACACGCTGTTCTATTATCGAACAAACCTAGATCATTGCCCACAAAGAAGTGAGGAAAGCCCGTGCAGTTCCACCACCACGGTTACGTATCCGGTGACCCGCGAGTCGAGCCTGCGGCCGGCGTCGGAATCAACCGCCCAGCCGAGCTTCCCGACGAAGTTGACGTCCTTATCGTGGGCACGGGTCCTGCTGGGATGCTGACCGCGGCTCAGCTTTCCCAGTTTCCGGATGTCACCACCCGCATTATTGAGCGACGTCCCGGTCGTTTGGCCATCGGCCAGGCAGACGGCATCCAAGCACGCAGCGTGGAGACCTTTCAAGCATTCGGGTTTGCGGAGCGCATCACCGCCGAGGCCTACCGCATCACGGAGATGGCCTTCTGGAAGCCGGACCCGGCTGACCACTCCCGCATCGTCCGCGCCGCCCGCGCCGTGGATGATCCGGCCGGTATCAGCGAATTCCCGCACCTGATCGTCAACCAGGCCCGCGTCCTGGACTACTTCGCGGAGTTCATGGCCAACTCCCCCACACGCATGACGCCGGACTACGGCTATGAGTTCCACGGTCTCCAGGTCACCGGCGAGGGCGAATATCCTGTGGCCGTAACGCTTGCCCACACGTCCGGGCCCAACGAAGGCCACGAGCGGATCATCCGGGCCAAGTACGTCGTGGGAGCAGACGGCGCCCGCAGCAAGGTTCGCGAATCCATTGGCTGCCACCTTGCCGGCGACCAAGCCAACCATGCGTGGGGCGTCATGGACGTCCTCGCCGTCACCGACTTCCCTGACATCCGCACCAAGTGCGCCATCCAGTCCGGCGAGGGCGGCAGCATCCTGCTGATCCCCCGCGAGGGCGGCCACCTGTTCCGCATGTACGTGGACCTGGGCGAAGTTAATCCCAATGACAAAGGCGCTGTGCGCAAGACGACCATTGAGCAGATCATCCAAAAGGCCAACGACATCCTCCACCCGTACACATTGGACGTCCGCAACGTTGCTTGGCACAGCGTCTACGAGGTAGGCCACCGGCTCACGGACAGGTTCGACGACGTTCTGCCGGAGGAGCGCGGAACGCGCACCCCACGGGTGTTCATCACCGGCGACGCCTGCCACACCCACTCCGCCAAGGCCGGCCAAGGCATGAACGTCTCCATGCAAGACGGCTTCAACATCGGCTGGAAACTCGGCCACGTCCTCGAAGGCCGCAGCCCGGAAAGCCTGCTGGACACCTACTCGGCCGAACGCCAGGTAGTGGCGAAGAACCTCATCGACTTCGACAAGCAGTGGTCCACGTTGATGGCCAAGAAACCCGAAGAGTTCGAAGATCCCGCGGAACTGGAGACCTTTTACACCAGCACCGCCGAATTCCCTGCCGGCTTCATGACCCAATACGCCCCATCGATGCTTGTAGCCGAAGCACAGCACCAGGAACTCGCCACCGGCTTCCCGGTGGGTAAACGCTTCAAGTCCGCGTCGGTTGTCCGCGTCTGCGACACCAATCCCATGCACCTGGGTCACCACGCCAAAGCTGATGGGCGCTGGCGCATCTACGTTTTCGCTGACGCCGCCCAGGCTGGCGCCGCTGGTCCGGTGGCGGACTTCGCCGAATGGATCGCGAACTCGCCGGAATCGCCGCTGGCCGCGACGCCGTCGAGCGCTGACCGCGACGCCTGGTTCGATGTGAAGGTGATCTACCAGCAAGACCACACCACCATCGATATCAACGCAGTACCTGCAGCTTTCAAGCCGACGGTCGGACCATTCAAGCTCACGTACCTCGAGAAGGTCTTCGGCGCCGACCCGAACGCTGACATCTTCGATACACGAGGCCTCAGCCGCGACGGCGTCGTTGTTGTCGTCCGCCCTGACCAGTATGTCGCCAACGTGCTGCCCCTGACGGCCACGGCGGAACTTGGCGGATTCTTCGCGCCGCTGTTGTCTGCGGGACGTACTGAAGCGGGCGCCGCAGAGCCGGGCTTGGTCAGCAACCAAGCCTGAACAGAACCGGAATCAGCCGGGGAACCGACCGTCAACTCCCCGGTTGTTCCGGCGCCACACCGTGACGTTGTTCTATAGTGTCGGAGCGGTCAGGCAGAATGTGATTCATGGGGCGGTGGAGCGAAGATACAGTGATGAAGGCCGCTCCGGACTCTTCCTCGCTCGCAGCAGCACGGAAACTTGCACATCCCGGCCCGTGGTCTGAATCGGGCAGCAACGATGTCCTTGTTTGGGGAAAGTGCCAAGGCAGCGGAAAAACGCCGTACCAAGTGAGCGTGGACATCGTCGCACCCGCCTACCGGTGCTCGTGTCCCAGCCGGAAGTTCCCCTGCAAGCATGCTCTGGCCTTGCTGCTTCTTTGGTCCCGGGGTGAGGCGGCCGAGGCCGGCGCCGACGCCGCCGATTTCGCAAAGGAATGGGCCGGTCAAAGGGCTGATCGTGCCTCGGCCAAAGGACGTCGACAAGCCGAACAACCCGCAGATCCGGAAGCCCAGGCAAAACGTCTCGCCGCCAGGCTGGCCCTCATGGACGCCGGGATAGACGACTTCTCGCGCTGGCTGACGGACCTTGTCCGGACAGGACTTGCCGCTGCACGCAGGCAGCCTTATTCGTGGTGGGACGGTGTGGCTGCCCGTTTGGTGGACTCGCAGCTTCCTGGTTTGGCCGACCAAGTGCGGGACATGGCTTCCCAAATCCACGGCAGGACGGACTGGGCAGACCATCTCCTCCTTCACGCCGGCCGCTGGTGGGCGCTGGCCAAAGCATGGAAAGCACGGGACACACTCTCGCCGGAAGAATTCGCTGACGTCAAGGCTGCCCTCGGATGGGCCACGGCGTCTGCCGACGTACAGGATACCGAGTCCTTGGCGGGCCCGTGGCTGGTACTTGGAGCCCATCGGAGCGACGACGGACGCCTCCAGCAACAACGGACCTGGCTTCGCGCCCCCGACGGAACCATGGTGGTGGTCCTTGACTTCGCCGCGCAAGGCCAGGGGCTGGCGGCGCCGCAACTTGCGGGCGCACAGCTTGAAGCCACGGTTGCCCGCTACCCCGGCTCAGCACCGCAGCGTGCCATGTTCACCAGCGCCATCGTCCCGCAGGGGGTTGTCAAAAGCCTCGGGAACGGCAACAGCATCATGCAAGCGCTCGAACAGGAGTCAGCTGCAGTTGCGCGCTCACCATGGCGGACCCGGCACCCCGTGCTGTTGGGCGGCGTCACCGTCAACCCCGAGGAGAGGGGGTGGTTGCACGATCCAAAAGGCCACGCCCTTCCTCTGGTGGATGCTCCCCTTGACTCCCTGCTGGCACTGACCGGTGGCCATGCTGTGGACATTTTCGGCGAACTGGATGACGGCCGTTTTCGTCCGCTGACCGTCGTCGTCGACGGAATGGTGGTAACTCCATGACGTGGTTGGCTGAACTCCGAACAGCAGCGCTGGTGGGGACAGGACGACACGACGCACCCAAGCCGCCCGACGAACTGGGATTTCGTGCGCCTGAAGGCCTTCCCCGCGAGGAATCCCTGCTTGATCAAGCCGCCATGGCCGACGTCGCAACCCGTACATCCCGGACAGCAGCCGCAGCCCCAAGCAGCGGGCTTGTTTCGCCGGCCCCGGCTGACACGGAGCCCCAAGCCAGTGGCGAGGCCGCCCGGCTCCTGGAACTCTTGCTGACCCAGCCACCCGTGGGGCTCGAACTGAGAACCCAGCTGGTAGTGGACTGGCTACAGTTCGCGGAAGAAACACGACGGCGGGTCCCCCACCGCCTGCTGCCCGCGTTGCTCCTTGTGGCCGAGACCAAATCCGCCGTTTTCAGGCGCCTTGAACCTGCCATTGGAACCCGCGGCCGCTGGCTGAAGGAACTCAAGAGCCCATCTTCACAGGAGGCTGCGGCAGAGTGGTCTGAACTTGGGAGCGCCGACGCCGCGGTAGAGCTTGACCGGCTAAGAGGCCTTGATCCGGCAGCTGCGCGTGAGCAACTCCTGGCGCACTGGACGTCTCTCAGCGCAAGGGAACGCGCCGGCAACCTGGCATTGTTCGCCGGCAACGTGCATGATGACGACGAAGCACTGCTGGAGCAGGCCTTGGACGACAAAGCCAAGAGTGTTCGCGACGTGGCACTCCGGCTCCTGGACCAGCTTCCGGGGAGTGCCCGCGCGGCCCGCATGGCCGCCCGGCTGGTACCCCTGCTGCACGTCAAAGGGCTCTTGAACAAACGGCTGGACATCGATCTCCCTCCGGACCCTGACGGGGCGGCACTACGCGACGGGGTTCCGGCCGACCCGCGCAGGGGCGAACCAGACCGACTGGCGCGGTTGGACGCCATCATCAGTGGAGCCCCGCTGGATGTATGGACCTCGGTTTCGGGCCGGAACCGGGCGGCCACCGCTGCGTTGGTGCAGGGCGAACCGCGCATCCTGGACGTATTGATCGCCACCGCTGCCGCCCGCAAAGATACCGAGTGGGCGCGTGCGCTGCTCACCGTCAGGACGGACAGAAGACTGCTGGTCTGCCTGCCTGCCGAAGAACGGGAACATTGGCTGGAGCGGCATGTCCGGGAAAGCGGCGACGACCCCTTGACGCTGGCTCCGCTTCTGCAAGACCTGCCGCAGCCGTGGTCCGTGTCCTTGGCTGAAGCTGTGCTCACAGTGATCTCCGGCAAGGACGGGGGCCGTTTGGCAGCATCCCTGGCCGCAGTTTTGCCTACCGCGCTTCCACCTGAGGCCAACCAACGTTGCCGGCAGCTTCTGGAACGAACAGACGACGACGTCGCCCGGCGCCGAGTGTTGCGCGACGCAGTCCAATACGAATCATTCAGACAATCCCTGACGGAGGCTTTCCGATGACCGATGCCCAGAACGCAACAGAGGTCCTTCGCGCCCACGCCGAGAATGCGTATGCCGATGAACTCAGCGCTTTGGCTGCAGTTGACGACCGCCCCCGTCCCCCCAGCTGGCGGCTGTCTCCCTGGGCTGTCACCACGTACATCCTGGGAGGAACCCTGGCCAATGGCGCCCGGATCACCCCGAAGTATCTCGGATCTGAACGCCTGGTGGAAATCGCCGTGGCATCACTGGCCACAGACCGCGCCCTGCTGTTGCTGGGTGTCCCGGGAACCGCCAAAACGTGGCTTGGTGAGCATCTGGCGGCAGCCATCTCAGGCTCGTCCACGTTGGTGGTGCAGGGTACTGCCGGCACGCCCGAAGAGGCTCTGCGGTATGGATGGAATTATGCCCGCTTGCTGGCCGATGGCCCCTCCCGCGCCGCCATGGTTCCGGGTCCTGTCATGCGGGCCATGGAAACAGGAAGCCTGGTACGGGTAGAGGAGCTCACTCGAATACCCTCCGATGTGCAGGACTCCCTCATCACCATCCTCAGCGAGAAGACCCTGCCCATCCCTGAGCTCAATGAGGAAGTTCAGGCGCGGAAGGGCTTCAACGTCATCGCCACAGCGAACAACCGCGACAAAGGCGTCAACGACCTCTCGTCCGCCCTTCGCCGCCGCTTCAACACCGTGGTCCTGCCGCTCCCGGACAGCATCGACCAGGAGGTGGAAATCGTGACCACCCGGGTTCGCAGCCTGGGAGAGTCCTTGGAGCTGCCAGCCGATTTGGCTGCACTGTCCGAGATCCGCCGGGTGGTTACCGTCATGCGCGAACTGCGTTCAGGCGTGACCCAGGACCAACGCACCACCATCAAATCGCCATCCGCCACGTTGTCCACGGCAGAAGCCATCTCCGTGATGACCAACGGGCTCTCCCTGGCAGCGCACTTTGGCGATGGCACCGTACGGGCGGAGGACGTGGCCGCCAGCTTGGTGGGCGCGGTGATCAAGGATCCGGTGCAGGACCGCGTGATTTGGCAGGAATACTTGGAGACAGTCGTCCGGAACCGGCCTGAATGGAAAGACCTGTACCGGGCCTGCCGCGACCTCGAATCGTCCAACTGAAACATGACAGACGTCCATATTCTGGGGATCCGGCACCACGGTCCGGGTTCTGCCCATTCCGTCGCTGAGGCCTTGGCCACCCTTCGGCCCGATCTGGTGATGGTGGAAGGGCCGCCGGAACTGGACCAAGTCATCCCGCTGGTCACGGATCCGGACATGGTTCCGCCCGTCGCAGGCCTGATCTACGCGGTGGACGAGCCCCGTTTAGCTTCCTTCTACCCGATGGCCAGCTTCTCGCCCGAGTGGGTGGCGATTCGTTGGGCCCTGTCCACGAGCAAGTTGGTGCGAGCCATCGATTTACCCGCGGCGCACACGTTTGCGCTGCGGGCCGCGGAGGAACGTGCCCTGTCGGCTACTGAGGAGGAAGAGCCTGCCGCTTCTACTCCCGACGACGGCTTGGAACCTCCCGCCGTCCCGCAGCAGGCCTACCGGCCAGACGCCATCGGGATGCTGGCCGAAGCTGCCGGTTACAGCGATGCGGAGCGCTGGTGGGAGGACGCGGTAGAGCACCGGAAGACAGACCCTGTTGAACGGTTCGAAGCCCTCATCGATGCGATCTCCGAAATCAGGGCCTTGGACCAACGTCCCGCTGACCATCCTGACGTGGTGGAGAACAACCGCAGGGAAGCTGCCATGCGACGCCTTTTGCGCGCCGCCATACGCGAAGGGCATGAACGCATCGCAGTAGTGTGCGGCGCGTACCACGCACCGGCGCTGGTGCCCGCTGGTTTCCCTTCACTTTCTGCCGACAACAAAGTGCTCGCAGGCTTGCCCAAAACCAAGGTGGCCGTCACCTGGGTCCCTTGGACCTCGAGCCGGCTCAGCCTGGGCAGCGGATACGGTGCAGGCGTCACCGCGCCCGGCTGGTATCAACACCTGTTCGCACATTGGATGGCCCAGGACCCCACGAGGGACGTTGCCACTACATGGTTGGTTCGGGTAGCCCACGCCCTGCGGAAAGAGAACCTGGATGCTTCCACGGCCTCCGTGGTGGAGGCCAGCAGGATGGCTACTGCCTTGGCCGCCGTTCGCGGACGGCCCAGCCCTGGCCTACCTGAACTGGACGATGCAGCGCAGACTGTTCTCTGCGATGGTTCTCCCCTGCCACTGGCTTTGGTACACAGGGAGCTCACCGTCGGACACGAGCTCGGAAAAGTACCGGATACCGTACCCACCCTGCCCTTGGCCGCCGACCTCGCCGCCACCCAGCGTAGCTTGCGCATGAAGCCCGGCGCGATGCACGAGGTCATGGTCCTGGACCTGCGCAAGCCGAACCAGCTGGCGCGTTCGGTGCTCCTCCATCGTCTGGCCCTGGTGGGTGTGGATTGGGGTCAGCCAACGGACACCGGTCGGACTACCGGCACGTTCAAGGAGGCTTGGATCCTTGAATGGAAGCCTGAGCTGGCTGTTTCAGTGGTAGAAGCAAGCCGCTACGGCACCACCGTTGCCTCCGCCGCAGCTAGTTTCGTCGCAGAGCAGGCGCAGGCAGCCGAAAGTCTGCCTGCTTTGAGCAAACTGTTGGAAAGCTGTCTGTTGGCCGAGCTGCCCGACGGTATTGCCGGCGTCGTATCTGCCCTGGCTGAACGCACCGCCCTGCAGCAGGACGTCGCGCCTCTCTTGGAAACCATCGCCCCTCTTGCCCGCACCTGCAGATACGGAAATGTCCGCGGGGTGGACGTGAGCGATGTCCGGAAGATCCTGGAAACCACGGTGGTGCGGTCCTGCGTGGCTTTGCCTACTGCTTGCGCCGGGCTCGATGACGACGCCGCGGGAGCTATGCGGCGCGCCATCGACTCAGCTCAAGACGGCCTTACCTTGCTTCCGCAACTGCCCATGGACGATTGGCACACTGCTTTGGGCGCCGTGGCCCATTCCGATAAGATCCACGGCGCGGTGGCCGGCAGGGCCACACGGCTCCTCCTGGATGCGGGCTTGGTGGATGGAGACGACATCGCCGCACGGCTTAGCCGACGCCTGTCCATCGCCACCCCCGCTCCGGAAGCCGCCGCCTGGTTGGATGGGCTGCTGTCCGGCGATGCGACGCTGCTGATCCACGATCGGCGGCTCCTGCAGATTGTCGATGACTGGGTGGATGGCGTGGACGATGACGTGTTCGAGGACGTTCTGCCCCTGGTCCGCAGGACATTCTCGGCCTTCAGTAGGCCCGAGCGGCGCGAAATTGGCGAGCAGTTGAGCCGCGTCGGGTCCACCGCCCTTACCGCCGAGTCCACCAGCGCGGACCTGGCCGCAGCCGGCCCGGCACTACGAGCGATGGCAAAGATCCTTGGATGGGAGGCAATTTCATGAGCGATGTTTCTGCCGATGCCAATGTTTCCAACGGAGACAACCGTGACCGGTTGAGCCGGTGGCGTCTGGTCCTGGGCGGGCACGACGCTGATGGCATCACGACGGCGGAGGACATGCCGGTTCAGCTGTCCGACGACGACGTTCGCCGTGATCAGGCGCTGGAGGAGCTCTACGGTGACGGGTCCAAGCAACGTGGAGGGCTCGGTTCGTCCAGCCCGCGCGTGGCCCGATGGCTCGGTGATATTCGCGGATATTTCCCATCGTCAGTGGTCCAAGTGATGCAGGCCGATGCCATGGACCGGCTAGGCCTGAGGCAGCTGCTCCTGGAACCGGAGATGCTCCGCACTGTCCAACCGGATATTGGATTGGTGAGTACCCTCGTGGGCCTGGGCCGGGTGATCCCCGAGGCTTCCCGGGAGACAGCAAGGTCCGTCATCCGGCAGGTCACCAAGGAACTTGAAGAACGTCTACGTGCCAGGACCATCCAAGCAGTCTCCGGCGCACTCAACCGATCCGCTCGGACCCGCCGGCCACGGCACCGGGATATCGACTGGAACAGGACCATTGCCGCCAACCTCAAGCATTACCAACCCGAGTACAGGACGGTAGTGCCCGAGAGGCTCCATGGCCATGCCAGACGCAGCTCCGAGATTCAGCGGGAGATCATCCTGTGCATCGACCAGTCGGGGTCCATGGCTGAATCCGTGGTGTACTCCAGTGTCTTCGGCGCAGTCCTCAGTTCACTGCGGTCCGTGAGCACCAAGTTGGTGGTCTTTGATACCGAAGTTGTGGATCTGACCGACGATCTGGATGATCCCGTGGACGTGCTGTTCGGCGTGCAGTTGGGCGGCGGTACCGATATCAACCGAGCACTGGCCTACTGCCAGGACCAAATCACCAAACCCACCGAAACCATCCTCGTACTGATCAGCGACCTCTATGAAGGCGGCATAGCCGAGGAAATGCTGCGTCGTGCCGCCTCAATTGTGGGCGGCGGCACCACCATGATTGCGTTGCTGGCCTTGAGCGACAGCGGCCATCCATCCTTCGATTCCAGCCATGCCGCAGCGCTGGCCGGCATCGGTGTGCCTGCATTCGCGTGCACGCCGGATCTCTTTCCGGACATGATGGCTGCCGCCATTGAACGCCGGGATGTCAGCGAATGGGCAGCTTCCCAGGACATCCCCACAAGTCACGAAACGTAGCGGCAGATCCCTGGGGACTTGGCGGCCTTGGGGATCTGGCGGCGGAAGACCAACAGGGCGAGAATTAGCTGGTGGTCCCTCCTCGCAACGGCGGGGGCGGCGACACCCTGAATGACGCCGCCCGCAAGATCCAGCGCGTCTACCTCACCTTGACGCTGGGTAATACCGTCGCGGCGTCTTTCATCTGGGGAATCAACACCCTGTTCCTGCTGGATGCCGGCCTGAGCAACCTGGAGGCTTTCGCCGCCAACGCCTTCTTCACAGCCGGAATGGTTCTTTTCGAGATCCCCACAGGGGTGGTTGCTGATGGGTGGGGGCGGCGTGTCTCGTTCCTGCTGGGCACGGTGACACTGGCCGTATCCACTTACCTGTACTACGTGATGTGGCAGATCTCCGCCCCCTTCTGGATGTGGGCGGTCGTATCCGTCCTCCTGGGCCTCGGCTTCACGTTCTTCTCCGGCGCCGTTGAGGCATGGCTGGTTGATGCCCTTCGCTTCTCCGGCTACGAAGGAGGGCTGGAATCCGTGCTGGGGCGCGGCCAAATGGTTCAGGGCGTAGCGATGCTGGTGGGCTCAGTGGCCGGCGGGGTGATTGCCCAGGCCACCAACCTTGGCGTGCCGTTCCTCCTCCGCGTGCTGGTACTGCTCGCCATGTTCGCGGTGGCCTTTGGACTCATGCACGACGTCGGCTTCACGCCTGAGCGTTCCACCCACCCCCTCCGCGCCACCCGCGCGGTGCTGTCCGCGTCGATCCAGAACGGTTTGAAGAACCCGCCCGTCCGATACGTGATGTTGGCAGCGCCGTTCAGTGCCGGCGTCGGAATTTACGTCTTCTACGCACTGCAGCCGTACCTTTTGGACCTGTTCGGCGACCCGGAGGCCTATTCAATAGCGGGATTGGCCGCCGCGATCGTGGCAGGATCGCAGATCCTGGGAGGCTGGCTCGCCCCCCACGCCCGGAAGCTGTTCCACAAGCGCACATCCGTGCTCATCCTCGGCGCCTTGGTTGGCGGCCTGATTCTGCTGGTCCTGGGCTTGACTCGGATCTTCTGGGTGGCGCTGGTGTTGCTCGCGCTGTGGGCCGTTGTAGGTTCTGCGGCCACGCCCGTCCGGCAGGCCTATGTAAACGACATGATCCCGTCCAAGCAACGGGCCACCGTCCTGAGCTTCGATTCACTGATGGGTTCCAGCGGCGGCGTCGTCATCCAGCCCGCCCTGGGCCGGGGAGCCGACCTCTACGGCTACCCGGCATCATTGGCCATGGCCGGTGTCATCGAGCTCATCGCATTGCCTTTCCTGCTGGCCAGCCGGAAGCACGGCGCGACGGCGGACCGGGCCTCGACGTCCGAGACCGAATCCGACCAGGAGCCCCGGCAATGAGCATCGTGTTCGGCGGAATGGCCGCAAGCCTGGACGGCTTTATCGCCTCCGAAAGCGGCGACCTCTCGTGGTTGAACAACTCCATGGGAAAAAACGAAGACTACGGTTTTGAATCGACCGAGCGGAGGACCGGCGCCTACATCATGGGAGCCAACACTTTCCGCGAGGTGTCGAAGATGGGAGGATGAGGATCCAAGGTCCCAACGTATGTTGTCACGCACGATCAAACGCTAGCTACCAAGGGCAGGACGGAACTGTTCTCCGGAGAGCTGCGCGAGCTCGTCACCCGGATCAAGGAATCCATCCCCCAGGACAAGGACATTTGTCTCTTCGGAGGAGGCGAGTTGGTCACGGAGTTCGTCGAGCTGGGCTTGATTGACGAACTCGGTTTGTCCATCATCCCGGTGGTTCTGGGCGGCGGCGTTCCCTTCTTCGGCCGGGTCAGCCAGTGGACCACACTGGAACTCCTGGAGTGCCGGCACTACCCCTCCGGAATCGTGCTGCTCAATTACCGGTTGGAGAACAAAGGAAAAGCTCCCGACGGCGGCTAGTCACCTGAGGCGGGCAGCGGCGCCAGCAGCGCCTCCTGCAGTTCAGGACTGACCCCTGGAGGGACATCCAACTCCACAGCCAGGGCAAGGAGCGCACGGCTGAAGTAGTTCCGCGCCGCAGCCGCCAGGGTGATATCCGCGATCTCGCGGTCGCTGAAGCCTGCGTCGCGAAGCCGCTGCGTATCGTCGTCGTTCATTGCGGCGGCATCAGTGCTGAGTTTCACGGCATAGTCCATCATGGCTACTTCCTCGGGAGGCAGCCCGGCTTCGCGATAATCATGGGCGATGGCGCGCAGTTGCTCCTCGTCGATGATGGTCAGGGTCTTCTTGCCGTGAGCCAACCTGCAGTGTGACGACCCAATCGCCTGGGCTGCGGCGAGGGTCACCAGCTCATAGCGCCGGAGGCCCAAAGACGAACTGATGGCTTGCGTGAGTGACTCCCAGATCTGGTGCGCCTCGGGGTTCAGGCTCATGGCTTTGGTGTGGCTGGGAACGTAACCCATGGAACGGATATCGGCTTCATAGATTTCGGCCGTCAGCCCGGTGGCCCCGGATTCGGACGGCACTTTCAGAATGGACATGGGGGCCATTGTGGCCCTGCGTCACCTGGATGTAAATGCAGCCCAAGTACGGAAGACTGGGAGCACCCACTACTGAAAGCGCGGTTGGCACGTGATCTCCCTGCAGCAGGACCCCCAAGGCTTTATCCGGATGAACAGGCATTTTCCCGCCAGCGTTTCCGTGGCCGTCGTCTTTTCCGATGGAAGCCAGGAAGTATTCACCGGGTGGCGGCTCAACGAGATCTACGACGAAGCGCTCGCAGCCTACAGGGCGGGCAATCACCTGGACGCCAAGGGGTTCAACCGGGGGCCCCAAAAGAAGGTCCAGCAGGGCATTGACTTCGTGCCGGTCTCGCCGGGAATGTCCACCTAGCTCAGCTTCTCCGCAGGCTATCTTGGCTTGCCCGAGGCGTGCTCCACGCAAAATGGCGTCCAGGGCCGAGCCTCAAGCCGTCCCTCCGGAATAGCTACTGCGCAGATTTCGCATCGACCATAGCTCCCGGCGGCAATCCGCTCCAGGGCTGCGTTGATCTGATCCAGGCCAACCCGGCTCTGCTCCAGCAGTGCGGAAGCCTGAGAGAGCTCGAACGCTATGGTGCTGCCCTCAGGGTCGTGCTCGTCGTCCACATTGGAGTCCTGCCGGGCAAGGCTTACCGAACTGATGTCGCTTCGCAGCGACTTCAGCAGGGAGAGTTTGCGGTCACGTTCCTCCTCAAGGAGAAGCCGAAACCGCTCCACATCAACCACGGCAGGTCATAGTTCTACAGTGCCGCTTTCGCCCACGCTGAACCGGGAATGCGTGACCTTCGACTTAACCCATTGGAGTACCGTCGCGGCTGTTCCGCCGGGGCTGGTCCAGTACTCGGCGGATTCCGAGTCAACGCGCAGGAGACACACTTCAGGGGTGTCCGGGCCGTCGGGGAACCATGCCTCCACCACCTGGTTCCACATTTCGCGGATCTTCTCCCGGTCCGTGACAACCTCGGCAGTCCCGGCTATGGAAACCCATTCGGTGTTTTTGCCGAATGAAACATTGACCCGCGGCTCTTGACGCACATGGGCAACCTGCGAGGTGCCCAGTCCCGTAAAGAACCACATGTCGCCGTCGTCCTTGACTTCCTGAACGGCCAGTGGCCGGCTGACCAGGGCCCCCGCTTCGTTGATAGTGGTCAACATTCCGATCCTGGAGTCGTTGATGATGTCAACAACCTTGCTGATTCCCTGCTCTTCGGTCATGCCTCGCCTCGTTTCCCTTCAGCTCGGGGACTTTCCCCAAGCGACCAGCCTATTAGTAAGACTACTGATTTACTAGGCGCCCAAGGAGTGCGGGAGCAGCCGGAAACAAAGGTGCAAACTGCTCCGGGAATCATGCTGCCGCTCCAACCGTTCTCTTGATGTGACATGCCGACGGCGGTCAGGCTTGCCCGGTTCGGGGCAGGCGTAGCAACGGGAAGTTTGGGGACTGCCATGACGTTGATTGAAACCATTGATCGCCTGAGGACCGCACACCTCATGGTTCGGGACGCCAACGAGTGGGACGGACTGTCGGCCGCCCTCACAGAGGCCTATGACGCCACTGACGATGACCTCATAGAGCAGTTGCAGCCGCCGTTTCTCCAGTCATGGCGGACGGTTACCCGGTACGTGCTCCGCGACACCTTCGACCATGCGGGCATCTCAGTCACCGAGCCCGTGGATCCATGGGGAATCGCAGTCCTCACCTCGGGCGGGAGCAGTACAGAACCTCTTCTTTGCGTGGTGACGACACCGGAGCCGCAGGACGCCGGCACGGCCAACTTGACGGGACGCCGTCTGCTGACATTCTCGGAAATGATGACCCACTACGCAGAGTGCTTGGAGCCCCTCTTCGCCAAGCAGCGCGCTTAACCGGATACTACCGGAGCAGCGGAAGTCATCCTCTGGTCAGCGGGGCGTCGATGACGCGGGGAACGTACTCAAGCAGCTGGAGCCGGCCGTCAAACGTCCGGCTGTCCACCATGTCCAGAGCGACATCCGGGTATCCGTCGTAAATGCGCTCACGCCCCGTCTTCCCGGTTATCACGGGAAAGACGACCAAACGGTACCTGTCCACCAGTCCGGCTGCCAGCAGGGAGCGGCAAAGGCTCAAGCTGCCCAGCGTGCTGAACGTTCCTGATCGGGTCCGCTTCAGTTCCCGCACGGCCTCCACAGCGTCACCGGAAATAAGCTCCGAGTTGGGCCACACCAAGGGCTCCTTCAGCGTGGAGGAGAAGATGATTTTGGGCATGGCAGCCAGCCCGGTCAAGCTGGCGCCCTCTTCCTCGGAGAACCCTGAACTGTCCCCAGACGCTTCCTCCGACATGCTGGACATCACTCGATACGTGGTGGCCCCCATGAGGGTGGTGAAGTCCTTCTTTCCCTCTTCGTCGAGCCAGGCCAAGTATTCCGGACCTTCCAAACCCCACCAGCCAGGCCACCCTTCGGCGGAAGCGTAGCCGTCCAGGGAAATGATCAGGTCCACCATCAGGGTTGCGGTCGTCTCACTCATAGCAGTCTCCTCGGTTTAACCGTGCGCGTTGACGGTGCGCGGAAATGCTAGCCCCGGTGCGCTCGGGCGTTCAAGAGGTCCGCGCTAGAGGAGAAGGAGGAAGAATCCCCCAATGGTGCTGAGAATCCCAACACCAGTGAGGATCCAGCCCAGAATCAACACAGTGTTGTCGTGACGCGGTGGCTGCAGTGAACATCGGGAGGGGTGGCAGAGGTCGTAATGGACCACCACTGAGCGGGAATCGATGCTGCCGTCGTGGGCAGGGATGTCCAACAGGACCTTTTGTTCCTCGTTCGACTGATCCAGCCATTGCACGCCCAGAAATCCCCCGGCAGCGAACTGTTCTCCGGCCGCAGTCCCCCAAACACACCGACGCTTGGCCAGGACCCAGGCGCTGATCAGAAGAGGCACGCCCGGAACGAACCCCACCCACGTCATCATTTCCAGGATGGGGCCAAGGAAATCCAGGGAACCGGCCATGAGTCGATCCTATGCGTAGGAGGTGAACCCGCGCAGGACATGAACATCGCGCAGAACATGAACACCGCGCAGGAGGTGAAGTCAGCGCAGAAGGTGTGAGCGTCAGACCGTCCGGTCAACTCTTGAACGCCAGAGCAGGTAAACGAAATACGGGGCGCCCACCAGTGCCGTCATAATTCCGGCGGGAATCTGGGCCGGCGCTATGACCGTGCGGCCGATGACATCCGCCAGGACCACCGTGCAGGCGCCAATCAGCGCCGCCACGGGAAGAACACGCGAGTGTCGTGCACCCACCAGTGTGCGGGCCGCGTGCGGTGCAACCAGGCCCACGAAGGCAATGACGCCTACTGATGAGACAGCCCCAGCAGTCAGCAGCACTGCGATGGAGAGCAGGATCAGCCGGGATCCGGACAGCCTGATTCCAAGCACCCGGGGCGAATCGTCGTCCACGGCGATCAAGTCTAGATCACGCCGCATGCCCGCCAGAACCGGTAGCGCCAGCACCAGGGCAAGCAACGGGGGCAGGACGGAGGCAAAGTTGCGGCCATAGGTGGAGCCGGAGAGCCAGGTCAGGGCTTTGGTCTGATTGAATGGGTCCGTTGTCACCAGGAGGACTGTGATGGCAGCTGCCAGCCCCGCGGAAATGCCGATGCCGATCAAAACTAGTTTGTTCTGTTGAAGCCCACCGCTGAAGGCCAGCCCGAAGACCAGAAGCGCAGACAGGGCCGCTCCCCCGAGCGCTGATCCGGTGATGACCCACGAACCGGCCGTCGGAACGGTGGTGATGACGATGATTGCGGCCAAGCCACCACCGCCGGAGACGCCAAGGATGCCGGGTTCGGCCAGCGAGTTCCGGGACACTGCTTGGATCAGCGCGCCGGCGAGGGCCAAGGCAGCTCCGGCAAGAACGGCCGCCAGAACACGCGGCATTCGGGTACCCAGAACCGCGCTGACACGGTTTCCCGACTGTCCGGTGAGCCAATTGATGAGATCACCGAGCAGGAGTTTGGCATCACCCAGCAATGCTCCGGCCACCAGCAAAGCAGTGAGCAGGACCAGGAGTCCGATCAAGACGGTGAGGAAGAACCTGCGGGATCGAAGCCGCGCCAGGGCATCACCGGCAACGCTCAATCCGGCATCGGACATCCGCATGGCCAGTATTACCAGGAAGACGGCGCCGAAGACCGTTGTAACAGCACCGGTGGGAACTTCAACGCCTGCCTGCGCACCGAAAAGCCCTCGGACCAGGACATCAGCGCCGATGACCACCACGGCACCGGCCAGGCCCGAGATAGGCAGCAGAGCACGATGCCGGCCCAGGCCGCGGAGGCGGGAGGCCAGGAGGCGCACAATCGCCGGGGCACAGAGCCCAACAAATCCGATCGGACCAGCGATGGTCACCGCTGCGGCCGACAGGACGACGGCAAGTACGACGGCGCCAATCCGGGCAAGGCGCGGATCTGCACCTGCCAGCCGGGACGCGTCGTCACCCAGTCCGAGGAGATCCATCCTGCGGGCGAGGAGGAAAAGCCCTACTATGGCCAGGAGAACTACAGGGGTGAACTGGATCAGCTCATCGGTGCGGGACTGCGAGAGGCTGCCCTGCCCCCAGGCATAGAGGCCGGTAGTTTCCTGACTGAACAAGAGAAGGAAGGCGCTGGTGGCAGAATGCAGCCCCAACGCCAATGCTGTGCCTGCGAGGACCAGGCGGATAGGACCGCCGGTGCCATTGGCACCTCCGCCTGACAACGCCAGGACGAGCACCGCCGCGGCGAGGCCGCCGATGAACGCGATGCCACCGGACAAGAGCGCCGGAAGGGATAGGCCGAACGCCGCCACAGCCACTATGGCGAAATGCGCGCCGGCGTTCACAGCCAGAGCGTCAGGGGAAGCAAGGACGTTGCGGGTGGCCGACTGCAAAGCCGCGCCGGCCACCCCCAAGGCGGCGCCGACCAGCAGGCCGGCGAAAAGTCGCGGTACCCGCGAGGCGACCAACACTGCGGTTTCCTGGTCCGAACCGCTGCCGGTAAGCAACCCCAGCAACTGGAGAGGGCCGACGTCGGCCGTTCCTTGTGTGAGGTGGATTAACGAGAACAGTGCCAGGAGTACCACCCCCGTGCCAGCCACCAGGGCTGGTCCGGAACGACGGCGGGCACCCGGTCCAGTCGCCGGCGGGGGCACGGGAGTACCTGCCACGGCCGCGGGAACGGTCATGGCGGGCCTTTTCACAGTGTCGGTCATGCGTGGGGACTACTTGGTGAGGGAGGCGACGATTGCGTCGACGTACTGGGTCATCGAAGCGGGGCCACCGAACATCCAGATACCGTCCGAAAGGCGGTGCACGTTGCCGGCCGCCACGAACGGAAGCGACTTCCATACTGCGTTGTCGGTCAGCTGTTCAGTGAAATCGCCGTCCGCGCTGTTGGTGATGTACACGAAGTGATCGGCGTTGACGGCCGTCAAGCCTTCCACGTCCGTGGAACCCAGGCCGTAGGCAGGGTCGCCTTCAACGGTCCACGGGTTCACCAGGCCAAGTTCGGTGTTGATGTCTGCCAGCAGGGATCCCTTGGTGAAGGGGCGGATGGAGACCTTGCCGTCGGCGACCCAGCCGTCGGCGAATGCCACGCGGGAACCGCCCACACCGGCCTTCTCAAGCTCGGCCTTGCCCTTTGTCACGGCTGCGTCGAATGCCGCGATGGCCTCGTCGGCTTTCGTCTCGGTGCCGGTTGCCTTGGCGACGAGCTTCAGGTTGTCCTCGGCCTGCGCGATTTGGCGGCTGCCATCGGCTGACTTCACCACAACGACGGGAGCCAGCTCTTCGAGCTGCTTGATCACTGGCTCGGCGAGGTCGGTGGTGGCGACGATCAGGTCAGGGTCGAGGGAAGCAATGGTGTCGAAGCTGGGCTCGTTGCGCGTTCCGATGTCCGTGGGAGTGCTGTCCAGCTTGCCGGCGGTGACCCAGGCGCTGTAGCCCTTGACGTCCGCGACGCCTACCGGCATGACGCCGAGGGTGGTCAGGTTCTCCACTACGTTCCATTCGGTTCCGACCACGCGCTTGGCGGGGCCGTCGAGTTTAACCTCGGTGCCGCGGGCGTCGGTAACAGTGATGGCTTCACCGGCGCCGGCGCTGTTCGACGCCGAGCTCGCGGGGCCTTCGGTGGTGCCGCAACCGGTGAGCAGGACCGCCAAGGCAGCGGTAGCCGCGAGGGCCTTGTGGATTTTCATGGACACGGTGGTCCCTTTCGTATTGGGGAGTTATGACGTATTACAGGGGTTTAGTTGTCGTTGTGCCGTCCGACGGCGCGGGTGCGCAGCCTGCCGGTCAGCGGATCTGTGTGAGTAACGATGGGGATTGAATAGACATCACTGAGAAGCGCAGCATCGAGAGCCTCGTGGGCGGGTCCGGCGGCCGCTATGCGACCCTCGGACAGAACCACCACGTGATCGGCAAGTGCGGCTGCCTCATCGAGGTCGTGCAGGACAACGCCGATTGCCACTCCATGGACGCGGGCGAGGTCGTACACCAGATCGAAAATCTCCACTTTGTAGCGGAGGTCCAGGTGGTTGGTTGGTTCATCGAGCAGCAGAACCGAGGTGTCTTGCGCCAGGCAGCTTGCCAGCCATACACGCTGCAGTTGTCCGCCCGACAGTTCGTGGACGCCCCGGGAAGCAAGCCCGGCTACGCCAGTCAGCTCCATGGCACGGTGGACGGCGGCAGGACCTTCAGGATCGGCCGCGCGCCACCGTCCCCGGTGCGGATGGCGTCCGAACTCGACGACGTCGCGGACACTCAGCCCGTGCGGCACGGGACGGCTCTGGGAGAGCAGTGTCACATGCCGGGCGAAGTCGCTGCGCTTCATCATCAGCGCATCCGTTGCCTCACCGTCGGCGGGCTTGACCTTCACGGTTCCGGAAGATGCCTCGTGCAATCGCGCAAGCGCGCGGAGCAGGGTGGACTTTCCGCTGCCATTCGGACCCACCAGCGCAACGATACGACCCGGCTCAAGGCGAAGTCCTGCTCCATGGACCACATCCTTGTCCCCATAACGGAGGACCAGGTCAGTAGCCTCGAGCCCGGAGAGTTCACTCAGTTCAATCACAAAATGAAAGATTAGCTTAGCCTTACCTAATTCCCGAAACGTGTCAGTAAATGTCACTCAGGACCTGCCCGCGGGAGCGCCCATGACGTGCGACGCTTGATTCATGGACCTGGAAATCTCGCCCTCGCTGACGATCCCCGCCGCGGAACTCAGCTGGCGATTCTCCCGTTCGTCCGGACCCGGCGGTCAGCATGTGAATACCACCGACAGTCGTGCGGAGTTGATGTGGAGTGTCGCCGGATCGGCGAGTCTGACAGATGAGCAGCGGCAGTTGCTGCTCACACGCCTCGGACGCCGGCTCGTCGCTGGGGTGATTACCGTGACCGCGTCGGAGGAACGATCCCAACTACGGAATCGCGACATCGCTGTGGCCAAGCTCGCCGAACTCATCAGGGCAGGCCTCGTTCCGGAGACCGTCCGCCGCGCCTCCAAGCCGACGCGCGGTTCCGCCCGACGCCACCGTGCAGCAAAAGAACTCAGATCAGCGACCAAGCAGCAACGACGCCGACCAGCCGCGGAGTAGGCTTCATCCCCTGTTAGCTGACGGCCGCTGGTGAGACCATACAGTCATGTCACCCATTCAACGCATCCGTCCGGACGGGCTCGTGACCAGTCCTGCCTTCAGCCACGTCGCCGTTGTTCCTCCCGGCGCCACCACCATTTACGTCGGCGGGCAGAACGCCGTGGACGCACAGGGTGCACTCATCGGGGAAGGCGATGCGGCTGTTCAGTCTGCACGCGCCCTGGACAACGCCAAGACAGCATTGGAGGCCGTAGGAGCAACACTCGGAGATGTCATTCAGTGGACCGTACTCTTCGTCGACGGCGCCGACCTCTCAGCCGGGTACGGAGCCATTGCTGCCAAGCTCGCATCCGACGAACCGCCCTTGGTGACCGCAGCGTTTGTGGCGGGACTAGGCGTACCAGGGGCCTTGGTGGAGATCAGTGCGGTGGCCGCCGTCGAGCGCCCCTAAGAACTGCTGATCTCAACCCACTGCGAACGCCATTCCGGAGCCGGAAAGGCCTCACTCCAGTATGCTGTCTCCTTGGCGATCTTGCCGTCGCGAAATTCAAAGATGAAGACCGTCTCAAAGGTGGGTCCACCGTAGTCCAGCCGTGCCTCAGCTACCACCAGATTGCCGTCGCTGAGCAGGCGACGCGGCGTGATGGTGGGGAGCTGCGGAAAGGCGTTGTAGATGCCCCGCCGGTTTTCTGCGCCGCGAACAAGCTCGCCGGACTGAGGCCAGTGCATCACGGCGTCGTCATGGAAGAGCTCATCCATAACCTCGATCCGGCGATCGTTGATGCAGTCGATTAACCGCTTGACCACGTTCTCATTGCCGCCTTGTTCTTGAACGCCCTGGTCCCCGAGGATTTGTTCAGCCATGAACCGCATTGTCCTCTCGGGGACCGGATAACACCACGGCTTTATCATTCTTGGATCAGGCCTTCTTGATCAGGTTCATGAATGCCTGAAGATGCTCGCCCATGTCCACCGATTCGTCGTACAGCGCGCCGGGTCCGGAACGATAGAGTCGTATCAATGGACAGTAAACTGACAATTGCCCGGCAGCCCGATTCCGACCAGCCAACACCACAGTTTGCCGAGGCCGAGGATGGCTTCGTCAGGGTCCGTGGTGCCCGCGAGAACAACCTCTGCAACGTGGACGTGGACGTACCCCGCGATGCAATCGTCGCGTTCACCGGAGTCTCGGGCTCCGGAAAGTCGTCCCTGGCGTTCGGCACCATTTTTGCCGAAGCCCAGCGCCGCTACTTCGAATCCGTGGCCCCCTACGCCCGACGCCTCATCCAACAGGGCCACAACCCCAAGGTGGAGTCAATCACCGGGCTGCCGCCCGCCGTCGCACTCCAACAACGTCGGGGCACAGCCACCGCCCGTTCCAGCGTTGGCACGCTGACGACGCTGTCCAACTCGCTGCGGATGCTCTTCTCGCGTGCGGGCAGCTATCCGGAAGGCGCCCGGCAGCTGGACTCCGACGCTTTCTCTCCCAACACAGCCGCCGGTGCTTGCCCGGAGTGCCATGGACTGGGTGTCGCCCACACTGTCACCGAAGAATCCTTGGTTCCCGATCCGTCCCTCAGTATCCGCGATGGTGCGATCGCTGCATGGCCCGGAGCGTGGCAAGGAAAGAATCTCCGCGACATCCTCACTCACCTGGGCTACGACGTGGACACACCATGGCGAAAGCTGCCCAAGAAGGATCGCGACTGGATCCTCTTCACGGACGAGCAGCCTGTAGTGGAAGTGACGCCCCAACGGGATCGCGTGGCCAAGCCTTACAAGGGCCGGTTTTGGAGTGCCAAGAGCTACGTCCTCCACACTCTGGCCGACTCCAAGAGCACCACCATGCGTGACAGGGTGCTGCGATTCATGGAAACGGGGCGGTGCCCGCAGTGCGGTGGCAGTGGGCTGCGGCCGGAAGCACTCGCCGTCACGTTCGCCGGCAAAACCATAGCCGAACTCAATGCGATGCCGATGACCGAGCTTGCCAACATCATCCGCCCCACCACGGAATTGACTGCGGCCGGCACCGCCTCGCGCACCCAGACCTCCGGTGAAGGCAACGAGGTAGCCGTCGCCATCACCCGGGACCTGCTGAGCCGGGTCACGGTACTCCTGGATCTGGGCTTGGGTTACCTCGCGCTGGGGCGCCCCACCCCTACTCTCTCCCCCGGCGAGATGCAGAGGCTTCGTATCGCCACGCAGCTCCGTTCAGGGCTTTTCGGCGTCATCTACGTCCTTGATGAGCCATCTGCCGGACTACACCCGGCCGATGCCGAGCCTCTCCTCGCGGTACTGGACCAGCTGAAGCGGTCCGGCAATTCAGTGTTCGTGGTGGAACACAATATGGATTTCGTCAGGGCTGCCGATTGGTTGGTGGATGTTGGACCGCACGCGGGTGAGGGCGGCGGACAGGTGCTCTACAGCGGTCCCGTGGGCGGGCTGGCGGATGTGCAGGATTCCATCACGCGACCCTTCCTGTTCCCCGATAACCGCTCGCTATCCGCTGGTTCAGAGAAGACGCACGACGACGATTTGGTCACCGCCGGGAAGGGCCCTGCATCTCCGCGGCCACCGAAAGAGTGGCTCAAGCTCCAGAACATCAACAGGCACAACCTTCGCGAGCTACAGGCCGAGTTCCCGCTGGGCGTGCTGACAGCCGTGACAGGTGTGTCGGGCTCTGGCAAGTCCACTCTGGTCAGCCACGTTCTGGCCGAGGTGGTGGGGGCCGAACTGCATCCGGAAGCTCTCGACCCGGACATCGCACGCACAGACACTCCGCACACGCCAGCCGCTGTGGGCTTGGTATCCGGGCTCCACCAGCTCGATCGCCTGGTCAAGGTGGACCAAAAGCCCATCGGCCGGACCCCTCGCTCCAACCTGGCCACCTACACAGGGCTCTTCGACGGAGTCCGGAAAGAGTTTGCCGCCACTGAAGGCGCCCGTTCCCGGGGCTTCGGCGCTGGCCGGTTCTCCTTCAACGTGGCCGGAGGCCGCTGCGAAGCCTGTCAAGGAGAAGGGTTTGTTGCGGTGGAACTGCTGTTCCTGCCGGGGAGCTACGGCCCCTGCCCCGAATGCAACGGCTCTCGGTTCAATCCCGAAACCTTGGAGGTCACCTACCGCGGACGGACCATTGCCGATGTCCTGGGCATGACCGTGAACGCAGCGTCCGAGTTCCTGGCTGATCTCCCGGGCGTTGCCCGCAGCCTCCAAACTCTTCGCGAAGTGGGCTTGGGCTACCTCCGCCTGGGCCAGCCTGCCACGGAGCTTTCCGGCGGCGAAGCTCAGCGCATCAAACTCGCCACGGAATTGCAGCGGGTCCAGCGCGGCCACACCCTCTATCTGCTGGACGAGCCCACCACAGGGTTGCATCCTGCCGACGTCCAACTCCTGATGGCCCAGTTGCACAGGTTGGTGGATGCCGGTAACACCGTCATCGTGGTGGAACATGAGATGGACGTCGTGGCAGGGGCCGACTGGGTGATCGATCTGGGTCCCGACGGCGGCGATGCCGGCGGCGAGATCATCGTCGCCGGCCCGCCGGCCGTCGTCGCGGGTTCCCGAACAAGCCGGACAGCACCGTACCTCGCCGCCGCCTGCGGGCGGTAGCCTACCGCCGGGGAATGTTGCGCAGGTTGCTTCGTGCCATGCTGACAGCCTCCCCGGCACCGCGGTTCAGGACCACTTTGGACATGGCCGTTGCGAATCCAATGACCTGCGAACCCGAAATCTTTGGCGGAATGGACAGGGCGTTGGGGTCAGTGATGAGCTCCACCAAGGACGGGCCGGGATGCGCGAATGCCGCCCGGTACGCTGCCTCCATGTCCGCCGGATCCGTGACCCGAACGGCATGGAAACCCAGGGCCTTGGCCACCGCAGCGTAGTTGGCGTCAGGGACGTCCACGCCGAAGTCGGGTAGCCCGTCCACCAGCATTTCGAGCTTCACCATGCCCAGCGTGGAGTTGTTGAAGACCACCACATTCACCGGTAGTTGGTGCGCGGCCACTGTGATGAGCTCCCCCAGCAACATGGACAGGCCGCCGTCGCCGGATACAGACACTACTTGTCGCCCCGGGTAGGCCACCTGCGCCCCGATCGCGTGCGGAAGGGCGTTGGCCATGGAACCGTGGAGGTAGGAACCAATAAGACGACGGGTTCCCAACGGGTTGATGTAGCGCGCAGTCCAAACGTTGCACATGCCGGTATCGGCTGTGAAGATGGCGTCTTCGGCTGCCACCTGGTCCAGCAGGGAGGCGGCGTACTCGGGGTGGATGGGCTGCTTCTTCTCCACTTTCCGCGTGTAGGCGCCCACGGCTTTGTTCATCAGGCGGTCATGCTTCTTCAGCATCTGGTCAAGGAACCGTCGGTTCTTCTTCGGCGTCACCAACGGCAGTAGGGACCTCAAGGTTGGCAGTACGTCACCATGGACTGCAATGTCGACGTCGGTCCGCCTCCCCAGCCGCTGTGCCGCACGGTCAACCTGGGCCGTCCGGGTGTCCGGCAGGAACTGGTCATAGGGAAAGTCGGTGCCGAGCAGGATCAACAGGTCTGCGTCTTCGATGCCCTCGGCGGCCGCTCCATAGCCGAGGAGCCCGGTCATGCCGATGTCGAAGGGGTTGTCGTACTGGACGAAGTCCTTCCCTCTCAGGGAGTGGCCGATGGGTGCGTTGACCCGTTCTGCCAGTGCGATCAACTCGTCATGGGCGCCTTCGACGCCGGCGCCGGCGAAAATGGCCACCTTAGCTGCGTCGTTAATGGCGTCGGCCAGTTCGCGGACGCTGGCCGAATCCGGAACCACTGTGGCGGGCCGGAACGTTGCCGGCAGCGGGGTTGGCGCGGTTGCCTCAAGCCCGGCAATGTCGCCCGGAAGCGTCACGACTGCCACACCCCTCAGTGCAACCGCACTCTGGATGGCGCTGTGCATGACCCGCGGCGCTTGCTCGGCGGTACTGATCATCTCCGAATACACCGAGCATTCGTTGAAGAGGCGGTCCGGATGGGTTTCCTGGAAGAAGCCGCTGCCAATCTGCTTGCTGGGAATGTGGGAAGCGATGGCGAGCACCGGGGCCCCGGTACGGTTGGCGTCGTACAGTCCATTGATCAGGTGCAGATTGCCGGGCCCGCATGAGCCCGCGCAAACAGCCAACTTTCCCGTCAATTGGGCCTCTGCAGCGGCAGCAAATGCGGCAGCTTCCTCGTGGCGGACATGGATCCAGTCGATGCCGCCCTTCTTTGAGCCTCCTGTTTGCCGGACAGCATCCACGATCGGATTGAGGCTGTCGCCAACGATTCCGTAGATCCGCTGCACACCGGCAGCCTGGAGTTGTTCGATAAGTTGGGTGGCAAGTTCCTTGGCCATAGTGTGCAGGCTCCCTCAGTGGTGGTGGTGGGCTGACAGGGCCAATATAGTCGGCCCGCCCCGGCCCCGGCTGGGAACGGCTGCTGCTTAAGCTGCCAGCCGAGTCTCGAACAGGCGCTCCGCCAGGCTCAACAGATGGCTCGGGACATCTTGGTCATCACCGCCGGTTCCGTGACCGAGGAAAACCGCAGTGCCGCAGACGGTGTCTTCGACAGGAGCGCCTGCTTCACGAATCAAGACCTCAGCCCGAGGGTTCGGTGGCAAAGGAATGTGTATCGCTTCGTCATTTAGAAGAACGTGCCATCCATGGCCCGTTATTGCTTCAACGTTCCCTTCCACCAGGGATTGGTGAACTTCCATAACCGGCTCAATCTCCTCCACGCGAATACACTCATGAAGGCGTGCCGGGATAATGAGAGCGTTCATTAGATAACGCATAGCTTGAATTTCCGTTTCTTTACACTGGCGGCTTTCCTTTTCCGCAACACATGGTGCCGGCTGGCGGCACTACGTGGGCGAATGCACCGAACGACTTCAGCGGGCCGACGCTTCCGGACGCTAGCGCTGGTTTTTCCTGGGTTTCGATAAGAGATTCTCATTGCCCTCAGCCTTTGCCCTCTTTTCGGCCCTCTTTTCCAGAATGGTTTTTCCAGACTTCTTCGACTTGGCACTGTTGGGTGACTTCCCAGACATTTTAGGCTCCTTCAGTATTTTGGATATGACAACACCATACCCACTTATACTTTTAAAGCCAGTTGCGGAATTCAGCGCTTCACGCCAATGGGCTTTCCATGCTCTTTCCCCGCCGCGACTCTGGCTGGGAGGGCTGTTCATTGCTAGCGTGGCCGCATGAACCCGTCGAAGTCCCCGGCTGAGATCCTCGACATCGCCGGCAACGAGGTCCGCATCTCCAACCCGGACAAAGTGGTGTTTCCCGAGCCCGGGCTGACCAAGCTGGATCTTGTAAACTACTACCTCGCAGTCGCGGACGGTGCGCTGCGCGGCGCGGGCGGCCGCCCCATGGTGCTCAAACGCTTCCCCAAGGGCATCGATTCTGAACCGTTCTTCCAGAAACGCGTGCCCGAAAACCACCCCGACTTCATTGACACGGCAACTCTCCACTACTCGTCCGGTACCTCCGCCGAGGAAACAGTCATCCGCGATGCGGCAGGCCTCGCGTGGGTGGTGAATCTGGGGTGCCTGGATCTCAACCCGCACCCCGTACGCGCGGAGGACCTCGACCATCCGGACGAACTTCGGGTGGACCTGGACCCGATGCCCGGCGTCGACTGGTCCCGGATCGTGGACACCGCGTATGTGGCACAAGAAGTGCTGGACGACGTCGGGCTGGTGGGCTGGCCAAAGACGAGTGGCTCCCGCGGTCTTCACATTCTGGTTCGCATCACGCCGCAGTGGTCTTACCGGGATGTGCGCCTCGCCGCGGAGACCCTTGCCCGCGAAGTGGAGAACCGTGCTCCGGGGCTGGCAACGGCCAAATGGTGGAAGGAGGAGCGGGGTGAGAGCGTCTTCGTCGACTTTAACCAGAACGCCAAGGACCGCACCGTAGCTTCCGCGTACTCGGTCCGTTCCAGGCCCGACGCCCGAGTCTCGACGCCGCTCACGTGGGACGAGGTGCGCTCCGCCCGGCCGGAGCAGTTCACGGTCCGCACAGTACCTGCGCGTTTCTCGGATCTGGGCGACCCTCACGCAGGAATCGATGAAGCTCCCGGTTCGCTCGATGGACTCTTGGCCTTGGCTGCCGAGCTCGGCCCGGCCGAGAAAGCCCCCAGAGCAGGCGATGGCTCGGGTCGCCGGGTGTCAATGATGCCCCTCATCGAGGTGGCCCGGACCAAGACCAAACCCGAGGCCGGGGCAGCACTTGAGGAGTGGAAGTCCCGGCACGCAGGCGTTGTCTCCTTCCTGCACCCCGCCGACGTCCTGGTGGACGGGATGCGGGGATCGAGTTCGCTTTGGTACCGGGTGCGGGTGAATCTCCAACACATCCCGGAAGACCGACGACCGGCTCAGGAGGAGTTGATCGCAGACTATGACCCGTGGGCGGGCAAGGAGTGGCCAGGCCGGCCAGGATCCTGAAGAGGGCCATGATCTGCGACATTTCGGTGAGTGGCTAGCCTTGCCCGATGGTGATGCCCGTAATCGGCTCTCCGGAACGCTCGTAGGACAGCAGGACCGCACCTTTCGGGAACGCCACGGGTGGTTGGGCGAACCTGAAAGCAGCGGGGACGCCGGAGCCGTCGTCAAACAGTCGCTTTCCCGAGCCGAAGGTGAGCGGGTAGAGGAAAAGGTTCAGTCGATCGAGGAGATCGGCCTCCAGCAGCGAGCGGATGAGGTGGCCGCTGCCGAACATGTGGATGTCGTCGAATTGTTCCTTCAGTTCGGCCAGTTCAGAAACCTCTGACAAGGCCGTGGTCCCGTCCCATTCAGGCCGAGTCAGGGTTCGAGACACCACAAACTTGGGCAGGGCATTGAAGGTCTCGCCAATGTGGTCTTTCTGCTGAGGCCAAAATCCCGCGAATATGTCGTAGGTTTTCCGTCCCAGCAACAGGGCATCCATGCGGTCGATGCCTGCCCCAATGGCTTCGCCCGTCTCATCGTCAAAATATGCTGCCTGCCAGCCACCAAACTCGAAGCCCCCGCCCCTGTCCTCCTCAGGGCCGCCGGGTGCCTGGTAGACCCCGTCAAGGGTGATGAACAGGTTGGCGGTAAGAATTCCCACGATGCACTCCTTCGCATGGACCGCGGCGGATGCTGCGAGCCGGTGGCGTCTTCTTCGAATCAGTATGCTGCTTCAGGGTTTCCCGCGGAACCCGGAACCTGCAGTTCGGGCGCCGGACTTATGGCGCACGAGGGTTGGTGGCGGTAGCTTTGGAGTACTTTTCCTTGAAGCAGCCGAGGTACCGGAGGCACTGCCGATGCAAGGCTTGTCCGCGTCACTGGTCCTCATCGCCGTGTTGGCTGTGCTGGCACCCGTTGCTACACGGCTCTTGGATCGTTGGGTCAAAGTGCCCATTGTGGTCTTTGAAATTGTTCTTGGCATCCTGTTCGGCCCAAGCGTTCTGGGATGGGTCCAGTCCACTCCCTTCACGGACACGTTGGCTGATTTCGGGCTTGCCATGCTGTTCTTCGTTGCCGGCAACGAGATTGACTTCGCGGCAATCCGCGGCCGTCCCATTTACCGTGCCTCTGCGGGGTGGGTCATCTCCTTGGCCGCCGGCATCGGGGCAGGTTTTGTCCTGGGGCCTTCACCTGAAGCCGCCGTGATCATCGGTGTTGCTTTGTGCTCCACCGCTTTGGGCGCTTTGCTCCCGATCCTCCGGGACGCCGGTGCCTCCAAGTCGCCGATCGGTGTCGCCGCGACCGCCCTGGGCGCGGCCGGCGAGTTTGGTCCGCTCATAGCCATTTCATTGTTCTTCAGCGGCAAGCAACTCGGCGTGGCATCAGGAGTGCTTCTGGGGTTCGTCCTCCTAACCGGCGTGGCCCTCTACCTTGCCTCGCAAGCACGGCACACGCTGTTTCATGCCCAAGTCACTGCCACGTTGCACACCAGCAGCCAGTTCGCCATGCGGTCCATCCTGCTGATTCTCAGCTCGCTGGTGGTGCTCAGCATGGTCCTGGGACTCGATATGCTGCTGGGTGCATTCGCCGCAGGCGTCCTCTGGAAGGTCACCATCGCACGCGCTCCTGTTGCAGACCGGAAAGTCATCGAGACCAAAATTGACGCCGTCGCCTTTGGTTTCCTGGTGCCCATCTTCTTCATCGATACGGGCATCGATTTCGACCTGGGCGCCCTGACCTCCAGCCCCCTGACCTTGGCCATGGTCCCGCTGTTCCTGTCGCTGCTGCTGCTCATCCGTGGCGTGCCGTCATTGCTCGCCACGCCCCCGGGCTCCTCGCGGGCGGACAAACAGGCCCTTTTGCTGTTCGGAGCCACGGCTTTGCCCATCATCGTGGCTGTGACAACCATCGGCCGGGAGCACGGATACATCACCAGCGGAATCTCCTCAGCCCTCATAGGTGCGGGGATGCTCTCGGTACTCCTGTTTCCGTTGCTCGCACTCCGCCTGCTGCGCCGCACAGAAGCGGCAGACCCCAAGCAGCGCACGCCAAAAGCGTGACGTTTCCCGGCTGCCCTGAAGCAGACCCGGCAAAGGCAACAAGCGCACGACGGCGGCCTCCCGCCGTCGTGCGCTCCTATTGCCTACGCGTACGCGACTCCGCCAAATGTGTTGCCCCCAGCCGAAGCGGCCCATAGGCTCATATCGTGAGTGGCAGGGACGGCAAACCGACCAGCGGGACCGACCAGCGACCGGGTGAAGGAAATAAAGGCATGGCAACAGGAACAGTTAAGTGGTTTAACGCTGAAAAGGGTTTCGGATTCATCGCCCCGGACGATGGAGGCCCGGACGTGTTTGCTCACTACTCAGCGATTACGTCGAGCGGTTACCGCTCACTGGAGGAGAACCAGAAGGTCCAGTTCGACATCACGCAGGGGCCTAAGGGTCCGCAGGCGGAGAATATCCAGCCCGCCTAGGTTCACAACACTGGATTCACCACAAGAGACCGGTCCGGCCTGATGCCTGACCGGTCTCTTGGCGCCTGCTAGGCCCGGCCTTTGAGGATCAGGTTCCAGTACACCTGCGGGAACATGTCGCGGTCCACCCACCAGGAAATCCGGCTTTCCTTCCATGTGGGTACCTTCGGGATGGTCGGCATGGGGCTGTAGTGATGGTCAAACTCGGCAAAGACCACCGTGTTCCGTGAAACGGTGAAAGGGCATACGGAGTATCCGTTGTACTTTTGGCTCAGAGGTTCGCCCTTGCGCGCCGAGATCAGATTTTTAGCCAGGACCTTGGTCTGCTTGCGCAGCGCACCGCCGGCCTTCGAATTGGCGGTTCCCGCAGCGTCGCCCAGCGACCAGACATTTGGGTACCTGGAGTGCCGCAACGTCTGCGTGTCCACCTCCACGAAGCCGTACTCGTCCCCTGCTGCCGGCAAGTCCGTGGCTTTGAGCCAATCCGGCGCGGACTGGGGCGGGACGGCGTTGAGGACGTCGTAGAGGAGGTCCTCGGAGGTGTTGTCCGCGTTGTTTCGGATGGTTGCCGTGCGACCGCCAGGGTTCACCGCCACCAGCTCGCTGTTTGTCCGCAGTTCGATTCCGTACTCGGCGATCTTGCGGTCCAACTCCCGGTCAACCTCGGGAATGCCGAACACTGTGGGATAAGGCTGGACCATGACAACCCGGATATTGTCCAGGACGCCGTGTTCCTTCCAGTAGTCACAGGCCAGGTACATAGGTTTTTGGCTGGCCCCGGCACATTTAACAGGCCCTGACGGCATGGTGAAGATGGCGGTGCCGGACTTCATGGTGCTCAAGAGGGTCCACAGTTTTGGCGCAAGCTCGAACTCGTAATGAGAGGAGCCGTACGGCGAGTTCACCGCCTCGCCCAGCCCCGGCACCGCGTCCCAGTTGTACTGCAGCCCCGGGCATACAACCAGGTGCCCGTAGCTCACAGTGGCACCGGACGCCAACGTCACCGAGTTGGCTTTCGCCTCCACGCCTACTGCTTTGTCCTTGATCCATGCGACGCCTTTTGGCGTCACGGATTCCTGGCTGCGGACGGCCTCCTTGACCCGCGCGCGGCCACCGGCGATATGGGAGAACAAGGGCTGGTATAGATGGTGCTCCTTTGGTTCAATCAGGGCGATGTCGTGGACGCCGTATCGCTGCAAACGGGCAGCCAGCGACACGCCTCCATTGCCGCCGCCGATGATGACGACGTCGTGCTGGCGCGCCATTCCGCTAGCTCTTCTCGGTCAATGCGGAGCCCTTGTGCGCTGCCCTGGCACCGGTTTTCGCTGACTCCACCACATACTGCGGCTCGTCTTCGCTGGCCACGTGCTTGTTGCCGTCCAGTACAAAGTCGCTGGTATTCTTCTCCACGATCTTTCCGTGCGTCTTGCCCTGCGGGGTGTTCCACTCCACGCGTGTTCCCTTGCTCAGTGCCATGTCCGCTCCTAGTGTGGTGTCCCTCTCCGACTTCGGCTGCTCCACAATAGTAAGCATGGTGATCATCTCGCGGTACCCGGCGGGACAGCCTTAGACGAAGTGCTGTGGAAAGGACTCCCAATGCTGATCTGCGCAACATGCGCCGTTGAACGTGACCAACCTGTGCCCGACATATGCCCCATCTGCGCCGATGAACGCCAGTACGTGCCCGAGGACGGACAACAATGGCTCACTCTGGACGAGTTGACCCGGACTGGACGGCAAACGGTGCTGGAACAGAACGAGCCCGGACTCTTCGCGGTCAGAACGGAGCCAAAAGTCGGGATCGGCCAGACCGCCCAGCTCGTGGTAACGCCCGCAGGCTCGCTGCTGTGGGATCCAGTGGGTTATGTCGACGACAGCGGTGTGGAATCGGTCCTTGACCATGGCTCTGTAATAGCTATTGCCGCCAGCCATCCACACATGTTTGGCGTACAGGTGGAATGGTCGCGCCGTCTTGGAAACGTCCCGGTCCTGGTCGCCGAGGCTGATCGCCAATGGCTGGGGCGCAGTGGCCCGAACGTTGACTACTGGTCCGGCACCGCAGCAATCGCTGACGGGTTGGTCCTGCATCAGGTTGGCGGGCACTTCCCAGGCAGCGCGGTGGTGCACTGGGCTGCGGGATCCAACGGGAAAGGCGTGCTGTTGACGGGAGACAGCGTATTTCCCAATCCTGATCGTCGGACGGTAGCGTTCATGCGCAGCTATCCGAATCGCCTGCCCCTCTCCGGCGCGGTGGCGCTACGTATCGCCGCTCAGCTGGAAGAGCTTGAGTTCGATCGGATCTACGGCAATTTCAACAACGCCATCCACTCCGGAGCGAAAGACGTCCTGCACCGATCGGCTCAACGGCACGCCGCTTGGACGCGGGGGGACTTTGACCATCTGACCTGATCCGGCTTATTCCCGCGGTGGCACCGGCGGGCCCTGGCCATCCGTGTCCGCCTGCGCGCTGACTGGTTCTCCGGATTCGGTGTTGCTTTTCCTGGTGATCAGCCAGGTGATGAACCACAGCACCACGCCAATGGCCATCAGCCCGCCGGCCACTTGGTACTGGACGGGGTTCCTGCCCACCCATGGCCCTGCGAGGAAGGCACACAAGACGGCCGCCACCAAAGGCAGCTGACCGGGCGAGGTGAAGAACACCTTCCGGTGGGGATCCCGCTTGCGGCGGAGGACGACGCACGCCACGTTGACCAAGGTGAACACGCACAGCAGGAGGAACGCTGTGGTTCCGGACAGGTTGGCCACGATGTTGCTTGATGGGTCGCTGCTGACGTACCAGATCAGTCCCAGGGCAAGGACGGTGGAGAACGCGATTCCGGCCCATGGCGACCGGCGCCCCGGCAAGACCCGCCCCAAGGAGCGCGGCAGGACGTGCTGGCGGGCCATGCCGTAAATCAGCCGGCTGGCCATCAACATGTTGATCAACGCTGTGTTGGCCACTGCGAAGACGGCGAGGAAAGGAAAGATCCTGTCGATGGGAAAATCCGGTGAGCCTTTGTGCACCACTTCAAGAAGCGCCGCACCTTCGGCTTCCCTGATCTCGCCCAGCTCTCCGGGAGTCAGCACACTGACCACAGACACTGCGACCAGCATGTAGAGGATCACCGCGATGCCGAGGCCAGTCAACATGGTGCGGGGGAAGATCCGCTCCGGATTCCTGGTTTCCTCCACCATGTTGACGGAGTCCTCGAAGCCCACCATGGCAAAAAAGGCGATGGACGTGGCGGCGGTAACAGCCAGGAACAACCCTTTGTCCTGGTAGTCGGTGAAGACGAAAACTTCCTGGACATTGCCGGTTCCCTGGGCCATCACGAAGAAGCCCACCCCGATCACCACACACAACGCGATCACCTCCACCGCAGTGAGCACCACGTTGAACTTCACGCTCTCCCCCACGCCGCGGAGGTTGATCACCGCCAGCAGCAACATGAAGCCCAGCGCCACCGCAGTGATCACGCCGCGGTCGGGTACGTCCATCCAGCCGTTAACCTCCAAGCCACCAAAGAAGTTCTGGGCAAGGACATTCGCCGATGTTGAGGCGCTGGTGATGCCGGAGCAAACAACGGCGAACGCCACAAGGAAGGTGACGAAGTGGATCCCAAAGGCCTTGTGCGTATAAAGCGCGGCGCCAGCTGCCTGGGGATACTGCGTGACGAGTTCGAGGTAGGAAAACGCGGTGAGGGTGGCCACAACGAAGGCGAGAAGGAACGGCAACCAGACGATGCCACCAACCGTCCCGGCCATGGTCCCGGTGACCGCATAGACGCCGGCCCCCAGAATGTCTCCCACAATAAAGAGGAGGAGCAGTTTGGGTCCCAGCACGCGTTTGAGCTGTGGTTCCTCACCTTCGGGCGTTGCTTCCAAGGCGTTGTCTGACGTGGTGCTCATGGTGTCGACCCCCGGCCATTACACGATCCCCGGAATCGTGTAAGTGATCTGATCTATCTCACTTTGATCCTGACGTCCAGGTTTGGCAACACTGATCCGGTGAAAAGGCGAAACGGCTTTTAGGCAAGTGGGCCTGTTGTTCCGGAGCCGTAGTACTCGGCCAGCCTGGCCAGTCCTTCATCAAGCGAAACAGCAGGTGTCCAGTCGAGGAGTTCACGCGTGACGCGCTGGTCGAACCAGTGGGCGGTGGAGAGCTGTTCAGCGAGGAACCTGGTCATTGGCGGCTCCTCTTTGCGCCCTGCCATGGTCCAGAACCTTTCAACCACCGCACCGGCTGCCCTTGCCAGGCCACCCGGCACAGACCACGACGGCGGGGCCACGCCACCTGCATCGCAAATGCCCGCCAGTAGCTCGCCGATCGGCCGTGGTTCACCGTTGCTCACCACCACCGCTCTGCCATGGACGTGTTCCATACGGTGCAGGGCGGCGACGATGGCCGACGCTGCGTTGTCCACGTACGTTGTGTCGATCAGTGCGGCACCGGCGTCCAGCAACGGCAGCCGACGGTGGCTTGCGCGGGCCAGAACGCGTTCAACCAGCTGGGTGTCTCCGGGCCCCCACACAATGTGGGGGCGCACCGCTGCCACCCGGATGTCAGGTCCGTCCGCCGCGAGGGCCAACAACTCAGCCTCGGCCTTGGTGCGGGCGTAGTCGCCGTGTGCATGGCGTGGGTCAGCCTGCTCCGCGCCCAATCCCACAATCGCGGAACCGGAGTGCGCCACAGATGGTGACGAGACATACACAACGTCCCGGACCCCCGCCATACGGGCCATCTGGAGCAACCGGCGCGTTCCTTCAATATTCACGGCGTCAAACTCGGCCGCGCGGCCCGTGATGGACACTTTGGCAGCAAGGTGGATGATGCCTTCCGCCCTGTCAATTGCGCTGCGGAGCGCCCCATCGTCGTTCAAGGACCCGCGGAAGTCCTCCGCACCGTCGATGCCCGACGGGCGGCGCTGAAATGTAGCCACGTCATGGCCTTGATGGACCAGTTGCCGGGCCACTTCTCCTCCCAGAAGCCCGCTGGCGCCGGTGACCAGGACCCTCATGGCTTACCTGGACGGCCGCCGGCCAGCACCTGCGAAGCCCAACGGGCCAGCCGGGTCCTGTCGATCTTGGCGTTGTGCCTGATGTCGGTGGGCTGGGTGGGGACCACGAGCACTGCGTTGACCTCGACGCCGGCCTGGGAGGCCGCTCGTCGGACGTGCCCGGCGAGTTGCGGGTCAGCGGGGCCGGCCTTCGGGACGGGAGGCACGGTCTCGACCACCGCAACCACCGCCTGGGTTCCTGAGGGTCCAACGCCGGTGATGGCGGCCATGCGCACGCGGTCTAGGCGTTCGATGGATTGCTCGGCCCCGACAGGCGTCACCACAGCCCCCGGCGCCGTCACCACATGAGAAAGGCGTCCTTCCACCCAAAGCCGGCCGGCGGCGTCGAAGTGGCCCACGTCCCCCGTTCGGTGCCATCCGGCCAGGCTGGTACTCTCGCGTTGAGTCAACCAGAGCCTGTCATAGGCTTCCTTGACGTGAGGAGCGCTGATCAGGATCTCGCCGGTGACGCCGGCGTCGGTCACACGGTTCGGTCCGGGCGCGGTTCCATTCGCCGCCAGCGGGATAACCGCCACGCGGGCTCCGTGCACGGGCTTCCCCACGCAAACCCCGTTGCCGGCTCCGGCTATGGTCCCGGCATCCGCGTCAGCATCGGCGGCCCGGATTTCATCCAGGCTGATGTCGGTGACCGGCAGCGCTTCCGTCATTCCGTAGGGCGTATGGAGGGACGCCCCGGGCATCAGCTGCTGTACCTGCGCCAGGAGCGGCTCGGGCACGGGGGCGCCTGCGGACAAGAGCAACTCAACGTTTTCAAGAGCGATTAGCCCTGTCCTGCTCAAGTCACCCCGGGTGTCTATGACGTTGCGCAGGGCTGCGGGCGAAGCAAAGACCACTGAGGCCTCGATGGCTGCGACGGCGTCCGCCAGGGCACCGGCCGTTAGGGTGCGCGGCGCAGTAACATCCATTGCGGGCGTCACCGAAACCGCTCCCAGTGCCGGGCCCAGCAAGGCAAAGGGGGCGAAGCCCGCTACGAGCCGGGAACCGGAACGGATCCCGAAAGTCGCCGCCACTGTGTCACGCATCGCCGCAAGCTGCCGGTGCGTGTACAGCACGCCCTTTGCGGGGCCCGTGGAGCCCGACGTGAAGAGGACCGCAGCCGGCGCAGACGGATCCACGCTGTCCATCGGCAGCTCGTCCCCATTCCGGAGCCTGCGAGCGTCCCTGATCGTTGCGCCGTTCCTTGCCAGGGCCGCAAGCGAGGTCTCAACCCCCAGGATCCGACGGCGGGCAGCCGGGAGGTCCTTCACGCTAATGCGCTGTCCCGGCCAGCCCAGTAACGAGGCAGCCGCGAGTGCTTTGTCAATGCCAATGAGGAAATCGGCAGTAGCGCCCTTCACCGCACGGCTCATGCCTTTGGTTCCAAGTCCGGCGTCGGCCACGACCACAACCGCCCCCAGCTTAAGGCAGGCGTAAAGGGCAACGGTGAGGTCGGTTCCGGGCGGAACCATCAGGCTCACACGAGTACCGTGCCCCACACCGGATTCCCGTAAGCCCTCCGCCATATCCAGGATGTTCCGGTCCAGCTGTTGCCAGCTGAGCGAGTGACTCACGCTTCCGTCGCTCGCCATTTCCGCAACAGCAATGTCTTCCTTTGCCGGACCCGCAGCCAGTTCGCTGAGCGAGTCCCACAGGGGTCTGAATGCCGGCTTCTCTTCTTCGGTGTCCTTGATCAGGTGGCGGCTGGCAGGAGCCGCAGCCACCGGGGAATCATCCCCACAGATCTTGGCACCGTGCACAGCAAGCCAGTCAAAAACGGGCGTGGCAATGTCCCGGTCTTCTCCCACGAGGTGTCCGGCACCTTCGAAGCGATGCACGTCCGCGTGAGGTAGCCGGGCGATGAGATCTTTGAGGTACCGGTCTGAAAATATTGGATCCGTGGGACCCCAGAGCATCAGGGCGGGAACCTTTAGCCCACGCAAGCCTTCCGCTACGCGTGTCAGCGCAGGAAAACTGGGATGGGAGGGGTCTGCGGGGATGTCCGCAACAAAGTTCCCCACTCCGGTTCGGCGGGCGGCTCCGCGATAGGGGGCCATGAAGGCCCGGCGGACGTCGGCCGGCAGCGGCGGGTTCGCCAGCGAGTGCGTCACACGCAGGAAGGCGTCCGACGTCGTGGTGCCCCAGCGGTGCACGGCAGGGTGTAAGGCGAGCCGAAGGGCCGCCGGGAGTGGCGAATCGGAAGGGTGGTGGACGGCGGTGTTGGTCAACACAACAGCTGTTACCTGCTGTGGGTGCACCAGCGCCCAGCCCGAACTGATCACGCCGCCCCAGTCATGGCCCACGGTAACAACCGGCCCCTCCAGGCCCAACGCATCTGTGAGGTCTCCGAGGTCGTTGATTCGATCAGCCAGGCGCCGGAATGTCCCGGTGCGCTCCGAGTAGCCCATGTCCAGCTGGTCCACAGCAACAACACGCCATGGATGAGCCGGATCGGATCCCGCCCTCACCAGCGTCCGCCACAGATAGGACCAGGTGGGGTTGCCATGCACGCAGAGCAAGGTCCCGATCGGAGTCAGGCCGCGGCGAGAGAGTTGCGCGCCGTTATCCAGCACATGCCAGCGACGAAGTACGCCCGGCGCGTCCACCTCCGACGTGGACCTTACCCGGAGTGTCCGGGACCATTCAGGGTCCACTCCGGGCCAGTTGGCGGCTACCAAACGATTTCCACCATTCCAGCGTTCAGGCCTGAGCCCACGCCCATGCACAGGACCCGGTCTCCCGAGGTCAATGACTGCGCCTGGGCTGCGAGCGTCATGGGAAGCGATGCAGGACCCACATTGCCCCAGTGCGGGAAAGTGATGGGAACCTTATCCGGGTCCAGGTCGATGGCATTGATGATCGCCTGGGTATAGGCATTGCTGACTTGATGTGTGACGTAGCGGTCCATGCTGGCCCAGTCCCACTCAGGCTGGGCTTCATGCCAGGCGTCCACCACAAGCTGCAGGCCGCCGTCCAGCAAGCCTTTCGTGTCGGTGGACATGCCGTCGATTCCACCAACACACAGTTCGTGATGCTCGGTGCCGGCACGCATGACCCCACCCACAAGCCGGTGCGCCCCGGGGTACTCATCACGGGGGCCCAGAACGGCCGCGGCAGCTCCGGATCCGAGCGTCAGGGTGGCAAATTCCCGATTAAAGTCTTCACGCGTGGTCTCAGGCCTTTGGAGTCGCGCCAGCGTGGCTTCCTGAGTGCCTTGCGCGTCCTCTCCGTTAACGATGACCGCATACCTGATCTGGCCCGAATCGATCATGTTGGCTGCGAGGATCAAGCCGTTCACAAATCCAAGACAGGCGTTGGCCAGGTCAAAGTTCATGGCCGAGGACGGCAGGCCAAGTTCGTGGTGTATCTTGACCGCTACGGACGGTTCCAGGTTGCGCCTGGTAACCGAGGTGTTGATCAGCAAGCCGACTTCCGAGGCTTCGACTCCGGCTTCAGCCAAGGCTTTTGCGCCCGCTTCCACGGCAGCGTCATCGAACGATGTCCCGGCGGCCCACCAGCGCCGGTGTGTGATCCCTGCAACACGTTCAAGCAATCGCGGTGGAAACTTCAGCCGCTGCAGGGTCGAAGCCAATCTCCGGTCGAAATCCGTGGAGCTCACTATCCTCGGAGCCTCGACGCTGCTCACCGAGAGCAGCGCGGTGTTGCTGTGCCGGAAGGTCGCATTCCCTGCCAAGTTAAGCCCCTGTTCGTTTCTGTCCTGCCTTCATGCGGTGACTGTACCCATAAAGTGCAACCCCAAGACGTTAACTATGCCGGTGTAAACCGCTTCCTGCATATTTGGCGTCCTTGGAGCGGTCTCGGGACCGAAGCGGGACTGTGGGACGTCAGCCCTCCCGAGCCTTCCGTGTGGCGGCGTCGTTGGCCTTCTGAAGCGCTTTCACCAGCTCGTCCTTGTCCATTCTTGAGCGTCCCTTTATTTCCAGTTCCCGCGCACGCCGGTAGAGGTGCTCCTTGGACGCATTGGCATCTACTCCCCCGGCCGTCGGCTTCCTGGAGTCCGCCCCTTCCTCCGCGTGCTCATCCGAAGGTCCGCGTTCCTCCTTGGCCTCCCAGTGGTCGCCCACCTTCTCATAACTGTGCTTCAGTGCCGCGAAGGCCGTGCGGGCCGCCCGGCTCGAATCGTTGTCATAGGACTCCATCGCCGAATCGTAGGTCTTGGCAAAGGTGTCCTGCGCCTTCTGCTCCGAGCGCTGCAAGGTGGACGGCAACTCGTCCTTGCGGGCGTGATGGTTCTTTCCAGTCTTTGGCATGGCACTCAAGCTCCTGTCGTGGAAGGCACAGTATCCGCCCGGCGCTCCGGTTGGGCGTCACCACGTCAAGTCTGGGGTGAACCCGCGCCCTGGAACAAGAACCGGAGCGAACACGGTGGCTCGACCGTTTGACCATCGAAAGTTGGCTGCTACCATCAAGAGAGAACTATGTCCTATCAAGAGAACAAATGGCTACAAACCTGGATCGTCCTGACAGGGAGGCAAGGGTTTGAGCCTGAATTCGGGGTATCCAGTGGTTACTAAACTTGGTCTTAACATCGACCGATCCTCTCCCGTGCCCCTGTACCACCAGGTGGTTCAGGGGATCGAGGCCGCCATCCACAGCGGAGTACTGGAGCCCGGTAGCCGCCTCGAGAACGAAATCGACCTCGCGGCCCAGCTCAATCTGTCCAGGCCAACCATGCGTAAGGCCATGGACGAACTGGTCCGTTCCGGTCTCTTGGTTCGGAAACGCGGCGTAGGAACCCAAGTGGTATCCAGTCAGGTCCGCCGCCCCCTGGAGCTCTCCAGCCTCTTTGACGACCTCACCAACAACGGCAAAAAGCCCACTACCACCGTGCTGAGCTTTTCCCACGAGGAAGCCGACCCCGCCACCCTCGCGGCGCTCGAGCTCCCGGCCGGCTCCAAGGTGTACCACTTCACCCGACTCCGCAAAGTGGGGGGCAAACCACTGGCCTTGATGGAGAACTGGGTGCGCGATGACATCGCAACCATGGACGAAGCCATGCTTGCAGCAGAGGGCCTCTACTCAATCCTGCGCCGCGGCGGCGTCAACTTCCGTCTTGCCACACAACGCATCGGCGCAATGATCGCCAATGACTACCAGGCACCCCTCCTTGAGACCGAAGTGAATTCCGCTTTGGTCACCATGGAACGCACAGCTGTGGACGATACCGGCCGTCATGTGGAGACGGGCCACCACGTCTACCGCGCCGATTCCTACAGTTTCGAAATGACACTCGTACAGCGCTAAAACAAAGGACTCCCCTGCCATGACCAACTGGGTTTACCCCTTGGGTTCCGCCACCGACGGCGTTTGGGACATCTCACTCGGCACTTCTGATTCCGCCATAGCCATCGACGGCTGGGCACACACCGGCCTCAAGGTCGCCACCGTCGCGGCGGGCACCGCCGTCGAACTTCCTGCCGTTGCTGAAGAACGCATTGTGGTGCCCCTCAACGGCGCCTTTACCGTAACCGTCGATGGCGTCAACCACCCCCTCGCGGGCCGGTCCTCTGTGTTTCACGGACCCAGCGACGTCCTGTACTCGGGCACGGGAAAAGCCGTCACCATCAGCTCGGCCGACGGCGGCCGCGTGGCCGTCGCCACCGCCCCGGCGCGCACCTCCTACCCCACCCGGCTGGTCCTGGCCGCTGAGACACCCGTGGAATTGAGGGGCGCCGGCAATTGCTCGCGTCAGGTGCACAATTTCGGCACGCCGGCGGCACTGGAGGCAGACCGCTTCATCGTCTGCGAGGTCATTACACCGGCCGGGAATTGGTCCTCCTATCCGCCTCACAAACACGATGAGGAAAAAGACGGGGAGACCCACCTCGAGGAGATCTACTACTTCGAGACCCAAGTGGCCGCAGGTTCCGGCGCTCCGGCGGACGCCGACGCAATCGGCTATCAACGGGTCTACGCCTCGGACGAACGCCCCATCGACGTGTCCGCTGAGGTGCGCACCGGCGACGTCGTCCTGGTCCCCTATGGTTGGCATGGTCCGGCCATGGCCGCACCGGGCTACGACCTGTACTACCTCAACGTCATGGCAGGCCCGGGTCCTGTCCGTGAATGGCTCATCAGCGACGACCCCCACCACGGTTGGGTACGGCAAAGCTGGGAAGGGCAGAACATCGACCCCCGGCTGCCGTTCAGCGCCTAGATCGTCAACTTCCGAACACACAAAAGTGCCCCTCCCGGAATCCCTGAGATTCGGAGAGGGGCACTTTGCGGTGTGGGAGACTCAGCTGGACACTTTGAGAGCAACCCTCACGGGAACACCGGTAGCCAGCGATTCCTGGGCCGCATCTGCCACTCGGGATGCTGCTACTGCGTCCTCCGGGGTACACGGATTCCCGCGCTCCTGCAGCACCAATTCCACAAAGGCGACCATCTCGGAACGGTATGCCTGGTCAAAGCGCTCTGCGAAGGTCTGATGCGGGTCACCGTCAGGGAAAGCGACTGCAGCTTCGACCGAAGCCACAGCAGACTTCTCGTCCAAACCCACCATGACCGTCTTGCGTGAGCCTTGGATCTCCAACCGCACATCGTGGCCGGCCCCGTTGTACCGGCTGGCAGAAACCGTTCCCACCGTGCCGTCGTCGAAAGTAATGAGCGCCAATGCCGTGTCCACGTCGCCTACTTCCCCAATGGCTGGATCGCCATTGTTGGATCCCTTGGCATAGACCTCCACGATTTCGCGTCCCGTCAGCCAGCGCAGGATATCAAAATCATGAACCGAGCAGTCCCGGAACAGGCCCCCGGACGTCGCCAGGAACTCCACGGGGGGCGGCGTCATGTCGCACGTGACGGCGCGCAGCGAGTGGATCCAACCCAACTCGCCGGCCTGGTACGCGCGCTTGGCTTCCAGATAACCGGCATCGAAGCGTCGTTGGTGTCCGATTTGCACCACGCCGTCGTGCTCACTGATGTAATCCAGCACCGGCAACGCGTCGGAAACATTCATGGCCACCGGCTTTTCGCAGAAGACAGGGATTCCGGCGTCCACTCCGGCACGGATCAGCTCCGGGTGGGTCGCCGTACCCGTAGCAATGACCAAACCGTCCACACCGGAGGACAGCAGTTCGGCCACGGATGGCACGAAGTCCGCGCCCAATCCGGCAGCGACCGACCGGGCATGTTCCGTGGCCACGTCTGTGAGCTTCAGGCGAACGTTGACGCCCCTGTCTCGGAGCGTTTCATTGAGGGCCACCATGTTGTTGGCGTGCATGACGCCGATGCGCCCCACGCCAACCAGGCCAAGAGTGACTTCTTTCATCATTTCCTTCGTGGGTAGATGCGTTAGCGGATCTGCGTGGGCTGCAGTGTCGCAACCTGGGGCACGCGCACAGATTTGCCCTGTTTGACGGAGTCGATGCACGCCAGCGCGCAGGCAAGTGCCCTGCGGGCGTCAGACGCGCCGGGTGTGAGCGTAAAAGCGCTCGACGGCGGCGGCGTACCATCGCGCCGTGAACTCACCACCGCGGTGAAATCGGCGAGTTCATCCGTGTAGGCCTGCCGGAAGAGCTCCACGTTCAGCCGAGGGGTGTCTGCTCCCAGTCCGTCGGCCGTATAGCGGCGTGCTGCGGTTTCCGTCGCACGGCCGGCCTGGACCATCCCCTTGGAACCAAAGACTTCCCCCCGGACGTCGTAACCGTACAGGGCACTGAAGTTCGCTTCTGCCACAGCGATGGCTCCGTTGCTGTAACGCACGGTCACCACTGCGGTATCCAGGAACCCTTGGTCCCGCAGACCGGGTTCCACCAGTGCATCGGCTACGGCATGGACTTCCACCGGCTCGGCCCCTTCGTTGAACCAGTTCAGGGTGTCAAAGTCGTGGATGAGGGTTTCCAGGAAGATTGTCCACGCCGGGACCTCGGCTGCGTGAGCGATGCTGCCGCTGCCTGGATCGCGCGTCAGCGAGCGAAGGAGCTGCGGCCTACCCACAATCCCGGCGGCCAGATCCTGCTTTGCCGCTTGGAAGTCCGCCGCATACCGGCGGTTGAAGCCAATCTGGAAATGAACTCCGGCGGCCTCCACGGCGGTCAGGGCAGCATCGAGTTCGGCAAGGTCCTGGGCTGCGGGTTTCTCGCAAAAAACGTGCTTTCCGGCTGCAGCGGCCTTGGTGATCAGACCGGCATGAAAGCGGGCGGGGCTGGCGATGATCACGGCATGGATGGTGGGATCGGCCAGTATGTCGTCCGGGTTTGCCGTGATGTGGGCCGTGCCGAGCAATGCTGCGAGGGCCTCAGCAGATTCGAGGTTGGGATCTGCGATAGCCGCCAGCACCGCGCCCGGGACACGATGGGCAATGCTCTCGGCGTGGAACGCGCCCATCCAGCCGGATCCGATGAGGCCGATCCGTACAGGAGCCGGCAAGGGGACAGAATGTGGAGCGAGGTAGGCCATGGGCCGTCCTTTCGGGGTGTCGGTTCTGTGTCTTCAGGGCCGGGCGGATATGCCCGGGACGCCACTTTCACCGGGGAACACCACGCCCAGTTGGCGCCGGATCTCATCGGCTGCTTCCAGTGTGCGGATGGAGGCTGCCAGCGTCCGCTGGCTGGCTTCCGTGCTACCTCCGGCAACCGCCCGGGCCACGGCCGCGGCCTCGAAGTGCAGGCCTTCGAAGTGTCCGCCAGCCGGCTCGTCGTAGCGCAGCCGCGTCCCGTCAGGGAACCTGACCTCGAAGGCGCCGGGCATGGTGAAGGAACCCTCGATGGTCAACGTGGCTTTGGAACCAACTATGGTGGCGGCAGTGGGAGTGAAGTTATGCAAGTGGGTATTGACCACCGCCTGCGCGCCGCCGTCGAATTGCATCACGGCGGACAGCTGGGCGTTCACTCCCGACTCGTGCGGCTGGCCGATTGCATGCAGCTTGTGTGGACTACCCAAAACTTCCGTGACCAGGGCAAGCGGGTACGTACCCAGGTCAAGCAGCGGACCACCAGCCAATTGCGGATCGAAGATGCGGTGCGAAGGATCAAAATGCTCGCCATACTCTGCGACCACCGTGGTGATGCTGCCCAGCGTTCCTGCCTCAAGGATCTGCCGGATCACATCGAATTTCGGCAGGAAAAACGTCCACATGGCTTCGGCGGCAAAAACGCCGGCAGCCCCCGCCCGCGCGGCGATGTCCCGCGCCTGATCCGCGTTGAGGCCGATGGGCTTTTCGATCAGGACGTGCTTGCCGGCGTCAATGGCCAGGACCGCGGCTGCGTGGTGGCCGGTGTGGGGGGTGCACACGTAGACGATGTCTATGTCCGGGGCAACAGCGAGTTCCTCGTAGCTCCCGTAGGCGGCGGGGACGTTGTACGCCTCCGCGAAGGCCTTGGACCGGTTCACGGATCGGGATCCGACGGCGGCTATCACCTGCCCGGTATGCGCCTGGATGGATTCGGTGAACCGTTCGGCGATCCATCCCGGGCCCATGATGCCCCATCTGAGGGTGGGAGCACCACGGGACCCCGGAACGCGGGAGTGAGGGAGTGCTTGAAGGGTCATGAGTAGCTGACTTTCGTAGTTGTCCCGTCGCTGTGCAGCGACTGGATCATGGCTTGTGCAACGAGCGATGCGTTGAGTCCGTCCTGTGCGCCTGCAAGGGATGGCGCTTCGCCACCAGCGAGTGCAGAAATCCAGGCCTGCAACTGCAGCCGGTACGCGTCGGCGAAGCGGGGGCGCCAGTCCGCGGGGATCACCGCCTGCCGGGTTCCGTCCTGTTCAATGCCCAGCAGTGAAGACTCCTGCAGGGACGTGGTGCCCTGTTCAGAGACCACTTCGCAGCGAGTGGTGTAGCCATACTGGGCATTGAGATAAAGCTCAAGTGTCGTGAGGGTTCCATCTGCAGTGCGGAGGGTCATGAACGACGGGTCCTGCAGGCCCGGCTCGGCACGGCTTGTCTTCTTCCCGGCCTGCCACGACACTTCCGTGACAGGAGAGTCCAGAAGCCAGGGAATGATGTCCAACTCATGTATGGCCGAGTTGGTGATGGCTGATTCTGACGTGGTTCCGGGTCCTGCCGCGGCATTCCGGCTGACGCAGTGGACCATGAGGGGCTCGCCCTGCACCCGGCCTTGCACGGCCTGCCGAAGTGCAACATAGCCCGGGTCGAAGCGCCGCATGAAGCCGAGGGAGAGCAGGGATGCGCCCGTTGCCGCCACAATGTCGGCGTCGGCCGCTACCACTTCGAGGCTTTCCAGGAGCGTGGGCGCCAGGGGCTTTTCGCACAGGACCGGGGTCATGGCCTCAAAGCACTCCAGGACCAGGCCCGCGTGTGTGGAGTCGTGCGAGGCAACAACTACCGCGTCAACGTCACTGGAGTTGATCAATTCCGTCGGGTCCGTGGTGATGCGTGCCGACGGTGGCGCAGCAGCCGCTGCCCGGCCGGCGTCGAGATCTGCCACGAAGGTGACTTTCGCGCCGCCGATGGTGGTGGAGAGGTTCCTGATGTGGTCAGCGCCCATGACTCCGGCGCCGATGACACCTACCCGGATCGGCATGGTGTTCCCTTCTATTGACGATGTGCGTTCTGTTGACGAGGTAAGCGGGCCGTACGCACAGCGGACGGGGTCTTTCGAAGAGATCTCCGGAGGACACCGCCGCGTGCTGCTTCTACGCGTGTTTCGGGCCGCCGGCGTTCACGCTGTCAACGTCCGCGACCTCGGCTTTGACCTCTTTCACGACGTCGCCATGGCCGCCCAGCTGTTCCAGCTCATGGGCAAGTTCAGCAAGCTCAGCACCACCAGCCATTTGGGCCGTGAGTTCGTCCAGTGTGATGTCCTTCTTGTCGTAGTAACCAATGGATTTGCCGCGCTTGAGCAGAAGGAACCGATCGCCTACGGGGAAGGCATGGTGCGGGTTGTGGGTGATGAAGATGACGCCGAGTCCGCGGTCGCGAGCCTGGAGGATGTAGCGCAGGACCACGCCTGACTGCTTGACGCCCAGGGCCGCCGTGGGTTCGTCCAGAATGAGGACCTTGGCCCCGAAGTACACGGCGCGGGCAATCGCGACGCACTGGCGTTCACCGCCGGAAAGCTGCCCAATGGGTTGCTCTACATCGCGCAGGTCGATGCCCATCTCGGCCAGTTCCTTGAGCGTGATGGCCTTCATCTGTTCGACGTCCATGTACTTGAACGGGCCGAAGCCTTTGGTGAGCTCGGATCCGAGGAAGAAGTTCCGCCAGATCGGCATCAGCGGTACCACCGCAAGGTCCTGGTACACCGTGGCGATGCCGGCGTCCAGGGCATCGCGGGGGGAACCGAACTTTCGTTCCTCACCCATGATGTTCAAGACGCCGTCGTCGTGCTGGTGGAGACCGGCGATGATCTTGATCAGCGTGGACTTGCCCGCACCGTTGTCGCCCAGCACACAGGTAACGCGGCCGTTGTCCACGGCCATGGTGACGTCACTCAACGCGATGATGTTGCCGTAGTGCTTGCCCACTCCTTCCAAGGAAAGGAGATGTACGGGTGTGTGGGTGAGGGGATCACGCTCATTCTGGAGCAGCGTTTCCTGGTCGATCGCTTTGGCATTCATTTCCGGGCCCCTTACTTGAGTTCCGCGCGGCGCTTGACGATGAGGTTGACGATGGTGGCGAGCAGCAGCATCAGGCCCAGGAAGAACTTGAACCAGTCGGGGTTCCACTGCGCGTACACAATGCCCTTGTTGGCCATGCCGAAGATGAACGCGCCGATCGCGCCACCCACTGCTGAACCGTAACCACCCGTCAAAAGGCAACCACCGATCACTGCGGCGATGATGTACAGGAATTCATTGCCCACGCCCTCGCCGGACTGCACAGTGTCGAAGGCAAACAAGTTGTGCATGCCCAGGATCCAACCGCAGAAGCCCACACCCATGAACAGCCCGATCTTTGTGGCTTTGACCGGAACTCCGACCGCTCGGGCGGCGTTTGCGTCGCCCCCGACTGCGAAGATCCAGTTACCCACACGGGTCCGCATGAGGACCCACGTTGCCACTGCCACGAGGGCAATCCAGATGAACACCGTGATCTTGACATCGATGCCAGCGATGGTGACCGAGGATGCGAAGACACCGCGGGCGGTGTCGAAGCCGTCCATGGTGGAGATGGACGGAGACGAAACAGAGCCGCCGATCAATCGCGTCAAACCCAGGTTCAGGCCGGTCAGCATCAGGAACGTGGCCAAGGTGACAATGAAGCTGGGGAGCTTGGTCTTCATCAGGATCCAGCCGTTGATGAAACCAATGGCCAGGGACACCAGCAAAGCCAGAATGACACCCACCCAGACGTTCGTGCTGAAGTACCAGCTGAACATTGAAGCTGTCAGCGCCGACGAGATCACAGCGACGCCCGTGGAGAGATCGAACTCTCCGCCGATCATCAGCAGTGACACTCCCACCGCCATAATTCCAATGGTGGAGCTTCCGTACAGCACCGTGGCCAGGGCGTTGGGCTGGGTGAACGTCGGCGATACCAACGCAAAGAAGACAAACAGAACGATTGCGCCCACCAGGGCACCCACCTCGGGCCGGCCAAGGAGCTTCTGCAATGGACTGCGCCGGGCAACCCGCTCATCAATCGCAGCTTTGGTGAATTTGTTTTGGGTAATAGTCATGATGTTTCTCCTTGCTGCCGGGCTGGCTTCCACCAACCCGGCAAGCGGGCTGTTAGCGGATACCCTGTTCAGCAAACGTCAGGACTTCGGCGGCATTGGACTGGTCAACGATGGCCGGACCAGTGAGGACCGACTGTCCGCCGCCAACCTTGAATCCGCCCCGCTTGTTCTGCCACAGGGCATCCACGGCACCGTAGCCCTGGAGCCACGGCTGCTGGTCCACGGTGAACAGCACGCTGCCATCGGAGACCTTCTGGGCAAGTTCCTTGTTGAGGTCGAAGCTGGCTACCTTGGCCGAACTGCCGGCGGTGGTCACAGACTTCAGGAGCGTCAGGGTGATAGGAGCGCCGAGGCCGATGATCACATCAGCGTCCTTCGAAGCCTGGAGCTTTGCGGTGGCGGTGGACTCTACCGACGTCATGTCCGCCCCGTTGACGTACAGGATTTCCGTACCGGGTACTTTCGCCTTCACACCGGCGCAACGGGCCTCGAGGCCCACGTGTCCTTGGGCCTGGATCACGCAAACCGGGTGCTTGTAGCCACCTTCTGCGAGCCTTGAGCCCACGGCCTCGCCGGCCAACTTTTCATTCGACCCGAAGTGCGTGAAAGCTCCGAGCTGGGCCGACGCTGCTTCGCCGGCATTGAAGCTGACGATCGGGATGCCCGCGTCCGTTGCCTTCTTCAGTGCGTCTTTCAGCGCATCCGGCGTAGCCAGTGTCACGGCGATGCCATCCACTTTCTGGTCCACGGCCTGCTCGATCAATTGCGCCTGCCGGCCGGCCTCCGGGTCAGAGGTGTACAGCAGCTCTACATTGTCCTTCGCTGCTGCTTCTTCGGCACCCTTGCGTACCGTGTCCCAGAAGGTGTCACCTGCAGGGGCATGGGCGATCAACGCAATCTTCATCCTTTCGGTGGAGGCCACCTGACCCCCTCCACCGCCGGAGCCTGCCTCCGGCTCCCTGCCGCCAGTGCTTGAACAGGCGCTCAGAGCCACCAAGGGCACAACCGCCGCAACAAGCGCCGCCTTACGCCACGAAAATACAGTCACCATAATCTCCTTTGATTCCCAAGTCCGGACTGCCACTTTGCAGCCCCGGATGCACCGCCTACCTCGATCATGGTGACCTACCTCACGAATGTCAATAGTTTGTCCTGACATTAGTATGTTCGTACGTAATAGCCTTGCCAAGGCTCAGGATCGGGGTGCCGCAGTAGTGCGCCGAACCACCAGTGCGGGTTGGATCAGCTTGCGCTGCGCTCCTACAGTGGAGCCTTGGATGCGCGCCAGCAGCGCCTGTGCGACGCCCATCCCCACCACATCGCTGCGGTTATCCACGGACGTCAGCTCGAGATATCGGGATTTCGCCAGTGCTGAATTGTCATACCCCATGACCGAGATATCCGACGGCGCCACCAGGCCGCGCGCCTTGATCGCACCGAAGGCGCCAAGCGCCATAGTGTCGTTGGCGGCGAAAATCGCAGTAATGTCCGGATGGTGATCCAGGAGCCAGCAGGCGGATGCGTAACCGTCTTCTTCCGTGGTACCCCCCTCCTCCCCCACAATCAATGGTTTGACACCTGATTGCCGGAGTCGCGCGTCGAAGCCGGCCCGCCGGTGGGCTGCGGCACCACCGGAACCCGAAAGGTGGCCGATCCTTCTGTGGCCGAGGTCCAGAAGGTGGACCGCTGCCATCGCACCGCCACCGTCGTCGTCGTTGGTGATGAGATCAGCGTCATCCGGCACCCCGTTCCGCCACCCAGCCACCACGGTGGGAACTTCCGTGCCGCTGAGCACCGTGGCGCCCGGTTCCGCTGCGATCACGAGTCCGTCCACATGCATGGCAAGCAACCCGTCGGCGGCCTCCTTGATGCGGTTCTCCCCGGGGCGGGAATCGGCGAGCGTGACCTGGTAGCCATGTTCTGCCAGCACTGACTCCAAGCCCCGCAGCAGATCGACGAACCACGCGTTCCGATAGTCGTCAATGACGAGCCCGATGCTCTTGGTCCGACTGCTCGCGAGGGTTGTGGCCGCCCGGCTGGGACGGTATCCCAGCTCGGTGATCGCGGTTCTTACCGCGTCACGGCGCTTGTCGCTGACCTTCCCGGGGTTCTGAAGCACCAGTGAAACCAGCGACGGCGAGACGCCGGCCAGCTTTGCGACATCGTAAATTGTTGGGCGTCGGCCCTGAGGCTTGCTCGCGCTCATGGGATCAACTTCCAAGGGTAACGGCCACCTTTGCATGAATGATTGACAGGACATATAGACATGACTACGCTCGAGTTCAGCATACAAAATTGTAGCGCTACAAAATGCCGTCGAGTGTCCCCGCCGCGGCAGTATTTCAAAGGAGAAATCATGGCTGAAAGCCTTGGCGTCGCGGTCATCGGCGCAGGTATGGCCGGAAAAGCCCATGCAGCGGCCTACCGGGCAGCGTCTACCCTCTACAGCCCGGTGCTCCCGCAGATCCGGCTGGTCTCCATTGGTGACGTGAACGCCGAATTCGGCTCGCTGGCAGCCCGTCGCTTTGGGTACGAGCGAAATGACACCTCATGGCAGGCCATCGCAGAAGCGGATGATATTGATGTTGTGAGCGTGGTCATCGCAAACTCCCTGCACCGCGAGGTGGTGGAAGGCTTACTGTCCGCCGGCAAGCACGTGTTGTGCGAGAAACCGTTGAGCGATTCGCTGGAAGACGCCCGTTCCATGGCCGAAGCTGCCCGTAACGCAAGCTCTATCGCGCGCATCGGCTTCACCTTCCGCCGAACCCCGGGCATTGCCTACATCCGGGAGCTCATCCAGAACGGCACCCTGGGAAATGTCCTGCACTTCAGCGGCCGTTACTGGACCGACTACGGCTTCAGCCCCGAAGCTCCGATGAGCTGGCGCTACAAAGGCGGCCCCGGCTCAGGTGCGCTGGCCGACGTCGGAAGCCACCTGACGTACGTCTCCGAATTCCTCTGCGGTGACATCACCTCAATCAGCGGTGGGCGACTCACCACTGCAATCGACAAACGACCGTTGCCGCTCAGCGCCGTCATGGGCCACGACCACGTGGCCGTCAGCGACACTTTCGAAGTCGTCGAGAACGACGACTACGCTGCATTCAACGCGGAGTTCGTAAACGGTGCCGGCAGCTTCGAGGTGTCACGCGTCGCGGCAGGACATGCCAACAGCCTCCAGTTCGAGGTCTTCTGCGAAAAGGGTGCGGCCAAGTTCGACCAGCGCCGTCCCTCGGAAATCCAGTTGTTCCTCAATGCTGGTTCAGGCAACGAGAACGGCTACCGTCAGGTCATCCTCGGCCCGGGCCACCCGTACATTTCCGGGGGCCTTGCCATGGACGCTCCCGAGGTCGGCTTCGGCCAGAACGACGCCTTCGGTTACCAGGCCCGGGCGTTCCTCGAGGAAGTTTCAGGCCTCAGCGAGAGTACGTCACTGCCGCGCTGCGCCACCTTCGACGACGGTGTGCGCAATATGGAACTGCTCAGTGCCGTCACCGAGTCGGCCCTTAGTAACGGAAAGAAAATCACGCTATGAAACTCGGTGTCTACAACGCAATCCTGCACGACCGCCCGCTCCCCGATGCCCTTCAGGTCATTGCGGACCTTGGACTGACCGGCATAGAGATCAATACCGGTGGATTCCTCCCCGCCGTCCACGTACCCACCATGGACCAAGTCCTGGAAAGCGACGCTGCCCGCGACGATTTCCTGGGGCTCTTCGAAGGGACCGGCGTTTCCATCGCTGGCCTGAACTGCAATGGCAATCCCCTGCACCCGAAACGTGAAATCGGCGAAAAGCATGCTGAAGACATCCGGCGCTCCATCCGGCTGGCACATCGACTGGGACAGAACCGGGTAGTCACCATGTCAGGCCTGCCCGGGGGCGAACCAGGGGCCACCACTGTCAACTGGGTAGTCAACGCCTGGAACTCAGCGGCACTGGACGTGCTGGACTACCAATGGGGCGTCGCTGCGGACTTCTGGAAGGAAACCGATCGCCTCGCTGCCGATCACGACGTCAAGGTTGCCCTTGAACTCCACCCGCAGAACATCGTGTTCAATACCGCTGATGTCCACAAGCTCATCGAGCTCACCGGCGCCACGCATGTTGGCGTGGAACTGGATGCCTCGCACCTCTTCTGGCAGCAGATGGATCCGGTTGCCGTCGTCCGGGAACTCGGTCCCCTGGTATTACAGGCCGCCGCCAAGGATGTCCGTGTGAACACAGAGAACGCGGCTCTCTACGGAGTGCTGGACAACAGCTTCCGCCGGCTCTCGCCGGATGAGAACCGGACAAACCTTGGCGGGGACGAGTGGGCCAACGAATGGCCCAAGAACTCCGCGTGGGACTTTGTGGCCCTCGGCCGTGGACACGACACCGCGTTCTGGACAGAGTTCCTTCGCGCGCTGCATGAAGTGGACCCGGACATGCTGGTCAACATCGAACACGAAGACGTCTCCTTGGGCCGCATCGAAGGCCTCCAGGTAGCCGCGAAGGTCCTGCTCGACGCCGACGCAGCACTCTCGGCCTCCTTGAACCCAACGGCCTGAGACTTCATTGCCCGGAACCCCAGGGGTTAACCGCCGGGCCTGGATGGGGACGGCGCTCATGCGCCGTCCCCATCTTTTTACCTCCCGGATCACAAATGGAAGGATAGAAAATGCGTCTTGGCATTGTTGGATACGGAGCAGGCGGGAAGTACTTCCATGCACCGTTCATTGAAGCAGCTGAAGACATCGAACTGGTGGGGATTGTAGCCCGCTCGGACGCAACAAAAGCCTCAGTGGAGTCGGACTTCCCGGGGCTGCCCACCTACGCGAGCCTCAGCGAATTGTTCGCCGCCGGAGTGGATGCCGTCACCATCACCACCCCGCCGCACACCCGGCACGACTTGGTCATGGAAGCCATCAACTCCGGCGTCCATGTTGTGGCCGACAAGCCCTTCGCCCCTACCGCAGAGTCGGCGCGTTCGCTGGCGGAGGCTGCGGAGCGAGCAGGAGTGACCCTGAACGTTTTCCACAATCGTCGCCGTGATGCAGACATCCTGACACTCGCAAAGGTCCTGGAATCAGGAGAGTTGGGCGAGATATGGCGGGTTCACTCGATCATGGACCAGGACAACGCCGACAGCTTGGAGCTCGGTGCGGCCGGAGGGTTGCTGCGTGACCTCGGCAGCCACCTTGTTGACCAGATGTTGTGGCTCCTTGGTCCGGTGAGCCACGTCCACGCCACCCTCGATTGGACGGACCGGTTTGGAGAGCGTACGGATTGCGGTTTCTTCGTCACCATGACCCACACTTCCGGAGCGGTCTCCACGGTATCCGCCAGCAAACTCAACCACTCCACCACCAGGGAACTACGTGCTTATGGCAGCCGGGGAAGCTACGTCGCGTCAGGTTCGGACGTCCAGGCGGACGCCCTCCTGGCGGGACGCCGACCGATATCCGAGCCCGAAACCTGGGGAATCGATGCAGCCGAACATTGGGGTACGTTGTCCCTCAAAGACCGCCGCGGGACCGTTCCGTCGGAGCAAGGAAACTACACCGGCTTTTACACCGAGTTCGCGCGGGCCGTCCGCGGCGACGGCCCTGAACCTGTGCCGGCGTCCGAAGGCATCCGTACGTTGGAAGTCCTGGACGCGGCACGCCGCAGCGCGCTGGAAAATGTTGTGATCGCACTCTGAAGTTTCATTGCTCCATGGCGCAGAAAACGCCCGATGCCTGCCGGCGTCGGGCGTCTTCTTTGTGGTGACCGCGGGAGTAGAGGAGGGGTTGCTCCGGCCCTTACTTTGTGCGGGCGACGTAGTCCACCATCGTCTTGAGCTGGTAGCGGGAGACGTCTTCCGCGTTCTCGTCCTCGGCGAAAACCGAAGAGACCATCACGGTGTTCTCCTTGTCCAGGAAGCCGATCTCCTTCAAGCCCCCAAAGAACTCGTCCCAGTTCACGTCGCCGTCGCCGATCTTCAGGTGCTGGTGAACGCGGACGGCGTTGCCGGGAGGGTTGGTGATGTAGCGGAGGCCGTGGGAGGCGTGGTGGTTCATGGTGTCCGAGACGTGCACCAGACGAAGCTTGTCCCCCGCGGCCCGCATGATCTCCAACGGCTTGTTGCCCATGTGGAAGCTGTGTGAAGCGACGTAGACCATGCCGATGTTCGGTGAGTTGACGCCCCTGATAACGCGGAGTGCGGCCAGGCCATCCTCCACGAAGTCGTCCGGGTGCGGATCAATCAGGACGTCCAGACCCTCGCGTTCGATGATCGGGAGCAGCTCCTCCATGGAGCGGTAGAACGCGCGCTCGGACTCCTCGGCTTTCTCCGGACGGCCGCTGAACTCTGTGTTCATCGTCTGGACGCCGAGATCCACGGCAATCTGGATGGCTCGCTTCCAATACCGGACTGCGGCCTCGCGGGCGTCCTCGTCCGGACCCGACCAGCGCAGGACGGGCAGGACCGAGGCGATTTCGACGCCGGCGTCCTTGCAGGCTGCCTTAAGTTTGCCCACGAGTTCGTCATCGGCCTTGGGGTGGTTGAAGAACGGGATGAGGTCCGCATGCGGGGTCATTTGCAGGTACTTGTAGCCAAGATCTGCAGCAACGCGGGGAAACTCCAACAGGGTGTGGCTGTGGTGGAACGGTGTGGGATCCAGTGCAATTTTCATGGCGACTATCCCCTACTTGTAGAGATCCGGCTTGGTGTTCAGCTGGACCTTGACCTTCTCGCCCGACTTCTGGGCCTCGACCCCGGCCTCGCAGCAGGCTGCGGTGGCGTAACCGTCCCAAGCGGTTGGACCGCCGATTTCGCCGCGAAGGGCGGCATCCACCCAAGCCTGCACCTCGACGTCGTATGCCGCTCCGAAACGCTCTTCAAAACCGGGGGTGACGTTGCCGCCCCACTTGCCCGCGGACTGGACGTACGGGCCGTTATCACTCCCGATGCTCACAATGCCCTCTTCGAAAGACGCTTGCGTGGCCACCTGGTAGCCGAACTTGGCGTTGACGTAGATTTCGACGTCGGCCAACACACCGGACTCGGTTTCCAGCAGCACGTGCTGCGGGTCATGCTGGCCGCTGGGCGCACTGCGGGTGGGCTTGCCCAACCGGACCTGCACGGAGGTGATTTCTTCACCGGTGAAGTAACGGATCGCGTCGAATTCGTGGACTACGGAGTCGTTGATCAGCATCTCGTTGGTGAAGCCCTCGGGCGTGCTCGGGTTGCGATGCTGGTGGTGCAACATCAACAGCTCCCCCAATTCGCTGTTGCGGATAATCGCACCCAACGCCGAGTATTCGGCATCGAAGCGGCGCATGAAGCCCACCTGGATGCGCTTATGGCCCAGCGCCTGCTCAGCCTGGACAACCTTCCAGGCACTCCCGGCGTCCGGCGTCAGCGGCTTCTCGCAAAGAATCGGGAAGTCCTTCTCCAGTGCCTTGTACAGGATTTCCTCATGGAGGAAGCCCGGGGTGGCGATCAAGACGGCATTCACGTCGCCGTTGTTGAGCGCTTCGTCGGCACTGGCTAGCGCAACGGCGCGGTCGATGCCTTCAATTGCGGCTTGCGCGCGGGCCAGGTCAACGTCGACGACGGCGGCTACTTCAGCGCCGTGGATGCGCGTGCTGAGGCGCTTGATGTGGTCCGCACCCATGCGGCCTGCGCCGATGACGGCAACGCGGAGAGTCTTTGTCACTGTATCTGTCCTTCGTGAAAGTTGGTTTGCTAGTGGACGGCGTTACTGAATCCGGGTGCGGGATCCGCAGGAAAGCAGGTAATTGCGGGTCCGCTTGGCGATGGGCATCGGAACATCGAACGCTACCGGGTACATGTCCTGTTCCACGATGCCGAAGATGGGCCTGTTGAGTCCCTCTACGGCTTCGATGACCGCGCGCAGGTCCGGAAGGCCGTTCGGCGGTTCGGTCATGACGCCGGCCAGGTTGGCAGCTGCCCAGGTCATGTTCTTCTCATTGACCTCGGCAAGGATGTCCGGGTTGATCTGTTTGAGGTGCAAGTAGCCAATGCGGTCCGGGTAGTTTTTGATGAGTTCCAGGCTGGACGCCCCGCAGTATTCAGCGTGCCCCGTATCCAGGCAGAGGTTCATGTACTGCGGATCCGTTGCAGCCAGCAGGGTTTCGATGTCCCTCTGTGCACCAACATGGGAGTCCGCGTGTGAGTGGAACTGCTGGTGCAAACCGAAGTCTTCGAGGAGCACCTTGCCCATGCGGTTGTGGCCGGCGAAGAGGTCTGCCCACTGTTCGTCGGAAAGTTCACCGTTCTCCACTGCCTCACCGGTGACATCATCGCGCCACATCGCGGGGATGACCACGATGTGTTCACCGCCCATGGCTGCGGTCAGCTCGGCTACCTTGCGGGCCGGTTCCCATGCCTCGTCGTACTGATTGGCGCCACGGTGGAAGGCGGTGAAGACCGTTCCCGCGGTGACTCGGAGGTCGCGCTGCTTGAGCTCTTCAGCCAACCGCGTGGGATCGTTCGGCAAGTAGCCGTACGGACCCAGTTCAATCCATTTGTAGCCGGACTCTGCAACTTCATCCAGGAAACGCTCCCACGGAGTTTGCTGGGGGTCATCGGCGAACCACACACCCCAGGAGTCCGGGGCGGTACCAATGATGAGCTTGTTCTCGACGTCAGTCATGACAACGGTGTCTTTCTCTAGCAGGGCCCACGCCGCCAGGGTTACCTGGCCGAGCTTGCGAGGCGAGGGCGGCGGTGGGGATTCTAGTTGGAGGGGAAGTTGTAGGAGGCGCCGGAGGCGTGGGTGGGTTCGGGCCAGCGGGAGGTGATGACCTTGCCGCGGGTGTAGAAGGACACGCCTTCGGGGCCGTAGATGTGCTTGTCGCCGAAGAGGGAGTTCTTCCACCCGCCGAAGGAGTGGTAGGCCACCGGGACGGGAAGGGGGACGTTGATGCCCACCATGCCCACGGTCACCGAGCGCTGGAACTTCCGTGCGTTCGCACCGGAGGAGGTGAAGATCGCGGTGCCGTTGCCGTAGGGGTTGGAGTTGATCAGCTTTATGCCGGCCTCGAGGTCTTCGACGCGGACCACTACCAGGACAGGTCCGAAGATTTCCTCGGTGTAGGCGGTCATTTCGGTGCTGACGTGGTCAATCACCGTTGGGCCGACCCAGAAACCCTCTTCGTGGCCGGGGACCACCAGGTCGCGGCCGTCAACGACCATTGCTGCGCCGGCGGTTTCGGCCTCGGTGACGATTTTGACGATGCGTTCCTTGGAAGCCGGGGTGATGACCGGACCCATGTCGGCGTCGGGTTCGGTGCCGTTCTTGACCTTGATGGCCAGGGCGCGTTCTTCGACCTTCTTCACGATCAGGTCAGCGGCATCTCCGACCGCCACGGCGACGGAGATGGCCATGCAGCGCTCCCCCGCTGAGCCGAACGCGGCAGCTGCGAGGTGGTCGGCGGCGTTGTCGAGGTCGGCGTCGGGCATCACGATGGCGTGGTTCTTCGCACCGCCCAGGGCCTGGACGCGCTTGCCTTGCTTGGTGGCGGTCTCGTGGACGTACTGGGCGATCGGGGTGGAGCCGACGAAGGAGATGCCGTCCACGTCCGGGTGGGTCAGCAGCCCGTCAACGGTTTCCTTGCCGCCGTGGAGGACCTGGAACACGCCGTCGGGCAGGCCGGCCTGCTTCCAGAGCTTTGCCAGGAGCATCGGGGCGGAGGGGTCACGTTCGGAGGGCTTGAGGATAAACGCGTTGCCGGTGGCAATGGCCATCGGAGCCATCCACAACGGCACCATGACCGGGAAGTTGAACGGGGTGATGCCCGCAACAACGCCCAAGGGTTCGCGGAAGGAGAAAACATCGATGCCGGTGGAGACCTGGTCCGAGTAGTCGCCCTTGAGCAGCTGCGGAATGCCACAAGCGAACTCGATGACCTCCAGGCCACGGCCGATCTCACCCTTCGCATCGGAAAGGACCTTTCCGTGCTCGGCGGTAATCAACTCAGCCAGTTCGTCCACGTGGGCGGCGACGAGCTCACGGAACTTGAACAACACCGCAGTGCGCTTGGCCAGGGAAATATCCCCCCACGAATCCGCCGCCTTGCGGGCCGCGGCAACGGTGGTGTTCAGGTCAGCCTCGTTGGCCAGGCGCAGCTCAGCCGCAACCTGGCCGGTGGCCGGGTTGTACACGGGCTGGGTGCGGTCCCCTTCGCCTGTGGTCTCGGCGCCGTTGATGAAGTGGTGAATGGTGGTCAGTGTGGTCGTCGTCGACATGTGCGGACTTCCTTTTAGTCTGTGGCTTTTAGGGCGGGGCTGTGACTAGCCGAGCAGCTTGCGCTGGCGGTTCTTGTGGTCGGTGTACGTCTTGTAGGCCTGCTGGGTGGATTCGAGGTCTGAGACCTGTGAGACGGGAACGTCCCACCAGGACTCGGAGCTCGGGGCGTCCAGCAGCGGATCGGATTCGACGTGGATGACGATCGGTCCGGTTTCCGGGGCGGCCTTGGCTTCCTTGATGGCGGCGCCCAGTGAATCAATGACGTTCTCGCCAGGTTCGATCCGGATGACCTTCGCGCCCAAGGATTCTGCGTTGGTGGCGAGGTCGATGGGAAGGTTCTCGCCGGCGTCGAAGCTGTGCTGTTCCTTATTTAGGACGCGGTACTGCGTGCCGAAGCGCTGGGAACCGAGGGACTCGGAGAGCGAGCCGATGGAGGCATAGCCGTGGTTTTGGATGAGGACCACGATCAGCTTGATGCGTTCGGCGACGGCGGTGACCAGTTCGGTGTGCATCATCAGGTAGGAGCCGTCCCCCACCATGACAACTACGTCCCGATCCGGTCCGCCTGCTGCGGCTTCGGCCAGCGCTGCACGCTTGACGCCCAAGCCTCCGGGGATTTCGTAGCCCATGCAGGAGTACGCGTACTCCACGTGGTAGCCGAAGGGGTCGCGTACGCGCCACATCTTGTGCAGGTCGCCGGGCAGCGAACCGGCGGCGCAGATGACGACGTCCTGGTCATCCATTGCCTTGTTGGTGGCTCCGATGATCTCGTTCTGGGCCGGCAACGGCGTGAAGCGGGTCTCGAAGGCCTCGTCCACGATGGTGTTCCAGCGCTTCTTCTCTGCTGCGACCTTCTCTTCCAGGTCGGCACCCACCCGGTAACCACCCAAGGCCTGGTTCAGCTTTACCAGGGCCTTGCGGGCGTCAGCGACGATCGGCAACGTGGTTCCGTGCTTGTACGCGTCGATCGGGGCGACGTTGATGTTCACGAACTTCACGTCCGGGTTCTGGAACGCCGTACGGGACGCGGTGGTGAAGTCCTCGTACCGCGTACCGATCCCGATGATGAGGTCCGCTTCGGCTGCGATGGCGTTGGCCGCCGTCGTGCCGGTTGAACCGATGGCACCGAGGGAGTGCTTGTGGTCCCACGGCAGGACGCCCACGCCGGCCTGTGTGTTGCCAACCGGAATGCCCGTCAGCTCAGCGAAGGTGGCAAGTTCGTCGTTGGCGTAGGCGTAGAGGACGCCGCCGCCGGCAATGATCAGCGGGCGCTTCGCGGCGCGGATAGCCTCCACGGCGCGGCGGATGTCGTCATCCTCGGCCTCGGGACGGCGGATCCGCCATTCACGCTCGGCCAGGAACTCTTCCGGGACATCGAAGGCCTCAGCCTGGACATCCTGTGGCAGCGAAATGGTCACCGCGCCGGTCTCAGCCGGGTCCGTCAAGACACGAAGTCCGTGGTGGAACGCGGAGAACAACTGCTCCGGACGCGAAACCCGATCGAAGAACTTGGACAGAGGACGGAAAGCATCGTTGACCGTGATGTCGTAGGCGTACGGGAGTTCCAGCTGCTGGAGTACAGGGTCCGCCGCGCGTGTGGCGAACGTGTCACTCGGCAGCAGCAGGACGGGCAGGCGGTTGGTGGTGGCCAAAGCGGCACCTGTCAGCAGGTTCGAAGAACCCGGGCCAATCGAGGTGCTGATCGCGAAGGTCTGGCGGCGGCGGGTATGACGTGCATAGCCCACAGCCTGATGCACCTGGGCCTGCTCATTGCGGCCCTGGTAATACGGCATGATCGTAGGATCCGCAGCCTGGTACTGCTTCAACGCCTGGCCCACACCAGCCACATTGCCGTGCCCGAAAATACCGAACGTGCCCGGAATCAACCGCTCACGGTACTCCACACCATTGATGGAATCCACAGTGTATTGCTTGGAAAGGAACTCGACCACGGCTTGGGCCACGGTCATCCGACGGGTTGCTGTTCCCATGGTTTCTTACTCCGATACTTTCACGGGGATGCGGTTGGACGATGGGCGCTCTGCGGTAGCCGGTTCGACGATTGCCGGGACGGGCCCGCTGTTGTTCAGCAGCGAGGCGGCCGTCGCCACGGCCCCTGCAACATCGCCGTCGTGCGGGTACAAAAGGGTCCGCCCGACAGTGAGGCCGCGAACGCCGGGCAAGGCCAGGGCTGCCTGCCAGCTGGCGAAAACCTCGTCCGGACTGCCGTCAGGATCACCACCTAACAGCACGGTAGGCATGGTGGTGGACGCCATGACGCGTTCCATCTCAGCCACCACCGGCAGTTTCATCCAGGTGTAGGCGCTGGTAGAGCCAAGGCCCTCGGCGATGCCAACGGACTTGATCACCGCGTCAGCGCGGAGGTCGTTGCGGACTTTGCCGTGAGCGTCACGGACCGACAGGAATGGTTCCACCATGGCTATGAGCTTGCGCTCGGCCAGCGAATCAATGGCTTTGGCGGTGGCTTCGAGAGTGGCCACGGTGTCCGGGTCACCCAGGCAGATGCGCGTCAACATCTTGCCGCCATCAGCGCCGAGTGCCTCCAACGCAGCTGCAGTGTGCCCGGTGAAACGGTCATCGAACTCATTGACCAAACCTGCCAAGCCGCCACGGTTCATTGAACCGAAGACGAGCTTGCCCTCCAAAGCCCCCAGCAACAGGAGGTCATCCATAATGTCAGGCGAAGCCAGGATGCCATCAACGGCTGGGTTCGCCAACGCGATCTGCAGGCGGTCCAAAAGGTCGCGGCGGTCAGCCATCGCCATCGGCCGCGTGCCCACCGACAAAGCGCCCCGTGCCGGGTGATCCGCGGCGACAATGAAATTCTGGGCATCATGTTTCAAGCCCGGGTGGCGGCGGCGCGTGGCCGCGGCACGGGCGACGGCCTCAGGGTCCTCCAAGCGGATTCGACTCAAATGCTCGTAACGGCGTGGGTCATCATTGAGGCTCAACGAACTGCTCCTTCTGCAAGTGTGGAGGAGGCTGCAAGGGTGGCGCCGGGTATGGGGCGGCCGCGTTCGGCGAGCAGCGAGGTGACCTCGTCCGGCGTCGGCATCGCGTCCGCGCAGGAAAGGCGGGAGGCGACGATCGCTCCCGAAGCGTTGGCGTAGTCGAGGACTTCGGACAACGGCCAACCGGACAGCAGTCCGTGACAGAAAGCGCCGCCGAAGGAGTCGCCGGCGCCCAGGCCATTGACGGTTTCCACCGGGACAGGCGCCGAGACCACGCGTTCCGTGCGGGTCTTGGCCATCACGCCTTCAGCGCCAAGCTTCACGACGGCGATTTCGACGCCGGCGGCCAGCAAGCGGTCTGCCTGCTCATCGGGCGTTCCCTCACCCACGGCAACAGCGCATTCCTTGTCGTTGCCGATCGCGACAGTGACGTGCGGGAGGATCTTGGCGACCTCGGTGCGGGCTTCTTCTTCGGACGACCAGAACATAGGGCGGTAATCCAGGTCCAGGATGGTGAACTGGCTTGGATTCAAGCCGGTCCGGGGACGGGCTTCATGGGCAGCGATGTGCGCGCTGCGGCTGGGCTCCTGGCACAGACCGGTGACGGTGGACCAGAAAATACCGGCGTTCCCAATGGCCTCCAGGTCCAGCTCTTCGGCTTTGATCTGCAGGTCGGGCGCCGTGGGGAAGCGGCCGTAGAAGTAGAGCGGGAACTCGTCCGTTGCAGGCTTGATCGCGCAAAACGTCACTGCCGTGGGGTACTGAGCCACCGGGGAAACGAACGAATCGTCAACGTTGAACTTGTGAAGTTCGCGGTGCAGGTACTTCCCGAAGGCGTCGTCGCCGGTGCGGGTGATGACACCGGTGCGGCGGCCGTGGCGCGCAGCGGCGACGGCCACGTTGGAAGGGGAACCTCCCAGGTACTTGCCGAAGGACGTCACGTCCTCCAGGTCCACTCCGATGTCATTCGGGTAGATATCAACGCTGATGCGCCCGATCGTAAGCAGTTCGTGGGTCACGGTGATCGTTGACCTTTCTCTTGTGAACTCTGAACCTTTGAGCGCTGGGCCCCAATGCCTTGCCACCCCTCAGTGAGCGGGGCCACATGACTACTTTGCACCAGATTTAATGTCCTGTCAAAGGTTTGTACTGACATATTTACAACATGACACAGAGCGCAATTACTTGCGGGGCACGGCCAGTTCTCCCGTGACATATTGGCTTCGCCCAAAACCAAATGACCAGTCACCTGGCGAGTTCTCCACGTAGCCCACAAAGACGTCCTCGCCCGCGATCCCCACGTCCGCGAGACGGCCTGCAATAGCTTCGAAAAGGGAGCTCTTGGCCTCTTGGCTGCGACCACCCTGAGTGAAAATCTGGATCATGACAACGGCGGAACTGCGCTCAAAACCTAAACCTGCATCCTGGGCGACAATCTGACCCTGCGGGTGTTCGGTGAGGATATGGAAGTAGTCCCGCTCCGGGATTCCATACTCCGCGAGGATGGCATCGTGGATCGTGCGGCTAAGGGCGGCCAGCTCCTCTGGCGAGCGGCCCTGGTTAACGTCGATACGAATAAGCGGCATATCTACTCTCCTAAGTTTGTCCTGTCATACTAACAAAGCAAATCCTAGGAACTCAAGACCACCCAGCCGCGCGGACGGGCAGGGGCAACCGGTACACAGCACTGCGCGGGTCTATGGTTGAGGAAGCAGCTACTGTGCGGCTGTCTTGCAAAACAAACGAGTGGTGGTCGTTGGTGCAGCCGAGCCATCACAAAAGAGCTCTGAAGAACCATGTTTGAGCAGATGGCGGCGACGTACGGTACCCACGGCGATCTCTGTGCCGCTTTCCTCCAGGAACTTCCCCTTGATGGTGCAGCCATTTCCGTCTTCGGCGGTTCTGCGGCCGAAACCTTGATGTGTGCCTCGGACGCTACGGCTGCACGGCTCGATGAGCTTCAGTACGATCTCGGGGACGGACCGCGGTGGGATGTATTCCGCACGCACCTGCCCGTGATGATCCCTGACCTCGGTGCCCCAGGAGTCCGCTCATGGCCCGCATTCGCCGAAGCTGCAGCCATGACGAATGCGCAAGCCTTCCTTGTTTTCCCGTTGCTTGCCGGCGGGCTGGTCATAGGCGTGGCAGAACTCTACTGCAACGCGCCGCGCGTCCTCAGCCCCGCCCAGGTCAACGGGGCCACCCGGCTTGCCAGCCGAACGGCCTGGACTCTACTGCGCGGATTGATGCCCGGCAGCGAATCCGACTCGGCGGGCGTCCCGCTGGCCCGGCGGGAAATCCACCAGGCAACCGGTATGGTGCTGGTCCAGACCGATAGCACCGCTGCAGAAGCGTTGCAGTTGCTGCGCGGCCATGCCTTCGCCAGCGGACGCTCGCTGCAGGACACTGCCTCAGACGTCGTCAGCCGACGGCTGGATTTCACCCCGACGACGGGCGCCGCCGGTACCGATTCACAGTAAAATGCAGAGATGGTCATGAAGAGCAGGGCCGAGCGTCTCAGCGATACGTTCGTGAAGCTTACCGACACCCTCGTTGCCGATTACGACGTCCTGGACCTATTGCACACCCTCGTGGAGGACGCCGTTGATTTACTCGACGCAGCCCAAGCCGGCCTGCTGCTCTCCGACGCCGACGGGATCCTACAACTACTTGCCTCCACCAGCGAGCAAAGCCAACTCGTGGAACTGCTGCAGCTCGAAGCCGGAGCCGGCCCGTGCGTGGAGTGCTACCACACCGGCTCCGTTATCACTGTGGATGACATCAGCGCTTTGGGAGAGCGCTGGCCGGCATTCCAGCAGATTGCCTTGGACATGGGCTTCAGGTCAGTGCACGCTGTGCCCATGCGTGTCCACACGCGGGTTATAGGCGCGATGGGTCTGTTCGGCTCGCAACCCGGCGCCCTGACACCCGAAGACGCCTCGATCGCCCAGGCCATGGCCGATGTTGCGACCATCAGCCTCCTCCAAGAACGCACCATCAGGGAAGCAGGCGTCCTCAACGAACAGCTCCAGCGCGCCTTGACCACCCGAGTGCTCATCGAGCAAGCCAAAGGTGTCATCGCGCAAACAAAAAACCTCGACATGGACAGTGCCTTCAACGTGCTGCGCGCACACGCCCGCTCCTCCCGGCAAAATCTCCGCGACGTCGCCGAAAGCATCGTCAAACGCACCTTGATGATCTAGTGCTTTTCCGGGCGCCCGCCTGCAAGGGATTGCCTGGCAGAGTCCTTTTCCTATGGACTCGCGGTGCCCTTCGTGCCTACGCTGGTGTTGTTGCCCCAGACCTCGGCAGCGCATGTTCAGCGCATACGAGGAGGCAACATCTTGTCGCTCATCGACCAGCCCCCACCAGTGGTGCCCACGCTCACGCCGCCACCCCAACAGGCACGTTCCGGAATCCGGATCAACAAAGTTACCAGCAGCTACGCAGGCCTTTTGACGTCAGTCAAGGAAGCTGGACTGCTTGAGCGGTGCCGACGAGATTACCTCCTGCTCTTGACACTCCTGGTCATCGCCGGCGCGGGTGTCTTGGTGGCGTTCTTCTTTGTGGGCGATTCTTGGCTTCAGCTTGTGGTCGCTGCCGCACTCGGTATTGTGTTCACGCAGTTCGCTTTGTTCGGCCACGAAGCAGCACACCAACAGGTATTCACCTCCCGGGCCGCCAACGAGTGGGCTGCACGGCTAATCGCCACACTGATGGTGGGCATGAGCTACGCCTACTGGACCGACAAACACTCAAGGCATCATGCCCGGCCGAATGTAGTCAACCGGGATCCGGACATCGCCCCCGGCGCCATTGTCTTCCACAACGAGGTGCCAACCAACCGTGGACGATTCTCACGTGCATATGGGAAACGGCAGGGGTATCTCCTTTTCCCGCTGCTGTTGTTCCTCGGATGGACGCTACACATCGACTCGCTGAAGTACTTGCTGAAGCGCGGGCCCGTGAAGTTCCGCTGGCTCGAGCTTGGCCTGCTTGGGGTGCGCTTCGGGACCTACATCGGTCTGCTGTTCCTGGTGTTGTCCCCTGGCATCGCCGTGGCCTTCATCGGGGTTCAGGTCGCCGTCTTCGGGCTGTACATGGGCGGAACCTTTGCGCCGAATCACAAAGGCATGCCGATACTGCCCGCAGACAGTCGTGCCGACTTCTTATCCCGGCAGGTGCTCACCTCCCGCAATATCACCGGTGGCGGGTTCGTAACGTTCCTCATGGGAGGGCTCAACTACCAGATTGAACACCACCTATTTCCGGACATGCCCCGCCGGCATCTTCGCGAAGCCAGCCAGCTGGTCAAAGCCCACTGTGTTCGCACCGGCATCCCCTACACCGAGACCTCACTGATGCGCTCCTATTCCATCGTGATCCGCTACCTCAACACCGTCGGCCTCGCGGCGGCAGACCCGTTCACCTGCCCCCTCGCCGGTCAACACCGGCCGTAAGGGAAGCCAACCGGGAGAGAGTTCCACCCTGGCTGCTTGCTAAAGCGCCGCCCTGATCTTTTTCAAGTGCAGCCCCCGGCACGGGATGGCCGCCGAAACCAGATCTTGGCTGTGCTGGTGCTGCGGATCTGCAAAGAACTTGTCCGTGTCCGTGAGCTCCACAAGGCACCCTTGGTACAGGACCGCAACCCGCTGGCACATGTGCCTCACCACGTCCATGTCATGGGTGATGATCATCAAAGTCAGCCCGCGGTCCCTGTGCAGGCGCTGCAACAGTTCAAGGATGGTCCGCTGGGTCACCGCGTCCAAAGCTGACGTCGCTTCGTCACAGATCAGGACCTCGGGTTCCAACAGCAACGCCCGGGCTATGGTCATCCGCTGCAACTGACCTCCGGAGCATTGCCCCGGACGCCGATCCAGGATGTCGGGATCAAGCTCGACTTCCTCCATCGCTGCCGTGAGCTTACGGGACCGTTCAACTGCGGTGAGATCATTCCGCGACCTGAGCGGCGCCTCAAGGCTGGCCCGGAGGGTCATGCGGGGGTCGAAGGAATCGTGGGGCTCCTGGAACACCAGCTGCACAGCTGTTGGGCCTGCACCATCCGCGTCGAGAGTCCTGGTGATGCTTCCGCTGCTGATGCCTTCCAACCCAACAATGGCACGAGCGAGGGTACTCTTACCCGATCCCGATTGACCCAGGACACCAAGGATTTCGCCGTGGTGTACGTCCAGCGAGATCGAGTCCAAGGCGGGCCGCCCGCGGCGTTTGCCGGATCCGAAATGCTTGACCACAGTGTTCAGTGTCAGGGCGTTGCGCTGGCGGGTGGGGGCGCCCGCGATTCCGGTGGGCGCCAGGTTGGACGCTTCAAGGAGCTTGCGCGTGTAGGCGGTCTTCGGGCTGCCCAGGACAGCTTCGGTGGTGCCGGATTCAACGATCACGCCGGAATTCATCACCAGCACCCTGTCCGCAAATGCGGCCACCGAGGCAAGGTTATGCGTGATGTAGAGGATTCCCAGGCCACGCTGGATCCGTTGCCTGTCCAGCAGCTCAAGGATTTGTTGCTCCAGCACCTTGTCCAGGGCGGACGTCGGCTCGTCGGCCAGAAGGATGCCGGGCTGGGCTGCCAACGCCATGGCAGTCATCGCCCGCTGCGCCATGCCACCGGAAAGCTGGTGCGGGTATGAGCGCATACCCCGCTGCGGATCCTCGAAGCCCACGTCGGCCAGCAATTCGAGCACCTTGGCTTTTGCTGCCTGGCCGCGTAGCCCGGAGTGCAGTTTAAGTGGTTCCCTGAGATGGGCGCCGATTGTTTTGCTGGGATTGAACATCTTTTTTGGCTGCTGGAACAGCATCCCCAGCTGCCCGCCACGGATGCGGTTCAGCTCTGTTTCCGAGGCTCGGGTTATGTCCAACGAGCCGAGCCGGATGGAGCCAGACTCAATCCTCAGCTGCTGAGGCAGTAACCGCAGGACTGACCGTGCGGTGATGGTCTTCCCCGAACCGGAGCCGCCCACGAGCGCCACAAACTCGCCGGGCTTCACCGTCAAGCTGACACCGGCGAGGATCGGATGCCCTGTGTCTTCGCCGTGGACTGTCAGATCCTCAACAACCAGCTCAGGCATGCTGGCCCTCCTCCACAAGGACGTCCACAGGGTCAGAGGCCCGGCGGGATGCGCGTTGGCCGATCAGCGTCACGCAGAGGGCCACCACAAAAACGGCGAGTCCGGGGGCGACAATCCCCCACGGCGCTCTTTCTGCGTACGGTTGCGCCGCTGCCAGCATGGAACCCCAGTCCGATTGCGGCGGTTGAACGCCGAGTCCAAGGTATGACAGTGCTCCGACCGCGATCAGGAGCTGACCGAAGCGCAGCGTTGCCTGACCCACCATAGGTGCGGCCAAATGCGGGAGGATGTGGCGGAAAATAATGAACCACGGCGAACAGCCCACCACCCGCGCCGCTTCAACAAAACCTCGTGCCGAAACGTCATAGGCCAGCGTTCGGGCAAGCCGTGCAAATGGCGTCCAGCCTGTTACGGTCAGTGCCACCAGCAGGGATGTGAAGCCCGTTCCCATGGCAGCGACGATAAACAAGGCCACCACCATCTCGGGCAACGCCAGCAGGACGTCATTGGTGCGCGTAAACAGCTCATCCAGCCAGCCCTTACGGCGGGCGCTCAGCACGCCGATGACCAACCCAATGATTCCGGTCAGCACAGTGGCCAGTGCGGCCACCACCAAAGAGAAGCGGCCGCCGTCGAGCAAGCGGCTGAGCGTGTCCCGCCCCAGGTGGTCCGTTCCCAGCCAATGTGTGGGGCTGGGCGGTGTAAGCCGCGCAGCCAGGTTCTGATCGTCCGGAGGGAACGGCGCCAGCCAGGGCGCCGCTGCCACCGCTGCGACTATCAGGATGAGAATCACGACGGCGGCCGCGTCGATCGCGGAGCGGTTACGCAAGGGCGCCACTCACCTTCGGGCTGAGGATCCGGTGCAGGAAGTCGGCAAGCGTGGTGATGGTGACAGCCAGTGCCACGACAACCACCACGCCGCCCTGAGCCAACGGGATGTCGCTGTTGACCACGGAGTCGTACAGGAGCCTGCCCATACCTGGGATCGCGAAGATCACCTCCACAATGACCGAACCTCCCAGCAGACCCGCGAACCACACTGCGAACAGAGTGGACAACGGAACCAGGCCGTTGGGAACAACGTGCCTCATGACTGTCTGCACGTGGCTCAGTCCCCTGGCTCGCGCGGCGGAAATGTGTTCTGCCTCGAGGGCATCGATCATTCCCGATCGCACGGCCGACGTGAAGAAGCTGATCGGTCGCAATGCCAGCGTTACCGCCGGCAGGACGATAGAGGACGCCGTGTTCCACCCTGCAGAGGGCAGCAAGGACAGTTTGAGCGCGAACAGCAACACCAGCAGCGGAGCCAGCCAGTATTCAGGCATTGCGATGAAGGACTGGGTGACTGTGGTGATCAACTTGTCGGTCCGGCTGCCTTGTTTCAGCGCTGCCACAATCCCAAGGGGCAGCGATACCACCACTGCCGCGCCCAGGGCCACGATCACCAGGCTGAGGGTGATGCCCATAGCGGGCATCACTTGGTCAACCACGGGTGTCCTGCTGATATGGGATAACCCCATATCCCCGGTGAAGAAGTCCCCCAGCCAACGCAGATATTGGACGGGAAGGGGATCGTCGAGTCCAAGGCTCTCTCCCAAAGCCCGAACGGTGGCGTCGTCCACTATGTCCCCGGCGACGCGGGAGCGGATGATCTTCCGGACAGGATCGCCCGGGGTGACGTAGGGAATCAGGAAGACAGCGAAAGACGACAGCAGGACGGCGGCCACGAGGGTCGCCGTCCGCTTCGCAAGGAAAGTGATCATGCGGGTTTGTCTGGTGGTCTCAGTTCGTTGCTAGGAGCCGGACTTGGCCGTTTGTGCGGTCAGGACGTAACGGGACAGCGGATCCTGGACGTAGGACATGACGTTGCTGCGAATGGCATCGGTGGCCTGTTCATTGACGAGCCAAAGGTTGACTGCCTGGTCATTCAGGAGCTGACCGGCTTTGGCATACAGCTTGTAGCGTTCCTCGCTGTTGGAGGTGCGGGCTGCTTCGGTGATGATCGAGTCGTACTCTTCGTCGCAGAAGTGGCTGAGGTTGTACGTACCCTTGCACGTATAGTCTGCCGTCAGGAATCCGATGGGATCGGCAATGTCGATGAGCCGGTTTCGCTGGCTCAGGATCATGTCGTAGTTCCCCGCCAGAACGTCGGGTTCAGCGGAGGCGTATTCCTTGGCCTGGATAACAACGGGCACACCGATGTTCTTGAGGTTGTCCTGGACCACGGTTGCGACGTCGGCGAACTCTGCACGTTCAACAATCGCGATGATTTCCAAGGGCTTGTCCGGCGTGTATCCGGCAGCGGCAAGAAGCTTCTTCGCTTCTTCAACGTTCTGTTTTGGTGAGCTTGCATCGCTAGCGGCCCATGGTTCGGAAGGCGCATAGGGTCCGGCTGCCGGAAGCGCAGCGCCTTCGTACACGCTGGCGGCCAGGGCTTCAAGGTCCAGTGCCGAGCGGAGGGCTTTGCGGAAATCGACGTTGTTGAAAGGGGCCCGGCCGTTATTCATGTACAGCGTGGCCGTACGCGGTGAGTCTGCCTTCAGCACAGAGACTTCGGGGGCGTTTTCGAGCGTGGACAAGGCGGAGGCCGGGATGGAGAGGGAAATGTCAGCCTCGCCGGTTTGGACTTGTGCCGCGCGCGTCGCGCCGTTGGTGATGAAACGGACCTCACCCCCTGCGAGCTGCACCTCGCCGCCCCAGTAGTTTTCATTGCGGTCCAGAGTCAGGGACTGCTTCGCTTTCTCCGATACAGGAGTGAACGGACCGGTGCAGTGACCGAAGGGATCAACGGTGGCGCCGGCATACGCGGCCGGGGCAAGAACGCCGGTGTTGACGCTCGCAAGGCGGAACGGCACCAAGGGGTTCTCCACGGGCGTGGTCACGCGAACGGTCTTTGCATCGATTGCCTGGACACCGCTGACAACGCTTGGGCTGAACGCCCTGGCAGGCACCTTGGCCTTGAGGACGTGGTTGAGCGAGCCGGCCACGGCCTCTGCGGTGAGTTCGGTACCGTCCTGGAATTTCACGCCTTCACGGAGGGTGAAGTCCCATTCCAGCGGTGAGGTCTGCTTCCATTCCGTTGCCAGGAAGGGAACAACTTTGCCTTGGGCGGAATCGTACTTGGTGAGGGTTTCCAAGCAGCCGGAGAGTGACAGGATGTAGGCGGCGTCCGACTCGGGGGCCCAGTTGGCAACGGGTGCACGGAAATTGTCCACGACGATGCGCTCATTGGTATCCGCCACCTGCTCGGTGGAACCGGGCTGGCCTCCGCTGAGGCCACAACCGGAAAGAGTGAGGAGGGCTGCCAGCCCGAGGGCTGCCGTGTAACGGCTGGGAGTGCGCAAAAGGAACCGCCTGCTATGTATGCCCGAACGGGTGGGCATGGGGAAAGTGAAGACTATTAGGTTAGCCTTACCTCCTGCTTCCAGAAAATTGACGCTCCGAAGTGCCGTAATAATGTGCTCAGGTTCACGGGCGTCCAATCCGGGTGACTGGGATCAGGAAGCGGGAACGAACCCGAGCCTCTTGTCCACGACGTTCTGCAGCGGTTCATCCCGGCTGAACCGCCAGAGGTTCTCCACGAACAGCTTCCCAAGATCGTCCAGGTAACCTTCGGTGTCGCCGCTCATGTGAGGGGTAAGGATGACGTTGTCCATGCCCCACAGCGGGTGCTCCGCAGGAAGTGGTTCCGGATGGACCACGTCCAGCGCCGCGCCGGCAATGGAACCTGAGCGAAGCGCGTCTACCAGTGAGTCGGTGCGGACCAGCTCCCCGCGCCCCACATTAAGGAGGTGGGCCGTGGGCTTCATGGCTGAAAGCACGTCGGCGTCCACCAAGCCTTTGGTGTCGTCGGTCAGGGGCGCGGCCAGCACAATGTAGTCGAAGTCGCCAACCACCAAGGCCAGGTCCTTGGACGAATAGATCTCCTCAAAGTACTCATCCCCTGGCCGGCTGCTGCGCCCGGCACCGCTAACGCGCAAGCCAACGGCACGGAACAGGGAGGCGATTTCCTGACCAATGGACCCGGTACCCACCACCAAGGCGCGCTGTCCCTGAATTTTTCGCGTGACGCGGTGCTGCCAGCGCTGCTGCTGCTGAAGCTTGAACGAGCCCTGTGAGTCTTTGGCGATGTCCAGGACGAAGCCCAGCGTGAATTCGGCTATGGCACGGCTCAGGACTCCCCGGGAGTTCGTGTAGACCACATCACTGTGGATGAGCTCGTCGAACAGGAGCTGGCTCACGCCCGCTGCTGTTACGTGGACCCACTTCAGCGATGAAGCTGCAGCCCAGTTCTCCCGCAGCGCGGGCGAGAAGGAATGCCATTGGTAGAGAACATCCGCACCATCCATTGCCTTAGCGAGACCGTCAGCCTTGGTCAGGCGGACTTCGGCCAGCTCCGCGATTTCGTCCAATCCGGGCGGCAGGGCCTCCCGGTACAGGACAGCGACGATGGGCCGCTTGCCGTCGGCATTCGTCATGCTGACGACGCCGCTGCTGCCGCTGGCGTGGGATCGCTGGGTTCAGCCTTGCCCACAGCCTCCAAGACGTCAATGGCAGCCAGGACGGCCGCTGTGAACTCAGAGGTCGACGACGGTCCTCCAACGTCGCGGGTACCCAAACCCTCTCGCAACACGGACTCGAAAGCCAACTGCAGATGCTCTGCGGCTGCGGGGTGGCCCAGGTGCTGGAGCATCATTGCTCCGGACCAAATCTGTCCCACCGGGTTTGCCAGTCCCTTCCCTGCAATGTCCGGGGCAGATCCGTGCACCGGCTCAAAGAGGGATGGGAAATCACCGTCGGGATTCAGGTTCGCGCTGGGAGCCACACCGATGGAACCGGTGACGGAGCTGCCCAGGTCCGAGAGGATGTCGCCCAGCAGGTTCGAGGCAACGATGACGTCCAAGGTCCAAGGTTTGAGGACCAGATGCGCAGCCAAGGCATCCACCAGTTCGCTGGTGAGTGTCACGTCGGGGTAAAGGCGGGTGGTTTCTTCCACTACCTCGTCCCAGAAAGGCATGGTGTGGATGATGCCGTTGCTCTTGGTGGCCGAGGTCAGGTGCCCCCTCCTCGACGACGCGAGGGAGGCGGCGAAGTGGGCGGCACGCGATACTCCCCGGCGGGTGAAGATGGTTTCCTGAACAGCTGTTTCGTGCGGCAGTCCGCGGTACATCCGGCCGCCGACCTCCGAGTACTCCCCTTCGTTGTTCTCCCGCACGATCAGAATGTCGATCGGTTCCTTGGACGCCAGCGGCGACTTGACGCCGTCGAGCGTTTTTACCGGCCGCAGGTTGATGTACTGCTGGAATTCGCGGCGAATAGGAATCAGGAGGCCCCACAGAGATTCAGCGTCCGGAACCTCCGGGGAGCCCACGGCGCCCAGGAAAATGGCGTCATGCAGCGCCAACTGATCCAGGCCGTCCACCGGCATCATGCGGCCGTGCTGCGCGTAGTAGTCGGATCCCCAGTCGAAGTGCGTGAACTGCAGGTTGATGGAGTGGATCTCAGCGATTCGCTCAAGGGTTTGGATGGCCGCAGGGACCACTTCCTTGCCGATACCGTCGCCGGCGATAACCGCGATTTTATGGGTAGTCATGATGCATTCCGTTCTGAGGTGCCCGTCAGCTGCTGCCAGCGGGTGGCGGGCTCCGCCAGTTTGATAATGGTGCTCTTGGGCTCGGTCATTTCGCGGACTGCGTGCTTGACGCCTTCACGGCCAACGCCGGACTTCTTAAACCCGCCGAACGGCATGGAATCGATCCGGACGTCGCTGGTCTCGTTGATGACCACCGCCCCCACATGCAGCTTGTCGGCAATTGCCAGGGCCAGGTCAATGGATTCGGTGAAGACACCAGCCTGAAGTCCGTAGTCGGAGGCGTTGGCCGCATGGATGGCGTCAGTGATCTGGATAAAGGGCATGATGCTGACCACCGGCCCAAACACTTCTTCGCTGATGACCAAGGCCTCGGCGGGCACGTCCGTGAGCACGGTGGGCTGGTAAAACGCTCCAATACGCCGGCCGCCCACCTGGACGCTGGCACCAAGTGTTGTGGCCTCCTCCACCCATTCCTCCACACGGCGGGCTTCGGCTTCGCTGATCAGTGGTCCGACGTCCGTGGTGCGATCGAATTTAGCCCCGACACGCAGCGCCCGGGTCCCGGCCACCACCTCTTCCAGGAGGTGTTCGAACAGGGAGACGTGAACGTAGACCCGCTGCACGGAAAGGCAGTTCTGGCCGGCCACGCCAAAAGCACCGGCCACGATCGCGGCCGCTGCTGCTTTGGCGTCGGCGTCCCCGCAGACGATCGTCGCATTGTTGCCGCCCAGCTCAGAGAGGATCTTCTTTGCTCCCGCAGCGGCAGCGATGCGATCGGCAGTCTTCGGTCCACCGGTGAAGGAAATAAGGTCCACTTGCGGGTCCGTCACGATCGCTTCCGAGACGCCCGGGCCGGAAACAATAGCGGCAAGGCGACCGGCAGGAACGCCCGCTTCCAACAACAGTTCGATGAAAGCAAGGCCCGTAAGCGGGGTTCGGCCCGAGGGTTTAAGGACGACGCCGTTGCCTCCGATCAGCGCCGGACCCAACTTGTGTGCCACAAGGTTCAGGGGATCGTTGAAGGGCGTGATGGCCGCAATGATTCCTACAGGTTTGCGGTTGTACCAGCCAATCTTGTTGGCCCCGGCCATGCTGTCTTCAAAGGCAAGAGTCTCTCCAACAAGTTCGCTCGAGGCGGCAGCGGAGAGCCGCAACGTCTCTGCGCAACGACGCACTTCGCGTTCAGCTTCGGTGATGGTCTTGCTGCTTTCCGCGGCAATGATCTCCGCGAACCGCACGGCCTTGTCCACGAGCAGCACTGCAGCCCGTTCCAAAGCCTCCCTGCGGTCCCGCAGGACCCAATCGTCTTCCTGGAGGTGGTGGTGTATGAAAGCAACTGCACGGCGCACATCTTGAGGAGTGGAGGAACACACAGTTCCCAACAGAACGCCGTCTTCGGGATCCCTGACTTCGAGGATCCTGTCAGCCGTCTCCCAACGGCCTTCCAGGAACGCACCTCCTGGCAGGGCGGCGATACTGGCCCGTCTGTAGGCCGTCTCCTGCCCTGTTTTCGGGCGCGCTTCAGCGACTTTGGATAATGAACTCATGTGATCCTTTGCCCTGCCTATTTGATGCGGTCGATGATCTTCGCGGCTCCGCCAATAAAAGGCAGGAACCATGGGGGGCCGAAGTGGCCGGGTACAGGCGGGTTCTTCAGGTCTTCCCACACGTTCGCCTGCTTGTCCCCCGCCATGTAGTGGGCCATCCTCTTGCCCATGTGTGCAGCCATCTGAACACCATGCCCGCTGTAGCAAAGGGAGTAGAACAGGCCATCATGCTGGCCGGCATGGACCATCTGGTCCATGGAGAGGTCCACCAGGCCACCCCAGATGTAGTCCACCTTGACGTTGGACAGATAGGGAAAGAGTTCGGTCATGGCCTTGTGCAGGATCTCCGCACTCTTGACATCCGAATCCGGGCTGGACAGCGCAAAGCGTGCGCGGCCGCCGAACAACAACCTGTTGTCCGGCGTGATGCGGAAGTAGTACGTCAGCATCTTGCTGTCAGAGGCTTGGCGCCTGTTGGGCAGGATGCGGTTCACGACCTCTTCGGACAGAGGCTCGGTGCAGATGATGAAGCTGCCCACAGGAATCACGCGACGCTGCAGCCACGGGGTGACGTTGCCGGTGTAGCCGCTGGTGGCCACCAGGACTTGCTTGGCCCGGGTAATTCCACGGGTGGTGTGAACATCGTGCACTGTGCCCGAGACCTTGTTCAGCTCGGTGACCGATGCGTTTTCGCAGATGGCTGCGCCGTTGTCCGCTGCCACCTTCGCCAGCCCGTGCACGAACTTGCCCACGTGCAGGCCGGCGCCCAGCGGATCCATCATGGCACCCTGGTAGAAGTCGGTGCCGATTTCGCTGTGGATTTCGGACTTGGGAATGACCTTTACCTGGTGGTCAACCAGGTTGGCGAGCAGCTCCTGCGACTTCAGGAAGCCGTCGTAGTGGGACTTGTGGAACGCGAGGGAGAGCTTGCCGAAGCGCTTGAAGTCGCAGTCAATGCCGTTGTCGTGCACCAGCTTCTCGATGGTTTCAATGGCGTCGTTGTATTCGCGGAACATCTCAACGGCACGGGGAGCCCCGTAGCGCTTGACTGCCGTACTGAACCCAATGGCCAAACCAGTGGTAGCCATGCCCCCGTTGCGGCCTGACGCACCCCAACCAACAGTGTGGCGTTCGAAGACAGCAACAGTGGCGCCTTGCTTGGCAAATTCAAGTGCTGCGGACAGCCCGGTAAAGCCCGCGCCGATAATCGCGACATCTACGTTCTCCGGGACTGGAGTGCGGCGGTAGTCGCCGGATGGCTCTGCAGTGTCGAGCCAGTAAGGAACAAGTTTCACGGTTGGCCTTTCGCCTCGTGGTCGTTTTAGAGACCGAGGTGCTTGTTGATCTCGTCCAGGGATTTAGCGGTGTTGAGGCCGTAGCCCTCGCCAATGGGGTCATAGCCGCGGTCCAGCATCCAGAGGTTCCGGAAACCCAGGTCGTGCATGGGATGCATGTCGTAGCGAGTGTGGGAGGAGATGTGCAGGAAGTCCTCGGGCTTGGCATTCAGCGTGTCCAGCATGTACTCGAAGGCCTGGTACCGGGGCTTGTACGCCTGGGCTTGCTCGGCGGTGAGGACTGAATGGAAGTTTGCGCCGAGCTTGGGAATGCTGATGTCCAGGAAGCTGGTGTCCGCGTTGGATAGAGCCACGAGTTGGTAGTTGTCGCCCATGAGCTTCAGCGGGGCCGGCACGTCGTCGTGGGCAACCCAACCGCGGACAACATCAGCAAATGCTGCACCTGCCCCTTCAGTCGGTCCAATTCCCCAACGCTTGCACACACGATCAAAGGAATCCTGGAGGATCTGCTCATACGGCTTGTAATCCCCCAGTACTTCGTCAAAGCGGTATCCGCGGAACTGCTTCTTGAAGGTGGGCCACTGCTCTTCAGAGATTCGGCCATCGAGCAAACGCCGCGTAGTGGGATCGATGTCGAAGTTGATGAGTGTGCCGTAGATATCAAAGGAGATGTACTTCGGCCGGGAATTGGTCTCTGCCATGTCAAGTCCGTTTCTTTTCGGGATATGGAGGCGGGCGGGCCGCGTGTAAGGGTGTCGAGTGAAGCGGATGCACCCGTAAAAAACTGCCGGGCAGTCCGGGAGCTTCTCGACCGCTGACTCGACTCTAGGGTGCCAAATTGTAAATTGTCAACAGTTTTCGGCGCCTAGTTAGAACGATTCTCAACGAAGGGATCTGTTCAAAAAAGTTTCTGTCAATTGTTGACAATCTACTGTTGAGGGGGTTGCATTGCAGTAGATGACGGAGAGATCCGGATCACATTACTACCAAGACCTTCTCCCCTCCCCACCGCCCGACTCCCTCGAAGGGAAGCACCATGAAGATTCGAACCAAGGCGCAAACCGCAGCTGCCGGACTTGCCGTACTGCTGGCACTGAGCGCTTGTGGAGGCACCGCGAACAGCGATTCCGCCGACAACAGCAAGACTGCCAACACCACCGACATTTCCGAGGGCGTCCAGCCGGATTCAGCTGCTGTTGCCCTGTTGCCGCAGTCCATCAAGGACAAGGGCGAGCTCACGGTTGCCATGGACCTGCACTACCCTCCCACCACCTTCCTGGCTGAGGATAATACGACTCCGATTGGCCTCAACCCGGATATCGCCAGGCTCATTGCGAAGAAGCTTGACCTGAAGTTGAAGTTCGTGGACACGAAGTTCGACACGATTGTTCCCGGCCTCGATGGCGGCCGCTTCGATTTCACTGCCACCACCATGTCCAAAACTGAGGAACGCCTTAAGGTCCTGGACATGATCGACTACTTCAAAGCCGGCAACTCCGTGGCGGTGGCCGCTGGCAACCCGCTCAACCTCACCGTTGAGACCCTGTGCGGTAAGAACATCGCGGTGACGCAAGGATCAACCGGTCAGCTTAAGCGTCTCCCCGCCCTCAGCGAGCAGAGCTGCACGTCCAAGGGACAGCCGGCCATCAACGGCGTGACACTGCCCAACATCCAGGACGCGCTGACCCAGCTGCACTCCAAGCGCATCGACGGAATTCTGTACGACACAACTGCACTCGGGTGGGCTGAGAAGCAGCAGCCGGGCTCCTTCGAACTCGTGGGTCGCGTCGACGTCGGCACCAGCGACCTGACCGCAATCGGCTTGAAGAAGGGCTCACCTCTGACGCCGGCCTTCCAGGCGGCTCTCCAGTCCGTCCTTCAGACCCCGGAGTATAAGGAGTCCCTCGAGAACTGGGGCTTGGACTCGGGAGCCATCACCGACGCCAAGCTGAACTAGTGGGTGCCCCGATGAAGCAAGTGACTATGGAAAGAAGCAATGTGATGAGCGGGTTGGATTCGGCGTTGAAGCCGCGCCTGAAGCGGCGCAGCACGTTCGAGTACGTCTCCTGGGTGGTCTGCATCCTGGTCGGTGTCGGCGTCCTGAGTTCGGTCGCGACGAACCCGAACTTCAAATGGGACGTCGTAGCGAAATACTTCACCCACGAATCCATCCTCCGCGGACTCATGCTCACCATCTTCCTCACCGTAGCAAGCATGGCCCTGGGCACCCTCCTCGGACTGGGCCTGGCCATCATGCGGGCTTCGACCATCAAACCCATCGCCGCCCTCGCCGGGGTCTACATCACGATCTTCCGCGGCACCCCGGTCCTGGTCCAACTGATCTTCTGGTTCAACATCTCCGCCCTCTACCCGAACCTGAGCATCGGGATCCCGTTCACCGACATCGGCACCGCGATCGACACCAACGCCCTCATGGGACCCATCACCGCAGCCCTGATCGGCCTGACCCTGAACGAAGCGGCCTACATGGCCGAAATCATCCGCGGCGGATTCTCCTCAGTGGGCAAAGGCCAGATCGAAGCCGCCGATTCCCTGGGCATGAGCGGGGCCACGAAAATGCGCAAAGTCATCATCCCCCAAGCCATGCCCTCCATCATCCCCGCCACCGGCAACCAAGTCATCGGCATGTTCAAAGGCACCTCCCTGGTCTCCGTCCTCGGAGTCGCCGAACTACTCCAAAGCGCCCAACTCATCTACGCCCGCACCTACGAAACCATCCCTCTGCTCATCGTCGCCAGCCTCTGGTACCTCGTGATGACCATGCTCCTGAGCTACCCCCAATCAAAACTCGAACAAAAATACTCCCACACCTCCGCCCGGGTCCCCCGCAAAGCCCGCAAAGTGACACTCACCGCACCGGAAGGCATCGCACGATGAACGCTGACGGCACCATCCACGCCCAAAAAATCCGCAAATCCTTCGGACCCAAAACAGTCCTCAAAAACGTCGACCTCGACATCGCCAGCGGAGAAATCTGCTGCATCATCGGCCCCTCCGGCTCCGGAAAATCCACCCTCCTACGCTGCATCAACGGCCTCGAAACCATCGACTCCGGCATCCTCAAAGTCAACGGCGAAGACTTCGGCTACTACGAAACCGACACCGCCTACCACGCCCTCCCCCCCAAGAAACTGGCCCAACAACGCACCCGCGTCGGCATGGTCTTCCAATCGTTCAACCTCTTCCCCAACATGACCGCCCGCGACAACGTCATGGCAGGACCCGTCCTGGTCAAACACGCCGACAAAAAACAATCAGCCAAACACGCACAAGAACTCCTCGCCAGCGTCGGCCTCGAAGCCTTCGGAGACCGCTACCCCGCCGAACTCTCCGGCGGCCAACAACAACGCGTCGCCATCGCCCGCTCACTGGCCATGAACCCCGAAATCATCCTCTTCGACGAACCCACCTCCGCCCTGGACCCCGAAAAAGTCGGCGAAGTCCTCAACGTCATGCAAGACCTCGCCAAAAAAGGCATGACCATGGTCGTCGTCACCCACGAAATGGGCTTCGCACGCGAAGTAGCCGACACCCTCATCTTCATGGACGACGGCAACGTCGTAGAACGCGGCGACGCCCGCGAAATCCTCACCAACCCCAAAGAACCCCGCACCCAAACCTTCCTCAAACAGGTCCTCTAACCATGGACGGAAAACTCGCAATCATCGGTCTGGGCAGCATAGGCAGCATGGCCCTCTGGCAAGCCTCCCGGCTCACCGACGCCGTGGTGGGATTCGAAGCGCACTCCCCTGCCCACGCACGCAGCGCCGCAGGCGGAGACACCCGGCTCTTCCGCGTGATCTACCGAGGCAACCCGGCCTACTACCCACTCCTGGAACGTTCCCGCGGGCTCTGGGCAGAACTCGAAGCGGAGACCGGACAAGACATCCTCACCCGTTGCGGGGGACTCTCCATCGGTACCAGTGACGGACCGTACCTCCGCAGCCTGCTCGAAACGACACGAATCACCGGCGCCGCCCACCAGATCCTCAGCCGTGAGGAAATGGCCGGCCGCTACCCCCAGCACAACCTCCGCTCCGACGATATCGCCGTCTACGACCCCAACGCCGGCGCCCTGCGAACCGATCGCGCCATCACCGCGGCCATCACCGCGGCGGAAACCAACGGTGCATCGGTCAAGACCAACACTCCGATTGACAGCATCACTGAAACTGACGACGGCGTCGTTATCACGTCCGGCGCAAACTCCTGGACCTTCGAACGAGTCATCGTTGCCTCGGGCGCCTGGTCCAAACAACTCATGCCCGAATACCTCAAAGCCCACACCGAAACCAAGCGGATCTTCCTCTCATGGTTCGTTGCCCGCGAAGCAGAACAATTCTCACCGGAAAAATTTCCGATCTTCATCAGGATTTCGGGAAATCGCTCCATGTATGGGGCCCCCGCAGTGGACGGCGTAACCGTCAAGGCCACTCTTGATGGTCGCGGGGCACCAACTCCCGCTGCCGACTCCGTGCCCCGTGATCTCAGCACAGCGGAGATCACGGAAACCATAGAGACAGTTTCGGAGTTCTTCCCGGGCTTGATTCCCAGCATCGTGCGCTCGGATGCGTTCCCGGACCTCTTCACCTCCGATTCGCAGCCCTTGATGGGTTTCCTCGGCAAATCCGCCAGGGTCTACTCTGCAACCGGATTCTCCGGAGCCGGCTTCAAAATGGCCTCCGGCTACGGGGAAATTGCAGCCAACGAAGCGCTCGGCAAGCGCTGGTTCGACGGTCTGGACTTCCTGCGGCCCCAGCGGTTCCAAGAACCCTGACAAGTTCCGCGTGAGCAGCGGGAATAACGCTCGATTCGACAATTGTTGACAATCTACAGTTCCTAAGAAAGTATGAAGCCATGGCAACACTTAGCCCCATCCTGAAGCAGGCAACCCCCGTGGTTGTCGACCACGCGGCCGGTAGCTGGATCCACGCGACCGACGGCAAGAAATACCTGGATTTCACCACCGGGATTGGTGTCACCAGCACCGGCCACTGCCACCCCGATGTTGTGGCCGCCGCCCGCGAACAGGTCGGCAAGATTGTCCATGCCCAATACACCACCGTGATGCACAAGCCGCTGTTGGAGCTCACTGAACTGCTGGGAACTGTGTTGCCACAAGGTTTGGATAGCGTTTTTTACGCAACATCCGGCTCTGAGGCCGTAGAAGCCTCCATCCGCTTGGCCCGCATGGCCACCGGCAGGCCCAACATCATCTCCTTCCAGGGCGGGTTCCACGGCAGGACCGTCGCCGCGGCCTCCCTCACCACAGCTGGAACAAAGTTCCGTTCAGGGTTTTCTCCCATCATGGGTGGCGTGCACGTAGCCCCGTTCCCGCACTGGTACCGGTATGGCTGGGACGAAGCCACCGCCGTCGAATTCGCGCTGAAGGAACTGGACCACCTCCTCCTGACCATCAGTGCGCCCAGTGACACAGCCGGCTTCATCATCGAACCCGTCCTCGGTGACGGCGGCTACATCCCCACCCCCGTAGCCTTCCTCCAAGGGCTGCGTGAACGAGCAGACAAACACGGCATAGTGCTGATCCTCGACGAAGTCCAGGCCGGCGTTGGCCGCACCGGTAAGTTCTGGGGCCACGACTGGGCCGGAATCCTGCCTGACGTAGTGATCACCGCCAAGGGCCTCGCCAGTGGCTTCCCCATCTCGGCAATCGCCGCCTCCGCAGAGCTAATGGGCAAAGCCTGGCCAGGCTCCCAAGGCGGAACCTACGGAGGGAACGCCGTCGCGGCAGCAGCCGGAGTGGCCACTCTTGGTGTCATCAAGCGCGAAAATCTCGTGGAAAACGCTCTACTCCGCGGCGACGAGCTCAGGGCAGGACTGGAGACACTGCAAACCGAGTTCGCCGGAATCGGCAACGTCCGCGGCCGGGGCCTGATGCAGGGCGTCGAATTCACTGCAGCAGACAACACCCCGGACGCGGCAACTGCACTGGCCGTTCAGCAGGCTGCCATCAAGGAAGAGCTCCTCCTCCTTACCTGCGGGCCGCACGGCAACGTCATTCGCCTCATCCCCGCACTGAACGTCAGCAGCGACGAGATCCAGGTTGGCCTGTCCAGGTTCTCGCAGGCACTCAAGTCGGCCACTTCCTAGTCCCCCGATCACTGAAAGAGCCCCCATGACCCCCTCATTTGATCCCAGCTCACTGCAGACAGACCTGTTCATCAATGGACGCTGGCAGCAGGCCGCAAACGGCGCCACTTTTGCAGTGGAAAACCCCGCAACGAACGAAGTCATCGCCCACGTCGCCGACGGCAGCCCCGAAGATGCCGCCCTGGCCATTGAGGCCGCCGGGCGCGCCCAAGCAGCGTGGGGGAAATCCACGCCTCGGGAACGCGCGGACATTCTCCGCCGCGCGTACGACCTCGTCATTGCCAATACGGAGCGATTGGCAGCCATCATGACCGCCGAGATGGGCAAACCACTCATGGAGGCAAAGGGCGAAGTGGCCTATGGCGCCGATATGCTCCGCTGGTTCTCCGAAGAGGCAGTACGGATCGGCGGAGACAACGCCAGCTCCGTAGACGGCAACACGCGTATCCTCATCACCAAGGAACCGGTTGGCCCCTCCGTGCTGGTTACGCCATGGAACTTCCCGCTCGCCATGGGCGCGCGGAAGATCGCGCCGGCAGTTGCTGCCGGTTGCACCATGGTGTTCAAGCCCGCCGAGCTGACGCCCCTGACGTCGTTGGCCCTCGTTGCGATCTTCAAGGAAGCAGGACTTCCCGACGGCGTACTGAACGTTGTGACGACGTCGAGCGCCTCCAGCGTGGTCAGGACCTGGACGGACAGCGGGATTGCGCGCAAGATCAGCTTCACGGGTTCCACGGAAGTGGGAAAGATCCTCCTGCGCCAGGCTGCTGACAACGTCATGCGGTCCTCCATGGAACTCGGCGGAAACGCCCCCTTCATCGTGCTGGCCGATGCGGACATCGAGAAGGCCGTGGATGGAGCCATGAAAGCCAAGATGCGGAACATGGGCGAGGCCTGCACGGCCGCCAACCGCTTCTTCGTCCACCGCTCCGTAGTGGAAGACTTTGGCGAGAAGTTCTCCAAAAAGATGTCAGAATTGCAGGTAGGCAATGGCGCTTCGGCAGGGACCGACGTCGGACCCCTGATTGAACAGAAGGGCCTGGAAAAAGTCGAAAGCCTGGTCGCGGACGCCGTATCCAAGGGCGCACGTATCCTAACCGGCGGCAGCCGTCCGGAAGGGCCTGGCTACTTCTACTCCCCCACCGTCCTTGTGGACGTACCCAGGGACGCAGCGTTGATGTCCACGGAAATCTTCGGCCCTGTAGCTGCCATTACACCGTTTGACAGCGAAGACGAAGTCGTACGCCTGGCCAACGATACTGAATGGGGCCTGGTGGGGTACGTCTTCACGGAGAGCATGGACAAGGCCATGCGGTTCTCCGCGGATCTGGAAGTGGGAATGGTTGGGCTGAACACCGGCTTGGTATCCAATCCCGCCGCGCCGTTCGGTGGCGTCAAACAGTCCGGGTTGGGACGCGAAGGCGGGAAAATTGGGATTGAAGAGTTTTTGGAATACAAGTACACCGCAGTAGCGGTCTAATAAATTCAAATTGCCGAAGCATGGAATGAGGGGATGTCAATGGCGGCACCGGAGGGAATGTTCGTTTTGGAGGGCCGGCCCACGGCGCAGCTGATAGCTGACCAATTGCGGGAGCTTATTGTCCAGGGAGCTTTCAGGCCTGGACAACAAGTCAACGAATCGGCACTGGCCAGTCAGCTCAGCACGTCCAGGGGCCCACTCCGCGAAGCTCTGCAACGGCTGTGTCAGGAAGGCATCCTGGTGAGCAAGCGCAACCGCGGCGTCTTCGTGCTGGAACTCTCCCCGGATGACGTCAGGGAGATATATGCAGTCCGTGAAGCTGTGGAACTGGCCGCCGCCAACACGCTTCTGGGTTCCGAGGCGGATCAGGTCGCTGACACGTGCCGGGAACTTAAGGGCATCATCCGAAGTATGGCCAAACAGGTCGCGGCGTCGGACTGGCAGGCCATTGCCCGGCTGGATATGCAGTTCCACACTGCGTTTGTTTCCGGAACAGGGAACACGCGCCTGATCCGGATATACGAGACCCTTGCTGCGGAATCCAGGATGTGTATCCTCAGTTTGGAGGTGGCCTACCCACGTATCGATGCGTTGGTGCAGGAACACCAAATGATTCTGGATCTGCTCGAAGCGCGCGATCAGAGCGGCCTGCAGAATGCCATCAAACGTCACATGCAGAAAGCCGTGGAGGACCTTACTTCCGAGCCTGAAGTAAGCGGGATAACCGCCTAGGCATCGTCGAATTTCCGAATGGAGGGAGGGGCCCGGTTCATTGAACCGGGCCCCTCCCTCCATTCATTGACCTTGGATATTAGACCTGGGGAAGGTCGGCCACTACCCACATCTTCCTCATTGTTTCGTGGATGGTCCACGTTCCCGTCCAACCGGCCGGCGTGACGAACAACGAGCCGGGGCCGACTTCGAAGCTGGTTCCATCCTCTTCGGTGATGGTCGCCGTGCCACTGAGGATTTGGCAGATCTCGTCATATCCGGGCCTGGTGCTCGTGGACACACCGGGCGTTGCCTCCCAGATGCCCGTCTTGAGTCCTTCCCGTGCCCAAAGGCGGAGGGACACTTCGGTCTGACCTGGTGTGCTCGATGTGGGCTTCGGAAGGTGTTCGCCAGGGTTCTCGGTGTTCGCGTTTTTCATGACAGTTGCCTTGACCATTGATTTCTCCTCCTAGGGCCTTAGCCCCTCGCGTGAATGTGCCCGCCATCTTTGGAACGCACAGAAATAATCCTAGCAATTGTCAACAATCGACGATAGGAATGGCGGCAAATATCCAGAGAATGGACGCTGTGCCGGAGGGCCAGCCAACATGGTCAATCCCAATGATGACTGCCGACCGCAGCTCTGGCCCACGCCGCGGAGCAAGAGTAGCGTCACTGTGAGGACGTCGAAGAACGCCGAGGACTCAGCAGGAGCGTCAAAGGAGCCGGAAATGGCTGGATGGAATGCCGACACCGCTGCCGGTCCCTTGGGTGCCGGGACGGTCACCTTGGTGGAGGGCACGTCCTTCTGCATCTCATTGCCCAGCGGTGACATCAGCCCGGATCATCCGCATGGCTTGTTCTTTCAGGACACGCGCATCCTGTCCGCGTGGACCCTGACCGTGAACGGGCAGTCAGTGGAACCCCTGACAGCCCAAACGAGGGAACCATACAGGGCAGTCTTTGCAGGCCGTATCACCATGTCCGACGGCTATGCGGATACCCCGCTCATTGTTGAACGCACCCGGGAGTTGGGTTTGGGAATGGTGGAGGACGTCACCGTCCGCAACTACTCTGTGAAGCCTGCGGAATGCCTTATCGCGATTACCCTAGCCTCCGACTTCGCCGATGTCTTCGAAGTGAAGGAAGCGCGCGTGCAGACGCAGTGGGAAGAAAGCCGCGAGGTCGATGCCAACACACTGACCATTCGCGCCCGATGGCAGGAAGTCCGGAAGTCCGTCGTCGTAAGTTCCGATGTCGCTGAGGCGAGTCGTGAAGGGTTCACCTACCGGACCACCATCCCCGCGCGCGGCTCCTGGGCCACCCAAGTGGTGGTGATGCCTGGCCTTGAAGGAGCGGAACCGTCAGCGCCCCTGGTGCGTCCCGCGGTCGGCGAACTCTCCCGAAGCGACCAACGCCGACTGGAATGGGTGGCCAAAATTCCCGTCCTTCACATGGGTAACCGCTCCATCGAGAGGACCCTGCGACGCAGTTATGACGATCTCGGCGCCCTCCGCATTGAGGATCCTGCCCACCCGGAGAGAGTGGTTGTGGCCGCAGGTGCACCGTGGTTTATGACGCTGTTTGGACGGGACTCCTTGTGGGCATCGGAAATGGCCATGCCGGTGGATCCGTCGTTGGCCTTGGGAACATTGCAAACCTTGGCAGAGCGCCAGGGCACGGTGATTGACCCGGTAAGCGAGGAAGAACCGGGCAAGATTTTGCATGAGGTCCGACTCGACGTTTCCAGCAGCTTGGCCTTGGGCGGCAAGTCCATCTACTACGGCAGTGTCGATGCCACTCCCCTGTTCGTGGTGGTTCTGGGTTCGGTGAGCCGATGGGGCTTCGCCAAGGACACCATCGCCGCCCTGCTCCCCCATGCAGACCGGGCCCTCGACTGGATCCGCGACTACGGCGACAGGGACGGCGATGGCTTCGTCGAGTATGAGCGCCTCAACGATCGCGGGCTGATCAACCAGGGTTGGAAAGACTCATGGGACGGGATCAACTTTGCGGACGGACGCCTCGCCGAGCCTCCTATCGCGCTGTGCGAGGTCCAGGCATATGTTTATGACGCGTACATGGCCCGGGCCTGGATGGCTTACGACGCCGGTGACGCACCCTTGGCGCGAGAGCTCGCCGATCGCGCGGCCCAGTTGAAGGCACGTTTCAACGAGCAGTTCTGGATGCCGGACCGCGGCTACTACGCGATTGCATTGGATGGCAAAAAGCGCCAGGTGGACGCGTGCGCCTCCAACATGGGGCACTGCCTATGGGTCGGCTTGGTAGACGATGACAAGGCGCCACTCATAGCTGAACGGCTGATGTCACCCGAGATGTTCAGTGGTTGGGGTGTGCGCACCCTGGCAACCGACATGGGTGCCTACAACCCGGCCAGCTACCACAACGGATCCATTTGGCCGCATGACAACGCCGTCATCGCGGCCGGCCTGATGCGCTACGGATTCGTGGAGGAGGCTCAAAGAATCGCCACAGCCCTGTTCGATGCGGCCGCCTTCTCCGAGGGACGCCTCCCCGAGCTGTTCTGCGGGTTCAACCGCGAGCAGTACAGCGAGCCAGTGCCCTACCCCACCGCCTGCTCACCCCAAGCCTGGGCAGCCACCTCACCCATCCAGCTGATCACTAGCTTGATGAGGTACGACGCCCACGTATCTCACGGCGGATTTTGGATGGACCCGCAATTACCGGCCTCCTACGGCGACTTGCACATCACCAACGCACCCATGGCAGGGGGCAGGGTAACCATCGACATTGCCGATTCGGTCCCCCGAGTGCGGGGATTGCCGGACGGGATGGTATTCCATCAAGGACACCGGCCGTGGTTGACCGAACTCGTGGAACAGGCGGGGCTGCGCAAGAAGGGCTAGGCAAACTTCCCTACTTCAGTGGCCCTTGAAGGCTTCGGCAAGCCACCACGCACCGCCATCAGAGGCGATCCGTGCATCAATGACCAGCGGAGCCCGGCGGGGGCTTGCCAACCACTCCTTCACTCGAGCCAGGTCCTCGGGCCGCCGAACCGTTACGGCCGCCGCTCCATAGCCGGACGCGATGGAGGCGATGTCGGTGCTTGGAAACCTCACAACCTCAAGATCTGAATCGTCCGCGTCAAAGTGATGGACCTCAGCCCCGTAGGCGGAATCGTTGTAGACGATTGCTACCAGCGGGATGCGTTCCCGTACCGCTGTCTCCAATTCTGAAATGGCCATCAGGAAGCCCCCGTCCCCGGTTCCCAGGATCGGGAGCCGCTCAGGCCTGGCGATTGCCGCCCCAATAGCGGTGGAAAGGCCCAGCCCGATCGACTGAAAAGCCTGCGTAAAACAGAAGCCATACTCATCCGGGACGGAAAGATAGGTGCTCGGGTAGCCCATGAAGTTGCCCGAGTCCACAGAGACGATGCGATCTGCCGGCAGCATCCGGTCCAGTTCACGGCTCAGTACTCGAGGGTCGATGGTCTCATCAGTTGATAGGTCCTCCGTTTCCACGGAGTTCCAACGGGCGTGCTCATCGATGCGCTGTGCCATTTCGAGCGTCCGAAGTCCGGTAGCGCTGTATCCAGCGGATTGCACTTCCTTGAGCACAGCCACAGCCGTCTCAGCGCAGTCACCCAAGATCCCAAGATCGATGGGACGGTTGGCACCAAGGGCTGAGTCCTCAAGGTCCACCTGAACCACCGTTGTTGAGTCACCAATCAGGGAGCCGTGCCGCATGGTCCACATGTTCAGCGCACAACCCCAACCCACGATCAGGTCGGCTTCCGCAATGGTCTTCGCGGTGAAAGGGGACGAGAATCCGCCGGAGATACCGAGGTTGTACGGGTTGCCATTGAACAACCCGTGAGCGACAGCGGAAGTCGCCAGAAGCGCACCCACAGTGTCGGCGAGCGCGGCTATTTCGGGCCCTGCTTCCCGGGCGCCACGCCCGGCAACGAAGACTGGCCGCTTTGCGTTTTTGATGAGTTCTGCCAACTGTGAGACGGCTGCCTCGGATGGCCTGACATGCTGGGGAGGGTCGAGCGGTCCAGGCTGGTTCCCTTCCTCAACTGCCCATTGGCTCTGAATATCAGTGGGCAACGACAGGACCACGGTCCGCCGCTGGTTAACCGCCGTACGGTAGGCCCGAACGGTATCTGCCACCGCGGTTTCAGCGCTGTGTACCCGTTCAGCCACAGCTCCGACGCTGATGGAGAGCGCATCCTGATCGATGTTGAAGTTGGATCGGGTGGCCGGCGCAGGGGTGTCTGCCGTAAGAACAATCATTGGTGTCCGGCTCTTCGCCGCCTCGCCTATGCCGGTCACGGCGTTGGTAAGCCCGCAGCCTTGGTGCGTTGTGGCTATACCTACCTTTCCGGACATTCGGCCATAGGCATCGGCCATGGTGGCGGCACCCCCCTCGTGCCTGGCGGCAGTGAACGGAACGCCGGCCCTTCGCAGGGCGTTTGTTACTACGAAGTTGCCGCTGCCCACTACGCCAAAGACATGGCCCACGCCAAGACTGGCGAGTGTGGTCCCAACGAGTTCAGCCACAGTGACAGCGCTCGGTTCTGTATCTGCCCATGTGGATGCCTCGTCGGCCTTGGGACTGCTGGTTGTAAGTGTCATGTGTGTTTCTCTTTCCGGTGGGTCAGGTGACGTCTGTGAGTGATAGTGCCGCTCAGGTGTCCACGAATGCGAGCACCCGGGCTGGACTGCCCGTTCCGCCAACGATCGGCAGGGGCGCCACGATGATGGCCGCGCCGATGGGGGGAAGCTTTGAAAGGTTTTGCAAGGAGGTGATTCCGTATTTGTCGTTGGCCAGCAGGAAGTGGTGCGCCGGGAACGGGGGCTCTTGGCCGGCTGCGGCTCCGGCGTCGATTCCCACAGTTTCCACGCCTATTCCGGACAACGGCGACTCTTCTGCGATCCACTGTGCGCATTCCACTGTCAAGCCGGGTGAATGGGGACCCTTTTCGTCGTTGTTCAGAAACCGCTGACGGTCATGGGCACGGGCTTCCCATCCCGTTCGAATGAGTAACCAACTGCCCTGCGGGATAGGACCGAAGGTGGCCTCCCATTGACGGATGTGGTGTAGACCCAAGAGGAAATCGGGGTTGGCGGCGGCCTCTTCGCTCACGTCCAGGACCAAGGCCGAACCCGTCAGGCGGCCCGGCTCGATCTGCGCCACGTCTTTGCCGCCGCGCCCCGTGATCCAGTGCACTGGAGCATCCAAGTGTGTGCCGATGTGTTCCCCGGTGTGGATGTTGTGATGTTTCCAGTACGGGCCAGGTTCGTTGTACGCGGAGACTTCCTCGAGGCTGAAGTCGATGAGGTTCGCGAACGGTTCGGGTAGTTCCAGTGTTGGCGTTGCGTGGGACAGTTTGGTGGTCAGGTCGATGACATCGATCCGTCGAGTTGCGAGGCCCTCCAGCAGATGGGCGACGCTGCCCTGACGCACGTCTGTAGTGCTGTTCATATCCATGAGTACGTTCCTTAGTAGGGGTTTTACCCTTCGACAGGGCCGGGCCCGTGAAGATTCAAACGGGACTTGTGGCAGCGACGTTAGCACCCCCGCGATCCCTCAGGAACAGCTTTTCAAGCGTTGAGTCCCGGGTTACCCGGATAGGCATAGCCCCTGGCAAAACAGGCATTCGACGTTGTCCCGGCATGGAGAGAAACTGAATTAGCAGCTGTAACGCCCATCACAGTTCGTCCGCTTCGGCACTGGAGCGTAAGCCCCGCCGAGGCGTCCCGGCCGCGACAACGAGGTCGCTCTGGCCGGACGAACGCCCCAGCTTTTACTCAAGGAGCACCAATGTCCCATCAGCAGCACACCTTGCCAGGACAACGTCCCGGAGTCCGTCGGTACGTTGTTGCATCGCTCGTAGGCAACGCCTTGGAATGGTATGACTTCTTTCTTTACGCCACAGCGTCGGCGGTAGTCTTCGGCCGGCTGTTCTTTCCCGCCGACGTCGACCCGCTCGTCGGCACCATGGCCGCCTTCGCCGGGTTCGCCGTCGGATTCGCCGCGAGGCCCTTGGGCGGCATCATCTTCGGACATATTGGCGACAGGCTGGGGCGGAAGCGGGCGTTGGTCATGACGCTCACCATCATGGGCATCAGCACAGCCCTCATGGGTCTACTACCCACTTATGCCCAGGTTGGGCTTTGGGCTCCAACGTTGCTCATACTGCTTCGAATCGCCCAAGGCATCGCAGCCGGCGGCGAGTGGGGAGGCGGTGTTCTGCTGATCAGCGAAAACTCTTCGGACTCGCGGCGCGGAATGCTGTCGGCTTTCAGCCAAGGTGGCATCTCCTTGGGTTTCGTTCTCTCCTCGCTGGCCTTCTTCCTGGTTCAGTTGATGCCTGATTCGCAGTTCATGGCGTGGGGCTGGCGTATACCGTTCCTGCTGAGCGTTGTGTTGCTCGCAGTGGGCGCCTACATTCGTTTTCGGTTGCCTGAAAGCAAGGAATTCACCGCAGTTAGCGAGACCAAGCAACACCGTCTCCCGGTTCTGGCCGCCATCAAAACCCACCCTCGGGAAATCCTGGTTGCCATGGGCCTTCGGGTCGCAGAGAACGGGGGCTCGTACATTTTCCTTTCGTTCTCCATCGCCTACGGGGTCCACGTGGGCGTGGACAAGGGGCTCCTTCTGATGGCTGTGGCAGTGTCCATGCTCGTTTCGTTTGGCACCTACATCTTCTTCGGCTACCTCTCGGACCGGATCGGACGGCGGCCCGTATACGCCCTCGGCGCCATCGGCATGGGTGCCATGGCCTTCCCCTTCTTTGCCATGATCGATTCAAATACGCCGGCTGTGGTCATCCTGGCCTTCCTCGTGGCGAACGGTCTCTGCCACGGTGCCATGATCGGAACGCAGCCTGCGTTCTTCCATGAACTGTTCTCCGCTGAAGTCCGATACTCCGCGATGGCGATCGCACACGAACTCGCAGCAGTTTTTGCCGGTGGCTTCGCACCCTTGATCGCCACGGCCTTGCTGCTGCAATTCGGCTCCTCCGTCCCGGTGTCGCTCTACGTGATCGGTCTGGTACTGGTCACCGTCATTGCGCTGGTCTTCTCCCGGCACGGCATCAAGACTGAAAAGCGGGAGTCAGCAGAGCGCACAGTGCAGAGGGTTCCGTAGCAACGGACATGCCTTCTCTTCCTGTTGACGTACTCACCGAAAGGATCACCGTGACGGTCTCCATCGTCGGGACAGGACAGTCCCCCTACACCCGGCATCCCTCAGCCGGAACAGAAACATCCAGTGTCATCGCCCGTGCCGTGAGCAACGCGCTCAACGATTCAGGTCTAGGGCTAAGCGACGTAGACGGGTTCGCAGTGTCCAGCTTCACCCTCGGCCCCGATCACGCCATCGACTTGGCGTGGCGGATGGGCCTGCGTCTCTCATGGCTGATGCAAGACACCAACGGCGGTGCCAGCGCCGGCGGCATGCTCCAACATGCAGTCCGGGCCATAGAAGCAGGTGACGCAAACGTGATAGTCCTGGCCGCAGGGGATGTGATGGATCAAGCAGCCTTCTCCCGCCTGGTAGCCAGCTACAACAAAGCCACCGAGGACCACCTGGCACCGCTGCCGATGAACGGCCCCAACGCCCTGTTTGCCATGTTGACCACCCGGCAGATGGAGAAGCTCGGACTCAGCCGGGAAGACTACGGACGTATTGCTGTGGCACAACGCGAGTGGGCCGCCGATAATCCCGGCGCCGTGTACCGGAAACCCCTGAGCCTTGACGAATACCTGGACTCCCCCATGGTCGCCACGCCCTTGGGCAGGTACGACTGCGTACCGCCGGTCACCGGCGCGGACGCCGTTGTGCTGATCGCAGATCCGGGCAACGGAACTCCCCGGGCAAAGGTGCTCTCCGTCCGGGCCTCCTACAACACAGACCAGCAATCAGGCGACGGACTGGTAACCGGGCTGCGGGAATGCGCGCCCTTGGGCTGGGAACAGTCAGGAATTGGGCCTGAAGACGTGGGCCTGGCCTGCGTCTACGACGACTACCCGGCCATGGTGGTGGCTCAACTCTCGGATCTGGGAGTCCTTTCCGATCACGATGATCCTGCGACCTTCATCAAAGCCCGGCTCGCCACCCGCCTGCTGCCTGTAAACACCTCCGGTGGGCAGCTCTCCGCCGGCCAAGCGGGCGCCGCCGGTGGAATGCACGGGTTGGCCGAAGCGGCACTTCAGCTTATGGGCCGCGCCGGAACACGGCAGGTAGCTGCCCGTCATGCGGTGGTCAGCGGCTACGGCATGGTCCTCTACCGCTACGGAGCCTGCGCCACCATGTCGGTCTTGGAGGCTGCCCAATGAGCGCCGCGATCCAAAAGTGCCTGGGCTGCGGGAACCTCTTCTTCCCGGCACGGCTTTTCTGTCCCGAGTGCGGTCGGGAGAACTTCTCCACAGAGTTGGTGGAGCACGCTGACGTGGCTGAAACAACGCGTCTAGCGGACGGCACACTCTTGGCAACGCTGAGAATCCCGGGCGGGCCATCCGTCGTCGGGCGTGTAACCGGCGGCCCCGCATCCTCCGGTGACCGTTTGCCGCTTGCGAACAATCTGAACACTACCCGCGGTGTGTACGCCTACCTGCCGGACCCCTCACAGACAAGTGGGCAACAACCGTGAGCGAGGACAACTATGACCACGAAACAACTCTTGAATGGGGAACAACAATGAACCTCGGTTTTGCCAATCAAAGCCAACGTCCAATGACCATTCCACAGATGCTGCTTGAACGCGCCCGCACCTCTCCTTCGGCTCCACTGTTCCGCTGCGGCGAGGTCCGTAGGGACAGCACCATGGTGGTTCAGGCCGCTGCCAGCACAGGTGGACTGCTGCGCAAGGCCGGCATCGAGGCGGGCCAGAGCGTTGCCTTGATGTCATCCAACAGGACCGAATTGCTGGACTTTATTCTCGGTTGCGCCTGGATCGGCGCGATCGCCGTTCCCATCAACACGGCCAGCCGGGGAGAGCAACTACGGCACATCCTGACAAATGCCAACCCCGTCCTGCTGGTCACCGAGCAGGAGTTCCTGCCCCACATTGCCGCCCTCGGTCCGGCGCCCGCGCGGGTGAAGGTCTGGGTCCTTGATGGGACGAACGTACAAAGTCACCCCGAGCTGGGGGTGGAGCCCATGCCGGAGCCCTCGGCCGCCATTGAGCCTCTGGAATCCGGCCCAGCAGATACCGCGGCCATCCTGTACACCTCCGGCACCACAGGAGTGTCCAAAGGAGTTCTCTGCCCGCAAGGACAGTTCTATTGGTGGGCTGCGAACATGTCCGACCAACTGGGGCTACGGCCTGACGATGTCCTGTACACCTGCTTGCCCCTGTTCCATACCAACGCCCTTAATGCCTTCATGCAAGCGGTCATCTGTGGCGGCGAGTACGTGCTCGGACCGCGGTTCTCTGCAACGCGATTCTGGGCTGATGCATCCTTGGCCGGGGCAACGGTCACCTATCTTCTGGGCGCCATGGTGGGAATACTCGACAGTCGCGACCCCAGCCCTGGGGATCGTGATCACCAGATCCGATTGGCACTCTCTCCGGCCACACCCACACGCCTGGTTGAGCCCTTCAGGGAGAGGTTCGGGGTACTCCTGCTGGACGGTTATGGGTCCACCGAAACCAACTCCGTTATTGGGTCCACCCCACAGCAGTGGCGACCAGGGTACATGGGTAAGGTCCGGCCGGGCTTCTCCATCCGCGTGGTGGACTCAGACGGCGTGCCTGTTCCCGATGGCCAGCCCGGGGAGTTGCTGATCCGCAGCGATCAGCCGCACGCCATGGCCACCGGATATCACCACATGCCCGAGGCAACTGCCAAAGCCTGGCAGGACCTGTGGTTCCACAGCGGTGACCGTGTGGTAATCGACGACGACGGCTGGGTGCGGTTTGTTGACCGGATTAAGGATGTGATCCGCCGCCGCGGCGAGAACATCTCCTCTGTCGAGGTAGAGCAGGTACTCCGCCAACACCCTGCCATCCAGGAAGCCGCTGTATACGCGGTCGACTCCGAGCTCGGTGAGGATGAAGTCATGGCCGCCCTGATTCTCCGGGAGCCCGTAGATTTCGGCGAAGTCTGCAGGTTCTGCCTTCCGCGCCTGGCGTCCTTCGCCATCCCGCGCTTCTTCCGCACTGTGCACGAACTGCCTCAGACGGAGAACGGCAAGGTACGCAAACAGGTTCTTAAAGCCGCCGGCCGGGAGGCCGCCGAGTGGGATCGGGAAATCGCGCAGCCGAGGCGCGCCGCGGCGGTTGGTGCCCGCTGACCGTCATCCAGTCCCTGGAGCTCCGGCCGTGGAGGTAGCTGCCCGTAGGATGAGCGTATGGACCTGCGGGCGCTGCTGACAACCCACCTGAAGCTGCGCCACCTTGTCATAGTGCTCGCTGTCGCAGAACACGGAAGCCTGGTTCGGGCCGCAGAGGAACTGTATCTGACTCAACCGGCGCTCAGCCGTGCGCTTCGGGAAGCCGAACACGCCGTAGGGGCCTCCCTGTTCGACCGGACAGCGCGAGGCATGGTTCCCACTCCTGCCGGGGCAGCCTGCCTCGAACACGCCAAGGCGATCGTAGGACACCTTGGAACCCTGCGGCGTCGGGTAGATGAGCTTAATGACCCCGATGCCGGCCTGGTGCAGGTGGGGGCCCATGTCACCGGCGCGAATCTGCTCTTGCCGCGTGCCGTGGCCAGGCTCATGGCTGAGAAGCCCCGGGTTGAAGTTCGGCTGCGCGAGGCACCACCGGAAACCCTGATCCAGGAGCTGGGCAGCGGGGATTTGGACCTGCTGGTGGGCAGGGTGACCGACCATCCAAGCACAGCACGGCTGCGGCTTGTCCCGCTTTATAGGGAGGAGTTCCGGATCGTTGCTGCACCGTCGCATCCTGCGCATGCGCTGCCGCAGGTGACATTGGCCGATTTGGCCGCTCACCGGTGGGTAGTGCCCTTGGCTAATACGCCCCTAAGGGACGAACTCGAACTGAACTTCCGGAATGCCGGGCTGGCACCGCCGGCGCAGCAGGTCGAATCAGGCGCACCCGCAACCCTGCGCACGCTTGTTGTTGAGGGCGGCTTCCTTGCCCTCATGCCCGAGTCCATGGCCACTGTGGAAGCGAAAGTAGAGATTCTGGACCTGCACTTGGAGGGGCTCGCCCAACAGGTTGGTTTGCTGCTTCCCCCGGACCGTCCGCTGACTCCGAGCGCGGCACTGCTCGCGGAGAAGCTACGGGAAGTTGGGGACGAAATCGGACGCGATCTTGCCCTTGGTCGAGATACGGATGCCTGAGGGAAGCAACTGCGAACCGTTCTTGATAATCTTTGAAGGCTTCAGCGCCCCCAGATAGGATCATGACCCAGCCCCGCCGCACGGCAGAAAAAGATCAGCCTGTCGGCTCCCCGGACCTTCGGTTCGATCATCAGAAAAGGACGTCCCGGCAGGGTTGAACCAGCGCCGCAACTTCTGCTGGCGAGCCAGTTGATTTTCAACATAGGTTTTTATGCCCTTCCTTGCAGTGGCCATGCGAAGTGACTTCGGCATGGGCGCATTGGCCATCGGGATTGTCCTGGGCGCCCGCCGGTCCATGATCACTGGATGCATCGTGCGTATTGCCGGCTTCCTGCTCTTGGTTTGGGCCGCTGACTTCCCGCTCTTTCTCATCGGGGCCATCGTCACCGGGATCGGTGGGGCGTTGTTCTCCCCTGCACTACAAAGCCTCGTTGGCGCCGCCGCCGAACGCGGTCCTTCCAAGGAATCCGCACCATCCGCCGGCGGCGGCACCGATGACGCGTCGGTGAAGAACGGCAAGGGGCAAAGCAGCCGGTCAACCCTCTTCGCATTGCTTGTGATCTGCGGTAGGTAGGCGTCGTCGTCGGACCGCTGCTCGGATCGTTTCTCCTCAACACAGGGTTTGATACGGCACTACTGACCGGGGCCGGCGTGTTCGCCCTCATGACCGTGATCTTTTGGCTGTTCCTGCCGAAAAACAGCCCCAACCCCAAGGCTTCTGCCGAACTGCACAGCCCCGCGCCGCCGTCGAACCTCTGATCCTGCCTTAAGGACAGGAGGTTCCTCCGGTTCGCGGCCTTCTACAGCGTCAACCTCTTGGCGATCCACCAGCTCTACTTCGGGCTTCCCGTGGAACTTGAGCGGAGCGGAGCGGAGCCGGAGTCGGCTCACTGGCGCTTGTCTTTACTTACGCATCCGTCTTGACCAACACGCTGCAATGGCCGATAGCAGGCCTGATGCGGAGAGCCGTGCCCGGGATAGCCCTTCCCTTGGGCTTCGCTCTCCAGACCCTTGGCTTCGCCTCATTAGGAGTCCTGGCCACATTGCCCCCGGCGGGCTGGCTACCGATTCTTCCAGCGCTTGTTCTTGTCACAGGTACTGCACTGGGCAACATGTGCGTGCAGCCAGTAACCATGGGGCTGGTTCTGGAGTTTGCATCCGGCCGCCCCACCGGCGCGTACTACGGATTGCTGGCCAGCGCCGGAGGGCTCGCCGTGGTCTTGGGGAATGCAGCACTAGCGCCCCTCTACGAACTCGCCTACACACCTTCGGCTACAGCCTTCGTTCCCTGGATCTTCTTGTCCGGACTCGGGGCAATTACCGCAACGTTCATCCGCCGCTTCATCCCCCATCCGTCCAGTCAGGCAGCGCTTCGGGACGAAATTCGGGCTACCTAAGTCAGCGCACCGCCTTAGAGGTAGTCATTGCCCCGCTCACGCGCAATCTCCAGAAGGGTTGAGTGGAAGGCTACCTCTGCGGGTGCATACACTTTGTCCTGGCGCTGGGCCAAGAGAACCCGGCGCTTTGGGGCGTCAGCACCGAGGCTGAGGATCCTGACATCCGGATGCTGCAGAGCCACTGCTGTCTTGGGGACCATCGCCACGCCCATGCCAACACTGACCATGGCTTGAGCCTCCTGATAGTCATTGGCAAGGAAACCGATGGTCGGCTCAAAGCCGGCGTCGTGAGCGGATCGCTGAAGTACCTCCACTACAGGGTGGGCCTCCGCACGGACTATCCATGACTCCTTGCGGAGTTCTTTCATGGTCACTTCATCACGGTCCGCCAGGGGGTGTCCCTTGGCCACGAGGATCACCGTGCTCTCTTGGAACACCTCCGTGATCCGAATGGCCTCGTCGTTGAACCGGTTCCACGGATAATCCCAGAGTAAGCACAGTCCAGTGACCCCGGACTCCAGATCTGACACGAGCTCATCGAAGCGCGCGCTGCGCACGGAGAGGCCGATTGCCGGGTATCGCTTTTTGAACGCGCGGATCACCAATGGCAAAAAGGAACCGGCCAGCGTAGGGAACGTACCGACCGTCAACGATCCACGCCTCAAACCCGCGATCTGGCCCAGGTCGGACCTGGCTGCCCTCATCTGTCCGACGATTTTCCGAGCATGCCCCGCCAGCACTTGACCCGCCTCAGTGGGAACCACCCCTCGGGATCTGCGGTTGAGGAGGGGCTGGCCCACTTCCTGTTCCAGCTTCCGCAGCTGCTGCGAGACGGCTGAGGGCGAATACATCATGATGTCAGCCGCCGCCGTGATCGATCCATGCTCAACCACCTCCACCAGCAGGGCAAGCCGCCGGATATCGAACAAATCCGAGTATTCATCGTTAAGCAATGCTTCACCCTTGTTCTTCATTAGTTCATTCTATGCAATGTCCCGGTGTGTCAAGGGCCAATTCCGTGATGATCAAGGATGAGTCGTTCACAGAAGAGGCACAGGAACCTCTTCACAGCAATGAATGAAGTAAAGCTACATTCCCCCACGGATATCCAACATTGTCTTCATGTGTGATCCGCATCATTCTCGTAATAGGCCACAAAGTTGACAAAGCGCCACGGGAAGCAGGGAACACCATGAAGATCGAAGCCGAATGGATGCGTGGAGGCACCAGCAAATGCTGGGTCTTCGAAACAGGCCCCACCGATATGGCCGGCACAGACTGGGACGTGCTTCTGCCCAGGCTATTCGGCAGCCCGGACTCCCGGCAGATCGATGGGGTGGGCGGGGCTACGTCGACTACCAGCAAGGCAATGATCCTCAGCCGACCGGCAGGCGATGATGTCGATGTCGAGTTCACCTTCGCCCAGGTCGGCATCGAGGAGGCCACCGTTGACTGGGGCAGCAACTGCGGGAACTGCTCCGCCGTCGTCGGCCTCTACGCCATCGAGAAAGGCTGGGTTGTACCCAGTAGTGATTCCACGCGCATCGTCACCCGTAACACCAACACGGGCCAGATCATCATCCAGCGGGTTTCCACACCTGCCGGCGCGCTGCCGATCACCCCGGACGCGCACATGCCCGGCGTTGTGTTTCCCGGCTACAGAGTCGGTCTTGGCTTCCAAGATCCGGCCGGCAAGACCACCGGACATCTGCTCCCCACGGGTGAGGCGTCAGACACGATCATGGCCGGCGGAACCCGCTGGACCGTATCAATGGTGGACGCCGGCGCCCCGGTAGTCATCGTCCGGGCCGAGGAACTTGGACTGGACACTGCCCGCTACGAGACGTGGAAGGCCAGCGTGGAATTGCACCTGGACACCCTGGACGTCATCCGTCGTCAGGCAGCGGTCCGAATGGGAATGGCAGCAACTCCAACCGAAGCTGCACGCGCCGTTCCCAAGCTCGCAATCGTCGGCCCACCCACCGGGCCGGAGTGGGACGTTAACGTGATGATGCTGTCGATGGGCAAGCCGCATCCGGCGTTGGCCATCACCGGCAGCATCGCACTCACGCTCGCCGCCCGCACCCCGGGCACGGTTATGAACGACATCACCGGCGACGCACCCCAGGCAGTCCTGAAACTGCGGACACCGGCCGGCGTCATCGAGACCTGGAGCGAGGAGCACGACGGGTCCCTTCTGGTCGGCGTCGACCGGACCGCCCGCACCATCGCCACCAGCATCATTCATCTCCCGGAGACTCTCGGCAACGCCGTCGAAGCCTCACTAGCAACAGCCACTCGATGAGGAGAAACCACCATGGCTAAGACTATTTACCAACCAGCTCCCGAGGCAGAGAGCAACATCCGGGAAGAACGTTCCCAGCGTCCCAACAACCGCCGCCGTATCCTGCTGATAACGGTTGCCGCTTCCGTCATCCTGGGTCTGGTTGCCATCCTGTTCGGGGGTGCCATCCTTAACCCGGCGGCCACCCGGGAATCGGAGCCGACCATGACCGCCACCCAGATCATCCCTCTGGTCATCCTCGTTGTGATGTTCGTCGTCGCCACCAAGTGGCCGTTGAACATCGGCGTGATGGGACTCGTCGCCTCCTTCGGCGTCGGCTACTTCATGCTCGGTATGACCGACAAGGAAATCCTGGCCGACTTCCCCGCAAACATCGTCATCACCATCATCGGCGTCACGTACTTCTTCAGCATGGCCCAACGCAACGGCACCGTCGACATCATCGTCCAAACCTGCGTCCGGCTCGTCCGAGGCAAAACCCTGCTTCTGCCCTGGGTATTCTTCCTCCTCGCCGCGTCCCTGACTGCACTGGGCACCTTCTCCCCCGCCGCCGTCGCACTGCTGGCACCCGCCGCCATCGGTCTCGCCTACGAGTCACGCATCCATCCCGTCCTCATGGGCGCCTTCATCATCAACGGAGCCCACGCCGGCGGATTCTCCCCACTCTCCGTGGCAGGTGTGCTGGTTCATGACATCGCTGTGAAGAACGGCTTCCCCATCTCCCAAGGCGCGCTCTTCGGAGCCAGCTTCGCCCTGAACCTCATCCTGTCCGTCCTGACCGTGGTGCTGTTCGCCCTCCTTGGAAAACTCCGCGACGGTGCCACGGGCCAACACGCCGACCTCGACACCACACGCACCACGCGGCCGCACGGCCAGCAGATCCTCACCCTGGCACTGATCGTCGCCATGCTCGTCTGCGCCCTGGGCTTCCACATGCCCATCGGCTTCGTTGCCCTCTCCGCCGGGCTCCTCCTGGCCCTGGTCAACATCAAGGAACACCGGACCTTCATCGGCGGCGTCTCCTGGTCCACGGTCCTGCTCGTCGCCGGCATGATCACCTACGTCTCCCTGCTCCAGCACGTCGGCGTCATCGATACCCTTGCCGAGCAAGCCCTCGCCCTCGGCGCTCCGCTGCTCATCGCCCTGGTACTCTGCTACGTGATCGGCGTCGGTTCAGCCTTCGCTTCGTCCACTGCGCTGCTCACCGCCTTCATCCCCCTGGCCGGGCCCCTGCTGGCGACCAGCTCACTCAGCGCCTCAGGTACGGTGGCCGCTCTCGCCATCGCCGCAACCGTCGTGGACGTATCGCCCTTCTCCACCGACGGTGCCCTGGTAGTAGCGAACGCCCGCGAAGACGACAGGCAGCGCGTCTACAAGCAACTGATGATGTACGCAGGCGGAGTAGTCCTCGTCGCACCCGCCCTTGCCTGGGCGCTGCTGGTACCCACCGGCATCATGTAACCCCGAAACCAACAAACTGCCGACGCACGCCGTCGGCCGGCACGGACCGCACCTGCACTCCATTCGCAACAGGAAGCCCGACCGACGGGCGCAGGAACGGACCCAGCCAACCAAGGGCAGGACCACCATCAGTGGTCCTGCCCTTGGTTGATAAATCAGTAGTAGTAGGTCAGTGCGTTCCGAGGGTGATGGCGATTTCGTTGGGCACGACGTCCAGCTTGGACGATGCTGTGATCTTCCCCGTGGTCAGATCCACCGAATGTACGGTGTTTGCTGCCGGTTCGGTGACGTACGCGATGTTCCCGTTGACCACGATGGCGGGGTGGGCGTCCTGCCAATCAGCCGGGCCTTCCCAGGCTTTGATCACGGGGAACTCGTTGACGATCTTCCCGTCCTTTGGATCCAGCACGTGGATTGAGCCGTTCGTGGAGAGGATGTAGGCCAAGTCTCCGGGTCCCCGGGCGACATCCCGGAAGGTGTACTGGACGGCTTCCGGGAGCTTGATCACATTGAACGTGTGCTGATCCGTGTCGATCAGCGCCACAGAGTTGAGGAGGTAGCCTTCAGCGTCAGGGTCAGTTTTGTAGTCGCCCACCACAATCGGACTGGTCTCGGAGACGAAGGCGTTGCCCATCCGGCCGTACTTATCCGGTGCCGTGAACTTCTCGAACTTTCCGTGGTGGTACAGCAGGGCGCCGTCCTCGCAGCCAAAGATCACTGCCTCATCAGCTGCAGTTCCTTCGCCATGGATCCCGGGGCATTCTTTGCTCTCGGCCACTTTGTCCCAGTGGTCGCCGTGGGATTCGAGCGCAATGGCACCACTGCGTGATGATTTGTCACCAAGGGTGGTAAGGAGCTTCCCGTCCTCCAACACAATGGACACTCCATGGTGTGCGGAGTCGGCCTTGTACGTCTGCGCCTCAGGCAAAGCACCCTCTGCCTTGGCGAGGGCGTCGGTCTTCAGGATGGTGGTGGTTCCCGTACCGTCGTCGAACAGGACCGTCTTGCCGGCGTGCCGGACTACGTGCCCGGCAGCCGTTGCGTCCACCACCAGCTCAGTGAGCTTAGGTTCCACCGTGTCCAGAAGCTGGAAGCCTGCCTTAGTGGTGACAATAACGTGGCGGCCGTCGCCGGCAGCGTTCAGCCTGGTGAACTCTTCGGAGTCGAATTTCTTGACCACCTCCAGTGTTTTGCTGTCCAGGACGCTGATGCCTCCCGGGTAGGAGATAGCAACGCGTCCGTGAGCCTCTGCGGAGTCCGTGGAGGACGCGCTGGGCGACCCGGCTGTACCTTCTAGAGTGGTGCTGCCTGATGTGGTGCTGGCGCAGGCGGAGGCCAGGAGCGTCATCCCGGCAATCAGTGCGATGCCTCCCAGGCGGGTGCTTCGTTGGCGGAGCATGTAGTGGTTCCTCATTCTGTTGTGTTGTTTTGAGTGCGGGTTGTTACGAGTGCTGTGTGAAGTAATCAGGCCTTGAGCCCGGAGGCAATGCGATCTGTATTGGCGCGCATCATGTCCAGGTAGCTGGCTGCGCCGCCGTCGGGTCCTGTCAGCGATTCGGTGAAGAGCTCCGCGACCTGAACGTTGACGCCGGCCTCACTGGCGAGGACTTGCACCAGCCGGTCGGGCTGGGATGAATCCGCGAAAATGGTAGGGACACCGGCGCTGCGGATGGCCTCGCTGAGTTGGCGCAGGTCAGCGGCGCTCGGTGCCGCCAAGGTTGTCCCCCCGGGGACCACCGCGCCAACAACCTGGAAATCGAATCGTTTGGCAAGGTAGCCAAAAACATGGTGGTTGGTGACCAAGGCCCTTCGCTCCTTGGGGATGGCAGCGAAGGCGCTCGTCATTTCCGTGTTCAGCTGATTGAGCTGGTTCCGATAAGCCGCTGCGTTGGCAGCAAGCTGGGTGGGATCGATCCCCTTAATATCGCGCGCCGCATTTTCAACGGCGTCAACGACGTCGATCATGGCTGCCGGATCCGTCCAGAAGTGGGGGTCGGGCGCGCCTTGGGCGTCGCCGGAACTGTAAGGCACGACGTCCACCACCTCACCTGCCGCCACCATTGGCGCACCGGCTTTCGCGGCCCTGTCCAGATGTTGTTGCAATCCTTCCTCCAGGCCGAGGCCGTTGGAGACCACCAGGTCTGCGCTGCCCACGAGGGCCGCCTGCTGGGCCGATATTTCGAAGGAGTGCGGATCAGCGTTGGGCTGCATCAGAGTTGTTACCTCGGCCTGGTCACCCAGTACTTCCTTGGTAACGTCACCCAAAATGTTGGTGGTAACCACTACCTGCGGCTTCTCCGGCGTCCCGGGTTGCGAGCAACCCGGGAGGGCCAGTGCGGCCGCCGCGGCGAGGGCAAGTACGACCGCGCGCCTCATCGGCCGGTCTCCGCAAAATGAACAGGCTTTGTAGGCAGGTCCAGCGTCCGCGCAATCCTCGCGTCGTCGGCATAGTCAATTTCGTAGATCAGGCTCTCGGCGGGGGCATTCACGTAGGCCCGCTGGGCATCGACTGCGAGCTGAATTTTTCCGGCCAGAGCTGGATCCGCAAGGGAAGCGGCCATCAGCGGCTCCGTGGTGGCAATGCGTTCCTTTGTTGACGTGTCATATACCTGCACCGTGCCGTCGGCGCCGATGATCACCGCGTGGTGCTCGGCGTCGTCCGCTGTTGCGGCAGCTACGACGGGGGTGGACGTCGGCAGCCAGTCCCACGTTTGCTGGCGGGTGTCCAGGAGCCATACTCCGGAATCGGTGCCCAGGCCGGCAACCGTAGGCCTGCCCTTTCGTGCATTGAATTCGGTGGCCGGGGCAGCAGCACCCTGCGGGTAGCGAACGTGTTCGAAGACTGGTGTTGTGTTGTCCATGGTTGCGATCACGGCACCGTCGGAGCAGCCAATCACCAATCCCACCCTGGTGGTGATGGTTCCTTCCGCCGCAGGGCAATCAGTGCTGGCCACTTCCTTGCCGTTGGCGTCGAGGGCGCGCAGCCGGGCAGCGTTCCCTGCGCTGTCCGGGTCGGTGACCACTGCCCCTTCGCCCAAGGGGGCGATCAAGCCTGCGTGTGGCTCGGTCTTGATGCGAAGGGTCTCGGAAATAGTCCCGTCGGAGAGCGCCGTGTTATCCACTAGGACTGCTTCCCCGGAGGTTGGGAAGAACAGCCCGGTTGTGCCCGCCGTAGAGAGCATCCCCGTGGCGATGGCGGCAGTACCTTCACCGTCTACCTTGCCGAGCTTCCCGGCTTCACCCCGGTAGTAGTGGAAGTGGTCCACGTGATCCCACGTCCACACACCACTGTCCAGAATGTCCACGCCGGTGCTGCTGGCAGCAAAGATGTACCGCCCGTCGGTGCTGACCGAAGCCGGAGACCCAACGCTTCCCAGCCGGGACGGCGTTCCATTGAGGAGATCCAGCATGGAGGCCTCGCCTTCGGAGTCGATAGCCACAAGGTGAAGCTGCGGTTCAGCAACCTCAGCCACGCCGTTGATCGTCCCGTGCCCATCACCACTCGAGGAAAGTTCGCCCGCGCCAGGTTGTGGCGACTGCGTGGTGGACGGGCTGCCACACCCCGAAAGAAAGAGAAGGGCCAGGGCGGCGAGGGCTGCGGGTTTCGTTCGGAGATTCACCGGGTTTGCGCGGAGGTTCATAGCTACTTTCCAATGAGGGATACAGAGACAGGGGCAGGTTGCGGTTCGGGCATTTTGGCTGCCCGCCTGCTGCGCCAGGCGTTTAGGCGCCGCCCCGCACCTGATGCACCCACGCTGGACGCCACCACGCTGGACGCTACCAAGCTGGATAAGGCGGCCAGGGTAATAGCGGCCATGGCGATGGAGGCGCCCGCCGCTGTGCCGGCGTACCAGGAACACAGCAGGCCCAGTACCACCGCCACTATGCCGAAGGCGGCTGCTACCGCCATTCGGGCCGGAATGCTGCGTGTCCAAGGGCCGGCAGCAACAGCCGGCGCGAGCAAGAGTCCCACCACCAGCAACGAACCGACGGCTTGATAGGAAGAGACAACAGCGAGGGTCACCAGTCCCACCATTGCCAGCTGGGCGAGCTGTGGTCGGAGGCCCAAGGTCTGGGCGATGCGTGTATCGAAGGCTGTGGCCACGAAGCTGCGGTGGAGGATGACCGCAATGAAGACTGTGGCAAAGGCCGCCAGGAGCAGCCCAAGCAGGTCGCCGGCGTCCATGGCGAGGATGTCACCGAACAGCATGGCGGTTGCGTCCGTGGCAAAAGAGCGTGAGTGGGACACGATGATGACTCCGAGCGACAGCATGGAGACGAAGAGCAGACCGATGCTGGTGTCGTACGACAGCCGGCCGCGACGTTGAAGCAAGCTGATCGTCGCGCTCATGACGACGGCGCTCACCGCCCCGCCCGCTATGGCCGGTGCGCCGACGACTGTCGCCAGTGCTACGCCCGGCAGCATCCCGTGGCCGATGGCCTCGCCAAGGAAGGCCATGCCCCGTATAACCACCCAGGTCCCAACGACACCACAGATGATCGCAACGAGGCCTCCTCCGATGAGGGCCCGAAGGAAGAAGTCTGCGGTAAAGGGTTCAATTAGCCAGCGCACCCAGTCACTGTAAAGCATATTGAGATTCATTATCAAAAGCGCTTAGAATTGGATGTGATCACTTCCGGCCCCGCCCTCAGCGCACGCAACCTTCACTTCAGCTTCGGCGACGTTACCGCCCTGCACGGCGTTGACCTGGACCTCGAACGGGGCAAAGTCACGGCTATCGCCGGCCCCAACGGAGCAGGAAAATCGACCCTCATCGAGATCCTTGCGGGGGTTCGGACACCTGCCCACGGCACAGTGGACCGCGACGACGACGTGGCCCTGGTAGTCCAGCGGGTCACCACCCCGGACTCTCTCCCCCTCACCGTCCATGACGTAGTGACGATGGGCACGTGGGGAGATAGGTCCGGCCGGGGTTCCACACCAAGAGCAGCGGAGCGAAAAGCCCGGGTAGCGGAGGCTTTGGCCCGCGTTCAGCTCACAAAATATGCGTCATCACCGTTCAATGCCCTGTCCGGAGGCCAACGGCAGCGCGTGCTGCTTGCCCAGGGCATGGCGCGCCGTGCCCGCATTTTCCTGCTGGATGAACCCGCGGCTGGCTTGGATCTGGAGAGCCGGCAGCGAACACGCGCCATGCTCGCAGCAGAAGCAGTACGCGGTGCAGCAGTGGCCTGCGTCAGCCACGACGAAGAATCGATCGACGCCGCGGACTGCGTAGTCAGGCTGGTCGGCGGCCGACGGGTGAGCTAATTAATCATCCGACCCGCTGACTTTCGAGAACGGCGTTCAATTCCTCAAGGGTGGGAGGGTTCGCTCCCGGGCGCTGAACAGTGATTGCCGCAGCCGCGGCCGCGGCATGCCCGAGCTGGTCCAGAACGGCTGGGGCGAACCCTTCCGTTCCGCGGTTGAGCAATCCCAGAATCAGCGCTGACATGAACGAGTCTCCGGCACCGATGGTGTCTGCAACGCGGGTTTTCGCGGCAGGGATGCTGACGCTGAAGCCCGGGGTGGCGAAGTGGGCGCCTTCCGCGCCCTTGGTAATGACCGCCAGACTGGTACCCAGCCCCAGAATGTGAGCGGCCGCTTCGTCCATGCTCCGACCTGGATACAGCCACTGAGCATCCTCATCGCTGAGTTTGACGACGTCGGTGAAAGTCACCAGCTCCTCAAAGATCGCCTTCGCTTCCACGTGGCTTCCGAGAAGTGCGGGCCGAATATTCGGGTCGTACGTGATCACGCAATGCCTGTGCGCTTGTTCCAGCAGGGATTTCACCACGCTGGCGCCCGGATGAAGGAAAGTGGCAATAGAACCCGTATGCAGTATCTTCGGGAAGAATGCAGGGGTTTGATAGGCCAGATCCCAGGAGATGTCGAAGTCGTAGTGGGCTGATCCATCGGGCGCAACGGTTGCTGTTGCCGATGCCGTGCGGGTGAGGGATCTGGATCCCGGCAGAAGTATCACACCTGCACTTCGGAGGTGCTCTTCGATGCGCCTCCCCCGGTCGTCCGGGGCTATGGCCGTGAGGAGGCCCGTGCCTACGCCGAGACGCGCGAGTCCGTAAGCGACGTTCGCCGGTGAACCTCCAGGGTGCTCCACCTTCCGGTTGCCGGCGGTAACAACGTCCATAAGCGCCTCACCCACCACCATGACATCCAGTGCCGGATGAGTTTGGGGTGAGGCTGTTCTGAGGTAATCCATGAGCTGTCTCTCGTGTTGGGGTGCGGGCTATGGCGTGATCTTGAGTTCACGGATGGTCAGGTCCCGGAAGGTAGCGGCTCCTTCATGGGCGTAGAGGCGGATACCGGTGTCGCCTTCCAGGGGGAAAACCCGGTGCGAGTGCACCACGCGCCCATCTCCTACGAACATCTCGACGCTTGTGCGATCCACGAGGATGCGTATAGCGAGGCGCCCGGCGGCGGGGTCAACAGGGGTTTGGGTTTCGCCGGCAGTGGGGTTGATCGTGGGGCGGCGGTTGACATAGGTGAACGGGCCACGCAGGAAGACGCCCGCAGCTACATGCCTGCCGCCACCCGGGGCGCGGCATAACTCAAAACCGACATTGGCGGGCGGAGCGGCCGGATTCCACACCAGCTCGCAGGACAGATCGTAGGCCAGCGACCGGACGGTCAGATCCTTGGTCCCAGAAACCGCCACATCACCCAGGCGATGCCCGCGCTTCACGTGATTATCCAAAGCAGAGGTGGGGGCCGAAGCGAGGTAGTAAGCACCGTTTCCGCTCATGAGCCGGACATCGCGGACGATCATGTCATCGCCGTTGTAAGCCTCTGTTGCGAGGGTGGGAGTGTTGTGGGGGTAGTCCCAAAAGTTCGCCCAGCCGATGGCCCGGCGCAGTGTGGGGTCCTCGGCACCCGATGCATCGTGATGCGGGTAGGTCACAGCACCGTAGAAGTCGAAGCCATAGTCGAGCCATTCCGGCTCGGGACGGTGAGGCGTGAAGGAACTGCCGTCAAAAACGCCTGTCCAATAGGCGTACGTCGCGGGCAGTCCGCGGCCCTTGCCGTTCGCGCTGGTACCAAGGATCCAGTGTGAGGTGCCGTCGTCGGCGGTCATTCGAAAAATATCGGGGCACTCGAGCAGCCCTAAGTCGTTGCGAAGAAATTCGCCAACGCGCGTCCAGGACCGCAGGTCGGGAGAACTGTAGAAACCGAGCTTCTGCCCCTCGGCATTGGCCATGAACCACCGCCCACGGTCCACGTCCCAGATCACCTTGGGGTCGCGGAAATCGTGCACACCCGGGTTGGGTAGCACAGGAGCCGCGCCTCCCGGCTTGAAAGAGCGTCCCCGGTCCGTTGAGTACCAAAGGTACTGGGCTTGGCGACCTTCCGGCGCTTGGGTAACTAGGGCTATGACTGCACCCGCTCCGTACCCTGCGGTATTTTGCTCATCCACCACCAGACATCCGGACCAGCAGTCGCCGTTAGTGTTGGTGAACTTCGGTATCGCCACTCCGCGATCCCGGAAGGCGACATGATCCGTGGTGGTGGCGCGACGCCAGGACGTGCCGCCACCGCCACCGATGTAGTCAGCGTTGTACAAGTAGTAGTAGTGGTACTCCCCATCCAGGTAGATGGGTCGCTGGGGATCGTTCTTCCAGTTGTCGGGCACGCTGAAGTGATAAACCGGGCGCATCCTGGATGTTCCTTTCGATGGTGAGCCTGGTGTCGTGGCAGCCGCAGCGGGGCTGGACTGGGCTAGCGACCCGCCCATAGCAATCGATCCGCCCAGCGCAATCGATCCACCCAGCGCAACCGCGCCGGCTCCAGTAAGTAGTCCACGGCGGGAGACCGATGGTGATTGTTCCATGGGATTCACTTTCGTTCCGGCAAGAGGCTACGGGTCTCTTCAAAGACCCCGGCCATGGTCCATGCATCGAATGAGAGGAGCCGCACGGAGCCTTCAGTGGCGGCCAGGGTCATGCGCTCACCGCCCAGGGTCGGATAGACGCGGGCTGTGAGCGGCTTACCGTTGGCGAAAATTTCGACGGCGGACCGGTCCACCAGGACGCGCAGTCGAACGCGACCGTCGGTCATCGGTAGGGTGCCGGACTTGTCCTCCACATCGACGCCAGGGTCAAGGCTGCTGCGGGTGCGGTCCAGGCGGAGTGTGCCAGCGAGGGTTACGTCGGCGGTCCGGCTCAGCACGATCGCTGTCTCCTCAGCCCCATCCTGGGAGCTAAGCACTCCGAGTCGGAGCTCGGCACCGGGAGCGAGCTGCACGTCCAGTTCCAGGTCAAGCTGCTTGCCTGACACGCCGGTATCCATGGGCGTTCCGGCGCCTACGAGTACCTGGGCTGGAACGCTAACGTGATTTCTGCGCAGCTTTTCTATTTCGGGAACAGGTGCGAACTCCAGGGTTCCGTCTTTCGCCAATGTTGTGACACGCGGCAGGCTCATGACGCCGGACCAGCCGGCTTCCACCATCGCCGCATCACTTCGGCCTTCTTGCATCCAGCCGAACATCACACGCCGCCCGGACTCGTCCAGGAATGACTGCGGTGCGTAGAAAAAGCGGCCTCCATAGTCCAACCGGTGGAGCCCCTCGGGTTCGAATGCATCTTCGGAGTAGCGGCCGGTCCAGTACAACGGGTGGCGGGTTTCGCCGTCGTCCCATGCGGAGAAGACCAGCACGTCCGGCGAGTCGTCACCGGGTGCAGACCCCAGCGATCCATGTCCTGCCCGAAACAGGTCAACGCATTCCCACATGGTTCCGGTCCAGTCGGTGTCCGCGGGATCCCCCTGCGAAGCATCACCGATGAACAATGGTCCAATGTAGTTCCAGGAGCGAAGATCAGCAGACTCGTACAAGAAAGCCGTGCCACCGCGGTGGCGGATCCCTGACCCCACCAACTGCCGCCACACGGTTCCTTCGCGCCATACACAATGGTCGCGGTAAGCGGTGGTCTCGACTCCAACCGGAGGTGCGGCAATCACCGGATTTCCGGGGTCCTTGGTCCAACTCAGCAAGTCATCGGAACCTACTGCGACACAGGGCAGTTCCCTGCCCTCAAACCGGCCCGAATACACCAAGGTGGGCGTACCGCCGTCGTTCACCAACACCCCCGACCAGCAGCCGTCGGCGTCAGGTCCCGCGGACGGTTCCAAGGCAACGGGCTGGTCTGTCCAGGTGACGAGATCGGTGCTGGTGGCGTGGCCCCACTGGATGCGGTGGTGGAAAGCACCCTCCGGGTTGTACTGGTAGAACAGGTGGTAGGTTCCGTTCCAATGACTCACGCCGTTGGGATCGTTGAGCCAACCGGCCGGTGATACGAAGTGGAATCGCGGGCGGAGGGGGTCGGCTTCGGCGCGGGCCACCAACTCATCCTGCGGAACGGTGGCAAGCGGGTGGGTCAGTTCAGTCATGCGGAAGCCTCTTCTTGAGCGGTCGACGCCGGGTGACGGGGTTGGAGTGGTTCACTCGCCAGGGCATGGCCACCGGCAGCAGCCCACGGCCGATACAGGTGGCATCGCACCCAGTGACGGTTTGCAGGGTCCCCCACCTGATGGCGGACGGATTCTTCGGCCGAACAGGCCTGGTTCTGATCGCCGTCGAATGCGCAGTGCGTCGACGCCATGACCGCCGTCCGCAATTCGGCCCTGCGGACGGGATCGTAGGAGCCTGCCCTGGCCGGATCCGGGACGGCCGAGACCAGGAGTTGCGTGTAGGGGTGAGCGGGGTTGGCCAACAAGTCCAGGGATTCGCCTTCCTCCACCACCTCACCGGCGAACATGACCGCCGTCCGGTCCGCCAGGTATCGGGCGGACGCGAGGTCGTGCGTGATGTACAGCATGGAGATGCCTTGCTCGTCGCGGAGCTTGCGCATGAGGTTCAGTACGCCGATCCGGACGGAAACGTCCAGCATGGAGGTAGGCTCGTCGGCCAGGATGACCTGCGGTTCAACGGCCAGGGCCCGGGCGATCGCAACGCGTTGGCGTTGACCGCCGGAGAGCTCGTGCGGATAAGAGTTCAACATGTCGGCGTCCAGGCCAACGGTGGTCATGAGTTCTTCGAGCCTCCGCTGGGACTGCTCCTCGGAACCGCCGCCCTTGCCGTGGATGGCCAAGGAACGCCGCAGGAAATGCTCGATCCTGTGGGCCGGGTTCAAGGAGCCGAAGGGGTCCTGGAACACCATCTGCAGCTGGGATCGAAACGCCCGTGACGCTTGGAAGCGGTCGCGTTTGAGGACGTGGACGCCGTCAATGAGGATCGCACCGGAGCTCGGCTTCTCGAGCCTGGCGACGCAGCGGGCCAAGGTGCTTTTGCCGGAACCGGACTCTCCCACGAGGGCTACGATTTCGCCCCGGCCAATGGTCAGGTCGACGCCGTGCAGTGCACGGACCGAATCGCGGGAGAACAGCCCGCCGACAGGGAACGACTTACCCAGGCCGCGAATCTCCAGGGCAGGTGTACCGGTTTTGGACACAGCCGAGGGGGTCATCAGGGAGTGGCTCATCGTACAGCTCCTTCCAGGTTTGCTGAATCAATCACCGAAGCGTCGGCACCAAACGGAGCCACAAAATGGCCCGGCACCACCTCGGTGAGGTCCGGGATGTTCCGGAACTTCACGCCGTCGGGCAGGCCTGTCAGCGGAACGCGGGGACCGGTGAGCGGTGGAAACGCGCCCATGAGCGCCTGAGTGTAGGGGTGGCGGGGGTTGGCGTACACATCCTGGGCCTTGGCGGTCTCCACGATGCGGCCGCCGTACATCACGGCCATGCGGTGTGAAAGCTCCACCATGAGGGACATGTCGTGCGTGATGAAGAGGACGGCGAAGCCGAGTTCGCGCTGGAGGTCCTTGATTTGCGCCATGATTTCCTGCTGCACCACCACGTCCAGTGCGGTGGTGGGTTCGTCCAGGATCAAGAGTGACGGCTTGAGCGCCACGGCCATGGCAATGACGGCACGTTGACGCATGCCTCCCGAGAGCTCGTGCGGATGGGACTTGAGCCGGGCAGGATCGATCCTCACAAGTTCCAGCAGCTCACCAGCACGCCGGAGTGATTCCTTGCGGGAGTAGCCGGCGTGCGTGGTGAAGATGTCCACGATCTGTTCGCCAATGGTCAGCACCGGATTGAGGGAGTTCATGGCCGATTGGAACACCATGGCCACGTCCTGCCAGCGGAAGCGGCGCAGTTCTTCCGGGCTCATGGCGAGGACGTCCTTGCCGCCGAAGGAAATGCTGCCACCGGCGATCTTGGCGGGATCCTTCAGGAGCCTCATGATCGAGTTGGCGATGGTGGACTTGCCACAGCCGGACTCCCCCGCGAGGCCGAACACCTCACCGGTGCCGATGCCGAAGGAAACACGATCGACGGCGGTGGTTGAGCGGGTGTCGCCGATGTACTTGACGGTGAGGTCCTTGACGTCCAGGACGGGTTGGCGGGAGCCGAAGGAAACTTGGGAGATGGTCATTTGGCGGCGCTCGTTTCGGCTTTCGTGGGTGTTGTTTTGGGCGTCTTGATCTTTCGCAGCCGCGGATTGGTGACCTCGTCCACGGCGTAGTTGATCAGGGCAAGGGCGAACGCGACCAGCGCAATGCAGACGCCTGAGGGTACGAACACCCACCAACTGCCGGTGAGCAGTGCTCCTTCGTTGCCGGCCCAGAAGAGGTTGTTGCCCCAGGAGACCGTGCTGACATCGCCCAGGCCAAGGAATTCCAGGCCCGCTTGGGCGCCGATGCCATAGATCACGCAGGCCAGCAGGGTGCCCATGACGATCGAGGCCATGTTGGGCAGGATCTCGCGGAACATGATGCGGCCTGCCCGTTCGCCGGACACTACGGCCGCGGCCACAAAGTCTTTGGAGCGGATGGATAGTGCTTGTGAGCGCAGGACGCGGGCTGACCCGGCCCACCCGGTGACCACAAGAACCAGGATCACTGTGCCCAGGCCCGGTGGAAGGAAGGCGGCCAGGATGACCAGCAATGGCAGGCCAGGCAGAAGCAGGAAAACATTGGTGACCAAGGACAGTGCTTCGTCAATGAATTTTCCAAAGTACGCGGAGGCAAGGCCCACGAGGATGCCGATGAAGGTGGACGCCAAGCCCACGGTCAGCCCCACGAACAGTGAGCTGCGGGAACCGTGGACGGTCAGCGCGAGCACATCCTGTCCTTTGGCGGTGGTACCCAACCAGTGCTCGGTTGAAGGCTCCAGGGAGGCCATCGCCGTGATCCTCGAAGGATCGCCCGGAAACAGCACCGGTGCCAGCAAGGCCAGTGCAATGAAGACGACCATTACGGCCATACCTGTCAGCGCTTTCTTGTTGCTGATTAAGCCGTGGATAAAGCTGCGGTTGGGCTTGCGGACAGCCGGTGTTGGAGTTGGCTGCTTCAGAAGTGCGGTTGTCATGATCGATCCTCTAGTTGCTGCGCACGCGCGGGTCGAGGCGGACGTACAGGATGTCCACCAGGAAGTTGGCCAGCAGCACAGCAGCGGTGATGGTCAGGAACAGGCCCTGCATGAGCGGATAGTCAAGGCCTTGGACGGCGTTGAGGAGTTGGTAACCGACGCCGGGGTAGGCGAACACCACCTCCGTGAGCAGCGCACCGCCCACCACGAATCCGAGGCCCATGCCGAAGCTCGTTACCGACGGGAGCATGGCATTGCGTGCCGCGTAGCGGAGCATGATGCGGCCGGGGCGGAGTCCCTTTGCTTCGGCCATGGTGATGTAGTCCTCGGAATTCGTGGCGATCATGGTGTTTCGCATGCCCAGCATCCAACCTCCGATGGAAACCAGCACGATCGTCAGCGCCGGCAGCACGAGGTGGGCACCGACGTCGCCGATGAACTCCCACGTGAACGCCGGCTCCAAACCGTCGGTGAACGCATGCCGGATCGGGAACCAACCCAGCACCACACCGAACAGATACAGCGCACCCATGGCAAGCCAGAAGTAGGGGAATGAACCAATGAACACCAGCAGCGGCGGGAGCGCGGAGTCGATCGCGCCGCCACGGCGCCAAGCGGCGAGGATGCCCAGCAGGTTACCCACGACGGCGGCCACCACCAGTGCGGTTCCGCCCAGCAGGAGTGTCCAGCCGATTTGGGCCGAGATGACTTCGGTGACGGGGGTGGGGAAACGGGAGATGGAAACACCCATTTGCCCGGTGAAGATATTGTGCATGTAGTCGATGTATTGCTCCCAAATGGGCCGATCGTCAACACCCAGCAGCTTGCGCAGGGCCTCGATTTGTTCGGGCTGCATTCGGTCCTGGGAGCGGGCAAACATCCGGGACACGGGGTCACCGGGCATGAATCGCGGGAGCAGGAAATTCAGGGTGATGGATGCCCAGAAGGCGATCAGGTAGAAACCCAGGCGGCGCAGGATGAAGCGCACGGTTTCCCTCCATTCGGGAATTGCGGAAAGTTTGGGGGCACGCCCGGCGGGAGTATCCTTCGACGACGCGAGGGCGCCGCCGGGCGTGCAGTGTAAGGGCTGGCCGCCGGTTGCGGCCGGCTACGCTACTTGCGCGGTTCCAACGTGGTCAGAACAAGCACCGTGGTAGGTGACCGGACCGACAGCGTGGCGTAAGGGTTGGCCTCGGTGGGCCAACCGGTAAAGCGGGTGTCATTGAAGGCACCCCATTCAGGGCCGGAGAACAGCGGCACCAGCGGTGCGACGTCGTTGTATTCTTCCTGCAGCTTGTTGGCGATGTCCTTTTGCTTGGACTCGTCGGCCTCCGCAGCGAAGTCGGCCAGCAGGGCATCCGCCTTCGTGTCGCCGAAGCGGTGGTAGTTATCAAACGTCTTGGTGCCCACGGGCTTCACCGTGGCGGTGCCCATGGAGGTGTTGAAGTACTTGTACGGGCTGGGGTCGTTGGCGCTCCAGACGATGCCGGAGTCGAAGTCACCTGTCTCGTAGCCTGCAACAACAGCAGCCCAGTCCGGGGATTCCACCTTGGCGGTTACGCCCACCTCGGCCAGGTTCTGCGCGATCACGTTGGCAACGGACAGCCAATCAGAGGAAGTGGCGCCCACGGAGATCTTGAACTCGAAGGGCTTGCCATCCTTGAGTGTGCGCTTCCCGTCGGCGCCCTTGGGGTATCCCGCCTTGTCCAAAAGCTCGTTGGCGGTCTGCACGTCACGGTTGGTCCATGTGCAGTTGTCCTTGACCGCGGCGTTCTTCCAGGTCTCGTAGTTGCCGGAGAGCCCGGTGCAGTCCGCAGGCTTGGCGTAACCGCTCATGCCGATCTTGGTGACTTGCTCGCGGTCCACGGCCATGCTCAGTGCTTTACGGACATCAACCTCATTGAACGGCGCCTTGGTGGTGTTGAGCTGCCAGTTGATCATGGCACCCGTAGCCGGGAACCAGTATTGACGGTGTTCCTTATCCTTGGAAACGAAGGTCTTTTCGATGTTCGGGATGTACTGCGGAGCCCAGTCAACGTCGCCATTCGCGGCGGCGAGGTTGGCGCCGTCGTTTCCTGCAAAAGCGAGCATCTTGATGCCGGCGATTTTCTGCTTGTCCGGCTGCCAGTAGTTGGGGTTCTTGGTCAGTACGAAGGACTGGGCCTGGAAGCTGTCCACCTCGGTGTAGGGTCCAGTACCCACCGGTTTGGCGTTTGCGTCCTTTTCCGGGTCCGGCAAAGCGGACCAGATGTGCTTGGGCAGGATGGTGATGTGGCCGACGTCGTAAAGGGCCGGTGACCACGGCTTGTTGAAGTTGAACGTGACCTTATTGCCCTCGGCGGTGACGGTGTCCAGGTACTCGAAGCCGCCCTTGATCTTCTTTTGAAGTTCGAACGTGTAGGCAACATCGTCAGCCACGAACGGCTGCCCGTCGGACCATTTCACACCATCCCGAAGAGTGAAGGTGACCGACTTGCCATCCTCGGCTGCCTTCCATTCGGTGGCGAGCCATGGCACCGTGTCTCCCTTGGCCGGGTTGAAGATCAGGAGGGATTCGTAGATGGACTGCTGAACCATCGGGTTTACCGTGGGGGCGAACGGGTTGAAGTTCTGCACGAACGTGCCCATGTCCTCACGCGGGATGGTGAGGAACGCGCTGGCGTTCGCTCCGGCGTCGGACGTGCTTGTCTTGGTGACATTGGCCGTGCAGCCGGTGAGCAGCATCGCGCCCACTGCAAGGCTTGCCGCCGTCATCCGGGCAGCCCGGAAGTATCGGGGTTGTGTCATGATGGTTATCTCTTTCCTATCTTCATCAGCAAGGTGAAGGGGTGGGTAAGGGTTGCTCTTCGACGTTGATTTCGCGGTCAGACCGAAGAGCGTTCTAGCAGCGGACAGTCGACCAATTGCTGGTCGGCAAGGATCGGCTGTCCTGCTGTAAGAGCGGCGAGCGTTTGGACACCCAGGGCGCCCATTTTTTCGAATGGCAACGCAACCGTGGTTAATTTTGGCCGCAAATAGGCCGCAATGAGTTCCTGGTTGTCGAAGCCGATCACGGCGATGTCTCCGGGGATGGTCAGGCCCCGTTCCTTAATGGCGTCATAAGCACCCATCGCCATGCGGTCATTGAGGCAGAAAAGTGCCGTTGGCCCGTCCTGTCGTGGATAGCGGTCCAGGATCCGGCATGCGGCTTCATAGCCGCCGTCGGCCGTTGCATAACCGGACACCACCAGTTCGGGGTCCAGCTCCAGTCCGGCGACGGCAAGTGCTTCGCGTGCACCTTCCAACCGCCCTACTGCCGCAGGAATAACCGGGTCGAGGTTGATGACTCCAATCCGGGTGTGGCCGGCTTGGAGCAGCCGCTCGACAGCGATCCTGCCTCCCCCACGCTCGTCAGGGACGATCGAGGGAAGCTTACCGTTTGCATCGAAGCAGTTGATCAACACGGTGGGTACTTCATTGGCGCTCGCCGGGACGTGGACGCCCCGGTGAAAAGTAGCTGCGTAGAGAAGTCCTTCCACTCGTTGTTCCAGCAGCTTTTCAGTTGCAGCATCTTCCAGGCCCTGGTTGGGTCCTACAGCATCGGCCTGGTCGGAGGGCGCGATGAGCAGGAACCGGTGGTCAAGCCAGGCTTGGTCCTGGGCACCTTTGATGATGTCGACGGCGAACGGTGCAGTGACGATCTCTGTCACGATCCCGTACCAATCGCTTCGCTGGGATGCCAGCGCACGTGCACCGGCATTGGGGCGGTAACCCAATTCCTGCACGGCCTCATTGATCCGAGTGCGGGTTTCCTCGGAAATGCTGGCATTTTCGCGATTGCTCAGCACAAACGAGACTGCAGTCCGGGAAACGCCGGCATGTTTGGCGACGTCCTTCATGGTGACTCCCCGCTGCCGTACGGGTACGGTCTCGCCGGGGGTGGTTTTCGCCATTGAATGCTCCGGGTGCTCTTGATTGATCAGAGTGTGGTGCCAGACCCTCTTTGTCCGGCAGCTCGGCAGGGAACGCTGTTGGTAACGCGCGTTACCTGCTGGGCATGTGACCTAGGTTACCCGCGTTACTTAGCATGTGTCAACAAGCTGGGAACGGCACGTGAAGAAGACCCGGAAGAGACGGAACGGGCCCTGCCGGCTACGTTTCGCGGGGTTCGTCGGCAGAGGCTTCCTTTGATTCTCGGTCCGGGGCGTCGTGAACCTTTTTCGGGATCTTGCCTTCAACGTCAGCAGGTACAGGCGGGTCCTTCTCTTCATCAGTAGACATGAGCCAAGCATAGGTGCGCATGCTGACGAACTTGGCAAAGCTGAGCCATTCAGCAATTCCGGTCAGTGGGTTCAATCAGCTCGCGTGGTTCGCGGAAGCGAGGGGCTTCGGTCCTCCAGCCTGCCTGAGGGCCTGAAACGGGTGGGGCGTAGTGTGGACGTTGGACGAAAGGAGCATTTCATGAAGAAAATCCTCATGGTACTGACCAGCGTGTCCGAGCTCGGCGATACGGGCGAGAAGACCGGCTACAACGTGGCCGAAGCTGCACATCCCTGGAAAGTTTTCAAAGATTCAGGTCATTTCGTCGATTTTGCCTCCATCAAGGGCGGCCAGCCTCCCAGCGACGAAGTAGATACCGACGATCCCATCCAGGTCGCCTTCACGACGGATGAGACCACGCGCGCCGGGCTCTACAACACCGCTCGGGTCGACGTCATAGATCCCGGGCAATACGATGCCGTCTACCTCGTTGGAGGGCACGGCACCATGTGGGACTTCCCTGACAGCGAAGGATTACAGCGCCTGGTAGCCAGCGTCTACGACGCCGGCGGCTTGGTGGGCGCAGTCTGCCACGGTCCGGCTGGACTGCTGAACGTGGAATTGGAGAACGGGTTCCGTCTGGTGCAGGGTCGGGACGTCGCCGCATTCACCAACGAGGAGGAAGTGGCCGCCCGCAAGGACAAGGTCATCCCGTTCTTCCTTGCAGACCGCTTGGAGGAGCAGGGAGCGCGTCACGTCACTGCAGGCGTCTTTGAAGAGAAAGTGGCGGTGGACGACCGACTGGTCACCGGCCAAAATCCTGCCTCGGCTGCAGGCGTAGCGAAGGAAATGGAAAAGCTCTTCGCCCAAGTCATTCACCAGGAAAAGGCCGAGGAACAGCACGAGGCGGAGGCGCTGCGCGCTGAGAAGGACGCCGAAAAGACCGCCAAGAAGCACGCCGCAGAAGCCGAGCACTAGGCTTCCGGCACCGGTAAGGAACGGCCCCCACTCGTAGGGGCCGTTCCTTTTCCGCGCGTCACGTACATCTACGGTTTTGTCGGTCATCGTATACTCCGAACATGCCAATTACGCGCCTCGATCCACGAGTTCACCTACAGCCGCCCGCCCTTGAGCAGGACGGGGTGGCTCTGTGAGCGGCGGTCTCGTTGCGCTGCTGGACGACGTCGCAGCCCTGGCCCGCATAGCGGCTGCCTCCGTGGACGACATTGCCGCGGGAGCTGCCAAGGCCGGGGCCAAAGCCGCCGGTGTGGTCATCGACGACGCCGCTGTCACTCCGCAGTACGTGTCCGGGGCGGACCCGTCACGGGAACTGCCTATGATCAAGCGGATCTTCTGGGGCTCTCTGCGAAACAAGCTACTGATCATCCTCCCGGCGCTGCTGCTTGTCAGCGCCTTCATCCCGGGAGTAATTCCATTCATCCTCATGCTGGGCGGCACCTACCTCTGCTATGAGGGCGCCGAAAAGGTCTGGCACAAGCTCCGCGGCCATTCCGCCACCGAGAAGGCGCCGGCGGTCCAACGCGGTCCTGAAGCGGAAGCCAAGGTCACCAAGGGTGCCATCACCACTGACTTCATCCTGTCCTGCGAGATCATGGTCATCGCCATGAACGAGGTAGCGGATGAGTCCCTATGGGTCCGGGCACTCATTCTGGTGGTCGTAGCGTTCATCATCACGGTTGTCGTGTATGGCGCCGTCGGACTCATCGTCAAGATGGACGATATCGGCTTGCACCTGACCACCAAGGCCTCCTCGGGCTCCCAGCGCTTTGGCCGGCTGCTCGTGAAGGGGATGCCAGCCGTACTGGCGGCGATCACGCTTATCGGGACCATCGCCATGCTGTGGGTTGGCGGTCACATCATGTTGCAGGGAGCGTACGATCTCGGCTGGCACGCCCCTTATGACCTGGTTCATGTACTCGAGACGCCCTTCGCCGGGATCCCGGTGGCGGGCGGCTTCCTTGCGTGGCTGGTGAACACGTTGTGCTCAGCGATTCTCGGAGCCGTCTGGGGTCTGGTCATCATGGTCATCCTGCACCCGCTGCTCAAGGTGCTGCCGTTTGGGAAGAAGCATGAGGGCCACGAAGAGGGCGATGTCCGCGCCGCAATCGCGGGCCACCGGCCAGCAAAATCCAAGCCAACCCGCTAAGCCACATCTCAAGAAACGAATATGGAACTTCTGGACACACACACTGTTGTGATCTCTGCCGTCTTTTTGGTGCACATGACAGGGGTGATGATCGTAGCCGCCTCAGCGGCGGGCCTGGTCATCTCACTCTTTACGGTCGTCCTCGCAGTGCACACCATCCGGTCAACATGGGCACTGGCGCAGTACTGGCGTAGCCGAGGGCTATTCAGTACAAGCGTCATCAGGGTTGTTCGTTCATGGAAGTCAAGCGCCCTGTTGGCTGGACGTCCACTGGCGACTGCGGCACTACGGGGAATCAGCCGACTTTCGTCGTCCAAGCCTCGGTAGAAGCAGGGCCCGACGTTTCGGCGAGCTATGTTGGCCAGCTCACATGAGCCTTTGATATATTAGTTACGTATTAGATGTCTACTGATGTATCAGACTCAACGAGGAGTAAATAGCATGCAGCATCTCGCGCAACGACTCGAACGGCTCGGCACCGAAACCGCCTTTAGCGTCGCCCAAGCTGCGGCCTCATGGAAGGCCAAGGGGAATCTGGTTTACCCCTTCCATCTCGGCGATATCAACATCCCCACCGCCCCGCATATCGTCGAGGCAATGAGCAAGGCCATCGCTGACGGCCACACAGGCTACTGCCCCGGGCCCGGCATCCCACAGCTGCGCGAAGCCCTCGCCGAGGATATAGGCTCACGTCGGGGCATCAGCCTGTCCCCCGACAACGTCGTGGTCATGACCGGAGGCAAGCCCGTCATCACCAAGTTCCTGCAGGCAGTCATGAACCCCGGACAGGAAGTGCTCTACCCGAACCCTGGATTCCCGATCTACGAGTCACAAATCGAATACCTCGGAGGCACCGCGGTGCCCTACCGCTACCTCCCCACCAGCCAAGGCTTCTCCATTGACCTCGACCAGGTGCGCGCGTCCATAACACCGAACACGGCCGCAATCATCTACAACGACCTGCAGAATCCCATCTCAGCCGAGTCGACTGCCGCCGAACGTGAAGCCATCGCCCAAATCGCGCAGGAGCACGACCTCTGGGTGCTCTCCGACGAGGCCTATTTCGAGACCCGCTACGAGGGTGTCTCCAGCTCGATCGCGTCCCTTCCAGGCATGGCAGAGCGCACCGTCATCCTCTACACCTTCAGCAAGAAGTTCGCCATGACCGGCTCACGCCTCGGCTGCGCCGTTGCGCCACTCGAGATCGCCAAAGTACTCAGCACCCTCAACACCAACGACGAATCCTGCACCACCCACTACGTACAGTGGGCCGGAATCGAAGCACTCCGCGGCACCCAGGAACCGGTCCAACAGATGCTCGACATTCTGCGTGAACGCCGGGATGCTGCATGCGAGCTCGTGAACGCCATCCCCGGTATGCACGTCGCTGTGCCACAATCCACGTTTTATCTGTTCCCCGATGTCACCGCCGCCATGGAAAAGATGGGCTACACGGCAGTCGGAGACTTCGCCAGCGACGCACTCTACAAAACCGGCGTCTCCTTCTGCACTCGTGAGCACTTCGGGCGCCGCCAACCTGGCGAGGAGCGGCAGTACATCCGGCTCGCCTACTCAGGCATCGACGTCGCGGACATCCGCGACGGCCTTGGCCGCCTGCGCGACTGGATCGCGACGGCATGAGCCGGGTTGTCGTCACGGGACGCATTCCCGATGCTGCCATTGAAAAGCTCCGCGCCGAACACGACGTCGATGCCTGGGATGGTCCCGAGACCATTTCCCGCGAAGAACTCCTGCGCCGCGTAGCCGGTGCCGATGCGATCGTGTCCCTGCTCACCGAGCGCGTCGATGCCGAGCTGCTCGACGCCGCCGGACCGCAGCTCAAAGTCGTGGCGAACGTCGCCGTCGGCTATGACAACATCGACGTGCCCGCCTGCACTGAACGGGGCGTCGTGGCCACCAACACGCCCGGCGTGCTCACCGAGGCCACAGCCGACATCGCGTTCGGCCTCGTCCTCATGGCAACCCGACGACTCGGCGAGGGTGAACGGCTCATCCGCTCCGGCCAGGCTTGGAAGTGGGGCATGTTCTTCCTGCTCGGGTCCAGCCTGCAGGGCAAGACACTCGGCGTCGTGGGCATGGGCGGCATCGGGCAAGCAACCGCGCGCAGGGCCAAAGCCTTCGGCATGGACATCGTCTACCAATCCCGCAGCGAGATCGACCCTCAGATCGCCGCCGAACTGGACGCACGACGTGTCGATCTCGACGAGCTGCTGACCTTGTCCGACGTCGTGTCGTTGCACTGCCCCTATGGTCCCGCCACTCATCACCTGATCGGGGCCGGGCAACTCGCGGCCATGAAGAATTCGGCGTTCCTCGTCAACACCGCCCGCGGACCGATCGTTGACGAAGACGCACTGGCATCCGCGCTTCGAGAGGGTGCAATCGCCGGAGCCGGGCTCGACGTCTACGAGCAGGAACCCCGTGTCCATCCCGGGCTACTGGAGCTGGACAATGTTGCGCTTCTTCCCCACCTCGGCTCGGCCACGGTGGAGACACGCACCGCCATGGCCATGCTCGCAGCCGACAACACACTTGCAGTGTTGAGCGGAGAACAACCACCCGCCCCGATCGTTTAGCGCGTTCGGAGAAACCTCTACCCGAACCGGCGTCACCGTGGCAGCGAACTGCCCCCGCGGTGACGCCGGCTAGTACCACGCCCTTGAAAATTTGGGTGTCGCCACGGATCCCGTCAGGCCAACCAGCGCCACCAGCGTGACGGCTCCGGTTCCGGCGTCGGTTCCGGCTCCGGTTCCTCACCCAAGGCCAGAGCGGCCCCGACGATGTCGTCCGCGGTGAGCTTCATGAGGGCCTCGCGATCAAGTGCGTCGAGACTTTGTTCACCGTCGAGCGAGAGCCGCAGCGCCTGGCGGTTGAGCGCCTGTTCGAACAGCGTACGGGCGAACCGTGCGTTGCCGGAGTCCTCGCCTGCATGGAGCCCGGCGAGGATGCGGCGCAGCATCTGGTCCGCATCAGGCTCCAGCGTGTACTCATGTTGGGCCAGCATCTGATGGAAAATCGTCTGGAGTGCGTCGACGGAGTAGTCGGGGAACGTGATCTCCCGGGCGAACCGGGAGCGCAGCCCGGGGTTGGATAGCAAGAAGGACTCCATCAGCCGCGGGTATCCTGCCACGATCACCACCAGACGGTGGCGGTGGTCCTCCATCCGCTTGAGCAGGACCTCGATCGCCTCGGGGCCGAAATCCATGCGGCCGTCTTCCGGGGCCAACGCGTAGGCCTCATCGATGAACAGGACACCATCCAGCGCCCGCCGGATCACCCGGTCCGTCTTGATGGCGGTCGCACCGACGTACTGCCCCACCAGGCCGGAACGGTCCACCTCCACAAGGTGTCCTTTCTGCAGCAAACCCACCGCGCGGTACATCTCGGCCAGGAGCCGTGCCACGGTCGTCTTGCCAGTGCCCGGGTTTCCGAGGAACACCAGATGCTGTGATGTGGCCACCTCCGGAAGGCCGTGCGTCTTACGGCGGGCCTGGACCTGAAGAAGTGCGACGAGGGCGCGCACTTGTTCCTTCACGGTCTCCAGTCCCACCAGGGCATCGAGTTCGGCCTGCACCTCGGACAGCGGCCGGGCAGGGCCGGGCCTGGCACCGATGAGATCGCCCACCAGGTCGTCGACGCGCTCCGAACCGGGCAGCTTGAGCTGATTGGCCAGATGACCGATGGTTTCGCGCAGGTCATCGAGCGGATTGCGGCTGGCAGCCATACATCCACTGTAGTCCTCGTTGTCCTGCACCATGAGCGAACGGTGGTTAGGCTGGGTGGATGGCGACAGTTATTCTCGTGCGGCACGGCCGCACCACAGCCAATGCCACCGGGCTGCTGGCCGGGCGGGCACTTGGCGTCAGTCTGGACCAAACCGGGCGCGACCAAGCTGCTCTTACCGGAGACCGGCTCGCGGCTGTGCCCGTAGTCGCTGTGGTGTCGAGCCCTCTCGAGCGGTGTCGGCAGACCGCCAGCATTATCCTCGATCGCCAGGCCGGCACGCCGTTCGCGCCGGTCGATCCCGACCTGAACGAGTGCGATTACGGTCAGTGGCAGGGGCGCAAGCTCAGTGAACTTGCGACCGAGGATTTGTGGCCTGTGGTCCAATCGCAACCGTCCGCCGTCGTCTTTCCTGGCGGTGAATCCATGGCCGCGATGCAGGCTCGGTCGGTGGCAGCGATTCGACGCCACGATGCAGCCTTCGAAGCCGAGTTCGGGCCAGGCGCCGTGTGGGTAGCCGTCAGTCACGGCGACGTCATCAAGTCAATCCTTGCCGACGCGCTCGGTATGCACCTCGACCTGTTCCAGCGTCTCAACGTGAGCCCGGCCTCCGCATCAATCATCAACTACAGCGCTAGTAGGCCGAGCGTCTACGCGACCAATACCGAAGCGGGTGACCTCGAGTGGCTGTCAAACGGTATCCGTTCCGGCGACGCGCCCGTGGGAGGCGGTGCGGGGCAGAAGACGGCGTGAACCACGTGTGCCTAAGATAATGACATGCCCACACGCGTTCACGAATTTGCCTGGCCTGATCGGGTAGTCATCGGCACCATTGGCCTTCCAGGAGAGCGCACGTTCTACCTGCAGGTCCGCGCAGGGGCACAGATCGTGAGTGTTGCCCTCGAAAAGCAGCAATCGGCTCTGCTCGCGGAGAAGATCGACGAAATGCTCGATCAGCTCATCACCGTCGACGGCAACCCCTTCAGCGTTCCCACGAGTACTCCCATTGAACTCGTCGACAACGACCCCATCGAGGCCCCTCAGGAGCAGTTCCGCACCGGCGCCATGAGTCTGGGTTGGGACCCAACTACGGCCCAGGTTGTCCTCGAGGCTTATCCCCTCGCCGATGTAGATACTGATGACAACGACGACCCCCTCGAAGAAGGCGCCGACGAACTGGACATGATGCTGCTGGTGCGAATGCCGGTGGGCACCGCACGGGCTTTCGCCAAGCGCACCCGTGAGATCGTGGGTGCCGGGCGTCCCACCTGCTCGCTGTGCGGTTACCCCATTGATGCCGACGGACACACCTGCACCCTTCCCGAGGCCTGATGCCTGCGCCTGACTTATTGACTGCCGAGCTAACGCTGACCGGCCGCATCACAACCGCCTCAAACGCTACATTTCTGGGCAGCATCGGCGACGTACCTGTCGTCTACAAGCCGATAGCAGGCGAAAGCCCGCTGTGGGATTTTCCCGACGGCACTCTCGCCCACCGTGAAGTGGCCGCCTATCTGGTCTCGCAGGTCTTGGGCTGGGACATCGTGCCACGCACATGGTTGCGCGACGGGCCCTTGGGCGACGGAATGGTCCAACTCTGGCGGGAGCACGACCCCGTCCAAGCCGCCGTGGACCTGGTCCCGACGGAGAACCTGCCGGAGACAGGCTGGAAGCAAGTCCTCGAGGGACACGATGAGAATGGACAGAGGGTGGCCCTCGTTCACGAAGACTCACCAGCCCTCAGGCGCATGGCGGTGTTCGACCTGGTGGTCAACAACGCTGATCGAAAGGGCAACCACATCCTAGCCATGACCGACGGACACCGGCATGGCGTTGACCATGGGCTCACCTTCCACACTGACCACAAGCTGCGCACGGTGCTATGGGGATGGCTCGGAGACGCCCTGACCGCCGAGGAATGCGACGGAATCGACCGTGTCAGCGAAGGATTGCACCACGGACTTGGCCGAGAACTGGCGGACTTGCTGAGCGCCGAAGAAATCGCATCGCTCGGCACGCGCTGCGCCCGGTTGCGCTTGGCAGGGCGATTCCCGGCTCCGAGCGGTGAGATGTCGGCGGTGCCTTGGCCGCTGTTCTAAGAGATTGGCTGGTCAAAGATAAATAATGTCTTGAGCGCAGCAGCCCCTTTTGAGGTTTACCACTCCACAGGGGCTGCCAAATGGCCGGCTCGAACGGATCTCACTTCCAGGTCAGCGCCTACGAACCGGACAGGCACGTAAGCATCAGCACAGAGAGTGAAGGCATATCGCGAGGCGGAATGAGGGCAGCCGCGACGCAGTCGGCCACACGCACCTAGCCGATATCTCCCGTCTCGTTCAGGTGCTGTTCAGTAGGGTGGAGAAGACCCCAGAGTGAGGACCACTTCCATGCACACCACTGCCGGCAAGACCACCGTGGATCGGCACTACGACCTGATCATCATCGGCACCGGCTCCGGGAACTCCATTCCTGGTCCCGAGTTCGAAGACCAGTCGATCGCGATCATCGAGGAAGGGTCCTTCGGTGGCACCTGCCTGAACGCTGGCTGCATCCCGTCGAAAATGTACGTCTACACCGCCGATACCGCCCTGCAGACCGTCGAGTCCGGTCGGCTGGGCCTCCACGCCGAGGTCAACTCCGTAGACTGGCCGGGCATTGTCAGCCGTATCTTCGAGGACCGCATCGACCCCGACTCCGCCGCCGGTGAAGAATACCGTCGCGGCCCACGGACTCCGAACATCGACGTCTACGACCAGCACGCGGTCTTCGTCGGAGAACGCACCTTACGCACCGGCCAGGGAAGCCAGCAGAGAACCATCTCCGGTGACCGGATCGTCATCGCCGCAGGCTCCAGGCCTGCCGTACCCGACGTCATCTCCGCCTCGGGCGTACGGTACCACACCAACGAGGACATCATGCGGCTCCCGCAGCTGCCTAAATCCTTGGTCATCATCGGCGGCGGCTACATCGCCATGGAGTTCGCCCACGTCTTCGACGCCCTTGGCACGGACGTCACCATCATCGCCCGTTCCACGCTCCTGCGGCACCTCGACGAGGACCTGCTTGACCCGTTCAACAACCTGGCCGCCAAACGTTTCGATATCCGGTCCGGACGGACCACCACCAGCGCTGAGCAGACAGACCGGGGCATCACCGTCACGCTCGACGACGGTTCCTCCGCCACCGGGGAGGTACTGCTGGTGGCCACCGGGCGCATCCCTAACGGGGACCTATTGGACCTGCCCTCCGGCGGGATCGAGACGATAGGCGCCGGACGCATCAAGGTGGACGAGTACGGCCGGTCAACCTCAGCTGCAGGTGTCTGGGCCCTCGGTGACGTCTCCTCGCCGTACATGCTCAAACACGTCGCCAACGCCGAGATGCGCGCCGTGCGCCACAACCTGCTCAACCCGGACAACATGCAGAAAATGCCACACGACCACGTCCCCGCAGCCATTTTCACCCATCCCCAGATCGCCACCGTCGGTATGACGGAATCCCAAGCCCGCGAACGCGGGCATAACGTGACCACCAAGGTCCAGAGCTACGGGGACGTCGCCTACGGCTGGGCCATGGAAGACACCACCAGCATCTGCAAACTCATTGCCGACCAAGACACCGGCAAACTCCTCGGCGCCCACTACATGGGCCCCCAAGCATCAACCTTGGTCCAACAAATGATCACCGTCCTGGCCTTCGACCTCGACGTCCGCCAGTTCGCCGCCAAGCAATACTGGATCCACCCCGCCCTGCCCGAGGTGACCGAAAACGCCCTGCTGGGACTCACCTTCAAATAATCGAACCACCCCTGGAAAGGTGGCGGAAAGTGTGCGTCCGCACCGACTATGACGCCCGGGCGTATTCCGCCCCCATGCCTTCCTGTGATTGTTAGGGGCAACAAAGGTGCGCAGTAGCGACGGCGATATACATATGTCTATCTAGGCTTACAAGGTAACCACTTGTATATGCGTCTTTCCCGAGAGCGCTGCCTACTGTGGATCCAGATGCTTCACACATCGATCCCGTCGGCAGAAAAGAGAACGCATTGTCTGAAATCAACGAACTCCAGGTGGTCCCGCACTGGATCGGTGGCGCCGAGTCACCGTCGTCCGGCGACCGCACCGCCCCGGTCTTCGACCCCGCCCTCGGCAGGGAGACCAAGCTGGTCAACCTTGGCAACACCGAGGACACCGAGTCAGCCATCGCCTCGGCCCACAAGGCGTTCCCTGCCTGGCGTGACCTGTCCATCACCAAGCGCCAGCAAATCATCTTCCGCTTTCGGGAACTCCTCAACGAGCGCAAGGGCGAACTCGCCCAGATCATCACTTCCGAGCACGGCAAGGTGGTCTCCGATGCCCTCGGCGAAATCACCCGCGGCCAGGAAGTCGTGGAGCTGGCTACCGGCTTCCCGCACCTCATCAAGGGTGAGCATTCAGAGAATGTCTCCTCCGGCGTCGACGTTTACTCCACCAAGTCGCCGCTGGGCGTGGTGGGCATTATCAGCCCGTTCAACTTCCCGGCCATGGTTCCGCTGTGGTTCCTGCCGATCGCCATCGCCGCCGGCAACACCGTGGTGTTGAAGCCGAGCGAAAAGGACCCGACGGCGGCCAACTGGCTCGCTGCCCTGTTCACCGAGGCGGGACTCCCGGATGGCGTCTTCAACGTTCTCCACGGCGACAAGGAAGCCGTCGATGGTCTTCTGGAACACCCCGACGTGAAGGCGATTTCCTTCGTCGGCTCCACCCCGATCGCCCAGTACATCTACGAGACCGCTGCCCGCAATGGCAAGCGCGTCCAGGCCTTGGGCGGCGCAAAGAACCACATGCTGGTCCTGCCCGACGCCGACCTCGAGCTGACCGCCGACGCGGCCATCAACGCCGGCTTCGGATCCGCCGGCGAACGCTGCATGGCCATCAGCGTGGTGGTCGCTGTCGAGCCGGTTGCCGACGCACTGATCGAGAAGATCACCGCACGCATGTCTACGCTGCGGACCGGCGACGGACGCCGCAACTGCGACATGGGCCCGCTGGTCACCCGCCAGCACCGCGACAAAGTGGCCGCCTACATCGACGTCGCCATCGAGGACGGCGCCAAGGTTGTGGTGGACGGCCGCGGCGTCACCGTCGATGGCGACGAGAACGGCTTCTGGCTCGGCCCGACCTTGATCGACGAGGTCCCCGTCACCTCCCGCGTCTACACCGAGGAGATCTTCGGTCCCGTTCTGGCGGTGGTCCGCGTCAAGAGCTACGAAGAGGGCCTGCACCTGATCAACTCCGGCGCTTTCGGCAACGGCACTGCGATTTTCACCAACGACGGCGGCGCCGCCCGCCGCTTCCAGACCGAGGTCGAGGTGGGCATGGTGGGCATCAACGTGCCGATTCCTGTGCCGGTGGCCTACTACTCTTTCGGCGGTTTCAAGGACTCCATCTTCGGCAGCTCCAAGGCCTACGGCCTGCAAGGCTTCCAGTTCTTTACCCGTGAAAAGGCCATCACCTCACGCTGGCTCGACCCCAGCCACGGCGGCATCAACCTGGGTTTCCCCCAGAACTAACGGGATGTGAGAGAGCGCCTGTGTTTTAGGGCCGGGATGTGAGAGAGCGTCTGTCCTGCCAGACGCTCTCTCACCTTCCGCCCGTTTGAGGCTAACGCTTTTCCAGAAACTCGACGGCGGCGAACAGTTCCAGCCGGTCGCGCAGGCTGTCGAGGTTGAGTCCCAGGACGGTGCCCGCAGCGTCGATCCTGTTCCGGAGCGTGTGCCTATGGACGCCCAGTTGGCGCGCCGTCTTGTCCCAGACGCAGTTGTTTTCCAACCAAGCAATCACGGTTGGAAGCAACTGTGTCTGTTCTGTTTCATCGTGCTTGGCAAGGGGGTCGATGAGTCGTTGCGCCACGGAACCGGCCTCATCCCGACGCAGCAAACCCAGCATGCCGCCTTCCGAAATCTGGTCAAAGACCACCAAAGGGCGCGACAACTCAAGCGCCCGTTGAAGGGATCGCTCCCCCTCTCTCAAGCCCTGGGCCAGACTTGCGAAAGTCGTCTTACCGGAGGCCCCGGCAGTAGCCCCGTACTTTTCCAGCAGGCCGGCGACCTTGTCCTGCAGGGCCGATCCCGCCAGGACAACCACGTTCTGGTCCCGTTGTGCATAGAAGACCGCCCCGCGGTGATCGTCCGACAACAGTTCAAGGGCTTCCAGAAGGTTCTGCCCTTGTCCTGGCTGATGCGCAACCGTCACCACCAAGGGCTCTGCCGGCAGCCTTCCCCAGACCTGACGTGCGGTCCGTTCTGCAACGTCGAGGCTGCCCGCCAACAACTGCTCGAAAACGCCGGCTCGCAGGTGTCGGCGGGCCGTGTCCAAGGTGCGGGTCTGCTCCAAGGCAAGGCTGGCCAACGCGATCACGCTGTTGATGATGTCCGTGCGAGCAGGGTCCAAGGGTTCAATTGCACCGAGCACAAGAACACCCCGCAGGTAGTGGCGGCGCCCCAAAGTCTGCAAGGTGACCTGTTCGCCGTCGACCATCAACTGCAATACCGAGCGTGATCCTTGATCCAGCGCCTTGGTGACTGCCTCCGTCACGCCCGGCATCAACGCCGACGGAACCGGACGATTATTAGGCATCAGGATGTGGTTCCCGGCAGCGTCGAACAACGCCACCCAGCCATGGAGCTGGCGCTCCAGTTCGGCCAGAATCGATCGCAGCCCGTCAGGTCTGAGGGCGGCCCGCGCGATGGCGCGCTGTGCCTGGAGGGACCACTCGGAGCGGGCGTGTTGTTCCCTGGCGAGCCAGTCGGCCACGAAGCGGATGATCGCAATGAAGGGAGTCCGGTCAGGGACCTCCAGCAAAGGCAACCCATGGTGGCTGCAGGCGTCCTTCAGGCCCCGTGGCAGGACTCCATGAATCACCTGGGTGGCGAAACCCAGCCCGCTGATCCCGTGGTTGACGAGTCGCTGCACGTACTCGCTGTACTGGGAATCAGTGGAGTGGCTGACGGGAAACTGAGTTCCGTCCGTCAGCAGCAATTGCCCGGGATCCAGGAAAGGCGTGGGGTCATCCAAATCAGAGCTGTGCACCCAGGAGACGGATGCTTCCAGGGCGGGATCAGCCGCATCCGGCACCACACAGCGCAGGTTGAGCGAGCTTTTGTGAATGATCGCGTTAATGGTAGGCGGCACGCTCAGGGCCTCTCTGGAAAAAGGTAGTTCAACTGTCCCCTAACTATACAAATGTCGAAAGACTTCATGTGTCCCGATTGACATTATGAAGGGAAGCCCACCAGCCCATTCGAGAGGACCTATCAATGTCTCCCACCCGGACCGCCCTGGCCGCCCCGCTCAGCAACACCGACGTTGCCGCACTGGACACTGCCCATGTCTTCCACTCCTGGTCTGCGCAGAAGACCCTCAACCCCCTGGCTCTTGCCGGCGGGTCGGGCAGCGCCGTGTGGGATCACGAAGGCAGGACATACCTGGACTTCTCCAGCCAGCTGGTCAACACCAACATCGGGCACCAGCACCCCCGGCTCATCGGGGCCATCAAGGAACAACTGGACATCCTCACTACGGTGGCTCCTTCCCACGCCAATCACACCCGCGCCGTCGCAGCCCAGAAGATCCTGTCCCACGCCCCATCAACCATGGACAAAGTGTTCTTCACCAACGGGGGTGCGGACGCCAATGAGAACGCCATCCGCATGGCCCGTCTGCACACTGGCCGGGACAAGGTCATCTCCCGCTACCGCTCCTACCACGGCAATACCGGCGCCGCGATCGTTGCCACCGGTGACTGGCGCCGCATCCCCAATGAATACTCTCGCGGCCACGTCCACGTTTTCGGCCCGTACCTCTACCGCTCCGAGTTCTGGGCCGAAACCCCTGAGCAGGAAGCGGAGCGCGCCCTGCAGCACCTGCGCCGGACCGTCGAGCTCGAGGGACCACAATCCATCGCCGCTATGCTCCTAGAGACCGTGCCCGGCACAGCCGGCATCCTGCTCCCGCCGCCCGGCTATCTCGAGGGCGTCCGCGCCCTCTGCGATCAGCACGGCATCGTCCTGATCCTCGATGAGGTCATGGCCGGCTTCGGCCGCACCGGTGACTGGTTCGCCCTGGATGCCTTCAACGTCCGTCCGGACCTCATCACCTTCGCCAAAGGCGTCAACTCCGGCTACGTCCCGGTGGGCGGCGTCATCATCTCGGAGGAAATCTCCGCGACCTTCGATGACCGAGTCTTCCCCGGCGGTCTCACCTACTCCGGTCACCCCCTCGCCGCGGCGTCCGTCGTCGCCTCCATCGAAGCCTTCGAGCAGGAGAACATCGTGGAGAACGCCGCACGCATCGGCGCCGATCACCTGGAACCGGGCCTTAAAGCCCTCGCCGCCAGGCACGAATTCATCGGCGAAGTTCGCGGCCGTGGCGTGTTCTGGGCCCTCGAACTGGTCGAAGACCGCACAACCCGCAAACCTGTCAACGCCGGCTTCATGGGCAAGCTGAAGACGGAACTGCTCAACCGCGGACTGTTGCCCTTCATCGCCGACAACCGCGTGCACGTGGTGCCTCCCGCCGTCGTGACCCCCGAAGAAGTACGCCAAGCGCTGGCGATTTACGACGACGCCCTGACCGCCGTCAGCTAAGAGCCGGAACCGGAACTTGACCTCCAGGACTGCTTGCCAAGGAACTCCGACGGCCAGACCCCGACAAGTCTTTGGAAGTGACCGGAGCGAGGCGTTCCTAGATCATTCCACCCCGCGCGCCGATGATCAGTTCCAATGACCGGAGCACAGCGAACGGTACAACGCCGCTGGTTCGCGGGTTTTGTGGTGATACTTTATTGCAGATTTCAAAGCGGTAATTCCCGCTGTTTCCGGAAGCCTCGATCAAGTGTGTCGTTAGCTCGGCCGCCGGGTCGGCTCTCACGGACACAGCCACAGCATCCCAGTCGTCTACCGCCAGGGCGACGGCGGCTGCCACGTTGAGCGACTTGGGGAACAATTGTGTGGCTCGGGCAGCGGGACCACGGAAGATTTCGATGGGACCGGGGGTATTCCGAATTCGATCGGCCTCAGCCTCGTCCATCCATGGCTGAATCAGGGAACCCGGGAGCTTCGTCGTCGTAATCATGACGGCGTCATAGCCAGTCGCGCGGGCCCCCGACGCCAACAGGTCCAGGCCACCTATGGAGCCCGGGGTCAAGAAAAGTCTGCCAGGACCTGCGGCCAACAATCGCTGTGAGAGGCGTGGGTCCGCAAGCGCCCCGATTGATGTAGCGAGCAGGTCTACGCCCGCAGAACGCACAGCCTCGCCATGCTCAATCAAGACCTCCTGCCCAGCACATTCAACCAAGACGTCGCAGCGCTCCAGCGCATGCTCCATCTCGAACTGGGGTGCCGGCGCGTTGTCTATGGGGCTGCGGCAAATGATTCCCTCAAGGGTGGCCCCCTTGACTTTTCCAGCTGCAATGTCGGCAGCAACACGAGCCCCAATGGCTCCGTGTCCGATGATTCCGATCCTGCGGGGTCCTGGCTTCATTCGATTCCTTGCTTGATGGAGTGGATGGACGAACCCGCGCCGTGATCGCCTAGACGTTCAGGGTAAGTTCGTCCGCGGAGGAAGCCTTCGGGTCATAGGCGACGATGGAGGCTTCTGTTTTCTTCAGTAGCACCGCCAGTTGGTCGATCTCCTTGGAGGTCAGGCCGGCGAGCATATTGCGCTGCGTTTCCAGATGCTTTGAAATGACCTCGTCAATGAGTTCTTTGCCATGGTCCGTCATCTGGGCGTAGACCACCCGACGATCCTCTTTCGACCGAACCCGCTCTATGAGGTTTTGTTCCTCCATACGGTCCAGACGAAAGGTGATGCCGCCCGTGGTCAGCATGGATGAACTGGCTAGTTCACCAGCAGTCTTCCGGTGCGGAGGGCCGGAACGACGCAAGTTCGCCAGAACATCAAAGGATGCCAACGTGAGCCCGTACTCCTCATAGTTCACATCCTGCACAGCTCGCTGCCGTGCCACCAAGCTCTGCAAGCGGCCAAAGACGCCGATGGTCCTGGGATCAAGATCCGGGCGTTCGCGGTGCCAGTCCTCAATAATGGCGTCCACGGCATCCGTGTCAGTGTTCCGCGATTCGGTGGTCATGCGCACTCTCTCCTTCATTCGGTCTAAGCATCTTAACACTGAGCTTCCCAACGAAGGCAGCAATTAGGAGCACTTTCCACCGGGGTCTTGCAGCACGCCCCAGTATATCTTAGTCTTGAGATAGTTAGAGTCGAGAGAGATTGAACCACCTCGGCTCTTGCGAACTCTGGCAATAACCAATCCGAGAGAGGTCCATCATGAGCGACGTTATCGAAAGCAAGTTACCGGAACTTGAGGAGCTGATTGATTCGGCCATCGCCTCCCGTGAGAGCCGGGTTGTTGACTTCAATACCCTGAAATTCCAGACCAAAATGGGTGAAAAATTCCGACGCGGACAGGTCCGCTACATCGGTTCCGGAGCTACCGGAGACCACTCAGACGACAACAACATCCTTCAAGCGGAGCACTTCACCTTTTCCAACATGGTGCTGCCCGCCGGATGCGTAGGTCCTGAGCACACGCACCCGGACGTCGAAGAGGTGTTCTTTGTCCTCGAAGGAGAGGTGGAGTTCAGCGTGCACGACGTGGAAGACGGCAACAAGAAAGCAAGCCGCGTGCTGGGCTACCGCGATCTGATCCGCGTCCCGGCCGGGGTTCCACGGAGTTTGCGCACGGTCAGCGATGTTGACGCGATTATCTGCGTGATCATCGGCGCCAAGAAGCCGGAGATCCCGTTCTACCCTCCCACCTCGGAGATGTACGGCGTGACCCGCTAGATCTTCGAGAACCCGGGTACTGGCCGATGTGGCCGGTACCCGGGTTTTGTTTTGCTGAATTGGGTGTGACACACGACAAAAAAGAACCTGCAGCTCGAAGAACTACGAGCTGCAGGTTCTTTGGGCTAAACGACTCCCTCTGAAAGAATCGCTGCCTGGTTCTGGGCATCGGCATCATGGACCCGACGGATCCTGGCTACTCCAAGATCGTGCTGATACAAGTGCTCATCCTTGTCCGCATCTGCAGCCAGCGCCTCCAACAGTTCCCGGTCCTGTTCCAAAACCGCCCAGTGCTTTTCTTCAAGGGTTGTCTTGTACATGAATCGCCAAACGTCCCGTTCCCAGTCCGAAACGGTCCGGGTACGCCAGTGGAAAACGGCGGAGGTATGGGCATCAATAGGAGTGGACATTCCTACGATGCCAAACGAACCCCCGGGACCTGCCGAATCAGCATACGGGATCTCCAGATCCACGTAATCCATGGCTTCACGGCAGTACTCCACCCAGTCAAAGTTCTTGCCGCGCTGGTCCGTTTTCTCGAAGAAGAATCCCCGATCGGTCTCGCGGATACGGAAGCGGGCACTGGTATCACCACCAAACATGGAATGCGAGTCACGGTGGAGGAACGCACCGTGCATCGGGTCCAGGACGTTGTCCATGTAGAAACGCCACGGACTGTTCCATTCAGCGTAGTTTGAGAACCATGAGACCTCGGGGTTGTCCAGGCGATCGGGCAGTTTGAACGCCGTCACCACGGAGTCCTCGGTCAATGGCATGAAGGCAAAGATCATGTCAGCGCCTTCCTCCACGGCCAGCGATGCTGTGACTGTCTTACCCTCAAGCGCGCAACCCGGCATGCCCGGAACCGAAACCACGGTGCCGCGGCCGTCCACCTGAACGCCGTGGTATTTACATGCCACCCGGTCCCCCAGGTGTTGGCCCACGGACAAGGGGGCGCTGCGGTGGGGACAGCGGTCCTCCAACATTCGGATTTGCCCCTTGGCATCGCGGAACAGGAGCCAATCTACGCCTAGGCGTCGGACTTTGACCATGTCGCCGGGACCTACGAACCGGGACGGGTAGATGGGATACCAGCGATCCCTCAGTCCCGTCGCTGCCAGTTCTGCGGCATCGAGTTGGCGCCGGGTGCCGACGACAGTTTTGGTCTTGGCCCTGCCGGCTCTGACTCCGGAGGGGCTTGCCGTTGCAGTTGCAGTTGTCATGTCCTACTCTCCCAGTCGTCGCATTTCGGAACGGAATCGGGTTTCATCCCACGGTTCACCGTCAGGGGCGTTCAAGCCCAAATTGTTCAGGCCCGAGACGATGGCAGGCAGTTCGTGGCTACCACTGGCGAAAATCTCGGACAGGGCTCCGGCGAGCTTCAGCTCGTAAGGATTGGGCGGACCCACCCGGGACTGGTTGGCTTCAAGATATTGCTCAGGCACTGCGTTCCTCCTGGGTTTCGGTGACGGTGTGCAGACCTTCAGCGATGTTCATGAAGGACCTGCTCCACTCGTTGAATGAGTGAGATCGGCTCTGGTGTGCTGGAACGGCGGTGTTGTCGATGATGACAAAAACCCCGTTCCTGATTCCCCCGGCGATGCTTTGCGGTATGGAGATATCGGCGTCCAGGTCAGGGGCGGCGGCAATGACCAACGACGGCGCCCGCACCCGCCGGAGCGTGGCCACGAATCCCTCAACCGACGTGTCCACCAGGGGGTCGCCCAGGATGACACTCTTGATCTGCTCTGGATGCACTGCAGCGAGCATGATGGCCCCGTACGCGGCTGTTCCGCTGGCAAGGATATGAGCTGGACCGGCCGTTGACTCGTAGAGGGCCGACGAGGCCGCTTCAACCCACTCATCCATATGGCTGGGCGGACCGGTGACGCCCAACGTCATGCCGATCCCCGGTTCCCAGGCACGGGCCCCCAACGCGTCAAGCTGTTGGGCGAACCATTCGGCTGCTCCCCCGCCGCCGTGCAAACACACGACGTCGTGCTGCGGCACCACCCCGCCTGGCTCATGGACAGGGCGCGGATCTACTTCCGTACTTGATTTCATGTGCTCTCCTGCTCCTCTACTGATGTGGGGTTGGAATATGCACCGGCGGAACAAATGCACCCGGTACGGGATCCAGAGCGGTGACATCGATCTCGATCACCGCAGGCCCCCGCACCGCGAGTGCTTCCACTAAGGCCCCATCAAAGGAACCTGGGCCGCGCACCCGCCAGAACGGCAGGTTCAGTGACTGGGCGAGCAAAGCAAAGTCCGGTGTATGCAGGTTGACTCCTGCCTCCGCGAAGCCGTTGGCTTTCTGCATGTTGCGCAGAACCCCATAGCCGCCGTCATTGAACACGAGCACCACGCACCAGACCCCTGAGCCGGCAAGGGAGGCAAGTTCACCAAGATGAACGGCGAGGCCGCCGTCGCCGGCAATAACCACCGTGGGAACGCCCGGGCGGGCGCAGGCCGCCCCAATGCCCATGGCCAAACCTTGGCCGATGCCGCCTCCCACCGGAAAGATGTTTGTTTCGCGGGAGTACATCTCAAGAAGGCGGTTACCCCACTGGCTGGAGGGGATGGTCACATCACGTGCTACCACGGATTCCCGGTCAAGGCGGTCCCTGAGGCTGTGGCAGATTTCCGCATAACCACCGATGTACTCAGTCAAGGTGGCCCGTACCTCGAGGCGTACATCGAGCACCCGCTGTGCCCACGCTGCGTCCACAGAATGGCTACCCAACTGGCTGATGATCGCCTGCAGAATTGCCCGGGAGTCGCCCACCAGGCCCACAGTGGCCGGATACACCCTGCCCACTGCTTCAGGATCTAGGTCCAGCTGGATGTGAGTGGCGGGCAGTTTGAGGGAATAATGCTGCGTCTCGTTGGAACGGAAGTGCGTGCCGACACTCAACAAGACATCAGACTCTTCGATCAGCCCGACAGCGGCGGCGGTGGTAGCAAAGTTGCCGATGACAAGATGGTCATCTTCGGGAACCACGCCCCGTCCCGAGTTGCTGGTCAGGAGTCCTGCGCCCAAAATGTGCAGCAGAGCCGTAAGTTCCTTGTCTGCCCCTGCCGCTCCTCCGCCAGCCCAGATGAGCGGGCGTTTGGCACCTGCCAGGAGCCGGACCGCTTCGGCGACGGAACCGGCGTCGTCATCTGGTAAAGGCTTCACCTGCGCGTCGATCGGGCGCTGATCATCCGGGTGGGCCAAGTACTGCAAATCTGTTGGCCATTCGATGCTGGCCGGTGTGTGAGGCGAAGAGAGCAGGTGTGCGATTGCCTCCTCCAGGTCCGCCTCCGCGTCCTTGCCATTAAAAATGGTGCGGGCATAACCGGAGACCGCATGGAGCATCTGCAACTGGCGTGGAACCTCATGGATCACTCCACGGTTGCTACCCATGAATTCGCTGTCGATCTGGCCGGTAATGTGCAGCACGCGGCTTCCCGCGGTGAGCGCCTCCACCATTGAACCGGCGGCGTTGCCGGCTCCCGTACCAGTGCTGGTCAGGGCAATCCCGATCTTGCCGGAGGCCCGGGCATAGGCGTCAGCCGCGTTGACCGCGGCGGCCTCGTGGCGGACGGCAACAAAGTTCAGCTCCCTGTCCACTGCCTCGACGAGGGGAAGATTGTGGATGCTGATCACCCCGAAGGCCGTATCGATGCCGTGCCGACGCATTACACGGACCAGGACGTCACCGCCTGTTGGCCCCCTCGGGACCGTTGCTTGTGTCACTGACATATCTGGATCTCTTTCGTGATGAAGTTCCGCTGGCTAGACATAGCGCCCAACGCCACCGCCGACGTCGATGGTTGCTCCTGTGGTGTAGCCGCTGAGGGGCGAGAGCAGCGAAACAATATGGAAGGCCACCTCCTCAGCAGTGCCGAAACGGCCCAGCCGGATGCCGCGGTTGGCAGCGATCCCGGCACTCCAGGCCTTGTAGTCGAGCTCGGAGTCGGCTTCCTCGAAGCGCCGCCGCCACTGGCCGGTGTCCACCAAACCGAGTAACACTGAGTTCACCCGTGTTCCCTCTGTTGCCAGGTCCTCGGCAAGGGAATGAGTGAGGTTCAACAGTGCGGCGCGTGCAGCAGAGGTGGCAGCCAGGCGTAACTCCGGCTGACGGGAGAGGATCGCGTTGACGTTGACCACCGAGCCGTGTGGTGAGGCATTCAGGGCAGATCTGGCGGAACGTACCATGTTCAAAACCCCGAAGATCTTCAGGCTGAACTCATCACGCAACTGCTGGTCCGTGGTGTCCTGGAGTGTGGCCATCAAGGAACGGCCGGCGTTGCAGACCAGGCCATCAACGGCGCCAAACCGATTCAATGTGCCGGCGATGAAGCTGTTGGTGGCGTCTTGATCCGTGACGTCGCACGAAGCAAGGTAAATCGAGTCCTTATCCGCCCAGGAGAATTCGTCGAACGCGGCGGACAATCGGCCGGCGTCACGTGCACAGGCGGCAACCCGGGCACCTTCGCTGAGCAAATATCGCGCAGTGGCAAGGCCGACGCCGGAGCTCGCCCCGGTGACAACCACCGTGCGGTCCTTCAATTGCAGGTCCATGTGTGGGACTCCTTGTTAGTGTTTTTGTCCGCTGCAGGGCGGTTCGGCCCAGCGATTTCAGTGGCCAGCGGCTTCAGTGGCTCATGACGAAGCCGCCATCCACCACGATGGTCTGGCCGGTGATGAAGCCTGCTGCATCGGATAGCAGGAACTGAACGGCGCCTGATACGTCCTTGGGTTGTTGGTCCCTTGGCAGCACGCGGTTCTCTTCGTAGAGGCGGTAGCGTGAGGCCGGCACTGACTCGGTGGCTTCCACCCGGGTCAGGCCCGGAGCAACCGCGTTGACGCGGACTCCGGCTGGTCCCGCGTCGCGGGCCATGGTCCGGGTCATCGCAAGGACAGCTCCTTTTGATCCGACGTAGTGGACCAACCGTGGAGAGCCGTAAAGCGCTGCGTCTGAGGCGATGTTGACTATGGAGCCTCCCGGGCTTTGTGCCAGCTGGTGGTAAAGGTGTTTGCTGACCAGCCAGGTCCCGTAGGCATTGACGGTCATCACCCTCTGGAAAAAGGCTTCGTCCAGTTCCCAAAAAGTGTCACCGCCTACGCCGTCGGCCAGTGCCGCATTGTTGACCAGCGCATCGGCGCCGCCCAGCTGCTGGACCGCAGCGGCCAGGTCTGCCACTGAGACTTTGTCAGCGATGTCGGTAATGACGGCTGTAGCATCGAAACCCCGACCGCGGAGTGCTGCGGCAGCTTGCTCGGCGAGGTCGGGGTTCTTCTCGGCTATGACTATCCGGTCTCCGCTACCTGCCAATCGTTCGGCGATGTCGAAGCCAAGTCCCCGCCCGGATCCCGTAACCACCACGAGGCGCGTCATCGAAGGTCCTCCCAGAAGGCGAGGATGGCAGCGGACATCTCCAGCGGCTTTTCCTGCACTGCGGCGTGCCCTGCACCTGGAATGATGCCCAGCGTGGCGCCAGGGATGTTCTCTGCAAGGACCCGGGATTCCGCCACGCCCGTGATCACATCGTCCTGGCCTACTAAGACCAGCGCCGGGATCCGGAGCCGAGGCAGAAGGTCCGTCGTGTCGCATTGCGCCATCATGGTGGCGGCCGATGCAAAACCCGATAGGCGGACTGCGGCCATGTCCGCCCGCACAGCTTCGGCCACCCATGCCGGGGCTGACGGGGAGACCAGTCTTGCCGCTCGCCGGGCCGCAAGGATTTCGGGACCGACGGCGGCCAGTTCCGGAACGCGCGCCAGCATGCGTTGCGCGGCGGTCCGGGTAATGCCCGAACCCCGGGTGCTGTCCGCCAGCACAATGGAACGCACTGCCTCAGGTGCTTGAGCGGCTATCCGGGTGGCGATCACGCCTCCCCATGACGTGCCGATCAGGTGGGCAGGGCCAACATCCAATGTGGCCAGGATGTCCAACACCAAAGCAGGATGATCCAAGCCTTCCGGTGGAGCTGATGATTCGCCGTAACCGGGTGCATCCCAGCAAAACGTCTGGAATCCGTGTGTGCTCAGCAACTGAGCCAGGGCACCACAGGAAGACGCGGCCCCTCCGATGCCGTGCATGAGGAAGACAGGAGTGCCTTCCCCGCGAATAACCAGGGAGACCCCATGGACAGTTTTCCGGCGTTCGGCAACAGTCGACCCTGTGTCGGTGGCTGGCGGCAACGAGGTGCTACGCATGGGCTTTTTCAGCAGCAGGAGTTTCCGGCATGGAGAAGTAGTCCTCACGTCCAGGGACCACCAGCGACTTATACCCGCTGTCCGGAATGCCAGCCATGGCGCTTCGGACCGCGGTAGTGGGCGGACCTGCAGTTCCCCACTGGTCGGACAGTTCCGGCGTCCGCTCCCAAGTGCGGCACAACCAACTGTCCTCGTCCACCTGGGCTACTTCGGAGGTATATTCGCACACCAGGCCTGAGGGGTCTGTGAAGTAGGAAAACGTATTGTCACCCGGACCGTGCCGGCCCGGCCCCCACTGGGGCGCGATGTTGTGCCGCTTGAGGTTGCCGATGCCGCGCATGAAGTGATCAATGCTCTGCATCTCGTAAGCCACATGATTGACCGAGGTCCAGGGAGCCTGGTTGAACGCGATGGCATGGTGCTCGCTGTTGCACCGCAGGAAGGCCATCTGGTGCTCGGACCAATCTGAAATCCGCATTCCCAGAACCTGCGTATAAAAAGCCGTTGCGCGGTCAATATCCACGGTATTGAGCACCACATGGGCGATCTTGCGTGGAAGCGCCCGGCGACCTGCGGGCTCCTGGCTGACAACCGCGTGGACGTCGGCGGACAGCTCCACCAGCCTGCCTTCGGGGTCCACCAACTGGAGACCGTAGCCGCCCGCAGCATCATCCAAAGGGCCGGGCTCACGGAACAGCGGAATCCCCAAGGCGGTGAGCTTGGTGGCGGCACGGTCAACGTCCTGCGGCGTGGCCAAGGCGAAAGAGACACCGCCCAAGGCATTCTGCTCGCCTCTTTCCAGCCTCAGGATGTGGTGTTCGGAACCGGTTCCGCGGAGCCAGAACTTGTCAGTGTCCTCCTCCACGGTGGAAAGGCCCCAAACTTCATGGTAGAAATCCCTGGCTGGCCGGGTGTCGGGCACTTTCAGGGACACAGAACGCAGCGACCGCAGATTGCAGACAGGCTCTGCTGAAAAATAGTTCATGGGAATCAACCTTCAGTCGAGTGATGTTCGTACTAGAGATCCAAAATCAGGTCCCGGGACCGGCAACGTGAGACGCAAACAAACATTGATTTGTTCTCGGCCCGTTCGGCCGGGGAAAGCAGGAAATCACGATGCTCAACGTCTCCGTCGATGACTCCGGTTTCACAGGTTCCGCAGATGCCCTCTGCGCATGAGCTGGGAACGTTGATACCGGCGGCGTTCAGGGCCTCCAGAACTGAAACATCGGGCCCAACGGCAATCCGCTGACCAGTGCTTTGGCAGATGACGTCGAAACTTGTCTGATCGAGTTCAGGTCCGGGAACGATGTCCGGTGCTTTGAACCGCTCAATTCTCAATTGCGATTCGTCTGCCATGGCGCCGGCTACAGCTTGCATCAAAGACTCAGGGCCGCAGGCATACACCAGTGCTTCAGGCGGGAGCGAGCCGACTGCCTCGGAGAGATCCGCGAATTTGCCATTAGCTTCGTCGGCGGCGTGGATAGTTATCCGCTGCCGGGGCAGGTCTGAAATCTCCGGCAGGAAAGCCATGGTTGAACGTGACCGGCCCGTATAAAGCAGCGACCAATCAGCTCCCACTGATTCCAACCGCCGCACCATGGAAATGATCGGGGTGATGCCAATACCGCCAGCTACCAGTGCATAGCGCCCGGCATGATCAAGGTGGAAGTTGTTGCGCGGACCCTCAACCTTAATCAGTGTTCCCACCGGGAGCTCATCATGGATGAGCCTGCTGCCACCGCGGGAATCGGGCGTTCGCAGCACGGCCACAGTCCAGCTTGTGAGGTCTTCAGGGTCCGAACACAAGGAGTATTCACGAGTGAGCCCATTGGGCAAGTGCAAGCTCAGGTGGGCGCCGGGAAGCCACTGCGGGAGCGCCGCCCCGGCGGGATCAACAAACATCATCCGGATGACGCCGTCGGCTTCCCAGGTTTTCTGGTGCACCCTGAGTGTCAGCATTTTCGGTTCGGGGACATCAGGGGTCACCGCCGCACGGTTCTGAATTTCCACGCTCATTGGTCTTCATTTCCTCCGGTGCGCGATTGCTTCGATTTCCACCGTGGCTCCATAGGGCAGGGCAGCGACCTCCACAAACGAACGGGCCGGGCGCGGCGACTCGAACAGCACTTCGTAGTGCATGTTGGCTTCGTCCCGCAGCGTCACGTCCGTGACGAAATAGGTGGTCTTAATAACGTCAGCCAGGGACATGCCGACGCTTTCCAGTCGTTCGGAGAGCCTCGCGGCTGCGGCAACCAGCGCTTCAGAGCGACCGGGTACGGCAGTACCACTTTCATCCACGGACAATGCGCCGGAGATAAAGCCGAATCCCCCGGCCACAAAGGCGGGGCTGTAGGGGTGAGCATTCATTGACGTACCTTTCGAACGCAGAATGGTGGCAGCCTGTCCGGCTTAGTTACCGGCCCATGGGATGGATGCACCCGAGAGGTCTATGTAGATGCTCTTCTGGTGCATATAGGAACGAATGCCGTCCCGGCCCTTTTCGGTGCCCAGACCGCTTTCCTTAAGCCCGCTGAACGGGGTGGAGATACTGAATTGTTTGTAGGTGTTGACCCAGACGGTGCCGGCCGAAACTGCCCTCGCTGTGCGCCAGGCCAGGCGGTAGTCAGCGGTCCAGATTCCGCAGGCCAAACCAAAAACACTGTCGTTGGCTTGGAGGATGAGATCGGCTTCATCGTCAAACGGCAGGATCACCGCCACGGGCCCAAAGATTTCCTCTTGGCAAATAACGTCCGAGTTGCTCACACCGCCAATGATGGTGGGCTCGTAAAACGCACCGGCTTGGAGCCGGAGCTCCTCGGGCGCGGCGCCACCGCAGAGGATCTGCGCACCAGCCAGCCTCGCGTCTTCAACCATCCTGGCCACGGCGTCCCGGTGGGCATGGGCAACCAATGGCCCAACTTGAGTGCTGGGGTCCGTTCCTGGTCCGATTCGCAGAGCTTCGGCACCCTTGACCAGTCTTTCGACGACGGCGTCGTAGACCGATCGCTGAATGAAGACGCGTGAGCCGGCAATGCAGCTCTGACCGCTCGAAGAGAAGATGCCATAAAGCACGCCGGCCACAGCCTGGTCCAGGTCGGCATCGGCAAAAATAATGGTGGGCGATTTCCCGCCCAGCTCCAAGGTAATCGGCATGATTTTCTCCGCCGCAATATGGCCCAGTTGGCGTCCCGTGGAAGTGCCGCCCGTGAAGGAAATCTTGCCAATGTCCGGGTGCCGGGCAATCGCGTCGCCGACCACCCGGCCGGGGCCTGGAAGGACAGAAAGCAGACCTACCGGAAGTCCTGCCTCCTCACAAATGCGTGCCAACAGGAGCGAAACCCAGGGAGCCCAGACGGGTGGCTTCACCAGAACCGCGTTTCCCGCGGCGAGTGCCGGAGCAACTTTTTGTGCGTCACTGGCAATCGGCGAATTCCATGGCGTGATGGCTCCTACTACGCCGATCGCCTCATATGTGGACATACTGAGGTAGTTCCCGCGAGGGGACGTCAGTGCGTCTTCCATGGTTTCCAGAGCGGATGCAGTGAAGCGGAAGGTGGCCGCCGCGCTCATGGCCAGCGCCTTGGTTTCCGCGAGTGTCTTACCTGTATCCAGCGTCTGCAGTTCGGCTATGCGGTCAGCGTTGGCCTCAATCGCTGAGCTGATGCGGTGGAGGACAGCGGCGCGTTCGTGAGGGAGCTTCTTTGCCCACCCGGACTCTTCCACGGCTTTCAGTCCGGCAGCCACCGCGGCGTCCACATCCGCCGTCGTTGCTCCATGGAGGGTGGCGAACACCTCTGAGTTGGCGGGGTTGACGGATTCGATCAGTGCACCGCTGCCTCGGGTCCACACGCCGCCCACATAGATTTCATCCCGGGTATCAAGGGTGTCCGTACTCATTTTCGGCTTCCGTTCATCTCTCTGTCATTCCCACGGCGTGAATTCGTGCGTGCCGCCCAGGTGTGGCGAGTGCCAATCCTGTGAACTACGTCATACCCAAACAATATCAGTAGTAAGATACTTTCTGTCAAGATATTTAGGTTCAAAGTTAATTGGGTTTTGAACCTTTGTGCTCCAGCGCACCTCTGTGGATCGGCTCGCTGGTGTGTGCCAAGGGCAGGCCCGAGCTTTGGTTTTTGGCAGCGATGATCTCCGCCATGATGGAAACTGCGGTTTCGGCGGGCGTGGAAGCAGAAAGGCCCAAGCCGATGGGCGAGCGGAGAGGTGCCACCGACCGATCGGTGTGGCCCAAGCCAATCAGCCGCTCCCGGCGGTCACTGGCAGTTCGGCGTGAGCCCATCGCGCCGATGTACGCAAAACCGTGCCTTAGGGCTACATCAAGGACCGGAACATCGAACTTGGCATCATGGGTCAACACACAGATCGCGGCATCCGTGGCGAGTCTTCCCAGAGCGATTTCCTTCTGGAGGTAGCGCGCCGGTTGATCGACCACGATCTCATGGGCTGAGGGAATTCGCTCGGCCGTTGCAAAGACAGCACGGGCATCGCAAACAGTGATGTGAAAGCCAAGGAAAGCCCCCAACTGGGCCAGCGAGACGGAGAAATCGATGGCCCCGAAAATCAGCAGCCTTCGGGCAGGACGGTGGACATCGATGAGCAAGGACAGCGGCTTTACGGTACCGGCATCCGCCAGGAGGGTGACCGACGTCGTACTTCCGGAGGCTATTGCCTCCCGGACTGCAACCCCGGCGGCGCGGACGGCATCGGGAGCCAGTACGGAACCTTCAAACAGCTCTTCAATATCCGCAGTTTGCAGCACCAGTTCGGATCGACCCACCAGCTCGGGTCCGCCGTCGAAGATGGTGACCATGGCGCAGGGCAGATTTTCGTTCAGCGCCCTCTGCAGTGAAGCAAATTGTGGGCAGGAGGCCGGAGCGTACTTTTGGATGAAAATCTCAACACTGCCACCGCACGTCAGCCCGACGCCGAAACCGTCGTCATCTGAAATGCCAAATCGGTGAAGCTCCGGGACCCCGCTGGCGAGGACCCCGGCTGCTGCTTCGATCACACTTGCCTCAATGCATCCACCCGAAACGGAACCGACCGGCGATCCGTCTTCAGTGACAAGCATGGACGTTCCGACTGCCCGTGGCGCGGAGCCCTCCGTGCGGACCACCGTGGCCAAAGCGACATGTTGATCGCCCGGCAATGATTTCTCCAGCGTCTCCATCACCTCACGCATTTCCATCAGCCCCGTCTTGGCGCAAACGTGCAGCGCGGACGCCGTTGTAGACCCGTTCAGGTGTCATGGGCAACGACGTGAGCTGCGCCCCGGTGGCATCAGCGATGGCCTGGGCAATCGCTGGCGCAATGGGAAGCATGCCACCCTCGCCCATCCCTTTGGTCCCAAAAGGTCCGGCCCCATGGCCCTGTTCCTGGGTTATGGAAGAAAAGCGCCGGGGAATGTCCTCAGCCAGCGGCACCCGGTAGAGGAGCGCCTCACCGTTAAGCAGCTCGCCGTCGTCGTACCGCAGTTCCTCGAAGAGTGCCTGGGCCAATCCGAAGACCGCGGCGCCCTCGTCCTGGCCGCGGCAACCCAGCTTGTTCACCACCTTGCCGGCGTCTCCACTGACCACCAGCTGCAAAATCTCCACCCGGCCGGTTTCCGGATCAACCTCCACTTCGGCAGCTGCCCAACCGATCTCCCAAAAAATGCAGGGTGCTTCCAGGGGTGCGCTGCTGGAATTACGGGCCTTGTAGTAGCCGTCCGCCGTGAACTCGAATCCTGTTCCGCCGAATCTGTCCATAATCAGCGGCGGGAGCTCATAGGCGATGCCTTCAGCATCGACGATGCGCCAGTTGTCCAAACGGATCGACTGCCGGTCCAGCATCAGGTATTCGGCCGCCGTATCCAGAACGGAACACTTCACCCGCTCTGCAGCCTGCAGCACGGCATGACCCATGACCGCGATTCCGGAAGAGGCGTTGGTGCCTTGGTCGAAGGGGGTGTTGTCGGTGTCAATAGCGGCATACTTCACCCGCTTCGGATCGCATCCAAGCGTCTCCGCCACGATCTGGCACAGCGCCGAATGACCGCCTTGCCCCATTTCCACCAGGGCGCAATTCAGGATCACGTCGCCGTTGGTGGTCACCTTCACCCGGGCCTGGGCAGGCTTGTTGACGCCACCACCATCTTTGATGCCGATGGCCACTCCCATGCCCCGATTACTTGAGCGCGTGCGGTCGCGATAACCGATGGCGTCCGCAACCAGGTTCAGGCCATGCTTGAGGTCCGAATCGATGGGCGTTTCTCCTGGTACGAACTCCTCCCCCAACTCCTTGGCGTTCTTTAGTCGAAGCTCCAGGGGATCGAAACCCAGCCGCTCGGCGATCAGGTCAACTTGGCGCTCACTGGCCCAGGTGGCTTGGGTTGCGCCGAAACCACGGTAAGCGCCGGCCGGGACGGTGTTGGTGATCACTGCTTGGCAGAGGGAATCAATCCGTTTCCAACGGTAGGCCCCGGGCATCCGATACCCCGCTTTCTCTGCCACCAGCGGACTGGCATCCGCGTAAGCCCCACCGTTAAGCAGCACCCGCGACTGGCGCGCCATGAACTCACCGTCTGCCTTGAGCCCGGATTTGACCGTGAGGACGGCGTCATGCTGGCTCAGTGTCAGGAAGACTTCTTCTGTGCTCATGCAGTAACGCACCGGCCGCCCAGCAGACAACTGCGAGAGCCGGATGGCGATCGCCTCCGTTTTTGGGCCGTTCTTGGCACCAAAGCCGCCGCCCAAGAGCGGGACGTTGACCCGGATGTCGTTTTCAGGCAGCCCAAAAACCCTCGCCAGTTCCTTGCGCATCGGGAAAGGGCTTTGAGTCGAGGTCCACACTTCGATTTGGTTCGCTGTCGCCTCGGCAACCGTGGCAAAGGGCTCAAGGTGCATGTGGTTCATGCGGGAGAAGGTAAAGGTGTCCTCAAAGATGAAGTCGCAATCCGCCCAGACGCTCTCCTCTCCCGTTACGTAGCGGAATTCGTAGCTCACGTTGTGGGCAGTGTGTGCCGCCCCCGAGGCCCCATCGCCGTACTCGGGAAAGGCGGCGAAGGGCTGGTCGGGAAAAATGGCAGGTGCGGAGGACTCCATCGCAGCTCTTACATCAAAGACAGCCGGTAGTTGCTCGTACTCAACACGGATCAAATCCAGTGCCGCGAAAGCGGTGCGTTCGTCCACCGCGGCCACTGCAGCGACGACGTCGCCAACGTAGCGGACCGCGTCCGTGGCAACAATCGGCTGGTCTTTGACGTAGGTACCGTATGAATGCAATCCATGGATTTCCTCGCGGGTGACCACGGCAGTGACTCCTGCCAGGGAGCGGGCGGCCGAAGCATCGATGCTGAGAATCCGTGCGTGCGCATGAGGGCTCCGCAGGACCTTCGCGTGAAGCATCCCGGCCTTCTCGATGTCCACTGTGTAGATGGCGCGCCCGGTGACTTTGGCGGTGCTGTCCAGGCGCGGGCGGTCGCGTCCGACGATCGGCGAATCGTGCGGCGTGGAAGGAATGACGATCCCGTTCATTCGGATGCCTGATCCTGCTGCTTGGCCCGAGCCAGCTCTGCAGCACGCTCCACGGATTCCAGGATCATCTCGTAACCCGTGCACCGGCAAGTGTTCGAACTTATCCAGTCCCGGATCTCTTCCCGGTTCGGTTGCGGATTTTGCCGCAGCAGCGCTGTGGTCACCATCAGCATGCCGGAGGTGCAGAAGCCGCATTGGAAGCCGCCGCATTCGCTGAATGCCTGCTGCTGGGCACTCAAAGTGCCGTCTTGGGCAGCCAAGCCCTCAACCGTTTCAACACGCGCACCGTCAATGTCGAAGGCGAACGTGGAACACGCAGCCACAGGAAGGTCGTCAACCAAAACAGTGCAGGCGCCGCAGACACTTCGCTCACACGACGCACGGACCCCTTGCTTACCGCAACTGTTGCGCAGCAAATCCAAGACCGTAGTACTCGTGGGAACAGAACGCCTTTCCGGGCTTCCATTCAGCTCAAATTCAACCTTGTGGGTGAAGGTTTCCTGGCTTGATTCCGGTGATTCAAGGCTCATGGCTGGCTATCCTTTCCTTTGGTTACCGGTTGCTTCGGCAAGAAGACTGCGGCAGAGAACCCCCACCAGGTGTCGGCGGTAGTCGATGGACCCCGTGTAGTCGCCCGCCTCATCCGGAAGCTGAGCCGCCAGAACCTCGCCCACAGCAACCGGGTCGAGCTCGGTGATGTCAGTGGCCTCGGAAGCATGTGAGAGGACAAAAGGCCGCCGGTATTCACTGCCGCACACGGCAGAAACGGTGAGGCCAGCCACCGCGTTCTTTCGCACCGCGAGGGACACGGTGCTGAGCGGGCGCATCGAGCGCTCGTAGCCGAACCACAGCAGGGAGGCAGTGTCGACCGTGACGGCGGTCAGAATACCTACATTGCCAAGTGTCCGGTCCCAGAGTGACGACACGGGCAGGGTTGTAATGTCGCCGCCATGAAACTGCATCTGCCCACCCAAGGCCGACAGAATGACAGGCATTTCGTATCGATATCGACGCGAAAGGAGATTGCCCCCGAGGGTGCCGCGATAGCGGATTCGAACTGTGGCAATTGATCCCCAAGCTGCCGCCAGGGCAGGGACCGTGGATAGTATGTCCGGGCTTCTGCTGCCTTCAGCGTGGCTCACCGAAGAGCCAATGCTCAGAACCCCGGCATTATTCGAAATTGCCCGCAATTCCTTGATTCGTTGCACGGAAATCAGAACCTCCGGCTCCAATCCCTCACGAAATTGAGCCACCAGATCCGAACAACCCGCCGCAATCACAGCTTCTGGATGCTGCCTGGTTAGAGCCACAGCTTCTCCGAGCGAAGTAGGCCGATGCAAAATAAATGGTGGAAGGGCGGACTGGCTCTGGGCTATCAGCCCCGCCCCTAATTTCTGGCCTCGCATTGGTCAGCCTTCTTTCGCTTTCGCCCGGTAGGGCTTCTGTCACGGCATCCTCGCCGTGACAAAACGTGAGTTCCATATCAACCAGCCGGGCGACCCGCAACAGGCCACCCGGCATGGCCGCACCAACTTCTACGCCGGGCGGTCGCCCTTCAGGGTGACCCGGTGCATCAGCCGGTAGTGCGGGTGGTAGTCCCCCACCGCATAATGTTGGGTGGATCGGTTGTCCCAGATCACCAAGGAGTTCGGTTCCCAGCGGAAACGAACCTGGTATTCCGGGGTCCTGGCGAGGTCGGTGAGCATGTTTCTCAGCGAATCCCCCAGCTGGGTGGAAATACCCGTAAGCCGGGTGGTGAACAACGCATTGACGTAAACAAGCTTGCGGCCGGTTTCCGGATGCTTACGCACAACTGGGTGCGTCATGGGTGGATACTTCCGCCGGGTATCCTCGTAGCGCGCGTCGCCGTCGGGCCCCTGGCGGACAACTCCCGTGAGCTCCTTTTCCCAGTCGTGCACTCCCTCAAGACCGTCGATGACGCTTTTCACGTTCTCCGGCAGAGCGTCATACGCGGCGGTCATACTCGCCCAGAGCGTATCTCCGCCGCAAGGCGGAATTTCCTGTGCGTGAAGGCAAGTAGCGGAATTCGGCGTAGCCTGCCAGGTCAAGTCCGAGTGCCAGACATCGGTCCCCGCAGCCCGGCCACGCGACTCCAGCACCTCAATGTGCGGATATTCGGGCAGGGAAGGGAAGAATGCGCTTACTTCCTGGGGGTCGCCGAAAACCTTGGCGAATTCGATTTGATCATCCGGCGTGATGTGCTGATCGCGGAGAAACAGTACTTGGTGCTCAAGGAAAGCTTCCCGTAGTTCCGTCCGGCATTCCGGGGTGATCTCTTCACGTAGATCCAGTCCATGGATGTACGCCCCGATAGTGGGTGTTGCTCGTTCCAGGGTGAATGTTTTGAACTGTTGTTCGTTGCCGCTCATGGTAGTTCCTTCCTATGTTTGCGTTTGATATGGCGCCCGTCTCTGTCATCGGTGACTGGCCTGTCATCGGTGACTGGCCTGTCATCGGTTACTGGTCAAGACGAGCCGTTCCTGCTGAGGATTGCTTTGTGAGAACTCACTCCGAATACGTGGATGCGGGGACCTCATCAACCCCGGTCGCATCGCTGCGTCCCCCAGCCCGCGATGCCTTCTTCCGGATGACCCGTCCGAGCAAAACAGCGCACGTTATGGACACCGTTCCGGCAACGAAGACGTAAAGCGAAGTTGAGACAGATGCACTTGTTGCAGCAAACAGGGCACCGGCAATAAGGGGCGCAATGGCGCTGCCGAAGAGATTGCCGAGCGTCGTAGCCAAGGACAGTCCGCTGTAGCGGACCTTTGCGTCAAAGGCAGTGGAGAAGTATGCCGGCGAGAGTGCCCATGGGATATATACGGCCACCGTTGCCGCAACGTAGCACACGGCGATGAGGCCATAAGTGCCCCCATCAAGGGCAAAGTACAGCGGGAACGCAACCACGACGATGAGCGCAAGACCCCACAAGTACACCCGTTGCCCGCCGAATTTATCTGAGAGCGCACCGGCGATCGGGGTAACCACGAAGCCAATCGCGGAGGTGACGATCACCAGGACCAACATCGCCGTCGAATCCAGATCTCCGGACCTCCCTGCGTAAACAAAGTTGTACACGGTGATCAGGTAGAAGAAGATTCCCGGTGCCAGACTTGCGCCGGCTACAAGAAACACTTGCTTGGGGTGTGTCCGAAGCACCTCGACTACAGGCAGACGCACAACGCCGTGGTCAGCCTTGACGCGATCGAACTCCGGGCTTTCCGCGACCTTCACACGAATAACAAGGCCAGTGATAACCAGTACCGCGCTGAGCAGGAAAGGGACCCTCCAGCCCCAGGCCATGAAGGCGTCCTCCGCCATAGACTCCAGGGGTATGTATAAGGTCATGGCCAGGATCAGCCCGACTGCAACGCCTGCCTGCGGCCAGCTACCGAAATAGCCTCGTTTGCCTTCGGGGGAATGTTCGGTAGCCATCAGCACTGCGCCACCCCACTCTCCCCCGAGTGCGAATCCTTGGGTCAGCCGCAGTATGACCAGCAGAATCGGGGCGAACACGCCAATCGAGTCGTATGTGGGCAGTAGTCCAATAGCTACAGTGGCAATGCCCATGATCAAAATGGTGAGGACCATCATCGGCTTCCGGCCTGCCCTGTCACCGAAGTGGCCGAAGACGATGGCCCCGATAGGACGGGCGACGAAGCCGGCCGCGAAGGTCGAGAATGCAAGCAGCGTCCCGGTTGTCGGGTCGAAGCCAGGGAAGAAAAGGTGGTGAAAAACGAGCACCGCTGCGGTGCTGTAGATAAAGAAGTCGTACCACTCGATAGTCGTGCCGATGAGGCTCGCGAAGGCGACCTTCCTCGGAGAACTCGCGCCCGATGGTTGTGCGACCACTGCACTCATATTGTGCCTCCAGGTAATTTTGCGAACAGTCGGCCCCGCTATGCGTGGACCCTGGTGATCAGGGCTGCCTAAGGCACCTGTCTCAGAATGAGATGTGAAATGATGCAGATTACTTCAGTAGTCATTATCTTATGACTGAGATGCTTTGTGCGCAAGATCTCATTTCTAATGGAATGCCGCCGGAAAATTCAGACAGTCAGTGGACCTGAGGACGCGCACCCCTCACTGGGTCGTGGGAGCTATGAGGCCTCTGGCAATCTGTTCAAGAATTTCCTGGATGCCGCGGATATCCCGGAGGAACGGGGTGCGGACAACGCTGCTGACCACATGCAACGCGGCTTTCACCCGGGTCCTGACCACTTCCTGATCCGTGCCGGGGTAAACGTCCTGGACCAGCGAGGCGACATCGGTGATGTAATCACCCTGGGCCTCCATCAAGTTCCGCAACTCCCTCTCGGGAAGGTGCGGACGTTCAGACACTGCCAATTGCAGGAATTCCGGGCTTCCCAGTGAGAAGGCAATGTATGTCGAAAGGATGCGCTCCAGTGCCTCGGCTGCATCAGCGGCTTCAGTGAGGGCCCGCGACATGTCCATCCACCGTACTTCTTTGGCGCGATGCAGGGCAGCGGCAAGCATTTCCGCCTTGCTGTCGAAATGGCGGTAAATGCTGGGACCTGCGACTCCAACTTCGGCGCCGATGTCGTCCAGGCTGACGGCGTCAAAGCCGTTCGCCGCGAACTGTCGGATTGAGGCTGCCAGCAACGCCTCACGGCGGGTGCGCGGCAAGTCAATAGCCGCGCTACGGTGATTCGTCGCCGTTTCAATCGGGGGCATTGGCATGACCAGTACTGTGCGGGCGAGCGTGGTCAGCTGGGATTCTTCGTCCGCACGCGAAAGCCGATTTGGGTCCAACGACACGCTGATCATCGCTGCAAACATGGCCCACGCCCGCAAGTCGGCCTCGGAAGCGGGCAGCGCGGGGCTGCCGGACTGCAGTTTGCTGCTGATGGCGAACTTGATACCACTGGCAATATCGAAGCGAATTGCGGGCGGGAGATGGCGGGATTCACGCTCCCACAGCACGCCGTTCTCCCTGTGCACCAGAATTGCGCGGCCCAGCGATGTGATCAACTGCTCGAGGTCGCCGTCGGGCGTCTGGGTAACGCTATCCAAAACGGGCTGGAGGCTGGCCACCACTGCCTCGCGAAGAAGCTCGCCCTTGCCCGGGAAATGTCTATAGAGGGCGGATGGCTGCACTGCCATCGCCTTGGCCACGTCGGTCATGCTGACTTGGGGGTATCCCTTCTGCGCGAAGAGGTCACCTGCCGCAGCAAGTATCAAGGCGCGCCGGTTCCGCGGCCTAGTGCCGCGTTCCGGGGCGGTGGTGGACTTATTCATGTTCTCAAGATTAGTCGCATTCACTTATTGCGCAATAGCCCGCTACGTGCCAAAGTTTAAGAACAACCCGCGGATCACTGAACTTCACTTACAGACAAGCCAGTCGACGCGAGATAGTGATGCCTCACTGCGGCGGACCCGTGAAGGTTCCCGCAACACAAGCATCGGCCAGGAGTACCTCGGCGGCCGATGCTGATTCACTTACGGGACGCCATGGTGGCTCGTAGACCCAGAGAAACAACGCAAGAACGAGACACCCCGATGGACAGGATTTCCTGGGCGCTTGCGGCGCCCCTTCCACGAGCTTCCGATCCACTCGACAACCCAAAGCACCGTCCCAACCCAAAGTTCAGTGCCGTGACAAAGGAGTCCCACATGAAACGACGTGCAATAGTCGCTGTTGCTGCACTCTGCGGCTTCGCAGCTCTCACAGGCTGCAGCACCGGGAATGACGCCCCCAACGCCTACGCCGTTAAGTCGGACATTCCGACGGCAGCAGCAATGGACCCTGCAGTCCTGGACGCCGCCCGCAAGGAAGGCTCGCTTCTGGTTTACGGCGAGGCGAACGAGGCGACCATGAAACCGGTCCTGGCTGCTTTCCAAAACCAGTATCCGGATATCAAGACCAGCTACATCAGCCTTGGCGGAACCGAAAGCTTCCAGCGCTACCTCAACGAGAAGGCCACCGGCGGAAAGACCGCGGATGTCATCGTCAGCCTGCAAGGCGCGAACTTCCTCGATCTGGTCAAACGCGGTGACATCCAGGACTTCACCCCACCTGCCGCCGCGCCACTGCCCGACTTCGCGAAGCTCGCCCCAGGGGTCTTCGCAATGGAACTGAACCCGGTCATGGCGCTGATCAACACCACCCTCCTGCCTGAATCCGAGCAACCCGATTCCCTTGAAGCACTCGCCAAGATGTCCAGCGACCCCAAGCTCGCAGGCAGGATCGTCACGTATGACGGCACTACGGAGTTCGGCTACACGGTTAATCACGCATACATAGCCAAGGCGGGAGAGGCCGGATGGAACGTCTTGGATCAGCTAGGCAAGAACACCAAGGTGGAAGCCAGTGCCGGACCCATGTTCAACAAACTCCTGCAGGGCGAGTACACCATGTCCTACTTCCAGTCCGGCGCTACCCGGCCGCTCCTCACCGGCGCTACCGCGAAGGTGCTGAACTACAAGTTCTTTAAGGACGGATCGCCCTTCATGCCGCGCGGTGCCGGAGCAACAACCGGGGGTAAGTCACCCAACGCGGCCAAGGTGTTCCTCAACTTCCTGATTGACAAGGCCGGCCAGACGGCCGGGTGTGCCGGCGGGTTCGCACCCTACCTGGACGGGGTGGACTGCCCGGTGAACCTGGCGAAGGTAACAGAGCAGTTGGGTGCGGAGAACATCAACATCGCCAGATGGGATGAGGCCTTGGTGAACGATGCACCGGCCTTCAAGAACCGCTGGAAGGAAGCATTCGGGCGATGAGCAGCTCCACCCTTACAGACCCCAAGACCCCGCCCCCGCCGGGTGTTGGAAAAATCAAGCGGGCATGGCTGCCGGAGAAGGTCATCCACTACGGTGTCTGGATCCTCGCAGTCCTGCTGATCCTCGGCCCGATCGTGCCGATCGTCTGGTCATCACTCTGGTCCACCCCGCTCTACGAGGGCGGCGGCAGCGGCACCCTGGACAACTTTCGTAAACTGGCCACCGATCCACTTTGGTGGTCAGCCGTCGCCAACAGCCTGCAATTCGCTGTCTTCGCCACCATCGGGTCAGTTCTGGTTGGAACCACAGTGGCCTTGTTGGTAGCCCGCACCAACCTCCCGCTGCGGCGGCTCTACTCAGCCCTGATCGTCCTGCCCTTGGTTCTGCCTGGACTAGTGCTCATCGTCGGGTGGCAGTCGATGTGGTCGAAAAACGGATATGCCACACATCTACTGGAACAGTACACACCGTTCACTGTGCCCTTTGACCTCTACAGTGTTGCGGGAATGGTGGTCATGGGTACGGTCCTGGGCTCGCCTGTGGTCTATCTCTTTGCCCGGGGGACGCTGTCCTCAGGCGATTCGACACTCGAGGAAGCCGCCCGTTGCGCCGGCGCCGGCCCCCTCCGCGCCTTGCTCTCGGTGACCCTGCCGTTGCTGCGCCCGGCATTACTCAACTCCGGGCTGCTGGTCTTCGCTTTGGCGCTGGAAACACTGGGCATTCCCCTCATCCTTGGTACGTCAAAGAACATCGACATGATGTCCACTTACCTGTACCGGCAGTGGACTGGAAGCGCCGACGGCGGTGGAGGAGTTCTGCCTGCAGGTGCCGTCATGTTGTTGCTCGCCGTCACTTTGCTGCTGCTGCTGCGCAACCGCCTGGCAGGTGACCTCGCCCGCTTCACCACAACCGGTGGCAAGTCATCCAGACCAGCAAACGTCGTCAAATTAGGCCCCTTCGGCTGGCTGCTGTCCGCCGGCGTCGGAGTGGTTCTGGGTTGCGCAACCCTGGTTCCGCTCAGCGGTGTGGTTCTCGCCTCGCTCACCGCTGTTCTGACCCCGGCGATCAACCCCTTTAGCCTGCTGACACTTGACCACTTCTCGGCGATTTTGACCAACCCGCTCTACACAGGAGCTATTGGCAACAGCCTGCTGATTGCCACCGTTGGCGCCGCAATCGCGACCGCCTGCGTCGCCGTCATCGCATTGGTTGCCCACCGTTCCAGCTTTCGACTGCGCGGATCCTTGGAGCACATCGTGCTTTATCCCCGGGCCGTCCCAGGCCTGATCACCGGCATGGCCTTCTTCTGGACGTTTGCAATCCTGGACCAGTCCGGAACTTTCAGAGCCACACTTTGGGCCGTGGGAATCGCTTTCGGGGTCCGCGCGCTTGCCATGGGGTACGCCGCGTTCTACCCGTCACTTGCCGCGCTGGGCGCGGACCTGGACCGCGCCGCGCGCTCGGCCGGGGCAGATTGGTGGACGGCGATGCGCACCATCATTCTCAGCCTGCTGAGGCCAGCCATGGGCATCTCATACGTCCTGCTGTTTGTAGCAATGCTCAATGAAGCCGACGCCGCAGTTTTTCTGGTGACCCCTGAAACCCAGGTTCTGGGACTGGCCATGCTTCAGATCGCAGCAAACGGCCTCGGCGGCACCGTGGCCGCCCTCGGAGTCATCCAACTTGTCATCACCGCAGCTGTCCTGGGCGCAGGACGCATTCTGTTTGGAGTTCGCCCCAATGTCTGATCTGGTCATCACCAATCTCACCAAGAAGTTTGGCCGTCTGACGGTCCTGGACAACGTGTCAGTGACTGCTTCCGACGGGCAGATATTGACGTTGCTGGGGCCAAGCGGCTGCGGCAAATCCACAACCCTCTGGTCCATCGCAGGGCTGCTCAGGCCGGACGGCGGCAGCATTGTTGTGGGCGACCAGACCTTGTTCAACCATGACTCCTCCGCCTTCCTGCCGCCGGAACGCCGCGACTGCGGCGTGGTTTTCCAGTCCTATGCCGTGTGGCCGCATATGAAAGTCCGCGACAACGTCGGGTATCCGCTGCGGCTACGTCGCTACAAGCCTGAGGCACTGCGCAGACGCGTCGATGAGGTACTCGAGTTGGTTGACCTCTCCGATCAGGCAGACCGTTTTCCGCATCAGCTCTCCGGCGGCCAGCAACAACGAGTGGCGCTGGCACGCGCGTTGGCATTCCCTCCGCGTTTGCTGCTCCTCGACGAGCCGTTCTCGAATCTTGATGCCAAGCTGCGGGAACGTACCCGCGATTGGTTGCTTCAGTTGCAACGCAAGATTGGCGTCACCACCGTTTTTGTGACCCACGATCAAGACGAAGCCCTGGCAATGAGCGACAGGATTGCGGTCATGTCTACCGGAACCGTCCGCCAGATTGGTACGCCGGAGCAGATTTACAACGATCCTGCCGATCTCTTCGTTGCTGATTTTGTTGGCACCAGCAACCTGCTGGAGGGAACAGTGATTGGCCGCGCGAAGGGGATCCTGACGATCAAGATCGACGGGTTGGATCAAGCGATCCACGTACCATCCGCAATTGATTCCGACGGCGTCGTGGTTGCCGTTCGTCCGGAAGCGCTGGCGTTGTTGCCTGACGATGCGTCGTCTGACGGCTACGAAATGACTGTCAATGGTCCTGTCCTTGACCGGTCATATCACGGCCATCATTTCCGGTACAGGGTGGGCGTCGGCGAGCAGGCCCTGGTGGTCGAAACCCGTGAGCGCACGGATTCCGCCCATGTGCGCGTGGGCATTCCACGGGACGGGTACAAGTTGTTCCGGCCCCGCACTGACCCGGCGCCCAGGGCCGCACAGTGATTCCCGTCGGATCAAGCTACCCCATCAGAATCGACCTCTTCAGCGACACTATTACCCGGCCAACAAAGGCCATGCGCCAGGCCATGGCAAACGCCGAAGTTGGGGACGAACAAAAGGGTGAAGACCCCTCCACCAACGAACTGGTTGCCCTGACACGTGAGCTCCTGGGCAAGGAGGAAGCTGTCTTCCTGCCATCAGGGACGATGTGCAACCAGATCGCCTATGCTCTGCACTGCCGCCCTGGAGACGCGATTCTTGTTGATGAGACCGCGCATTCGCTGTGCCACGAGGAAACCGGGGCGCCCGCCCTGGCCGGTGCCTTCTACAGGCCGATCAAAGCAGACCATGGTGTGTTCTCGGTTGCCCAACTTGAGGCGGCGCTCCGCCCTGAGGGCAGGTCATTCGCCCGAAACGCCGTGCTGTCCATAGAGCAGCCATCCAACCTCGGAGGCGGCACGTGCTGGTCGCTGGAGGGCATCACTTCAGTGACAAATATGGCACGGTCCCACCAGATCAAAACCCATATGGATGGCGCCCGCATGCTCAATGCAGTGGTGGCCACCGGCGTATCTGCCCGCGATTTTTGTGACCCGTTTGACTCAGTCTGGCTGGACCTCAGCAAAGGACTGGGCGCCCCCATAGGAGCAGTGCTGGCCGGCGACGCTGATTTCATCAATGAGGCTTGGCGGCTCAAGCAACGGTGGGGTGGCTCGATGCGTCAGTCAGGCATTGTGGCGGCAGCGGGTACGTTTGCCCTCCGCAACAACGTGGACAGGCTCGCAGATGACCATGGGAATGCCCGTCTGCTGGCTGAACTGCTTTCCGTCCATCCTCAGATTTCAATCGACCCGCTGACGGTTCAAACAAATATTGTCCTCTTCGACCTGGTCGACAGTCCTGTCACGGCAGCAGTGCTGGTGGACCGCCTGATTCAGAAGAGCGGGGTCCGAATGGGCGCTTTTGGCCCGTCCACGATTCGTGCCGTGACCCATCTCGATGTTGACAGCGGTGACATACGGATCGCCGCTGATGCGATCAGGGCATTGCTGGACGAAATCCACTCGATGCCTACAAGCCAAAGGAGCTTCTGATATGACCATCACCACTGAAGTGACGGACCGTCCCCAGCCGTATAGCGTCAGCCGCGCGGCCCGGACAGGTGACGACGTCACGGTGCTGCTCAATGCACGTGTTGTTGATCCCGAGTCGGGTACTTCGGGTTCACTGAGCGACGTCTGGCTTCAGGCAGGGCAAATCTCCCATATTGCCCCCGCCGGCAGTGAGCCGGGGACAGGAAGCGTCCTGGATCTTAAGGGCACGTTTTTGGCTCCCGGACTCATGGATGCCCATGTTCATCTGGCCTTCGATGGCGGTGACAATCCTAAGGGAACCTATCAGGGCAGCAGCGATGAAGAGATCGTTGCGGAGGTTGTCTCGAACGCACGGATTGCGCTTCGTGCCGGCATAACCACGGTACGGGACTGCGGGACACCCAGGCATTTGTTGGCCCCTATGAGAGCCGCGCTGGGTATGGTGTCCGACGTCGCCACGGTGATTCATTGCGGTGCGCCAATCTGCCGCGTGGGCGGGCACGGCCACGACATGGGCGGAGAGATTCGCACTCGTCACGACGTCGAGACGATCATCGCCGAACAGCACGCGGCCGGTGCCACATGGATCAAACTTATGGCCAGCGGCGGCGGGTTCACTCCCGGGACCAGCCCAAGCGTCTTTGAATTCGATCCCATCCTGCTCCGTGAGGCGGTGGTTATCGCCGGCTCCTACGGCATGAGGACTGCAGCCCATGCCCACGCCAGTTCTTCGATGGCCGCGTGCATCGAGGCGGGTGTGGACTCATTGGAACACGCCTCCATGTTGGGGCCCGATGAGCAGTGCGCGCCCGATCGCGAGCTATTGCGCAGAGCGGCCGATGCCGGGATCCACATTGTGCCGACCGTCATCGCAGCGGACATCGTCTCCCGGCAATTGCGAGAGGGTCACCAAGTGTTATCCAACGCGCAGGATCGCAATGTTGTGGCGCGATTGGAATCGCGGTTTACCAATGTGACCGAGTTCCTCCACTCCGGTGTGTCTATCGTCGCAGGGACGGACGCAGGCCCTGCGCACGTCACCTTCGATCTCCTTGCCCGCGAGTTGGAACGCTATGTCGACGCGGGACTGGCAGCACAGCATGCGCTGAAGTCCGCCACGTGTGAAGCCGCCGACATGCTCGGGGTGGAGACGCAGGCGGGTCGCATCCGGCCCGGCCTGTGGGCCGACCTCATCGTCACGGCGGCGGACCCAATACAGGACATCAGCACTCTCGCAATGCCGCTTGGAGTCCTCAAGCGCGGACGTCTGATCGCACAATAACCACTCGCACCCAGCGTCCGCTGTATCCCGCGCCCCCATGACCTACGAACACACTTTAAGGCATCCAATGAACCTGACCCCACTCACTGATGATGAGCTGGCGGCGAATACCGTCTCGACCTCCGACGACCCCCAACTGAAGGCACTTGCAGCGATAGAACGCCGTGTTCTGTGGCTTGCGACATCCATCATCCACCACGCAAACAAGGTGCGTCCGAACACATCCGGCATCAAGGTAGGCGGGCATCAGGCCTCGAGTGCCTCCATTGCCACGATCATGACCTCGCTCTGGTTCGGACAGCTTCGCGCCGAGGACCGAGTCTCGGTGAAGCCCCACGCTTCGCCGGTGCTCCACGGCATCAACTATCTGTTGGGCAGCTTGGATGAAAAGTACCTCACAACGTTGCGTGAGTTCGGCGGGCTGCAGAGCTATCCCAGCCGTTCCAAGGATCCGGATCCGGTTGACTACTCCACGGGCTCCGTCGGCATCGGAGCCACAGCCCCCATCTGGGGTGCTATTTCGCGGCGATACATCGAGACCGTGAGCGGCACACCGAACCGTGGGCGCCAGTACTCGCTCGTCGGCGACGCTGAACTGGACGAGGGCGCCGTCTGGGAAGCCGTTCTGGACTCCAACGTTGCGGATCTTGGTGAGATCGTCTGGATCGTCGACCTGAACAGGCAGTCCCTTGACCGGGTGGTGCCAAACATTGCAGCGGGCAAAATCGAGCGTCTCTTCTCTGCCGCTGGTTGGCAGGTCATCACCGTGCGCTTCGGTCACGTCTTGGAAAGTCTCATGGCCAGGACCGGAGGTGACGCGCTGCGGAAGCGGATTGTTGACATGCCAAACCCCGAATACCAGAGGCTCCTGCGCTGCTCTGTCGAAGAACTGCGCCGCCGGCTCCCCGGCGAGGGCGCACGGGCTGCGGCCATCGCGGAACTCATTGCCGACGTCGAGGACCAAACCCTGACGCTGGCCATCAGGAACCTGGGTGGGCACGACCTTGCCGCGTTGCGCGAGGCTTACTCCCAGATTGATGACACCCGCCCCACTGTAATTATCGCTTACACCGTCAAGGGAAACGGACTGCCCACCGAGGGCCATCCCCAGAACCACTCCTCGCTGCTCACCGTCGATCAGTACCGCCAACTCGCCGCCAGATTGGGCGAGAACCCAGACGCACCTTGGAATCGGTTCGACCCCGCATGCCCCGAGGGGCAGCTGATAGGAACCACAGCTGAAAACCTCCGTCGCGTTGCCGAACCTGCCGTCGCCCCGCCTGCGGTACCGGCAGATTTCGGCAGGACGCCCTCTGGCACGGCAACCACGCAGGCAGCCCTGGGCCGCACGCTGTTGGACGTCAACCGTGCCGCGCCCGAAGTCGCCCGCCGCCTGGTGACTGTCAGCCCGGATGTGAGTTCCAGCACCAATCTCGCCGGCTGGCTGAACAAGGTGGGAGTGTGGTCCGTTGAAGAGCGCCCGAACTGGTTCAGCGATGACGCAGAGACCGTCATGCACTGGCGAGAAAAGCCCACCGGGCAGCACATCGAACTCGGCATCGCTGAAGTCAACCTGGTCAGCCTTCTGGGCGAGCTCGGCGCGACCTGGAGCCGCTGGGGCCAGCCGCTGTTCCCGATCGGTGTAGTCTATGACCCGTTCGTCGAGCGTGCCTTGGAACCGTGGTCATACGGCATCTACGCCGGCGGCCAGTCAATCTTGGTAGGCACGCCTTCGGGCGTGACGCTCGCACCCGAGGGCGGGGCCCATCAGTCCATCAAAACTCCCTCCATCGGACTGGAACAGCCCGGCTGCACCAGCTACGAACCGGCCTTTGCCATCGATGTCGAGTGGACACTGCTCGCCTCAATGTCCCAACTCGGACGAGCTGACGGCAAGTCCGCCTACTTGAGGCTCTCCACAAAACCGGTTGACCAGCAACTGGCAGCGATCCCGGAAGATCCCGCCGCCCGCGAGCGTCGCCGTCGCCAAGTGGTCGCCGGTGGCTACATGCTCCTCGCAGCCACGACACCGGCCGCGACGATAGTCGCCATGGGGGCCATGGTCCCGGAAGCCCTCACAGCCTCCGAGCGACTCGCCACCCAAGGAATCCCCGTTGACGTCGTATGTGTCACCAGCCCTGGCCTGCTCTACGAAGCCTTGCAAAGCCGAAATGGGCAGAACCAGGACGCACAATCGTGGATCTTGGATCAAATTCTCCCCCGCGAGCGTGCCGTCCCCATGGTCACCGTACTCGACGGCCACCCCCACACACTCGCATTCCTCGCCAGCGTGCATCAGGTAAAAAGCCGCAACCTCGGCGTAGACGCCTTCGGCCAGGCTGGAGGCATCGACGACGTCTACCGCTACCACGGGATCGACACCGGCAGCATCGTCCGCGCTGTCCTGGACTTAGTCCCGTGATAGCACGGCTACAAGGGTTGTCCACCGGCCGTTTGAACCAGAATGGGTCGGCCAAGAGTGTTTCCGAACACATTTTCATCATTTCGCGACAGATATGGCCCGCTGCACACACTTTATAAGTAGGAGGGTTATCGGCTGCTGTGGACATGCTCTCACTGCTCGATCGCGACAATTCATCCATATCGCCTAGTCACCCACTTGCTTTGGAGTGCGCAGCGGGCAGTGCGCGTAGACCAGCCTAGGTCCACCTGGCCTGGTGGAAGCGCTGGTTGGAATCGTCATCAGGGCTGGCCCCATAGTCACGCCGGCAAGTTCTCCTACTCTGACCGCCAAACCAGCACCAAAGCCCAATTTTTTCAACTCAGTATGAAACGCCAGAAAACGATATAAACCCAGAAGGTAGGAAAATCAGTGGCATCTGTAACCGAGGCTGCAAGCGATGCCGAGCTCATCCTGAGAGTTAGATCGGGAGACCAGGACGCCTTTGGGACTCTGTTTGACCGGCACTGGGACATGGCACGGTACGTCGCAGCCGGGCAAGCCAACAACCCCGCCGATATCGAGGACATTGCCTCGGATGCGTTCGCCTCCGTCCACCGGGCCCTCTTGCGTGGCATGGGGCCCGATTCATTCTTTCGGGCCTATCTACTCACAGCTGTACGGCGTACCGCGCAGGCTCAAAACCGATCGGCGGCCCGCAGCTTGCCGGGTTCCGACAGCCTAGCGCTAGACCGGACTGACGAATTTAACGACCCCGTACTGGCCGAATTTGAGTCCAGCACAGTGGCGACAGCGTTCAAGTCCCTACCTGAGCGTTGGCAAGAAGTCCTTTGGTATATCGACGTCGAGGGAATGAAACCGGCGGCCGCCTCGAAAATTCTAGGGGTAACTCCTAACGGGGTATCGTCTCTGGCCATTCGTGCCCGGGAAGCCCTACGGCAGGCATACTTGCAGCACCACATCAAAGCCTCATCAGGCGAGGAGTGCGAAGGATACTCAGACAAGCTCGGAGCATATTCCCGCAATGGACTCAGCCGACGCTCCCAGGATAAGCTCCGTGCTCATCTTGAGTCATGCTCCAAATGCACGGCCCTGCTTGTGGACCTGAACGACGTCCAATCCTCCATGAGAGTCGTCATCTTCCCGCTGATCACGGGCATGGCGTTTACCGCTGGCGTCCCTGCAGTCGCCGGTACGCTGATTGGCGCCGGTGCAGGGGCCGCCCCGAAATCCATGTCCACTATGCTGAAAGCCGGGGCAGTGGCCCTGACCGGAGCGGCCGTCATTGTGGGCGCCACCTTCGGCTTGGCCGCCGCCAGAACTGATGGTGCAGAACGAGCAGAGGCGGGCTATCTACCAGCTGCCGCTTCAGCAAACGGCAGCCCGGTCACCAAATCCCCAACAATGGACAACAGTCGGACACCTGCCGCGCGGGAGCAACCAACGTCAGTTGCCTCCGCTCCCCCCACGAAAGAGCTCCTCCCGAATCCGCAACCGTTCCCGGCTCCCAACAGCGCGCGAAACAGTCCGGCCGTGTTTCCCGTCTCTGCGAGCCGTCCCGTCCCGTCGCCGACGCCGAATGCCACCTCACAGGGATCCCGCCCGCCTTCGACGCCGCTACCCGGCACAAGTCGGACTCCGGCGCCGATACTCACCACTACGCCTGGCCCGGCACCCACTGGGCCCACGACCCCCAGCCCAACACCATCGTCCAGCGAAACCACGCCACAACTGATAACCGCAGACTTTAGTTCAGGGCCTGGCACAGCCGCAGCCGATGTCCACATCACGATAACCTTCAATTTACTCGGCCAGAAGACACCTGACACCGCTGAAGTAGACTTCTCAGTATCAGAAGGTGCACACCTGATCCCAGGAAAACTCTCTCATCCTGATGGATGGAACTGCGCGTCCCCGAACACCGACACAAAGCGAATCCAATGCACTAGCACCCGGGTGGACCCAGACAACCTCCAATTCACGCTTGGAGTATCCCGAAAAGACTCAATCTCCCAAAACACAGTCGACTATGGATTCACTGGAACCGGGCTCGCTCCGCTTTCCTTCTCCAATAGGTTCTGAGCACTCACAAGTCACCTGGCCGCCTTGTTCGAACCCTGCGCATGGGCCGGGAGCGCCGATTTTCGAAGCCGAGGGCGGCTAGGCGTGGATGGTTGCGGGGGGTTGAGTCGCCCCGATGCCTTGAGGTGTCTCCTGCGGACGGGTGATGAGAATGGCAACCGTTGCCGCGCCAATGAGGCCCAATACCCACCAAGGGAAGCCCGGGTCCGACGCTCGACTGGGCATTGTTTGCGGGCTCTCGGCACTTGGCGCCTCCGTGCGTTCGCCGCGGACGAGCAGACGGTGGCTGTTGACGCCTGTGGGTGTACAGGTGACGAGAGTTACGTAGTCCTTGTCGGGCACCTTTCGAAGCGCGTCCGTTTGGTTTGGCAGAACGGTTTGGATGGAGTCGACTTTGTAGTAAATGGTCTGGTCCAGGACGCTGATGCTGAACGTATCGCCTTCAGCGACTTTATCGAGGTCCTCGAAAAGGGTGGCGTTGACGAAACCCGAGTGCGCGCTGAGAACACCATGGGTTCCCTGTCCCCCAACTGGCAGTGCCGAACCGAAGAGGTGTCCTGCACCCTTGGACAGCGAGTCTTCGTCCGTGCCGTGGAAAATTGGCAGGTCCGTATGAATGGAAGGAATACTTATCCTGCCCATCATTCCGCCGGGACCCACATCCAGGAGATTCTGGTAGGCGTCTGAACCTGCGCCGATAGTGGTTTGTTTGCCCTCCTCATTGAGGGAATAGGGATCCCGGAGAGGGCCGGAAGGAAGTTCTTCGTTGAACTTTCTTGCCGAGTCAAGGATCGATGTTTTTTCGGAGGGATTCAGATTTTCGACAGTGGCGACGTACCCACTGATTTCGGTGGCATGGACCCGGTCTGAAAACCATGCGGCGGCTGTTGGGTAGAGCAGGATACCTACACCCGTGATGGCGATCAGGACCACGAGGATTCGTTGTTTGCTCCATGGTCCGATGACTCGGCCGAGGTCACGACGGGAAGGGGCTGCGTTGTGAGTCATCAGGATCCTATAGCGGAGGGGTTTAGTGCTGAAACTTCAAAGTGGGGAAGGGCGCTGTGACGCGCTCTCCCCCACTTTCGCTAGCTGGGCGCCTACTTGCGGCTCCGCAGATGTTAGCTGTTGGTGGTCTTGCGGTTCCGTACGAACAGCAGGCCTGCACCAACAACCAGAAGGGCACCGGCTGCATACAGCAATCCGGTTCCCGTGCCACCGGTGAGTGGCAGTTCGAAGCCGCCGTTGGACGCGATGTTCTTTACGCTCAGGTCAATGCCGACGCTCGTGCTGGCAGAGTTGATCAGGAAGGAGATCGGCTCAGCAAGCAACTCGTACCCGGCCGGGGCTGTGGTCTCGACCAAGTAATAGGTGCGGTAGTCAGCCGAACCCGGTGCAACAGCTGTGCCATCTGCCCAGTCGGAGTAGCGCAGACCGGAGATGGTCATGGTGCCATCGGCAGCGACGGTGAAGATGCTCTGGCCGTTCAGCACGACAGGGTTGGTACCGGCCAGCGCGTCAGCTTCGTTGGTGTAAACCGAGAAGGAAGCCCCAGCTAGAGCAGTGCCGTTCTCGTTTACCTTCTGAAGCGTCATTTCGCCCCACTTGGTAACTACCGGGGGCGTCACGATCGGGCCACCGGGCTGACCCGGGGTGACCGTGAAGCTGGGAAGGTTCGGGTAGACCAGTGCTTCGTTTTCGATTTCACCGATGGTGTTCACGGTGGTGTTCACAACAACCTGGACGCGAGTGGCATTGTGTGCAGCAAGCACGGCACGACCGGCATCGGTGAAGACAACGGAGACAGTGTTGGTTGCTGCGTCGAAGAGGACGTTGTAGTGAGTGCCTTCGGTGATAAGCGTGCCATCAAGCAGGGTAGCCGTGGCGCCCACGTAGGTCAGCTTGGGGTCGAGCACGTCGACGATCTTGTACCCGTCAATGACTGCTTCGTTGGGGATGTCACCGGTGATGGTGAAGTCAATCTGGTCGCCCAGCTTCACATCAGGGGCATCCGTAACGGTTTTCTCGGCCCCGGCAATCGAGTTCTTGGGGTAGACGTGAACATCGTAGATCCACTTGTCTTTGTTGTCCGGGTCCGTCAATGGCACGGAAATCAGGAACGGAGCTGCCGGGGTGACGCCGGCCGGATAGTTGGTCTCGGTGACCAAGTACAGGCCGAGGGGGAGGTTGGCGAACGATGCGCTGCCATCAGCAGCGGTGGTCTGTGCCTGTCCCGCACCCAAAGTGTATCCAGCGCCCGTGATGGAACCAGCTGCGTCCGACGGAGCGAAGACGCTGCTCAGGTTGTGGGCTGAGTCCCAGCCGGCGTTCGTGGACAGGTCGATGGTGTTGACCTGCTGGATCGTGAATCCGATGCCGGCCAAAGGCGTCAGTCCAGTAGTTTCCACGGCGGTGCCGTTGTTTGGAAGGCCTGTGGGCGTCGTCGGGCGTTCGAACTTGTGGACGGTGATGGAACCGGTTTGGTCGCCATCGACAAGGGGCGCTGCGGAGGCTGGTGCGATGGAGAACGACATGGCCAGCACCGCCCCGGCCATTGTCGCGGCGGCGGTTTTCAGTAACCGCAAAGAGCTGGGATTACTCACTTGTGTCTCTTTCTATTGATGGTACGGATGCTCGGGAGTGAACATTCTGTGTTCCGGGACTGCCGCGCTAGCGGCCTCCGGGAGGCCTAAGTGATGGTGATGTTTCGGCGACGCACGCTGGCCAGTCCCAGGCCGAGGGCCGTGAGGACGAGAACCGATCCGGTTGCGGTGAAGGGCCACCAGCCGATGCCGCCGGACTCGGGCATTTCCAAAGCGGGCACGTCGCGCACGGTAAGGAGGAATATCCCATCACCGTCGCTGTCACCGTTGGTCACGATGCCCGTACCGCTGCCTTGTCCGACTGTCACCGCGCCGTTAGCTGCAACGGTGAACTGCACAGGTTCGGCCAACAGGTTGAACCCTTCAGGTGCCGTGGTCTCTTCGAGCCAATAGATACCGGGTTCGATTCCCTCGAGTTGGAACAAACCTGTTTCGCCTGCGACCGCAACCGCGGTTGGGCTTACAAGGGCAGGTCCGGGGACGCCGTTATTGTTGGTGTAGATCGTCCAGGACGAGCCGGCCATTCTGACCCACTCCTCGTCAGAGGATTCACCGATCTTTTCGATGAGGACCTTGGCGGATGTCTGGTGTGTGGTGATGCAGTCGGGGCCGGGACCGGAGGAGCCTGATTCGGCGCAGGTTTGGGGAGAGGTGCTGCCGCCGCCACTGACAGTATTAACCAACGTGGCATTCCAGGCACCGGTATTGACTGTCACGCTGTAGCGCAATGTCGCTGTTTGACCGGCCGGAAGCGTGAAAGCGGCCGTTGTCAATGTTGTTGACGGGGCTACAGGATCCGCCACCGCAACAGGGGTTCCTGTACCTATGGTGAGGGTTGCCGAGCCGGGGACGTACGTGGCATCGTCCAGAACGTCAGCGAGATTGTCCTTGAGGACCACTCCGGTGATGATGCCGCTGAGACTGGTCGCTGTCACTGAGTAGTTGATGGTTTCGCCGGGCGTTACCGATCCGTTCGCGGGAACTGCACCGTTGACCGTGGCGGTCTTCTTAATCTTCCACGCCGGGGGCGCCTTGATTTCTGCATCGTCCGTGGCGGTGACCGGTGGACCTATGGGTGGATTGCCGGTGACTTTGGCGGTGTTGGTCAGAACCCCGGTGGTGCTATCGTTCTGGGTCACAACGTAGGTGGCCGTGGCAGTTACCGATTGTCCTGCCAGCAACACACCGGGCACCCCCGGCCAGGAGTAAGTCAAAGCTGACATGGTCCCTGTGCCGGAGAACTGAGTTTCACTTATCACGACACCGGTCAAAGTGACGTTGCCTGTGTTCTTGGCGACGAAGGTGTAGGTTGCCGTCTGGCCGGCCACAAGAGTCGTCTTGTCGACGGTCTTGAGCAGCGTGATGGCAGGGACGCCTGCGGGGGCGATGGTGACGAGGTAGTCCTCGACCTCGCCGGAGTTGGATGGCCCAATCGGCACTTGAATCTGCGATGCGGTGTAGCCGATCCGAAAGCGAGCGTACGTGGTCCCGGCAGTCAGAGTCGCGGGAACAGCGGACCAGGCTAGCGTGGCCGACGTAGCTCCGGCAACAAAGTTGGCGCAGGCACGTTCGGCTGTGTTGTCGAACGTGTTGTTCTTGTTAAGGTCAATCCATCCGCACGTGATACCGGCCTTGCTGGCACCGCTAATGGCGACGGTTGTGGAGTAACTTGTTGCCCCCGCCGTCATAGGAGCCAGCACTACGCCATCGTCCATCTGGTCCAGCGCTGCTGTCGCACTGGCGTTCGGTGACGCTGTGCCGTTGGCGACGGTAGGGTTGTCTTCAGTGATGTTGCTACCCAGCGTGACGTCCGATATGACTGCCCGAGCAGCGTTGTTTTGGTCGTAGGACGCCGGGGCATCCCCGAAGTCCTGCGGAACCGTTACGGCCATGACGAAGTTGTCCGCGTTGTGTTCAGGGTCCTGAATATCACTATTCGTGTAACCTGGCATCGCGCTGCTGACGGGAACGAAGACGCTGCTGACATTGAAGGTCAACGACGTCACAACACCGTTCACGCGCACCGATCCACACGCAGCTGTGGCCCCGGCATTCAGGGGACTGGGATCTCCGGCTTGAGCAGTGGTGTTGCACGCAGTGCCAGTTTTGTCATCAATAGCCGTAATGGAATTGCCGTTAACTGCAAGGTTACTCCCGGACAGCTTGCTCATCGTCAAACCGCCCGTGGCAAGGTTAAGGACCACATGCAACTGCGATTGACGATCCACGTCGCCGTCGTCATCTTCGTCCAACAGCACGAAGCCGCCTATGCCTGCCAGATTTAACACTGGATTTCTCACCGGCTGACTAAAAGCGACAGTGACTGTACCCAGACCTGAGCACGGGCCGCTGGCTGCGCAGTTATTTGTGGCATCAGTAGCAAACTCGACAGCTGGAGAAGTCCCGGGAACGCCTTGGGGGTAGTCGGAGCCGACATATCCCCGGCTATTCAGCGTCGTCCTCCCCACTAAGCCCGTCAACCCCGACTGGTCGAAGGTTGCGGTCAGACCCGACCCGGGCATCGTCAGCACGGCAACACCGCCACCCACATTCGCCGGAGTAGTCGCCACCTCATATGCCTGAGCGGGCACGCCGAATGACAGCCCTCCCAGGACCACCATCAAGGCAGCAACAAGGGCTGTCGCTCCCCCACGGGAAAACTTCAATGGAGTGTCCTTCCGAGAACTCTTGCGCATTCGCTCCAGCTGCGGGAGCGACATGTGTACAGGGCAGCGCGCGCACTTTACGCAAGGGCGACGCTCCACTAATGAAGATGCGAATCAGCGCCGAGTGTGTCGCAGATTCTCAGAAGTTTTTGATAGTCACCTATTACTGACGCCGCTTGAGGCCGTCGTTGGCGAGCCCTCAGCTCCCGCACGTGGAATGTTCGAATCCCGCCCTCATCGCCAAAGTGCGGGAGGGCGGCCTTTGGGCGTTCGACACCCTTCACCGGCGCCATCTACCCGCTGCTATGTCGGTTACCCGGGCGCAATCTGACTCTGCAGTCCCCGCTGCCAGTGCAGCTGACCAAAACGAAAACCAAACCATGGAGTTGCGGGGAATCTTATCTAGTGGGTCGTTCCCGAGGGGGCAGATGGCCTTGGAAGAACGGAGGGTAGCTATCCGGATCGCCCAGAGTAGACGACCGGGTATCAATGCCGCAGAGACGGCTTGGACGCCGTCGATTTACCGGCAGCTGGCCGCCGACAACCCTGCAGTGCACGAACCGGGACTCGAATGGGATTCAGGCCCTGGAAAGACTGCGAAGAGGCGGACGTGCGGAATCAGTGGCCGTCCGGTGGGTGTTCGGCCCAGTCCGGGACAGTGAGTGCGGACACTTACTCGATACGGCCGTTCGGCGCAGGCACAAAGCCAACCGCGCTCCCCACCGCGGGAAACGCGGTTGTTTTTCTGCCCCAAGTCACCGTCGTCATCAGCGCCCTTAACGGACACCTCGTTCAATTTCTGCCAGTTCGGATTCAAGTTGCCGGGTCAGGCTCCGCAGGCGGCTGATGTGATCCTGCGACACGCGCCCTGGCTGTGAGGTTACCTGTGCGTCGACGTCAAAGACGGTGTTGGGGCTGTGCCAGACGTTGAACCATTCGAGGCCATGACCGAGCGCGTCACTCGTTACCCCTTGAAGCAGGAGGAGGGGTTCGCGGGTATTGGATTCGAGTTTTTGTGCAAGGTCGGCATCTGCCGCCACTGCCTGAACTTGCCGGGGTCCGCCTGCCGGGTGGTAGCCATGCTCCCGCATGACGCCAAGAAGTGATGCGTTTTCCAGCAACTCTTTGGTGAAGTGCGGAAAGAGGTCGCGGGGAACCCAGGTGCGCATGAACGCCACTGGGGTCTCTTCCAGGTAGCGGATGCGTTCGATTTTCCAGGTGTTGGTGGTGTTCAAAGCCTCTACCGCCGGCTCAGGCGGGGTGGCGTGTTCCACGGAGATGACGTGGGTTCGGAGGCGCTGGCCGTGCGCCGCTGCTTGTTCGTCAAGTCCTCCGGCTTGTTGCAGATGCCTTCGGAGGACCGGTGCGGCGGCCACCACGCTGCCGCGGCCGCGTTGGCGGCGGATGAGCCCGAGGTCTGAAAGTCCGGACAACGCCTGGCGCACGACACTGCGGGAGACGCCGAACTGTTTCTGGAGTTCCTCCTCAGTGGGCAGCGGAGAACCGGGCAGCAATGGCCGGTCCAGGATCTGCCGGTGAAGGATGTCCCGGATCTGCGCATGCAGGGGCGGCCCCTCCGCACGGTTCAGGCCGTTGGACCGTTCCCGGGGCTCTCCCCCGGTGGGTTGCACACTCACACTGACTCCTTTGGCGTTCGAGCACATCATAGCCCGCCCGGGCCTCATCTCATCCTTGACGAGTGATCCACCCCACATGTAATGTACGTACTAATTGTACGGACTTGATCCGTCGGCTGGAACATACAATGGCGTAGAAAGGTCGAATAATGACGCAGATGCATTTGAGGTCCGGGCGTTCTCGGATACCGATGTTTGCCTTCCTCCAGAAGGTGCCCGCCGGCATGATGCTGATACCGCTCATGCTGGGCGTACTGATGAACACCTTTGCGCCCGAAGCCCTGAAAATCGGCGGTTTCACCACGGCGCTTTTCAAGGACGGGGCCTTGACGCTGATCGCGGTGCTGATCCTGGCCACCGGCGCTCAAATCACCGGAAGCCACAGCGGCAAGGCCGCCGCATCCACCACCACGGTTGTCCTGGTTTGCAAGACGTTGATCCCGGCCACCATCGCCGTGATCCTGGGCCTGGTGGTCGGCATCGATGGCATTGCAGGGGTATCAATCCTGGCCATGCTGGCGATCTTTGGTAACAGCAACGGCGCCTTGTGGCTGGCCTTCGCCGGCCAGTATGGCGACGAAAGGGACACCGGCGCCTACGTGGCCAGCGCCTTTGACGATGGGCCGTTCTTGGCCCTGATCTTCCTGGGTGCATCAGGGCTAGGCGATATTCCCGTGCTCGCCTTCGCCGCGGCACTTATCCCGTTCATCATCGGCCTCTTCATCGGCGCCGTTGACCGGGAGTGGACGAAAGCCTTGGACCATGTTCCGAACATCGTGATCCCCTTCATGTCCTTCGCTGTTGGAACGGGCATCAACCTGAAAACCGTGCTCACCGGCGGTTTCGCCGGGATCTTCCTCGGCCTGATCGTCGTCGTCTTCACCGGCGGCCTGACCTATCTCGGGTACCGGTTCATCCTCAGGCGCGGTTCCAAAAGCGGTATCGGGTTCGCGGCCGGCACAACGGCCGGCAACGCCGTCGCCGTACCTGCAGTGGTCGCCGTCGCAGACCCCAGGTTCGAGCCCTTCGTCGCCTCCGCGTCAGCCCAGGCCGCAACGGCAGTTCTCGTGACAGCACTGCTTGCCCCGATCGTCGCCTCTTGGGCCTTGAAGCGGGCCGGAGGCCTGCAGCCAGCCGATCCGGTCCCCGCCGCAGTCTGAACCATTACTTGTACATCCCCTTCATGGACGGAGAGACCATGCGCGATCCGCGCTCGGTGCGATGCACCTATTACCTTGAGTCGGAAATCGACCCTGCAAAAGCCGCGGCCATCATGGCAGGCGAACAATCCAGCGGCACGTTCATGCCGGTACCCGGCGAGTCTGCCCGCATCCGTGAGAGGCACGCCGCCCGTATATCAGATGTCCAGGAGCTCGGCTTCTGCCGGCCCTCACTGCCATCACGGGCAACCCCGGAGAAGGTCCGTGCCGCCCTCGTCACCGTCGATTTCCCCATGGAGAATATCGGCACGGACCTGGCAACCCTGCAGACTGCCATAGCCGGTAACCTCTTTGAACTGGGCGAGCTGTATGCCTGCCGACTGCAGGACATAGCCTTGCCCGAAGACTTTGTCGCCGCCCATCCCGGCCCTGCCTTCGGCATCGAGGGGACGCGTAAACTCATCAGCGATGTACAAGGCGTCATGGTGGGAACCATCGTCAAACCCAACGTCGGGCTTTCGGAAGAGGAATTCCGGGTGGTCGTGCGGGACTTGGCCATGGCCTCCATCGACCTCATCAAAGACGACGAATTGATGACCGACCCCGCGTACCTGCCCTTGGAACGCCGGGTTGCTGTGGCCACCGAAGAAATCCGCGCCGCAGAACAGGTCACCGGCCACTCCACCATGTATGCCTTCAACATCACCGGAGACCTCGCCGGCCTCAAGAAGCGCCATGACCTCGTCGTCGACGCCGGAGGCCGCTGCGTGATGCTGAACATCCCGGTCATGGGCCTTCCCGCATTGGCCTTGCTGCGCAGCTTCGCCGAAGTTCCCATCCACGGCCACCGCGCCGGCCTCGCCGCCTCGATGCGGTCCAAGGGCCTCGGCATGGATTACCGGGTGTGGCAGCAGATGGCGCGCCTCGCCGGCGCGGACCACCTGCACGCCAGCGGACTCGGCAGCAAGTTCTACGAACTGGACGAAGAGGTCGCCGCGAACATCCGCAGCCTGCTCGAACCCCTGGGACAGACCACCGCACCGCTGCCCGTCCTGTCCTCGGGCCAAAACGTCACCACCCCAGGGCCCACGTTTGAGGCCGTGGGCTCCACAGACCTCATGATGCTCGCTGGCGGCGGCGTCGCGGCCCATCCGGACGGTCCGGGGGCCGGGGTGCGCAGCCTCCGACAAGCTTGGGAAGCTGCAGTGGCCGGAGTCCCCTTGCAGGAAGCCGCACAGAAGCGTTCCCACACCGGGGACGATGCACTCCTGCACGCAGTCCAAACCTTCGGGAAAGGTGCCTGACATGCCCGCTTTTGGTTTCGTCGCGGACGACCTCACGGGAGCCGCCGATGTCCTGGCCCAGTCCCATCGATACGGACTGGAAGCTGTCCTCGTCATTGGAGACTCACCGCTGCCCACCGATGCTGACGTCGTCGGAATCGCCGGACCCGCCCGGTCCCTGGCTGGGGAAGCTTTCGACACCTTGGTTGCCCGTGACCTTGCCGGCATTGCGCAACTAAACCTGGAAGTGCTGCTCTACAAGGTCTGCTCCACCTTCGACAGCTCCCCCACCGTTGGCAGCATCGGCCGCGGGATCCAGTTGCTGCATCAGCAGTTCCCCCTCCACGGCCCAATCCCCGTAGTGCCGGCCCAGCCCGGGTTCGGCCGCTTTACAGCCTTCAGCAACCACTACGCGAGCTACGCAGGCAAGACCTACCGGCTGGACCGCCACCCCATCATGTCTCGGCACCCCTCCACCCCCATGGCCGAGGCCGACCTGCGCCACGTCCTCGCCGAACAGTTGGCCAGCTCTCCGGAACCCGAAGCCATTCATCTGCCCGCCTATGACGACGGGACTTTCAAGGACGCCTGGGCAGACCGGCGCCGGGACCCCGATGCGCAGGCCTTCGTGGTCGATGCCGTAAACGAACAGCATATGGATACCGTCGCTGAAGCGCTCACCCGGGAGGGGCATGGCCATGGGCCCTCCCTTGTTGTGGGCTCAGGTGGAATCATGGCAGCCCTTGCCCGGTCTGTTTCTGACCAGAATCCGCGCACTCCCGGCCCGCAGCAGCCTTCAGGACCCGTGCTGGCCATCAGCGCCTCTGCCTCCAGCACCACAGCAGAACAGATCAACGACGCCGTCTCCCACGGATGGGAGGACGCGCCAGTACCCGCCGAGCTGCTACAGGGACACGACGCTGGAGCCCTGGCCTCACTGGACCGGCGGGTCGCTGACGCCCTTCAGAAGGGCCGCAACGTCGTCGTCCACACCACTCGCGGTCCCGGGGATCCCCGATATGGAGCCGCCTCACCGGCTGATGCCGGCTACGTTGGAGCACTGATCGGCGGCATCGCGGCCCGCATGGCCGCAGCCGGCCTCACCCGCGACATCGCCGTTTGCGGCGGCGACACCTCCAGCCACGCACTCATCGCCATGGGCGTGCGCCAGCTCCGCGTCTCCGACCAGTTCGTCACAGCGGGTCCCATCTTGGAAGCCGACGATGGCTCCACAGTCGGCGGGTGCAGACTCCTGCTCAAAGGCGGTCAGGTAGGCCCCGCTGACATCCTGCGCCGATTCGCCGGCGAACTCCCTAGCTAACACCCCCAACTCATCACCAGAACCAACGAAAGGCGGCCCACATGCGGGCAGTAGTCAAAAACGCAGCTGAACGAGGCGTCTCATACGTCACCGACGCCGGCGACCCCAAGGCAACCGAGGGATCGGTCGTCATCGAAGTCGGCGCTGCCTCCCTCTGCGGCACCGATCGCGAACTCTACGAATGGACCCCCTCAGCCCAAGCCTTCAACCTCAACCTTCCGGTGGTCCTCGGCCACGAAGGCGCGGGCACCGTCGTCGAAATCGGCCCCGGCGTCACCGGCCTTAAAGTCGGCGACCAAGTTGCCCTCGAAAGCCACCTGACCTGTGGCCAGTGCTTCCCGTGCCGCACCGGAGACGCCCACACCTGCGAACGGACCGGCATCCTGGGCATGCACATCGACGGCGTCTTCGCCGAATACGCCGCCGTGCCGCAGGACATCTGCGTCAAACTCCCCACCGGCTTGTCCTTGGAATCCGGCGCCCTTCTCGAAGCAGCCGGCGTCGCAGTCCACGCCATCCAGCGGGCCAACTACTCCGTGGCAGGCCGGGCGGTGCTCGTCAGCGGGGCAGGCCCGGTGGGTCTCGTCGTGGTGAACTTGGCTCTACTCATGGGCGCCTCCCACGTCATCGCCGTCGACCCCAACCCCTACCGCCGCGCCCAAGCCGAAAAACTCGGCGCAACCGCGCTGCACCCCAACGACGGCATCGTTGAACGCTGCCGCGAACTAACCGGCCGCCGCGGCGGTTTCGACGTCGCCTTCGAATGCTCCGGAGCACCAGGCACACTGGCAACCCTCTTCGAAGCCGTCCGCCGGGAAGCCACCGTCATCACCGTCGGACACCCCAGCCGCCCCGCGGAAGTCGATATCGCGGCGTACATCAACAAAAAGGGCATCACATTGCGCGGCATCTTCGGCCGCCGGCTCTGGGAAACCTGGGAACAAAGCCTGCTGCTACTGGACTCCGGAAAACTGGAACTTGACTGGCTCATCACCCACCGCATGAAACTCAGCCAAATTGACGAAGCCGTAGAGCTCCTCACCGGAGACGCCTGCAAAGTCCTGCTCATCCCGAACCTCGGCTGATAAGACCCTCTGGGAGGCAAACGGTCTCCGGCCATTAGTAGCTGACCCTTCATGTCGGAGCAGGTCTTCATCTGACGCAGCACACGCTAAAGCACGAACCCCTTCTGACGAGCGGGTTTGTGGTGCCCGAGGTGGGACCCGACCGCAATGCCAGGCCTCAAAACAGTGGAAAGGGGCGGAAACGTGCTCAATCCGTGCCAGCCAGATTGGTGTGAGAGGTAGTCCGTGGCGGGGAGTGTGGACATTTTCCACACTCCCTTTTTGCCTATGCCCAAGAACCATATGTGAATTCCAGGTGCCAACACTAGGCTGGAAGTATTCAAACCGAGTAACGGTCAGTAGTTGCAAAGGACTTTTGGGAAAACATGCGGTGGGTGGCACCTGACGCTCTTGCAGCACACTTTGATCGGGTGGTCCTGATCTTCAATCCGGCCCGACCCGGAATGGCCACGCGGATGGACGCCCTCGAGCAGGAATTGCTCGCCGCGCTGCCCGAAATGAAAGTCGAGACACAGCCGACCGCTTTCGCGGGGCACGCCCGGGATCTTGCACGCTCAGCGGCGGCGAACGGATCTCCACTCATCATTTCCGTCAGTGGCGACGGCGGATACAACGAAGTCGTCAACGGTGTCATGGACATTTCATCTACTCGGGCAGTGTGCACCGTTCTACCCGCAGGCAACGCCAACGACCACTTCAGGAGCATGCCGGTACGGCAGCTGACGGAAGCTATCCGTAATGGTTCGGTCCGTCCGATGGATCTGCTCCGAATCACGTTGAGTGGAGAAAAAGCGGATCAAGTCCATTACGCCCACTCCTATATAGGTTTCGGGCTGACCCCCTTGATGGCGATCGGAATTGAGAAGGGAGGTAAAGGAAAAATCCTTGAACTTCTCTCCGTGACCAGAACACTGTCCAGTCTGGAGCCGTTTGAGCTTGAGCGGGCAGACGGAGCAACAGCACAGTTCGACAGTCTTGTCCTGGCAAACATCTCCCACATGGCAAAATACGGAACAGTAAGCGATAAGAACAACCCCAACGACGGTCAATTCGAGATTGTGACATTGCCACACTCCGGGCGCTGGCGAATGGCCTTAATGACGCTGCGCGCGGTGACACTTGGCCTCGGACCGCAGCCCAGCGTCAACAGTTATTCCTTCACAACGCGGAACGCCATTCCCTGCCAGATTGATGGGGAAGTAGTTCACGTTCCGGCAAACACCCACGTTTTGGTGGAAAGCGCCAAACACGCGCTCACCATCATCTGACACCATAAGCGGCACCATCAAGATGCCACGGCTCCCGCCCACCCATGAGCACAGCGTTTGCAGGTCCCGTCTCCGCACGGAGCCGCACTCTCCTGCCGTGTCTCGCCCTCGTCTTCAGGAGAATGCACCCTGCTAGCCTCTCCTCATGCGCACAACGTCGGCACGAACCAAAGCCACCGCCAACGGACAGCGCGTTTTGATCCTGTCTGCAGGCGTGGGATCCGGGCATAACAGCGCAGCGACCGCGGTACAACAAGCATGTGCCGCACGCGATGACATCGCCGAGGTGCAGGTGCTTGATGTGCTGAAGGTAAGCAGTGTGCTCTACCGAGCGCTGCTGAGTAAGGGCTACTTCGTCCTCGTGGAGGACTTGCCCTGGTTGGTCGAGTGGGGTTACGACATCAGCAACCCGCCGTTCCGGCGTCGCGGCCCGATTGACCCCTGGACGCGCTTGAATGCCAGCCCGGTTATCAGTGCCATCAAGCAGTTCCGGCCCACCGCGATTGTGTGCACGCATTTCCTCCCGGCCCAGCTGATGGCCTCACTGCTCCTTCGCGGCGTGATCGACGCCAAGACAGCTGTCGTGACCACCGACTACGACTTCCAAGGCTTGTCCCTTTCCGGGGCGTTCCACAAGATCTTTGTGGCCAGGGAGGAGGGAAAGGTGGAGCTGATGGCCCTGGGTCTTCCTCCCGACCGTGTTGTTGCCACGGGAATCCCGATCACCAAACAGCCCAGTCCAGCGCCCGTACGCGATGCCAAAAAGCCGCCGATGCTGATCATCTCGGCAGGTGCGACCGGCGGCGACTACGCTGTCTCGGTGGTGCGGCAAACGATGCACATGCGCTCGGCGTTCACGGCGACAGTCGTGTGCGGAAACAATATTGCGTTGCGGCAACGCATCGAAAAGCTGGTGGCGACCGCCCGCGACCGCTACAGCGTGCTCGGCTTCACGACGGAAATGCCGCAGCTGTTGCAGCGGGCAGATTTGTTCGTGGGCAAGCCGGGTGGGCTCTCGGCGTCGGAGTGCATGGCTGCGGGGCTGCCGATGGTACTTGTGAACCCGATCCCTGGTCAGGAGGTACGCAACGGCGACTACCTCATGGAGCAGGGCGCGGCCGTCCGGTGCAACGCAGCGGCAACGATCGGCTGGAAGATCGATCAGGTGCTGCGTGAGCCCGGCCGTTTGCAAAAGATGCAGGCGGCGGCGCAGAGAACAGGTCGCCCTGATGCTGCGGCCGACGTACTAGGCGCCCTCCTGGGCGGACCGTCCCGTCCGCTGGTCGTGACGCGGGCGGCGCAGAGGACCATTCTTGCCGCCAGTGAGCAGCGCTTCGTCGCGACCGATCTCACCGGCCCCTCCTCATTGGTCCGATTAGTCGACCAGGCTTCGGGCAGCACGGTTGCACTGCTGCAAGAGGAAGAGCTGGCGGATCTGCAGAAGCGGTACACGACGCCGGACGAAGACATGGTCCTGCGCCCAGGCCGAGCGTCTCTGATTCTCCACTGGGAGGAACGTCGGCTGCTCCGCGCCATGCTTCGGGGCGACGACCATTTGGCGGTCCGTGTCGAAGGGCCGTTGGCCCCGTTTCGCGATCTTCCTGAATAATCGGCGGAACCCCTGACTACATCAGGCCGGCTTGACGTCTGAAGTACCTTCCTGGTCAATCAGACCCTCCGTGCGACGCAAGCGGACGGCGTTCTCCCAGCTGTCCGGGCTGTGTTGGCTCGCTTGCAGGGCCCACACCCCCGATCGGGGAGACCAGCGCCGTGTGGTCGAATCACGCTGCAGGGTGGGGCCCGCATCCAAAACGACACGCACGGTGGTCTCCGCGCCAGGCTGCAGGGTCACCTTCCGGAAGCCAAGGAGTTGGGCCACAGGTCTGCGGAGGGACACATCTGCCGCATAGACCTGAACGACGGTTGAGCCTTTGCGATGGCCTTTGTTCGTTACGTGCACGTTCGCGTTGCCGCCTGAGCTGTCCAAGGTGTGGTCAATGAGTCGTTGCTCGAGAGTTGTATAGCCCAGGCCGAATCCAAACGGGTAGGCGGGCCGGTGCCCCTCGCCGTCGAGCCTGCGCTGACCCCATTGGGCGTCATAGACCACGGACTTGGCAGCGGAGTCGAAGAATGGCAGATGCGCGGCATCCGTTGGCAGCACAAAGGGCAGCCGTCCGCCGGGCTCCTCACTGCCGGTCAGCACACTCGCGAGCGCACGGCCGCCCTCCATACCGCCGTACCAGGCAAGGAGGAGCGCTGGCACGCGATTACGCCACGCCTCGGTGAGGATCGCACTGCCGCTAACAAGCACGACGACGGTCCTGGGGTTCGCGGCGACGACCGCCTGGATAAGCCGCTCGTCAGAGGGACGCAGGTTAAGCGAGCTGCGGTCGCCGCCCCGGACGAAGCGCGAGGCCAGGTGTGCGAGTCCAATGAGAACCTGTCGGAGAGGGCCTGAGGCAAAGGTTCGGCCGATCACGCCCACGTCTACACCTCCGGTGACAACAGATTCGCCTTCATCGTGCTGGTCCAGCCCGACGACGACGATCGCCATCTCCGCCGCGGCGGCCATCGCCGCCGCGCGGCGCTCGTCTCGGCCGGTGGTGGTCGATATCAGGACACCGGGAAGCGCCTCACGCAAGCCCTGCAGCGGCGAGACAGTGGAGGGAGGACGGACGCGTGAGGAACCATGATCGCCGAGGTTCCCTTGTGCGGCGAGTCGTCCGATCACCGCGAGATGCTGGATGGTGGGAGCCAAAGGCAGCAGCGGTGCCGCGCCGACGGTTTCGTTCTTCAGCATTACGATCGACTCCGCAGCGACTTGGTGGGCGAGCGCCCGGTGCGCCGGGGACGCAATAACGGCGCGAGTAGGGGCCGCCAGTTCCCGGTTCGCGGCATGCTCGACGCACGTGCGCAGAACCCGGCGCGCGGATTGCAGAACTGTGGCCCGGGCCAGGACACCGTTCCTCAGCGCGGCGGGCAGCTCGCGGGCGCGTAGCAGCCGCAGTGGCATCTCCACGTCCATCCCCGCCTCCAGGCTGGCCACTGCGTCGTGGGTGCCGAAAACCCAGTCGCTCGTCACGAACCCGGAGAAACCCCACTCCCGCCTCAACACGTCGGTGAGCAGGGCGCGGTTGACGTCCATATACTCGCCTCGCACGCGGTTGTACGAACTCATGACGGAATCGGCGCCAGCGTCCACTACAGCCTTGAAGTGCGGCAAGTACACCTCATGCAGGGCGTGTTCGTCCACCGCCACGTCCACCTCGAAGCGCTCGTTCTCCATCGAGTTGAGCGCGAAGTGCTTCACGCACGCCATGACGTGCAAACGTACGCCTCGTGTAAGGGCCGATCCCATCCGGCCGGTGAGCACCGGATCTTCTCCGTAGCATTCCTGGGCCCGGCCCCACGCGGGGTGGCGAAGGAGGTTCACGCAGACGGAGGCAGAGTAGTTCGCTCCCCTCGCCCGGGTCTCCAAGCCGATAGCGATCCCGACACGTTCCTCCAGCGATGGATCCCAGGTCGCTGCCCGGGCAATCGTCACGGGGAAAGCCGTGGAGGCGCCTATCACTACACCACGGCCACCGTCGCTGAACCGAATGCCTGGTATGCCGAGCCGTGAGACCGCCCCGGCCACGAACGGTCGTCTGTCGAGCAGAGCGGGAATGAACGGGAGCACCCACCTGGACGAGTCGCCGTCGAGCAGGCCGAGAACCTCCCCCTCCGTCATCCGGTCTATCAGCTGGTTCGCCGCTTCATCCGCGCTGATTTCACCCGTCCGGACTGCCCGGACTGCCTCGCCATACGCACTGCTTTCCATAGTCATCGTCTCTGACGAAGCCTGCTCCCGCGTTAGCGCTGCCCGACGTCCAGCGGTCATGTTCATGTACTAAAGTCTGCACCCTGTGCGCATGCACCCACGCATGCCGGGATTGCCGGCGGGCGGACAGATTGAACTGGCCGCCCGCCTTGCAGATTAGGTCCGAGTGCCAGGAGTGGCTGTTCCCAGCGGCCTCCTGGCGCCGAGCATGCCTGTTCCAGCGTGGCAATTGTTGTACTCGTAGTACTGCTGGTCGCGTGAGACCACTGCAACCTCATGGCTGAGGCGAAGCCTAGCGCCCGCGTTTGCCTGCAGGAATGTCATGGCGGACCTAAAGATGGCGACGTGGGTGGGATGCGATTCCGCCCACCTCTCCATATCCTCCAGGCTATGCCAGAAGCTCAGACCGAAGCTCTGTTCAAGGACATTGCCGTTTCCATCGCTGCTCGTCATATACCTGTTCGCGTAGCAACCGATCGATGCACCTTCCGTCGTCAGGAAGTCCATGCCTGCTTTCAGCTGGGGTTCCACATCGCTGAAATAGGACGCACGTTCTGCGTCGTCGCAAAGGCTCCAGTCTTGGCCGGAACGGATGACCGCCAGGTTGTCGTGCGGTTCAACCCGGACGATCCCCGGGTTCCGGGGGACGACTGGATCGCCCACAGGCTCGAGGGCGTCGGTTTGCGCAATCGGCAGGCGGTCGCGCATGCTGCCCCAGTACCCGTGCTCCTGGATTTCCCCAGTGAATCCTCCTGTGGCCATTCGCGCGGCGCCTTCCGGGAAGGTATTGGAAGAATACAGGGTCTCAAACCCGCGTGCTTCCGGCGTGACTGCTTCGATCCAGCGGCCGTAGTCGGAGGGCTCCAGGCCAGCACCGATCAGTGCGTCACGGTGCTTCTTGAACCAGCGACCATAGGCGTCGACATCGTCCCAATAGGCAATGATGACCTGGTTATCGAAGCCTTGTTCGTCCGTGTGGACTGCATGCTCGCGGGACATCGGTCCGTCTTCGTTGGCACACAGCTCCCACATTCCAGCGGAAGCTACTTTCGCCTCGTGAGAGAGCGGCGCCCTGCTTTGGACGCCGAGGAAGGCGCAAACAAGATTGCTGACGCCTTCCGCGAATCGCACGGAGTAGGACGGATAGGGCGGCGTATAGCCAGCACCTGCCCGCTTCGGGCGCGTCCGTTTGACAGTGAAGTGTCTCGGGATCGAAGACTCAATAGCCGGGTCTTGCCGGCTTGGGTCAGGAGCCATCTAGAGTTCCGCCATGTCTGGAAGGGCTGGCTCCTCTACGTGGCGGAACTGTTCAGGACCGGGGGCGGAATCCGCTGGCGGGGCGGCGTCGATGACGGCCCGCCGAGGAACCTTGTTGAGGACCAGCTGGGTGACATCGGGGCGGGCGTAGTGGCCTGCGGGGTCGGAAACAGTCTTCGACGCTGAGATGAGACCCAGATCTATCTCAGCGTAGATGAGGCCTTCCTGGTTTTCCGGGAGGGATTCGTGGAGTTGCTGGCCGTCGGGTCCGAAGATGCGGGCATGTCCGCCGCCGGTTTTCAGGAGTGCCTTCTGCATGTCGGTGATGCACATTTCGTCGACCATCTCCTGGGATACGGTGGCGCAAGGAGCCAGGACGAAGCATTGGCCTTCCACGGCATAGATCCGCGAGGCGGAACTGTTGACCTCAGGGCCGAGGGCGTAAGCGCCACCTTCATAAAGGGAAAAGCTTGGCCATGCGGCGACGTGGACCTGCTCGTTTTGGGCGTACATGGCGTACTTGGACAGTGGCTGCAGGTGCTCCCAGCAGCAGAGCCCCCCGACGCGGCCCAGCTTGGTGTCCCAGACGGCAAGGTCGCTTCCGTCGCCTTCGCCGAAGATGGTGCGCTCCACAAAGGTGGGCTTGAGCTTGCGGCGCTGGGAGATGGTCTGCCCTTCACTGTCGATGAACCATTGAGCGATGTAGAGGCTGCCGCCGTGGCGTTCGCTCAGGCCCATGCTGACCATGATGTTGTTTTCCTTGGCTGCCTTCGAGATCCGCTCAGCCTGGGGAGTGCCGTACTCGAGGGAATTATCGAAGTAGCGTTGGGTGTATTGCGGTAGCCACAGGGCAGGGGCGTCGAGCCAGGCGTACCATGGGTAACCCGGGAGCCAGGTCTCGGGGAACGCAATGATCTCCGCGCCGTTACGGGCCGCGTCCTCGATCAAGGCGATCGTTTTATCGATGGTCTTGTCCAAATTGAGGAATACCGGTGCTGCCTGAACTACGGCTGCCTTGAACTGGGGGTGGGTCATTGGGACCTCCTAAAGCATGTGATGCGAGTCATAAACTGAATGCATTTCAACGGTAAGTCTCAATTCCGAGGGATTCTTGATCGAGAATCGCAGGAACGTTGACTGCGAGTGTCACGTTGAATGCACCCCCGCTTCCCTTCTGAAATAGACCGCAGAGTGGGCGCAGGGCGACGGTAAGATGGGGCATGGCCAAGGTTGTGAGCACAGCGGCGGTGTCTCCCCGGAACAGTGTTTCGTTCTGGACGGAGGCCGTCTCTGATACTTTTGTTGTCCTAGACTGCAAGGCGGGTGACGGCCGCGAGTCCATAGACGGTGAAATAGCTGTCCAGACGCTGGCGTCGATTGATTTGGCCCGCGTTCGTGCCTCCGCGCAATCCGTCCACCGCACACCAGCCGCCATCGACGCTTCCTCCGACGACTACTATCTCGTGGGCATGCAAACCGAAGGCTCATGCTTGGTAACCCAGGATGGCCGCTCGGCAGCCCTCCACGACGGCGGATTCGCGCTCTATGACACCACCCGACCGTATTCACTGCTGCTGACCGACCACTTTGAGCAACTCGTGATCCGCCTTCCGAGAACCGCTTTGGAGCGATATTTGCCCGAAGCTGCCAGACTCACCGCGCTGGCAGTAAACGCGGATCCGGGGGCTGGACGTCTTCTGGTAAATACAGTGCAGTTCCTAGCGAACGATATTGACGTTCTGTCTCCCGATGTTGCCTTATCGGTCTCCCAGGGCGTTGAGCATCTGATTGTTGCTGGCTTGGGCGGCCTCACCCGGGGCGTCCCGGACGCGCACCGAATCTCCCGGCGCAAGCTCGTGCAAACCCATATCCTCGAAAACCTGGGCGACGAGTCCCTCAGTATCAAATCCATCGCAAGCGACCTTCACCTATCTCCGAGCAGCATCCACCGCGCCTTCGCAGCGGACGGTGAGACAGTGATGGGCTGGGTCTGGCAGCAACGTCTAAAGAGGATCCGGGAGACCTTATTGACCGGAAGATATGAGGGCACACTGACGGACTTGTTCCTTACGTGGGGATTCTCGGACCCCTCGCACTTCAGCCGGGCCTTCCGCCAGCGGTACGGACACGCGCCCTCGCAATTGCTGCGGCCGCTAGCCGACGACGCCTGGGCAGACCGGCGGCGGGACCCCGATCAATGGCCCTGACCGGACTGCAGCCTGGGCTAGCGCGAAACCAGATGCCGGGAAAGCAGCGCGGCGGAGTCCCGCAATTCAACAGTTCCTTCGTCGACTCCGACCACGAGGCCGAAGCCCTCGTCAGTCGTGAAGTCATGACGGTAACCGTTGATCCACAACAACAGAACCATGAGCGTCCAGGCGATACGCTTGTTACCGTCAATGAGCGGATGGAAGCGGGCCACCGACTCCAGCAATGCGGCCGCCTTCATCGCCAATTCCGGATAGGCCTCAGTGCCCATGACTGTTGTCGCTGGCCTGGCCAGCGCCGAGGCGAGCAGGCCGACGTCGCGGATGTGGAACCCGTACCGGTCGATTACCTGCAGTGCGTCCTCAATGTCGAGGTACGCGGTCACGCGTCCTCAAGGCGGGTCAGCAGCTCGGCGTCATGGCCCATAACGAAATCAAGGCCCGCACTAATCTCACGCCGGCGCGCGTGGCGCTGCAAGACAAGCTCGGCACCCTGCAAGAGCAACGCCGACTTGGACGTATGTTCCTCGGCTGCGAGCTCCTCGAGCCGGCGATCGAGGTCTTCCGGGACGCGGAGATTCATTGCCATGCCCCAATGGTACCAAAACGGTACAAACTATCAGCGGAGACGCCTCATCTACACTTCCCGCCCGTGATGCGAGAAAAGTAGCTCTCTCGACCAACCCCGACACTGAGCTAGGGCGATTCGATCGCGGCGTCTTCGAGCGCTGCAATCGGCTTCACCATGTGAACTACATGCTAAGGGTCCCCTTTCGCGAAGTACGGACCCTGCTGCCCGGAATCCCTCCACTCGACCAAGCCACTTCGCATGAACGTCCTCATGGAGGCAGGCAAAGCCGACGGCAAACCATTCATCATTGCTTTCGACCTTGAGCTGCCCAGATTCAGAGTTCCATTCGATATTCACAAAAGATAAACGCAAGTAACGCCGATAACGGCGCACATGTCGAGCACGAAAACATCGAGTCTGCAATCGCATGTGGGTCATGCCTGCCCGGTTACATGGTAGGGGACGAACGTTGGCCACCAAGCGTCATCAGTGGTGCAGCTGCATGCGTTGGAGGACGGTGGCGGATATTTCTTCCACGGACATGGACGCGGAGTTGACGTAAGGGATGTTGTTGGCCCGGTACATGTCCTCGGCATTGCGCAGCTCGAAGGCGCACTGATTCAGTGAGGCGTAGTTGCTGCCCGGGCGGCGTTCCTGCCGGATCTGGCTGAGGCGAACGGGCTGGGAGGTCAGCCCGAAACATTTGCTCGCGAAGGGCAGCAAGGGTTTCGGGAGAGTCATGGTGTCGAAGTCTTCCTCCACCAGGGGGAAGTTCGCGGCGAGGATGCCGTGTTGCAGGGCCAGGTACATGGTGGTGGGAGTTTTCCCGCACCGCGACGGGGCGATGAGTATCAGCTCGGCGCGTTCGAGCGCCCGAAGCGACTGACCGTCGTCGTGCTCTATCGCGTATTCGACGGCGGCCATGCGGGATTGGTAGCGGACGGCGTCACCCACGCCGTGGGCCTGGCCGGGCTTGCCGTTGGCCTGCGCGCCAAGGGTCTGTTCGAGTTGTCCGATGTGCGTGCCGAACAAGTCGAAGAACTGCCCGCGGCTCCGGGAAAGGATGGCACGGATGTCCTGCCCCACAGCCGTGGAAAAGATGATCGGCAGGGAACCGCTGTCCGCGACCCGGTCGATCAGTGCCACCACCTCACGCGCTTGCTCGCTGGTGGTGATGAACGGGATGGTGCGCCGTTCCAGCCGCTGGCCGGGAAACTGGGTCAGCAGCGTGTTGCCGAGTGTTTCAGCCGTGATTCCGGTGCTGTCGGAAAGGAAGAACACCGTGGGGGCGGGCACGGAGCCCGCCCCCGCGGTGGTGTGGTCTGCCATTTAGGCGGTGGTGCTGGTGGTACGTGTGGTGCGGGCCAGGCGCAGCCAGGTCTCGGTTACGGCATCGGGGTTCAGCGAAATCGAACTGATGCCCTGTCCGAGCAGCCACTCGGCAAAGTCCGGGTGGTCGCTGGGGCCTTGGCCGCAGATTCCCACATAGCGGCCCTTGGCGCGACATGCGGTGATCGCCAATTCCAGCAATTTGGTCACTGCCGGATTCCGCTCATCGAAGCCCTCAGCAACCAGGGCGGAGTCACGATCCAGTCCCAGAGTGAGCTGGGTGAGGTCGTTGGAGCCAATGGAGAAACCATCGAAGTACTCCAGGAACTCATCGGCCAGGAGTGCGTTGGCCGGCAGTTCGCACATCATCACGATCTCCAGCCCATCCTCGCCCCGGCGGAGCCCATTGGCGGCGAGGAGTTCAATCACACCGCGAGCCTCGTCCAAGGTCCGGACGAACGGGACCATCAGCTTGATGTTGCTCAGGCCCATCTCGTTGCGGACGTACTTCAAGGCTTCGCACTCGAGTTCGAACGCTTGGCGGAAGGACGCCGACAGGTACCGGGACGCGCCACGGTACCCGATCATCGGGTTCTCCTCCTCCGGCTCGAAAGCCGGACCACCGATGAGGTTGGCGTACTCGTTGGACTTGAAGTCCGAGAGCCGGATGATGACCGGATCCGGCGCAAACGCCGCCGCGATGGTGGCGATGCCTTCGGCCAGGCGGCGGACATAGTAATCGCGGGGACCATCGTAAGCGGCGGTCTTTTCCTGGATTTGCCGGACGGTGTAGTCATCCAAGGCAGCCGGGCGCTCAATTTCGCCTCCCACCGCCAGCAAGGCGTTGGGGTGGACGCCGATCTGTCGATTGATGATGAACTCCAGGCGGGCCAGGCCCACGCCATGGTTGGGGAGCCTGGAGAAACTGAACGCCTGTTCCGGGGTACCCACGTTCATCATGATCTTCACCGGAGCTTCCGGCATGGTCTCCACGCTGGTCTCGTGCAAGGAGTACTCGAGCAAACCCTCATAGACCAGACCGGCCTCCCCCTCAGCGCAGGACACCGTGACCGGGGCCCCGTCTTTGAGGATCTGGGACGCATACCCGGTACCGACGACGGCGGGGATACCCAGCTCCCGGGCAATGATCGCTGCGTGACAGGTCCGTCCGCCACGGTCGGTGACAATAGCCGCGGCCTTCTTCATGATCGGTTCCCAGTCCGGATCCGTCATGTTCGCCACCAGGACATCACCCTCTTGGAAGGAGGCCATCTGATCGATCGAGGTCAGCACCCGAACCTGCCCGGCACCGATCCGCTGACCGATCGCCCGGCCTTCCACCAACACCGTGGAACGTTCCGTGAGCGTGTACCGGGACGTGGTCCCGGCGGCCTTACGGGACTCGACGGTTTCCGGACGAGCCTGAAGAATGTACAGCTCACCATCCACACCGTCCTTACCCCACTCAATATCCATCGGACGGCCATAGTGTGCCTCGATGGCTACAGCGTGCCGGGCGAGCTCCTGGACTTCGGCATCGGTCAGGCTGAAACGGCTCCGCAAATCCTGCGCCACAGGAACGAAGTCAACGGTCCGGCCAACTTCCTCCGAGTCCGTGTAGACCATCTGAACGGCCTTCTCCCCCAGTCCGCGCTTGAGCACGGCCGGACGACCGGCTGCCAGGGCCGGCTTGTAAACATAGAATTCGTCCGGGTTCACAGCACCCTGGACCACGGCCTCCCCCAGCCCATACGAGGACGTAATGAACACAGCGTCCGTGAAGCCGGTTTCGGTGTCCATGGTGAACATCACGCCAGAGGCGCCGACGTCGGAACGCACCATCCGCTGAATACCGGCCGACAGCGCCACTTCAGAATGCGTGAAGCCGTGATGCACCCGGTAGGCTATGGCCCGGTCGTTATACAGGGAAGCGAACACATCCTTGATGGCCAAGAGAATGTTGTCTATGCCACGGATGTTCAGGAACGTCTCCTGCTGACCGGCGAATGATGCATCCGGAAGGTCCTCAGCCGTGGCGCTGGAACGCACCGCCCACGACACATCCCCACCATGCTCCTGCGTAAGGCGCTCATAAGCGGTCCGGATGTCTCCTTCGAATCCGGCCGGGAACGGTGTTTCACGAATCAAGGTGCGAATTTCCTGGCCGACTTTGGCCAAAGCAGTGACGTCGCTGCTGTCCAGGCCTTCCAGGATGCCTTCGATCCGGGCATCCAACCCGGACTCCGCCAGAAAACGCCGGTAAGCGTCCGCCGTCGTCGCGAATCCGCCCGGAACTTTCACCCCGGCAGAGGCGAGATTCCGGACCATTTCGCCAAGCGATGCATTTTTGCCGCCAACCTGGTCAAGGTCGGACAAGCCAAGCTCCGAAAACCAAAGAACGTTAGTCATAAATTGTGTCCTCCATTGGGCACGCTCTGACAAGCGCTAAAAAACTAGGTCATGCAAGGATCAAGGCACCAGCTCAGTGGAAGCAAATAGATGTGACTCGCGCAACATACCCACGAAGTAACGAAAGGTCATCAAGCTCGTGGGCAGCGGATCGAACGGGACTCAGGAAACTCGTGCTCAGAGGCAGGGAGTCGGCACAGATGATTCGATGGTGTCCATCATCCGGAGTGTTGGCGAGCAACTCCCTCCAAGCCCGCCGCCTCCCAAAAGCGTGGCGCTCTAGTCAACTGATTGGACCTCCGCCCTACAACTTTCGAGGAGCGGAGGCCCAATCCAGGAGCATCACCGAATTGGCCTGAATGTAAGACACCCCGGACCTCCGGGAGTCTTAGGCGTCATGGTCTTCGGTTTAGTCCTTGCTGCTGAAGGCGGCGTCGAAGGAGGTCTGTGAGGCGGGGAAGTCGAACTTCTTCAGCGCCGCGAGGGCTTCGGGGGCGCCGTGGAGGCGGTCCATGCCTGCGTCTTCCCATTCCACGCTGATGGGTCCGGTGTAGCCGATGGCAGTCAGGGCCCGGAAGGACGATTCCCAGGGCACGTCGCCGCGTCCGGCGGAGACGAAGTCCCAGCCGCGGCGCGGATCGCCCCAGGGCAGGTGGGAGCCCATTACGGTGTTCCGGCCGGTGGGGCGGAGCTTGGTGTCCTTGCAGTCCACGTGGTAGATCCGGTCCTTGAAGTCCCAGATGAAGGACACGGGATCGATGCCCTGCCACATGAAGTGGGACGGGTCCCAGTTCAGGCCGAACGCTTCCCGGTGTCCGATCGCTTCGAGGGTCCGGACGGTGGTCCAGTAGTCGTAGGCGATCTCGGAGGGGTGGACTTCGTGGGCGAAACGGACCCCTTGTTCGTCGAAGACGTCCAGGATGGGGTTCCAGCGGTCGGCGAAGTCCTGGTATCCAGCGTCGATGACCTTTTCCGGGACGGGCGGAAACATGGCGACGTATTGCCAGATGGAGGAGCCGGTGAACCCCACCACGGTGTCCACGCCCAGGGCGCGGGCGAGGCGGGCGGTGTGTTTCATTTCTTCGGCGGCGCGTTGGCGGACACCTTCGGGTTCCCCGTCGCCCCACACACGGGATCCGACGATCGCTTCGTGCCGGAAGTCGATGGGGTCATCGCATACGGCCTGGCCCTTGAGGTGGTTGGAGATGGCCCAGACCTTCAGGTTGTACTTTTCCAGGATGGCGAGTTTGGACTCGACGTAACCGGGTTCGTCCCAGCGCCAGGCGTCCAGGTGGTCTCCGGAGACGGCGATTTCCAGGCCGTCGTAGCCCCAGCCCGAGGCAAGACGCGCGACTTCCTCGAACGGGAGGTCGGCCCACTGGCCGGTGAACAGGGTGAACGGCCGGGTCTGTTGATCGGGCATGATTCTATCCGTTCTGGTTGGATCGCTTACGCCGCGGCATATGCGATGACGTTTTCTTTGGTTGCTTGTGCCTTGTCCAGTTCGGCCACTACTCGGCCGGACCGCATAACCATCACTCTGTCGGAGAGCTCGAGCAACTCGGGGAGTTCGCTGGAAATCACGAGTACGGCTACGCCTCTGCGAGCCAGTTGTTCGATCAGACGGTGGATCTCGGCCTTCGCGCCGATGTCGATGCCCTTTGTTGGCTCGTCCAGGATGAGGACCTTGGGATTGCTGGCCAGACAGCGTGCGATGATGACCTTTTGCTGGTTGCCGCCGGACAGGGACTGTATCGGCGTTTCCGCAGAGGGGGTCCTGACATCAAGTTCTTTGATGTAGTCGCCAACCATCTTCTTTTCGTGGCCCCTCTTCAGCACGCCCCACTTGCTGATCTGTTTCAGGAGAGTCAGGGTGGTGTTTTCGCGGATGGACAGCATGGGGATGATGGCCTGCAGCTTTCGCTCCTCCGGGACGAGGGCAATGCCGGCGGCGATGCCGTCAGAAGCACCATGGAGACGTAGTTTCCGGCCGTTGATCTCTACGGTTCCTGCGTCTGTTTTGTCTGCCCCGTAGATGCACCGGGCGACCTCTGTCCGGCCTGCGCCCACGAGTCCTGCCAGTCCAACGATTTCCCCTGCATGCAGTCGAACATTCACGTCCTCAAACGCTCCGGCACGGCTTAGACCCCGCGCCTCAAGAACCAGTTCACCGCGTTCGCGGGGAATATGCTCGTAAAGGTCCACGTCCCGGCCCACCATCAGCTGCACGACGGATCGGGCATCTAGCTCACCCGCGGGGACGGATGAGGCCACGGTCTTGCCTTCGCGGATGACGGTTATCCGGTCGGCCAGGGTGAAGACTTCCTCCAGTTTGTGCGAAACGTACATGATCGCCAAGCCCTTGCCCCGAAGCTCGTTGACGAGCTTGTACAGCTTCTCAACGTCCTGCTCGGTCAGGGCGGTGGTTGGCTCATCCATGATGATCACTCTCGCGTCCTGGGCTATGGCGCGCGCGATTTCCACCATCTGGCCGTCCACCGTTGAGAGCGCCATGGCAGGAGTGTCGAGGTTGAGGTGCGGTGCAACCTGGTCGAGTGCCTTCCTTGCCCGCTTGCGGATCTCGCGGCGAGAGAGGATGCCGTTGCGTCCACCCCAGTTTCCCAGCAGTACATTTTCGGCCACGGACAGGTCCGGGACCAGGTTGTGCTCCTGGTAGATGGTTGCAATCCCGGCGGCTTTGGAGGCCGCTGTACTGGAGGGCATGAGTTCGCCGTCCACGTACACGCCCCCTTCGTCGGGAGTGTAAAACCCGCTGAGCGTCTTAATCAGCGTCGATTTACCGGCTCCGTTCTCACCACAGACGCAGTGCACCTCTCCGGCATGAAGTTCGAAGTTCATGCCGGAGAGGGCGACGACGCCCGGAAACAGTTTTACGAGATTACGTGCTTCAACGATTGCTGGAGCACGTCCGGGCGTCTTAGTCACGGCAGTTCTCTCCTCAGGAAGGTGAGTCCATCTCTGGCCAGCGCGTCCATGGACGGTGCCACCGGCCGCCAGAGCGAAACAGCCTTGGCGATTTCCTCCACCGTGGGAAGGAACGATTCGACCACAATGGAACCTTGGTAATCGATCGTTTTCAACGCGTCAAAGGTCTCGGACCAAGGAACGTGTCCGCTGCCGGGCGTTCCGCGATCGTTTTCTGACACTTGGAAATGGAAGACCTTGTCACCGGCAGAGGTGATGGCCGCAGCGATGTTCTTCTCTTCGATGTTCATGTGGAACGTGTCCAGCATCAGGCCCACGTTGTCCCGGCCGATCAATTCGCAGAGTTCCAGTCCCTGCTCGACGGTGTTGACCAGATCCGTTTCGAAGCGATTGAGCGGTTCTATGGCCAGGGTAACGCCGCGTTCGGAGGCGTAGTCGGCCACTTCACGCAGACTGTCGGCTGCCCACTGGCGCTGCTGCCGACGTTCCTCGGGGGGAAGGAGCCGTGCTTTGCCGGTGGCGGAGTACATCGGGCCGGCCACGTGGGGGGATCCGACGGCTTGAGCGATGTCAACGCAGAGTTTCAGATAGTCAATGCCCTGCCGCCGCTTCTGCGGGTCTTCGTGTGAGACGTCGCGATCGGGTCCGAATGCACCGCAGATGGACACGGGCAGTCCGGTCCGTTCCGAGGCCTTCTTCAGTGCTTCCGCACTGACTACGGCCGGGTCTTCAATGCAGACCTCGATCAGGTCGTAGCCCATCTCCTTGGCGACGTCGAACTGATCAACGTCCTGGTCTGTGAACGGGGAGACCAGGATGAAGGTGCTGACTCCGAATTGGTATTTACTCATTGGGCCACAGCTCCTGTTCCAGCTTCTTCATTTCGTTGATGGCCTTTTCGGTGTAGGGGTCCAGGAACTCCAGGTGCCCGCCGCGTGCCATCATGGCGAAGGGATTCGACGCGGCGGGAAGAAGTTCGAAGGTCAGGTAGCCGTCGAAGTTGATGTCCTTCAGCGTCTGCAGTGTCGGACGGAAGTCGATGTGTCCTACACCGGGGGCTGCCCGGTTCGAGTCGGCCAGGTGGACGTGGTTGACCTTGCTGCCGGCGCGGGCGAAGGCACCGTGGATGGTGTCTTCTTCGATGTTCATGTGGAAGAGGTCTCCGTGCACGCCGGCATTTTTCAGACCGGTAGCGTCCAGAAGTTCAACGGCGCGGTCGAGCCGGTTCAGGAAATGCGTCTCGTAGCGGTTCCACGGTTCGAGGGTGATGTTGATGCCGACGCTCGCCGCGTATTCGCCAAGTGTGCGGACGTTCTCCACAGCCCATTCCCATTCCTGTTCATCGCTCGCCAGGGCTTCGGTCTTGCCCACCGGGGACGGCCCGACGATGATGGTCGGAGCTCCGACGGCGGCGGCGAAGTCAGCTACTGACTTGCCGTAGTCCAAGGCCTTCTGCCGGTTGGCGGCGCTGGGGTTGATCAGGTCGCGTTCCTCTCCAAACCAGATGCTGCAGATGGAACTGACGTCGATACCGGCGTCGCTGGTCAGTTTGTTGATCTCATCGACGTTGTGCGTTGCCGGTTCTCCGACCAGTTCGATGGCGTCGTAGCCATAACGGGCGACGCGGTCAATGCCTTTGGCGATGTCTTCCTGGTAGTAGACGATGGCGTTGTAGGAATACTTGAAGCGGGACATGTTTCTCCTTGATGGAATTGGTGTTGCTGCCTGGCCAAGCGGCGAGGCCTGGCCAAGCAGCCGAGGGGTGAGCTGCGCTAGTCCTTGAAGATGTTGCCCCAGAGAGTGGGGTCATCGACGTTCTCTTTGGTGATGAGCTTGGTGTCAGTCAGCTGCATCTTGGGCACCTGCTTGCCGTCAAGCAGGTCAACCTGGGCCTGAAGGGCCAGTGCGCCCATCTCAAACGGGTTCTGGTCCATCGTGGCGTCCTGGACACCATTTCGGATCCGGTCAAGGGCAAGGGGTGTGCCGTCTACTCCGACGAGCGGGATGTGGTTTGCGGCGCCCACCGGAGCGTCCTTGTTGATCTGGGAGAGGCCGGAGACTATTCCCCGCACCATTTCGTCGTTGTGGCTGAAAAGGCCATTGATACTGGAATCTGCGGTGAAGTTATCGACGGTCAGGGACAGAGCGTTGTCTGCAGTCCACTGTGCGTCACGGCCGATGACCTTGATGCCGGGGAACTGCTTGATGCCATCGTTGAACCCCTTGCCACGCAGAATCGCGTGGTAAGCACCCTTGGCTCCTTGGTACTCAAGGACGGTTCCCTTTTCTCCCATCAGTTTGGCCAAGGCTTCAGCGCCAAGCTTGCCGGCCTTTTCGTTGTCGAAGGCGACGGCAGCGTCGGCGATGTCACCCGGGATGACCGAGTCCACGGTGGTGACGGTCTTTCCGGCATCGTGGATCATCTGGACTCCGGGAACCAATTCAGCGGAGTTATTCGGGCTGAGGACAATGCCGTCCACACCCTGGGCGAGTTGGTCCTGGATTTGGCTGATCTGCGTGCTGGAATCGCCCTTGGCATCAAGGACTGTGACCTCCACGCCGAGTTCCTTCGCCTTATCCTTGACACCCTGCCCGAGGGCAACCATGAATTCAAAACTCTGGCTATAGAGCAGGACGGCGATCTTCTTAGTCTTCGTTCCGTCGTTGGCTTCCTGGGCGGCGCTGGGTGCGCAGCCGGTGAGGGCTATGGCTGCGGCGGAGACTGCCGCGAGGACCGCCAGTTTGGGTGAGGTCTTCATTGACTTACTCTTTCTGTTGGGTGCTAGGACATGCCGGCTGTGCCGGCCTGTATGCGGGTGAGCTGTTAGGCCGAAGTTCCGGTGGTGTGCGCTGTGGCTGGCCCGGTAACCGGGCTGCCCGCCGTCGTCGGGTCTATCGCCGCCGGCGGTCCGATCCTGCGTTTCCTTGACAGGTTCTTCTGGACGTACTTGTAGCGGTACACGTCCAGGGCGGCCGCAGCGAAGATGACGACGCCCTGGACAATGCGGTCGTAGGACGACGGGATTCCGAGAAGGTTTACGGCATTGGAGACCATCGCGATCAACAGCACGCCGAGCAGTGTGCCCTTGATGTTTCCTTGGCCACCGAAGAGGCTTGTTCCGCCGATGACCACGGCGGCAATGACGGTGAGTTCAATGCCGTCGCCGGCACGCGGGCTTCCGGAGGCCAGACGACCGGTGAGCAGAAGACCCGCCATTCCCGCCGAGAGGCCGGCGATAATGTAAGCGTTCATCGTGACTCGATCGACGCGGATGCCTGCAAGCAGGGCTGCTTCCTTGTTGCCGCCGACGGCGTAAATGGAACGTCCGTAGGTAGTACGGGTCAGGACCAAGTGGGCCAGGAAAGCCAGCACCAGAACGGCCGGTATGAGCAAAGGAATTCCGGCGATCTTCGCGCTGACCATATCGGTGAGCACCTTCGGCACAGGCGTGATGTTGCCGCCGTCCGAGTAGGCGAAGGCGATTCCCGAGCCGGCGGAGAGTGTTGCCAGGGTCGCGATCAGCGGGGATATGCCCAGCTTCGTGACCATCAGTCCGTTGACCGCTCCGACTCCGGCGCCAACTACGAGGCCGGTCAGGAGTCCGATTGCCGGCGGCATATCCATGTTGACGATCACGCCCATGGACAGCACGGACGACAGGGCAGCCGTAGATCCTACCGAGACGTCGATGCCGCCGGTAAGGATCACGAAGGTCATGCCGATGGCGAACACACCGAGGATCGTGCACTGGTAGAGCAGGTTTACCAGGTTGACTGTGGTCAGGAATACCGGGCTCAGGAACGTCAGCAGTACACCGAAGAGCAAGACGACGACCAGCAGGCCCTGCGCACCGATGAAGTCGCCGACGCCGGAGAGCCGTGAACGGGACTCGTCGTGGGATTTTCCGGGGCCAGCCCTCCCGGAAACCGGACCGGCAGAGCCGGTGGCTGTTTGTGGCTGCATGTTTGTATCTCCAGTCAATTCGACACTTCCTCGGGTCGGAAGTGCTAGTGGCTGCCGAAGAGTTCGGCGTTGGTCTTCAAGGTGATGGGCGCGCCATCTTGGCGGGCGGAGTCGGCGGTGGCCATGACGAGTTGCAGGCTCTGAATGTTGTCGGTGACATCCGTCTCAGCCTTGTTCCCGGTTTCGATGGCGTCGCGGAACGCTTCGAGGGTTCCCAAGCGTTCCTCCACCGGCAACGGGTCCAAATCGACGTGCATGACGCCGGAGCGTTCCACGGCGCCGGCGAGGAATACGGTGTCGAACAGTGATGCGAAGTTGATGGTGACCTCGTTGTTCTTCCACGTAATGGCGCCCTTGCTGCCTTGGATTTCCCAGTCACCGTCCCAGCTGGTCTGCGGGCCATATGAGCTCCATGATCCGGTGTAGACGACGCGTGCCCCGTTGTCGCAGTCGAACTGCACCACCGCGGACGCGTTGCCCTTGAACCTCGAGGTGCCGGTGTTCCAGGACCGTGCACGGACTGCGGTGGGTTCGACACCAACGATGCCGCGGAGCTGGTCAAGATGATGGATCATGGCATCCACGATCAAGGGTTCATCCATTTCGAGCCTGAAGCCTTCGAACGGCGGGTTCTTCTTGTAGTCGACGAAGACATGCTCGAGGTCTCCAATAACTCCGTCGCGTATGAGGCGCTGAACGGTGCGGGCTGCGCGCTTGAAACGGTAGTTCTGTGACACCATGGCCTGTTTCCCGGATTTCTCTGCCGCTTCGATAATCCGGACGCCGTCTTCAAGGCTGTGCGCAAGTGGCTTCTCAATAAGTGTGTGTACGCCTGCTTCCAGAGCAGGGATGGCCACGGCTGCGTGGTATTCGGGTGGAACGATGACCAAGGCAGCGTCGAACGTATCTTTGTGGTCCAGCGCGTCCTCGATGGTGGCGTACGCGGGGATTCCGTACTGTTCACCAGCGGCCCGTGCGGCGTCGGAGTTGACGTCGACAACACCGGCCAGCTCCCAACTTTTGCTGTGGTGAATCACGTTCAGCCATGAGGCGCCCCAGGCGCCGAGGCCTACTTGGATGATTTTCATTGCTGCACTCCTTCTAACTCTTTTGTGTTTGGGACGTCGACCCATTCGCCGCCCTTACTGGATTTGATGATGCTTTCGGTGAGGATGGCTGACCTGAGGCCGTCCTGGAACGTGGGCAGGCCTTCGCGGACGTCACCGTCGATGGCGGCATAGGTATCGGCCACGAACGCATTGAAGGCATCCTGATAACCCTGCGGATGGCCAGCTGGCAGAACACTCAGCCGTGCTGCGTCCGGGCTAAGCACCTCCGGGTCACGGACAAGCAATTGGGACCCCGCCCGCTTGCCTAGCCACAACGTCTCCGGGGCTTCCTGGTCGAACTGGAGGGTGCCCTCCGAACCCGCGATCTCGATCATCAGGCGGTTCTTCCGCCCAGGAGCAACCTGGCTTACCAAGAGATTTCCCACGGTGCCGGATTCAGTGGCGAAAACAGCGGCAACGAGGTCCTCGGTCTGGATGTCCTTGTTGTTCGTCCGGCCCGAGAAAAGAGTCCGGCTCAGGGCGCCGACTTTTGTTATGTGTTCACCGCTTACGAATTCGACAAGGTCGCACAGATGGGAGCCGATATCGGCGAACGCCCGTGAGGGCCCACCCAAAGTGGCGTCAACTCGCCAGTTGTCGTCTTCCCGGGAGAGCAGCCAATCCTGAAGGTAGGAGCCCTGGATGGCGGAGATCCGTCCCGTTTGGCCCGATGCAATACGTTCCCGGGCTTCCCGGATCATCGGATGGAAGCGATAGACGAAGGGAACGGTCGCAACAGTCCCGGCCTTGGCGGCCAGCTCTACAAGTTCGGTTGCGTCCTGGACGTTGGTGGCCAAAGGCTTCTCACAAACCACATGCTTGCCTGCTTTCAGCGCGGCCTCAGCCAGTCCGTAGTGAGTGCCGTTTGGCGTGCAGATGTGGATGACGTCGATGGCGTCGTCTTCGACGAGGTCCTGTACGGAGTCGTAGGCCTGCTGCACACCCAGGCGGTCTTTGGCGCGGTCGGCGCTGGTACGGCTCGAGGACGCAATGCCGGCGATATCCGCCCCTGCAGCACGGGCGGCTCGGCTGTGCACCTCGGCCATGAACCCGGCGCCGACGAACCCGGCCCGTAACCGGGAGGGGGCTGTCGTGGTTCTGTCGTTTTCCATGCCGAAACAGTGACACGCAGCACCTGACTTTGGTCAGGGGCCCAGCAAAAGTCTGCACCTTTTGACGCTGAGGACGGTCGAATGCACGCCCAAGTTGCACTTTTTGATGCTTAGCACTTCGCCGGGTGGACGGGAACGAGTGAGCAGCTTGACACTGAGTGGAGATGAGGGCCCGCAGGGGCCGGTGAGCCCGATGCGTCAGCAATTCAGGCGCACACAAACAACCTCTTTTGAGCCCTGAATTGGAGTGACATGGACAACGGCGGACCCGGCGAGCTTCTGCAAATCCTGCGGGACGGACAACCCCGAACCAGAGCCGACTTGGCTGGGACAACAGGGTTGGGCCGAGCCGCCGTCAGTTCCCGCCTTGAGCCGCTCCTGAAGCTGGAACTGGTGATACCCGTATCAGGGGCGCCTTCTACTGGAGGCCGTCCATCGGCGCGGCTAGCTTTCAACCCAGGCGCAAAGTTGGTGGCGGCTGCAGACGTTGGTGCCACTCACGCCACCGTGGCACTCACGGACCTGTCAGGAGCGGTACTCGTGGAAACCACAGAGCGGATGGAGATTTCGTGCGGACCCGAAACGGTCCTGGACTGGCTTTTGACGATGGTGAATGGACACTTGAAAGCGCTGGAGCGTCCGACTGCTGATGTCATCGCAGTCGGCATTGGGCTACCTGGCCCCGTTGAGCACTCCACTGGGAAGCCGACGAGCCCCCCGATCATGCCGGGATGGGACGGATTCGATGTTCCCGCTTACATTCAGCAAACCTTGGGCGTACCCGTACTCGTGGATAACGATGTCAACCTTATGGCACTTGGTGAGAGGGCCACCCGCTGGCCAAACGAGGAGAACATGATCTTCCTCAAGGTCGCCACCGGGATCGGATCGGGAGTGGTTAGTGGAGGAGAATTGCAGCGGGGCGCAGCAGGTGTCGCTGGAGACGTCGGCCATATTGCTGTTTCCCGCGGGGCAGGAATTCTGTGTCGCTGTGGCAAGAGTGCCTGTCTGGAAGCCATAGCGGGCGCCCCGGCCATCGCCGCCCAGCTCCGCGAGAACGGACTGGGGGCAACCAACGGAAGCGACGTCGTTTCGCTCGTTCGTTCCGGGAATCCAGCTGCTATCCAAGCGGTCCGCCAGGCGGGCCGTGACATCGGAGAAATGCTCAACATGTGCGTGAGCTTCATCAACCCATCCCTGATTGTTGTGGGCGGCTCGCTTGCCCAATCCGGAGAACACCTCATGGCAGGAATACGCGAAACGGTCTATGCACGATCAACGCCATTGGCGACCCAGCACCTGAACATCACCCAATCCGCAACCGGGCCGGAAGCTGGAGTGGTTGGGGCCAGCATCTTGGCCGTCGAGCATGTCCTCTCCCCCCACCGAGTAAATCAACTGGCAACCCGGCTGCTTTCCGGCGGAAAAGAAAATATCAATCGGCAGGAAGAGCCCGCTCCCCCGACACCCTGGCCGCTTCTTGAGGCGATGGCCAAACAATTGCAGGACGCACCTACGTGACCACCTCTCTGCACTAATTCGGTTAGACAGCCGCGCGTGGGTTTGGACCCGCCACGGCCCTTTCTCCAAATACGTACCTGTGCACGACATGCTCATGCAGGCCTCGACGGCACCAATATAAGCACATCAACGCGCCAGCCGAAGGCGCATCCAGGGGTAAAATTGCCCTACCAGCGGACCTCATTTTCGGCCGGTCTGACGAGTCACCGCAACCGCTTCCTTAAGGCGCCGTGGCAGCTCACACGACTGCCATGATGCTCGGCTGGTGAAGGAGGATGGCATGCCTCAATCTGGTGACGCAAACAGCGCCCGTGTGCGACGATACGCAGTGCCGGAAGGGCTCACTCCCGAGCAAAGGTTTGAGCATTGGCGGGTGTGGTACGGCAACGCCGTCGAAACACCGATGCGGCTGGAAAGGTCAGAAGGCGAGAGTCCTGCGTCCGTCAGTCCCTCAGCCATCAATCTTGCCGGACCGGGCTTCAGCCTCATAGAGATGCACAACACCCCCGCGCTGGGCTTTTGGGCGCCGAATCCCGACACCACGGATCTGCGCCTTGCATACTTCCGTAAGGCATCAGGCCTGACCCTGGATCTCAACGGCATACCCGAACCAATTCCGACGGGCTCGGTGAGATTCATCGACACGTCGCTGGGCGGCAGTTTCGATGCCCCCGAAGGGTTTCACGCACAACAGCTCAACATAGACCGCATCAGTCTCAACGTCAGCGAAGGCGGACTGCGCTCCCTTCTTCGCCTGCCTGACCTTGCAAGCCACCCAATTGTGGGCACCTTCGTGGTCCCCGCCTTGATGAGTTGGAAGAGGCCGGGCATTGACAGTGAGGCATCAGCAACCGGCGAGATCCTCCGATCCGTCATGGCAACCTTGGTGGGTTCCCTGCTCGAATCGCCGGTCGACGATGAGGCACAGAAACCCGCACTAAGCCGGGCGGTAAAGAAATACCTTGAGACCAGCTTCGATAACCCAAGTCTGGACGTGGCAATGATCGCCGGAAAGTTCAACCTCTCCCGTCGCTCCTTGTTCTACTTTTTTGAGACTGAAGAACTCCGTCTGGGTGAGCGAATTCGCGCCTTGAGAACGCGGAAAGCACTGGAGCTCCTGCTTCAAGCCGATGCCCAAAGAATCACCTACTCAGAAATTGCCGCACGGTGCGGATTCACTAACGTTCAAAGCATGCGCCGGGCAATCAAAGAGTTTACGGGGATGAATATCAGGGAGATCCATAAATCCGAGCCCGTCGTTCATATGGCCCTGCAACAACTGCGGCAGAGACTCAACTCTGCAGCCTGACCGGACCGGCGATTGACGGCGCCAACAACGCGCTGTTCGAACCTTGCCCAGGCGCGCGGACGGGACCACTCGGGAAACGGCGCCCGCGCATTATTGAGGTGCCGCGCTCCCCATGGATTTCAGCTGGGAGAGCGCAATGCGGGCGCGGCGAATGAAACGGAAAGCCCTCCACGCCCCGTAGAAGGCAGCAGCAAAGCAGACCGGGCCAATGACAAGGAGTGGCCACGGTGCGTAGAAAACGCGCAAGCCCGCCTGAGCGGTGCCGGCCTCAGAAGTCAGCGTTGCCTCGGCCGCGCCGCTCTGGATCATGGGTGCCCGCGCGAGTGTGGCGTGCAGGTCAATGCTCGCTCCTGGAAGGAGGCCATCGGGTGTGTCGAATTCCAACCTCGTCGCCGTTGCCGGCCAGCCTGAGAGTTCCATGTGAGCGGACGGATGCAGGATGGTGTTGCCGGTGTTGCGTATGGGCAGAGTGAAGTCGAGGTTGTCCCCGTTGTGTTTCCAGCTCAGGCTGCCGTGGGCCAGTGATTTGGCTGCCGTGCCGGCAACGTTGAGGTAAATTCGGACGCCTTGGCGTTGAATCGTGTCCAGTCGAACGGCGGTATCACCATTGACCGCGGTGGTCTTGCCTTGGACAGTGGGGCTTTGGATGATGAGCCCTCCTGCGTAGTCTCCTGGAGGTGTGCCTTCGGGAACGGTGAGACGGAAGGGCACTTTCAGGTCCGTGTTGGCGGGGACGGTGATCTGTTCCGTATCAAGCTCGGCCCACGCCCCCACACCTTCGCGGGGGGCGGATTGTGCGGCCATCGCAAAGGTTCCCTGCACCGTGTTCTCCCCGTCTACGGGATACGTCAGCAGGGTCACTGGCGAGGAAGTGTGGTTGGAAACGACGGCTGTGGCCTCCGTCGTGGCCCCGGGATAGAGGGACAAGTGGAAGAAGTCCGATTCTGTCTCCGGGCGGATACCCAAAGTCCCGTTATCGACTGCAGAGGCGGGGCCGGCCATGAGGAGAATTTCCAGGATCAGCAAAGCCACAGCGATGATCACTGGCCCGGTCAGGCGCGGGGATGGTGTTTTCACGTTTTCTCAGTCCTGGAAGCATCCGGATTAGCGATTGTGGTGCTGTGGTGTGGGGAGCGAAAGCCCGCCCGCCTCCTCGTAAAGAGGACGGCGGACGGGCCCGCGTGTTCTAGCCCATGGTGTAAGTGATGGTCGAGGTGTAAGGGTTCAGGGCTCCGCTGGCGCCAACAGCGTAATTGGAGCGGTAGGCGTTGGCCGGAATGGCGAGGCTGAACGCCGGGGCCAGCGTGTACGTTCCCATGTTCTGGCCCACCGTGGAGACCAGAGCCTGAGAGGACGTTGACAAAGCCAATGCCGGGGCGGTGATAGTAGCTGCAGAGTCCGAGCCCGCGCCCGCGGTGATGGTGCCGGGCGTGATCGTCAAGCCGCTGACAGGGATAGTGCGTGGGATCGATTCGTCTGTCCCTGCGGCGCTGGTCGGCGTGGATGCGCTCACCGAAAGAGCCCACGCCGAGCCCGTGCCACGGGCATCGGTGATAGTCCACTCCGAGGAGGAATTGCCCGTGGAGGTCTGGGTATTGGATCCGTCCAGGGTGACCCCTGTCAGGGTCGCTCCGTAGGTATTGGCCGTAAGCGTTCCGCCGGAGATCGTTGAGTCGACGACGTCGGCCGAGGCAGGGGTCAAACCGAGGGTTAGAGCCACAGCGGAAGTGGTGAAAATGGCAGAGAGCCTGGTAATTCTACGCATGATTGTTTCCTGTGTTTGAGGTGACAAAAAGTGAAAACGCGCATCCCGCTGGGACGGAGAAACCCGACGATCAGCGTGAAATTATTCTATGAATCTTGATGGCGCGAAAAAGTAGCGAAGAATCCGATTCGTGCAGAGCTTTGCCGCAAAGGGATCACTTCGTGCAAGGGGCCGTTGAGCGCCGGGATACAAAAAGAGAAGACCGCGATATTCGCAGTCTTCCCATTCCTTCAGTCAGACACTGGAATTGTTCTCAGACATCTGAACTTGGACGCGAAGCGCAAAAGGCACGACGGCGGGACACCGCCACTGCCGCCGTCGTCCGCTGTTTCCGGGCTACTTCGTGAGTGCTTCCTCCAGCCATGACCTCAACACCGGCGCGGGAGCCGCGCCGGCCTGCCTCGCCACGATTTTGCCGTCAACAATGACCATCAACGTCGGCACCGCCTGGATGGCGAACCTGGCAGAGAGCTGCGGCGAGTGATCCACATCGACCTTCACAAGTTTGATCTGCCCGGCGCGTTCGTGTGCCAGTTGGTCGAGCACGGGGCTCACCATCCGGCAGGGTCCGCACCACACCGCCCAAAAGTCCACCAATACCGGAACACCGGCTCGTTCGGCGATCGCGCTGAAGTCGTCGTCGCCCGCTTCAACCACCCAAGGGAGGTCGTGGTGGCAATTCCCGCAGCGCGGCCGGCCGTCGGCGGCGGCCGGAACGCGGTTCGACTTGCCACAGTGAGGACATTTGATGATGGCTTTATTCATGTGGTTCCGGCCTCCTCTAGCTCCGATGTGTTGTATTCAACCACGAGCTCGTTTCCGGATACGGTCACTGTGATCACTCCGCCCTCCTCGATGCTTCCGCGCAGCAAGGCCCGACCCACCTGCGTTTCGACAACATGGGAAATATAGCGGCGCAAGGGCCGGGCTCCGTAGACCGGATCGAAGCCCCGTTCGGCAATCAGAAGGCGTGCTTGTTCGGTCAGGTGCAGCTCTATTTGCTGCTCGGCCAGCCGCTGCCGCAGCTGCTGAAACAGCAGATCAACGATTCGTTCGATTTGCGCCAGTCCCAAGGGCGCGAACAGGACCGTGTCGTCGACGCGATTAAGGAACTCGGGTCGGAAGTGCGCCCGGAGCTCACCCAACACCATGCCGCGCGCCTCCTCCGTGATCGTCCCTCCTTCGGCCGAACCTTCCAGAAGATACTGGGAGCCAATATTGGACGTCATAATGATGACAGTGTTGCGGAAATCGACCGTCCGGCCCTGCGAGTCTGTAATCCGTCCGTCGTCGAGCACCTGTAACAAGGTGTTAAAGATGTCCGGATGGGCCTTTTCCACCTCGTCAAAGAGCACCACCGAGTATGGCTTCCGGCGTACCGCTTCTGTGAGCTGTCCTCCTTCGTCGTAGCCGATGTAGCCGGGCGGAGCGCCCAGCAGGCGGCTCACTGTGTGGCGTTCCTGATACTCGCTCATATCCAGCCGGATCATTGCGTTCTCGCTGTCAAATAGCGATGCAGCCAATGCCTTGGCAAGCTCGGTTTTCCCGACTCCCGTGGGGCCGAGGAAGATGAAGGAGCCGATGGGTCGCCGGGGATCCCGGATACCGGAGCGGGCCCGGATAATGGCGTCCGACACCGCGGTAATCGCTTCTTCCTGTCCGACGACGCGGGCGCGAAGGATTTCATCCAGGTGAAGGACCTTCTCCCGTTCGCCCTGCTTCAGCCGGGCGACCGGTATCCCGGTCCAGGCCGCGACAATGTCGGCGATCTCGTCCTCGGTCACCACCTCGCGGAGCAAGCGCTTTTCGCCTTGTTTAGCGGTCAGCCGTTCTTCTTCGGCGGCCAGCCGCCGTTCGAGGTCGGCAAGTCGCCCGTAGCGTAGCTCTGCCGCCAGGTTGAGGTCGTAATTCCGTTCGGCTTCCTCAGCCTCCAGCCGCGCCCGCTCCAGTTCAGTACGTATTTCCTGCAGTTTGTGGATCGCCTGGCGCTCGGCCTCCCATTGGGCCCTCTTGGCGTCGGCTTCGGCGCGCAAGTCCGCCAATTCACGCCTCAACTCCGTGAGCCGGGTCTTGCTGGCCGGATCGGTTTCCTTGGCAAGTGCCGCTTCTTCGATTTCGAGCCGCGTGACCTTCCGGGTGAGCTCATCCAGTTCCGCCGGCATCGAGTCGATTTCCGTCCTGAGCCGGGCGCACGCCTCATCCACAAGGTCAATGGCCTTGTCGGGAAGAAACCGGTCAGTGATGTACCGGTGGGAAAGGGTGGCCGCGGCCACCAGGGCACTATCCTGGATCCGTACGCCATGGAATACCTCGAGTCGCTCCCGCAAGCCTCGAAGGATTGAAATGGCGTCCTCGACGTCGGGCTCCTCAACCGTGACCGGCTGGAAGCGGCGCTCCAATGCGGCGTCAGACTCGATGTGTTTGCGGTATTCGTCGAGCGTGGTAGCGCCGATCATGTGCAGCTCCCCGCGGGCCAACATGGGCTTCAGCATGTTGCCGGCGTCCATCGACCCCTCGGAAGCGCCTGCCCCGACGACGGTGTGCAGTTCGTCCACAAAGAGCAGGATCCTGCCTTCTGCCGCCAGCACCTCGGCCAGCACAGCCTTCAACCGTTCCTCGAATTCGCCGCGGTACTTGGCACCGGCCACCAGGGCGCTCAGGTCCAGCGAGAAAATGGTCTTGTTCTTCAGGCCTTCGGGCACATCCTGCCGGACGATCCGCTGGGCCAGTCCCTCCACAATGGCGGTTTTGCCGACTCCAGGCTCACCGATAAGCACCGGGTTGTTTTTGGTCTTGCGTGACAGTATCTGGACAACCCGCCGGATTTCCGAGTCGCGGCCGATGACCGGATCCAGCTTTCCGGTACGCGCGTCCGCCACCAGATCGCGGCCGTACTTCTCCAGCGCTTCGTAGGTTTGTTCCGGCGTTGCCGAGGTAACGCGCTGGTTTCCCCTAACCTGGGTCAGGACCGACAAGAATGCCTCGCGGGTAATGCCGTGTTCCGCCAGCACCCTGCCGGCCGCCGATGCCCGGCCTTCCTCCGCAAGCGCGACCAGCAGGTGTTCCACCGAGACGTACTCGTCTTTGAGCCGTTTGGCTTCACGTTCAGCAGCATCAAGGAGTGTGCCAAGCCTACGGCTGACGTACACCTGACCGGGTGCTGCGCCAGGCCCCGTGACTTTCGGCTTCTTTTGCAGCTCGGTCTCGACCGCCCTGTTCAGCTCCTCAACGTCAATCTGCATGCCTGCGAGCAGTCGCGGGACCAGTCCCGCCTCCTGTTCCAGCAGGGCCGCAAGCAGGTGCTCCCCGTCGGTCTCGGTATGGCCGTGTTGCTGGGCGATCCGCTGTGCCCCTGCCAACGCCTCCTGCGACTTCTGGGTAAAGCTCTCCATGTTCATGGCGAAGCAGTCCTTTCCACATACGAGATTTCAACCAAACGACGTTCCAGCGTGTCCACCCTCGCCAGCAAATCCAGTACCAGCGGGATTGCCGCATAGTTCAGCGACAGCTCCGAATGCAGACGCAGGACGCGGGCGATCAATTCAGGAGCCCGCGGGCTGAACCAGGGACCGCCCGGACCATCGCCTCCCAGCGGCCGGATCAGATCCAGCTCCACGAACCTCATGACGACGTCGGAGTGGACACCGCTGCTACGAGCCACCGCTTCGAGACTCAGGCGCCACGGATAGGCGAGCGGATATTGGCGGCTCACAGCAGCCCCTCCCTCGGGTGGAAATCGGACACGGCTGCAAGCTGCTCGTAGATCTTGCGCACCTCATTACTCAACCGCGGGGGCACCATGACGCGGATCTCGGCGTAGAGGTTCCCCGGCTGGCCTTTCGGGTCGGGCAACCCCTGCCCGCGAAGCCGTAGTCTGCGTCCGCTGGAAGACCCTTCTGGAACGGTCATGGTCACAGGGCCGCCGGGCGCGTTGACCTTGATCCTGGCCCCGAGCGCCGCTTCGGACGGCGTGACGGGAAGGTCGAAATGGATGTCCCGGCCTTTGAGGCGGTACCTCGCGTCCGGCTGGATGCTCACGGTCAGGAAGAGATCCCCCGGCCGGCCCCCGTCGCGGCCACCGGCGCCCTCCCCCGCGAGTCGGATACGCTGGCCGTCCACCACACCGGGCGGCACGTTGACGTCGTAATTCCGCGTCTCGCCACCTGGCTCTGCCAGGCGAACCGTGCGCCGCCCGCCGCGGATTGCTTCTTCGAGCGTCAGCCGAAGCTCGGCCTCGTGGTCTGAGCCCGGCGCCGGACCCGCCCCGTGCTGACGGAACCAGCCACCCAGCAGATCCTCCCAATCGACGTCCCCTCCCATGTCGACATGGGCGCCGCCGTACGGGCCGCGTCCCGGGCGCGGGCCTGGGCGCGGACCACCTGAACCCCACCCCGCGCCGCCGGCCTCCGAATCAGCACCGCTACCGGCATATTGCCGGTAGTCCGCGCCGAACCGGTCATAGCGCGCCCTGGTTTCGGGATCTGACAAAGTATCGTACGCCTCGCCGATCTCCTTGAACTTGTCCGCAGCATCCGGCTCCCGATTGACGTCCGGATGGTATTTCCTTGCCAGTTTTCGGTAAGCCCGCTGGATTGCATCCGGCTTCGCCGTGCGAGGGACGCCGAGGACTGAGTAGTGATCCTTAGCCACGGTCAGCGGTCACCGCCCGGCTCACGACGACGGCGGCGGGCCTGAGGATGGTATCAGTCCCGCCGTAACCCGGGCGCAGGACGGTGATCACTGTCCCGGGAGGAACGTCATCCGTCTCCGATACGCTGACCACCTCGTGAATCCTAGGGTCAAAGGGGACGTTCTCGCCGTCGATCCGGGGGTACCCGAGGCGGGCCAGGATATCGATGGCCTGAGAACGGATAGCGGCCAGTCCATCCACGAGGGGGTCCCCGGCAGAGGGGGCATGAGCGAGGGCAAGTTCCAGATTGTCCAAGACGGGCAGCCACAGCAGCGAGACCGCTGCGCGCTCCTGGGCCCTTAGCTGTGAGGCCTCCCTGGCGGCGCGTTTTCGAATATTGTCTGCGTCAGCCAGCGCGCGGCGCCAAAGATCCTCCATTTTGGCCAGCGCTTCCGCCGACGCCCCAGGCATGGTTTCCGTTTCGCCGGCTGCGGCGGTCTCCGTTCCATCACTTCCTGGATCGGCGTGCCCAGCCGGCCCTGCGTGGTCGCTCATGGCCGTACCTAGCCACGATCGAATTCTGCATCGACAATGTCATCGTCATCCACATTGTCAGAAGTCCCGGGCTGAGACACGGGTCCCGGGCCAGCCCCTGCACTGGCCACGGAGGCTGCCGAGGCACTCAGGGCCGACTGCAGCTGCTGGAGCTCGGAAATCAGTTCCCTCGCCGCCCCAACGTCGGCCTGGTTGCTGACGGCGTCCCGCGCCTGACCAACCAGTAGTTCAGCACGGGCCTTGTCGTGCACCGGGACAGCATCACCCAGCTCATTGACGGCCCGCTCAACGCGATAAGCCACCGCGTCGAGTTCATTCAGGGTGTCAATGCGCTCCCGATTCTGCACATCCTCGCTCCTGTGGGACTCGGCCTCGGCAATCATTCGCTCGACTTCCTTGGCATCGAGGTTGGATCCTTCACTGATCGTGATGCCTTGTTCCTTGCCTGTGTCTTTATCGCGGGCTGTGACGTTGAGAATGCCGTTTGCGTCGACGTCGAACGTGACCTCAACCTGCGGTTCGCCGCGAGGCGCCGGCCGGATATCGGTTAGCTGGAATCGACCCAGAACCCGATTATCCGCAGCCAGTTCCCGCTCCCCCTGCAGGACCACGACGTCCACGGCAGGCTGGTTATCATCGGCGGTGGAGAACACTTCGCTTCGCCGTGCGGGGATGGTCGTGTTGCGCTCGATGATCTTTGTCATGACACCGCCGCGGGTCTCAACCCCCAGGGAAAGCGGCACAACATCCAACAGCAAGACATCCGAGACTTCGCCCTTAAGAACTCCGGCCTGAATCGCCGCACCTATGGCCACGACTTCGTCCGGATTGACGCTCATGTTCGGATCTTTTCCACCGGTCAGGCGCCGGACCACATTTTGTACCGCCGGAATACGGGTGGATCCGCCGACCAAAATCACTTCATCGATGTCGTTGGCGGTAACCTTGGCATCCGTCATCGCCTGTTTGACCGGATCCATGGTCCGTTCCACCAGATCATGAGTAATGTCTTCAAAAACAGAGCGCCGAACAGTGGTGGTCAGATGCTTGGGCCCCGCCGCGTCCGCAGTGACGAAGGGGAGGCTGACCTGCGTCTGGGTCACAGAACTTAGCTCGACCTTCGCTTTCTCGGCCGCTTCGAACAGACGTTGCAAGGCCTGCGCATCCGCACGCAGGTCAATGCCCTCCTGCTTCTGGAAATCATCGGCCAAGTAATCAACAAGGCGCCGGTCGAAATCGTCCCCGCCAAGGTGCGTGTCGCCCGCCGTCGAACGGACCTCCACAACGCCGTCGCCGACGTCCAACAGGCTCACGTCAAAGGTTCCTCCGCCCAGGTCGAAAACCAGAACCGTCTCATGCTGACGTTTGTCGATGCCGTAGGCCAGGGCGGCTGCGGTAGGTTCATTGATAATCCGCAGGACTTCCAACCCCGCAATTCTGCCAGCGTCCTTGGTGGCGGTTCGCTGTGCATCGTTGAAGTACGCAGGAACCGTAATGACTGCTTCCGTTACCTTCTCGCCCAGTTGCTTCGCGGCGTCGTCCACCAGCTTACGAAGAACGAGCGCACTCACTTCCTCAGGTGCCACCTTCTTACCTTGCACCTGGAAACGCGCCACACCGTTGTCGTCCGCCACGACGTCGAAACTCACTGCCTTGGCCTCATCAGTGATCTCATCATTGTGACGGCCGATAAATCGCTTGGCCGACGTGATGGTTCCCTTGGGGTTGAGGATCGCCTGCCGGCGGGCCAGTTGCCCCACGAGCCGTTCCCCGCTGTCGGTGTAAGCCACAACTGACGGGGTTGTCCGCGCTCCTTCCGCGTTGGGAATGACGCGCGCCTCCCCACCTTCCCAGACAGCGATCACCGAGTTGGTTGTTCCGAGATCAATTCCTACTGCCTTGCCCATGACTGACTCCGGTCCTGGAGAACGCGACCGGCCCTGCGGCGACGTCCGCCCGAGGTTGCACCGCACGACGCAGGCCGTTGCCGCCCAGCCAAGAGGCTCAGGGGTTTCGTGGCTTCGTCATGCAGTCTTATAAAGTTGAGTCTGCCCCCTGGACGGGAGAGCCGCATGACCCTGTTAGGTCAAATATGCTGCAGCAAATTAACCTGTCGTGCGAACGGCCCCGGGCGTGGAGACGAAGGCACTGACACAGGTGGGGATCGGCCACATGGCCGGTCCAACCAAGCAAGGGTCACGAGCACGTAAACCACTTGACAGGCAGCTGAGCCGGGTCTAGTACTGGGCTATATCTGGTGCACCCCGCTCGCCGGGCCGGATGGTACCCACACCATTGGTCAGTGCCGACGTAACATCGTTGTTGGCTGTCACGGCCGGGTCGGCTCCATGAACGAACCATCACAGGAGCGGACATGACTACACGAATTCCCGACCCGCATCTCGCGCAAATTCGTCCGGTTCGGGTGCGCACGCCGGAAGGCTGCGAGGAATGTCTATCCCTGGGTACTCCTTGGGTTCACTTGAGGCTGTGTCTGTCCTGCGGCCATGTCGGGTGTTGTGATTCGTCGCCCATGCGGCACGCCCGAGCCCACGCCACCGAGTTGCATCCAATCGTTCTTTCCTTGGAGCCCGGCGAGAATTGGCGCTGGTGCTATCCCCACGAGGCATTCGTCTAAGAAGTTGACGGGGGCAACATCTGATGCAGCCTTTCGCAGACTCCGGGCCGGTTGAAACACCGGATGTCTCCGGCGCCTATCCGCGGCTAAGCCAGGCCCAGATCGATTTACTGAGCAGAGTCGGCACCATCAGGGGTTCCGCCGCCGGCGAAGTCCTCACACGGGAGGGCGACCTCGACGGCGACTTCTTCGTCGTTCTGCAGGGCACCGTAGTGGTCGTGGAGGGGCTATTGGACGTTCAGGGCAACCAGGCCGCGCAGCTGGGTCCAGGCACGCACATCCTCGAAGTCCACGGTCCTGGACGGTTCCTCGGGGAGCTGGGCCTGGTCGAGGGGCAACCGTCCTTTGTCAGTAGCGTGTCCGCCGAAGCTTCCAAGGTGCTGCAGATCAGTGGTGAAGATCTGCGCCGCGTGGTTCTGACGGACGCCGCGGTGGGTGAGACCATCCTCCGTGCGTATCTTCAGCGCCGCATCCTGCTGATCGGTACCGGCGCGGGCATCCGGATCGTCGGATCCCGCTTCAGCCGCGACACCCTCCGCCTCCTGGAGTTCTCCGCCTCCAACCGTTTGCCGCACCGACTGGTTGATCTTGAGAACGACGGCCAAGCACAAGCCATTCTGGACCGGGTCGGTATCCCCGCGGGCGACCTTCCCGCAGTGGTGCTGAATGCTTCGCAAGTCCTCAGGAACCCCTCAAACGCAGACCTGGCCCTCGCCACGGGATTGCGAGCTGTCAAAGAACATTCGACCACCTACGATCTCATGGTGATCGGCGCTGGTCCTGCTGGCCTGGCGGCGGCCGTGTATGCAGCATCCGACGGACTGTCCGTCGTCCTTAAAGAGGGCGGCGGGCTGGGTGGGCAGGCAGGTACCTCACCGCGGATCGAAAACTTTCTCGGCTTCCCCGCCGGCATCTCCGGCGGCGAACTCACAGAAAGGGCGATCCTTCAGGCCCGAAAGTTCGGGGTACACATTAACGTCGCCTGCGGGGCACGCACCATCGCCTTGACGGATGGCGGTTTCCGCGCCGAGTTCAACGGCAGCGGCCCTGCCTCATCACGGGCCGCTCTGCTGGCAACAGGGGTCCACTACCGCCGGCTGCCGATTGCTGGGCTGGAGTCGCTGGAGGGAAACAGCGTCTTCTACGCCGCCACTGTCCATGAAGCCAGGCTCTGCGGATCGCAACCAGTGACAGTCGTCGGCGGGGGAAACTCCGCCGGCCAGGCCGCGCTTTTCCTGGCCGGCACCGGAGCAGCAGTGCGTCTGGTGGTGCGGGGGACGGACCTGCGCGCGGATATGTCGAGGTACCTCGCGGACCGGATCGAAGAGCAATCTGCCATAACGGTGCTTCTGGGGGCCACTATCGTGGGCGTCAGTGGTTCAGGCGCACTGGAACAGGTCGTGGTCGATCTGCGGGCCACGGGTGAACAACACACCTTCGATTCCCGCTACCTCTTCATTTTCATCGGTGCCGTACCGCACACAGAATGGTTGCAGGGTACGCTCGCGCTGGATGACAAAGGCTTCATTCTGACCGGCGCTGACCTCGGGGAGTTCCCTCCAGAATTCAGCCATCTGGGGCGCAGAAGACTACCCCTCGAAACCAGCGTACCCGGGATGTTCGCGGTGGGGGATGTTCGGCATGGATCAGTGAAACGTGTAACAGCTGCTGCCGGTGAGGGCTCAACAGCGGTGGCCATGATCCACGAACACCTGCGCTTACTCCGGTTTGGGCCGTCGTCGGACGCTGAACCATTAGCCTCAGATCCCACATCGGCCACAACAGCTTAACAACGGCGGAGTACAGGCGTAGGTTGGGTCCCAAGATGCCGATTCAAGCCTTCCACATTGGCAAGTGAATGAAAGACGGCATGTTGGCCAAATACGGCGTTGGCTAACCTGCGGAGAGGCTCATCTACAGGAAGGCCTACCGGGGCCCAGGATCGTCGATTTTTTGTTGCACGTGATGGAGGCAAGCGGCTTGGCCGGGTCGTGATCACTGAGAGCAACAGTTCCGCCCGGTCTTGTGTCCAGCAGGCCTCCCATTGGACGAAGCGAGGATTCACATGATCGACCAACGTGCGGCAGAGGAATTCCTCAACACGGCCACGCAGGCGGTATCCGAATTGTCGTTTTGTGAGATCCAGGACCGGTACCTTGCGGTGAATGGCCAGCTGAAGCCCGTCCTGGCACGCGCGGCATCACCGCAGGATCAAGACGTCCGACGCCTCAACGGCAAGGACTCGGTGCTCCCGGGCGCCAGGCCTGGCTGGCTCTATGCGCTGTTCACAAGTAGCGGCGGCGAGCTGAATGGGTGCTTGGTCCTGTCCGCCGACAACCCGCCGGATATCCCCCAGCTAAAACAGCTGCGGGCCGTTGCAGGGGTAGTGGCAGCAGCTCGCACCTCAGAACTTCCCCAGGACACTCCCGGTCAGCCACACCGACGTGACGGCGTGGACCCGCGACTCCGGTCTCTGTCGGTGCGAATCCTGGAGCTGGAAGAACGCGACAGTATCCGGGAGGCTTTGGACCAGGGCGCGGCCCTCGACCTCGGTACAAGTGAGACCAGGGAGGGACTACTGGCGAAGGTCCTTTCACGGCTGACGGGCCGGCCCATCTACATTGAGGACGCCTTCGGGAAAATCAGTGCGGAGGCTGGCATCGGTTCGACTCCCCCTTACCCGAGGCTGCCCGCAGCGGCCAGGTTGCGCACTGCCCAACTTTGGATCTCCTCGGGCTTGCCAGTCAGCGAACATCGAAGGCTCGTCGCCCTTGCCTTGTCGCACGGAGAGGTGCTGGGAGCTGTCTGCATGCTGGAAACCGACCTTCCGGTCACCGCCGCCAATGTCTTCGCGTTGAAGTACGCAGCGCGGCTCTTGGAAGCAGAGTTGTCGCACCGCCGCGCTCTTGCCTTGCTGGAGCTGAAGCTGGGGCGGGACCTCGTGGACGAACTCGTATCCGGAATGGAGGCCGCAACAGCAGTAGTCCGTACCGCGGCATTGGGATATGACATCAGTGGTCCGCAGCACGTCGTCGTGGCGGTGTGGGAGCCGCCAAGAACTGATGACACGGTGGTAGACGCATTGCGCCGGACGTTCCAGAAACTCCACTGCTCCGCACTTGTATCAGGGCGTTCGGACATGGCTGTTGCCGTGGTGCGTGGAGATCCGTTGGGTGCCGAAGTGTATTCCGTCGTTGCCAAAACCCTGCGAAGTGCCACCGGTTCCGTGGGCATCGGTGGTTCCAGCCTTGATGTCGAGCAAATTCCGCGTTCCTTCTCGGAGGCCTTGCACGCGCTGCACATTCGAACCGCCTCAATCGATTGCTACGGGGCCACCCGCTTTGATCAACTCGGGATCTACCGGATCCTGGACACAGCTGGGAACGTACCGGACCTGGTCGGTTATCTCGACGAGTGGCTAGGTGACCTTCAGCGTTCCGACGAGAGCCGAGGGTCGGACCTGGTTCAAACTTTGGCCCAATACCTTGACCACGGCGGCAACTACGACAAGACGGCAGAAAGTCTGGCCATCCATCGAAGCACTCTGCGCTATCGCTTGAATTCCATCCGGCAGATCACCGGCTTCGATCTTGCCCATCCCGAGACCCGCCTGAATCTGCACGTAGCAACGCGGGCTTGGCGCCTTCGTCCGCACGGTGCCTTGTTCCACCTCCCATAGCGGTGCCTAAATCAGGCTGTGGCCGCAGTGAGCGCGCCACCGGTTGACCATGCGGGGATGCGTCACGGAATCCGGCTTCACTCGTTATGAACGATGAACAACAGGAGACAAGCGCGTGCTGGAACATTCTTTCGATATGAACCCTACTAGTGCCCGTACGCTGGGCGTGCTCGCCGAACCCGAAGTCACAGCCGAATTTGCCGAGCGCAACGGGCGCGAAGTACGCGATCTGCTCAACCTCGCCGATGAGCGGCACGTCTGGTCAGTGGTGATTGAGTACCAGGATTTTACTGCCGGCAACGGGTTGGAGCCCATGTTGGGCTCCTTGGCGAAGCATAGGAACCTCCGCGCATGGGACGTCATGGTTTGCCTCACCGACCTTCCGATCCGGATGGATGGCCGGACCGTGATCGCGGAGGTTGCGCTTGGCGAGCAGATCTCCCTTGTTTCCGTGCCCGCTCTCGGTGCCATCAACATGGACCGCCGGGTCCGCACCGCCGTCGCCGATCTCAGCTGGGCGATGCACCGTCCTTTCGATCCCGAAGATGAAGCGGTGGAATTCGGTCCACCCTCGTTACACAAATCGAGGCATATTGAAGCCACTGTTCCCGACCAGGGGCCGATTGGGTTCCGCTACGTCTCAGCAACCCGCCTCGGCCGGGGACGATTACTGGCGGGCATGCTGCGTGCGAACCGTCCATGGCGGCTCGTCTTCGGCCTGAGAAGCGCGATGGCCGCCGCGATTGCCACCGGCGCTTTCGCCCTTGTCACGAACACCATCTGGCAGCTCGCAGACCTCCTCGGGACGACGAGACTGACACTGTTGATGGCACTTTCCATCAGTTCGATGGTGTTCTGGATCATCGTCCAGCACGATCTGTGGGAAAGCGCCAAACGCAACGATTCCCTCGAACGATACAAGGCTTCCTTGTATAACATCTCGACGGTGTGGTCCCTCATAATCGGCGTCGTTATCAGCTACTTCCTGCTGTTCGTGGCCGTGCTGCTGGCCGCTGCGTTCACCATCGACAACGCCCTGTTGGCGGTAACCATGCAACACCCAGTGACTTTTTGGGACTTTGCCGAAGTCGCGTGGATGACCACTTCGGCGGCGCTGATCGGTGGTGCGTTGGGCTCGGGATTCGAGTCAAAGGACGACATTCTTCGAGCTGCGTACGGTCAACGGGAACGCCACCGTCGCCAGTCGGTCGCCGATGACGAATGATCGTGTCCTGACGGCGGAAATCCACGACTTTAACGTCATTCCGCCGCGGCGCAGGCCGACCCACCCTCAGCGGACGAACCTCCCCGTCGGCCGCAGGTAGAATTTACTGTCGGCCAACCACCCCAACAACATGATCACGAACAGTCGCAGGGACGCGGCACATCTAATCTAGTTCCAGCCAGAAAGTCCCAAGCCCATGGAAAACACTTCTCGCGACAATCCCGTTGGCAGACCGGACGGCGCACCGCATGATCACGTACGGCGCTACGCGGTTCCGGTCGGGCTCAGTCCCGAAGAAAAGTTCGAACACTGGCGAAGCTGGTACGGCAGTGCAATTGACGCTCCAGTTCGGCTGGAAAAGACCGACAAGCTGGTACGACCGAGTTTCAATCCAACAGCCCTGAGCCTGGACGGTCCCGGCTTCAGCCTTGTCGATGTCACGAATGAACCCGCCGATTGTTTCTGGAGCGGTGAAACGAGGCCCAGCGATTGGCTTGTATATTTCAGAACTGCCTGTAACAAGTTCAGCTTCTCGGGACGCGGGGAGTCCGTCTCGCCCGGGACAGTCAGGTTCTTTGATCTTTCTTTGCCGGGCAACTTCCATGCACCAGCCGGTTTTAGCGCTGTGCGGATCCACTTCGATCGGGACCTGCTGGGCTTGGACGACAAAGCCATGAAACGGCTGAAAGAGCTGGCTGATATCAGAAGCAATCCCATCCTGCGTGGGTTGATTCTTCCTGCCCTGTCTGGGTGGCAGCGGACGGTCATTGCGCAGGAGATCCAACATCTCCAGCCGGTCGCCCGGTCCATGATGTTGGCTCTGGTCAGCTCCTTGCTTGAAACCCCGGCCGATCCCGGGGATCTCAAGCTGGCCCGCATCGCAACGATCAAGAAATTCGTGCGCAAGAACTTCAGAAGTCCTGCGCTCACCGTTGACGAGGTTGTAGCTTACTCTTTTCTTTCACGCCGGGCGCTCTACTACCTTTTCGACGACGAAACACTTCAGGTCAGCGGATACATCCGCGCCCTGCGGACCTTGGAGGCCATTGATCTCCTCGCCGAGGCAAACTCATGGAGACGTTCCCTGACGGACATAGCGGGCGCCAGCGGGTTCACAACCCTCCCAGCCATGCGGCGCGCTGTCAAGGAACTCACTGGCCTCTCGTTGAGGGACGCGCAGGAGAAGCCAGTACTACTGCAGATTAGAGCCGCCGAACTAAGAAAACAGACCGAGTTGTGACCCCTCGGACAGCTGCTCGCCTGGCATGAAACCGCCGGACCGCGTTTGCTTCAGAGGGATAAGCCAGGTGGCTCGGCGCCGGGCTCGGAGGGACACCAAGCGATCAAGATCATCGAGGTCCCTATTGGCCGGCGCAGCCCCTTGCTCCCGAGGATCAGCCCTGGATATGGTGACGATCGTCAATCGCACTTGTTGGCAACCGGTTCCGCCACCACGAGTGGGACCCGATCGCCCGAAGCACAGAGGGTCGCCCCAAGAGGTACCCTTGTCCGGTCTTAACTCCCAGCTCAGCCAGCGTGGCCAATTCGGAACTGGTTTCAATTCCCTCGGCGACCAGCCCGGCCCCGATGTGGGAAGAGAAGCTGAGCATTGCCGCGAGCAGAGCTTTCTGGCCAGGATTGGTATCAACTCCCGCGACGATTGACCGGTCGAGTTTGATGAGCTCCGGATTGAGCCTCAGGATGTGTCGCATGGAGGAGAACCCGGCTCCGACGTCATCAATAGCTATGCGTACCCCAGCGCTTCTCAGTGGGGCGAGCGCTGCCGTGAGACGGGCGTAGTCAGCTACGGGTGAGCGCTCGGTCAGCTCTACGACGATTCGCTCTGGCCTGAGACCTGATTTCCTCACGATCCCACTTAGCCTCACGTCAAGGCACGCAGATGGTGAGAGATTGACGGCGACGTAGACGTGGGCAGGAAGACCCGCAGCGGCGGCCAGTGCCATTTTCAAGGCCAGGAATTCGAGTTCGAGGCCGCGACCGATTGACTCTGCGTCTGTGAACCACTGATCTACAGACCTGAACGGAGGGCCTATGATGCGCGTGAGCGCTTCGACGCCTACAACCTCGCCCGTTCCCAAATGACAGATCGGCTGGAAAACCACGGTTAGTGACCGGGTGGTCAACAGAGAATCGACGCGTGCCGCAATGTCCTGGTCCCTTCGGCTCAGCGCACGCGGGACATCCGCGGTGGCGAGTTCCATAGGGCCGAAGGTATGTGAGGCTTCGATGAGCTCACCGTCTCGGTGCCGAATGAGCCGCCACGTGCCATGAACTGCGGCCGGGAAAAGCAGGACCGTGATGAGGGTGCACACTCTGGCATGCGCCTCCAGGCCGGCCCACGGCTCAAGTCCAAAAGCGAGGGGCAGGAGTACCGACAACGTTGACAGCACCCCGCCGAACAGCAGGCATAGCAACCATCGACTACCAACGCTCTTATGAGGGGGGACGCCGTCAGTCAGAGCTGGACACATGGACAACAGGCGTCGACGGAGAAATGCTCCGACGTGCGCTCCTAGCCGCTGCATCAGTCGTGGGAGTGTGGTGATGCAGCGCATCGGGTGTTCACTGAATGGGGGTCGATCGATGGCGCTTCACGAGAAATCCGCACTCTCTGCGGGCCCGCTTCCACGCCACTCCCTCGACGGAAACGAGGACGCAGGGCCATCACCTGTGGCCGACAGCCCACGCTGGGAAAAGTCGGCATGGTGTTGACGGTGCACATAAGGCCCTCCTGTTCGTGTTGGGGTCGCCGGGCCATAGTGCCGCGCATGGGCAAACGCTGCCTCCCGCACTTGTGGGCTTTGAAGCCGCCGACCGGTTTTCAAATCCTACGGTTGCCGCCCACCGGGCCTGGGCGACAAGCATTCCAATGTGTGCATCCTTTGATTGCTAAGCGATCAATTCGTGCAGAATCCTGTCCGCGCCGCACATTGACGACAACTTGCCGCCCTGGAACATTCCGCCCAAGGGGCCATCCAGAACGCGCAATTCATCGCACGGGCCCGTCGAATCAGGAGATGTTCCACCCGGCGCCAGTAAATCCGGCGGGCAACGGTGGGCTATACGCTGATGACTTCCGGCCGCCTCCGGGGAAGAGAACCAGTCCCTCCCCCGAGCCGGGCACGGACCCCACTGAGAATTCCCGGACCAAACAAAGGACATCATGAGCGAACTTCGCGTGGGCGACAACCTCCCCTTGGAGCTGTTGAGTTTTAGCGCCGTCGGGTGCCCTGTCTGGTCAGGTCAGCACGAAATCGAGGAGATGTGCGTTCTCGATGCCGGGCATACTGGACGGCACATCGCAATCGACGCGGCCATGGTTGTCCGTGCCATGTGGGAATGACGTTCGCAACCCATGTTCCGGCCGGGGTCGAGGTAGTTGGCGGAGCCCACTTCGCAGCGTCTCGTCCTCAGTGGCGGATTCGCTGATTACCGAGTTCCTCGATTAAGTCTCCAGTGATCGACGCACGGCCCGCGGCGGCCGCAACTTCGCGGCAGGTCTCCTGCAGGCATCCTTCGGGTCTGACAAGGCAGTTGGGTTGATGGGCGGGGTGGCAGCCTCCCACGCTCCTGGGAATCTCCCTCAAAGGCGTTCAGGGAAGGTCCTCGAAACGGTCCGCAACACTATCTCTGATCGAAATCGGGAAATCCCGGCATTGAAATGACCAACGCCGGCCCCGTTCGCGCGTCACAAGTGGACGAGGCACAGGCCCAGTTCATTCGTTGCCACCCGCCCACCCGTCTGCAACAAGTTTCTGGCGCTACACCTCGACAGCGTTAATAAGTGTGCTTAGTATTAAGGCTCATTCGTTGTCTCGTTTTCGGGCGGACGGGCAGGTACCCGGACAGCCTGACGTCTAAGAGCCTCGGGCATTCCGCCCCTTTGAGCGGGCCCGGACCTCAACTTGCATTCCCCATTTCCTCGCTGAATCAACGCCCGTTTCTGGGTAACGGCTGCGCCATCATTCCGTTCAGGGCACCGCGGCATTTCTGCGCCTGCGCCCACGGAAAGCTACATCGACGTGGTCGGATCGGCTTGGGCAACAAGAAAAGAGCGGAAAAATGAAGGCAGTAGTCTACAAAGGACCGAACGATGTCAGCGTCGAGGACGTACCTGACGCCAAGATTGAGCGCCCCGCCGACGTGTTGGTGCGAATAACGTCGTCGAATATTTGCGGTTCCGATCTGCATATGTACGAGGGCCGCACCAGCTTCGAAACCGGACGCACCTTCGGGCACGAGAACCTCGGTGAAGTGATCGAGGTCGGCTCAGCAGTGAGCAAGGTCAAGGTGGGCGAACGGGTGGTACTGCCGTTCAACATCGCCTGCGGATTCTGTAAGAACTGTGAACGGGGCTTCACCAACTACTGCCTGACCATGCAGCCCGAACCCAAGCTCGCCGGCGCGGCGTACGGGTTCGCGGACATGGGCCCGTATCAAGGCGGACAGGCCGAGTACCTGCGCGTGCCGTACGGAGACTTCAACTGCCTGCGTTTGGGCGAGGACGCCGAGGAGAAGGAACTCGACTATGTCATGGTCGCGGACATCTTCCCCACCGGATGGCACGCAACCGAGATGGCCGGCGTTTACCCCGGCGACTCGGTAGTCATCTACGGCGCAGGGCCAGTAGGACTTATGGCAGCCTACTCGGCCATCATCAAGGGCGCCGGAAAAGTCATGGTGGTGGACCGGCAAAGTGACCGCTTGAAGCTTGCCGAACAGATCGGTGCCATCCCTGTAGACGATTCCAAAGTGGACCCTGTTGAGTTCGTCAAAGACCAAACCATGGGGTTCGGGGCTGACCGGGGTTGCGAGTGCGTCGGGTACCAAGCCCACGACCCGAGCGGAAACGAACAGCCCAACCTGACGTTGAACCGCCTGGTGGACTCCGTCCGGTTCGTCGGCGGCCTAGGCGTAGTAGGCGTGTTCCTGCCGCAGGATCCTGGAGCCCCGGACGAACTAGCCAAGCAGGGGCAGGTGGCCTTCGACTACGGAAACTACTGGTTTAAGGGACAAACGATGGGCTCCGGTCAGTGCCCGGTCAAGAAATACAACCGGGCCCTTCGCGACCTCATTGCCGGCGGGAAGGCCAGCCCCTCCTTCCTCGTCAGCCACGAACTGCCACTGGACAAGGCCCCGGAGGCCTACAGGAACTTCGATGACCGCGTCGACGGTTGGACCAAAGTGGTCCTCCACCCGGCCGGCTCCTAGAGCCTGACAGGCTAATCCGATGCCGGAACGAACTACTTCCCGGAAGGGGAACTGATGCGATCCATGGTGTATCGCGGGCCTTATAAGGTGCGCGTGGAAGAGAAAGACATACCGCAGATCGAACATCCCAATGATGCGATCGTGCAGGTGAAATTGGGGGCCATCTGCGGCTCAGACCTGCACCTTTATCACGGCATGATGCCGGACACGCGGGTCGGGATGACCTTCGGACATGAGTTTGTGGGCGTGGTCCACGAGGTGGGTTCCTCAGTCCAAAACCTGGAGGTCGGGGATCGGGTCATGGTTCCGTTCAACATCTACTGCGGGTCCTGCTACTTCTGCTCCCGCGGCCTGTATTCCAACTGCCACAACGTCAATCCGAACGCCACCGCCGTGGGCGGCATTTACGGCTACTCCCACACCTGCGGGGGTTACGACGGCGGCCAGGCTGAGTTTGTGCGCGTGCCATTCGCTGATGTGGGTCCCACCAAGATTCCGGACTGGATGGACGAGGAGGACGCCGTACTGCTCACCGACGCCCTGCCCACTGGCTACTTCGGCGCCCAGTTGGGCGACATTGCCGAAGGTGACACCGTTGTGGTGTTCGGTGCCGGCCCGGTGGGACTGTTCGCAGCGAAGTCAGCCTGGCTCATGGGAGCGGGGCGGGTGATCGTCATCGACCACCTGGAATACCGACTGGAAAAGGCCCGCTCATTCGCCCACGCCGAGACCTACAACTTTGTGGAGTACGACGACATTGTGGTGCACCTGAAGAAAGCCACGGACTATCTGGGCGCCGACGTCGTCATCGATGCGGTGGGAGCCGAGGCGGACGGCAACTTCCTCCAGCATGTGACCAGCAGCAAGCTGAAACTGCAGGGCGGATCCCCCATCGCCCTCAACTGGGCCATCGACTCCGTCCGCAAGGGCGGCACTGTGTCAGTCGTGGGCGCCTACGGGCCGCTCTTCAGCGCCGTGAAGTTCGGCGACGCGATGAACAAAGGGCTGACGCTTCGGATGAACCAATGCCCGGTCAAAAGGCAGTGGCCCCGGTTGTTCGAACACATCCGGAACGGGCACCTCAAACCCAGTGACATTGTCACCCACCGCATCCCTCTGGAGCACATCGCCGAGGGCTACCACATCTTCTCGGCGAAGCTTGATGACTGCATCAAACCCCTCATCGTCGCAACCTCGGCCTGAAAGGGACCATGATGGCTGAAATACCAACGCCTTACACCTCCGGCACCCCCGCGCTGAAGGAGACTGCGGAGGAGCTGCGGGCACGGATTCCGGGATGGGGCGTTGACCTCGACCCAGCGGACAGACCCTCCTACCCCCGCGAGCAGCCCGGTATCGAGACCGGTGCGCGCTGGGACTTTCCCGAACGTCAGCCGGAGAAGTGGCCCAGGGAACGGTCCGTTGAACACGCTTTCGTGACCCCCGTCTTTGGCACCTCAACCCCTCCCAAGGGTATCTCCGGTGCGCTGCGGAAGTACGCGTACCGGAAGTACAGCGAGGGCCGCGCAGCCCACTGGCTGCTCCTGATCGCCGCCGACAGAGTGGACGCGTGGGAAAGCCACCTGCGCTCCTTCGCAACCCTGCGACCGGACAACCCGGTGACCGAAACCGGTGTGCTCAGCGAGTTCTCCCACCATGGTGCGAGCTCCCGCGTCGGGAAAAGGCGCGCCGACCTGAACCATCAGTGGATCGACCCCATCCTCGTCGGCGCCCCGTGGGTACTGGCGGGACTGGGGGCAGCAGCCGCCTTGAGAACGCTGCGAAAGCACCGTCCGGCCTGACAACCCGACGGCGGCGGGCTGGCCCGTATAGGCAACCCGCCGCCGTCGAACCTAACAGACTCCTACTGGAAGTGCTACGAAGCTGATCCTGCCGCCGGGAACCGCTCCCATGCCCGGTGTGCAGAGAGCAGTTCCCGGACCACCGGAATCACGGTGTCCGGACCTTCTCCACTGATGATTCCGGGGGCATCCTGAGGGACGCCGGCCGCGTCCAGAACTGCGGCACCTGGACCCCAGGCGCCAATGGCTTTGCCATGACGGAAAGCTTCAGAGACCATAAGAACCACGCGCGGATCAAGGGTCGCACCTGGTTCGCCGGCCTTGGCATCGCGGCCCGGAACGGCATCGGCTGCTGGAATCCCACCGCCCGCTGCAATGATTGCGTCAAACTCGATCGAGCGTGCTGTGAGGTAGCTCCTTTGGACAGTCACTGCAGCACCATGCTCCGGCTCAATCACACCACCGGTCGGCGCAATGATCAGGGGGACCATGCCTGCCGCGTCAACCGCCTCGCGGGCTGCGGCCACCAGCGACAGGTCACTTTCAGTGTCCGCGATGATGCCCACGACGCGACCAGCAACAGGCCATTTCCCACCAATCTGGGACACAGCGGGACTGGGCTCCACGTCCTGCGTGTCAACGGTGGCCGTGGGAGCCGGCATCCCGAGGCCCTTGGCGACGGCGGCGCAAAGTCCGGCGTCAATATTAGCCAGCGCCATGAGTTGCCGTTCCCGGATCACCGCTTCATAGCACTTGCCAAGCTCAAAGGTGTAGGCCTGAATCACGTGGTCCTGCTCTACCGACGTCAAACTGCGGAAGAACAGCCGGGCTTGGCTGAAGTGGTCATCGAAGGACGCCGGGTTTCTCCGTTCCTTAATTCCTGCCGCGATTTCCTCAGGTACGTCCACGAATGCTCCCACGTCCTGCCCGGCCATGAAGGGGCAACCACCATCAAGGGAGTTCGGATGGTAAGGGGCCACTCCCCCATGCACGGCAGTCTGGTGCATCCCGTCCCTCAGCATGTCGTTGACCGGGGCGTGGGGACGATTGATGGGAATTTGGGCGAAGTTCGGTCCACCGAGCCGCGAAATCTGCGTGTCCAGGTATGAGAACAGGCGGATCTGCAGCAGAGGATCATTGGTGACATCGATGCCTGGGACGAGGTGTCCCGGATGGAAGGCCACCTGCTCGGTCTCGGCAAAGTAGTTGGTCGGGTTGGCGTTCAGCGTCATCAGTCCGATTGGCTGAACCGGCGCCAGTTCCTCAGGCACAAACTTGGTGGGATCCAGAAGGTCGATACCTTCGAACATTTGATCTTCGGTGTCCGGGAACGTCTGGATGCCAAGCTCCCACTCCGGGTACGCACCTGATTCGATCGCATCGGCCAGATCGCGACGGTGGAAATCGGGATCCATGCCGTTAATAATCTGGGCCTCCTCCCACACCAATGAGTGAACACCCAGCTTCGGCTTCCAGTGGAATTTCACCAGAGTGGTCTTACCTGCAGCATCCACCAACCGGAATGTGTGGACGCCGAACCCTTCCATGGTCCGGTAGGAACGGGGAATTCCGCGGTCCGACATATTCCACATCGTGTGGGCCTGCGCTTCGGTATGCAACGAAACAAAATCCCAAAATGTGTCGTGCGCACTCTGAGCCTGCGGGATTTCCCTGTCAGGATGCGGTTTCCCCGCGTGGATGAGGTCCGGGAACTTGATGCCGTCCTGAATGAAGAAAACAGGAATGTTATTCCCCACCAGGTCGTAGGTGCCCTCATCCGTGTAGAACTTGGTGGAGAAGCCACGGGTGTCACGGACCGTATCAGCCGACCCTCTGGATCCCAGAACAGTGGAAAACCTCACGAACACCGGGGTTTCTACATCCGGCGCAAGGAACCCTGCCTTGGTGATCTTCGAAGCCGTGCCGTAAGAGCGGAACGTTCCATGCGCCCCGGCTCCTCTGGCGTGGACCACGCGCTCAGGAATTCTCTCGTGATCAAAGTGCGTGATCTTCTCACGCAAGTGATGGTCCTGCAGCAAAATCGGGCCCCGCGGCCCGGCCTTCAAGGAATGGTCTGTATCTCCGAGCCTCAGACCTTGGGCCGTTGTCAGGTACTGGCCGGACTGGGCACGTGAGTTTGCGGGTGCGCCGGTGGGGCTCCCCGTGGGTGACACGGCCTCCGGCCCCTGCTGATCAGGCTTCGGCGGCAAAGGCTCACGCGACGCTGTGGGCTCTTCTACGGCGGGCTGCTCAATCGACGGAGCCCCTGGAATCTTAATGTTGTCCTCAGTTGGCACTGCGCGTTCTCCTCGATGTTGATCGGCAAATCGATTACTGCACTCAACCAAAAAGGTAAGCTTCCTTAGTACCCTAGGGGCCAGGAATCCCGCTTGCAAAGTCGGCGCGGCAAAGTAACGCGATTGCGGCTGTGGACAGCGCCCTAGAGACCTCGCAGGAAGCCCGGCCTGTGCTCGACCCCGTGGCTGGTGAGACCGTAGAAAACAGGCAGGATCACGAAAATCACCGATGCTACCAGCGGATGGACGAGGACACCTGCTGTTCCCGCCGCGAGGTACAGCACTACCCCGGCCAGGGCACGTGGTCGCTCGCGCGCGAAGTAGGAATCCGCCACTTCTTCCTCGGTGAGCTCAGGATGCCGTGCCAAGTGCGAGAAGAACACCAGCCATGACAGGCACAGCAGTGCCCCGACGATCGCGTACAACGCGACCGCGACCCGCTCGTCGGCCACATTGCCTGTCTTGGCTGTATCGATGATCACGGCTGTTGGCCAGGGCAAAAGGGCGAGCGTGGCAAGGATTCCCAGATTGGCCCACTGTAGGCCGATGTCCATCTGCCGGATACGGGAGAAGGCAGATTTGTGGTTGAGCCAGATCACGGCCAAATAGATGTAGGATGCCGCATACGCCAGGTATGTCGGCCATTGACCGAGCAGTCCGGCCAGCAGCTCCCCGGGTTCGGTCTCCGGCGGCGTGAGCTCAAGTACCAGTAGCGTGATAACGATCGCGATGACGGCATCGCTGAACGCCTCGGCACGGCCGGTGTCGGAGCGTGTCACCCTCCGCTCCTGAACCTATGCATCAGGCGGGATCGCAGTGCGGTGACGGCGGAGCGGTAGCCCTCTACCCGCTTTCACCGGGCAGCTTGTAGGCGAGCACGTCAATGTTCTGAATGTTCGGTTCCGCGCTGAACAGCTCAGCTCCCTGAGCAGCTAGTGCTTGCCCGACACCCCCGGCAAGGTGGGTCTGGCGGGCTTCGTCATCGGGGAATACGTCGAATACTCCGAAGGTCGAATCGTCGAACTTGAGAGCGAACCAGGCGCGCGTCCCTTGCTCCTGTTCAACGACGGAGCGTGCGGAGCGGAGGAACTCTGCGACGTCCTGCTCCTTGCCGGGTTTTGCCTTCAGGATCACCGACAATGCAACCTCAATCATGCTCCCTCACCCGGCCCGATCTGACGGATTCCATACTGCAGGGCAGTTTTCATGGCGAGCCTCCTGTGAACGGAACTGCGGCGGGGAAGATGCGGACCGAGCCGACATCGTGGAACCCTCCTCAACCTATCGACGGAGCGGCGCGATGCACTGCCAGTCTCGCAGTGATCGCTGGTCACCACAAGAGACAGTTCCGCTTGCCGGTGGACTGGCATCGCAGCCTTGGTCCCGGCTGAGGGATGCGCGCCACGAGGAGGCCGCTAGAGCATCTCAAGCACGCGTTTGTGGGTGGGAGAAGGATGGGCGCGATCCAAGTCGGCCAGGTCCTGGGGCGCAAGACGAACGTCGAGGGCCCGATGGCATTCCTGGACATGTTGTGGGCTTGACGCTTTGGGAATGGCCAAGACGAGTGGCTGCCTGAGCACCCAGGCAAGGGCAATCTGCGCGGGACTGACGCCGTGTTTGGTTGCGATGCGCACCAGCACTGGATCATTCAGCATCCGCCCCTGCTCCAGCGGCGAGTACGCCGTCACCGGGATGCCCCTCTCGACGCAGCGGGGCAACAGATCGAACTCGATGCCCCGGCGGGTCAGGTTATAGAGCACTTGGTCTGTCGCGACATTCCGGCCGCCCGGCAAGCGCAGAAGTTCTTCCATGTCCGCTACATCGAGGTTACTGACGCCCCAGTACCGGATCTTCCCGGCCCGCTGCAGGTGTTCGAAGGCTTCGAGCGTTTCGACCAAGGGAACAACACCTCGCCAATGCAGCAAATAGAGGTCGATGCTGTCCGTTCCAAGGCGGCGCAGGCTACCTTCGCAGGCATCGATGGTTCCGCGCAATGTGGCGTGATGCGGCAGGACTTTGGTGATCAGAAACGTTTCATTCCGCCGGGCTGCCAGCGCCCTTCCGACGAGTTCCTCGGCCGCGCCATTGCCATACATCTCGGCGGTATCAACCACGGACATTCCCACGTCCAAGGCCATATGGATCGCCGCGGTCTCTTGGCGGGCGTTGTCGGGGTTCTCGCCCATGCCCCACGTTCCGATCCCGAGCACCGGGACAGTCTCACCGGAAGGAAGAGATATCTCGCGCAACGTAACTCCTCTCAGAAAGAGCCCGTTCCGTTGTCGGCCGCACCGCGTCCGATGATTCTCGTCCGGACCATGGCGACACCCGCCGTGTTTCTTCAATCTACTCCGCTGCCGGAGGACACGAAAGATACAGGGGGCTCCCCGGAGTCTGCGCGGCGACCGCCTATTTCGGACGGGTGATCCTCCAGCCTGTCCATCCGCCTGTAGGTTGTCGCCCTGCTGACGGCGAGTCTTGCTGTCGAGCCACCTACTGTGACCCCCTGTTTGGAGAGACAGTGGATGTTCTCGTCGCGTTCCACCACCTCGATCCGACCGAGGTGCCGGCCGCTGTGACTGCCCAGGCGAGGGTTGGGTGCTACCACTCCGGGAGGGGGCCTCTCTGAGCCGCCTGGGCACCTCGAGCACTGCAGCGGCCACCCCATGGAAGCAGCCCCGAAGTGCTGCATGTGGACAACCCGCCGACCGCCGAAGGCTGCATAAAAAGGGACGACGACGACACGCAGTGTCGCCGTCGTCCTCCCCTTCTTGCGCCGGATGGCGCCATCCACCACAGACGCCCGGGGCTTAGGCTGCCTTCGAAAGCGTTACGTAGCTGCCTTCGACGGTGCCGCCGGCAACAGCGGGAGCGCCGGATACCGCGACATAGCTGCCATGGGTGACAGCAGAGATTTTTCGGCTACAGGGGGCGGTGACATAGGCGCCTTCAACACGGGCCTGGGCGCTGCCTGCGGGAAGGGATACGTAGCTGCCGCCACGCAGTGCGGTACCGGCTACAGAGATACGGTTTACGGCCTCAGGGGCGGGTTCGGTTGTTGCGGGGCGCTCGGTAAGCAAAGTCATGGGTTCTCCTTGGGGTTCAGGATCAGGGCCGATTCAGGTTCAGTGCCGCTCAAGCGGAAGGGCTGTGCTGGTTGTGTTGCTTGCCCTGCCGGCCCGGGGATGTTCACCGGTGCGGTACTCGAGGGCTACTCTGGCCTACATCCAAGCTACGCCTTATTACGATCTACTCAAAATAACGTGTGGAGACTCACGCTGCTGCAGCTACTCGCTTTTGTGAACCAAAAACGAGTTGAAACCAGGTGGCTTCGACTCGTCCTCCAGAAGTCATGTTGCGCTCCGCCCTTCCACCCATGAAGCGGTGTAGGCCAACCAGAAGAACCAAGCGAGGAACGCTCAGTCCCAGTTCACGGCAAGCGCAGGGCACACCAGCCATAACGTGCTCCCCCCACAACTAAACAGGCGACCCGCAACGCCAAGCGCACCCGCGGCCAGTGTCAGAGGGACCTGACCGAACAGAATATATACACGTCAAAAGCAAAAACCCCTCTGACGGGGGCATGCCCGCCAGGCATCTTTGTCTTGCAGTTTCCGAGGGCTGCCCAACATGCCTCACGGCTCAGCAACCTGCACGGCTGCATCAACTACGTGCCATCACTGCAGGGTAAAGACCCGCCCGCTCAGCGGCAGTCAGTCGAGTAGCGCTACGCCGAACTCAGCCACGACGGCCCGCAATTCCTTGAGGTAGCGCTGCGCTTGGTCGGTGAGCGGAATCGCGGCGTGGCCGATCCAGCCAATCTCGATGCGTTCGTCAACGTCGAGCGGGATAGCGACGATCTCCGGGTCGAGCTGCCCGCTGATGATGCCCGTCGAGATCGTGTACCCGTGGAGCCCGATCATGAGGTTGAAGATCGTGGCACGGTCAGAGACCCGGATCTCCTGCTTGCTGGACAAGGTGGAGAGAATCTCCTCGGCGAAGTAAAAGGAGTTGTTCGCACCTTGATCGAAGGTTAGCCGCGGTAAGCCGGCGAGATCGTCGAGAGTTGCACGCTCTTTTGAAGCGAGCGGGTTCTTCCGTGAGATGAAGATGTGCGGATCGGCGAGGAAGAGTGGAGTGAACGCGAGCCCGGATTCCCGGAGCAGCTTGTCGATGACCTTCCGGTTGAAATCGTTCCGGTAGAGGATGCCTATCTCGCTGCGGAGCGTCCGGACGTCCTCGATGATGTCCCAAGTACGGGACTCACGCAGCGAGAACTCGTATTCGGCCACATCAGTGGCCTTGACCATCCGGACGAAGGCGTCCACCGCGAACGAGTAGTGCTGCGTTGACACCCCGAGCAGACGTCGCCGCGGTGGCCTACCAAGGTAGCGCTGCTCGAGGAGAGCGAACTGCTCTACGACCTGTCTCGCGTAGCCGAGGAACTCTACCCCGTCGGCGGTGAGGGTGACTCCGCGGGCGGAGCGAAGCAGGAGTGCACGGCCAACCCGGGCCTCAAGGTCCTTCATCGAGGCGGACATTGTCGGCTGCGCTACGTAGAGAAGATCGGCGGCCGCGGAGATGGATCCCTCAGCTGCAACTTCTATGAAGTAACGGAGCTGCTGCAGGGTCAATCCGCTCGAAATCTGGGACATAGGGAAATTCTATATGAATGCATAGTAACCACTAGTTACCTGATACCCATCGGAAAGCTGCACCATGGATACATCACCTTCTGAAAGGCCGTCTCCGGCCCATCAACGGATTGGCAGCACATGGCAGACGACTTCACCTTCAGCATCACCACCACCCCCTTCGACGAGGACTACTCCCCGTCGGAAGGCTCGCGGATCACGACGAATTTCGCCAACCTGGCACGGGGCGAGCACCGCCAAGAGAATCTCCGCAACGCCTTGACCATGATTCGGCGCCGCTTCAACGATCTCGCAAGCTGGGACAACCCGGACCGGGACCGTTACACGCTCGACCTTGAGATCGTTTCCGTGCAGATAGAGTTCACCGCGGAAGGTACGGATCAGCAGTTCCCGCTGTTCGAGGTTCTCGACATCCAGATCGTCGACCAGCTGAACGGGGTCCGCCACCAAGGGATCGTGGGGAACAACTTCTCCTCGTACGTCCGTGACTTCGACTTCAGCCTCGTACTGCCAGCGGCAGCAGCGGCGGCAGGCGGGCCCACCGTGCCCGAGGACTTCGGCGATCTTCACGGCAAACTGTTCCAGCAATTCCTCGATTCCCCGGCGTGCCAGGAACGCTTCCCGCAGCCGCCAGTGGTGTGCATCAGCGTCTCAACGAGCAAGACGTACCGGCGAACGGAGAACCGTCACCCCGTCCTGGGCGTCGAGTACCAGCAGGACGAGTTCTCGCTGACGGACGCGTACTTCGCAAAGATGGGGCTGCAGGTCCGCTACTTCATGCCACGCGGCAGCGTTGCGCCGCTCGCCTTCTATTTCCGCGGCGACCTGCTTAACGACTACTCCAACCTGCAGCTCATCGGCACGATCAGCACTATGGAGACGTTCCAGAAGATCTACCGCCCGGAGATCTACAACGCGAACTCCGCCGCCGCCGTCGTCTACCAGCCGAGCCTGGGAGAGCAGGACTACTCGCGGACCCAGATCGCTTATGACCGCGTAGAGCGCAGTCAGCTCGCGATCACTCAGGCGAAGTACACGGAGGAACACTTCATCACGCCCCACAAGGATCTATTGGACCAGTGGACCGCCAAATACCCCGCTCTCGTCAACTGACCCACGGAGAATCGTCAATCATGAACACACTTTTGCCCACCACCGTTGTCGGAAGCCTGCCGAAACCATCGTGGCTCGCACAGCCGGAGACTCTTTGGTCCCCGTGGAAACTGGAAGGAGATGAGCTGCTCGAGGGCAAGCAGGATGCTCTGCGCATCGCCATCCACGAACAGACCCGACGCGGCATCGACATCGTCAGCGACGGCGAGCAAACCCGCCAGCACTTCGTCACCACCTTTATCGAACATCTCAGCGGGGTCGACTTTGAACAGCGCAAGACCGTGCGCATCCGCGATCGCTACGACGCGAGCGTGCCGACCGTCGTCGGAGCGGTGCGCCGCGAGCGTCCGGTATTCGTCGAAGACGCAAAGTTCCTCCGCGCAACCACAGACCGGCCGATCAAATGGACTCTTCCCGGCCCAATGACCATGGTGGACACGCTCTACGATGACCACTACAAGAGCCGCGAGAAGCTGGCCTGGGAATTCGCTGCAATCCTGAACCAGGAAGCGAAAGAGCTGGAGGCGGCCGGCGTGGACATCATCCAGTTCGACGAGCCCGCGTTCAATGTCTTCCTCGATGAGGTCAAGGACTGGGGCGTGGCTGCGCTGGAGAGGGCGGCAGAAGGGCTGTGTGCGGAGACCGCCGTGCATATCTGCTATGGCTACGGGATCAAGGCGAATACTGACTGGAAGGCGACGCTCGGCTCACAGTGGCGGCAGTACGAGGAAACGTTCCCGCTGCTTCAGAGCTCCAGCATCGACATCATCTCGCTGGAATCCCAGAACTCCCACGTGCCCATGGACCTCATCGAGCTCCTCCGCGGCAAGAAAGTCATGCTCGGGGCAATCGACGTCGCAAGCGAGATTATCGAGACCCCGGAGGACGTCGCCAACACTCTCCGCAAGGCCCTGCAGTTCGTCGATGCGGACAAGCTCATCGCCAGCTCCAACTGCGGCATGGCACCGTTCCCCCGGGACGTCGCACTGGCCAAGCTGAGTGCTCTCAGCGCAGGGACGAACATCATTCGCGAAGAACTCGCCCGCTCTGCAACCCCGGTGTCATAACCATGTTTCACGCTTACCCCCCAGACACCCGGCTCGAGGCTCCCAAGCCGGGCTTCCCGTCCTCCCTATCGGCCGACGATTTCAAAGCACTGTTCCGCGGCCACCCGGGAGGTGTCGCCGTCATCACGGCGGATGCCGGCGAAGGACCGGTGGCGCTGACGGTATCGTCGGTGGTGTCAGTGAGTGCGGAACCTCCGTTGCTGATTTTCTCGGTCTCGGCACTGTCCTCTGCCTCCGAGGTGCTTTCACGCGCCGAAACTGTCGTCGTGCACCTGCTGGACGCGCACGACGTCGACTTGGCGAAGTTTGGCGCGACCCCTGGCGCCGACCGCTTTGACCAGACGCACCGTTGGTCGACCCTTGCAACCGGCGAAGCGGTGTATGACGATGTCCGCGCCTGGGTGCGCTGCGCCGTCGTCAATCGCATGGAGGTGGGGACCTCCACAATCATCGCCGTTCACGCCCTGGAGTCCCGCGTGATGCGTGACGTCCAAGCGGGCGAACCCGGCGACGCTCTGGTCTACCACAACCGCTCATGGCACCGCTTGGGCGAGCATTCCAAGCATGAAGGCTGAGCGCCGCGCCAACGATGCGAGGCGGCAAGCCGAACGGCGCACGACGGCGGGAGCATAACTCCCGCCGTCGTCCTCGTTAACGCCGGAGCGTCCATCGACATCCCGAATGGCCTATGCCGCGTCAGACGCGAACTCGAACTTCAGGGCACATCAGTGCTTCACCGGACGGAAGAAGCATCTCGCGCATAGTAGCCCCCGTCGACAGAGCCCGTTCCCGTTTTTGGATGTGCAGAGTCCGATGTTTCCCGGCCGGACAGGCTGTGGCGGTACGGGACCTCGCCGAACATGACATTGGACTGCTGCTCGAGGGATGGACCTGGGCGATCCTTGACGGAAATTCCCCGCGGGAACGGTCGAGGAACGGACCTGCGCCCGGACATCCCTCCGCCTCAAACGCAGGCAACCCGAGCAGGCTCAGCTCGAACAGATCCCCGATTCCCTGCCTTGGGGCTATGGTGACAGAATTTCCACGCAGCGGCGCTGGGACGGTTCCTGTCCGACCTGAAACGGGCAGCGCCCGACGTAGCCCACCGTGTCGTCACCTGCAGTCCTGACGTTGCCTCCTCCACCAACCTCGTGGGCTTGGTCTCCGAGCTCGGAACGACCTGGAGCCGCTGGGGTCAGCCCCTGATTCCGATCGCCACCATCTATGACCCCTTTGTGGCCCGCACCCTCGAACCGTGGTCCTTTGGCATGTATGCCGGCGGCCAGTCCATCCTCATTGGAACACCGTCAGGTGTGACTCTGGCACCGGAAGGCGGCGCCCACCAATCCCTCACCACTGCCTCCATTGGCCTGGAACAGCCCGAGTGCACGGCTTGGGAGCCTGCCTTCGCCCAGGATCCGGAATGGTGCATGCTCGAGGCGCAGCGCCGGATCGGCCTCCCCGGAGGACGCTCTGCCTACTTCCGGCTCACCACCCGTCCACTGGATCAAGGCCTGGCCGCCATGCCGACGGACGAGGCGCTGGTGGAGCGACGCCGCTGGCACTCGGTGGCCGGCTGAGCGACCACGACCCGGTCGAAGTCAAGGTCACCCTGGTCGGCATCGGAGCAATGATGCACGAAGTCATCGCCTCGGCTGCATGGCTGAAAGAACTGGGCATCACGGCCGGCGTCGTCTGTCTCACCAGCCCCGACCTGGTCTTCGACTCCCTCCAAAGCCGCAACTCGCTGAACCACGGATCCGGACCAGCCGGATTCGACATCGTCGACGCTCTCTTTCCGCGGCACGCTCCTGCGCCCCTTGTCACGGTCCAGGACGGGCACCCACACACCCTGTCCTTTTTGGCCGGGGCACGCGGGGACCGAGCTGTCTCACTGGGTGTGAGGGATTTCGGTCAGTCATCCGACGTGGAGGACGCCTGCCGCATCCACGGCATAGACGAAGCATCGATCGTCAACGCGGCGGTGAACCTGATGCGCTGATATCTTCCGTGTAACCAAGCCGCTCTCCCGCGCCTGCGACCTCCTGACGTTTGTGCTGGCTCCCCTCCCTTGACTTTGCTACTGACCACAGCCACTGTTGTCGACAACAGGAGGGGGCATCCGTCCGTTCCTGGTCCAGTGGAGGATACTGATGGTCCGTGCCAGGTCGCTGATGCGCTCCGCGACCTCCGGAGACCGGGTTACCCGCGTGGAACTGTTCTTCGACCTGGTCTTCGTCTTCGCGCTGTCACAGCTGTCCCATCATTTACTGGAACATCTGTCCTGGCTGGGTGCCGGGGAGACATTCGTGCTGCTTCTGGCGGTCTACAAGGTATGGGTGTACACCACTTGGTCAGCAACATTGCTGGACACTTCGCTGCGGGAAGTGCAGTGGATGCTGCTGATCGTCATGCTGGTCACGCTGTTCATGAACGCCTCCATCGACTCGTCATTTGGCGCTTTCGGCTGGCTGTTCGTTGCCTGCTATCTGGCGGTCCAGTTGGGCCGCGGTGCGTGGATGCTTACGGCGGGACTGGATGAGACAACGCACAACCATTTCGTGCGCACGCTGACTTGGGGGTTTATGAGCGCGCCTTTTTGGATTGCCGGGGTCTTCTTTGATGCGGTGCCACGTCTGATGATCTGGGGTGTTGCTGCCGCGATTGACCTTCTTGGCCATATGCTGGCTCACCGATTGCCGGGCCGCAAAACCGAAGGAAGCCGGGTTCCGCTCCCGGGGGAAAGGATGTTCGAGCGGTTTGGTTTGTTCTACCTGATCGCGCTCGGCGAGACAATCCTCTCGACCGGTCTGGCAATAGCGGGGAATCTGGAGGACCCTCTGATCTTTGTGACGGGGACTGTAGGTTTGGCTGGAAGCATCGCCATCTGGTGGTGCTACTTCCATAGCCTCGAACGGGACATCCTGGACAAGCTCGCCACGGTCCATGATCATTTTCGGCCGGGCATATTGGCGGGTAACACCTTGTTGATGCTCCTGGCTGGCCTGATCCTTGTGGCTGCGGGCGATCAGCTTGTGATCAGCGATCCGTCCGCCCGTCCGGAACTGTCCACCGTTCTGCTCCTGTTTGGCGGCCCCGCCCTCTTCCTTGCCGGCCGAGGCATTTTTATCCGCCAGGTGTTGGGCCTGCGCCATCCAACTGATCTCATCGGCATCGGCACCTTGGCGGTGCTGGCAGGCTTGAGCCTTCTCCTGCCCGCCTTCGTTGCCGCTATGGGCGCATTGCTTCCCCTCATTGGCGTAGCAGTTGCCGACACCGTGATCCGTCGCCGCCGATTCAAACAGCCAATCAACTGACAGCCCATCCGATGCCAGGCGACAAGTCCTGAATCCAACCTGGCAGGCCAGGGCGTCCTCTGCCAGTCCCCGTGCCCCTCATACCCGAGCGCATAACTTGCCTCCTGCCCCGCTCGGGCCACCACCGGCCCCAACCGAGCGACGCCGCCAGGGCCAATCCGCTGGGTGGGGAACCCCAAGCCCACGGCACATGCGAGCCGTCCGGTGTGGTCGAAGACAAAGTACTTTCTGTGCCTAGAGAGCTGCAGCCGGTGCTGACCTCGATTTCGCCTCAAGCCCCTTGACCCGGGGTGACAAAATAGCGCTGACAAAAGCGCGCCATTGAGCGCTGCGGTTCGCGATCGTCAACACATCGGGCTCACCAGGTTTTCATCAGAAATCCTCTGGTACTGCGTTGTCGGAATGACGCAGTCCATGGGTTACGCGGAATACAGGTCTGAATATGGGCCTTCAACGACGGACAGGCGCCTTCGGCGTTATCAGCTGACAATCAATGGGGGCTGCCAGTGCTCCGCAGGCCTCTCTGGCGCCGCTGGGTCCAGGCTTATCAGCGGCGCAACGCACGACTCACCGACCACATGCTCGGCGCCGGCATCATCGCCGGCTGGAACACCAACAAAACACCGCCTACAAAACCAACCTCGGCATCCCCTGAGGGAGTTTTTGCATAACGGCGTGGGATCTGGCCTGATCCGAAGGAGATACCCGTGTCTGGCGATCGGCCCTGTGAGTGGCGATCACATCCGAAGACTCATCGTGATGCGTGCGGGCAGGAACGAGTCTGTGGGAGCCACTTTAGAGCCGGACAGGCGAAAGGTTGACCACCTGAGTTCCTTGTTCAATGCCGAAATTCGGACGTCCAAAATGCCACATCAAATCTTTCCTTGACAGAGCCATCCTTCGGCTCTAAATTTAGTGCAACCGATCTCAGCAACCGATCTCACTGCTACTTTCGATAATGCAACCGATCTCAAAGGAGAGACTCGATGACCAAAACGACTTCTCCCGACCGTCGGTGTCCCGCACTTAGCACGCGTCGCTTGAGCACGGCATGCTCCCGCATCAGCAAATCCGTTCACAGGAGAAATTCATGATCAAAAAGCGATGGGGCTTGGCGCTCGTAACAGCCGTCGTAGCCAGCCTTGCCCTCAGTGGCTGCTCACCCTCAGCTTCGGAACCCAAAGGGCCCGTGACATTGAGCTACTGGGACTTCCTCGATCCCAGCCAGGCCAATCCGCGTTCAAAAGCCTTGAAGGAAAATATTGCCAAGTTTGAGGCGGCTAATCCGGACATCAAGATCAACCTCTCCGTTGTTTCGCTCGGCGACATGTTGAACAGGCTGCCTCAGGCCGCGGCAGCAGGTCAGGCCCCTGACGTCTTCAAGATGTTCACTCCAGTCGTTCCCCAGATGGCATCTGCCGGCGTCTACTCCCCGCTGCCTGACGCTGCTTCGAAGGTCACCGACTGGCTGCGCCCCACCGACACCCTGGCGGGCCCCGACGGCAAACCGGTTGCCGTGCCATATGAATACCGAACCTGCGCCCTCTACTACAACGAAAAGATCCTCAACCAGATCGGCGCGACAGTTCCCACCACGTACGACCAAGTAGTCGAAGTTGCCAAGAAAGCTGCTGCCGCTGGTTATACCGGCTTCGGGACCGGCTTCTCGGACACGGACAACTCGGCCATCATCAGCACGTTCTTTAACTGCTTCATGTCACAAGTGGATCAGGAAATCTGGAACAAAGATGGGCAGGCAAGTTTCGCGACGGCCAAAGGCAACGAGTTTGGTGACTTCCTGGCCAAGCTCAGGGACGCTAAGGCTCTTGGCAGCAACGTCGTTTCTGACACGTACGGCACCGTAGCTGACGGCATGGCGAGCGGCACGGTTGCCATGGCAGTCTTGGGCACGGAACGAGCGGTTTCCTTCGGCTCGCAGAACAAGGACCTCAAGTGGACGGCCCTACCCAAAGCGGGTACCGGCGATACGACAGGTACCACCATTGGGTGGACCTTGGGCATAGGCAATGGCAGTAAGAATACCGAGGCCGCCTGGAAGTTCATCGAATACATGACCGGCCCGGAAGCCGGTGCTCTGATGGCAACCGGCGGTGAGGTACCCACCCGTGCGGCCACCTACCAGCAACCATTTTTCTCCACTCCGGAGGCAAAGACCGTCAACGACATCGCCGCCTACGTCAAGACCAACAGTGAACCGCGGACGTATTCCAACACATGGACCGCGCTTGCCACTGGCCTCTCCCAAGCCGGGCAGAAGCTGACTCTCAACGGTTCATCAGGCAGCGATTTTGTCCGTTCCGCGCAGGATGCGGCCAACAAGAAGTAGCCGCTCGCGATATCTGGGGGCCTGAGAAATCAGGCCCCCACGGAAGGGACAGAAATGTCTACAAAAAGCCCCACCCGCAGCCCACGCAACACCGCAACGTCTCCCTTGGGCGCCCCAAGTTTTCGCCGGGTCCGTAGGGATCGAATGGTATGGCTCTACGTCCTCCCGGTCAGCGTCGTCTTCCTCTTTGTGTTTGTGGGACCGCTCATCTACACAGCGTGGACGGCCCTCCACGAGACGTCGTATTACCAGATCGGCAAATTCACGGGCCTGAATTCCTTTGTCCGACTGTTCTCAGACTCCGACCTGCCGAGCCGCATCTGGACAACCCTGGTGTTCTCGCTCGGCGCCTTGGTTATCGCACTGCCGGCGGGGCTGCTTTCTGCAATCGTGCTCAACAACCTTCACCGCTTCAAGCGTTCGGTCCGGAGCCTCTTCCTCCTGCCTTGGCTGATGTCACAGGCCACTGCAGGAACAATCTGGCTCTGGTTCCTCAACCCCAACTATGGTCCGGCATCAGCGATCACTAAATCTCTCGGGTTCGGTCCCACTGACGTTTTCTCATCTCCGGCCAGTGCGCTGGTTGCAGTAACTCTGATGTCAGCCTGGTGGTCCTACCCGCAAGCCATGCTCCTCTTCTTGGGCGCCCTTCAAACGATTCCTGAGGAGCTCCGCGAAAGCCTCAAAATGGACGGCGGCGGCATCTGGCACCAGTTTGCGAATATCACACTGCCCTACTTGCGCAACACCATCGTCTCCGTTGTGGTCGTCCTTCTCATGCTTTATGTGCAGATGGTCACCATCATCCTGGTCACCACGAGAGGAGGCCCCATCGGCTCCACAGAAACCTTGTCCATGCGGGTCTACAACCAGATGTTCGACAAGTTTGACCTCTCGGGAGCCTCGGCAACGGCAATCCTGCTTTTCGCCGTCAATATCGCCCTCACCCTCGTCGCCATTCGCTTCCGACGGAAGGAAAGCTTGTGAGCATCACAACCCCGCGCCGCCAACGACGCTTGGGCAGTTTCATAAAGGCCGTTCCGGCCTGGGCGTACATCATACTTTCCGCAGCGGTGGTACTCCCCCCGGTCGCATGGATTGTGTCCACGTCGCTTAAGACCGCGTCCGGCACGTTGGAATTCCCGCCAAGGTGGATACCTGCCCCCTTCTCATCCGAGGGCTATGTTGGTCTTCTGACATCGACCAACATCCGCTTTTTCGCAAACTCTCTCATCTATGCCGGCGGCTCGATCGTTCTTGCTCTGGCCATTTGCATCCCCGCAGCGTATGTGGCAACGAGGTATCGCAGCCGCCGCATGGAAACTCTCATGACTGGAATTCTGGTCCTTTCCATGGTCCCGGCGATCGTGGTCTTTATCGCGCTTTACTCCATGTTCGTCAAAACCGCATTGATCAACACATACCCCATGATGATCATCGTCTACACGGCAATCATCTGCGGACAAACCATCCTGTTTCTGCGCAATTTCATCGAAAATATACCCGTCGAAATCGAGGAAGCGGCGGCGATTGATGGCTGCTCACGCATGCAGATCTTGTGGCGCATCATCCTCCCGCTCATCCGGCCTGGTATCGCCGCCGTAGCCATCTTCATCTTCGTATTCGTTTGGAACGACTTCCTCGTGGGCACCGTCCTCGCCACCACAGAAGACATGAAGACCGTGCAGAACGGCATAGTGCGATACATAACCACCGGCTTCGGTAGCTTCTGGGGACTCTTCGCCGCATTCATCGTCGTAGCCTTCATCCCGGTTCTCTCGATCTTCCTGGCATTCCAGCGCTGGTTCGTTGCCGGCATGACATCCGGCGGTGTCAAGGGATAACTGAAGCAACCGTTAGCCGCACTATCCGACAACGCAAAAAAGGCAGGCCCCGTGACCGCATCAGGCGGTCACGGGGCCTGCTTTTGCGGGCCACCACGGAAGTCCGACTCGCTGAGTGCGCCCTCGAAGTGCCTCAGGCACTGGTGGCTGACCGACATAAGTCGACACCTGACATTTCCTTCAGTCGGTGGTTGGCTCGGCCCGCCGGGGCAACCTGATTGCCGGCGAGGGGCTCATGGCCACCGAGTTCACTCCGGAGCGCAGAATCTCGGCCGGCGAGCCAAACGCGGTCTGGGACCTTTAGGCGTTCTGCGTGTTGAAACACTGGATGCAGTGTGGGCGGGCAGGATCCAGCCTGCCCGCCCGACTGCCTTTGCAACCTATGCCGGACGCGCCCTGTACTTTGTCCGGGGGCAGTCCTCGGTACGCACTCGGACGCATGGGCTGACGGAGTGCGTCATTCAGAAGACGAGCGACTTATGAGTCGTTGCTCGAGCGCCAGTCTGGCGGCTGAATCAGCTCCACGCGATTTCCGTCTGGATCGAGGAGGTAAACCAGCCACCCGCCTGCGATGGGTCCGGAGGTCGGAGCAACGGGCTCTGATACCGCGCTGTAGCCGAGCGCTGTCATTCTGGTGTAAACCTGTCGCACATCAATATCCGTGAAGGCGAGGTGAGCGGTGCCCGGTTGCGCCTCTGATGGATTGACGGCTGGCAGTAGCGGCTCGGCATGGGCGAGTTCCAGCCGAAAGGATCCGTCACGGGTAGCGAGAAGCATGGCTCTGACGGTTACGTCAGGACGGCCGTAAAGTTCTCCGATATATGGTCCCGACGTCCAGGCATCCAAACGCGCCAGTCCGAGGCCATCCACATAGAATCGCTCGCTCCGCTCCATATCCGTGACGTGCAGGGCAGTGTGGTGATGTCGCATTAAGTGTCTCCTTCGAAGGTCAGGGACTCGTCTCTGATTGCTGAACTGCCTTTCAGGATGAAAGCGGCCCTAAAGCGTTGTTGGGTTCAGTGAGGCAAGGGCACAGTGGCACAAGCGGCCAATAACAAGCCCTCGTCGCACATTTCAACTTCCGATTCCCAGATGTGCTCCGCCGGCCACGTCGAGAGACACTCCCGTGATGTAGCGGTTGTCGGGATCGGAAAGGAACAGGATGGCCCGGGCTACTTCATCAGGTTCGGCGAACCGACGCATCGGCAGCTGCGCTGCCCTCTTCGCTCGGTTGGCTGCCGCGTCGGGGCCGGAGTCCCGGGCAAATTGCGCCCACATGGGCGTGTTCACCGGTCCTGGGGCGATCGCGTTCACGGAGATGCCGTTGGGTCCGAGAAGTTCAGCAAAGGACCACATGATGTGGAGGACTGCGAGCTTGCTCGCGTTGTAGGGCAGGTAGTTGAGGCGTGCTTCTTTGGCCGCAACTGAGGACAGGACCACGATGGCGCCGGCAGTGCCGGTCGCAAGCATGGATTTTGCTGTCTCCCGGACCATGGTGAAGGTCGCCGTTGCGTTGATCCTCAGGATGGAGTCGAACTCTTCAGTGGTTGTGTTCATGATGTCCGGCGTGGGGCCAAGCACTCCGGCCGCGTGAACGAGGACATCGACACGTCCGTACTCGGCTTCGATGTCCTGTATGACCGTTGCGCATTGTTGTTCCGAGGTGATGTCGAGGGGATAAAACGCCTGAAGGGCCTGGTCCTCTTTGGGGGAACGGTCGGCGCCGATGACCCTGGCCCCTGCGGCTATAAAAGCGCTGACTGCGGCGTCGCCGATTCCTCCGCTTGATCCGGTTACCAGAACCACCTGGTCTTTGAGGCTCATCGGTTATCTCCGTTCTGGGCGCAGTTTGCCTGCAGTTCTCCTGTGGTCGGAGCGTGGGGTGCTGTCTTCATGTTCGTTTCCTTACTCGAAATTGCCCGGTTCGGCCGGTCCTCGTTTGCTTGGATTTCGATGATGCTTAAGGGGTGAGCGCCTCCCGGGCGCCGGTGGCCGCCGCTGTCCGGACTGCATCGGCGATTTCCGTGGCGCGGAGCGCCTGGGCGAATGTAACGGCAGGCGTTTCACCCACGCAGAACCTCAGGGCCGCTTGAGCCTGGCGGAGGAAGAGGTCGGAGGGTGCGAAGTTTTTCTCCTGCTGTCCGCCGTCACGGGTCCACACGTGGAGGGAATCGTTCGACCACAACATCCGGCCGCCAGTGGCCAGAACATCGATGGTGAGGCTCCAATCCCCTTGGTTGAGCCCTTGGGGTTCCCGCCAGGGAGACCAATAGCTCTGCAAGGTAAATACCGCTCCAGAGGGGAATTCGAGGGTGGAAACGACGTGTTCCGGCACCGGAGACCCGTACAGGCTGCTGCTGGCGTTGGTCGCCACGACTCTTGGGTCTCCCTCGAACCACGAAGAGACCAGCTCGATGGCATGGATGCCATTCACCACCGCAACGCCACCCTCTTTCGGATCAGCACGCCAGGAGTCGATGGTCTCCTTATATGCGACCGATCGAACGTTTACAGCGATCACGTCGTTGTCTCTGATCCACTGAGAGATAAGCGGGACGGCCGGATGCTGGTGGAGTGTGTAACCCACCATGAGTCGTTGGTTCACTCCCGAAGCGGCGGCCATTATGGCAGCACTCTCGGCATCTGCAGCTACCGGCTTTTCCGTCAGCACCCGAAATCCTCTGTTCAGCAGATCCGCACAGACATCCGGTTGTAGCGTGGTGGGCAACGCGACGACGACTAAGTCCAGCTGATCACAACGAAGCTCCTGGACGCTGGGCACCACCTGCGCACCCAGCTCGTGGGCCAACGAGACCGCCCTCTCGTCTTTCTCCACCAAGTGGGTGACATTCGCACCCACCTTGGTGAATGCTCGTGCATGACGGGATCCTGCCCACCCGGCCGCCCCCACCACGGCGACGCGCTGGGACTGTGCCGCCGTCGTCATGATGCGGGCCCCTCGAAGATCAGGCCGAAGTTGAAAGAGGTGCTCATGAAATCTCTCCTTTGAGTTAATTCAGAAAATCGACGAGATCAGTTGTGTATTTCGGGGGCACCACCCTTTGGTGTCCCAGAAGGCCTTTAAATACCTGGCATTTTCGGATCCGAAGGTCGGAAGTCTTCGGTGTCAACGCCGACTTCCGTTCTGCAGCTTGCTGCCGTTGGACCCTGGAAGGGCAGTAATTCTCCGGGAGCCAGCCCCGGTACCGCCGAGTGATCTTCGAGCATGCGTGGCTTGTTGACCATGATGGCCCCTGCCAGAAGCACCACGAGCCAGGCACCGAGCATGCCGAACGAGGCCAGCCAGCCATCCCCGGGGCTGTGCAGAAGCGCGAAAAGGAACGGGCCGACACTCGCCAGGGCGTAGCCGGTTCCTTGGGCAAACGCGGACAGACGTCCTGAGCCGGCCTGCGTTCGTGTTCGCTTATTGATCATGGTGAACGCAAAGGAATAGGACCCTTGGCCTAGCCCGGCAATGACCACCCAGACCGCCGCAGAAGCTGGTGGCGCGAAGATGATGCCTCCGTAACCTATGGCGAACGCGACCACAAACAGGACGGCCACAGGTAGCGGGCGGGACATTCTTACAACAACCATGGGCACCATCAGAGCGACCGGCAAAGCAAGGATCGAATACAGCGCCAGCATGGATCCAGCAGTTTCCTCGCTTAGTCCTCTGTCAACGAGGACAGCCGGGAGCCACGTAAGCGCCGTAAAAGTATTGCTGGAACAACCAGCAAAAACCAATGCAGTGCCCCATCCGATTGATGATCTCCAAGGATTGACCCTGTTCGCAGGAGGCGACTGCTGATCGTTGACTGGTGTGCGGGCAACGATCCGTCTGGTCGATAGAAGAATCAGCCACGGGATCGCAGCAAGCGCACTGAGTACAGCCCAGATACCAATGGAGAACCGCCAGCCATAAAGAGTGCCTAGAGGAATTGCGAATTGGGCGGCCACCGCCGTGCTGACACCCAGGAGCGTGACGTGGAGCGCCGCGAGACCCCCGATTCTGTCGGGAAAAAACTTCATCAAGAGAGGCGGCGCCACGACGTTGACCAGACCAATCCCGAGCATGGCGATACACGTGAACACCAAAAATGCCAACACGTCCCATCCCCCTGCGCGGCCGAGCTGACCCAACGTTGTCAGCAGAATCGCAACCAGTAGGAGGTGCTCAAGCTGGATACGCCGCAGCAGCGGCAGCGCAAGGAAGCCCATCACCGCGAAGCTGGCGGTCGGCAGCATCCCTAGGGTCCCTGTGGTCACGGCGTCAAGGGGGAGGTCTGCGCCTATGTGGCCAAGAAGCGGCGACACCGCCGAAACCGCCTCTCTTGCGCTGAAGGCAACCAGCAGGATGCCCGCAAGCGCGGTGAGACGCCCGCGCAACGGCCGTCTCCCGGCTCCCTTGACTCGCAATTCACGCTGAGGCAGGCGACGTGGAGCCATGGTGGCACCTCCCTATATCCGACAGGCTGGCTCAAGACACCAGTTTCAAGGAACCCGTATCAGACACCCGTGCAATTTCGTCAGATGGGGCTGGTAGTTCAGCGTGCGTTAACTGCGTGGCTCGCCCACTCGCGCCCGGTTTGCTCCTCTGCGGGCAGGCCAGCCGCGGCGAGGATCTGGTCCAGCAGGCGCTGGGTGCGAACAGCTTCGCGACCTGAAGTAAGTGGCTGGGCCCGGTCGCCGACCCGATCCAGGAAATGGTGAACGGCGGCCGAGAATCCCAGCGTGTCTGTCGCCGTAGCCCAGCCGTACGCTTCTGCACTCAGTTCCCGTGAAGTGGTGACGCCGTTGATGGTGGTGGAAACTGTCTCGGGCGCCCTGACTTCGACGGTCTTCCCGTCACCGTACGCGTCCAGCTTCTCGTTCCATGCTCCCGCTGTTCGGGCTGCCATCAGGACGCCGGTGTTGCCGGTGCTGAAGCGGATGGTCGCTGCGATTCCGTCTTCTTCCCAAGGATCTTCACCAGCAGCGTGGGCGGCCACGTGCTCAGGTTCGCCTCCGCAGTACCAGCGCAGGAGATCGACCATGTGGATGGCGTTCTCGAACGTTGCACGGTATTCGGATCCAGGGCGGTTCTTCTGGGCAACGCAGAAGGTGGCGCCTTTGTCGCCAAAAGCCTCCCGGCCGGCCGTGTAGACGGGTGCATAGCGCCGGTTGAAGTCAACCATGAGTATCCGTCCCCGCTCGTCGGCGAGGTCTGCCAGATGCTCTGCCTCATCTGTCGCTGGGGCTAGCGGTTTCTCGCAGAACACGTCCACGTCGCGGTTGAGGCAAAGCTCGACGGCGTGGGCGTGCTCGGAGCGCGGGGTCAGCACGAACACTGCATCCAGTTCCTGCGCGGCCAGCATCTCCTCCACTGTCTTGTAGGCGGCGTGGAAGCCCCAGCGCCGGACCAGGCTGCTGGGATCTTCGCGCCGGGAAACCAAGGCGGCCAACTCGACGTCGTCCCGTTGGACGAGGGTGGGCAGTTGCGCAATCGTGGCGATGTTGCCGGCGCCGATAACTCCGACACGGAGGCGATTTGTGTTCATCAGGCGTTCCTTACTTGGGCCAAATCAGTGAGCATTGCGCGCAGGACTGCGGCGGATTCCCGGAATCCATCCTCTGGGGTGGGGAGATCTTGCGGGTGCCAGCGGTATTCGAGTTCGATGCTCAGTACATCGTCGTAGCCGTGCTTCAGCAGTGCGGCGAGAATCGGGGACCACGGTACAACGCCGCTTCCGACCACACGTGACCGGACTGCACGCTCTGAGGCGTTGACCCTGGCCGTCTCCGAGGCTCGGAAGGTCGCCGTCGGGTCGGTGAAGACAAGGTCTTTGACGTGGACGTGGCCGATCAGGTCACCTTGGACGGCGAAGGCTTCTTCGTAGCTTTCGTCGTGCGTGAAAGTCAGGTTGGCCTGGTCGTAGAGCACGCGGACGGACGGCTGGGCAATTTCCCGGACGAGTGCCGCGGTGTCCGCTGCGGTCTGGGTCATCGTGCCGAAGTGGTTCTCCACGCAAAGGCGGACGCCAGCTTGATGGGCTTCGGGTGCGAGGGTCTCCAAGGCTTTGCGCAACTGCCCCCACCGCGCAGCGTGGTCGGTATCTCCGGGGTGCCAGGAGCCGGCATAGACACGGACCCTGTCAGCCCCGAGCAGTTGTGCGGTATCTATGGCCCCGCGGAATTCGTCGACCGCTTTGCGCCATTCGGCATCGTCCAGTGAGTTGATGGCTGTGGTGTACGGCGTTAGTCCCACGATTGGTATGCCTTCGCCTTCGGACGCTTTGAGTGCCTCCATCGCGGAGTGCCGCTCCCCCAGGGGCAAACCGGACTTGTAGTCGTCCTGGTAGATGATTTCTGCCGCATCGAGCCCTGCGGCCCGGAAGAGACTCAGTGCTTGGGGAACCGTGTGGTTCGGGGTGCCTAGTGTGTGACCCGCTAGCCGCATTGTTCTATGTCCTTTCTGAAGTGTGTGGAGCTGCTGCCCAGTCCGTGGGACCGACCAGTCGGGGAGGGGCCGGGACGCGGGATCGATCCACGATTTCCATCAGCAGGCCCCAGGGGGTTATGAAATAGGTCCAGCGGTTGCCGGCTACACGCGGGCTATCGCCGGCAACTTCCTTGCGCTCACCGAGCACACGTACTCCAGGCGTTTCCTGCAGCACGGCAATGGCTTCATCGACGTCATCCACAACGAAGCACAGGTGGTGCCCTCCGGCGTCGCAATGCCTCGGTGGCGTCTCCCGCCGCTCAGCACTGCTCCACTCGAAAAGCTCGATATTGAGATTCGGTGGCAGCCGCAACATGGCGAGCGTGAGCTTGGCATCTGGCGGGACTTCAAAGTTCGTGGGCATGAACTCTTCGTCCGGCCCGCGTTCGGAGCGGTATAACTCTTCAGCTCCAAGAACGTCGACGAAGAAGCGAATGCCTTCTTCAAGGTTGGGAACCGTCAAACCGACGTGGTCCGTGTGCTGGAGCCCCGGCAGACGCCGAAGCCTCTGCTCCTGCGCCCCGCTCATTTGCGGGGCTCCGAGGTGGAGCCTCGGACCAGGAGTTCGGGTTCGAGGACGATATGGTCCACGGAACCGTCAACATTTTGCTTTTCAGCCAGTTCGATGGCGATGTGTCCCATGTCAGCGATCGGCTGCCGCACAGTTGTCAGTGGTGGGTTGAAGCGGGCACCTAGAGCGAGCCCATCAAACCCGATGACCGACACGTCTTCCGGTACCCGAAGGCCACTTCGACCGAGCGCCGAAATCACGGCGAAAGCCACCATGTCGTTGGCCGCAATGATCGCTGTGGGTGGATTGTCCATTTCCAGGAAATGCTCTGCGCCGCGCGTGCCCGCGTCAAGGTCTGACCCGCTGTCGAGCACTACAGGTGTGCTTCCGCTTTGGGCGGTGAGCTCCAGATAGGCGTCCATCCGGTCCTGGGCCGTGTGTGTCCCGGCGATACCGGATACGTATCCGATTGAGGTATGCCCCAGGGAATGCAGATGATCCAACGCCAGCATGATTCCTTTGCGGCTGTCGACGGTAACCGTTGGAACGGAGTCGTCGCCTTCCACGCGGTCAATCACCACCACCTTGTGCCCGAAGGCGAAACGCTTCAGCGCCTCGGTATCGACCTTTGTGGAGGGTGCCACAATCCCGAACGGGGCATACATCGCCTGCATGGCCGTGAAGTATCCATCGGATTTGGCAGGGTCGCCGTTGGTGACGCAGAGCATGAGCTGGTAGCCGCGCTCGTCAGCTGCTTGTGTCATCGTCTTGGCAAGTTCTGCAAAGAACGGATTCGTAATGTCAGGGACGATCAGAGGGATGATGGTGCTGGTCTTTCGACGGAGCGCCTGTGCCAGCGGACTCATGGTGTAGCCAAGTCCCTCGGCGACCCGGAGGATATGCTCGCGCGTTTCACTCTTTACCGCCTCAGGGCGCGAGAACGCCCTGGAGACCGTTGACCGGTGGACACCGGCAGCTTTTGCAACGACGTCGATACTCAAGTCAGGCATGTTCGATTCCTCCGTGCTGGTCGTCATACGCCTGCCAAATGGGGCGCATGACATCTTCGAGCTGGGCCAGCGTTGTCAGGCCCTGGAATCCATCTTCCAGCGTCCGGGCGACACTTCGGACAAACGGATCGTAGAGTGGGTCGCTATCGACATTGATCTTGTCGACTTCCGTGGTGCCGTCCGTTGACGTGAAAGTAGCTGTGCCGTCGGAATCAACGGCGGCGAATCCCGCTTCGCCGACCGAGGTGAAGCTGCAGTACCGCTTCAGCGGCGAGCCAGGGAATGCGTAGCCGACTTCCACGATGGTTTCGCGGCCCTCGGGCGTAGTGAGGATTAGGCTCGCGTGATCCTCAATATCTTGGCCGTGAAGAACTGTTGAGAGCCGGGACTGCACCTGCAGCTCTGATTCGCCGGTGCCCCTTAGAAACAGGTCAACAAAATGTGGGGCCAGGTTGGCCAGGCAGCCTCCCCCAGCCCTGGAAGGATCGAGCATCCAGGGATTGGCATTGTGGAGGTAACGGGATGGCGGACCAGCAATGAACGAGGACCGTTGATAACTTGGCCGGCCTGCCTTGGCGAGCCATTGGTCCGTCGGGCCGCCACGCTGAACCAAGGGCACAGTGGCCGGCACACCAGCTGCTTCGGCAGCTTGTCGCACGGCAGAAAGCTCGCTAAGGGAAGTGCCCAACGGCTTTTCGACCACGAAGGGAATTCTCCGCTCGATCAGGGCCATGCACTTCTCTGCCATCCCCTCGTGGGGACCAAACACATAGGCGAGTCCCACATCGGGCAAATCCACCAGCTTTCGCCAGTCAGCTTCAGCTGGCGCTCCCCAGTGGGCGGCCAGTTTCTGCACCTGCACCCGGGAAACATCATCGTCGCCTACTGCGATCATGTCGTGCTCTTCGGCCATAGCCTGTGCGCAGAGTGGAACATGCCAGTGGGAAGCACCAAGAATAATTGTTCGTACTTTAGTCAACCGCAATACCCCCTTGTATGAGATCGGTTGCTGAGATCGGTTGCAATAACACTATGGATGGTGGGAGAGTTTGTCAACGAAACATCGATTGAGCCGGGGTTGGCTGGAGCAAAGGAGCCACCCGGCCAGAGAGAGGCCATCATGAATAAGAAACTTCGTACCCTGCAGACCATCGACGAGTCCGGGGCCGTCCTAATCGTGCGACTAGAGAGCGCCGAGGTTGCCGAGAAGGTCGCTGAGGCTGCCATCGAGGGGGGCTTCCGGGCATTGGAGATCACTCTGTCGATTCCCGGGGCCGTTGAGGTGATCCGGCGCCTGGCCGCAAAGCATGGACCAAGCGGTGTGGCGGTTGGTGCGGGAACGGTTCTTGACGAGCACTCCGCGTACGAGTGCATCCGCGCTGGCGCCGAGTTCCTCGTCAGCCCCCAGTTGAACCCTGCGATGATCCGGACCGCGAACCGCTATCAGGTGCCAACCATCAGCGGAGCCTTCACTCCCACGGAATTCGTTGAGTCCGCCGAGGCAGGCGCTGACATCCTCAAGCTCTTCCCCACCGAGGCCGGCGGGGTGGCCTATGCGAAAGCAGTGCTGGCACCTCTGGCGCACCTGCCGATCATGCCCGCAGGTGGCGTCACACTGGAAAATGTTGGCGAGTGGTTCGCCGCAGGCGTGGCGGGCGTCGGCGTGGGCAGTTACGTTACCAAGGCATGGCAGCCTGACGGGGACTTCACCCGCGTCACCGAAGCAGCCCGAGCCTTCCTCGCAGCAGTAGCAGAGGCCCGCGGATAATGTCTCCCCAGGTCTTCATCGTCATTGGACCAGCCGGCTCAGGGAAAACAACCATCGCTCAACAAACGGCTGAGAAGCATCAAGCGGCTTACCTGGACAAGGACCGGGTGAGCGGCCGCTTCGTCGAATTCGCACTGACCGCCACGGGGCATGACCCGACCGACCGCGAGTCAAACGATTACTATCGTGCCAATCTGCTGCCCCTTGAGTACGAGACCCTCATGGATGTGGCAGGAGTAAACCTGCGCCTCGGCCGCTCCGTAGTTCTCGATGCCCCCTTCGGGGCCTATTTTGACGATCCGGACTACCTAACCCGTACGGTAAATGACTTCCACTGGCCCTCTCCCGAGATCACCGTGATACGAGTCCGGGTGCCCCAAGACGTCCTGCGTTCGCGACTCATCCGGCGTGCTTTGGAGCGTGACAACTGGAAACTCGCACACTGGGATGACTACTGGGCCACTTACGGCCGCCTGGAATGCAGCTGGTCCGGCGTGCAGTTTCAGGACTTCGACAACGAGGCACCGCTTTCCCTCGATTGATGCAGCCTCGCTACGGGTTATGAGTGGCGTTGGCATAGGACGAAGCGTCTCTACTACACATTGACAAAGATCACATTCCATCCGTATCGTTGAATGCAACCGATCTCAGCAACCGATCTCATTCGGAAGTCCGGAGGATTGTGAAAGCTTTCTTCGCTTAGGAGCAAGCAGCGCCGCCCGCCCCGCACCGGCCGCCTCCCCTGGCATTTCGTCATCCGGTCGGACGCATTCACAGGCGGCACCATCCCGCACACCAGGTGCCCAGATCCAGCACTATAACCACAGCGCTAAACGTGAAAACATGGAGAGTTCAATGAAGACCTCAAAAGAAGCAGTCGGCAGTCCCGACACTTCGGGGCGTCCCGAAACGTCCAAACATCCGCGCCGCACCCTGAACCTGGTGGCAGGCACCATCGGCCACTTCGTTGAGTGGTACGACTGGTACATCTATGGGCTGCTCGCAGCGGTATTCTCGTCGCAGATATTCCCCAGCGACTCCCCGTTCGCCTCCCTGATCGCCGCACTCCTGACATATGCCGTTGGGTTTGTTGTACGGCCTCTTAGCGGCATTATCATCTCGCCACTGGCTGATCGTTTTGGACGGCGGCTCATCCTGACTCTATCCGTCTCCGGGATGGCGCTCGGCTCACTCATCATCGGCCTCACACCATCATTTGCGAGCATCGGCTATGCGGCACCCGTCCTCTTCCTAATTGCCCGCGTCATCCAGGGCATTTCGGCCGGCAGCGAGGGCCAAAGTGCTATCGCGTTCATGGTCGAACACGCTCCAGCGAACAGGCGAGGCCTGTTCGGTTCCTTCACCAACATGGCAAGTGGCCTCGCGACCCTGGCAGCCACCGGTGCAGCAGCAATGGTGACGTCATCGTTCTCCACCGCCGATCTCGCCGCATGGGGATGGCGCATCCCCTTCGTTGTGGGCGGCTTCCTCGGCATCGTCGGCCTGATCCTGAGGGCCCGGGCTGAAGAAACCCCCGAATTCGAAGCAGAAGCCCTTGTCGACCAGAAGTCCGCTGCGGCGCGCCTGATGGACCTGCTTCGCGAGCACCCGAAGGCCCTGCTTCAGGCAGCTGCACTCTCCGCACCAGCCGTGGCCTATTACACCTGGGCCACCTTCCTTCCCACGTACGCTAAACTCACCAGCGGCCGGGACCTCTCGTCCACACTCGCCGGAAGCGTTATCGGGCTGGCCTTGCTGGTGGTTATCGTGCCGACATGCGGCGCACTCTCTGATCGACTCGGCCGGCGCAAAATCTTCCCCATCATCGGCGCCATCGGCATGATCGTTCTCTTCTACCCCTTGCTCCTGCTCCTCAACCAGCCGGGCTTCTGGGTATACGTCCTGGTCTCGGCCTCCGGGTGGGTAGTTCTCGGCATCTGGCAGTCGGTCTATCCGACCATCCAGGCCGAATTGTTCCCGGCTTCCGTCCGGGTATCAGGCATCGGTTTCGCGCATCAGATCGTGATTGCCGTCTTTGGTGGAACCGCACCTCTGATCGCTGCCGCATTTGTCGGAGCCGGGCAGCCGATGCTCGTGGCTGTCTACATGATCGTCGTCGTCGCATTGTGCCTCGTCGTGTACTTCACGCTGCCGGAGACCGGCAACCGCGGTGACCGTTCCACTGTGGCACTCGCAGACCCTGAGGTACTCGAAGGCGAAAAGTTGGTTTCGGGCACGACGTCGATGGTCGACGTCTCCCGGCACTCCAAATAGACGGTCGGCTCGGAGCTGCGGCAGCTCGGCCGCAGCTCAAAATTTATAGAGCGTTATGAAGGGAAGCTTCTTTCTCCATGGCGCGGAATTGAGAGGACTTCTCCTACGTGAACAGCATGATTATCAATACGTTTTCATATCTTTGGTCAGCGACGGCGATCGATGCCATAGCCGAGCTTGTCGACAACGGCTACAAAACGTTCGAGGTTCCAGTCAGTTCTCCGCATTGCTGGCCGGATGAGTTAACAACCTCCGAACGCACGGCCATCCAAGACAGGCTCAGCCACTACGGCGCGAAAATACGGTCCTTGAACGCTGGCGGATATGACATCAACCTGGCCAGCCCTGGGGCCAGCATGCGCCGCAAGAGTATTGATCACATCAAATCGGTAATTGACTTGGCGGCCGCTTGGGACGTAACCGAGGTTGTGATCTCCCCCGGCACCCGCCGTCCTATGATCTCGCCCTCGCTCGAAAGCGTCCACGGATGGATGTATGAAAGCCTGGAAAGTCTCATCCCGGTGGCCAAGCAGGCTGGCACACGATTGCTCTTCGAAAACACCCCGTACTGCTTCACTCCCACAATTCAGGACTTGGCAGGTGTCGTCAGCACGATCAACGACGATTCTGTCAAGATCGTCTACGACGTCGCCAACGCCGCTTTCATCGGAGAAGATCCCGTGTCTAGTCTGCGGGAACATCACCAGGCCATCGGACTGGTGCACATTTCCGACACCGGCGTGGACACTTGGGGTCACGACCCCATCGGCACGGGAGTCATCAACTGGCCTGGGCTGGGCGACGCCGTCAAGGACACGTGCGGCGTCGGGAATGTCGTTCTGGAGATCATCCGTGAAGACAATCCGGTCCACGAATTTGCGAAAGCAATGCAGGACCTCAAGAACCACGGATGGGAACTGGAGAGTTAACTCCTCATGCCGAAAACCGGGCTCCACCAAGAGTTTATTCAAGCATGGAAGAAACCAGCATTGTTGAGATCTAATTTTCAATGCGAAACAACCTGAAAGAGGAGTTTGTCTAATGAGGGCTTTGGTCAGTGGCGGAAGCAGCGGAATCGGCGCAGCAGCATCCCTGAGACTCGCGGAGGCAGCCCTTGCGCGCGGGGAGCAGCCAATGATTGCAGTCTGCGGACACGAATCAAACAGCAGCCAAGAGCAGGTCGTTCGTTCAATCCAGGCTATGGGAGGCACCGCCATCGCACTGGCAGGTGATCTCGGCGACCCCAACGTGCCAAGCCAGCTGGTCAAAGCTGCAGTTGCAGAATTCGGTGGCCTGGACGCGTTGGTAGCCAACGCCGGAATCGCCAACCCCGGACCCATATGCGACGTCTCCCTTGAAGACTGGGACGCAATGTTCTCCGTCAACCTGCGCGGCTCGTGGCTTCTCGCCAAAGCAAGCCACCAACACCTGAAGGACAGCCACGGCGCCGCCTGCTTCACATCCTCCATGTCCGGTCAACAACCACACGCGGGATCCGGCGCCTACAGCCCAAGCAAGGCCGCGCTGACAATGTTGGCCCAGACACTCGCATTGGAATGGGCACCCGACGGCATCCGCGTCAACGTAGTCTCCCCCGGCATGACCCACACTCGGATGACCGAAAAAATGTATGAAGATCCCAAAATCAAGAAGGCACGGGAGGAAATTATCCCGCTCGCAAGAATAGGAGATCCGATGGACATCGCCAACGTGATCGAATTTCTCGTAAGCCCACTATCCGGCTATGTCACCGGTCAAGATATCTGCGTCGATGGCGGCTTCTCCAAGTCCATTCTTAGCCATATCCCCGGACGACCCAGCTCGAAATAACAGACCTGAAGGCCCGTCATGGGCCGCAGGGGCTACCTGCGGCCCATGACCTTCAGACGGCGGAATCGCCTCCAGAACAAAGATGGCACGCAATGAGGTGCCAAAAACTTATCCCGCCAGGCTGGTGACTGACACGGGCTCGCGGGAAACCGGCGTTCGCGAGGTGGCCGGCGGCGGAGCTTCTTTGACGGCCGTTCGAACTTCAGTTAGCAATACACGAGGAGGCACCTTGTATATGGCAAAAAGCATATTGGATGGCACGGAGTGGACCGCAACAGAATTTGCAGGGCTTCTTCCGGAAAAGCAGAGAGCAACCCGCCAGGAATTGGCATGCCTTTCTTGTGACGGACGGGCCGTGTTCCGAGCGGGACAGCAGCGTCAGCCGTCGTTCGCAGCCAGACACCGGCAGGACTGCCGATTGGTTTCGAGGCCGTGGAGCGCCTTTAGATTCCTTGCAGAAGCAGGACGAGGTACTTAGCGTGCCGTACGCATGGTTCCGCAGATTGATCACCACACTTCGCAAGCCGTTTCGAGCACTGACGGCTTGTCGTGGACACCGTATCGAGTTTGAGCCTGGACTCGATCAACCCCTATTCGCCCAGATCAATTCGGCTTCGGTGCTCGGAGGCGCCAACAGCTCAGGGGCTGCACTCGCTGTTTGACATTGTCCTTACGGCTGGTTGCTGACCTTACATAGGTGCTCATCGCATGTGTGCATATCGGCTCTAGACAACCCCTCTATGGTGATAAGCCAAGCCATGAGTGTCCGGAGTTGACGGAAATCTGGCGGGCGATGGGGCGGTTGAGGCAGTGGCAGACTTCCCTTAGGCTCCTGCCTCCTGCGGTGCGACGCTGGATGTGGGCACGGGCGGCGGGGTCTGTGAGGCTTCGGGTCCGGGCGACGACGTCTAGTGCGCGGTTGAGTTGCCGGTCTCCGTACCGGCTGAGCTGGCGCCTAGTCGTGTTTGCCAACCCCGCGGACGTCCAGGACTCTCGAGGCCATGAGCTCGGCATGCTTCGCCAGGGCGCGCTGGTCGCCCTCCAGCTCCGCGCCGAGGGTGATGACGGCATCCGATTAGCCCGGGGTCTGGTAGCAGGGCACGGCATCTCCCTACGTCTTGCGTCTAAAGAAGCGGACCCCTCTGTGGCACTGAGCACGGCCCGACCGCGAGGAGTGGCGCCCCTCAGCGTTTCGTCTGAGAGGCGCCACCGGTGAAGCATCCCGGAAATCAGGCTTCCAGCGTCACCGTCGTGGCACCGGTCACGCGCGCAGCCTGGAGTTCCAGCAGTTCGGCTCGCAGTGAGGTGTCCAGAGCCGCCTCCAGAACCGTGAGTGCCAGGACGGTGGCGCCGTCGAGGATGGCTTCGTCCGCCTCCGGTGAGATGGCGGCGGCGGTGAAGTCCGGGTGGTGCGGGACCGCTGTGCTGTTGCGGACCACCACCATGCCGTGCACGGACGGGACTACCTGGGAGACGTTGCCCATGTCGGAGGAGCCGCCGCCGAAGATGGGCGTGGTGTCCACGGGCCTTCCGACGGCTTCCATGTTGGCGTCCCATGCTTTGCCCAGCCCCGCGTGGGTATTGATGGGAGCGTAGGGGTGTTCGGTCTGCCGGTGCGTCCATGTGCAGCCTGTGGCGATGGCCGCACCTTCGAAGCACGCGAGGACCCGCCGCTTGAGGTCCCGCCACACATCAACGTCTCCTGCGCGGACTTCCACCTGAACGGTGGCGTCGCCGGCGATGACGTTCGTGGCGCCGCCGCCGTGCGAGATAAAGGCGTTGGTGTTTGCGTTCTCCGGCAGGTGCTGCCGCAGGACGGCCATGTTCATCAGGGCCAGACTCGCCGCCGCGCCAGCGTTGATGGCCTTGTCCGGGGCGCCGGCTGCGTGGGCTTCGCTGCCTTTGAACTGCACTTCGAAGCGCTCGACGGCGGCCATACTGAAAGCCGAGGCGCTCCGCTCAGCGCCCGTCATGCCATGCACCATGAGAGAGAACGCTGCGTCCTCCCACGCTCCTGCCTGGAGCAGCGAGACTTTTCCGCCGCCGTGTTCCTCAGCGGGCGTGCCGAGGAGTTTGATCCGCAGTCCAGCGGCGTCGGCCACGGGCTTAAGGGCCAGCGCAGCGCCGACGCCTGCTGCGGCGATCATGTTGTGCCCGCACGCATGGCCGACTTCAGGGAGGGCATCGTATTCGGCGCAGATGACCACGGTCAGTTCGCCGGTGCCGTAGACGGCCTCGACCGCCGTCGGAACATCATAGGCGCGTTCGGTCACCTCGAAGCCGCCGTCGCGGAGGACAGCGGCCACGGCCGCTGCTGAGTCGTGTTCTTCCCAGGAGATCTCTGCCAGTGCATGGACCTTGTGGCTAAGTTCAAGGATGGAAGGCCCGACGGCGGCAGCGGACTCGCGTACGGTGTCGCGCAAGGTGTCCCGGGAGGTGGTGTCGATGGAAACGGTCATTGTTGATCCTTCGTGTCGAGGTGAGTTAGTTGGCAGGTTCGAGGACGTCATCGACATTCGACGATGACGTGGTTGAGTCAACCGATGTGGTCCGGGCTTGGCGGATGAAGAGCACGGCCACGGCGAAGAGGACGCAGACTCCGGCGCAGATCCACCAGACGGCGTGGAAGGACAGCTCGGTGGCGGCCCGCGTTCCGGCCGCGGTTGGTGTGGCGAGTGCTGCCATCAGCAGCGCGAAAAGTGCACCGGCGACTCCTCCGGCGGCGGTGCGGGCTGTGTTGTATAGCCCCGAGGCGATACCCACTGAATCGACTGCTGCGCGCTGGACCACCAAAGTGGGCAGCGTACCGCTGACCAGCCCCGCACCGAGCCCGGCCATGACGAGCCACACCGCGAAGGTCACCAGAGTACCCGGCGCCAGAATCATCAGGACGTACGCAATTGCGCTGAGGCCCCCTCCAAGAGCCACACTCCGTGGGCCGCCGATCAGCCGGGATGCCCGGTCGCTGAATGAGGCACCCAGGAAGGCTGCAAGCGCCATGATGCTGAGCATTGTTCCAGCGGCAGAGGCTGCAGCGCCGAAGCCGAATCCCAGCGTGGCCGGATCGGAGCGCAGGTAGACGGAGATGGGTGCTTGCGCGCCGAACAGTTGCGCGCCGTAAAGGAAGGCGACGACGATCGGGAGACCAATGCCGCCACGAAGGAGCATGGTGAGGTCCACCAGGGGGTGTTCTGTCCTGCGGGCTGAAACCACCCAGCCGACCAAGAGGGCAATGCCGACCGCCATCGCGAGGGCCGTGGTCAGCGGCGGCCATGTTGAGAGATTTGAAGCGCCTCCCAGGAGAGCAGCCAAGCCACCGCCAAGCAGTGCAGCACCGAGATAATCCACCCGGCCTTCGCTCCGCAGCGGGCTTTCCTTGACGAAGAACGCGATGCCGGGGACGCACAGGGCCATGAAGATCGCTGGCATCAACAGAGTGATGGACAGGCTCTCAGTCGCGTCGAGGACAAATCCGGCCAGGAAACCGCCGATCGTTGCGCCGAGGGTCAACGCCGCCACGAGCCTGCCGATGCTTCGCCCAGAGCGTTCAGAGTCGCGTTGATGGACGATGGCGAATTCCAAGGGGAGGAAAACGGCCAGCGGGGCCTGGATAGCACGTCCCAGAAGGAACAGTTCGTAGTTTGGGGCGAAGGCAACCAAGACGGAAGCGGCGGCAACGATAGCCGTGGAAATCATGAGTATCCGCTTGTGCCCGTGGATGTCACCCAGCTTGGACAGCAAAGGGACCACCAACACTGTCGCCAACAAGTAGGCGGCGCTGATCCAATTCAGGGATGCTGCCGAGACTCCATGGTGTTCACCAATGGAAGAGAACAGAGGATTCAGCCAGCCCTGAAGTATGCCACTGCCAAGCTCCATGACCACCAGGAAACCGACGGCTCCTGCCGCCGTGGTGGATTTCTGCGCCGTTGTACGCATGTGCGCTCCGATGTGATGAGAAGTGAACGGGATCACAACATCATGGAAGTGCCGTGTTTCCAATTGATGAAATTGCAGCTTTCCATGGATATTCTGTTGTCTATGCCGGAAAACATGCTTGATCCCCTTGAGGAGCGCCTCATTCATGCTCTTCAGATCGAAGGTCGCGCGCCGTGGAGTGAACTGGCCCCCATGATCGGAGTCGACGCCGTAACCCTCGCCAGGCGCTGGGACTCCCTGAGGGAACGCGGGCTCGCATGGGTCACCGGTATCTTCCCCGACGGAGCATCGGCACTGGTGGACATCACGTGCAAACCCCAGCAAACGGGCGAAGTGGCCCGCCAACTGGCACAGATCCCGGAAGTGATGACCCTCGACCACACCTCCGGCGGACGGGATCTATTGGCCACGGTCCTCGCCGACTCCCCGCTCTCCATCTGGGACACAGTCACCAACCGCATCGGCGGCTTGGAAGGCGTCAGGAGTACCCAGACGCATCTCGTTACCGAAGTAGTCATGGAGGCCTCCGATTGGAGGCTCCGCGCCCTCACAACGCAGGAGGCAGCCAGGGTCCCCCGCCCTCGCCCACCACGGGCAAGGGCGCCGCGGACCGTGCACCCTGACGTCGAAGCAGCGCTCCGCCATTGCCTGGCCGAAGATGCGCGACGCCCCGTCAGCCGGATTGCCGCAGAACATGGACTAAGCGAACAGCGCGTCGCGGATGGGCTGGCCCGCATGCGGGCTGATGGCATGCTGCGGATACGCACGGACGTCGCACGGACGGTCACGGGTTGGCCCGTCTACGCCTGGTACTTTATGCGGACCGCCGCCAAGCACGTTCAGCAGATGAAAGGGCTCATGGCTAAGATTCCTGAAGCCCGAACGGCGCTGGCCGTCGCGAGCCAGTACAACATGGTGGTGGCCGTGTGGCTGAAGGAAATGTCCGATGTCATGCGCTTCGAGGCTGCCATGGAGGCTGCAGTGCCGAGCGCCCGCATCGTTGACCGCAGCGTGGTGTTCAGGATGAGCAAGCACCTGGGCCGGCTCATCGATGAACAAGGGGCCGCGACGCTGGGATTCGTACACCCGTCGTCGGAAAGTAGCTAGCGTATCGGTTCTGAGGTTAAGTGGTCCTAAACCCTGGGAGGTCCCGTGCTCGATATCCGACGCCTGCAAATACTCAAGACCCTTGAGGTTGAGGGAACCATGACGGCCGTGGCCGCCAAGCTCCATATGACAACATCGGCGGTCAGTCAGCAGTTGGCCGTGCTGGAACGGGAGGCCGGGCTGGCGCTCCTGGTCCGCGCCGGCCGGAAAGTGCGGCTGACGGAGGCTGGAGTCATGCTGGTGAAGCATTTTGGCCGGATAGCTGCGGAAGTGGAGGCAGCCGAGGCGAACTTAAAGAAACTCCAAACAGATGTCCGCGGACACCTCGCCATCAGCGCCTTCCCCAGCTTTTGCAGCACGGTGCTCCCCGCCGCCGTCATGTCCCTTCAGGCCAACTACCCGAGACTCGACGTCACCGTGTCCGACCTCGAACCGTTCGAGAGTGTGGCCCAGTTGAGGGAAGGGAACATCGATGTCGCAGTGGTGGATGACCTGCACGACATCCAAGATGAGGGGCTCGTGAAGACTCTACTGGCCCGCGATGAAATCATCCTCTGCCTGCCTCAGGACCGGGAGGCACCGGACGCAGCGACGTTGGCCGACTACGCCGATGAACGCTGGATCCTTGACCAGGAAGGCAGCGTTTTTGAGCGGTTCGTTCTACAAACCTGCCGGGACGCTGGATTCGAGCCGAACGTCCTAGCGCACTGTCGGAACCTGATGGCCACCCTGGGGTTGGTCCGTGGTGGCCTCGGAGTCGCCTTGATGAGTGAACTGAACCTCGGCCGGGAAACGGAAGACCTGGTGGTGCGTCGAGTAGATCCAAGCTGCGGCCGCAACATCATTGTCTTGCACCGGGCGGCCAGCCGGGAATCGCCGGCAGTAGCCGCCGTCGTCGATGAACTGCGGAAAGCGACTGACGCCCGCCCGAAAGCTTGACGCGCGTTGGCGCTCAGGCCAATTGTTAAGTTCTGCTTGACGTTCCGTTCAAAATTTTCCGATAGACGCTGATCGAGTTCGCACCCAAGCTGGTAGGAGACCCCACACCAAACCTGCTTCGGAGGTATTCCATGGCTTTGAGTGCCCTTGACCTTTTTTCGATCGGAATCGGCCCCTCGTCGTCCCACACTGTGGGGCCAATGCGCGCCGCCCGCTCGTTCGTCGACGAACTGGAGAGGGAAAGAAGGTTCGACGCCGTTGATCGCGTTCACGCCGGACTTTTCGGTTCCTTGGGGGCTACCGGACGCGGGCACGGCTCGGACAAGGCGGTCATCCTGGGATTCATGGGCGAGTCGCCGGAAACCGTAGACACGCTGACGGCTGATCGCGTCGTTGACGAAGCCATAGACACCAAGAAAATACTGCTTGGAGGGCGCCGAATAATCACGTTCAACAGAACCAAGGACGTGGTGCTCCACCTGCGCAAGTCATTGCCGGCGCATCCCAACGGAATGCGGTTCCAGGCTTTCGACAACCAGGGAACAGTGCTGAGCGAACGCGTCTACTATTCCGTGGGTGGAGGATTCGTCGTTGACGAGGATGGAGTTGGACAGTCGCTCCCGGAGGCGGTGCAACTCCCCTACCCGTTTTCCAACGCCGAGGAATTGTTGGCACACTGCGAGCGTGAAGGCCTGGCCATCAGCGACATCATGCTCGCCAACGAAAGCGCTTGGCGCAGCGAGGAGGAAACCCGCGCGCAGTTGATGCACATCTGGGAAACCATGAAAGAGTGCGTGTCACGTGGGTGTAGCCGAACGGAAGAACACCTGCCCGGGAACCTGATGGTCCGCCGTCGCGCGCCCCGACTGCTGACGGACCTGCAAGCGAAAGACGACACCAGCGATCCCTTGCGTGCAGTGGACTGGGTTAACCTGTTTGCCCTGGCAGTGAACGAAGAGAACGCCACGGGTGGGCGCGTCGTCACCGCCCCCACCAACGGCGCTGCCGGAATCATTCCAGCGGTGCTGCATTACTATATGATGTTCACCCCCGGAGCCAACGAAGAATCAGTGATCCGATTCCTTCTTACCGCAGCTGCCATAGGTGTCCTTTTCAAGCAGAACGCCTCCATCTCCGGCGCCGAAGTGGGCTGCCAAGGGGAAGTCGGCTCAGCCTGTTCCATGGCAGCGGGCGCACTGTGCGAAATTCTGGGCGGCACACCCCGGCAGGTGGAGAACGCCGCGGAGATTGGTATCGAGCACAACCTCGGGCTGACCTGCGACCCCGTTGGTGGCCTTGTCCAAATCCCCTGCATCGAACGCAACGCCATGGCCAGCAACAAAGCCATCAACGCTGCACGGATCAGCCTGCGCGGAGACGGCGTCCACCACGTCTCGCTTGACACCGCCATCAAGACAATGCGAGAAACAGGTGCCGATATGAAGAGCAAGTACAAAGAAACGTCCCGGGGTGGCCTCGCCGTCAACGTGATCGCTTGCTAAGGCCCGCCGTTGCCTCCCCTAAGGAGTGGAGTTGAAGACTTGTGGATGGAGGGGGCTACTGGAGCTACTTGAAGGCACTCCAGAAGCGGGCACTACAGCTCAGGCACAACGCTTGTGCCCCATCGAGTCTCGAGAGACACACCAGCACCACACTGACGACCCGGATCTATCACAGCACGCAAGCGACGTGCCTTCTCGCGGGGTGTCCGCGGTGTCATGACGTGTCAGCCAGGACACCGCGTTATGTAGGTCCACATGCGGTCGTAGTGATCACAATGACCCCGCAATGCTGCCGCGCAGCAGGCCCGCCCAAGGATGAAGCGGGGGAACCTTAGGGCAGAACCGCGACGGTCCTCGCTCACGGGAGAACGTCCGCCGCTGCCTTGGCGCGACAGCAGCGCCGTTGTTCAGCCGGGAATCAGCGCAGGATATGTGGAACCACTTGGTCCATGTCGGCATCGACAACGTGGCCAATTACGTGACCAGCCATGACGGGCTGCTCACCTTCATCCCCGTGCAGGTCCCAACCGAAGACCTCAACGACGTGGACCCTGACTTGGTCTTTGACGTCCGCAGCAAGACCGAGCACAAGGCCCGGCTCGTCCCCGGCTATAGCAGCTCAGCGGTGGCCCGCCCGTGTGGCACCTCGACCAGGTTCCCGCGAAAGGCACAATTGTGAGCTACTGCCAAAGCGGGGTGCACAACTCAGTCGCGGCAAGCGCACTCCGCCGCGCCGCGCCGCGTACAACGTTTTCAAACTTAATGGCAGCCAAGCAACGTGGAACGCATGGACAAGCTCGCGGGAAGTCAAAATGCGGTATTGCGACGGATACTGGAAGTACTAGAAGGAAGCAACCAGTGAAACCTTTGACGCGTCGCCACCTGCTGGTGCTGGGTGCAGCAGGGGCCGGCGTTACGGCCGCCGGAGCTGCCGGGCTGTGGCTGACCACCGGCCCCGGCGCTCAGCCCCTGTACACCCAGAAGCTGGACCTGACCGAACCCCACGTGCTGACCAGCCGTGACCGTGTGCTGGAAGTTCAGCTAGTCGCTGCACCGGCCCAGGTGCAGATCGGCAGGAGGGAGGCTTCGGTGCAGGCATATAACGACTCCTTGCCCGGACCGACGCTACGGGCCGGCCCTGGCGACACTATCAGGATCTCCCTGCATAACGGGCTGCTGGCACCCACGAACCTGCATGTGCACGGGCTGCATGTCTCCCCGCAGGGCAACAGCGATAACCCCTTTGTCAGCGTTGCCCCGGGCGAAACATTCGATTACGAGTTCACACTGCCTGCGGACCACCCACCGGGCACTTACTGGTACCACCCCCATCACCACGGCCATGCCGCCGACCAGGTGGCCGGTGGCCTCTACGGAGCAATTGTGGTGGAGGACACCGAACCGATTTCGATCACCCGTGAGAGGTTGATAGTGATCTCCGATTTGTCTCTGGACGCCGACGGCAACCTCGCACGGGCGGACCGGATGCAGCAGGTGATGGGACGCGAAGGGCAGGTCGTTTTGGTCAACGGCCAAGTCCGTCCACAATTGCGCGCCGCTGCCGGAGAACGGGAACGCTGGCGGATCATCAACGCCTGTCCCTCTCGATACCTGCGATTGTCACTTTCAGGACAGCAGGTCCGCCTCCTCAGCCGTGACATTGGCCGTTTGCCAGAGCCTGAGGGCGTCACTGAGGTGGTTCTCGCTCCGGGGAATCGGGTAGAACTCCTCGTAGAAACCCGCGAAGCGAATTCCACGCTCGCCGCCGCCCCCGTGGATCGCGGCAGCATGAGCCCCATGATGGGCGGCGCCATTGGAGGTGGTACCCAATCCGGTGGAGGCCCGCTCGAACTATGTTCTCTGACCGTCTCCCCAAGCATGAGCACTGATCTCCGGCCAGTGACCAACGGCCGGCCCCTACGCGATCTGCGGAAGGAACCTCTCGCTGCCGCCCGAACACTGACCTTGGGTGCGGGGACAGATGCGGAAATGGGTAGGGGCAGCGGACAGGGAAGCATGATGTCCTTCACCATCAACGGACGCACGTTCGACCCCCAAAGAGTCGACGAGACAACCGCAGTGGGCACCGTTGAGGAATGGGCCCTGGTCAACTCCAGTTCCATGGACCACCCCCTCCACCTGCACGTGTGACCCATGCAGGTCATCCATGATGGGGACCGCGAAGTAACCGAACCCAGATGGCAGGATGTGGTCAATGTCCCTGCCCGCGGCCGGGTGACAATCCGGGTGGCCTTCGATGACTTCCCCGGCCGCACCGTCTTCCACTGCCACATCCTCGACCACGAAGACCAAGGCATGATGGCTACCGTCCAGGCCATCTGAGCGTCACGTTACGGCCGTGGAAACCCACACGGCAAACCTTTGCAACGCCTACTCCTCGCGCGGCAAGTGGATCGTCTCCTCGGTTTCGGTGTGAGGGTCCCTCGCGGCGAGCAGCAATGCCCGCAGTTCTTCCAGTAGTTCCAGCTGTTGGCTGTTAATGGCCATAAGCCGGTCGATCTCCGTCTTCGCTTGCACGTCAGTGTCGTAGTCGTGCTGGGCCGTGGCTGCCGCTATAGCGTCCTGCCTTTTCGCGGCGATGAGCAAGATAGCGCCCTGGAGCCCTGCCAACATGGACAGGAAGAGATTCACAAAAATCCAGCTACCCATGCCATTGCGGAGGTAGTCGGCGGCACGCTCTCCCCTACTGAGGCCGGCTTGATGCTGACCGTGCCACGTGTTCTCTCGCTCACTCATGAGCACAGACTAAGAACTCTGGAACGGTGTTGGAAGCCTACTGCTGCTGCGTCCACACCCAATCCCTGATTTCGGGTAGGTCCTCAAAGTGCTCGCGGATGTAGAGGGAATGGGCGTCCAACTGCTTCCGGCAATGCTCCAGCAGTTGCTCTGCCCCCGGGAATTGACCGCGAGTCCGGCGCAGGGCTTCCATCACCAGGTGGTATCGGCTGACCTTGTTCAGTACCACCATGTCGAATGGTGTGGTGGTGGTGCCTTGCTCGTTGTATCCCCGGACATGGAACCGCTCGGGATGCGGGCGACCATGCAGGAGCTGGTGCAGTGCCCTCGCGTACCCATGCCAGGCCATAACGACATCCACATCAGCGGTGAAGAGTTCTTCAAACTTCTCACCAGACAGCCCATGCGGATGCGCCTCTGGCGGCGGCAAGACCATGGCATCCATGACATTGACTACCCGGACGGACATCTCAGGAACATGCCGCCTGAGGAGCCATGCAGCCGCCAACGTCTCCTGCGTGGGAACATCTCCGGCACATGCAAGGACGATGTCCGGGACCTTGCCGGCCGAGGTCCCGAGTATTTCATGTCCAGCCCAATCCCAGATGGATGCGCCGGCGGCTGCATGCGCCCGCGCCTCTTCGAGCGTCAGGTACTGCGGATGTTCCTGCTTATCGATCACTACGAGATTCACATAGTCCTTGCTTTCGAGCATGTGTTCGGCAGTGACCAGCAGGGTGTTCGCATCGGGTGGGAAGTAGACACGGATGACGCTGCTGGACAGGGACAGAACCGTGTCAATAAGACCAGGGCCTTGATGGCTGAAACCGTTGTGATCGTTCCGCCAACATGTGGAGGTCAGCAGGATGTTCAAGCTGGGCACGGGCCGCCGCCACTCCAGCTCCCGTGAATGCTGCAACCATTTGGCGTGCTGAACGGTCATGGAAGCGCTGACCATCGCAAACGCCTCATAGCTGGCGAATAGGCCGTGCCGGCCTGTCAGCACGTATCCTTCCAGCCATCCTTGGCACAGGTGTTCGGACAGGACTTCCATCACGCGTCCGCTGGCGGAAACATGATCGTCTGCGAGCGCGCCTTCTGTGGTGGCCGCTGGTTCGAGGAGGCATCTGTCGGTGGCTTCGAAGACTGCGCTGAGCCTGTTGCTGCTGGTTTCGTCGGGGCAGAAGAGACGGAACCTCGGGTCGTCGGTTGTATCGATGTAGATATCACGCAGCATCTCGCCCAATGGCTTGGTGCTCTGGTGCATCACGCCCCCGCGGGGAACAGTCTCGATGGCGTATCGATCGAGCGAGGGTATGGCGAGGTCGCGGCTTCCCATTCCGCGGCTGCCCGGCAGTGCGCCCATGCGCAGATCGCCTGTCGGGGCGAGCTGTTCGAGCTCGGCGAGAAGGCGTCCGTCGGCGTCGAAGAGCTCTTCTGGCCGGTAGGAACGCATCCACGCTTCAAGCTGCGCCAGGTGCGCCGGATTCTCTCTGACTCCGGCCAGCGGGACTTGGTGGGAACGGTGGGTTCCCTCTACGGGCTTTCCGTCTACTGTCACCGGTCCTGTCCATCCTTTGGGGGTCCGCAGGATGATGGCGGGCCATCGTGCGGGCCCGATGACTCCCTCCGCGCGGGCGTGGGACTGGATTGCGCGGATGGAGGCGTAGGCCGAGTCCAGTGCTGAGGCCAGGGCGGGGTGGACGACGGCGGGGTTATCGCCGGAGACGACGACGGGATCCCAGCCGTGCGCTTCGAGCAATGACGCTACGTCCGTGTTCGAGCGCCTGCCAAGGACCGTGGGGCCGGAGATCTTATGCCCATTGAGGTGGAGGATGGGAAGTACTGCCCCATCCCTGAGCGGGTTGATGAACGAGGGCGCCTTCCACGAGCCTTCGAGCGGACCAGTTTCGGCCTCCCCATCACCGACGACGCAGGCAACGATCAGGTCCGGATTGTCCATAGCCGCACCGGTAGCATGCATCAGGGAATAGCCCAGTTCCCCGCCCTCGTGAATGGAGCCAGGCGTGGCGGGGCCGACGTGGCTGGCGATGCCTCCCGGCGTCGAAAACTGCCGGACAAGCCTCCGAAGCCCTTTCAGGTCTTTGCCAACGGCCGGATAAACCTCCGAGTAGCTGCCTTCCAGATAGGTATTGGCGACGACGGCGGGACCTCCGTGGCCGGGACCGGCCACGAACAGAACTTCCACACTCGTGCGACGGATAAGGCGGTTGAGGTGTGCATAGATCAGGGACAGTCCGGGGCTTGTGCCCCAGTGACCTAGAAGCCTGGGTTTGATGTGCGCTGCTTGCAGCGGTTCCCGGAGCAGCGCGTTCTCCTGCAGGTAGATCTGGGCAACGGTCAGATAGTTGGCCGCGGACCAATACCGGTGCAGGAGGTCAAAGTTTTCGACTTTCGGCTCAGTGTCGCTGGATGTGGCGTTCTCGTCGATGCTCATGTCGCGATCAACCTTCCTTAGGGGGCGCGGCGAGCAAGGCCGCCGTCGATTCTGCAATAGCGCGTTCCTCGTCGCTGGGCACTACGAGCACAGGAATTGCGGATTCCATGGTGCTGATCTTGCGCATGCCTTCCTGGCTGGCCGTATTCAGGCCTTCATCAAGGCCGAGCCCCAGTGGCCTCAACCAGTCGACCACCTTGGCCCTGAACAGTGCTGAGTTCCCGCCCACGCCGCCGGTGAACACCAGAGCGTCAGGTCGGTCAACCACCATCGAGTAGGCCGCTATGTATTTGGCGAGACGGTAGGCGGCCATGTCTATGGCAAGTCGGGCCTGGGGTTCGCCGCTGCCCGCAGCCTTTTCAACCGTCCGCATATCTGCGGATCCTGCAATGGCCAGCAACCCCGATTGGTAATTCAGCATGTGGTCGACTTCGTCCGCAGTTGCGCCTTCTTGCTGGAGCAGGAGGACCACGGACGGGTCCAGGTCTCCCGATCGCGTCCCCATGATCAGCCCTTCCAATGGCGTCATTCCCATGGAGGTGTCCACGCTGAGCCCGTTCTTGACGGCGGTGACGGACGCGCCGTTGCCAACATGAGCCACTATCGCATTCAGAGACGCCGTACCGAGAAGTTCTGCTGTGTCACGGCAGGCCATCTCCACCGAGATACCGTGAAAGCCATAGCGCCGCACGGGATGGGCCCGGTAGGCGTGCTCCGGAATGGCATAGTGGGCGGCGAAGTCGGGAATGGTGCGATGGAACGCCGTGTCGAAGACGGCCACCTGTGGGAGATCCGGCCATCGTTTGCCGGCGACGTCAATGCAGGCGACACTGGCCGGGTTGTGGAGCGGCGCCAAGGGACTTAGTTCTTCAATGGCGGACACCACATCCGCCGTGACAAGTACCGGGGTGCTGAACCGCGGACCGCCGTGGACGACTCGGTGTCCAATAGCCTCCGGGTGCGTGGATCCGAGGCTCTCCAGGCTTTCATTCAGCTCTTCAAAGGCTGCCTGCAGGTGCTCGGGAGTTGAACGCTCCCCAGCAGGCCAGTCCACCTGTCCGGACGCAAGAACGGCAGCAGCCGGGTTGGTGGCTGCTGTGTCGCGCAAGTGGTATTTCAGCGATGAGGAGCCGGGATTCAGCACAAGAACACGCATGTTCTCCTCTCACTTCCGCGGGGAAGGCTGCAGTGAATGCCTCTCCTCTGGACCCTAATGCACTGAGCCGTTCAGTGGGAGGGCCTTCCGGCCCTTGCAACGACGGGCCGTCCCGCTGATAGTGGAGACCACCACCGTTGGTAATCCGAAGGGAACGTCGGTTCGTGAAGAAACAGATCCTGGTTGCCCTTGACGGCTCAAGGGTGGGCTCTCCCGTGGCTGACTGGGCTGCGGCACGCGCGAATTCCCTTGATCTCGGCCTGACCCTGGTCCATGTGGTCCCCGGGGAGTGGGCTTATCCGAGGGCGAACGACCGTCAACTGGAGCTAAGCCGCGCTGAGGACCTGCTCACTAGCGAAGCGCAACGGCTGGCTGCGGCCTTTCCCCGCGTGGGCATTACGACACAGCGGTTGTCCGGCGAACCTGCCGCAACGATTGCTTCCCTGTCACCGGCCTACTCGATGGTGGCGGTGGGCACAGACCGCGGTCCCGGCACGGAGGGGCAGGGATACGGTTCAGTCAGTTTCCAAGTTGCCGTTACCAGCAAGAGCGACGTCGCCGTTGTCCCGGAGTTTGCACCTCAAAAGCGTTCCGGCGTAGTGGTGGGCGTTGACGGATCCGCTGAGTCCGTCGATGCCCTGGATCAAGGCGCCAGGGAGGCTCAACGGTTGAATGATGAATTGATCATTGTCCATGCAACAGGTCCCGAGGTTGGGCCTGCTGAGGGCGGGCATGTCCTGGGCGCGGCTGTCCAGCGGGTCAACTACGAGTTCCCGTCCGTCGTCATGAAGAAAGTCCTGGATACCACCCGTGGCCCCGGTGAGGCACTGATAGTTGCTGCAAGAGACGCACAGCTGCTGGTCATGGGCTGCAAAGGACGGGGAGGTTGAGCGTGCTGCTGGGCTCTGTTGCCCAGCACGTGCTCCGCCCCACCATCCTGACCCGACCCTAGCCAGCGGTGCCGGGCGGGACCTCCTGGGTTTCGCCGTCGTGAACGTCAGAGGCGGTGGGGTCCAGCGGCGGCCACCACTTCGACGGCGGGCTGATGACGAACCGGCGACCGGTGATCTCTGTGGGCGTGACCCTGACCAGGATGTCCTTGGCGCCGGGCTGCCAAGGCGACAAGCCGGCATCCACGGCTTCCTGAATGTCTTCGGGCTGCGTAACGAATTCCGGCCTTCCTTTGAGGATGACACTCCAGGCAACGGTCCCGTAACGGTTGAACCCATCGGCTTCCAGCGCAATCACCGCACCTTCCCGAAGGGCGTCGAGCTTGGTCCCAGGCCCGGTCCTGAAAAGAACAGTTCCGAATTTCGGCACAAAGTTCACTGGAAAGATCTCAGGCTCTTCACCGTTGATGAGGGCGATCCTGCCGATGGACACCGATTGAAGGTACTTCCAGCAGTCGTGGACGCTGAGTTCTTTGGTGTCCTGATCCGTCGATGTGTTCTCCATGGGCTGAGCCTAACCCCTCCGCCGGCACGCTCATAGGGCAGAAGGTCCCTCTCCGACTGTGCCCTTCGACCCTGGACGCGGGCAGTTGCCCGGTGGAGTCTTTGATCGAACAGGCCGGCGACGGCGTCAACGACGGTCCCGCTCAACGTCAAGCCGATATCGGCGTGGCCATGGGACTCAGCGGCACCGATGTAGCCCGTGAGGCCGCAGACCTTGTGCTCCTGGATGACCATTTCGCCACCAACATCGGGACCGATCTGCTTCCCGCCTTGGCCCTCGGGGCGGAGCCACCAGGTAAACGCGTGTTGAGCCGGCCTCCCGAAAAGCGGCATCTTCTGGATCGGCAACTCATGCTGAGGGTGTTTGCTGTCATGGGTCCCACGGAGGCGTTGTTCGCCATGGGTGCTTTCTCTGTGGTTCTCTTTGGCAGTGGTTGGGGCCGTGGGGATCCGCTGGACCCGGGTGTGCTGATGGGCGCATCAGGGGCCGCGTTTACGGCGGTGGTCCGTGGCCAGCTGGCAACTGCCTTCGCTTGCCGCAGTGCTACCGCTCCCGCGTGGAAGCAGGGATGGTTTACCAACAAGTTACTGCTGTGGGCCGTAGGGATGGAACTGGCGGCGTTGGCACTGTTCCTCTACGTACCTCCGGTAGCCGGCATCCTGGGTCAGGCTCCTCCTCCCTTCCCTGGCTTTGCCACTGCCCTCCTGGCGGTTCCCGGCGTGCTGGGCGCGGACTGGCTCTACAAACGGCTGCGCCACGGAGGGGCCCTCCCCCATTAAGGCAGCTTGCCGGATCCGTGCCCTTCGACCCTAGTGGCGCCGCCAGACGGAAGAGCAGGCTGGTCCCATGAATACACACCCGCGCTCTGATCGGATCGTTGTCGGTGTCGATGGATCCGAATATTCCTCCAACACCCTGCAGATGGCCGGTCGCATGGCAGCTGCGTTGGGAGGCCCCCTGGAGGTGATCACCTGTATTGGAATGTCCGACTACTTCATGGCATCCCGCTTTGAGCCCGAATTGACCCGGTTCACCTCGGAGTTGGAAGATACCGCCAAGCGGCTGGTCGATGAGGCCTTGGCACGAGCCTTCGGTGCAGACCGCCCCAAGGATCTAACAGTGACGGTCAAGTTCGGCGAACCGGCAAAGGTTCTTGTCGAAGAAGGCCATGGGGCACAACTACTTGTGGTGGGGAGGCGGGGCTCCGGTGGTTTCCTCAATCAGCCCCTGGGATCCGTCAGCCGGGCTTGCTCGGCCCACGCGCTTTGCCCCGTCCTTGTGGTAACTCAGGACGACCAGGGCTAGCTGTACCCCTGCGCTTGGACAGCGGTGATGGCGACAGTGTTAATGATGTCTTCGATCGTCGATCCCCTGGACAGGTCGTTGATGGGTTTGCGGAGCCCCTGAAGGATGGGCCCGACGGCGACAGCACCGGAAGACTGCTCCACGGCCTTATAGGTGTTGTTGCCTGTGTTCAGGTCAGGGAAGACGAAGACTGTCGCCCTTCCCGCGACAGCAGATGACGGCAACTTTGAACTCGCGATAACTGCATCCACCGCGGCGTCGTACTGTATAGGCCCGTCCACCGCAAGGTCCGGCCGGGCCGCCGCCACCATGTCCGTGGCACGCTTGACCTTGTCCACGGCCGTTCCGGCGCCGGATACGCCAGTAGAGTACGACAACATAGCCACCCTGGGCTCTACGCCGAACTGCGCCGCCGTCGTCGCCGATGCGAGCGCAATGTCCGCCAGTTGCCGGTCCGTTGGATCCGGCACCACGGCGCAATCCCCGTACACCAGCACGCGGTCAGGAAACAGCATAAAGAACACCGAGGACACCAGTCCGTTGCCATGCTGGCTCTTCATGAATTCCAACGCCGGCCGAATCGTGTTGGCCGTGGTGTGCGCCGCTCCGGAGACCATCCCGTCGGCCTCCCCCAGGTGGACCATCATGGTGCCAAAGTAGGCGCCATCGAGCATGACTTCCCTGGCCCGTTCCAAGATCACGCCTTTGTGGGCACGCAAGCGCTGATATTCCATCGCGAATCGCTCACGTAATGGCGAATGGGCGGGGTCGACGATGGTGATGCCACCCACCTCGATACCTTCGGCTTCGGCAAGCTCCCGGACCGCCGAGGGGTTCCCAAGAAGCGTCACGTGGCACACATCCCGGCGGCGCAGAATCTCCGCCGCACGCAACACCCGGCTATCTGTGCCCTCAGCCAGAACGATACGTTTCTTCTGCTGGCGGGCGCGTTCCACGAGGTCATTGAGGAAGCGCAGCGGCGTCATGGTCGCCGGACGCGGGAGCGCCAGACGTTCCAGCAGCTCCTTTTCGTCAATGGAGCGAGCCCAGATGCCCAGAGCGGCGGCCACCCGGCGGCTTTCTCCGGTGTGGATCTCGCTGCGGACGTGCGAGACCCGTTGAGCTGTAGTGTAGGTATCCGCAGTTTCAGCGAAGACGGGGAATGGCGCATGTGCCACAAATGGCAGCACGTAGCTGGCAGGGACCAGGCCATCGGTCAGGATGACTCCGGACGGTGTGGGCAGGTCCGGTGACAAGGCCGAGGCCGTGCAAGCCATGACGATGTCTGTGCGATCCCCGGGAACAATCACCAGGTTTCCGGGCTCGAGCAGCCGAAGGAAGTTCTCTACGTTCATCGCAGCCACTTTCGTGCTGCCCACGTTCCGGTCCAGCTCTGCGCTGCCCGAGATCCGTTCAAGGGACAACGACATCGCCACATCAGCCGCAGTGGGCGCCGATATTTCAGCGACCTCGGGAATCACATAGCTTGGGGGCCTTCCAGTAGTTGTCCGAACAGCGCCCCGGACTGTGTCGATGGCTGTCGGCTCGGCGCGGTTGACCACCACCGACAACACCGTGCTTCTGGCTGCTTCCAGTTGCCGTGACGCGTCCGCCACAGCCTGTGCGGTCTCCCGAGGACTCAAGCCCTGGGCCCCGATGACAGCGAGCACCGGCAGGCCTAGATTGTTGGCCAATTGAGCGTTCAGGTCGAATTCCCTCCCGGGTTCCGGGCTCCTCAGGTCCGAACCGTCCACCACAACCACGTCACATTCTTCGGCGATGCGTCCGTACTCCTCGAGCGCCCGGGAAACAACCTCGTCCTCGCGGCCTGCCGATAGTGCCGACCGGGCATCCGCCAAAGTCATTCCGCCCTTGCAGCGGAATGACTCCATCTTGTACAGCCGGTGAAGCATCCGAAGCAGCGGGTCGTCGGCCGGATCTGTTCCGTTCACGATTGGGCGGTAGAATCCCAGGCGGCCTGTTCTGCGGTGCAACGCGTCAGCCAGCCCCAAGACCACGAGTGACTTCCCGGCTTCGGGTGCGACGGACAAAACATATACGCCTTGGACCATGATGTAACCTTTCGGGCCGATCATCCGATGCTTCACAGGTTCCACCCCGCAGACCCTCAATGCCAGAGTCGAAGGTCATGATGGCTGCTTTCGCCCACGGGACCTTGGACTCTGTTGGGGGCAGGAAGCCAGCCATAGGCTCGGGAGCATCGAACCAACGGCGACGTGGCGATCCGCCAGCAGCCACCACCCCACGCAGGAGACACAGACCATGGAAACCGACGAACGCCCCGGAACCGTCCTCACCGAAGCCGACTCATGGAAGGTCCTGGAACGTAACCAGCATGGTCGCTTGGCTGTCAGCGTCCTGGGTGAACCGGACATCTACCCACTTAATTTCATCGCCCACAACCAGCGGCTGCTGCTGAGGACGAATCCCGGAACAAAGCTCGCCGAACTGACCGTCAATGAGAAGGTTGCCTTCGAAGTTGAGGAGATCGTCGACGCCGAAGCCTGGAGTGTTGTCCTTAAGGGGACTGCCAGGGTGATCGAGTCGCAGTCGGAGATCGACGAAGCGGACAAGCTTCCCCTGAAGCCTTGGATTCCGACGCGTAAATACACCTACGTGGAGATCACTCCCACCCGGGTCCATGGCCGCCACTTTGAACTTGGTGACGAGCCGGAGCGGTACTGACCTCACGGACCTCCCCAGAGCGTGCGGGCACAACAGTCCGTCCGGGACCCAAAGCCCGGAGGGCATTGAGAATGGTGGCAAGATCCACCAGCTCCTGGAGCAGCGCCCCGGCGACGGCCGGAATCATGCCAAACGTTGCCATCACCATCAGACCGAGGCTCAGCAGTATCCCGGTCCAAATGCTGGTCCGGGCGATTCGAAGCGTACGCTGCCCGATGCCTACAGCGACGGCGGCCTTGGACAAGTCGTCAACCATAATCACCACGTCCGCGGACTCGCTGGCCGCAGTGGCACCTTTGGCACCCATGGCGATACCGACGTCGGCCGCTGCCAGTACGGGAGCGTCGTTGACGCCGTCGCCCACCATCATCACGGGCCTGAGCGGAAGGGCCGCGACAGCATTGACTTTGTCAGCCGGCAGGCATTCGGCCATGACGTTGCTGATGCCCGCTTCCGTAGCGATGTGTCGGGCTGTCGTCGCAGCGTCTCCGGTCAGGAGCATCGTCTCCGCGATCCCGAGCCTCCGAAGTTCCGTCAGGGTGTTCTTCGCGTTTGGGCGCAATGGATCGCTCATGATCAGAGTGCCGGCAAACCGCCCATCCACGCCGACGTAGATCCCAAGATGGCCTCCGGGCAGTGTCGTCTTGTCGAAGCCGCTCACCAGGGAGCCGACGTAAGCGGGTTTTCCGACCACTACGTGGTGGCTTCCGCAGTCGGCCGTGACACCGTTGGTTGCATGTTCACTCGCGCCCGTTGCCGGTATAAGTACCAGGCTGCGCGCTCGGGCTTCTGCCATGACTGAAGCAGCCAGGACGTGCGTGGAATACTGCTCGGCGGAGGCGGCCAACTGCAGCAGGGCGTCTTCGGACAGATGTGAGGCTGGGGCCACCCGGATTCCAGCCAAGGAGGGGTTGCCTTGTGTGAGGGTCCCTGTCTTGTCGAAGACGGCGGTCTTGACTCTACTGAGTTGCTCAAGCGTCCCCGCGTTTTTGATGATGATGCCGGCATGTGCGGCCCTGCTGGTCCCCGCGAGGAACGCGACGGGTGCAGCAATCAGCAAAGGGCACGGGGTGGCTACCACCAGAACCTCAGCGAACCGTCGTGGATCCTGGCTGAAGAACCACGCAGCGCCGGCCAGCACCAAGGCGACCAGAGTGAACGGCACAGCATATTTGTCGGCAAGCCGTACCGTCGGCGCACGGCTTGCCGCGGCTTCCTGAACCAAGGCAACTATTTGGCTGTACTGCGAATCCGCTGCGGTGGCCGTGGCCTTCATACGCACGGCATCGGCCCCGTTGACAGTGCCGCTGAGCAGCAAGTCGCCCTTGGTTCGCTCTGCAGGCAGGCTTTCGCCTGTCAGCGCTGACTCATCAAAGATTCCGACGTCGGACAGCAAGGTACCGTCCACCGGAACCAACTCTGACGGCCTGACCAGCAGCACGTCTCCCGGAACCACGGCATCCACCAGGATATCCTCCACGGGCATTCCGGGCCGTTCGCGGTGCGCGTTGCGCGGGGACCGGTCCAGGAGCGCACGGAGCTCCCTGGTGGCGCGGCCTTGGGCAAATTGTTCCAGCGCCTCGCCGCCTGTCAGCATCAGAACCACTATGAGGGATGCCAGGTATTCCCCCACCGCAACTGTCGAGCAAATGGCCATCACGGCCAGGAGATCAATGCCCCAGCGTCCGTGCAGGAGCCCTTTGATCATGGTGCCTGCCCGGTAGAGGGCAACACTGAGGGCGAAGATGCTCGCCAGCCCTTGGGCCGCCGGTATCAGTCCGATGACTGTCAGGACCGCGACGGCGACGAGCACCACAAAGGTTGCTGTCACTAACGGAAAGCGCAAGGCCGAGTGCAGCAGGTGCCGTGTCATGTCCGCTGATCAGTCGTGAGGGGTGCGGTTGAGAACAACTTTCAGGGCACCTGTTTCCGCCGCGCGCGAGAACGTGTCATAGGCATCAATGATTTGTTCCAGGCCGAAATGATGGGTAGCGAACTTATCAGCGGGGAGCTTGTGTTGTGCCACCAGGCGAAGCAGCATCGGGGTGGTGTTGGTGTTGACCAGTCCCATGCTGATGTTGATGTTTTGAATCCACAGATCCTGGAGGGGCAGTCGGACTGGCTTGCCGTGGACACCGATGTTGGCCACGTGCCCGCCGGGGCGGACCAGGCGTAAGGCCATGTCAAAGGTCTCCGGTATTCCCACTGCTTCCATGGACACGTCCACCCCAGCCCCGTCGGTGAGGGTGAGAACTTCCGCAATCCATTCGGGCTTGGTGGGGTTGACCGTGTGCGTGGCTCCGAAGTCACGGGACTTGGCGAGCCGGCCCTCGTCGGGATCTATGGCCACTACCGTGGCTGCACCGTGGAGCCCGGCTGTTGCCATGGCTGCGAGGCCGATGGGCCCTGCCCCCACAATGGCCACGACGTCACCCGGGGCCACGTGCCCGGCCTGGACTCCGATTTCGAAGGCCGTGGGCAGGATGTCGGAGAGCATCACGGCTTCGTCGTCGGTGACGCCGTGGGGCAGTTTGTGCAAGGAGTTTTCTGCATAGGGAACCCGGACGAATTCGGCCTGCGTACCGTCGATGAGGTGGCCGAAAATCCAGCCGGTTCCCGCTTGTCCTTCGTCACCGAGGCAGTGGGAGAACAGGCCCTTCCTGCAATTGCCGCAATGCCCACATGACTTGATACACGAGATGATCACTCGGTCGCCCCGGCGGAGTGAGCTGACCGAACTCCCAACATCGGTGACGGTTCCCACCCCTTCGTGCCCGAGGATGCGTCCTGGCTGGACCGCAGGGACGTCTCCTTTGAGGATGTGCAGATCTGTACCGCAAATGGTGGTGGTGTCGATGCGCACGATTGCGTCGGTGGCCTGAAGAATGACGGGATCCGGAACATCCGTCCAGGACTTTTCGCCGGGGCCACCGTAGACGAGCGCCTTCATGGTGTTGTTCCGTCCTTGTTATGCCAGGCTGACACACCGGGCGTGGGTACTAGTGGAAGTCGCCCAGGCGGGCGTCGTTCAAGGGGGTCCCCCAGAGGTCTGGCCGGGTGGTTTTGAACCGCCGCCCCGTGACAGCATTCGGAGTTAGCCTCAGATAGCAGTCCTTGGCGCCTGGTTGCCAGGGATCCAGTCCCAAGGCGTCGACGTCGGCTCTTTCCTGACGGTCGAGTATCAGGTGTGTCTGCCCTCGGACAACCACGCTCCATGCCTTTCCGCTGAAGTAGCCATCACTTTCCAGGGCGCAAGGGGTTCTCAGTGTGCTCCAAAACTTGGTGCCCGCACCGGTTCGAAACACAATGCTGTCACCATCCAGCACATAGTTCACTGGAAAGATATCGGGATGTCCGTCCACCAGGACGGCCAGACGGCCAACGTTGGTCTGTGCCAACAGGTCCCAGCATTCGTCCGGGGCGAGCCGTTCGACGGCGGCACTTGGCTGTGTTTTCATTCCAAACCCGCCCTGGTGGCGTCGTCGAGCGGACTCCACCACGTCAGCGGCGGTGTCACTTTGAAGCGGCGCCCGGTCAACGAGGTGGGAACGATCCGGACAAAATGGTCCTTCCGCCCGGACTGCCACGGGAAAAGCAGCAGACCGACGGTGTCCAGCACCTCCTGGGTCAGCTTGGTGCTCTCTGCCCCGCCTTTGACCACAACACTCCACGCGATTCCCGACGTTGGGTCTACTCCGTCGGCTTCCAGCGCTACCGGTGTGGCGCTGAGGGCAGCGTGGAGCTTACTCCCTTCGCCAGTGCGGAAGACCAGCGTGCCGTGGTCTGCTTTGTAATTGACGGGAAAGATGTCGGGATGGTCCTGCGCCCAGACTGCGAGGCGTCCCACTGAGACACTGCGCAGCAGCTCCCAACACTGCTTGTTGTCCAGGATCTCAGCTTCCGGAACCGTAGGTTTATTCGTCATGGTTAGACCGTAGGCCTGGTCACGCCGGGACAACAGGGCACAAAGGCCCGCACGCGCCCGGCGCGGTAGCCGGTTAATAAGCGCCGGAGTAGTCTGGCAGCAAGGAGCCTTCCGGCCCCAACGCAGGATTTCATGCATTCTTCGAAAGGCATTGGTGAACGAATCCGAACCTCCTGAGCCCCGCCAGCCGAAACCTGAAGTGCGGATCCCGATTGATGACCTGTTGAAGGACTTCGTTGGGCGCGCCGGGGAGCTTTTGCAGGCACAGGAACGAACGCGGGGTCTACTCGAAGCAGTTGTCGCCGTAGCGGAAGACCTGAGTCTGGAAGCGGTGCTGGACCGCGTGGTGACCTCTGCCTGCCAGCTGCTTGGGGCACGCTACGGTGCGTTGGGCGTCATTGGCGAGGACAACGCGCTCAGTCATTTCATCACCGTGGGGATAGACGGCGAGCTCGCCAAACGCATCGGCCCCCTCCCGACGGGGCACGGTGTACTCGGCCTGCTCATCACCGAGCCTGCGCCACTTCGCCTTCACGATCTGGGCCAACACCCTAAAGCCTATGGATTTCCCCCACACCACCCGCCCATGAAGTCGTTCCTCGGAGTTCCCGTGCGGGTCAGGGACGTGGTGTTCGGGAACCTCTACCTAACCGAAAAGGATGGTGGTGGGGACTTCACCCCGGAGGATGAGGACCTTGCCGTGGCTTTGGCTGCGGCGGCTGGCGTGGCAATTGAGAACGCCCGGCTGTATGAAGACGCCAGACGTCGGGCATCCTGGCTCGAGGCCTGCATGGACGTCACTGGAAGAATGCTCGGCGGGGGCCAGACGGAGCAGGCTGAGGACTCGGCACTGGACCTGATCGCTGGAAGGGCTTTGCAGGAGTCCGCATCCCGTCTCGCCTTGATTCTTGTCCCCTCTTCACCGGGAGGGCCGTATGTAGTGGCGGGTACGGCAGGGGAACCCGGCGCTGAGTTCGCTGGCATGTCATTGCCCATGGAGGCCCCTGAAATTCGAGGAGTCGAACGAAATGGGAAGCCCGTTTGCCTGGATGATTCCAGGGAACTCCTCGGTATTGCGGGAACTGCAGGGCCAGCGAAGCTCCTGATCATCGACCTCAGCGCCCAAGGAGCCCATCATGGCCTCTTGGTCCTGGCCCGTGATCCAGACAAAGGAAACTTTTCCAAGACGGATGTGGAGATGGGGGCGGTCTTCGGCTCACACGTGGCACTAGCTTTGGCACTGGAACGTATCCACAGGCTCCGTGAACAAGTGATGGTGTTCTCGGACCGGGACAGGATCGCCCGGGATCTCCACGACCTGGTGATTCAACGGCTTTTCGCGGCAGGGTTGAGTATCCAGAGCCTCCGCCGTTTTACGACGGGCGAATCTGCCCTGAACAGGATCGACTCCGTCACCGAAGAACTGGACACCAGCATCCGCGATCTCCGAAACACCATCTACTCCCTTCAAGCCAGCACCCACGAACGGGAACCGTTGAGCGGCCGCATCCTCCAATCGATTCAAGCGGGTGCCAAATCCTTGCCCTTCGCGCCCCATCTGACGGTGGCCGGCCCCGTTGATTCTCTGACGGACGAAACCATGATCAAACACCTGCTGGCTGTTGTCTCAGAGAGCCTCAGCAATGCGGCGCGCCACTCAGCAGCCCAGTCCATCAATGTTTCCGTGGCTCTGCACGAAGGCCGGCTGACCCTTGAAGTGGTGGACGATGGATGCGGATTCAAGGATCCCGCCCCGGGGAACGGGCTAACCAACATGGCTCACCGGGCAGCAGAACTGAAGGGCACCTGCACTATCACCAGCGCACCAGGCAAGGGTACGTCGCTGGTATGGTCGATCCCGTTGGGCTGATCCCTCAGCGCAGGTTTCCAGCGTCCTCTCCGGGCGAATGGGCCATAAAGACCGCCGCCTGGGTTCGGCGTTCAAACCCTAGTTTGGCCAGCAGGGACGAGACGTAGTTTTTCACCGTCTTCTCTGCCAGGAGCATTTCCTCGCCAATCTGGCGGTTGGTCATGCCTTGTCCAACGAACTCCAGGACCTTGCGCTCCTGCGGTGTGAGGGATGAGACTCGGGGATCCTGCTTCTTCGGCTCCGTGAGGCCCTGGATGATCCTTGTCTTGACGGCCTCATCGAACAACGACTCGCCTTTGGCTGCCTTGCGCAGGGCACCCAGCAGGTCCATTCCTCCGATTTCCTTCAGGACGTACCCGGCAGCACCGGCAAGGACAGCCCCGCGAAGTGCCTGTTCGTCGTCGTAACTGGTGAGGATCAGGCAATTCAAACCCGGGTCAACGGAGCGAACGTCCCGGCAGACCTCGATTCCGGTGCCGTCGGGCAACCGTGCATCCAGAACAGCGACATCGGGACGCAATGCGGGAATCCGGCGCGTCGCTTCTTCCGCCGAACCGGACATGCCCACTACCACGAAACCTTCACCTTCCAAAAGTTCCTGGAGGCCTCTGCGAACCAACTCATGGTCATCGAGGATGAAAACGCGGATTGGTTCTCCGCGGGAAACGCCGGTGCCTTGGCCGGCTGTTTCTGGGCGATCCATGATTCTCCTGTCCGGCGGCTGATGGCCGCGATGTCGAGAGCTTGTGTTGGCGACTCTGCCAAATTCTTGCTGACGGCCGGCACTGCCACAAGGGCCCAAGGACCCTGCCGGTGCGTGTGACTTTAGGCCCTGTTGGGAACGTGCCTTTGTACCGACGCTGGAAGAACGGGAGACCCGAAACCGCTCGCAGAATGTGGGCGGCCCCGGCATCGAACAAATGAAGGAGTATCGATCCCCATGAAGAAATGGACGCGTTGGCAGGACTACACCGTGATCGGCGCCGGCGCATATGCAGCTCTGTCTGTTCTGTGGACCACACAAGCCGGGTCGTCGACGGCGATCATGGTTACGTTGGGACTCTTGCTGGTCATTGGAGGAGTAGTGAACCTGGCGATGCCCGGAATGCCGGTCGCTGAGTGGGCCCAGGCAATCGTGGCAGTAGCCCTCCTCCTGGCTCCTTGGGTGGGTGGCTTCACCTCCGCAACGGGCGCAGCATGGAGTGCTTGGATCCCAGGGGCGGTGGCCTTGGTGGTGACAGCCCTGGCGATCCGGCCAAGCACTGAGGAATACAGGCATCACCATGTGGCGTCTACGCCATAAACGCCAAAGCACTGCTTGGCGCCGCGTCACCGCGCGGCGCCAATGGCTTCATGGCAGTGAACAGCCCTCAACGGCCCGGCCTTGGTTCACCCCGTGGAGCCGTACCCTGCCTTAAGGATGGAGCATCGGCATGGCCACCAAAAACCCCGCAACGCTGCGCTTTCTTGGCGCCACGGATACCGTAACTGGCTCCCGCTACCTTGTGGACTTCCACGGAACACGAATCCTGGTCGACTGCGGGCTGTTCCAAGGCTACAAACGCCTCCGCTTACTGAACAGGCAGCCTTTTCCTGTCTCCCCTGCATCCATCGACGCTGTCTTGCTGACGCATGCCCACTTGGACCACACAGGGTACGTTCCCAGGCTCGTGAGGGATGGTTTCAGAGGTCCCGTCCATGCCACACACGGGACCACCGAACTGTGCAAACTCCTGCTGCCAGACAGCGGACACCTGCAGGAAGAAGAGGCCAGGTACGCCGACCACCGTGGATCGTCCATCCACACTCCTGCCTTGCCCCTGTATACGGCGGCAGATGCAGTGAAGTCGCTCAATAGTTTCCGCCCCGTTGAGTTCGACGAGGCCCTGGACCTCGGCAGCGGCGTCGAGGCCACTTTCGTGCCGGCCGGTCACATCCTGGGAGCGGCGCAGCTACAGATCCGGGTGGGCGGCAACTCCGTTCATTTCACCGGCGACCTGGGCCGCGACGACGACCCGCTCATGTATCCTCCCCGGGAGCTTGAGGCCGTCGACGTGTTGGTAACGGAGTCCACCTACGGCAACAGGACCCACCCAGCCGGTAGCTCTGAGGTGGAACTCGGCGAGGTGGTTTCCCGAGTGGCGAAGCGCAGCGGAGTCATACTGATCGCGGCATTTGCCGTTGGCCGGGCGGAGACACTCATGCTTCAGTTGGCGCGGCTTCGCCGAAAAGGCCTCATTCCGGATATTCCCGTGTATCTCAACAGCCCCATGGCCATCGATGCTTCCTATATGTATCAGCAGCATCCGGACGAACACCGCCTTCACCCGGATGAATTCAAGGACATGTACCGGGTGGCCACTATGACCCGCTCGGCGGACGACTCCAAGCTCCTTAACCTCAGGGGTGGACCCATGATCATTATCTCCGCCAGCGGGATGCTGACGGGTGGCCGGATACTGCATCACCTTACGGCTTACGGCAACGACCCCAACAACGCGATTGTCCTCAGTGGTTACCAGGCCGCCGGCACCAGGGGCGCAGCGCTGGCGGCTGGTGCACGAGAACTGAGGATCTATGGGCAGGACGTCAGGATCAAGGCGGAGGTGGTCCAGCTGGAAGGCTTTAGTGCACACGCCGATTCGGACGCCATTATCCGCTGGATGCGGTCAGCCCCACAGGCGCCACGGATGACGTACATCACCCATGGCGAGCCGGAAGCATCTGACGCGCTTCGCCTCCGCATCAAGCACGAATTGGGTTGGAAGGCACGCGTCCCGGAGTACCAAGAGACCATCTCGATCGACAGACCGGAATAAGGACTTCCGGCACTAACCGGCACTAAGAACACGGTACAAACTGGCAACAAGCCCCGGCTGACGTCCGGGGAACCCATCAACGAAGAACGGGCCCAGCCATGAATGAAGCAATTGTCGTCGGTGTCAACGATTCCCCCAGCAGCGAGGCCGCCATGCGGTGGGCCATGCATCGAGCGGCCAGCTTCAAGCTGCCGGTACAGCTTGTCCATGCCGTGGATGACCGCTGGGCGTACGATTCTGTGGGGTACAACGAGTGGATCCGGGAATCCGGCGGCAACTTTCTTGCGGCTGCGAAGGACCGGGCTGCCAAAATAGAGCCCACCGTCAATGTCACCACCGACCTCGTCTCCGGTGGAGCCGGCTACGCATTGGGCAAAAGGTCAAAAAAGGCCGCCATGGTAGTCATTGGTTCCGGCCATGGTTGGGCTGGCGGTTCCCTGACCGATCGCGCTTTACAGATTGCAGCCGTTGCGCGTTGTCCCGTAGCAGTCATCGGTGAGCACGACATGACACACCGCAAAGGGATTGTAGTCGGCGTGGATGGTTCCGAAGAGTCCACACAGGCCGTCGCTTTTGCCGCGGCAGAGGCCGACCGCCAGGGCCAAGAGCTGACTGTCCTCCATGCCTTCCTCACACCAGAACCATGGGTAACCCGCAATGTACCCCACACCAACTACTTCGAGGTCATCACGGAAGAAGAACGGGTGGTCTTGGCCGAGACTGTTGCTGGCTTAGCAGATAAGTACCCGGATTTGGTAGTGCACCAGGTCCTCGATACCCACACACGGGCCGCCGAAGCACTGCTCGCGGCCGGGGCCACTGCACAATTGCTGGTGGTCGGCAGCCGCGGACGGGGCAGCTTCAAACGCCTGCTGCTGGGCTCGACAGCGCACGCGGTTCTCACCAAATTGCCCTGTCCAACGATTATCACGCGGATCAGCCCGGTCAAGCACTCCGACTGAAAGCAACGGCTGTACCCTTGGCTGGGTATGAAAGTGCGGGCTCACCGGTTCTCCCGGCAAGCCCGCACTTTCTGCTTGCCGACTAGGCGAGGTAAACGTGCTTGCCTGTAATGATGGTGGGCTGGATGCAGATGAAGAGGCTTCTGTCCCCACCGGCCCACGGTTCTGCCGTCATGTGACCCCAGAGGCGCGTGAGTGACTCCCGGTCAACAACATGGGACGAGGACCCGCTGACCAACACCGACCACCCTTCGCTTCGATCAGCCCTGGCATCGTCGATCTGGAAAGATGTCTGCATGCGGGCCACCGGCGCACCAATCAAACCTCCGAGGGAGGTGCGGAAGTAGATGGCATGATCGTGAACCAGGTAGTTGACAGGCAAAATCATCACCCTGCCATGGTGGACGAATCCAATCCGACCTGTGTCGTGCTCACGCAGCCTCTCCCAGCATTGCACCTCACTGAGTTCTTCGCTGACGTGTCGGGCACCATCGATGCGTGCAGGTTCTTGGCTGGGCACACTCATTTTCATGCTTCCTTTTCGGGGGTGTGCACTACAAGAACGGGGCAATGGGCGTGTGCGACGCAGGCCGAGCTGACCGATCCCATCAATAGACCGTCGAATCCGCCGTGGCCACGCCTGCCCACCACTACCATCCCTGCTCCGCGGCTGGCTTTGATCAGTCCTTGCCGAGGATGGCCTTGTTCCAGATGGGAAATGACGTTGTCCGGCACGTCGATCCCGAAGGCCTTTTCGACTGACTCCTTCAGGACTTGCCCTGCAGCCTCCTCAAATCCCGTAATCCCCACGGCCACATAACCCTCATAGACTGGCGGGAAATCCCAATACGCAATTGCCTCAACGGTTGCCCCCAAGGCGACTGCCAAACGTTGGGCTTCGCGGAGCGCCTCGATGGACGGCTCCGAACCATCCACCCCTACAACAATCTTCCCTGGTGATCCGTCCTTGCTCATCTTTGTCCTCCTGGCGCTTGTGACTTTCCTTCCTGTCAGAATGCCGTGAACAGACAGCATCGAACAGGGCCGAAGGTCACAGTGGAGACCCCGGTGTCCGTTGCCTTCGGACCGAACCTCGTTTGAGATGAGCAGGCTTCCCACCCCCTTTCCTGCAGGACCTTTGACTCTTGCTGCCGGATCACATCTCCATCACGCTCATTGCATGGCAAACATGATGAAGGCGTGGTGGGTGGGAAGGCCAGGAAGCACTTCGACTCATCCGCTAGAGCAAGGGACCAAGCACGTGCCGATACCTGACAAGGGCGAATTGCTGGTCAAAGTCACCGTGTGTGGAGTCTGCCGCACGGACCTGCATCTGGCTGAAGGTGACCTCCCTCCGCGCCATTCCCGGATTGTTCCAGGTCATGAAGCTGTGGGAATCGTCGTGGAATCAGGCGCTGGCACGGGTAGGTTTGAAGCCGGCGACAGGGTGGGTGTCGCATGGCTCGGCAGCACATGCGGTACTTGCCGCTATTGTCAGCGCGGCGCCGAAAACCTGTGCAGCAGACCGGTTTTCACGGGCTGGGACCGTGACGGCGGCTTTGCGGAAATGATGACAGTCAGAGAGGACTTTGCCTACGCTATTCCTCCCCAATTCAGCGATGAGGAGGCGGCGCCGCTCCTTTGCTCCGGAATAATTGGCTACCGCGCCCTGAAGCGGGCTGCCCTTCCCCCCGGCGGCCGCTTGGGCATCTACGGGTTCGGAGGCTCAGCCCACCTAACCGCGCAAATCGCAATCCATTCAGGCGCGTCGGTCTTCGTCATGACACGATCGGAGGAGGCGCAGGTTTTGGCCCGGAACCTGGGGGCAGAATACGTCGGCGGTGCATTCGACGCTCCCCCCGTGAAGCTGGACTCAGCCATTCTCTTCGCACCGGTCGGTGACCTGGTTCCAATCGCGATGAGGGCGTTGGACAGGGGCGGAACTCTGGCGGTTGCCGGCATCCATCTCTCCGACATCCCCTCGATGAGCTATGCCGACGAGCTCTTCTACGAGAAGCAAGTCCGCAGCGTCACCGCCAACACGAGGGGTGACGGAACGGAATTGCTTGCCCTCGCAGCGGACATGCCATTGATTCCCACCACCACGGCATATGCCTTCGCAGCAGCTGACCAGGCATTGGACGACCTCGCGAATGACAGAATCACTGGAGCTGCTGTGTTGAGGATTTCATTACGGGTCAGCGTGCTCTGGGCTTTAGGTCTTCTTTCTTTTAGCGAACCGTTTCTCAAGCTTCGCTTCCGCGTCCTCGCGGCGTTTTCCCAGCCGGAACAACTGCTGAACCAACGGATTCTGTGGGATTGAACGGACCCTTCCGCGTTGCGTTTGCCGGCCCTGATTGCCCGTCGCTGGCTCAACCGCCTCAGAGGGGCGTTGACGTCCGACCGGATCCGGATTCTCAGAAATGTGTTCGATCTTCATTCGGCAGCCCTGCTCATCCGCCCATTCGCAGGAACCCGGCTGCCTGCAGGTTTCGTGTCGGCTGGCGTCATAGGCGAACAATGGTCCTGGACCAAGCCCATCCCTGCACACTCACGGACATGGGAGATGCCCTGCACCGCGGAGTCCTTGTCTACGTATGAGCACGAGACTGCGAGTTCCCGCCCCTCGGAGTCCACCAGCCGGAACCGGACATTGGCCTGGCCGTCCGTAAAAAGCTCAAAGATCCCGTTCATGGGCCCGCCCCTTCTGCACTTGCTGATCACGGCATCATCGATCCCCCATGCCTTCCATGAGCATGCCCGCAAACAGAGATCCGTCGTAAGGGCCGGAAGTCCCGCTTCTGCTTCCTTAAAGCGAGCCTCCAGAAGAACGGTCAACAGATTCCCCAAAGCCGATGCCAGGGGCACATCGGTGATGTCGGTGCCGTTCAGGCAGAGCATGATGCCCCACTTTTGCTCAAGCGCGAGATCGACCGCATCCAACCCCCAGCGGGTGGCAAGAAACCCTGTCAAGAGCCGCGGGTGCACCGGTAGCTGATAGCGCGATCAGTGAAAAGCGATGCAAAGCTATGCCGGCAAGCGTCCAGGCGCGCGTTCTCGCCCGAAACGTTCAGGAATGCCTCCTATTGCCCGGCAATGCTTAGTGACTTTCGGCCCTGTTTCCTGATTCCGGCACCACACATGCTGGGAGGGAAGGCAGGAGGCACACCATGGCTCTTTCGGAGTTCGAACGGCTCGAACTGGAGAAGATTTCACAGGCGCTCCTGGAGGAGGACCCCAGGCTGGCAGCACTGATGAGCTTCGACGAGATGAATCGGCGCCGCTGGAAGGGCATAAAGCGAGGCGGCCTCGCTGCTCTTGCCGGGCTCGGATTGCTGCTGGTGAGTTTCCCGTTGGGCAGTCTGGCACTGGGTGTGCTGGGTTTCCTCATCATGGGCGGAGGAACGTACTTGGCAACCGTTTTTATAGGTGACCGCCCTCTTCGCGGGAAGCCGCGTTCCCGGACAAACGCCCACGAGAACAAGAAGGAACAGTCATGAAAGCACTCGTCGTTTATGATTCCGGCTTCGGCAACACGAAGTCAATCGCTGAGGCCATTGCACAGGGCCTCAGCTCGCTCAACGCGAAAGTGTTGCCCGTCGGACAACTCCGATCCGAAGATATCTCCGTCGGTGACCTGTTGGTGGTGGGAAGCCCCATCAATGGTTGGCGTCCCACACAGAAGACAATGGAGGCCCTGTCCCGCCTTGGCAGCCGTGGGCTGTCCGGAGTGGTTGCTGCCGGCTTTGATACGAGGGTCAAGTTGTTCATCCACGGTGATGCGGCCAAGAAGATCACGAAAACCTTAAAAGACGCCGGAGCCAGCATTGTTGCCAAACCCATGGCTTTCTACGTGAAAGGAACCGAGGGCCCCCTGCTTGACGGAGAGACCTCCCGCGCAGCTGCGTGGGCTGAAGAACTCCTGGCAAATGCCAAAGCCTATGGAACCCGGAGGAGTGCGTGATGGCCGGGTGGCTTGATCCGAGCAAGATCATTGTCGGCGTGGACGGGTCCGAAGCATCGGTGGAGGCACTTCGGCAAGGACAGCGCATTGCCATGGCGCTCGACGCACCACTTGAAGCGTGGGGGTGCTGGGAGATGCCACTGGGATATGAGGGATACCTGGCCATGGGTGTAGACGGCTTTGCCCATGATGCCGAGGAGCGACTCGACAAGGCAGTGGCCGAGGCTTTCGGTACTGACAAGCCCAGGAACGTCAGTTCCCGCCTCGTTCAACGTTCGCCCCGGGCAGGGCTTGTTGAAGGCAGCAAACATGCGTCACTACTTGTAGTAGGCCGGCGCGGTCACGGTGGATTTGGCGGACTCCTCCTTGGTTCGGTCAGTTCGGCCTGCGTCGCGCACGCGCACTGCCCGGTTCTGGTGGTCCACTCCCCCGAAAAGGGTCAATGAGATGACCACCGGGCAGATGTCCGTCCCCTCAGCTCCAGGGCGACCGGCGGCCGGCGCGCCTGCTGTAATCGAGGCGGTGGCGCTGATCAAGACATACGGGAACTATCATGCGCTCAACGCCATGAACCTGAGGGTGCCCGCGGGTTCCGTCTTCGGTTTCCTAAGGTTGAACGGGGCTGGCGAAACCACATTGCTCCGTGTCATGAGCGGACTTTCCCGGGCGAGTTCGGGTTCATTGCGGCTTCTGGGCGAAGACGCGACGACGAGCACGCCGTCGATCCGTGACGGCATAAGCTACTTACCGGATCACCCCGCGTGCGAGGGTGCGGAAGCCCTTGCCGGAGTCCTCGGACAACAGGACTGGGCGATATCAGTCCAGTCCCGACCGCGAGGCGAAGAAGTCCGGGTCTCGGATACAGCAACCGCGCAGCGGGAAATCCCCCTCCCGATCAGCAGGCAGGATACGGGTCTCATTCGCATGGAAAACGCTGAATCGGGTCATGAAGAGGTCTTCCTGGAGCTTGTCGGAAAGGGGAACCAGTGAGCACTTTCTCAGTCCTGACGTCCAAGGAAGGCCAGAAAATCTTCCGGACGTGGCGGATCTGGGGGCAGTGGAAAAAGAACCTCTCACAAATCGTCCTTTTCACCATCATCATCAAGCCATTCATGCACGCCATGTTAATCACGGTCGTGTTTGCCTTGGGGACCCTCACCACGTGGTTCGTCACCATCGCGACCTTCGGGCCGGCAGGCGTACCCGGGATCGCAGCCACGATTGCCGCTGCCGCAGCCCTCGGGGTTGCTTCCCTGATCTTCAACCGAAAAGAACTCTAGCCATGAAAAAGCCAGGTCATATCGTCCTTCTTGTTGTGGGCATAGTTCTTTCCTTGCTCGGCGTCACTATGGCAGCGGCGGGTGCGGCAGCGGCATGGCTAGCCTCTTCCCAAGACGACGGAGCCTTCTTCACCTCCCCAACAGAGCGGTACACGGTTTCGTCCCGCGCATTGGTCTCCCCCCAACTCGATGCTGTGGGCGAGGGCACCCCCGAAAGGCTTCCCTTCGACGTCGGAACCCTCAGGCTCCGGGCCACTGCGACGGAGGCCGGCCGTGAAGTTTTCATCGGCATTGCACCCCAAAACGAGGTGGACGGGTACCTCGCCGGCGTACATCACACCGAGCTGCGTGAAGTGAAATTCCAACCCTTCCGGCCTGTCTACAGGGATGTTCCAGGATCATCGCCCCCCGCAGCGCCCGGGGCGCAGCAGTTCTGGGCAGCATCAGCCTCCGGCCCTGGTGAGCAGGAGCTCACGTGGAACATCGCCCCCGGTAATTGGACGGTTGTGGTGATGAACGCTGACGCCAGCGGCGGGGTCTCCGCAGATCTGCAAGCCGGTTTCCGTTCGGACCTCATCAAGCCCGCCGCAATGGGCCTGCTGTTCGCCGGCGTGCTGGCCATCCTTATCGGCGTGCCTCTGTTGGTGCTGGGCGCCGTAGGTCTGGGCCGTGCCGGAGGATCGCCCGGGCAGCCCCCTTCGACATCCGCGGCAGCACAAGGCCCCGCACCGGCAAGGGCCATGAGTTCACCGCTTCATTTCACCGGCCAACTGGACCCCGCTCTGTCGCCCTGGATGTGGCTGGTGAAATGGTTCCTCGCCATCCCCCATTTCTTCGTGCTGTTGTTTCTCTGGTTCGCGTTCGCTGTCACCAGCATCATTGCCTGGTTCGCCATCCTCTTCACGGGCCGCTACCCGTTGTCCCTCTTCCATTTCAATGTGGGCGTCCTCCGATGGAACTGGCGCGTGGCCTTCTACGCTTACGGCGTGGGCGGGACCGATCAATATCCGCCGTTCAGTCTCTCCCGCACGGACTATCCGGCGAACGTTGAGGTGGATTATCCGCCGCGCCTGTCGCGGGGCCTGGTTCTTGTAAAGTCCTGGTTACTGCTCATACCGCACTTGTTGATCGTGGCAGCATTCACGGGGACGGCGACGTGGGCTTGGAGAACCCAGGACGGACCCGCCGGCGTGATCAACGATCGCGGCGGAGGACTGTCCTTGCTGGGTCTGCTGGTCCTCATCGCCCTGATAATCCTGTTGTTCACCGGCAGCTATCCGCGCCCCCTGTTCGCCTTCATCATGGGCATCAACCGATGGGTCTACCGCGTGCTCATCTACGGGGCCCTCCTCCGCGACGAATATCCGCCGTTCCGCCTTGACCAGGGTGCGTTCGATCCCGAACCACTGCAGCCCACGAACGCTGACGGAAGGGCCAACCAGCCGTGAACGACGGCCACACAACAGCAGTAGCCTTGACGCCGCGAAGAAGCGCACGACGGCGAGCGGTCGCCGTCGTGGCTTGGCAGCCATGGCGGTGCTCGCCGCGGGGCTGACACTGTTGATCGCAGCGGAGCCGCAGGGGGTTCGAGGAGCGCTAACGACGACGTCGGCGTGTCGGTGTAGTTGCTTCCGTGGCAGTGGCTGCTGACAAACGTTTTCGACACACCATCATTTAGGAGGAATGATGATTCGAGTGATGCTTCTGACCGTGCAAGCGTTGGTAGCGGTGACATCGATTGCCGGCGGCTTGGTCATGGTCTGGGGGTCATGGCCGGGGGTGGACAAGAGCGTTTTGCCGCCCGAAGTCCAGCTACCGGTGGAATACCTGGGCGGGTCGCCGTTCAGCAGCTACCTGGTCCCGGGGCTTCTGCTGGCCGTCATCGTAGGGGGCACGCACACGGTGGCCTTCGTCCTGCTCCTCCGTCGACGTGGATTGGCATCCATGGCGGCCGCCACGGCGGGATATTCCATCCTCGTGTGGATATTCGTTCAAATGGCACTGATCCCGTTCAGTGCATTGCAAGCGGTCTACTTTAGTGCTGCCTTGGCGGAAGTAGGATTGCTCTTGCTTTTGCTGGGTGTCGCCTCCCCGGAGCGGACGGCAAGCTTTGCGGAACTACTCGGGCCTTTGGGCCCTGTTGAGGGCCGGGAACCGGCCGTAGGATCTCCCCATGACCGACGAAAACATAGTGCCTGAGGCAGAAGTACTTGAATCGGACGATTGTTGGAGGCTCCTTGGCGAGGCCAACGTTGGGCGGCTTTCTGTGATCGTCGACGGCCACCCTGACATCTTTCCCGTGAACTTCGCGGTGGGTAACAACACTGTGGTTTTCAGGACCGGACCGGGAACCAAACAGTGGGCCATGGAGGATGACGCCGTGGTAGCCATCGAGGCCGACTCCGTCAGTGCCGAATTCGGAATTGCGTGGAGTGTGGTTGTGAAAGGCACAGTTGAGGACGCAGGGTCCGAAGGCCCTCGACTTGATGAGATCAGGCGCGCCCTTTCCCCGTGGCAGGGAGTGGGTCAGGACCACCTCTTCAGAATTGTTCCAGCCTCGGTAACCGGGAGACGATTCGACCTTTCAGCACCAATGTCGCTTCAAACTCCACTCAACGACGCAACACGGGCCGGCTTGGAATAGCGCGGTGCGCCCTCGAAGAATCAGGTGGCACCGCCTCGCACCGGAACAGTCTTGTCAGCAGACCGGCTCGTCAAGAAATTCGGTAACCTAACCGCCGTCGAGGACGTCTCTTTCGCCATCCGCCCCGGTGAGACTTACGGCTTCCTTGGCCCGAAGGGTGCCGGAAAGACCACCATCATCAGCATGGTTGCCGGTCTGATCCCTGCCGATTCCGGATCAGTGGACGTGGCCGGTATCCGGATGGACCCAGGGAGTGTAGCCGCAAAACGCAACCTGGGGCTGGTCCCCAAGAGCTCGCCATCTATCCGGATCTGACGGCACGCGAGAACCTGCCATGAACTGGAAGCTCGTCGGCGCTGTGCGCATTGGTGACACCATTCGTGTCGAACAAACCGTCGCTGAGGTCCGGGCCTCGAAATCCAAAACGGACCGGGGCATCGTTACTTTCGACGTTCAGGTCAAGAACCAGAAAGACGAGGTCTGCCAAGAGGGACAGTGGTTCGTGATGTTCCACCGCCACGAGAATTAGCCAGAAAGGCTTGTCGGCCCAGCCTGAGCATCCGGGATACCCGCGCTCGGGTTGGGCCCGCTTCGGCAGCTGCCGCCGGTGCCAGACACATGAGTATCGAGAACGTCGATTCCGGAAGCGTACGTAAGACCCGCATTTCCAGTACATACGGCACGGCCGAGGCCAGCCCGCACTGTCCGCACGCTGCGCCAGCTGGAGAAGTACCTTGGAGCCTTGCCCTACCCCCACCAGAAAGCCGAAGAAGCCGCCAAACATACCGTGCCACAACGCGATGACCACGAACACTTCTGGGCCTGGGAAATGCGGCCAGTTGATTATTGTCTCGCAGGCCCTTGGTAGTAAGGCCGCTGACAAGAAAACGCCCAAATACGCAGCAGATCATGCGGCGACGCAGCACCTCGTTGCAACCTCCACTCACCACGGTGTACCACGTTGTTCAAATGAATCTGATATGAAAGCCGGATGAACCCGTACAAGGCGGAGCCGCCGCTGGGCGGCTCCCGAGCCCACATCATGTCGATCTTTCCTTCGTTGGTACCCAGCGAGCAGCGGGTTGCCCAGTTCTGCCTCGACTCCCCCGAATCCGTCGCGACAATGTCCGTGGCCGACCTCGTGGCCGCAACCGGTACGTCACCGGCCACGATCGTGCGGGCCTGCAAGCGCATGGGGTTCGACGGTTTTCAGCACCTGCGGCAGGTCCTGTTGCGGGACCTGGGCGCTGCTGCCCGCGACAATGCGGACCAGGAAGGATGGGGAGCCACGGGGACACCGGGAACTCCCGAACATCTCATCTCGGGTATCTTCTCGCGTGCCTCACACGATATCCGTGGCGCACTGGCTTCGCTGGACTTCGAGTCCTTCGGGGCCGCCGTCGATGCTGTCCGGTCAGCCAAGCGGCTGCTCGTGGTGGCCAATGGCGCTTCACTTGCCCCAGCCAAGTCCCTGGCTCTGCGCTTCCTGGGAAGTGGGGTGATTTGCGAGGCGCCGGACGACGTCGTCTCCCAACACATCACAGCGAAGTTGCTGGGTCCGGATGATGTCTGCATCGCGATCAGCGACAGCGGCCTGAATGGCTTCACCCTGGGCGGAGCACGCATCGCTTTGGAGAAGGGAGCCACTGTCATCGGGGTGACAAGTTATGCACGCTCGACCCTGGCCGAAATCTCCACGCACGCGCTCGTGGCTGGCGCGGAATTCCATTACTGGCAGGACCAGCTCCCCATCGGAAACATCGTTCAGATGCTGGTCCTCTCCGCGCTTCACGCCGGCGTCACGGGCGACTCCCCGGAGGTCGATCAGGCACGGTCAGCCGTCTTCGAGGAGGTCCTTCACATTATCGGCGAGGAACCGGAGCCGCCCGCCGTGTAAGGAGGCAGAAGTTTCTGTTTGCCTCCAGCGCTGTTTACGAAATGAGCACCACTCGTTAATCTGCGGCCCCCACTCTTCAGGGGTAGAACGTTTCCTCAACAAATCGATTGAGGAAATACAGTTTCCCGGAGGTGCCTGTGGGCCAACTAGTGCTCAACCAGCTCTCACGTTCGTTCAAGGACGTGACGGCTGTAAAGAATATTTCGCTCACCGTCGAAGACGGTGAATTCCTGGTCCTTCTCGGCCCTAGCGGTTGCGGCAAGACCACCCTGCTGCGCATGATCGCAGGACTGTTGGACCCGACGTCGGGGACGCTTGAGCTGGATGGGCGGGACATCACCACCGTCCCGTCGAAGAAGCGTGACCTGGCGATGGTTTTCCAAAGCTACGCCCTGTACCCGCACCTGAGCGTGGCCAAGAACCTCGCCTTTCCCTTGACTGTGCGGCGGACCGACAAGCAGCTCATCAAGGAGCGCGTCGAATCCGTTGCTGAGATGGTGGAGATCGGCCATCTGCTGGACCGCAAGCCCCGCGAGCTCTCTGGTGGACAACGCCAGCGGGTAGCGGTGGCCCGCGCCCTGGTCCGGGAACCGAAGGCCTTCCTCATGGACGAGCCCCTATCAAACCTTGACGCTAAACTCCGGACGGCCACCCGTCAGGAATTGGCAGGGCTCCACCGGCGCCTGGGTGCCACGTTCATCTACGTGACCCACGACCAAGTGGAAGCCATGACCATGGCCACCAAGATCGCCCTGCTCAACGGCGGGGAATTGGAACAGCTGGGTACCCCGGAAGAGCTCTACGACAAACCGGCTTCCATTTTCGCCGCCGGTTTTCTCGGGTCCCCTGCCACCAACCTGCTCGACGCCGGATTGGGCACCAGTGGCGGTCTCGTCACCGTGATGGGCCCATCCATTGAGGCGGTCCTCTGGCCCGGCGACACACCCCAACAGGACATTGTCCTCGGCATTCGCCCCGAACACCTCACCATCAATGCACCCGCCTCTGCCGCTGCCGCGCCGACCGCCGGAGCCGCGCTCCGCGGCGTCGTCGAACTATCCGAAAACCTCGGCAGCGAGCAGATCATCTACTGTCGCGTCGGCTCCAAGCGCGTGGCAGTGCGGGCACCACGCGACGAACACTGGGAGCACGGCAGCGCCGTGATCCTCAGCGCCGACGCCGACCGCCTGCATCTCTTCGACCGAGCAAGCGGCCGCCGACTGGAGTGGCAGCCCGCGCCCATTCCGGCATCAGTCCCCTGAATCCCTAAGCACTATCCCGACCCGTCCTCCCCAACACCAGAAGGAAACCCGTGCTAACCCTCCGTTCCCTTGCCCTCGCCATCGTGGCCGGCACAGCCGCACTGACCCTCAGTGCCTGCGGCGGTACAACCCAGGCCAGCTCCGTCGCCGCAAAAATCCCCGAACTCACAAACGACCAGCAAGTAGAAATCACCTTCGAGAGTTACAACCTCGCCCAAGCGGGCGTCTGGACGGACACCGTCAAGGGTCTCGTCGCAGACTTCGAAAAGGCACACCCCAACATCCACGTCACCGCTCAAGCTCCCCAAGGCGGCGGGGCCGTCGGATCCAACACTGTCAGCAGCGTCCAGACACAGCTGCTTGCCGGGAAGGCACCCGACGTCGCCCAGCTCACCTTCGATACCCTCGACTTCGCCGCCACCCAACTGGGTGCCCAGCCGATCAGTGACCTCGTGGGAAAGGAAGCGGTGGACACGCACCTGAACGGTGAAAACCCCTTCCACGAGAACGCAAAGACACTCGCCGACTGGAACGGCAAGACCTACGGCATCCCCTACGTTTTCTCCACCCCCGTCCTGTTCTACAACGCAACCCAGCTTGAGGCAGCGGGACTCCCTGCCGACACCGATCTCTCCACCTGGGACAAGGTGCTGGCAGTGGCCAAAGCGGTCACCGCCAAGACCGGCAAGCCCTCGCTGGACATTTCGTGCTCCGTCAAGGGCGGCAACTGGTGCATGCAAGGTGTCTTCAAATCCAACGGCGCCGAGGTGCTCTCAGCTGACCGGAAGACCATCGGCTTCGGCGCCGACGCCGCAGTAGACACGGTGGAGAAGCTGGCCGAGTTGAACAAGGCCGGCGTCCTCCGGAACAGTGACTCAAGCAGCATGTACGAAGGCTTCGCCAAGGGAGAGACAGCTCTCCAGCTCACCACCTCGGCGATGCAAGGCATGTTCATGTCCAGCGCCGCCAAGACAGGCTGGCAACTCAAGGCAGCCGGAATGCCCGGCTTCGGGGACAAGCCCTCCGTTCCCACGAACTCCGGTTCTGCCCTCTTCATCCTGAGCCAGGACCCCGCCAAGCAACGCGCGTCCTGGGAACTGATCAAGTTCATGACCAGCGATCACGCGTACGAAGAGATTTCCAGCAAGATCGGCTACCTGCCGCTGCGCCCATCCCTCACCGAGAAAGGCGGGGTCTTGTACGACTGGGCACAGAAGAACCCCCTGCTGGCCCCGAACCTTGCCCAACTCGATCGTCTCCAGCCCTGGGTTTCCTACCCCGGCAACAGCTATGTCCAGGTCGACGACATTCTGGCCACCGCCATCGAGGACGTCGTCTACTACGGCAAGGACCCCAAATCCACTATGTCCGAAGCCGCGCGCCGCGCCCAGGACCTGCTCCCCCGCTAACCACATACAGAAAGACATACTGTGACCACCATGTCCGGGGAATTGATCCCCGCAACAGCCAACGAGCCGCTCAACGTTGAAGGCACCTACAACTTCCGCAGCACCGGCGGCTACCCCACGGCAGCAGGCCGAACCATCCGCGACGGCAAACTCTTCCGCTCTGACGGCCTGCATGCACTGACCGACGCCGGTCGCAACCAGCTGGCACAATTGGGCATCGGCATGGTCATCGACCTGCGGGACCAGACCGAGTTGGACCACTCCCCCAGCCGCCTGGACGGGCTTCCCATCGAAGTTCGACACCATCCGATCTTCGACGCCGGAAAAGTCCCGGGGGCTGCCGAATCGATCACCCTCCAGAACATCTACGCACTGATGATCAGCCTGCACGCCCAACGCCTTGCAGACGCTGTGAGGCTGATCGCCGACTCCGGAACTGCCCCTGTCCTGGTGCACTGCACAGCAGGTAAAGACCGGACCGGTGTGGTGATCGCCCTGGCCATGCTCGCAGCAGGCGTCGACCGGAACCTGGTAATCCGCGACTACGAAGCCACCGAGACCAACCTTGCGGGCGAATGGAGCGAGAAAATGGTGGCCGCCGTCCAAAGCCACCCGGGCCTGGGTGCCGTCGGCGAGCGCCTTCACGAGATCATCTCCGCCAGTCCGGCGGCAGTCCTGGGCACCACGATCGACCTCGTTGAAGACAATTTCGGCAGCGCGAGGGGCCTGCTCACCACTCACGGTTTCACTGAGGCCGATCTCCAACGCCTTACCGATGTCCTGACCGTCCCCACCACCAACTGATACCTAGGAGAACACCATGACTAACGAAGCTCAGCACCCGGCCCCCGAGCACTTCATCCTGCATATCAGCGACACCCACTTCGTCGCCGACGACGACCTTTTGCACGGCAGCGTTGACAGCGACGAGAACCTCCGCCAACTTTTCCGTGACTTCGTCAAAGCACAGGTCAAACCAGAAGCGATGGTTTTCACCGGCGACCTCGCCGACACCGGCCGCCCCGACGCTTACGTCCGCCTGCGCAACATCGTTGAACCGGTTGCCGAAGAGCTCGGAGCAAAAATCATCTGGGTCATGGGCAACCACGACGAACGCGCAGCGTTCCGTGCCGGGCTGCTCGGCTCCGATGCAGGCCAGGAATCCGTGGACATGGTCCACGACGTGAACGGACTGAGGATCATCGCCTTGGACTCCACCGTCCCGGGACTGCACCATGGCGAGATCTCCGACGAACAACTCGAGTGGCTGGCCAACGTTCTGGCCACCCCGGCACCGCACGGCACACTCATCGCCCTGCACCACCCGCCGGTTCCCAGCCCTCTGGAAATCATGGCCATGGTGGAACTTCGTGAGCAGAGCCGCTTCGAGAAGGTCATCGAAGGCACGGACGTCCGAGGTATCCTGGCCGGCCACCTGCACTACTCCACTTTCTCCACCTTCGCCGGCGTCCCCGTCTCGGTTGCATCAGCTACCTGTTACACCCAGGATCTCAACGTTCCCCGCGACACCATGCGCGGACAGAACGGCGCCCAGGCGTTCAACCTTGTCCACCTCTACCAGGACCGGGTGCTGAACTCCGTGGTTCCGATCGGCGAATTTTCCACGGTGTACAGCGTTTCCGCCGAGCAGATGGCCGCCTATCAGAAGATGAGCTTGGAAGATGCAACCGCGGCCATGCGCGCAGACTATGTGCCCGACGTCGAACCCGCACCGGCAGATGCCAATTTTGCCGGGACGGCCCGCTAGTCCTGCCCACTAGAGGAAGACACGCACCATGTTTGTAGAAACCGCCCCGCCGGCAGCGCCCGTCGCTGCCGGCGCGTCGGCCGGTCGGGTCATGCACCGCACCGGCCGCGCTTGGAACCCTTATCTCTATGTCCTTCCGGCCGTCGTCCTTCTCCTTGTGTGGACGTACTGGCCTTTGGGACAGACCCTTAACCTTTCCTTCCATGACTGGAACCTGATTCCCACACGTCCCAAACAATTCGTCGGCGTCGAGAAGTACGCGAAGGTGCTGAGCCTGCCTGAATTGCACCAAGCCCTGCTGAACACGGGCCTGTACATCCTGGCGTTCCTGGGGATCTCCGTTGCATTGCCGCTGGTGTTTGCCCTGCTCTCCCGCAAAGTGCAGGGCAAGGCACGCACCGCCTATCAGGCCTTGATCTTCGTGCCTTTCCTCATCACTCCGGTGGCCACCAGCGCCATCTGGCGATGGCTTTTTGCTCCCGAAGGCGGAACCATCCCTGCCATCGCGGCAGCCCTCGGCGTCCCGATGGGCAATGTGTTCCGCGATCCTGATGGGTCCATGATGTCCGTGATCGTCATTGTTGGCTGGCAGATGCTGGGATTCGGCGTTCTGGTGGTCTCTGCAGGGCTGGCTGGTATCAGCCCCGACTACGCCGCGGCCGCTTCCATCGACGGCGCCAACAGCCGCCAGATCACGTGGCGGATCATCATTCCACTGCTCTCACCCAGCTTGGTCTTCCTGGCCTTGATGACCATCCTGCTTTCCGCGCAATGGACCTATCCGATCATTGACCTCGTGACCCAGGGCGGCCCGGGTAACTCCTCCACGAACATTTACTACCTGCTGTACCAGTTCGGTTTCAGGAATTTCGACGCCGGTCTCTCATCAGCCGCCGGAATGCTCTTCTTCGCGGGGTTCGGGCTGATTGCCCTTCTCTTTGTGGAGCTTTCCGAACGCCTCAGCTTTTACGACAACTAGGAAGGGATCCCTATGACCTTCGTTGCGATTGCCCCACCGGCCCAACCCGGTCCCTTGACCGCGGCGTCTGTGACGGGTCGCGCAGATGACTCCAAGGCGCGGAACATCCCCCGGTGGGTGGCCTGGTCTGCGGCCCCCAGCCATGCACTGCTTCTGGTGCTGGCGGCGGCTTCGATTTTCCCCGTCTACTGGATGTTCGTCACCGCATTCCGCCCCGCGGCGGATTCGCTGTCAACCAATCCTTTCCCGGTCCCGTTCAGCCTGGAGAACTTTGAGTACGTGGTGGAGACGCTTCCTATTGTTGGGATGATGGCAAACACCTTCGGCATGGCACTTGTTCTGGCGGTGTGCCAACTGCTCGTGGCAATCCTTGCCTCCTACGGCTTCGCCCGCTGGAACTTTGTGGGCAAGAAGGCCTTGTACCTGCTCTTCGTCGGATCATGGCTGGTCCCGTTCCAGGTCACAATGATTCCCAATTACCTGCTGGTCTCTCAAATGGGGCTGCTGAACACCATCACCGGAGTAGTACTCCCCCAGCTGTGTTCGGCCTTCGCCGTGATGATGCTCCGGCAACACCTTGAAGCCTTCCCCAAGGACCTGCTCGACGCCAGCCAGATGGACGGCCGCTCATCATGGCGGACCCTCTGGGAAGTGGTGATCCCGAACCTCCGGCCTGCGCTGGCAGCACTGGGCATCATGCTGTTCATCAGCGCATGGAACGAATACCTCTGGCCGTCCCTGATCATGCAAAAATCCGATGCCCTGATCCAAGTAGGAATCCGTGGCTTCCTCGGCGCCGAAGGAAACAACTGGGGCGCCGTCATGGCCGCCTCGGCCTTGGCGTGCCTGCCAATCTTCCTGATCTACATTTTCCTGCAGCGCTACGTCGTGGACGCATTCGTCAGATCAGGACTCAAATAGGAACACCCAACCCGCACATCCCCAACACGAGGTGGGCCACGCACGCTGTGGCCCACCGCCGTCGTAGTCCCTCTGGCCGCGACTGCACGCATAAATTGCTTTCGGTGGACGAATCCCCGATAGCTAATACACCGAGCCCATCAGGAGCTCCGACAAGCGCGCAGCGGCACGTCGCAGTTCCGGGACGCTGGCCTTAAGCTCGGCTTCAGTGGCCGTCTCAACGGGGCTCGTCAGGGCGATGGATTCACTCGCACGGCCAGCCCTGTTGGGAACAGCCACCGCGACGGAGAGTACGCCCGTGGCGCGCTCGTCGGCGGAATACGCGAAATCTTCGCCCGGACCGGGCAGTCGTGCCCGTAGCTCGTCGGCGGTAAACCCAGCACTTTCGTGGCCCGATGCGGAGGCGGCCACGGCAACCTGTTGCAGTTCCTCCGCGGAAGCCGAGGCCAACAGGATTTTTCCCGCGGCACCCACGGTAAGAGGCAGCCTCTTACCCAAGGGAAGGTCATACCGGAGTGGCGAGTCACCATCCACACGTGCCACCAAAATCCGCTCGAAGCCAAGCCGAGTGTAGAGAGACGCTGTCCGGGCCGTCTGTGTGGCAACCTGCTGCAGAATGGGCCGTGCCGCAACTACTAACGGATCGTTTTCCAGGAAGCTGCGGGCCGCAGGAAGAACCGCCGGCCCGACGCGATAGGTCTTGTCAGTCTGGCTGACCATGCCGAAATCCTGGAGGACACGGAGGATTCTGAGCGTCGTGGGCAGACTCATGCCGCAGGTCCTAGCGAGGTCACTAAGCCGCTGAGGCCGCTCAGCGCGCTGCAGTTCTGCAAACACCTCCAAGGCCCTCGAAAGGGAACGCATGTTTGCCGCCTTGGGGCCATCTTCGGCGGAACCGGCGGAGTGTGTTGAGCTGACGGTCATTGTTTCATCCTATGTAATTTTCTTGCGCTTGACATCACATGTGGCTCCTGTCACTATTTCTTCAGACGCAATGTTCTTTCATTCTATGAAATGAATGACCACGGAATGTATGAAGGAAAAACCAATGACAACGGAGTCAGTTATGACCAAGCCCCAGCGCGGGACACGTGTTGCTCCCACCGTGCTGGCGGGCATCGGGGCCTTCGTCTTAGTGGGGGTCTATGTCTTGGTCAGCTCTATCGACTTAGGCCTATGGACTTCCCTGGGCCCGGGCCCCGGGATGTTTCCCTTCGCGATGGGCGGGCTACTGGTAGCCATGTCAGCGATCTGGCTGGTTCAGGAATTGCGGCAGCCAAGCGAAACCCCGCAGGGAGTTGACCGAGGGCTGGTGATCGCCGTCGTCGTCAGCCTTGCGCTCCTGGCCGCAGTCATGGACCTGATCGGCTTTCAGCTGAGCATGTTCCTCTTTCTGATGTACCACCTGAAAATACGAAGCCGCCGCGGATGGGTGTCATCGCTGATCATTGCCCTCGCCGGCAGTGTAGGAGCGTTCTACGCCTTCAACTACGGCCTCAACGTGGCCCTGCCCACCGCCGCAATTTCCGTCCTGAACTCGATCGGACTCTAACCGTGGATACCCTCAACGAACTGGCCAACGGATTCGCTTCCGCGTTGACCTGGCAGAACCTGATCTTCGCCTTCCTGGGCTGCCTGCTCGGCACCATCATCGGCGTGCTGCCCGGAATCGGCCCCGTGGCAGGCGTCGCTTTGCTGATCCCCCTCACCATGAACCTCGACGCGACTGGGGCGATTATCATGCTGTGTGCCATTTTCTACGGCACAGCGTACGGCGGAACCATCACCAGCGTCCTGCTGAACACACCCGGCGAGGCCGCCTCAGCAATCACCACGATTGACGGCTACGCCATGACCAAGATTGGCAAAGCTGGAGCGGCACTGACCATCGCCGCCGTCGGGTCCTTTGTTGGTGGAACCATCGCAACCCTCGGCTTGGTGGCAGCCGCAAAACCCTTAGGTGAGTTAGGACTGCTGGTCGGCCCTCCGGAGTTCTTCGCGCTCATGGTGGTTGGAATCTCCCTTCTTGTCGCATTGGCCGGGAAATCCATGGTCAAAGCTCTTATCTCCGGTGGCTTGGGCCTGCTGATCTCCATGGTGGGCATCGACCCCGTGGCCGGCGCGCCCCGCTTTACCTTCGGCTCGGACAACCTGTTGGACGGCGTGAGCTTCGTAGCCGTGATCGTAGGCGTCTTTGGCCTCTCCGAAATACTGTCCTACCGCAAAGACTCCAAAGCTGCTGCCGTACACGCACCTGGGATGCGTTCCTTGCTTCCGACCGGCACCGAATGGCGCCGCAGCGCACCATCCATGGCACGCGGAACAGGCATCGGATTCGGGCTTGGCCTCATCCCAGGCATGACAGGATCCGTTTCCTCACTGCTGGCCTACGGGGCCGAAAAGAAGTTCTCCAAGCACCGCAACGAGCTGGGCAAGGGCGCCATCGAAGGTGTCGCCGGACCGGAAACCGCCAACAACGCCCACGCCAACGCTGCCCTTATCCCGTTGTTCACCTTGGGCATTCCCGCCTCCCCCACGATTGCCGTCTTGATGGGCGCCTTCCTCCAACAAGGACTAACCCCGGGGCCGACCCTCTTCACCGAGCACTCGGAAATTGCGTGGGCCATCATTGCAAGCCTCTTCATCGGCAACCTGCTGCTGCTCCTGTTGAACGTCCCTTTGGTGGGCCTTTGGACGTCAATTCTCCGGGTACCGGCCTCCATCCTCACCGCACTGATCCTCTTGTTCATGGTCATCGGCGCCTACACCATCAACTTCAACGTCTTCGATGTTTTCGTCATGATCGGGTTCGGCCTCCTGGGCCTGGCGCTGCGCCACCTCGATATCCCGCTGGCTCCGATGGTCCTGACACTCGTGCTGGGACCACTTATGGAGCGCTCACTTCGCGAGTCCTTGGAAATCTCCCAAGGAGACTTCGGCATCTTCGTCAACCGCCCCATCTCGGTGGTCCTGATCGGCATCGGCGTCCTGATCATCCTGAGCCCGCTCCTCAAGCTCCGAAAGCCAAAAGCACTCAACGAAGACCCGGAAACCTAGACACCACCCATTTGTAATCCCCCTTCAAAGGAGAAGAACCATGACACGCACACGCATCGCCGCAGCTTTCGCTGCTGCCGCCCTCATCGGGCTCACCGGCTGCGGCTCCAACCCCGGCGCCGCCAACAACGCAGGCGACGACTTCCCCAAGAAAGGAAAGTCGATCGAACTAATTGTCTCCTTCTCCTCCGGAGGAGCCGTGGACACCGCCGCCCGATTGGTCCAGCCGATCCTGGAGAAGGAACTTGGTACCAACGTTGAGGTCGTCAACAAACCGGGAGCCGGCGGACAGATCGGCTACACGCAGCTCACCAGCGCCAAGGCCGACGGCTACACCATCGGCGCCACAGGATCCCCGTCCGTGGTCGTCTCGCCCCTGGACCCGGCCCGCGGTGCGAAATACACCCGCGACAGTTTCCAGCCCCTGGGACGGCAGGTTATCGATCCCACGGTGATCGCCGTCCAGCCGGACAGCCAGTACACGACGCTGAAGGAACTCCTGGACGCTGCCAAGGCAGAACCCAAGTCCATGACGGCCAGCACTACCGGTTTGCAGACCGGCGAGCACTTCGCTCTGGCGCAACTGCAGGAAACCACCGGCGCGGAGTTTGCACCCGTGCACTTCTCTGAAGGCGCCTCACAGGCAACCACGGCATTCCTGGGGAAGCACGTGGACATCCTGGTGGCCAACGTCAGCGACGTCACCGACCTCAGCAAGCAGGGCAAAGCACGGGTACTGGGCGTCATGACGGCCGAACGCGCACCCTCGCTTCCGGACGTGCCTACGTTCAAGGAATCCGGATACGACGTCGAAGCGGGCACCGTTCGCGGCTACTCAGCACCGGCAGGCTTGCCGGACGCTGTGGCTACCAAGCTGGAGGCTGCCATCCAAAAAGCAATCGAAGATCCCACCGTGGTCCAGAAGATGGAAGACCTCGGACTCCAGACCAGCTACCTGACCGGCAAGGACTACCAGGAATTCTGGGCAAGCCAGGAAGAAGACTTCAAAAAGGTCCTCCCGCTGGTTCAGAAGGCCGACTGAACCAAGCCGGCTTCCCATCCCACCACCACACACGGAAGAACCACATCATGACAACTCCAGTCCTTGAAGATATCGACGCCGATTTCCCGCGCCCCGACGGGGACGTGCTTGCACGACTTGCCAAGCTGCCGGCTGCGAACATCGGCGATGCTATGGACCGTCTGGGGGTTGCCGACTCGGCCATCCAGGCCATATGGCCAGGCGCACGTATTGCCGGTCCGGCCTTCACGGTTTGGACCCGCCCGGGCGACAACCAGGGCATTCATCGCGCATTGCAGCTCGCCCATCCGGGCGACATCATCGTCGTCGCAGGCGGCGGAGACGAGTCCCGGGCCCTGTTAGGAGAACTCATCGGGGAACGCGCCATCAACCTCGGCATCGCCGGGTTCGCACTGGACGGCGCAGCCCGGGACGCCGAGACTCTTGGGGAAATCGGGATGCCCGTCTTTGCCCGATCAACCACCCCCGCTGGGCCTTACAAGAACGGACCGTCCCGCCTGGGGACACCGATCTCGTTTGGAGGCGTACCCGTCATGCCAGGCGACATCATCATCGGCGACTCCGACGGCGTCGTCATCATCCCGCGTGAACAGGCAGCAAACGTGGCCGAGGCCGCCGAGGCCGTGTTCGCCGACGAAACGAACCGCAGGGCCGCCATCATCGCGGACCGGGCAAAGTAAGAAAGACAGACGAACATGACAGCTTGCACAGTCATCGGCCTCGGTGAGGCCGGAGCCACCTACGCGGCCGCCCTGGTTGCCGCGGGGCACCGGGTCAGCGGATTCGATCCCGTTGCCCCAAACACTCCCGCCGGTGTTACCCGGGCCACCACGGCCGCGGAAGCCTGCGCCAATGCGGACATCGTCCTGGTGCTTACAGGCGCAGCGGCCGCCCGGGCCGTTGCCCAGGAGTGTTTGCCCGTGCTGCCCGCCGGCAGCTGCTACGCAGACTTCACGTCGTCCTCGCCGCACGTTATGCAGGAACTTGGGCAGGTGCCCAGCGAAGCACTCTTCGCCGACGTAGCGATCCTTGGACCCGTCCCCACCCAGGGGGCCAAGACACCGTTGATGGTCAGCGGACCCGGCTCCGGAGCGGTGGCCGACCTGCTCGGCCCGCTAGGCGCCGACGTCGAAATCGCCGACGGCGAGCCTGGTGCTGCCATGGCACACAAGCTGCTCCGCAGCGTCCTGATGAAAGGCCTTGCCTCCGTAGTGGTCGAAGCAGTCACCGCAGGAAGAGCTGCCGGTCTCGAAGAGTGGATCCGCGGCCAGATCGCCGGCCAACTGGCTGGTGACGGGCAAGCAGTGATAGACCGGTTCCTCTCCGGCACTGCAAAACATGCCCAACGCCGTTCCAAGGAAATGCAGGACACAGCCCACTACCTGTCGTCGGACCTGGAGGTACCCGCAGAGATGACCACAGCATCAGCGGCTGCCCTCGCACGCATGGCAACAGAATCCACAGAAGCCGCCGCAGCCTTGCGCTGAGTCCGGCATCGGGAAGAATCAGAACAGGACCAACGGTGACCCACTCACCAGCACACCTTCTTCCAGGAGCAGCATCATGATCGGCATTTGGGCCCTCGGCGCCTACTTGGCCGTCATCCTGCTGTGGACTACCCTCATCAAGCGCAGCGTCGGCGAAGCCATGATCATCGGTTTCCTCGTGATACTTCCCTTCACCGGAGCCGCTGCCCTGCAGATCGGCTGGAAATCGCTTTACTCTGCAGTGACCGATGAGATCGTGTACGCCACCATGGCCTTCGTTTTCATGGGCCACCTGTTGGACAGGTCCGGCGTGCTGAATCGTCTCATTGACCTGCTGAACTCCCTGATCGGCGGAGTCAAAGGTGGTCCAGCGTGGGTCTCCACCGTGGCATCCGCTGGCCTGGGAGGTGTGGTCCACAACCAAGCAGCCATCGCAGCAACCGTTGGTTCTGTCACCATTCCCTGGATGGAAAAGTCCAATCTGGACAAGCCCGCAGCCGCTACCTTGGTGGCCGGAAACGCGGGGATGGGCATCACGTTCCCTTTCAGCGCATCCATGTTCGTCCTAGTGGGATCCGCCACGGTAGGACCCTTGCTGAACATCAACGATCTCGTGCTGCCGTTGTTGTTCGGTGGGCTGTGGTGCTTCCTGCACCGGCTAATAGTCACATGGCTGCTGATCCGCAAGAGCGGGATGGCTCCGCTGGATGCGGCACACAGACTCACTGTGACAACCGCTTTCCGCCAGGGATGGGCCACCCTGCTGCTCTTCGTAGTGGTTGCCATTCCGCTGATCATCACTTCCGGGGCCATCGCCACGGCGTTGTCCGACTGGACTGGCGGTGATGTCACCAAGTCTGTCAGCGTCATTGTTTGGATCCCAGTGGTTCTCATCATCACAGGGGCACTGCTCGGCTGGAAGCGCCTGCCGCGTGGAAGACAGGACTGGTGGAAGCTCCTGGAGAGTTCCGCGCCCAGGTTCGGTGTTGTCGGGATCACCGTGGTGTTTGCTTTTGCCGGTGCCAATGCCCTCGCCGCTACAGGTTTGCCGCAGCAGATGACCACGTTGCTCCATCAGATGAACCTGCCGCTGTGGCTGCTCGCCATCCTCATTGGTTTGATCGTGATCGCCGTGGCCGCACCCCTGTCCGCGACGGCGACCATGGCCGCCGTCGGGACCGTCGGAGTGGCCACGCTGGCAGCTGCAGGAGTCCCGGCGACTACTGCCGCCGTCGCCGTCCTGGTCTTTTCATCGTGTGAAGCCGCGGTACCGCCCGGAGGTGCGCCGCTCTATGTGGCCTGCGGCATCGCCGACGTCAACCCCATCACCACGTTCGCCCGGTTACTGACCCACTACGCACTGCCGTTGTTGGGCATCGGAGTCCTGATCATCCTCGGCATCCTGCCCATCTAAGGAAGTTTCCGTGAAACTCATCCAAACCATCTTCGTCCTCACACTCGCCGCCCTGCTCCTGGGCGGGGTGGTGTTCGTGGCAGGACAAAGCGTCTCCCTCGTGCTGGGCCAAGGCGAATGGCTGACGTTCCTCAACTATTCCTTGAAGGACCCGATGTGCATCGCCGCCTCCATCTGCGCGATCGCCGGTTTCCTCCTCAGCTATAAACGCCATCAAAAGCAAAGCCAACCCGAGGAGGCCCGGAGCCGGTGACGAATACCTCCAACGGGAAGTACCCCACCTTCGCCGAGCTGCAACAACGGAATGGGAACCTCGCCGGCACCTCGTGGGGACTGTTTCCCGATGAAACCCGCGGGACGCCGTCGTTCATCAGCCCGCACGCCGTTCTACAGGCGCGGGACTGCATCCGGGCAGGGACGGCCTTTGGCCTGGACTATGCCGCGGACGCCTTCGACCCCGGGATGTCGCTGAAGCGCGGCGCCCCACGCCACACGATCTACTCATCGCACCCTGCCCACCGGGACGACTACCTGGACGGCTACTTCCTTCAGGGCTCTACGCAGATCGACGGGCTTAGGCACCGAAGGGCGGACGACGTCGGTTTCTACAACGGCACCCCGGATGACCGTGTCGAGGCAGGCACTCCGGAGCTGGGGATACAGGGCTGGGCCGAGGAACCCATTGTGGGCCGCGGCGTTCTTGTGGATCTTGACGGCTACCGGTCCGCCCACGGATCGTCCATTGACCACGCCGCCGGAGAACCCCTCACCCTGGATCTGATCCACTCGGCGTTGTTGGAGCAGTCCGTCGCCCTCCGGCCAGGCGACATCCTGATGCTCCACACCGGCTGGTGCGAATGGTTCCTTGCCTTGTCTCACGGCCACAAGCAGGATCTGCGGGAAAGCCGCCGCGCTACGGGCATTGCCCAATCACACGAATTCGTAGCGTGGGCATGGGACAACCAGCTTGCCCTTGTGGCGGCCGACAACTTTGCCCTCGAATGCCTTCCTGCCGTTCCCGACAGTCCCTTCAAAAATACTGCACCCAACGATCACGGCATGATGCACCAGCAACTCCTCGCCAAACTTGGAATGCCCCTTGGTGAACTCTGGAAGCTGGGTCCGCTCAGCCGGTACATGCGTTCAACAGGGAACTGGGATGCTTTGATCAGCATCAAGCCCCTCAACATCGTCGGAGCCACAGGCTCACCCGCCAACGCCACAGCACTGGTTTGATCATTTCGGGACTGGCAGCAGTCACTTGCCCCAATCATCGACCTGACATCTTCCCGGTGGTCGCCTCGAAAGGTAACGATCGCGACCTCCCGCCTCAGCAGAATTCGCACGCCGGGTATTGATAGGGCGCAACCGTGTCGGGGTAGATGCCGGAAAGCGCAAGGCCTCTGACCATCCACCCCGACACGGCCGGGGTGTCCAACTGTTGGAGGGCTAGTGTGTAGCCGAGCGGCCGGCGGTGCGCAGAGGTGGAGCTACGACGCCGTCGGGGATCGGCTCCAGGTACGGTGTTAGCGCGAGTATTTCCGCGTGCTCCCGCTGCGCCGCCGCCAGGATTTCGGGATCGGTGACGATGGCAGTGGCCATGGCCGCCATGGATGTGGCCGCGTGGATCATACCCTTGTGCGCTGCCGGCATTTTGCCTTGCGCCACGGTTTGCCAAGCGTGGAATGGAGTGCCCAGCGCCGCGGTGGCGGACGAGATCTGCACTGTGGGCACCACCCAACTCACATCGCCCACATCCGTGGAGCCGGTCATCTGCGGGCGCGGCTGTTCCGGAAGGTACGGGGCAATCTCGTCGTGCAGGGCGCGTTCATCGCGCACGTCCCAGCCGGCGAGCCGCTTCGACCCGGCAATCTCGCGGGCGTCAAGCCCGACAGCGAATTCCGAGGCGGCGAGTTGGTCGGCGGCGTCGAACGGCACGGGGCCGAGCTGCTGCAGTACGCCCTCCAGGGTGCGCTCGAGCACCTCGTTGGGGAGCACCTCGGCGCACGCGCCGTCGAACTCGATCTCCAAATCTGTCTCCGTCATCAAGGCGGCGCCGCGGGCGATCTTCTCTACTCGTTCCTGGAGGTCCCGCATCTGACGCGTGTCCTCGGCCCGGATCACGTAGTAGACGCTGGCGTGGGCCTGGACCACGTTGGCGGAACGGCCACCGGCATCGGTGATCGCATAGTGCACCCGTGCGGAATCGGGCATGTGCTCCCGCAGGAAGTTCACCCCAACATTCATCAGTTCGACGGCGTCAAGCGCGGAGCGCCCAAGATGGGGCATCGCCCCCGCGTGGGCTGCAAGGCCCGTGAAGTGGAAGTAGACCTGCGAATACGACAGCGTCAGGGACTGGCGGCTTCGCGTAAGGGTCATTGGATGCCAGGTCACGGCCGCGTCGACGTCGTTGAACGCCCCTGACTTGACCATGAACGTCTTGCCGGCAGCGGCCTCCTCCGCGGGGCAGCCGTAGTAGCGAACCCGGGCCTGGATGCCGGCTGCCTCGAAGTACTCCGCGGTAACCACCGCGGCCAGCAGCGCACCGGAGCCGAGCAGGTGGTGGTGGCAGCCGTGCCCGTTGCCGGAGGTGTTCGCCGGGTCCGGGGTGCGCTCGGGGTTCCCGGACTCCTGGCTGATGTCAGCCAGGGCGTCGTACTCACCCAAGAACGCGATGACGGGCCCGCCGGTGCCACGTTCTGCGCTGAACGCCGTCGGGATGCCGGCCACCTTCTCGGTGATCGTGAATCCATGCGCACGGGCGGCACCTTGGTGCTTTTCCTGGGCGCGGGATTCCTCCCAGCGCATTTCCGGGTCGTCCCAGATTGCGTCGGCCATTGCCGTGAACTCAGGTGCGGCCGCCGCCGTCCGTTCGGTGAGCGCGGTCAGGTGGTCTGTGTCCAGGGTGCCAGCGGTCATGGTGCTGTCGATGGTCATTGTTTTCCTTTCGAAGGGGTTGGATACGCGTTGTGGCGCGGTAGCAAGGCGGAATGGCCCTACTGGGCGTCGGCCTCTGGCTTCGGCCTAAAGGTCAGCATCACCGCGGCCGCGGTGAGGACCACCCCGAACAGTGGGGCGGCGGTGGCCAGCGCGGGCACCGCCGGCACCAGCACGTAGATGACGAGGACGCCGACGACGAGGCCGGCAATGAGCACCTTCGGCTGCTTCCGGTTGCTGATGATGTTCTGCATCAGGAAGGCGCCCAGTACCGCAGGAACCACGAACTTGGTGACGGCGGCGAGCAGGTCGGCCGGGATGGCCGTCAACAGCCACTGCCCGAAGACGGCGACGACGAGCACGAGCGCAACGACGTGGATGATGGCGGCCGAGCAAATCGCCAGGGTCGCGGCGATTTGTGCTTGCGGAGTTCCCGGTTTGGCGTTGATGCGGCCTTGGGCGGTGACCGCGGCGGGCAGCAGCTTGGTGGAGATGTTGCCGATCAGGAACGCTTGGTACATGGCCCCTGGTCCGAGGATCGGGAAATAGGAGATCGGTTCGATCACCCAAACCACGCCCATGACCAGCGCAATCGCGACGACGGCGGTGACCAGCGTCCCGGGGCTGATGGTGTATCCGCCTACAAAGACCATCAGGATCGGGCCGATCAGCATGGCCGCCATGCCGGCGAGCATCGTGATCGGTCCCCACAAGGAGGTGGTGCGGTCGTAGCCCGCCATAGGGTTTAGTGTCGTGCCGGGACTTTCGGTACGCGCGGAGGTGTTTGACATGCTTGGTCCTCTCAGAAGGTCAGGAGATGAGATAGCCCACAGCGATCGCCACGATCATGGCGGCACCGAGCGCAAATTCGAGCAGGGTCGGCTTGTTCAGCCGCCTGGCCAGCAGGGTAAGCGCCAGCATGATCAGCGCGGACGTAGCGAACACGATGGCACCGTCGAAACTGGCCGCCACCTCCTTCAGACCCATGGTGAAGAACGCGCCGATCAGGGCAGCCGTGGGCAGAACCGACCAGCGTGCGGAGCGCTTGCGGGCGGTCTTTGTGCTGGTGCCTGCCGCCATACTCCGCTTCATGACGGGGGTCATCACGAGCGTGACCACCATCCAGCCGCTGCCACCGATGGCAAGCGCCAGCAACATGGTCACCAGCATGTTGCCATCCACGCCGGGGTCGCCGAGGGCGGAGCCCATGGTGCCTAAGGCGAGGTTGGCCGCGATTGTTTCGTACGCGGCGGAACCGATCAGACCGATGCGGGTGATCGTGCTCGGGCTGCCGAACAGCGGCAGCAGGGCGAGTGCCACCAAGCAGACCGCGATTGATGGGCCGATGGCTGAAACGCCCCCGGCGCGGAACGCGGTGCGCACCTGCTTGGCGGGCATGCCCACCTCGGCCGCGGCGGCCTTGGCAGCCCTCAGATAGATGACACTTTGAACCAGAATCACCACGAGCACCGTGATGGCGCCGATCCACAGCAGTGGGTGGTTGACGGTCTCGGCCAGGGTTGGGGCAGCTTCCTCCATGGAGCGCTCCTTTCACCTCGTAGGGTCCCATTCCTTAGAGCGGGCGGGTCAAAAGTGAGTTTGACAACAGTCGGTTTCCGCTAGGTAAAAGACGCTGAATCTGTGAAAATGGGTTTCCTAATGAATGACATCTCGATTTCTGATGAGGATGCGCGCCTGATTCACGCACTTCAAATTTCGCCGCGGGCGCCTTGGAGCGAACTGTCACGGGCGTTGTCTGTCGGCCCAGCAGCACTGGCCCGGCGTTATGCGCGGCTGCACGATGCTGGTCTGGTCCGGGCCATCGGTCACCCCTCGTGGATTAACAGCAGCGGCAACACTGCGTTCGCCGAGATCGATCTGGAGCCGGGCTCGCTCGCTATGGCCACGGCTATCCTCTCCGAGCTCCCCATGGCGCTGACGCTGGATGCCGCAGCCTCAGGCACCTGCCTTATCGCAACACTCAGCGCACCCAGCGAGGCCGCGCTGGCGGCACTACTGCTCGAGACCCTGCCGTCGCTGCCGGGGGTCCGGGACGTGCGGGCGCATATGGCTACGTCTGTCCTGAAGTCCGGCGAACGATGGAACGTGCGGTCGCTGGATCCGGAGGAGGTGGCGCGGATCGGCGGCCCGCAACCGCCCCGCGCCAGAGCCGCGCGGGCGCTGGACCCACAATTCCGCGTCGCCCTCATGGCCGCGCTTGGACAGGACGCCCGCACACCGGCCGCCGTGCTGGCTCGCGACCTAGGGGTTAGTGAGCAGAAAATCCACGACGCCGTTGCCGTGCTGCTGCACGGCCAGCAGTACCGGTTGCGTACCGATGTTGTCAATGTCTGGTCCGGCTGGCCGGTGCACATCTGGTACTTCATGGAAGTCCCACCTCGACAGCTCAGTTCCGTGGCGTCCGCGCTCACCACCCACCCGGAGGTCCGGTACGTCGGCACTGCAGCAGGACTGGCCAACCTGACGTTCGACGTGTGGCTGCGCAATTTAGGTGTGCTGCACGTCCTGGAGGCTAAGATCGACTCACTCTCCCAGACAGGCGTCAAAATCAGGCGCCAAATCATTCTGCGCACGTCCAAACGGCTAGGCCATCTGCTCGACGACGCGGGCCGCTTCACCGACCGCTACGTGCCGCCGCCTAGCTAGGCCGCCGGCGTCCGCGGCATAAATTCTCGGCCTGGCTGGGGAGAGCGAATAGGCCCCTCCCCCGGCTGCTTATGGGTACGCGTGCATATTCGATTGCAAACTATCCGTGCTGCGCAAGCCAACGCTGCAGGACCAGACCTGCTCGAAGTCAGTCGAGGTTACGCAGTCTGTCGGGTAACCGGACCCTAACTCGGAAAGTCCGGAAAACCTCCGTTACCAGCATTCGGCGACCAACCAGCCGGCACCCGCAAAGGGGCAACACCGCGGTCACCCAAGAAATCCAATCTGCTTCGTTGAAAGATGACGCGGGCGGGGAGATTCGAGGCAAGTGGCGGAAACATAAGGAATCCGGGCCAATCCGGCGGCCGCACAAGGCAATCCGAGATGAAGAGTGTGGACATTGTCCACGCCCTTTTCTGCTCGATCGAACACCGAGAAGCAGGGACTTGACGCACCCTTGCACACTCAAACCCTGCGCAGGGAAATCGGTGCTGCCGCCTCTGCAGATTGCCTGCCGGTCGGAAGAGCAAACCGAGTTGCGGCGGCTCTCTAATTGCCAGAACGAGTGAACAATTCGACACAGTGGAAGCACCTTCTTCAGCAATTACCTCGCCGAAACGAGACCGAAGAATATGTCCAGGCCCGTCCGGCCAACCCCGACGGCAGATATGGGGGGCCAGCTGATGCCTCAACATATCGGCCACCTGATCGATGCAGTCAGGGTCTACCTCGAGGCAAGGGGAACGGACCTTGACTGATTGACGGCTTAGCGGACTGCCCACTGAGCCGTCGAGTCACGCTACGGATACATATAACTCTCACTCATAGAGGTGAAGGCCCGCACGGGCGCAACTAAAAGGAGCCCGGCTTGGCGCCAGGCTCCTTTTGTTGAGGTCAGTCCAACACATACTCACTTGTGTCAGTGCTCAGGCAGTTGCGGATGCTACATGTCCAGGTGACCGAGGAATTCACCGGTGTAGGGGCAGAGGTAGGCGACGGTGTCTTTTACGCGGACGGTGAAGTCGGTACCACCCGGAACCTCGAACCGTTCGCCTTCCTTGTAGGTTGTCCACTCCCCCTGACCGGCGGGTTGCTGCACATCCCAGGTTCCGCGGACGAGGTGCATCCATTCTTTGACGGGGGCTTCGAACTTCCATTCACCGGGCTCCATCACCCCGACGGTGAAGTTTCCCTGCTCGTTCTTGAATTCAAGGCTTCGTACTTGTCCCTCGAAGTACTCGTTCTGGCCGATCATCACATGCTCCCATTCGCAGTTGCGGTCTTCGGCTCGCTGGTGCGGCCTGCTGCGAATCACACTATTGAAGCCATCCTTTCCAGACCATCGCCGGGGCGTACTCTTAGCTAACCAAATAGTGGCCGGCCCGTACAGAAATGCCGCCTGATCGTCGCTAACATGGGGCCATGGCACTTGAATTGACGGCGTTCACGGTGGCCAAGCTTGCTTCCACCCCAGGGCTTGGGCTGACGACGGCGCACGGAGGCGCCGGCGTTGAACGAGCCGCCGGTGTCCCCATTGCTGTCGAGCGAAAAGGACCGTTTCCGAGACTCCACGGCGGCGAAATGGTGCTTACCAGCGGGCTGCACATCGGTGAGGACTGGACAGCCTGGAAGAATTTCCTGTCGGAAGCCACGGGCGCCGGTGCCTCGGGGCTCATCATCGGCCTCGGCGCCGATGCCGCATTCGAGCGCCTCCCGGCGCAGGTGCTGGCTCTGGCAAGCGAGAATGACCTGCCACTGCTGACCGGTGACATCGCCGACTTCGGGCGAATCGCGCACACCATCGCCGTCCTGCACGCGGAAGGACAACGGGAAGCGCTCAGACGGCCGCTCGACCTGCAGATGGAGATCACAGCAATTGTGGCCCGCGGCGGCTCGTTTGGGGACCTGCTGTCCGGCTGGCAGCAACGGACCGAGGAGCCGGTGGCTGTATTCGATCGTCTCGGGAGGGTCATGGCCAGAAGCTCGGCCTTTCCTTCGATCCTGCTCGCGCCCTTGAGCGAACGCCTCGCCGGACGTGAAGCACCACGACTTGGAGAGCAACTCCTCCTGTCAGCCACCGAACTGGTCGCGGATCCCGACGGCACATCCGCCGGCGTAGAAGAGACGGTCGAGGTCTTCCCGTTCGCAGGCAATGACACTGTCCGGGGGTTCTGCGTCCGTATCCCGACGGGCCAGGAGACGGCTGAGCTCGCCGCGCCAGCACTACGTTCGCTCCTGGCACTCGAATTCGAACGCGTGTGGTTCCTCGACGAATCTGCGCGCCGTAAGCGCGCCGAACGGTTTGCCCGCCTCCTGACGTTCACGGAGCCGGGCAGCGCCCGGACGTTCCTCCGGAGCATCGGCATAGATTCAGGCCCGTTGCGGGGCGTGAGCATCGAAGCGCGCAATGAGACCCATGCCGAAGTGCTCATCGACGATCTCGCAGTAGTCCTCGCCGCCCCTTTTATACGGCACCGTCACCGCATCGTCGAATGTCTGGCAACTGTGGACCCCCGCCAGGCCCTGGCTGACTACGGCCTCGACGTCCCCACGGGGATCGGCACCAGGGGCGCTCCCGAGCACTCCGCCCGCAGCATCAGGCAGGCAACCCTGGCCCTGGAGACCAGCCGTCGGGCCGGCACCCCCATCGAGTACGTCGACGGAGCCTCGCACGAGTTCCTGATCAACGCCGCTCCATCCGAATACCTGGAAGCCTTCTCCAGCGCTGTCCTCGCCCCCATCGAGAACTCGCGCGGAGGCGAAGCCCTCCTGAACACACTGCACACCTGGCTTCTCGAGCGCCGATCCGTCGAAGCGACAGCCGAACGAATGGGAGTCCACCGGCACACAGTACGGAACCGGATGCAGCGGATCGTCCAGATCACCGGTCACGACCTGGACGGAATCGATGCTCAGACCGAGCTCTGGCTCGCCCTGAAAGTCAGGGGCTTCCGCGACAGCGTAGGTACTTCACCTAAAGGGCCATAACTAACAGTGGGGATTCGCCGCCGAGGCCATATTCCGGGCTGACGTTAGCTGCCATGATGGTCGTCACATCCTGCGGACCCACCGCGAAGATCCGGTACTCAAATGAGGAACGACACCATGCCCACCACCGTAGCCACCACAGATTCCGTCCCCCGATCCATACTCCGCCGAGTCGTCATCGCCAGCGGGCTCGGCACGTTGTTGGAGTACTTCGACTACGCCAGCTACAGCTACCTCGCGACCACCATCGCAATAGTTTTCTTTCCCCCGGAGGACCGCGCTGTTGCCCTGATGAGCACCTTCGCAGTGTTCGCGCTATCGTTCCTCGTACGTCCGCTCGGGGCCTTCGTCTGGGGCAGCCTAGGCGACAAAATCGGCCGCAAGAGCATCCTCGCCACGACCATCATCCTCATGTCCGGAGCCACCTTCCTCATCGGATTCATACCGAACTACGCCACCATCGGCATCGCAGCACCCATCCTGCTCCTGCTGCTCCGCGTAACACAGAGCTTCTCAGCCTCCGGCGAATACGCCGGCGCAGGCACCTTCGTTGCCGAGTACGCCCCCGCCGCCAAGCGCGGACTGCTAACAAGTGTCGTACCCATCGCAGCTGCCGCCGGGTTCCTGGCAGCCTCGCTCATGGCCACCATCCTCTACGCCAGCACCTCACCGGAATTCATGCAGGAATGGGGCTGGAGGATCCCGTTCCTCATCGCGGGCCCGCTCGGCATCGTTGGCCTCTGGCTTCGCCTGCGTTTGGAAGACACCCCGCAGTTCCGCCGGGTGCTGGAACTCGAAAAGAAGCAGCGCCAGAGCGCAGTTGATCAGCCTCCGGCCTCAAACCGCTGGTCCGAGACCCGCAAGAGCCTCCCCTCAATGCTCAAGGCACTGCTCGTCATGTCCCTCAATGCCGGCGCCTACTACCTCCTGCTCAGCTACACGCCCTCGTTCCTCATCGAAGAAGCCGGAATGAGCGAAGCAACCGCGACATTAGTAGTCACGATTGGGCTCGTCGCCCACATCATCTTCATACCCCTGGCCGCCCGCCTGTCCGACCGGATCGGCCGCAAACGGACGCTGATGATCTCAAGCATCGCCTTCATCGTGTTGAGCTACCCGATCATGACCCTGCTTTCCTTCGGAGGCGTGGTCCTCGCCTCCGCGGTCCTCATCGTCTCGCTCATGTTCTTCGCCATGAACGATGCAGTGTTTCCTTCATTCTTCACCGAACTGTTCGGCACCCGCTCGCGCTACCTCGGATTCGCGTTGCCGTTCAACGTCGGCGCCATGCTCTTCGGCGGCGTCGCACCGCTTATCGGCACCTGGCTGATCGCCACGACAGGCAACCCCAGCTCGCCGGCGTTCTTCCTGATGGGCATCGGTGTGCTCTCCCTGGCGGGCTTGCTGATGAGCGCGGAGACAGCACGCAAACCCCTCGCCGACGAGCAAGCTGAAGTACGCAAGCAATCGGTCCCCCACGTTACAGCGCCATAACACCGCAGGACTCGTCTTTCGGAACTATGGGCAGGGCCGGACAGCACCTCGGGTAATGCTGTCCGGCCCGTACGCGTGCCATCAGAGCAGCGTAATCGCCCGCGGCGTTTGTCCGAAGCAGCGCTTGCCGGCATTCCCTGCCTTCTGGACCTAGACGTGACCCCGGCCGACACTGCCAATCGTTGAGCACCCGGAGTCGAAGAGCCGAAACGAGGATTCTTGAAAACCCGTCGTCAACGACCCGCTCCGGAGGGGCCCCTCTCGGCAATCCGTGGCCGGCTCCGACGTGCTAAGCCGACATTCGCGTGAACTGCAATGTTCCGGAGGCACCATTGGGAGCGGTCATATGCGTCGGGCCCGCGTCCCGCTTGATTTCGCAGTGCGCTTCGATGACAAGGCCAGGACCCATTTGATAGCACTCGCCCGCCCGTGGCCGCCGAACTCTCACTTCGGAATGAACCTGCACATGTAGAACGCTTCCGGACCCGCGTCATGTCGCTACTGCCGCTCACATGCATGAGCAGATGAAGGCCCAAGGGGGAAGAGCCAATGGCCGCAAGCAGTCACAATACGAAAGATCTCAGTGTGGACAATGCACAGACCCCTCTTTGGCCTGACAAAGCGTCCGCCCGGCAAGTCTCCCCAACGCCAGGAACGAGCCGAACCCAAGATCTTTGACGCAGGATCTCGAAGTCATGTCGTGCTCAGCACCCCTACCCACGAAGAGGTGCAGGACAACCACGACCTACCGAACGAACCAAGAGACGAACATATAACCCCAGCTCACAGCAAGCGGAACGCCCACCAGCCAGGACGCCGATACCGCTTCCCTACCCAAACTGAACAGGCCGCACCCGGCGGCCAGGCACCATCCGGGACACCCAATCAGAGGGACTTGTCAACCGCTGTCAACAGTTAGAAGCAATATCCCCTCTGACGAGGGGTTATGCGGTGCCCGAGGTGGGACTCGCACGGGATTCAGGGCCTTGAGAACACCGGGAAGTCCGTGGAACGTGCGGAATTCGGGGCAGTCCGACGCGTGTACGAGGCAGTCCGGGGCGGAGGGTGTGGACATTGTCCACACCCGGGTTCGGGTCGCAGTCAGTGCGGGGAGCGTCAAAGCAGGCTTCACCTTGAACAGCGGATGATAGACGCCCGAGGAATCGTCCAGCTGGGGCCCAATGACGGGCCGGGCACAGACAGCGGTCCGGTCTCGAATCGCCGCGCTGGCTTCTGCACCCTCCGGACGGCTCACTGCTCAAGCGATGGGCGCCGGATTGCCGCGCGGACTCGCTTTGAAGGGCAACTCCGACAAGAGCTTGTTCATGACAGGACCCAGCCCCCGCGACGCTGCAATCATGACGGAAAAAATCATGGCCAGTGCGAAGGACCAGATCCCAATGAACATGATGATGCCGACATGCAACAAGACGCAGGCGACGAATCCTGCGGTCTGCACGATGGGTCGCCTGCTAAGGAGGGCTCCTGCAATGACGCCTTCCATAATCATCGTTCCCCAACTAAGTATTAGAGCAACGATAGGAACGGATGTAAGAAAGAAAACGAAGCTTTGAAGAAAGTTCGCAGTTCCGAAGAATTCACCGCGAACGATGTAGTACAGGGCACTTCCCTCGCTCCAATTCTCAACACTCAGTTTTGCCAACGCACTGTGCAGATAGATATACGCAACCTGGATCCTAAGAGCCCAATGTGCGGCCCACGAAATTCCTTGCCAGGCACCAAACCTGGTAGTGGATCGTGAGTGGCCTTGCGGCCAGTGCCAAAGCCGGTTATCTGGCAGAGAGACAAACACGAGGAAAAAGTCGTGAAAATCAATACCGTGTCGCCACGTCAGGTAGGGCAACCGTATGGGCAAATGAGTAGGAAAGCCAAAGGTGGAGAATTGACGTAACTCGAGGAAGAAACCCGGAAATCACAACGATTAGACCAATAATCATCAAGACATGCACAACCTCATCCGAGAGCTCGCTCGCAACGCAGAATAACGATACGTTCTCCAGTGCACGAGTGCACTGTCCGGCTGGAGGCTGTCCCAGAATCGGAACCGAGTAGAGGTAGGGCGCTGGTGTCAGTAGGAGTGTCAGTACCTGGGAGAGCGCCAGACCGCTCCTGGCGCCAGCAATGATTCGGGATTGTAGATTGAATGACCAGATGTCATTTTACAGACTGGATATTATTCTCATCGCACCTTGCATCTCGAATCCACAACCGCACCTTTGACTTCAAACCGGGCTTCTGATTCAAATTCCCGGTAAGCCCATGGGACTGCTTTGGTTTGAAAAATTACTATCCGGCCGCAAACGGAAGCAACCGGTGAGTCATTGTCGACAATCTGGGTTTCCAAGGATCGCACCCTCTCAAGGCATTCCTGTCGACCGCCGTCGGGGCTGCAATCGACCCATTCCATTATGGTGTTACCAATCACGCCCAGCTCCGGCCCCTGAGACCTTTGTTTACGACTTAGTCCGAAGTAGTTTTCGGGCCGGGTTTGTGGAGTCTGCATCAACGACTCTACGGATCCGTCATCTCGGAGCTGATAGACGGCGAATTCCGGCTCGTTCGGCGGCTTGGTGAAGAATGCCCACGCTTGGGGTGCAACTGACACCAATGTGCGGCGAAGGGGCTCCCCCTCCTTCACGGCTAACACATTGCTGGGCATGGCGTAGAAGATCGTAAGCGCGAAGAAGGCGCCAAACAGTGCTAGAGAAATTACTCCCGCAAGCACCGACGTTCTTGTTCTCCGTGACGGGTTATGCAGGGTCATGGCAAGTCTGGGCAGGTAGCCAGTTCAGGGATAGGAGTGACGAGTTCATCGCAGCGCTCGTGTGAGCTCTGCAATAGCGGTGTCCCGCCCGATCTCTTCTACACCTGCCGTTGTCATGTAGTCCTTGTTTGCCAAATAGCCGGGAACTACTAGCAAAACCAAAACGGCGCCACCGGCGACGACCACCAAGGTCGCAACCGCTACGTTGGCATACAAGGCGCCGTTTGCCACTACGAAGGCAGCCACCGCTGCCCATGTCCAAGTCACGCCGCACCCATAGGGCGCAACTTGCTGCGCATCCTGAGGATCGGTTATCGCCTTGCGGTAAGCCAGGTAGTCATAGAACTTTTCCGTGAAAGTGGCCAGGCCAGCCTCGACCGAGCGGAGCTTTCCGGAGCGGAGCTTTGGCAGTACTTCGGAACTAAACCCAGGGTAATAGGCCATGAAGTCCTGAACAATCGGGTCAACCTCGGCAAGAGTTGGGACCGGACGATCTGCGGCAAAACCCAGCAGGCTAAGCAATCGTGGGTTACTTTCGGCCAATGGGCCGACACCAGCTAGGAGAAGCCGGAGCGCATCTTCGGCGCTGTAGTTTCCTCGGAAATCTGTTTTCTTCGTTGAAACAGTGGTAGCCACAGATGCTTGAGCGGACGAGATACCAACCGGGCCGAGCAGAAGAGATAGCAACATAGCCACGCTGATGCGAAAAGTTCGACTAGATGAACTATAAAACACAATATTGCCCAATATTAATGAAAAGAAATTTAGTTGTAGACTGATTGCCGCTTTCGATTATTCATCGCCCTCAGTAATACGTCGAGCCAGCGAATCAGCTCTGTAGTACATGTGCATGAGCAGGGCCACCATGATGGCTGCGAACCCCATACCCGAGAAGAAGATCCACGGAACACTTGAATCATCCTTGGGCAGTACTGCGAATATGACCCACAGTGTTGCCACAAAGCCGATGAGCATCAACGGAATAGCTTTCAGGGCACCAAGCGCTGAAGTGTGTGCAGCGTTCCATGCACGCTCAGACGACAGAGTAGCTTTCGAGCGGATGCCAAACGTATAGTTAGGCTTCGAATCGCCGGACTTAACCTGCGATGCCAGCATTTGAAGTAGGCCTGCTACAACCAAGAACGCAATCGTGAACATTGTCGTGCTGAAAACCGCCCCCAAAACGATCCTTTCACTGTTACGTACTCGGATAACCGAGGAAACTCCAGATTGAAATGCCACGCTAACAGCGGCCGTAGCCCGTCGCAAATCACGGCCTTTGATTTGCTGTGGCTCCGACCACGACCCCGCCTTCAGTCATTCGCTAGCACCTGCGAAATAGGGAGATAATTCGTCGGCGGAGTTACGTTTGTCTTGCAGGGGTCGGAATGGAGCCATCCTGGAGAAGGCCTCAAGCTCCGCCGACAAAACCGCCGTCTATGCCGTGGTCACTGAAACTGCGGCCGAGTACTAACTCGCTCACGGCTGGCTCACTCCCAACCCCACAGTCTTCACCTCAGGCAAGGTGGCGGGCCGGCGGCTACCTGCTTGAACTATGGAGACTGCGTCGGCGCCGTGTTCTCAGGTGGGTACCGGCGCACACCCCACAGCACGATGACCGCGGCGACAAGCCAGAATAATCCAGCGCCGCTCACCAGTACGATCCTGCTGCCGAGCTGGTCCGCGAGCACACCAGCCAACAACGGGCCCAGAACGACACCCACGCCGCGGAACGCTTACATCCGGGCGATGGCTGTCATGGGCCCCCAGCCTGGCTTCTGGACCTTGAGCACAAGTAACGTCAGCGCTGGACCATCGATCACAGACACACAGGGGCCACCCCAAGCAGCATCAATAGCCCGGTGACGTTGGACGTGAAGGCAATGGCAATGGCAATGGCAATGGCAATGCCGATGCAACCGCGCAGGGTCAAAGTGGTTGCCAGGATTTTGTGGTCTCGACGCGGTCAAGCCGCGGGCGACAAGCGGCCCCAAACGACACCTGGCAAGAGGCTAAGCACAACAGCAGAGCCACAGTCCACGTTGACGCCCGGGCCGCCTGGAAGGCCAGCACCAAAGCCACCGTCGTCATGGAGGCGCCCGACTGGACAGGCCCCGGCTAAATGCCAAGAGGTTCAACTTCGCACCGCCGGTCCGGGATTTCGGGACTGCCGCTCAATCTCAACTCTTTCAATGGGTGACCACTGAGCCGGCCTCTCCTGTGCCCAAAGGAACGAATACGGCTTGAACACAGCCGACAGCCGCAGTCGGTGCACAGCCATGACCTTGAACAAGGCGCCCACCCAGGAGCGAGGCCATGGCTGGTGTCCTTGACGTAGGTTCTCGAAGTCACGTCGCGCTCAGTCCCCCTACCCATGAAGAGGTGTAGGCCAGCCACGACCTACCGGACGAACCAAGGGAGGAACGCATAAGCCCTCTACAAAGCAAGCGGAGGGCCCATCAGCCAGGACCCTGAACCCGCTCCCCCGCAACTGAACAGGCCAACCGGCGGCCAGGCAAACGCCGCCACCACACATCAGAGACTCGTGTCAACAATTGTCAACACGTTAAAGCAAAAACCCCCTCTGACGAGGGGGTATGCCGTGCCCGAGGTGGGACTCGAACGCGATTCCCGGCCTTGTAAACACTGGGAAGTGGCGGAAACATACGGAATCCGGGCCAATCCGGCGGCTGTACGGGCCAGTCCGGCGCGGAAAGTGTGGACATTGTCCACACTTCTTTTCTGCCGTGTTGCGACCATCCCGGCCGATGGACCTGGGCATGAAAGTTCGAGCCAAAGCACCACGGTCCTGGCCAGCAACGAAGCATCAAATACAGTCATCCGGTTCGCCTCCTTTCATATCCTTCATGGATGCCGGTCCCGGAAACACATGACAATAATCAGCCAACCTCAGGCCACATCGAGAGCCGGCCGTCCCACATCAGCCAACCACCTGTTCAGCAGACATAGCCCGATTTCCTCGAGGGAGCCCAGCGGAGCTCGGCCTTATGCCGATGCTTCGCGCCGCTAAGCGCTCCTGCTCTCGCCTTTAGTCCGCCACGAGTCTGGAGACTAAAAGAACACCGCACTCGAACTGGTCGAACTAGAACCTCATGTGATCGTTCTGGACACCTCTGGTGCTTCGAACGAACCTGCACGTCAGAGGAGACGAATCTATGCGTCGTTGGTCCTGCCGACGGGTCGTATCGGTTCGGCGGATACGTCTAACCACCTGGCCTTTGCTGTTCGCGGGACAGAAACCAGCCGCCAAATAGCGGGTTCATCGTTTGACGTTGGCATCAACGTGCCCTCGCTCAGAAACAGCGCAGGGCTCATACTGTCGTCCGGGGACCACCATCCGGACGCAGGACAATGTTCACCTGTTAGGGCTCGGCGAAGGACGCGCTTCTTCAACTGGCTTTACTCACTTTTCTGTACTTCGCAGCGGGAACGCCGAGCTGACATGGCTTGAAGCATCCGTTCCTATCCAAACCTCGTAGTCCTCCGACTTTTCGAATATCTGTCGTGGACTGTTGGCATCAGCCGCTACCCATATGATTTCGGAATCTGCTGTCGCATCGTCCACGAAGCCACACCGCACCACATTATTCAGACGTCTGATTTCTACGAAGTAGCCCCGAAGGTGGGCCCAGTTCGCATATTTCTGTAGTTCGATCACTTTCACCACCGTTGTATTAGGGATGATATTTGCGGATGCAGGCATTCAAATGCGGCAATGGCTAAAGGGCACGAAGGATGTCTTCCACGCGTTGTTTGGCGTCTCCGAAGAGCATTTGGGAGTTGTCTCTGAAGAACAGCGGGTTCTGTACTCCGGCGTAACCCGCTGCCATGGACCGTTTGAATACCACGACATTTTCAGCCTCCCAGACGCGCAGCACTGGCATGCCGGCGATGGGGCTGCTGGGATCCTCTGCAGCGGCGGGGTTTACGGTGTCGTTGGCTCCGATGACGAGAACCACGGACGTCTCGTTCAGATCTTCGTTGATTTCGTCCATTTCCAGGACGATGTCGTAGGGCACTTTCGCCTCGGCGAGGAGAACGTTCATGTGACCTGGCAGGCGCCCGGCGACGGGGTGGATGCCGAACCTGACGTTCACGCCGCGTTCCCGTAGGTGGTGGGCGAGTTCGGCGACGGGATATTGGGCTTGGGCCACAGCCATGCCGTAGCCGGGGGTGATGATGACGCTGGACGCGTTGGTCAGCATCTCTGCGGTTGCCTGTGCGGTGATTTCGTGGTGCTCTCCGTAGTCGGCGTCGGTTGAGCTGGGTGCGGAGATGCCGAACCCGCCGGCGATCACGGAGATGAATGACCGGTTCATGGCCTTACACATGATGTACGACAGGTACGCACCCGACGAGCCGACCAGGGCACCGGTGATGATGAGAAGGTCGTTGTTGAGCAGGAAGCCTGCGGCCGCGGCAGCCCAGCCGGAGTAGCTGTTGAGCATGGACACGACGACGGGCATGTCGCCGCCGCCGATCGAGGCCACCAAGTGCCAGCCCAGCCCGAGGGCCACGAGGGTGACCACGATCAGGAGCCAGAGCTGGGAGTCCTTGACGTACCAGACGGTCAGGGCGATGAATGCTACAAGGGCGCCGAGGTTGATAGCGTTCTTACCCGGCAGCATCAGCGGCGTGGACTTCATCCTGGCGGAGAGTTTCAGGAACGCCACGATGGAGCCCGTGAAGGTGACCGCGCCGATGAAGACGCCGATGAACACCTCGGCGTGGTGGATTGCCGTCAGTTCCGGGGACAGGCCTGGGGCTTGGAGGTGTCCGTTCCAGCCGACAAGGACCGCGGCGAGGCCCACAAAGCTGTGCAATAGTGCGATGAGTTCTGGCATGCCGGTCATTTCGACGACGCGGGCACGCCAGAGCCCGATGGCGCCGCCAACGATGACCGCGGCGACGAGCAGGCCCAGACCGGTCAGGGCGTGACTCGTGCCCCGCCCGTCCTGGAGGGTCAGCCAGATGGTCCCGGCCAGGGCGATGACCATGCCGGTGATGCCGTAGATCACTCCGGAGCGGGCTTTCTCGTGTTTGCTCAGCCCGGCGAGGCTGAGGATGAACAGCAGGGCCGCGACAATGTAAGCCGCCCCTGCGATGGACTCCGCGGTCAACGGACCGGAGACGGTGTCAGTCACGGTTAGGCTCCTGGTAAGTGTTGCTGCTGTTTCGGTGGCGGTGTTCATGATCGTGTCTTTCGTCCGCTGGAGAACATTGCGAGCATCCGCCGAGTAACGGCGAAGCCACCGAAAATGTTGATGCTTGCGAGCAGCACCGCAACGGAGGAAAGGATCTGCATGAGGGAGTTTTCGGAGGTGACCTGCAGCAGGGCGCCGACGACGATGATTCCGGAAATGGCGTTCGTCACCGACATCAGCGGGGTGTGCAGGGCGTGATGGACTTTACCGATGACGTAGAAACCGACCACGACAGAGAGCATCAGTACCGTGAAGTGCTGTGGCAACGGCGCTGGCGCGACGACATTGACCAAGAAAAGCGCTGCGATGCCCGCAGCGAACAACCCAGCCTTACCAACTGTGCCCAGACCTTCTGTCTTTGTCGCCGCAGTGTTTTCCGCTGTCCCGGTGTCGGCCTTTACAACCGGCGCCGCCGAGACCTGGACGGGAGGTGGGGGCCAGGTCTTCTCCCCACTCCTCACCACGGTGACCGATCGTTGAACGACGTCGTCGAAATCGATGCTGAGGTGCCCGTCCTTGTCTTTCGTAAGAAGCTTAAGCAGGTTCAGCAAGTTTGTGCCGTACAGCTGCGATGCTTGGGCCGGCAATCGCGCCGGAAGATCCGTATAGCCCAGGATCACGACGCCGTTTTCGGTCACGATCCTTTGTCCCGCGACTGAGCCTTCCACGTTTCCGCCCTGGCCAGCGGCCATGTCCACGATCACGCTCCCGGGCTTCATCCCGGCCACGTCCCCGGCTGTGAGCAGCCTTGGTGCCGGCCTGCCGGGAATCAGAGCAGTGGTAATGATGATGTCTACGTCCGCGGCCTGTTCTGTATATATCTGGGCAGCACGGGCGTTGTACGCTTCGGACGTTGCCTTGGCATAGCCGTCTGAGGAGTTCATCTCCTCCTCAACCTCGACCTTAATGTAGGTACCGCCGATGGACTTCACCTGATCAGCCACCTCAGGCCGGGGGTCGGTGGCGCGTACGATCGCGCCGAGACTGGAGGCCGCACCGATTGCCGCGAGTCCGGCAACGCCTGCGCCGGCAACCAGGACTTTCGCGGGCGGGACTTTGCCCGCTGCGGTGACCTGCCCGGTGAAGAAGCGGCCAAATTCGTGGGCGGCTTCGATTACGGCCCGGTACCCTGCTATATTCGCCATCGAACTGAGGACGTCCATCGACTGCGCGCGTGAAATGCGTGGCACGGCATCCAGGGCCAAGGCCGTGATAGGGCGCGACGCCAATGCCTCCACCAGTTCGGGTCGGAGCGCCGGGCTGAGCGTTCCGATGAGGGTGGCACCATCGGCTAGACGGCCTATCTCTTCTTCAGAGGGCGGATTAACCCGCAGCACTATTTCGCTGCTCCATGCCTCGTCGCTACCCACAATCAGGGCCCCAGCCTCGGCATAGGACTCATTAGGGAACGAGGCACGCTCCCCCGCACCCTTCTCGACCACAACCTCGAAGCCCAACCCCAACAAGTGCCGCACTGTGACAGGCGTCGCCGCAACCCTCGACTCCTGGCCCAGCTCGGCCACGATACCTATGCGTGTCATCGTTTGCTCTCTTTCATATGTAAGTTCCTGGCTGCACGTCACAGTCGTGAACGGGCGTCGTGGTCACGTCGGGTTGGATATGATCCACCTCCTCGCCCGGAGGCTAGACCAGGCGGGTCAGCCAGCCGTGACGGTCCTCGACGGTTCCGGTCTGCATGCCCAGGAGTTGCTCGCGGATGGCCATGGTGGTCTCGCCAGCCTTGGCGTCGTCGGCGCCGATGAACTCCGTGGCGTCCTTGAGGACACCGATCGGTGTGATCACGGCTGCAGTGCCACAAGCGAAGACCTCGGTGATCTCGCCGGAAGCAACACCGTCACGCCACTCGTCCAGGGTGATCTTGCGCTCTGTCACTTCGCGGCCCATGTCCTTGGCCACCTGGATCACGGACATACGGGTAACGCCCTCAAGGATGGTGCCGCTGAGGGCGGGCGTGACCAGCGAGCCGTCCTTCATGACGAAGAACACGTTCATGCCGCCGAGTTCTTCCACGGCTTCGTCATTGAAGTGGTCCAGGAAAAGCACCTGCTTGCAACCGTTCGATTCAGCTTCCTGCTGCGCGATCAGCGAGGCAGCATAGTTGCCGCCGCACTTGGCCGCACCTGTACCGCCGCGGCCCGCGCGTGCGTATTCGCGGGAGATCCAGATCGAGACGGGCTTGAGCTCGCCGCCGAAGTAGTTGCCGGCAGGGGAAGCGATAACGCGGAAGGACACCTCACGGGCAGCCCGGACACCCAGGAACGCCTCGGTGGCGATCATGAACGGACGCAGGTACAGGGCTTCACCGTCGCCGGACGGAACCCATTCCCTGTCTGCCTGGACGAGTTCGCGGATAGCGCCAAGGAAGTACTCCTCGGGCAATTCCGGAAGTGCGAGCCGGCGGGCCGACTTGTTCAGCCGTGCCGCGTTGGCTTCGGGCCGGAAGGTCCACACAGAACCGTCAGCGTGGCGGTATGCCTTGAGTCCTTCGAAGATTTCCTGGCCGTAATGCAGGACAGCTGCCGAGGGGTCCAAAGAAATGGGTCCGTAAGGCTCGATCCGGGCATTCTGCCAACCGCCATTTCCATCGGCGTCGACTTTGTAGTCGACGACAGCGGTGTGGTCGGTGAAGTAGTCGCCGAAGCCTGGGTTCGCCAGGACGGCTGCACGCTCCCCAGCAGACTTCGGGTTTTCCGAAAGCTGCTGGCTGAATTCGACGCCATGGGCAGTCTGAGTCATTCCGATTTCCTGTCTAGGCATATTGTGCGTTTTCGCAAGTGAAGCCCGGGTAGGCGATCCCGCCGCTGAACTGCAGCTGGCAAAGACGCCCCGGGGAGTGGGTCCCGGCGCGGCACCCGGATTTCGGGCTCTGCGTTGCGACGTCATCTGCCGCGCCGGGAGATTATGGGTATTCTGTTCCGCTGGCTTGGATTCGCTTATGTTGAGGTATTCAAGAGGCTCGTGCGGACGAGTACTTATCGGTGCAAGAAGCGCGCAGGGCGCTTCTCGACGAATGCCAGCATGCCTTCCTTTTGGTCAGCTGTGGCAAAAATGGAATGGAACATGCGGCGTTCGAACAGGATCCCGCTATCCAGGGTTGTCTGAAAGGCCGCATTTACTGCTTCTTTAGCGAGCATCACGGCTGGGGCTGGCATCCCGGCGATCGCCGCAGCCGTTTTTAGAGCATCGTCGATGAGTCCGTTTCCGGGAACTATTCGGGCCACAAGACCTATTCGTTCGGCTTCGACAGCATCTATGGTTCGGCCGGTAAGAATCATTTCCATGGCCTTTGCTTTTCCGACCGCCCGTGTCAGTCGCTGAGAACCGCCCATTCCGGGAATGACGCCGAGCTTAACTTCCGGCTGGCCGAAGGTTGCAGTGTCGGAGGCAAGTATAAAATCGCAGGCCATGGCCAGTTCACAGCCGCCGCCCAGTGCATGGCCAGAGACTGCAGCCACGACAGGCGTGCGAACAGCAGAGAGCCTTTCCCAGTCCTGCAGCCAATCTTCAAAGTACAAGTCCATGTACGATTTGGACGACATTTCTTTAATGTCAGCCCCTGCGGCAAAGACGCGTTCTGAACCGGTGAGGACGATGGCTCCTATTGTGGCGTCTCTATCCATTTCAGTCGCCGCTGAAACTACTTCCTGCATGAGTTCGTAGTTCAAGGCATTGAGCGCCTCGGGCCTGTTCAACGTGATTATGCCGACCCTGTCATTGCGCGACACGTTGATGGATTGGTAGTTCATTGCGGTCCTCATTGTTCAGTGTTGCCGTTCCGGAGGGGTCTCATCAGATCGCAGGAGTCGCTACAGCGACTTGCCGTTCTTCGGGTCCGTTGTATTCGCTGAGCGGCCGGATCAGGGAGTTGGAGGCCACCTGTTCCATGATGTGGGCGGTCCAGCCGGTGATGCGGCTGGCGACGAACAGCGGGGTGAACGTCTGGGTGTCGAAGCCCATGAGGTGGTAGGTGGGGCCGGCGGGGTAGTCGAGGTTGGGTTTGATGGCCTTGGCCTCGTCCATGGCCTGCTCGAGCCCGTTGTACAGTCCCAGAAGTTCCGGGCGTCCGTAGTGGGCGATCATCTTGTCCAGGGCGGCTTTCATGGTGGGCACGCGGGAGTCGCCGTGCTTGTAGACGCGGTGTCCGAATCCCATTACCTTCTTTTTCTGTGCGAGGGCGTCGTCCATCCATGCCCGGGCACGGGTGGCGGCTTCCTCGAGGGACTCTTCGCTGCGGATGCCGATTTCATCGAAGGTGTGCATCACGGCTTCGTTGGCTCCTCCGTGCAGCGGACCCTTGAGGGCGCCGATCGCAGCGGTCACCGCTGAGTGCAGGTCAGCGAGTGCGGAGGTGACCACGCGGGCGGTGAAGGTGGAAGCGTTGAAGGAGTGCTCTGCGTACAGGATCATCGAGACGTTGAACGCCTCCACCACTTCGGGCACCTGTTCTTCGCCGAACGTCATCCAGAGGAAGTTGGCCGAGTAGTCCAGGTCTTCGCGGGGCTCCACGGGTTCCTGGCCGCGGCGTCGGCGTTGGTCGTAGGCAACCACGGCGGGCATGGCAGCCCAGAGGTCGATTGCTTTCTTCATGTTCGCCTCGGGGGTGGAATCCTCGGCCAACTCGTGTCGGGCGCCGAGCACGGAGGCAGCTGTTCGGCACACATCCATGGGGTGGGCGCTGGTGGGAAGGGCGTCTATCACCTGTTTGACCACGGGGTCCAACGCGCGGCCGGCGCGTTCCCGGGCAGTAAAATCAGCCAGCTCTGCGTGTCCCGGCAGTTCGTCGTTCCACAGGAGGTACGCGACTTCTTCGAAGCTGCATTTGGCGGCCAGTTCCTGGACCGGATAGCCGCGGTACAGCAGCGAGTTGGTGTCCGGGTTGACCTTCGAGACGGCGGTGTAGTCCACCACGACGCCGGCCAATCCTTTACGAACTTCGGGCGCTTGCACTACTTCCTGCTGAATGGTCATCGTGACTCCTTTGTCATTGTGAACAACGAGGGCACTTCAAAGTTGAATATGCCGGTATCGAATTGGTTGTATGCCTCGTAGTCGACGAGTTCGTAGAGGCGCGCACGCGTGAGCATTTCGCCGACGCGTACCTCTTGAGTACCCAGCCTCTTGAGGGTGTTCAGGGTTCCTTCTGCCGCCCGCATGGCAATGCGGAGGAGGGTGACGGGGTAGATGACCATGTTCACGCCGACTCCTTGGAGTTGGTCCACGGTGAAGAGCTCGCTTTTGCCGAATTCGGTCATGTTGGCCAGGATCGGTACGTCCACGGCGTCTCGGATGGCCTGGAATTCGTCCAGGGTGGCCATGGCTTCGGGGAAGATCGCGTCAGCGCCGGCGTCCACCAGTGCTTTGGCGCGGTCCTGTGCGGCTTGGATTCCTTCGACGGCGCGGATATCAGTTCGGGCCATGATGAGGAAGTTCGGGTCCCGGCGGGCGTCTGCTGCGGCGCGGATCCGTTTGGTGGCGGTGTCCAGGTCAACCACGTTCTTGCCGTCCAGGTGCCCGCAGCGTTTCGGGTTGAACTGGTCCTCGATGTGGCAGCCGGCCAGGCCCGCATTCTCGAGTTCCTGGATGGATCGGGCAACGTTCATGGGTTCGCCGAAGCCGGTGTCCGCGTCAACCAGGGAGGGCAGGTCCGTCATGCGGGCGATCTGTCCGGCCCGGGTGGCTACCTCGGTGAGGGTGGTGAGGCCGATGTCCGGCAGGCCGAGGTCGTTGGCCAGGACTGCGCCGGAGATGTAGACCCCGGCGAAGCCTTTTTCCTCGATGAGCCGTGCCGAGAGCGGGTTGAACGCGCCCGGGAACTGCTGCACAGTCCCGGAGGCCAGCAATTCCCGCAGCTTCACCCGCTTCTGTTCGGGAGTGACTTTCGAGTACAGCATTTAGAACAGTCCCTTCGGAGCTGCTTCGAGGTTGATCACGCCGGGGGCGGCGGTGATGTTCAGCTGGTCCAGTTCGCCTTCGCCCAGTTCGGTGACGCGTGCGACGGCGGTGAGGAACCTTTCGATTTCGGATTCCTCAACGAGTCCGGCAGCGAGGGTGCGGAATTTGTTGACGTATTGCTCGCGGGCGAACGGCCGGGCGCCGAGGGGGTGGGCGTCGGCCACGGCGATCTCGTCCGTAATGATGGTGCCGTCGTTGAGGGTGATCTCCACGGAACCGCCGAAGGCCTTCTCTGCAATGTCCAGGGAGTGGTACCGGCGGGTCCATTCCGGGTCTTCCACGGTGGTGACCTTGTGCCAGAGTTCCACGGTGTCCGGACGGGCAGCCCGTTCCGGGGCGTAGGAGTCCACATGGTGCCACGCACCGTCCTGGAGGGCGACCGTGAAGATGTACGGGATGGAGTGGTCCAGAGTTTCGCGGGACGCGGTCGGGGAGTACTTCTGGGGATCGTTCGCGCCGGAACCGATCACGTAGTGCGTGTGGTGGCTGGTCTTGATCAGCACCGAGGCCACGTTGGCGGGATCGGCGGTTTCCGGGTGCTCCTTGTGGAGCTTGCGGGCGAGGTCGATCCACGCCTGGGCCTGGTACTCGGCGGAGTGTTCCTTGGTGTAGGTGTCCAGGATGGCGCGCTTGGCTTCACCGGGCAGCGGCAAGGGGACCTCGTAGGAGGCATCGGGGCCGTCGAGCATCCAGGCGATGACGCCGTCTTCGCCTTCGTAGATCGGCACGGGGGAGGTCTGTCCGCGCATGGAGCGGTCCACGGCCTCGACTGCCATCTTGCCCGCGAACGCCGGAGCGTGGGCCTTCCAGGTGGAGATTTCGCCCTTGCGGGACTGCCGGGTGGCGGTGGTGGTGTGCAGGGCCTGGCCCACGGACTGGAAGATCGTCTCAACATCCAGTCCCAACAATGTCCCGATGCCTGCGGCGGCGGAGGGGCCAAGATGGGCCACATGGTCGATCTTGTGCTTGTGCAGGCAGATGGCCTTAACCAGGTTCACCTGGATCTCGTAGCCGGTGGCGATGGCACGGACCAGGTCGGCACCGTTGGAGCCAACGTGCTGGGCGACGGCCAGGATCGGCGGGATGTTATCGCCCGGGTGGGAGTAGTCCGCGGCCAGGAACGTGTCGTGGTAATCGAGTTCGCGGACGGCCACACCGTTGGCCCACGCCGCCCACTCCGGGGAGACCTGCTCTTCGATGCCGAACACTGAGGCGCCCTTGCCATTGGCAGACGGGGAATGGGTCAACGCCTGAGCGCGGGCCGCGACGATCGGTGCCCGGTTCAACGAGGCGATGGCCACCGAAGCATTATCGATGATCCGGTTAATCACCATGTCAGTGACCTCGGCGGATACATCGACGGTGTCCGCGGCGACTACGGCGATCTTGTGCGCCAACTGCTCCTCACGGGGCAGGTTCTCTTCAGACTTAGAGACGCGGACTTTATAGGTTGGTGTCATTGATTCATCCTGAAATTTGGTAGTCGGGAACGTCGGCGCGCTCGGATGGTCCGTTTGGTATATCTCGGAGCCGGGAAGACTAGTTTCGGTAGAGTAAAAGTGCTTCGCCTTGGCCGCCGCCGCCGCAAAGGGCCACTGCTGCCCTTCCGGTGCCGCGGCGGAACAGTTCGTTTGCTGCGTGCAGCGCAATCCGCGCTCCGGACGCGCCGATTGGGTGGCCCAGCGCGATGGCTCCGCCGTGTATGTTGCAGCGGTCCAAGGGAATGTTCAGTTCTTTGAGGGACTGCACAGCGACAGCTGCGAAAGCTTCGTTGATCTCGATGAAATCGAGTTGCTCTACTGTCCACTCCGACTTGGCCAGTGCGGATGAGATGGCATGTGCTGGCTGCGAATGCAGTGAGTTGCCTGGACCCGCCACCTGGCCGGGAGCGCCCACAACTGCAAGTACCTGGCAGTTGAGGCGTTCCGCATTTGCCCGGCTGGTGAGGACAACGGCTGCAGCACCGTCGGTGAGTGGGGAAGCATTGCCCGCTGTTATGCTCCCATTTGCGTCGAAAGCTGGAGGGAGTTTGGCCAAGGTGTCCACGCCTGTGGCGGGGCGCACCTGCTCGTCATGTTTGAGGACTCGAGGCTCTTCCCTTTTTAGCCTGACGGTGATGGGAACGATCTCGTCGTTGAAAATCCCTTCCTGGGCAGCTTGCGCGGCTCGCCGGTGTGACGCTGCTGCAACTTCGTCCTGCTCGAGCCGTTCAATACCGAGAACTTCGTTTCCGCGCTCCGTCAGAATCCCCATGGAGACGGCCTCCTGGGCGTCACTGAGCCCATCCCGAACGAGCGAATCTTCCATGATCCCCTGGCCGTAGAGCCAACCCTGGCGTGCCCCCGGCAGCAGGTGCGGACTCCTGGTCATGGACTCCTGTCCCCCGGCCACAACCACTTGGGCGTCTCCGGCACGGATAAGGCGGGCGGCGTCAATAACGGCGGTAAGACCCGAAAGGCATACTTTGTTCACGGTCGTTGCGGGCGCTTCGGGCGGGATGCCGGCTTTGAGCGATGTCTGGCGGGCGGGGTTTTGACCTGAGCCGGCTTGGACTACTTGCCCTATCACGACTGCGTCGACCAAAGAGGGATCGATTCCTGCCTTTTCGAGTGCCCCGCTTACGGCAGCCGCGCCGAGATCGACGGCTGTCAGGCTGGCCAGTTGGCCGTTTAGCTTGCCGTGTGGGGTTCTGGCTCCCCCTACGATCACCACGTCGTCCGGTCGTGGCGGGATGTGTTTTGCTGGCGATTGCTTGTTCATGTGTGTCCTTCGGGATAAGTCGTGGGCTTCCGGGATGGAGTTGTCGCTTACCGACATGCCATCCGCAGGGCGCCGTCCATGCGGATGGTTTCCCCATTGAGGTAGTCGTGCTCAATGATCGAAAGGGCGAGCTGCGCAAATTCCTCGGGGCGGGCCAACCGTTTAGGGAATGTGACGTCTGCGGCGAGGCCGTTGCGCACCTCTTCACTCACGGACGCCATCATGGGGGTTTCAACAATGCCCGGTGCAATGGTGTTCACTCGTATGCCGAACGGAGCCAGGTCCCGCGCAGCAGGCAACGTCAGGCCCACGATTCCGGCCTTTGATGCGGCATAGGCGGATTGGCCTATTTGCCCTTCAAACGCCGCGATCGAGGCAGTGTTGATGATGACACCGCGCTGTCCGTGCTCATCGGCGGCGGTCTTCGAGATTGCTTCAGCTGCGGCCGACAGAACGTTGAATGAACCGACCAGGTTGATTTGGACAACTTTCATGAAGAGCGCGGAGTCATGGACTCCTCTCCTGCCGAGAATTCGCATTGTTGGCAGGATCCCGGCACAGTTAACAACGGTTCGGAGTGGGAGTCCAGCTGATGCCTTCTCGATGGCAGTACGGACCTGTCCTGGGTCGGTGACATCGGCGGCGAGGTACTCCACGCCGCTCACGGGCTCAGCGTTCTGAATTGATTCCTCCAGATCCACGGCGAATACCGAGCAGCCATTCAGGGCCAGTGCACGAGCGGTTGCCGCGCCCAGCCCAGAAGCGCCACCGGTAACGATTGCTGCTGTGTTGTTGATTTCCATTGAGGTGCTCCTCCGTTGGGGTGTGCTGAAGTAGGTCGCGGGGGCATCAGCCGAATGCAGAGATCCCGGTTACCGCCCGGCCGACCAAGAGGGCGTTGATTTCGTAGCTTCCCTCGTACGAATAGATGGCCTCGGCGTCCGCAAAGATTTTCGCCATCTCAAAGTCGGTACTGATTCCGTTTCCGCCAACGATGGACCTGCCAAGTGCAACGGTGCTGCGCATCAGACCTGTACAACTCGCCTTAGCCAGTGCCGCGTGGTCCATGGTGAGCCTCCCCGATTCCTCGAGCCGGGCAAGCTGGATCATGAGAGAGAGCGACATGGTGGCGTTTCCGGCCATTCTGGCCAACTGTTCCTGAATGAGTTGGAATGACGCGATGGGTTTGCCGAACTGTTTCCTCTGCAAGGCATAGGACCGGGCAACGTCGAATGCTGCAAGCTGCTGTCCCACCGCCTGCCAGCTGACCCAGACCCGGGAGTGCAGGAGAAGGGAATTGGCGTCACGGAAAGTGTTTGTTCCGGGCAGCCAGTTGGTGAAGGGAATTCGAACGTTATCCAAAGTGATGTCGGCGTTTTGGATTATCCGAACGGCGGTCTTGTTGGTGATTGCCTGTGTATGGAAGCCTTGGGTGCCCTTTTCTACGATAAAGCCCTTGATTTGCCCGTCTGCGGTGTCACGGGCCCACACTAAAACGTAATCAGCGAAAGTGGCGTTTCCAATCCACCGCTTATGGCCGTTCAAGATCCATTCGCCGCCGTCTTGGGTCGCCGTCGTCTGCATTTCCCGTGAGATGTCGGATCCGTGCAGCGGCTCTGTGAGGGCGAATGCTCCAATTTTTTTGAGCGACAGCAGCTCGGGAAGAATTCTTCGGCGATGGTCCTCAGACCCGAGTTCCCTGATGGCGGCGGTGAAGAGCTCGTCATGCACCCCGAAGAAGGTGGAGATGGAGGTATCAGCACGGGCGAATTCCATCTGAATCAGGCCCGCTAGCAAATGTCCTTGGCTGTTCAGGCAGGTCAGTTGCTGTTCGGCAAGACGGGGAAGGAGTTCGAAGGGGAATTCGGCTCTGTTCCAATAGTCAACAGCTATGGTCCGTACCTCGCGCTGAAAGAAGTCCCGTACGCTCTGGAGCCTGGCGTATTCCTCTGCGGTGAGGAGGTCGGAGAGGAACAGAAGGTCGGCTTCAGGGTATGGCGGTAGGTCCTTATGCTGGGCAGTGGCTGTGCATACCGTCGGTACTGCCTCTTTGAGCACTGGCATTTTTCCTCTTTTCTTATCAGGGTCAGCTAATGGTGGATTTGTACTACTGGAGCTTGCCGATGGATCTGAGTTGTTGTTCGGATATGAGGATCTGGAATCCCGACCCCTTGTCCACCACTTGCCGGCCGAAGCCATGCCCCTGCTCGAGCCATATGACGCGGCCGTCTGTCGAAACTGTCTCAACGACACCCATACGAAGAATGCGTCGGTCCTGCCAAACATGAACCATGGCTCCGATGAGGATGGTCCAGTCAGTGACCAGGAAGGCTTGGTTCGTCTCCATGTCCGGCCTGTCTCATGTCTCTCAGGTTGGCTGCGGGCGAGCTCTATAGAAATGCGAGCCCTGGTTCGCGGAGCAGAGCAGCGGTGTCAGCCAGCAGCTGAGAGCCTTGCTGCCCGTCTATGATGCGATGGTCGAAAGAGAGAGCCAGTTGAAGGATGGACCTTGGTTCGATCCTTTCCCCGCGTTCGTCCTCCACAACCCAGGGAGTCCGACGGACAGTTCCGACCGCCAGGATCGCAGCTTCCCCGGGGTTGAGTATGGGGGTTCCGGAATCGATGCCGAACACGCCGATGTTAGTGATGGTCACGGTGCCTTGGGACATAGCCTGCGGTTCTGTTTTGCCCGCACGGGCCGTAGCTGCCAAGTCTCCAATCGCTCCCGCTAGTTCGAGGAGGCCCATCTGCTGGGCGCCTTTGACGTTGGGAACCATGAGACCGCGGGGTGTGGCTGCCGCGATGCCTAGGTTGATCTGCGCGAATTGCACGATCTCCTGAGCTCTCTCGTCCCAGCTGGCATTTGCTTCCGGCGTTCTTTGAAGTGCCTTCAGGAAGGCACGCGCTACGAAGGTCAGAGGCGTGAGCTTGATTCCTGAGAATTCTCTGCGGCGACTGATTTCGGCCTTCAGTTCCAAAGTGCGTGTGATATCGACGGCGACGAATTCTGTGACATGCGGTGCCGTGAATGCTGACTGGACCATCGCTGCGGCAGTGTGTTTACGAACGCCCTTAATGGGAATTCGGATGTCGCCGGGGGTAACGGTTCCTGCAGAGGCCGGCTGAACTGCAGGAGTGTTGGATGTACTGACTGAGTGTGCCGCCCTCAGCACATCTTCGCGGGTCCTTATTCCATCGTTACCTGTTGGTTCGATAGTGTGAAGGTCCAATCCCAGGTCTTTCGCCAGCTTCCTCACCGGCGGGCTTGCTTTGGGCCGGCTCACCGATACTGCGGGAGCGTGACGAAATTGCTTATCTGGTCCCGTTATGCGCGACCGCCGTCGTTTGGCCACGGTTTCCCGGGCCCCATAACCCACCAACAGCTTCGGGTTCCGATCATCGGCCACGGAATCCTTCGCATCCGTGGATGGCTGGTTTGTGCTGGAGTTTTCGGTCAACGAGGTCGTTATGCTGATGATCGCGCGTCCCACATCAACTGTTTCGCCCTGTTCGGCCAGCAGTTCGCGGACTTCTCCTGCGAAGGGACACGGTAGTTCCACCAGCGATTTTGCGGTTTCAATCTCCACAATGGCTTGGTTGACCGTGACATGGTCTCCGCTCTTGACCAACCATTTTACGATTTCTGCTTCTGTGAGGCCCTCACCCACATCCGGAAGGGCAAATTCTTTGATAGTCATGGTTCCGGTTCCGTTAGTAGTTGAAGCTCTGGTCAACGGCGTCGAGAATGCGGTCGAACCCGGGCAGCCAGTCTTCTTCAAGCCGGCTCGGTGGGTACGGCGTGTCGTAACCGGTTACCCTGATGATTGGAGCCTCCAAAGAGTGGAAGGCTGCATCTTGGACTCGGGCGGCGATCTCCGCGCCCAATCCTGCCGTGCGGGAAGCCTCGTGGGCGACGACCAGACGACCGGTGCGTTCTACTGACTCGATGATCGTGGCATCATCAATCGGGGACAGCGATCGGAGATCAACAACCTCAACGCTGCGGCCTTCTTCGGCGCATACGTCGGCGACTTTTTGGGCCACGGGAACCAGGGCCCCGTAGGTTACAAGAGTCAAGTCATTGCCGGGTCGGACGACAGTTGCCTTCTCCAAAGGCTGAGGCGCCCGGGCTGGGTCTACCTCGCCTTTGAGCCAGTAGGAACGTTTGGGTTCGAGGAACACCACAGGGTCCTGGCTGCGCACTGCCAAACGGATCATGTCGTATGCCTCCTGCGGCGACGACGGGCTGACCACCTTCAGGCCTGCAGTATGGGCAAAATAGGCTTCCGGAGACTCGGAGTGGTGCTCGATCGCGCCGATACCTCCTCCGACCGGTATACGGATTACGACAGGCAGACTCACTCTGCCCTCTGATCGGTGCCTGTACTTTGCGAGCTGAGTAATGATCTGGTTCATTGCAGGAAACACAAAACCGTCAAACTGGATCTCGCAGACCGGTCGATAGCCTGCCATTGCGAGACCTATGGCACTTCCGATAATCCCTGCTTCACCCAGTGGAGAATCCACGACCCTTAGATCGCCGAAGCTCTTTTGGAGCCCGTCGGTGACTCTGAAAACTCCGCCCAATTGGCCGATGTCTTCTCCGATCAGCATGACTTTGTCATTCTCTTCCATGGCCTCCCGCAACCCGGCGTTCAAGGCGTGCGCGATCGGCATTGTGCTCAGCTGCTTGCTCATTCTGCTGCCTCCACAAACGCCTTATGGTCATTCATTTGGCGTTCAAGTTCTGCTGTGATGTCGGTGTACGTAGTTCTAAAGGGCAGATCGGGGGCAGGGTCCTTGGCGGAGCGGCAGCCGGCCCTGAGCCTTTCGGCCAATTCCTGTTCTTCCTGGGCGATCCGATCCAAAAACGATTGATCGATAAGTCCAGCTGCTGTCAGGTAGTTGCTGAGGCGTTCGATTGGGTCCAGTGATGCCCATACGTCGTTTTCTGCGCCTGAGCGGTAGCGTCCGTCATCGTCCGAGGTTGTGTGCGGATTGCGCCGGTACGTGAATGCTTCGATGAGCGTTGGGCCATTCCCCGCTCTGGCCGATGCCATTGCATCGCCGGTTGCCGCCAGGCATGCAAGGACGTCGTTGCCGTCGACTCTTATGCCGGGAAAACCGAACCCTTGGGCTCGCTGTGCGACGGAAACCCGGCTTTGGACAGAATAGGGAGCCGAGATCGCCCATTGATTGTTTTGACAGAAGAAGACAACGGGAAGATTCTGGGCCGCAGCCCAGATGAACGCCTCGTTGGTTTCTCCTTCGCTCAAGGCCCCATCACCAAGGAACACCAGGACCGCACGGTCACGTTCAGGATTGCCCGTCCCGACGTCACCGTCGCGCACTATGGCCATCGCATATCCCACTGCATGAAGGGTTTGGGCGCCAATGACCAGCGTGTAGAGGTTGAAGTTGTTCTCTGTGGGATCCCAGCCACCAAGGGTTGTGCCTCGAAAGAGTCCCAAGAGGTTTACCGGATCCACCCCACGGCACCACGCCACACCGTGTTCTCGGTAGGTAGGAAAAACTACATCCCTTTCCGCCAGTGAGGCAGCGGCTCCTACTTGTGCTGCTTCCTGACCCAGCAGGGATGGCCACAGTCCAAGTTCTCCCTGGCGTTGCAGCGCGATTGCCTCGGTGTCGACCCTGCGGGTCATGATCATGTCTCGCAAGAGGGCAGCGCCATCTACGGTGTCCTGATCAAGAGACAAATCAGGGTGTGATAAAAGGGTTCCATCCTGGCTTAGTAGCTGGATTGGTTCGGCAGTCATGCGCGGCCTCCTGTTGCATCGGCAAGACGGCGCTGCACAATTTCCCGAGCTGCCATTGCCGGGGATTTCGAACCATCCCGTGCTGTGCTGAGCATCTCGGTGACGGCGGCGCCGATCATTGCAATTCGGGTACTTACTTCTTCTGCGCCTGGATCGCAGACCTCGGATGAGACCTGAATCAAGCCACCGGCGTTGGCAACGTAATCGGGTATCCAGAGGGTGCCCTGTGAGTGGAGTTGCCTTTCACCCTCCGCAGTCAGTAATTGATTATTGGCAGCACCACAAACCAATCGCGCCCTCAGGGAGGGGATTGTCTTTTCGTTTAGGGTGGCTCCCAAAGCACAAGGAGCGTAGACGTCGACTTCCTGATCCAGTACTGCAGACGCTGTGGCTATCCCGGGATTAGCTTGGACGGTGCGCTCCACTGCCTCGGGGTCACGATCGGCAAGGACCACTTTCGCACCTGCGTCCACGAGCAGACGGACAAGCTGGCCCCCAACTTTTCCCGCACCTTCTACACCGACGCTGCGGCCCGAAAGCCCCGCACTGCCCCAAAGGTGGACCGCGCCGGCTTGCATGGCCGAGTACACACCCAAGGCCGTAGAAAACCCGCTGTCTCCGGATCCTCCCGTGTTGCGCCCTACCACCCAACGGGTTTGGGAACCAATGATGTCCATGTCGGACGCCGTCGTCCCCACGTCCCCTGCAGTGATGTATCCGCCTTCAAACGTGTCCACGAACCTGCCGTACGCTTCAAGCAGCTCCCGAGACTTTCGGGCCCGAGGGTCCCCGATGATTACCGCTTTGCCACCGCCAAGCGGAAGTCCAGCAGCGGCTGCCTTGAGCGTCATTCCCTCGGACAACCGCAGGACATCTGTGAGGGCTTCCTTTTCATCCCTGTAGGGAAAGAAGCGTGTTCCCCCCAGTGCCGGGCCGAGGGAAGAGTCATGGATCGCCACGATCGCCCTCAGTCCCGTATCTCTGTCACGAATGATCCGTACTAGTTCGTGACCGCTGGTCTGATCAACGTCGACGTCGAAGGTACCGTCCCTGCCCATGTCGGGGTTGATCAATAACGCCGCACACACGTGGTGCCTCCTGATGCCGGATAATTGGATCCAATATGGATCTGTTCCACAATCGTGAGGTAAGCATGGTGATATGGTCAACACATTCTTTAGCAACTAAACGAATCGCTCACTTAGTGCGATGCGCTCGAAGAGGCAGCTGAACAAAATGATCACCATTGACAAGCTCGACGCTGAACTCCTCAAGCGGCTGCACAGTAAGGCCAGGGTGGGAGTGGCGGAACTGGCAGCGCAACTGGGAATTTCACGGAATACGGTCTTGGGAAGACTTCAACGGCTGGAAGGCGCAGGGATACTCAAGGGATTCGCCCCCGTGATGAACCTGGAGGCAGCGGGCGTCCCCGTCCAGGCCTTCATTGGCTTGGAATTGGACCAGCGCCAGCTCGCAAAGGTGGTCGATGCCCTCAGCAGGATCCCGGAGGTTCTTGAAGTCACTACGCAGGCAGGACGCGAAGACCTCATGGTCCGGGTTGCCTCCACCACCCTGCAGGGAGTTCAGTCCGCTGCAGCCAGAATGGTGGACATTCCCGGCGTTCGGCACACCAACACAACGCTTACGGTCTCCACCCCGCTGCCCTATCGGGTTCAACCACTCCTGGACCATCTCACTAAGGACTTAGGATGGGGCCGATCCACTCCCCTTCCCGCCAGCCCGGAAGTCGACGAGAACTAGGCTCAATAATTGGATCCAAAACTGGAAAAATTGAATACACTAGGCTCATGACGCACACAGGTTTTGCAACGAAATACACGACGGCGGCTGCGACGCCTACCCGGCCCACTCTTCGGGGCTCGTTCGGCATGAGCGCCTCCACCCATTGGTTGGCTACGGCGAGTGCCCAGTCTGTTTTGGAACGCGGGGGCAACGCGTTCGACGCAGCCGTAGCGGCTGGCTTCGTGCTGCACGTCGTTGAACCCCACCTCAACGGGCCCGCTGGTGACATGGTGGCGCTCTACGCACCCAAGGGCCGGGATCCGCGCGTCCTGATGGGTCAGGGACCAGCCCCGGCGAGAGCCACTATTCAGCACTTTGCCGCGGAGGGTCTCGATTCAGTGCCTGGTGCCGGCGCGCTTGCGGCAGCTGTCCCGGCGGCCGTTGAAGCCTGGATGACATTGCTGGCCGACCACGGAACGTGGGAATTGGCAGAAGTGCTCGAGTACGCCATCCACTACGCAGAGAATGGTCACCCTATAGGTCATCAAGCGGCGGCAGTGATCGGCACCATGGCAGTGCATTTTGAGCAACACTGGCCTACTTCCGCGTCGCTTTGGATCCCGGACCAGAAACTTCCCGCAGCGGGGGACAACGTCAAAAACGTAGCCTACGCCAATGTCCTTAAACGATTGATTGAAGCCGGTAACGCGGCTAATACGCGCCAGGGCAGGATCCGTGAATCCCTCAAGGAGTGGAAGGAAGGTTTTGTCGCCCAAGCCCTTACCACTTTCGCACGCAGGCCCCATAGGCACTCGTCCGGAACAGATCACGCGGGAGTTATCGGCCTCAGTGACTTCTCTGACTTCAGCGTCTGCATCGAAGAACCGGTATCCATGGACTTCCGTGGGACGACTGTTCTCAAAGCGGGTTTCTGGTCGCAGGGACCGGTACTTTTGCAGTGTCTGGCTATCCTTAAGAATTTTGACGTTGAACATTTGGATCCGTCAACAGCCCTCGGCGCCCACACCATCATCGAAGCATTGAAGCTCGCCATGGCTGACCGGGATTCCTTCTATGGGGACTCGCGTGCGGAGCCGGCGGATCTAACAGCCTTGTACTCCGACTCATACGGCAGGGACCGGGCTCAGCTCATTTCGGACTATGCGTCAAAGGACTTCCGGCCGGGAGCTTTGCCCGGAATCCCTGCCCACAGGCCCCCGCTTATTAATGCCCTTGATTCGACATCCGCGCTGGGCGCCGGCGAACCCACCGTCCGGATAACGGGCGAAACCCGGGGAGATACTTGCCATCTGGACGTCGTCGACAGATACGGAAACATGGTCAGCGCGACGCCATCGGGCGGCTGGTTACAGTCCTCCCCCGCGATCCCCGAGTTGGGCTTCGCCCTCGGGACTCGACTGCAGATGACGTGGCTGGACGAATCCTCGCCTTCGGCACTCCGCCCGGGGGCCAGGCCCCGAACGACACTAAGCCCCACGCTGCTGATGCGAGATGGCCGTGTGGTCGCTTCCCTGGGATCGCCGGGCGGTGATCAACAGGATCAGTGGCAGTTGCTCTATCTGCTCAGGACGCTTGTAGGTGGGTATACGCCCCAGGAAGCGATAGACGCACCAACCTTCCACACCAGCGCCCTGGCCAGTTCGTTCTGGCCACGAACGTGGAACGCACTGGGTGTCATTGCCGAGGATCGTCTTCAACCTGAGGTCCTGGCCGAGTTAAGGGAAAGGGGCCACGACGTGACCATGGTCGACGGCTGGTCCCTGGGGCGCCTATCGACGGTCCTCAGGGATCCCGAGACCGGTCAAGTCAGTGCGGCCGCAAACCCACGAGGCAATCAGGGCTACGCCGCCGGTAGATGACCTTCGTTCTCTGCACTGCTTCAGTTACTACATCCCTACAGGTAGTTCATTCAGATAGGATCCAATTGACTGAAATGCGTTAGCATCGATCTTGGAGGACCCAATGACTGACCCCACTGACAGTGATACCCGCCTTCAACCAACCGAAGGGCGGGCACGCACCGTCGACTTTCTGGTCAACGCACTTCAGGAGCGAATTAGCGACGGCGAGTTCGGCGTCGGGTCGTGGATTCGGCAGGAAAGATTGGCCGAAGAATTCGGGGTCAGCCGGATGCCAATACGCGAAGCGCTCCACCGACTCCAGGCACTCGGCGTCGTCGAGATTGTCGCAAACCGTGGCGCCCGCGTGAAGATGCCCTCCATGCGCGATATTGCAGAAGCCTTTGAGGTTCGTGGCGTACTTGAAGGCCATGCGGCATTCCGCGCGGCACGCGGCTGCACTCAGGCCGAAATGGACAAGCTCCATCAGGCAGGGCAATGGTTTGAAGCGGCCGCCGAAGAAGCGCGCAAGGGATCCAACGAGAAGGCCAAGGAACTTTGGTACAAAGCCAATGAGCTCTTCCACGGCACCGTTATCCAAGCTTCCGGCAACAGGCAGCTCAGCTTGAGCATCAACGCCCTGCATCATCGGATGCCGAGAAACCTGACATGGTCAGCGCTCGGAGGGGACCCTCGATTGCTCAGCGACAATGCAGAAGAGCACCTGCGCATCGCGGACGCAATCGAAGAACGGGACTCCGAATTTGCGCGCAAACTGACCATTGAGCACAGCGCCCGAGCACGGGAACTTGTCGAAATTCACGTGGGATCACAAACGCAACAAGGCTGACAGTTACTGCGGTCATAACTTTGAGTCATTTTGGATCCAATTCTTTGTACTTTGGATATCATCAGCTTATGACATATCCAATTGATAGCTCCTTTGCCATGACTCACCCCCTCCGCCGGCTCACTGACTTGAGTGGGGCGGCACTGTGAAAGCCAGAAATCGCCCCAAGGTAGCGACGATTCACCTTTGGCTGATGCTGGGTTTGACGTTCTCCACCGGCGTGGCCGACGCCGTGGGATACCTTGGCCTCGACAAGGTGTTCACCGGCAACATGACAGGGAATGTGGTCATCCTTGGTATGGCTCTGGCCGGCGCGGATGGACTACCGATTGTTGGCCCTGCCGTTGCGCTTGTGGGGTTTATGGCCGGCGCAGCAATAGCCGGGCGCGCACTTCGAGGGCTGAAAGCAGCATGGACCGCCGTCACCACCGGGATCCTGCTGGGCGTAGGCCTGGCCCTGGCCGCACTGGCTGTGTATCTGGGCCTCGAGTCCGCCGGAGCCCCGGAATTGAGTGAAATCATTGTCGCCGCCGTTATAGCAACGACAATGGGTGCCCAAGCCGCCGCCGCCCGACACCTGGGCGTCAAAGATGTCACTACGGTGGTCGTTACCTCGACCATTACCGGACTCTCTGCGGATTCGTGGTTGGCGGCCCGCATCTCCCAGCCGTGGCCACGGCGCCTACTGGCTGTTTTGCTCATCAGCGCCGGCGCAACGGTCGGCGCGGTTCTGTTAACAGTTCACCTGGCCCTTGGCATCGCCCTTTCAGCAGCAATCACCCTCGTCGCAGCCGTGGTTGGCCATCTTTTGGGGCGGCAGACGCCGGTGCCCGAGTCGGAAACTCAGGTCGCCGCAGTTTAGTTGCACCGCGCTCAGATAAATCCATAGAACCGACTGTGCGGATCGAAGGCCGCCGACCACGAGCTGGCCGGCGGCCTTACCCCAGCGAATTCTATGATGCCCTGCCTGCGCCAATGCTCTTTTCGGATTGCTACACTCGTCCCCGGCTGGGTTTCAAAATTGATGAGCCCGGATATCCCCCCGATCAGGGCGGCGGCGCGACTTTCATTGCCCGACTGCCACGCCGTCATGGCCGCTGCAAGTACCTCCGGGCGAGTGATCCCGGCAGCCATTCCAACTGCTCCAGCACGGAGATCCTCCACCAATCCCAACCCCCCGAAGCCTCCGATGAGGCGACACGACGTTGTAGCTGCCAGATGCTGAATGGTCGCAAACGTAGGCTCAGCCTCGCATTTGATACCTGCGATGAAATCCAAGCCTGCAACGGCCATCGAGAGATCCTCGGCGCTGATCCGGATGCCCGTGGCACGCGGTAGATCCTGAACCAGGATCGGCAGTCCTGTAGCCCGGTGGACGCCCAGAAGATGATCGCGGAATGTCGCGAACTCGCTACTGGTAACCGGCACCATGATCGCCGAGAGTTGCCCCCGCAAGGCTCGCGCCAGCTGCCCGGCTTCCAGCAACGCTTCACTTTCACTCACCGACACAACCGACCCTACTACCGGTATTTTGCCGGCAGCCTCCGCAATCACTTCCATCGACAGCAGCTTCTCACTCATGGAGAGGCTACCCGGCTCGGCGATAACACCAAGGCCTACCAGCCTTGTACATCCTCGCTCGACCAGCGTCCGCGCCAGCTGCCCCAGCGAATTCTCATCAACCCCCTTCAAATCCGCCAGAAATGGCGTTGCAACCATGCCCCATAGATCCAGGGGAGGTTCTGCGGTGAGGCCGGCGCCGGTCCGGGATGCTTCTGCGTTCGTCAAGTTCTTTCCCATCATGGAAGTGCTTCGCGCCTCTGGTGCAGCCAAGCACCCGGGCGAAGAAACATACGGTGAATTTTCCGTGACGGGTTGACGCCGCCACCAGATGCATGCGATATTCATCACATCAAATCGGATCCAATTCTACACATTTACATCCAATCCTTGGAATCGAAGCGGCCCTGTAGCAGCTCGCTCCGGCCAAGAACGGATCGACCAGGAGAGTCATGACGGACGCACAGGGCACATACCCTCCCACCCCTGGAGACAAACTGATCTTCGAAAACGAGAGGGTCCGGGTGTGGTCGATGACCATCCCCGCCCATGGCATGTTCGATTACCACCAGCATTTCCACGATCATGTGATCCTCTGGCCCGAAAACGGACACGTCCAAGGCCAGGAGCTTGGAGATGACGATTGGTCACTGGAACAAGTCGCCCAGCCCGGATACGTCGCTTTCAAGACTGTCGGTTCATCAGGACCGCTTGTTCCTCACAGGGTTCGAAGCCTCGACGATCATGCAACGACGCATTACATCATCGAGCTCATCAGCGAAGAGTCCCCCAGCACAAGGGATTTGCCCACGGTCTCCAACGACTATGGCAAAGTCACCGACTTACGCAACAGGTACTGATTCACTCCAGGGCCGTACCAGCCATCACCCGCCCTCCCCAACGGGCGGGACCACTTTAGGAGTAGGAAATATGACCGTTCAGGGCAGCGCCGCAGACGTGGCACAATCTGCTTCACCCGGACTGAAAAAGAACACCATCGGAGCCTTCGGGATGACCTTCATGGTTATCGCCGCAGCCGCGCCGATGACAGCAATGGCTTCAAACCTCTCCATCAGCCTTGCACTTGGGGTGGGTGCAGGCACAGTAGGTCAGCTAATTCTCGTGGCAGGGCTCTTGGCCATCTTCGCAGTCGGCTTCGTAGTCCTGAGCAGGCACGTCACCAACGCCGGAGCGTACTACGTCTTCATCGGTTACGGCTTGGGAAAGCGAACCGGAGCGGCGTCCGCCTTTGTGGCATCCGTGGCATACAACATGGCTGCAGGAGGGATGATCGCTGCCACCGGCTACTTCGCGAGCCTCACTGTCGAGTCTTACACCGGACTTAGTGTGCCTTGGTATGTTTACGGAACAGTCGCACTCGTAGTAACTGGATTGTTGGGTGTTCGCGGCGTCGGAATAGCCCAACGCTTCACCACAGGCATCTCCTTGATACAGTTCGGTATCATTATTGCCCTCGGCGTTGCGATCCTGCTGCAACGTCCCGAAGGATGGTCGTTGGCAGCCTTTTCTCCCTCTGCTGCATTCAACGGCAACATCGCCATTAGCTTGGTCTTCTGTGTGCTCTCCTTCGCCGGATTCGAAGCAACAGCAATATATGGGGAGGAAGCGAAAGCGGCCCGCCGCAGCATCAAAATTGCGACCTATAGTTCCCTGATCCTGCTGGCGGCCGTTTTCGTCTTCTCGACCTGGTCCATCGTGTCGGCCTTCGATGACGTTCAGTCGGTGGCTCTTGAGGATGCCGGGACCCTCGTATTCCGTACTGCTGACATGTACTTGGGTCCTTGGTCCGGCGGTGTGTTGAGTACAGTGGTGACTGTCAGCTTCCTGGCCGCGGCCATCGCCTTCCACAACATGGCCGCGAGATACCTTTTTGCACTGGGACGCACAGGCCTCCTCCCAAAACGCCTGGCCCGTACACACTCGCGCTTCGGCACCCCCTACATCAGCTCAATGGTCCAGATTGCCATTTCCCTTATCATGCTGGTTCCGTTCGTCCTGACACAGGCCGACCCCATAGTGAACCTTTTCCCGGCTGTTTCAGGCATCACATCGCTGTCGCTGACGTCACTCATGATCGGCTGTTGCGTCAGCATCATCGTCGCAAGCACCCGGAAGCTCCTTCCCGAAGGGCTCTGGGCAACCATCGTGGCCCCGGCCATCTCGGGAGCCGGACTGCTCATCATCGTGATCATCATCGTCATGAACTACCAAGCGGTCACCGGAAGCGACTCCGTAGTGGTGGCCCTAATGCCGGCCATCCCCGCTGCGGCGGCGCTCTATGGAGCCATCGCCTACAGAAGGCGCCATGCCGCGGACCTGGAGGAACATCTTAAGGAGTAGTAGGACTTGGATGCGGAGCCGCCGTCGTGGCTCCGCATCCGAACCAGCCGGCCCGACCGGCCCTCTTTTTTGTCCGCGAAGGCGAAACAGAATTCGGTTTCCGTACCCCCAACAGCCCCGAACAGACGCAGGGCTTTGAGTCCCGAGTAGAAAGCAAGCCGCATGTTCCCAGACCACGAGCCAACCAGCGACGAATCGGGCACTCATATTTCAACGCTCATGCCAGCGTTCGACTATGAAGAACTAGCCCCCGCTGAGCTGCTTCGCCCACCTCCCCAGAGGGTGCTCGATGGCTGCCTTAGCCACCTAAATCTCTCATATGCTTCCCCCCTCGGCTGGAGGCCGCTGCTTCTGGACGTACACCTTCCGGAAGGATCGAAAGGTCCCTACCCTGCGGTTGTGTATGTACACGGAGGTAGCTTTCTAGGAGGAATCAAGGCGATGGGACCATGGCAATCCCTGCCGGCGCAAGGAATAGCCGTGGTCTCGGTGTCCTACCGCCTGTCTGGAGAAGCCCACTTCCCGGACCCCGTCGAAGACATCCGCGCCGCTGTGCGATGGACCCGGAGGAACGCCGAAGCATTCAACCTGGATGCCAACGCGATCGCCCTGTGGGGAAGCTCCGCCGGTGCCTACCTCGCTTCCATGGCCGCCGTTTCCGGAGAAATTCCATTGAGTCGACCCATCGGGGACGATCTCGATACACCCACACATGTCTCCGCGGTCGTAAACCACTACGGCATCTCAGATTTCGCAAAGCTAAGTGAAGACGCGTTTGAGAATACCGAGGATGAGAAGGAAGCCCTCGCCAGAATCATTCGTCAGTTCCTTGGCTTCGATCCCATGAAGGATCCGGAAAGAGCAACCCAAGCCACGCCACTGCAAGTTGCCCTGGAACGAGGAGCTTCTCCACCGTTCCTGTTCATGCATGGAGACGCTGACCATCGCGTTGGCCTTGGCCAAAGTATTCGTTTTCACGAAGGGCTCTTGGGTCTCGGCCGGAGTTCTACGTTGGTAACGCTGGCTGGGGCCGAGCACGGAGACCAGGTATTCTCCCAACGAGAAACAGTCCAGCAGGCTATCATCTTTCTGCGGGCATCCTGGGCTGACCCAAGTACCAGAGCCCCCCGTGATTAACTCAACCAGCTCCAAGCCAGTCCAGGAACGGAGCCGTCGCTCGGCTCAACGAATACTCGGAGCCACCGAGAAAGCACTTGATCTCCACGGCTACTCGGAATTCAGTATGGCTTCGGTGTCAGCAGGCTCTGGACTGTCTATAGGCGCGCTATACGCCCATTTCGCGAACAAAGAAGCGCTGCTTCGTGAGGTGAAGAACGACGTACTGACCCGACTTGAGCTCAAACTCGAACAGCGGCTCCAAATCAGCGCCGACAGTGTTGAAAGTACCATCGATGCTTTCGTCACCGAGCTGTCAGGTGCACTCACTGATCAACGCAAGCTCTTCGCTTTCATTTTCGCGCAGAGTGTCCACGACGCTGAAATGCGGAGACGTGGGTTCCTGTTCCATCAGAGACTAAAAACAACCCTGCGCCATACCCTGCTGCTAAACCATCCCGGCCGGGACAAAGAATCCGGAAGATCCGTTGACTTCGTCTACGAACTTATGGTGCAGAGCCTTCTGATGCGTGCCACATCGTTAGGAACCGTCACCGAGGCTGAACTCGTGTATGACGGGTTTCCCAATCCCGCCGTCTACGAGAGGGAATTAATCCAGACGGTCACAGCATATCTATTGGGCCGCGTCCCGCCCCGTAAAACTCCTGCATCGGGCGAAATACACGAACCAAACCCTAACCATCCCTAGAGAGGCCACCATGCCGCACGATCTCCCAACACCCTCTAAAGCACCCACCATTATTGCTCACACCCGCACCGCACTCATAGTGGGCGCAAGCATGGCAGGTCTCTCTGCGGCCGCCCAGCTCTCTGCCGTCGGCTACAGAACAACGGTGGTTGAACGGTCACCGCAATTGAGACTCACTGGAACGCCCATCGACGTCCGCGGCGAAGCCCTGGCCGTTGCCGAGAAGATGGGAATTCTCGAGGACCTACGTAAGAACAGGGTAACCAGTGATGAACGACCAGTGTTCACCACTTTCGTCAACGAAAACGGGGATGCGGTTGCCCAACTGCCCCTGGAAATGGCCAACGACTCCGACGATGACATCGAAATCTCCCGCGAAGCGTTGATTAACATACTTCATGCCAAGACGGACGGGACAACCGAGTTCGTGTATCGTGACTGGCCGGTTTCCATTACCGATGGTGAAACAAACGTGGATGTGCAGTTTGCAAGTGGGGAGCGGAAGACCTTTGACATCGTCGTGGGCGCGGATGGGATTCACTCGTCAGTGCGGCGACTTCTGATGGGTCCGGAAAGCTTGTACCGAAAGCACCTGGGCGTTTACTACGCAATCGTCGACCTCCCCCGCTCCAGCAAAGGTATCAGCGGCGAAAGCCGCACGTTCAATTGTCCAGGCCGCATGGTGGGGATTAACGACTACGGAGACCGCTCGTTCGGTGTTTTTGCCTACAGAGGCCCGGAAACCGAATACGACTACAGAGATACAACAGCCCAAAAGAAGCTCCTCATAGAAGCATTCGAAGCAGAGCAAGGATGGCACATCCCGTTTCTTCTGGACACCGTCTGGGAAGCCTCCGAGATTTACTTCGACTCCGTCAGCCAGGTTCACATGCCTCGATGGTCCCAAGGACGTGTTGTGCTGGTCGGGGACGCTGCGCACGCGGCATCGCTGTTCTCAGGCAGGGGAACGTCTTTGGCGATAATGGGTGCTTCCATCCTCGCTGAAGAACTCCTCAATTCAGATCACGTACCTGAGCTCGCATTCGCCCGGTATGAGTCCCGTCTCCGGCCTGCTGTGGCAAAGGCACAAGAGGGGGTCTCAGAAGCACGCGACTTCATGGTGCCCGAGACCCAAGACCAAATCGATGAGCGAAACCGGCAATTTCCCCTGATTTCACTCCCGCTGGCCTAAAAGACATCACAATGGCGGCTTTCCGGGATACCGGACAGCCGCCAATGCTTCTTGTGTCTTGAACATGCCTTCGCCATCAGAGCACGCTACTCGGTTACCTTCTCTGCAAACAAGCGCTTCCTTTCAGGGATCGCAAATTCCGCTCACGGACCTGATGCCACCCTAAGTCCACTAATCGGCGTCGTCCGGTTATGCAATGGAGTCCACCCGCGCAACATGCCGCCACGGATGCCGCTAGCTTGCCCCGAGGGCACAGGTCATTGGATTCGGGCGATCATTTCCACTTCAACACTGGCATTATGTGGCAGCGCAGCAACGCCTACCGCGCTGCGTGCATGCCGTCCCGCAACTGCTCCGAGGGATTTCAAGATCTGCTCAGAAGCTGGAGATCCCAGCCTCCTGACTGACATCATTGCACCCGAGGCCGAACGTGCTCCCGAAAATTTCGCCGTGTTCCTGGCGCAGTATTCCCTGGCCCCGAGCGTGAATCTCCTTGCCCGACGCCTTCAGAAACGAGTCTTTTCGGGGCCGACGAGTGCCGCAAGTGCACTGGCATCTTCACTGGCCGTCAGACGCTGACTTTTAGCATCACGGCTACCGGAGACCGGCCCGCCTTACAGCCTGAACGAACGTACCAATGGGCCCCTCCATGTAAGGGGCCTTCGCAGGCAAGTAGATCTGAGCTGCCACTGCCGATGCCGGCCAACCACACTGGGCCCCCGAAGCCGGCGCTTCGGAGCTGTGATCAGTAAAGCCCGGCAGGCCGTTACGATCCGTCCACAGCCTTCGAAAAGTATGAGCAGCGCCTCCGTCCTGCGGTAAGAAAAGCACAGGACGGAGCCATCGAGGCGCGGGACTTCATGGTTTCAGAATCTCAAGAAAAGATTGATGCCCGGAATCAGCAGTTCCCCCCGAAAGTGACTGTCCGAACCGATTAGCCCGGCGGCGGGTCGCTCCAAGTTCCTGGACCGACCTGCCGGAGGCAACGTGCTAACTCTGCATGAGTTCGCGTTGAGCTTGGCTGACGGCTTCGGGGTTTTCCTCGGCCATGAAGTGTCCGGAGTTCAGTGTGATGTGCCGCAGCTTGGGCGCCCATGCGCTCCAGAGGGCGCTGGCGTTGTAGCCGAGGGCTGCTCCCCAATCCTGTTGGATGACGGTGACGGGCATGGTGAGGGCGGTGCAGGCGTTCCGGTCGGCTTGGTCGTGAAGCACGTCGATTCCTGCGGAGGCACGGTAGTCGGCCACGATGGAAAGGAGGGCGTTAGCGGATGCTTCAAGATACGCGTCACGGTACTGGGCCGGTATCGCGTCCGGGCTGTTCGTCCACCCGCCCAGGAACGCAGGTCCGCCGTCGAAACGCTGCGAAGAATCCTCTCCGCCAACTAGGAGGACAGCGGCAGGAACGCTTTCCGGGATGCGGAACGCGGCCCCGCCACTGCCAGGTCCTCAGGAAGCTGAGTACGGGCCCATCCGTCGAACAATCTCATCGGCACCAAGAACCGCCAGTGCGACACTCGTCAGGGTTGGGTTGCAGGCCGTAGCAGTGGGGATGACACCGTTGCCACCAACGAACACATTCTCTGTGTTCCATACCCTGCTCGTGGCATCGCAAGTGGAGGTCCCGTCATCAACCGGGCCCATTCTCATGGTGCCTTGGTAGTGCAAAGAAAAACCCGCAGGCATCAGGTATGCATCGTCGGAATAGATCGAACTGCCAAGCGCGTCAGCCATGAGGCTTGTCTTTTCCTTCGCCAGTTGGATCAACTCGCGATCTCGTTGGGTCAGCTCGTAGTGGATGGTGAACCACGGCATCCCATAGCTGTCCGTCTCGGTTTCGGAGAATTCCATGCGGTCTGTGTCCTGAATGTCTTTGGCCGCAAACCAGCCTAGTGAGATCACCTGCATGCCTGCATCCGCATTGCCGGTGACGGCCACGGGTGAAGCATCTGTGTGCATGATTTGACCATGAAGTGGCAGTACGTCGTCGTCAAACGGAATCCAAGTCACGCCACTCACAACGTCAGTTCCACTGCGGATCAGGCTTTCGTCGTTTCCGCTGCTGCGCCGTGGCACTGCGACCGCGCCCACAATCATGTGATGGTCATTCAGGTATCGCCCCAATGCTCGCGGCCGGATGCCGGATGCGAAGAGGAGTTGGGGTCCATGCAGCGAACCGGCGGTAATGACAACGTTGCTGGCAAAGATTTGACGTACAGCACCCAAAACTTCGTCGACTACCTCGACTCCGCGGGCTGTGCGCCCGTCCATGATTACCCGGGTGCATCGGGTGTTCGCCAGCAACTCAAAACCCGGGCTGCCAACTGTGTCTCCCAGGACGGTGTCCATTCCAGACCACTTCCGGTGACCATTCTCGGAGGTGACGGCGAGTGGCATGCTCTGCACGACGGATTCCGGGGTCCGTCCTGCATTGAATAGTTCAGCGATCACTTGGCCCACTGGGTCCTCCGACCACAGGCCTAGTTGCTGATTCGAGACGTCGAGCAGTTTCTCAGCCCGGTCGAACGCTGCATCCATGGACTTCGGGTCAATGAAAGGTATGACCTCGCTCCCGCGGGGCCGGGGGCAAGCCGCTGTCCATTGAGTAGCCATACCTCCGACGCACTGGGTTGCCGATGCCGCCGGCAACCCACTCTGTTCTTCGGGCACCCGTTGTCCCTCAACCAGAAAGAGCCCTGGACGGTGGAAGAATTTTTCCGCCGCATCGCGTACCGCTCCGGCCCGCTGCGGCAGCGTCACAGGCTCGTCCACGCGTTGGCGCTGCCCTTGAGCCATTGTCATCGCAAGGGCCTGTCGTTTGGACTCATGAATGTTCTTTATGTGGGACCCCGGCGGATCTGACACCGCGGGACCCGCCTCGACGATGGTGATTTTCGCCGATGGTCTGGATTCCAAAATAGTTCTCGCGTAAGCAGCTCCGACAGGACCACTGCCGACGATAACAACGTCTAGCATCCGTTCACCGCGGTTTCCGTGTGAGCAGTCAATTTCTGTACCCATTCCCAGCTGACTTCGGCGCTGGTTTTCGGGCTCATGGAGGTCCTGTCGACTTCGACAATGATCCAGCCACCGTAGTCGTCGGGGAGTTCCGAAAGAAGAGTAGGAAAGTCGATGTCGCCCCGGCCTGGCTCCAAGAAGAACTCTTCTTCGTAGACATCGAAGTATGGGCCGGGTTGTTCCCGGGTCCGTTGGGCAATTCGTTTGTCGATGTCCTTGATGTGGAGGTCGGTGATACGGTCCCGGTACTTTCGGAACAGCCTGGTGGCATCAGCGCCGGCCCATTCCAAGTGTCCCACGTCGAAAGCGGCGCCGAGTAGTAGGGGGTCGGTGTTGTCAAGGACATACTCAACCTCGGATTGGGTCTCGATCCATGTGCCGACGTGGTTGTGCAGACCGCCTCTGATCCCTTCGTAGGCGAGCACTTCGGCTGCTGCACTCATGATTTCCACTACGTGGTCCATCCTTTCCCGGGAATATCCGTACCCGACCGCGCTTACGCGGCTGTTGCGCACACCATCAAGTGGCATGTGGGGACACAGAAAGGCCGTTTTCAAGTCGAAGTAGTTTGATACTTCGGCCAGACGGCGCACTGGGTCAAACCACTTTGCGAATTCCACAGAACCGGGTGAGATAGTCAATCCGAAATCCATGGGGAAAGGGACCGGGACAATGCCGGGCGCCACTCGCAGGTCTGCGTTCTGCAGGACCTGCTGGTAGTGCTGCAAGGTTTGGAGGCCCACCAGTTCAAGCATCACAGTGCTGAAACCGGAAGAGCGGATTTCACGGTAGATTTCCTCCTGCCGCGACAAACGGTATAGAGGGTCCATCCTTCGAGGAAAAGCCTCGTGGGTGTGGTTCCACTGTATGGGGTTCAGGGCGAACTGGCCCTCGGAAATGGTGATAGCGGGATCCTTCCGTGTTCTCGTCAGTTGCTGTAGGTCGGACCCAGTTACCTGCTTGGAGCAGGACTGGCCAGTCGCTGCTCGCGCCTTGCACGTTGTCGTTCTACATCCGGGACCGGTGCTGCCAGAAGGAGCTTCCGGGTGTAGGGATCCTGAGGGTTGGTGGTTACGGCCTTTCCGCTTCCCTGCTCGACGATCTCGCCATTGAGCATGACGGAGACGGTGTGACTGATGTGCCGGATGACGTCGAGGTCGTGCGAGACAAACAGGTAGGCAGTATTCGTTTGCTGTTGAATTTCAAGGAGCAGGTCCAGAACTCTGGCCTGGTTGACCAGGTCCAGTGCGCTGACCGGCTCGTCGCAGATGATCAAGGCAGGTTCCAAGGCAAGTGCCCTGGCTATGGCCACTCGTTGCCGTTGGCCGCCGCTGAACTCCCGTGGCCGCCGATAAAAGGCGCCCGCCGGGAGGTGAACCTGATCCAGAAGACGACGAATCCGTGCTTCAGCTTCTTTCCTGGCGGTCCCGTGGGCCACCAATGGTTCCGCAAGAATTTCTCCGACTGTCAGGGCGGGGTTCAGCGAGGTGTACGGATCCTGGAAGACCACTTGGATGTCCCGGGCGAGTTTGCGGCGCTCCCGGCGGTTGGCATGTCCGATCTCGGTGTTACTGAACCGGATGGAACCGTCCGTGACAGGTGCCAAACCCAACACCGCCCGGCCCAGGGTGGACTTGCCTGAGCCGGATTCACCGACAATCCCATGCGTCGACCCTGCATTCAGCTCGAGGCTGACGCCCTTGAGAACGCGGAAGCGCTTTTCACGGCGTGATTTTGCCTTGTACTCGACCACGAGGTTTTCAACCTGTAGCAGTGCCTGATTCTTGTCCGTCATCTCGGTACGCCAGCCTTCTCAGAGCCAATTATCGGGGTGAAGGGCTCCCTGCCCTCCAACATGGAGGAAAGCAGCAGCCGGGTGTAGGGATGGTTCGGAGCAGATAGCACCTCTGCGGTGTTGCCGATTTCAAGAGCTGTTCCCTGTTCCATGACCAGCACCCGTTCGCACATGTCCGCGACCACGCCGAAATTGTGCGTGACCAGCAGCAGACCCATGCCCAGTTCGGCCTGTAGTTCTTTCAGTAGGTCAAGGACTTCAGCCTGCACTGTCACATCCAGTGCTGTTGTGGGCTCATCAGCGATGAGCAATCGTGGGGAACACGAAACAGCACCGGCGATCAGCACACGTTGGGCCATGCCTCCTGAGATTTCATGGGGATAGGATGCCAAGGTCCTTTGGGGGTCCCGGATGCCCACCCTGGTCAAAAGCGAAATCGCGCGGTCCCGCGCTTCGGACCGGCTCAGACCCATCACTTTGACCATCGGCCGGACCAACTGATGACCTATGGTGAACGATGGATCCAGGTTGCTCATTGGCTCTTGGGGTATGTAGGCGACGTCCCGACCATACGCAGGGCAGGCTTTGCCGCCATTGTTCCTCCCGGGGGAGCTCAGGAAATCTGCGTTGAAAGTTACTTCTCCGGCCACACGCCGTGCTGAATCCGGAAGAAGGTCGAGAACGGAGAAGGCTATTTGAGACTTGCCTGAGCCGGATTCCCCCACGATGCCCAGCGTCTCCCCCGGGCCCAGTTCGAAGCTGACTCCATTGACAACCCGTTTAAATGAGCCGTCTTCCTGGGGGTAGGCGATGGTCAATCCCTCCACTACCAGAAGCCGCTCTGCGCCCAGCACGGATGTCGTGACTGGTTTGCGATTCCTGCTGGCGGGAGCAGCAACTACCGCCCGGGCGGACTGTGGGTCAGGGCCTGCAGTTTCTTCGACAGAGTCACGGACGCTGCCACCCAAATACACGAGGCAAAGTATTGTCAGGCTGACCGCCAAGGCCGGCCAGACGGCCAGCCATGGGCTGACATAGATATTGCGGAAACCCTCGCTGAGCATGAGCCCCCACGTCGCCACCGTCGGATCGCCAAGCCCAAGAAACTCCAAGCCTGCCTGGACACCGATGGCGATGCCGGAAATGAGAGCGCTTTGAATGATAATGGGCGCCCTTACAGCGCTGAGTATATGTCTGGCGATAATTCTGGCATCCGACAAACCCGAGACACGGGCCGCGTCCACGTACAGTTCCCCGACGACGTTCCGGACACTTCCCCGGGTGACACGGAAGATACTGGCGGAAGTAAGCACCCCATAGGTAGTCATGGAAATCCAAACGGATGGGCCGAAGGATGCCCGGACCGCCAGAAGGACAACGATGGCTGGCAGAGAAAGCAGCAGGCTCGAACCCCAAATTCCGAGGGTGTCAGGCCATTTGCCGTAGTAGCCCGCAACCAATCCCGTTGGAATACCCAGGGCAAGAGCAACACCGGTGGCGAGGAGAGCGGCCAGAAGTGTCTGTTGACCGCCGTGAAGGAGCCTGCTGAAGACGTCCCGCCCCGCGCTGTCCGTCCCTAGCGGGTGCATCGAAGATGGGGCCTGCATGATCGCGTTAATATCCGCGTCGCTCGGGCTCATCTGCGTTATGAGGCCCGCAGCGACGCTGAGCAGGGTGATCATCAGCAGGATCGCAACCGCTGACATCCCCACCTTGTCGTGCAGGAATCTGCGAATAGCCGGACTGATGCTTATTGTATGGCCCTTGAGCGAAGCCGCCATCAGTGGACCCTCACTTTCGGATTCAGGAAACCGACCAGCAAATCAACGAGGACGTTAACGACGATGACCACGATCACCGTATATACGACCACGCCCATGACGACGGGCAAGTCGCCCTGGGCCGTGGAGTTAACGGCCAAGGACCCGATTCCTGGCAAGGCGAAGAGTTGCTCAATAACGACGCTTCCACTCATCAGGCCCACGAACTGCAACGACAAAACTGTCAGACCAGACGAGGCGGAAGAACGAAGGACGTGCCTGAAAAGGATCTCGCCTTGTCCCAGCCCTCGCGTTTTGAGCGTACGCACGAAATCCTTCTGGCGTACTTCGATAATCGAGCTTCGTAATTGACTGGCAACCGCAGCCACTGAAGCGATGGCCAACGCGGCAACTGGCAACGTAATCGACATGGACCACCGTGCCGGGTCGCGCGGGAAGGGGACGTAGCCTGTAGCCGGAAGGATCTTGAGGTTGAGCGCGAAGACCGTAATGAGCAGGATCCCAACAATAAAACCAGGGATCGCGAAACCCGCGACACTGAACACTTGAAGTACCTTGTCGAGCCAGCCCCTCCTGACGGCGGCAAGCATCGCCAGAACCGTCGCGGCCAACCCGGATATGACCAAGGCCATGACCACAAGAGTGATAGTCACGGGCAGTCTGCCGAGGATAGCCGAGGAAACAGCTTCACTGGTGAACCACGAATTCCCCAGATCACCCTTCGCAGCGGCTCCCAGCCAGGAGATGTAGCGCTCCGCAAGCGGTTGGTCGAGACCAAGTTCGGCAGCTTTCGCTGCGACCTGTTCCTGGCTAGCCGACTGCCCGAGAATTGTTTGGGCAATGTTGGCGCCGGAAGAATAAATGAGAAAGAACGTGAAAGTCGCGATGGCGCATAAGAGAATGGCTCCTGAGACCAGCCGTTCAGCGATGAATCGAAGCATAGGGAATCCTAGGACGCCGGTTCGTAGTTGTAGATCGACGGAACCAACTGCTCCTGCTGCGGAGTCACCTTGACCGTCTTTTTGGCAAAGAAGGTCTGATCCAGCCGGAAGAACGGCACGTACCAGGCTTGATCAACGAGATATCTGTTCAGTTCTTGGGCAGCCTTCTTGGCATCATCCTCCGAAGAGATCCGGATCTTCTCCATCAGTTCATCGACTTTGGGATCCTGGGTCTTCTGTGCGTTGAAAAGGGCAGTCGGGGAGACGGAGGTTCTGATCGTTGCCCATGTGTCAGGCTGGAAGAGCGTAATCGGGATTGCCGCGTACTTCGCAGAGGTCAGGTCGCCGATCAGGTTAGCCGGATCCGCGGCTTGTGTCTTGGCCTTGATTCCAACTTCACCCAGTTGCTTGACAACGACTGCAATCATTGCAGGATCGAGTGACGCGGCCACCGGCAAGGTGATCTCGAAACCGTCTGAATATCCCGCCTCCGCCAACAAAGTGCGGGACTTTTGCGGGTTGTAGGGGTAGCGCTCATCCAGGGTTTCGTCGTAGGCCGACGAGTTCGGACCGAAGATCTGGGCCGTCTGTTTGCCCTGGTCTCCATAAATGTTCTTCAAGATCGACTTGGAGTCGATGGCGTAATTGATGGCCTGACGGACCCGGACATCCTTCATCGCCGGGAGGATCTTGCCTGAGCGATCGTAGAGAATTAAGCCGAGCCAGTTGTTGACGTACCTGTATTCAGCAAGGTCGGGGTTTTGGCGTGCCTGGGCGGCTGTCTTCGTGTTGAGTAAGGCGGCATCAAGCTGTCCGGAGACAAGAGCGTTGACCGCTGCCGTGGCATCAGGGATTACTTTGATCACAACTTTGTCAAAGTGCTGGAGCTCGGGGTTCCAATAACCGTCGCGTTTCACAAACGTGTACTGGGATCCGGCGACAGTTTCTGAATGGTTGAGCGTGTAGGGTCCACTACCGACGGGGCTCGCCTTGATCGCTTCAGTGCCCAGGGCCTTCGGGCTGCCCATCAAGCCGGCGGCGTTTGACAGTGCGATGAGCAGTGAAGGCGACGGGGCGGAAAGGACGATCTTGATAGAGTCCTCGCTAAGAACCTCCACGGACTTGACGTCCGCCAATGTGCCCCCTTGAGGACCTGTTCCGGTTCGGAAATGATCAAGATTTGCTTTCGCGGCCGCAGCGTCGAACTTGGATCCATCGCTGAAGGTCACATCGCTGCGCAACTGCAACGTCAATTCTGTCCGGTCGCCGTTAAACTCCCAGGCCGTGGCAAGCATCGGTGCCAGGGAGCCGTCGGGCTTGCGCAGAATGAGGGTGTCGTAGGCAGCCTGGAATGTCGGCATCCAAGAGCCCTCCTGCCCCTGGGCAGGATCAAACGAAATCGGACGGGCTCCGTTGATCGTCAGAGTCGTCGGAACAGCGGATTCAGGTTGCGGCGTTCCCGTTGGGCTGCACGCAGTCAATGCCAGCACGGCGGCTGTAGCTACAGCACCGCAGGCATATTTAAGGCGACGAAGCATCGTTTTTCGCTTTCGTTGATGGTCAGAAACTTGATCTTGATTGGACTGGAACGGCCGCCGTTTCCGGGGAGCATCGGCCAAACCTTCTCCTTGTGATCCAATCCATAGAAATTGGATCCATTTACAAAGTAACAAGTTGGATCCAGTTTGAAAAGACCTTTTTCGTCAAGAGCGCGCAGCTTTTGTTTGACGTCAGGCAAAAGTTCTCCTAGATTGCTGCTACGGTCACGTCCGCCTGTGGAGCCAGGCAGTCTCACGCACGCCGTGCCCGGCGACTGTCCCCTGTCGCCCCGTCTCTACCGCCCCGTACAACCTCACCCACGCCCATAACTGGCGAGATTGAGGCGACACGAAGACTCATTCCCAAAGGAAACGTCAATGGCTCCTTCAAGTTTTTCTTCGCCATCTGGAGAACGTCCAAGCTCCTCCCGCCCGCTCGGCGTGGCCTGCGTCGGCTACGCCTTTATGGGAAAGGCGCACTCGAACGCGTGGCGGAACGTGTCCAGTTACTTCGACGTCCCCACCTTCGAACAGAAGGTCCTGGTAGGTCGCGATACATCCCTGGTAGCTGAAGCCGCTTCGCGGTATGGATGGGCCACATCATCGAGCAGTTGGCGCTCTGTCATTTACAGGGACGACATCGACATCATCGATATCTGCGCCCCGGGCTGGATGCACGCCGAAATCGCCATCGCGGCCCTCGAGGCCGGCAAGCACATCCTGGTCGAGAAACCCCTCGCCAACACCCTGGCCGAGGCCGAACTCATGACCGCTTCCGCAGCCAAGGCGCGCGCCCGGGGCGTGCAGTCCATGATCGGTTTCAACTACCGGCGCGTCCCCGCCCTGGCACTGGCACGGGAACTCATCGCCGAAGGGCGGCTTGGCACGGTCCGGCACGTCCGCGCCGCCTACCTTCAGGACTGGCTCTCCGACGCCGAGTCCCCCATGACCTGGCGGCTTCGGAAGGAAACCGCCGGTTCCGGAGCGTTGGGCGACATCGCCTCCCACGCCATCGACCAGATTCAGAACCTCACCGGCGAAACGGTCACCGAAGTGACCGGAACGCTACGGACCTTCGTAAATGACCGGCCGGGCCCGGCGGGGTTGGAAGAAGTTAGCGTGGACGATGCAGTATGGGCCACCCTTGGATTGACGAGAAATATCAGCGCCTCTGTCGAGGCTTCCCGCGTAGCCACGGGACAAAAGAACAGCCTCAGGATCGAAATCTACGGCTCTGCCGGGTCGCTGACCTTTGACCTCGAAAACCTCAACGAGTTGATGTTCCTGGACGCCACTCTTCCCGTCCGGGAGCAGGGCTTCCGGCGGATCCTGGTCAACGAGCCCGAACACCCGTACCTCGAAGCGTGGTGGCCGCAGGGTCACATTATCGGCTGGGAACACACTTTCACGCACCAGATCCGCGACTTCCTGTTGGCAGTTCGGGACGGGAGCCAGCCGTCGCCGTCGTTCGAGGACGGACTCCAAATCCAGCGCGTCCTGGCCGCGGTTGAAGAGTCCGCCGCCGCCAAGAGCTCACTGATCCAGCTCAACGCAACCACTATTGAAGGAGCCTGACATGCCCCGGCCGTTCACCCTGTTCACCGGCCAGTGGGCCGACCTTCCCTTCGAGGAAGTCGCGCGCCTTGCCTCGGGCTGGGGCTACGACGGCCTGGAAATCGCCGTCTCCGGAGACCACCTGGACGCCTGGCGCTGGGACGAACCCGGCTACGTCGAATCCAAACTCGCCATCCTGGAAAAGTACAACCTGAAGGTCTGGGCCATCTCCAACCACCTCAAGGGCCAGGCCGTGTGCGATGACCCCATCGACTTCCGCCACGAAGCGATCGTCGGCTCCCGTGTGTGGGGCGACGGGGAACCCGAAGGTGTCCGCCAACGCGCCGCCGAAGAAATGAAACACACCGCCCGCCTCGCCCGCGCCCTGGGCGTGGACACCGTGGTGGGGTTTACCGGCTCCTCCATCTGGCAATACGTCGCCATGTTCCCGCCCGTCCCGGAAAAGGTCATCGACGCCGGCTACCAGGACTTCGCCGACCGGTGGAACCCCATCCTGGACGTCTTCGACGAACAAGGGGTCCGCTTCGCCCACGAAGTCCACCCCTCCGAAATCGCCTACGACTACTGGACCACCGTCCGGACCCTCGAAGCGATCGGACACCGGGAAGCGTTCGGCCTGAACTGGGACCCGTCCCACTTCATGTGGCAGGGCATCGACCCCGTGTCCTTCATCTGGGACTTCAAGGACCGGATCTACCACGTGGACTGCAAGGACACCAAGCTCCGCCCCACCGGCCGGAACACCGTCATGGGCTCGCACCTGCCCTGGGGCGACCCCCGCCGAGGCTGGGACTTCGTCTCCGCCGGACGCGGTGACGTGCCCTGGGAATCCTCCTTCCGGGCGCTCACCGCGATCGGCTACACCGGACCCATCAGCGTGGAATGGGAAGACGCAGGCATGGACCGCCTCCACGGCGCCCCCGAAGCCCTCGCGGCGCTGAAGAAGTTCGACTTCCCCGCCTCACAGACCTCCTTCGACGCCGCCTTCAGCCAGGACTAGGCGCATGACTTGGGGATCATCAATTCCTTCCTACGAGGGGAGGCCTTGTGTATGACCGAATATTCTACGATCCGTTCTCGTCGGGAAACGGCCCCTTTGAGGTCCAGGATACGGAACTAAGAAGACAAGAGGTCACGAGCGGTGAACAGAGATCATTGACTGACCCCAAAAGCACAGCCAGAAACCAGGTCGTGGCGGATATCAGGACACTTATGCAGTCCCGACAGAAAGACGTTGCCGCAAGCATGCGTCGGAACTAGCTTGGTACCCAAAGGATCGTCCTAGACCACACCCCCAACCTGACGTCAGGTTGTTGCCGGGAAGGCGTCAGGCTAGGGCGCCGAAGACCTTTTCTGGGCAGCACTTGGTGCGAGTCCTAGAGTCCAATCCCACACTTTTGGACGGCGGACAGACATCTCCATGTATTGAATGTGACTGAATGGTGAATCCTGTCGCCGAAAAAGAAAGTCTTCTTTGAAGACGCGAGGGGCAGGCAGGGGTCAAACCCGTTCCGAACGCAGTGATTGGGTCTGCGGGTAGTTTCAGTTCGATGTGCTTACGATGTGACGCGCCAGGCTTGGCAGCGGTGGGGGTGAAACGAGTCATGGGATGGTCTTGCTCATAATTTAAGTTCCGTACTTGTTGAGGGGCGTGCTGTCTCGGAGTCAGCGCAGAACTGCCGCGTCGATTGCGCACCCTACGCCCTGGTTTCCGCCGACCACCTCCCATCCGTGGCCGGCTGAATCCGCGCGATTGACTACCGCCGCGGCCACCGCGGCGAGGTCGTCACGGGTGACGGCGCCGATCGGGAGTGATCCGGTGAGCGCCAGCTCGACGCGGCCGCGCCCAGTATCGTTGAGTAGCTCTCCCGGTTGCAGGATCGTCCACGACAGTCTGCTCGCTCGGAGTGCGTGTTCGGAGGCCTCCTTCGCTCCGAAGTACGTGTCCCAGAACCCGCCGTAGTATTCGGCTGGCCGGGTTCGCCCGACCCCCATCCCGGTGATCAGGACGAAACGTGTGACGCCTGCCTGCTCGGCGGCTTCGATCACGCGCAGAGCACCGTCCCGGTCCACGCGGATCGGGTCGCCAGCTGCCGCGAAGACCACGGCTTCGACCCCGTCCAGGATCTCGCGCAGCTGGCTGACGCTCGCGCGCGTAAGGTCGGCGGCCGCTGTCCGGACCTGGGGCGAGCTGCCGACCGCGGCCCGCCGACTGACCGCGAGAACATCATGTCCCTCGCGTGCCAGGTGGTCGACGACCCGGCGGCCAGTTTGCCCACTGGAGCCGAAGACGGCGACCGTACTCACAGCAGGACCCCGCCGGAGACCTCGATGCGCTCACCCGTGACCCAGCGGAGGCTGGGTGAGACGAGAGCGACGATGGCGTCGGCGATCTCCGCCGGTTCGCCGACCCTGCCGAGCGCGGTTTGCTGACCCAGCCCGTGGCGCAGTTCGGCGTTGTCACGCATCGCACCGCCGTTGAAGTCGGTCGCGGTCGGACCGGGAGCGATCGTGTTGATGCGGATGTTTCGTTGCCCGAGCTCGAGCGCGAGACTCCGCGACAGGGCTTCGATCGCCGCCTTGGATGCCGCGTACACGGCGGTGGCGGGACTCACATGTCGACTCAGCGAGCTCGACAGGTTCACGACGCGCGCCCCTTCCGCGAGATGCGGCGCTAGCGTCTGGATCAGGAGGAACGGTCCGCGCACATTGACGGCGAACGTGTCGTCGAAGTCTGCGACGCTCACCTCACCCAATGGTGCGAAATGCCCCACCCCGGCATTGTTCACGAGGACCGTGATGCGAGACCCTGCCCACTTCGCAGCGATCGCGGCAAGAACCGTCGTCGTCGCGTTGTCGATCGACTGTGGATCCGCGACGTCCAACCGAAGCGGCAGCGCTTCGCCGCCAGCCTCCTTGATGCGGCTCACCACGTCCTGCGCCGACTCGACGGTCCGGGTCGCTACGACCACGCGGTAGCCGCTCTCGCCAAGGGCAAGCGCGGTCGCACGCCCCAGCCCTCGACTTGCGCCTGTAACGACAGCGATTTCTGGATTCTCCATACTGACTCCCTAAATAAGTAAACGAATACTTACCTGTAAGATTAACGCAGAGACGGAGATCGTCAAATCGAAGGGGAGTGCATGAGAGACGCAGAAGCAACCCGGTCGCGGATCCTTGCCGCGGCCATCGAGGAATTCGCGGAGCAAGGTTTCGCAGGCGGCCGAGTCGATCGGATCGCGCGGAGTGCGGAAAGCAATGTGCGGATGATCTACGCGTACTTCGGGGGAAAGAGTGGCTTATTCGATGCTGCGCTTGAGACCGCGCTGCGGACGCTCGCGACCGATGTTCCTCCCGACCCCGAGGATCTGGCTGGATGGGCGGGGCGGGTGTTCGACCACCACCAGGAACGGCCGGACATTCTCCGGTTGAGCATGTGGGCACGTCTGGAGCGACCGTCCGCGCTGTCCGAGCCCGTTGACGTATATTCCGCCAAAGTTGAGGGTGTGCGGGCGGCGAGTACTAGCGCCCTGACGCCGGTCGATGTCCTCATCTTTATCTATGCGATCGCGCAGGCCTGGCAGCTCTCGCCCACTGGGCTCACCGCCCTTGGGGGCGCACACGATGACCCCCGCCGCATCAGGGCGCATCGTCGCGCCGTTGTCTCAGCAGTCGAGGGGATGCTCCGTGACGCATGATGCCCTCGGATGTGAGAGCTTCACATCCGAGGGCATCATGACGACCGCATGCGTAGGCAGGCGTCACAGCATCGCGGTGAGCACGCCTCCGTCCGCCCGCAGGGCTGCCCCGTTCGTTGCCGACGACAGCGGGCTCGCGAGGTAGGTCACAAGGTGCGCGATCTCCGTTGGCTCGATAAAGCGCTCGAGCAGGGTGGTGAGATTCTGCGCGATGATCGCGTCCTTCATTGCCTCAGGCGGGAGAGACTGCGCATCCGCCACTGCCGCCACCGATGCCGCCACTCCATCCGAGAACGTCGGGCCGCCGAGGACCGTGTTGACCGTGACCGAGGTGCCGCGGGTGAGCTTCGCCAGACCGTTGCCGACGGCGAGCATCGCCGCCTTAGTCATGCCGTAGTGGACCATGTCCGCCGGCACGTTCACCCCGGACTCGCTACTGATGAACACCACCCGCCCCCAGCCGCGCTCGAACATGCCGCCGAGAACCGCGCGGGACAGGCGCACGCCGCTCATGACGTTCACCTCGAAGTAGCGGGCCCAGTCCTCGTCCGTGACCGAAGTGAAGTCCGCGAGCCCGAACAGGCCGACGTTGTTCACGAGGATGTCGACCTCTCCCAGGGACTCAACAAGGCGCGCCACGTCGGCTGCGTTCGAGAAGTCGGCGGCGAGCCCTGAGATGTTCGCGTCCGGCTGCTCGGACTCAAGGCGATCAACGGCGGCGGCGAGCCGCTCGGAGTCACGCCCATTTAGCACGACCGACGCGCCCTCTGCGGCCAGTGCGGCCGCGATCGCGTAGCCGATCCCCTGCGACGAGCCGCTGATAAATGCCCTCTTTTTCTGCAACTGCAGATCCATGAAATCTCCCGTGACACGCGCCTGATCTGGCGCCATTGACTTGCTTAGGAAACTAACAGTAAGCCACTTTTACTTGCCTGCGCAAGTCATAGGTTGGTTATGCGTTAGTATTCAGACATGGTCGATAATGCGGACGCCACCTCGCTTAACCCTCAGGAGCTCGATGTCTGGGCAGGAGTCGCGACATTGCTCGAGCGGCTCCCGGCGGCGCTCGACGCACAGCTGCAGCGCGATAGCGGGCTGACGAACTTCGAGCACGGCATCCTCTTCGCGCTGTACTCCGCACCCGACTCGTCCCTCCGCCTCAGCGTGCTCGCCGGCTACGCCAGCTGCACGCTGTCTCGGCTGTCACGGGCGATCTCCCGACTCGAGGCAAAGGGCTGGGTGCGTCGCGAAGTCGATCCCGCAGATGGTCGTTTCACCTTCGGCATCCTCACCGACGCGGGCCGGGACAAGGTCGTCGAATCAACACCGGCTCACCACGCCTTGATCCGTCACCTGGTCTTTGAGAGCATCTCCGCGGCCCAAGCGCAGACCCTCAGCTCGATCACGCGAAAGATTTCCGCGGCGATCGGACCGGACGCTGGCTGGAGACCACCACAGGAAACGGCGGCGCAGCAAAGCTAGCAGGCGGCCTCCGGCTGCGCACTGCCCTCTCCGCGAGGACAGGCGAGAGTTGCGGGGGTTCCCGGCCGCCGAAAACGGAGCTATTTGTCACCTGGGCGGCGTTGGTCCACGGTAGACGGTTGAGAGGGCGACGCCGAATAGTTTCAGCAATCTCGGTGGTGGTGTGCACGCTGCCTTGGTGAAGACATACGAGGTGCGCCTCTTGGGCTTTGGAGAGCTTTGGTTGTTTCCCGCGGAGCCGGCCCTTGGCGTTCGCGACGGCCATTCCTTCCCGCATTCTGGCACGGATGAGGTCGGCTTCGAACTCGCCAACCATGCCCAAGACGTTGAACAGCAGTTTGCCCACTGGCTCATGGGGTCGTAGACGCTGCCACCGAGGTTAAGGGCCACCCCTTTGCGGGTGAGCTCGTCCAGCGATGTCCCTGCCGTGGGGCCATGAGCGCGCGAGGCGATCGAGTTTGGTCACGACCAGGGTGTCACCATTGCGGCAGGCAGCCAGGACCTTACCAAGACCGGGCCGTTCGCGCTGGGTGCCGGTTATCGACGTAGATCGCGTCGGGATCCACGCCGGCTGCTGCGAGAGCATCCCGCTGGGCGGTCGGGTCTTGGGTGTTGGTGGAAACGCGGGCATAGCCGACAAGCATGAGCCTGATGTAGCGTTTAGGGCCCATCACTGGGCAGTTTTATGGGCGGGTCTTGCGGGAATCACGAAACCGCGAAAACGAGGGGTTTTAAGAACGTCCCTGGGTTCCCCGCAGTGGCCGATGAAGGACCCCCTCACGGGACACTGCTGTGGCTGTGTAGACGACTTTGGACATCGTGCAGACGACTTCGGAAATTGACAACTGGCAACGGCCAGCAACCAAGCTTGAATTGGCGAAGCCCCGGTCAAATAGCGGTTGACCGAAGCTTCGAATTGATTCTGCCTAGATCACCTGATGGTTTGCTGGGAAGTGGGTAGTAGGCGTCTGCGTGGCTCGTCTCAGGCTTCACCCCGGACGCCGTCGACAAGGCATCTCTTGACCGGCATACCGGCTCACCCGGCGGGTGGCTTGAGGAACTGGCTCGGCCGCCGTCCCAGAACAGCGGTAAGACTCAATCATTCGGGCGCTTCTGAGACCTACAGGCCAGGTCAGGCGGCCCAAGCGTTGCCTCATACTGGCACCCCTGTGTATCAGGTTCGGGCGTATTCGAGGCCGGTGGAGACCTATGCCGTGGCTGTTGTGTGGGCGATGGATGCGGTGTTAGATGGGAGAATTTTCGGACTACGGTGTCACAGGGTTTGTTGGTACATCATTGTGTGAATACATTGATGGCTGTACTTTGGGTTTATGGAAATTCTCACCCACGCCCCGGTGCTGGCCCGGTTCGGCTACGCGGTCTCGGATCCAACGCGGGCCCAGGTTCTCCTGGCTCTCGCCGAGGCCCCGGCATACCCGTCCGATCTGGCGGACTCCATCAAGGTGTCCCGGCAGAGCATGTCCAACCACCTGACCTGCCTGCGCGGCTGTGGGCTGGTAGTCGCGGTCCCGGACGGACGTCGGACACGGTATGAACTCGCTGATGCCCGGCTAGGTCACGCCATCAAAGACCTGCTCGGTGTTGTCCTGGCAGTGGACCCTGCCTGCTGCGCACCGGACGGAGAATGCTTCGCATGACGGCCCTGGTAAATGCACCGACCTCGGATCGCCGTGCGGTCCTGGGCCGCAGGATCCGGCTCTTCGCCGCTGCGACCATTACTTATAACGTCATCGAGGCCGTCGTGGCCCTCTGGGCAGGAGGGGCCGCGGATTCGTCGGCGCTGATCGGCTTCGGACTGGACTCGGTCATCGAAGTATCCTCGGCTCTTGCCTTGTCCTGGCAATTCACTGCCAGGGACCCCGAGCCGCGGGAACATCTGACCTTGCGGATCATCGCCATTTCCTTCTTCGCGCTGGCTGCTTTCGTGGCCGTGGACGCTGTCCGCTCCCTGACCGGTGCGGGAGAAGCTCAGCACTCAACACCCGGCATCGTTATCGCCGCGTTGAGTTTGGCGATCATGCCGGTGCTGTCATGGGCTCAGCGCCGTGCAGGGCGGGAGCTCGGCTCCCGGACGGCCGTGGCGGATTCCAAGCAAACGTTGCTGTGCACATATCTGTCCGCCGTTCTCTTGGTCGGCTTGGTCCTGAACAGCACGCTGGGCTGGTGGTGGGCCGATGCGGTCACGGCACTGATTATCGCCGGTATCGCAGTCAGGGAAGGCATCAACGCCTGGAAGGGTGAGGCCTGCTGCGCCGTTCCGCACGCCGATCAGGGCCACGCCGACGAAGAACTTGATGAGTGCTGCGCGCCTACTGACAAGCCCCCGACCACGTCTGCTCCGGTAGTCATCGAACTGGCTCGGCCAGCTGGCGCTGAGCCGACGGGTTCCTGCTGTGCCGGGTGCGGGTCAGACGCCTCGAGCGAGGCGGTTGCCGTGGAGCTTGGATCAAAGCAGACGGATCGGTGAGCGCCGTCATTTCAGGCCGAAGGGTCCGCATCGCTATCTGGATCTTCTTGGCTGCAATCGTTGGTGCCGGGCTGATCTGGTACGCCGTGCTGGTCGCCAACAAGCCGGCTCCGGCCGCACCGGTCGTGGCCGCCGACGCCCAGCTCGTCAGGGAGGACAGCCATCGGGTCACGAGCCCGGTCACGGAGAAGGCGCAGCTGGTGGAGTTCCTGGACTTCGAATGCGAATCCTGCCGCGCTGCCGAACCACTGCTGGCGGAACTGAAAAAGGAATACGGGGATCGGATCACGTTCATCCATCGCTACTACCCCCTGCCCGGGCACCGGAATTCCGGCACGGCAGCAGTGGCCGTGGAAGCCGCCGCCCGACAGGGTAAATATGAAGAAATGGCCGCCAAGCTGTTTGAATCCCAGCCCCAATGGGGGGAACGGCAGGACTCCCAAGCGGTCCTGTTTAGGAACTACGCCCAGGAACTCGGATTGGACCCGGCAAAGTATGACAACGCGGTCCTTAACCAAGCAACGAAGGATCGCATCAACCGGGACGTCGCTGATGGGCGAGCTCTGGGGGTAACCGGAACGCCAACCTTCTTCCTGAACGGGAAAAAGCTGACTCTGAACACCGAGGCCCAGTTCCGGCAGTTGCTCGACGAAGCCATCCGTTAGAACTCACAGCAACGGCGTTTGAGTCAGGAGCGATCGGCGATGTAGCGGGACCAGGTGTCGCCGGCTGCTTCGGCGTGGCGGTGAGCGACTTGGTAGCTGTAGCCCAGGGCGTCGGCGATTATGGGCGGTGGTGAGGCGATGACGTGCTCGTCAAGCGCTGTGTTGCGTGCCCCGCGTAAGTTCAAGCCGAGGTCGAGAAGTCGCGCGGCGAGAGTATTGGGTCCCAAGTGGTGACCCGCCCGGCCGCCGGGAAAGAGCCATGGGCTTTGAGCGCTTGTTCCTGTTCCTAGGTTGGGCCGGGTTCGAAGGTGCTGCTTGAGGAGCTCTGCGAACGGCGGTGGGATCGGGAGGGGGTGCTTGCCAAGTGTGATCCGGAGTCTTCCGGTGGCCTCGTCGACGGTGACGGCGCTCGTTCGGATTGCTGCCACTTTCGTCAGGGGTTGGGCGTAGAGAAGGAGCAAAATTCCCGCGACTCTGTAGGGCAAGGAATCACTATTGCCTTCGAGGAATTCGCGTATCCAAAGGAGCCGTTGTTCGGGCGTTATGGTGGGTCGGTTCGTGCTGGTGGGGCGGGCAACGCGGACCTGCGTGTTTGTACCGGTCTTCTGAGCGAATGCGAGGAACGTTCGGATCAAACGCCGTGTAGTGGGACCTGAGGCCTGCCAGCTGTCTACGTCCTCTTGGGTGCAGTTGGCCGCCGTTCGTTCGTGGACCGCCCAGAGCCAGTTCAGGAACTTGATCGTCTCCTTGATCTCTTGTTTGGCCGAGTGCACCTGGCTGTGGAGGTTCCGCTCCGGCGATTCCATGGGGCGGATGCGTCGGAGGTGGTGCCATTTGGCGAACTGTTCAACCGGTCTGGCGACTTCCGCTGGCAGTTGCGGCAGCTCGTCCTGGATCCAGCGCTCGAAACGCGCCAGATAGAGGTCACGGTGCGGGAGGAGGCCGTGGTGGGTAAGTATCTCCCGTAAGTGGTCTGCTTCCCGGGCCGCTGTGTCCCGGTGACTGTCCAGACCCTCATGCGTCAGTGGGGTCTGGCCGCTGGCGATCGATTGCAGCAACGTCGCGACCCTGGCTGAACGTTTCCACGTCATGACGCTTTCGGGGCGGCTGGCCAAACACAGGACCTCCACGAGTCGTGACCCGGTTCCAGAATGATCCGGATCGCTGGTCAGCAGGTCGTTGAGGTCATCTTCGAGGGCGCAACGCGCGCAGAATCCTTTGCGGTAAAACTCGCCTTCCTGGCGGCAACGGGAACACTGGAAATCCTGATTGATGCCAGCGCATGGGGCGCACCGAGGGTCTCCGCTATCCGAAACGGGTGGTCCGGGCAACAGCCTGTGATGACCGCAGCCTGTGCAGGTGCCGTGAGTTCGGGTCGCCGTCGTGAAGCAAGGGCCGCAGATTCGCCCCTCGGGCCAGCTTGCCCTGGTTCGGCGGACGCCTCGGCCGCATCGGGCACAGGTGATGGATCCTTTCGTGCGCGGCCGGCCGCGCACGATGTTGCGCGGGGTGAGGCCCGCGGGCTTATCAGCCGTCATTGTTGATGACGCGTGCCCGACGCGGGCGGACCGTCCGGTTGAGGTCGACCACCTTCGGGGAGTTCGTCGTGCCGGATCTACGGGCGCGGACGTCTGCGGCCGTCACGGTGATCAGGTCCTCCGGGCCGCAGGAGAAGATGTCGCAGATCGCCGCGATGACCTGCAGTGAGACCCGCTCCGGTCGTTGATTGACCAGGCGATAGACTTGGGGCCGGGACAGCTCGATTCCGCGTTCTGCCAGCAAGGGGATCAGCCCCGTGGTGTTGTGCAGTCCCCGGGCGGCCATTAACTCCGCAAGCCGCCACGTGTACTCAACCTGGCGTTTCACCGGCCAGCCTCCAAAGCGTCGGCAACAGTACGGTCCAGGGCCGCCTGCAGGGTCCGGATCCTGAAGTCATCGCTGACGAACTGATAGATACCCGTGGTGGACGCATACTCGTGACCCATTTGATCTTGCACAAACCTAGAATGCCATCCATCCTCGGCCAAGTGGGTTGCGTACGACCGCCGCAATGAATGCAAGTCCAGCCCATCCGAAGCTATGCCCAACTCATCCAAATACCGGCGGAGCCTTCGCAGGAGAGTCGACTCGACAATCAAACCACCGCGTTCGCTGGGAAAGAGGTCCAGCGTCTGAAGCGTCCCGCGGCCATTGGCCAGCCAGTCTTCAAGAATGTCCGGCGTCCACTCGAAGACTGTGAGCACGCTACGGGACTTCGGTGGCGAGCCTTTCCGGGCTTTGCCGAACCGCACTTTGCAAACGCCTACCTTCCTGAACCGGCGTATATGCGGGTTGATGCTGAAATCGACCGTTTGCAAATGACGAAGCTCGTTGAACCTCAGCCCATAGGAGTAGGCGATCTTCAGCATGACGGAATCACGGTAAGCAGCCTTCCAGCCTTTTCGTCCGGAGGCCTGGATGATCTCGACTTGGTCGTCCGCGTAGTCGAAGAGTCTTTGCAGCTCGTCCTTGGTGAAGGGCCGTTTCGATGGCCTGCCCTCGAACTCCTCGGCATGCGTGGCCGTGTTCCAGTCGAAGAAGACCTGGGCCGGGTGGGTACCAAACCGTCGCTCGCAAACAACGTCCCAACCGTAATCAGGATTGGCGACGTAAGAGTTGAATTGCCGCAGGGCAGACTGCTGACCACGCAGCGTTGAGTGAGCCAACTTCCGGATCGAACGCAGGTCCCCGAAGTACTCCTCAACATGGGCTGGTGACCAACGCCAGGGGAACTCGTTGACGTGTTCCATGAACCGCTGAACAAAGCGGATCCGTTGATCGATCGTGCCGAACTGAAGATTCCGCGACAACTGCTGATTGCGCCATCCACTGAGCATTTCCTCGAACGTCTGCTGCTCCGGATGCAGCAGAGGTAAGGACTCCACAAGGTGAACACGGCCCGATCCATCGACACCCACACAACCTCCCAAGTGAACTTCAAATCCTGAATCAATGATTCATTAAACGCATCATCAGGACAAACGTGCAGGTCAGAGGTCCCTTTACTGCTCAAGTCGGGTCAAGGGCTCACCCCAAGTGCGGACGGGGAAGGTCCGCAGACGGCACCGAACGCGCAAGAAATGCGGCGCGAATCGAGGGAATTAACCAGGCTCCTTTGATCGAGCCACGAATCGCGCGATTGATTCATCTGATGAGATACGCAGAGGAAAGTACGACATATGGGCCCTTATCGGCGAACTGGTCGGCTTCGACGTGCACGCCCCGACCAGCGTGTGAACTCCAAATGCTCGGTGACCTTGGCAGGGACCGCAATCCGCGCCGGACACTCCCCCATTGAGTCGTAGTTACGCGTCGACGACACCGAAGAGACCTCCCCAAAGCACCCAGTCGCCCGTGGCGGCTGGACTCTCACGTCGCTGCGGCCCTGCACATGGTGCGCCCGCGAACGGGCGTCATGTTGTTCGGGCCCTTACACGCGATCAGTAGATGTAGGCCGAACGCGGCGCAGGAAATGGCTGTGATCAGGCTCAATAAAGAAGATTTAAGTGTGGACAATGTCCACACCCCCTTTGGCCTGACAAAGCTCTCCTGATTCAAGCCTCTTAACTCCGGCAACGAGCCAAAACCAAGAACTTTGACGCCGGATCTCGAAGTCATGTTGCGCTCATTCCCCCTACCCATGGAGAGGTGTAGGCAAAACGACCTACCGAACGAACTAAGAAATGAACACATAGCCCCAGCTCACAGCCAGCGGAGGGCCCCCCAGCCACGACCCTGAACCCGCTCCCCCACAACTTCACAGGAGACACGCGGCGCCAGGCACACCCCGCGGCCAGTGTCAGAGAGACCTGACCACCCAGAATGTACACACATTAAAGCAAAAACCCCCTCTGACGAGGGGGTTCGCTGTGCCCGAGGTGGGACTCGAACGGGATTCTGGGTCTTGGGAACACTGGGAAGTGGCGGAAACATGCCGATTCCGGGCCAATCCGGTGGCAGTCCTGGCCAGTCCGAGGCGGAAAGTGTGGACATTGTCCACACCAGCCGCGGGAACCGGGAACAAAATCCGTCCCGACAGGCTGAACAAGTGGAACCGCCCGATGAACGAGACTGAGCAGTCGAAAGAACGACTCGGTGGGCGCTCCGCTCAAGCGCCCTGATTCCACGAGAGTAGTAGATATGTCATGATCCCGAGTTCGGCGTTCCGTACTCACCCGGCTCAATCGCCCAGGCCAGGCGGTGGAGAAGCGTAGCTAAACGCCCGCGCAACGCGGCCCACCGGAGTGAATGAGGCCTCTGCCGTTCTACAACGACAGGCGCGCCGGGCAGGGCGCTGTGCGCGGTTTCAAGAGCGCTTTGTGCAGCTTCCTGCCGCGCCAGGAGAAGTGCGAGTGGGTAATAGCTATTCATGAGTCCTCCAGGGTGCTCTGGGGCGGCCACCGGCCACGAAGTGAGTTCGACGGGTAAGTGTTTCGCAGAAGGCGAGGCTTCGGGAACGCCGGAATATCGCGCGACTCGCCGATACACCAGCACAGTGGTTCAGTCGATCTGCTGCCGCCCAAGCCGCGCATAGATCTCGGGCCGTTTGGACCTGAGGATGAGCGCGTAGGCGATTCCGCCGATGAAGAGTGCAAAGGTGAAGCTCATGAAAATGACAGTCATGACTGCCGAGCCACCAATGAGTTCCGGGTAGTTGGCAACAGCCAGATAGGTGATAATGCCCAGGAACGCCACGCTGACGAGCGGCGCAATGATGGTCTTCCAGACCGATTCTGGCGCGAAACTGCGTCGGCGAACGAAGTACACGAGCACTGCGAAACTGGTGATGAACATGAGCAGGAGGACGGCGAAAGTTCCACTCCCACTGGCGATGGGATACAAGGCGTCGGGTGCAACGCCCACAAAAGTGAAGACGACGGTGGCAACTGCCCATATGAGGCCGATGGCCAGAGCGGAAACGTACGGGGATTTGTGGCGGGGATGCACCCGCCCAAGGATTGCTGGAAGCGCATGGTCAGCGGCGAGCGAGAAGCTGTATCTGGCAGCAATGTTTTGGATCGAGAGCATGCAAGCCAAAACTGAGGTGATGAGCAAGATCATGGCAACGTCCGCGAAGATCTTGCCCGCCAGAGCAGCGACTGCATCGCTAAAGAGGTTCACCGTATTGGTTTCGGCCGCGGCCTGGACATTTTCAGGTCCAAGGAATGCAATGAAGGCCCAGGCCGCCACAGCGTAGAACAGCCCGATTCCCACAACGGCAATATATGTGGCCCTTGAAATGGTCTTGTCAGGGTTCTTGACCTCGTCGCGGTAGATGACGGTGGCTTCGAATCCGAAGAAGTTGCCTACGGCGAACAGGAGCGCCAAACCCAATGTTGCGTCTGAAAATGAGGGAAGGGCAAACCCCACGGACGAGACGACCTCCAGTCCATCGGCTGAAAACGACGCGACGTCGAAGACGACAACAACTGCCACTTCGAGAAGCATCACTCCCGTCAGCAACTTTGCGGACAAGTCGATCTTGTTGTAGGCGAGAACTGTGGTGGCGGCAGTTATACCCAACGCATACCAGTACCAAGGTATGTCCGGTCCGTTCAGCGTTTCGACCACAAAACCCTGCAGCGTTACACCGAAGAACGAGGGCGCAAAAAACCCGATGAAGATGTAACCGAAAAGGGCGAGAAAGGCTCCTCCGAGGCCGGCGGGTTTGCCCAGACCTGCAGTGACAAAGGAATAGAAGCCTCCGGGGCCTCGTACACTCTGGCTCATTTTGACGAAGCCGACCGAGAAGATCAGCAACATGAAAGTGACAAGAATGTAGATGGCAGGGGCTGTTTGTCCACTGAACATCAACAACACAGGCAGCGTTCCGGCAACGGTGGCCAGTGGCGAGGAGAACGCCAGTACGTTCATTACGAGTTCGCCCACGCCCATGTTGCCGTTGAGCCTGGTCTCTTGGGTTCGAACCGTCGTCCTTGGTGATTCCAGCGTTACGTTATTCATGTAATCCCTGTCACTAATATCTGAGTTTCGAATCACAGTATCGGCGCTCAGCGGAGCGACGTTGTGCCAGCTTGGGACAATGCCCTATCCGTGGAGCGCCTTTGAGTATCGATCTCAAGAATCGAAAGAGTTAGAGCTACGGCGCGATCCGACAGAGCCGCGAAATCCTGGTCATTGTCGCTCCTGTCGACCCATCGGCCGGCGCCGTCGAGGAGCGCGAGAATCACTCGGACGGTTTGCGCCCTGAAGCGATACCCCATCTCCCGGGCAGCAGCCGAAAACATATCCTCGTGCAGGCGCAGCCATTGGTTGGCCTCAGCACGGGCGTCGTCGCTCAAGAAGCGGGCCGCCCTGTCAGTGGCTATCAGCAGGTCCCAAAGATCGGCTTCCGGTCGCTGGAGCTGTTGTGCAAGATGGACGCGGACCAGCGCGGCCCAGTAATCCTCCGGCGTGTTTGTCGATTCGACAGCCTCAAGGAGATCTCTGGCGAATCCATGGGTGAACCAGCGGAGCGACTCGGCAACGATTTCGTCCTTGCCGCGAGGGAAGCTCGAGTACAAGCTGGGCGCTTTCATGTCGAGTTCGCGACCCATGGTCCTCATGCTCACGGCGTTGACGCCTTTGACGGCCGCCAAGTGCAGGAAAGCCAGGAGTATTCGCTGTCGGGTGGGCGTCTGGGTTGACCAGTCATGACCGGACAGGAACTTCCTGACTGCAGCATTTGCTTGCTCGCGGGGCGTAGGGTCCATATCATCCTCACAACGTTGTCCGGCTGGATCCAATTTAGCTAACTATCGTTAGGTAGGCACCTTTTGCCTAGTCTCAGCCACACTGAATCCCCCATCCGTATCTCCGCCGGAACGTCAAGAAAGGCGTCTCGGACCCTGCCCACCACAAGCTCATTTGTGTAGCCTCGGCGGCTCGTAACGGTCACTCCCTGCGCTGAAAGTGTGAGGGACCCTCTCGGCACTTCTCTTACAGACAAGTCCGGCTGGGCTCGGAGCCAGTCTTTCGACCACGGCACTTCGCAGAAGACGGAGGCACCTGGCCCAGCAAATGACCTGACAGTATGCCGGGAACGGCACATCCGTCGAATGAGGGTTCGCTCGGCAGAGTCGAGCAGCACAGAGGCCATGGATAAGTCCGGTCCGAACGAACCGCCGAACGTCACTGGCAAGATATGCGTTGACGGAGAAAAGTCCCCCTCCATGTACTTGACCTTGGAGGATGCGGCCAACAGAAGTGCCCGTAGCTCGTGCACCTCCAAGGCGCCGTCGTCGTAGGTCACGATGATTCCATCCCGTAGCCGTCGGCACCGTGTAATGCCTAACGGCTCGAAAGATTGCAAAGCTTCGATGAATGCGGTTGCGCGGGGACCCCGGAAGTCCGGCTGTGGGAGTTCAACCAACACCTTGCCAGGCTCACTGGCGAGGACGGCGGGGCCCGGAATGGACAAATCTGTCTCCTGCACAGGGGTAAAGCGGTCCGTAGCGCTTGAGCACAGTGCCAGGAACAATCGCTACGGACCGCGGCTTTAAAAGGGCTACGACCCGGGAGAAGGCCAGGGCGTGGCGTCGCCGATCTCTCGGCCTTCCGCCACGTCCTGTAGGAGACGATGTATAAGCCTGCCGGATCGCTTTGGCTGATAGTCGCTGCGTTCACCCAAATCGGCTTGGCCACAGTGGGCCGAAGATCGGAGCCACTCCACGTGCCGTCCTTGTGCGAGCTTCCTGTTCATCATCGGGATCAACCCTCAAACTAGTCGTGCTTATTGGTCTCTTCCAGAATCGGCCTTAAAGCACACAGTCGATCGTGTCAGTTTGAGACACTGCCCTGGATGGGGCCACTCACCGCGAACTGATGCTCGTGACAAAGATGAAGATCCCGGCCGCAGCCACCAGAAAGGCCGCGGCTCGTGGTGGAACGCTGGGGATGCCACGCATGCTTGCCGTGGTTCGTGGTTGTTGGGCCGAGTTCGCCATATGATCGCCGATCACCCGCAGTCCGGCAGCGATCAGGATCAGAAATATGCCGACGTACTCCATCTACTTTGACTCGGTGGGTTTGGGATCCAGCGCCACGGCCAGGTGTGCACTTGAACGCCCGGCATCAACCTGTGAGACCTGCATGGCACAACTAAATCCGTCGGTGAGAACAAGGGCATCAGCCTCGCCCTTCGCGAGGGCGGGTATGACAGAGTGCTCAGCAACGTTCATGGACATATCGAAATGCTCGGCCTCAAATCCGAAGTTTCCAGCCACGCCACAGCAGGACGAGGATTCCACTACTCGTGGAACTCCCCAGGCCTCAAGGACGCGTTTCTGGGCGCCCGAGCCGAACACGGCGTGCTCGTGGCAGTGAGTCTGCAGTACTGCTGTTTCCGGTGCAGGAGCCGTGGGCTTCCAGCCGCGTTTGATGGCCTCATCCACTGCTACAGAAAACGACCGTACCCTTGCCGCCACTCGGGCAGCGGCCGGCCCGCCTACCATTTTTGGACCTTCATCGCGGATAGCGGCCGCACAGCTGGGCTCGAGTACGACGATATCCCTGTCCGTGCCATCGTCGAGACTGCTGATCAACCGGGCCAGCCGCCGGCGGGCCCCATCACGTTGCCCTGTGGAGATCCAGGTCAAGCCGCAACAGGCGTCCGGTGTACACCCCACAGAGCTACCGGAGTCGCGAAGAACCCGGGCCGCTGCCGGAATGACCTCCGGCCTGAAAGCGCGGGTGAAGCTGTCGATAAACAGAAGGATGTCTGCGTTGTCCTCGAACCGGGCTTCCCGTACCCGGTTTCGGATCCGGCCGTTCGCCGCGAAAGCCGGCAACCGCCGTCGAGCACTAATGCCCAACCACTCCCCCACCGTCCTGAAGGGCCGGAAGGAGGTCCCCCAATTCGCCAGAGCCGCTACGCGGGTCAACCACGGGAGCCACCGAGGCAGCCACCCAATCGAATAGTGCGTGAAGGGTCGGATACGCCCGCGGTAATACTCATCCACGAGCTCCGACTTGGCCTCAGCGATGTCCACTCCCGTGGGACAGTCTGCGGAACATGCCTTGCAGGACAGGCAAAGATCCAGCGCTTCCCGGACTTCCGCGCTCTTCCAGCCGTCCTTACTGCTCCCTTGAACCCTGGTCAGCTCCTGCAACACCCGTGCGCGGCCACGAGTGGAGTCCTTCTCATCCTTGGTGGCGCGGTAGCTGGGACACATGAAACCCCCGGTGGTGGAGCGGCACCTACCCACGCCTATGCAGGCATGGGTGTTCCCCACGAACGGACTCACCACCGGAAGCAGCTCACGGTCAGAGGACGGCACGACGGCGGCAGTCGGCGACGTCGTCAGTTCACTGTGCGTGGGGCCGGCTTTGGCCACGCCTTCCAAGGCCAGCGAGGCAGTGAACGGAACGGGGTCCACGATGACCCCAGGGTTGAGAATCCCCGCCGGGTCCCACAGCTCTTTGAACGTTTTGAAGATGCCAATCATCTCCTTGGAATACATCACCGACAACAGTTCGCTTCTCGCCCGCCCGTCACCGTGTTCCCCTGACAGCGAGCCCCCATGGGCCACCACCAGCTGGGCAGCTTCACGGGTGAAATCAGTGAAATTGCGACGCCCGGCCTCACTGCGCAGATCATAATCCAAACGCATGTGGACACACCCCGCACCGAAGTGGCCGTACATGAATGCTGCGTAGCCGTACTTTTTCACCAAGGGAAGCAGGTCCGCCAAATAGTCAGCGAGTCGTTCGGGAGCAACGGCAGAATCTTCCCAACCGGGCCATGTTTGAATTCCGTCAATCCGTCGCGAGGAGAGCCCTGCCCCGTCTTCGCGGACCCGCCACATCGCGGCTCGCGCCAGGGGTTCTGTGACCACCGAGTAGTCGACAACACGGCCCTCGGCCCGAAGCTTCTCCACGAGGTCTTCACAGGAAGCGGCGGCCTGATGAAGGGTGTCATCTGAAAACTCGACCATAAGGAAGGCATTGCCGTCCGGCAGTGATTCCACGCTTGCCGGTCCCCGACGGTGACGCATGATGTCCACGATAGAAACGTCCAAACCCTCGATCGCGCTCGGTTTGGCGGACAATATGGTCATGACATCGCGGGCAGAATCAATGGTGTCGAGGTAGCCCAGACATAGCAGCGCGGTGGCGCGGGGCTTCGGCACCAGTTTCACCTTGGCACGCACAACAACAGCACAGGTCCCTTCGCTGCCCGCGAGCGCACTGGCAACATTGAAACCGTGTTCCGGCAACAGGTGTCCCACGTGGTAACCGGAGACCTGCCGCGGGATGGTCTGCAGCTCCACGCGGAGGGGCGACAAGTTCGCGGCAGCCAGCGACTTCAGGCCTTCGAACAACTCACGGGCCCGGGCAATGGAATGGATGTCGTTGTGGTCGACTGCGTGCAGGAAATCACGGCCGGCCCGAAGGTACGCGCCGTCTGCGGTCACCAACTCCAATTCCTGCACGTGATGGGTCATGCGACCGTAAGCTACAGAGTGGTTTCCGCAGGCGTCATTACCAATGGAACCACCGATCGTGGCCCGCGATAAGGACGAAGGGTCCGGGGCGAACGTCAGCACCCCAGAGGTGATGGTTTCAATCTGCGTACGCAACTCTCCCAGGACCACCCCCGCATCGGCCCATACAGTCCTCTGCCCGGCCTCAAGGGTTCCTACCGAGGTCATATGGCGGGAAAGATCGATCACCAAACCGTCGCCTATAGCGTTGCCTGCCATCGAGGTCCCGCCGCCGCGTGTGGTCGTCGGGACCTCCAGCGCCGAACAGACGCGCAAGACGGTGCGTACGTCCTCGATATTCCCAGGAAAGGCGACAGCGGCCGGGCGCACGCGGTAGTTGGATGCGTCGTAGGAGTACTCGGATCGTCTTCGCTGGGAGTCGTCCACCTCAATCCCGTGATGCTCCAGTCTGGCGAGTAGCTGACTGATGTTCGCGTCGCGATCGTCACCATGGGGCATGGTCGCATTCTCCATTCGTAGTGGTCCGCCTGAAGTGTAGGCAGCCGCGGCATGTGCGGAGGTGTGCCAAAACGGAACGGGCACGGCGGAGAAAACCGCCGTGCCCGTTTGATTGATGGATTGTCCTACTTCAAGAACTCAGAGAGGTTGTCCTTGGTAATGAGGGTGAAGGGCAGGGTGTAGCGATTCTCGACATTCCCGCCGTTGAGGAAGTCAGTAACCACTTCAACTGCTTTAACACCCTGTCCAGCGGAGTCCTGCCGGACTGTAGCCGACATTGTCCCGGCTTTGATGTCCTGCATGGCTGGTTCGGTACCATCGACGCCGACTACTGCCTTGAACTCCGCCGTCCGTCCAGCGTCAGCAATGGCAGAGGCTGCACCAATGGCCATCTCGTCATTGTTTGCCACGACCGCATCAATCTGGCCGGCGCCAAAGCGCTGAAGGGTATCCTCCATGTTGCGCTTGGCATCGTCACGGCTTCCCTTGGCTTGGAATTCCGCCACGATCTTGAAGTTCTTGTTGATCTTGCTGTCGAAGCCGTTCTTTCGGCGATCCGTCCAAGAGGCTCCGTAGACACCGGCGGCGAACACGATGTTGCCACCTTCCGGCAGCGCCTTGTTCAAATAATCTGCCTGCATTTCACCGGCCACTGTGTCATCGACGCCGATGTAGCTCTTGTACCCAACGTCTGAGCCTTCGGCGAACTCGGTGGACAGGATAAACAGCGGGATGTTGGCGGCGATAACGCGCTTTGCGGCGTTCTGGCTGGCGTCACCATCCAACGGTTGCATAATTACGGCATCAACCTGGCGGGTGAGGAGGTCCTCAACCTGGTTCAGTTCACTGCCTACGTCCTTCTTGGAGTCGGTGATGTTGAGCTTGACACCCTTTTCATCAGCCGTCTTTTTCATGGCGTCCGTCATGTGGGCCAGATCCGGGTCTTGGAGGTCAAGAACCACAACGCCAATGTTGTAGGTCTTGCCTGTCCCGCCACTGCTGGTTGCGTTGCTGCTGCCGGCACAGCCGGTCAGCGTAAGCGCACCTGCTGCCATCATTGCGAACGCCGCTGCGATACTCCGTCGCATTCCCATGGTGTGTTCCTTTCGGTGGTTTTCTGTCTGTGCTGAGGGAGATTTTTTTGTTGCTTGGTGCGGGTGTTGCGGTCAGTCCGACTTCCAACGGTTCAACAGCACGGCGAGCACCAGGATGATGCCCTGGACGCCTTGCTGGAAGTACGACGAGACCCCCATCAGGTTCATGCCATTCATCACCACACCCAGCAGGAGAACGCCGATGACCGTTCCGCGGATGGTGCCGACGCCACCGAAGAGACTCGTTCCTCCAATGACGACGGCGGCAATCACCTGGAGTTCATAGCCAGTGCCGGCCACCGGGGCCGCGCCATCCAAACGCGCAGTGAGGACCAAACCACCCAGCGCGGCTGTCACACCACCAATGAGGTACACGGTGAACAGCACACGGCCGGTGGAGATGCCAACCTTCTTGGCAGACTCTTCATTGCCACCCACGGCATAAACGTGCGAACCGAATTTTGTCCGGCTGAGCACAAACTCGCAGATTATGGCCGCGATCAAGAAGATGATGACCGGGACGGGAACCGGGCCTATGAAGCCCGAGCCGAGCCATTCAGCAGGTCCACTGAGTCCGGAAACAACCTGGCCGTCCGTCATGACCAGGACTGCCGTGCGGGCAATGGCCATGGTTGCCAGTGTTGCCAGGAACGGCAGGATGGCTCCCCAGACCACTAAGGCTGCACTCAGGAATCCAACCAGCAGGCCTACCGCAAGACCGGCAACCAACGGCAACCAAAAGGCTCCACCGCTTGCCGGGGCCAGCAAGGCGAAGGTCATACCCGCCAAACCCACAATCGAACCAACAGAAAGGTCGATGCCGGCGGTAATCATGATGAAGGTCATCCCGAGGGCGATCAGTCCGATGATGGACGACTGTCTAACCACATTGACGATGTTGTTGAGGGTCAGGAAGTTGGGGGCTACGGCGGCAAGAAAGACGAGGATGACCACAAAAAGTATGATGATCCCGTAATCACCGATGAAGCGCTTGACCTTGGTAGCTGTCATACCTTCTTTAAGGTCCGCAGGGCCCAGCTTTGTTTTGACGCGTTCCATTGTGAGACTCATGAGTGACTCCCGTTCGTAGTGGCTGGAGTTGCCATCACATCGACGACTTCCATCGATGAGGTGCTCCCGATTTTGCGGCGCTTTTCGGGGATGCCGGCACCGTCGTCGATGTAGTCATCCAAGGTGCCGTGGGAGATCAAGTGGGCCACCTGGGCTTCTGAAACATCCCCGACGCGGAACCGCCCCACCACTTGGCCCTGGCGCATGACCGCAAAGCGGTCAGCCACGGCGAAGGCCTCGTCCAATCGGTGTGTGATGATGATGACGGCAATGCCCAGATCCTTGAGGCGTTGAGTCACCTCAATGAGCTTGTCCACCTTGGCCACCGACAAGTTCGCTGTCGGCTCGTCCATGATGATGAGTCGGGCGTCAAATGCCAGCGCTCTGCCTATGGCGACGGCTTGACGTTGACCACCGGATAACCGCTTGACCTTGAGCCGAGGATTGATGGGTATGTCCAGGCGTTCAAGCACCCGTTTGGTTTCAAGCTCCATCTTTTTGCGGTCGATAATCCGCAACAAGGGGCCAAGGACATTCTTTTGCGGCTCCCGCCCCAGGAAGATATTGGAGCGAACATCCAGGTTGTCTGCCAGGGCAAAGTCCTGGTAAACCATCTCCACCCCTTGGTCGCGGGAGGCGGATGGCGTGGGGAACTCCGTGGTCTTTCCGTCAAGCTCAATGGAACCCTGATCGGGTTGATACACGCCAGTGAGTACTTTCATCAGCGTGGACTTGCCGGCGGCATTATCGCCAAGCAGAGCAAAGGTTTCGCCGGGTTGGACATCGATGCTGACGCCGCGTAATGCGGACACCGCCCCGAATGTTTTGTGTATGTCGTTGAGGGCGACCAGTGGAGGGGTCGCCGGTGGTACGTCGGTCATCTCATCCTCGTTCGATAGGGCCATGTAAATGAACCGGTGAAACACCTTTGGTGGCGGCTGATCAATCAACATTGTTTGACCCTGCTGGCTCCGGGTAGTTGCAAATACATCCCGAAGCTGCGTGACCTTCACCACACTGTTTCACTTACCTGAACTCTGACGGATCCCCGAATTCAGCATGTGTACCACTTTGGAACACCGATTGTGAATCGTTTCAAAAAGAATGGAAAAAGCCTGCTCTGGGCCGTAAATGTCGTTGCGAAACGCCAACGGCCCAGGCAGGCGACCTCTAGGTGTTAGTTGAGGTTCACTGCCACGGCAACACCGGTCCGGGCTGACTCTTCCGCGGCATCGGCAAGGATGAGAGCAGCCCTGCCGTCCTCAAATCCCGGGCTTCTCGATGGCAGGCCACGGACGGCGCGGAGGAATTCGGCAACTTCCAGCCGGTAGGCCTCCGCATATCGCTCCAAGAAGAAGTCTTGGTAGGGGCCCGCGGATTCGACGGACCGGCTTCCCCAGTGCCGCACGAGGCTGTCGCTTTTGTTGCCCACGTGCAGGAGCCCTGTTGCTCCGAAAGCCTCAATTCGCTGGTCGTAACCGTACGCCGAGTGACGCGAGTTCAGGACTGTTACGAGTTCGTCCTTGGAACCCCGGAGGGTGACTACGGTGGAGTCGAAGTCGTTTGCCTCACGGATGCCATCGCTGAAAACGTTCGCACCCCTCGCGGACACCTCAACGATGTCAGGGATGAAGTAGCGCGCCATATCCAGGTCATGGATGGTCATGTCCCGGAAGATTCCTCCCGATTGAGGCAAATAGGCAGCCGGTGGTTCCGCTGGATCCCTACTGGTAATGACCAGCTGCTCCAATGCCCCAATTTCATTGGCGCCCACCCGTCTCCTGAGCTCCACAAAGTGCCTGTCAAAGCGCTTATTGAAGCCCAAGGCAATGGGCACGCCCGCCGACGCTGCTTTTGCACGCAGGGCATCCACACGGCCTATGTCCAGATCTATCGGCTTCTCGCAGAGCACCGGGATGTTGGCGTCTACCGCCATCTCCAGAAGGTCGAGGTGGGTCTTCGTGGGCGAGGCTACGATGACAGCGTCAACCTCCCCTGACGCGAAGACCTCGTGAGGGTCATCGCTGACGCGCCCCCCGAACTCCGCGGCTGTTTGCTTGGCACCCTCGACGAAAGGGTCACAGACCCAGGACAAGGTGGCTTCATCCAAGGTGGCCACACTCATGGCATGGACTTGGCCTATTCTTCCCGTGCCGAAGAGGCCAACTCTGATTTGTTGCGTCATTGCAAAACTCCAGACAGTTGAAGATCAGGTGAGATTGGTTTTTAGTCGACTCTTTGCCGGCCCAGTCGCCGGTACACATCAGGGCGTTGTGACCGCAGGTAGTACGCGTACCCGATCCCGCCGAAGAACAAGGCGAAAGTGAAAGTCATGAAGATCGCCGTCATCACGGCCGATCCCCCGATGAGCTCGGGGTAGTTAGTGATCGCAAGGTAGGTGATCACGCCAAGGAAGATGACGCTGATGATCGGTGCGACAATCGTTTTCCACACCGACTCAGGGGCGATGCGGCGCCGCCGTACAAAGTACACAAGGACAGCAAAGCTCGTGATGAACATCAACAGGAGAACAGCAAAGGTTCCGCTGCCGCTTGCGATGGGATACAGCAGCTCCGGGGCAACGCCCACCAAGGTGAAGACCACCGTGGCCAGGGCCCACACCAGGCCCACTGCCAGGGCTGACACGTAAGGTGACTTGTGCCGGGGATGGACCCGGCTCAGCACGGACGGTAGCGCCCCATCGGCTGCCAGCGAGAAGCTGTACCTCGCGGCAATATTTTGGATGGAGAGCATCGAAGCCAGGATCGAGGTGATCAGCAATACCACCGCCACATCCGCAAAGATCTTGCCGACCAGAGCAGTGGCGCCGTCGTTGAAGAGGTTAACTGTATTAGCGGCGGCCTCGTCCTGAACTTTGTCTGCTCCAATGAAGGTCGTGTAAGCCCAGGCGGCGACAGCATAGAACAGACCGATTCCTACTACCGCAATGTAGGTGGCCCTGGGAATGGTGCGGTCCGGGTTCTTGACTTCATCCCTGTAAATGACCGTCGCTTCAAACCCGAAGAAGTTTCCGACGGCGAACAGCAGTGCCAAACCCAGACCGGCATCTGTTATCCACGGCATGGAGAAGCCGATTCCCTGGACAACTTCGCCTGAACCCGCCGCAAAGGCTGCGATGTCAAAGACGATAACTACTGCCGATTCCAGCAGCATGACCACCGTCAAGACCTTGGCGGAGAGATCAATGCGGTTGTAGGCGAGCAGTGTGGTGACGGCAATGATGCCCAGACCGTACCAGTACCACGGGATGTCAGGACCATTGAGCGTATTGACCACAAAGCTCTGAAGTGTCAGGGCGAAGAGGGACGGAGCGAAGAACCCAATAAACACATATCCGAAGAGGGCAAGCAACGCTCCTCCAAGGCCGGCGGGTTTGCCCAGGCCTGCCGTGACGAAGGAGTAGAAACCTCCCGGCGCCTCCACGCTGCGGCTCATCTTCACAAAACCCACGGAGAAAATCAGGAGCATCAGTGTTACCAGAAGGTAGATGCCCGGAGCAGTGTGCCCACTGAAGAGGAGCATCACGGGCAGGGTGCCCGCGACTGTCGTCAGCGGGGAGGAGAAAGCGAGCACGTTCATCACGAGCTCACCTACGCCCATATTGCCGCTGAGCTTATGGTCCTGGGTCTGGGTCGGCGTTTTCGTCGTACCTCTTGTTGTGCTAGACATGTAATCCTCGTCACGAAAGTTTGAATGCTGAATCACACTATCGACGGGGATGGTGGGAGCACTGTACCAGCTTGGGACACGGGATCACATGGGGTATTCCACGCGGTTTTAAAGCGCCGAATACCCCATGGGATTGGCCCCAGCAGGGTGTCTCAGACCCCGGCCGCCGGGCTGACCGTGCCGAGTTTCTTCAGGTCCACTACGTCGTTCAGCGGCTCGTGGGCTTTCCAGAGGCTCAGGTTCCGGGCGAAGCAGTCCACTACCCTTCCCCGCCAACCGATGAGATCGCCGGATGCATGCGGTGAGACCAGGATGTCGCGTCGACCCCACAACGGATTGCCGGCATCCAACGGCTCATACTCGAAGACGTCCAGCGCGGCTGCACCGAGGTGTCCGGCATCAAGGGAGTCCAGGAGGTCCTGCTCCACGACCACCGCTCCACGGCCCACGTTGACCAGTCTCGCCCCGGGCTTCATGGTGCGGAACATTGCAGAGTTGAACAATCCCCGGGTCTCCTCTGTGAGCGGCAGTGTCAGCACGACGTCATCGGCTTGGCTCAACAGCTCCTCAAGGCCATCAAAGCCGGATATGGTGCCCAGCTGGGGATCGTTCCTGCCTGACCGGCCCACGACCGTCACGTCCATGCCGGCTGCCCTGAGCAGAAGGACCGTCTCGCGGCCTACAGGCCCCGGACCCACCACAAGCACTTTCCGACCCAGCAGGGGCTCGGTCTCACGATGCTGCCATGTTCTGGCCTGTTGCAATTCAATGGTGCGCCGGAGGTCCTTGGTGAACATCAACAAGACGCCCAGAACCCACTCGGCAATGGGACGCTCACAGACGCCCCGGGAGTTGCTCACAACGATGTCACTATTGATGATGTCGTCCGTCATGAGACTATCGACGCCGATGCTCGAGGTATGGATCCACCGCAACTCCCCCGGCCCTACTTCGCGCAGGAGTTTGGTCCTGAAGTCGTTCAAAAACAGGATTTCCGCACCCGGTTGCGCTTTACGGTACTCATCCGCGGTGCGGACCACAACGATATCGGCGTCGGCCTTCAGCCGTTCCAGTGGAGGGAGCGGGCGACCTTCCTGAACAATGGCTATTACTTTTGGTTGTGACACATTTTCCTTCCCGGGGTGTCCCTGTGGGGAACCCATCTTCAGATTGGACCCGTTGCCGGCTACCAGCCGCCCTGCCAACCGCTCATCAGGCCGTACGGCAGTCGCTGTGGTTCCTCGTCAGGCAGGCCCTTGAGGAAGTCGAAGTCGCACCCTTCGTGGGCCTGGTTCACGTGGTCGATGAAGAGCCGACCATAGCCGCGACGATATTTCGGTTCCGGAAGTTTGAGTTCGGCCAAGCGGTTATCGATTTCTTCTGCCGGGATGTCCAAGTCGAGGCGCTGGTTCTCGACGTCGAGCACGATTGGATCACCATCGCGGACAATCGCCAGCGGGCCGCCCACGGCAGCCTCTGGGGAAACATGCAGGACTGTAGTGCCGAAGGCCGTGCCACTCATCCGGGCATCTGAGATCCGGACGATGTCCCGGATACCGCGGCGCAGAAGTCTCTCCGGGATCGGCAGCATGCCCCACTCGGGCATACCGGGAGCCCCAACCGGCCCGCTGTTGCGCAGGACCAAGACTGAGTCCTCGGAGATGTCCAGATCGGGGTCATCAATCCTGCGTCCCAGATCGTAGATGTCTTCGAACACCACTGCGGAACCCTTGTGCTGCAGCAGGTCCTTGGAAGCGGCGCTCCTCTTGATGACAGCGCCGTTGGGCGCCAGGGAGCCACGCACGACGGCGATGCCTCCGGAGGCATCGAAAGGCGCCTCCAGCGTACTGACCACCACGCCGTCAGGTTCGGGAGCACTAAGGTAGCCCTTCTCAAGGGACTCGCCTGTGACGGTTATTGCGTCCTTATTTAGCAGTGGCGTCAGCTCCTTGAGAACGGTGGAGATTCCGCCAACCTGGAAGAGTTGCTGGACCAGGTACTCGCCGGATGGACGTACGTTGACAATTCGGGGCGTCCGTTGGGAAATCTCATGGAATCGGTCCAAGGGCAGCTCGTAGCCGACACGCCGTGCCAGGGCCAGCAGGTGGACCACTGCGTTGGTGGACCCTCCCACAGCCATCAGGAGTGTGATGGCGTTATCGAAGGCCTCCTTTGTCAAGATTTCGCTGGGCTTCGGCCCCTGTGACAGCGCCATCTCCACCGCGCGGCGTCCCGTTGCTTCCGCTGCCTGGGCACGGCGCGCGTCTACCGCGGGGATCGACGCGGTACCCGGCAAACACATGCCAAGTGCTTCAACCAGCGAGGTCATGGTTGAGGCCGTACCCATCTCACTGCAGTGCCCGGCAGAGGGCTTCGCGGCCGACTCAAGCTCGTCGAAGTCCGCCTCGGTAATCTTTCCTGCGCGCAGTTCATCTGCGTACTTCCACGTGTCTGTACCGACACCGAGCTGTTTCCCGCGGAAGTGTGCGGGCTCCTGGGGTCCGCCGGTCAGCATGATCGTGGGAACATCGGCACTTGCTGCTCCCATAAGCTGTGCCGGGACAGTCTTGTCACAGCCACCCAGGAGTACGATCGCGTCCAAAGGGTATGCCCGGATGGACTCTTCGACGTCCATGGCCATCAGGTTGCGGAACTGCATGGCCGAGGGCTTCATCAGGCTTTCGCCCAAGGAAATTGTGGGGAACTCCAGCGGCAGGCCGCCGGCCATCAAGACACCGCGCTTGACCGCATCAGCCAGGAGCTTGAAGTGGATGTTGCAGTTGACCAGTTCCGACCAGGAATTGGCGATGCCAATGACCGGCTTGTCCTTGAGCGCAAAGCGTGAGAATCCCTCAGCTTGGATCGCCGTGCGGTGAACAAATCCGGTGAGATCATGCGGCGCGAACCATCGTGCGCTGCGGAGGTCCTTGTAGTTTGACTCTTCCATTTCCTTCAAAGCTCCTTGGGCTTGTTCAGTTGACAGGTAATTGGTGGCGTTCCTACGCAGCTGTTGTGCCGCCGTCGAACGCCATGCTGGTTCCGGTGGCAAAGGTCCCCTCGACCGCCAGGAAATAAATAGCGGCTGCCACCTCCTCTGGATCAGCGAGGCGGTTCAGCGGCACGGTGCCTTCTTTCGACGTGAGGGCCGCCAAAGGATCCGGTGCCGCCGACAATCCGGCGCGCACCATGGGCGTATCTATCGGACCTGGGCAGACGGCGTTGACCCTGACGGAGGGCGCAAGTTCCAGGGCCAGCGCTTTGGTGAGTCCCACGACACCGGCTTTGGCTGCGCAGTAGTGGACGAGTCCTGCAGCGCCAACAGAGGCCAGGTCGGAAGCGACATTGACGATCGCACCCCGGCCGGCCCGCCGCATATGGAGTGCAGCCTCGCGTGCCACATAAAAGGTGCCGGACAAGTTGGTCTGCAGCACCTCATGCCAGTGGTCATCGGTGAGGTTTTCCAAGGCAACATGTCCTGCTACACCTGCGGCGTTGACCGCCACGTCCAAACCACCCATGACGTGGATCGCACTCCTCACAGCGTTCCTGACGGCCCCGGCATCGGAGACGTCGGCAACCAGAGTGTGGGCATCGGTGCCGATGTCCGCGGCCACCCGCTGCAGTTCTTCAGGCCGGCGGCCCAACAACGCCACACGGGCGCCACGGCTTGCGAACAACTTGGCCGTGGCTTCCCCGACACCTGACGAAGCTCCAGTAACGAGCACGCGCAGGGGGCCGGTTCGTAGTGGTTGGTTGCGGTCCATCATCGTCGACGGGCTCCTCTTGCTAGGTGGTGTCGGGCTGGTTCCTTCAACTAAAACAGCGCTATCCCGGCGCCATGTGTCTCACATTGAGACACAGCACACACCCGCAACATTCCTAGGCTGATCAGTAGATGCCGCCGTCATTCTGCGGCACAGCACCGCCTGAGAGCGGTAAAGACTAAGGAGTCCTCTTGGAACAGCAGAACCGCATTGGGGTTGGCCTGATTTCGGTCGGATGGATGGGCAGGTTGCACTCCCGCGCTTACTTGGCCACCAAGCAGTTCTTCCCGGAACTGCCACGGCACCCGGAGCTTGTGATCGCCGCGGATCCCGACGACGCCGGCCGCCATCATGCCGAGGATGCCCTCGGGTATAAGGAGACCGCCACTGACTACCGCAAGGTACTGGAGAACCCGGATGTGGATGTGGTCTCCATATGCTCCCCGAACTTCCTCCACCATGAAATAGCCCTTGCCACCATCGAGGCCGGCAAGCACTTCTGGATCGAGAAGCCTATGGGACGGAGCGCCCAGGAGTCCCGCGAGATCGCGCAGGGGGCCGAGGCTGCGGGGCTGATCACCTCGGTGGGCTTTAACTATCGGCACGCCCCGGCTGTGGCGGAGGCCCGCAGGCTGATTCGCTCCGGCACTCTGGGCCGCATCACCAACGTGCAGATCCGTTTGCTCACCGGCTACGCCTCGGATCCAAGCCAGGTGTTTACTTGGCGTTACGAGCAGGCCCGGGCAGGTTCGGGAGTCCTGGGTGACGTCTTGAGCCACGGGTTCGACCTCGCCCAGTTCTTGGTAGGACGCATCACCTCTCTGAATGCTGTGACGGAGACGTTCATCAAGGACCGGCCTCTTCCGGCGGGAAACTCCTCGAATTCCTTTGACATGGGCCAGGCGTCCGAAGTCACCCGGGAGGTGGAAAACGAGGACTACACGGCAATGCTCGCCCGGTTCGAAGGCGGCGCGATCGGCATGTTCGAGTCCACCCGGGTAGCTATTGGACCCCACGCGGAATACATCATCGAGGTCTACGGCACCGAGGGCTCACTCCGCTGGAACTTCGAACGGATGAACCAGCTGGAAGTTGCCACGGACCGCAGCGGCTACCGAACCATCATGACGCCGCCGTCCTACGGCGAGTTCGGACGCTTCCAGCCGGGTCCGGGTCCGGGCATAGGTTTTAACGATCTCAAGACCATAGAGGCTGCCCTGTTCCTGCGCTCAGTGGCCGAAGGTCAACAGCTGGGTCCGTCTGCTGCTGACGGCTGGTCTGCCTCGGAACTGGTGGATGCATCGCTGCGCAGCGCCGGTTCCGGGAACTGGGTTGAGATCCCGGAAGTCTCCGGACACACCACCTACCAGGCCTGAACCGCCACCATCACCCCACTCACAAAAGAGGAGGCCGGATCACGACGATCCGGCCTCCTTCTTAGGTTTGCTGACTACTTGGCGAAGCGGAACAGCTTCTTGTTCGCGAACTCCAGCATTCCTACCTTGCCGAGTTCCCGTCCATACCCGGACTTCTTGACGCCGCCGAACGGTACATCCGCACCGCTGAGGTCATAGGCGCCTACGAAGACCATGCCGACGTCGAGCTGGTTGCCGACGCGCTCGGCGCGCTCAACGTCGTCGCAAATCACCACGGAACCCAGGCCGTACGGCGAAGAGTTGGCCAGCTTGATCGCCTCAGCGTCACTGCCGACCTTGTAGAGCTGCGCAACAGGGCCAAAAAGCTCCTCGCTGTAAACGTCCATGGACGGGGTGATGTTGGTGATAACCGTCGGCGTGAAGACGTTGCCCTCGGGCTCATTGTTGCCCACCAGGATCTCGGCCCCCTGGTCCAAGGCACCCTGCACCTGCGAGGCCAGGAATTTGGTGGCGGAAGCCGAAGACATCGGCCCGAAATCACCGTTCTCGTAGGACTGGCCGGCGATGGCCGCCTTGAACTTCTCCGAGAACTCATCGAAGTACTTGTCCATCACGACGATCCTCTTGGAACCGTTGCAGGATTGGCCTGTATTGCCCATGCGGCCCATGACGGCCTTCTTCACTGCAAGGTCCACGTCATCCGTATCGAGCACCAGGAAGACGTCGGCCCCACCGAGCTCCAGCACGCACTTCTTCAAGGCGCGTCCGGCCTGCTCGGCAACGATCGCACCCACCTGCTCTGAGCCCGTGAGTGAGACGCCCTGTGTACGATCGTCGGCAATGATGGTGGAGATCTGCTGGTGCGTGGCGAACAGGTTGACGTAGGCGCCCTCCGGGAAGCCTGCGTCGCGGAAGAGTTCCTCCAACGCCAACGCCGATTCCGGGCACTGGCTGGCGTGGCGGACGATCACTGTGTTGCCCAAAATGATATTCGGAATGGCAAACCGTGCCACCTGGTAGTAGGGGTAGTTCCACGGCATGATGCCCAGGATCACGCCGAGGCCCTGGTACCGGAAGAAGCTCCGGAGCCCGTCTGCTACTTCGAGTTGCTCATCGGCCAGCCATTCCTCGGCGTGCTCCGCGAAAGCGGCCGCAATGGAACCGGAGAACTCAGCTTCGCCCACTGCCTGCTGCAGCGGCTTGCCCATTTCCCGATTGATGATGGCGGCCAGCTTGTCCTTACGCTCGACAAACAGGTCCGCAAGACGCTTGGCCAAGGCCGCCCGTTCGGCCACCGTGGTGGTACGGGACCACTCCTGGTAGGTCCTCTGTGCTGCGCTGAGCCCGGCTTCCACCTCGGCATCAGTGGCTGCGGGGTATTCGGCGTGGATGGTTCCGGTAGCCGGATCAGTAACGGCAAATGCGCTCATGATGAATGCTCCTTTGTTGCGAAAATTGGAAAGAACGGGCAAGCCCGTAAGACGACGGGCGGGACCGCTGCGTAGCGGTCCCGCCCGGTGCGCTCAGCGCGTTTCAGGTGCGGTGGTGGCAGCGTAGAAGCGCTGGCGCTCACGGCCCTTGAGATGCTTGGCGATGCCCTCGAGCGTTGCGGGTCGCTCCGAAGTCATCGGAGCTCCAACGTCCCAGAAGGCGCCATTGCCGGAAAGGTAGCGCCAGGGCTCAACTCGGGCCACGATCACGGCGGGGCCTTCGGCTTCCTGCGCCTCGGTGAGGGCGGCCGAGAACTCCTCGATGGTCGTCGTGGACCAGGCAGCACAGCCCATGCTGGCTGCGTTGGCTGCGATGTCGAAGTCGAGGATCGACCCGTCCAGTCGACCTGACTCTTTGCTGCGTTCCCGGTACTGTGTGCCGAATTCGCGGCCAGGACCACCCTTGGCAACTTGGAGGGGCCAGATGCACTGGTGTCCGCGGTTGTCGATAACGATAGTGATGATCTTCTTGCGTTCCTGGACTGCCGTGACCAGTTCGGTGGGCTGCATGAAGTAGGTACCGTCACCGATCAGGACATATACCTCGCCCGGCGCATCGGGACGAGCCAAACGGTAGCCGAGGCCCGCCGGGATCTCATGGCCCATGCAGGAGTTGGCGTATTCAAAGTGAATTTCGGTGCCGTTGGAGGGATCCCACGCCTTATGGATGCCTTCAACCACGCCGCCGGAGCCCAAAATCAGGGCGTCGTCACTTGTGGTGCGCTTATTGAGTACGTCGATCACCTGGGCCTGGCTCATCAGTTCGCCGGCGAAATCCTGAAGGTCGTGCTTGCGCACCTCCATCGTGGCCTTGCGGGCATCTGCGATGTCGCTGCGGAACTCGTCCGACGTCGAGTACCCAACGGCCGCCAGACGCTCCCGCAGAGCAGCCAGCGACAGCCTTGCATCGCCGATGACCGGGAATGAGCCCATCTTGTGGGCATCGAAGGAGCCCACATTGAGGTTGACGAACTTAACATCCGGGTTCTGGAACAGCGAATGCGAGGCCGTGATGAAGTCTTGGAGACGCGAGCCGACAGTGATGACCACATCTGCGCCGTCCGCGATCTCGTTGGCGCCAACGGTTCCGGTCACACCCAGAGCACCGAGGTTGAGGTCGGTGATGGGTCCGCTGCCCTTGCCCGCGTAGGTCTCTGACACCGGGATGCCGAACTCCGCGCTGAAGCGTGCCAGTTCCTCCTGTGCCTTGGAGTAGCGGACACCGCCACCGGAGATCAGCAGCGGACGCTTGGCGTTGCGGATGATTTCGGCGGCGTCGCGCAGCTCGTCCTCAACTGCCGGGCGACGGCGAATGTGCCATACGCGCGGCGTGAAGAAGGATTCCGGGAAGTCGAACTCCGCGCCCTGAATGTCTTGGGGCAGGCAAACAACCACGGCCCCGGTTTCGACGGGATCGGTGAGTACCCGCATGGCTTCAGGGAGTGTGGACAGCAACTGTGCCGGGTGGGTGATCCGATCAAAGTAGCGGCTGACCGGGCGGAAACAATCGTTGGCCGACACATCACGTTCCACCGGGTGCTCGATCTGCTGGAGCACCGGGTCACCGAAACGGTTGTTGATGATGTCCGCGGGGAAAAGAAGCACCGGGAGGCGGTTGGTGGTTGCTGTGGCGGCGCCGGATACCATGTTGGTCGATCCCGGGCCGGCTGAGGCCGTGCACGCAAGTGTTGCGGCGCGGTTGGAAGCCTTTGCAAACCCGATGGCCGCATGGACCATGGACTGCTCGTTTTTGCCCTGATAGTGCGGGAAGTCCACACCATATTCGTCGATTCCCTGCGCCAAGCCAACGGAGTTGCCGTGGCCAAAGATGCCGTACATTCCGGGAACGAGGCGCCTGCGTTCACCGTCCAATTCGCTGTACTGGACCTGAAGGTATTCAACGATTGCTTGTGCGACTGTGCGGCGGCGGACGGCCTTTTTGTCGCCTGCGGTGTTGACCACGGTGCCGATGTCAGCAGCGGCTGTGCTAGTCATGCGATCTCCTAAATTCGAAGGTGCGTCGGCATTTTCCACACCGATTCGCCCGAACTTCAGGTTTTCACCGCGCGAAGGCGCCGGTGTGTCCCAGTTTGATACGCGGCCCGGCCATGGAAGACAAACAGCAGCCGACGGCGGAACTTGAGTCCCGCCGTCGGCTGCTGTTCTGGCTGTTGTCCTTTTAGTCGAAACGGTAAGGTTCCTGGGGCCCGACGGAGGGCAGCGGGCGCGGCCGTTCGCAGGTGCTTTCAATCCGGATGTGTCGGCCTTGCTCCGAGGATGCTTCGAAAGCAAGCAGAACCTCCAGTACGTGATAGGCGAAGTCGCCGCCGGTCCGGGGTTCCACGCCGTTGCGGATGGCGTAACCGAATTCGGCAAGGCCGATGCCACGGTAGGCGTCGTCCCGGTGGGTGATGGGCGTTTCGCGCCAATCTCCGCCACCGGGAGGTGTCATGTCCAACGCAAGGTCGCCAGGCTCGCCGCGGCGCAGCACGGGAGCGCCGGAGAAGTGGTCCGGGTTCGGAGCGGCCAGCGAACCGCCCGTGCCGTAGATTTCCAGGTGCGGCAGGTTGTGGTTCCAGATGTCCCAGCTGACGATCACCGTAGCTGTAGCGCCAGACTCGAAGTCGAGGGCGCCCGTGACGTGCGTGGGGGTCTGGATCTGGATGACTTCGCCCTCTTTGCCCGGGCGGGGACGGGTCTCGGAGGAACGCGGCGTTGTCGCGGATACCCGCTTCACCGGGCCGAAGAAGTTCACCAGATTGGTGATCAGGTACGGGCCGATGTCCAGCATTGGGCCAGCCCCGGGGCTGTAGAAGGGGTCCACGTTCGGGTGCCAGTGCTCATAGCCCCGGCACGCGAACGATGCGAAGGCCGCCACCGGCTCGCCGATCCAGCCGTCGTCGATGAGTTTGCGGCTGGTCTGCATGCCGGAACCCAGGAACGTGGTGGGCGCGGAGCCGACTTTGACGCCGGCTGCCCTTGCTGCGTCCAGGATCTGCTTGGCTTCCTCAAGGGAGGTTGCGAAGGGCTTCTCCGAAAGGACATGTTTGCCGGCCGCGATCGCCTGGAGGGTGACCGGCGCATGGAGCTTGGGCGGCGTGAGGTTGAGGACCAACTCCACGTCTTCATCTGCGAGCAACTCGTCCGGAGTGAGGGCCTTGGGAACGTCGTACTCGGCAGCACGCTTCCGCACTGCCTCGGGGTTCACATCCGCGAGCGCAACGATGTTGACGTCGGGGTGGACGCCGATCTTGTCCAGGTATTGGTTAAGGACATTTCCGACGCCGATGATGCCGACTCGAATGGGTTCCATGTGAATCTCCGTAAATGTTTGTTGGAACATCCCGAGGCGAGGAATATACCCCGCCTCGGGATGGGTTGCGATAGCTGTCGGCTAGCCGGCCAGGCGTTCCTGGCGGGCCTTCGCCGTGGCTGCCTCGTCAACTGCGCCGTCGGTGATAACGACGCCGTAATCGGCAGCTGCGGCCTCGGCAGTGACGCGTGATTCCCGGTAGTCGTCGAGGACTGCCAGGACGTCACGCTCCAGCGGATCGCCGTAGCCGCCACCGCCGGGGGTGATGGATACGACCTTCTCGCCCGACTGCAGGTCGTAGCGGCCTACTACCGGTATCTCGCGCCGTTCGCCGGTCTTGAGGTCCTCTACCCAGGCGGACGGTTCTGCCCCGTCGTGGCCGCCACGGACACCCTTGGGCGGGTTGATCTTGCCTTCGATGCCGTAGGTGAGGGTGACGCTCTCCCCACGGGGTTCCATGGTGACCCGGGTTGCGAGTCCGCCGCGCTGGCGGCCGGCTCCGCCGGTGTCGGCTACCAGGGTGCGTTCGTGGACCAGGATCGGGTAGCGCTGCTCATCGACTTCCACGCTGTCGTGGTAAAGAAGGGCTCCGCACACTGGACGCTGGTATGTGGGCCAGCCGTCTACGTAGGGAGTAGCCGGGCCGCCAACCCCGCCCACCAGGATCTGGTTGACGTAGGCGTTGCCGTTGCGCTCGTCGATACCCGAGATCACCGACTTTGCCGGTGCCTGCCCGGCGGCGCCCTCAGCGGTGCCATAGCCGTCGTCGATCTGCGAGAAAGCGGCCTGAACAATGTTGACCACCCGATCGGCCAGGTTGGTAGTACCCGACGAGCAGGAGTACGGATGTTTCGGCACCCCTACGGCGCAGCCGTCGCGAAGCAGCACCTCCACCCGGCGGAAGGTTCCCGCGTTGCTGGGAAGGTTCTCCGGGATGCCGGAGAGGATTCCTGCCAGTGCCGCGCCAGTGGCTGTGGCCTTGGTCAGGTTCAGGCCATTGGGGAGGTTGTCCGGGTTATCCCGCAGGTCAATGATGATCTTGCCCTGCTTGGGCTTTACCTCAAGGGTTGCCTGCAGGTGCACGCCTTCTGGGCCGGTACCCGGGAAGGGATCGTGGTCAGAGGATCCGTGGAGGACGTATTCGGGCAATGTTTCGATCGCGCTCGCGGTGAGGCGCTCGGAGTAGTCGAACCAGGCGTCCACGAAGTCTTCAAGGTCTTCCACCCCGAACTTTTCGGCGAGCTCGTGGATGCGGCGCTCGGCGATGCGCGAAGCCCCGACCGATGCGAGGTAGTCGCCGTACCACTGATCGGGGACGCGGATGCGGGACCGGCACATACGGATGATGTCGTCAATGTCCGTGTAGTTGCGCTGCACCCGGACGCAAGGGAAGATCAGCGCACCTTCTTCATAGACGTCCCGTGCGGTAGCAAAGAATGTGGTGGGGAGCGAGTTGCCGCAATCTGCCTGGTGGGCTTTGGTGACGGCCGTGAACAGGTGCCGTCCGTGGACGAATATCGGAACCAGGATCACATGGTCTGCGGCGTGCGAGTTTCCCATGTAGGGGTCGTTATGGAGAAACGCGTCGCCTTCGCGGATGTCTTTGTGCAGTTCCACCATGTCTTCGCCCAGGGGTCCGGCACCAAAGACGTGTACCGGTACCCCCTCTGCAGCAGCGAGGAGCTGGTTGTCCGCTGTAAGTACTGCGCAGGAGAAGTCGCGGGCAGTGTTGATCACGGAGGATCGGGCCGAACGCAGCAGGCCGCTGGTCATTTCGCGGACAATGCCGTCAAATGCGTTGGCCAGTACCGAGAGCTTTACGGGGTCAAATTCGCGTGTCATTTCCTACGCCTCCTTACGGGTGAGGTAGATGTTGGATCGTTCGTCAAGCGTGGCGTTCCACTCTGGTGGGACCACGATGGTGGTTGTGGGTTGGTCGATGACGGCCGGGCCTTCGATCTTGTCCCGAGGGGCAAGGGTGACTCCGCGGTAGCGCTGAGTGCTGAAGCTCTCTCCACCGAAGACAATGGAGTCGGTGCGGTGGACTTCGGTCTCCCGGCTGATCCCCGCTTCTTCCTTGGTGTGTTCCGGCCGCGGGATTTCCACGCGGACACCCCAGGTGATGATCTCCACCCGGCTATCAGGATCGTGCGTGCCGTTGCGACGGTCGTGCTCTTCGTGGAAGGCGCGTTCAATGATCCCTGCGGCGTCGCTTGCGGTATCTGGCGCAGCGTCCAGGTAGACACGAAGGTCCCAGGCTTGGCCCGGGTAGCGGGCATCAACGAAGTAGGTGACGTTGGGCTCGTTTCCCACGCCATCGAAGCGCTTCACGAAGACCTCAGCCTTGGCTGTCAGGTCCTCCACAGCACGGGAGGCCGAACCGGCGTCGAAACTGCGGGTGTCGTTGTGCAGCGGAGAGAGGAACTCTGTGGCGATCGGGGCGCGGTGGGCGCCGTAGGCGGCCAGGACGCCGGCGGTCGCCGGGACAAGGACGGTGTCGGCTTCCAGCAGCCTGCCAATGATCGCTGCGACCATGGCACCTGCGCCACCGCCGGCAACAATGAGCGCGCCCCGGGGATCAACGCCCTGTTCGAGGGCGGACTGTCGGATGGCGGTGGCCATGTGGTTGGCGGAGACATCCAGGATGGCCTGGGCAGCTTGCAGGGTGTCCATCTTCAGCGGCCCGGCGATGCGGGTGTCAATGGCCTTAATGGCAGCCTCGCGGTTCAGGGTGAAGCCACCTTCGAAGCCCTCTGTGTCGAGGTAGCCGAGCGCCACGCAAGCGTCCGTGACGGTTGGTTCTTCGCCGCCGCGGCCGTAGGCTGCCGGACCGGGGGTGCTGCGTGCACTCTGCGGGCCCACGCGAAGCAGCCCGCCGCCGTCGATCCAGGCGATGCTGCCGCCGCCGGCGCCAATGCTGGACACCGCGACGGAGGACAAACCGGTGAGGTGACCGACGAACGGCTCCCCCAGCCACGCCTCACGGGTGTGACGGACCACGCCGTTCTCCACCAAGGAAACATCGAAGGTGGTGCCGCCCATGTCGCAGACCACCACGGTGTCGTGGTCTGGAGCAGCAGCCGCGCCCACCAACGGTGCCATGGACGGGCCGGAGTTCAGAAGCAGGACGGGACGGTCAAGGACATCGGCGACGTCGAGGACGGCACCTTCGGAGGTGACCACCAAGAGGTCCCCCGCGAAACCGTACTCCTGGAGGTCCGAGCGGAGCTTGCCCAAGTGGTCGGCCATCAACGGCTTCAGGGAAGCGTCGATCGAGGCTGCCGAGGAGCGTCGATATTCGCGGATGGTGGGGTTTGCCGCGTTGGAGAGCGTGTACGGAACTCCGGGGAGGATTTCCTGGATCAGCTCGGCAACCCGCTTCTCGTGGGCATCGTTGATGATGGACCACAGGAAGGAGACTGCTACGGCTTCGATGCCCTGTTCCTTGAAGGATCCGAGGACTTCGCGGACCTGCTCTTCGTCCAGTGACACCAGGACGTCGCCCTCGGCAGAGATGCGCTCGGTGATTTCGAAGGTCAGCTGGCGGGGAATGTAGGGCGGCGGGTAGGCGGCCTTTGAATCGAAGGCATCCCTGCGGCCACCTTCACGGAGCAGGAGGGTGTCGGCAAAACCGTCCGTGGTCAGCAGTGCCGTTTTGGCCACTTTGCCGGTGAGAACAGCGTTGGTGGCGTGGGTGGTGCCGTAGACAATGACATCTGCGTTCCGCAGGACGTCATCGCCGCTCCAGCCAACAGATTCGGCAGCGCGGCGGACAGAGGCTTCGAAGCCGGTGAAGACGCGGTCGTAAGTGGTCAGGGCCTTGCCAACGGCCATGTCCCCTGTATCTGATCCGACCACCACATCTGTGAACGTGCCACCGGTATCGACGGCGATGCGGTACCTCGCTTCACCCGGTTGTGTTTGTACTTCGCTCATGGGATTTCTGTCTTTCTAGGAGTTGAAGTGTTTATCGCTGGGGCTTGGCCACGCGGTTGCGGAGCAGCCCGACCTTTTCGATCTCAATTTCGACCGTGTCGCCCGGTTCGAGCCAGACGGGAGGGTTGCGCTTGGCGCCGATGCCTTGCGGTGTACCTGTGGCAATGACGTCTCCGGGTTCGAGGGTGAGGAAGCTCGACAGGTAAGAGACAACACGGGCGATGGAGAAGATCTGGTATTGCGTGTTGGAATGCTGGACTTCGATGCCGTTTACCCGCGTGGTGATGTCCAGTGCCTGCGGGTCCCCCACTTCGTCCAGCGTTACCAGCGCAGGACCCCAGGGGGTGGAACCGTCAACGGCCTTACCGGCCAGCCATTGGGTGCCGCGGTACTGGAGATCTCGTGCGGTGATGTCGTTCAGGGGCGCCAGTGCGGCAACGTAGTCCAAGGCTTCGTCCTCAGACACTTCACTGGCCCGGCGGCCAATCACCACAGCGACTTCCCCTTCAAAGTCGAGGTTTTCACTGACCCGGGTTCCGCCGATTTCGTCCTGTGGGCCGATCATCGTTGACGCAAATTTTGCGAACACATCCGGGTATTCAGGGAACGCCCTTCCGGTTTCGGCCACGTGGTCCTTGTAATTGAGGCCGATGCAGAGCACCTTTGACGGGTCCGCCACAGGGGTGGTCAAGGTAACCTCAGACAACGCGCCGACGCGGGCCACGGGGTCCTCAGCTGCTACAGCAGCGATCCCCGCCGAGATCGCCGGGATCCGGTCGCCGTAAAGGTCCAGGAAACCTCGGACGGAGCTGGTGGCGCCGTGAACTGCGTCCGTGGATCCTTGGAGCAGCAGTTCGAGATCATAGACAGCGTCGTCGATCAGGACACCGCCGCGAACGCCGGATTCGTGTTTGTAGGAGACGATCTTCATGGTTACTTCTCCCCTTTCGTGGCCGTGCCATCTGCCACGGCGAGCACGGCATCGGTCAGTCGATCTGCGATGTCCTCCGCGACCTTTTCGTCCATGGGCGTGGACAAGGACAGCAGGTTGGCTGGCGAGCCGAGCAAACCCCGCTCATAGGACGCCCACCACAGTTCATGCTGGGTGCGCTCGCCCACTTTCTCCGCGCCTGAGGGAACAGCCCGCAGCAGCGAACCCCGCCCACGTATTTCCCAGCCGGCGTCTGCGATCCGCGCGTTCACGGCGTCCCGTGTTGTGTCGCCGAGGTGATTCAGTCTCTTGACTTCTTCTTGAGTGAAAAGGCGTAAAGCAACTGCTCCGGCTGCCATACTGACCGGGTTCCCCGAGAACGTGCCGCCGTGTGGCAAGCTGCCGGGGCGGGTCGGATCCACTTCGGCCATCAGCTCAGCACGACCAGCCACTGCTCCCACGGGGAACCCTCCGCCAATCAACTTTCCTGTGGTGAGCAAGTCCGGAGAAACGCCGTACTCTCCACTGAAGCCGTTGAAACCAAGCCGAAGGCTGATGACCTCGTCAATGATCAGAACGATCCCGTACCGCGTGGCCAACTCACGGGCCGTGTGAACGAAGTCCTCGGAAATCCGGAGCAGGCCAGCACGGTTCGGCAGCAGGTCAAGGATTATCGCAGCATAGGATTCCGGTGCTGCCTCCACCTCCTGACGCAGGGCCTCGACATCGTTGAGCGGCACCGCAGTGACGTCATTAATGACACCCTGAGTGACTCCCCTCTGGTAGGAGGGGCCGCCTGGAACCAGAGCGACCTCGGATGTGCCGTGGTAGCCGCCCTTGGTGACTATGACGCGTTCCCGCCCGGTACTGGCCCGCGCAATGCGAATCGCGGACATCACCGCTTCCGTGCCGGAGTTGGCAAACCGCACCTGATCGAGGTCGGGTAGACGGGACAACAGCAGGTCGGCCAGGTCCCACTCGTAGAGGTTGGGGATTCCCCAGCTGGCACCGGCTGTGAGTGCCTTGGTGGCGGCCTCCGTGATCTCAGGGTGGGCGTTGCCGTGTATCAGGGACGTGAAATTGTTGTTTGCATCGATCAGTTCGTGGCCGCGGTCATCCCAGACACGGTACCCCTCGCCCCGGATGGCGTAAGGGCTCGGGGCACCTGTGTAGTACGTCGATCGGCCATAGCCGCCGGGCAGCAACGGGAAGCCGCGGGGTCCCCTGCGCAGATGTGGATCCTCCGCGGGGTGGTTCTGCGTGATGGCGTTCTTTTGCTCTGTTCCCACTTGGTTCTCTCCAGTCTTTCAGTTCACGAGGTCGATCAGCGGCTGCCCCGTCAAAGCCAGGCGGACCCTCTCCACGGCGCCCTCCTGCAGAGCACCCGTGGAGCGGTTGGAACGCCACGCAATGTGGGGCGTCAGGATGGTGTTGGGCGCTGAACGAAGCGGGTGTTCAGCACCGAGTGGCTCTTCGGCGAAGGTGTCGATGCCGGCGCCGGCAATGTGCCCGGAGGTGAGCGCCTGGGCAAGGGCTGATTCCTCGATGAGGCCGCCACGAGACACGTTGACAACCACCGCACCTTTGCGCATCCGGGCCAGAACATCCTTGGAAATGAGGTTGGCCGTATCCGCAGTCAGCGGCAGGTGCAGTGAGACGACGTCGGAATTCTCCAGGATGTCTTCCAGAGTGGTCAGGTCCACAAAGCTCTCCGTGACGAATGGGTCGTAGGCCCGGACCTGTGCCCCAACAGCTTGATACATGCGGGCAACGTGCTGGCCGATGCGGCCCATTCCCAAAACGCCGACCTCTAGTTCGGAAAGAACCGGGGTGTCGTAGCCGATGGTCCCGGCCCAGCCGAGGTCCCGGATGGACGCATTACCAGCAGGCAACCTGCGGGCCAAGGCCAGGCCCATGGCAAAAGCATGCGAGGCAACTTCTTCCGACGCAGTCCCAGGGACAATGGATACCGGAATGCCGGCCTCGGTAGCTGCGGCAACATCAATGTTGTCGTAGCCGATTCCATACCTGATGACAGCCTTGCAGTTGGACATCAGAGGGAAGTCCACCGCCGTGAGTTTCGCGTACGGAGTGATCATCACGATGTCGGCGTCGGGAAGTCCTTTGCGAAAGGAATCGGCGTCGGCAGCCGGATTGAGTGTGTAACCGAACTCCTTGGCGAGCGCGTGCTCGCGGTCCAGGTTCGGAAAGTGATGTGGGGCCACAAGAATGGTTCCGTGGGCATCGCGGGTCATAGTCGTCGTCCTGTTCGTTTTTGTACCCTCTTGATCTGCCAGCGCCCCGTGGAGGGGTGCCGGTGTCCGGGTAGTTTCAAGTAGAACGCGGGTCCGTATGGCTGATCCGTACCAGATCGAGACACCTGGGTGGGACACTGTCCCAGCTTCGCCAGGCTGTTTGGCAGGCAGCAAAAAGCAGCCGGCCCTAAGCGGTAGCCGGCTGCCTTAAGTTCCCGAATTAGAGGTCGAATCCGCGGCTGCGGAAGTAGTCCATCCGGCGGTAGAGGGTGGAACGGCCAATCTGCAAGGCCACTGCTGCCAGGCTGCGGTTGCCATCGGCTTCCTGGAGGGCCGTGCGGAGCTCACTGAGCTCGGCGTCCTCCAGCCTGGACAGCCGCCCCTTGGTAAGGACCCTGTGGTAGCCCTGAGGAAGATCGTCCACAGTCACTTCGGCCCCGGCGGCACGCTCCACGGCATTCGACACGACGGCCCGCAGTTGATCGATGTTCCTGGGCCAATCCGCGTGAGTCAGGGTGGTGAGGAGACGGCGGGACAGTTTCCGGTCGCCCATCTCTGCGGCGATGGCAGAAGCAAGCGGTGGGATGTCTTCCCTGCGATTACGCAAGGGCTCCACCGAGATTTCCAGGACGTCGAATGCGTCCGAGAGCAGGAGGGTGGCATCCGTGGGGTGAGTGATAGTGAACGCCAGTTTGGTGGTGGTGTTGCCTCTCAGGTTACTGACCAGCTCGGCGGCTTCATTTTGGGAGAGTTCGTCGGCGTGTTCAACAACCAAAGTTGGCGGAAGCTCCGTGGACACGCGGTGAATCACGTCCCGAATTTGCGGATTCCTCAGCGCCCCAGTCCTCGCATCTACCACCATCTGCTCACCACGCATCGACGCAATGGCGCCGGCCAACCTGCGCTTACCGCTGCCCAGTTCACCGATCACTACCACTGAGCGTTCTTGCTCTACAGCTTTGCGGGCCAGATTCAGGGCACGTTTGAAACCCATGCTTGTCCCGTCCAAATGCTTCATGAGCCGGTTCGTAGTGTCCGGCAATGATGGTTCCGGTCTATTAAGGTCGCTGACGGACTCGGAAATGCGCACCTTCACAGGAACATGAGGACGGACAACCACGATGGCACCGACATTGGATGCAGAGAGCGTCACCGGTGAAACTTCAAGCGTGGAACGCCCGGGTCCCTGAAGCGATACCTCATAGTTCATTTCCCGACCGGAGGACATCACCGCTTTTGCGTAGCCCGAAATGATGGAGAAGTCGCTGTCCTCCAAGCTAGCGGTTGCGGAGGCATTGAGAAGGGAGTTCTTGCCATCCAAGGCAATCACGGCGCGATTGCCCCTGCGGCGCGAGACCGTCAAGTATTCGCTGAGCAGCGCCCGTTCCCTGGATGACGTGCGGACCTCGATGTCGCGTTCGATTCGGGATGCAACCCCCTCAAGCATCAGCAGGGTCGATGACGGTTCCAGCGCGGAGACCCTGTTGGCCGGCAACGTAAGACCGATAACAGCCCGGACCCGGTTGTGGAAGGGATCACGGACCAAGGAAGCGAAACACCAGTTGCCCCTCATGTCTTCGCGGAAGTGTTCCTCCGGTGCGAGCCAGACGCCCCGCCCTTCTTCCAGAGCGAGACCTTCTCCGTTGCTGCCGCAACTCTCTTCCAAGAGTGAATACCCTGCTGGAAAGCCGTCGTCGCGCAGGAAGTCTGCCTTGACGAGGACTCCGTTCGGGGCTGTGATGTTGACGTAGCCTCCCATGTCAGCTGCGACTTCATCCAATTTCTGCAAGTGCGGGCCCGCAGCACTGATGGTGAACTCGTCCACCCGGCCTTCATCAAAGAATCCCCGGTCCACCACAGCGTCGACGCCAGCCGCACGGCTTCTGTACCAGGAGCGTGCCACAATCGGCCGGATTCCGGTGAGGTCAGCGTGAGGCTGCATCAGGAAGAGTTCGCGCAGCCGGTCTGTTTGGCGCAGCGACTCATGGGGCAACCAAGGAGAAAGGACTTCAGCAGCGGCCATATCAAACACGTTCCTTCGTGGGGTGGAGGTTGTCAGGAGACGACGGCGGTGCCGCCACGGCGCGAAGCCAGCCACTTGCTTCTCCAGCCTCGGCCTTTAGGACGGAAAGCCTGTTGCGCGCGCCAGTTTGGGTCGTGGGTGGCGTCGTCTTCCAGCGCCCGGGCGCTGATATAAGCGGCCACCATGCCAGAGAGGCCGCTGCCCAAAATGATGGTGCTTCCTTTGGCCCCCCGGCTCGAATCCTCGATATCCATGACTCGTTCCTTCCGCTAAGGCGTTCAGACGGCGGAGCCAGCGGGTGCTGCTTTGCGCCACTTTCAGAGTACCTAACTAATGGTCGTTAGCCAAGAGTTTCTGTAGAGTTGGACTGAACTTCGAACGCCCTTCGCGTCACGATAAATGAGGCAGCGTCCACCCGACTGTTAGGGTCACATCATGAGCAGCACGTCCTACAAGTCCGCCCGCGACACGTTCGCGCACCGTCTGGAGGAATGGGATTGGGCTGGCCAAGGAGCATCAAGGCGGCACATCCTTGAAGCCTTTCTGGAGTTGGCCATTGCCAGCGGATTCAACTCCGTATCGATGCGCACCATCGCCAATGCCGTCAACATCAAGCCACCCAGCCTCTACTCGCATTTCCCGGGCGGACGGGACGAGATCGTCGCCGAATCGCTGCGCTGGCATTTCCACCGCTTCGGCCAAGCACTACTGGAGGCCGTGGACCACGCGCAATCGGCATCCGAATTTTGGGATTGCATGGTCCGGCTGCACTTCACCCGCCAGGTGAGACTCCCCGAAAGCAACCTCTGGGACCTTCTGGTTGCGACCGACAGGATGGCCAACATTCTCCCCAGCGAGCTGCGTTCCCAGGTAGACGATTGGGTGAACCTCCACCAAAACATGTACGTCGCCGCCGCCGTTGACATGGGCTTTCCACAGGCTGAAGAACGGGTCAAAGTCGTCGTGACGCTCCTCGAAGGAGCCACCCGGTGGGCATCACCGGAATGCGACAATGCCGAGCTTGCTGAACTCACCGACCGGGCCGTCGTCCTGTCCCGTACGATTCTTGCGGCGGATTTCTAGCAGGAGGGTCAGCTGCGGCGGGATGGCCGGGTAGCTGTTCAGGAGGTCGCCGGTATCTATCGGCATCTCGTTCCCCCACCAATCGGGACCGCCGGGAGTGGTAAATCATGGCCAATGCTTCGGAATGAGCGAGGGTTGGTCTCCACATATCCATTGTTCGGTCTAAGTTCCGGCAGGCGCACGTCTTCCCTCGAGGACACAGCAACAACTCTGGAAAGACTCCGGAAGGAGTCGCTCAAAGTCATGTTCTCAGGACTACCCGGGCGTATGGAGTAGTGAGCGGCTAACCCTGGCCGCCATGCAACCGGAATGGAAGTACGAACCTCGGTAAAGAGCAAGCGGAGGGCCGCCCAGCCAAGACCTTGAACCCGCTCCCCCATAACTGAACAGGCCAACCGGCGGCCAGGCACGAGCCGGCACCACACATCAGAGTCTCATGTCCACATTTGTGCACACATTAAAGCAAAAACCCCCTCTGACGAGGGGGTATGCTGTGCCCGAGGTGGGACTCGAACGGGATTCAGGGCCTTGGGAACACCTGGGAAGTGGCGGAAACATAAGGAATCCGGGCCAGTCCGGGGTGGAAAGTGTGGACATTGTCCACACTTCCTTTTGCCCCATTCACATGACTCTTGAGACCGGCCGCACTCCCCCAGCCGCGTCAGCAGTGCCCACATCACCGGAAGCAAGCTCGACTATGCGGAGTCCCCTCTGGGTTGCGATGCCAGGTCCTTCCGCAAACGTTCTCAGCCCTGCACTTGATGCTGCAGACTGCGGAGGTCCAGTTCAATTTCGCGGCCGTTAACGTGCACCACCATCTTTGCGTCTTCTACGCCCGCGGCTGAGAGATAGTCCATAAGCGTTGACAGAAGCATGTCTTCGCGGCGCTCTGTCTTCGAAACAACACTCTGATCTATTCCAAGCCTCTGGGCCAAGTCATCCTGTGTCAGTTCTGCGGCCTTGCGAATTGTGGCTAGGTTAAGGGCGTAAATACGGTCCTCGCGTGCGGAAGCATCCCGAATTTCGGCTACGCGTTCTGTCATACCCGGCTTTGCCAGGATACGTCCGAGCCGGTCATCGCCCTTCCTAAATGTCTTCCTCACCATTTTCATCAACCTCCCCTTCTCTGATCCATTGATCGATTATTTGGTCAGCTCTGCTTCCCACACTGTCGTAGAAGACATCGCCCATGTTGGCTTTATCACCCGAAAACAGGGCCACCACCGCTGCGTTCTCATCGTGTGGAAACCAGACGATCAGTCGGACGGCGATCCCGTGATGGTACGGGTGAGAAACCCGCCATACTTGGTACCTCTTCGCCTGACGCACCGTTTTGGGTGTCGGAGTCTCTTCGGCGGGTGGTGCGCTCAGGCGCCGCAGATAGTCCATCTCTGCGGCTACATATTCGAATACAGCCTCAGCCCTCTCATCACCGCTTTCGGCCTCCTCTTCGAGTCGGTCCAGCTGCTCGTCAAAGCTGTCCGGCCAGAAAAGTTCCATAGGCAATTATGACTTTGAAGGCATATGCATTGAAAGTCATTCAAAGAGCCATCTCCGAAGGCACAATTCGCACTGTCAGCCGGTATAACGGGGCTACATCTTTGGTCAGCCCATCGTCCTCCTTCTGAAGGAGAGTCCGCTATTGGCCCGAAGGTTCATCTGGGAGAGCCGCACCACTTGGGCCGGGACAAGCGGGTCATCACCCATACGCCGACCGTCCGTTATCGCTCACCTTCCGCGTCAGAACTAGCGGGCCCCGTGGCTTGGCCCATAATGTCACCGCTCACCCTTACCCTGACCTGTATGGAAGTCGAATTCGAGCCAGGCCGCCCGATTGACCCCTGGGCCGTGATCCCACACCCTTGGGCCTTAGAGTAGCTGCCCACCGCCCGCCGCTTAGACCTCTCCCTTTGAATGGACCGTCAGCGTGCCGGCCAGGTCCACGTCGCTTCCGGAGCCCGTGACGCCGGCCTGCGACAGGAGAGTGGCTCCGAAGGCTGCGCTCCAAAACGTCCTGGTTTCCACACGAAGGGCGCGTTGCACTTCCCAGTCCCGCTGGGCCAGAAGGCGGCTAAGGTAGCGCTCGGACTGGCGGAAGAGCAGATTCAGGTGCTGGTCCACTACCGCAGCGAGGGATGGCCGGGATGTCCCCACAGCCAAGGCACGCACCACCAGCGGCATCGACGGGAGCATCAGCGCTGTGCGGGACATGTTCCTACGAAATGACTCCGGACTCCCGGCGCTGTGGCCGATGGCCTCAATGCGCTCGGCGTCGTGGAGGAGGGCAAGGAAGGCTGCGTGGATGAAGAGCGAGTCCTTGGAACCAAAGTAGTAGGTCACCTGATTGGGAAATACTCCGGCATCGGCGGCAATGGCCGCCACGCTCACCGCATCGGAGGGGGTGGCGAGGTAGAGCTTGACCGCGCTGTCCAGGATCCGCCCCCGGGTTGAGTGGCCACGGGCTTGAGTTGGGCCCCCCGGCTGACGCTTGCCCTTGCGCTCTGCGATCATGAGGAAAATTGTACTTCATACAACTCTCTGGATATCTTGTATGGCATACAAGAAAAGGAGTTGTCATGAGGGAACGAGATATCGCTGTGACAGGAATGGGCGCGACCACGCCGCTGGGAGGCACCGTCGAGAGCACCTGGGCCGCCCTCCTTGAGGGCGTATCAGGGGTGCGGGACGTCGGGGAGGAGATGTTGCGGGACAGCGGACTCCCGGTCACCATCGCCGCACCCATGGCTACCGACCCCGCCACCGGACTTGACGCCGTCGAAGCCAAACGACTGGACCGGGTTCAGCAAGCCGCCCTGGTTGCCGCGGCGGAAGCCTGGGCGGATGCCGGTTCACCCCAGGTGGACGGCACCCGACTGGCCGTAGCCATCGGAACAGGCGTGGGCGGAATCGGCACACTACTCCGCGAGGACGACACCCTGGAGAACCGCGGACAGCGCCGCGTCTCCCCACGCGCCGTACCGATGCTCATGGCCAACGGACCCGCCGCGGCCGTGAGCATCCGCTACGGCGCCAAGGCAGGTTCATACACCCCGGTCTCAGCATGTTCCTCCGGCGCCGAAGCCATCGCCCTGGCCGCCAGGCTGATCCGCTCCGGCGAAGCTGATGTCGTCATTGCCGGCGGCGCCGAAGCCGCGATCACGCCCTTCACCGTCGCCGCCTTCCTGCAAACGAGGGCCCTCTCAACCCTCACGGCCGAGCCCGCTTCCGCCTCACGCCCCTTCGCCTCCGACCGCGACGGCTTCGTCCTCGGCGAGGGAGCAGGCATCGTTGTGCTCGAAAGCGCCGAACACGCCACGGCCCGCGGCGCCACCGTCCAGGCGGTCCTGCGCGGAGTGGGAATCACCTCCGATGCCTTCCACGTGACGGCACCGGCGGACGATGGCGAAGGCCAGATCACCGCCATCACCAAAGCCCTCAGCGACGCCGACATGAACGGCGCGGAGGTAGGTCACGTCAATGCCCACGCCACCGGCACCACCCTTGGCGACCTCGCTGAGGCGAAAGCCATCAGGGCCATCTTCAGCGACAACACCCCCGTGACTGCGCCCAAAGCATCCCTTGGACACCTCTTCGGGGCCGCCGGCGCTGTCGAAGCCATCATCGCTGCCCGGAGCGTTGCGCAGGGGATCATCCCTCCCACCCGAAACCTCCATCCCGGAAACGTGGACCCGGAGATCGGACTGGACCTGGTTACCGAACAGCGCCACATCAACAAACAACGCCACGGAACACCTCCCACAGCACTGTCCAACTCCTTCGGATTTGGCGGCCAGAACGTCAGCCTGATCTTCAGCAAAAACTAATCAGCTGCCTCAGCGGTGATGTCGGACTTGGGGAATGCCTTTCAGATGTTCTGAGCGTTCATGCGAGTGGCGTAGTGCCGCACCGCCGCCGATGAACGGGCAACGTCCGACGTGGCCAAAAGGTCGAGCAACGCGCCCCTGAGCACGGCAAGAGCCAGTGTCCGTTCGACTTCGCCCGACGGGCTGATCCGATCACCCTCGTCTTGGCACTGCGCAAGGATGTCCAGCCACCTCGTCACGGTCCCTTGCGCAAAGTCAGCCCATGGCCCGCCCTGGTCAGCGAGTGATCGACTATAAGATTCCACCCACAGCAGGAGCAGCGGCCGATGGACCTCCGAGGAAAGCCATTCCCAGAGCACCTCGACACCAGCCGCCAACCCCCGGCGCTCCGGCATCAGCTCGTGAAGAGCTTCCAGTTCCTCCGCACGGGCACGATCGAGTAGAGCCCGAATGAGCCCCTCCTTGCTCCCGAACAGGAACAGCAAGACACGCGTGCTGGACCCGATCGCAGCGGCCAGCGGACGCAGGGACAGCCCGGAGATTCCATGCTGCAGCACATACTGGTAAGCCGCTTCGAGCAGCTCGACCTGCCGAGCTGAAGGAGTTGCTGACCGATCGTCCATGCCGATACTCTACCAAAACCACTGACACGCTTGTGTCAGTGAACAGGAAGATGAGTCAGAGTGATCGCGGAAGAGCAACACAGGGTCACCGTACGGCGTGCAGAACTGCCCGGTGATTTGGGCTGGATAGTGCAGACCCACGGCGAAGTCTTCGCTGAACTGTGCGCCTGGGGCCAAGATTTTGAGGGATTCGTGGCAAGCATCGTCAGTGACTACACGAAGCCCGCCGACAACAGCCGCCAAGCGGCGTGGATCGCCGAAGTCGACGGCGAACGGGCAGGGTGCATCATGCTGATGCCCCACGATGAGCGAACAGCCAAGCTCCGCGTCCTGCTGGTCAGTCCGCTCGCACGCGGCCTCGGCATCGGGGCGCGACTCGTCGAAGAACACCTCCGCTTCGCACACACGGCCGGGTATAAACACGTGTCACTCTGGACGACAAATAACCTCACCGCCGCACGCCGGCTCTATGAACGAGCAGGGTTCGAGCTCCAATCAGAGTCACCCACGCACCTGTTCGGCGGGGACTACATGGAGCAGACCTGGGTCCTCGACCTGTAAACAACCACCCCCCGCACGCCAACGCACGAACAGAACGGGAAACCAAATGCATGCCGTCCTTGAATACACCTACGGTGACGACTACCTCCACGCCCGCGAAGCGCACCGCTCAGCCCATCTCACGGCAGCCTGGGCGGCGGTAGAGCGAGGCGAACTCGTCCTCGGAGGTGCCGTCGGTGACGGCCCGTTCACCGCACTATTAATCTTCACCGGAACGGACGCGCTCCAGACGGCCCGCGCCTTTGCCGCCGCCGATCCCTACGTAATCAACGGCGTCGTGACATCCTGGACCGCACGCCCATGGCGCACCGTAGTCGGAAACGAAGCAACCACGCCCATAAGGCCATAGACGACGAGCCAGTCAACGAGTTAGTCATGGAGCTCTTGAGCGTTTCAGCCTCCTGCGCGGAGACGACAGTAATGCCCTGCTACCGGGCCAGCAGAGGGCCCCGACAACCACGATTCTCAACCTGCTCCCCCACAACCAAACAGTCGATCCGCGGCGCCAGGCACACCCCACGGCCAGTGTCAGAGGGACCTGACCAAGCAGAAATGTACACGCGTTAAAGCAAAAACCCCCTCCGTAGAGGGGGTTTGCTGTGCCCGAGGTGGGACTCGAACGGGATTCCAGGCCTTGGCATTGCTGGGAAGTGTCGGAAACATGCGGAATCCGGGGCGTCCGGTGGTTGTACGAGGCAATCCGAGGTGGAAGTGTAGACATTGTCCACACTTCCATTTTGGCCGTTTTCGAGCACCCTACACAGGGACCAGACACCATCGCCGCACCCGTGTGCGGCGCCTGCAAATGTGCATCGTCTAGTTCTAGGTGACTACTTACAGGACACCACACAGTCGTAATGCAGCCGGTCCGGACGATGCAGGGACCTCCAAGACACGTCCTACGCCACCTCAGACCCGCGCCCGCCCGAGATCTTCTTCAACTGCCGCAGTACCCCGCGAAGCGAGTTCGTCCACTACTCTCCGCGCCCCGCGAACCGCTATGGCCACACTCATCAGTGTCGGGTTCATGGCTGTGGCCGTGGGGATGAGCGCGTTTCCGCCGACCACCAGATTTTCGTAGCCCCACACACGCGACCATGGATCAGCTACCGATGTGCCGTCGTCGGACGCACCCATGCGCATCGTTCCTTGGTAGTGGAGGCTGGACCCGTTCGGCATGAGCCGGGGCTCTGCCACGAAGACGCCCAACGCATTGCCGGCGCGGCGCAGACGTGCGGTGGCGTCTTCAATCTCCGCATTCTCCCGTTCGGTGAGGGAATAACTGATGGTCATGTTCGGGAATCCCCGGTAGTCCAGCTCGTTGTCGTCAAACGTCACGCCGTCCTCAACGCGCGGGTGCTTGCGCATCCCGTAGCCCATGTTGACGTAGCCCCAGCGGTTCCGGGCGTGCGGCGCATCCGCCGCCATAGGGAACGGCGTCGTCTCGGAGTACATGACCTGGACGGAGAAGGGGTGGTCGGGTTCAGAAAACGGGATTCTGTTAACGGCGGCGACGGGATCGGCAGGATTCTGCGCGCGGCGGGCCAGCTCAGCTTCCAGGTCCGCTTCGCTGGCAAACCTTTCCATTTTCTGAGGATCGAGTGCCACAGTGGAGATGACCACGGGGTGTTCTGTCAGATAGCGCCCCAACGCCGCTGGCCTGATCCCGGAAGTCCACAACAATTGGGGCGACCGGAAGGCATCCGCTGCTACCACCACGACGTCGGCGGGAACGAAAGTGGTCTCCCCCGTGCGAAGGTCCTCCACCGTGACCCCTGTGGTGCGGTTTCCATCAGTTTCCACGCGGCGGACCAGCGAGAGGTCACGGAGTTCAAATCTCTCGGACAATGGGGACCGGGGATCGATGAGCGGTCCTAGGACGACGTCCGCTCCTGCCCATCGCATGGAACCGTCAGGCTGGGGGTCCCCCGCGACGGGAAGCGTATCCACGCCGTACCCTTCGGGCAATTCGCCCTCAAACTCCTCCTGCAGCAGGGAACGGATGGCTGCCCCGACGCCGGAGTCGGCGAAGGCGGCACTCTGCACGTGCAGCAGGTCTTTGGCGGAAGCGAGCAGGTCTTCCCACTCGTCGTCGGCAATGAACGGAACTTTTTCGCTGAAGGCCGGCGACGGCGTCGCGCATGTCCAGTGGGCGCCTTGACCCCCGACGTTGGTGGCCGCTGCGGCGGCGGGGAACGTCTCTGCGTGGGCCGATCCCGCTGCTCCGAAATCCAGGAGATGAGTACCTTGGCGCGCGGTGAACATGCCTTCGGTCACGGTCCCGGCCGGGATGCCAAGCGACTCCCGATATGCCCCGGATTGCGGCCCCTGCGACTTCTCGCGCGCCTTGGCCTTCTGATCGGGGTCGGCGATGTTGCGCACGCTTTCGCCGGGCCGGTCGGTCAGCTGCGGTCCTGCTTCGAACATGATGACGCGGGCATCGGGTGTGCCTTCCACCAGAAGCCTGGCGTACGCTGAGCCGATTGGTCCGCTGCCAACAATGGCTATGGTCTGATTCTTGGACATTGATTCTCCTTGGTGGAATGTCAGGCCGACAGGGGCTCAGGAACTTCTGACTGGGTAGTTTCCGCTTCGTCCGTCAGGCGACCTTGGGGAAGCAGGACGGCGGCAATGATGCCGATTGCGTATGCACACGCGAGTGCGATGAAGATTGGAACGAACAGCTGTCCATAAATTCCGGCGACGGCTTCCTGGATTTCCGGCGTTGCTTGCTGCACAGCATGCGGGGTGAGGCTGGCCGCAGTGAGGCCGGAGGGCAGGAGGGCCGCAACCCCGAAACCGATGGTGCCTCCGATGATGGCTGTAGCTACCGTGGAACCAACTTGCCTCACCAGATTTACTGTCGCGGTGATGCTGCCTGTCTGGCTGAGGGGTGCTGCACTTTGGACGACTGCAACGATCAGGCTCATGAAGGACCCTGTCCCGATACCCACAAATCCCATGACGATCATGGGTACCCACAACGGAAGACCGATCGGCAGCCAGGCCATCACAAAAAGCCCCATCGACCCCATGCACGTACCAATAATGGTGAATACCCGGTACCGTCCAGTGCGGCTCGCCAACCACCCGGTCAGAAGGTTGCTGACCAGCATGCCAAGGACCGTAGCAATAGGCACAAGCCCTGAGACGGTTGCGCTGACTTGGTAAGCCATCTGGAAGTAGGTGGGAAGGTAGGCGGTGATAGAGAAAAGTCCGACGCCGATAATCGCCGAAAGTGCGGTGCATGCGGCTATGGTTCGGTTGGCAAACAAGTGCAAAGGGACCATGGGTTCAGGGGCTCGGCGTTCAATAATGAAGAACCCCAGCAAGGCCACGCCACTGACTACCAGGGCCGCCAATGCTTGCGCCCCGCCGCTTCGTTCCGCAGCCCAGGTGACACCCAGGACAAGAAATACCAAGCCCACAGTGAACGCGACAGCGCCTGTCACGTCGTAGTGGCGTGGGGCAACGCCACGTTCCAGTTTGGGAACAGCAACGTATGCGAGCGCCAGGGCGATCACACCCACCGGTACGTTGACCCAGAAAACCCAGGACCAGCCCCAGTAATCGGTGATCGCTCCGCCAAGGATTGGCCCTATTAGGATTGCGGCTGGAAACGCTGCTCCGATGATCGCGAGGTATCGGGGGCGTTCCCTGGGTGTGGTCACCCTGGCGACGATGGTCTGCGACATTAATTGGAGGCCGGCAGAGCTCATTCCCTGTATTACACGGAAGGTAACAAGCCACGTCATGTTTTGGGCGAACCCGCAGGCGAGGGACGCCAGGAGGAAGACCACCAAGGAAACCATGAAGACGTGCCGTGGGCCGAGCACATCTCCGAGCTTTCCCAGGATGGGCAAGAGAACTGTGCTGGCGAGGGTGTAACCAACCACCACCCAGCTCATGAGCTCCAGTGCTCCGAGTTCGCCGGCGATGGTGGCCAGCGATGTGGAGACGACGGTGTGGTCGAGAGCCCCCAAGAAGGACGCGGTCAGCAGGGACGCGACGAGGAAGCGAAATCTTATGGGTGAGAGTGGCATGGTGTTCTGCCCGAACGATCGGGCCGTCGACGCGACGGTTTGTGCCTCGGCGGCATCGTCACTGCCGAGAACGGATCTTCGAAGAGATCCCGACGCCACTTTCATTCTATCGCACTTTAGTCGAAAAACAACATAAGATCGCTTGAATTAGACACGAATCCGAGCGCGGCTGCGGCTGCGGGCCCGCGGAATTGAAGGCCCCTCGACGGCGGCACCCACGGTGGCTGTCAGCTCACCGATGCCTTCGACGACCATCCGTACTTCGTCGCCGTCAGTCAGCGGTGCGGGGCTGAGTTCGCCCTTTCGACCCCACAATTCGCCCAGGCATCCACCATTGCCAACGGTGCCGGATCCCAGGACGTCCCCGAACACCACGCGGGAATTCCTCGAGGCGTAGGTGACGAGCTCCGGAAACGTCCACCCCATGTTGGAGACGAGGTCCTCCCCGACCCGCTCACCGTTGATGAACACCTCGGCCCTCAGTGCCAGGAACCCATCGTCATCCGTGTACGGTTCCAGTTCGTCTGCAGTGACGATCCATGGCCCCAGGCTGGTACCAAAGTCCTTCCCCTTGGCGGGACCAAGGCGGACCTTCATTTCCCTGGATTGGATGTCCCGCGCGGACCAATCATTCATAATGGTGTAGCCGAAGATCGCGTCGGCAGCCTCAGCACCTGCGAGGTTGGTACCGCCAGCGCCTCCAATCACCGCAGCGATTTCCAGTTCAAAGTCGAGGCGCTGCGTCACGGGGGGCACCACCGGCTCGTCCGGCCCCAATACCGTGTGTGGGTTAGTGAAGTAGAACGTGGGCGCCTCGTACCACTCGGGTACCACTTCGCTCTTGCCGTCCACAGATGCACTGACTCCCTCGACGTGCTCTTCGAAGGCCACGAAATCCCTGATCGCCGCCGGGACCAAAGGTGCAAGCAGCCGGACAGTGGAAAGGGGCCGTCCGTCGTCGTGATTCGCCCGGTCGAAAAGTGCGCGGGCGCCGTCCAACCCGCGCGCCAACACGTCCGCGACGCGGAGGCCGTTCGGAAACGGCACTGCCGTGTCATCAATGATGAAGCCCTCGCCGATTTCCGTACTGTCTTGCCACCGTGCGATTCTCATGCTCGTACCCGCTCTGCCAGAAGTGCCTGGGCGTTGCCGGAAAGAATCCTCTCGGTTACCTCTGCCGGCAGTCCTGCAGTGCGGACTTCGGCAATGGGGTCTTCGGGCCCCATGTCGAATGGGAAGTCGCTGCCCATGAGTACCTGCGAGGGTCCGGCGACGTCCACGAGTCGGCGCAGAGCCGAAGGATCGTGGACCACAGTGTCGAACCAGATGCGGCGAAGGTAGCTGGATGGCTCTTCGCTGCAGCCGTGGGCTTCCGGGCGGACCCGCCACGCGTGGTCGGAGCGGCCGATGGCCATCGGAAGGTATCCGCCGCCGTGGGCGGCAAGGATTTTGAGTCCGGGGTGCCGGTCCAGGACTCCCGAGAAGATCAGGTGCGAGAGGGCGACGGCATTCTCGGCCGGTTGCCCAACGGTGTTGGACAAGTAGTACCTGTCCAGCCGCTCGTCAAGGCTGCAGCCGAACGGGTGGAGGAAGACCACCACCCCCAACTCCTCCACACGCGACCAGAAGGGTTCCAGGCGTTCGTCGGACAACTCAACATCACCCGCGAAAGAAGAAATTTCTATGCCGGCAAGGCCGCGGCCCAGGATGGCGTCGTCAACACACTCCACGATTCGGCTGGGATGCTGAAGGGGCACCAGCCCGAGGCCTGTGAGTCGTTCCGGCGCTTGGGCGACGTGCTCAGCCACCAGGCGGTTGGCCTCGCTGGCCGTCCAGACGGCCAGGCCCTCTTCGGCCCAAGGATAGAAGTGGTTTGGCGACGCGCTGACCCACTGGTGATCCACGCCCTGAGCGTCCATCGCAGCGAGGCGGGCGTTCACATCTGTCAGCCGCGGAAACCGTTCACCAATCATGCGCCCGGAAGCTGCGAGGCTTTGAGGTCCGTTGCGCCGGGCCTCCAGTTCACCTGCAACTTTGAAAGCCTCGGGCGCACGGCGCTCAACTTCCGCCTGGAGGGACGGCAGCAGGACGTGCGCGTGCACATCGATGCTCATGCGGGGACCGCCATCTTCTGCGCTATACCGAAGAGCAGGCCAGGCGCATCCGCGTCCTTCTTCCCTTCAATCTGCCACTGACCCAACTGGACGGAGGCATCAACCACAGCCTGTACGCGCGGAACCCGCCGTTCGTGGAAGCTGTCCCAGAGCTCCTCGTTGAGGGCATCGGATTCAATCAGCAGCTCAGTCAGGACCACGGCGTCTTCGAGGGCCTGAGCAGCGCCTTGGGCAATCGTCGGAGGGCAGCTGTGGGCGGCGTCGCCGATGATCACCACCGGGCCGCGGTTCCACCGTCCTGGTACCAGGTGCTGGGTGAACCAGGTGTAGTTGACCTTCGCTCCGGCGCCCAGGTCGTCGCGAATGGAATTCCATGCCCCGCCGTAGGCCATGGATTCGCCGAGCATGATGTTCGTCGCTTCCTCGTCGGACACACCAAAGCGGTCCTGGGCCTTTTCCACGAGAAACGCATACATGGTGTCTTCGCCCGTGGGCGTATAGCCCGCGATGTAGACCGGACCACCATAGTAAAGCTCGCTGTGTTCCACATCGTTGGGCCGGGAAACGAAGGCCCGCCAAATGCCCATCCCGGTGCTCTCGGGTGCGGTGTCGATGCCCAAGAGGCTCCGCACTGTCGAGTTGACGCCGTCGGCACCGATCAGGAGGTCGTAGGCTCCCGCGGTGGCGTCATTGACGAACACCTCCACGGTGTTGTCGTCCTTGACGTCGATGCCGGTGACTTTGGCGCCGAAGCTAACCTTGGCTCCCGCCTTTTCGGCGTGCTCCAGCAGGATCTTGGCGAGGTCGGGTCGATACATGCCCATGCAGGCGGGATAATCGGGGCCACCTGTTTTGACCTCAGGAAGCTGAGCGATGACCGGCGCGTCGGGGCCGGGCGCACGAAGTGTCAGGCCTTCGAAGGCCATGCCCTTCTCACGCACGTCGTCCCACACGCCCAGGGCATCGAAGACCCGCAGGGCGTTGCCCTGCAACGTGATGCCCGAGCCGAGGGCGCTCAGCTCCGGCTTAACTTCAAAAACGTCGACGGCGACCCCCGCCTTCGCGAGCTGGATCGCGGTCGCCATGGCAGCCACACCGCTGCCGGCGATCGCGACCTTCTGGACTGCTGTCATGATTACCCCTTAGTAGTTGTCGGGTTGTTAGAGGATGGCGATGGGATTGATGGGCGAACCAACGGCCCCGGTAATGGGCAAGGGAGCCGCGACCAGCAGGAAGTCGTAGCGGCCGCGTTCCCCGCACTTTTCCGCAAGCTGGTCCAGATCCCACAGTTCGCCCACGGTGAGGCCCATGTTGGGGATGACCACCTGATGGAGGGGCTGGAAGGCCGGGACGTCAAACTCGTTGGGTCGCACTTCGAAGCCCCAGGTGTCGGTGGCGATGGCTGCGATTTCGCTGCTGTGCAACCAGCCCGCCGTCGTAAGTGACAGTCCCGGCGCCGGGCCTCCCGCGTAGTCGCCCCACCCGTCCCGCTTTGCTCGCGATAGTTGCCCGGTCCGCACCAGGACGATGTCGCCCTGACCCACAGCACTGCGCTGGGCTTCGATGCAGGACTCCAGGTCCGCGGTGGTGATCGCATACCCGTCAGTGAGCTCACCCGTTTCCGGGTGGAGGTGGCGGCCGACGTCCAGGAGGACACCTCGCGACACCGGAGCCGCCGCGGCGTGCTCGATGCCGGTTACGAGGTCGCCGTCGCTGGTGACGACGTCGCCAGCCCTGCGCCCATTCCAGGCTGAACCGTGATCGAAGATGTGGCCCAGCCCGTCCCATTGGGTGGAGCACTGGAGAGGCATGGAGATCACGTCGTCAGCCCCGCCAAGTCCGTGAGGAAAGCCTTGCGTACCCCGCTCGGCATCCGTTCCCGTGTCAAGCATCGTGTGGACGGGGTTTGTCCGGCGACGCCATCCCTTCTGCGGCCCGTTCATGTCGAACGGTTGCGAAAGCGAGATGACTTCGCCTTCCCGTACCAGGGCAGCTGCCTGCTTCCGCTTGGCTGCGTCGATGAAGTTCAGGGTGCCCAGGACATCGTCCTCACCCCATCGGCCCCAGTTCCGGTAGGCCTTGCCACGGCGGGAGATTTCACCTTCAGGGTCGTTGCGGTCCAGCGATGCCGGATTGTCCAGGTTCATTGCCGACCCTTACGCTGACTCATCGACAGGTTCGGCCACACAGCGCACTACCTGGGTGCCGAGGCCTTGGATGCTGCCCGTCATGACGTCGCCGTCCCGGAGGAGCCTTCCCCAATGGGCGCCGTTGCCCGCCGGGCTTCCCGTCAGGAGGAGATCGCCGGGCAGGAGCGGCATGTTCTGCGAAGCGGCTGAAACCAAGGCGGGGATGTCGAAGAGCAGATCATCCGTGGAGGCGTCCTGCATGACGTCACCATTGAGCTCGAGCCGCACCTTGAGCTTGGCGGGATCCACGAACTGCGCCGGGACCAGGAACGGGCCGGTGGGGAGGAACCCAGGAGCGTTCTTACCGCGGTACCAATCGGTGCCAATCTCCTTCATGTCCCGGCGGAAGACCAGGTCACGGGTGGTGATGTCATTGACCACTGTGTAGCCAGCAACGTGCTGCATCGCTTCCTCGCGGCTTACCTTGAAGGCTTCTTTGCCAATAACCACAGCAAGTTCCAACTCCCAGTCGTGTTTCTCGCTGTAGCCGGGGAGAACCAACGGAACGTCGTCGCCGACAACACAGGCAGGAAGCCCGATGAAGAAGTAGGGCTCACCGTTGGCCTGGCGATCGTCCATCATCTTGCCTGCCCATTCGCGCGCTTCCTCGGGAGTGCGGGGGTCAGCCTTGTCCAGGCCCGCTACGACGAGGTCGATCACATGGGTTCTGTAATTGGCACCGGTCTGCAACACCTGCCGCGGCTCGACGGGCGCCGTCAAAACCACGCTGTCCAGCGGAACCCACGCATCCTCGTTTCCCGTGAGCTCTTCCAAACGGTCCCAGTCGGGTGCGCTCAGGAAATCGTTGAGGCTTGCAGCCCCGAGTTCCCTCTCACCGAGCGCCCGGATCCGGTCTCCGGCGATAAGACCCAGCAGCACTGCGTCCTCTTCCCGGTAACGCGCGAGTGCGAACGGTGCTTCCAATTGGCCTGACGACGTCGTCATGAACGTAACTCCCCTCGTGGGCCATCTTCGGCCCACTTTCATTTAATGTCGGAATTCGACATAAGTAAATCAGTTTCTGGTTATAGCGCTTATCACCGATGTGAATGCCCAAGTAGAGCCAAGGCTGCCGCGCACCAGGAACAGCAGTTTCCGGTGCGCGGCAGACTCTAGCCCTGCCCCTGGCGCGCGTAGGGGTTGAAGAGTGCTTCCTTGATCTCGTCCGGCACGCCTTCTTCCGTGGCGCTGGGACCGTCTGCCGGCGGGAAGGATTCAGTCATGGACATCGGCATGGCACCGTTGCGGTACATGTTGTTCGAGCCAAGCGACGGGGTCCAGGTGTTCGGCTCCCAGTCCGGAACATAGTTCCGGTATCCGCCGGTGTTCAGCTCGATGCGCAGGCTGGAAGGCTCACGGTAGTAGAGGAAGTTCTGCTCCCCGATGCCGTGGATGGAGGGACCGTACTCGATCGGGACGCCATTCTCGATCAGCGTGTCCGCAGCGATCAGGAGTTCCTCGCGGGTGTCCACCCAGAAGGCATAGTGGTTGATGCGGCCGGCCCTGGTGGAGCCGTCCAGAACGACGCCGAGGTCATGGGACTTCTCGTTGGTTGTCAGCACGGAGAACACGGAGATGGGTGCTTCGTCCAGGACCGTGCGGGCCATGATCCGGAATCCAAGCACGTCGTTGTACCATTTGGCAAAGCCGTCCACGTCGGACGTTGCGACGGTGACGTGGTCCAACTGGCGGGGCGCGCCGGCCACCATGCTGCGGCGGGAAGGGCGGTCAGGGTAGGTCGAGAGCTCCTTACCCTCCCCCTGGTGGCGGGTAACATCCCAGTGCAACGTCATGCTGTGGCCCCATGGCCCAATGAAGCGGTAGGCGCGTCCGATGCCGTGGACATCAATCCACTCGCCGGTGACTCCGGCGGCCTCGATGCGACGGGCCGCCTCATCGAGAGCCTCGGCACTCGACGTGCGCCATGCCATCGTGTCCAGTGCCGGTTCTGTGCCGGGGACCACCACGACGCTGTAGCGGTAGTAGTCCCCCCAGCAGCGGAGATAGACGGCGCCGTCTACGCGGTCCACAACTTTGAGGCCTACCTGGTTGACGTAGAAGTCAACGGAGGCCTCGACGTCGGGGGTCGTGATGGCTACGTAGGAGAGGTGGGAGAGAAGCTTGATCATCTTCGATCCTTTCAATGGTTTTGTGAAGCTGCCCACATCAAGTCTCGGCGTCGCATGCACATCAGGGAAGACGATATTGCCTATGCCGCAGATCAGCCTTAGTTATGCAGCCCGAGGAGTTGCACTGCAAGCTCCCGATCCTCGAGCAGCATCTCGATGTCATTGGGGCCTACTCTCGAACGGGACGCTTCAACCGCCCTGCGAAGAGTCAGCCGAGCCGACGATTCATAGCGAACCGGCGCCAGCAATCCCCCGTCCGCGGTGGTTGTTGTCACCGCGACCTTGTCTCCAGTCCTGCCCCACTCCACCTCCGTGCGAACCTCGCCCAAAGCCATCACCTTGAACTGCGGGTGCTGCGCCGTATCTGCGGGCAGCCGGGTCCTTAGTGTCACTGAGACCGGCCCTCCGGGAGCCTGCGCCTCAAGTAGGAACATTCCGGAGCTGCCGGCAACACTACGGAGTGGGCCACCAGCCAGGGTGGCCGCCCACCGCACGGCATCTCGCAGCACACTTTCGAGGCTCGAGGAAGGTGCCGCACATTCCACCGTCACCAACGTGGCTACGGTCTCCGCCCTCAGTACGAGTGCGTCGCCCAGTACGTCCGGGCGCAATCGGTGCCGCTCCACCAAAATTGGCACGCTCGCACGTGTGACGGCGGCCACCGCCGCCGACGGAACATCCTGTGGATCAGCGACCACCACCGCAAGGGCCCCTGCACGCTGCGCATCGAGCACGGTATCCCACCAAGCGCCCCGTCCGTCAACAGCTACGATGGCACTCTGCCAGGAAGCGCTGGGGCGCACACTTTCGGACAGTTCAACTATTGCCGCCTCGTAGCTCCAGGACGTTGCCGCTACAGGCAAAGCCGTCTTCAACGGAGCACCCCCGCAGTCATAGCAGCGTGAATTTGCTCTGCCACCTGGAGTGGATACAAGGCATCCTCCAGGATGTCGTCGTAGTCAACGGGCGCGGCTCCCTCGAGGAGGCTCGCGAAATACCGCCACTCCTCCTCGTAGCCATCATCGGGGGTTGTCGGATACTCCGTCCGGGACCCGTCCGCATGCATTACCGCCAACGCCCCGCTTCCCGCGTGAACGAAGGGCGGCGTGTAGTCCAGGTCCACCTGAAGGTGGGACGTAGAGAACGTGACTCGCCAGAGGGCATCCGGACCTGCGGGGAGCATGGTGAGGGCCAGTTGAACGGTCACGCTGCCGGCCCTGTATCCCACGGCGTACCCGATCGGCGGGATGAAGCGGGCATACTCGACGCTGTCAATGCGCGGCGCGAAGCGCCGGACTGCGGGAAGGTCGTGGACGGCCAGGCCCGTGATCAGTTGCTTGACGACGCTTGCGGCAACAGTGGGGTTTCCGGTGTCGGGTCGCCCACGCGCGGGCGACTGAAAGGGGCCCCCTTCCGAGACCACCTGGTGATAGCGGTCATTAGGCGGAAGCGCGAGAGTCACCGTGATGGCTTCGACCGGGTGCCCGTCCAGTAGGCGCTGGGCCCGCTTCCAGCCGGGATCATGCGCGTGATTGGTGCCCACCATCATGACGGCGCCGGCCGAGCGGCACGCGGCCACCACCTCAAGCACCTCCTCTGCGCTGGTGGCCAACGGTTTCTCACAAAAGATGGCCCGCTTCCCTGCAGCCACAGCTGCAAGGATCTGCCGTGCATGCTCCGCTGGCGGGCTGCATACTGCCACCACATTGACTTCGGGGTCGGCGAACAGATCCCGCTCCCCCACCGACCACTTTGCGTCCTGGGACTCCGCAAGCGCTTGCGCCCTTCCACTGCCGACGTCGGCGAAGTGCACTGGTCGGAACAGGTTGCCCAGGCGCGCGATCGTGGGGATGTGCAGGGCAGCTACCCCCGGACCAGCCCCGAGAAAACCTATGTTCCATGTCATGTCCCACTCCTTTTGTCAGAATTATTCCTAAGTATTTGCGATTTTGGCTATAGACACTGGAAATCCGCACCTTAGTGTCTGCTTTGTGGGAGAATCTGGAGCTATGACCACAGATTCGACGCTTCGCTTCGGCGCACAGACCGACGAAGTCACCAGCCTGCTCCGCATCGTCAACCTCGTGCGCACCGGCGAAGCAACCACCCGACCCGAAATTGGCCGCGTGACAGGCCTGGGCCGGGGTGTCGTGACGCAGCGGGTGGATCAGGCCATCCAGATGGGCTTCCTGGGGGACGGCGAGTTTGGGACTTCGTCCGGCGGCCGGGCACCGCGGACGCTCCGCTTCCGTTCGGAGCAGGGGCGCATCATTGTCTGCGCCCTTGGCGCCCTTCACATCAGGGTGGGCTATGCAGAACTGGATGGCGACATCATTGACCAGCGGCACCGGGAGTGGGACATCTCCCGGGGGCCGGCTGAAACATTGCAGGCTGCCATGGATCTTCTGGACGAACTCCTCGGCGAGGCCGCAACCTTGCCGGTTTGGTCCGTGGTTGTAGGGGTTCCGGGTCCCGTGGACTTTGAAAGCGGCCGACCCGTTGCACCGCCGATCATGCCGGGATGGAACGGCTACGACATCCGGCTGCCCTTCGAGGAGCGCTTTGACGCTCCCGTGTGGGTGGATAACGATGTCAACCTGCTCGCCTTGGGCGAACGGGCCCGCCGTCGGGACGCCTACGCCGACCTCATTTACTGCAAGATTGGCTCTGGAATCGGCGCGGGACTGCTCTCGCAGGGTCGGATTCACCGGGGTGCCAACGGCGCTGCAGGGGACATCGGCCACGTCCGCGTTCCGGATTCGGATGCTGTCTGCCGGTGCGGCAAAGTTGGCTGCCTTGAGGCCGTCGCCGGAGGCTGGGCTCTGATCCGGGACGCAGAGCTCGCCATCAAAGAAGGCGCTACCGGTCCACTCGCCGCCTCAGTTGAGCAAGGTAGGGCCCTGTCACCGGAGAGCATCGCCCTGGCAGCCAACAGCGGCGACGGACTGGCGGTGCGGTTGCTTCAGAGTTCCGCGCGTGTCGTCGGTGAGTCAATCGCCGCCCTCGTCAACATGTTCAATCCCGGAGTCATCGTGATCGGCGGCGCCATGGCATCTGCCGGCGAAGTATTCCTCGCGGAGGTAAGGCAAAGGGTGTACGAGTTGTCCCTGCCGCTTGCCACGCGGGACCTCCGGATCCAATTGTCCGTCAACGATGAGCGGGAACCGTTGCGTGGCGGCATCGAGCTGGCGCGCGAGCAGCTCTTTGAAACCACTTTCCCGCGGTGGTTCGCGCAGGGCAAACCCCGGCCGGCCAGGACCATGGCCCTGAACTAAGACGAGCTCCTCCTGCAATTGCTACGCGACGTCCCGGGCCGCGCCAGCAGATCCTTCGCAGGTTTCTCCAATCCAGGACTCCACGTGGATGGGAAGAACCAGCGGCCCATCCCCGCCGCCCCGTAGGTACGGAACCAACAAGTTAAAGTCCACTGACACGTGATGCCTGCCCTCAGATTTTCGCCGAGAGACCGGCCCGGCGGGGAAGGCCAGCACCAGCCTGTCCTGGATAAACCACCAGCCGGACTCGTTAATAAGTAAACCCGCCGGAACCGTGCGATCGCGAAGCCTAACGTTCACATCTTCACTGGGCGCCGAGTACCCGTCCGTTGTCACGGTGATCCCGGAGATGCAGGACAACGGCATGGAGCGGATCCACGGCAGGCCCAACCGGAGCTCGTAACCACCAGGGGTTGCAGTTAGGGCGCCGTCATGTAAAGCGTTCTCCAACATTTCCTTCTCCTTTGTCTGAAAGTGACATAAGTTTGTCATTAAGATACTTATTTGGAAAGGCTCATCATGGAAGCCACTTTGCCTGCCAGGTGGACCACCGCGGCCAGTTCCTTCAATTGGGCTCCGGAGATCATCTCCGCCCAACGGAGCAGCCAGGACATTGTGACCGGCATCGCCGGGAACAAGGTGGCCAGCGTCATCGAACTGGAGCCCGGACTGTTGTGGCGGTCATTTCCCGCGCCACAACACCACGAGGTTGACGAATTCCGGACTGCGCTCCAGGCAGCGGGCGGTCAGGTCAGTATTGTTGGTTGCAGTCTGGACGATTTCACGACGACGTCGGACCGCCGCACCACTGGCCAGCGCCTTGAGTTCCTGGTTCCGCAGCTGGACGCCGCACGCCGTGTCGGGGCATCGGGCGTCCGGCTCCCGATTGGTCAGGCGGGACCGAAATTGCTTGGATTGCTTCAGCCGATTCTGCACGATCTTGATCTGGTGCTGTTTGAGGAAATCCAAGGGCAGCAGAGCCCCCTCAATCCTCAGGTAAGGCCAGCCCTCGATCACATTTCCGCATTGGATGATCGCCGAATCCGGGTATTGGTGGACATCAGCATGCTGATGCCCGCGCTGCCTGTCACCTACCTGGAAGAACTGTCCGAAGGGGGCCTATCCCCCGTCTTGTGCGGGCTGCTCGCGCGAGACTGGAAGGACCCTTCCATCAACGATGCGGTGATGTCAGCACTGCGCTCCGGGACAATACCGGCCAGAGTGCACACCTTGTTCATGAACCTGCTCATCCGGTTCGGACGAAGCGAGGCCTCTGATCTTACGGACATTCTCCCGCTGGTGGGTGGGTTTCACTTGAAGTTTTGGGACCTTGACGATGCCGACAACCGCGTGTCCCAGCCGTTGCTGGAACTGGGAAGGCTGTTGGACCAGCATGGATTCACCGGCACGCTGACCAGCGAATGGGGCGGTCACGAGTGGCTTCAGGACGATCCGAGCGACATGACCCGGCGACATCTGGCGATGGCGCGTAATGCGCTGGCTGCCGGCGCAGGTGACCGCCTCGGCCAGTAGTTACCCGCATGACGGGGCGTCAACCTGGCAGCACGGCGGACCAACCGCCGTCGACCATCAGGTTGGCCCCCGTCACGTAAGAGGCTTCGTCAGAGGCAAGGAAAAGGGCGCATCGGGCCACCTCTTCAGGTGCACCAATGCGCCCCAGCGGGATGTGCACGGCGATAGCGTTCATGGGATGTCCCGGGGCCAAGAGATCGCCCTCCGTAGCTGACGTGCGAATCATGCCAGGGCTCACTGCGTTGACGCGAATACCGACCGGCGCTCCTTCGGCGGCAAGCTGCTTGGTCATGGCCACCACGGCGCCCTTGGCGGCGGTATGTGCCAGGCGCCCATTGGTGACGGAGCCGGTGACTCCGGCGGTGGACCCCACCAGCACGACGGCGGCTCCTCCAGCCGCGGCCAACTGTCCCCAAAAGTGCCGTACGGGTAGAAAAACGACATCCATTTCGTGCGCCACGTTCCACCGCCAATCGGCAAAGGAGATCTGCTCCACGGGGGCGAAACGGGTGGCGGCCGCGTTCGCGTAGAGGATATGGACCCGTTCGTGGGCACCGGCCACATTGGCAGCCCAGCTGGCGACAGCTTCGTCGTCGGTAAGGTCTACGCTCGTACTTTCGGCCCTGCCACCGGCTTGCCGCACCATGTCAACGGTGGCGGCAGCGCCGTCGTCGTTCATGTCACACCCCACGACGACCGCCCCCTCCTCCGCAAACGCGAGAGCGGCCGCGCGGCCCTGGCCGCTGGCGATGCCGGTGATAACGGCAGTTTTACCTTCGAGCCTGAGTCTGCGCGACCGCATGGTCATCCCCTACTTTGTGCTGAAAGCGGCGTCGAACGCCGCAGCGGAGGGCTCGTACGAGGATAGCTTCCGCACGAAACCCAGCGCCTCCGGTGCGCCAACCAAGCGATTCATGCCCGCATCTTCCCATTCCACGGACAAAGGACCTGCGTAATCGATAGCGTTGAGCATACGGAAGGAGTCCTCCCACGGAACGTCTCCGTGGCCTGTGGAAATGAAGTCCCAGCCGCGGCGGGGATCAGCCCATGCAAGGTGGGAGGACAACCTGCCGTTGCGGCCGTTGCTGAGACGTTTTTTCGTGTCCTTGCAGTGCACGTGGTAGACGCGATCGCGGAAGTCCCACAGGAATCCGACGGGGTCGATGTCCTGCCAGACCATGTGGCTGGGGTCCCAGTTCAGTCCGAAGGTCTCACGGTGGCCGATCGCCTCCAGCGCGCGCTGCGTGGTCCAGTAGTCATAGGCAATTTCGGAGGGGTGGACTTCGTGGGCGAAGCGCACTCCAACCTCGTCGAAGACGTCCAGGATGGGGTTCCACCTGTCCGCGAAGTCCTGGTAACCGGCGTCGATCATCTTCTCGCTGGCAGGCGGGAACATCGCCACGTATTTCCAGATGGATGAGCCTGTGAAGCCGGTGACCGTCTTAACGCCAAGTTTCGCAGCCAATCGGGCGGTGTTCTTCATCTCCTCGGCGGCCCGGCGGCGCACCCCTTCGGGATCGCCGTCGCCCCACACGATGTCCGGAAGGATGTCCCGGTGCCGTTGGTCGATGGGATCGTCACAGACAGCCTGGCCCTTAAGGTGGTTGGAGATGGTCCAGACCTTGAGCCCGTTGCGCTCCAGGATGTTGAGCTTGTCCTGGATGTAGGCATCGTCATCCCAGCGCCACGGGTCGAGGTGGTCTCCCCAACAGGCAATTTCCAGCCCGTCGTAGCCCCACTCGCCGGCGAGCCTGGCCACCTCCTCGAACGGCAGATCGGCCCACTGCCCTGTGAAGAGGGTGATTGGTCGTGCCATGTCAGTGTCCTTCCTAGGCTTCCACCCGGACGTCCGCGGCCACGCGTGTCCAGGCAGAGTCGTTGTCTGAGCTGCGTTCCACGGCTTCCAGTACGCGCTGAACCCGCAGGCCATCGGCAAAGGTCGGGTGCGGATCCGTGTTCCTGTATATGCCTTCCACGAGATCCTTGACCTGGTGGGAGAAGCCGTGCTCGTAGCCCAGCATGTGTCCGGCCGGCCACCACGCAGCGACGTAGGGATGAACGGGTTCGGTGACCAGGATCTTGCGGAAACCCTGCTGATCGGCCGGGGCGGTCCGGTCGTAGAATTGGATGCTGTTCAGGTCTTCCAAATCGAAGGCCAAGGCACCCTTGTCGCCGGAAACTTCGATGGAGAGTGCGTTCTTCCGCCCGGTTGCGAAGCGCGTGGCTTCGAAGGTAGCCAGCGCCCCGGAGGCAAGTCGTCCTGTGAAGATGGCAATGTCATCCACAGTGACCTGCCCGTACCCGGCAGTCGCCTTCCCGGAAAGTCCCGATCCGCTACCAAGAAGCGGCCGTTGCTTGACGATGGTATCCAGCACGCCGGAGACCTGTTCGACGTCCATCCCGGTAACGAACTCCACCAGGTCGATGGCGTGGGCTCCGATGTCCCCCAACGCGCCGGAGCCTGCGTGTTCTTTCTGGAGCCGCCATGCCAAGGGCATGTCCGGATCCACCAGCCAATCCTGACGGTAGGAAGCGCGGACGTGGGCGATCCGACCCACCGCGCCTTCGGCGATGAGCTGGCGCAGGAACGTCACGGCCGGCACCCGACGGTAGGTGAAGCCCACCATCGCTTTCACTCCCTGCGCCGCGGCACGTTCAGCAGCGGCCGCCATGGCTTCTGCTTCCGCCACGGTGTTGGCCAATGGCTTCTCGCACAGGACGTGCTTGCCTGCCTCCAAGGCGGCGAAGGCGATCTCCGCATGGGAATCGCCGGGAGTCACAATGTCCACGATGTCGATGTCATCGCGGGCGATGACATCCCGCCAGTCAGTGGCCGATTCGGCCCAGCCCCATTTACTGGCCGCGGCGGCCACCGCCGTTGCGTCCCTGCCAACGATGACAGCCATCTGGGCATCAAGCGGAAGATCGAAAACACGCGGTGCCGTCCGCCAGCCCTGGGAGTGGGCAGCGCCCATGAACCCATAGCCGATCATGGCCACCCGGAGGCTTGTCATGCGAGCACAACTTTGCGCTCAACCGCCACCCGGTTGCCCACGTAGCGCATGGGTGCGATCTGCATGTACAGCAGGCGGAGGGTCAGGATGACTTCGACGTCGATTTCCTCACCGGAGTCGGGGACCCGGTCCAGCGGGATGATAATGTCCGGCTTGTCGGCCACGAACCACAAGGTTTCCCATTGTTCCGGGAGTTCCTCAATGGAGTAGCTTCTTCCCTGCAGTTCGAACCGCAGGGCGGACTTGGGAATTTCAACACCATTGACGGTGGCGGCGACATCATCCACGGCGGAGAGCCACAAGCTGCGGTACCAGGGCAGCTGCACGGAGACAGAGATGCCCTCGGGGTGCCGGCGGACGTCAGCGTCCTGGAAAAGGGAGTTATGGGTTGCCATGATGATCCTTACTCAAAGGTCTCGACGAAGGTTTGATGCGGTACCGGCGGCTGCGGCTCCAGTGTCTGCCGGGCCGTCGGGTTGTACGGGTGGTATTCGCTGGGCACGGGTTCGTCCGCGGGCGGCATGAAGACGGGCTTGCCATCGTCCCCGAAGTACATGAGGTCCAGCGCGAAAGCGTGCTGATTCTTTTCGGCGAAGCTGATCCAGTTCTCTTCGAATGGTGCCCGCAGGAGCTCGTAGCAGCGGAACTTCCAGATCTTCCACTCACCGTCTTGGCGGAGGAAGTCCACGGCGTATTTGCACCACACCCAGTGTGCCCAGACTTTCTTTCCCAGGACTTCGCCCGGAGAGTACATATAGTCCGGGCTTTCCTTAGCAACGTCCGGGTCCGTCAGGCCCGATTCATTGCCGGTCATGATCCAAACGCCCTTGGCGGTTTCGCCGTCGGCCGCAACTTCGATGACCGGGGTTGTGGTGTAGTGCAGGATCAGCTTGCCCTCCGGGTTCGGACGGCCCTGGTGGTAACGGATAACGCTGTCGTAGTCCGTGTACTGCCCCGCGTTCGTGTAACGGGCCCGGACGCCGGGAGTTCCCGGCTTCACCCACAGAGGGATGATCTGCTCGTCCTGGAAAGCGTTGTGCAGGTACATGTAGCGGTTGAACAGGTTCTCTATGTCGCCGCGGTCGTTCGCGCGGCGAGCCAAACGTTGGGCTTCCTTCAGTTCGGTTTGGAGCTGCTGGATCACCGCGCTGAGGTCCGTATCGGTTGCTGGCATGGATATCTCCCTAGGCCGGCACTACGGCGTCTTCGATGGCGCGGCGCATGAGTGCATGCTGCTTCTTGACGAGGTCGATCGGGTCCGATTCGCCGAGGTCGGCAAAGGCGTGGCCTTCCCACTCGCTCGAAAGGAAGCCTGTGTAGCCGCCCTTGACGAACTGGCGGACAATGCGCGGGATGTCCATGGCGGGCTCGTTGCCGTGCTCGTCGATGTCGTAGAACTTGGCGTGAACATGGAACATCTGCGGCATGATGTCCAGCCACTCCTCGGGTGCCACCAGCCCGTGCATGTTGAACGCCAGGCGGGTGAAGGGCCCCAGGTTCGCCGGATCGAAATTTTTGGAACGCAGGTAGTCCTCGAACTCCTGGTTGCGTTCCTGCATGGGAAGGGGCTTCTTCCAGATCTCCTGCATCACCGCGAAGTGTTCCTGCGGCAGCCCCATCTCGGTCAGGGTCCTGTACAGGGTAGGCGAAAGGCTGTGCATCGTGGAGCTGAAGTCTGCCGTGAAGCCCAGCCGCTCGCTTCCCAGCTCTTCATACATTTCCCGTATCTGGAGGATCTTGGGGTCGTTCGGTCCCTGCGGGGCGTGGATTTCGTAGCCGAGCTTCTGGTCGTACTTCTCCGCGAGCGGCAGGAGGCGGCGCAGCAGCTCCTTGCCAGCGGATCGAATGACGATCTTGTTGAAGCCCAAGGTGTTTGCCGTCTTCAGCTGGCGCGCAAAGAAGTCGAACTCTTCGTCCGGGGTCATGTCCCGATCCTTGCGGCGGCCCATGTCCAGATTGGTGCCCACCGCGCTGGGGGTCAGCCCGTATCGGTCCATGCTGTCGCGCCACAGCTTGACGAACTCAGCGTCGACGTCCGGGTAGGTGCGCAACATCTGTGCGATGTTGAATTCGACGCCGGGGCCCAGGCCTTCATCAGCGACGGCCTTGATGAGTGTCTCGGGCGTGTAGTGGCCCGCGGCGAATTCGGAGGTCAGGGAGTAAAGGGTGATTCCAAGCTCGATACCCGAGCCTGCGATGCCTGTAGACATGTTCTTATCCGTTCGTATCAGCCGAGGACCGGCTGGGTGAGGTGGCTGTTGAGGATGCTGCGGGCTTCAGCGGGATCGGTGATCATCCTGGAGCCGGCGTTGGTCGCAGCTGAGCGCTGGACGGCCTGTTCGCCCCGGATGATGTCGAAGGGATCCTCCCAGTTGTTCCAGTGCCAGCCCTCGTACTCGCTGGAGATCGCACCGGAGTAGCCGTTCTCCACGAGTTGGCGGACCAGGTCACGCACCGGAACGGATGGTTCCTCACCGTTCTCGTCGATACCGAAGAACTTGCCGTGGACATGGCGGACGTGGGGCATGATCTCCAGCCAGGTATCAATCGGCGCAGGGCCAAAGAGCCCGGTTCCGTTGATGGCGAAGTCGATTCCGAGGTCCGGACGTCCATTGCGGGCGGCCAATCCGATGAAGGCGCCGAAGCGCTCGCCGTGGACTTTCTGCGTGATGGGCGGGCCCTCAGCGTAGAAGCCGTTCCACAGTTCCACGACGTCATGGAGGAGCTCTTCCGAGGCGCCGCGGCGGCGGTACGCCTCGAGCAGCGATGGAGCGAAACCGCTGACTGTGGCTCCCCAGTCTGCGGTGAAACCGAGCAGCGGCGAGTTGAGCTTTTCGTACCGGTCGCGCAGGGCGAGGATGCGCTCGTGGGCACCGTGCTGGTCCGCGTGGACCTCCAGCGCGAGGGTTACGCCGTACTGTTCCGCCACGGGGAGCAAACTTTCCATGGCATCGGGCGTCAGGGAGATCTGTACTCGCGCGATCGGGAAACCGAGCCTGGATGCGACCTCGATCTGCTTGCGCATGTATTCCACGAGTTCGTCGTGGTTCATCAGGCGGTCCCTGCGGATGCCGGTGTCAACGTTGATGGCAAGCGAGGTGGGAACCAGGTCGACTTCGGCTACGAGGTCGCGGAAGTGACCCACGAAAGAGTCCTCCACCCGGTCCGGAAAGCCTCGCAGGCTGGAGAAGCCGATGATCTCGAGCCCGGGTCCGTAGCCTTCGGAGGCAACCTTGCGGATCAGGCTGTCCAGGTCGTATTGGCGGCTATGGAAAGCCCTTGTGAAGCTGTAGAGGGTAACGCCCTGGATGGGCGTGCCGAGGCCGGTCATCGCTGTCCTACCTTCATGGTCTTGGTGTTGTTCTCTTCGATGTGCAACACGCCGTGGTCGGTGATGATGTAGGGGATGTAGAGCTTGAGATCCACGCGGACTTCATGCTCGGCGTCCGTGTCGGTGATCGGCAGCTCGCCGGACAGGACGGCTGAATCCAGAGGGAACCACCATTCGTTCGTTTCTTCGACGAGTTCAGCGAAGCTGAACGTGCGGTTGTTCATGGTCCAGCGAAGTGATTCCTCAGGAGCAGCAACACCATCGATGGTGAGCGCGGCCCCGGCAATGCACGAACCCGGAAGGGCCCGATACCACGGGATACGGACTTCGACGGCGGTTCGGCCCGCCTCGGTTGTGAGCGTTCCCTGCTCGATCATGCGGTCGGCAATCATCGGAAATCTCCTTGTCTCACTGGGAGCAGCAGTGCCCCTCAGCGACTTTTTCCTTATTTAGTCATTCTATTGTCTGATTCTGACATAAGTAAAGTGGCAGCTAAATTCCGGGCGATTCTGCGTGCTCCACGAACAGCCAAAGCGACCGCCGTCAGGGTTGGATTACACGCCGTCGCCGTGGGGATGACCCCATTGCCGGCCACAAAGAGGCCCTCGACTCCCCAGATTTCGCTGTCCGGCGAGCACACACTCTCGCCATCGTCGGATGCACCCATTCGGGTAGAGCCCTGGTAGTGCAGGGACGAACCCGGCGGCAGGACAAACGGCCGGTCGTCCAGGGGAAGGCCTACGGCATTGCCGAGCCGGACGATCTCGCTCTTTGCCTGTTCAATGACCTCATGATCGCGGTCCGTCAGGCGGTAGTGGATGCGTATGGCCGGCATTCCGTACGCGTCGCGCTCGTCGTCGTCGAATACCACACGGTCATCGCGCTGGAGGTCCTTGGCACAAAACAGGCCCAGTCCCACGATGGAGCCGGGAACCACTGGATCGTCGTCTGCCAGGGGAACCGGTGAGGCGTCCAGCTGCATGATCTGGCCATGGAACGGAACGTCGTCGGAATACGGAACCCAGGCAACACCACTTTGCCGGGTCAGCCCGCCGTGACCGTTCGACTCAGCCGTCTCGGCAACAGTGACGCCTTCCAGCCGGCTGGCAAAGACTATCTGCGGTTGGTCATTGAGGTAGCGGCCAAGGGCGTCCGGTTGAACGCCGGAAGCCCACAGCAGTTGCGGGGTCCGCAGTGCGTCGGCCGCCACGACGACAAAGCGGGCGGCAACGTGATGGCTGCTGCCAGTCCGGCGGTCCTGTACCTGCACACCCACTGCCCTGCCGCCGTCGAGCATCACCTTGGTGACCAGCGATTCGTCGAACAAGTCAAAGCGTGGGTTGTTTCGGGTAGCTTCGCCCATGACGACGTCTGCTCCGGACCACATGAGACGGCCGTCCGGCTCGCGGTGGACAGCCAGAGGCATGGGTTGGACACGGCGGGCGGACTCGCGCCCATCGTCCACTGCCGCGGCTAACTTGCTGAGGACAATGTCCGAGAAGGGCGCATCATCAAAAGCGTGCGTCGTGACGCCCAAGAGGCGTTCGGCATCGTCCAGCAAAGCGTCGAGGTCCGGCAGGAATCCAATAAGTTCCTTGCCGGCGGGGCGGGGGCACGCAGCCGTCCAGTGGGCACCCATTCCTCCCACGTTGCTGGACATGGCTGCTACCGGCAGGCCGTCCTCCCCCGCAAACGCATAGCCTTCGGTGAGCAGGTAGGTTCCGGGACGTGCCCTGCGTTTGCCGCTTTTGACGGCGCCCGGCGAGTTGACCGTTGCAGCACCCGCCCCCGGACCCTCAGAGGCACGCTGCGCCAACGTTCGCCGCTGCTCATCTGCAATGTTCTTGACGTGGGCACCCGGCGGGTTGCTGACCGTGGGCCCCACTTCGAACATGGCGATGGTTGCACCGGGGGCCTCTTCGCTGAGGATCCGCGCGTAGGCCGAGGCTGTGGGGCCACTGCCCACGATGGCGACGTCCACCGCCGCGGGGTAAGAGCGCTGAGTCACCGTGAAGCCACCAGTTCCTGGATGCGCCGCACCGACTTGGCAGAGTCAATGGTTGGGTAGTACTCAAGGCCGATCGGACCCGTGTAGCCGCTGGACTGAAGGTCGTTGAGACGGGCAGCCCAGTCAATGGAACCGGAGCCCGGCTCACCGCGGCCCGGCGCATCGGCGATCTGAACGTACTTGATGAGGTCGCCGGCATTGGCGAGTTCCTTGGCGATATCTTCGCCCTCGACCGTGGAGTGGTAAAGGTCGTAGAGGACGCCGAAGGACGGTGAGTTGACGCCGCGGGCGATGTAGACGGCCTCGGACGTCCGATCCAGCAGGGCGCCCGGGTGGTCCACGCGAACGTTGACCGGTTCCAGAACCAGCGTGATGCCTGACCCCTGGATGTGACTGACACCCTTGGTGAAGATTTCGATGAGTTCGTCCAGCTGGTCCTGGCGTTTGCGTCCGCCGAACCCGGTCCCGCTTCCCACCACGATGCGCGGGCATCCGAGTTGCTGGGCTACTGCGACACCGGCATCCAGACCTTCGTAGAAAGGTGCATGGTTCTTCGGCGGAATCATGAACTGCATCCGCGGCTCCGCGAGTTGGGCAGTGAGTTGCACGCCCGTTTCATCCAGGGCTGCCTTCAAGGCGAGGATGTCTTTACCCGTGGGTCCCCACATTTCGACGGCGTCAAAGCCGGCAGCTGCTGCTGCCCGCACCCGGTCGGCGGCACTTTCGCCAGCTTCGGAGAATAGAAGGTCGATATTCGGCGCAAGTTGGAACATGGCTGTCTCCTGAAATTTAGGGGGTTGCTCTAAAACATGGGGTGGTCGTGGGCTGCATCTGCCGGGACGGCCTGAAGCCGGCTTTCGGTCTCGCTCAGCCTTTCAGGCCGCCGGAGAAGCCTTGGATGAAGCGCTTCTGTGCGAAGAGGAACAGGGCCAGGATCGGGATCATGGACACGATCACGATCGCAAAGATGGAGTTCCACTGGGAAACAAGGGAGCCGATGAAGTAGTACATGGCCACCGGCAGGGTCTGGTTGCTGGATCCGCCCAGGAAGATCAGCGAGGTAAAGAAGTCGTTCCACACGATCAGGCCCGCAAAGATCGTCACAGTTCCGGTGGCGGGCGCCATCATGGGGAAGACCACCTTGGAGAAAACCTGCGTCTTGCTGGCACCGTCGATGGTTGCCGCTTCCTCGTAGTCGGTACCGAGACCGCGGAAGAAGTTGGCGTAAAGGAAGATCGAAAGCGGCAGCAACATGCCTGTGTATAGAACGATCAGACCCCAGGCTGAACCCGTGAGGCCCAAGGAGCGGGCGCCCATGTACAGCGGAACCGCCCCGAGCTGCCCCGGCAGAATGATCGCTATCAGGAACAGGTAGTAAACGCCCTTGCTCCAGCGCTTAGTTGAACGGGAGATCACGTAGCCGGTGATGGAGCCAAGGGCGATCAGGCCCAGGATGCTGCCCGCCGTGATGATCAGGCTGTTCATCAGCCCCAGCATCACGTTGGAGTTGCCTGTAGCAGTCAGTACGGCCGTGAAGTTGCTGAAATCCGGGCTTGACGGCGGCGCGAGAGGCGAGGTGGTGTAGATCTCACTGTCTGACTTCAGGGCGGTGGTCACCAGGAAGTAGAAGGGTGCCAGGAAAAGGAGGGCCAACACCCACAGCCCGATTTCGCGGAGAAGAGTCAGTTTCGTGTAACGGAACATTGTTAGTCCTCCGGGTTCGATCGCGTCAGCCGCTGCTGGATTACGGCGAAGAACAAGATGATGAGTGCAAGCACCAGGGCCAGGGCGGCACCGCCACCGAAGTTACCCAGGGCAAAAGCCTGCTTGTAGACCTGCGTGGCCAGGGTTTCGGTGGCGCCCGCTGGACCGCCGCCGGTGAGTGCCATAATGGGGTCGAAGACCCTGAGTCCTTGGACGATGCCGAGTGTTGTTGCGATTGCTACCGCGGGGCGGATCGCCGGGAGCGTGACGTTCCAGAACCGTTGCCACAGGTTGGCGCCGTCGATGGCGGCGGCTTCTTCGATTTCCACGGGGACGCTGGCCAGACCGGCCATGAATATGACCATCGCGAAGCCGGTGCTGCCCCATACCAGGACTACCAATACTGTCCAGATGGCCCACTGTGGATCGGCGAGCCACGGTTTGGCGAGATCTTCCAGGCCGACGGACTTGAGGAAGACGTTGATGGGACCGTCGAAGTCGAAGATGTACTTCCAGATGTAGGCCGTCGCCAGAGGGCTGAGGACTACGGGCATGAAGAACAGGGTGCGGAGGAGGTACCGGGTCTTCACCACTCGGTTCAATCCCAGGGCGATGACCAAGCCGGCTACATTGCCAAGGAACACTGAGGAGAAGGCCAGGAACAGGGTATTCATCAAGGCCCCAAGCTTGGTGGGGTCTTTAAAGATGGCCTCAAAGTTGGCCAGGCCCACTACCTTGAAGGACCCGATTCCGGTCCAGTTGGTGAAGGCGAAGTAGCCGCCGATGCCAGTGGCCACGTAGTGGATGGCGATGACGAGGGCTATGCCGGGAAGGGCCCACCACCAGTGTCCGAACTGCAGGGAGCCACCCCGGGAGCGGACCTTGCGGGCCGCCCCCGGGTTCCGCCTGCCTCGCCGGGGCGCATTTGCTGCTTCGGTTTTCGATTGCATCGTCGCAGTCATGGTAATCCTTGCTTGTCCCTTTGAGTCGTCGGAACGTCGTTGGTCTGAATCTGCTCTTAGCCCCAGGCCGAATCCATGGCCTGCAGGACCTGGTCAACGGACTTCTGTCCGGTCAGGAGTCCTTGGACACCAGTGGCAAGTGCGTCGTAGACAGCGGAGTTTGGCCATTGGCTGTTGGGCAGCGGACCGTACTTTCCATCCTTGATGAGGTCCCCGACGTTCTTGTAGGCGCCCGAACCGTAGTCATAGCTCTCGAGGCCGCTCACAGGGAGGGCGCCGTCGGCCTCAGCAAAGGTCTTGGTCTGCTCAGGTTCGGCTGCCCAATCCAGGAATGCCTTGGCAGCTTCCTTGTTTTTGGACGCGGCATTGATGGAGAAGGAGTAGTTGGCGCTGGCGTAGACGTAGCTCTTGCCCGAACCTTCAGCAGGCAGGGCGCGGACTGCGAAATCTGCATCCGCGGCCGCCGTCTTAATTTGCTTCCAGGTGGGACCCGGGACGAAGCCGGCAATGGAAGACCCGCTGGCAAGCCCCTTGGTGATGGCATCGAAGCCGGCGCCCGCAGCTCCCTTTTGGAAGCATCCTGCATCGTTGAGCGTCTTGACGGCCTCAAGGGAGTCCTTCCAGCCCTGGGTATCAGCGAAGGTCGTTTCCTTGTTGACGCGCTTTTCGTTCCATTTCGGGTCCTCGGCGTAGACGCGGGACGCCGCCAAGGACATGGCCATGAGGCCAGTATTCGGGGCGGCCGAGCCGGCAAGGGCAAAGAACGACTTACCGGATGAGCTCAAGGTGGAGCACTGCTTCTCCAAAGCTGCGAAGTCGGTAGGAAAATCGGAGAGACCGGCCGCCTTGGCGGCAGTTTCGTTGGCCACGATGCCCACAACGGTGATCTCCGGCGCCTGTCCGTAGACTTTCCCATCCTTGCCGAACAGTGCCTCGCTCCCTACGGGAACCAGTTTCTTCGCGGACTCGTCCAGCGGCTCGAGGAAGTTCGCCTCGACCAGCGGAAGGATACTCCGGCCGGTGCCCGAGCCTGGCGAGGTCACGATCACATCTGAGGCATTGCCAGCCTGCAGCTGGGTGCGAACAGTCTGGTCGTATGAGTCGTTGGGCTGCGCGTTGAACGTGATCTTCACGTCCGGGTGAGCGGCCATGTACTGCTCGCCTAGCTTTTGGAAGGGGCTCTCGATGGTGTTGGACGTGGAGAACGTCAGCGAGAATTCCTTGGAGCCGCCGTTGCTGGCCGCGGGAGTGGAGCTCGAGCAGCCTGTTAGTGCCAGTGCAGCAGCGGTTGGGACAACGAGGACGCCGAGCTTAAGTCCCCGGAAGCGGTGCTGTGTCATTTTCAGCCTTTCTGACTTCTTTGTCTGTCGGAGTACCGTGACCCCGGTCACTCATCAGTATGCATGGCATTTGCCAGAAAGACACATAAGTATTTTGAATGCCGCACATAAGTCCCACTGTTCTGCCTCGCGGCCGGTCGCGGACCCCGTATTTGCCCCTCCGATGAGCTACCGGAGAGTCATCAAGGGCATGGATACACTGGTCCTGCTACGCCTTCTTTCCCATAAGGCCCAGACTCAAAGGATCCCGGGTGACGGACCACGCACTGCTTTCCAGGCTCGACCTCAACCTGCTGACGTCCTTGGACGCCCTTATCACCGAACGCAGCGTAACGCGGGCCGCCGAACGCCTTCATTTGAGTCAACCGGCACTGAGCGCGTCCTTGGCCCGACTCAGGAGCCACTTCGGCGATCCAATTCTGGCCCGGCGCGGGAACACGTATGAGCTCACGCCATTTGCCCTCAGGCTCGCCGAGCACACCACGCTTGCCCTGGACGCCGCGCGCCGGGTATTCGAGAGCCAGGCCAGCTGGGAGCCCAACGAATCGGCGCGCGAATTTTCCATCTACGGATCCGACTACGGCTTCACCACTGTTGGCCGCATCGTCTCAGAGCTCGCAGCCGAGCGGGCCCCCGGAGTCCGATTCCGTTTTATGCTGCACAACCCTGTGGTGGTCGAAGACGCGGCCAATCGGCTACGGGCTGCAGATGGCATGGTGATTCCGCACGGGATCCTGACCGGCCTTCCCTTTGTCGACCTGTGGCGCGATGACTGGCTGGCGGTGGTTTCGGAAACCAATGAGTCCGTCGGGGACGAGGTCTCGATGGACAACATCGCCGCCCTGCCATGGGTCATGACCTACCAATCCCGGTCAGCATTCACCTCCGCCGAACGCCAGATCCAGCAACTGGGCATTGAACCGCGGGTGGAAGTAGTTGTGGAAAGCTTCCAGGCACTCCCCCACTTCATCGCCGGCACCAACAGGATTGGGCTCATTCAGGCAGCCCTGGCTCCCATTGCCCGGCGCCTGGGTGGCGTCCGTATCCTTCCGTTGCCTTTCCCGGCTACTCCGCTGGTCAACGCCTTGTGGTGGCACCCTGTTCACAACGCAGACTCCGAGCACATCTGGATGCGCGGACTCTTCGAAGAGGCCGCTGCCATTGTGGCCGCCGGAACTGCCGCCAACACGTAAGGCCCAGCCGGAGAATCCGGCCGGGCATTACGTGATGCGGTATATATCAGACTGGTGCCACGGCAGCACGCATGCTGCGACGGATCAGGTCGTGCTGCTTGCGGACCAGCAGGAGCGGGTCGACTTCGCCCAATTCAGCGAAGGCGTGCCCCTCCCATTCACTGGACCAGTAGCCCCGGTATCCACCTTTCACGAAGACCCTGACGAGCTCCGGGTAGTCGATGGCGGGCTCGTTGCCTTGCTCATCGATGTCATAGAACTTGGCGTGGACGTGCATGATCTGCGGCATGATGTCCGCCCACTCGGTCGGCTTGACGTGGCCGTGCATGTTGAATGCCAAGTGGGCGAAAGAGCCCAGCCGGGCAGGGTCAAAGTCCCGCCCCCGCAGGTAACCGATAAACTCTTGCTGGCGTTCCCGCATGGTGGCGTCGGTGGCCCAAATAGCCTGCAGGCGTTCCAGCGCTTCCCCGTCCAAGCCAGCCCGGGAAACGGCCCGCAGCAGCGTCGGAGACATGCTGTGCATGGTGGACGAGAAATCGGCAACGAACCCCAGCAGCGGCGAGTCCAGCTCGGCATAGACATCCCGGACCTTCATGATCTCCGGGGAGTTGGGCCCGAGCGGAGCATGGATCTCGTACGCGAGTTTGAGCTCAAGCTTCTCAGCGAGAGGCAGCAACCGGCGTAGCAGCTCCGGCTTGGCACTCTGGATCCGCACCAAGGGGAAGCCCAGTTTACTGGCGCCTTGAAAGAGCCTCTCGGTGAATTCGTACTCTTCGTCCGGAGTCATGTCGCGGTCCCGGCGCCGCCCCATGTCCAGGTTTGCTCCGAAGGAACTCGCGTCGAAGCCATGTTTGTCGAACGCTTGCTGCCAGGACGCAGCGAAATCAGCAGTAACTTCCGGATATGTCGGCAGTACCTGGGAAGCGACAATCTCGATGCCCGGACCGATGCCAAGCTCAGCCACCCTGTTCAGCAAGCCATCGAAGTCGTACCACCCGGCCCGGAATTCTGCACTGGCTGAGTAAAGAGTCAGCCCCAGTGAGAACGGGTCTTCGTCCGCTTTCGGCGGTGGGGGCGTGTCCGCCGTCGTGGTTTTCGGTGCCGGTGCGTCCGCGTCCACGACCGTCAGTTCGAGGTTTTGGTTGACGAAGTTCGGTACGTACATGCCGGGGCCGCCATCCTGACCTGGCGCTATCTGCATGTAGGGAAGTCGAAGCTCACCGAAGACCTGGATGGTGTGCCGCTCCCCTACTTGAACGGGCTCCGGTCGCTTGGCGATCAGCAGCGGGTGCTCCTGCAGGAACCACAATGTTTCGAATTGTTGGGGAAGGTCGGCCAGGGCATAGCTCGCACCGCCGAGGCTGAGGGACAGTTCTTCGCTCGGAACCTCCTCTCCATCGACTGTGAGTTTCAGCGTGGATAAGGATGAGAGCCAGAGGCTCCTGTACCAGGGAAGCGTGAGCGACACGGCGAGGCCCTCAGGGTGAGCGCGCAGGCTGTCTTCGTGAATTAGTCCATTGGGCATTGTTCTTCTCTAACTGTGAGGATACTCAGGCGAGCTCGGAGGCGATGGTGCGGATGAGCGAGTGCTGACGGCGAACTTGTTCGATGGAACGCCATGGCGTCCGTTCGCCTTCGTACTCGCTGGACAGGTAGCCGTTGTAGCCGGCGTCTTTCAGCGCCTGAAGCACAGGACGCCAAGGAATCTGCTGGTCTTCGAGATTTTCGTTGATGTCGTGGAACTTGGCCTGAACGAAGACCACGTACTGAGCCACATCTACGAAGTCAGCCGGGTCAACGCCAATGCCATCGAGGAAAGCTGGCCTTGTTTCCCGCGTTTCGCCTTCGCGCAAAGGGATGGGCCGGTCCTGGAAAATTCCCGTGTCTATCAGCAAGCCAAAGTTCTTCGTTCCGGTGCGTTCGATCAAGCCGATGTAGTCGTCCACTACCGGATGCTTGATGGGAGTCGGCGAGTGGATCTCCGGACAGATGACCACTCCGAGTTCGTGGGCGAGGTCCAAAGAACGTTCCACGGATTCGGTCCAGATGGGATCCGGAATCAGGTCACTGGACACCACTCCGATCTTTGGCCGCACAAACCCAAAACCCAGCCGATTGGCCAGCGTGAGGTCCCGCTGCAGTGCAACCGCTCCCTCTTGAGCCGTCATCGCCTGGCCAGGTCGGAGCCGGGTATCAATCCATGAGCCGTAGTTGGTCGGCTCCAGCGAATACTTTTCCAGCAGGCTGAACCACTGATCGATCCATACGGTGGTTGGTTCCGGATAGTTTGGCACGTGGCCTTCACCCAGGATTTCGACCCCGGTGGCTCCGGTATCTGCCACGGCTGCCAAGGCCGTCTCCAAATCCAGGACTGTTCCGTAGTCGTGCATGAAACTGTAGAGGGAGACGCCGTAGCGGAACACGCCGTCGCCACCCTCCGGGGCAAGAGTGATTCTTCGCGATGCCCGGTGCACAGTGGGCTGATGCTCGATCGGTATATAGGACATACGCAGCTTCAGTTCCACGTGGACATCATGCACTCCCTGGGGGAGCCCACCTTCAAACGGCACTGTGACGGTTGCAGCCTCTTCGAGTTGCCAACGAGCACCATCGCTCGCCCAGAGTTCCCGAAGTGTGTACGTGTTTCCACTGAGCGTCCAGAGAGGAATCTCAGCCGGGACGTCCACTACATCGCCGACACGTACTGCGATGCCGTCGATGAGCGACGCAGCCATACCGCGGTACGACGGCATGCGCACCCTGAATTGGAAGCCGGTCACGCGATCACCGTCGCGGACATTGCGGAAGCCGGTGGCTTGAATGAGGTCTCGCTCGAGAAGCATCTTTGCTCTTTCCTTGAGGGGGATGCTACGAGCATAGACCACTTAAGCATAATTTGAACATAAGTAGGTGGCTAACTGGCCAAACTTCTTTGCGGCGCCGGAGGGAGCTCGACGGGTTCGCGCAGCTGGGCCGAATCCCTCGAAGGCTGATCGGTCATGTAATCCCGCGGCGCGGTACGTCACACGGTGCAGCGCTAGCGGCCTAATAGGAGCTTTGGGGACGGAGTAACTGACGCTTGCGGCCTTCGCGGGAGTCCGTAAAGAGTTCCATAAACGCGAACTCCAAAAGCTCGGCGACTTTGAAAGGGACCGCGATCCGCGCCGGACACTCCCCACTTAGTCATAGTTACGCGTCGACGACATGGAAGAGACCTCCCCTGAGTACCCGGGCGCCCGTCGCGGCTGGACTCTCACGTTGCCGCGGTGCTACAGATGGTGCGCTTGCAAACGGGCGTCTCGGCTCGGACCCTTACACGCGTTAAGTAGATGAAGGTCGAACAAAGGGCAGGCAATGGCCGTGAACAGACTCAATTGAGAAGACGTAAGTGTGGACAATGTTCACCCCCTCTTTGGACTGGCAGAGCTGCCACCAACCTCGTCTCCATCCCCCAGGAGCCACCCGAAACCAAGCCGGTCTCGGCGTGGGTTCTCTAAGTCATGTTGCGCTCACCGCCATTACCTATGAACAGGTGTAGGGCAACCACGACCTACCGGACGAAAGACAGGAACCCATAACCCAGCTCAGAGCAAGCGGAGGGCCGGTCAGCCACGACCCTGAGCCCGCTCCCCCACAACCAAACAGGCGACCCGCGGCGCCAGGCACACCCCGCGGCCAGTGTCAGAGGGACTTGACCACCCAGAATGTACACACGTTAAAGCAAAAACCCCCTCTGACGAGGGGGTATGCCGTGCCCGAGGTGGGACTCGAACGGGATTCCGAACCTTGGGAACACTGGGAAGTGGCGGAAACATGCGGAATACGGGGTAGTCCGACAGCTGTATGAGGCAGTCCGAGGCGGAAAGTGTGGACATTGTCCACACTTCCTTTTTGCCCCTGTCGGTGGTTGCCGGGTTGCCGCCCATGGCCTCGAAAACGCGACGTACGACGATCAGGACGCCAAGTACACCGCGGCTACCGCAACTACTGATAAGAGCTGACCAGGAAGGTTTCATCAGGTTTCCTCCTTTCACACATTCATGGCGCTTCGACCTCGCGGCAGCATTACCCGCCTGCCCGGGCACGGCCCGCCGGCCACCAACAAAGCAATTGTCACCATTCGGTGACATAACACTCAGGAAGGGAGAACGATAATGACGTACAGAACCAGCATCAACTCACCGACCGCGGCCGCAGCGATCCTCCGCGCCCCGGCGCCAGGCAAACGGGCTCTCCCAACAGGCTCTTGCCGACAAGGCAGGGGTGTCACGAAAGTTCCTCATAGATCTCGAAGCCAGCCACGAACGTGCTGAACTCGGCAAGACCCTCGCCGTCATGGCAGCCCTCGGCCTATCATTGGAAGCCATCGACCCCATTCTCCGCGGCAGCGACCACGACCCGGCCCGCCGTGACTATGCCCGAATGTTCACCGAGTTGCTCGCCAACCGGGACTTCGAGTTCGCGATCAAAATGCTCGCCGACTACGCCACTGCCTCCCTCAATGCCTGTCATCCGCTGCTCCAGCGCAGCCCCCGGCTGAAGGACCCACACTGGGCCGCCGCCCTCGCCGGCATTACCAACTACACGGCACACCGACTCGGCCAACCAGCACCGTCCTGGACCCAACGCATAAAACCACTCACCGAAGCGTGGATGCCTGCCGAGTCCTACCGGTACATCCGCGAACCCATGAAGCAACTCACCATGCCCGAAACACCCGAAGAACTCGCCGCCATGAACGTCTTCATCCGCGAACGCACCCTGGCCACCGCATGAGCTCTGGAGAACTCACCTCCACCAAAGGAAATCCACTCCCTCCTCGAGGAGCTCGGCCGCCGCCTGCAGGCCCGCGGCATCCACGGGGAAATGAACTCGTTGGCGGTGCGGCACTGATCCTGCAGGGAATCGGCAACCGACCCACCGCCGACATCGTTGCCAGCTACGCCGACAAAACCGCCGTCGACGCCGTCGTCGCTGACATGGCCGATGACTACAATCTCGCACTCGACTGGCTCAACTCCAACGCCGCAGCCTTCCTCCCGGACAACGCCACCTGGGTCGAACTCGAACGCCTCGACGGGATCACCATCCAGGCGGCGGATACCGAAATACTCCTCGCCATGAAAATCTCCGCGGAAGGGCATGAGGACACCCTCGACATCGCCCGACTCCTACGGCGGCTCAACATCACCAACGCCAACGACGCCGTCGACCTCGCCTACAACAAAAACGGCGAGCACTCCATCCTTCTGGCAACAGGACGCAACAATTACCTCATCGTCGTCGATGACGCCCTCGACGCAGCCACCACCCTTGAACCGGGTTCCAGGGAGAAACCTGAGTAAAGGCGAACAGTCACCTCCCGCTCGAGCTGTGGCCCATACGCAGGCTGGACCTTATTCGGGCCGCCCTCGGAGCGGGGTGTGGCCCGTTGTATAGCCACTCGCTGCTGACCTCCGTGGCCTTCGCTGTGCGCGGGCGTCGAAGGAGAAGAACCTCGAATTCCTATCCGAGCAGCAGCGCCGCTCGCCCCGTGATCGACGCGGCGTAGCGCCGGCTCGAGTCACTGATGGCCAGCAGCCCGTAGATGCGTTGACAGGTGCCGACGACGTGGAAGCGCGCTGGCAGGAGCTTGACCTGGCCATGCAGCAACGAGTCATAAATCTGATCGTCGAGCCGCAGACCACCCCGTCGGCAAGTGCTGCGCGGGACACAAAGGCGTCCAGAGGGACCGCGTCGAATGGATGTCGTTGTAGAGCAGCCCGTCGCCAGCGTACAGCCGCTTGGCCACCCATCGGCCGCTACTCTACTGGTTGCCGCGCCTTTCGCTCTGCTCTGGGAACCTCATCGCCTTCGCTTGGAACTCCGGGGCCTCGAGCTCATAGGCGTCCTCGTCGTCGAGCGCGTCGTCGTCCGCGGCCACTACAACCGCGACACCCGTCGGTTCGATCCCTTCGAGCTGCCAGTTGTGGTTCCACCTGATCGCAACCGTGACGTCGATGTACGCCATCGAAATGGGTACGACCTCTGGCACCGGAGCGTACTGAACCGGCGCGATCTCGAGCTGCTCGACGACCACGATCGAGATATCCCCGAAGATCCGCAGGTCCGCGAGCCCGTAGCGGTTCCCATCGTCGCGGGCAATCCTGAAGTCGTGGATCTCGGCAATTTCGACCTTCGAGAGCAGGACCGCCGACAAGCGCGGAGACGTGTCGATCGCGAGCCGCATGGTGCCCGACTGGAACTCGACGCCCAGGTCGTCGAACGCCATGGCCTGGCCTTGGTCGGCGATCTCTTCGTTCAAGAAGACTGGCAACTGCTCCTCAGCGCGCAGAGCGAGGTCCTCTTCGGCAGGCTCGAACTTGTTCAGCTGGGGCAGAAGCTGGCCCACGCCGTTCGCGACCAGGGCGTCTCCGCACTGCTCCTTGCACGTAGCGCGTAGGCCGCCGTCGCTCGTCACCAGCACGACTGCGCCCCCGGCGTTGTCGAGATGGTGCTGGACGCACGCGAGCACCACCGCGTCGGCGGCCCCGGTCTTGGTGCCCGCCTTGCGCTCACCGGTGCCGATCTGGAGCACTTGCTGCCTGAGGGCATCGCGCCAGGTCTCTGCTGGAGGCGACCAGACAATAGCCCGGCCAATTAGCAGAGCCTCAATCCTGGCGATCAGCGCGTCAATCGCGGGAATCTCAGGCTTCTGGAGAGGAGTGACGACCGCGGCGTCCACGCGATGGCTCGTCAACATCTCCGCGAGCGACTCCTGAGCCAGGAGCGCGTGCTCTGCCCACTCCCACACAACCACTTCGGGGACAACGATCGACGCCCCGTGGCTCGCGACCTTGATCAGGTTGTTCAGAACGCGTTCGTTGAAGTGCCCGTGCGGTAGAGCATTCGTATCGAGGATCACAATTGTCATCGGGACCGATCATAACTTTCACCACAGCCGCAAACCACTTCTCGACGGAGCAGACTCGCCCTCGACATCGCTACTTTCTCTGCGACGAGACTGCACAGTCGGCATTCCGGAAGAGTTCAGGGTCGCGTACCTCGGCGAGGAGAGGCACGCGAGGCGCGCAAGGAGCAGCGGGCAGGCGCTGCCCTGGTGCTTGTCTGCCTCGCTCCGCGGTAGGCCCACCGCATCGGTGTGGACGGGCTCGTGGTCGGCACAGATCAGGCTCGATGACCGCCGGCTGGCCCGCTGGATCCGACTCGTGAGCGCGGTGCTGTGGGCGCTGCCGATTGTTTTTGCTATTGACAGGCTGATGGCACTGCTGGGCTGGCGTACGTGGTAGCCCGCCGCAGCTGGGCGGACCTGGCGGGAACAGGCATCGTGCTGCTGTTCCCGTTCTACTCGATCCAGCTCATCCGCAACAGTCTGCCAACAGACCACGCAACAGCGGCGACGCGAAGATCGAGCGGGCAAGAGCGCGCTGCGCGACATCGTAGACACGATCTAAGCAGTCGTCGCACGAAGCTCGTATCTCCGGTTGTTCTTCATCTCCTACGGCTCCATGCTGGCGATGCTGCTGCTCCGCACCGCTGCGATCAAAGGCCTGGGATCTTCCAGAACTGGATGGCGAGCACCTGCGTCTTCGGCCGGCTGAGCGTGGCTATCTTCGCGCCGGGCTGTTGGGCAGACCATTTGTCGACTGAAGTAAAGATCTGGTGGAACGAAATGAAGACTCGAAACAAAATCCTGACCGGTGCCGTAGCCGTGCTCGCGATCCTCTTTTGAGCGGCTGCGTCAAGTTCATCGACCCCGACGAGCAGACGGCTCCAAGTGTCGCCGAGCGAGGGCGTTCGCAGAGAGGACGAGACCTCGTGGCGCGACAAGCTCGGCGGCGGAGCCAGCGCCGAAGGCGGGGACGGCGCCGTCAAGGGACCTCAAGCAGATATGAACAGGGGTTTCAGACTAACGCCTGTTGAGAGGGCGCAAACTCCCAACGTATCGCGCCGTACCTTGAAATCACACGGATCCGGTCGACGCGCAGTCTGAAGCTGAGACCGTCATATAGCACTCGTTTGTGGGACTATGTGGATAACCTCATTGCATGAAAGATCCAGCACAACGCGACAGGCTCAAGTTCTACGGTCCGCACGACGTGGCCAACGCCGTGCTGGTCGATGAGGCCGTGGCCCTGATCCGGGCGCAGTCCGGCAAGCAGGCAATTGCTTCGATGAACGACGCTCTCGAGGTCTACAACGCGCTCGAGTTCGAGAGGCTCGGAGTCCTGCCCAGGACGCTGACCCAGGAGGAGCGTGACACGCTGGCAACGGCATCCCGTGTGCTTCGCGGACAGATCGCCGCCTTCTTTTCGAAGCTCGACAGCTTAAGCATCGACGAGCACCTGAACGGACTAGACCGAGAGTACACGCTGGACGTGTTGCTGCTCATCGGTAGGTACAAGGTAGCGAAGAACGTAGGAGGACAAGCGCTCTTTGACGCGCTCGTCGGGGCGGGTATTCCGCTGTGGGCGATGCTCGAGGACAAGCCGTTCGTGGAGGCCCATGACCGAAGGCTGCGCGATGCGCTGCTTGCCGACGCCCGGTGCGCTGAGCTACTGGTGAAGAGCCACCTGATCAAGAACTCCTCCGACGCATACGCCCTGCCGAAAAGCCTGACTACCGCCGACTCGCAACAGATCCTGCAGAGCTACATCGACAGCGAATCGCCACATCTCAACTACGTCGAGGCCATCGCCAACGCGCAGGACAAGCTGGAGCACGGGATCACCCCCAAGATCCGCCTGGCGGCACAGCGTCGTAAAGCCGGCCTCGTTCGGGCCTTGTTCGAGGACAAGACGCACACGTCCATGAGCACGGGGTACGCCGTGGGAATCGATCTGGAGCAGCGGGAGCCCGTCCTCGACCGCGTCGAACGGAAGGACACCAGAACCCTCCGTCAGCGCACGTTCGGCGGCCTACATCTGAAGTCGTCGATGGAGTCGCTGCACGTCCTCGCGAACTTCAGGGACATGGTGGGGTACTCGGAAGGACGCGGGCTGCTAGCCTTCCCCTCCTTCAGGAGCCAGATCGGCACCTTGGAGGGGCTGCGCGTGTCAGGAAAGGACGCCTATCCTCGAGGAGGCGCTTTCGCTCACCGCGACTGCCTGACCATTCTCGGCACCGAGGCCTACTACGACTTTCTTCAACGAGAGGGCGTCGAAGTCGAAGATGTGATCGCTTGGTACTTTCGCGAGTACCTCCCCGAGGTGTTCGATGCCGCAGGGTTCGAGTATGCGCCTTCCACCGCGAGCAGCACGTACCTCGAACGCTGTCGGCATATTTGCGCCGAGATGGAGAGCGTCACCAAGCAATTCACACTCTATTGCGAGGATGGCGAACTTGACCGCGAGCTCCTGCAGATGACGTCGGCCCCGCGCCCCTGGGGAAACATCCCCAGCCTCGTCGACCAGAAGCACCTGATTCGCGCCGAAAGCCGGGACTGCGACGCCGCGCTCCATCTTCTGTTCAATGACCAGTCGAGGATCACTTACGTCAACAAGGAGCTTCGGGCGAGGACGTTCGTGGAGCTGGTCCTGACTCACGAGGTCAGTTACACGGATCTGATCCACTATCAGGTAGAGCCGGTCGACTGGCTTATTGCGGAAGGCCTCATGTCGCTCGACGATGGCGTGATTTGTTTCAGCTCCCTGCCGATGATCCGAGTTCTGCAGGACGTCCACAAGTATGGAGCGGGCCCCTTCGGTCACTATGGGTTCGAGGAATCGGCCGCGGTATCCCTGGTGGAGAGAGGATGGCTCGAGTTCGGTTCTACGCTTCTCACTTCGGCCGAAGCGAGCTACTTCAACTTCTTCCTAAACAAGAGTGAGTTCAGCGACGGCCATGACTTGCGCAATAGGTACCTCCACGGCACCAACGCCGACCCCCGCGACGAGTCTGCTCACCGGACATCATACCTACAGCTTCTCCGCTTGATGGTGTCATTGGTGCTGAAGATCGAGGATGACTTCTTCCTGCACAGACGCTCCCAGTCATAGGGATCGCCGCCTCGACCGGCAAGAGCGGGATCAATAGGCGTGCAACCGGATGAGCGGGTAGCCGTAATCGCAGTCTGGCTCGGGCAGAGGCTGCCGGCGCCGCGCGACGCAGGAAACACGACAGCGCTGCGAAGCGGAAGCGCATCGAACAGACGCAGCAACTGCTCCTGAACGCGTACACACGCGCCAACAGAGACATAGCCCCGACCCAAGCCCGCCTTATTTTGTCGGGCCTTTCTCACCTCAGTTTGTTACTCGTCGGGCTTCTAGATATTCTTCCATCCGAGGTGCAGTGCTGGGGGACCGCAGCCGGCCCTACTCGCCCGCCGTTACGCACCGAAGGTTTGACAGATGACCATCCCACAGCCCGCCCCTGCAGGCAATAACACACTGCTCATCATCATCGGTGCAACAATCGTGGTCCTGCTGGCTATCATCGCCACTGCTGTCAGCTCCCAGGCGATCAGAGCGGGTCAGGAAGCGGATGCCAAAGCCAGCGTGGTAGCAAGGGTATCCGCCAGCGCACAGGCAGTCGTTGACGCCCAAAAGGCCATTGATGATGCTGCTGCACAAAGACTCACGGACGCTGAGGAGGCTTGCCACGATGCAGTGCAAATGCAACGGTCAACGCCAGTGTTCAAGTCCACCGCGTCCGTGATGTACGGTTTCGATGGCTATGAGACCGACGGCATCTACACGGATAAGGCTCTATACGGTAACGAGATACCTATGCAGCACGTCCGCAGAACTAGAGAAAGCAAAAGTGGCAGCGGTTGGACCTCTACCGTGACGGCACTCGGGCGACAGTGATGACAGCCATCCTTCGAAAGTTCCGTAACCTGGTGAAGAGGTTCCGTCGGGACGCCCCGACACTTGTTCTAACTCTTATCAGCGTCGCTCTACTCACCCTTTCCGCACTAATTTGCCTCAAGGCTCTGGGGCCGCACGGAGATCCAATGCCCAGTATTACCGATTGGATAAGCGCTGTCGGTCAGGCCCTCGGAGCGGTAGGAACTGCTGGGGCTCTATGGCTAGGCGCTCACACGTATCTTCGCCAAGTGCGTGACCAGCATTCCGCCCAGGCCGCTGGAGTGGCGATCATAGTTTCTTCGGTTCTCAACCAACCCTACAAGCGGGAACTAAGCATCCGGAACGACAGCCGGTTGCCAATCTACGATGTCCGCGTATTCCTTCTCGGCTCCAGCGAACCAAAACAGAAGAAGGACGTTCCACATATTTTACTAAGCCGTGATGGAAAGTCGTGGCAATTGCCAACCACCTTTGTCAAGGGTGGTGGTGCCTACTTGGAGTTCAAAGATTCGGGAGGGGCATACTGGCGAAGAGATTCCACTGGCAAGCTAACAGAGCTTAGTGGGACGACAGAATTTAAGACCATCTCTCATGACTAAACTGAAGGCGTTTTGGGACTGGACGCACAGGCCAGTAGTGATGTCCGCCTCGGCGATTACCCTAGGCACCTTCGCGGTCGTCACCTCGGTATCAAACTTGTTCCAAGGCCCAACGGCAGCGGAACCGCCGAACCCAGCGGAGTGGCTCAGCGCAATATCGACGTTTGGGGCGCCGTGGCGGCTGCACTTGGCGCTGCCCTTACGGGCGGGGCGCTCCTGATTGCCGCTTTGACGTACCAACGGCAAATACGCGACAGACACGCAGAGCTGGAGGGTAAACGCCGCGAGCAGGCAGAAGCCGTAACGGTGAAAATCGGTAACTATGTGCCGGCTGTAAGGAACTTCGGCGAGAACCCTGAAGAACGAAGGCACCTAACTGTCCGCAACGACGGCAAGCTCCCCATTTTCAACGTGACCCTCGTTGTAATCGACAAAGATCGAAACGAGTCCTACCAGCGTCACTTCCACGCAATTGCACCTGATAGCTTAGAGGGTTCCGTCCAGCCGACCGATAAGGTCAATGGCGTATACGCGACTTTTACTGACACAGCGGGCACCCGTTGGAAGCGTTGGCACAATGGGGACCTAGTCGAAATTCCTCACTACCCTAAGCCGGATGAATAAGGGGCTACCCCCGGTTTCATTGAATCCTTGATGTAGCGAGCTCATGCTTGTGGAAGGATGGCGACCAACCCCACGGCCCAAGGGGCGAATTTCCGCCACGATGCTATTGATGTTGTCCGCAGTGACGAGGCGCCGTTGACGCAGATCGCGAAGGATTTCGGGCTTTCGGTCACAACGCTCATTCGCTGGATTGACATTGCCGAACGCGGGGAATCCTGAGCTGGCCCGGCGACGGTGGTGTCAGCCGAGATGCGCGAGCAGGCCCACCTTTACAGGTTTGAGGACCAGATCATCTCTTGAACAACGATCGAATGATAAATTTGCCGGACCAGCCATGTTGAGGCTGAACACTGATTTGTCTTGGGGAGACCATAACGCATGGCGGACGTTCGAATTAACGGAGTGCGGCAACAAGCGGCACCAATGAGTGAGTGGTCGAGCATCTCCCTAGACCGTTTGCGCACAATCGTGCAGGACGCCCATCTGAACTTTCTCGTAGGGGCCGGTACTTCCAGTAGCTTCTTCTCGTCCCTCGGGAACATCGAGCAAGCGCTCACCGATGTCGCCAGGCTGAGGGGCAATCCCACTGCAAAGTTATTGGTCCGCACGTCCATTCAGGCCTATTTTTTCGAAAACGTCCTAGTGCCAAATCAGCGTATTCTTGCCCGTGATGAGGCAGCCGAGGAGGTACTTCGCTCCTACGCGACGTTCTTGCGCACCCTCAATCGCATCCTACTAAAACGGCATAGTTCACTTCTCGCCAAACAGGTCAACCTCTTCACGACCAACGTCGATATGATCTTTGAGGTCGCTATCGAGCAGTTGGGCCTGGACTACAGCGATGGGTTTAGCGGGAAAATCCGGCCGCGCTTCGATCTCGGGGACTTTAACACTCTCCGTTTTCGCACGGGGAGTCGCTACGAACATCGCTCCGAGGTTCCCGTCTTCAACCTAGTCAAACTGCATGGATCCGCTTCCTGGCGTCAAGAGACTCGCGACGACGACAAGACTGACATCTTTTTCGACCACGGCCTTACCGTGGTGGAGGAGGCCGAGGAGAAGTTGAACGCCGCACGGGACTGCCTCATCGACGTACTCGTCCGTTCGCAATCACAGAGTCGGCACCCGACTATTCGTCCTGTTGAAGACCTGTTTAGCGAAGCTGAGCTAGCAGTTCAAAACAACGCTGATGTCTCCGTTATCAGGGAATTTGCCCGGGCTTACAGCAGCCTCGGAATCGTTAATCCAGACAAACGTAAATTTGCCACGACCGTAATGAATGAAACCTATTACGAATTAATTCGGAGGTTTGCGAATGAGTTGGAAAAAGAGAACAGCGTGCTGTTCGTTCACGGATTCTCATTCAGGGACGAGCACCTGCGGGATCTCGTACTCCGAGCGGCGCGCACTAATCCAACGCTTCAGGTAATCGTCTTCTGCTACTCTCGCAGTGATCGCGACAGCTACACACGTCTCATGCCTGAAACGGAGATCAAGAACGGAAATATCCTGCTCGTCGCGCCCATGGATCCTAGTGGAGAAGATACTGAGCGGTTCGCAACCCTTGACGTCATCGAGCAGGACTATTTTGCGCCACTCGTTGCAGATAAGATTCCACAGCCTGACCAGCGAATTGAGCTAGACATTCGCACCCCGCCGCCCGCTGATGCCTTGTGATCGACGAGACTGACTTCGAGCACAGTGCCGTTTTCCGCGTCGGGCGTGTGATTTCAGTTGAAGGGCGCCGAGTACGAGTCTCCGTAGACAAGCTTAAGAACGCGTCACACCTCCTATACCAAGGTGGTGTCGTTCGGAACGTTGCTGTTGGAAGTTTTGTCAAGATCTCCAAGGGCTTCGGCGAACTCATCGCAAAGGTAGATGGCGAATTCGTCCAGGAGGACCGCTCGGCGTCGGCGATCTACAAGCGAGGTGTCGATCCCCTTGCCCGGCAGCTCGAAGTAAGCCTTATTGGGTACCTCGAAGGCGGACGCTTTGAACGCGGCGTGCGCGAGCTACCTTTGCTCGACAACGAATGCTTTATCCTCACCCAGGAAGAATTCGAACTCGTCCACACTTTCGTCGAAGATGACGACGTACCAATACAAATTGGTGCGCTCGCGATGGAGCCGACGCAGCCCGTGTCGATAGGTGTGAACGCAATCTTCGCCAGTCATGTGGGGATATTTGGAAACACGGGCAGCGGGAAGTCCCACACGTTAGCAAAGCTTTACCACGAAGTTTTTGAACGGTACGGCTCGATCGAAACCTTTCGACGACGCGCTCAGTTCGTCCTAATCGACTTTAACGGTGAGTACATTGACCGCGACAGGACCGGCCCAGATGTCAGATCCACCGCGATTATCACAAGCCCAGAGAACAAACGAGAATACGCTCTCAGTACCCGGAAGGATTCAGCGCGGCTTCCTCTTCCGATTGCGGCAGTCAGCGACCTCAGTTTCTGGACAGTTCTACTGGATGCTACTGAGAAGACTCAAGCTCCTTTCCTTGCCCGTGTGCTCTCCAGCACATACTGGGAACAACGCCTTGCCGATCCCGCTGACTTACTCGGGGTCCTGGGAAGCATGGTTCTACGCGCCACTAAGAGCAATGACGCGTCGCTTGATCGTCAGACTGTCCTCAACCTTCTCGCCGAAGTTCAAACGTGTCTCGGGTCACGTCCATCGACCGACCTTGCGGCCCTCATCGAAGATTTCCAGCAGAATCTCCATTACAACGCGACGCAGCGCAAATTTTTCTGGGGTAACTGGAGTAGTTTCATAGATCCCGATCATGCACGCTGGGAGTCCCTGACGAAAGACAAGGTCACCGGCCTGTCCATCGACTTCTCTGCAATCCAACCCGGTATCGATCTCGTTAGGTTCAAGATCGTCCTTCAGTATTACAACGACATCATCAGTGGTTTTTCGAATCGCGAGCATCTCTCTCCACTCATTAAGCGGTTGGAAACGCGGGTCACCGATATCAAGAAGCTAGTGGTCGCATGCAACGATGACGGCTTCGACAAGCCATTAATCGTGGTCTCACTCAGAGACGTGAATCTGGCTATGCGCAAGGTCATTCCAATGTTGCTGTGCAAGCATCTCTATGACCAGAAAAAGGACCTCGATGCTGCAAACCAGCGGTACCTGAACCTCATCATCGATGAAGCTCACAACATCTTGTCGCTCGAATCCTCGCGGGAGAGCGAAGCATGGCGCGACTACCGACTGGAGACCTTTGAGGAGATCGTTAAGGAGGGGAGGAAGTTCGGGGTTTTCCTCACCTTAGCGAGTCAGCGTCCCCACGACATTTCGCCGACGATCATCTCACAACTCCACAACTACCTCCTCCATCGCTTGGTGAACAACTTGGACATCCAGGCGGTTGAGAAAGCTGTTGCTTATCTTGACCGTGTTTCATTCGAATCCTTGCCGATCCTGCCCCGGGGTGCATGCGTGTTAGCTGGCGTATCGACCCAAGTACCCGTCGTTGTGAAGATTGCGGAGCTTCCGGCAGCTACGGCCCCGAACAGCCGGACTATGGCAGTCGCATCAGACTGGCTGAAGCCGCTGAACGCGGAGTCTAACCCCGACGAAGCAATCGAGCCCAACGACGCCGAGTCGACCGAAGTAGACTTGGAACCGCCCTTCTAGGCCATTTTCAGGTCGATTGACGGCTCAGTTCACCCGCATTCTTTAGTCACTAACACGACTTGGACCAACTGACTTAGACGTGAAGTGCTTTGCTTGCACAATGACTCTTTCGGTCCTCGTCAGTCCTGCGGCATCTCGAATGACGCGTTCCAAGGAGATGTCTCGCCCACGATCAGGCGTGTTGGTCTTCACAAGCCTCTGAACATTCTGGTAGTCGTCTAGGTCTCGAAGAGGGTTAATATGTAGTCGTTCAAAGTCGTCTGGACTAAATGCCTCCCAGTTGAGAGCTGTGGTTGCTGCCCCGGTTGGGTTGGCAGAGCACCAGCTGTGCCAAGATCAAAGGCGGACGGGAATTGGTTCTGCGTCCCATACCTTCGCTGCCTCAATGTCATTTTCGGACCGACGGCCAGTCCAGCTCTGACAAATCCAGCCAATCATGCGTCTCGCTGAATCTGAGATGGCGATACAGATCTCCCCAACACCCCTTCCGCTCAACGGTGTCTCCAAGTAGTCGCACGATCGTCGCAATCGATGCCTCAATCTGTTTTGTGACTGGCGTTATCTCGCAACGTCACCAGGGGTTGAACCCAAGATTGGACAAAGTACAAGCCGATACGAGGAATCACGCGGGATTTGAGAAAGCACCGATAGCGGCGCATATGTCTCCACCAGAAGCAGTCCCCCGTTCCCATCCGGCGCAGCGATCTCGCCAAACGGTGGAAGACACCGAAAATTGGGCCGCCGACGTGGACCAGACGCAACAACGACAGACACGCAAAACGGGCTGGCGCTACCACAATGGCGCCAGCCCCGCAGGGACTGTAGTTCCAGGTTCTTGGGAGGCTTGGTGCTGAAGCTCAGTCAGCTGCTTTTTCGTATTTGAACTTCTGCCCAGCGAAACCGGAGAGGTCAGGGTACATGGTTCGGTGGGAACGGTTGAAGCTATTTTCCAGGATGGGAAGAATCATTTTCTTTACCTCGGGTGGGATGATGAGTCCCAGCATCCCGAAGGTAGGCCAGCGGCTTCCCTGAATGTCCACATCCATCTCCTTCATCTCCCTCAGCACACTCAGCAGGAGCCAATTTCCCTTGTACGGGAAGCCCCACATGGGCGTCGCTGCCGACTGCTCGGGCACGGATGCAGTGATGAATAGCCCTTCTTGGGCTGTCATTCGAGCGTCACGAACAACCGGCTGTACCAAGAACGGCATTTCGTTCTCTGCTGACTTTTTGAGCGCGTGGGAGTAGTCAAATCCAAGGGGATCTTCCATCCCTCCCCATGTCTGCTTGTGCAGGAACGGGACTGTTTGGATGACAGGGACATCACTGACCGCCATGCCGACGAGAACGGCTGGTTCATCCATCAGGCTCTCATCTGAACAGGCGAACCATAATGCTGTTAGCGGGTTGTGGGTGACATCGATAAGTCTGGTCGGGATTCCGTGGTGCTGCATCAGGGCCAGCATGTGAAGGTCAGAAGCATAGCCATATTGCGTGTGCCCTAGGCCCCATTCCCTGGCCGCTTGTATGGCTCTTACCTCGTTGTAACGGAGGTTTTCTTCGGTCGGGTCTACCCCGCTTGCCGCGAGTTTCCGGGCAAGCGAGGACTTAACCTCATATTGCGCGTTGGGCAGGCCACGCCATACAAATTTTGTCTCAACGCCTAGGGAAAAACTCAAGAAGCCAATCTCGGCCCAAAGTTCCTCAGGAGTCGCCACACTTCTGGCCCATGCTGAGTGCCAGGTTGGAAGTTCTTCATCGTCATCCTGCACGTCAACCGCAGGCTGGCTGCTGCCTGCATTATTGTCATTCCTCATGTACTGCTTTGTTCCTCATCGTTAAGCCGTCTTGGACGGATGTGCCAAATGCACACTGCTGCGCTCTCCCTACAAAGTAGGGCCAATAGGTCTATCATCGCTGGGATTCTGCTCCAGGCGTCGCAAACCAATCCGGTGAGACAGCGGCGTCGATGGCACGACGATGAGGAAAGCGGACGCCGGTCGCGTACGTATATGTAGAGATCGGGGCCCTCGAGAACGAGGCTCGGGCCGCTCTGGCGCCCTTCTACAATGCACTCAGCTACACGGCCTCCTATTTTGGTTGGCCCACTGCGGAAATCAACCGCCTCGAGGCAGTTCGAAGACACGATGCCAACGTTCTTCCGTGACTAACCAGTGATCGTGTTGTGCAGCAACGATGACTGCACCGTGACCTGCTCAGGATGGACGGCCCTTACAAGAACCCAATATTGATACGAGCGTCGGCGTGCCGGAGTAGTCGTAGGGGTTCCACTTCCTTAGAACCGCGCCCGGGGACGGCACTACTTTAGTTATAGGGGTGGCTACGCAGCCCAGTCGCTTACGGCTGCGATCGTCCGGCCCGCTGAGCTTCTGGCCGAGCTGTCGTATTCTCATGCCATGAATAAGGAACGGAATACGGGGGACAACGAAGACAGGATCCTCCTCGACATCCAGAACGCTATAGACCGTTCACCCGCTCCCGGGCCGCGACCTGTAACCGACCTGAATCGTGACGAACTAGCCTCCGTACGAACGGTCGATATTGCTTGGGGATGGTTGATGAGAACACTCCGCTCCATCGAGGCCATCCGCATCCTTGAGAAACAAGGCTATGGTGCAGAATGCCCGCCACTTCGCCGCTCAGCAGTAGAACATGTTCTGAGACTGATCTGGGCTGCCGAAGTCTCAAACCGCGACTTCGTCGAAGGCGCCCTGAATGACCGAAAGCACAACATGAACAAAGTTCTGCGCCTCGGAAGACTCGGCACGCCACTCCCTGACGATTTCGTCGAAAATATCCGGCAGCTTCAGGATGAGGCGGATCCCGAGTCCAAAAAGTCCTTCAGCAATCTGACCGATCTCCCTGCCATAGTCCCCCAGAAGCATCATGACCTATTTAAGATTTGGGTCACAGAAACTCAGGAAACCCACCCTAGTATCGATAGCTCCTCTGCGTATGTACAGTTCCATCCCGATGGGCGCGGCACCAGTCTCCTCACCGAGCCTCGCCAAAGAGATCGGCAGGATGCGCTGCTGCCATATCTAGCACTGACCGCAGCAACGGCGTATATCCGCATCGTCGGCATTGTCGAACCACTCCAGGACGAGTTCGAAGCGCTTCAAGAGCGTATTTTCCTACTCAGTTCTCCACGCTAGTGCTTGTTTGATTGTCCCACTTCCTTGAACCGGTCCCCTCCCCCGTGGATGATCGCCAGAGTCGATCCAGCATTGGGTCCAGGTCTAGACGATTAACCTTGGTCCCGCTGATCCCCTGATCTTTTTAGATTCGTTCGCACCCAGCTGCTTCCAGTTCGCGGATCTGCAGATCGGTGCTCTGGTCAGCCAGACTGACTCGGGCATACCCAGGGCGTGCCATCACTTCTCCGTCTTATCAAAGGACCAATGTTGATGATTCTGCGCATACCTCAGTGAGACACTTTGTTTGGACAGACGAGGTCTCAGAAATCCGCGACTTGGAATCGTCTGCCGCGACCGGCTCGAAGGTTCTTATCAAAGGATCCTTTAATTGGACGAGCAGGCCGCCGACAATCCCAATCCATGGGCCCGTTTCCAAAGACAACTCTGAAGACCCCTGAGGACGCTGATTGGCAATTAGTAACACCGTCGCTTATGGACTCACGAATGCCACTTGACCTTAAGTAGCAGTGCCTTCCAAGGTAAGGCGCTCACCTTTCTTGACGACATACAACTGCCAGCTCAGAGTAGGCCCGGATTGTGTCTGCGTGTCCAGGGCCAAGAAGTTTAGTCCGTAGCGCCGCCACTTCGGCAATTTTCCGTCGACCTTTTACTTCAGATCCAGATTCACGCAAAGCACGTCCGAAGTGGAAGGCCGTAACGAGGGTGTGCGGATTCTCATCACCCAACTCCTTCTTCCGACGTCTATAAGCATCCTTGAGCAGCCTCATGGCCTTCTTGACCTTTCCGGATTCCAGATATGCCCTTCCGAGGTTCGTTTGGACCGCGACCGTGGACCAATCGTTTGGCCCTAGCCTTTGTTGACGGTCTATCCAAGCCTCTTCCATCAATTTAATGGCTATTGCGTAGTTCTGCGCATAGAGATGGGCGAAGCCCAAACCCGCCTTGGCATCTGTCTGGAGAGCTTCGCTCGGGGCGGACTCTAGACTTGCCAGCACTCCCTCAAACTCTTTAATCGCGGTACCCGATTCACCTGATGACCGCAGTGCGTGTCCCAGCTCGATTCTCGTTTTCAGTACTTCGGTAGAATCTAAAGCATGGGATGAGAGCAGTAGCTTGAGTGACTTTCTATACAGCGATACCGCGCCAGCCCCATTGCCAGCAGCCAGATAGGCATGAGCCAATCGCTTCATAGCCTCACCTCTGCCAAACCCGACTGAGGTACTGTCTACTGTCTGCTGTAGCACCGACGTCCCGAGAGCAATCATCGACTTGTATTCGCCAGCGTCGTAGAGCCTGTCCACGATTTTCAGCAGGGATGCTGCGCTTACACCATCCCACGCACCGAGTTTCTGTAGATGTGGAGCGATGGAAAGGTCCCTAAGAAGCCGGACACATTCTGGCAGAAGGTGCCTCGAATCAGCGTCAAAGGTGATCCGGTTGATGGCTGCGAAGATTCCCGTCAACGATTGAACGAGGAAAGCACCCCTCAGGAGCAGTAGAGTGCGCCACGCCACAGTGCTCGCTCCGCTTGACTCGGCATCAGCTGCCCTCATGAGCCCCGCCCGTTCCATGTACTCGATATCGGACTGCACATCTGACAGCGGCAGGAGACAAACCTTCGCCAATAGGCTTTGCGACGCCGCACAGTCCCCCAACGTCATCAATGTGTCGATCAATTGCTGTTCAATGGGCCGGGTCCCTTGATTACGCCCTGGCTGCCCTAGTCCAGCGATCCCTAGCTTGATCGACGAGACAACGTCTAGCGTTTCTGTACTGGCTGGAAAGCTACGGTGCAGGGGAGCATGCACGTCAGCCAATTGCATTTTGTACTTCTCGATCGTCATATCCCGGGTCCGCATGTACGCAGCAGCCTGAGTAACCGGAAGGACGTGACGGCCGAGCTTAGCGGCCAGTTCCGCTGCTTCCTCGGCTGTCCCTTTGTTCTCCTGCAAGAGTCGGACGGCAGCCGACATTGGCAGCGGACCAACAGGTAAGCTCCGGTTTCCTGGGAGACCAGCTGAGGCCTCACCCGTGGCTAGAATCCGTATTGTCTTTCCTGAGGGGAGAATGGTCTTGAGGTCTGCGTAGTTTGTCACGCCGTCTACTACCAGCAAGACTTCTTGTTCACTGGACGCCAACCAGCCGTTGACCATTTCGATAGTCATTCGGCTGGCTTGCTCTCCCGAAATAGCTCGTCCGATACTCAAGATACCTCGTTCGACGTGAGCATGGGACGACCCGTCGATCCACCATATGACCTGCCAATTAGGGTTTCGCTGTACCGCAACAGCAGCCCTCGCCGCCAGTACGGTCTTGCCGATTCCTGGTGCACCGACGAGACTTACGAACGTGCTGGGCGAGGCAAGCAGCTCCAGGATGTGTGCTTCTTCCTCCCGCAGAAGCAAGTTTTCTGGCTCTCGAGGTATGGCACTCGACACGATCCGCGGCTTCCCCCTGGACTGCCGCCACTCGAGCAACTGAACGAGGAAGAAACCTGCGCTCACCACCGCGAAGATGGTCCACACTGCTGCCGGGTCCTTCAGAAGGTAAAACTCGTCGGGAATTGCTGAACTGGCCAAATTAGTAGCAAGTCCCAGAAGAAGGGCCAAAAAGGACAAACACCCTGGGAGTATACCTTTGCGCTTCACAACACAACCCTACAAACAACAGACTGATTCGGGGCTTTTCGTTCTGAGGGTTGCAAGTCGCTTCGGTAAGCACGGAGGCCTTCGGAACACTTGTAGGCCCAAGGATCTCGGCAAACCTCCTCACGTACGAGGGACCTACGTCCTATCCCGAAACGGTCGGGCTCCGGGTCGCTGCCTGTGGACTTTTGTGCAACCTCAGCATGATTCGTTTGATGAGATACGCAGAGGAATACACGACATATGGGTGCTTATCGGCAGACTGGCCAGCTTCGACATGCTCAGCCGACGTTCGCGTGAACTGCAATGTTCCGGAGGCACCACTGGGAGCTGTCATCTGCGTTGGGCCCGCGTCCCGCTTGATTTCGCAGTGCGCTTCGATGACACGGCCAAGACCCATTGATAGCACTCGGCCGACCGTGGCCGCCGAACTCTCACTTCGGAATGAACCTGCACATGTAGAACGCTTCCGGATCCGTGTCATGTCGCTACTGCCACTCACACGCATGAGTAGATGAAGGCCCAAGCAGGGACGAGCCAATGGCCGCAAGCAGCCGCGATAAAGATGATTTAAGTGTGGACAATGTCCACACCCCTTTTGGCCTGACAAAGCGTCCGCCCGGCAAGTCTCCCCAACGCCAGGAACGAGTCGAACCCTGGACCTTTGACGACGAACCTAGAAGTCATGTTGCGCTCGGTCCCCCTCCCCATGAACAGGTGTAGGGCAACCACGACCTACCGGACGAAAGACAGGAACCCATAACCCAGCTCAGAGCAAGCGGAGGGCCAGTCAGCCACGACCCTGAGCCCGCTCCCCCACAACCAAACAGGCGACCCGCGGCGCCAGGCACACCCCGCGGCCAGTGTCAGAGGGACTTGACCACCCAGAATGTACACACGTTAAAGCAAAAACCCCCTCTGACGAGGGGGTCTTCCTGTGCCCGAGGTGGGACTCGAACGGGATTCCAAGCCTTGCAAACACTGGCAAGTGGCGGAAACAAGCGGAATCCGGGCCAGTCCGGCGGTTGTACGAGCCAGTCTGGAGAGAAGAGTGTGGACATTGTCCACACTTCCTTTTTACTCGACGGATCACAGATGACGTGGACCCGATCCCTACCCTGCGCACTCATGTTCAGAGCCTGCCATCGGTCGTTGCAGTCTTTGGAGATTGCCCGCTCGATGGCGCCTCCAGGCATTGTGAATCCCCCCGGCCGGAATGCGCCGCAAACTCCAAGGAGATCTACGTGTACGGTAGCGACGATGCATGGAACGCGCACCAGCGTATTGCCAGGACCCTGCCACCCGCGCTTGGCGACTCGGCACTCAAATTCGCCGCTTCAGAAGTCTCCGACCAAGCCACATTCACAGCTGCCTACAATGCCTTCCTTAGAGTTCGATGCGAGGAAGTCCCCGCCCAGACGCGCTCGGGCTGCGCCGGCTGACGCTGGTGACCTGATTGGGCCAAGGAAACGACTTCCTGCCCTGCCACCGGTGATGGGTGAACACGGCACAGCAGGACGGAACATCAGCAGTCACAGACCGCATAGAACGCGCAGGGGCGGAGCGCCGAGCCATTCCGTGCCCGCGGGTCAGCCGATCTTGTGCACGCTCTCACCGAAAGCGCCTATGTTGGAAATGACATATCCGTAGCCGGCAGGATGTTCGCTGGGCAGTTCCATGTCTGTGCGGACCAGCTCATACTCAGCGATTTTGGCGCACATCCGTTCAGCGTCTTCGAGGTCCTAGTTTGCTAGGAGTGCTTCAAAGGTTGCCTGGTGGATCGCGCTTTTGTGCTTGGCTGCATCAAGATGCACTCCGCGCGGACTATTTGCCGCACAAGTCGGATAGGCCACGATTGACCGCGACCACCTCGAGGATGGTCGCGCTCAACTCGTGGTGAGCTCTACAGAACGACCTGGCCGGCCAGTGCAACGCTTTGGTCCTGCTCGCCCGATCCACCGCTAACGCCAAGTCCGCCCACGACGACACCGTCCTTGGTCAGGGGCACGCCGCCAGCGAAGATGGCGACTCGACCCCCGTTGGTGGTGTGGATGCCGAAGAACTGCTGCGTCGGCTGCGAATTGTCACCCAGGTCCTTGGTCTCGATGTCGAACGCCTTGGCTGTCCACGCCTTGCTGATCGAGATGTCGATGCTGCCGATCCAGGCGCCGTCCTGGCGCACGTGGGCGATAAGGTTGCCGCCGGCGTCGACGACGGCGATGTTCATCGGCTGGCCAATCTCATCGGCCTTCTTCTCGGCTGCCGCGATGATGGTGCGAGCATCCGCGAGGGTGAGTGCTGACATGTTGTCTCCTACAGGTTGGGTTGGTTTCGGGCGTCTCGGGTTAAGACGTAGCCGTGAAGTTTGAGTACGTGCTTGGTAGCGGCGCCGGCGTCGAACTCTGCGTAACCGCGGGGCATCCTAGAGAGCGTGATGGCCTCGGCCGTGACGGCGTCAACGATCGTTCCCTTGTCGTGCAGGATCGCCATAGTGAGCTAGCGGTTGCAATCATGACCGAGCCCCACCCAGGCCCAGGGGATCAGGGACGACTCGGCAGGCGCCCAGCCGATGCACCGACAGCTCGTCGACGCCGCTTAGACGCGCGAATCTGACATCTTTCGTCAGGCAAGTCCTATCAGTGGTCGAGCGCACTCCAGCTCTCGAGGATCTGCCGGGTAGGCCAGGTCGCGAGCATGGACCGGCTACCGTCGAAGGAAGGCGTCAAATGCTTGGAGAGCATCCTCCGCATCGTTGCGACCCAGTCCCATCCGGAACCTGTCATCCGCGACGTAGGCAAGATCCGAACGGAACAGACTCGCCGGGAGAAGGATCACTCCTGCCTCCTCTACGAGCCCCGTCGTCATCGCCTCTACTCCGTCTGGACCTAGATACCGGGGAAACGTGACGCAGCCACCGGCTGGCGGGCTCCACTCGAACATGTCCTGGTGCGCCCGGAAGAAGTCTTCGAAGACCGGCAGGTTGTTTCGGATCAGGTCACGGTTTCGCGCCCGGATCGCTTCCCCGTTCTTCAGTGCGATGGTGGCCAGCGCTTCGCTCGGACCGGAGTTGCACATCGACGTGTAATGCTTGTGCCGCTCCAGCTGTTCCAGAACCCGGTGGTCACGTGAGGCGATCCAGCCGACTCGCAGCCCGGCAAGACCATAGGATTTCGACATCACGTTGAGGGAGATTGCCGTTGGGTCGAGGTCAGCGGCCTGCGCCAGCGTGCGATCGCGATCAAGCTCCAGGCCGCGATACACCTCGTCGCTGAAGAGCCGAGCGCCGCGCTCGGCACACAGGTCCACCAACGCACGCCACGTCTCTGGGTCCGGGAGCGCACCTGTCGGGTTGTTGGGAAAGTTGACGGCGACGAGTGTCGTGTTGGGGCGCCACGCAGCACGCACCATGTCAAGGTCGAGACTCCATCCGTCGGACGAGTCCAGCAGCACGCCGCTAACCTGCGCCCCGGACGCAAGAGGAATCGTCTCCATCGACTGATAGTTCGGGACGGTCATGATGACGTGGTCCCCTGGACCCGCCAGCACCTGCATCGCCCAGAAGATCGCCTCCTCTGCCCCGGCGAAGACGAGCACGTCATCCGCGCTCAATGAGTCGTAGGTGGCGGCAATTTCCGCACGTAGCTCGTCACCGCCCCACGTCGGCGTGTAGCCCAAGCTCAACTGTTCGAAGCCCTCCCGGTCCTCGTCACTCGCCATCGCCAGAAGGTCGCTGATCCGTAGTGTCTCCAGGTCGGATGCGGCCAAGTTGTACTTGGCTGTGAACTCCCATCGCGCGTAGTGGGCCTCGAGCCGGAAGTCCGGAAATCGCGAAGACACGGTGCCGCTGCTCATCGCAGTGTGAACCATGTGGTTTTGAGCTCTGTGTACTGCTCCATCGCCTCGATGCCGCTGTCACGTCCTCCGAAGCCGGACGTACGATGCCCGCCGAACGGCGTCGTAATGTCTCCCTCGCTGTACCCGTTGATCGCGACGGTTCCGGCGCGAATTCCCCGAGCCATACGGAACGACACGTCGACGTCGTGGGACCAGACCGTCGCCGCGAGACCGTATTCACTGTCGTTCGCTAGCTGTAGTGCTTCCTCCTCCGTGTCGAAGCCGAGGACTGCCACCACAGGCCCGAAGATCTCCTCCCGGGCGATCGCCATGTCCGGGGTCACCTGGTCGACGACGGTCGGCGGATAGAAGTGGCCGCCCGTGTCCTCCAGAACGGCCGAGCCCCCTACTCGCACACGGGCTCCTAGCGCCACGGCCTCATCCACGTATCGTGAAACACGCTCGAGCGCCGTGCGCTCGATCAGCGGGCCCATCTCCGTGCTGCGGTCCATCGGATCACCCAGTCTGATCTTGGAGGCGGCCTGAGCCAGCCGATCTGTGAGCTCCTCCCGGAGAACGTTCGCAACCAGGACCCGGGAGCCGGCCGTGCAGTTCTGGCCTGCATTGCCGAATGCCGCGCCCGCCAGGTCCTCCGCAATAACCTGCAGGTCGGCCTTCATGTCCGCCAGCACGATCTGGGGACTCTTGCCACCCAGCTCAAGCACCACGTTCTTCATGTTGCTTTCTGCCGCGTACCGGAGGAACTCGCGACCGACTTGGGTCGAGCCGGTGAAGGCTACCGCGTCGATGAGCGGGTGCATCCCGACGGCCCGGCCGGCCGTCGGACCGTCACCCGGCACGACGTTGAAGACGCCGGGCGGAAAACCTGCCTCGGTGGCGAGCTCAGCGAGACGCAGTGCACTGAGCGGTGCCTGCTCCGCCGGTTTGGCCACGACACAGTTGCCGGCTGCCAGTGCCGGTGCGGCCTTGAACGTTAGCATGACCGCCGGGTAGTTCCACGGGACCACTATGCCTACGACTCCGACGGGCTCGCGCGTGATGATGCCGAGATGGCCTTCGCTGGTCGGCGAGACCTTGCCGAACACTTTGTCGATCGCCTCCGCGTACCACCGGAAGAGGTGCGCGACCTCGGGTATATCGCCCGTCTCGCAGTCCGTAATCGGCTTGCCCGCGTCAATGGCATCCAGTGCCGCCAGCTCCTGGGCATTCTCCTCGACGAGGTCCGCCAAGCGTGTCATTGCCGCTCGACGGACATCGGCATGAGACCAGGATCCCGCATCGAACGCACGCCGGGCAGCGAGCGCCGCGAGGTCGACGTCCTCTACTCCCCCGTCAGCCACCATCGCCAAAAGATGTCCAGTGGAAGGAGCGTAGGTAGGGAATGTCCGCCCGGATTGCGCATCAACGAACGCGCCGTCGATGAAGGCTTGTGTCCGAGTCACTGTCGGGACAGGCAAGACATCTACCGTCGCGAGAGAGGTGGAGTTGCTATGTGAGCTCATGAAAGTGGTTCCCCAGTTCGTCTGGATCGAAAACGCGGAGGCGTTATCGAGGGTTGGTTGGTCGTCTCATACCACGGGCGTCAGCCCGGGGGCATCGTATAGATCGGGCCGCGAGCCACGACCGGCGCCAGAAGGTCGTCCCTGAGGTAGAGCTCGACCTCTCCTTGAGCAGGGGGCGCCGGCACCCGGCCCGGATAGCCCAACAGCCTCCACACCGCTCGGCAGGACAGGTAGCGCCCGACGAGCAGATCGCACACCACGGCGAAACCAGCAGGGTCGATCGCCTCAAGCGCTTCAAGATCCTGCTGGACGCCCTTGCCCCACAAGTGGGCGACAGCATCCACGTAGGCCACGATTGCGGTACGGTCCCGGACAAGTTCTGCCAGTGCCATGTCCAGCACTGCTCCGCTCGGATCGGCCTCCGCTGCTGACGGAAAACCGGGGGTCGCCGGCGTGATGATCTCAGCCAGCGAGTGGAGGGTGGCTCGCTGGGCCTCGCTAAGCCCGTGGTCGAGGTCGTCCATCACGCAATCTCACTTTCCATAGTCGCCATCGCGTTGTCCACGATGTGGTGGGCGGTACGCCGGGCAAATGCGCTGATGGTGTTGGTCGGGCCGACAGTGCCGACCGAGGGGAAGACGCTGCCATCGACGATGAAGAGGTTCGGCACGTCGTGTGTGCGCCCGTACCCGTCGACTACGGACCTTGTCGGATCAGTGCCCATGCGCGCTGTGCCGAGGATGTGTCCCGGCTGATCCGGCATCTCGGGATAGCGAAGCACCTGGACCGCACCGGCCGCCTCGAGAGCCTCGGTGGCACGATCCAGGTGAAACTCGATGAGGTCCTTGGAGTTTTGGTCCTTGGTGTACTCGATACGTGGCGCCGGGATGCCGTGGGAGTCTGTCAGCACCGGATCGAGAGTCACTCGGTTGTTTTCGTTCGGCAGGTCGCTCGTGCAGATCGACATGAGCACTGATCGGCCAAGGATGTTGCGAACGCCGTCCATCATGCCCGCCCCGGCGCGCGCCCCTCCTGCCGCCGTCGACAGGGAGTACGCGGCCACGGGCCCGCCTGCGGCGCTGGTCCCCCAGGACGCCCCGAGGACGTGCCCACGCGACGCGTCGGTCTCGCCGAACTGGAAGGAGTGCGCTGTGTTGCCCGCCGGCCCGAACCAGCTGGCCAGATCCTGGTCGAACACGCCCACCGCCATGGCGGTGGGATTCAGCATCAGGCGCCTCCCGACCAAACCGCTGGTGTTGGCCAGGCCGTCCGGAAAACGAGACGACGTCGAAAGCTGGAGCAGCCGGCTGGTGCCGATTCCGTTCGCGGCCATAACGAACAAGTCGGCCTTGATGCGATGTTCACGGCCGTTGTTGTCGAGGAAGATGGCGCTGTTGACCAGCCCGTCCTTGTCGACCGTCAGCTCACGAACCCGGGCGCCAGTTACCAACGTTGCACCCTGCTTCAGTGAGATAGGCCAGTGTGTGATGTCGACGCTTGCCTTCGAACCATTGGGGCATCCTGCTTCACAGACTCCCAGACGAACACACGGTACCAATCCTTTGGTGTTGGTGTTGGCGATAGCGTTCGACGCCGGCCACCAGTGCCAGCCCTTGGCATTCATGCCCTGGGCGAACAGCCTCCCGTAGTCATTGATCGGGTGGGGAGGAAGAGTCGTGCCCCCCGTCACCGGAAAGGCCGTGTCTCCATGCATCGCGGCGGCGGCGAAGTCTTTATCGACCGCATCGTAGTGCGGTGCCAGGTCCTCCCAGGAGATGGGCCAGTCATCGGCGACCCCGTAGAGGGAACGCAACTTGAAGTCGCTGGGCATGTATCGGTGCCAGTAAGCTCCGAAATGGATGCTGCCGCCTCCAACGGCGTTGTACATGACCGGTGACACGTCGCTGTCGGCCAGGTTCAGTGGGTAGTCCTCCGGCATGGCCCTGACGTTCGAGCTGCTGTGCCAACGCCCGTAGGTCGAGAGCTCATATTCGTCTCGCGTTCCGGTGTACTCGTGGGTGTCGATCCATCGGCCCTGCTCCAAACAGACCACGTGAAAGCCCATGGCGGTTAGCTCCTTGGTCACGGTTGCTCCAGAAGGGCCGGAGCCGATGACAACCACGTCGACTACGTCGTCTGCCGATGCGGTGAACTCGGTGGCGGGATAGGTACCTCGTGCGATTGTCAAGGTTCGTTCCTTTTCGGCGTTTGATAGGTCAGGGAGGAGGGGAAGTCCTGGGGAGGGGTGTTGTGGATGGCCTCGAGCAGCTCCCCGGAATCGATGCCGAGCTCGATGGCCGTGGATTCAGCAACGAGGCGGTATACGCGCGGGGCCGGCGAATCGCTGTAAGCGAGCATCACCCGCTCGGCTAGACCATCGATGAGCCCCTGGATTCGCATGACCGCGTCATCCACCGTGCCGATGCATCGGAAGACCCCGTCATCTACACCGCTTTGGATGATGCCTCGCAGCTGGCTGTCCCACTGCAGGCATAGTTCCTCGAGCCGTGCCGCCCAGCGGGCGTCACGGAGTGCGAGACGCGAGAAGTCCATCCAGACGATCTGGTCCACCCGGTCCGGTGAAGCCACGATCGCGTGCCGCAGGGCGGCGCCAAGGTTCGTGATCGCAGAGCCATCCTCGTCGAAACTGCCGCCCTCGAACCAGCCACGCATCGCGTTGCTCAGTGCCGCGAACAGCAGCTCGTACTTGGTCTCGAAGTGGTAGTGCACCGTAGCAGTCGAGACGCCTGCCTGAAGTGCTACATCGCTGACGCGGACCTCGGAGTAACCGCGTGCAACGATGACCTGAACTGTTGCCTCAAGGATCTTGAGGCGGGTGAGATCAGTGTCTGTGACACCGTGCGCGGGCCGGGCTCTCCCTTGGCTGTGCCACTGTTGGTCCCAGTCGCGGACGGTGTTGGCTATACGCTCCAGTTCCCGACGCTCGGCATCACCGGTCGCCGCGACGAGCCGGTCACGCACCCGCTTGGCCCGGGTGTCCGTGATGCCGAGGCGTTGGGCCAAGGCATTGACGTTCAGGTCAGGGTCCATTTCCAGCGCATGGATGGCGGCGAACCAGACGCGCAACGGCACCCTCGAACGTTCGAAGATCGTGCCGACCCGTGGGAATACGTGATGCCCACAACTGTCGCAGCTGTAGCAGCTTCGTCCGCGGACCAAGTGGAAACGCCGGACTCTGTTACACGATGGGCAGTGAGATCGCGAGCCGTCGGGGCTGTGATGCTCGGACCACAGCCACTGGATGCAGTCCTCATCCGAGAACGCGTCAACTGTGTCGCCCTCAGCGTCTGGACGAATACGGAGAGCGGCCGGCGCCGCAGCGATGGTCACGCCACCCACAGGGACTTGAAGTCGAAGTTGCCGAACGACAGGCCCGTCTTGGAGGCGGTCAGCCCGCCCACCGACTTGCCGGCTGCATCAATCGATGCCGCAAACTGCGGAATGATGTATCCGCCCTGGTTGTGGTCGATGAGTTGCATCTGATGAGACAGCTCACGGCGGGCGCTCTCATCGGTCGTGCCGATCGCCTGCTGGTAAAGGCTGTTGTACTTCTCGTCGCTGAAATGAGTCTCGGGGTACGGGGCACCTGGTGTGGTCGTGTAGCTGGCCATGGCCAGGTACGGGGTGTAGTACCACGCGTCGATCGACATGTCCCACGACAAGAAGTTACTGCCGAAGAAGTCAGTGACGGTGACCTTCTGGATCTCCACCGTCACTCCGGCCAGCTTTGCCTGGTCCGCGAAGACCTGGGCCGTCTGCACCGCACCATAGGAGATGTCGCCGACCACAAGAGTGATTTTCAGGTCGGACTGACCAGCCTGTCGGAGCAGTGATTTCGCTTGGTCGATGTCCTGCTCGCGCTGCGGTATCGATGTGTCATAGTCAGGGTCCCAGAGGCCGAACACGTCGTTGCCGACGGTTGCGTTTCCTTCGAAGATGACGCTGTTGAGCTGCGCACGATTCACCACGAGTCGAAGCGCCTGGCGGACACGAACATCGTTGAACGGGGGCTTGTCACACCGCATGACGATCGGCGTCGAGCCACCACCCTTCGAGACGAGCACTTGGCCCGCCGCTCTGGCCACGCCGACGGACGCAGCGGACAGCTGGTTGACGAGGTCGACCTGCTGGGCCTGCAACGCGTTGAGCTGTGCAGTCTCGTCGGTGTAGTTGCTGATCACGAGGGAGTCGACGTACGCGGCCTTGTCCCAGTAGTCGCGATTGGCAGTGAAAACGCTCTGCTGTCCGGGCGTGAACGACTCGAACTTGAACGGACCCGTGCCGACAGGATTATTAGGGTCATAGTCGGTCGGCACGATGCCGAGGTAGTAGGCGTTCGCGTACAGGGCCTGGTCGAGGATCGAGAAGGGGGTAAAGCACGGCAGCTTGACAGTGAGCTTGTCCACCTTCTGGGCGTTCTTCATGTCGATCTGGGTCAGGGCCGACGATCCGCCGTAATGGTTCGACACGACCCGGTTGAGCGTGAACAGCACGTCGTCGGCGGTGACCGGCTTGCCGTTGTGGAACGTCAGTCCGTCCTTGAGCCGGATCGTCCACGACATGGCGTCCTTGGACGGTTCAATCAGGTCTGCCAGAGCTTTGACCCCGTGTGCGTCGTTGTCCATGCCGATCAACGGATTATAGAGCGCACCTCCCCGGGCGAAGTCGATATTGTTGAGAGGAAGGGCAGCGTCCAATGTGTCGGCGGCCCCGCCTCCGGTGAGGCCAGCACGCAGGGTACCGCCCTTGACTGGCGAGGACGTCGATGTGGTCGTGCCAGCCCCTGCCGAGCTGTCGCAGGCCCCGAGCGCGCTGGCGACAGCTGCGGCTGCCAGCCCCGTTCCTGCGTAGCGAAAGAGAGTGCGGCGGGATAGCCCGGCATTATTTGGGTTATGCGGCTCAATCATGGGTGCTCCATCTCGGGTAGTACGGGTGCGTGGGTGATATCGGATACGTCTGGCGGTTCAAAGATGTGGGGATGCCAATAGTGGCGTTCGAGCTGTTGTCGCTCGCTAACAGATGGATCGGAGCCTTCATCCCAGACCCACCGATCGTTCCGGGGCCTCGAAGCTGGGCAGGTGCTCCATCAGCTGCCGCGTGTACACGGCCTGCGGGTTGTCCAGCACCGAATCCGTCCTGCCTTGCTCAATGATCCGACCGTCTGACATGACGGCCACCTGCTGCGCGATGCTCCGGACCAGGGGGAGATTGTGAGTGATGAAGAGTATGGACAACTCCTGGTCGAGCTGGAGGTCTCGCAGCATTTCGATCACGGACGCCTGCACGGACACATCGAGCGCCGATGTCACTTCGTCGCAAACGAGCACCTGCGGCTGGACAACGAGGGCTCGCGCGATCGCCACTCGCTGACGCTCGCCCCCCGAGAGCTGATCGGGATATTTGGCCAGGTACGTGCGCGGCAGCGAGACAGCATCCAGCGTGCTGACGACCCGCTGGTTCCGTTCACGACGGCCTAACTTTGTGAAATGCTCGAGAGGCTGCAGCAACAGCCCACCCACCGTCCGGCGGGGGTTCAATGACGCGTAGGGATTCTGAAACACGTACTGCATGCGCTGCAAGGCGTCGCTGGACCGCTGGCTCACACCGGGTTTGATCTCTTCATCGCTAAGACGCACCTCACCGGACCACCCTCGATGCAACCCCACCAGGCACCGTGAAAGAGTCGTCTTGCCGGAGCCCGACTCACCGACCAGCGCCAGGCACTCGTTCTTGCCGATTGACAGGTTGATGTCGTGGAGAACTTTTTTGGTCCCGTAGTGCGCGGACAAATTGGACACCTGCAACACGAGGGTCGACTCTGCCTCTTCGTGATGGTCATCCACCGCGTCCAACACTCGCAGGTCCAGCGCCATTGCCTCACGCGTGCCGACGCCCGGTGCGACGAGACAGCGAGCAGAGTGCGCACCATCAGAACCTGCGGGTACCGCCATGAGAACTGGTGAGACATGATGGCATCGACTCTCACTGACCGAGCAGCGAGGGGCGAAGGCACATCCCGGCGACGGATCTCCCAGCTCAGGTCTGACACCCGGCATCGCGCGGAGTCGAGTGCGACGTTCGGCAGAGGGCACTGCGCGCAGCAGCCCTCTAGTGTAGGGGTGCTCCGGCGACCCGAAGACACGGGCGGCCGGTCCCCTCTCCACGATCTTCCCCGCGTAAACCACAGCGACCTGGTCGGCCAGCTCCGCGACGACAGCGACGTCATGACTCACGTAAATGGCTGCGACCCCGTACTTCGAGCACAGCGAGCGGACGGTGTTCAGCACCGTGCGTTGCGTGGTCACGTCAAGGCCCGTGGTCGGCTCATCCATGACTATCAGGCCGGGACGACAAGCGAATGCCATGGCGATCGCGACGCGTTGCTGCTGCCCGCCCGACAGCTGATGCGGATACGCCGAGAGTACGTGACGGACTCCGTCGAGGCCAACCTCGCCGAGGATCTCACGGATACGCTCGTCGGCTTCCCGCTTGCTGACGCCGTGGACCGTCAAGATCTCCCGGAGCTGCGATCCGATGCGGCGTGCCGGGTTGAGTGCCGTTCCCGGGTCCTGTGGCACGTAGGTCATGGCGCTTCCATATAGTCCTGTCCTTTTCCGTGCAGGAAGCGACGTGAGATCACGCCCGTCCAGGCGTACGGCACCGTGACTGATCTCGAGACCACGCCGGGTGTGGCCGATCATCGCCAGCCCGAGTGTCGTCTTGCCAGAACCGGACTCACCGACGATGCCAAGGATCTCACCTGCGGCCACCTCGATGCTCACATCATTGACGATCACGACCTTGCTCGACGCGATCCGTACGGTGAGGTTCTCAACCGTGACCCTCATGTTGCCTTTCCCCGTCTCAACGGCCCCGCCGGGGCCTTGCTCGCGGACCGGGTCCGTGGTCCCTACCGATACCGACATGTCCTGCTCCTGCTTGGTCATAGTGTCTTCGTCTCCTTCGAGGGCATAGCCTGATCCTCAGCGGGAAGGACGACGGCAAGAGCGGGCGACCCGGCGTCGGCCGTGATGCTGGCCCGCACCGTCCGGTCAACTCTGAGCGCCGACCGGGTCACCGCGTCCGCGAAGGTGTTGACACCGATCGCGAAGATGGCGAGCAGCATGGCCGGCACGAGGATGGCCAACGGATTGATGGCCGCTCCGATCCGATTCTCATTGATCATGTATCCCCAGTTGGCGTCCGGCGGTTGGAACCCGAATCCCAGGAACGCCAGTCCGGCCATCACGATGATCGAAAAGCTCATACGTAACCCCGACTCCACCATCAGGGGCGTGGTCAGGTTGGGTAGCACTTCGCGGAGCATGACCCGCCCGGGACTGACTCCGGTGATTGCCACCGCTTTGACATAGTCGCGCTCGGTGACATCCAGCGCTGCTGCTCGGATGACGCGGGCGACCTGTGGAGCATGAGAGGTGCCGACTGCCACGACGAGGAGCCACAGCTGGTTCCCGGCGACCGAGATCAGCAGCAGCGCGAACACCAGCTGGGGGAAGGCCAGGACAACGTCGACGACTCGCATGATCAGGTTGTCGAGCCAGCCGCCCAGGTACGCAGCTGCGACACCTGCGATGGCGCCCACCACCACGCCGAGCGCCGTGGCGATCGTAGCGAGAACGATGATCTGCCATCCTCCGGAAAGGACGCGGCTGAGGACGTCGCGTCCCAGCGCGTCCCCGCCGAAGATAGCGTTGGAGGACGGTCCGGCAAACGCGCCGACTACACCCACCTTGTTGGGCTCCTCTGGAGCGAAAAGGGGTCCTAAAAACGCCACAGCGAGGACCAGGAACGTTAGGCCGAGCCCGACCATGCCTCGGGTGCTTTGGCATGATCTGCCCAAGACACTCAGCCATTCGAACCTGCGGACCATTGGCACCTCTTCGAGCGCAATGTCTGCTGCTTCAGGGGATTGGATGGTAGTCATCTCTGCAGCCGCCTTCTGGGTGTGGCCATCAGAGCCAGCACGTCCGTGATGATGTTCACTATCACGTAGAAGGCGGCCAACAGCGTCACGAGGAATTGGATGGTCGGGACGTCCTTGTTGAGGATGGCCTGATAGAGTGCCTGCCCCACTCCCGGATAGTTGTAGACCGACTCCACCACAACGATGCCTCCGGCGAGGTAGAGCAGATTGAGCCCGATCGCCTGCACCGTCGGGGCAACGGCGTTCGGAAGTGCGTGTCGCAGCAGAACCTGTCGCTTTGTCAGCCCTTTCAGGCCAGCCATCTCGCCGTACTCACTCTCCAGCGCCTCAACGGTGGCAGCGCGCATCATTCTGAAGACGTACGGGGCGATGACGATGACCAGCACGATGGTTGGAAGGACCAACATCGAGACGTGATCCCACGGGCGTGCACCTGGCGGAAGTGCCGACACGGCGGGAAACCAGTGGAAGACGTTGGTCGAGAACAGGACGGTCACGAAGATGGCGATGACGAATTCGGGCAGCGAGAGGATGGCCAGAGCGGTCGCCGCCAGGGCGTGATCGAGAGGGCTGTCCCGGAGCACAGCGGCAACGAGCCCGACGGCCACGCCGATCAGCGTTCCAAGGATGCCTGCGGTCACCACGAGCGCAGCCGAGTTCAGTACCTGCGGCCCGGTGAGCGACGAAATCGTCTGCTGGTTCACCAGGCTTCGGCCGGGATCACCTTGCAGCAGGCCCGAGAACCAATGCCAATATTGCGCGACCGGAGACTGGTCCAGCCCCATCTGCTTCTCCAGTGCAGCCAGTCGTTCCGGTGTCGCGTTCTTTCCCAGCACCGCAAGGGCCGCGTTACCGGGCAGCAACTGGGTGGCGGCGAACACGATCATCGTGACGATCCAGATCGTCACGATGCCCAGCGGGACGCGCTGCAGCAGCATGGCCAGGACGGGACGTGGAACTCGCTCGTCGCTTGGCCGACTCATGGATGCGGGGGAAACCGCAGTCGCGTTGCTCACGGCCGAGACCCAAGAAGGGCAACGGCATCGGCCGAGGCCTTGTGGGCTGTCTCGAGCGCACCCTCCATCCATCCCATGAATGAGACCGCGATGTCGCTGCTTGCGAACAGGATCCGTCCTTCGGGGCGGGAAAGCTCGGAGTGAGTCGTCGACAACATACCCGGTCGGGCGCCAAACCATGAGCCCTTCGCCAGCACGTCAGTGTTCCAGTCGTGCCAATCGCTCTTGATGACGTGGGCACCCGGAGTCAGCGCTTCAACAGCGGCATCTGTACCTTCCACCGTATTGAAGTCAAAGGCAGTCGGGTCGCACGAGAACCCAACCTTGAGGGCCGAGCCCTCGACGTCGTACTCCCGACTCAGGACAGCGAGGCCCCGGTTGGTGCTTGGCCCCGCCATCACGGCGTCGACGTCGTTTTTCTCGACCAAAGCCCAGAACTTAACGGTCATGTCCGAAGAGTGAATACCAGCTGCGGCATCCTGCTTGCCTTGGCTTAGGGCCGGGGTGAACGACACATCGTTCCAACAGTTCAGGGGCGTCGTCCAGATGACGCATCGGGCACGGAGGACATCTCCCGCGGACGTGGTGACTTCGACGCCGTCGTCGTCCTGCGTCACGGACGTCACGTGCGTGTTCAGCCGCACGTCAGCACAGTCTCCGGCGATGGCGTCGATCATGGACTTGGTTCCGTGGGTGAAGCGATGGTGACCGATGGCGAAGAAGCTCCACGGGCTGTTCCCCACAAGGGCCAACTGCTGAAGCAGCATCAGGGCGGACATCGACGCGGTGTCCCGTGCTGCGTAGAAGACCGGGAACATGGAAAGAAAGTCCCAAGTGGCTCGCGGAAGGTCCAACGGGGCGAAGAATTCATCCCACGACACGTCCAGATCTTCCAGGCCCTGGGTGTCCAGAGGGGCGTACGGGTCAATACGATCAGCTGCTCGAACGCAGTGCAATACCGCCTTCTCCAAAGACTTGATCTCGTCCAGGGGCACGGGGAACCCTCTGGTGCGTTTGCCGTTGATGAGCCACTCCGACGCGGCCATCTCGGGGCTCAGCTCAATCGGAATGTCGTAACGGTCGAGCTCAGCCTGCATTAACGGCTGGTAGTTCATTGTGAGCCAGTTGCCACCCATCTCGATGAGTTGGTCGGTGTCGGCGAACTTGCGATACCACGTGCGTCCCCCCAGACGATCCCGCGACTCCAGGACCACAGCGGTGATGCCCTTGTCTTTGAGATTCCTGGCCGCCGTGAGACCAGCAAAGCCAGCCCCAACTACGACAACATCAAACTGCTCCGAATCCGTCATGGTGTTCTCCTGCTATGTGCGTGGCCTGCGCCTCACGAATTGGTTTCGTGGACGGGCGTCAGTGCTGATGTGCTGACTAGTGTTCTGAATCACGTATGAATCAACTAGTTAGTAGTCAACGCCGCCGAATACGGCACTGTCAAGCAGTAATGGCAGGGGAATCGCGGTTGAACTGCATAAATGTACCTGCCTTAAAGAGCCCCCCCTTAAACCACGTACTGTCTGCAATGAGGCGCGGCGTGAGCGACGTTGCCGGCCACCTGCCGCTTTCGCTGGTTCCGGTGAACCATAAGGCAGGTACGTGGCTTAAATGGCTTCCGATAACCACGTAACCCCGCGCCAAGCAGAGGATTCGAAATGCGGAGAATTTACTGAATATGAAAGCTGTCCGTAACGAGCGCGCAGGCACTTCGCGGAGCGTCGACAGCGTTCAGCGAGCTGTCTTTGCCGGCCCTCCCACAGGGTGGAACGGGGACTTGTCCGTTGTTGGCAAATTCTGTTGACGAGCGCTGGCCGGACCCTCCATGATCGTTTGATGTTTGAAGGATTTGAAGAGCACATTATTCGCGTCGGCGACGTCGACATCGCCTGCGTCGTCGGAGGCACCGGCCCAGCGGTTCTAATGCTGCACGGAGCGCCGCAGACGCACGCCATGTGGCACAAGATCGCGCCCAACCTTGCGCGCAGCTTCACGGTGGTCGCCGCCGATCTTCGGGGATACGGCGACAGCTCGAAGCCGACGTCGGGTGCGGACCACGCGGAATACTCATTCCGTGCAATGGCGCTCGACCAGGTACGGCTCATGTCCGCGTTGGACCACGAGCGATTCGCAGTAGTGGCTCACGATCGCGGCGCCCGTGTAGCGCATCGGCTCCTGCTGGACCACCCTGAACGCGTTTTCGGGGCGTCGATCCTCGACGTGCTACCGACCGAGTACAACTACTCTCATGTGACCAGAGAACTGGCAACGGCCTACTGGCACTGGTTCGCCTTCATCCAGCCGGCCCCATTGCCGGAGGATCTCATCACACCCGCGCCGGTAAAGTTCCTGCACCACGTGCTGAACTCGTTCGGGAGCAGCTCGTCCGTGTTCGCGCCGGAGGCGATGGCCGAGTACGAGCGCTGCTTCAGCGACCCGCAGATGATCCACGCCATGTGCGAAGACTACAGAGCAGCCGCTTCCATCGACCTCGAGCACGACCATGAGAGCCGAGACCAGCGTGTGGAGTGCCCGCTACAGATCATCTGGGGGTCCGCAGGGGTTGTCGGGCAGCTGTTCGATCCGCTTGCCGTGTGGCGCGAATACGCCAGCGACGTTCGAGGATCTTCGGTTGACGCCGGGCACTTCCTGGCCGAACAGCAGCCTGATCAGACGTTCAAGCTCCTCAACGACTTCCTTAGCTCGCTCACCCCCTAAGGCCTCTCACTAAGACGAGCGCCCTGTTGCTGAGGCGAGCGGTCGCGCCTGTTCGTCGATAACCTGAAAGTTGTGTCGGCACCTCCTTCGGTGGCACTTCCCCCGACCCGCGGCTCTGTGCGGCATCAAGCACTGAGTTGCTCGCTGACAGCTTCCTGAATCAGAGCTTGTTCGCGCCTGAGGGCGGCAACCAGATAGTCACGTCGCGAGCCGCTGAGGCGCTCTTCGATACTCGCAATGCTCAGCGCTGCGCGGGGCACCCCGTCGCTGTCGTGGAGTGCGATACCGATGGCCCACGAGCCGACGGCAGCGAGCCCCGGATTCAGCGCATAACCGTCCGCACGAGCCTGTCCAATCGACTTACGGAGAACCGGCTCGGACACAAGTGGGTAATGCCTGGCAATCACCTGGTCATTTCTCTCGATTGCCTCATCCACGTCGTCTTCGCTGAGGCTCGCGAGGATGGCCAGCGCTCCTGCCCCGACGCCCAAAGGGTGGCGGTCCCCCACCCCCATGGCGTTGTTCCGTATAGTTCCCGTGCCCTCTTCTCGACGAAGGCAGAGGCCATAGGTGCCTTGGCGAACAGTAAGGAAAGTGGTGTCCTCAGACAGCGCCGCCAGCCGACGGAGACTGTCCGATGAGGCCTCCACAATGGGATCGAAGTTAGCGACGGCAAGCTGCCCAAGAACCTGGGCATGCAGCCCCAGACGATAGTTACCAACCGCCGTCCGCTCGACGTAGCCAGCCTCCACGAGCGCGTTTGCGATCCGGTGGATCGAGGACTTCGGTGCTCCAGTAACCCTGACTAGGTCCGCCAGTGTGACACCGCCGGACTGTTCGCGCGACATCACGGCCACCAGGTCAAGCAGCATGAGACCGCGATGAAGACTCTGCGCTCCAGGCACGCGGAAGTCCATGTTCTCATCGTGCGCAATGTTCCATGACGCGGAACGCTGCAACCTATTTCCCCGGCTTCTGACCTGAGCAGCAAGGGAAGGGGCCGTATGTTCTAGAGTCATATCGCTGCATCCTCCAATTTTCAAAGCTTGATGAGACGCGCCCCAGAGACTGCCTAGCCGTCCACGGGGATGCACCGTTCGATCCCTCTGAATCAGTCGGCAATCTGACCGCAAACTACATGCATGCAAAAGACTGCTCCCCGGAAGTCAGAACTGACTTTGGCAGTCCAACTTTCGGAGAGCAGTCCACGATCGCGGTAGGGGCTCTTCGTACTAAGGCCCGTCAGATGGCGAAATTCCTCTCGAAGAAGGGGGAACCGTTCAGCGAGACAGTGGCTTTGGCCCAGTGGGCATGCCGCGTCTGCCACGTGACGGCGTGGACCTCAACCTTGGCCCCTCCCTCCAGCCCCATCGAGACCGTGACGTCCGTGTCCACCTGCGCCGCGTCTGGGCGGCTGGCAGTGACGGAGAACCGAAAAGTCGAATCGAACGTCAGAAGGTCGCCGGTTCCCGATGGGAGGTAGGCCGACCCTCTCGACTCAATCTCGGTTACGACTGCACCGGTAGCCACGCTGGTCTCGACGCGACGATCTACGAAACCGCCCTCGAGCGCGAGTGGCATGACGTTGACCGTCGGGTCCGGTGCAGGGAGGACCGGGCTCTCCCATACATGGTCGTCGACGAGTGGGAGCCGTACCTCGGACACCAGCACGTCGCCGGTCGCGAGACGGATGCTCGGCGTGACAGAAGACGGCCAGTGCCTTGGGAAATCGCCTACAGCGATGGACACCCGCAGGTGATGACCGGCTGGGACTTGGTAGGCAATGGGGAACAGCGGCACGTCCAGCCGCGCAAACTCGCCGTGCACGAAGTTTGCCCCTTCCGGTCCATCCTCGGTTAGGCGGGCCGAACCCAGGCAGATGAGCGTGGCGCGACCGTCGGGGCCCACGTGGCTGAGTTTGACCGTAAGGTCGAGCTCGCTGCCTTCGTCGACCGCGACGAAGAGAGACGCGTGCGGCACACCCAAAATGTCGATGATCTCCGGCGAAGGCGCGGAGTCGAAGGTGAGCGACTTGATATCATCAGGCCCCTGGTCCAAGGCCGCTGCCAGTCCACCCCCCAAGCCGTCGAACAGCACGGAGTGGGCACCGACTGTCGGATCACCATGATAGGAGTACTCGTGAGGCACAGCCGTCCCCTCGTCAGAGACGAGCTGGTGATTCGCTGACAACCTGAGCGGGTGGGTTACAGCTCTCTCGACGACCGGCCACTCGCGTTCAGAGCGCCACTTCTCTGCCCCGTATACCCATACGGCCACCTCTGGACCGTCCTCGCTCACGGCCGTGGTGTCGTTCTTCAGGTAACGGTCGAACCACGACTTGATCAGTGTGAGATGATCCGTTGTGCCCAGCGGTGCGGCGTGGGGAAGGGCATGCTCCCACGGTCCGATCATGAGCTTGCGCGGCGCCTTGAGCGCCTCGAAGCCCCACGTCACTTCCCGGGGGAAGAGGTCACGCCACCCGCCGATAACGAACGTTGCCGCCTCGATCTTGCTCCAGTCGATTACTCGCGACGCCCAGTAGGGATCTTCACGGTCGGGGTGGCGACGCCACTCTTGGGAGCGCTCCGCAAATTGCTCGAGACGCTCGAGCCAGATGCCGTGCCATGCGCCAGCAGTGTCCTGCCGGCCAGGCGGCAGGAGCTCCATTGCCAGCATGAACCCAGCCCAGGTCGAGGAGATGTACGGCGCTGGGACGTCCGACGGATACCAGAGCTCGTAGGCGTCAGCGGGCGGCATGATCGGAGCGATAGCTTTCAGATGGGGAGGACGCAGTGCCGCCGCCTCCAAAGAGGTGCGTCCTGGATACGAGAATCCATACATGCCCACGTTGCCATCGCACCAATCTTGCTGTGCGATCCACTCGACAACATCATAGGCGTCCTGGCCCTCACCGTCCCCGTCGAACGACTCCCAGCGAACACCTTCTGATGCCCCGCATCCCCGCATATCCACCTGAAGTGAGGCATATCCGTTTGTCGCGAAGTACTCGGTCTGGAACTCATCCTCGATGGCGTTGAGGTCGTCCTTGCGATAGGGCGCAAAAATGAGGGCCGCAGGCAATGCAGCGGACGAGTCAGGCCGATAGAGGGTCGCGGCGACCCTGACTCCATCGCGGAGGGGAATCTTGACGTCCCGCTCAATAATCATCTGTTGTCCTTTGGGAAGTTGAGCCGACCCCATTGATGCTGAGATCGAGTTATTTGGATTGATTCTTTAGTAAAATATCCTCAAGATCTCTTCGCACTGTCAAGCATTTTACAGTCAAAAGTACGCGATATTGAAGATAGTTACTTGCTCTAAAAACTATTCAATTAGACAGGTATACGTGCCCCTGCGATTTAGGTTCTGAGGTTGCACTAGCAGCGTCAGCTGAACCTTGTAGAAAAATGAATCTCCAGCATGGCGCTAAGTTCGTCCTGGGGTAGTTACAGACGGCGGGCCGGGAGGCACCATGCCTAACGGGAGATCTTTCCTGTCAGGGATGCAACGGGTCGTAGAAGCAGGGGCCGTGCAGCAAACCAAGCGGCCATCATGACGACAAGGGACAAAGAAAAGAGGATGAGGCCCAGCCACCCCTCATCGTCCGATCCCGAATACATGTGATTCAGGTTCCTTAGCACGCCGGTGGCAAAAACCAGGAATACATGAACGACAACAAAAGCGACAAAGAAAATCATGACAGGAAAATGCACTGCCCGCGCCAAATCAATGGGATAGAACTTGTTTATGGTCTGGGCATCTCTTGGCCAGACCGGAGACATGCGTAACCCTGTCAGCAGCGCCAACGGAGCGGCTATGAAAACGACGGTGAAGTATGCCAACACCTGAAGCGAGTTGTAGTTGACCCAACCGTTCTCAGTGGGCCAGTTGAGCGAAGCGTACTGAATCAGTGCCGACAGAGCATTGGGAAAGACCTCCCACTGAGTCGGAACCACGCGCCCCCAGCGTCCGGAGACCACTAGCAAAACCATGAAAACCAGGCCGTTGAGCACCCACAGGAAGTCAAGTGTCAGATGGAACCACAGCTCCAGACTGATTTTGGTGGGGGGCTTTTTTGTGCGAAGAAGGCCCTTGTTGTTGCGCGTCCAGTAGGCCGGTGGCTTGGTGGTAGTCCGCACCTGCCAGCCTGATCGAATAATCAGCAGGAGAAAGAACGCGTTGAGGAAGTGTTGCCAGGACAACCACCCCGGCATACCCTCCGGGGTGCCCTGGGGCAACTCAGTGTGCCCAGGATACGTCCGGATAAAATCAGCGACTGGGACCAACCCGATCAGCCATTTGGCGGCGAAAACAGCGGCCAGCGCAGCCACAAGAGTTGCCGGCACTGCCCAGTATATTTTTGCCTTCGCGACACTCTTGGATGTAGAAGACGTTTTTGTTGACGACATTGCTGATTTGGTCACGCTGATCGGGACCCAAGCGCGTCGAGCAATTGCGGAACCACCGCTGAGACGTCCCCGACGATGCCGAAATCGGCTACGTCGAAGATGGCCGCCTCTGCATCATTATTAATGGCCACTATCGTTTTGGAGGTCTCCATACCCGCACGATGCTGAATGGCACCTGAGATTCCCAGCGCCACGTAGAGCTGCGGCGACACCCACACACCTGTTTGCCCCACTTGCGAGGTCTGTGGCACATAGCCTGCATCCACAGCTGCCCTAGAAGCGCCGACGGCGGCGCCAAGCGCGTCGGCCAACTGCTCGACCAGCACAAAGTTCCCTTTGGATCCGAGTCCAAGACCACCGGATACAACTTTGTCCGCAGTGCGAAGCTCTGGCCGGGTCGACGTTGAAGCGGGAACAAATGATTCGACCACAACCGCGGCCCGCGGATTGGCTGCTACCTCGATGGAAATCAAGCTGGCCGCACCGTCAGCGGGCGCCTTGGCTTCGATGGCCCCTTGCCGGATAGTGAGGATGGGAAGCCCTTCCACAACTGCATCGACGGCGTACTTTCCGCCGTAGACCGAGTGGGTAGCGACGACCTGTCCGTCCTCCTTTCGGACGTCCACCACGTCTGCGAGTACACCCGTTCCAACTCGGGCAGCCAAACGCCCTGCCACTTCCCTGCCGTCGGCTGAATTCGAAATCAGAACCGCATCCGGCTGGAATTCCCTGACCACCGCTGCCAGAGCTTCGACCTGCGGCGTGATGTGCAGGGTCTCAGCGTCCGGTGTTTTTGCGAACACAATCCTGTCTGCTCCAAGGAGTCCGAGACGGGTGATCACTTCATTACTGGGCGAAGCGGACCCTGACACGATCGCAAGAGGATTGCCTAGTTTGGCCGCAGCGGCCAATAGGCCGCCGACTGAACCACTGACGCCACCGGACCGAGGGGTCTCTACATGAACTACGACGTTCGTCATTTCATTTCTCCTAACTAGGCCAAGCGGTTGCTTACAAGGAACTCGACAAGTTCCTTCGCGGCTGTGCCGTCGTCGACTATCTTCTTTCCTGCAGTGCGGGCTGCGCGGACTTGAGTCGACAGGACAGCGGTTCGGGAGTCGGCGTCGTTTGCCAGACCGAGATCAGCCAGGCTGAGCACGGTTATGGGCTTGCGCTTGGCGCCCAAGATGCCCTTAAAGTTGGGAAAGCGCGCATCAGGGGAACGTTCAGTTACCGAGATAAGAGCGGGGAGGGAAGAACTCAGACCAAGGATGCCGTCTTCTCCTTGCCGCTGGCCCCGTACGTATCCGTCTGATAACTCGGTAGAAAACAGACCGCCCAGAAGGGGTAGGCCGAGGTGCTCGGCGACCATGGCCGGCACGACGCCACTGCGCCCGTCCGTGGATTCATTGCCCGTGAAAACAACGTCGAAGTCGACCGTCTTCAGCGCAGCGGCCAAGACACTTGCCGTTCGTGAAGCGTCGGCGGCCTCCAGCCGATTGTCAAGGATATGGATAGCCGAATCCGCCCCCATGGACAGTCCTCGTCGCAGCGTCTCTTTTGTGGACTCCGGCCCCATGGATACAAGGACGACGTGTGTACTCCTGTCCGCGTCCTTGTATTGCAGTGCCACTTCCAAAGCACGTTCATTGACCTCGTCAAAGACAGCTTCGCTCGAACCACGATCCAGGCGCCCGCTTGAGACGTCGAGCTTACGCTCTTCTGCCGTATCCGGGACCTGCTTGGTCAGTACAGCAATCTTCATTAGGGAACTCCTTTGAATTGATGTCTACGTCAGGAACAGCGACCCCGCCGGTCTCAAACTGTCAGCTTCGTACGGCGCCCCACTGTTGCCAGCGCTTCGTCCACGATGTTCTGTGCAGAGGGGATTACGGCACTTTCCAGCTCCTCGGAATAAGGAATAGGTGCCCGTGCAGCACCCATGCGCCGCGGTGCCGCGTCGAGATCTCCCCAACATTCCTGCACGGTGTTGCTGACGAATTCTCCGCCCCATCCGAAGTCCCGGACGGCTTCATGAACAATGAGGAGGTGCCGGGTTTTCCGGACTGAAGAGAAGACTGTCTCCATGTCGAAGGGATACAAGGTTCGCGGATCGATGATTTCCACATCTACGCCTTGCGCGCCGAGAATCTGGGCAGCTTCGAGGGCGCGCTTCGTCATGAGTTGCGTTGCCACAATAGTGAGGTCCTTGCCTTCACGGGCCACCCGCGCTTTCCCAAGCGGAATGAGTTCCTTCGTCACGGGGCCCTTGTCGTAATAAAGGGCCTTGTGTTCGAGGAAGACCGTCGGGTTCTCACTCTTGATGGCGCTGCGTAGGAGACCGTATGCGTCGTTCGCGGTGCCGGGAACGACCACCTCCAACCCCGGGATATGGGCATAGAGGGTTTCCAGCGACTGTGAGTGCTGCGCCGCCTTGCCGATGCCGGATCCACCGTTACTCCTCACTACCAATGGGGTGGAGAACTGGCCCCCGAACATGTAACGGGATTTGGCGGCCTGGTTGATCAGTCCGTCTGCCCCTAGGAGCATGAAATCCGAGTACATTATTTCGACGACAGTCCTGGTGCCCGCCATGGCGGCTCCGGCTCCGGCGGAGATCAGCGTTTCTTCGCTTATGGGCGTGTCCCGGACGCGTTCCTTGCCAAACACGTCAGCCATCTTGCGTGTAACGCCGTAGATGCCGCCACCGGTACCCCAGGTAGTGAGATCCTCCCCCATGATGATTGTCGACGGATCCTCAGTGAATTCATCGTGCAATGCTGCGTTCAGTGCCCGCCAAATCGTCAACTGCTGAGCTGGCTTATTCATCGGTAGTCCTCGCTGACTTGAGTAAAAGCTGAAGAAACGTCCGGGAAGGGAGAAGACTTGGCGAACTCCTCAGCAGAGTCGACCCGCGTCAGCGCGGACGTGGCAATCGCTTTGAGTTGTGCCTCATCCAGAACGGTCGAGTCGAGGAGTCTCTTCGCAAGCCGGGCGATTGGGTCGCGGCCCTTCCACTGCTCCACCTGCTCAGCAGTCCTATAGATTTCCGTGTCTCCGGCCATATGTCCCAGATACCGATATGTGTCGGCGACGATAAAAGTCGGGCCTTGCCCAGACCGGGCCCTTTGGACCGCCTCGGCCGCTGCGTTGCTGACGGCTTCTACGTCCATTCCATCGACATCGACTGAGGGCACTCCATAAGCCTCTCCGCGCCGGCGGAGATCTGGCTGGGCCACCATCTCCTCCAGTGTTGCGGATTGCGCGAAGTGGTTATTCTCGCAAACGAAAATGACGGGAAGTTTCCAGATTGCTGCAAGATTGAAGGCTTCGGCCAACACGCCCTGGTTGGTGGCTCCGTCGCCGAAATATGCTACGGCCACGTTGTCCGTACCCTGTGCTTGGGCCGCCAGGGCGGCGCCTGTGGCGAGGCCAATTCCGGCGCCGACAATCCCGTTGGTTCCCAACAGCCCCAACTCTTTTACTCCGATATGCATGGAGCCACCCTTACCGCCGCAATACCCGTCGCGACGTCCAAGGATTTCCGCCAGCGTCCTTCCCGCATCGGCGCCTTTGGCCAGACAATGGGCATGCCCGCGATGATTGCTGGCGACACTGTCGGACGCCCGCAGCGCCCAGGACACACCCACCGCCACTGCTTCCATGCCTACCGAAGGGTGAGTGGAGCCCCGGATCAGGCCCTCCTCCGAATAGGTCGGTAGCCGGGACTCGAACTCCCGGATGGTACTCATCAGTCCCAAGGCAGATGGTCCATCGATATCAAGGTCGAATCTGGTTGCCTTCGTGATTTCGACAGTCATAGCTAGCCCACCCTCGCGATGATTGCCTCAGGTTCCAGGACGTCGCCCTCTGCTGCTACATACGTAAGGGTTCCGCTCGCTGGTGACAATACTTCGACCTGAACCTTTGAGGTTTCAAGCTCGGCGATGGCCTGGCCTGCGGTGACCTCACTGCCATCTTCTACCAGCCACTCACTGAGGTCTGCTTCAGTTTCGGTGCCCAGGAGTTCCTGCCCCACAATGACGTCCACAATAAGATCCTTTCATTGGTGTTTCCTTGTTCCAGCATGGTGCTACCAAGTCGGCCGTGTCAATGACTTGTTAGAAATTCGATTGCTTCCTCACCCCGCCGTAGGCAAAAACAGAGCCAGGAACAGGGGCCACACGGAAGGAGGGAACTCGGGCATTACCGTCCCGCCGTCAGCGCGTGCTCGTCCATCGCCTGGGGCGATTCTGATTTACGCAAGTCACGGCTGCCTGCCCGTCGCCGCCGGTCGACGTCGACTTCCTCACGCGCGCTGGATTATTGGCCTATGGAGGCTGTCAGGCCGCCATCTACGGGCAGGCAAATGCCATTTACGTACTTCGACTCATCGGAAGCCAAGAAAAGTGCCGCTTGGGCAACGTCAAATGAAGTGCCCATTTTTCCCGTGGGGCTGAGAGCGTGGCGGGCCTCAAGCATTGCTTCAACGGACGGGTAGTTGCCGGCTATCTGCTTGTACATCATCGGCGTTTCGATAAAGCCAGGTGCGACAGCGTTGGCACGGATTCCCTTGTCGGCGTACTCGAGGGCCAGATTTACGGTGAACTGAATCAGCCCTCCCTTAGTCGCCGAGTAGCTGGGGTAGTTATATCCCAGGTAGCGCATGCCGCCCACCGACGCGATGTTTACGATGCTGCCGTAGCCTTGTTCGAGGAAGATTGGCAAGACATGCTTGCTGGTTATGAAGGCGCTGGTGAGGTTGACCTTCATGACAAGGTCCCACTCCTCGAGACTCATCTCGACCGGCCCGCCCATCCTTGCGATGCCCACATTGTTATGGAGCACACTGGGCTTCCCTACTTGGGAAACGCATTCGCGGACAGACGCCTCCACTGCCACATTGTCGGATACGTCCGCTACGGCACCACCGACGGAAATCGAGAGATTTCTTGACCCCTTCAGCTCTGATAGTTTTTCCAGCGAGCCCTTCACTGCATCGGGCGAAACGTCCACGACGAATACGTTGGCGCCTTCTTCGGCATAGGTGAGCGCCGCGGCCAGACCGTTATTAATCTCGCCACCTACCGATCCCCCGCCAAATACGATGACTGTTTTCCCTGCCATACGTTCTGTCATGACGTCTCCTTTTCCTATCCTGAATGCTTACTGACGCTCACGGTGAGTGGGAGCGTGCGGTTCACTGCTCATCTTCGAGCCGGACCCATTCGTCCGCATGCCGACTCCCGCCGAGCGGTGGGTTGGCGCTCGTTATGGATGGCAATCCCGTTGCTTGACCAGCATGGACTAAGTCATCGCCGTAACCGCAATCTTGGTGTTACCAAAGCAACCTTGTCAAGATCCGTCTTTCAAAGTCCTAGTACCATGAGAGGCGCATATCGCATCAAAGGACATCCTTGGTAGCGCCAAGAGCCAACAGAGGAGGGCACAGTGGAAGACGATCTTCTGGTCAGGTTACTGAAATTGATGGAGGACGTCGGGCCGGATCAGCGCATTCCATCTGAACGGGAGCTCGTTGTCGAGTGGGAGACTTCGCGGACGGCGTTGCGTCACCGGCTCAGGATGTTGGAAGCCATGGGCGCCCTCGAAAGAAGAGGCGCCGCAGGGACCTACACGCGCACTGTGAAGCCGCATGATGTCGCAGCGGCGTTGAAGATAGGCCTGCATTCGTCAGCCCTATCATCTGCTTCAGCCTTTCAGCCGGTGAGAGTCGCGCTCGAACGGCAGGCAGCCAAAATGGCAGCGGAGGACTTCAAACCCATACCTGTGGCCCACGCGGAAGATGCTGTGATGCGGATGGAAAAGTCCACATCGCCAGATGCCCTCTATGCAGCTGACCTGGATTTTCATCATGCGATTTTCCAGGCCTCCGGGGACGCTGCGCTGATCTTTTTCTCTACGGCAGTCGGTGACCTGATCGCGGACTCGGTGAGTTCCCGCCGCTCCCGAATGCTTCGACTGGCTAACGATGTAGATGAAATGAGAGTGCTCCACCGCGCCATCCTTGAAGCCATCAAGGCCAAGGATCCGGCAAGCGCCATGGCTGCCATGGATAGGCACTTCGACAGAATCGATTCGCTGGAGATTGAGGCGCCAAGTTCCGGACCCCCCGTAGACGAATCTGCCTAGTATGCCCAGAGGTAAGACTGCTATCGTCTGACAATCAGCATCGACGACAGTAGACGCCAATATGAATGATCCTTCCACTTTATCTCCCGTGGCATCGGTATCGCGCCGCGATGCCGTCATGAAGGAGATTCGACGCGCAATTGTCGTGGGAACACTAAAACCCGGGGACAAGCTGACTGAGGTCAAACTCTCATCGATGCTGAATGTCAGCCGTCCCACCATCCGCGAAGCTCTGACCCAGTTGGCTCAGGAAGGGCTACTGGTGCAGGAACCATATAGAGGCCTTCGGGTCGCTACATTGCGCCCCTCGGAGATCATGGACATCGCGAAGGCCCGCACGGCACTCGATATGCTTGCCGCTGCAACAATCCTGGAAGACACCACCGGACGGCGGTTGGCGATAGTGGAAGCCGCTTGGGATGAGTACCGCAGGATCGCTTCTTACCCAGACCCAGCGGTACTCCACGAGGCGCACATCGCTTTCCATAGGAGTTTTTGGGTTGCCTCTGAAAATGTACTGCTCCTGCGTTTTTGGCCTGTTACCGAGGCTCATCTGACCATAGCGCTGGCGCAGGATCAGGCGGCCAGGGCGGACCCCGCTCGAGCCCTTGAAGTACACGAACAACTGGTACGCAGCATGCGTTCGGGGGATATGGAAGCGATTGAAGCGGCTTTCGCTGCCCACACCCTGGACAGCGCAGAGCAGCTGATCAAGCTGCTCGAACAGCAGGAGGAGACAGCATGAAGGTGTTGGTCATTGGAGCAACCGGACTTTTGGGCTCGGCAGCATCAGCGGCACTCTCGGAACGCCATGAGGTGATCCAGGCCTCAAGGAACGGGGACGTTCGAGTGGACTTGGCGGACCACGAGTCCATTTCGAAGATGTTTGAAGCGGTTGGGAAGGTGGACGCCGTGGTCGCGTGCACCGGCGTCGTGCCTTTCAAGCCGCTGGCAGAACTGACGGCCGCGGATTTTGAGTCTGGCGTGGCAAACAAGGTTCTGGGACAAGTCAACTTGGTGCTGTTGGGAACTCCGTACGTCAACGATGGCGGATCGTTTACCCTGACTACCGGCGTGCTGGCGCGCGAACCGATCAACACAGGCGTAGCGGCCTCCCTGGCCAATGGGGCGCTTGAGTCGTTCGTGATGGCTGCCGCAGCTGAACTTCCGCGTGGAATTCGTATCAACGCCGTCAGCCCTTCGGTTCTTGAGGAAGCCACTGGTTACCACGAGTACTTCCTTGGATTCCCTAAGATTTCCTCGGACGAGGTTGGCCAGGCGTATGTGAAGTCTGTTGATGGAATCCAGAACGGACGTGTTTTCTCACTGGGCTAAGGCCAAACGAAACCAGACCTTGAGAGGGCGGGACCGTACGGTCCGGCCCTCTTCGCGTTTGAGCTTGCTGTTGGCTGACGTCGGTCAAAGCGTCATCGAAAACGCCAGTGCCCGGCTTACTTCTTCAGAGGTTACGACGCCGGGACGCACCGCATGGGATGGAAAACCTCAGCCCGAGTCCCTTGGCGCGGTAGAGCGCGGAGGGTTTACACAACTTCATGAAGAAGAGGGTAGACGGGCTGCGGCTCGCGATAGTACCGTTTGATGTAGTTAGATTGTCTGACAACAAAACAACGGTTGACGTGGCTCCCTCGAACCACTCTTCAGCCCTCGGGGCAGACCGATTCCGTGGCGTCCGACGCCAGTCAGCCGGTCCTAGCCCAGTAGCTCCTTTCCTCCTCTTTCGACGCCGCATACGCGCGGCGAACTCGATCCATAGATAAGGCCCTTCAGAACATGTCTCACACCACGAAGAACCTCCGCGGCATCCTCGCAGCTGTAACCACCCCGTTCACCGAAGACGGCAGCGCTATCGATGAAGCAGCGCTCCAGCGTCAAGTTGAGCGGCTGGTCTCTGCCGGCATCCACGGCATCGTCACCACCGGAACCACTGGCGAATTCACGACACTTTCGGCCAAAGAGTACCGTCGCGTCATCGAGCTCTACGTCAAGGGAGCGGGCAGTCGCATACCAGTCGTGGCTGGCATCGGAGCGCTATCGACCCAGGGAGCCATCGATCTTGCGCAGAACGCCGAAACCGTTGGGGCTGACGCGATAATGCTCGTTCCGCCGTTTTATGACCCTTTGGACTTGAACGCCTTGAAGGCATTCCTCTCCGCTGTTGCCGGATCGATCAGCATACCGATCGTCTACTACAACGTTCCTGGTGCGACGGGCATCCAGCTCACAGCAGCTGAGCTCGCTGAGCTAGGGGACATCGATGGGGTCGATTACATCAAAAACACCTCCGCTGACGCTGTTGGCCTTGCCGAACTTCTGGCCGCTCGCACGGACCGCATCAAGGCTTTCAACGGCTGGGACACCCTGACGTTCTTCGGCATTGCCAGCGGTGCCGAAGCCTCCGTATGGGGTACCGCCGGGGTCGTGCCCGAACTCGCCGTCGAATTCTGGAACGCTCTCGCTGAAGAAAATGACCTGGCCCGCGCCCGCGAACTGTGGAAGCACCTCTGGGCCATCAGCGACTTCCTGGAGTCCGTGAACTACGTGGCCGGCATCAAGGCAGGCTTGGAACTCATCGGCGAACCCGTTGGCCCGGCCCGCCTGCCAATCCAGCCGCTTCCCGCCGAAGAGCGCGAACGTTTCGCCGGCATCCTGCGTGCCGCCGGTGTCCTTCCGGCAATAGCCGCATGACCACGCGCTCCGACAACAAGATCGCCATAAACTCCACCGAGAAGGTGACAGAGGCGAACCCGGAAGCGGTTGGGGCTTGTCCAGGGCTCCAATATGGCAGAGCGCCAGCATTACTGCGTAAATAGCCTGGATTTGCTGCGTCGGCTAATGCTTCCTGAGCCGCGCGGTCATCCTGGCACTCCTCTGTGGACTTCTCAGACCTCAGCCTTATTGGGCCGTGAAGACATCCATCTGGAATCAGGTTCACAAGCCGCCAACCGCACATCTTAGCGAACGACAGAAAGCAGAAGTTTTGAGCCAGTTCATCAACGGCAAGCTCGTCGAGGGCACCACGGACGAAACCATGGACGTCATCGACCCATCCAACGGTGAGACCATCACTACCGTCACTCTTGCCGGCAGCAATGACGTGGATCGCGCAGTCCAAGCGGCCAAAGACGCGTTCCCGGCATGGTCCCGGGCAACGCCGGCCGAACGTTCCGCCGTATTGACCAAGCTCGCAACCCTTATGGAAGAACGGGCCGAGGAGTTCGCGCAACTTGAGTCACGCCAAGCCGGAAAACCCATCCGGCTCACCCGCGAATTCGATGTTCCGGGCACGATCGACAACATCGCCTTCTTCGCCGGCGCCGCACGCAACCTCGACGGAAAAGCCACCGGAGAGTACTCCCCCGACCACACTTCTTCCATCCGCCGCGAAGCGATCGGCGTCATCGGCTCCATCTCTCCGTGGAACTACCCTTTACAGATGGCCGCGTGGAAGATCCTGCCCGCGATCGCCGCCGGCAATACGATCGTTCTCAAACCTGCAGAGATGACACCGCTGACCTCGCTCCTGTTCGCCGAAGTGGCCACCGAAGCAGGACTGCCGGACGGCGTCGTGAACATCCTGACCGGCCGTGGCTCCACCGTCGGCGCCGAACTGCTCCGCCATCCCGACGTTGACATGGTCTCCTTCACAGGCTCCACCGCTGTGGGCCGCACCGTGCTGGAAGCGGCCGCGACCACCGCCAAGCGCGTCCACCTTGAGTTAGGCGGAAAGGCACCGTTCGTTGTATTCGACGACGCCGACCTTGAGGCCGCCATTCACGGCGCCGTGGCCGGGAGCCTGATCAACAGCGGACAGGACTGCACTGCCGCCACCCGAGCGATCGTGCACCGCTCCGTGTACGAAAAATTTATTGTCGGCGTCGCTGGCCTGTACGCCAAGGTCAAACTCGGACCCACCCAGGACACAGCGACCGATTTGGGCCCGCTCGTGTCCGAAACCCACCGGGACAAGGTGGCCGGGATGGTGGAGCGCGCCCGCGGCTACGCTCGCGTCATCGGCGGCGGAATCCCCGACGACGGTCTAGCCGCCGGCTCCTACTACCGCCCCGCCCTGGTGGCCGACGCTACCCCGGACAGCGAAATCTTCCGTGACGAAGTCTTCGGACCCGTCCTGACGGTAACTCCGTTCGACACCGACGACCAAGCGATCGACCTGGCCAACGACACCCCCTACGGGCTCGCCGCATCGGCCTGGACCAAGAACGTCTACCGCGCCCTCCGCGCCACCCGCGAAATCCGCGCCGGGGCCGTCTGGGTCAACGACCACATCCCGATCATCAGCGAAATGCCCCACGGCGGAATGAAGCAGTCCGGTTTTGGAAAGGACATGTCCACCTATTCCCTGGACGAGTACACGGTGGTAAAGCACGTCATGTACGACCTCACCGGGGACAAAGCCAAAGCGTGGCACCGCACCATTTTCACCTTGTAGGACTAGCACAATGGCGCCGCCGGGAGTCCTTGAACGCTGCAAGGAAGGACTAAGTAGCGAAGGGAGCCGGGGTATTAGTACGGCGGTCAGCCGTCACACAGAACCTTGCCCGCGGCCATGCGCTTTACAAAGCGCAGGCGAAAGCTACTAGGCCTGCGAAAGGGACCACACGCCCATGCTCGAAGTTGACCTGCCCGCATTGGAAGCGCCGTAGCTGACCCAGAGACTTCGGCTCGCCGAAACTCCCTACACAGCACCGCTGAAAGGTTGGGCGAACGCATCAAATTCGTCCAGGGGAATCTCTTAAACCCCCTACTGATCGCGGCAGCGTCTCAGCGCCAGCAATTGACTGGCGCGGCTGTGGACGCTCTAGTCAACAACGCTCGCACTTTGCTGCCCGGCGGAAAATTGACGCTGCAAAGGGTGGGAAAAAGGGCGCCGAGGCGAAGTATGGCGCCCTGAACGGCTTGCTCCGGGCCGAGGTTGCTCCCTCGCCCGGTGTCGAAGTCATTTACCTTCCATCAACCGGCCGGTCCCGCCCCAGCACAAGAGCAACTATCGATGTCATCGCCGCGGACTGCGTCCGGTGAAACCCCTCTCAGAGAAAGTTGAAATGCATGGACCTCAGGTGTGTCAGAGATTGGACCACCCTGATGGGTGCGAACGTCGAACTCCGACAGCAAGGACGCCCGGTATGCAACGGATACGTTGACGACGTAAACAAGGACGGCGCTATCCTCTGGCTACTGACACCCGACCACGGTCGCAAACTCTACGAGAAAGCCGAGTTTTTCGAAGCTTGGGCAACCAAGGAAGCTTTAGGTTTCCACTACCGGGTCAGCTTGGCAGAATCGGTGGCAAGACCTCACTTCTGAGGAAGCCAAATGTCCTGGGCTCTCCCCTGCGGAGTTGGTCCCCGGCGTCTGGTTGACAGAAAAACCACACCACCATCAGCCCCAATTGGACAAGAACCCCAGAACTTTTGAGCCTCGTCCGTTTTGAAGGAATGGCCGTTATCGGCAAACAGGTCCGCCTCGACGCGCTCATACGTCGTCCGCTTGAGCTGCCATGCGCCGGCGGACCTGCTAGGGATCGCAATCTGTGCCGGGCCCCGCCCGATTTCAGGCGTAGTGTCGCGTCGACGGCACGGATGAGACCAATCTTGAAAGCACCCCGTTCAAAGCAACGTCTGCAGCCTCATGCCGGGAGTGCCCCAGCCTGGTGCTCTGACGAATCCGCATCATGTCTTTACTGTCACTTACGTGCGATGGGTCAATGCAGTCCAAACAAGGGACAGCCAATAACTGCGGTCAAACCCCTCAGGCGAGATGTAAGTGAGGAAAAACTTCCACACCCTCTTCGGCCTGACAAAGCGCTCACCAGCCACGTCTCCTAGCTCCAGTGACACGTCGAAGGCGGAGTCTTCGACACAGGTTCTCAAAGTCATGTCGTGCCCAGCCCTCCTACCCATGAAGAGGTGTAGGCCAACCACGACCTAGCGCCAACCAAGAGAGGAACACATGACGCCAGTTCAGAGAAAGCGGAGGGCCCAGCAGCCACGACTCTGAACCCGCTCCCCCACAACTGAACCCGCTCCCCCACAACTGAACAGGCCAACCGGCGGCTAGGCACAAGCCGGCATCACACATCAGAGACTCGTATCAACAATTGTCAACACTTAAAAGCAAAAACCCCCTCTGACGAGGGGGTATGCCGTGCCCGAGGTGGGACTCGAACGGGATTCCAGGCCTTGGAAATACTGGGACGTGGCGGAAAAATGCGGAATACGAGCCAGTCCGGCGGCTATACCAGCCACTCCGAGGCGGAAAGTGTGGACACTGTCCACACTTCCTTTTTGCTCGATCGAACACCCAAAAACGAGGACCCGATGCTTCTCTGCGTGCTCATAGCCTGGGCCGGGAAATCGGCGCTCCCGTCTCTGCAGATTGCCTGCTGGCTGGCACCACTCAGTCCAAGTGAAGCCTCCGGTCAGGATGACGCCCCGACCTCCAGGGCTTAACGCCCGCCGGTCGGAAGAGCGCCCCAGAACGTGACCGCGCCAGACCTGCCAGAAACATGAATAACTCGACACAGTGAGAGCTCCTCCTTCATCAAGTACATGGCCTAGACGGCACCGAAGAACATGACCAAGGCCTTACGGCCTAGCCGACGACAGAACGTTGTTATCGGCATTAAAACCACGGGAGCGGAAGTAGACACGAGAACTCCCGCCTCATGAAGCAGCCTGAGACTCAGCTCGATGGTTCGGGCCACCGCCCGTGCCGACGGCATCTCCTGGGCCGAAATGGCCGAGCCTTTGGGATCACCCGCCAGGGCGCACGCCAACGCTGGGACGCCGCCATCGAGACCGAAACCGCGTCCAGCAGCAGCTAAAAGCCCGTTTGCCACCGACGGCCGTCAGCGGCTTTTCTTGGCCGTATTAAGTCGATCATCTGCCCTGAGTGCATACGTGATGGAACTATGAGCTGACCCCAAGTAGGCGCATGCTTTGCATGTCACACCTAGATCCCAACCGTCTCCCTAGACAGCAACGCTGCAGGATGAACCAAGGATCAACACCTGCCCGTACTCTGGAGTGGTGATGGATTCCTGGAGTGACGGCTATGGCGTCCCGGACAAATGGACCGTGCATTCAGCTGCGCCTGAACGCGTCAATCGCCGTAATCTAACGGATGAGATTGCGGAGGCTCTCTACCCAGTAAGTGCCAATGAAATGTAGGAAGTTTGCATCGGACTTGGGCTTGATCCCCGAGGGGACTCCGAAGAGACTCCCTTCAAGAGCAAGCGCGCTTACGTCCGTAGACGACTTCACCAGAAGGCGTTTCCTGAACTCGTCGAACTTGGGCGTCGAGTCAGCGAGGAATACGAAAATTCCAGGCTTGACCATCTCATCGCGCTTACGAGTCTCCGGGGAGTCAGTGGCGATTTTCAGAATTTGATATTCGCAGCTATTGGACCAAAACCAAAGATTGTTCTCACTGACGCAATCAATAACACCATCAGGATTACGAAAAATTCCGAATATTGCCTCGTCTACGATCGCCCTCTTGAGCCCTCCGGTTTGTCATGGAAACAGTTAGTTGAATGGTGGCGGAACCGAGGGGAAACTTACGAAGGTGAAGAGCGCCAGCTCGCCCTGAACCTGTATGGAAGGTTGCGCGCCTCGCTTCAAGGAAACATCATGGAAGAGCTGCTTTTGACACGTACGCCGGGCTGTATCGGACGATGGGCTTCAACGTCCCTGCATTGATTCCCCAGGTGTATCTTCATTACGACCCCTACACGCGCGGTCGCGGCGCAACGCTCCCTCGTCAGCGAATGGATTTCCTGCTTCTTATGCCTGGACGACGACGCATAGTGCTGGAGGTTGACGGGATGCAGCACTATTCGGAGAACAATAGGCCGAGCCCTGATCTTTATGCCCAAATGGTTTCAGAAGACCGCGGGCTTCGACTTGCTGGTTATGAAGTCTACCGGTTTGGCGGTAAGGAGCTATCGGGTGCCGAAGCAAAACCCATGCTGGAGGAGTTCTTCAATCGTCTCCTGACTGATGAGTAGTCCTTCTGGGCGTCAGGGGGTCCCCGGAGATACTGCAGCGAATTGGGGCCATTCCAGGGCAACGCCGTCGACCGAGGATGCAAGAGCCACTATCGCCTCCGGTGACAGCAGCATGGCTTGGTCCATGGCGTTGACGTGCGATCCGACATTCATGCCGAGCAATAGCCCTTGCGCATTTATGACCGGCGCACCTGAATCTCCATCTTGGCCCGCGGGGAACATCAAACGGAGAGGGCCAGCCTGCACCGTGGCGTGGCCCGTCGTGGCTACCAATTGAGGAAAAGTGCTCGTCGGCCTGCCGACCAGTGTTACGGGAGCGCCCGGCCTGTGGTCTCCTATCTCGGCAGGTAAGTCGAAAAATCTATAGGTCTGCTCGAGCTGAACTTCTTGTCCTAGTGGGAGCAGAATGATGTCCGCCATTCTGCCCGGCATGTCTTCGCGTAATTGGTACTTGAACCGAGGAATCCGTTGCAGCTCCGAATCCTCAAAAAAGAGTTCGAAGGACGCGATTCGTTTGGGAAGGCCGTCTTCTTGGTCCACCAGCACCGTGTGGCCGACGAAGATCCTGTCAGGCCACTCTCTCCAGTCTGCCCTCGGCGCCAAGTCTCGATCGCCGATGTGCGCTGTCGTAACCAAGAAAAGTTCATGGTCGATGAGAGCCAGGAAACCGCTCCCGCCCACCCATTCACTGTTTTTGCTGGCCATCAAGGGGAGCACTGTACTTTCGAAGTTCACACTTTGAAGGTAAACGACCAAGCGAGAAAAGGCCGTCGAGACACGGAGCCGGAGGTCGGAGAGTCGCCGGGACGGAGTCCAAGGGCTCAGCAACCGGTTTACAGAAGCCTTCGTCACAGTTTTCGCTTCAGTCAGAAGAGACCGATTGGCGGTTTTTCATAAGGCAGTGGGCCGAGGCTGGTGCTGTGGTGGTGGTCGGGGTTGCAGCCTTTGAAGGGTCCGTCGGCGGAGAGGAGCACGTTCATGTGGTGTCGTGAGTGGTCTCGCCACCACACTCTCATGCCTGTGGTGCCGTCGAGGCGGAGGTATTCCCACTAGCGCCAGAGGGATTCGAGGCGGCTGATGGCTTCGGCGTGTTTCCACCATTGGAGCACTAGGTGGTTCGCCCTGGACGTTGATCTGCCAACGGTATGTGGTGGCGAGTTTTCGATGACGAATGCGTCGACGTTGGGTAGGACAGCTAGGGCGCGTCCTGAGCGTCTTTGGATGGCCCTGCAGCGTCTGTCTGGGTGTCATCTTCGTTGTCCCACTCCCCCAGGCTGTTAGTCATCGTTGCCAGCTGCAGCGGCGTTGGGTTGTGGTTTGTTTGCTGGGTCGTGGGCGCTGGTGGAGGCACGGACGGCTTCGGCGTGCGGGCCGTTCATCCAAGGGGCCTCCCGGGGCTAAAAGACCAAGGAACCGGAGGCGCAGCAGCAGCGTCAACCAGGACACCAGAAGCCGGCGAGCATTAAGTCCGGTTCGTCTCACCACCACGGAAACACAGGCCCCCGCGTGAGAGGCTGCAGGGGCCGGCGACCCGGGCACGGAACGGAAAAGCACTGGAATGGGAATGGAGTGTGCTTTCGTGTTGTATGTGAGTGATTTCTGGATCGGAATTGTCGTCACAGCCGTTTTGGCCTTGTTGGGCTCGGGTGTGGCGATCGGCATTTACCGCAAGCAGAATCCGCGCCTGGAGTTCTCCCATGAAGTGCGGTCGGCGCCCCTTATAAGCCGACGCAGCCGCCGGGGCCTGCCCAAGCTAAGCGTGGCCTACGAAGGGTCGACGGTGCCGAATCCATACCTCGTCACTATCGAAATAGCTTCAACAGGGCGAGCAGACATATCCTCAACGAGATTCGACGGACAGAAACCAATCCTCTTCCAGCTCAAAGTCCCAGTGATAGACGAAATTGAGCAAACGCCAAGCAGCGACTCACTGAGCGCCCGGCTAGAGTTCACGCCAGGGCACTCAACAATTATGCTTGCCCCAACCCTCTTGCCCAAGGGTTTCAGTATTCGCGCCACCTACCTTTGCGACGGCAAACCTCAGCACAAGGCGAAAATCGAACTGGCTGACATCACTATCCGAGACGGAAGCCTTCCGAGATCAAGGGGCCGCTCCGGTCGAATAATGTCCATAGTGGCCGGGCTAGTTGCTCTTGGACTTGGGCTTGCTTCGCTTGTCCAGGCCTGGGTCGCGGCTCTACGGCCATAGGAGCTAGGTGGAGGTCTTCTGTCGACGCGCTTTGGGTGGACGGTCAACTACCATGTAGACCCATCTCACGAAGCAGGCGGACGCGATGAGGAACAGCGCTATTGCCTGACCGTCAATCCACAAATAGACGGGCCTGCAGGAAAGTACTGTCCGCCGCAGGATAGAGCACTCGCACAAGATTGGGGACCCGCATTGCCATGGCGGCTCCAAAGCGGCTCCCCCGGCGCGTAAGGAGAGGCTGGCTCGGCGGTCGTCCCATCTGGGTTCGTTCAGGCAGCCGCCGGGCAGCGCGTTCGCTGCCGGGCGTGGCGTTTATGGCTTTGGCTAGTGCCAAGGCCACGGGTGGCCGCAGGGCTGCCGGAACGTCTCCGGACATGGTTTGAGGTTGATGAAGGCGATTCTGGAGGTGTCCGCACCCTGCTGCCTCCAGCGGTTTGGGCTGTCTGTAGGGACTAAAGCGGTTTCCAATGATGTTCCTCCCCATGCTGATTTTCGCATCATCTTACTGTCAGAGCCGCAGCGTACACTGTGGGGTGTCATGTGGTTTCAGTGAAGACATCTGAGGGCGACGCCTCAAAGCAACAACTTTAAAACACGTGACGGCTTATCGGCACCAACGTTGGCGCTAAGCGGAGAACCTGCTGGCCGATTCCCAAACCCGGTCTAAAGCCCCTAAGCCCCCGAAGGAAGTGGGACCGGCGCGAAGTACCCATGCTTCTTCAGCAACCGTAGATGAGCACCACTACGAGGCATATTGCAGAAGAAAGAGGCTGAACATAGGCCATAAGCGGTTGGTGATTTTTCACACCTTCATACAGAATTTCCTGGCCAGACTCGACGTGTGCGGTGTCCTCGTGGACAACCCGGGCTACTTTATCGGCGACAATGAGTGTCTCCCACATATTGTTGGCGGATAACCCCGTTCCCTTCTGTGGGCGAGCTCTACAGCATTCATGAATGACCGCCACAAGTATGTGGACGGCGAAACCGAGTTCCTCTCGTTCCAGCAAGGAGGTCTTGAAATCGCACGCCATGCCCAGGATTTGTCGGGCCCTGCAGTCCCTCGATTCATTTTTCCTGACCCATTTTCTTACATCGCCTTGAGCTGTGAGAGATCCTGCAGAGCAACTGCGCGGTTCAGGTCCCCTTGGAGGGCAAAGTACCTCATTGCAGCCAACTCCAGCGCTTCCGATGACGGTTCAGGCCCCAACAAGGATGTTACTGATTGAGCCAGGGAGTTTTCCATCCTTTGGTTTTCAGTTGCGCGGAATAGTTCGATCTCTACTCCCTGTGCGTGGCTGTTGAGTATTTCGACCAAGGTTTCGGTTAGTTCATCATCCGGCCCTGAATGAAGTTCCTTGATCGATTCGGAGTACTGCTTTAGGGCGTCGTCATACGGGTCCTGTAGTCGGGAGATATCGCGATGACCGGCAAGCTCGGCAAGCCCGGATAGCACTTGGAGTGATTGGTGGGCTCGTGTGACCACTTCAGCCAGGTGGGTATGAGCCGACTCTGGTAGCCCTTCCGTCCAGTCCACTCGTAGACCTGGGTATGGGTGAACCGAGCTAATGACCTTGATGGCGAGCTCATCAACCCGGCGGTTGTCGATCGTCGGAAAGATCACGAGTGGCGGCTGGAAACTCTGCACGTTGCCCGGCGGAGTCAGAGCCGCAACCATGTGGGCGCAGGTTTCGGGCCAGTCAAGGACTCGTGGAAGGTTTACGCCGACTGCAATCTCGACGGGGGGCCATAGGTGGCTTCCTTCGTTTTGCACCGGTCTGCTGTAGAGCGTCACTTCATGGCCGAGACTTCTGAGCGTTTGGGCTCGTTGGTTCCATTCGCGTTCGTGGCGGCGGCGTGCGTTCCGGGCGGCCAAGTCTGCAGCCCTCCGCACCGCGCTTGAGCTGGGGCCTGACCGGGCAGCTGTGACTAACTGTCTGCTTGGTGTGTTGCCAAAGGCAATCTCGGAGAGGATAGCGTGTAGGTCCGTGAGTCTTTTGTCGATGGAAGTTAGCTCTGCCGGGACTGCGGCGTCCAACAGATCCCATGCTTCCCGCTGGACTTCGCGGACAGCCTTGCGGAGAGTGTCATCCACATACAAGGCTAGCGGGGCCAAATTCCCATCCGGTCTGGCTAATCGTGGGCTGAGGTTGTCGACGATTCCAGAAACGAGAGTATGGAGGTAGTCGTTTCCTGTTGCTTCGACTTCATCCCTAAGAAAATCGTCGGTCCCGGAAACTTTGCTCATCGTTGAGGCGTATTGCCGCAATTCTTCGCGGAGGGCATCAGTCCTGGACGTCTCCCGCGAAGCAGATCTTCCCAGGATCCATATTCGGGAAAGGCGTTCCAGGTACTCGTCGGCCGCCGGTAGGTGTTCGAGGGCCTCGGCGATGCGGTCAGTTCTTGTGCCTGTTTGGAAGGCCGCGCAGGCGATGGCGGCCGTGCGGCGATTCAGATCAATTTCGCCTGGATCATGCACGTACCTACGGTTTAGCTTTGAGACTCCGAAGGTGAAATCGCCCATGACTATCGGATTTCCGCCGGGCAGCAGTGCCTGTATGTCGGCAGTCTCGCACATCGGGAGACAAGAAAGCGCGATGCGGGCCAACTCTCGAACGTAGGTTTCCGCATTTCCTTGAAGATCATCGGATATGTGCAATGTTCTTCCCCACACGACCGATGTCGCGTGGTCTTCTTGGATGCGTATTTCGGTCAGCCAGACACATTCATCGGTGATCTTTGTTAGTAGGACGTCTGTGCCACCTGCCAATTCGAGGAGGGCGTCCGCTACAGGTGGACCTAGGCGCGTTCCTGCGAGGATTATGTTTCCCGCGGCCTCTGCGCCGCTTCCGTGCAGGAGCGTCTCCAGTGACGACAGCGAGGAGTGAGTTCTAATTCCAGATGAGATGGCCTCCACCGTGGCCTCGCCTAGCCCCGACAGTGATGATATGAGGTTGGCCGCTGTGGCGGGATCAGAGCAGTGAGTTATGGCCAGACAGACCTCGTCGACACCCAGCGTTTGTACAAAGCTGTCGAGCAACCGAAACGGTTGTCTTGCGTTGAGTGAAAGCTCAGAAACGGCGCTTTGAATAGACTCAGGGAAATGAGTCAGCGTGTTGTCGTTCTGGGGATCCTCCAACAATGCGAGTTGGAGGGTGACAGGCCGGCTCGGTATCGGGACTTCCAGCCTGTCCATGATGGCGACCCATTCGCGACTACGCTTTTCGAGCTCCACGAACCGCAAGGCCCGTGCCACAGCAACCACGGTTTGTTCCGCATCCCCGTGGGCCGTTCTACTCACTAGGGATCTAACGATTTCGTCCTGCAGATGGGGATAATCCCTGATGGCACCACTTACGAGGGCAGGGATTGAGTTTGGGGGTACAACTTGCAACAGACGGACGATGGTCGATTCGATGGTGGGTGGGGGAAACGAGTGAACAGCCGTTGACAGGGTCCGCGATCGAAGCGCATGCAGCCCTGAAACCATCGTGGTTGTGCTCAGCAATAAGTGCTCGTCCTGCAACCGCGCCAGTGCAGGACGGAGCGCGCTCTCGTCGAACTCCGCCCCGGTCAGGGCGCTCACTGGAACTTGAACTCCCCATTGATGAGCTGTGGTAACGATGGCCAGCAGTCGTAGCTCAACCTCGCGGCCTTCTTGGACTCGGCGGCGCACTTGCGCAGTTAGTACGTCGACTAGACGTGCACCATGCGTCAATAGATACGTGTATTCCATAGTGAGTCCATTAGCGGCCATGAAATGCTCCCTCCAATGCCTCGCCTGTGTAGCTCCCTCCAGGCGCAACTTGCTGTAGATCGCCTGGGCTACTTCTTCGTCGAGAGAGACTTCGATGATTGCGGAGTCGGCCAAAGAGGTCAGGGAGAACATATCCTCGCGCCGAACTGAACCAATGAGCAATACTCCGTTTTGCGGTGCCAGCGCCCGACTGAGTTGATCCCATGCTTGCGCTTCGCCAATCCCAACTCCATCCACTACGAATCCGACCTGAGAACGGTCGCTGGAACGCGATGCCCGGGCAAGCCGCACGAGCTTTGTCACCGAGGTTGAATCTAGGCGGTTGACGCGGTACCAGATCATGTCGCGGCGCGTGTAGATGGCAGCCCAGAGCACTGTAGATTTTCCTACACCAGATGGACCGGCCAGCAACACTGATTGCCGGTCGGCCAGGGCCTGGATCACTTGCCCGGTAAGAATTGGTCTTGGTGCGGGAACACCTGCTGCGATGTGGCCCGGTTGGGCGGCGAGTCCCTCAAAGTAGCCGTCGTCATTAGCGGTAATCCTGAAGTCAACTATCTCGCAGGTACCGTCACTCAACGCAGCCTGGAGGGCCTCCCGGTCAACGAGTTCCAAGACTTGGCTGATGAGGGCGTGCGTCATCAAGGGGTCGATACCAGCTGCGGTCTGCGGCCCATCTGCCGCCGTGTTCCTATCGGCCGCATTGGCGACGGCTAACCGAAGCTCACGCTCGACCAGCCGGGCTCCAGCCGGCATGGAGTCGAAGGAGGCAACAACAGCTTCGGCAACTCCGTCGCTGGCTTCCTCCCATGGGAGCACAAGTATGCTCGAAACTTTCAGCACCTCCTGAAGCTCGTCCTCTTCGAAGATTCTCGGGAGCGAAACGCGTAAAGCATTATGTGGATCAAGGTCAGCTAAGGGTTCACGCCAACTCCCGAATTGGTGCCCGGCAACAGCCCGTTCCAGCACTAGTAAGAGCCGGCCGTCTGATACTCCTTCTTGGAGGCGGCGAACCCGTTTGTCCCACATTTCCCTGATGAAGGCGGCGACCTTTCCCACAGTGAAATCGCCAACCTGTTCCTGCCGGCTTTTGACTTGGACGAATACGGGGTCCGGTCCCTCGATGTGTATGTCTTCGAAGCCTTCAGGAACGATGCGACTTGCCTCGTGATGTTGGATCAGACATTTGGCTACGAGCCACGCGCCCACCGCATCTTGGTAATGGAACCCCCGCCCGGCAGTTGCACCGTGCCGACTCCAGACGTCTCTTGGGGCCAATTCTTCTGTGGCGTCGGGCAATGGCACGTCGGCTCTTTTCTGTCATGGCAAGGAAACGTCTTGGTTAAGCTGAAACCGCACTGCATCTTGTACTAAGGCGGGAGTCGGGAGTCGGAATCGTCCATCTCACCGCTAGAGCGGGTCCAAAATGGTACTAGGACCATGTACAAAACCAGCCACCATATGTAGATCCCCGCGGCCCCGTTTGCCGTATGGGGCTCAGACAGACCATGAAGAAGGTCATTACGTAGGTTGGATCCCCTGGGGTCGACCAGTGTGGCTCGAAAGGCAAGTTCAATATCTGCGTCAATCAGCTGACAGTCTTTGGCCAGGTCGAGCAATGGGGAGAGCGTTTTCTCGGTTTCCGTGCCGTCTTGGTCAAGGGACGTGGTAATGACCCCTTGGGACTTAAGGTGAAAACGGAAGAAGTTTTCAATCTGCGGTATGACTAGGTGGCTACTTGTGATGAAGTCCCACTCAAACCCCGCGGCAAGTCCCATTGCGAATATCGTTTCCCTGCCTGGCGGCACAGCTGGAGACTGCGTGCATAGCTCGTACAGCACTTCTTTGGTGATGCTGTGCTCTTCACTCAGTGCCCTCAGCGCCGGGGCAATCGCGCCCTGAACTAGTCCGCCGATATACATTTGGTGGCTAGTCACGACGTGGGAGGCAATCACGTGTTCTTTCGAATCTTCTGCAAGTGCAGGCACCTTGTAGGCTATTCGCCCCCCGTTTGTGATGATGGACCGGCCAAAAAGATCTGCTATCGAACCTTCTGCTAGGCGTTCTCTATGCATCTCTGTCAGCTGTTCCGCCGAAGGAATTGGTGCGACCGCTATGAAGTTCAAGAGAGCCGGCAGTGCTTCTTTTCCCTTGACGCTAGCTTCGGCGGCTTCGGCGATTTCGGTGAGATCAAACGATCTACCTTCTATGCGCTCAAATTCCTCTGTCGCTCGCTGGGAGTAGTCACGGTGGAGTCTTCTAATGTCTGCCAGACGTGACTCCAACGCCCGCTCTTTTCGGTAGCTGTGAGAGGTACGCCTGTACTGCTGAATGGCCTTTTCAAGGTGATGGGCTGCGACCATGTAACTGGAGCTGGCCCCGCTCGCTCTTTCGATGCCTTTTGCAACTGCTGCTTCGGCCAAAGCGATGCTCATGTCGTCTGCTCGGTCTGACAGCCCCGCCGTTTGGTACCAGTCCCGGGCACATTCGAGAAATTGAAGACTTCCTAGAGGTCCCTTTGCCGGCTCTGTCGGACCTTGCACTGCCATGAGATCTGCGAAATCGCTGGCTTCTGTCGGGGCAATCCGTAGCCTCATCATCATTCTCGAGAGCATGAGGGCAAGGATGTCTCCCTCCGCCGTGAGTAACCTCAGCCTGTGTGACAGCTGGGCTTCCAGGTCCTGGGCTGTTTCGAACGTCGTTTTACCCAGACTTCGCGCGAGCGTCACAGCTCGTTCCCATGACTGAACGAGACCCAGCCGATACCCGTTACTGTCAATAGGAATATTGGAGTAAAGGTCCAAAGCCGAGAGAGCGTGCTGAATTCCTTGACCATGTCGCCGTAACCACAAAACGTCGTGAATCCGAGCCGCGATATCTGGGCGGGTCAGGTGTTGTACCGCCGAAGACAGCAGCTCTAAGTCCTTTTGAGATAGGTCCTGAACGTCAAACGAACGTCTTGTCTCATTGGAGACAACGGGCGAGAACGGCCGTAGGGTCTTTGACCCATCAAGCGCTAGTGAACAAACGTCGGCAACGAGATCCCAGGTAGCTGCATCAGCCCACTCTGGAGAACATTGCCCCTTCGCAAGCTCCCGGCAAACACAAGCCAAGTCATAAAAATCCCCAAGGAGAACATCGGCAAAATGCGGCTCCCGCGACTGCCAATCGACGGCTCCCAATTGCTTCGTCACGTCTAGCTATTCCCATTCAAGTGGGCATCTTGATCGGCCCATTCCAGTGCTGCGACGACGGCTGCCGCGTTCGAGCCTGTGGCGACGGGTTCGAGCTTTTTGTCGACGAGGACCATGATGTGTCCCCAAGGCAATTGTGCAGCAGGCTGCTGCACAATCGTTCCATTGGACCAGATTCCGGCGAATGTCGTCGTGTTTTGGATGTTGCGGGCTGAGAGCCCCTTCATGCCAGGGAACTCTGCGCGGAGGTCATCGGACGGACGCTTGATGACCTGACTCCCCCACCCCTGATTCTGCCGCTGTGCACGGACGGAATTTCCGATGGACCAGTACAGCCCGCTGAGGTGGGTGTTCACGGCGCGCAGGGCCTGTAGGCGGGCCGCCCTGACCCGGGACTTGAGGTCACCGAGAAGGTCGGTGTAACCGTCGGGAAGAGCGAGGTCTCTGGCGTCAGTCATATGTTCGATCTTATCGATGGCAATGGACATCCACGGCCGCGTCCACCACCGTCCGGTTAGCGGCTGGGGCCGCCTTTACATCGTTCAGCTCCCCATGGCTGCGCCGCTGCATGTCGCAATAGAAAGGGACAAGTGTGGCTTTCTGGGTGGAAGTGACTCATGGCTGGCAAACGGGTCCCCGATCCTTCGTTTGTCGTTAGGATTCGGGCGAGAGCCGATCCCCGCCCCTGGCCGCACTATGTAGTGGAACTTGCCCCGTCCTTCGATCCGTGGATCACGCCCAACGGTACGAGTCTCGAACCCGACCAGATCAAGTCGGCGGTCACCGAACCGAGGCAACAACTGCTCCTAAGTGCCACCCGATGAAGCGATCCTCAGGAATGTCGAAACAAAGATGCCGATAACGGCGCATATGTTCGATCCCTTCTCTCCCCCGATTTCAGCCTGACCACAAGGATTTTGGCGTAAGCCACAGCATTGCCTAACACCACACCGGACTCTTTCGCACAATCCGAATACACCGAAGCCACGCCACTCCCTAAGACGCCGGGTGTGCGAGCGGCAGGTGCGACGGAAGGCTCAAGCATCTTCCCATCGTGCGCTTTGGTTCCTCTTGAATCGCTATCCCTTGAAACCGCTAGTTGACGGTCATGGGGCCGGTCCATCAAGTACCCATGGATGACTGACAGTCCCGGGATGCCGGGCCAGTCAACAACAGCAAACAAAAGACACTCGAACCACGAGGAGATCGTAGACATGAACGCGTTATCCATCAGGGACCCAGCAGATCTCCTCAGCTTTATCGGCCATACCCTCGGCTTCTGGCCCCAGGAAAGCCTGGTCTGCATCACCCTGAACCGCAACAACGTCGGAGCAACTCTGCGCATCGACCTCCCCCGTGAACCAGGCCATGAACGCCTCTTCGCCCGCACCGTCGCCAGCTACCTAACCAACGACGCCAACGCCTCCAACATTGTCTTCGCCCTCTACACCTCAGCCACAACAGAGCCTGGGCAACCGAAACCGCACGCCGCAACCATCGCAGCCCTCACCGGGGTCCTCGCAGAAAACAACATCACTATTCGCGACGGTATCTTCGTCGGGAACGACACGTACTCCCCTTACGACAGCGAACCCGGCCAAAACATCACTCTGCCCCTCAGCACCACCGAGTACAGCCACGTGAACGCCGAGTTCATCTACCGCGGCAGCACCATCGCAGCCACCAATCAGATCACTTTGCCGCGACGAAGTCACCAAGGCGACGACGCAATGGCGGTAAATGAACAACTGACAACCATTGGAGCCATGCACCCAGAAGAAGCCCTCGAACACGCCCACCGGCTCTGGACCGATCTACTGGACGCCAAGGAATACCCCGCCGATGAAGACACCCTGACACTGATCGCTTACTTCCAGATCCCCCACATCCGCGACCAACTCATGGCGGACATTCCAGGCATAGACGAACTGCCACAGCACGTCCTCTTCGCACAAACCCGGAGCGCACCAAAATGGTCTCGTTTTGAATGGGCCCAACAGCTACTCCTCCATGCCTACACACGGACTAGCCCTGAGAACGCAGCTCCTATCCTCACGACCATTGGCTACATTAATTGGTGGGAAGGCAGAGGGTCCAAAGCACACCAATTCATGCAGCTCGCCCTCGACACAGACCCCAGCTACCGCTTCGCGAGGCTTAGCGACCAGATGCTCGGGGCAGGCATCATCGCCGGCTGGAACACAAACCGAGTTACCGCTTACAGGACGCAACTGGACATGCCCTAAATCCCAATGGCCCGTAAACCAGGCGGCAAACCGGGCGAGAAATCCTCTGCCTGCAACTTCCGCCGTCAAACTCAGCGTGGCAGATATCCGACATCTGCTTTTTCGTTGACAAGATGTGGCTGAGTTTCCCGGTTCGGTCAGGCTGCCGTGCATCATAGGCATACTGGTTCACATCAAACGTCGTAGGCCCGGACGCGCGCCATCAGATTCCCAGTGTTTGCAGCCCGCCCGTGCCCGGATGGCAGGACGGGGGTTGGTTAAAGGACGACAAAGCCCGGAAAGCAACCGCGGCTGCCCGCTGGCGACCACATTCAGGACGACATCTCCATGCCCGCGAACGCCTCCGGACGAGTCGCATGATCTGCACTCCGGAGCAGAACAACGCCAGCCAGCAGGTCGGAGGCTTGGCTGGCTCAACCGAGGCCCCCAACCGCAACACGAGCAGAAACGTCTAAGGCAGCCAGTACCCACGCCACAGCCCCAATCAGATTGGTCACGCCGCCGGCCAGATCGCCGCCCGGCGCCATCGAGCGGACGTTCCCGCGGTTTGACGGAACGTCCGTTATCGTCGTTCAAAGCTTGTGGCCTCAGATGGAAAGACAAGACTGACTAAGAGACCGCCTACCGCGAGTGAGGCAGCAATGGGCTTTGGCACCATGTACACGACGGTAATTTGCAGCCCCAAGGACTCAATTCTCGAGCCATCGGGCAGCCGGCAGGCCTTCCTGGCAAGCATTCTTCGCCTGGGCGTCATAGAATACACTTCGCCGGTAAGCAGGACAATGCTGTCGCAAATAACAACGTCGGGGGATGAAGCCATGGCCAAAACAAGTCCGCAAGGCGCCGAGGGTGCGGTACCCCCGACGCCAACAATCACGATCTATCAGAACGCTGATCATATAAGCGGAATTCTCCAGCAGCTCTACCGGCAACCCCTCGTCAAGGCGGACACCGTAGAGGGGGTCGGTGCACATGAACAGGCCAACACGGTCAAGGGCGAAGGCAGCGCTGAAGTTAAGGGAAAGGTCGGTTGGTTCGGTTCCGGCGCCGAGGTAGCCGGAAAAATTGCAGCTGCGGCCGACTCAGCGGCGAAACAGACAACGTCGGAGAAACGCACATCGGTGTGGGAGTACACTCAGGCCTACTACTTACACGTCGTCCGGGAGTCTCTTCGCAGCTTCAACCTTCTACGAACGATTACGTCCCTGTCGGATGCCCGGGATCTCAAGGTCGGCGAGTTGGTGGAGTTCACTACGGAGTTCGCGCCGGACCAGATGTCAGTTTTTCTGGATGTCCTCACACCGGAGCTCGTTTCGGCCATCGTTCGGTATCAGGTAAAGCAAAAGGCGCTGGCCGGGTTTGAAGACTGGGGCAATTTCGAGTTGCAGCGGGCTTACTTCGAAAAGACCAGCCAACGAGTCCAAATGCAGACTGAGTTTGCCGAAGCTGTCACCCGAGCTGTAAGGACCGACTTTCGCAGTGACGGCACACAGGAATTCTTTGGGCTGCTCGGTGCAGGTGAGGCATCGATAACGGCAATAACGATGTGTGACAGGTCGTACTTCACAGTTGAAGACACTGATCGGATTCTTGATGGCCGGTTCACCGTACTTGGAAAAGTCGCTGCGGTGATAGAAAACGATCGTCCTACCCTGGAGCGCAACAAGATCCTCAGCGCGATTCCGCCCGAGAGCATCGATATGGTCGTCGGGAAGGTGAAGGAACAGCTTGAGGCTGGTATCCAAAAGGCAGAGGTAGAGAACCAGATCGCTTTTGACCCCAACCTTTCGGCTCGCGTCGAGGGGCCATCCTTCAAGGTCATACCCATTGCCATATATGTGTAAGAAGACGTGTGTAAGAAGACGTGCGCGGGCGGTGATGCCAAATAGATAGTGCTTTCCCAGATCCGCTACGTTGGCCATCCGTGGAGGCCGGGATGGGTCATTGGTGGGCGCAGCAGGGAATGGTGAAAGCTTGAGGTCTACATAGGGTTCATTATCGGCGTTCGAGAATGGCTAGGGGACCACTTGCAGAAGAGGCTGTTTCCGGCCCGCCGCTGAGGTCTCTTCCCAGTCTGAGCATCGACAGGATGGACGAGTTTGCCGGCGCGGCCATGATTTCTTCGTTCCCAGGAGAATTACCGGAAGTTTCCAGCAGGCCGCCGGTCCCATCGATAAGCCGGGCTGGCGGATCGTCTTATTCATGAGCCGGCGGCTAACCAGCTTGTGCCGGTGAAGCCAGCTGTCAGCAAAGCCGTGTTCGTAAACGCTTCGCCTGAGCCCACCGCGAGCAACCGATCCAGGGAGCAGACTTTCTTGGCCTGTCGCTGTCTCCTTGCCACCCCTGTTCTAGAAGCCGCTGCGGGACTTCCGGAAATTCGTCGTCAGGCGTTGAGCCTGCCGACACGAGTTTTGAAACGAGACAGGGAACGGCGCCCTTCAGGTACTGGCATCATGACGTGCACGTGCATCATGTCATGATCCTCGATATACGTAACCGGCACTCCTGCAGCCATCAGCTTGTCGCGAAGGCACCTATTCTGGTGCACGAGGAGATCATCGTCGCCGACGATAACCCAAGTCGGAGGCAGTCCTTCCAACCGTCCAAAAATTGGGCTCGCTCGCGGGTCGTTCAGCGGTAGCGGGCCGGCATAGGCTCTCGCCGCTTCAACTAGGCGTCCGTAGTCGAGGAGCGGATCATCGTCGGTTGCCTCCGCAGGAATGGTCATGGTGAGGTCGACCCACGGTGCGAAGAGACCGAGCAAGCCGGGTGCAGGATCGCCAGCTGCCAAAGCAGCCTGAGTCAGGGCCAAGGCCAGTCCGCCGCCGGCGGAGTCTCCGCTGACAGTGACTGAGCCGGCCGGCCATTCTTCAACCAAGGAACGGTAGACGTTTGCCGCAATCTGGACTGTTGCTTGTGCCGTTTGCCGCGGCGCCAAACGATATGCCGGGATCCATACTTCGGCATCTGTATCCCGGACGAATTGAGCGCTTAGTGCCCAGGTCCCAGTGGAGAGATCTTCGATATAACCTCCGCCGTGAAGGAAAAGCACAGCACGTCTGGCCTGCTTTCGCCGGGACCGAAGCCGAAAGACGACGGTCTCGGCTATCAGCAAGCGCTCGATGCTGATGCCATGTAGGAGGTATCTAGGAGGGTTTGGATCAGGACGGCCGTCTACTTCCTGGGCACCCATTGCCGCTACCGTCGCAGCAATGGGGCTGGTGTTCTTGTTCCGCCGAAGGACTGCCTTCAAAAGTCGTCCCCGCAACGACGTACGCGATTGCAGGGTCTGAGCCACGGTATCTGCGCCGCTAGTGTTTTGTGACGGCATGCAAATCTCCCGCCTTCCGGGCTCGTCGTGCGCGGGTGTCATTGAGCCATTTTCCTTCGTCGAGCAATTCCCCTGCTAATAGGGAGTGCTTGTGTAGTTGGTGCTCCGGGTGAGCCGTCCAGCCAGCGGAGCATAGCGGCCAAACCGGCGTCAAAATGTTTCGTTCCGGGACGGTCCAGAAACCCGTGGGTGGCATTGTCGATCGCTTCATAGTCGACGGGGACTCCGGCGCGTGTCAGGTCCCGAGCGAACTCGGTACCTGACGCACGGAGGGAATCGCGATCGGCGTCCACGAGCAATGTTGGAGGCAGCCCGGTCAGGTCGTGCCCGCCCGGGAATGCGAACGAGTTACTCATCTCATGCAAGGAACCGGCGTAGTTGCGGTTCATTCTTTCCACCGTCTGTGGCCGGAATTGCACAATTCCGTGGCGTCCACGGATCCTGGCGCGTAGTTCACACGATATCGGCGGGAGAGCCGCGTGGAAAGTGCCGTATGCCAACACGAGCCGGACAAGCGTCTGACAACCCTCGCGATGCATACGGAGGGCGGCAGCTGCTGCCAGGCAGGCCCCCGCGCTGGCACCGCCTAGACTGACTCGCCCATCGGGCGTCTGCTTGCGGACGTGTTCGAACGCGTCAATCACGTCATCGAGGGGCTCTGGGAAGCGAATTCCATCAAGTAGTCCGGGCCTCGGTTTTCGAAGCCAGCTCCACGGTGGCACGCAACGAGAGTTCACGGTGACAACGGGCCGACCTCCAGCAGCAATTACCAGCGCAGGTGCGTGCGACTCCAGCTGGTCCAGGTCGCCGTGTGAAAACGCTCCTCCGTGCAGCCACACCAGCGGCTCCACACCAGGCATGGGCGTTGTCGGCAGGTATCTACGCACCGGGATAGCTCCGTGGCGGCCGACAATGTTCTCCTCAAAGATTTTAGTCTTGCCAGCGCTCACCATCGAAGGACCAGTGAAGTACCCTTCATCCCGTCGATGCCCGTATGCGGCGTCCGGGCACGATCCTGCAGCCACCATCGGCCTCCTTTGTCAGTAGCTTTTCCTCGGGTGGTACCCAGGAATTCGGGGTCCGTCGCCTAGCTTTCGATTTGGAGTGAGTGCCGGCGGTGGTAGACGTGCGCACGCGGACAGCTTGTGGACACAACGTCCAAATACTACTTCTGACCGCTTCCGCTAGTACGATCTAGTTGCGGTGAGCACGAGGCTAGCAAAGTCGAAACCCGTTAAGCAATAGAAAAACGAATCGATTCAACCATCGCTACCAGAGACTACGTCCCCGGGTGGATGCAAATACCGAGGTTGAAGTTGATCGACAGAACCGCGAAATAGGCCCGGGGAAGGAAACCGTTCAGCCTTCACATCCCACGCCGCAGGACTGCCGTCTTCTGTTACCCTTGGCATCGAGAAGCGGACCCCATTCACCGCACGTCCACCAAGACCGGACGCGCCAGCCGGCCAGCTATGGCCATCTCAGGCACCCAGCCCCCTCAGCCGGCAGAACAGAGCGGGCTGAGGAGGGATTGGGCCACGCCGATTTCAAGGGCCACCTAATGCATTCTTGGGGGGGCGGTGGACTCCCGCCTTATGATGCTTGTCGTGCCCGTAGGGGCGTCCGGAAGATCGTGCCCTTCAGCGTGGTGCAAGACGATGCCAGCGGTATACATGCCCAGGCTTTCCATATCGACGCTAACGCTGGACATTGACGGAAGGTAGCGTGCGGCCAGCGGCGAGTCATCGTGGCCGACGACGGACAGGTCTTTCGGAACGCCCAGGCCCTGCCGGGAGGCTGCTGAGATGACGTCCGCGGCGGTTTCGTCGTTATAGGCCACGATCCCGGTTATACCGGCTTCCTCCCAGGAGGCAACCGCGGCCCCTGCAGATTCATCGCGATAGTCGACCTGCTGAACGACGGGCGAGGGTAAGCCAGCCTCATCGCAGACCTGCTGAACGAGGCGGAGCCGGGCGGCGACGAACTCTTCGAGCCGCGGATCGCTGGGGCGGGCGAAACCCAATCGAGTATGACCCAGTTTCAGGAGGTGCTGGGCCTGAAGCCTTGGGCCCGATATGAAGTCCATGGACGGCTGCGCGGACGCCTTCTCGGGAATGATATGGCGGATGCCCACGGACTTCATGTCTGTCAGGTCCTCGTCTGAAAACTCCCCGTAGCCGACGACAACAGCTGGCTCGAGAATGGCCCAAAGCGGTATGGCTGTGCTGTCGGCAAGTGGCGTATAGGTGACCAGCGTGTATCCATGGTTGGCCAACTCATGGGTGAGGACTTCCAGGTTAGTCCGCAGGCTGTGCTCCAGAGGCCAGTCCGGCAGAACCAGCAGTACGATCTTGTTCCGCCCGCTTCGAAGCGCCCGCGCTGCGTGATGCGGCCTATAGTTCAACTTCTGGGAGGCCGCCAGAACGCGCTTCCGGGTCGCCTCCGAGATGGTCTGACCCCTTGTCCGATTCATCACAAAGCCGACCGTCGCCGGCGAAACGCCCGCCTCCCGGGCCACGTCGGCTGCCGTCACCCGCCGCCCCACTGCAGTTACCACGCCACACTCCTTGAATCGTTACAAATACTTCTTGCCATCCGCATTGACGGCTTGCTACGATCTTACCCAACCAACTAGCACGTACTAGTGATGTGCTTCACGAAATAGGTTTAGACAATGGAGTCCCCATGAGTTCTCGCGACATCGAGTCGAAAAATACCGTTCCGCCTGCCGCATTTCCTCTTGCCTCTTCCCTAACAGACGTAGCCGACGAGCGCCCTGAAACCACGAAGCAGGAACTGCCGAAGGTTAACGCCCGGTACATCTGGTTTATGGTGCTGGCGCAATTTGGCGTCTTCGTAGCCTTCATCACGCCATTAGCCATCTCACTGTCGATACGGGTTCAGGCATTGGCCCCGGGCCATGAAGAGTACCTGGGCTACATCACCGGCGCAGGCGCCTTCACAGTGATGCTTGTCGGGCCCATCGCCGGTGTCTTAAGCGACCGCACCCGGACCAAGATAGGGCGCCGCCGTCCGTGGATGATCGGCGGCACCATTCTTGGCGTGCTGTCGCTCTTTGTCATGGCGCTTTCTCCTAACATCTTCATCCTTGGGCTTGGATGGATCCTCGCCCAGATGGGGTGGGGGCAAGTGCTGGGCAACCTTCAGATTTCAACAGCTGATCGCCTACCCGAGTCCCAGCGCGGAAAAGTTGCTGGTCTAACTGGTTTTGCTACTCAGGTCGCGCCGGTCTTCGGTGTCGTTATCGCGGGGAGTTTCTCCCAGCAGAACTTGCTTCTCTTCCTCGTCCCTGGCCTGGTTGGCGTTGTACTGGTTGCACTGTTCGTCCTGCTGGTTCATGAAGACGACAGCCGGTCACGGCAGTTTGCAGAAAAGCTGAGCCTAAAGGCCGTTGGCAAGAAGTACCTTTACAACCCGAAACAGTACCCTGACTACTCTTGGAACTGGGCCGGCCGCTTCCTCTTCTACTTCGGACTCACCCTGAACACAACATTCACCGCGTTCTTCTTCGCTTCCAAGCTCGGGGTTGGAGTTGCTGACGTGGCGCCGTTGATCGCTACCATCGGCGGAGCGGGCATCCTCGCGACAACGGTCGGCGCACTCGGTGGTGGGTTCCTCTCCGACCGTCTTCGCCGCCGCCGTGTGTTCGTGCTCGGTTCAGCTATGGTCTTTGCCGCCGGAGCAGTTCTGATGGCTTTTGCGCCTGATATGCCGCTGCTGATCGCAGGGTCACTTCTGACTTCGGTTGGAATCGGCGGGTTCGCCGCAGTTGACCAGGCTCTTCTCCTTGATGTTTTGCCCGAACGGGACACCGATGCCGGCAGGTTCATGAGCATCACCGGTTTCGCCACCTCAGTCCCCCAGGCTTTCGCGCCTTTCATTGCACCGCTGATCTTGGTCATAGGTGCCACCGAAAACTCTAAGAACTACGAACTCCTCTACCTGATTGCAGGAGCTGTGACCATTCTCGGTGGGCTCTCCGTGCTCCGCATCAAGTCCGTCCGCTAAGACCTCCAGAAAAGACTCCTCATGACTCCCTCCCTTCCGTGGACTGCCCGGTTCATTGCCCCTGCCACTGTCGCTGAAACGACCACGAATCCACAGCCAGCGCCCCTGTTCCGGCGGGACTTCACCGCCACACCCGTAACCCGTGCCACCCTTCACGTGACCGCACTCGGCTTCGTCGAGCCCTATCTCAACGGACACCGTGTGGGTGATGAAGCCCTCGCCCCTGGCTGGACCACGTACCGTCACCGCCTGAACTACAGCACCTACGACGTCACTGATCTAATCAACGACGGTGCCAATACATTGGGCGCAATGGTCGGGGAAGGCTGGGCGCGCGGCCGGCTCGGATGGGAGGGAGCCGGCCCCTCGAAGAACATTTTCGCAGACCGTCCCGGGCTGTTCATGCAGCTCGAACTGGACTACGGGGACGACGCTGAAACCATCGCCACCGACGAGGAGTTCCTGACCGCTGCCGGTCCAGTCCTGTTCGACAGCATCTACGACGGCGAACACTACGATGCACGGCGGGAACACCAAGGTTGGTCCAGCCCGGGCTTCGACGCCTCCAAGTGGTCGAAGGTGGAAGTTCTCGACTGGGACTTGAATACCCTGGAGGCGCCAACAAAGGAACCGGTCCGGCGGATCGAGGAGCTCGCCGCCCAGCGGCTGATTACTACCCCCCTAGGGAAGACCATTGCCGACTTCGGCCAAAATCTGGTCGGCTGGGTGCGGCTCACCGTGCAAGGCGAGGCTGGAACCACCATCACGCTGCGTCACGCGGAGGTCCTGGAGGACGGTGAACTCGGCATCCGCGCGCTGCGCACAGCCAAGGCCACGGACCAGTACACGCTCCGGGGAGGTGGGCCGGAAACCTGGGAACCACGTTTTACCTTCCACGGCTTCCGCTATGCCGAAATCGAGGGCTACCCCGGAGAGCTGACCAAGGACAAACTCACCGCTGTCGTCATTCACACCGACATGACGCGCACCGGCTGGTTCGAATCTTCTAATCCCCTGCTGAACCAGCTCCACAGCAACACCGTATGGTCGATGAGAGGCAACTTCGTCAGCCTTCCCACCGACTGCCCCCAACGCGACGAGCGCCTCGGATGGACCGGCGACATCAACGTCTTTTCCCCCACTGCGGCGTACCTGTATGACGTGCGAGGGGTCTTGGGATCCTGGCTGCGCGACCTCGCGCTGGAGCAGAAGCACAAAGGCTACGTGCCCATGGTCGTGCCCGACTTCCAGACCCATGCCGCGCCCATGACCACCGCCGTATGGTCCGATGCCGCGGTCCTTGTGCCTTGGACCCTCTATCAGGCCTACGGAGACACACAGATCCTCGCGGACGCTTACGCCTCCATGTCAAGCTTCACCGACCAGGTCGAAGGACTTCTGAACCCCGACGGCCTGTGGGATGCGGGGTTCCAGTTCGGGGACTGGCTCGACCCAGACGCCCCGCCGGAGAACCCCGGACAGGGCAAGACCGAACCACACCTCGTGGCCGCAGCGTACTTCTGCCAGGTCACCAAGGTCATGGCACAAACCGCCGCCATCCTCGGGCACCGGCATGACGAAACAAGGTTCACCCGGCTGGCCAAGAAGGTTAAGCAGGCATTCCTGGACGAGTATGTTGCCCCTTCGGGCCGGCTCGTCAACGGGTCCGCTACCGCCTACGCCCTGGCCATTACATTCGACATTCTCAACGCTGCCCAGAAGGAACGCGCCGGGGAGGTGCTGGCCAACCTGGTCGCCAAGTCCAAGCACACCATTTCCACCGGCTTCGTGGGCACTCCGGTCCTGTGCGACGCCCTGACGCAGACAGGGCATCTGGACGACGCCTACAAACTTCTACTGAACACTGAATGCCCATCCTTCCTGTACCCGGTGACAATGGACGCCACCACTATTTGGGAACGCTGGGATTCGATGCGCCCTGACGGCACCATCAACCCCGGCGGGATGACTTCCTTCAATCACTACGCCCTCGGCGCGGTTGCTGACTGGATGCACCGCACCGTCGCCGGCCTGGCGCCAGCCGAACCCGGCTACAAGCGCATCCGTATCGCCCCCCAACCGGGCGGGGACCTCACCAACGCTGCCGCACGGCACCTCACTCCTTACGGCCTGGCTGCCACTTCATGGCAGCTATTCGAGGACGGGGCCATTACCTTGGACGTCACCATCCCCGACGGAACCACGGCTGAGGTCATCCTCCCCCTTCACCCGGAAGGTCAGATAGCCGAAATTGGTCCGGGGACTCACAGCTGGAGCTACCAGCTTCCCCAGGGTTACAACGACCGCGCAGCCTACAGCCTGGACACCACCTTCGGGGTCCTCGCTGAAGACGCTGACGCATGGGGAAGCTTCGCTGAAACCTTTGCCTCCTTCTTCCCCGGAGTCCCGCTGGATGCTAACAATCCCGAGGCCAAAAACATCAGCATTAGGGACATGCTGAGCATGATCCCCATGAGCCCGGCCGGGTTCACCGAGGCCATAGAAAAAGTTCTTGACGACGCAAACGAGGTATCCGCATGACTGCCCCTGCCACCAGCACTGATCAAATCCGAGACGACGCCGCGAAAGTGGTTACGGTCCTCGAACTGGAGGAAAAGGCGGCGCTTCTGTCCGGCCGGGACTTCTGGTCAACAGCTGAAGTACCCGGAGTACCCTCGATGGTCCTCGCCGACGGCCCACACGGCGTCCGCCGCCAGAAGGGCGACGCCGACAACCTGGGCCTCCACGGCAGCCTGCCCGCGACCTGCTTCCCGCCGGGAACTGCCCTGGGCTCGAGCTGGGACCCGGAACTCGCCGAAGAAATCGGCCAGGCACTGGGCCGTGAAGCACGTGCCCTCGGGGTGAACGTCCTCCTGGGTCCGGCTATCAACATCAAGCGTTCCCCATTGTGTGGGCGGAACTTTGAATACTTCTCCGAGGATCCCCTCGTCAGCGGTGTACTCGGCGCCGCCTGGGTCCGCGGCGTCCAGAGCCAAGGCATCGGAACGTCCGTCAAACACTTTGCCGCCAACAACCAGGAAACCGACCGCATGCGCGTCAGTTCAGACGTCGACGAACGAACCCTTCGGGAAATCTACTTCCCAGCCTTCGAACGCGTCGTCCGCGACAGCAACCCGACCACCGTCATGTGCTCCTACAACCGCGTCAACGGCACATACGCGTCGGAAAACACGTGGCTCCTGACCGATGTGCTGCGCAACGAATGGGGCTTCAACGGCGCGGTCGTCTCCGACTGGGGAGCCGTCAGCAATAGAATTGCGGCCCTCAAGGCCGGCCTGGACCTCGAGATGCCCGGCGGCGATGGAGCCACCACTGCCGAGATCATCACTGCGGTCACCGACGGCCACCTCGATCCCGCAGTCGTGGACGCCAGCGCCGCCAGGATCGCACGGCTGCAGCACCTCACAGCTCTGGAAGGTGGCGGCACGGCTGGCTTCGACGCCGACGCACACCACGCCTTGGCCCGGCGTGCGGCTGCAGGCTCCATCGTCTTGCTCCGCAACGACAACAGTACCCTTCCCCTTCAGAAAGGCGCCACCGTAGCAGTTCTTGGCGAATTCGCCGAAAAACCGCGCTACCAGGGCGGCGGCAGCTCCCACGTCAATGCCACCCACGTCGACATCCCCCTGGAAGAGCTCCGCACCGCCTTGGGCCAGGATCTTGTGAACTACGCTCCCGGTTACGGTGAAACCGGCACCGAGGCGACCGCCCTCCTGCGGGAGGAAGCCGTGGACCTCGCGCGCCGCGCCGACGTCAGCATAGTGTTCGTCGGCCTGGAGGAAAAGGAAGAATCCGAAGGATTCGACCGCACCAACTTGGACCTGCCGGCGGATCACGTGGCCCTCATTCAGGCCGTCGCCCCTGTCAGCAACCGGACAGTTGTTGTCCTGTCCAACGGCGGGATCGTCACCCTCGAACCCTGGCACGACAGCGTCGACGCCATTGTTGAGGGCTGGGCTCTGGGGCAGGCCGGTGGTGGCGCACTTGCCGACGTCCTTACCGGGCGGGTCAACCCCTCCGGCAAGCTTGCCGAGACCATTCCGTTCCGGCTCAACGACACTGCCTCCTTCATCAACTTCCCCGGCGAAGCCGGGCATGTCCGCTACGGTGAAGGCGTCCTTGTCGGCTACAGATACCACGAAACAGCCGATGTGCCCGCCCGGTACCCGTTCGGACATGGTCTTAGCTACACGACATTCACATACTCCGGCCTTGACGTTGCCGCTATTGGCGCCGACACGGCAACGGTCCACGTAACGGTGACAAACGCCGGAAACTGCGCCGGGGCCGACGTTGTCCAGATCTATGTTGCGGCGCCACAGGGCCCCGTCCGTACTCCGGTGCGTGAACTACGGGCATTCCGAAAGGTTACCCTCCAACCCGGCGAGGCCCGGACCCTTACCTTTGAACTGAACCGCCGATCCTTCGCCTTCTACGACATCAACAGCAAGCGCTGGGCCGTCACACAGGGCGAGTACGGGATCGAAGTGGGTTACAGCGCAAACGACATCGCCGCGAGTTCCACGATCCACCTCCACGGGGACTCCAGCCGCCCGACTCCACTCGCCCTCACCTCCACAGTGGGAGAATGGTTCACCCACCCCGTGGTCGGCCCCCTCCTCACCCAGGGAATGTCAGCATCAATGACAGAAGAAGAGCGAGCCGCCGCCGAAGAAATGCGGGACGGCATGAAGATGGTCTATTCCATGCCAATGAATCAATTCGTCAAGTTTCCCGGCGTCCCCATCACCAACGAGGCCCTAGAGCAACTGATCATGGTGAGCACGGGAGAGCGTGCTGCATGAAATCGCGCAAAAAGAAGATTTTCCTCACGGGCGCCACGGGACATTGGGGACAGTACATCCTTCGCGAATTCGCCCGCCGCGCTGACCGCTTCGACGTCCTCGCACTTGTCCTTCCCACGCCGAAGGACACCGGCGTAATCCGCAAGTTCGAGGACATGGAAAACCTCAACGTCGTCTACGGCGACGTGACGGACTACTCCACCGTGCTTTCTTGCGTCGCCGACGCAGACTATGTCCTGCACACAGGAGCCGTTGTCTCGCCATACGCCGACGACCACCCTGAACTGGCGCACGCTGTCAACGTCGGCGGAGCCAGGAACGTCATCAGGGCCGTCAAGAGCCAGCCGGATCCCGACGCTGTCCGGTTGGTCACGATAGGAACAGTCGCCCAGAGCGGCGACAGAAACCCGCCCAACCATTGGGGACGGATCGGAGACCCCTTAAGGGTTTCGCACTACGACGAGTACGGTCAAAGCAAAGTCATCGCTGAACGGGAACTGATCGACTCCGGGCTAAAGAACTTCGTGTCGCTTCGCCAGACCGGCATATTCCACCCAGGCATGCTCGAAATCCGTGACCCGATTATGACCCACTCCCCCTTTGCGGGGGTGCTGGAATGGGTCTCGGTGGAGGACGCCTCGCGGCTGCTCGCCAATATCTGCGAAGAAGGCGTACCCGAGGATTTCTGGGGGAACATCTACAACATCGGCGGAGGAGAATCCTGGCGCCTTACCAATTGGGAACTCCAAACCAGCATCGGTGCGGCCATGGGCGTCAAAGACATCCGCAAATGGTATGACCGCAACTGGTTCGCCACCGGAAATTTCCACGGGTTCTGGTTCACCGACTCAGACGTGCTGGAATCTCTCGTCCCCTTCCGTCAGGACACCTTCGGCGATGCGATGAACCGCGCCATCGCCGCGGCACCCGCTGGGGTGAGGCTCGCAGGCAAAATCCCCGCGCCCCTGATCAAGCATCTGGTCATGAAGCCGCTGACGGTGAAGCCCCGCGGAACGATGGCCATGATTGCAAACAACGACACCGCCAAGATCAATGCCTACTTCGGTTCCCGGCAAGAATGGGAGAACATCGGCGACTGGTCCACTTTCTGGCCGCCCCGAGCCAGCAGGGAACCCCAGTTCCTTGACCACGGCTACGATGAAGCAAAGGACTCCGCGGCCTGGACAGTCGCGGACATCAAGGGCGCAGCGGACTTTCGTGGCGGGTGCCTGGTCTCCACCTCCATGACCACGGGAGACATAGCAACGCCCCTCGCTTGGGAGTGCGCCGCAGGGCACTCCTTCCAGGGCAGCCCGCGCCTCATCCTCACAGCAGGGCACTGGTGCCCGGAATGCATCCAGAACCCGGCCGACTACCCAAACCAGGCGACGGCGAATAAGTTCCTAGCGCAGTTGGAGCCTAAAGTCCCACTCAGAGTCTGAGAAACCGTGCTGCAGGCGGCATCCCACCAAGCGCGCCAGATACTGAAGTTCCCATGTCCCCGCCGTAGCGACTCAGTCGTTATTCCATGAGCTCTCGATCCAGTCGAGGTCCTTTGCGCTTCCGTGTTCCCATCGATAGGCGATCCATACTTCAAAGCCAGCGGACCTCTCGAACAGCTGCCGGTGTGCCGTTCCTTCCGAGTTCAGCCACAGCACACCGTCGTCCTGCGTTACGGCGTCCACGGTGCCGTGACGCACTATCTGGCCTTGGCGCCGAATCACTACATGTTGACCAACGAGGGGAAACCACTCGGCCTGCAGATGAAATGCCATTCTGGTGCTCCTAATTCCAAGCCCGGTTCCTTGCCCTGGCTAGCAAAGCAAGGAACCTCGAGTACCGTTACGCGGGAACTAGGTCCTGCCATGTTGCGAGTTCCATCCCATGGGCGTCACTTACCGACTTGTTGCATACCTTCCCTGCCGCAATGTTGAGGCCCGCGGCAAGGGAAGGGTTCTTTTGCAAAGCCGCTCGGACGCCATGGTTCGCCAATGCGAGAGCATAAGGAAGGGTGACATTGGTTAGTGCATAGGTAGATGTGTTCGGGACAGCCCCAGGCATGTTGGCTACGCAATAGAAAACGCAGTTATGCACGGAGAATGTTGGTGATTCGTGCGTTGTTGGCCGGCTGTCTTCGAAGCAACCCCCTTGGTCGACTGCGATGTCGACGAGGACGCTGCCGGGCTTCATTCGGGAGACCAAGTCGTTGCTGACAAGTTTAGGAGCCTTGGCCCCCGGAACGAGGACCGATCCGATGACCAGGTCGGATTCAACGACGGCGCGTTCTATTTCGTAGCTGTTGGAGGCCACTGTCTGAAGTCGGCCGCCGTATAGAGCGTCCAATTCGCGCAGACGGGCGACATTGATGTCGAGGATGGTTACATGAGCTCCCAACCCAATGGCCATTGCGGCGGCGTTTGTACCGGCGACCCCGGCTCCGAGGACGGTTACTTTGGCCGGCCGAACCCCCGGCACACCACCGAGCAAGGAACCTTTGCCGCCTGCCGGTGCCATGAGGGAGTTGGCGCCGACCTGAACGGCAAGCCTTCCAGCGACTTCGCTCATGGGGGCAAGGAGCGGCAGGAAGCGTCCTTCTTGGACCGTTTCATAGGCAATGGCGGTGACACCGGAAGACAGAAGGGCTTCAGTGAGGGCCGGCTCAGCGGCAAGGTGCAAGTAGGTGAACAGCGTTAGCCCTTGCCGGAAATGACGGTATTCGGAAGCAACTGGCTCCTTGACTTTCAGCACCATGCTTGCTCGAAGCCACAGGGCGTCGACGTCAGTGACGATCTCGGCGCCAGCGAGGAGGTACTCCTGGTCGGTGATTCCGGATCCTTCACCGGCACCTGCTTGAACGAGGACTTCGTGACCGTTTGCTGTGAGCTCATGTACTCCAGCTGCCGTTACAGCTACACGGAACTCGTTATTCTTGACTTCTTTGGGGATTGAGATGATCATTCTGTTGCTTTCTGTATAAGAGGATTTGGGTTGACTCGTAGGCGAATCTGGGCCGGCGGCCATAACTTATGGCTGTTTCGGTGACTCGCATTGCGGCTTAGGTAATGATGAGGGCCCCTGCTAAGCCCAAGGCGCAGACAATGGCCGTAGACCCTCCTGCCAGCGCGAGTGTCCGACCACTGCGTTTCAGCAGCGTTTTCAACCGGACACTTGTACCCAGCGCGAACATGGCTGTCGCAAGCAGGAAGCTTTGGATGGTTGTTGCTGCAGCTAGTACGTCCGTGGACACAGGCAGGGTGCTCCTGAGCAGGACCATGACCATGAACCCGATCATGAACAGGGGAACTATCGGTGGACGCTTCTTCCCGGCTACGGCTCCGGACCGACGCTGACGCCAGGACAGAATCGCGACAGTCGGGGCCAGCATGAGGACACGGGCGAGTTTGACTGTGACTGCTGTAGCCAGCGCTGTACCGCCGATGATTCCTCCCGCAGCGACCACTTGGGCCACCTCATGAATGGAAGCACCAGCCCATACTGCGGCGGCATCGCTGGGGAGGCCCAGGAGTCCGGCAAGCAGGGGAATGCTTGGAATCATGAGGGTGCCGAACAAGACTACGAGTGCCACAGCAGTGACTGTTTCTTCCTCATCCGCGTCCACAACCCCTTGGACTCCGGCGACGGCGGCAGCGCCGCAGATAGAGAATCCGCAGGCGACCAAAAGGCTCTGCCGTGTGGGAACCTTGAGGATTCGGCCAAGGCCCAAAGTGCCGAAGATGCCTCCGGCGACCACCACAGCGGCCAGGATCGGGATTCCCCAACCTAGTGCGGCGAGGTCTTGAAGGGACAGCTGTAGGCCCAGGACGACGATGCCGAGTCTCAACGGCACCCTGCTGGCAACTGTGAGTCCTGCGGTGAGGCGCTCGGGAAGTAGGCCGAGATTGCGGGCCGCCAATCCCATCGCGATTGCGACGAGAAGCGGACTAAGCCCCCGCACTAATAGTGTGATTCCGATTGCTACAACCGCACCACCGACGGCCACGCCGAGACCAGGGGCAAGCAGCGTCAAAGTGCGACGTGGGTCGGTTTTTACGGGCCGGTTCGCCGCTGCTGTCTTGTCATCAAGAGCTTCCATGATTCCATGCTCACGCAGTACGAACTCGGCCAGTAGAGGCCAGTCCTCTATGTAAGCATGCGTTTCCGGCATTACTTTGCCCTGATCGAAACTGCTGAAGGGCCCCCAAGCGCTGTGGCTCAGAGGCCCCTCGCGTTAGGGCAGGCTGAATACACGTACCTCGGTGCTCTTCCGCTTTGCGGAACTGCGCGGTTGATGCCCTCCGTGCCTAGGAAATCCCAGCCAGCGGGGCTCGGGAACCGTACGTGGTTGTGCGTTCGACCACCGGACGTCCGATGCCGGCACCGATGGCAACAAGTTCCTCCACGGTTTTCGCAGACCCGTGCTCGGAACCGGCCATCCTCGAAATTGTCTCCTCCATGAGAGTGCCCCCAACGTCGTTTGCCCCTGCATTCAGCATCGCCTGCGTGCCAGTGGTTCCAAGCTTCACCCACGACGTCTGGATGTTGTTGATGCGGCCGTGCAACATAATCCTGGCCATGGCATGCACTGCCAGGTTGTCGCGGGGGGTGGGCCCTGGACGGGCAATGCCGGCCAGGTAAATCGGGGAGGAATTGTGAACAAACGGGAGCGGGACGAATTCCGTGAAACCTCCCGTTTCATCCTGTATCCGGGAGAGCACGCGTAGATGCTGGACCCAGTGCCGGGGGTGGTCAACGTGACCGTACATCATGGTTGACGATGACGGGATCCCTACCTTGTGGGCTGTGGTTATCACCTCGATCCAAGTGCTTGTGGGCAACTTGCCTTTGGTCAATACCCACCGGACATCATCATCCAAAATCTCGGCCGCCGTTCCTGGGATGGAATCGAGTCCCGCCTCCTTGGCGCGGATGAGGAACTCTCGGAAGGAGAGCCCCGTGCGGCTGGCTCCATTGACAATCTCCATAGGACTGAAGGCATGGACATGCATGCCAGGGACCCGGCGCTTTACAGCGCTTGCAAGATCAAAATATGCAGTGCCGGGCAGCTGAGGATCGATGCCGCCCTGCATGCAGACTTCCGTTGCCGCGAGCTTCCAGGCTTCTTCTGCCCTGTCAGCCACCTGTTCGAGGGACAATGAGTAGGCATCCGGGTCGGTGCGTCGCTGGGCGAACGCACAGAATCTGCACCCCACGTAGCAGACGTTGGTGAAGTTGATGTTCCGGTTCACCACATAAGTAACGTTCTCTCCAACTACCTCCCGACGCAGGTCGTCGGCCAGTTTCACCACCTGAGCCAGAAGATCACCTTCCGCCATCATCAAGGTCAACGCATGCTCGTCAGACAATTGCCCGGGGTTAGCTTCAGCGGCCCGCAGCGCAGCAACACCGTCACCACTCACCCGAGTCAGGGCGCCTTGAAGCGACTTAGGCAACGAGGTAGAGGCCGCGTGCTCTCCGACCGCGGACCAATCACCGTAGACATTCTGAAAATCACTTCGAACAGCAGCCCGGCGCCCTTCGGTGTCCACCGTTGCATGCAAATCGGTGCGGCCCAACCCCTCGAAGGCCAAGTCGGGCTCCTGCCAGGGCATGCCGATGGGGCGTCTGGTTCCACTGGTGATTGACCGGTGCACCAACCCCTCATGATCCATCAGGGCGCTGACATGCTTGGAGACCCTCGGATCGATCCAAGGTTCCCCCGTCAGAGCATATTCCGGTTGCGCGGCCAGACGGGCACGAAGTGTGAAGCCCGCTTGTTGCGTAACTTGCCTAAGCACATCAAGGGAAGGCCATGGTCGTTCGGGGTTTACGTGGTCGGGTGTAACCGGAGAGACCCCACCCCAGTCGTCGACTCCGGCGGCCAGCAATCGAGCGCATTGATCGACATCTACTAAATTGGGTGGGGCTTGAATCCGCATTTTCGGCCCCAGGACAATCCGCGCGACTGCTATCACTGCAAGGTACTCATCGACGCCGAGATCGGGCACGAGTTGCATCGCTGTTTTTGGTTTGGCCCTGAAGTTCTGAACAATGACCTCTTGGATGTGACCATACTCGCGAGCCACTTTCCGCAAAGCAAAGATGGTCTCGGCCCGTTCTTCGGTGGTTTCACCGATGCCTACCAACAGCCCCGTTGTAAACGGAATCGATAAGCGCCCGGCGTCCTCCAGAACACGCAAACGCAGCGCCGGGTCCTTGTCCGGTGATCCGAAGTGAGCGGCGCCCTTTGTCCTGTAAAGCCGCTCGGATGTGGTCTCCAGCATCATGCCCATGGACGCGCTGACAGGCTTCAACCGACCCATTTCTCCCCATGACATCACACCCGGGTTCAAGTGGGGCAGCAGCCCAGTCTCCTCAAGAACTCTGACCGCCATCGCCCGAACATAATCGAGGGTCGAATCATAGCCGTGCTCGTGGAGCCATGTGCTCGCTTCAGGCCAGCGGTCCTCTGGCCTGTCACCGAGGGTGAACAGTGCCTCTGTACATCCGGCCAGAGCGCCTTCCCTTGCAACTTTGACGATCTCGTCCGGTGACATGTAGGGTGCCCGGCCATTCCGGGCTGCCTGGTCAGGCGTCTCCACGAACGTGCAATAGTGACAGCGATCCCGGCACAATCTTGTGATCGGGATGAACACCTTTGGGGAGTAAGTGATCGATTTGGGGCGCCCTGCTTCGCGGAGGCCGGCGTCGCGAACCCGAGCCGCGGCCACGCAAAGCCTTTCCAACTCCCCATCGCGGGCGTCCAGAAGGGCAGTAGCCTCCGCCAAATCAAGCGAAGCACCCTTCTCCGCCCGGGTGAGGGCCCGGCGAACTTCTCGTACGTTTGCTGTGCTCATGGGCCAGTACTTTCAGCTAGTTCGTTCTGAACGAATTCCTATGTCCTTGCAAGCTCCGTCACTGCTCTGACGAGATCAGCAGTGGAGCTCGAATTAATGTGCGTCAACGTGGGGGCCACCACTGCCCTCATGCCGAGACCTTCAATGCTCGGCGCCTCGGTCTCGTCGACCTCGTCAACGATGAAGAAGTCGGCAAGACCCGCATAGAGCGACGCAGCAGCGTATGCAGTGTGAGGAAGTCCGACGGAAGCCATCAGACGCTCGCGTAGTTTTGCGCGGTGAGCGTCTCCAGGATTGATGAAAGGTGTACCTGACACGATGGGAGTCACGGCGACCACGGGAGCGCGCGAATCACTCATGACTGCACGGGTCTCACCAACCGAAAGGATGGGCAAGATACTGGCGATTGGGCTGCTTGGCCCCAGTATCACCAACGAGGCCGAATCAAGTGCTTCCAAGACTGCGGGCGGAGACTTTGCCAGCTCAATTCCGTTGTACCTGACCTCCCGGACAAGCGGTTCTGCCCGGTGCCGGACATGGAACTCCTGGAATGACGTCCAGTCTCCGCCCTGTTCGAGGATTTCTGTGCTGACTTCTTCATCGCACATCGGCAGAACCCGCGTGGTCACGCCATTCGCCCCGGCCAAGTGCGAGGTCACGTCTGTGAGTGACCTGCCCTCGGCCAGCATGCGGGTTCTGATGAGGTGTGTGGCAAGGTCGCGGTCCCCAAGGTTGAACCATACGTCTTCGCCCAGTTCGGCGAGCGACGACATCGCAGTAAACGATTCGTCCTGCAGGCCCCACCCGCGTTCCACATCCTGTTTGCCGGAGAGACCATAGATCACCGTGTCTATGTCGGGACACACACGCAGGCCGTAGTGCCAGAGGTCATCGGCAGTATTTACGACCAATGTCAGTGACTCCTGGCCGATCCCGTCGGCTAGGGAACGCCAAAGTCGCGTCGCTCCGATTCCGCCTCCGAAACACACAATGGACATCAGTTGCTTAGTCCTTCGTCATGGTGTTCTCACCGAAATCAAACATCTTGCTGAGGGCCTCGACTTCGGCTTTGCGCCAAGAGGCCGGCGCCGGTTCCTGGATCATTCCTGTTTCCTTAAGGTAGGAAAGAGTGGCCTCATCTTGCTCCAAAGGGTTTCCCCACGTGTGCTCGAAGAACAGCGTTTCAAACGGTGCCCGTGGACGCTGACCGCCGGCCTGGGCGTCCTCGGCGGGGTAGCCGACAAGTTGGAGCTGAGCGGGTGTCACGTCGTCGGGCAGGCCCAAAATGGGCTTCATCGCATCTCGATCTCCAGACGCGAGACACGAACCCAGCCCCTGATCGACGGCCGCCAAGACTGCACTTCCGATGCCGAGGCCAACTTCGATGGCACTGAGCCACTCCGCGAAGTGTCTGTCTCCCTTCATGACGTTGAACTCAGGTGTTTGCAAGACTCCCGAGTCCACCTTCTCCTCGGTCCAGCCCTGAGTTGAGTTCAGTGCTCCCACGTCAATAAGTTCCATGAGGAGATCGCGCATGTTGTTCCACGCACTCAGGTCGACGACCCAGACAATGATGACGGGAGCCAGCTGGGCCATCGTTTGGTTGTGCAGCGCATTGACGATCCCGTCAAAGATGTGGTCCGGAGTTTCGCCCCTCGTCAGCACCACCGCTTTACGAAGCTGATGGGTGTTGGCCTGCGAGCATTGAAGTCGGGCTGCTTCCAGGATGACCTGGATCTTTTGCTTCTCCACGGGCCGGTATGGCTTGTAGTAGCGGATCGCTCGCCTATCTCCGACAACCTGCTTGAAGTCCATTACGCTCCTCATTAGTTTTTGTTTGCTCACTGCCCTGTCCTTGATGCTTGTGCAGAATGAAATGCTGCAGGTGCACTTTCGGAACGGGGGTACTTTTGCAGTATTGTCGCTGCGTTTTTCCTTCGGTAGCCGGTCATTTGTCATGGAGTCATTCCCAAAATGCATGAGCCATGGGTACTGCCGGCCCCTGTCGTCGAGGAGCCGAAAATTGGGGAGTGACGCACCGTGCAGCTGAGCTGCGGCTACGGCCTTCATCGATCAGTCAGGCCCACGCACCGTAAGCCGGTGTACGAGCGTACCTGGCGTGTGCACAGAGTCCGGGTCAAGGTCCTCGGGCTCCACGAGTTCCTCAACTTCAGCAATCGTGACTCTGCTTGAAAGGGCGAAAAGATGGTTGAGTTCCCTGTCGGATTCACGGTGAATGAGGTTGCCGTGACGGTCCCCTTTCCACGCACTGATGAGGGCAAAATCCGTGGTGATGCCTCGTTCGAGGGTGTAGGCGGCGCCACAAATTCTACGGATGTCTTTACGCGGGGAGACTACAGACACCCCACCCGCGGTGTCGTGTTTCCACGGCCGGTCGCCTACCGATGTTTGTCTGACAGAAGCCTCTGGTGCATAAAATGCGCGGACTCCCTGCCCGCCGGCCCTAAGTCTGTGGACCAAGGTGTCACGTGAAGTAAGCTCGACCTCGAGTTCACCCCTGAGATATTTTTTGACGACCTCGGTGTTCTCTCCAACGTCTTGGGCCAAGACCCGCCTGACTTGGCCGTCAGAAATTAGTGGGTCGAGGACCCAACCGACCAGTCCCGAATAGTCGGAGACAAGTCTTAAGTCCCCAACGCCGGAATCGTGAAGAGCCTTAACGAGTGTGGAATCACCGCCCCAAAGGCCGAAGCCTCCGACAGCTATCGACGAGCCTGTCCAGACGTCCACTACCGCCGCGGCCGCGGTGGTCATCAGCCCGTCCATGCGGTCTTTCCTGTATTCAACGGAGGATTCCTGAAATGGACCGCGAGGAGCTGATGTCTAGGAGCCAAGGTAGTGCTCTACCGCCGAGACCACTGCTTCGACGCTAAGGAGTAGCTCGTCCAGTACGGCCTGATCCGCGACCAGGGGTGGGCAGAGCACGAGCATTGCACCGCCTCGATCATCCGCACGGGTCAGCAAGTTGACCCTCTTCATGGCAGCGGGTAGTACCTCTCGGGTTATGGATGCAGCCTCGAGTGCAGTCAGTTCCCTTCCGGTGTGTCGATCGCCGGTGAATTCAACGACGTAGAAGAAGCCAGTGCCCCGCCAGGCCTTCACGCACGCATGATTTTCGCGAATCTCGGTCAGTCCCTGCTGCAGCCTCGGTTGCTCATCACGTACGTGGCGAAGGATTCCTTCATCCCGCATGGCGGTCAGATTCGCAACGGTCACGGCTGAAGAGACCGGATGGCCGCCCCATGTAGTGCCGTGGGAAAACATCCCTGCCATCGGGGAGTCCATCAACGAGCGGACAAGATCATCACGGATGAGAACTCCACCGAAAGGGGCATATCCCGAGGTAACTCCCTTAGCAAAGGTGATGATGTCCGGATCCGCGCCAAATCTGGTGCTGCCAAACCATTCGCCCACTCGGCCGAAAGCCGTGATGACTTCATCGGCAATGAGAAGACATCCAATTCGGTCGCAGATGCTGCGTAGTTCCTGCCAGTAGCCCTCGGGCGGAACTAGCGCGCCGCCCGCATTCTGCACGGGTTCTGCGATGATGGCCGCGATTGTATCTGCGCCCTCCTCCTCGATGATCTGAAGAAGAGCCTGAAGGCTGGGAAGCTGCGCAGCGGACTCCCCTGCTCCGAGGCTGTCATTGTGGGTGTTCGGAAAATGACGGATACCCGGAAGGAGCGGGCCGAAGGGATCCTTAAAGCGCTCAATGCCCGTTACGCTGAGCGCCCCCATCGTCGTTCCGTGATAAGCCATGTCACGCGCAATGAATTTCACTCGGCGTCCGTCACCTTGGCTTAGGTGATACTGACGGCTGAACTTGAGTGCAGATTCCACGGCCTCCGAACCGGAGCTCACAAAGAACGTTGTGCCTAGGCCGGCTGGCCCGAGCTCGGAAATCAGGGTGGCTGCCTCCACCGCGGAAGGATGCGTGGCGGACCAGTTCGTCCAATAGGCCAGCTGCTGCATCTGGGCGGCTGCCGCAGCGACAATGTCCGACCGGCCGTGGCCCATGTTGACGCAGAACAATCCTGAAAGTCCATCCAGGTAACGGCGGCCGCTGTCGTCAAAGACGTAGGCCCCATCTCCTCGTACGATCACCGGCAGGGCCGCATCTTGCCACGTAGCCCGCCTTGTGAAGTGCGGGAGTAGATGTTCCCGGGCCTGCGCCCGGAGGTCTGCGGTGGAAATCGTCACGGTGCACGTCCTTTTCAGCAACTGGGTTCTGTCGGTTCTCTGGACGGTCTGGCAGACGGGTCTGCCAGGCCGGCTTCATCAGGCAGGGTTGGGGACAGCTGCGGTCACCGTCGCTTTTGTGACCACGTTGTCGCTCGAATCTTTGACTGTCACCGAGCAGGTAACTATCGTCCACTCGCCTTCGTCTTCGACGTTGACTACCTCACCTGAGATACGGTGCAGAGTGTCTGGGTAGGCCACCGATGTGAGCCGAAAGCTGACGGACCGCACCACAGAGCGGGCCCCCAGCGTCCGCGTGACGGCTTCCAGGCACCAATTTCCCAGCAGGAAGCCCGGAAGTATGACCCCGTTCCACCCCTGGGCTTTGCATAGCTCATCATCAAAGTGCACTTGATGTGCGAACCGGATAGCGGCGCTGTAAAGGGTGGATTGCACCCGGCTCACACTCCGTTCCAGCACATCTAGCGGCGCCCCCGGCTGATAGTCGGCGGGTGGCCCTGACTGGATACTGTAATCAGAAGCAAATCTGCTCGTAGCTTTCACGAATGACCACCTCTCCTTTCTGATCCGTGTAGATGGTTTCCCAAGTCACGACAACAAATGTCCGTCGCGATCCGGCCTTTTCTTCCATCGAGACAACGGTTTTTAGGCCCGAGAGACGGTCACCGATCTTCAGCGGACGGACCCATTGGACGGCGAGTGTTCCGCCCACCGACTGCCCAGTGCCGATGACCGGTCGGTTTTCGATCACGATCCCGTCCGAGGAGTACTTGTTCAGCGGCACATAGGGTCGGGCCGCTGCTTGATACAGCATCGGCGGGACAACACGCGAGGTGCCTGCCGCATCCGCTGAAGTGTCACTGACATAGGCGGGATGATCGTCCTCGGACGCGTAGACGTACTGTTGGACCATGGATTCGGTGATCTCGTCGCCGTTTACTTCGATTTGCCGCCCGATCCATTCGAGGGCGTCGCTGGTCAGCAGTGTCCCCATCAGCGTGCCTCCGCCGAAGGAGCTGCGTGAATGGATGTGTCGACGGAGCTTTCGGTTGGCCTCTTGCATGCGATGGCGTCAATTTCCACCAACAGGCCCGTGGGTAAGCCGACCGATATTGTTGACCGGGCGGGGTAGGGCTCTTCGAAGAACGCCCGGTAGGGCACATTCATCTGCTCCCAGTCACCCATTTCGGTCAAATAAACTGTAGTTCGTACAACATCTGCCCGATTCAGTCCGTGCCGGGACAGGGACTCTTCCAGATTTTGGAGTGCCAGGTCCATCTGGGCTTCAAGGCCGTCTTTCACGTGGCCGGATGCATCTCGGCCTATGTGGCCGGATGTAAACACCAGACCGTCCGTCTCCCGGGTTTTGCTGTACGGCGGCAGAGGTGCGTTTGTCGTCATGATTCTCCCCTTTCCTTTAGACCTGAGCGGTGGTCAGAAACGACCTGGGACGTTGCTGCTTTTCAGCATTGATTTCGAATGCCGGGGCTGCTTGTTTGTCGATGAGCTTTACTGATCCGCTCATGACTTAGGCCATGGATCTGGCGGGGTCCGGCAGGGTCTCCCCTGTATCGGTGCGGACAGTGCCGCCGTCGATAATGAAGTCGTCCATCCTTGGGGAACGAGTGCGCTCCCAAAATTCCAGCAACGTCCACGGATGGTTCGTGATGACGCGCCCGGTACTGTTCCGGAACCGGCTGACCAGACCAGGCTCAGTCCAAACCATCCGATTCAGTCGTTCGTCGATGGCCTCGTTGTACTCCCGAACGACTTCGGGCTTGACTTCGATCGACCGCTTGTCATCTTCGATCAGGGTCTTGAGACATGACAGGATGAAGCGTCCCTGGCCTTCAGACATGAAGGTTGCCCCGCCACCGTGCCCGATGGCTGTGTTTGGTCCCTGAAGGGCAAAAAGGTTCGGATAGTCGGCCATTGCCGTTCCCAGGTACGCGCGAAGATCATCATCGCTCCCGAACGTTTCGGCAAGCTTCTTTCCCTTGGCGCTGACCAGGTCAAGCGGCCAGAAATAGCGGGTGCCGTGGAACCCTGTCGCAAAGCCGATGACATCGACCGAGTAGTGATTGCCGTCCGCTGTCAAAATGCCCGTTTCATCCAGACCGACGATCTGATCATTGACGAGAGTGACATTGGGTTTCGTCAAGGCGTTGTACCACCCGTTGTCGACTACCAATCGCTTTGAGTACGGAGGATAGCTCGGTGTGACCTTTTCAATAAGATCCACGCGGTCGCCCAGTTCCCTGCGGATGTAAGCTGTGAGCTCCTCACGGACAGCATCATTTTCCGGACTCGGTTTCAGCCCCTCAGGGGTCTCCTGCAGGATCATGCGGCGGTGTTCCCTGTCGCCGAGCACAAAGTCGAGGTAGAACCGGTACCAGGCCAGATAATTGGGAAGGTTCCGGAGCAACCAGCGCTTCCCATCGCTCACTTCACCAATTTCGGTGGGTTTGCGTGGGCGCATCCAATGCGGGCTGCGGATGAAGATGAAAAGTTCCTCTGCAACCTGAGCGACGGTGCGGGTAACCTGCACTCCGCTGGAGCCGCTTCCGAGGATCGCTACCCGCTTGCCTTCCAGTTGGAGGTCATCCCGCCAGCGGGCCGTATGGAACGTTTCCCCGCCATAGATGTCGGAGCCCGGGAGGTCGGGGATTTTCGGCTGATTCAGCGAACCAACCGCGACAACCAGGACGTCCGTGCTCATCGTATGGGCGACTCCGTCCCGGTTGATGTCGAGTAGCCACTGAGACTTCTCTGCATCCCAAGTGCCCGTTTCGACCTTCACCCCGAACTGAATCCGATCCACTACCCCGCGCTTGAAGGCTGAATCGCGGATGTACTGAAGGATCTCGTCTCGTTTGACGTCATAGCGAGTCCAGTCGAGATTGGGTTCGACATCCCATGCGTATTGGAAGGCCTGCGTGTCCACGCCGCATTCGGGGTAGGTATTGTCGAACCAGATGCCGCCGAGTTCCTGGCTCATTTCGAGGATCTCGAAATCGATCCCTGCTTCCGCCAAGCTGAAGGCGAGACCCAGACCGCTCATGCCGGCACCGACGATAGTGACCTTGAGATTCCTGCGTTTCACGGCGGCCCGGTCAAAGGTCACCTTGCACCGTTCAGGGTTAAGGTGATGTTCTAGCTTCGCGATGAATGACCCATCGAGGCGTTCGTCGATGGCAGTCCGGGCGATGTGGAGAAGCGCCTGCGGATCGTTAATGACGTTTGTGCTCTTGAAGCCGTTGGATGCCAGACGCTCCAGTTCGGTTCCGGCTTCATCCAGGAACGCTTGGCCATCTTCGTCGATGTGTTGCTGTTGCCCTGCGCTCCAGCGACGCAGGCCGCACAGACGTGCGTCCTCTGCCCACTTCATGTCGCCTGTGATCTGTGAGAGCGCGGCTGCCAAGACTGTTGGCTCGCTGGCTCGTGCGGCTGAAACGAACTCTGATATTGGTGTCGGCATGAATGCCCTCCTGCCGTGTGGCACTGTATGGTTCCCGGCGTTCTCCAACCCTTAAGACCTGCGGGTTTGGCGTCCTAAAACGGGAAGTTCGGACGAAATCAGTATGGAAGCCCCACGGCACGGCCAGTAGACGCTGCGTTGCTATGCCTACATGCGCCAAATGCATGACCTGCCATGACGATGCCTGTGCAGCTGGACAGCCGGCATCAGGAAGGGCAGTCGGTGAGAGCCTATCCACCAACCGGAGGCGTGGCGTTTTCAGCTTCATCCTGGCAAGACGGGCAGATCCTCGGCCGCCCGCGTAGATGATTGAGGCGCCCCGTCGAAGGATCGCGTCAGGTTAACGGGCAAACGGAGCCAGCCCACTGGATGGGGGCTGGCTCCGTTTCAGTTATGGACGAGCCGGTAGACTAATTGGCTTCCGGGTCGATTTCCGACTTAGGAATAGCTGCGTCTTCCAGGCCGTACTTCTTGAGGATTTTGTCGTAGGTGCCGTTCTCGATCAGGGCGTTCATTGCTTTCATCATGGGTTCACGCAGATCGCTGTCCTTCTTCAAGGTGAAGCACTCAACAGTTGGGGCAAAGACTGGCCCGGTGACTTTCAGCCCACCGCTCTTGCCTACCGTGTAACTGCCGTTTGCCAGGGTCAGGGCAGCCGCGTCTACTCGCCCGCTCTTGACGGCAAGCTGGATGGCCCCCTGGTCCGGGAAGGTCATGATCTCGATGGGCGACTTACCGGCGTCTGTGCACTGCTTGCTAAAGTCTTGGAGGTACTTCAATGTGTACCCGCCGGTCACGTCTGCAATGGAGTGTCCACACATGTCCAAGGTGGTGTTACCAATCTCGGGTGCAGAGTCTTGGACAACGAGCTTGTAACCGTCTTTGAAATAGCTAACGAACGAGTATGTCTTTTTTCGTTCGGTGGTCGCGGACGCTGCCGGCGCCCATGAGTAGCTGCCTCGTGAGACGCCCAGAAGGCTCTCTTCGAACGTTGCATTCTTGGTTTCGAACTTCACCCCGAAGTAATCGCTGATTGCCTGGGCGAAGTCATAGTCGAAGCCGCTAACTTTGCCGGTTTCGTCCACGATGGAGTACGGCGGGTAATTGATGATGGGAACGGTGAAGCCGTCTGCGTACTTCGCCGGGAGACCGTTCTTTAGTTCTGTTTTCGAAGAAACGTCTTGGGGACTGCTGCAGCCCGCCAACGCCCCGACCGAGAGAACGGCTGCAAGGCCAATGGCCAACATCTTGTTCTTCATGAAGCTCCTCAAACCTGAGCTGAACTGCTTCAGCTAATTCTTCGGAGGTCGGTTCCCGACCTCTTGGCTCAATCATGCGAGCAACGCGGATGACTGGCTATACGCCATCTGACTATGCCCGCCATACCCAGAACGTATGACTTGGATCACAAAAAAGCTGATGCCTGCCCGGCCGCCCGCAGTGGACCATGCCATCCCGAGCCTTGGCCAACCGTACTGCTTACGACTGTCGATCCAAGGGGTTGGCGGGGCTAGCTATCAGGTAGCTAGGCGGGCAAAAGCCCGGTCATATCCTGTTGCAATCAATTCCAGCTGGATGTCAGTCAGCGCGGTGGAAAGGGCCACGAGTCCTCTGGGGGCAGCGAAGATGCCTTCGAGGAGCAGTGCCAAGTGCAGCGCGGCTACGTCCGTGGAGTCGGGCGTGACATGCGCAGCTTGGGTTGGTCTCATCTCCTGCAGGTGAACATGCATCATGGACCCAAAGCGGGTCACTGTAACGGGCAAGCCGTGGGCGCGGCCCGAGATTTCGATCTGATTGGCCAACTTCTCGGTGGACGCGTTCATGTTTTCAATCGCTGATTTGGTGAGGTGTTCAAGAGCAGTTAGGCCAGCACGGGCCGACACCAAATGACCGTTGAAGGTTCCAGAATGTGCGATTGCTCCGGGTTCGGACTGGTCGAGAATCCGAAGATGCTGGGCCGGTCCACCGACGGCTCCGATCGGATATCCGCCCCCAATCAATTTGGCCATGATCACGAGGTCAGCTTCCAGTCCGTACAACTCCGTCGCTCCTCCGTATGAAGCACGCAAAGTTTGGACTTCATCGGCTACAAGCAAAGCTCCTACCTTGTGAGTATGGCTCCGCAGCGCTCGGACAAATTCGCGGTCAGCCGGGATAACGCCCCCCACCCCCAGACACGGCTCAAACAGCACGGCTGCAATAGTGTCATCCAAGGCCGCTTCCAAAGCCGCGGCATCGTTGAAAGGCACCCTGATCACTTGCGGGTGGGGCCCACTAATAAGTGGAGCAGAACCGTGATAACCGCCTTCAAACAAGACCAAGCGGTCCCGGCCCGTCACTGCCTGTGCAATCCGGATGGCCAGCAAAGCAGCTTCGGTGCCCGAGTTCGTAAAGCGGATCTTCTCGGCAGTGGGGTGCCGCTCGATCAGGTGCTCTGCCAGGTCCAGCTGTGCCTCGTGAGGCGCAGGATAAACGATGCCCTCACTGGCCGCAGCTACGGCTGTATCAACTACTGGCCCAAAAGCATGCCCGTGAACCAAGGAAGTGTAATTATTCAGAATGTCAATGTAATTGTTGCCATCAGAATCAGTGATGATTGGACCGATCGCACTGGTGATACTGACCGGATACGGGGAATAGTACGTGATCGATCGTGTTTCGCCCCCTGGAAGTACCCGCTTGGCTCGTTCAATTAGCTTCTTCGAACGAGGGGTTCGGCCTTTGAACTCTCGGACCAAACCTTCGAAGCACCTCGCATTAACCATCCAGCATCCTCTTCTTCGTTCTAGGTCGTTACTTATGGCCTACAGGACCCGAGCCAGGAAGTCCTTCGTTCGGTCGACCTTTGGATTCGTGAGCATCTCCCGCGCGGGGCCCTCCTCGACGACAGCACCATCTGCCATAAACACCACACGGTCAGCGACCTCCCTGGCAAAACCCATCTCGTGGGTTACCACCACCATGGTCATGCCTTCCAGTGCCAGCTTCTTCATGGCTTCGAGCACTTCGCTCACCAGTTCGGGGTCCAGCGCTGACGTCGGTTCGTCAAACAGCATCACTTTTGGTCGCATGGCCAGGCTGCGGGCGATGGCGACGCGTTGCTGCTGCCCTCCGGAAAGGGAAGCCGGGTACGCATGGGCTTTGTCCGACAGGCCCACCAGGTCCAGAAGCTCGGTGGCATGGCGCTTCGCTTCAAGCTTTGACTGTTTCAGCACACCGACGGGTGCCTCGATGATGTTTTCGAGGACTGTCATGTGAGGGAATAGATTGAAGTGCTGAAAGACCATGCCAATATGCTGACGCTGCCGGGCGATCTTTCGCTTGGACAGCGCGTAAAGCTTTCCGTGTTGTTCGCGGAAACCGAGCAGCTCCCCCTCCAGGAATACTGCACCTGCCTCCAGCGGTTCCAGAAGGTTTAGGCAACGAAGCAATGTGCTCTTGCCGGCTCCGGAGGGTCCGAGAAGGCAGACGGTTTCACCTTTGGCCACGCTAAGGCTGACGTTGTCGAGAACGGTGTGGTGGTGGAATTGCTTGCTGATGGATCGGGCTTCTATAACGGTCATCGGTTTTTGCCTCCTGCAGCCTTTACGGTGGTGCCCAGTCGGGCGGTCCCGCGACCGAAGCGGCGTTCAAGCGCCCACTGGCCAACGGACATGATTGAAACGATGATGAGGTACCAAAGGGCGGCGACTACGAGCAGTGGCACGATCTGGTAATTGCTCGCGTAGATCTGCTGTACGGAGTAGAGCAGATCCGAAACGGCGATGAAGGCAACGAGGGACGTTGCTTTTAGAAGATTGATGGCGTCATTTGCGATGGGTGGAATAGCAATTCGCAGGGCTTGCGGAAGGACGATCCGCTGGAGCGTGCGAAGGTGCGTCATTCCCAAAGATTCTGCGGCCTCAATTTGTCCCTTGGGTACTGCCCGGATCGAGGTTCGGATGACTTCCGAGGTGTACGCGGACTGGTGCAAGACAAAGGCAACAACGGCCGCCCAGAAGGGATTTAGCAAGTCGCCGGATGACGCGGACCAGATGGGTGCCTGACCGGGTAGGCCGACTGAGACCTCCGGGTAGAGCAACGATACGTTGAACATGAGGACCAGAAGGACCAGGAGCGGAATTCCGCGGAAGAACCACACGAAAGCCCAGCTGATTGAACGCAGTACGACGTTAGGCGAGAGCCGCATGTTCGCGATGATTGTTGCCAGGATAAGAGCACCGATCATGGAAATGACCGTTAGTTCCAGCGTCAATCGCAGGCCGGCCACAACACGCTCCTGGAACATGAACTCAAGGATGACCGGCCAGTTCAACGCTTCGTTCTGGGACAAGCTCAGAATGATGGATCCCGCGATCAGCAAAGTCACTGCTGCGCCGATGAGCCGCCACACGTGGAATTGTCTGGCAATTGGCGGTATGTCCCGCTGGGGAGCCTTAGGGACGGATTCCTCTTGTGTTACACCAATGACATAACTCATATCTTGTACCTTCGGTTTTCTTGGTAGATGGCGTTCTGACACGTCACACCACCGCTATACACGGGTTGGGAGGCTGGGGGGAGCCAGGACTGTGATCCGCTGGCCGACGTCGGGATCGGAGAGCAGACTCCGCAGGACCTTTCCGCCAGCATTCATGGGTAGCTTCGAAAGGAAAACAGTGCTTTCCGGGATCTTTGCTCGGTTGAGTTTTTCGCCGCAGTGCCGTTTCAGGCTGTCGGCCAGTGTGGTTAGGTCTGAGTTCGGCCGGGGTACGACGAACGCCCTAACAGTTTGTCCAAGGACGGCGTCTTCCACGCCGACCACCGCGGCAGTCACCACGTCTGGGTGCTCCGCCAGCACATCTTCAATTTCCTTGGGGGCTATATTGAGGCCTCCGCGGATAATCATGTCGCCTGCCCGCCCTGAGACATGGATATTGCCCGCTTCGTCGACGAATCCAATGTCTTGGCTGTACACCCAACCTTCGCGGATGCGTTGCTGTGTTAGCTCAGGTTGGCCAAGGTAACCCAGCATCCGCGAAGGGCCGCGGAGCGTTATCTCACCGACCTCGCCGGGCGGGAGCGCGTCCCCCTCGGAATTCCTTGCAACGGCTTCGAATCCAGGGCAAATACGACCGGCTACGCCTCTGCCATGAGTCGATCCGGAAGGTTCCACGGCGGCCCCCGGGCATTCAGTCAGCCCGTAGGAGGCGAGCACGGGCGCTCCGGAAAGTGCTTGAAAATCTTTCATTACGGGATCGCTGACGGGAGCGCCGCCTGTGTAACTGACCCGGAGTGTAGAAAGGTCCACGTCGTTGCGCGTTTCCGCGTTCAGCATCATGACCATCATTGCTGGCACCATCGCCATGGTGGTCACACGCCATTCCTGAATTCGCCGCATGGCAATATCTGGCTTAAATCGTTCCATGAGCGCTAGGGTGGCGCCATTGAAAATTGCGGAGGCGGCCGTGTAGATGGATCCGTAGATGTTGTGGAATGGCAGGCACCCAAGGACAACATCGTCCGGGGTCAATTTCCACACCTCCGTATGGACTTTATGCAGTGCCAGAACGCTGGCGTCCGTGTGCAGGATGGTTTTTGGCTGACCGGTAGTGCCCGAACTGAACAATACGAGGCGGGCGCTGGGGGTTTCCACGAACCGGTTGTTGGGGGCATCGCCGCGGAGCTCCCGCTGCTGCCAAGGGCGAAGCATTGGCAGCTCGGCCGAAGAGTCTTGGATGAACCATGTCATCGACGGGTGTCCCGGTTGCGCGTCGTCGGCCAGTCCAAGCCGCTCCCAGGTTCCCGGTCGGGTCGAGAAAACCCATCCCGGCTGCGTGGCGGCCACATAGTGGTCATACTCTGCACGGGTACAGCCTGGATCAGCAAGAATGACAGTGGCATCAAGTTCCCGTACAGCCCAGTATGCCACGATGGATTCCACGCAGGAGTCGAGAAGCAGCAGCATCGGAGAGCCGCTGCCGACACCGTCAGCCTGAAGTGTCCGCGCCAGAGATAGGACCTCCGCTTCCAGTTCGCGCCATGTCATGGCAGCGCGGCTGTCTCGGACGGCGATGCGATCAGGCATTGCCAGGGCGTGAGCATGTAGCGCTTGCACGGCCGCGCTAGGCTCCACATACGATGAGCCTGGATGAGTGGTCTTCGAATTCTGGTTCAAGTTTGCTGCCTTTCCTCTTTTGGCCGGCTGTGCCGGCTCTGCGTCGGCAGTGAAGCCTCAACGCGGGGCCTGGGAACTGGATCTCGCGGGCCAAACCTTCAAAATCAGTCTCCGCGCCATGTGGGCCTCCTCACAAGGCCCCAGTTGTGCATGCGGGTCATACATCCTGGGCATGGGGCTGACGCTTCCACCACCCGCGAGCAATTGCTGCCTAGGCCGGTCGGCCTTTCCGTCGGTCATTGCGGATTGCGCCTAGGAAAAGCCCCACGGCCTCCTGCGAGAGGCTCGTGTTGTCTGTCCAGACAATTGTGAGCGGACGGCTAAGGGCTAAATCAGACACGGCAACCTGAACTAGGGTTCCACTGGCGAAGTCGTCAGCCAAAGCAATTGCAGCTAAGACAACCGGGCCCATTCCAGCGATCGCAGCTGACTTGAGTGCAGTGTTGGAAGCCAACTCGAGGCTTACTTTGATTTCGTGACCTGCTTCTGACATGGCTCGGTCCAGTGTGTCTCTAGTACCGGATCCCGGTTCACGAACAAGTAGCGGAGTTGCCGACAGATCAGCTGTCGTGATCACCAGCTGTTCCGCCCACGGATGGTCCGGGGCAACGGCAATGGCCAACCTATCGGTGCCGATCTGACGATGCCGCAGGTTCGTATGAACGTTGGGTGTCTCGATAAGGCCGACTTCCACTTTCCCGCTCTCGACGAGCTCCATGACCTCCAGCGAGTTACCAACGGAGAGAGAAACCGCGTTATTGGGGGATTCGTGGCGGAGCATCGCGAGCCAGTTCGATGCGTAGTGTTCGGCGATTGTCATGCTGGCTGCTGCTCGAAGCGAAGAGTTTCGTTGCCTGCTCAGTGCATCGACTGAATGACGAAAGTCTTCGGCAGCCCTCAACAGGGTTATCGACCAGTCAACTACCACGCGCCCAGCCGGAGTGAGTGTGGAGCCACGTGCACCGCGGTGCAGCAAACCGACCTTAAGGGTGCGTTCCAACGCCGCAATCCGGCGGCTCGCGCTTGGCTGCGCCACTCGGAGTTCGGCAGATGCCTGGCCGATACTGCCCGTCCGTGCGATGGTTACCAGCAGGTACAGATCATCAAGGTCAGGAATGTTGACGCGCATACCCAGCCCCTCTGCCCTGTGGACGTGGGGGAATGGCGTGTCCGCTTAATGGGGTTAGGTACCGCATGTTTAGGCCGAGAAGACCGGGCTGCGACGCTCAACAAAAGCCCGCAGGCCTTCCTCTACGTCTGGTCCCGTTCCTGCGACCATCCCTCGCCAAAACTCCATGGCATCTGCAGCAGGCACGCTCTGAGTCAGAGTCGTGCGAATAACCCGCTTAACTGACGCAACAGATGCTGGTGGCATATCTGCGATGATCTTGCCCATTTCGCAGGCGCGATCCACTAGTCTGCCGGCATCGACCAGCTCGCTGACGAAGCCATGCCGTTCTGCGCGCTCTGCGCTCAACGGAACGCCCAACATTAACACTTCAGTGGCAACTGCCGGTGGAAGCAAATGCGGAAGCATTGATAGTTGGCCTCCGATCGGCACTATGCCCAACTTGATTCCAGGAGACGCGAAACTGGCGTTGTGGGAGGCAATCCGCAAGTCGCTGGCGATGGCGAGGCAGAATCCGCCAGCGTACGCTGCCCCGTTTACAGCGCTAATGACGGGTTTCGAAATCATCGCCGGGACGATGAACTCTTTGATATTGGGCTCGCTGAACAGGACAGCGATGTCGCCTTCGAGTGCCTGCTTAAGGTCATGACCGGAAGTGAAAGCCTTCTCGCCAGCCCCCGTTAGCACGATGGCTCGGACGTCCTTGCGGGCATCGAGTTCGTGAAACAGCTCGAATAGTCTCGCTGACATTACGTCTGTGAGGGCATTGCGCTTCTCTTCCCGATCCATCGTCACAACGGCAGTGCTGCCGTCCACGATGTCGAGTCGGATCTGGCCGTCGCTCATATATTTCCCACTTTCAGATTGGCTAAGGGACCGGCCGGCGGGCTTGGCCAGACCCTCCAAGGCGCACGCATAAGTTGACGTCAGTCGCTTATCGGCTGACCCGAGTTCCGTGTGCGGCACTTTTAGCAGTGCGGTTCCCAGCGTGTCATCAGGATTCCAGCCCCGGTAGACGAATAACTGTCATGAGGACATGCTTGGAACGCATGAGCCTGCGGGATGGCAATAGTCAGTGTTTAGGAGCCCATAGGAGACGCAAGCAAAGAAGTCTGAGGACATCCTTATGGCACATCACACTGAACCCCTAGCCAGGTTTCCCCCGAAGGATCAGCATTCCACTGCGGGTGCGCACCAGAGCAACGGCGCCCGACCCGCTAGTTTCGCGGCGGGATGTCAATCCAGATGTACTGCGTCGGAGTATCTGCGACATTTTCCATGCGGTGCGGCACAGTGCTTGGGAACCAAATTGAATCCCCGGGATCCAAGAAGTGCACTTCATCCCCCAGTATGACTTTGAGGCGTCCAGACAACACGAAGCCCCATTCTTCTCCTTCATGTGTGAACGGCTCTTCTCCGAACCATCCCCCAACTTCATAGTGCCCGTAAATAGCCTCTATGGAATGCAGGTCAGTGGGAGAGGCCAATTCAAAACGGGTTCCTGACGCCGGACGTGTCCCTGAGGCAGGGTCAGCAACCCCTCCAAAGGGCACCCGGTCCACCGCCTTGACTACCCGTCCCATGGATTGTGCCTGAGGCGAAAAGAAGTATGTGATTGTGGTGCCCATGGCACTGGCAAGGCGTGTCAGGGTCGAAATCGATGGCTCAACCTTGCCCTTTTCCACATCAGAAACCAGCGAGGCGGAGACTCCGGCTTTGGCAGCCAGCCCCCGTATGCTGTATCGATGTTGGCTCCGGAGCTCGTGCAAACGTTGTCCCAGAGCGCTTTGGCTCTCCTGCTTGCTGTTCACTATGCCTCCACACCCTAGACCCGCTACCAGGGGATGGCACTTGTCCGGCCTCAGCGCACAAAAGGCAGAAGGCTCCCCCGACGATACCGTTCAACTCTGACACACTCCGCTAAAGGCCACCAGTGTTTCGTCCGACTTTTCGGAACGTTATCGAACGTTTTTATGCTTTCAGCGCCAAAACGTTCGATGTCACTAGTCATTTCTAATGAAAAAGTCATTGACTGTACGATTCTATAGGTCTAGGCTGACGAACACGGCACGCGGATGGAAGTCAGTCATTCGTTCGATACTTCGGACACACCGAGTCGGTCCGGTAAGACTCTTCGCAACCGCTGGCATCACAGTGCTCCACCTGCGGTTCCAAGACGTCGATAGAACGGGGCAACCAATGAATATCAAAGAGCCGGATCTGAGCGATCTGCATCTCCTCGTCACCGTCGCCGCCACCGGCAGCATAGGTCAAGCAGCGACGGCATTACGGCTGACACAGCCCTGCGCCAGTCGGAGGCTGGCAAGTCTGGAGCGCTCTCTTAAAGTCCAGGTTCTCCAGCGTAGCCCCCGAGGGACCACGCTTACCCCGAATGGGCGGGTAGTTGTAGACTGGGCAGCCACCCTGTTGCGCGCCACAGAGCAGTTCACGAATTCTGTGGCCGCCCTCGGCCAGACGAGGAACGCGAGCTTGAATGTCGCGGTGAGCATGACCATTGCGGAGTACTACGCACCCAACTGGCTAGCGAAGGTTCGAACAGCCGATCCAGACACGACGGTTACGCTAAGTATGGCCAATTCTCATGACGTCATCACCATGGTCGAAGCGGGCAGGGTCGACATAGGACTCGTTGAATGTCCTCAGATCCGCGATTCAGTCAAGAGCCAATCATTTGGCATCGATGAACTGGCAATAGCAGTCCTACCGGATCATGAGTGGGCTCGACCCAACCGCAGCGTGACCCCGGACGAACTGGTGGACACGGATTTATTGGTCCGAGAACACGGTTCCGGAACCCGTGAAACACTGGACCAGGCCCTGGCAGCAACAGGACTTACTGTGACCCCTACGCTCGAACTCGCATCCAATACCGCTTTAAAGTCCGCCGCACTTGCTGGAATGGGTCCCGTCGTTTTGCCGGCAATCGCCATGTCTCGGGAGCTTGACAGCGGACAGCTGGTCGAGGTCGACCTGGTTGATCTGGCGCTTTCCCGTCCTTTGTCCATCATCTGGTCCGACGCGGCGAAATTCTCCAATGAGGCAGGTCTCCTCCTGCTGAAAACAGCCCGCGAGGATCGGCGTACGCGGAGCCGAAGGTCACGTCTCGAGAAGATTGCAAGCTAAACCTTGCTTGATGCGGCCTTTTGAGACCCCTGGCACCGTCTCGCAGTTGGGTACAGGCAGAGATTCACCTAACCAAGTGAAGACTCTACCGACCGGCAGTTTGAGGCTGTGAGTGGTTGGGTAGCGCCGAGGGAAGTCAGATGGGACCGACCCTGGTTGCCTGCCGGTACGTTACGTGAGCCGGGCGACCATCGGCATAGGAAGCCCCGGGAAGTCAAGTTTCGTCCGGGAACCGCCCCTTCCAAGCATTGGTGCTCTTGGGCTCAACTTTAGCTGTCCGTGAACTAAATGGACTCTCGAATCGGTATTGCCGAACATGCCGCCTCGAGTCCGTCTGAGCATCTTTGCGATGCGCGTGAACCGCCTAATCCGACAAAATGGGCTTCACTGTTCCTGATGGCTGAACCAGACCCATGATCGTGCCCCACCACAGGACAGGCTGCATTCGGTTGGCAACCGTGCAGGAAGCAATCGAGAACCTCACGTTCCCCGCAAAACCGTAGGGCGTCGACCAGCCACATGGGGATCGACGCACGAATCGAACAGCTCCCGGCACTTCGCAATTTGCAGGTACCGGGAGCGACCGCGAAAAGACCTACGTCAGTGAGTCTCGATAAAAGGGGTAATCGGTGTAGCCCTTGGCACCTTTGGCACCTTCGCCGTAGAAAGTCGCCGCATCCGGTTCATTCAGAGGCAGTCCGTCTTCCCACCGACGGGCAAGGTCTGGGTTGGCAATTGCGGGCCTGCCCACCACGACGCCGTCAGCATGGCCGTCCTTGACAAGTGCGACTGCCTCCTCGCGGGTGGTGACCAACCCAAAGCCGCTGTTGACGAGGAACACGCCACCAAAACGTGCACGCAGGTCCTGGACAAGATCGCTTGTTGGATCGTGGTGGAGCATGCTCAGGTAAGCAAGATTAAGCCGAGATATGCTGTCCACCAATACCTTGTACGTGGCATGGGCTACGGCGTTATCGGCTTCGTCCATTTGGTGCTGTTCGTTTTCAGGGGAAATGCGGATACCCACGCGGTGAGAACCCACCGCAGCTGCCACTGCCTCTACGGTTTCGATCACGAATCGGGCGTGATTTTCCGGGGTTCCGCCGTAGCTGTCGGTGCGGACATTCGTGTTGGGTGAAAGGAATTCGTGCAGGAGAAAACCATTGCCGGCGTGGAGTTCAACCCCGTCGAATCCTGCTTCAATTGCGTTCTTGGAAGCTGTTACCAGTTCATCGATGACAGCCGGCAACTCATCCATCGTCAGGGCATGCGGGACAGGGTAAGGCTTCTTACCTTCCGGAGTCCGCGCTTCGCCATCCATGGCTACGGCGCTGGGGGCCACGACACGATGACCCCAGGTGATGTCCTCATGCGTGACGCGGCCACCGTGCATGATCTGGGCGAAGATCCTGCCACCCTCGTCATGGACCGCTCCCGTAACCTTCTTCCAAGCACATATCTGGTCCTCGGTGACGAGGCCCGGCTGGCCAGGGTAAGAACGCCCGGCGGGTACCGGGTAGATTCCTTCGCTCACAATGAGGCCCAACGAGGAGCGCTGACGGTAGTGCTCGGCCACCAATGGACCAGGAATACCTTCGTCCCCGGAACGCGTGCGCGTCAACGGGGCCATAACTAGTCGGTTTGGCAGCTCGAGCTCGCCGAGAACCAAGGGAGAAAACAGCATGTAGGCGCCTTTCTAGTGGCGGAATAATTGCGTGACAAAGCCTGCGAGGCATCGATGAAGGACCCTGGGGCAGACGGTGTTCGCCCAGGGCCCTCCACCTCATTCCCAACCGGGAAGGTCAGGAACTTAGGAAACTTCAGCCGGGGCGTGCGAGTGTCCAGCGGTTACGGCGTCAGGTGTTCCTTCAAAGAACTTCATGGCCATGAACCCGTGCGCGAAACTGCCGCCAGCACGCAGTGCCGACGCGATCATGACTGTTTCGGCCAGTTCCTCGGCGGTGGCACCTTCGGCTTTGGCAGCCTTCACATGCGCTTCAATGCAGTATGCGCATTGGGTAGTGAGGGCAACGGCAATTGCCATGAGCTCGGTGTTCTTGCGGGAGATGACTTTACCGGCGCCGCTTAGCGCTTCCTGGTCAAACGCCAGGAACGACTTCACGGCATCAGGGGCGGCGTTTCGGAGGTGGCGGAGGTAGCGGTGGTCTGTGTGCTCGTGGTAAGCCAAGGTATATTCCTTCGTCTGTGGGTTGTGCAGTAGAGGGCAGTCTTTGTCTGCCCGGTATTGGGTACCGGGCACGCAACGGGCGTCAGTTGCGGACTTCGGAGCCCAGGTAGGGGGCGAGCCGGTCCTCGAAGGCTTCCTTTGGCATGGCGCCAACGAATGAGCCGGCGACGTCACCGTTGTTGAATACCCGGAAAGCCGGAATGGAGGTGACGCCGTACTTCTGCGCGAGCTCGGGGTTCTCATCGACGTTCACTTTGATGACGTCGACTTTGCCGGCCTGTTCTTTAGCCAGCTGGTCAAGAACGGGTCCGACGGCGCGGCACGGGGGGCACCAAGGTGCCCAGAAGTCGACCAGGACCGGCAAGTCGTTCTGGAGGACATCGGCCTGGAATGTTGAAGTGGTAGTAGATCGTACAGACATGGGTTCCTCTTTCATCTGTTGTTGGTGGTTTGCGTTGGCGCCGGTGTACCTCACGACGCAGTTCTGGGCTTCCGTTGAAATTAGAGCTGGGTGGTCCCGCCGTCGACGGCCATGTCAGTCCCGGTGACGAAGCTGCTGTCGCTTGAGGCCAGGAACAAGATGGCGGAAGCAATCTCATCCGCCCCTCCCATGCGGCCCATGGGGACGGTGCTGACCAGCCCGGCCCGAACAGCCTCAGGATCTGAGCCGCCGGTATACAGCCCGTCGAGAATCGGCGTCTCAATCGGGCCGGGGCTTACTGAGTTCACCCGGATGTGGCGGCCCATGAGTTCGGCCGCCCAGCTGCGGGCAAACGACCGCACAGCAGCCTTACTGGCAGAGTAAGCAGGGAAATCCGACCATCCAAGCATGTGCCCGACACCGGCGACCAAGACGATGGACCCGCCCTCGTTAAGTAGAGGCAGCGCCTTCTGCACAGTGAAGAAGGTTCCACGGGCATTGATGGCGAACGTCCTGTCGAAGTGCTCAGGGGTTGCGTCCGGCAGTGAGGCAGCCTCAGCGATCCCGGCGTTGGTGACGATAAGGTCGACTCCGCCGCGCTCCTGCTTCACCTGGGCCCACAGTTGGTCAAGATCTGCCAAATTCGCGATATCACCCTGTACGGCAACCACATCTCCGCCAATTTCAGCCTGTGCCTTCGCGAGTTCCTCTTCGCGGCGACCCGTGATGTAGACCGTTGCACCCTCCGCGACAAACCTCTTCGCGGTCGCCAGACCGATGCCGCTGCTGCCTCCCGTGATCACGGCTGTCTTGTTGTTCAGCTTGCCCATCCCGCCCTTGCCTTTCTGTAGTGTTCACTAAAGAACTTATGAGGTAAACTGTAGCGATTACTACAGAAAAAGCAAATCGAGAGTTTGAATGGATGAGGAGGGCACGCCATGCCGGGAGGCCGTAAGCGAGGTTTTGATGATCAGGTGGCCCTGCAGACAGCCATGGAGTTGTTCTGGCGCCAGGGATACGAAGGCACGTCCATCGCTGACCTGACGAAGGCCCTGGGCATTAACCCCCCGAGCCTGTACGCAGCCTTTGGCAGTAAGCGGGACTTGTTCGAAAAGACCTTGGACCGGTATATGTGCGAACGCAGCGTCCAGCTGGAGGACGCGATGGCGCAGCCCACGGCGCACGAGGCGGTTCTCGACCTTCTGACCGGCAGGGTCCGGGTGTTCACCTCCCCCGGTCAGCCCGCTGGCTGCATGACGGTGCAGGCGGGACTGTCATCGGGTGAGCCGCACCATGAAATAGTCGACCTCCTCGCGGCAGCCCGCGAGGAAATTCGGCAAACGGTGCTGGACCGGCTAGATAAGGCCTTGGCGGACGGTGATCTTCCAGCTGGCACCAATTGCACGGCCCTCGCCCGATATGTCATGGCTGCCATTTACGGACTCAGTGTTGAAGCAGCCTCGGGCGCTCCTCGGGAAGAACTCATGGCAGCTGCCGAACTCGCCGCCCAGGTGGTACCGCGGGGGTAAACAACGAGGGCTAAAGATGCCCAACGGCGCTTCTAATCCCTTCCGCAATGATGAGTTGCTCCCCGCGGTCGCCTTTAACAAGATGTTAAAATAGACTCAACAGCAGGTCAAATGGTCACAGGGAGGATCGGCATGATGGAAGGACCGACGGGCTTGATGGCCCCGGCTCCAGAAGGGCTCCAAGGCATGGATGCCGAGTCCATTAACTGCGTTCTTGAGCTTCTGGTGGCGCCATTACAAGCCGCCGTTCCCCAGCCAACGGAAGTCGTCCTGCACGACCTTCAGCGCATTCCGGACACGGTTCGGGCCATTGCCGGCGTAGTGACGGGACGGCGAATCGGCGATCCCCCAACAGACAAGTTGCTGGAACGAGTTGCCGCCGGTGATCTCAGCCACGAAATTGGCTACCGCTCCCAGTTGCCCGATGGCCGGATCCTTCAAAGCAGCACAATCATCTATACAGACAAGGACGGCCGCGCGGCTGCAGCCTTGTGCTTGAACACCGATGTATCAGCGTGGGTCTCCTTGCGTGCGGCGATGGACCGTTTTGTTCTGGGTCACGAATCCGCCCCGGCCCAGAGTCACGCGTCCATGGCTGCCCAGCGTAATCAGGCGTCATCAGCCCCGGCGAACGGAAGCGAGTACTTTCCGCACAGTGTTGAAGATCTGAGTGGGCGACTCATTGAGGCAGCCATAGCAGCTGTGGGGGTGCCGCCCAAGAAAATGCGCAAGGAACACAAGGTCGAGGTAGTGGCCGAGTTGGATCGCCGCGGGTTCTTCCTGATCAAGCAGGCGGCGGAGACCGCTGCCGCGGCCTTGGGAGTGACGAGGTTTACGATCTACAACTACCTCAACGAGGTGAATGGAACGTCGGAAGCTGGCGACTAAGGCGGGCCCGGTATCACTTATCGGGCCCGCCCGGCAAGTCAGCGCAGTGGATGAACGCGCCCCATCCGCTCAATTGCTTCGGTGAGGATCGCCTGGGACGTCGCAAAGTTCAGCCGAACGTGGCCCGCTCCACCGCTTCCGAAGACATGCCCTGAGCTCAAGGCCACCCGGGCCTCGTCCAGGAACATCTTGGTTGGCCCCGCCACATCGCTCACCACCGCGAGTCCCGGGGGGCTATCCTGAGGTGCACATTCGAGGTACCGGCAGTCCAGCCATGCCAAGTAGGTACCTTCGGGCTCCGTGTAACCAGCCACGGGTAGATGCTCTGCAAGGAGCTGCCGGAGCAGGGTCCTGTTCGAGTCCAGTCCTTGGATGAGCGCGTTGAGCCAGTCCTGTCCATCACGAAGGGCGGCAGTGTGGGCGATAAGTCCAAGGTGGCTTGGTCCGTGGCTGACTTCTTCTGGCATGCGAGCCAGGTCCGCGCCGGCATCAGGTCCCGCGACGGCCAGAGCTGCTTTGAGCCCAGCGAGGTTCCACGCCTTGGAAGCTGACATCACGGCGAAGGCATTCTCAGACCCAGGAACGCTCAAATACGGGATGAACTGCGCACCGGGCAACACAAGCGGAGCATGTATTTCATCGGAGACCACCCGCACGTCGTACTTACCCGCGAGTTCAGCAACCGCAGTCAACTCGGCCATGGTATGAACAGTGCCGGTTGGGTTGTGGGGGTTGCTGAGCAGGTACGCTGCCTTGCGTCCCTGTTGGTTGATGCGGAGGAAAGCTTCTTCGAGATTATCGAGACTGATCCGTAGGTCCGGGCCCAACGGAGCTTCTATGACTTGCCGGCCATCATGGGTAACGAAGGCGTAGAAGGGTGCATACACCGGCGAATTGACTACTACAGCGTCACCCAGGCTCGTGACAAGACGCAGGACTTCGACGACGCCCATCATCACGTCGGGAACAATCGCAGTCCGGCTAACTTCCAAGTCGCTCCAAGACCACTTGTTGGCGGCGAATGCGGCGAAGGCCTCTGCATAGGCCGTGCCTATCGGATAGCCTGTGTCGCCCGCGTCGATGGCACGATGGAGGGCTTCAGCCACCGCGGGCGCGAGCCGAACATCCATTTCGGCGACCCAGAGCGGCAGCACGTCCTCAGGGTGGACGCGCCATTTCATGCTGGTGCGTTGGCGAAGCTCGGTCAAGCTCAGCTCCTCCAGCGGGTTCGGAATCTGCCTGCCAGTATGGATACCCCGGGAAAGCATGCTCTCCGACGTCAGCATTGGACTGCCAACTCGATCTCGACGCTGGCTCCCAATGGGAGGGATGCCACTCCGAGCGCCAAGCGTGCGTGTTGCCCGCGATCACCCAGAGCCTCCAATATCTGTTGTGACGCCGCATCCACTACAGCTGGTGCGTTGCTGAAACCCTCACCCGTGGCGACATACCCGCCCAGACGCGCAACGCCTTTCACGGCATCCAGGGAGCCCAAAGCGTCACGGACTACGGCAAGGCAGTTTTGGGCTGCCAGGGCTGCCGCTTCCTGCGCCTGCTCCAATGTGATGTCCGTTCCGACGCGTCCAGGGTGGAGGAGCCCGGTCTCGCTGACCGGAAGCTGCCCCGAAACGAACAGCAGTTCCCCTACGCGACGCGCTCGGGCGTACAGGGGCGGAGTAGTAACTGGACTTGTCATGGTCTGGCCTTCCAAAAGAGTTGAAAACCGGGGAAGCCCCGGGAGTCCGCGTCGAGACCCATGTGAGGGTGGGCGCGGCGGCGTCACCCCCAATGATTACACAAAACGTGGAGAATCCGCAACGAGAATGTACGGCAAATGTTGCGATACACGCATAGTTGTTGAAACTTTGAACCTTCTTACAACTTCCTGTTGATTTATGTGTGACTTGGGGCATATCCTCAACTCACCATTGAGAGCGTGTCGTTTACTAGCGACCCGACTTCCAGCTCCGCTCTCGTTGCTACCTTGCCTTCCTTTCACCAGAACTCCGTGCCAAGGGATGCATGAACCCCGACCTCGGGCGGCGCACTCACCACCTGAATCATCAGCCTCCCTTCTGATCGCATCAGAATCATGGCCCCAAGAAAGGTCCCCATGTCCATTCCACAATCTGACCTTGGCCTGCCCTCAGAGCAGGAACAACTCCGCCAGTCCCCGTCTGTTCATGCCGAAGACGCGGGCTACCACAAGAGCCTGAAGCCCCGGCAGATCCAGATGATCGCCATTGGCGGCGCCATTGGCACCGGACTGTTTCTAGGCGCAGGTGGCCGCCTGGCGGCCGCAGGACCCTCGCTTATGCTCGCTTACGCGCTCTGCGGGGTCTTCGCGTTCCTCATCCTTCGCGCCCTTGGCGAGTTGGTGCTTCATCGGCCCACGACAGGATCTTTCGTCTCGTACGCCCGTGAATTCTTCGGGGAGAAAGCCGCCTTCGTTTCAGGCTGGTTCTACTGGGTTTCGTGGGCCACCACGACGGTGGCGGACATAACGGCCGCGGCGCTCTACATGAATTTCTTCGGCAACTACGTGCCGTGGATCGGAGCAGTTCCGCAATGGCTATGGGCACTGATAGCGCTTGTGGCGGTGCTCGGCCTGAACCTCATCTCGGTCAAGGTGTTCGGCGAGCTGGAATTCTGGTTCGCGTTTGTGAAGGTCGCAGCACTGGTGGCCTTCCTCCTGATCGGAACCTACTTCGTCGTCTTTGGCACCCCCACGGGCGCTCCCGTAGGACTACAGCTCATTCAGGAAAACGGCGGGCTCTTCCCCACCGGCTTGCTGCCCATGATCGTCCTGATGCAGGGTGTTATCTTCGCGTACGCGTCGATCGAACTCGTGGGTACGGCCGCGGGCGAAACGGAGAACCCCGAGAAGACCATACCCAAGGCCATTAACTCCGTCATCTTCCGCATCGCGGTGTTCTATGTCGGCTCAGTCATCCTGCTTTCACTGCTCCTGCCGCACATGTCATATGAAAAGGGTGTCAGCCCTTTCGTAACATTCTTCGGCTCCATCGGCATCCAGGGCATTGACGTCATCATGAACCTTGTAGTCCTGACCGCCGCACTGTCTTCGCTCAACGCCGGCCTTTACTCCACAGGCCGCATCCTGCGCTCCATGTCCGTCAACGGGTCGGCCCCCAAATTCGCCGGCCGCATGAATCGGGCAGGCGTACCCTATGGCGGGATTGCCCTGACCGCAGGTGTCTCCCTCCTCGGCGTCCCACTCAACTACCTTGTCCCCGGCGAAGCCTTCGAAATTGTCCTCAGCGTCGCGGCAGTCGGCATCATCGTCGCCTGGGCCACCATCCTCCTCTGCCAAATCCAGCTCAAACGCTGGGCCGACAAAGGCCGGATCACCCGCCCCGCCTTCAGAATGATCGGCGCACCCTACACCGGCTACATCTCCCTCATCTTTCTGGCCGCCGTGCTCATCATGACTTTCATCGACTCACCCCCCACGCTCCTCGTCACCATCGCGGCCGTGGGCCTCATCGTCGCAGGATGGTTCGCTTGCCGCGACCGCATCAAGACCATAGCTTCTGAGCGGGACCCTTTTACCGGCGTCGTTCCCACGCTGGGACGCTCACACAAGCAATAGCCGTACCTTTCGCCAGACAGATATGAGATATTCGCCTGGCTCCCGGGGCTTGCCTCGGGAGCCAGGCGGGTCACTTTGACCTGACTGATATTCTAAAGGGCGTCTGCGAGCATCCTGCGAACTTCACGTTGACTGAATCCGGGGCTCAGCCTGAGGAGACTCTCGGAAAGCTCAGCGGCTTCACGCTGAAGCCATGCAACGAGCTGACTACGATGCGGTTCGGCTAGCCGGGAGTCTAAGGTTTCAAGGGGACAGCGCAGCGACGGCAGAGCCGTCAGCTCCCATGAGGGGAACACCGAGTCCGTCTGCGCCCGGAACGAGGACTTCTGGAGACATTGAATAGCCGTGTGCTCTGGACTTTTCTAACAAGCGCGCCAGGCCGACGGCGTCGACTTCGTGGGGGCCGACCGGCAGGTGAGATGCGTTGAGCATCAGTTCCTCGATTAGCTCTTGCGGCTGGCCGGCGAGAAGCGCCAGACTTCCCGGACACGTTCCTCGTGGCCTGCGATCGCCGATCCGCAGTGTGACTGTCCTGATCTGGAAGCTCCCGACAACCCTGTCCACACATAACGCCTGGGAGCCCGTCCGGACAACAAGGTACACGGTATCTCCGGAGAGCTCGGCCAGACGCTTAAGGTGGGGGCGGCCAAGTCCATCAGGCCGTGACGGTCCGAAGCAGTGCTGCCGATGGTAACGAGCGGTAGGCCGAGGTAGAAAGTGGACGAGTCCTCTTCCTGATCTAGCCATCCCACTTTAAGCAGGGTTCCCAGAAGCCTATGAATCGTGGTTTTTGACATCCCAGTCTTCAGGGCAATGTCAGTGAGCCTCGTGCCTGTCTCGCCTGCATCGGCAACTACCTGAATGATCGAGGCGGCACGCTCTACGCTTCTGACGCCGTCAGCTGATACTTGCTTCATATAGCCGTAACCATCCTTAGTGGACGCGCTAACCGCTTTCATCGGCAAGTCCATCTGTCGATCCCAGTCTATGGTTCGCTGCGGCGCGTGAAGCCGGGTGAGCCGTACTAGCAGGGCACGCGGATGAAAGCCGCTGTACGGCACAGCTGTCAGCCTCAGCCAGCAGCGCGAAACCTATGCCACAGTTTAGTCAATGCCGTAGAGTGGAACTTGGTTCCGCTGTGTGGACCGTGGGTAGTCGTGATGACCGTGATGAGTGTGCCGTGCTGAGAGTCAGCCCGCGGGTCTTTCTACCCACGCACTCCTGGACCGTCCGGCTTGCCGCCAAACCAGAGCGGGAGACGGAGTGCGGTGTCCCCTGCCCGGCGACCAAACTAATCAACCAACCGAAGGAACAAGATGAGCACCGTAACCACCCAGCCCAGTGTTGACCAGACCGCCGTCGAAGCGACCGTCGCAGCCGTGACAGCCCAGCGCGAACTCGGCCAAGTAACGTTCACCATGCGTAGCCAATCCACCGGCAGACTGACCGCAAAGACACAGACCGGCCCGTTGACCCAAGCCGGTGTTCCGGACGAATCCCGCCTCGGCAAATTCACTTTGCACAGCGACGAGCCCCTTGGCCTGCTCGGAACCGACACTGCCGTCAGCCCTGCCGAGTTTCTCCTGAAGAGCCTCGCAGGCTGCTACACGGCGACCCTTGCGTTCCTCGCCGCTGCTCGCGACATCACGCTCGATGAGGTTCGCCTGACGCTGGGCTTCGAAACTGACCTCAGCGGCTTCCTGGGTATCGACGAAACCGTCCGAAAGGGAGCAAACAAGGTGACCGTCGACGTCGAAATCGACAGCGTCAGCACATCCCGCGAGCAGCTCGAGGAACTCGTCAAGGCTCTCGAGGCAACCTCCCCCATCCGGGACACCATCGCGAACCCGGTAGTGGTCACTACCCGCCTCGTCTAACCTTGCACCACCCCGCGGGTCCGGCCCACAACAAAATGGGCCGGACCCGCGGGCCTTTGCCAAGGCACCCGCCGGGCGCGTCTTGCAGGGAAAATTCCGGCTCCGGTCATCAAACATCTCGTGATGAAGCCTCTCGCACGGAAACCTCAAGGCATCATGGCCTTCATTGAGAACAACGACGACGCCAAAATCAATGCCTACTTTGGTTCCCGCAGCGAGTGGGAGAGCATAGGTGATTGGTCCACTTTCTGGCCCCACGGCCCGACAGGGAACCCCATTTCCTGGCAGCCACGTATGAAACCACACGACGATTCCAATGCTGCCCGGATGAACGAAACCCAGAAGGCGTCCTTGACGAAGTGTATTCGGGTCCCCATGGACCGCTTCCCGCTCGGCTCTACGCACGCCTGATGATGTTGCACCCGTGCTCGTGTTGCTTCACGACGGCTCGTTTTCCCACGGTGATTTGGACTCACCGGAGGCTCACGATGTTGGCCTCGGGCTGGCCGCCAGAGGCATTCAGGTCATTTCTGTGGACTATCGACGCGTCCCTCCGTGGAACCCACTGCGTAAAACCCGCCCAGGAACGCTCCACGGCGTCCGATTCCCCATCCCGCTGGACTATGTGTCCGCAGCATTCAAAGCGGTTTCGCTCAATACGTCATGCGGCGACAAGTCGTCTTCCCGGATTGCCCTTGGCGGTGCCAGCGGCGGCGCATTTCTGGAAGCCGCGGCCACGTTGGAACTCGGCCAAGGACGGGAACAGCCTGCGGCCTTGTTCTCGCATACCCCACGGTCCATGCAAAGCTTCCGCCGATCCAACCGGAGCCGAAAAGGAAGCTCCGGACCTTCCGCGGTCTCTGGCAGTTCACCCCCGCGACGGTGGAACGAATCAACCGCAACTACGCTGGATCGCTCGGGGTCATGACGGATCCACGTGCTTTCCCGGGTGGGGCAGACCTGTCGAAGTTTCCAGACTCTCTAATCCTTAACGCTGAATTCGACAGCCTTCGCGCATCGGGGGATGCGTTTGCACCCGAACTGAGAGCCCACCACGTCCCCGTCGAGAGTGAGTATGTGGCTGGTGCGCGCCACGGCTTCCTCAACAAGCCCGGCACTGAGGCCATGAGCACGGGTTTGGATCGAATTGCAGTGTGGCTTCATGCCAGAGGCAAATGAACGAATCGACGAGGTTCTGCTTCCCGGGTGGTGAGACTTGGGTGTACTGCGAGCGCAGTACACCCAAGTACGACGATGGAACGACGTCCGCGCTGTGGAAGCGAACAAGACTGGGACTACCTCTGAACACGGCCCGCCTCGATATTCGCTTATAAGGAACAGCCATCCATGAAGACCACAAACTCTGACACCATGCCGCCTCCGGTTGGGGCTCTGCCCCAAAACAGATGTCCATTTAATCCGGACCCAAAATACACGGCCCTACGGGTTTCAGAGCCGGTTTTCAGGGTCAGCACCCCGGCCGGGCTCGACGTCTGGCTTGTCAGCGGCTACGAAGACGCGCGGACAGTACTTGGAGACAACATCAACTTCAGCAGCGTTGACGCGAGTTCCTCCCATCTCATGGGAGACCCGGAGGCGCTCGGCGGCACCCCACCGCCTGGGGTGCTGCTGCGTTACGACGGTGACGACCATGCCCGACTACGTCTGCGTCTTGCCCGTGAGTTCATGATCAAACGAATTTCCCGCTTGGAACCGTTCATTCGGGAGCTCGTCACTGAGCACATTGATCATCTGGCTCATAAGCAGGGTCCCGTCGATTTGTACCGCGAATTTGGACTGCCGGTCCCGGCTTTGGTCATCAGCGAGCTCCTAGGAGTTCCCGAGGACGATCGAGAGACATTTGAGAAGGCAACGGCGGCGCAAGTCGACCTAAGTCTGTCTCTGGAAGAACGACAGGCGGCCGCTGCGGCAAGCGCAGGTTTCTTCGCAGGCCTTGTAGCGGCCAAGTATGAACAGCCCGGCGATGACCTCATCAGCCGGCTAATTCAAGAACCGGCAGGCAGGCCCCTGGACTTTGCAGAATTGACCGGCTTGTCGATGCTTCTGCTGGCTGCAGGGCATGACACCACCGCCAACATGATTACGCTCGGCACGCACGCCCTTCTCCAGAATCCTGACCAAGCAGTAAAGATGGTCAACGATCCGTCCATCATGGACACCGGGGTAGACGAACTGATCCGGTACCTCAGCATTATCCATAACGGTGTATTGCGGAAGGCCACCGCAGACGTCACCATCAATGGTCAGCTCATTCGCGCGGGTGAGCATGTCGCCGTCGTCCTTGAGTCCGCCAACCGGGACCCGCGCTTCTTTGAAGGGGCAGACACTCTCGATCTGGAGAGGTCGTCGGCCCATGTGGGCTTTGGCTATGGACCGCACCAGTGTCTGGGCCAGCACCTGGCACGTTTGGAGCTGCGGATCGCCCTTCCAGAGTTGTTCCGCAGACTCAAAGGGTTGCGGGTGGTTACGCCGCCCGAAGAAATCCGGTTCAAGAACGACATGGTCGTTTACGGCATTCACGAGCTCATGATCGAATGGGACGAGGTAGTGGCATGAAAATTGACGTTGATATTGACAAGTGCGTGGGAGCGGGAGTGTGCGTCCTGGCCGCGCCGGACGTCTTCGATCAAAATGATGACGACGGCATTGTGATCGTTTTGGAAGACCAACCGACCGCGGCGCAGATCCCAGACGTACAGGACGCGGCAGCACGATGTCCGGCAGCCGTCATCCGTCTCACCGAAGGCCCATGAGTTTGGGAACACCGGAAAGGATCGTCGTTGTCGGCGGCTCAGCTGCCGGGCTGAGCACCGCCGAAGCGTTACGACGTGGAGGCTACACGAACAAGCTCACGATAATTGGAGCGGAAAAGCACCACCCCTATGACCGGCCTCCGCTATCTAAACAGTTCCTGACCGGTGAATGGGATACGGACAAAGTCATGCTGCGGCCAGAAGCCCATCTGGTGGATCTCGACGTCGAAACACGGTTGGGCGTCCCCGCTGGCGGACTCGACCTCAAGTCGAAGCTTGTGGTCCTGACGGATGGAACCGAACTAGGTTACGACAGGCTCGTCCTAGCCACCGGCGTTGAACCCAAGAACCTGCCAGGCGCCGATCAGTTGCAAGGTGTCCTCACATTGCGCAGCCTGGACGACGCGATTGCGCTCAGGGCTGCGTTGCACGCCCACAGCCGGGTGGTTGTGATTGGGGGCGGCTTTATGGGGACCGAAATCTCAGCGGTGGCGGTCTCATCGGGTGCTGATGTCACGTTGCTCAGTGGAGCAGGGGCACCGTTGGAACCCATCGTGGGCGCTGAAATTGCCACGCAACTTGCTCAGCTTCACAGGGCCCGCGGGGTGAGAATCAGAACGGGGGCCGACTACGCCGTCGCATCGATTCTTCACGACGGCGGCAAAGCCACCGGCGTCGGGCTCAAGAACGGAACTTCCATAGACGCCGATCTGGTGGTCATAGCGATCGGTTCCACTCCAGCGGTGGAATGGCTGCGCACCAGCGGATTGGAAATCAAAGACGGCGTCGAATGTGCCCCTGATTCGTCGGCGGCTCCAAGCGTTTATGCGGCTGGTGATGTTGCCCGGTGGCACAACACACTATTCGGCGTAAGCATGCGAGTGGAACACCGAACCAACGCCGTTGACCAAGGGATCCATGTAGCCGAACAAATTGTCTCCGGCACCAGCAGCGACTACAGACCGATCCCGTATTTTTGGTCTGACCAGTACGACCTGAAACTTCAAAGCTTCGGGTGGCTCCGGAATCATGATGAAGTGCGCCTAGTCGAAGGCTCCCTCGAAGAGGGAAAGTTCGTGGCGCTCTTTCGCCGCAACAGGCGTCTGACCGGCGTCCTCGGCGCCCGGTCCTTGAAGTCCCTGCGTAAGTGGCGGCAGTACATTAGTGAAGAAGCCCACTGGGAGGATGCGATCGGCGCACCGTAACTAGCCAGTCAACCCCATTCCCGCCATCACGGAGACCAGAACCCATGAACCTGATCAAGAGATCCAGCGCTGCGGATCTTTGGCAACTGTTGCTGGACCTAGTGGTGGCGGCCATGGTGGTTATGGAAGGGTACCGCATGAATCAGGCTGGCGTCTCGGACCCGTTGGCAGTTGTTGTGGTGGTTGGAGGCGCAGTCGCTGCAACGTTGAGGCGGCGCCTCCCGACGTCGGCCTTGGTTTTGGCGGGTTTGCTAACAGCGATCCTTGCTCTGCATACTCGCCAGCAGATTTTTGCATGGACAATACTGGAAACATGCCTGGCTTCCTTCACCGCTCTCAGACCGCACAACCAGTCAGTCGCCGCCACCACCACTGTCGGTTTCGTCTTGATCGCCCAGTCGACGCTCGGACTTCATACGCCCATTTTTGACCCTATGACACTTGCACTCATCGCATGGACGGCTGCAGCTGGCGGTGTTGGTTCTGCTGTTCGGTCCCAGCGGCAATATGTGCGCGCACTGGAAGAACAATCCAGCACCCTTCTCCGAACCCGTGAGGCCGATGTTGCCCGGCGGATCGCCGAGGAGCGGATGAGCATCGCACGGGAACTGCACGACGTCATGGCCCATCACATCGCGGCCATCAGCATGCACGCCGGCTCAGCAGAAGCAAACATTGCGACAGACACGAAAAGTGCAAAAGAATCGCTGGTCCGTGTGAGAACCGCTAGCGGTGAAGTGCTGCGGGAACTACAAGCCGTCCTCCACGTCCTACGGACCGAAGAAGGCAACGGGCAACCGGAGGGTCCTGTAGCAGGGTCCGACCAGATCCCCCACCTTCTGGAATCCTTCCGCTCGCTGGGCCTTCACATTCATTGCCGCCAAAGTGGCTCGCTGCCCCGGTGCCTTCCGCCTGCGGTCGACCTAGCCCTATATCGCATCCTCCAGGAGGCCTTGACCAACGCGCACAAACACGGAAGCGGTGTAGTTTGGCTGGATCTCCAGATAGATAACCAGAGCATACGTTTGAAGATCCGCAATTTGGCAACGATATCGGCATCGGCACCCCCACAGGAATATAGGCACGGCGGCCAAGGGTTCGGTCTCATTGGCATGCACGAACGGGCGGTCTCCGCAGGCGGGGAACTGCTCACAACGTCCGGTGATCAATCGTTCACTATTGAGGCCACCCTCCCACTGGAAGCAGAACGATGATCCGCGTCGTACTCGTTGATGACCAAGAAATGATTCGCGTGGGCCTGTCAGGCATTCTGAAGACCGGGCCAGGCCTCGAGGTGGTCGGGGAAGCCGCTGACGGCATTCAGGCCGTCGCGCTGATCAAGGAGAAACACCCTGATGTCGTGCTCATGGACATTCGCATGCCTGGAATCGATGGTGTAGAAGCCGTGCGGAGGATTCGAGCCGACCATAACCTGGACGGGGTGAAAATCGTGGTCCTTACAACATTCGAAAACGACCAGAATGTAGTGCGTGCTATCCAAGCAGGAGCCCAAGGGTTTCTCGGAAAAGACATCGGGCCGAGCGAGTTGATCGCTGCCATAGAACAGGTGGCGGCGGGAGGGTCCCAACTGTCAGCTTCAGCAACACAATCTCTGGTTAGCCACGTCGCGGAATCCTCCAGAGGTCCCGTCGACAAAGCGGCGGAAAGCGCCCTGGCCGCATTGACACCCCGGGAGCTGGCAGTCCTCAAGCAAGCAGCAACCGGCCTCACCAACGACGAGATTGCCTCACAGTTGTTCATTTCCCCCTACACCGTCAAAACCCACCTGAACCGGGCCATGACAAAGACCGGGACCACGGACCGTTCTCAGCTGATAATTCTGGCCTTCAGGGCCGGCCTCGTCGACCCGTTCTGAGGCGAAATACGACAGACGCAGTACGATTTTGCAAGCTTTTCAGAGGATTCCCTCTGGGGCGAAGCGGGAAACGATTGACTTTGAAGCCCTTCCTGCCGGCGGGGCGCAACTTTCCCTAGGAGCTCCTCCACATGGCAAAACTCTTGTATAGATTGGGCCTCTTCAGTGCCCGGCATCGGCTCGCAGTGATCCTCGCATGGGCTGCAGTGTTGATCACAGTCGGTGTTACCGCCGTAACAGGCATGCGGTTCAGCGACGGTTCCTTTGACATTCCCGGGACGGAGTCGAGCAAAGCCCTCTCGACCGTTGATCGCGAATTCCCCAGCAACAAAGACGAAGGTTCCGCTTCCTTGCAACTGGTGCTGCGGGCACCTGACGGTGCCCCGATCACTGGTGCGCCATACGCCGATGAGGTAACCCACCTCGCCGGAACCGCAGCCTCTATCAGCAACGTCTCCGAGGTCCGTTCGCCCTTTGATCCCGTTCGCCCCTACGTGTCTGCGGATAGCACAACGGCAGTCATCAGCTTGTCCTTCACCCGGATAGACGAAGCCAATGCAGATCGCATTTATGCGGAAGTGGAACGGATCGCTGACACGGCAAGGGGCTACGGCCTCGAAAGTGAAATCGGCGGAACGCTGCACAACGCCCTGCCTGAAATCCTTGGGCCGTCCGAAATCGTGGGCGCCCTCATCGCCTTCGGCGTCCTCGTCATTACCTTCGGGTCACTCCTCGCCGCGGGCGCCAACATGCTAACTGCCTTGCTGGGTGTCGGCGTCGGAGTCCTCGGCATCTTCGCTTCTTCTGCGTTCCTTCAACCCGTAGGGTCGATGACCCCCATCCTGGCGGTCATGCTCGGCCTGGCCGTCGGGATTGACTACTCACTCTTTATCGTCGCGAGGTTCCGCGCCGAGTTGCGGGCAGGCGCACCGGTCACTGCTGCCGTAGGTCGTGCCATCGGAACAGCCGGCTCGTCGGTTGTCTTCGCAGGAGCAACTGTCGTCATTGCCCTCGTGGCCCTCGCGATAGTCAGAATTCCATTCATCACCGAGATGGGTTTCGCAGCGGCGTTCGCTGTGGTCATCGCTGTAGCGATGTCACTCACCCTGCTTCCCGTCTTCCTGAAGACAATGGGCCATAGGGCGCTCCCCCGTAAAGAGCGCGACCCGGTGGTTGCAAGGACCCCTGGCGGCAAGGATGAAAAAAGCGCTTTGGGAATTCTGGGCCATTGGGCTGCGACGGTAGTGCACAGGCCGGTGCGTTCGCTGCTCGCGGGTGTCGCACTCCTGGCGGTACTCGCGGTACCCGTGCTTTCGCTGCAGACCGGGTTGACGACTCCCGGCGGTGACCAGCCGGATAGTTCACAGCGAAAAGCTTACAACCTCATTGCGCAGGAGTTTGGCGATGGGTCGCAGAACCCCTTGGTTGTCCTTGTGCAAGCTAACGACGCCTCCTTGGGCATGGCGGCCGCCGACACCTTTAACATGCTGAGTGGCCTCAATGGCGTACAGCTCGTTACCCCACCCCAGCCCAGCGCCTCGCGAACAGCGGCGATCATCACTGTCCTGCCCACGACAGGACCGACCGACACAGAAACCAAAGACCTTGTCCACGAAATTCGTGAGCGGAGTGCAGCCCTCAACGCTGACATCGCTGTGACAGGGCAAACAGCGGTCTCTATCGACGTGGATGCGCAACTGAGCCAGGCGTTGATTACCTACATCGGAGTGATTGTGGGCTTGTCCTTGCTGCTTCTCATCGTCCTGTTCCGTTCGATCCTTGTCCCTTTGATTGCAACAGCAGGTTTTTTGCTATCCCTCGGAGCAGGAATCGGAGTGACAGTCGCCGTCTTCCAATGGGGCTGGGCCGACGCGCTAGTTGCAGCGCCTACAGGCTCTCCCATGCTGAGCTTGTTGCCCATCCTGATCGTCGGCATCCTTTTTGGACTCGCCATGGACTACCAGGTGTTCCTTGTCTCGCGAATGAAGGAAGCGTATTCGAAGGGTTACTCACCCAAGGAAGCGATACTCGATGGGTTTTCCAAAACAGCTTTCGTCGTCGTCGCGGCTGCTGCCATCATGGCTGCTGTCTTCGGCGGGTTTGCGCTCAGCCCCTCCCCGCTGGTGGCCTCGATCGCTTTAGCTCTCACCATCGGAGTGCTCGCCGATGCCTTCGTTGTACGAATGATCATTGTCCCGTCAGCGTTGTCCCTCCTCGGCCTCCAGGCTTGGACTATGCCTCGTTGGTTGGACAAAGTCCTGCCTGAGATCGACACCGAGGGCCACGCTCTTGAGGACAGTCTCGAGCCGGAATCCAATGGGGCCGAAAAAGTCGTCGCAGGCAGGTAGTCGGCAGAACACAGCCGCCGGGGGTGCTTTCGTCCGGCATGTAAGCACCCCCGGTTTCTCCTTGGAGAAGCGTTCTCATTGGTAGGCTGCAAAGTGAGCAGTTCATGGCTCAATTTCGAGTATTGGAGCATACCCAAGTCGGACGTCGACCGCGCCGGGCTCAGCCTCATCGTCCTTGTCGGTGGCCCGGTAAGGCAGCTTCGAACGCCGTAGAAGAACTCCATGACTGATTGGCGAAAAGGTCCGATGCCAGCCTCCAATTGCTTATAGCCATCGAAGCTCCGAAATTCTCACCGTTGTTGGAGGTCTTCTTTCGTGGTATCGGCAGGTGGCGTTGCGCGCCTGGCTGTAGACCGCGCGTACTCATACGTCAAGGTCCTGACCATCTTGTCGCCTTTGCGCCGGTAATTGTCATCAACCCCTGTAACAAAAGCCCTGTAGCGCTCAAGGATGCTCCCGTCCGAAGTTCCTGTTCGTGGGCTGAGTTCGACAGCCACCTTTTTCCATCGGCTCGGCTGCCGGTCCCAGTTTTACTGGGAGCTCATTCCAAGGGCGCAAAGTCCTGCAGATTGAGCGTTGGCGAGCAAACTCCCTAGTGGACCAACACACAGCGAGCAGGCCACAAGAGAATCCACCTGCGAAGGAGGCGCCGCCGAATCATCGGCAGCGCCTCCCCGTATCTTTCAGAGGGCCTTGGCCTCAGCGATTACAGCTGTTCAAACCGCTTCTTTCGCCTCGGCCCACGCGAGTTCGCGTAGCTGCGCTGGAGTGACTCCGTTCCGGGGATAGACCGTGCCGTCACAGGCGCCGTGCCTGAAGACCACGATCGAGTCCGCGAGCATGGTGAGCTCTTCCTCTTCGGAGGAGACCACGATGACCGCAACATTCTGTTCGCGGGCAAGGTCTTTAACTATCTTGTGGATCTCACCCTTGGCGCCGATGTCAACTCCCTTAGTAGGCTCATCCAGCAGAAGCAGTTGAGGGTTCTGCATGGTGGCACGAGCAAAAAGCGCCTTCTGCTGATTCCCACCGGAAAGGGAGGTGATAGGACTGTTTACATCCCCGCGGATCGTTACCTGTGACAACGAGTCACGTGCCGCCTGTCGCAATGCCCTCCAGCGAAGGACACCGGATGATTTGAAGCGATCCAGGACCGGCAACACGGCGTTGTCTATGGAGGTCATCTGCGGAATGAAGCCGTCAGACTTTCGTTCCTCGGACAAGAATGCCACTCCCTTCGCGATCGCCCCTGCTGGCTCTTTGGGCTGGTACGGGCTCCCATGCAATGTGAGCTGGCCCGGAGCTACTGGTTCGGCTCCGAAAACGGTTCTCAGGAACCGCGAACGCCCAGCACCGATCAGTCCATAGATGCCGAGGACTTCACCCGCGCGAACGTCCAGCGACACTCCGGCCAGACCGTTGCCCTTGACGTTCTCGGCCCGGAGGACGACGTCTCCGAAACGGTCGGTCCGGGCGGCGTCGTCCAGGACTTCCAAATCACCGATGGAAAGTTCGGCGTGGGACATGAGTCCCTCATCGAGGCTGCCGTGGTCTCCTACGATGGCATCGATGACTGCCAGCCTGTCGACCGTCTCGATCGGACTGTCCAGAACAATGGCCCCATTTGCCAGACCCACGATATGGTCCGCGATGGCAAAGACCTCATCTAGCTTGTGGTCAACCAAAAGGACACCGAGACCACGCTCGGCGGTCAATCTGCGGATGATCGCCAGCAGATTCTCGACCTGTTCCTGCTCCAACGCAGTTGTTGGTTCGTCGAGCAGAAGATACTTGGCATCCCGGTTGATACCTCGAACCACCTCCAGGAGTTGTCGCTGGGCCACCGGCAGCTTTCCGACAAGATCGGTTCCCCGGGCCGGGATCCCATACTCTCGGCATAGCTGGTCGGCGCTGCGATTCATTTCCTTACGGTTAAGGAAAGGCCCCGTCACCTGTTCGGTGCCCAGATAGAGATTCTCGGCGACAGTCAGTTCGTCGACGAGGCTAAGCTCCTGATATACACAGGCAATTCCGGCGGCCGTCGCATCGCTGGGCGAATGGAACTGATCCATAGATCCGTCAACTGTGATGGTGCCACTATCCGGAACCTCGGCGCCGGAAAGTGAACGCAGCAACGTTGATTTTCCGGCACCGTTGTGTCCGATAAGGGCGACCACCTGGCCCGGCTGTATGTTGAGGCTGACGTCAGTCAGCGCTCTCGTCTGCCCGTAGGACTTCGAAATACTGGTCACGATAAGACCTGAGGCCACGATGGTCTCCCTTTCAGAACGTTTGATTGATTAGCCGACTTCGCCTTGTCCAGGCGTCTGGCCATCGACGAAAACCTTCAACGGCTCCAGTACTTCCTTGTCGACGCTCTCACCGGCCAGGTGCTTCTTCATGTTGTCCAAAACGATCTGAGCATATTTGGCGGGCTCCTGCGCGGCGCAAGCGGCGTAAGTGCTGTTGAGTTTCTGGTCTGCGGCGCAGAAAGCGTAGACCTTCACCTTGTCAGCCTTGCCTTGTTGGGCGACCGCTTGGAGTGCACCGACAGCATGGGGGCCCGCATCGGCGAACAGTACGTTAATCCCAGGGTTGCCCTGCAGGAGGTCTCCGGTGACCTGAAGACTGACGCTCGGGTCGATCTTTCCATTCACGGTCTGGACCGTCGATGCGTTGGAGTTCTTGGACAGTGCGTCCTTGAATCCCTGATCGCGCTGATTGGTCGGGATTTGATCAGGGTTGCCGATGATGCCGGCGACGATCTTGGCATCGGCGCCCAGGTCCTTAAGTACCTGTTCGCCCATTTGCTTGCCGCCGGCAACCTGATCAGCGCCGACATACTGCACAAAGGAGGCATTCTGGGTTTTCAGGTCATCTGGAGAAATGATGACATTGACCGTGAAGACAGGAATGCCCGCTGCGTTCAATGCCTTCACGCTTGCGGCACCGGGGCCGGAGTTCACGGCGTTGAGAGCGACTGCGCAGACTTTCTGTTGAATGAAGGAGTCGACTTGCGACAGCTGAGTGGAGTCGCTGTCATTAGCGATGGCGACCTTAACGTCAAAGCCAAGTTCCTGCCCGTGCTTCTTGAAGCTGTCCTGCATCGCGACGTAGTACGGGTTGATGGTGTTGGGAAGCGCGACTCCGATGGTGGGCTTCTCAGTGGAGCAGGAGGCGGGCAGCTTGCTATCGGTGCTGCCGGCCGACGGTGCATCGACAGCTGGGTTTGAGCAGGCTGCCAAGCTTAATGCCAAGAGGCTAACGGCAATGGTAGGACCAAAGGCTTTTCGGATCTTCATTGATGTTCCTTTCGTGGGGACACTACGGGTGTTGCTGAGCGACGGAGGATGGAACTTCGGTGTTCGGCGGTGCTTTCGGGGCGCTAGACGCCCCGTTTCCGAGCCCGGCGGTGGGCCGGCGGAGAATTGGTTTACCGCTTCGGAATCGGCGGAGCGTATCGAACGAAACGCCAGCCAGAATGATGAGCCCAATGACGAGCGATTGCCAGTAACTCTGAACATTCAGGACGTTCATGCCGTTTGAGACGACTGCGATGAGGACTGCCCCGATCATCGCACCCAGAACAGTGCCAGTGCCGCCGAACAGCGAGATCCCGCCGACAACCGCAGCTGCGATTGAGTAGAACAGCTCGTTCCCGGTTCCAGTGGAGGGGAAGCCGACCATGAGGCGTGAGGTCGCGATGAGTCCACCCATCCCGGCACAGAAACCGCTGACGGCATAGACCAGGACCGTGGTGCGGGACAGGCTCACACCGGCTAGACGGGCTGCCGCCTTGTTGCCGCCGAAGGCATACACGTGAACGCCGGGTCGGGTCATCTTCAGGAACAATGCCGCCGCAATGGCAGCCAAGGCCAGAAGCAGCACGGGAACCGGTACCCCGGCGATACGGCCTTGCCCTATCCAGGAAAAGCCAGCCTCACGTACGGCCACAGAGTTCGCCCCTGTGATAATTAGCGGAATAGCGAGGGCGACGCCCTGTGTTGAAAAAGTGGCAATGAACGGAGGTATGCGCAGATAGTGGATCAGTAGTCCGTTGGTGACACCCAATGCGGTGCCCACCAGAACGGCTAGAACGGCTCCTATGGGCCAGGGCAGCCCAGCCTGCATGAACAGTGCGGCGACGACGCCCGTCATTGCGACGTTCGCTCCTGTGGAGAGGTCGATTCCGCCTGTGAGCAACACAAAGGCCTGCCCTAGAGCGAGAAACGCGATGACAGTTCCGTTGACGAGGAGCACGAGCCCGTTGTCCAGGGTGCGGAAAGTCGGAGACAAGACGCTGAGCACCGCTACGACAGCGATGAGAACGGCGAAGATACCCACTTCTTCAGGTATGCGTCGCTTATTCATGGGAAACCTCTCTGTAGGGGTAGAACGTTTTGCTCAAATGAGTGGAAGTGTGTCCAGGAACCGATCGAACGGTCCCTAGCCAAGGTCGGGCGGAGGCGTCGTCTCGCATCGACTGAGTAGCAGCTCGGCGGAGGGGCTTCATGCGGGTTCCGCCGAATGCGGTATCCGCAAGGGGTCGAGCGCGGCGGGAAGAACCGTACGGCTCCCGACTGCACCTCCGGGGTGGGTGTAATGCACGCGGGACCAGCTGTATTGCCGGGCCCTCATCAGCACCAGAGCCATCGCGTCCAGCCATGCACTGTGTGCAAGGGTGCTGCCCATTGCGATTAGCCCCCCGGGGTCCGCCGGCAGATAGGGCCTCAGGACAACAGGGATGTCGGCGAGCTGGTGAAGGCGGGAATCCGGGGAAAACGTCAACGCTACGACGATGACGCCTTCGCCTTGAACGCGTTCGGCCAACTCATTGACTTCGCCGCTACTACCGCCCTTGGAAAGGGCGATCATGACATCGTTCTTTCGGACCGCGCCCATTGAGCCGTGAAGCCCGTCGGTGGGATTCATGTAGAAAGCCGGCGTGCCGGAGACCGACAGAAGGTGGGCTGCCCGCCGCGCGATAAAACCGCTGGTGCCCGCCCCGGTGAGTATCACTTTGCCCTCTCCATCCAGGAGCAGGGAGGCGACCCTAACAAAAGTCTCGTCGAGCTGGTCGGCGACCTCCAGGACCGCCCGGCTCTCGGCCGCGATGAATGTTCGTGCCGCTTCAAGCACGAGCTTCGTCTGTGACTTGGTCATCTTCGAACCCTCCTGTTCCTGTGGTTTGGGCCACAGCTCCAGTATTCGAAGAGTAAGGCTCATTTGACAAGCGCTACTCTCAAACGAGCGCAAGGCTCAAATGAGCCGGTCTCGCTCCGACCCCAGGAGCTCCAATCCTGAGGCCGTCGCTCCTAGGGTTGGCGCATGAGAGCTCTGGCAAGTGACCTATCGGTGACCAGGGTGGTCCCCAGGCCGGCGCGGAGGGCGGCGCGTATGGCCCCGGACTTGTTGGCGCCAGCCGCGACGAGAATCAATTCCGGAATCTTCTTCATACCCTCATAGTCAAGGGCATTGGTGCGCTCATCCAGATCTGTAACTATCCCGCCATCCTTGCGAATGAGGGTGGCCAGAATTTCTGCTGCCACGCCGCGTTTGGTTAGAGCCTCGCGGGCCTCTTTTCCGAGGGCGTCGCGCATTTGTGACTCCGGAGGATCCCAGCTGCCGACGGCTACCGCCGCCACTGTGATCTTTTCGAACAAGCGGAAGGCGGACTCCACGCCGGGCTGATTTCTTAATCCGGCGGCCGTGGTTGCATCGGGGACGACAAGCGGAACGAACATCGGATAGGCACGCCCCCCTCCTACCTCGCTAACTCGTCGAACGAGCTCCAGAGAATTCTCATTGACGGAGCCAGCCATTCCTCCGAGCTGAACGACAGGGCATGGAGCGAGGTGGGTCAATTCGGTTGCCATGGCGCTCATAGTCCGGCCCCATCCAATACCCAGCACATCTTTGTCGGTTACGAGGTCGCTTATCAGCTTTGCCGCAGCGGCGCCTACCCGCCGCCTGAGACGCCCGGGATCCTTTTCGTCCTCGGGTGCATCCACCACAACCACCTGGCGATAACCGAAGCGTTTTCGCACCATCTCGGACAACTCAATATTCAGGGCTAAGGGTGCGGAAATAGTGAACCGTACAATCTCTTCCGCCACGGCGACTTCCAGGAGGCGCGCCACGCGAAAGCGTGAGATTCCCAGGTCGGAAGCTATTTTCACTTTCGACTCGCCATCTATATAGAACCGCTGCGCAACCGTGGCCGCGAGAATCCCTTCACCGGAACTTAGGGGCACGTCCAACCTCCTTAATACCTTCAAGCACCACCACCTCCGGGCGCTTCCTCATTTGAGCTTACCGCTCAAATGAGAGCTGTGGTTGTCATTTGAGTGCAATTTTTGAATACTTGCACTATGGCGGCCGCCGACGACGGGCCTAACCGGCTTATGGCAAGTAGGGTGCGAGATCCAAGCCCACCCCGTCCATTGCGTCCGCCTATAGATGAGTAATATGGCTGAGCTGTCCGAGCGGCCTGATCCACGAAAGGACACCAATGCCACTGATAGCCGGGGTCGACTCATCGACCCAGTCCACGAAAGTCGTTCTTTGCGACGCGGATACAGGCCGCGTCGTAGGCTCCGGGTCGGCCCCTCACCCGCAAACATCTCCCCCGCTCAGCGAGCAGCACCCTTCCTTCTGGTGGGAATCGACCCTTGGGGCTTGGCATGGTGCATTGAGCGCAGCGAACGCCAAGGGCACCGATGTCAGGGCGATTTCAGTAGCAGCTCAGTGCCACGGCCTCGTCGCCCTGGACGACGCCGGAGCTGTGATCCGGCCCGCCAAACTCTGGAATGACACGACCACGGCCCCCGAGATGGAGGCATTGCGCGAGGCTCTCCCTGCCAAGGAATGGGCCCAGCGGACAGGATCGGTCCCGACAGCGGCATTTACGGTTTCCAAGTTGCTCTGGCTACGCACAGCGGAACCGGACAACTTTCGAAGACTGGCCCAGGTTCTCCTTCCCCACGACTGGCTGACCTACCAGCTCACGGGTCAGTTTGCGACAGACCGTTCCGAGGCAAGCGGAACAGGCTATTACAGTGCAGAGCGCGGTCGCTACGACCACGACATTCTGGCACTCATTGACGAATACACACCGTGGGACAGAATGGTCCCGCGGGTCATGGGGCCTTCGGAAACCGTGGGAACTGTTCACCCCGCGTCGGCGGAGGCGCTCGGTGTCAGGCCGGATACGATCGTGGGTCCCGGCGCCGGCGACCAACACGCCAGTGCACTGGGGCTGGGAGCCCGCCGCGGAGACCGGGTTCTGTCGCTGGGTACGTCGGGGGTCATCTTCACCGTCAGCGAATCACCAGTTCACGACGCGCAAGGCATCGTCGATGGCGTAGCCGACGCAGCCGGCGGGTACCTGCCCCTGGTATCGACCCTGAACGCAGCAAGAGTCACGGATGCCTTTGCCCGGATTTTGGGGGTTGACCATCAGGAACTATCCCGGATGGCCCTCTCGGCTTCCCCTGTGGACGCACCCGTCTTGGCCGCCTTTCTTGATGGCGAACGCAAGCCGAATCTTCCCCATGCGACAGGAACGCTGACGGGCATCCGCACCGATATCACCCGCGATCAAATGGCCCGCGCTGCGATTGAAGGCGTCATCTTCGGCCTAAGACGTGGAGCAGAGCACTTGGACCGCGTGGGAGCCCTCTCGGATGGTCGAATCATCCTTACTGGCGGCGCCGCCCGGTCTGAAGCGTACCGACAGCTGACTGCAGATGCTTTCAATTCGGTCGTGCACACTTCAGCTAGCACCGAATCAGTCGCCGTCGGTGCCGCCATCCAAGCCGCCGCCTGCTTCCAAGGACGCAGCGTCCAGGAGGTCCGCGACTCTTGGGCACCGGAACCAACACCAGCGGCAACCCCACAGGATGTGCAAGGGAGCAATCAGGCTTTCGAGAGGTACAAAACGGCCGCGGAATGGCGTGGATCGGACCGGCCGCTTTGAACACCGAACTCGAGGACAAGGCCCGTCATGCCGGGATCGTACTGGCCGGGAGCGTCATCGCTGTACCAGCAAATCAACGCGACGGCCTCACCGAACGTCTCCTGAACGCCCGGCACTGGGTCCACGCAGACATGATCGCAGGAAGGTACCTGGGTCAAAACGGCGTCACGGTCGAGGAGCTTCTCCGGCTGGCCGGTCGGGCGGGTCATCGACTGGATGCACATCTAATGGTCGATAACGTCGTAGAGACCATCGGTCTCCTGCCCCAGGACATCGGGCGTATCACGATCCAGTATCCAGCGGTGGATGCCATCGAAGAAGCAATGGCCCATGCCCGGCCCAAGGCTCGCTCGGTCTGGATAGCTCTGGACAACCCCACTGCCCCTGAACTCAGCAGAGCACTGGCCTGCGGGCCTGACGGACTGCTGGCCATGCTGACGCCACCTGGCAAGGCAGGTCACGCCGCCGACCTGAGACGACTCGACACCATCAAGAGCGCTGCCGGAACCCAATTGCCGTTCGGGGTGGACGGTGGCGTTAACGAGGAAAACTTCGACATGCTCCATAAGGCTGGTGTTGTCTACGCCGTCGCGGGTCGGGCACTGGTCCGGGCAGCATGCCCAGCTCCCCCTAGCAATCGACCGATCAATAAGGCGATACCATGACCAGCCCACATGTCCGATCGCCCGCGTGGCAGACCATCGGGAGCGAAGTGAGCCAGGTACTTAATCACATCGACCCCGGCGCTTTTGATAACTTCTTCCGGCTCTTCCAAGACCGGACCCGACGCTGGTTTTTCACCGGCCAAGGAAGGTCCGGGCTGGTCGCCGAAATGGCGGCCATGCGCATCATGCATTTCGGCTTCGAAACGCACGTGCTGGGCGAAGCAACCGCACCGTCGGTGCGCCATGGCGACGGACTTTTCATTATTTCGAACTCCGGCCGGACACCCGTCAGTGCCGCATACGCGGAAATCGGCCGGGCGGAAGGGGCCACGGTCGCTCTATTGACCTCTGCCCCCAACAGCCCCTTGATCGATCTCGCAGATGCCACCCTCACACTCGCTTCTTCACCTTCAAAACAGTTTGGAGGCAGCCTGTTCGAGCAAGCCTCACTGATTGCCCTGGACGCTCTGGTACTGGAACTAGCTACCAGGGATGCGGCATCGTACGAGCGGATGCAGCATCGCCACACGAACATGCAATGACTAGGCCCAAGAGACTCCAATAGAAATCGGTCTGAAGTCTCGCCGTTGTGGACGTCCTTTGCCGGGGACGCACGAATCAGATGATGCTGGTTCTAGCTGATATGACGACACCATGAAGCGTGCGCGATTGTCGCCAGCGTTGGCGTAGGCGTACTTGACGCAGCGCGTATGGGCGTTGGAAAAATGCCCAGTTCAGTCCTTACCTCGAGCGTGGAACAGTTCACCATTCTCGATCCGTTGGTTAGGGGAAGCAGCTTTCTTACTGTGTTGGAACAGTGGAAGAGAGGCAGTAGTCAGCGCATAAGTCGCTGCCGGCGTAAGGGGACAGCGTGCACCGGCGGCGCCACGGCCAGGCGCGAAAGAGCGCAGTGTAATCATCTCGGATCCCGGTCGAACGATCAGGACCTGTGTCTACAGGGTTCCGGTAAGCGAATGTGATGCTCCATGCTTTCGCTCAGACAGCGACCAGACAGCAGAAAGTACTGTGGTCGCTCTTGGCCACTCCACCCGGGTTAGGAGGGTGGATATTTCTGCGGCGCCCAGGTAATTTCAGGACTATCTACGGATTGGGCTAACCGGTTGGGACGGCTTTCCCGATTCAGTTGTTGACGCTGAGACGGCGCATACTGCTGGTGCTAAACCGTGGATCGAGTTCGATTAAGGCTTCCGAGAAGGCCGAGGCCTCCTGCTGCAACCACTCAACGATCTGGGATCGCCGGGGTTCTGTCATACGCGGTTCGATTGCGGCTACGCTAAGCGACGCTACAGGTGCTCCGTCGACTCCGAGCACCGGAACACCGATGCCGGCAGAGTCCGGAATTAGCAGTCCGGGAAAGTATGCGTAGCCATCCTCCCGTGCCTGATCAACCATCTGGCGAACGACGGTGGACTCCAGTCCAAGGTTCCCGCCGGGGTTGTCCGCATCGTCGCGGATGATGCGTTCAACGTCGTTATCATTCAGCCAAGCCAGCAGGGCGAGGCTTCCCGCACAGGTTCCCAGCCGGAGCCGGTCTCCGACTCGGGGGTTCAGTGTCCTTATGGGGAACGATCCGACGGCCTGGTCGATGCAGAGTGCCTTGTTTCCGGCGCGCACGGACAGATAGACAGTGTCCCCCGTCAGCTCGGCGAGCCGGAGCAGGTGAGGTTCTGCTACGTCGAGGAGGCCGTGCCGGTCGGCAGCGGCGCTTCCATAGCCAACCATGGGTAGACCCAAGTAGAACGTCCCGGATTCATGGTCCTGCTCCACCCATCCGATTTTGGACAGAGTGCCCAGCAGCCGGTGGACGGTCGTCTTGGAAAGCTTTGTTTCGGAAGCGATGTCGACCAGGCGGCTGCCGCTGCGACCCGCGGCGGAGATCGCCTGGATTACAGCGGCAGCGCGCTCGACACTTCGGATGCTGTCCGCGGCGCCGGCCAGGGCCGGTCCATGATTTTCGGGCGTCGTCATGGAATCAGAGTATCTGCTATTGGCAGGCGAAGCCCGGGCGCTGTCATGACTACCGCTTAATCCCTAGGTAGGCGGTCCGCTTAACGGCAGGGCGTGAGCGGATTACGTCCTCAATTGGTTCGGTTCCCCAACCTGGTCGCCCGGAAACCTGGAGTCGGTCGCCCCGCAGTACCGGAGCGTGGGTGAACAGCTCATCGTCAAATTCAAGGCGGTCCACATCGTGCTCCATGATGCGCAGGTTCGGGGCGGCTGCTGCAAAGTTAGCGGACATCATGGTCGACAGATGGCTATAGAAGTTGTGCGGCGCCACATTAACGTCGAAGGCCTCTGCAGTGTTGGCAATCTTCATTGCCTGCCATGCGCCGTTCCAGATGACATCAACGATGCCCACATCAAGGGACTGCCGTTTGAAGTAGGGGAGAAACTCCCGAACTCCAAAGAGGGTCTCGCATGAGGCGATGGGGACGCCGCTTTGTTCACGGATGTGCGCAAGGGCATCAGGGTTGTAAAGGTCCAGTTCGGCCCAGAACAGGTTGAAGTCTTTTAGGGCACGCAGCAATCGAAGGTATCCCTCCGTCCGGGCGTTGAAGTTCATGTCGAGGAGAATCTCGACTTCCTCGCCCACTCCCTCCCGGAGCGCCTCAAGGTGGGCCACAACGTCCCTGATGAGCTTCAGGTCGATGTTCAGTCCCGGCTCGTAAGGATTCCCGAAGCCGGAACCCCAGGACTTAGGGCCATTGGGGCCATAGGAGAACATATTGGTCTTGACCGCTCCGAAGCCACGGTCACGTGCCTCGCGTCCGGCATCAGTCACGCCGCTCAGATCGGAGATACGGGAGCCGTAGTGATCAGGGTGGCTGATACGCCAACTAGCGCAGTGGGACCAATAGACCTGAATTTCGTCGCGGTGTTTGCCGCCGAGTAACTGATGAACCGGAATCCCAAGGATCTTGGCCTTGGCATCGAGCATGGCGTTTTCGATCGCGCCGAACGCCTCTGCCGGCAGACCCGATGGTGCAGGGCGGGCGGTCGCGGCGACCTGCATATAGGTGCGCTCATGGTTGAAGATATCGGCGCCCACGAACAGTGGGGCGTAGAGTTCGATGACATTCGTCAGGCCTCGGGGGCCGAAGTCTTCGTCAAATTCCGACCAGCCGACGACGCCGTCCTCGGTCGTGAGTTTGACGAAGTTGTAATTGCGCCATCCCGCGTCGCAAGACAGGGTCTCGATGCTGCGGATGCGTACTGTCACTTCATCGTGGTTCATTTTGTCTCCATCGGAGTTACTTTTCTAAGTGGTGTGTTGACCGGGTGTACGACCTGCTTGCCGTTTAGCAGGCGGGAAACGTCGGTGAAAGCAGTGGTGCTGACCTCTTTAAGGGAGTCCGCAGAGAGATATGCGATGTGCGGGGTCAGGGTGATGGCCGGTTGGAGCCGGAGGGGGCTTGTGTTCTCCAACGGCTCCTGTGCGAAGACGTCCAAGGCTGCGCCAGCCAAATGGCCTGAATCGACGGTCTGGGCCAAGGCGGTTTCGTCGATGATGCCGCCCCGGGATACGTCGACCAGGAAGCTCCCCTTTTTGAAACGGCGCAATGCGTCCTTGTCGATAAGATTACGTGTTTCGTCGGTCAGTGGAACGTGCAGGGACACAATGTCGGACGTGGCGATGAGCTCATCAAATCCCATCACTTCGACTTCCTGCGTCTCAGTCGTGGCGGCCTGCGCGCGTGGACTGTGAACACGGACCGAGAAACCGACGGATGCCGCCATCTGTGCGAGTCGTTTACCTGAACGCCCATAACCCACGATACCGAGGGTCAGTTCGGACGGCCGTCGAATATTCCTGCCGATGTCCTGCCCATTCCATCCGTAGCTGCGAACATCGGCGTCGAATTCCCTGATCCGTCGTATGCCGTTCAATATGAGGGCCAGCGCGTGTGTCGCTACGTCCGTATAGTTCCCGTCCGGAACATTTGTAACCTGCACTCCCAGCTCGGTTGCGGCGGCCATGTCGATGGAATCGACGCCGACTCCCGGGCGTGCGATTACCTTGAGGTCCGGCAAAGCCTCTAAGACGGACCGCGTGATGGGCTCGGTCATTACAACGAGCCCATCCGCGTCCCGGCAGTTCGTGATGATGTCGGCCTCGGTCGCACAAGGCCGCACCTCGAATGAGACACCGAGTTCTTCAAAACCCCTCAAGGTTGCCTGGTCGACTGGGATTGGGGAGTTATCAAGCTTGTACACCCGGTGCATCACGATTTTTCCTGTCAGCTTGGAGAATTAGGCCAGTGCTGTGACCACGTCAACCGGGCGGATCAGCGTGTCCCGGATCGGGGACCGCTGCTGCACCGTCTCGACCAAATCCTCAAGTTCCTCGCGGGTCGCACCCGGGGCATCGAGTTCCACTGTTACCCGGATCTGGCTGGCGCCGGGGTTCTCTTCAGGAGCCACGCCCAGGAATGAAGCGAGGTCGAAGTCGGCTTCGAGCTGCAGTTTGTAGCTCTTCAGTTCAATGTTCCTGGCGGCAGCGTTGGCCGTAAGGGTAACTGTGTAGCACCCAGCAAGTGCCTGGAGGACGTATTCCGCCGGTGAAACCGCGGTGTCTGTTCCGAGCAGAGTGGCCGGCTCATCGCTGCGCATCTCGAATTTTCCGGCCCGCGAGGTGTCCTTGTGTCCGGCCTGGGTGAGTGCTCCTGTAGAGGACCGGAGCTTGAAGCCGTCCTCCCACTGTCCTTCCACCGCGAACGTGACTTCGCCGAGGTTCCGGTCGCCCCGTACTGCGTCGATCGTAGCGGTGAGTTGGTCCAGATCGACGCCGTTGACGACGCCGCGCTGCGTGCTTGTCTCTGTTACAGACATTTGATGATCTCCTGTTTGTTCTGGCAAGTGCCAAGTCAATGTAACCATAGTTCCGACTAACGGAACAGGGTTCCGTTTTATTTGATCGTGATAGGTGCGTTGGCGAGTTCTTCAGCGGCCACTTTTGCGTTTTTGATGATTCGTGCCCGTGCCACCAGGACTAGAGCGCCCGAGAGCAAGGTGAAGACGCTGGCAACAAGCATTCCCGGTTGCAGGCTGCCGGTTATGTCCTTGAAGTACCCCGAGATGTAGGGGGCAAAGAACCCGGCGAGATTGCCGATGGAGTTAATGAGTCCGATACCCGCAGCTGCGGCTGTGCCGGTGAGGAACGTGGGCGGAATCTGCCAGAACACCGGAATCGAGCAGAACACCCCCACAGCGGTGACACAGATGCCGATCATGCTCAGCAGCGGTGAACCGAGGACCAGCGAGACCGCCAGGGCTGTACCGCCCAAGAAACAAGTAATGGCGACATGGACGAACCGTGACTGAGTCTTGTCGGAGTGGCGTGACCACGGCAGCATGACGGCGGTGGCCACAGCATAGGGAATGGCGGTAATCAGGCCGATTTGAGTGAGGTCAAACTTGACTCCGTAGGTGGACTGGAAGCCCGAAACAATTTGCGGGAGGAAGAACCCGATGGCGTAGACACCGTATGCAATACCGAAGTATATGAGTCCCAACATAAAGACGCGGGGGCTGAACGCCTTGCGGATCGAATGGCCGTCATGGGCGGCGTCGACAGCGGCGTCTTCTGCCGCAATGGTTGCCTCCAGGCGCTCCGCATCAGCCTTATGGAGCCACTTTGCCTTAGTGGGACGGTCCACAAGGATGAAGTATCCGATGATGCCAGCGATCACAGTGATCAGTCCCTCAATGAGGAACATGAACCTCCACCCGACAAGTCCAAACAGGCCATCGCCGTACTGCATCATCATGGTAGATATTGGCGATCCCAGCAGGAATGAAATGGGGGCAGCGATGTAGACAAAGGCCACAATGCGAGCACGTTGCCCCCTGGGGAACCATAGCCCAAGGAAATAGATAATGCCTGGGAAGAAGCCTGCTTCGGCCACACCGAGAAGGAACCGCAGGATATAGAAGCTGATGGGACCCTGGACGAAGGCCATCGCAGCCGCGATGGCTCCCCAAGTCACCACAATCCTAGTAATCCAGATCCGGGCGCCGAACTTGTCCAGCATAAACTGGCTGGGTACTTCAAATAGGAAGTACCCGATGAAAAATACGCCGGCACCGAGCCCATAGGCTGTGGCGCTCAACCCGAGGTCAACGTTCATTGTTAGGGCGGCAAAACCCACGTTGACTCGGTCTACATAACTGAGGAAATACAGAATCATCAGCATCGGAAGCAGGCGCAAAGCGACCTTCTTCAGAACTGGTTTGTCGATGGCGGCGATAGTCATCGAAATGCCTCCTACTACAACGTCAATGTTGTTTGTGAATGTGACAGATCAGGGCTTCCAGCAATGTGGAGTTCTGTAGAGCCGACGGCATCAGCGCGCGTTGATTCCAAGCTCATCAAGCATGGGTACTGGCATGAAACAGTCAAACTTACGGGCCAGCTTCCTATGCTTCCAGTGAAACAGATCACGTTGGCTTGCGTCAAGAAAAAGTTTCACCAGACGGTTTCGAGTTCTGCTCAGTGGAACATTGAATTGTCATCAACGGTCGGGGGCGGTCGCATCCCTACCTCCCAAGGTCCCGGCGGGGAGCATCAGTAGGCCGCTTCAGCGCCTATTTACACAAAGTGTCAAAATCTCCTTTAGTAAGTGCGGCAAATTCAACAGACGAGAATGGAGCCTGATGTGGGCGATCAAGTAGAGGGAAGCTGGCGCCAGCTGCGGCGAGTCTCGGGGGATGGATGCTGAGTCCAACATTTGTGTCCTTGAGCTATTGGTGGAACCGCTCCAGGCATCGGCGCCCCAGCCGACCGAAGTCGTACTCCACGATCTACAGCGGATTCCCGATACCGTGCGGGCTATCGCCAGGATAGTGACGGGCCGGCGTATCGGCGACCTACCAACGGACATACTTCTCGAGCGGGTTGCCGCAGGCGACCTGAGTCATGAGATTGTGTATCGGTCGCAGTTGCCGGACGGACGAATTCTTCAAAGCACCACGATCATCTATTCGGACCAGAACGGCCATGACGCAGCAGCATTGTGCCTGTACACAGACGTGTCGGCCTGGGTGACACTGCGAGCTGCAATGGACCGTTTTGTTCTGGGCCACGAGGCAGCACCGGCCCAAACTCAGGCTACGCTCGCCGCTCACCGCGCGGGGCCGTCCTCGCTCAATGGCAGCGAATACTTTCCACACACGTTGAGGACCTCAGCGGTCGTCTCGTTGAAGCGGCAATCGCAGCCGTCGGGGTTGTCCCCGGGGCCATGCGCAAGGAACATAAAGTGCAGGTTGGTCGCCGAACTTGACCGGCGCGGCTTCTTTCTCAGTCTCCAGGCAGCCAAGGGCAGTCGGAGGGCGTCGGGTACCGTTGCCACTGTTGTCCCACCAGTCAGGGCGATTCAGCACAGCGTGTTCCGGCTCTTGAAGCACTGGATCATCTTCGGCCGAAGATACCGGTCGCGCTGCTTTGTCGGCCAGTTTCAACGGGGATTCAAGACCCTTGTCCTGAAGCTCGTAGTCATGCTTCCGGAGGATCTCAAAAGGCTCTTGGCTGACATGTTCGATGACCCAGATGTAGACCTGCGTGACGGGCAGGTCCCCGAGTGCGGCCGCAAGGAAGTTCGGGGACAGGATGTCCTTTGGCCTTGGGATCAAAGTAAGCGTCGAGCTTGGACCCGGGTACGCGGGAGCCGACGGAGAAGTGCTGGGTGTGTTTGTAGGCCTTCTCTTGGTCGGTGACGTAGGAGAGCGGTGCCACTGCGAAGCTTCCGATGCCTTGAACCCTTACGTCACCATCTGTTGGTCTAACTGTCCAGACCAACTCCCATTACTCAGAGCCACCAACCCTCAAGAGGAGGGAGGCTATCCGGCCCTATCGTCCGGACAGTATCTGGACGATAGGGCATAGAAGGTAGCTCACCACTCATAGCTTGGAACTGCTGTCATGGATACCCAAACGGGCAATAGCCCATGGCGCGGCAGGCCCGGTTCTTTAGCCTCAGCCAACGGTTCCGTCGAAACGGAACGCACCTATTATCGACAGTTTCTTAGTTTCCGCTCTAGACCATAGGTCGTGTTCCTAACAGAAAGCCCGTTCATTGCCACCACGGAGATGCCCTCACCGGCAATGACGATCACCCCCCAACGACCGCTGCCCCCTCCTTTCACACCTCTGGCATCCAAGGCGAGTCCGTTGGAAAATCATGCGGCGTTTGTATGCAGACCACATGAACGGGTGTGAACAAGCAGAGCTCGGGACATCATCCACATAGCGAGCCTAAAGACGGCGATCAACGCACTGACCGGCTCCTAACAGAGCTACGATCGCAGTCCTCCGAACTGGAACGGCTCCACGCCATCTACGCCGAACTTGAAACCAGAAACGGTCTCCTCCACAACGAAGTCCTGCGTCTGAAGCGTGCTCAGCGAACAAACGTCCAAGATCTCGCCCGGGTTGCCGCGGTCTTGCTCCAAATTTCGCGTGCAAAAGGCGTCGCCCTCGACCCAGTGACGCTCGACATTCTCCGTCGGCGAGGATGGTTGCCAGCGAGGAACCGCACCGGAGCACGACGATGACAATGTCCATCGCCAGGCTCTCCGTACGGTCAGGCCTCAAGTATCTGTTCAAGTCCACGATGCTGGACGATGCCTCCCCTACTCCCGCAGATACCATCAGCTATTACGTGAAAACCGGAACACCTCAGGGTTGTTGGTTGGGCAACGGTCTCCAGGGCATTGCCCGCACATCGGGAGCCAAGGTCACTGAATCCGATGCTCGTGCCGTGTTCCAAGACGCAGCCCATCCCGATAGCAAGGAACCGCTTGGAAGGCCCCACGGACAGCTAACTGTCAGCCAAGAGGCCAACATTCAAAGGGCGACAAAGCACGCTGTCGCCGGCTTCGACCTCACGTTCAGCGTCCCGAAATCCGTCTCCACGCTGTGGGCACTAAGCCCCCGCCTTCTGCAAGAACAAATCCTGCAGACCCATCACCACGCCGTCGAAGCAACGCTTGCCTGGATGGAACAGGAGGTCATCAACACCAGAGCCGGCCGAAACGGAGTAGCGCACGTCGGCACCCGAGGCGTCATCGCCGCAGCATTCGACCATTGGGAATCACGCGCCGGCGACCCTCAGCTCCACACCCACCTAGTCATCGCGAACCGAGTCCAGCGCGTCACGGACTGTGCCTGGGCGACCTTGGACTCCCGCTCCCTATACAAAGCAGTTGTCGCCGCCAGCGAACACTACAACGGGCTCCTCTTCGATGCGCTGCACGCCAGCCTCGGCACAGACACTGACATCCGTGCCCCGGCGCAAAACACTCATAACCCGAGCCAGCAACTCACTGGCGTCGCCGAAGCCCTTATCCGTGAATTCTCCAACCGTTCAAGGCTCATCGACATCGAGACCGATCGCCTGGTCAACCAGTGGATTACTGAACACGGAGCTCGCCCGACCGCGACAACAATCGTTAGATTGCGCCAGCAAGCCACGCTCTCGACTCGAACTCCCAAGAACGCTTCGCCATCGCCATTACGAAGACTGTCCGCACAATGGCGAGACAGAGCAAAGGCCACAGGTTTCGATCCCGAAACCGTCGTAGCTTCCACCATTCGGCGTTCCCGCTCTCGTCCTTTCCACATCGGCGACTTCGCCCCGGACTGGATTACCGCCGCCGGCTTGGTCACCCGACAACGTGTGGCGGCCAAGCGCTCAACCTGGAATCGCTGGAACCTGATCGCCGGGAGTGAGCGTGTGTGCGCTGAGATCCGTTGCGCCTGCCCTGCCGACCGCAACGCGCTGATCGATGCCGTGTCCACCGCGGCAGAGCGTCAATCCGTGCCACTCAACCAGTATCGGTACACCGTCCCTGCGGATGCGGCTGATGATCTGCGATTCGCCGGGCGCAGCGTCTTCGATTTCCACGGGTCGCGCCTCTACACGGATGAGTCGACACTCGCGTTCGAGGACCAAATTCTTGCGGCGAAGAACGACGACGGCGGCCCAGCCCTGCCCGTCGAAGTCGCCTTCGGGACGCTCACCTCATACAGAAACGGCGAAGGGTCACCACTACACAATGACCAACTGACGGCAGCATCGGATGTCCTGCTGGGCTCCAGCAGGCTCGACGCCATCGTCGGGCCGGCCGGGACAGGCAAGACGACGACCCTTGGCGCGGTCAAAGCAGCATGGGAGGCAACGTATGGGATGGGCAGCGTTGTTGGCTTGGCGCCGGCTGCTGCGAGCGCCGAGGTTCTCGGCTCGGAGCTGTGCATGGTTACTGAGAACGTCGCTAAGTGGCTGCATGAATCCGTTGGGTCTGGTGCAGCCGAACGGGCAGCGCGATGCTTCCAAGCGGACGATCGACTGCGTAGAGCATCCGTTCCTCACGGGCCTATCGTTACTCGACTTCAACAAGAAGTCGCTCGGCTGGCCGCCGAGCAGAACCAATGGCTGTTCCGGCCCAACCAGCTCGTGATAGTCGATGAAGCCGCCATGGTCTCAACGCTTCAGCTCGCAGCGCTGGTCTGTCAGGCCAAGGAAGCGGGAGCCAAGATCCTCTTGGTTGGGGATCCCGCCCAGCTCGATGCCATCGATGCCGGCGGTGTGCTTGGTTGGCTTGATCGGCAGGGCAAGGCAGCCCGGTTGAGCACGATCTGGCGTTTCAAGGATCCGTGGGAGCGGTCAGCTTCCCTCGGGCTGCGTGAGGGACGTCCGTCTGTGCTCGCAGAGTATGAGGATCACGGTCGCATTAGTCATGGCCACTACTCCGACATGGTCGACCACGCCTACTCCGCTTGGCACGCCGATATTCTGGCTGGCCGTGTCTCAGTCTTGATAGCTCCTGATAACGAGACCGTCCAAATGCTCAATGAACGGGCCCAAGCCGACCGGGTAGGTCTGGGCAACGTGGACGCGGAACGTATCGTGATCCTTCGGGACGGCCTTCGAGCCGGTCGTGGAGACATCGTCATTGCCCGTCGGAATGACAGATCCATTCGCGACGATCAAGGTGAGTTCCTTCGCAATGGGACGCTCCTCGAGGTCACAGGAGTCGATAGATTCCACGGTGTTCTGCGGGCTATACGGAAAGACACCGGAGCGGCCCTACTCCTGCCGAGCAGTTATGTGGAATCATCCCTGGAGCTGGGCTACGCCACCACCGCCCACCGCAGTCAAGGTCTCACTGTAGACACCGGCCACACCGTAGTGACTCCCGGCCGCCTCACGCGCGAGCTGCTGTATGTCAGCATGACTCGGGGGCGGCAATCCAACACGGCCTACGTCAGCGAGAACGACCCGGACGAAGACGAGATCCTGGATCCTAATGCCCGTTCGAGTTGGAGGGTGATCCTTAGCGAAGTCCTTGCCGCTGAAGGTGCGGAGCGAACGGCACACGAAGTACGGGACTTCGAACGGCAGCACGCCGACAGCCTCGAGCGCCTGAGCCGCGAGTACGACTACCTGGCTCAAATCGCTGCGGGCTTGGATTTCGCAAAGGCTATCGACGGTCTTATGCCCGGCCGCTCTGAGGAGATGCGCGAATCTCCAGCTTGGGGCGCCGCCGTTGCTGCCTGGCGACGAGCTAGCAACGTCAATCGTCCAGGAGGCTTACGCGTCTTGAGCGACAGTCTGAGCTCCGAGGCCAGCGCCCGGGACCTACGCGCAGTTGCCCACGCGCGGTTACGAGCATTCTGCTCGACCATGCCCCCATCGCTTATCGATCCGGTGACAGAGCGGTTGACTACCGACCGTACAGACCTTGCAGCGTTGCTCGACCAAGTACGACGGCGTATTGGGAACCGTGCGGAGCACGTCGCCAACGCGGCACTACTTGATGAGCCTGAATGGGCCACTGAATTGCGCGAGAACATCGGTGCGGGGGAAGAACCTTTCGAGTGGGCCGCGTTACATAAAGAGGTGGCAGTCTACAGGGATCGTTGGGGTGTCAATAGTGCAACCCTCCCCCTCGGTCCGACTCCGGCGGACTGGGAATGGGAACGGCGAGCGCAGTGGGACTACCTGCAGCGAGCAATCGTCCAAGTTGCCACACCACAGCCAGAGCTAAAAGATGTCCGCAACCCGTATGAGTTCGACTCCCCAATAGGCCTGACAAGGCCTGGATGGCAGCTTTAAACTAGAAGTTGGAGCAAGTATGCAGATGAACCCAGTCCTCAGGCCGAGAGTAGCAACACCCGCTCTTATCGTTGCGAGCGCAGTGGCGCTGGTGCTTGCTGTGATCCTAGCAGTTCTAAGCTTCACGATTTCCGGCACGGCCTGGTTGCTGGTATCCCTCACGATCCCCTGTGTAGTCCTGCTCTTCTGGGCCCAACGTCTCCGCGGCCAACGGCAGTGGCAGACCGAAGCAGCAGAACAATGGAAGCTGCTTGAGAGCCTGAAGGCGGCCGGCGGGACCACAACCGAGGTCACCGTCCTAACCGTAGATGCCCCTCAGCCGACCGGCGCCTGGATCACCATCCGGTGGAATCGCTTCGACTACATCCAACCGGCATGGATCGAAGCACTCCCCGAGCCAATCTGGCCTGGATCTGTTCTGCTGATTCGGCCAGATCCAGCGCAGGTGCAACCGGGAGCTCCATGGCCTTCGACCTACCGCATCAGCGGCGACCAAGTCTTAGCGTGGGCGCCGCTGGTCTAGTCGTTGCGTCCGCTAACTCCGGCGGCGGTTCAACCACTTCGTAGTTCCGGCATACCCAGTTGAAGCCGATACCAAGAACCTACAGTGTCCGCCCCCTCCATGATTCTGCGTCCACGCGCCTTACCTGCCCTGCCGGGAACCACTCAACGTGATAGACCCGCTGGTCGTCCGCCCACTCGACCAGCCCAAAGGTCCTCGTATATTTGATTGCCCGACCGTAGATCTCCCCAACGCGAACGAGAGGCTGATCACCAGGTTCCAGCTCAATGATCTTGCCGTCGTCAGGCTTTGGGTGGCTATTGTCTGCGTCAATCTGCGCCATCATCCGGGCGAAAGCGGTGGAGTCTTGCTTCGGTCTCATACCAACAAGATTAGAACATATATTCGAACGCGGATGTTGAGTACAAATAGAGCCCACGTCTCAACAATCGAGACGTGGGCCAGAAACCGCGAAAACCGATCAGACCGTCATGTCATTCACCGGAGCTCCGCCTAAAGGGGACGCCACCACCGGCCCCTTCGTGGTCACGTTGTACGCGGGCCAGCCAGTCGCCGTCGTCGCTTGTGGCCCGGTTGCCTCTACAGCCGCCTCGGGCTCCGAGACTGCACGGGCCGAGCACTGATACGTGGCCGTGCCAAAGCGAAGATCTGGACCGATGGTGTCAGCGATGATCCGCCGGGCTTCGCGTCGTTCCCCGTCCTTGTCGTAGGCACGGAATTCAAGCTCTCCCGACACTGTCACAGGGTCACCCTTCTTCAGAGAAGTAGAAGCATTCTCCGCGAGCATCCGGAACGCCGACACGTTGTGGAAGACCGGTTCGCCGTCTCGCCACGTCCCATCCGGGTTCTGAATCCGCTGGTTCACGGCAACGCGGAGCTTCGCATGCGGAGTTCCGGATTCCCCGATGGTCAGTTCGGGATCTGCGACCAGGTTCCCCGCGATGGTGATGGGGATCTTTGTATTCATGATGGGTTACCTTCCTTAGTCGACGGGCCTCTCCCGACGGACATCTGCGCGTTCAGGGACCAGCAATCTCAGGACCGTTCAATGACGCGTTCGGTCCAGGGACGCCGGCATATGTCGGGCTTGCCACAACGGAGGGGTCAGCACTGGCGGCAGCGAACTTCCCTCCGAATCCAGGAGGATCCGAGACTGCCAGGATCCCCTTGGTTGCCGCGGTCACCCGTCCTAGCACCGACTTGGCGATGTCGACACGCGACGTCGGCACCCAGCCCTCTACGGCGTCGTGCTTCAAGTCCTTCTCCGCCCTGATCACAGCGTCGGCCCAGCCAGCCAGGTAGGACGCTGATTGCGGTCCCCGATCGATGCCATGGGCTCGCAGGACGGTATAGGCAACCGATTCGGCTTCCACTTCCGCCAGGCCGCGATGGTTCGCGCTGCTTCCATACAGCCGCCCCAGGCGGTCGTCCGGTCCGTGCAAAAGAACGTGACCAAGTTCGTGGGCCAGAACCGCTACCCGCTCCTCGTCGTTCATCCAGGCACCGACCTGAATTCGACGAAAATCAAAGTCGGTGTAGCCACTTGTGTAGCCGTGTTGGAATCCCGACACCTCGACCCGGAAACTGTGTTCTTTAGCGACCTCCCGCAGGGAACTCCACAGATGACCCACGTCCGCCCCACCTTTAGGATCCGCGCGAGGCACCAACAGCGGCGTACCCTCCGTTTGGGTGACGTCAAAGACAGCCTGCCCGCGCCAACCAGTGATCACGTTCTTCTTGCCTCTGCTGACGGCATCAACAGGTGCAGTCTGATTCGCTGGCAGGAGCTTGCACTGTCCGTCGGGCAAAATCAGTTCCTGCATGGAGGCAGTCCGGGGCGCGATCACCCAGAGCGCGTGCTCTCCCCGCAGAACTGTTCTCCCGTGCCGGGCCCAGTCTTTGTAGCCAGCCACCAGAGTCGGCTCTTGGGTACCGCGCTGCGCCATCTGCATCATCAGCAGGGCGACGTTACCTCCTGAGTACCGCCACAGGGTTGCGGAGGCGTCAAGCAGAACCTGCCAGCGCATGGGCGAATCAATGGCTTCCACAAGTGCTGTGTGAAGTCCCCTGGTCAGGTCGGCTACGCGCTCCTCAGGTGACAGGCGAACGTTCGACGGCGGCGCGGCGGCTTCTTCAGCCCCGCTTGCGTCAGCATTCAGTTCAGATTCAGAGGCCACGACAGCCATCCTTCGTGCTTCTAGACGGCCCCAAGTAGGGATCACCTATTCATGTCGAGCAAGCGAAGCAACGTCATGACGGGGTCAGCTTCGAGTCTGATGGGTGCCCAGCTTCCAGCCCTCGAAGTCCGGCTCGGCTGGCACGATCCTCATGACGGGTTCCTTGTGACTCTGCAACCCGACGCACCCAGCAGTCCGCGTGTGGGTTCGAAGACGCTCGACGCCGTGAGGCAGCCTTTCGTGGAACGCCAGCGGACCAAAACCCGAGTCGTCAGACGTGAAAGAAGCTGCTTCCGCGCGCTGAAGCGCATACAACTCGGCAACTATTTCCGAGTGCCGCCACCAACAATCCGGCACCACCGACGTAGTCAGCTGATACGTCGCAACGAACCACCGCACCCAGTCAAAGAGGCTCTGCCACACTGCTTCCGCCTGCGCCGATGACATATCCCGCCAACGATGGGTCACGCCAGCGTTGCGCGGCGACGGCTGAAACGAAGAACGGAACAGTTCCGCGGTTAGTTCGCCGTCCAAATCAGATACCCGTCCCACCTCGAAGTCAGAGTCATCCGCCTGCGTGCTCAAGAATCAGCCTCGCTGTCTGCTGCTTGCCTACTCATATGGCCGGCGGCCAATTCCCGCTCGGTCTCCAACTTCGATCGCCCCAGCTCAGCGGCGTCCTTGCGCTCATGCCAGTCTCGTAGGTCCAAGAGAATAGGCCTCGTGCGGCGGCCGAGCATGAGCGCCGTACCAACAGGAAGGCGCCGGATCTCACGAGGCGGATCACTGGGCTCTCCCGGATCTGCTCGCCGTCCTGGCGGCCCTGGGACGACCAAGAGCATCGCGGCTCCGATCATCGCCACGATGGCGATGACGATGAAGGCGCCGACGAGGATGCCCCCGCCGATCTGCTTCAACGACTCAAGAAAAGGGACATTCGCGGTTGGTGTGACCCCAGGATCCACCGCTGCCAGAAACATCTGGTGCTCCATCCAGTCGTCTTCCAATGGAATTAGCTGATTGGGCTCACGACTTCATGGATGGGGTGGGAGAGAACGACATGACGGCTCACGACATCCGCGTACTACGCGACTTATGACCCGGGCGGCGGAAACAGGCGTCCGGCTGCCTCGGCACTCATCCTGACGCTAAGGTGTTGCCGGTTTGTATCTTCACTGCACGTGTCCACAGTGCGCGAAACGACCTGCACATGACTGTCAGCTTTAGGTGACTTGACCACATGATTCAAGGGCTACGGTTAGTGGTTCACACGGCTCCGCCGTGAATCTACTCCACGTTCTGCCGTTCGACCCTTGGATTCCTCCAGTCGGCCAGATCGTCATCCATTTCCGCCCAAGCAGAGGACGCAGACAACAGAGCCGCGTCTCGAACCACCGTCGCCAATCGCTCGCGAACATGCGGCGTTAGTTCCTTAAGGTCTAAGACCCGGTTCGCGAGGCCCAGAAGATCCCGGTGGACCACAAGATTCAAGGATCCCGCTACTTCTCCAGCAAAGCGACTCTCCATTGTCGTTAAGGCTTCTAGTAGAGCAACGTGTGCCGATCGTCCGCCATCGCGAACAACGGCGCGGATAGTGGGCAGCCACGCGTTCGCAACGTCCTTGGACATGGCGGAGGTAGGGTTTGAAAGCGCGAGTCGCTTTCCAAAGCCGATCATAAAAGCCGCCTTTTCCGCCACAGTGGGACCGGGCATCAGCCTATGCCTGTCTGTAATGAAACTAGACGCGTTAATGGCCCGCTTTGTATCTGCTTCGGCTTGGAAAACCTTTTCGACAAGCAATGGCCAATCTTCAGCCTTGCAAGTCGCGGCAAAAATCTTAACATCGAGCCTTTTCGCTTCTCGGACCGCCAAGGAGTCGCTGCTCACATGTGAACCTGCACTCACCGCCAGGAATGGATCCAGCAATAACCGCACTTCTCCTGGGGTATAACGGCCCGTGTTGAATCCATGTGTCAGCACTTCGATGGCAGCGAGGTTGGGCGCACCCTGCCCCGGCCGAAGCCGAAGACGTTCGTCTTCGACGGACGGAAAGGCAAGTAAACCAGCAACCACAGCAGCACTGAAAAGTCGTGCGGCAAGACTTCGTGCTGGCCCCGAGGACGATGCCAACGACTCATTTACGTTACTCTCGAGGAGAGCCCGATCTTCGGAAGAGAGCTCAAATGGACGGAGCGAATGCAGCTGTACCAGATGCAGCATTGCCTGGTTATCTCTGAGCATTAGTATGAGGCTAACGACCACAGACGCTTCTTCCTCAGCTCCTTCTGGAGAGCGAGCCCTTTGCGAGAGATAGCGCCTGCCCGCGTCAGCAATCCGCACCTCACCTGCAACGGCCGCCTTTAACGCAGCCTGCGCAGTCGTGCCTCCCCCGGCTGCGGCCTTGATCACGACAGTTAGAAGGACATCGGGATCAAGCCATAGCGATGTCTCCGATTTGTGCAGGTGCGTTCCAAGCGCCGAGACAGCCAACTCCCCGATCGCAGCTGCTGTGCTGGAAGGACATTCGGACCGCTCAAGTGTCCGCCGCAAGGTATCGGCCCAACGACCAGGGAGTCCCGATACGTCTCTCTTCGGGACCGGAAGGCCCTCAGCCAATGCTGACACAATGGCATTCCGATTGTCCCCGCGAGCGACTTGAAGTAGGGGCACGAGAACACCATGGTGGAACTCGGCGTGGACTTCGGGAGATTCAACCTGCAGCAGCAACTGCAGAATCTGCTCCACCACGGATTCTGGTGTTGTCTCGTCAATGGCGAGGAGCACGCCCACGGTCAGATCCAGATCCCTAGTCGGGACATCACTTCCTCTAGCCTGCACCAAGGGTTGCATTATCAAGCGGCTGGCTTCCGACCAGCCCTCGGAGCCAATCAACATACGCGCTTCATTGCGATGTATCAGAGCCAGAGAGGTACGCACCTCAGCGGCTACTGTGAGGCCCGCCCCTACCCTTGAGCACCACTCGACGACAATCTCCGTGAGCTCTCCGTCGAACACCGCAAGTCCGTTGAAGACGTCCGCTGCTACCGCCGGTCGCCGGCTAGTCTTCGCGTGTCCGACAATCCGCTCCAGGGCCGCCAAGACGCGTTCAGGGTCGGTGGGCAACAAGCCAATAATGATTTGGGTAAGACGAGGGTCGATATGGTACTTGGCCTCAGAGTTGGCTCCATAGACATCCTCAGGAACAATGGCCAGCTCCGGCAGCATATTAACCGCGATTCGCGGTGAGGACTCCGCAACTCGGCCAAAGGCTTCGATAGCGGGGGACCTCCCCTTGTCCCACCGCCTGGCAGAGGCCACAATGGCCTTCGCCTCGATAGCTCCGACAATCCGTCCTGGCGTGGGTAAAAGTCTCAGAGCCTGGCGGGCAAGGTCCACGGCTCCGTGCGCGATGATACTTTCGAACAGCCCAACCAGCTTGGATGAGCCAACCGGCACTTGAGCGACCACCCGCATCACCGTTTGCTGAAGAGAAACAGGCAGCTTTGTGCCTTCCGGCACCTCATCGGCGGTGGCACTTGGCACTAGTACTTGTCTTAAGTCCGATAACAATGCTTCTGCTTCTCGCATGGCCGGAAGCCGAGTTTCGGCGGAGTGCCAAGCACAGAGCCACGTTTGCTCGAGAACCGCCAGCAAGAAGTAATCTCCTGAATGTGTCCGGGCACGTTCTATGAGTACCTGTAGTCCGACATGGCCGCCGGACTCAATCAAACCCTGAGCAGCCGCAAACTCGAAGAACGTTTGGTGAAAGAATCTAAACGTACCAGCCCGAATCTCCCCCACGCCCCTGGCGACCATGGCCTCTACGTCTCTAACGAACTGGTCTGAACTTGTTGTGCTGGGTAAGGCCACTGAGCCAAGATTGATCTCTGGTGACCCCTGCCGAAGCATCTCCAGACCAATCAAGCGGCCAGTCTCCGAAAGGTCCGAACCCTTAACCGACGATGCCGAAACTTGGTCACGGCGATCCTGCTGGACCCGATCGAGCCAGTATTTCTGGTAAAGACCCGTGACACTCAGATCTTCAGGCACTGAATTTGGAGCGTAGAGCTGAAACAGCATCTTTAAAAATAGGGGACGCAGGCACAACATCGCCATTGACTGTCTCCGGGCAACTGTGTTCACCAGCTGATGAATCAAGACGTCAATTCTCGCCCCGTAGTTCACCCGGAACATCTTGGCATGAGAAGCAACAGCGCGCTCAAACTCGGATGTTCCACCCACTGACGGAACGTCCTGCGAGTAGTCCCCCAAATCTGTGCTCAGTCCGCCCAAGAGCCGACGGTTCCATCCGTGGGGTAGCAGTTTTGCTTCCTCGGGCCTTGACGTAACCACGACCGAATGGCCAGCATACGCCAGCGATTCAACGAGAAAAACCAACGTTGCGTGACCTTGCTCATCAGCCACCAGCGTGTCCGCTGTATCTATGAGCACTGATACTTTCTTGCCCTCAGCAGCAAGCACCCGAGCAGTCTCAACAACCACATCTGAAGAGAACGGTGCCTGGTCCGGTCCCCGAAGCATCCACGGTGCTCGTATGAACAGCACCGAAGCGCCCGGCTCAGTGGCTAGCGTGCTGCCAAGACCCCACAAGAGGCTCGTTTTGCCTGCACCGGGCTTGCCGGTCACGAGTAGGGGGCTCATGCCTGGATCACGCAACGCAGTCACCAATGGGACTTCAAGATCCCGCCGAACATACAGCCCGCCGGCGAAGGCGGAGCCTCCGTCTTCCATTTCGACGCCGGGAACGCGACCTGCGTCTTCTAATGCCATGCGGCTGCGGAGGAAAAACTGCTGCATGTGCCCGTCTGTCAACACCCGAACATCGCTGGGGTTGGAGTCAACCGTTACTTCTGTGTCTGAAATCCTACTTATCATCTGCCGGGCTTCATTAGATTCCACCCATTTTCTTATGGTGCCCAAGCCCGGGGCACTATAGTCAATACAGACCACGGTCTGTCGACCTAGTCTTGTTTCCATTAAGCTCTGCATTCGCGTGTGTGCTATCTTGAAGACTTCTGTCAAATCCACAGGCCACATATTTTCTTGACTCGACAATACGTCGAAAAAAATTTTAGAGAAATAGCCAGTGCCAGCGTTACTGTCGTTATGGGCACGTTCACCCCGGTCCGCTGCAAAAATAGCAAACTGATTGATTGATGGCTGCTGTTGGCCGCGACTTCCTATTCTCTGCGGAAGAGAATTGAGGAGCATGGAAAGATCCTCAAAATTTGCGCAGGCATCAACAATCACGTGCTGCATACGGCTACCTTGATACTGATCAGTCCGGAGGTCGGATAAGAATCCACTGAGTTGCAAGTTTGCCATATATGACTCATTGGCATCGGCAGTAAAAAGCACGCGGTTTTGATCATTATCCATAAGGCCGTGCCCGCCCCAATAGAAGATCAAAAAATCATTCGAAATCTTCGGAAGCTCCCTAAACAAGAAGGAATGAATTGCTTCCTCGGTTGCCTTCTGGATTTCGATATCTTTTGCTAGTGCACGGCATTCATCCATATTCTGCGGCAGGGGGGCTATGAAAAGCTCTATACTGGCTTCTGGGACGCCACGCGAAACCAGCCACCGCGCAAATCGGCACGCGTCCAGTGCCGGACCATTGAGGTTGCCGAGCCGTGGTGATCATATTCTTCCACGCCTACGACTACCGCTCGCGTTGTCTCTGGGGACGATGTCACGGAAGAATTCCGTCAAGAATCGTGTAGAACTTTGGATTCCCAAAGTAGGCACTGTGATTTCTGGGGAAGGGTGATGCATTGTCGACGGGGTGATCTGTGCAAAGTCCAGGGAAGACACCCTGCGAGCTGTAAGCCAAGTGGTCACGTGGATCCAAGACGTTGTCCCAACGCGGAAACGAGGCGGGAAGTTGCTGGCCAAATTCGAGACTTGGTAATGCGTTGAGTTCATACAGCAGTCCAACCTGAGTACCAACGGTTACTAGCCCTCTGACCTGGCTGAACTGGTCCTCAACCAACAAATCCACAGCTGCTATGCCACCCAAACTGTGAGCCAGAATGACGACATCCTCTTTAGACTCAGAGATACGAGCTCGAAGGTGGGATCGTAAGCCCTCTCCACGGGCCAAGTACTTTAGGACATCTCCCATCGCTGGAGCCGCCTTCGGTACAAGGGCAGTGCGGCGATTCTCCAGTGGCGATAATAGTCCCAAGTCCAAAAGCATCCGCGCAGCGTTACCGAGGATCGCGGTCCCCATTCCACGATAATTACCTCCTAAGGCGTCAATGAGAGCTGCCACAAGTTCGTCACGGTGAGAGCCATCGATCGAGGCCTTGGTACCCAACTGCTCATCAAGGTTATTCAAGCTGACTGCAATGAGTGCCCGTGACAAGGGGGCCATTTTTTCGACATTGTCGACATACGGATTCGCGAGGAATCGGTAGCACACAGGTTTTCTCAGAAGCGCTTCCACGGAGTCAATCGCTGCGTACTCCAGATCGGCATTCTTCAGCGCAGCCGTGACTCGGGCGTTCGTAGTAACAGCGCTTCTCAGGGCTGTCTCGACATCGGTTCTGCCTAACGGCTCAAACTGAATCCTTCCGGAGGATTTCGCCATCTCTTCGAGCTCGGCCAACGGATTAACTTCCAGGATCGCCCAGATGGCATCGGCTGCTTCATCTGTCGCTCCGGACGGTGTCCCCTTGGAACCATCGAGCTGCGGAGAACTTCTCTGATGACGCCAAGGTTTGGGAATGGACGCACCGGCTGCCAGAAGACTCGTTCCCTCCGCTTCCCCCCAGAGGCATGGGTCAGCCAAGTATGACGGCCGAACGCTTTCCAGCCCAGTTCGGAACTTAGAAAAGACGTGATCGAAGGCCTTCCGTCTGACGCCCGTCCCGTGAACGAACAGAATCCTCGTCATTGCGTTGGTCCCCCTGTGGCTACCTCCCCAGCCGCATGACCAAAACGCCGAACAGCAATAGGAGAGTGGGCTTTGAATGGCGCCAGGACTCCGGGCCTGCGCCTTTCAGCTATCAAAGCTCATAGTACAGATGCAGAAGGCAGCGGCTACTCGGCACGCTAAAGCCTGAAGGCCGTCACCAAGTTCGGTTAAGAGGGGTTCGACGGCGGACACGACGGCAGCATGATGCACTCCGCTCAAATCGAGTCACTTAAAAGGTCAAAATAGGTAGTGTCAGTGTTCCACTCCATGGGGTGTAAGAGAGTCCCAACAGAAGGGTTCAGGGCGCTATACATCATTCCATTGCCTGCGTAGATCCCTACGTGGCCCCAGATGTTCGGCCCTTGGAGATTTTGTACCACCAGATCACCAACCTGCGGGTTGAAACTCCAGTCGCGCTTACCGGTTCGCTGTGTCTATGCGTCCCGCCGCTGACCTAGCAACGAACTCCCAAATTTATTGAACTCCTCGGCTCTGGACATGTCCAGAGCCTCCAAGAATACGCGCTGGCCAGGAAACGGTCACTTGGATGTCCGCCGTTCAGTGCAAGCTCAGCCCTTTGCTTCCACTAGTAACGACTCATGTTTAAAGCCAAAATGATCGAGAGCTGCTGTGAATTTGTTGAGGTGACATTGTGGTGTGGCCATGGCTAGTAGGCGCCGAACTCGGCTGCCCAACGTAGAAAACCCGCCGATCCTCGCGCACATGATCAGCAATCCATGCAGCTTGCGTCAGCGCGGTGACAGTGAGTCCAGTCACAACAATCAGCTCTTGCAAGGTTGTCCCGTTCGCGCCGGAACCGTTGGAGGCACTCAGGGCACCACGATTCCTGTGAACTGTTCGATGATTTTCTTGAACCCTTCCATGGCGACTGGTTTGGCAGTCTCCCCACCGACGTGGACAATCCCGGAACCAAGCTTGGCGAGGAAGGCTTTGACAGCCCCCCCCCCGGGCGATCGCCGTCCTCCCGTCCAGCCGTGAGCAGCGCAGTCCGGGCCTGACTGCCGAACCCGAGTTCTATGAGCGCTGCCAGCAGCGACTCGATCGTCCGGCGGAAAATCTCATATATCGTGACGACGTGAACGAAGACATAACAGGAACCTTCTGGGTCGAGAACGGCCCCGGTGTTGCCGGCACCCTCACCATGGGAGAAAGTGACTATTCGCTGGAACTTGAAGGGTTCTGTTTCCAGCCCCAAAGCATCGAGATCAAGCCCGGCTACTACTCCATCAGTGGCGACCCCGGGGCGGTAGCCGCGGATTTCGCGCCTCGGACCGTCATGGGTGAGCTTGGCGACGGCACCAAAGTCACCCTACTGGGGGCACACATGGACACCCCCGACCAGCTTTTTGGGCCACTCAAACAGAAGTTCACCGGAACCATCTCCGTGGTGGGTGCCCATATCAAGGACCAAGAACACAAAATTAGCGGCATTCGTTGGACGTGGAACATCTCCCCAGGCCAGGCCGGATGGCTGACGGAAGATCCTGTCCACGTCACAGATGGTCCACTGTCCGGCACTCTTTCCCCCCGGATCCAGGCACAATCGCCAGGCCTCGGACTGCAGCTGTCTACCCTCACTGAACTGCGAGTCGCCCGGAACGGCGCCGCAGCTGCCATGACCCAGTTACTGGTGCTCTGGACGGGGAAAACCCTGGACGTGTCTTCCATGGAGATCCAACTCGAGGACGGTAGGTGGTTGACTTGCTCGCCACCAGAGAAGGAAGGAGGCCGGTTCACAAGATCAAGTCTGCTTCCGCTGAACGAACTCACGCTTCAAGCGCTGGCCCGTTGGGCAACCGTGGCCTTCAAGTTGGACCCTTTGCCGTATATTGCCTCTGCTTCCGCCGGCGTTCTTCAAATCGACGCCCAGGCCGTCGCCAGCGCTCTCGAGGGACTCCATAGGCGCCTCCATGGTGACAATCGCCCCCTCGCCCCTTTGAGTAAAGCCGTTGTCAAGAAGGCCACCCGCGCAGCCCGAGATGCGGGCGTCGCTGTTCTGGTCGAAAGCGGATTTGAAGATGCCGGCCTGGCAGGCAAGCTGTTCACCGAGTCCCTCAACCACATCGACCAACCCAGCTACCACCAGCGCCTAACAGAAATGGCAGCCCCCGTCGTAGCGATGGCGCCAGGGCTCTGCGGCCCGGACCTGACAGCGTGGGTCAAGGCCATGAAGGACATCCGCAACGACCAAAGCCACCAGATGCTAGACCATTTCCATGAGGACGACGTAGCGGTCTACCACATAGCCAGCATCTCTGCGCGATGGGTCCTTCGACTGCGGATCCTCATGGAATTCGTCGAACCGAGCCGCCTGGCTACCGCCCTCAAGGAGTCGCAATCCTTCGCCTTCGCACTGGCGAATATGGACGTCGAGAACTACTGGGAGGGATACTCCTGCTTACAAGCCTTCAGGCGGGAACCTAGCACACCAAAGCACGGAGGGCGTGCGTCGTCAGCGAGATAGTCTGCGACCTGGCATCTGCACTTCCCTAGGTTTAAAGGCGAGCCGTGATCTTGCCTAATAGCTCCACCTCATGGGTGGTGAAGAGGTGGCACCGCCCGGACGTCGAGTCAAGTGAGTCTGTTCTGAGAACAGTTCGAATCGATGATGCTCGAGCTGATCAACGTTGCCCTGCCAACCTTGCTTTTGGCCGAGTCTGGACCGCATGCGATCATAGGCCGCTATTGACGTTACTAGGCAGCAAAGGGGTCCCGGATGGTGAACCAAGGTGCTATCGGAGGAGCCGCAGGAGAAAGCGGCTCGAATCACCGGAGCATAGCTGCGGCACTCATCGCCGCATTCGGACTGAACGGCAAGAGTGTTCCATGGTTGGGACCAGATGCCTGGCCCGAGAGAATCTCCCTGGAAACGGACAACGAGGTCGACGACATCGAAGTCGTGCTCAGCGACGGAAGTGCCATCCATATACAAGCCAAGAACTCATGCGGGTTGGGAAGAGATTACAAGAAGTCTGTGGAGCAGTGGGTGGCCGCTGAGACCAACGGCACGGCAGCGGTGGTGGACCGGTTCATTCTCTTAGTGGCCTTGGCCTCCGGCACACTCGCGAAACTCGGGAAGGCGCTGGATCACAAGCGGGCTAGAACGTCGCTCACGCGGGGCGAAAACGCGCTGATCGAGGATGCACTTCTCCTGCTAACGGGGCACCACCGCCTGGACGAAGCCGCCGCGAGATCGCTACTGAAGAAAGTGCACGTAGTGGTCCTCGATACCTCCACCCAAGGGCAAGCCGTCCAGCTTGGGAGTGCCTTGCTGGATTCTTCCGTCGTGGCACCGGGAAACGGCAACGCCGCCTTTGCCATCCTCGAAAGCTCATTTCACGATCAGAGCCGTCGACGCGCCGCTACCAGCGACGGTGATTGGCGATCAATTCTTCGTAGCGCACACATACCAGTTCTTTCCGACCCAAAGGGCGCCTTGGCCGCCCGCCATCAGGCACAGGACGACGAACTGACCAAATTTCGGCGTGATCTCGCAGCCCAAAAAGACATGGTCCAGTTCCCCTCCACTGAAGTCCACCTTGAACCCTTCATTAGGCCTGGCTGCTCCCGGGCCCTGAAGGTACGAATGAGCCAATCCTCTCAGCCCACAGAAACTGGAAGGGCCAGGGACCGGGATGAGTTCTCCTTGCTAGATGTGACCCGTCGGCAAGGCCGGTACCTTCTGGTCGGCGGACCGGGGACGGGAAAGTCGTTCTCACTGGCCCAGATCGCAGCCAACTGCGCGGCAAACCACGCCGCGCCCCTCCCGCTGCCCTTGCGCCTTCGTGAGCTCGCCAAAGCCATGCAGGACCGTCCCAACGTTCAGTGGGGCCCGCAACACTTGGCAAAACACCTCGCCAATGGGAATGAAGTCCTAGAAGATGCGTTACTCGCTGCCATGGCCGAGGGCTTCGTCATCTACCTGTTTGACGGTCTGGACGAGGTGCCCCACCACCGTTCCACGGTCGCGGGCTGGCTCAACAACTTCCTCGCGGGCCTCCCAGACCACACGGACATCGTAGTCTCGAGCCGCTACCCTGCGGCCGCGGATAGCGGCCTTGACATGCCCCACATCGAACTTTTGCCCCCGCGGGACCTATCCTCTTTGAACGATGACCTGCTCGTCAGATTCTCTGAAAAGGTCAGGAACGCGGAGGACCGTGCCGCTTGGTTGCAAAACCGCCGCGCCTTCGTCGAATCATCCCGACGCCAGGATCCCGACATGTGGGCAATACCCTTGCTCGCGATGCTGATGATTTCTGTTCTCGCCGCCCACGGACCCGCCAGCGTACCGCGCACCCGCTCAGGGCTGCTCCGCGCTGCCTTGGACTCCAGCGTCAAACGATGGGAGATGACGCGCATAGACACCATAGCCCCGGGACTCCCCCGCGAATATCAAGCTCAGATCGTCCTGGACACTTTCGCTGACATAGCGGGTGTTGTTGCTGGCGACGGGGAGTGGTTGACCGCGTTTGAGGCCGTAGAACGTCGGCTTCAACAGGAGTGGGACATCCCGCGCGGGGCCGTATCCGACTATGCAAGAGCCATTCTCAGCTTTTGGGACCTTACCGCGGCTGTCTTCATCACGTCCACGGAAGAAGGAAGGCTCAGCGCCCGGTCAAGGCTCTTCGCCGAAATCGGTGTTGCCAGGCTCCTGGCCCGTGACTTCGACACCATGAAAAGTTGGGTTCTGGCCAACAAGTCAGATCCGGAGTCCTTCGTAACACTACGTCTGCTGTGTGGGCTCAGCGAAGAAGCAATGGAATGGATCGGCACGACGGCCGCCGACGGAGAGCCGGACCTGTTGGACGTCGTCCTGGACGCAGTGGATGAAGGAGCCAAAGTCAGCGAAAAGACATTCTCCATGGTCCTGGACGCGCAAATGCAACGACTTCCGCTCATGCCCCGCAGCACTGGATCGTCCGAATTCAGCCTTCGGAAGTTCCTTGACGGCCCCGAAGATCCTGGCTACCGGCTGGCCGTCAGGATGGCTGGATTGCCCCTGTCCAGCGAGCAATCTCAGCACTTGCGGGGCCTTGCGAAGTCCCACTTGGAGGAACGGCAAAAGTCCGTGCTGTTGGCTGTGTTGGAAATAAGCAACCCTCAACACGCCCTATCGGACCAGGCGTGGCAACTTATCGAGGCAGCCCTGCCGCCCACACCGGACAGGAGCAGGGCTGACGGCTATGTCACGCCATGGCAAGACATTGATGTCTCCGGTATCGAAATAGTGGCCGAACATGCTGCAGAGAACATCGACTCATCGCGCGGCACGCTGGCCTCCCGCGTGCTGGCTGGCTCCCTCGTCGGCCCGAACACGTGCTTCGACCGGGTTCGAAAGCTGCTCAAAGCAAAAGGATTCCACGACGAAGTCGCATTCCTCAGCAGGGGGATAGGAGGAGACATGTTTGCTGGTCTCCCCGAGTCATTCCGCAATACATCGCAGCCCGAGGAGCTGATGAGGGATTCCTTGGGCGAACCTGAGGCGTGCTCCGCTGCAGACCTTTGGCATTTGGATGCGGCCGCGGCCGCATACGCATCCCTTCGGGTCAACGACATGCCGTTCGGGCTGCTTTACTGGGCAGCTGAGAACAATCCCGCTCTGGCGCGCCAACTCATCCGCAGGGTTGTGGACGACTCGTCTCTGGCGACCGGCCAGGTCGCGGCCCAGATCAGGGCAGTACTTGCAGACCCCGATGCCAGCCTCCTACTGACCGTCCCATCGCCAAGAACACCAAAAAACGCCCTCTTGCCTTCAGTCGGGTGGGAAGTCGACGCGATGTCCGCATGGCGGTCGAGAAACGACTGGCTTGGCCGCTTGGCGTTCTCCCTTTCTCTGGCAGCCACAAAAATCTCAGATTCAACCATCGACGAAATGCGAAAGCTCGTCTCAGCAGTGACGCCCCAGGCAAGGAAGGAATTCGGCGTCATCACCGAATGGCATCGGCCTGGCACGAGGTGGGTCGATGAGGATGCATTATGCAAGAGCGGAGCCCGCCGGGTTCAAACCATTCGAGCTTGGGAGAACAAGGACTATCCGACCTTGATACGGAACTTCCAGGATCCTGACCTTGAAATCAGGAACAAATCCATCCTTGTCCCCGAGTGGCCGCAAGAATTGGTCGTGCTGCTTCCGGCAATCATCCCTGAAGCCACATCGTGGACGTGTTGGCAGTGCGGCAAGTTGATGGCTCAAACAGATACCGTCTGCCCAGAGAACCATCCCAGGCCCGACGATAAAGTAGCCGCACGCCTGGCACGAATACCAGGCCGCGGAGCCGTTACCGGAGGTGCCTAAAAGCCTCTTGTCTACTTTCAGGAGGTCGTCAAGCCGCTTTGGGTGCTTCAGCGGCAGGTGTAGCCCGTCTTTTCACGGTTTACAGGCAGCGCAGCCCCCGGCGCGCGGTCGGTTCCGGAACATCGTGTGTGGATCGTGCCCGTGAGGGCAGATCCACCACCACGGCCTGCTGCCTGGCAGGACATCTTTCACGAACTTTCCACCGTTCAATGCATCGTTCCAGTCCTTGGCGAGGGCCGTGCATGGTGGCCAGATCGTTGGAGCCTTGCATCAGCACCCCATTGGAGCAGTAGGAGCATGCCGCCCGGTCATTGCACCACTGAGGCCTCACACCTGTGGCAATCACGGAGCGAGGCAAGAAAGGAATGCACCTTTGACTGTCCGGTGATAATTCAGGTGTCGACGGTCTGGAAAGGTCCCACTGTTCGAGCAGGCAAGGTTGGTAAGTCTAGGCGCCTTCGCGGGGAACGAACAAGGCTTCCACGCGCCGTCATGTACCCAACAGCAAGAAGCCGAATGAATTACCAAGTTCAATCAAGCATGAGGGGAAAGATGTGGACCTGGAATTCTTCGAACCGGCCGAAGCGGCCGCACTTATGCGCTGCAGCGAAGGATGGCTGCGTGACGGCGCCGCCGCTGGACGGTTTCCGCACGCGTGCTGGGGGAAGGGAAAGATAGTGTTCACTTCGGAGCATATCGCCGAGATAGCCAAGCTCAGCGAGATCCTACCACCGTCCCACCCGGCATCAGCGACTCAAGCTGGGGGTCCGACCAGCACCCGGCTCATCGGTACACGAGCATGCAACCGCCTCATCTCCTGAGAGACCAACAGCATCAGCGCATGAACGCCGCGACCTGCCTTTCAGTGGCATCCGCCCCGACCTGCAGCGCCTCCGGCATCAAGTGCCCATAGACCTGCTCGGTGGTCTTGATGGACGCGTGACCCAACCTCCGCGAGATCGTAAAAATCGGCACCCCATCCTGAATCAACCACGACGCATGGGTATGCCGCAGATCGTGAATTCGTGGGTTCTTCCGAAGTCCCCGAGCCTGGGCAGCCTTGACCGCCGGCATCCAGTAGTGGTGCCAGAACAGCTTGTGCACAATCCGTTCACCCTTCGGCGTCGTGAACAGCAGGTCGCTGCTCGGACGCCCAGCCACCAAGGGAATCAGAAGCTCAACCAGCGCCGGATTCAGCCCAATGGTCCGCTTGCCAGCACCCGTCTTCGTTGGCCCGATGTAGAACTGGTTCTGCCCATCCCGCTTCCAGGCCTTGTTAATGCGGGCTGTCGCCGGCTTGCCCAGGAGATCAATGTCCGCGACGGTCAGTGCCGTGGCTTCCCCAAAGCGCGTCCCAGTCATGACCAGGAAGTTGGTGAAGTCGCGGTACCGCTCCCCTATGCCGTCCATTATCAAACCGAACTCGGCGTGCGTGAGGAACATCATTTCGTCCTCGGCCTTTTCGACGCTCGGCAGCTGCACGCCTCGGCAAGGATTGCGCGTGATGCAGCCAAGCATCTCGGCTGTGTTCATTGATGCGGAGATCAAGCCATGGACATTTTTGATTGTCTTGGGTGAGCGTCCCTTGGCCATCATTGACTTCACCCAGTAGGCAATCAATCGGTAGTCGAGCTTGTCCACCGGGACGTGACCGATGACCTTCTTCACATGCAGATCGAGCATCGTCTGATACGTCTTCACCGTTCCACTCGACGGCCGGATCAGCAGGTCGATGTGTTCCTGAATAATCTCAGCAACCGTGGGTAGTCGCTTGGCATTGGCGAGGATTGCATGCTGCGCGATTTCGAAGTTCTGCCCATTGGCGTCAAGCAGTCGTTTGAGCGTTTCTGCTTCGGACTCAGTGACCACAGTAAGGCCCTGGGCCTTGCCGGTCTTCGGGTCCCGCCAGCGAACCATGAAGGACTTGGAACCGTCCTTTTTAGTGCGTGTGGAGATGCTGGCCATGCATAAAACGCTACGCCGCTGTACACACTTTTAGGGGTTTTGTACACAGTCAGGGGCCATATAGGCCCCTGACCTGCGACAACACAGTGCCCGAGGTGGGACTCGAACCCACACACCTTTCGATACTGCATTTTGAGTGCAGCGCGTCTGCCAATTCCGCCACTCGGGCGCGGATATGCGGGGAAGTCAGCTGCCCTCATCTCTGTGAGCAACGCGATCCTTTCCCAGCACGCGAAATTACTATACATGCAGATAGGCTGATTCAAAGAACCGGGCACGCTGATGCAACAAAAACCAGCCATCAAAGAGTCCACACTAAGATGGATATGAACCCGCCGAACCTTTTCAAGGAGATCCCGTGACCGAACAGACGGAGTCCACGTCCACAGCCCAGCCGGCCCGACGCGTTGTCGTAGCCGAGGATGAGACCCTCATCCGCCTGGACATTATCGAGATTCTGAAGGGCGAAGGGTACGACGTCGTCGGCGAGGCAGACAATGGCGAGAAGGCTGTGCAGCTGGCCGAGGAGCTCAAGCCGGACCTTGTCCTCATGGACGTGAAGATGCCCGTCATGGACGGCATCTCCGCGGCTGAGAAGATCGTCAAGGCCCGCATTGCACCTGTGGTCTTGCTGACCGCTTTCAGCCAGAAGGAGTTGGTGGAGCGCGCACGCGATGCCGGCGCGATGGCTTACGTCGTCAAGCCGTTCTCCCCCGCGGACCTCATCCCGGCCATCGAGATTGCCCTCTCCCGCCACGAGGAGATCAAGGCCCTCGAGAACGAGGTTTCGGACCTCCAGGAGCAGTTCGCCACGCGCAAGCTTGTAGAGCGCGCCAAGAGCCTCCTGACCACCAAGATGGGCCTGACGGAGCCGGAAGCTTTCCGCTGGATCCAGAAGACCTCCATGGACCGTCGCCTCAGCATGCGTGAGGTTGCCGAGACCATCATCAACCAGGTCAACTAAGCAAAAGCAAAGCACGACGGCGGCCGCTCACCTCACGCGAGGTGGGCGGCCGCCGTCGTACTCGCCGAGAAGTCGTCCTCGCCGAAAATCAGAACGAAAAATGCGGGCCCCACCAAAAGGCGGGGCCCGCATTCAAGAAAGCGAAGAACTTAGCTCTTGGCCTTGGACTTCTTTTCCGGCCAAGGGCCAACGGGTTCCTTGCGTGAACCGTCGTCGGTCTTGGAGGTGTCGGCGAGGTCGCCTACCTTGTGGACCTTCAGGGAGTTCGTTGAACCGGCCTGTCCGGGAGGGGAACCGGCAGCGATGACAACCAGGTCGCCTTCGTCCACGAGGTCCATTTCCAGAAGGCTCTTGTCCACCTGTGCGGTCATCTCGTCGGTGTGGCCCACGGAGGGAACCAGAACCGGCTGGATGCCCCAAGTGAGGGCGAGCTGGTTCCAGACGTGCTCCACCGGGGTGAAGGCGAAGACCGGCTTGACCGGGCGCAGACGCGAGAGGCGTCGTGCCGAGTCACCGGACTGGGTGAAAGTACAGATGTACTTGGCATCCAGCTGGTCGGCGATCTCGACGGCGGCGCGGGTGATGGCGCCACCGCGGGTCTTGGGCTTGGTTCCCAGCGGGGGGACGCGCTCAAGGCCGTGGACTTCGGTGGACTCGATGATCCGGGCCATGACCTTAACGGTCTCGATGGGGTACTGGCCAACGGATGTTTCACCGGACAGCATGACTGCGTCGGCGCCGTCGAGAACCGCGTTGGCGCAGTCGGAAGCCTCGGCGCGCGTCGGACGCGGGTTGTCGATCATGGATTCCAGGACCTGGGTCGCCACGATGACAGGCTTGGCCCAGCGGCGTGCCAGTTCAATGGCGCGCTTCTGGACGATCGGCACCTCTTCGAGCGGCAGTTCCACGCCGAGGTCGCCACGGGCAACCATGATGGCGTCGAAGGCGTCAATGATTTCGTGGAGCTGCTCCACGGCCTGCGGCTTTTCGATCTTGGCGATCACCGGAACGCGGCGGCCTTCTTCGTCCATGATCTCGTGGACGCGCTTGATGTCTGAGGCATCACGCACGAACGAGAGGGCGATGAGGTCAGCGCCGCGTTTGAGGGCCCAACGGAGGTCGTCCTCGTCCTTTTCGCTCAGGGCGGGGACGTTGACGGCAACACCGGGCAGGTTGATGCCCTTGTTGTTGGAGACCTTGCCGCCAACCGTCACAGTGGCCACAACTTTGACGTCGTCAACCTCGATGGCACGCAGTGCCACCTTGCCGTCGTCGATGAGCAGGGCGTCGCCCACGTTGACGTCTTCAGTGAGGCTCTTGAGCGTGGTGGAGCAGATGTCCTTGGTACCGGGGACGTCTTCGGTGGTGATGGTGAACGTATCGCCCACGGCCAACTCGTGAGGGCCGTCAACAAAGCGGCCCAGACGGATCTTGGGTCCTTGGAGGTCGGCCATGATGGCCACGGGCTTACCGAGCTGGGCCGCAGCCTTGCGGACGTTTTCGTAGGTGGTGTCATGCACGGAGTAGTCGCCGTGGCTCATGTTCATGCGAGCAACGTCGACGCCGGCCTCCAGCACCGCGAGGGTGTTCTCGAAGCTGGAGATAGCCGGGCCGAAAGTTGCCACAATTTTCGCGCGTCTCATATACCTACCCTAAGTAGTCATGCTGATTGAGTAAAAGAAGTGTTCCTGCCGGCGCTATAAGACCGCTATCGCCCGGTCGGTGGGGGCGACCGGTGCCGGGAGAATGGTGCTTCCCATCAGGAACCTGTCCACTGCAGCCGCGCACGCACGGCCTTCCGCAATGGCCCACACAATCAGTGACTGGCCACGTCCGGCATCACCGGCAACGAACACGCCCTCGGTGTTCGTCATGTAGTAGCCATCGCGGGCAACGTTGCCCCGACCGTCGAATTCGGCACTGACCTGCTCCGTGATACCTGCCGGCTCAGCACCGGTAAAGCCCAGGCTCAAGAACACAAAGTCAGCTGGAATGATTCGTTCTGTACCGGCCTTGGGCAGGCGTTTGCCGTCCACGAACTCGGTTTCAGCAACTTTGACGCCGGTGAGTTTGCCGTTTTCTCCAACGAACTCAACGGTGGATGCAAGGTAGGTACGCTCGCCGCCTTCTTCGTGGGCGCTGGCGACCTCGAACAGGGTGGGGAACGTCGGCCACGGCTGGTGGGTGGCACGTTCAGCGGGCGGCTGCTTGCCGATCGCGAGCGTGGTCACCGAGGCGGCCTGGTGGCGGTGGGCGGTGCCGATGCAGTCAGCACCGGTATCGCCACCACCAAGGATGACAACATGCTTGCCGCGCGCATCAATGTGGTTCTCAGGGTTCTCCCCTGCCACCTTGCGGTTGGACGGGACAAGGTAATCCATGGCGAAGTGCACACCGTCGAGGTCACGGCCAGGGATCGGCAGGTCGCGCGGGACGGTGGCGCCGGTAGCGACTACAACGGCGTCGTAACGGCGTCGCAGTTGCTCCCAGGTCACGTCCGTACCAACGGCAACGCCGGTACGGAAGCGAGTGCCTTCGGCCTTCATCTGCTCCAGGCGGCGGTCAACCTGTTCCTTCTCCATCTTGAAGTCGGGGATGCCATAGCGGAGCAGGCCGCCGATCTTGTCGTCGCGCTCGTACACTGCAACAGTGTGGCCCACTCGGGTCAACTGCTGTGCCACAGCCAGGCCTGCGGGACCGGAACCAACCACAGCCACCGTCTTGCCGGTGAGGCGTGTGGGCGGAAGGGGCTGAACCCAGTCGTTGTCGAAGGCTTGGTCGATGATCGAGACCTCAACCTGCTTGATGGTCACGGCAGGCTGGTTGATACCCAGCACGCAGGAAGCTTCACAGGGTGCAGGGCACAACCGGCCCGTGAACTCCGGGAAGTTGTTCGTAGCGTGAAGACGCTCAATCGCTTCTTCACCCTTATCCCGCCAAACGAGGTCGTTCCACTCAGGAATGAGGTTGCCCAGCGGGCAGCCCTGGTGGCAGAACGGCACACCGCAGTCCATGCAGCGTCCCGCCTGGCTCTTCAGGACGCCCTTTTCCTGGGCTTCGTAAACCTCTTTCCAGTCCATGATGCGGACGGGAACGGGACGGCGTGGCTGCGTCTCGCGCTGCCGGACCTTCAAAAATCCGCGTGGATCAGCCACCGGTTACCTCCAGGATTCGTGACCATACTTCTTCGCCATCGGGGTCAAGGCCCTCTTCGATGGCGTCGAGACGGGTTTGCAGGACTGCGGCGTAGTCGCGCGGCAGCACTTTGGTGATGCGGGCGGCCGTGTCGTCGAAGTTTTCGAGCAGACGGCCGGCCAAAACGGATTCGGTTTCCTCAACGTGCTTGGTGAGCAGGCCGTGGACGATGTCGCGGTCCTCGGCGTCCAGCTCCAGGAGCTGGAGTTCACCGGTATCGAGGGCCAACTTGTTGACGCGCTCAGGCTGCAAGTCCAGCACATAGGCCGTACCGCCGGACATGCCGGCACCGAAGTTGCGGCCCGTGCGGCCGATGATCAGCGTCTGGCCACCGGTCATGTACTCGCAACCGTGATCGCCAATACCTTCGACGACGGCGGTGGCACCGGAGTTGCGGACGAGGAAACGTTCGCCAACCTGGCCACGCAGGAACATTTCACCGCTGGTGGCGCCATAGCCGATGACGTTACCGGCGATGACGTTTTGCTCCGCTTGGAACACGTTGGTGCGGTCCGGACGAACGATGATGCGTCCACCGGAGAGGCCCTTGCCCACGTAGTCGTTGGAGTCGCCGAACATGCGCAGCGTGATGCCGGCCGGCAGGAAAGCGCCGAGGGACTGGCCCGCGGTACCGTTCAGCGTCACATCGATCGTGTCGGTTGCCAGCACATCGGTGCTGAACGTCTTGGTCACCACGTGGCCGAGCATCGTACCCACGGACCGGTCCGTGTTGATGACGTCCAGAGTGATCTTGACGGGCATGCGGTCGCTGAGTGCTTCCTGTGCCATGGTGATCAGTCGCTGGTCGAAGTGCTTGTCCAGCTCGTGGTTCTGGGCGGTCATGTTGCGCAGCGGCACGTCGTCGTCGAACTCCAGCCCGTGCAGGATGGGGTCGAGGTCCAGCCCTTCGGCCTTCCAGTGGTTGATCGCTTCGCGGGTGTCCAGGACTTCGGCGTGGCCGATTGCCTCTTCCAAGCTGCGGAAACCGAGCTCGGCCAGGATTTCGCGGACTTCTTCTGCGAGGAACTCAAAGAAGTTGACCACGAATTCGGGCTTGCCGTTGAACCGGGAGCGCAGCTCAGGGTTCTGCGTGGCAACACCAACCGGGCAGGTGTCCAGGTGGCAGACGCGCATCATGATGCAGCCGGAAACCACCAGCGGAGCGGTGGCAAAACCGTATTCCTCGCCACCGAGCAGCGCAGCAATGACAACGTCGCGGCCGGTCTTGAGCTGGCCGTCAACCTGAACCACCACACGGTCACGCAGACCGTTGAGCATGAGGGTCTGCTGGGTCTCGGCGAGGCCGAGTTCCCACGGCACGCCCGCGTGCTTGAGCGAGTTCAGCGGCGAGGCGCCGGTACCGCCGTCGTGACCTGAAACAAGCACGACGTCGGCCTTCGCCTTGGTGACGCCGGACGCCACCGTGCCGATCCCGACTTCCGACACCAGCTTCACGTGGACCCGGGCCGAAGGGTTGGCGCGCTTGGCATCGTAAATGAGCTGCGCGAGGTCTTCGATCGAGTAAATGTCGTGGTGCGGGGGCGGCGAAATGAGTCCGACACCTGGGGTTGAGTGACGCGTCCGGGCTACCCAAGGGTAGACCTTCTGGGCCATCAACTGGCCACCCTCGCCGGGCTTGGCGCCCTGGGCCATCTTGATCTGGATGTCGTCGGCGTTGGTCAGGTACAAGCTGGTGACACCGAAGCGGCCCGAAGCGATCTGCTTGATGGCAGAACGGCGCTCTGGATCCAGCAAGCGGTCAACGTCCTCGCCACCTTCACCGGTGTTGGACTTGGCGCCCAAACGGTTCATGGCAATTGCCAGGGTCTCGTGGGCTTCCTTGGAGATGGAACCGTAGCTCATGGCACCCGTGGAGAAACGCTTCACGATGCTGGAGACGGGCTCCACTTCCTCGAGCGGAACAGCCGGACGCACGCCATCCTTGAACTTGAGGAGCCCGCGGAGGGTCATCAGGTTCTCGGACTGATCGTCAATACCCTTGGTGTAGGACTTGAAGATGTCGTAACGGCGTTCGCGGGTGGCGTGCTGAAGACGGAACACCGTCTCCGGGTTGAAGAGGTGCGGTTCGCCGTCGCGGCGCCACTGGTACTCGCCGCCGCCCAGCAGCGGCTGGTGCGGGTGCTCAATGCCACCTTCGGGGTACGCCATCTGGTGGCGGGCCGAAACTTCAGCTGCGATGACGTCCAGTCCTACGCCACCCAACTGGGAGTGCGTGCCGGAGAAGAATTCGTCCACGAGCTCTTGGGACAAGCCCAAGGCCTCGAACGTCTGGGCGCCCGTGTAAGAAGCCACAGTGGAGATGCCCATCTTGGACATGATCTTCAGGACACCCTTGCCGAGGCCCTTGATGAGGTTGTAGACGCCGTCTTCCGGAGTTACGCCCACAACGTCGCCGTTGGAGATCAGCTGTTCCACCGATTCCATGGCCAGGTACGGGTTGACGGCAGATGCGCCGTAACCGATGAGTACAGCCACGTGGTGCGTCTCGCGGACGTCGCCGGCCTCGACCACGAGCGCGGTCTTGGTGCGGTTGGCGCTGCGGAGCAGGTGGTGGTGGACTGCACTGACCAGCAGGAGCGACGGAATCGGAGCCCACTGCGCATTCGAGTCACGATCGGACAGCACAACGTACTGCACGCCACGGTTGATCGCACCGGAAACCTGCTCACAGATCTCGGTCAAGCGCGCACGGAGTGCTGCTTCTCCGCCCTCTGGGCGGTAAAGGCCGCGGACCTTCATGGCGATGCGGTCGCCGTCGGGGCTTTCGATGTTCGCGATCTTGGCGAGTTGATCGTTGTTGATCACGGGGAACGGCAGGGAGATCTGCGGCTGGCGGACCTGCTTGCCGTCCAACAGGTTGCCGTTGGGGCCGATGGCGCACTTCAGCGAAGTGACGAGTTCTTCGCGGATGGCGTCCAGCGGCGGGTTGGTGACCTGCGCGAAGGACTGCACGAAGTAGTCGAACAGCAGACGCGGCCGCTTGGAAAGCACGGCTACGGGAGTGTCCGAACCCATGGCACCCAAGGGCTCGGCGCCGGTGCGGGACATCGGTCCGAGCAGGATCTTCAGCTCTTCGGTGGTGTAACCGAAGGTCCGCTGACGGATGTTCACGGACGCAGCCGTGTGAACCACGTGCTCGCGCTCGGGGAGTTCATTGATGTCGATCAGGTTGTCCTTGAGCCACTCGGCCCATGGATTGGCTGCAGCGACCTCGGCCTTGACCTCGGCGTCGTCAATGATGCGGCCGGCCTCGGTGTCAACCAGGAACATCTTGCCCGGGGCAACGCGGCCCTTCTTGACCACGTTGGAAGGCTCAACCTCGATCACGCCAACTTCGGAGGCGAAGATGATGAGGCCGTCTTCGGTGATCCAGTAGCGTCCCGGGCGCAGGCCGTTGCGGTCCAGCGTTGCGCCAACGAGGCTGCCGTCCGTGAAGGACACTGCGGCCGGACCATCCCACGGCTCCATGAGCAGTGAGTGGTACTCGTAGAACGCACGGCGGGCGGGATCCATGGTGGCGTGGTTCTCCCACGCCTCCGGGATCATCATCATGATCGAGTGCGTGATCGGACGGCCGGAGAGCCAGAGGAGCTCGGCCACCTCATCGAAGGAAGCAGAGTCCGAGGCACCCGGGGTGCAAATGGGGTACAGCTCTTCGGGAACGGAGCCAAGCAGCGGGCTGGCCAGCTGTGACTGGCGGGCACGCATCCAGTTGCGGTTGCCCTTGACCGTGTTGATTTCACCGTTGTGGGCGATGGTGCGGAAAGGCTGCGCCAAAGGCCATGAGGGGAACGTGTTGGTGGAGAAGCGCGAGTGGACAATGGCGAGCTTCGTCTTGAAGCGCTTGTCCGAAAGGTCCGGGTAGAACGGCTCCAGCTGGGCGGTGGTCAGCATGCCCTTGTACACGATGGTGCGCGAGGACAGCGACGGGAAGTACACGCCGAACTTGTTCTGGGCACGCTTGCGGATGCGCCAGGCGCGGGAGTCGAGCTCATTGTGCTCAAGCTGTTCACCGGTGGCGGATGCAAAGAACGGCTGCGAGAAGTACGGCATACAGGCCCGTGCCATGGCGCCCACGAGATCGGCGACTACTGGAACTTCACGCCAGCCGAGGACGGTCAGGCCCTCGTCGGCTGCAAGCGCTTCAATGCCGGCCTTCGCGGTTTCTGCTTCGCGGGACTCAGCGGGGAGGAAGGCTGTGCCCACCACGTACTGGCCAGGGGCAGGCAGTTCAAATTCGGTGACGGCCCGGAAGAACTCGTCCGGAACCTGCATGAGCAGACCCGCACCGTCGCCGGTACCTTCGTCGGCGCCCACGGCGCCGCGGTGTTCGAGATTGCGGAGGGCGGTGAGCGCCGCTTCCACGATGTCGTATCCCGGTTCCCCGCGAAGCGTGGCAATAATTGCCAGGCCGCAGGCGTCCTTCTCCTTGTCAGGGTTGTAAAGACCCTGCGCCTCCGGGAGCGCGGCAAAGCGCTTGAATGGAGACATGGCACCCTGAGGTTCGATATTTTCGGACCAACCGGGGTTATGAAGATGGGTCATGGGAGACGTCCTTCCTCGAGATCGTGCGTATGGAAGGGACAACGTTGGCCCCACCTTGCCTGCCCTGTGACGGGCACAACAAAGCGCTAGTAATTGGAATTGTAGGCCAGCCGATCCAGCGCAACGAACAGTTACGCAGACCTCTGGCCCCGGCTTGACCAGTGAACATCGGTATGCTGCGATCCGGTTTCCGGGGTGCCACGACGCTGTGGACTGGGCCCTACGAGCGGTGACTCTGTTGCCCCTTTACCGACGGCGACTACTTGGTGTCGTCTGCCTTCGGCGTGGATCCGGGGGCCTTCCTTGCGGCAGTAGCAGCAGATGTGGAACCCGTGCCGGACTTGATGTCCTTACCCGCGTCCCCTGCTGATTCCTGCGGCTCGTCAACGTGGCCCGGATCGCTTTGGTTATCTGGGAGATTACCACGCGAACCAGTATCTGAGACAGATGCGTCCACATCATGACTGGTGACGCTGGTCACCGCAACGGGCTCCTTTTCCGTTTCGTTTTCAGGCTCGCGGCCCGGCAAATAAGGAGTATCAGGCACCGGCCGGCCCCGCCTGCCAAGGATAAAGAAGATTGCCAGTGAGGCGACGAACACAAGAATGCTCGTCCATACGTTGAGCCTGGTAGTGATGCCAAAGAGGCTTATCTGCTCCGCGTCGTCAATGCGCAGCGCTTCAATCCACACGCGCCCAAGGGTGTAGTAAACGGCGTACAGCCAGAAGAGCCGGCCCCAACGGAAGTTGAACTTCTTGTCCAGCAGCAGCAGGATGGCGACGCCAACCAGGTTCCACACCATTTCGTAAAGGAACGTGGGGTGGAAGAGCGTACCTGCGGCCATGTCCGGCGGGAAGTTGGCATTCGCGGGATCAATCTCAAGGCCCCAAGGCAAGGTGGTGGGAGCGCCGAAGAGTTCCTGGTTGAACCAGTTTCCTAAACGGCCGATTGCCTGCGCGAGCAACAGTCCGGGAGCAGCTGCGTCAAGGAAGGCGGTCAGTTTGACGCCGGCACGCCGGCAGCCGATCCACGCACCAACAGCGCCAAGGATCACGGCACCCCAAATACCCAGACCACCGCGCTGGATCTGGGGAATGAGGGAGAGGTCGCCCGTGCCGTCAAAGCCGGGCCCAAAGTACGCGTCCGGTGAAGAGAACACGTGGTAGAGGCGGCCGCCGATGATGCCGAAGGGAATTGCCCAGATGGCGATGTCCCACAGGCTGCCCTCGGGGGTACCGCGGCGCTTCCAACGAGCCGAGGTCAGCCACAGGCCAACGATGATGCCCGCCAGGATGCAGAGGGCGTAAGCGTGGATGCGCAACGTCCCCCACGGCAGCGGAATGTCGAATCCGGACCACGATGGGCTCGGGATACTCAGTGGGACCATTGCCGCTGCGTGGAGGACGGTCTGCATTCGCTTCGCTGTTTCCTTTTCCTAGGCTTCTGCAGCTGCGCGGCCCAAGCCGGCGCTGAGGTTCTTGGTGAGTTGTCCGACGGCGTCCACGCCGCCATCGCGGAGGGCCGCCACCAAAGCCGTACCCACGATCACGCCGTCCGCATAGGCAGCGATTTCGCGGACGTGATCCGGGTTGGAGACGCCCAACCCCACGCAAACGCGTTCGGCACCGGCCGCATGGGCGCGGGCCACTACGTCTTCAGCGCTGCTGCTGACGGAGGTGCGCGTTCCGGTGACACCCATGATCGAGACAGCGTAGACGAAGCCGCGGCTTGCCTTGACCGTCATGTCCAGTCGCTCCGGAGTGGACGAGGGCGCCACAAGGAACACGCGGTCCAAGCCGTACTTATCTGAGGCTTCGAACCACTCATGAGCCTCGTCCGGGACCAGGTCCGGGGTGATGAGCCCTGCTCCCCCGGCCTCGGCCAAACGGCGAGAAAACTCATCCACGCCCATGCGCATGACAGGGTTCCAGTACGTCATGACCAGAACGGCCGCATCAGTAGCTGCGGTAATGCCGGCAACCACGTCAAAGACGTTGGACACCCGGAATCCGTTGGAAATCGCTTCGGTGGTAGCGGCCTGGATGACAGGGCCGTCCATCACGGGATCGGAATACGGAATGCCGATTTCGATGAGGTCAGCACCGTTGCGGGCCAGGGCTATGCCGGCCTCGATGCTCTCCTGAACCGTCGGGTAGCCCGCGGGGAGGTAGCCCACCAGCGCGGCGCGGCCGTCTGCTTTTGCGCGGTCAATGGCGCCTGCGGATTTGCTGGCGAATTCTTCAGTCATCACTTCTGGTCCTCGTTGACATCCACGGCTGCTTCGGACGTGTGCTCAGTTGGCCCCTTGGGCTTTCGCGTGGACAGCGTAGTGCCCTTGACGTGCCCTTCCTCGTCCAACATGTTGAACCAGGCAGCGGCAGTCTCCACGTCCTTGTCACCGCGTCCGGACAGGTTGACGATCACCGTCACGTCCGAGGGAGTTTCCTTGCCCTCCGTGAGCCGCTTGCCGATCTTGATGGCACCGGCCAGGGCGTGCGAGGACTCAATGGCGGGAATGATGCCCTCGGTCCGGCAGAGGAGGCTGAAGGCATCCATGGCCTCTGTGTCGGTAACGGCCTCATAGGTCACGCGCCCGATGTCGGCCAGGTACGAGTGCTCCGGACCAACGCTCGGGTAGTCCAACCCGGCCGAAATGGAGTGGGACTCGATGGTCTGGCCGTCCTCGTCCTGCATGAGGTAGGAGCGGGCACCGTGCAGTACGCCTGGACGGCCCAGGGAAATGGCAGCCGCGTGGCGGCCCGTTTCCACACCTTCGCCGCCGGCTTCAAAGCCGTAGATCTTCACGGAAGCGTCATCAAGGAAAGCGTGGAACAAACCAATGGCGTTGGAGCCGCCACCGATACATGCAGCAATGGCGTCAGGGAGCTTGCCGGTTTGCTCCAGGATCTGGCTGCGCGCTTCCTCGCCGATAACTTCGTGGAAGTAGCGGACCATGGCGGGGAAGGGGTGCGCACCGGCTGCTGTGCCCAGAAGGTAGTGGGTGTGCTCCACGTTGGAGACCCAATCCCTAAGGGCATCGTTAATGGCGTCCTTGAGCGTCTGTGAACCATTGGTTACCGGAACAACCGTGGCGCCCAGCAGCTGCATGCGGGCCACGTTCAAGGCCTGCCGACGGCAATCCTCCGCACCCATGTACACCACGCACTCGAGGCCCAGCAGGGCTGCGGCCGTGGCACTCGCAACGCCGTGCTGACCGGCACCGGTCTCAGCGATAACGCGGGTCTTGCCCATGCGCTTCGCGAGGAGTGCCTGGCCCAGGACGTTGTTGATCTTGTGGGAGCCAGTGTGGTTGAGGTCCTCGCGCTTGAGGAAAATACGTGCTCCCCCGGCGTGCTCCGAGAAGCGCTTGGCTTCGGTCAGCAAGGAAGGCCTGCCGGAGTAGTTCTTGTTGAGGTCCTTCAGCTGAGCGATGAAATCGGGATCAGCTTTGGCTTTCTCAAAAGTGTCTTGGACTTCGTCAAGGGCGGCGATGAGCGACTCGGGCATCCAGCGTCCGCCATAGCTGCCAAAGTAGGGCCCCGATGCATTCCGCAGCGAAGGGCCACCTTGGAGGAATGCGTCCGCCGCATTCTCTTCTGAGCCGGCTGTTGGCGCGTCGACCATCAGTCTCACCGTCCTGTTCCAGTTAGTTCATTGGGTAGTTCCACGTGCCACAAGGCAGCCGCAGGCTTATGCCCGGGCTGCCTTGCAACTATTCGCCGTGATTCAGTTACTGCCTCAGTTCCTGACGGCGATGGCGGCAGCTCCAGCTGCCTTGAATTCAGTGATGCGTTCGCGCGGCGTGGAGTCGCTGACCAGCGCCTCCCCCACCAGGATGGCGTTGGCGCCACCAGCGGCATAATGCGAGACATCCTCCGGACCCCGGACGCCGGATTCGGCCACGATGACGGACTCGGCCGGAATCAAACCGGCCAGCGATCCAAAAACGGAACGATCGACGTCGAGCGTTTTGAGGTTGCGGACATTGATGCCGATGATTTTGGCCTGCGCCGCAACTGCGCGCTCGATTTCTTCCTCGGTGTGGGTTTCCACGAGCACGTTCATTCCAAGCTCGTGGCTCAGCGCACTGAAGTCGGCAAGCTCGGCGTCGGACAATGCAGCGACGATCAGCAGGATGAGGTCGGCGCCATGGGCTCGGGCTTCCCAGATCTGGTACTCGTCAACAGTGAAGTCCTTACGCAGCAACGGCGTTTCGACGGCGGCACGCACCGCGTCGAAGTCAGCCAGCGAGCCGCCGAACCGGCGCTGTTCGGTGAGGACGCTGATGACGGAAGCTCCGCCGTCGGCATACTGCACTGCGAGGGACGCAGGATCGGCGATGGATGCGAGATCACCCTTGGATGGACTGCGGCGCTTGATTTCAGCGATGACTTTGAGGTCGTTGCGGATGGATGAAGGGCCTCCCAGGGCTGCCCACGCATCACGAGCAGGAGCAGCGTTTGCGGCGCGCTCCTTCAGCTCCGCGAGGGACACGAGGCCGCGGCGGACCTCCATGTCCTCCTTGACGCCAACAATGATGTCATCAAGAACGGTCACGATTAGTGGCCGTTGTTCTGCAGCTTGCTGCCGCCAACTCCGTAGCCTGCCTTACGCATGACGAAGCCCACGATCAGGCCAATCACCATGACGACCAGTCCGCCGACGAAGATCGGGGTGCTGGCGATGACGAAGGCGATGGAGGAAATCAGGGCGCCGACCAGCATCACGAGTACGCAGGTCCAGGCAGCCGGGCTGTTTCCGTGACCGATGGCGTCAGCGTGGCTGGCCATGGTGGATTCCGCTTGGTTGTTGGACACTGTGGTTTTGCTCATGTGAAATCTCCTCAGGATGAATACTGCTTACATTCTGCCATTTATTGACGACGCCCGGGACATCGCCGGGCGTCAGGACGGGTGGTGTCGGCTTTGTTGCGCCAGACCCACCCAAAAGTCCGATGTGACTGCCTACGTCGGGTCTTCGCCGCGCGAAAGACTGTCCCAGCTATCGATCTCGTCCACCGGTTCGCCCCCGTTCTTCTTACCCCGCACTCCGGCGTCGTACTTGGTGCGCGAGGTCCAGTAGCGCCCGGCCAACGGCAAAGCTATGGCACAGATCGCCAGGAGAGAACCGGCAACGATGGCGAAGACCGGGAACACCGTGACGGCGGCGTCGGCCTGCCCGCCGGAAACTCCAGTGGCTGCAGCGATGGCTCCTTGTGCGGCTCCCAGGGGATCCATCATCACGGTGATAGCCGCGAGGATGATTCCTGCGGCAGACAAGGCGATGAGGAGCGCGATGATCCAGCGGGCAATTTTCCCTGCGATGGATGCAGCCAGGCCGCCCGCCAAGGCGACCACGGCCAGCGCTGTGACGGCGGTGGCAGCCTTGCTTCCTTGGACATGGAGGTCGCTGTTGGATGCGCCCGCGGGGTCCAGGCGCACCTCGATCCAGGTCTGCGTCGTGGCACCGAAAACGGCCAGCGCAAGGATGGTGGTAGCAAGGACCAGTGTGGATTTCCGCGCCCAACGCGGTGACTTCCTGACGGAAGGCGCGGGCGATGCCGTACTCATGAGCCGGGGGTCCTATCCCCGGATGCGTCCGCATTCCGCACGGCGTCCGCGGCAATGTTTTGCAACGACCCGGCTGTATGCACGGCCCGCAGGGGTGCCGCGGCCTTGTTCACCGTCTCCAAGGCTTCAGAAGGCTTGTGCGAATCGGCCACGATTCCGCCACCGGCCTGCACGTAGGCACGGCCCTCACGGAGCAGCGCGGACCTGATGGCAATGGCCATGTCCATATCGCCGGCGAAGTCCAAGTAGCCAACCACGCCACCGTAGATGCCACGCCGGTGTGGTTCGAGCTCATCGAGCAACCTCAGCGCGCGGGGCTTGGGTGCCCCGGACAACGTGCCGGCCGGGAACGTCGCTTTGAGGACGTCGTAGGCCTTGGCATGGGGGGCGAGCTCGCCAACCACAGTGGACACGAGGTGCATGATGTGGCTGAACCGCTCCACTTCCATGAACTGCGTGACATCCACCGTTCCGGCCACACATACCTTGGAGAGGTCGTTGCGTGAAAGATCCACCAGCATCAGGTGCTCGGCGCGCTCTTTCTGATCGGCCAGCAGTTCTGTTGCCAAGGCCTTATCCGCCTCAACCGTTTTTCCGCGGGGGCGCGAACCGGCGATGGGGTGGGTGATGACTTCCTCACCGGTCACCGTCACCAAAGCCTCCGGTGACGAACCGACGATTGAGTACTCCCGGCCGTCCGCGTCTTCCAGGCTGAAGAGGTACATGTACGGGCTGGGGTTGGTATTGCGCAGGACGCGGTACACATCCAGCGGGTCCGCGGCACACTCCATCTCGAAGCGCCGGGAGATCACTACCTGGAAAACCTCGCCGTCGACTATGGCTTCCTTGCCGCGGTCAATGGCTTCCAAGTACTTGGCCTCGTCCCAGCGTTCCTGAACGCTGGAGGCGAAGTCCAGGGCCGCAGTTTGCAGCACGGAGACCGGCTGGGCAACAGGCGTACTGATCTGGTCCAGCAGCCCCTTCACCCGGGCTACGGCGTCGTGCCAGGCGTCATCCACACGTTCGGAACTGTCATCAAAGTTGATCGCATTGGCGATCAGGAGGACCGTGCCGTCCACATTGTCATGCACCGCCATGTCGGTGACCAGGTTCAACGCCATCTCCGGCAGCTGGAGGTCATCCTCGGGCGGGGACGTCAGGCGCTCCCAGTGGCGCACTGCTTCCCAGCCGAGGAAGCCAACCAAACCGGAGGTGAACGGTGGCAGGCCGTCAAAGCGATCAGTCTGCAGAGCAGCAATGGTGTCGCGCACAGCTTCTACAGGGTTGCCTGAAACCGGCACTCCAACGGGCGGCTCACCGATCCAGTGCGCTTCACCGTCTTTGGTGGTCAGTGTGGCGCGGGACTTGGAACCGATGAAGGAGTAGCGGGACCAGGCGCCGCCAACCGCTGCTGACTCCAGGAGGAAGGTACCGGGCTGGCCCTTGGCAAGCTTCCGATACAGGCCGATGGGGGTCTCGGCGTCGGCCAAAACCTTGAGTCGGACAGGGATGACACGGCTGTGGACGGCGAGTTCGCGGAACTCTTCCAGGCCCGGGCTGATGATTCCAAGGTCCTGCATGGCTATGTTCTCCGCCTTATTGTCTGAGGTGGTGCGTCAGTGGAAAGTGGTGGGTGCCTTATTCGCGGTGGCCCGTAACGACTGTGAAGTCGCGACCATCAAAGCAGGTCCGGGTTCCGGTGTGGCAGGCTGCGCCGATTTGGTCCACGCGGATCAGAAGGGCGTCGCCGTCGCAGTCAAGGGCGACAGACTTCACGAACTGTACGTGTCCGGAAGTGTCGCCCTTGCGCCAGTACTCCTGGCGGGAGCGGGAGTAGAACGTGACCCTGCCGGATGTCATGGTGCGGTGCAGTGCTTCGTCATCCATCCAGCCCAGCATGAGGACCTCGTTGGTGTCGTGCTGCTGCACGATTGCTGCAACGAGGCCGGAAGAATCCCGTTTAAGGGCGCTGGCGATCTCCTGCGGCAAGGGGCTTGCGGGGTCGCTGGAAAGCTCCGCGGCAGGAGTTGGGCTGGGGGCGGACTGCTCTGACATCAGATCAAGTCTAGTGCCTTCGGCGGGAGCCGGATTCTGCGGCGGTTCCACTGCGCAAGAGTGCTCCGATCGTGCTAGTTTCACAAGTGATGCATTTCGTCGATCCTTCCCGAGAAGTACTGGCCGAAACCCTGCTGGCGGCCGGGCCTGACTCCCCCACGCTCTGCGAAGGGTGGTTGACCCGGGATCTTGCCGCGCACTTATACCTGCGCGAACGGAAGATCGCCGTGGGTCTGGGGCTACTGATCCCCAGCCTGGGCAAGGCATCCGAAAAAGCCACCTCCAAACTCGCTGCCAAGCTGAAGAGTTCCGACGCCTACGCGGACCTCGTCAAGACGTTCCGTGCAGGTCCGCCGGCGCTTTCCCCCTTGAAGATCAAGGCGCTGGATGAGACATCAAACCTCATTGAGTACTTCGTGCACACGGAGGACATTCGTCGCGCCGGTGACCGCTGGGCGCCCCGGGCCTTGGATGAAGCCTATTCGGACGCCCTGTGGGACGAGCTGATCAAGCGTGCCGCGTTCCTGTACCGCGGCGTTGACCTGGGCATCGTGCTTGTGCGGCCCACCGGCCCGCGCCATGTAGCCAAGCGGGCTCCCGTCTCCGTAGCAATTGTCGGTGAACCCGGAGAACTGCTCATGCACGCGCATGGCCGCACCAGCCAGGCCCTCGTCACCTTCGAGGGCCAGCCGGACGCCGTCGCGCTCCTGCAGTCCGCCGATATCGGTCTGTGACCACCAACAGGCTTAAACCAGCAACGGAGAGTCACCTTCAAGGTGACTCTCCGTTGCTGTTTACGCCTGAAAGCTAGCGGACTTCGAACCCGGCGTCGCGGATCGCGGTCTTGACCTGGGCAATCATGTCGTCGGGACCAAAGTGGAACACCGATGCTGCAAGGACGGCGTCAGCGCCTGCCTCCACCGCAGGCGGGAAATGGGCAGGCACTCCTGCCCCACCCGAAGCAATGATCGGAATGTTCACTGCGGCCCTGACCAAGCGAATCAATTCAAGATCGAAACCGTCTTTGGTGCCGTCCGCGTCGATCGAGTTGAGCAGGATTTCCCCCACGCCCCGGTCGGCTGCTTCCTTGGCCCACGCGACGGCGTCGATGCCGGTACCGGTACGGCCACCGTGGGTGGTCACTTCAAAACCGGACGACGTCGGTTGGTCACCTTCGCGGGTTCGGCGCGCATCCACGGAGAGCACCAGCACCTGGGAGCCGAAGTGGCGGGTGATTTCATCGATCACATCGGGCCGCGCAACCGCAGCAGTGTTGATGGACGCCTTGTCCGCACCAAAGCGCAGGAGTTTGTCCACTTCCGCCACGCCACGGACGCCGCCGCCCACGGTCAGGGGAATGAACACTTCCTCTGCGGTGCGGCGAACCACGTCGAACGTGGTTTCGCGGTTGCCGGACGACGCAGTGACGTCCAGGAAGGTAAGTTCGTCCGCTCCGCCATTGTCGTAACGGTGCGCGAGTTCCACCGGATCACCGGCGTCGCGGAGTCCTTCAAAGTTGACGCCCTTGACGACGCGGCCGGCGTCGACATCCAGGCAGGGTATGACGCGTACGGCTACAGCCATGTGCTGCTCCTCAGTTCTCTGTGCTCTGCTGCTTGATGCGCGACTGGATTGATACGCGGGTCAGATACGGCAGGCGTGGATGCTGCTGACCAGGATGGCGCGCGCGCCGAGGTCGTAAAGCTCGTCCATGATGCGGTTGGTTTCCTTTTTGGGAACCATGGACCGCACGGCCACCCATTCGGAGTCGCGCAGCGGCGAGACCGTGGGTGATTCAAGGCCCGGGGTCAGTGCTGCGGCGTCTTCCACCAGGTCCTTGCGGATGTCGTAATCCATGAGCACGTATTGGCGAGCCACGAGGACGCCCTGCAGGCGCCGGATGAGGATCTCGACTTCCTTGGCCGTCCCGTTGGCAGCGCCGCCCGAGCCGGAGCGACGGATCAGCACGGCCTCGGATTTCAGGATGGGATCGCCGAAGATCTCCATTCCGGCAGCCTTGAGGGTATTACCTGTTTCAACGACGTCGGCGATCGCGTCCGCAACGCCGAGGCGTACCGACGATTCCACCGCGCCGTCCAAACGGACCACCTTGGCGTTTACGCCGCGCTCAGCGAGGTAGTCCCGCAGGAGACCGTCGTAACTGGTGGCGAGGCGCTTGCCTTCGAGCTGCTCGACGCCGCTGAAGTCACCTACGGGGCCGGCGAAACGGAACGTGGACGGCGCGAAGCCCAAGGGAAGCAGTTCTTCGGCTTCCACCTTTGCGTCAAGCAAGAGGTCGCGACCCGTAATGCCGACGTCCAGGGTTCCTTGGCCTACATAGACCGCGATGTCGCGGGGACGGAGGAAGAAGAACTCAATGTCATTGTCGGGATCAACCATGACCAGTTCACGGGTGTCGCGGCGCTGGCGGTATCCGGCCTCGGACAACATTGCCGAGGCGGCTTCGGACAGGGATCCCTTATTGGGGACTGCTACACGGAGCATTGGGAGACTTTCTTTTTGGAATGGAGGTTTTCAGGCACCTTGGCCACGCAGGGGGCTCCGCTAAAGGCAAACGGAGTGGCGTGGCTAGAGATGCTTGTAAACGTCTTCCAGGCTGAGGCCCTTGGCGAGCATGAGGACCTGCAGGTGGTACAGCAACTGGGAAATTTCCTCAGCGGCGGCTTCGTCCGATTCGTACTCCGCGGCCATCCAGACTTCGGCGGCCTCTTCGACCACCTTCTTGCCGATGCCGTGGATTCCGGAGTCCAGTTCGGCAACCGTGCGCGAACCTGCCGGGCGGGTCGCTGCTTTCTCACTCAGTTCTGCGAACAGCGTCTCGAAATTCTTCACGCCCTCCAGACTACTTGCTTGGGGGCGGCCACCGCTTGTTGGGGCGTTGCATGACGAAGGGGATGTGAGTGAAGACACACCCACATCCCCTTCGATCCAAGGCTTCTAGCTGAACTGCTTGAGCGTCACAGCCGTGGCGAGGGCGGCGGTCACCGCTTCGTGGCCCTTGTCCTCCTTGGAACCGGGAAGGCCGGCACGGTCGATGCCCTGCTGCTCGGTGTCGCACGTGAGGACGCCGAAGCCGACAGGCACTCCGGTGCGAACACTGACATCGGTGAGTCCCGACGTCGCAGCCTGACAGACATAGTCGAAGTGCGGGGTTCCGCCGCGGATGACCACTCCGAGTGCTACGACGGCGTCGAAGTGCGGCGCGAGCCTGGCTGCGGCAACCGGAAGCTCAAAGCTGCCCGGGACCCGCAGCAGCGTGGGTTCCGCAATGCCGGCTTCCTTGGCTGCGCGGAGGGCACCGTCAACCAGTCCATCCATGATCTGCGTGTGCCAGCTTGCCGCCACAATGGCCAGCTTCAGCTGCGAGGTTTCCTCCGGGTTGAGGGTGGTGAGGTCAATAGTGGGTGCGCCGTGGCCGCTCATATTTGCTGGAATCCGTTCAGTCTTGGTTGTTGTCAAAGGAGTGCGTTGAAGGTGTCTTGCCATTGCTGACCGGCTCGACATCGAGCGTCAGCCGGTGGTCCATCCGGTCCTTCTTGGTCTGCAGGTAGCGAAGGTTCTGTTCACGCGACGGAACCTCGGTGGGCACCATCTCAACAACAGTCACCCCGGCCTTGTCCAGGCGGTGCTGCTTGTCCGGGTTGTTGCTTAGCAGCCTGACCTCGTGCAGGCCCATCTCCGCCAGGATCTGTCCGGCCGCGGCGTATGAGCGCGCATCAACCGGCAGCCCCAGTTGCTCGTTGGCTTCCACCGTGTCAAAGCCGGCTTCCTGCAGCGCGTAGGCCTTGATCTTGTTGGCCAGCCCGATGCCGCGGCCCTCTTGGCCGCGCAGGTACAGCAGGGTTCCGCCCTCAGCGTGGATAAGCTCCAGGGCATAGGCCAGTTGCTCTCCGCAGTCGCAGCGGTAGGAACCGAACACGTCACCGGTCAGGCACTCCGAATGCAGCCGCACCAGGGGCGCACGGCCACCTTTGGGCGGGTTGGGGGAACTCACGGCAAGGTGCTCGTGGCCTGTCTCGTGGTCCGTCCAGGCCTGTGCAACGAAATCACCAAAGGCCGTAGGCAATTGCACGATCGGCCCGCCGGTCACAGGGTGCGGCGCGGGGCCGGTGTGGTCGCTGTTGTGTGTGGTCGATGCGGTCATCGCTTCTCCTCGTCCTCCTGTGAAACACGTGCCGTCTGGGACTCTACCGCCTCAACATATGACACCAGGTCCTCGATGGAGATGAGGGGGCATCCATGTTCAGCGGCGAAGTCGCGCAGGCTGTCCAGGCGCATCATTTCACCGTCGTCATGTACCAACTCTGCGATCACACCCACCGGAGCAAGCCCGGCAAGACGACACAGGTCCACGGCAGCTTCCGTGTGACCCGGACGTTCACGCACTCCCCCGTTAACTGCCCGCAACGGGAAAATATGCCCGGGGCGGGTGATGGATGCCGGAGTGCTGCTTGGATCAGCCAGAATCCGTGCCGTCAAGGCCCGGTCAGTGGCTGAAATTCCGGTGCTGACACCGATCGCGGCGTCGCAGGAAACGGTGTAGGCGGTTCCCTTTGCGTCCTCGTTGATCTCCACCATGGGTGGAAGGATGAGGGCGTCCGCACGTGCTCCATCCAAGGGAACACAGATGACGCCGGATGAATACCGGATGGTCCAGCCCATGAGGGCCGGAGTGGCGTGTTCGGCGGCAAAGATAATGTCGCCTTCGTTCTCGCGGTCTTCGTTGTCCACCACGATCACGGCTTGGCCCGCCGCCATCGCCGCGATAGCCGATTCAACAGGATCGAGCCCCGTACGGCGCTCCCCCGTTGGTGTTGTCTTGGCAGGAGCGCTCATCGCGCACCCCCCTGCTGGGGTGCGAAGGACAGCAGGCGTTCTGTGTACTTGGCCAGCACATCCACTTCGAGATTCACGCGGCCTCCCACCGCCTTGGCACCCAGGCCTGTTTCTTCCAGCGTGGTGGGGATCAGTCCCACTTCAAACCATGGTGCCGTTTCGGCGGCAGGACTGACGGCGGTCACGGTCAGTGATACACCGTCGACGGCGATCGAACCCTTTTCGGCGATGTACCGCGCCAGCGGGGCCGGCACGCCAAAACGCAGACGGTCCCAGTTGCCCAGCGGCTCGCGTTCCAGCAACTCTCCAACACCGTCAACATGGCCCTGCACCACATGGCCGTCCAAGCGTCCGCCGGCCGGAACGCAGCGTTCCAGGTTCACGGCATCTCCTGGCGTCAGCTCGCCGATGGTCGTCCGGACCAGGGTCTCCCCCATGACGTCCACGCTGAAATCCTGGCCGTCGATCTGCGTCGCGGTCAGGCATACCCCGTTGACAGCAATGGAGCCGCCCAAGGGCAAGCCCTCCGCCGTGGTAGGCGCTTTCAGCCGCAATGTTGCGCTGGCATCTCCTTCATGCTCAATGCTCAGCACAGTGCCTTGCTCAGCAACGATTCCCGTAAACATCAGTTTCCTCCCGTGACATATTCCGCGGCTTCACTGCCCGGAATCGAATTCTTGATAGTGCTCGCGGCACCCCTTGGGGACCGCAGGTGGAGCCGAAGGTCATTGCCGAGGATGCGGACAGCGCCGCCGCCGGCTTCATCCCACGACCAATGCTGTGCGTCGGCCAGAGTGGTGATACCGAGGTCGTTCAGTGCCGGAGTTCCGGATCCCAGCAGCGTCGGAGCGAGGTAGACGATCAGTTCGTCCACCAGGTCTGCCGCCAGGAACGTGCTCAGAATGGACGAGCCACCTTCCACCATGAGGTGCCGGACGCCCTTTTCGAACAGCATGCCCAGAGCTTCTGCCGGATCCCGTGTGGGCAGGTGGACGAAACGCCCGTCATTTCCGCGGACTGCAGCATCTTGGGGGACGTCCCGCAGGCCCATGACGGCACGTATCGGCTGGTGAGCTGAAAGTTCCCCATCCGGCGTTCGGGCCGTGAGCCGCGGGTCATCGACCAGCACGGTTCCCGTGCCTACCAGTATCGCGTCGATGAGTCCCCTGAGACCGTGGTTGTCGGCGAGCGACTCCGGACAGGAGATCCACTGGCTGGTACCGTCCACGGCAGCGATGCGACTGTCCAGCGTCTGGGCGATGTGCAAGGTGACGAACGGACGCTTGGCCGCAACGGCGTCGAACCAGTCGCGGTTCAGGTCCAGCGCCTTCTCGCCTTCCAGTCCGGAAATGACCTCCACACCGGCGGCGCTGAGCGTCCGTGCGCCGCCCGCGGCAGGGTCATGGGGATCGTCGACGGCGTAAATCACCTTCGCGATTCCCGCGGCAATGATGGCCTGGGCGCAGGGGCCGGTGCGACCCACGTGGTTGCACGGCTCCAGGGTCACCACCATAGTGGTTCCCACGATGTCGATGCCCTTCTTTCGGGCTTCGGAAATTGCGTCAGCTTCGGCATGGGCAGTGCCGGCACCCAGGTGATAGCCAGTTGCCAGTTGCTCGCCGTCAGGACTGAGGATTACCGCCCCCACCAACGGGTTTGCTCCGCGGGGACCGGCCAGGGCCGCCGTCAGCGCGGCGTCCATGGCTTCACTTTCCGCAGCGGTATAAGAGGTGTCGACGAAGCTCACTGGACAGCTCCCACGGATGCGGCAACGACTGCCGGGCTGGTACCGCGGCCGGCCCGTTCGCGATTTTCCGCCCGCCACCACACAAAGAAGCCGGTGAGGGTGAAGAAGCCGTAGAACAGGTACATGACCGCGCTGGCGTAGTATCCCGCGCTGAACAGCAGCGGCACACCAACGATGTCAACGGCCACCCAGATCAGCCAGAACTCAGTCCATCCACGTGCCATGCCGTAGGTTGCCAGCAGGGATCCCATGAAGGTCCAAGCGTCGGCCCAAACGGGCGGGTACGAGCCGAGGGCGTCAAACAAGGGCATCAGTGCCGCCGTGCCCGCCACCATCGCACCAATCAGCGCGATGCGCACCTTATTGCTGGCCCAACCGGGGACGATTGCACGCCCCGGGGTGCTTGATTGCCGGCCCTGCTGCCACCGGTACCAGCCATAAATGGCGACGGCGATGAACATGATCTGACGGGCGGCCTGTCCCCACAACGTGGCGGGGGCGGCTGCACCAAAGACGTTGCCCAGGAAGACCGTGAGCAGGAGGATGTTACCGACGATGCCGATCGGCCAAGCCCAGACTTTTCGGCGCATGCCGCCGAGGGCGCTGAGGAGCCCAAAGATGTTTCCAAGCACTTCGCGTAAGACAAGAGCAGATCCTCCAACGGGGATCTGTGCTTCGAAGAGCCATCGCAGTAAGTCCATGCCGTTCCTTCCCAGTAAGCCGCGATGACTCCGGGGGTGTACGACAGCGCAATGCCGGGCGTCGCAAAAGGAACGCCCAAGGCATGACTGTACGTGCTTCTCCCATCCAGACTTTAACTGTCGGTACCGGAATTTCACCAGTTCAACCGTCCGCCATCGATCGCCAATTTCTTGGAATCCAATGGCTCGCGGGTCGCGGACTATAACCGCCGGTTCGGACTTACACCGACCCCGGAGCACGTATGTGTGTTGTTATTCTGCCACAACTACAAAGATGTCCGGGCTATTCCCGGGCAATCTTCGTAACATGTGGTGACGGTCGTCAGGCTTTCGTTGCGGCCGCAGCCTGACCCGCCGCGCGGAGGCGGTCGATGGCTTCTGCAGGGTCCGCGTGTCCATATACTGCCGAGCCCGCAACGAACACGTTTGCACCCGCTTCTGCAGCGCGGACGATGGTCTCCTCGGTGATGCCGCCGTCAACCTGGATGGCGACGCCGATGCCCGAACCTTCGATTGCCGCGCGCGCCCGCCGGATCTTGGGCAACGTGATGTCCAGGAACGACTGTCCCCCGAAGCCGGGCTCCACCGTCATGATCAACAGCATGTCCAGCTCGCTGAGCATGTCCAAGTAGGGCTCCACGGGTGTGGCCGGGCGCAAGGCCATGCCTGCCTTGGATCCCCGGGCACGTAATTCGCGGGCAAGCTTGACCGGCGCCATGGCGGCCTCGGCATGGAACGTCACCGAAGCGACGCCGGCATCGGCGTAGGCAGGCGCCCAGCGGTCGGCGTCGGAGATCATCAAATGCGCGTCCAACGGCACCGGGCTAACAGCTTGAATTCTCTGAACTACCGGCAAGCCAAGCGTCAGGTTGGGCACAAAGTGGTTGTCCATGACGTCCACATGGACGGCATCCGCATTACTGATCCGTTGCAGTTCCGCCTCAAGGTTGACGAAATCTGCAGACAAAATGCTCGGGTTGATACAGCACTGAGACAAGGCAGCCCCTTCAGTTCGGTGATGGTCGGAAGTTCGGTGAGAGTCGTGTGGGTGGCTACGGCTTCTTGCGGATAATCGCCATGAACATGGCATCCGTCTGATGAACGTGCGGCCACAGCTGGGCAGTGAGCTCGTGTCCAGCGCCGAGGCTGCCGGTAAGGCTGACATCGTCGAGCGCCTGTCCGGCGTCGAGGAGTTCAAGGTCCTCACGCTTGGCCAGCACGTCAGTGACCACAGCAGTTGTTTCGGCCGGATGCGGCGAACACGTCACGTATGCCACCACTCCACCGGGCTTTACGGCGTCAAGCGCTGACTTCAACAAGTCACGCTGCAATGGACCCAGGTCCCCAATGTCTTTGGGAGAACGGCGCCACCGCGATTCGGGCCGCCGCCGCAAGGCCCCAAGTCCACTGCAGGGCACATCAACGAGGACACGGTCAAAGGTTTCGGGCTGCTCCGCACCCACTTCGCGACCATCGCCGGTCCGCACCGTCCAGGCCTCGCTGGGGACAGCCGAAAGTGCTTGCTGAACGAGTTTGGCCCGGTGCGGTGCAGGCTCGTTGGCCAGGAGGGTCGCGCCGTCGCGATAGGCCAGGGCAGCCAGGAGCGCAGCCTTGCCACCGGGACCCGCGCACAAGTCCAGCCAGCGTTCACCTTGGGCAGGAGACTCCCCCAACTCGACTCCGGCCAAAGCACGCGCTACAAGTTGTGATCCGACGTCCTGTACACGCGTTGTGCCGCGCCGCACCGATTCAAAACGGCCAAGGTCCCCGCCGGCGGAGAGAGCCGAATCTTCCACCAACTCACCGGCAGTGGCGCCATGATCGAAAGCTTCGTCGAGGTCCCCCAGGCCGGGCAAGGCCACCAAGTTAACCACCGGGGCAGCGTTGTCGGCTTCAAGGAGGGCGTCAATCTCGGTTTTTGGGCGACCGTGGTTCACCAGGGATTGGCGGAGTGCACGGACAATCCATTCCGGGTGAGCGTGGCGCAGGGCAGCGATTTTGGTCTCGTCGGATTCGTCATCCAGCAGGACCTCCAACCACTCGCCCATGCTGTGGGCAGTGACTTTGCGAAGCACCGCGTTGATCAGGGCCGATGGGCCGGCTCCGATGACGGCGCGTGCCAGGCCGACGGTCTGATCCAGCGCGGCGTGGGCAGGAACGCGCATGGAGAGCAGCTGGTGGGCGCCGATTCGCAGCGCATCCAGGATGGCAGGATCCAGTTGCTCCAGGGGGCGGTCCACACAACGGGCCAGGATGGCATCGTAGGTACCCTGCCCGCGCAAAGCACCGTAGCTCAGCTCAGTGGCGAAGCCGGCATCCCGGCGGTCCAAGCGATGCTCCCGGATGCGTGCGGGTAACACAAGGTTCGCGTAAGCATCCTCGGAAGCAACCGCACGAAGCACTTCGAAAGCAACCAGTCGCGCCGGGTCAGCGCGGCGCGTACGCTGCGACGGGGCATTATTGGTGAAGCCCCTCTGCGGCCCCCTGTTTCGCTCGCGGCCTTGAGCGTTGCGTTTGCTCTCGCCGCGGGCTCCACGGTTGTTTTGTCCGCCGCCGTCCCGGCTCCCGCTGTTGTTGGGGCCTCGCCGGCCGGACTCGCTCATTCGAATACCACTCTCTCGGGTGTTGCCAAACCGCGGGCCCAATCGGCCGGCGACATCATTTTCTTACCGGCCGGTTGGACCCGGCCAAGCTCCACTGCATGGGAACCGGTGCCTACCAGAACCGACTTGCCATCCACCCTGATGCTTCCCGGCGGAAGATCCTTGACCTCGGGCCGGAGAGCTACAGGTTCAAGCTTGACTCTTTGGCCGTCCAAGGTGGTCCATGCTCCGGGTTCAGGGGTAACTCCACGCGCCCGGCGGTTCAATGCAAGGGCCGGCTGCTGCCAGTCCAGACGACCGTCGTCGAGGGTCAGCTTGGGGGCGTGGGAGACCTCCCCGATCTGCGGCTGCGGAGCAGCCTGCCCGGCATCAATGGCGGAAAGGGTCTGGCTCAGCAGCACCGCGCCACTGATGGACAGGCGCTCGAGCAGATCACCCGCTGTATCTTCAGGACGAACTGTTTCGGTCAGTGTCCCGAAGACAGGCCCGGTATCGAGGCCTTCTTCAAGTTGGAAGGTAGCTGCCCCGGTGACGTCGTCGCCCGCGATGATGGAACGCTGCACGGGGGCAGCGCCTCGCCATGCCGGGAGAAGTGAGAAGTGCAGATTGACCCATCCGTGCGTGGGGACTCCCAGGGCATCTTTGGGAACTATGCCACCGTAGGCAACAATGGCGGCGACGTCTGGCGCATACTTCGCGATTCCCGCCGTAGTATCGGCGTCCACCCTTGCCGCGCGTATGACGTCAATACCGAGTTCCATCGCGCGTGCAGCCACAGGTGAAGGAGTCAGGACGCGCTTGCGGCCCACTGGTGCATCCGGCCGGGTGAGGACCGCCACGACGTCAAAGCCGGCCTTTACCAGCGCATCCAAGGACGGCACAGCCACAGCCGGCGTCCCGGCGAAAAGTACCTTCACTCGGGAGCCCCGAAGCTGCCGCCGCCGAAGCTGGAGCCTACGGAATTGGCTCGCTGGGAGGTGGTTTGTTCCGTGATGGCGTGGTAATTGGCGTTTCGGATGGCACGGAGGGCTGCCTTACGGTCATCGCCTTCCAACCGGTCCGTGTACAGGACGCCGTCAAGGTGATCTGTCTCGTGTTGGAAACAGCGGGCGAGCATGCCTTCAGCCTCCACCGAAACCGGATTGCCGTTCAGATCCACGCCGGTTGCCCGCGTGGCCCTGTAGCGGCGCACGGGGAATCCCAATCCGGGAATGGAAAGGCAACCCTCTACTTCATCCGGCTGGTAGTCCTCGCTGTTTTCCAGGACCGGGTTGATGATGTGGCCTTCCACGCCCCCAATGCGGTAGGTAAACACACGCTGGCTGACACCCACCTGCGGCGCGGCGAGCCCGGCGCCTTCAACGTCTTCCATGGTTTCCGTCATGTCGGCAACCAGCTTGGCGAGCTCCGGACCGAAATCGGTGACGGGGTCAGCTACGGTGCGCAGCACCGGATCCCCGATGATTCGGATACTCAAAATTGCCATCTGCTGTCAGTCCTCACGATCGTCAAACCAGGTTCCGGCTGTTGCGGAGCCTAAGCCAGTTTAGTTGAGGTCATGGCGGCTGCCGGTGCCGCACCGGCTGACGCGAAGACCGGAGGAGCAACAGGCAGCAGTGGTTGCCCGGCCGAAACAACGTCCGCTGACATCTCCCACACCCGCCGGAGGGCGCAGAACTTCCACCAATGGTGCTTGAGGATGTCCGGATTAGCCCGCTGAGGCCGGACTTCAGTCTCACCGATGGCTACTGCAAGCAACATGGGACTGTCTCCGTACTTCCACGGCTCCCATTCACCTGCAACAGGGTCCACCAGGCTTTCCTCGGCTTTCATCCCGGCAGCAAGCTGCATGACCACTTTGTCGTCCAGGGCTTTGACCGTGCCGTCCCGGGTAGTGCCCTTGGTTTTGTAGTCAATCAGGCAAATGCGCCCGTTGATCCGGGCCACGAGGTCCAAGGTCCCGGCATAACCCACTGTCTTATTCCAGACAGTAATCTCCGGTGCCAAGGGCTCCACCCTGTAGAGCTCCCACCATTCATCAAAACGGGCGGCGAAGGCTTGTTCACCGTTTGCAGCGAGGTCCTCCCTGCATTCCTGCATTCGATGTGGGCGCCCCATGGCCCGCAAAGCTACCTGTTCGCAGTAAGTGTGGACGCGATCTCCGCGTGCGGCCGCCGCGTCCCGGTAAACCTCAGCGGCTTTGGAGGCTTTGTTGATTGCCTGACGGACTTTCGCCGGGCTTCCAAGGATCGAGGGCAGATCAGGATCCGCAGCGAGGCTGCTCGCCCCCATGTAACTGAACCAACCATCCAAGGCATGCGCCTGTTGTCCGATCACCGTGGTGATGGACGGCACAGAAAATTGCTCAGTGGTGGAGCGGGCGTACATCCGGCCGTAGTCAGTAGCGTGGGCAAGCAGTGGAGCAGTCATATAAAGACTGTGTCATAGAGGGCCGACAGAATTCATCTGCGGGAAGATCAACGCGAACTGCTCTGGAGGCAACCTGGCCAGCTTGCCGGCGAGGATCGGCGCGGTCACTGCGAGATCCCCCATGAGGGTGGCGGTTTCCGTGACGGCTGGGGGCACTTCCGGCTCTTCTTGTTCGCGCATGCTGATGGGTGTCGCGTCCACGTGAATCGTGACGCAGAAAACAAGAAAAAACCCCGCCTGGACCGAATCAATCAGTCCAAACGGGGTTCCCGGTAGTGGGCGATACTGGGTTCGAACCAGTGACCTCTTCGGTGTGAACGAAGCGCGCTACCACTGCGCCAATCGCCCGGGTGCATAGAAAACACTAACGGACCATCGCCGGAATGCAAAACGGATCCTGATGTCCAGGCTGCCCTCGAACTACACCAGTGAAATTACAGCCGTGAAATTCAAGCAAATCCGCGCAAACACAAGGATCCAGCCGCCACAGCGATCAAAAGACGGCAACCGATTTGGAGTTTGCAGCAACCTCCTATAGAGTTTTTACTCGTCGGAAAGCGACGGAATGCCTGCAGGGCTGCCCGCCGGTAAAGACATTGCGGACGTAGCTCAGCTGGTAGAGCACCACCTTGCCAAGGTGGATGTCGCGAGTTCGAATCTCGTCGTCCGCTCGCAAGGCACTGTCAAGGCAAGAATTCCCCGGAATCCTGCTTACACGGTGGGTTGGCCGAGAGGCGAGGCAGCGGCCTGCAAAGCCGTATACACGGGTTCGAATCCCGTACCCACCTCGGTGAAAACCATGTCTTCCAGCTTTGGCTGGATGCATGGGCGATTGGCGCAGCGGTAGCGCGCTTCCCTGACACGGAAGAGGTCACTGGTTCGATCCCAGTATCGCCCACCAGAACAAGGCAACTTGTTTGTTGTTGAAGGCCGGGCATCAGCCCGGCAAGCAGCATGTGCGGACGTAGCTCAGCTGGTAGAGCACCACCTTGCCAAGGTGGATGTCGCGAGTTCGAATCTCGTCGTCCGCTCTCCTTATGAAGGACCCGGTAACGGGCGATTGGCGCAGCGGTAGCGCGCTTCCCTGACACGGAAGAGGTCACTGGTTCGATCCCAGTATCGCCCACCAGAACAAGGCAACTTGTTTTGTAGTTGTTGGCCAGGCATCAGCCCGGCAAACAGCAAGTGCGGACGTAGCTCAGCTGGTAGAGCACCACCTTGCCAAGGTGGATGTCGCGAGTTCGAATCTCGTCGTCCGCTCCACGATAAAAAAGGCAGCTCCCCGGAGCTGCTTTTTTTATGCCCGGATTCGGCGAATATCCAATTGATTAATGGAAGTAACCGATACCCCTCAGAAGAAGTCGCTTTATCTAATGTGATTCGGCTCGCATAATGTACTGCGAGCTCATCACCGTTCCACGCCCACCGGCAGGAGTACCCCCATGAACCAACAGACGGCTTCCCAGTCCGTCCTGAGGCGCAAGCCCATCGACGATATCGAAGAAGAAAACAAACACAGCGGGCTTTTTAAGAGTCTTGGCCTCTGGCAGCTGACGGCCATCGGCGTCGGCGGCATTATCGGCGTCGGCATCTTTTCGCTGGCCGGGCTGGTAGCCCATGGCAGCGAGAGCAACCCGGGCGTCGGCCCTGCCGTGCTCTTCTCGTTCCTGATCGCCGGTCTCGCGTCCGGCGCAGCAGCATTGTCCTACGCCGAATTTGCCGGGATGATCCCCCGCGCCGGCTCGGCCTACACCTACGGCTACGTTGCCTTGGGAGAGATCATCGGCTGGTTCATCGGCTGGGATCTACTGCTTGAGTACATCGCCATCGTGGCTGTGGTGGCCATCGGCATCTCCGGTTACTTCGATGCTTTCCTTTCCGGCATCGGAATCCATATGCCCACGTGGATGACGTCCACCGCAGATGAAGGCAAGGGCGGCATCATCAACCTTCCCGCCATCCTTGTCTGTCTCCTGGTCACCTGGATCCTGAGCCGCGGCACCAAGGCGTTTGGCCGGTTTGAACTGGTGGCGGTTGCCATCAAGGTCATCCTGATCCTGTTCATCATCGGCCTGGGCATTTTCTACATCAACACCGAGAACTACAACCCGTTCATGCCCAGTGGCTTCGGCCCGGTCCTGGCTGGTGCCGCTACCGTCTTCTTCGCCGTCTTCGGCTATGACGCCATGAGCACCGCCGCGGAAGAGGCTAAGGACGGCAAGAAGCACATGCCCAAGGCCATCATCCTTTCCCTGATCGTGGCCATGCTGCTGTACGTTGCCGCCACACTCGTACTCACCGGCATGCAGAACTACAAGGACATCGATCCCACGGCCGGCTTCGCTTCGGCGTTCACCGGCGTCGGCCTGCCTGTCATCGCCACCATCATTTCGGTGTTCGCGGTCCTGTCCATCCTCACCGTGATGCTCACCTTCCTTCTGGGTGTGACCCGCGTGTGGTTCTCCATGAGCCGCGACGGCCTGCTCCCCGGCTGGTTTGCCAAGACTGACCGCCACGGCACTCCGCAGCGCGTCACGTGGATCGCGGGTGTTGCCTCGGCGTTCCTCGCCGGCGTCTTCCCCATCAAGGAAGTTGCCGACCTCACCAACATCGGTATCCTGGCTGCCTTCGTGGTCGTCTGCATTTCCGTGATCGTCTTCCGCTACACCAAACCCAACGCTCCGCGCACGTTCCGCTTGCCGTTCATGCCGGTTGTCCCCGCGTTCGGTGTCCTGGCATCGGCGTTCCTCATGTTCCAGCTCCACTGGGAAACGTGGGTGCGGTTCGGGGCATGGTTGGTCATCGGCTTGATCATCTACTTCGCTTACGGGCGCAGGCACTCCCTCATGAACCCGGACAGCCCGCGCCACAAGGTGGAAAGTAAGCCGTTGGCGTAGTTGTCCACAGGCCTCCGCTGAACCCTTGGCACTCCAGAGAACTGGTGTTAGGGTCGGACGCGGAGGAGCGAACTGGCTCCGCGATGGAAGGGAGGTGCCCGTGGGTTTAATTGACGACCTGAAGGGCAAGGCTCAGGGTCTCATTCAAGGCAACGAAGAAGCCATCAAGAATGGCATCGAAAAGGCCGGGGATTTTGTGGATCAGAAGACGGGCGGCAAGTACGCCGGTCACGTCGACAAAGTTCAGAATGCCGCTTCCGACTTCGTGGCCAAGAACGACGGTCAGCCTGGACAGGCTCCCGTCACGGATGAGCCGAAGCAGCCGTAGCTGCCTGAGCCGCCGTACCAGATACGTCAAGGGGGCACCGGTCCCGCCGAGAGGCGCCACCGGTGCCCTTGGCGTTTAACTGAACTTTGCCGCCACAAGTTCTCTACCCGTGGGTCAGGTAATTTGGACCCTATGCCTTCTGTCTCCCCGCAAGCCACCCACAGCCGCGCCACCAAGGAGACGCTGGGCCCGCCCATCACGGCAGGTATTGTCACCGCCCTTGTGGGTTTCACCTCGTCATTTGCTGTGGTCCTGGCAGGATTACAGGCTGTAGGCGCCAATCAGGCACAAGCATCCAGCGGCCTGTTGGCGCTCACCCTCACCTTTGGCCTGGGTATCCTGTGGCTGGCCTGGCGGTCCCGAATGCCCGTGACACTGGCGTGGTCCACGCCCGGCGCGGCGCTGCTCGCCTCCGCGGGAATGGTCGACGGCGGCTGGCCGGCGGCGGTGGGTGCGTTCCTCATCGTGGGGGTACTGATCGTCCTGACGGGACTGCTCCCCGTCCTCGGCCGGCTCATGGCGAAGATCCCCACAGCACTGGCACAGGCAATGCTCGCCGGCGTGCTGCTCCCCCTGTGCCTTGCACCCTTCACATCGTTGGGGTCGGCTCCCCTGTTCATCGCACCAGTGATGCTGTGCTGGGTAGTCCTGATGAAATTCGCACCGCGCTGGTCTGTTCCGGCGTCGCTGCTGGTCGCCTTGGTGGTTATCGGCGTCCACATCGTGTGGAACGGAGTCCAGATCCCCGCTGACGGCCTCCTGCCCCGCTTGGAGTGGACTACTCCTGCGTTTACGGTGGAGGCCGCAATAGGACTGGCCTTGCCCTTGTTCATCGTCACGATGGCTTCACAGAACATCCCCGGCGTCGCCGTGCTCAAGTCGTTCGGGTACACCACCCCGTGGCGGTCGTCCATGCTTGTGACCGGAGCCGGCACCATCGCCGGCGCACCATTTGGAGGCCACGCCATCAATTTGGCCGCACTCAGCGCAGCCCTGGCAGCGGGCGAGGAAGCAGGCAAAGACCACGGGCGACGCTGGATCGCAGCTTTCGTCTCCGGCTTTGCCTACCTGGTGCTGGCCGCAGGCTCTGCCGCGTTGGTCACCTTGGTGGCCGCAGCACCGCCGGGGCTCCTTGAGGCGGTAGCCGGCCTCGCTCTCCTCGGGACTCTGGCGTCATCCATCTCGTCGGCTCTGGCTGTGGCGGAGGAACGCATCCCGGCCTGTATCACTTTCCTGCTGGCAGCATCAGGACTGAGCTTCGCCGGCGTCGGCGCTGCCTTTTGGGCGCTGGCAGGCGGCATCCTGGTTCGCTGGATGCTGAAGAGCCGCGAGCCGGTTCAGAAAGCGTGAATCAGGCCAAAACCATGAATCACGCCGGCTCGTGGTTTTGGGCTTCGCGTGCCAAAGCCGTCAGCCTGGACACAGCGCGGAAGTACTTCTTGGTGTAGCCGCCCGTCATCATCTCCTCGGTGAACAGCTTGTCGAAGGGTACGCCACTGGCCAGGATCGGCACGTCCTTGTCGTAGAGCCGGTCCGCGAGAACCACAAAACGGAGGGCAACTGCCTGCTCGGTGATGGTTTCCACGTCGCTCCACACCACGGCTTCCACGCCAGAGATGAGCTGCCGGTAACGGCTGGGGTGGACGGCGGCCAGATGGTTGACGAGGGTGCCGAAATCATCCACAGCAACGGTCTTTCCATCGAACTCAGCACGCATCCTGTGCTTGAGCTCTTCGGTCTTGAGCGGCGCGGGAGCCGCCGGCAGCCCACGGTGACGGAAGTCCTCGCCGTCGATCCTGACGACGTCGAACTGGTCCGCGAGAACCTGTATTTCGCGCTGGAAGTCCACTGCGGCGAAGCGCCCTTCACCCAGTGAACCGGGAAGGGTGTTGGACGTTGCTGCCAACTTCACACCGGCGTCGGCCAGTTCACGCATTAACCGGGACATGAGCACGGTGTCGCCCGGATCATCGAGCTCGAATTCGTCGATGCATACCAGCTTGTAGCTGCTCAGGGCTTCAACCGTCTTACGGAAGGACAGCGCTCCCACGAGGTTGGTGTATTCCACAAACGTGCCGAAAGCCTTGGGCCCCGGTGACCTGTGCCAGAGAGAAGCCAGAAGGTGGGTCTTACCCACACCAAAACCACCGTCGAGGTAGATTCCTGCCCTGGTGGCCGGGGCCTTCTTGGCGAACAATTTCTTAAAGAGGCCGCCACCGTCGCCGTTGCCCACGCCATCGGCGAATCCGGAAAGCAGCTTCACGGCATTTGCCTGGCTCGGCTGGGACGGATCCGGCCGGTAGCTGTCGAACGATACCTCCCCGAATCGCGGAGACGGGTAGAAACCCTTGAGGAGTTCCTCCACAGAGACTGCCGGCGTGCGGGCAGCCAGTTGTTCGATCTTTACCACGGTGGTCCGTTCCTTCGGTTTGAGGTCCCCAGCAAGAATACCGGCATCGGACACTCGCAAAACCGTCACGTGACCAAGCCCATGTTTCACCGTATGACCGCAGGGAAGCATTCCTCGCTGCCCGTGGTTAGTGTTGGAGCACGCCCGGCCGGCACCTGCACCACCTTCCACGGCCTGGCTCCGACCGTTGTCAGTGAAAGGCCATCATCATGTCCTACCCCGTTGAACAGAATGAAAAGTTTGCGTCGTACGCGAACCCTGAACGCCTTGTGTCCACCGAGTGGCTCGCGGCAGCCCTTGCAGACGGCGCCATCGCCGACGGCAAGCTTGTAGTCGTCGAGTCCGACGAAGACGTTCTTCTCTACGAAACCGGCCACATCCCGGGCGCCGTCAAGATCGACTGGCACACCGACCTGAACGACGAGGTCACCCGCGATTATGTGGATGGCGCCGCTTTTGCCGCCCTCGCAGCTACCAAGGGCATCTCCCGCGACAGCACCGTGGTCATCTACGGTGACAAGTCCAACTGGTGGGCTGCCTACGCTCTCTGGGTCTTTACGTTGTTCGGCCACGAGGACGTCCGCCTCCTCGACGGCGGTCGCGACAAGTGGATCGCCGAAGGCCGCGAGCTGACCACCGACGTTCCCCGGCCCGCGGTGGGTGAATACCCGGAGGTGGAGCGCAACGACGCCCCCATCCGCGCATTCAAGGAAGATGTCCTGGCGCACTTGGGCAACCCCCTCATCGACGTGCGCTCCCCTGAGGAGTACACGGGGCAGCGCACGCACATGCCGGCCTACCCGGAAGAAGGCGCTCTGCGCGGCGGCCACATTCCCACTGCGGCTTCGGTCCCGTGGGCACGCGCCGCTGCTGAAGATGGCACCTACCGGAGCCGCGAAGAGCTCGAAGCCCTGTACCTTGGCGAGGCGGGCCTGGAGCGCGGCGATGACGTGGTGGCCTACTGCCGCATCGGCGAACGTTCCAGCCACACCTGGTTCGCACTGAAGTACCTGCTGGGCTTCGACACCGTACGCAACTACGACGGCTCCTGGACCGAGTGGGGCAACGCTGTGCGGGTTCCCATCGTCAAGGGCGCTGAGCGCGGTTCCGTTCCTGCCTCGCTCGTCAGCAACTAGCGCAGACACAGAGGCGTCCGTAGTGTTCCGGCACACAAGATGCATTGAACACTGTTGTGCGTAAGCTGGAAGAGATGAGTACGAACACTTTGCCCACCGCCCTGGCGGAAATCGTTGACGACTTCCAGGCACTGACGGAGCCTGACCGCCTGCAACTCCTGCTTGAGTTCTCCAGGGGATTGCCGGAGCTCCCGGAGCGCTTGAAGGACCACCCTGAGTTGCTGGAACAGGTTGTGGAGTGCCAGTCGCCGTTGTTTCTCACTATTGAGTCCGAGAAAAACCCCGACGGCGGTGCCCGCGCCTACCGGCTCTTCTTCAAAGCTCCTCAGGAAGCGCCTACAACCCGGGGCTTCGCAGGGGTGCTGCACGAGGGCCTTGATGGGTTGACTGCCCAGGAAATCCTTGCCGTTCCGGATGATATGCCTGAGCTGCTGGGCCTGACCCGGGCCATCACGCCCCTGCGCATGCGGGGCATGACCGCCATGCTCGGCCGTATCAAACGGAAAGTCGCAGCCGCCAGCCGGCTGGAAAACTGACCGGCAGGACACTGAAAGGTACCGCCACACAGCATGGCCAAAAAGATGGCTTCACAGGGAACGCCGGCAACTGCAGCTCTTGCTGCGGCCGGCGTTCCCTTCGTGTTACACCCCTACGCCCATGATCCCGGGGCAGGCAGTTACGGTTTGGAAGCCGCGGAAGTCCTGGGCATCGAACCCGAACGGGTTTTCAAGACCCTCATGGTGGAAGTTGAAGGCCGCCTCGCCGTGGCCATCGTGCCCGTATCCGGAAACCTCGACCTGAAGGCCGTTGCTGCAGCGCTGGGCGCCAAGAAGGCTGCCATGGCGGATCCCAGGACGGCCGAACGACGCACGGGGTATGTGCTGGGAGGAATATCACCGCTGGGACAGCGGCAGCCCTCCCCCACAGTCCTCGACGAATCTGCCATGGGCTTCACAACTGTCCTTGTCTCCGGAGGCCGCCGCGGACTGGACATCGAGCTGGCTCCGGCCAACCTCATCAGCCTCACCAAGGCCATCACTGCTCCCATCGGCACGGCTTCAAGCATCAAGGGCTGAGCCGTGACTGCAAAGCTCAAGCCCTGACCGCCAGCGCGGGCCTGTCAACCGGCCTGCGCGGCGCCAGTCCCTCCGGGATTGTTCCGCGGAGCCAATTGCCGCTGCAACCAGGCGTGGACCACGCGTTCCCACCGTTCGGGGTCGACGTTCCACTCTTTGGTGTGCCGCGCGCCGTCGAACGGCTCGAAGGTGACCATCTCGGGGTTCTTTTCCGCAAGGCTGGCGGACGGCCCGAAGGGCACATAGTCATCGTCCACGCTATGGATCAGCAAAGTGGGCGTGCGTAACTCAACCGCGCGGGTTTCCCAGTCCATGGCTTTCAGGTCCACGGGCGCTGATAGTCCGGTCAACCTGCGCCCCAGCGGATGGCTCAGCATCATCTGCCCGTAGCGGCCAACGTTGTAAGGAATCCTGTTCATTTCAGCATGATGGGCCATCACATTGACCCAATTGATGACGGGCGCATCCAAGACCAACGCCCGGATGAGGTGGCGGTGCTTGGACAGGTCCGCCGTCTGCAGGCTGATCGCCCCGCCCATGGACCAGCCGAACAAAACGATCTCCTGCGCACCGTGCTCCAGCGCATACTCGATGGCGGCCTCAACGTCGCGCCATTCCGTGGATCCCAGGCCATACCGCCCGTCCGGCGCCGAGGGGGCCAGTCCGTCGTTGCGGTAGGAGATCAGCAGGCTGTCCATGCCGAGCTCGCGTGCGGTGCGGACGGCGCGGAGGCCTTCCAGGCGTGTTGCGCCCCGACCATGGACCATGATTGCGCAGACCGGCGCCGCTGCAGACGCTTCGGCGCGGATCAGCCAGGCAGGTGCCTTCCCGCCGTCGATCTCTATGTCCACGTCCTCGGCCGCCAGACCTATCGCGGCGGGATCCGGGTACGTTGCCCCGCTCCACCAGGCGCGGCGGGCCTCTGACAGGTTGCCGCTGTAGACCTCTTCGACCTCACGCAGCACGGTTTGTTCAGCGGGCGAATAGGACACAATCCGGCCGATCCTCGCGTGACCCTGGCCGCCGGAGAAGAACAGGCTGAAGACGCCGTCTATGGTGGTGTCCGGCGTGGCCGCAAGAATGACTTGTGGTCCCTTGTCACCGCGGATCACGGCAAGGACCTCCTGGTCCTCGTGCCGGGCGGCAGGGGTAATGACGCGGCGGGCAAAATATACGGCGAGCGCCGAGGACCCTGCGCCTACCAGACCGGCGACAGTGCCGCCTGCCAGGAAGCCGGCGATGGCCCATTTGGTGCGGAGGGACAGTTTCTTGTCTGCAGCGTCGCTCGCTGGCGGGGTAGTCGATGCCATGGTTCCATTGTTGCTGCTCCCCGGCACTGCCTGGTGCAGGTGTGGACCGCGCGGCGCACCTGAGCGGGAACAGGAGTCCACAAGTCGTCAGCGTCCAAAAGTCTGCGGACTGCGGTTCACCGGGACTACGCTGTAGCCATGAGTGATCCCATCGTCATCCTGACTGAAGAGCCCCTGGGCGCCGACGACCGCGTTAACATCGCCAAACTGCTCGACGGCGGTGATGCGCCCCTTATTGTCCTGGTTCCGTCCAACACCGAACGACATCTTCTGGTGGATTTCCTGGAGAATCTGTCGTTGCTTGATATCGCCAAGGCGTTCCGGGAGCTCACCGCGCAGCACCCGGACCCTGAGCTTGAGCGTGCGGAAGCCTCCGAGACCCTGGCTGCATCGCTGGCCGCGCTGGCTGGTTTGGGCGGGGGTGTCACCGGAGAAATCGTCGACGGCGGTGCCGTGGCCGCCTTGGTGGCGAAGGTCCGGGCGGTTGATGCTGCCCAGGCTGTGGTGATTACCCGGCCCCATGCCATTGCGGACACGTTCCACACTGACTGGGCCAATAAGGCGCAGGATCAGCTGGGGCTTCCTGTCCTCCACCTGTATGCGGGTTCGGGATTTATCGGCGACTCGTGAGCGTTGCATAAGACATGAACACTCCTGACAACACCAGCAAGACAACTTCTGTGCCCGTGGAGAAGAGCGATGCCCAGTGGCGCGAGGAGTTATCGCCTGAGGAATACCGTGTGCTTCGGCAGGCGGGAACCGAGCGGCCGTACACGGGTGAGTACTGGGACACCCACACGGAAGGCGTGTACCAATGCCGTGCCTGTGGCAGCCAGTTGTTCACGAGCCGGGAAAAGTTCGATTCCCATTGTGGCTGGCCGTCGTTCTGGGCACCTTTGGCTGAAGGCACGGTCCGGTATCTCCACGACCGCACCATGGGAATGGATCGCGTGGAAGTACGCTGCGCCAATTGCGACTCCCATTTGGGGCATGTTTTCGAGGGCGAGGGCTATGGCACGCCCACGGACCAGCGGTTCTGCATTAACTCCGTTTCACTGCGCTTGGTTAAGCCGGAAGAGAGCTAAGCACTCCGGACGGGTGGGCCTTTGGCCCGCCCGTCCGAAAGCCTGGCGCTCTGTTGGACGCCTCCACATCCCGGGACTGGACCTCAACCCGTCTCCAAGCCCCGTTTGACCAAGACTTGCTTATGCTCAAGGCATTCTTGGATTAGCAACGCTTTTTGCTTGCTACGCTCGGCCCAGAAGCAATCACCACGTCGAAAGGGCCGAGCTCCATGACCATCACCACCGCCATCCTCCCGCGTGTCACCGCCGACAACGCCGAGTGGATGTCCCTGAAGGCTGCGGCCACTGCACTGCAGGCGCACCAAGAGCAGGACGGTTCCATTGCCGATTCTTCGCTTCACTCCGAGGCGGCCGCCCTCGTTAACACAGTCACCGACGCCATCACGGCCCTGACTCCGCACTTCCCCCATGATGCCCGCTACTTGGAGCTCCTGGTAGAAGACTTCAGCCGATGGGTCCGGGGCGGCTTCGGGGTGCCGGACTTCCTGGACTCCCTTCAGGCGTTCCAGCCTCAGGAGCAGCGCATTGACGGCCTCCAGCATCTGGTGGTTTTCCCCATGTACACGCAGAATGGCAGCACTAACAGGCTGGTGGAAGCAGTCCTGATCGAGGTTATCTGGCCCGAGTTCATTGGCGGCCTTGAGGCAGGCGAGTACTCCAACAAGCTCTTCGTCCCCATCCGCTTCGTTGATTTCACTCCTGGGTACGACACCAACTCCGCCGTGCTCTTCCCTGAGACGGTGGCCGTCCGCGAGACCCCCACCTTCACATGGGGAGCCATCTTCGCCGATCGTGAGGCCGCCCGTTTCCGCCGCGTCCTGAAGGCGGCTGCCGCAACCACGTCCCTGGTACTTCCCGAGGACGCAGCGCAGCTGATCGAGGACCAGGAACTGACGCAGCGCACGTTCGTCATGTGGGACCTGATCCACGACCGCACCCATATGCGCGGCGACCTCCCCTTCGATCCGTTCATGATCAAGCAGCGGATGCCGTTCTTCCTCTACTCACTGGAGGAGCTGCGCTGCGACCTGACCGCATTCCGTGAATCCGTACGCATCGAAAAAGACGAAAATGCCGATCCCGATGCCCGCAAGCATGCAAAGCTCGTCCAGTATGCAGTGATCTTTGACCGGATCTTCCGTTTTGCCATTACCGGCAGCCGCGTCCGTAACTATGACGGCCTCGGCGGCCAGCTCCTGTTCGCGTGGATGCACCAGCACCACGTGCTCCACTGGACGGACAGCAAGCTCTCCATCGACTGGGACGAGGCTGCCTCGGTTGTGGTGGAACTCGGCGCCAAGATCGAAGAGTTGTACTGGCGCTCGATCGACCGCCCGAAGGCTGCCCACTGGCTGGCGGCATACGAGCTCATTTCGAGCACCGTGACTCCCCACCCGGCGTCCGTATGGGCCAAGGGACCGGAAGCACTTCCTTTGGATGGCCCGCCCCGTGGCCTCACGGACCAGGTTTTGGACGATGAGTTCCCCCTGTCCATGTTCTATGAAGCACTGGAGAAGAAGATGCGCCCCGTCATCGAATCCACCACCGGGATCACCGGCGCGACGGCTGCCTGATGACCACACTGACCGTCCTCGTGACCGGTGGGAGCAGTGCGTCCGGCATCGCCGTGGCGCGGGCGTTGGGGGCCGCCGGTCACAGGGTGCTCACTGTCGGTTCGGACGATGTCCGGATTAGAGCGGCCGCGGTTGAAGCGGGCCACGGAGCGACTCCCCTGGTCTCCGATCTCTCCAGCCTGGATTCCGTTCGGCAACTTGAGGTCACCGTCCGTGACCTCGGCATCGAAGGCATCGACGGCGTGATCCATTTGGTGGGCGGTTGGCGGGGCGCGAAAGGCATTGAAGACCAAACGGACGAGGACTGGGACTCCATGGAACGGACCGCTGTGACCACGCTCCGTAACGTCTCCCGGGTCTTCTACAGTCACCTCGAAGCGTCTCCGCACGGTCGCCTTGCCATGGTGTCGTCAACCACCGCAGCTGCTCCGACGGCCGCCGCTGCCAGCTATGCAGCGGCAAAGGCAGCTGCAGAAGCCTGGACGTTGGCCGTTGCCGACGGTTTCCGCCGGGCACAATCCGGCAACGCCGGGAACCCGGACGCTCCCGACGAGCAGCACAGCGCGGCAGTAGTTTTTGTGGTCAAAGCCCTGGTGGATTCAGCCATGCGGGAGGCGCATCCCGAAAGGCGATTCCCCGGCTTCACGGACGTCGAAGAATTGGCGACTGCCGCCGTCGCGCTTTTTGAACAACCGGCTGCCACCCTCAACGGTCAGCGCATCCTGCTGGCCAAATAGACTTGAAAGCGTGAATGAACAAGTGACAAGCACAACAGAGGCAATCCACAGCGCCACCGAAACGCCCGGCGCGGCTCAACTGCATAATCCTGCGGTTCGCGGGTTCGCATCGGACAACTACTCCGGCGTGCACCCGGAGATCCTCTCAGCACTGGCAACCGCCAACGGCGGGCACCAGGTGTCCTACGGCGAGGACGTGTACACAGCGCGGCTGCAGGAGGTGCTTGAGCAGCAGTTCGGCCCGGGCATTGAGACTTTCCCGGTGTTCAACGGCACGGGAGCCAACGTCCTTGCCCTGCAATCCCTCCTTCCCCGCTGGGGAGCGGTAATCTGCGCCTCCACAGCACACATCAATATGGACGAGAACGGTGCACCGGAACGGGTGGGCGGGATTAAGCTCCTGCAGGTTCCCACCGAGGACGGTAAGCTCACTCCCGCGCTGATCGACCGGGAGGCCTGGGGCTGGGGCGATGAGCACCGCGCCCAACCGCTGGTGGTCTCCATCACCCAAACCACTGAGCTCGGCACCTGCTATACGCCGGAAGAAGTGCGGGCCATCGCCGACCATGTCCATGCCAAGGGCATGAAGCTCCACATGGATGGCGCTCGGCTGGCAAACGCCGCGGCTTACCTGGACGTACCCCTTCGCGCGTTCACCCGCGAAGCCGGCGTAGACATCCTGTCCTTCGGCGGCACCAAGAACGGCCTTCTTTTCGGTGAAGTGGTGGTTGCCCTGAACCCGGAGGCAGCTGACGGCCTGAAGTTCCTACGCAAGATGAACATGCAGCTTGCTTCGAAGATGCGGTTCATTTCGGCCCAGTTCATTGCTTTGCTGGAGGATGGCTTGTGGCTGCGTTCCGCCGCCCACGCCAACGCCATGGCCGCCCGCCTCCGGACGGCAGTTGAGGAAATCGACGGCGTGGAGCCAACTCAGGCAACACAGTCCAACGGCGTCTTCGCCATTCTTCCCGAAGGCGTTGCGGACAAGCTGCGGGAGTCCTTCGCCTTCTACGACTGGGATGCTGCCCGCCGCGAAGTGCGGTGGATGTGTTCGTTCGACACCACGGAGGAAGACATCGATGCCTTCGTTGCGGCGATTAAGCGCGAATTGGCCTGACGCATAACACGTGCAACCCGGGGCGGCGAGCCTGCACAGATTCGCCGCCCCGGAAGCATAATCTGCGATGGTGAACGCCCTCGCACAGGTTCCCTCGGAATTTCTCTTCGCCTTGGGATCGCTACGAAAAGCACAATGCCGCAGCGAACTGCGGCTTGACGAGATCCCAGCTCCTGCCCGCCTGGCTCCGTACGCAGTTGCTTTGGGAGCTGAAGTTTTCAGCCCCACCGCAGCAACCCGCCAGGTTCCCGTTCACGGGCCAGCGGCCAAGGCCTTCGCCGCGAACCAAGCCAACAGCCCCTCCAGCGAAGAGGACGATGAACTCGCCACTGGCCGCTTCATCCTCCTTTACGACCCCGACGGATCGGCCGTCTGGGAAGGGGAATTCCGCATCGTCACCTACATCCGGGCTCAAATGGACGCCGAGATGGGGAACGACTCAATGCTTGGCTCTGTTGCCTGGACGTGGCTCGTGGATGCCTTGGAGAACCATGCCGCGCCGTATCGCGCCGCCGGTGGCACAGCCACAAGAATCCTTTCGGAAAGCTTCGGTACCTTGTCTGAACGGCCGGACACCATCGACATAGAACTCCGCGCATCCTGGACACCGGCCAGCCAGGATGTTCAAGCCCACCTCGAGGCGTGGTCTGACATGGTCTGTACGTTCGCCGGGCTGCCTCCCCTGCCGCCAGGCGTTACCGGACTGCCCAACAGGAGGCTCAATTGACTTCAAGAAACGCGTCGGCGGGTACCCGCAATGGACCGGCAACACCCCGCTGTAGCCGGAATCGGTAAGCTTAAGCCACCATGACCCCTGAATATCCGGAAAACACCACGGCCGGCGACCCGGTTGCTGATCCCACCACCCACATCAAGGTAGTCGGCTTCGACAGCCATGTCCCTGAAATTATCGATCTCGATACTCCCCGCGAGGGCGTACCCCTGGTCATTGATACCCCGTCCGGGCTGGAGCGGTGCGCAGCCGCCATCGCCGCCGGAACAGGACCCGCCGGAGTGGACGCAGAACGCGCTTCCGGGTTCCGCTACGGCCAGCGGGCATTCCTGGTCCAGATCCGACGCGAGGGTGCCGGAACCTGGCTGATCGATCCCGAGCCCTTCGACAACCTGGACATCATCAATGACGCCCTTCGCGGCGTCGAATGGATCCTTCACGCGGCATCACAGGACCTTCCTTGCCTCTCGGAGCTCGGCATGTGGCCGGACAAGCTCTTTGATACCGAACTTGCCGCCCGCCTGGCGGGTCTTCCTCGGGTGGGCCTTGCCGCCGTCATTGAACAACTTCTCGGATTCGGCCTCGCCAAAGAACACTCCGCGGCCGATTGGTCCACCCGACCTTTGCCGGAACCTTGGCTGCGCTACGCGGCCCTCGACGTCGAAGTCCTCGCGGAGCTCCGCGAAGAACTCATCGAGCTGCTGGAAGCCGACGGCAAGCTTGAATACGCCGAACAAGAGTTTGCGGGCATCCTCGCCGCGGGCCTCCCGGCTCCGCGTGTCGATCCTTGGCGGAAGACCTCCGGGCTCCACCAAATACGCGACCGCCGCCAACTGGCCGCCGTTCGTGAACTGTGGCTGGAGCGCGACCAACTGGCACGCAAACGCGACGTAGCACCCGGCCGTCTCATCCCCGACTCCGCACTTGTGGCCGCAGCCAAAGCGATGCCCACCACGGTGCCGCAGCTGCTGGCCACCAAAGGATTCCACGGGCGGTCTGCCCAGAGGGAAGCCCCCCGCTGGCTGCGCTGCATCACCAACGCCCGGACGCTCAAAGATCTCCCACCCCTGCACTTGCCCACCAATGCGCCGCCGCCGCCCCGGGTCTGGGTGGATCGGGATCCTGAGGCCGCAGCACGCCTTGCCACTGCCAGGCCGGCCCTGCAGGCAAAGGCCGATGAGCTGAAGCTGCCTGTGGAGAACTTGCTGACGCCGGATTACTTGCGGCGGGTTGCCTGGCGGCCCCCGGCTGACGTTTCCCTGGAGTCCGTCGCCGCAGAGCTGCGGTCCCTGGGCGCGCGTGAGTGGCAGATCTCCTTCGCCGCTCCCATACTCACCGAAGCCTGCTTGAACCCGGCCCCGCTGCCCGGCAAAGAATCCAAGGCAAAGGAAGCCCCAGCCTCGAAGGACGCCCAACCCACCGGCCATGCCGGCTGAATTCACCTCTTCCTTGAGGCCTGTCACCCGAACCGTGGTTTGTGGTGGCAGGCCTTTTGCGTCCCCGGGATACGCACTCCGCGTGCGGCGCGGGCCTTGCAAGCTAAGTTACCCACGAGTAACATTGCAGTGAATGCCAGCCGAAGCACCCGTGACGCGGGATTCGGCGCCATGTCTCAACGAGGAGTTAATACATGAGTCCATCACGCAGTGCTCAGAGGAACGTCCGCGACGTCGTGTTCGTGGACGGCGTGCGCACACCTTTCGGCAAGGCCGGCGACAAAGGCATCTATGCGGGTACCCGCGCCGATGACCTCGTGGTGAAGTGCATCCGCGAATTGATGCGGCGGAACCCCTCACTGCCCGCGGACCGGATCGACGAGGTAGCCATTGCCGCCACCACCCAGACCGGGGACCAGGGCCTCACCATCGGCCGCACAGCGGCGCTCTTGGCCGGACTCCCCCGCACGGTACCTGGCTTCGCCATCGACCGCATGTGCGCAGGTGCCATGACGGCAGTAACGACGACGGCGAGCGGCATCGGCTTCGGCGCTTACGACGTCGTCATTGCTGGAGGCGTGGAACACATGGGCAACCACCCCATGGGCGCAGGCGCCGATCCCAATCCGCGGTTCATGTCCGAGCGCCTGGTGGACCCTGCGGCGCTGAACATGGGCAACACCGCGGAGAACCTGCACGACCGCTTCCCCGCGATCACCAAGGACCGCACGGACTCCTATGCGGCAGCCTCCCAGGCCAAACTCGCCGCTGCGTACTCCAACGAACAAATCCAGCCCGACCTCGTCCCCGTCGCCACCATGAAGCCCGGCCAAGGCTGGGCACTTCACACCATGGACGAGCCCCCGCGGCCCGGAACCACTGTTGCCGATTTGGCCGATCTGCGGACCCCGTTCCGCGCCCATGGCCGGGTGACCGCAGGCAACGCTGCCGGATTGAACGACGGCGCCACTGCCGCCGTTCTCGCGTCGGCCGAAGCCGCTGAAGAACTGGGGCTCTCAGTCAAGATGCGCCTCGTTTCCTACGCCTTCGCCGGCGTCGAGCCTGAGGTGATGGGTATTGGTCCGGTTCCTGCCACGGAAAAGGCCCTGAAGAACGCGGGGCTGGGCATCGAGGACATTGGACTCTTCGAAATCAACGAGGCCTTCGCCGTGCAGGTCCTCAGCTTCTTGGACCACTTCGGCATTGCGGACGACGATCCCCGGGTCAACCGCTATGGCGGGGCGATCGCCGTCGGACATCCACTTGCTTCCTCGGGTGTCCGCCTGATGAACCAACTCGCGAGCCAGTTCGAGGAAGACCACTCGGTTCGCTACGGCATGACCACCATGTGCATCGGCTTGGGCATGGGCGCCACGGTGATCTGGGAAAACCCGCACCACGCCGCCTACCAATCGTTCACCGCTGACCAGGCCATCGCAGCCACCACCGAAGGAGCCGCCGCATGAGCGCCGCAGAATTCCAGAAGCTCGCCGCCCTTTTCCCTGACGAAGTTGTCACACACTCCTACGTGCAGGACATCCAGTTGCCGGGCGGCGCAGGGACCTTCGCACTGATCACCCTGGACAACGGCCTTGACCACACCAAACCCACCACGCTGGGCCCCAACACGCTCGTTGAACTCGGCGGCGTTTTGGAGAACCTCAAGGAGCGCGCCACCCGGGGAGAGATTGTTGGCGTAGGCGTCACGGGCAAACCCTACTTCCTGGTGGCAGGTGCCGACCTCTCTGCCGTAAAAACACTCAAGGAACGCGAACACGGGCTCTGGATGGCGCAGCTCGGCCACGCCGTTTACAGCACCCTGGCAAATCTGGGCGTTCCAAGCTTCGCCTTCATCAACGGCCTTGCCCTGGGCGGCGGGTTGGAGATTGCCCTGCAGTCCACCTACCGGACCGTTTCCACGGGTGCCGGCGCCCTTGCCTTGCCTGAGGCCTTCATTGGCCTCGTACCGGGCTGGGGTGGCGTCTACATCCTGCCGCGCCTCATCGGTCCCGAGAACGCGGTCAAGGTGATGATCGAGAATCCCCTCAGCAACAACCGCACGCTCACCGGACCGCAGGCGTTCGAGCTCGGCATGGCCGATGCCATCTTCGAACCCGCCGACTTCGTGGAACAGTCGCTCGCATGGGCGGCACGGGTTATCTCCGGCGACGTTACGCCTGAGCGGAAGAACTCCGTAGATGCGAGCGATGAAACAGTCGCCGGCCGGTGGGCAGCCGCGGTAACCGCAGGACGGGCATTTGTGGAGTCCAAGACCTCCAATGCCTCCCCTGCCCCGGCCAAAGTGCTGGATGTCATGGAAGCCAACCGCACCATGACCCAAGCAGAGTCGGCTGAACTCGAGTGCGAGACCCTTGCGGGGCTCATGCAAACCGACGAGTTCCGCTCCACGGTGTACGCGTTCCTGGACCTCGTCCAAAAACGCTCCAAGCGTCCTGCGGGGGCTCCTGACCGCAAGCTTGCCCGTCCGGTCACCAAGATCGGCGTTGTGGGTGCAGGGCTCATGGCAAGCCAGCTGGCACTGCTGTTCGCCCGGCAGCTGAAAGTCCCGGTGGTCATGACGGACATCGATCAGGCGAGGGTGGACAAGGGCGTCGCGTACGTCCACGCCGAAGTCGACAAGATGCTTGCCAAGAAACGGATCAAGCAGGACGCCGCCAACAGGACCAAGGCGCTCATTACGGGTTCCGTCTCCAAGGAAGCCTTCGCTGACGCCGACTTCGTCATCGAGGCCGTTTTTGAGGAACTGCACGTCAAGAAGCAGGTCTTTGCCGAGGTGGAAGCGATCGTTTCTCCCGAGTGCATTCTGGCCACGAACACGTCCTCCCTGTCCGTGACTGCCATGGCGGAAGATTTGAAGCACCCCGAACGCCTGGTGGGTTTCCACTTCTTCAACCCGGTGGCTGTCATGCCTCTGTTGGAGATCGTTCGGGCTCCCAAGACCGACGACGCCGTCCTGGCCACCGCGTTCGAACTCGCCAAGGGACTCAAGAAGACCGCCGTCCTGGTCAAGGATGCCGCAGCGTTCGTGGTCAACCGCATCCTGCTTCGCCTCATGGGCGAGGTCATCGCGGCGTTCGATGAAGGAACCCCGGCGGACGTGGCAGACAGCGCACTGCGCCCCATGGGGCTGCCTATGTCGCCGTTCACTTTGAGCGCCATGGTTGGCCTACCAGTAGCCCAACATGTACAGGAGTCACTGCACGCCGCGTTCGGCGACCGGTTCCCGGTCTCGCAAAACCTCCAGAAGCTCATCGACAACGGAGTGAAGAGCCTCTGGGCTCCGGGTCCCGACGGGACTCCTGTCATCCCGGCAGAGACACTGGCCATCATGTCCTTCGGCAACACCCCTTCCACTGGTGAGGAAGTCCTCCGACGCACCCAGGACGCCTTGGCCGAGGAGATCGGGCTGATGCTGGAAGAGGGCGTCGTGGCCGGACCGGAAGACATCGACCTTTGCGTCATCATGGGCGCCGGGTGGCCGATGTTCCTGGGCGGCATCACGCCGTACCTGGACCGGGTGGGCGCATCCGAGCGGGTCAACGGCAAGCGGTTCCTCGCCGCCGGCGTAGCGTCGGCACCCGCTTAAGTCCCGCAAGAGCATAGGAAGAAGGGCCGTGCCCGGAGCAGTTGCTCCGGGCACGGCCCTTCTTGTGTGGCGCGTGTTTGGCCTAGAAGAGTGCCACCTTGGGCGCGCGGGGGAAGATCTCGTCCAATTCCTCGCGATCCTCCTGCGTGGGCACCCAGCACACGGCTTCGGCGTTCTCGCGGATCTGCTCCGGACGGGTGGCACCGGCGATGACGCTGCTGACGCCGGGCTGCGCGGCCAACCAGGAGAAGGCCAACTGGAGCTCGCTGATGTCCCGTTCCTTGGCGAACTGGCCGAAACGGCCAAGCTGTTCCCAGTCGGCATCGTGCACCAGGTTGGTCCGGGTGTGGCTCAATCGTGAGCCTTCCGGAGCTTTCCCCGCAGAGTACTTCCCGGTGAGCAGCCCGTTGGCCAGGGGAAAGTACGGAAGGACACCCAAGGAGAAGGCCCCGGCAGCGGGAAGCACTTCGAGTTCGGCGCGCCGATCAAGGAGGTTGTAGTGGTTCTGCGTCGAGATGAAGCGGACACCACCTGATGGTGATTGTCGTGCTACATATTCAGCTTCTGCGATCTGCCAGCCGGCAAAGTTGGAGTGGCCGATATACCGGACCTTGCCGCTGGACACCAAGTCATCCAAGGCGGCCAGGGTCTCCTCGATGGGGGTGCGCGGGTCCGGGGTGTGGAACTGGTAGAGGTCGATCCACTCAGTATCCAAGCGGCGAAGGGACGCCTCTACGGCCTTGATGATATAGCGGCGCGAGCCCCGGGCGTCAAAGTCGTTGCCGTTGACTCCGTGCATATCCATACCGAACTTGGTGCCGATGACCACGTCATCGCGGCGCCCCTTCAGCGCTTTGCCCAGCATGGTTTCGCTGAGGCCCGGCTCACGCCCGTACACGTCGGCAACGTCGAAGAAAGTCACCCCGGCGTCTAGCGCGGCGTGGACAACAGCGTCCGTACCTTCCTGGGATTCGGTGGGAGTATTGGCGCGGCCCAGGTTGTTGCAGCCCAGCCCAACAGCTGAGACGGTCAGTCCGGAACGGCCAAGGCGTCGGTATTCAGTCATGGATTCAGCCTATACGGCGCCTCGGCGCACATAGTCACCCAAGGCAACAAACACTGGCTAGCCAGTGCCGTAGGAGATCCCGGATTCCTCCATGGCATCTTCCAGTTGAGCCAGGGCGACCGGACCCATGCCGTGGAGCTTGGTAAGTTCAACTTCGCCGAACTCGGCCAGTTGCTCCAGTGTCTCTATCCCTTCGTGGGCCAGGGCTCGTCTCGCCGGCGCGGCGAGACCCTTGGGCAGTGGCGTATGTCCGGGCCAGTTGCTCTTGGAAGACATGGAGATCCCTCCTGATGCGTTGGGTGCTACTTAGAGAGTAAAGCCCACACCCTGCTTGGGCGAGTGCTTCACACGGAATGCCCTTGGGTCGCTATGAGGCGCTGCTGCCACCGTGAGCTTGGTGAAGTCCAGGTCCTCACCACGGACGCAGATCTTGATGGCATTCACTGCTTTGTTGACGTCCGGGCAGAGGCAGAAGATGTTCAGGTGGCCATTGCCGATTTCTGAACGGTCCACGATGCCCAAGCCCCGCCACGCCAGTTCGCCGGTGAGTGCGGCCTTGGCCTTCCGTTCAAGATGCCGGTCACGTTCGGTGCCGTCCTTGGTCTTCAGCGCAATCTGGGCAACTACCCAAAACTGTTCGGACTCCGGAATTTCGGCATAGCCGTCTTCCTCGCATTGCGCGGCGAAAGCAGCCATCAAGCCATCCACGGCAGAATCGTCGTCAACGTTTGCTTCGTCGGTCTTGCTTTGGTGGCCCACTACACCGTGGTTGACCACGAACTGCTGGTCTTCGTCGTCATACCAGGCCTCCCGGAAGTGGAGAACTCCTTCGTCGTCGCGCTTGTACGCGCGGATGATGCCGCTCATGCTCGTCCTTTCCTGAACCACTCGGCGCTGGTGCTGGTGGCTCCATTGACGTCGAAAGGTGCTTTCATGGTGTCCACTGCCTCAAAGAGAGCTGCGCATTCTGCGCGCATTGTGTCCACCGTCTGTTGCGGATAGCCCATGGCCACCCGATGATGCTCAAATTCGTCTTCGTCGTCCACGAACACCCCATGCTTGGTGGAACGGATGACGTCCAGATCCATGTCGATCATGTGGAATTCAGTGACGCCCGGCTTGATGGGATTCCAGTCATGGCCGGTGGCCAGGTCAACGTAGATCCTGAAGTCGCCCGGGTAGCTGTCGTCGTAGAACGTGGCCACGAAATCACCGTGCCGCGGGACCAACAGGACTGCATCCGACGCGGTATAGAAAGCCGCGCCCGGGCGAGCGCAAAACTCGCCGGCCCCCTGAAATATCCACCAACCATGAATGTCTTCCCCAAGGTAGCGGCCAGGCACCACCCAGTGCGCTTTTCCGTCCCATTTCCTGTTCCTCGACACCACGAGGTCACCGGGCTGTAATGCGCCCGGAACGCGCCCGTCCGTCACAGGGTTGGCAGGCTGCCGGTGGTGGGGTGTTCCTGGCCCGGGAGGGGCCTGGCGAAGGGGACCTTTGTTCCCAAAACCTGGGCCACGACGTCGTGGGTTATTTTCTGGGCGGTGAGTCCCACGCGTTCCAGGACCTGGCTGCGGGAGCCGTGCACCAGGAACTCAACCGGCAGGCCCACTTCGTTCAGGGCGGTGTCTACACCGGCAGCCCGCATTTCCTGCCGTATACGGGAACCCACGCCACCTGCTCGGACTCCGTCCTCGATGCAGATCACCAGGCGGTGACGGGCGGCAAGGGCGATGATCGACTTCCGGACGGGCAGTACCCACCGCGGATCCACTACTGTGGAGCTGATGCCTTGGGCCCCCAAACGGGTAGCGACATCGAGTGCGAGTTCTGACATGGCGCCGACGCTGACAATCAGGACGTCGTTCTCTGTGGAGCCCTCCGGGCGGCGCGCGAGGATGTCCACGCCGTCGTGAAGCCTGTCGATGGCTTCAATTTCGGAACCGACGCTGCCCTTGGAGAACCGGACCACTGTGGGGGCATCGTTGATGGCGACGGCCTCACGCAGTTCTTCGCGGAGGCGGGTTGCATCGCGGGGGGCCGCCAGATGAAGTCCGGGCACGATTTGGACCATCGCCATGTCCCACATCCCGTGGTGGCTGGGCCCATCCGGGCCGGTCACTCCGGCACGGTCCAGGACGATAGTGACGCCTGCTTTGTGCAGGGCGACGTCCATGAGGAGCTGGTCAAAGGCGCGGTTCAGGAAAGTGGCGTACACGGCAACCACCGGGTGGAGGCCACCGAAAGCCATTCCCGCGGCGGACGTCAGAGCATGCTGTTCTGCAATGCCGACGTCGATCACACGCTCCGGGTGGCGCTCAGCGAACTTGTGCAATCCCACGGGGATCAGCATGGCGCCGGTGATCCCCACGATATCGGAGCGTTCATCCGCGATATCCGCGATCTCTTCAGCGAACACCGAGGTCCAAGACCTGGCTCCCGGCATTTCCGTGGGCTCGCCCGTTTCCGGGTCAATGATGCCTACCGCATGGAACTGGTCTGCTTCATTGGCCAGGGCCGGTGCATAGCCGTGGCCCTTTTCCGTCATGGCATGCACAATGACCGGTCCGCCATAAGCCTTCGCGGTGTTGAGCGCATGTTCCATGGCTTGCAGGTTGTGTCCGTCAACCGGGCCGATGTATTTCATGCCAAGGTCTTCGAACATGCCCTGCGGGGCCCACCAGTCCTTGATGCCCTTCTTCATGGCATGCAGGCTCTTATAAGTGAACTGACCCGCCGGGCCGCCGTCCTGAAGCTTCTTCTTCCACCAATCCAGCATGCGCTCGTAGGCCGGTGTGGTGCGCAGGGAGTCGATGGTGGGACGCAACGAGGCAAGGTAATCGGCAAAACCGCCAACAGTGGGAGCGTATGAGCGCCCGTTGTCATTGACGACGATCACCACGCGGCGCCGCTTGTCAGCGGCAATGTTGTTGATGGCTTCCCAGGCCATGCCGCCGGTCAGCGCGCCATCGCCAACGACGGCGACGACGAACCGGTCGCCCTCGCCGGTCAGCTGCCGGGCACGCGAGATGCCATCTGCCCAAGACAAGGAGGACGATGCATGTGAACTTTCCACGATGTCGTGCTCGGACTCGGCACGGTCCGGGTAGCCGGACAGTCCGCCTTGCTGGCGAAGTGTGGTGAAGTCCTGACGTCCGGTGAGCAGCTTGTGCACATAGGACTGGTGACCGGTATCGAAGACGATGCTGTCCCGCGGAGAGTCAAAGTTCCGGTGGACAGCGAGGGTGAGTTCAACAACGCCCAGGTTGGGACCCAGGTGTCCACCCGTTGCGGCTACGTTGGTGATCAGGAATTCCCTGATTTCGCCGGCCAGTTGTTCCAGCTCGGTGCCGGACAGTTTGGCCAGGTCCCGTGGATCCTTGACGGTTTCCAAAAGTCCCAACGGCCCTCCTTAGGGTGAATGACGTGCTTGTTAACTCTAGCGCGTGCCCGGGGCTGCGCGTTGCGCCGTGGATTCGAGCCACGGCATTGTTCTCCCGGGCCGGCCCCCGGGACGCCAACAGCCCCGGCTGGTCGGGCGACCAGCCGGGGCTGTCCGGCTTCTGAATCAGCTGCTAATCAGCCGGTTCGTTATGCCGAGATCTGGCGCAGAACGTACTGCAGGATGCCACCGTTGCGGTAGTAGTCCGCTTCACCCGGGGTATCGATGCGCAGAACGGCGTCAAAGGACTTGGCGGTTCCGTCTTCGGCCGTGGCAGTCACCTTGAGCGTCTTCGGCGTGGTGCCGTTGTTGAGCTCGGTGACACCTTCCACTGCAAACGTTTCCGTACCGGTCAGGCCCAGCGTTGCTGCGGACTCACCGGCGGGGTACTGCAACGGAAGGACGCCCATGCCAATGAGGTTGGAGCGGTGGATGCGCTCGTAGCTTTCGGCGACGACGGCCTTGACGCCCAGAAGCGCCGTGCCCTTCGCTGCCCAGTCACGGGACGAACCGGAACCGTATTCCTTGCCTGCCAGGACAACCAGGGGCGTTCCTGCTGCCTGGTAGTTCTGGGCTGCATCGTAAACGTACGCCTGGGGCGCACCCTCCTGGCTGAAGTCGCGGGTGAAGCCACCTTCAACATTGTCCAGGAGCTGGTTCTTGATACGGATGTTGGCAAAGGTACCGCGGATCATGACTTCGTGGTTGCCACGGCGTGAACCGTAGGAGTTGAAGTCCTTGCGCTCCACACCGTTGGCCAGAAGGTACTGGCCTGCGGGAGTGTCCGACTTGAAGGAACCGGCCGGGGAGATGTGGTCCGTGGTGACGGAATCGCCAAGCTTCAGGAGCACGCGGGCGCCTGAGATGTCCTTGACGGGATCCGGCTGGGCCTTCATGCCCTCGAAGTACGGGGGCTTCCGGACGTAGGTGGAATCTTCGGCCCACGCGAAGGTGTCACCGGCAGGGGTGTCGAGGGCCTTCCAGCGATCGTCGCCGTCGAAAACGCCTTCGTAGCCCTTGGCGAACATAGCCTCGTCAATGGAGGAGTCGATGACTTCCTGCACCTCAGTGGGGTTCGGCCAGATGTCCTTCAGGAAGACCTCATTGCCCTCGGAGTCGGTGCCCAGGGCATCGGTGTCGAAGTCGAAGTCCATGGAGCCGGCCAGTGCGTAAGCGATGACCAGCGGCGGGGACGCCAGGTAGTTCATCTTTACGTCCGGGTTGATGCGGCCTTCGAAGTTACGGTTACCGGAGAGGACTGCGGTGACGGAGAGGTCGTTGGCCTGGATTGCCTCGGAGATTTCCGGCTCAAGCGGACCGGAGTTACCGATGCAGGTGGCGCAGCCATAACCCACGATGTAGAAGCCGAGCTTCTCCAGGTACGGGGTAAGGCCGGACTTTTCGTAGTAGTCAGTGACAACCTTCGAGCCCGGGGCAACGGAGGTCTTGACCCACGGCTTGGAGGTCAGGCCCTTGTCCACGGCGTTGCGTGCAAGGAGGGCCGCAGCCAGCATGACGGACGGGTTGGACGTGTTGGTGCAGGAGGTGATCGAAGCGATCGACACTGCACCGTGGTCCAGCTCGAACTCGCGGCCATCGGCGGTGGTCACCTTGACCGGCGTGGACGGGCGGCCATTCGCACCGTTGGCGGCGGAGTAAACGCGCGCCGTCTCCGTGGTGTGCGAATCAGCGTGCGTGAAGGACGGCGCATCCGATGCCGGGAACGATTCGTCCAGGGACTCGTCCACGCTGCCGTCTTCGATGGCGACGTAGTTGTGGATGTCCTTGCGGAACTGCTCCTTGGCATCCGTGAGCTCGATGCGGTCCTGAGGACGCTTGGGGCCCGAGATGGAAGGAACAACAGTGGACAGGTCCAGCTCGAGGAACTCGGAGAAGCGCAGTTCGCGGGAGGGGTCGTGCCAGAGACCCTGTTCCTTGCTGTATGCCTCCACGAGGGCGACATTCGCTTCGGAACGGCCGGTCAGGCGCAGGTAGTCCAGGGTGACGTCGTCGATCGGGAACATAGCAGCCGTGGAACCGAATTCCGGGCTCATGTTGCCGATGGTGGCGCGGTTGGCCAACGGCACAGCCGCAACGCCTTCACCGTAGAACTCAACGAACTTGCCAACAACACCGTGCTTGCGCAGCATTTCGGTGATGGTCAGCACCACGTCAGTAGCGGTAGCGCCAGCCGGGATGCTGCCCTTGAGCTTGAAGCCCACAACGCGGGGAATCAGCATGGAGACGGGCTGGCCGAGCATTGCTGCTTCGGCTTCGATGCCGCCAACGCCCCAGCCCAGGATGCCCAGGCCGTTGACCATGGTGGTGTGGGAGTCGGTGCCAACACAGGTGTCGGGGTAGGCACGGACAACGCCGTCTACCTCGCGGGTCATGACTGTGCGTGCCAGGTACTCGATGTTGACCTGGTGGACGATGCCGGTTCCCGGGGGAACAACCTTGAAGTCATCGAATGCGGTCTGGCCCCAGCGAAGGAACTGGTAGCGCTCACCGTTGCGCTGGTATTCGATCTCCATGTTGCGCTCCAGTGCGCCGGAGTTTCCGAAGGCGTCGATCTGGACGGAGTGGTCGATGACCATTTCTGCAGGCGCCAACGGGTTGACGCGCTTGGGGTCACCGCCGAGCTCCTTGACAGCTTCACGCATGGTCGCCAGGTCCACGACGCAGGGAACGCCGGTGAAGTCCTGCATGATGACGCGGGCGGGGGTGAACTGGATTTCCGTGTCGGGCTCCGCATTGGGATCCCAACCGGCCAGGGCGCGGACATGGTCAGCCGTAATATTGGCGCCATCCTCAGTCCGCAGGAGGTTTTCAAGCAATACCTTAAGGCTGAACGGAAGGCTGTCTGCGCCCTCTACGGAGTTCAACCGGAAAATTTCATAGTCGGTGCCGGCTACATTCAGTACGCCTTTGGAACCGAAGCTGTCCACAGTGCTCATGGCAGGACTCCTCTCGCAACAGTTTCATCTTTGTCGCGTGGTTGGCCGCTAGCCAGTTAGGCGCACCTTACTTAGCCTGGCGGCATCTCTCTTGGTCACCCCGGTCCGCGGCGTTGATTTCTGCGGACCGGGACTACTACAGCCATCGTAGTGGCATACTCCGGCGTTGCGTCACTGATCAGGTGCCGCTGTGAAAACAAGCAGTTCCGCCTGCTGCCCCATGGAAGGCGGGCCGCGCCGCGGCTACGCGGCGGGAACCATCAGCCCTACAGTTTCCAGGTGATGGGTGTTCGGGTAAAGATCGAAGGCCCGCAGGGACTCCAGTCGCCAGCCACCTTGATGGAAGTAACCCAGATCACGTGCAAAGGATGCGGGATCGCATGACACATAGGCGATTGCACGGGGTCCGGTGGCCATCAATTGCTTGACCACGGCCTTGCCTGCTCCGGCACGTGGTGGATCCAGCACCACCGAGTCGAAGCTGCGGGCACGTTGGTGCAGGACCTTCTCCACACGTCCCTGCACAATTTCCACCTGGGCTTCACCGTGCAGGTTTTTTCGGGCGTCGCGGCTGGTGCCCGGCGCGCCTTCAACGGAAAGTACCGAACCGGTAACTCCCACGACGTCCGCCAAGGGCGCCGTAAACAGGCCGGCGCCGGCGTAGAGGTCGGCCACTGTCGCGCCGGGCTGCAAGTAGCCACCGCCGGAAAGATAGCCCGTCACAGCGTCCACCAGCGTGTCCGGGGCGTCCTTGTGGATCTGCCAGAAACCCTCACCGGTCACACGGTACTCATGGCCTGCTGCGGTTTCCTGCACCCAGGTCCTCCCCCGAAGCTGCAGGACTTCGCCCTTGCTGGGATCGAAGCTGGCAACCGAGACATGGTGCGGCAGCTGCGAAAGGATGCTGTGCAATCTCTTGGGGCTGGTCGATTCTTCCGGAGCCAGCAGAATCAGGGGCCGCGAACCGTTGGCGGGCACGGCAACTTCCACACGGGCGATGCCGGACAGGTCAAGGTCCCACAGCTTCAGCTCGTTGACGCCCGTAAGCGCCAACGGCATCTCCTTGATGGGAAGCACTACGTCTGAACGGTGTGCGTGCATGCCCAACCGGCCCTTGGGGGTCACCGCGAAGCTGGCCCGCGTACGCCAGCCGAGTCCGCCGTCGTGCTGATCTCCCACGGCTTCCACCTCGGTGGTGAGGTCCAAGCCGGCAAGCCGCTTGAGCTGTTCCGCCAGCACGTCCGCTTTCAAGGCCCGCTGGCGCTGCAACGAAATGTGGCCGAGCTCGGCACCGCCCACCGGCGGAGCCCCGCGGCTCCATGAGCCCAGCGAGTCCGCCTGCTTCCAGAAGTGCGGAACGCGGTCGGGTGAGGCTTCCAGGACCTCGACGACGTCGGCACGCCAGAAGCGCGACGAGTCGCCGGAGTCGGTCAACCGGATCCGGACTTTCTCTCCCGGGATGGCGTGCCGGACGAAGATGACGCGCCCTTCATGCCGTGCGACGAAGTGCCCTCCGTGGGCTATGGCGCCTACATCCACCACCAGTTCAGTGGCGGGCGCACCCTGGTCTCCGGAGTGGTGTTGGGGGGAATTACTGTGGGAGGTCATTTAGGTATCCTGCAGTGCCTTTGCTTCTTCGGACGATTTCAACTGCCACGGGACGCTGGCAACCATGACTCCAGGTTCAAAGTGGAGCCTCGTCTTGATTCTGAGTGCTGTTTGGTTATGGACGAGTTGTTCCCACCATTTGCCCACCACATATTCGGGGATGTACACCACGATCAGGTCCCGCGGTGAGTCGCGGCGCATGTTCTTGATGTAATCCATGATGGGTGTCACGGTCTCACGGTAGGGGCTGGCCAGAACGGTCAGGGGAACGGGGATTTCCAGCTTCTCCCAATCGCGGACCGTCTGGGCTGTCTCTTCAGCACTGATGTCCACGGTCACGGCGTCCAGGCGCGATGGCCGCGACGCCCGTGCATATGCCAACGCCCTGAGGACCGGCTTGCGGACGTGGGAAACGAGGAGAACCGCGTGGACCCTGGTGGGAAGTGCACGCGGTGAGGAATCCTCGTCCACGGCCAGCTCCCTGGCCACGTTGTCGTAGTGGGCACGAATGCTCCACATGATGAGGAAGAGAACAAACATGGCGAGCAAAGCAATCCAAGCGCCTTGCTCGAACTTGGTGATGAGGACGATGACAAGGACCAAGGCCGTCATCCCGAAGCCCAGCATATTGATGGTCCGTGACTTGATAATACGGCGGCGGACGGCTTTGTCCCTGGCGAGTTTAAGTTCGCGGCCCCAGTGCCGGATCATGCCGAGTTGGCTGGCAGTGAAGGAGATGAAGACGCCCACAATGTACAGCTGGATCAGCTTGGTGACATCTGCGTTGAACGCGAGAATCAGGACCAGCGCCCCGGCTGCCAACGCAAGGACGCCATTGCTGAACGCAAGCCTGTCGCCACGGGTGCGGAGCTGCCGGGGCAGGTAGCCGTCTTGGGCAAGGATCGAACCCAGCACGGGGAAGCCGTTGAAAGCCGTGTTGGAAGCGAACACAAGGATGACGCCGGTGGCCGCAACGACGACGTAGAAAAGAATGGAGCCGGACCCGAAGATGGTGTCTGCGATTTGGCTGATGGCAGGTGTCTGGATGTACCCCTCAGGAAGTGGCTTTCCGTCCACCAGGAACTCCCGGGCAGGATCCAGGACGATGTGCACCTTGGTGGCGTTGGCCAGGTAAAGGATGCCTGCCAGCATGGAGGCTGCGATGACGCCGAGCAGGAGCAACGTGGTGGCCGCGTTTTTGCTCTTGGGCTTCTGGAAGTTTGGTACGCCGTTGCTGATGGCCTCAACACCGGTCAGCGCGGCGGCGCCCGATGAAAAGGCACGCAGAAGCAGGAAAGCCCCGGCCAGGCCCACCAGGCCCTCATCAAATCCGGGCTCAGGGACGATGGTGAAGTTGGCGGAAGGTGCCTCCCCCAAGGTGCCGGTGACCGCCTGAAAGATACCCACCCCGGTCATTCCAAGGATGGACGCCATGAAGATGTACGTCGGGACAGCGAAGAGCGTCCCGGCTTCCTTGACTCCGCGAAGATTGACCAGCGCCAGGATGATCACGCCAATAGTGGCAATCAGTGCCTGCTGGCCATGGAGTGCCGGGATGGCGGTGGTCAGGTACGTCGCCGCTGATGACATGGACACGGCAACCGTCAGCACATAATCCACCAGCAAGGCGGAGGCGACAGTAAGACCGGCGTACTTGCCGAGGTTGACGTTGGCAATCTCGTAGTCGCCGCCTCCGGACGGATACGCGTGCACGTTTTGGCGGTAGGACGCCACCACCGTGAGCAACACCACCATGACGGCCAGGCCCACGAGCGGGGAGAAAGCCACGGCGCTTACGCCGGCAAGGGCGAGCGTCAACAGAATTTCGTCGGGGGCATAAGCCACCGAGGACAGGGCGTCCGAGGCGAAGATCGGCAAAGCAATGCGTTTGGGCAACAAGGTGTGGGACAGGCGGTCGTTCCTGACTGGCCGGCCCACCAACACCCGCTTCGCGGCATTCAGAATTGTCAGCACTCCGCAAAGCTACTCTGAATCCCCAGGGATGTCATGACGGGTTGTCGCCGGCTTAGCCACGCGGCACCGGTAAAGTCATACCGAGCGGGATGGACAACACACATTAGGAGACATGGTGGCTCACTTCGTGATCATGGGTTGCGGCCGTGTTGGCGCAACCCTGGCACACACTTTGGAGGATGCCGGCCACTCGGTGGCCATCATCGACCAGGACGAGCGGGCCTTCCGCCGGTTGCGCAACACGTTCACTGGGCGCAAAGTCACCGGAGTCGGGTTTGATCGGGACACCCTGAAACAAGCCGGCGTGGAAGAGGCCTATGCCTTTGCCGCCGTATCCAGCGGCGACAACTCGAACATCCTGGCCACGCGTGTGGCCCGCGAAACCTTCCATGTTGCCCACGTGGTGGCACGGATTTATGATCCCGGCCGCGCCGAAATCTACCAGCGGCTCGGCATCCCCACGGTGGCAGCCGTCCGCTGGAGTGCCGACCAGGTCCTGCGCCGCATCCTTCCCGAGCAGCACCTCGCCGGTGACTACCGCGAGCCGTCGGGCCGCTTGGTACTGGCCGAAGTGGATCTCCACGAGGATTGGATCGGACACAGCATGGACTCCATCGAGTCCGCCGCCGGAATCCGCATCGCCTTCCTCACCAGGTTTGGTGAGGGCCTGTTGCCCCAGGCCGGCACCGCATACCAAGAGGGCGATACTGTCCACGCAATGGTGAGCCTGGACAGAACCTCCGAGATCAGCCGGATCCTCGCCAAAGCACCCGCCAAGGAGTCTTAGTGAAAGTTGTCATTGTTGGCGCGGGCAGCGTCGGCTCGTCCATTGCGCGTGAGCTGCTGGCCCACAAACACGAGATCCTCCTTATTGACTTGAAGCCCGAAGTCATCGGACGCAGCGGGCTTCGAGGTGCCCGCTGGCTGGTGGGCGACGCCTGCGAACTCAGCACCCTGCAGGACGCCAAACTTGAGGATGCCGACGTCGTGGTTTCTGCCACAGGCGACGACAAAGTGAATCTGGTGGTATCACTGCTCGCCAAGACCGAGTTCGGTGTGGGACGGACAGTTGGGCGCGTCAACAATCCCAAGAACGACTGGATGTTTAATGACTCCTGGGGCGTGGACGTCGCAGTCAACACCCCGCAGCTCATGACGGCCCTGGTGGAAGAGGCTGTTGAAATCGGCGACATCGTGCGGCTGCTGACCCTGCAAACAGGCGTGGCATCGATCGTTGAGTTCACGGTTCCCCACGATTCCCATGTCATCGGGAGCACGGTGGGTGGTATCGACTGGCCGGAAGACGCAACGCTGGTGGCTATCCTGCGCGACCACGCACCCATCACCCCCACACGCGACGACGTCCTGGACGGCGGCGACGAGCTGTTCTTCGTCACCACCATCGCAGCGGAAGACGGGCTGCGGGCCCTGTTGTCACCAGCGGCCGAGGACGGCCAGGAACCTCGTGAGGGGTCCTCCGAAGCAGCAGATCAGTCCGCTGAAGACGACGGCTTCGACGGCTGAGTCGCCGGCTTGGTGACCAGCCAGGCCACCCAGAGGCCCAGGATGTACAGCGGGGCCCCCATCAGGAGCCTGGTGGTGGCCAACGCTGTCAGGCCGGGTTCACCCATGAAGTACAGCGGCACCTGAACCACCAGGCGGAGAGCAAGCACCGCCACCACGATCCACGTGCCCAGGCTGTAGGCGCGGAGCCTTTCAGCATCCTTCCGCCACTCAAGTCCCTCGTTGCGCACGAAACCGAACAGAAGCCCCGCAACCGGCCACTTGAGCACGATGGAGAGCACCATGCCCGCGATATAGGCGATGTTGGTGAAGAACCCCAGGACATAGAAGTCCTCTGCCTTACCCGTGGTGTTGGCCAGCCACGCGGAAATACCCACGCCCACCACGCCGGCCAATGCCTGCGTCAAGGGCCGCCGCTGGATCAGGCGCACCACGGTGAAGACGGCGGCGGTAGCCAGCGCCGCGATAAGAGACGGCGTTAAATCCCGGGTGATGGTAAAGGCCACCAGGAAGACCAGTCCGGGAAGGATGCTCTCGGCAATGCCCTGTACCCCGCCCGCTGACTTCAGCATGTCGACGTGCCCCGCGCTGTTCCGGTGAAGGCCGGCCTTTTCGGCATATCCCGCAGCGAGCTCGGACACACTGGGTGAGTCCGGACCGGCCTTAGCCGCGTCGGGCAGCACAACGTGGTCCTCCGGGGGCGTGGGGCGCCCTGTGTCCTTCGGTTCTGATCCGTTTGCCACGGTCATAGGTGCTCCTGACGGGAAAGTATTTCGTATCGGGGATTGAACATGGCCGGTAGTCCATCAACCTGGGTCACCATGCCGTTCAAGCGAAGTTGCACACCGGCTTCAATGCCGGGAACCCGGGTCCTGCCCAGCCAGATCACACGGAGGCGGTCATAGGACTTCCGGGCTCCGCCGGGAGCGGACGCACGCTGGTCCCCCGGCCTCAGGGCATCCACCACCACAGCCGAAAAGAATGGTTGTTCGCTGGGCGGTTGATGCGTTACGGATTCAATGAAGCCGGTACATACAGCCCTGCCCCGTGCAGGAAGATCACGGACTCCTTGCTCAGGGGGCCTCTGACCGGGCACACCGCTGCCGCCGGGGGAATCAACCAATCTGGGTGATCTCCGGCCCTCGCTCCGGCTGCTGCATTGCAGGCGCTGCCGGGGGAACCGCACCCTGGGGTGCGCCCGCTTGGCCCGGTACCGCGGCATCCTTGGGCAGGCGCAGCTGCAACAGTTCGCGCGGAGGCATCGGATTGTCCCCGCGGACCACCACAACTTTGCGGAAGAGGTCTTCCAGCCCCGCTGCGGCATCACGTTCCAAGGCAGCCTGCCCGCCAAGGACACCACGGAGGAACCATCGGGGCCCGTCCACACCCATGAAGCGGGCGGCACGGAAGCCGCGGCTGCCGTCAGCCGCCTCAGCGGGCAGTTTGGCCACGAGTTCCGTGCCGAAAGCTCCGGAAACCTCTTCGGTTTCCCCGCCTTGGCTCGCCACCGACTGGGTGATCTGCTCGCGGATTTCGTCCCAAAGACCTTCGGAACGCGGCGCCGCGAACGCCTGGAGCTGCAGGCTCGAACCGTTGAGGTCCATGGTCACGGCCACCACGCGTTGGGTGGCTTCTTCCACCTCAAGCCGCAGTTGGAGACCATCCGCCGGTGCGATCAACAGTGCACCGAGGTCGACGTAGCCATCGCGGCTCTCGATCTCGTCTATGTCCAAGGGGCCTTTGCCAAGGCGGAAATCGCCGGGCGTACCGGACCCGCCTGGTTCGGAAGCCAGCGCCTCGGCACCGGACTCCTCAACAGTGCCGGCGGTTTCGGACCGATCGTCCTTGGACTTCTTGCCGCGCCCAAAAAGCATTGGGTTTTCTCCTTAGTAGTGGTCTATCCCCAAGTAAACCGCAACCACGTTAAACCTCGCTAAACCGCGCACATACGTCAATCGTTTGGTGTGCGGTACACGCAAGGTTCGGTAGTCTCTCAGGCCTTCGGTGCGTTGAATCCACCCGTGGACCCGAAGCCGCCGGTTCCACGAACGGACTCGGACAGTTGGTCAACAGCCACGAACTGCGCGTATTCGACGCGCTGAATCACCATTTGTGCAATTCTATCGCCGCGCTTGAGGTCAATGGCATTTTCCTGGTCGGTGTTCAGGAGCGTGACGGCGATTTCGCCACGGTAGCCTGCGTCCACAGTGCCGGGAGCATTGACCACCGTGAGTCCATGCTTGGTGGCCAGCCCGGAACGGGGGTGGATCAGGGCAACGAAACCTTCAGGCAACGCAATGGAGACGCCCGTTGGAACGAGTTTCCGTTGGCCGGGAGCAAGGTGCACATCCACACGTGCGCGGAGATCGGCACCGGCATCACCGGGGTGCGCGTAGGACGGGGCCTCCAACCCGGCGTCGAGCATTTTCAGCTGCACTTCCAAAGTGGGGGCGCTGTAGGCTGCTGTGGTTTCGCTGCTGTCCGCGACTGCGGAGCTCTGGTCTGTGCTGAATACTGCGGTCTCGTTGCTCACAATGGTCCATTCTACTGGGACCACGGCCAGGGCCCGATAAGCTGGACCCATGCCTACGCCTGACCAGTCCTCCCCCATGCCTGCCCGGAACACCCCTTCGGCCTCCGACGTCCTGTACACCGAGAAGTTGTGGCCGTCTGTGTGGATCTGGGTTGTGGTGGTTGGCTTGTCCGGCGCCGGCGTCCTGATGTTTGGTCCCATCAGCGCGGCCACCGGCATCATCGCCGCCTTGGCGCTGCTGGCCATTATGACCATCATGTTGGTGCTCTCTACGCCCACCATCACCGTTACGGCTAACACCGTCAGGGTGGGTCGGGCCAGCATCGACCGCAAATTCGTAGGCTCCGTCCAGGCATTCAGGAAAGCAGAGGCCACCGCTGAACGGGGTCCCCGCCTGAATGGACTCGCCTACATGTGCTTCCGCGGGTGGATCGACCCCGTGGTCAAGATTGAGATCACGGACCCCGCGGACCGGACCCCTTACTGGCTGGCGTCCTCCCGCCGGCCCGATGAGCTCGTTTCCGCCCTCACCACGCCACAGGGTTAACGCCGGGCCGGTCAGGAGCTGACGCCACCCGTGACCCCTTCCATGGGGGTTCCCGGCCCCGCGGCAGCGCCTAGCTCTCGCATTCGGTGCAGTACTGGTGGCCGCCCCGTTCCGCAGCGATCTGGGACCTGTGCTTGACCAGGAAACAGTTGAAGCACGTAAATTCATCAGGTTGGGGCGGCATGACCTGAATGAGGAGCTCTTCCCCGGACAGATCCGCGCCCGGCAACTCGAAGCCATCGGCGAGGTCGGTCTCGTCGACGTCCACCGCTGAGGACTGCTTCCCCGACTGGCGGGTCTTCAGTTCTTCCAAGGAATCCTCGCTGACGTCTTCCTCGGTCTTTCGAGGGGCATCGTAATCCGTGGCCATGGTCCTTCTTCGTCCTCCATACCTGTTCCGGGTTGGAAACCGGAGTGCAGCAACTCTCCTGCCGCCGGCTTAAGGGTGCAAACGCCGGACGCCCCGGATTTGTGCCCGATCTCGGCCAGATTGTCCTCCCCCACGCCCAAAAAGTCCATAGAACTCGATCTGGTGCGAAAAAGCTCGGGAAGCCTTCCGGAATCGATCGGCTTTCAGCGGAATATCACGGCACGCCCTTTGTCCTAGTAGGAAAAGGCCCCCGCGGGTGGCAGAGTTTCGAATGTCAGTTATGCCATGTGGTGGAGGGTGTTATGCAGGATCTACGGCTGGTAGGCGTCCACGACGACGGCGGGCATCTGCTCTTAAGCGGCCCGGGCGGTGCGATGTTCCAGCTTCCGATCGACGAGGCCTTGAGGGCCGCGGCGAGCCGCACCCCTGCCCAGGTGGCCGCACGCGCTTCCAACACGGCGATTGCCATGTCGCCCCGCGACATCCAGGCCCGGATCCGCAGCGGAGCCACGGCCACGGAAGTTGCTGAACTCTCAGGTCTCCCCCTTGCCAACGTCCAGCGCTATGAAGGCCCTGTGCTTGCAGAGCGTGAGTACGTAGTGCGGCAGGCCCGCAACATCGAAGTTGCCTCCCCTGCCCCCGGGCATGACATCTACCGCTCCGCTTTCGGCGACAACCCGGCCACTCTCGGGGAGATGGTTGACTACCGGCTTTCGGCGCACGGTATCGATTCCTCCACGGTGGATTGGGACTCATGGCGTCGTCCGGACGGCACCTGGACCGTCGTCGCACGCTTCGAAACTGTTCCCGGCGCCCATGGAAGCATCGGCGAAGAGCCGCCTGCCATGTGGACTTTCAGTCCCCAACGCAAGTCCCTGCAGAACGCCAACCGCTGGGCCCAGCAACTCAGCGAACTTGAGCCGATGGACGGCCCGGTGCCTGCGCGACGACTTGCCGCGGTTTCGGACAGGCCGTTCGATTTCGAAACCGACGCCGAAACAGCAGCACGTGCGTCCGCGAAAGAATCAGACAGCCTCCTGGAAATGCTCCGCTCCCGGCGAGGCCAACGCTTGGGCGTGGACGAAGACGGCGATGATGCCTTGGCAGTACTGCTGAGCAACGTTCCGGCAGCGCACCCGCGGCCGGGCGAGGAAAGTGACGAGGCGGCAGAAGAAACAGGCCATGCGGATGGTGAGCCGGCAGCCCCTGCCGCCGAGGAGCCCGCACGCAAAGACGGGCGCCCTTCGATGCTGTCGCGGTTGAGTCTGGCCCCGCGACACTTTGAGTCCCACGACGACGACGGCGACGACTCCCTGAAGCTCCACAATGGAGTCAGCACTGACACACGTGAAATAACGGTGGTAGCCAGCCCGCTCCGGCCCGTTACTTCCTTGGCGGGCCGCAAACCTGCAGGGCTCGACGAACTCCTCGGCGGCAGCGGCAACCCGGAACCCCGCGGGGAAGACGATTCCACCGGCTTGCAAGCTGCACATGACGTCCCTGGCGTCCCTCAGGATGAGACTCCCGTAGAGGACCAGAAAGACTCAGACGTTCGCAAGGACGTTGATGCCCCCGCGGAACGCCAACCCTCACGCCCCAAGCGGTCCAGCATCCCGAGCTGGGACGAGATCGTTTTCGGGGCTCGCGGAGACTAGCCCCGCGGAGATGGCAGCAACGGCTGGCTGGATCGGCTAGCCGTGCCGGAGAGCTCCTGCCCCCGGCCAGAGGCAAGCATCAATGTCGAACGGCAGCGGCTGGTCCGCCCCTGCCATCAGATTTGCGCCATGAGCCGTCACACGCCTCATGTAGTGCCGGCGGCATAACGTCTCGTAACCCACGGCGTGCGCGGGCACAGGCTCGTCGGGCACAGGCTCGTCGCCGCTGTTTTGGGGTGCGACATCGCCCACCATCACCTGGTCACCCTCCACCACCATGATGCCGTTCACGGTGCGGGCGTTCTGCGTTGCCCGTCGGCCACACCAGCACAAAGCTTCCACCTGCAGCACCTGCACTTTGTCCGCGAGTTCAATAAGCCGCTGTGAGCCGGGGAACAATCTGGTACGGAAGTCGGAGGTGATGCCGAACGCGAAGACGTCCACATCCATCTCATCCACAACCCGCGCCAACTGCTCCACCTGGGTGGGTGAGTAGAACTGCGCCTCATCACAGATGAGGTAGTCCACGCGGAGTCCGTTGGTCCGCCGGGCAACCACTTCGTCCCAGAAATCGGTGCCGCCCACAACCTCAACCGCATCGGTCTGAAGGCCCAGCCTGCTGGAGATCGTTGAATCACCTGCACGGTCGTTACAGCTGAACCGAACACCTCCGCGGCCCCGTGCCCGATGATTATGGTCCATTTGGAGGGCCAGGGTGGACTTGCCACAGTCCATGGTGCCAGAGAAGAAGACCAGCTCAGCCACGTTTGCCCTTCTTGCCGGCAGCGGCGAAGCACAACAGGGGTACTTCGCGCTCGGCCTTGGTCAGCGAACCGTGCTGCCCCACTACTTCGAGTGATGCCGGGCGGGCCCTCCGTGTGTCGTAGAGGGCCAGGGTGTCACGCGCTGCGATCATGACGTCGCCGATGCGGGGGGCGACCTCGGGACGCACCGGGCCGAATAACCCTGCATCCGCGGCCTGCTCTCGCGTAAAGGCCCATATCCTTTCACCAAAGCGACGACGCCAGGCTTCAATGAGGGCTTCCCGGTGGGCAGGGGCTGCGTCCGGTTCCAAGTAGAGATGGACCATGCGGGGCTCGCCGGCAGTGTGCCGGACACCGGCCACCAAAGATTCATCAGCGGAGTAATCGATCCTTTGGGACTCGGGAACGTCCAACATGCCGTGGTCGCCGGTCACCAGGATGGTGGTTCCGGGAGGCAGTGTGGCGGAGAGCCTCTTCACCGTGGAGTCGAGTTCTTCGAGTTGGTGCTCCCAGCGGTCGGACTGGCAGCCATAGCGGTGGCCGGCTTTGTCCAGCTCGTTGGCGTAGAAGTACATCAGGGAACGGCCGCCACCGGACATTGCCTCAGCGGCTGCGGCGGTCCTGGCATGCAGGGTGATACCGCCCACAAAGCGGCTTCCCCGCAGAGCGGCCTGTGTCATGGGCGAGTTTCCGAACTGCGGCAGGCTGACGGTGACGACGTCCAGCTCTCCCGCCAGCCGTTCGAAGACCGTCGCGTGAGGCTGCCATAGCGCAGGATCCACCTGTGAATCCCAGTTGCCCAGAAGGTTGACTACCTTGTCTTGGGCGGGATCGAGGACGTCGTAGCCCACCATTCCGTGCTGGCCGGCAGGCAAACCGGTGCCGAGGCTCGCGAGGGACGCTGCCGTAGTGCTGGGGAAGGCGGCGTCAATCCATGGAGGGACATTGCGTTGTCCCTCAGCCATGACCGAACGGAGGAAGGGCGTGTGGGAGGCCTTCTGCTTCAGCAGGCTGCGGCCGAGGCCATCGGCGAGGACCACACAGACACGCTGCGTTGACGGCAGCTGAAGGTGGTTGGTGAAGCCGGGCATGCCAAGGGCCGCGGCGGAACTCGTCAGGACTTCGGCTATGGATCTGCTCCCGAAAAGCGGGGGCGATGGGAGGTCTGCGGCCGGGGCGGTCCCCGCAGCTGTGTTCACCGGGTTCTGTGCAGTTTCCCTCAACGCTGGTGTCCGCGGCTGAGGCGGTTGCTGAAGACGCCCGAACGCGGCCTCGGTGCCGGGATGCTGGCATGTTGGGCGGGTGTTGGATTGCCCGTATTGACCGCACGCAGTGCACGGGCAAATGTCTTGGCGTCCTGGACTGCCTGGAGTCCGTCTGCCTCAGCGCTGATCCGCAGGACAATGTCTTCCTGGGCGATGGTTCCGCTGTAGCCATGGTCGGCTTCGCACTGGGGATCCCCGCAGCTCGCCGGCCCCATGTCCAGGCGTTGCCCGCCGGACCAAGCGATGGACACAGTCATCTCACGGACAGGATCGGACGGCTTGTAGTCCTGGGGTTGCGCATACATGTAGCTGAGCACCACCGAGCGGATCTGGGCCACAGGTACCGACTCAGTGGAAACCTGGGCGACGATCTGTTCTCCGGCCTCATCCAGCTGCTGGTCATCAACGTGGGTGATCACCAGCATGTCTTCCGTGAGCACCAGCACGGTGATGTGCCTGCGGACCTCGGCACGGTCGAAGTGGGTCTCCAGGTGGACCAAGTGGGAGAGGCACTCCCGGCCATCCAAGGCGTCGTCAACGACGTCTGCCACCAACCGCGGGTAGAAGCCTGCCTGCTGCAGCGCCTGGTCCAGGCTCTGTCCCTGCGAGCCGTGATGGTGGGCGGTGTGGTGCCCGGCGTTGGACGGGCGGGATTGAGGCGTCGGAGACTGGGTGCTCATTCCCCCATTTTCACAGATCGCTTGGTGACTACCTAACCGTGCGGTCCCTTCCTGTGGCTAACCCCGCATGGCGCGCCGGGCACTGTCCGTACGCTGCGCTGCGTTGCCGATCCAAACCTCCGCCCCCAGGATGGTGGCGCCTGTGGGATGTGCAAGGACGGGGTTGAATTCCACCAGCGCGATTCCAGGGTGGTCATCTTTTAGCTTGGCGAGCCTGGCTGCGATGTCCTCAAGGGCTGCCACATCCACGGCGGGCAGTCCTTGGTAGCCGAAGAGCTTCCGGGACGCCCGGGGTGAGCGGATGACATCGTGCAGATCGGCAGCCGATAGCGGCGGCACCCGATGGGCCCAGTCGTCCAGCAGGTTCACGGCATCTCCTGCCAACCCGAACGACAGAACCGGCCCCAGCAGGGGGTCTTCCATCGCACGGAAAGTGCAGGCCTGCCCCACAGGTGCCATCGCCTGTACTTCAAGTGAGGGTGATCCGTAAGGCTCCAAGGCGCGGCGCATTTGGGCGATGTTCTGCCTCAGGGACTCCGCGTCCTGGATATCCAGCCGAACCCCGCCCAGGTCAAGTCGGTGCCGCAGCGCAGGATCGGTGGTCTTGAGAACTACGGGCCATCCAACGGTATCCGCGGCTTGCACGGCTTCATCAGAGGTACCAAATCCAAGCGACGGTACTACCTCGATTCCGTAGCCCGACAGCAGCGCCGCGGCAGCACCGGCGTCGAGCTTTCTGATCTTTTCGCCCGTGACGCCGGCCAGCATCGCGGTCAGCGTGTCCCTGGTGCCGTCCACATCGCAGTCCTCGGGCTCCACAAACAGCCCTTGGTCCCGGTCGCGCCACTGCGCATAGCGGACGATCGCAGCCAGAGCCGCCACGGCGGCACCGGCATTGGAGTAGCACGGCAGCACGGGCTTGCCGGCTGTTCCTACCATGCCTTCCACCTGCACGGAGGGATCCAGGATTCCGGTGAACGCAGCCACCACCGGTTTTCCGGATTCAGCAGCGCATTCGGCCAAGACTCCTGCCAGCGCCTCCACGGTGAGTCCGCGGGCGGGGAGGAGTGCGGCAACCACGGCGTGGACGGACTCGTCCGCGAGGCTCTCCTGCAAGCTGGACCGGAGGGCAGGAACGGCGAGCGACATCCCTGCGTCGAGGTCCAGGTCCGTTACTAGTCGGGCTACGTCCAAACCGAGCGGCACTGCACTGTCCGCAACCACTTTGCCCAAGGCGACCGAGTTGGAATAGACAGCCAGGCCCGGCCCCTTGGGCAGTGCCTGCGAGGACGCAATCTGGGCTATGTCCATAAGCTGTTCAATGGTCTCGACGCGGATGACGCCCGCTTGGCGCATCATGGCATCCACGGCCGCGCCCGGCGCCTGGGTGGTCCGAACCTCGTGCCCGGGCGGAAGGCTAAGTCCCGTGACATCGGACTTGGCCACGATCACGGGCTTGCTGCGCGACAACCGCCGGGCGAGTCGGGAGAATTTACGGGGATTGCCGATGGACTCCAAATAGAGCCCCACGGCGGAGGTATCGGCGTCATCTTCCCAATACTGCATGGCATCGTTGCCGGAAACGTCGGCACGGTTTCCCGCAGACAGGAACGACGACAAACCTAGCCTGCGGCGGCTGGCGGCGGCGTAAACCGCCACACCCACGGCAGCCGATTGGGAAAACAAACCCAGGCTTCCCCTCGGAGGCATCATGGGCGCCATGGACGCGTTCAAGGATACTGCCGGGTGCGTATTCAGGATCCCGAGGGACTCAGGGCCAATGACGCGCATCCCGTTTGCCCTGGCCCGACGCACCAGCTCGTGCTGGCGGGCGAGTCCCCGCTCGCCGTCGTCGGCGAATCCGGCAGTGGCCACCACAAGGCCCTTGACGCCGGCAGCTGCGCAGTCGTCAACTACCTTGTGGACTTCCTCATAAGGAACGGCGATGATGGCCAGCTGAACCGGCCCCGGGATCTCGGACAATTTCCCGAAGGAGATCATTCCGGCGAGTTCGAACGCTTCCGGGTTGACGGCGTAGACCGGACCTTTGAAGCCGCCTTCGATGATGTGCTCCAGCAGCTGGTAGCCCACCGTCCCCCACTTGCGGCTGGCACCGATAACAGCCACCGACGACGGCGACAACAGGTCGCGCACGCTGCGCGCCTCCGCGCGGTGCTCCCGTGACTCCATGACGGCACGTGATTTCTCCGTAGGATCGATGTTGAATTCCACGGAGACAACGCCGTCGTCGAATTGGCGTTTGAGGTCATAGCCGGCGTCTGCGAAGACCATCAGCATTTTACGGTTGTCCGGCAGGACCTCGGCCGTGAAGCGGCGGATCCCGTTTTCCCGGGCGGCAGCTGCCAAATGCTCCAGGAGGATGGAGCCGATCCCGCGGCCCTGGTGTGCGTCGGAAATGTTGAAGGCGACCTCAGCCTCGGCAGGATCCTCAAGCCGGTCATAGCGGCCGATCCCTATGATTTCGCCGCCGATGGTGATGACGAATGCGACACGGTTGATGTGGTCCACTTCCGTGAAGCGCCGCACTTCCTTGCCGGAGAGCTTGGGCTTGAAGGAGAAAAACCTCATGTAGATGGAGGCCTGCGACTGGCCCGCGTGGAAGGCCTGCAAAGCGTCCGCGTCTTCGGGTCGTATGGGGCGAAGGTGGGCTGTCCCGCCGTCGCGCAGCACGACATCGGCCTCCCAATATTCCGGATAAATGCCGACGCCGGGCTGATCCACCATAGGCTTAGCCTAGCTAAAACATCCGCAGTACAACTTTCAAGGATCCACCGACCCCATGGCCCGCAGCCAAACTCCCGCACGCAAAGGCGAGCCCCTCGGCGATTTCACCGAGAACATCGTCGATATCGATGTCACTTCCGAGATGGAGGGCTCCTTCCTGGAGTACGCCTACTCGGTGATTTACTCGCGCGCCCTCCCGGACGCACGCGACGGACTGAAGCCGGTTCAACGGCGCATTCTGTACATGATGTCCGACATGGGCCTCCGCCCGGATCGAGGACACGTCAAGAGCGCCCGCGTGGTGGGCGAAGTCATGGGCAAGCTCCACCCGCACGGCGATACCGCGATATATGACGCCATGGTCCGCATGGCGCAGGACTTTTCCCTCCGGCTGCCACTGATCGATGGCCACGGCAACTTTGGATCGCTCGACGACGGCCCGGCAGCACCGCGCTACACGGAAGCACGCTTGGCGGCCGCAGCGCTGACCATGACGGACCACCTTGACGAAGACGTGGTGGACTTTGTCCCCAACTATGACAACCAGCTGACGCAGCCCGATGTCCTCCCCGCTGCTTTCCCCAACCTGCTGGTCAACGGCACCACGGGCATTGCTGTGGGCATGGCCACGAACATGCCTCCGCACAACCTGGTGGAGGTCATCGCCGCCGCACGCCACCTGATCGCCAACCCCGGTGCCACGCTGGAGGAGATCATGCGGTTCATCCCGGGGCCCGACCTTCCCACTGGCGGCCGCATCGTGGGACTGGACGGAGTCCGGGACGCGTACGCCACGGGGCGTGGATCATTCAAGACCCGCGCCAAGGTTGAGGTGGAACAGCTGTCTGCCCGTCGCACGGGCCTGGTGGTCACTGAGCTTCCCTACATGGTGGGCCCTGAGAAGGTCATCGAAAAGATCAAGGATGCCGTCAATTCCAAGAAGCTGACCGGCATCAGCGACGTCGTTGACCTCACGGACCGTAATCACGGCCTCCGCCTGGTCATCGAGTTGAAGAACGGTTTCAATCCCAACGCCGTGCTTCAGCAGCTGTACCGCTACTCACCCATGGAAGATTCCTTCGGCATCAACAACGTCACCTTGGTGGACGGCCAGCCGCAGACGCTTGGCCTCCTGCAGTTGCTGCAGGTGTACGTGGAACACCGCCTGAATGTGGTGCGCCGCCGTACCTCTTTCCGCCTTGGCAAGAAGAAGGACCGCCTCCACTTGGTGGAGGGCTTGCTGATCGCGATTGTGGACATCGACGAGGTCATCCAGATCATTCGTTCCTCCGACGAAGCCTCGGCCGCGCGCGAACGCCTCATGTCCATCTACGACCTCACCGAGATCCAGGCCAACTACATCCTGGAACTGCGCCTGCGGCAGCTGACCAAGTACTCGCGTCTTGAATTGGAGAAGGAACAGGACGAACTCCGCCGCGAGATCGAGGCACTTGAAGCCATCCTGGCCTCGGACGAGTTGCTCCGAGATCTTGTTTCCGGCGAGTTGGCCGTCATTGCCGAGAAGTACGGCACGCCCCGGCGCACGGTGCTGCTGGAATCGGAAGCTGTTTCCCCCACGGTGGCTGCGGCATTGGCAGCGTCAGTTCCGGGCCCCAAAGGCAAGGCAGCAGCGCTGCCGCTGGAAATTCCGGACGACCCCTGCTGGGCCCTGCTCAGCGTCTCAGGGCAGATTGCCAGGACATCCAACCAGGAGCCACTCGCCGAGGCCGGCCCCCGCACCAAACACGACGTCTTCCGCTCAGTGGTGAAGACCACCGCCAGGGGCGAAATCGGCGCGGTCACCTCGCAGGGCCGCATGCTGCGGCTCCAAGTGATGGACATGCCCGTGCTGCCCCCGGTCTCAGGTCTGCCCAACCTGGCCGGTGGCGTCCCCGCCAAGGACTTCATCACCTTACTCAAGGGTGAAACCTTGGTGGCTTTCGTGCCCTTGGACGCCGTCCTTGCCATTGGCACGGTTCAGGGCGTGGTGAAGCGCGTGCAGCCCGATTACCCGTTGAACCGTGAGGACTGGGAGATCATTGCGCTTAAAGACAAAGACTTGGTGCTCGCGGTGGAACCTGCCCAGGACGACAACGTGGACCTCGTCTTCGTGACAAGGCAGGCCCAATTGCTTCGCTTCAGTGCGTCGAACGTCCGTCCGCAGGGACGCACAGCAGGCGGCATGGCCGGCATCAAGCTTGCGGCCGGGGACGAAGTAATCCACTTCGGTACCGTGCGCGCGGACGATCCTGCCGCCGTCGTGGTGACCATTGCCGGTACCAACGGCGCCCTTCCGGGGACGGCGCCGGGTACTGCCAAAGTGACTGCTTTCGAGGAGTATCCGGCCAAGGGTCGGGCAACAGGTGGCGTGCGGGTTCACCGCTTCCTCAAGGGCGAAGACACGCTGTTGATGGCGTGGGCCGGACATGGTCCTGCCAAGGCTTCATCCGCCGCCGGCGTGGCACGGGCACTCCCCCACGAGCATGGTCGCAGGGACGGATCGGGCGTGCCGCTGTCCCAGCCTGTGGAGGCAATCGGGCCGAGCATGGCCTGGGCTGAAGCCGCGGAATAGCCGCAGAAAAGTCAAGCAGCACGGCAAAGGCCGGGGGTTATGGCACCTCCGGCCTTTGTGCTGCCGTGGCCTTGAAGCCACCGCATGGGCTAGCCGGTTTGGTTGATGCTGAGTATGTTTCCCTCGCTGTCAAGGAACCATGCTGCAGCGCTTCCATCGGGCATCGTGGCGATGCCGTCTTCGGTCTTCAGGCCAGGGAAGTCGTAGTCCTCAAACTTGACTCCCTTGCCGCGCAACTCCTGCACCGTGGCCTTGACATCACTGACAGTCCAGCCCATTTGGGTGTTCTTCGCAGTCCCTGCATTCGACGTCTGATAGACAAAGAATCCGGTTCCATCGCCGCACCTGTACTGGAGGTTGTCGTCGTCGTCCGGATTTTCGGGTTCCAGTCCGAGTTTTTCGCTGTAGTACGCGCGTGCCCGGGCTATGTCCTGTGCCGGTAGGACGGCACCAACCTGCTGATCCTTGAGCATTGTTTTCTCTTTCCGGCTCTCCCCCCGGAACGAACTTTACTCTTGGGCGGGTCGGTAAGTAATTGGAAAACGACACCATATTTCGTGGGCTGCCCAGAGGCACGGAGCGGATCAGCTTAGACTGGCCGCATGCCGATCATCCCTGATGAAAAAGACTGGACCTGGGTGCTCTCACAGCCCTGCCCCGAGTGCGGTTTTGATCCCGCGACCGTGACTCCCTCCACGGTGCCTGGCACCGTCGTCAACATGCTCCCCCGGTGGCGTGCCGTCCTGCGCCGGGAGGACGTTGCCACACGTCCTAATGACCACACCTGGTCCAACCTGGAGTACGCATGCCACGTCCGGGACGTCTTCAGCCTTTTCGACCAGCGTCTCAACCTGATGCTGACGGAGGACGACGCCCGGTTCGCCAACTGGGACCAGGACCAGGCCGCGATCGACGGAGAGTACGGTTCGGCGGACCCACGGACGGTGGCCGATCAGCTTGAGGCCGAGGGTACGGAGATTGCCGAGTCCTTCGCACGGGTCACCGAGGATGACTGGCAGCGTACCGGAACGCGCAGCAATGGATCCTCATTTACCGTGCTGACGTTCTCCCAGTACTTCCTCCACGATGTTGTTCACCATCTTCATGATGTGGACGGCTAGGAACCTAGAGCATTTTCTCCCACGTCATGCTGCGGTTCACGGGCGTATAGCCCATGCCAAGGTAGAGTTCCAGCGCCCCGGTGGGGTTGGCTGAGTCAACGTCCAGTGATGCCACGTCCATTCCCGCCGAGGCGTAGCGCTGCATGGCATCGGCGAGCAGTGCTTGGGCAATGCCCCGGCCGCGATAGGCACGCCGCACGCCAAGGAGCTCCGTGTAGCCTTCCTTGAAACCGCGATCCGCGGCAGAGTCGGGATCGAAGCTGGTCAGCTGGTATCCGGCCACCTCGCCTTTGGCTTGGTCGATAACCACCGCGCCCAGATCGTGCCGGGCAGTGGGTTCCTCGATGGTGAACCGCCACGATTCTTCGTCCCGCGGTTCGCTCCCCCAGTGGTCCCTGAACGCATCGTTGTGGGCTTGGCGCACGGGTTCGAAGAGCGATGGATCGAGGGTCCTGAGCTCAAGTCCGGCGGGAAGCCGGACTTCAGGCAGTTCCGCAGTCAATGGCCGGTGCATTTCGCTGAACCAGCGCACGGCCCCGTAGCCGTGCCCCATCAGGAGTGTTGCCTGATGTTCGTGCTGCTCCTCCGTCTGGATGCGGAGGCGGGGCGGCGCCGTGGTGTGACCGGCGGCCTCATCGGCTTGGAACCGGTTGCGCACTTGTCCTTCCTGCCACACCAGGACTGCAGAGCCGATGCCTCGTTGTTGCCACTCCGGATCGACGCACGCCATTCCTGTGGCCTTGTCTCCCGTGGGGTTTTTGGAGATACGCCCATAGGCGCGCGCTACTCCCCCGGCGTCCAGGCCCAACAGGGTGCTGGTTTCCGGCGGGTTCTTGGTGGACTGCAGGATGTGGACGAGGTCGCCGCGCTTTTCATACCAGACGGGATGTTCGACGGCGGCCGTCCGGGAGATCAGGCCTGCCCAGTTATCCAGGTCTTCCATGGTGGCCGGCCGCCATTGAAGGCCGGTTGCGAGGACATCAGGCATGGCTTGGCTTGCGGCGTCGAAAGGCATGCCAACAGGCTACTGAGCAGTAGGCCTTCCCACCAGTTCCGCCGCGCCCGGACTTCGCTTGACGGCAGATCGGACCGCGGGCAGTTCAAGCCGCGCATCAGCCGGATCAATGTCCTCCGGGTTATGGGTGACCAGGACAATAGTGACGTCCTTGAGCCCGCTGCGGAGTATAGCCATCATTTCCCGGGCCGAGCCCGCGTCCAAGTGGGCAGTTGGTTCGTCAAGCAACAACACGGAGGCTCCGGTGAGGAGGGTCCTGGCCATGGCAAGCCGCTGCCGTTCGCCGCCGCTCAGGAATGAACCACCGGGACCTATGCGGGCGTCGAGCCCATCCGGCAACGCATTCACCACTGAATCAAGTCCGACGTCGGCCAGGGCCTTGTGCATCTCCGCCTCGCTGGGCTTCGCTCCGGCCGGCCGGCTCAGCAGGAGGTTGCCACGAAGAGTGGAGTCGAACAGGTGGGCCTCCTGGGGGCACCATGCCGCTGTGCCGGAGAGCTGCACAGTTCCTTCCGTCAGCGGCAGGAATCCGAGGAGCACGGAGAGGAGCGTGGACTTCCCTGCGCCCGAAGGCCCTGTTATGGCAAGCCAGCGGCCAGGCTCGGCAACAGCATTTACACCAGTAAAGACGTCAGGCCCACCGGGCCAGGCCGCTGATGCACCTATCAATTCCAGTCCTGCTTTGCCGGGCCGATCCGGCAGGCGCCGGATGCCGCCGTCGTGGTCTTCCGCTTGGTTCAGTGAAGCGGGAGCGTCCAAAGCGCCGGATGCCGCCACCCGGCCCAGCACATCTGCGAGCGCGGGCGCTTGGCGTACGGCGGATACGATGCCCCCGAATGGTTCAACCAGGGCCAGCTGCATCAGGACTATGACGGCTGCGAGTTCAGGGGCGACAGTGCCGTTCAGAACGGCGGGCGCACTCAGGACGCCCGCCCACAATGCGGCCATGGAGCACCCGAGAACGATCACGGCCTGGCCGAGCCCTTCAGCCCATGCCGAGCGCTGTGCAGAGAGGGTGGCGGTGCGGTCTTTGTCGCGCAGTGCACCGAGGACGGGCTCGCTCACTCCGTTGGCGCTGAGTTCCGCCCGGGCGTCAAGGGCGGCGGCCACTCCCCGAAGCACTACTGAACGCATGTGCTGTTCGGCTTTGGCTGCGTTCCTGTCAGCCAGGACGGCCAGGGTCGGGGCAAGGATCAGCCCCACGACGGCGGCCATCACCACCGCTGCCAGAGCCTCCGGTAAGACCATGGCTGTGGCGAGGATCGCCGCGGCCCCGACTCCCACGGCGGTCATGGGCGGGAGGACAACCCTGGGCAGGAGATCGCGGAGGGTGTCCACGTCGTCCACGATGGAGCCCAAGACGTTGCCGCCTTGGAGGAGGCGGCGGAGAGACAGCGCCCTGCGGCTCAGTGATGCCCACAGTGCGCCGCGGAGGCGGGTCATGGCAGCGAAGACGGCATCATGGGTCAGGAGTCGCTCGCAGTATCGCAGCACGGCCCTCCCTATGCCGAAGAACCTGACTCCGACGATCGCGCCTAGCAGGTAGAGGATGGGTGGCTGTTGGCTGGCCCGGATGATCAGCCACCCGGACAGTCCCGACAACGCCACTGCGAACAGGGCGGCAACTACGGCCACGATTCCGGCGGCGGCGAACTTCCAGCGCACGGGTTTCAACACTCGCAGAAGACCCTGCGCGCTACCGTTCGCGGGAACGGAAAGGAGATCACCGTGGAGTGCAGCGTCTTTCGCGGGGACTGCATTGTTGGGCTGGGCTGCGGCATCGGTGCGCTGTGCGTTCTTCGCTGACACGGCAGGCACGGAGTTCTTTTGCCCTACAGGCACGAGCTGGTCGGCGAGCGCCCGGGTGGCGGCGTCGTGGGCCACCAGGATCACTGTGACGTTGCCGCGAAGTGACTCGATGGCGTGGCGGACAACGCTGGCGGAGTACGGGTCAAGATGGGCGGTGGGCTCATCCAGCAGCAAGAGCGTCGCGCCGGCTTCCACTCGGGCCAATCCACGGGCAAGTGCTACGCGGCGCAGTTCGCCCGGGCTCAGTTCGGCGGGATGCTTGGCTGCCAAGTGGTCGGCCGAGGCTTTCCCTAGGACGCGGGTCACGGCGTCAGCGGTGTTCCCGACGTATCCGTCCAGGTAGAGCTCAATCTCTTGCTGCACTGTTTCGGCGGCCATGACGGGGTGTTGTGGAACCCACGCCACCGTCTTTGCTGCCGCACCTGTGATGACTCCTGTGACCTCGGCGCCGGGTCCCTGTCCGATGAGGCCGGCGAGGACCCCGAGGACCGTGCTCTTGCCGGCGCCGCTGTCACCGTCGAGGGCTGTTACGCTCCCCTGGTGGGCGGTGAAGCTGAGAGGCCCGACGGCGGCAGCGGACCTTCCGTGGTACGTCACCGACACGTCGGCCACCACTACTCCGGCCGGGGCTGCGTCGGACGTCCCGCCATTCTGGAGGCGCTCATGCGAAGGGGCGTCCAGTACTTTGTTGGTGGTCTGGAGGGCCGCCCTGCCGTCATCGCTGGCGTGGTGCGCGGTACCGAGCTCCCGGAGGGGCAGGTAGCAATCCGGGGCCAGGATCAGTGCCAGCAGGCCGGCTTCGAGGGGCATGTCCCCATGTACCAGCCGGACGCCAATAAAGACTGCCACCACGGCCACGGAAATGGTTGCAATGAGTTCGAGGGCCAGCGCGGAGAGGAACGCCGTGCGAAGGGTGCCCATGGTCCGGGTGCGGTACTGCTCGGAGATGTCTTCCAAGGCTGCGCGCTGTTCCGTGGCACGGCCCAGGCCAACCAGGACAGGCAGGCCTTTGGCGAGCTCCAGTATGTGGCCGGACAGTTTCCGTAGCGTGGTTTGCGCTTCCTGGACAGTGTCTTCGGTGTGCCTGCCTATCAGGACCATGAACAGCGGGACCAGGGGAACCGTCAGGACGATCACCACGGCACTTACCCAGTCGGCGAAGAGGATCCGGGCTCCGATCAACAGCGGGACCGTAGCGCAGTTCACGATGGCAGGTAGGTACTGGGTGTAGTAGTCGTCCAGCGCGTCCAGTCCCCGCGTCGCGAGGATGGCCAGGCCGCCGTCGTTCATTCCCGCTACGGGCGACGAACCGCCGTCGGACAGCGAGCGCCTCAAGAGCCGTGCCCGCAGTTCCTCTTTGACGCCCAGCGCGGCCCGCCTGGAGGCAATGCCTTGGCCCCAGGCGGTCAGGGACCTGAGGACTGCCCCCACCGCACCCCAGACGAGTCCGTTGTTCCACTCCTCCGACCCGGAGGCGAGTCCTGCCAGCATCCCTGCAACAGCCTGGGCCATGAGCACCAGGGACAATGCCTTGAGGGCGGACATCAGGCCAATGGCGTAGAGCGCCGATCGCGTGGCCGGGCCGGAAGGGAACACGGGTTTCATGGGTCGACTAGTCTCCCGATTGACTTGGAGTGGAGGGCGAGCTGTCTTTGGAAATCATGACCTTCGCGGCGATGGCGGGCAGGAATCCATGCGCTTCGGGGATGTGGGCCGCGCTGACACGCCGTCGGAACACCCAGTACGTCCACGACTGGTAGGCGATCACAAGGGGCAGTCCAACGGCTGCCACGATGCTCATCAGGCCAAGGGTGTAGTCCGAGGACGAGGCGTTGGAGATGGTCAGGTTGAAAGCGGGATCGATGGTGGAGGGGATGACCACAGGGAACGCGGCTCCAAAGATCGAGGCTGTGGCGCAGACAATGAACGCGCCGAGCGCACTGAAAGCGCGCCCTTCGGACCCAGTACGGGCCAGCCTCCATGCCAGGACGACCGCTACCACTGCAGCGACCACCAAGGCCCAGGTCCACGGTTTGCCGCTCAGGAACTGAACGGCCACCATCCAGCCGAACATCGGCAACACCGCAAACGGAACCAGCCGCACAAACCAGCGGCGTGCACGGTACCGCACCTCGCCGTCGGTCTTCAGGGCCAGGAACGCAAGGGCGTGCACCAGGGCGAAGGCCACGACACCAAAACCACCCAGGAGTGCGTAGCCGCTGAACCAGGACATCGGGCCACCGCTGCGGTCTCCGTTGGCGTCCAAGGGCAGCCCCGTGGTGGTGAGCGCCAGTGCAGCGCCGATGCCGAACGCGGCCACGAAAGACCCGACGGCGATCGCCCAGTCCCAGCGGTTGCGCCAGCTCTCGGAGTCCACCTTGCCGCGGTATTCGAATGCGACAGCCCGGAAGATCAAGGCGGCCAAGACTGCCAGGAGCGGGAGGTAAAGGGTGGAGAACAGCGAGGCGTACCAGAGGGGGAAAGCTGCAAAGGTGGCACCGGCTGCGGTGAGCAGCCACACCTCGTTGCCGTCCCATACAGGGCCGATGGTGTTCAGCAGGACGCGGCGGTCGGTGTTGTTGCGGGCGAACAGCTTCATGAGCATGCCGACGCCCAGGTCAAAACCCTCCAGGAAGAGATACCCGGTCCACAAAACCGCGATGGCCACGAACCAGATGGTTGGCAACAGTTCCATTGTCAGTACCCCTTGGCTTTAGTAGGCGAATGCCAGGACGTCGTCGCCGGACTTGTCCGGGCCGGTGTCGTCGTCATTCTTGTCGGGTTGGTTGTCTGAGTCTTTGGCGTGGGCCAGTTCAGGCATCGCCGAGGCCACTCCACCACGGATGTACTTGACCAGGAGCTTGACCTCTACCACCAGCAGCACGGCGTAGATGGCTGTGAGGACCACCAGCGAGGTCATGAGTTCTCCCGCGCTGACGCCCGGGGATACTGCGGCAGCTGTGAACATAAAGACCTGGTCAATACCGTTCATGTCCGGGTTGGGCGCCACCACGAATGGTTGCCGGCCCATTTCGGTGAAGATCCAGCCTGCGGCGTTGGCGCCGAAGGGAGCGAGGATCCCAAAGACAGCGAGGCGCATGAGCCACTTGGATTGGGGAACGACGCCCTTACGGGTTACCCACAGGGCCAGCAGTGCGGCGAACGCTGCAATGCCGCCGAAACCGATCATCATACGGAAGCCCCAGTAGGTCACTTCCATGACGGGCACGTATTGGATTTCCTGTCCGGCGCGCTCACCGTAGAGCGGGTTGTCCGGCAGGTGGGTGCCGTACTTTTCCTTGTACTCACCCAGAAGGCTGTTCACGCCCTTCACTTCAGTGGTGAAGTCACCCTTGGCCAGGAAAGAGAGGATGCCGGGGACTTCGATAACTGCAACGATGTCGTCGCAGTTGGTGGCTCCCAGGTTGCCAACGCTCAGCACCGAGAAGCCCGTGCCGTCGTGGCAGGCAGCTTCAGCGGCGGCCATCTTCATGGGCTGCTGTTCGAACATCAGCTTGCCTTGAAGGTCACCGGTGATGGCGGTTCCCGCGAAGGAGATCATGGCCACCACAGCACCGATCCGCAGGGACTTCATCCACACGGTGTAATCGGACTTGTCGCGGCCCGGGATGGCAGCTTCGCCGGGGACCAGCTTGCCGTCCTCGCCCACAACATCAATGCCGTCGTGGCGGCGACGCCACAGGTGGTACCAGGCAATGCCCAGCAGGAAGGCGCCGGCAACAGCCAGTGCACCAAAGAGAGTGTGCGGCACGGCAACCAGTGCAGTGTTGTTGGTGAACACTGCCCAGGCGTCGGTCATCACGGGCCGGCCATCCACCATGTCAACGCCTACGGGGTGCTGCATCCAGGAGTTCGCCACAATGATGAAGTAGGCGGAGAAGACGGAGCCGACGACGGCGATCCACAAGCAGGCCAGGTGCACGCCGCGCTTGAGTTGCTTCCAGCCAAAGATCCACAATCCCAGGAACGTTGATTCGACGAAGAATGCCAGCAAAGCCTCAAGGGCGAGCGGAGCCCCAAAAACGTCCCCCACGAACCGGCTGTACTCACTCCACGCCATGCCGAACTGGAACTCCTGGACGATGCCGGTGGCTACACCCATGATGAAGTTGATGAGGAAGAGCTTTCCCCAGAACTTGGTCATGCGAAGGTACTCAGGCTTGCCGGTGCGGTACCAGATGGTCTGAATGATTGCCACCACCAGGCCGAGGCCGATAGTGAGCGGCACCATCATGAAGTGGTAGACGGTAGTGATACCGAATTGCCAGCGTGCGATTTCCAAGGCGTCCATGGCTGTCCTTTGTGCGGTGGACCGAAGTACGATGACCTTACTTCTACGTCACGTAGAAAACTTCTCTTCTACACAGTGTAGAACAATTGACGGGCAACGAAACCCATTCTTCAAGTGGCGTAACCCACGCGCAAGGGTCCGCTCGGCGGCGCGGCGCGCCGATAGTTCTACTTCACGTAGAATGAAGGTCTGAAAAGCGGTAGATTTATTGTGGAATGTTGGATCATCGCTCCCCGCAGTAGCCACACTGCACCGGGAAGCGGAAGGTAGGGACGTATAAATGGCAAGTCTTGGGGAACTGGAACGGGCAGTGATGGATCTGCTCTGGGCAGGCCAGGAGGCTGCAACCGCCAATACACTGCGTGATCTTTTGGCGCAGGATTCCGAGGCCGGCGACGGCACCGCAGGTCATCAGGGCAAGGATCTGGCAGTCACCACGGTGCTGACGGTTCTCTCGCGCCTGGAGAAGAAGGGCCTGGTGGAGCGTGAACGCGGTACGCGTCCGCACCGTTACCAGGCCGTTTCCAGCCGCGCCGACCACACGGCCGAGCTGATGCACGAAGTTCTGGGCTCCGCCCCGGACCGTGAGGCCGTACTGGCCCGCTTCATTGGCTCCGTCACCGAAAGTGAAGCCGCTACCCTGCGCAAACTGCTCGGCTACAATTAGCCAGTATGTTCTGGACCTCATACCTGCTTGCGGTCCTGGCATTGATTCTGGCGTGGCCGGTACCCGTTTTACTGTCCCGCGCGCAGTGGCCGGCGCGATCCCCTTTCACGGCCATGGTGCTATGGCAGGCGATAGCCCTCGCCGGTGGCTTGTCGATGATCGGCGCCATGCTCGTCTACGGCCTCGAGCCCATTGGCGACAACCTCATTGCAGGGCTGAAGAGCCTCGCCGGGATGGTATTCAATAACGAACCCACCACGGCGCTGGGCTTCTGGCACCTCTTTGCCCTCTCAGCCGCCGCCCTCTTGACCGCGCATCTGGTCTTCACCCTGCTGCTGACCTACTACAAAATCGAACGCCAGCGCCGCCGGCATCGTGAACTGCTGGCACTGCTCGCGTCACCTTCCGACGACGGCCCGGGCACCGTGGTGATCAACCACGAATCTCCGGTGGCCTACTGCCTGCCCGGCGGTGCCAGGTCCGTGACCGTGCTGTCTGACGGCCTCATGGCAGCGCTGGAGCCAGCCGAACTCAGGGCTGTGCTCATTCACGAAAACGCGCACCTGTCGCAACGCCACGACCTTCTGCTATGGGCCTTTGCTGCTTGGCGGCAAGCCCTGCCATGGTTCCCCACCACACGCCTGGCCCAGACAGCAGTTAATTCTTTGATCGAAATGCTGGCCGACGACGTCGCACTCCGCACCGAAAGCAAAGGGACCCTGATCAAGGCCATCGCCATTGTTGCCAGCGGGACCTCACAACCCGCCTTGGGCGGGCAGGCACTCAACGGCAGTCAGGCGCTGGCCGGCGGCCAAGCACTCAGCGCCGGTGGCGCCGTCGTCGAGGGCAATGCCGTCAGCGCGACCGGCGGCGCCGATTCTCCACGTACGACGGCGTCACGCGTCAGCCGCCTGCTCTCACCCAAGCCTCCACTCACCAGGGCTGCGCGAGTGCTGGTCCTGGCGGCCTCAGCCTTGCTTCTTGCGGTGCCCACTGCACTGTTGATCGTCCCGGGACTATTAGGCTGACCAGCGTGGCCGGCTATTGGGGCAGTGTCGCGTCGTACACCAAGGACGCGTAGCCCTCCAGGGTGTCTGCGCATTGAGCAAGCTGCGCTGAGGCTTCCGTCGCTTGCGGCAAATGAAGGACATCGCGCGACTTCAACTCCCTGTACCAGCGCCTCAAGCGCTCCAGGCTTTGTTCTTCTTCCTCCAGTTCAGCGAACGTGAACTTCTCCTGTGAAATCTCTTTGGCGATCTCAAGCTCGAACTTGGTGCAATCCGACGTGAACTCTTTCCATTCCTCCAGCCTGGCAGCTTGGAAAGCGCCGCGGAACGTATCCGCGCCTTTTCCACGGGGCGCAGCGTCCACCAAGGTCCAGGACCCATCCCCCTTCGCCACCAGCGCCTCGGTCCGGGCGAGGCCCTCATCGAAGGCCGGGTGGGCGGGAAGAACCCAGGTTCCGGGCGACAAGGGAACTGCCCCGATCCGCCGCAGCTCCCGCCACACAGCCACCCTGTGCCGCGATGGCTGAGCAGGAACTTGAACGAGAATGAGCAACCAACGTTCATCAATCACACTCCTGAATGTAGCAGCTGTTACATTCAAGGAGTGAAAGCACCAGAGGCACGTCCGTCTTTCGATCCTGCCAGCCAGCGTTGGCCCCTCTACGCCGCAGGCTTTACCACCGCCTTCGGCGCCCATGCTGTTGCCGCGGGACTCGGGGCAGAAAGCGCCGACATCGGATTGAGCCTGCTGACTCTGGGGATCCTGCTGGCTTTGTACGACGTCGCGGAAGTGTTCCTCAAACCGGTGTTCGGCGCCCTCAGCGACCGCATCGGACCCAAACCGGTCATCGTAGGCGGGCTTGTGGCTTTCTCCGCCGCATCCGTGATTGGTCTTTGGGCGGACCAGCCCGCCATGCTGGCAGCCGCCCGCCTGGGTCAGGGGATGGCGGCTTCTGCCTTCTCACCGGCCTCCTCCGCCAGCGTTGCACGGCTTGCAGGCGGCCGGACGGGCCACTACTTTGGCCGCTACGGCTCATGGAAAGGACTCGGCTACGCGATCGGTCCGTTGCTGGGAGCCTTGGCCATCATCACCGGCGGTTTCAGCCTCCTGTTCGGGATCCTGGCCGCCCTGGGCTTGGGCGTGGCTGTCTGGGCCCTTGCTTCCATGCCCCGCCTGCAGCCGCTTCCCCGCCCCAGGTACACCATCGTCGATGTATGGCGACAAAGCACCGAGCGGTCATTCCTGGGACCAACCCTGGTGCTGGCCGCTGCCACGGGAGCACTGGGTGCCGCCGTCGGCTTTCTCCCTGCGCTGGCCGCACGGGAAGGGCTTGGAACGGCGGGCAGCGTTGCCGTAGTCACAGTGCTGGCCATAGCTTCGGCGCTGATACAGCCCCGCGTGGGCAGGCTGAGGGACCACGAAAGAATCGCCGGCAGGCCTGGCATGGTGGCCGGCCTGCTGGCTATCTCGGTAGGCACCCTGATGGCCGGCTTATTGCCGGGAGCCGCTTGGATTTATTGCGCAGCAGTGCTCATCGGCGCAGGCATCGGCGTCTCCACGCCTCTCGCCTTCGCCCACCTGGCCGATGCGACGCCGGCCGAACGCCTCGGCAGGACCATGGGCTCAGCCGAGCTGGGTCGTGAACTTGGCGACGCCGGCGGGCCGCTGCTGGTGGGCGGCGTTGCCGTAGCGGCCGGGCTCCCCTGGGGACTGGGCGCTTTGGCCCTGGCGGTGGGAGCGGCTACGTTCGCCGCCCCGGGCGCCCGCACACCACAGGCCGCTGATGTTGCGCCGGTTCCGCCAAAGCACGGTTAGGCGTCGATGCGCTCCCGGTCCAGGGTGGCGGCACCGGCAATGATGAACTCCTTGCGCGGTGCAACGTCCGAGCCCATCAGAAGATCGAAGACTTCCTCGGCACGCTGGGCGCTTTCGATTCCCACCTTACGGAGGGTCCGGTGCCGCGGATCCATGGTGGTCTCGGCCAGTTGCTGTGCGTCCATCTCGCCCAGCCCTTTATAGCGCTGGATAGGCTCCTTGTAGCGTTTGCCTTCCTTGGCAAGGTTGGACAGGAGCACGTGAAGCTCGGCCTCCGAGTAGGTGTAGATCATCTCATTGGCCTTCTGGCCGGGGTTGATGACTTCCACGCGGTGCAGGGGCGGGACAGCTGCAAACACGCGGCCGGCTTCCACCATGGGCCGCATGTAACGGAAGAACAGGGTCAGCAACAGGGTTCGGATGTGCGCACCGTCAACGTCGGCATCGGTCATGAGGATGACCTTGCCGTACCGGGCAGCGTCGATATCAAAACTGCGGCCCGAGCCGGCGCCGACAACTTGGATCAACGCCGCGCACTCAGCGTTGGACAACATGTCTCCAACGGATGCTTTCTGGACGTTCAGGATCTTTCCGCGGATGGGCAGCAGGGCTTGGAAATCGGAGGAGCGGGCAAGCTTGGCGGTTCCGAGCGCGGAGTCGCCCTCTACGATGAACAGTTCCGAGCGCGCCACGTCATCAGTGCGGCAGTCTGCAAGCTTGGTGGGCATCGAGGACGTTTCCAGGGCGTTCTTGCGGCGCTGGGTTTCCTTGTGCACGCGCGCTGAGATGCGCGACTTCATCTCGGCAACCATCTTCTCCAGCAGGAGCGCGGACTGGGCTTTGTCATTGCGGTTGGCTGAGCCAAGCCTTGCGGTTATTTCCTTTTCAACCACCTTGGCCACAATGGCCCGGACCGCGGAGGTACCCAGGATTTCCTTGGTCTGCCCCTCGAACTGCGGCTCGGCAAGCCGGACAGTCAAGACGGCTGTCAGACCAGCGAGAATATCGTCCTTCTCAATCTTGTCGTTACCGGCTTTAAGCTTGCGGGCGTTCGTCTCCACCGCTTTGCGGAAAGTCTTCAGCAGGGCGGCTTCGAATCCCGACTGGTGCGTGCCGCCCTTGGGCGTAGCGATGATGTTGACGAAGCTGCGCATGGTGGTCTCGTACCCAATGCCCCACCGCAGCGCGATGTCCACCTCACAATCACGCTCGACTTCCGCGATCTTGCTGTGCCCGTTCTCATCGAGGACAGGGACGGTTTCCTTGAACTTTCCGGAACCATGAAGGCGCCATACGTCCGTCACACCCGAGTCTGCAGCGAGGAACTCAACGAACTCGGAGATGCCGCCGTCGTGGTGGAACACTTCCTCATGGACACCGGCCTCCCCCGGTGTTCCGGCCAGCTTGCGCTCGTCACGCACAGTGATTTTCAGGCCCGGAACAAGGAACGATGTTTGGCGCGCCCGTGCTGCCAGATCGTCATAGGAGAATTTGGCGTCAGGGGTGAAAATTTGCCGGTCTGCCCAATACCGCACGCGGGTTCCCGTCACACCACGCTTGGCTTTGCCCACTACATCCAGCACCGAGTTCTCAACAAACGGCTCGAAGGTTGCATTGGGGCCCGGCTTCGCCCCGGAGTCGATGAAGCGGCCGGGCTCGCCGCGGCGGAATGACATCTGGTAGGTCTTGCTGCCGCGGTCCACTTGGACATCGAGGCGGCTGGACAAGGCGTTCACCACAGAGGCGCCGACGCCATGCAATCCACCCGAGGCTGTGTAGGAACCGCCGCCGAACTTGCCGCCTGCGTGAAGTTTAGTGAAAACAACCTCGACGCCGGAGAGCCCGGTCTTGGGCTCTACGTCCACGGGAATACCGCGGCCGTCATCGTGGATTTCGACCGAATTATCGGCATGCAGGATGACTTTAATGTCATGTCCGAAGCCTGCCAGGGCCTCGTCCACGGCGTTGTCGATGATTTCCCACAAGCAGTGCATGAGGCCGCGGGAGTCCGTGGAGCCGATGTACATGCCCGGGCGTTTTCGGACGGCTTCCAGGCCCTCAAGGACGGACAGATGCCGGGCGTTGTATTCAGAACTCGGTGCCACTCGCGGTGTGCTCCTTCGGGGTATATCTCGGGGTGCTTCCCAACCGTGTTTTGGCTGGTAATTCAAGGCAAACACTGCCCGTACCAGCCTAGCCGGGGAAGGCATCAGACACGGTTTGCCACTCCAGCGCGGACGCAGCCTGCCCGGTTACGTTACGCACATGTGATACGCGGACAGCGAAAGTGACCCATCCTTGCCATGGATCTGCGTCGAATGCTGGTTATATGGATGTACAGAACTACTAAGGAGGCCGACATGACAACAGCAGTTGCAGACCGCACGCTGAACGCAGCTGACCGCTGTGACCGTTGCGGAGCCCAGGCGTACGTCCGCGTTGTACTCGAGTCCTCCGGCGGTGAGCTGCTCTTCTGCGGCCACCACGCACGTGCAGTTGAAGCTACGCTTCGGCCCATGACTTCTGACTGGCACGATGAGACCGAGCGCCTCAACGAGAAGGCTCCCGTCCCCGTCGACTAGGCAGTCCGGCTATCCGGAAACCCTTTTTGATCGTATAACAAGGCTCCTCCCCTTTCGGGAGGGGCCTTGTTGCGTTCAGTCTCTTGTGGTCAGTCGGCTGCGTTCAGCATGCTGCGCACAAGAAAAGCGGCCCAGCCGGAAAGTCCGACAGGGCCGCTTCATCACTGACTCTGGGTGTTTTTAGTCCAGGTAGTCGCGCAGGACCTGCGAGCGGGACGGGTGGCGCAGCTTGGACATGGTCTTGGATTCGATCTGGCGGATACGCTCACGCGTGACGCCGTAGACCTTGCCGATTTCGTCTAAAGTCTTCGGCTGGCCATCGGTCAGGCCGAAGCGCATTGCCACCACTCCGGCTTCACGCTCGGACAAGGTGTCCAAAACTGAATGCAACTGCTCCTGAAGCAGCGTAAAGCTAACGGCGTCGGCAGGAACAACGGCCTCCGAGTCCTCAATCAGGTCACCGAATTCCGAGTCACCGTCCTCGCCCAGCGGGGTGTGCAGCGAAATGGGCTCACGTCCGTACTTCTGAACTTCAACAACCTTCTCGGGCGTCATGTCCAGTTCGAGCGCCAGCTCCTCAGGCGTCGGTTCACGGCCGAGGTCCTGAAGCATTTGGCGCTGTACGCGGGCCAGCTTGTTGATGACTTCCACCATGTGCACCGGAATACGAATGGTGCGGGCCTGGTCTGCCATGGCACGGGTAATGGCCTGGCGGATCCACCATGTTGCGTAGGTGGAGAACTTGAAGCCCTTGGTGTAGTCGAACTTCTCCACAGCGCGGATAAGGCCCAGATTGCCTTCCTGAATCAGGTCGAGGAAGAGCATGCCGCGGCCGGTGTAGCGCTTGGCCAAGGAAACGACGAGGCGCAAGTTGGCTTCGAGCAGGTGGTTCTTGGCGCGCTTGCCGTCGTGGATGACGAATTCAAGTTCACGCTTGAGCTTGGGATCCATGGACCCGTCGTCAGCGTTGATCTTTTCCTCGGCAAAGAGGCCGGCCTCAATCCGAAGGGCGAGGTCGACTTCCTGCTCTGCGTTCAGCAGTGCAACCTTGCCGATCTGCTTCAGGTAGTCCTTGACGGGGTCTGCTGTAGCACCGGCCGACATGACCTGCTGGACAGGGGCGTCATCGTCGTCGGCATCCGAGTAGACGAATCCCGAACCGGACGGAGCTGCCTTGTCCTTGGTGGCCGTGGCGCCGTCCTCGACGTCATCTTCTCCGACTTCGACTTCCTCGGCAGCTGCGGGATCAAAGTCTTCATCCTCGCCGCTGGTCTCCTCAGAGTCGGAGCCTGAGGACTTGTTCGCGGCTTCAGCGGCGGCCTTCGCGCCGGGCTTGGGTCCACGCTTCTTGGGTGCCGGCTTGTCAGAGTCGCCCTCTGAGGCCTTGTTGGCAGCACGGGTCGCGGCGCGCTTTGCCGATGTTGCCGCCTTCTTTTCCTCAGCGGACAGTTCGGCCTGGGCGGCGGGTTCCTTCTCGACGGAAGACGGAGTCACAGAAAACCTTTCTAGCGGCGGTCTGTGGAATCACCATACGGGCAACACCACTATGACCCTGTCAAGTCCGCGATCAATTTCAAATGCGATCGCCGTCTGCAGAGTCTCTATAGAGAACTCCCGACGACACTGTATTGTTCCCGATCAAGGGGCCAATTCAGGCATTCGAACGCGGACCCAACCGGGTCTCGGCATCCATTGTCTCACGGTTTTGCGAAACGCAAGCCTGATGAATTTCCAAACCGCCTATGCCACCGTGTCCTTGAACCCCCGCCACGCAGTGCCGGCGTTCCGTGCCCACGGGCAGATGGTCCCCTCGCCCAGGAGATCCATGAGCAGTTCGGCCAATCGGTACCCCGGTTGTGCGGCCACCGCCCGGCTGAGGCAGGCATGTGCAAAGGATCCATGCCCCTTGCACCAGGAAATCCAGCCTTGGAGGGTCAGCGCCGCTGCAGGTACAACACCGGATTCACCGTCCACACATAAACCGGCAAGAACTTTATGCAGCGCATCGAGGGTGCTCCAGCGGGGCATGTCCGGTTGCATACCCAACAAAACATCGCCGTACGTGAAGACGTCCCTGGAGGAATTTCCTCCAGACGTGACGTTGTCGGCGGGAACAACCAAGCCCGGCACACCGAGTTCTTGTGGGTCGAAAGGCGTATCGCCGCTATCCTCAACAAGAAGTCCGAAGGCTGCGGCACCGGACTTGGCAGATTCCATGCCTGCTGCCGCCATCACAACCACGGCGTCCCGCCATGAAGGGACCCTGAGGGTGGTTCTGAGGAAACCCATGAGCTCTGCGTCAACCCCGGGCTGGAGTGGGTCATTTGCTTCGCACCTGCCGAGCACGTGGCACCACACCGCAAGGACCGCATCCAGAAAGCGCTCACTCCGCCACGAACTGAGGATCTGCTTCCCGTAGCGTGACTCCGCTGCCAGCACCAAAGGATCCAGCACCCCGGGACGTGCAAACTGCGGCTTTCCGGAAGCGCTCCTGGGCGATGGACCGATTGAGCTCCCCATATACACCAGTTCTGCGCTGAGCCTGCTGTTCTTGATGCGATCAACAGGCAGTCCCGGATCAGGGCAGCATTCCACATTCGTGCAGTAGGCGCTGCGCCAGTAGTCGGAGCCAACCAGCCACGCGTCCCGAACCGATAAGTCCACTTCATCAAGGCTGAGTTGAAGGGCCTCAAGCAGCGGCATTGCCTGCCGGGATACACTGCCGTCGGCCCATCCCGTGTCAGTGTAAACGGCAAGAACCACCCCATTGGCGTCCTCGTCTGCAACCAGGAAGTTGCGGATCTGGTCCGCGAAATATGAGCGGGCCTGGAGCGAACCAAGTTTCGGCAGATCCACGCGCAGCGTTGCGCCAAGGACTTTCCCTTGCATGGTGATGGCCACAAGACTGTCCTCGGGCCAGTAACCCAACATGTGGGGGATGTAGCCAAGAATGTCTTCGGGTTGGTGGATGCTGAGCGTTCTGTTGGAAGTCATGGTTCCACCCTGCTCAACTCCTCCCGGAGGAGACAGTGACCATCCTGCCTATGTGGAAAACCGGCCTCAGTAAAACAGCGCCGGAAGTAAAGCAGCGCCGGACTGTCCCTTACTGGTCGTCCGCAGAAACGGGCCGTGAAGCACGCCGCCGCTCAATCCTTTCCCGGCGCTGCCTGGCAAGGGCGGCCATCAGCGGCTGTACGTGGATTCCTTGGGAGGCCATCTGGCGGCGCACCTTCCGCCGCGTCGCCAGGATGAGCACCGTACCAAGGGCAAGGAGTACGAACTGGACACTGAGGGCGATTCGGAACGGTGCGAGCCCGTAAAGATCACCGTCGGAAAACCCGCTGGCATACAGGACGTCGAGGACCACGCCGATGAGGTAGATGGCGACGAGCGCCGCAATAAAACCGCCAACGTTGACGATGCCCGTTGCCGTACCGATCCGGTGCGAAGGGTTGAATGTCCTGGCGAAGTCGAATCCAATCATGGATCCGGGCCCACCCACGGCCAGCACCACCACCAAAATGGCCAGGAGCCACAGCGGCGCGCGCTCGGGAAGAACCAGCACTGCAGCCCAAGCCATGGTGGTCGCCAACGCAATCAGCAGGACCATGGCAGATCTTCGCATGGGATGCCTTGAGACGAACCGGCCAAACCCAGGGCCGGCAACAATGGCCGTGGCCACGAAGAGTGCCATGAGGCCGGAAACGGTACCTGCATCAAGTCCCTGCGCAGACAACAGGAAGGGATAGCCCCAGGTCATGGCGAAAAGGTTGCCGCTGAACTGCACGGTGAAGTGGCTCCAGAGCCCCAGCCGGGTTCCAGGCTGCTTCCATGCGCGGGACAGCGAGATGCCGGTAGCGCGGAGACCCTGGCCGGATTCCCGTGGCGGGTGCCCGGGTGGGGCGTCCCGTAGCACTGCGAGCACCAGGACCACCGCCAGCACGGACATGGCGGCCAGGGTGAGGAACGCGGGGGTCCATCCGGCGTTGTGAAGAAGCAGCGCAAACGGAACCACGCTGAAGAGCTGGCCGAGCTGGCCACACATGCCGGTCAGCTGTGTGACCAGCGGAACCTTGGCAGGTGCGAACCACAAGGGGACCAGGCGGATCACCGAAATGAAGGTCATCGCGTCGCCGGCTCCCACCAGGACCCGGCCCAGGACGCCACCGGGAACACTGTCCGCGAAAGCCAACTGGAGCTGCCCCAGCCCCATGAGCACGGCCCCGCCGGCCACCATGGCCCGCGAACCGAACCTGTCCACCAAGACGCCGACGGGAATCTGCAGCCCTGCGTAAACCAGGAGTTGAAGCACCGTGAAAAAGGAGATGGCAGCGGCACTGGCATGAAAACGCTCAGTGGCTTCCAGCCCTGCGACACCAAAAGAGGTTCGCTGCGCCACCGCCACGAGGTAGGCGAACACGCCGATCGTCCAGATGAGCCAGGCGCGGGGAGCATTCACCCCACAATTATGCCTGTCAGCAACTCAAAGCTGATTTATTGAGGCGAGTCTTTACGGGCCAAGTACGCCTCGACGGCTGCGCCAATGTCCTCGGCATTGGGCAGTTCATCATTTTCGTCGGCCAGCAGCGAGCGGCGGACAATGCCCTCGGATTTCTCGTCGTAGCGCGTCTCAAGATTAGTCACTACTGCCTGCACTTCTTCGGAAGCTTCGATCTGCTCGGCGATCTGGCGGCCCACTTCACGGCCGGCTTCCCGGAGCCTGTCCGTCGGCAGCATGAGGGATGTTGCCGCCCCCAGGTATTCCAAACCGGCGACCGCGGCCGGCGGGTACTCAGCTTCGGAAAGGTAATGCGGGACGTGGATAACGTAGCCGGCTACGTTGCGCTCCGCTTCGGTGAGCCGGAGTTCCAGGATGTGTCCAATGGCGGCAGGAACATCCACGGTGGGCTTCCAACTCGATATTCCCTCAATGAGGTCCGGCATGTTGCCGTGGACCGTCACCCCGACAGGCCGCGTGTGCGGAACGGGCATGGGGATGGAATGGATCCAGGTCACCAGGTTGACGTCGAGTTCTTCCACGATTCCGACGACGGCACGCGAGAAGCGCTCCCACTGCAGGTCGGGCTCGAAGCCGGCAAGCAACAGGAAAGGTTGGCCGAGACCGTCGTTCAGCTTGTACAGCCCGAGCTTTGGCGCCTGGTAGTCCTGCAGATGGTCCTCCACAAAGCTGATGTGGGGCCTCCTGGAACGGTAGTCGATGAGTTGGTCGGCATCGAACATGGCCACCACCTCGGCGCCCAGTTCGTCCAACAGTTCCGCGTTGATCTGCCGGACCACGTGACCGGCATCGGCAAAGCCCGTGAATCCCATGACCATGTTCAACCCGCGAAGCTCGGGGCTGTGGAAGGTCTCGATGTTTCGCGCGTACAGCGATTCGGGGTCCAGGAGAGAGCCGGATATCCGTTCAAACACGGCGTGTTCCTTTCGCAATGACAAAGTTCGGGGAGGTTCCGGTACCCAGCACATGACACCCGGGCGACATAACATCGCTGGGCACTTGCTGGGCGGCGGGACTCTATTAATCCATACAACGCTGGGCGGCCAAGGGGCATTCCTGCCCCTGATGTGCCGCAGCTCTCATTTAATTGCCGTCCGCAGCGTTCTAGAGACTACGATCGAAACGGGCCGGCGCCCTTTTGCGACGCTGGACCTGAAGACCAAGGCCGCCGTCGCAAGAAGACGTCGGGGGCGTACCGGGGCAGGCCGCCAAACATGCGGCCCCGCCATGCAATGCAGAGAGAAGTGAGGACACATCCTCGTGGTCAAGACTACTGACATCATCCTGGGCATCATCGCCAAGGACCTGAAAAAGTCCCCCAGCGACGCGCTGGTGATTGGCGTCGCGCAAGGCGCGGACGGGCCGGTATTGCTTTCCAACCCGCTGAGCGCGAAGGCCGCCGAATCCCTTGCGGGTTCCTTGCAGCTTTTAGGGATCACCGGCGCAGCCGACCAGGCGCACCGCCTTCCGGGCCTTCCGGAAACAGGCTCCGGGATTCTTGTTCTTGCCGGCGTCGGGAAGCTGTCCGATGACGGCAGCCTCAGCGAAGAAGCGCTGCGGCGTGCGGCGGGATCCGCTGTGCGCCAGCTTGCCGGCACCTCTTCGGTCACCTTGGCCCTTCCGACGGCGACCCTCGCCGATGTCGCAGCCGTCGCCGAAGGAGCCGCCCTGGGCGCGTACTCCTACACAGAGCACCGTTCCAGCAAGGATGGACTGAAGGCACCAGTAGCCAAGGCCCTGATTTTCTCGGATGTCGAAGCCAAGTCTGCCCAACCGGCACTTGATCGGGCGATTGTCCTCGCTCGTGCCGTGAACACCACCCGCACCCTGGTCAACCAGCCGCCGAGCCACCTTTATCCCGAGTCGTTCGCCGAGTCCGCCAAGGAACTCGCCAAGGGCCTTCCGGTCAAAATCACGGTCTGGGATGAAAAGCGCCTGGAAAAGGAAGGCTTCGGAGGTATTCTCGGCGTCGGCAAGGGGTCCACCCGCCAACCGCGCCTCGTCAAGGTGGAATACGCCCCCGCCAAGGCCACAAAGAAGATTGCACTCGTGGGCAAGGGCATCACTTTCGACACCGGCGGCATTTCCATTAAGCCGGCCCTCGGCATGGGCGACATGAAGAGCGACATGGCGGGTGCCGCCGTCGTACTTAACACGGTCCTGGCCATCGCCTCCCTTGGCCTGCCCCTGAAAGCAACTGCCTGGCTCTGCATCGCGGAGAACATGCCCTCCGGTGCCGCAGCGCGGCCTGCTGACGTATTCACCATTTACGGCGGCAAGACTGTTGAGGTTCTGAACACGGACGCTGAGGGGCGTTTGGTGATGGCCGACGGCATCGTTGCTGCCAGCTTGGAGAAGCCGGACGCCATCATTGACGTCGCAACCCTCACCGGCGCGCAGCTCATCGCCCTCGGGTTGCGCACTGCCGGCGTCATGGGATCCGATTCCGTCACGGCAGCGCTGAAGTCGGCGGCCGACAGGGCGGGCGAACTGGTGTGGCCGATGCCGCTCCCCGAAGAACTCCGGCCCAGCCTGGACTCGCAGGTTGCGGACCTCGCCAACATCGGTGAGCGCAACGGCGGCATGATGACCGCAGCTGTCTTCCTTCGTGAATTCGTGGGCAAGAACGACGACGGCCAGCAGATCCCGTGGGCCCACGTTGATATCGCCGGCCCGTCGTTCAACAACGGCGCCCCGTATGGTTACACGCCCAAGCAGGGAACCGGATGCACCGTCCGCACCCTGGTTGCCTACGCTGAGGATCTCTTGGCGGTCTCCGCCTAGCACCGCTCCCCCATGCCCTTCCGGGTTGCGCAGGCCCCTTGCCGGTTCCTCGGCGGCGGCCGGCGCAACCCCGGAATTATGCGGGGTGTAGCGCTGTGTCACAAGGGAACGTGAGTCTCGACACAAGCGCTCCACAAACGCCTGCAGAGGGTGGAGCATGGGTAGGTGGTTCGCTAAGGTGAACTCGATAGTCACAAATGCAAGAGAACTTAGGTGCTGGCATAATCACGGCAGAACAAGTTCCAAAGACCAGATGGCACGCAGTCCCGTGTCATCATTCACGCGAGGGAGCGTTTTAGTGGCCGATCAGGCAACTGCGCAAGAATTCGACATCCTGGTACTCGGTGGCGGCAGCGGCGGCTACGCCACTGCCCTGCGGGCCGTACAGCTTGGGTTCACCGTTGGCCTTGTGGAAAAGGCAAAGCTCGGCGGAACCTGCCTGCACAACGGTTGTATCCCCACCAAGGCACTCCTGCACTCGGCCGAACTGGCCGACCACGCACGGGATTCCGCCAAGTACGGCGTGAATGTCACGCTCGACAGCATCGACATGTCGGCCGTGAACGCGTACAAGGACGGCATCATCGCCGGTAAGTTCAAGGGCCTCCAAGGACTGATCAAGTCCAAGGGCATCACCGTCATCGAGGGTGAAGGCAAGCTTCAGGGCAACAACACTGTCGTCGTGAACGGCACCTCCTATACGGGCAAGAACATCGTCCTGGCCACGGGTTCGTACTCCCGTTCACTTCCCGGCTTGGAAATCGGCGGCAAGGTCATCACCTCGGACCAAGCCCTCACCATGGACTACATCCCCAAGAGCGCCATCGTCCTGGGCGGCGGCGTCATCGGCGTCGAGTTCGCGTCCGTCTGGAAGTCCTTCGGCGTGGACGTCACCATCATTGAGGGCCTCCCCTCCTTGGTTCCCAACGAGGACGCCTCGATCGTCAAGAACCTTGAGCGTGCCTTCAAGAAGCGCGGCATCAAGTTCACCACCGGCATCTTCTTCCAGGGCGTTGAGCAGAACGACGACGGCGTCAAGGTCACCTTGGTTGATGGCCAGACGTTCGAAGCCGACCTCCTGCTCGTAGCCGTTGGCCGCGGTCCGGTGACCGCCAACCTTGGCTACGAAGAAGCAGGCATCACCATCGACCGTGGCTTCGTCATCACCAACGAACGCCTCCACACCGGCGTTGGCAACATCTACGCCGTCGGCGACATCGTCCCCGGCGTCCAGCTCGCGCACCGCGGCTACCAGCAGGGCATCTTCGTCGCCGAGGAAATCGCCGGCCTGAACCCGGCAATCGTCGAGGACATCAACATCCCCAAGGTCACCTACTGCGAACCTGAAATCGCCACGGTGGGCTACACAGAAAAAGCCGCCAAGGAGAAGTTCGGCGACGACCAGGTGCAGACCCAGGAATACAACCTTGCCGGCAACGGCAAGAGCTCAATCCTCGGCACCGGTGGCATCGTCAAGCTCGTACGCCAGAAGGATGGCCCCGTGGTTGGCATCCACATGATCGGCTCCCGCATGGGCGAGCAGATCGGTGAAGCCCAGTTGATCGTGAACTGGGAAGCCTACCCGGAGGACGTGGCCCAGCTGGTCCACGCCCACCCCACCCAGAACGAAAGCCTGGGCGAAGCCCACCTTGCCCTCGCGGGCAAGGCACTCCACGGCTAAGTCTTACCAAGACCCAACGGATCGGGTGCATGCGGCGGAATATGCCGCATGCACCCGATCCGGACCAGCAGAATTCATCCGCACAAAGATCAATAAGGAGAACGGGGACGACATGTCTGAATCCGTTAACTTGCCCGCCCTCGGTGAGAGTGTCACCGAAGGAACCGTCACCCGCTGGCTCAAGCAGGTTGGTGACCGGGTAGAGATCGACGAGCCGTTGCTCGAGGTTTCAACCGACAAAGTAGACACCGAAATCCCTTCTCCGATCTCAGGCGTCATCGAAGAAATCCTCGTCGCTGAAGACGAGACGGCCGAAGTGGGCGCCCCCTTGGTCCGCATCGGCGACGGCTCCGGTTCAGCTGCTCCGGCAGCTGAGGCCGCACCGGCTGAGGAAGCCCCTGCAGAGCAGGCTGCACCGGCCGAGGAAGCTCCTGCCGCCCCCGCCGCTGAAGAAGCACCAGCAGCTGAAGCACCCGCCGCTTCGGGTGAAGGCCACGAAGTGACCCTCCCGGCATTGGGCGAGAGCGTCACCGAAGGTACTGTCACCCGCTGGCTCAAGGCCGTTGGCGACACCGTGGAGGTCGACGAACCGCTCCTCGAGGTCTCCACCGACAAGGTAGACACCGAAATTCCTTCCCCGGTTGCCGGCACCCTGCAGGAAATCCGTGTCAGCGAGGACGAGACAGCAGAGGTTGGCTCCGTCCTGGCCGTCATCGGTTCCGGCGCAGCTGCGCCTGCATCTGCTCCCGCTCCGGCTGCACCTGCGGCTGAGGCACCGGCCGCTCCCGCTGCTGCACCCGCCCCGGCTGCTGCTCCGGCTGCTCCGGCCGCTGCACCCGCCCCGGCCGCTCCAGCAGCCGCGCCTGCTCCCGCCGCAGCTCCGGCTGCTCCCGCGGCTGAAGGTTCTTCGGAATCCGGCTACGTCACTCCCCTGGTCCGCAAGCTTGCCAACCAGCACGGCGTGGACATCGCTTCGGTCTCCGGCACCGGCGTCGGTGGCCGCATCCGTAAGCAGGATGTTCTGGCTGCTGCGGAAGCAAAGCAGGCAGCCGCAGCCCCCGCTGCAGCTGCTCCGGCCGCAGCACCGGCAGCCAAGGCCGCTGCCCCCGTGGTCGCATCCTCCTTGCGTGGCACCACTGAGAAGGCCCCGCGTATCCGTCAGGTCATTGCCCGCCGCATGCGCGAGTCCCTTGAGGTCTCCACTCAGCTGACACAGGTGCACGAGGTCGACATGACCAAGATCGCCAAGCTCCGCCTCAAGGCCAAGAACTCGTTCCAGGCCCAGAACGGCGTCAAGCTGACCTTCCTGCCGTTCATCGCCAAGGCTGTGGCCGAGGCCCTGAAGCAGCACCCCAAGCTGAACGCTGCTTACGACGAGTCGAAGCAGGAAATCACCTACCACAACGCCGAACACCTAGCGATCGCCGTCGACACTGACAAGGGCCTACTGGTTCCCGTCATTTCCGACGCCGGCAACCTGAACCTCGCCGGCCTGGCCGGCAAGATCGCCGATGTCGCAGGCCGTACCCGCGATGGCAAGATCGGCCCGGACGAACTGTCCGGTGGCACGTTCAGCATCACCAACATCGGCTCCGTTGGTGCACTGTTTGATACCCCGATCATCAACCAGCCGCAGGTAGGCATTCTCGGAACCGGTGCGATCGTCAAGCGCGCCGTCGTGGTTGCCGACGAAAACGGTGACGACTCGATCGCCATCCGCTCCATGATGTACCTGTCCCTCACGTACGACCACCGCCTGGTGGACGGTGCTGATGCCGGACGCTTCCTGCAGACCCTCAAGGCCCGCCTTGAAGAAGGCGCTTTCGAAGCAGACCTCGGTCTCTAAGACCCTGCATCAATAAGCAGCACTGACTGCAGTATCAAAAGGCAGGTTACCGGGAATCCGGTAACCTGCCTTTCTGTTTCCAAGCACCTGACAGCATCAGCGTGGCTTTGCTACGGGACGTAGAACCAACTGGATAAGCTTGGGCCATGAGTATTCTCTTCAACATCCTGGTGTTCTTGCACATCGTCGGCGCAGCCATGATTGTGGGTTACTGGATCGCCACCCTCAAGGCGCCGACGGTCCACCCACGTCAGCGCGATGGCGCCTTCCTGCAGCTCCTCACAGGCATCGCCATGATGGGTGTATTCCCCTTGCTGCCTGACGCCGATCCCAACTACTTCAAGCTCGGCGTCAAGTTCGCCATTGGTGTGGCCGTAGCAGTTCTCGCAGTTATCGGCTCCCGCAAGGTGAAGAACGGCGAACCGGTGTCTACCGGCCTGGCCCACGGAGTGGGCGGCCTGGCATTGATCAACATCGCGATCGCCACCCTCTGGAACTAATCCGGGGCCCTATCCCAGGTAGCTCCTTAGGTACCGGCGGCCGTCCTGTTCTGCCTGAAGGCAGTGCGGGACGGCCGCTGACTTTAACGGACTGATGTTCTCCGACGCTGTCTTTAGGCGACTACTCCTGGGCTATGCAAAATTCGTTGCCCTCGGGATCCTGCATGACGTCCCAGTGGAAATCTCCGATGTCGTGCGCCTCCACGAAAGTAGCCCCCAACGTCTCAGCTTTGCGCCGCAGCGCTGAGGGATCTGCGTCGTGAAGGTCCAGGTGCAGGCGACGTCGCCCTTCGGTGGGTGTGGAGACTTGTTGGAATGCCAGTTGCGGCAGGCCCGGTTCAGCCGGCCGAAGCCAGATGTAACCTTCATGTTCCGCTGCTACGGGCATGTCCAGCAGCTCCGACCAGAAAGCTGACAGGCGGGCAGCGTCGGCGGCGTTCACCATGATGGACGCGATTCTGGGTCCCCGGTTGCGCCCGGCAGGTGCGAGTTTTTCGGTATCCATTTCGCCAGTCTAGGGGTCACAATCCACTGTCAGCGGAATGGCCGTGCGGTCCGGCAGGCAAATCCCTAGGATTGATCCCGGTGGCACCTGCCGAAGGCTGGTTGCCGACTCACAACGACCCCAAGGAGTGGACATGGCAGCAACACGCACCGCACACACGGTTTGGAACGGCAACCTGATTGAAGGCGCCGGCAACACAACGCTGGACAGCTCAGGACTGGGCACGTTCGATGTCACTTGGAAGGCACGGACCGAACAGTCCGGCGGCAAGACCAGCCCGGAAGAACTGATCGCCGCTGCCCACTCCGCTTGCTTCTCCATGGCCTTCAGCCACGCCCTTGCCGGCGAAGGATTCACCGCTGAGGAAGTGCAGACCAAGGCTGACGTTACCTTCGTTCCGGGCACAGGCATCACCGGCAGCCACCTGACCATGACCGCGAAGGTTCCGGGCCTCTCCGAAGAGGACTTCCGCCGTATTTCCGAGGACGCAAAGACCGGCTGCCCCGTTTCCGGCGCTCTGGCCAGCATCGAGATCACCTTGGATGCCACCCTCACGGTGTAGCACCGAACAGCACCACCCGTAAGCCCGGAAGAGCCCCGTCACTCCCCCTCAGGGAGGTGGCGGGGCTCTTCTGCGCCTGGTGCCTGTCAGCTCTTTTGGGGGCGCGAGGGCAGTGGTGCCGGCCGGACCTTTCGGTAGCCTTCACGCAACGGAGGACGGTCAGTGGGCAGCTCCTGGATCATTTCCTTGAGTGCACCAATTCCGTACTCCAGTTGCGGATCGGTCCCGGCGGCGTACGCGTGCGGCGGGAACAGTACTTCGATGTCAGGCTCCACGCCCCGGTTTTCAACGTCCCAGCCGATTCCGCCACTGAACCAGGTTGCGTATCGGGGCTGGGTGACACCAGTGCCATCGGCAAGCGCGAAGCGGTTGTCGATGCCCACAACGCCACCCCACGTCCGCGTACCGATGACGGGGCCGATGCCCCTGAGCTTGGACACCTGGGTGATGATGTCGCCGTCGGATCCGGCGAATTCATCGGCGAGGATGATCACGGGTCCGCGAGGTGCGTGGTGCGGGTATGTCCGCGGCTTTTCACCACGCGGCATGCTCCAGCCTGTGACCTTGCGCCCGATCAGTTCAGCAACCAACTGGGAGGTGTGTCCTCCACGGTTGCGCCGCACGTCCACAATCAGGCCGTCCAATGCGGTCTCAGTATCGAGGTCGCGGTGGAGCTGCGCCCAGCCGTTGGCCATCATGTCCGGGACGTGCAGGTAGCCGAACTTGCCATCCGATGCCTCACGGACGGTGCGTCGGTTAGCCCGGACCCAGTCCTGGTACCGCAACCGCTCCTCGTCACGGACGGGAACTACGGCAACCCGCCGTTGCTCGCCAGCCGCTTGACCGTGGCCATCACCGTTCAAGAGCGTCAGCTCAACGGTCCTGCCCGCTGAACCCACCAGCTGCATCGCCGGCGTCAGGACCGCGGAAAGCTCGACGCCGTCGATCGCCAGGAGGACGTCACCCACCTTCGCGTCCGCGCCGGGCCGCGTCAATGGTGAAGTAGCCAGGGGGTCGGAGGACTCTCCTGCGAGGATCCGGGTGATTTCCCAGCCCTTGGTGCCGAGCTGGAACTCGGCACCAAGCCGGCCCTGACCGTTTCGTCCGGGCTCGGTGACAGCGGCCGGTTTCACATAGGCATGGGATGTTCCCAGTTCCCCGTGGATCTCCCACAACAGGTCAACCAGGTCATCGTGGGAACCGAGCCTGTCCACGATGGGACGGTAGCGTTTGTACACGGAATCCCAATCCTGGCCTGCCATGTCGGCAGTCCAGAAGAAGTCCCGCTGCAGCCTCCAGGCCTCCTCGAAAGCCTGTCCCCAGGCAGCCACGGGGTCAAGGATGACCCGGACCCTGTTGAGCTCCACCTTCACAAGGTCGGCCGAGTCCTCTTCCACCTTGTTGTCAGCAGGGACAGACGTGATCTGCTTATCGAGGACGTAGATGATGCGGCTGAGGTCACCCGACAAGCGGTAGCTGTCCACTGCCTTGACGAGCGTGGCCTGCTTGCGCTTGGCGAGGTCGTAACGGACCAAGGAAGGCGCCGTCTTCTTGTCCTGGAGGGTGCCCCGCCCATCGCCCGTGACGCCCGAAAGTTCAGTATCGAGCCACAACAGCGCACCATCACCAACGGCCAGGTCAGAGTAGTTACCCTGAGGTACCGGGACGGCAATAACCCTATGGGCAAGCCCCTCCGCATCAACGCGCACGGCAGGCGCGTCGCCGTCGTCGGACTTTGTCGTGGCGGGTGATGCGTCCTCGAGCGTGTCTATGGAAGGGCCAAACGGCGAGGGCGTGTCCGCTGCCAAGGCAACCATGTACGGCTTAATGGGGCTCGGGAAGGATAGGTCGAAGGAATGACCGTCGTACACGGGGTCAAAGCTCCTGTTGGACAGGAACGCCAGGAATTTTCCGTCCGGGGTGAACCTTGGAGACTCGTCGCAGAAGCGGCCGTCCGTGACATCGATGATGCCCGCGTCAGGCTCTGCCGGGCGGGCGATCCGGAGCTTGCTCCGTGAACCGAAGGACGTCACCGGCTCGGACCAGGCAAGCCACTGCGAGTCGCTGGACCAGGAGAGTTGGTCGATGCTGCCTTCGCCGACGCTGACAAGCCGCGTCAGTCTACCGGCGGCGGTGTCGGCAAGGAAGACATCGCCGAAGGACGTGCCCACAGCCAACCAGCGACCATCCGGGCTGGCTTCCAAAGCACTCGTCCGGGTAGGTGCAGGGAAATCCAGTCGGAGATCTGCGGAGTCTTCCGCCGACGTGGGGGCTGTGGTCTCCGTCGTGCCACCTACCGTATCTGCGGATGGCTCGGCCGTGACCGGCTCGCCGGACTGAGCTCGAGCCGGTTCGTCGGAAGCCTGCCTGATATTGGGCCCTGCCTGCGCAGAAGCTGCTCCCTGTCCCAGGACGTTCGACGCCGAGACCGGTTTGGGGAGCGGAGCCGCTTCCTCGGCCGAAGCCGTCGGTTCAACAACAACTTTGGGAACCTCCACCGCGGCAGAAAGGCGCGCGGCGATGCGCTTGATGTACAGCGCCTCCACTCCCCCGTGATCGGCGACGTAAGCTATCCGGCCGTCAGTGAGCGGTCGAGGCAGGCGGGCGCGGACGCCGGCTGTCGCCTCAACCACCCGTGAGGGACCGTCCTTGTGCCGGAGCCAGTGGATGGTGCCGTGCGATTCCACTGCGCTGGCAGTGCCAGTGACATTGGGGAAGACGTCCCCCAAATGGGTGGAGGTCTTGAGCGGTGCGGGGCGGCGGCCGGGTGACGCCGAGCCGAGAGTGACATTCAACTTGACGGGCTCGGCGTCTGCGTCCAACGACGCGATGAGCCACAACTCGCCTGCCGATTCAAAGACGACACGTGTACCGTCGGTGCTGGCATGCCGGACGTAGAAGTCCTCGTGGTCCGTGTGCCGGCGCAGTCCGGAACCATCCGGAAGCACCGAATAAAGGTTTCCGTAGCCCTCGTGGTCCGACAGGAAGGCGATCCGCCCCTGAATCCACAGTGGGTCGGTCAGGTTTCCTTCCACTTCCGGCAACAGTCGCTCGAACTCGCCGTTGCCGTCGGCATCGATCCACAGCTTCCCGGCAGTGCCGCCACGGTAGCGCTTCCACCAGGCGGGCTCACGTGAGAGAACACTTGCCAGGACCACAGGTTTCTCATCACCGATCTCCGGACCAAAGGCGACTGCCTCCACCGGGCCGAACGGAAGTTCGACGGCGGCACCGCCGTCCAGCGGGAGGCTGTACGCGTGCGTGTGACGGCTTTCGGCCTGTTGGAAGGCGCTCGTCACCACCACGTTTCCTGCCGGTGTGAAGCCCTTGACCTTGGTGGTGCTGTGCCCGAAGTAACTCAGCTGCCTGTACCCGCCGCCGTCGACGTCCGCCGTGACCACCTCAGGTGACGTGCCCACCACGGTGGTCCACACCAGCCCCTTGCCGTCCGGAGTGAACCGTGGGTTCCTTGCCGGCAGTTGCTGCGAGGAAACCCGCCAGGCGCGGCCTCCTGAAAGGGGGGCGATCCAGATGTCGTCTTCGGCCACGAAAGTGACCAGATCGCCGTGCACATGCGGGAAACGGAGGTAGCTGGAGGAGGTCATTGTTCGATCATAGTCAAGAGGCACGTGTCAGTAGCGGCATCCACTGTCGTTTCCACCACAAGCGTTCGCCATGGTGAGATGGGTCATGAGAATTGTGATGTCCGGAGCTTCGGGAATGATCGGGACGGCCCTGTCCGAGCGATTGGCCGCAGACGGCAATGAGGTCATCCGGCTGGTGCGGCGGCCGGCCAGGACCGCTCTTGAATGGACGTGGGACCCAACCAAAGGTGAACTCGACGAGGCTGTCCTGGATGGCGCCGATGCCGTGGTGAACCTTTCGGGTGCCGGCATCGGGGACCGCCCCTGGACAAAACGCCGGATTCGGGTCCTCAAGGAATCCCGCCTCCAACCCACCCAAACCCTGACCGCTGCCATGCAACGACTCAGCAAACCGCCCGCTGTCTTCATCAGCCAATCCGCCTCCGGCTACTACGGGGCGTCACGCGATGGAGTTCTCCGGGAGGACTCCGGCAACGGCGGCGGCGTGCTTGGCCGCCTGACCGATGAATGGGAGCGCACGGCCAGGACCGCACCCACGGGGGTGAGGGTGGTGACGCCCAGGACAGGCGTGGTGCTCAGCACCTCCGGTGGCGCGCTCGGCCCATTGCTTCCCTTGTTGAAGCTCGGGCTGGGAGGACCCTTTGGGAACGGACGCCAGTACTGGCCATGGATCACCCTGGCCGATGAAGCCGGAGCCCTCGCGCACCTCCTCACAGCAGACATTGAAGGTCCGGTAAATGTCTGCGCCCCGGAAAGCGCAGATGTGAACACGATTGTCGCGGGCCTCGCCAAGGCTTTCCACAAGCCGGCCTTCTGCCGTGTTCCCCGTCCTGCCCTGCGACTGGTCCTGGGCGGGTTGGCGGACGAACTCGTCATGGCCAACCAGCGAATGGAGCCCGCACGGTTGCAGGAATCCGGCTTCCAATGGCTGCACCCTTCCCTCCGCGACGCCATGGCGTGGCTCAGCTCGGAAAAGGCCCACTAAACACGTCCTCAGCTGGCGCAGCAGGTTCCCACACCCTGCGCAGGGCAGCCCCTTCCGTTGCATCTCAGCCTGCGGAAACGGCGCCAAGAATTCCGGAAATCCACCAGCGCCCCTCCGAACGAACCAGGTCCAGCCGGAGTTGCTGCGGCTTTCCCACACCCTCGGTCCTGACAACTGCCCCTGATGCCAGACGTTCCTCGTAGCCGGACGTGGTGGCTGTAACCGCTACCAGCACATGATCTGGCTGCGGAGGTCCTTCAACGGTCAGAGCCGTCAACGTTGTACGGAGTCCTGCAAACGCTGTACCAGCACCCCGAAGATAATCACTAAGCTGCTTGTCCGTCGCTTCGGCCGGCGAACCAGGCGCATTGACCGAGTCCAAAAGGTCGAGGCGCCGCTCCCCCAAGGCCATGTCACGCACGGCTGACAATGCGGGCACGGCAACCAAGGGATCCGCTGATCGGAGCGTTTCAGAAAGTGCATCAGGAAGGTCCTTTATCTCCTGAGCGTCCTCGAGGTCCCGCAGTTCCGCTTCCTGACCGGGGTCGGCCACGCCGGTCTCCATCGCCGCTTGGTGCGCCATCGCCGTCGTCGGGCGGTCCTGCTGCCAAAGAATCCACGACGCAGCGCCGATGAGCGCGCCCACCACTGCCAAGGCAACCAAGCGGATGCCAAGGCTGCCGCCTGGGCCGCCCCTAAGCCTGTCCTGCCGGGGACTGTCGTGCCGGCGACGCGGACGGCCTGACCTTCGGAGCACAGGTCTCCGCCTCACCTGCAGCAATCTCCGCCACCTCGTCAACCAAAGGATTGTCTGGCGTGGCGAACGCCCCAACGTCTCGCGCCGGGTGAGCAATTCAGGAATCACCGACGAATGAACTGCACCGGACAAGTCAAGGGCCTCGGGGGCAGCACTTCTGAAGATCGCCGTGCCAAGTTCCCTAGCCGTCGGACGATTCCGGGGATCGGGGTCCAAGGCCGCCTCCAAAGCGGCGGCAAGGGCCTTGGGTACTTCCGGGACCAGAAGTGACAACGGTGGGCGATCCTGTTCCTGTTCCGGAGCTGCCCCCGTCAGGCAGTACCAACCGACTGCTCCAAGCGAATAGACGTCACGATGCGGTTGGAGGCTTTCGCGGGAAGTACTGCCGTCCTTGGATTCGTCAGCCGCAGGGTCCATGAATCCGGGCGTTCCGACTCCCGGGTTTTGTGGCTTGTCGCCCACCTGGGCAGCGATGCCAAGGTCCGCGAGCAGTGGCATCCCAACGGCTGTGAACAAGACATTGCCGGGCGACACGTCTCCGTGCTCCGTGCCGTTGACATGCAGGTACTCCAACGCCTGGGCGATGGGGGTCAAGATGGTCACTGTTTCCCCGATGCTGAGCTTCCCCCTCGCGGATACCAGGTTGGCCAGTGAGCCACCCGCGGCATAGTCCATCACAATCCCCTGTGTTCCCTCGGCCATGCCACCCACGTGGAGGACTTCGTGGACACGGATGAGGTGCTTGTGCTGAAGATCGGAGAGGAGCCTCATCTCGCGGGATAGGTCTTCAAGAACTTGGGCCGTTGCCCGATCACCAGCCGCACCGGGCTTGGCGCATTTGACCGCAAACCGCGCCCCGTCCATATCCCTTGTGGCAAGCCAAACGGTGGAACTACTGCCCTGGCCCAATGGGCGGGACATCGTGTAGCCCGGAATGTGAGGAGCCACGGTGGCAGTTGTTTCCAGAGTTTCCAGAGTTTCCATAAACAAGGTGTACCGGAATGCCTGATTTTCCGCAGAAGTTATCCACAGGCGCTGACTCGAACCATTCCCCGGCCCCCCATAGCCCAAGATGCGACTGAGAGCTTCACCACAAAACCATGGCCAGTCTCCCGCTGGGTCTAAGCTTGAAACCATGACTCTTGAGTTTTCACAACTGGGTCTTGCCCCGGATTTTGTCGATTACATGCAGGGCTGGGACCTGCAGCGCGACATCCACAACAAAGTTGTTGCGGGCGAGAACAACAGCACCGTCTTGATCCTTGAGCACGCCGCCGTCTACACGGCCGGCAAACTCACGGAGGACCACGAGCGCCCCTTTGACGGCACACCCGTTGTTCCCGTGGATCGCGGCGGGAAATTAACGTGGCACGGCCCAGGTCAGCTCATTGCCTATCCGATCCTCAAACTCAAGAACCGTGCCGGTATCCGCGACTACGTGGAACGGCTTGAAGCCATCATGATTGCCGTCATGCAGGACTACGGCATTAAGGCCGTCACCGTGAAAGGCCGGGCCGGAGTCTGGATTCTTGCAGATGACAAGGGACCCGACCGCAAGATTGCCGCGATCGGCATTCGCGTTCTGGACGGCGTCACCATGCACGGCGTGGCCATCAACTGCAGCAATGACCTGGCGCCCTATGCGCAGATCATCGCCTGTGGCATCACCGACGCCAGCGTCACCACCATGTCGCTGGAAACCGGCCGGACCATCAACCCCGCCGACATCGTTGACCGCTTCGTTGAAGAATTCAGCAAGCATGAAGAAGCACTCGTTTCCACACCCGAAGGAGCACTCCAGTGACCTTGGCACCTGAAGGCCGTAAGTTGCTGCGCGTTGAGCAGCGTAACTCGGCGGTCCCGGTTGAACGTAAGCCCGAGTGGATCAAGGCCAAGGTCCAGATGGGGCCGGAGTTCGTCCAGCTCAAGAACCTGGTGAAGAAGGAAGGCCTGCACACGGTGTGTGAAGAGGCCGGCTGCCCGAACATTTTTGAGTGCTGGGAAGACAAGGAAGCGACGTTCCTGATCGGCGGGTCCGAGTGCACCCGGCGCTGTGATTTCTGCCAGATCGATACCGGCAAACCCTCCCCGGTGGACATGTTCGAACCCACCAAGGTGGCCCGCAGCGTGCAGGCGATGCAGTTGCGCTACGCCACGGTGACCGGGGTGGCCCGTGATGACCTGGCCGATGAGGGTGTGTGGTTGTACGCCGAAACGGTCCGGAAGATCCATGAACTGAACCCGGGCACGGGCGTGGAGTTGCTGATCCCTGATTTCTCCGGCAAGCCCGAGCACATCGCGGCGATCTGTGATTCCAAGCCCGAGGTGTTCGCGCACAACGTGGAGACCGTGCCGAGGATTTTCAAGCGGATCCGTCCGGCGTTCCGGTACGAGCGGTCCCTGGATGTGATCACGCAGGGCCGGGACCTTGGCATGGTGACCAAGTCCAACCTGATCCTGGGCATGGGCGAGACCCGGGAGGAGATCTCCGAAGCGCTCCGTGACCTGCACGCGGCCGGTTGTGACCTGATCACGATCACCCAGTACCTGCGCCCGTCCGAGCGGCACTTGCCCGTGGACCGGTGGGTCAAGCCGCAGGAATTCGTGGACCTCCAGCACGAGGCCGAAGAAATCGGGTTCCTCGGTGTCATGTCCGGGCCGTTGGTGCGGTCCTCGTACCGGGCCGGGCGCCTGTGGGCCACCGCGATGCGGAAGAAGGGCTGGGAAATCCCAGCCGCCCTGGCCCACATCGAGTCCTCCGGCACCACCCGCCAGGAAGCCTCCACCATCCTCGCCGCCCACGGCTAGCACTGAGCAGGACCGCAATCAGTACAGAAGGACCGGATGCCCGCTACGTAACGGCGTCCGGTCCTTCTGCGTACATCACGTAGAATTAAGGCACTATGGCGAACTCCCCTGATTCCAGCAATTCGACCCCCTCGGCCGACGCACCCAAGCGTGGGCTGTTCCAGCGCAAGCCCAAGGAAGCCAAGGCCAAGAAGCCGAGCCAGCTGAAGCAGATCGCTGAAGTCTTCAAGATGACCCGGCGAAATGATCCGCAGGTTGTCTGGATCATGGTGCTGGCATTCCTTGCAGTGGTTGCCGTGGCCTTCCTCATCGGCTTCCTGCTGGAGAACTGGGTCACCGGCCTGATCATTGGTATCCCGCTGGGTCTTCTTGCGGCCGTCTTCATTCTTTCCCGCCGGGCTGAGAAGGCTGCCTTTGCGCAGATTGAAAACCAGCCTGGCGCTTCCGGCGCGGCGCTGGGTACTCTTCGCCGCGGTTGGGTCACCCAGGATCAGCCTGTTGCCGTCAACCCCCGCACCCAAGACGCTGTGTTCATGGCCATTGGTCGCCCCGGCGTCGTCCTCGTCAGTGAAGGTCCCACCCACCGGGTCAAGCCCTTGGTAGACGCAGAGCGCAAGCGCCTCGCGCGTATTCTGCCCAATGTCACCATCCACGTCTTGGAATCCGGCCGCGGCGAAGGCCAGGTGCCACTGAACAAACTTGCCAAGACCATGGGCAAGCTAAAGAACGAACTCACCAAAGTAGAGGTCAACGCAGTTTCCAAGCGCATCAACTCCCTTGGTAACCGTCTGCCCATCCCCAAGGGCATTGACCCCTACAAGGCCCGTCCGGACCGCAAGGCCGCCCGCGGACGCTGATCCCACATCAAAAAACCGCCCCTGTCTTCTGATGTAGAGACAGGGGCGGTTTTTGTTTAAGTCGCACTAAGAACAAGTCATGGGGTGCTACATCCTGATGAGGATGGTGTTCATCGCTTTGTCGTGCAGGCCTCGCTGATCGGGATCGAAGACCACTGCCGGGATGACCAGGCAGAGCAGGAGAGTCCGCACCACGGCGGCCAACGGTCCTGCGGGACCGCCACCCAATCGAACCACGTGGATGCCGGCCAGCCTGTGACCGATGCTGTAACCCAACGTTCCGATCAGGAGGATCTGCTCCACGGCAAAGATGGCCAACGTTGCCCACGGGTTTCCCCCGAAGGCAAAATTGCTGATCACCAGGGCGATCGTCCAGTCCACCATGATGCCCAGAATGCGCCGTCCGGCTCGCGCCATGGAACCCGGGCCGGATTCGGGCAACCCGAGCCGTTCACCAGGATATTTGGAGATTCCGGATGTGTCCGGGCCGCTCAGCCAGGAGCCTATGTCTTTTCGATCTACCACACTCCAAGCCTAACGGCTGGCATGCTTGGTGACCGACCGCGAGACCTCTGATGATGGACGCCTACCGCCCGGGTGTTCGCCCAGCGGACCGGCGTGGACCGGAGACAGGAAAGCCGACTACCGTTTACACGACAGATGATTCTGTAACCTGCCGGAAACAATACTGACACCCCCGGGAAATCCCATCTCCCTAAGGTGGTATGAGTTGCCAGCCACCATGGCACGGGGAACTTTTTGTGTCTCCCGACCCTTGGTATGGGCTGCACCACGCGGCCTTCCGGGCCTGTTACTTGATATGCATAAGGAGCATAGATGTTCAAGACTGCGGACGAAGTCCTCAAGTTCATCAAAGACGAAGACGTCAAATTCGTCGATATCCGCTTCACCGACCTTCCTGGTGTCCAGCAGCACTTCAACGTGCCGGCCAAGAGTGTCGACCTCGATTTCTTCGTCCACGGCCAGCTCTTCGACGGATCTTCAATCCGCGGCTTCCAGGGCATCGCCGAGTCCGACATGCAGCTCATCCCGGATGTGACCTCGGCTTTCATCGACACCTTCCGCATTGAGAAGACGCTCGCACTGAACTTCTCCATCGTGAACCCCCGCACCGGTGACCCGTACCACCGCGATCCCCGCGGCGTGGCAGAGAAGGCTGAAGCGTACCTGGCATCCACAGGCATCGCCGACACCGCGTTCTTCGCTCCCGAAGCCGAATTCTTCGTCTTCGACAACATCCAGTACGAGTCCTCCCCGCAGGGCAGCTTCTACAAGATCGACTCTGAAGAAGCACACTGGAACACCGGGCGCAAGGAAGAGGGCGGAAACCTCGGCTACAAGACCCCCGTCAAGGGCGGTTACTTCCCGGTCTCCCCCACCGACAAGCAGGCCGACCTTCGCGACGCCATGTGCATCGAGCTGGACAAGGCCGGCCTTGAGGTCGAGCGCTCACACCACGAAGTTGGATCCGCCGGCCAGGCTGAGATCAACTACAAGTTCACCACGCTGACCGCGGCTGCTGATGACCTGCAGAAGTTCAAGTACATCATCAAGAACACCGCAGATGCTTGGGGCAAGTCCGTCACGTTCATGCCGAAGCCCGTCTTCGGTGACAACGGCTCGGGCATGCACTGCCACCAGTCGCTGTGGAGCAACGGCGATCCGCTGTTCTATGACGAGAAGGGCTACGCCGGCCTTTCCGACACCGCTCGCTGGTACATCGGTGGCCTGCTGAAGCACTCTTCCGCAGTCCTGGCCTTCACCAACCCGACGGTTAACTCCTACCGCCGCCTGGTCAAGGGCTTCGAAGCTCCGGTGAACATGGTCTACTCGCAGGGCAACCGCTCCGCCGGTATCCGTATCCCGATCACGGGCACCAACCCGAAGGCCAAGCGCATTGAGTTCCGCGCGCCGGACCCCTCATCCAACCCGTACCTGGCGTTCGCTGCACAGCTGATGGCCGGCATCGACGGTATCCGCAACCGCATTGAGCCCCCGGCTCCCATCGACAAGGACCTCTACGAGCTCCCGGCCGAGGAAGCCAAGGACATCCCCAAGGCTCCGGGCACTTTGGAAGAAGCACTTGAAGCCCTGCGCGAAGACAACGAGTTCCTCCAGGCCGGCGGCGTCTTCACCCAGGACCTCATCGATACTTGGATTGACTACAAGTACGAGAATGAGATCCGCCCGCTGTCACTGCGCCCGAACCCCTACGAGTTCGAGCTCTACTACGGCGTCTAATACCACCACGTAACAAAGAGGCCAGCCTCAGTCTGTACGGACTGAGACTGGCCTTCTTTGTGGGTTCGGACTACTCGGACTTGCCTTGGTCGCGATCCCTGAGATTCTTGGTGATGTCGTCCAGCTTCTCCTTAACGAAACTGGCTGCTTCCGAAAGCCCCTTTTCCGCACTGCCCAGCGGGTCCAACTGAAGATACACGTTCTTATCGATGGGCAGGTCGTATTCGTCTTTCAGATGAGTACCACCGGCAACTCCGTCGAGGGACAGGTACACAAGGGCTTCAGTCCTTGCGATGCCCGCGATCGTGCCGAAGACGACGGTGAAATCATTGGGCTGAAAGCTCACAGAATGGCCCACGTGACGCCGATCCAGCTCTCCGGCGGGAATGGCCTTCTCCGACGGATTTCCGTTGTATTCCATGTACTTCCCCTATGCGTTGAGAACAGATACACAAGAAGTCTATAAGGATACTTAGCGTGCGGGGGGCGGTTGCGGCGGCGCACCCCTGGGCGAACGGCGCGTTACTGCTTTCCGTACTTTTTGTGCACTGCCTGCTTGCTCACCCCGAGGCAGAGCGCGATCGCTTCCCACGACAAGCCTGATTGCCGGGCGGCGCGCACCAGCGAAGCCTCGGCTCGGCCCACTTCCTTCTGCAACTCCGCAACGGCGTACAGCGCCTCAGCCGGGCCCATGCCGTCCATTGATCCCACTAACGTTTTCATCCGGTCCACCTCCATGCCGTCAACCATAGTTGACGGTATAGTGAGCGTCAACTTTCATTGACGTCACTAGGTTCAGCGTGCGCTGAGACCTCCGGCAAGAAAGCCTTGTACATGGTCCGCTGTGGACCCGCGCTACCACCCAGGTAACGCCCCGCGTCCTTGAATCCGGCTTTCGAGTACGCCGCCAACCCTGCCGGATTATGCTCGTTGACAGAAAGCACGACGCCGGCCTGCCCGCCTCCCAGCCTGGCCGTCACCTTTCGCGCTTCCTCCACTGCGGCCCGCGCAGCCAGGGTACCGAGGCCGCGCCCTTGGCTTCTTGTGTCGATCAGGAATCCCCTCAACAACCACACCGACTCGTCGTCGGGCCAGCCCGCGAGCATGGCCGCGCCGGACTGGAGGGTCAGCACACCAACAGCAACTCCTCCTGACTCAATGACGTACGGGAGGCGAGACTCTTCTACCAGGGAAATGAGCATCATACGCAGCGGATCCCCGACGAAGTCCCGCTGCTTTGCTTCCACAGCCAACTCCGCAACTGCCCCGAGCTGAATGGCGCGAGCGTCGTCGTCGAGCATTTTGAGGGGAATCAGCCAGACATCGCCTTGCCCACTGTGATCACTCTCGATCGAAAACACGCCATCCGAGTCATATTCAAGCATTCGCAGAAGTTCTCCTATTAGGGTTGTCTCAACCGTTTCCGACGACCAAGGGACCACTTCCGATGAGCAAGCCCAACGTCATTCTCATTTGCGTCGATGAGTGGAGGGGCGACTGCTTGTCCTCGGACGGCCACCCCTATGTGGAGACACCGCACCTGGACGACCTTGCCCGAAACGGTGTCCGGTTCTCCAAGGGCTATTCTGCTACACCGTCATGCGTACCTGCCCGCGCGGCATTGTTTACCGGCCAATCACAGGAAAGGCATGGCCGCGTCGGGTACAACGACGGCGTACCTTTTCATGCCGTCCATCCAGTGACGCTGCAAGGCGAATTCAGGAAAGGCGGCTATCACACCCAGGCCATCGGAAAGATGCACGTGTGGCCGGAACGCTCCAGGCTCGACTTTGATGACGTTGTCCTGCACGACGGATACCTTCACCATGCCAGGCAGGAACACCATCAGAACTTCGCCATGTTTGATGACTACGTGCCGTGGCTCCGACGCCAACCCGGGATGGGTCCGGACGCCGAGTATTTTGATCACGGCGTCAATTGCAATTCGATTGTCGCCCGTCCTTGGGACAAAGCCGAGAATCTGCATCCCACGCATTGGATCGGCACGCAGGCCATCGAATGGATGCACCGGCGCGATCCTGTAAAGCCCTTCTTCCTCTACCTTTCCTTTCACCGCCCGCACCCACCGTACGATCCGCCGTCGTGGGCCTTCGAACAGTACCTCAACATACCGGCGTATGAACCGGTGGAAGGTAACTGGGAACAGCACTGGGACGAGCATCGGCAGGACGGAAACTACCAAGCCAGCTACGGCAGGATCCCTGACCACGTTGTCCACAGAGCCAGGGCGGGCTACTACGGGCTGATGGCCCAGATCGACCTGCAGGTCAACCGGATCAAGGAGTCACTGGCCGACTTCGGCCTGCATGACAACACCGTGATCGCCTTCACCAGCGACCACGGCGAAATGATGGGTGATCACCATATGTTCCGCAAGGCGGTCCCTTACGAAGGATCCACCCGGGTACCGTTCATCATCGCCAATACCCCGTCCGCTCAGCAGGCCGCACGCGGAACGGTGGTGGACCACGTGGTGGAACTCAGGGACATCATGCCCACGCTGTTGGACCTCGCCGGGTTGCCCATCCCGGATTCCGTGGACGGAGAATCACTGGCAAGCATCGTCCGGGGCGAGAGCACCGGAGCCGTCAGGGATGTCCTTCACGGCGAACACGTGTACTGGGGCCAGAACCTGCACTGGTTGACCGATGGCCACCACAAATACATTTGGGGTTCCGGTGAAGGGACTGAAGAACTGTTCAATCTCGACGCCGATCCCCAGGAGAGGACCAACCTCGCCCAAGCGCCTGCTTACCTCGGTGAACTGCTGTCATGGCGCCAACAAATGGTGGAGACACTTAAGGACCGCGAGGAGGGATACGTCATTGACGGCGCGTTGACGCCAGGAGCCGCGGTGGTCGCCATGCTGCGGCATGCCCGGGAAAAAGCCTCCGCCTCCACGCCTCAGTTGCCGTAGAACTCTTTCTCAAAAACGCCCCTGGCGCGACGACTAAGCCTCAGATAGTCCTCTTCGAAGTGGCCCGCGTTCCCGGGTTCGTATCCGCACCAGCGTGCCACGGCCTCGAGGTCCTTGCGCGATGATGGCAAAAGATCCGATGCCCGTCCCGTCACAATGACATTCGCGGAACGAATGCGGCTGGCGAGTCTCCACGCTTCCCGCAGGAGCTGGGCGTCGTCTTCAGCGATAAGTTCCAGCTTTTCCGCAGCAGCCAGGGCGTCCAGAGTGGACGAAGTCCGCAGCTCCGGGTGCTTGCCTGCATGCTGGAGTTGAAGCAACTGAACCAGCCATTCGACGTCGCTCAGGCCGCCTCGGCCAAGCTTGACGTGCCTGGCGGGATCGGCGCCACGAGGCAGACGCTCGGACTCCACCCTGGCCTTGATACGGCGGATCTCCCGGACGTCCTGCTCCGCGAGTTGCTCGGGGTACCGGATGGGATCGATGAGGCGTACGAAGTCGTCGGCAAGATCGTCCGAGCCTGCCATCGGGCGGGCCCGCAGCAGTGCCTGCGCCTCCCAAATCAGGGACCACCGTCGGTAGTACTCCGCATAGGAGTCCAGAGACCGCACCATGGCACCGTTCTTGCCCTCAGGCCGCAGGTCGGCATCCACCATGAGCACTCGTTCGGCCATGATCGCGGGCTTGAGCGGCTGGGTGAGGAAGCTGGAAAGCTTGGCGACGATCGCCGTCGCCTGTTCCTGGGCCTCAGCATCAGTGAACCCGGGACGGGCACGGTGCACGTAGATGACGTCCGCGTCCGAGCCGTAGCCAATCTCGCGGCCACCCTGCCGGCCCATCGCCACCACCAGGACATCGGTTTTCAAAGGACCAGTCGCCGCGATGACGGACTCCGCTACATGCAACGCCCCTAGAACGGCCGCCCGGTCCGTCTCGGCCAAGGCCAGTCCCACGGCATCCTGGTCCAGCAACCCGGCGCTATCCGCGACCGCGGTGCGCAGGATTTCGCGACGCCGGATCAACCGGATCAGCCTCATGGCACTCTCGGGATCCTCATGACGGGAAAGCTTGGACCGGATTTCGTGCCACTGGGCTTCAAAAGGAACCGGTGCCAGTTCTTTGTCGCTGCCCAACCAGGCAACGGACTCCGGCGATACTTCCAACAGGTCCGAAATCAGGCGGGAATTAGCCAGCACCTGGCAGAGTCGCTCGGCTGCCGCTTGGGAATCCCGGAGCAGGCCCAAATACCAGTGGGTGGTTCCAAGGGCTTCGCTGACCCTACGGAAGGCGAGCAGTCCGGCGTCGGGATCAACGCCCTCGGCGAGCCACCCCAGGAGGATCGGCAGGAGCTGCCGCTGCAGTGCCGCACGCCGGCTGACGCCCGCGGTGAGTGCTTCGATGTGCCGCATGGCACCTTGGGGGTCCACGTAACCAAGCGCTGCAAGACGACCTTGGGCTGCCTCCGGGCTGAGCTTCGCGTCCTCGCTGCTCAGCTTTGCCGCGGTGTTGAGCAGCGGCCTGTAGAAGATCCGCTCGTGCAGTTCGCGGACGGCCTTCTTGGTTTTTTGCCAGGTGGCCATCAGCTGGTCGGGATGGGGTCGCTCCAGCGCAAACGGACCCAGGACGGCCTTTGCAAGGAAGCGCTGGGCATCCTCGGTGACAGGCATGAGGTGGGTTCGACGCAGTTGGAACAGCTGAATTCTGTGTTCCAGGAGACGCAAATAGCGGTAGGCATTGTCGAAGGCCGCTGCGTCAGTCCGGCCGATGTAACCACCGGCAGACAACGCCGCAATAGCAGACGTGGTGTCACGGCACCGAAGTGACTCGTCAGACTTTCCGTGTACCAATTGCAGCAACTGCACCGTGAATTCAACATCGCGGAGGCCACCGCGCCCCAGCTTGATTTGACGCTGTTCTTCGGCTGCCGGAATGTAGTCGGTCACCCTGCGGCGCATGGCCTGGACCGACTCCACAAAGCCCTCACGTCCTGCGGATGCCCAGACCAGCGGTTCCACGGCCTTCTCGTAGCGCTGACCGAGTTCCTGGTCGCCGGCAATGGTCCGCGCCTTCAGCAGTGCTTGGAACTCCCAACTTTCGGCCCACCGGGCGTAATAGCTCAAGTGCGAGGGAAGGGTGCGAACCAGCGGCCCGGACTTTCCTTCCGGACGAAGATTGGCGTCGACTTCCCACAGGCCTGGTTCCGGCGCAGAAGAGGAGATCGCCCTGGAGATACCGGACGCGAGGGCGGTGCCTATGGTGGACGCGCGTGCGTCGTCCACCTCCCCTGCCTCGATGACATAGATGACATCGACGTCGGAAATGTAGTTCAGCTCCCGGGCGCCGCACTTACCCATGCCAATGACGGCAAGCCCGATGTCTGCGATCTCGGCTGCGTCGAACTGGGCTGCAGCTTCCGCCCGGGATACCGCGAGGGCGGCCTCAATGGCAGCACCGGCGAGATCTGCCAACTCGGCACCAACTGCAGGCATGAAGTCCGTTGGTGATGCCGCGCAGATGTCCTTGATGGCAAGCTCCGTCAAACCGCGGCGGTACGCGCTCCGCAAGGCTGCGTATGCCGGCAGGCCGGTTATCCCGGCTACCGGGCGCTGTGCGCCGGGCTCGGCTTTCACGGAGCGCAGCAGCATCGCCCGGAGCTCTTCATAGGATGCTTGGAGCGGCTCCGGACTGACCCGGACATTGAAGACATCCAGATGCTCCGGCCGGCGCATGAGAAACTCCCCCAGCGCCTCCGAGGCACCCAGGAGCCGATACATAGGCTCGCTGGTGTCCTGATCAGCCGCAGCCAGCTTCTTTAGCCCCGGATTCTTCTCAATCAGCCTGACCAGGGACTGGAGAGCGGTATCCGGGCTGGCCGACAAGGACAGCCCGGCGAACAAGGCGTCCTCGTCGATCCCGTCAAGTTCCGGGGCAGCAAGAAACCGTTCGCCCTTTTCGAGGTCACTGAATCCGGCTGAGATGAGCCGACGCGCGAGGCTCATTGGCCCTGCCTAGAGAATGCCGAGGTTGCGCTGCAACTCGTACGGGGTGACCTGAAGGCGGTAGTCCTGCCACTCTGCACGCTTGTTGCGCAGGAAGTGCTCGAACACCTGCTCCCCCAGAATCTGGGCCACCAGTTCGGATTCCTCCATGGCGCGAATGGCATCGTGGAGGCTGGCCGGCAACGGCGCATGCCCCATGGCCCTGCGCTCCGCAGTGGTCAGCGACCAGACATCGTCTTCGGCTGCAGCCGGAAGTTCATAGCCTTCCTCAATACCCTTCAAGCCGGCACCGAGAAGTACGGCGTAGGCCAGGTAGGGGTTGGTTGCGCTGTCGATGCCCCGGTATTCGATGCGTGCGGACTGGCCCTTGCCGGGCTTGTACAGCGGAACGCGCACCAATGCCGAGCGGTTGTTGTGGCCCCAGCTCAAGTAGCTCGGTGCCTCGCCGCCGCCCCAAAGGCGCTTGTAGGAATTCACGAACTGGTTGGTGACCGCCGTGAACTCCGGGGCGTGCTTCAGGATTCCGGCAATGAACTGGCGCGCCGTCTTGGACAGCTGGAACTCGGCTCCGGCTTCGAAGAACGCGTTGGTGTCGCCTTCGAAGAGCGAGAAGTGGGTGTGCATGCCGGAACCGGGGTGGTCCGTGAACGGCTTGGGCATGAAGGTGGCGTACGTGCCCTGCTGAAGGGCGACTTCCTTGATGACCGTGCGGAACGTCATGATGTTATCCGCGGTCTGGAGGGCATCCGCATAACGGAGGTCAATCTCGTTCTGGCCCGGACCGCCCTCGTGGTGGCTGAACTCCACGGAGATGCCCACGGACTCGAGCATGGTGACGGCGGTACGGCGGAAGTCCTGCGCTACGCCGCCCGGTACGTGGTCAAAGTAGCCGCCTTCGTCCACGGGAACAGGAGCACCGTCAGGGCCCAACTCCTTGGACTTCAACAGGTAGAACTCAATCTCGGGGTGGGTGTAGCAGGTGAAACCCATGTCGGCGGCCTTGGCAAGGGTCCTCTTGAGGACGTTGCGGGGGTCCGCCGCAGAGGGCTCACCGTCGGGAGTGAGGACGTCGCAAAACATCCGCGATGTCTGCTCGGTCTCGCCACGCCACGGCAGGATCTGGAAGGTGGAGGGGTCCGGCTGCGCGAGCATGTCCGACTCGAACACGCGGGCGAGGCCCTCAATGGCGGAACCGTCAAAGCCAAGGCCCTCTTCAAAGGCGCCCTCAACTTCGGCGGGCGCAAGCGCCACCGATTTAAGCGAACCCACGACGTCGGTGAACCACAAGCGTACGAAGCGCACGTCACGCTCTTCGATCGTCCGCAGAACGAACTCTTGCTGGCGGTCCATAGGGCCTCTTTTCCGGTTCAGTGTCCATGCCGCTGGTTTCAAGGGATAGAAGCCACGGCAGCTCAGCCTTCACTCTACTAAGAGTTCCGTGCTAATGCCGCAGCGGAAGCTCCGCGTAACACAGCGTTTACATAAGGTGACGCCCAGCACACTGGTGGCAGCCTCCGTCGGCACCGCTTAGGCTCTATCCATGGCCCCGAGCAACCTTCCTGAGTCCACCACGCCCGCCGAAGTTCCCGCACCCTACGGCACCGGTCCAGCAGCAGCGGCGCAAGCGGCATCAGCAGCCGGCAGGAAGCCGATCAGCAGGGTCCGGATTCACCACCTGCAGCAGGCCAAGGACAACGGCGAACACTTCGCCATGCTGACGGCATATGAGCAGTACACCGCTGAAATCTTTGACCAGGCGGGAATCGAAGTCCTCCTGGTGGGCGACTCGGCTTCCAACAACGTGTACGGCAACGAGACGAGCCTTCCCGTCACCGTGGACGAGCTCCTTCCCCTCACACGTGCCGTGAGCCGGTCGGCGAAGCGTGCGCTGATCGTGGCGGACCTGCCTTTCGGCAGCTACGAGGTTTCCCCCGGGCAGGCAGTGGCCACCGGAGTACGGTTCCTGAAAGAAGGACTGGCGCACGCGGTCAAGATTGAGGGAACCGCCTACTACGCGGACACTGTGAGGGCCATGGTCCAAGCAGGCATTCCCGTCATGGCTCACATCGGATTCACACCGCAAAGCGAGCACTCCCTTGGCGGCTACCGCGTCCAAGGCCGCGGCGATGACGCCCAGCGGCTCGTGGACGACGCCGTCGCGTTGCAGGACGCAGGCGCCTTCAGCGTCCTCATGGAAATGGTGCCTGCCGAGACAGCAGCCGCCGTCGACGCCGCACTGCGGGTGCCCACCGTCGGTATTGGCGCTGGCAAGACCACCACCGGCCAGGTTCTCGTATGGCAGGACATGGCAGGTTTGCGGGGCGGCAAAATGGCCAAGTTCGTCAAGCAGTACGCAGACCTTCGCACCACACTGAGCGATGCCGCTGCCGCCTATGGTGAGGATGTCCGGTCCGGCCAGTTCCCCGGACCGGAGCATTCCTTCTAGGCATCCTGGCTAGTCGTCATCCTGGGCATCCCAGGCATCATTGCGTGCTTTGACCTTTTCCAAGGCGTGCTCGGCTTCTTCCCTGGTTTTATAAGGGCCAATCAGCTGGGTCCAATCGGACATCGCGTCCTCTTCGATCTCATGCGTCTTGACGTTGTACCAGTACTCCGTCACGTCTCCTCCTCGATCCTCGGGCCCTTCAACGCGTAACGTTGGCGGGGTCACAGGAACCCGGCCACACTTTGTTACTTACGTCTCTTGTGTGCCTTATATGATCAATCTATGCCTTCTCTTGCTTCGACTGCACCCATTGGCGCCCTCACCCCGGGAACCATCAGCCCTGAACGACCCGTACCGGCGTCGATTCCCAGGCCCGAGTACGTCGGCAAGAAAGCACCCGCCAAGTTCACAGGCTCCGAGGTGAAGTCTCCGGAGACCATCGAGAAGATCCGGATTGCCGGGAAGATCGCGGCACAAGCGATCGTGGAGGTAGGCAAGCACATTCAGCCCGGCGTCACCACGGACCACTTGGACAAAGTAGGGCACGAGTTCCTTCTGGACCACAACGCCTACCCGTCCACGCTCGGCTACAGGGGCTTCCCCAAGTCCCTGTGCTCCTCGCTCAACGAGGTCATCTGCCACGGAATCCCTGACTCAACCGTGGTGCAGGATGGCGACATCCTGAACATTGACATCACTGCCTTCATCAACGGCGTGCATGGGGACACTAATTACACTTTCCTTGTTGGCGACGTGGACGAAGAATCCCGTTTGCTGGTTGAGCGTACGCAGGAGTCGCTCAACCGGGCCATCAAGGCCGTGGCCCCTGGCCGCGAAATCAACGTAATCGGCCGTGCCATCCAGTCCTACGCCAAACGCTTCGGCTATGGCGTAGTACGGGATTTCACCGGCCACGGCGTGGGTGAGGCCTTCCACACCGGTCTCATCATTCCGCATTACGACGCAGCCCCGGCGTACAACACCGTGATCGAGGCAGGCATGGTCTTCACCATCGAACCCATGCTGACGCTCGGCACCATCGAATGGGATATGTGGGCCGACGACTGGACGGTCGTCACCAAGGACCACAAACGAACGGCCCAATTCGAACACACCCTGCTGGTCACCGAGACCGGCGCGGAAATCCTTACCCTTCCCTGAGCTCTCCGGAAGGTCCTCGCAGCCCGGGCGGCTGCGCCATGCCCATCCCCTCCTGCCATGATCGGAAATGCATTGTCCAAGAAGGATGAGAAGACCCATAAGAACGCCCCTTTGATCGGTATCGACATCGGCGGCACCGGCATCAAGGGCGGCATTGTCGACCTGAAGAAGGGCAAGCTGATTGGCGACCGCTTCCGCGTTCCCACTCCGCAGCCCGCCACTCCGGAGGCCGTGGCCGAGGTTGTCGCCCAAATCGTTGAGGAACTCTCCAGCCGCCCCGACGCTCCGGCAGCCGACTCACCCGTGGGTGTCACGTTCCCCGGCATCATCCAGCACGGCGTGGTCAACTCTGCGGCAAACGTCGACAAGACCTGGCTCGGCACCGACATCGATGCCGCGTTCACCAAGCGCCTCGGCCGCCCCGTAGAGGTCATCAATGATGCCGACGCGGCCGGCCTCGCTGAAGCCCGCTACGGAGCCGGCGAGGGCGTGGACGGCACTGTCCTGGTGATCACACTGGGTACCGGCATAGGATCGGCCTTCATCTTCAACGGACAGTTGGTCCCCAATGCCGAGCTAGGCCACCTTGAAGTGGACGGACACGACGCCGAGACCAAGGCATCCGCCGTGGCACGCGAACGCGATGGCCTCAGCTGGGACGAGTACGGGGTCCTTCTCAACCGCTACCTCCAGCACGTGGAGTTCCTGTTCTCCCCCGAACTCTTCATTGTGGGTGGCGGCATTTCGAAGCGCTCCGACGAGTACTTCCCGCACCTCGAACTGCGGACCAAGATCGTCACCGCTAAATTGAAGAATGACGCCGGCATCGTCGGTGCCGCTCTCGAGGTCGCATTGCACCACAAGCTCGCGAAGTAATAGCGGCATGACAGGCAGCAGGACCGGTAGCCGGAACGGCAAGCCCGACGTCGCGATCGTCACCGGCGCCAGCCGTGGGATCGGAGCCGCCGTGGCACAGGCCGCGGCGGCCGCCGGGTATCACGTCATGGTCAATTACTCGGCGGATGGCCAGGGCGCGGAGACGACGGTTAACGACATCCTGGCCCACGGAGGGAAGGCCCGTGCCATACAAGCCGATGTCAGCCAACCGGACGACGTCGTGCGTATGTTCGACGAAGCCGCTGGCTGGGGTCCTCTGACCGCCGTCATCAACAACGCCGCCATCACGGGGAACCTTATCGGCACGCTCGTGGAAGTTCCGGCGGAGACCGTGCAACGGGTTGTTGATGTCAACGTCGCGGGAATGATCTTCATGTGCCAAGAAGCAGTTCGGAGACTCTCCACGGACAATGGCGGCATCGGTGGATCCATCGTCAACATCTCCTCCACAGCCACCAAGGCCGGGTCCCCCGGAACTTGGGTCCACTACGCGGCCACCAAGGGCGCAGTAGATGTCTTGACGCTAGGTTTGGCAGCCGAAGTGGCCAAGCAAGGTATCCGGGTCAACGCCGTTGCCCCTGGAAGCACCAACACCGGCCTTCATGCAGCGGCCGGAATGCCGGACCGGGTGGAGAGGCTCAACCCAACCATACCGATGGGTCGCGGAGCCGAACCGGAAGAGGTGGCTGCGGCCGTGATGTGGCTGATGTCGGAGGACGCCGGCTACATTACCGGAGCAGTGCTTCCCGTGTCCGGCGGGCGCTAGACCCGATCCCGGATTGGTGCCGGTGGTGGCTGCGGCTTCCCCTCCGCTGCCGCCACCGGAGCTAGAGTTGGCTCTTTTCTGAACCTGTGGCTTTTTTGGCGCCTGCCTTGGCCGCTTCTGCCTCATGGCGAAGCAGCGAGATGGCCGATTCGAAGTCTTCCAAGGATTCGAACGCCTGATAGACACTGGCAAAACGAAGGTACGCCACTTCATCAAGCTTCCGAAGCGGTCCTAGAATGGCAAGGCCCACTTCATGGGCATCGATCTCCGCCGCGCCTGAGGAACGAATATTCTCCTCGACTTCCTGGGCCAGCATGGCAAGATCGTCCTCGGTGACCGGGCGTCCCTGGCATGCCTTGCGGACTCCGCTGATGACCTTGATCCGGCTGAACGGCTCGCCGACGCCCGACCTCTTGATCACGGACAAGCTGGTGGTCTCCACTGTGGTGAAGCGGCGTCCGCATTCCGGGCACTGGCGGCGGCGGCGAATGGAGGAGCCGTCGTCTGCCATGCGGCTATCGACGACGCGGGAGTCGGGATTCCGGCAGAACGGACAATACACGCTGGGCCTCCCCTGACAGCTCCGGCACGGAATCGATGCGGCAGGACGCCGGATACGCAAAAGGTGCCGGAAGTTTCACTTCCGGCACCAGTTTACGGTTCGCCACACCGTAATGACAAGCGTGTAATTACTACATGTAGTGGTGTGTGCCCATATATGTAGTGGTTTGCGCCCCTAAGCGAAGCGAATTCGGACAGCGTCACCGTGACCCGGCAGGTCTTCGGCGCCCGACAGGCTCACAATGTGTCCGCTGACTTGCTCCAACGCAGCGCGGTCATAGTTGATGACCTGGACCGCCCGGAGGAACGTGGTGACGTTGAGGCCCGAAGAGAATGCCGCGGTTCCGCTGGTGGGCAGCACGTGGTTGGAACCTGCGCAGTAGTCCCCCAGGCTCACCGGGCTGAAGTCGCCCACGAAGATCGCCCCCGCGTTGCGGATCCGCGATGCAACAGTGGGTGCGTTCGCCGTCATGATCTCCAGGTGTTCAGCGGCGTAGGCATTGCAAACCGCGATCCCCTGCTCAAGATCATCCACCAGCACCACACCGGACTGTGGTCCGGACAGCGCCTCAAGGACGCGGGCACTGTGCTTTGTTGCAGCGGCCTGCCGTGACAGTTCAAGCACGACGGCGTCAGCCAGTTCCGCGGAGTCCGTCACCAGGACGGAAGCTGCTTTGGGATCGTGCTCCGCCTGGCTGATGAGGTCGGCGGCCACCAACGGGGCCTGCGCCGTGGAGTCGGCGAGGATGGCGATCTCAGTGGTTCCAGCCTCGGAGTCGATGCCCACCACACCCTTGACGAGTCGTTTGGCTGTGGCCACAAAAATGTTTCCGGGGCCTGTAACCACGTCAACAGGCTCAAGGGGCAGTTCATCGTCGGTTCCCGGGATTCCGTAGGCAAACGACACAATGGCCTGCGCACCACCGATGGCGTACACCTCGTCGATGCCCAACAGCTTCGCTGCGGCCAGGATGGTGGGGTGAGGTAGGCCACCGAAGTCTTTCTGCGGAGGAGAGGCCAGTGCAATGGACTCAACGCCGGCGGCAACTGCGGGGACGACATTCATGATGACTGATGACGCCAAAGGGGCGAGTCCGCCGGGAACGTAGAGCCCAACGCGTCCCACTGGTATCCAGTTTTGGCTGACGACGGCGCCGTCGCCAAGTTGTACATCCACATTGGCGGGCCGCTGCTGGTCAGCAAACTGGCGGGCGCGCTTGATGGACTCCTCCAGGGCCGCACGGACCTTCGGATCGAGATCGGTCAGCGCTTGGGTGAGGGCCTCCGCCGGAACCCGGGGGTGGGACTGCACCACGCCGTCGAACTTCTTCGCCAGCTCACCCAAGGCGGCGAAGCCCCGGCTGCGGACATCGGCAATGATGTCCAAGACCTTCTGCTCCGCGTCCGCCATTGTCTGATGCTGCGCCCTTGGCACAGCTGCGCGAAGTTCCGCCAACGAAAGGTGGCGGCCCCGGAAGTCGATGCTTCGGAAGTTCAGGGCGTCAGTGGTGGGGGCGGAAGTATCCGAGGAAGTGGTCACCCCGCTATTTTACGGTCTTCTTTGACAGAACCCCGAACAGCGCCAGAACGAACGTGATAAACGCGATGGCAGCAGGCCATAGAACCAGTACAGCGTAGGAGCGGAGCGTAAAGCCAAACCCTGGGCCAAGTGCCGGATCCGGCGCTGGCCCCAGCAACTGGGCGGCGAGCAGCCCGACCAACCACGCGATGAGAGCGCCCAAAGCACCTCCGATGAGGGCGAAAGCCAGACGCCTGCCGGCTCCGTCACCCTGCAGCTTTCCGTCCAGCATCACGCCGGTGAGGCACCCTGCAAGGAGCATCAGAGCTCCGAGGACCAAGTCGCGCGGTAGCCAGGAATCAGGATTTGCCGCATTCGCCAGATCCGGATTGCCCGAGACCAGATTCAGCCCACCCGGAGCCAGAAGCCACCAGAGCACGCCGGCAACCACACCCGAGGCCGCCGGAAGGACCAGCCAGAGGACGTCTTTCGAGCGCCACCGCTTGGAGTCGGACATCGGATCTGCAACGGCTGGGTCGTGCACGGTGGGCTCGGTCATGCAACTCACATTAACAAAGGTTCACGCCGACTCAACAAAAATGTGGGGCTCGCAGTTCGGGAGGAATACTCTGAAGGAGAGAAGTGCAGCCCCGATTCAGGAGAAAAACCGACGTGCCAAGCGAACCATCCGGCTTCGAGCAGACGTTCAGGGAGATGTTCCGTCGGCATGCCGCAGGAGTAGCCATCATCACGGCCAACCTCAACGGAAGCCCCTTTGGTTTCACCGCCACCTCCGTGGCTTCCCTGTCCGCCGAGCCTCCCCGCTTCACGTTCAACATGGCCAGGAGCTCCAGTTCCTGGCCGGCTGTGGCCAATGCGGAGTACATAGGAGTCCACATGCTGGGGCTGGAAAACCAAGCCCTCGCCAATCGCTTCGCACGGACCCGCGACCGCTTCGACGGCGACCACTGGGAACCAGGTCCCCACGACGTGCCCATTCTCAAGGACGTCAGCGGCTGGCTCGTGGGCAGGATTCAAATGCGTCTGTCTTTCGAGAACAACGCCGTTGTGGTGGTCGAAGTTGTCGACGGGCAAGTTGGCGATAACGGTACTCCCCTGCTTTACCACAGCGGCAGCTATAGCAAACCCACGCCGATCGACTATGAAATCTAGTCGAAGCAGCGAGATTTAGTTATCCAGGCAGGCAGGTCCCAGCAGGACCTTCAAGTCGCCAAAGAGTGATGGACTGGGATTCACTCGCATGTGAACCGGCAAGCCCATGACTTCCACCTTCGTATCACCCATCAATTTGAGCCGGACCTCTGAGTTTCCGCGGTGGGTGCGCAGCACATCACGCAGGTCCGTCACTACTGCCTCGGTAGCCTTGAACGTAGGAATGGTGATGACCACGGGACCGTTCACGCTTTCACTGAGGTCCGGGACGGAAAGCTCCATGCAGTTCAACGTGACCGCTCCGTCATCGCGGCGCTGGAGCCGGCCCTTGACCACAACGATCAAGTCTTCAGCCAGGACCGAAGCGATGGGCCCGTACACCTGGCCGAAGAACATGACTTCCATGGAAGCGCCAAGGTCTTCGATTTCTGCCCGGGCGTAGGCGTTTCCGCTGGCCTTGGCGATCCTGCGGCTCAGCGAGGTGATCATGCCCGCAATGGTGACTATAGCGCCGTCGTGCGGTCCGTCCTCGGCGATAATCGACGTAATGGACTGTTCCGCGTGCTGGCTGAGGACGCCCTCAAGTCCCTGCAGCGGATGGTCCGAAACGTAAAGTCCCAGCATGTCCCGTTCAAAGGACAGCTTATCCTTCTTCTCCCACTCGGGCAGGTCCGGAATTTCCGTTGTCAGCGATGCCTCCGGCTCCTGGTCTTCAAAGCCTGCGAAGAGATCGAACTGGCCAATGGCCTCGTTGCGCTTGAGCGTGATCACGGAATCGATGGCTTCTTCATGGATCATCGCCAAAGCACGCCGGTGATGGCCGAGTGAGTCGAACGCTCCGGCTTTGATCAAGGATTCGATGGTGCGCTTGTTGCACACCACGGCAGGCACCTTCAGGAGGAAGTCTTTGAAGGACGTGTATTTGCCCTCGGATTTTCGGGCGGCCACCATGGCATCCACCACGTTGACACCCACATTGCGGATGGCGCCCATGCCGAAGCGGATATCCGTTCCCACTGGGGTGAAGTTCAACGATGATTCGTTGACATCCGGCGGGAGGACCGTGATGCCCATTCGACGGCACTCGTTGAGGTAAATGGCGGACTTGTCCTTATCGTCACCCACGGACGTCAGCAGGGCGGCCATGTACTCCGGCGCGTAGTGCGCCTTCAAATAGGCCGTCCAGTAGGAGATGACTCCATAAGCTGCCGAGTGGGCCTTGTTGAAGGCGTAGTCGGAGAACGGGAGCAAAATGTCCCACAGCGTCTTAACGGCGGCCATGGAGTAGCCGTTATCCTGCATGCCTTGGGAGAAGCCGGCAAACTGCTTGTCCAGCTCGGACTTCTTCTTCTTACCCATGGCGCGGCGGAGGATGTCGGCTTGGCCGAGCGAGTAACCCGCCAGCTTCTGGGCCACAGCCATAACCTGCTCCTGATACACGATCAGGCCGAAGGTGCCGCCAAGGATTTCCTTGAGCGGTTCTTCCAACTCCGGGTGGATGGGAATGACTTCCTGGATCCCGTTCTTGCGCAGGGCGTAGTCGGTGTGGGCGTTGGCGCCCATGGGCCCGGGACGGTAGAGCGCAAGAACTGCGGAGATGTCTTCGAAGTTGTCAGGCTTCATGAGCTTGAGCAGGGACCGCATGGGGCCGCCGTCCAGCTGGAACACACCCAAGGTGTCACCGCGTGCCAGGAGCTCATAGGACGCAGCGTCGTCGAGTTCCAGGTTTTCCAGGTCCAGGTCAACGCCGCGGTTCATCTTGATGTTTTCCAGGGCATCCGAAATGATCGTCAGGTTTCGGAGGCCCAGGAAGTCCATCTTGATCAGGCCAAGGCCTTCGGACGTCGGATAGTCGAACTGGGTGATGACCTGGCCGTCTTGGAAGCGGCGCATGATGGGAATGACATCGATGATGGGGTCCGAGGACATGATGACGCCGGCGGCGTGAACACCCCACTGGCGCTTCAGGCCCTCGATGCCGAGCGCGGTCTCGAACACCTTGGCGGCTTCGGGATCGGTAGCGATCAGCTGGCGGAAATCCCCGGCTTCGCTGTAACGCTTGGATTCCGGGTTCTGGATGTCCGCCAAGGGAATGTCCTTGGCCATGACGGCAGGCGGAAGGGCTTTGGTCAGTTGCTCCCCCATGCTGAACGGATATCCCAGCACACGTGAGGAATCCTTGAGCGCCTGTTTGGTCTTGATGGTTCCGTAGGTGACGATCATTGCCACGCGCTCGTCGCCGTACTTCTTGGTGACGTAGTCAATCACCTCGGAGCGGCGGCGATCATCGAAGTCGACGTCGAAGTCGGGCATGGAAACGCGGTCCGGGTTGAGGAAGCGTTCAAAGATGAGGCCGTGCTGCAGGGGGTCGAGGTCGGTGATGCGCATGGCATAGGCCACCATGGAGCCTGCACCGGATCCACGGCCGGGACCCACGCGGATCCCGTTGTTCTTCGCCCAGTTGATGAAGTCGGCAACCACCAGGAAGTACCCGGGGAATCCCATGGAGGTGATGACGCCGAGCTCATAGTCCGCCTGCTTGCGGACCTTGTCCGGAATACCCTGCGGATAGCGGTACTTCAGGCCGGTATCTACTTCCTTGACCAGCCAGGAGGTCTCGTCTTCCCCGGGAGGACAAGGGAAGCGTGGCATGTAGTTGGCGCCGGTGTTGAACGAAACTTCGCAGCGCTCGGCGATGAGCAGCGTGTTATCGCAGGCCTCCGGGTGATCACGGAACAGCTCCCTCATCTCCTGCGGAGACTTCAGGTAGTAGCCGCTGCCGGAGAACGCGAAGCGGGAACCCCCGTTGTCATACGTCGGTTCCAGGAGCGTGGAACCGGACTGGATAGCCAACAAGGCCTCGTGGGCCTTGGCGTCGTGTTCGTGCGTGTAGTGAAGGTCATTGGTGGCCACCAGCGGAAGGTTGAGTTCCTTGGCCAGGCGCAGGAGATCGCCGGTAACGCGCCGCTCAATGTCCAGCCCGTGGTCCATCAATTCACAGAAGTAGTTTTCTGCTCCGAAAATGTCACGGAACTCCGCTGCGGCTTCGACGGCCTCGCGGTATTGGCCGAGCCGCAGCTTGGTCTGAACTTCTCCGGAAGGGCACCCGGTGGTGGCTATCAAGCCCTCGGAGTAGGTGTTGAGCAGTTCCCTGTCCAGCCGGGGCCACTTACCAAAGACAGAGTCCAAGGAGGCAATGGATGACGCCCTGAACAGGTTGCGCATGCCTACGTTGTTATAGCTCAGAAGCGTCATGTGGGTGTACGAGCCACCACCCGAGACATCGTCCTTGCGCTGGCTTTCGTCGCCCCAGCGCACGCGTTCTTTGTCCCCGCGGGCGGTACCAGGGGTTACGTAGGCTTCGACGCCGATGATCGGCTTGATGCCCTTGTCCGTGGCCTTGCGCCAAAAGTCGAATGCGCCGAACAAATACCCGTGGTCCGTGGTGGCCAGCGCCGGCATGCCCAAGCGTTCGGTCTCATCGAACAACTCACCGAGCCGGGCGGCTCCATCCAGCATGGAGTATTCGGTGTGGGTGTGCAGGTGGACGAACGAATCATTGCTGGAAGTCACCACGACAGTCTACCGTCCCGCCTCAGACAGAAGTCGGACCCGGGCAGTGAATCCTGTCTATGCGGAACCTGTAGCCAGCAGATCCAAGGCGTACTGGAGGTCGGCCGGGTATTCGCTGCTGACTTCAACCCAATCGCCCGTGCGGGGGTGGGTGAATCCAAGTTGACGGGCGTGCAGCCATTGTCGGGTCAGCCCCAGGTTCGCAGCCAGCCGCGGGTCCGCACCATAGGTGAGATCTCCGGCACACGGATGCCGCAACGCGGAGAAGTGCACGCGGATCTGATGGGTGCGGCCGGTTTCCAGATGCACTTCCACCAGGGTTGCCTTACCGAAGGCCTCCAGGACCTCGTAGTGGGTCACTGAGGGTCGACCGTCCTCGATGACGGCGAAACGCCAGTCATGGCCCGGGTGGCGTCCGATCGGCGCATCAATGGTGCCCTCGAGCGGATCAGGCAGCCCTTGAACCACTGCGTGATAGACCTTCTCCACGGTGCGTTCCTTGAAGGCCCTCTTCAGCACGGTGTAGGCATGCTCGGTTTTGGCCACCACCATGACACCCGACGTGCCCACATCCAGCCTGTGTACGATACCCGCCCGCTCCGGAGCCCCTGACGTCGAAATCCTGTACCCGGCGCCGGCCAGGCCTCCCACCACTGTGGGACCTACCCAGCCGGGAGAGGGGTGGGCAGCAACCCCCACAGGCTTGTCGATGACAACGAAATCCTCGTCGTCCAACAGGATCTTCAGGCCTTCCACAACTTCCTCCACGACTTCCAAGGGATCCGGCCGCTCGGGAACCGTGACATCAAGCACTGCGCCGGCAACGAGCTTTGCCGATTTACCCAGGGGAACTCCGCCGCTGGTGACGTTTCCCTCGGAAATCAGCAGCGCCGCCGCGGACCGGGAAATGTCCAGAAGCCGGGCAAGGCCGGCGTCAACGCGGGCCCCGGCCAGCTCTTCGGGGACCACCACGGATTTACTCACCAGCAGGCTCCCCGGTAGTGCCGCCGGCAGGCTTGGCATCCTTGGCCGGCTTGGGCGCGGCCACATGGCGCGTCCCGTCCATGCCCACGCCTCGCAGCGTCAGGAGACAGATAATGACGACGCCGGACACCACGGCCGAGTCTGCGATGTTGAAGATGGCGAAGTTTGGCAATTGGATGAAGTCCACCACGTGGCCCATGGCAAAGGACGGCTCCCGGAAAAGGCGGTCGGTCAGGTTGCCGAGGGCACCTCCCAGCAGCAGTCCCAGCGACAGCGCCCACCAGGCAGAGCCCAACTTTCGCAACTGAAAGAGGATGGCCACGGAAACGGCTGCCATGACGATGGTGAAGATCCACGTCACGTTCTCGCCGATGGAAAACGCCGCCCCGGAGTTACGGATGTAGTACCAGTGCAGCAGCGGCGGCAGCACTGGAATGCGCTCACCCTCCGTCATGGTGCTGGTCACCCAGAGTTTGGTGAGCTGGTCAAAAACGTAGGCGAACACGGCGAAGCCGGCAAAAAGCCAAAGCATGGCAGGACGCCACTTGCGGCGCCCGGCAGGCGTCGGCTGTGTGGATTCAGCGGTGAAGTCGTCGGTCATAGTGCTTTCATTCGGGAAGCGTGGTGGGCTGCTGTCAATTTCCAGCTGCCTTCAGTTTTTAGCTGATGTCAGCTTTAACAGCGAAAGCCGGCGGCCGAGGAGTCCTCAGCCACCGGCTTTCAGAATACTTGCTAAACGTCGGCCGTTGCTTCGCCAACCTCAGGGGCAGCGACGGAACCACGGGCGTCGAGGTCGCGGAGCTGACCTTCGATGTAGGCCTTCAGGCGTGAACGGTAGTCGCGCTCGAAGCCACGGAGCTGCTCAACCTTGCGCTCGAGAACGGAGCGCTGCTGCTCAAGGGCACCAAGGATCTTGCGGGACTTCTCCTGGGCGTCGTTGACGAGGCTGGAAGCCTCGATCTGAGCCTCGGCAATGATCTTTTCCTTCTGCTGCGCACCGTCGGAAACGTGCTTGTCGTGCATCTGCTGTGCCATCGCAAGCAGGCCCGCAGCGGACTCAGCGGAAGGGGTGACGCCGTTGCTTGCAGCGGGTGCCTTGGGAGCTGCAGCGGCAGCTGCAGCCTGCTCGGCTTCCTTCTTCTTGGCAGCTTCGGCGGCCTTGGCTTCGGCTTCAGCCTTTGCCTCGGCTTCCTTGTCAACCTTGACCGGGGCCGGAACCTTCTCGACAACAGGGGCCGCAGCCGTTGCTGCGGGAACAGCCGATCCGGCTTCGCCGAGCTTCTTGCGAAGTTCGTCGTTCTCCTGGTTCAAGCGGCGAAGTTCAACAACGATCTCGTCGAGGAAGTCATCAACCTCATCCTGGTCGTAGCCTTCGCGGAACTTGGTCGGCTGAAAGCGCTTGTTGACAACGTCTTCTGGCGTCAAAGCCATCTGGTCACCTCGTTGGTCTAGTTAGTCAGTAGGCCTTCCGGCCGTTCAAAACTACGGTACCTAAATATCATCTTGTTCCTCCAATTCAACACCATCGTGTTGATTTGGAGAATTTGCGGCCTATGGACCATCGGTGGCCCGGGTTCCGCGGAGCAGCTACGCCAAGCTGTTGGTTACTGCCATGGCAATGCTGACGGCAATAATCAGGATCAGGAAGCCCAGATCCAGGGATATTCCGCCCAGTTGGAGGGGTGGTATCAGTCTACGGAGCCGGCTGAGCGGAGGATCCGTTACGGAGTAGACCACATGAGCTGTAACCAACGCCACACCCCTGGGACGCCACTGGCGGGCGAACATCTGGACCCATTCGAAGATGAGCCGGATGATCAGGGCAATGAAGAACAGCAACAACACAATATAGATAAGGCCGAAAACAATGCCCACGAGTTAGCTCAGATCTCCCACTTGTTCCGGAATGCGGATCGGTCCCTACTATTGCAACACAGATGCCAGGCAGGTTGACCCGCCTGGCATCCGCGAAAAGACTGTTGTCAGCTCTGGTTGAAGAAACTGGCCTGCGTTTCGCTGGCCTTCTTGTCATCACCGATGACCTCAACATACGACGGCGACAGCAGGAAGACTTTGTTGGTCACCCTTTCGATGCTGCCGTGCAGGCCAAAAACAAGGCCGGCTGAGAAGTCCACGAGGCGCTTGGCATCAGCTTCACCCATATCGGTGACGTTCATGATGACTGGAATGCCATCCCTGAAGCTCTCACCGATGACCTTTGCATCATTGTATGAACGCGGGTGAACGGTGGTGATCTGCCTCAGGCCCGAGGCATCTTCGCGGCTGGACGCCGCACGCTTGATGGGTGTCACGGGTGCGCGGTATTCCTCTTCGGCATCAACAGTGGGCATTTCACGGACAACTTCCCGGACGGGAGCAGGCGCACGGCGCTCTTCCCGTTCCTGTGCCTGGGGGCGTTCTTCGTCGTGGTGCGTGGCGACGGACTGCTCAGATTCGTAGTGTTCATCGCCGTCGGCGAGCCCAAGATAGATCATTGTCTTGCGCAGAGCGCCAGCCATGGTGCACTCCTATCAGTTCTGCAGTAGGCGGGCCGCCATGACTTGACATTATTGGAACCCCGGCCCGTCATTCCAATACTTTGACGCTACCCCACGGCCGGACGGGAACCGAGAATATCGGAGCCAATTCTCAGGTGTGTCGCCCCGAACGTCACCGCAGCTTCCAAGTCCTGGCTCATCCCGGCAGAAATACCGGTTGCGGCGGGATGAACGGCACGCAGCGCCTCGGAAATTCCGGCAAGTTTCTCAAACGCCGCATTCGGATCAGCCCCCAGCGGAGCCACGGCCATCAGCCCGGACAACCGGAGCCCGTCTGCTGACTCAATTTTTTCTGCAAGTACCTCAACATCTGACGGGTCTGCACCGCCGCGGTGCGCCCCGGCGTCGTCGTCCAAACTGACTTGGATGAAACAGTCCAAATCGCTTCGCCCCGTGGCACCCTTTTCCCGCGCTATGGCTTTGACCAAAGCGTCAACAACCTGGGGGCGGTCTATCGACTGGACAGAGTGGGCATACTTGACGACGGACTTTGCCTTGTTGCTCTGTAGCTGGCCGATGAAGTGCCATCGGACGTCAACGTCGGCGAGCTCAACGCTCTTGGAAGCGGCTTCCTGGTCGCGGTTCTCGCCGACGTCCGTAACGCCGAGGGCAACCAGGCGGCGGACATCGGCCGCCGGGTGGAACTTGGTGACCACAATCAGCTTTGGCGGATCAGTTCGTCCTGCAGCGTGAACGGCTGCCTCTATCCGCCGGCGGACTAGTCCGAGCCGATCAGCAAGCTCGGCGCTACGGGCGTCGCCACCCGAATCCTGCCGCTGGTCATTGTCGTATCCAAGGCTAGTCATGCGTCCACACCAAACCTGCAAATCGACCGGTTCGGGAGTCCCGCCGGTATGAGAAAAGGGAGTCATTCTCCAGGGTGCACTCCCCCGAATACTCCACCGTGACATCCAGCGCGGCCATCTGGGCACGAACACCCGCGGGCAAGTCCAGGGCCGGCGTCCCCCACGACGTGGAGGACCATGTTTCGGGAACTTTGGCTGCGACGTCAGAACGTAGCTCTTCCGGTACCTCGTAACAGGATCCACAGATGGACGGCCCGAGCCAGGCACTGATATCCACAGCACCCCGGCGCCGCATTTCCGCCACGGTGGCTGGCACAACGGCCGAAGCAACACCGGGACGTCCGGCGTGGGCAACCGCTATGACCGGACTGTTATGGGCGCTTGTTCCAACGAGCACAACGGGGACACAATCAGCCACCATGACAGCCAGGGCTTGTGCGTTACGTCGGTTGGCTGAGGGCGATACCTCGGCAGCCGAGACCATGGCGTCGGCAGTGGGGCCGGGACCATGAGAAGCGATGAACTCAACATGGTTACCGTGGACCTGATCCATATATTGGAATTGCCCTGGATCAGCACGCTCGGAGTTCATCTCAATGGCATGTTCCAACCGGGCACGACGCGCCATCACATCCACGGGGTCATCCCCCACATGGAGAGCCAGGTTCCCGGCGCCTGCATCCGTGAAGGCTACAGAAACGCCGGGCCGTACTTCATTTCGCCACCAAAACACCTGGTACTGACTCTCCGAACGTGGCTTACTTCAGGAAGTCGGGAACGTCGAGGTCATCGGAGCGGCTGCCCGACAGATCGGGTTCAACCACTGCGGGGAGGTCGACGTCGAAGCCTGAGTCAGCGGGCAAGGCGGACGGACGCTGCTGGCCCCAGTTGCTCAAGCCTGCAGCACCGATACCTGCCGTAGCGTGCTGCGGTGCAGCAGCGCTGGACGGGGCACTGCTCGGTGCGGCAGGGCGGTCCGAAGGTACGGGGTTCTGCGCCGGACGGGACTGGTCCATGGACGGCGAGGTTGCCTTGACATCGTCAAAGCCTGCAGCGATGACGGTCACGCGGGCTTCATCACCCAAGGCGTCGTCAATAACGGCACCGAAAATGATGTTTGCCTCGGGGTGGGCCACTTCCTGCACAAGGCGGGCAGCCTCATTGATCTCGAACAATCCAAGATCCGAACCGCCCTGGATGGAAAGCAGGACACCATGGGCACCGTCGATCGAAGCCTCCAGGAGCGGTGAAGCGATGGCCAGTTCCGCAGCCTTGACCGCGCGGTCTTCACCGCGGGCGGAACCGATGCCCATGAGCGCCGATCCTGCGCCCTGCATGACTGACTTCACGTCAGCGAAGTCCAAGTTGATCAGGCCCGGAGTGGTGATGAGGTCGGTAATGCCCTGGACACCGGAAAGGAGCACCTGGTCCGCAGAACGGAAAGCGTCCAGGACAGAGACGTTGCGATCACTAATGGACAGGAGGCGATCGTTGGGGATCACGATCAGGGTGTCGACTTCGTCGCGGAGAGCGTCAATGCCAGCCTCGGCAGAGCCTGCACGGCGTCGGCCTTCGAAGGTGAACGGACGGGTCACGACGCCAATGGTCAGCGCACCGAGGGAGCGGGCGATGCGCGCGACCACGGGCGCGCCACCGGTTCCGGTGCCACCGCCCTCGCCTGCCGTAACGAAGACCATGTCAGCGCCGCGGAGAACTTCTTCGATCTCATCGGCGTGGTCCTCTGCGGCCTGCTTGCCGACCTCGGGGTTCGCCCCGGCGCCGAGGCCGCGGGTGAGCTCACGTCCGACGTCGAGCTTGACGTCGGCGTCGCTCATCAGCAGCGCCTGCGCGTCGGTGTTGATGGCGATGAACTCGACGCCCCGAAGGCCCACCTCGATCATGCGGTTGACTGCGTTCACGCCACCGCCGCCGATGCCGACGACCTTGATGACGGCCAAGTAATTCTGCGGTGCTGCCACGTTTCGTGCCCCTTGCTTGTGTCCTATAGCGAAACTGATCGAGTCCAACTTGAATCCTTGGACCTTAACCCTCTAGTTGAAGGTTATAGTTATGTCAAGTAACTCTACTGCGACGGTATTTCCTCTGGTTCCCACATGCAATCTCCGCTTGCGCGTGTCGTGTGATTGTCGCGAAATAAGGCCACCGCCGGCCGCAGGTTACGTTCTCAATGCTGCTTATTTTGTGAATGGATGCCGGGGAACACTGACATCGTAGACACTGACGGGAACCTTGGGGTCCACCGGCATCCTCAGGAGCGCTTCAAGTGCCTTCGCCTTCATTTCCCTGTCCTCGGCATTGCCCCACACTACCGTCTTTCCGTCCACCAGTTTCAGTTCAACTGCATCCGCGGATGCTGCGGATGCAGTGGACATCCTGGCCAGGATATCCGCGGGCAAGGTGTCCAACACAGCAGCAATCGCCTTGAACAACTCCGTGTTGGTTGTGCCGACGCCGGCGTCGATCAACGGCAGCGCTACGGCGGTCAAGTCCTTGGTCGCACCGAGCTGCACGCCGTCCACATCCACCATCACGTACGAGTCCCCCTGTTTCAGCAGGGCCACCGGGACGCGCTCATCCACATGCACCAGCAACTCCGACGGCGGCCGTGCTTCCATGGTGGCCGAACGGACCTGGACCAATGGTTTCAGGAGCTCGTTGATTTCTTGCTCGCCAACCTGTGGCAACGGCTTGCCTTCGAGGCCGGATAGGGCCTTCTGCACCGCATCAGGCGTCAGCAAGGAAGTGCCGTCCACCGTGATGGTCCGAACTGCGAGCACAGGCGAGAAGACCGCCCCTGCAATCAGTACACCCACCACAACGGCCACAATCGAGAGCGTCCACAGCACGAGTCGTCGCTGACGGCGTTTCTTCGGCTCAGGAAAAGCAATGACGTTATCCGGCGACAATTCCTTGCCGGTCTTGGAGGCACCGCCTGTGCGCTTGCCATTGGCTGCCGCTTTCTCAGAGGTCTTGGCTTCAGGCTCAACGGAACGCTGTGCACTGATGACCTCCGGGGAGTCACCCCCGGGACGGGCGTCTTTGCTTTGCCGCGGCTCCGTTCCCGCTTTGAAGGTGGGCTTGCGGGTGCTAGCCACCCAACGCCTCCACGATCACTGGACCGTAGGCAGTGACGTCTCCTGCACCGACCGTCAGGACGACGTCGCCTTCGCTTGCGACGGCTGCCACGGCATCAACGGCCTCGTCTGCCGAAACCAGCCGTCCGTTCACCAAATGGTCGGTAATCAACGTGCTTGTCACACCCGGAATGGGGTCCTCGCGGGCGGGATAGATGTCCAGGACCAATGCGGTGTCCGCCAAGTCCAGTGCGGCGGCAAACTCCTGGGAGAACTCACGGGTGCGCGAAAACAGATGCGGCTGGAAGAGGACGTGCACCTTGTTGTCCCCGGCCACAGAACGGGCCGCGGACAAAGCTGCACGGACCTCCGTGGGATGGTGTGCGTAATCATCGTAGACCCGCACTCCCCTGCCCCGGCCTTTGAGCTCAAATCGCCGCGACGCACCGGTGAAGTGGCCCAGTGCTGCTGCTGCAGCGCCGGGTTCCACACCGAGTTCGACGGCGACGGCGAACGCAGCTGCCGCGTTCAAGGCGTTGTGCCGCCCAGGTACCTGCAGTTCGAGTTTGTGGACGTCACCGTCAAGGGCAACCGAAACGTCGCCCGGGCCGCCGTCGTGAAGCCGGATGTCCGCGTCGTCGGACGTTCCATACGTCAGCACGCGTGTGGTCCCCTTGGACGCTGTACGATCCGCCAAGGCCCGGGCGCCGGTGTCGTCGGAACACGCCAGCAGAACACCCTGGGCGGGCAACAGCGCCGCAAAGTCATCGAAGGACGCGAACACGGCCTCCGGCGTCCCGTAGTGATCCAAGTGGTCGGCCTCGACATTGGTGACCACGGCAATCAATGGCCTGTAGTTGAGGAACGAACCATCCGATTCATCGGCCTCTGCCACGAAAATGTCGGAGGACCCGTGTGCTGCATTGACGCCGAGTGCCGGAACATTCGCGCCGATCGCGAAGGAGGGATCCAAGCCGGCTTCCTTGAGGAGCACCGCAACCATCGACGTGGTAGTGGATTTGCCATGGGTACCCGCCACGGTGACCACCCGGTACCCGGCCATAGTGGCGGCCAGAGCTTCCGAACGGTGAAGTACGGGCAACCCGGCCTCGCGGGCCGCCACCAGCTCCGGGTTATCCGCGCGGATGGCTGAGCCGGCAACGATCGTCTGCGCGTCCCCCAGGTTTCCTGCGTCGTAGCCCACGGCAATGCGTGCGCCTGCCGAGGAAAGGTCACGCATGACCGGCAAATCCTTGACGTCCGACCCGCTGACCGGAACACCCCGCGACACCATGATGCGTGCGACCGCGGACATGCCCACTCCGCCGATTCCGATGAAGTGAACGCGCCCGAGGGACTCGAGTCCGGCGATGCTGGTGGTCATGCGGATACCGCTTCCAAGACAAGATCAGCCATGCGCTGATCGGCGTTTCTGATTCCAAGGGCCTCGGATTTCCGGGCCATTTCGTTGAGCCTGCTGCGGTCAGTCAGAAGCGGAATCAATTCGCTCCTAAGCCATTCCGGACTGAGGTCTTTGTCATCCACCATCAAGGCGCCACCGGCCGCAACCAAGGGAGCGGCGTTCAGTGCCTGCTCTCCGTTGCCGATGGGCAACGGCACGAACACTGCGGGGACTCCCACCGCCGCTACCTCGCTGACGGTGCCGGCACCGGCACGGGCGAGGAGGACATCGGCAGCTGCGTAAACGTTCTCCATGCCATCCACGTACTCAACCTGCCGATAGCCGTCAGCGGTGAGAAGGCCGCCGTCGTCATCCTTGACGGCCTTGCCGTTGCCCGTGATGTGCAGCGTCTGCACGCCGGCCGCCGCCAACGCGGGGAGGGCTGCAGTGATGGCACGGTTGATGCTTAATGCTCCCGAGGATCCGCCGGTGACGATCAGGGCAGGGCGCTGTGCGTCCAAGCCGAGCGCAGCCCTAGCCGCAGGCGCAGCGACCGCCCGGTCCAGTCCCGAGATGGCCCGGCGCATGGGCATGCCGACATGGCGTGCACCCCGCAACCGGGTACCGGCAAATGCCACGGCAACATGGTTACTGAACCGGGCGCCAACGCGATTGGCCAGGCCGGCTTTCATGTTGGCCTCATGGATGACGATGGGAATCCGGAGTTTCCGGGCAGCAAGGTACATCGGCGTACAGACGTAACCACCCACCCCCACCAGAACGTCCGCGCGGGCTTCCTCCAGGATGCGCCGCGCCTGCCGGACCGCGCCGCTCAGACGGGCCGGCAACTTAACGAGATCCGCTGAAGGCCTCCGCGGAAACGGAACACGGTCAATGGTGGCGAGCTCGTACCCGGCTGCGGGGACCAGCCGGGTTTCCATGCCCGACGGCGTACCAACAGCAAGGATGGCAGCCTCCGGACGCTTTTCCCTGATGGCATCGGCAATGGCCAGCAGAGGGCTGACGTGGCCGGCAGTTCCGCCGCCGGCAAGGACGACGGACAAAGGCTTGGATGCGTTGGCGGAATCAAAAGTCATGAAGTGCTAGGTACGCTTTCGTGCGGTCTTGGATATGAGGCGCGGCAGGAATCCTGAACGTTGCTGCGCTGGCAATTGGCCGCGGGCCAAAGACAACACTACGCCCACGCCGCAGAGTGACATGATCAGCGCGGAGCCACCATAGGAGATGAAAGGCAGCGGCACCCCCACCACGGGAAGGAGCTGAGTCACCACGGCCATATTCATACTGGCCTGGCCCAGCAACCACACCATGATTCCGCCCGCAAGAGTGCGCTGGAAAGGATCAGTCTGCCGGACCACTACACGGAAAATGGCAATGCCCAGAATCGCGAACAGGACCAGCACCACGATGGTTCCCACGAGGCCGAGCTCCTCGCCGATAATGGCGAAAATGAAGTCGTTGTGTGCTTCCGGCAGCCAGTTGTATTTCTGTCGGCTTTGACCAAGGCCCAGTCCCGTCCAGCTTCCTTGGGCGAGACCGTACATGCCGTTGGTGGATTGGAAATCGAAGTCGAACTGCTCGGTGCACTGCTGCGAGGCGGTACCCAACCAGGACGTGATGCGACAGATCCGGTTTTGGCTGCTGATGGTGCCCAGGACAGCGCCGAGGGCACCCACAGCGCCGGCGATGGCCAGCATCCGGCCCGGTACGCCGGCGAAATAGAGCCCGGCTGCGGTGATCGCCGCGATGACTATGACTGTTCCGAGGTCGTTGCCCAACATCACCAACGCGATAACCAGGCCAGCGCCGGGAACCACGGGAATGATGACGTGCATCCACCGATGAAGGAGTTTCTGCTTCCGCGCCAGGACGGCGGCGATCCAGACACAGAGGATCAGCTTGGCCATCTCTGACGGCTGAAGGGTGATTCCACCGATGTCGATCCAGTTCTTGTTGCCGTTCACCGTGTTGCCCATGATCTGCACCAAGGCAAGAAGGGCAATCACGGCTCCCAGCGCCCACCAAGACAATCTCTTCATCCAGTTCACGTTGGTCCGCGAGATGACATACATCGCAATGAGCCCAACGACGCCGAAGACCGCCTGCTTGAGGGCGTCAGCATAAGGCGACTTACCCTCGGAGATGGCTTCAACGCTGGAGGCGGACAACACCATCATGATGCCGATGGCTGTCAACGCCAGGGCACAGCCGAGGATCAGGTAATACGTGGAGCTGTTGGGGGCTTTGCCTTTGCCTTCGAGGCTCTCCCAGAAGCTGCGCAGGTGCCCGCGGAGCCCTTTGGGCCGGCTGCCGTCATCGGACGCGGCCTTGGGTTTCCCGTCCCGGGGTTCTTTGCCGCGGGTGCGGGTGGGCGTGCTGACCATTGTTACTCCTCGGTGGTCGTTGCCTGCCCTTCCACAAGCTCGCGAACTGCCAGGACGAAAGCGTCGCCACGGTGAGCGTAGGAAGAGAACTGATCCATGGATGCAGCCGCCGGTGCCATCAGCACAGTGTCGCCGGGCGTTGCCACGGCGGCCGCCGATGCCACGGCCTGAGCCATGACGGTCTCACCATAGATTGGCGAAGCGGCGTCTCCGGCTGCGGTCTGCACTCCTTCAGTGTCGCCCTTGGGGGGCGCTATCACCGGGACATCCGGAGCGTGTCGCTGGAGGGAGCCCTCCAGGGCTTCGGTGTCGGTGCCAATGAGCACAACAGCTTTCAGCCTTGGGGCGTGCTCCTTGACCAGGTCGTCGTAATTGACGCCCTTGGAGAGTCCGCCGGCGATCCACACAACCTTCTGAAAAGCCGAGAGTGCAGCGGAGGCCGCGTGCGGGTTGGTGGCCTTGGAATCGTTGATCCACAGGACATCGTTATGGTTGGCCACCAGCTGGATCCGGTGGGCGCCTGGCAAGTAGTTGACCAGGCCCTGTTTTACCGCCGCCGGCTCGATTCCATAGGCGCGGACCAAGGCTGCCGCCGCAAGGGCATTGGCTACCATATGGCGGGGCGCAACCGGCCCTAGATCCGTCATCGCGGCAAGTTCTGCCGCAGAGTCCTTGCGCTCGGCAATGAACGCCCGGTCAACGAGCAGACCGTCCACCACGCCCAGCATGCTGACGGCCGGAGTGTTGGTGGTAAATCCGATGGCCCGGCACCCCTCCACGACGTCGGCGTTCTCCACCATTCGTTCAGTTTCGAATTGCTCGGCGTTGTAGATCGCGGCCTTTTGGGTGTTCTCATACACCTTGGCCTTGTCTGCGAGGTACGAGGCATAGGAGCCGTGCCAGTCGACGTGGTCCTCGGCAACATTCAGGCACACACTTGCCACGGGAGACAACGAGTGGCTCCAGTGCAGCTGGAAGCTGGAGAGCTCAACTGCAAAGGCGTCGTAGTCCACAGGATCCCGTAGGGCGTCGAGAATAGGGGTGCCGACGTTTCCCACTGCGATCGCTTTGAGCCCGGCAGCCTGAAGCATGGATTCAGCCATACCCACTGTTGTGGTCTTGCCGTTGGTGCCGGTGATCGTCAGCCAATCGGCGGTCTTGCGCCCTGCACGCTCCCTGAGTCGCCATGCGAGCTCCACGTCTCCCCAGACGGCGATGTGCTTCCGCTTCGCAGCGGCAAGCAGTGCTTGGTCGGGGCGCCACCCAGGCGACGTCACCACAAGCTCGGGCAAGGAACCGTCGATCAAAGGAAGTGCCTTCACGGCTTCTTCACCCAACAGCACATCCACGGCACCCACGATTTTCAGGGTGTCGGCCTGGGCTTCGGCCTTTGCAGTGGTGGCGGCGTCAACCACCACCACCTTTGCGCCGAGTTCGATGAGCGTGTCCGCAGCTGAGAAGCCGGACACACCGATGCCGGTCACTACGACGCGCAGACCCGTCCAGTCAGCATCCCAGCTGGTGAGTTCGTTAAGCCTGTCGGCGTTCGACGGCGTCGATTCCGGGCTTTCGTTCACAGCAGCACCACCCATTCAGCATAGAAAATTCCCAGTCCGGCGGCCACGAAGAGCCCTGCGAGTATCCAGAACCGGACCACTACAGTGACTTCGTCCCAGCCCTTTAGTTCAAAGTGGTGTTGCAAGGGAGCCATTTTGAAAACACGTTTGCCGCCGCTGAGCTTGAAGAAGCCCACTTGGATGATGACGGACAGGGTGATCAGCACAAAGAGGCCACCAATGAAGGCAAGCAGGAGTTCGGTGCGCGACAGGATGGCGAAAGCCGCAACGGCACCACCAATGGCCAACGATCCCGTGTCCCCCATGAAGATCTTGGCGGGGGACGTATTCCACCACAGGAAGCCCACCAGGGCGGCACTGAGAATCGCCGCAAGCAGGGCAAGGTCCATGGGGTCGCGCACTTGGTAGCAACCGCTGCCGGCTTCCCGTGGTGATCCGCAGGCCTGGTTGTTCTGCCAGATCCCCATGATGGTGTACGCGCCGAAGACCATAATGGATGCTCCTGCAGCCAACCCGTCCAGGCCATCGGTCAGATTAACGCCGTTGGTGGCGGCGGTGATGATCAAGTTGGACCACAGAACAAACAGGATGGCGCCCACCACGGTCCCGCCGAAGGCGAGGTCCAACCAGGGAATATCGCGCACCAGGGAAATCTGGGTAGAGGCAGGACGCAGACCATCCTCGTTGGGGAACTGGAGGACCAGGACCGCAAAGATGATGCCAACGGCTGCCTGGAGGATCAGCTTGGCGCGTGCATTGAGGCCGAGGCTTCGCTTGTTGGAGATCTTGATGAAGTCATCGAGGAAGCCTACAAATCCCATGCCAACCATGAGGAACAGCAACAGCAGCCCGGATGCCGAGGGACCGGCTGAGTCCGGGTTCATCATCCACATGATCAGGTGCGTTACGAAGTAGCTGATGAGCACGGCGGCCACCACCACGGTTCCGCCCATGGTGGGAGTGCCCCGCTTGGTGTGGTGGGACGTCGGTCCGTCGTCCCGGATGAATTGTCCGTAGCTCTTGGCCACGAGGAACCTGATGAACAGGGGCGTCCCTATCAGGGCCACCAGAAGGGCGACGCCGGCGCCGATCAAAAGTGCAATCACAGCAGCTCGTTCCCTTCGCTTGCGGCAGCTTCAGCCGCGTTTTCTCCGGTGGGCTCGGCCCGTGGAGGTAATGCTATCCGATCACCCAAATGCCTTAGTCCCACACCGTTGGAGGACTTGAAGAGCACCAGGTCACCGGGTTCAAGCTCACGTTGAAGCAGCTCGTAGGCTTCTTCCACGGTCTCCGTGAACGAACATTCGTCACCCCAGGAACCTTCCTGGATGGCGGAGATGTAGAGGGCACGGGCTTCGCGCCCCACCACTACCAGCCTGGAAATGTTCAGCCGCACCACTTGCGTTCCTACGGCGGTGTGCTCGCGGATGGAGTCCTCCCCCAGCTCGAGCATGGCTCCCAGAACGGCCCAGGTCCTTCTGCCTTGTCCAAGGTCAGCCAGCGAACGCAGGGCAGCCCGCATCGATTCCGGGTTGGCGTTGTAAGCGTCGTTGATGATGGTGACGCCGTCTGCACGTTCGGTCCGCTCCATCCGCCAGCGGCTGGCTGCCGATTGGGAGCTGAGCGAGGTTGCAATGTCGGCGGCCGGGATGCCGGCGGCGAACGCGGCGGCCGCTGCGGCCAGAAGATTAGTGACGTGGTGGCCGCCGATCAGGCGGCTTCGCACCTCAACGGCCGGGCCGCCGTCGGGCAGTACCAGATCGAAGTCAGGGAAGCCTTGCCCGTTGACTACAACGTTCCGCGCTTCCACTTCTTCGGTGGTGGCGGGCGAAGACGTGAAGCCCAGAACCTTGGCTTTGGTACGGGCGCGCATGGCAGCAACCCGGCCGTCGTCGAGGTTGATCACGGCTGTGCCGTGCTCGCTCAGGGCTTCCACCAACTCGCCCTTGGTCTTGGCGATGTTCTCCACGCCACCGAACTCGCCGGCGTGGGCCGTACCAACCACAAGGACTACGCCAATATCCGGCTTGACCATCTCTGCCAGGTACTTGATATGGCCCAGGCCGGTAGCGCCCATCTCGATCACCAGGAAGCGCGTGGTGGCGTCAGCGGCGAAGACCGTCAGCGGGACGCCCACCTCACCGTTGTAGGACCCCTGCGGGGCCACTGTGGCTCCGGCGGTGGACAGGACACCGGCAAGGAGGTCCTTGGTGGTGGTCTTGCCCGCTGATCCTGTGATGCCTATGACCGTAAAGTCCTCGCCACGGCTCGCACGCTCAGCACGAATGCGGCGGACGGACTCTGCTGCCAGGGCACCCATGGCCAACACAGCATCCTCCACCACGACGGCGGGAAAGGGGCGGCCGTCGGCATCGGTCACTTCGCGTTCGCCGAGAACCAGGACGGCGCCGCGTTCGAAAGCGGCGTCGACGAAGTCGTGGCCGTCGGCGTGCTCGCCGGGCTTGGCCACATAGAGGGAACCGTGCGTCGATTCCCGCGAATCAGTGACGACGGAAGTGGGCACGATGTCCGGATCTCCGGTCAGGCGGCCATGGGTGATGTCGGCGATCTCCGCCGCAGTAAGTGCAATCATCTCGGTTTAGGACTCTATCCGCTGGTCCGCTGAAACGCTGAATCCCTTGGATGTCAAGGCGGCCCGCAACTCCACCCTGTCGTCCAGGGCCAGGTTCACTCCCTTGACCTCTTGCCACACCTCATGTCCACGCCCGGCGATCAGGATGGTGTCCTTGCCGGTTGCCATGTCGACGGCCAATTTAATGGCGGCATCCCTCGGGTAGGACTCGATGATTTCGCTGTTCAGATTCTCTGAATCCCGGGCCGCATGGGCGCCTTGGAGGACCTCAGCCCGGATTGCTGCAGCGTCTTCGTCGTGGGGATCGTCATCGCTGATGATCACGACGTCTGCGAGGCGGGCAGCGATGGCTCCCATGGTGGGGCGCTTGCCTTGGTCGCGTTGGCCTGTTGCGCCGAAGACCACGATGACGCGGGACCCCTCCCGGGGTGAGCGAACGGCTTCCAAGGCACGGGACAAGGCGTCAGGGTTGTGGGCAAAATCAACAACGGAGGCAGGCTCAGTAGAGATGAGCTGCATTCGTCCGGGCACTGACACTGTGAAGGGATCGTGCGCATCCAAGGCAGCCTGGAGCGTGTGTTCGTCCACACCGGATGCAAGGACCATCACTGTGGCCAGGGCCGCGTTGGCCACATTGAAGTCTCCCGGGAGGCCGGTGTGGACGCGCAGGGTTCGTCCGTCAGCGTGCTTGAGTTCGAATTCCGAGCCCAGTCCGCGCGCCGTGATGGACGCAACCTTCCAGTCGGTGCTGGAGCTGCTTCCATCAACAGGCTTGGTGGAGAGTGTGGTGACCGGAATATCGGCTGTCTCAGCCAGCTGGCGTCCCCAGTCGTCGTCCACCGTGACCACAGCGTGCCTGGCCCTTCCAGCTGTGAAGAGCTCAGCCTTGGTGCGGAAGTACTCGTCCATACTTCCGTGCAGGTCCAGATGATCCTGGGTGAGGTTGGTAAAACCGGCGACGTCGAACATCACTCCGTCCACGCGGTGGTAGGAGATGGCGTGGGACGAGACCTCCATGGATGCCGCGTCCAGGCCTCGTTCGCGCATCAAGGCCAGCAGTGCATGGACGTCGGTGGATTCCGGCGTGGTCAGGAGGCTGGGGATCGGCTCGCCTCCTGCAACGATTTCGATGGTTCCGATGAGGCCGGGCTTCTTCTCCAAGGCACGCAGCAAGGAGTTGATGAAGTAGGTGGTGGTGGTCTTGCCGTTGGTACCGGTGACGCCGTACAGCGTCGGGAAGCCACCATCCGCAGGCTGGCTGCGATAGATCAGTGCGGCAAGACGTCCGACGGCGGTCCGCGGCTCAGGGACGATAAGTACCGGCACAGGCTGCTCGCCTGCCAGCGCAAGCTGGCGGGCCCCGGCGTCGTCCGTGACAACCGCAACCGCCCCGGCCTCGACTGCCTGGGGAACGAAGTCGGCACCATGACGGGAGGCTCCCGGCAAAGCCATGTAGAGGTCGCCCGTTTCGACGGCCCTGGAGTTCAGGGTAATCCCCGTCACTCCCCTGTCCTGGCTGGCGTCCGGAGCGGCAACACCGAGTGCGTCCGCGATGGTTGCCAACGGCACCGCGGCCACGGATGCGGGACGAAAGCCTGTTTGGCCGGCATCCGGCATCGTGGCGTTGATAGCTGCCTCATTGTGCTCTGACACGTGGTTCTCCGTTGGTGCTCGTGGAACGACCGGCTTGGGGCCAGCGGCGCCCGGGCCGTTAGTGGTTGATCGATTTTTGGCCGAAACAGACGCCCAAGAAGCTTACTTGACGAACTGGGGCAACCGCGCGGGCGTGCCGGTGGACGGCGCCACGTTGTAGGTCCGGAGGACCTGTGACATCACGGAACGGAACACGGGACCGTTCGTGACGCCGTAGATGTTTCCCTTGGGGCGCTGAAGGACTACTTCCACGATGAACCGGGGGTCATCCATGGGTGCCATGCCCACCATCGAGGCAGTGAAGCCGTCAAATCCAGGGAGCCCGTCCTCGCGGGGCGCCTGGGACGTTCCCGTCTTGGCTCCGACACGGTAGCCGTCAATGGCTGCGTCCTTGATCTGGCCCTCAGTCACGGCGCTTTCCAGGATGTCCCGGACCTGCTGGGCTGTTTCCTTGGATACCACTTGGCGGGAGTCCTTGGCCGGAACCTTTTGCTCCTCGCCCTCCGGAGTGATGTAGCTGTCAATGAGCCTGGGCTGCAGCATCACGCCATCGTTGGCAATGCTTTGGAAGGCGCGCACAGTCTGGAGTGTTGATTGCGAGACGCCTTGCCCGAACAGCACGGTGTACTGCTGGCGGTCGTCCCACTGCTCGGGCTTGGCCAGGATGCCCGTGGCTTCAGCCGGCAGGCCAATGTCCGTCTGCTCGCCGATGCCAAACTTCTTCAGCCAGTCGTACCGCTGTTCTTTGGTGAGTCGGCTGCCTGCCATCACGGTTCCGGTGTTCATGGACCACCCAAGGATGCCGGCAAGGGTGCGCTCTTCAGTGCCGTGCTCGAACGCGTCAGTGAACGTCTGCCCATCGATGGTGTAGGCCGCTGGGGTGGTGAAGTGATCCAAGGGGAACGATTTCCCCTCCTCGATCACGGCTGCGGCGGTAATCATCTTCTGCACGGAACCGGGTTCGTAGGCGGCTGTCACTGATCTGACGCCGCGATCCTTGGCATCCACTTTCCCGGGATCATTGGGGTCCGGGGCATTGGTGTCCGCCAGGGCGATGAGGTTGCCCGTCTTGGTGTCGATCACAATGATGGAACCCCACTCGGCGTTCATCTTGTTCACTTGGCTCTGGATGGCCTGCTGCGCAAAGTACTGGATGTCCGTGTTGATGGTCAGCTTGACGTCGCTGCCATCGACGGCCGGGGTGAGTTCATCTGTCGCCACCGGAATCCTGAGGCCGTCGGCACCGATCTCAAAGACGCGTTTACCTTCGACACCCCGAAGAATCTCGTCCTGGGTTTGCTCGATGCCGGCCTGTCCGTTGGTTCCGTCCTTGAGGAAACCAACCACCCCGCCGGCAACGCTGCCGTTGGGATAGACGCGCTTGCTGACACCTTCTGCGCTAAGGCCCGGGATATAGAGCTTGGAGATCCGGTCCTCCAGTTCCGGCTTAACGTCCTTTGCCACCATGAAGTACTGCTTATCTCCGGTCAGTGACTCACGGATAGTGCTTTCGTCCACCCCCAGAAGCCCGGCCAGGTCGGATATCCCTTGATCACGGGTTATCTCGTCCAGCTTTTCGGTCTTCTCATTGAAGCGGTGAAAAGTTTCCGTGCTCGTATTCACGGTTTGGTCCACCACGATGTTGTATCGGATCACGCTGCTGGCCAGCACCGTGCCGTTGGCATCGACGATCTGCCCCCGCTCGGCAGGGAGCACCTGCGGCGTGAGCCGGCTCGCCAAGGCAGCTTCAGCCATCCCGCCCATATCCAGGCCCTGGACCATGAACAGCTTGCCGCCCACCACCAGAAGCAAGGTCAGCATGATGCCGAGGCCAACGCGCAAACGTTTTCTTGCCGCCGGCGTCTTCGTTTTATTCGATGTGCCGGGGTTCTTTGCCACGTTGAATCCTTGCTGCTGGCCTTGCTTCGGTGGACGGACTGTCTACTGCCCTGGTGTCTTTTGTTGGGGAGCCGGTACCGTACCCCCGTGAAGCTCCACGGGCGGGGTCGCCGCCGGTGATGCGGGGGTAGCCGGCGGCGTGGACGGCGTTGCAGCCGGAGCCACCGGAGCTGCATCCGGTTTGCGGTTTTCCAGCGGTTCCTTGGTAGTCACCGACGGAACAACATCGATCAAGCCTTCAACGGCCGGAGCGGCAAGCAAGGCTCCGGGATTATCTCCCTTGACTGCCGGTGATGCCTTTCCGGTCACCGCCAGGGTGTTCAGGTCGATCTGCCCTTTAACGGTGGAAGGTACCATTCCCAATTCGGCGGCCTTCGCAGCGAGGTTCTGTGGAGCTTCGAAGTTCTGCTTCTTCTGTGTCAGGTCCTGGTTTTCCTTGTTCAAGGTGGCAGCCTGGGCTTTTAGCTGGACCAGCTGGTACTGCGCCGTGGACACAGAAATGTTCAACACCAGTACTGTCAGAAGCGCGGCGGCCATCGCCACGAAGCACAGGACCACGAATGGCGTCCTCCGCTTGCCCGGCACGCTGCGCACCAGTGACAGAGGAGTGCGCGCCTTGCGGGCGGTGTCGGGCCTTCCCGCAGGGACCGGAAGCGCACGGGCGGTGCTGCCCACCGTGGAGGGCATAGTCTTCGCTGCGGCGTTGCTCATGCGTCTCTCCTCTGTTTGATACGCTCCACTGCCCTCAACCGGGCAGACGCCGCGCGGGGATTTTCAGCGATTTCCGCTGCCGTGGGCACTTCCGTGCCCTTGGTGATGGTTTTCAATTCAGGTTTGTGTTCTTCAAGCTCAACGGGGAAGCCGAGCGGCGCCGAAGATTTGGAACCCGCCTGGAAAACCGACTTCACGATCTTGTCCTCAAGCGAGTGATAAGACATCACCACTATCCGACCACCCATGGCCGTCGCGGCCACCGCTGCCGGAACCGCGCGTTCCAGGACATCGAGTTCCTCGTTGACCTCAATCCGCAATGCCTGGAAGGTGCGCTTGGCGGGATGCCCGCCACTCTTCGCTGCTGCGGCAGGGACAACGCTGCGGATCTGCTCTACAAGTTCTCCCGTGGTTGCGAACGGCTTCTCCGCGCGGGCGTTGACGATCCTGTTGGCGATCCGCCCGGCGAACTTCTCTTCGCCCCATTTCCGGATGATGCGCACCAGTTCGTCTTCGCTGTAGTTGTTGACCACATCAGCTGCCGTTTGGCCACGGCTGGTGTCCATCCGCATATCCAAGGGGGCGTCGTAGGAGTAGGCGAAACCGCGCTCCCGCTCGTCGAGTTGCAGGGAAGAGACGCCAAGGTCCATAAGAATGCCATGAACCTCAGGAACGCCAAGGTCCAGCAGGACGTCCTCTATCTCGTCGTACACAGCATGAACAAGATCGGTGCGATCGGAAAAGGGCTCCAGCCGGGCGCCTGCCAAGGCCAGGGCTTCCTCGTCGCGATCGATGCCAACGAGGTGAAGGTCGGGGAAACGCTGCAACATGGCCTCGGAGTGGCCTCCCATGCCGAGGGTTGCATCGATGGCGACAGGTCTTTCCCCGCGTTTCCTGGCAGCCTCGAAGCCGGGAGCAAGCAGGTTGATGCAGCGGTCTTTCAGGACGGGCACGTGGCGCTCCGATGTGGGCTTTGCCGCGTCCTGCTCTTCCACGCTGCCTCCTCTTTCCTCAATCGCTTGCCTACTGATTCTTGAATCGGATCCCCATCCGCGCCTATCGTTCCGCCGGCCTGGCTCAGGGGAAGGTGAGCCAGGAAGACAGTTCGATGGGCGGCTGGAGATCCCATTCAAGAAGCTGGACTGCCGCTTCCTCCAACCGGGGTCAGATGAACCCCGGAAGATTGTCGTCATCCGTTTCCGAGAAGGCTGCTTCCTTCTCATTGAGGTACTCGTTCCAAGCGTCGGCGTCCCAGATCTCTGCCCGGGTACCGGCGCCGATAACCGCCAGTTCCCGGCCAAGCCCTGCGTAAGCGCGGAGCGCCGGCGGAATCGTCACGCGCCCCTGCTTGTCCGGTACCTCATCAGAGGCTCCAGACAGGAAAACCCGAATGTAGTCACGCGCCTGCTTGGAGGACAGTGGTGCCTCCCGCATCGACTCGTGAATGCGCTCGAATTCTTTCTGACTAAAGACGTAGATGCAGCGTTCCTGGCCTCTGGTGAGAACCAATCCGTCGGCAAGTTCCTCGCGGAACTTGGCGGGAAGGATGATCCGGCCCTTTTCATCGAGACGCGGAGAGTGAGTACCCAGAAACACTGGCCCACCGCCCCTCAATCAAGGTGCCCGCACATGCCCAACACTGCCACTACCCTCTTATGCTCTCCACTTTACTCCACAACGCACCACAGTCAACGCACTGCGGGGCGTTTCTCCACCACTTTGAGAATCACCAAGCCTGAAATCACGCGGTTTTCTGGGTGTGGCGGAAAGTGGGGGGCGCATACCAAAGAGCCACGGCTCCGGGGCGTGGGATGCCAGTTTCTGGCCCCTGCACCTGAAACGCCAGGCATGATCCGGACTAATGGCGGTGAAAAATGCCGGAAAGGGTGGAAAGTGGGGCTAGTGGTGCGAAGTGGAGCAAGTTCCCTTACTTGAGGATCGCTCCCTTGTTGAGGACGGCTTCCTTATTGAGGACGGCTTCCTTGTTGAGGACGGCCCTTAAATGCGAAAAGACCCGCATCGCGGGTCTTTCGTTGCCCCTAAGAATCTCCGGGCGTGGATGATTCAGGAGAGGCCTCGGCTGACGTCCTCGAACCCGGAAGGGTCTGTCAATTGTCGTCGCGACGCCGTTCGTCCCAGCGTTCTTCCAAGCTGCTCATGAACGAACTCTTTGGCTTGGCCTTGCCGGGTTTCCCCTTGCTTGCCTTGCCGAAGGCCGCGCCACGCAACGTAGCGAAGTACACGCCGGCGCCCATGACGACGAAGCCAAGGACACCCACAGGTATCGCCTGCAGTGATACGCCAACGAGAAGAAGGAGGATTCCGGCAATGGCGCCAAGCACACCGATAATGACGTGCCGGGTGGACCAGCTGCGGATGGGATCCGAACCCATGGTGTTGGCGAACTTCGGATCGTCCTCATGAAGTTGCTTCTCAAGTTGCTCAAGCAGCTTCTGTTCGTGCTCCGAGAGGGGCATCGCGACCTCCTTTAGTCAGCCAGCGTCCGGACATGACGCGTTCTGTGCGTCTGTTTCCAAAACGATCGGACCAAGAAAATCGTTCCCCAAAATTCCCTTTTGGTTCAGCGGGCATCTCGGGGCCGACTGTTCAGGAAACAGTTTGTCCAGACGATCTAAATCTCTGTAATAAATAGGATAGTTTGTCCGACGCCGTTCTGAAAGACGCCCGGAGTGCCGCCGGGCAACCGGGTGGGCCTCATGCGTCCGCCTGGGGCTTCCCAGGCTCCAGGAGCCGGGCCGGCAGAAGCGTTTTGGACCCGAAGCGCTCGGAGACACGATCCAAGGCCTGTTCGGCTGCCCGCCAGTTGTCGTCCCGCCGGTCAAGGCTCAACTGCAGCGATGTCTGGCCCGCTGGTTCCAATTGCTCAGCCCGCACCCCTACCAACCGCACACTCATGGATCGGGTGCCCAAGGACTCAAGCAGCTGCACGGCTACCTGGTAAATCAGCTGCGCGCTGTCCACAGGGGTCTGCACGGTGCGGCTGCGCGTGACCGTAGAGAAATCCGAGTACCGCAGCTTCAATGCCACAGTCCTTGCCAGCATGCCTGAGCTCCTGAGCCGGATGGCGGTGCGGTGTGAAAGACGCAGCAATTCCCGGTGCAGCAAGGCCTGGTCCGCGGTATCCACGGAGAAGGTCTCCTCCGCCCCTATGCTCTTCTCAAGCCTGGTTGGAGTTACCGGCCGCGGGTCTATACCCATGGACAACCGGTGAACGTGCTCGCCACTGGCTCCCAGAACCTTTTTAAGCGACGCCAAGGGGGTTGCTGCGACATCCGCCACAGTGCGAATGCCCAAGCGGGACAACACTTCGGCAGTCTTTCCACCCACACCCCACAGGGCTCCGACAGGAAGGCTGTGGAGATAAGGGACGGAGTCCTCGGCATCGATTTGGAGGATGCCGTCAGGCTTGCACCGAGTGGATGCGATCTTAGCCACAAACTTGGTGCTTGCGATCCCCACGGAGGCCGTGATTCCAAGTTCCGAATGGACCTTGCGGCGGATGAGGTGGCCGATGTCCATCGGCGACCCAAGACGACGAATCGCGCCGCCCACGTCCAGGAAGGCTTCGTCCACGCTCAGCGGCTCCACGAGATCGGTAATGGAGGCGAAAATCTCCATGAGCCGGCCGGAAACCTCGTAGTACTCGGTATGCCGGGGATTAATGATCACCGCAGATGGGCACCGCCTCATGGCAATGGACATCGGCATGGCGGACTTCACACCCGTGGCCCGCGCCTCGTAGGAAGCGGAAAGCACCACGGACCGTTCTGCAGGGAATCCAACAATGACCGGCTTTCCCCGAAGTTCGGGACGGGTCCGCAGTTCCACGGAGACGAAAAAAGCATCCATATCCACGTGAAGTATGCTGGTTCGCCGCTGTTCCCGCAGGGCATCTCCGGCGCTGCGGGCGGGCTTGCTGCCGGCACTTGGGGCGCCACCGAATGCTTCCTGCCTCACAACGGCAATACTATGCCCCACCACTGACTAAACTGGAGGCACAGTCCGGCTCAGCCCCAGGAAGGATACCCTGTGAAGCTCTTTGGAACTCCTCAATCGCGAGGGTTTGCCCTGCTCGCAGTCAGTGTCGCTTTGGCGGCCTCGGCATGCACACCATCCCCCGGCGGCACGGCAGCGCCGTCCGAAACAAGCGCTTCCTCGGCATCGTCCACGGCGGTGCCAACCCCGTCATCGCCTTCCGGCTCCACAGCCTCGCCTGAAACCACCGCATTCACGGAGACACCCCAACCGGCACCGGACGCCACGGCAACGGTGAATGCTCTTGTTCCTGGTTTTCCTGAGCAACTCATTCCGGTCATGCCCAAGACCTCCGTGCGCTCGAGCAGCGTGGACAAGAGCGATTCAGTAGCCACGGTGGCGCTCGTCGGGACAATCAAAGCTCCACCCGAGGGTGTTGTGGACTACTACAAGACCTCCATGGAGGCGCAGGGCTTTAAGCTTGTCCCCGGCCCGTCGGCTGTTGGCAACGTCACTTCCCTGGACTTCATCCGCGGTGATGGCGAAACGGTGAACGTATCGGTCAGGCAAAAGGAGGGCGTCTCAACGTTCACCATTGGCGCCAACGTGGCGGCCGGGTCCGTCAAGTGACGGCAACTTCCCACGTCACCGCGGAGCAGACGCAGTTCATTAATGGTGTTGCCGGCAAATTGAGCGGGTTCCTGTCACAGCAGCAGGACCTCATGGCTACGGTTTCTCCCGACGTCGAGCCGCTCATTGGATCGATTTCGAATCTTGTCACCGGAGGCAAACGCCTCCGGGCCCTCATGTGCTACTGGGGCTGGAGGGGCGCTGGCGGCCCTGCCGGCGACCCGGACATCATCACCGCCGGGTGTGCTCTTGAGCTTTTCCAGGCAGCGGCCCTGATCCACGATGACATTATTGATCGGTCTGACACCCGTCGCGGCGGCCCAAGCGTGCACAAACGGTTCAACCAGCTCCATGAAATGAACGGCTGGGCACTGGACAGCGGGCGTTTTGGCGATGCGGCAGCGATCCTGACCGGCGACCTCTGCCTTTCCTTCAGCGAGGAGTCCTTTACGGAGATCGGCCACCGGGCAGCAGCGGGAAGTCCAGCACGGCGAATTTTCAACGTGATGCGCGCAGAAGTAATGGCAGGTCAGTACCTCGACATTCTGGAAGAGGTGGCTGGTCCCGTACGTGACCGGGCCGGATCTGTGGAGCGTGCAAAATCCATCATTCGGTACAAATCCGCAAAATACTCCACTGAGCATCCACTGGCGTTGGGTGGGGCGCTGGCCGGAGCCCCCGAAGGGTTGCTTAAGGGTTACTCGGAGTTCTCGTTGCCCCTGGGCGAGGCATTCCAAATGCGGGATGACGTCCTGGGGGTCTTTGGCGATCCCGAAACGACCGGCAAACCCGCTGGCGATGACCTTCGGGAAGGCAAACGTACGGTTCTGGTGGGCTTTGCCATCAACCAAGCACCCCCGGCGGAGGCAGACTACCTAGACCGTATGCTCGGCAATCCCGGCCTCGGCGAAGTCGAGGTAGCCGAAATACGGCGCGTCATTGTTGAATGCGGCGCCTTGGACGCCACGGAATCGCTGATCGCTGAGCTCAGCAACAGAGCTTTCGAAGCTCTTGAACGCCTACCCCTTGAGGACCTGCCGCTGGTGGCATTGCGTCAGCTGGCCGAAGCCGCTGTGAGCCGGGCGGCCTGACTCAAGGGAATTTGTGCAGCCCACAATCCTTGAGGCCGGCATAAAGACGACATGCAGAGACGACGGCGGTGAATCACCGCCGTCGTCCGCGTTTATGCCGGTCTCCTGCTGAGGCGTCCCAGTTAGAGGAAGGGCAGTTACCAGGCCAAAGACTGGGCGCGACGCCTGATCTCTGTCTTACGCCCCTCGCGAAGTGCGTCTATGGGGCGCCCGCGCAAAGACTCATCCGCGGTGAACAGCCAGATGATCAGTTCTTCGTCGTTGTAGCCGGCGTCGCTGAGAACCGCGATGGTTCCCTTCAAGCTGTCTACAACATGCCCGTCCTGGACAAAAAGGGCCGGGATTGAGCGGATGTTCCGTTCTCCCCGCCTGATGGCGACAAGCGCACGCTCATCCAGAAGTCCGTGGACTTTGGTGATGGAAACTTCCAACATTTCGGCAACATCCGGCAGCGGCAGCCAGTCGGAAACAAGGCTTTCTACATTACTCACGGATCAAGGTTGCCACGCCGCCCCGCCCGGCGCCTAGCCGGAGTCCCCCGCCGGTTCCCGCAGACCGCTCTTCAGTAGCGATTTCCTGCGCATCAATTGTGGTCTTTTGCCCGGTTTGACAGGAATTGTTGTGTGGATCGACTAAGTATGAGAGATTCACACTGATCACATTTGCATCATTGATAACATCAGCACCACTGGTAACACTGACAACAGCGTCAACAATCACTCCCGCTGTTCGAGATGAGGACAAATTTCATGACGACGCCCCGTTCGCCGAAACGAACCATGAGCATGCCGGTAATCGCGGCAACCACGGCCGCGCTTCCCGCCGTGGTTTTGTCCTCGCTTGCTTTGGCCCAACCGTCCATGGCAACACCGGCACCGCAAGCTCGAAAAATCCCCGCAACACTCGCGGCGGCCATGAAAGCCCAGCCGGTCAACGTGGGCTCCGTCATTCCCGCACAGGCGGTCGCATCCACGATCCCTGCAGCGCTGAGGCCCATGGCCCCGTCCGTCCCGGACAGCTACACGGTGGTCCGCGGCGATACCATCAGCGCCATCGCGCGCCGCTTCAACCTGGACACTGCGGCAGTTCTTCAGCTGAACAAGCTCTCTCCCACCACGCTGATCTACCCGGGACAGACCATCAAGCTCACGGGCACAGCCGCAGCAGCGCCCTCGCAGCCGGCTCCGGCCGCACCCACCACGCCCAGTGCCCCCGGCACCGCAAAGATCTACACCGTGGTTCCCGGGGATACCCTGGGCGCCATCGCAGCCAAACATGGGGTAGCGCTGTCCAGCATTTTCAGCTGGAACGGGCTCAACGGAAGCTCCATCATCTATCCCGGACAGAAGATCAAGGTCAGTGGCGGATCCGCCCCATCAGCACCAACAGCACCGGCACCTGCACCTGCTCCCGCACCACTGGCCGGCACAGGTTCCTACACCATCAAGGCAGGCGACACCCTCAGTTCCATCGCTTCCCGCCACGGAGTTTCCCTTGCTGCGTTGATGGCCGCCAACAACAACGTGACAGCCACCACTGTCATCTATCCCGGCCAGAAGCTCACCATTCCCGGTGCCGGCCTTCAGCCTGTGGGCGATACCAAGCCACTGGTCCCCAGCACTTTCCTGGGCTTCACATATCCGCCTGCAGTTGTCAGTTCGGCCAACGAGAACAAGGCCTTGCTCAACGCTTCACCGGTGCCCAGCCGGGCCGAAATGAAGAGCATCGTGGCTGACACAGCTCGGCGCATGGGCGTCAGCCCGTCCTTGGCTTTGGCCTTCGCCGAACAAGAATCGGGCTTTGACCAGCGGGCAGTCTCGCCCGCCAATGCCATCGGCACCATGCAGGTTATTCCTTCTTCAGGCCAGTGGGCGTCCGACTTGGTGGGCAGGAAGCTCAATCTCCTGGACCCGTACGATAACGCCACGGCAGGTGTCGCTATCATTCGGACCCTCATTGCTACCAGCAAGGACCTGGACACGGCGATTGCCGGCTACTACCAGGGCCAGTACTCGGTCAGCAAGTACGGCATGTACGACGACACCAAGCGGTACGTCGAATCGATCAAGGCCCGCCAGCGCACCTTTGGCTAGGCCCTCAACTGCACCTCTGAAGGGGCCCGGATCCTGCACGGATTCGGGCCCCTTCCCTGCCTCGTTTAGGATCGTATGGTGCAAGAACCAACGCAGGACCACCTCATCGGGACCACCGTGGACGGCCGATACACGGTTCGTTCCCGCCTTGCGAGTGGCGGAATGTCCACTGTTTACCTTGCCACGGACCAGCGTTTGGAGCGCGACGTGGCCCTCAAAGTCCTGCACCCGCATCTGGCCAACGATCCCACCTTCCTGGAGCGCCTGAGCCGTGAAGCAAAGGCGGCCGCGAGTCTCTCGCACCCGCACATCGTTGGCGTGCTCGACCAAGGCGAGGACGGCCCCATCGCCTATCTGGTCATGGAGTACGTCAAGGGGCACACCCTTCGTGACACCCTGAACGAACAGGGTGCCTTGCCACCACGCCTTGCCCTGGCGCTGATTGATCCTGTCATTGAGGGCTTGGCCGCCGCCCACCGCTCAGGCCTGATCCACCGTGACGTCAAGCCGGAGAACGTCCTCATTGCGGACGACGGACGCATCAAGGTGGGCGATTTTGGATTGGCCCGGGCCATCTCGGCCAACACCAGCACCGGCGCCCTCATTGGCACAGTGGCTTATTTAGCTCCCGAACTGGTGCTTGGCCAGCCTGCGGATGCCCGCAGCGACATCTACTCGGCCGGCATCATGCTCTACGAGATGCTGACGGGCAAACAGCCCTACGCGGGAGACTCCCCCATCCAAGTTGCTTACCAGCACGTCAATGCAGCGGTAGGACGCCCCTCGGACGCCGCTCCCGGCCTCGCAGAGGACCTGGATGAGCTGGTGCAGTGGTGCACCGCGGTAGATGCGGAGAACAGGCCCGTCGACGGCACTGCTTTGCTGACCGAACTCCGCCACATCCGCACCACGCTGACTGACGAAGACCTGGACCGCAGGCAAGCGCCGTCCCAACCCCCTGGCTCCCCTGCGGCAGCGACGTCCGCCGCAGCTCTTGGCGGCCCGGGCGGGAACCCCACAGAGGCCATCCCTGCCACGGCCTCACCCACGGAAATGATCTCCCACCAGAGCAACCCCACCACCATCATGGCGGCAGCTGGTTCGGGCAGACCGCAAACCGCCGCTGTTGGTGCAGTCAACCATGAGGTCGTGCGCCAGCCCGGCAAGCGGGAGCTGAAGAGACTCGAACGGCAAGAGATCAAAGACCGCGCCCGAGCCGCAGCCACGCCAAGTCGCCCGCTACGCGAGGGCAATCCCCGACGCCGTGGCATCATCTGGACCATCGTGATCGTCATCCTTGCAACGCTTGCGGCATCGGCAGGTTGGTTCTTCGGAATGGGACCCGGATCGCCGGGGACCGTGCCCGACGTCAAAAACAAGACCGTTGCGGAAGCGCAGCAGCTTCTCCGCACCGCCGGCTTCCAGTCTGAGCCTAAAGACGTTTTTGACGACGACATCCTGGCAGGGCTGGCCGTTGGGACCGAGCCGGAGTCCGGCGCCGAGGTTCGCAAGTTTCAACCCATCACGCTCTTCGTCTCCAAGGGTGCCCAGCTTTTCGCCCTGCCAACTTTGACCGGCGGCAGCCTGGATGAGGCAAAAACAGCGCTCAACGCAGCCGAAATGGCTCTCGGCAACGTCACGCAGGCTTTCGACGAAAAGGTTCCTGCCGGCGTCGTGATCTCCCAGGATCCGGCCAAAGGCACTGAAGTCAGGCATGGCACGCCGGTGTCGCTGGTGGTCTCCAAAGGACCCCAACCCATCCCTGTTCCCGATGTGCGCGGACTGGCGCAGGACGCAGCCGTCAAGGCCCTCCAAGACGCCGGTCTGACAGCTGTGATCGCTCCGGAGACCGTCAACGACAAGACTGTCCCCAAGGGTGCCGTTGTCTCCCAAGTACCGGCGAACGGCACACTTGTCCGGGGCGAAGCGGTGACACTCACTGTGTCCAAGGGACCCAAGTTGGTGAAGGTCCCCAGTTTCATCGGCAAGCAAGCCGACGAGGCCGAAAAGGAACTGAAGAAGCTCGGTTTCAAAGTTCAGGTCAACAAGGTTTTGGGTGGCTTTTTCGGCACCGTCCGGGACCAGAACCCGGTGAATACCGAGATACCGGAAGACTCAGTGGTCACACTGACTGTCGTCTAGCAATCGGGTCCGGATCATTTCAACGACAAAAAAGCGCGGTCCGGGAATCCGGACCGCGCTTTGTTGTATCTCTACCTCTTGGAGAGGGCTCCGGCTACCAGGAAGGCCATCTCAAGGGACTGCATGTGATTCAGGCGGGGATCGCACACTGACTCGTAACGGTCCAGGAAGGCATCCTGGTCGATCGGGTCAGCACCACCCAAGCACTCAGCGACGTCATCGCCGGTCATTTCAACGTGAAGTCCGCCCGGCACCGTGCCCAGGGCGTGGTGGACCTCGAAGAATCCACGTACTTCGTCAATGACGTCATCGAAGTTCCGCGTCTTGTAGCCGTTTGGCGACGTGACCGTGTTGCCGTGCATCGGGTCGGTCACCCACAGCACCTGCGCACCGGATGCAGTGACGCGCTCGACGACGGCCGGCAGCTTTTCGCGGATGTTGCCGGCGCCCATGCGGGTAATGAAAGTGAGACGGCCAGGTTCGCGGTTGGGGTCCAGTTTGTCGATCAGGCGCAGGGCGTCGTCGCCGCTGGTAGTGGGGCCGAGCTTGACGCCGATGGGGTTCCGCACGCGGGACAGGAAATCAACGTGGGCATGGTCCAGTTCACGGGTCCGCTCGCCGATCCACAGGAAGTGCGCGGAGGTGTCGTAGGGCAAGCCGGTCCGCGAATCGATGCGTGTCAGTGCGCGCTCGTAGTCAAGCAGCAGTGCTTCGTGGCTGGCAAAGAACTCCACGCGCTTGAGTGCCTCGAAGTCAGCGCCGCAGGAGTCCATGAAACTAATGGCACGGTCGATGTCCCGCGCCAGCGATTCGTAGCGCGCGTGTGCCGGGTTTTCGGTGAACCCCTTGTTCCACTGGTGAACCAGGCGGAGATCCGCGAAGCCGCCCTGGGTGAAGGCCCGGATAAGGTTCAGTGTGGATGCGGACGTGTGGTACGCCTGGAGCATCCGGCCGGCGTCATGAGCACGGGATTCCGGCGTGAAATCGTAGCCGTTCACGATGTCGCCGCGGTAAGCGGGAAGCGTCACGCCGTCGCGGGTCTCGTCGTTGGAGGAGCGTGGCTTCGCGAACTGGCCGGCCATCCGCCCCATCTTGATGACGGGCATGGCAGCGCCGTAGGTGAGGACCACTGCCATCTGGAGGATCGTTTTGACCCGGGCGCTGATCTTGTCCGCTGTTGCGGCCTCGAAGGTTTCAGCGCAGTCGCCGCCCTGCAGGAGGAAGGCCTTACCCTGGGCAGCAGCGGCGAGGCGCTCCCTCAGGACGTCCACTTCACCGGCGAAGACCAGGGGCGGCACGACGGAGAGTTCCTTGACCGAAGCCTTGAAGACATCAGAGTTCGACCACGTGGGCTGCTGGGAAATTGGCAGGTCCCGCCAAGCGTCGAGCCCGGGATAGTTTGCTGCCCCGCTCTGGGCGGTGCTGGCGAGAGGATCTGCTGCGGAGGGTGCGGTGTTCGCGGTTAGCTCAGTCACCCTTCAAGAGTAGTAGCCTGCGGCAAGGTTGCGGGACTGCAGCCGTAACCGATGCTGCCGCTTACGTCACAGTTTCTCCGCTGGTCCGTTCCCGTCACTCCGGGGTTCGTCCCTGTCCTCTGCAATGTCTGCTGTGGCGTCTTCAGCAACCTCGATCTTATGGACGGGCTCGGGGCCTTTGCCGGCCAACTGGGCCTTGACCACTGCTGCGTACTCGTCAACATATTCCTGGCCGGAGAGCCGCATCAACTCGTACATGATTTCGTCGGTCACTGCCCTTTGGATCAGGCGGTCGTCTTCCATCCCGTAGTAGCGGCTGAAGTCCAAAGGCTGCCCGAAAATAAGGCCGATCCTGCGGATGTTCGGCAGTCGCTTGCCGATAGGCTGGACCTTCTCCGTCCCGATCATGGCCACGGGCACCACGGGAACACGGGTTTGCAGCGCAAGCTTGGCCACGCCTACTTTGCCGCGGTAGAGCCGGGCATCCGGGCTCCGGGTGCCTTCCGGATAAATCCCCAGCAGGCCCCCCGAGTTCAGGACGTCTTTGCCCGCCTGCAGTGACATCTCCGATGCCGCGCCGCCGGACCGGTCCATCGGCAGTTGGTTGCTCAGCCTGAAGAACAGTGCAGTGAGCCGTCCCTTGAGACCTTTACCTGTGAAGTACTCGGACTTGGCCAGGAAGATCACAGGGCGATGGACCATCAGCGGCAGGAAAATGGAATCCGAGAAGGACAAATGATTGGAGGCCAAAATGGCGGCTCCGCTTTCAGGAACGTTGTCCAGCCCCTTCACCCAGGGGCGGAACAGGAGCTTGAGAATGGGACCGAGAAAGATCCTCTTCATGACCCAATAGAACACGTTTGTCCTCTCACGGCCGATTGGTTGGCATGCATCCGGGCAACCCGGCCGGCACTCAACAGCAACCCTACTCCAGTGAGATTTGTCAGGAACAGTGACACGATGGACGCATGACGGAACGCCTTATACCCGCCGCGCCGCTCGCATTCCACCATGCCGGACACGGAGCCAACGCATCCATAGGAGTGGCCATCTGCCACGGCTTCACCGGAAGCCCCCTCAGCGTCCTCCCCTGGGCCGAGTATCTCGCAAAGCAGGGCTTTGCGGTGTCCGTGCCCCTGCTCCCCGGACACGGCACCAGCTGGCAGGACCTCGCCACTACAAGGTGGCAGGACTGGTACCGGACTTTCGAGAGGAGCTACCTGGACCTGGCGGCGAACACTGAAACGTGTTTTGTGGCAGGCCTGTCCATGGGCGGAGCCGTGGCTCTGCGGGTGGCCTCCCGCCATGAAGTTCCCGGGCTGGTCTTGGTGAACCCGGGGCTGAGCTTCTATGACCGCCGCGTGAGGTATGTCGGAGCGCTGAAATACGTCATGCGCACCACCACCCCCATAGTGGAGGACACTCCCGCGCCGGTAACAACCGAGGACGGAGACTACTCCAAGACACCGCTGAAGTCTGTCCACGAACTCAAGAAACTCTTCCGCGCTGCTACCCGGGGCCTCCCGCACGTTGAGGCTCCGGCCCTGGTCTTCAAATCCTCGGTTGACGACGTCATCCCTCCGAGCTCTGTGGCCACTATCAGTAAGTCAATCGGCTCTTCCCGCCTGAAAGTAGTGGCGCTTCCGCACAGCGGGCACGTAGCCACCCTGGATGTGGATGCACCCACCATTTTTGAAGAATCAGCCGGCTTTTTCCGCCAGCATGCCGGGGACAGAGTAGCCTCAGAGTCATCATGAAAATGTTCCCCGACTTTTCGCCGTTCCACAGCAGCTGGACGGGTGCCGGGCCGCGCGTCGGTGTTGTCATGTCCCACGGGTTCACTGGTAGCCCGCACAGTGTCAGGCCGTGGGCCCAACACCTTGCCGAGGCAGGCTATGCCGTCAGGCTACCGCTGCTGCCCGGTCACGGCACCTCCTGGCAGGACATGGCCACCCGCTCGTGGAGGGAGTGGCACCGCGCGGTGGATGATGCTTACCTTGAGCTGGCTTCCGAGTGTGATTACGTTTTCTCTGCCGGCCTGTCCATGGGCGGAACCTTGGCGTTGCGGATAGCAGCCACGCGTCCTGTTGCCGGGACGGTGGTGGTTAACCCCGGGCTGGTCCTCGACGATCCCCGGGCCGTCATCGTCGCTGCCCTCAAGTATGTGGTGAGGACCACTCCGGCCATCGCCAACGACATCCTCAAGCCCGACCAGGATGAAGGTGCCTACGCCCGCACACCCGTTGCGGCAGCTCACCAACTCAAGAAGATGTACAAGGACACAGCGGCCATCCTGCCGCGCATCAGCTCACCGGTTCGGGTCTACAAGTCCACGGTGGACAACGTCATCTCGAACGCGAGCCTGGAGTTCCTCCGTTCCAGGGTCCAGGCACCGGTGGATGTCAGCTACCTCCACAACAGCCGCCACGTGGCCACCCTTGACAATGACGCGCCCGAGATTTTTTCCGGGACTGTCGACTTCATTCAAAAGACCGTAGCGGCCTTGGCCGGGCACGGGCTTTCTCCCGAAAAGGACACAGCCCATGAACAGGCCTGATCCCAATTCCGCTGATCAAAGCGCCAACAAGGACGACGACGCCGTGTGGCTGGATCTGGTGGCCAGGCTGGAGGCCACACAGTCGGCCACGGAAAGGGAACTGCATCAGGACGCCGACAAGGACCCGGACGGTGAAGCCGGACGTTTGCAGGCAGAGCCCGGCAGGACCTTCAAGGATTTCGATCCACTGGGGTTGTCCGCCCCGGCCCGGGAACCGGTTGGTGATGCGGCGGCAGTCCCTGCGGACGCCGAAGCCGCTGGCCGGCCTGTCGGTCCGCGTGACTTCGACGTCGAGGACGAGGACCACACGTTCGTCCCCGAAGAGCCACCAAGCCTGGCGGGAACTGAGCCGCTGATCATGCTCGCGTGGGTGGGCGCTGTCGGTGGACCACTCGCGCTCCTCTTCACCGCCATGTTTTGGCGGTCCGCGCCGTTGACGGCAATTCTGGGCATTGTGGCCGCTTTCGTCGCATCCGTGGTGTACCTCATCATGCGGCTTCCGCAGGAAAAGAATGAGGACGACGACGGCGCACGCATCTAGGTGCCGACGCCCCGTTTGGCAAGGAAAACTCAGCTGCGCGCCCGGCCGCTGACCCGTGAAAGGTCGGCGGCGCCGATCATGCCGGCTCGCGGGCCCAAGGCCGCGAGTTCTATCCTCGCCATGGGACGGAACCCCCTGCCCGTCAGGTTCTTGGCGAACGACTCCCGTGCTGGTGCGGCGAGCAACTCCCCCGCATCACACAGGCCCCCGCCGATCACGAACATTCCAGGGTCCAATGCCGCTGCGAGGTTGGCTAACCCCAGCCCCAACCAGTCACCTTGGTCGGCAAGGAGTTCACGGGAGGTGGCATCTCCCGCAAGCGCCAGCGAGGTCACGGCCGCCCCGGACAGGTTCTCCGCGGTCCCGCCTGCCTTCTCCAGCAAAGCGCGGCCAGCCGGGGAATTGGTCCGCACCAACTGCCGGGCTTCACGCCCCAGCGCATTGCCGGAGGCGTACTGCTCCCAGCACCCGCGGTTACCGCATTCGCAACGGTGTCCACCGGGAAAGATGATCTGGTGCCCGAACTCCCCGGCGACGCCAAAGCGTCCCCGCTCCACCCGGCCATCCATGACCATGGCGCCGCCTATGCCCGTGCCCAGTGTGATGCAGACCAGGCGGCTTTCACCCTGGCCAGCGCCAAAGCGCCACTCCGCCCAGGCCGCGGCATCGGCGTCATTGGTGAGCAGCACGGGACGCCTCAGTAACTTCTGCAGGCTCTCCCTCAGGGGCTCGTTACGCCAGGCAAGGTGTGGGCTGAACAGGACCGTGCCGCCGTCGAGGTCCATCCATCCTGCGGCACCAATCCCTACCGATGCGATGCGGTGTCCTGCGCTCAGCTCGTCCACGAGTTCCACGATGGTCTGCTCGACAGCCCTGGGGTCGGCACCGGGTGTGGACCTGCGGGCCTCGGCGAGGACCCGCCCGTCGGCATCCACCACACCGGCGGCCACTTTGGTGCCGCCGATGTCGATCCCTATTGCCAGGCCCCTGCGGCCCAAATGGCTGCGGCGGGCAGCCCACGGGACCTCCTTCCAGGCAGAGGCCGGTGGCTTGGTTCTGACCAGGGAACTGGACCGTAGTGCGGGCATCCCATCATCCTATTCCGCAGGGCGGAGCAGCACCCGCATCGGACGGCACGGATGGAGCCGAGTTGCTTGAAATGACGGTGGATCCGTAAAGTTACTCGCCAGTAGGTGAAATAGAACACACCTCCGCGAGCGGGCATACTAGAGTGGAAGCAGCCCCTCGTGGCCCGTGGATATCAAAGGAGCTACCGTGCGTGAAATCAGTGTTCCTCCCCTCGTCAACATCGCCCCGGAAACCAACATCACGGACCTCGTGATCCGAGAGGCAGAAAAAGCATCCAACCCTGCGCTTTTCTCCAAGCTGGACGGAAATGGGCAGTGGCAGGACATCCGTGCCAAGGACTTCCTCGAGGACGTGAGGGCCTTGGCGAAGGGCCTCATTGCCAGTGGTGTTGCCGCCGGCGACCGCGTGGGCATCATGTCCCGCACGCGGTACGAATGGTCCCTTGTGGACTTTGCCATCTGGTTTGCCGGAGCCGTCTCCGTCCCGATCTACGAAACGTCGTCGCCTTCCCAGGTGGCATGGAACCTGGGTGACTCAGGTGCTGTGGCCGCCTTCGGCGAAGCAGCGCACCACGAAGACGTGATTCGGCAGGCTGTCGCCGCAGAGGACATCACGTCAGTTGCCAACGTCTGGCAGCTTGAGGGCGCCGGACTGGACGCCCTGCGGGCAGCAGGCGCCGGTGTCCCCGACGACGAGCTCGAGTCCCGCCGTTCCTCGGCCGGCCTGAAGGATCTCGCCACAATCATCTACACCTCCGGCACCACGGGCAGGCCCAAAGGCTGCGAACTGACCCACGGCAACTTCGTGGAACTCTCCGAAAACGCCCGCGCATCCTTGCCTGAGATCATCAACGAGTCCGGCAAGACCATCATGTTCCTCCCCCTGGCGCACGTTTTCGCACGCTTCATTTCCGTGCTGGCCGTGGCCGGCGGCGTCAAGGTGGCACACACCCCGGATATCAAGCATCTGTTGGCCGACCTCCAGAGCTTCCAGCCGACGTTCATTCTGGCCGTACCCCGGGTCTTCGAGAAGGTGTACAACTCTGCACTGACCAAGGCTGAGGACGGCGGCAAGGGCGCCATTTTCCACCGGGCAGTGGACACTGCGATCGCCTACTCCAAGGCACGCGAGTCCGGTTCCCTGGGGCTTGGCCTCAAGCTCAAGCATGCCGTGTTCGACAAACTTGTCTACGGGAAGCTCCGTGCGGCCATGGGCGGCCATGTTGCCCATGCCGTCTCCGGAGGCGGTCCGTTGGGCGAACGCCTGGGCCACTTCTTCCAAGGCATTGGCCTGCAGATCCTGGAGGGCTATGGCCTGACAGAGACCACAGCGCCCATTACCGTGAACACCCCGTCCATGATCAGGATCGGCACGGTAGGCGCCCCCCTTCCGGGAAACTCAGTCAAGATTGCCGACGACGGAGAAATCCTCGCCAAGGGTGTCTGCGTCATGCGTGGCTACTACAAGCGGGAAGACCTCACAGACGAAACGTTCGTTGACGGATGGTTCCGCACGGGGGATATCGGCGAACTCGACAGCAACGGATTCCTCAAGATCACTGGCCGCAAGAAGGAAATCATCGTCACCGCAGGCGGAAAGAATGTGGTTCCTGCCCTGTTGGAGGACCAGATCCGCGCGGATGCGTTGGTTTCCCAGGTGCTGGTGGTGGGCGATAACCGTCCGTTTATCGGCGCCCTGGTCACGCTGGACGAAGAAGCGCTTCCGGGCTGGCTGGACCGCCACGGACTGCCCGCCAGCACAACGCTTGCCGAGGCCACGGACCATGCCGTGGTCAAGGCTGCAGTCCAGGAGCTCATCAGCAAGGCCAACCAGACCGTGTCCCAGGCGGAGGCCATCAAGTCCTTCAGGATTGTCCCTGCGGACTTTACTGAAGCCTCCGGTCATCTGACGCCATCCCTCAAGGTCAAGCGTGCACAAGTCATGAAGGACTTCGACGCAGTCATCGAGGAAATGTACGCCGCACCCCGCGCTTCGTAGCCACCAATAATCACAAAAAAGTACCCCGTCCGGATTCTTCCGGACGGGGTACTTCTTTATGTGGATGGCTAGCCGATCACCAGCAGCAAATCGCCGCCCTGGACCTGCTCTACCGAGGAAATGGCGAGGCGCGAAACCGTGCCCGCAACCGGCGTCGTGATGGAAGCTTCCATCTTCATCGCCTCAATGGTGGCAACGGTATCGCCGGCGTTGACGGTATCGCCCACCTTGACCGTGACGGTAACTGCGCCGGCAAACGGCGCGGCAACCTGGCCAGGCTGTGCCGGGTCTGCCTTCTCCGCTGCCTTGACGTTGCTGACCACCGAGCGATCACGGACAACCACGGGCCGGGACTGCCCGTTGAGCGTGCACATGACCGTGCGCATGCCCTTCTCGTCGGCTTCCGAGACAGCCTCAAGCTGGGCAATGAGGCGGACGCCCTTCTCCAACTCGATGACGTGCTCTGCGCCCTGCTGCAGGCCGTAGAGGTAGTCACGGGTGTCCAGCACGGAAATGTTGCCGTACGTATCAACGCTCTTCAGGTAGTCCTTGGTGGGTCCGGCGAACAGCAAACGGTTCAGCGTGTGCTGTCGTGTCTTGGAGTCACCCTTGAGCGCTGCGCTGTCCTCGGCGCTGATGTCGACGTCGCGCACCTTGACGCTGCGGCCCTGAAGGGCCTTAGTGCGGAACGGCTCGGGCCAGCCTCCGGGAGGATCTCCGAGTTCGCCGGAGAGGAAGCCGATGACGGAGTCCGGGATGTCATAGTTCTGCGGGTTCTCGTTGAAGTCCGCGGGATCAGCGTTAAGTCCCACCAGGTGCAAAGCGAGATCGCCCACCACCTTGGAGGACGGCGTGACCTTCACCAGGCGACCCAGGATGCGGTCAGCCGCGGTGTACATGTCCTCGATGGCCTCGAACTGCTCCCCGAGTCCCAAGGCGATGGCCTGCTGGCGAAGGTTCGACAACTGGCCGCCCGGGATTTCGTGCTGGTAGACGCGCCCTGTGGGGCCCGGCAGACCGGATTCGAAGGGAGCGTAGACACGCCGCACAGCTTCCCAGTAAGGCTCCAGTGCGCCAACGTTGGCCAAGCTAAGGCCGGTATCGCGGGGCGTGTTGGCCAAGGCTGCGACCAATGCAGACGCGGCAGGTTGGCTTGTGGTGCCGGCCAGGGACGCGGCTGCCACGTCAACGGCGTCCACCCCGGCGTCAACAGCCGCCAGCAAGGTGGCCAGCTGCCCACCCGCGGTGTCGTGCGTGTGCAGGTGCACGGGCAGGTCGAAGCGCTCGCGCAGGGCAGCCACCAGCTTCGCAGCAGCAGCCGGACGCAGGAGGCCAGCCATGTCCTTGATGGCAAGGATGTGGGCACCGGCGTCGACGATCTTCTGGGCCAGGTCCAAGTAGTAGTCGAGGGTGTACAGGTCCTCGTTCGGATCCAGGAGGTTGCCCGTGTAGCAGAGGGCCACTTCTGCGACGGCAGTCCCGGTTGCACGCACGGCCCGAATGGCGGGGGCCATCTGGTTGACGTCGTTGAGGGCGTCGAAAATACGGAAGATGTCGATGCCCGTAGCGGCGGCCTCGTTGACGAAGGCCTCCGTCACTTCTTCCGGGTATGGGGTGTATCCGACGGTGTTGCGTCCGCGGAGCAGCATCTGGATACAGGTATTCGGCAGGGCCTTGCGAAGGGCAGCCAGACGGTCCCACGGGTCCTCACCGAGGAAGCGGAGCGCGACGTCGTACGTTGCACCGCCCCAGGCCTCCACGGAAAGCAGCTCCGGCATCAGCGCCGTCACTGCCGGGCCTGCTGCTACGAGATCGCGGGTACGGACGCGCGTTGCCAGCAGTGACTGGTGGGCGTCGCGGAACGTGGTGTCAGTGACTGCCAGTGCCTGCTGCTCCCGCAGCGCCTTGGCGAAGCCCTCCGGCCCCAGTTCGATCAGCTTCTGGCGCGAACCCGAGGTGGGAACCGGGCCATCGATCGCGGGCAGCTTGCTGGCAGGGTCCGAATGAACTGTGAGTTCGCCGTTTGGCTTGTTCACGGTGACCTCGGCCAACCATGTGAGCAACTTGGTGCCGCGGTCTGCAGAGATGTGCGATTTCAGCAGTTCAGGGCGCTTGTCGATGAAGTCCGTGGCCACGTTGCCGGCATTGAAGTCCGGATCCGCAAGAACCGCCTGCAGGAAGGGGATGTTGGTGGACACGCCACGGATACGGAACTCAGCCAAACCACGACGTGCGCGGGCTACGGCTGCAGGGTAGTCACGGCCACGGCAGGTCAGCTTCACCAGCATGGAGTCGAAGTGCGGGCTGATCTCGGCACCCGAGTAGACCGTACCGCCGTCGAGCCTGACACCGGCGCCGCCGGCAGAACGGTAGCCGGTGATCTTTCCAACGTCAGGGCGGAAGCCGTTGGAGGGGTCCTCGGTGGTGATACGGCACTGCAGCGCAGCACCCTTAATGAACACCGAGTCCTGGCTCAGCCCCAAGTCCGCGAGGGTTTCCCCTGAAGCGATGCGCATCTGTGCCTGCACGAGGTCGACATCGGTGATTTCCTCCGTGACGGTGTGCTCGACCTGGATGCGGGGGTTCATTTCGATGAAGACGTGCTGTCCGGCCCGCTCCCCTTCCGTGTCCACCAGGAACTCCACGGTTCCGGCGTTGACATAGTTCAAGGCCTTGGCGAACGCAACGGCATCGCGGTAAAGAGCCTGGCGGATGTTCTCATCCAGGTTCGGCGCGGGAGCGATCTCCACCACTTTCTGGTGGCGGCGCTGCAGTGAACAGTCACGCTCGAAGAGATGCATGACGTTCCCTTCGGCGTCCGCCAGGATCTGCACTTCGATGTGACGGGGACGCAGCACTGCCTGCTCAAGGAACATGGTGGGATCGCCGAAGGCAGCATCAGCTTCGCGCATGGCGGACTGCAACGCCTCGGGGAGGGCTTCGCGCGTCTCCACGCGCCGCATACCGCGACCGCCACCGCCGGCGACGGCCTTGGCGAAGATCGGGAAGCCGATCTCGTCGGCTGCTGCGATGAGCTCGTCAAGATCCTTGGAAGGCTTGCTCGACTTCAGGACAGGAACGCCGGCCTTGCGGGCAGCTTCCAAGGCGGCAACCTTGTTTCCTGCCAGCTCCAGGACCTCAGCGGGCGGTCCCACAAAGGTAATGCCTGCTGCCTTGGCTGCACGGGCCAGGTCCGGGTTCTCGGAGAGGAAGCCATAGCCGGGGTAGATGGCGTCAGCGCCGGCTTCTTTGGCGACGCGGACAACCTCCTCTACGTCCAGGTAGGCGCGGACGGGATGGCCCACCTCGCCGATCAGGTAAGCTTCGTCGGCCTTCTGCCGGTGGATCGAGTTACGGTCCTCATGCGGAAAGACGGCTACGGTCTTGGCGCCCAGTTCATAACCAGCGCGAAACGCCCTGATCGCGATTTCGCCGCGATTGGCCACCAGAATTTTCGAAAACATACTTCTCCTGCATCATTGCGGGTGGATCGGTCGGTGGTCACAGTGTGTAGTGCCGCCAGCATCAAACACAAATCTTTGTGGCAACCATCACAAAGGAATCGTCATCTGCACTGTATATACGTGCGCGCGATCCGACGGCATGCTATTGCCCGGGGCTTATCCTCAGCGGTCGGGCGCGTAGAAAGCGGGAATCGACCGCGATGCACCATATGATGTTGAGGGGGCTTCGGCAAGCCCCGGCTCCGGCGCTTCCGGAGCGAATCAGCGCGATACGGCAACCGGCGTTAGGTTTTGGGTTTTCAAGTGCAAGTAGTCAGCATCAGCAGCCTCAAGGGTGGAGTGGGAAAGACGTCCGTGACCACCGGTCTGGCGTCCGCGGCCCTCGCAGCCGGTATTTCCACGTTGGTAGTGGACCTCGATCCTCACGCCGACGCCACCACGGCACTCGGCGTTCAGCCAGGCGGGAAACTCGACATCGGCCGGATGCTGAAAAGCCCCCGGAAAGCCAACCTGGCGGGCAATGTGGCCGGCAGCAGCTGGGTTTCCAACGGCTCAAGCAACGGCACCCTGGACGTCGCGGTGGGTTCGGCCTTCACCGGAATCTATGACCGCCCGGATTTGGGCCGGCGTGACCTTCGCCGGCTTTCAGCCGTATTGTCAGGCACCACTAACTACGAGCTCGTCCTGGTGGACTGCCCACCGTCCTTGAACGGACTAACGCGCATGGCGTGGAGCGCAAGCGACCGCGTTGTCCTCGTAGCCGAGCCCGGCCTCTTCTCCGTAGCCGGCACTGAACGCACCATGCGGGCCATCCAGCTGTTTCGGCAGGAGTTCGCCCCTAACCTGGCTCCGGCAGGGATCGTGGCCAACCGGGTACGCACCGGGTCTGCGGAGCACACCTTCCGTTTGGCTGAAATGGAGTCCATGTTCGGCGAACTACTGCTCACACCGCACATTCCGGAGCAGGCCAACTGGCAGCAGATCCAAGGTGCAGCGCACTCGGTCCACCACTGGCCCGGAGACTCGGCCAAGAACGCAGCCAAACTCTTTGATGCCCTGCTCGAGAGCCTCTTGGCTGGACAGTCCTCGTTGCGGGACCGCCGCCAGCGCTGAAAGACTCAACAACCGGGAGCCTCAACAGCCTGCGCGTAAGCACGGATAGAAGAAGAGGAAAGGCTTCGACCCCTTGGAGGGTCGAAGCCTTTCCTCTTTGGTTCAGATTCCGTGGTGCGGCGTTTAGCCGATGCGGCGCGCAACGCGCCGTTTGCTCAGTTCGTCGTCGGGAAAGGACTGCTCCGCGGCATGCTCGCTCGGAAGCGCGGCCAGGCTCCCCTCCACTTCCCGCCATACGCGTCCGACAGCGATGCCGAAGACGCCTTGTCCGCCTTGAACGAGGTCGATGACCTCGTCCGCGGATGTACATTCGTAGACACTGGCGCCATCGCTCATCAGCGTGATCTGTGCCAGGTCTTCGACGCCCCGCTCGCGTAGATGTTCCACGGCCGTGCGGATCTGCTGGAGGGATACGCCGGTATCAAGGAGCCGCTTGACGACTTTCAGAACCAGGATGTCACGGAAGCCGTAGAGACGCTGGGAGCCGGAGCCGGCAGCGCCACGGACAGCAGGCTCAACCAAGCCTGTACGTGCCCAGTAGTCGAGCTGGCGATAGGTGATGCCCGCAGCCTTGCATGCGGTGGGACCGCGGTAGCCCGCGTCCTCGTCCAGCACAGGAAGGTCCTCCGTGAAGAGCAAACCTTGGGCGCCGGATGCGGGCGCAGCAATGCCGGCAGAGGACTGCTTCAGCTCGCCTGCTTCGCCTTTCGGACTCACGTGACCTCCTTGTTCTCAGTTCCCTTGGGGACGGTGCATACCCTGATACAACGGCGAAATGCAGCAGTGTAATTCCCGCAAGTCCGCACCTTCCAGTGTGACTTGCGCAGGCAGTGTATGCAACGGGAACTTGATAACTTCGACGTTAGGCCCGTGAGGCTCCGAGGTCAAAGACCTTGGCCCCAAAATACAGCCGTGTCGAAAGTTTCACCCTCAACTTTAGGCTTAGGGTGCCTCAGCCTTCGAAATCTTCCGGTTCAACGTCGTCCAGGAACTCACGGAACCGGCGCATCTCGCGCTCTTCGTCCACGGCGGGATCCGGCTCCGAGTCTTCGCCTTCATCATGCTCGGTAATGCGAACGCCGGCCTCCTCCATGACAGCATCGGCACACCAGATGCGGCACTTGGCGCGCAATGCCAGCGCCAACGCGTCCGAGGCGCGCGAACTTACTACCGTGCCGTCGTCCAACTGCAGCTGCCCGTAAAAGATGTTGTCCTCCACAGCGACGATATTCACGCTGATGATGGAATGGCCCAGGGATTCAACAACATCCACCAGGAGGTCGTGCGTCATGGGCCGGGGCGGGACAACGCCCTGCTGTGCCAAGGCGATGGCGCTGGCTTCAGGAGTGCCGATCCAGATCGGAACATGCCGCTCGCCGTTGATCTCCCGAAGGAGTACCAGCGGTTGATTGGACGGCAGTTCAATCCGGACACCGACGATTTCAACTTCGATCATCAGCTGTCCATCCGGGAGATACGGTCGTGCACCAAGGCCCTGTGCAGGGTGAGGCAGAGGTCGCTGATCTCACGGGCAGCTTCCGCGGCCCGCGCCTGCGACGCTGCATCCCGACGCGATGTCAACGGCGCAACGGCCCTCTCCACCAGGCCGAACTCCCGCTCAGCTGCAGCTTGGAACGGGCGAAGATGCCGGGGCTCAAGGCCGTGGCCTTCCAACTGAACACAGGCCCGCGCCACCTGGAGGGCGTGTTCGTCGAACTTGCCGCCCACGTGGCTGATCAGCCCGAAACTCAGCAGTGATTCGAGCAAAGGAACGCTGGCACCCGATTCGGCACGAAGCTGGTCTTCGGTGAGTGCGCGGGCACGCCCTTGCACCTCTGCTGCCATTTCCGCCGAGACCACCCTGGGTGACACCGTGACACCCGGAGGGAGATTTTCAGGCCTCTCACCGCGGTCGATGGCATCCAGATAGTCCTTGATGACCTTCAGCGGCAGGTACTGATCGCGCTGGAGCGCAAGGACAAAACGGAGCCGCTCGACATCACCGTCTGCGTACTGCCTGTAGCCGGCAGGAGTCCTCTTGGGGTTGATGAGTCCTTTTTCCTCAAGGAAACGGATCTTGGACGCCGTCATACCTGGGAAGTCGTCGCTCAGCTGGGCAAGGACCTCCCCGATATTCAGGACCTGCGGTCCGCGACGGTCCTGCTGGGCCATAGCCACAGGCAGATACCCCGTCAGACTTGGCCTGCTGCGCGAACAGGGCTCAGGTAGTAGGTCAACCGGAACTTGCCGATCTGTACCTCGTTGCCGCTCTTCAGCTGCACGCGGTCGACGCGGTCGTGGTTGACGTACGTTCCGTTGAGGCTCCCCATGTCCACCAGCTCGAAGCCCGAGGCAGTCCGGATGAACTGAACATGCTTGCGGGACACTGTGACGTCATCCAGGAAGATGTCGGCATCCGGGTGCCGCCCAGCTGTTGTGGTGTCCGCGTCCAGCAGGAAACGAGCTCCGGCGTTGGGACCGCTGTGCGCAATGAGCAACGCTGAGTTCGGCGGAAGGGCGTCTACGGATGCACGTTCTTCAGGAGCCAACTTGGGAGCAATGCTCGGCTCGTCCCACGTTGGCGTGATGCTGATCGAGGTGGTCTCCGACGTCGGCTGTTCCTCCGCGCCGTTCCCGACATTGGCTTGATTCTGTTCGCCGCCAACCATGGAATTTCCTCCTCATCCGCCGGCAGTTCCAAAACCTGCCGGCCACTTCCGCCTCCCGGTACCGCCGGGCAAATCGGTTGCTGGCCCGCCGTCCCGCTTTCCGGTTTAAGGAAAGCAGCCTGACGGGCCAGATAACTTTAGCCTACCTGTTGTTCGTACTCCGATGCACTGAGCAGGGAATCCACTGCATCAGCTTCTGCAAGCTTTACTTCAATGAGCCATCCCTCGCCGTACGGGTCGGAGTTAATCAAAGCCGGATCAGTGTCCAGGGCGTCATTTCGATTGGTGACTTCACCGGTCACCGGAGCGTAGATGTCACTGACGCTTTTGGTGGACTCCACTTCGCCGACAACCTCGTTGCCCGTGATTTTTGTGCCAGGCTCGGGCATCTGGGCGTAGACGACGTCGCCCAAGGCGTCCTGGGCGAAGTCGGTGATGCCAATGCGCACTACGCCGTCGGCATCTGGAGCGGTCACCCATTCGTGTTCTGCGGTGTAGGAAAGTTCTTCCGGAATATTGCTCACTGGTGGCCTTTCATCGGGACATTTACGAACCTCGACGGCGGCCTGTGCTGATGGCCACCGCTGAAAGTATAGGCACATTTCCCCTGCACCTGATGGGGTCTCTGCCATGATTGACCCATGACCGAACAAGTACAAGTACCAGCTCAGAAAAAGCGCAATTGGGGCGTAAAAATAATCCTGATCCTGGTGGCAGTACTTGTCGCTGTGGCCGCATACTTCATTCTCGGGGCCATCCTCCCCCGCTGGTGGTCCGATGTCATCGCCGGACAGATCCGGCGCGACCTTGGAGCCAGCGTCCTGGTGGGTATGTTTTACGGCTTCGTCTTCACGTTCGTTCCGCTCCTCGTAGCGTGGCAAGCCACCCGCAAAGCAGTGTCCTGGCCCTGGAAAATTGTTATCGTCCTGGTGGCCGTCGCCATCGCCGTGCCCAACCTGCTCACGGCCGGGATCGCCTTCGGCAGCACGGAGTCAGCCCACGCAGGCCAGCGGACCTTGAGCGTGGATGCGGGATTCTTCACCACGTGGACGGCTATTTCCGCTGTCGCCGCCGTGGTGGTCTTCATTGCGGTCACTATTCTCTGGGCCCTGTGGCGACGCAGGGGCAAGCAAATGAAAGTGCTCAGGCAAGCAGAGAACCAACGCGTCAGAGCTGCCAAGAGCGCCGAAGCGGCAAAGCAGGACACTGCACCCAACGCATAAGGAGCGAAGAAGCCCGCCACGGAAAATCCGTGGCGGGCTTCTTCGATTTTGTAGACCGGCTTGTAGCCCGGCCTCAGGCGACGGTCGCCTCGCGCGGTTCGCGTTCGACGTCGGGAGTTACAGCAGGTGCCGCCACTCCCCCACGTTTGGCCGCTGCGGCCGCCGGATGCCAGCGTTGGTGCTGTGGAGGCAAAGTGCATCACGCGCATCTGAAGTCTCGGAACGGTGGCAAAGCCGAAGCCGCCCATGAGCGCCAGTGACACCAGGGTGGCGATGCTGGTCGAAGCTGTGAGGGCGAAGAAGATCAGCACCGCCACCAGCCCGGCAAGGATGACGATGAGTGACTTGTCCAGGGCTTTGTCGGCGGCTTTTCCCCCGAGGAAGTTGCCACCGAACATGCCGCCAAACCCCAGGATGGTCACGATGATGGAGAGCCAGACTTGACCGGATGTGAAGGCTCCCAGCTCGCTGCGAAGGCCCTTGGCGGCTTCAGTGGCGGCTTTGGGAACCATCAGGGCAATACCCAACAGCGCTACAACTCCGAGGGCAGTGATCGCCCAGAAGGTTGACCGCCAGCCGAAATGCTGGCCCAGCAGCGTTCCGAAGGGAACGCCCAGAACGTTGGCCGCGGTGAGTCCGGTGAACATGATGGCGATGGCCCCGGCATTCTTGTGGGCAGGCACAAGGCGCGCTGCCACCACGGAACCGATACCGAAGAACGCGCCGTGGCAGAGCGCTGCAATGATCCGGCCGATCATCATGGCCATGTAACTGTCAGCAACCGCAGACAAGAAGTTGCCGGCGATGAACAGGACGAGCAGACCAATGAGGACGGGTTTGCGCGGCAGCCTGGTGACTGCTGCCGTCACCAGGAGTGCGCCGACGGTAACGCTGAGGGCATAGCCGGAGATAAACCAGCCGGCCGAAGCCTCGCTGACCTGGAAGTCGGCGGCAACTTCCGGCAAGAGGCACATGATCACGAATTCGGTCAGTCCGATGCCGAATCCGCCGAGAGCAAGGGCAATCAACCCTGCGGGCATGTGGAGCTCCTTCAATGGGCGGTTCCGACTGGAAGTGCGTCGTCGGGAACCGTAGAATAATAGTTGCAGACGCTCTATATATAGTTGCCCACGCTAGATACTTGCGCGAGAAGCTACTTTGCAGTGCGTCGCGTTTCACACGACATCAAGGCAGGAGCACAGCAGACATGGGCATCAAGGATGACGCCGTAGAAGTACGGGCACAGGGTTGGCGAACCCTTGCCGCCCTGCACGGAAGCATCGAGGCGGAGCTGGAGAAGGCACTCCAGGCCTCGAGTGACCTGTCGGTAGTGGAGTACACGGTGCTGGATGCGCTGAGCCGACAGGATGGCTGGCACATGCGGATGCAGCAGCTGGCCCGCGCCACGGCGCTATCCAGCAGTGCCACCACTCGCTTGGTCAATCGCCTCGAGGATCGGGGTTTGCTCACGCGGATCCTGTGCGCCGACGACCGCCGAGGCATTTACACCGAGCTGACACTGGCCGGCCAAAAGCTTCTCGAGGCGGCAACGCCGGTCCACGACGAGACTCTGGCCTCCGCCCTTGAGGCCGCGGAGTCGGTGCCTGAGCTTGAACCGCTGGTGAGAGCACTCGGCGCGCTGCAGAAAATCTAACCAGTTCCCGGTCTTGTACGTATCCCCCGGGCTTCGACGGCGGGCACAGCGAACGAGACCGGGAGCTGGTCGGGCGTTAACGACCAAAGGCCGGAATCCCGTGTTTCCACGTGATTCCGGCCTTTATGGTCGGGCTGACAGGATTTGAACCTGCGACCCCTTGACCCCCAGTCAAGTGCGCTACCAAGCTGCGCTACAGCCCGCTGGTTCCACCGTTCTCCGCCTAAGTTTTCCTCCGAGGAGTCCCACCTAAGCAGTCCGGCCGAACCACCTCCAAAAGCTTACACGAAGTTGGAGGTCGGAGACGCCATCACAGCCAAAGTGGGCTGTGATGCCCGTCTCACTTAGCGCTTCTTGCCACGCTTCTCACGTACGCGCATGTTGACCTCGATGGGCGTGCCCTCAAAGCCGAACGTTTCGCGGAGGCGACGCGTGATGAAGCGACGGTATCCGGGATCCAGGAAGCCGGTGGTGAACAGCACGAACTTCGGCGGGCGGCTGGATGCCTGCGTGCCGAACAGGATGCGCGGCTGCTTTCCGCCACGGACCGGGTGCGGGTGCGCTGCCACGAGTTCGCCCAGGAACGCGTTGAGGCGTCCTGTGGGGATGCGACGGTCCCAGCTCTCCAGCGCGATGTCCAGGGCGGGGACCAGGCGGTCTTTGTGCCAGCCGGTCTTTGCCGAGATGTTCACGCGCGGAGCCCACTCCACGTGGGCAAGGTCCTGCTCGATTTCACGCTCCAGGTAACGGCGGCGTTCGTCGTCCAGCAGGTCCCACTTATTGAACGCGAGCACCAGCGCACGGCCGGACTCAATGGCCAGCTGCAGGATGCGGACATCCTGCTCGCTGAGGACCTCGTCCACGGCAAGAAGAACGACGGCGACCTCCGCCTTTTCGAGCGCGGCCTGCGTACGCAGCGACGCGTAGAAGTCGGCACCCTGTGCCATGTGCTGGCGGCGGCGGATACCTGCGGTATCCACGAAGCGCCACGTGCGGTCGCCAAGTTCGATGAACTCGTCAACCGGGTCACGCGTGGTGCCGGCCAGCGGATCCACCACAACTCGCTCGGAGCCGGCGAGCTTGTTCAGCAACGAGGACTTACCCACATTCGGGCGACCGATCAGGGCGATACGGCGCGGGCCGCCTGAACGCTCCACACCGTCCACCAAGGAGTACTCGGGCAGGGTGTCCATGACGTGGTCCAAGAGGTCCGCGACGCCGCGACCGTGGAGGGCAGAAACCGGGTACGGTTCGCCGAAGCCCAGGCCCCAAAGGGTTGCGGAATCGGCCTCCTGGGCGAAGTCATCCACCTTGTTGGCCACCATGATGACCGGCTTCTTGCTCTTGCGGAGCATTTTCATGACGCCCTCGTCAGTGGCGGTCGCGCCGACGGCGGAGTCCACTACAAAGAGAACGGCGTCAGCAAGCTCAACGGCCATCTCAGCCTGCTCGGCAACCCGTGCGTGAATGCCCTTGGCGTCGTGCTCCCAACCACCGGTGTCCACCAGGGTGAAGTTGCGGCCATTCCACCGGGCCGAGTACATGACGCGGTCGCGGGTAACACCAGGGGTGTCCTCCACTACGGCTTCACGGCGGCCCAAGATGCGGTTCACCAACGTGGACTTGCCCACATTGGGGCGGCCGATGATGGCCAGAACCGGATCCAGCTTCAGGGGACCTTCGTCGCCTTCGTCGCCGTACTCGCCACTAAGCAGCGCGGCATCTTCTTCGTCGAGATCGTAATCGTCCAGGCCGGCCCGGAGGGTGGCCGCGCGGAGCTCGGCCTCGTCATCGTCCAGGGCCGCCAGGTTTTCCGCCACCTGGTCGGTGCCGGTGGGCGTGTATTCGTCGTCGCCGGCTCCGTGGAGGCCGGATTTTTGAGTCGTATCGCTCATTGCACTTTCCTTAGTGGTGGTCTGCCGGCGTCCCGGCTACTGCTGAATGGCGGTGCTGCGAAGTGGTTTCTCCGGGCGCAGGTTCCAGGGGAAGGCCCTGGCCTGTGGCCCGGATGGCGTCCTGAACGTGTTCGGCCAGGGCATCACGGATCTCCGCAGCCGCCCTGTCCATTGAAACACGCCCGGGTTCGCCCCTCCGGCGCTTCACCGTGATGGGTTCACCGAAGCTGACATGGAGCTTGCGGCGGGGTTTGGGGATATGGTCGCGATGCTCATCACCTTGGCGGGTTCCGAGGATGGCCACCGGGATCACTGTGGCTCCCGAGTTAAGGGCCAGCCAGGCAACTCCGTTGCTGATGTTTTCGGCCGAGCCGCTCCCCCGGGTTCCCTCAGGGAGGATCCCTACACAGCGACCGGCGTCGAGCAGTTTCTTGCCGATATGCAGGGCGGTGCGGTCACCGGCGCGATCCACCGGAATCTGTCCGGATCCCCTCAGGACGGCGCCCAACAAACCTTTGAACATCTCTTTCTTGACCAGGATATGCATAGGGCGCGGCGACGCGCCGAACATCACAGGCCCGTCCAGGAAGCTGATGTGGTTCGCCGCAAAAATCACCGGTCCGGCAGCGGGCACGTTGCTCTTGCCCACCACGACGGTCCGATAGAGCACGTGATCCAGGAACCAACCAACCGGCCGGCTCCACATCCTGCTCTGTGCGGAGGGGAGCTGATACTCAGTCACCATAGATAACCTTGCTCACGATCGCCAAGGCTGTCTCGACAGTTTCCTCAAAGTTCAGATCAGAGGAATCAAGCGTCACCACGCCGTCCGCCGCTTGGGTGAAGTTCACAACGGTGGAGTCCTTGGCGTCACGCTGGATCACCTGGGTGTTGAGCTGTTCTTTTGTCTGCGTGCCGCCCAGCTGGATCCCGCGACGCCGCAGCCTGGCTTCCTCGCTGGCGGTCAGCAGCATGCGAACCTCGGCGTTGGGTACGACGACGGTGGTGATGTCGCGTCCTTCCACCACCATGCGGCGGTGGTGCTGATCGATCAGCTCGCGCTGGCGGCGGATCAGCTCAGTGCGGGCACCGAGCGTCGTGGCGACAGCACTGACGGACGAAGAGATCAAAGGATCCCGGATTTCGTCCGTGATGTCCGTGCCGTCAACCGCCACGTACTCGGTGGCAGTACTGGTGCTGATTTCCAGCGGCATGATTTTGGAAGCCTGTTCCACCGCTGCGCCATCCTGAAGGTCAACGCCGGTCTTAAGGCAGTACCACGTCAGCGCCCGGTACATGGCACCGGTATCGAGGTACGCCAATTTCAAGCGCCGGGCAACTTCCTTGCTGACGCTGGATTTACCGGATCCCGATGGTCCGTCGATCGCGATCACGAGCGGCTTGCCGGGACGGGCAACTGTCTCCGGGCCAAAAAATTCACGCGTCATTACTGGAGTACCCGCCATCCACGGTCAGTCAAAGCTTCAACAAGGAGGTCATGCTTGCTCGGAAGCACGGAAAGCTCCACCATGCCCACGTTTTGTCCCGACGAATGGTCGAGCCGAAGGTCTTCAAGGTTCACGCCGATCTCGCCGATCTCCGTGAGGAGGTGCGCGATCTGGCCAGGCTTATCGTCCACCAGGATGGTCAGCCATGAGTACGCCTGAGGAGGCCCACCGTGCTTTCCGGGGATCCGTGCCTGGCCTGCGTTACCCTCACTGATCAGTTGCGCAAGGTCCAGCCGGGCCCCCGGAGCAAGAGGAGCTTCCAAGGTACCGATCAAACGGTTCAGGTCCTCGCGCACACCATGCAGGATGGAAACCAACTTCTCGGCATTGCCACCCAGGATCTGGACCCAGAGGGTGGGATCGCTGGCTGCGATACGGGTGGTGTCCCGAAGCCCGTTTCCTGCCAAGGAGAGGGCATGCAGCGGCGTGCCTTGCAGACGGCTCGCCAGAAGCGACGACATGATCTGTGGCAAATGGGACACCAAGGCCACGGCCTCATCGTGCTCGTCCGCGGTGAAGCGGGAAACAATCGCTCCCAGATCCCCCGCAAGCGAACCCGCAGCATGAAGTGCCGCATCCGAAGTTTCTTCAGAGGGGCACAGAACCCAGGGCATGGAGGTGAAAAGCTCTCCCCTGGCCGCAACCGGGCCGGATTTCTCCCTGCCTGCCATGGGATGCGTACCCACATAGCGGGTCAGGTCCACGCCACGTTCCCGCAGCTGCGCCTGGATGGCTGCCTTGACGCTGGCAATATCAACCACGACGGCGGACGGGTAGTCCTCCAGTGCCTTCTGCACGACGTCGGCGGTTACGTCCGGCGGGGCCGCGACAACTACCAGCTGGGGTTCTTCATCCAACTCGCCTAACGGCCGTCCCGCACCAATATCCACCGCGACCGCCTGGTTGGTGGGCGAAGGATCGAAAAGGAAAACAGGGACACCCCGTCCGCGCAAGCCGAGGCCAATACTGGCCCCAAGCAAGCCTGTGCCGAGAACGACGACCGGGCCATCGAGATGGCCCCGGCCGTGCGTACCGAATGCCGACATGCCTTAGAGCCCCACAGATGCCAGGAGGTGTCCGACTTCCTGCCTGCCGAGGTTGCGGATGCTGCCCTGGCGCTGGTCGCCCAAGCCAATGGGTCCTACCTTGACGCGGACAAGACGCTCCACCGGGAACCCGACGGCGTCGAACATGCGGCGCACAATGCGGTTCTTGCCCGAGTGCAGGACGACCTCGATCAGGACGTGGCCCGGGGTGGAATCAACCAAGCGGAAGGAGTCAACTGCAGCTACGCCGTCTTCGAGCTCGACGCCGTTCTTCAGCTTTGCGCCCACCCCTTGCGGGAACGGGCCACGCACCTGGACCAGGTACGTCTTGGGTACCTCATAGGAAGGGTGCGTCAGGCGGTTGGCGAGTTCGCCGTCGTTCGTCAGCAGCAGCAGTCCCTCAGTGGCGACATCGAGACGGCCGACGTGGAACAGGCGCTCACCCTTGTTCTTGTTGTTCTTGAGGAAGTCGCTGATGCAGGGGCGGCCTTCGGGGTCCTCCATGGTGGAAACGACGCCCTTGGGCTTGTTGAAGACCATGTACACGAGCGTTTCGTCGAGCTGGATGCGGATGCCATCAACGTGGATCACTGCGGACGTAGGGTCCACGCGCATACCAAGTTCGGTGGTCACCACACCGTCAACCTCAACGCGTCCTTCGAGGATCATTTCCTCACACACGCGACGCGAAGCCACGCCAGCCTGTGCCATGACCTTTTGCAGGCGCACGCCGTCAACATCGTGAAGGTCGGACTGGGGGACTTCCTGGCGGGGGCCCCGGTTGCGGCCCGGCTTCCGGATGGGGCCCAGGTTCTGGCCGAAGCGTTCGCTGCCGAAGGCCTTCGATCCGTACTGCCTTGCCGGCTTCGCCTTGGGCTTGATGGCGCCCGGCGTGCCGGGTGCCTTGCCAAAGCCAGGCTTGTTGGAGCCGGGCTTGCGGAAGGGCTTCGCGGGCCTGGCTGCCTGGCCGCGGTCGTAATCGCCCGCTGTCGTGGGGTTGTCAGGATCGAAGGGTGCCGCTTCGCGCGGCTTCGAAGCCTTGAAGGGGCGGCCTTCGCCCTGGGTGAAGTTGCGCTTTCCAGCGCCGGCGCTGCCGCCGCGGCCGGAGAAGCCGCCGGCGTTGGAGCGGCCCGTGCCGCTGCCCTTGGCCTCATTGCGTCCGGTGCTGTTGCGCCCCGAACCGTTACGTGGTGAACTCTGGCGTCCCGCCTGTGTCATGACCCGTCCTTGTGTAGTAATGGCCGGCAGTTGGTGTTGAAATCAACACTAGCCAGCCGGGCAGACATCGTCTGCCCTTTGTCGCTGTGCACCTTGGTAAGGCGCCGTGAATCAGTATTAAGTTGCATTGCTGTGCCGGTGTGGGCCGTGGCTACATCCGGCTTGCGTCGTAGTACTCGTCGATCCCTTCCAAACCCGGGAGGTGCGGCGAGAGCTGTGGCAGTTCAGCCACCGAGCCAATGCCCATCCGTTCCAGGAAGTACGAGGTTGTCCGATAAAGGACGGCCCCCGACTCGGGATCGTTTCCGGAGTCCTCGATCAAACCACGTTGGGTAAGAGTCCGGACCACGGAATCGACGTTGACGCCGCGAATGGCAGACACCCGGGCCCGTGAGACCGGTTGCCGGTAGGCAATGACCGCCAGGGTCTCAAGCGCTGCCTGAGTAAGCCTGGTGGTCTGCCCTTCAAGGACGAATCTCCCCACGATGTCGGCGAAATCCGACCGTGAATAGATCCGCCACCCACCGGCGACGTTCCGCAATTCAAAACCCCGGGGTGCAGTACTGGCAACGGCAAAGCCGACAGCATCCACGTCCGGGGCTTTAACAGTATAGCCGCTATACTCCCGCTGCAGGTCCTGCAGCAAATCCTCGACGACGGCGACGGTCACGTTGAGCCCGGCCGCCAGCTCTTCCGAGGTGGCTGGCTCATCAATGACCATGAGGACTGCCTCCAACGCTGCTCGTGCACCGCCGGGCAGCGCTTCCAGTTCAGCCAGGCCATCCTGGACCGTTTCCTGTTCACTCACTGGCGCCACCCCCACTTCCCCCGGCTTCTGCCCCGGCTTCGTACTCCTCGCTCAGGCTGGAACTGTCCCAGCCGGCATCATCACCTGTCCACCGCACCGTCAGCTCAGCCAACGGCCCGGGTTGCTCGAAGGCAACCACGCGGTCACGGAACATCTCCAGCAATGCCAGGAATCGTGCAACCACCACCAAGGTGGTTTCGGCGTCGGCAATCAACGTCTGGAACGACAACGGCGCGCCCAGCTTCAAGCGGTAGCCCATGATTTCAGCTTGTTCCTTGACGCTGACCGGCGGAGCATGGAGGTGGTCCAAGCCAACCTCGGCAGGAGCGGAGTCCTTCGGTTTGAGTGCTTTGGCAGCAAGTTCCGCGAACTGCTCCGGAGTGTGCCGCCACACCAGTTCCGGAAGCAGCGCGGCGAAATGGCCTTCCAGTGCAACCTGCCGCGGATACCGACGGGCTTCCTGCTCCAGTTTCTCGCCCAGGATTCCGGCGATCTGCTTGAACGCCTTGTACTGCAAGAGCCGGGCGAACAGCAGATCCCTCGCTTCGAGGAGCGCTATGTCCTCGGCATCCTCTACCTCACCGGCCGGCAGGAGGCGGGCTGCCTTCAAGTCCAGCAGCGTTGCCGCGATCACCAAAAATTCGCTGGCTTCATCCAGGGCCCAGTCCTCCCCCAGCTCCTGGAGGCGCCTGATGTACTTGATGAATTCATCGGTGACGGTGGCCAACGCCACCTCGGTGATATCCAGCTTGTGCTTGGAAATGAGGCCGAGCAAAAGGTCAAAGGGACCCGTGAAGTTAGCCAGCCGTACCTCGAAGCCGGCCTTACGGGCTTCGGAAGTACCGGCGTCGGGCGCTACCGCCGGGACGGCTAAGGCCGGATCCGCTTCAACGGTGGGGGCGATTGACGGTCCCACCGTCCGCTAGGGCGCGCCGCCGCGCGAGATCAGTTCCTTGGCAAGGCGGCGGTACGCGTCAGCGCCGATGTGGTTGCCGGCGTAGCTGGTGATGGGCTCGGCGGCCACGGTGGCATCAGCAAACTTGATGGAACGCTTGATGACAGTCTCAAAGACCTTGTCCCCGAAGGCCTCCACCAGGCGCGAAATTACTTCACGGCTGTGCAGGGTGCGGGCGTCATACATGGTGGCCAGGACACCGTCCACCTGAAGGCGCGGATTGAGGCGGTCCTGTACTTTCTCGATGGTTTCCACCAGGAGCGCCACGGCGCGCAAGGCGAAGAATTCGCAGATCAGCGGGATGATGACGCCGTGGGCTGCAGTCAGAGCATTGACGGTCAGCAGGCCCAACGAGGGCTGGCAATCGATCAATACGACGTCGTAGTCGTCCTCAACGCTCTTGAGGGCGCGATCCAGGACTTGCTCGCGGGCTACCTCGTTGACGAGCTGGACTTCGGCAGCGGAGAGGTCAATGTTGGCGGGCAGGAGGTCAACGCCTTCAACACCGGTCTGCTGGATGGCATCGCGGATGTTCACCTTACGGTCCATCAGGACGTTGTAGACGGTGAGGTCGAGCTCGTGCGGATTTGCCCCGAGGCCGGCGGAAAGCGCCCCTTGGGGGTCAAAGTCCACCAACAGGACACGTCGGCCGTACTCGGCGAGTGCAGCCGCCAGATTGATGGTGGAGGTGGTTTTACCCACGCCACCCTTTTGATTAACCATGGCGATGACTCTCGCCGGACCGTGGGAGGCCAGTGGAGCGGGTTCCGGGAATTCGCGGTGAGGGCGGCCCGTGGGCCCCATGATGGCGTCTTCCAGATCGAGCTCGGTGCCTTCCAGCGTAGCTGTTCCCCGTTCGATGCTCACGTATCTAACCACTCTTTCGACGACGATCTTCCCTGCCGCTGCGCCCCCGGCGACAGCGCTGCTACCCCCTTAGGCTACAGCGCCCGACACGGTTATTTTGGGAACTTGACATTGGCCGATTCCTGAGCCTTGACCCTCTGGTTGAGGTCGAAGGTTTATATCGCTGGCATCGTCCTGCCGCGGAAACAGCGGAGGCCGGCACCCTGTGGGTGCCGGCCTCCGCCTCACTGCATAGCGTGTGGGGCGGGTCCTCTTAGACCGTAACCTTTTCGCGGTTTTCAGTTTCGGGAGCAGCCTCTTCTTCGCCCCCGTGGGCAATCATGGTCTGCTCATCGAAGGGCTCGCTGCCGGAAAGGACACGCTCTACCTGGCCATTGTCGATCTCCTTCACCCAAGTGCCTATCAGAACCGTGGCAACTGCGTTGCCTGTGAAGTTGGTCAGTGCACGTGCCTCGGACATGAAGCGGTCGATTCCTACGATCATGCCCACGCCTCCCAAAAGCTCCGGCTTGTGTGCCTGGAGGCCGGCGGCGAGGGTTGCAAGCCCGGCACCGGTGACGCCTGCAGCACCCTTGGAAGCGATGATCATGAAGACCAAGAGGGAGATCTGGGCACCGAGATCCAACGGCGTGCCCATGGCGTTGGCCACGAACAGCGATGCCATGGTCAGGTAGATAGCCGTGCCGTCGAGGTTGAAGGAGTAGCCCGTGGGAACAGTGACACCGACAACCGGCTTGGACACACCCAGATGCTCCATCTTGGCAATCAGGCGGGGCAGCGCAGCCTCGGAGGATGAGGTGGAGAAGATCAGGAGGTACTCGCGGGCCAAGTACTTCATGAGCTTGAAGATGTTCACGCCGGCAACTGCGCGGAGCAGTGTGCCCAGGATCACCACGATAAACAAGGCGCAGGTGACGTAGAAGGCCAGCATCAGGGTGAACATGCTGAGGATCGCCTGGGCGCCGGTGGCACCAACGACGGCGGCGATGGCACCGAATGCGCCCACCGGAGCCAGCCACATGATCATGATGAGGATACGGAAGACGAGGCGCTGCCCGTGACCGATAGCGGTGAGGATGGGTGCACCCTGCTTGCCCATCTTCTGCAGTGCGAAGCCAACCAGGATGGCAGCCAGAAGGGTGGGCAGGACCGGAATGTCACCGGGGATGATTCCCAAGAGGAAGTCAACGGTGCTGTTGGTATCGGCCTTCTTGGTGGGATCGTACGGGGTCAGCTTGAGACCCTCTCCCGGGTGGATCAGGTTGCCGACCACCAGGCCGATGGCGAGGGCAAAGGTGGACATTGCCACGAAGTAGCCCAGCGCCAGCCCTCCCACCTTGCCAACGGTTGCGGCTTTGGCGATGGAGCCGATGCCCAGGACGATGGTGCAGAAGATGACCGGAGCAATCATCATCTTGATGAGCTTGATGAAGCCGTCACCGAGCGGCTTGAGGGATTTGCCGACTTCGGGGAACATCAGGCCGACCACGGCGCCGAGCACTACGGCCAGGATGACCGCGATGTACAGGTAATGCGACTTGTCGAGCCCCTTGCGTCCACCTTTGGCGGCTACTGCCGACTCTCCTCGTTGAGAGGTCATGGGATTCTCCTTCTGGATACTGTGTAAGGCGCTGCGGTCCTGCACTGATGTCCAATCCGCTGCCCTTGTGTGATATCCATCATTGAGCTGTTGGTGACACACATCACCGTTGCGGTCATATTGGTCATGGGAGGCCCACGTGTTTCACAGCTGGAGCATCGCCCGCCGCTTGTTCGTGGCGAACCTGCTGTTCGTCCTGGTACTGACGGCGGTCTTCGGTGCGTTCTCCGTGGTGGAAGCCAGGGACCGGGCCTACGACGAGGCCGGCGGCAGGATGCAGGCAATCGCCACCTCCCTCGCCAACAATCCCCTGGTCCTGGAGGCGGCGTCGACGACTGATCCTTCTGCCATCCTCCAGCCATATGCGCGGGAAGTCATGGACGACGCCGACGCCGACTTCATCACCATCATGGCGCCGGACAGGACACGCTGGACCCATCCCCGGACCGAGGAACTGGGCAAGCCCTATATCGGGACGATTGAGCCCGCTCTCGGCGGCGAAACCTTCACGGAAGTGACCGCAGGAACCCTGGGCCCCTCAGTCCGAACCATCGCTCCCGTCAAGGACATCGGCGGAAACGTCAAGGCCTTGGTGGCTGCCGGAGTCACGGTCCGCACAGTGGACACCGACGTTACCGAAAGGCTGGGGGTGATTGGCGGAATCGCCTTGGTGGTCCTGTTCTTCGGATCGGTCGCCTCGTGGCTGTTAGGCCGATACCTTCGCTCGGTCACCCGCGGATGGGGCCCGGAGCAATTGGCGCAGCTGTTCGCATACTACGAGTCGGTCCTGCACTCTGTCCGCGAAGGCGTGATTCTGATTGACACTCACGGCAAGGCGGTGATGTACAACGACCAAGCCGCCGAGCTACTGGGCGTGGAGCCTTCCGACGCCGACCGGTCCCCCGATGACGCCCCGAAACTCGCCGATCTTCCCTTCGACGGCAGCCTGCGAGCGCTGTTCGAATCCGGCAGGCCCGCTCACGACGAAATCCACCTGACCGGTTCCCGGATCCTTGTAGTCAATCAGGCCCCCGCAGTGGGGCCGGTGCCTGAGCGCAGCCGACAGAAACCCGCTGTCTACGGCACGGTAGCTACCATCCGCGACCGTACTGAGATCGAGTCCCTGGGCACGGAACTGCAGACGATGAAGACTCTCTCCGATGCCCTGCGCGCCCAGACACATGAGCATGCAAACCGGCTGCACATGATCGTGTCCCTGTTGGAACTGGGCCGCACGCCGCAAGCCCTGGACTTTGCCACCAAGGACCTTGAACTCAGCCAGCAACTCACCGACGACATGGTGGCGTCCGTGGATGAGCCAGTGATGAGCGCGCTGGTGATGGGGAAGGCGGCAGAAGCCCACGAACGCGGGGTGGAATTGGTGGTGCGGACCTCGGGGAGCTCCGGCGTCCTGGGCTTGGAAATACAGGACCTGGTGACCATCCTTGGGAACCTGCTGGACAATGCAATTGATGCTGCGGCCGCCGGGGACTTCCCACGGAAGGTGGAGCTGGACGTGGAAGCCGGACCTGCCGCCGTCGAATTTACGGTGCGGGACACGGGCAGTGGCATCAATCCCGACTCCATTGATGACGTCCTGCAGTACGGCTTCAGCACAAAGTCCCCGGAAGAAAACCCGCGCGGCGCCCATGGCCGGGGCGTTGGCCTCGCTTTGGTGCGTCAGGCTGTGGAGCGGCTCAACGGTACGATGACCATCAGCAATCCCGGTGGAGCACAGTTCCATGTTCTGCTCCCGGCGCCGGTTCCCGAGGAAGAGAAGGCATGACAGACATCCGCGTCCTGGTGGTGGAAGACGAGCCGATAGCCTCGGACGCCCACTCTGTCTACGTTGGCCGCCTGGACGGCTTCACCCTGGTGGGGACGGCACCGGATGGACAGTCGGCCTTGCGCATCCTGGGCGAATTCGCGGCGTCGGGCTCCCCGGTGGACCTTGTCCTGCTGGATATGAATTTGCCGGACCTCCACGGCCTGGACGTCGCCCGCCGAATGCGTTCCGCGGGCGTCTTTGCCGACATCATCGCCATCACTGCCGTCCGGGAACTGACCATCGTGCGCAGCGCCGTGTCCATCGGCGTCGTGCAGTACCTCATCAAGCCCTTCACGTACGCCACGTTTGCGGACAAGCTCAGCAGCTACCGGACCTTCCGCGAACAGCTGGCGGGCTCGATGTCCGGGATCTCCAAAGCCGGAGCGTCGCAGAGTGACGTTGACCAGGCGTTTGCCAGCCTTCGCGCTCCCACCGATCTGCCACTGCCCAAGGGGCTCTCCGGCTCGACGTTGGAATCGGTGAAGGACCTGGTGCGGGCGGGCCGGCAGCCGGTGTCGGCAAGTGAGGTGATGGACGCGCTGGGGATGTCCCGCGTCACCGCCCGCCGGTACTTGGAATACCTTGCCGACGCCGGTACGGTCACCCGGGCGCCCCGGTACGGCACTCCTGGCCGGCCGGAGAACGAGTACGGCTGGAACCGGGGCTAGGGTCATCCCGTTCCCTGCGCCTCCGGCAGTAAGCTGGTGCCGACCCATGGAGAGCCCATGTCCCCAACGCCAATGTCCCCAGCGCCAATGTTTCCAGTGCAGCACCAGCTGATGGCAGCCCGCGAGGCGTTTGCCCGCGGAGACTGGGACGCTGCGCGTCGGGCCATGGAACGTGCTGCGAACGAAGCGGCCCTCGGTGTGGAAGACCAGGAAATCCTGGCACGCTCCAAATGGTGGCTCGGCGATGTCCAGGGCTCCATGGCCCTGTCCGAAGACATCTTTCACAGCAGGGTTGCGGATGGGCACGCCCAATCCGCCGCAAGAGCTGCCCTGATGCTTTCCCTGCAGTGGGGACTTCGCGGAAATATCGCCGTGTCCTCTGCATGGCTGAACCGTGCCCGCCTCCTGCTGGAGAGTCTTCCGGAGTCCGTTGAGCACGGCTATCTCCTTTACCTCGAGGGAAACGACGCGATCTACCTCGAAGGGGACGCCGGACCGGCGTTGTCGGCCTCCGTGCAGTTGAAAGAGTTGTCGCGCAGGCTGGTGGCCCCGGAATTGGCGAGCTTCGCCTCGATGTTGTCCGGCCTGGCTGCCGTACGCAGCGGTGACGCAAGCAATGGCTTCCGGGACCTTGACGAAGCGATGCTTCCCGTCCTGGCCGGGCAGGTGCCCGCTGAATGGGGTGGCGATATCTATTGCTCCGTCATCCACCTGTGCTACGAAATGGCTGATTATTCGCGGATGAGGGCTTGGACGGATGCCTTGGCGACGTGGTGCGCAGGGCTCTCCACGTCCTTCATGTACGCGGGCATCGTTCGCGTTCACGAACTCCAGTTGCTGAGCGCCGAAGGCAACTGGGCACAGGTGGAATCGGAGATCGCTGAGCTCGGCGAGCGCCTGAGAAATGCCCACGGGTGGATTGCCGCGGACTGCTTCTGCGAGCTGGGTGAGATCCGCCGACGGCGCGGTGATACGGCGGGTGCGGCCGCAGCTTTCGCGTCGGCCCGCGAGCTGGGAGTGGACGCGCAGCCTGGCCCCGCACTCCTCCTTGCACAGGCAGGCCGGACCGAGGCCGCCACGGACGCACTCAGGGCAGCCTTGGCCGAACGCGGACCGTTGGGACGGGCATGGCTCCTGCTGCCGATGGTGGAGCTGCTCGCGCCCGGAAATCCAGCAGCGGCCGAGATTTACTGCCGGGAGCTTGAGCTGACGGCGTCTCGCTACGGCAGCCCGGGCTTCCTGGGCCGCGCCCACCATGCCCGCGGCTCCGTCCTGATGGCTGAGCGCCGATGGCCTGAGGCGATGACCGCGCTGGAGGCCGCCGCGCAGGCATACAGATCGCAACGTCTGAGGTATGAGCTGGCAGAAATCCACGATCGTCTTGCCTCCGTCAACGCGGCCATGGGCGAGCACCGTGCTGCGGACGCGGAGCGGGCCACTGCCGCCGCTATCCGCGCACAGCTTGGCGCTGCCAACATCTCCTGGCTAAAGACCTCCGGGGAACCGGGTGGGTTGACGTCCCGTGAGGTGGAAGTGCTCAGTTGCGTACTCTCCGGTTCCAGCAATCGCCAGATCGCAGACTCGTTGACGATCTCCGAAAAGACAGCCGGACGGCACTTGGCGAACATCTTTACCAAGATCGGCGTCACGTCCAGAACCGCTGCCGCTGCCTGGGCTCGCCAGCACGGCATCCCGGAGCGTCCGAAGCTTTGATGCCCGGTACCTGCATCATTCGCCTCATGGCCCCGCAAAAGATGCAGAAATCCCCCGACGCCGTGACCGCGGTCCCAAACATAACGTGAAGTTGCGGGCAACTGGCCGGGCGAGTCGGCCACCGGAACACAAAGGACTGGCCATGAACAACATCCAGACTGAACAGCACCAAAGCCCCACGCCCACCCGGGACAGCGTGGAACAGGCCGCGGGCCGGATGATCGGAATCCTCAACGACTCCTCCATTGCCCTGCTCATCGGCGTTGGACATCAAACGGGCTTGTTCGAGACCTTGGCGGCTCTGCCGGCAGCCGGGAGCGATCTGATCGCCGATGCTGCCGGCCTTAACGAGCGCTATGTCCGGGAATGGTTGGGCGGGATGACCTCGGCTGGGTTTGTCGACTACCAACCGGACCGTGGAACCTACAGCCTTCGTCCGGAATTCGTGCCCGTCGTTACCGGGCCCGGAACCGAAAATCTGGCGCGAACGCTGCAGTATGTCCCGCTGATGGGAGAAGTTGCCCCGAAGGTGGCGCAGGCATTCCGGACGGGTGGCGGAACGAGCTACGACGACTACCCGCGGTTCCATCACATCATGGCTTCCGAAAGCGCCGCGGTGAACGACGCATCACTTGTTGAGACGATCCTTCCCCTGACGGGCTGCGTGGATGCACTGCGCCGTGGAATTTCAGTGGCCGACATCGGTTGTGGCGAGGGGCATGCCATGAATCTGCTGGCGGCCACTTTCCCTGCCAGCACTTTTACCGGTTACGACTTCTCAGGGGAGGCATTGGCTACTGCCTCCGACGAAGCCTCAGCAGCGGGACTGTCCAACGTCCGGTTTGAACTCCAGGATGTAAGCCGCCTGGAAACCGAGGAGCCGTTCGATTTGGTGACAGCTTTTGACGCCATTCACGACCAAGCCCGCCCGGCTGAGGTCCTGAAGAACATCCGGGCTGCGCTCAAGCCGGAAGGAACATTCCTCATGGTGGACATCAACGCTTCAAGCCGCTTGGAGGACAACGTGGAGCTCCCGTGGGCAGCGTTCCTGTACACCATCTCAACCTTCCATTGCATGGCAGTTTCGTTGGGGCAGGGCGGCGATGGTTTGGGTACGGTGTGGGGCAAACAGCGGGCAACGGACATGCTTCTGGATGCGGGTTTCCGCGCGGTGGAGGTGAAGGAACTGGAAGAAGACCCCTTCAATGCGTACTACGTTGCAAGGCCGTGATGTATACACAGAACGAATTTTTCGGGCCTTTAGTGCCATAAAGCTGCCGATATGTATACAATGGGGATATGCGCGCCAGTGATCGGGCTTACAACGCCCTTCGTGAAGACATCATTGAGTGGCGTCTCCGTCCGGGCACCGTCCTCGCCGAAGTGGAGCAGTCCGAACGCCTCGGAGTGTCCCGGACCCCGGTCCGGGAGGCGCTGAGCCGGCTGACCGCGGAAGGACTGACGACGGCGGCAGGCGGCCGCGGCGTCGTCGTCACCGATATTTCGCTGGACAGCATCGACGAACTGTTCGAACTGCGCGAAACCCTCGAGGTCAGGGCGGCCGCCTTGGCCGCCCAGCGCGGCGAACCAGGTATCTTCGCCGAGCTGCACGCCCAACTGGTGCTGGCACCTGAGCTGCTGAGCGACAACGACCCCGCGCGCCACGAGTACTACGCCTTGGTAGGCCGCTTGGACGACGCCATCGATTCGGCCATCTCCAACACTTACCTGGCCAATGCCATGCGCAGCCTCCGCGTCCACTTGGTCCGCGTCCGCCGCCTGGCAGCCGACGACGCCGCCCGGCTTCATGCCGCAGCTGCAGAACATGCCGCGATCGCCGAGGCCATCGCCGCAGGCAACCCCCGGCTCGCCGAAGCCGCCACCACGCTTCACCTGCACCGCAGCCTCACCCACGTCAAAGCCACCCACACCCCTCATTAGAAGGAGCACCATGGTCAAGAACAATCACGTCCGCGTCTACAAGAGCGAAGAGAACCTCCCTCGCGAGGAGCAGCTGGCACACAAGATCGCCGTAGTCGCCGCCGACGCAGTCGAGGTGACCCCGGAGGTCACCGATATGGTGATCAACCGGATCATCGACAACGCCTCCGTGGCCATCGCCTCGCTGAACCGGGCACCCATCGTCGCGGCCCGCGCTCAGGCACTGACCCACGCCCCGTCCGCCAATGGCAAGGGCGCCTCAGTGTTCGGCATCGAAGAGCAGGTCTCCCCCGAGTGGGCCGCCTGGGCCAACGGCGTGGCCGTCCGCGAACTCGACTACCACGACACGTTCCTGGCCGCGGATTACTCCCACCCGGGGGATAACATCCCGCCGATCCTGGCCGTCGCCCAGCACGTTGGCTCCAACGGCGCCGACCTTGTCCGTGCCATCGCCACCGGCTACGAGATCCAGGTGAACCTGGTTAAGGCCATCTGCCTGCACAAGCACAAGATCGACCACGTCGCCCACCTCGGCCCGTCCGCCGCCGCCGGCATCGGCACCCTTCTTGGCCTGGATGTTGAGACGATCTTCCAGTCCGTGGGCCAGGCCCTGCACACCACCACCGCCACCCGGCAGTCCCGCAAGGGCGAGATCTCCACGTGGAAGGCCCACGCCCCGGCGTTCGCGGGCAAGATGGCGGTTGAAGCGGTGGACCGTTCGATGCGCGGACAGACCTCCCCGGTGCCGATCTACGAAGGCGAAGACGGCGTGATCGCCTGGATGCTCGACGGCCCGGATGCCTCCTACGAGGTTCCGCTGCCGCTGCCCGGTGAAGCGAAGCGCGCCATCCTGGACACTTACACCAAGGAACACTCCGCCGAGTACCAGGCCCAGGCGTGGATCGACCTCGCCCGCAAACTCCACAAGGAGCACCCGGAAACCACGGACCCGGCCAACGTCGCCTCCGTGCTGATCAAGACCAGCCACCACACGCACTACGTGATCGGTTCCGGCGCGAACGATCCCCAGAAGTACTCCCCGACCGCGTCCCGCGAAACCCTGGACCACTCCATCCCATACATCTTCACCGTCGCCCTGCAGGACGGCGCCTGGCACCACGTGGACTCCTACGCCCCCGAACGCGCAGCACGCCCGGACACCGTGGAACTCTGGCACAAGGTCACCACCGTCGAAGACCCCGAATGGACCCGCCGCTACCACTCCCTGGACATCGCAGAGAAAGCCTTCGGCGGCACTGTTGTCATCACACTCACGGATGGGTCTGTTGTCACGGACGAAATCGCCGTGGCCGACGCCCACCCGCTCGGTGCCCGGCCGTTCGCCCGGGAGCAGTACATCAACAAGTTCCGCACCCTTGCTGCCGGTCTCGTGGAGGAAGCCGAGATCGAAAGGTTCCTCGCCGCCGTCGAACGCGTCACCGAACTCGGCGAAGGCGAACTGGACCAGCTGAACATCACCGCAGCACCCGGCGTGATCGACCTCGCAGCAGCTCCCAAGGGACTGTTCTAAATGCTGTACTCAAAAGTCACCCCCGAACAGAAACGCCTCAAGCTGCGGGAGTTGCTGGCTTCCGGGACCGTGCAGCAGTTCCCGGGAGCGTTCAACCCGCTCTCGGCACGGCTGATCGAGGAAAAAGGCTTCGCCGGGGTCTACATCTCCGGGGCCGTCCTGGCCAACGACCTCGGCCTGCCGGACATCGGCCTGACCACCCTCACCGAGGTAGCCACCCGGGCGGGGCAGATCGCCCGGATGACGGACCTGCCCTCCTTGGTGGACGCCGACACCGGCTTCGGTGAACCCATGAACGTCGCCCGGACCATCCAGGAACTCGAAAACGCAGGCCTGGCCGGCTGCCACATCGAGGACCAATTCAACCCCAAACGCTGCGGCCACCTGGACGGCAAAAACGTGGTGGACATCGACACCGCCACCAAACGCATCCGCGCCGCAGCAGACGCCCGCCGCGACCCGAACTTCCTCATCATGGCCCGCACCGACATCCGCGCCGTCGAAGGAATCCAGGCCGCACAGGACCGCGCCAAAGCCCTCGTAGAGGCCGGCGCTGACGCGATCTTCCCCGAAGCCATGGCCACCCTGGACGAATTCCAAGCCATCCGAGACGCCGTGGACGTACCGATCCTGGCCAACATGACCGAGTTCGGCAAAAGCGATCTCTTCACTGTGGACCAGCTTCAAACCGTAGGCGTGAACATGGTCATCTACCCCGTCACGCTACTCCGCATTGCCATGGGAGCTGCAGAGCGTACTCTGGAATCGATTAAGGCTGCGGGGACCCAAGAAGCGCAAGTGGAAAACATGCTCACGCGTGCGCGCCTCTACGAACTCGTCGACTACGAGGCATACAACCAATTCGATACCGGCGTTTTCAACTTCCAGGTTCCTGGCATTCGCTAGGTCCCGGGATTCATACAGGGGAAAGCAGGTAGCCCGGGGCTTCCGGGCCGCTTGCATTATGAACGAAGGAGAGCAGCATGGTAGCTGTTGACATCAAAAAGGGCCTTGCCGGCGTCGTGGTGGATTACACCGCCGTATCAAAGGTCAACCCGGACACCAACTCGCTGCTGTATCGCGGCTACCCGGTCCAGGAACTGGCCGCCAAATGCAGCTTCGAAGAGGTCGCGTACCTGCTGTGGAACGGCGAACTGCCCACTGACGCAGAGCTTGCGGAATTCACTGCCCGCGAGCGTTCCGGTCGCGCCTTGGACCCCGTGGTCAAGTCCGTTGTGGATACCTTGCCCACCACTGCTCATCCCATGGACGTGTGCCGCACGGCAGCATCCGTGCTCGGTGCCCGGCACGAGTTGGCCGAGGATTCCACCCCCGAGGCGAACATGAAGAAGGCAATCGACCTCTGGGCGGCCATGCCCGCCGTCGTTGCCTACGACCAGCGCCGCCGCCGCGGCCAGGAGCCTGTGGAACCCCGCGAGGACCTGGACTACTCCGCCAACTTCCTCTGGATGACCTTCGGCGAAGAGCAGGTTCCCGAAGTGGTGGAGGCGTTCAACGTCTCCATGATCCTCTACGCCGAGCACTCCTTTAACGCATCAACCTTCACGGCACGTGTGGTCACCTCCACGCTCTCGGACCTGCACTCCGCTGTTACTGCCGCGATCGGCGCTCTCAAGGGTCCTCTGCACGGTGGAGCCAACGAAGCTGTGATGCACACGTTCGACGAGATCGGCATCCGCAGCGAAGAATCCCTCGAGGAAGCCGCCACCCGCGCCCGTGCCTGGATGGAAGACGCCCTGGCACAGAAGAAGAAGGTCATGGGCTTCGGACACCGCGTCTACAAGCACGGCGACTCCCGTGTGCCCACCATGAAGGCCGCCCTGGACAAGATGATCGCCCACTACGGACGGCCCGAACTCCTGGGGCTGTACAACGGCTTGGAGCAGGCCATGGAGGAGGCCAAGGCGATCAAGCCCAACCTCGACTACCCTGCCGGCCCCACGTACCACCTCATGGGCTTCGACACCCAGACGTTCACCCCGCTGTTCGTGGCCAGCCGCATCACCGGCTGGACCGCGCACATCATGGAGCAGGTGGCTTCCAACTCACTCATCCGCCCGCTGAGCGAGTACAACGGTCCGGAAGAACGGCACGTGCCGTAACGCTTCCGGACTAAAGCAGGAAGAACGACGGCGGGCCGGTCACCGAAAGGCGACCGGTCCGCCGTCGCTATTTCTACGACTCGGGGTCCACCCAAGCAACCGTGTGGACGTCAGCCACATTCTCGTTATCTGCCGCCAAGGCCACCGTTACGGCGATGCGCTGGCCGGAAATCATGGCCGGCAGCCAGTGTTCGGCGTCAGCCCACATCCGATTCACGGGAAGCTGTGCCACAGGGAACCACGCAGGGGCAATCTCGTCGCTTTCCGACGGTTCCCCGTCCCACTCGCGGGTCAGGAACACAGTAGTTGCCATGTTCCACTCCGGCCTGGCCGGGAACACAAAGTCCACAGTGCCCGCAGGAATCAGGTCCTTCGCCTGAACCACAACATTGATTTCCTCCATGACCTCACGGCATGCAGCCTCCGAGGCGGTCTCCCCCGCTTCAACATGCCCGCCGACACCCACTACCTTGCCCCTGCCGAAACCCGTCTTCTTGGTCCCGAGCAAAACATGTTCGCCGTCCGCGGCGTCGCGGAGGAGGAAGCACAAGGTCACATGGGCTGCAGTCATGCTGCCTACCTTAACCTGATCTCCCCTGCCACTGCCGCCATTGCTACAGTGAGCCCATGACTGAAGGTGGGGGTGACGCGCGCGCCAATGCGGCCGCCGTCGAAGACGATGCAGAACCGCCGTCGAAGCGAGGTATCGGTGCCGCAGAAATGGTCCCCAATGCTAAGGCTGAACGGGACTCCTGGCTACCCCGTTGGTTGGTGGCGCACCCGCTCTATGCAGGTTGGGCGTGGACTGTGGTGTGGGCAGGGCTGATCGTCTTGGACGAGGTGGTGGACCTTGCCGGATGGACCTGGTACCTGCTTGTCCTCGTAGCGGCGCTGCCCACGCTAATCTCCACGCTGGTGGTGCTGCATGCCACGCCACGAAGCCACCTGCGTGCGGTGGACGCGACAGTCCTGGGCCACTTCTTCGTCCGCTTCCTCGCATTAGTGGCAGCGTTCATGGTCTGGGCAGCGTCGGTGGTGATGAGTGCCTCGATCTCCACCACTGTCCAGTCCGTGATTGGCGATTCCGAAAAGGAAGTCACGGCTCTGGGTTTCAACCTCATGCTGGCCGCAGTTCCGCTGGTGCTCTCCATCCTGTGGATGGCCTTCATTGTGCGCTGTGCATGGTTCCTGCGGCGTTTGCGGGGCTGGCGGCAGATACCGCTGAAGACACGCGTACCGAAGAAGTTCCTGCGCGGGCGCCCAAGGCTCAAGCGTGTAGTAGTGGGGCTCGCGCACCCCGGGCTGTTGCTCGTAGCTGGCTTGGGGACGTCGCTGCTGGCGTTGTTCGTCGACGCCGTGGAGCTGACGCTGAACGTGCTCGAATAGCTCTGGTTATCCGAGCGCTCCGGTTATCCGAGCGCTCTGGGATGCGCGGCTGCGTAGACCTCACGCAAAGTGTCCGCTGTGACCAGGGTATAGACCTGCGTGGTGGTCACGGACGCATGTCCCAGCAACTCCTGGACCACCCTGACATCCGCACCGCCCTCCAGGAGGTGGGTGGCGAAGGAATGGCGCAGCGTGTGCGGCGAGACATCTTTGGTGATGTTGGCCTTCTCGGCCGCCGTCTTGAGGATGGTCCACGCACTCTGCCTGCTGATCCGGCCACCACGGGCGTTGAGGAACAGCGCCGGAGTGCCTTTGCCCTTGGACGCCAGCAGCGGCCTGCCGCGGACAACATAGGCCCCGACGGCGCGGGCACCAAAAGAGCCCAGAGGAACCAGACGTTCCTTGGAACCCTTGCCGAACAGCCTCACGATGGCAGGGTCACCGCCGGTGTCTTCGAGGGAGACGTCATCAACATCCAGTCCCACGGCCTCGCTGATGCGGGCCCCTGTGGAGTAGAGAAATTCAAGCAGTGCGCGGTCACGGAGACCGGTAGCGGTATCCGAGCCGGCAGCTTCCAGGATGCGCGTCACTTCACCAACGCTGATGGCTTTTGGAAGCCGTTTGCCTGGCATAGGCGGGTGGACATCGCTGGCGGGGTCCGCCGTCGTGGTTCCTTCGAGCGCCCAAAACTTGTGGAGTCCACGTACAGCCACCACGGTGCGGGCGGCGGAGCGGACGCCCAAAGCGGCGGCGCCATCGGAGCCGTCGGACAATGCCTGGACGAAGGCTGTCACGTGGTGCCGTGTGATACTTCCGGGCTGTTCCACACCTTGGGCCGCCAGGAAGTTGGAGTATCGGGCGAGGTCCCTACGGTACGCAGACAAAGTGTTTGCCGCCAAGCCGCGTTCCACACCAACGTGCTGGAGATAGTCGGTTATTGCGCGGTCAACGCCGTTGGCGGTTCGAGTGGCGGCCTCGGCCATGCTCAGCGCTGGCTCGGATGAGCCGGCCAAGGCGCATTGGCTGGCCGAAGGCTGGTGAAACCATCGGCCTTCGCGGCAGCGGCGGCAAGGATCCCCAGCACCGCAGAAGGATTGTGCAGCCGGCCTTCCAGCACTGCCTTCACGGCTTCGTCGAGCGGCACCCAGTGAAGTTCAATCTCGGCCTCTTCATCGGTGCGGACGTGGCGTTCCGCCACAGGGACGTCGCTGAGGCCCCGTGCCAGATAGATCCGGACTGCCTCGCTGGAAGAACCCGGCGAGTTGAAGAAGTCCACAAGGACGTTCCAGGTAGCGGCCACCAGGTCGGCTTCCTCTGCCAGCTCCCTGGCCGCGCCCACCACGAAATCCTCGCCTTCGACGTCCAGCAGGCCGGCGGGAATCTCCCACAGATCCATGGCCACGGGATGCCGGTACTGCTTCAGCAGCAGAATCTCACCGTCCACGTTCATGGGCAGCACTGCCACAGCGCCCGGGTGGTCGATGTAATCACGAACCAGGGTGTCCGTGCCGTCGCTGAGTTGGAACGAGTCGCTGACAACGTCCCAAATGCGGCCTTCGTACACCTTGCTGGTAGACAAAAGACGGCGCGGGCTCGGCATGTCCGAAACCTGCCTTGATGTGCGGGGGGTTTCAGAAATACCGGGCATCGCGCCGTCCTTCACTAGTACTTGCGTTTACTTGGCAGCTACCGCGCGGGCACCGGTCTTGGTGGCCACGGGCGCACCTTCGCGACGCTCCAAGGCAGCCTTGACCAAACCTGCGAACAGCGGGTGGGGGCGCGTGGGGCGGGAGCTGAGCTCCGGGTGCGCCTGCGTTGCCACGTAGTACGGGTGGACTTCACGGGGAAGCTCCACATACTCCACCAGCTTGCCGTCAGGAGACGTACCGGAGAACACCAGGCCCTCGGCAGCGATCTGGTCACGGTACTTGTTGTTGACCTCGTAGCGGTGGCGGTGGCGTTCGCTGACGGTGGTGGTGCCATAAGTCTCGGCAATGACCGAGCCTTCGTCCAGCTTGGCTTCGTAGAGGCCCAGGCGCATGGTGCCGCCAAGGTCTCCCTTGCCTTCCACGATGTCCAGCTGCTCTTCCATGGTGGCGATAACCGGGTACTTCGAATCCGGCTCGAACTCGCTGGAGGAAGCACCTTCAAGGCCAACTACGTTGCGTGCATACTCGATCACCATGCACTGCAGGCCCAAGCAAAGGCCCAGGACCGGGAGCTTGGTTTCACGGGCGAACTTCAACGCGCCCAGCTTGCCTTCGAGGCCGCGGATACCGAAGCCACCGGGAACGCAGATGGCGTCCACGCCGGCCAGGGACTTGGTTGCACCGGCCAGGGTTTCACACTCGTCCGACGGGACCCAGCGGATCTTGACCTTGGCTTCGTTGGCAAAACCGCCGGCGCGAAGTGCCTCGGTGACCGAGAGGTAGGCGTCCGGAAGGTCGATGTACTTGCCCACCAGGGCTACCTCGACCTCGTGCTTGGGGTTGTGGACAGCTTCAAGCAGCTTGTCCCACTTGCTCCAGTCAACGTCCTTGAACGGCAGATCCAGTGCACGGACGATGTAGGAGTCCAGGCCCTGCGAGTGAAGGGTCTTGGGGATGTCGTAGATGCTGGGTGCGTCAGCGGCGTTAACCACGGCGTCGATGTCGACGTCGCACATGCGGCCGATCTTCTCCCGCATGGCATCGGGCACTTCGCGGTCCGAGCGGATCACGATTGCTTCAGGCTGGATACCAATGGAGCGGAGAGCCGCCACGGAGTGCTGGGTGGGCTTGGTCTTCAGTTCCTGGGAAGGACCGATGTACGGGACCAGCGAAACGTGCAGGAAGAAGACGTTGTTCCGGCCCACGTCCTGGCGAACTTGCCGTGCAGACTCCAGGAACGGCTGCGACTCGATGTCGCCAACCGTGCCGCCGATTTCGGTGATGATGACGTCCGGAGCGTTTTTGCCTTCGGCAGGCAGGCGCATGCGGCGCTTGATTTCATCGGTGATGTGGGGAATGACCTGAACGGTGTCCCCGAGGTATTCGCCGCGACGTTCCTTGGCGATAACGGTGGAGTAGATCTGGCCCGTTGTGACGTTGGCCGAACCTTCGAGGTTCTCATCAAGGAAGCGCTCGTAGTGACCAATGTCGAGGTCTGTTTCGGCGCCGTCATCAGTCACGAATACTTCGCCGTGCTGGAAGGGGTTCATCGTGCCCGGATCCACGTTCAGATAAGGATCGAGCTTCTGCATAGTTACAGACAAACCACGTGCCCGCAGCAGGTGACCGAGGCTGGAAGCCGTCAGACCCTTACCGAGCGAGGACGCCACACCACCGGTGACGAAGATGTGTTTGGTCGTCTTGGACGAGCCCGGGAACCGGGAATTTACACGGGAATTTGATCGCTGCACCACGGAATTCGAGCTTATCATCAATTACGCCTTCCAAGCGTCCGTTCGGATTCCCCAAATGGTCAATAGTTGCTCACCACCGCGGTCCAAGCAAGACCCGGGCGGGATTAAGTGCACTGATGTGATTGTGCTCGCACTCCCCGCAGCACTAGGCGCGCTGCGGCAGGAGCTTTGCGTCGTCCAGCAATTCCTGGGCGTGCGCCTGCGCGCTCTCGGAGTCCTCCTGACCGGCCAGCATGCGGGCAAGCTCCTTGACCCGCTCATCGTCGCTGAGAAGCTGCACGTCGCTGGACGTGAAGCCGGTGGTTGTCTTCCCGTCAGCGCCGCGCACGGAAGTTTTGGTCACGCGGATGTGTTGATCCGCGAAGGCCGCCACCTGCGGCAGGTGCGTCACCACAAGCACCTGGACGTGCCGGGCGAGCATTGCCAGCCTGCGTCCGATTTCGACGGCGGCCCGCCCACCCACCCCGGCATCCACCTCATCGAACACGAACGTTGGGACGGGATCTACTGCGGCGAGCACTACCTCAATCGCCAACATGACCCTGGACAGTTCACCGCCGGAGGCTCCCTTGCCCAGGGGCCTCGCCGGGGCGCCAGAGTGAGGTTGGAGGAGGAAGGCGATTTCATCAGTGCCCCACGGGCCCAACGCGCCGCTCCCATCCACCTCGATGACCAGGGTGGCGTCAGCCATCGCCAAGGCCTTCAGCTCGGCACTGACCCGGCCTGAGAGGTCCTTCGCCGCCTTGAGCCGGGCCTTGGTGATGGCCGCCGCCAGCTTGCGCAGGGTCGCCTCCGCAGAAGCAACCTCGGCGTCCAAGGACTCGATCCGAGTGGAGTCATCCTGCAACTCATCAAGGCGGGTCCTCGCAGTAGCTGCCCACTCAAGCACTTCATCAATGCTCGGGGCATACTTGCGGATCAGCTTGGCAAGGGAAGCCCGGCGTTCCTCGATTTCGGAGAGCCGCTCAGGGCCTTCGCTGTCCAAGGCCGCCTGGTAACTGGAGAGCTCGGCGGCGATGTCATTAAGGAGGAAGCCGACCTCCGCCAGCCGGGTTGCTGCGGAACGAAGTTCCTCGTCATGCTCAGCCACATGCTCCAGGGTCCGCTTGGCCGCATCCACCATGGTGGTTGCGTCGCCGGCGTCCCCGAATTCCTCGGCGATGAGGGACTCATGGGCCGCAGCCGCCGCCAAACGCAGTTCTTCCACGTTGGCCAGTTTTACAGCCTCGGCTTTGAGTGTCTCGTCTTCACCCGGTTGGGGATCCACCTCGTCAATTTCCTTGAGGGCGGCGTCCAGCGACTCAGCCTCGCGCAAACGCTCGCGGGCTTCGCTGCGCAGCGTCTCCAGTTCGGCCTGGATGGCTTTCCAGTGGTTGAACAGCTCCTGGTACTCCCCCAGAGATTTGGCCAGGGGTGCTCCGGCAAATCTGTCCAAGGCGTGCCGCTGCGCGGTGGCACTCTTGAGCCGGATCTGGTCCGACTGGCCATGGACCACCACCAAACTCTCGCCCAGCTCTGCAAGAACCCCCACAGGTGCCGCGCGCCCGCCAACATAAGCCCGGCTGCGCCCATCGGCACCCACGGTGCGGGCAAGCAGGAGCTCAGCGACGCCGTCGAACTCTTCTGCCTCGCCGCCTGCCTCCTTGGCGCGTTCCACAGCGCTGTGCGCGGGATCGAGCTTAAGAACAGCCTCGGCCGAAGCGGACTTGGCACCGCTTCGCACCGCGCCGGCGTCCGAACGGGCACCGAGAAGAAGCCCGACGGCGGTCACCACCATGGTCTTGCCCGCACCGGTTTCACCGGTGACCACGCTGAGGCCAGGTCCAAGAGGAAGGGCGGCGTCGGTTATGACGCCAAGGTCACGGATTCGGAGTTCTTCGAGCATGTTTCACTTCGCATTCGTGGGGTCTGATGGCTCACCGTGCCCCAGGTCCTGGGACGTCTCGGAGTCCCGGGGGCTGGGCAACGGAGCCGGTGACAAGGTCCGGATGACGGGGATGGGACCGGTATGAACTTCACCGCTCCGAGGGGCCGGGCCGCGCCAACCGTGGATGGGAAGCTGGAACTTGCGGACAAGCCGGGCCGAGAACGGAGTCTTATGGGTCCGTGCGAGCCGCACCGGGGTGGCCGAACGGGTTACTTCAACGCGTGCTCCCGGCGGGAGGTCCACCGAACGCCGCCCATCACACCAAAGAACCCCCAAGGCGTCGGTCCGGTTCATGATTTCAACCGCCAACTTGGAGCGCGGAGACACCACCAAAGGCTTGGCAAAAAGCGCGTGGGCACTAATCGGGACAATGACCAAAGCTTCGACCTCCGGCCACACCACGGGCCCGCCTGAAGAGAAAGCGTAAGCCGTGGAACCCGTGGGCGTTGCGAGGACAACACCATCGCAGCCGAACGACGTCAGAGGACGCTCGTCCACCTCGGTGACAACCTCCAACATGCGTTCGCGGTTGGCCTTCTCAATGGCAGCCTCATTCAAAGCCCACGTGTGCCAAATCTTCTGACCCTTGACCCACACCTGGACATCGATGGTCATGCGTTCTTCCACCGTGTACTGGCGGCTGGCTATCCACTCCACTGTCTGGGCCAGATCGGCGCGTTCACTTTCCGCCAGGAAGCCCACATGCCCCAGGTTCACGCCCAGCAGCGGGACGTCCACCTCGCGCACCAGTTCGGCAGCCCTCAAGATGGTGCCGTCGCCGCCGAGGACCATCACCAGCTCCACATCCTCAAGATTGACGTGATCGTTGAGGATCTCGATGGGCGTATCAAGGGCGCCGAAGAATCGTTCAATATCTGCAAGTTCGGATTTCTGCAGCACGGGAACCAAGCCTGAGGAATGCAGTTGCGTACAGGCATCCCACGCTGCGCGGAGCGATTCCTCCCGCCCTGTGTGGGCAAGGACAAGTACACGCCTGCTCATCGGGTTCTGCTTTCTAGTGGTTCGGCCAGAGTTTCTTGATCAACGCAGCAACGTCCTCGTCCCGCTCTTCGATCTTAGGCAACGCCGTGGACATCCTGCGCTTCATCCACAGGAAGTATTCAACATTTCCGTCCTGGCCCGGAAGCGGGCTGGGTGCGAGGTCCTGAAGTTCAAGGCCGGCATCCACTGCCGCCCGGGCAACCTGCGCCACGGCCCGGCGTCGTTCATTCTCCGACGACACCACGCCGGTTCGGCTCAGACGCTCCTTGCCCACCTCGAATTGCGGCTTGACCATGAGGACCAAATCACCGCCCGGCTCCGTGCACTGGGCAAGGGGTCCCACAACCAGTGTCAACGAAATGAAGGACAAATCGGCCACAGTCAGTTTCGCTGGACCGCCGATCTCCTCCGGCGTCATATACCGGACGTTGAGGCCCTCGTGGACCTCCACTCTGGGATCCTCCCGAAGGTGCGGCACCAGCTGGCCGTGCCCCACGTCCACCGCCACCACCTGGGCGGCACCTTGCCGGAGCAAAACGTCAGTGAAACCGCCCGTGGAGGCACCGGCGTCGAGACACCGCTTACCGGAAACCACGACGCCGGGAAACACCTTCAGCGCGCCGGCCAGCTTGTGCCCGGCGCGGCTTGCGTAGATGTCCTCCAGATGGGCCTCGACATCCAATTCCGTCCCGGCATCCACTTGATGGGCAGCTTTGACGAGAACGTGGCCGCCCGAGCTGACCTTGCCGTCGCTAATGAGCTTGGCGGCATGGGTACGAGACCTCGCCAGCCCGCGGGTGACGAGTTCCTGATCAAGTCTTGGCATGCGTTAGCTGTCGCCTTCCGGGCGGGGGGTGCTTTGTGGGACCGCCGGGAGCCCTGGTTCGGCATCCAAAGCTTCCAACAAGGCGTCATGGATGCCGGTGTACAGCTCCCCATGGTCCTGTACGGGTGACTCCGCCACGCCGTCCAGCAGGCCGAGGGCCTTGTCCACCAAGGGATCCCCCGTGGGGCTTGCCGTGTCAGGCCACTGAACTGCAGGTCGTTCCGGATCGGGATGTTCCGATTCGGAATGTTGGGGCTCGGTCATCGCACCAGTCTAGTGATTTCGCCACACCAGCTGCGGCGTTTGCGCCACGTCCGTGTCCGGAACAGCTGCCCACCACGCCGCGCATGCCGCCCGCCACGCGTCGAGGTCACCCTCGAGGCCAGTCACCGTGACAATCCCGTCCCCGGCAACTGCAGTGGCTGCGCCGCAACGGAACATACCGGCGTCGCTGACAACCTCCGGATACGGTGCGTACAAGCCCGCCAGGTCTGCCAGGAGGTAGTCCGGACGTTCATCCGTTCGTGCAGCAATGATGGTGTGGGTGGTGTCCACTCCGGTGAGGACGGCCGCCGTCGCAAATCCTGCACGGTTGCCGCCCAGGATGTCGGTGTCCAGACGGTCGCCCACAACCAGCGGACGGTCAGCCTTAAGCCGTTTGGCCGCTGCGTGGAAAAGAGGGGCCTCAGGCTTACCGGCCACCAGCGGCGTCTTTCCCGTGGCGGCCGCCACAGCGGCAACCAGCGTTCCATTCCCGGGGGCCATGCCGCGGGCCTGCGGGATGGACATGTCCGTGTTGGTGGCAAACCACATGGCTCCCCCGGCCACAACATACGACGCCTCCGCGAGATCCTTCCAGCCAATCTCCGGGTTGAACCCCTGGACAACGGCAACCGGGGATTCGGCGGCACTGTGCACGGGTTTCAGGCCCGCCAATTCGATCTCATGGGCCAAAGCCGCACTGCCCGTGATGAGGACATGCGCCCCCGCAGGCAGCATGGAAGCCAGAAGCTCCCCTGCTGCCTGGGAGGAACTGACCACTTGATGGTCCTCAGCCGGCGCGCCAAGCTCACGTAGATGCGCCGCGACCTGGGCCGGGGTGCGGGAGGCATTGTTGGTCACATAACCCAGGCCAACGCCTACGGTTTCGAGACGCTGCAATGACTCCACAGCCCCAGGGATGGCGTGGGGTCCTGCATAGACCACCCCGTCCAGATCTGAAAGGACAGCATCAAACAGTGAGATCAGTGAATCAGTCATGCTGGGAGTCGGAGCCCTCGTTCTCGGTGTCTTCGTCTTTTGCCTCTGCGTCTTCTTCCGCGGAATCGATGTCCGATTCCGCGTCATCCGATTCCGCGTCATCCGACTCGAAGTAATCAGACTCTGCATCGTCAAGCTCAACGTCATCACGCTCGACGTCAGCAGCTGCCGCCTCAACGATGACCGTCTCCGTCTCAGGCTTCACGACGTCGGCGTCCGGGGCCGGCTTCTCGAAACGCGGCTTACGCGCAGCTGCTTCTTCCTGCTCGTCCCAGCCAAGGTCAAGAATCTCGGGCTCCGCAAAATCGCCCACACCCAAAGCGTTCTCAGCAACCAGCGCCTGGCGGGCCCACTTGTCCGCTTCCTCGGTTCGACCCACCGCGCTCAAAGCCTCAGCGTATGCACGGAACAGACGCGGGCTGTACGAGAATGCCCGGTTGATGTCCAGCTGCGGGATCTCAAGCTCGCTGACAGCAGCATCCAACTGGTTGAGATCGGCACGAGCACCCGAGGCCACGATCGCGAGCTCAACCTTGCCCGGAGCGTCAAGATCCTGGGCTTCGGGAGAGCGGACCATGTCCAACGCGCGATCAGGGCGGCCAAGGCCACGCTCGCAGTCAGCCATCACCGGCAAATGAACGTTGGAGCCACTGATGCGGCGGTACGTGCGGAATTCACGCAGAGCCTCACCATAGTGACCGGCAGCGTAAGCAGTCAGGCCAACCGCTTCACGCACGGCCGAGAGTCGACCGCCGCGGCGGCTTGCAGCAAGGGCGTGCTGGAAGGCGAGCTCGGGCTCGATGTCGATCAAGCGTCCGGCCATGACCAAGTGCTTTGCGACCCACCCCGCGCTCTGCTCCTCGAGGGTCTTGATCTGGTGGCCCGTGGCGCGGTCGAGTTCCTTGCCCGTGACGTCCTCGTCAATTTCAGGAGAACGCTCGCGGTCGGGACGGTTGGCGCTGCGGATGTCCTTGGCGTTCGGCACCCTGGCCGGACGTTCTTCCCACGAGCCGCCACGCTCGGGGCGGTCGCCGCCGAAGGAACGACGTTCGCCGCCACGCTCGGGGCGGTCGCCGAAAGGCTTGCGGTCGCCACGGTCGCCGAAGGGCTTCCGGTCACGGTCGTTGTTGAAGGTGCGACGCTCACCATCGCGTGCCGGACGATCCCCACGGTCGCCGAAAGGCTTCCGGTCACGGTCGCCACCGAATGCGCGGCGGTCATCGCCATCGCGGCGCGGGCCATCGAAGTTCCGCGGTCCACGCTCAGGACGATCGCCGAAGGGCTTCCGGTCGCCACGGTCGTTGTTGAAGGGGCGACGCTCGCCATCGCGTGCCGGACGATCCCCACGGTCACCAAACGAACGGCGCTCACCGTCACGGGCAGGACGGTCGCCGAAGGGCTTGCGGTCGCCACGGTCGTTGTTGAAGGGGCGACGCTCGCCATCGCGTGCCGGACGATCCCCACGGTCGCCGAAGGGCTTGCGGTCACGGTCGCCACCGAATGCGCGGCGGTCATCGCCATCGCGGCGCGGGCCATCGAAGTTCCGCGGTCCACGCTCAGGACGATCACCGAACGGCTTCCGGTCACTACGGTCGTTGTTGAAGGGGCGACGCTCACCATCACGTGCCGGACGGTCGTTACGGTCGCCAAAAGGCTTCCGATCACGGTCGCCGCCGAAGGAGCGACGTTCACCGTCACGTGCCGGACGATCCCCACGGTCATTACTGAAGGGGCGACGCTCACCATCACGTGCCGGACGATCATTGCCGTCCCGGTTCTCCCTGGAACGGAAGCCACGAGGGTCTCCGCCGGAATTGTTGTTGGGGCGGTACGAACCACGGTCGTCCCGGTTCCCTCCGAAGTTTCCGCGATTGCCGCCGCGATTGCCGCCGTTGTGCTCAGCCATGGTGGATTCCTCCTGTTGCGAGCCGACCACTGGCGCGTGCGTAGTCGCTCATAACCCTTATTTCGTTGTCACGCCGCCAGCAGCGCTCAGCTGCCGACTCGTATATCTGGTTCAATTCTATTCGACCCCACCACAGCGACCGAACGCCGGAAGCACCTTTGGGGCGTCCCGTGGCAAGTCTCACAAGCGCAGAGCCATCCAACTACCTCTCAGTAGTGCTGTGCTCGAGCATGGGAAGCACTACTACTGCCAGGCAGTCGGGCAGCAATTGGTTGTTAAATGCGGGGAGCCCCGACCGTGGTGGTCGGGGCTCCCCGTGAATGGTTGTCCGGCGGTGTCCTACTCTCCCACACCCTCCCGGGTGCAGTACCATCGGCGCTGTGGGTCTTAGCTTCCGGGTTCGGAATGGGACCGGGCGTTTCCCCCACGCTATGACCGCCGTAACTCTGTTACCCGAACCCCGGTGCCAGGTTGTTCCTGGGTGGGGGTGGGAAATCTTTGGGTTACAACTGTGGTGTTGTGTATTTAGTTGTTGGTTCCTGGAACGGTTGTTGTTCGGGAACCACATAGTGGACGCGTGCAGTGTGTTGTGTGGTGTAAGTTGTTGGCCTATTAGTACCGGTCAGCTTCACGAGTCTTTAGTCCTCGCTTCCACATCCGGCCTATCAACCCAGTGGTCTGGCTGGGGGCCTCTCACACGTAATGTGTATGGAAATCTCATCTTGAAGCGAGCTTCCCGCTTAGATGCTTTCAGCGGTTATCCCATCCGAACGTAGCTAATCAGCGATGCACTTGGCAGTACAACTGACACACCAGAGGTTCGTCCGTCCCGGTCCTCTCGTACTAAGGACAGCCCTTCTCAAATTTCCTGCGCGCGCAGCGGATAGGGACCGAACTGTCTCACGACGTTCTAAACCCAGCTCGCGTACCGCTTTAATGGGCGAACAGCCCAACCCTTGGGACCTACTCCAGCCCCAGGATGCGACGAGCCGACATCGAGGTGCCAAACCATGCCGTCGATATGGACTCTTGGGCAAGATCAGCCTGTTATCCCCGAGGTACCTTTTATCCGTTGAGCGACGGCCATTCCACAATGTACCGCCGGATCACTAGTCCCGACTTTCGTCCCTGCTTGAGATGTCTCTCTCACAGTCAAGCTCCCTTGTGCACTTACACTCGACACCTGATTGCCAACCAGGCTGAGGGAACCTTTGGGCGCCTCCGTTACTTTTTAGGAGGCAACCGCCCCAGTTAAACTACCCATCAGGCACTGTCCCTGACCCGGATCACGGGCCGAAGTTAGATGTCCAAAGTGACCAGAGTGGTATTTCAACGATGACTCCACCCGAACTGGCGTCCGGGTTTCAACGTCTCCCACCTATCCTACACAAGCCACTCCGAACACCAATACCAAACTATAGTAAAGGTCTCGGGGTCTTTCCGTCCTGCTGCGCGTAACGAGCATCTTTACTCGTACTGCAATTTCGCCGAGTTTATGGTTGAGACAGCGGGGAAGTCGTTACTCCATTCGTGCAGGTCGGAACTTACCCGACAAGGAATTTCGCTACCTTAGGATGGTTATAGTTACCACCGCCGTTTACTGGGGCTTAAATTCTCAGCTTCGCCCGTAAGGGCTAACCGGTCCTCTTAACCTTCCAGCACCGGGCAGGAGTCAGTCCGTATACATCGTCTTGCGACTTCGCACGGACCTGTGTTTTTAGTAAACAGTCGCTTCCCCCTGGTCTCTGCGGCCCACACCCGCTCACGGAGAGCAAGTCTCCATCACGGGGCAGGCCCCCCTTCTCCCGAAGTTACGGGGGCATTTTGCCGAGTTCCTTAACCATAATTCTCTCGATCGCCTTGGTATTCTCTACCTGATCACCTGTGTCGGTTTGGGGTACGGGCGGCTAAAACCTCGCGTCGATGCTTTTCTTGGCAGCATAGGATCACCGGATCCCCCCGAACGGGGGTCCCATCAGATCTCAGGATCGTGCTCGAAGCACACAGGAACGGATTTGCCTATCCCTGACCCTACATCCTTAGACCGGGGCAACCATCGCCCGGCCCGGCTACCTTCCTGCGTCACACCTGTTAATACGCTTACCTCCCGGGATCAGGTCCCGCGCTCGGCCAAAACCCACAACACCACAAGGGTGAGCGGGCAGGCTCCGGGCGGTTAGTATCCCCCGCTTGGCATGGGCGGTTTTTCGCCGGTACGGGAATATCAACCCGTTGTCCATCGACTACGCCTGTCGGCCTCGCCTTAGGTCCCGACTTACCCAGGGCAGATTAGCTTGACCCTGGAACCCTTGATCATTCGGCGGACGGGTTTCTCACCCGTCTTTCGCTACTCATGCCTGCATTCTCACTCGTGTAGGCTCCACCGCTGGTTTCCACCGCGACTTCACTGCCCACACGACGCTCCCCTACCACTCCACACCCCTGAACCACGAAGGCTAGGGCATTATGTGAAATCCACAACTTCGGCGGTGTACTTGAGCCCCGCTACATTGTCGGCGCGGAATCACTTGACCAGTGAGCTATTACGCACTCTTTCAAGGATGGCTGCTTCTAAGCCAACCTCCTGGTTGTCTTCGCAACTCCACATCCTTTCCCACTTAGCACACGCTTAGGGGCCTTAGTTGGTGGTCTGGGCTGTTTCCCTCTCGACTATGAAGCTTATCCCCCACAGTCTCACTGCTGCGCTCTGACTTACCGGCATTCGGAGTTTGGCTGACGTCAGTAACCTTGTAGGGCCCATCGGCCATCCAGTAGCTCTACCTCCGGCAAGAAACACGCAACGCTGCACCTAAATGCATTTCGGGGAGAACCAGCTATCACGGAGTTTGATTGGCCTTTCACCCCTACCCACAGCTCATCCCCTCCATTTTCAACTGAAGTGGGTTCGGTCCTCCACGACGTCTTACCGTCGCTTCAACCTGGCCATGGGTAGATCACTCCGCTTCGGGTCTAGATCACGCCACTACACTCGCCCTATTCAGACTCGCTTTCGCTACGGCTACCCCACACGGGTTAACCTCGCGACGTAACACTAACTCGCAGGCTCATTCTTCAAAAGGCACGCCGTCACCAGAATCAGACTGGCTCCGACGGATTGTAAGCACACGGTTTCAGGTACTGTTTCACTCCCCTCCCGGGGTACTTTTCACCTTTCCCTCACGGTACTGGTCCGCTATCGGTCATTAGGAAGTATTTAGGCTTATCAGGTGGTCCTGACAGATTCGCACGGGATTTCTCGGGCCCCGTGCTACTTGGGATACTCCCCAGGCCGTGCACAACATTACGGTTACGGGGCTCACACCCTCTCTGGCCGGCCTTTCAAGACCGTTCACCTATGCCTGCACCTCACCTCACTGGTCCGGCAGAACCAGAACGGAAAGTCCCACAACCCCGCCCATGCAACGCCCGCCGGCTATCACACATGGAAACGGTTTAGCCTGATCCGCGTTCGCTCGCCACTACTAACGGAATCACTATTGTTTTCTCTTCCTGCGGGTACTGAGATGTTTCACTTCCCCGCGTTCCCCCCACGCACCCTATGTGTTCAGATGCGGGTCACACAATCACCTTGCAGCGTTGTGCGGGGTTTCCCCATTCGGACATCCTGGGATCAACGCTCGGTTATCAACTCCCCCAGGCTTATCGCAGATTCCTACGTCCTTCTTCGGCTCCTAATGCCAAGGCATCCACCGTGTGCCCTTAAAAACTTGACCACACACAAACCGGACTCTCATCCGATCATGCATCATCTATTCGAGAGAACCATGACCACAAGGGCCAGGTTCATTCATAAGAAATTGCTGTAAGAACACACACACCAACCCCAAAAAAGGGATCAGCCACGTGTGTGTTCTAGATGCTCGCGTCCACTATGTAGTTCTCAAACAACAACCCCGTCAACCAGACCACCACCCACCACAACCCACACCACAGCGGGGCCGTGCACGATGAACAGTGCTACCGGAAGCAGGAACAAAAGAAACACCAGAAGATGCCCCCATGCATTGCTGCAAAAAGGTCCTGTTGCCTCAGGACCCAACAGTGCGCCAAACACAACCCCACACACCCGCACCCCGGCAGCGTTCCAAACAACACCACACCCACAAGGGGCACAGGTTGCCGTACTGGCACCAGGACACAACCGGTGAAGGCCATGCCAAACAAGTTTGATTCGTTGATATTCCACCCATGAGCACCCACCGCAGAACAGACGCCTGCGCAATGGGCAACACTGACAACCACCACCACACCCATGCAGGCGCAGCAACCAGTTGTTAGCAGCTCCTTAGAAAGGAGGTGATCCAGCCGCACCTTCCGGTACGGCTACCTTGTTACGACTTAGTCCCAATCGCCGGTCCCACCTTCGACGGCTCCCCCCACAAGGGTTAGGCCACCGGCTTCGGGTGTTACCAACTTTCGTGACTTGACGGGCGGTGTGTACAAGGCCCGGGAACGTATTCACCGCAGCGTTGCTGATCTGCGATTACTAGCGACTCCGACTTCATGGGGTCGAGTTGCAGACCCCAATCCGAACTGAGACCGGCTTTTTGGGATTAGCTCCACCTCACAGTATCGCAACCCTTTGTACCGGCCATTGTAGCATGCGTGAAGCCCAAGACATAAGGGGCATGATGATTTGACGTCGTCCCCACCTTCCTCCGAGTTGACCCCGGCAGTCTCCTATGAGTCCCCGCCATAACGCGCTGGCAACATAGAACGAGGGTTGCGCTCGTTGCGGGACTTAACCCAACATCTCACGACACGAGCTGACGACAACCATGCACCACCTGTAAACCGACCGCAAGCGGGGCACCTGTTTCCAGGTCTTTCCGGTTCATGTCAAGCCTTGGTAAGGTTCTTCGCGTTGCATCGAATTAATCCGCATGCTCCGCCGCTTGTGCGGGCCCCCGTCAATTCCTTTGAGTTTTAGCCTTGCGGCCGTACTCCCCAGGCGGGGCACTTAATGCGTTAGCTACGGCGCGGAAAACGTGGAATGTCCCCCACACCTAGTGCCCAACGTTTACGGCATGGACTACCAGGGTATCTAATCCTGTTCGCTCCCCATGCTTTCGCTCCTCAGCGTCAGTTACAGCCCAGAGACCTGCCTTCGCCATCGGTGTTCCTCCTGATATCTGCGCATTTCACCGCTACACCAGGAATTCCAGTCTCCCCTACTGCACTCTAGTCTGCCCGTACCCACTGCAGAACCGGAGTTGAGCCCCGGTCTTTCACAGCAGACGCGACAAACCGCCTACGAGCTCTTTACGCCCAATAATTCCGGATAACGCTTGCGCCCTACGTATTACCGCGGCTGCTGGCACGTAGTTAGCCGGCGCTTCTTCTGCAGGTACCGTCACTTTCGCTTCTTCCCTACTGAAAGAGGTTTACAACCCGAAGGCCGTCATCCCTCACGCGGCGTCGCTGCATCAGGCTTGCGCCCATTGTGCAATATTCCCCACTGCTGCCTCCCGTAGGAGTCTGGGCCGTGTCTCAGTCCCAGTGTGGCCGGTCACCCTCTCAGGCCGGCTACCCGTCGTCGCCTTGGTAGGCCATTACCCCACCAACAAGCTGATAGGCCGCGAGTCCATCCAAAACCACAAAAGCTTTCCACCACCATGACATGCGCCAGATGGTCGTATCCGGTATTAGACCCAGTTTCCCAGGCTTATCCCAGAGTCAAGGGCAGGTTACTCACGTGTTACTCACCCGTTCGCCACTAATCCCCCAGCAAGCTGGGATCATCGTTCGACTTGCATGTGTTAAGCACGCCGCCAGCGTTCATCCTGAGCCAGGATCAAACTCTCCGTTGAAGAAAAACAAATCAAACAGACACAACCACACCCACCGGAAATAACGGCGAACACGGCTGCACAAAATTCGAAACCAGCTGAAAACCAGACCACCACACACGGGGGTGCATGACAATCCAGCATAAATTCAACCAATTGATAAAACAATCGGTATCAACAAACTTGGCACACTATTGAGTTCTCAAACAACAGACACTAACCGGCACCACCAAAACCCCCACACAGGGGCCTAGGATCGCTCCGGAGCAACTTTTCAAACTTACCCGAACCAGCCGCACAAAGCAAACCAGCCACAGGCCTCCCCCACCAACCAGAAGCACACAAAAGCACAACCGGAACCGGTGATTTGAAGGGAGATTGTCGCTAACTTTCCGCATCAGCGGCGGCGACTCGAATAACTTTACACGCGCCCAACCCCCACACCAAATCCACCCCAACACCACCCAAAAACCCCGCAAACACAAGGAAAACAACCCCACCCAACCCCAAAACACCCACCAAACCACCAAAACACCACCCCGTGAAGCCCATCACACCACCCAACCCCCACCCCAAGACCACCAAACCACCAAACCCAACCACCGCCGTCGAACACCCCACCAACCCGAGGGATGTGAGAGAGCGACGGCTCCGAACCCGAGGGATGTGAGAGAGCGACGGCTCCAAACCCGAGGGATGTGAGAGAGCGACACCCCCAAACCCGAGGGATGTGAGAGAGCGTCGGAAGGTGGCGGCGGTTTGCCGGCAGCGCGCGTCCAAGCGACGAAGGAGCGAGCGCGCAGAGGATGACCACCGCCACCGCGCCAACCACACCCTCCGCACCAACCACCGCTTCCGCGCCAACCACACCAGCCCACCCCCCACCATCCAGCCACACCACCCAACGCCGGCAAGAGTAAGCACGCTTAAACGCAGAAAGGGCCGGCAACCATAACGGTTGCCGACCCTTTCAGGGCTGGATAACTAAACTACTTAGGCCGAGACCTCGATGGTTGCCAGGTTCTTCTTGCCCCGGCGGAGGAGCAAGTACCGGCCATGCAGCAGTTCCTCGCGGGCAATGACAGCGTCGGGATCGGACACCTTGGTGTTGTTCACGTAGGCACCGCCCTCGCCGACGGTCCGGCGGGCGGCCGACTTGCTGTCCGACAGACCCGAAGCAACCAGGAGGTCGATGATGCCGAGGCCGTCGGCCCCAATCGTCGCGGAGGGAAGTTCCGCCGTGGCAGCTTCAAGGGTCCGCTCATCCAGTACGGTGAGGTCCCCGTTGCCGAACAGCGCAGCCGAAGCAGCGATGACTTTCTCGGTCGCGTCTACGCCATGCACCAAGGAGGTCACCTCGAAGGCAAGCTTCTTCTGGCCTTCGCGGGCAAACGGGCGCTCCTCCACAGCCTGGCCAAGTGCCTCGATCTCGGCACGGCTCAGGAATGTGAATACCTTAAGCCGGTCAACCACATCAGCATCGGCGGTGTTCAGCCAGAACTGGTAGAAGGTGTACGGGCTGCACATGTCCGGGTCCAGCCAAATGGCGTTGCCTTCGCTCTTGCCGAACTTGGTGCCGTCGGAGTTGGTGATGAGCGGCGTGCCGAGGGCGTGGACACTCTTGCCTTCTACCTTACGGATGAGTTCGGTTCCGCTGGTGAGGTTGCCCCACTGGTCCGAGCCGCCCGTCTGCAACGCGCAGCCGTAGTCGCGGAAAAGCTGGAGGTAGTCCATTCCCTGCAGGATCTGGTAGCTGAACTCGGTGTAGCTGATACCTTCGTCCGAGCTGAGGCGCGACGCTACGGCATCCTTGCGCAGCATGGTGCCGACACGGAAGTGCTTGCCGATCTCGCGAAGGAAGTCGATGGCACTCAAAGGCGCCGTCCAGTCCAGGTTGTTGACCATGCGGGCAGGGTTTTCGCCCTCGAAGCTGAGGAAACGGCGCACCTGGCCCTGAAGGTAGCCGACCCACTCCGCGACGGTGTCCTTGGTGTTCAAAGTACGTTCTGCCGTCGGGCGGGGGTCACCGATCAAGCCGGTGGAACCGCCCACCAAACCGAGCGGCTTGTGGCCGGCCAGCTGCAGGCGGCGCATCACCAGCAACTGCACAAGGTTGCCCAGGTGCAGCGACGGTGCGGTGGGATCGAAGCCACAGTAATACGTGATCGGGTCCCCGGCGAGCAGCTTTTCCAGTTCCGTTTCATCAGTGGAAACGTGGACAAGGCCGCGCCATTTGAGCTCCTGCCAGACGTTGGCAAAGGCGGGATCGTTGTGCTGGGACTCGAGGTTGTTTACGTGTGACACGAGATCTAAGTTAGCAGGATTGCAGGGTCCGTTTTTCCTACCGTTCGATACCGGCGGGTACCGGTGCGGCTGCGATGAGGCGCAGACGCTGGGTGGCCCGGGTCATGGCAACGTAGAGGTCACCCACCTTGCCGTGCTCGTGATTCAACATGGCAGCCGGTTCCAGCACCACCACACCGTCGAATTCCAGTCCCTTGGCTTCCTTGGGGCTGATCACCACGATGTCCTGCTGGTAGCTGCCCGCCCCGGATCCGATGCGACGCCCGTAGACTTCCCGCAACGCGGCTGTGGCCTGAGGCAGCAAGGGACCGTCGGCAATGACAGCCAGCAGGCCGCCGTCGATCGCTTCGACTTCTTCCGGCAGGACTTCAACCAAGCGCTTCACGATGCCGTCCGCCTCCACGTGGTCCACAATGGGTGACCACTTGCCTTCGCGTACGGCCTTCGGAGCCGAAACAACCAAACCTGCGCGGTTGGCCATACGGACAGCAGCTTCTGCGATCTGCGACGGCGTGCGGTAGTTGACGGTAAGTTCTTCCAGTGTCCAGCGGTCACCGAACGACGGCGCCAGCGCACTTTGCCACGAATTGGCACCGGCTGCTGCACTCGTTTGGGCGATATCACCCACGATGGTGAAGGACTTCAGCGGGCAACGCCGTACCAGAAGCCGCCACTGCATGGGCGAGAGTTCCTGGGCCTCGTCAACCACGATGTGGCCGAAGGCCCATGACCGGTCGCTCGTGGCGCGTTCGGCGGCGGTCAGCCGTCCTTCGCGTTCCTGGTTCTGTTCGGCGAGCTCTTCAGCGGTCACCAGGACGTCCACGCCCATCGCTTCCATGTTGGCGAGGGTCTGCTTGGCGTTGGCGAGGTCGCGTGCGCGGTCGGCTTCCTGCTGGGCCAGTCCCCTGCCGGCGGCCGGGTCCAGCTCACCGAGCAATTCTGCAGCCTCATCCAGCAGCGGAACATCTGCTTCCGTCCACGGCGCATCCACCGGACGCTGCAGCAGCGAACGCTGTGCGGGTGTCAGGTGCGGCGTGCAGGCTTCGAGGATGGCAGGCTTGCTGAAGAGCTCGGAAATGAGTTTCTCAGGCGTCATCGGCATCCAGCAAAGGTTGAGCGCGATGCGCACGTCGCGGGCCGACCGTACGTCTTCGGCCAAGTAGGCGCGATCGGCGTTGTTGCCGATGTTGCCCTCTTCTACGAGGTCCGTCAGCTGCTCCGTGAGCTCGCGTAGGAGGATCTTGACGAACGTGAGCCGCGCTTCGTTATGCGGCTTGCCTGTTGCGCGGGCTTTTTCCCGGGCACGGCGGACCTGACGAACCGTCAGCGTCAGCTTCCGCGAGTCAACTTCGAGGATACGGTCCTCAGCAGGCGTCCGTTGCCGGTTTGCCACGGCATTTGCCACCACGGTGGCCATGTCCAGCTTGCCCTTGAGGGCGGCGACGTCCGCATTTTCCTCGGGAATGGCGTGAATGCCGGGCATGAGGCGTCCGAGGCTGGCCATGACCACACCGGTCTCGCCGAGCGACGGAAGCACTCGTTCGATGTAGTGCATGAAGGACGACGACGGCCCGACAAGCAGCACACCGGCGCTCTTGAGCCGCTCGCGGTGCGTGTACAACAGGTAGGCGGCACGGTGCAGGGCTACGGCGGTCTTGCCCGTTCCGGGGCCGCCCTGGACTACCAGCGCGCCGGAAATGGATGAACGGATGATCCGGTCCTGCTCGGACTGGATGGTGCCCACGATGTCCGACATGCGGCCCGTGCGCTTGGAATTCAGCGCAGCGAGCAGCGCGCCCTCGCCCTGGAGCGAGTCGTTGTCCGCAAGCATCCCGGCATCCAGGACGTCGTCTTCTATGGCTTTCACGTCGCGCCCCTGAAGGATCAGGTGGCGGCGGCGGCGCACGCCTTGACGGTCGAACGCGGTGGCTTGGTAGAAGTGGCCGGCTTCCGGGGCACGCCAGTCGACCATCAGCCGCTGGAGATCGGCCGTGGACAGCCCGATGCGGCCAATGTACTGGGCCTCACCGGAATCCAGGTCCAGGCGGCCAAAGACCAGGCGGTCGTCGACGGCGTCGAGCTGGGCCAGGCGGTCTTCGTACAGTGCCGCGAACGCGTCACGTTCTGAGACGTTCTGCATGGTTCCCACCGCACCGGCCTTGCGCACCTGCGCCAGCTGGGCGCGCTTTTCGGCGCGCAGCTCATCGAGCCGGGCATACAGCCCGGCAACATATTCCTGCTCATGGACCAAATCAGCGTCGTGCATCGAACCGTAACCCCTATCGCAAAAGACAGACCTACCATTCTACAGCGATTTTGGTAAACGTGGGGGGTACACGTCATACGGCGGACTGCGTCACAAAAAAGTCGAGGTTCGCAAAGCCGCCAGCGCTGAAGTCAGTTGGTGGCGCTCCGGTTCCGCGGCCGTGCTGCCTTGTACCGGGACACCGTAGGATCGTCCTCGATCCAGAAGCGCCACGGGTATTCAGTGCTTCCGCCCGGACCCGCTACGCCCACCCGTGGTCCGCTGGCAACGGCAGGCGCCGGCGTCCTGGGCAACCACAAACTGAACGGTTCCGCGAGCGCGTCACGGCCAGTGTCCGCCGTCGTAAGTCCCAGCGCGGAGGCGAGCCTCGCGGGTCCGCTGGCCAGGTCCTTGTGCGCTTTGGATGCAGGCCGGCGAATGGCGGCGAGACCCTCCCCCTCGACGATTTCACCGGCACGCAGGAGCAGTGCTGACGCAGCGCCCTCGGGACCGCAGACAATGTTGGCGCAGTAGTGCATGCCGTAGGTGAAGTAGACGTACAGGAACCCGGGCGGCCCGAACATGGGCGCATTCCGGGCGGTAGGACCGCCGAAGGTGTGGGAGCCGGGGTCGGGGTGCTCGGAGTCGCGCGGCCCAAGGTAGGCCTCAACTTCGGTGAGCCTGACGGAGACCGGACCGGCTTCCGAGTGGTGGGTCAGTACCGCACCGAGTACCAGCGGAGCGATGACTCGGGGATCGCCCTCAAGAAACTTGCGCACGTCGGCGGGGCTGCTGACCTCGTTTGGCACGTAACTCATGACCAGACCCTAGCAACAATGCAGCAAACGGCCATGTCCGATTTCCGCTAGCGACTGCTTCGAACGGCTGGCAGGATAAAGCAATGGACTTCTGGCAGCGCTACAGGGCGATCGACGCCCGCGACACCCGCTTTGACGGTCAGTTCTTCACTGCCGTCAGCTCCACCGGCATCTACTGCCGGCCGTCGTGCCCCGCGCGTACGCCCAAGGCTGAGAACGTCACCTTCTATGAAACCTCCGCAGCCGCCCATGAGGCCGGGTATCGCGCCTGCAAGCGATGCCTGCCCGAGGCTGTCCCTGGAACGCCTGCATGGAACATCCGTTCCGACATTGCCGGACGCGCGATGAGATTGATCAACGACGGCGTCATCACGCGCGAGGGCGTGGACGGCCTCGCGAACCGGCTGGGGTACTCCGCTCGACAGCTTAATCGCATCCTCAGCAACGAACTCGGCGCCGGCCCCCTCTCACTGGCACGGGCCAGCAGGGCGCAGACCGCCAGGACGTTGCTGGTTTCCACCGACATGCTCCTTGCCGACGTTGCGTTCGCGTCAGGGTTCAACAGCGTGCGGCAATTCAACGACACCATCGGCGAGGTTTTCGCGATGACCCCGACGGCGGTCCGTGCCACCGCGGCGAAGTCCAGCACCCGCAAAGGTTCCGGGGCAGCGACGCCAGCCCCGGCGGCGCTGACGCTGAACCTTCCTTACAGGGAACCCTTCGATCCGGGCATCTTCGACTTCCTGGCAGTTCGCGCGGTGCCGGGCATCGAAAGAGCAACGACTGACAGTGACGGGAGCCGGACCTATGCCCGCACGCTCCGGCTCCCCCGAGGCAGCGCATCCTTTTCGGTTGCCTACAGCCCCTCAACACCCGGCAAACCGTTGCAACTCACAGCCACGGCCGTGGACCTGCACGACCTCCCGGCACTGTTGAGCCGGGTCCGCAGGCTGTTCGACCTGGACGCCGATCCGCAAGCGGTCGATGGCGCCCTGGCAGCGGATCCGAGGCTTACGGCCAGCGTGGCCGCACTCCCGGGGATGCGCGTGCCGGGGGCTGTGGAGCCCCAGGAACTGCTTATTCGGGCAATGATCGGACAACAGATCACCGTCGCTGCTGCCCGAACTGCCCTTAGCCAGTTGTCTGCGGCCGGATCCGCCGTCGATGGCGCTGCGCCAGACCTTGATCGACTATTTCCTACAGCAGCAGAACTCGCCGAACACGGGCGTGCCTTACTCCGAGGACCACAGCGCCGCATCGACTCCATCGTGGCCGCCGCCGAGGCCATGGCCAGCGGGGAACTGGACTTCGGCTACGGCGACGACCCCGCCAGCCTCGGCCGGAAGCTTCTCCCAATGCCTGGCGTGGGACCGTGGACGGTGGGCTATGTCGCCATGAGGGTACTGGGCGCTCCGGATGTGTTCCTGGCCAATGACGCGGCAGTAAGGAACGGCGTGAGGGCGCTGCCCGTGGGGTTGGGACTCAGCGCAGACTTCAGGGAGGTCAGCCCGTGGCGTTCGTACGCCACCATGCACTTGTGGCGGGCAGCAGCGATGAAGACCAAGCCCGCGGGAAGTGAGAGAGCATCCAGCTCAAGCCCGAGGGAAGTGAGAGAGCGACCAGCTCAAGCCCGAGGGACGTGAGAGAGCATCCAGCTCAAGCCCGCGGGAAGTGAGAGAGCATCCGGACTTTAGCGGGCGGCGGGCTGGGCCGCGGGCCACGGCAGCAATTCGGGGAGCTCCACTCCGTCAGCGGCTGCAGTTGCCCGCAGGCTCCCAAGGCTCGGTTCGCGGCCGGCCAGCCAGGCCGCGATGTCCGTCAGCATGCCGGTAATTGCTATGGATGTGCCTCCGGTGCCGATGCTCAGTTGTGGCAGCCCTGTGGGTTGCAGGACCAGTTTGTAGGTCTCGGGCACACGTGCGGCAAGGAAAGTGATGAGGTGCTCGCAGAAGGGTCGGCTCCAAGTCTCCGGCCCGTAACCCAAACGCAGGTCCGATGCGTGGATGGTGAGTTCGCGCCACAGCGCCAGACCGCCGTCGAGCACTGTTCCGTCTCTGTAGGCGATCCGTGCTTGCCAATCGTCCGGACCCAAGGCGTCGAACGCGGCAATGGCGGACCCCAGCGCGGCGGTGACCGATTCCGTGTGCCGGGCGAGGCTGTGCCCTGCCGCCAGTTCGATGGCCTTCGTACGGCCGTCCATGCCGCCGTCGTACAGCTCCACGGTTTCGCCGCGGCGCGCGTACTCCAGTTGCCGGGCCATGGCGTTGGAAATTCCGGCAAGGTGCGCCAGGACGTGGCCACGGGTCCAGCCTGGAAGTTCTGACGGTTCCGCGACGGAGGATTCGTCCATCTTGGATACGAGGCGGGTGACGGTGTCGGCGGCTTTGTGAAGCTCTGCGGGCAACGTCTCAGGGGTGATCTGAGTCATAGCGCCATGTTAACGCACTGCGGGACGGCACCTCGCGTTGCCCTGCCCGAAGGCATGGCCGCGACGTGCCGTCCCGAGTGGTCTAGCTGGCGTAGGAACGCGCTGCGTCCAGTTCCGCTTCCAAGGCCGCCAGTTGGCGTTCGACGGCGGCCGGCGCCGTTCCGCCTTGGGAGTTGCGGCTGTTGAGGGAACCTTCGGTGCTCAGGACGCTGCGAACTTCGGGAGTCAGGTGCTCCGAGATTGCTGCGTATTCCTCGTCCGTCAGGTCCCACAGCTCCACGCCCCGGCCTTCGGCTTGCTTCACGGCAGCGCCGGACAGCTCGTGGGCTTCACGGAAGGGAACGCCCTGCCGGACGAGCCACTCAGCAATGTCCGTGGCCAACGCGAAGCCTTGGGGAGCCAGTGCTTCCATGCGCTCCGTGTTGAACTTCAGCGTGGCAATCATGCCGGACACGGCCGGAAGCAGCAGCTCCAAGGTGTCGGCGGCGTCGAAGACAGGTTCTTTGTCTTCCTGCAGATCGCGGTTGTACGCGAGCGGCAGGCCCTTGAGCGTCGCCAGCAGTCCGGTCAGGTTGCCAATGAGGCGTCCTGCCTTGCCGCGCGCGAGCTCGGCAACGTCCGGGTTCTTCTTCTGCGGCATGATCGAGGACCCTGTGGAGTACGAGTCATGCAGTGTCACGAAGGAGAATTCCTTGGTTGCCCAGAAGATGACTTCCTCGGAAATCCGGGACAGATCCACGCCGATCATGGAGCATACCCAGGCGAACTCGGCAAAGACATCGCGCGAGGCGGTGCCATCAATCGAGTTGTGGACGGCCGAGAAGAAGCCCAGATCAGCGGCGACAGCCTCAGGGTCCAGGCCCAGGGATGAACCGGCCAGCGCACCCGAACCATAGGGCGACACACCGGCACGCTTGTCCCAGTCCTGGAGGCGCTGCACATCGCGCAACAGCGCCCAGGCGTGGGCCAGCAGGTGGTGGCTCAGCAACACCGGCTGCGCGTGCTGCAAATGCGTCCGACCAGGCATCGCTACGCCGTGGTGGGCCTTGGCCTGCTCCACAAGGGCATCGATGGTGGCAAGGACACCGCGGGCGATGATGCGGGCGTGGTCACGCAGGAACATACGGCCCAGCGTGGCTACCTGGTCATTGCGGGAACGGCCCGCACGCAGCTTGCCGCCCAGCTGGGTACCAGCCCGCTCGATCAGGCCACGCTCCAGCGAACCGTGCACGTCCTCGTCGCTCTCAGCCGGGAGGTAGGCGCCGCTGGCGACGTCCTCATCCAACTGGGTGAGGGCGGCAAGCATGCCTTCGAGCTCGGCGTCGTCCAACAGACCGGCCTTGGCCAACACGCGGGCGTGGGCCTTGGAACCGGCGATGTCATAGCGGGCGAGCCGCCAGTCAAAATGGGTGGACTTGCTCAGAGCAGCCAGCGCATCTGCCGGGCCGCCGGCGAACCGGCCGCCCCACAGTGCACCTTCATTTGTCCCTGAACGCTCCCCTACCTCGCTACGCTCGGCCGGGGACCCCTGCGTCCCGGGGCCCTGCTGCGGTGTCACTGCCCTGCGACGCGAAGGTCGCGGCCCGAGGCAACCTTGGAGGACATGCCCCACAGTTCGATGAAACCGCGGGCCATGGACTGGTCGAAGGTATCGCCGGTGTCGTAGGTGGCGAGGTCGAAGTCGTACAGCGAGGTCTCGGAGCGACGACCGTTGACGACTGCCTGGCCGCCGTGGAGGACCATGCGGATGTCGCCGGAAACGTACTGCTGTGTGTCTTCGATGAACGCGTCCAGAGAGCGCTTGAGCGGGGAGAACCACTGTCCGTCGTAGACCAGCTCGGCCCAGCGCTGGCCAACAGTTGCCTTGAAGCGGGCCTGCTCACGCTCGATGGTGATGTCCTCGAGGTGCTTGTGGGCGGTGATCAGCGCCATGGCACCCGGGGCTTCGTAGATTTCACGGGACTTGATGCCGACGAGGCGGTCCTCGACGACGTCGATCCGGCCAACGCCCTGCGCGCCTGCACGGCGGTTCAGTTCCTGGATGGCCTGCAGCGGGGTGACCTTGACGCCGTCGATGGCGACCGGAACGCCGGCCTGGAAGGAGATGATGACCTCATCCGGCGCCGGCGGGAATTCCGGGGTGGCGGTGTAATCGTAGATGTCCTTGGTGGGAGCGTTCCAGATGTCCTCGAGATAACCGGTTTCGACGGCGCGTCCCCAGACGTTCTGGTCGATCGAGTACGGGTTCTTCTTGGTGGTCTCGATCGGCAGTCCCTTTTCCTCGGCGAAGGCGATGGCCTTGTCGCGGGTCAGCGCGAGGTCGCGGACCGGTGCAATGCACTTCAGGTCCGGGCCGAGGGTCTGGATGCCAACTTCGAAACGGACCTGGTCGTTGCCCTTGCCGGTGCAGCCGTGGGCAACGGTGGTGGCACCGAATTCGCGGGCAGCCTTCACGAGGTGCTTCACGATGACCGGGCGGGAAATAGCGGAAACCAGCGGATAGTGGCCCTGGTAGAGGGCGTTGGCCTTCAGGGTAGGCATGGCGTACTCGTTGGCGAACTCGTCACGGGCGTCGGCAACGTAGGCTTCGACGGCACCGCAACCGAGGGCGCGCTGGCGGATGGTCTCCAGCGACTCGCCGCCCTGTCCGACGTCGACGGCCACAGCGATGACCTCGGCGCCGGTGGCTTCACCGATCCAGCCGATGGCTACGGAAGTATCAAGGCCACCGGAGTAGGCCAGAACAATGCGCTCAGTCACGAGAGTGCTCCTTTATTGTTGCTTGGTTCATTCGAATCAATGCTGTGTGAATCAATGCTGAAAAAGATCAATTAGTTGCCAGGCCCGGCTTCTTCGGCCATGCGCAGGAAACGCGCTGCCAGTTCTGCCCCGCCATCGGGATCCCGTGCGACCAGCAGCAAAGTGTCGTCGCCTGCGATCGTACCCAATACCGACGGCATCACCGAGTGGTCAACTGCCAAGGCCAGGAAATTGGCTGCTCCCGGCGGGGTGCGAAGTACCACGATGTTGCCCGATGCCTCCGCTGTCACCAGGAGTTCGCCGCAAAGCCGGGTCAGCCGCGCATCCAGGATTTCCTGGGTAACACCGCTCTTGGCATTGCGGTCCCCACCCTCCCCCGGGACAGCGTAAACAAGTGCGCCTTCCTTGCCCCGGACCCGGACTGCGCCCAGTTCCACGAGGTCGCGGGACAGGGTGGCCTGGGTGACCTGGACGCCGTCGTCCGCCAGCAGGGCTGCAAGCTCTGCTTGTGAACGCACGGACTCACCCGTCAGGATCGCGGTGATACGCGCCTGGCGGGCAGTCTTGGTGGCTGGGCTGGCGCCCGGCACGGACGGGTTGGTGGACACTAGAACGTGCTCTCCCCGGTTCCTTCGACGGGAGAAAGACCGTCCACGAAAGCGAGACCGGAGCGGTGCATCAGCCAGGCCATCAGCGCCTTCTGGGCGTGCAGGCGGTTCTCCGCCTCGTCCCAGACAATCGACTGCGGCCCGTCGATCACTCCGGCGGAAATTTCGTAACCCCGGTAGGCCGGAAGGCAGTGAAGCACAACGGCGTCCGGCGCGGCCTGCGCCATGGCGGCCTCGTCCACGGAGTACTCGCGGAAGAGCTGCAGCCGGGCTTCCTTTTCGGCTTCCTGGCCCATGGAAACCCACGTGTCCGTTGCTACGACGTCGGCGCCCTTGAGCGCTTCGGCTGCATCACTGGTGATGAGCACCGAGCCGCCTGTCTCGGCCGCACGCTCCTCTGCGGCAGCCACGATTTCAGGTGCCGGAAGATAGCCTTCGGGGCCGGAAATGCGCACATGCATTCCGGCAGTAACTCCGGCCAGCAAGTAGGAGTTGGCCATGTTGTTGGCGGCGTCACCCAGGTAGGCCATGCTCAATCCAGCCAGTTCGCCTTTGTGTTCCTTGACGGCCAGGAGGTCGGCCAGGAGCTGGCAGGGGTGGTAGTCGTCGCACAGGGCATTGATGACGGGGACCTTGGAGTTTGCCGCCATGGCAACCAGGCCGGAGTGCGCACCTGTCCGCCATACGATGGTGGACACCATGCGCTCCAGGACCTTCGCCGTGTCCTCCACGGATTCCTTGTGGCCGATCTGGGCTTCACCCGGGTTGATGATCAGCGCGTTGCCGCCCATGTCCGCTATGCCGGTGGCGAAGGAAACACGCGTGCGGGTGGAGGTCTTGTCAAAGATCACTGCCACTGTCTTACGGCCGTTACCCTCGGCGGCGAAGGGCTGCACGCTGTACGGCGCGGCCTTCATACGGACGGCGAGTTCCAAAACCTCAGCCTGCTCGGCAGGGCTCAGATCCGTGTCCTTGAGGAAGTGACGGGTGGTGTTGGTAGTAGTCACTGTGCGTCCTTAGCGGTGTTGGCCGTAGCCGTAGCGATCAGGGTGGGTAGAGCGTCCAGGAAACGGTTCGCTTGATCGACGGTCAGGATCAGCGGCGGCGCGAGGCGGATGGTCCTCGGGCCCGGGCTGTTGATGATGAAGCCGGCTTCCAAAGCTGCGGTCACCATGGCGGGTGCGATGTCGGCGTTCACATCGAAGCCGATCAACAGACCCTCGCCACGGACGTCAGTGACGGCCTCGATGGCGGCCAGTCCCTCACGAAGGTGGGCGCCGACAGTCAGCACGTTCTGCAGGACACCTTGGCTTTCGATCGCGTGGAGCGTGGCCAGCGCGGCGGCCGTAGCCACCGGATTCCCGCCGAACGTGGTGCCGTGTTGCCCGGCGCTGAGCAGGGCCGACGTCGTACTTCCGAAGGTAACCAAGGCACCCACCGGGAAACCGCCGCCGAGGCCCTTGGCGAGGGTCACGGCGTCGGGAACAATGCCGGCGTCTTCGCTGGCCAGCCATTTACCGGTTCGGCCGATGCCGGTCTGTACTTCGTCCAGGATCAGCAAGGCACCCGCTGCGGTGGTCACCTTGCGGGCCGCCCGCAGGTATTCGGCGCTGAGCGGCCGGACACCCGCTTCGCCTTGGATCGGTTCCAGGAAGACAGCTGCGGTGGAATCGTCGACGGCGGCATGCAAGGCTTCGACGTCGCCGAACGGGATGTGGACCACGCCACCGGGCAGTGGCTCAAACGGTGCACGGTAAGCCTCTTTAGCGGTGAGCGCCAAGGCTCCCATGGTGCGGCCGTGGAAGGCCCCCTCGAGGGCAACGATCTTGGTCCGCTTCCCGTCGGAGTTGTTCCGGCGGGCGAGCTTAAACGCTGCCTCGTTGGCCTCAGTGCCGGAGTTGGCAAAGAAGACCTTGGAACCTGCCGGTGCATTGCTGATGGCCAGGAGCTTCTCGGCCAGTGCGATCTGCGTGGGGCTGGTGAAGAAGTTCGAGACGTGGCCCAGCGTAGCCAGCTGGCTGGAGATGACAGACGTGACGAAGGGGTGGGCATGGCCCAGCGCGTTCACGGCAATCCCGCCCAACAGGTCCAGGTATTCCTTGCCGTCGGCGTCCCACACGAGGCAGCCGGCGCCACGGACCAGGACACGCTGCGGCGTGCCGAAGACGCCCATGAGCGACGACGAGTAACGGGCAAGCCAGTCAGCGCCTGAGCTCTGGGAAACGAGCGTGGTTGCGGCAGCCTCCGCAGCGATGGCGGTATGGCTCAGTTCGGTGCTCATGCGTTCACTTCCTCGTCGGGTACTACTTGCGTGCCGATACCGGCGGTCGTGAACGTCTCCAGCAGCATCGAGTGCGGCAAGCGGCCGTCCACGATGTGCGCGCGTTCCACGCCTTCATCGATGGCCTTGAGGCAGGCGGCCATTTTTGGAATCATTCCGGACTCCAAGCGAGGCAGCATGTCCCGGAGTTCCGATGCGGTCAGGGAAGAAATCAGAGAGGATTTGTCCGGCCAGTTGGCGTACAGGCCTTCGACGTCGGTCAGGATGACAAGCTTGGTGGCGCCCAGGGCGGAGGCGACGGCGGCAGCTGCAGTGTCCGCGTTGACGTTGAGGACCTGTCCGGTGGTGGGACCGGAACCGTTGCCGTCGTCGAGAATTTCCGGGGCGACCGTGGAGATCACCGGAATGCGGCCGGCGTCGAGAATGTCCTTGATTCCGGCGGGATCCACACCCACCACTTCGCCCACCAGGCCGAGGTCCACCTCTTCGCCGTCAACAACCGTGCCCGTACGAACGGCGCGCAGCAGGCCGCCGTCTTCGCCTGACATGCCCACGGCGTAGGGACCGTGGGAGTTGATGAGGCCAACAAGCTCGCGTCCAACCTGGCCCGTGAGGACCATGCGGACCACATCCATGGCTTCAGGGGTGGTGACGCGCAGGCCGCCCTTGAACTCGGACTCGATGCCCAGGCGGCTCAGCATGGAGTTGATCTGGGGGCCACCGCCATGGACCACCACGGGGTGGATGCCAACGTGGTGGAGGAACACAATGTCCTCGGCGAAGGCACGACGAAGGTCGTCGTTGACCATAGCGTTGCCGCCGTACTTGATCACCATGGTGGTACCGGCAAAACGCTGGATCCACGGAAGGGCCTCGATCAGGGTGCCGGCCTTGTCCTGGGCGTCACTCATGGAGGTGGTTTCGCGGGTGTGCGCAGTCATAGTCATCCGCTCAGCTCGAGTATGCGCTGTTCTCGTGCACGTAATCGTGCGTGAGGTCGTTGGTCCAAATGGTGGCTTCGGCATCGCCGGCCTGCAGGTCGATTTCGACCAACACTTCGCGCGGCTCCAGGTCCACCAGGTTGCGGTCATCGCCGATTGCGCCGTTGCGGCAGATCTGCACACCGTTCATTGCGACGTTGAGCTGGTCCGCCTCGAAGACGGCGTCAGTCGTTCCCACGGCCGAGAGCACCCGGCCCCAGTTAGGGTCCTTGCCGAAGATGGCAGCTTTGAACAGGTTGGAGCGGGCAACGCTGCGGCTAACGATTTCGGCATCGCGTTCGCTGGCAGCGTTGAACGTCCGGATGGCGATGTCGTGGCTGGCGCCTTCGGCGTCACCGATGAGCTTGCGGGCCAGTTCGGCGCAGACCCGGGTGACCGCTTCGCTCAACTGCTCGGCAGATGGCAGCGCCTCGGACGCCCCGGATGCCAGCAGAACCACGGTGTCGTTGGTGGACATGCAGCCGTCCGAGTCTGCCCGGTCAAAGGTGACGCGCGTGGCATCCCGCAGGACGACGTCGAGTTCATCAGCAGGAACCTCGGCGTCGGTAGTGAGGACCACCAGCATCGTGGCGAGGCCCGGAGCCAACATGCCGGCACCCTTGGCAATGCCGCCGACAGTGAACTGCTTGCCCTCGGCGTCGGTGCCGGTGAAGACGGCTTCCTTGGACACACTGTCCGTGGTCATGATCGCCGTGGCTGCGGCGGAGCCGCCATCCTCCGACAGTTCACGGAAGGCAGCGTCCACGCCGGGCAGAATCTTGTCCATGGGCAGCTGCTCACCGATCAGGCCGGTTGAGCACACGACGACGTCGGAAGCTGAGATTCCCAGCACCTCTGCCACTTTCTCGGCGGTGGCGTGGGTGTTCTGGAAGCCCTGGGGACCGGTGCAGGCGTTGGCTCCACCGGAGTTCAGGACCACGGCATCCACACGTCCGTCGCTGACCACCTGGCGTGACCAATGAACCGGCGCAGCAGCCACACGGTTGGAGGTGAAGACGGCGGCGGCGGACTTTTGCGGGCCGTCGTTGACTACCAGAGCAAGGTCCGGTTTGCCCGAGGCCTTGATGCCGGCTTTGATGCCTGCGGCGCGGAATCCCTTGGGGGCGGTAATGGTCACGGTGCAACTCCCTGCAGGTTCAGGCCGGCGGTTTCGTCCAGGCCGAGGGCAATGTTCATGGACTGCACGGCTCCACCGGCGGTCCCCTTGGTGAGGTTGTCGATAGCGCACGTCACGATCACGCGGCCAGTGTGGGCGTCGAAGGCCAACTGCATCACCGCATGATTGGAGCCCTGAACGGACTTGGTGGTGGGCCACTGGCCTTCGGGAAGGAGGTGCACGAACGGTTCGTCGTCGTAAGCGTCTGCCCAGGCTTGGCGAAGCTCCGCGTAGGAAACGCCGTGGCCAACCTTGGCCGTTGCCGTGGTGAGGATGCCGCGACTCATCGGAACCAGCGTGGGCGTGAACGAAACCGTCACCGGCTCACCGGCCGCATTGGACAGTCCCTGTTCGATCTCCGGGGTGTGACGATGTCCGCCGCCAACACCGTAGGGGCTCATGGAACCCATGACCTCGGCGCCGATCAGGTTGACCTTGGCTGCCTTGCCGGCGCCTGAGGTCCCCGAGGCGGAGACAATCACGACGTCGTCCGTCAAGAGGAGATTGTTGGCGAAACCGGGCGTCAAGGCCAGCAGGGCGGACGTCGGGTAGCACCCGGGAACGGCGATGCGGGTAGCGCCTTTGAGGGCTTCGCGTTGACCGGGGAGCTCAGGGAGGCCATACGGCCAAGTGCCCGCGTGAGCGGAGCCGTAGAACCTTTCCCACGCTGCGGCGTCCTGCAAGCGGTGGTCAGCACCGGCGTCGATCACTACCGTCCCTTCAGGCAACTGTGCAGCGATCTCGGCAGAGGCACCGTGCGGCAGAGCCAGGAACACGACGTCATGCCCGGAAAGGTTCTCCACTGTGGTGTCTTCCAGAATCCGACTGGCCAAACCGTGGAGATGCGGCTGCAACTCCCCTAGTCTGGAACCGGCGTTGCTGTGAGCGGTGATGGCACCGATGGTGACGTTCGGATGGCCAGCCAGCAAGCGCAGCACTTCTCCCCCGGCGTAGCCGCTGGCACCGGAGACGGCAACAGAAATAGTCATACCTCCACTGTACAGCAAGAATATTCATGCTGTCCGATATTTATGCATGCAGTTGTGAGCAGTCTCATTATTTTGGAGATTACCCGTATGCTTAGTGAAGGGTGATCCAGACCGTGCAGTCCGAACGTCGGCTGCAGCGTTGCCCGTTAGCGATACGGGGCACATTTATGTCACCCACGTCCACCGCTGAGCGCCCCAAAGCTCGCGCAATTCAACCCAACCCCGTCGTCCAGAGCTACTCCGAGCTCCTCAAGAGCGTCAAAGCCGAAGGACTCCTCGAACGCCGTAGCGGCTTTTACATCTGGGTCTTCGTTGCCTTAGTGCTCCTTATGGCAGGCACCTGGTTGGGGTTCGCCTTGATCGGTGAATCCTGGTACCAGCTGTTGATCGCCGCTGCCGTGGGTATCCTCTGCACGCAGTTGAGCTTCCTGGCCCACGAGGCCGGCCACAAGCAGATCTTCGCCTCACGCCGCGCCAATGACTGGTCAGCCCGTCTCCTGGCCACCGGCGTCGCCGGCATCAGCTACTCCTGGTGGGAGCAGAAGCACGGAGCCCACCACAACCACCCCAACGTCATTTCCAAGGACCCGGACATCCGGAACAACGCCTTGGTCTTCTACGAAGACGCCGCAGCCGAACGTAAGGGCCGCCTCGCTTTCCTCACCAAGAAGCAGGGCTGGTTCTTCTTCCCGCTCCTGACGCTCCTCGGCTTGAGCCTGCAGTTTGACTCCCTTCGCTTCGTCTTCGGCAAGCAGAAAGTACGCCACCGCTGGGTAGAGACGCCCATCCTGGTCACAAGGCTGGCCGCCCTCCCGGTTCTGGCATTCACGTTCCTGCCCATCGGCATGGCGTTCGCCTTCCTGGGTGTGCAGATCATGGTCTACGGCTTCTACATGGGGGCCTCGTTCGCCCCGAACCACAAAGGCATGCCCGTCCTTCCCAAGGACAGCCGCGTGGACTTCCTCAACCGCCAGATCCTGACCTCGCGCAATATCTCCGGCGGCATCTTTATGGACTTCCTCCTGGGTGGACTGAACCGGCAGGTGGAACACCACCTGTTCCCTGACATGGCTCGCCCCCACTTGTACAAGGCCACAAAAATTGTGCGCGAGTTCTGCAGCAAACACTCCATCACCTACACCGAAACCACGCTCATGCAGTCTTACGGCATCGTGGTCCGGTACCTGAATGACGTGGGCTTGGCCGCAGGCCGCGGCTTCGACTGCCCCGTCGCTTCGACGCACGGACGCCGCTAGGCGTTCGACACCGGAGGCCCCAACCTCCCTAGGATGGATTCTGAAACCGGGCACCGGAAGGACCGCCCCGGAGTAAGGAGCCACCATGACGAACGCCATCGTTGCACAGCAGTCCGGAGGACCTGAGGTCCTCGAGTACGCATCCGTGGAAACACCGTCGCCTGGCCCCGGCCAGCTGTTGATCAAGGTCGCAGCTGCCGGGGTCAATTTCATCGAGACGTACCAACGCAGCGGCACCTACAAAGTGGAGTACCCCTTCACGCCGGGCGCCGAGGCTGCCGGCACAGTGGAGGCCGTAGGAGAAGGCGTTGAGGAATTCTCTGTTGGTGACCGCATTGCCACCGCCGAGGGGTCCAGAACCTACGCGGAGTACGCCCTCGTTGAGGCAAGCAAGGCACTGCCGGTTCCTGACGGCGTCGATGATCACACCGCCGCGGCCCTGCCGCTGCAGGGAATCACCGCTCACTACCTGATGAATTCATCCTTCCGGGTGGAGCCCGGGCACACCGTCCTCCTGCATGCAGGTGCCGGCGGCGTCGGCCTCCTACTGACCCAACTGCTCAAGGCCCGCGGCGCCCGCGTCATCACCACCGTCTCCTCTGATGAGAAGGCCGATCTCTCCACGCTGGCAGGTGCCGATGAAGTACTCCGCTACGAGGGCTTCGCAGACAGAGTCCGCGAACTTACCGACGGCGAGGGCGTCAACGTGGTGTACGACGGCGTCGGCAAGGACACGTTCGATGACTCCCTGAAGAGCCTGCGCATCCGCGGCGCCATGGTGCTCTTCGGTGCGGCTTCCGGCCCGGTGCCGCCGTTCGATCCCCAGCGTTTGAACGCCGCAGGTTCGCTCACCCTGACCAGGCCCACCATGGCTCACTTTGTCCAGAACACCCACGAGCGTCGATGGCGCTCGGCAGAAATTTTCGACGCCGCCGCCAACGGCACCCTCGCTGTCAGGGTTGGTGCCACCTATCCCTTGGCAGAAGCGGCCCAGGCGCACCGGGACTTGGAAGGCCGCCGGACCACTGGAAAAGTCCTGCTGGTCCCTTAAGTACCGGTTTGAACGTCAGGTGAGCGGAAAGCGAACAATGATGCAACAAAGTGTTAAGGGCAGGAAACGTCAGACACCTTTTGTTCATCTTTCTGCGGAAAGCTGACGTTCGTGAGCACAGAACATCCCGCTGGGGCCGGTACGACGCCTGCCCTGATGACATACCGACCCCAGCTACCGGGAGGCGCGGCGGCCCCCGCCGAGCGCACTCTCGTCGACATCCTGGAAGATACCGCTTCATCATTCCCCGAGGCCTCTGCCTTGGATGATGGGCACAAGTCATTGAGCTACACCGAACTGCTCAAGGCTGTCCGCGCTTTCGCAGCGCAATTGAACGGTGCAGGGCTTGGCCGTGGGGACAAGATCGGCGTCAGGATCCCCTCGGGAACCAATGAGCTTTACATCGCCATACTGGGAATTCTCATGGCCGGCGCCGCTTATGTCCCGGTGGATGCGGACGACCCCGACGAGCGCGCCAAGTTGGTGTTCGGCGAAGCCAAAGTTGGCGCGGTCATTGCTTCGGGCCTGGACGTCCAGCTCGCCGGCGAGGCAAGGGAAGCAGTTTCCGGTCCCGGCACGCCCGGACTGGATGACGATTCCTGGATCATTTTCACTTCCGGTTCCACAGGCACTCCCAAGGGCGTCGCCGTCAAGCACCGCTCTTCCGCAGCGTTCGTTGACGCGGAAGCCCGGATCTTCCTCCAAGCCGAACCCATTGGACCTCAGGACCGGGTACTGGCTGGGCTCTCCGTCGCATTCGACGCTTCCTGCGAGGAGATGTGGCTTGCCTGGCGGCACGGTGCTTGCTTGGTGCCCGCACCACGAGCCCTGGTTCGCACCGGAATGGACCTCGGCCCCTGGCTCATCAACCACGGCATCACGGTAGTCTCCACAGTGCCCACCTTGGCTGCACTGTGGCCGGCTGAGGCATTGGAGAACGTGCGGCTCCTCATCTTCGGCGGCGAAGCATGCCCACCCGAATTGGCCGAACGGCTCGCCGTGGACGGCCGCGAAGTGTGGAACACTTACGGGCCCACAGAGGCCACGGTGGTGGCGTGCGCCGCTCCCCTTGGCGGACCCGGTCCCGTGCGGATCGGCCTGCCGCTGGACGGGTGGGACCTCGCCGTCGTCGATTCCAATGGAGTACCGGTCGCTGAAGGCGACATCGGCGAACTGATCATCGGCGGCGTCGGGTTGGCCCGCTACCTGGATCCCGCCAAGGACGCCGAGAAGTACGCCCCCATGACCACGCTGGGATGGGCCCGCGCCTACCGCTCTGGCGACCTGGTGCGCTTCGAAGCCGAGGGCTTGATCTTCATGGGCCGGGCCGATGAACAGGTCAAGCTGGGCGGGCGACGCATCGAACTGGGCGAAGTGGATGCGGCCTTGCAATCCCTCCCCGGCGTTGCCGGCGCAGCGGCCGCAGTCCAGACGACGGCGGCCGGCAACCAGATCCTGGTGGGGTACTTGGCTCCGGCTGACGGCCATGAGCTCGATATGGATGAAGCACGGAAGCTCCTCGGCGAGAGCCTTCCGGCTGCCTTGATCCCTTTGCTGACCGTGGTGGATTCGCTACCCACCAAGACCAGCGGCAAAGTAGACCGTCATGCCCTTCCCTGGCCGCTGGCGGGGGCCGGTGCCACGGAGGCCAGCAACGCACCGTTGAACCTGCCGGATGACGCGGGTTGGGTAGTGGATCAGTGGGAGTCTGTGCTGGGCAGTCCGGTGAGTTCCCTGGATGCCGATTTCTTCGCCTACGGCGGCGGGTCCCTGGCAGCGGCCCAGCTCGTTTCCGCTCTTCGTGTCCGGTACCCCACCATTACCGTCGCCGATATTTATGCGACGCCGCGCATCGGCGCCCTGATTGACGCCGCCCGGCAATCACTGCCCGACGGCGGCACGCCGGGTCCCGCCGCTGAGCGCACCGTCCGTCCCACCGCTTTGAAGTCGCAGATTTTCCAGGTCCTCATGGGCGTGCCGCTCCACATACTCGTGGGGATGCGCTGGCTGACCTACCTCATGGCCGCCAACAATCTACTTGCAGCCTTCGCCGGGTTCGCTGCGGCCCCCGTGGTCTCCTGGTGGTGGATCGCGGCGTCATGGTTGGTCTTTGTCAGCCCCTTGGGCCGCATGGCGATCTCGGTCCTGGCGGCCCGCATCCTGCTCGGCAGAATTGAACCCGGCACTTACCCGAGGTCCGGCAAGACGCACCTGCGGCTGTGGCTCGCAGAGCAAATTCAGGATCTTTCGGGCGCCATCGGTCTGGCCAGCGCACCGTTCGTCCCGTATTACGCGCGCGCCCTGGGTGCGAAAATCGGCAGGGACGTCCATCTGCACTCGTTGCCCCCGGTCACCGGCCTGCTGTCCTTGGGTAGCGGAGCAAACATCGAGCCCGAAGTGGACCTTTCGGGCTGGTGGGTGGACGGTGATTCAGTCCACATCGGCAAGATCCACGTGGGAGCCGGTGCAGTCGTAGGTGCACGGAGCACCCTGATGCCAGGAGCGACCATCGGCGCAGGTGCCCACGTCGATGCTGGATCCGCTGTGTTGGGCAAAGTGAAAGCCGGACACCTCGTAGCCGGCTCCCCCGCAGAACGCCGCGGAAAAGCCAAGCACGAGTGGCCTGAGCCCAGCAGCCGCCGGCCCGTCATCGACAGGCTCTGGTTCTCCGCCTTTGCCAGCGCTTCAGCCCTTCTGGCCCTCATCCCCTATGTTTCTGCTTTCGCAGGCGCACTGGTGGTCCTGGCTTTCATCCAAGGCCATGATTCGTTGGAGACCGCTCTTCCGCACATCGCCATCGCCCTGCCGCTGGCGGCCCTGGTGTGGTTCTTCGGCAACCTCGTGCTCATCCTGATTGTCGCCAGGCTTCTGGGATTGGGCCTGGCGGAGGGCTACTACCGGGTTCGAAGCCGCATCGGCTGGCAGGTCTGGGCCACGGAACGCCTCCTGGACATGGCACGCGACCTCCTCTTTCCCGTGTACGCAAGCCTGTTCACCCCTGTCTGGCTCCGACTCCTCGGGGCCAAGGTGGGCAAGAACGTGGAAGCCTCCACCGTGCTGCTCGTTCCAAAAATGACCACCATTGGCGATGGCGCCTTCCTGGCGGATGACACTATGGTTGCCTCCTACGAGCTTGGCGGCGGGTGGATGAAAATCGCTCCCGCGAAGATCGGGAAGCGTTCCTTCCTTGGCAACTCGGGGATGACGGCCGCAGGCCGCAACGTACCCAAGAACTCCCTCGTCGCAGTGCTGTCGGCCACGCCCGCCAAGGCGAAATCGGGTACCTCATGGCTTGGCAGCCCTCCGGTGAGGTTGCGCCGCACCGCAGTCAACGCTGACCAGACCCGCACCTTCCAACCGCCCCTCAAGCTCAAACTGGCACGAGCCCTGTGGGAGCTGTGCCGCTTGGTTCCGGTCATCCTTACGGTGACCATCGCTGTCTCCGTGATGCTGGTGCTGGACTGGATCGCCCGCGGGTGGGGCTACTGGATTGCCGCCCTCCTGGGTGGCGTAGTGATGCTGGCCGCAGGCGCCGTTGCCGCGCTCAGCTCCATCGTCGCTAAGTGGGTCCTGGTGGGGAGCATCCGTTCGGGAGAACATCCGCTGTGGAGCTCGTTCATTTGGCGCAACGAGGTTGTGGACACATTTATCGAGATGGTGAGCGCCCCGTGGTTTGCCCGGTCTGCTGCCGGAACTCCTGCCTTGGTGTGGTGGTTGCGCGGACTTGGAGCCAAGATTGGACGCGGAACATGGTGCGAAAGCTACTGGCTCCCCGAAGCTGACCTCGTGACCTTGGGCGAGAACTCCACCGTCAACCGTGGTTGCGTGGTCCAGACACACCTGTTCCACGACCGTGTAATGAGCCTCGACACCGTGACGCTCGGCAACGGTGCCACCATGGGACCGCACGGCGTCATCCTCCCCGCGGCCAGCATCGGCGACGGCGGTACTGTTGGTCCGGCGTCGTTGGTCATGCGCGGTGAAACCGTCCCGGCCGGGACGTACTGGATGGGTAACCCGGTGAGCCCGTGGGTGGGTCCGTCTGCACAAGCGCCGCGCCTCAAGTAGATTGGACGGATCATGACCGTACCAATCGCTACTCCCACAGCCGAAGCCGACCCCTACGCCTTGAACCACGGCAGCAGCAGCTACCGCGTGGACAGGTACGAGTTGGACCTCGATGTCAGGCTGGGCAGCAACAAGCTGATCGGCAAAGCGGTCCTGCGATGCACGGCCCTGGAGGCGGCCTCGCAGATCGTCCTGGACCTGGTGGGCTTGCGGGCCAGCAAGGTTCAGCTGGATGGCAAGAAGCTGCAGAAGTTCAGCCACAGGGCGGAGCACCTGGTGCTGACGCCGGCAGCCTCGCTCAAGCCTGGCCAGCAGTTCTCACTCGAGATCCGCTACGACGGCAACCCCCAGCCGCGCCGCGGCCTCTGGGGTGATGTCGGCTGGGAGGAATTGAACGACGGCGTACTGGTGGCCGGCCAGCCCAACGGTGCAGCGTCCTGGTTCCCGTGCAACGACCATCCGCGGTACAAGTCAACCTTCCTCATCTCCGTCACCACAGACGACAATTACCGGCCCGTCTGCAACGGCCAGCTAGTCAGCCATACCCGGAAGTCCAGCCGGGAAACGTGGGTCTACGAACAAGCCGAACCCATGGCCACGTACCTGGCCACTGTGCAGATCGGTCGCTACGCGAGGGTTCCACTCCACGCCGGCAATACTCACCATCGGGTCCCCCAGTTTGTTGCCGTGACGCCCGAGATGGCAGTGGACGCCCTCCAAGGCCTGCGCCGGCAGCCGGACATGATGCGTACTTTCGAGGACTGCTTCGGCCCCTACCCGTTCGCCGACTACACCTCGGTGGTCACCGAAGACGAGTTGGAAATTCCACTGGAAGCCCAGACCGTCTCCATCTTCGGGCGAAACCATATGCGCGACACATGGGATGCGCAGCGCCTGATCGCGCACGAGCTCTCGCACCAGTGGTTTGGCAATTCGCTAACGGTGAGCAGCTGGAAGGACATCTGGCTGCATGAAGGCTTCGCCTGCTATGCGGAGTGGCTATGGTCCGAGGAATCCCGCACCATGACGGTCGCCGCCCGCGCAACGGCCGCGTGGAAGAGGCTCGACGCCGGGGCCCAAGACCTCGTAGTGGGTGATCCGGGTCCCGAGCTGATGTTCGATGACCGGGTCTACAAACGCGGCGCACTTGCCGTTCATGCGGTGCGGATGGCGGCCGGGGACGAAGCATTCTTCGGTTTCCTGCAGCACTGGACGGCTACGAATCGGCACGGTTCGGTCTCAACTGGGACGTTCATTGAGGCTGCGGATTCATTCGTTCCCGGGCTTAATGCCGCGTCGATTCTCCGCCCGTGGCTGTACGAAGCTTCGCTGCCACCACTGCCTTCAGCGCGTTGACGCGTTAGCCGAGGGCCAAAGCGGCGACCAGGCCTTCCGGCAGATCACGATTGCTGACAATGTTCACGTCCTGTAAGCCCGGACGGTCCAACACGTCCAATTCGGCTGGGTTCCTTCGCAGACCCTCGCCCATCATCTTTAGCCAGGCTTCTTTGCGCGCCCAGAGCCGGGCGCGCTGCCTGGCTTGATCCTGCGCCGGGATGGACACCAGGAATACCTTCTCGGCTGCGGTCAAGGCGACGCCGTCAAAGCCATCGAAGCCAATCCCGCTTATCGCTTCAAGGTCCGCTCCCAGCCGGATGCCCTCCGCTGGATGTACGACGCCGGCCAGCAGCACCCAGCCCGACGCCCGGGACGCGCTCACCGCCAAAGCTGCCGGGCCGCCGTCGAGCATGAACCCGGGGCGGCCGTGGTCCTGTCCCGGGCCGCACCGCGGGCAACAATAGTCCGGTACCAGCCGAGTGGGGTCCACGTCGAGGAGCGAGGCCGCGAAGTGCTGGAGAGCGAGCCGGCCGGCAAGGAACACGTTGCGGTCCTTGGCATCGGCAAAGCTGTTGGCGCGCTCGAGGGCCGGTTGGCCAAGGTCTCGAAGAGGGACATCCGAAAAAGGCAGGTCACCCAGCTTATGCAGCGCAAGTTTTGGGTTATCCATCACGACCTCCCTACGGCTCTCTCCCCAGCAAAACTTTAGCGTGCTTCTCTCGCATCCCACCCGGACAGCAGTGTTCCCCGCAGCCAGGTTCGCAGCGGGGAACACTTGTAGGTGAGTTAACTCATCCGGGTTACTTCACCGACGTCAGGTAGTTCGCCAGCGTGGGCGTGATGCGGGTGCCTGAGTTGGAGCTGCCGCCGTTGGTGTGGATTGCCACGATGGTGTTGGAGCTGTTGTACACGGGGGCGCCACTCTGACCGCCGTAGGTGTCCATCTTGTAGAAAACCTTCTCCGTCTGGGTGCTTTCAATGGGGCCGGTCATGGACCACATGGTGCCGAAGGCTTTGTCTCCCGGATAGCCCCGGACCGTAGTGCTGATCCCGTTCAGGCTGGCGGTTGTGCCGGTGTAGTTGAGCCATCCGGTGGTGTTACCGATGGTGCAGTCGAGCTTGATGACACCCCAGTCTGCGTTGGTATTGGCGGAGTCGATCCAGCGCTGGTCCGTGAAGATCTTGGTTGCCCCGCACGTGCCGTAGGGATCGGTTGAGCCGTTGCGGCCCGGAGCCACTTTGACACCCCAGGAGTAGTCGGTTTCCGATCCGGTGCCGCCCTCGTGCACGCAGTGCCCGGCAGTCAGGACTGTGTCGTCGGAGATCAAGGCACCGGAGCAGATGTAGCCGCCATTGAATTCAATCTGCACGATCGAGCGGTTGGGTGCCGCAGTGGTGTTGGTGATCCGCACCCGGCCGTCCGCACCGATGACTGAGTCTGTGGAGGCGCCGCCGTTCTTGGAGGGTGCGGCAATGGTGTATTTGTCTGCCAACGGCGACGCGGCGGAACCGGAAACCTGCGATTGGTCTACCGTGTGCGATACGGGCTGGACCTCTGCGGCGTTCACTTGGGGCGTCGACTCTGACGCCACAGCGGCTCCACCAAGCGAGGACGTCAAAGCCATTACTGCAGCCCCGACAAGCAAAGCAACGTTCTGCTTCTTCATGGGTACCTTTCAAGGGACGGCTCTGGGGAACCGTGCGAGGGATGTGATACGCATGCTTCACATGTGTATGACAAAACTGTCATACACATGTGAATACCCTGTCAAGATGCTGGGAGTGTTATCTCAATAAAAAGAAAGTCCCCGGAACCTGTTCGATTCCGGGGACAGTCCTAAGTAAAACAGGTCAGCGCTGAACAGCCCCAAACCGCTCAGTCGCCACGGCCACAGCAGCAGCGCGGGCTTCAGAGGCCTCATCGGCCGTCAACGTGCGGTCGTCCGCGCGGAAACGCAAGCCGAAAGCCAGCGACTTCTTGCCGTCCTCAATGCCCGGCCCCACATAGACATCGAACAACGAGACATCTTCGAGGAGGACTCCGGCGCCTTCGCGGAGCGCCGAAAGGACTTGGTCTGCCGGCACGTCCTGCGGGACAACCAAGGCAACATCCTGCGTCGCCACGGGGAACCCGGAGATGTGCTTGGCCACGATCACGTCAGCGGCAGCTTCGAACAACGCTTCAACGTTGACCTCAAGTGCCACGGAGCGGGCCGGCATGTCGTGCGCAGCCAGGAGCTTAGGGTGCAGCTCTCCTGCGTAGCCCACAACGTCGCCAGTGCGCAGTGCGAGCTGGGCTGCACGGCCCGGGTGGAATGCCTGGTGGCTTCCCTGGCTGACAACCAGCTCCACGCCCAGGACGTCGGCGATCAGGCGTGCCACATCAACAGCGTCTGCCCAGTCCCAGGCACGCGGCGTATGCGTCGCAGCTGCCGGGGAGTCATGGCCGGTCAGGACAGCGGCGATGTGCAGCGGCTGGTAAGGGACGCCGTCGTACAGTGCATCCAGTACCTCATCGGCAGGCTTGACGCCCAGCGGCGGAATGGAATCCGTGCCCAGCTTGTCGCCGGGGAGGAAGACCGAACCGGCCTCATACAATGCCAGGTCGCGGAAGCCGCGCGAGTGATTGCGGCGGGCGACCTCGATCAAGCCCGGCAGGATGGAGGTGCGGAGGTACCCTTGTTCCTCACTGATGGGGTTGGCCAGCTTGAGCGCCGGGCGAGCCGCACCTTCAGCAGCAACACCGAAGGTGTCATTGGCTGCCTTGGAGACGAACGGGTAGGACAACACCTCGGTAAGCCCTGCATCAGCCAAAGCCTGGACAACGCGGCGCTTCTGCTGCTGGCTGCGGGTCAGGCCACGGCCCGGAGGCGCCACCGGAAGAGTCGAGGGGATGTTGTCGTAGCCGACAAGACGCGCGATTTCCTCGGAGAGGTCTTCCTTGGTTTCGAGGTCGTTGCGCCAACTCGGAGCCGTCACGCGGTAGCCGCTGGCGGTCTTCTCCACCACGGCCCCCAGGTCCACAAGGGACGTGGTGATCTGCTCGTCAGTGAAGTCGATGCCGATACGGGCGGAGGCGAACTCTGCGGGCAGTTCAATGGTGACGGCGTCAGGAGCGGTTCCGACGTCGGTCCCGGCCTCATCTGCGGTGCCACCGGCGAGCTCGACCAAGAGGTCAACCACGCGCTGGGCGGCAATGTTGGCGACGTGCCAGTCCACGCCACGCTCGAAGCGTTTGGAAGCTTCGGACGGCAGCTTGTGCCGGCGACGGGAGCGGGCAATGGAGACTTCGTCGAAGTGCGCGGCTTCCACCAGGATGTCGGTGGTGGAATCGGACACCTCGGTGTGGGCGCCGCCCATCACACCGGCGATGCCGATGGCGCCGGAATCATCGGTGATCAGCAGGTCCTCGACATCGAGCGTGCGCTCTTTGTCATCGAGGGTGGTGATCTTCTCCCCCGCCACTGCACGACGAACCACGATGTCGCCAGCGAGCTTGTCCAGGTCATAGCAGTGGTTCGGCTGGCCGAGCTCCAGCATGACGTAGTTGGAGATATCAACCGGCAACGAGATGGAGCGAACGCCGGCCAGGCGAAGGCGCGCGGACATCCACGGCGGGGTGGGACGTGAAGCATCCACGCCGCGGACCGTGCGGGCCACGAAGCGGTCGCAGCCGGGCTTGCCGTAGATCGGCGCGTCGTCGTTGATCTTGACGCCGTAGCCGCCCTGAAGGGAAGCCGGTGCGCTGACCCTCGACGCCGGATCCACGAACGTGGTCCCGGTGGCGTGGGCGTATTCACGGGCGACACCACGGATGGAGAAAGCATAACCGCGGTCCGGCGTGACGTTGATTTCCGCTGCCTGGTCGTAGAGACCAAGGAGTTCCATCGCGTCAGTGCCGATTTCCGGGTCCAGGCCGATACGCGAGAGGACCAGGATACCGTCGTGGTCATCCCCGATGCCCAGCTCGCGAACGGAAGCGATCATGCCCGCGGACAAGTGACCGTAGGTCTTCCGCGCCGAGATCTGGAAGTTGCCGGGCAGGACAGCACCAGGCAGTGTGACAACTACCTTGTCTCCCTCAACAAAGTTGTGAGCACCACAGATGATGCCCTGCACACCGGAAGGATCGATGCCCTTGCCGGTGAGGGTCTGCTCCTGTCCCTCAGGGACCACGCGGACCTGGCACCAGTTGATGGTTTTGCCGTTGGTCTGCGGTTCCTTGACCAGGCTTAGGACCTGGCCAACCACAATGGGACCCCTGAGCTCGTCGGTGGGGCGGTGGACTTCTTCTTCTTCGAAGCCAACCTTGACCAGGTCAGCCATGACGTCTTCGGCCGTGGCGTCGGCCGGTACCTGCGCGAATTCACGCAGCCAGGAAAGTGGGATACGCACTGTTAGATCTCCATCCCGAAGTGCTCGCTGAAACGTACATCGCCTTCGATCATGTCGCGCATATCGCCGACCTCGTTGCGGAACATGAGCGTGCGCTCGATGCCCATACCGAAAGCAAAACCTGAATAGATGTCCGGATCGATGCCGGCTGCCCGGAGGACGTTGGGGTTGACCATGCCGCAGCCACCCCACTCGATCCAGCGGGGACCGCCCTTGGCGCCCGGGTGCCAGATGTCCAGCTCAGCGGAAGGCTCAGTGAACGGGAAGTAGTTGGGGCGCAGGCGGATGGACGCTTCGTCGCCGAACATCTGGCGGGCGAAGTGCTCCAGCGTGCCGCGAAGGTCTGCCATGCTGAGGTTCTTGTCGATCGCAAGACCCTCGAACTGGTGGAAGACAGGCGTGTGCGTGGCATCGAGTTCATCCGTGCGGAACACCTTGCCGGGGCACAGCACATAGATGGGAACTTCACGCTCCAGCATGGAACGGACCTGCACAGGGGACGTGTGCGTACGCATCAGCAGGTGCGCCTCAGGGGGCTCGACGAAGAACGTATCCTGCATTTCGCGGGCCGGGTGGTCCGGCTTGAAGTTGAGGGCATCGAAGTTGAACCACTCGGACTCCACCTCGGGGCCTTCGGCGATTTCCCAACCCATGCCAACAAAGATGTCCGAAACACGGTCCTGCAGCGTGGACAGCGGGTGGCGCGCACCGGCACGGCGACGACGCGGAGCGGCCGTGACATCAACGGTTTCTTCCACCAGGATGCGGGCGTCATTCTCAGCCTCGAGCACTTGGGTCCTGGCAGCGAGCGCTTGGTTGACCCGGCCGCGGGAGGAGCCCATGAGCTTGCCGGCGGCAGCCTTGTGCTCCTTGGCGAGGCCACCGATTTCACGGTTGGCCAGGCTCAGGGGCGACTTCTCACCGGTGTGGGCGAGGCGGACAGCCTTGAGTTCATCAAGGGAGGAAGCAGCCGCAATAGCGGCAATGGCGTCCTCGACGGCGGCGGTGATGGCGGCTTCATCCAGCGGATTCGGGATGGCAGCGCCTGGCAAAGTGTCAGTCATCTACTGTTCTTAGCTACGAGTCGGGAGCGGCCGGCAAGGCAGGCCTGCAAAACGAAAGGGCAGTGCTCACCGCGGAGGGCAGGCACTACCCTTCAGTCTAGTTGAACCTCGCAGGCGCGCTTTAACCGCGGAGTTTGGGACGGGTCTAGCATGGCTTCATGACTCCGGCGCAACGCTTACGGCAGATCGCAAACGTCGTGAACCTGTCCACACCGCTGGGACTTGCAGTGGCTGCGGCGTCCCGAAGCACTCTCTCGCGCGGTCCGCGCGGCCTCCTGATAGCTGCCGGGTATCAGTGGAAACTCCCCCACGCGGGCGCATTCACACTGGGGAACGTCATTCTGTACCGCGCGCCGCCGGGCGTGGCCGGAGCCGACACAGTGCTCCTGGGCCATGAAGAGCGGCACAGCACCCAATACGCGTACTGCCTGGGACTTCCTTTCCTGGCCCTTTACGGCGTCGCCGCCGCTTGGTCCATGCTGCGCAGCGGAAACCCGGGCTCAAGGAATTTCTTCGAGCGCCAGGCGGGCCTCGCGGCCGGCGGCTACGTGGACGCACCCAACCGCCCGCAGGAGAGACCTGCCAGCAATCGAATCGAGGCTCAAGAATGAAGCGAACCATCACTGTCACCGGGACCGCGAGCGCAAAGGCTGTTCCAGACCTGGTCACCTTGACGCTCGGCATCGAGACCCGCCGGGACTCGGCGGCGAAAGCGTATGACGACGCCGGGAAGGCGGCTAACGCTGTCGCGGCCGCTGTGCGGGGGTCCGGTATTTCCGACGTCGACCTTCGAACCAGCGGATTGAACCTTCGTGCCGATCTGGTGTGGGTGGAAGGTCAAGGGCAGAAGGTGACCGCGTACGTGGCATCCACGAACCTGCAGGTGGGAATCCGCTCCCAGGCGGACGCACCAGGTGCTATCGCCGCCGCGGTGGCGGCCGGCGGCGACGACATACGGATCAACGGAATCGAGCAAGGCTTTGCGGATCATTCCTCGGTCACAGCCCAGGCACAAGAGGCCGCATGGCAGGATGCCGTGGCAAGAGCCGAACAGTACGCTTCGCTGGCTTCGGCCGGGCTTGGGCAGGTGGTGTCCATTTCCCAAGAACCCCTGCACGGCGCACCTATTCCTTTGGGTGGAATGGTCAGGGCCTCCTTCACTGCCGAGGCCATGCCCGTGGAAGCCGGCGAGTCCTCAGTCACGGCGAGCGTCAAGGTTGAGTGGGAGCTTGTTTAGCGGATAGCCCCTGCTGAAATTTTCACATCGGTCTGTGTGCGCAGGGCTGTCCGGACAATGACGGCAATTCCCTCCGCCATCACATCCAAGGGCATGGACGGCACTGGGCTGTCTGCCTGCAGCTGTTCCGGCAAGTAGGGAACGTGGACGAACCCGCCACGGATGCCGGGCCTGGACACGAGCGAATGCATCAGGGCGTAGAAAACGTGGTTGCACACGTAGGTTCCCGCGGACTGCGAGATCTCTCCCCTGATTCCCGCAATCTGGAGGTCTCTGAGCGCCGCCTTTATGGGCAGGCTTGAGAAGTATGCTGCGGGCCCGCCCGGGATAACCTCCTCATCGACGGGGCGCTGGCCTTTATTGTCCGGGATCCGGGCGTCATCGCAATTGATGGCGACGCGTTCCAAGGAGACCCGTTCACGGCCTCCCGCCAAGCCAAGACAAATAACCAGGTCCGGGTTGAGACGGGCTATTGCCTCGGTGAGGACATGTACGGACTCACCGAAGACGCATGGGAGCTCCACCGCTTCAACGGCGATGCCCTCTGAGGCGAGCAACTCCCCCGCACGCCGCGCCGCCAGCCAGGAAGGATTCACGGTGTCCTCAGCAAACGGTTCGAAGCCAGTCAGCAGAATCATGGGGCAACCTTAGCAATGCCCCTGCCCCCGTGATCCGGACCTTGGTGTCGAGGCCTTGACATTCATTCGAACATACATTCGAATAGAGTCCATGAGATGGGACGCACAAGCACTTTCACCTACGCGTGGACCGGCGTCAGAAACCAGTGACACCCAGGCTCCGGGCCCTGCCCCGGCACTGGATGCCTTGCTGCCACTGGCCGGGCTTGTGCGTTCCATCTCAACACCCGAATTCTCGGGAGTCACCTTCCATGAGGTCACCGCAAAGTCAGTGCTCAACAAGGTGCCTTCCGGTTCCAACATGCCGTTTGAGTGGACCGTGAATCCCTACCGCGGCTGCAGCCATGCTTGCGTCTACTGCTTCGCCCGCAAGAGCCACACGTATCTGGAATTCGACGCCGGACGGGACTTCGATTCCCAAGTGGTGGTCAAGATCAACGCCGCGGAGGTTCTGCGCAAGGAACTGGCCAAGCCCTCCTGGGCACGTCCTCAAGTTGCCCTTGGCACCAACACCGACCCCTACCAACGCGCCGAAGGTCGCTATGCGCTCATGCCGGGAATCATCCGGGCCCTCGCGGACTCCGGCACTCCGTTTTCCATCCTGACCAAGGGCACCCTGCTGGCACGGGACATTCCTCTGCTCAAGCACGCCGCTACGCAGGTTCCCGTGGACCTCGGTATCTCCCTGGCTATGACCAACGAAGATCTGGCTGCACTGATCGAGCCCGGTACGCCTTCTCCCAGGGCGCGGTTGAAGCTCATCGCCCGTCTTCGGGACGCTGGCCTGGGTTGCGGCGTCATGGCGATGCCTATCCTGCCCTGGCTTACAGACTCGGATGAGGCCCTTGACACCTTGTTCGCGGAGCTGACGAAAGCGGGGGCCACAGGAGTCACAGCCGGCGCCCTGTACCTCAAGCCGGGAACGCGGGAGTGGTATATGAAGTGGCTGGCCGTCCAGCACCCGGAGCTGGTGGGCAAGTACAGGCGGCTTTACGGCCAAGGCTCCTACGCCTCCAAGGAGTACCGTGCATGGCTGACCGGCCGGATCAGCTACTTCAAGGCGAAGTACGGCTTCACCGGGACGTCGGGCTTCAGCCATCGGAATGCACGGCCTTCCACCGGAACGGGAGCCGGCCCGGCCGTGGACGTGTCCGCTCCCCTCCCGGGACAACAGCCGCTTTTCTAGGAGTCCGTTCTCAAGCTGGAGCGGCTACCCGATCCAGCAGGGCCTGGACAATCGGAAGGTCTGCCGGAATCCACGGAAGGCTGCGAGCTTCGTCATGCTCAACCAGCGACACCCAGCGCAGTTCATCGTGATCTTCCAGGGGCCGCGGCTCGCCCGCCGTCAGTTCGGCGAACCACACGCGCATGGACGCACGTTCATTGAGTGTCCACCCGGCGACATTGCCTGAGTCAAGCTCGGGCCCCAGTTGCACTTCAATTCCCAGTTCTTCCGCGAGTTCGCGATGCAGGGCAGCCTCCGCAGCCTCACCGGTTTCCACCTTGCCGCCCGGAAATTCCCACATACCCGCAAATTGGGGTGGTGCTGTGCGGCGCGCAACTAGTAGGCGGGTGGGGGCTTCCAGGGAGTCGACGACGGCGGCGCCCACGACGTTAATCAGTGCAGTCACCGCAACAGTCTATGGGGGCCCGATGAATGGGGCTCGTCACATAGCGACGCCAAGTGGTGGGTGCGGGACTAAACTTGTTATCGGATTTTCTCCGCATTCCTCAGCCCACAAGGCACCCTCAAGAAGCAGGCTTATGACTACCACTGTGTCCCCACCCGCTACCGCCAAAGCTGCAAGGAAACACCTTGGTCTGGCAATCCTGGCCTTGGCCATGGGCGGATTCGCCATCGGTACCACCGAGTTCGCCATGATGGGCCTGTTGAAGGAAATCGAGGAAGGGCTGGGCATCAGCACCCCCGAGGCCGGCAACCTCATTTCTGCTTACGCCTTGGGTGTGGTCATCGGCGCTCCCGTCTTCGCCGCATTCGGGGCAAAGCTCCCCAGAAAGCATCTTGCCCTGGGGCTCATGCTGTTCCTGTCCCTGGCGAACCTGACTTCCTTCATCGCGCCCGATTACGGCTTCATGCTGCTCTCGCGCTTTGCTTCGGGCCTTCCCCATGGAGCCTTCTTCGGAGTGGCAGCCGTCATCGCTGCCGGCCTCGTCGCCCCTACCAAGAGGGGGTGGGCAATCTCCATGGTGATGGCAGGACTCACGGTCTCCAACGTCATCGGCGTCCCCTTGGCCACGTGGGTGGGTCAGACCTTCGGATGGCGACTGCTCTTCGTCATCGTCGGCGCCATCGGGCTGTTGACCGTTGCCATGGTGTGGAAGTTCGTTCCCTTCGAAGCAGCGCACCCGGAGGCGAGCATCCGGCGCGAGCTGGGGGCACTCAAGCGTCTTCAGGTTTGGCTTGCGCTGTTGATCGGCGTCATTGGATTTGGCGGCTTCTTTGCCGTGTACACGTACATCGCGCACACCATGACGTCCGTGGCTGGAATACCCGAAAACCTGATCCCCGCCGTCGTGGCCCTCTACGGACTAGGCATGGTAGTGGGCAACATCTTTGGTGGGCGCCTTGCTGACAAGTCCGTGATGGGCACCATCTACTGGGTCATGCCGGGAATCGCCGTGGCGCTGGTGGTCTACGCCGTAGCTGCGCACTGGGCTTGGGCCGCATTCATCATGGCGTTCGTAGTGGGCGGCATCGGTTCCATGCTGACCCCTGCCCTGCAGACCCGACTCCTGGACGCTGCACCGGGCGCCGCATCGCTGGCATCCTCCCTGAACCACTCAGCCCTCAACATCGCCAACGCGCTCGGCGCCTTCCTCGGCGGAACCGTTATCGCCTGGGGCTGGGGCTATGTAGCTCCTGCATTGGTAGGTTCGGTCCTGGCTATCTTGGGTCTCGGAGTGGCCGTACTGAGCGGCCTGCTGGAACGCAAGAGGCCGCTGGCCACCTGATCCTCATGAGGACCGGCGGCACTGGCCGGTTAGCTTGAGTTAACGCAGATGGGCTCCGCGCAAGCGGAGCCCATCTGCGTTAAGCGCGTGGCCGAAATCCTAAAGCTGCGATGCCTGGACGCGCTCGATGTCGGGTTCGAGGTAGATGACCCGCGCGATCGGAACGGCCGCACGGATACGCTGCTCGGCGTCGTCGATACCTTTGGCGATCTCTTCACCCGTTTCGGAAGCACCCATGGAGATCTTCGCGGCTACAAGCAGTTCCTCCGGGCCCAAATGCAGGGTCTTGAGGTGGATGATGCGGGTGCCGTCGGCTTCCAGGGCCTCCGTGATGCGCTGGACATCCTCCTTGGTGGCGGACTCCCCCAACAGCAGGGACTTGGTTTCCAGGGCCAGGACCACGGCTATGGCCACCAGCAGGAGGCCGATCATTGCCGTGCCGAGTGCATCCCAGACACCGTCACCCGTAACCAACGTCATGCTCACACCGAAGAGCGCGAAGATCAGGCCAAGCAGCGCGCCGAAATCTTCCAAGAGAATAACCGGCAGTTCCGGCTGCTTGGCGTTCCGGACGAACTTCACCCACGACTGCTTGCCGCGGATGTGGTTCGACTCGATGATCGCAGTGCGGAACGAGAACGACTCGGCAATGATGGCACCCACCAGGACGGCAAACGGGACCCACCAGAAAGCCCCCTCAATACCGTGCGGGTGCTGGAACTTCTCCCACGCCTCGTACAGGGCAAACAGGCCACCAACACTGAACAGCACGATCGAGACGATAAACGCGTAAATATACCGTTCGCGGCCGTAGCCGAACGGGTGCTCAGGGCTGGCGGCTTTCTTGGCACGCTTTCCGCCCACGAGCAGGAGGATCTGATTGCCTGAGTCAGCTACAGAGTGAATGGCTTCTGCGAGCATGGACGATGACGCCGTCAGGAAGAACGCAACGAACTTCAATACGGCGATGGTCAGGTTCGCGGCAAGCGCCGCCACAATCGCTTTGGTACCGCCACCTGCAGCCACGAAAGCTTCACCTCTTCGGGTTAGGGAAAGAATGGAATTGACCAAGAAGAGTCGTCATCGTCTGATCCTGCATCCAATACCGTACCCGGCGATGCGCTGTTTACACATTCCCCACTCGGGCGCTTTGCTGGGAACGCGCACTGGCGTAAAGGCACACCGTGGCAGCCGTGCCCAGGTTAAGGCTCTCAGCTGCCCCATAAACCGGTACTGCCACCCGGTGATCAGCCAGTGCAAGCTCCGCATCCGACAAACCCTGTGCCTCGTTACCGAACAACCATGCCGTAGGAGACTCAAGGGCATAGTCCGAGGCTACGGAACCATTCCCGAGCCTCCGCGCCGCATTCTCATCTTGCAGCTTGTCCAGGTTGACGGTTCCATAGCCATCGGCCGCCAGAATGCCGATCCCTCGCCGGCGGCACTGTGCCACCAGTTCCTCGACGTCGGCTCCCAGAACCACCGGCAGGTGGAAGAGGGAGCCGGCAGTGGAGCGGACAGCCTTGGGGTTGTAAATATCCACGCTGGAGCCTGTCAGCACCACGGCATCTGCCCCAGCCGCATCAGCGGCGCGCAGGACCGTACCGGCGTTGCCTGGGTCGCGCACCTGGCACATCACGGCGATCAGGCGGGGACCGGCGTCGAGCACTGAATCCAGGCTGACATCCACAAAACTGCACACTGCCACAATCCCCTGTGGATTGACGGTGTCCGCCATGGCGGCAAGGACTTCGTCGCTTGCCAGCCGGAGCAGCGTCCCCAGCGCGAGGTCGGCAAGCTCAGGGAGGCGTTCAAGGCAGGCTTCGCTGGCGAAAACTTCATGCACGACGGCGGGACCTCCGGCCGCGGTGCGCTCACGGTGCAGTGTCAACGCCTCACGCACCGCCTGCGGACCTTCTGCCAGAAAGCGTCCGCGTTTTAAACGCGCCGGGCGCCCGGCAAGCTTGGCGACGTCCCTCACCCGATCAGCTCGGGGGTTGGTCATCGGAAAGTCTTGCGGGCGCCCGGTTTCGTTCATATAAAGAACTTTAGTGGCAGTTGCGACTAGTTCTTGATCTGCTGGCGGGCTTCGCCACCTGCAGGCTCAAAGCCGGCAGCCTTTGCAGCCTCAACGGTGGAGAACCAGTACTCAGCAGCAGTGGTGTTGTACCAGGTGGAACCCGGAACGTGGTACTTCTTGGACTCGGCGTTGCCCTTGATGGCGTAGCCTTCCGGAGCCTCGTCGCCGTCAGCAGCAACTGCGCCGTCGATGGCCGGCTTCTCGGAAACGACAGCCTTGACAGCCGTTGCGGTGGCAGCAGCCGGAGCAACCTTGGCAGCCTTGGGGGCAGCGGCAGCTGCAGGAGCCGAGGTGTCAGCCGGAAGTGCAGCCTTGGCGATGTTCACCAGAGCGGCGAAAGCGTTGGCGTCGGAAACGGCCAGCTCGGCCAGCATGCGGCGGTCAACCTCAACCTCAGCGGCCTTGAGGCCCTGGATCAGACGGTTGTAGGTGAGGCCATTGGCGCGGGATGCAGCGTTGATGCGCTGGATCCAGAGGCGACGGAAGTCACCCTTCTTCTTACGGCGGTCACCGTAGCTGTACACAAACGAGTGCAGCAGCTGCTCTTTGGCCTTGCGGTACAGGCGCGAACGCTGTCCGCGGTAACCCTTTGCGCGTTCGAGGACAACCCGGCGCTTCTTGTGGGCGTTTACCGCCCGCTTCACACGTGCCACGTGCGTACTCCTTCAGAAATCTTTATCCCAAGCTGCTACTGCCGGAAACCCGGCCGGCCTGAGAAGGCTTTTGGTGTAGTCGGTCCCTGCCGGATGGCAGTAACCAAAGAACTTGGAACTTAGACGCCGAGCATCTTCTTGATGACCTTGGCATCGCCCTTGAAGACGAGCTTGTCGCCTGCGAGACGACGGGTCAGCCTGGAGGACTTGTGCTCCAGGTAGTGACGGCGGTTGGCCTGCTGGCGCTTCAGCTTGCCGGTACCGGTCAGCTTGAAGCGCTTCTTAGCACCGCTGTGGGTCTTCATCTTCGGCATGGGAACCGATCTCCTTACGTATCCACGGACGAGTCCGCGATTCTTTCGCGCAGCCGGCCTACGAGGGCCGGCGTGCTGGTTGCTTGCCGATGGAGGCGGGGCCTCCGCGGCGTTGAACTAGTTGGTCTTGCGTGATGCGGGCTTCGGCGCAGCCTTGGGCGCCGCGGGCCGGGCTGCCGGCTTGGGAGCTGCCGGCTTGGCGACGGGCTTCGGAGCCGAAGGAACTGCAGGCTTCGGGGCAGCTGCGGGAACAGCCGGCTTCGGAGCTGCTTCTACTGGAGCAGCCTTGGCGGCCGGAGCCTTTGCGGCCGGCGTTGCCTTGACCGGTGCAGCCTCGGCCACGGGTGCTTCTTCAACCACCGGCGCAGGGGCTTCCTCAACAACCGGAGCTTCCTCCACGATCGGAGCTTCTTCAGCAGCCGGCGCGGTTTCCTCAACAACCGGAGCTTCCTCAGCAACCGGCGCCTGGGCCTCGGGAGCTTCAACAGTTTCCTGCTTGGTCTCCTCTTCGGTGACCCTGAAGCCCTCGGGAAGAAGGTCAGCGAGGCTCTGAGTCAGCGGAGCCTGCTCGCCCGTGGTGTCAACGCGTCCCGACGCCTTGGCCTCATTTTGCGCCTTGGCCTCAGCACGCTGCGTTGCGCGACGGGCTTCAGCCTTCGCTTCAGCCTTGTTCTTCAGCGGGCCGATCACCATGACCATGTTGCGGCCATCGATGCGCGGGCTGGACTCGATGATGCCAACCTCGGCAACGTCTTCAGCGAAACGCTGCAGCAGGCGGATGCCCATCTCGGGACGCTGCTGCTCACGGCCGCGGAACTGGATCATGGCCTTGACTTTGTCGCCGGCACCCAGGAACCGAAGTGCGTGTCCGCGCTTGGTTTCGTAGTCGTGCTTGTCGATCTTCAGGCGGAAGCGAATTTCCTTCAGAACCGTGTTGGTCTGGTTCTTGCGGGCCTCGCGGGCCTTTACGGCGGCTTCGTACTTGTACTTGCCGAAGTCCATCAACTTGCAAACAGGAGGCTTAGCCTGCGGGGCAACTTCAACGAGATCGAGATCGGACTCGGCAGCAAGACGCAGGGCGTCCTCGATGCGGACAATTCCTACCTGTTCGCCGGCAGGACCGACCAGCCGCACCTCGGGGACGCGGATACGCTCATTGATTCTTGGCTCGCTAATGTTAAAGCTCCTGTGGTTGTGATGATGTCACCGGCAAATAGAGAAGGCCCCCAATTGCTGGTGCAATCGAAGGCCTCGAAGATCGGCTGCACCTCCTCTAAGGAAGCACGCACCCCCGGAGGCCATGCCTCCAAAAGTGTCCGACCAGGTACCCGGCAACCTCTTGTCCCGAAAAGGGATCCTGTCCCCGAAGGGAACGGCTGACGCGGGTGGGAGAGAACTCCGCTTGCAAACTGAAAATCAATTCTACAGAAACAACCCGCCAAGCGCACATTGCGTGAGGCGGGAGCATGAACTGCAGATGTTGACTGTGAATAACGACTTCCAGTCGGTCTGTGACAAGCTTACCAGTATGAGCACTGAAGACAGCAATTCCCGCAACTCCTATGGCGAAGACGCCGCCCCCGCCGTTGATGCCGGGGTGTCCCAGCAGATCCGTGACATCGCTGAAGTTCCGGCCGTGGAAGTTATTACCACCGGCGCCGTCCACCTCATGAGTGCGGCCGCCGTCAAGGTTGGCCTGGCAGATGACCCCAATGCCGAGGACCTCAAGGACTTGGACGAGGCCCGCAAGCTGATCACAGCCCTCGCCGGCCTGGTGTCGGCAGCCGCCCCGGAGATCGGTTCACAGCACGCAGGCCCGTTGCGCGATGGCCTTCGCTCACTGCAGCTCGCCTTCCGCGAAGCGTCACTCATTCCCGACGCACCGGGCAAGGGCCCGGGCGAAAAGTTCACCGGACCGGTGAACTAGCCCCAACAACCGCAAGAAACAACGACGGCGGGTGGACCCACATGTGGTCGACCCGCCGTCGTTGTTTGCTTGGTTATACCGCGCCTCAGACGCGCGCGGACCGGCGGCGCAAAGACGTGAGGATGAGGCCCGTAGCGCAGAGAGCGACGCCGGCGATGCCGACGGCCGCAAAGCCGCCCGACGGCCCAACCGTGTCAATGAAGACCCCGGCGAGAGGAGCGCCCAACGCAACGCCAGCGGTCAGTGCGGAGCCGTACCAGCCCATCGCTTCACCCCTGCGTTCCTCGTCCACCAGGTCAGCCACCTTCTCCGACGATGCCGACAAAACCGGGGCGCACAACAGGCCGGGCAGCAGCGACAGGAACGCAAGGGTCCACGTGTCTTGGGCGAAGCCCATAGGTATGGTGAGGGCGGCCATTCCAAGCAGCAAGAGCATTGGCGAGATGGACCGCTTCATGGACCCGTAGATGAGTCCGCCAATTACCGACGCGGCGCACCAGAAGAAGAAGACAATTCCGATTTCATTCTCGTGCCCGCCACGTTCCAACAGCCCGACGATGCTGACGTCGGACCCGCTAAGCACCATGCCCGATCCCGCAGCAACCGCGAAGAGTGCCGCAACAGAGACCGTGAACCAGGTGAAGTTCCTGGCGACCCGGGTCCGAAGGGCTGCTGTACGCGAGGTTGCCGACGCCATCTCCGATGCCGCCTCCTGAACGTGGGCAGGCGCTGAAGCCACCATGGCAGCCTCCGCGGCAGCGAGGTCAGCTGCGGCCCGGTCTGCCGATTCTTGTGGGCTGCACACCACCTCGCTGCGTGTTGGCGGGTTGAACCACATGAGGAACAGTCCCGCCACAGAGACGGAGATTCCCACCGCGGTGAGACCAATTGCCGAGAAGCCGCTGGTGGCAACGATGGCACCGACTGCCGGGCCGATCATGAAGACCAGCTCGGTGGCGATGGAATCAAGGGCGAACGCCGAACGCCTCTGCTCACCATCCACCATGACGCCCAACGACTGGCGGACAACGCTGAAGATCGGCAGCGTGAAAAGGCCGCCGACGAACACCAGCGGCAGCAGCCACTCGTATGAAACGTGCGGAACGACCGACCAGATGACAGTTTCGGAGACAACCGAAGGGATCAGTGCCTTCCTGAGGCCCACCATGTCCACCCGGCGGCCACGCCACGGTGCACCCACCGCGATGCCGATGGTCATGACGGCTGCTGCCGCACCGGCAGCAGCGTATCCCTGGCCCAGTGTGAGCACGATGTGCAGCGTCAGCAGCACTCCGGCAGCCGAGTGCGGAATGCGGGCAATCATGCCCACTATCAGTAGACGCCGGACAGGACGGATGGACAGCATCTCTTTGTAGAGAGCGAAGTTCACTGGCTAAATCCTCTTGTTCCCCAGGGCAGCCCCGGGGAACCGGTACTGCCGTTAATGCCGCGTGGGCTCCTGTGCTGCACGCTGCAGTTTTACTTCCATGGAATCAACGCTTTCGGCAAAGGAATCCATCTGCGCCCACGCCTCGTTCAGTTGGGCAACGAGAGTTTGCACCGCTACGGCGTCGAGTCCATCCTCAAGGAAAAGAACAACGCGTAGTTCCGGCCCCGCACCGCCTCCTGAGACCTGACGACCATCGGCCGTCAGCGAGGAAACACCGCCGCCGGGTTGCGTCTCGAGTCGACGGACCGTCCGGAAGGCCGTGACCGTGGAACCGAGAGCAGCCTCCAGTTGATCATCAAGGTATGACGGCGTCCAGTCCTTCTGCTGGGCAAGGGCCCACATGGCCGGGCGCCGCACAACAAAGGCAAAGTCGGAACCGGGATCCAACACCAACAGTTGTGCGCCTTCAGATACTGCCGAAAGTGCTGCGCGCGCGGCGTAAACGGCAACCGGCCGCGCCTCCGAATGCCATGCCTCGAGGGCGGCTGCGGAAGTAAATACCGGCATGGCCGTGCGGCCATCAGGAGCCTTAAGTGTGACCAACGCCATATCCGCTTGCTTGTCAGCGTGCAGGCCGTCAACGCCTTCGGCTTCTTCAGCCAGCTGAGCAACCACCGGAACGAAAACCCGTGCCGTCGCCAGGGAGGCCACAACGTCTGCCTCACTGCCGGTTCCGTTGATCAGTGCCGCCACGGCGGCTACGTACCCGGGGTCCGCTGAGCCGTCGTCGTCCTCGAAATTGTGGATCTTGGCGTCGTCACCGCTGAGGCTCCTGCCGGCCCAGGGCTGGCCTGCAGAGTCGGTAGCTCCCCCGGCGCCGGCCAACGCGGCCGCAATGTGGCCGGGAAGCTCACGCCGTCCGTGGCCGTGATCCCCATGCCCGTGTCCTTCGTCGTGGGGCATCAGCGTCGGCCGGCAACGTCCAGGGCTTCGGGCAACGTGAAGGCACCCGCATAGAGCGCCTTGCCTACGATCGCGCCCTCAACGCCCAGAGGTACCAGTTCGCGCAGGACTCGGAGGTCTTCCAAGCTGGAGATTCCGCCCGACGCGACAACAGGCTTGCCGGTCTTCTCCACCATCTGGCGCAGAAGTTCCACGTTGGGGCCCTGCAGTGTTCCGTCCTTGGTGACGTCGGTGACTACATAACGCGCACAACCTGCATCCTCGAGGCGGGCCAGAACCTCCCAGAGGTCGCCGCCCTCCTTGGTCCAACCGCGCCCGGCAAGAGTTGTACCGCGGACATCAAGGCCGACCGCGATTTTGTCACCGAAGCGGTCGATTGCTTTCCGGGTCCATTCCGGGTTCTCCAACGCTGCCGTACCGAGGTTTACGCGCGCGACGCCCAGTTCCAGTGCACGTTCCAGGGACTCGTCGTCCCGCAAACCGCCGGAAAGCTCCACCTTGACATTGAGCTGCGACACGACATCGCTGATCAGCGCGGCGTTGTTTCCGCGCCCGAAAGCGGCGTCAAGGTCCACCATGTGCACCCATTCGGCACCGTCGTTCTGCCAGTTCAAAGCTGCTTCAAGGGGTGTGCCGTAGCTGGTTTCCGAACCGGCTTCTCCCTGAAGGAGGCGGACTGCCTGACCGTCAACAATATCGACGGCGGGAAGGAGTTCCAGAACGGACTGGGCGGAGGTGGTCATGTGTGTCCTTGGAGTTTGAAAGGTGACGCGGGCTTGTTGAGCGCCTGGTTCAGTTACCCAGCGTCAGGAGATAAGCGGCCAGCAGGGACATCCCGGCCAGCACATAGAAAGAAATGGAAACCCATTGCGGCTTTTTCTGCTGGTGGAAGGAGATACCCCCACCCACCAGCAAGCCCGCGAGGCCCATGAGTATTACCGACCACCACATTTAGGCGGCACCGCTTCCGGATGCTTCCTGAGCGGGCTTGCGGAGGCTGTCCACCCAATTGCGCAGGAGCCGCGCTCCGGCGTCGCCTGACTTCTCCGGGTGGAATTGCGTGGCGCAGAGAGGGCCGTTCTCCACCGCAGCAATGAAGCGTGCACCGTGCTCTGACCACGTGACCATGGGAGGAGCCATTCGGGGCTGCACGACGTCGAAATTCCACTCCTGAACACCGTAGGAGTGCACAAAGTAGAAACGTTCCTCTTCCACGCCGGCGAAGAGCTTTGAGCCCTCCGGCACGTCTACCGTGTTCCAGCCCATGTGAGGGACCACGGGGGCGGGCAGGAGCTCAACCTTGCCGGGCCACTCGGCCATGCCTTCGGATTCGGTGCCATGCTCAACACCGGCTTCGAAAAGGACCTGCAAGCCGACGCAGATGGCCAGCACCGGGCGGCCACCGGCAACCCGGCGCCCGATCATGCGGATGCCGTCAACGGACTTAAGTTCCTTCATCACCGTCTCGAAGGCACCAACCCCGGGAACCACCAGACCATCAGCGTTGAGCACGTCCTCAGGCTTGGAGCTCAACACCACATGGGCGCCCGCGCGTTCAAGCGCACGGACAGCGGACCGAACGTTGCCCGATCCATAGTCCAATACGGTGACGGTGGGCTTGCCTTCCGGCGACTCCGGCTTCACGGACGCAATGGCATCCGCCACTGCCCCATCCTTCAAAACCTGGCCGCTCATAGTGCGCCCTTGGTGGACGGAATGCCCTCCACTCGGGGATCGGACTCCACGGCCGCACGCAGCGCGCGCGCAAAGGCCTTGAACTGGGCCTCTACAATGTGGTGCGGGTCCCGTCCGGCAAGGACGTTCATGTGCAGGCAGATGCCGGCGTGCAGCGTGATGGCCTCAAAAACGTGACGGGTCAGCGATCCCGTGAAGTGCCCGCCGATCAGGTGATACTCCTGTCCGGCCGGCTCACCGCCGTGGACCAGGTAGGGACGTCCGGAAACATCAACGACGGCGTGAGCCAAGGCTTCGTCCAAGGGAACCGTTGCTTCACCAAAGCGACGAATACCGGCTTTGTTGCCCAAGGCCTGGCGAAGGACCTCCCCGAAGGTGATGGCGACATCTTCCACCGTGTGGTGCGCATCAATGTGGGTATCGCCGGTTGCCTTGACGGTCATGTCAATCAGGGAATGCTTGCACAGTGCCGTCAGCATGTGGTCATAGAACGGTACCGAGGTACTGATGTCGGAGACACCGGAACCGTCCAGGTTGATCTCCACCAGGACGGAAGACTCGCTGGTGGTGCGCTCCATGCGCGCAGTGCGGGCAGCGGTCGGCGTGGCGCCGGTTTCGCTCATTGGGACGTCCTTATACACGGAGGGTGGGTTGGGTCTATGGACAAGTTTAGGCGCGGTGTGGCGCTGTGCCGTCCAGCAATGCTTCCAAAGCCTCCAGGAAAGCTGTGGTTTCCGGCTCGGTTCCGGCAGTGACGCGCAAGTGTCCGGGGATGCCGACATCGCGAATCAGCACGCCGGCATCCAGCAGGCCCTGCCAGATGGTGTGCGGATCCTCCAGTCCTCCAAAGAAGACGTAGTTGGAGTCTGATGCCGCAGGCTTGAGGCCCATGCGCAGCAACTCAGTAACGATGCGGTCGCGCTGAACCTTGATGTCCTCAACATCGGCCATAAGGGCTTCGCGGTGATTGAGAGCTGCGAGGGCCGTTGCCTGCGTGACGGCAGAGAGGTGGTACGGGAGGCGGACCAGCCTGATGGCGTCCGTGACTTCCGGGGCAGCCGCCATGTATCCGAGCCTGGCGCCCGCCAAGGCGAATGCCTTGCTCATGGTGCGCGAGACGATCAGACGCTCGCGTCCGGGCAACAGGGTCAAGGCGCTCGGGGTATTGTCGTGCGCGAACTCGTGGTAAGCCTCATCCACGATCACAATGGCCTGGCTCGCTTCGCCGGCCTCATAGACGGCCTCGACGACGTCAAGGCTCAGGCCTGTACCCGTGGGGTTATTGGGTGAACACAGGAACACAATGTTGGCTCCCGTTTCCCGAACCTGGGCAGCGGCTGATTGGGCATCCAGCCCGTAGTCGTCGGCACGCACTCCGCGGACATACTCGGTGTCTGTGCCACTGGCAAGCAGGGGGTACATGGAGTACGTGGGAGGGAAGCCCAAGGCCTTGCGGCCGGGTCCGCCAAATGCCTGAAGGATCTGCTGCAGGACTTCATTGGATCCGTTGGCGGCCCAAATGTTGTCCGGAGAAAGTCCGTGGCCAAGGTACTCGGCCAAGGCTTCACGAAGTTCGGTGAACTCGCGGTCCGGATAGCGGTTCAGTCCTGTGGCCGCAGCGGCTACGGCCTCGGTGATGGCGGCTTGGACATCTGCGGGGACGCCATGAGTGTTCTCGTTGACATTGAGCAGAATGGGGACATCAAGCTGCGGTGCGCCGTAGGGGCTCAGTCCACGCAGGTTGGTCCGGAGGGGAAGTCGGTCAAGTCGCTCAAGCTGGTCACTCACCAACTTAGTTTAAGGGGCCGCCGGTACTGCCGACTAACTGTGACGCCCGACCACGGGTTCCTGCGGATGGGAACTGGCTCAGTTCGCCGGAACGAACAGCTGCTGGCCTGGCAGGATGCGACCGCCGCGGAGGTCGTTCAGCTGGATGATCTCTGCGATGACATCCCGAGGGTCCCGCTCGGGAGCGGCAGCGCCGGCGATGCCCCACAGGGACTGCCCCGGCTGAACCGTGACGGTGACGGCAACGGGCGGACGCAGTTGGGACTGCGAGTCCGAGGCCTTGGCTGGAGAGTTGATGAAACCGGCCAGGCTCAGCAGTGCCGCCACCAGCAGCATTGCCGGAATGCCGAAGAAAACAATCCGTCCCCGCCGGGTGAGACGCAGGCGAGCAGGTGCCTGGGTGGTGCGGAAATCAGCGAACGTAGTGATTGCGGACATGAGCTGAGCCCTTCTGAGCTATTGCCAAGCTCCGGGGTGCCCGGTGCTTGGCGGCCAATTCTTGGTGTTCCCTTCCTCTGGCTCCGGATATTCGAACGCTATGTTCGAACATCCGGCTTCAGCATCAGGTTTATAGAACACATATTCGAACCTTGCTATGACATTTTTAGCACTTATCAACGAACGGTGTCGAGACTCGCTAGAACAAATGTTTGATAAACGCCTGTGCCTGCCCTACGTTTGAGTGAAGAAACAGCACTGTTTCAGTGGAACAGGAGGGTCTGACATTTTTTGCAGACCCGACAACCCCGGGCACGGTTCGGGGCCGAAAGGAAAGGCATTGGCGAACATGGCAGCGAAAGCCACAGGCGGCGGGGCACCCCTGCGGAGCCAGCAGCCTCAAAAGAGTCCCAAGAGCCTGACTGTCCGGCAGAAGAAGATCCTGGAGACCATCCAACGGTCGGTCAATGACAACGGTTACCCGCCCAGCATGCGTGAGATCGGCGACACCGTGGGTCTGGCCAGTTTGTCGAGCGTCACTCATCAGTTGTCCCAGTTGGAGAAGCTTGGTTATCTCCGCAGGGATCCCAAGCGTCCGCGCGCCATGGAAGTCCTGATGCCGCTGACCCTTGATGGTGGGGCCATTCCGGGAGTGGAAGCGCCCACCACCCTTCGCAGCGCGGGTGGCCTTGCCGTAACGGAACTCGCCAGCGCCAGCGATACCGCCATGGTTCCGCTGGTTGGCCGCATCGCTGCCGGTGGCCCAATCCTGGCTGACCAGACGGTGGAAGACGTACTTGCACTCCCCCGGCAACTTGTGGGGCACGGCGAATTGTTCATGCTGAAAGTGGCCGGCGACTCCATGATTGATGCCGCCATCTGTGACGGTGACTGGGTGGTGGTCCGCCGCCAGAACGACGCCATCAACGGCGACATCGTGGCCGCCCTGCTGGATGACGAAGCAACCGTGAAGACCTTCCGCCAGCGTGACGGCCATACGTGGCTGCTCCCCCAAAACACCCAGTACGAACCCATCCTCGGCGATCAGGCCACCATCATGGGCAAAGTAGTTTCGGTACTGCGCTCTCTCTAGACGCCGTTCCCCCTAGATGCAGCTCCATCTAGACGCCCCTTCCCGTGGACACCAGCAGGTGTCCACGGGAAGGTTGCGCTACGGGGCCTTAGCGGAGCCCAGACGCTCCAGAACGCCTCGGACCACTGATCGGTCCGTCGTTGCCCAGAAGGGCGGCAGGGCGGCACGCAGGAAGCCTCCGTAACGTTCCGTCGAAAGCCTCGAGTCGAGCACTGCCACTACCCCTTTGTCGCCCGTCGAGCGGATCAGGCGGCCAGCGCCCTGCGCCAGCCTGATGGCAGCGTGCGTTGCTGATACGGCCATGAAGCCATTCCCGCCTGATTGTGCCACTGCCCGGGAGCGGGCAGTCATGAGGGGATCATCGGGGCGCGGGAAGGGAATGCGGTCAATCACCACCAGACGGCATGAGCCGCCAGGAACGTCGACCCCCTGCCACAGTGACATTGTTCCAAAGAGGCAGGTGTCCGGCTCATCCGCGAATTGCTTCACGAGGGCCGCCATAGTTGATTCGCCCTGGCAGAGGATATCCACGTCCAGCCGGAGTCGCATGGCATCGGCTGCTTCCTCTGCCGCACGCCGTGAGGAGAACAGGCACAGAGCCCCGCCTCCGGAGGCCCGGATGAGGTCTTCCAATTCGTCCAGCGCCTCGGGCGAAGTTCCCCGACCGGGTTTGGGCAGGTGCTTAGCCACGTACAACACACCCTGCTTGGGGTAGTCAAAGGGCGATCCGACATCGATCCCTGTCCAACTCGGGGCACCGTCGCCAATCAGGCCGAGGCCGCCTGCTGCCGGCTCGAAGGCAGAGCCTATGGCCAGCGTGGCGGAAGTCAGCACCACGGTATGGCCGGCGAAGAGGCCCTCCCGAAGCCGTCCGGCCACACTGAGCGGGGCGATATTGATCAAAGCCGGGGCAGTCTCATCCGGTTGCGAATAGCCCTGCTGGGGGTCGAATGTGCTGTTCCGCGAGAACCAGACAACTTCCCGGTTCTCTTTGGCGGCCAGCATTCGCTCGCACAGTTCCAGGATGAGCATGAGCCGTGAGCGCGCGAGCTGGCGGCCGCCGTCCACTGCGGTTGACGAATCAGTCTTGGAATCCGAGAGCGCAGCGCGCGTGGCGTCCCGCAATTGGTCCAGGCAATCGAGCTGCTCGTCATTGAGGCCACTGGGCAACAGCCCGTTGGGTACGCCGGCGATGGCCATATCCAGCCGGTCCGCTGCAGCGTTGAGGGCGTCCACTGTTATGGCTGTGTGCTTGCGGGCACTGGATGCCGCAGCGTGGACCATCGCCACCGACAACTGCCCTGATACGGCACCGGTCACGCGGTCCTGAAGCTCATGCGCCTCATCAACCACCACGACGTCGTACTCAGGCAGCACAGCGAGGCCTTCGAAGGCGCTGACGGCAAGCATGGCATGGTTGGTGACCACGACGTCGGCCTCCCCCGCCCTGGAGCGCGCCAGCTCGCTGAAGCACTCCTCGGCCAGAGGGCACTTCTGCGCACCCAAGCACTCCATGGACGTGACGGACACCTGACGCCAGGCCCTGTCAGTGACGCCCGGCATCAGTTCGTCCCGGTCGCCCGTAGCGGTCTTCTCCGCCCATTCCCGGAGGCGGACTACTTCCTTGCCCAGCTGGGATTGCGGCCCGCCCATGGAGGCAGCAAAGTGAGGCACGCTGGTGTCCTCGCCCAAGGAGAACAGCTGCCCTTCGGAGGGCTCTTCGCTGGGGAATCCGCCTTCAAGTTTCTGCAGGCACACGTAATTGGCCCTGCCCTTGACCAATGCCACGTTGACCGGACGCTCAAGGGCAGGATTGATCGTCTCCAGCAGCCGGGGAAGATCACGGCCGACGATCTGAGTCTGGAGTGCCAAGGTGGCGGTGGACACGAGCGTCGGTTTGTCGCTGTCCATGGAATGAGCGATCAACGGAATCAGGTAAGCCAAGGACTTACCCGTTCCCGTTCCCGCTTGGACCAGCAAATGCTCTCCGGTCTCAATAGCCCGGGTCACATACTTGGCCATTTCGTGCTGACCCGTACGGCTTTGTCCGCCCATGCCGGCAACAGCCCGGTCCAACAACTCGAGGGTGGCTTTCTCCCCCGCCGACTCGACGCCGTCCGCCGCCACCTTCTCAACCATTACTGACGAATGACTCCAGTTCGGCAGCCAGACCTTCACGCACCATGACAACTACGCGGGTCCCGTTCTCCTCATGCTCAAGGCTGAGGATTTCCGAGTCGGAATTGTGCAGTTTGTTGATCATTTCCCCGCGGTCGTAGGGAATGAGCAGTTCAAGGCGCACGCCAGGCCGGGGAATGGATCGGCTGATGTCTTCCAGCAGTTCGGCAATACCCTGACCCGTGCGGGTGGACACCACAGCGTGGCGGGGTTCCTTCTGCTTAAGGCGCTCCACCACAAAGGGATCCGCGACATCAACCTTGTTGAGGACGATGATTTCCGGAACCTTGCGGGCATCCACTTCGGTGAAAACGGCCCTTACTGCGGCAATCTGGCCCTCAGGATCAGGGTGCGATGCATCCACCACATGGAGGATCAGGTCCGCATCTGCAACTTCTTCCAACGTGGACCGGAAAGCCTCAATCAGCTGGGTTGGCAGTGAACGAACGAATCCAACGGTATCTGCGAGGGTATAGCCGATGCCATCCGGGGTTTGCGCCTTGCGGACCGTGGGATCCAAGGTGGCGAACAGGGCGTTCTCCACCAGGACACCGGCGTCGGTGAGGCGGTTGAGCAGGGACGACTTGCCGGCGTTCGTGTACCCGGCGATGGCGACGGACGGAACAGCATTACGACGGCGGTTGGCGCGCTTGGTCTCGCGCGCTGGCTTCATCGCGGCGATTTCACGACGCAGCTTGGCCATGCGGGTGCGGATTCGCCGTCGATCAAGTTCGATCTTGGTTTCACCCGGACCACGCGAGCCCATGCCAGCGCCTGCTCCACCCACCTGGCCACCGGCCTGACGGGACATGGAGTCACCCCAACCACGAAGCCTCGGGAGCAGGTATTCGAGCTGCGCGAGCTCAACCTGCGCCTTGCCTTCCCGGCTCTTGGCGTGCTGGGCGAAGATGTCCAGGATCAATGTGGTCCGGTCAACGACCTTGACCTTCACAATGTCCTCAAGGCCGCGTCGCTGAGACGGCGCGAGCTCTGTATCCACCACCACGGTGTCTGCGCCGGTGGCGGCGACGATGTCCTTGAGTTCCTGGGCTTTACCGGAACCAAGGAAGGTCCCGGGGTCCGGCTTCTGCCGACGCTGAACCAAGCCATCCAGCACCTCGGATCCGGCGGTCTCAGCCAGTGCCGCGAGTTCGCGGAGGGAGTTCTCTGCATCAGCAAGAGTCCCCTCGGTCCACAGGCCGGCCAGGACAACTCGCTCCAGGCGCAGCTGCCGGTATTCGACCTCAGTGACGTCCTCAAGCTCGGTGGACAGTCCTGCGGTACGGCGAAGAGCGCGGCGTTCAGCCAAATCTTCCTGATCGCCGTCGAAGATGCTGTGTTCCTGGTCCAGCGTGGAAATCGCCTGCGCCTTGCCGAACACACCATTGGCGTCGTTGTCGTCGGATGCCTGCGCAGGTACATCCTTGGAAAGAATCCGGTCGATGACGGCCTGGATTTGTTCAGGACTCATGTCCTGGGCGTCGGAATCGGATCCGGAGTGCTTCTGGGTGGTCATGGTCTCCTTAGACTGTTCGGCAATTCCAGAATAGTGCTGTTTGCTGCTGGGTGGGGCGCTATTCGCGCTGGGCTGACGGGCATCGGCCAAAAGGGCCTCCTGTGTACTGGGCAGCCCGGGCCTTGTGGGGGCAGGGCTGTTGTGATGTGGCGTGGTTGATTCCGCGGGGAGGGTCCTTGGCCAAGGTGAGGATGCGCTGCCTGTCCCTGCGCTTCGGCCGCAAAACGTTAGCGGTCCACAGCGAATAGAAAGGCGGGACGGGATCTTCAGAGTGTCCGGCTCGGCATGGAACCAACGGACTGAGCCGTTGCGACCAAACTGGGCCATTGGGACCTGCCGGGCGGAAAGGCCGGGCCGGGCTGAAATGCCAAGCGGGGCCTGCGTCGCGGGCGGTGCCATACAACACCTGATGAATCAGGCGTTGTTCGGCTGATTACTCGAAGATCAAGAACATGCGTTCCACTTTAGCAGCCGTTGTCAACCCTGCCGTGGACGGAGGCGGTTTCCCAAGCCGACGATAGCCAACTAATCTGGCAAATTATGGAGTCTGCACACTATTTCACCGCCCAACCGGCAGGACCGTTCACGCGCAAGCCACTCACAGTTGAACTCGCTGGGGCCACGCGCCATCTGCAGACCTCATCGGGCATCTTCAGTCCCGACGGTGTAGACAAGGGCACGGCGGTGCTTTTCGCCGAGGTTCCACCGCCGTCACCGAAGGGTCACCTTCTGGACATCGGCTGTGGCTGGGGCCCGATTGCCCTGACCCTAGGCCTGATGGCGCCACATGCCCACGTTCATGCCGTGGACGTGAATGAGCGTTGCATCGCGCTGACCAACGAGAACGCGACGGCGCTCGGCCTCACCAACGTCACGGCGAGCCTCCCGCACGAGGTAGATCCCGCCGTCGAATTCGACACCATCTGGTCCAACCCGCCCATACGCATCGGCAAGGACGAACTACACTCTCTGCTGCTGACGTGGCTGCCCCGGCTGGCCCCGGGAGGCAACGCCTGGTTGGTTGTGCAGAAGAACCTGGGCTCGGACTCCCTCCAGCGATGGCTCGCCGCCGAACTGGACAGTTCTTACACGGTTTCCCGTGAAAGCACGTCCAAGACGTTCAGGATCATCCGGGTCAGGAAAGCGTCCCAGTAGCCACAATCACGGCCGGGCCGCTAAGTTCCACATGCTCGCGGCCGCCTGCCCCGGGGAAGAACTTCACACCCACGACGCCGCCCGGCACTTTGACGTGCCAGTCGTTCGGGGCTGTGTCCCCCGCCCAGTGACGGATCGCGACGGCGGCGGCACACGCGCCCGTGCCGCAGGACTGTGTCTCCCCCACGCCACGCTCGTGAACGCGCATGGTGATGGTTCCTACACCGTCCTCCACCAGCGGCTCGGCGGGGACCACAAACTCGACGTTGGTTCCATTGGCGGGCTTGGGATCCACCACGGGAGCCTTGAACAGTTGTGTGGCTGAAAGCTCGCTAAGTTCCGCAAGGGCAACTACCGTGTGGGGATTGCCCATGCTGACTGACAGGCCGGGCCTTGGCACTTCCAGGCCCTCGGCGCTGACCAGTGCATCCATGGCCTTGCTGGTGGCTTCCTCGGGGAAGATGAACTCCCACGGGCCCATATCCACGGCATAGCCGTTGACCGTGCGTACAACCTTTTTTACGCCGCCGCGTGTGCCGATAGTGAGGGTCTGACCGGGCCCCAGGTCCACCAAACCCTCCGCGATCAGAAAATGGACGAAGACGCGCACGCCATTGCCGCACATCTCGGAAAGCGAACCATCCCCATTGCGGTAGTCCATGAACCACTCTGCTTGGGGATCCTGCTCCAGGGCAACGCGGCCTTCCGGGAGAAAGCGGGACGGGACCGCCCGGATAAGGCCGTCACCCCCGATGCCCACATGGCGGTCGCACAATTGCGCCACCTGCTCAGCCGTGACCTCATGGGCGTCCCCGGGATCAGCGATAAGCACAAAGTCATTGCCCGTTCCGTGACCCTTGGAAAATGTCAGGCCTGCGAGGCTGGGAGGTGTCACTGACACGTCGGCAGTTGCGGCCTGCCGGGCGGGAACTGCGGCGGTTTCATCCATGGTTCTAGGCTACCTGCCGCGCCTGTTCGGCCAGAAATTGCATCGGCTACGTCGAAGCCGCGTTGACCACCTTGACCGCCTTGTCCACAAGCTCCGGATCCTGCCAACCCAGCCAAGTGATGCGTGGATCCGCCCGGAACCACGTCAGCTGGCGACGCGCGAACTGCCTGGTGGCCACGATGGTTTCCTCAGCTGCAGTGTCTGCGGTCATCTCACCGTCAAGAACCTTCAGGAACTGGGCATACCCCAAGGCGCGCGAAGCTGTCTTGCCGCTCCGCAACCCGACGGCGTCGAGTCGTTCAACTTCTTGTTGAAGACCGGCCTCCACCATCCGATGGACCCTCTCGGCCAGACGTTCCCTTAGTTGCTCCCGATCCACTTCAAGGCCGATCTGCAGTGCAGGCTGGAAGTACTCCCGCTGCGGCATGAACGAACTAAAGGGGCGGCCAGTGAGGCCGTGGACCTCCAAAGCACGGATCACGCGCCGGGCGTCGCCAAGGCGGGCCGCCGACACGGGATCGACTTCCTCCAGGCGGGCACGCAGCGGCGCAAGCCCGTTGTTTTCGCACTCTTCTTCCAGCTCCTTGCGGAGTGTGGGATCAGTGCCGGGAAACTCCAGCACATCCAAGGCGGCCCGCACATACAATCCGGATCCGCCCACGAGGATAGCGCGCTTTCCCCGCGAGTGAATGTCATTGATGGCAGCGCGGCATTCATCTTGGAAGTCCGCGACGCTGGCCTCCTGGGTGACGTCCATGGAGTCAAGCAAATGGTGTGGCACACCCCTGCGCTCTTCCACTGTGATCTTGGCGGTACCAATGTCCATGCCGCGGTAAAACTGCAAGGCGTCGGCGTTGATTACCTCACCATCCAAAGCAAGGGCGAGGTTGACGCCCAGATCCGACTTACCGGAACCTGTGGGGCCTACAACTGCAATGACAGGCCGAGGAGGTTCCTGTCTGGTGAACGACATGAGGTCCTGTGATCCGTCTCTCTAAGCGCGACGAGTTGGCAGCGACGGCATGCCCAACGACACACCGGCCTTGCCTGACGCCGCTCCTGCTGCGGGTACTCCGCAGGAATCAGCCTGCGAACGGTCCCAGGCATCCCCTGCGCGGGAGCGGCGCAAGAGGTAATCGTCTGCGCCCGCCGGGTCAGCTACAAGGTGGAAAGCAGCGGCCTCCGTAATGGTCACCGTGACGAAGTCACCGGGCCTCGGAGCCTCAGCACCTGCAGGCACGGAGAAGTGGACCAGCCTCTGGTCCTTGGAACGGCCGGACAACCGGTGTGTTTCACCGGCCTTCCGCCCTGACTGCGCTGTGACCAGGACCTCCACCTTCCGTCCCAGCTGCTTGGCGTTCTCTTCTGCAGCAATGCGGTCCTGCAGCGCCGTGAGCCTTTCGTAGCGCTCCTGCACCACGGCCTTGGGGAGTTGCTCCGGAAGGTCTGCGGCCGGCGTGCCTGGCCGCTTTGAGTACTGGAACGTAAAAGCGGACGCAAACCGCGACTTCTCCACGACATCCAGGGTCGCCTGGAAGTCTTCTTCGGTTTCGCCCGGGAAGCCAACGATGATGTCCGTCGTGATGGCGGCGTGGGGGATGCGGTCCCGCACTTTGTCCAGGATCCCCAGGAATTTGCTGGAGCGATATGAACGACGCATGTCCTTGAGCACTTTGTCCGAGCCGGACTGCAACGGCATATGCAGCTGTGGCATGGCGTTGTGTGTCTCGGCCATGGCGTCTATGACATCGTCCGTAAATGCAGCGGGGTGGGGGCTGGTGAAACGAACACGCTCCAGACCTTCGATTTCACCGCAAGCACGCAGGAGTTTGGAGAATGCCTGACGGTCACCAAACTCCACACCGTACGAATTCACGTTCTGGCCCAGCAACGTTACTTCCACAGCTCCGTCATCAACGAGTGCCTGGATTTCGGCCAGGATCTCGCCCGGGCGCCGGTCCTTCTCCTTGCCACGAAGCGAGGGCACAATGCAGAAAGTGCAGGTGTTGTTGCAACCCACGGAGATGGAGACCCATCCTGCATAAACCGAGTCACGCTTTGTGGGGAGCGTCGACGGGAACACATCCAGGGATTCGAGAATCTCCAGCTGTGCCTCATTGTTGTGCCGGGCACGGTTCAGCAAAGCCGGGAGAGCTCCCACATTGTGCGTTCCGAATACAGCATCAACCCACGGTGCCTTCTTCACAATGGTTTCGCGGTCCTTCTGGGCCAGGCAACCGCCAACTGCAATTTGCATACCGGGGTTCGCCTCTTTGACCTGCCGCAGCTGGCCGAGGTTTCCGTAGAGTTTGTTGTCTGCATTCTCCCGGACAGCACACGTGTTGAAGACCACGACGTCCGCCACCTCACCGTCAGCGGGCACATAACCGGCCTCTTCAAGGAGCCCCGCCATGCGCTCGGAATCATGGACGTTCATTTGGCAGCCAAAAGTCCGAACCTGATAGGTCTTGGGCTCACCGGCAGTCATGGACGCAGCAGAAGGAGTGGTGGCAGCTATTGGGGAGGGAATGGTCAAACTCACTACTCAAGGGTACCGGCTTCTGCCAGCACCTCACCGACGATTCTGAAAGCCAAGGAAGGGGCATACCCTTTGCGTGCCAGCATGGATGCAAACCGGCGGGTGTACTTGTCCCGCTCGGCCCGATCTGACAAATCCATGCCCGGCCGCAGCTTGCGCTGAACGAGCTCCCGGGCAGCCAATTCCTCGTCTTGGTCACTGAGCTGCGAGAGGGCCTCTTCCGCTGCGTCCAACTCGATGCCTTTGTCTGCCAGTTCACGACGAATGGCACCCTTGGCAAGCTTTTTGCTTTGCGAGCGGCTCCGGACCCACATTCTGGCAAACTCAGCATCATCGATCAGCTGAACCTCTTCGAAGCGATCCAGAACTGCCTGCGCCACGTCCTCGGGAACATTGCGTTCCGCGAGTTTCCGGGACAACTGCAGCCGACTCCGCGGCGCCATCGTCAACTGCCTCAGCACGATGGCACGCGCCACGGATTCGGGATCAGGTTCGGGATCGGCCGCAACCGAAGAATTCGGATCCGGCCCTCTTCTAGCCGTCAACGGCCTTCAGTTTCGGGGAATCTTCTTCCGTCTTGACGACGCCCACGCCAAGCTTTTCCTTGATCAGGCGCTCAAGCTCCTGAGCAAGCTCAGGGTTATCCCGAAGGAATCGACGCGAGTTCTCCATGCCCTGGCCGAGCTGATCGCCGTCGTACGTGAACCACGAGCCCGACTTCTTGATGATGCCGTGCTCCACACCCATGTCAATAATGCCGCCCTCGCGGGAGATGCCCTGACCGTAGATGATGTCGAACTCGGCGATTTTGAACGGCGGAGCCATCTTGTTCTTGACGATCTTCGCTTTGGTGCGGTTACCGACGGAGTCCGCACCTTCCTTCAGGGTCTGGATACGACGGACGTCGATTCGCACTGAGGCGTAGAACTTCAGGGCCTTACCACCGGTGGTGGTTTCCGGAGATCCGAAGAACACGCCGATCTTTTCACGCAACTGGTTGATGAAGATGGCGGTGGTCTTGGTCTGGCTCAAGCGGCCTGTGATCTTACGCAATGCCTGGCTCATGAGTCGGGCCTGGAGGCCAACGTGGGAGTCGCCCATTTCGCCTTCGATTTCGGCGCGGGGTACCAGGGCCGCCACGGAGTCAATGACCACGATGTCCAGCGAGCCGGAGCCCACCAACATGTCCATGATCTCCAGGGCCTGCTCACCGGTGTCCGGCTGGGAGACCAGGAGTGCATCCGTATCCACGCCAAGCTTGGCAGCGTAGTCCGGGTCAAGGGCGTGCTCAGCGTCAATGAAGGCTGCAATGCCACCTGCCCGCTGCGCGTTGGCCACGGCATGAAGCGCAACGGTGGTCTTACCCGAGGACTCCGGGCCGTAGATTTCCACCACTCGGCCTCGCGGCAGGCCGCCAATGCCAAGGGCGACATCCAGTGCAATGGAGCCGGTCGGAATGACCTCAATCGGCGCGCGGGTGTCATCACCCAGGCGCATGATGGAGCCTTTGCCGAACTGCTTGTCGATCTGGGCAAGCGCTGCTTCGAGCGCCTTCTCACGATCCGGGGTTGCCGCCATGGTTCACACCTCTGATGCTTTCTCGCTGTGGAGTGGCCCGAAGGGCCGCTTTCCTGTCACGTCAGACGCTATTACGGTGCTCTGACATTTTTAGTAGCCGGCAATGGCTATGTGGATAACCGGGCTGCCGGAGGCTCTGGAATGCGTCCTTCGAGATCAATTTTCCTCTCACAGGAGCATATCCCCACCCGAACAGATATTCGAACAACGTCCCGGCGTGTCCCATGCCGGGACGCCGTCACCATCGGGTGCCGGAGTTCAATTGGCAGTCGGTTTGATATCCCTGCCAAGCCTGCGTTCGGGGGGAACATCCTGGACCTCACACATGGCCAACCAGACCTCGCGGGGCTGATAACCGGAGGCCAACGCCTCCACGGCAGTCCGTCCGCCAACGCCGGCGAGTACCAGCGAGTTGGCCAGGACCCGGGAGTAGCCTGCCCCGAATTCATCGTCCATCAGTCGCCAAAAGTCACTTGCCCTCACGGATAGAGTCTCTCATGGCCCCGGACTCTAGAATGGTTGCCATGAGCAATCCTCTCCAGAGCACGCCAAGTACGGCCGTGCCAGGCGACGCCGCGGACGACGCCCTCCAGCAGGTTGAACACCAGCTGAGCCTGCTCTGGCGCCGTGCCCGTTCTATCTCCCACCAGTTGTCGCGCCAGGTCCACCCTGACATGGAACCTGCCGCCTATGGACTCCTCACAGTCATCCGCCGGGAGGGGCCCATCCGGCTCACTGACCTGGCCACGTGCATCGGGGTAGGCAAGCCCTCCGTGAGCCGCCAGATCGCCTTTCTGGAAAGCATCGGCCTGGTGTACAAAGAAGCGGATCCCCAGGACGGCAGGGCCCAGTCCATCCGGTTGACGGATAAGGGCGAAGAGAAGATGCACCAGGTTCAGGATGCCCGCAGGCAGGTGTTCCGAGAACGACTCGGCGAATGGCCACTGGAGGACGTCCAAACGTTGGCTGATTACATGGGCCGGCTCAACGCGATCTACGGCGACGGTGTGCTCAACGTGAAGGAACCTGGAATCGACGCCGAGGACAAGCCCACGGGCGTTTAGGCAGCATCCTGCCGCGCCTGCATCCCACGAACTCATACGAAAAAGGTCCCCAGCCTGAGGCTGGGGACCTTTTCCATGGTTCTGGTGGAGCGGTTACCTGGCTCCGGAGAGCATTCCTTGCGGGAAGTCGTCCGTGAGGTCGAGATCGCGCCCGTAACGCTGGGAGAATTCCTGCGGAACAGTGTCCGGAACTGCGACACCTTCTGCGACGGCCACGCGGTCGCTGACTTCGCGAAGCATGTGGGACAACGGAACATCCAGGGCTGTGCAGATAGAGGACAGGAGCTCGGAAGAAGCCTCCTTCTGGCCGCGTTCAACTTCACTCAAGTAGCCGAGTGAGACGCGGGCGCTGTGCGAAACCTCGCGGAGGGTACGGCCCTGACGCTGGCGGACATCGCGCAGTACATCACCGATCTCGTGGCGTAGTACAACCATTTTGCGCTCCTTCTGTTCGCTCTGTGCCTGATCAGCCAAGCCCACATCCTTCCAGCGGACAACGCCGTTTACGGATACGGGCTGCTTTACCATCTGTATCGCCTTGCTCCCTCATTCGTCCGGTTCGCTGGCTGGCGGACCGGGTTGGTTTTTACATCCTAGGCGCCCCGGCTCTTCCGAAGCGACACAATGACACAACTATTGGCAATCAGTTTTTGTTCCCGACTACTTTACGAACGGTAACCAACGTCACTCAGGGCAGCAAGCAGACGCGCCAAGGCGGCCCCGCAAGCTTGTTCCCTGATGGATTGCCTGTCCCCCGAAAAACTGTATTCAAACGACTCCGTTCCGGATTTCCCGGCAATTCCGATGAACACCGTGCCTACTGCTTTGCCGTCATGCGGCTCAGGTCCGGCCACCCCCGTAGTGGAAATCCCAAGATCGGCGCCACAGACCCGCCTTGCGCCGTCGGCCATGGCCTCCGCCACCTGCCCGTCAACGGAGCCGACCTCTGAGAGCAGCTGCTGGGAAACACCCAGGACACCGGCCTTCACTGAATTCTGGTAGGCAACCACGCCGCCCTGCAGCATCCCGGATGCTCCCGGGGTGTTGGCCAATACTGCCGCAACCATGCCCGCCGTCAGTGACTCAGCGGTAGCCACGGTCAGTTTGTTCCCGATGGCAATAGCCACCGCCGCCGTCGACGTCTGTTCAGCGGCGGATGCGCCGTCATCGGGCGTCATGCACGCCGCCCGGCCGCGCGCAGCCTCAGCGCTTGGATGACGTACTCGACGCCGGTCCAGAGGGTGATGGCGAGAGCCACCATCATGACCCAGAAGGCGACGTCGCCCAGCCAGGGAGCGATCGCCTTCAGCGGCAGGATGTAAAGGAAAATGGCCACCGTTTGGACCACTGTCTTCAGCTTGCCCCCGCGGGAGGCAGGCATGACGCCGTACCGGATAACCACGAAGCGTAGGGCGGTTATCCCCCACTCCCGCACCAGGATGAGGATAGTTACCCACCACGGCAACTCTCCCAGGATGGACAGGAGAACCAGCGCAGAACCGATCAGCAGCTTGTCGGCGATGGGATCGGCAATCTTGCCGAAGTTGGTGATGAGGCCCCGCGCCCGGGCAATGTCGCCGTCGAGCTTGTCCGTATAGATGGCGACGGCGAAGGCGACAACAGCGGCCCAGCGCCACACGCCGTATTCGCCGTCGTCGGCCACCAGGAACCAGACGAAGAAGGGAACCAGGACGATGCGGAGCATCGTGAGGATGTTGGGCAGGTTCCAGACGTCGGAACTGCTGGAAGTCGCGTTATCACCCTCGGCTGTAGTCACCCCACTAGGCTACCTTCTTTGGGGCTGCCTTCCTTGGGCTAACGCCCCGTGAGCGACCAGGCGTCCTCGCCGCCCTCTTCGTCATCATTCGGGCCATCGGCGCCGTCGTAGTATTCGATGGCCTGCGTCCGGTTGTCCAGGTCCGCTTGCACAAGGTCTTCGGCATAACCGCCGACGGCGATGTTCGAGTTCGCGTTATCGCTCAGCGCGGCGGTATGCGCGTCGGGCGCAGCGGGTGATTCCTGGCCCTTCATCGCGGCAAGTACTGCTGCGAGGTCATCGGGCTTGACCAGGACGTCCCGCGCCTTGGAACCTTCTGAGGGACCCACAACGCCGCGGGATTCCAGGAGGTCCATGAGGCGGCCGGCCTTGGCAAAGCCCACCCGAAGCTTTCGCTGAAGCATGGAGGTTGAGCCGAACTGCGTGGTGACCACAAGCTCCGTTGCCTGGAGCAGGACCTCGAGGTCGTCTCCAATGTCGTCGTCGATCTGCTTCTTGGGCGCCTCAGCAGCGACGTCGTCACGGTAGACAGCCTGCAGCTGTCCCTTGACGTGCTCCACAACCTTATGGATCTCGGATTCCGTGACCCACGCGCCTTGGACACGCATGGCCTTGGAAGCACCCATCGGAAGGAACAGAGCGTCACCTTGGCCGATGAGCTTCTCGGCGCCCGGCTGGTCCAGCACAACACGCGAGTCCGTCACGGACGATGTAGCGAACGCCATACGGGACGGAACGTTCGCCTTGATCAGGCCCGTCACGACGTCAACGGACGGACGCTGCGTTGCAAGCACCAAGTGGATGCCGGCGGCACGCGCGAGCTGGGTGATGCGGACAATCGAGTCTTCGACGTCCCTCGGGGCAACCATCATGAGGTCGGCGAGCTCGTCAACGATCACCAGAAGATACGGGTAAGGCTTGATGACGCGCTTGGAATCCACGGGCGGCACAACCTTGCCCGCCCTGACCGCTTTGTTGAAGTCGTCAATGTGCTTGTAACCGTAGTTGGCGAGGTCGTCGTAGCGGGCGTCCATCTCGCGAACCACCCACTGCAAAGCCTCGGCCGCTTTCTTGGGGTTGGTGATAATGGGCGTAATCAGGTGCGGGACGCCCTCGTACGCCGTGAGCTCCACGCGCTTGGGGTCCACCATGACCATCCGTACCTCATCAGGCGTGGCACGCATAAGGATGGAGGTGATCATGGAGTTCACGAAGCTCGACTTACCAGCACCGGTAGCACCGGCAACGAGCAAGTGAGGCATCTTGGCGAGGTTGGCTACCACGTAGCCACCCTCGACGTCCTTGCCGACGCCCATGACCATCGGGTGGTCGGTCCTGCGCGCATTCTGACTCCGCAGCACATCACCCAGCGATACGGTCTCGCGGTCAGTGTTCGGGATCTCGATACCAATGGCGGACTTGCCGGGAATCGGGCTCAGGATGCGGACATCGCTCGACGCCACGGCATAAGAGATGTTCTTGGACAAGGCAGTGACGCGCTCCACCTTGGTACCGGGAGACAGCTCGATCTCATAACGCGTCACAGTGGGACCACGACTGAAGCCGGTCACCGCGGCCTCAACGTTGAATTGCGTCAGGGTGTCCGTCAGCGCAGCGACGACGGCGTCATTGGCTTCCGTGCGCTCCTTCGGAATGGAGCCGGGCGTCAGGTAGTCCGATGCCGGCAAGGTGTAGGTGACATCGCCGGCAAGGGACAGTTGCTCGGTGCGCTGCGGAATGGGCGCCTGAGGGAGGGGCGCCCCTGCGGGTTTCGCGGGAACCTGGGCAACCGGAGCCACAGGCGCGGTCATCTCCGGAGTCAGTATCGGGATGGCCTCGGTGGGGTTGTCGATACCTGGCGTGGCGCCACCCAGGCCTTGGGCGGCCTTGATCTTTCCGACGGCGATCTCGGCCTGCGTTGGACGACGCACGCCCGGTGGAACGCGCGGTTCGGACGCACGCGGAGTTTCGTCGTCGTCGACTATTGCGTGCTCGAAGGCCTCGTCCCCGACGTAACCTTCCAGGCTCGTATCTGTTTCCTCGTCCTTGCCAAAGAAGCGCATGCGCTTCTTTTTCTTCGGCTTGGTGGAAGCTTCGTTTTCATAGAGGTAGCTGCGGTCATGGGCGTCTTTGCCGGACTCATCCATGAGGTCAACACCCATGAGGTGTTCATAGGCGCCCCTGATCCGGGACGGAATGGCACCAAACGGCGTAGCCGTGACGATCAACAGAGACACAAACGCCAATAGTCCGTAAAGGACCACGGGGACAGCCATATGGATTGCAGCCAACGGGGCGGCGGCGAGGAAACCCAGCATTCCGCCAGCTTTGCGCAGGCCGTCGAAGCCATCCGCAACGGTGGGCAGGCCACCAATGACATGGGCCAGGCCCGACCCTGCCAGGGTCATGATCATGAAACCGATACCCACGCGGTTATTCCCACGGCCATCCTGTGGCTTGCGGAAAAGACGGAAAGCACAGACGAACAGCATGAAGGGCAGGATCAGGGACATCCACCCGAAGGTCCCATTGACCACGCTGTAAACCATGTCAGGGAGCCACCCGGTCAGACCCCACCAAGCGAAGGTGGCGATGGCAATGCCCAACACCAAATTGAACAGGGCTGCACCGTCCCGGCGGTCGGCGGGATCCAGATCACTGACGTCGTAGCCGATTCGCCGGACCCCGGCGCCGACAACGTGGCCGATGCCCTGCCAGAAACCTGAAAGCATGCGAAGCGGCAGAGGAGCATGAGGCTCGACGGCGGCCGCCTGTTTGGTGCGGGCAGTGCTGCCGCGCCCGCTCTTGGACGCAGCTCCGCTGGTTTTGGATGCGGCTGTGCTCCGGCCTGTGCCGCCGGATTTACTGCTGGAGCTGCCTCGTGGCGTGGAGGTAGTACGGGTCGCCATAAGTGCCACGCTACCCCAAGGGGGCCTGAAATCCGCGGATTTCAGGCCCCCTTGGGTATTCATGTTGCTGGCTGGCTACGCCTCCAGGACCACGGGGATGATCATGGGGCGGCGGCGAAGCTTGCGGTTAACCCACGTGCCGATGATCCTGCGGACCACTTGCTGCAACTGGTGGTTGGTGTGGTCGGTGTGATTAAGCACAGCATCTTCGAGGGCGGCGTTGATCTTGGGGATGATCTCGTCGAAGACGGAGTCATCCTCGGCCACACCGCGGGCATGGATCTCCGGGCCGGACACGATCTTGCCGGTGGTCCGGCTGATGACCGTGATAACGGAAATGAAGCCCTCATCCCCCAGGACGCGACGGTCCTTGAGGTCGGCGTCGGTGATTTCTCCCACGCTGGAACCATCGACGTAGACAAAGCCGACTTCCACCTGGCCCACCACGTTGGCCTTATGGTCTTTGAGGTCAATGACAGTGCCGTTGTCGCTCAGGATGATGCCCTCGGCCGGGACACCTGATTCGAGCGCAATGTTGCCATTGGCAATCAGGTGGCGGGTTTCACCATGGACGGGCATCGCGTTGAGAGGCTCAAGGATGTTGTAGCAGTAGAGCAGTTCACCGGCGGCTGCGTGCCCGGACACGTGAACCTTTGCCGTGCCCTTGTGGATCACATCGGCGCCGAGCTTGAGGAGGCCATTGATGATACGGAAAACGGCGTTCTCATTGCCCGGGATGAGGCTGGAGGCCAGGATGACGGTATCTCCCTTGCCCACCACCACACGGTGGTCACCGTTGGCCATGCGGGAGAGCGCAGCCATCGGCTCACCCTGCGATCCGGTGGACATGAGAACCACGCGGTCGTCCGGCATGTTGTCGATGTTCTTGATGTCCACCAGGATGCCTTCGGGGACATCGAGGTAGCCAAGCTTGGCTGCGATAGCCATGTTGCGGACCATTGAACGGCCAACGAAGGCCACCTTGCGGCCATGTTTGGCTGCGGCATCCAGAACTTGCTGGACACGGTGAACGTGGGAAGAGAATGAGGCCACGATGATGCGCTTCTTGGCCTGTCCGAACAACCGGTCCAAGGTGGGCCCGATTTCCTTCTCGGCGGTGGTGAAGCCCGGTACGTCCGCGTTGGTGGAGTCTGCCATGAACAGGTCCACGCCCTCTTCGCCCAAACGCGCGAAGTGTCGAAGGTCCGTAATACGGCCATCCAGCGGCAACTGATCCATCTTGAAGTCGCCGGTGTGGAGGACGTTGCCGCCCTCGGTTCGGATGAAGACTGCCAAGGCATCCGGGATGGAGTGGTTGACTGCAACGAACTCACACTCGAACGGGCCGAACTGCTCCACCTGCCCCTCAGTGACGGTCAGCGTGTACGGCTTGATCCGGTGTTCCTGGAGCTTGGCTTCCACCAGGGCAAGAGTCAGCTGCGATCCGATCAGAGGGATATCGGCTTTGAGGCGCAGGAGGTAGGGAACCGCGCCAATGTGGTCCTCGTGGCCGTGGGTCAGCACGACGCCTACGATGTCCTGCAGACGGTCCTCAATGTAGGAGAAATCAGGCAGGATCAAATCGACGCCGGGCTGGGTTTCCTCGGGGAAGAGCACGCCACAGTCAACCACCAGCAGTTTGCCGTCGATTTCGAAGACCGCCATGTTGCGGCCAATCTCTCCCAGTCCACCGAGCGGGACAATCCGCAGTGTGCCTTTCGGCAGTTTCGGCGGAGTAACCAGTCCGGGAAGGGCGGTTTGGGTCATGTTTTGCTACTTTCCGGCGGAACCGTCCTGGACGTCGAAGTCCATTCCGGCTTCTGCCAAATCCCCGCGGATGATTTCGATCTCGGCCGCGTCCGGCTCCACGAGGGGCAAACGGACAACCGAGTTGGGCAGGACTCCCTGCCACTTGAGAATCTGCTTGGCGGCTACTGCGCCTTGGACCCGCGTCATGGTTGCGCGTATGACGGGCTCCAGTTCAAAGTTGATGGCCCTTGCCTTGGCGAGGTCGCTGGCGTTGACGGCGTCGATCAGCTCGCGGAAGCGGCTGGTGGCGACGTGAGTAGTGACGCCCACCAGGCCGACGGCGCCGAGTGCCATCCACTGCAGCGTCAATCCGTCATCACCGGAGTAGAAGACCAGGTCCGTTTCAGCCATGACCCGCGTTGCAGCAGCGAAGTCCGCTTTGGCGTCCTTGACGGCCACGATGTTCTGGTGCTTCGCAAGCGCAATCATGGTCTCGGGAGCGATCGCAATGGAGGAACGGCCCGGAATGTCGTAGAGCATGACGGGCAGGTCCGTGGCCGATGCAATCGTCTCGAAGTGCGCACGAACGCCTGCCTGGCTGGGCTTGTTGTAGTAAGGGGTGACGACCAGGAGACCATCGACGCCGACTTCTGCCGCACGCTGCGAGAGGTGCACGGAGTGGGCGGTGTCGTTGGTGCCGGTCCCGGCAATGATGGCGGCTTTGCCTCCAACGGCTTCTTTGACCGCCCGGAACATACCGAGGTTTTCATCGTCCGTAAGGGTTGACGTCTCTCCAGTGGTACCGGTGACCACGAGTCCGTCGCATCCGTCCTGAACGAGCTTTTCTGCCAGCGCTGCGGCTTGGTCATAGTCCACCTTGCCGTCCTCAGTGAACGGGGTGACCATGGCGGTCAGCAGGGTACCAAGGGCGGGAACGTGGGCGCGCAAGTCAGACATACGAAAAACGTTACCCTGTCGCAGGCTTGTTGGAAGAATGGGTCCCGCGTGGTGGTCCTCATTCGCCGGCGACAGAGCTGTGGAAGGAGACGGGTCCGAGGCTGTTAAGCGGGTTTGGGCGCCCGTGCAGGCTCCTCCGCACAGTAGTGCGCCACTGCCCGCTCCTTGAGCTGTTCTGCCCAAGCCACCAAGCGCTGCGAGGCGCGAACGTACTCGAAAAGTTCCAGTGGCGTCAAGGACGCCAGGTCCGTCTCGGACAGCCGACGGGCGAGTTCGGACCCCGGCGTCTGCTCCGCCAAGACAGGACCTTCACGCCGCCACTGGGTGTCTTCCGGAGGCTCGCCCGCTACGAGCTGCCTGAACAGGAAATCGACGACGCCGGGGCTCATCGCTTTCATGGGTCCTTGAATGCCTTCCGGCGGCTTGGGAGCTTCGTTCATGCAGCCATGTTATTCGAACATATATTCGAACACAAGGGCTTCTTGTCACATCACGAGCGGCTCACATTGGCTTATGAGACGATCGCTGCATGACTTCGCAAGAGACGACCCCGACGCAGAAAGCGCCAGGCGGCCGACGCGTCTCCTCCCGGCTCACAGGGATAGATGCCGCCAGGGGTGCAGCCTTGCTGGGGATGATGGCCACGCACGTGATGCCAACGTTCGGACCGTCCCCGCAATGGGAGCCGACCTTTGTGGGATTGGTGTTCTCAGGCAGGTCCGCGGCGCTGTTTGCCGTCCTCGCCGGCGTCGGGCTGGCGCTCAGTACGGGCAAGCAGGAGCCCCGCAGCGGCACGGAACTATGGGCTGCCCGGGGTGGAGTTGCCATGCGCGCCTTGGTGATCGCCGTCGTCGGACTCATGCTGGGCGGCCTGGAAGTCAACGTAGCCGTGATCCTCGTCCACTACGCGGTTCTGTTCCTGTGCATCCTGCCGTTCCTCGGCCTTCGGCTCAAGGCGCTCTGCTTTTGGGCACTTGGCTGGGTCCTGCTGTCACCGGTGCTGGCATATCTGGTCCGGCCTCTGCTGCTGGACGCCAACCCTCCCTTGAAGTTGGGCCACAATCCCAACTGGGAGGACATGGAGACGCCTGCGCTCCTCCTCGCCGACCTCTTTTTCACCGGCTACTACCCCGCGTTCCAGTGGATCTCTTATCTGCTGCTCGGATTGGTGATCGGCCGCTTGGCGCTGACGACGGCGCGAGTCCAAGTGCTGCTGCTGACCTGCGGGGTCGTGGTGGCCGGCCTGGCAAAAGTCGTCGGAATCCTTGCCATGGAGCTGTGGGGTGGTCGGGCTGCACTTTCAGTCCTCCCGAACACCCGCGGATACCCGTTGGAGAGCATGCTTCAGGTGAACGTCACCGGCCTCGAACAGACCGGTACATGGTGGTGGCTGGCGACAGCGTCCCCGCACGCCGGGACCACCTTGGACCTGCTGCACAGCGGTGGGGTGGCTGCGGCCGTGGTGGGTTTGTTCCTGCTGCTCGGCACCTGGGCGGAGCGGATCAAGGTCAACTTCCTGATCCTGCTGAGCGGGCCGGGGGCGATGACCCTGACCCTCTATTCAGCGCACGTGTGGGTTGTCTCCGGCTTCACCAACCAGCCCCTGCCCTCGGGGTGGACAGATGAAGGTATGTACTGGGCCCAGGCTCTCACTGCTGTTGTGATCGGCGTTTGTTTCGCCGTACTTCGGCGCCGCGGACCATTGGAGTGGGTGGCCCACACGGCATCAAGCCTGGGCCGTCACCGGCCAGCTGCGGTGGGCTGAGAGCGAAAGAGTTTCACGGCGTCACGCATGGATGCACGTGCACGTTTGCGGTCTCCTGAGGCATCGTAGGCGCAGCTGAGCCGGAACCATGAGCGCCAGTCCTCCGGAGCGGCCTCGGCCTCGGCGCGGTACTTCTCAAACTCGGCGTCAGCAGCTGCGCGGACAATACGCCCGCCGGGAGTGCGCGGAAGATCATCAACCGGCAATCCGCCCTCGGCTTCCAGAACCTTGGCCATCTGCTCTGTACGGGCACCAAAAAGCAGCTCACGGATGAGCGCCCATGCGCCAACAACAGGCAGGACCAGATAGGCGGCCCCGATCCCCTTGGCTACAAGGTTGGGGTCGCCGAGCAAGAGGAACGAGCGCTGCACGGAAACCACCAGGTAAAGCACCAACAGCAAGGTGATGGCACCCACCCAGATTTTGGTGCGGTTCTTCTTCAAAGAGGTCCAAAAATTGCCCATGATCCTAGAGCCCCAGGTCCAAGTAGCCGTCCAAGCCAACGGTGAGGCCGGGGTTGGCTGCGACTTTGCGAAGCCCGAGAAGGACGCCGGGCATGAAGGAGGCACGGTCGAAGGAGTCGTGGCGCAACGTCAGCTGCTCACCCGGACCACCGAAGAGCACTTCCTGATGGGCCACCAAACCGCGGAGGCGCACGCTGTGGACACGAACCCCGTCCACGTCGCAGCCCCTCGCACCGTCCAGTGATGTTTCCGTGGCGTCCGGGCTCGCCGGGACGCCGGCTTCCTGGCGCGCTTCAGCGATCAGCTGTGCCGTGCGCACTGCGGTGCCGGAGGGAGCATCAACCTTGTTGGGGTGGTGCAGTTCGATGATTTCCACGGACTCGAAGTATCGCGACGCCTTCGCCGCGAACGCGGAGGCGAGCACCGATCCGAGGGCGAAGTTCGGGGCGATCAGAACACCGGTGTCCGGCTTTTGCTCCAAGAGGCTCCGCAAGGAATCGAGCCGGTGGGCGTCCCAGCCAGTGGTACCCACAACTGCGTGGATGCCGTGCTCCACGGCGAACCGGACGTTGGTCTCGGTGATGTCCGGAACGGTCAGGTCAACAACGTACTGTGCACCGGCGTCGAGCAGTTTCTCCAGGGAATCGCCGCGGCCCAGAGCGGCTACGAGCTTCATGTCTTCGGCTGCGTCAACAGCCTTAACGGCTTCAATTCCCATGCGCCCGTGGGCGCCCAGCACTGCAACAGCAAGTTGTTCGGTCATGCCGTTAACCCTACCGCCGGGCCGGAGCCCGGCAGGAACCGTTACTCCGGCCTACTCCCCTGCTCCCACCCATTCCATGGTGCCGTCAGTAAAGAACTGTTCCTTCCATATGGGGACCTGTTCTTTGACCCGGTCCACGAGTTCGGAGCACACAGCGAATGCTTGGCCTCGATGGGCGGCAGCCACTGCACACACCAGCGCGGGATCACCGATCTCCAGCATGCCGATCCGGTGGGCTGCCCAGATCCGAACGGGTTGCGCCGCTTCTCCGGAGTGCTCGGCAACCAGCTGCGCCACGACGTCCGACATCACCTGATGCGCCGTGGGATGCGCGCTGTAGCTTAGCCGGTCCACTGCCTTGCCGTCGTCGTGATTTCGAACGACGCCACTGAAGCTGACCACTGCTCCGGCGGTATCCGACTCCACTGCCCTGATGGCTTGGTCTACGGAAATGGGCTCGGCGCTGAGGACTGCGCTCACCACTTCAAAGTTTGTTTCAATGCCCATGGTTTCCTTCCAATTGCTCACAGAGGTGCCCGATCACAGGGTCCAGGACAGCCAAGCCGTCCATGACGCCTTTCGGGGATCCGGGCAGGTTGATGACGAACGTTTTCCCCGCTGCCCCGGCGTGGCCACGGCTCAGCATGGCCATGGGGGTTTTGGCGGCGCCGGCGCGCCGGATACCCTCCATGATGCCCGGAATCTCGCGTTCGAGGAGGGGCAGCGTCATTTCAGGCGTGCGGTCGTCCGGGCTGAGGCCCGTACCGCCGCTGGTGATGATCACGGCGGGGTGCTGTGTCAGGAGTGCCCTCAGGGCAGCGCCAACCGGCTCACCGTCCGGCACCACCATGGTGGGGAACGTATCGAAGCCGTGCTCGCTGAGCCAATCGAGGATGATCGGCCCCGTCTCATCGGCGTACACGCCGGCGGCTGCTCGGGTTGACGCGATAACGACGCCGGCCTTCCGCAGCGTGATCGGCTCGCACGCACTCACGCGCCGGCCTCCCTGGGGGTCGATTCTCCGGAAACGTCCCAGTCTCCGCTTTTTCCACCGCTCTTGGCGAGCACACGAATATCGGTCAGCACTGCATGCTTGTCCACGGCCTTGATCATGTCGTAGACGCTCAATGCGGCAACCGAGGCCGCCGTCAGGGCTTCCATTTCGACGCCGGTCACGCCTCTGGTCTTGACGCTCGCCAGGATTTCAACAGAGTCGGCGCCCAGCTCGAAGTCCACCGTGACCTTGGATATCGGCAAGGGATGGCACAACGGAATCAGCTCGGGTGTCTTCTTCGCCGCCATGATCCCCGCAACACGTGCCACGGCGAGGGCATCGCCCTTAGGCAGCTCACCGGCGCCCAGCAGGGCCAGGACGTTAGGCGTGCTGCGGACAGTGGCTGTGGCGGTGGCTTCACGCGTAGTGACGGCTTTTTCTGAAACGTCCACCATCTGCGCAGTGCCGTCCTGCCTGAGGTGGGTCAGGCCACCGGAATTTTCGGGAGTGTGGTTCACAGCATCCATACTTCCACTTCGTCCCCTTCGGCGAGTTCCGTGACGTCTCCGGGGATCTGCACCAGCGCGTTTGCCCGGGCCAGGGCGTGGACCAGGTGGGAACCTGCGCCGCCTTCCATCCGGACCGTGCCATCGGCGCCCATGGTTCCGCGGCGAACCTGGTGTTTTCCTTCCGGCGAGGTCAGCGATTCGGCCAAACGTGCTTTGAGCACCGGCCGCTGCGCAGGCGTTCCCAGTACCTGTGAAAGGGCCGGTCGGAGAAACATCTCGAAGGAGACCAGGCAGCTGACCGGATTTCCCGGGAAGCCAAGGAACGGAACACCCTCGACGGTGCCCAATCCCTGCGGTCCACCTGGCTGCATGGCGACCGGCAGGAATTCCACCGGCTGGTTCGCCATGGCCTGCCGGACTACTTCGTAGGCGCCCTTACTCACTCCCCCTGTGGTGACGATGACATCTACCCGGTCCTCCGCCGGTCCGGTGTGACGTTGGAGGACCGCCAGCAGCTTGGAGGGGTCGTCATCGGAAATTCCGGTGCGGACCACGTCCAGGCCGGCCTGTCGCATGGAGGCTTCGAGCAGTGTTCCGTTGGAGTCGAAAATCTTGCCGGCAGTGAGTTCCTTCCCGGGCTCCACTACCTCGTCTCCGGTTGTGACCAGAAGCACGCGCCAAGGTTTGCGGACTTCAACGGTTGTCAGGCCTAAGGCCGCCAAGAGACCCAACTGTGCGGGTCCCATCCGGGTGCCTGCGACCAGCGCCAGTTCACCCTTCCCAATGTCGCTGCCGCTGTCCCGGACGTAGGTGCCGGGAGCGACTGAAGGCAGGACGACAACAGCCTCCCCCGCTGCAGGGTCCGGGAAAGCGTTCGGCGTCGCCTTTTCAATGGGCACGACGGCGTCGGCCCCCTCGGGGATCACGGCCCCGGTCATGATGGGGGCGGCAAAGCCGGGCTTGAGTGCTGCCGGCGCGGCACCTGCCGGAACCGGCTCAGCTACCCGGAGCTCCGCACCGCCGTCGGGAATGTCTGCCGAGCGGACGGCAAAGCCGTCCATTTGGGAATTGTCGAACGGGGGCAGGGAGAGGGGCGCGTAGACATCGACGGCGAGCGCTTTGCCCAGCGCCTCCAGCAGTGGCAGGCGGAGCTTACCCCTATCCGCACTGACGCCGGTCAGCAGTTCCACCACTGCCTGGCGGTGGGCGGCAACAGATCTGGGCACGGACATCCTCCTGTGTGGACACGCTGGCTTCCGGGGAATTCTCCGGACGTACCCAGACTAGGGCCTCAGCCCACCTTGACGTTGATGGTGTGATATCCGGTGGCACCGTCGGGGGCTACAGGTGCCTTGTCTTCGGTCTGGGGAACACCGCTGGAATCGGTGGCCCGGACTTGCACTTCGTAGTCTCCTGGCGTGAGGTCGATGCCCAACTGCCACTGATACCAAGTGTCAGTGGAGATGGCTCCGGCAAGCGCTGCCTGCTGCCACGGTCCGCGGTTGACGCGGAGCTCGACGCGGTTGATTCCCCTGTGCTGGGCCCATGCCACACCGCCGAACTGCACCTTGCCTGCTTGGACGCTCCGGCCGCTGCGGGGTACATCGATGCGCGATTGCGTCTTGATGGGCCCGTGATCGCTCCAGCCGCGGGGCGTCCAATACGCGGTGTCGTCGGTGAAACGTGTGACCTTCAGTTCAGTGAGCCATTTGGTGGCGGAGACAAAGCCGTAGAGGCCCGGCACGATCATCCGTACGGGGAATCCGTGTTCCAGCGGAAGGGGTTCACCGTTCATGCCTACGGCCAGGAGCGCGTCACGGTCATCGGTGAGGGCCTCCAAGGGAGTGCTGGCCGTCCAGCCGTCGTTACTGGTGGAGAGGACCATGTCTGCGCCGCCTTTGGGTCCTGCCATTGCCAGGAGTTCCCTCACGGGCCAGCCCAGCCAGAGGGCATTGCCTATGAGGTCGCCACCTACGTTGTTGGACACGCAGGCGATAGTGATGTGGCGTTCTGTCATGGGCTTGGCAAGGAGGGCAGCGAAGTCGATTTCAACTTCGCGTTCCACCATTCCGGTGACCTTCAGTGTCCAGGCAGGGGGGTCGATGGCCGGCACGGTCAATGCGGTGTCGATCCTGTAGAAATCCGCATTCGGGGTGACCAAAGGGCTGATGCCATCCACCGGCAAGGACGCACCCGCAGGAATGGCTTGCGCCGGGGTGGCGGGTTCCGGGAGCGTCATGGAGCCGCGGAAACCGGAAGCCACCGCTGTGGCCCTGGTGAGGACAGTGGTCACCGTTCCGGCTACGACGGCGGCGAGTGAGGTTCCAGCCAAGGCGTTCAGAAAGCTTCGCCGAGCCAATGGCGCCTTTTCGCGCCCGGGGGTTTCTTCGGACGGAGCCCAGGTTGCGAGCCGACGTATGAGCGTTCGCAGCAGCAGCATGGTGACAATGGCGGCAACGATCGGTGCAAGGGCCGCTTGGGGGCTCGCTTGGGCTCGGGTCACGACGGCGGTCAGTCCTGCTGCGCCCGCCAGTCCAGCGAGTGCCAGGCCCCAGCCGGTCCGGCGGCGTTCCAGGACACCAGCGAGCGCTGCCAGAATTCCTGCGACGACCACGATGCACACCACCAGCACGATTTTGTCTGCGGTGCCGAACAACTGGACTGCCAGGTCTTTGACTCCCGGCGGCACGGCGTCGATCACGGCGCCACCAAGGGCTGTGACCGGCGATACCAGCGGGCTCAGGAGGCCTGCTGTCAGTTCGCCCGCCGCGATCCCGGCGGCTCCGGCTGCTACCCCGGCCGCAGCGGCCCACAATACGGGCTTGCCCATGATGCGACGCTGCTGGGTGCTATCGGGTGCGAGCGTACTCATGACGAGCCTCCAGGGCGGTTGTCAGTTGCGGTAGGAGTCATTGATGACATCGATGATTCCGGTGGGGGTGCCCCAGCCGGCAATGACAACGCAAAGCGGCAACCGCCGTCGACGTTGTCCACGGTGACCGATCCCCCATGTGCCTTGACGATGCCGGCCACCATGCTCAGGCCGATGCCTGCACCGCTGTAGCGGCCTTGCATCTCTTCCGTGGTGCGGCGGGCGGGGTCTTTCTGCCAGCCCGTTTCGAACAGGTGCGGGAGGTCCTCGTCCGGGATGCCGCCGCACTGATCCTCCACAGCGATAACGGCGTTCCCGCCGGAACCTCCCACGCGATCCCGGCCGACGCTAATGTGGACGTCGCTGCCTGGTGGGCTGTAGATGATGGCGTTGAGGAGTATGTTTCGCACGGCCCGGGCCAGGCTTGGTCCGTCGGCGACGGCCATGCACTCCCGGTCACCGCCGCCGTCGAGCCTGATTCCGCGTTTCGCGGCCAAAGGTGCCAAGTCCGAGAGCGCATCGCTGACGAGGTCGTAAAGGTCCAGCGGCTCGGCACGCAGGCGGAGGGTGCCTGCCTGAATTTTGGATAGTTCCAAGAGGTCGTTGACCATGGCCGTCATTTGTTCGGTTTGCCCGATGATCTTCCGGTAATAGCCCTGAACATCTGATGCCATGCCATCTTCAAGGGCTTCGGTCATGGCGCGCATGCTGGCCAAGGGTGTTCGGAGGTCATGCGAAATCCACGACACCAGCTCGCGACGGGCGGCCTCAATGGCGGCTTCGCGTTGCCGGGACTCGGCCAGGCTCCGGCTGCTGGCCTCAAGTTCCTGGGCCAGTTCGGCGAGTTCGGACGTCATGGCAGGAGCGCTCCCCCGACCCTCCGCCACGGTATGTTCCAGTGTTTCGCCACGCCCCAGGCGCCGGGCAGCGTCCACCAGGTGGGCAGCGTTCCGGGAGACGCCGGCACCAAGCATGAGGGACAGTGCAACAGCAACCGCCGAGGCAGTGGCCAAGATGTACCACATGACTTCGAGGTCCCTCGCGGAGATGAACATGGCGGTGAAGGCACTGACCATGCCCGCCACCAGAACGGCAACGGTGGCCACCACCACCAGGCAGATCTGGGCGAGTATCGAGGCCCGGCGAAGCAGCCGGAGAAGCACCCAAGTGCCGGCACCGATGAGCACGGCCCAGAACAGGACCCACGCGAGGATGGCCCACAGCTCACTGCCTTCCATGCTCACCCCCTTTGCCGTGCACGTTCATAGTGACGCCATCGGATCGCTTGCTGTCGAAGCGGTAGCCGACGCCCCATACGGTCTTGAGCAGTTCGGGTTTGGTGGGGTTGGCTTCGATTTTCTCCCGCAGGCGCCGGACGTGGACCGTGACTGTGGACAGATCGCCGAAGTCCCAGCCCCAGACGGCCTTGATCAGTTCTTCCCGGCTGAAGACTTGGTTGGGCCTTCGCATCATGAAAGCCAGGAGGTCGAATTCACGGACCGTCAGCGCCAGCGGAACTCCGCCGTGCGTGACTGTCCGGGAGGCAGGATCCAGTTCAAGTCCTGCGGCCTCCACAGGCGGTTCCGGCGCGAATTCCTTGATGCTCCGGCGCAGTACCGATTTAACCCGGAGGACCAGCTCCCGCGGAGAGAAGGGTTTGGTGACGTAATCATCCGCTCCCATTTCCAAGCCCAGAATCCGGTCGTCTTCGGTTCCCAGAGCCGTGACCATGATGACGGGAACGCTCATGGTTTGGCGGAGTCGGCGGCAGACCTCCACACCGTCCAGTCCCGGCAGCATGCGGTCCAGGATCACAAGGTCGGGTTGACGAGAGGCTGCCAGCTCGAGGGCGGTGAAGCCGTCCCCCGCCATGTCCACTTGGAACCCGGCCTTCAGCAGGTAGTCGCGGACAACGTCGGCAATGGTCTGTTCATCCTCTACCAGAAGAATGCGACGATTCCCTGGTGCAGATGATGCCGTATTTGTGGTCACGCTTTCAGCATAGGTTTGCTGGGGGTGGCCGGCACCCGATCCTGGCACAAAGGGCACAAGTGTAGGGAATCCGTAAGAACTGTGTGGGTAAAGGCCTCTGCGACTGTAACGGGTGTCACTGATCCAGCCGCGGTGGCGTAGCCTGAATTTATGAGTGTTCAGCTAGGCATGCCGGTGCCCCCTACGGGCGGCGCGGCAGGCAGCACGGAAAGCGGCGTTGCAGTTCCGCCCCCACGTCCCGCAGGCACGCCCGCCGGGCTGTGGGACCGCTATGGTCGGCGCGCAACGGACATGCGCCTGTCCCTGACGGACAAATGCAATCTGCGCTGCACGTACTGCATGCCTGCCGAGGGCTTGGAATGGCTCTCGAAACAGGCCGTGATGACCAAAGACGAAATCGTCCGCATTGTCCGTGTGGGCGTCAACGCCCTGGGCGTACGTGAGCTCCGCCTGACTGGCGGCGAGCCCCTGGTCCGCGCCGACTTGGTGGAAATCATTGCCGGCATCCGGAGCGACCACCCGGACCTCCCCATTTCCATGACCACCAACGGCGTGGGACTGGATAAGAAGGCCCAAGCCCTGAAAGCTGCAGGCCTGACCCGGATCAACGTCTCGCTCGATTCCCTCCACGAGGAGACGTTTACCAAACTGACGCGACGCCCCTTCCTGGACCGCGTCCTGGCCGGCGTAGATGCCGCCTGGGCAGCCGGCTTGGGTCCCGTGAAACTGAATGCTGTGCTGATGCGCGGCATCAACGACGCCGAATCGCCGGACCTCTTGGCTTGGGCCCTGGGCCGCGGCTACGAACTCCGCTTCATCGAGCAAATGCCCCTGGATGCCGACCACGGATGGACCCGGCGCAACATGATCACGGCCGCCGAGATTCGTGAGCTGCTCTCCCGCGACTTCGTGCTGGACAACGACCCCCGGGAGCGGGACGGCGCCCCGGCCGAACGTTTTGAAGTACGACGCCGGGATGCGGCAACGGGCGTCGCCACAGGGCCGGTCCTCGGCACAGTCGGCATCATCGCATCAGTCACTGAACCGTTCTGCTCCGACTGCCGCCGTACTCGCATCACCGCGGAGGGCAAGATCATGAGCTGCCTTTTCTCCCGCGAAGAATTCGACCTGTTGGGCATTCTCCGTGAGGGTGCCACGGATGATGAATTGGCGTCACGGTGGCAGGACGCCATGTGGGTCAAGCCCAAAGCCCACGGCATGGACCACACCGGTCTCGGCGCAGCGGACTTCGTCCAGCCGGACCGCAGCATGAGCGCAATCGGAGGCTGAACCCTTGCTTGTCCGTTACTTCGCTGCCGCACGCGCGGCCGCCGGGGTGGAAGAAGAACGTCACGTCCTCCCGGAAGGCACCAGCCTGGAGGAACTGCTGGAAGCCGCCCTCGCCGTCGAACGCCCTCTGCCTCCCGAAGGCACGCCGCCGCTCGCCAGGATCGTGGCGCGCAGCAGTTTCCTCCGCAATGAGGTGGCCGTCCGGGACCGTACGGCTCCCTTGGGAAGCGAAGACGTCATCGACGTTTTGCCGCCGTTCGCCGGAGGCTAGGACCGCGCAGGGGGCTAGGACTGCTCGGGGTTCAGACCTTCCGGAACACGCTCTTCAACAACGGGCTGAACTCGGCAGATCCCTCAAGCTTCAAGTCTGCGGTGTGCACCAGGACGCCATCGTCAACGCGGAACGTGTGCCGGGCCACGCCGTCGGCTGTCCGCCGGTCCAGGGTCAACGTGCCTGCGTTCCATGTCCCACGGACCGGGCTCGCCGGCGGCCGGCCCATGCTGTCCACGTAGTACCACAGCGTATCGCCGTGGTCCCGGTCAACAGTGAACATGCCATGACCTTCGAAATGCGTGCCGTCGGTTTCGTGGTGCCTGTAGCTCTGGACCACCGCGTAGCCGCCCGCAGCCTTGGTAAACACCGCCTCGGCCTCAGCTGTCCGTGCAGTTCCCCACGGTGACGCAGCGATCTCCGTGATGCCCCGCCAATGACCGAGGAAATCCCGCAGCATCTCCGCAGCATGGCCGCTTGGGGGCAGATCCATCAGGACTCCAATGTAGTCAGGGCAGCATCATCGTGTGATCATGCTGCCCTGTTTACAGTGCGGGAGTCCAGAGATTCGGGACAGGAAGCTACAGGCCGAAGGTCTCGGTTTCCTCGAATGGACCAACAACGGTGATGGTGCGGGGCGCCGCTGCGAGTTCGCGGGCGAGCTCCTGAACATCCTCCACCGTGACGGCCTTGATACGGGCCAAGGTCTCGTCAATGTCCTGGAATTCTCCTGACACCAGTTCCGCCCGGCCAAGCCGCGACATCCGCGAGCCGGTGTCCTCAAGCGCGAGGACAATCCCGCCGCTGAGCTGCCCTACTGCTTTCCGGAGCTCTTCGTCCGTGATGCCTTCCTTGGCGAGCTTGTCCAGCTCAAGGCCCAGAAGTTCCAACACTTGGCGAACCTTGGACGGCGTGCAGCCGGCGTACATCCCGAAGTATCCGGCGTCTGCATACGCTGCCGTGAACGAGTACGTGGAGTACACCAAGCCGCGCTTCTCACGAATCTCCTGGAACAGGCGGGATGACATGCCACCACCCAGGACGGCGTTGAGCACGCTCATGACAAACCGGCGGTCATCCGTTGCAACGATCGTGGGGCAACCCATGATGATGTTTGCTTGCTCCACGGGACGCTTTACTACGTGCAGTCCCGACGTGCCCGTGATGACGGCCCGGTCAGTCCCACGACGATTCACGGGCGCGGCATCGGCGTTGAGCTGCCATCCTGCGGCCTTCAAAGCATCCAGAACGAGTTCACAGACGACGTCGTGATCCAGGCCGCCGGCGGCGGTGATGACCAGTTCCTCGGGGCGGTAGTAGCGCTGGTAGTGCGCCCAGACAGAATCCCTCGCCACAGCCTTGATGGCATCCGGGGTTCCCCCAATGGGGCGTGCCAACGGGTGGTGGCCGAGGACGGCCGCTACGAATTTCTCGTGGGCAACGTCTGTGGGGTCATCGCTGTCCATGGCGATTTCCTCAAGGATGACATCGCGCTCCTGCTCCAGTTCAGCAGGATCGAGGACAGCCCCGGTGATCATGTCGGCAATGACATCGATGGCCATGGGAAGGTCGGTGTCCAGGACGCGGGCGAAGTAGCAGGTGCTTTCCTTGGCCGTAGCCGCATTGGACTCGCCGCCCACCTCGTCAAAAGCGGAGGCGATCTCCAAGGCTGTGCGCCGCTTGGTGCCCTTGAACAGCAGGTGCTCAAGGAAGTGTGTGGAACCGTGCTGGCCGTCCGCTTCGTCGCGCGAACCCACTGCCACCCAAAACCCTATGGTGGCCGAACGCTGACCGGGCATGGCCTCGGTCAGGACGCGCACGCCCCCGGGAAGGACGGAGCGCCGTACGACGGAACCGCCCTCTGCACCATGGATCAATTCGCCGCCGGGAAGGGTCTGCTCCAACGGCAAGGGTACAACAGTCATCAAGGCCTTTCGGGTTAAGGCCGGAAGGGCCGGTGGCGCTTTTTCAAGCCCACCGGCCCTGCCGGGTGTACTGCTTACAGACTACTCTGCGGACTCTTCAGCGGCCTCGGCAGGAGCGTCCTCGGAGGCTGCTCCTTCTTCCTCGGCAACAACCGGGGAGAGGGAAAGCTTTCCGCGGTCATCGATCTTGGTGATCTCGACCTGAACCTTCTGGCCCACGGAGACGACGTCATCAACGTTGTCCACGCGCTTGCCATTGGCCAGCTTGCGGAGCTCTGAGATGTGCAGCAGGCCGTCCTTGCCCGGGGTGAGGGAAACGAAAGCGCCGAAGGTAGTGGTCTTGACGACCGTACCCAGGTAACGCTCACCGATTTCCGGTACCTGCGGGTTGGCGATGGCGTTGATGGCGGAGCGTGCTGCGTCGGCAGACGGACCGTTGGTGGCGCCGATGTAGACAGTGCCGTCATCTTCGATGGAGATGTCCGCGCCCGTGTCTTCCTGAATCTGGTTGATCATCTTGCCCTTGGGGCCGATGACCTCGCCGATCTTGTCCACGGGGATCTTGACAGCGATAACGCGCGGCGCGAACTCGGAGAGCTCGTCCGGGGTGTCGATCGCTGCGTTGATGACCTCGAGGATGTGGAGGCGGGCTTCGCGGGCCTGCTTCAGTGCTGCTGCCAGCACGGAAGCGGGGATGCCGTCGAGCTTGGTGTCCAGCTGGATGGCCGTAACGAACTCGGAGGTACCTGCCACCTTGAAGTCCATGTCACCGAATGCGTCTTCGGCGCCGAGGATGTCGGTCAGGGCTGCGTAGCGGGTCTGGCCGTCAACCTGGTCGGAAACCAGGCCCATGGCGATACCGGCAACAGCGGCCTTCAGCGGCACACCGGCGTTAAGCATGGAGAGCGTCGAAGCACAGACGGAACCCATGGAGGTCGAACCGTTGGAACCGAGGGCCTCGGATACCTGGCGGATGGCGTACGGGAACTCTTCACGGGTGGGCAGAACCGGCACCAGGGCGCGCTCAGCAAGGGCACCGTGGCCGATTTCGCGGCGCTTCGGGGAACCGACGCGGCCGGTTTCACCGGTGGAGTACGGCGGGAAGTTGTAGTTGTGCATGTAGCGCTTGCGCGTTACCGGCGACAACGAGTCGATCTGCTGCTCCATCTTCAGCATGTTCAGCGTGGTGACGCCCATGATCTGGGTTTCGCCGCGCTCGAAGATTGCCGAACCGTGTACACGGGGCAGAACCTCTACCTCGGCGGTCAGCTGGCGGATGTCCGTCAGGCCACGGCCGTCGATGCGGACCTGGTCCTTGAGGATGCGCTGGCGCACAACGTGCTTGGTGACCGAGCGGAAAGCTGCGGACAGTTCCTTCTCGCGGCCCTCAAACTGGCCGGCAAGGGCACCAAGGACCTCGTCCTTGAGCTCGTCGGAGGCGTTGTCGCGGTCCTGCTTGTCAGCGATCTGGAAGACAGCGGCCAGCTTGTCGGCAGCAGCGGCTTCAACAGCGGCGTAGACGTCGTCCTGGTAGTCCAGGAAGACCGGGAACTCAACCGTGGGCTTGGCAGCGCGGGCTGCCAGGTCTGCCTGTGCTTCACAAAGTGCCTTGATGAACGGCTTTGCAGCCTCGAGGCCCTCGGAAACAACCTCTTCGGTAGGAGCGGTTGCGCCCTGTTCCTTGATGAGGTTCCAGGAGTTGTCCGTGGCTTCGGCTTCCACCATCATGATGGCGACGTCGTCACCGGCGATGCGGCCGGCAACAACCATGTTGAACACGGCGTTCTCAAGCTGGGAGTGCTTGGGGAAAGCGACCCACTGCGAACCCTGTTCGTCGGCGATGAGGGCGACGCGGACGCCACCGATCGGGCCGGAGAACGGGAGGCCGGAAAGCTGCGTGGACATCGAGGACGCGTTGATGGCGACGACGTCGTAGAGCTCATCCGGGTTGATGGCCAGAACGGTCACCACGATCTGGACCTCGTTGCGCAGGCCCTTCACGAAGGCGGGGCGCAGCGGGCGGTCCATGAGGCGGCAAGCCAGGATGGCTTCCGTGGAGGGACGGCCTTCGCGGCGGAAGAACGAACCCGGGATACGGCCGGCAGCGTACATACGCTCTTCAACATCAACCGTCAGCGGGAAGAAGTCGAAACCTTCGCGCGGCTGCTTGCCAGCAGTGGTTGCCGAGAGCAGTGCGGTGTCTTCGTCGATGTAGACCATCGACGCGCCGGCTGCCTGCTTGGCAAGGCGGCCGGTTTCGAAGCGAATGACTCGCTTGCCGAAACGTCCGTTGTCGATAATGGCTTCTGAGAACTGGATTTCGGGACCCTCCATAGAGAGTCACCTCCGTTTCTGTTAGCGGAAGTCCGCCGCATCAACCCAGGCCTCTTCTTTTTTCCTGGCCTGTACGACACCCGGTCATCGATCGAGATCCACGGGCATCATCGTCACAGATGGTTTCCCGGGAATCACTACCGAGGACCGCGAATGCGCGATGCGGTTGATTCCTGTTTTTAGTTGTTGGTGAAGAAGGCGGCCCGTTCCGAAACGGAGCGGGCCGCCCCTAAAGGCAGACTAGCGGCGCAGGCCGAGACGCTCGATGAGCGCACGGTAGCGGGCGATGTCAGTGTTCTTCAGGTAGGAAAGCATGCGCTTGCGACGACCAACCATGGCCAGCAGACCGCGCTGGGTGTGGAAGTCGTGCTTGTGCTCCTTCATGTGCTCAGTCAGATCCTTGATCCGCTGAGTCAGGACTGCAACCTGAACCTCGGGCGAACCGGTGTCGCCTTCAGTGGTTGCGTATTCCTTGATGATGGACTGCTTTACAGCGGCGTCAAGTGCCACGTGAACTCCTAGAGTTGTGCCGTGCCTCCCGGTGCAGCGCCTCGCTGACGGGTTGTCCTTGGTACGTTGCCGCACACAAAAACAGGTCCAGCCGCCACGGACTGCAGCCGGATCCACTCATCAGTTTACCGGCACGTCAGCAGTGTTGTCGAAATGCCCCTAGTGCCGGGTCAACAGCTCGTGTGCCTGGGCTACGTCCAGGCACATTTGTTCCACCAAGGCTTCCGGTCCCCGATAGGCCACCATGCCCCGCAGACGCTGCGTAAATTCCACGGCAACTGTCTGCCCGTAGAGGTTGAAGTCTTCCACGTTCTCTTCGGGACGGTCGATCACGTGTGCCTCAACCTGCCGGCTCACGCCGTCGAACGTGGGGTTGGAACCAACGGAGATTGCGGCTGGCCACCGCGTGCCGGCCTGGTCGATCAGCCACCCCGCATAGATGCCGTCCGCTGGCACGTAACCGGTGGAATCGTGGGAAAGGTTAGCCGTAGGGAAACCGAGATCCCGTCCGCGGGCAGCTCCGTGCACCACTTCCCCGCGCATGCGGTGGGGCCGGCCCAACACCGCGGCAGCAGTAACGACGTCGCCTTCGGACAAGGCCTCCCTCACCCAGGTGGAGGAACAGCGCCGGTCGGTATCGCCGTCGTGGTGGACCGGGAAGCCCCCCGCGCCGTATTCATTGACAACCTGAACCCCAAAACCGAGCTGATCTCCCAGTTCCTGCATGGTGACAACGTCGCCGGCATTGCCGGCACCAAAGCGGAGGTCGTGTCCCACCACGAGGTGTGCGGCGTGGAGACCCTCAAGCAGGACCTCCCGGACAAACTCCAGGGGCGTCATGGCAGCAAGTTCAAGGGTGTACTTCATCACCAGTACGGCATCCACCCCGGTATCGCCAAGGGCCTCCAGTTTGTCCTGAAGCCCCATGATCAGCTCCGGAGCAGAATCCGGCCTGTGCACTTGGGCGGGGTGGGGATCGAATGTCACGGCGACCGACGGGATGTTGTGCCTCTTGGCCGTATCGGTCAGCTGCGACAGAACGTGCTGGTGGCCACGATGGACGCCGTCAAAGTTCCCGATGGTAACGACAGTAGGTCCGAAGTCCTTGGGGACTTCAGTGGGATCGTTCCAGATGTGGACCATCAACCTCGCCTTTTTACTGCAGATGTTCATTTCGCCCGGCAACCTCCCGGCGCCGGAACAATCTAAGGTTACCCGCTAGGGTGTTTGACTCAGGACGGCCGGCGCTTGTTGAGCCACAAGAGACCCAGGATCGGCAGGACAAGCGGAACAAAGCCGTAACCGCGGCCGAACAGGGACCACACGGTGTCGTGCGGGAAAGCGACAGGATCAAAGAGGCTGATCGCTCCTACCACCAGCACACCCACAAGTTCAGTGAGCACAGCCGCCAGGGAAACCTTGAACCAAGTACGGCCCGGCTTGGCAAGCGAGACAGTGGCCACAATATAGACGACGGCGGCGAACGCCGACAGGATATGCGCCAAGGGAGCTTCGGCGAACTTGGTGGCGATCTGGTAGCCGGCACGAGCTGTCGCCGACAACGCGAACACGGCGTAGACCGCGATCAGCAGGCGACCTGGCCCTGTGTTCCGTGTGTCCTTTTGCTTCGGCTGCCGGTTGCCCGGGTTGGTGTCGGTTCCAGTCACGTTGCGTTCTTCCTTCAAGGTCAGTACCAGATCTGATTCATGCGCGCGGCCATCACCAGCACGGTTACGCCCACTGCCGCGAGGACAAAATTGCTCCAGCGGGTTCGTTCAAGAATGGCCCAATAGACGGCCCCCAACGGAATCATCAGGGCAACGATGAGGTAGCCCCAGAACTCCCAAGCTTCACCGGCCATCTGCTCGCCCATGGCAACCCGGACTATCGAGCCCACCAGATACACCACGAGCACGAGCTCAACGGCGAGTACGGAAAAGATGGTGGGGTCGTTCGGGGCTTTCTTCATCAAACCGGCCACGACGCACATGATCGTGGACACCAATCCAACGATGAGGATGGCGTAGAAGTATCCGTCCATGCCTATTTTGCCTGCCCTGTTCCAGTTCCAGTTCCAGTTCCAGGGGCAAAGACCAGCACGGGTTTAGCGAAGCTGCCCGTGTCTGCCAGCAATGCCACGAGCTCTCCCGACGGCGCGAACGCGGCGGCAGGCTTTTCAGCCGTGGCAGCGTCCGGCGTTCCTGCTCCTGGTCCGGCAGCGATGCGGCGGCCAAAAGATATCTCGGTGGTTTCTTCCTCGCTCAACTCCCGGTTGGGCATCAGCGAGCGTGCTGCCAAGGACATCTCCAAAACCTCGAGCTCTTCTGCCAGCTCCTCCAGCGTGCGCGCTTGATCGATGGAGTACGGGCCAACTTGGGTTCTGCGTAGGGCTGTGAGGTGCCCACCGACACCCAAAGCGTTGCCGAGGTCCCGGGCCAACGCCCTGATGTACGTGCCGGAAGAACACTCAACGGTGACGTCGACGTCAACTACCCTGCCGCCGTCGATCCTCGTGATGGAGTGGACATCGAAGCGGTGGATGGTGACCGGGCGAGCCGCGAGCTTAACCTCTTCGCCCGAGCGGACACGGGCGTAGGAGCGTTCGCCATTGACCTTGATGGCGCTCACGCTGCTGGGAACCTGCTGGATGGGCCCGGTGAGCGCGGCAACACCAACGGCAACAGCGTCATCAGTAATGTCCGCTGCGGTGCGGGCCTCCGTGACCTCGCCCTCGGCGTCGTCGGTGATGGTGGTTTCGCCCAGCCTGATAGTGGCGGTGTACGTCTTGGACGTGCCCACAATGTAGGTCAGCAGGCGCGTGGCCTTGTTGATGCCGAGCACCAGAACGCCGGTTGCCATGGGATCAAGCGTGCCCGCATGGCCTACTTTCCGGGTGCCGGCCAGCCGCCGCATCCGGCCAACCACATCATGGCTGGTCCATCCCTGCGGTTTGTCAACGATTACCAGTCCAGAAAGCACGCTTACCAGTATATGGGTGGCTAGGATGGCTCCCATGCCTGACCTTGCCGCGCATGTCCGCGACGTCCCTGTGAACCAGATCCGTGAGATCACCGAAGCTGCGTGGTGCACCCCCGAAGCAATCGTCCTCAGCATCGGGGAGCCGGGCTTTGCCTTACCCCGGCACATCCTCGACGCCGGTATTGACTGCCTGGATCGGGATGAGACCAACTACACACCCAACGCCGGGATCCCCGCCCTCCGTGAAGCCTTTGCCGCCCGCTTCCGGGAACAGCAAAACGTGGATATCGGCGCGGATCGCGTGTACGTAGTGGACGGCGCCCAACAGGGACTGCACTTCGCCATGAGCCTCCTTCTCTCCCCCGGCGATGAGATTCTCATCCCCAACCCCGGCTACCCCACCTTCGCCATGACCAGCCGGCTACTGCACGCCGTTCCGGTGCCGTATCCGCTATACCCGCAGAACGACTTCCAGCCGCGCGTTGAGGACATCGAGGCGCTCGTCACGCCAAGCACCCGGGTCCTCATGTTGAACTCCCCGTCCAATCCCTTGGGCGCCGTTTTCAGCGAAGAATCCACGCGCCAACTGGTGGAGCTTGCCGTCCGCCATGACCTTTGGATCATCTCTGACGAATGTTATGAAGCCTTCACTTTTGATGTCCCCCATGTCAGTCCCGCGCGCTTCGACAGCGACATCCCCGGAGAAGCCCGGGTCTTCACTTCCCTGACGCTGTCCAAGACCTACGGGCTAACTGGCCTTCGGATTGGAGCGTTGATCTGCCCGCCCGGGTTGGAGCCGAAGATGAACAACGTGATGGAGTCAATCGTGTCCTGCGTCGCGTCTCCTTCGCAGTACGCCGCCTTGGCCGCGCTGACAGGACCCCAGGACTATGTTTCCCAGGCTCGCGACCACTACCGGAGTAACCGGGATGCAGCCTCAGCTGTTTTGGCGAAGAAGGGAATTCCGTTCCTGGGCGCCCAGGGGGCGTTCTACCTGTGGGCCGACGTCTCGCATGTGAGCGGCGGGGATGTCAGGTCCTGGGTGCGGGCGTTCCTGGCAGAGTCCGGCGTGTCCTTCGCTCCGGGTACGGCGTTCGGTTCGATCGGCGAGGGCTGGATCAGGATTGCCCTGTGCGGCGGGCAGCAGGACCTGCTCGACGGCGTCAGCCGCCTCCCAGCCAAGGTCTAGTTTTCGCGGATCTTCAGTAGGCCGTGCGGCGCGCGTGGTTCCGCCAGGCGTCGAAGGGTTCATTGGAAGCGGCCAGCTCGGCATGCTCCACGGGCAGCAACTCCGGTCGGGTGCCGGCAAAGTACTCGTAGAACACAGCGTCGTCGAAGCCTGCCTTGGCCGCACCGTGTCGGTCTGCAGCGAAGTAGACGTGCCCGATCCTGGCCCAGAGCGTGGCGGATAGGCACAGCGGGCACGGCTCGCAGCTTGCATAAAGGACGGAACCCGTGAGGTCGAACCTTTTGCTTGCGGCTGCGGCACGACGAATCGCCACCACTTCCGCATGTGCTGTGGGGTCGTGGTCCCGAGTAACCCGGTTGACTCCCTCATGGACAGTTCCGTCCGCGGTGACCACAACGGCGCCGAAAGGGCCGCCGCCGTCGGAAACGTTGTGCACGGCCAGCTGGATGGCAAGGTTCAGGTATTCATCGCGTTGCTGAGCACTGTGCGCCGACATGCTCCAGATCATAGCGAGTTTTAATACAGCTGATGCCCCTAAGAAGGCTTCTTATGGGCATCAGCTGTAGAAAAACTCAAAGAGTGGTCTACCGGTTGGCGTCTTCGTCCAGATCGTTATCGCCGGAGAGGTCGGTGTCCTCTTCGTCGAAGTCGTCCTCTTCGATGTCCTCCGGGGAATCGCCCTTGTAGGGGTCTGCCTCGCCTGCGTGCTTGGCGCTGGCAGCCAAAGCGGCTACCTCTGCGTCGCGGCGCTTGGCTTCACGCAGGAGCTCTTCAAGGTTGGATGCATTGACCGGAATCTGGTCAGCCACAAACTCGAGGGTCGGAGTGAGACGAACAGTGATGTTGCGGCCGACTTCCTGCCGCAGCACACCCTTTGCCTTCTCCAGTGCCCTGGCGGCATCGGCCTGTGCTACGTCGTCACCAAAGACGGTGTAGTAGATGGTGGCGTGCTGAAGGTCGTTGGTGACGCGGGCGTCCGTGACCGTGATGGACTCCACGCGCGGATCCTTGACGCGACGTCCGAGCGCTTCGGCAACAACCACCTTTATCCGCTGTGCCAACTTGGCGGCGCGTGCGGGATCAGCCATGACTTCCTCCTGGAAAGTAGAAAAGGGGACGGAACGGGTCCGCCGGGGCTACCCGACGGACCCGTTCCAAACGGAACCTAGCTGCGCGGCTTTTCGCGCATTTCGAAGGTCTCGATGATGTCGCCTTCATTGATGTCATTGAAGGAGCCAAGACCGATACCACACTCGAAGTCCGTGCGGACTTCGGTGGCGTCATCCTTGAAGCGCTTGAGCGTCTCAACGGTGAGGTTGTCACCGATGACCTTGCCGTCGCGGCTGACACGTGCCTTGGAGTTACGGCGGATGATGCCCGTGCGGACGATCGAGCCGGCGATGTTTCCGAACTTGGAAGAACGGAAGACTTCGCGAACCTCGGCGGTACCGAGCTGGACTTCTTCGTATTCCGGCTTGAGCATGCCCTTGAGAGCCATCTCGATGTCATCGATTGCTGCGTAGATGACCGAGTAGAAGCGCATGTCCACGCCTTCACGGTCGGCCAGTTCGGCAACACGCTCGGCCGGCTTGACGTTGAAGCCGATGATGATGGCGTTGTCCACCGTGGCGAGGTTGACGTCGTTCTGCGTGATGGCACCCACACCGCGGTGGATGACACGAAGCTGAACGTCGTCGTCTCCGACGTCGATCTTGAGCAGCGCGTCTTCGAGGGCTTCCACGGCACCGGACACGTCACCCTTGAGGATGAGGTTGAGGGTGTCGATCTTGCCTTCGGCAACGGCCTGGTCGAAGTCTTCCAGGCTGATGCGCTTGCGACGCTTGGCAAGTGCAGCGTTGCGGTCGGCAGCTTCACGCTTCTCAGCGATCTGGCGGGCCGTACGCTCGTCAGGTGTCACCAGGAAGGTGTCACCTGCACGCGGCACGTTGGACAGGCCGAGGACCTGAACCGGGCGGGACGGCAGTGCGACATCGAGTGCCTCGCCGTTTTCGTCGAACATGGCGCGGACGCGGCCGTGAGCCGTACCGGCCACGATCGTGTCGCCCACTGCCAAGGTTCCGGACTGGACCAGGACGGTAGCAACAGCACCGCGGCCCTTGTCCAGGTTCGCTTCGATGGCAATGCCTCGAGCGTCCTTGTCCGGGTTGGCGCGCAGATCCAGTGCGGCATCGGCCGTCAGCAGAACGGCGTCGATCAGTTCGTCGATGTTGAGGTTCTGACGTGCAGAGACCTCAACGAACATGGTGTCGCCACCGTACTCTTCGGGAACCAGTCCGTACTCGGTCAGCTGTCCCTTGACCTTGTCAGGGTTGGCGCCTTCCTTGTCGATCTTGTTCACTGCGACGACGATCGGCACATTGGCTGCCTGGGCGTGGTTGAGTGCTTCCACCGTCTGCGGCATAACGCCGTCGTCGGCTGCAACAACCAGGATCGCGATATCTGTGACCTTGGCACCACGTGCACGCATGGCCGTGAAGGCCTCGTGACCGGGGGTGTCAATGAAGGTGATGTCGCGGGCCTTGCCCTCGTGGACGTGGCTGATCTGGTAGGCACCGATGTGCTGGGTGATACCACCATGCTCGCCGGCCACAACGTTCGAGTTGCGGATCGCGTCCAGCAGACGGGTCTTACCGTGGTCAACGTGACCCATGACCGTGACAACCGGTGCTCGGGCCTCGAGAACGTCGTCGCCTTCGGCGTCAAGTTCGTCCTGGATGTTGATGTCGAACTGGTCGAGGAGCTCGCGCTCTTCATCCTCCGGCGAAACAACCTGGAGCTTGTAGCCGAGTTCGGCGCCAAGCAGGCCGAAGGTGTCTTCGTCGAGGGACTGCGTTGCCGTAGCCATTTCACCGAGGTGGAACAGTACGGTCACCAGCGATGCGGGGTTCGCATCGATCTTCTCGGCAAAGTCCGTGATGGACGAGCCACGACGCAGGCGGATGATGGTCTCACCGTCACCGCGGGGTACCGATACGCCGCCCAGCGACGGAGCACTCATCTGCTCCAGTTCCTGGCGCTTTGCACGCTTCGACTTGCGCTGCTTGCCACGACCGGCGCCGCCCTTGCCGAAGGCACCCTGGGTGCCACCGCGACCGCGGCCACCCTTACCGAAGCCACCGCCGGCGGGAGCTCCGCCACCGGTACCTGCACCAGGTGCGCCACCGGGACGACCGGGTCCGCCACCGGGACGGCCTGCGCCACCCGGACGGCCTGCGCCACCGGGAGCCGGACGCTCAGTGCGGTTGGGCATCATGCCCGGAGTAGGACGGTTTCCGGCACCGGGACCACCGGCGGGACGCGGTGCGCCCGGACGGGGTGCACCGGGACGCGGTGCGCCCGGACGGGGACCACCGGTACCGGCTGCGGGACGGGGGCCGCCTGCGCCAGCTGCAGGGCGGGGACCGCCGGGGCGTTCGCCGTCGTTGCGGCGTTCGCCTCGGGGCATGCCCTGGGACGGTGCAAACGGGTTGTTACCCGGACGCGGCGGACGGTCTCCGTCGCCACCACGTCCACGGGGCATGCCCTGGGACGTGGCAAACGGGTTGTTGCCCGGACGCGGACCGCCGGGACGGGGAGCCTGACCACCTTGACGTGCCGGAGCCGGGGTCTCTGCCTTGGGAGCAGGACGGGCGCCGGGCTTGGCCGAAACCGGGGTGGACGCGGCAGGAGCCGCGGGGGCTGCCGGGGCGGGTGCTGCCGGAGCAGCGGCGGCCGGAGCAGCGGCGGCCGGAGCTGCCGGAGCGGGGGCTGCAGGTGCCGGGGCCGGGGCCTTCGGCGCTGCAGGTCCCGGTGCCGGAGCAGCCGGACGGGATGCTGCGGGAGCTTTGGGGGCTGCAGCGGGAGCGGCAGCCTTGGCAGCGCCGGCACCCGGGTAGGCGTCGCGAAGCTTCTTCACGACGGGGGCCTCAATGGTTGAAGAGGCGGAGCGAACGAATTCGCCCAATTCCTGCAGTTTGGTTACTGCATCTTTGGAAGTAATACCGAGCTCTTTGGCGAGCTCATGTACGCGGACCTTGGCCACATTTCTCCTGTCTCGGTCCGCACCGAGCCAGGCACGAACCGTCTACTTCTTACTGCGGGCCTTCGCCGCTTGCGCGATTGAAAGGCCCATTGCAGAGCGCAACAAAGTTGTCATCGTTACGCACTCATCGCTGGGAACTCATCGGGTTTCCATCAGTTTTCTGACCCGCTTTCAGGTTTGGACGGTTTTCCTGCGGCGGCCTGGGCCTCCACAAGTGGCGTGCCGGGCATCAAGTATCGTTCCACGGCGCCTGTATCGGAAGCACCCGCAAGGGCCCTTCCAAAAGCTCGCCGCTTGATCGCCAATGCCAAGCACTTTTCGCTGGGGTGCAGCCACGCACCCCTGCCGGCCATCCGGCGTCGTTCATCCACCAGGACAGCGGACGAACCGCTGCCTTGGGCGACCAACCGGACAAGCTCGGACCGGGAGCCTTGCTTCCGGCATCCGATGCAGGTGCGAACAGGCCCATGGCCGTGTTCAAGCAGTTCAGCCACGACGTGTCCAACCTGCCTTACGCTACTGGCACCCGACGGGCCCCGGTCCTGCGGATGCAGCTGAGGCACGCCAAAGCGCGCGGATACCGGACGTAAGCCCGGTTCCATCTAGTCTAGCCCCCCGGCCCCGGTCTCCCGAAACCAGGTACGCGCCAGTGCGGCGCGGAACCGGCGGCACAGGCCGCCGGCTGAAGCGCTAGTCAGTCTTGGCGGGGGCGGCGTCCGAGACGATATCAATGCGCCAGCCGGTCAGCTTGGCTGCGAGCCGCGCATTCTGGCCTTCTTTGCCGATGGCCAACGAAAGCTGGTAGTCCGGCACAACCACGCGGGCCGAGCGGGTGGATTCGTCGGTGATAGTGACGGAATTCACTCGCGACGGCGACAGCGAGTTGGCGATGAAGGTCGCGGGGTCATCGCTGAAATCGACGATGTCGATCTTTTCATCGTTGAGTTCGGTCATGACCGCCCGGACACGCGAACCCATTTCACCGATGCAGGCACCCTTGGCATTGACGCCGGGAGTGTTTGCCTTGACGGCGATCTTGGTGCGGTGACCCGCTTCGCGCGCCAGCGCCACGATCTCTACCGAGTGGTCCGCGATTTCCGGAACTTCCATTTCGAACAACTTGCGGACCAGGCCGGGGTGCGAACGGGACAACGTGATGGACGGGCCCTTGGCACCGCGGTGTACGTCCACCACGAAGGCACGCAAGCGGCTTCCGTGGAGGTACTTCTCGCCCGGAACCTGCTCGGGCGGCGGCAGCAATGCCTCCACAGCCCCAAGGTTGACCTGAATCATGTGCGGGTTGTTGCCCTGCTGGATCATGCCGGCCACAAGCTCGCCCTCACGGCCCTTGAATTCGCCCAGCACGTTGTCGTCTTCAACGTCGCGAAGGCGCTGCAGAATGATCTGGCGGGCCGTACTGGCAGCGATGCGGCCAAAACCTGCCGGGGTGTCCTCGAACTCGCCGATGGGCTCACCGTCGTCGTCGATTTCCGTGGCCCAGATGGTCACGTGGCCGCTCTTGCGATCCAGTTCCGCGCGGGCCTTCTCGAAGGCCCCGGGCGTCTTGTGATACGCCACCAGCAGCGCTTGCTCGATGGTGGGAATCAGGAGATCCAGCGGGATTTCACGCTCACGCTCCAGGAGTCTCAGTGCGCTCATGTCAATATCCATTAGGCCTCCTCGGAAGGTCCGTTGTGCTCGTCTTCCAGCGCAGCCTCGTGGAGGTGGCTGAATTCAATCTCGACTTTTCCTTGGCGGATCCTGTCGAAAGGAATAGTGATGGGTTCGCCCTGCTTGGGCTTCATGCCCTTCTTGACCTCGTGCTCGGGGATGAGCGTCACGGCATCATCCCCCACCGAGGCAATACGGCCCAGGAGGTTATCCCCTTGAATGACGTTGACCCTGACCATGCGGCCGCGGGCGCGGTGCCAGTGACGCGGTTCGGTCAGTGGGCGGCCTACTCCCGGGGAAGAAACCTCAAGGTCGTACGGACGGCCGTCGTCATGGGGATCGTTGTCCAGAATATCGGACAGCCCACGTGAGACGTCCGCGATAGCGTCAAGGCTGACGCCCCCGGTCTCTTCCTGCGGAAGGTCCACGACGACGTGGACCGTGCGGTGAGAACCGGCAACGTGGATGGAAACATCCTCGAGGTAGAGCCTGCTGGCAAGGACAGCCGGTTCAAGCAGTGCCTTAAGCCTGCTCTCTTCCGGGTTGTGGATGGTGGCCGTTGAGTTCGATTCAGAACGGTCTGTTGAAGTCGTGGCTTCCGAGTCACTCACGTTGCCCGCCGCCTCCCGATAGATGTTGTTGTGACTACTAGCCTAACGATTTTCCCGGGAACATGGTGCACGGACTTCCCCCTCCACGTGACACCATGGTCTGTTGTGAACGGGCGGACAAGCGAAAAACGACGAACACCACCCTGGGGCCGGGTTTTGCTGGTTGCCGTGGTGGCACTGCTTGTTGCGGGCACCGGAATGGTGCTTATTCCGCGGGATTCCGGCACTCCCCCGATAGTCCCGTTCTCCGAAACAGCCCGCGCCTCGGCGTTGGAAGACACGCTGCAGCTGCGCGAATCAGCCGCCATGCAGGCAGAGGCTGCCGCTCCTGATGCCGAAAAATCGACACTCGGTAACGCTGTGACTTTGCTGACAACCCATGCACAGGCGTTGCTTGGCCCCAATGATGCAACGCCCAGCCCAAGATCGTCCGGCCGGGCCACGGCTGCCAAGACCGGGGCAGCAGCGACGGAAACCAGCCGCGCCTCCTTCCTGACCGGCTTGGCCGGCAGTGGGCAGGAGCGACTGGACGATGCCCGAAAGGCCGACGGCGGGATCGCCCGCATGCTTGCCGCCGTCGGATCCGCTCAGCTGCTTGAGGCCGAACGATTGGCCGCGGAGTGGCAGCTGCCACAGCCACAGCAGACAGCGGCGGCGGACGCCAAGGCTCTGGCGGCAACGCCTTTGGCCGCCTCCTGCCCGTCGGTCAGCCCCACCCCGGAGTCGACGTCCGCCACCACCGACACCGCCCTGGCAGCGGTGGTTCGCTCGCAACAAGAAGCGATCTACGTGTACCAGGTGGCTCTGAAGCGCCTGGACGAGCCGAACTCGGCGGCTGCTGCCAAGTACTTGCCAGTGCACGAGGCATTGCTCCAGCAGGCAGAATCACTGACCAGCGCCAACTGCGCGGACTCGCCCGCCAGCGAGGCCGGTTACCGGCTGCCGGAACAGTTCGCCAAGGACCCGGCCGCTTTCCTGGGCTCCGTGGAACTTGCATCCCTGCCTCGATTCGGTGACCTGGTTGCTTTGTCCACGGATGAGACTCGGAGCTGGGCAGTTGACGGTCTTCTGACTGCTGCCCGCAGGAGCGCAGCCTGGGGCGCGCCCCTGCCTGCGTTGCCGGGACTCATGCTCGACGCCGGCGAGTTGCCTTCGCTGCCGACGCCCACCACCGCACCCGCTTCCACCGGCGGATAGGCGAGCCTAGCCATGCTGGTCAGGGCCGCCTGCCAGTGCTTGGCTTGATGCATGGCTTCCACAGAAACTGCCACCATGCATGAGAACGAACCCCACCGCGACGATCTTGCCCACCGGTTGAACTGGTTGCGGGCCGGAGTCCTGGGTGCCAACGACGGCATCGTGTCCGTCGCGGCGATCGTGGTGGGCGTGGCGGGCGCTACCACGAGCACGGGCAGTATCCTCGCTGCAGGAACCGCTGGCTTGGTGGGTGGCGCTATCTCCATGGCTTTGGGTGAGTACGTGTCCGTCAGCAGCCAAAGCGACACCCAAAAAGCGCTGATCGAAAAAGAAAAACGTGAGCTGGCGGAGCAACCGGAAGATGAACTCAACGAGTTGGCCGCGATCTACGAGTCGAAAGGGCTCAGCGCCGAGACCGCCCGGACCGTTGCACAGGAGCTGACCGAACACGATGCCTTGGCCGCCCACCTCTCGGCCGAGCTGAATATCCATGAAGACGACATCGTCAGCCCTTGGAACGCAGCCCTGGCTTCCGCTGTCGCCTTCACCTTGGGGGCGGCGCTGCCCATGCTGGCCATCCTGCTGCCTCCGCCGGAGATGCGGGTGCCGCTGACGTTCGTCGCAGTCCTGCTGGCCCTGGCGATCACCGGTGCGGTAGGCGCATGGATCGGCGGCGCCTCCCGCTTCCGCGCGGCAGCCCGGGTGGTCTTGGGCGGGGCACTGGCGCTGGCCGCAACCTTCTCGATCGGAACCCTATTGGGCGCAAGCGGCGTTTTCTAAGGGGCACGCGGTGACGCGGAGTTAGGCTGTTGGCGTGACCCTTCACGCGATGATTCCCATTCCGGGCGACCTCCACGCCCGGTACAACCGCGACTCCGCGGGCAGGGACTGGCTGGCCAGCCTCCCGGGGCTCATCTCTGAGGCGCTGGACCGCTGGCAGCTCACGGTGGACCTTGCGCCAGGCGCCGAGCCTTGGAATGGCCATGGAGCCTTGGTGGTGCCTGTTCTTCAGAACGGCGTTCCCGCGGCCCTGAAGATCGCTTTTCCCCACGACGAAGCGCTGGTGGAGGGCCACGCCCTGGCCCTTTGGGACGGCCGGGGCGCGGTCCGTCTTCTCGCCTCAGACGACGCAAGGTGCTCCATGGTGCTCGAACGCCTGGATGCTTCCCGGTGGCTGCAGGACGCTCCGCTGGACGAGGCCAGGGACGTGTGGGGCGCCATCATGCGCGAACTCTCAATCCAGCCCGACGACCGCCCGGAGTGGCGGGCTTTCGACCATATTGCTGCCACCGCCGAACGGTGGAGCGATGAACTCCCTGCAGAATGGGAACGTTTGGACCGGCCCTTCCCGAGGTGGCTTCTGGAGGCAGCTTTGGAGGTCTGCCAGACGCGTGGAGTGGTGGGACGCCGTTCCGGCACCGATGTCCTGGTGCACACGGACCTCCACTTCATGAACATTCTCGCTACCACCGCCGCCGGACGGCTGTCCCTCCGCGGGGACTACCTGGCCATTGATCCGCAACCACAGATTGGCGAGGCCGAGTTCGCCGTAGCACCCATCCTGTGGAACCGCATCCACGACCTCTCGCGGACGGACCCGGAAGCGGCCTTGCGCGAGCGGTGCCATGACTTCAGCCTCGCCGCAGGACTGGATCCTGAGGTCGCGCGGCAATGGAGCGTCGCCCGTGAGGTGCAGAACGCTTTGTGGTACGCCGCAAAACCCGGACACGGTGGTGACCTTGCCCGTTCCCTGTGGGTAGCCAGCACGTTGGCCGGCAGCACCCTCGATGCCCTGCCGCGGCCGCACGAACTCCCCGAGCCCGGCGAAGCGGTTCAGTAGCTCATGGTCCTGACGGTGGCTTTGAAGTGGTGGCGGAGACAAGCCTCGGCAGGTTCGACATCCGGGTGACGAACGAGGCTTCCCCCGGCAACCCGGCGTCGAGCGCGGTGGTGCCCCACGCCGTCGTCCGTGGTTTGAGGACCATGGCCAATGCCAGCGGCAGCTTTATCTAAAACCAACTGCGGCAGCCCTACGCTGCGAAGTTCTCGTTCCAGACATCCATGCCCAGTTTGATGATCAACGCCGCAACCACCATCAGGAAGACAAGGCGCACAAACTTGCTTCCCCTGGCCACAGCGGTCCTGGCACCGAGGTAGCCTCCTGCCATATTGGCCAAGCCAAGGATGAGGCCTACGCCCCACAGCAGGGAACCGTGAGGGAGGAAGAAAATCAACGCGCCGGCATTCGTGGCCATGTTGACGATCTTCGCTTTGGCGCTGGCTTCCAGGAAGGCATAACCCATGGCCGAAACAAGGGCAATGACCAGGAACGAGCCCGTACCCGGGCCGATCAAGCCGTCGTAAAAGCCGATCACGGCACCGATCAGGCACGCCACCACGTAGTGCTTATGGCCGTCATGGCGGAGGGCGGTCAGTTCACCGGCGCCGGGACGAAGGGCTGTGAAGATGGCCACAGCGATGAGCGCCAGCACGATGATGGGCTTGAAAACGCTGGCCGGCAGGGAGGCAGCCAGGATGGCCCCGCCAAAACTCCCGGCCAACGCGATGACCGCCATGGGAACAGCCGTCTTGAGATCGGGTCCCACGCGGCGGTAGTACGTGACAGCGCTGGTGGTGGTCCCGAAAACGGACCCCATCTTGTTGGTAGCCAGGGCCTGTACAGGCGTGATGCCCGGAACCAGCAGCAGGGCGGGGAGCTGGATCAGTCCCCCGCCCCCCACTACGGCATCCACCCAGCCGGCTGCGAATCCAGCCACCACAATCAGGATGAGTGTGGTGAGCTGGATCGACTCGAAGCCGGAAATCACCGGGTTCGTACGGCGTTGACCACGTAGTCCACGGCCTTGTCCACCGAGATGTTCTCGGCTTCACCGCTGCGGCGATCCTTGATTTCCACTACACCGTCCACAAGACCCCGGCCGACGGCCAGGATGGTGGGCACACCCACCAGTTCGGCGTCGCCGAACTTCACGCCGGGTGAAACCTTGGGACGGTCATCGAAGATGACGTCCAGGCCGGCGGCTTCGAGTTCAAGGGAAAGCTTTTCTGCTGCTTCGAAGATCTCATCGCCGCGGCCCACCGCCACCACGTGGACATCGGCCGGAGCTACGGAGCGCGGCCACACGAGGCCGCGGTCGTCATTGTTCGCTTCAGCCAGGGCCGCGACGGCACGCGTCACGCCAACGCCGTACGAGCCCATGGTGACAACCTGCTGCTTGCCGTTCTGGTCCAGGACCTTCAGGTCCAAGGCCTCAGCGTACTTGCGGCCGAGCTGGAAGATGTGGCCCATCTCGATGCCACGCGCTGTTTCCAGCGGTCCCGAGCCGTCCGGGGCGGGGTCGCCTGCACGCACTTCGGTGCTCTCGATGACGCCGTCCCACACGAAGTCGCGGCCAGCGACCAGCCCGAAGACGTGCTTGCCCTCAGCGTTGGCACCGGTAACCCACGTGGTGCCGGAGACGACGCGGGGATCCACAAGGAAAAGAACCTTGGAGGATCCTTCAAGTCCAAGGACAGGCTCGTCGAGGGACAGGCCGGGTCCGATGTAACCCTTGACCAGCCAGGGCAGCTTCTTGAGGTCCTCTTCGTTGGCAGCCTCGAGGCCGATTTCACCGGCGATGGGCAGGTGGGAGCCAATGTTGGCTTCCACGCGCTTGAGGTCTACTCCGCGGTCGCCGGGAACGCCGATCACCACGATCTGGCGCTCACCCGTGGGCAGCGTGACGGCGAGGACAACATTCTTGAGCGTGTCAGCGGCAGTCCAGGCGCCGCCGTCGGACTCGCTGCGGGGAGCCAACTGGTTGGCGGCGTCCACCAAAGTGTCGATGGTGGGGGTGTTCGGTGTGTCCAGGACCTCGGCGGCCGGAGCGTTGCTGAAGTCGATCTCGTCCGGAACCACGGTGGTGACGGCCTCGACGTTGGCGTAGTAGCCACCGGCCGAGCGCACGAACGTGTCCTCGCCGATCTCGGTGGGGAACAGGAATTCCTCGCTCTTGGATCCACCCATGGCACCAGCGGTGGCGGCTACAGGAATAACTTCCAGGCCGAGCCGCTCAAAGATCTTCAGGTAGGCAGCACGGTGGGCGGCGTAACTTGCGTCCAAGCCGGCGTCATCGATGTCGAAGGAGTACGAGTCCTTCATGATGAATTCGCGGCCACGGAGGAGCCCTGCCCGCGGACGGGCTTCGTCACGGTACTTGTTCTGGATCTGGTAGAGGCTCAGCGGGAGGTCCTTGTACGAGGAGTACAGGTCCTTGACCAAGAGCGTGAACATTTCCTCGTGCGTGGGTGCCAGAAGGTAGTCCGCGCCCTTGCGGTCCTGGAGACGGAACAGGCCTTCGCCGTATTCGGTCCAGCGGTTGGTGGCCTCATAAGGTTCGCGGGGAAGCAGGGCCGGGAAGTGGACTTCCTGGGCTCCAATGGCGGACATTTCCTGGCGGATGATGTCCTCCACCTTGCGCAGGACGCTCAGCCCCAGCGGCAGCCATGTGTAAATACCGGGTGCGGCGCGGCGGATGTAGCCGGCGCGGACCAGGAGCTTGTGGCTGTCAACCTCGGCGTCGACGGGATCTTCACGCAGGGTGCGCAGGAACAGCTGGGAAAGGCGAAGGACCACGGGTACGTATCCGTTTCTATGGCAGATGTGGCAAAAACAACTGTCTACTAATCTACCGGCTGACTGCGCGGCCGCTTGAACGGGCCCGCATGGCGTCCGGACAGCTTGAAAACAGAAGAGCCACGCCGTCGCGTTTGGAAGCCCCTGGCCGCAACCGGCTGGTCATCCTGCGATGGCGTGGCTCAGCGGCCGGACGGCCGCAGACTCTGTCCGGGGACTAGATTGCCGTTCCCTCCAGCGGAACGGCATCGCCTGCGACTGGGAAGCATTGTTCATTGCCGAAATCACGGATGGTATAGCCGCCAATGGCGCCCTTCAAGGTCTTGGTCATGATTCCCCCTGTACCACCCGCGCCCCAACGACACGGCTTGGGAAGAACCTATGTGATCGCAGACACATTTTCAAGGATGACCTCCGCCGAGGCGGTAAGGCCCTTGACCACCATGTCAGGCAGATCTAACTTTAATTCATCAGTTGGTGAATTACAGGGAGCCAAGTGGAGGCCTGATGTCACCCCTTCCAGCGGCCATTGAGGCGACGGGACTCCATGTGTCCCGTTCACGCACGAAAATCCTCCGAGGCTTGAACTTCACGGTTGATGCCGGCCGGATCACAGGACTCCTGGGCCCCTCCGGCAGCGGCAAGACCACGCTCATGCGGGCAATCGTCGGTGTCCAGCGCATCACCCGGGGAACTGTCACCGTCCTCGGTCGGCCGGCGGGCAGCGCGCCACTGAGGCACGACGTCGGATACGTCACCCAAGGTGCCAGCGTCTACGCGGACCTCAGCGTCGAAGCGAACGTTCGCTACTTCGGCGCAATGCACGGCGCGACGGCGGCCGACCTCGCCGAGGCGATTGCCGCCGTCGGGCTTGAATCTCTAGCGAGGCAGAAAGCCGCAGACCTGTCCGGCGGACAGTTCAGCCGCGTGTCCCTTGCGTGCGCGCTGGTGGCGCATCCGCAGCTCCTGGTCCTGGACGAACCCACAGTGGGGCTGGATCCCGTACTCCGAGCCGAATTGTGGGAGCGTTTCGCCGCCATGGCTGCCACCGGAACAACCCTGCTGGTATCCAGCCACGTCATGGAGGAAGCATCCCATTGTTCATCGCTGCTCCTGCTTCGCGACGGGCTCCTGCTGGCGCAGCTGACTCCGACGGAACTGGCCCAACGCGGCCGGAGCGAAGACCTGGAACGGGCCTTCCTGACCATCATTAAAACCGTTGAACCCAGCATCGATGGCGCTAAACGGGGGCAGGAAGAAAGCCAGGTGACGTCATGAACCTCCGAATGACGCTTGCCACTACCGCCCGTGTCCTGGGACAACTGCGGCACGATCACCGGAGCGTCGCGCTGATCCTTGTGGTCCCCGCGCTGCTGCTGACGGCCGTCTATTTCCTGTTCGAGAACGAAACACTCCCGCCGGGGTTCCCCCGGACCTTTGACCGCGTCGGCTTGATGATGCTGGCCATTTTTCCCTTTGTGGTGATGTTCCTGGTCACGTCCATCACCATGCTCCGGGAGCGCACCTCCGGCACCCTGGAGCGCCTCCTGACCACACCGATTCACAAAGCAGACCTGCTGTTCGGCTATGCTCTGGCGTTTTCCATCATGGCCGCCTTGCAGTCCTTGGTGGCGACGGCTGTGGCCTACTGGATCTTTGACCTCGACATCAAGGGAAGTCCCGGCCTGGTGGTGATGATCGCCGTCATCAATGCCGTCCTGGGCGTCGCGCTTGGGCTGTTGTGTTCGGCGTTTGCCCGCACCGAGTTCCAAGCCGTGCAGTTCATGCCCGTGGTAGTGGTGCCACAGATTCTTTTGTGCGGCTTGTTCGTGGCACGGGACGATATGAATGAGGTCCTGGAAGCAATCTCCAGCGTATTGCCCCTGACTTTCTCCGTGGATGCACTGAAGGAGATCGCCGGAAATGCCGACGCCTCTGCCGCGATGTGGCAAGACGCCCTGATCATGGGCGGGATCGTCGTGGGAGTCCTGGTCCTCGCGTCATTGACCCTTCGACGACAAACCCGATGAGCCACCCGCAGGGGCGTAGGGGCCGCCGAAGCGCTGGAGACCATTCGCGGGAAGCCATCCTCGCAGCCGCACGGAAACTGTTCGCCGAGCAAGGATTCGAGGGGACAAGCATGCGACAGGTAGCCCGGGAGTCATCCGTGGATCCGGCCATGGTGCACCACTTTTTCGGGGGCAAGGACGAGCTCTTTGCCGCCAGCGTCCAATTGCCCGCTGACCCGGCCGAGGTTCTTGCCGGCGTCGAAACCCTGGACCCTGCGGTGAGGGCCGAAGCGATTGTGCGAGCCGTCTTGCGGCTGTGGGAAAGCCCGGCTCAGCACGGCCTGGTGGGCTTTGTCCGGGGAACCATCGGCTCCAAGGCCAAGACGGCACTCATGCGCGAAATGGTACACCGCACCATCCTGTCCAAAATCATGGCGGGGCTGCCCGGGACGGCCGAGGAAGTACGCGTGCGCGGCAATCTCGTAGCCACACAAGTGGTGGGGCTGATGCTGGTCCGCTACGTGATCCGGCTCGAACCCCTGGCCTCAGCGAATCAGGAAGACGTGGTCCGCTTCGTAGCGCCGAACATCCAGCGCTACCTCACGGGGAGTCTGGACTCCCCTTAACAGGTGGCAGTTGTGGCTCACCCCACCCTGGGAAGAGCCACAACTGACGGCGGATAGGCTACTTGATGAGCTCTATCGCCTGGTCCAGGAGAACGGTGGTGTTAGCCAAGGCATCCGCCTCGGAAGCACCGCCCGCGACGGTGACCGAGATCAGGACGTCTTGTTTAATTGCCTGTGACATGAGGGCGGACCCCGTCTCACCGCTCGGCAGCTTGGTGTCCATGCGATACGCCATCAAAGCGTTGGCGGGCTTCTTATCGGCCAGATCCGTCACCGTGATCGTGCTGACCCCGGTAGGACCGCCCATGGTCATCGTGCCGCATGCCGACAGTTGATCGATGCTTTCCTGGGCCCTGTCCCGGATGCGCTCCCCCAGTCCAGTCCCCAAGGAAATCGTGCTCATACTGCTGGTAGCTACATCCTGGCTGACACCAAAGGCGGCCTTGACGCCGTCGACCGGCTGCGCGAGAGATCCCAGGGCCATGTCTTTGCAGGCAGCGGGCTGGACGTCGATCTGCGACATCATGGCCTTCGACTGCTCCAGCGTGCCGGACATATCGGCGCTCGACATGACACTCAACTTAGCGCCCTGCTTGTCCTTGATCTGGCCTAGAACTGCCGTGAGTTCCTCCAAGGTGTGCTGCTTTGCCGGTGTGGGCGTGGGTGTTGCCGTTTCGCTGGCCGGAGCGGACGCAGCGTCCGTGGAGGTACCGGCACCGCCGCACGCGGTGAGGCCCATGACCAACAGTCCTGACACGGCAAAGCCGCGCAGCGCATTCTTATTCATTTGTTCCCCAGGGAAGTTCGAGTGATTGGTGGCGTGCGCCAACCGAGACAAGACTACAAGTAGCGGGAAGCAGGGCTAAAACAGGACGGTTGCGAAGGTGCCCACTTGTTCGAAGCCCACCCGCTCATAGGTGGCGCGGGCTTTGGCGTTGTAGTCGTTCACGTAGAGGCTCGTCACCGGGGCGAAGGTCCGTGAGAGATTCACGACGGCGGCCATGTAGCCACCGCTTTGGCCGCGTCCACGCAGCTCGGGGTTCATCCAGACGCCCTGGACCTGCGTGACGTCCCGGGTGACTGCCCCCAGCTCGGCTTTAAAGACCACCGTGCCGTTGGCATCGATGTGGACCAGCGAATGGCCCTCCCGGATGAGCCCGGCAACGCGTCTGCTGTAGAACTCCTGCCCTCCGAGGAAGGGCGAGTAGCCCACTTCTTCTTCGAACATGGCGGCGCAGGCAGGCAGGATGCGATCGAAGTCCGCCATGGTGCCGAATGTCAGGGCAGGGTTGGCGCCGATGACCGGCGTCCCTGAGATGGTGAGCAGCGGTTGTTGAGACCGGACTTCGTGGGCACCATGGCCCAGTTGCTCGAATCGCGCATAGAGGGCCATCACCGTTTCCGCGGGCCCGAAAATGGACGCGTAGCGGCGTCCTGTTTCGTGAGCCGCAGTGGCCACATAACCGGCCAGGCCGGGATCGAGCTGCACAGGGACAAGGTTGGCGCCCGCCCAGCACGCGCCCAGGAGCGTTTCGCCGTCGAAAACTCCGAAAATACTGGCACCCCCGCTGGTAGGCGCCGCTGTCCCGGTGCTTTCCAGGTGGGCGAGGATGAAGACGTTGGCAACCACGTCTTCGCTGGCCAGGGCACGAAGAGTCAGGGTGTCGGCATCGCCGAGCACCCTGACACCCAAGCCGTTCTCGTTACGAGACGCTAACCACGGGGCTACCCTTGACAGCATCTTCGCCATCGGCCTCCCCCATCTCTTCGGCGATGCGCATGGCCTCTTCGATCAGTGTCTCAACAATTTCGCTCTCAGGCACAGTCTTGATGACTTCGCCCTTCACGAAAATCTGGCCCTTGCCGTTTCCGGAGGCCACACCAAGGTCCGCTTCGCGGGCCTCGCCGGGTCCGTTGACGACGCAACCCATGACGGCCACGCGCAACGGAATCTCCATGCCTTCCAAACCTGCGGTGACCTGCTCGGCCAGCGTGTACACGTCCACTTGGGCGCGGCCACAGGACGGGCAGGAGACGATTTCGAGCTTGCGAGGGCGCAGGTTCAGGGACTGCAGGATCTGGTTGCCAACCTTGATTTCCTCCACCGGCGGGGCCGAGAGGGAAACACGGATGGTGTCGCCAATGCCGCGGGACAGGAGTGCACCGAAAGCCGTGGCCGACTTGATGGTGCCTTGGAACGCTGGTCCGGCCTCGGTCACGCCGAGGTGCAGGGGCCAGTCGCCCTTCTCGGCCAGCATCTCGTACGCGGCCACCATGATCACGGGATCGTTGTGCTTGACGGAGATCTTGAAGTCGTGGAACCCATGCTCTTCGAACAGCGAGGCTTCCCAGACGGCGGACTCAACCAGTGCCTCCGGGGTGGCCTTGCCGTATTTCTTCATGATGCCCGGTTCAAGGGAACCTGCGTTGACGCCGATCCGAATGGACGTTCCATGGTCGCGGGCCGCTGCAGCGATTTCTTTGACCTGGTCATCGAACTTACGGATGTTGCCCGGGTTTACGCGGACGGCAGCGCAGCCGGCCTCGATTGCCGCAAAGACGTACTTTGGCTGAAAGTGGATGTCTGCGATGACGGGAATCTGGGACTTACGGGCAATGATCGGCAATGCCTCGGCATCGTCGGCGGAAGGGCAGGCAACACGCACGATGTCGCAGCCGGACGCCGTCAGTTCAGCGATCTGCTGAAGCGTGGCGTTGATATCCGTGGTGGGGGTGGTGGTCATGGACTGCACGCTGATGGGCGAGTCAGAACCGACGCCAACGGACCCTACCTTGATCTGCCGCGTCTTACGGCGCGGGGCAAGGACGGGGGGTGGGGCTGCTGGCATTCCCAGGCTGACCGAGGTCACGTGGACTCCTTGGGTTGGGGTGGATCGTTGTGGTGGGGAACGTCCGGGCTAGGACGCGTGGGCAGCCAGGACACCGATAATGGGCGCCCATTCCGTGGTGCGGATGCCGGCGATTACTCCGGCTTCTGCAAACGGATCCTGCTTGAGGAGGTCATTGAGTTCGGCTTCGTCAGCGGACTTGAAGATCAGCAGGGCGCCGGCGCCGTCACCGTAGGGGCCACTGGCAAGCAGTTTGCCTTCATCGGCCAGATCGCCGAGCCAGGCACGGTGTGCGGGGCGGGCTTCATCGCGGAGGGCACCGGAATCGGCGACGTATACATACTCAACAGCGAAAACAGTCATGGAGCTAGCCTATCCCGCCTGCTCAGGCAAAAATGTTCACAGCCCAGCCAAGAATGCTCGCAGCTCAGCCGAAAATGTTGACGGGTTTCACGATGTCCGCATAGATCAGGAGTGCGCCCATGGCCATGAGCAGCGCCGCGACCACGTACGTGGCCGGCAGCAGCTTGGCGATGTCGAAGGCGCCCGGGTCCGGTTTACCCAGGAGCTTGGCCACCCGGCGTCGTGCCCCTTCGTAGAGCGCCCCGGCTACATGGCCGCCGTCAAGGGGCAGAAGTGGGATGAGATTGAAGATGGCCAGGGCGAAGTTGAGTCCGGCGAGCAACCCGATCAGGGTACCGATGCGGGCTTGCATGGGCACCTGTTCCATGGCCGCGACTTCGCCGGCAACCCGGCCAACACCCACCACGCTGATGGGTCCGTTGGGATCGCGGGGTTCTTCGCTGAAGGCGGCTTTCGCCACCCCGACCACCCTGGCCGGCAGGTTGAAGATCACACCGGAAATCTGCTTGATGTTCTCTCCGGCCATGGGCAAAACTGCCGACGCCGGCTGGGGCACCAGTTCGCTTTGGGCCCCGATCCCAAGGAATCCGACTTCCTGGTATTTCAGCACTCCGTCGGCATCCTGTTCGGGCCTGCCGTCGGCGCCGACTACTGGCCGCGACGAGAGTACGGGCGTCACAGTGGTTTCTACAGTCGATCCGTTGCGTTCCACCGTGATGGGCACGTCTCTTCCCGCGGACGCACGGATCCAGCTGGTGAGCTCGTCCCAGCTGGTGACGGCTTTTCCGTCGAAGGACGTAATGGTGTCGTTCGGTTGGAGCCCCGCGGCCGCGGCCGGAGTCAGTTTGCAGTCGGCCGAGTCGGGGTCCACTGTCTCCCCTGCCGCGACCTGGCATTTGGAAACGTCAGCGATGGTGGTGGTTGCTGTGGCCATGCCGAAGCCCATGAGCAGGACAGCCAGCAGTATCAACCCGATCAGCATGTTCATGGCGGGACCGCCAAGCATGACGATGATCTTTTTCCAGACGGGAAGCTTGTAGAAGACGCGGTTCTCGTCTCCTGGCCCCACTTCCTCGTGTGCCATGGAGCGCGCTTCAGTGGCCAGGGTCTGGAACATGCCTGTGCTGGAGGGGCGGACGGCGCCGTCTTCCTTGTTCGGCGGGTACATGCCGATCATGGAGACGTAGCCGCCCAAGGGAAGCGCTTTGAAGCCGTACTCGGTTTCGCCCTTCTTCTTGGACCACAGGGTAGGTCCAAAGCCGATCATGTACTTGGTGACGCGCACTTTGAACAGTTTGGCAGGGACCAAGTGGCCTACCTCGTGAAGCGCAATGGAAACAGCTACGCCGATGGCGACGAAGACGACTCCGAGAATGAAGAGAAGGACGGGACTCATGCCGGTGGGACTGCTTCCATAAGGGTTGTGAGCTACAGGGCGCTGGTGGCTAAACGATCAAGGGTACGGGCGCGTGCCCACTTCTCAGCATCAAGCACGGACTCCACTGTTAGCTCAGAGGAGCCTGAATGTTCGCTGAGGACGGACTCAACCGTATCCACAATCTGGGTGAAGCGGATGCGCCCGGCATGGAAGGCCTCTACGGCTTCCTCATTGGCGGCGTTGAACACTGCCGGGAACGTGCTGCCCTGCTTCGCGGCGTCCTTGGCGAGGTCCACGGCCGGGAACGCCACAGTATCCAAGGGTTCGAAGGTCCAGCTGGTGGCTTGCGTCCAGTCGCATGCCTGTGCAGCGCGAGGGACGCGGTCCGGCCAACCCAGCCCGAGCGCGATCGGCAACCGCATGTCCGGGGGTGACGCCTGGGCAATGATGGATCCGTCCACGAACTGGACCATGGAATGGACCACGGACTGCGGATGAACCACGACGTCGATCCTATCCAGGGGAACGTCGAACAGCAGGTGTGCCTCAATCACTTCGAGGCCCTTGTTGACCAGGCTGGCCGAGTTTGTGGTGACCATGAGGCCCATGTCCCAGGTGGGGTGAGCCAGCGCCTCCTGCGGCGTGACGTCGTGGAGCTGTTCCCGTGAGCGTCCGCGGAAGGGCCCGCCGGATGCCGTCAGGATCAGCTTTTCGACTTCCTGGTCCGTTCCTGAACGCAAGCACTGGGCAATGGCGGAGTGCTCAGAATCAACGGGGACGATCTGGCCGGGGCTCGCAGCAGCTTTGACCAGGGCGCCGCCGACTATCAGCGACTCCTTGTTGGCCAGTGCCAGCGTGGCTCCCGTACCGAGCGCGGCCAAGGTGGGCGCCAATCCGATGGAACCGGTGATGCCGTTGAGGACGACGTCGCACTCAATGGCGGCGATCCGGGTGGAGGCGTCCGGCCCAACAAAAATCTCCGGAGCGAAGTTTCGCACGCCTGCTGCAGCGGCAGCGGCCGCGATCAATTGCCGCAGGGCTCCCTGATCTCCTTGGGCGATACCCACGGCTTGCGCCCTCGTGTGAACGGCCTGTTGCGCGATGAGTGCAAGGTTTCCTCCGCCCGCGCTGAGCGCAACCACCTCAAAACGGTGTGGGGCGGCGTCGACGACATCAATCGCTTGTGTGCCGATGGAACCGGTGGACCCGAGGATGACGATCTTGCGCGGCTGCATTGCTTAAGTATCCCAGTCACTACAGGGGGCCGCGAACGGACTGGTGCGTATGTGGAAAACCGACACCGCTTGACCACCACCGGCCCGCGCGTACCGTGGAATCGTGGAGTGGCTGTCCTGGTTTGATGCGCGGGACTATGAGTTCGCCCGGCAGGTATTGCAGCGCGGCACAGCCGTGCTCTACGCCGTTGCCTTCCTTTCCACGCTGAACCAGTTCCCGGCACTTCTCGGCGAGCGCGGGCTGTTGCCGGTGCCGGCTTTCCTGGACATGGCCCGTCGGCTGGCCCGGCCTACTCTGTTTCGGTGGCGCTACTCCGATGCGCTGCTCAAGGCCGTGTGCTGGACGGGTATCGGCGTGTCCGTTCTGTTGGTCATGGGCCTCCCCCAAACGGGTCCTCCGTGGCTTCCCATGCTGGCGTTCCTTACCCTGTGGTTCCTCTACATGTCCATCGTCAACGTCGGCCAGACGTTCTATGGTTTCGGCTGGGAGATCCTTCTCCTCGAGGCCGGTTTCACGGTGGCGTTCCTGGGCTCAAACCAGTCTCCGCCGCCCACAACCATCCTCATCCTTATTGTGTGGCTGGTGTTCAGGCTTGAGTTCGGTGCCGGCATGATAAAGATCCGGGGTGGTCGCGAGTGGCGGGATATGACGGCGATGTTCTACCACCACGAGACACAGCCGATGCCTGGCCCGCTGAGCCGACAAGCGCATCTCCTGCCGCGTCCGCTGCACAAGGTAGAAGTGGTGGGCAACCATTTCGCGCAACTCGTGGTGCCGTTCTTCCTCTTCGCCCCTCAGCCGCTGGCCAGCATCGCCGCCGGAATCATCATCGCGACGCAATTGTGGTTGGTGGGTACCGGGAACTTTGCGTGGTTGAACTGGGTGGCAATTGTCCTGGCTTTCGCCGCCGTCAGCGACCCCGTGGCCCATGCGGTCTTTCCGTTCATCCCGCTGGAGTGGCACCAAAGCACTGAAACCCCGGTGTGGTGGCTCGCCGTCGTCGTGCTTGTGACCGTTCTGTTGCTGGTGTTCAGCTACCAGCCGCTCCTCAACCTCTTCTCCAGCCGGCAGTTGATGAACGCCAGTTTCAACCGGTGGCGCCTGGTCAACGCCTATGGAGCTTTTGGGACGGTGACCAAGCAGCGCATTGAAATCGTGGTGGAGGGCACACTGGATGATGCGCCGGACGCCCCGGATGAGCGGTGGCTGGAGTACGGCTTTAAGGGCAAGCCCGGCGACGTGCGACGACTCCCCCGCCAATGGGCGCCCTACCATCTGCGCTTGGATTGGCTGATGTGGTTCCTGCCGCTGAGGACCGTCCACGAAGATTGGTTTTACATATTTCTGGACAGGTTGTTGGAGGCCGACAGACGCACTCTTGGACTGCTGCGCGTTGACCCGTTCGACGGCGAACGCCCACGTTGGGTGCGGGCGCGCAGCTACCTGTACCGTTTCGCCAGCCGGGCGGAGTTCCGCGAGACGGGCGAACGGTGGGTGCGGGTGCTGCTGTATGACGCCATCCCACCGGTGTCACTCAGCCCTCGACGGCGGCGACTCCCCTAGCGGTGGACACCCGCGGAGGTGCGGTGGACTCGCGGACGACGAGGTGCGTGGCCAGCTCAACCCTTCGCGAGTCGATTTCCTCGCCGTTTTTCTGGCGAAGGATGAAGCTCAGGGCAGAGCGTCCCATCTCTTGCAGAGGCTGCGACACGGACGTGAGGGGCGGCACGGATTCCTCGGCCTGGTGTGTGCCGTCAAAACCGACCAAGCTCATTTCCTCGGGAATACGAACATCCTGGCGCCGAGCTTCAGCGAGGACCCCCAACGCAATGCTGTCGCTGCCGGCAAAGATCGCCGTGGGCGGATTGTCGAGCGCCAGCAGGGCTTTCATGGCGCGTACTCCGTTCTCCGGCTTGAAGGGGCCATCGGAAACGTACTCGTGGTCCACGCTCACGCCCTCTGCCATCAAGGCGGCCATATAGCCGTGCAGGCGGGCTTGGCTGCACTCCGCCGTGGAGGGGCCACCAATGTAGGCGATTCTTCGATGCCCCAACTCCAGCAGGTGTGATGCCGCGGCCTTGCCTCCGGCCCAGTTGCTGGCGCCAACACTGAAGACATCGGCGGGTGGCGGATTCAGCGGATCCACCACCACGATGGGGATTTGGCGGCGTTTGAACGCCTCCAACTGCGCGGAGCCGAAGGCCGACGTCACCACGATCATGCCGGCACGGCCCTCGTCGAGCAGGCGCTGTGCCCGTTCCTCAGGTCCAAGCGGCGAACCGGCCTGGCGCCCGGTGATGGAAAGGATTACCTCCATGTCCGACACTGCCGCGTGTTCCATCACGCCATTGAGGACCTCCACTCCATAAGCCGAATTCAACGAATCGAAGACCACTTCCACGGCACGATGCTCGGGGATGCTTTTGCGTTGGAGCGGCGACTTGTAGCCGGTGCGCTGTAGTGCTGCCAGAACCCTGGCGCGGGTGGCTTCTGCCACGTCCTCACGGCCGTTGACCACCTTGGAAACGGTGGGCGCAGAGACTCCTACTTCGGCTGCCACCGCGGCCAAGGTGAGTTTGGACGGGCGAGGATCTGGTTCCACAACTCTCCTGCTTTCGAAATATTTCGGATGAGTACAGTGTCCCCGATCAAGATGAAATCCGTCAACGACCCGAGCCACTCCTCTATATGTGGCCACAAAAAGGCCTTGACGGTGATGCGTGTCACGGCTAAATTTGGTGGGCACTTCCGAAAGGATGTTCGAAATATTTCGAAATGTCAATGGATGTGGATGATCGCAGTCGATCGCCTCACCGCGGAGTGTGGCTTTTTAAACGCACAACCGGGCAATCAGCGTCGAGCCCGAAGGACGAATGGAAACTGCACATGAATAATCTCAAGTTGCGCACCGCCGGAATGGCCGTTTCTGCAGCCGCATTGTCGATCGCACTCGTAGCCTGCGGGTCCTCGGGCCCGGCTGGAACAGGAGCCTCGGCGGATTCGGCAACCATGTGGGGACTCACCGGCGGCGACCAGCCTGTGTTCCAAGCATCCGTTGACTCCTGGAACAAGTCACACCCCGACTCCGCCATCAAGCTCGACTTCTTTGCCAACGACGCCTACAAGACCAAGGTGCGTACCGCCGTCGGCGCCGGCCAAGGACCCACACTCGTCTACGGCTGGGGCGGCGGGGTGCTCAAGTCCTACGTCGATGCCGGCCAGGTGGATGATCTGACGGGATTCCTCAAGGAGAACCCCGACGTCCAGAGCCGCTACCTTCCCTCCATTCTTGAGAGCGGCGTGATCGACGGCAAGACCTATGCACTGCCAAACAACAAGGTGCAGCCTGTAGTGCTCTACTTCAACAAAGAAGTCTTCGAGAAGATCGGTGCGGAACCGCCCAAGACCTGGGACGAGCTCATGGCGCTGGTGCCCAAGTTCAAGGCAGCCGGCGTGGCACCTTTCTCCCTGGGCGGCCAGTCCAAGTGGCCGGACCTGATGTGGCTTGAATACCTTGTGGACCGTATCGGCGGCCCTGAAGTCTTCGCCAATATTGCAGCCAACAAGCCGAACGCATGGTCCGACCCCGCAGTGATCGAGGCCCTGACCAAGATTCAGGAACTGGTGGACGCCGGCGGCTTCATCAACGGCTTCTCCTCCATTGCCGCTGATAGCAACGCGGACCAAGCCCTGCTGTACACAGGCAAGGCCGCCATGATCCTCCAGGGCAGCTGGATCTACCAAGGCATGAAGAAGGACGCGGCCGACTTCGTCTCCAGCGGAAAGCTCGGATACACACCCTTCCCCACTGTCGAAGGCGGCAAGGGTGACCCGGCGAACGTTGTGGGCAACCCGTCCAACTTCTGGTCTGTATCTTCCAAGGCCACCGAGGACCAGAAGAAGACCGCCCTGGAGTACGTCAAAGACGGAATGTTCAACGATGAGAACGTCCAAAGCCTGATCGATTCAGGAGCCGTACCAGTGGTCACCGGCATTGAAGACAAGCTCGCTGCCTCCCCTGACAAGGACTTCCTGAGCTACGTCTATGACATGGCCAAGGATGCCCCGGACTTCACACTTTCCTGGGACCAGGCGCTCAGCCCCGCGCAAGGAGATGCCATGCTGGCCAACCTCGACCAGATCTTCCTGAAGAAGATTACTCCTGAGCAGTTCGCCTCCACCATGAACGCGACGATCGGGAAGTAATACGGTGTCCGCAACTACCACCACGCCTCAACGGGCAGTGGGCGCAGAACGTGCCCCAGGCACCCGACGGACCCTGGAAAAGGGTCCGTCAGGGTGGCTGGCCGTCCCGGCCCTCGCGTTCTTCATGCTCTTCGCCATCCTCCCGCTCCTGGGAGTGCTGTTCCTCAGCTTCACCCGCTGGGACGGCCTCGGTGAGATCAAACTCGACGGCCTGTCCAGCTGGAACACGGTCCTAGCCGATCCCGTCACGGGCAACGCCTTGTTGGTGACGGCCAAGATCATGTTCTTCTCGTTCATTGTCCAAGCACCCATCAGCCTGTTGCTCGGTGTCTTCACCGCGGCCAGCCAGAAGTACCGCGCGGCACTGGCCGTCCTGTACTTCGTGCCCCTGCTCCTCTCCTCCGCCGCTGTGGCCATCGCCTTCAAGGCGCTGCTGGACCCAAACTTCGGGCTCGGCCCCGGCCTGGGCCTGCCGATCCTCGCGCAGGACTGGCTGGGCAACTCGGACCTGGTGCTGTTTGTGGTGGTATTCGTGATTGCTTGGCAGTTCGTGCCGTTCCACACACTGATCTACCAAGGCGGCGTGCGACAGATTCCTGCCTCGCTGTACGAGGCTGCGCAAATTGACGGTGCCGGCCGTGTCCAGCAGTTCTTCAACATCACCCTGCCGCAGCTGAAGTACACCATGATCACTTCCTCCACCCTCATGGTGGTGGGTTCCCTGGCGTACTTCGACCTGGTCTTCGTACTGACCGCCGGCGGACCGGGCTACTCCACCAGGCTCCTGCCCCTGCACATGTACCTGACCGGCTTCAAAGCCAACGACATGGGAGCGGCGAGCGCCTTGGGTGTGATCCTCGTTGTCATCGGCCTGGCCCTGGCACTGTTCCTGCAACGACTCGGCGGCAAGAACCGCAACGCCAGCCAACTGGAAGGTGCGTAATGGCTTCCACCACCCAACTCCCCACGGCCCCGGCAACAATCCCCGAAAAGGCGACCACCCGCCGTCGGCCTCAACGGCTTGGCCGTTCGCGGCCCAACTTCCTGGGCGGCCTGGGCGGCTGGCTCTGGTTGGCGATCATCATCGTGCCCGTCTACTACGTGGTCATCACCAGCTTGAAGAACCAGGCAGGGTTCTTCACATCCAACCCGATGCTGCCACCGGCAGAGCCAACCCTGGACAACTACAAGCTGGTCCTGGAAAACGACTTCGCCAAGTACTTCACCAACAGCCTCATTGTCACAGTAGGCAGCGTGATTCCGGCACTCTTCGTCGCTTTCATGGCGGCCTACGCCATCGTCCGGGGCAAGGGAAGGTTCCTCAGTTGGACCAACAACGTCTTCCTCCTGGGCCTGGCCATCCCACTGCACGCAACCATCATTCCGATCTACTGGATGATCACCAAGGCCCACATGTACGACACCTTGTTGGCTCTGATCCTGCCCTCCATTGCGTTCGCGATCCCGGTCTCGGTGCTCATCCTGTCCAACTTCATGCGCGATGTTCCCAACGAATTGTTTGAATCGATGCGGCTGGACGGTTGTTCCGATTGGGCCATGATGTGGCGCCTGGCGTTGCCCATGACCAAGCCTGCTGTCATTACGGTTGGCATCTACAACGCACTGCATGTGTGGAACGGTTTCCTGTTCCCGCTGATCCTCACGCAAAGCCCGGACACCAGGGTTCTCCCGTTGTCACTGTGGACCTTCCAGGGCGAGTTCAGTGTCAACATCCCGGCGGTGCTCGCCTCGGTGGTGCTGGCAACGCTGCCGCTGCTGGTGATTTACGTGGTGGCCCGCCGGCAGTTGCTCAGTGGCCTCACCGCAGGTTTCAGCAAGTAGAAAGGATTTACTGATGACCACACCACAACCCTTACGCGTGGGCATGGTGGGCTATGCCTTCATGGGCGCCGCCCACTCGCACGCATGGCGCACGGCACCGCGCTTTTTCGACCTTCCGCTGGCACCTGAACTCACCGCAATGGCGGGCAGGAACGAGGAAAGTGTACGGGCAGCAGCCGGTAAATACGGTTGGGCCTCCATCGAGACCGACTGGCGCCGCCTCATTGAGCGCGACGACATCGACCTCATCGACATCTGCACTCCGGGCAACACCCACGCGGAGATAGCTATCGCAGCGCTGGAAGCCGGTAAGCACGTCCTTTGCGAAAAACCGTTGGCCAACTCCGTGGAGGAAGCCGAGAAGATGACGCTGGTGGCCAAGGCCGCAGCTGAACGCGGTGTGCTCTCCATGTGCGGCTTCAGTTACCGACGCACCCCTGCCTTGGCGCTGGCCAAGAGGATGGTGGACGACGGCCGCTTGGGCGAGATCCGACACGTCCGTGCCCAGTACCTTCAGGACTGGCTCAGTGACGCCGAGGCTCCGCTGACCTGGCGGCTGGACAAGTCCAAATCCGGGTCCGGCTCGCTCGGCGACATCGGCGCGCACAGCATCGATGCCGCGCAATGGATCACCGGGCTCAACATCACCGGGGTCTCCGCTCTGCTGGAGACGTTCGTGAAGGAGCGCCCGGTAGGCGGTGACTTCGTGGGTCTGGGCGGCCACGGCGGCGCTGACGGGCCGCGCGGCCCGGTGACCGTGGACGACGCCGCGCTGTTCACCGCCCGTTTTGAGGCCAAGCACGACGGCGGCGCTGACGCCGGCTCACGCGCCACTGGCGCTTCCGGCCCCATTGGCATTTTCGAAGCCACCCGTTTTGCCTTGGGACGCAAGAACGCCATGCGCCTGGAACTCAACGGCACCAAGGGGTCCATCGCTTTCGACTTCGAGGACATGAACTCGCTGCAGTTCTACGATTCTGCCATGGAACCCGATGCAGGCTTCCGAAAGATCATGGTCACCGAACCCTCCCACCCCTACGCCGCCAACTGGTGGCCCACCGGGCATGGTCTCGGTTATGAGCACGGTTTTACTCATCAGGTGGTGGACCTTGTGACAGCCATCGGCGCAGGCGAGCAGCCCTCGCCGTCGTTCGCTGACGCGTTGCAGGTGCAGAAGGTCCTGGCCGCGGTGGAGGCCAGCGCAGACAATGCCAGCCGCTGGCAGAACATCTGACTGATATGAATACGCCCGATACGAAGGAAACCATGACAAGCAACAACAAGACAGCGCTGGTGGTTCGCGGCGGTTGGGACGGACACCAGCCGGTGGAAGCCACGGAGCTGTTCATTCCCTATCTGAAGGACAACGGCTACGACGTCCGGGTGGAGGAATCGCCCAAGATCTACGCCGATCCCGACTACATGGCCGGAGTGGACCTGATCGTGCAATGCATGACCATGACCACCATCGAGAAGGATGAGTTCGAGGGCCTACGCACCGCCGTCGAAAACGGCACCGGCCTGGCGGGATGGCACGGTGGCATCGCCGACTCCTACCGCAACAACTCGGACTACCTTCACCTGATCGGCGGCCAGTTCGCCTGCCACCCCGGCAAGCATGCCGACGAGCGGGTCGGGGAGCAATCAGACAATTACGTTCCCTACACCGTCAACATGTTGCCCGCTGCATCCGAACACCCCATCACCCAGGGAATCGGCGACTTCGACCTCGTCACGGAGCAGTACTGGGTCCTGTCCGACGACTACATCGATGTGCTGGCCACCACCACCCAGAAAGTCCGCGAGTGGGACCCGTGGAACCGTGAGGTCACCTCGCCCGCCATCTGGACCCGTCAATGGGGCACGGGCAGAATTTTCGTCTGCACCCCGGGCCACCGCGTGGAAATCCTCCAGGACAACAACGTCCGTACCATCATTGAAAGGGGCATGCTGTGGGCGTCTCGATAACCCCTGCCAAGCCGCTAAACGTCGGAGTCATCGGGTGCGGCGCCATCATTGCCCAGTACCTGAGCAACTTCCGCCGGCTGGATCCCATCAACCTGGTGGCCGTAGCGGACCTTGACCCGGCGCGGGCGCAGGCCGTGGCCGACTCCTACGATGGTGTCCGGGCGCTGTCCGTGGACGAACTCCTGGCAGCGGACGATGTGGACCTCGTCCTGAACTTGACCATCCCTGCGGCCCACGCGGACATCGCGCTCAAAGCAATCGCCGCCGGCAAGTCGGTCTACGGTGAAAAGCCGTTGGCTGCTACAACGGCTGAGGCCCGGGAGGTACTTGCGGCCGCCGCAGCAGCGGGGGTTGTGGTTGGTTGCGCACCGGACACCGTGCTGGGTACTGGCATCCAGACTGCCCGTAAAGCGATCGACGACGGTCTGATCGGCGCCCCCGTCTCCGCCACTGCAACCATGGCGACGCCGGGGCATGAGCGTTGGCACCCAAACCCGGACTTCTACTACCAGCCCGGAGGTGGACCGTTACTGGACATGGGTCCGTACTACGTCTCGGCGCTGGTCACACTTCTCGGTCCTGTGGTGTCAGTGGTGGGTGCTGCCAGCCACACGCGCAGCCAACGCACCATTGGTTCGGGCCCGCGTGAGGGACAGGTGGTCCCGGTGGACATCGACTCGCACGTCACCGGGGTTCTGGTCCATGAGTCCGGCGCCTTGTCCACCCTCTTCATGAGCTTTGACGCCGTGAAAACCAAGAGCCCCAACATCGAGATCCACGGTGAAAAGGGGTCACTCATCGTGCCGGATCCCAACCACTTCGACGGCGACGTGCAGCTCTTTGCACTCGGCGCCGAGGACTGGGAAACGCTGCCCGTCTCCGCCGGGTATGTGGACTCCGGACGTGGCTTCGGCATCGCCGACCTCGCAGCAACTCCGCCCGGACAGGAACCACGCGCCGGCGGCCGGCTCGCTTTCCACGCTTTGGACATCATGGAATCTGTGCTGGAATCAGCCAAGAGCGGCCAAGCGGTCGCCATCAGGAGCACGGCCTCGCGGCCCGCTGGGGTTGAACTGGTGGAACTGACGGAAGTCTCGACGCCGGTACGCGCCTAGCGCTCTGGCCACCCTAACGAATCCGGCCCCTGTTTGCCCACCTCGCCGTTCTACGGTGTGTGGGACAAACAAAGGCCGGATTCGTCGTTAGTGCCTTGCACGGCGGAGCGTCGCTTCCGCGTGCTTAAGGATGGGGCCGTCGATCATCTTCCCCTTGAACTGGAACACACCTGTGCCTGCCGCAGCCGCCGCTTCAAGAAGTTCCGTGGCTTGGGCTACGGCTTCGTCGGTGGGCGCGTAGGCCTCCCGGACCACGGCCACCTGGTTCGGGTGGATGCAGGCTTTCGCTCCGAAGCCACTGGAAACGGCATCCCGGGACTCGGCGGACAAACCCTCAAGGTCCGGGATATTCACGTACACGGAATCGATGGCTTCCTTGCCGGCGGCCTTCGCGGCAAGCAGCACGGCGGACCGTGAGTGCAGCGCGACAGCCCGGTACCCGCCGTCGTCGTTCCTGCTGGAGAGGCCACCCAGGGAAGCCAGCAGGTCCTCGGCACCCCACATCAGACCCACGACGTTCGGCTCGGCGGCGATCGAAGCAGCATTGACGATGCCTGCCGCGGTTTCACAAAGCGCGATGACCTGATAATCCTCTAAAGACCTGAGCTGCTCCGCACTCTCCGCCTTTGCCAACATGACGGTGCGGTAGGGCGTCCTGGCCAGAGCCTCAAGATCGAGCTCGAACTCCTGCGTCCCCACGGGATTCACCCGAACAATGGTGCGGCTTGGCTCAAGACCGCCTGTACCTTGCCCTGCGGAACCTGCCTGTTCAAGAATCGCTTCGCGGGCCCCCTTCTTGTCCGCCGGAGCCACGGCGTCCTCGAGATCCAGGATGACGGCATCGGAACGCTCAGATGCCTTCCCGAAGCGCTCCGGCCGGTCTGCAGGGCAGAACAAGAGGGCCGGACCCATGGTAAACGGAAGAACCGCCGTGGTGGACGAGTCGGTGGAGGGCATGCGAATTCCTTGCTGCTGAAGTGCTGACACGAACGGAAAACTATGACTGGGCGGCGTGCGCTTCTTTGGTCCACATCAGGCAGGTCCGGGTGGCCAAGGCAACCACTGTCCCGTCTTGATTACGGCCAGTGTGCTGCATGGTGGCCACTCCTTGCCCGGGGCGGGACGAGGACAGCCGCTTTCCCGTGATCACCGTTTCCGTGTACAGGGTATCGCCGTGATACAGCGGGTGCGGAAAAGTGACATCCGTCAGTCCGAGCTGCGCAATGATGGTTCCCTGGGTCAGCTGGGTCACCGACTGCCCCACCATGGTGGACAGAGTAAACATGGAGTTCATGAGCCGCTGCCCGAACGGCTGACCGGAACTCCATGCCGCGTCCAGATGCAGCGCTTGCGTGTTCATGGTCATGGTGGTGAAGAGGACATTGTCCGTCTCCGTGACGGTGCGTCCGGGTTTGTGGGCATAGATCACGCCCTCTTCAAGTTCATCGAAATACAGCCCACGCTGCTCCACCACCCGCGTCATACAGTGAGCTCCTGGTCTTCCTCGAACAGCTCGGCCCCTGTAGCGGCCAGGACGTCCTCAAGCGTGACGTTGGGCGCCAACTCGCGGAGGACCAAGCGTGGGTCACCTTCGTCCTTAACGACGTCGATGACTGCCAGGTCAGTGATGATGCGGTCCACACACCCCTTTCCTGTGAGCGGGAGCGTGCAGTCCTGGACGATTTTCGGCCTGCCGCTGCGGTCCATGTGTTCCATCATGACAATGACCTTCTTGGCGCCGAACACCAGGTCCATGGCACCACCCATGCCCTTGACCATCTTGCCTGGAATCATCCAGTTGGCCAGGTCACCGTTCGCGGCCACCTCCATGGCACCCAACACAGCGACGTCCACATGTCCGCCGCGGATCATGCCGAAGGACGACGCCGAGTCGAAGAACGCAGCACCCGCATTCGTGGTCACGGTTTCCTTTCCGGCGTTGATCAGGTCCGGATCCACCTTGTCCTCAGCCGGGTACGGGCCCACTCCCAGAATCCCGTTCTCAGAGTGAAGAATGACCTCCACGCCGTCCGGAATGTAGTTGGGGATCAGAGTGGGCATCCCGATTCCCAGGTTCACGTATTGCCCGTTGGTGAGTTCCTTGGCCACGCGGGCGGCCAGTTCGTTGCGGGTCCAGCCTTTGGCCTCGTGATGTTCGACGTCGGCGCGACGGTATTCGTGCCGGACGGCTTCGGGACGGGGCGGGATGTCCTGGTACGTGTTGTCCGTCATCGTGCCGCTCCTGCCTGGTCTGTTCCGGATTGGGCTGTTCCGGACTGGCCTGGTCCGGACTGGCCTGGTCCGCTACTGGGTGCCAGCGCTACCGTGCGCTTTTCTATCCGCTTCTCGCTAGACGCTGCCACCACCACCCGTTGGACGAAAATCCCCGGCGTATGGATATGCTCCGGGTCCAGCTCGCCGGGTTCCACCAACTCCTCCACTTCGGCGATGGTGGTCCTTGCCGCCATGGCACAGAGGGGGTTGAAGTTCATGGCTGTCGCGTGGAAAACGAGGTTGCCGTGCCGGTCACCCTTCCAGGCATGGACCAAACCGAAATCAGGTGTCAGGGACTCTTCCAGCACATAGTCCGCGTCATTGAAGGTCCGTACCTCCTTCGGCGACGAGGCCAGCGCAACGTTCCCTTCGGCGTCGTACTTCTGCGGGAGGCCACCTTCGGACACCTGGGTTCCCACACCCGCCTTGGTGTAGAACGCAGGAATGCCGGCGCCACCGGCGCGGAGCTTCTCGGCCAGGGTGCCCTGTGGAGTGAGGACTACTTCCAACTCCCCCGCCAGGTACTGCCGGGCAAATTCCTTGTTCTCGCCCACGTACGAACTGATGGTCCGTCTGATTCGACCATCCTTAAGGAGAATGCCAAGGCCCCAGTCGTCCACCCCGCAGTTGTTGCTGACCGTCTCAAGATCGGCGGTGCCTTGGCTGTGCAGGGCTTCGATCAGGGAGACGGGGATACCGCATAAGCCGAAACCTCCCACCGCTAGCGAGGCTCCGTCCGGGATGTCCTTCACCGCTTCCGCGGCGCTGGCAACAACCTTGTCAATCATCCTTGATCCTTCCCTGCCACTGCCGACCCACGTACGGTTACAGACCCAGCTCGCGGGCGATGAGCATCAACTGGACTTCGGTGGTGCCCTCCCCGATTTCAAGGATCTTGGAATCGCGGTAATGGCGTGCCACCGTGAATTCGTTGATGAAGCCATAGCCGCCGAACACCTGGGTGGCGTCCCGCGCGTTGTCCATGGCTGCCTCGCCTGCGACCATCTTAGCGATGGCCGCTTCAGTCTTGAACGGCTTGCCCGCCAGCATCCTGGAGGCGGCGTCGTAGTAGGCAAGGCGGGCAGTGTGGGCCCTTGCCTGCATGCGAGCGATCTTGAACTGGATGGCCTGGTACTTGCCGATGTTCTGCCCGAACGCGCTGCGTTCCTTGGCATACTTCACCGACAAGTCCACGCAACCTTGAGCCGCGCCCGTGGCCAGCGCAGCGATCGCGATGCGGCCCTCGTCCAGGATGGAAAGGAAGTTCGCGTAGCCGCGGCCGCGCTCACCCAGCAGGTTCGCTTCAGGAACCCGGACATTGTCCAGGGTGAGCGGGTGGGTGTCGGAAGCGTTCCATCCCACCTTGTTGTACGGCTTTTCTGCAGTGAACCCGGGCGTGTCCGTGGGGACAAGGATGGTGGAGATTTCCTTCTTGGTGCTGCCGTCGGCATTCTCCTTTTTGCCCGTTACTGCCGTGACGGTGACCAGTGTGGTGATGTCCGTACCGGAGTTGGTAATGAACTCCTTATTGCCGTTGATCACCCATTCGTCGTTTTCCACGTGGGCGTTGGTCTTGGTACCGCCGGCATCCGAACCGGCTTCGCGCTCAGTCAAGCCAAACCCAGCCAAAGAACGTCCGGACGCCAACTGTGGCAGCCACTCTTGCTTCTGTTCCTCCGTGCCGAAGCGGAACACCGGCATGGCGCCCAGGGACACTCCGGCTTCGAGGGTGATGGCCACCGACTGGTCCACGCGTCCCAGCTGCTCCAAGGCCAAGGCAAGGGCGAAGTAGTCTCCGCCCATCCCGCCAAACTCTTCGGGGAACGGCAGGCCAAACAGGCCCATCTCCCCCATCTGCTTCACAACCTCGTAGGGGAAGCTATGCTCTTCATCGTGCTTGGCGGAGACCGGTGCCACAACTTCGTCGGCAAACTCGCGGACGGAGTCGCTGAGGTCCTGGTACTCCTCATTCAGGTCAAACGTGCTCATGACTGGACTTCCTTGTCTGTGTTCTTGTCTGTGGTGGCCGTGTCGTCTGCGGCGTCAGCTACGTGAATGGTGGCGAGCACCTGGTCGGCTTTGACCAAATCGCCGGGTTTGCTGGTGAGGTGGACGGTTCCAGCAACGGAGGCCACCAGTTGGTGCTCCATCTTCATCGCTTCGACGGCAAGGAGGGCTTGGCCTTCCTCCACGGAATCTCCGTCGGCCACGGACACGGACACCACCGTCCCGGGCATGGGTGAGCGCACCTCCGGATCGGCCACGCCTTCTTCGCGCTGGATGCCGGCGAGCATCCGCCGTAGGCGCTCTGCCCGGTCCAGGACCTCGAGCCGGCAGGACCAGCCATCGTTGCCCACGTACAGCTCGCGGACACCGGCCGTCACACCCGGCGCCATCCCAACCGCGAAGGTGACCAAGCCGCCGTCGAACTCCAAAGCGACGCTGTTGTCGCTGCGGTCCGCCACCCGAACGCTGACCGGGTCCCCGCCGTTGACCATTGCCGATACGGTGCCGCGCTGTTCGGTGTTGGATACCGTCTCGGTGATGGACACCGTTGCGATTTCACCGCCCGGAACACCAAGCGTGGCTGTCCACGCGCCGCGGGCGCCGACGCGCCAGGCATCGGGAGTCTTCCACGCGTCACCGGCGAGCGCCGGGCCGGTGCGCTCCAGCCACAGTGTGAGAGCGGCGGCGATCAGTTCCCTGGAACCAGCATGCCGGAACTCCATGGACGGCAGCCTGCGCTCAATCAGCCCGGTGTCGAGGCGCCCGGCCCGGACGTCGGGATCGTTGATCAGCAGGCGCAGGTACTCCACATTCGTGTCCACGCCCAGCAGCGTGTAGCGGCCAAGGGCAGCGTCGAGGGTATCCAGCGCCGCTGCCCTGTCCTCGCCCCACGCGATGATCTTGGCGAGCATGGGGTCGTAGTCGCCCGTGATTTCCAGGGTGTCCCGCATTGCGGAGTCAATGCGCACGTTGGCGTGGGCGCGTTGCTGACCGGAGACGGTTTCATCCGCTGCGCCCTGCTCGGCGAGCGCCACAATGCGACCCATCGACGGCATGAAGTTCCGCTCCGGCACCTCAGCATAGACCCGCGCCTCCGCAGCGTGGCCATTAAGTACGACGTCGGACTGCGCCACGGTGAGCACTTCACCGGCGGCGATCCTCACCTGCCATTCCACGAGGTCGATGCCCGTGACCATCTCCGTGACGGGATGCTCCACCTGCAGCCGGGTGTTCATCTCCATGAAGAAGAACTCGTCGGGGTGCTCATCGGACACCAGGAACTCTACGGTTCCCGCGCCGCTGTAATTGACAGAACGCGCTGCGTTGCAGGCCGCCTCGCCGATACGGGCCCGTTCCTCCGCACCGTCCGGCAATGATTCGAACAGGGCAGACGGGGCTTCCTCAATGACCTTCTGGTGACGGCGTTGGAGGGAGCACTCGCGCTCGCCGAGGTGGATGACGTTGCCGTGGTTGTCGGCCAGGACCTGGACCTCGATGTGACGGGGTGCGCGGATGAGCCTTTCCAGGAAAAGGGTGTCGTCACCGAAAGCGGACGCTGCCACGCGCCTTGCCGTTGCGAGCGTGGAGGCCATGTCCTCGGGCCGTTCCACCACGTGCATGCCTTTGCCGCCGCCACCTGCAGAGGGCTTGATCAGCAAGGGGAAACCGACCCCCGGCGCCGCCTCGATCAACTCCTGATCGGAGAGTCCGGGCTTGGCGATGCCGGGGACGCACGGAACGTCGTAGGCCATCACGTGGTTCTTGGACCGGATCTTGTCGCCCATGACCTCGATGGCACCGATGCCGGGTCCGATGAACGTGATGCCCGCAGCGTCCAGCGCTTTGGCGAACTCCACGTTCTCGGACAGGAAGCCATAGCCCGGGTGGACTGCCTCCGCCCCGCTCCTACGGCACGCGTCGATGATGGCGTCGATCTTCAAGTAGCTTTCCGCGGGTGCCGTGCCACCTATGGCGACGGCGGTATCGGCGAGGGTCACGTGCTTGGCGTCTTTGTCCGCGTCCGAGTACACGGCGATGGAGCGGATTCCCATCTCCTTTAGTGTCCGGATGACGCGGCAGGCGATCTCACCACGGTTGGCAACGAGGACGGCACCGAAGGTTCTGGAGTCTACTGCCGTGCTGCCTGGGGCTGTGGTTGTTGTTGGCAGGGTCATGATCACATCCTGAAGAGACCGAAGGAGGTCTCGGGCAGTTGTTGGCGGGAGACGACGTCCAGGGCCATTCCCAGGACACGCCGCGTGTCAGCGGGGTCGATAATGCCGTCGTCCCATAGGCGCGCAGTGGAGTAGTAGGGGCTTCCCTGGTCTTCGTATTGCTGTTTGATGGGAGCTTTGAAGGCTTCCTCGTCCTCGGCGGACCATTCTTCGCCCGCAGCCTCGTACTGATCCCTCTTGACCGTGGCGAGGACGCTGGAGGCTTGGTTTCCTCCCATGACGGAGATCCGGGCCGCCGGCCACATCCACAGGAACCGTGGCGAATAGGCCCGGCCGCACATGGAGTAGTTGCCCGCACCGAAGGAACCACCGATGACCACTGTCAGCTTGGGCACCCGAGCCGTGGCCACTGCGGTGACCATCTTGGCGCCGTTCTTGGCGATGCCGCCCTGTTCGTAGTCTTTGCCCACCATGAAACCGGAGAGATTCTGCAGGAAGATCAAAGGAATGCCGCGCTGATCGCAGAGCTCAATGAAATGGGCGCCCTTCAGGGACGATTCACTGAAGAGGACACCGTTGTTGGCAACGATGCCCACCGGGTGGCCGTGCAGGTGCGCGAAGCCGGTCACCAGCGTGGTGCCGTAGTTCTTTTTGAACTCGTGGAATTCGGAACCATCCACCAGTCTCGCGATGACTTCGCGGACGTCGTACTGGGCGTTGACGTCCGTGGGAACCACGCCGTAGATCTCTGAGGGATCGACGACGGGCGGCAGGACGACGTCGGACACGTCCCATGCCGGCTGCGCCGGCTTCGGTAACGTCGACACGATATCCCGCACGATCTCCAGCGCATGTTGGTCGTTCTCGGCCAGGTGGTCCGTGACCCCGGAAATCCGGGAGTGCACGTCGCCGCCGCCCAGTTCCTCGGCGGTAACGATCTCGCCGATGGCTGCTTTGACCAAGGGCGGGCCACCCAGGAAGATGGTGCCCTGGTTCCGGACGATGACCGTCTCGTCGCTCATGGCGGGAACATAGGCACCGCCGGCCGTGCACGATCCCATGACGGAGGCGATCTGCGGGATCTTGGCCGCGGACATTCTGGCCTGGTTGTAGAAGATCCGGCCGAAGTGCTCCTTATCCGGGAAGACCTCGTCCTGCTTGGGCAGGAATGCACCCCCGGAATCCACCAAGTAGATGCAGGGAAGCTTGTTCTCCAAAGCAATTTCCTGAGCCCGGAGGTGCTTCTTCACCGTCATGGGATAGTAAGTGCCGCCCTTGACCGTGGCGTCATTGGAGATCACCAGGACATGGCGTCCATGGACCAAACCAATGCCCGCAATAACCCCGGCACCCGGGGAATCATCGTTGTACATGCCGTTCGCAGCCAAGGGTGCAATCTCAAGGAACGGGCTGCCGTCATCGAGCAGGTAGTCGATGCGTTCCCTCGGAAGAAGCTTTCCGCGGGCGATATGCCGCTCCCGGGACTTTGCCGGACCGCCGAGGGCCGACGCCGCCAAGCGTTCCCTCAATTCCTTCACCAAGGACAGTTGCGCCTCCTGGTTGGCTTCAAAGGTGCCGCTGGCGGCTCCCGTCAGGCTGGCGATTGTCTCCATTGACCCCTGTTCCATTCCCGGCCACAGGCCATTTCGGTTAGTGCCACGTAACTGAAATTTAGGTTAGTCTGTATTAACTGTGATGTCCAGCACAGTCGGTCCCGACAGCAGGTCGGGCGGGGCTGACGCAAGGAGGAAAACGTGACCGGAGGTCCGGAAGCAAGCATCAATGGCACGCGCACCGCCGCTACACAACGCGGCCAGGCAAAGGAGCTCCGCAGATTGGCCCTGTTGTCCGCTGCAGCAGGACTTTTCGCCGAAAACGGCTTTACCCGCGTGTCGCTTGAGGACCTCGGAGCAGCAGCAGGTGTCAGCGGACCCGCCGTGTACAGGCATTTTCCCGGCAAGCAAGCCGTCCTCGGCGAGCTTCTTCTCAGCGTCAGCCGCGACCTCCTGGACGGCGGATTGCGGGTGGTATCGGAATCGGACGATCCCCGGTCCGCACTGAAAGGCCTGATCCAGTTTCAGGTTGATTTCGCGCTCAGCAATCCTGACGTCATCCGTGTCCAGGACCGGGACTTCGGAAGTCTCAGCGACGCCGACCAAGCCGAAGTCAGATCCCTCCAGCGCAGTTACGTCGAAACTTGGGTTGACGTCCTGGCCCGTATTCACACGGACGCAGATGTCCCCGGCCTCCGGGTCCGGGCACACGCAGCCTTTGGATTGATCAATTCCACACCCCACTCGGTGCGTCATCACGGCAGGAAGATCGCTGTAAAGTCGGCCAGGCCCATCCTGGAACAGATGGCTTTGGCGGCTCTGACGTCGGCCTGATTTTCCGGCGGTAGGGGGGGCGTCCTTGAACGTTGCGCTAAAAATGTCAGACCCCGATGAAATGATTTTTTCATGGAGAAATTGGCGCAGTCGATGGCATCATGGGCGGAATCGTCCCCTGCTGTTGCTGCCCTGACTGCGATACGGTCACGACACTTCTTGAGCATGCCGGACTTGGTTAAGGCCGGGTTCAAGGATTCGACGGCGCCAGCCACCGTTACCTGTTACTTCCATGACGCCGGGCTGCTCAAGGGCCCGGCCGAATCCGCTCCGACGTCTGATGCACCCGCCCAAAGCGCCGGATTGATCCCGGCCGTCCAACTGATCCAAAGTCACGACACAGAGGCGCCCGAGCATCTTTCGGCTGCCAGGCCGGACCTGACGGCGCTTCTTGACGACAGCGCGGCATTTCTGGTCTCCGCACGCTTGTCCGCTGCCGACGAGGCTTCCCAGTTGGGGTTTGTTGAGGCCGCGGATTTTGCTGGCAGGGTCGAGGAGATCTCGCGATCCGTGGAGTATTTGCAGGTGGTTGCGGCGCACGCCGTGGAACGGACCCGGAAGGAAGCTCAGCAAGCCCGGCCGGGGGTGTCGGCGGCAGCGCCGGAATGGCGGACAGGTTGGACTGAACCGGCGGGGCCTTCGACGGTTCCCGCAACCTCAGCCTCGGCGGATACTGTCCCGGCGGGAGCAGCAACTCATACCAGTACGGCCGTCGCGGGTGCGGGCAATGCGACGGCGACGGCATCCGCCAATCCTTTGGATGATGGGTACCGGAACGCGGCGGAGTTCCTTCGGGCACGGTTGCGGATCGGCATCGGCGAGGCCCGGCGCCGGCTCGCACTCGCCGCCGAGGTCCTCCCCCAAGCCGGAACGACCGGGCAGGTCCTCCCGGCCCGGCGTGAAATCCTCGCCGACGCCATCGGATCGGCTTTGGTGCCCTCCCGGTCCGCGACGATCATCAGTACCGCCCTGGACAAAGTCCGGCACCTCGCAGAACCCGGGACCATCACCGACATGGAACACGCCCTCACCACCACCGCCATCGAATCCGATCCCGACTTCGTGGCCAAGATGGCCCGACGCTGGATCGACCTCATCGATCAGGACGGTCCCGAACCCACTGAAGAAGCACTCCGGCAACTCCAAGGCGCGTTCCTCCGCCACCGACGCCGCCACGGACTCCACCACCTCGAAATCTTCGCCACCGCAGAACAATACGAAACCCTCACCACCGCCATGAACGCCGCCACCAACCCCCGACTCACCACCACAGCCGAGGGCGGCCCGGACGACGAACCTGGCACGGGAGCCCCGGCCGGAGCAGCCACAGACGGAACAGACCCCGACGGATCAGGCGCCGACGGCCGAGCGGCGCATGGAACAGGACCTGGATTAGCCGGCCCCGACTTGGACCGGCGCTCGAGGGCCCAGAAACTCCTCGACGGCCTCGTCGGTGCGTGCAGCGTCGCGATGAGCACCGGGAAACTCCCGTCGAACGGCGGCCTCCGACCCCAAGTCACCGTCACCATCGACCGCCGCGACCTCTTCAACCAACTCCAACTCAGCCCCACCCAGCCCGGATCCGGGAACCGGCTCAGCACCGGGACCGCCACATTCCTGGGCCCGATCCACCCCAACACCATCCGCAAAATCGCCTGCGACGCCGACATCCTCCCCGTCCTGCTCGGCAGCGACTCCCAAATCCTGGACATCGGCCGCACCACCCGGATCTTCCCACCCCACATCCGCAAAGCCATCACCGCCCGCGACCAAGGCTGCGCCTTCCCCGACTGCACCATGCCCGCACCCTGGTGCGAAGCCCACCACACCACCTACTGGTCCCACGGCGGCACCACAGGCACAAACAACGGCACCCTGCTCTGCAGCCACCACCACCACCTCATCCACAAGGAGCAATGGCGCATCGACATGACAACAGGAATCCCCTGGTTCATCCCCCCACCCCACATCGACCCCCACCAAAAACCCCGACGCAACCACCACCACACACCCCACCAAATATGAGGGGGAGTTGCCGGTCTGGGATCTCACGGCTGCGAGCCTGACGTGGAACTTTAGCGGAGCATCATTGGCTGCCCGTGACAGATACTTCGACACGTACTTCCGTGCGCACGTACTTCCGTGCGCACGCCGGCAACCGCACGCCCGCGGGGCGTTCCGGTTTTCCTAGGACTCACAGGGCCTGCCTTAGGGGCTGCACTCAACAGACGTGCCACATAGGCTGGAAAACCTAGTCACGCTGAACCGGCGAGGAATCGCGGGTTAGGTCCAGCTCCATATCCAGGAGCACTAAATGTCGAGGAGCACTAAATGAGGATTGCTGTCACGGGCGGAAGCGGGAAACTGGGCAGAAGCGTGGTCCGGCGGCTCACGCAGGACGGCCACCAAGTGCTCAACATTGACCGCGTCGGAGCACGGGGCCGTGGTTTTGTGAACGTGGACCTTCGCAACTACGGACAGGTTGTGGATGTCATCCTGGGCCTGGACGATCAGCACCACGGCTTGGACGCGATCGTTCACTTGGCCGCCATCCCGGCACCCGGCCTGGCTCCCGACGCCGCGATTTTCGAGAACAACATGGTCTCCACCTACAACGTCTTCCAGGCCGCACGGAGGGCCGGCATCAAGAAGGTGGTCTACGCGTCCAGTGAGACCGTGCTCGGCCTCCCCTTCGACGTTGATCCGCCTTACATTCCCGTGGATGAGGAGTACGCGGCGCGACCGGAAAGCACCTACTCGCTGGTCAAACACTTGGAGGAGCAGATGGCCATCCAGCTGACCCGGTGGGACCCTGACCTCAGCATCACAGCGCTTCGCTTCTCCAATGTCATGGATCCCGAGGACTACGATGCCTTCCCGGCTTTCGACTCCGACGCAACGCTCCGCAAGTGGAACCTCTGGGGTTACATCGACGCCCGGGATGGTGCGCTGGCAGTGGTCCGGGCCCTGGAACATGGTGAACCGGGCTTCGAGACCTTCATCATCGCTGCCGCCGATACCGTGATGAGCCGAAGCAGCGCCGAACTGGCAGCGGAAGTCTTCCCCGGCGTCGAGGTCCTTAAGGAACTGGGCCAGAACGAAACCATGCTGTCCATCGACAAAGCCCGCAGGCTGTTGGGCTTCGAGCCGGAGCACAGCTGGCGCAACGTCCACTCCAACCGCACCACGCCCACCGAAGATTAACGCGCGACGGCCCACCCCTTAGCTGCAGTTACCTGCAAGCACTCGTAAAGGGATGGGCCGCCGCAGCCTTTATCAAGTTAGATCATGGTCATGACCATGGCGGGGTCGGCCAGTATGTCGCCGAGATCCGCGAGGAACCGAGAACCCTGTTCGCCATCCACCAAGCGGTGGTCGAAGGACAGGCTGAGGGACATGACCTGTCGGACGGCGAGTTCGTCGTTGACAACCCATGGCGCCTTCCGCACCGCACCCAAAGCCACAATGGCGGCCTCGCCCGGATTCAGGATAGGAGTCCCGGCGTCGATGCCAAACACGCCGATGTTGGTGATGGAGATGGTGCCACCCGACAACTCCGACGGCGAGGTTTTGCCTGCACGCGCGGTGTCCGTCAGGTCAGTCAGCTCCGTGGAAAGCTCCCGCAGCGTTAGGCGGTCAGCGTCCTTGATGTTCGGAACGGTCAGGCCCCGGGGCGTTGCAGCGGCGATGCCCAGGTTCACGTAGTTGAACTGGACAATCTCCTGGCTAGCCTCATCCCACCGCGAATTCAGGGTGGGATTGTTCCGCAGTGCCACCAGCACTGCCTTGGCCGCAATGGTGAGCGGCGTCAGCTTGTAGCCTTCGAACGCCTTGTTGCCCTTGAGCCTGGCCAGCAATTCCATGGTTGCCGTGACGTCCACTGTGAGGAACTCCGTCACGTGCGGTGCCGTGAAGGCACTCTGCACCATTGCGGCGGCCGTGAATTTGCGAACACCCTTGATGGGCGTGCGGCTTTCCCGCTCATTTTGCCCGTCAGAAACAGGAGTTGCCTGGGCAGTTTCCGCTGCGCCGATGTAGCTTTGGACGTCTTCACGGGTGATGAGCCCGCCCTGACCCGTACCGGGCACCAGCTGAAGGTCGATTCCGAGGTCGCGGGCCAGTTTGCGAACGGGTGGCGTAGAACGCGGACGCTCGGAGGCCACGTCCGCCTGACGTGACAGGACGGGCTCGGCGATCGCCGGAGCCTCCGGCGTCGGGGACTTAACGTCTTGAACGTTTCCGCGGGCACGCCGTGTTGGGCGACCGGAATGTTCGACGACGGCCCCGTACCCCACCAGGTTCGGCTCTCGTTTCGCCGGGCTCCCCACGGCTTCAGCGGCGACAGCGGCCGGCGCACCATTCGCAGCCGTGTCGACGACGGACCGGTCACCAGCGGACCGGTCACCAGCAGCCGGTGCGCCGCCCCCGTTGGAGGATCCGGCGTCGTCCACCTCGAACGAAACGATTGGCTTGCCAACCTCCACCACAGTGCCGGGCTGCTCATGAAGTTCTGCCACCACTCCCGCGAAGGGAGAGGGCAACTCGACAACGGCCTTGGCAGTTTCAACCTCGGCGATGACCTGGTTCAGAGTAACGGTATCCCCCACCGCCACCTTCCAGCTCAGGATTTCCGATTCGGTCAGGCCTTCGCCAAGGTCCGGCAGCCTGAATTCCTTGATCATGGTGGCGGTCATCCTTCCAGTCCACTCAACGAGTTGCTGCGGCCCAGTGCACGGTCCACGCCGTCGAGAATCCTGTCCAGATCCGGCAAATGGTGCATCTCGAGCTTCGAGTACGGGTACGGGACGTCGAAGCCAGTGATGCGGACCGGAGCGGACTCCAGGTAATGGAAGCAGCGTTCGGTGATGCTGGCCGCGATCTCGGCGCCCAGGCCACCTGACTGGCCGGCTTCATGGGTGATGACCAGTCGCCCGGTCTTGCGAACAGAAGCTTCGACTACCGGGTAGTCCACGGGGGCCAGCGAGCGCAGATCGATGACTTCCACCGAAAGGCCTTCGTCGGCGGCAGCCATGGCAGCGTCCTTGGCCGTCTTCACAAGGGGACCGTAAGCGACTAGCGTGACATCCGAGCCGGAGGTCACCACGGCAGCCTTGTCCAAGGGAAGGGCGGTGGAGAGATCAAGGGTCTCATCCACATCGCCTTTGTCGTGATACCGGCGCTTAGGCTCGAAGTAGAGCACGGGATCATCGGAGGCAATCGCCTGCTGAATCATCGTGTAGGCATCCTGAGGGTTGGAAACCGCCACCACGCGCAAGCCCGAGGTGTGAGTGAAGTACGCTTCGGGTGATTCGGAGTGGTGCTCCGGTGATCCGATCCCGCCACCGAAAGGGACCCGGATGGTAATGGGCATCTTGACCCGTCCCTGCGTGCGGTAGTGCATCTTGGCTACCTGGCTGACGATCTGGTCGAACGCCGGGTAGATGAAACCGTCGAACTGGATCTCGCACACCGGGCGGTAGCCGCGGTAGGCCAAGCCCACCGCGGTGCCGATAATGCCTGACTCAGCGAGCGGTGAATCGATGACCCTGTGCTTCCCGAAATCTTTCTGCAGACCATCAGTGACGCGGAAAACGCCGCCGAGCGAGCCGATGTCTTCGCCCATGAGGACCACTTTGGGGTCGTTTTCGAGGGACTTGCGGAGGCCGGCATTGATGGCACGGGCAAAAGTGAGCTTGGACATCAGAGTGCACCTTCCTCGACTGGCTGGTTGAAGCTGTTCAGGTAGCGGGAATAGTGATCCTTCTGGCGCTCGATCCAGGAATTGGGGGTGCTGTTGACGTGGTTGAAAACGTCCAACGGTTGCGGGTCCGGCATATCAATGCAGCTGGCACGAAGTTCTGCGGCCACAGCATCGGCCTTCGCCTTGACACGGGCTTCAACGTCGTCGGTCAGCAGGCCTTTGGTTTCCAGCAGCTTGCGCAGCCTCAGGATGGGATCCTTGGCCGCCCAATCCTCCAACTCGATGGGGTCACGGTACCGTGTGGGGTCATCGGCCGTGGTGTGCGGACCCATGCGGTAGGTAACAGCCTCAATAAAGGTGGGGCCCCCACCCTTGCGCGCCCGGTCCAAGGCCACACGAGTCGCGGCCATGACAGCCAGGACATCATTGCCATCCACCCGCATGCTCGGGATACCGAATCCGGTAGGCCTGTCAGCGAGCTGAACGTGGGACTGTATGCGGACGGGCTCGGAAATAGCCCAATGGTTGTTCTGGCAGAAGAACACCACAGGAGCCTGATAGCTCGCGGCGAACACCATGGCCTCGTTCACGTCGCCTTCACTCGTGGCACCATCACCAAAGTAGGCGAGGACCGCGGTGTTGGCACCGTCCAGCTGGACACCCATGGCGTATCCAGTGGCGTGCAGGCTCTGGGAACCAATGATGATCTGGGGCGTCGCCAGGTTGATGCGCAGGGGATCCCAACCATAGGAGGCGTTGCCACGCCACACGCGGGCTATCTCAGAGAGATGGGCGCCACGCACATAGGCCACCCCGCTTTCGCGGTAGCTCGGGAAGACGAAGTCATCGTCCCTCAACGAGCGGCTGGAGCCGATCTGGGCCGCTTCCTGACCAAGGAGCGGCGGCCACAACGCCAGCTCCCCTTGGCGTTGGAGTGCCGTAGCTTCGGCATCAATCCGGCGGATAACGGTCATGTCCTCATACAGGGAACATAATTGCTCGTCGCCGATGTCCTTGACCCAGATATCAAACTCGGGATGGCTGATGCGCTCGCCTTCCGGCGACACCAACTGCAGCAGATCGCCGCCAGTCCTCAAGGGATTTTGTGCACTATGTCCTGGGCCCGGAGCTTCTTGATGAACTCCCTTGCCCGCCTGATCCGTCAACACAGGTGATCGCAACCTTCCGGCTCGTTTTCGTCGGCGCTGGCTGGACTTGTGATCCTGCCGCAGACCGGCCCTCCGGCACCTTCGCCGGAGTTAATTGTGACCCTACTCACAACAGGCATCGGGTACAACTACCCTCGCCGAAATTGAGCATTCTGCCCTGTTTCGGGAGGCGCAGCCGTGCTAATCTTGCGCATTATGCAACCCTTGGATGGCACTGACACCCGGCTCCTTTCCGCCATGGCCAAGGACCCCCGCGGAACGGTTGTAGCACTCGCGCAGAAGCTGGGTTTGTCACGCAATACCGTGCAAGCCCGCATGGCCCAACTGGAGAAGAAACACGCGTTCCTCTCGTTCGAGCGGCGCATCAACCCGGTGGCGCTGGGCTACCCGCTCACCGCATTCATCACGGTTCATGTGCAACAGCAAAAACTGGCGTCACTGGCTGAAGACCTGGCCAACATTCCTGAGATCCTCGAGGGGTTCGGCCTGACCGGTTCCGCGGACCTGCTGTTACGCGTTGTTGCCTTGGATGCGGAGGACCTCTACCGCATCAATGGCAAGATTCTCGGCTGCGACGGCGTGGACCGGACGGATACGGCGCTTGCCATGCGGGAAATGATCCCGTACCGGGTGCAGCCACTGCTGGGGCGGCGCACCGAGGCCTGAAACCCCTCCGCTGGCTGCAGTTTATTCCGGGCGCACTCTTGCCCGTGGAACCTGACATGCGATTTGATGCAAGAGGACGCATCGGGGCCGGCCAGAGGTCCCCGGCCAGGTGGTGGCGCTGCCGAAGGCTGCCGAAAGGGGCACTACCGTGAGCAACCCGCAAGAACCCAGTCAGCCCAACAACTCTCAACCCGGGTACAACCCGCCTCCGGTTCCGCCCGCACCCGGTTACGCCCCGCAAAGCGGTGGCACACCAGAGAGCGGCGTGTCCCCGCAGTGGCAACAACCGCCGTCGCCCGCTGCTCCCCAAGGCAACCCGCAGTACGCGTCTCCAGGCCACGGCCCCTACGCCCCTAACCGAAACCCCCAGGGCGAAAACCCGTATCCGCAGGGCGGATACCAATACGGCCAGCAGCCACCCAAGAAGAGCCGTAAAGTGCTGTGGATCGTGCTCAGCATTGTTGCAGGTGTGATCGTGCTGGCCGTGGTGGGCGTTTTGATCCTGGTCAACCTCGTGGGCAACGCAACGTCCAAAGCGAGGTCCCTGGCCGACGAATTCACCAATCTGGTGGTGCAGGGCGAAACAGAGCGGGCATACGACAACTACCTCAGCCAGCCGCTGAAGGACCAGTTGGACAAACAGTCGTTCTTGGACGGTATAGCCAGCCTGGACCTGGACAGCTCATGCAAGCCGAACTATAACTCCGTGAGCGTGAACTCGGAGAACGGAAACAACGAGGCTGACCTGGCCGGTACCTTGCAATGCGACGGCAAGGCGATCGAACTCCACTACATCTTTGAGGGCAGCAACGACCTCAAGATCAGCAGCATCCTCCTGCGCCCCTAGGCCCCGGTCCCAGACGTCGGAAAAATAATCCGGTCCACCACCCATCCACCTGCACCAATGGTCCGAATCACTGCTTGAGAGCCCCAGCCGGGGCTCAGCAGGACGGCCGGGATTTCCGGCCATCACCGGAAGGTTCGGACCATGCGTACTTCGCCCAATCGCCTGATCGCCACCATCTTCGGAGCCGTTTACCTCTTGGTAGGCGTGCTCGGATTCTTTGTCACCTCGGGAATCGGCTTCTTCGCCACCGAGGGCGCCAACTTGATCATCTTCGCCGTGAACCCGCTTCACAACATCATTCACTTGGCCATCGGCGCTGCACTTCTCTACGCCGGCATGAACAGCGTCACGCTGTCCAAGTCCGTGAACACCGCTGTTGGTGGCGTCTACCTGCTGGTGGGTATCCTCGGACTCTTCCTGGTGGGTTCGTCGCTGAACATCATCGCCCTCAACGGCGCAGACAACGTCCTGCACCTTGCCAGCGCAGTAGTCCTGCTGGGCGTGGCACTGTCCCAGGACAAGGCCGCCGTAGCTTCCGCCCGCGCCTGATCACCCACTACGCCAGCAAGAGCGAAAGGACGGCAGGAGCCATGGAAAGCAGAAACCACCCCACATTGAAGGCAGCCGCCCTGCTGTTCGTGTACTTCGCGGCCATGGCGGCCGGGATGGTTGAGCTTTCCGTTGCAGCCGGGTACCTCACCGGAACCAACTCCGTAACACCCGGCTTGGTGGTTGCGGGCGTGGCTACCCTCACAGCTGGCCTGGCCTTCCTGGCTTGGTCACTGTGGGGACTTCACCGCAACTCACTTGTCTTCGACCGTTACGCGGTTCCAGCCCTGGCAGCCGCTGCCGCTGCGCACATCGCAGTCATGGCTGCCGGCGTCTCCACCCAGCGCTCACTCGACGTGAGCCACCTTGCCGCCCTAGGCCTGACGCTCATGGCACTTGCCGGAGCGGGCTGGTTGAGGCGGCAGCACAAGACCAACGACGGCGGCGCCCACGGCCAGCCAAGGACCGGGCGGCTTCTGGCAGCCGCGTTCGGAGCCGCCGTCGTTGTTGCAACAGTGGCAACACCCGGCCTGGCAGCATCAATGGCCGGCCAGCATGCCGTCCCGCACGGCGAACACGGCCAGGCCCCGGACGGAAAGAACGGCCAGGGCTACAATCCCGCCCTGGACCCGGGTCGCCACCACTAGGCGGCGACTGGACCGGCGCACCATCAACACTGCCCACTGTTGATGGTGCGCCTGGTTCGTGGATCATGGAGCCATGGATCCCATCGAGGCGCTCGACGAAATTTCCTTCTGGCTGGAACGAAGCCAAGCACCCACTTTCAAGGTCCAGGCCTTCCGTAAAGCAGCCGACGCCGTCCGACAGCTTCAGCCGGAGGAACTGGCGAAGCTGGTCAACAGCGGGCGGATCACGAGCCTCAAGGGCGTCGGAAGCCGGAGTGCGGAAGTCATTACGCAGGCCATGGAGAACAGTGTCCCCGACTATTTGGCTGATCTGCGGACGCGTGGCACCGAAGCATTGGCTTCCGGAGGTGACACCATGCGGGCCGCATTGCGCGGGGACCTTCACAGCCACAGCAACTGGTCTGACGGCGGCTCCCCCATCGAAGCCATGGTTGCAGCAGCCCGCACCCTCGGACGCGAGTACCTGGCCCTGACTGACCATTCCCCCAACCTCACCATCGCCAATGGTCTCAGCGTCGAACGGCTGGAGAAACAGCTGGGTGTGGTGGAAGGAATCAATTCCTCACAGGATGGCTTCAGATTGCTCAAAGGAATCGAGGTGGACATCCTTGAGGACGGCACCCTGGACCAGACCGCAGACATGCTGGACAAGTTGGACGTAGTGGTTGCCAGCGTCCATTCCAAGCTTCGCAGCGATAAGAAAACCATGACCGCGAGGATGCTGGGTGGCATCAGTGATCCTCATACCAACGTTCTGGGGCACTGCACGGGCCGCTTGGTCCAGGGATCGCGGGGCACCCGGCCGGAGTCCGAGTTCGACGCCGCCAAAGTCTTCAAAGAGTGCGCGGAGTGGGGCGTTGCCGTGGAAATCAACTCCCGGCCCGAACGGCAGGACCCTCCTGACGATCTCATCAAGTTGGCCCTCGACGCCGGTTGCCTCTTCAGCATCGACAGCGACGCGCACGCGCCCGGTCAGCTTGATTTCCTGCAGTACGGGGCTGAGCGTGCCGAAACCCTGGGAGTGCCCAAGGAGAGGATTGTCACCACTTGGCCGCTGGAGCAGTTGAAGGAGTGGCTGAGCCTGAAAAAGTGAATGTTCGTCACGAAGAAAGGCTGACGCAAGGTGGCACACGCAAGAAGGCTCCCCCTGCGGTTCACAGGAGGAGCCTTCTTTGAGGTCCCGGCGTGGTGCCGGTGTTACGTTGGCCGGCCTAGTGGTCCACGGCCTTTTCAGCACCGACGCCGGTCAGCGAGCGTACCTCCATCTCCGCCTGCTTGGCCGGATCTTCACGCCGCTTGTCCAGGACCGTTCCGAGCCAGCCAAGGAAGAAGGCCAAAGGAATGGACACGATGCCCGGGTTGCTCAGCGGGAAGAACGCGAAGTTGGCTCCGGGAATCATGGACGTCTTGGCGCCCGAGACCACGGGCGAGAAGGTGATGAGCAGGATCGCCGCAGCCAGGCCGCCATACATGCTCCATACCGCGCCTTGGGTGGTGAACTTCCTCCAGAACAGGGAGTAGACGATCGTGGGCAGGTTCGCCGATGCTGCGACCGCGAAAGCCAGTGCCACCAGGAAGGCAACGTTCTGGCCGTTGGCGAAGATGCCACCCAGGATGGCGAGGACACCGATCACCAGTACAGTGCGGCGGGCCACCTTCACCTCGGTAGTCGCATCGGCTTTGCCCTTGGCAATGACATTGGCGTAGATGTCGTGCGCAAAGGATGCAGCCGCCGTGATGGTCAGCCCGGCCACCACCGCAAGGATGGTGGCGAAGGCGACCGCCGAAATGAAGCCCAGGAGCAGCGGGCCACCGAGGTGGAAGGCCAGCAACGGAGCGGCGGAGTTGACGCCGCCGGGTGCGGACTTGATGGTTTCTGCACCGACCAGTGCCGCGGCGCCATAACCCAGTACCAGGGTGAAGAGGTAGAACAGGCCGATCAGCCAGATCGCCCACACAACGGATTTCCGTGCTTCCTTGGCGGTGGGGACGGTGTAGAAGCGCATCAGGACGTGCGGCAACGCCGCGGTTCCCAGGACCAAGGCAAGGCCGAGGGACATGAAGTCGAGCTTGGACGTTTCCGTCTTGCCATACTGCAGGCCCGGGTTGAGGATGTTCGGGTTGTTGGCGGCCTCAGCTGCGGAACCCAGCAGGTTGGACAGGTTGAAGCCGTAGATCGCAAGCACCATGGCCGTCATCACTGCGGCGCCTGCGATCAGCAGGATGGCTTTGATGATCTGCACCCAGGTGGTGCCTTTCATGCCGCCGATGAGCACGTACATGATCATCAAAGCGCCGACGACGATAATCACCAGGGCTTGACCGCCCCAGTCGCTGATGCCGAGCAGGAGCGAGATCAGGCTGCCAGCGCCGGCCATTTGGGCGAGGAGGTAGAAGAAGCAGACAGCGAGGGTGGATAGTGCCGCTGCGATCCGGACCGGGCGTTGACGCAACCGGAAGGACAATACGTCAGCCATGGTGAATTTGCCGGTGTTGCGAAGCAACTCGGCCACGAGCAGCAGCGCTACCAGCCACGCCACCAGGAAGCCGATGGAGTACAGGAAACCGTCGTATCCGTTGATGGCGATGGCACCGGTGATGCCCAGGAATGATGCCGCGGAAAGGTAGTCCCCCGCAATGGCCGTGCCGTTTTGGGAGCCCGTGAAGGAGCGCCCGGCTGCGTAGTAGTCAGCCGCGGTTTTGTTGTTCCGGCTGGCCCTGAAGACGATCACCATGGTGACAGCTACGAAGAGGGCGAAAATACCCATGTTGAGGAGCGTGGTGTCTTTCAGGGCTTCGACGTTGACTGCTGCGGGGACCATGGTGTTCATTTGGCTGCCCCGCTGATCACATTGCCATCCTTATCGAATTCGTGGCCCTCGATCTCGTTGCGGATTTCAGCCGCGATCGGGTCCAGCTTTTTGTTGGAGTAGCTCACGTACCATGCCGTGATGCCGAACGTAGTGACGAACTGAAGCAGGCCGAGAATCAGCCCGACGTTGATATTGCCCCACACTTTGGTGGACATGAAGCCGACCGCGTAGTCGGCCAAGAGAACGTACGCGAAATACCAGAGCAGGAATACGACTGCCATTGGAAAGACAAAGCTGCGGTGCCGCTTGCGCAGTGTCTTGAACCGTTCCGTCTGCTGGACTTCCTGGAAGTCCACGGACGCCGTTGCGTCCTGGGGTTGGGCCTCATTACCCATGGTTCCTCCTGATTGTGATGTGTCCACATCAGCTCCACACACCTAGCTAATGTGACTGCAATCACTATCGAACGCCGCCCGGTTCCTGTTCCAGAGATTCGCTCACTACCGTCGCTCAACGGTTGTGACGCTGCGCCAAACGGTGGCTGCGAGGGAGTAACCGGGCCAACGTCAGCGACGCGGCAGCGCGTCCGGTTACGCTGGCTTCATGCCCGATTCCCCGCTTTTCACCGCAGCCGCGATCGCAGTCATCGTGCTGGCCGTCGCCGTCGTCGTGGGTGTTGGCCTTAAGGTGATCCGTTCATTCCGCGAGCTGGGCACGGACGCCGAACGCGCTACGTACAACACATTGCATGCAGCGTCCAAGGCCGGGCAGCACCTTCGCGGCGGTCTTCACCCCGCCGGCGCAGCCAAGGCAAGCAAGCAGCTGCGCGTCCTGCTGGGCTGCGATGCCCTGGCCATCACGGACACGGACTCGGTACTCGCTTGGGATGGTGCCGCTGAGGAACTTCGGCTATCCCTGATGCGGCTCGCAGAGGAAGTTTTGACCACCGGGCGCACCGTAGTGGTCCCCCGCGCCGGCCATCCTTCCACCTCCACGTCAGGTCACGGACACCACGATTTCAGCGCTGTTATCGCACCGATCCGGTCAGGGTCCAGGGTGGTTGGTTCAGTGGCTGCACTGGCACCTGCGGCCGGGGCCGGGTTGGTGCGGGCCACCAGCGAGGTTGCCGACTGGATTGCCGCCCAGCTTGATCTGGCAGAGCTGGAATCGTCGCGCACCCTTTTGATGGAAGCTGAAGTCAGGGCGCTGCGTGCGCAGATCAGCCCCCACTTCATCTACAACTCGCTGAACGCGATCGCCTCGTTCATCAACACCGATCCTGCCCGGGCAAGGGAGCTGGTGGTGGAGTTCGCAGACTTCACCAGATACTCGTTCCGGCGCCACGGTGACTTCACCACAGTGGCTGAAGAACTGCGCTGCATCGACCGATACCTTTTGCTGGAGCGGGCCAGGTTCGGCGAGCGCGTCCAAGTGAGCCTGCGGATCGCTCCAGAGGTCCTGAGCACGGTCATCCCGTTCCTCAGCCTCCAACCCCTCGTGGAGAACGCGGTCCGGCACGGCTTGGAAGCCAAGGAAGGCCCCGGACGCATCACCATTTGCGCCAACGATTCCGGGGCGTTCGCGGAAGTCACCATTGAGGACGACGGCGTGGGCATGGACCCGGAGCATTTGCGGTCAGTGCTGGCCGGGCACACGGACGGCGACCACGTGGGGCTTCGGAATGTGGACGCCCGCCTCCGGCAGGTATACGGGGACGAACATGGACTTGTCATCGACACGGCCCCTGGCGAAGGAACCATGATCACCATGAGGGTGCCGAAATCCCAGCCAGGACACGATGCCTGAGGTGGCGGTTAGTCTTTAATCATGATCAACGTGCTCGTCGCTGACGACGAACTGCCCGCAGTGGAGGAGCTTGCGTTCCTGCTGGGCCGGGATGAGCGGATTGGTGCCATCCACCGGGCATCGTCCGGGGCCGAGGCGCTGCGGACGTTGGAAACAGAGTCCGTTGACGCTGTCTTCCTGGACATCCATATGCCGGCGCTTTCCGGCTTGGACATCGCACGCGCCATTTCCCGCAGCAGCAGTCCGCCCGCCGTCGTTTTTGTCACCGCTGACGAAGACTGCGCCTTGGAAGCCTTCGACCTCGCCGCAATCGACTACCTCCTGAAGCCCCTCCGAGCGGAACGGCTTTCGCGTTCGGTGGACCGGATCAGCGAGCTCATTAAGGATGGAGCCCCCGCGCCGGAGATGATCACGGTGGACCTCGGCAGCACCACCCGCATGATCCGCCGCGACGACGTCACCTACGTGCAAGCCCAAGGCGACTACGCAAGGCTGCACACCGCCGAGGCCAGCTATCTCATCCGTGTTCCGCTCAGCGATCTTGAACAGAAGTGGGCGGACGCGGGATTCATCCGGATCCATCGCTCTTATCTCATCGCTTTGAAGCACGTGCAGCACCTCAAGCTCGCCGCAACGGGGCCGAGCGTGGCGGTGGCCGGTGCTGAGCTGCCCATCAGCAGGCGCCATCTGCCTTCCGTTCGGGACAAGCTGCAGTCCACCCGCATCCGGCCTCAGGGATGACGCGGGTCCGCGTCACCGCCCCACGCCGATCGGCCACGGCGGCTCCGGGCAGGGTGCCATACCCACGCGAGGTAGCCGAGGACTCGGATTCGGGACGACTTTTTGTCCGATCCCTCATCCGCTCCCAATTGCGGTTGGCCTTGGTGGTGGGCTGTGGCTTCCTGGTCATCCTCGCCGTGATCGCTTTGTTCTTGGTCTACGGGCCCGGTGTTGCGGAGACCCGCATCTTCGGCATCCCCTTGGACTGGCTGGTACTGGGAGCCGGTATTTACCCGGTGATCGGACTAAGTGCCTGGCTGTACAACCGCGGCGCTGCCCGCAATGAGGCCCGCTACCGGGACCTCGTGGAGGACAAGTGAACCCTGCTGTTGGGCTCTTCGCGTTTCTGGCCGTTTCCATTGCAACGGCGGTCATTGGCTTCTACGGCCTGCGCATCTCACGCACCACGGGCGACTTCTACGTTGCGTCACGAACGGTTCCGCCGTGGTGGAACGCTTCTGCGATTGGCGGCGAGTACCTGTCCGCCGCCAGCTTTCTGGGAGTCGCCGGGCTGATCCTGCTTTCAGGAACTGACGCGCTTTGGTTCCCGGTGGGCTACACCGCGGGTTACCTGATGCTGCTGCTCTTCGTCGCCGCTCCCCTGCGTCGATCCGGTGCCTACACCATTCCGGATTTCACCGAGGCCCGCCTTGACTCCAAACTGGTCCGCCGAGTGACCAGCCTCGTGGTGGTGGCCGTTGGATGGCTGTACATCGTGCCCCAACTCCACGGCGCGGCGCTCACCATCCGGATCACTACCGGCCTGCCGTCGTGGGTAGGTTCGACGGCGGTGGTACTGGTTGTGTGCCTCACGGTGGTAGCAGGCGGAATGCGCTCCATAACCTTTGTGCAGGCCTTCCAGTACTGGCTGAAGCTGACTGCTTTGGCAGTGCCTGTGGTGTTCGTCCTGCTGGTCTTATCAGGCAACGGTGCACAGCCGCAGGCGCCACTGCCTGTCAACCCCACCGGCCAAAGCGCTGCAGGGGCGTACCAACACATCTCCCTGTTGGTGGCACTGTTGTTCGGCACACTGGGCCTGCCGCACGTCCTGGTGAGGTTCTATACCAACCCGGACGGCCAATCGGCCCGACGGACAACGTTGATTGTGTTGGGACTACTCTCTGTTTTCTATCTGTTTCCCACGCTCTCCGGCGCCGTAGGACGGATGTTCGCGCCGGAGCTCGCACAGTCCGGCCAGGCCGATGCCCTGATCTTGCTGCTGCCCGGCAGGCTTGTGGGAGGCGTGGCCGGAGACATGCTCTCTGCCCTGGTTGTGGCCGGTGCCTTCGGCGCGTTCCTGTCCACGACGTCGGGACTGGTGGTTTCGCTGTCCGGCGTCATCAGCCAGGACCTCTTTGGAGGAAGCGTCAAGGGTTTCCGCCTCGCAGCGCTGCTCGCCGCCGTCGTGCCTTTGGGTTTTGCCTTGATGACGGACACCCTGGCCCTGGCTGGAAGCGTTGGACTGGTCTTCGCCTTCACTGCATCCACCATTTGCCCTGTGCTGTTGCTGGGGATCTGGTGGCGTGGGCTGACAGATACGGGCGCTATAGCGGGCATGCTGACCGGCGCGTTTCTTTGTGGCGGAGCCATGGTGGCAGGCACCCTCATGGGTCCCGGGAACGCGCCCGCGTGGCTGGCGCAGCCCGCGGCGTGGAGCGTTCCGGCCGCTTTCGCGGTGACCGTCACGGTGTCGATCATGACGAAGAACCGCGTGCCGGCCTCAGTGAATCGCGTGATGTCCCGCCTGCATGTGCCGGAGCGGCCGGTGGTCACGGAGAGATAGCGGCAGCGGACCGTTGTTCGCGGCCCCTACAGGGTGGACAATGACGCCATGTCCGAGGAACCGGGTACGGCCACTCCTGAGCCGCCTGCGCTCACACCGGAGCTCTCTCCCAGCGTCCGCGCGCAGTTGCTCGCCACGGAGCACTGGAGCCTGCTTGCTTCAAGGAGCACCACCCAAGGCGAAGTTCTCACCCGCATCAGCATGTTCCTGACGTTCACCTCGGCCAGCCTCTTGAGCTTGGCGCTGGTAGGCAACGCTACCCAGTTCTCAGATGCGTTCAGGGCTTTCGCGCTGACCATTCTCAGCATTGACGTCATGGTCGGTTTACTGACACAGGTCCGCGTACTGAACGTCGGCATGGAAGACCTGATGTACGTGATCGCCATGAACAGGCTGCGGGCTGCGTACGTGGAACTCGATCCGGGAATGGCCCGCTACCTTATGGCGGCCTACCACGACGATTTGGCCGGCTCCGACCAGACCTACTACTTTCTGGGCCCCCGGAGTTCGCTGAGCCAATTGGCAGGCAGCAGCATGATCTTCATGATGACTGCGAACTCCGCGTTGCTGGCGTTGTGGTCGGGTTCGGCGCTCCTGGCACTGGGACTTCCCATGGCAGTCTTCGTATCCATCGCAGTCTTCGTAGCCTTGGCCTTCTTCACCGTCTCCATGCTTGTGGGCAAGCGCGCCTATGACCAGGCTTACAAGAACAACCCGCCGATCTCGCCGACTCCCCGGCAGTCTTGAACAGACCCGCGTTGGTGATTAGTCGATGGCCGCCATGAGCTCTACGACACGCGCAAGGAAAGCGTCTACTTGGGCCTCCTCGTAGCCCTCCGCGCCCTTGGCTGCGCGGAAGACGGCACGTCGCACGGTGTCCACGCTCAGGGCTTGATCGTGCTCGAGGTAACCGATGAGCTCGGCGCACAGTGCATCAACGTCGTGGACGTTGTAGCTTCGGGCGCCTTTCCGGCTGGGGCGGCGAAACCGCTCGCCGTCGGGCCGGTGAAGCCTGCCTCGCAAGATGCCGGAGAGCTTGCCGATCTGTCGCAGCCAGGCTTCCTCGCCCTGCTGGTTAATAAGATCGTCCCTCTCTCGGCGGGCGAAAGCATCCTCCAGCCGGTCGAGTGCAGCATCGACGCTGTTGGCGTCGTAGCCACCCTTGATGGGGTCGAAAGCAACAGCCCTGACATCCACGCTTGCCACTTGGTCCGCAGTGCCCACGGGGTTCTCGAATGATGTCCTGGCTCGCTGAAGGAACTCGTCCACTTGCTTGGCGTTATAGCCGTACTTGCTGCGGTCCACGCGATCGAACGTTGCGGGAATCTGGCGTCGAATATCCAAGGCCACTAATTTTCCTTCATTGAGTTGTCAGACGCCGCTCAGCAGCGCGAACAGAACATAGGCTACAGGGGCTGCGAACACGATGGAGTCCAAGCGGTCCATCACGCCGCCGTGGCCGGGCAGGATGCTGCTCATGTCCTTGACGCCGAGTTCACGCTTGACCATGGACTCGGCGAGGTCGCCGGCGGTCGATGCGGCCACCATTCCTACGGCAAGCACCAGCCCTACCCACCAGGGTTTGTCGAGGAGGAAGATGCATGCCAGGACACCAATGACCATGGCCCCGCCGACTGACCCAGCAAAGCCCTCCCAGGACTTTTTGGGGCTGATCTTGGGAGCCATCGGGTGTTTCCCGAAGGTAGCACCAACGATGTAGCCGAACGTGTCATTGGAGACCACCAGCAGCAACATCGACGCGATCTGCCAGGCGCCGTCGGGAATCCCATCCGGCCAGAAGCCCACGGGAGTGGCACCACCGGTGGCATGGAGCGGCAACGCCGCGAAGCTGATGAGGAACGGAATCCAAGCCAACGCGAAAACGCCGGCGAACACCGCCCGGGGCGCTCCTGCAGCGCTCTCAATGGAGCGCCACAGCAGAACAGCCACGGAGCTCGCCGTCATCGTGAACAGCAAGCCCTCCAGTCCGCCGAAGTAGGCCGATACCGGCATCACCAGACTGCCGACCATCACAGGAATGATCGGCATCCGGGTCCCTTGCGCCTCAAGCGCCCGGAAAACTTCCCAAACACCCAGGACCGCGAAGGCGGTGGTGAGCAGGACGAATCCCAGCGGGAGGAAAAGCAATCCTCCCAAAACGGCCAAAAGCATGGAAAGCCCGACGCCGATAGCGGCCGGAAGATTGCGGCCTGCCTTGGGTGTGGGGTTCTTCCGCACGCGTCTGACGCGCTTGGGGGTATCGCGTGTCGGGACCCGTTCAGCGGGCGCCGGCTCAGCCTGGTTCATCAGACCTCGAGCAGCTCGGCTTCCTTGCGCTTGAGCAGCTCATCGATGCTGTCGACATGCTGCTTCGTCAGGGCGTCGAGTTCCTTCTCAGCGCGTGCACCCTCGTCTTCTCCGGCTTCGCCGTCCTTGACGAGCTTGTCCAGGGAGTCTTTGGCCTTGCGGCGGATGCTGCGGATGGAGACCTTGGCGTCCTCACCCTTGCCCTTGACGATCTTTACGTACTCCTTGCGGCGCTCTTTGGTGAGCTCCGGGATGGTCACGCGGATGACGTTGCCATCGTTGGAGGGGTTGGCGCCCACCTCAGAGTCGCTGAGGGCCTTCTCGATGTCACGCAGTGCGGTCTTGTCGTAGGGCGTGATGAGAATGGTCCGGGCATCCGGCACGCCGAAGGAGGCCAGCTGCTGCAGCGGAGTGGGTGTGCCGTAGTACTCGACGATCACCTTGTTGTAGAGGGCCGGGTTGGCGCGGCCAGTACGGATCGAGGCGAAATCGTCCTTGGCTACTTCCACCGCCTTATCCATCTTCTCGCCGGCTTCGAGCAAGGTCTCTTCGATCACGGGTTTCTCCTCAGAAATAGTTGCTGCCCAACTGCAGGCGGCAATGCACAGTAAAGATCCGCCACCAGGGGCGGACGGTCCTAGAAATATCCTAGCCCTTGCTAGGGAGTAACCAGGGTTCCCAGCGTTTCGCCGAGGATGGCACGGGTTACGTTGCCTTCACCCTCCATACCGAAGACCACCATGGAGAGACTGTTGTCCTTGCACATGGTCATTGCGGTCTGGTCCATGACCCGGATGTCACGGCGCAGGGCGTCATCGTAACTGAGGACATCCAGCTTCTCGGCCGTGGGGTCCTTTTTGGGATCGGCGGTGTAGACGCCATCCACGCCACTCTTGGCCATGAGGACCACGTCTGCGTGCACTTCGAGGGCACGCTGCGCAGCGACTGTATCGGTGGAGAAGTAGGGCAAGCCCGCGCCCGCGCCGAAAATGACCACGCGGCCCTTTTCCATGTGGCGGATAGCCCGGCGGGGGATGTAAGCCTCTGCCACCTGGCCCATGGTGATGGCGCTCTGGACACGCGTTTCAACGCCGGCCTGCTCCAGGAAGTCCTGCAGCGCCAGGCAGTTCATGACAGTGCCCAGCATGCCCATGTAATCGGCGCGCGAGCGGTCCATGCCGCTCTGAGATAGCTCGGCGCCACGGAAGAAGTTACCTCCGCCGACAACGATGGCCACTTCGACCTCGGTGACCGCTGCCGCGATCTGCTTGGCGATGGCACGGACGGTCTCAGGATCGACGCCGAGTTTGCCTCCGCCGATGACCTCGCCGGAAAGTTTCAGAAGTACACGTCGACGGGTCTTCTCGGGCTGGATAGCAGTGTTGACGGTTTCCATGGTGCCTTCCCGTTGGTGGACTCTGGCTAGATTATCGTGCTGTGGGTCCGCGCAGGTACTACCCGGACGGGTGCATGAAAAAGGGGCGGCCACCGAAGTGACCACCCCTTTTCATGAATTACTAGTTTCCGACGCGGAAACGGGTTACTGCGGTTGCCTTGACGCCGGCTTCTTCGAGGACCTGTGCAACAGTCTTCTTGGAATCCTTGGCGAATGCCTGGTCAACCAGAACTTCGCCCTTGTAGAAGCCCGTCACGCGGCCTTCCACGATCTTGGAGAGCGCAGCTTCGGGCTTGCCTTCAGCCTTTGCGGTCTCTTCGGCGATGCGACGCTCGGACTCGACCAGTTCGGCCGGGACATCCTCGCGGGTCAGGTAGTTCGGAGCCATGGCTGCAACGTGGACAGCGATGTCGTGTGCGGCGGTGGCAGCGGCTTCGCCTTCACCGTCGACAGCGAACAGGACGCCGACCTGGGCCGGGAGGTCCTTGGACGTCTTGTGCAGGTAAGCGTCAACCGTGGTGCCCTCAACGCGGGAGATACGGCGGACAACAACCTTCTCGCCGAGGACAGCGCCCTCTTCGACGACAACCTCGGACAACGGCTTGCCGTCAACCTCGGTGGCCAGCAGGGTCTCGAGGTCGGCTGCGCCGGACTCGACTGCAACGTTGAGAACCTTGTCAGCCAGCTGGATGAACTTGTCAGCCTTGGCGACGAAGTCGGTCTCGCAGTTGACCTCGATCATTACGCCAACGCCGCCGTTGACCTTGGCAGCAACCAGGCCTTCAGCAGTCGAACGGCCTTCGCGCTTGGTAGCACCTTTGAGGCCCTTGATGCGGATGATCTCGATGGCCTTCTCGGCGTCACCGTTGGCCTCGTCAAGAGCCTTCTTGACGTCCATCATGCCGGCGCCGGTGCGCTCGCGCAGGGCCTTGATGTCAGCAGCAGTGTAGTTCGCCATGTGAACCCCTCTGTCTAGAAATTTGTGTGTTTACGGACTGACAGGACGGCAGCCCACCGTGTGAGCCGCCATCCTGTCAGTTGCCCCTGACGCTGTCTCCAGCGTCAGGGAAGGTCCAGATTTACTTGGCTTCAGCTTCGCCGGCTGCAGCTTCAGCAGCCTCGGGAGCTTCGGCTGCGGGAGCTTCTGCGGCCGGAGCCTCAGCAGCTGCTGCTTCTTCAGCCTTGCTGCCTTCGAGGAGCTCGCGCTCCCACTCGGCCAGCGGCTCTTCCGGAGCTTCGGTGGTGCCGGTTGCGCGCTGGTTGCGGGCGATGAGGCCCTCAGCTACGGCGTCGGCAACAACGCGGGTAAGCAGGTTGACAGAGCGGATGGCGTCGTCGTTACCCGGGATCGGGAAGTCAACTTCGTCGGGATCGCAGTTGGTGTCCAGGATGGCAACAACCGGGATGTTCAGCTTCTTGGCTTCGTCAACAGCAAGGTGTTCCTTCTTGGTATCAACAACCCACAGAACCGAGGGAGCCTTGGTCAGGTTGCGGATACCACCGAGGTTGGACTCAAGCTTGGTGAGTTCGCGCTTGAGGAGCAGGAGCTCCTTCTTGGTGTAGGCCGAGCCTGCGACGTCGTCGAAGTTGATCTCTTCGAGTTCCTTCATGCGCTGGATACGCTTGGCGACGGTCTGGAAGTTGGTGAGCATACCGCCCAACCATCGCTGGTTGACGTACGGCTGGCCAACACGGGTAGCCTGCTCGGCAATTGCTTCCTGAGCCTGCTTCTTGGTGCCGACGAACAGGACGGTGCCGCCGTGGGCGACAGTAGCCTTGACGAACTCGTAGGCGCGGTCGATGTAGGACAGCGACTGCTGGAGGTCAATGATGTAGATGCCGTTGCGCTCCGTGAAGATGAAGCGCTTCATCTTCGGGTTCCAACGACGGGTCTGGTGTCCAAAGTGGACGCCGCTGTCAAGCAGCTGGCGCATAGTTACGACGGGCATGCCGACGCTCCTTCCGGCAGGTCATTCATGAGAGAGCCCATGGGGCTGCTCTTACCCTGCCAATAGTTGACGGTTGTTTAGCCTTTGCCCGGACGGGCGCGGCTCCTGGCATCCATTGCACTTCTCATCCGGCAGGGAACCAAAGGCTCAGCCGGACCGCAAGAGGCACAATCCTCCGCAGCTTGAAGCCAAGAGGCTTCGCTGGTGGAGGGCTGGATACGCGTAGTCAGCCTGGGACCCCCACATATCTGAATGAGACATGTTCCTGAACTAGCTTGAGGGCACAGCAAACTGCTCCACCAAGTGTACTACAGCGACCCCTGCTGTTTGACCGCGCGCGACCACCCGTTGTCCACATACGGAAGGCCGGGGATCGACCCGGGTTCGTGGTCACGGGAGGCTGGGTTCATGTCCGGTTTGAAGCTCATCGTGTCCACAATTCTTACCCTCGTTGTCGCAGGAGGGACGAGCAGCGCTGCGCCCGCGCCAGAGGCCCGGTGGAGCTGGCCGCTCTCCCCCAAGCCGTCCGTCCTGCGAACATTTGACCCGCCGGACAAACCGTGGCTCAGCGGGCATCGAGGGGTGGACTTGGGACCAACGCCCGACGGCGGCCCGGTCACCGCGCCGTCGGATGGCGTGGTGACCTTTGCCGGCGTCGTAGTTGATCGCCCGGTGCTGACCATCGATCAGGGCGATGGCCTCAAGAGCAGCTTTGAACCCGTCGCCAGTGAACTCAAGCCCGGCGACGCTGTCCGCAGGGGTCAGGTCATTGGCACCATTGAGCCCGGTCACTGCGTTGGCGCTACGTGCCTGCACTGGGGCGTCCGCCGCGGCGAGGACTACGTCAATCCACTTGGCTTCGTGACGGACATGCGACCGTCCGTCCTGCTTCCGCTCAGCAGAGTCCCCGCTGCAGCGGCGAACGTCCTAGACGATGGCCGAAACTCCGGTGATCGCCCGGCCGGTTACCAGCGTGTTGATTTCGTGCGTGCCTTCGTAGGAGTAGATGGCTTCGGCGTCCGAGAAGATCTTGGCCATCCCATAGTCCGTAACGATGCCGTTGCCACCCAGGATGCTTCGTCCCAGGGCAACACTTTCGCGCATGCGGGCCGTCGTGAACGCCTTGGCCAGGGCCGACTGCTCGTCCTTGGCCGCTCCTGCGTCTTCGAGTTGGGCCAGGCGCACCATCATTCCCAGGGAGGCCACGGTGTTGCCGAGAATTTGAACCAACTGGTTCTGCACCAACTGGAACGCTGCCAGGGGCCGCCCGAACTGTTGACGCCCCACGGCGTAGCTGCGCGCGACATCGAAGGCTGCCATTTGAAGCCCGACCGCCTGCCATGCGACGGCCAGGCGGGTCACTTTGAGGACCTTGTTGGTATCGCGGAAGCTGTTCCCGTTGGCCAGCTTGAAGAAGTCTGGAACCACCACGTTGTCCAGGGTGATGTCCGCGTTCTGCACCGTGCGCAGCGAGATCTTGTTCTCAATCTTGCTGGCCGAGTAACCGGGCAGCTTGGTGTCCACCAGGAACGCCTTGACCTGGTTGTCGGCTACATCCTTGGCGTAGATGACTACCCAGTCGGAGAAAGTGGCATTGCCGATCCAGCGCTTGGCGCCGTTGAGGATCCAGTTGTCACCGTCGCGCATTGCGGTGGTCCGCGTCCCACCTGCAACATCGGAGCCACCCAGGGGCTCGGTCAGGCCGAACGCACCGATCTTCTTCAGGGAGTAGATGTCCGGCAGCCAAGCGTCCTTCTGCTCCTGGGACGCGAGCGCCTCGATGGAACCCGTGAAGAGTCCATCGTGGACACCCATGAACGTCGCAATGGAAGCATCTGCCCGGGTTACCTCCGCGTGGAGCATTCCGGCGAACAGGTTCGAGTACCCCTGGCGACGAACGGGGCTGACCAAGTCCAGTTCCCCGAGCTTGGGAATGAGGTCCATGGGGAACTCGCCTCGGTTCCAGCAATCCACAGCGATGGGCTTGACCTCACGCGCAAGAAACTCCCGGACCTCGGCGAGGCGGTCCTGCTCTTTCCCTGTCAGCATCTCCTCAAAGGCGTAGAAGTCGCCGTCGGCATACGGAAGGTTGGTGGCGTCGAATGCAGCGTTGGACATATTCGCTCCTTCAGGGGTGGTCACCTGCGACCACGTCAGGTCCGGAGTGACTGAGCTGCACCAAGGGGCAATAGGGCAGCCAAGTTACCGGCGAGTAGTAAGTTACTGCTCAGTAACTTACCGCAGACTCTCCGGTCCCGCAACGGACAAGGTTTCATGAGGGTCCCAAAGCCGAGGCTCCGAGCAGACAGTTCTGTAACGTCGGTTGTGCAACGCCGCAGACGAATTGGGGGACGTTCCGATGATCAATCCACGACGAGAGGCGATTCTGATCCGGAATCGTCAACACAACGGCCTTGAGGACAGGACCTCGGAAGTAGTGGCGTATCACGCCGCGGGGGCCTTCACGTATGTCTCCTTTGGTTCCGAAAAGAGATACAAGTACTCGGCTGACAAGGTCGTTGTTCTTCGGAATCCCGCCCCGATACTCCTAGAGCCCCAGGACGGAGTATCCGTGCGGGGCAAGGTCATTGATGGCGTCACGGACGTCCTCCGCTTTGAATCGCCTCAGGGAACATGGTGGCGTGTTTTCCATGCGGGCGCATCAGGAATCGGCTATGAAACCTGTCCTGACAAAGAGATAGCGATCTCCCGACCGTCCGATGAAGAACTACGCGCGCAAGCCGTGTTGGATTATTGGCGGGACGTCGCATCCAAACTCCGGGAGGACGATGCGCTGCGCCGGCAGTACGAGAGTTTCAAGAGCGTCCCGAAAGGTAGCGTCCTTGATCTCTACCTTCGGGGCCAGGCCTTGGACGCCGCCGGGCATTTTCAACAACATCCGATACTGCCTTTTTCGTCAAACGTCAGCCAGCGCGAGGCCCTGTTGAAGGGGCTCAACCACCGAATCTCCGTCATCGACGGGCCTCCCGGAACAGGAAAAACCCAAACCATTCTGAACGTCGTCGCCAACATCGTCGCAATCCCAGGCAAGACGGTTGGAATCGTTTCCTTCAACAATGCAGCTGTTGAGAACGTTCGGGACAAACTCGCAGAGGAAGGCTACGGCTATATCGTGGCGGACCTTCGACGCAAAGAGAAAATGGACGAATTCTTCGCCCGTCAAGGAGCCAGGAATGCCATTGTCGATCATTTCGTCGGCAGCCCGCTCGACGAAGCCCCGCCGGCCGACCAGGTGGCCGATCTCGACAAACGCCTGCAAGACCTGCAAGGGACTGTCCGGCAGCTGGCCCTGTGGAAGCACGAGCTGGACGCGTTCAAACTCGAAAGGCGCCACTTTCTCCTCCAGGCAGACGCGGCTGGCCCGGCCGTGATGAATGAGGTGCCGCCTTGGCACGGTTCATCGCGCCGAATTCTCGAGTTCCTTGCTGATACGTCCTCCGTTCCCTTGGACGAAGGTCCACTCCGGAGGTTCTTCAGGCGCATCAAACTTCGTCTGCGATACGGGTCGTTGGGGAGAGTCGACACTGGCCAAACTGATGTTGTTCTGAGCCTGCAAGGTACTTACTACGATAAGAAAATCGCTGAGCTGGAGCTGCAAATTGACCAAGCCGAAAGGATTTTGGCGAGCGAGGACTACCGGCGTCTGGAACGCGATCATCAGCGGGCCTCACGGCAGACTCTGGAAGCGGCACTCCATCAGCGATACGCCCGGAAGCGGAGACGGATTTATACCGAAAGCAGGTACAAACCGGAATTTGCAGAGTTCACCTCGGACTACCCGGTAGTTCTCAGTACATGCCATTCCCTGCGAAGAAACGTCCCGGCAGGGAAATTCTTGGATTATTTAATCATCGACGAGGCTTCCCAAGTGGACCTGCTCGCTGCCGGGCTGGCGCTCTCTTGTGCCCGGAACGTCATCGTTGTCGGTGACCTGAAGCAGCTCCAGCACATAGCCGACGAAAAGGCGTCGAGGACCTCTCCTAGAGCGCCGTCGCCCAACTTTGATTACAGACTGCATAACGTCCTTTCCTCAATCATCGACCAATACGGTGCCGGCCTTCCCCGTACCATGCTCCGCGAGCACTACCGCTGTGATCCGGCGATCATCGAGTACTGCAACAGGAAGTTCTACGGAGGACAGCTTGTGCCGTATACCTCCGGCGACGTTGAGGGGCAGCCGATGGTCGTGGTCCGTACAGCTGAGGGGAACCACATGCGTCAGCACCACAGCGGGGGGCGGACCAACCAGCGGGAGGCGGATGTCATTGCCAAGGAAGTGCTGGACCAATTTTGTTCAGGCATTCCCGATGACGAAATCGGCGTGGTGACCCCGTATCGAAGGCAAGTGGACAAGGTAGCCGAGGCCCTGGTCAACAACATCCACGCGGACACGGTCCATAAGTTCCAGGGGCGCCAAAAGACCGTGATCATCATGAGCACCGTCCTGGACGAGACGAACCTCGGTAAATCGGGCATCAACTTCGTAGACGACCCCCACTTGGTAAACGTCGCCGTCTCCCGCGCAGTGAAGCGGTTTGTCCTCGTCACCAACAACGAGATGCTTCCCACAAGCCGCCATCTTCGGGACTTGGTTCAGTTCATTCGGTACCGAAACCCTGAAGATGGTGTGTTCGACAGCAGCGTCCTGTCTGTTTTCGACCTCTTGTACAGAGAATATTCTGCGCTGTTGAAACCACTGGCCAGCAGGCTGCAGGGCAATTCACAGTTCACTTCGGAAAACATCATCTGGACGTTATTGACTGAACTCATCGGGGATGAGCCTTTCACCGACCTGGCCATAGCGCCGCAGGTCCTGCTGAGGAACCTGCTGCCTGAGCTGTCCATGCTCACGCCCGAACAACGCTCCTACGTCCAGAACCGCGCAACCTTGGACTTTGTGGTCTACAACCGCATCAGCAACATGCCCGTCCTTGCAGTTGAGGTCGATGGTTTTGCCTTCCATGAAAACAACCCCGCGCAGCACGCCCGGGATGCCCACAAAGACGCCATCTGCCACGCGCACAAGATCCGCCTATTACGTCTACCCACGACAGGAAGTGGGGAGGAAGCCCGCATTCGCCACGAACTAACGGCTGCAGTCAACGGTCAGTGACAGCAAGAGAGCCGTGACCGACGTCTTGATCGTCGGCCACGGCTCCCGTGTGAATGTAGGGCTACTCGGACTTGAACCGAGGACCTTAGGATTATGAGTCCCGCGCTCTAACCAGCTGAGCTATAGCCCCGTGATGCCCGGTCCGGCCGCTGTGAAACAGCAGTACCGGGCAAAGCACTCTAGCAATACTAATAGCTAATGGGGAGTGCTTGTGTCACACCACTTTGTCCTCGTAGGAAGCCCCGCGGTAGAGGTCCTCAAACGTCTGGAGGGTGCCGTTGATGCTGTGCGGCTCAACCATCTCGCGGCTCAGCTTGCCCATGGCAACAAGTTCGTCCTTGGGAAGTTCCACCAGGTGGGTGATCTTGGCCGCGAGCTCATTGCTGTCGTTGGGCGTGAACAGGTAGCCGTTCTCCCCGTCACGGACCAGGTGCGGCAGTGCCATGGCGTTGGCCAGCAGCACAGGAGTGGAAGCCGACATGGCCTCCAGGGTCACCAGCGACTGCAGCTCGGCAGTACCGGGCATGCAGAAGATATCGGCCTTGATGTACGCCTCACGCAGGTCCTCGTCGCTCGCCAACCCAAGGAACCGCACCCGATCCCCCAGCCCAAGCTTCGCTACCTGGGCCTCAAGGGCGGGACGAACTTCGCCACCACCCACGATTTCCAGGTTCACGTTCAACTCGCGCGGAGTCTTGGCCACGGCGTCGATCAGTACGTTGATGTGCTTCTCTTCGGCCAGGCGGCCCACGAACAGGACCGTTGGGTTGGCGTGCGGTTCGATGACTTCACCGGGCTGGAGCTCGTAGGCCGAAGAATCGATGCCGTTGGAAAGGGGCAGGACCTTACGCAGGAAGGCGTGCTGGTGCATGGCCTTGGCAGCGAGCGGCGTGGGTGTGGTGACCACGTCGGCCTGACCCATGACCTTGCCCATGTCCTTCCACGAAATCCGGCCCACGATGTCCTTGAACCACTGCGGGAACGGAAGGAAGGGGTTGAGGTTCTCCGGCATGAAGTGGTTGGTGGCTACAATTCGGATTCCGCGCTTAACAGCCTCGTAGAGGACGTGCTCGCCGATCATGTAGTGGCTCTGGATGTGGACGACATCCGGCTGGACTTTGTCGAAGAGGAGGCTGATTTCCTTCTTGATTTCCCACGGGAAGCAGATCCGGAAGTACTCGTGGGTGAAAACGCCATGGGAGCGAAGCCGGTGGACCGTGGCTTCGTCGCGGAACTCCGTGTAGCTCTTGCCCGTGTCCGGACGGCAGGCCAACACGTGCACGTTGTGTCCACGTGCCGTCATCCCCTTTGCAAGGCGGCAGCCGAACTGGGCGGCACCGTTGACGTGCGGCGGGTAGGTATCCGCCGCAATCAGAATAGTGAGGGGCTTGTTGGTGTCGGGAATGGTCACGTGGAGAACTCCTGATGGTCACGGTGCGGACAGCGTTGCTTGTGGCAATGCTGCGGTGTCGCCGGGTTGCCGACCGCAATAACGGTGGCGCAAGGTAAATCTCTGCCCTAAGCCTTCCGGCTGGCAGCCGCCTTCGCATCCTTCTTGCGTTTGGTGACTTCCGGATGGTGCCGGCTCAGGGCAATAACCCCCACGATAGCAAGCGTAGCGGCCGCAGCCATGGCGATGGCCATCACGGCGTGGACATCGGGACGAAGCTCACCGAGGATCACGATGCCGATTGCGATGCCCACCATCGGGTCAATGACGGTCAACCCGGCGATTACCAGGTCCGGCGGTCCTCCGGAGTAGGCACTCTGCACGAACCAGGAGCCCAGTCCCCCGGCGGCCACGATGGCGATGAGGGTGTACCACTGGACGTTCAGGAGGAACAGACCGTTGGGATCGAGCAGGTGCTTGCCGATGATGCGGGTCAGCACGGCGACGAAGCCGAAAAGGACACCGGCTCCCAGAATGTAGACGAAGGCACTCATTCGGTGCCTGAACACGACGGCCAGTGTTCCGAAGATGCCCACGGCCAAGGCAAGCAGGAGGACAATCGTCAGCTCGTCTTCGGTGTTAACGTGATGGTTTTCCTGAGTGACGTTGACTGCCAGCAGCACGAACAACGCCGAACCCGTGACACAGGCACTGATGGCCACCACAGTGGCGCGGTTGATGCTCAGGCCCTGGTCCTTGGCGTTGACCACCGTGGTGATCACCAGTGCGATGGCACCAATGGGCTGCACCACTGTGAGGGGCGCGGACACCAAAGCGACTGCGTTCATCACCATTCCGAGGGCAAGGAACAACAGCCCGAGCATCCAACGGGGATTTCGCAAGAGCCGCAGGAAGCCATTGGAGCTGAGCGCCAGACCACCGGTATCGGCTTTCACCGCGCTGCCCTGCCGCTGGGCGCCGATGGCGAGGAAGAAAGCACCAAGTACCGCGAGAAAAACCGCTAGCCAGACCATCAGCCTCGTCCGCCGTCGTCGGTTTTCAATTCTTTACCCTTACGCAAGATGGCCCAAAAATAGTTGTAGGCCGCAATCCAATGGCCTAGCAGGCCGAAGCCCAAGAAGGTCCAAGCAGCCACGAAGTAGACCTCGGTAAGTGGAATCGGCAGCTTGGACAGGACAAGCAACGGTGTGCCGACCAGCAGCAGCGCCGTGCGGATCTTTCCAATGATGCTCACCGGAAGGTCCGGGTGGCTCCGGAAGTAGATCAGCGAGGCGATGGCCAATACGGCGTCCGGCACCAACAGTGCGGCCAAGTACCACCACTGCACGACGCCGGCAATCGCCAGCGTGAACGCGACAGCCAGCAACGCGGCCCGGTCGGCCATCGGATCCAGTATCCGGCCCAGCTTGGAGGTCTGGTCGAAGCGTCTGGCGATGTATCCATCCACCCAGTCGGTACTGCCCATGATGACGAGCACCAGGACCGCGAAGCCGTACTCCTGTTCCGACAACACGAGCCACACAAATAGCGGGACGCCCATGAAACGAAGGACTGTGAGGACGTTGGGGATCGTGAAGATGAGGTCATGATCAACCTGCGGCCGGTCAGGGTGCGACCCAGCTCCGATCAATCTCATTTTTGTCCCCCTTCCTCGTCTTCAGTCTTTGGTGCCCCGATTGGCTGCTACTTCTTCAGCAGCTTCCTCAGCGCAACAACGAAGACCACGGCAGCGGTGGCGAAAGCTGCGAGGTCCTTCCACCTGGCGGCAAGCCGTTCGGTGAGGCTTTCGGGTACGGAGTCTCCGAGGTCGGCAAGCTTCGCTGAAGCGAATTCCTTGCCGTCTTTGAACTTTCCGTTGGCGCTTTCCAGCAAAGCCTGACCCTGCTTCTTGACGTCCAGCTGCTCACCGAGTTCGTCGCGGACGCCGGTCAGGTGTTCACGCCGCCTCTTCAGTCGCGAGCGAAGTTCGGCTTCGGTGGGCGCCTTGACGGCGTCTGCTTCCTTGGCCGCTTCCTTTGCAGCCTTTTCTGCCTTGGCCTTCTCCGCGGCTGCTTCCTTTTCAGCCTTCGCGGCCTTGGCGGCAGGCGAGTTGGGATCCAGGATGGATTCGTCGAAGGCAGAACCTTCCTTGGCAATTCCGAGATCGTGCTTGATGCCCCTGATGGTGTCTTCCGGGACCAAGGGCATGGCTTTCTTGAATTTGGCTATGCCTATCAAGGATGCGATAGCCACAATCAGCAGGAAGAATGCTGCAACAATCAGAGCCGCCAGCCAGCCGGGCATAATTGTGGCCAAACCCAGGATGGCTGCGACAACCAGCGCAATCACCAGGAGCGCCAGGAACACAAGCGCTACTCCGAAGAAGGCGCCAGCGATGCCAACCTGCGTGGCCTTTCGCTTGAGTTCTACCTTCGCCAGGGCGATTTCGTCGTTGAGTTGCCTCGGAACCAGCCTTGCTACGAGCTTGAGGGTCTTCGGCATAGTACGAATGGCTGGTCCTTGACTGGTCCGGCCGGTGTGACGTCCACTCATGGGTTCCGCCTAACTGCTTCCTCTGGGCATCGTGTAAGGCGAACGCGGCGCAAAAAACCATCGCAGCGTACACCTGTCCTCAAAGCTATCATTCAGGTTCCTGCTGAACTTTCGGGACGACAATGCGGCGCGCCCGTCATAGGTCCAATAAATATGATCCGGGCCATAGGATAGATGATCGTGACCTCTCCCATTGCTCCGGGCGATTCTCTGAGCCGACGCGAAAAACTTGTCTACATTCTCCTGCTGGGTGCCCTCACTGCCCTGGGTCCTTTCACTATTGACCTGTATCTTCCGGCGTTCCCCGCCTTGGAAGAGAGTTTTGACGTATCGGAAGCGGCAATCCAGCTCACACTGACCGGTACAACTGTGGGGTTCGGGCTCGGCCAGCTGCTGGTGGGCCCCTTCAGCGACAAGGTTGGACGTCGGCTGCCCCTGATTCTGGCCACGGCTTTGCACATCGGCTCTTCGCTCGGCGCGGCACTGGCCACGGACATCGGGATGCTCTCCCTCTTCCGCGTGCTCATGGGAATCGGCGCTGCCGGCGGTGGCGTGGTGGCCATGGCCATGGTCCGGGACCTCTTTCACGGCTACTCCATGGTCCGGATGTTCTCGCGGATGTCACTGGTCAACGGCCTCGCCCCCATCCTGGCGCCGGTCATCGGCTCCCAACTGCTGCTGGCGTTCCCGTGGCCGGGCATCTTCTACTTCCTGGCCGGTTATGGCCTGCTTGTCATCATCGCCTCCATCTTCTTCATTCGGGAGACACTTCCGGCCGACCAGCGCGGAAAGTCCGCCAACACGGTGGCTCAACGCTATAAGACCGTCCTGACGGACAGGATTTTCGTGGGCATGGTGCTGGTGGGAAGCCTGAACTTCGGCGGGCTTTTCGCATACCTATCGGCTTCCACCTTTCTCTTCCAGAACGTCTACGGCTTTTCGCCGCAGGAATATGGCATCCTGTTCGGGGTCAACTCCCTGGGCATCGTTGCAGGCGTGCAGATCAGCTCGCGCCTGATCCGACGGGTGGCGCCGCAGTGGATCGTGGCCGGGGCAACGGTGTTCATGCTGTTCACCGCCCTCCTGATCGTGGTCCTTGACCTGTTGCATGTGGGGTTGTGGGGCATCCTCATTCCTTTGTGGTTCTACATTTGCGCAACAGGCTTCATGTTCCCGTGTGTACAGGTCCTGTCCTTGGCGAACCACGGCGCGCAGGCAGGCACCGCAGCATCGCTCCTGGGCGCATCGCAGTTCATGATGGCCGGGATTGTCCCGCTGGTGGTCGGGTGGCTGGGCGTCAGTTCAGCCGTCCCCATGGGCGCCGTGATGGCCGCCTGCATCACCGGCGCGATCGCCGCGCTGTGGTTGATCGTCCGGCCACGGTCTGTTCCGTCCATCCATTAGAACCAGCCCCGTAGGCTGTGACCATGACTAATAAACCGCACCGCAACGGCAGGGGCCTCTTCCTCGGCGCTTTGCTCGGCGCCGTCGCCGGTGCTCTTTTGGGCCGCGCCGCCGGCAGCGCGCTGTTTGGTGCCATCCTGGGTGCCGTGATCGGCGCCGCCGTGCTGTACCGCGTGAATCCTGGCCCTTGGAAGAGGGACTAGGCCGGTCTCTCAGGCGACCCGCCGCCGTCGAGAGTCACCAAACCCTCCCGTAACTGCGCGCCGCAAGGCAGAATGGTGGCCAGCCGGGGTAACCGGTGCTTGAACCGGTGAAGGGGACATCACATGAGCACGGCTGTTGTATTTCGGGGCAGTGTGCGGGGCCTGGCCACCGTCCGGAGGTTGCCGCTGACGCTCGCTCTGGTGGTGATCCTCTGGGTACTGGGTGCCGTTTCCGGTAGCCTCATCAACGGCCCCGGCCAAGACTTGTTGGATCAAGTCGGAATCGGCTTGGCGGTAGAGCCCGGGCCGTGGTGGTCCATCTTCACGTCGGCGTTCTTTGCTTCCTCTCTTGTGGACTATCTGGCCTGCACGGCGGCAATCCTGGTGGGTGTCGGCATCGCCGAACGCGTCATGGGCCCTTGGATCGCCTTGGCTGCCTTCATAGCCGGCTCAGCCCTCAGCGCCTTGGTTCTTGTGGCGCTTGTAACCTTCGGAACGGACGCCAGCGACCAGTGGCTGAGCTTCCTGGGCGGCGAATATGTAGTGGGCGCCTACGGCGGCGCCGCCGCTGCGTTGGGATGTTCGACGGCGGCACTCGAGGCACTGTGGCGTCGTCGCCTGAGGACGTGGTTGCTGGCCGCGACGCTGATGTTTGCCTTGTTCGTGGGCGTTGCCCAAACCCTGCAGGCGCTGGCCGGAGCCGTGATCGGGATCTTGGCGGGTTGGGCCGTCCAGTCGCTGGTGCTCCGCCGCAGGGCCGGATCGCTCCACTCGTCAAGCCTTCGCGAGACCCGTTTCCTGGTAGGCACAGTGGTGGGCGTCTTCGCCGTCGGACCTCTGCTCACTCAACTGACGGGAACCTGGGAAGTAGGGCCCCTCTCCGTCGTTTCCGAGGTCATGCTCCAGGCCAGTCCCGACGCCGATGAGGTTCAGGAAGCGTGCAACAACGACACCAACTGTGTCACCCTGCAGGGCATCGTTGGCGTCCAAAGCTTCGGCGCGGCCATCCTGACACTGATTCCGGTTCTTCTGTTGCTTGTCTGTGCCGAGGGCCTCAGGCGCGGCCGACGGCTCGCGTACCGGCTGACGCTTGTTATCCAGCTGTATCTTGCCGCTGTGACCGTCCTGTCCATCCTCCAATACGTCTATGATCCGGATGTCACCTTGGGCGATGACGACTTCGCGTACCTCCTCCTTTACGCGGTCCCAGCAGTCCTCGCCCCGCTCATCATCGTGGCGCTGCTGCTCGCAAACCGGCATAAGTTCCGCGTCGAGTCAAGCGACGCGGGTTATCGGGTCCTCGGCCGGACCTCGCTCATCCTGGCTGTCGCCGCCGTGATCTTCTATGTGGCGTTCTGGTTCATTGAAGGCAACCCGGGCCGCTCTACCCTGCTGGACCTTGCCGGGCAGCTGACCCACATCCTGGTTCCTTTCCCTGTCCCCTTCGTTGTGGCCCTCCCGCAAGGCCTGCTGAGCACGGTCCTTTACGGCCTGGGCGGGGACATCATCTGGCTGTGCATCCTGGTGCTGGTCCTGAATAACTTCCGGCGGTTCAGGATGCTCGCCAGTGATCCGGCAGCCGATCTGGGGCACACCAGGGAGCTGTTGCATGATGGCGGCGGCACGCTGTCCTGGATGGCGCTGTGGGACAACAACCAGTACTGGTTCACCCCGGACAGGAAGGCCGGTATTGCCTATCAGGTCCATAACGGCGTGGCCCTTACGGTTGCGGGTCCTTTCGGCGCTGAAGAACACCATGCCGATGCGGCCGCTGGATTCCTGAAACACTGTTCGAACCTCGGGCTGATCCCGTGCTTCTACTCGGCAACGGCAGAGCTCGATGCGCCGCTCCTTCCCCGGGGCTTCAGGAAGCTGGAAGTGGCGGAAGAGACACTACTCAACGTCCAGGCCATGACCTTCAAGGGGAAGGAGTGGCAGAACGTCCGCACCGCCCTGAACCGTGCAGACAAGCTGTCCATCAAGGATCACTGGTACAACTACCCTGAGATGCCGCCGGGAATCAGGGCCCAGCTCGCTGAGATCTCCGAGGAATGGGTGGCTGACAAGGCACTTCCTGAGATGGGCTTCACCTTGGGTGGCCTGAATGAGCTCAAAGATCCCGAGGTGCTCTGCTGTGTTGCCGTGGATGACGCCGGCCTGGTCCATGGAGTCACCAGCTGGCTGCCCGTTTTCAGCCAAGGGACCGTCTCGGGGTGGACCTTGGACTTCATGCGCCGCCGCACCACGGGTTTCAAGGGCGTCATGGAGTTCCTTATTGCCTCCGCCGTGACCCACTTCAAGGATGAAGTCCCTCACATCTCTTTGTCCGGCTCTCCGCTGGCCAACGCAGGAGCCGGCGCCGGCGAGGGTGACCGCAGCACACTGGACCGCGTCCTCGCACTCCTCGGGAACGCCTTGGAACCCATGTATGGCTTCAAGTCGTTGGCCGCCTTCAAGTCGCGGTTCCAGCCGGAGCACCGGACTTTGTACATGTACTACCAAGACCCGTTGGCCCTACCGTCCATCGGTATTGCCGTGGGTTCCGCCTACTTGCCGGGACTCTCCCCCACGCAAAGCGCGGGGCTGTTGCGGCAGATGGTAGCCAAGGAGCCCGCCGCGTGACGCCGGAACGGACTTCCCGGCGATGAACGAGCTTTTGAAGCTTGAGATCAGCGGCCCTCTTGTCATGACGATTGCCGGAGTGATCGGCGCCGGGTTCTTCCTGCTTCTGTTCCTCAGGCCTTCGGCGCGCTGGGCCCTCACAGCGATCACGGCCATTGTGGTGGCTGCTCTGTTCGGGTGGTTGACTGTGTGGATCGTGGAGGACGTTTTGGATGTCTTCCATGTGGGGCTGACTCCCCGGGTGTGGTTCTGGGCGATCTCCTGCTTCGCCGCGTTGGGACTTGCCGTGGTGAGCTTCCGCCACAGTCCGCGATGGCGGAAGGTGGTGGCCGCAGTATCCGTCCCGGTATTCCTCCTGGTAGCCGCGCTTGGCATCAACACGGAGTTTGGACTCAACAAAACCCTGGGCTCGGCGCTGGGAATCTCCACTGAGGACGCCATCCAGTTGGCCAAGCCGGACCCGGATGCCTCCAGCCCGGCAGGTCCGCTATGGCAGAGCTGGAAACCCCCGGCTGACCAGCCCTCGAAGGGCGAAGCGGGCACCCAGGTCATTCCAGCCACAGCCTCCGGCTTCAACGCAAGGCCGGCGGGCATCTATCTGCCCCCTGCAGCCCTGGCGGCACATCCGCCCAAGCTGCCCTTGTTCGTCCTCATGATGGGTCAGCCTGGGCTTCCTGACCCGCAATACGTCTCCGCCGCACTGGACGAGTTCGCGGCAAAGAACAACGGCCTGGCCCCCATCGCGATCGTCGCAGACCAGATCGGGCCGGACCAGGATGACACCCTCTGCCTGGACACCGCCAAGTATGGAAATGTTGAAAAGTACATCAACGAGGACGTGGTGAACTGGGCCAAAGCCAACTTGAACATCCTTCCCGACCGCGAACACTGGACCATCGCCGGGTACTCCAACGGCGGCCAGTGTGCCATTTCCTTCGCGGTCAAGTACCCGGAGATGTGGGGCAACGTGGTGGACATCTCCGGCGAAGAATTCCCTGGCGCGGAAGACCCGGCCGGGAACCTCGCGGCGATCTTCAACGGCAACCAAGCCGCCTACGACGCCCAGAAGCCCATCAACATCATGAAGGGGAAGCAGTTCCCCAACACAACTGCAGTTTTCACCGTGGGCTCGGATGACACCACCTACGTAGCGGCTGCAAAGGCAGTCTCCGCAGCGGCCCGGAACGCGGGGATGACGGTGACCTACTACGAGGTGCCCAATGGTGGTCACGTAGGCCTGGCGCTGAATGCGGGACTAACCAAAGGCTTTGAGGTGCTGTATCCCAGGCTGGGTCTGTCCAGGTAGCGCTCCCTCTTCTCCGGGCCACGCGCTGGCGATAAAGTTGACATGTGCCACATTGGCAAGAGCTGCAGCCGCTTCCGGCACCGTGGCAGCGTCGGGATGAACGCATCCTGCCGCTGTGGTGGGACCGGCTGTGTTCGGTGACCAGCCCGCAGTCGGCCGCCCTCTACGCCGCAGGGCTTTTTACCGACGATCGCCGCCGTCCCATTGCCCAGTGGTACAACCCCGAAACGGACGCCGCGCTTTTGGTCGCCCCGGAGACCTCCCCTGAATGGCCGGTCCAGCGCTTCGGCATCTTCTATGCCCCGCCGGGCGGCGGCTTCACCCGCGTCTACTCGGCACCCCACGAATGGCATCCCCGCGAGCCCAGGACTCCGCCCACCGAGCAGGATTCGTTCCTCGCCGCCGTGGCCGAGGCCGCCCGTTTCCTGCAGGTGGAGATGGATTTCGTCTGATAAAAAGCGGACCCCGCACCAGCAGTGAAGCCGGTACGGGGTCCTTATGCTCCTCCGACTGGACTTGAACCAGTAACCCTTCGATTAACAGTCGAATGCTCTGCCAATTGAGCTACGGAGGAATGAAGCGGTTATGACTTTAGCAAAGGTTCTACCGGAATGCGAAATCGGCATGGCATACCCCCTGGGGGTATAAAAATACCCCCGTTCCGAAAGCCCGGAACGGGGGTATTGTGCGCTCCTCCGACTGGACTTGAACCAGTAACCCTTCGATTAACAGTCGAATGCTCTGCCAATTGAGCTACGGAGGAATGAAGCGGTTACTAGCTTAACAGGGGCCCGCCGGAAAACGAAATCGGCGCTGTCAGCCGTCCGAACGCAGTGCCCTGCGCTCCATTTCAAGCTGCATCAGCTCCCGGTTCAGCCGCTGAAATTCTTCCGGATTGGCGCCCGCGTCCAAGCGCTGCAGCTGCCCCATCTTGTCTGCCTTGATGCGGGTGATCTGCAGTTCGAAGAGACGGGCCAGAATGTCGCGGCAGTATCGCTGCATGGCCTCAGGCGTACTGGCCGGCAAGGGTGTCACCGCGAGCTCCGAGACGAGCGACCTCAGGGGTTCCGGGACTTCCTGGCGGATCTGTTCCACCCAGGCCACAGGATCAGCCGCGTGGGCAAGCCCGGTGGCACGAATGGCAGCGTGGACCGCCGAGTAGGCAGGCGTGGCAAAGTGGGACGCCTCGAAGCGCTCCCACGACACGCCACCTAGGACAGCAGGATCCTGGAGCGCAACCTCAAGCGCCTGGCGCTCCATCCCGGCCACGGGGTCGCGCGGGTCGGGACGATGGAAAACCGGACTGCTCGACGGCGGTGCTGCCGCCGTCGTCGACTGTTCTCCCGAGCCGCCCGCGGCGGCGCGCTTGGCAGCTCCGCCAACGAATCGGCTGACCTCTTCGATGGGCATCCCCAGCCACCCTGCAAGTTCGCGGGTGTAGCCCGGCCGCGCGGCAGAGTCCCTGATCTGCGCCACCACGGGGGCGGCCTCCCTCAGGGCAGCTACACGGCCTTCCACGGTGTCGAGGTTGTGCCTGCGGAGCGAGGCTTTGATGGCGAACTCAAAGAGGGGTTTCCGGCTGCTGATCAGGTCCCGCACCGCGGAGTCGCCCTTGAGTTGACGAAGATCACAGGGATCGGCGCCGCTGGGTTCAACTGCCACGTACGTCTGGGCTTGGAAGCGCTGGTCTTCCTCGAACGCCCGCAGGGCTGCCTTCTGGCCGGCGGCGTCGCCGTCAAAGGTAAAGATGACCTCTCCCCCGCTGCCATCGTCCGAGAGCAGCCGCCGGGCCACTTTGATGTGCTCGGTACCGAACGCAGTACCGCAGGTGGCCACCGCCGTCGCGACTCCGGCAAGGTGGCAGGCCATGACGTCCGTGTAGCCCTCGACCACCACCAGTTGCCGTTCTTTAGCGATGTTCCGCTTGGCGAGGTCGATCCCGTAGAGGACCTGGGACTTCTTGTAGAGCGTGGTCTCAGGGGTGTTCAGGTATTTGGGCCCCTGGTCGTCTTCAAAGAGTTTGCGGGCACCGAACCCAATGGTGTCTCCCGCGATGTCCCTGATGGGCCAGATCAGCCTTCCGCGGAAGCGATCGTAAATCCTCTGTTGGTTTTCGGGTCCCCCGACCGAGAACATCCCTGTGAGTTTCAACTCAGCATCCGTGAATCCACGGCCGCGGAGGTGCTTCAGCAGTCCGTCCCAGCCTTGGGGCGCGTATCCCACCCCGAAGTGTTCGGCGGCAGCGCGGTCAAAACCGCGGCCATCGAGGAAGTTGCGCCCTTCGGCTGCTCCGGGCGTCAACAGTTGGGCGCGGAAGAACTCGTCGGCGATCTTGTGGGCATCCAGGAGGCGCTGGCGCTTGCCTACTTCCTCGCGGCTGGGACCGGTGCCGCCGTCCTCGTAACGCAGCTCGTAGCCGATTCTGGCGGCCAGTTTCTCAACAGCCTCGTGGAAGGAGCTGTGGTCCATTTTTTGGACGAAGGAGATGGCGTCTCCGTCCTCGCCGCAGCCGAAGCAGTGGTACCTGCCCACTTGCGGGCGAACAGTGAAGGAAGGCGAGCGTTCGTCGTGGAAGGGGCAAAGGCCCTTGAAACTGCCCAGCCCGGCGCCCTTGAGGGTGACGTAACCGTCAACGACTTCCTTGATATCCGTGCGCTGGCGTACTTCGTCGATATCTTCACGTTTGATCAGGCCAGCCACGTGACCATCCTAGTCGCTTGGCCGAAGAGTCCCCGCCGTTAACTGAGCCTCGGAAGCGTTACCAGAGCGACGGAAGGCTGCCCACGAGGCGCTCATACATGGCCAACGCTGACACGTCCGTCAGCGACGCCACCTGGTCGATCACCACGCGCAGCCGTGCACCGTCGTCGACGGCGTCCCGCCAGTCCGCGGCGAACATCGGCTCCAGGTGACGGTCACCGGTGGCGTTCAAAACACCCACGAGCGCGTGCAGCACTTCGCGTTGGCGTTCGTACACCGGCTGGCGGTGGTCCGTTGAGATGACAAAGGTTGTGGCCAGGCCCTTGAGGACGGCAATCTCCGTGACGGTCTCCTCGGGGACCATGAGCTCAGCGTCGTAGCGGGTCAGATTGGCTGGACCGAAATGGGCACGCGTTGTTTCCATGGCGCTCTGGCAGAACCGGCCGATCAGCTGACTGGTCATGTCCTTCAACGCCGCCATGGATTTCCGGCTGCCATCAGCTTCGCGGACCCAGACCTTGGTGGCCTCAAGGCGGGCGAGGGCGGCATCAATTTCTGCGGGATCGTTATGCGGCAGGTACCACTGTTTGGTGTATCCCACCACGCGAGCGCGGTGGTCCGGGTTCTCCATCCACTTCAGCTGGAAATGGCCGGCGACGATCGCATCCTCAACGTCGTGGACCGAGTACGAAATGTCGTCGGCAAGGTCCATTACTTGAGCTTCGATGCACGAACGGTTTCCCGGAGCGCCTTCGCGCAGCCATTCGAAGACGGGAAGATCGTCTTCGTAAGCGCCGAACTTACTGGTGCGGTGGCCATGGATCACAGGGGCATCGACGGCGGACCATGGGTATTTGGACGCGGCGTCCAGGCTGGCACGGGTCAAGTTGAGTCCAGCCGGCCGTCCGTCCTCTGCCAGAACCTTGGGTTCCAGGCGGGTCAGGAGCCTGAGGGTTTGGGCATTGCCCTCGAAGCCGCCGATGGTGTGCGCAACTTCATTGAGCGCGGACTCGCCGTTGTGGCCGAAGGGCGGATGACCGAGATCGTGGCTCAGGCATGCAGTGTCCACGACGTCAGGATCGCAGCCCAGGGAGCGCCCAAGCTCACGGCCCACTTGCGCCACTTCCAGGCTGTGGGTCAGCCTGGTTCGGACAAAGTCGTCCGTATCCGGGGCAACTACCTGCGTTTTTGCACCGAGCCTGCGCAAGGCCGAGGAGTGCAGGACCCTGGCGCGGTCCCGTTCAAAGTCCGAGCGATAGTTGCTCTTGCGAGGCTCTTCGACCCACCTCGCGGAATCTGCCTCAGCGTAACCGGGGATGGCCAGCACAAAATCGTGAGTCGTCCCGTCATGGCCAAGTATCGCTTCGGTTCCCATGGGTATCTGCCTCCTTCAAGCGCCGGGGTGTGGAGCTTCTTGAGTCAGTCTTACACGTGTGAGGCTAGCCGCCCGAAACGTCAAGCTCCGCGGCCGAGATATCCGCGCTCTGTTCAGCGTTCAGCTGACGGCTCACCAGCCAGTCCTTGGGCAGGGCAGGCTTCTTGGGCGAGCCCGCACGGCCGCGGGGTCCTTCGGAATCCACACCCGGGTAGGGCGAGTCCATGTCCAGTTCATCGAGGTATTCGCGCAGCACCTCGAGGGTGGGTACGGTGGCCAGCTTGGCGCGGAGTTCGCCGCCCACCACGTAGCCCTTGAAGTACCAGGCCATATGCTTGCGGATCTCGCGGAGAGCCTTGTATTCGTCGTTCCCGAACGTTTCCACCATCAGCTCGGCGTGACGGTAGACGCCTTCAGCCACTTCGCGAAGTCCTGGCCGGTGCCGCTGGTCGCTTCCTTCGAAAGCGGCCTGCAGATCGCCGAACAGCCAAGGCCTGCCCTGGCAGCCACGGCCAACCACGACGCCGTCCACGCCGGTCTCCCGCACCATGCGGACTGCGTCCTCTGCGGACCAAATATCGCCGTTGCCCAGCACCGGGATATCCGGCAGGGCCTCGCGGAGGCGGGCGATGGCAGACCAATCGGCCTGGCCGGAATAGAACTGCGCGGCAGTGCGGCCGTGAAGGGCGACGGCGGCCACCCCCGCGTCGCGGGCGATGCGGCCGGCGTCGAGGTACGTCAGGTGGTCCTCATCGATGCCCTTGCGCATCTTGATGGTCAGTGGAATGCCGCCCTTGGACGCTTCCTTGACCGCTGTCTGGACGATGGATGTGAAGAGGTCGATTTTCCACGGAAGCGCTGAGCCGCCACCGCGCCGGGTGACTTTGGGCACGGGGCAGCCGAAGTTGAGGTCAATGTGATCGGCGCGGTCCTCTTCCACGAGCATGCGGACCGCTGCGCCCACCGTCACAGGGTCCACGCCGTAGAGCTGTACGGAACGGACTTTCTCGTCCTCATCATGCGAGATGATGCGCAACGATTCCGGTGTCCGCTCCACAAGGGCACGCGACGTCACCATTTCGGCCACGTACATGCCGCCGCCGTATTCACGGCAAAGCCTGCGGAAGGCCGAGTTGGTGATGCCCGCCATGGGGGCAAGGATCACCGGGGTGTCCACGGTGATCCCGCCGAGCTTCAATGGCGGGAGTTCAAGCTTTGGTGCGGGGGGCGTTGCTACAACAGTCACCCATCCATTGTTACAAATCCGCGCAAATCGGCCCCCTCTTGGCCGAAACCCGGTGTTGTTTGCCCAGCACACCGTACTCGGGCGGGCCCTGCGGAAAAGATCCGGACCCGGCGTCAGGTGGCCTTGTCGGTGCTTCCGCCGCGGCGCTCCGCTTCCCGCTGGGCGCGTCGGCTACCCGGGCGTGCCGGTTTGCCGGGAGCGTCAAGGCGCGTATCGGCGTCGTACGTGTCCTTCGAACCGGAACCCACGACGGCGGCGGCTGCTGCCAGCGAACCGGTGTCGTTAAGCTCGTCAGCAGTTACGGTCGGCCCGCCAGCGGCGGCGAGGCGCTTCATGCCGGTGGCTTTGACCACCAGGACGGCGATAAGCGTCGTGACCGGGATGGCAAGGACGAGGCCGATGGAACCCACCAACGTGCGGATGACTTCCTCGGACAATTCCGCGCTGGTGAGTGCTTCATCGAGCGGCCGGTCATAAAGCATCACGATGATGAGGATCGGAAGGGCGGCGCCTGCGTAGGCAAAAGCGATGGTGTAGACCGTGGACGCGATGTGGTCCCGGCCGATCCTCATGGCCGAGGAGAACAGCTTGCGGGCACTGGTGTTGGGGGCGAGTTCGTAGAGTTCCCACACCGCGGAGGACTGCGTGATGGTCACGTCATTGAGCACGCCCAAGCCTGAGATGATGAGGCCGCAGAGGATGATCCCGGAGATGGAGATCTGGGGTGACATGTTCACCAGCGTTGAGGCGTCGTGGTTCCCAACGCCGGCCAGATTGGCCGCATCCGTAGCCCAGGCCGCCAGCAACGCCGTGATGCTGAGCCCGAAAATGGTGCCCAGCAAGGCCGTGGACGTTCGCGCCGAGAATCCATGCGCGAAATACAGGACCCCGATCATGATCACCGTGGAACCCACCAAGGCAAGCAGAAGCGGCGGCTTACCCTCCACCAAACCCGGCAGGATGAAGCTGACCAGGACGAAGTAGGCACCCACCAGGCCCAGGAGTGCGCGGAAGCCGCGCCAACGGGCAACCGCGATGACAACGGCTGCGTACAAGACGGCCAGGAGCGCGATGGGAATGCTGCGGACGAAATCCACGAAAACATAGGCTGGGGCGCCGCTTCCGGAGTTCGCACCTTGGACCCCTGAAAGGTTGAGGTACCGGATGGAGTCCCCCACGTCCACGCCGTGGGACATGGCAACATCAGGGTTGATGACCACCTTGACCACGTCCCCGCCCTTATCAGGCTCCGTAAAGGCGAAGGTGCACTGGGACCCCCCGGACTGGTTGTTCTGGCCTGTGTCTGTTTGTCCGCTGTTGGGCTGGCCGGTGTTGCTTTGGCCCGTCTGCGTGCAGCTTTCCACCACCACGCTCTGAATCCTGCCAGTGTCGAAGGTCACCCCGGGGGCAGCCTGGTAGGGGCTCGAGAACGAGATTCCCTCCCGGCTGCCCGAGGGCCACATGACCATCATGGCCACGAGCGTCAGAACGCCCAGCGGAACAAGGATGGCCGCCAAAATCCAGTTGGCCCTCTTCCGCGACGCGAGAGCCTGCGGGGTTGGCTCGGAATCTTCAGAATGACCGTGGGAGTGACCGTGGCCCATCAGCAGCAAAACCTCATGCCTTAACCCTACGCGGGACCGCAGGCGTGCTTTGCCCTAGGCGGGTGCGATGTTCTGGTTGACGCGGAAAAGGTTTCCGGGATCGTATTTGGCTTTGATCGCAACCAGCCGTTCCCAGTTGGGGCCGTAATTATCGGCTACGCGGTTCTGGTCCTCCGAGTCCATGAAGTTGATGTAGCCGCCGGCCTCCGAGTGCGGGGCCAGAGCCGCGGCATACCCGCGTGCCCAGGCAATGTTTGCTTCGTTGTCTGCAGGATCGGGCCACTGGGTTGCGATGACCGGGGAGAACTTCATGTCGCGGTGGGCGAAGGCAGTGTCCTGGACAGCTACGCGGGACACCGCTCCGTCGATGGGATAAACATGCACCGCGGTGTTAACACTGGTGACGGTCGCGCCGAACTCGGCGTGGGCACCGATTGCGCCGTCATTGAGCTCACGCAGGAAGTTGGCCTTCCAATAGCCCTGCATGCCTTTCTGGTTCAGTCCGTCGAAAGCCACATTAAGGGCCGGATAGGGCATGGGCCCCACCATGGATCCCGCAACAGGCGCGGCATCCAGGAACGGTTGCCAGCGCGCCTGCCCCTCAGCCAGGTCGCCCGTCCACATTCCCACCACGACGCACACGGATTTCCCATGCCATTCCTCAGGCAGGAAAGGTACGGGCGGTCCTTGGTGGAAGCCCAGGAAAGCACCGAACTCCTCGGGCGCGGAGGCAATGTAGTCACGGTAGAACCGGGCAACTGTGGGGATGTTCTCAGCGCCGTAGATGATGATGCCTGCGTAGACCGTGTCCACTGGATGGAGTTGGAATTCCAAGGAAGTCACTACCCCGAAGTTTCCACCTCCGCCGCGGATCGCCCAGAACAGGTCCTCGTTACGTTCCTTGCTGGCAATAAGGAAATTGCCGTCAGCCGTGACGACGTCGGCCGAGACAAGGTTGTCGCACGACAGTCCGTACTTTCGGGTCAGGTAACCGATTCCGCCACCCAGCGTCAGGCCGGCAACACCGGTGGAACCGACGATTCCGCCTGTGGTCGCGAGTCCGAAGGCGTGCGTAGCATGGTTGAAGTCCGCCCACGTGGTGCCTGCCTCGGCTCGTGCCGTTCGTGCTTCCGGATCCACGCGCACACCGTTGCGATTGACGAAGTCCAACACCAAGGCGTCGTCCCACGTTCCGAAGCCAGGGGCACTGTGTCCGCCACCCCTGATAGCCAGGGGCATGGAGTTCTCGCGGGCGAAGTTCACACCGGCGATGACGTCCGACACCTGGGCCACGCGGACGATTCCCGCAGGACGCTTGTCCACCATCGCATTGAAGACGGCACGGGCAGCGTCATAGTCAGGGTCTTCGGGAGTGATGAGTGGCCCGTGCAATTGCTCCCGCAGCCCATCGAGGGCTCTTTGGTTCATTTTGATTTACCACCGATTCAGAAGTGAGACCGGATTGTTCCCCGCCGCTCCCTCCAGCAGTGACGGCGTGGGTTTACGTCGATAGGCCTACTCCTGCCGGTGTGCCACGTCAATCATTTTTATTTGGCTGACATCGGAGGGATTAAACGCAGGATCCCACGCCCGCCCGAACGTTACGGGCAGCGTGGGATCCTGACGTGCGGGAACCGCGATCAGTCGCTGACGATCAGGGTGTCTGCACCCCGCACGTGGGCCTTGCCGGATTCCAGCACCGGCTCTAGAACTGAGCGCAGCGCCGTCATGGACTCGTCAACTTCCAGCAGGACCGGGTGCTGGTAGGCAATGAGTGCCAGCAGGTCCCGGACCGCGGCCGCTGCGTCCTCGGCGGACAGCTCGGGATCGTGCCCCAGGAAGACATCCGAAGGCTCATCGGAGTTGCCCTGGGCATAACTGATGGCAAATGCCTGGATTTTGCCCTTGCGGCTCGCCGGAACGCCTTGGCCGAAAGCACTGGCCTTGGGCGCACGCAGGACGATTGCCCCGTGGGCACCGGTCAGGTCATGCAGGAACAAGCGCTGAACCGTGGCGATGCTGAGCTCCCCCGGGCTGTCCCAGTGGTGGACGTGCGAGTAGTACTTACCCACCACATCGCTCAACTCCACTGAACCCGTAGCCAGGTCCTCCACGCGCTCGGAAGCAGCTTCCTCGGAACCGTCGCCGAAGCGCGGAAGCGACAGCGGTTCAGGATCCACAACCACCAACTGAGAGCGCTGGATGGGTGCCAGTCCGGCGGCCGCAGCAAATGCCGCGCCCGCGGTATCCGGCTCTACCTTGCTGCGCAGCTTGGAAACGCCCGACGGCGAGTTCCCGGCTTCCCGGCGAAGCATGGTCAGCAGGGTGGCGCCCACGCCTTCACGGCGGTGGTCCTTGGCAACCTCGATATACGCCCAGAGTCGTTCGGGGTGCAGTGATGCTTCGTGGACGACGCCTGCGGCGACGGGAATACGTACTCCGTCCACCACGTCCTCGCCCACGATGCAGCGGCGCCATGGTTGATTGCTGGAGGGCGCCAGAGCTGCACGGAACTGCTCAGCGGGAAGGGTCTCCGGGCCGCCCCAGATTTCCAGGAGGGCGAGGTCGTCGCCCTCCTTCCATTCGCGATATTCCAAAGCCACCGCTAGGCGCCGATCAGGCGTGCGGCCAGGTAGCCCTCAACCTTGTCCAAGGACACGCGTTCCTGGCTCATGGTGTCGCGCTCACGAATGGTGACGGCTTGGTCTTCCAGGGTGTCGAAGTCCACGGTGATGCAGAACGGAGTACCGATCTCGTCCTGGCGACGGTAGCGGCGGCCGATGGCGCCGGCGTCGTCGAAGTCGATGTTCCAGTTCTTTCGCAGCTGGGCTCCCAGCGCTTTTGCCTTCGGGGACAGGTCCTCGTTGCGGCTCAGCGGCAGGACGGCGGCCTTGACCGGGGCCAAGCGCGGATCCAGCTTCAGCACAGTGCGGACATCGACGCCGCCCTTGGCGTTGGGTGCCTCGTCCTCGGTGTAAGCGTCAATCAGGAACGCCATGAAGGAGCGGGTCAGGCCTGCGGCGGGCTCGATGACGAACGGCGTGTAGCGCTCGTTGGTGGCCTGGTTGAAGTAGCTCAGATCCGTGCCGGAGGCCTTGGCGTGCGTTGAGAGGTCAAAGTCCGTGCGGTTGGCGATGCCCTCGAGCTCGCCCCACTCGGAGCCTTGGAAACCGAAGCGGTACTCAATGTCCGTGGTGCCCTTGGAGTAGTGGCTCAGCTTCTCCAGGGGGTGCTCAAAGAAGCGCAGGTTGTCTTCGCGGATGCCAAGGTCCGTGTACCAAGACATGCGTTCCTTCATCCAGTACTGGTGCCACTCTTCGTCCGTGCCGGGCTCGACGAAGAACTCCATCTCCATCTGCTCGAATTCGCGGGTACGGAAAATGAAGTTACCCGGGGTGATCTCGTTGCGGAAGGACTTACCGATCTGGCCGATGCCGAACGGGGGCTTCTTCCGCGACGTGGTGAGCACGTTGTTGAAGTTCACAAAGATGCCCTGTGCCGTTTCGGGGCGCAGGTAGTGCATGCCTTCGTCATTGGCCACGGGGCCGAGGAAGGTCTTCAGGAGACCGGAGAATTCCTGCGGCTCGGTCCATTCGCCACGGGTGCCGCAGTTTGCGCAGGCGATGTCCTTCAGGCCGTTTTCTGGCGGGCGGCCCTTCTTTTCCTCGTACTCTTCCTCGAGGTGGTCGGCGCGGTATCGCTTGTGGCAGGAAAGGCATTCAACCAGGGGGTCGGAGAAGACTTCTACGTGGCCGGATGCTTCCCATACCTGGCGGGGAAGGATCACGGAGGAATCCAGGCCTACAACGTCTTCGCGGCCGCGGACCATGCTCTGCCACCACTGGCGCTTGATGTTCTCCTTCAGCTCCGCACCGAGGGGACCGTAGTCCCACGCAGAACGGGAGCCACCATAGATTTCACCGGCCTGGAAGACAAAGCCCCTCCGCTTGGAGAGGGAAATGACCTGGTCAAGGACGGATTTTGCTGCCATGGGTACTCCATTTGTTCTACAGGGCCGCTGGGTGCGGTCCGCGGTGGTTGCCCCGGACCCGGACGAGGTTGTCCGGCGGGGTGCTGGGGGAAATTTACTGCAAAGTACTTGAGACTACTGGAAAAAGTACTGCAGGGCACTGCGTCTCCTAGCCTACCGGCCTTTGGCCGCACCTCTCCGTGCGAAGGCTCCCTTGGGCCACGGCAACGTGGCCACGACGATCGCGGCGAGCGTCAGGACGGTACCCAGGACCGTGGGCAAGGCGACCACCGCGCCGGGACTGGGGATCACGACGTCGAGCACCAACGATCCCACCAGCTGCCCGGCAATCATGCCCAAACCGGTGATCAGGACGCCAAGGCTACGGACCAGCAGTGCTGCCAAGCCGATGAACAGGCAGCCCATGGGACCGCCAAGGTAGTACCACCACTCGCCGGGAAGCGGGTTTCCCGGCCCGGCCACAGCCAGCTTGATCATCCACGCAATCCACAGAATGGCTGACCCGGCAATGAAGTTGACCAGGGTGGCTGCGATGGGCGTCCCGTAATGGACTGTGGCGGTTCCGTTCATGGCCTGCTGGAAGCTCATGAAGAAGCCGGCAGCCAGCGGCAGGAGAACCGGCAGCACGAGCGATGCGATGTCGGCGTCGCCGCCAAACCGTGGCGAAACAGCCCAAGCCACCGCGGCAACGGTCAGGACACTGCCGAGGACCCGGACACCGGTGATAGCGCGTTTTCCTCCCGGACCGATGCCCATCCGGTCCACGAGCAGTCCGCTCAACGTTTGGCCCGTTACGGCCGCGACTGTGAACAACGCGACACCCAGCAGGGCAACCGTGAACGACTGGGCAAAGACGAACAACGCACCGATGGCGCCGGCCATGACATAGAACCTGGGAAAGCTGCGATTCCGGACAGCGGGAATGATGCGCCGGAGCCCGGCCCTGCCCCGGGGAGTGGCAAAGGAAATAGCGCTGATGAGCAGGAGTCCTGTGGTGAAGCTCACCACAGCCGCGGCGATTCCGTCGTCCAGTTTGGCCCCGAGGGCCCCATTGATCCTCCCTTGAAGCGGGATGACCAAGCCGGTTGCTACTGCAATAGGAAGGCCAATGACCAGTGGAAGGGCGGGACGGGGAGGAGACTGCGGCACCGTCACCACACTACTTCAGGCATCATTGCTGTATGAGCAACCCCGAAATTGAAGAGATCCCCATCCGCGACGACATGATCCGCCTGGGCCAGCTGCTGAAGCTCGCCAACTTGGTGGAGGACGGCGTTGAAGCCACGGAGCTCATCAAGAACGGCTTGGTCAAAGTCAACAACGAAATTGACGACCGCCGAGGCCGCCAACTCCACGTCGGCGATACCGTAACCGTCAACGGCCAGACGGTCCGGATCACCAGAGCCTAGTCAGTCAGGACTTTGTGGGTGAGGAACTCGCCCACGTGTCCGATCTCCTGCTGGTTAATGCCGTGCCACATCCCCGTGTAGAGCACTTTGGTGAGGTCAACGTGCTTGCGGACCCATCCCATGGTGTATTCGATCTTGTCCTGGGTGATGACGGGATCCTGCTGGTCACGGCCCCAGAACATCGGTAACGATCCGTCCAGTTCATCGTCCCGGAAGGCGGCGTCAGCACCGGCGTCGATCACAAAGCCTGAAAGCCCGACGACGGCGGCGAAGTCCGCGGGTCGGTAGCGGAGCATGGTGGTAGCCATCGCCATGCCCATGGAGAAACCGAGCAATGTCACTGACGAGTGGTTTGCTTTGACCGTGTCCAGCCATTCGAGCGCATACTCGGCTGCGTGCTTCACGGCTTCCAGCGAATAGTCGATGGACGCCGTGAGAGGGAACCAGGTGAAGCCCGGCCCCATGGGCATCGGTGCGCGAAGGGCGGCGACAACAAAGCCGTCGGGCAGCAATCCGGCCAGGCTGAACAGATCGTCCTCGTTGGATCCATAGCCGTGAAGCAGGACCAGGAGCGGCTTGCCTGCACGCTCGGCTTCATCGTGGGACCACAGGACTACGGGGGCGGGAAATGTGGGTGCTTCAGTCATGGGTCCATTCTTGCAGTTACCCACAAGTAACAACCTACGGTGGCGTAGGGTCGCCGTCACGGTGCAGGATATGAGCGTGAGTGAGAACAATCCTTTACTGAAGCCGGGCGAGTCCGTTCAAAAGCATCCTTGGAGCCGTTACGTGGCACTGGGTGACTCGTTCACGGAGGGCATCGGCGACCCCGAGCCCCGGAACCCGGGTGGTCACCGAGGTTGGGCTGACCGGGTCGCTGAGGAGCTGAGCCGCGGACAGGAAGACTTCGCCTATGCCAACCTCGCTATCCGTGGCAGGCTGCTGCAGCAAATCATCGATGAACAGGTGACGCCCTGCCTGGAATTGCAGCCGGACCTCGTGTCCATTTCGGCCGGCGGTAACGACCTCATCCGCCCCGGCGGCGATCCCGATCTGTTGGCCGAAAAGCTCGATGCCGCGGTGGCGCAGCTGGGCTCCGGCGGCGCCACCGTGGTGCTCTTCAACGGTCCGGATACTGCCGCGTCGGTCTTGGGGCGTATCCGCGGCAAAGTTGCCATCTACAACGAAAACCTCCGTACGGTGGCCGCCCGCCACGACGCCATCATCGCCGACATGTGGTCTCTGCGGCAGCTGGCTGATACCCAGATGTGGGACGCGGACCGCCTGCACTTCTCGCCGCTGGGCCATCACACCATCGCCATGATGGTCCTGGAGGCACTGAACGTCCAACACACGCTCGAGCCCCTGATGCCCAAGGCCCTTCCGCCGCGTACATGGCGCGAAGCCCGCTCATCGGACCTCGTGTGGGCTCGTGAGTACTTTGTCCCCTGGGTCATCCGGCGGCTTCGGCACCGGTCCTCAGGCGACGGCATCACGCCAAAGCGTCCGACGCCGGGACCTGTCTTCGGCTCTACCGGCACCCTGCTGCCGCGCAGCTGACGTGACGCTTCTTCACTGCGAGGTCCGCCGTGCCGGGTGACAGCTCCCTGTCCGCGGAGACTATCAGGCGGACACGGCTACGGAGGCAGCAGTTGCGGGCCCCCTTTGCCGGAAATCCCGGGGACGTGGTCCGGAACCTCCTGGCCGTGCAGTCGCAAGAATTCCCCTATGCCAGATGGACCCTTGCTCAGAGAAGCTCCGCCAGCACTTCACCGATGGTCACGGCCGCAGACGTTGAGCAGGCTGTATCCGACGGGGTCATCCTGCGGACCCACATCCTCCGGCCCACCTGGCACTTTGTGCATCGGGACGATCTTGGCTGGCTGATGGGATTGTCCGCAGATCGCCTCCACCAGGGCAACAAAGGCATGTACCGTCAGACGGGAATCGATGAGGGGGCTGCTGCAAAGAGTGGCCGGATCCTGGCCGCTGCCGTGGCCGGAGGAGCCCACAAGACGCGCGAGGAACTCGCCGAAGTCTTGGAACAAGCAGGCTTCCCCGGAAAGGGCCTGGGGTTCATCTACCACCTCATGCACGCGGAAATCAGCCGGATACTGGTGAGTGGCTCCCCCGTCCGCTCCGCCGGAGGTGCCCTGAAACAGACATATGCCTTGTTCGAGGAACGCGTTCCCGGTTCGGTTCTGTTACCGCTGACTGCCGAAGCCCGCGAACAGGCCCTTGGACAGTTGGCACTCCGGTACTTCACCAGCCGGGGACCCGCCACGATCAAGGACTGTGCCGTGTGGTCCGGGCTGACCATGAAAGATGTGAAACGGGGGATCGGTGTGGCTGAGGAGATCTCCCCCGGGAGCCTGGGCACCGTTCACTTCGATGGTCTGGAGTTCTATCTGGCCTCTGAGGAAGCGGAGGCTCTCACCAACGGCGACGATCCTTCAGCGACGGAGGACCCCGGGCTCCCCCGCCTGGACCTCATTCAGTGCTACGACGAATACGTGATGGGCTACTCACAGTCCCGGCACTTCCTTGGTGGAACGGCGCCATACTTCCCCGAGGACAACGGACCCATGCACGTGGTCCTGCTGAACGGCAGGTTGGCCGGATGGTGGCGCCACAGTTTCTCCGGCATGACCTGCGAACTCGATGTCCGAATGAACCGGCCGGCAACGGCGGAAGAACAAGACGCCTTGGAGGCCGAGGCGGATCGTTACGGCCGGTTCTTGGGCATGGAGACCACGCTGGTGTGAAATAGCCGGGCTGGTTCCGGGAGACGGGCCGCGTCCAAGTGGCAGGACTAAGCTGGGATGAGACCTAGGAGGCCTGCACTGTGAACAATCTGATCTTCTGGATCATCGTCTGCTCGTGGCTGATTCCACTCGGAATCCGCATGTATAACCGCTCCCGGGCGCGTCGGATCCAGAATGACACCTTCCGCGGCCCCGGGTACCCGCCGCGGAATCTGCCGGGCCCGGGGTACCCGCCGCAGAATTACCCCGGGTACCCGTCGGAGCCGATCGTCGTACGCCCCGCGGATGAGACACCGCAGGCCGGGCCGCCGTCGAACTCTTCGTCCCCCACGCCGTTTCCCGCAACGGGAAGCTCGCAGCCGCAAGGCTACCGTGCGCGCAAGCTGGCCGAGCTGGATGCGAAGTTCAGCAACGGCGAGATCGCCATGGAGGATTACATGAAGCAGCGCGGCGACATCATGAACGGCTAGGCCACCCTGAACGTGAGCCTGGTTTAGCCGAAGAAGGCTTCGCGGAGCTGCGCCGAGAGCTGGCCGATCTCGGTGAGGAAGCCATCGTGTCCAATCGGCGCCTCAATGAGGTGGACCGATACGTCTCCCGGGAGTGCCGCGGCGAGTTCCCGCGACTGTGCCGGGAAGTAGAGCCTGTCGCTGTCCACGGCCGCCACAAAGAACTCAGCCTTGGTGCGCGACAATGCCGCTTCCAACGTGCCGCGACCACGAGTGACGTCATGGGACATCAAGGCCTCGGTAATGGCGATGTAGCTGTTGGCATCGAAACGGCGGACCAGCTTTGTCCCCTGGTGGTCCAGGTAGCTTTCCACTTGGTAGCGCCCGCGCTCCCCCAGCACAGCAGCTGTCAGCGGCGTCTCCTGGTGCTGGGCTTGCCGGCCGAAGCGGAAGTCCAACTCCAACGCTGAGCGGTACGTGATGTGGGCGATACGTCGGGCCAACGCCAAACCATGCTCAGGCGCGGTACCGCCGTAGTAGTCGCCGTGATTGAAGTTCGGGTCCTGCCGGATGGCCAGGGTTTGGGCCTGCGCGAAGGCAATCTGCTCGGCCGTGCTGTAGGCGCCCACCGAGATCACGGCGCAGCGCTCCACCCGCTCGGGGAACGTCACGGCCCACTCGAGCGCACGGGCGCCGCCCATCGACCCACCCAACACGGCGTGCCAGGAGTCGATGCCCAAAGCATCGGCAAGGCGTGACTCAGCCACCGTGCTGTCGCGCAGAGTGACCAACGGGAAACGAGAACCCCAGGGCTTGCCATCGGGTGCTGCTGATGATGGGCCGGTGCTGCCGTAACAGCCGCCCACGATGTTGATGGAGATGACGAAGAACTTGTTGGTGTCGATGGTGGCACCTGGTCCAACAAGTTGCTCCCACCAGCCTTCTTCATTCGTGGCGCCGCGGGCTACGTGTGTACTGCCCGTGAGCGCGTGCTGGACGAGTACGGCATTGGATGCGTCGGAGTTCAGCTGCCCCCAGGTCTCGTACGCAAGGACAACGTCGGGAAGGAATCCGCCGGCTTCAAGTTCCAGCGGCCCTATGCCGGCGTACTTGACGATTCCGTCTTCTTCTCCGGATTTTGGAAGGGCTGTAGCAGTAATGGTCATTCCTTTGACACCTTAACCTCGCGCTTGCCCGTCGCCTTGCGTGCGAACAGGCCAGGTCTTCACCCGGGGCACCCCACCGCGGAGGAGGGTTGCCGGCCAGCAAGCCGGGGCTGTGTGCTGGCACTCATGACCTAATACGAAGAGTCTAGGAAATACAGGGCGGTTCTGGCGAAGAATGTGACAACAGTGTGACGGTTTGGGGTGCCTCCGTTCACGAATGAGCACCCTGAACTGCCGCCCGGCGAATAATCGTCGACGCGGGCGGCAGTCGGGCTGAGACTTTGAACCGCGGCGTCAGGCGCCCTTGGCAGCCCGGAAGCCGGCTTCGAGGTCGGCGATGATGTCATCCACGTTCTCGATGCCCACGGACAACCGCACCAGGCCGGGGTTGACGCCTGCAGCCACCTGCTGCTCCACCGTCAACTGACTGTGCGTAGTGGACGCCGGGTGGATGACCAGCGAGCGGACGTCACCGATGTTGGCAACGTGCGAGTGCAGCTCCAGTCCGTCCACAAAGCGCTTGCCCGCTTCTACGCCGCCCTTGATGTTGAAGGCAACAATGGCGCCCGTGCCCTTGGGGCCGTATTTCCGGCCCCGGCTGTACCACGGGCTGGATGGCAGGCCCGCATAGGCGACCGACTCGACGTCGTCGTGGCTTTCAAGCCACTCAGCCACCTTGGTGGCGTTGGCAACGTGACGCTCCACGCGCAGGCTCAAGGTCTCCAAACCCTGGGCAATGAGGAAGGCGTTGAACGGAGACACGGCGGAGCCTAGATCGCGAAGCAACTGGACGCGGGCCTTGAGGATGTAGGAGAGGTTGGCGCCCAGGGCGCCGTCCTTGCCGAGATCCCGGGCATAGACCAGTCCGTTGTAGCTGGGGTCCGGGGTATTGAACCCAGGGAAGCGCTCAGGGTCCTTGCCGAAGTCGAAGTTGCCGGAGTCCACAATCACACCGGCGATTGCTGAACCGTGACCACCCAGGTATTTGGTGGCCGAGTGAACCACGATGTCCGCGCCCCACTCGATGGGACGAATAAGGTAGGGCGTTGACAGGGTGTTGTCGACGATCAGGGGCACACCGGCCTCGTGAGCGGTGCGGGCGATGCCCTCAATGTCCAGCACGTCCTGGCGGGGGTTGGACACAACCTCGCCGAAGAACAGCTTGGTGTTCGGCTGGACGGCGTCACGCCACTGCTCCAGATTGTCGGGGTCCTCCACGAAGGTGACCGCAATTCCGAACTTCTTCAGCGTGTGCGCCAGCAGGTTGTACGTGCCGCCGTACAGGCTGGGGCTCGCCACGATGTGGTCCCCGGCCTCAGCGATGTTCAGGATGGCGAACGTCTCCGCGGCCTGTCCGGAGCTGAGCAGAAGTGCCCCCAGGCCACCTTCAAGGCTCGCGACCCGCTGCTCCACAACATCCTGCGTCGGGTTGCCGATCCGGGTGTAGATGGGTGCAAGCTCCGCCAACGCGAAGCGGTTGGCAGCACTCTCGGCACTGGGGAACACGAAGGACGTGGTCTGGTAGATCGGAAGCGAGCGAGCTCCGGTGGCGGCGTCAGGCTCCTGGCCTGCATGGATCTGGCGGGTTTCGAAAGACCATCCTTGGGACATCGGGTTCTCCTGTTCGTAACGCATGGGTTTGGCAGGCAATGTGGTGCGGTGTGAGCTGGGGCCAGTCTAGGAACTGTCCGGAAGCTAAGACAGCTTTATGACGCCGGTGGAATCTACAGGTCTCCTAGCGTCCTTCCATGACGCTCATAGCGAAAGTTACGTACATCCCACCTTAGTTAGGCTTGACTTAGCTGAGACCCTGATCACAAAGTGCCAAGATGAAGCCATGCGCATGGATCACGTCTCTTACGCCTGTGAACGAGATGGCCTTTTGGCCACTACCGAACGAATTTCCGCGGCATTGGGAGTGGACGCTGTCCGGGGCGGAGTGCACCCGCGCTTCGGTACCCGGAACATGATCATTCCCCTTGCGGATAACAAGTACCTGGAAGTGGTGGAGGTCCTGGACCACCCCGCTTCCGACAAAGCACCCTTTGGCCAGGCCGTCCGCGCCCGTTCGGCTGCAGGGGGCGGATGGATGGGCTGGTGCGTCGCCGTTGACGACCTCGCCCCCTTCGAAGACCGCCTTGGCCGCTCCGCTGTTCCGGGCAACCGCAAGTTCCCTGACGGCCGCGAATTGGTGTGGCAGCAGATCGGAATCCTCGGCCTGATCGCCGATCCCCAGGTACCGTACCTGCTCAAGTGGGAGGGCGACCCCTCACTGCACCCGTCCAGGATCTACGAAAGCGACGTCAAGATGTCCAGCCTCACCATTGCGGGCTCGGCTGAACGCGTCACCGAGTGGTTGGGCGAGCCGGTGGAAAAGCCGCTTGAGGATGTCGCAGTCCAGTGGATGGCACCGCACGGCACCCCCGGCATCCTGGCTGTCACTTTCGAAACAGCTACCGGAGCCGTCACCATCTGACCGCTCCAACCATCCGGGCTTGTCCCGGCCCCGGTCCATCATGTCCGGGTTGAACTTCGGCCGCCATCAGCGGGTGCCAATGACGTCACCCACCGATGGCGGCCGAATATTTTTAACGCCATCAGCCGAGGCCCATTGCCTTGCCGAACAGGCTGAATCCAACAAACGCCACGATGTCCAGCAATGCGTGGGCAATCACCAAGGGCATGACCCGCTTGGTCTTTGTATAAATCCATGCGAACACCAGGCCCATGACCACATTCCCGATGAACGGCCCAAAGCCCTGGTACAGGTGGTAGCTCCCCCGCAGCACGGCACTGACCACAATGGCCACCGGCATGCTCCACCCGAACTTACCGAAGCGGTCCATGAGGTACCCCACCACGATCACTTCTTCCACGACCGCGTGGCGCATGGCCGAGAGAATCAGCACGGGCACGGTCCACCAGTAGGCATCCAGGCCGCTGGGCACAATGGCTGTTGTAATTCCCAGCGCCCGACCGGCCGCGTACAAGCCGAGCGAGGGAATGCCAATCGCTGCAGCCAGTCCCACGCCTTGCAGTAGGTCCTTACCGGGCCGGGCGAAGTTGAACCCAAGCCGGGCGAACGCCGAAGCGCCCCCGCCTTCCCGACCTCCGGGGGCATACGTGGACAGGAAGTAGAACACCAGGGCCACGGGCACCAGTGCGAACACAATATCCAGCAACTGGTATGTGAGATCGAAGTACTCGCGAGCGCTTTGGGACCTGTTCAAGGTTGATGTGGCATCAGCCAAGGGAGCACGCGTCATCTTGTCCAAGAGCTGCACTACGGAGTAGACGGCTGACTGGCCCAGGGACAGGCCCAGCACAATAAGTACTTCGGCGCGCAGCCGGCGGCGGGAAGCAAGGAACATGTACCTATCTTGCCCTCACTACCTGCCACTTTGCCGGGAAGCGCACACCTCGCCGGACCACGCATGGCGGCCACCTATGCTTGGTGGGATGGGTGCCCCTGAGAGAATCTTCATGATCCGGCACGGCCAGTCAGCCGCGAATGCCGACACGTCCATCTACAACCGTGTGCCGGACTACCGGATCCCGCTGACGGATAGCGGTGTGGAGCAGGCACGGATCGCCGGGGAGGACCTGCGCAGGAAGCTCGATGGCGAGCAGGTTTGCGTGTACGTGTCCCCCTATTTGCGCGCTTACCAGACCTTGGAAGCCATGAACTTGGGGCCGCTGATCGAGCGGGTCATTGAGGAACCCAGGCTTCGCGAGCAGGACTGGGCGAACTTTCAGATCGCCGGGGAGATCGAGGACCAAAAGGAACTGCGCAACCTCTACGGGCACTTCTTCTACCGGTTCCGCGAGGGCGAGTCCGGCTCAGATGTTTACGACCGGGTGTCATCCTTCATGGAGACCCTGTATCGGCACTGGCAAAAGCCCACGTACGCTCCGAACACGCTCCTGGTGACGCACGGGCTGACCATGCGCCTGTTCTGCATGCGCTGGTTCCACTGGACAGTGGAGTACTTTGAATCGCTGAATAACCCTGACAACGCCGAGCTGCGCACGTTGATCAAGAACGACGACGGCCAGTACAGCCTGGATGTACCGTTCAGCCAGTGGGTGCCCAGGGAGGTAGACGACTCGGTGCTGCACGCACCAAGGATGCGCTTCTAGAGAGTGGTCAGCGGCCCAAAATCCTAGCCGGCAGGTGCGACGATGACTTCCGTGCCCTTGGCTTCGAACGCCGCTTTGTGCTCGGCGCTGATGCCGGAGTCCGTAATCAGGTGCCTGAAGTCGTAGCCTGCCATCGCGGCAAAGGAGCGACGACCCACTTTGGAAGAGTCAGCCACCACGTAGGATTCCGTGGCGCGGCGTGCCATCACGGTGTTGACCATCGCTTCGCCTTCATCGGTGATGGTGGGGCCGAGGTCCGGGTCCACGCCGTTGACGCCAATGAACGCAATGTCCAAAGCAACTTTCTGCATGATGACGTCCGTGTAGGGTCCCACCAGCTCATAGGAGCGCGGGTTGAGGATTCCCCCGGTGACCATGATCTTGATATTGGGTCGGACCGCAAGCTGCGAGGCGATGTTGATCGCGTTGGTGACCACGGTAAGGGTGGGCGTGTGGGATGGCGCGTTGAGGTCCTCGCGGGTGGACAGCAGCTGAGCCAACGCCGTGTTGGTGGTACCGCCACTGAGGCCAATGACCGCACCGGGACGGATCAACGCCGAAGCAGCCAAGGCGATTTCCTGCTTGGCCTCAGCATGGTCGTCGCGGTTGTAACGGCCGGGGAGGTCGTAGGCAACGGACCCGGTTGTGGCGCCACCACGTGTTCGGCTGAGCAACCGCTGCTTGGCCAGGCTGTCAAGATCCCTGCGGGCCGTGGCAGGTGACACGCCCAGGCGGGTCACGATGTCCTCGACTTCCACATGGCCGGACTCGGCCAGGAGGTCGAGTATGGCGGTCAGCCGATCGGTGCGGGTCATGACAAGCCTTTCGCGGGTTCCAGCTAATTCGCTTTGGCGAACAGCGTCAGCATACGTGCAGACTCCAGCACAAGGGCATCCCGGCCGGCCTTGATGTATTTCCGGGAATCCACCACTGCAGGGTTGGCATCGAGATACTCACGGACGGCGCGGGTAAAGAACCCGTTCAAATGTGTGGATACGTTGATCTTAGTCATACCCGCGCGGATAGCGGCTATGAGCATGTCATCTGTCACACCGGAGGAGCCGTGGAGGACCAGTGGTTTTCCCACTGCAGTCTTCAGCCTGGTGATGAGGTGCAGGTCCAGCGCGGCGCTGCGTTCGGTCATGGCATGGGAGGAGCCCACGGCAACGGCGAGCGCGTCCACGCCGGTTGCCTCCACGAATGCCTGGGCCTCGGCGGGGTCTGTTCGGACACCGGGGGCGTGGGCTCCGTCCTTGCCGCCCACTTTCCCGAGCTCGGCCTCCACGTAAACGCCGCGCGCGTGGGCGTACTGTGCAACCCGTTGCGTGACTTCCACGTTCCGTTCGTAGGGCAGATGCGCGCCGTCGTACATGACGGAACCGAAACCAAGGTCCACTGCGGCCAGCGCGAGGTCTTCGGATTCTGCATGGTCCAAGTGGAGGGCAACAGGCACCGCGGCTGAACGGGCGATTGCCAGTGCTGCCGCCGCGATGGGCTCGAGTCCACCGTGGTACTTGGCGCAGTTCTCGGAAATCTGCAGGATCAGTGGAACACCGGCTGCTTCGGCCCCTGCCACCAGGCCTTCGGCGGTTTCGATGTGGATGATGTTGAAGGCGCCTTGGCCCGTCCCCGCAGCCGCGGCCCTGTCCATGAGTTCCCGTGTATTGACCAGGGTCACCGGGTCTCCTTCCATGTCACGATCAATTGGTCTTGAAGTTCCTGGTACCGCGGCGAGATTTCCCCCGCGGCGGGCATGAGAACGGCTGCGGCCGACCACGCAGTGGCCCGGCGAAGAATTTCGCGTGGCTCGGTAATGCCTTCGGCGAGTGCGACGGCGGCAGCGGCCACACCGGCGTCGCCCGCCCCTGTGGGGTTGCCACTGAGAGCTTCCGGCAGACGGGCGCTCCAGTAGCCGCCCGGGGCGGCGTGGTCGAAGGCAAGCATGCCGTCCGCGCCGGCGCTGACGAGGACCATGCGGGCACCCATGTCGATCAGAGCCAGGGCCGCTGCTTCAAGGCTGGTTTCCCCCGTCGCTTCGGCGAGCTCGTGATGATTCGGTTTGAGGATGTCGGCGCCGGCTTTGGCCGCAGCGATGATTCCGGGCCCGGAGGTGTCGATGATGGCCGGGATTCCGGCGTCGTGGGCCAGGCGCACAAGTTCCGGGTAGAAGTCCGCGGGAGCGCCCGGCGGCAGGCTTCCGGAACCGACCAAGACGGAGGCCGGCAGGTTTCGGTTCCCGCTCACGGCCTCAATCACGGCGATCCGGAGTGAGCGCCAGTCGTCGGGAAGGAGCGCTTGGCCCTCCTCATTGAAGATGGAGGTCTCTCCTGCGACGGTATCCACCAGTGCGATGCTGCGGCGGGTCTCGGCGGCGACTCCCACCAAGGCATGCGGTACTCCGCTGGTCCATAGTTCAGCCGCGAGGGTCTGCCCCGCCGCACCGCCGGTGGGTGCAATGGCGAGCACGGGGTATCCGAGTTGGTGAGTGACCCGGGCTACGTTGATTCCTTTGCCGCCTGCACGGCTCAAGGGCGTGGGCACGCGGTGGCTTGAGCCCTCGGTGATCCCTTGAACCGTGTAGGTCATGTCGATGGCCGGATTGGGAGTGACGGTGATAATGCGGTTCACGTTGGCTCGCTTCACTGTGCGCCTCCTAACACTGCACGGGCATTCAGGGCCGCACCGAGCAAGCCTGCGTCCTGTCCCAGCTGGGCACGGATAAGTTGGGGCCGACGCTGGAAGTCCAGGATCCCGTCAACCCGTTTGCGGAGCGGCTCGAGCAGTTCGTCGCCGGCTTCAGCGAGGCCTCCGCCGATTACCACGGCTTCAGTACCAATGATGTTCACGCATTGGCAGATGGTGAAAGCAAGGGCATCAACGGCATCGTCCCAAACGCGTGCAGCGACTGAGTCTCCTGCCCCTGCCCTGAGCAGTACTCCGCGTGCACCGTCCACCGTGTTTCCCGATGCCCGGTGGTACCGCTTGGCAATAGCCCCGGCTGAGCCCACTGCTTCCAGGATGGTGGAGCCGGTGGCGCCTGGGGCGGCGTCGGGGTCCGGTACCTGGGCGTGGCCGAGTTCGCCGGCGAAACCGCCGGCGGTAACAGCCTTTCCGCCGGAGAACACGGCTGCTGCGATGCCGGTACCTACCACCATCACCACAACATCGTTGAACTCTTTGGAACCGCCGAAGCTGTGTTCCACAGCCGCAGCGGAACGGACGTCGTGATCGAACGCGACGGGGATGCCGAGCCGTTTTTCGGCTTCGGCTTTGAACGGGAAGTTACGCCATCCGAGGTTGGCGGAGTAGATACCCACTCCGGCCACGGAGTCCACGATCCCGGGGACAATGATGCCTGCTGCCTTGGCGGGGGCTTCCGGAAACTCCGAGGCCAACTCTGCTTTAAGCTCAGCGAGCCTGTCCAGGACCGCTTCGCCGGGGCGGGCCGGATCCAGCGGCGTAGGGACGCGGCGCATGCCCAGGACAGTTCCCCGGGCGTCCACCAAACCAGCCTTGATATCCGTCCCGCCAACGTCGAATGACAGGACCGGTGATTTTGCGGCTCCGAGAACCATGACGGGATGCCTAGGCGGAGGCGTCGAGAATAACGGAGCGCGTCAGGTTGCGGGGCAGGTCCGGATTCAGGCCACGGACGCGTGCACGCTCCAGGGTCACCTTATGGACACGTGCCAGTTCAGCCAGAGGGTGCTTATCCGTGCTGATGTAGAGCGCGCCTGTGACGGCCATGTCAGCGTCCAAGCCCTCGGGCTGGTTTCCGAACAACCAGGTGACGCGGCCGGGGGCGGCGATGGAGATGGGGCCGTGGCGGTATTCCATTGCGGGGTAGGACTCGGTCCAGCCCTGCACGGCTTCGCGCATCTTAAGGCCGGCTTCGTGGGCCAGCCCAACCGTCCAGCCGGTGCCGAGGAAGGTGAATTGCTCGGCATCCAAGAGTTCCTGGGAAACCTCTGCCGTCACTGCGTCACGGGCATCCGCGATTGCCTGCTGTACATCAATGTCAAGGCTGGTCAGCAAGTAGACCAGCGCCGTGGTAGCGAATCTGGTCTGCACCACGGAGCGCTCATCGGCGTACTGAAGGCCGACTATGGCGTCTGCCAGGTCAATAATCGGCGATGAGGTGTCGCCGATGATTGCAACAGTGGGGACGATCCCCTTCAACTCAGCCAGAATCTCAAGCACCTCAGTGGTGGTACCTGACCGCGTGATGGCCACAACGGCGTCGTACTGGCGGTCGGGGCTGTTGCTGTTCAGGAAAGCCTCGGACGCAGCGAACGCATCCGTGACCCCTTTACCGGCGGATTCGCGGGCAGCGGCGTAGCTCTGGGCCATGAACCAGGACGTGCCACAACCGATCACGGCAATGCGCTTGCCGTCGGCGGGAAGCAGCTGTTCCGTACGGGCCTGCTCCACGGCGCGCTGCCAAACCTCGGGCTGGGAAACCAGCTCTTCTTCCATGAAGGCGCCCAGTGTGTTCTCGCTCATCGTGTGTTCCGCTCCCGCTCAGCTTAATGACGTTTTCTGATCTATAGAAACACTAAACGATCATTTTCGATCTCACAAGGATCATCCGAGCGCAAAGACCACTCGTTTGCCGGGCACGTGGAAGCGGGGCATCAAATGGAGGAAAACGTGTTCCCGTATGTGCATTTAAGTTAACTACCTGCTAACTCTTGTCAATTCATGTCCCATGCAGCAGTGTTGGTCGGGACCGCAAGAACATGATTGCTAATAGCTTGGAAAAATCAAGAAGGAGCATAATGCCCCGCTTGTCATCCCCCGGACGCCTCGCCTCGTTGAGTTTGGCCTGCGTCGTCGCCTCATCCTCGTTGGGCCTGTTGGCCATTCCGCCCGCTGCCGCAGCCCCGTCCACCCAACCGGCAGATATCGTCAGCGCCGCCGACACTGCCACCATCACGTCGGGCGACCTCCGCGTTGACGTCGGCACCACGTTCCCACAAGTCCTCGGCTACACCGACGCTGCAAGCAAAGCCCGCCTCGACGGCACCACCACCCGGCTGAGCACCATCACGCTCAACGGCACGGAGTACACAGTCTCCGGAACATCCGCCGCCTCCGGGAAAGACGCAAGGGATTACGTCCTTACCCTTCCCGACTTCGGCAACACCGTGATCAAGGCCCGGCTGTCAGTGAAGAAGAACGTGGTCTCCTTCAACATTACGGAAATCAAGGACTCAGCGGAGCACCAGGTCAGGACCCTGCAACTCCCCCGGTTGAACCTGGTGACCGTGGGCTCCACGCAGCCAGGATCCCAGGTGTCCACGGCCAACCTTTCCGTGGACCGGAGCGTGACGGGAGACGAGTTCACGCCGATCACGGCGTCCACTCCTTTGGATGCCGCTGCCAAGAGTTCGGCCTACGCGCTGGCCAACACTGCAACCCTCGGTGCCGCTGTCGAATCCAATGCCCTTTACGACACGTCCTCCGGCCCCGGCGCAAAGGACCGCGGCCGCTTCTGGCGCCAGGCAGTCAGTGACGGAGCCGGCGGGGTGAACATGGGGCTTGCCAGCGGCCAATGGCTCTACCGCGCCGAAGGGTCCACCACCACCGAGGAACTGCCCTGGACCCGCGTCGCCATCACCTCTGACGCCAACAACGACGGCGGTGTGGACTGGCAAGACGCCGCGATAGCAATGAGGTCCATCCAGGTCAGCCCCAACAAGGGTGAACAGACCCCGGACAATGTGATCACCCACATCCCGTTCAACTTCGCCTCCCAGGCAACCCACCCGTTCCTCCGCACTCTTGATGACGTGAAGCGCATCTCCCTGGCCACCGACGGGCTCGGACAAGTAGCCATGCTCAAGGGCTACACCAGCGAGGGACACGACTCCGCCAACACGGACTACGGCAACAACTTCAACACCCGCGCAGGTGGCCTCGAGGACCTGAATACGCTGGTCAAGGAGGGCAAGGAATGGAACGCCAGCTTCGGTGTCCACATCAACGCCACCGAGATCTACCCTGAAGCCAAGTCCTTCAGCGAAGACCTCCTTCGAGCCGATAAGGGCCTGGGCTGGAACTGGCTGGACCAGTCCTACTACATGAACCAGCGCGAGGACATTAACTCCGGCAAACTCGCCCAGCGCATCAAGGAACTCCGCGAAGCCACCGACAAGAACCTGGACTTCGTCTACGTGGACGTCTACTACGAGTTCGGCTGGCTCGCCGAACGGCTACAGCAGGAACTGGTGAAGAACGGGTTCCGGGTGGGCTCCGAATGGGCTGACCACCTCTCGCGGAACAACACCTGGTCCCACTGGGCCAACGACGAAAAATACGGCGGCTCCACCAACAAGGGCATCAACTCACAGATCCTGCGCTTCATCAACAACACACAGTCAGACGTCTGGAACCCGGACCCGAAGCTCGGCGTAAGCCACATCGTGGAGTTCGAAGGCTGGACCGGCCAGAACGACTTCAATGCTTTCAGCGAGAACGTCTGGACCGCCAACGTGCCGGCCAAGTTCCTCCAGCACCACCCCATCACCAAGTGGACTGCCGAGCGGATCGAGCTCGCCGATGGTGTGGCCGTCACCGGGAACACCGCCGAAGGCCGCAACATCACCGTAGGCGGAACATCCGTGCTGCAGGGTGGAACCTACCTCTTGCCGTGGTCCTCCAAAGAAAACGGCAAGGTTGACAAGCTCTACCACTACAACCCCACCGGTGGCGCCAGCACCTGGACGCTTACTCAGGAGTTTGCCAAGTCCAGTTCGCTGGAACAGTTCAAGCTGACCGACAACGGACGCGTGAAGGTGGCCGACGTCCCCGTGGTCAACGGACAGGTCACCGTCACCGCGGACGCCAAACAGCCCTACATCCTTGCTCCCAAGAACAACAAGGCAGAGCTGCCCAAGAAGGCCGACTTCGGCGAAGGCACGGCCTTCAACGACCCCGGCTTTAACGGCACCGACCTTTCCCCGTGGAACCCCGCCGGCCCCGTCACCCAAGTCCGCGACGACAAAGGCCGCCGCTTCGCCGAGATGGGGGCAACGCCGTCGTCGATCAGCCAGGACGTGCAGCTCGACGCCGGAACCCAATCCGTGAGCGCCTGGATTGAAATCCAACCGGGCAAGACGCGGCCCACCACGCTCTCCGTCGACATCGACGGCAAGACCGAAAGCGTCACCATCGATTCGTCCAACGCCGAAAACTACGTGGCCGGCGACGAGAAGCACGGGACCGCATTCCAGCGTGTACGGGTGCTGGTGGACGTGCCGCGGAACAATACCAAGGCCACTGTTACTGTCCAAGCGGCCGACGGCGACGCCACCGTACGCGTGGATGACTTCCGGGCGGTGAAAACCACCCGGGTGCCAACCACCGGAGTCTTGAGCGAAGACTTCGAAAACGTGGACCAAGGCTGGGGGCCCTTCGTGAAGGGCGACGCCGGAGGTTCCACGGACCCGCGGACGCACATCACCGAACGCCACGAACCGTTCACCCAGAAAGGTTGGGACGCCAACGTCATCGACGAAGTGCTCGACGGAACCTGGTCGCTGATCGCGCACGACGAAAACCGCGCTCCCAATGGCGGACCGGGCATGGTCTACCGCACCACCGAGGCATCCGTGCCGTTCCAAGCCGGCCACAAGTACAAAGTGTCCTTCGACTACCAGAACTCCAAAGCCGGGCAGTACGCCTGGGTATCCGGCTACGACTCACAAGCAGGACCGGCAGTGACGGGCAGCCAGGCAATCGAAGCGAAAACCTCCACCACACGGTTCGAGCAGATCCTGGACACCGGCTTCTGCGGAGACTACTTTGTGGGACTGCAGCGCACGGGCAGCTCGAACGGTTCTGATTTCACCTTGGACAACTTCCTGGTAGAAGACCTGGGCGCCTCGGAAGCCGTCCCGGCCTGTGCCCAACTCTCGGCAGAACTTCAGGGCGACGTAGTCCAGCAGGGCAAGGCCCAGGATTTCGTCACCACGTTCGTTTCCGACGAACCTGCCGCCATCTCCGATCTGGCCGTTGCTCTGGAACTGCCGGAAGGTTGGACGGCAACTCCTTCCACGCCTGCAACCGCTCCGACACTGCCCGCCGGAGGAACCCTCACCACCACGTGGAAGATCACCGCACCGGCTTCCGCTGACGGTGACTACCCCATCACCGCCAAGGCCAGCTACACCGTTGCTTCGTCAGGCATCGATCCGGCCGGCAGCCGAACCATCAGCACCACCACCACCGTGCGGACGCTGCCCAAGCCGCCGCAGGCCACAGTGTTCGCCAGCGACCACCCCTGGGTCAGCGCCACGAACGGCTGGGGGCCTGTTGAAAAGGACCAATCCAACGGCGGAACCGGGGCCGGCGACGGAACACCGCTCACCCTGAACGGAACCGTCTACGCCAAGGGCCTCGGCGCCCACGCCAACGGTACTGTCCGCTACTACCTCGGCGGCTACTGCACCGCCTTCACAGCAACAGTGGGAATTGATGACGCCCAGCCGACGCGGGGCAGCGTGAAGTTCTCCGTGGTAGCCGACGGCACAACCAAGGTCACCACCCCGGTACTCGGAGCGACCAGCGCTCCCCTGCCACTCACCGTGGACGTCACCGGCGCCCAGTACGTTGAACTGGTAGCCAACGACGCCGGCGACTCCAATGGCAACGACCACGCCGACTGGGCCGATGCCAAGTTCACCTGTTCGTCCACCTCGCAGGAACCTCCGGCACCGGTCCTCGCCGGCACCGTCTTCGCTTCGGACCTGCCATGGATCGGCAGCACCAACGGCTGGGGCCCAGCCGAACGGGACCGGGCCAATGGTGAGCAAAACGCCGGTGACGGACCAGCACTGCGGCTCGACGGCGTCGTATATTCCAAGGGCATAGGAGTCCACGCCGACTCGAAAATCAGCATCGCCACCGAGGCCAAGTGCACCGCCTTCACCGCCGTGGCGGGGGTGGACGACGCCAAGCTGAACAAGGGCCTGCACGGATCCGTGGTGTTCATCGTCAAGGGTGATGGCCGTGAACTGCTGCGGACTCCCGTTCTCAGCGCCGACTCAGCCGCACTCCCCCTCAACGTGGACATCACCGGTGTCCAAAACGTCGAGCTGATCGCTGACAAGAACGGCGACGACGCTGGCGACGACTGGGGCGACTGGGCGGACGCGAAGTTCAGCTGCGCATAGTCCATCTGTCCCTCAGTAAAGAAGGGCGGCGTTCCCACCGGAACGCCGCCCTTCTCTAGTGCTTTCTTAGACGACGCGCACCCCAGCCCGCCACACAGAACCCGTCAGCGGGATCCCGGGACGGTACGCCAAGTGCGTGGCCGACGGCGCCTTGAGCATGTGCAGGTCTGCGCGATGTCCGACGGCGAGCGAACCCACCGCCCGCTCGCCGTCGACGTCGTTCCCCGACTCCCTGCCCAACGCCAAAGCGCCGCCGTACGTCGCCGCACGGACGGCCTCGTGGACGCTCAAGTGCATCTGGAGCACAGCAGTGGTCACGCAGAACGCCATGGAACTGGTGTACGACGTCCCCGGGTTGCAGTTGGCAGCCAGTGCGATCTGCACGCCGGCGTCGATCAATTCACGGCCCGGGGCAAGGGGCTGGCGGGTGGACAGATCGCACGCGGGAAGGCACGTAGCCACCGTGCCTTTGGTGCCCGCTCCCGTTGCAGGGTCCCAGCCAGCCCAGGTCCCCGCGAGCGCTAGGACGTCCCTGTCCGACAGGTAGTTCACATGGTCCACGCTCGCAGCCGCAAACTCCACGGCCAATGCCACACCGGGCCCCTCGCCCAACTGGTTGCCGTGGACCCGCAGCCCCAGGCCGGCGTCGCGCGCAGCCCTAAGGACCCGACGCGACTGATCCTCCGTGAAGGCGCCGCGCTCGCAGAACACGTCCGCCCAGCGGACGTGCGGCAGGACGGCGTCGAGCATGGGGCCGCACACCAGATCGGTGTACTCCTCCGGATCGGAGCCGTCGGGGACCAGGTGGGCGCCCAGATACGTGACCTCGTCCACTTCAGCTGCGGCGATACGGGCGCTGCGGGCCTCGTTCTCCACGTCCAACCCGTAGCCGGTCTTGCTCTCCAAGTACGTGGTTCCCTGCGAGACCGCCTCGGCCACGCGGTCCCGCACCAGGCGGGTAAGTTCGTCGTCGCTGACACTGCGCGTGGCGCCCGTGGTGACGGCGATGCCGCCGGCACTGTAGCTTTCGCCGGCCATGCGTGCTTCGAACTCGGCCGTGCGGTCTCCGGCGAACACCAGGTGCGAGTGTGAATCCACCCAGCCGGGCAGGACGGCGCGGCCCTGGGCATCGATGTTCTCATCAGCCGCGGGGGCGTCCTTACTGGACCCCAACCACGCGATGCGCTCTCCTTCGATCACAATGGCGGCATCCTTCAGGACCCGATGCTCCATGTCCTGGGTCATCAGTTCGCCGATGTTGGTAATCAAGGTGCTGGCAGAATTGGTTGCGCTCATGACCCTATTGTTCAGCGCCGAATGGACCAGCGTACGGCCGCGAGCTGCTCCGCTGTCCGGGATTCCGGACTGTCGGCATTTACCTCGCCGAGGATCAGGGCGGCCGCAAGCTCGGCAATGGCTGAAGACGTTTGGAAACCGTAGCCGCCTTGACCGGCGAGCCAGAAGAAGCCAGGGGCTTCGGCGTCGAAACCCACAACAGGGATTCCGTCCGCGGCTTCGGTCCGAAGGCCGGTCCAAGCGCGGTCCACGGATCGGATGCCCAGCGATGTTACGGCGTTGAGCTTGTTGATCAGCGCCTCCACATCACCTGGGTAGGGTTTCGCGTCCTCCGCGCCGCTGGGCACGGTTTCCGACGGCGATATCAGCACCTGGTTGCCCTCGGCGCGGAAGTAGAACGTATCGTCGGCAGCGCACACCATGGGCGTTTCCGGGGTCAACGGGTTCTCGACGTTTACGATCGCGGCGGTCCGCCGATAGGGTTGCAGGCCCAGCTTCTCCACGCCGCTGATGACAGCCAGTTCATCGGCCCACGCACCTGCCGCATTGACCACGACGCCGGACTGGAGGCCCTCGGTTCCGGCGCCCAGCTGCCAGCCACTCCCCAGCCGTTGGGCCGAGTGAACTTTGGCCCCGGTGATGATGTCCACACCTGCAGCTTCCGCGGATTGCCGGTGTTCCTCAAGCAACAGGGGCGCGTTGCAGCCGAAGGAACCGTTGTCCAGCCCTGCTGCAGCGAACGACTCGGGATTCAGGGCCGGGCACAGTTGCATGGCTTCATCGTGGGAGATGGGGTGCATGTTTCCGCTGGCCTCTGCACGCACGGTTTCCTCGTCGCCCACCAGCATGAAGCCTCGCCGCGTCAGAATTGGTTCTGTTGCCTGGGCATCCCTTTCGGCCAGCATTTCCAATGTCCTGACAGTCAGGTCCTGCACCACGGCCGGGCCGTAACTGGGGATCAGCTGCCGGGCCGAGCGAGAGGAAGTGTGAAAGGCCAATGACTGCTCAGCCTCGACCAGGGCCACGCTGCACTTACCCGCCAGGGCCGCTGCCAAAGACAGACCGCCAATGCCGCCGCCAACGATTACTACGTCATAATTCGAAGCCATGGCTCCATCCTGTCAGACCCTGGTAGCCGCGGACAGGCTCCACCCCGCCACACCCTCTCTCACATAACCACCCCCAAACACCAACCCTCTCTCACATAACCACCCCCAAACACCAACCCTCTCTCACTTCCCTTAGGGAAGTGAGAGAGGGTTGGCCGGAAACCCGAGGGACGTGAGAGAGGGTTGGCCGGAAGCCCGAGGGACGTGAGAGAGGGTTGGCCGGAAGCCCGAGGGACGTGAGAGAGGGTTGGCCGGAAGCCCGAGGGACGTGAGAGAGGGTTGGCCGGAAACCCGAGGGACGTGAGAGAGGGTTGGCCGGAAACCCGAGGGACGTGAGAGAGGGTTGGGCTAGGCGACCGCGGCGCGACTCTTGACGAACGCCTGAACGCAGGCTTCGACGTCGTCCGCGCTGTGCGCAGCGGAAAGCTGCACGCGGATCCGGGCCACGCCCTTCGGCACTACCGGGAAACTGAAGGCCGTGACGAAGACGCCGTTGTTGAGCATCTCGTCCGCGACTTGTGCAGCGACCACGGCATCACCGAACATCACGGGGATGATGGCGTGCTCGCCGTCGAGGAGCTCAAAGCCTTCCTCGCTCATGCGGCGACGGAACAGCGCTGCATTCTCGAACAAGCGGGTCCGCAGCTCGCCGGATTCCTGCACGAGCTCGATCGCCTTGATAGTGGCCGCAACAATGGCCGGGGCAAGCGAGTTGGAGAACAGGTACGGGCGGGCCTTCTGGCGAAGCATCGCCACGATCTCACCGCGACCGGAGACGTAACCACCCGAAGCGCCGCCGAGGGCCTTGCCGAAAGTGCCGGTGTAGATGTCCACGCGCTCAGAAACGCCGGCGTGCTCCGGAGTGCCAGCGCCGGTAGGGCCCATGAAGCCGACAGCGTGGGAGTCGTCCACCATGACCAGGGCGTCGTGCTTCTCGGCGAGGTCGCAGATGGCTTCGAGCGGGGCCAGGTAGCCGTCCATGGAGAAGACACCGTCCGTGACGATGATCTTCCGGCGGGACCCCTCAGCCTCAACCAGCTTGGCTTCGAGATCGGCCATGTCCTGGTTGGCGTAACGGAAGCGCTTAGCCTTGCTGAGGCGGATGCCGTCGATGATGGAGGCGTGGTTCAGGGAGTCCGAGATGATGGCGTCTTCGGGGCCGAACAGGGACTCGAACACGCCACCGTTGGCGTCGAAACAGCTGGAGAAGAGGATGGTGTCCTCGGTACCCAGGAATTTAGAGACGCGGGTCTCCAGTTCAAGGTGCAGGTCCTGGGTGCCGCAGATGAAGCGTACGGACGCCATGCCGAAGCCACGCTCGTCCATGGCGGACTTGGCGGCGGCGATGATGTCCGGGTGGTCGGCCAGGCCCAGGTAGTTATTGGCGCAGAAGTTCAAGACCTTGTTGGCCGGCTGGCCGAGCTGCCCGGCTGCGATGTGGCTTGCCTGCGGAGAATCGATGTGGCGTTCGGTCTTGAAGAGGCCGGCGCTCCGGATCTCGTCGAGTTCGCCCTGCAGTTGGTCTTTGATGGCTGAGTACATGGGTGCTCCTAAAGTTTTTCGGGGGTCCGGTTGCAGTTCGGTCCGGTTACCGTTCGGTCCGGTTACAGTTCGGTCCAGTCGAGGACCACTTTGCCGCCGGTGCCGCTACGGGCGATTTCGAAGCCCTTTTCCCAGTCGGCTGCGGACAGCTTGTCGGTGACGACGGCGGAGATGCTGCGGTGCAGTACGGGATTGGAGGACAGCATGGCGCTCATGGCGTACCAGGTCTCGAACATTTCACGGCCGTAGATGCCCTTGAGCGTGAGCATATGGGTGACAACCTTGCCCCAATCGATGTCGATGGATTGGCTGGGAAGGCCGAGCATGGCGATGCGGCCGCCGTGGTTCATGTTGTCGATCATCTCAGGCAGTGCCGTGGGGTGTCCCGACATTTCCAGTCCGATGTCGAAACCTTCGCGCATGCCCAATTCCTGCTGTGCTTCGCGGACGCGCATCTTGGACACGTCCACAGCGAGGTCAACGCCCATCTGGCGGGCCAGTTCCAGGCGCGGAGCGGACACGTCCGTGATGGCGATTTTGCGGGCACCCGCGTGTCGGGCGACGGCAATGGCCATCAGTCCGATGGGACCTGCTCCCGTGATCAGTACGTCTTCGCCGACCAGCGGGAAGCTCAGTGCGGTGTGGACAGCGTTACCGAAGGGGTCGAAGATGGCGCCGAGTTCCGGGGTGACGGACTCATCGTGGTGGACCCAGACATTGGTTTCCGGGATGACGACGTATTCGGCGAAGGCACCGTCGCGCTGCACGCCGACGGAGACGGTGTGGATGCACATCTGGCGGCGTCCTGCACGGCAGTTGCGGCAGATTCCGCAGACCACGTGTCCTTCGCCGGAGACCCTGTCCCCTACTTTGACGTCGCGGACGTCCTCGCCGATTTCCACTACTTCGCCATAGAATTCGTGGCCGGCAATGAGGGGCGTTTCGATGATGCCTTGGGCCCAGGCGTCCCAGCTTTGGATGTGGAGGTCGGTGCCGCAGATACCGGTGGTCATCACACGGATTTTGACGTCGCTGGGGCCCGCTTCGGGCTCGGGACGTTCGACGAGTTCGAACCCTGCGTGCGGTCCGGATTTGTAGAGAGCCTTCATGGAATTCCTCACTGCTGGGGCTGCTTCGCTGCTGCTGAGTCCATTAGAGCCCCGCCAATGATTTAGCACAACTAGATTCTTCTCAATCAACGATTTAGGATTTGCTAATGGAAATTCATCAGTTGCAGATGCTCCGTGAGCTCGGAGACTTAGGAAGCGTCAAGGCCGTCGCTGAAACACTGATGGTGACCCCCTCGGCAGTTTCGCAACAGCTCGCCCTGCTGCAGAAGTCCGTTGACGTGCCGTTGACGCGTAAAGAAGGCCGGGCACTGGTGCTCACGGATGCAGGCCGCGTCCTCGCTGAGGCGGGGACCGCCGTCGTGAACGCCATGGCAGATGCCCGGGCGGCGATCGGCGCCTATCACGACGCTCCCGACGCGCCGGTCAGCGTGAGCGCCTTCCACAGTGCCGGGCAGGCGCTGTTTGCGCCGTTGGCGGCGCTGTTGGCGTCCGACGGCGGGAAGTCGCCACGCCTTCGACTCTCCGATGAGGACGTGGCCCAGGAAGATTTTCCGGGGTTGGCCGCCCGGTACGACCTCGTGCTGGCACACCGCATGGACAACAGCCCGACCTGGCCTGGGGACAAAGTAGCGGTGATTCCTCTCGCCGACGAGCCGTTGGACATCGCGCTCCCCGCGGCTCACCCGCTGGCATCCCGGCGCGAACTGGAGCCGTCCGACGTCGTGGATGAGCCGTGGGTGACCAGCCGCGATGGCTACTCGCCCGCGGACGTCCTTGCCGCCGTCGTTGCCGTGAGCGGACGGCCCGCAGAAGTGCTGCACCGCATCAACGACTATTCCACCGTGGCGGCGCTGGTATCTGCCGGTGCCGCGATCGGGCTATTGCCGCGCTTCACGGCCCGCCGTGTACTGGACGCCGGCGTGGTTTTGCGTCCACTTTCCGGGGTGAATTCGGTGCGCAAGATCGACATCCTGGCCCGGCCCGAGACGCTAAAACGGAAATCGGTCATGACGGTTTGCGAGTCACTTCAAACCGTCATGACCGAGCTTTCCTCACCCCGCTGACCCGCAAACGGTTAGTCGCGGACCAGGGCGGGCTGGCCGGCGTCGAAGTACTCCACGAGTTCGGCGGGGAGCTCTGGAACCTCACGCGCGGAGCCGTCACCGCGCAGCGATTCCGCCGCGAGGATACCGGCCACCACTGCCTGACGTGCGGCGATGGGGCTGGTCTGGGTCTGACCGCCTTCAGACGCGAAGCGGAGGAACTCCTCGATCAAGCGGGGGTCGGCACCGCCGTGGCCGCCTTCGCCGTCCTGGATGGTGATGACCTCGTCCGGCGCTGCATAACCCGACGTCCGGCTGGTCCACACATTGATGGTTTCGCCCGGCCCGTCGCCAAGGTTCTCAATCCGGCCCTTGGTGCCGATGACGGTGTAGTTGCGCCAGTAGTCGGGTGTGAAGTGACACTGCTGGTAGGAGGCCAGGACACCGTTGTCCAGGACCATGTTCATCATGGAGATATCCTCGACGTCGATCACCTCCGCAAGGTCCTTCTGTTCCATCGGCGGCCAGTTGTCCATGGAGAACCAGTCCCCCATGCGCTTGCCGGTGTTGTTGCTTCGATTATTCACGTCACCGTAGACAGCAAGATCACCGACGGCGGCAACCCGCTTGGTGTATCCACCGGCCAACCAATGGATCACGTCGATGTCGTGGGCGCCCTTTTGGAGGAGAAGCGACGTGACGTTGGCGCGCTGGGCATGCCAGTCCTTGAAGTAGTAGTCACCGCCGTGGCCGACGAAATGGCGGCACCAGACCGCTTTGACCTCGCCGATCCTGCCGTCCTCGATCAATTGGCGCATCTGGACCACCACAGGCATGTGGCGCATGTTGTGGCCAACGTACAAACGAGTGCCCGTTTCGTATGCCGTGGTCAGGATCAGGTCCGCGGCCTCCACTGTGATGTCCAGTGGCTTCTCACAGAAGGTGGGGATGCCTGCCATGAGCGTTCGGACCGCGACGGCGGCGTGCTGGTTGTCGGGCGTCAGGACCAACACCGCATCGATCCCGCTGGTCAGCAGTTCTTCCAGGTCCCCCGTAACGCGCGCCGACGGAATGCGTTCTGCGGCGTCTGCCCGGCCGCGTTCACTAAGGTCACAAACAATGGTGACCTCCGAGCCTTGGCCCGGCTTATGGGCGTGCTTCCACAGCCCTGAACGCAGGCCGAAACCCACGATGCCGACCTTCAAATCCTTTTCCATGGTGTGCAATTTCCTTCTGCTGTTTCCTAATAAAGCCTGGTTGCGGCGCTGCGGTGCGGCGCCGATTCACGCACGAACAAATGCCAAGGGAAGTCAAGGACGCCGGGTTCAGCTGCTGCCGCGTGGCCGGCCTGCCCCGTTGCCCTACGCAGGAGCAGCCTGGCGAGTTTGTCGAAAAAATCAACGGGACCCACGGTGCTGAGGGAAGGCGACATCCGCGCACCCTCCACCGTGTTGCCCACACCGATGATGTCCACATCCGTACCCACTGCGAGGCCAAGGCGCTGGGCGGCGTTGATGGCGCTGACCGCGGCGTAATCCGTAGTGGCATAGATGGCCGTGGGACGGTCCGGCATGCTCAGCACCCGGGTTGCCGCGGCGTACGCCCCTGCACTGGTGCCATCGAACAAGCCCACATAGTCGTCCCGCTCCGGGACTTTCGCCGCGGCCAAGGCGTCGGAGTAAGCCAGGTACCGCGTCCCGCCGGAAGTGCCCGCGGCTGTTGCCGGGGTCAGGCAGGCGACCTTTCGGTGGCCGTGGAGCAAATGCTCCACGGCCATGCGGCAGCCGGGACCGGCGATGGAACGGATGACGTCAAAGCCGTCCGCTTGTACCTCTTCGTCAAAGACAACCAGTGTGGTTCCGTGCTCAGCGAGCTTGCGCAGGGCATCCCGCTGCTCAGGACGGACTGCATCCACGAACACAGCATCGGCATTGTGAGTGCCGAGTACTTTGACCCAATCGGCGTCACCCAAAATCATTGGGGTGATGCCCAGCGGAACGGCCGCCTTCTGCACGGCTTCGATGACGGACAGTGACCACGGATCGGACAGCATGGTCAGCGAGAGAATCACCGTGTTGGTGCGGCCCGTCCTGATCGCACGTGCCGCCTGGTTGGGGCGGTAGCCCAGCCGCTCGGCAGCTGCCTTGACCTTTTCCGCCGTCGGATCCGAAACGCCCGGTCCGCCATCGCCCCGGCGACCTGATAGCACGTAGGAAACCGTGGCCGTGGAGACGCCCGCCAGTTCGGCCACCATACGGATGGTTGGTCTGACTCCGGTGCTGCTCGCTTTTGCCATGGTTCCCCCTGCTGGTGTCCTTTGTATTTGCGCGTTGGTTCGTTGTTGGTTTGAGGCTAGCCTCTGAATACCGGCGCGTTGGGGTCCAACGCGGCCTGGTACTCATCGCGCATCTTGTCGCCGCCCTCGCTCTTCCAACGCTTCACCGCGTCCTTGAGCTCGTCGATCTTGGCGCGGCCAGTGATGATGTCCACCACCTTGTCGCGCAGCTGCTTGGTGATCTTGGCGCCCACCTTGGCATTGGTGTCCGAGTAGGAACCGTTGGTGGGGTTGCGCCACGCGAACTCGAGCAGCTTTTCTTCCTGCTGGCTGACGTACCGCGTGTCGTCGTCGAAACCCGGGTTGAAGATGACGTTTTCCGGGCTGGACATAATGTTCAACGCCGAGACCAGGCCGGGTGCGTTGGTGGTACCCGTCTCGGTGCGTGCCGGGTTGCCGGAGGCGTCGATGGTGTAGTCCTGGCCCAGCTCGCCGAAGTTCTTCTGCATGTACTCCACCGTGCCGAACGGCGCTGACAGGTAATTGATCAGCGAGAGCAGTTCGCGGATCTTGCCCTCTTCAGCCTTCTTGAACGGCGTGAAGCCCACGGTGCCGTAGCCCATGTCGTAGACGGGCTTGACCTTTCCGTCGGCACTGAACGGAATAAGGATGTCGAACTGCGTACCTTTGGCAAGGGCGCGGTAACCGCGGATGTCATGGGGTCCGGAGACAACCTGGGCTGCCACGCTGCCGTTGGCTACGCGCGAGCGGATGTCCGTTGCTTTGGAATCCGGGTAGAAGACGCCCGCTGCAAACATCTTTGCCGTGAACTCCACGCCTGCCATATATTCGTCTGTTTCATAGAGGTGCGTGAGGGTGCGGTCCTTGTTGACGGCCCAGCTGTTGGGGGCGCCAAACCATTCGGTGACCATGTGGAGGGCATTGATATAAGCCGGTTCCAGGGCGTACTTCTGATCTCCCGGGCGCGTCAGCTCCTTGGCTTTCTCCAGGAATTCATCAGCACTTCCCGCCTCAAAGCCGCCCACCTGCGCCCACACGTCGTGGTTACCCACATACACCTGGCCGAACGGGGTACTCGGGATGGGTGCGCCCCAGATCTTGCCGTTCACGACGGCGGTCTTCCAGGAATCGGGCTTCAGCGCCGCCAGGTTGGGGTACTCGAGCACGGCGTCACCGGAGAGGTACGGCGTCAGGTCCTGGAACTTGGCTTCGAGCATCGGACCGACGTTGGGGATGCCCTGGTTCGGCGGAACCCACATCATGTCCGGGAGATCGTTGCTGGCCAGGACGGTGGCGAACTTGGCCGGGTAGCCGTCCCCGATGTCTTCGGCGATCTGGAGTTCCAGGTCGCCGCCGAGTTTGGCATTGAGCCGCTGCCAGAAGGGGTTGTCGTGCAGGCCCGGGCTCATGGTGTCGAATGTTTCGGTCAGGCCGGTCACCTTGCCCTTGAGCGGCGGCGTCTTCACGGACTGCACAGCAGTGGGCAGCTTGAAGTAGCCGGCTTGGAGGCCCTTGGCGTTACCCGCGATGTCCGGGGTGAGGCCGGTGAATTCCTTATACGTGGGCAACTTGACCGAAGCGGAGGCAGCGGCGCCTCCGCTGCTCGCGGCTCCGCCGCCACCACAGGCGGACAAGCCTGCGGCGGTTACTGCCAGGCCTGCGAGGCCAAGGAAACCGCGGCGGCTGAATCCAGCCTGAGAGGTAGTGCTCGTCATGGCATAACCCTTTCTGGTTACTTGCTGAGTTTCTGGGTGTTGGGGCGTGTGAGTGTTGACTTGGGTCTAGCCCTTGACGGCGCCGGTGATGACGCCCTTGGCAAAGTGCTTCTGGAGGAACGGGTAGACCATCAAAATCGGGACGAGGGCTACTACCACCACTGCCATCTGGATGGACTGCGGCGGGGGCGTGGTGGTGATTCCCAGCTGGTCCGCTGCGCCGCTGCCCTGGACAACGAAGTTGCGGAGCAGCAACTGGATGGGCCACTTACTGTGATCGTTGATGTAGAGCAGGGCGTTGAAGAACGAGTTCCAGAAGCCGACGGCGTAGAACAGCCCTACGACGGCGATCACGGCCTTGGACAGTGGCATCACGATGCGCCACAGGATTTGCCAGTCGTTGGCGCCGTCGATCCTGGCGCTTTCGATCAGTTCCCCCGGGATGTTCATGAAGAACGAGCGCATGACCACAAAGTTGAAAGCTCCGAAGATGCCGGGGAGGATCAGCGACCACAACGAGTCCAGCAGGCCGAGTTGGCGGATCATCAGGAAGGACGGGATGAGGCCCGGCGCAAACAGGAGCGTGAACAGGACTGCGAGGATCACCGGCCGGCCAAACAGAACCGTGCGGCTGGTGGCGTAGGCCATGGTGATGGTCACGAACAGGGCCAGGATGGTGCCCACCGCGGTAACCAGCATGCTGACCCCGAGTGATTGCAGCACCATGGGGCCCTTGAAGATGGTGGCGTACGCCTCCAGGGTTGGACGTTCGGGCCAAAGCACAAAACCGCCGGCCTTTACGAGTTGCTCAGTGTCGGCTAGTGACGTGGAAACGACCAACAGAATGGGTGTCAGGATGGACAAACTGAACACGATCAGGACCACTGCTTTGACGGTCTGATACAGCGCGGAAGGCTTTTCCTTCCATACCGGGCGCTTGGGGTTGTACGTCAGTTCCCGGGGTTTCTTGGTGAAAAGTGTTGTTGCCATGGGATTCTCCTTGTGCGGCAGCCGCGCGGGCCATGTGGCTTTCAGCGCGCTTGTTTTGCGAAGATTCCGTCTTCGCCGAAGCGGTGGGCAAGTTTGTTGGCGCCGTAGATCAGCAAGGCGCTGACAACGCCCTTGGCCAGGCCGGCTGCTGCGCCTGAGCTCCAGCCGCCTCCCACTACGCCGGTGTAGTAGGTGAAGGTGTCCAGCACCTCCGCGGCTCCGGCGCCTACGGCATCACGCTGCAGGATGAATTGCTCGAAGCCGACTGAGAGGATGTCGCCGATACGCAGGATCAGAAGGAGCACGATCACGGGTCTCAGACCGGGGAGGGTGATGTGCCACATCCGGCGCCAGCGTCCGGCACCGTCAGCCGCTGCAGCCTCGTAAAGCGAGGCGTCGATGCTGGCAAGGGCTGCCAGGAAGATGATCATTGCCCAGCCTGCGTCTTTCCAGATCATCTGGACCACCACCATGACCGGGAATGTTTCCGGGTTGGTCATGAAGGGAATGGGATCCATACCCCAGTCCCGGAGCAGGTTGTTGACGAAACCTGCACCGCCCAGCATCTGCTGGAAGAACGCGATGACCAGCACCCAGGAAAGGAAGTGCGGCAGGTAAGCGATGCTTTGGAATATTCGCCGGACCCGGGTGCTGATCAGTGAGTCCACAATCAGGGCCAACACCAGCGGCACCGGGAAAAGGAAGACCAACTGCCAGGCGGCCAGATAGAGAGTGTTCCAGAAAGCGTGGATGAAGTCCGGATTGCCGAACAGGTCCACAAAGTTCTGCCAGCCCACCCACAGGCTGTCCCCGATGCCCAGGTAAGGCTGGTAGTCCTGGAACGCGATGACGTTGCCCAGGATGGGGATGTAGAAGAAGAGCAGCAGGAAGGCTACACCCGGCAGCATCATGAGCAGCATCTGCTTGTCGCGTCGCAGACGGGACCGGAAACTCTGCTGCGGGACCTTGCTCCTCTTCCGTTTCTTCGGACCGGATCCGGAGGCGTTTCCACCCGGCGGGCCCGGGACTCGGCGAGCTTCGGGCAATGCCGGAGCCTGTTCCGTCGTCGAGTTCATGCTGTCTCCTCATGTGCTGAGCCAGGACCATCGTTGTGATCCAAACCACGCTCGTTAACCGTTTAACAAACCATAAGTGACCCGCATCTCTTTTTGCAAGATTATGATCGAAACTGAGCGCAGAAATCAGTTTTCATCATCCCCGGGATGGTGGCGGGACTCGATCGTGGTGAACAGGGCGTCCTGGGCTGGGTTGCTTGGCCCTCGCACCCGCTGCCGCCAATCGCCCCCGTAACAACGGGGAGCGCGCGGCGTAAAAGGGTGCGCCGCTTGGGAACAAGTGGCGCACAGAGTGGTAAAGGATGCGCCACTCACTAACCAGGGGTGCACCGGCAAGGTCGAGGCAACGTTAGGCACCCGACGCTCCCCCGATAAAGTACTAGCAGGTCCAATTCAGATAGAAGGTTGACATGGCAGATTGCTGTAGCCCGGGCGCTGGTGCCCGGGAACACTGGATGCCGGGGCTGAGGCTCCCCCTGCGAACGGTCAGCGATCATCCGGCGGCGAGCACCGCCGTCGAGCGTTCCGCCCATGGTGCCGTGCCTTCAAAGGAGGCAAAGGACGCCGAGATTCCAGCGGGAACCTTCTCCATGGGTGATCCCTTCAATGAAGGCTACGACGGCGACGGCGAGTCCCCAGTGCACGAAGTATCCGTCTCGGCATTCCGGATCGGCGCCACCACCGTGACGAACCAGGAATTCGCTGAGTTCGTCGACGCCACCGGCTACCGCACCGAGTCGGAAACCTACGGAACATCCGCGGTGTTCCACCTTGCCGTGAAAGCAAACACGCACGACATCCTGAACCGGGTCAATAACGTCCCGTGGTGGCTCAACATTCGTGGAGCCGATTGGGCGCACCCTGCCGGACCACTCTCTAACTGGGCAGACATCCCCGACCACCCCGTCACCCATGTGTCGCACAACGATGCCCTGGCGTACTGCCAATGGGCGGGTCGCCGGCTACCCACCGAAGCTGAGTGGGAATACGCGGCCCGTGGCGGGCTGTCCGGACAGCGCTACCCCTGGGGGAATGAACTCCACAACGATGCCCCAGGCGAGACCGCTCACAACTGCAACATCTGGCAAGGGGAATTCCCTTCCCGCAACACGATCGATGACGGCTACCTCACCACTGCGCCTGCCACGTCATTCCGCCCCAACGGCTACGGGCTGTACCAAACCAGCGGAAACGTCTGGGAGTGGTGCAGCGACTGGTTCCTGCCCAAGTATTACAAAACGTGCCACGCACAAGGAACGGTGGAGGACCCGCAGGGGCCAACCATCGGCCGCGGAAGGGTCATGCGCGGTGGCTCCTACCTCTGCCACGATTCTTACTGCAATCGCTACCGTCTCGCAGCGCGCAGCTCAAACACGCCGGACTCAGCCAGTGGCAACCTGGGCTTCAGGACCGTGGCGCTCTAGTTCCTGGGGCCGTGGCCCCTGTGCCCGTGGCCTTTCACGCCGGCCGGCAATTCGCCGGACACGATCTTGGCTGCGGCCACCGAATCGCCCTCTTTGGTGCCGCTGACTCTAACCGTGTCGCCGGTCTTGAGGTCCGCAGCTGTGGCCGACGGCAGCGTGGGCTTACCCTTGCCGTTCCTGAGCTCCGACAGGTCTGCGGGAACGTTGGTGATCCGCGTATCCGCAGTCATCGAATAGCGTTGCGTGAAGCCGTCTTCGCTCTTCACAGTCATCTCGGTTTCGCTCACCGATTCGATGGTGCCGGTTTGCGTGACGACCGTGCGGTAGGTCCCGTCCTGCTGTTTCACGACGTGTTCGCCGTGGATAGCCTGGCCGCGGCCTTCGGTGGCCTTGGCTTTCGCCGATGCGGACGGGTTGGGTGACGCAGAAGAGCTCGACGGCGAGGGGCTGGGCTGGGTGCCCGCCCACACGGCGGCGGCCCCGCCGCCGGTCAATGCAACGGCGATCCCGCCGGCGAGAAGGCCTTTACGGAGGCCTGGTGTTAGGGTGGCCATGCATCCATTGTGCACCCCTCCCAACAAAAAGTAGCCCGCAGTTGTGGTTGTTCTGAGCTCTCAAAACAACCACAACTACGAGCTACTTGGGCGTCAAACTGCGGGACTTAGCCCTCGACGCCGAGCTTCTCCAGGATCAGTTCGCGAACGCGGCCAGCGTCAGCCTGGCCACGGGTGGCCTTCATGACTCCGCCAACAATCGCGCCAATGGCTTGGACCTTGCCGCCACGGATCTTCTCAGCGACGTCCGGCTGCGCAGCCAATGCAGCGTCGATGGCTTCCAGGAGCGGACCGTCGTCGGACACCACTGCGAGACCACGCTTCTCCACGATCTCAGCCGGAGTACCTTCGCCTGCGAGCACGCCGTCCAAGACCTGGGTTGCCATCTTGTTGTTGATCTTGCCGTCTTCAACCAGCTTGTTCAGCTCGACAATGACCTGCGGCGTGACACCGAGTTCGGAAGGATCGACGTCGGCAACCTTGGCACGGCCCACGATCTCACCCATCCACCACTTCCGGGCAACATCGGCGGACGCACCGGCTGCGATGGTTTCCTCGATGGAGTCCATGACACCTGCGTTGACGACGTCGCGGAATTCCAGATCCGAGTAGCCCCATGCTTCCTTGAGGCGCTTGCGGCGCTCGGCCGGCGGCTCGGGAAGGGTAGCCCGGAGTTCCTCCACCCACTCACGGGAGGCGACGACGGGAACCAGGTCAGGCTCCGGGAAGTAGCGGTAATCGTCAGCGTCGGACTTGGGCCGGCCCGACGTCGTCGAACGCGTGTCCTCGTGCCAGTGGCGCGTCTCCTGGATGACGGGCTCGCCGGAATCCAAGACGGCAGCGTGGCGCTGGATTTCGTAACGGACGGCATGTTCGACGGCACGCAGCGAGTTCACGTTTTTGGTCTCGGACCGGATACCGAACCGTTCCCGGCCGTGCGGGCGCAAGGAAACGTTGGCATCGCAACGGACGTTGCCGCGCTCCATCTTGGCATCGGAAACACCAAGGTTTTTCACGATCTCGCGGATTGCAGCGACGTAGGCCTTGGCCAATTCAGGTGCACGGCTACCCGCGCCCTCGATCGGCTTGGTGACGATCTCAACCAGCGGCACACCTGACCGGTTGTAATCCACCAGAGAGTAGTCGGCACCCTGGATACGTCCAGCAGCACCACCCATGTGGGTCAGCTTTCCGGCGTCTTCTTCCATGTGGGCGCGTTCGATCTCCACGCGGAAGACCGTGCCATCCTCAAGCTCGATGTCAAGGTAACCGTCGTAGGCGATCGGCTCGTCGTACTGCGAGGTCTGGAAGTTCTTGGGGGTATCCGGGTAGAAGTAGTTCTTCCGGGCGAAGCGGCAGTACTCGGCGATCTTGCAGTTCAGGGCAAGGCCGATTTTGATGGAAGATTCCACAGCCGTCTTGTTCACCACCGGCAAGACACCAGGCATGCCCAAGTCAACCTCGTTGACGTTGGTGTTCGGCTCGTCACCGAAAACGTTCGGGGCAGAGGAGAACATTTTGGTCTTGGTGTTGAGCTCCACGTGGACCTCGAACCCCAGGACGGGATCGTACTTCTCCATGGCCTCTTCGAAGCTCAGGGTTGCGTCGACGGACATTAGTTGGAACCTCCGGCGGTGGTGGATACTGCACCGAGCACAGCAGTTTTCAGGTCCGGCGCCTGTGCAAGGATCGGGCCGCCCCACTTCTCTTCAAGGATGGATTCGAGCACAGCGCCCACGCGGTACAGGCGGGCATCCTGACGGGCAGGAGCCAGCAACTGGATGCCAACGGGCAAGCCGTCTTCGTCGGCCAAGCCACCCGGCAGGGACAGACCCGGGATACCGGCAAGGTTGGCCGGGATGGTGGCGACGTCGTTCAGGTACATCGCGAGCGGATCGTCCAGCTTCTCCCCCAGCTTGAACGCCGTGGTGGGCGCCGTGGGCGAGATCAGGACATCGGCCTTCGCGAACGCGGCGTCGAAGTCGCGCTGGATCAGCGTACGGACCTTCTGTGCCGAGCCGTAGTAAGCGTCGTAGTAGCCGGCGCTCAGTGCGTACGTGCCAAGGATGATGCGGCGCTTGACCTCATCGCCGAAGCCGGCGGCACGGGTTGCACCCATGACGCGCTCGATGGTCATGGGACCGTCCTTGGGCAGAACGCGCATGCCGAAGCGGACGCCGTCGAATTTGGCCAGGTTGCTGGACACCTCGGACGGCATGATCAGGTAATACGCACCCAAGGCGTACTTCAGGTTGGGGCAGGAAACCTCAACGATTTCAGCGCCGGCATCCTTGAGCAGCTGAAGGGATTCGTTGAAACGGTTCTCGACGCCGGCCTGGTAGCCCTCGCCGTGAAGCTCCTTGACGATGCCGATCTTCATTCCGGCAACATTGCCCACGCGGGCAGCAGCAACAAGGTCATTGAACGGATCGGTCAGCGACGTGGAATCAAAGGGGTCGTGGCCGCCGATGACTTCCTGCAGCAGCGCCGAGTCCAGCACCGTACGGGAGACCGGACCGATCTGATCCAGCGACGACGCCATGGCAATGGCACCGTAACGGGAAACAGCACCGTACGTGGGCTTCACGCCAACAGTTCCAGTGACGGCACCCGGCTGGCGGATGGAGCCACCGGTATCCGTGCCAAGCGCCAGCGGCGCTTCGAAAGCGGCGACGGCGGCAGCGGAGCCACCGCCCGAACCGCCAGGAATCCGGTCCAGGTCCCACGGGTTCCGGGTGGGGCCGTATGCCGAGTGCTCGGTGGAGGAACCCATGGCGAATTCATCCAGGTTGGTCTTGCCCAGGATCGGCATCTTGGCCGCGCGCAGCTTCTTAACCACCGTGGCGTCATAGGGGCTGCGCCAGCCCTCAAGGATCTTCGAACCGGCCGTCGTCGGCTGGCCGATGGTGACGATGAGGTCCTTCACCGCAATCGGCACACCGGCGAGGGCGTGCAACTCTTCGGCGGCGGAACCGCCGGCAGCGCGGGCAGCGTCAACCTCGGCCGCAACAGCCAGAGCCTCTTCACTGTTCACGTGCAGGAAGGCATTAACCTGACCATCGACGTCGGCAATGCGGTCAAGGTGCGCTTGCGTCACCTCAACGGCGGTAACCTCGCGGGAAGCCAGCTTGGCGGCAAGATCGGCAGCGGAGTGGCGGATGAGTTCGTTCTTCAGCTCAGTCATAGTGATTAGTCCTCATCCAGGATTGCCGGGACCTTGAAACGGTTCTCGTAAGAATCCGGAGCGCCGGACAACGCCTGCTCAGCTGTGAACGTGTGGCCCACAACGTCCTCACGGAACACATTGGTCAACGGAATCGGGTGCGACGTCGCCGGGACGTCCTCACCCGCAGCTTCGCTCACGCTCTTCACCGAATCCACGATGACAGCAAGCTCAACAGCCATCCTGTCCAGTTCTTCGGCACTCATTTCAATGTGAGCCAGACGCGCAAGATGCGCGACGTCGTCACGGTTGATCGCAGCCATGGATCTCCCCTGCAAAGTTCAAATGGTTTTCCGAACCAGTCTACTTGGCTTGGGTGCGCCGGGCAGACGGTGGACAGGTGCCATGGCTCGGTTAGCCGTCCCTCCAAATCCTGGGTCCGCGGCTAGGACTGGCACGTAGTACTTCAGGGTTGTTTTCCGCCTGCGCCTCGATCTCTCGTCACTGTCTGGCCGGAAAGGACACGTCATAGGTACATGCCCATCGCCAAATTTGTCATTTCGATCGATTAAAGAGGGTGGGTAGGGCGTATTGGACGGCAGTTGTTTTGGCGTACGGCATTGATACCGGCAGGGCGTTGGCCGTGGTGGCGGCATCGAAGCAGCGCAGTAGTGGCTTGGCCCGGTGCAGGCAAGTGTTCGGCATGTCCGTGATGGATTGAGCGGTGCTCTCCGCAGCGGCCCTGTCTATGTTTCTCTCCAGCTTTACGGCGAGACCGTGCTGATGCCTGGCCTGCAGGCCTTGGCGCGGATTACGTGTCAGAACCTTGCGGGGTGCACGCGCGGGCTGACGGTCGGCTGTATCAGCGCCAGATAGACGGCGGTCCCGTCGATGATCCGCCGGCTGCTGTGGAACGAATGAAGGCCCACTTGGAGGCCAAGGGATACACGATCGGAAACATCTTCGACAACATGGGCGGAAACATCACAGGCATCCAGCTCAATGCGGAAAGCCCGAGAAGGCTCCTCGTACAGTTCACGCCGTCCAAAGAAACAAGCTTCATCAAGGTGGTTGGCGAGTGCACCTTGGACCCGGCCGCCAGGAAGAAGACCACCTGAATGGGTGTCTCATCCCCAATCCGCTCACCCCACCTCAGACGTCCCCTCACGCCAAATCGCGGGTCCGCTGCACAATACGCCGTTGCCAAACGGCGAATTGGAGACGAACCCGCGAACTCGACACCGAGACACTCGGATGTGTTGAGGTGGCGGCTCGTTAGCCGATGCCGATGGCCCCGGTCAGAACACCGACTGCCAGCATGACCACCGAGATCACGGCCGTGCGCCAGAGGACCTTCTTGTGGTGGTCGCCCAGATCCACCTTGGCGAGGGAAACCAGCAGGAGGATAGCCGGCACCAGGGGGCTCTGCAGGTGGAAGGGCTGCCCGGTGATGGAGGCGCGGGCCATGTCCACTGCATCCACGCCGTAGTGAGCGGCGGTTTCGGAAAGGACCGGCAGGACCCCAAAGTAGAAGGCGTCGTTGCTCATGAAGAACGTCATCGGGATGCTCAGAAGCCCGGTGATGACTGCCATGAACGGTCCCATTTCGGCGGGAATGATCTGGACGAGCCACTCGGACATTGCCTTGACCATGCCCGTGCCGTTGAGGACACCGGTAAGGACTGCGGCGGCCATGACCATGCTGACGACGGCGACGATGGACGGTGCGTGGGCGATCAGCTGGGCGCCCTGGTCCTTGACCTTGGGGAAGTTGACCAGCAGTGCGATCGCGGAGCCCACCATGAACACGAACGGCAGCGGGACAATGTTGGCCACCAGGACCACCATCACAGCGACGGTCAGGCCAAGGTTGAACCAGAACAGCTTGGGACGCAGCGTAGTGCGGTTGGGGTCCAGGGCGGTGTCTGCCATAGCGGTGTCGTGATCGTCCACCAGCGTGGCCGGGTCTTCAAGAACCGCGACGCCGGAACCTCCGCCGGTGCCCGGCTTGGCTGCAGTTGCGGCAGAGGAGTTGCGGCCGAAACTGAAGCGGCCTCCGCCGACGCCGAAGCCCGAACCCGAACCCGCGGCAACCGAACCGCCGCGGCGCGTGCCGCCGTCGAACGCTTCCGAAGGATCAGCGACGTCGCCCCAGATCTCAGGAGCGGTGGTGCGGAGGCGGTTGCGTTCCTGCAGGCCGAGCAACCAAGCGAACACCAGAACCACGATGAGGCCAACGATGAGTGACGGGACCATGGGAACGAAGACGTCGTTGACATCCAGGTGAAGTGCGGTGGCCGCGCGGGCCGTAGGTCCGCCCCAGGGCAGGATGTTCATGGTGCCGTTGGCGAGGCCGGCCACGCAGGTGAGGACCACGGGGCTCATCTTGAGCCGCAAGTAGACGGGGAGCATGGCGGCCGTGGTCAGGATGAAGGTGGTGGATCCGTCGCCGTCCAAGGAGACTGCCGCTGCCAGGATGGCCGTGCCGAGGACCACTTTGGCGGGGTCGTTGCCCAACTTGCGCAGGATGAACTTCACCAGGGGGTCGAACAGTCCGACGTCGATCATCAGGCCGAAGTAGATGATGGCGAACATGAGGAGCGCGGCCGTGGACGTCATGGACTTCATTGAGTCCATCACCATGTCGCCGATGCCGAGGCCCGCTCCGGCGAAGAGGCCGAAGACTGTGGGGACGATGATCAGCGCCAGTACTGGCGTCAATTTTTTGGTCATGATCAGGACCATGAATACCGCAATCATTGCGAATCCAAGCAAAACCAGCACGGCCGGCTCCTTACTACTGTGAATGGCGCCACGTCGGTGTGATGCGCACTACAGACAATATGGTGGCCTCCGTCACGGGCAGGGGTTTCGGGGAATTGTTGGGAATACTGCTCGTTGCGAACGTTTTGCGCATTGTGCTCAGTGATTCAATGGATCAGGAGGAAAGGAGCGAAGGTGCCGCGCAACAGCCGGGTCAGCATGCGTTTCTCCACCCAAACCCTTCTCCTCCAGCTAGGGGTTGTCCTGCTGGTGGTCCTGCTCAGCGGGACGGTCCATGCGTGGCTGGTCTATGAACGCATCGGCACCGAAGCCGAAAACCAAGCACTCACCCTTGCCAGGACCGTCGCCGCGGATCCCGAGATCAGGTCCGGCGTGCAAACCATCAGCAAAGAAGAAGGAACCCCTCCCCCGGATGTCCTCGCTGCCGGAACACTTCAAGCGGCGGCCGAAGCTGTGCGAGTGCGGACTGGGGCCCTGTTCGTGGTGATCACGGACGAAACCGGCCTGCGCCTGGCTCACCCCGAGACGGCGCGGCTGGGTGAACGCGTCAGCACAGACCCTTCAGTGGCGCTGGGCGGGCAAGAGATCACCACCCGCAACACGGGAACGTTGGGGCCATCGGCGGGGGCGAAGGTGCCGGTGTACGCTCCGGAGAACTCCACCACAATCGTGGGCGAGGTCAGCGTTGGCTATTCCGTGGAGTCCCTCAGCAACAGCCTTGCCCGCGACATTGTGCCCATTGCACTCACCGCCGGCGGCTCGCTGCTTGCCGGCGTCCTGGCCTCCTTCCTGCTCCGTCGCAGGCTCCAACGACTCACCCTCGGCTTGGAACCGGAAGAGATCAGCACCTTGGTCCACGACCAAGTGGCGGTGCTCCAAGGCGTGGATGATGGTGTGATCGGCGTTGCCGCAGACGGACGGATCTCCGTGTTCAACGCCGCCGCAGCAAGGCTCTTGGACATGCCGGACGCCACCGGCCAGGACTGGGCATCGGCGGCCGTCCCTGAACAGCTCAAACAGCTCACGCAGCCTGCGGCCCGGGACGCCGAGGCCGTGGAAGTCGTGGCGGGCGGACGCGTTCTGGTGGCCAGCGCTCGCAAAGCCTGGCATCGGCAAGAGGATCTTGGCTGGGTGGTCATGCTGCGGGATCGCACGGAATTGCAGCAACTCACCCGCCAGCTCGACGCCGTGGGGACCATGTCCACAGCCCTGCGCGCCCAGCGCCACGAGTTCGCCAACCAACTCCACACCATTGCCGGTTTCATGAGCATCGGCCAACACCACGCCGCCAAGGAATACCTGGCCCGGATCTCGGCCACTGGTCCGCTGAAGTTCCCCGTGGAGCAGGCCGAATTGCTCCAGGACACGTATCTGCAGGCCTTCGTTGGCGCGAAAGGCGTGGAGGCTTCGGAGCGCGGCGTGGCCCTCCGCATCGGCCCCGAAACACTGGTCCGTGGGCACGTGGCCGATCCACAAGACGTCACCACGGTGCTCGGCAACCTGATCGACAACGCGGTGAGTGCCGCCGTTGCCGGCTTGTCAGCGGAACGATGGGTGGAAGTCGAACTGCTGGACGACGCCACTGAGAACGGCGGGACCCTGCACATCCTGGTGGGCGATTCCGGCGACGGTTTGGGGAGCCTGGAACCGGAAGAGGTTTTCGCCGAAGGATTTACGACGTCGGAACAACCGGTACGCTCAGGGGCTGGACAAGGTTTGGGGCTGGCGCTGGTGCGGCAGCTTGCGCGGCGGCGTGGCGGCGATGTCCGCGTCCTGGAGCCCGGCAGCAGCGGCGGTCCCGGCGCCGTGTTCATGGCGACCATCCCCGGCGTCATGGATTCCGCGGAGCATGCGGGCACAGGTGCCGACTCGACGTTGAGGGAGGACAGCAATGGCTGAGGATTTGCGGGTGTTGATCGTGGACGACGACTTCCACGTGGCACGGCTCCATGCAGCCTATGTGGATTCCGTGGCCGGCTTCATGGCTTTGGCGCCGGCTGGGTCGGTTTCACAGGCACTGCAGGCGATTCACAGCCTTCGTCCCGATCTGGTGCTGCTGGACGTGTATCTCCCGGACGGCTCCGGCTTGGATCTGTTGGGTCAACTGGACGTCGACGCCCTCATGCTGACAGCGGCCTCTGACGCGCAGTCCATCAGGGTTGCCCTGCGGCGCGGCGCGCTTGGGTACATGCTGAAACCGTTCACCGCTGAGTCACTGTCCCAGCAACTCCGGTCCTACGCGCGGTATCGGCGGATCCTGGGGCAGCAGACAGCCGTTGACCAAACCACCATTGAACGCGCCAAACGGTCCCTGATCCCGGGAGATGTCACGCCGTCAGCCAAGCCCCGTTCCGCCACGGAGGCTGCGGTCCTGGAATCCTTGCTTCCCGGGGAGCAGTATTCAGCTGCCGAGGTTGCGGAGAGGGTGGGCGTTTCCCGGGCCACGGCGCAAAGGTACCTGTCCTCGCTCGCGGACGATGGCGCCGTCGAGATCCAGCTGCGCTACGGAAGCACAGGCCGTCCGGAACACCGCTACGGCGTCCCCGCCTGACCCAAGTAACTGGCATTAGTGGTTGTTCTGAGCGCTCAGAACAACCACTAATGCGACTCAGGCGGGTGCGCTACGCGGACTTTTGCGCCACGAGCTCGATTTCCACGAGCATCTGCGGATCGAGGAACGGCAAGACGTGGACCAGGGCAAGCGTGGGGCGGATCTCGCCGAAGACCTCACCGTGGGCGCGGCCGGCGTCTTCCCACTTGCTGATGTCCGTCAGGTACAGCTTGGACTGAACCACGTCCTCGTAGGAGAACCCGGCGTCTTCCAAAACAGCGCCGAGCTTCTCAAGGATGTACTTGGTTTGCGAGTAGAAGTCGTCGCCAACGATCGCCTGTTTGCCATCAACGAGCCCTGAAGCGGCCGTGGCGGAAATGAAAAGAGTGTTGTCCACCTGGACTGCCCGGGAATAGCCAAGGGTCTGCTCCCAGACCGAACCCGTGCCGAATGTCTTGCGCATGCCGCGCCTTTCCTGTCGCTTCGCCCGGTCCGGTGACCGGCGTTTACGAAGGAAACTTTATGACTGCGGGAGGTCCAGCCGGTAAACGAACAGCTTTATGTCGGTGCCGGGCACAAACCAGTCACGGTGCGGGGCGCGGTCAAAACCTGTCCGCGCGTAGAGGGCGTTGGCGCTTTCCCACGTGGCTCCAGTGGTCAGGGACACGGCGTTGATTCCGTCCATGGCCTTGGCTTGATCGATGACAGCCTGCACCAAGGCACGTCCCGCCCCGGATCGCTGAACTGCCGGATCCACCACCAGGGTACGGAGTTCCAGTTCGTCGTCGAGGCCGATGTCGGAAAAGCCGCCGCCTGCCGGGGCTGCCGTAACAGACCCGATGACCTCGCCGTTGCGCTCCGCCACCAGGATCTCAGCGTGCTCCGCGCGTCCGGCAACGTCCTGGAGCTTCTGCAGGTACGGGTGATCAGCGTCGCCGTAGTACCCCGCGGTGACGTAGGAGTCCTGCGTGATGCGGGCAACGGCGTCGTAGTCTTCGGGCAGGGCGGGACGGACGGTAATCGGCGAAAGCACCTACCAATGGTAGTCGTGCTGGCGGCGCCCGCCGCGCCAAAGGCCCCTTTCCGTGATGGAACTATCAGTCACGTCTGGAACGCACGACGCCGAATGGTTGGCCCGCGCTGTTCAGGAGGGTGCCTCTGGGCTGCTTTTGTGTTGCCTCCCGTGGCGTCGAATTGAGCCGCGTTGCGTGCGGTGAACCCCGGTTTCGTGCTGTTGCGCGTAGATGTCGAAACGCTGGCGCGGGGCAATGCGGGCGTGCTTGAGTTACCACACGGCAAAGCCCGGCCGTGAAAACTTCGTGCACACAGAACAGGAGGAACCGATGCCCAAGACCGATGTCCCAGCACACGTAACTCAGGCTCACTCCTGCTGTCCGTCCTGCCTTCAGAACTAGCGATCTGTACCGCTGCGCCGTCGATGCCCTTGGCTCCGGGCAGCAGCGACCCCTCCCGCACCTGAAAGGCTTTGCATGTTTTCCGCGTCCCTCCGCGCCCAAAAACTCCCCACAACACCCCCGAACCGCCGCCAAATCCTCGGCACCCTTCTCGCCATTCCCGCCCTGGGCCTGTTGACCGCTTGCGGCGGACCAGCAGCGGCCGGAGGCGTAGCCACGCAGGCGGCACAGGTCACCGCCCCGCTGGCCACCACCGTTCCGGAAGGCACCACGCTGGCAGTGGGCGACCCATCCGTGCAGGTGGCCCTTGAACTTTCCGGCCTGGACAAGAAGCTCAGCTTCCCCGTGAAGTTCGCCAACATCTCCGGCGGCCCTGCCACTACTGAAGCGTTCCGGGCCAACGCCCTGGATGTAGGTTCAGTGGCGGACATTCCTCCCATCCACGCGACGTGGACGGGGCTGGAGGTCCGCATCATCGCCAGCGTCTACCGCCAGGATGCCGTGAACCACCCGTTGTACGAACTGGGTGTGGCACCCGGTGCGGGCATCACTGACCTCCAGGGCCTTCGCGGCAAGAAGATCGCGTACAGCCCCGGCCAAGCGCAAGGGGCCTTGGTGCTGCGCATCCTGGAAAAGGCCGGCCTGCAGCAAAAAGACGTGAAGCTCGTGGAACTACCCAGCACGGGTGACACCTACTCCACAGCCCTGTCCAGCAAGCAGGTGGACGCAGCGCCTTTGGGCGGCGTCCAGATCAAGCGGTACCTGGCCAAGTACGGCGCCGACGGCGGAACAACGCTGCGGCACGGCCTCAGGGACGATCCCGGCCACCTGTACGCTCCGGCCAAGGTGCTTGACGATCCGGCAAAAGCTGCGGCGCTTGCCGAGTACGTCGAAATCTGGGGACAGGCCCAACGCTGGATCCAGGACCACCCCAAGGAATGGCTTGAGGGCTACTACGTCAAGAACCAGGGGCTTTCCGCCGAGGACGGCCAGTACCTGATCGATACCGCCGGCGAGCGCGACCTCCCCACGTCCTGGACCGAGGCCATTGCCCGGCATCAGCAGACCATCGACCTCCTCGCCAAGGAACAGCAGAAGCCCAAGCTGGATGCCGCCAAGTTGTACGACCTCCGCTTTGAGGCCATCGGCGGCACGGCCTACGCGGCCGCTGGAAAGGGGGCGTAGCCATGACCACCACTGCTGCCCGGCGCACGGCTACGGTCACCGCTCCCCCGCCAGGAACCGCACCTCCGCCAAGAAGCGACGTCGCTACTCACCCGGGTGCCGGCGTCGAACCTCACCTCGACCCGAACCTCACCGGCAGGCCGGATGTCCGCCCGGCGAGCCGCCGCCTGGGCCCCGGGAAGCGTCGCCGCTTTGCGGGCTTAGTGGGTCCTGCCGCGTTGATCCTATTGTGGGTGGTTGCTTCGGCGACGGGCCTGCTGGATCCCCGGATCCTGTCCGAGCCTTGGACCGTGGTCTCCACGGCGGGCGAATTGATCGCAGACGGCCGCCTCCAAGAGAACCTGGCGATCTCGGCCCAGCGTGCAGGTTTGGGATTGTTCTTCGGGATCGTGGTGGGTGCCGTACTGGCGGTCCTTTCCGGGCTGAGCCGCGTAGGCGAGTCGCTGATCGACGGTCCAGTGCAGATCAAGCGGGCCATTCCCGGACTCGCCCTGATCCCCCTGCTGATCCTCTGGTTCGGCATCGACGAAACCATGAAGGTCCTCACCATCACTTTGGGCGTGTTCGTCCCCATCTACCTCCAGACCCATGCTGGTTTGCGGGGCATCGACCTGCGGTACGTCGAACTGGCGCAAACGGTGGGCCTGAGCCGGGCCGGGTTCATTCGCCGCGTAGTACTACCGGGAGCGTTGCCGGGATTCTTCCTGGGGCTTCGTTTCGCCGTCACCGGCGCCTGGGTGTCCTTGGTGGTGGTGGAACAGATCAACTCCACCAGCGGCATCGGCTACATGATGGAGCTCGCCCGCACCTACGGACAAACAAACATCATCGTCCTCGGCCTGGCGGTCTACGGGGTCCTGGGACTGGTTTCCGACGCAGCCGTCCGGCTCCTGGAACGAAAGGCATTGTCGTGGCAACGCACACTGGCGGGCTAAGCACCCTCCGGACCGGCCCCTCCTACGAAGTCTCCGTCCGGAACCTCATTCGCAGCTTCGGCCCGAAAGGCGTACTCAACGGGGTGGACCTTGATATCGCACCGGGCGAGTTCGTTGCCCTCCTCGGCCCCAGCGGCTGCGGCAAGAGCACCCTGCTGCGTGCCCTCGCCGGACTGGACGGTGACGTCCGCGGCAGCGGAGTGGTGAAGGTCCCGGAGCAGGTGTCCGTGGTGTTCCAGGACTCGCGCCTGCTGCCGTGGGACACCGTGTTGGGCAACGTCACCTTGGGACTCAGGGATCACGACGCCGATGCCCGCGGCCGCCGCGCGCTCGCCGAAGTGGGACTCGCCGGTCGCGAAAAGGCGTGGCCACACGAACTGTCCGGCGGGGAACAGCAGCGCGTCGCCTTGGCGAGGTCGCTGGTGCGCGAGCCCAAGCTGCTGTTGGCCGATGAACCTTTCGGTGCGCTGGATGCCCTCACCCGGTTGAAAATGCACGCACTCCTTAAGGACCTGGTCGCCGCGCACCGCCCGGCGGTCCTGCTCGTAACCCACGACGTCGACGAGGCCATCACCTTGGCCGACCGCGTCATCGTCCTCCAAGGCGGCCGTGTAGCCCTTGAGCGCAAGGCTGGAACCGCCGTCGACCATTCAGCGCTGAGGGGCGAACTGCTCGAAGCCCTCGGCGTCCATTCTGCTGCCTAACCCCCCCTCGTATTCGATCCAAGGAGAAACCCCATGACTGAACCACAGCGCAAGCTCCACCTGAACGCTTTCCTCATGAGCACAGGCCACCACGAGGCCTCGTGGCGCTTGCCCGAAAGCGATCCTCTCTCCTCCACCAAGGTTGAGCACTACCAGCATCTGGCCCGGGCGGCTGAACGCGGAAAGCTGGACTCCATCTTCTTCGCGGACTCCCCCGTCCTGTTCGGCGAGGTGGGCCGCCGCCCTGCCGGCAAACTGGAACCTACAGTGCTGCTGACAGCCATCGCCGCGGCAACGCAGAAGATCGGCCTGATCGCCACCGCTTCTACTACCTACAACGACCCCTTCAACCTGGCACGCCGCTTCGCGTCGGTGGACTGAGTCAGCGGCGGCCGCGCTGGTTGGAACGTCGTCACGACGGCGGGACCGGACGCTGCGAGGAACTTCGGCGTGGATGACCAGCCGGCACACGCTGTCCGTTACGAGCGGGCAGCCGAGTTCATCGAGGTAGCCCAGAAGCTGTGGGACAGCTGGGAGGACGACGCCGTGCTCGCGGACAAAGCCGAGGGCGTGTGGGGTGACGACAACAAGATCCGGGCTATTGAACACGAGGGCAAGCACTTCCGTGTGCGCGGCCCGCTCAATGTTCCCCGCTCGCCGCAGGGCCACCCACTGATCGTTCAGGCAGGGTCCTCCGAGGACGGCAAGAAGCTTGCTGCACAGTACGCCGAAGCCGTGTTCACCGCGCACCAGACATTGGCTGACGCCCAAGCTTTCTACTCAGACCTCAAGGCACGAACCGCAGCTGTGGGCCGCGACCCTGAAGGCATCAAGATCCTCCCGGGCATCGTCCCGGTGATTGGTTCCACGGAGGCCGAAGCCCTGAAACTTGAGCGTGAACTCGACGAACTTATCAAGCCGGAGTACGCCCGGGAGCAGTTGGCCAAGACTTTGCGTTTGAAGCCCGAAGACCTTCCTCTGGACCGCCAACTGCCCGCCGATCTTCCCTCCGAGGACGACATCGAGGGTGCCAAGAGCCGCTACACGCTGATTGTGGAACTGGCTCGTCGCGAGCAGCTCACGGTCCGGCAGCTGATCGGCCGCTTGGGCGGCGGACGTGGCCACCGCACGTTCTCCGGAACGCCGGAGCAGGTGGCGGACGCCATCCAGGACTGGTTCTTCGCGGGCGCGGCCGACGGCTTCAACATCATGCCCCCGGTCCTCCCCTCCGGCCTGGAGATCTTCGTGGACCAGGTAGTACCGATCCTCCAGCACCGCGGCCTGTTCCGTACCGAATACACCGAGTCCACTCTCCGCGGACACTACGGGTTGGCCCGTCCCGAGAACCGTTACGCCGGTTCCGAGGGACAGCAGCTCACGTCCATCGGATCGGCGTTCTAATGACCGAGTACCGGAACCTGGGGCGAACCGGCGTCAAGGTCAGCCAGCTGACGTTGGGGACCATGATGTTCGGGGCCATCGGCAACCCTGACCACGACGACAGCATCCGCATCATCCACAGGGCGCTGGACGCCGGCATCAACCTGGTGGACACCGCCGATGTGTACTCTCAGGGCGAGTCCGAGGAGATCGTGGGCAAGGCACTGAAGGGTCGGCGCGATCAGGTTGTCCTGGCTACCAAGGTCCATGGACGCCTCGGCGACGACGTGAACCAGACCGGCAATTCGCGCCGCTGGATCATCCGCGAAGTTGAGGACAGTCTCCGCAGGCTGCAGACAGACTGGATCGACCTATACCAGGTGCACCGGCCGGATCCCGACACGGACATCGACGAAACACTGGGTGCGCTCAGCGACCTCGTCAGCCAGGGCAAGATTCGCTACATCGGTACGTCTACGTTCCTTCCCGGCCAGATCGTCGAGGCCCAGTACGTTGCCCGAGAACGCCACCGGGAACGGCCTGTCACGGAGCAGCCGCCGTATTCCATCCTGGCTCGTGGCGCAGAACGGGAGGTCCTGCCGCTGGCGCAGCAGCACGGGCTCGGGGTGCTTCCGTGGAGCCCGCTCGCCGGAGGCTGGTTGTCCGGTCGGATCAAGGCCGACGGCGCGCACCTTCCGTCAAGCCGCGCGGGTCGCCAACCAGCCCGGCACGATCCGGACCTGCCCGGGAACGCCCTCAAAACGAAGGCCGTGCTCGAGCTGACGGAGCTGGCCGATCAAGCAGGACTGTCGCTGATCCACCTCGCGCTGGCCTTCGTCCTCGAACACCCGGCGGTGACCTCTGCGATCATCGGACCGCGCACGCTGGAACACCTTGAAGCAGCCCTCGGGGCGGACAAGCTCACCCTGTCACCCGATGTGCTGGACAGGATCGACCAGATCGTTCCTCCAGGGACCACCCTCAACACCGCTGATGCGGGCTATGAACCGGCGTGGCTGACGGAGCCGGACCGGCGTCGTCGTTCATTGCGGTAAGTACCTCCGCGAAGGGCGCGATCAGCGCTTGGGCCAGCTCCACAGCGGACCTTCCAGCGCGCCCAGGCCCTTGATCCTGGTCTCGCCGAGGTCCTTGTAGAGCTCATGCTCATGGGCGGCCCCGCTTTCGCGAAGTGCCTTAAGCAAGGCCTCGGAGTGGGTCACCACGATCATCTGGCTGTTGGCACTGGCTTGGACTATCAGTCCGGCCAGTGCCGGCATCAGGTCGACGTGGAGGCTGGTCTCAGGTTCGTTCAGGACCATGAGCTCCGGGGGCCGCGGCGTCAGCAAGGCCGCGGTGAGCAAGAGGAACCGCAGCGTCCCGTCCGAGAGTTCGGCTGCCTTCATGGGCCGCAGCATGCCCGGCTGGCGCAACTCCACACTGAAGCGGCCGTCGCTGACGGCGATCTCCAGCCGGCTTCCCGGAAAGGCGTGATCGACGGCGGCATCCAACTGCCGCTCGAATCCCACCTCGCGCAGCGTTTGGAGTGCGGCCGCGAGATCCTTGCCACTGTGGTGCAACACCGGGGTGCGTGTTCCAAGCTGCGCCTGGCGGGCGGGAGCCTCTGCATCTGTGCGGAAGTGATCGTAGAAGCGCCATGAACGAACCGAGTCCCGAACCCGCAGCACCTCGGGTGCCCGGTCCTGATCCGAAACCTCAGTCAGCATGCTCTGGAACGTGTCCAGCCGCCGGGACAACTCTGTCCATTCGCCGTCTGGTCCGCGCAGCTTGGCCAGGCTGCCCTTTCGGTCCACCAACAACGAACCCGGCCGTGCCACGGGCCCGGAAAAGATCTGCTCCCGTTTGATCTCAGGATCCAGGCTGAACGCCGAAGGGCGGGAACGGCCGGTTTCCTGGTCAAAACCCGCCCCGCTGGAAACCGGCATGCCAAGGTCCACCAAATATCCAAAGTCGTCGCCGGAGTACCCCAGTTTCAGGTTCACGGACTCCCGACGAACAGTTCCCTGGACAGGTACCTCGCCTCGGCGCATGGCCTCACTGATGGACTCCGGCCCGGCCCACAGCGTGGACGCCAAGCCTCCATCCCTGGCCAGAGAGCCCACCACGTTCCCCGAATCACCCCCGGCACATTCGGCGAGCAGCCGAAGCGCCCGGTAGAGGGAAGACTTACCACTGCCGTTGGCCCCGGTCACGATATCCAGGCCATGCAACTCCATGGCGAGATCCCGGATGGAACGGTAATTGGCGATGGCGAGTGCTTTGATCACTGGTTGATGATCACAACGGGAATTTGCCGGACAGTTCCAGAGCCCCGGCGCACATCCACGCCGCCAAACGGTCCTCTGTGGTGGGACCGCCATCCAGCGGGCTCTCCAAGCGCGGCCGGCGCACCCAGCAACCAGCCTCTTCCGCAATCAGCGCGCCTGCCGAAAAGTCGTGCTCGTTGAGGCCCCGCTCCCCGTAGGCGTCGAAAGTACCGTCTGCCACCAGGCAGAGATCCAGCGCAGCCGACCCGAGACGTCGGACATCGGCAAATCCATCCATGAGCCCGGCGAGGCCTTCAGATTGGCTGGCCCGGGTGGCGGGATCGTAGCTGAAGCCGGTGGCCAGGATAAGCCCCGTCCGCCCGGGAACGGGACCCGCCAGGCGCGTCCTCTCTCCACCTGTTTCCACCCATGCACCCTGACCGCGGGCTGCCGAATAGATGCGGCCCAACGCCGGTGCGTGAACGACGCCCGCCTGCCAGACGCCGTCGGAGTCCGCTACCGCAACGGAGGTGGCGTAATAGACGATGTTGCGGATGAAGTTAGTGGTCCCGTCCAAAGGATCGATGGACCAGCGGTACCCGGAAGGCTGTTCGGGCCGGGTAGTGCCGTGTTCCTCCCCCGTGATGGCGTCGTGCGGCCGCTGGGCAATGATCGCTTCGCGGACCGCATTCTCGGCCGCGACGTCGAAAGCCGTGACCCAGTCGCCGGCCTCGCCCTTGTTGCTGGTTTCCAAACCATCACCACCCGTGCCGGTGGCAGACCGCTGGGCGAGCACAGCAGCGCCCGCAGCCGCGGCACGTTTCGCGACAACAAGGAGTTCGGCGGCGTCCGTCATTCGGTGGCTGCTTCCGCTGCTGTTTCATCCACTACGGTAGCTTCATCCGTTGCGGCTTCAGCTTCCGTCCCGGTCTGTGCCGGTCCGTTGGCCAGGAGCTCGCGGAAGCCGTCCTCGTCCAGCACTGGTACGCCCAGTTGCTCAGCCTTGTCCAGCTTGGTGCCGGCGCTTTCACCGGCCACCAGGTAACTGGTGTTCTTGGAGACGGAACCGGACGCCTTGCCGCCACGGATGATGATGGCCTCCTTGGCTTCGTCGCGGCTGAAGTTGGGCAACGTGCCGGTGACTACCACTGTGAGGCCCTCAAGGGTCCGCGGTACCGAAGCATCCCGCTCGTCCTCCATTCGCACGCCGGCAGCGGCCCAGCTGTCCACGATCTCGTTGTGCCAGTCCACTGCGAACCATTCCTTGAGCGCCACGGCGATGGTGGGTCCAACTCCGTCAACATGGGCCATTTGCTCTTCGGTGGCGTTGCGGATGGCGTCCATGCTCCCGAAAGCGGTGGCAAGTGCGCGGGAGGCTGTTGGTCCAACGTGCCGGATGGACAGCGCCACCAGCACTCGCCACAGTGGCTGCTGCTTGGCTTTCTCCAGCTCAGCGAACAGTTTTTCCGTGGTGGCGGTCGGTTTGGACGGAGACTTCGCCGTTCCCTTGGTATAGAAATACGGAACGAGTTCATACTCTCCCGTGCCCACACCCTTGGAGCGCTTTTCCCTGCGGATCAGGACATCCGCCAGATCTTCCCGCGTCAGGCTGAACAGGCGGGCCTCACTGGTGAGCGGCGGCGTCTCCGGCTCTGCGGGTTGGGTCAGTGCCACAGCCGCTTCCCAGCCAAGTGCTTCGATGTCGAAAGCACCCCTGCTGGCCACGTGGAACACGCGCTCACGCAGCTGCGAGGGGCAGGACTTGGCGTTGGGGCAACGAATGTCCACGTCGCTTTCCTTGGCCGGAGCCAGCGGCGTGCCACAGGACGGGCATTCTGTGGGCATCACGAATTCACGGACGGGCGGTTCCTGCTTGTCACGCAAGGCAAGGACGGGTCCGACGATCTCGGGGATGACATCGCCTGCTTTGCGGAGAATCACGATGTCGCCGATCATCACGCCCTTGGCCTTGACCACGTCCTGGTTGTGCAGCGTAGCCATGCCCACCGTGGAGCCGGCCACCTTCACGGGTTCCATCAGGCCAAAGGGAGTCACGCGACCGGTGCGGCCCACGTTGACGGCGATGTCCAGGAGCTTCGTGTGGACTTCCTCGGGCGGGTACTTGTACGCGGCAGCCCATCTGGGCACGCGGGACGTGTACCCAAGGGCGCGTTGAGTGGCAAAGTCATCAATCTTGACCACAATGCCGTCAATCTCGTGCAGGAGCTTATGCCTGCGCTCACCGTAGTCGGCAATGAACTTCAGGACGTCGTCGAAGGTCTCCAGCACCTTGAGGTATGGGCTGACAGGGAGCCCCCATTCCTCGAGGAGCTTATAGGTTTCCGATTGGCTCTTCGCATCCAAGCCTTCACGGGCACCGATGCCATGGACAAACATGCTGAGGGGCCGCTTGGCCGTTTCCGCGGGATCCTTCTGGCGAAGCGAACCAGCGGCGGCGTTGCGCGGGTTGGCAAGCGGTGCCTTGCCGGCAGCCACCAAGGACTCATTGAACTCAAGGAATGCCTTGGAAGGGATGAACACCTCGCCGCGGATCTCCACTTCCGATGGGTAGCCGGAACCACTGAGCTGCCGTGGGATTTCCTTGATGGTGAGAACGTTGTGGGTGATGTCTTCACCGGTGGTGCCGTCGCCTCGGGTTGCGGCACGGACCAGTTTCCCGTCCCTGTACAGCAGATTGACGGCAAGGCCATCGATTTTCAGTTCAGTCAGCCACGCGATGGGCGGGACGGAATCGCCGAGCTTCGCCACTGACGCTTCAGCTTTGCGGACCCAGGCTTCGAGCTCATCCAAGGAGAAGACGTCGTCAAGGCTGTACATCCGTTGCAGATGCTCCACCGCCGCAAAGGCAGATGAGACCTCGCCTCCAACCTCCTGAGTGGGCGAGTCGTTGGACACGAGCTCCGGGTGGAGTGCTTCCAGTTCCTCCAGCCGGCGGTACAGTTCATCAAACTCGGCGTCGGAGACTGTCGGCGAGTCTTCCTGGTAATAGGCATACCGATACTTGCGGACAAGGTCCGCCAGTTGCTCGTACTCATCCCGCAGGGACTCCGACGGCGGAGTCCCCTCCTCTGCGACGATGGCCGCAGCGGCGTCCTGGGTTGTGGTGTCGACCGGATCCGGATTCTCTGGTGTGCTCACAGCTCTATCTTGCCGTAACCCACGGACATTAAAGGTCCTAGCTGCGGTTTTCAGGCGGCATGGCGATTTGGAGCTTGCGTACCTTTCCTCGTCCCACAATGTACCCGCGGCCAGGAATGAAGTCCTTGCTGATGCGGCCCAGGGAGGTGTTGAGGAGGCTGTCACCTTCCACATCTCCTGGGTTGAGCAAGAGCCCTCGGCGTCCGGATTTGAACGGCTGGGCAAGGGACCAGGCCTGAGACCAGGTTGAGGTCTCGGACTCGCCCACCACCCACTGATCTGCCTTGATTGCGGCAGTAACCAACCGTCCCACGCCGGATTCCGCCAGCGTGTCGGTGAACTCAGTCAGGCCCTCGATGAAGATCGCCATGGTGCCGGGGTTGTCCGAGGCCTTGTCGATCAGGTCATCCACCACATCCGAAACTTCGTCCGGCCCCACCAGCGACCTGCTCCAGATATTCAGCGACGCCACGGCAGAGCGGCGGGAACCGATGTAGATGAGGTCGGTGCGCGGGTTGGAACGCCGCAGCGCATAAGCCAAAGTGACCAACGCGACTGTACGTCCGGCGCCTGGAGGGCCGGCCAGCAGGAGTGATCCCTTGGCGGCGATGGCCGCCGAACCCAGCGTTTCGTCGTCGACGCCTATCACAGGATTGTCCGGCGCGCCGGTGGGCAGGATGTCCAAGTCCACCAATTCCGGGAGCCGCTGAATCTGCGGAGCCTGCTCGAGGCCCTGGCGCAGCATCGCCTGGCTGAGCTTGGCCACTTCACGGGCCTGGAGCGCGAGGTTCGAGTTGCCTCCCAGCACGGCGAGCTGAACTTCGAGCCCGTCCAACAAACCACGCCCGGGAGGTGAAGCTGCGTTAAGAACGTCCTTGGGGACGTCCAGAGTCATGTAGTCATCTTCGGAGCTGAGGCGCAGGACCAGCCGCTTTTGGATGGAAGCAAGGAGCGACGCCGGAACGGAGTTGGTGCGGTCACCGCTGACTACCAGGTGGATGCCCAGGGGACGTCCGTCTGTTGCCAGCGTTAGGAAGATGTCCCACAGCGCGGACAGGTTGCTGTACTCGTAGGATTCGCGGAAGGAAGACATACCGTCCACCAGGATGAAGATGCGCTTTTCTTCGGGACGGTTGGCCAACTGCCGGTATTCGACGATAGTGGACGCCCGGACCTCAGCGAAGCGCGCTGCCCGATCGTCCGCCACGTCCTTGAGCCAGCGCAGCAGTCGCCCGACGCGCTCCACGTCGTCGCCGTTGATGATCTCGCCAACATGGGGAAGGCCATCAAGCATTTTGAGTCCCGACGAACCACAGTCGATGCCGTAGACGTGCACCGGACCACCACGCGGCGTGACCGCGGCGGCGATGGCGATTCCGCGCAGCGCTGCCGACTTACCGGATCCGCCCGTGCCGTAGACGGCCATGTTGCCGTCCTTGTCCGGCTCATAGAACACAGTGGGCTGGTCCTGGTGGGCGGGGTCGTCCGCCACGCCGAGCAGGAGCCGCTCATCGGTCCGCGGGTTGGGAAGCTTGGAGAAATCGTAGGTAGTGGCGAGCTCGTTGAGCCATGGCTTCCGGGGAGGCTCGATGGACAGGACGTCAGCTGCGCGGATGATGTTTCCTGTCATCCTGGCAATGTCGTTGGGTCCGGCGGGCTCTTCTTCCACCTGTGACACCAGGGGCGGTTCCCAGGTGGGACCGGATCCGAACGCCATTTCCACGATGTCGATCCGGGGGCGCTGCGGCTTTTCAGTGGTCCAGCCACCGGCGTATCCGGTCTGGAAGCCTTGGATACGGCCGGGACCCGTCTTCGCGGCACCGCGGCCAGGGATGGACGGATCGAAGTAAGCGGCCGTCGGAACACCCAGGATGTCCGTTGCGTCCACTTCATCGGCCATGCGCAAGGCAACGCGGAGGTTGGTGTTGGCGCGCAGGTTGTCTTTAATGACGCCGGCGGGCCGCTGTGTGGCCAGGATCAAGTGCAGCCCCAGGGACCGGCCGCGGGCGGCGACATCCACCACGCCATCAACAAACTCAGGAACTTCGGTAGCCAGCGCCGCGAATTCGTCCACGATGATGATGAGGTACGGGGGCGCCTCCGGATCGGCTTCGCGTTGCAGCGCCAGGAGGTCCTTGGCTTTCTTACGGTTCAGGAGCCTTTCGCGGTAGTGCAGCTCTGCCCGAAGCGACGTCAGCGCACGGCGCACCAGGTGCGGAGACAAATCGGTCACCAAGCCAACGGTGTGCGGGAGGTGCAGGCAGTCGGCAAACGCAGCTCCGCCCTTGTAGTCGACGAACAGGAAGCTGACCCGGTCCGGGCTGTACGCGGCTGCCATGCCCATCACCCAGGACTGCAGGAACTCGGACTTGCCGGCACCGGTGGTTCCGCCCACCAGCGCGTGCGGACCTTCGTTCTTGAGGTCCAGGTAGAACGGCTCCACACCTTTGGAGCCGACCAGTGCGCGGAGGCTGCCGTTGTCCTTCCGGTTGGGCACAGCTGTGGCGTGGACAGAATTGTTCTCCTGCCAACGCTCCGCCACGGCCTGTGGGTTGTCCATCAGTTCCTTGCCGATCAACGTGGCGTAGGAGACGGCGCGCGGGAGGTCGGAATCGTCGTCGAGCGGGTTTCCAACATCCACCAGCGGCGACATCATGCGCGCAAGCTGCGTGGCAAGGTCCGCATCCAGGCTTTCGCAGCTCACGGGGTACGTGTGGCGGCCCAAGCGAACCTGGCCCGTGGTGGTGCCGTGATCGCCGTCCACCGAGAGGAAGTCGCGGCATGCTGCGGGAAGTGATTGCACGTTGGCCGCCACCCACATGATGTGCACGCCGTAGTCGGGGCCGCGTTCCACCAAGCGCGTGAGGCGGCCCCGGTCCACGGGGGCGTCGTCCTCAACGATCACCAGGACGGCCGGAACCACGGGACCGGGAACTTCCTCGTGTTCGTTCTTGAGGCCTGGACGCGGATGCGGGCCCGGCTCCTTGGCCAGTGCTTCCCGCTCTTCCACGAGGTTTTCGAGTCGGGACAACAAGGCAGCACCGGCACCTGGGCCGGCAGCAAGGTGATCGCCGGATATGGGGCTGTGCCCTGAACCAACGTGCGGGAGCCACTGCAGCCAGTCCCAACGCTCACGGGAACGGGCCGAGGTCAGTGCCGTGAGGACAACTTCGGCCGGCGAATGGAGCCCCACCAGCTGGAGCACCATGCCACGGGCCACGTCGTCCACCACGCTGCGGTCCCCTGCCACGCCAAAGGAGCCCGAGGTACGCAACTGCGACACGATCGGAACGCCTTCAATGACACGGACCTGCTGCAGGCACTCCTGGATTTCCCGCATGTACTGCGGTTCGGTTTCGTTGGCGCCCGGTTCGTCGAACTGTATACGCGACGGCGCGGAGCCCAACCCGAAGCGAACCCCCAGGAAGTGCTGGTGTTCGGGCCGGTGGGTCCAGAGGAGGGGCCCGAGCTTGTAAATCGCATCAACCGTGTCGCTCACGGAGGGTGCTTCCTGGAGCCTGACAGCGCGCTCAATATTCTGCTGCTTGTCAATGTCCTCTCGGAACGCCAGCATCGCGGCTTTGAACTGTTTGTGGCCCTCCTTGGCCTGCCGCTTGCTCTGCATTTTGTGGTCCACGTAGTGCCCAACGATGAAGAGCGGCATCATCGCCATGAAGATCACGGACAGCAGGTTCTGTGTGAACGCAAAGAGCACACCACCCATCAGCAGCGGCGCGATGAGCATGATGTAGGGGAAGGGCTGGTGTTCCGGGCGCTTGGGGCCGGCCGGAGGCACGCGCTTTGGCGACTCGAACCTGGGCAGCACCCGCGGCGAACGGTTGAAATCCACCAGCGGCGACGACGGCCCACCGCCATGGTTCCGTGACAGGGCGACGACCCCCACGGAAGTATCGCCCAAGGTAACGGTGTCGGAGGATTCGAGCGTTGCGCGGGTAACCGGCAGCCCGTCCATGAGGAGTCCGTTCGCGGAGTTCGTGTCCACGATTTCCACGGTTTCGCCAACGGTGATCCGCGCATGGCGCTTGGAGGTCAGCGGGTCCGACAAACGGATGTCGGCGTCCCGGTCCCGGCCGATGTAGCTGGTGCCGAATGGCAGCGAAAATTCGCGTCCGACGTCGGGCCCTGACATCACGCGCAACGTCGCCGCTGCCGGTCCCCTGCTGTGGCCGTTGGATGCGAACTGCTCGCTGACCTGCGCGAGCGAGACTTTGGAACCCGGGCGCAGCCCGGACTCCAACAGGTTGTCCGTAGGCCGGAGGACGTGCCCGGAGAGGCCGCCGCCAACGAAAGCCTCGTCCACGCTGATGGACAGGTTCGACGGCGGTTCGGTCCCCTTTCGTGCGGGGTCGGCAGCCCAAAGTTCGGTGGCTATGTCAGCCACGGTGGCACGACCATCCACCGTTACGGCGAGGTCCTTTGCTTCCGCAGGGTCACGCCGCAAGGTCAGGCGGAACTTCATCCTTCGTCGACTCCACTCATTTTTTCAAGAAGATGCAGGTCAGCCGGCGTCACCAGGTGAGACGTCACGGCATGTTCCACCAAGCGCGCACGGCGGTTGGTGGCAAGTTTTCCCACGCCGCCGCGCAGGCCCACTACGCCTACGCGGTCCAGTTTGTCGCAGACGTTGTCCAGCTTGCGGTTGAAACGGGTGAGGGCCCATCCCAGTCGCTTCGCAGCCTCGGCAGACGACGGAATTGCGCTGAAGCCGGTGCCGTCGCGCCGCAGCATGGGCTCGGCCAAGGCAACGATCAGCGCCTTTTGGGAATCGGTGAACACCACGGGTCCTATGGTGGTGTCCCCTGCCTGGTCCTCGTCGCGTGCTTCGTGCCGGAAGGACGGCGTCTTCAAGTGCACAGCGAACTCGTAGGTGGTGGGTCCGGCGGTAAAAATCACGTTGGTGTGGCTGAACACCAACGGGATCCGCGCCCCAGGCGCCAGCCAGGCCTGCATACCGCCCGAACCGTCAGCAATGGTGGCGGACAGCATGCTCCCGACGTTGCTGAGCCACCACATGCCGTCGTAACGGGCGATCTGCAGGAAGCGTCGGTGCAGGTAGGGATTGTCGTCCACTTCCAAGTCACCTTCGCGTCCAATATCAAAGATGTCCTCGTCGGATGGTTCGTACCATTCCCCACAGAAATCTATTGCTAGATCCCCCATGATCTGTGCCTCCTCAGTCGGCGATAAGTAAGTCTCATGTGCCGGCTACTGGTCCACGCAGGCGATGGATCCCGTGTCTCCAGGCGAGGAAGTACCGTCACGACGGACAATAATGACCTGGATGCAGAGTTGCTTCTCCCCGCCGAAATAGGGTCGTGCGTGGGGCTCCGTTACGGCCTCGTAGTCGCCTTCCGGGATGAGGGCGGTCCGGTAACGCCACATGTACATGTCGCCGGACTGCGGTTGAGGGTTCGTCCACCGGAAATCAGCGAAATCCGGCTTTTCGGGGTCCTTCACGCCAATGAGGCCCTCCACATCCGGTACGCTGCCGTCACCCAAGGCGTCTACGGGCGGCTTGCTGGCTGCCTCCGTGGGGACAACCTTCGGCTGAGCCTGGGCGCCAAGGACCACGCCCACCACGATGGCGACCACCAGCACCGCTGCCCCCGTTGCGGCGAGCCAAAGATTCCGCTTGCTGTGATCTGCGGGCCGGGCGTCTTCCCGGGTGGCCGATGAGGCACCTGCAGGTGAGTTGGATCGGCTGACTGTGGCGCCAAGATCGTCCTGTGGACGCGACGGCTGCCAGCCGCGCAGGACTGTGGACTCTGCCGTATCGGGCTCGGCGGTTGCATTGTGGCTGCCTGACGCCCTGTACGTTCCCGGGGCCGTGTACGATCCCGGCGCCGTGTACGATCCCGGCGCAGGGGCGTGAAACTGAGGCGGGGCCGATGACCCGGCGTGGGACTGGACAGTTTGAGGAGGGTTAGTGGGCTGGGTCGGCTGCCCAGTGGCGCCCGCAACGGTGGTCGGGAAGGTTCGAGCCGGGAACGTGGGCGCCGAACCCGTGGTGGCCGTTCCGGAAGCATCGGGATCGATTGAGGCAATACTCCGGACCCGGGTTTCCTCGAAGTTGTCATCGGGATGCTGATCATCGCCGTGCCCGGGTTCTTCAAGCACCTCAAACGGCGTTACGGACAGGTTCAGTTCAGCCTGGATCCGTTGGAGCGCCAAAGCGAAAGCGTGGGCGGACGAATAACGGGACTCCGGCGACTTGGCCATGGACGTTGCCAGAACGAGTTCCAAGGACTCCGGAACGTCGGCACGGCCCAGCCTGGGCAGGGGCGAGTTGGTGATCCGGGAAATCAGTTCCCGCTGTGAGTTGTCCTGACCGGGAAGGACAAACGGAGACCGACCCGCAAGCAGCGTGTAAAGAGTGGCGCCCAGTGCCCAGATGTCCACGGGCACCCCGTCCACGGCACCGCCGCGAAACTGCTCGGGCGGAGACCACGGGATGGACATGCCGGCGTCGTCCTCAGTGTCCGCGCCAATGGTTCCAGAGATGCCAAAGTCCGTCAGGGCCGGCCGGTTGTAATCGGTGACCAGGATGTTGGCGGGCTTAATGTCCCGGTGCACAATGCCTGCCCGGTGGGCGGTCTCGACGGCGGAAGCCACTTGGATGCCGACGGCCAGAACTTCGTCCACGCTGAATCGCTGGCGACGATAGCGGACGTCAAGGCTCGGTCTGGAGCAGTACTCCATGGCCAGGTACGAGTGCCCGTTCTCGGTAATTTCAGCTTCGAAGATCGTCACGATGTAAGGGTGCGACGACAACTGCGCCATAAGGTTCGCTTCGGACTCGAAGCGGCGGCGGGCCCCTTCAGTCTTCAAGTCGGACAACAGGACCTTGACCGCTACTTTTCGGCGCGGCCGGTCCTGCTCATAAAGGTACACATCGGAGAAGCCACCGGAGCCGAGCAGGCTGATGTACTTGAAACCCGGGATGGGTGGAGGCGGCGCGGGGGGCCTCTTGGAACTCAAAGAATCTCCTCGAAACGCAATGAAATGTTGTCGCCCAGTTCGGCGATATCGCCGTCCAGGAGGATGGCCATCTCGTTTTGGGCAAGCCGGCGGGGTGCCTGGCCTTCCCGTATGAGAACGGTTCCGTTGGTTGCCTTCAGGTCGCACAGCATGACGTGCCAACCCTCCAGCCGGACCTCCACGTGGGAGCGCGAAATGTCCCCTCCCGGGCTGTCCACCTGAACCAGGCGGGGCATGGTGCCGCCTTGCACGCGGGAAACAGACGGCTGCCGGCCAATAATGAGCGACTGGTCAAGATCTATCAACTCACCTGTGGAAAGCCGCATTCTGCCCAGACGGGGACGCGGGACATGCGCGGCGTCACCGGTGACGGCCACCCCGCACACCGAGCATTGCGGGTAGGTGGGCGGGTTGGCGTGCCCTTGGGAGCACATGCGTGCCAAAACGCTTGGCCCTTTGACCGCGGGTGCGTCCGCGCCACTATCAACAGTTTTGGCGCCCGCCGGCTCCTCAGTGGGGAGACTGCTCTTCATGATGGTCTGCCCGTCATGGTCGGAATCCTCGTCCGCGGCCTGAGGAGCCGACGACCAAGCGGCCGGTACCTGGGCCGGAGGATCGGCTAAGGGCTTGGACGGAGCTGCCTGCTGGTCGCTGACCGCCGCAGGGGTGGAAGAACCGCTCCGCAGCCACGGGACCGAATCGATCAGGCCATCCGACGACGGTGCGGCGGACGCCTTCTCCTGTGGAACGTGCGGGGGCGTCAGTGGCGGGGAATCCGGTGCCGGCGGCGTTTGGGCTGCCGGCGTCGGCAAAGCAGGTGAGTCGTGGTCGTCAGACTCGTCCTCCGTGCGGACAGCGGCGTCCTCAATGTTGCGCATCACTGTCTTGTCCCACAGATGGTCATAGTTTGTGGTGTTTTCCAGCGAGGGAACTATTGGATCAGTGGTACTCGTGTGGACGGAGACCCCGGAAGGTTCCGGTTCTGTCGCGGTGTCTGGTTCACGCTCCGCCAACGGTTCTGCAGGCACCACGGAATGCTCGGGCGAGGGCGGTTCCTCATCAGCGGTTTCTCCCGTTGGGGCCGCAGCTTCCTCAGGAGCAGGTACGCCAGCGAAGTCGGGTACAGCGGCGAGAGGCTCATCGACGCTGGGTGACTTGGCAATGGGAGCCGCGCTTGAGGGAGACGCGCTTTCGGAGGGCTCGGTGGAGGAAGCCTCGGTGGTGGGAATCATGTGGCCGGGTGCGATCGTCAGGCCAATGTCCGCCTCCGTGTAACCGATCATGGTTTCATCGGACACGGCTACGGGCCGGACTTCAGGTTCACTGTCCGCGTGGCTGGCAGCTCCGGCCGTGGCCTCGAGTGATGCCAGGAGTACCACGCCCTCTCCCAAAGGGAGGTTGTTCGTAGGCGAGCTGTTCAAGGGCGAGCTGTTCAGCGGCAGGCTTCCACCCGACGTCGGACTTCCCGCGGACGGGGCAGTGCCCTCCCCGATCCGAACGCTAAAGGAGGCGGCATCCGCGATCCGGCGTTCGGTCCACGTGGTGACGTCACGTCCCGTGATGCGTTCCTCAGCCCCACCCAGCCGCACGTGAAGTTCGAGGTCTCCCCGGAGGAACACACGGAGTGCGTCTTTGGAGTCGATGATCCCGAAGGGCGGGATGCGGCTGAGGGAAACGCCAAAGGCGTCTGTAACTTCGTGGAGGACTTCGTGAGCTTCGGGCGCGGAGGCCAGCAACTCCCAGACGGTGTGGATCAGTGCGTACGGCGTGTCCGGGCCAAGGAGCACCACAGTTCCGTTCCGCACAATACCGAACCACTCACCCTGCCGGTAGCGGGTCAGCGACAGGTGGTTACTGCTTGCCATCGACGCCTTCCTCCCGGCCAGTCCCGGCAACCTCGTCCGTACCATTCACCCAAGCCCGGGGAAGGGTGTCTTCTTCAACGTCTGACGTAACTTCCGGGCGGGGCGCAGTGGTGGCGATGCCGGCGTCGTTCAAGACGTTCTTGGCGTCCACAACTATGACTGTGACGTTGTCTCTGCCACCGCTACGCAGGGCGGCCTGTATCAGCGCGTCCACAGCATCCTGTGGATGGCCCACGGTGCTGAGGATGCGGAACATGTGGTCATCGCCCAGTTCGCCGTTGAGACCGTCCGAGCAGACCATGATCCGGTCGCCTTCCTGGATGGGAAGCAACCAGAAATCGGCCTCGGTCTCATCGCCGGTGCCCAAAGCACGGGTAACAACGTGGCGGCGAGGATGGACCGTTGCCTGCTCCGCGGTGATATCCCCGGAATCCACCAGTTCCTGCACCTCGGAGTGGTCGACGCTTACCTGTGTGAACTCCCCCTGGCTGAGGCGGTACGTTCTGGAATCGCCGATGTTCATCACCAGCCAGTAGGGCAGGCCCATCTGTTCCACCACCACAACGCCGGACAGAGTGGTCCCCGCCCGAGCGCCTGTCGCGTTGCGGATGGCAGCATCGGCTTTCAACAAGCACGACTGAAGATCCGCCGCTGAAGCGGTGCGCACGCCGGCCGACAGTTCAGGGGCACTGCCCAAAGCCCGGACGCACATGCCGCTGGCAATCTCCCCCGCTTCATGTCCGCCCATGCCATCGGCAACAGCGAAGACTGGGTCCGATGCGATGAACGAGTCTTCATTCAGTTCGCGCCGTAGCCCGCGGTCCGTTCCATACCCGTAACTGAGTCGAAAAGAGGATCCGCCTGCAGCGGGACCCGCTTCGGCGTTGGCGGGGGTGGCCGGCTGTGAATTCATGCTTGTCCTAGGTGGAAGGAACGGTCCCCAAAGTGAACGGTGGAACCGGGACGGACAAAGCTTGCTTCGCCCGGGTGGAGCCTGGTCTGTATTCCGTCAGGCGTAGTGACAGCGCTGCCGTTGGTGGAATTTCGGTCCGTGACCCAGACGCCGTCGCCATCAACACGCAAGTGCAGATGCGTTTTGGAAATGGACCGGCCGGGGTCTGACACGGGCAGTAATTGCTCCACGGATTCCCCGGGCTGCGGTGCCGGATTGCGGCCCAAGAGCACTGAACCGCCGAGTTGGATGTCCTGTCCATCGTCAATTCGGATCCGCAGGACGGCCTGGGCACGGGCTGCGCCCGGGCGCATCTGGGTGCGTTCCACGTCGTCGTCAGGGTGGGCGGCGGCGGCCGGAGGCTGCTGCGGTGCGACCGTCACGGAGTGGGGTGCTGGTGATCCGTTCTGTGCTGCCGGAATGTGCGGAGCCGGAGTGTGCGGTGCCGGAACAGCGGGAGACGCGGCGTTGGGATTCGCGGCGTTGGGCGTCGCCGGTGTGAAGGGGGACGTGGGTGGTCGCCACTGGTTCGGATCATGCGAAGGCTGCACGGCCGGTGCCACGGGGGTAGCGTGCGCGGCAGTAGCGGGCGCGGGAGCGGCCTGCGCGTTCAGACGCGGGCCGGGTGCCGGACCGGAAGGCACCGGGGAAGCGACGGGTTGAACCGGCGGGAGATCCATCGGGGCGAAACTGTACGGACCTTGGATGCCTCCGGTGGTCACGGGATTGCGGCCTGACTTCACGTCGAACACTAAGGACTTTGCCGCTTTGTCATGCCAGCCGCGGACCTTGCCGTTGTTGTCCCAAGCGTTGGAGATGACCACAAGGACGGCCCAAACAACACCAAGGAACATCAGCGGTAGGGCGATCCACAGAACCAGGCCGATTGCGCCAAGCGCGGACAGGATGACGGCAACGATGAACCCCAGCACCAGCAGGCCGCCGGTAAGAATCCCACGGACGAACACCACGCCGGCGCCGGGCGCATAGCCGTCGGAATCCGCGCTGCGGATGCCCATGAGTTGGTTGCCGACGGTGTTTCCGGACTTTGCCTCAATTCCAAGGAGGACAAAGGTGTAAATCACGGTCACGCCCAGGCCGATGCTGCCCAGAAGGACCAGCAGACCCGTGTCATAGACAATGAAGCCATTCCTGCGGGTTTGCGTGATGCCGGCAATGCCGATTGCGAACGTGGTGGCAAGCACGGCAACGGGACCCAACCAATCCAGTACAGCTGCGCCCAGGCGCTTCCCGGCAGAGGCGGGCGCCAACTCAAGCTTGGTGGTCATAGTGGTCCCTCCCCCTGGCCCTGGCATACGGTCCGGCATGCTTTTCGTTCCGTGCTGCATCGGCGACGCCGGCGCCGACACTACCGAGATACTACCGGGATCGGGCGAGCCCTGCCGGTTAGCGAACTCCAGCGCCGCCTTTTGGGCATGGTTGATGTTGCCTTCCTTGCGGGCACCACGGTTGTTCAGCGGTGAACCGCACTGGGTGCAGAACGTCGCTCCCGGACGGACCCCGTGCCGGCATGCCGGGCAAAGTTCTGTCTCATTGCTCATGGGTGGTGTCTTTCTTGAATGGCAACGTAAAGCGGCGCTTTGCCGGGTCCTTGGCCGTCTGTTGCCGCTGGCGAAGGGCCGCGCGGCCATCGGACAGCAAGGAGCGCGGCGAGAACCGTGCTTGCTGCCGTTTCCAGAATCCGACGCTTCCCGTAATGTCGGTCAGCGACGTATCAACGATTTCCCAGTACTCCTTGACCTGGTCCTCGCTGGGCTGGCCGGCACCGAAGACGGCGGCATCGGCCCGGTGGGCAAGCATCGTGGTGGTAGTCCCGGCGGTAGGGAATGCATCAGCGATGACCGTGGCCGATTCGCGTCGGGTGGACTTTGTGTCGATTGAGGCCCCCATGTCGGTGGCCAGGCTCAGCACTTCGTTCCACCCCCCGCCCACACGCTGGGCGGGGTGGCCATCACGGAAACGCGCCTTCCGGCGTCGTGATTTCAGCAGGAGGATCAGCAGCAGCGGCAAGGCGAGGATCCCCAGTGGAATCAGCGCCACGCCGATGGCCGCCAGCAGCGGACCCCAGAAGAGCCACGGGTTGTTCTTCTTCTCGTCAGCGTCCAGGGCGTCCGGTGTGGAATCCGGCGGCAGATCCGCGGGTTCCTGAGGCGGGGGCGGCGGCTGAAGCACCTGTGGTTTGGGTTTGGACTTGTTCTCCGGGTCGGGCGGGATGGGCACGTTGTCCTTGGGCGGAGTGGGATCGAAGGCGACCCATCCCACGCGGTCGAACGCCACCTCAACCCAGGCGTGGACATCCTTGCCCGTGATCTTGATGTCACCAGCACCGTTTTCTGGGCTCTTGGGGTCCGGATAGAACCCCATGACCACGCGGGACGGAATACCCAGGTGGCGGAGCATGAGGGACATGGATACGGCGTATTGTTCGTCGTCGCCCAGCATCTGCTTGGCGGAGAGCATGTTGCGGACGCGCGCTGCGCTGTGTCCGGGAAGGCTCGGGAGCTGCCCTTCGGCTACCAGGCCGTTGCTGAAAGCACCGCTCTTCTGGAAGTGCGCCTCCACCTGCCGGACGCGGTCGATGGCCGTAGGTGCATCCGCGGAAATCTGATTCGCCTGCGAAGCTACGATTGGCGGCACTTCCTCCGCCTCGGGCAGCGTGAGCTTCGCGAAGTCGTACTGTGTGAGCTGGCCGTGCTCCAGGGTCCCGGGGTCCGAGACCTGCACGGTGTAGTTGTCGCCCTTGGCCAGGCCCTTGGTGGTCACGGCGGTGTCCGTGCCGGCGTTGAAGTAGAGCCCGGAAGCGGCACCGGACGTATCCGCGAAACTCATCCCGGTGGTGTGACGACCACCCGGCACGAAGTAGCCCTGATAATCCTCCACGGTGATGTCCAGCGTGTAGTTGGTGCCCTCCACCGGGCTCCCGGAGTCAGCCAAGGTGTTCAGCGAGCGGGCATCGCCCACCTTGCTGAAATTGCCGGAGCTGTTGGGGTCCATGGTGTAGTTCAGGCCGTTGAAGGCATCCAGTGCCGCCAGCCGGACGCGGGCATCCTTGGGCAGTCCCTTGACCGTGAAGAGCGTCTTGTCCTTCTCGTCCTTAACGAAGCTGCGGAAACTCGCCAATGGCGTGATGTAGTCCCGGGGATCGAACGGCGGGACAATCGTGTTGCGGAGCACTTTTCGGTCATCGCTGGCAGTGACCAACGGCGAGGCGATTGCGGTGACGCCCACCGCCACAGCGATCACGGCGGCAGCAGTCCCCAAGCGGCGGAGCTGACCGCGGCGGGCCGTGGCGGCGTCGGAATCCGGCCTGTTGGCCGAAACCGCCTTGGTGCTGTTCCGGCGGAGCACGTCGCGGCGGAACGTCGCCCACACAATGGACACAATGGTCAAAGAGACGCCGCGCTCCACGTTCAGGAAACCCGCACTGGTACTGAAGGCAATGCCCGTAACAAAGAGAACCAGCACGGGAAGCAACGGCCAGTAGGGGCTCTTCAGACGCCACGTGAGCAGACCGGCAGCCAGCGCAGTGACCAAGGAACTCAGGAACGGCACAATGAGCATGCCGTTCGCGGTCCCCACAGGCACGCCAACAGTCAGCATGTCCTTCCAGGCAAAGACGACGCCCAGCAGGAGTGTGCGCAAAGAGTCGAGGCTGGGAAGGAATCCGAAAACTGCCGAGTCCGGCACTGCAAGCGCCGACCCGAAAACCATGTACGCGCCGAACGCCACCGCTGTGGTGATCAGCAGCCCCAAACGGAGGTGCGCGTTGAGGACGGCGATACCCAGTCCCAGCAGCACGCCACCCAGACCTGCGACGATGTAATGAGCGTCGCCCCCGAAGCTCAGGGTGAACCCGAGGACACCAAGGAACAGCAGCACCAGGAGCGCGCCGCAGTCAACGGCGAAATGCCACAACGGCCTGCCGTCGTCGAATATGGATCCTGCCGCGGCACGGGAGGCGGACCTGGAGCCTTTGTTGGCGCGCGGACGCACGCGGAGATTTGGCGCGGTGCTCATGCTGCCGCCTTTCGAAGAACAATGGCGAGATCGTCCAGGTCGCCTACGGTGAGAACCGTCAGGTCCGCGATGTTGGCCCTCGACGGCGCTGCGCCGGGTTGGACACGGACCGCGAGGCTTCGCACGCCGGGAGGAACGGAGGCAGCGCAGGTGCGCAGCTGGGTTGCGGTCACGTGGCTGCCTACGACAAAGAACACCACGGAGGCATTCGGGACGGCGTCGGACAGGTTCCGTGCGAGGTCGACGGCGGTCTTCCGCAGGGGTGCCCCGACAACCCGGGTCATGTCGTCCAGCATGTTACGGCCCGTCTCGCAGCGGAGCGGCCCCTTCTGGGTCAGGACGTCCAGGTCACGTTGTTCACTGATCGCTTGGCGCCCGATGGATGCCGCCACGGAGATGGCCATTTCGAACTCCGCCTCGGAATCATACTCATCGGTATTGATGGACAAAGAAATGGCAAGATGCGCGCGCCGGGTTTCCTCGAACTGGCGGACCATGAGCTTATTGGTGCGGGCCGTGGTCTTCCAGTGGATGTGGCGCCGATCGTCACCAGGGACATAGTCGCGCAAAGCATGGAAAGAAACATCCGCACTGGACAGTTCCGTGGTGGGCATGCCCTCAAGGTCACGGATAAAACCTGCCGCCGAGCTGCCAAGCGATACCGTCCGGGGGTGAACGAACAAGTCCACAGGATCGGTCCACATCACGCGACGGCGCAGCAAGTGAAGGGGGTCAGCACGCACAGAACGGACCGGGCCCACCACAATCACTGCACGCCGCGCGGTGGGAATGGTGAAAAGATCCTCATGAACCTGCGCCGGCTTCATCCGTGGCAGATGGAAAACGGCGGTATTTGAACCCACGGGCAGCTCCAGTGCCGCGGGCAACAAGGGCCTGGTGGAAACGTTGGACACGGCAATGCTGCCCACTGCGTCATCCCCCACTGCCACCCGGGTGCGGGCCAGGTCCAGGACGACGCCATACGCCGAGCGGCCCACAATGAACACGATTGCCAGAAGGAACAGCAGGAAAGCCACCATGGCGGCCGACTTCGCTTCCTGCCAGCCCCACGCTTGTCCGGCCCACCAGAGCCCGATTGAGGCAGCCAACACTACCCAGCCGAGCAGGCTCACCACCGCGAGGACAGGCCAGACGAACCTCAGCCACACAGCCCGGACCTTGTCCCACACCGGCGCGAGGAAGTCGCCGGCGGTTCCAGCGGCTTCCGACCATACGGCTGCGGGGTGGAGCTTGCTGGTGGTGCCGCGTTTACCTGGCTGGCCGGGGCGCTTGCCCGGGTCGTTGCCAGGGCCGCGCAGGGAACGCATCTTGCCGCCAAGGGCAGACGCAGCGCGCTTCAACGAGTCAGCAGCCCTGTTCAGGGGTGTGCTGGAGGACATGTCTGGGCCTTTGTTCGAGCTGGGTGCGGTGGGGAATCGCGTGGTAACGGGTTGAGACGCCGGCGACTGGTTTATGCGCTGGCACTGGGTTTATGCGCTGGCGCTGGGTCTAGGCGCTGGCGCGTTGCTGCGGGGCGGCGACGTCGGCGAGGACGCGGGTGAGCACCACCTCGGGTGTTGCTCCTGAGAATTCGGCTTCAGGGTCCATCACCAAACGGTGGGTCCACACCACAGGAGCCAGTTCCTTGATGTCATCCGGCAACACGAAGTTGCGTCCCTGGCTCGCCGCCCACACCTTTGCGGCACGAACCATGGCCAAAGCCCCACGGACCGAAACACCAAGACGGGTTTCGCCGGCATTACGGGTTTCTTCGCAGAGACGCGAAATGTACTCCAGCACCGCGGTATCCACGTGGGTGGTGGCTGCCAGGTCCGCCATATCAGCCACAGCTTGGGTGGTGATCAACGGCGTAAGGTCCTTCGAGCGATCCTTCAGGTTGGCCCCGCCCAGCAGCCGAACCGTGGAAGCGTGATCCGGGTAGCCGATGGAGGTCTTGATGAGGAAGCGGTCCAGCTGGGCCTCGGGCAGACGGTAGGTACCCGCCTGCTCGATGGGGTTCTGGGTAGCCAGAACCATGAACGGGCGGCCTGCCTCGTACGTGGTGCCGTCCACGGTCACCCGGGACTCCTCCATGACTTCCAGCAACGCGGACTGGGTCTTCGGAGAAGCACGGTTGATTTCGTCAGCCAGCACGATGTTGTTGAACACCGGGCCCTTGTGGAACTCGAACTTCTGGGTCTTCTGGTCGTAGATGGTCACACCCGTCACGTCAGACGGCAGAAGGTCAGGCGTGAACTGAATACGGTTATGAGAACCCTGGACCGTCGCGGCCAACGCACGGGCCAACGAGGTCTTGCCTGTGCCCGGTGCATCTTCAAACAACACGTGGCCTTCGGCCATCATGGCAGTGAACGTCAGCCGGATGACGTGTTCCTTGCCCAACACGGCCTTGCCCACGTTGGCAACCAGCTTCTCGAACGTTTCTGCAAACCACGCGGCCTGCTCGTTTGTCATGGTCATCGGTTGGGGTCCTTTTCTCGGTTTGTTTGAAACGGCGAGCTAGCGCCTTTAATGCATCGCTTAGCTTGCAGGGTTGTAGGTCGTTGAGTTACGGGCCTGGCATTCCGCTCGGCGGTTTACACCCGAGGGACGTGGTGTCGCACCTTGCGTAGTTTCCGGCAGTGGGACCCGAGCTGATGTGATACCAGATCCGGCTCCATTGGACGTAGCGGTCCGCTTGGGCCGTGTAGCCGGTGTCAAACCACTTGCCGGGGCTGATGCATTGGTCCGGATTTGTGTCCCTGTAGCTGTCCGTGCCGCTGTTTGGCTCCGTACAGGTCCGCACCGGTGTGGCTTGGATAGCCCAGGATGTTGGCGGTGGTGGGGCGGGGTCGTCACCACTGGTTGCGTTGGCGCTGCCTGCGGGGCCAGCCACTAGGGTCACCGCCCGGACCCGCAGGGTGTGCGGCTTGTCCCAGCGGCCGCCATCCGGATTGTATTGGTTCGCCTTTCCAACGTTCGTCCAACTGCCGCCGTCCAGCGACACTTCGAAATACTCGAGTGGACGGCCATTCATGGGCGGGTTGTTCCACGTGAAGTGCACCTTGTCGTCGCCCTTGGGCGATTTCCCGCCATTGACGTTCGGCGCGTTCGGCGGCCCGTACGGGTTGCCTGTGCCCACATTCTTTGCATCCCCAGCCATACCGTTCTTCACAGACGATGCAATGATGTTCACAACCACGTCGGTTCCGTTCGGCTGTCCTCCGATGATCCCACCGCCTCGGGCGATGGCGCCGGAGCCGTGAGCAGTTTGCCAGCGATAGGTAATCTCGTTGTCCTGCGAACCATTGCGCTCTGCCGCGGTGAGTGGTGTAAAGGTCACCTGCAGCTGGCCGCTGTCCCCGGTGGCTTTGACCGAGCCGCTCCCCACAGTTCCTGGCTTACCTGCGGCACGGATGGCGGCGGACTGCTGGCTCACGCCGCTGACGCCGGCCTTGTTGGTAGCCGAGACCGTGAACGTGTAGTCCGCTTCGGAGTTCGCCACGGTGACATTCTGCGAGGTTGCTGCCACGGATTGGGTAGCTACAACGGCGCCGCCCATGTACGTGGTCAACGTGTAGGCGGACACAGCGTCACCGTTGTTGTTCGGTGCTGCCCAGCTGACCTGCAACTGGCTCTGCGTACCCACGGATCCGGCACCCGCAACTGAAGGAGCCGCAGGGGTCGCCGGCACTCCAGCAGGAGTTTCGGCAGCAGAGTACGTACTCCATTCCGAGGGCTCCTTGGCGTCATTCCTGGCGAGGACCCGGACCTTGTAGGCCACCCCGTTAGTCAGACCGGTCCAAACGTGGCTGTTCGCCGTCAGGTTCTGGATCTGCGGGTTCTGGCCGGCAGGAGCAGGCGAGATCTCAAGGTCGTAGGACTTGATGGGCGAACCCTTGCTTGCAGGAGGAACCCAAGCCACGGACAGCTGCTTGTCGCCAAACTTCAGCGTGGGTGCAACCGGGGTGTCGGGCTTGACATCCGGACGGACCTCCGCAGATGCCGGAGAGCGCTCGGACTCGCCAATTGCATTCGTCGCAGTCACGGCGAAGTGATACTTGACGTTGTTGGTCAGGCCGGTCAATGTACAGGTGTTGGCAGGACAGTCTTGCTTGAAGCCACCTTCGCCATACACCGTGTACTTGGTTATAGGTGAACCACGGTCAGCAGGCGCCGTCCATGTCAACAAGGCCGTCCGGTCACCCACACTCTGAGCAATGGGTGTGGTTGGGACCACAGGCTTGTCCTTAACGGTGAGCCTCACCCTCGCTGTGGCGTAACGGGACGTTTCGCCCGTCTTGTCTGCCACAGTGTAGGAGACCACCATGGTGCCGGTGAATCCGGGTGCCGGCGTCACAGTGATCGAGTCGCCGGACACGTCCGCGTTTCCACTTCCCGTTTCCGTTGCCGCAGCCACTATTTTCAGTGGTGTCTCCGGGAATGGGTTGGAATCATTTGCCAACACGTTGACCGTCACAGGCTTCCCGGATTGCGCCTCGGGTTCAGTGTCGTCGTTTGCCACCGGTTTTGGCCGGTTGGAGGCCGACAGGGACAGCTTGTACGTTGCCACAGCTTCGAGCCCGCGGCGGTCTTTTGCTTTCACCTGGACGGTGCCCGACTGCCCAATCTGCACGGAATCATCCGCGGAGACCTTGAGCGTCTTGCCCTCCACATTCACCTTGAAGCCGCCCTGGGCTGCACCCACCAGCTCGTAGCCCATGTTCTGCACGTCATCCTGGTCCGGATCCGACGTCAGCTTCTCCAGGTCCAGGCTGGCAGAGTCGCCCTTGGGAACTTCCACGTCGCTGCCCAGCAGAACCGGCGGGTTGTTCTTGTTGGGGTCGGGCAGCACTTTGGTTCGGATGCTGAGCGTCGACTTCAGACCGTTGGGATCGTCCGGACCTGTTCCATCAGTGACTTCGAAGCTGATGGAGCCGGGGCCAACATACTCAGCACCTGCCGTGTATTTCAGGGCAGTGCCACCGTTGGCTACGGGATCGCTGCCGTCGGCACCGATGAGCTTGATGCGGTCAGTCTGGGTCAGGCGTGGTGTGCGCCCTTCACGGACTTTGACCCACTCCGCGAGATTTACCGTGACGGACTGGCCTGAGACAAGCTCCACGACCTCGTCCTTGGCGAGCGTTGGAACCTGCTGGCCAATACCGGGAACCCAGATGATGGCCGTGGACTTTTGTCCGTCCACGTCCTCCACGGTGTAGGGCACCAGTTGCGGCTGCTCGGTGAGGTCAACAATGACGTTGCCCTCGGGACCGGGACGCGCGGTTTCCAAACCGGTAGCGACCTTGAGGTTCTCCCCCACGCCGTCCGGATCTTCGTCGTTCTTCAGGACGGGAACATCCACGGCAGTTTTACCGAGTGTTTGTGCCGAGGTCACGCGGTCGTCTCGGGCAATCGGCGCCTGCAGCGGTAGATCGTTCTGGACTACCACCCGGATACTGGCCTGTCCTACGGCATCGCGGTCGTCGGCAACGGAATAACGAACGTTGACGGTGCCCTCGGCGGCGGGAGCGGTTACCAGAATCCGTCCGCTGGTCTTGCTGACCTTGGCATCAAGACCTGCGTCGGCTTGGATGCTGTCCGTCAGGATTCGGATGATGTCACCATCGGGGTCCGTGTCGTTCGCGGTCGCGTCCACGGCAATCTGGCGGCCAGGGCGGACCTTGACTTCATCATCGACGGGAGCAGGTTTCTGGTTGTCCTCGCCGCGGGGCGCGACGCCGACTGTCACCGTACCGGTGTTAACCGCGCCTTGGCGGTCGATCACCTTGTACCGGAACGTGTCCGTACCCGCGCCGTCACCGGCGGCGACGAAGTCGATGAAGCTGCTTCCCGCCGTCGCGGTTCCCATGGTGGGTGTGCTGTCGATGCCGGTGAGCTGTACCGAATCGCCGTCGGGGTCTATGCCGTCCAGCGGAACAGGGATCCGGACGCTGCCGCCCGCGACAACGCGTGCCGTCAGGTTTTGCGGTTGCGGACGCGAATTCTGGGTACCTTCCAGCGGAAGGATGTGAATGGTGACTGCCGCGGCGCTCTTCTGACCCTGCGGATCCACTGCGTTGTAGATGGCACGTACGGTTTTGGGCGTGGGTCCGGCAATAAAGCGCACGGTCTTCTCGGAAATGAACGCTTTGCCGTCCTCTTCAGGGATGCTCTGCGCCAGCACCGGATCCACGGACAGTTCCTCACCCTGCGGGTGGGTGTCGTTGTCCAGGACCGGAATGGTCACGACGTCGTTCACGCGGACGTTGACTTCGTCGGGTTTAGGCTGGGGAGCCTCGACGACGGCGGGAGCCGGCACCGGGACAACGCCCACCGTGCCGGTAGCTGAGGCGCGGCCGTTGGACATGGTGTAACTGAAGACGAACGGTTCCTTGGCGCCGAGGACGTCCGTAACGCGAAGGACACTGTGGTCGATCACGCTCACGGATGCCGATGAGCCGTCGGGGACGGTGACGGATTGGATGACCAGCACGCCACCGGAAGGATCGGAGTCGTTGGCCAGCGGATCAACCAGCACACTGCCGCCCACCGGAAGCAATGCGACGTCGTGGACTGCGACGGGAGCTCCGGCATCCTTGCCGGACTCAACGTCCACACGGATCAGCCCTTGGCTGCTCTGGGGGCCGTTGCTGGCAATGTACGTCAAGTAGATCGGACCGGGTGTGGTGCTCCGGAACGTGAACGTACCGCCGTCAGTGACCGGGCCGAGCTCAGCAGGGCCCGCAGCCTCAACATGGGCGACACGCAGGGCGCCACCGTTGGGGTCCACATCGTTCTTCAAGGGTGCGATGACCAGGTCCTGGCCCACCACTGCGGTGACGTGGTCAGCGTTGACCACGGGTGCGAGGGCACCCGGCGGTTGCACGTTAACTACGATGCGGCCAGTGGTGGTGGCCCTGCCGTCCCACACAGTGATGGTGACGTTCTTCTTGCCCGGTGCTGCGCCGGAATCCTGGTAGGTGAGGAGGCCGTCGCGGCGTACCTTTACCTGGTCCTGGTCGTTGTCAGACTTTGCATCCAACAGGACGAGGTCGTCGCCGTCAGGGTCCATCCAATCGGTCAGGATGTTCTGGCTGACCGACTTGCCCTGCTCCACCAGCATGGTGGTGGGCTCGCCTCGTTTGAAGAAGGGCGGTTTGTTCTCTTCAGGGGCTACCACCCGCAGTGTGACCTTGCCACCGGCGGACAAATCGCGGCCATCGGCGGCGTTATAGTCAAAGACTTCTGTGCCCGGTTTGGCATCTGCTGGAACTTTGACCTGGAAGGCCGAGCCGCCATAGATATTCTCAAGTGCACCTGCCTTGGGCCCGTTAGCACCCACGGCAGCGGTGAGGACATCGCCGTCGGGGTCTGAGTCGTTGTCCAGGACGCTCAGGATGGAAGTACGGCCGGGCCGGACACCGAACTCGTCCGGTTTGGTTTCGGGCGGACGGTTGGGCTTGGTGCGGTCCGGGAGGACATTGATGGTGTTGTTGTCCGCGGACTCCTGGTCCTGGTCATCGGACTGGTTTTTAGGCGGGACTACGTCGTCCCAGTTGTTCACCAGCTGCATGTTCTGGTTAACCAGCCACACGCTGCCGGAGTTCACGTCGTTGAGGACCACCAGGTCCCGGTTCACGCGGAAAATGTAGCTTGGGGAGGCACTGGCCTTGGGGACGTCGTTCTTCTTGTCGTCGGCGTCATTGTCGCAGTCACGGACGTATTTGTTGGCGCCGGACCAGGCGGAGTGAACGCACTTGCTCACCTGAACGGGAGCGGCGGGGACGCCTTCGCCGTCAGCATTGACCGTTGCTGCCGTGGACCCGTCCAGGGGCTGCTTCAGCAAGGCCTTCTGCGTGGCAATGGCCACGTAATTGCTGTCTTCGCTGCTCTGCTGCAGCTTTGCTTCGCGGGCATCGGCCAGTTGGAGCTTCCGGCCGCCCGGGAGGAAGAGGTTTCCGGAAGCGGCGTCCAAGACCACCGGCTTATCGCCCACCACAGTCAGTTGAAGATCGCCAGCGCCCTTGAGCTCATCCACCTTGGTGATCTGGGAATCGGTCCGTTCGCCGTTGGGATCCACAGTGGTGACAGTGATTTCGCCCTTGCCGGGGTCCGCAGTGTAGATCCGGTTGTCAGATCCCACTGCCGACACCATGCCCGGGGAGCCTGACAGAACGGGCTCGGTTCCTTCTTCATCGAAGCCGTTAACGGTGGAGGGAGACAACGCCCAGACTTTGCCGCGGGCAGGATCGGTCACCGAGAGCACGGTGGACCCGTAGCTGACTTGCGACGACGACGGTAGCTGCTTATCGCCACCGAGCTTCAGGTTTGCGGCCGACACCTGGTTGATGGTGGAACCGGATTCGTCGTCCACGAAGACGTTGCCGTCATGCTGCAGCACATCAAAGGTGGTGGTAGCGGGAGTGACGGCACCATCAAGGACGCGGGACGGATAGTTCAACCGGCCTACGGCGTTCTTGGTTTTGCTCACGACCCACACGCCGCCGTCATTCAAGTCCACCTCGGTGGTCTTGAACCCCGGGTACAGAATCGCCCCGGTGATCAGCAAAGCACCCGCCGCTGTGGCGGCAGTCCCCGCTATGAACTTCTTGTTTTGACGCTTTTTCAGCCCCAGCTTGCCGAAGAAAGTTGTCACAGCCCCAGAATTCCCTTTGTGTTCAGCCGCCCCCCAGTGGCTTCCAAGCCAACCGGCAGATGCCGGCGGCCGTACATTTCGCAGTACCCCCATACGGCGGCGGAAATTTCAGTCCCTAAGACTATCCCACGCGCCCCACGGCCGGCCAAGGAAACCCGAGACCGGGCTATCCATTGGCTTTGACAGCGTACTGTCCCCGTGGGCCGGGGCGCGATGGGGACAACTATCCTGCGCCCCGGCTTCACTTGCCTCAACATTGCGGGATTTGGTGCGGTCCGGGGTCTCCCAAGGTGGTGTTGCCTTGGGCGATGAAGCGGCCTGCGTTGGGGCCGCTGGTCAGGCGGTACCACGCCGCATAATTCAAGTACGGGGTGCTGCGGTTGATGTAGCAGTTGACTGTGAACGCACCATTGGATTCGTACTGCCACGGAGCGCCGTAGACCACTCCGTCGCAGCGGTGCCCGGGAGTGTTGGGATCCCACGAGGTTTGGCCCGATGGCGCGGTATCCGTGCAGGTGCGGAAACTACCGGAAGGCAGGGTCGCATCCCAGGACGTTTTCTGCGGCCCGCTCTGTGCACTCGCTGAGGCCACGCCACCGCCTGTGCCCACCGAGTTGAACGTCTGCACCTCAATGGTGCGCGTCTGGTTGTAGCCTCCGGTGTTGACCACGCGGCTGCCGGACGCGGACTCATTAATCCATCCGGTGTCCGTACCGCCGCCGGTGATCCTGATCTTGGTGACGGCCACGTCGTTGCTGCCCGTGGACGGCGAGGACCAATTCAGCGTCAATGTGGTCTGGTTTTGCCCGCCGTTGGCGCCCGAAGCAGATGGTGTACCGGGGGAACCATACGGCGTGGTGGTTGCCGGTGCGCTGGCATTGGAACTCGGCGCCACTGAGGACACGGCCGTGACCGTGATGGAGGTAGCCTGCCCATTGGCGAAACCACCCACCGTTTGCCCGGGCGTGATGGGACCGGACTGGCCGGTACTCGCCAGGTAGCGGTAGCTGACTTCGCTCTGCGTGGATCCGTTTCGTTGCTTGTCGTCAAGAACGGCAAAGTTGATGGTGACGGCCCGGCCTGCGCCCCCGGTATTTGCCGGCGTCGCAGTGACGTTATTAACGGTGCCTAGCTTGCCTGTGGCACGGCGCGGGGCCGAGGCGGCACTGACGCCACCCTTCCCGGCCTTGTTCTCAGCTTGCACAGTGAACGTGTAGCCGGCTTCTGCGTTCTGGGCGGTGAAGGTGGCTGACCGGACGTTTCCCGGGACTGTTTGGGTCTGGGGAATGCCGTTTCCACCACTCATGGTGACGTAGTACGTCTTGATGGGATCACCATTGATGTCCGGTTCGGCCCAATCCGCGCGGATCTGGTTACTAGTTCCCACGGACTCCACCACAGCGGTGGTGGGTGCAGCCGGGGCCGCCGGAAGGCCAGCGGGGTTGTCCTCAAGGGAGTACATTCCCCAGTCCGACGGACCGAGCTCATTGACGGCCTGGGCACGGACCTTGTATTTCACGCCATTGCTGAGTCCGGGCCACGTGTAGCTCAGGCCTGTGACCTCGTTCTTGACGGCAATGCCGTTGGCCGGGGGCGGAGAGATCTCAAGGTTGTAGTGCTTCACAGGTGAGCCCTCAGTCTTCGCGGGGGTCCATGTCATAGCCATGTTTTTGTCCCCGGCTTTAACAGTGGGGGCGTCCGGCGGCGACGGCTTCTCATCCGGGCGGATCTCGTTGGACGCGATTGACGCCGGCGAATCCCCCACCTCATTGGTGGCGAACACCGTGAAAACGTACTTCACATTGTTGGTCAGTCCTGAGAGCGTGCAGGTGGTGGTCGGGCACACCTGTTCAAAACCGGCTGCCTTGACCGTGTACTTGGTAATGGCTGCGCCATTGTCCGACGGCGGCGCCCACTTGAGCACTGCGGTACGGCTCCGGACATCGGTAGCTACGGGTGCCGACGGAGCATCGGGCTTGTCGCGGACCGTGATCCGGACACGGCCGACAGCCTGCCTCGAGGGGTCCTTGGTCTTATCCAGCACCGTGTACCGCACCACCATGACGCCCTTGAAACCGTCCGCAGGAGTCACCGTGACCGCATCGCCTGAGACGGTCGGCTGACCAGCCGCGGAGCCCGTTTCCACTGCGGCGCTCTCGATGGTCAGTGGTGAGTCGTTAAAGGGGTTGAAATCGTTGGCCAGCACATTGACGGTTTCGGAGCGTCCCGCATTGGCTTTCTCAACAGCGTCGTCGTTGGCTGTAGGACGAGGCCTGTTGGAGGACACCACGGTACCGGTCACCGTCGCGCGAACAGCGTCGGAGCGCCCGTCCGTGACCTTCAGCGGGAAGGAACCCACTGCACCTGGGTTCACGGAGAGGTCCGGGGTGACTTTGAGGACACTTCCCTCCACCTTGGTTTGGAAGCCCGCCGGCTGTTGTCCGTCGAGCTCGAATTTCAAGTTTCCCTGATCCCGCTCGTCCACGTCCTTGGCGAGGTTTGCCAATTCCAGCTCGGTGGTTTCACCCTTGGGTGCCTCGATCGAAGCGCCGCTGAAGGTGGGAACGTGGTTCGCGTTAGGGTCCGGGATCACCTTGGTGATGATGGTCAACGTGGACTTGAGCCCTTGCGAGTCGTCCGGACCGGATCCGTCAGTCACCTCGAAGGTGATGGATCCAGGGCCGACGTAGTCCATCTGCGCTGCATACCGCAGCGCATTTCCATCGCCGGAAATGACGTTGTTTGGATCGGCTCCCTGGACACGGATCTTGTCCGCCACCGTAAGCCGGGGCTGGCGGCCTTCCCGCACACGGACGTATTCCTGGAGCGAAAGAGTGACTTCCTTCCCGGACATGACCTCAACAGGCTCGGTCTTGGAAAGAGTTGGATATTGCAGCCCTTGGCCGGGGACCCACATCACGGCTGTGGCTGACTGCCCGTCCATGTCCGTCACAGTGTACGGAATCAGCTGGTCCTGCGGCGTGAGTGTCACCACCACGTTGCCGGCAGTCCCTACCCGTGCGTTCGGATTCGCATCCGGCAATGTGATGGTCAGGTCTTCCGCAACGCCGTCCGGATCAGAGTCATTCTTCAGTACCGGGACGTCGACAGCGGTCTTGCCCAGCGTCTCAGCCAGCGTGATGCGGTCGTCTACGGCAATCGGAACGTGGAGGGCCGCCGTCGGGCTTGTTTGAACCCTGACCACAGCGCTGGCTTCAGCCTTTTTGTCGTCCTGGATCCGGTAGCTGACGCTCTCGGTCCCGGCAACCCCGGGGGCCGTCAACAGGATCTTGCCGGTGGCAGCCTCAACCTGCAGTTCCGGATTGGCTTCGAAGGAATTCACCAGGCCAAGGGGATCGCCGTCGGGATCCGAGTCGTTTTTCAACGCATCCACTGCAATACGACGACCTGGCCGGACATCAATTGCATCGTCCACGGCAATGGGTTTCTGGTTGTTCGCCTCCGCCGGTGCGATGCCCACAATCACGGTGCCGGTGTTTTCGGCTCCAATGCGGTCTCGAACGCGATAGCTGAACGTGTCAGTCCCGGCAGAATTGGCGGCGGCAGTGAATTCCATGTAGCCATCCCGCACCACGGCTGTGCCAAGTGCGGGCGCTTTGTCGACCCCAATGAGCTGCACCGAGTCGCCGTCGGCATCAATGCCGTCCAACGGTACGGGGATCTTAACGGTCATGCCCGCCACCACACGTGCGGTCAGGTTTCGCGGCTCGGGGCGGGAGTTCGTGGCGTCGTCCCTGGCCCGGATACGGATAGTGACTTGCTGCGAATCGATCTGGCCTGACGCGTTGCTGACCTTATAAATGGCATAGACGGTCTTGGGAACCTCGCCTGCGATGAAGCGCAGGAAATTGCCCGCGATGAAGGTCCTGCCATCCGCGGCGTCGGGCTGTTGCGCCAGTGCGGGATCAAGGGTGAGGTCTCCGCCGTTGGGGTCCGAATCGTTCTCCAGGACAGGGATGGTCACGACGTCGCCGACGCGAACCGACACTTCGTCGGGTTTGGCCTGCGGAGCCTGCAGCTTGCTCGGCGCCGGCACCACCTGCACTGAGATGTCTCCCGTGGCCGACGCTTTACCGTTCGAAATCGTGTACTTCAGGGACAATTGTCCGGTCGCGTGGATGTCGGTGACCTTGACCACCGAATGGTCCAGGACCGCCACCGTGACCGGCAGGCCGTCCTCCGCAGTGACCGATTGGACAACCAGTACACCGCCGGCCGGGTCCGAGTCATTGCCCAGCACGTCCACCACGGTGCTGCCGCCGCTGGGCAGAAGCGCGATGTCGCGAACCGCGACGGGGGCACCGTCATTATTGCCGGACACTACGTCGACACGCACCAACTGCTGGGCACTCGCCGGGCCGTTGGTGACCATATAGGTGACGTAGTGCGGGCCCACAGTCGTGGAGTTGAAGGTAAACGTCTGCTGGTCAGGACCTATGACGGCGGTGGCCTGTTCGTCCGGCTGGGCCTGTGCCAGCCGGAGAGTCCCGCCTTGCGGATCAGTATCGTTTTTGAGCGGGGCGATCACCGTGTCCTGGCCTGCCACAGCCACCACGTGATCGGCGTTGGCGATCGGAGGCAGAGCGCCCGGAGCGCGAACATCCACACTGATGCGCCCCTCCGTGGTCAGGGTGCCGTCGGAGACCGTCACGGAAATGGTCTTCTTCCCGGGCCCGGCTCCGGAATCCTGGAACGTCAGCAGCCCGTCCGGCCTGATGCGCACTTGGTCGGCGGGGTCGCTGCTGCCGGCAGCCACCGCGAAGATGTCATCACCGTCGGGATCTATCCAGTCACTGAGGATGTACTGGTTGGCGATCTTTCCGGATTGCACCACCAGGGCATTGTTCCTGTTGGGCTTCTGCTGGGGTGCACTGTTCTCGCCGGGAGGGACTATCCGAAGGTCAACGTTCGCTGCCCCGGTACCGCCACGGCCATCGTCCACGGAGTACTTGAAAGTCTCAGTGCCGGATTGCTCCGCAGGGACGGAAATCTGGAAACCCGTCCCGCCGTAAACGGGCGCCAACGCCCCCGACCTCACGGCCTGGTCAGCGGAGATCGTGAGGACATCGCCGTCGGAATCGGCGTCGTTGTCCAAAACCGGCAGGAGGGTCGTCTTCCCGGCGCGCACGCCAAAGGCGTCCGGCTTGGCCACGGGCGGGGTGTTCGGTTTGCTTCGGTCCGGAAGGACCGTCTGCTGGACTTCGTCAGCGGAGTCCTTGTCGGCGTCGTCCGATGTTTGTTGGGGCGGTATGACGTCGTCCCAGTTGTTGACCAACTGCATGTTCTGGTTGACCATCCAAACGTTGCCGGAGTTGACGTCGTTCAGAACCACCAGATCCCGGTTGACACGGAATACGTACGACGGCGAGGCACTCGCCTTGGGGACGTCGGCGCGACGGTTGTCAGCCTCGTTGCTGCACTCACGGATGTATTTGTTGGCACCGGACCAAGCAGCGTAGGTACATGTTCCCAAGTGCACAGGCGCTGCGGGAATGCCTTCCGCATCGACGCGAACGGTCTTGGCTGTTCCACCGTCCAAGGGCTGAAGCAGGAGCGCTTTGGTGGTGGCGATGGCCACGAAGTCTGCGGCCGCTCCGCTTTGCTGGAGCTTCGCGTCGCGGGCGTCGTCCAGGTGAACCGTTGCGCCGCCGGGGAGAACGATGTTTCCTGTGGCTTCATTGAGAACCACGGCCTTGTCTCCCACGGCTGTGAGCTGCAGGTCCCCTGCGCCTTTGAGGGCATCTTCCTTGCGGACCTGGGAATCCGTTGATCTGCCGTTGGCGTCCACCTTGGTTGCGGTCACGCTGCCGGATTCCGGATCCACGGTATGAATGGTGTCGTCGGTGCCTACAACCGAAACAATTCCGGGCGACTGCTCGAACAGTGGCTCGGATTCATCGCTGAACCCTCCCACTGAGCCGGGCGAGAGTGCCCAGACCTTGCCTTTTGACGGGTCGGTGACTGCCAACACTTTGTGGCCGAAACTTACATCGGCCGAGCCGGGTAGCTTCTGGTCTCCACCCAGGCGCATGTTCGCAGCGCTGACGGGGTTGATGGTGGCGCCTTCAGGGTCATCAATGAAGACGTCTCCGGCCTGCTGCAGGATGTCGAAATCCTTGCTCGCGGGCGTCACCGCGCCGTCCAGGGACTTGGATGGATAATTGAGCCGGCCGGCGGCATTCTTGGACTTGCTGACTACCCAGACGCCGCCGTCATTGAGGTCCACTTCAGTGGTCTTGAACCCGGGGTAGAGGATTGCGCCGGTCACCAGGACTGCGGCAACAACAGAAAAAGCGGTTGCCGCAATGACCTTACGACGCCGATTCTTGGCACGGCGGTTCCCGGACCCGTCAGGCAGAGCCATCCACATTCCCCCACAATTTTGGCAGCACGAGGCAGCCGGCGCCGTACCCCACGGCCATTTCACGACACAAACAACGCTAAGACTACCGGGTTAATCCATCGTTTTGCTAAGTCGTGACGCAGTTCAGCAACCGCAGATCCCCGACCCTCTCTCACATAACAGCCTTTAACGCCGTACGCTCTCTCACTTTCGTGAAGAAAGTGAGAGAGCGATCGGCTGAAGCCCGAGGGACGTGAGAGAGCGTGCGGCCCCGACGGGCTGCCAGCAGGTCGGCAAGTTGCTTAGTCCAGCACCAAACCCTTGCCCCGCCCGCGGGCGAGCATCACGGGGTGGATCTCACCGAAGCCACGGACGTTCTCCGATTTCTGGGGAACCAGGACGAAACGGTCGTCCTGTCCCAGGGCAGCGGCAGTCATCGCGTCCACGAGCACCGTCCCGGGCTGCGCCAGCGTGGTCAGCCGTGCGGCAAGGTTCACGGTGGGACCGTAGATGTCGCCAAGCCTGGACAGGATGCGCCCCCACACCATGGACACGCGGCACTGCGGGAGGATCTCGTCCTCGGTGAAGGCCTGCGCCAAGGCAAGGGAAATCTCGGCGCCGGCCGCAGGGGTTTCAGCGATGTACAGAACTTCGTCGCCCACGGTTTTGACCAATCGGCCGCCACCCACCGAAATGATCTCGGCGCACTTGTTTTCAAAACGCTGCACCAATTGGGCGAGAGTTTTCTCGTTCATGCGGCGCGACAGGCTGGTGTAGGAGACAAGGTCCGCGAATCCCACTGCCCGGGCCAAGGGCAACGGCGAATCGTCTTCGTCGCCCTCCCGGCCCTCCTCGCTGGCCTGGAGCCCGGCTTCCGCGCGAACGGCAAGACGCTGGACGCCGGCATTGAGTTGGCGGCGATAGGAGTACACCAGGATCTCTTCGAGGGAATCCACCAGCGCCGGCAGCTGACCCACCAGTTGTTTTCGGGCCACGGCATCAGGGATTCCCTGCTCGGAAACCATGTCCTCCACCAACGCTTCGATCTGCCAGACCACCATGCGGTCCGTCATTTGCCCGATGGAACGGGTCACGGAGATAGCGGCTTCTTCAGTCAGGAGGCCCGCACGGACCAGATCCAGGATGCTGGACAAGGCAGCTTGGTCACGTTCAGTAAAGGCAACGTCCTCGTCACCGAAGTTCGGGAACCCCAGCGCGCGCCAAATTTTCCGTGCGGACAGGATGGATACGCCCGCGCCTGCAGCAACCTCACGACGCCGGAGCTTGCGTTCCCCGCCAAGGAGCTTCGCCTCGAGCGCCTTAATAGCCAGGCGCTCCGCGGACATCACGCCAGTGGGCGGACCTGTTTGCACCGACGCCGGAGCAGGCCCGGCCTCAGTATCTTCGTCCACGGAAGGTTCCGGTACGGCGTCGAACTCCTGGTCCAGGTCCTCGCCGGACTGCTGATCCTCAACGCTCATCTCTTCCACCTTCTCTCAACTCCCACGGCAATTCTTCAAAATCTCCCAGCACTTCACCCTCAAAAACCTCACCTTGCGGGAGTTCGTCCATCGCGTCAAGAATGTAGCCCCGGAACTTCCCTACCTCGGGAACGTCGGCCAGGACGGCTGTTCCAGAGTGCCCGGTATCCAAGGATATATTCCCCGAGTGCAATGCCCGTTGGAGCATGCTCTGCTGGACACCCACGTTGCGGATGGCCATGAGCGATACCTGCCAATCACTCCGCCGAAACATTCCGTTCTTGGCAAGTACGCGCCGGCTAGTCAGGATGTACTTGGCCGAACGCCACCGCAACACCCGCCTAAGGCTGTACGCAGCGAGGAACCATCCCGCGAGCACTACCACGGTACCCATGAGCCACGGCGTCCATTCCGCCGTGATGAAGGGCGCCAGGCGCTGCGGGTTTTCCCTGACGATCCAAGCGCAGACAAAGCCGGTAACAGCCGGAACGGCGATGAAGGCCAGCACCGGAAAGAAGAGTGAGCGGGCCTGTTGGCGCGTGATCGTGATGACCTGCTCCCCCGGAAGTAACTCTTTACGCATAACCGCTTTCTGTGGCGCGCAAGTGCACCACATCTCCGGCTGTCACTACGTGTTCCCTGCCGCCATGGTCCACCACCAACAACGAGCCGTGCTCGTCCAGGCGCGAGGCGTGGCCCACGAGTTCGTGATCCCCGGGAAGGTGTGCCCGAACTTCGCGGCCCAACGTCACCATGGCAGACTCAACGCGCTTGTGCAGCGACGGGCCACCCACCAAACCGGCCGCAGGGTCTCCTTCGGAGTTGCAAAAGCTGCGGTACAGCCTGGCGAAGCGCGAAAGGTAGCTCTTCAGCAGCGCGGTGCGGTCCGTCGTCGTGGCCCCTTCCAGGGCGAGAGAGGTTGCCGTGGGAACGGGAAGTTCATCCTCGGCCAGGGAAACATTGAGGCCGACACCCAGGATCACCGCAGGAACGGAGCCATCGCCCAAAGGGGTCATCTGGGCCAGGATGCCGGCCACCTTTCGCCCGTTGACCAGCACGTCATTGGGCCACTTGATCTCCGCGGTGATGCCTGCCGTTTCCTGCAGGGCCTCGCGCAGCGCAACTGCAGCTAGCAGCGACAGCCAGGAGTAGCTCTGCGTCGGGACCGGCATGCCTTCTGCCGTGACGGGACGCAGCACCATGGAGACGGACACCGCCGACCGCTCTGGTGATTCCCAGTGACGGTCTAGCCGTCCGCGCGCCGCTGTTTGGTGTTCTGCGGTCAACACGGCAAGGTCGGCCCATTTTTTGGGCTCAACCGTGACAGCCCGGACGAGGTCCTGATTGGTGGATCCCGTGGACTCGACAATGTTCAGCTGGGAGATGCCGGTTGCAGACAGGAAGTCCGGCTGGAGCAGAGCATCACGGTCCAATGCCCCACGATCCAACGGGGAACGGGACTGCACGGACGTCACCTCTCCGGACAAGACCTGTGGTTCGCTGCTCTCTGGCTGTTCGGCATCCATAGCTGAATCCTATCCAGTTGCGGCGTCCCCGGATGATGGCTGCCCTGAAAAACGGCTGTGAATCCGCTTAGAGGAAGATGTCCGGCACCAAGCGGTCTTCGGGCGCGCCGAGACTATAAGGAGTGAAATCCGACACGCCCGCAGCGCGCAGCACTTCTTCGTCCGTGTAGAAGTTCCCGGTCGAGCCAGATCCCGTCAGCACTGCGTGGGCGGCATCGGCCATGATTTCCGGGCCTCGGGCCGCCTGTACGATCTGCTGCCCACCGGGCATGTTCCGGATTGCTGCGGTGTCGATCAGGGTGCATGGCCAGAGCGAGTTGACCGAAACGCCGTCGTCCTTCAGCTCTTCGGCGAGCCCCAAGGTGGTGAGGCTCATCCCGTACTTTGCCATGGTGTAGGCCAAGTGCATTCCGGCCCATTTGGGGTCCAGGTTGAGGGGCGGGGAAAGGGTGAGAATGTGGCCGTGGCTTGATTCACGCAAGGCGGGAAGTGCCAGTTTGGATAGCAGGAACGTGCCGCGGACATTGATGTCCTGCATAAGGTCGTAGCGCTTCATGTCCACCGCGTCGGTGCGGGACAGATCGATCGCCGAGGCGTTGTTCACCACTACGTCGATTCCCCCGAAACGTTCGACGGCGGCGGCGACTGCTGCGGCGACGTCGTCATCATTGCGGACGTCCCCGACCAGCGGCAGTGCCTGGCCGCCCGCATCGACGAGCTGCTCTGCGGCGGTAAAGACTGTGCCCTCAAGTTTGGGGTGAGGGTCGCCGGTCTTGGCCATGAGCACAATGTTGGCGCCGTCGCGGGCTGCACGGGTGGCAATGGCCAAGCCTATGCCGCGGCTGCCGCCGGACATGAGAATGGTCTTGCCCTTGAGCGAAGCAGTGGCCACGTAGGGGGTGGTGCGTTGCGTTTGACCCTCTGTGGAGGCGGAGGAAGCGCCGTTGCTTGAAGTCATGGGGACACTCTAGCCCAAGTATGTTACTGACGGGTAACATAGTGATGGCTTTGGCTTGAACGCGGAAAATTGTAGGGTTTCTACAGCGGTTCGCGGCAAAGGCGTCACTAGACTGGCCTGCGGGGCCTGTTCTTTGTACGGAAGCTACTTAAGTCAGCTACTTATCCGAACCCGGAATTGCGCCAGCGAAAATCAGCTACAGAGCCGGAGACACTTGATGAGCCACGATCTGACAACGACAGCGGGAAAGATTGCCGACTTCCGCGACCGCCAGGCCCGTGCGGAACAGCCTTCCGGCCCGGAAGCGATCGAAAAGCAGCACGCGCGCGGCAAGAACACCGCCCGCGAACGCATCGACCTCCTGGTTGACCCCGGATCGTTCGTCGAGTTCGACGCCCTCGCAGTCCACCGTTCCACCGCCTTCGGCATGGAAAAGAAGAAGCCGCTGGGTGACGGTGTTGTTTCCGGCTACGGCACAGTGGACGGCCGCCTGATCGCCATCTACAGCCAGGACTTCAGTGTCTACGGCGGCTCACTGAGCCAGGTCAACGGCGAAAAGATCGTTAAGGTCCAGGAATTCGCCCTCCGCAACGGCTGCCCGGTTGTGGGCATTAACGACGGCGGCGGCGCACGAATCCAGGAAGGCGTCGCCTCGCTGGCCATGTTCGCGGACATCTTCCGCAACAACGTCCATGCTTCCGGCGTGGTCCCCCAGATCTCCCTCATCATGGGCCCGTGCGCCGGTGGCGCCGCCTACTCCCCCGCCCTGACCGACTACGTGGTCATGGTGGACAAGACGTCCCACATGTTCATCACCGGACCGGACGTCATCAAGACCGTCACCGGCGAAGACGTGGACATGGAAACCCTCGGTGGCGCCCGCCAGCACAATGCCACCACAGGTACCTCCACCTACCTGGCATCGGATGAAGCTGACGCCATTGAGTTCGTGCGCGAGCTCCTGGACTTCCTCCCCTCCAACAACCTGTCCGAGGCCCCCGTGGTGGAGCACGACCAGGAACTGGAACTCAACGACGACGACCACTCGCTTGACGGCCTGATCCCCGATTCCGCCAACCAGCCTTACGACATGCGCAAAGTCATCGAGCAGATTGTTGACGACGCCCACTTCCTTGAGATGCAGTCGCTGTACGCTCCCAACGTGATGATCGGCTACGGCCGCGTCGAGGGACACACCGTGGGCATCGTGGCCAACCAGCCCATGCAGTTCGCGGGAACGCTGGACATCTCGGCCTCGGAGAAAGCCGCCCGCTTTGTCCGTCACTGCGACGCGTTCAACATCCCCATCATCACGCTGGTAGACGTCCCCGGATTCCTGCCCGGCAAAGATCAGGAGTTCCAAGGCATCATCCGCCGCGGCGCCAAGCTCCTTTACGCCTACGCAGAGGCAACAGTTCCGAAGCTCACGGTCATCACCCGTAAGGCCTATGGTGGCGCGTACATCGTGATGGGCTCCAAGAAGCTGGGCGCGGACCTGAACCTCGCGTGGCCCACCGCGCAGATTGGCGTCATGGGCGCCCAGGGTGCAGTGAATATCCTTTACCGTCGCGATCTCGCTGCCGTTGCCGAGGCCGGCGGCGACGTCGAAGCCAAGCGCGCCGAGATCATCCAAGGCTACGAGGAAGAACTCCTCAACCCGTACCAGGCAGCACAGCTGGGCTACGTTGACGCAGTCATCGCTCCCTCGGACACTCGCCTGCAGATCATCCGCGGCCTCCGCGCCCTCCGCGACAAGCGCGCGAGCCTGCCCACCAAGAAGCACGGAAACATCCCCCTGTGAGCGCGCCAAAGCATCGCGCCGACTCGGCGCCCGCCGAAGCACCCGCCGAAGCACCCGCTGAACCCATGTTCTCGGTGGTCAAGGGCGAGCCGACGGCCGAAGAGCTCGCGGCGCTTGCCGCCGTCGTGCTTTCCTTGGGCGCCCCGCAAGAGGTTGCCGCGTCCAAACCGAACGTCCGGCACTGGGTGCGTCGCCAGCAACTGCGTCTGGATCCCACTCCGGGTCCAGGTGCGTGGAAGCGCAGCCGGGGTTAATTCCCTCGCGTGTAGAAAAGTTCAACAACCCTTTCACGTAAGCGGCGTCGCGGTTAGGCTCTGTGGGTGACTACTGCAAACACTCCCGTACGCCCTAAGTCCGCCATCGATGCCGTCGCTGACGCGTACACAGAAAAGCTGATCGAACTCAATCCCAGCTTCGCCACCACACTGGGATTGCCGGGACACGAAACCGAATACCAGGACTACTCACCGGCCGGGGCAGCAGCCCATGCGGAGGCCACAAGGTTGGCTCTGGATGCTCTGGCAGGCCTTGAGCCTTCCGATGATGTGGACGCTGTCACCCTCGATGCCATGCGGGAACGACTCGGCCTGGAACTGGAAATCCACCAGTCCGGCTGGGATGCAGCCGACCTCAACAACATCGCCTCGCCCGCCCAGGACATCCGTGCCATCTTCGACCTCATGCCCACGGACACGGTTGAACACTGGGAGCACATCGCGGGCCGCGCCGCCAACGTACCCGGTGCGATTGAGGGCTACATTGCGTCCTTGCGCGCCGCAAAAGACGACCGCAAGGTAGCCGCAGCACGCCAGATTCGGATCGTCATCGAACAAACCGGCCGGTACGCCGCCGAGGACGGCTTCTTCGCCAAGATGGCCGCAGACGCATCCCTTGGTGATGCGCCCCTGCCCGCCGAAGTCCAAGACAAGCTCGACGCCGGCACATCCGCCGCGCGGTCAGCGTACAGCGCCCTGGGAGCCTTCCTCCGCGACGAACTCCTCCCCGTCGCCCCCGAAAAGGACGCCGTGGGCCGCGAACGCTACTCCCTGGCTTCCCGTTCATTCATCGGTGCCGAAGTCGACCTGGAAGAGACCTACGCCTGGGGAGTCCAAGAGCTCGAGCGGCTCATCAGCGAGCAGGAGAAAGTTGCCGGCCAGATCAAGCCCGGTGCATCGATCGAGGAAGCCAAGAGCATCCTCGACAACGATCCCGCCCGCCAGATCAAAGGCACGGACGCACTTAAGGCCTGGATGCAGGAACTCTCCGACCGTGCCGTGTCCGAACTCGCCGACGTCCACTTCGACATCCCGGACGTCATGAAGACCCTCGAGTGCATGATCGCGCCCACCGACGAGGGCGGCATCTACTACACCGGACCGTCGGACGACTTCTCCCGGCCCGGCCGCATGTGGTGGTCCGTACCCGCCGGCGAAGACACCTTCACCACCTGGTCCGAAACCACCACGGTGTTCCACGAAGGCGTTCCCGGCCACCACCTCCAAGTGGCCACGGCAACCTACCGGCGTGAACTCCTCAACAACTGGCGCCGGAACGTCTGCTGGGTTTCCGGCCACGGCGAAGGCTGGGCACTCTACGCCGAACAACTCATGCTGGAACTGGGCTACCTCAAGGACCCGGGCGATCATATGGGCATGCTGGACGGGCAGCGTATGCGCGCAGCCCGCGTGGTGTTCGACATCGGCGTCCACTTGGAACTCCCCGTCCCCGAACGTTGGGGCACCGGCACCTGGACACCCGAGAAGGGATTCGACTTCCTCAAAGCCAACCTCGACATCAGCGAAGGCCAGCTCCAGTTCGAATTCACCCGCTACCTCGGATGGCCGGGCCAGGCGCCGTCCTACAAAGTGGGGCAGCGTTTGTGGGAGCAGATCCGCGCCGAGCTTGAATCCCGCGAAGGCTTCGACTTGAAGTCCTTCCACAGCAAAGCGCTGAACATCGGATCGGTCGGTTTGGACGTCCTGCGCCGGGCGCTGCTGGGCTGAGGCTCATGCGCTTCCGGCCATTGGCCTTTAGGCGGGTTCTAACTGGGGGCGGGCTTTAGCTGGGGGCTGGGCGGGTTCGCGCCCGCTCCCGCCCCGCGCACCCCTTCGGCGTCAAGAGCGCACCCTTTCCCCCATTTCGCACCAGAGGTTACGGGTGCGATCGGCGGAAAGTGGTGTGCTGGCTACAACGCCGCCACCAGGACGGAGCCGGGCGGGGGCAACCCCAAGTCCCAGACACACTCATTCCCACCCCGCGCACCCCTTCGTCGCCAGGAGCGCACCCTTTCCCCCATTGCGCACCAGAGGTTACGGGTGCGATCGGCGGAAAGTGGTGCGCTGGCTACAACGCCGCCACCAGGACGGAGCCGAGGGGCGCAACCCCAGTCCCAGACACACTCATTCCCACCCCGCGCACCCCTTCCCGTCCCGCGCACCCCTTCCCGCCCCGCGCACCCCTTCCCGCCCCGCGCACCCCTTCGTCGCCAGGAGCGCACCCTTTCCCCCATTGCGCACCAGAGGTTACGGGTGCGATCGGCGGAAAGTGGTGCGCTGGCTACAACGCCGCCACCAGGACGGAGCCGAGGGGCGCAACCCCAGTCCCAGACACACTCATTCCCACCCCGCGCACCCCTTCGATACCAAGAGCGCACCCTTTCCCCCATTTCGCACCAGAGGTTACGGGTGCGATCGGCGGAAAGTGGTGCGCTGGCTACAACGCCGCCACCAGGACGGAGCCGGGCGGGGGCAACCCCAAGTCCCAGACACACTCATTCCCACCCCGCGCACCCCTTCCCGTCCCGCACACCACCTATGCACCAAGGACTGCGCCGTTTCCGCCCCGCGCATCTGATCGCTCTTTCGGCAGAGATCATCGCCACACCGCTTCCGGGAATAACTTCACACACGCCCCACTCAGGGCCGGAAATGCGGGGATGAACCGGCAACGAGGTTCCCAAGCGCGCGTAACATTTCTCAACGTTCGTTCGCTATGTTATTTGAGAAGCACCTAACGTGTTCCGGTGAGCACCTCAACCAACACTTCCCCAGCAGCTGGCAAGACCGGCTTCCGGCTCCCCAAGTGGGCCGGTTCCTTCGGCGTCCAGATCATCGCAGCCCTCATCATCGGCCTCGTCCTCGGCCTTATTGCCAAGTATACGGGCAGCACCAAGACCGCCCCCAACGGCCTCGGCGCTACTCTCCAAACGATCGGATCCAGCTACGTCTCGTTGCTGCAGACCGCCGTCGTTCCTTTGATTTTCACCGCCGTGGTGAGCTCCATTGCGAATCTGCGTCAGGTCTCCAACGCTGCCCGACTCGCATGGAACACGCTGCTCTGGTTCGCCATCACTTCGCTGGTTTCGGTGCTGATCGGCATTGGGCTGGGCGTCCTCCTGCAGCCCGGCGCAGCCACGGGTATCACCGAAGAGGCCAAGTACACAGGTAAGACCGGCGACTGGTGGGCCTTCCTGATCGGCCTGTTCCCCAAGAACTTCCTTGGACTCGGTGCCAGCTCCACCGTCACTGAAAGTGCCAACGCCGCCACAACGGTCAGCACTGCAGTCAACTTCAACGTGCTCCAGATCCTGGTGATCGCCATCGCCATCGGCGTTGCAGCCCTCAAGGTGGGCAAGCAGGCCGAAGCCTTCCTGACGTTCAACGCTTCCGCACTGGCCGTCATCCAGAAGGTCCTGTGGTGGATCATCCGTATCGCTCCGCTTGGCACCATCGGCCTGATCGGCAACGCTGTGGCCATCTACGGCTGGGACACCATCGGCTCCCTGGGTAAATTCACCGCAGCCATCTACATCGGTTTGGCCCTGGTGCTCTTTGTCCTTTACCCGATCCTGGTCCGCGTCCACGGCCTCTCCGTCAAGCAGTACTTCTCCGGTGTTTGGCCGGCCGTGCAGCTGGCCTTCGTCTCCCGCTCTTCCATCGGCACACTGCCGCTCACGCAGCGCGTCACTGAGCGGAACCTGGGCGTCCCCTCCGGCTACGCTTCCTTTGCCGTGCCGCTCGGTGCCACCACCAAGATGGACGGCTGCGCAGCAATCTACCCGGCCATTGCAGCGATTTTCGTGGCACAGTTCTTCGGCATCAACCTGGACTTTAGCCAGTACCTGCTCATCGTGCTGGTCTCCGTCCTCGGTTCCGCCGCTACGGCAGGTACCACCGGCGCCGTCGTCATGCTCACACTGACCCTGTCCACGCTGGGACTTCCGCTGGCCGGCGTCGGCCTTCTGCTGGCGATCGATCCCATCCTGGACATGGGCCGCACCGCCGTCAACGTGGCAGGCCAGGCACTGGTTCCCGCCATCGTGGCCAAGCGCCAAGGCATCTTGGACGAGTCGCTCTACAACGCACCCCGCAACGGCGCCGCATTCGCTGATGAGTTCGCCGCCGACAAGGCAGCGGCTGAAAACAACGAGCGCGAGCTGGCCGACTCAAAGGCCTAGGCTCAGCCTCTTTGGAACGGCGCAAATCCCCCGGGGAGTTCTCCCCGGGGGATTTCCCCGTTTAAGGGGTCAAGTCTGGATAGGCTCGGACCATGTTGATCGTCACCTCCAACGAAATCCCGGGCCACCGCATCGACGCCGTCTTTGGCGAAGTCATGGGCCTCACTGTCCGTTCACGCGATATTGGCTCACAGATGCTGGCCGGCTTCCGCTCCCTGGGCGGCGGCGAGCTGCCCGAAATGACCAAGGCCCTCTACGAAAGCCGCCAGGAAGTGATGGCACGCATGGTCAACGAAGCACAGCAGCGTGGCGCCAACGCCATCGTGGCCATGCGTTTCGACACCTCGGAAATGGGCACCAACTGGACCGAAGTGTGCGCCTACGGAACCGCCGTGTACGTGCTGCCTCTTGGGGAGGGTGAACCCGGAGCCACCGGGCAGTCTGTCTACTTGACCAAGACGGCGGCCCAGCAGTCAGCCCAGCCCACTCCCCCGGCCCCGCCGGCTCCTCCGGCGCCGCCGCACCAGTTCTGAGCCAAGCCCTCCTTTGATCCCGCCCTAGTTTGCTCCCCTCTCCACTCAACGGGGAGGGGAGCAAACGAAGGCGGGTTTTTTCGTGCGCTCAAAGCCGCTCAAATTGCGCAGAGTGCAAACTTGCACTTAGTGTAAGTATGTGACCCAAACCAGTAGCCAGGATGCCACTGCGGAGTCGTCCGCCACAGCTGAGACCACCGCGCCCTCACGGCGCGAACTCAACAAGGCGGCCACCCGCAGTTCTATCGCCTCCGCCGCCCTGGACCTTTTGCGCAGCAACGGGTCCGGCAATTTCACCGTGGAAGACATCGCAGCCAGCGCGGGTGTATCACGGCGAACCTTTTTCAACTACTTCCCCAGCCTTGAAGCCGCGCTGGCGTCCGTAGCCGACGGCTTCATGGACCACGCATTGGAACAGTTCCGGCTGCGTCCCAAAGACGAGTCCATCCTCGAATCCGCGCAGGCCGCCCTCATGGCCCTGGCCGATCCCATGTCCGTTGCCCCCATGGCCGAGTTGTTCAGCTTGACCCAGGACAACCGATCACTGGCCCGCTCCGAATTGGAAGCCTGGGAACACTGCACCGAGCAGATCATTCACGCCGCCCGCAGCAGGCTCGGCACGGGCATCAGCGAGCTCTACCTTCATGCCCTCGCGGGTTCTGTGATCTCCTGCGGCAAAGCGGCGATGACCGTCTGGTTCGTCGAGCGCGGACCCGACCTCTCGGCGGAATCCCTGGCGGTCCTCCGCCAGCACCTCATCGATGCGATGGGTCTCCTCGGTGCCGGCTTCGCGCCGCCGTCGAACGCGTTCCCACAAGCCGCAACAGCCTCACCTTCCGTTCCAACCACCAAAGATCGGTTCTGACATGGCCTCGTTCCTCTACCGTCTCGGCAAGTTTTCGTATCGCCGCCGCTGGCTCGTCATCTCCATATGGCTGGCCGTCATGGTGGCAGTGGGCGGCTCGGCCGCAGCGTTCCACGGCACCATGTCCAACAACTTCACCATTCCGGGCACTGAAACCCAGCAGATGGCCGACAAACTCAAAGAGGCCCTGCCCGACTCCTCCGGCGGCTCTGCCAGCGTGGTCTTCGACGCCGGAGATGCCGGCTTTGACCAGGCCAAAAAAGACGCGGTCGCGGCTGCACTCACCAAGCTTGAAGCCCTGCCTGACGTGCAGGGAACAGTGAACCCGTTCACCACCCAGGAGCAACTCGACAAGTCCGCCGGCGAAATCGCCGCCGGTGAAGCTCAGGCCGCCGAAGGGCAGACCCAGCTGGATGCCGCCCGCGCACAGTTGACTGCGGGCGAAGCGCAACTGGCAGGCGCCGAGCAGCAACTGGCAGCCTCCGGCCTGACGTCGGCACAGATTGAGGCGCAGCTGGCTCCGCAGCGCGCCGAACTCGCCGCAGCCAAGGAAAAGCTCGACGCCGGAACCAAGGAAGCAGCCGACGGCGCCACAGCGCTGGCACTGGGCAAGCGACAGCTCGAAGCCTCTCAAGGTCTGCGCTTTGTGTCCAGCGATAACAAAGCCGCAATCGCACAGGTCCAGTTCAAGACCTCCATCAACGCCGTTGACCCCGCCGTCCGCGAGGAAGTTCAGGAGATCGTCCACGGCGTTTCGTCGGCAGGCGTCACGGCCTATGCCAGCAAGGAAATCACCGAGGACGTCTCGGAAATCTTCGGTGTAGCTGAAATCGTGGGCGTCGCTGTGGCTGCCCTGGTCCTGATCCTCATGCTCGGCACTCTCATCGCGGCCGGACTGCCCCTTGTCATGGCGCTGATCGGCGTTGCCGTAGGTGTCGGCGGAACGTTCGCGCTCACCAGCGTGATCGACATGAGCTCCATCTCCCCCATGCTTGCCCTGATGCTCGGCCTTGCGGTCGGCATCGACTACTCCCTGTTCATCGTCAACCGCCACCGCACACAGCTTCTGGCCGGCATGGACGGGGAAGAGTCCGCAGCACTGGCCACCGGGACGTCCGGCAACGCAGTGCTGTTCGCAGGCCTCACTGTCATCATCGCCCTCGCTGCCCTTGTGGTTCCCGGGTTGCCCTTCCTTGCAGTGATGGGTGTTGCCGCCGCAGCGACAGTCGGCGTAGCCGTCGTCGTGGCTTTGACGCTGACACCCGCCGTACTGGCCCTGATCGGCCGCCGACTTATCTCCAAGCGCGCTTGGGCCAAGGCCGAAAAGCACAACGCCGAGCCGGGCCACGAAGCTGCCGACCGTGAACTCGAAGAGAAGCGAAGCAGCGGAGGCTGGGGTGGTTTGGTCACGCGTCGTCCGTGGGTTGCCCTCGTAGCAAGCGTCGTTCTGTTAGGTGCCTTGGCGCTGCCTGCCTCCCAGCTGCGGCTGGCACTTCCCGACGGCGGCTCCGAGCCGGTCGATTCGCAGGCCTTCAAGGCGTATGACCTCACCCGCAGCAGCTTCGGTGAAGGCATGACCGGGCCCATCATCGTGGTGGGCGAATTCCCCGAAGGCCTCAGCGAGAACGATGCCAAGAACAAGCAGTTCGACGTCGCGGATCAGCTCCGCAGCGTTGAGAATGTCATCGCCGCCGTTCCCATTGCACTGAGCGACGACCGCCGCACCGCCGTCTTCCAGGTCATCCCGAAGGAAGGTCCGGCCAGCGCCGGCACAGTGCAGGTGGTGTCCGATCTCCGCGCGAAGGGCACCGGCATCAGTGAGGACCTGGGCGTGAAAATCGGTTTGACCGGCCAGACGGCCGGCAACATCGATGTGTCCGAGAAACTTGGCGCCGCCTTGCCGCCGTACTTGGCGATCGTCGTCGGACTTTCACTGCTGCTGCTCCTTCTGGTGTTCCGCTCCATCGTGGTGCCGCTGCTGGCCACCGGCGGGTTCCTGCTATCCCTCGCTGCCGCGTTCGGTGCCGTGGTTGCTGTTTACCAGTGGGGTTGGCTGGGAGGCATCTTCGACGTCGCCAATCCAGGCGCTGTCCTGAGCTTCCTGCCCATCATCCTGATCGGCGTGCTGTTCGGACTCGCGATGGACTACCAGGTGTTTATTACATCCGGCATGCGGGAGTCGTTCATGCACGGTGAGTCCGCCAAGCATGCTGTCCGCTCCGGGTTCAGCCACGCGGCAGCCGTTGTCACCGCGGCCGCGATCATCATGGTCAGCGTGTTCTCCGGCTTCATCTTCAGCCACCTCACCATGGTCCGGCCGCTTGGCTTCGCGATGGCATTCGGTGTGCTGATCGACGCCTTCGTGGTTCGCATGACCATCGTCCCCGCAGTGATGTATCTCTTGGGCGAGAAGGCCTGGTGGCTGCCCAAATGGCTGGAACGCATCCTCCCTGACGTGGATGTTGAAGGCGCCAAGCTGGAGCGGAGCGACCGTTCAAAAGCCGGATCCGAGGAACTGGTCCATTAGCCCTCTCTCACATCACAGCTGATATATCCGAACGCTCGCTCACTTGCTTCAGGCAAGTGAGCGAGGGTTCGGTTTAAGCACCCGGGATGTGAGAGAGGGTTCGCCGTAAGCACGCGGGATGTGAGAGAGGGTTCGTATTAGGCTGGGAGGCGTGACCCGATTGATCCTTGCCTCCCAGTCCCCTGCCCGCACCAAGCTCCTCACGGAAGCCGGGATCCGGCATGACGTCCTGGTGTCGGACGTTGATGAGGATGCGGTGCAGGCAAAATACGGTGTGACGGACGCCCACGACACCGCTTTGTTGCTGGCACGGGCCAAAGCCGAAGCCGTCGCAGCCCTCCCCGAAGCCGAAGGTGCCTTGGTCATCGGCTGCGACTCTGTCTTTGAGTTCGACGGCGAGTCCCACGGTAAGCCCTACACGGCGGAGGTCGCCCGGGAACGGATGCTGCGCATGAGCGGCTCGCAGGGGGTGCTTCATACAGGGCATTGGCTGGTTGACTGCCGGGACACCGCCGCTGACGCAGACGAGGATGCAGCAGGTGACGAGACCCCCGAAGGCACGGGCGCCACAGTCGGAGCGGTTTCGAGCGCCGAGGTCCACTTCGCCCGGATGAGCAGCAACGACATCGACGCCTACATCGCCACTGGAGAGCCCCTTCATTGCGCAGGCTCCTTCACCATCGACGGTTTGGGCGGGGCCTTCATCCGCAAGGTGGACGGCGACCCGCACGCCGTCGTCGGGCTTTCCATTTCCACACTCCGGGACCTGCTGGTCCACGCGAACGTTGGCATCACGGAGCTGTGGGACGCGAATAGCCAGTAAAGGCAATTTGTAGCAACCCTACAAAGGAACATCGCCTCACACACGGAATCCCCCATCAATATGGGCGGAACCCTCACAATCGCGCTAGGCTCCTCAAGGACAGAAGGAGTCAACAACTTGTCAGCTAACCCGGCGCAGCCCATTTCCAGCCCTCTCACCAAGGTCTTGATTGCCAACCGCGGCGAAATCGCGGTCCGCATCATCCGAGCCGCCCGGGACGAAGGCATTGCCTCCGTAGCCGTTTACGCCGACCCCGACCGCGACGCCCTCCATGTCCGCCTCGCCGACGAAGCCTACGCTTTGGGTGGCAATACCGCCGCCGAGTCGTACTTGGTGATGGACAAGATCATCGACGTCGCCAAGCAGTCAGGCGCCGACGGCATCCACCCCGGCTACGGGTTCCTCGCGGAGAACGCCGAGTTCGCGGCTAAGGTCATTGAAGCTGGCATCACGTGGATCGGCCCGTCCCCCGAGGCCATCTCGGCCTTGGGCGATAAGGTTCAGGCCCGGCATATTGCCGAAAAGGTGGGCGCTCCCCTGGTCCCCGGCACCGCCGACCCCGTTGAGTCCGCGGACGAGATCCTGAAGTTTGCTGAGGAGTTTGGCCTCCCCGTTGCCATCAAGGCAGCTTTCGGCGGTGGTGGTCGCGGCATCAAGGTTGCCCGCACCATGGACGAGATCCCGGAGCTGTACGAATCCGCAGTCCGTGAAGCCGTCGCAGCTTTCGGCCGCGGCGAATGCTTCATCGAGCGCTTCCTCGACGCTCCCCGCCACGTTGAGACCCAGTGCCTGGCCGACGCATACGGCAACGTCGTGGTGGTTTCCACCCGCGACTGCTCGTTGCAGCGCCGCAACCAGAAGCTCGTGGAGGAAGCTCCCGCTCCTTACCTCAGCGAAGAGCAGAACAAGCGACTGTACGAGTCTTCCAAGGCCATCCTGAAGGAAGCCAACTACTTAGGCGCGGGCACCTGCGAGTTCCTGGTGGGCCAGGACGGCACTATTTCCTTCCTTGAGGTCAACACCCGCCTCCAGGTGGAGCACTGCGTCTCCGAGGAAGTCACGGGCATCGACCTCGTCCGCGAGCAGTTCCGCATCGCCCGCGGTGAAGCGCTTGGCTATGACGACCCCGAGGTCCGCGGCCACTCCTTCGAGTTCCGCATCACCGGCGAGGACCCGGGACGCAACTTCATGCCCGCCCCCGGCACCATCACCACTCTGAAGAACCCGACGGGACCCGGCGTCCGGATCGATTCCGGCATTGAGCAGGGCGACGTCATCAGCGGCAACTTCGACTCAATGCTCTCCAAGCTGATCGTCACTGGCGCTTCCCGCGAGCAAGCCCTTCAGCGTTCACGTCGCGCCCTTGAAGAGATGGTGGTGGAGGGTATTCCCACCGTCATCCCGTTCGACCTCGCCGTGGTCACCGACCCCGCCTTTGCCCCGGCGGAAGGACCGTTCAAGGTTCACACGCGCTGGATCGAGACCGAGTTCGTCAACAGCCTCCCGGCATGGTCGGCAAGCGGTGCCGGTACTGAAACGCCCGACGCCGGTGAGCGCCAGCGCGTCGTCGTCGAGGTTGGCGGCAAGCGCCTTGAGGTCGTCCTGCCGTCCGGCCTGGGTGGCGGCGTCGCCGCGGTTTCCAGCGGTTCAGGCTCCAAGTCCGGCAAATCCAAGAAACGCTCCCGCTCGGCTGGTGCCACGGCTGCAGCTGCCGGTGGCAATGCCCTGACGTCCCCCATGCAGGGCACCATCGTCAAGGTGGCAGCCTCGGAAGGTGATGTTGTGGCCGAGGGCGATCTGATCGTGGTCCTGGAAGCCATGAAGATGGAGCAGCCCCTGACTGCCCACAAGGCCGGTACTGTGCGTGGCCTTGCTGCCACCGCCGGTGAGACCGTTGCCGCCGGCGCAGTCATCGCGACCATCGAGGACTAACGCCAAGAACCTCTTAACGACGCCGGCCCCGCACCGTTTGGTGCGGGGCCGACGTCGTAAGCGGGGTACTTAGGCGACGTTGTTCTCGTAGTCCATGTCCTTGGTTTCGCGGGTCAGCCAGAGCGCGATGAAGGTGACCACCGCAGCGGCGGCCATGTAGACACCTACCAGCCACGTGCTGCCGTTGGCTGCGGACCAGAGGGCAATTGCCACGAACGATGCCGGGGCGGCTCCGATCATGGAGGACAGGTTGTACGCCACAGCCGAGCCCGTGTAGCGGACGTTGGCCGGGAACAGTTCCGGAAGGATCGCCGCCATGGGACCGAAGGTCAGGCCCATGAGCGTGAAGCCCACAATGAGGCCAACCATCGCCGCTGCCTGGCCGGGACCAAACATGGTGAACCAGAGCGCACCGAACACGAAGATGCCGGCGGTGACGCCCAGCAGGAACTTGCGGCGGCCCCACTTCTCAGCGAGCGGTCCGGAGACCACGGTGAAGATGCCGAAGAAGACGACGCCGATGATCAGCATCCAGAGGAAATCGGACCGGGTGATTCCCAGGCCGGGGACGAACGCCGCGATCTGTTCTGCCGTCATGGGTGTGCCGGCCTTCTCAGCGGCTGCCTGCGCACCCGCCAGGGTGGGCTTGGTGCCGTAAGACAGCGTGAACGTAGTCATGATGTAGAACAGCACGTAGGTGGCAAACATGATGAACGTACCGGCCACCACGGGGCGCCAGTGGCTCTTGAGGGTGGCGGCGAGGGGCACCTTCTGCACCTTTCTTGCTCGATCACCTTGGTGAAGGAGGCGCTCTCCACCAGCTTCAGTCGAACGTAAAGGCCCACCACAACCAGCACCGCGCTGAGAATGAACGGAACACGCCAACCCCACGCAAGGAACTCTTCCGCGCTGAGCGACACGTTCATCCAGATGAAGATGACGTTGGCGATGATGAAGCCGATGGGTGCACCCAACTGAGGGAACGTTCCGTAGATGGCGCGCTTACCTTCGGGGGCGTTCTCGGTGGCCAGCAACGCTGCGCCTGACCACTCTCCGCCCAAAGCAAGGCCCTGGAAGAAGCGGAGGATAACCAGCATGATCGGGGCAAGGATGGCCCATCCCGGCATGGAGGCCGTGGGCAGGAGACCGATGAGGAACGTGGCGATACCCATGGTCAACAGCGAGGCGACCAGGGTGCCCTTGCGGCCGATCTTGTCACCGAAGTGGCCGAACACCACTGCGCCAATGGGTCGGGCGAAGAAGGCAACACCGAAGATGGCGAACGCACTGAGCAGCGCGTTGATGTCAGTGGCGTCGGGGAAGAAGAGCTTGGGGAAGACGAGTACTGACGCGGTGGCGTAGGCGTAGAAATCGTAGAACTCGATCGTCGTGCCGATCAGGCTCGCGAAGATCACCTTGCCCCGTGAGTTCACTGGCTTAGTGGACTCACCTTCCTTGGATGGTGCGGTGGAAGACATGTATTTGCAGCTTTCTTTTGCGCCGGCCGATGCCCCAGAACCTACCGGCGACGGATTATTCGAGAGTTCAATAATAGTTCCCGCTGTCCATTGACCGGACAACCAAGTCCAACATGCGGACACACAAGAAAATCTCACCTTGTGGTCCGCGCCACATTACCTCACCATTGCCTCACGCGCCGGTGACCCCGCCGATAGGGAAATGTCACAGCACGTTTACAAACGGCGCCCGTCCACGAAATGCGCGAAACCTACCTTGGAATAACAACGTCCCCCACCAAGGAGGCACTCCGTGACTGTTGACCGCTCCGCAGAAGAACTGGCCCCCGTCCAGTCCACTGCAACCGCCACCCCCACCCTTGAGCACCGCCCCGGCCGCTGGATTGCCAACTGGGACGCCGAAGACAAGGGCCAGTGGGAAGCCGAAGGCCGGTCCATCGCCAAGCGCAATCTCTACTGGTCGATCTTCGCCGAATTCCTCGGCTTCGTCGTCTGGCAGCTGTGGTCCATCGTGGTGGTCCAGCTCCCCGCAGCAGGCTTCACGTTCGACACCAACCAGATCTTCTGGCTCATCTCCATCCCCAGCCTCGTAGGCGCAACACTCCGAATCCCCTACACGTTCATGGTTCCCAAGTTCGGTGGCCGGAACTGGACCATCGTCTCGGCGCTCCTGCTCCTGATCCCCACCACAGGCCTTGCCATCTGTGTGTCCAACCCGGAGACGCCCTTCGGTGTCATGCTCCTCATGGCCGCACTCGCCGGCTTCGGTGGCGGCAACTTCGCCAGCTCCATGGCCAACATCACCTTCTTCTACCCTGCCCGCGAAAAGGGTTGGGCGCTGGGCCTGAACGCGGCCGGCGGAAACCTTGGTGCAGCCGTCGCACAGCTTGTTGTCCCCATCGCCATCACCTTGCTGGCTGCCGGGACCGTCAACCTGCCGATGGCGGGCATCATCTGGATCCCACTGATCATCATCGCCGCATTCGGCGCCTACAAGTACATGAACAACCTCACCAGCGCCAAGGGTGATGTGGCCGGTTCCCTGGCCGCCCTCAAGGAACCTCACCTGTGGATCATGGCGTTCCTCTACATCGGTACGTTCGGCTCATTCATCGGCTTCGCGGGCGTCTTCCCCAAGCTGATCAAGGACTACTTCCCGGACTTCTCCTCCATCCACGTCGGTGCCGTTGCATTGTCCCTTGCATTCCTCGGCCCGCTGGTCGGATCCTTGGCCCGTCCCTACGGCGGACGCATGGCCGACCGTATGGGTGGCGCCCGGATGACCATCGCCTCGTTCGCCTCCATGGCCGTCATCACCCTGACCATGATCTGGACCCTGCCACTGAAGAACTTCTGGCTCTTCCTCACCCTCTTCCTGCTACTCTTCCTGGCCAGCGGCTTTGGAAACGGCGCGACGTACCGCATGATCCCGGTCATCTTTGCAACGTCCAGCCGAGCAGCCCGTTCAGGCGCCACGAGCGCCACCACCGCACGGCTCGCTTCTTCCTCGTTGGGCCTGATCTCCGCGATCGGCGCCTACGGCGGCTTCGTCATCCCTCAGGTGCTCAATGCCTCCAACAGCGCCAGCGGCTCCTACACACCGGCGTTCTACGGATTCGTTGGAGCCTACGTCCTGATGCTCACCGTCTGCTGGGTCTGCTACATCCGCCCCGCCCAGAAGCGCAACACGATCGGACACATCTAGATGCCCAACGGCGCCGATACCCACTGCCCCTACTGCGCGCTCCAGTGCGCCATGACGCTGACCCCGGCTGCACCTGCAGCCGGGGCAGTGCCCGCGCCGGACGCAGCACCCGCCGCGCCCCTGGAAGTTTCCGGGCGTGACTTCCCCACTAACCGGGGCGGGCTGTGCCGCAAAGGCTGGACATCGGCGTCGTTGTTGCGTCACAACGGGCGCGTCACGGAGCCGATGCTCAAGGGATCGGACGGCGTGCACCAGCCCATCTCCTGGGACCAGGCGCTCATGCTCATCACGGCCGCCGTCAAAGACACCCAGCAGCAGTACGGGAACGACGCCGTCGGAGTCTTCGGCGGCGGCGGCCTCACCAATGAGAAGGCGTACCTGCTGGGCAAGTTCGCCCGGCTGGCCCTGCGCACGTCAAGGATCGATTACAACGGCCGGTTCTGCATGTCTTCGGCAGCGGCTGCAGGCAACCGGGCGTTCGGCGTGGACCGCGGCCTCCCCTTCCCCGTCACGGACCTGGACACCGCGTCCGTGATCCTCATGCTCGGTTCCAACGTTGCCGAGACCATGCCTCCGTTCGTCCAGCACCTGCAAAGCGCCCGCGACGCCGGCGGGCTGATCGTTGTGGACCCTCGACGCTCGGCTACTGCTGCTTTCACGGGCGACGGCGGCGGCCTCCACCTGCAGCCGACGCCCGGCACCGATTTGGCGCTCCTTTTGGGCATCAGCCACGTGGTGGTGCACGAGGGACTCGCCGACGCCTCGTACATCGAGAAGAACACCAGCGGTTACGCAGCCGTGGTGCGCAGCCTCAACGCTTTCTGGCCGGAGCGCGTCCAGTCCATCACCGGCGTACCGGCCACCCTCATCCGCGAAACCGCACGCCGGCTCGCCCAAGGGGCCCGCGACGGTGGCAGCTACATCCTCAGCGGCCGTGGCGTGGAACAGCACGTGGACGGCACGGACACCGCCACCGCAGCCATCAACCTCAGCCTTCTCCTTGGTCTCCCCGGCTCGGCCCGCAGCGGCTACGGCACGTTGACTGGCCAGGGCAACGGCCAAGGCGGCCGCGAGCACGGCCAAAAGGCTGATCAGCTTCCCGGCTACCGCAAGATCACCGATCCCGCTGCCCGCGCCCACGTCGCCGGCGTGTGGGGCGTCGACGAGTCGTTGATCCCCGGACCCGGCCTGCCCGCCGTCGAACTTCTCAAGTCGCTGGGAAAGCCCGACGGCGTCCGTTGCCTTTTCGTGCACGGCGCCAATGTGGTGGTGTCCGCTCCTGATACCAATGCAGTGATCCAGGGGCTCCGCAGCCTGGACTTCCTGGTGGTCTGCGACTTCTTCATGTCCGAGACGGCTGCCGAAGCGGATTTGGTTCTGCCGGTCACGCAGTGGGCCGAGGAAGAAGGAACGCTCACCAACCTTGAAGGGCGTGTGATTCGTCGCCGCCGCGCGCTAACCCCTCCCCCGGGTGTCCGCAGCGAGTTGTGGCTCATGGCCCGGCTTGCCGGGATGCTTGACGCTCCTTCAACGTTCAGCGATGACCCCGAGACCGTCTTCGAAGAGCTGCGCTTGGCTTCTGCTGGCGGCCTGGCTGACTACTCGGGCATCGATTACGCCATGCTGGACCGCGGTGAAGCTGCCTACTGGCCGTATCCGGTGGGCAGCACTGGTACCCCCAGGCTGTTCGGCGACGGATTCGCCCATGCTGACGGCCGGGCCGTCATGGTGCCGGTGACCCCGTCCAAGCGGGCTGTCCGTTCCTTTGCGGACGACTCCCTGGCCCTTGCCACCGGCAGGCTTCTGGAGCACTACCAGTCCGGCGCCCAGACGCGCCGCGTGAGCGAACTCCTCGCATCGCAGCCCCAGGCCCGGCTCCTTATTCACCCGGCTACGGCGGCCTCGCGCGGCATTGCCGACGGCGACTACGCCACCGTCACGAACCAGCGCGGCGAAGTGCTTTGCCGTGCCGAGCTCAGCAACTCGGTCCGCCCGGACACCGTCTTTCTGCCGTTCCACTTTCCCGGCCAGGAAAACGCCAACCGCCTCACGGAGGCGGCCACAGATCCCATTTCCGGTATGCCGGAGTTCAAGACCAGCCGGGTATGGGTCCGGCGCGCGGTTTCCACCCAGGACCCGCACTCTTACACCGTCCCTGAGGGCACGCGGCTGCCACTGCACGTCAAGGAGGCATCATGAGCGAGCGCATTGTTGTTGTTGGATTCGGGCCGGTCGCTGCCCGGCTCGTGGACGAACTGCTCCCCGCTGTCCGCACCGGGCTGGTGCAGTTGCTGGTCATCGGGCAGGAAAGCGAAGCTGCGTATAACCGCGTCATGGTGGCTGAACTCGCTGTCGGCCGCACCACTGCCGAGGCTTTGGCCATGGCTGATGCGTCCGAATTGGAGTCCGACGGCGTGGAAGTGCGGTTGGGCGTCAAGGTCAAAAGGATCGACCGTGCCCGCCAGAACGTAGCGCTGTCCGATGGCAGCACTGAACACTACGACCGTCTGGTGTTCGCCACCGGGTCCCGTCCCGTGATTCCTAACCTGACCGGACTCAACCCGGATCCTTCCGGACCTGTGCTTCCAGCCGGCGTTACTGCTTTGCGCGATCTGAAGGACGCAGCCGTGGTCCGTGCCGCCGTCGCTGACGGCAAGCGAGTGGTGGTGCTTGGCGGCGGCGTGCTGGGCCTGGAGACTGCGCTCGCGGCCGCCGAAGAAGGCGCGCAGGCCACTGTGGTTCACAACGGTCCCTTCCCGCTGGGGCGCAGCATCGACCGCGGCAGTGGCTCCGTGCTCACCAGCAGCCTGCGCGCCGGCGGCGTCCGGATAGCCGGCAACGCGCGTTCTACAGGCGTGGAAACGGCTGGTCCCGGCGGCAGCTTCTCCGCTCTGCTGCTGGATGACGGCTCCGCGATCGACGGCGACCTGCTGGTGTTGTCCTGTGGCGTCCGCCCCCGCATTGAACTGGCTGAGGGCTGTGGCCTTCCTGTGGGGTCCGGAATCCTGGTGGACCACCACCTGCGGGCCTATCACGAGCCCCACATGTTCGCGATTGGAGACTGCGCGGAAGTGCGGTGCCCGGATGCTGCCTGTGTCGAGTGCCGAACAGCCGGCGGGCCCTCAGGTTTGGTGGGTCCTGGTTGGCGTCAGGCCGAATGGTTGGCTGAGTACCTCGTGGTCCTGGCCCGTGACGGCCAGGCCGCCGCCGAGGCACTGGAAGCCCTGCCCATGGAGAAGCCCGGAGTGGTGGTCTTGAAGGCGCGGGGCATCAACCTTGCGGTGGCAGGCGACAACCAGGCCGATCCTTGGGATGAGGAGCTCCTGGAAGCCGGTGCCGCGTCCGGGCGTGCCCGCCGGCAGATCTCCCAGTGGGCTGATCCTGAACACGGCCGCTACGTGAAGATGACCACCCGCGGCGGAGTGCTGGAAGGCTTGGTAGCGGTGGGCATGCCCCGGACCGCTGCTGAGCTTGTGGTGCTCTTCGAGCGTTCCTCGGAGCTGCCCGCTGACCGGTCCCTGCTGCTCCGCTTGGATGGACCCGACCAACTCGATGCCGGAGCCGCCACCAGCAACGATCCCCAGCGGACCGTGTGCCGCTGCGCCGGAGTGAGCGCGGCCAGCATCGAGACTTCCGTGGTGGAGGGCTGCAGTACCGTGGGCGAGGTCTCCAAGGCCACCCGCGCCGGAACAGGCTGCGGGGGCTGCCACGAGGACATCAAGGGGATCATCGAAAAACATTTCCAAGCGGCTGCCGCCTGAGGCCGCATAGCCCCCTCTACGCCGTACAGTTGCCAGCACCCTGAAAGGCTGCGAAATCGCCGGTCCGGAACCGCGGTCTCGCAGCTTTCCGGCGATCTCGCTGGTTTAGAATTCCCGAGTGAAGGTATCCGAACCCGCGCCCGGCGTCCATTTTGTTGAGGGGCCTGCGTCCAACTGGCTCATTGTCCGTGACGCTTCAGGCTTCATGTTGATCGACGGCGGCTATCCGGCGGACCGCGAGCTTGTCCTAGAGTCCATCCGAGGGCTCGGACTCGATCCCGCCGACGCCAAGGCAATGTTGATCACGCACGGACACGTGGACCATACAGGATCCGCGGCTTACTTCTCCCGGACCTTTGGCACACCCATCCTCTGCTCCCCCGAGGAACTTGCCCACGTTCAGGGCAAGGAGAAGCACCAGGTCACGTTCGGGCAGGTCCTCGTCAGGGCCTGGCGTCCCACGGTGTTCCGGTGGATGCTGCACGTCATCAAGGCCAAGGCCCTTCAGGCAGAGCCGGCCACGCACGCCGAAGCCTGGACGCCCGAAAAGCTCAAGGACCTTCCGGGGCAGCCCCAAGCGATCCTTCTACCCGGGCACACCCCCGGCAACGTGGCCCTGCTGCTGCCAACAGCCGGGGCGATCGCCGTGGGCGACTCGTTCGTCAGCGGCCACCCGATCAGCACCACGTCCGGCCCGCAGATGTTGCACCGGATGTACCACTCGGACCCGGCCGCCGCGCTCGCTTCGGCACGCTCCCTCGCTGCTGTCCAGGCGAAGGTGATCCTGCCAGGCCACGGAACTGCCCTGCATATGCCATTGACTGAGGCCCTCGCCGTGCTGCAAGTGTAGGGCCTGCGGAGCCCGCTTCGATGGTTCCCTGCCAGGAGTGCCGTGCGCACGGCATGATCAGCAGGGAACCCCCGAAACGGGCGCCGGCGTTGGAGCTACATGTGCACGTGCAGGCGCCGCGCGGCCTCCGAGATGGACCCGGTCAGCGACGGGTACACCGTGAAGGCGCTGGCTACGTCATCCACGTGGAGCTTCTGGGTGACAGCCACGGAGATCGGGAAGATGAGCTCCGAAGCATTCGGGCCCACCACCACGCCACCAATTACGGTCCCGGATCCCTTGCGTGCAATGATCTTGACGAAGCCGTCCTTGGTGTTGCGCATCTTGGCTCGGGCGTTGCTCAGCAAGGACAACATCACCACGTCGCCCTGGTACTTGCCCGAAGCGAGGTCTGCTTCTGAAACACCCACCGAGGCGATCTCCGGAGACGTGAAGATGTTCGACGCCACTTGATTGAGCTTGAGCGGCTTCACGCCGTCGCCCATGAAGTGTGCGATCGCGATGCGGCCCTGCATGGCGGCAACGGATGCCAGGGCGAAGACACCCGTGCAGTCGCCGGCAGCGTAAATGTTGGGGGCAGTGGTGCGGGAAACGCCGTCCACCTTGATGTGCCCGGACTCTGTGAGCGTCACGCCGGCTTCTTCGAGGCCGATGCCGGCGGTGTTGGGGATGGAGCCGACACATACCAGGCAATGCGAACCTGTCACGATCGATCCGTCACCCAAGGTGACCTTAACGCCGTCGTCCGTTCGCTCCACTGCGTTTGCACGGGACTTCGACAGAACGCGCACGCCGCGACGTTCGAAGACGCCTTCCAGCAGCTTGGCGGCGTCCGTGTCCTCGCCCGGGAGAACCTGGTCGCGGCTGGAGATCAGCGTGACGTTGGAGCCCAGGCCGTTGTAGGCGGATGCGAACTCGGCACCGGTGACGCCCGAACCCACCACGATCAGTTCTTCGGGAAGCTCGTCCAGGTTGTAGATCTGCGCCCAGTTGAGGATGCGTTCGCCGTCGGGCTTGGCGGTGGGGAGTTCACGCGGATGAGCGCCGACAGCCAACAGAATGGCATCGGCATCGATGGTGCGGATTCCGTCGATGGTCAGGACCTCGATGGTGTTGTTGTCCAGCAGTTTGCCGGAACCAATAACGATCTCCACACCCAGGCGCTCAAGGCCTGCACGGATGTCATCGGACTGCCCATGAGCCAGATTAAGCACGCGATCGTTGATGTGCTTGAGGTCGGCACGGGGCTTCGAAGCCGTACCGTCGCCGTCGAACTTCACACCGAGTTCGTCCGCCTCACCGACGCGGGTCATGAGGTCGGCGGTGGCAATAAGGGTTTTGGAAGGCACGACGTCGGTCAGCACCGCGGAGCCGCCGAGGCCTGCCCGCTCGATGATCGTGACGTGCGCGCCGAGCGAGGCGGCCACCATGGCAGCTTCATATCCACCGGGACCACCTCCCAGGATCGCGATACGGGGGGCACTAAAGTCAACTTGGGTGGTCACAGTCCTCAATTCTCGCTCATTGCCACGCCGGTTGCCACCCAGCCGAACCTCACTCCACCCGGGTCCCTACCAAAGTGCTGTAGCCGCAAGGTAGCTTGTACCAGTGAGTAACACTGAGCTGATGAACACTGACCCCTTTGAGGCCGCGAAGGCCGCCGCGGACTTCATCGCCGCGGAGACCGGCGTCGAGTCCCACGACGTGGCCCTGGTGCTCGGATCCGGATGGGCGGAGGCTGCCGATCTGATCGGCGAAACCACCGCCACATTGAACGCATCCGAGGTCCCGGGCTTCCACAAACCAGCGGTGGTGGGCCATGTTGGCACCATCCGCTCCGTCCTCACCAAGGAGGGCAAGCGCGCCTTGGTGTTAGGCGCCCGGACCCATTACTACGAAGGCCGGGGTGTACGGTCCGTAGTCCACGGCGTCCGCACGGCCGCGGCTGCCGGTTGCAAGACTCTGGTCCTCACCAACGGTTGCGGCGGGCTCAATGAAGACTGGACCCCGGGCACACCCGTTCTCATCAGTGACCACATCAACCTCACCGCAACCTCACCCCTTGAGGGCGCAACGTTCGTTGACCTCACCGACCTCTACTCCTCCCGGATCCGCGAGCTCGCCCGCGAAGTCGACTCCTCCCTGCAGGAGGGCGTGTACGCGCAGTTCACGGGGCCCCACTACGAGACTCCGGCAGAGGTCCAATACGCCAAGCGGATCGGCGCAGACCTGGTGGGCATGTCCACCGCCTTGGAAGCCATCGCCGGCCGCCATGCAGGCATGGAAGTTTTCGGTATCTCCCTGGTCACCAACCTCGCAGCCGGCATCAGCCCGGTTCCTTTGAGCCACGCGGAAGTCCTGGAAGCCGGACACGCAGCGGGCAAGCGGATCTCCACGCTTCTGGCGGAGATCATCGCCAAGCTCTGACCGCTACCTACAACAATGCGGGGTCACCTTACGGGTGGCCCCGCATTGCTGTTTAAGGGTGTGCGCTAACAATTCCACAGCGGAAGTAAACGCACAGTAAATTCTCAGGAAGAATCCGGTAGGTGACGCAACATTTGACCCGCATCGCACAGAAATGTCACGCGCGCACGTTGGCAATGTAAGCGCTTGCGCAAGTACCGGCGGGTAACCGCAAATGCTTGCGAAACACCCTTTTGATTTGGGACCTAACACGTGTCTAGCGTGGAGAGCGTTCCGGTAAGTCGACGTGCCGGAGCCACCGCGGCGGATAGCTACAAAGCTTCCCCGCACCTCGAAACGATGGCGTCCTTCGATGACGCCTACAGCGGATCGATGGACGCCTGAGTAGAGAACCCCCAACAGGGGGTCAGGGCATGCGCCCCACTCCACGAAGTCCAACACTCCGCGAGAAGAGCAAGCATGAACACGCACTCAACCCCTCAACGGCCGCGCCGCCGGTTGCGACAGGCCGTAGCCCTCGCAGCGGCGGCAGGCGTGGCCGGCAGCATCCTGCTGGTGACGCCAGCCGCGCAGGCCAACCTCCCGGCAGACCCGCCGTCGAGCACTATGCCGGCACCCACGCCCGGCTTCCCGCTGCCAACCACCCACACGCAGCAGGCATACGATCCCGCGGCTGACTTCACGTCCAAATGGACGCGAGCTGACGCCAAACAGATCATGGCCCAGAGCAACCCCAACGTTGCCCCCGGCCAGAACTCCATGAGCCCCAACGTCACCATGCCGGAAATCCCCAAGGACTTCCCGGCCATGAACGACGACGTCTGGGTCTGGGACACCTGGTCCCTGACGGACGAGAACGCAAACCAGATCAGCTACAAGGGCTGGGACGTCATCTTCGCCCTGGTTGCCGACCGGCACGCCGGATACGGCTTCGACCAGCGCCACTGGAACGCGCGGATCGGCTACTTCTTCCGGAAGACCAACGCCGATCCTGCCAAGGACAAATGGAACTACGGCGGACACTTGTTCCTGGACAACACGTCCATCGGCAACACTGAGTGGTCCGGTTCCACGCGCCTCATGCAGGGCAACAAGATCAACGTCTTCTACACCGCTACCACGTTCTACGACGTCGCTGAGCGAAATGCGGGCGGCGGCGGTATCGCTCCGGATGCCGTGATTGCCAAGGCACTGGGTAACATCCATGCCAACCAAAACGGCGTGACCTTCGACGGCTTCCAGCACACCAAACTGCTGGAGCCGGACGGAAAGCTGTACCAGAACAAAGCCCAGAACCCCGGCTTCGCGTTCCGTGACCCGTACACCTTCGCGGACCCGGCACATCCGGGCAAGACCTTCATGGTGTTCGAGGGCAACACCGGCGGCACCCGCGGCTCCTACAAGTGCAAGCAGGAAGACCTCGGCTACCAGCCGGGCGACCCCAACGCCGAAACCGTGGCCCAGGTCAACAGCACCGGCGCTTGGTACCAGACCGCAAACGTGGGCCTGGCAGTGGCGGACAACAAGGACCTCACCAAGTGGAGCTTCCTTCCGCCGATCCTGTCCGCCAACTGCGTCAACGACCAAACTGAGCGTCCGCAGATCTACATCCAGAACGAGAACGGCAAGAACAAGTACTACCTGTTCACCATCAGCCACCAGTTCACGTATGCAGATGGAATGCGCGGCCCCGACGGCGTGTACGGCTTTGTCGGCAACGGCGTCCGTTCGGACTACCAGCCGGTCAACAACAGCGGATTGGCCTTGGGCTCCCCGACGGACCTGAACATGCCGGCCAACGCGCCGGAGGGTCCGGATCCACGGCAGAACGGCCGCCAGTTCCAGGCCTATTCGCACTATGTGCAGCCCGGCGGCCTCGTCCAGTCCTTCATCGACAACGTGGACGGCGTCCGCGGCGGTTCCCTGTCACCCACCGTGAAGATGAACTTCAAGGCCGGCGTGACCCAGGTTGACCGCAGCTTCGGCCAGAACGGCCTCGGCCCGTTCGGCTACCTGCCCACCAACCTCCGCGTTGGCGGCGAAGGCCACTACAAGTAGGCCGTAACACCCTGGCCATGAGGCCGCGGCAGGGGTGTTGGCTCCAGAAGAGTCGGCATCCCTGCCACCCCCAAACCTTCAGGATTTCTCCCCCATGACTTACCCCAACCCCCACCTGTCCCGCCGCCACATGCTGGCCGCAAGTGCCGCCGTCGTGGTCGCCTTTTCTGCCGCGTCCTGCACAGCAAACCCGACGCCGGTGCCAACACCCTCGGGTCCGGCACCCACCGCTTCGGACCCTTGGCGGCCCGTAGCCCACCTGACGGCTGAGAAGAACTGGCTCAACGACCCCAACGGGCTCGTCTATCACGACGGGACCTACCACGCGTTTTATCAATACAACCCGCGTGGAAACTCGTGGGGCAACATGTCCTGGGGGCACTCCACCAGCAAGGATCTGATCCAGTGGGAACAGCAGCCCGTGGCCATGGAGGCGAGCCCTGAAGAAGAAATCTTCTCCGGCTGCATCGTGATGGATAAGAACAACGCTTCCGGTCTCGGCTCAGCCAAAAACCCACCCATGGTGGCTATCTACACCAGCGCGTACGGTAAGAACGGCGCTCTCCCGCAAGGCGCGCAGGCACAGTCGGTGGCCTTCAGCTTGGATAACGGAACCACGTGGCAGAAGTACCAAGGAAACCCTGTTCTGAACCTCGCACCCACCAACAACAACTTTCGCGACCCCAAAGTCACGTGGTACGAGCCCGGTCGCTACTGGGTGATGACCACTGTGGTGGCCGACGCCCAGGTGGTCAAGATGTTCAAGTCCACGGACCTCCTCCGCTGGGAATACCTGAGCGATTTCTCCGGCGTCGGTGCCCAAGGCGGGCTCTGGGAAGTACCTGAACTCATCCAGATGAACGTGGAGGACTCCACCGCGAAGAAGTGGGTGATGCTCCTGAGCATCAACCCCGGCGGCATTGCGGGCGGTTCGGGCATGCAGTACTTCGTGGGCGAATTCGACGGGACGCGCTTTACGGCCGAAGATGCGGCCGCTCCCGACGCGCCGCTCGACGAATCCCAGTGGCTGGACCACGGCGCCGACTACTACGCCGCGAACTCCATCTCGGGCGCGCCCGGGGACAAACCCGTTCTTTTGGGGTGGATGGGCAATTGGGACTACGCCCAGGATGTGCCCACCACGCCATGGCGCGGCTCCATGGCAATTCCCCGCGAACTCACCTTAGTTCGGGGCGACAAGAGGTTTGAGTTGCGATCCGCCATTGCCGGCGCTGCGCGGGAAGCGATGGAACACTCCGGTGAAGTGAAGAGCAAAAACCTCACCGTCGGCTCTTCACCGAAGGACCTTGGCCAGGACTTCAAGGGCCGTACGCAACTGATCGAGCTGGAGATGGACCTGGCCTCCGCTCGCGAGGCGGGCGTTCTCCTCCGCCAATCATCCGGCTCCGACTCCGGGCTGCGCATCTCCTATAACAAGGAAACACGCACTGTCAGGGTGGACCGTTCCAAGGCCGGAACCAGCAACTTCTCCGAGAAATTCAGCCCATTTCACCAAGTGGCCTTGCCCTCCCCCAGCAGCAAGGTCCATCTCACGATCCTCCTGGACTCGTCCTCGGTGGAAGTCTTCGCTGCGGGTGGAAGGGCAGTTGTTTCGGACACCTTCTTCCCGGACTGGGACAACACCGGTGCCTCGGTCTTCAGCATGGAGGGCGACACGGACTTCACGGTCACGTCCCGAACTCTCTAGACCCGCCGAGGGGCGGGATCTCACCCTTTACAACCACTCTTAAAGGCGAGATCTCACTCCTCGTTGCCCCTGAAGCGCTCATTGAGGATAGTTTTGTCCCTATGACATCCAGCGATGCCGCATTTGAACAGCTGATCACCGACGCCCGCCAATGGGCCTCCCAAGACCCGGACCCGGCGACGTCGGCCGCTCTCGTCGAGCTGGCCGACCTCGCCAGCGGCGGTGACGCGGGAGCTGTCCAGGAACTGGGCGACAGCTTCAACGGCACGCTTCAGTTCGGCACAGCCGGTCTCCGCGCAGCGCTCGGCCCGGGCCCCAACCGGATGAACCGCGTCGTCGTCCGCCGGGCAGCGGCAGGCTTGGCAGCCTTCCTCACCGAAGTGGTGGCCGCAGCTGCGCCGGGAACCCGGCCGCGCGCCGTCGTCGGTTACGATGCCCGCTACAACTCGGACATCTTCGCTGAAGAAACGGCCGCGATCTTCACAGCCGCCGGCATCGAGACGTTCCTCATGCCGGCAGCGCTTCCGACGCCGTTGCTCGCCTATGCGGTCCGGTCACTGGATTGCGACGGCGGCGTGATGGTCACAGCGAGCCACAACCCGCCGCAGGACAACGGCTACAAGGTCTACCTTGGGCGGCACGCCGTGTCCGAAAGCGGGCGCGGTTCGCAGATCGTGGCACCGTACGACGCCGAGATCGCCGCGAAGATCGAAGCCGTAGGCGCGCTGGATTCGATTGAACTCGCGGACAGCGGATGGACTGTGCTGCCAACAACCATCGCCTCCGACTATGAAGCCGCGATGGCGGGATTGGTGGATCGGGAACACTTTCCGGCCCGCGACCTCAAGATCGTCCTGACGCCCATGCACGGGGTCGGCGGCGAAACGGCCGTCTCCGTGTTGAACGCCGCCGGTTTCACCGACGTCACGCTCGTGGCCGAACAGGCCGAGCCGGACCCGGACTTCCCCACCGTCGCCTTCCCCAACCCGGAGGAGCCCGGCGCGCTGGACCTGGCCCTTGCGGCAGCCGCTGAGTCGGGTGCGGACATCGTTTTGGCCAACGATCCCGACGCCGATCGGGCTGCGGTTGCTGCGTTGGATCCCGCCACGGGAGCCTGGCGGATGCTCAGGGGTGATGAAGTGGGGGCGCTCTTGGGTGCGCACGTCGTGGCGCGTATGGCTGCCGGGGCCGGGGACGAGCCGCAGACCGGCGTCTTCGCCAACTCGATCGTGTCCTCCCGGCTGCTCTCGCGCATCGCGGCCGCAGCAGGGTACGCCCACGAGGAAACACTCACAGGCTTCAAATGGATTTCGCGGGTCCCCGGTCTCACCTACGGGTACGAGGAGGCGCTGGGATACTGCGTGGCACCGGACCTGGTGCGCGACAAGGACGGCATTTCAGCAGCAGTGCTGATTGCGGAACTCGCGGCAACTGCCAAGGCTGAGGGCAAGACGATCTTCGACACCCTGGATGACTTGTATCTGGTGCACGGGCTCCATGCGAGCGACCAGCTCAGTATCAGGGTGGCGGATCTGGGTCTTTTGGACGCCATGATGAACCGCCTGCGGGTCAATCCGCCGGAAGCGTTCGGGGGCTCCGCCGTCGAGGTTACCGCTGATCTCGCGGAAGGATGCGAAAACCTGCCGCCCACGGACGGCCTGCTGTACCTGACACGGGACCAGAGCCGCGTCATCATCCGCCCCAGTGGCACGGAGCCAAAACTCAAGTGCTACCTGGAAGTCATCCAAGCCGTGGAGTCGGCCGCGGAGCTTCCCGCTGCACGCCAAGCAGCGCGAACATCCCTGGACGATGTTCTCAGGGATGTCCGCGAAGCGTTGGGCTTGTAGGACTTTTAGAGTTCAACTTCGATGAAGCCATCCACCAAACGGGTGGCAAAGGCCGCGAGCTTGAGTTCCTGGTTGGTGAAGCATTCGCCGGTTTCGAGGTCGTAGACCTCTTTGTGCAGCGGCGACGCGATGGTCGGACGGCTTCCGCGGGATCCAATGATTCCGCGGGCCATGACGTTGGCGAGAGTCGCCGGGTCCTGCTGTGCCACAGCGAAGACCTCGGTGGGCGCTGTGCGGAACAGCGCAATTTGACGGCCGGCGATCAGCGCAGCCTCGCCCCAAGCCAGTTCGAGTTCATCCACCGGGCAAACACGGTGCCATGTGGCGGTGGTGGTCAGGTCCTCGGCCCTGTCAAGAATTACGGTCATTTCAGCCCCTCTCACTGTGTCCGGGTGCTGGCATTTCCACCGTCACTCCCCCGGACCGGGCCACACTTGCGGCCACTACTCCAAGCTAGGACCCGGGTGTTTCATCGGTTGTCCGGGTTTGTGTCCAATGCGTAAAAGAGACCTCACACCTCGCGAAATGCGTTCGTGATGCAGAAGTTAAGATCACGAAACATAAGGGAAACTGAAGCGAAACTGCCCGTCCCTAGGCTGGAAGCACAAGTTGCGGAGATCCGTCTGCAACATCTGCGAAAGGCCCACCAGTGACCGGACACACTTCAAGTACAGAGAACCCGCGCCGCATCGTCGTCGTCGGCGGCGGCCCCGCTGCCCACCGTTTCGCCGATGCCATGGTCAATCGCGGACTTGAAGGTTGGCAGGTTACGGTGCTCACCGAAGAGGCCCACCTCCCCTACGACCGCGTTGCGCTGAGCAAGGCCCTCACGGAAACCGACGTGGACCTCACCTTGGGCGATGCGTCCATGTGGGACCACGAAGCCCTGACTTTGGTCACCGGCGAGCGGGCCGTGAAGATCGACTCCGTTGCCAAGAGCGTCCTCACCGCCGCCGGCAACAAGTACGAATACGACCACCTGGTGGTGGCTTCCGGTTCCGACGCGGCCCGACTCCCCATCCCGGGTTCCGAACACACCCACGTTTACCGCACGCTCGAGGATGTCTGGGCCATTAACAAGGCCATCGCCGAGCTGCGCGAAAAGCTGGGCCGCAAGGTCAACGCGGTCACCATTGGTGGCGGTTTGCTCGGACTTGAGTCCGCTGCCGGTACCGAGCAGTTGGGCGCCACACCGATCGTCATCAACGGCGCACCGTGGCTGATGAACACCCAACTGGATGAGGGCGCGGGCCAGGCGCTCGGCCGCCTGATTGAAGCCAAGGGCTTCGAAGTGCACGGAGGCGTGTTCCCCTCCGAGGTAGTAACGGACGACGACGGCAACGTCACCGGTGTTTTGATGGCCGACGGCCGCACCATTGACGCGGACCTCGTGATCGTGGCTATCGGCGTCAAGCCCCGCGACGACCTCTTCCGTGCGGCGGAGGGCGAAGAGCAGCTCTTCAGCCTTGGCCAGCGAGGCGGCGTTGTCATCAATGATTTCTGTGCCACCGAAGTGGACGGCATTTGGGCCATCGGTGAAGTGGCCAACTTCGAGGGCATGTGCCTGGGTCTCGTGGCTCCTGCCAACACCATGGCTGAGATCGTGGCCGACCGCCTGCACGGCGGCGAAGCAACGTTCCCCGGCTTTGATACGGCCACCAAGCTCAAGTTGTCCGGCGTTGACGTGGCCAGCTTCGGCGACGCGTTTGCCCGGACCGAGCACTCCCTGGAAATCGTGTACGCCGACCCCGCTCGTGGCGTTTACCAGAAGATTGTCACCACCGATGATGCGAAGACTCTCCTGGGCGGCATCTTCGTGGGCGACGCTTCACCGTACATGAGCCTCCGCCCGCTCCTGGGCCGCGAGCTGTCCGCCGAGCCCGGCGCATACCTGAGCGCTGCCGGTGGTGGTGAGGCTCCGGAGACCGAGCTTCCGGACGATGCCATCCTGTGCTCCTGCAACAACGTGGCCGCCGGAACCATTCGCGACACCATCAACGGCTGCGGTGCCTGCGAGGGCAACTCCCCCGTGCAGGAACTCGGCGAGCTGAAGGGCTGCACCCGGGCCGGCACCCAGTGTGGTTCGTGCGTTCCCATGCTCAAAAAGCTCCTTGAAGGCGAACTGAAGAAGTCCGGCATTGAGGTTTCCAAGGCACTGTGCGAGCACATCAGCCTCTCCCGCCAGGAACTCTTCGACGCCATCCGCGTCCTGGAGCTCACGTCCTTCGAGGACATTATGGCCAAGTACGGCACGGGCGCGGGTTGCGATATCTGCAAGCCCACCATCGCCTCTATCCTGGCCAGCCAGCACTCCGCTTATGTGCTGGATGCCGGCCGCGGCTCCCTGCAGGACACTAACGACCGTGCTTTGGCGAACATGCAGAAGGACGGCACCTACTCGGTGGTCCCCCGCATCGCCGGTGGTGAGATCACGCCGAAGGGCCTGGGCGTCATCGCAGCCGTCGCTGAGAAGTACAACCTCTACACCAAGATCACCGGCGGCCAGCGTATCGACATGTTCGGTGCCCGGCTTGAGCAGCTCCCGGACATTTGGAAGGAACTGGTGGACGCCGGCTTCGAGTCCGGGCAGGCTTACGGTAAGAGCCTTCGCACGGTGAAATCCTGCGTTGGTTCTACTTGGTGCCGATTTGGTGTGCAGGATTCGGTGGCCATGGCCATCGCCTTGGAGCTGCGTTACCGCGGCCTCCGCAGCCCGCACAAGCTGAAGATGGGTGTTTCCGGTTGCGCCCGTGAGTGTGCCGAAGCCCGCGGTAAGGACGTCGGCGTGATTGCCACGGCTGATGGTTGGAACCTTTACGTCGGCGGTAACGGCGGTGCCACCCCGGCGCACGCCCAACTGCTCGCAAAGGACCTGGACGACGAAACCCTGCTGAAGTACATCGACCGCTACCTCATGTACTACATCCGCACCGCTGACCGCCTCCAGCGCACCGCGCGCTGGCAGGAAGAGCTCGACGGCGGCATCAAGCACGTGGAAGAAGTAGTGGTCAACGACTCCTTGGGCATCGCCGAAGAGCTTGAAGCCGCCATGGCCAAGCACATCGATACCTATGAGGACGAGTGGGCCGAGACCCTGAAGGACCCGGAGCGCCTCCGCCGTTTCCGTTCCTTCGTCAACGCCCCCAACCAGAAGGACGAGTCCATCTCCTTCGTTCCGGAGCGCGGCCAGATCCGTCCGGCCACCAACGAGGAAAAGGGCGGCGTGCTCATCGCTTCCACTATCCCGGTCCGCAGCGAAACCGTCGGCGCAGAAAACTAGGGGTCCACCATGCAGCTCACCATTGATCTCACCGGCCGTGACGTCCTTGTCACGGGATCTGAAAAGTCCGCCCGCCAAGCGGTGCGCCGCTACCAGAGCTCCGGCGCCAACGTTTACCGGCTCAGCACCCCTGAAGGTGTACCGGGCGACGGTCAGCTCCCCGAGCGCCCGTTCCTGGTGGCGGTAGTGGACGACGGCGAGGTTGGCTGGCTGCCGTTGGTGGAACGCTGCCGCGACGCCGGGATTCCCGTTGCGTTTGAGCCTGCACCTGGCGCCGACGGCCATGTGACCCTTGTGGGTGGAGGTCCGGGAGCCGTGGATCTGCTCACGGTGGGTGCCGTGGACGCCCTGCGCGATGCCGACGTGGTGTTTTATGATCGGCTGGCTCCCTATCAGAAGTTGGCAGAGCTGACGTCTGCGGAACTGGTGGACGTTGGAAAGCAGCCCGGGCTCCACAAGGTGACGCAGAGGGACATCGAGAAGCTCATGGTGGAAGCTGCGCTGCTGGGCAAGAATGTTGTCCGGCTCAAGGGCGGCGATCCGTACGTGTTCGGCCGCGGCGGCGAAGAAGTGGCTGCCTGTGTTGCTGCCGGGGTCCCGGTCAGAGTCATCTCCGGTGTCACCAGTGCCATCTCTGTTCCGGCCGCAGCCGGAATTCCGGTGACGCACCGCGAGGTGAGCCACATGTTCACCGTGGTTTCCGGCCACGCTCCTTTGACGGAGAAGGAACACACACACCTTGCCGGCCTTGGTGGGACGATCGTGGTCCTCATGGGCATTGGGACCTTGCCCCAGCTGGCGGCCGGACTGCGCGGTGCGGGCATGAATTCGGACATGCCCATGGCCGTGGTGGAACGCGGGTACCGCCCGGGACAGCGCACCACCATCGCCGATCTGGGTACCATCGAAACAGCAGCCACCGGCTGCAGCAACCCGGCCGTGTTGGTCATCGGCGAGGTGGTCCGGGTGGCTGAAGCCAACCGGAATCATGCCGAAGCATCCGCTGAACTGAGCCGACTCGCGGCTTCGCTCCTTGAAGCCTGAAGGTAAGAACACATGACTGTTGCACGTGCCATCGAAGTCCAGGACGCTACTGCCGCACCGGAAGTTTCCGAAGCCGTAGAAGCGCCGCTGGATGGATTCCGCATTGGCGTCACCTCGCACCGCCGTTCCCGTGACCTCATCGAGGCACTGGAGCGCCGCGGTGCGAGCGTGTTGCACGCCCCCGCCTTGAAGATCGCCCCTGTGCAGGAGGACATGGTCCTCATCGAGGACACGCGCACCATCATCGCGGCCAAGCCTGATATCTGCATCGCCACTACGGCCTACGGGATGCGTCGCTGGTGTGAGGCCGCCGATTCCTTTGGCATCGGCGAGCAACTCCTGGAAACCCTGTCCGCCTGCCGCATGTTCGTCCGTGGGCCCAAAGCCCGCGGCGCCGTGCGGGCGGCCGGTCTTGCCGACGTCGGAATCAGCAGTGACGAAACCACCGCGACGCTGGTGGACATGCTGCTGGCCGAAGGCGTGCGCGGCAAGACGGTGGCCGTGCAACTGCACGGATACACGGATGTGCGCCAGCTGGAACGGCTCCGCATGTCCGGGGCCACTGTCCTTACAGTGACTCCGTACCGTTGGGTGAAGCCCGACGGCGAAGACAAACTGCCGCGCCTGATCGAAGCCGTGGTCAGCGGCAACCTCGATGTGTTGACCTTTACCAGCGCCCCGGCCGTGGACGCGATGTGGAGCACTGCGCACGAAATGGGCCTCTACCGCCAGCTCATCGAGGCCTTGAAGGGTCCGGTAACTGTTGCGGCCGTTGGACCGGTCACCGCACAGCCGCTGGTCGACGCCGGGCTGACGCCACTGATTCCCGACCGTTACCGGATGGGTGCGCTCATCAGGCTGGTGACCGAACATTTGTCCCTCAACCATGTGCGGCGTTTGGAGACCAAGAGCGCCACCATTGAGTTGCGCGGGCGCTGCTTGCGTATCAACGGTGAGGTGGTGGATCTCGCACCGGCTCCCCTGCTCCTGCTGCGAGCGCTGCTCGGCGCGGGTGGGGCTGTCCTGTCCCGGGAAGCTCTTTCTGACCTGTTGGACCTGCGCGGTTCGGTGCACGCCTTGGATATGACAGTGAGCAGGCTGCGGTCCTCTCTTCCGGACGGCAAGCTCGTGGAAACCGTGGTGAAGCGCGGTTACCGGCTGCGGGCTTAGATTCTCTGACACGCTACGCCGCCTTCACTAAGGGGAGTTCGTCCCAGTTGGTGGTGTAGCGGGGGCTGAGCATGTCGCGTTTCATGGACCAGTCCGGGCCGCCCTTGATTCCGGCATGACCCAGACCGATGGAACCGCGGCCGTACCGCTTGCTGACTTGCTCCAGCAAGGTGCCGATCCCGCGTTCCTCATGCCGGTTCTCGAAGATCTCCAACGGTTTCTGGTTGCCGCTTGGCCGGAGATCCGTGACCATGATCCCGGCTTTGGCGTACTTCACGCCTTCCTGGATCTTTGGAACCAGTGCGTGCGCGGCCTTGGTCAGCAGCACGGGATCCGAGGTCGGCATGGGCAGCCTGACGTTGACTGTGGGGAATGATTTGTCGTTCGGGTTATAGACCGATGTTGCGGCAAAGGCAGTCAGCAGCTTGGCCTGAAGATCATGTTTGGCCAGCCTGGCACTGGCCATTTGGCCGTAGACGCTGAGCACCTGCCGCAACTCGGCTGCAGTGGTAATCGGTGTGGAGAAGGAACGGGAGAAAATTAGCTGGTCCCGTCCTATCCGTTCCTCCTCCATGGGGATGCAGGGCGTGCCCTGCAGTTCCAAAATGGTCCGCATCATGACGATGGAAAACTTGTCCCGCAACGCCACCGGGTCGGCGCGGACCAGGTCCAGGATCGAGAAGATTCCCATCGCATTCAAGCGTTTGGTGAGCCTGGTGGCCACGCCCCAGATCTCGATTACCGAAAGCCGTGCCATCAGTGCTTCGCGTTGGACTTCCGGGATGGAGTCCCAACGGCACACTCCCTTGAAGGCCGGATTGTGCTTGGCCCACTTGTTGGCAAGCTTGGCCAGGGTCTTGGTGCGCGCGATTCCTACGCAGACGGGAACCCCAACGTGCTGCTGGCACGCGGCCTTGATAGTCCGTCCCAGCTCCAGCAGATCGTCCGGTTGTCCCTTCACTCCAAGGAACGCCTCATCAATGGAGTACACCTCCTGCCATGCCGAGTACCGGGCCAGAAGCTCCATGACCCGCGAGCTGATGTCTCCATACAGTTCGTAGTTGCTTGAGAGTGCCACGAGCCCCCACTCCTTGGCGCGCGGAGCAAGCTTGAACCACGGCTCCCCAAGTCCTATCCCCAGCTTTTTGGCCTCCGGCGACCTTGTCACGGCGCAGCCGTCGTTGTTGGACAGGACGATCAGCGGTTTGCCCTCCAACGCCGGGTTAAAGGCCCGCTCCGCCGAGGCATAGAAGCAGTTGATATCCACGTGGGCAATCTCCTGCATCCGGTGCATGAGCGCTGGCTTGGACATTTCCATCCCTTGATCGGCAATAGCACGCGCGCCCCTGTTTCAGTGCAGGACACGCCGTGCATTCGAACATATATTCGAATACTTCTACTGTACCTTTTGGCCCCGACAAAAACTTCGCTGCCCAATGGATCCAGAGGATTTCATGGAGTCTTCCGTGTTCCTCAACCGTCTGACCGCAGTTCGTTGGAACAACGCCGTATTAGCCAGCTACGTCAGGAACCTGCCGTTCTCTGAGCAGGGATTTAGCTGCCGTTACTGGCCATGCTGGCTCTCAAGTGTTTCCGGGCTCTTGAGTAGCGAGTCCTGGCAGCCGTTGCCGACAATCCCAACAGGGCGCCGGCCTCGGCCACTCCGAAGCCATCCCACAAGCGTGCAGTCCTGAGGTTCGAAGACATAGACCAAGAACTGGGGACCCGCATTCACGACCCATTCAGCGGAGGCGTAGGCAGAGCCTAGAGGGATCCGGATAAAGAACCGGAGAGCTGGCAGCCAACAAAAAGCATCCCGCCCGCCGGACTGTGGAAAGTCCGGCGGGCGGGATGCGGCGATACGAAAAAGCCGGGACGCTGCGGGGCGGAAAGGCTAGGAAACTCCAGCCGATTCTTTTTTGTGCACCAGGTAGATGGCACCCGTGGTCACATCTTCTTCGAGTGCCTCCAGCGTGCGTCCGCGGGTTTCGGGAACCTGCGTGTAGATGAAAATGAGGGCCAGGATTCCAACTATTCCAAAGAGGAAGAACGTTCCCGTGATCCCGACGCCGGCTACCAGCGTGGGGAAGAAGAGGCCCAGGAGTGCGTTGGCGATCCAGAGGCAGAACACCGATAGGCCGATGGCGAAACCGCGAACATGCAGCGGGAAGATCTCGGACAACATCACCCACACGGCGATGTTCAGGAAGGTCTGCATGGATCCTACAAACGCGACCACCAGGAACAAGATGACGAACGGGCGTGCGGCATTGCCGACCGGCAGGACGATGGATGCGATGCCGATGAGGAAGTGGCACACGGTGGTCAGCGTGAAGCCCAAAAGCAGCGTGGTGCGACGATTGACGCGCTGCATGAGAGTCAACGCAATCACGCCACCAACTACGGCGATCACGCCTGGTGCGATGTTGGCGATGAGGGCAGCATTGGAGTCGAACCCTGCCTCAACCAACACAGACTGGCCGTAGTACATGATCGAGTTGATGCCCGTCAGCTGCTGGGCAACACCCAGGCCAATGCCCACCAGGATGATGCGCAGGATCCATTTGTCCTTCAGCGCGCCCCAGGATGTGGCCTTGGAGGCCCGCTCTTCGTCGGCGAGGTGCTTTACATCGGCCATTTCAGCCTCGGCCCGCTCCTCGGAGCGAATGGTCTTCAGGACCACCAAGGCTTCTTCCCAGCGCCCCTTCGAGATGAGCCAACGCGGCGACTCGGGCATCCGCAGCATGCCGAAGAACAAAGCGATGGCAGGCAGTGCGGCGATGGCGAGCATGATGCGCCACACTCCCCCGAACTCACCCCAGACGTTGCCAATGATGGCGTTGACCACGAAGGCCGCGAGCTGACCGATGACGATCATGAGTTCATTCCGGCCGGCCAGGGAGCCTCGGATTTCGTACGGTGCCAACTCTGCGAGGAATACGGGGACCACCGTGGAGGCGCCGCCCACGGCCAGGCCGAGAATGACGCGCCCCAGCACCATCACTTCAAAGCTCGGCGCGAAAACGCAGGCGACGGTTCCGGCAAAGAACAGCACGGCCAGCAGGATGATCGTCTTGCGGCGACCCCAACCGTCAGACAACCGACCGCCGCCGACTGCACCGGCAGCCGCTCCGAACAAAAGCGAGCTGGTGACAATCCCTTCAGTCAACGGCGTAAGGCCGAGATCGGCCGTCATAGGCCGCAGTGCGCCATTGATAACGCCCGTGTCGTAGCCGAAGAGGAGACCGCCGAAGGTGGCTACCAGTGCGACGAGCCCCAGGCGCTTTCGGTGCGGGCCATTGGTCAGCGGAGGGAGCGAAACGCCGTTGGCGCCTCCCCGCTGCGTTTGCGTAGCAGACATCAGGACTCCTTTGTCAGTGTGGCGCGGGTCATATCCACCCGCTCTGAATACAGACTAACGCGCGAAAGGCTTAAATGTAAGGTCAAACTTACAAATGACTTAATTTTGCAGTTTCTCCTCCATGGGAGGATGAGGACATGGTTATGGACCACCGCCATCGTTCGGCCACGCAAAGCGACGTCGCCAAGGAAGTCGGCGTTTCGCGAACCCTCGTGTCCTTTGCCTTCCGCGGCGCGCCTGGCGTCAGCGACGAAACCAAGCAGGCCATTTTCGAAGCCGCCAAGCGTCTGGGCTACCGGCCCAACGCAGTAGCCGCCGATCTCGCACGCAAGCATCGCTCCGCCGTCGGGCTTTATCTCATGGACATCCGCAATGAGGTCTACGCGGACATCCTCAGTGGTGTCCGCACGGCACTGCCCCAAGACCGTAACAGACTCATTCTCAGCGTCTCGCGGTCCATTGACGGTGAGGATCAAGGCGCGCTGGAGTCGCTGATTGAGGCACGGGTGGGCATCATCATCGCCGCCACGCTGCTGGATTCCGAGGAGCGGGTCCGGGAGTTGGCCCACATTGTCCCGCTCGTGAGCGTGACGCGCCCCGTAGAGGGAGTGGATAGCGTCTATTCGGACGACGCTGCCGGCGCCCGCGCCGCCACTGAACACCTCATCGGGCTGGGTCACACGAGAATCGCCCACTTGGCCGGGCCCGTGTACGACGGGCATACGGTCCGGAGGCAGAGCTACGCGAAAACCATGCGCGACGCCGGGCTGAAGCCACTTATGCTCGCGGCCGAGGACTTCACCCAGGACGCCGGACAGCGCGCGGCCACCGAACTGCTCAGCATGACCGAGCGACCAACGGCAATCTTCACCCACAACGACCAGCTGGCGCTGGGTGCCCGGGAGGCCGCGTATGCCAAAGGCCTCTCGGTGCCATCCGAGCTCTCCTTGGTGGGTTACGACAATTCGAGGACCTCCGGACTCCACGGCATCGATCTCACCTCCGTCGACCTTCACGCTACTGAGCTGGGACAGATTGCGGGCACCGTCGCGCTGGAACGCCTCAGCAATCCCGAGGCGCCCGTCGCTGACAGGCGAGTCACGCCGAAACTGGTGGTGAGAAACTCGACAGCACCACCGGCGCGCGTCACCTAGATGTGATGCAGGCACGTGGTGGCGACGCCCCAGATGGTCAGCTCAGACAACGCCGGAACGCGAATGTCCGGATACTTGGGATTGTCCGCCTGCAGGATTACACCTGACGGCGTGACGCGCAGCCTCTTGATGGTCAGCTCGCCATCAAGGACAGCCACGACGACGGACCCATCCTTGGGCTCGAGGGCCCGGTTGACGATCAACTCGTCGCCGTCGCTGATCCCGGCGCCCTCCATGGACTGACCCGTCACCCTCACCACGAAAGTGCTGGTGACATCCTTGATCAAGTGCTCATTGAGATCGATGCGGCCATCAAAATAGTCCTGCGCAGGTGACGGATACCCCGCCGCCACCGGTATAGGCGCCAGCAGTACTGACATTAGGGAGAAGCCCGCATCTATCACGCGGGGGCCGACTATCACGCCCACAACACACCTTTATTCGAATATATGTTCGATAATTGAGTGTACAGCTAAGGGCGGACATTTGGGCTAGCGGACCACCAGATACCGCACATGCGTGACCAGGCCGGTTCCGCGCACCTCGGCCTGTTCCAGCTTCACGTCCCCCACACCGTCGAGCAATCGCTCGCCACCGCCCAGGATCATGGGTGCAATGTGAAGCCGCAGCTCGTCCATGAGCCCGGCTGAGAGGAACTGGCGTGCGGTTTGTGCTCCCCCGGCAATGGCCACATCCCGGTCCCCGGCAGCTTCCCGGGCCTGGGCCAGCGCCGATTCGATGCCGTCGGTTACGAAGTGGAAGCTGGTCCCGCCTTCCATTTCCAACGGCTCATGCTGATGGTGCGTAAGGACAAAGACAGGTGCGTGATAAGGCGGTTCCTCGCCCCACCATCCCCTCCAGCCCTTGTCCCATACCGAGGGACCAGGCCCAGCAAACATGTTCCGCCCCATGATGAAGGCACCGGCCGCGAGAATCCCTTCGATCTCAGGTGCGTTCGCCTCCGGGTCTTCAAACATCCATCTGTGCAGCAGCTCTCCGCCGTCGCCCAACGGCTCCTCCGCGCGCTGGTTGGGGCCAGCAACAAATCCATCGAGTGAAACAGTCAGATCGCATGTGACTCGGCTCATGCGCCCATCATGACAGCTACCACCCTGATGTTCCTTCCCCCGTCGAAGTCCAAAGCTCGCCAAAGGGCTCAGCGAGGCGGACACTATGGCTATACCTTCAGGAGGACCCATGACACGCTCATCAAACGTGGACCAATTGAACATCCTGATCGGCGAGTGGGAAACCACCGTTCCGGAGAGGGACGTGCAGGGCCGGACAACGTTCGAGTGGCTGGAAAGCGGCGGCTTCCTGATCCAGCGCTCCACGGTTCAACAACCGGACTACCCCGACTCGATCAGCGTCATCGGTGCAACAGGCTCCGATGGGGCACTGCAGCAGCACTACTTCGATTCACGAGGCGTCGCCCGGATCTACGACGTGGTGCTAAAGGACAATGTCTTGTTGATATTCCGGGATGGCCCGGACTGGCCCCAGCGATTCGTGGGCCATGTGAGCGAGGACGGAAATACCATCCACGCCCGCCTGGAACGGGGAACCTACCCCGGGGGTCCGCTGGAGCACGACTTCGATATGGTGTACAGCCGGGTCCGGGCACGTTAGAGGCCACCACCGCACTCATCGGAAACCTCATTTTTCCAAAGCGATGTGATCCACGTTATTACCGGCGGGTAAACGGCACGCTACGGATCAGCCAAAGATGGCAACAGCGGGGAAACACCCGCGAAAAACCGGCCACCTACGCTGAAGACCAACAGCAGGTCACATGAGCGAAAGGGCCAAACATGTCCGCCATCCCGTCCGCATCTTCCCTTCACATCGTCATCGCAGGGGCAGGTCCCGCGGCCCAGTCTTTGGTGCGGCGACTTGCCGGAGGATCCGACTCCCGGCAACGCGCTTTCCACGGAACCATCACCGTGCTCAGCAACCGCGACGAGTGCCCGGACGCCCTGCTGGAACTCGCAGAACTCCCCCAGGTCTCAATTCGCTTCGGGCAGGCGGCCAGCTTCATTGACTCCGACGCGAAAATAGTCACCACCGTGGACGGCATGGAGTTCTCCTACGACCAGTTGGTCATAGCAACCGGTTCTGCCCCGACCCTCCCCCCGGTGGCGGGCTCCGAGTCGGGCCTCAGTTACTCCACCATCGACGACGCCGCTAACATCGGCGAAGCGGTCAAGGAAGTCACGCGCATTGTGGGCCGCCGCCCCCTGGGGATCCTGGTCGGGAACGGACCAGCGGCTGGCCAGGCCGAGGCTGTGCTGCGGGCCCGCGGAGTCCGCCCCGTACGAACCACCCTCCGCCCTACCGCCGTCGTTCCTTCCACCGGTACCGCCGCGCCAGGCGGCCTGCTGCCGGCGAGCGGCATCCTCTTCGAAGACGGCAGCAGCATGAAGGGCGATCTGGTGGTCCTGGCCGAGGAGCGCACAGCCCGCAATGACCTCGCCGAAAGTGCCGGACTCACAACAGCCCCCGACGGCGGTATTGCAGTGGGGCGCGACCTCGCCACATCCGTCCCGGGCATCTGGGCGATTGGCGATGCCGCATCATGCGACGGACTTCGCCTGGGCTTGCTCCTTTCCGCCGAGTCCTCTGCAATGCTGTGCGCTTCAGGCTTGCTGCTGGGTGCGGGCAAGGAAGATCAGCAGGCGCTGATCGCCGCCTAACCTGCCGCCGGCGGCGGCCCCAGCGGACAACGGCCCATGTGGCAAGATGGTCCTTTGACGGGCAGTGACAACCCTGCGGCCACCGGGCCGGCCACGCCCTGCACGGAAGGATCCCATGAGCAACGAAGCCGTCGCCCCTGCAAACATCGCAAATATCGCCTCCTACATTGACCACACTCTGTTGAAGCCGGAGGCCAGCGAGGCTGACGTCCTCAAGGTGTGCGCCGAGGCTATCGAGTACAAGTTCAAGTCAGTATGCGTGAACCCCGTATGGGTTAAGACCGTCACCAAAGCCCTCAAGGGTTCGGGCGTGCTGACGTGCTCGGTGATCGGGTTCCCGCTGGGTGCCACTCCCAGCGACGTCAAGGCATTCGAGGCCCGCGGAGCTGTGTTGGACGGCGCGGATGAAATCGACATGGTGATCAACATGGCCTCCGCCCGCGCCAACGACAAAGGTGCGCTGGTGGATGACATCAGGGCCGTATCCGAGCCTGTTCACGCGGGTGAAGCCATCTTGAAGGTCATCATCGAGACGTCCATGCTGACAGATGAGCAGAAGGTCATCGCCTGCGAAGCGGCCGTGGAAGCGGGCGCTGACTTCGTCAAGACCTCCACCGGATTCAACGGCGGAGGCGCCACCGTTGAAGACGTTGCCTTGATGCGCAAGACCGTCGGACCGGACCTGGGGGTGAAGGCCTCAGGCGGAGTGCGCTCCCTCGCCGATGCACAGGCTATGATTGCTGCTGGTGCAACACGTATCGGAGCGAGTTCCGGAATTGCGATCGTCAAGGGTGAACAGGGTTCATCTGCCTACTAAGGCTTCCGCTGCCGTCAGAGATTTTTGAGCCCTGCGGGGCCGAGGAGGAATGAATGTCCAAGAACGCCACAAGCGCCCCCATTGAACGAGAGAACAACCTGGGCACCAGCATTGTGCTGTTCCTGGTGATGATCGTGCTCTTCCTGGGTGCCATCTACTCGTTGTCGTTCCTCACCCTGGATAACCCCTGGCCCATGGCAGTCTGCCTCGGCCTGTTCGCCCTCGCTTTCTGGATCCCGCAGACCATTTTTGGCCGCTCAGATTCCGCCGGCGAAAGCTAAACCCTCTTATCACGTTGAATGGCCCGGGCACTCGCCCGGGCCATTCCTTTATGTTGACCAAATTTTTGTCGACCAAATTTGTCGCCGAAGGCGTCCCTCTACGGCAGCTGCACGACTCCGCCCAGGGCTGCAAGAACCCCAGGCCAATGCTGTTGCGCCAGCGTCCACGCCGCAGCTCCCATGCCCACCATGGCGTAACCACTGACGGGTATCAGGACCAGCCACTCACGGCGGGAACCGGCCCGCCCCAGCAGCGGGATGGAGAAGGCTCCGTTGGGCCGCCAAATCCCCCGGATCATGGATTTCCGCAGGAACTTGGGTGGCTTGATGACGATGGGCCATAAGAGCGGCACCCCGCCGACAGTGATCATGTCCCCCACAATGTGCACCACCACCCCGGTGAGCATGGACAACGGCAACCAACCCCATTGATCCGGCGCAAACCACGTCACTAGGCCGGCCATCACCAAAGCGAACAGCCAGTTGGTGATCCAGCCGGACTTTGGAAACAGGTTCAACGCCTTGGCCGCCAGGTTGATCATGAACATGCACAGCAGCCCGGCTCCTATGGAGAGCTTGCCTACCGGCGTCACCATTTGGAACTGGGCCGCCATGGCTGCGAGCACCACAAACGCGGAAGCCCCCAACAGCGAGTGTGTCCCTTGGCGGTGCCCTCCGCTGGCTTTTTCGATCCCCACGGCAATCACATTGGACAGCGGCGGCAGCGAATTCGCGATGGTGCTGTGGCGGTGGTCCCAGTCGACCACCAAAGCAGTTCCCGCCGTCGCCATGGCGCCGATCAGGATCCCGGTGGAGTCCAACGGGTACCAACCCAAGGCGTACGGGCCTGTCGAGGCAATAGCAATCCACGCCGCGGCTCCCGACGCGGCGTGATGTCCTCCCATCATGCAGTTAGCCAGCCTTTACAGGTACTTCAGCGAAAATCGCTTCAATGACGTTATTGGCCCATTGCAGGATCTCGGCGTCCTGCAGATCGCGTCCACCGATCCTGGCCGTCTTGGGCTTGGGAATCAGCACCGCATCCAGGGCAGGCTTCACCTGCGAGCCCGGGTACATGCGGTTGAGGCGCATGGTTTTGGACTCGGGCAGTTGCGCCGGCGAGAAGCGGATGAAGTTGCCTTGGAGTGCGACGTCGGACAGACCGGCTTCGCGGGCACCTACCCTGAAGCGGGCCACGGCAATGAGGTTTTGGGCCGGCAGCGGGGGCTCGCCGTAGCGGTCCACGAGTTCCGCCAGGACTTCGTCGATGGCTTCGTACGTGATGGCGGATGCCAGTTTCCGGTATGCCTCCAAGCGGAGCCTTTCGCCGGGCACATAGTCGTGTGGCAGGTGGGCGTTGACGGGCAGCTCGATCTTCATTTCGGCTGCCTTCTCCTCGGCCTCGCCGCGGTATTCGGCCACAGCCTCTCCCACCAGGCGGATGTAGAGGTCGAAGCCCACTCCTTGGATGTGGCCTGACTGCTCACCGCCCAGCAGGTTTCCTGCGCCACGGATTTCCAGGTCCTTCATGGCCAGTTGCATGCCGGCGCCGAGCTCGTTGTGCGCTGCCACGGCTTTGAGGCGTTCCAAGGCCACCTCGCCCAAGGGCTTCTCCGAGGGGTACAGGAAGTACGCGTAGGCACGCTCCCGGCCACGGCCAACACGGCCTCGGAGCTGGTGGAGCTGCGAGAGGCCGTACTTGTCGGCCCCGTCCACGATCAGGGTGTTGGCGTTGGAGATGTCCAGGCCGGTCTCAATGATGGTGGTGCAGACCAGGACGTCGAAACGCTTTTCCCAGAAGTCCACAATGATCTTCTCAAGGCGGCTCTCGGACATCTGGCCATGTGCCACTTCCACCCTGGCCTCGGGGACAAGCTCGCGGATCTGCGCGGCGATGCGCTCAATTGACGAGACGCGGTTATGGACAAAGAAGACCTGCCCTTCGCGCATGAGTTCACGACGGATCGCGGCGGAGGTTTGCTTGTTGGTGTACGGGCCCACGTAGGTCAGCACGGGGTGGCGTTCCTCCGGCGGCGTCGCCAGGGTGGACGTTTCCCGGATGCCCGTGAGCGACATTTCCAGTGTTCGGGGAATCGGCGTTGCACTCATGGCCAACACGTCCACGTTGGTGCGCATCTTCTTGAGCGCTTCCTTGTGCTCCACCCCGAAGCGCTGCTCCTCGTCAACGATCACCAGACCCAGGTCCTTGAACTGGAAGTCCTTGGACAGCAGCCGGTGGGTACCGATCACCACGTCCACAGCGCCGCTCTTGACGCCTTCGGCGGTTTCCTTGGCTTCCTTGCTGCTCTGGAACCGGGACAGTGGTTTCACGCGCAGAGGGAAGCCGGAGAAACGCTCGGTGAACGTTTCGTAGTGCTGCTGTGCGAGCAGAGTGGTGGGCACCAGGACCGCCACCTGCTTGCCGTCCTGGACGGCTTTGAAGGCAGCCCGGACGGCGATTTCGGTCTTGCCGTAGCCCACGTCGCCGGAGACCAGCCGGTCCATGGGGATCTCTCGCTCCATGTCCGCTTTGACCTCGTTGATGGTGGTCAGCTGGTCCGGTGTCTCCACATAGGGGAACGCTTCCTCAAGCTCTCGCTGCCACGGGGTGTCGGGTGCGAAAGCGTGGCCCCGGGACGCCATGCGGGCGGAGTACAACCGGATCAGCTCTCCGGCTATTTCCTTGACGGCCTTGCGTGCCTTGGACTTGGTGCTGGCCCAGTCCGCGCCGCCCATCTTGCTCAACGCCGGCGCATCTCCACCGACGTAGCGGGTCACCTGATCCAGCTGATCCGTTGGGACGAAGAGCCGGTCACCCGGCGCACCGCGCTTGGAGGGCGCGTACTCCAGCACCAGGTACTCGCGCAGCCCGGCATCGGACGACGACGTACCGGCCACCCTGCGCTGGATGAGCTCCACGAACCGGCCGATGCCATGCTGCTCATGCACCACGAAGTCGCCGGCATGCAGCTGCAACGGGTCCACGGCGTTGCGTCGCTTGGACGGCATGCGGCGCATGTCCTTGGTGGAGCTCGCCGTGGCGCGACCCAACAGATCGGCTTCGGTCAGCAGGCCCAGTTTGAGGCCGTCCAGGACAAAACCACGTCCGACGGCGGCGGTGGTCACCTCTATGATGCCCGGCTGGGGTTCTTTATCCAGCGAGTCAACGCGGGAACAGGGAATCTCGGCGTCGTGGAACAACTCAGCCAGGCGCTGGGCGGGTCCGGGACCATCGGTCACCACCACCACACGCCACTGCTCGCGGACGCGGGAGCCAATGAATTCCAACATTTCAGCCACGTCACCCTGGTAGCCACGAGGTTCGCGTGCACGCATGTTGAGGACATCGATGTCCAGGACCAGGTCCTCGTCCGAGGCGAGCGAGGTGATGGACCACCAGGACACGCCATGTTCCAGGGCGGCCGAGCGGGTGTCGGTGAGCGAACGGAAGCTGGCAGCGTGCAAATCGGTGGACGCCTGGGATGAGAGGTCAAGGGGCGCCGCACCGCCGTCGGACGCCGTTGACCAAGCAGCTTCCAGGAACTCCTCGTTGGTCGCTGCGAGGTCGTGCGCGCGGGTGCGCACCTTCTCCGGTTCGATGACCACGGAAAGCGAACCGGCGGGGAGCTGATCCACGAACGGCACCATGGCATCCACCAAAACAGGTGCCAATGATTCCATGCCTTCAACAGCGATTCCGCCGGCGATCTTCTCGAGCATGTCTGCCGCGGCAGGCATGTCTGCCTTGAGCTTGGCTGCACGGGACATGACGGACGCGGTGATCAGGATTTCCCGGCATGGCGGGGCGTGCAGTTCGGTGGGGTGGTGGATTCCGGGTGCGGACAGCGAGCGCTGGTCCGCCACGGCGAACCAGCGCATCTGGTCCACTTCATCGCCGAAGAATTCCACGCGGATGGGGTGGTCCTCCGTGGGTGGGAAAACGTCGAGGATGCCGCCGCGGACCGCGAACTCGCCGCGGTGCGTCACCATGTCAACGCGGGCATACGCGGCGTCGGACAGGGCACGGACAACTTCGGTGAAGGAACGCTCCTGTCCCACCTGCAATGTCACCGGCACCAAGTCACCCAAGCCGGCAACGATGGGCTGGACCACGGCGCGGACCGGAGCCACCACCACACGCAAGGGGGCCGTCGTCGAGGTTTCGGGGTGCGTCAGACGGCGCAGGACGGAGAGCCGGCGGCCCACGGTGTCCGAGCGTGGCGAAAGCCGCTCATGGGGGAGCGTCTCCCAACTGGGGAACGTGGCCACGGACTCTGCGGGGAGGTAAGAGGCGAGCGCCGCGGTGAGGTCCTCGGCTTCACGGCCGGTTGCGGTGACGGCGAGGACCACAGGAGCGCCCGCGCCATCAGCACCAACGGCAGCCAGGGCGTCGGCCATTTCGGCCAGCAACACCGCGCGCATCCCTTGGGGGGCGCTGATCTGGTAGTCGGCGTTCCGGTCGTTGAAGGACCGCTGCGCCTCCGTGCGAACACGCGCAAAAGTCTTGTCCTCCGCCAGTGCGCGGCGCAGACCGTTGAGGCTCATGGCAGAAACTCCTAGGGTGGGTCCAAGGGCAGGCAACACAAATGCCCGGAAATTCAGATGAATGCCGGGTCATTCCAGCCTACCTCTACCCCCAGCCACAGGAGTTCCTTTTGCAGCCTTCGGAAGCTACGCATTCCAATACCCCGCAGGACACCAAGACCGTGCTGGTCACCGGCGCTACCGGTTACATCGGCGGTCGTTTGGTGCCCCGGCTCCTGGAGGCGGGTCACCGGGTCAAGGTCCTGGTGCGCACGCCCCAAAAGATCGCTGATGTTCCCTGGCACGATCAGGTGGAGATTATCCAGGACAGCCTGTCCGAGGCCGAAAGCCTGGCGAAAGCCCTGACCGGCGTCGATGTCCTGTATTACCTGGTCCATTCCATGGCGTCGGGCAGCGGTTTTGAGGCGAAGGAAGAAGCGATGGCCCGGCTCGTGGCTGGCGCGGCCACTGACGCCGGTGTGGACAGGATCGTCTATCTGGGCGGCCTGCACCCGGAGAACACGGAGCTGTCCACCCATATGCGGTCCCGGGAGACAGTGGGCCGGGTGTTCCTTGAATCCGCGGTTGGTTCCATTGTGTTCCAGGCGGGTGTGGTGATCGGTTCGGGCTCTGCGTCGTTCGAGATGATCCGCCACTTGGCCGATACTTTGCCCGTGATGCCGGCACCCAGTTGGGTTAATAACCGGATTGAAGCCATTGCCGTCCGTGATGTCCTGCATTACCTGGTGGCGGCCGCGGCCGTTCCGGAGAAGCTGAACCGCTCCTTCGACGTCGGTTCGCGGGATGTCCTGAAGTACAAGGACATGATGAACGAGTACGCCGTGGAACGAGGGCTCCCCCGGCGGCTGGTGATTGCGCTTCCTGTGCCGGCGCCCAAGCTCGCGGGCTTGTGGGTGGCCTTGGTGACGCCCATTCCGTTGTCCATGTCCCTGCCGCTGGTGCAATCGCTGCAGCACGATGCGGTGTCGCGGGAGCACGACGTGGACGATTACTTTCCACAGCCCGACGGCGGCCTGACGCCTTACCGGCGCGCCGTCGCCTTGGCGCTGGGTAAGGAACGGGACGGACAGGTTGAGACGACGTGGGCGAACGCGGGCATTGACGCCGATCCCCTGCCGAGCGACCCCGACTGGGCCGGGTACAAAGTGTTCCTTGACGAACGGACCTTCCACAGCGAGGCCAAGCCTGAACATGTGTGGACCATCATTGAGGGCATCGGCGGCAAGAACGGCTGGTACTCCCTTCCCTTGGCCTGGCGGGTCCGAGGTTGGCTGGACAAACTGCAGGGCGGTGCAGGGCTTTTGAGGGGTCGCCGACACCCCCGGACGCTGAACACCGGCGAGGTAGTGGACTGGTGGCGGGTGGAGGCGATCGACCGCGGGCATCTGCTGCGTTTGCGAGCCGAGATGCGTGCCCCGGGCGGCGCCTGGCTTGAGTTGGCTGTGGAGCCCGACGGCGCCGGCAGCCTCTACAAGCAACGCGCCATCTTCTTTCCGCGTGGCCTGGCCGGAAGGCTGTACTGGCTTGGCGTGTATCCCTTCCACGGGTTCATCTTTCCCTCAATGGCCCGCAACATTTCGGCCGCGGCCACTACCCTCCAAGAGGCCGGTTCAGGCGTGTCCACCGAGACCCCGTAGGATGTTGGGAGCTAAAAAGCTTCACCACAAACCACCACGGAGGACCCATGGCCCTGAGTGCATCCACCACCCTGCCCCACAGCGTTGACCGCGTAGCTGCCGTCTTCGTCAACGAAGATTTCCTGCGTCACACCAGCGAATACGTGGGCGGCTCCTTGGAATCGTTCACCGTCGACGGCGACACTGCAGGCGCGTTCACCACCACCACGGTTCGCACGCTGCCCACAACCCGTCTGCCGGACATCGCCCGCAAGTTCGTTGGCGAGACCCTGAAAGTCACCCAAACCGAGAAGTGGGAAGCCCCGGCTGCCGACGGTTCACGTGCCAGCACCATTGCCCTCAAGATCTCGGGCGCTCCGCTCGATGTCACCGCGGTCCAGCGCCTGGTCGCCGAGGGCGGCAGCACCCGGATCGAGCTCGAGGGTAACGTGACCTCCTCAGTTCCGTTCCTCGGTGGCAAGATCGCTGACGCTGCCGAGCCGATGGTCGGCAAAGCCTTGGGCATCCAGTCGCAGCAGGCGCAGGCCTGGCTCGAAAGCCACTAGCGTGGAGATCCCCGGCATCCTGGCGGTTGTCCTGATCGTTGCCGGTGTCTGGTCCTTGGTTGTGTGGCCGCAGTTCCTCAAGCGCGTCATGAAGGACCCTCGCGCCCGCGACGCCGCCGGGAAAGCCACCAAGTTTTTCACGGTCCACGTTGTGCTGGTCACCATCTCCATGGTGCTCGGGCTCGCGACGGCGGCCATCGGGATCGCGGGCCTCGTCGCCTAACGCTCGTCCCAACCGGCGGACAGCACATGCTCTATGAGCCCTCATTGGAACATGTGCTGTCCCCCAGTTGGTAAGATGGTTGTTGGTGTGCCGGGAAGTCTGGTCGGCGGAGTCATTATCCATGCCCGCACACCATAGAAGGAGCCTTCGTGGCTGACCGTCCCCGCCTGCCGAACAACTCTTCCCAGACCGGCAAAGTCTTCTCCCGCTCCAGCTACCCCGAGTACCGCAGGATCCTTTCGATCCTCCGCACGGAAACCGTGGGCGGCGCCCTCCTCCTTGCAGCTACCGTGGTCGCGCTCATTTGGGCGAACTCCCCTGCAGCGGACAGCTATTTCGCACTCCGAGACGTCAAGATCGGCTACGAACCCTGGCATCTTGAGCTGAGCCTTGGCCACTGGGCTTCAGATGGCCTGCTGGCGGTGTTCTTCTTCCTCGCTGGGCTTGAACTTAAGCGTGAATTCGTTGCGGGCGAACTCCGAAAACCAGCCCGCGCCGTAGTCCCCGTCGCCGCAGCCGTTGGCGGAGTGGTGGTGCCGGCCCTGATCTACGTTCTCTTCAACCTCGGAACTGCCGGAGAAACGCTCAAAGGCTGGGCCATTCCCACAGCCACGGACATTGCCTTCGCCCTTGCGGTGCTGGCCGTCATCAACACGCACCTGCCCGCCGCCCTCCGGACGTTCCTACTGACCCTCGCCGTAGTGGACGATCTGATCGCCATCGGAATCATCGCCTTCTTCTACTCCACAGGGCTCCAGCCGCTCATGCTTTTGGCCGCCCTGGTGCCGCTTGCCCTCTTCACGTTCCTTGTGCAGAAGCGGATCCGTAGCTGGTACCTCTTGTTGCCCCTTGCTTTGGCCACGTGGGGCTTCGTCCACGCTTCCGGCATCCACGCCACCGTGGCCGGTGTGTTGTTGGGCTTCGCCGTCCCTGTTCTGGCCAGCGGGAAAAAGGGAGAACCAGCCGAGGGCCTGGCCGAGCACCTCGAACACAAACTACGCCCCTTCTCGGCAGGCTTTGCGGTACCTGTCTTCGCGTTCTTCTCCGCAGGCGTGGCCTTGGGCGGGTTGGACGGCATGGGAGCCGCCCTCAGGGACCCCGTGGCGCTCGGGATTGTTGCAGCATTGGTGGTGGGCAAGGCCGTTGGTGTCTTCGGCACCACGTTCCTGGTCACCAAAACCACCCGCGCAAGCCTGGATTCCAGCATCGCGTGGATCGACCTCTTCGGGCTTGCATTGCTGGCTGGCATCGGCTTCACGGTCTCATTGCTGATCGGCGAATTGAGCTTCGGCGCCGGCTCCGCCCATAACGACCACGCCAAAGTGGCCATCCTCGCAGGTTCCTTGATCTCGGCGCTGCTGGCCGCCGTTGTGCTTAGGGCCCGCAATCGGCGCTACCGCCAAGTGCAGGCAGATGAAGAACGGGACGACGACGGCGACGGGGTACCCGACGTCTTTGCCCGCTCCTGATGCGGGGGTGCTCCGGTAGAAGCTACGCGGTGGCTTGGTTGAGGGCGTCCTCAGCGGCAACCCAGGAGATCATGGCGCATTTCACGCGGGCCGCGTAGCGGGCCACTCCTTCGAACGCGGCGGCGTCGCCCAGAATCTCGGGGTCAGCCTGTACTTTTCCGCGTGAACGGAGAACCTCGCGGAAGTTGTCGATGACAGCGTGCAGTTCCTCCACGGACATGCCTTCACCGAGTTCACTGAGCACCGACGCCGAAGCCATGGAGATGGAGCAGCCGGCACCGTCCCAGCGGATCTGCTGGACAGTTCCGTCGGAGACTGCGAGCCGCAGCGTCACTTCATCCCCGCATACGGGGTTCAGCTGGTGCGACTGACCGGTGGAAGTATCGGCCGGGGCATCCGTTTGTGCCAGCCCGCTGCCGTGCCGCTGCTTGGAGTGGTCCAGGATAATCTGCTGGTACAGCTGGTCAAGACTCATGATGCTTGTTGCCTATCTGGGGAAAATCGTTGGTTGACGGCTGGACGGCCAGGGGCCTGTGCCGCGTGTCAGGCCTGGAAGTAGGCCCTGACGCCCGAAACTGCGTCGAGGAAAGCGTCGACGTCGTCAGTGGTGTTGTAAAGGTAGGTACTCGCCCGGGTGGTTGCCGTCAGGCCCAGGCGGCGGTGCAGCGGCTGGGCGCAATGGTGACCGACGCGGACGGCGATGCCGCGGTCATCAAGGAATTGTCCGACGTCGTGCGCGTGCACACCGGCGACGTCGAAGGCTGCCAGGCCGATCCTCTCGGCACCGGATGCCGGGCCCACCACGCGAATGCCGTCGATGCTTTCAAGGCCTTTGACCAGGCGCTGGCCAAGAGCCGTTTCCCAAGCGTGAATACGGTCAATGCCAGTCTCGGTGAGGTAGTTCACGGCGGTTGCGAGCGCCACGGCCTGGGAGATGCGCTGGGTTCCGGCCTCGAACCGCTGCGGTGCCGGCAAGTACTCCGCCCGTTCCATGGTGACCGTGGTGATCATGGAGCCGCCCGTCAGGAATGGTGGCATGACATCCAGGAGATCCTGTTTGCCGTACAGAACGCCAACTCCTGTGGGCGCCAGCATTTTGTGCCCCGAGAATACGGCGAAGTCGACGTCCAACTCCTTGACGTCTACGGCCATGTGCGGAACGGACTGGCAAGCGTCCAGGACCACCAACGCGCCCACGCGTCGGGCCATGGCTACAAGCTCGGCTACGGGGTTGATGGTGCCCAGCACGTTCGAGGCGTGGGTGAAGGCCAGGAGCTTGGTTCGCTCCCCTACGATGTCGGCGGCTGCATCGAGGCGGAGGGTCCCCTGGTCCGTCACGGGGATGTACTTCAGAGTGGCCCCTGTCCGGAAGGCCAGTTCCTGCCAGGGGATGAGGTTGGCGTGGTGCTCCATCTCAGTGACCACGATCTCGTCGCCCGGACCAATCGCGAGGTCCTTCAGGGCGGAACCGCCACGGCCTTGCGCAGCCCACAGGGCAGCGTTGGACAGCGCGTAGCTGATGAGGTTGAGGCCCTCCGTGGCGTTGGAGGTCCAGACGGTTTCCTCGTACTGCGCACCAATAAAGTCCGCCACGGTCTGACGGGCGTCCTCAAATACTTCGGTGGCTTCCACAGCAAGGTGGTGTGCGCCGCGGTGAACGGCGGCGTTGCGTTGCTCGTAGTATTCCTGTTCAGCTTCGATCACGCTGAGCGGGTTCTGCGATGTAGCGCCGGAATCGAGGTAGATCAAGGGTTTGCCGTTGACCAGCTGGTCCAGCACCGGGAAATCATTCCGGATCCGCAACACCTCCGCGTTGTCCATGGCATGCATGGACCGCTGCAGTGACGCGGGAGTTGATACGGCAGTCAAGGGACGCTCCTTGGAAATCCTTCAGGGACTCTTCATTATCCCACGGTGGTCCTCGACGTGCGGTCCCGCAGGTGTGCCGTACAGCACGTCAGCTCCCGGCCCTCCCCGGCACCCATCCGAGCGGCGGAACCATTCCGCTGTCGAAGGCGCTCCGGAGCCGCTCGACGAGCACCGAGGCCCGGCGGCTCGCAGCGGCGCGTGTCCTTGCCTCGTAGCCGCTGGCTGCCCGCGAATAGCAAAGGGCTGCATGAGCAAACTGCCGGTCTGCGGACAGGCTCCGCCCCGCCGACTCCAAGGTCTTGGGGTCGTTGTCCCCCAAAGCCGCGGCAAACGTCCCCAGCGCTGCCCCGGCCGGACCGTGAACAGCCGCGGCCAGGGCGCCCAGGCGGCGCTGTATCCCAAGATCGTCGACGGCGGCACTGCTCGCGTTGAGTGTCAGGAGGGACAACGCCTCCGTCTCCATCAAGATACTGTCCTGGGAGTGGAGCCTTGCCGCCAGTGCCACCAGCTGTTGTGACGTACCCGAAGCCTGGTCTTGCGCGGCGGCGACAAATACAGCAGTGAGCTGCGGCAAGAGGCCGGCGGGAACAGAGCTCACATTGTTCTGCGCGGTTTCCTGCGCGGCCAAGCTCTGCCTGACCCTCAACAACGCCTGACGCGGGTTCCCGCACAGCGCCTCGGAGTAGGCCAGCAGGGCCGCACCCAGAGCGAGTACCGGCGGCAGGCCGGCGTCGTGCAGTTCCGCAAGGGCGGGCTCCAAAGTGGCGCGGGCAGCGCGCGGGAGGCCTTGGCTGAGCTGGGCGTAACCGCGGGCGACACCCAAGCATGCCGAAAGGTGCGGCGGCATGGTGTAGTCGGCGGGACAGTCCAAAAGCGGGTCTACCAGCCCCCACGCGAGGTTGTACCGGAGGCTCATCACATGCCGTAGCAGCGTCCCCGGCATGAAGATCTCCAAGGCCTGGTCGGCACTGATGGCCTCCATCGCAGCAGAAGACCTTAGCAGCGCTTCCGGCGCGGCCCCGGAGAGCAGCAGGCGCTCGGCTTCGCGCACATTCCATGCGATCAGTGCGGCAGGGTCCGTCGGTTCCCCGGAGCCCCGGTCGGCAGGCGCCGGTCCGGCTGGGTCCGGCCCGGCTGGGTCCGCTTCAAGAGGTACCGCGCCCAGCAGCCCCAGAGCCAATAGCCGGTGTGTGGCGTCCACCTTCACTCCAGAAGACCCGCCCGCGGTTGCCAACTGCCGAAGTTCCGGCGCTGCTTCCCGGAGTTGGCCCTCGGCGATCAGCGCCCGCGCCCTGAGCAGCCTTGCCTCGTCCGCGTGATCCACCCCCGTCACCGCTGAGGCGGCCCTTCGGGCAAGTTCGGCAGTGGAGGGCCTGTCAGCGGCGGGAGCGGCAGCCAGGAGGAGCTCGTCAGAGAGCGTCAGGCCGCAGTCGAGGGTCCACGTCATCCATCGCAGCATGGTGGGCGCAGTCTCCGGGGTCAGCCCAGGTTCTTCCACCCCGAGTCTGAGCGCCACGCTCCGGGACCGCGGTACGGACAGACGGGTTCCCTCTCCTCGCAGCCAGGAACTGGTCCGGAGCAGCGGGGGCAGGCCGGGAAGCAGCCTGATGTCGTTGTTCGCGAGAAGGTGCTCCATGGCCTTCTGGCCGAAGTGGCGCTCCACCACGTCAAGCGCCACGGGCTCTGCGAGCGCGATGAGTTCCAGTGCCTGCCGCTCTTCCGGCGAGCGCGCAGCGTTTTCCGCCCGGATGTGTTCAACGATGCCGGGCCAGTGGCAGTGTGCCCTGACATCGATGGTCCAGAAACCATCCACTTGCGCCAGGAAGCCTGCGCGGCGGGCATCGTTCACTGCAAGGCACAGCAAACCTACGTTGAAGCCGCTCATGGCGGCCAGGAGGCTGCTGGCGCGTCGCTGGACATGCCCGCCCAAGATGGACTCGCACAGGGCGTGTGCCTCGCTGAAGGTAAAGGGCGGCAGGAAGTACTGCTCCAGGAAGCCGTCTTCCCAGAGCTGGTAGAGGTCCTGCGGGAGGGGGTGGCGGCTTTCCGCCGTGGCTACCAGGGTTGCGCCGAAGCCGGGGATGAGTTGCAGCAGGACCGCCAGCGAGGCCGGATCAATGTAGTGGATGTCGTCCACCAACAGGACCAGCTGGGGCCGTGCCGGTTGAGCGTGCCGCCTGTTCCGCCGTCGTCCAACTGGTGGTGTGTACAGGTAGTCCGCTGGCCCCAGAGTACTGGTAAGGGCCCGGAGAACGTGGAGGCCCGGCGCTACCGACTCGTCCGCCTCAGCTCCGGAAGGGGTTCCCAACGCCCCGAACTGAAGGGCTTTGAGTTCCGGCTTTCCGGTGAAGGTGCGGACATCCACGGTGTTGGGAAGGCCGGCTTTGATGGAGAGCAAAAGGTGGCTCTTTCCGGATCCCCGCTCCCCCACCACCACGATGCCACTGGTGGAGGCCGAAGGAACGGCGGAAAGGATGAGTTCGAGCAGCTGCGCCCTGTCCGGGAATGTTGATGGCCTCAGACCTGCTGTGACGGTGTCTTCGTCCAGCCAGGGGTCCGGCAACATGCACACTCCAATAGCAGCAGTCCCATGATGCGGGAGGGGTTTTGGGTTCCGCGATGTGCGGGGTCCCTGGCCTAGAAGCCGGCGGCGGCTGGGGGGAGAGTCTCGGTCTCAGAAGACTCTGTCGCCGCCGGCTTCGTACAGGGCCGGACCACCTTTCGGCGGCCGGAGCATCGGATCAAGAGACCTCCGATGCGGGTGGTGCAACTTTCGGAATCCCGGTGATGCTTGGGGCTGAACCGTTCTTCCAAGATCAATACTGCCGGGACGCAACATGCCGTACATCAGTAGTTGGTACTCGAAAAGTGGGCCGCTTTTGATGCCCCGGTACTCTGTTGTACTCAGTCCCCGGACGGGGCACTACTTGGTTTCAGCACCGACTACCCGCACATTACTCCAATGAATGGGTATATTCCGCGGCATTCCGGGGATAGGTGGGCTGGGCCCTCGTTTAGCAGGTACTCAGGAGCGGGCGTCAGTGACGGACGGCAGCGCCCAGATCTTCACGGCGGCGAATGCCCAGTTTGGCGTAGCTCCGATACAAATGACCTTCCACGGTCCGGACCGACACCATGAGCTTCTCGGCAATCTGGCGGTCGGTCAGTCCGGAGACGGCCAAGGCCACGATGTCCTGCTCACGTCGGGTCAGCGGCACGGATCGGTCCGTCTCGGTGTGCGGATCATGAACCAGGGCGTCACCCAAGCTGGCCTCGCTGACATCGCGCAGAACCGCTGCCTGCCGCGCCTCCGGGCGTTTGCCTTCGGCATCAAACGTCACAGCGGCTTTGTCGAACGCTACCGCGGCCGGTCCGGGCATTCCTGATGCTGCCAGGAGGTTGCCCGCATTCACGAATCCCTGGCCCTCGCCGCCCAACTGTGCCGCTGCGAGCGACTGCCAGCCGCCTGCCCAGCCTCCGGCCATCGATGACGCTGTTTCCTGGATGGACTCCATGGCCTGCACGTCCCCCAGCTCGGCCCTGAGGACCAGGTTCTGCATCAATATGCCTGGCAGCCGATGCAGGTCTTCTGATTCCGGTAGACGACGCAATGACTGCAGTCCTGTGCCCTTGGTGACGAGTTCCTCGCCGGCAAGCCTGAACAGCTCCGCGAGGGCCTCCACGTAGGCACCACCGGCGGCAGCTTCCCCCCGCTCGCTCGCCAACCGTTGGGCAAGCACTGCGTTGCCGGACTTTGCTGCGGCGTAGAAAGCCAAGGCGTTTCCGAGGTTTCTCAGTTGCAGTGGATCTTTGACCCGTAGCGCTTCGACGGCGGGCGTCAGCAGCTCGGCGGCCTTCTCCAGACGGCCTTGGCGCAGCATTGACATGCCTTTGAGCACTTCAATGCCTGCGCCAAAGTAGATGAGTCCCATGGCCGAACCGGCGGCGTGGCGGTCGAGAGCAGACTCAGCAGCTTCCCAATCTCCGGCTTCCAAAGCGGCCAAGGTGTAACGCAGCAGAACGAAGTCGCTGAAGTACAGGAGGTCCTTGTGGTGCTCTTCAAGCACCAGCAAGGCTTCACGGCCGGCTTCCAACGCCTGCACCGCCTGGCCCTCCACGGTCAGGAGCTCGCACTGCATTGCAAGCAGGAAGATCCGGTCCATGGCAAGATCGGGCCCCTCCGATCCGAGCGCTTCGGCAAACCTCTCCAGGCCCTTTCGGAGATCTTCGAAGCTGCCCTCGTGGGCCAATGCGCGCAGCCCAATGGCATGGGCATGCCTGCTGATCAGTTGGACAGCGGGGTCGCTGGCAGGCTGACCGTGGATCAAGGCAGTTGCGGCTGTCCGGGCAGCAGCTGCGATGTCGGCGGACGAATCCCCCAGGGCAAATCTGGCAGCCGCCCACAAGAGACCCGCCCCCACTGGCCCCAAAGGATCAGCGTCCAGGAACCCCGAACCCTCCTCCAGCAGCCGCACGGCAGCGCGGTAGTCGCCGTCGTTGTAGTTGACCAAGGCCATGACTGCGCGTGCCCACGGGCGCAGCGCCTCCGAGCGAACCTTGCCCGCAGCCGCCATTGCCAACGCGTTCTGGAGCAGTTTGGCGGCAAGGAATGCGGCCTGCAGCAGCCGTTCATCATCGACGTCGGCACCACAGTCCAGCGCCCAGCTCACCATCCGGAGCAGTCCCTCCGCCGTGGACGGCTCCGGGGGCAATTGCTGCACCATGCGCTGGCGGATCTGGAGGCTGCGGGCCGGTGAAACGATCTTGCGGAGTGCCTCGCTGTACATGGGGTGCCACATTTTCAGGGGCCCGCCGGGTCCGTTGGCGGAGAGGACAAGCCGGCTGTCCATCAATGCCCGTACGGTGTCCCTGCCTACCTGCGTGTCCAGCACGGCGGCAGGGACGGGCTCGGATAAGGCAATGACATACATCGCCTCCCGTTCAGCTTCGCTGGTCCTGAGAACCCTGTTCCGGACTACCTCGGCCAAGCTTTCCCCGCTGCCGGAGAGTGCACGCGTGAGCAGCCACACTCCGTTCCGGCGGACCAGGTTTCCATCAGCCTTCGAGTCTTCAAGGAGGCAGTGCAGCAGCAGCGGGTTGCCTTCGGACACTGAATGCAGGACTTCGGCGGCGCTGGACATGACCGTTCCGCCGAGGGTCTTTTCCGCAAGCTCGGTGACGGTTTCTTTATCCAGCGGATGCAGCTCCAGCCGCTCTGCGAGTCCGTCGTACCAGAGTTGCAGCAAGGCCGCGGGCAGGCCGGGCCTGGGCCTGCTGGTTGCTACGAGCCGCGCCCATCCGGCAGTGACCAGCTCGGCCAGGATCTGCGTGCTGCCTTCGTCGAGGTTGTGGGCGTCGTCCACGATCAACAGCAGGCGCGCGCCTTCGCCTCCACGCCGCTTCTCGAACTGGGACCAGAACTCGCGGAGGATCGCTACCGGCGATGTTGCTTGCTCCAGCGGAAGGTCCAGCAGATACGGGGCCAGCACGCCGTAGGGAACGGCGGACAATGCGGGGCTGCCATGAACGCGCATCACCACCATTTCCCCGGCCAGCCGGGCGGCGATTTCGGCGGCCAGAGCAGTTTTACCGATGCCGGGATCCGCAACCAGAAGTACGGCCCCGGCGCCTTCCTGCCTCAGAATCTCCGTGGCCAGTTCCAGTTCAGCGTCCCGGCCTACAAGGTGCTCAGCCTGCATGGGCAACCCACGCCAGGTCTACGGAAGTTCCTTGCCTTGCCTCATAGCAGCCCATTGAGCTCGCCCCGAGACGATACGCCGAGCTTGGTGAACACTTGATACAGATGACCTTCTACAGTTCGCACAGACACCCCAATATCCATCGCGATTTCACGGTTGCTGACACCCTTTCCGGCGAGTTTAGCAATTTGGCGTTCCCGTTCGGTCAGTACCGGCGCGTCGCTGCGTGGCTGGATGGGTAACGCAGGGACGGAATGCTCCAGCCGTTCAAGCCTGAGCTGCGCCGTTCGGGCTGCTGTTGTTTCGCCGGCTTCCCTGGCGTAATCAAGTGCCATGGCCACGCACCGGGCTTCAACCACCAGCAAGTCGAGGGATGCTGCGGCATCAGCGGCCGCCAAAAGGGATCGGGAGCTCTTGGTCAGGGCGCCGCGCGCAAGGTCGCCGGAGATCTTGGCCAATGGGCCCTGCCGACGGGCGGCAATGTCTTCCAACAACCGGTATTCCTCGTCCGTTCCCTGCACAGTGGCGCCAAAAAGGTAGATGCCGGCCGTGGTGAAGCGCTGCTGGTCAAGGTGGCTGCGTACCCGGGCCAGAAGCCGCTGTTTCACATCCGGGTCACCCATCCACCGCCCGGCCATCTCCGCACAAAACTCAGCAACGGATTCGGAGAAGCACGTTCCCACTCCCCTGCAGGTTCTGTAGAGGTCCAGGTATCGGCCGGCCTCCACGGAGTTGCCCAGTTGAGCGTAGGCAAAAGCGGTGGCTGCGTAGGCCACCTTGTTCATGTTCATGCTCGGGCGGAGCTCCAGTTGGGCCACGGCCGAACGCAGGGGTTCGATTGCGCTGGCGGGCTTGCCCGCATAGGCGAACGCGAGCCCTACGCCGAGTTCGGTGAGCGCACCCCGGTACTGAAGGCGTGACGACCCGGAGGGGGTTCGGCGCATGAGTTCGATGCACTTCCGCCACTGCCCGGACAACAGGAGGACCAAGTATGCATGCCTGGCAAAGGATTCCTCCAACTGCGAAGAGCGGTCCGTGTCCCCCAGGTGCCGCGAAACGGTCCGCGCGAGTTGTTGCGCCTCCAACTCCCTGCCCAACATGCAGCGGGCCTCGATGAGGAAGAAGGAGGACTTAAGCCAGTGTTCGCGGTCATCCGACGGGTCCTTGGCATGCTCCTCTTCCAAGGCGTCAATCATTGCCGCGTACTCGCCCATATAGGTTTTGTACTCGTAGCCGCAAAGCCGGAGCCGGTTTCGCGCCCGGGCCATGGCGTGTGCGGGATGGTCCGCGGCCTTGGCCTCGAGCGTCTCCAGACCGGCGGCGATCACTCCCGGCACCATTCCGGAACGACCGTCAATCCACGTCATTGCCTGGCATTTTGCTGCGATGACCTCAGCGAACTCCAACGGCTCCAGAGCCTCGATGTGAGACTCGGACACCTCGTCCAATGCCTGGGCCGCGTGCAACGGCAGGTCCAGCATGAGGTAGGCCGCAGCTTTCAGGCGCTGCCCTGGCACCCATTCGCTGTCCTTCGGGTCCAATGAAAGGGTGCACTGAATAGCGAAGTTGGGGTCGTAGTCATCCAACGCGGCCCGCCCTGCCGCAAGTGCATGCGCCGGCGACGGCGCGGGCTCGTCCTCACAGGCATGCATCCACGCCGCATAGCTCAAGAGGTCCTGCGGTGCCAAGGCTTGAAGTTCCGGCTCTTTGGGACCATGGAGCATCAACCGCAGCTCGCGCATGCGGCGGGTGCTCAGCCAGCCACGGACTACTTCCCCTACGTACGGGTCCCGGAGCGAGACCCAGTGGTCGCCACCTTTTTCAATGGTCAGCAGTGCCGACTCTTCCATCTCCACCAGCACTTCGGTACCGAAGATGGCTGCAAGATCCAACAGTGTTGCGCGCTGCGCGCAGGCAAGGATTTCGACGACGGTCCTGTTGGCCTGCGCTTCGCGCGCCAGTCTGGAGCGGACAAAGTCCTCCACTACCGTGGCGCCCTCCAGTTTGATCCGGTCACGGAGTGTCCAGACGGAGTCGTTGAGGACCAGGTTGCCCGTGTGCCGCTGCTCTTCAAGAAGCGCGTGGAGGAGCATGGGGTTTCCACCTACGGCGGAGTGCAGTGAACCCACCAATGTTGAAGAAACATAATGGCCAAGGACCGAGCCCAGGACTTGCTTGGTTTGTTCCTCAGTGAGGGTATTCAGATGCACCTCACCCAGCGCACCTTCAAGGACCAGCCGATGGAAATCCGCCGGGAGGTCGCTGGCGCGTTGGGCGGTGGCGATGACCTTCGCGGTGCCGGTAGCCATGAGGTTCAGCAGCACGCCTGTGCTCATGGGGTCCATACCCCCGGCGTTGTCCACGATGAAGACAGTGTCCCGGCCAGCGGCTTCCGACCTGATCAGGTTGGTGACCGCGTGCAGGATACCGGTGGGCGAACCCACGGCACCGGACGGCAAGCGGGCCAGAAGGAAACCAAGGCAACCGTAAGGGGTTTGTCCGCTGGCTACGGTATTGCGCAATTGAAGGCTATGGACTTTGGGGCCGAGGGATGACACCACCGCCCTTGCCAGGCCTGACTTGCCGATTCCTCGCTCCCCGGTGAGGACCACTCCGTAGGAATCGGGTGATTCGAGATGTTTACCCGCCTTGGACAAATCGTGGCTCCGGGCCAACAGAGACCATGTTTGACGGTCCGTTGGGCCGCCCACAAGATCGGGAGCCGCAGCCCTTGCTACGCCTCCCCCGCTCCTGTTTAGCAACTCCGCCGACATCTGCATCCTTAGCTACACATCCGCGACAGTCCCCCACCGCTTACTTGCGTAACTTGCACACTACCGTTGGGCGCCCACTGTGTGTAGGCCTTAAGGTCCTTGGGACCGTCAGGCTTTGATCAGGCTTTCCTCAAGATTTGCTCAAGCTTTGGCAGGGTGATGTTTCTGTTGCGCGGCGAGCAGGCCCTGGTCCATGAGCAACTCCACGGCGTCGGCCGCTTCGTCCAGGAGGAACGGCAGTTCCTTCTTCTCCGCAGTGGCGAAGTCCCGGAGGACATAGTCGGCTGTCTCCATCCGGCCTGGCGGCCGACCCACCCCTACGCGGACGCGCAGGTAATCCTTAGTGGCAAGTGCTTTGGAGATGTCCCGCAGGCCGTTATGCCCGCCTTCACCGCCACCAATTTTTAGCTTGACTGTGTTAAAAGGGATGTCGATCTCGTCATGGACAGCTATGACGTGGTCCGGCGCGATATCGAAGAAGTTGCACAGCCCGGCCACCGGTCCACCGGAGACATTCATGTACGTCATGGGTTTGGCCAGCACCACGCGGGGACCCCCGATGCCGAGCCGGCCCTCCACCACCTGGGCGCGCGCCTTGTGGACCTTGAACTTCCCGCCCATGCGGGAAGCCAGCTCATCCAGCACCATCTGGCCAACATTGTGCCGATTGTTGCTGTACTCACTGCCGGGGTTGCCGAGGCCGACAATCAGCCAAGTGTCAGTCATGGTCTCATCCTAGGGAGCGTTCGGTTAATCAGCAGGGATTGTGGGGGCAAAGAAGAAAGTGGCCGGGACCCCAAGGGTGCCCGGCCACTCAACGGCATAAGCCTCAAGCAGTCAGAAGACTACTCGGCTGCAGCTTCGGTGCTCTCTTCTTCTTCTGCACCAGCGGCTTCAGCGATGCGGACCACCAGGGTGTCGCCTTCGGTGAGCAGGGTGGAACCCTTCGGCAGGACCAGGTCCGAAGCGTGGATGCTCTCGCCGGCCTTGAGGCCATCGATGGTGACCTCAACGGCGGTGGGAACGTGGGTTGCCTCGGCTTCGAGGGAAACCGTGGTGGCTTCGAGGCTGGCGACAGCACCCGGAGCAACTTCACCGGAAACGTGGATGGCGATGTCGACGGTAACCTTCTCGCCGGCCTTCACGGTCTGGAGGTCAACGTGCTCGATGATCTGCTTTACCGGATCGCGCTGGATGTCCTTGACGAGCGTCAGGTGCTGCTCGCCGTCGACGTCGATTGCGAGGAGGGCGTTGGAAACGCGCACTGCCAGCGTGGTGGCGCGGCCCGGCAGGTTGATGTGGATCGGCTCTGCGCCGTGACCGTAGATGACAGCCGGGATCTGGCCGGCCATGCGTGCACGGCGGGCGAAACCCTTGCCGAATTCGGTGCGCAGTTCTGCGGTGAGCTTCTGCTCAGACATATGTACTCCTTGATTACTGTGGCACCCGGAAAGTCCGGGCTGGTCTATCAGCAAGGGCGGAGGTCTGGAGACCTTCTACGCCCGGCCGAGATCGGCCGCCGAGCAGCCGTTCCGCCTGTGTTGAAGGAGATGCAGACCCAGTCGATAACGGAGACCCGCAACCCTGGTTCACAAAATGCGAACCGGATGTGCTCTCCCTCGCCAAGGTATCCCCAAGAGTTTAGCAGCGGTTCGCGCCGATTCTGAAAACGGCAAGGAAAACGGGCCACCCGCACGCCCGAAGGCGGCGGATGACCCGCTCAAATTCAGCAGTCCGGCGCTATGCTTTGCCGTCGAACAGGCTGGTGACCGAACCGTCGTCGAACACTTCACGAATGGCGCGGGCAATCAACGGTGCGATCGACAACACCGTCAGCGACGGGAAGCGCTTCTCAGCCGGGATGGGCAGCGTGTTGGTGACCACAACTTCGCGGGCACCGGAATCAGCGAGGCGCTGTGCGGCGGGATCGGAGAAGACCGCGTGCGTGCAAGCAATAATGACATCCTTGGCGCCGGCGTTCTTCAGGACCTGGACGGCACCGGAGATGGTTCCACCGGTGTCGATCATGTCGTCGATGAGGACACAGGTGCGTCCTTCAACCTGACCAACCACGGTCTTGGAGACGGCCTGGTTGGGGACAGTGAGATCGCGGCTCTTGTGAACGAACGCGAGCGGGGCGCCGCCCAGGCGCTCAGCCCACTGCTCGGCAACGCGGACGCGGCCAGTGTCGGGCGAAACAACGGTGATGTTGTCGGCTTCCACCTTGGTGCGGATGTAGTCGGCCAGCAACGGGATGGCCATCAGGTGGTCCACGGGACCGTCGAAGAAGCCCTGGATCTGCGAGGTGTGCAGGTCAACAGACATGATGCGGTCTGCGCCGGCAGTCTTGTACAGGTCGGCAACCAAGCGGGCGGAGATGGGCTCGCGGCCGCGGCCCTTCTTGTCCTGGCGGGAGTACGGGTAGAACGGCGAGACAACCGTGATCCTCTTGGCGGAGGCGCGCTTGAGGGAATCGATCATGATCAACTGCTCCATGAGCCAGTTGTTCAGCGGAGCCGGGTGGGCCTGGATGACGAAGGCATCGGTGCCTCGCACGCTCTCGGCCGAACGAACGTAGATTTCCCCGTTTGCGAAGTCGTAGGCGTCGATGGGCAGGAGCTCAGTCTCCAGCTCCTTGGCGATTTCCTGCGCCAGCTCCGGATGCGCCCTTCCGGCGGCGAGAATCAGTTTCTTCTCGCCGTGTGCGGTAATTTCGCTCATGCCTGTTTGCCTTCTTCTATGGTTGCCGGGAATTGTGAAGATGTGGATGCCAGTTCTTGCGCGGCTTCGGCCAGCTTCGCGGAGGCGGTGCCCGGCCGGTTGGCGGCTACCCAGCCCTCGGCGTTCCGCTGTGCGGCCAGGCTGAGGGCCAGGGCTCCCGCGGGAACATCCTTGCGAATGACCGCCCCGGCGCCGCTGTACGCGCCGTCGCCAACTGTTACGGGTGCTACGAAGACTGTGTTCGAACCCGTGCGGACGCCCGAGCCGATCACCGTACGGTGCTTCTTCTCGCCGTCATAATTGGCGGTGATGTTGCCGCAACCGATGTTGGTGTCTTCGCCGATCTCAGCGTCACCGGCGTAGCCCAGGTGGGAAAGCTTGGAGCCGCGGCCGATTGTCACGTTCTTGGTTTCATAGAACGCGCCGATCTTGCCGGTCTCGCCCAGGACCGTGCCCGGGCGGAGGTAAGTGAACGGTCCAACGCTCGCCTTGGCACCGATCGTGGAACCGGAGCCGTGCGTACGGATCACCTTGGCGCCCTCGCCAACGTTGACGTCGGTCAGGGTTGTATCAGGACCCACGACGGCGTCCCGCGCCACCGTGGTTGAACCGTGCAGTTGGGTGTTGGGCAACAAGCGGACGTCTTCGTCCAGTGTGACGGTGGAATCGATCCAGGTGGTGGCGGGATCCACCACGGTTACGCCTGCACGCATCCAGGACTCGATGATGCGGCGGTTGTGTTCGGCAGCAAGGGCGGACAGCTGGATGCGGTCGTTGGCACCCTCAACCTGCCAACGGTCTTCAGTGACGACGGCGGCAACACGGCCGCCTGCGTCGCGCGCCAAGCCGAGGACATCGGTCAGGTACATCTCACCCTGAGCGTTGTCCGTGGTGACCTTCTCCAGGGCGGTCCGCAGCACGGCGGCGTCGAAAGCGTAGATGCCGGAGTTGACCTCGCGGATGGTGCGCTCGGCTTCGCTGGCATCCTTGTGCTCGCGAATGCCGGTGACTGTCCCGTTTTCGGCGCGCAGGATCCGGCCGTAACCGGTTGCGTCGTCCAGGACTGCTGTGAGGACCGTGACGGCGTTGCCCTCGGCCTCGTGCGTTGCCACAAGCTCTCCGAGCAATTCACCGGTCAGGAGGGGAACGTCGCCGTAAGTGACCACCACGGTGCCGGTCAGCTCCGCTTCGGCGTCGAGCGCCTTGAGGGCAACTTCCACTGCCCGGCCGGTGCCCGGAACGTCGTCCTGGTCAACAATGAGGGCTTCCGGATCCGAGGCCGTGACGTGCTCAGCCACGCGGTCCCGCTCGTGGCGGACAACCAGGGCCAGCTTCAGGGGATTAATGGCACGCGCGGCGAGAAGAGCGTGGCCCACCATGGAGCGGCCGCCTATTTCGTGGAGGATCTTGGGAGTCCGCGACTTCATGCGCGTTCCGGCACCTGCGGCCAAAACGATCACCGCTGCGGGACCGATGGTTTCGGGGCTCACGTACTGGCTCTCCTTGCTCGGTATGTCCCGGGTAACCCGGCTTCGGATTGCTGCCATCTAACAATGGACCCAGGCACCGTGAGAGCCGCTACAGGTACAGAGAAGGAGCGCATTTTCCGACCGTTCCGCCCATAGGATTCGAACCTATACTCCACGGCTCCAAAGGCCGGGGTGCTGCCATTACACCAGAGCGGACCGTGCATGATTCATCCCCCGGATCTTGCGGCCCGGAGGGTTTCCCGGATCACCGGGATGCACACACAAGAATCTAGTTTGCCATGACCCATGCGTGCTTCGCGACTTGACCGCCCTGCGCCCGCTCCACGACCCACTGTTCCGCCCCCGGAGGACCCGCCCAGCGCCCCTTCCAGAAGGCATTTAGGGCATGATGGTCACGTGAGCAACCGCACTGAACTCCCCCGGCCGGCAGCCGCATCCGAGCCCGCAGAACACGCCGCCAGCGGTCCGGCAGCGCGTGTACGGATGACCGGGCAGCAGCGCAAATCACAGCTCATCGGCATCGGACGCGCCCTCTTTGCGGCACGTGGACTGGACGGCACCACCATCGAGGAAATCGCCGCCTCCGCCGGAGTCTCCAAGCCCGTAATCTACGAACACTTCGGCTCCAAGGAAGGCCTGTACCGCCAGGTGGTGGAGACCGAGTTCCGGATCCTCCTGGATTCCATCACCGAGGCCCTCAGCACCGAAGCCAAGCCTCGGGTACTGGTTGAACGCGCTGCCCTGGCACTCCTTGGCTACATCGAAGACCGCACCGACGGCTTCCGCATCCTCATGCGTGACGCCCCGCCCTCACAGCCCGAGGGCGCCTTCTCCACACTGCTCTCCCACGTCACCGCCCGGGTGGAACATCTTCTCTCCGACGAATTCGCGCGCCGTGGATTCAGCGCGGCAGACGGAGCGATGTATGCGCAGATGCTCGTCGGTATGGTGGCGATGACGGGCCAGTGGTGGCTCGACAGCCGCACACCGGACAAGCGGGCCGTTGCCGCCCACTTGGTGAACCTGGCCTGGAACGGCCTCACCGGGCTGCAAAAAGAGCCCGAGCTCCGCAGCGAGGACTAGGTCTATTCCCGCGTTGGGGCCGCCATCCGTGTTGGGGCCGCCATCCGCGTTGGGGGCTGCCATCCGCGTTGGGGCCGCCATCCGCGTTGGGGCTGCCATCCTCTGCGTGCTGCTCCTTCGTCGCTTTGACGCACGCTGCCGGATGCCTGCCACAACGCTCTCTCACATCCCACGCCCTTGAGCCCCACCCTCTTTCACATCCCCTGCCCTTGAGCCCCACCCTCTCTCACATCCCCCGCCCTTGAGCCCCACCCTCTCTCACATCCCCCGCCCTTGAGCCCCACCCTCTCTCACATCCCCAGCCCTTCCAGCCAACCCTCTCTCACATCCCCAGCCCTTCCAGCCAACCCTCTCTCACATCCCACGCCCTTGAGCCCCACCCTCTCTCACATCCCCCTGCCCCGGTGCTTTTGTAAGCTTTGCTCATGACAGCGCCCCAGCTATACATCAGCTTTCCCGGCACAGCACGAGATGCTCTTGGCTTTTACGCCGAGGTCTTCGGAGGCGAACTTTCCCTGCATTCGTACCAGGACTTTGGACGCACCGACGGGCCGCCGGACGCGGTCGCCCATGGAGTCCTCAGCGGAGTCGTATCCCTAAGCGGATCTGACGCAGCGGCTGGCGAGGAGTCCGTCAAGATCGAAGGGGCCATGCTCTCTCTGCTGGGAGCAGCCGAACCGGCAGTCCTCCACCAGTGGTTCGACAAGCTCGCCATGGGCGGCCGGATTCTGGACCCGCTGGAGCCGAAGCCCTGGGGTGCATCAGACGGCCAAGTCGTCGATCGTCACGGATTACGCTGGCTCATAGGCTACGAGCCGGCGTCGTCAACCGACGGGATGTGAGAGAGGATCCACCCCAAACCCGAGGGATGTGAGAGAGGATCCACCCCAAACCCGAGGGATGTGAGAGAGGGTTGGTAATCGTCAGTGGCGTTTCGCGTAGGAGCGCATCGCGGCGCATCGGGAAACGCAGGTTGCCCCGCGACCGCAGGAGCCCCTATGCGCCGGGTCTAAGCGACGCCGAAACGGCGCTGACCACCGCTAAGCGACGGCGAAGCGGCACTGACGGGCCGCAGCACCCCTATTCGCCGAGGACTTCGGCAGCCTCCAGCCATTCCAGCTCCAGGCCCTCTTTCTCCTCGAGCAACTCCTGCAGCTTGGCGTTGAGCTCCCCCAAGGCATCGAAGTCGCCGGATTCGGATTTGGCGGCCATCTGGGTGTGGAGCTTTTCTTCCTGCTGGGAGATCTTGCCCAGTTGGCGGTCGATCCTGTTAAGGTCCTTGCGGGCTTCGCGCTTTTCGGCTTCGCTGGCACCGGATGGAGCGGCGGAGCCGGTGGCGGCGGTCGGAGCGCCGGAGCCGCCCCCAACGGCGCCCGAGGCCAGTGCAGCTTCGCGCAGTTCGAGGTACTGGTCCACGCCGCCGGGCAGGCCGCGGAGTTTGCCGTCTCCCAGGAGAGCCATCTGGTTGTCGGTGACGCGTTCCAGGAGGTAGCGGTCGTGGCTGACGACCACCAGCGTTCCGGGCCAGCCGTCCAGGACGTCTTCGACGGCGGCAAGGGTGTCGGTGTCGAGGTCGTTGGTGGGTTCGTCGAGCATGAGGACGTTGGGCTCCCCCACGAGCAGGCGCAGGAGCTGGAGTCGCCGCCGCTCACCGCCGGAGAGGTCGCTGACGGGGGTCCACTGCTTTTCTTTGGTGAAACCGAGTTGTTCCACGAGCTGGCCCGCGGTGAATTCCTTGCCGCCCACGCTGAAGGACCGCTTTTCCCGTTCGATGACCTCGATGACGCGCAGGTCCGATACTTCGTCCAGCTCTTTGACGTCTTGGGTGAGCACGGCGGTGACCACGGTCTTGCCCCGCTTGACCTTGCCGGAGCTCGGCTGGATTTCACCGTTCAGCAGCTTGAGGAGCGTGGACTTCCCGGCTCCGTTGACGCCCACCAGGCCAAGTCTTTCGCCCGGCGCCAGTCGCAGGGTGATGTTGTCGAACAGCTTCTGCCCGGTTTCGCCGCCCTCGAAGTCCAGCGTCACGTTTTCGAGGTCCAGAACGTCCTTGCCCAGGCGCGCGGTGGCCATTTTGCTGAGGGCTACGGAGTCGCGGGGATCGGGTACGTCGGCAATGAGGTCGTTGGCAGCTTCGATCCGGAACTTGGGCTTGGCAGTTCGGGCCGGCGCACCACGCCGAAGCCACGCCAGTTCCTTTTTGACGAGCTGCTGACGTTTACCTTCGACGACGGCGGCCATGCGGTCGCGCTCGGCGCGCGCCAAAACGTACGCGGCGTACCCGCCGTCGAACATGTCCACCATGGCGTCGTGGACTTCCCAGGTGTAGTTGCAGACTTCGTCGAGGAACCAGCGGTCGTGGGTGACCACGAGGAACGCGCCCTGGTTGGCGCGCCAGCGTGTCTTGAGGTGCCGGGCCAGCCAGGCGACGCCTTCGACGTCGAGGTGGTTGGTAGGTTCGTCCAGCATGATGACGTCGTGGTCTTCGATGAGGAGCTTGGCAAGTGCTACGCGGCGTTTCTGTCCACCGGACAGCGCGTGGACGTTGGCGTGCCAGTCGACGTCGCCTACCAGTCCGCCCATGACTTCGCGGATCTTGGCGTTGGCCGCCCATTCGTGGTCCGCGCGGTCGCCGACGATCGCAGCGCCTACTGTCAGGTCACCGTCGAGCACGTCGCCCTGGTCCAGGTAGCCGACGTTGACGTCCCCGCGCTTGGTGACGCGACCGGAATCCGGCGTCGAGCGCAAGGCGAGCAGACGCATGAGCGTCGATTTACCGTCCCCGTTGCGCCCCACCATGCCGATGCGGTCGCCATCTTCCAAGCCGAGGGTGACGCCGTCGAGGACAGTGCGGGTCGCGAACGAAACGGTGAGGTTTTCGCCGCCAAGCAGGTGGGCCAATGGGTACTACTTTCTACTGCTGGAATGCGGAGGTACTAAAGGAGGGTATCGGAGATGATCCGGGCGCCGGGCACGGGACCGTGAACGGCCAGGGCATTGTGTCCACGGTGAGTCAGCTCTTCGGCAAGAACGCTGGCTGAGACGGAATCCCGGGCCAGGAGTGCGATGGTTGGTCCCGAGCCTGAGACCATGCCGGCAAGGGCGCCTCGCGCTTCACCCAGTCCTATGGTGTCGCGAAGTTGGGGCGCGAGTGTGATGGATGCCCGCTGGAGATCGTTGATCAGCACGCGGCTGAGGGTCTCAGGGTCACCCTTACGCAGGGCCTGGAGGATGGTGGGATCCACGTCAACGGGCTCTGGAATCTCGACGCCTTCCGAATCCCGAAGTCCGTCAAGCGTGCGGAACACGTCAGGTGTGGACAACCCGTAGTCGGCAAAAACCAGCACCCAATCCATTTGGGCCTTGGCCAGGGCCGGCGAGAGTTTGTCTCCCACGCCAAGCCCGACGGCGGTGCCTCCCAGGAGCGAGAACGGCACGTCTGCGCCCAACTCGGCGGCCAGGTGCGCGAGTTCCTCGCGTGAAAGACCACTATTCCAGAGTGCATCGCAGGCCAACAGGGTGGCTGCGGCATCGGCAGAACCGCCGCCCATGCCACCGGCCACGGGCACACGCTTGGTGATTTCCAGGTGCACGCCGGTTGGCTTCTCTGACATTTCAGCCATGATGGCTGCAGCCTTGTACGCCAGATTGCGCTCGTCCAGGGGGATGTCCACGCCGTCCAGGTCCAGTGTGCTGTCCGGGCTGATGCTGACAGTGATTCCTGGCGCCTCTGTGCTGGTGGCCGCCACTTCCTCGTACAGGGAAACGGCGAGGTACACGCTGGCTACCGAGTGGTATCCATCGGGCCGCAACGGCCCGACGCTCAGGGAGACGTTGACCTTGCCCGGGGCTTTGACGCGGACTGTGCGGGCATGGAAGCGCTCCCCCACGAACGGGAGGCTGCTTGGCTTGCGGTTACCCGGGTTCATGCGTCCACTGGGTGGCGGGCTTCGGCGATCTTGACATAGGCATTGATGTCCAGGACCTCGCCGCGCGCCGTAGGGTCAACGCCGGCGGCCACGAGGCATCGCTCAGCTTCCGAGGCGCTGCCGGCCCAACCGGCAAGTGCGGCACGAAGTGTTTTCCGCCGTTGCGCGAAGGCTGCATCAATGACGGCGAAGACCTGCTCACGGGTTGCATGCGTTTCCGGGGGGTCGTGCCGGGTGAAGGCAACCAGGCCGGAATGGATTTTCGGAGCAGGCCAGAACACGTTCATGCCAATGACACCGGCTTTGCGCATGTGCCCGTACCAGGCCGCCTTGACCGACGGGACTCCGTAGATCTTGGAACCAGGTGTTGCGGCTAGGCGGTCGGCAACCTCATCCTGCACCATGACCAGGCCATGCTGGAGGCTTGGGAAGTGCTGCAGGAGGTGAAGCACCACCGGAACAGCCACGTTGTAGGGCAGGTTGGCCACCAACGCTGTGGGAGGCAGAGGCAGTTCGGTGACCTTCATGGCGTCGGACAGCACCAGGTGGAAGTTCTCTTCCGCCCCGGGCCGCCAGGCGCGCACGGTCTCCGGCAGCTTTTCTGCCAACACGGGGTCGATTTCGACAGCGACGACAGCTTTGGCCGCGTCCAGCAAACCCAGGGTCAAGGAGCCCAGCCCCGGGCCTACCTCCAACACGGTTTCATCATCGCCAATGGCGGCGGCGGCCACGATCCTGCGGATCGTGTTGCCGTCGATCACAAAGTTCTGCCCCAGGGTTTTTGTGGGGCGTACACCGATTTCCTCGGCGAGCCGTCGGATATCTGTGGCGCCCATCAAAGGCGCGACGGCGGCGGGTTCGGAATTCGGTTCAGTCACCTAGGTATCGTATCGCCTGTGCGGGGTCAGGCCGCGTGGGCGCAGCCCCAGTCGCTGAGGCCGTTCTTGGCGTAGAGACGGTTGGCGATCTCGATCTGCTGTGCTTTGGTGGCAAGGCTGGCGTTGGGAGCGTAGGCTCCACCACCGTTGGCAAGCCAGGTGGGGCTGGAGAACTGCAGGCCGCCGTAGTAGCCGTTGCCGGTGTTGATGGACCAGTTTCCACCCGATTCACACTGGGCAATCCTGTCCCACATGGCTTCGTTCGGAGCGCCGGTGGGGCCGCTGGCTGCGGGGGCTGCGGCTGCTGCCTGGGGGGTGGGAGCCGGGACGGGGCGGGCCTTGGTACCGACGCTGATCTTTTCGGCTACCGGCTGGGTGGCTACGTTGCTGGAGACCAAGGTGCGCGAAGCTTCGCGGCCGTCCACGAGGACCAGCTTGAACGTCTTGACCAGGGATCCTGCGACGCCTTCCTGGGTCACCTTCTCTTCGCCCTTGAAGAGCTCGGCACTATCGCTCTTCACGCTTTCGAAGGGAACTTCTTCGGTGGCTTCGGCGGTCTTGCTGGTGTCCACGCGGGAGACCTTGATCACCATGTCCTGGACGATGGGTGCGTTGCCCGGCTGGGAGATGTGGTCGTTGGCGCCAACGGTAATTCCGGTGTCTTTGAGCACGGTGGCGACGTCGGTCGCCGTCGTGGTGGTGCTGGTGTCCTTGCCGTCTGCCACCACGCTGATGGTCTTGGGCGTGGAGATGGAAACGAAGGAGCCGGTCACTTCCAAGGATGCCTCTTTGGGCTGGGAGATCTCGGAGGAGCTCGCTACACCGAGTTCGGTCACCAGTCCTGCAACGTCAGGGGCGGTGGTGTTCACCGTCTTCCGGGCGCCGTCCAGTTCAATGGACACGGCCTTGGCCAGGTTGACGTTCACTACGGATCCGTTGTCGACCCGTGCGTCGAGAGCCGGCGAAACGCGGTCCGCGTCCTTCAACTCGACCTTGGCTGCTTTGACCACTTGGTCAACAGTGCCGCCGAAGGTCTGGATGGAGCTCACTTTGCCGTCCACGTTGAGGGTGACGGTCTTGTTGTTGCCGACAAATGCCACGACACCAACTACCAGCGCTGCGACTACCAGCAACTGGGTACCTACTTTGAGGAAGCTGAACTTGCCATCCGTTGTGAAGAACTTGATCACGATCGCCCATTACTCTCAGACCATCCGGGCACGGGGAAAAGCGCAAAAGTAATGCCGACCGCAAAAACGGAGGGCCAGGCAAAAAGCCTGGTCCCACCTTTGCTGCCGGCATCTGCGCCGCCAAAAAACATTCAACTTATTGCCCCGAAATTATCCGGAACAGTTGTCCGAAGGCCTTCCCCGACCCCGGCTACTTGTTTAACACAGTAACCGATCCGTTATAAACGAACCAAGAAAGGTGCATACCGGGTATCCACGCAGTCGGCTCCGCCGGTGTGCAAAAAGGGCGGCCTAGGCCCAGGATCCGTAGGCATTCAGGGTGTTTTCGGCCAATCGCGAGCATAGCTCGGACAAGTCATCTTCTGTCACGTCCGCCATGGAGCGGACCGTGTAGGGAACCATATAGCTCGCATTTGGCCTTCCGCGGTGGGGATGCGGCGTGAGGAACGGCGAATCGGTTTCCACCAGGATCCTGCTTGGCTCGGCAATGGCCAGGGCGGCGCGGAGATTTCCTGCGTTCTTGAAGGTCATGGTGCCGGCGAACGACATGTACCAGCCGTTCTGGTTACAGATCCGGGCGAGTTCCTCATCTCCGGAGAAGCAGTGGAAAACCACGCGGTCCGGGGCGCCTTCCTCCCGGAGGACCTGCACAACGTCGTCGTGAGCGTCGCGGTCGTGAATCTGGAGCGTCAGCCCGAGCCGTTTGGCGATGTCGATGTGGCGCCGGAAGGAGTACCGCTGATGGGCCAATCCCTCGCCGTGGGTCCGGAAAAAGTCCAGCCCGGTCTCGCCGATGGCCCGGATCCGCGGATGGCCGGCCAGCGCCTCGATTTCAGCGAGTGCCGATTCCAGTTCACCGCGGGCCGCGTATTCGGGGGCATCGTTGGGGTGAAGTGCTACGGCTCCGAGCAGCCGGGGATCAGCTTCCACCGCTTGTACCGTGAATCGTGACGATTCGAGGTCGCACCCCACTTGGACAGCGCCCTGGACACCCACGGCTTCCGCGGAGTCCATCGCGTCCCGGACCGAGACCTCTATCAGGCCGTGCCTGAAGTCCAGATGCGTGTGATTGTCCATCACGGGTACGGGAAGGGGTTCGGGCGCTGGCGGGTACTCCCGGCGCGACTCTTTTTCGTCTGCTGCGCCGGCGGGCGCCCGGTAGGGTGCGGGGGCGAGAGAATTGCACATGCTTCCACCTTAATCGGACCGCGGTCCTCCTTGGGCGGCGCAGGACGACTACACGGTAAATTCCCAGCGGAACATAAATTCCGGAGCAGTATGTTAGCGCGGGCCAAAGTCTGGGTAGTCTGGAACGGACAAGCGGCCAACACCAGCAGCGCTCAGCGAAGACAGCTGCTGCCGAGGCCACGGCTGAAGGGCAATCCATGGAGTCCAAGCGACAAGTCACCGTTGAACCTTCTCCTGTTCAGGGCGAGGATTACAGTCCCCTGCCACGTGACGGCGCGGGGCTCAACGGGCATAGGCCGCACGTCATGGACGCGGAACGGTTCCACGATGCCAGCGAACGCATCCTTGGCTCCATCAATAAGGTCATCGACGGAAAAGCCGATGCCGCGAAGCTTGCCCTCACCGTACTGCTGGCCCAGGGTCATCTCCTGTTGGAGGATGTGCCGGGCGTCGGCAAGACCCTGCTTGCGAAGACGCTGGCCCGCACTGTGGACTGCACGGTGTCCCGCATCCAGTTCACCCCGGACCTGCTGCCCTCCGATGTGACCGGAGTGTCCATCTATAACCAGTCGTCCCGGCAGTTCGAGTTCCGGCCCGGCGCCGTGTTCGCGAACATCGTCATCGGTGACGAAATCAACCGGGCTTCGGCCAAAACCCAGTCCGCGCTCCTCGAATGCATGGAAGAGCATCAGGTGACTGTGGATGGGCATTCGTACCAGCTGGGTTTGCCGTTCATGGTGGTAGCTACACAGAATCCCATCGAAATGGAAGGCACGTACCCGCTGCCCGAAGCACAACGGGACCGTTTCATGGCCAGGATCTCCATGGGTTACCCGGACAAGGACGCAGAGATCGAGATGCTGGAGACTCATCAGGCGTCTTCACCCTTGACCAAGGTGACTCCCGTGGTCACGGCCGCTGATGTGGCCGCCATGATCGCCACCGTCCAGCAGGTCTACGTCTCCGCAGCCATTAAGGAGTACACCGTGGCCATCGGACGGGCCACCCGGGACAGCGCCCGCCTTCGCCTTGGAGCCAGCCCGCGGTCCTTGCTGCAGCTGCTGCGTGCGGCCAAGGCCACGGCAGCACTGGACGGTCGCGATTTTGTCCTTCCGGATGACGTAGTGGACGTAGCCGAATCGGTGCTGGCCCACCGCATCATCCTGGACCGCAAGGCTGCGAGTTCGGGCGATACCCCGCAGAGCATTCTCCGGGGCATCTTCGCTTCCCTGCCCGTTGCCCAGGAACCGCCGGGCGCGTGGGGCAGGGACAGGCACAGCGTTTAGGAGACATGCCGGAATGGCGCTCATGGATCGGCTTCCCAAGCATTTATTCACCAACCGTGGCTGGGGACTCTTGGCTGCCGGGGCGCTTGCTCTGGGGTGCGCCTACGTCATGGGCAGGCGTGATCTCCTGACGCTGTCCGTTCTCTTGATTGTCCTGCCGCTGGTGGCGCTTGCCGGCGTCCGGGTGCTCAAACCAAAATTCCAGGTGTACAGGGAGTTCAACCCGTCCACGGTGGAGACCTCCAGCACCACCACAGTTCGCCTGGCCGTTGCCCGGTCTTCGTATTCCACGGGGCACGTCATCATGGAGGAGCAGTTGCCTCCCCGTTTCGGCGAGCCGCCCGCTTTCCGTTTTCCCGCCCGGTCAGCATCCGGAGGGACCAGCCGCTATGAGTATCACCTCCGCTCCGGCAAGCGTGGGCAGTTCCGGATTGGTCCGGTGACTGCCGAGTTCAGTGACCCGTTCGGCTTGTCGCTGCGGCGGCATGCAATTGACGACGGCGATATCCTCACCGTGACGCCGGCCGCCGTCGAACTTCCCGTCACAGGCCTTGCCGGTGCGCGCGGCAACGATGGCGTCACTGCGACCCGCATCCGCGCCAACCCGAGCGACGATGACATCATGACCCGCGAGTATCGGCACGGTGATCCCATGCGCCGCGTTCACTGGGCGGCGACTGCCCGCCACGGCCAGCTCATGGTGCGCCAGGAGGAGTCCGTGACCACACCGGAAGCCACCCTCATTCTTGACCAGAGATTCACCGCTTTTGCCGCCGGAACCGGGTCCGTCTTCGGGAGCCACGACGAAGATTCGGACCTGGTCACCAGCACCAACTTTGAGTGGGTTGTCACGGCCGCGATGTCCATCACGGCGCATTTGGCGGAACGGAACTATTCGTTGCGGCTCCTTGACTCCTTTGGCAGCCCGGCTTTCCTCCGTTCGCGCTCGGCGCCGGACCCGGATGCGGAGGAGTTTGCCGGCACGGGCGGCCTTCAGGCCATCGCCGAAGGCCTGGCGGCCGTGGAACTGAGCGGACCCAGGCACGTCAGGGTGGAGCACCACCGGACCGATCACAATGCCGAACTTAAGCACACTGCAGAACACAGGCACGGCGCAGAACACATCGGTCCGGCGGGCACGGAAAGTGCCGACCTTCCTTTCAATGACCGCCTGATGGACAAGCTCTCGGCGCATCGCTTGCGCGGTCCCCTGCTTGCCCTGGTGGGCAACCTGTCGCTCACCGAGGCAAGGTCACTTGCCCCGGCGGCCGGCTACGGCGCCAACGCGTTCGCCTTGGTGATGACCGATACGTCACGGAACAACGAGGAAGTACTGGAGATTTTGCGCCTCGCAGGTTGGAGGGCGGCCGCTGTCACGTCAAAGACCCAGTTGACGGCTGCCTGGTCATCCTTCGATGAGGGCGGCATCGTAGCTGCCGCGGATGCCGCCATGGATGTCCGGCGTGGAGCGGCGGTGCCACGATGACCGCTACGTCCCACCGCAACTCCCCCGGCGTCCCTACCAAACCGGCCGGCACCCCTGCATCCGGTAGGCCTCCTCGGCCCCATGTCCCGGGCCCTGGGCCGTATCCGTGGGCCATGGCAGGTTCAGTGGTGGTAGCTATACTTGGCGCCGCACTGTCCCTGAACGGTGTCCTCAGGGGCTGGGCCTGGTTCATGCCGCTGGTCACCACGGTGGTAGTGGTTGCGCTGACGTTGGCTGTCCTCCGGGCAATCCGTGCCCAGCCGCTGATTGCCACTTTGGCCTCTTTTGCTTCACTCGCCGGTGTGCTCAGCTTCATCTTCTGCCGCCAGGAAAGTCTGGCGGGGTTCATCCCCACTACCGGAACCTTCGCCGCCGTCGGACGCCATATTAAACGTGCCGCCGAGACGGTGGTGTCCGAGAGTGCACCTGTGGCCCCCAACGCCGGGATCGTCTTTGTCATGTGCGCCTGCCTTGGGCTCCTGGTGATCCTGATCGATGCCCTGGCCGTTCCCCTGTCCATGCCTGCGGCCAGCGGCATTGGACTCCTGGCGGTTATGGTGGTCCCGGCCACCATCAAACCCCAGAGCGTGGGAGTGGCTGGATTCATCGGCGCGGCAGTGGGCTACCTGCTCATCCTCGGTTGCAGCCACTGGTTCGCCCCTGATGCCAGGCTCCAGTCCGGTTCTGGACGTGGCGCCGGCCAGTTCAAGCGCTCGGTGGTCACCGGAGGGCTGGCGCTGGCTCTGACCATGACTGTCCCCCTGGCCATTCCGGGGTTCGAGACCGGAACCTTTCCGCAGGGTTCACGGCTGAGCCCGTGGGGAACGTCCAATGGCCTCAACCCCATGATCACCTTGGGCAACAGCCTCCGGAGCCCCACCGGTTCGGGTCGCATCACCTATGCAACGAGCGCCAGCGGTCCCCTGTACCTCAGGTCCGTTACCATCGACCACTTCGACGGCGAAACCTGGGCGCCCGATGATCGTGCCGCCGAGCGCCGTGTTGGTGCCGACAGGATCGAGACGGGGTACGCCGTGCAAGGCGAGGTGGTCAACGCCGTGACTTCCGTCAATGCGGGCCTGTTCACCAGCCCTTACCTCCCTGCTCCGTTTGCTCCGGCCTCCGTGAACGGCCTGAACGGGCGCTGGACCTGGGATCCAGCGACGTTGAGCATCATGAGCACGGAGACCACCACACGCGCGCAGCGGTACGTCGTTTTTTCCGCAGCCCCCAAGATCACGGCACAGTCCCTGTCCCAGGCCTCTGCCCTCCCGCAGGGCATTTCAGAGGACTTCCTCCGGGTTCCGGGCAACCTTCCGGACATCGTGCGGCAAACCGCCGACTCCGTCACGGCCTCTGCCGGCAGCAACTACGGCAAGGCGCTGGCCATCCAAAAGTACCTGCGTTCCGGAGAATTCACTTACTCCCTCCAAGCTCCCGTGCAGAACGGTTATGACGGCAACGGACTCTCGGTCCTGGCTGATTTCCTCGCCGTGAAGAGCGGTTACTGCGTTCATTTCTCCTCCGCCATGGCGGTCATGGCGCGGGCTGAAGGCATCCCCAGCAGGATCGCCGTGGGCTACGCACCGGGCCGCCTGACGGGCGAGTCGGTGGCGCTGGTGGGCCAGGGTTCCTTCCCTGAGTACGAGGTTGACGCCCGGGATGCCCATGCGTGGCCCGAGCTGTACTTCGAGGGCCTGGGCTGGGTCCCCTTCGAGCCGACACCGTCCCGTGGCGTCCCTCCCGAGTACGCGATGGAAAGTTCAGTACCCGGGAACCTCAGCACCAACGCGGATGAGAAGGACGTCCTCACTACCCCTGCACCGCCGGCGGCAGCGCCGATACCGATACCCGGAGTGGAGACTCCCGCCGGAGGGTCGGCCACCGCTAACCCGCTTCCCACGATCGGCGCGGCAGCGGCCGGGGTACTGCTGCTTGCTGGATTCCTATGGTCACCGAGGCTGAGCCGGACGGTCCTCCGGCGGCGTCGACTGAACCGAAAGCCTCCGGATGATGCCGACGTCCTGGGCTATAAGGATCCCGCCCCTGAACTCGCATGGGCGGAATTGCAGGACCTGGCCACCGATTACGGTGTGCCTTCAACGCCCAGCGAAACGCCCAGGCATTTCTCCGCCCGGCTGCGTTCCAGCACCGCACTGGGTGATACGGGAGGACTCGACGACGCCGCACATACAGCAGTCGCATCCCTCACCTCGGACTTCGAACGGCAACGCTACGGTCGCCCGGCGGCGGCAGCGCCGGCAGCGGCCGGCCGCATCGCCGTCGTCCGTGAGGCGTTGCGAAACAACGCCCGCTGGTTGGTGCGCTTCCGCGCTGACTGGCTGCCGCCGTCGATGATGCAGCGTTGGGTCCATGCGCTCGGCGCACCGTTCCGGGCGGTGGGAAGGCTCGCCAAAGCCACAGGGTGGGCGATTGTCCGGTGGTGGCGCAGGCTAAGGGGCCTGCTCCCCCAGCGCCGCTAGCTCAGCGCACAGACAGCAAAGGGCCCGACGCCGGAACTTGTGATTCCGGGGCCGGGCCCTTTGCATGTGTCAGCCGTTCTTGTTGCGAGAGCGGCGGACCGGATCCTGTGCAGCCTAGTCGGCGTACGGGTCCGCGATACCTACGTACTGGGTGTAGAGGTACTCTTCGATGCCTTCGGAGCCGCCTTCGCGGCCCAGGCCGGACTGCTTGACGCCACCGAAGGGGGCAGCGGCGTTGGAGATCACACCGGCGTTGAGGCCGAGCATGCCGGTTTCGATCTTTTCGCTGATGCGAAGCCCGCGGTTGAGGTCCTTGGTGAAGACGTAGGCAACCAGGCCGTACTCGGTGTTGTTGGCCAGGCGAACGGCGTCGTCTTCGGTGGAGAAGGTGATGATCGGGGCAACGGGCCCGAAGATCTCCTCCTGGAGGATACGGGCGTCAGCTGCGACGTTTTTCAGCACGGTGGGCTGGTAGAAGTAGCCGGGACCGTCGACGGCGGCACCACCTGTGACTGCTGTGGCACCTCCCGCTACGGCTTCGGAAACCAGTGCGTGCACGCCATCGCGGGCCTTGCCGTCGATCAGCGGGCCAACCTTGGACTCCGGCTCGGTGCCACGGGCAGTGGTCAGTGCACCGATCTTGGCGGCGAACTTCTCCGCGAAGGAATCAGCGATGGACTCGTGCACAATGAAGCGGTTCGCTGCGGTGCAGGCCTCGCCCATGTTGCGCATCTTGGCTGCGATGGCACCTTCAACAGCCTTATCCAGGTCGGCGTCTTCGAAGACCACGAACGGGGCGTTGCCACCCAGTTCCATGGACGTGCGCAGGACCTTGTCCGCGGCTTCGCGGATCAGCGCCTGGCCCACCGGGGTGGAGCCGGTGAAGGAGATCTTGCGGAGACGGTCGTCCTTGATCAGCGGGCCGGTGACGGCGCCCGCAGTGGAGGTCTGGATGACGTTGAGGACACCGGCGGGCAGGCCGGCTTCCTGCATGACCTGGGCGAACAGGAGGCTGGTCAGCGGGGTCAGGTTTGCGGGCTTGAGCACCATGGTGCAACCAGCGGCGACGGCGGGGGCTACCTTACGGGTGGCCATGGCCAGCGGGAAGTTCCACGGGGTGATCAGCAGGCAGGGACCCACCGGCTTCTTCTGCACGAGGAGGCGGTTCTTGCCATCCGGTGCTGCGGAATAGCGGCCGGACACGCGGACGGCTTCCTCGGAGAACCAGCGCAGGAACTCGGCACCGTAGGTGACTTCACCGCGGGCTTCGGCCAGGGGCTTGCCCATTTCCAGGGTCATCAGCAGTGCGAAGTCTTCGGCACGCTCGGTGACAAGTTCGAACGCGCGGCGCAGGATTTCGCCGCGTTCGCGCGGTGCGGTGCGGGCCCAATCAGCCTGGGCGGCAGCGGCGGCGTCGAGTGCGGCAGCGCCGTCCTCAGCACCGGCGTCGGAGATGCTGAGCAGGACCTTGCCCGTTGCCGGGTCCTCAACATCAAAGGTTTTTCCGGATCCGGCCGGGCGCCACTGACCGTTGATCAGCAGGCCGGTAGGGACGGAAGCCAGCAGTTCGCTTTCGCGTTCAACCGTGACAGTCATGGCGACTCCTTCGTCTTGGGTGCTTTGGAGAATTGCACCACTGGGGTTCGTTGCCGGAAGTGGCTTGAATTACTGCCACGGTACTGCCCCGCGAGAAGCAGTGTCTACGCCTTCACGCACTGCCGCATGGTCGCCATTTTGTGCAGCTGCACAGCACGCGTCAGCGTGCCGCCAGTACCGCCGAATAGAGCTCCCGCTTGCTGACACGGGCGTCGTCGGCCACTGCGGCCACGGCCTCCTTCAACCGGATGCCCTGGGAAATGAGTTCGTTCACCGCGGCCACGTGGTCCTCCGGCTTGCCGGGTTCCTGTTCAGGCGCACCGCCCACCACAACCGCGATTTCGCCGCGGACCTCGTTGTTCTCTGCCCACTCCAGCAATTCACGCAACGTGCCGCGAATGACTTCTTCGTAGGTCTTGGTCAGCTCACGGCACACGGCGACGCGGCGATCGGCCCCGAAGCGCTCATGGAGTGCCCGCAACATGACCTCAAGCCTGTGCGGGGCCTCAAAGAAGACCATCGTGCGGCGTTCGTCGGCGAGGTCGGCCAGACGTGAGTTCCTGTCCCCCGACTTTCGCGGCAGGAATCCTTCAAAGCAGAAGCGGTCGGTGGGCAAGCCGGACAGCGCCAAGGCCGTCAGCACCGCAGAGGGGCCGGGAACGGCCGTGACCGTCAGTCCGGCGGCAACCGCGCCCTCCACCAGACGGAATCCAGGGTCCGAAACCGCCGGCATTCCGGCGTCGCTGACCATCAGGATGGTCTTGCCGGCGCGCACGTGGTCCAGGAGCTCACCGGTCTTGGCTACTTCATTGTGCTCGTGGTAGCTGATGACCCGACCAGTGACTTCAACGCCGAGCGCCGTCACCAGCCGGTGCAATCGCCTGGTGTCCTCTGCAGCCACAATGTCCGAGGTGCCCAGGAGCTCAATCAAACGCGCGGAAGCATCGCCCACGTTGCCGATGGGTGTCGCCGCAAGCACAATCCTGCCCACCCCGGGAGTTGCGCCGGAAGCAGAAGCGGCCTCCTCCAGATCGTCGTTAAAGGGAGCCTCGTCCGGGGTGCTGCGTTGTTCGTCCACCTGCCAAGCCTAATGCCGCGCGGGGTTCAAGGATGCAGCAAGGATGGAAAGGTAGCATGGGCGGGTGAACCAGTCGCCCGTTCCTGTCACCGCTTCCGGATCCCCGGCGGCGTCCCCGGCGACCCCGGAACCCGGAGACTCAGCTGTGGAGGGAAGCAGCGATCAGCCGGATACGCCGAAACCCGTTAGTGAGCCACAGCCCCGGCGGGCGGCGCACCTGAGTGACAGCACCGTTGGTCCGTTGCCCGGCCGCGGGTTGGAGGGGCACCGTTGGATCGCCCGACCGTCCGAGGCCTACACTGCCCAGGCATTGAAGGAACGTCTGATCGGTGGTGTTCAAAGCTGGCGGGATTACCCTGTTTCCTTGCGCCTATGGTTCTGGCTCATCCCCGCCATCACAGCGATCCTGGGCGGCATTCTCCGATTCTTCCGACTGGATGCCCCACCCAGCCTGGTTTTCGACGAAACGTATTACGTCAAGGATGCTTACTCCTATGTGGTGAGCGGCTACGAACGCAGTTGGCCTGCCAACGCCAACGATTCCTTCAATGCCGGCAACCCCGATATTCTCCTCAACACTCCTGAGTACGTAGTCCACCCACCCGTCGGCAAGTGGATGATTGCCTTCGGAATGTGGCTGTTCGGCGGGGACAATCCCTTTGGCTGGCGGTTCAGCGCGGCTTTGGCCGGCACACTGACGGTCTTCCTCGTCTCGCTCATTGCACTGAAGCTGTTCCGCTCACACACCCTCGGCGCCGTTGCCGGACTCCTGCTGGCCATCGACGGCCACCATCTGGTGCTCTCCCGTACGTCGTTGCTGGACGTCTTCCTGGCGCTCTGGATCCTGGCCGCTTTCGGCGCCCTGTTAATGGACCGCGACGACGGCCGCCGTCGTTTGGCTTCCCGGCTCGCCGCGCAAGCGGCTGCTTCGCCGGGAGGCCGTCCCAAGCCCTCCCAACTGGTAGCCGGACCGTGGCTTGGCATGCGGTGGTGGCGTCTGGTTGCAGGTCTTTGCCTTGGCCTGGCCGTGGGGACTAAATGGTCGGCACTGTTCTTTGTGGCCGCTTTCGGGCTGATGACCGTGCTGTGGGACCTGAGCGCCCGGCGTATCGCAGGCATCCGGAGCTGGTTCAGCGCCGGCATCATCAAGGACGGCATCCCCGCCTTCGTGACCATCATTCCGATTGCCGCCGTCACCTACGTGGCCAGCTGGACGGGTTGGTTCCTCTCGAAGGACGCCTACTACCGGCAATGGGCTGCCGCCAACCCGGCACCCGGACTGGATTGGCTGCCTAACTCGGTGCGCTCCCTGGCGCACTACCACCTAGAGGCCTACAAATTTCATCAGGGCCTCAGCTCCGATCATCCGTACGAGTCCAGCCCGTGGACGTGGCTCATCATGGGCCGCCCCACCTCCTTCTTCTACCAGACCCCCAAACAGGGGACCCCGGGCTGCGTTGTTGAGACGTGTTCCTCTGCCATCTTGCCGGTAGGAAATCCCGTGGTGTGGTGGGGTGGAACCATCGCCCTGGCCATCCTGCTGTTCTGGTGGGCCGGACGTCGCGACTGGCGCGCCGGCGCCATCCTCGCCGGAGTGGCCGCCGGCTATCTTCCGTGGTTCATGTACCCGGAACGCACCATGTTCATCTTCTATGCGGTGTCTTTCGAACCATTCCTGGTTTTGGGCCTGACGTATGTGTTGGGGTTGGTGTTGGGACGCAGCGGCGACCCCGTCTGGCGGCGACGATCCGGACTGTACATAGTGGCTCTGGTCCTGGTGTTGGCAGTGTTGGCAACAGCCTTCTTCTATCCGGTGCTCACGGCGGAAGTGATCAGCTACCAGGAGTGGCGGATGAGAATGTGGATGCCATCGTGGATCTAGGAGGCAAACAGTGAGGGAAGCAAGCACGGAGCTCCTGGTCGAGGCGGACCCGAACACCAACGTGACGGACCTCCTCCTGGAACGCTGCCACAAGGATCCCTTCGGTAACCTGTACGCGCACAAGACGGCGAATGGTTGGCTGAACGTTTCCGCGGCGAGGTTCCTTGCCGACGTCACGGCTTTGGCCAAAGGACTGATCGCAGGCGGGCTGAACCCGGGCGATCCAGTGGCTGTGCTTTCCCGCTCAAGTTTTGAGTGGACCCTGGTGGATTTCGCCATCTGGATGGCCGGCGGAGTTACCGTGCCCATTTATGAGACGTCGTCGGCAAGCCAGATCGAATGGATCCTCACGGATTCCGGAGCCCGGCGCATCTTTGTGGAGGACGCCGCCAAAGCAGATCAGGTCCATGCCCTGGTTGAGCAGTCGTCTGTCCTGGGCGAGGACCCCGTGACCATCGTCCGGATGGAGCACGACGGCGACGCACCCAACCTGACCAGCGTCTCCGCCGTCGGAATCGGCATCATGGACGCCGAACTGGAACGTCAGCGCAGCGCAGCGAACCTGGCCAGCGTCGCCTCCATCGTGTACACCTCCGGAACAACCGGTAAGCCCAAGGGCTGCGAAATCACCCACGGCAACTTTGTCCTCGTGGCGCGAAACGTCATCCCGTTTCTTCCCGAGCTACTCATGCAGCAAGGCGCACGGACGCTGATGTTCCTGCCGCTGGCGCACGTCCTCGCCAGGGCGGTCCAGGTTGTTTGCCTCACGGCCGGCATCACGCTGGGACACAGTGCAGGCGCCAGCGGACTCATGGCGGACCTTGGGTCCTTCAAGCCCACTTTCCTGCTCGCCGTGCCCCGCATTTTCGAGAAGGTCTACGCCGGCGCCAGCCACAAAGCGGCCATGAGCGGCAAGTCCGCGCTCTTCTCGGCCGCTTCCGCCACCGCAGTGGAATATTCGACGGCGGTGGACCTCGCCGCACGTGGCGAAGGGACCGGTCCGGGCTGGCTTCTGGGCCTGAAGCACTCCACATTCAACAAGCTCCTCTATCCCAAGGTGAGGGAGGTCTTCGGCGGCGACGTGGGCTACACAGTGTCCGGCGCCAGCCCCCTCAGCCTCCGGGATAACCACTTCTTCCACGGCGCAGGCGTTCCGGTGCTGGAGGGCTATGGCCTGACGGAAACCACGGCGCCCTGCACCGTCAATACGCCCAGCATGTCCCGCATCGGCACTGTTGGCATTCCCCTCCCCGGAACCACCATCCGGGTTGCTCAGGATGGCGAGGTGCTGGTCAAGGGAATCGGTGTCTTCAAGGGCTATCACAATAATGAAGAGGCCAACCGGGCTGCCTTCGTTGACGGTTTCTTCCGTACCGGAGACCTGGGCGAACTCGACGCCGACGGCTTCCTGACCATCACCGGCCGGAAGAAGGACCTCCTGGTCACGGCCGCTGGGAAGAATGTAGCCCCGGCTCCCTTGGAGGAAAAGCTGCGCGAACACCCCTTGGTGGGCCATGCAGTGGTTGTGGGCGATGGGCGGCCCTTCGTCGCCGCACTGATCGGCCTGGACCCCGAAGGGCTTGCGGAGTGGTGCGCCGAGAACAAAGTGGGCGCAATGACACCCGACGAAGCCGCTGGAGATGACCGCGTCAGGTCGGCCGTTCAACAGGCAGTTAACGAGGCCAACAAGCTCGTCTCAGCTGCTGAGTCGATCAAGAAGTTTGCGTTCATCACGGCCGAACTCAGCGTGGAGTCAGGACACCTGACGCCCTCGCTCAAGCTGAAGCGGGCCGCGGTGCTCAGCGACTTTTCGGCGGCTGTGGAGAAACTCTACGAGAAGTAGGGGCTCCACCTAGCACAGGGCTCGGATCACCACCTAGTGCTACCAATTCGGCACCCAATTCGGCCAAAATCGCCACCTAGTTGGGCCAATTTCTCCCTAGGTGCCGTTGTTGTGCCCGTAGCGTTTCCTCACGAACCAAACGTTCAAAGGGGAACTCATGGCTACACCATCAGGCATACCAACACCGACGCTCTACTACTCGCGTGTCCGGGCTACCTTGGTACCTCGAGTTGCGGGTTTCACAATGGTTGCGCTGGGCCCGGTGCTGTTCGTGCTGATCGTCCTGAAGAACACACCGGAAGTGCTCTTCGCACCGCTGGTCATCACCGCAGCTGGTTCATTCATCGCGTTCATGACCGTCACCGTCAAGGTCGACTCGCAGAACGTCGTGATCGCCTTCTGCGACATCTTCAAACGGACATTACCCAGGGATGAAATCGCGATGTTGACCACGGACAACGCGGCCGGTCCCAGTGGTTACGGATTCCGATACATGGGGCCCGGCATGGTCGGGTACCTCGTCGGCGGTCCCGAGATCAATATCGAGATGAAAAACGGCACGACGATTATTGCCAGCACGGACGGCCCTGAGCGCCTTATGGGTGTCCTCACCCGGCATGCCGGACAGGGCTCGGAAGCGCCTTCTAGCGGGTAATGCCCGTCGGTTCCTTGCTCAGGTTGTCGGCATCATCGGCATCGGCAGTTGCCTCGTCAGGGTCCCCGGCTTCGTCGGCCGATGAGGTGGAGCCCACGCCACGGCGCCGCTTGGTAGGCCAGGTGAGGATGAACGTCACCGTCGCAGCCAGGAACACCAAGGCGCCGATGACAATGCCCGCGTCGATCCAGAACTGTCCCGGGAAGAGCCGGATCAGGGTGTCCTCCAGCGAGAATGTCCACGTTCCGTTGGCGAAGAAGAGCCGGTGGAACTCGGTGAAGAACTGCTGCCAGCTCAGGGCTGCCAAAACAGCGAGGGCAATGATGATGACCAGCGTGACGATCGATCCGGCAAAGAGGCCGCGGCGGATCCCGCCGGTGCTTCGCTTACGCAGATACAGGATGCCGATGATGCTCAGGATGATGAGCAAAAGCCCTGCTCCGAAGGAGGACAGAATGACCAGCTTCACGTCGGCCATGTGCGAGACTTCGCTGTCGGTAAAGAGCTTTGCGCCGTCCTGGTTGACCAGGCCCCCAAGGTAGCGCGGACCGGCCCAGTTGCTGAGGTAGTCAACGGCGTAGGAACCGTACGTCATGCGGTCGTCAGTGCTGAAACCGTAGCCGTCGCCGGGGAAACCCGGACGGTTGTACTCCACCCACAGGAACAGCGGGCTGGTCACTGCCCGGACGGCGAGCACCAAGAGGATCACCGGGTAGAAAACAGCCAACAGCACTTGGAAAATCCGCGGGCCCATCGGCTTTACCTTTGCGGCTTGCTCGCGTTCGGCGTTTCGTCGCGCCACTTCGTCGTCCGGCGGACGGACCTGAAGGGCCGACGTCGGCAAAGGTTCCGAATAGTGCGACGGCTGCTTGGCGGTGGAAGCGTCAGCCAGGGTGTCAGCGAACAACGGCGGCTCAGCCCCGTTGTCGGCGGCCTCAGCAGCCTTCCGGTCCGCGCGGCTCTCAGGCTGGCCGTTGGCGGGCGTCGCAGTAGTGGGACTCACGGACGGCTTTGCGTCCACAGGTGTGGGTCCGGTCTTCGCTGCAGGAGTGGTCGCGGAAGCGCCACTGGACGTTTTGGGCTTCATCCAGTCGAAGGCCGGTTCGTTGGGGTCCTCGTGGACGTCCGTGTCCGGTTCTTGTGGTTTTGGGCTCTTGTCGCTCACAGCGGGTTCACTTCCGTAGGCATCCACCGGCGATTGCTTGCTGCCGGCTCTCTTGTCTGCATTCGAGCCTACCGCCCGGCATTACAGAGACACGCGGTGCCACCCCGGCTGCGACCAGATTGAAACGTAACTGTAAGGTCTATGCTGCAATGCTGCGGTAACCGGCGTCGTTGGCGTCCATATCTCCTGTGACGCCTGCTCGGACTGCCTTCCTACCGAGCACCAAGGTGTAGACCCAGTAACCGGCCAAAACCAGCGCACCAATGGCGATCTTGGCCCATACAGGCAGCGGGCTCGGTGTCACGAAACCCTCCACAATGCCGGAGATCAGCAAAACCAGCACCAACCCGAGGGCAATAGTAATGAGGGAACGGCCTTCATCAGCCACAGCCTGAAGCCGCGTCCTCGGGCCAGGACGCACCATGGCCCAGAAAATCTTCAGCCCTGCAGCACACGCAATGAAGACGGCAGTGAGTTCCATGAGGCCGTGCGGAAGGATGTAGCTGAAGAAAATGTCCATCTTCCCTGTTGCCAGGAAGAGTCCCGCCGCGATACCCAACCCCTGCGCGTTCATGAACAAGATGAACGGCACCCAGAATCCGGTAATGCCAAAGGCCACTGCTTGCGCGGAGATCCAGGCGTTGTTCGTCCACACGGCGCCGGCGAATGAGGCCGCGGGATTCTCGGAGTAGTAGTCGATGAAGTCTTCCTCCACATACTGCTGCACTTTGGCATCACTGGACGCGACAGCCCTCAGCGCCTCCGGTGACGTGCCAATCCACAAGGCGTAAGCCCCTGCCACCAGGACAAAGGCCAGCCCGCACCACACAGTCAACCACCGGATCCGGTAGAAGGCCGCAGGAAGGGAAATGACGAAAAACCGTGCCAGGTCCTCCATGAAATTCGAGCGGGCCCCAGTGAACCTCGTCCGCGCCTGGGCCAGTGCTGCCGACAAGGAAGCCGACAACCCCGTCTCCGGTGCCACAGAACGGATCAAGGACAGGTGCCCGGACACCGTTTGATACAGGCGCAGAAGTTCGTCCGCCTCAGCACCCGTGAGCCTGCGCTTATGCGCCAGGAAATGAAGCCGCGACCATTTGTCCCCATGTACGGCCGAGAAGGCATCGATGTCCACGCCACCACCCTAGCGCCTGTATCCACCAAGGAGTCAGCCCGCCGCTAGACTCGATGGTGCGGGCGCTCCGGGCGCCCGCTGCGTTGGCGAACCACGGGGGCGGGCATGAGTTCAATCATCACAGGCGAGGCAGTGGTCCTCGAGCTTCGCCCGGCGTCCTTCGCCGCGCGTGCGCTGGGGCTCATCCTGGACGTCATATCCCACATCATCCTCGCGATACTCCTGATCATCCTGATCACGTCGGCCTCCCGGGATCTCGACGACGCCGCCATTCAGGCGCTCGTCCTCAGCAGCGTCATCTTCTCCGTGGTCATCGTCCCTGTGACTGTCGAGACCCTCACACGCGGGCGATCCCTGGGGAAGCTCGCCACAGGACTACGCATAGTGCGCGACGACGGCGGGTCCATCCGCTTCCGGCACGCCCTCATCCGCGGGCTCCTCGGATTCCTGGAGATCTACTTGACCTTCGGCGGTCTCGCAATCGGTGTGGCACTGTTCAACGACAAATCCAAGCGCCTCGGTGACATCGTTGCAGGAACCTACTCCCTCCGGCAACGCGTACCCTCAACGCCACGGATCATGCCCGTAGCGCCGCACCATCTCCAAGCATGGGTCGCGATGGCAGACATCGGCAGGGTACCGGATGCCACCGCCCGCCGCGCCGGAACCTTCGTGCAGCAGGCCTACCTCATGGCACCAGCCTCACGCGTCAACATGGCGGCCTCCCTCGCTTCAGAACTCGCAAGATACGTCGCACCACCCCCGCCGGCCGGCACCATCCCCGAAGACTACATAGGCGCAGTCCTCGGGGAACGGCGCAACCGCGAACTCACGCGGCTCCGCCAAGCGGAGCAGCGGAACGCGACCGTAGGGGAACGGCTCAGGAAGCTGCCGTTCACTGATGAGTCTTAGGTCTGGTGCGGCTGTTACCAGCCGTCCTCGGCGTGCTCGCTCATTCTTCGCTTAGACGCACGCTGCCGGACGGCTGGCGACCGCCGCACCAGTCGAAGTCACCAGTGAGCCGGTCTTGTGAGTCGTGGGGGTAGGAGGGTGTTGCGGTCCCCTTCGGCGGCGTTGATCTGCGGTTGGGTCAGGTAGAGCGCCTTGGAGAGGTCTGCGTTGTGGAGCTGCGCCCCGCGTAGATCGGCTCCCAGGAGGTCGACGGCCGTGAGGTCGGACTTCCTCAGATTGGCTCCGATCAGGTATGCACCGCGGAGGTCTGATCCGCAGAGGCTTTGGTGTGAAATGTTGGCTCCCATCAGGTCGGCACCCGGGTGGAGGCCGCCGTCGAGCGTTTGCTTGTCCTCGGCGCCGTAGGAGGCTCGCAGTTCCTCACTAACCTCCATCAAGAGTGTCCGGACCTCGCCGTGAAGTGTTTCGACGTCGGCGGCCAGGACCGTGGATGCATCACCGTGGGCGGTGGCTGTTATGTACTCGGACAGGTTGTCCGCAGCGGTCGCCAGGTCCGGATCGAACGTTCGTTGCCGGGCTTCTGCGAGGTACCAGAGCATCTCATGAAGTTGCCTGACTACTTTGAACACGGCGAACATCGAGGACTTGGATGAAGGGTCCTGAGTCCAGCTGGTACCGGCGAAAGTGTGTTGTGACACCAGTTGGCCGGCACCGAAACAATCAAACACTGTGCAACCGCGGAAGCCCCGGGGCCGTAAGCGTTGGTGAATGGTGCAGGAAAAGTCGCCGGCCATATTCGGGCACGGCGTAGCAGCAGGTTTGTCGATGGCGAAGTCAGCCGAGCGGGAAAATCCGAGCGCGGTGCAGCACAGGGCAAAGCAGTTGCCGCAGTCTGGGCTGAGTGTAGGTGAAGAGGTCATGCGTGCTCCAGGTGATGAAAAAGGGTCCGGTGGAAGAAGCCGGGGAACCCGTGAACGGGTTCCCGTGAGGGACACCCGGAATCACCGTGGAGGGCAGCACAAAGAGCAGGACCGACGAGACGTCAGCGCTGAAAAGGTGGGTCAAAGCGCGCAGGAAATAATCACTGCAACAATCGTAACTGCGGGACTACCGCTGAGCGTAGCTCGCCCAGGGAATGTTCCAGTCGCCGAAGCCCTCCAGCGGTTCAACTGCCGGTGCGCCGGTGTTGAGGACCTGGACCACGTCACCGGTCTTCATGTTGTTGAAGAACCATGCAGCATCCGCCGGCAGCAGGCCCACACAGCCGTGCGAGACGTTGGCCACTCCAATGGAGCTCCATGCCGCTTCAAGAGCTTGGTGGACGTACACGCCGGACCACGTCAGCCGGTTGGCGTATTCCACCACCAGGGGCGGGTAGTAGCCTTTGTCGCCCGGCTTCAGGCCAATGGTCCCGGCGTTGAAGTTGGAGTGGCGTTCTTGCTCCATGATCACCGCGTACCCGGTAGGCGAAAGCCAGTCCTCCCCACCCAGGGATACGGGGGCAGTGTGAACCAGCTGGCCATCGAAGTACACGTTCATTGTCTTGGTGATGTCGTCCACCACGGCCACACGCTGGGGTCCGGTGGTGAACGTTGAGACTACGTCGGCGTTGCCGATCATGTTGTTCCCGAAGTCCACGCCCAAAAGCTTCATGTCTACGGTGACGGTGGTACCGGACACCCAGAAAGCCTCCGGCCGGATCCTGGCCTTCTTGTCCGAGTACCAGTGCCATGCCACGGGCTGGCCGGAGGAAACGGTGATGGCGACGCGCTTTTCCATTGCCGCCTTGTCCACAACGGGCTCACTGAAGTTAATTTCAATGGGCTGCCCGGAGCCGGCCGTGGTGCCGTTGCGGGGGTAGATGGATGCGTCGGCCTCGTATGCCGCGGAAACCGTGGTGAAGGTCTGTGACTTCCTGGTCTCTTTCCCCGCAGTATCAACCACGGTGAAGGAGTAGCTGTATTGGGTTTTGAACTTCAGGACTTCCAGGGTGGTCCAGGTGCTGCCATCGGGGCTGGTCTGGCCTTGCACAGGTGCGCCGCCGCTAACCGGCGCCAGCACAACGTCCTTCAGCTTGCCGTTGATTGCTTTGATCTGGGGACCAACAACAGGGTTCCATTCCACAGCGCCATCGAGCGGGGTGATACCGAGCTCTACGGGTTTGGCTTCCACGGTGGGAGTGGGCGACGGCGCTACAGCGGCGTCCTGCGTGAAACCTGCAAGCAGCCCGGGCACCGTGACGACGCCAATTCCGCCCACCACAATAGCTGCGCAGACTCCCATGATGGCAAGGATCTTGCCCTTTTTCCGTTTGGCGACTTCCGTCATGGTTCCCGTCATCCTGTCCCCCGCAAGCGTTACCGAACACCCAATTCTAGCGGAAAGGCCGGACACGCTGGTCGCGTGTCCGGCCTTTCACCATCGATTTGGGTACCGCCGATGCGGGCCCAGCTTGGTACTAGTGCAGCCTAGTAGCGGTAATGCTCTGGCTTGTACGGCCCCGCGACATCCAGGTCGAGGTAGTCCGCCTGGTCCTTGCTCAGTTCCGTGAGCTCCACACCCAGAGCATCCAAGTGAAGGCGTGCAACCTTCTCGTCCAGGATCTTGGGCAGGACGTAGACCTGCTTCTGATACTCGCGCTCACCGGCGGGCTGGTCCTTCTTGGTCCAGAGCTCGATCTGCGCGATGGTCTGGTTGGCGAAAGAGTTGCTCATCACGAACGACGGGTGGCCGGTGGCGTTGCCCAGGTTGAGCAACCTGCCCTCGGACAGCACAATGATGGACCGTTCGGAAGCGGTGCCGGCCTCGAAGACCCACTCGTGGACTTGCGGCTTGATCTCAACCTTCTTGACGCCCGCAATTTTGGCAAGCCCGGCGATGTCGATCTCATTGTCGAAGTGGCCAATGTTTCCAACGATCGCCTTGTTCTTCATGCCCAGCATGTGCTCGGCCATGATGACGTCCTTGTTGCCCGTGGTGGTGATGAAGATGTCACCCTGGGCGAGTACTGTCTCCAGCTTGGCAACCTGATAACCGTCCATCGCGGCCTGCAGAGCACAGATGGGGTCGATCTCCGTGACGATGACACGCGAGCCCTGGCCCCGCAGCGCCTCAGCCGCGCCCTTGCCGACGTCGCCATAACCACAGACGACGGCCACCTTGCCGCCCATGAGGACGTCCGTGGCCCTATTGATGCCGTCCGGCAGGGAGTGGCGGATGCCGTACTTGTTGTCGAACTTGCTCTTGGTGACGGAGTCGTTGACGTTGATGGCCGGGAACAGCAGCTTGCCCTGTTCCGCCAGCTGGTACAGACGGTGCACGCCGGTGGTGGTTTCCTCGGTGACCCCTTCGATGCGGGCGGCCAGGCGGGTCCACTTCTGCGGATCCGCGGCAAGGGTCCTGCGAAGGAGATCCAGGATGAGGACGTACTCCTCCGGATCATCCTCGGTGGCGGTGGGCACGGCGCCTGCGGCTTCGAATTCCACGCCCTTGTGCAGCAGCAGCGTGGCGTCGCCGCCGTCGTCGAGAATCATGTTGGGACCCAACTCCGGGTTGGTGTCCGCACCAGGCCACGTGAGAATCTGCTCAGCAGTCCACCAGTATTCCTCAAGGGTTTCGCCCTTCCAGGCGAAAACCGGAACACCCAGCGGGTTCTCCGGAGTGCCCTTGCCGACGACGACGGCGGCAGCGGCTTCGTCCTGGGTGGAGAAGATGTTGCAGGAAGCCCATCGAACTTCCGCGCCCAAGGCAGTGAGGGTTTCGATGAGCACTGCAGTTTGGACCGTCATGTGCAGGGACCCGGCGATGCGCGCACCCTTGAGGGGCTGCGAGGCACCGAACTCTGCCCGGAGCGACATGAGGCCCGGCATTTCGTGCTCGGCGAGGCGGATCTGGTGGCGGCCGGCCTCCGCAAGAGTGATATCAGCCACTTTGAAGTCGAAAGTCATGGAAGTCCTTAGGGGTACCGTGCGGAATTGATGAAAGAAAGCGTGTCAGGCCTTGGAATCGTGCTGGCCCGAGGTTGCCGCGTTGGCTGCGGCCAGCAGTTCAGGAGGCAGGAGCAGCGGGATGCCGTCCTCAATGGAGTAGCGGAGCTTTTCGCCGTCCGCAGCGGCATCGGTGGAAACCAACTCATCGCCCTCTTGGACCAGCGGTGAACCCGTCACGGGGCAGCGCAGGATGGACAACAGTTCAGGACTGACCTTTGGCATGAATGATGCTCCCTGGATGGCGCCGGCTAGGCGCCGCTGGCGGATATATCTGCAGATTCCAGACTACCGCGCAGGGAGATCCTGTTTTGATGCGAACGACGAATTGCGTCCGAGGCCCAAGCATGGTGCCGCTGCAACGGCCCGGCTAGGACGGTTCGCGGAGGATACGCAAATGTCCTCGGCGGGTGCCTTCGGTACCAGCGGGCGGTTCCATGTGGGGGTGGCTGTGCCGGGCCGGGGTTTCACTGGGGGCCGAAGCCGCCTCCCGGACCGCGTTGGCAAGCGCCAGCAAATCATCCGGGCCGGGCTCCTGCGGTGTGGTGGGCATAGCCAGGCGCAGGACTTCCCATCCACGCGGAACCGTGAGGGACTCTGCGTGTTGCGAGCAAAGATCGTACGCATGCGGTTCCGCGTACGTGGCCAGAGGACCCAGGACTGCGGTGGACTCTGCGTACACGTACGTCAAAGTGGCCACCGCGGACTGGCGGCAGGCTGATCTTGAACATTGACGAATGGCACCCACAACATCCCAGATTAGCGCCATTCTGCACGCACATTGCGCATTGCCCGCCCGCGCCCCGCTAACTCCCTGCAGTAACAACCGACGCGGCGCGCTCCGGGCCATGAGGTCGCGTTGACGGTTCCTCGGGACTAAAGTCGATATATGCAGTCACAGCCACATGTTCCCGGGTTCACTATCCGGTGGACTGACGCCGATGGCGATCAGTCCGAGGAACACGCCGGTTCGGAAGCGCGGGGTTTCCGGCGACGCCGGCGTAACCGGCACGGACGGGGACTGCGCGGAGAACTGATGCTCCCCAACCTTCCCGGCTTCCGCACCCGCTCAGAGCGCTTCGACGACATGGTGCTGGACTCCGCGGAGCGGCTCCAGGACATGTGGGGCAAACAGCTGGACGGCGTCCTCTTTGCGGTGGACGAAATTCCACCCAACCTTGAGCAACTCGTCGCTACGGGAAACACTGCCCCCATGGGGTCCTATACGCCCGGTGGCCGCGGCGAGGCACCCATGATCACCGTTTACCGTCGAGTGGTTGAGCAGGGCGCTTCCACGCGCGAGGAACTGCAGGACCTGGTCCATGACGTCGTGGTGGAGTACACCGCAGAGATGCTCGGCGTGCCGCCGGAGACGCTGGATCCGGTCTACCGGCGTCGATACCAATAACGTCGCTAGTAGCCCACCGAAACGGGGACCTTCTCAAGTCCCGCCGCCGCGTCCTGAATCGCCACGACTGAGACGTCTGTCCGTCCTTGCCTTCCTAGTACCAAGGCGCCGTACACCGGATCGCCGGAAGCGGACACCACGTAGCCCGCCACAGCCGAACCGCCGGACTTGTCCGGAAGCTCGATCAGGGAGGTGGTCCCGCCGGACATGTCCACGTCAACGGCCTTGCCGACTTTTCCGTCGGCGGTCACCGGAGCGTAAGTGACAGTGCCGCGCCCCTCGGGGACACCAAAGCTCAAGGATCGCTGGCCGTCCCGGGGAACGGCCACCAGGTGCTGGCTGCCGAGACGGGCCGATGACGGTGACCAGGCGAAGTCCGTTGGCTCCTCCGCTTTGGCGCCGCGGGTCAGCCTGGTTGATGCCAGGAACGAAACATCGGAGCTGGCGCTGACGGTATAACTGCCGGCCGGAACACCGTCAAGGTTAAGGGTGGCCACAGTTCCGCCTTTGACCGTCACCACTCCCCCATTGGGAATCTTGCGTTCACCGTTGGCGCCATAAAGGCTTACTTGCACAACGGCGTCGGTGGATCCGGGTACTGCGATCTGGAGAGCCGGTACGGCGTCCGCGAAGCCTGACTTGCCGGCCAGCGCCTTGATGGCCGCCGGGTCCTGGATGTCCACTCCGGACATCACCTGCAGGTTGGACGGCCCCGTACCCGGCGAAAGGTACTCCACACCACCTGGAGCGATTCCACGCAACACGCTCTGCTGGATGGTGGAGGCAACCGGGCCGCCCGTGCTGCGCACGTGCACTGCGAGTTGCGATTCACCCGGTGCGAGTCCAGCGAGGTTCACCGAGCGGGTGGTTCCGGGAGCCACCAAGAGACCGCGGGCTCCGGGAGCCTGGATCTGCCCTTCGTGTCCATACAGGTCAAGGTTTACCGTGGCCGGCGTCTCGGAGGCGTTGCTCACGTTCAGGACAGCTGTCCGACCCACGGCAGTATTGGCTCCCAAGAGCCATGCGTCGTTGCCCGGTGCCTGGCATTGGGTTGACGCGAGGCCACGGAGATCGCCGTCCGAGGCTGAGTAGCTAAGGTTGGCAGCCAAGGATGCTTGTTCGTTTCCAAGGGCCTCGGCGCCCACCACTGCCGGAGAATTCACGGGGCTGATGGACGCCACACCGGCCGCCAGTACTGGCGGCCCAACTGTAGGCGTCGGCGTGGTGGCAGGAGCTTTGGCGATCTCGGCCACCGTCTCGCCATCCAGAGATGTCACGTTACTCCCGGGCACCGTTCCGGCCGGGTTGCTGAGCACCACAGCGTTCAGGGCACTGGCAGCAGTGGTGGACACCGGGCTGAAGTCCGCGTCGGTTCCCACCACGGTTCCATTCACAAGCCTCGCTGGTTCGGGACAGACACCCAGGGCTCGGCCCGCGGGTACATCAGCCTGGCGGATGTCCATGGTGGTCCCGCCGGAAGGTTCGGGCACCATGGACGTCGCCGCCACTGCGCCTCCGCCTGCCGCAAGGATGACCACTGCTGACAGCACGCCGGTGATGATTCCCTTGTTGGAGCTCCGGGATGTGGAACCCCGCGTGGCGGAGCTCCGGGACGTGGAACCCCGCGTGTCGCCGGACACGTTTTTCTGGTCCTCAGACACTGCTGTACTCCTTACGGAGGGACACTTCGTCCCTCGACATGCCGGTTCGGCTGCGGCGTGCGGGCATCGGAACGGCCAACAGGACCGTCAATCCAATCACCACAGCCTGCAGAATTCCGAACCACAGGGCCCAAGGGTTGTTGTAGCGGATTTCAAGGTCGCCGCCGCTGGCCGGTAGCTCAAAGGCCTGTGACCATCCGGATGTTGTGGCCTGCAGTTGGCGGCCATTCATCCAGGCGCTCCAGCCGGGATCGGACCGTTCGGCCAGGACCACCTTCCGGCCCTCCTCGCCCGATGGCACAGTGGCATCCACGGTCACATCTTCGGATGGCAGGGCACTCATGAGAGCACCTTGGGAGTCCACGATGCGTACCCGGTGGGTAGTGTCGGCGGCAGTAGCCGCTGGCTGGTTCCGCGGCGTCACACGCCACAGCCACCCGGCGTCGGTCTGGCCGACAGCCACGAGTCCGGGGACGGCGTCGATCCTGCTGGCCGTCAGCTGCGCGGCGTTGTCCGCAGCCTTGAGGACCACGAAGCCGGCGCCGAGTTGTTCAAGGTCCGCGCGGGGGTCAACGCCCGTGCCCGCCACGATGGTGGCCACGGCCCTGCGGAGGGAGGCAGTGGCAGCGTCATCGGCCGCAATTTCCTCGCGTCCAGGTGCACCAATGATGGTCCGCGCCGAGGCAATGGTGGACAAGCTGTCCAGCGTGGTCCCGGCTCCACGCATTAGCGAAGTGGAGTAGGCGCCGTGCTCACCACTGGTGATGACCAGCGTTCGCGTTCGTTCGGGTCCCTGGCCACGGTCGACGGCGGTGGCCGGCAACGTGCCCGCGTCCACCGGCCATACGTGGCGGCTGGCCCCAAGGGACGGCACCTGTTCGGCAGCCTTGGGCGCCGCAATGGCGCCGGCAGTCGGTGTGGGCTGAAGAACATTCTGGGCAGCCCATGCGGTCATTCCTGCAAGAGGGCCCACGACCAGCAGCGTAATGGCCACGGTCGAAGAAATGCGCCGCACTGGAAGGTGACGCCGTGATGCTTGCGGTGTCCGTCGCGGTGCAGCGAAAAGCTTCTCGGCTCCGAGAATGGCAGCGCCCAGCAGCAATATGCCCGCCGCCGATACGGCCGGGCCGGTGAAAGGCCCAACAATCACGTTGTTGTTGACGCCTGTAGCCACATGACCTACCAGCCAACCGCTGGCAAGGGTAGCCAAGGCAACCAACCAGAACACCCGGGCCAGCCCCGCGCGCTTTCCCGGCAGGAACAACGCAGCAACGGCAAGGATCAGGACTGGTGCGATGACGAGCAGAGCCAGCAACAGGGCCCAAGGCACAGCGCCAGGACCGAAGAGCGCCAAACCGGTCAAGCCGCCGTCGATATCGAAGGCCAGCGGCTGGCCGAGAAGCTGCTGCCACAACGGCGCTGCCTCAAACGTCAACGGCAATCCGGGATCGGCGAGCAACGAGCGCGGCCTGTCCAGAACGGATATTACGTAGGGCAGGAACAACGCGACCGTTGGCAGCAGCGCCCACCACAGTGTTTTGCCACGCTGCCCGAGGACCACCGCGGCCAGGATCACCGCAACGACGATGGGACCCAACAACGACGGCGCAGAGGCGGTGACTACGGCCATGGCAAGACCTGCGGCAGCTGCAGCAGTCCACGATGGTGTTCCGTTGATGCCCGGCTTGCCTACTATCGGGGCCGGACGGCGGCTGCGTTGGGTTCCGGTGAAGGCGGGCCCTTGGGCCACGGCCGATCCCGAGGCGCGCAACAGCGCCAAGAGCAGCAACGGCATCATCACGTGCGCCACGACGGCGCCGGCACGGCCCTCGTTGATCGCGATCAGGAGTGCGGGAGCACCGGTCCACGCCATAGCGGCCGCAATCCGGAACCGGCGTTTGGTAGTCAGCGCGCCGGCCGCGAACCATGCGCCCAAGGCGGACAGGGGCATTGCAAGTATCAGCAGCCACACCATCGCGGCGTTGCCGTCGCCGCCTCCAAAGAGGGAGAGCAGCCACAGCACATAGCCGAACGGGTCGCCGTGTCCGGGCAGGCCTGCGCCCAAGGAGATCCACCAAGTTGACGCATTGGCCCAGATATCTCCCGGTGACGCCGAAAGAGGGATAAGCCCACCACCGGCAACGGTGCCTGAGCGGAGCAGCCCCAGCAGTCCCACGAGTGCTGCGGCCAAGGCGATCAGTGCGGCCGCGACGGCACCTGTGCCCACCCAGCCACGTTCGTTGGTGGCCAGCGCTGCGAAGTCGTCCGAAGCATCCCCGCTGGGTTCCGGGGCTAAAAGGTCGGAGACGGCCGGGGTTTCGTCGGCCGGGCGGATCGCTTCCAACAACGATCGCCTGTTGGCACGCACCTCCCGCGTGGGCGTCTGCAGGCCACGGACAACCGACCTGTGCACGCGTCGCGTCCTCGCCGCAACGCGGCGGCCCCTGGCGATGGCCATGGGGCGGACGAGCGCGGCGATGGTGGCGGTGAACTGCGAGATGCCGTATCCCGGTTCTTTGACCAGAATGCTCAACACCAGGCGGATAACCGCACCGAACAAGGCGCCCATGGCTTGGAACGGCACGTTCCACCAAGGCGTGTGCTTGAGCCGCAGATGGATCTGGGCTTTACGTGCCGCAGAGGAGGTGCCCAAACCATGTGGGCGGTGCTCCACATGGAACATGCGCGCACTGGGGACTACCACTACGCGGTTGCCCGCAAGCCAGTTGCGCCAGCAGAAGTCAACGTCATCGCCGCTTCCGGGCAAGGCGGGGTCAAAGCCCTGCAGCAGCTCCCAGACGTCGCGGCGGATCAACATTCCTGCTGAGTTCACGGCGAAAGTGTCGCTGCGGGCATCGTATTGCCCCTGATCCACTTCGTCGGCGTCGATCAAGGTGAGGCGTTCGGCCCAGCGGCTCGTTGAAAGTCCCACATCCACCAGGTGCCGCTCGTTGTCCCAGCCGAGCTGCTTGCAGCCCGCCACAGTAACCGAGGGGGCGCGTTCCACTGCATGGAGAAGCTCCGCCAAGGCATCAGGCGCAGGCGCGGCGTCGTCATGAAGGAGCCAGATCCATTGGACGGCGTCCGCTTCCCTGGCGTCGCTGCCGGCGGTGGGCGCGAGCTCTTGGAGGCCAGCGTGAACAGCTGCCCCGAAACCTGACTTCGCGTGCTGGAACGAGGTGACGTTGCGCTGGCCGAGGGCCTCGCGAAGCAACTCCAGCGAGTTATCCGTGGAACCTGTATCAATGCCAATGGCGGCATCTGCCGAACGCGTCTGGTCCGTCAGTGCCGCCAGTGTCCTGGGCAGATAGTTGCCGCCGTCGTGGGAAACCACGACGGCGGTAACGTGCACTTCCTTGAGAATTAGACCGCTCGCTTCCTTAGCCGACGACGTTCCCGCTCAGAGAGTCCGCCCCAAATTCCGAACCGCTCGTCATTGGCAAGAGCGTATTCCAAGCACTGCGAGCGGACGTTGCACGCCCCGCAGACCTTCTTGGCGTCCCGTGTGGATCCACCCTTTTCGGGGAAGAAAGCCTCGGGATCAGTCTGTGCGCAGAGTGCGTCAGTCTGCCAGCCGAGTTCGCCTTCGTCGTCGAAGTCCCCCTGGGGCAGGCCGATCCACACGGGTTGCCCCGGAGTTTCAAGCGGACGACGCAGCTCCATGGGAGGGTCGTCAAGATCTTCGTCCGGCCCAGCGGGCAGGTCACCGATCAATGCCTCATGTGCGGCCAGGAGGGCAGTTGCCTGATCCTCCAAAGACTGCTGCACATTCTGGTTATATCGGTCTGCCGCTTCCGGGTCCGCCGGGTCTACGTACCAATCCCCCGGTACTTCCCGCGAACGGTATTTCACCGACGCATGTTCTGCGACGACTGCATCTTCCTGGATACGCAACGCTTGCCCCATGGCGTCCCTCCTGATTTTGCAGCTGCTGCTTGGATGTGTTTCCGATTCCCGGTGGCGTTCCGGGTTTCTGTGCAGCGGCGTTGATTACTAATTACACGCGTGTAACTACCCGCCAGTCAAGCCGCGCCGGGATAATAATCAAGAACCTGTGGAAACGTGGGATGCGCCACGCCCAACATTTTGCCTCTGGTCGCCGCGTGTCGTGCCGGCAAATGGAAGCCTTGAATCGGTTCGGGTGAACTTTCACTGAATTCCCGCGGAAATTCGTCCCGGACAAGGCACGCACCCCAACGATTGGAAATACTGAGTGTGTTGCATTTCACAATTGCGGCGCTAAGCCCAAGGACGTCAAGGAACCACCGTGGCAAGATTGACGCATGAGCATCCCGGCAGCGAACCTGATGACAGCCCTGCGATCCGGTCATTCAACGTCACCACGACTCACTTGGTACGGCCCCGACTCCGAGCGTGTTGAGCTCTCAGGTCGCGTCCTGGATAACTGGGTAGCCAAGACCAGCAACCTGTTGCAGGACGAACTGGACGCCGAGCCTGGAACGTCCATCAGGCTGGACCTCCCGGCGCACTGGAAATCCTTCGTCTGGGCCCTGGCTGCGTGGCAACTGGGAATGGAGGTGGTCTTTGACGACACCTCTGCGGATCTCCTGGCGACGGACAAGCCCGACGACGGCGCCGGGGCCGGCTTCGGCGCGATCGTTGCGGTGCCGCTGGCGGCACTTGCGATGCGCTGGCCCGGGGAGCTGCCTCCCGGCGTCGTGGACTACGCGGCTGAAGTCCGCTCCCACGGCGACGTCTTCATGGCACACAACGAACCCGAAGCGAGCTTGCCCGCTGTGCGCGGGACTGCAGGCCTCACCCATGAAGAACTCATTGACGGCTTTGCTGCCGCGCAGGACACAGGTGTCCGCCTGCTGGTACGCGCGGCCGACGGCCTGGAGTCATGCCTGGCAGCATCCTTGGGCGCCTGGAAAGAAGACGGCTCCGTGGTCTTGGTACATCCGGACCTCGACGTGACCGAGCACCTGCTGGAGAACGAGCGCGTCAGCCGTTCCTAGCCTGCGCGGTGTACTGTCAGACGTTCTTGATGGACGGAACCTCGCCGGTTGCCGGGCCTGCAGCGCCGGCTTCGCTTGGACCCTTGGGCTTGTGGTGGAGGTCCAGAAGCTCATGGTCGTGAGAGAACTCGGGCTCGGCATCCAGCTCTTCGTTGAAGACCCAGAATCGGTAGGCGAAGAAGCGGAAGATGGTGCCCAGGACCAGGCCGACTACGCTCCCCGCGATGAACAGCGACGGCTTGTCATTCAGCTCCAAAATGTATTTGGCGAACCACACGCATCCGGAGGCAATCAGGAGCCCGATGACGTTCATGACGCCAAACAACACTGCTTCACGAACCACATTGGCTTGCTTGCGGTGACGGAACGTCCAGAACCGGTTGGCAACCCACGAGAACACACTTGCCACGATCGTCGCAATAGCCTTCGCCCAGACTTCGCTGCCGTGCATCGGGCCCGAAAAGAGCCAAATAAAGACAGCCGAGTCAATGACAAAGGCAACTCCGCCGACGGCGCCGAATTTGGCCACCTCGCGCCAAAAAAGCGAGGCAAGTCCGCGGATGCGATCTGCAAGTGTGGTGATCATGACCCTCCATGGCCGTTGAAAAATGGGCCGATGGGCCAAAGCCATTTTAGCGCCGATTTCCAAGCGTCGCCTCGTAAAAGGCTGTGAGAACGCCGATACCGCACCCGGTTCACCTGTTGGCAGGCGACTTCTCCTCCTGTAAATGGCTTCGAAAGAGCGGCAGAATCAGTGATCCCGCTGCCGGTTCGGTAGGCTGAACCTTGTGACTTTTCCAGTAATTGGCGTTGTTGGCGGCGGCCAGCTCGCACGAATGATGGCTCCGCCCGCTACCGCCCTGGGCTTCGAACTGCGTGTTTTGGCCGAGGGTGAGGACGTTTCTGCCGTGGCAGCAGTGGCCACTGCGCCTATCGGCGACTACAAGGACTTGGACGCTCTTCTGGAGTTCTCCAAGGGCCTGGACGTCATGACCTTTGATCACGAACACGTTCCCACGCAACACCTGCAGGCCCTGCTCGATGCCGGCGTCAACGTCCAGCCAGGCCCCGATGCCTTGGTGAACGCCCAGGACAAGCTGGTGATGAGGGCTGCCATTGACCGCTTGGGACTCCCGAACCCGGAATGGTCAGCGGTCAACACCGTTGACGAGCTCGTGGCTTTTGGCGAGAGGATCGGCTGGCCCGTCGTCTTGAAGACGCCCCGCGGCGGCTACGACGGCAAGGGAGTCAGGATGGTTGATTCCGCGGACGACGCCCTGGAAACCGCCGACTGGTTCCAGGCCATGAGCCCCCTGCTGGCCGAAGCCAAGGTGGACTTCAGCCGCGAACTTTCCGCCCTGGTTGCGCGCAGTCCCAGTGGCGAATCCCGTGCCTGGCCGGTTGTCCACACCATCCAGGTGGACGGAGTTTGCGACGAAGTGATCGCACCTGCCCAAAACATTTCTGTTGAAGTGGCTGCCGCCGCCGAAGAGGCCGCGCTGCGTATCGCCAACGAACTCGGCGTCACCGGCGTCATGGCCGCAGAGCTGTTCGAAACTCCGGGAGTCGGAGTGGGCTTCCTCATCAACGAACTTGCCATGCGCCCGCACAACACCGGTCACTGGACACAGGACGGCTCCATCACCAGCCAGTTCGAGCAGCACCTGCGCGCCGTCTTGGACCTCCCGCTGGGCGCCACCGATGCTTTGGCCCCGGTGGTGGTCATGAAGAACTTCCTGGGCGGCGACAACCAGGATCTCTTCAAAGCCTTCCCCATGGCGTTGGCCTTCGAACCCGCGGCCAAGGTCCACTCCTACGGCAAGTCCGTCCGTCCGGGCCGCAAAATCGGCCACGTGAACCTCGTTGGCAGTTCGGTTTCGGACGTGGACTCCGTCCGTCAGCGCGCCACCGCCGTGGCCAACATCATCCGCGACGGCCGCAAGCCGGAGCAGACCACCCTTGAGGAGACTGCATGACTTCGACAACAACAGCCCCGCTCGTTGGGCTCGTGATGGGTTCGGATTCCGATTGGCCGGTCATGGAGGCCGCCGCGGACGCCTTGGCCGAGTTCGGCATCCCCTTTGAGGCGGACGTCGTTTCAGCGCACCGCATGCCCACTGAGATGATCCGCTACGGCCAGACGGCCCACGAACGCGGGCTCCGCGTCATCATTGCCGGAGCGGGCGGCGCAGCCCACCTTCCCGGCATGCTGGCTTCCGTCACGCCCCTTCCCGTCATCGGCGTCCCGGTCCCCCTGAAAACATTGGACGGCATGGACTCCCTGCTGTCCATCGTGCAAATGCCTGCCGGCGTTCCCGTGGCCACTGTGTCCATCGCAGGCGCCCGCAACGCGGGACTCCTTGCCGTTCGCATCCTCGCTTCGGGAACCGACGACCTCGCTTCGAAGCTTCGCGCTGACCTCCTCACCTTCGCCCAGGAGCTGAACGACGTGGCCACCAAGAAGGGCGAAAACCTGCGCCACAAAGTGGAAGAGGTCTTCTCTCCCGCCAACGCCTCTGCCCGGAGCTCCCGCTAGGAAGGCAGCGGTTGATGACCATGCACAAGACTCCGAGTCAGCCCGGTTCCGCCCTGACTGATCCCGTCCGCTATCCGACCGGTGCAAGCGCTCCGGTGCGGACCAAACGCGCCTTCGTGCTGGTCCTCCTCACCCTTTTCGTTCCCGGCAGCGCACAAATCGTTGCCGGGGACCGCAAACTTGGCCGCATCGCCTTGCGGGTCACCATCACGGTATGGGCTCTTGCCCTCCTCACGCTGTTCATAGCCTTGGTGAACCGGACAATGCTGCTCAGCATTGTCACCCACCCTGTGGGCTCGTTGTTCATCATCGTCATCCTTGTGGCGTTGGCCTTGGGCTGGGCCTTCCTGTTCCTCAATACCCTGAGAATCATCAGGCCCGCACTCCTGGCACCGGGAATGCGGCCCATCATCGCTGTCGTCCTGGCGGTTACCACTGTCCTTGCGAGCGGATCGCTGGGCTATCTCGCCTACGTCCTGAACGTGAGCCGCAATGCGATCGGCAGCATCTTCAATGCCGGCCCCGCCATAGATCCTGTGGACGGCCGGTACAACTTCCTCATGATGGGCGGCGACGCCGGAGACGACAGGACAGGCCGTCGCCCGGACAGCCTGTCGGTCATCAGCGTCGACGCGAAAACGGGTGAGAGCGCCATCATCTCCGTCCCCCGCAACCTTCAAAACGCGCAGTTCAGCGAGGGCTCGCCGATGCGCGAGGTCTATCCGGACGGCTACAACTGCGGCGACGAGTGCCTCATCAACGCCGTCAACACCGAGGTCACCAACAACTACCAGAACCTCTACCCAGGGGTTGCCGATCCCGGCGCGCAGGCCACGCTCGAAGCCGTGTCCGGCACGTTGGGCATCACCGTCCAGGCATATGTCCTGGTTGACATGGACGGTTTCGCCAAACTCATCGATGCCATGGGCGGGATCCGCATCAAGGCCGGCGGCTGGGTACCCATCAGTGGTCCCGTCACTGACGAGGCCAACGGAATTCACGGGATGCCGGATGGCTGGATCGCGGCCGGCGACCAGCACTTGAACGGCTTCCAAGCCCTTTGGTACGGACGTTCCCGCGAATTCGTGGATGACTACGCCCGGATCGCGCGTCAGCAGTGCGTCCAGCAGGCCATGCTCAAGCAGCTGGATCCTGCCACCCTCCTCACCAAGTTTGAGGACATCGCCAACGCCGGCACCAAGGTGGTCGACTCCAATATCTCGTCCAACCAGCTGGGCAGCTTTGTGGACCTCGCCTTGAAGTCCAAGAACCAGCCCATCAAGCGCCTCACCATCGGGCCTCCGGACTTTGACGCGTCCTTCTCCACGGTTCCTGACTTTGACGTGATCCATTCCAAGGTCCAGGAAGTCCTGGCGTCGTCCAACACCCCCAAGGCGAGTGACGCCGTCGTTTCGTACGATGGAGCCGCTGCCGGAGCGGTCATGGCCGCTGGCCCGGTTGCCGGATCCGTTCCCGCGGGTCAGCTGCCGTCGCCGTCGGCCGATTTCACACCTGTGACCACCACGCCCGACGGCACCCCGATCACCATCGAGTTGCTGAATGGCCTCAAGGCCCAAGGCGATGAGCAAGGTATCCGTGACCTCGTGGCCACCAACGGACAGTGCGCGCCGCTGTAAGCTGCCTTCCGCCCACCCCACGTTCAGCGCAACGATAAGGACTTTCTTTCGTGTATCAGATTGAGAATGTTTTGCGACCCTATGCGTGGGGTTCGACGACGGCGATCGCCGGGTTGCTGGGTCGTCCGGCATCAGGTGGGCCCGAAGCCGAAATGTGGATCGGAGCCCACCCGGACTCTCCCTCCACAGCCATCCATCCCAATGGGGTTACTCAGCCACTGGATGCCTTGATCGCCTCCGATCCCCTGCGCTGCCTGGGTTCGGAAAGCATCGCCGAGTTCGGAGCACGGCTGCCGTTCCTCACCAAGCTCCTGGCCGCCGAGCAGCCGTTGTCCTTGCAAGTGCACCCCAGCCTGGACCAGGCACGGGAAGGATTCGCACGGGAGAATGCAGCCGGGATCCCGGCCGATGCCGCGGACCGCAACTACCGCGATGACAACCACAAACCGGAAATGATTTTCGCCCTGACTCCGTTCAAGGCACTGTGCGGTTTCCGTTCGCCGGCTGCGTCCAAAGACATTTTTGAGCACCTGGCCCATGTCCTTGATTCGGCAGCAGTCGATGCTCCCGATGTCATTAACGGTGTCATCACAGACCTCAGCCAATCCGATGAGTCCGCAGCCCTGAAGGCTGCCTTCAGCCGGCTGATCCAGGGTGGCAGCGACGTCTCCGACGTGATCCATGAGGTAGTTGCGGTCCTATCCGCGGGCGCACCGTTGGAGCCGCACCGCGAAGCCCTCACCGCGATGCTGGACATCAACGAGGCCTTCCCCGGAGATCCGGGCGTCCTCATTTCCCTCCTTCTCAACCACCTGTCCTTGGAGCCCGGCGACGTGGTTTACCTGCCTGCCGGCAACATCCACGCCTACCTCCATGGATTGGGCGTGGAGGTCATGGCGTCCTCGGACAATGTGCTCCGCGGGGGGCTCACGCCCAAGTACGTGGACGTCCCGGAGCTGCTGAAGACTGTGCGCTTCGAAGCACTGGGTGTGCCGCGCGTCGAGGCCAGCGGGACGGAATTCGGGCAGGAACTGTACCGCCCGCCGTTTAGGGAATTCCAGCTCCAGCGCATTGAGCTTGCCCCGGGCGCCGAGCCGGTGCCGCTGGCACAAAACGGGCCTGCCGTCGTCGTAGTGGTGTCCGGTTCGGTGATGCTGGACTCTCCCAAGAGCGACCTCCGCTTGCAACGGGGTGCCGCCGCGTTCATCCCCGACATCGAGGCACCCGTGAACGTCCACCCCGTGCAAGGCGCCACGGACACGAGTGTTGCCTTTGCAGTGACCACCGGTCTGGGGAACTGATCCATGGAGTTTTTCCTGCAAACGCCCGCATGGGCGGCTGTCCAGCGTTCCCTGGGACGCCGTGTCCATGAGCAATCCGGGCCCGGTTGGAGTTTCCTCGCCATTGAGGAGAAGAACCCTGCCGGCAAGGTGATTTACGCCCCCTACGGCCCCGTGGCGGAGTCCGTGGAAGCTTTCGACGCCGCCACTGCGGCCCTGGTGAGGCTGGCCAAGGACCAGCATGCGGTGTTCGTGCGGATGGAGCCCGCTGCGGCAGGGTTTACAGCGTCCGACGCCGATGCTCTCCTTCGTGCCCGCGGCTTGCAGCCGGCGCCGGTCAACCAGCAGCCGGAGCTCAGCTGGATCGTTGATCTTGAGGGTGACTTCAAGGATGTCCTGGCCGGTATGAAACCGACCAACAGGAACCTCTACCGGAACATCCATAAGAAGGGCGTGACATTCCGCGCCTCCCAGGATCCCGCCGATATCTCGGTGCTCCTGCATTTCCTCCACCTGACAGCTGCCCGGAACGGCTTCAAGCCCCAAAGCGACGAGTACCTTACCCAGGTGGCCGCCTCGCTCCTGCCCAACGGTGCTGGAACACTGTTTATTGCGGAGCTTGAGGGCGAACCGATCGCTGCTGCCTTCGCCTATGACTCTGCTGATACCCGCGTGTACGCCCACGCAGCCTTGGATGACACCCACCGAAGACTCAGTGCAGGAATCCCCCTCCTGGTGACCTTGATGTCTGACGCCAAGGAAAAGGGACTCAAACACGTGGACCTCTGGGGCGTGGCACCCGAAGACCAGCCGGACCACAAATGGGCGGGCTTCACCGCATTTAAGAAGTCATTCGGAGGCCGCGAAGTCTCCTACCCTGGCACATGGGACCTGCCGGTCAACAAGCTCCGCTACGGTGCATACCAACTGGCACGGAAACTCCGCGACAAACTGCGCTAAGCCTTTTCCCGCGATCCACCTGTACCTCCACCACCCACTTTGAGCCGGGGGCACTCTGACACGCCGTGCATCAAGGCATGTCGGCAGGGTTTCCAAATCAAAGTTGGTGGTGAAGGCACACCTCGCGCTCTGCCCTACCCACCCCACAACAGCGCGAAGCCGGAAGACCGCGGCACCATCGCATCCGGACAGCGAAAAGCGCCCTCTCGCGTCAGCGGCATCAAATCGACGAGGTACGAGGAGATAGCCGCAGAGCGATAGGGCGCTTTTCGCGTCAAAGACGCGACAGCAACGGGGTGGTTACGGCTTGCGCGCGTATGTCTCCCATTTGGATGCGTGGTGCTCGGCCTCTACGAAGCGGACCGTGCCGGACTTGGAGCGCATCACGATGGACTGCGTCATGACGCGGTCCTTCTGGTAGCGCACGCCGTGGAGAAGATCGCCGTCGGTGATACCGGTTGCTGCGAAGTAGCAGTTGTCGGAGGTGACGAGGTCGTTGGTGGACAGGACGCGGTCGAGGTCGTGTCCGGCGTCGATGGCCTTCTGCTTCTCTTCGTCCGACGTCGGCCACAGGCGGCCTTGGATGACACCGCCGAGCGACTTGATGGCACAGGCTGCAACGATGCCTTCCGGCGTGCCGCCGATGCCCATGAGGGCGTCAACGCCGGTGCCGGAGCGTGCTGCTGCGATGGCGCCGGCCACGTCGCCGTCCATGATGAACTTGGTGCGGGCACCGGCTTCGCGGATTTCTTCCACGAGCGGACGGTGGCGGTCGCGGTCCAGGATCATGACGTTGAGCTGGTTGACCTTGACGCCCTTGGCCTTGGCGATGAGGTGCAGGTTTTGCTTGACGGGCAGGCGCAGGTCCACCATGTCGGCGGCTTCGGGGCCGGTGACGAGCTTCTCCATGTAGAACACGGCGGAGGGGTCGAACATGGATCCGCGCTCAGCAACTGCCAGAACTGCGAGGGCGTTGTTGATGCCGAGGGCGGTCAGGCGGGTTCCGTCGATGGGGTCGACGGCGACGTCGCACTCGGGACCGGTGCCGTCACCAACCTGCTCGCCGTTGAACAGCATGGGGGCTTCATCTTTTTCGCCTTCACCGATGACCACAACGCCGTTGAAGTGGACGGTGTGAAGGAACGAACGCATGGCGTCGACGGCGGCGCCGTCTGCCTTGTTTTTGTCGCCGAAACCTACCCAGTGGCCACCGGCAATTGCCGCGGCTTCGGTGACACGGACGAGTTCAAGCGCAAGGTTGCGGTCGGGTTCGTCGATGCCGACGGCGAGCGACGGCGAAATCGTGGAATACTGCTGGGTCATTGGTGCAGGAGACACTTGAACCTCTTCTTCGAGTGACGATTCACGGGACCGGACATGGTTGCACGGGGCAACCCGGGGTTCCTCTATCAACGATCATAGTCGCCGCGTGGTCAGTGAGTCGTTGGATGACCACGCGGCGCTATACCGGCGGTGAGGTTGCCGGATGTGTGTTCCCCGCTGGGATAAGGGATCATGGAGGGGTGAGTGAAACGCAGGACAAGCCCGCAGCGGAGAACCAATCTGACGCTGCAGCGGCCAAGCAAAACGATGCCCAGGCAGCCCCGAATGCCCCCTACAAACCCGTCATCGCGGCGAAAGCCGCCAAGCGGGCCAACGCTTCGGTCATCGGCATGGTCATTGCGCTGCTTGTCTGTGTGCTGGCTTTCCTCCCCATCGTGTTGATGAACCCGGCTCCCAAAGGTGAGGGTTTCAGGCCCGATGTTGATGTAGCGGCCATCGCCCGCAATGCCACAGGTGTGGCAGGATTCACACCGGTCACCCCGGATACGGGCGACACATTCAAGCCCAACTACGCGCGCTGGGAGTCCGGTACCGGAAGCGGGGTTCCTACGTGGGAGATCGGTTTCCTGACTCCCAAGGAAAACTTCATTGGCCTGACCCAGACCAACCAGGCGAACGCTACGTGGGTTCTGCAGCAGACGGAGAACCTTCCTGTCACCGGCACCCGCAGCGCGGGCGGCCAGGAATGGGAGCTGAGGGACTCCGGCAAGGAAAAGCGCGCCATGGTCTTGGAGTACCGGGGTACCACCCTCATCCTGAGCGGCACCGCAAACCTGGATGAGTTCGCAACGCTGGCGGCTGCGGTGGTTAAGTCCGCAGAGCAGGCTCCACCTGCAAGCGCACCGGCTACTGCGTCTCCTTCCGCGCAGCCGTCCGCCTGACTCCGGTTCTCCGACTTATGAGGCGCAACAGTTTCACAGACTGCCGTGTGCGCGTCGTAAAGTAAGGCTCGTGCCTACTTACCTGACTCCAGCCTTGGCGTGGCGCCGTCTCCGCGAAGGCAACGAACGTTTTGTTTCCGGCGAATCCCTGCACCCCAACCAGGATGCTTCGCGACGATCTTCACTCATTGAGAATCAGAATCCTTTTGCCGTGATCTTCGGATGCTCGGATTCACGGCTCGCTGCAGAAATCATTTTTGACCTGGGCCTCGGTGACGCCTTCGTGGTGCGCACCGCCGGACAGGTCATTGACGACGCGGTTCTGGGTTCCCTCGAGTACAGCATCAGCGAACTCCGGGTTCCGCTGATTGTCATCCTCGGCCATGACAGCTGTGGTGCCGTGAAGGCCACCAAGGCCGCCGTGGAAACGGGTGAAATGCCTCCTGGTTTCATCCGCGACCTCGTGGAGCGCATCACTCCCTCCGTCCTGACGGCCAAGCGCAACAGCCAGGAAGACGTCAACGACATGGTGGTGGAGCACGTCAAGCAGACGGCCGCCCGTCTTGCTGACAGCTCGCGTGTGATTTCCGACGCCATCGACGACGGCCGCGTTGCCGTCATCGGCCTGTCGTACAAACTCGATGAGGGCCGCGCGGCCCTCGTTTCCGGGATCGGCAAGCTCTAGGAAGCCGTGCTCCGGCCTCAGCGCCGGAGCACGTAGCACTCTCCGCCGGGTTTTCTGTGAGGCGTCCAATCGCCATAAGCTAGCCCCATGACTTCCACCACTGAGTTCCGTATTGAACATGACACGATGGGCGAAGTTCGCGTCCCCGTGAACGCCCTGTACCGCGCCCAGACGCAGCGTGCTGTGGAGAACTTCCCGATCTCCGGCAAGACGCTTGAGCGCACACACATTGAGGCCCTGGCCCGCGTGAAGAAGGCCGCCGCACTGGCGAACGCCGAACTGGGGGTGCTCGATGGTGAGCTCGCCGAGGCTATCGCCGCCGCTGCCGATGAGGTTGCCACCGGTAAGTACGACGGCGACTTCCCGATTGACGTTTTCCAGACCGGCTCGGGCACTTCTTCCAACATGAACACCAACGAGGTCATCGCCGAGCTTGCATCGCGCGCCCTCGCGGCCGCCGGGAGCGACAAAGTTGTCCACCCGAACGACCATGTGAACGCTTCGCAGTCTTCCAACGATGTGTTCCCGACCTCCGTGCACGTTGCCGCCACCTCGGCCCTGATCAACGACCTGATCCCGGCGCTGGAGTACCTTGCAGCTTCCCTGGACCGGAAGGCCGTGGAGTTCAAGGACGTCGTCAAGTCCGGACGTACCCACCTCATGGACGCCACCCCGGTAATGCTCGGCCAGGAGTTCGGCGGTTACGCTGCACAGGTCCGCTACGGCATCGAGCGAATCAACGCAGCACTTCCCCGCGTTGCCGAAGTTCCCCTGGGCGGCACCGCCGTGGGCACCGGCATCAACACCCCTGCCGGTTTCCCGGAGCGCGTCATCGAACTGCTGGCAGCTGACACCGGCCTGCCGCTGACAGAGGCGCGCGACCACTTCGAGGCCCAGGCAAACCGCGACGGCCTCATCGAAGGTTCCAGCCAGCTGCGCAACATCGCGATCTCCTTCATGAAGATCAACAACGACCTCCGCTGGATGGGATCCGGCCCCAACACGGGCCTCGGCGAAATTGCCATTCCGGACCTTCAGCCGGGCTCCTCGATCATGCCGGGCAAGGTCAACCCGGTCATCTGCGAAGCGTCCATCATGGTCTGCGCCCAGGTCATCGGCAACGACACCGCCATCGCCTGGTCCGGCACCAACGGCGCGTTCGAACTCAACGTTGGCATCCCCGTCATGGCTGCCAACCTCCTCGAGTCCATCCGCCTGCTGGCCAACACCAGCCGTGTCATGGCCGACAAGATGATCGACGGCATCACCGCCAATGTGGAGCGCGCCCGCTTCCTGGCCGAGGCTTCCCCGTCCATTGTGACGCCGCTGAACAAGTTCATTGGTTACGAGAATGCCGCCAAGATCGCAAAGATCGCCGTCAAGGAAGGCCTGACCATCCGCCAGGCCACCGAGAAGCTAGGCTTCGTCGGCGAGGGCGAAGGCAAGGTTACCGAGGCCGACCTCGACAAGGCCCTTGACGTCACCACCATGACCTCCCCCGCTCACAAGAACTAATACCCAAAGCACGACGACGGCCGGTACCTTTCGCACGAAAGGTGCCGGCCGTCGTCGTACCCGGAAGGTTTGTACAGCGACTTCCACACTCTTTTTGCACTTTGGTTCAAAGAGTGCAAAACTTTACTCTGTGAGTAATAGTGCAAATATTGATGGCGGCCTCCGCGAGCGCAAGCGGGCTGCCACGCGGACCTCGATCACCGCCGTCGCGCGTTCCATGACAGCGGCGCATGGCCTGAGCGGTTTCACTGTTGAGGAGGTCTGCGAAGAGGCGGGGATTTCGCGCCGGACCTTCTTCAACTACTTCCATTCCAAGGAAGACGCCGTGATCGGTTCGTTCTCGGATGAGCTGCCCGAAGAAGCACTGGAGGCGTTCCACCGGAACCCTTCCCGCACGCCGGACAGCATCTCCGGGTCCCTCCTCGCAGCTCTGCACGTGCTCACCGTGACCCTCATGGAGCGCTCATCCATCAGCCGTACCGAGGTCCAACAGTTCATCGCGGCCATTACGGCCGAACCGCAACTCCTGGCACGGCTCACCCTCGAAGGGGAAGCCCGCGAACGGCAATTCGCCGCACTGGTAGCCGCACGCGAAGGGCTGGATCCGGAGCACCCCGAAGTCATGACAGCAACTGTGTTGTTCGGGGCAGTGTCCAAAAAGACAGCACAGCAGTTCTTCTCTGAGGACAATGAGCGCCCCTACCGCGGGATCCTCGAACAGAACCTCAACGCCGCACGGAAACTTTTTGCCCAGCCGTTGGCCACGAACCACCAACTGGGCCCTAACCCCCTTGAAACGTCGAAGGACCCCGCATGAGTACACTCTCGAAGGCAGCTGAACCGCTGCTGCTGACCCAGAAGCGAATCTGGATCATCTTCTCGGCGCTGATTGCAGGCATGCTGCTGTCCAGCCTCGACCAAACCATCGTCTCCACTGCCATGCCTACCATCGTGGGCAAGCTGGGCGGCGTTGAGCACCAGGCATGGATCACCACTGCCTATCTCCTGGCAACCACCATCGTGATGCCCATTTACGGCAAGTTCGGTGACATCCTGGGGCGTCGAAACTTGTTCCTTGTGGCCATCGCTTTGTTTACGCTCGCGTCCGTGGGCTGCGCTTTTGCCACTGATTTCTGGGGCTTCGTGATCTTCCGCGCCATTCAGGGCCTGGGCGGCGGCGGACTCATGATCCTCTCGCAGGCCATCATCGCCGACATCGTTCCGGCCAAGGAGCGCGGCAAGTACATGGGCCCGTTGGGCGCCATCTTCGGTCTCTCCGCTGTGGCCGGACCCCTGCTGGGTGGGTTCTTTGTGGACCACCTGACCTGGGAGTGGGCTTTCTACATCAACATCCCCATTGGCATCGCCGCGTTCATCACCGCCTGGTTCACCCTGACTCTGCCTAACAAGAAGGCCGAGAAGAAGATCGACATCCTCGGCGTCCTGTTCCTCTCCGCTGCCACCACGTGCCTCATCTTCTTCACCGACTTTGGTGGCAAGAAGGACGAAGGCTGGGACTCGCCACTTACATGGGCGTTTGGCGCCGGCATGGTCCTGGCGGCCTTCGCCTTCGTGATGGTTGAACGTCGCGCCGAGGACCCCATCATTCCGCTGAGCCTGTTCAAGAACCCCATCTTCATCAACGCAACGGCCATCGGCTTCACGCTGGGCCTGGGCATGTTCGCGGCCATCGCCTTCGTTCCCACGTTCCTGCAGATGTCGTCCGGAACCTCCGCGGCTGAATCCGGCCTGCTGATGCTGCCCATGATGGTTGGCCTGATGGGCACGTCCATCTACTCCGGTATCCGAATTTCCAAGACCGGCAAGTACAAGATGTACCCCATCCTGGGTGCAGCGCTCACCATCGCTGCCATGCTGTGGCTGACCACGCTCGCAGCTTCCACCCCCATCTGGGTCATCTGCGTCCAGCTCTTCATCTTCGGTGCGGGCCTTGGACTGATCATGCAGGTCATCGTCCTGGTGGTGCAGAACTCTGTTCCCGCTGACCAGATCGGTACGGCGACCAGCACCAACAACTACTTCCGCGAGGTAGGTGCATCGCTGGGTGTCGCCGTCTTCGGAGCAATCTTCACCAACCGCTTGGCCGAGTCTCTCACCGAGGCCTTCACAGGTGCCGGGGCCTCTGCCGAGCAGGCTTCGCAGTCCACCAGCACGCTGGACCCCCAGGCGCTGGCACAGATGCCTGAACAGCTGCGCGATGCGATCGTCAACGCCTACGCCAATTCACTGGCACCGGTGTTCTGGTACCTGGTTCCGTTCATCGCCATCGCGCTGATCCTGGCCATTACTCTGAAGCAGATCCCCCTCTCCGATACCGCCGGCATGGTGGCACGCGGTGAGGCTGTGGGCGGCGAGGAAGCTGACCGTCTCGAAGCAGAGCGACTGGAGACTGCGCGTTTGGAAGCCGATCTGCTGGCGTCGGAGGGATTCGACAAGGATCGTGCTGACGCGGGACGCCAGTAACGCTAGTCCTCCACTTGGTACGCCACGGGGCCTTCGGGCTCCGTGGCGAGCCTGATGGCTTCAAGATTTCCGGCGCTCATGTCCGGAAGCTCGTCCAGCGCGAACCACCCGACGGCCAATGATTCGTCATCGTTGACTTGGGCTTCGCCGGACACGTAACGGCAGCGGAACGTGATGTCCAGGAAGTCGCAGACGTCGCCGTTGGGGAACGTCACCGGCCCCACAACCCCGACGCCGATGATGCGCTCGGTCTCGGCCACCACCGCTGTTTCCTCGAAGATTTCCCGCACGAGCCCGGGCGCAGGATGTTCTCCCGGTTCCAGCATGCCGGTGATGAGTGTCCAATGGCCGTTATCGGCACGCTGGCCCAACAACACCCTGCCTTCGTCGTCAAACACCACTCCCCGCACAGCCGGCAACCAGAGGGGGTCGTTGCCGATCTTTTCCCGTAGTTTGAGCACAAATTCGGGTGCACCCATGGTGTCAGCTTTCCCTAAGTTCGATGGTGGCGTGTGAATTGCGCAAGGTGAGCGTATCGCCGTCCAGCTTCCACTGAACAGGCTGTTCAAAGAGCTGCTCTGTCCAGGCCTGGTAGTCGTCCGTTGGCTCCTGGCAGCCCCTATCGGAGACCATCCTCCACAGCTGCGTCAGGACATCGTTCTGCACCGAAACTGCTACCTGGAGATAATTGCACGGTGTGTGGACGAAAAGGGTCCACTCTCCGTTGGCCTTCCTGGAACTCACCGTGAGCGGGTCTGTTCCGAGCCACGCCACCTCTCCCGTGGCATCGGTTCCCCGCACGGACGTAAACTCGGAACAGCCCAGCGGGCCGCCTTCACAGGGTGTCAAGGGTATCTGCGTCGGGTCTGGCTGTTGCTCAGTGCCCGGTTGTTGCGTCATCCCCGGTTGTATCCCGGATCCCGAGGTCACCCCAGGATCGTTGACTGCTTGCCCGCATCCGGTCAGCAGGACGGCACAGGAAATGGACGCTCCAAGCAAGAAACCCAAGCTGTTCCGTCTCACTGCACCCTCCAACGCCCTCAACCACGTCCGAACACTCGCTGGGCTAAGCATGACCCAGCCCGGTGAACGCCGAGAATACGGGGAGCGTTGCAATTTGGCCGCAGTTGGGCCGGGACGAGTGGTGACTGGCTTCACGCAGGAAGGATCAGCATTGCGGCAGCCGCGCCCGCCAGCATGAACGGGCCGAACGGGATGGCCGAGCGCAGCGTGCCTCGCCGGGCCACCAGGATACCCAGGCTCCACAGCCCTCCCAACAGGAAGGCCGCAAACGTCCCGGCAAAAATGTGGCTCCACCCCAGGTAGCCCAGATAGAGGCCCAGCACTCCGGCCAGCTTCACGTCACCGAAGCCCATCCCCGGCGGGTGAACGAGCCGAAGCACAAAGTAGAACAGCCAGAGCACGGCACCGCCGGCAATTACACCCAGGCCGGGTACACCCAAGAGCACAGCCCCCGATGCACCCTCCGTGGGTGCATCGGCGAAGTACGCCAGTAGGGCCGCAGCCAATAACAGCACTCCAGCCACCGCATAGGACGGGAACACAATCCGGTTCGGCAGCAGGTGGCTCCGGATGTCTATCACCGTGAGCCGCACTGCCATCACCATGAAGTACAGGCACGCGGCCGCCACGAGCCAAAAGCCGAGCGGGCTGTCCGTCCAGAGGTCTGAGAGTCGTCGGATCACCTTCGGATGCTATCCCGCTTTGGCGATCCGGCCCGCTTGAACGCGTGGGTAAACTGTGGATATGGGGCGCTATAGTGCAGCTGGACCGGGTTTTGACTTGTCCTCCACATTCCGCAATCTTTGCCGTTCTTCGCCGTGGAAGTGGACCAGCCTCCGCTTCGAGTACCTTGAACGGCCCGCGTCCGGGGCCACCATGGTCCGGGCCTGGCTCAGGCGCCCGGGTGCACTTCGCCTCGAGACCCCGGACGGCCAACTTCTGCACAGCACCACCGGCATCAACGATTCCCGGGACGATCTTTACGTCAGTGCCACACGGCGTTCGTGGCTACTTCCGGCTCATCTTGTGACGCCCGTTTATGACGACGCCGGCCTGGTCCGCCGGCGTCCCGAGGCCGCCTACGGTGAGCCCTCCTTTGGTAACGGTCGCCTCGCCGCCGCACTCGATCCCGTGGAACTTGCCGGCAATGCACCTGTCCCTTTGGAGTTTCCTGACACCAATCCCGTCTTCCTCGAACAAACCCGTGAGGTGGACCATGAGGGGCGCCCGGCTTTGGAAACCATCGTCACACCAAGCCGGACGTACGTTCCCTCGGACCCAACTGAACCCTTGGCGCACTCCGGCCGGACAATGATCAGGATCGACACCGGCACCGGCGTTTGTGTCGCCAGCGAAAGCCTGGACGGAGACTCCGCAGGCAAAGGCCACTGGCTCAGGATCCTTGCAGTGGACGAGTACATGCTGGACGACCTTTTCCTTGCGGAATCGATGAACCTCACGGACGTCCGGCGCCACATCTCATGGGATATCGGCCCGGCCGCCTGAGAGCTACCCGCCATCCGGGCTAAGCTACGGCGATGACATCGCTGGCAGAAATATGGCCCCCGTTCGGACTCACCCTCACCACCCCGAGGCTGACCCTCCGTCCCGTTCTTGACGACGACATCCCTTCAGCCGTAGCGGCGGCCCGCTCCGGCGTGCACGAACCCGGAAGGAGCCCGTTCAGCATGCCGTGGGCAGAACTTCCAGACGACGAACTCGCCCCGAACATGGCCCAGTGGTATTGGCGCTGCCGTGCCAATTTCACGAAGGAATCCTGGACCCTTCTCCTCGGAGTCTGGCACGAGGACGAACTCCTGGGCGTTCAGGACATCGGTGCCAAGAACTTCCACACCCTCAAAACAGTCAGCACGGGCTCATGGCTCAAGCGGTCCGCGCAGGGCCAGGGCTTCGGCAAGGAGATGCGTGCCGCCGTCGTAAGCTACGCCTTCGATTACCTGGACGCGGAAGTAGCCGAGTCCGAGGCAGCTGTCTGGAACCAACAATCCCTGGGCGTCTCCACCGCCCTGGGCTACGAACTCAACGGCATCTTCCGCGATGGCTGGGGCGAAAAAGTGGAAACGGTCCAAAGAGTCCACCTCACCCCCACCACCTTCAAACGCCCCGCCTGGACCCTCAAAGTCCAAGGCCACGAAGGTCTAAAAACCTACCTCAAGCTCCAGGGGTCATGACAGGACGGCGAGCAAGGCGAAGGCCAGGCATCCGGCAGCGTGCGTCAAAGCGAGGAACGAGCTAGCACGCAGAGGATGTCTGGCCTTCGCCTTTCGTGCAGCGAGGTTAGATCTCCGCCCCTTCGAGCAACTCCGTCACCAGGGCAGCAATAGGCGACCTCTCGGACCGGGTCAGCGTGATGTGCCCGAACAGCGGATGTCCTTTGAGCGTCTCTACTACTGCGGCCACGCCGTCGTGCCGCCCTACCCTGAGGTTGTCGCGCTGGGCGACGTCGTGGGTGAGGACGATCTTGGAGTTTTGTCCGATGCGGCTCATGACGGTGAGGAGCACGTTTTTCTCGAGTGACTGTGCTTCGTCCACGATCACGAAGGCGTCGTGGAGTGAACGTCCGCGGATGTGGGTCAGTGGGAGGACTTCGAGCATGCCCCGGTCCATGACTTCTTCCACGACTTCCTGGCTGACGAGTGCCCCGAGGGTGTCGAACACTGCTTGCGCCCAAGGGTTCATTTTTTCGGATTCGGAGCCGGGGAGGTAGCCGAGTTCCTGGCCGCCTACTGCGTAGAGGGGGCGGAACACAACTACTTTGCGGTGTTCCCGGCGTTCCAGGACGGCTTCCAGGCCCGCGCAGAGGGCTAGCGCGGACTTGCCTGTGCCTGCGCGACCACCGATCGAGACGATGCCGACGGCGGGGTCCATGAGGAGGTCGATGGCGAGCCGTTGTTCTGCTGAGCGTCCGTGGAGTCCGAAGACGTCGCGGTCGCCTTTGACGAGCCGGACTTGTTTGTCTGCCCCTACCCGGCCGAGGGCTGAGCCGCGGTTGGAGAGGAGAACGAGTCCGGTGTTGACGGGGAGTTCCGCGGCTGCGGGGATGAAGGCTGGTTCGTGGCCGTAGAGGGTGGTGATTTCTTCTTCGGTCGCGTCCACTTCGGCCATGCCGATCCAGCCGGAGTCTTTGACGAGTTCGTTTCGATATTCGTCGGCGTGGAGCCCCATGGCGGAGGCTTTGACGCGCATGGGGAGGTCTTTGGAGACAACCGTGACGTTGTGGCCTTCGTTGGCCAGGTTTTTGGCGACGGCCAGGATGCGGCTGTCGTTGTCGCCTCCTCGGAATCCTGCGGGGAGCACCTCCGGTGAGATGTGGTTCATTTCCACCCTGAGGAGTCCGCCGACTTTCCCGATGGGGATGGCGTGGTCCAAGCCGCCGTGTTCGATCCTCAGATCATCAAGGAGCCTTAGGGCTTTTCGGGCGAAGTAGCCCAGTTCGGGATCGTGGCGTTTTCCTTCCAGTTCGCTGATGACCACGATGGGGACGATGACTTCGTGTTCGGCGAAGCGCAACAGTGCGTGTGGATCGGATAGCAGGACGGACGTATCGATCACGTAGCTGCGGCCTGTGGCGGACGTTGTGGTCCGCGCTTTTTGTGAGACCCGCTTGGCGCGAGAGGTAGCTGCACTTTCCCCGTCGGAAACCATTGCGGGCAGTTGCTCAGAAATAGCCACATCGACTCCAGCCCCGGGCAGTTCGCCCGGCCTAATGGTGAAGCGGCTCGGCCGGAAGGCCGGGCGTGGCCTCCCATGTAACTGGTGCGATGGTCCGCTCCATATACTGGCCTCCCCGATCAGCGGGCGGTTTTGCCTGCTGATGGGATTAACGTAATCCTCGCCACATTCATTTCCGCAATCCGTGGTCGGCAAGTCGTATGTCCGGTTCGTTAAATTTTGGTGAACCGGGGCGCGTTCAGGTTCCGAACCGCCGTTGGCGCCCGGCGTAGTCCCTGAGGGCGCGCAGGAAATCGACCTTGCGGAAGGCCGGCCAGAGAGCTTCGCAAAAGTAGAACTCGCTGTAGGCGCTTTGCCACATGAGGAATCCTGAGAGCCGTTGCTCGCCTGAGGTACGGATGACGAGGTCAGGATCGGGTTGGCCGCGGGTGTAGAGGAACTTGGAGATGTCGTCCACCGAAAGTTCATCTGCGACGTCGGACATTTTGCGTCCTTTGGCGTCGGCGTCGTGCAGTAGTTCGCGTACGGCGTCGACAATTTCGCGGCGGCCACCGTAGCCCACTGCCACGTTCACGTGGATCTTTTCGTGGACGGGGGTACGGGCCGTGAGTTTGTTGAGGCGCTCGGCCAGGTAGTCCGGCAGGAGTTCCGGCGCCCCCATGGCGTGGACGGAGACGTCTTCGTCTTCGTCGAGGCGGTCCATGGTGTTGGCGATGATGCCCATGAGGAGATCCAGTTCTTCACCGGAACGGCTCATGTTGTCCGTGGAGAGCATGTAGAGGGTTACAACCTTGACGCCGAGTTCCTGGCACCACCCGAGGAACTCGTGGATCTTGTCCGCGCCCGCCTGGTGCCCTTGGCTGGTGGGTGCGTTGAACTGGCGCGCCCACCGTCGGTTGCCGTCCACCATGACGCCGATATGTCGAGGGATTCTGTCCTGCTTGAGGGAGCGCAGCAGTTTGCGCTCGTAGAAGCCATAGAGGAAACCGGGCAGCTCCACCGGACTCTCACCTGACTTCCTTGCTTGTACGACGACGGCGCACATCCAAGGCTACCGTCCCGAGCAACCGGGCCGGTGCAGTCGCCGGTCAAAATCGCTTCACTATTTGTTACCAGCAGGTAACTTACCGAAACGTAAGTTATTCTTGACCCATGGCTGAGCTCCTCGAAACCAAGCCCCTATGGCGTGGATGGATCCACGCCGTTGCCGCTCCTTTTGCACTGGCGGCAGGGATCATCCTGGTGACGGTTGCCCCCACCCCTGATCGCAAGATCACCTCCGCCATCTACGGCCTAACGGGATTCCTGCTGTTTGGCGTCAGCGCCGTTTACCACCGCGGAAACTGGTCGCCCAAGGTCCGAATGCTGCTCAAAAGGCTGGACCACACCAACATCATGCTGGTAATCGCCGGCAGCTACACGCCCTTGGCATGGTCGTTGCTGGAGCGCTCACAGGCCATTACCTTGCTGTGGCTGGTCTGGTCCGGAGCGATAGTCGGCGTGCTCTTCCGGATTCTGTGGACACACGCTCCACGCTGGCTGTACGTGCCCGTCTATATAGCCCTGGGCTGCGGAGCGTTGTTCTACCTCCCCCAGTTCTTCGCCGCCAACGCCCCGGCAGCGATCCTCATTTGCGTCGGCGGCGCCCTGTACATCGCAGGGGCGGTGTTCTACGCCCTCAAGAAACCGAACTTCAGCGTCCAGCACTTCGGCTTCCATGAGCTGTTCCATGCCTTTACGGTGCTGGCTTTCGCGGCCCACTTCGTGGCGATCATGCTGGCAGTGCTGAGCTAGCTTCCCTTTGGCCGGCTAGGAAGCGCCCGACGCCATGGCTGCCAGACGGGCCTGGACCGCAGCCACATCGCCCAACGGCCTCTCGCACACCATGTCGCGGCACAAGTAAACCTGCGGTGATCCGTCCGGCGCACCCGATCTGTGGAGCAGCAAAGGGACCTCGGCCTCCCCCGCCGGGGACCCGCCGTCGTCCGACTGCAAAGCGACCACCAGGCCGGGGCTGGGAGACTTCAACAGCGCGCTGTGCAGCTCGCGCCGCAGCGGCGAGTCGTAACCTGCGACGGCGGCCTCCACCGGCCCTGCAAGCGCAGCTTGCGCGGTGGCCAGCAGCCAACCGGCCACACGCGGTGCGCGTGTGGCGAGGGGCGGGAGCAGGCCCAGGATATTGCCGGCCATGAGCCGGTGTTGGTGGGAACCGGAGTACGCGGCGTAAGTCAACAGGGCGCCAGCGAACCCGGCGGCGCCACTTGGGGTGGCATTATCGAACGGGTCCAGGGCTGCGTGCTGCCCTTGGGCGTTGAAAACCTGTGCGGACTCCCCCGCAGAGTCCGCCAGATGACCGTTCTCCACAAAGCGTGAACATGCTGCCAGGATGAGCTCCTCAGCCAAGCGGTACCACCGCTTGGTGCCCGTGACAGCATAGAGGGCCAAGAAGCCCTCCGTGCAGAATGCGTAGTCCTCAAGAAGACCACCAATGCCCCGCGCACGCGAATCGTGCGAAACCCGGACCAGCACCTGCGAACTGCTGTCCCAGTGAACGTCCGCCAAGTACTCAGCTACGGCTTCTGCTGCAGCAACCAAGTCCGTGCGGTCCAGAATGGCACCCGCTTCCGCGAGAGCTGCCACAGCCAGGCCGTTCCACCCGGCCACCACTTTCTCATCCCTGGCTGGCTGGTTCCGGAGGTTACGCGATGCCAACAGCACCGGCCGGACGCGTTGCCATAGCCTGCTCTCGGCGTCGGTCAACGTCCGCGCAGGGTGAAGCGGCGAGCCAAGCTCCGAAACGGTCCCCCGGGCACCAACGTTCATCATGTCCGCCACAGCCTCGGCGTCACGCGGGCCAAGAGCTTCCCGGAGCGACTCGGGAGTCCAAAGATACGTGGCGCCCTCGTGATGCACGCCGCCCACTACGGTATCGGCGTCCAGGGAGGAGGCCAGGGCGCCGTTGGGCAGCTTGAGGGAGTCCACCATCCACTCGGCGCACCTCGAGGCCACGGATGCAGCCTCGCCCGCCGTGAAGACCTCGTTGCCGCCAAGCCGGACCCAGTGGGCGTAAAGCCGCAGCAGCTGCGCATTGTCGTACAACATCTTTTCAAAGTGCGGCACAGACCAGTCTGCCGTCACCGAGTAGCGGGCGAATCCGCCATCGAGCTGGTCGCGCAAAGCCGAGCGGGCCATGCCCGCCAGCGCGCGGGCTGCCATGTCGCGGGCCTCGTCCGCAGTATCGGACGGTGCCGCCGCATGCCTGATGAGGAACTCAAGAACCGCCGACGGCGGGAACTTGGGAGCGCTGCCGAAGCCACCGGCGTCGGGGTCTTCTGAGCGGGCCAACAGCGCTACGGCCTCCGGGAGAACGTTTGCGTCCAGCACTTCAGGAGGGCCATCGAACCGGACAGCGCCGCCCAGCTGGGCACCGGCCATGTTCGCAGCCAGTCCCCTTGCGTTCTGCTCCACAGCATCGCGGCGCTCCACCCACGCCTCATGGACGGCCTCCAGCACGTTTCGGAAGGAGGGCCGGCCAGGCAAGGGAACCGGCGGGAAGTAGGTCCCCGCGTGGAAGGCGAGCCCGTCCGGGGTGAGGAAGACGGACATGGGCCAGCCCCCTTCGCCACTGATGGCCTGGGTAGCCGCCATGTAGACGGAATCGACGTCCGGCCGCTCTTCCCGGTCAACCTTGACCGGGACAAAGTGGGCGTTCAGGTAATCGGCGGTTTCCTGGTCTTCAAAGGATTCGTGAGCCATGACGTGGCACCAGTGGCATGCTGCGTAGCCGATGGAGAGGAACACCGGGACATCGCGCTCGGCAGCAAAGGAAAAGGCCTCATCGCCGAAAGGACGCCAGAAGACGGGATTGTCCGCGTGCTGGCGTAAATAGGCAGACGGTTCCGACCCCAGGGCGTTACTTGCCCCGGGCCAGTCCGGCCCGCCGGTTTCAGCGGGGCCGCCGGTTTCAGCGGGGCCGCCGGTTTCAGCGGGGCCGCCGGTTTCAGCGGGGCCGCCGGTTTCAGCGGGTCCGCCGGTTTCAGCGGGTCCGAGGGCCGCCATCGCCATTCTCTTCAGTGGGGCTGCCGGCCTCGGCAGGGCTCCCTTCCCCGGCGGCTTCGTCCGCCTCGGCGGCCAGGCGCGCTTCCTCCACCTGGGCCCTGTAACGGACGCGGCGGATCCTGCGGACCATATCCACGATCAGGAAGGTTGTGAGGATCACGATGAAGGCCGTGAGGACGAAGCCCCACGTACCCGGCGTCACCTGATCCTCGGACAGGCCGGGCCGCAGCGTGCCCGTGGGATCAGGCGACGGAGTGACGGTCAGGGCAAGAATCAACTGATGCACTTTCAAACCTTCTATGGGAGCTGGTGCGTGCCGACTGGCAGCGCGTAGCCGGGAAGCTGATTGGCCGCACGGAAATTTCTACGATCGATAGAAACTACCGGCGCTCCTATCTTATCCCCGCGAAGAGGTCCTTCTCGGGCAGCTCTGAAGGCACCGTGGACTTGATCAGGGTGTAGTCCTCCCACGGCCAGACGGTCCGCTGCAGATCAGGCGATACCGCGAAAAAGAAGCCGAGGGGATCGATCTGGGTCCGGTGTGCGCGCAGGGCGTCGTCCCGGGCCTCGAAGAAATCACCGCAATCAACCTGGGTGGTGGTTTGGTGCCCTGCCACCGGAGCTGTGTGACCTTCCGCGTCGGCCTCCAACCACGCAGCAAGCCGCTCGGCATACGGCGATTGCAACCCGGCTTCTTCCAACGCAAAATGCAGCGCACGGAATCTTTCGGGGCTGAAGGCGCGGTCGTAGTAAAGCTTGCTGGGCGCCCATGGCTCACCCATGCCGGGATAGCGCTCAGGATCGCCTGCGGCTTCAAAAGCTTCCACGGCAACCTTGTGGGCCATGATGTGATCCGGGTGGGGGTAGCCACCGTTTTCGTCATAGCTGAGGATGACGTGCGGCTTGAACTTACGGACCAGCCGAACCAAGGGCGCCGTGGCACGCTCCAGTGGCTGCAGGGCGAAGCATCCCGGCGGCAGCGGCGGGAGGGGATCTCCTTCAGGAAGTCCTGAGTCTACAAAACCGAGCCAGCGCTGCTGGATTCCAAGGACCTCGGCCGCGTTGGCCATCTCAAGGCGCCGGGCACCGGCCATGTCCCGTTTGGGGTGGGGTGCATCCTCCAGGGCGGGGTTCTGGATATCGCCGCGCGAGCCGTCCGTGCAGGTGGCAACCATGACGTCTACTCCCGCGGCGGCGTACATCGCCATGGTTGCTGCGCCCTTGCTGGACTCATCATCCGGATGGGCGTGGACGGCGAGCAGCCGCAGCTGCTGCTCGGAACTGCTGGACGCTGTCACGTGACGGCTCCTCTTTCATGGATCGCGCTTTTGCGGGGCGGTGATGGGGCGCCGGGATCGGCACTAAACTGGACGGGTGACTTCAGAGGACCTATCGGCCACCCAAGTACCGGCAAGCAACAGCCTAGCCAATCGATACGGCGGTCAAAAGCGCGCCATGACCCGCAAAACCAAGCGGAACATTGTCATCGCCGCCCTGGTCCTCGGGATTGCGTTCGCCGCGTACGTAGCAACCGGCTCGGCTCAGGCCCCGGTCACGTTCAAGGACATCGGTTACAGCACCGTGGACGATACCCAGGCAGAAGTGGACTACCAGGTGACTAAATACCCCGGAGCCACGGCCAAATGTGCCATAAAAGCCCTGGATTCCAAGTTCGCGGTGGTTGGCTGGAAGGTAGTGGAGATCGGCCCCAACGATCCCCAGGACGATCCCGATGGCGGCAGCACCACCATGCAGCGGACAGCCCTGAGGACCGAGTCCCCGGCAGTCTCCGGAGTTGTGGACAATTGCTGGATCGTGGACAGCGGTAAATAACAATCGTGTGACCCACGACTCAACCGGTTTGGGTTCGTCCAAAGGATTTACTACAATGGATGAAACCTTCACCCCGTTAAGTTGGTTACTGAGATTCATGAGTGGCCAACTCGGCGGGGTCTTTTGCATTGTCAGATCTAGAGGAGAAATCCGTGTCTACCACCAATAGCGCCACTGCGGCTTGGCTTACCCAGGAAGCTTTCGACCGCTTGCAGGCTGAGCTGGACCACCTTTCCGGCGCTGGCCGGGCGGAAATCGTCCAGAAGATCGAAGCTGCCCGCCAGGAAGGCGACCTCAAGGAGAACGGCGGTTACCACGCTGCCAAGGAGGAGCAGGGCAAGATCGAAGCCCGCATCCGTCAGCTCACCGCACTTCTGCGTGATGCGCAGGTGGGCGAAGCCCCCGCCGACGACGGAATCGTTGAGCCCGGAATGCTGGTTGTTGCCCGCATCGCAGGCGACGAAGAGACGTTCCTGCTGGGCTCCCGCGAAATCGCCGGAGATTCCGATCTTGATGTCTTCAGCGAAAAGTCACCCCTGGGTGCGGCCATCATCGGCCACAAGGAAGGCGACAGCCTGAGCTACGTTGCCCCCAACGGCAAGGAAATTCAGGTGGAGATCGTCTCCGCCAAGCCCTACGTCGCCTAAGCAGCGGCTAAACCGGCCTGAAATACACGACGCCGGCCCACCCCTTCGCGGGGCGGGCCGGCGTTTTTTCGTGCCCGGCCCAACCAACCGGGTCAGGCGACGAGCTTGGATTTGGGACGAAGCAGGACGGCGGCAATCACACCACCCACGGCCCCGCCGAGGTGCGCCTGCCAGGAGACGTAACCCAGCACCGTGGGCAGCACCCCGAAGAGGATACTGCCGTAAGCCATGAACAGAACCACGGAGAGCAGGATCTGCCACCAGCTGCGGTTGAAGAATCCCCTCACCAGCAGGAACGCGAAGAAACCGAACACCAGTCCGGAGGCTCCCACCGTCACGCCTCCCCCGCCAATCAACCACACCGCCAGCCCTGATCCGAGCCAGCTGAAGGCCAATGCCGTGATGAACACCCGGATTCCGGACAGGAACACCAGGAAACCGAAAATGATCAACGGCAAGGTATTGGACAGCAAATGGTTCAGGTTCGCGTGCAGCAAGGGAAACGTCAGGATGTCCAGCACGCCGTCCATGGAACGTGGGCGCAGGCCGAAAGTCGAGTTGAGCCCATGGCGCATCAAGGTGTTGAGGATCTCGATGACGTAGAGCAGGATGACGAATCCGCCCATGAAGAGCAGTCCGCCTTTCGCCCGCCCGGCGAGCGACTCCCTAGCCTCTTCCTTTGAGCCCTCAGGCATTCCGAGCACCATGGGCGCCCCTCCCGTCAGTGCACCACGATTGGTTGGAAGCCCTCGGCCCGGAGTGCACCGAGAACCTGCTCGCCGTGTTCGTGGCCTTTGGTTTCCAGGTTGATAGTGATGGAGACGTCACCCATGCTGATGGAACCACCCAAGCGGGTGTGGTCCAGGCCAGTGACGTTGGCATCGTTTTCAGCGATGATACGGGCAATGGTGGCCAACGAACCCGGCCGGTCATCGAGCATCATGCGGACCGTCATGAAGCGGCCTGCGGCCGACAGACCGCGCTGGATGACTTTGAGCATCAGCATGGGATCGATGTTGCCGCCGGAAAGCACGACGGCGGTGTTCCCCGGGTTTTCGATCTTGCCGTCCATCAGCGCAGCTACTCCGACGGCCCCGGCCGGCTCAACCACCATCTTGGCGCGCTCGAGCAGGAAGATCAGGGCCCGGGCGAGGGAGTCCTCACTCACGGTGACCACATCGTCCACGAGCTCGCGGATGATGCTGAAGGGCAACTGCCCGGGACGTCCTACGGCGATGCCGTCGGCCATGGTGGTGACCTTCTTCAGAGGCACCAGGGCATCAGCGGCGAGGGACGGCGGGTACGCGGCGGCGTTCTCGGCCTGGACCCCGATGACCCTGATTTCGCGGCCGAGCTCTTTGGCCTTGGCCTTGATGGCCACAGCCACACCTGCCAGCAGCCCGCCGCCTCCTACACCCATGAGGATGGTGTCCACGTTGGGGATTTGGTCCAGGATTTCAAGCCCGATGGTGCCCTGACCGGCAACGACGTCCACGTTGTCGAAGGGGTGAACAAACACAGCGCCTGTTTCGTTGGCGTAGCGCTGCGCTTCCGCAAGCGCTTCGTCCACGTTGTGGCCGTGCAGAACGACTTCAGCGCCGTGGCTGCGCGTGGCCGCCAGCTTGGGCAGGGCCACGCCGAGCGGCATGTAGATGCGGGCATTGATGCCCAGGCTCTTGGCGGCTACAGCCACACCCTGGGCGTGGTTGCCTGCGGATGCCGCTACTACGCCGCGCTTCTTTTCGTCGTCCGTCAGCCGGGCCATGCGCACATAGGCGCCCCGGACCTTGAACGAGCCGGCACGCTGCAGGTTCTCACACTTGAAAAAGACGTTGCCGCCCACGAGGCTGCCAAGCGCACGGGACGACTCCACGGGAGTCTTGGTAATAATGCCCTCGAGCAGCTCCTGCGCCTTGAGGACATCGTCCAGCGTGACGGGCAGGGTTTCGAGGGTATTCACTGACTATTCTCCTTTGTTGGTGTTGGCTTGAGGCTCCTCGACAGAGGTGCTCCCCGAAGCCTTGGTCTTGCCGGCGACGCCCTTACCGAGGCGGGATTCGGGCCGCGGGAGGTGGACCTCCTTGAAGTTGGCGTCGCCGCCTGGCCCCGCCGAGGCGGCTGCCGGCTGGAGTTCCACACCGCCCAATCCTTCATCATGTTCCCACGTCCGGCCCGCAATGTAGCGAACTGCCGTGTTTACTACGGCGAGCAGCGGGACTGCGAACAGGGCACCGGGGATGCCTGCGAGGTATGAACCGGCGGCAACCGAGAGGATCACAGCCACAGGATGCAGCGCCACGGCCTTGCCCATGACCAGCGGCTGCAGGATGTGGCTTTCAAGTTGCTGCACTACCAGGACGATTGCCAGCATGATCAGCGCGTTGATGGGTCCGTTGGCCACAAGGGCGAGCAGGACCGCGATGGCACCGGTGACCAGGGCACCGACCACCGGAATGAACGAGCCGATGAAGACGAGGACCGCCAAGGGCAGGGCCAACGGGACTTGGATGATGGCCGCACCAACGCCGATGCCCACGGCATCCACGAACGCGACGAACATCTGAATCCGCACGTAGCTGACCATGGACGTCCAGCCCCGGCGCCCGGCGCCATCGGTGGCCCGTCGCGCGCTCTTGGGCAGGAGCCGGACCAGGAAAGCCCAGATGCGGGGGCCCTCCAGCAGGAAGAAGATCAGAATGAACAGGGCCAGGACAAGCCCCGCCGCAAAGTGTCCGGCGGTGCTGCCGAAGGACAATGCCCCGCTGAGGATGCTGCTGCTGTTGTTCTGGAGCGCATTCGCGCCATCGGAAATGTATTGGTCTATCTGGTCCGCAGTGAGGTGCAGCGGGCCATCTGCCAACCAGGTCTGAATCTGTTGGATGCCTGCCAGCGCCTCTTGCCAGAGCGCACCGAAGCCCGTGACAAGTTGCCTGCCCACCAGCGCAAGGGCACCACCGATCACGCCGATGAAGCCCAACACGGTGATGGCGACTGCTCCTCCGTTGGGCACCTTCCGGTTGCGCAGCCAGGCCACCACAGGATGCAGGAGGCCGGCCAGCAGCGCAGCAACCATCACTGGAATGATGAGGAAGCTGACCTTGCCCAGCAGCCAGACCATGGCGCCGATCATGAGCAGGATCAGGCCTGCCCGCCAGGACCAGGCTGCAGCAATGCGCACCCCGTAGGGGATGTCTTCGGCAATTTGGCGGTCTGAACGTGTTTTGGCGTCCGGTGTTGGCGTCATGAACCCATAATTCCGTAGGGCAGGCCGTATGGGAAACCGGCTCTCACTTCCGAGACATTCGGTGGCATTTACGGGCGAAGAGCCTACAGGGATGCCGCAATTCCCCAGCGCATGGTGAAAGCTTCTCCGGGTGCCAGCCAGCGCAGGCCATCGCCGCTGTTGAACGCGTTGGCCGGCCCTGTCATGGGTTCGATGGCCACGGCTTTGGATCGGCCCGGGAAGGTGTCTGTGACGAAGACGTGGACGTACCGGCAGCTCTCATCCTGTTCAAGGCTTACGCTGCGGCCATCCGGCGCGGTCAGCGTATGGCGCGCTATGCCGCCGTCGTACGTCAGGTCCGTCAAGGCGACATCCACCAGCAAGCTGCCCACCACCGACCCGCCGGAGAAATCGTACTGACCGTCTGCGGGAGCGGTGCTTCGCGGAATCAGTCGCTCGTCCGCTACCAGTCGAGTGCCCGCATGCACCGTCAGGACCAAATCCTCGGGGGCGACATCGCCGACGCGCAGGTACGGGTGGGCACCCAGGACAAAGGGCGCCGTGCTCTGCGAATCGTTGATCAACGTCTGCGAGACACGGAGGTCTCCGCTCTGGTCGAGTTCGTAGCGCACCAAGTGCCGCACCAGGAACGGGTAGCCGTGCTGGGGGAAGACTGTGGCTTCCAGCGTCACGGAAAACTCGGATTCGTCCACCAACACGTACCCGGTGTTGCGCAACAGGCCGTGGCTGGCGTTGTTGCGTGAGGCCTCGGTGATGTCGAGTTGCTGCTTCTTGCCTTCCAGGTACCAGATCCCGTCCTCTACCCGGTTGGCCCAGGGCGCCAGGGTGATGCCCGTGGCACCGGGCGAAATTTCGTCGTCGCCGTAGCTTTCGGTCAACTGGACTCCGCCCCGGGAGTAGAGTCGCAGGCCGGCGGCGAGCTCGGTGACGACGGCGAGCGCATCGCCCCGGCGGAGCTCGAACTGTCGGCCCGTGGCGAAGCGGCGGGACTCGGATTGATGGGTGCTATCGGCTGGCGACGGGGAGGCAGACATGGCAATACCGTACTGCATTGGAGAACCGTCATGACGCGGCAAATGTTAGCTTTTGTTAGAAACTATGCGTTTTTGGTCACTTGTGGAATGATGTAGTTATGAGCCGCATCACCAGCACCCGCCTCGCGGACAGCCGAGAGCTGATCTACTTCGACGACCCCGGAACCCCGGAGCGAACACCGGATTCCTTGGTGGACCACCGCGAGCTTCCCGCCCGTGGCGAGCCGGGCGAGGTGCGTTATGACGCTTTGTCCGGTGACTGGGTAGCGGTAGCTGCCCATCGCCAAACCCGTACGCACCTTCCCCCTGCTGATCAGTGCCCCATCTGCCCCACCACTGCGGCGAACCCTTCCGAAATCCCGGCCTCGGACTATGACGTGGTGGTGTTCGAGAACCGCTTCCCTTCCCTGGGCCCGGCATTGGGCGATATTCCCCCGGTTCCGGCTCCCGGGCATTCCGGTCACAACCTCAAGGGAGCGGCATACGGTCGCTGCGAGGTAGTTGCCTTCACACCGCAGCACACTGGCTCCTTCGCCGAACTCGGCCAAACCCGTGCCCGCACCGTCATTGAAGCATGGGCCCAGCGCACCGAAGCATTGAGCGCCCTGCCCGGCATCAAGCAGGTGTTTCCGTTCGAGAACCGCGGTGCGGACATCGGCGTCACCCTGCACCATCCGCACGGCCAGATCTACGCGTACCCCTATGTGACTCCCCGTGCCGCCCAGCTCGGGGCGGTAGCCCGGAAGTACTACGACGACGTCGACGCGAAAGAAACGCTCGGGGCCTCGCTCCTGAAGGCTGAACGCGAGGACGGCAGCCGCATGGTCCTGGAGGCCAAGCACTTCAGCGCCTACGTGCCGTTCGCGGCGCGCTGGCCTTTGGAAGTTCACCTCGTTCCGCATCGCAGCGTCCCCGACCTCGCGGCCCTCACAGGGGAAGAACGCGATGAGCTTTCCCACGTCTACTTGGACCTGCTGAAGCGCCTCGACTCCCTCTACCCCACCCCCATGCCGTACATTTCGGCCTGGCACCAGGCACCACTGGACCCGGTTCTTCGCCCGGCGGGCCAGCTGCACCTGCAGCTGACGTCACCTCGCCGCGCTGCCGATAAGCTCAAGTATCTGGCCGGCTCCGAGGCCGCCATGGGAGCGTTCATCAACGACACCACACCCGAAGCGGTGGCGGAGCGCCTGCGCAGCGTCGCCGCAGCACCGGCTTCAAACAAGACCTTGGAAGGCACACGAGCATGACCACCACCACCGACACCGGCGTCCTCGCCGCCCGCTTCCAGGAAACGTTCGGCGCAGCTGCCGACGGCGTGTGGCAGGCACCTGGACGGGTCAACCTGATCGGCGAGCACACGGACTACAACGAAGGCTTTGTGCTGCCCTTCGCCATCGACAAGACAGCAAAGGTGGCTTTGCGGGTCCGCGACGACTCCAGGGTTCGCATGCTGTCCACTTTTGGCGGGCACGGCGTGGTGGAGGCTGACCTCGCGGACTCGGAGCCCGGATCCGGTGAGGGGTGGTCACGCTACCCCCTCGGCGTCGCCTGGGCACTCAAGGAACGTGGCATCCAAGTCCCCGGCTTTGACCTCCTGCTGGATTCCGACGTTCCCTCCGGAGCGGGTCTGTCGTCGTCACACGCCATCGAGTGCGCCGTCATCTCGGCCCTCAACGAGTTGACCGGCGCGGGTTTCGCTGCCGAAGACCTGGTGCTCGCTACCCAGCGCGCCGAGAACGTGTTCGTTGGCGCACCCACCGGGATCATGGACCAGTCAGCATCCTTGCGCGGCGCCAAGGGACACGCGGTGTTCTTGGACTGCCGTGACCAGCATGTGGAGCTGGTGCCGTTCGACGCAGAAGCGTCGGGCTTGGTCCTGTTGGTCATCGACACCAAGGTGTCGCATTCGCACGCCGACGGCGGTTACGCCTCCCGCCGCGCATCCTGCGAGTTGGGTGCCGAGATACTTGGCGTCACAGCACTGCGCGACGTCGGCGTAGAGCGTTTGGAGGAAGCCTCCGGACTGCTGGACGAGACGACGCTCCGGCGCGTCCGCCACGTGGTCACCGAAAATGATCGCGTACTTCAGACAGTGGAAACCTTGGGCAAGCTGGGTCCCGCCGCCATCGGGGAGTTGCTGGACGCCAGCCACGTTTCCATGCGCGACGATTTTGAGATCTCCTGCCCGGAACTCGACCTTGCCGTGGACACATCTCGGGCCAACGGTGCCATAGGCGCCCGCATGACGGGCGGCGGCTTCGGCGGCTCAGCCATCGCATTGACGCCGGTGGGCCAAGAGCAGCAGGTTCGTGACGCCGTCGTGCGTTCCTTCGCGGAGGCGGGGTTCACCGCACCGGACATCTTCACCGTCACCCCGGCTGCGGGAGCGCTTCGCCTGGCCTGACGCGTTCAGTTCCACCGCGCGAACGCCCGGCGTCCCATCGGATGCCGGGCGTAAGCTGGGGCCATGACTGAGGCTGTCATCGTTGCTACTGCCAGAAGCCCTATTGGCCGTGCCTTCAAGGGTTCCCTCAAGGACGAACGTCCGGATGACCTGGCCACCGCCATGGTGCGGGCCGCCCTCGCAAAAGTTCCAGGCTTCGATCCCGGCGCGGAGGACGGCCAAGGCTTGGACGACATCCTGCTGGGCTGCGCTGAACCCAGCGGCGAGGCCGGATCCAACATGGCCAGGGTTGTGGCGGTACTCGCCGGGCTGGACCGCGTACCCGCAGCCACCATCAACCGCTTCTGTGCATCCAGCCTGCAAACCCTTCGGATGGCCTTCCACGCCATCAGATCCGGGGAAGCCCACGCAATCGTGTCCGCCGGGGTGGAGAGCGTGTCCAGGTATCAGGACTGGTCCGGTGCCGGCGAAACCGATACCGCCAACCACAACCCGCTGTTCGAAGCAGCGGGCCAACGCACTGCGGCACGGGCGGCCTCCAACATCCCGTGGACCGACCCTCGGCTCGGCGGGCGACTACCAGACATTTACATCTCCATGGGCCAGACTGCCGAGAACGTCGCCACGAGCTACGGAATCAGCCGGGCCGAGCAGGACGAGTGGGGTGTCCTGAGCCAGAATCGCGCCGAAGCCGCCATCGCCTCAGGGTTCTATGCCCGCGACATCTCGCCCTACACGCGCAAGGACGGAAGTGTGGTGGAGCGCGATGACTCACCCCGAGCCGGGGTCACTTTGGAAGCCGTCTCCGCGTTACAGCCCGTGTTCCGCGCGGAAGGCACCGTGACTGCAGGTAATGCCTGTCCGCTTAACGACGGGGCCGCGGCTGTGGTGGTGATGAGTGACGCGCGCGCCCGTGAACTCAGCCTGCAACCGCTGGCGCGGGTGGTTTCAACAGGCGTCAGTGCCCTTTCCCCCGAACTCATGGGCATGGGACCCGTGGAATCGACGCGGCGGGCCCTTGCCCTGGCAGGACTGACAATGGACGACATCGACCTCGTTGAGCTCAACGAAGCCTTCGCCGTGCAGGTGGTGGCGAGCGCCCGTGAACTGGGGATCGATCCTGAAAAACTCAACGTCCATGGTGGCGCCATCGCTCTGGGCCATCCCTTCGGCATGACCGGGGCCCGGATGACCAGCACTCTCCTCAACGGGCTCAAGGAACGCGACGGAACCCTGGGGCTGGCCACGCTGTGCGTCGGCGGAGGCCAGGGCATGGCAGTGGTCTTTGAGCGCTTGAGCTGAGGGCTGCCACGCGCGAGGGGTTGGATATCGACCCTTTGAGCCCCTCTTACTCCCGAGACCTCGCCCCTCACGAACGCAAAAATGCCCCCGAAGACTCTTCGGGGGCATTTCGCGTTGACGGACTCAGAAGAGTTAGTCGTCGCCTCGCAGGATTGCCAGCAGACGGATGATTTCCACATAGAGCCAAACCAAGGTGACGGTCAGGCCGAAGGCGGCAACCCAGGAGTAACGCTCCGGGGCGCCGGCGCGGACGCCTTCCTCGATGCTGGTGAAGTCCATGATCAGCGAGAATGCTGCCAGGCCGATGGCGAGGATGCCGATGAAGACACCCAGCGGGATGCCGAAGATCTCGACGCTTGTGCGGAGACCGAAGGGCTCCTGCACAGCGCCGGTCCACATCATCACCATGTTGATCAGTGCGAAGACCGCGTAACCAATGGTGGCGATCAGGAAGAAGCGCATCATCTTCGGGGTGGCGCGGACCTTGCCGCTCTTGAAGAGCACCAGGGTGACGCCGAAGACTGCCAGCGTGCCGATGACGGCTTGGAGACCGACGCCGGGGTACATGCCGTCCAGGATTCGGGTGAGGCCTCCAAGGAACAGACCTTCAAGTCCGGCGTAGGCAAGGATCAGGGCCGGTGACGGCTGCTTCTTGAAGGTGTTGACCAGGGCAAGGACGAAGCCGCCCAGTGCACCAACGATCATCAGCATGGTGGAGAGGCCGGGAGCAACGAACAGCGTGACCCCAGCACCGATGATGAGAACCACGAGGCAGGCGACGGTCTTCATGATGACGTCGTCATAGGTCATGCGGCCGGTGTCGGCCGGGCCGGCAGCCGGCTGGTTGTACATCTGCTGCAGCTGCTCATTGGTCATGTTCTGCTGCTGGGCAGACCATGCTGCATGGCCGTCCATGACCTGGCTCGGTGCACGGCCGGGTGCCTGGTTGAACTGCTGGCCGTACGGGTTCTGCGGTACAGGCGGGGCCTGCGTTGCTCCACGGAAATTCTTTCCGTTGAAGACTGGGTTTCCGCCAAGTGCCATTGCGGGTGTCCTCCTGAAAAAGGGCTAGTGATAGTTCACGGTACCAATTACCACGCGCGCGCGGCAGGGAAAGTTCCCTTGTTCACCCAGACGAAACTCAACCGTGACAAGAAAATGGACCAGCGGCTTCCCCCAAACGTTTAGGAGCACCCCCAAACAACAAAGGTTTACTTAAGCGTTGCTACATCAGTAGTTGCCTATAGCTTCACAGTTGTTATCCGATCGCGATCTTCACAGCCCCGAACTGGGCATTCATTGACCCCACCGAGCGGTAACATAAACCACACATGGGTGACTTAGATCACAAACGAGGCAGCTAGGCAAGAACTGTTCACAAGCCCCATGACCGTTCGCACCGGCTGCAAAGGCGCAGCCGGGACCACCCCCACTGTGGAGGTTTCCATTTTGAGAAGCACACTGCGCGACCCGTCCATGAGACGGTCCAAAGGACTGCAGAGAGCTGTGGGGGCGCTGTTCGCAGCCCTCATCGCCGCTCTGTTGATCGCCGCCCCCTCGGCACAGGCAACCACCCCCTCGCCTTCGCCGTCCCCGACGACTTTCCAGAACAACATCAGCGGGTTCCTCCGCGATGATGCCCGGGCCCCTATACCGGGCGTCAAGATCAAAGCCACGGGCAACGGGTTTGAAGGTGAAGCCACCTCCGGAGCCAACGGAGCGTGGACCATCGGCGTTCCCGTCCAGGGCACCTACACCATCGAGCTGGACACCTCCACCTTGCCGGAGGGCATCGCACTGGCCGAGGGCCAGGACAATCCCCGCGATGTCACGTTCAGCCAGACGTCCAACCTGTCGGTGATCTTTGCCTTTGGCGAGGGCATCGTGGTCCAGCAACAGGACTTCGGCCAGAACCTGCTCAACCGCCTGGTTGCCGGGTTGAGCTTCGGCCTCCTCCTTGCACTCGCCTCGGTTGGCCTCTCCCTGATCTTCGGCACCACCGGCCTGACCAACTTCGCCCACGGTGAGATGGTGACACTCGGTGCGGTACTGGTGTTTATGTTCAATGCCTTCGGATTCCCCTTCTGGCTGGCCATCCTGCTCGCACTGGTAGGCGGCGGTCTCTTTGGCTACGTCCAGGACGCAGGACTGTGGCGCCCCCTGAGGAAGCGTGGCTCAGGCCTCGTCCCTATGATGATCGTCAGCATTGGCCTCGCCTTGGCCATTCGCTATGTCATCCAATTCTTCTTCGGCGGTGCAACACAGCAACTCCCGGGCGCACAAAGTAGCGAGATCCAAATCGGGCCTGTCTCGATCTCTCCGAACAATCTGTGGTCCCTGATTATCAGTGCCGTGGTTATCGCCCTGATCGGCATCGTCCTGCTGAAGACCCGACTCGGCAAGGCAACCCGCGCAGTTGCAGACAACCCCGCGCTGGCAGCCGCCTCGGGCATCGACGTCGACTCCGTCATCCGCATCGTATGGATCGTGGGCGGCGTGCTCGCTTCGCTCGGCGGCATCCTCTGGGCCTACTACCGCCCGGGTGTCACCTTCGATATGGGCTCGCAAATCCTGCTGCTCATCTTCGCCGGCGTCACGCTCGGCGGCTTGGGTACCGTGTTCGGCGCACTGATCGGCTCGATCGTCGTCGGCATCTTCGTGGAACTGACTACAGTGTTCGGCCTCCCCGCCGACCTCAAGTACGTCGGCGCCCTGTTCATCATGATTGTTGTTCTTCTGTTCCGACCGCAGGGTATCCTCGGCCGGCGTGAGCGTGTGGGTTAGGAGCGGGCCATGGATTTCGGATTTATTTTCTCCAGCGCCCTTGGCGAATTGTTCAGCCCGACGACGGCGGCCTACGCACTTGCCGCTTTGGGCCTCGCGGTTCACTTCGGCTACTCAGGCCTGTTGAACTTCGGCCAGGCCGGCTTCATGGCAGTGGGTGCCTACGGTTTCGCCATCTCAACTTTGACCTTTGACGCACCCTTCTTCCTTGCCCTGCTGATCGCCGTTCTGTGTTCAGTGATCTTCGCGTTCATCCTCGGTATTCCTACACTCCGGCTACGGGCGGACTACCTGGCAATCGTGACCATCGCCGCGGCGGAAATTGTCCGCTACGTGGTCACTACCAACCAGCTCACCAGCGTCACTGGTTCGGCAAACGGCCTGGCGGCCTTCGAGGGCACGTTCTACTCCATGAATCCTTTCCCCGAAGGCTCTTACATGGGCATGAACAACCGTGACTTCTTTATCCGCGTGGTGGGCTGGGGCTTGGTCATCGTTTGCTGCGTCTTGGTCTGGCTTCTGATGCGCAGCCCCTGGGGCCGTGTCCTCAAGGGCATCCGCGAAGACGAGAACGCTGTCCGCTCGCTCGGCAAGAATGTCTACGCCTACAAGATGCAGGCGCTGATCATCGGTGGTGTGCTTGGCGCATTGGCGGGCATGATCTTCACGCTCCCCCGCGGGGCCGTCCAACCGTCCAACTACGGCACTGAACTCACGTTCTTCCTGTGGACCTGCCTTCTGCTGGGCGGCATGGCCACGGTTCTTGGGCCGGTCATTGGAGCAATGATTTTCTGGGTTGTGCTCTCGCTGACCCAAAGCCTGCTCTACGGCCTCATCGAGTCAGGGGCAATCACGTGGCTGACCACCGTACAGGCAGGCCAGTTGCGCTACATCCTGGTGGGTGTTGCCTTGATGCTCCTGATGATCTTCCGCCCGCAAGGCGTGTTCGGCAATAAGAAGGAGCTTGCTTTCGCATGAGTGAGACCAACGAACGCAATAGCGAAAATATTGACTACATGACCGATTCACGGCCCATCGCCGTCGGGGAGAACACTCCCGGCTGCAAGAAGCGGGATCCCATTGTGGTGGCAGAGGACGTCACGCGTTCCTTCGGTGGCATCAACGCGGTGGACGTGGAGTACCTTGAGATCCCCCGCCACAAGATCACCGCATTGATCGGCCCCAACGGAGCCGGCAAGACCACGCTGTTCAACCTCCTCACGGGCTTTGATACTCCCAACACGGGCAAGTGGCAGTTTGAAGGCAACAGCCTTGCAGGCGTTTCCTCCTACAAGGTGGCACGCATGGGCATGGTCCGTACCTTCCAGCTGACAAAGGTCATGGGCAAGCTGACCGTCATGGAGAACATGCGACTCGGCGCAGCAGACCAGCCCGGAGAACGGCTCTCCAAGGCCTTGTTCAAAGGCATCTGGGACGGGCGCGAAAAAGAGATCACAGCCCAGGCAAATGTCCTCTTGGAGAAGTTCAAGCTGGATACCAAGAAGGACGATTACGCAGCGTCGCTCTCGGGAGGTCAGCGGAAGCTCCTGGAGATGGCCCGTTCGCTTATGGTTCGGCCCAAGCTGGTGATGCTCGATGAGCCCATGGCCGGTGTGAACCCGGCCCTGACGCAGTCGCTGCTGGACCACATCAAGAACCTCAAGGCCGAGGGCATGACCGTGCTCTTCGTGGAGCACGACATGAACATGGTGCGCCACATCGCTGACTGGGTGGTGGTCATGGCCGAAGGCAAGGTGGTGGCCGAAGGACCTCCGGGTGAAGTCATGAAGAACCCTGCAGTCATCGACGCCTACCTTGGCGCCCACCATGACGTCGACCTTGGCGACGCCGAAGGCATCAAGGTGCTTGAGGCTGAACTCGAGGCCGACGAAGAGTCGGTTGTGGGTACGGAAGATGCAGGCATCCTGTCCGAGATCGAAGAACCCAAGAAGGAGGACGGGAAATGAGCAGTACCAGTGCAATGCCCGCCTCGGCAGCGGCTCCCGCAGGCGATTCCGTCGTCAAAGTCACTAACTTGGTGGCTGGCTATATCCCCGGGGTCAACATCCTCAACGGCTGCAGCATCGAGGCCCGCAAGGGCGAGTTGATTGGCATCATTGGCCCCAACGGCGCCGGCAAGTCCACGCTGCTGAAGGCCATGTTCGGCTTGGTGAAGGTCCACTCGGGCACCGTTGTGGTGCGCGGACAAGACCTCACTGGTTTGAAGGCCAACAAACTGGTCACCCAGGGCGTTGGCTTCGTCCCCCAGACCAACAATGTGTTCGCCACGCTGACCATTGAAGAGAATCTGCAAATGGGCATGTTCCAGCGGCCCAAGGACTTCTCCGAACGCTTCGATTTTGTCACCAGCCTCTTCCCGGAGCTGGGAAAGCGGCGAGCACAGCGTGCAGGGTCACTGTCCGGCGGTGAACGCCAAATGGTGGCCATGGGCAGGGCGCTCATGATGGACCCGGCCGTCCTGTTGCTTGACGAGCCGTCGGCAGGCCTCTCCCCCGTCAAGCAGGATGAGACCTTCCTCCGTGTCCACGAGATCAACCGCGCCGGCGTCTCGGTGATCATGGTGGAACAGAATGCCCGCCGTTGCTTGCAGATCTGCGACCGCGGCTATGTCCTGGATCAGGGCAAGGATGCGTACACCGGTACCGGCCGTGAACTCATGAAGGACCCCAAGGTCATCCAGCTTTACCTGGGCACCTTGGCGGACGAGGTCTAACTGCAGTAGCCCCGAAGGCCTGGTTCCGGTGTCACGCCGGAGCCGGGCCTTCGGCGCGTCCAGGTACGTTCAAGACAGTTCAGCTGCGGCCCTCAAACGTCGCGCTGCTGCTGTTCCTCGGCACCACCACGTGCACCGCGTTTCGCTCAACAGTGAAGTCGGTGGGCGTGCTGGTGGTGATCTCGCCGTCGAGGTTCACCGGCAGTGGCGGAGTTGTCACCAGCCTGACTTTCCGGCTGGTGAGGTGGTGCACTTGCTCGTTTTCCACAAACTTGCCGTTCTTCAGCGAACGCGCGATCTTTGCCTGCTCCCGCAGCGGCGCAGCCAGGATCGCATAGATATCCAGGGTGTGATCATCGATCCCCGCTGTCGGAGAGACCGCGTTGCCGCCTCCGTAGTACCTTCCGTTTCCCACCGCCACCTGCAACAGGTCCTCCAGCTCTACTGGCTCATGGTCCCCGTCCGGGAACTCGAGGCGGGCATGGAACGGCTTGTGCGTGGCGTAGGAGCGAAGCGTGGCCACACCATATGCCAAGGGCCCGATGAGTCGTTTGAGGCGCGGACTGAGCGCCTGCGTGACTGCCACGGACAGGCCGGCTGAAGCCACGTTGAGGAAGGGTTGGCCGTTCGCCCGCCCGAGATCGATGTCCACTACTTTTCCATCCGCCAAGGCAGCGCAGGCAAGGCTCAGGTCCCGGGGGATTTCCAGCGTCCTTGCCAGGTCATTGGCGGTGCCCAGCGGAAGCACACCCAGCACGACGTCGGTACCCGCCACGAGTCCGGCCGCGGAGGCAACCGTTCCGTCGCCTCCCCCAACCACCACAAAATCGTGCCCATCGGACACCGCTTGCTCCAAGGCGCGGCGGAGTTCCCCGCCGCCATGCGCCGTATACACCGCGGAGACCGGGAGCTCCGCCTTTGCGAGGCTCTCGGCCACCAGCTTCTGAGCTGCGGAGCCTTTGCGTGAACCGGCGTTAATGACTACTGCAATGGAGCGTGCTTCCCGGGTTGGCTTCATGAGGACATGGTAGGTCTACCGCCTGTGTAACAGCCGGGGTTAACGCGGAACAGGTCCCCTTCCTTGTGAGGAAGGGGACCTGTTGCTGACTGCGGTCTAGCTCGTGTTCGGCTTAGAGCTTGCCGAATTCTTCGCGGACCGGCTTGTAGGTGTTGTCGTCCTGGTATTCGTAGATACCGATGTATGCCTCGGTGGGGTCACCGGCATCGGAGAACGTTACCGGACCGGACTGTCCGTCGTAGTCAATATCCTTGCCCTCGCGGAGCAGGGTGACGCAGGACGGGAAGTCCGTGCACTTCTCGCCGCCTTCAGAGACTTCCTTGAGCTTGGCCGCGATGTCCGTGCCCTTGGTGCTCTTGGCTGCCTCAGAGGCAAGCGCGATCAGGTTCACGGCGTCGTAGGACTCACCTGCGTAGCTGTAATCCTTCAGTGCGGGATCGATTGCGAGGAGCTTCTGCTTGAAGGCATCCTTGGCGAACGTACCGGGGATGGTTCCCTGTGCGCCCTTCATGGTGCCTGCCTGGAAGTCCTTGCTGTAGTCCGAGGTGTTGCCGTCAACCATGAACAGCTGCGTGGGCTTGACGCCCTTGCCGGTCATCAGAGGCACGATGCTCTTGGCTTGGTCGAACGTGATCAGGGCGATCGCATCCGGCTTGGCTGCGAGGACCTTGTCCACCTGGCTGCTGAACTGCGAGTCACCTTCGTTGAAGAGCTCTTCAGCAACAACCTTGCCGCCGGCTGCCTCGAAGGCTTCCTTGACGTTCTTCTGGAGGCCGGTTCCGTAGGCGTCGTTGAGAACGATCATGCCCACGGTCTGGGCACCACAGGTAGCCATGTAGTTCCCGAGGACCTTGCCCTGCAGGACGTCGGACGGTGCCGTGCGCCAGTAGAGGCCCTTGTCATCCCACGTGGTGAAGTCCGGCGAGGTGTTCGCCGGCGAGAAGTGGATGACGCCAGCGCCGGTGATCTGGTTGATGACAGTCTTGGAAACGCCGGAGGAAGCGGCGCCGATAACTGCACTCACACCCTGGCCCAGCAGGGCTGTGGTGGACTGGGTAGCGATGTCAGTTTTGGTGTCGCCGGAGTCGCGGTGGACAACTTCCACAGGAGCACCAAGAACGCCACCGGCGTCGTTGACTTCCTTGACGCCGAGGTTGACACCAGCGATTTCGGGTGGGCCGAGGAACGCCAGCGACCCCGTCGTCGGCAGGAGCGATCCAAGCTTAAGCGGCGTAGCCGTGGTGGTGGTCGAGGGAGGTACGGATCCCGTGTTGGTGGCAGCCTGGCTGTTGCCGGCTCCCGCCCCGCCGCTCGGTGCCGGGCAGGCGATGCCTGCTGCGGCGGCGGATTGAGACCCAGTCTGGGTAGGTGTAGAAGACCCACCACAAGCCGTGGCCAAGAGAGCGACCCCAATGCCAAGCGCTGTTAGCTTGGCGGCTCGGGGCGCCGCTGGGGAAAGATCAAACATTCGTTGTCTCCTCGATCGAAAGGTGCGAACTGCCTTTGATGCGATAACTCAGGTGTTCCTGATTAAGACTCAAACTAGTGCAATTGCCGGGCGAACATAAGTGATTCAGGTCACATCCCTATAACACTCGTTGCCTGTGGGGAATCTACGAGCTTGCTGGGAAAAGGCGCTGAAGAAGGGATGGACGCACAGGAAGGGAGAAAGAGCTCTCGCCTTGCATTTGTGCCCCAGGTGGGACTCGAACCCACAACACGCGGATTTTAAGTCCGCTGCCTCTGCCAATTGGGCTACTGGGGCGCCCGGACCATGGTATCCCAGCTAGAGCCGGTTGAACGGCTCCGCGTAGCGGAAGGTGCCGCGGACGTCATCGGGCCATCCCGGCAGGGTCAGTAACTGGAAGTGATCGCCCCACACCGCTTCGGGCGGTTCAACGCCCAAGGAGGTTGCCGGCACATATCCGAATCGCGGGTAGTAGAGAGGGCTGCCGAGCAGGGCGATCCCGGGCTCTCCGAGGGCAGTGGCGCGGGCCGCTGTCTCGCGCATCAATGCAGAACCCACTCCACGGCGCTGGAAGGGAGGAAGCACGCCGATCGGGCCGAGGGCAACCAGTTCCAGGTCCTCGATCCAGCCCCGCGTGCTGATGGCATGCCCCACGATTTCGCCACCCATCTCCGCCACGATGCTGAGCTCCGGAATGTACTCGCTGCACTCGAAAAGCTCCCGCAGCAGCCCCACTTCAATCGGGGTGCCCTCAACGGGTTCGCCAGTCACGGGAGAGACGGAAAACGCCCGGGCCGTAAGCTCCAGGATCTCCGGCCGATCTTCCGGCTTCTCAGAACGCAGCACCACACCCCGTGCCAGGAGCCGCAGCACATCCATGGCCCGGCCCGCATCTGCCGACGGCACCAGAAGGTGATCGTGGTGGAAACCGGCGAGGACGTTGCAGCTGATGCCGGCGTGCGTCAGCGCCGCGCTGACAGCTGCCGTCAGACCCACGGCTTCCAGGGCCGAATGGACCTGCAGCGTGATCCAGGTAGCCACGAAATCGTAGCTAAGGCCCAACGAATCTGCTTCATCGCGGTGAAGGACAACCGTCAGGCCCTCGGCCTCACGAACGGCCGCTTCAATGCCGCCTTCCAATGGCCGACCATGCGGCCACAGGGCATACACGTACTCGCCGTCGCGGGCTACCGGATGGAGGGATTCCAGGAGTGTCTTCAGATCGGTTTCACCTGACATGGCAACAGTCTAGGGCGCAGCCGCGGTGCCACCGTTTTACGCCGACGGTTTAAACGCCGACGGCGGCCACCCCCTCAAGGGGACGGCCGCCGTCGTACGTGTACTACTTGGCGTCAGCAGTTACCGGAGTCTTGACTTCCTCGGCAACCGGCTTGGCTTCCACCGGCGCCGGTGCGGCGGCGGGCTTGGGAGCCGGGGTGGCTGCGGCCACGAAGGCACCGCGCGGGTTGTCCAGGTCCATCAGCTGCGTGGTGTCGCGGCCGGCGAAGAAGGCCAGGATCCAGCCGAAGATCACGCGGAACTTGCGCTCAACCGTGGGCATGGCCATGCCGTGGTAACCACGGTGTGCCAGCCAGGCGAGGCCACCCTTGAGACCGATGCGGCCGAGCAGGTTGATGTTTGCAACACCCTTCCACTCGCCGAATCCGGCTACGGCACCGAGGTTCTTGTGCTTGTAGTCGTGCAGCGGCTTGTCCCAGCGGGAAGCCCAGAGGTTCTTTGCGAGCTTCTTTGCCTGGCGCAGTGCGTGCTGGGCGTTGGGGACGCAGGTGCCGTCCGGCAGGCCCTTGCCCGTGAGGTCCGGAACGGCGGCGATGTCGCCGGCGGCCCAGGCGTTCTCCACAATGCCTTCGTCGCCTGCGATACGCAGGTCCGGGAGGACGCGGACGCGGCCACGCGGTTCCAGCGGGAAGTCGGTGGAGCGGATCATCGGGTTGGCCTGCACGCCGGCAGCCCATACCAAGGTGTCCGCGTCAACTTCGCCGGCAGGGGTCTTGTCCGGGAGGTTGATCAGCTTGAGGTTGCCCTCAGCGCTGTCAAGGGAAGTGTTCAGGAGTACTTCGATGCCACGGCTGCGGAGGTGCTCCACAACCCACTCGGCCTGCGAAGCGGTGACCTCGGGCATGATGCGGCCCATGGCTTCAACCAGGATGAAGCGGACTTCTTCCTGACGGATGCGCGGGTTGTTCCGTACAGCGGCGCGGGCAAGGTCTTCCATTTCGGTGAGGCATTCGATGCCTGCAAAACCGCCGCCAACAACAACGAAGGTCAGTGCCTTGGCGCGCTCTGCGGGGTCAGTCATGGTGGACGCGGCTTCGATGCGCTCCAACACCTTGTTGCGCAGTGCAACGGCTTCCTCGATGGTCTTCAGGCCGATGCCCTTGTCCGCGAGGCCCTTGATGGGGAAGGTACGGGTGATGGCGCCTGCTGCGATCACGACATCGAAGTACGGGATCTCGAAGTTCTCGCCGCCATCGGACGGGGCGATAACCGCGGTCCGGTTGGCGTGGTCGATGCTGGTGACGCGGCCCTGGATGAGCTCAGTCTGCTTGAGGTGCTGACGGTGGGAGACGACGGCGTGGCGTGCCTCGATGTTGCCACCGGCTACTTCCGGGAGGAAGGGCTGGTAGGTCATGTACGGCAGTGGATCAACGACGGTGACGATTCCGCCTGCATTCGCGATCTTCTTCTGCAGTTTGAGTGCTACGTACAGGCCGACGTAGCCGCCGCCGACGACGAGAACCCGGGGACGGTCAATGAGCTCTGGGGTGGTTGCCATGAGTCCAGAGTACAGTACTTTGTGAAAATCTTCACTAACTACGTCCTGCCGGGCGGATCCACCTTCAAAAGGGCGCCCGTTTCAGCTTCCTCGGGCACCGCCGGCGGGTCCTTTGAGACCCTCCGCAACTGGATTGCAGCACCCGTCAGAATCGCAGCGAACAAGGCGCCAAAACCAAGCACGACGGCGGCAGGAAGGGCGTCATCCATGGTCGCCGGCGTCTTCGCAACAGGGACGGTGGGATCGGCGAGCGTGGGAGGGGCGCTTGTGGGACTTGCCACGGGCGCCTGTGAGGGCTCGGAGAAGACGCCGCGGCGATGGACACGGATCCAGTCCCCGATGGAACCCAACGGGTTGGTGCTGGTGGTTGGCACGTCATTCTTCAACGCGGCCTCAGCGTCGAGGATGCCGAAGCCATAAAGAGGGTCCTTGCCTGGAGCACCCGCGTCCTTGGCAGTGCTGACGATCCTGTTGATGACCTGGGTGGCGCTCATTTCCGGCCACTTTGAACGGATGAGTGCTGCCACACCCGAAACGATGGGAGCCGCTCCGGACGTTCCCGCCCACTCGGCATACGAGCCGCCGGGAATGCCGCCCACCAGTTTCTCCGCAGGGGCGGCCACTCCGATGCTGATGCCTTGGGACGATGAGTCCACGCTGGCGCGCCCCTCGCCGTCCAGCCCGGCCACAGTGAGAACGCCGGGGATGGTGGCCGGGGCACCAACTTGGATGTTGCCACCCACGCGGTTTCCGGCGGCCGCAACGATCACCACATCTTTTTGCTCTGCGTACAGGAACGCTGCGTCCCAGCTCTGCGGCCAGTCAGGCGAAGTGCTGCCCAGGGAAATGTTGATAACTTTTGCGCCGTTGTCCACGGCCCAGCGCACGGCCTCGGGTATTTGTTCCTGGTCCGTCTTGCCGCCCGGGTTGGGCGAGCCGAGCCAGGTTGAGATGGCCAGGATCTCAGCTTCTGGCGCAACTCCTGTGATCCCGTCCGGTCCCCCGGCAGGCGGCGTAGTTGGTGGCGGTGGCGGCGGCGCTGGAGCCGCTGACGCAGATGCCGACGGTGAGGGCGAAGGGGTGGGCGTGGTGTGGCCGCGCCCGGCCAGCATCGTGGCCACCAGCGTGCCGTGCTCGGTCTTGGCGCCGATGCTCTTTTGTCCGTTGGGAGCGCCGGCCCCTGAGACATCTGTCCCTCCGACCACCACACCCTTGAGGTCAGGGTGGGTTCCGTCAACACCGCTATCGATGATCGCAACTTTGACTCCGGCACCCTTGGAGACCTGCCAGGCGTTGGTGACTCCCGATTCCTTGAGCCAGTACTCCTTGTCCCGCCACGCGTCTGCATTGGCGGCCGGAGCCGACAACAGCGCACCCGCCAGCGCCCCGCCGGCCAGGGTGGTGGCAAGCGCAGCGGAGAGGGTACGACGATGTCGCAATGTCATTGGCCATCCAGGATACTCAGGGCGATGCCGTCCAGGATGTCGTGTTCGCTGGAGACAGCTGTACGGATGGCCCCGTTACTGACGGCGGACAGCCTGGCCAGGATGCGGCGCCACACCAGGGCTCCGGCTCCGATGACGTCCACGCGTCCCGGGTGCATGTACGGCAGCGCGGCACGTTCGTCCCGCGTCATTTCCAACAGGCTGGTGCACGCGTCGCTAATGGTTTCAAGGTCCAGTGAAGCGCCGTGGATGCGGTTCGGCTGGTATTCGCTCAGGCCCAGCGCGTGAGCGGTGATGGTGGTGATGGAACCGGCGACACCAACCACGGCAGTGGCGCGGTCAAGCGGCACTGTCTGCGCGGCAAGATCAAGCGCGGCGTCGACGTCGGCCTCTGCTGCGGCGATTTGCGCAGCGGTGGGCGGATCGCTGCGGAGGTGACGTTCGGTCAATCGCACGCAGCCGATGTCAACCGAGCGGGCCGCGATAACGCCGCTGGAATCACCCACAACGAATTCAGTGCTGCCGCCGCCAAGGTCCACCACCAGAATGGGGTCCTTTCCCGTGGCGGGCAGGACGCTGCTGGCTCCCGCGAAGGACAGGGCAGCTTCCTCGTCACCGGAAATGACCTCCGGCTGCACGCCCAGGAGCTCCCGGATACCGTCCACAAAGACTTGGCGGTTGCTGGCATCACGAGTGGCCGACGTGGCCGCGAAACGAACGCGCCCGGCACCGTGTTCCTTGATGAGCGCGGCATAGTCCCGGGTTGCGGCGAACGTGCGCTCCAAGGCCTCTGGAGCCAACTCGCCAGTGGCATCAACGCCCTGGCCCAGCCGCACCACGCGCATTTCACGCACGATATCGGTCAGCGGACCTGGCCCATCCTTCTCCGACGCCTCAACCGAGGAGTCTGCGATGAGGAGGCGGATGGAGTTGGTTCCGCAGTCAATGGCAGCCACGCGGCTCATGCGGTGCCTTCCTGCTCGCCGTGGGATTCGGTCTTTGACTTCCGCACGGGCGCGGGACGCCCCACGATGTCCGGCAATCCTTGCGGACCATGGCGGCTCAAGTCCCGCGAAGGAGCCTCGCCGGCAGTGTCCCAGGCGCCGTCGCAATAGCAGCGGTCCTTGGTCCACCACTCGGTGATGGCGTCCAGGGCTTCGTCGCCCAGCGGATTGACGCCCGGTCCGGCAGCCAACGAGTGACCTACCAGGACGTGCAGGCACTTCACGCGGGTGGGCATGCCACCGGCGGAGATGCCGTCGATTTCGGGCACGGCTCCGGTGCCGGAGCGGCCGGCGATCTCGTTGCGAGCCTGAAGGTAAGCGTCATGGGCGCCCCGGTAGGCACCGGCCAGCTCTTGGTCGGCGGTCAATCGCTCGTTCATCTCAGTCATGAGCCCGCCCGCTTCAAGGCGTGACACTGCGGACGTGATGACCGGATGGGTCAGGTAGAACGTGGTGGGGAACGGTGTTCCGTTGCTGAGCCGCGGAGCAGTAGCGGCCACCAAGGGGTTACCGCAGACGCACCTGGCCGGGATCTCAACAACATCCCGGACCGGCCTGCCCAACTGTCGGCTCAGGACCTCAAGATCGTGTGCTGATGGCTGGCGGGATTCCTGCGGCACGGCTGCCGTGTTCTCTTCCACTTGCGCTGCCAACCTTCCTGCCCCTTTTGTCATGTCCCATGCGGACACGACGGCGGCGGGCACCGCGTTTAGTCAGTTGCCGATCGTCTGATTGACTCCCAGAGAGCATCCACCCAGGGCAGATTCTCCGGGTTTGCCGACGATCCGGAGCCGGTGCGGCCACCCGGTGTGCCGGCGGCTTCTTCTCCCCCAAACACCCAGTAACCTGTTTCACCCGGCATAACCATGTTAATGCGGTCGCGGGCCTGCTGTTTCACATAGTTGGGGTCCTGCCACCGGGAGAGCTGTTTGTTCAGCTCGGATTGCTCCGCTTTCCTGCCGGCAATTTCCGCTTCCAGCGCGGAGATTTCGGCGCGTTTCTCCAGGAAAATCTTCACAGTGGGGGCCAGCAGAATGGTGATGGCAATCATCACCACAGCCAGTGCGAGCATCCGGCCGGAGAACGCCTTGGCCGGTACGGGATCCAGATCGCGGTCATCCTTGGCTATTGGGCTTGGCTTTTCGGATCCCTGTTTTCCCGAACCTTTGTCCCCGGCTTTTGTCGAGGGTCCCGCAGGTTTCCTGCCTGCGGAACTCTTGCTGGCGGTAGACGTCTTGCTGCCAGTAGACGAAGCTTTGCCGCCATCCGTCGTCGTCGGTGTCTTTGACGTGGCACGCGCGCCGCCGAACTCGGCCTTGATGACATCGGCCCCTTCGGAGCCTGCGGCTACAGGACCCCTGAGGGCATCACCGGCGGGACGGGCACCGCTGGACGGACCAGCACCGCTGGACGGACCAGCACCGCTGGACGGACGGCCAAGGGCGTCGGCCCTGGGAACCTTTGGACGACGGGTGGCCATGACACTCCTGTAATGCCCGGTGCTTGCCTGGCGGTTTGCTGCGCTTGCTGTTTCTGACCTGGCCCGCGTTAAACAGAACCGGTGGCCATGGTCTTTCCACCATAGCCACCGGTCAGCTGTTTTCGCGGAATGCTAGCCCTTGAAACGCGGGAACGCGCTGCGGCCGGCGTAGCGTGCGGCGTCGTCGAGTTCTTCTTCGATGCGGAGCAGCTGGTTGTACTTTGCTACGCGCTCGGAGCGGGCGGGGGCACCGGTCTTGATCTGGCCCGCGTTGGTGGCAACGGCGATGTCAGCAATGGTGGTGTCCTCGGTTTCGCCGGAGCGGTGCGAGGTGATGGTGGTGTAGCCGGAGCGCTGGGCCAGGGAAACGGCGTCCAGCGTCTCGGTCAGGGAACCGATCTGGTTGACCTTGACCAGCAGGGAGTTGGCCGTAGCGGTCTCGATGCCCTGCTGCAGGCGGACCGGGTTGGTGACGAAGAGGTCGTCGCCAACAAGCTGGACCTTGTCACCGATGGTGTCGGTGAGGGTCTTCCAGCCTTCCCAGTCGTTCTCGTCCAGCGGGTCCTCGATGGAAACCAGGGGGTAATCCGCAACGAGCTCAGCGTAGTAGGCGCTCATCTCGGTGGCAGAAAGTGCCTTGCCTTCGAACTGGTAGGCACCTTCCTTGTAGAACTCAGAGGATGCAACGTCCAGGGCAAGGGCGATGTCCGTGCCCGGGGTGTAGCCGGCGTTCTTGATGGCTTCCTGGATCAGGTCCAGAGCTGCACGGTTGGACGGCAGGTTGGGAGCGAAGCCGCCCTCGTCGCCGAGGCCGGTGGACAGGCCCTTTTCCTGAAGGACTGCCTTGAGGTTGTGGTAAACCTCTACACCCCAGCGCAGGCCCTCGGAGAAGGTCTCTGCGCCGATCGGGGCGATCATGAATTCCTGGATGTCCACATCGGAGTCGGCGTGCGAGCCACCGTTGAGGATGTTCATCAGCGGAACGGGCAGGACGTGGGCGTTCGGGCCACCCAGGTACTTGTAGAGCGGCAGGTCGGCCGAAGCTGCTGCAGCGTTGGCCACGGCCAGGGAAACACCCAGGATGGCGTTGGCGCCGAGCTTGCCCTTGTTGGGCGTGCCGTCCAGGTCGATCATGGCCTGGTCGATGCTGCGCTGGTCAGTGGCGTCGAAACCAATCAGGGCCGGTGAGATCTCGTCGATAACGGCGTCAACGGCCTTCTGGACACCCTTGCCGAGGTAACGGCCCTTGTCGCCGTCGCGAAGCTCAACGGCTTCGTGCTCGCCGGTGGAGGCACCGGAGGGAACTGCTGCGCGGCCGATCTGGCCGTCGGAGAGCAGGACCTCAACTTCTACGGTCGGGTTTCCGCGGGAATCAAGGATCTCGCGTGCGTGGATGGCATCGATAAGCGCCATGGATGTGCTCCTTATGGGCGAATTACAGGAATGTGGAGGGAAATTCTCAACGTCCTCGTCGCTACTAGCGTAGTCGAGAGTGGCTTACGTTACGGCACGGCTTCCGACGGCTCACGTCATGAAGTCTGCGCCTGGCTGTTCTGAAACGATCGAACCGCGGCACGGAGGGCCCGTTCGGCGTCGAGTCCTTGCTCACGGGCGCCGGCGACCACCGCGAGCAGCAGCTCGCCGAGGGCCTCTTCCGAGGCCGGGACCACGGGAAGTCCGACGGCGGCCAAGTCACCTTGAGCGTCAACGTCCAAGCCCGCGCGTACCGCTCGGTCCAGGGACTTCTGCGCCGCAGCCAAAGCGGGAAGGTGCGGCGGGATACCCTCGAAGGGGTCTTTCCGCTCCGGCTTCTCGGCCCGCTTGGCGGCATCCCACTTGACGATGATTTCCTCGACGCTGGCCGGGAAACTCTCCCGAAGGGAACCGTCCGCGTTGAAGACGTGCTGGTTTCGCCGGACCATCTTGGCGTTGATGCCCCGGGCTACGTCCTCGAAGTTAAAACTGCCGCGCTCCTCGGCGAGCCGGGCATGAAGTACCACCTGAAGCAGCACATCACCCAGCTCGCCGCGAAGCTCTTCATCCACCGCACCGGCCTCGATCGAGTCCACCACTTCATAGGCTTCTTCGATCAAGTACTCCACCAGTGACTCGTGCGTCAGCGCACCCATCCAAGGGCAGTACTCACGCAGCGCGGCAATTGTTCCCAGCAGCTGGTCCAGCGGAGAATTAGCCGAGGTTGGCGTAGGCATCGTTGATGTACTCAACCAAGGCTTCACGCTCGTCCAGCGGCAGGAACGCTGCCTCGGCCGCGTTGAGCGTCAGCTCGAGCAGATCATCGAGGTCGTAGTCGAAGGTCTCCACGAGGAGTTCGAACTCGTCGGTAAGCGTCACGCCGCTCATGAGGCGGTTGTCCGTGTTGATGGTGACGTTGAAGCCGAGCTGGAACAGCATGTCCACCGGGTGGCTTTCGATGCCGTCGCCAAAGCCGGAAATGGCACCGGTCTGGAGGTTGGAGGAAGGGCAGATTTCCAGGGCGATTCCGCGGTCGCGAACCCATGCTGCCACGCTGCCGATGGTCACCATGCCGATGGTGTCCTCGCCGTCGTCGTCGGAGTTGTCCTCAAACTCCACCGAGATGTCCTCGGCGATCCGGACGCCATGGCCAAGGCGCAAGGCGCGGCCGTCCACCAAAGCGGACTGGATGCTGTCCAAGCCAGCTGCCTCGCCGGCGTGGACCGTTGCCGGGAAGTTGTTCTCGGCAAGGTAGGTGAAGGCGTCCTTGAAGCGGGACGGCAGGAAGCCGTCTTCGGCCCCGGCGATGTCAAAGCCCACTGCGCCGTTGGCCCTGTGGCGGACAGCCAGTTCTGCGATTTCCTGGCCGCGATCAGCGTGCCGCATGGCAGTGATGAGCTGCCCCACCTGGATCTGCTGGCCGCGTTCTTCGGCGGAATCCATACCGGCTTCAAGCCCTGTCTGGACGGCTTCGACAACCTCGTCCAGGGTCAGGCCCTGCTGAAGGTGCTGTTCAGGTGCCCAGCGGACTTCGCCGTACACCACGCCGTCCTCGGCCAGGTCTTCCACGAATTCCTTGGCGACCCGGAACAGGCCTTCCTTGGTCTGCATGACGGCCACGGTGTGGTCGAACGTTTCGAGGTAGCGGACCAGCGAACCGGAGTCGGCCGATTCACGGAACCATTCGCCCAGCGCCACAGGATCCGTGGAGGGCAGGGTGTGGCCGGCGGCCTCTGCCAGCTCGATAATGGTGGCCGGGCGGAGTCCTCCGTCCAGGTGGTCGTGGAGGGAAACCTTGGGCAGGCTCTTCAGATCGAAGTCAAGGGCAGGGGCAGCGTCAAGAATGGGCTCAGTCACGTACTAACTGTAGGGGGACGGCAGATGCTTAGCCAGCAGGCTTGGAGAGGTCCGCGCCTGCAACTGCTTTCTGCGACAGATCCGCAGGCTCCGCAACCTTCACTTCGCTGCTTGCGGCCGCTTCACGGGCCACATCCTTCTTCTCAAGGTACTTGTGCCACCAGCGCAGTGCATGGTCCACCACGATGCCGAGAACCACAGCGAACGCAACGGCAATGCCCACGCCGAGGAGCGGGTTGTGGTGCACCCACTGACCTGCCAGAAGGCCAATGCCGATGGAGTAGCCCACCCACGTGATGCAGGCGAAAGCGTCCAACCAGAAAAAGGTGCGGTGGCGGAATCCGGTTTGCCCGGCGACGTAGTTCACCGCCACGCGGCCCCACGGAATGTAGCGGGCCGTAAAAATGAGCACCGCGCCACGCTTGTCCAACTCATACTGCGCCCAGGCGAACATTTTCTGGACCTTTGGCCGCCGCATCCACTTCCAGCGGGTGAGGCCGATCTTCCGGCCCAGCATGTAAGCCATGTTGTCGCCGGCCATGGCGCCTACCAGGGCGGTTCCTCCCAGGATCCACAGATTGGGTTCTCCGCTGTGAAGGGACAGCGCCGAGAGCCCCACTATGGCTGTTTCGCTGGGGAGAATGGTGGCGAATCCGTCAATGAAAAAGAAGACCAGAAGTACCGGGTATATCCAGGGCTGCCCGGCTGCATGCTCGAGCATTTGATTCAAAAACTCCACGCGGGGGTAGCTCCTAGACGAATGTGACTTGACGGTGTGACGGAAGTCGCTCTAGTGTCCCACGGCCGGGGCGTCGTTCGCTACGCCCCAGCCTTGGGATCACGCGTTTAACGCTATCTCCAAGAGGACGCTGGGGTCGTCAACCGCCGGACTGATCTTCCGGGGCTGGACACGTCATACCGTGGGTGGAGTCGGGGCGTCTTCCTCGGGGATGTTTTTTCCGTCCAAGGGCACGGAACCCCGGACTTTGCTGATGATGCGATCGATGATGACCCCCAGGATCACGGCCACCACGATGGCTATGACCGCGCCCAGGAGGTGGTTGTGCTCAAACCACACACCGAAGAAGTAACCCAGGACCACCGAATAGCTGGCCCAAAGGATGGCGGACATCGCAGTGAGGGCAACGAAGCGGCGGTGATGGAAGTGAGTGGCACCGGCCGTCAGATTAACTGCCACCCTCCCGATGGGGATGAAGCGGGCCACCATGATGAGCGAGGCAGACCGGCGTCGAAGTTCCTTGCCCGCCCACCGGAAAGCGCCCTGCATGCGCTGCGTGCGCATCCACCGCCACCGTTGGATGCCTATGCGGTTGCCAATGATGTAGGCGATGTTGTCCCCGGAGAACGCCCCGACGGCGGCCATCACACCCAGCAGCCACACGTTGGGGGCACCGCTGCTGCCGGAGACGGCACTCAGGCCCACCACCACTGATTCGCTGGGGATGGGCGGGAAAAAACCATCAATGACGCAGCAGGCCAGCACCAGGAACAACACCCAGGGCTGCTCCGCCGCGGCGAGGATGAAATCGTTGATGCCCTGCACGGTTTCCTTACGGTAGCCGGCTCCCCCACAGGCGCCGGATGACTGGTGTTCCGGGCTGTTCCACGGGGAACAGCCCGGAACACTTAAGCCTAGGCGATGCGGTCGATGATGAGCTGATGCGCCGGGCGGGAACCCTCAGGCGCAATCACCACCGCATCCTGAAGTGCTTCCTTTGCCCGTTCGAACTTCTCCGGAGTGTCCGTCAGGAGGGTCATCAAAGGCTCCCCCGCACGGACCAGCGCACCAGGCTTGGCGTGCAATCGGACACCCGCCCCGGCCTGGACCTGGTCTTCCTTGCGTGCCCGGCCGGCACCCAGGCGCCAAGCCGCAACACCCACGGAAAGTGCGTCCAATCCCACCAGGACGCCGTCCGCCGGAGCGTAGACAACCTCGGATTCCCTGGCCACGGGCAGCGCGGCCCGGGGATTTCCACCTTGGGCTTCGATCATCCGGTTCCAGACGTCCATGGCGCGTCCGTCCTTCAGCGCGGCTGCGGGATCGGCGTCGTGGATGCCGGCACCGGCCAGCATCTCCTCGGCCAGGCGGACGGTCAGTTCGACCACGTCTTCCGGACCGCCGCCGGCAAGGACCTCCACTGATTCCTCCACCTCAATGGCGTTACCGGCAGTCAATCCAAGCGGCGTGGACATGTCCGTGATCAGCGCGACGGTGTGTACGCCTGCATCCTTGCCCAAAGCCACCATGGTCTCAGCCAGCTCACGTGCCCGTGCTTCGTCCTTCATGAACGCGCCCGAACCCACTTTGACGTCCAAAACCAGCGAACCGGTACCTTCGGCGATCTTCTTGCTCATGATCGACGAAGCAATCAGCGGGATGGCTTCAACGGTGCCTGTCACGTCGCGCAAGGCATAGAGTTTCTTGTCCGCCGGGGCGAGCCCTGAGCCTGCGGCACAGATGACCGCTCCGACGTCTTGGAGCTGCGCCATGATTTCGTCGTTGCTCAGGTTGGCGCGCCAACCGGGAATGGCTTCCAGCTTGTCCAGCGTCCCGCCGGTGTGGCCGAGGCCGCGGCCCGACAGCTGCGGAACCGCCACGCCGAAGACGGCCACCAGCGGCGCCAACGGCAGCGTGATCTTATCCCCCACCCCACCGGTGGAGTGCTTGTCGCTGGTAGCCTTCCGGCCGCCGTCGGGCCTTGTCAGGGACGAAAAGTCCATCCGCTCACCAGAGGCGATCATTGCGGACGTCCACTGCGAAATCTCGGCGCGGTCCATGCCGTTGAGCAGGATGGCCATGTTCAGTGCGGCCATCTGTTCCTCGGCGATGACGCCGCGGGTATAGGCATCGATGGTCCAGTCGATTTGCTCGGGAGTAAGCGTGCCCTTGTCCCGCTTGATGGAAATGATCTGGACGGCGTCGAACGCTTCAGTGCTTGTCACGTGGTTTCCTCCAGGTTTTCAGGACCAAAGGCATCCGGCAGCACCTGGTCCATGGTTTTGATTCCCTGCGTTGTCATGAGCTGCATCCCTGGTGCCCTGAACTCGTAAAGGAGTTGGCGGCACCTTCCGCATGGCATGAGGATGTTGCCTTGGCCGTCCACGCAGTAAAACGCGGCGATCCTGCCGCCGCCTGTCATGTGGAGCTGGCCAACCAGTGCACATTCGGCGCAGAGGGTCAGCCCATAGCTGGCATTTTCTACGTTGCAGCCGCTGACGATCCTGCCGTCCTCGGTGAGGGCCGCAGCCCCCACCGGGAACTTGGAATACGGCGCGTAGGCGCGTTGCATGGCCTGCTTTGCCGCATCTTCCAGGACATGCCAGTCGATATCATTCGCTGGCATCGTCAACCCTTCACGTAGGGTATGCCGCTTGCGGCCGGTGGCCGCGACTTACCCACCAAACCGGCGACGGCGAAGATGGTCACCAAGTACGGCAGCATGGCCATGAACTGGCTCGGCACCGGGGTACCGATGATGCCAAGGATTGACTGCAGGTTGTAGGCGAAGCCGAACAGCAGAGAGGCCAGGAAGGCCCCGATCGGATTCCACCGGCCGAAGATCAAGGCAGCCAAGGCGATGAAGCCGCGGCCACCGGAGATGTCCTTGGTGAAGGAATCGATGGTCACCAGTGTGAAGACAGCCCCGCCGATACCCGCGATGGCACCACCCAAGGTGACATTCCAGAAGCGGGTTGCGTTGACGTTGATGCCCAAGGTGTCGGCAGCCTGCGGGTGTTCGCCGACGGCGCGGACGCGCAGGCCCCAACGGGTCTTGAACAAGCCGAACCACACCACTGCGACGGCAATGTACATGAGGTAGCCCGCGATGGACTGCTCGAACAGGATCGGCCCGATGATCGGGATATCCGAAAGCAACGGGATCGGCAGGATGTCCAGCCGGCCCGGAGTGTTGAACTGCTCCTTGTTGGGCACCATCAGCGTGCCGTAGAGGAATCCCGTGAGGCCGGAGACCAACACGTTCAGGACCACGCCAACAATGATCTGGTTGACCAGGTACTTGATGCTGAACACGGCCAGGACCATGGACACCGCGGCACCGGCAGCAGCGGCCGCAATCAAGCCGATGTACGGACTGCCCGTCATGGTAGCCACCAGCGCGGCAGTGAAGGCTCCGCCCAGGAGTTGCCCCTCGATGGCGATGTTCACTACGCCCACGCGCTCACAGAGCACGCCGGAAAGGGAGCCGAACACCAGGGGCACGGCCAATGTCACGGACCCGGCAACGAGGCCGGCCAGTGAGATGGAGGGTTGGCGTGCACCCGCAACGATCCAGACGAGCAAGGCGAACACGAACATCACGGCGAAGGCGATGGGCAGCCACTTGGGTGACCGCTCCCCCTGCGTCCAAAGGTAGATCGAGTAGGCGGCCATCGCGAGCAACAGGATGCCGAGGACAATGCCGCCCACCTGTCCCGGAATCATCAGGGCAGGAACAGCAACGGCGTCGCCGGCATCGCTGATCTTCATCTCGGCGGTCTGGTCCGGTCCAAGGAAGCCGAAAAACACCAGGGCTATCAGCGCGAGGATACCGAGCGAGAGGGGGACCTTCATGGAAGGCCGGAATGCCGGCAGGGCCGTAGATCCCGACCTGGGTGCAGCAGTTGTCGCGCTCACTTGGCACCTCCGGTGGCGTTGGCAAGGGCAGCTTTCGGCGCCGCCTTCGGTGGCTTTGTCTTGTTCTTCTTTTTACCCTCAAGCCGGAAGATCGACCGGATGAGCGGCGGTGCAGCAATAAAGAGCACAATCAGTGATTGCACCACCAGGACGATGTCGATTGGCGTACCCGTTTGGATCTGCATCTGCACCGCACCGGCACGGAAAGCCCCAAAAAGGAGACCTGCAAAGAACGTCCCCCACGGAGTACTGCGGCCCAGCAGGGCAACCGTGATCGCGTCAAAGCCGATCTGGGCTGCCACGCCGCCAGTGAGGACCTTTTCGGTGCCCGCAACCTGGGCCACACCGCCGAACGCCGCAAGGGCTCCAGCCAGTGCCATCACCAGGATGGTGGCGCGGGGAACCTTGATGCCAGCAGTCCGTGCGGCGATGGGATTGGAACCGACGGCCCGGAACTCGAAGCCGATGGTGGATCGGTTCAGCATCCACCACACACCGTACGTCAGGGCGATTGCCACCAGGAATCCCACGTGGAGCCGGGATCCCGGGATGAGGATGGGGTAGGTGGCCGACTCGTCCAGGCGCGGTGAAATGGGGCTGTTATCCCCCGGTCGCCGGAACGCGGGCGTGTTCAACAGAAAGTCGAGAAGGAAGAGCGCAATGTAGTTCAACATGATGGTCACGATGACCTCATGCGCACCTGTACGGGCTTTGAGGATGCCAACAATTCCACCCCAGACGGCACCGCCCAGGACACCCATGATGATGACCACCAGCAGGTGCAACCCGAACGGCAGGTGCCAGGTGAAACCGACATAGGCTGCCAGCGTGGCACTGATGATGATCTGTCCTTGCGCACCGATGTTGAACAGGCCGGCACGGAAAGCCAAGGCAACTCCAAGACCGGCGCAAATAAGCGGTGTTGCCACGGTCATGGTCTCGAGCAAGGGCTTGAAACCTTCGCGTGGACTAAAGACAGATCCCTGGAAGAGGGCAACGTAGCTCTCGGTCATTGCTGACCACAACGCGCTCAGGAAGTCCGTGGGCCGTGCAAAGAGGTAGCCAGCGGTTTTGGCAACCTGCGCATCCGTGCTGGCGATCAGCAGGCCACCAAGGAACAGCGCTACGATGACGGCCAAGACAGACACGAAGCCGTTGCCCATGACGATCCGCCGCATGACGCTGCCCTGCTGGTGTCCCGGGTCTCCGCTCTGGGAAGAGACGGGCACGATGGACGGTTCCAGCGTTCCTCCGGCGGTATCCAAAGAGACGTCCGCTGCGCGGACTTCTGAGGTAGGAACGTCGGGTGTCTGGCCTTTATTTGATCCGTCACTGTTAGACATCAGAGCCTCCTTCCGGGCCGACTCCGGCCATCATCAAGCCAAGGGTGTCGCGGGAAGTTCCCGCGGGGACAATGCCCACGAGCTTGCCCTTGTACAGCACGGCAATCCTGTCTGCGAGCTCAATGACTTCATCAAGCTCCGTAGAAACGATCATGACCGGAGTTCCGACGTCGCGCTCGGCAACGATTCGCTTGTGCAGGAATTCAATGGAGCCTACGTCCACCCCGCGGGTGGGCTGGCTGGCAATAAACAACCGCAAGGGCCGGGACAGTTCCCTGGCCATGACCACCTTCTGCTGGTTGCCACCGGACAGTGTCCCGGCGGCCGATGCAGCGGACGGAGTACGGATATCGAATTCCTCGATCTTGGCTTTCGCGTGCTCAACAACCTTGGCAGGCTTCATGCTGATGCCGCTCGCGAACGGTGCTTGGTCGTACAAGTCCAGCACCAAATTCTCGGCAACGGAGAACGGTCCCACGAGCCCATCCACCGTGCGGTCTTCCGGAACAAAACCAACTCCGGAACGCAGGACGTCCTTGACCGGAAGGCCCAGGAGTTGCTTGCCATCCAACATCACGGAGCCTGTCACATGCTCTTGGATGCCGAGAATGGCCTCCGTCAGTTCTGTTTGGCCGTTGCCCTGGACACCGGCGACGGCGAGGATCTCACCTTGGGCGATGTCGAAGCTGATCCCGTCCACCACGTTGGTGCCGTTGGCTGCACGGACCGTCAGGTTCTCCACCACAAAGGTGGTCTCCTTCGGCTGAGCGGGGGCCTTGTTCAGGCTCAGGCTCACCGGCCGGCCCACCATCATGGAGGCGAGTTCAGTGGCTGATGCCGTAGGTGGAGCATCACCCACTACCTTGCCTCGGCGGATCACCGTAATGACGTCCGAGACAGCCTTCACTTCGCGGAGCTTGTGCGAGATGAAAACAATGGATGTGCCGCCGGCTTTGAGTTGGCGCATGATGTCCAGGAGTTCATCGGTTTCCTGCGGCGTCAACACTGCTGTGGGCTCGTCCAAAATGAGGACTTTGGCTTCCCGAACCAGCGCTTTGATGATCTCGACGCGCTGCTGGACACCCACGGGAAGGTCTTCGACGAGTGCATCGGGATCGACGTCGAAGCCGTACTTGCCGGAAATCTCCCGGATCTTCTTCCGGGTTTCTTCAATGCTGAGGACACCTCCGAACGTGGTTGGCTCCGCGCCGAGCGCCACGTTCTCAGCAACCGTGAAGACGGGAACCAGCATGAAGTGCTGATGCACCATACCGATTCCGGCAGCCATGGCATCCCCGGGTCCGCGGAAGGTGACGGGCTGCCCGTCCACCAGGATCTGGCCGGCCGAAGGCTCGTACAGCCCGTAGAGCACGTTCATGAGGGTAGATTTGCCGGCACCATTTTCGCCAAGGAGGCAATGGATCTGACCGGATTCGACCAGGAGGTCTATGTCTTGGTTGGCGTAGAAGGTCCCGAAGGCTTTCGAGATCCCTTTCAATTCGAGTTTCACAACTCCCACCGTTCTATGAGTCCGAGGGACTGCTGCAGCTATTGAGCCCAGCGTAGTCAGGGCAAAAACGCGCCGCCAGTACCGGGGCTCGGTACTGGCGGCGCGTCCAGGAATTGCTTACTTCTTGGGGCTGGCTTCCGACTCAACAACCAGCTTGCCGGACACGATGTCCGCCTTCAACGCGTCGAGTTCGGACTTGGTTTCAGCAGAGACTGCGGAGTCAAGATCGTGGAACGGGGCGAGTGCTACGCCGTCGTTCTCCAACGTGCCAACGTAGGCTTCGTTGTTGAACTTGCCGTCCTTGTCATCCTTCACCACGGCTTCAACAGCCTCGCCCATCTGCTTGACCACGGAGGTCAGCATGAGGTCCTTGTACTCGGGAGCGGTGAGGTAGCCATCGGAGTCGACCCAGATGAGCTTGACGTCCTTGCCGGCTGCCTTGGCTTCCTTGAGTGCAGCACCTGCACCCTTACCAACCGGTCCGGCCACGGGCATGATGATGTCCGCGCCCTGGTCCAGCAGGTTGATGGTGACCTGCTTGCCGGTGTCCTGCTTCTCGAAGTCGCCGGTGAAGGAGCCGTCCTTGGTGTTCTTGTCCCAGCCAACAACCTGAACACTCTTGCCCTTGGCCTTGTTGTAGGCCTGGACGCCGTCGTAGAAACCATCCATGAAAATGGTGACCGTGGGAATCTTGATGCCGCCGAAGGTGCCGACCTTGCCGGTCTTGGTGGTAGCTGCAGCCGCGTAGCCTGCCAGGTATGCGGCCTGCGCGGTGTCGTAAACGATCGGCTTGACGTTCGCGATCGGGGTCTCGTACGTGTAGTCGACGATCGCGAAGTGCTTGTCCGTGTTCTTCTCAGCAGCAGCCTTGGTGGCGTCACCCAGGAGGAAGCCGACTGTGACTGTCAGGTTGCAGCCTGCGGAAACCATGCCGTTGAGGTTGGTCTCGAAGTCGCTGTTTGCCTTCGATTCAGCCGACCTGACCTCGATACCGAGGTCAGCTTCAGCCTTCTTGAGGCCTTCGAACGAGGACTGGTTGAACGACTGGTCGTCGAATCCGCCGGAGTCCGAAACGATGCATCCGAGGAAGTCACTCTTGGTGGCAGTGCCGGAACCGGCATCGGGAGCCTGGCCGCAACTGGTCAGCAGGAGTGCTGCTGCTCCGAGGGTTGCAACACCGGCCATTGAACCGCGCTTCAGGGTGGCACGCAGTGGTTTCTTCAATTTTCCTCCAGGAAGAAAGTGATTGGCGCTACGACGGATGGTCAATGAGTGTCCGTTTCCTAGACCTGAGGCAGAAATTCTGTTTTCACTGATGCTCGCAGCTGCGCCGAAGCGCATTGATGAAACCAACACTAGTGGCCTGCAACACACCCGGACAGCACATGGAGCCGCTCCAGGTCAGATTGTTGACCTTTTGTTACCAAGCAGTAGCCGGGTGCGCAAGTCACACCCGGCTACCGGTCATCTCACAAGCGGACGAGCATCTTTCCGGTGTTCGCGCCGTCCAGCAAATCAATGAAGGCCTGCGGGGCATTCTCGAGACCGTCGACGATTGTTTCGTCGTAGCTGACCGAACCGTCCGCCAGCCAGCCGGCCATCTTCTGAGCAAATTCTGCGGCGTGCTGTCGCTGTCCGCCCACCAGGAACCCGCGCAGGGTGAGCTGCTTGCCGATGGCCACAGCGAGGTTCCGTGGCGCCACCGAAGGCTCCGTGGAGTTGTACTGCGCTATGGCACCGCACATGGCTACACGCCCGCCGACCGTAAGCGTGGCAAGCGCTGCTTCCAGGTGCTCGCCGCCAACGTTGTCGAAGTACACGTCAATGCCGCGCTCCCCTGCGGCTTCCTTCAGCTGGTCCAACACGGGGGCATCGTTGTAGTTGAAGGCAGCATCAAAGCCGAGTTCCAGCAAGCGGGCCACCTTCTCCGGCGATCCCGCACTGCCGATGACCTTAGAGGCGCCCATCGCCTTGGCGATCTGGCCAACCATCGAGCCGACGGCACCTGCCGCTCCGGACACGAACACCACGTCGCCTTCTTTGAACTCGGCAACCTTGAGCAGGCCTGCGTAAGCGGTCAGGCCGGTCATGCCCAGCGCGCCAAGGAACGCCGAAGTCGGGGCCAGCCCCGACGGCACGGGAGTAGTTGCTGCGCCGTCCACCACCGCGTGTTCTCGCCACCCGAGTTGATGCACGACGACGTCACCCACCTTGTGCGCGTCCGAACGGGACGCGATCACCTCACCTACAGCACCGCCGTCGAGCGCTGCATCCAGGCGGAATGGCGCCGAGTACGACTTGACGTCGTTCATTCGGCCACGCATGTAGGGATCCACCGACATGAACTGGTTCTTCACCAGGAGCTGGCCCTCTGCGAGCTCGGGCAGCTCGGCTTGTGCCAACCGGAAGTTCTCAGGAGCCGGGCGTCCTACGGGGCGGGATGCGAGTTGGATTTCGCGGGTTTCCGTGGGGGTGCTGGTAGCGGCGCTCATGCGGCGAACTCCACGAGCTTGAGGTCCACGGCCATGTTGCCGCGCGTTGCGTTGGAGTAAGGGCAGATCTGGTGCGCCTTGGCCATCAGCTGCACTGCAGTACCGCGGTCCAGGGCTGGCAGCGCGATTTCGAGTTCGGCGGCCAGTCCATATCCTTCGCTGTCCGTCAACGCGCCGAAGTGGATTTTGGCGGCAACTGCCGAGTCGCTGAGGTCAACGCGCTCCTTGCGGCCCACCAGGCGCAGTGCGGAGTGGAAACACGCTGCGTAGCCGGCAGCGAACAGCTGCTCCGGGTTGGTTCCTTCACCGTTGCCTCCGAGTTCTACGGGGCTGGCGAGGGTGACGTCCAGTTTGCCGTCGTTGGTGCGTGCGTTGCCGTCGCGGCCTTCGCCGGATGCCAAGGCCTCGGCAATGTAGAGAGTCTTCATGGTGTTTCCGTTCTCTTGGGGAATGGATGTCCCGGGATTTTCCGGAAGTTTGTCAGAGTGAGCCGTTGAGTGCTGCCGTGAGCTTGCCGAGCGTGGCGTGGAGCTGCCCGATCTCATCAGGCGATAGGCCGGCGGCGTCGGCGAGGCGCTGGGGTACAGCCTGGGCGCGGGCACTTAAGGCGGTGCCGGCGTCGGTCAGGACCACGTCCACCCGGCGCTCATCCTCGGCCGAGCGGCGGCGTTCAACCAGACCCATGGCCTCCAGTCGCTTGAGCAGGGGCGACAAGGTTCCGGAGTCGAGTCCCAGTTCCGCGCCGAGGTCACGGACGCTCCGCGGTTCCTGCTCCCAGAGGACCAGCATTACCAAGTACTGCGGGTACGTCAGGCCGAGGTCCTCCAGCACGGGGCGGTAGACCGCCGTCGCCGCTTTGGACGCCGAGTACAGCGCAAAGCAGACCTGATGGCGGAGGCGGGGTGCATCACTCATGACTAAAACGATAGTGCACAATTCAATTGTGCACAACTTATCTAGGCCGAAAGCACCCGACTGAGCCGCAGATCAGGACGTTTGGGGGCTCCGAACGGCCTGGTCTGCGACTCAGTTGGGTCTATTGCTCGAGGTCGCGGATGGTGCGGAGGGCGGCCGCCGTCAGGACCCGGATTGCGTAGCCGAGCGCGCGTTCGTCAACGATGAAGTCACCGCGGTGGAGATCGTATTCTTCGCCGCCGGGGGTGTGCGTACCCAAGCGCATCATGGCTCCCGGAAGGTCGGCCAGGAACCAGGCGAAGTCCTCGCCACCCATGGACTGCGGAGTGAGGACCACTGCATTCTCACCCAACTCAGCACGGGCTGATGCCTCGATAAGGGCCGTCTCGTGCTCGGAGTTCACTACGGGCGGCACGCCGCGGGTGTGTTCAAGGTGGACGTCCACTCCATAAGGCGCAGCAACCTGCCTCACGACGTCGTCCAGCAACTCCCCCGCGCTATGCCAGGCATCGCGATCGAGGCACCGCATGGTGCCTGCCATATACCCGGTGCCCGGGATGGCATTCGGTGCGGAGCCGGCTGAAATTTGGCCCCACACCACCGACACGCCGCTGCGCACATCCACGCGGCGGGAGAGGACAGCCGGCACGTTGACCGCTATCTGCGCCAGTGCGAAGACCAGGTCCTCGGTCAGGTGCGGCCGTGACGTGTGCCCGCCGCGACCGGAGAGCTCAATCTTGATGGTGTCCGAGGCAGAAGTAATGGCACCGATGCGCGTGCCGATCTGGCCCACGTTGATCCGGGGATCACAGTGCAACGCCAGGATACGCGGCACGCCTTCAAGCACTCCCTGCTCAATGCAGGACAGGGCGCCGCCCGGCATGGTTTCCTCGGCCGGCTGGAAGATGATCCGTACCGTGCCACCCAGCGGGTTGTTCTTGTGCATCCGTTGCAGGGTCAAAGCAATGCCCAGCATGGCAGTGGTGTGGACGTCGTGGCCGCAAGCATGGGTAACGCCATGGTTCTTCGACGCGAAAGGCAGGCCGGTTTCCTCAATGATCGGCAGTGCGTCGATGTCCCCGCGAAGGGCTGTGGCAATGGGGCCCTCGCCCACGTCAACCGTCAGCCCGGTCTCATCCAGACGCCGCGGCTTCAACCCGGCTGCTTCCAGCCGCTCCACGAGCTTGTCCGTGGTGCGGAACTCCTTGAAAGACAGCTCCGGGTGCGCATGGAGGTCGCGCCGGAACTCGATAAGTCCGGGAAGCAGTTCATCAACCCAAGGACTCACAACGGGAGCGGGCTCGGTTTCAGTCGTGTAATTGCGCACGTCACAACTCTAGCCATGCGCGGCACCTGAAGAACGAAAGCCACCTCTTGGTTACGCTGCGTTCAGACGCAGGACAACCAAAGAGGTGGCTCACGGTATAAGCAGATGTACTACAGCACGTCCGTGTCGCCACTGGCTTTCAGGGCATCGACAGTGCCCTTGACCAGTTGTGCATGTTCCTTGGTAGTGACAAGGAGCGCGTCCGGCGTGTCCACAATGACCACGTCTTTGATGCCGATCAAGGCAATGACGCGCTTGGTATCGGATACCACCACGCCGCTGGCGTTCTCCGCGAACACACGTGCGCCTTCGCCAAGCACCGTCACTTCATCAACGTCGCCGGCATTGTTAAGGCGGCCGATCGCGGCGAAGTCGCCTACGTCGTCCCAACGGAAAGTGCCGGGCACGACGGCGACATCGCCGGCTGCCGCTGCCGGCTCAGCCACGGCGTAGTCAATGGCGATCTTAGGCAGGGTGGGCCAGACACGGGCGGTCACTTCGGCGCGCTGCGGGGTATCCCAGGCGTCAGCGATTTCCTGCAAGCCCTTGAACAGTTCCGGCTGGTTGGCCTCAAGGTGCTTGAGCATGAGCGCCACCGGAGCGACAAACATGCCGGCATTCCAGACGTAGTCCCCCGCTTCGACGTATTTGTTGGCCACTTCCTGGCTGGGCTTCTCCACGAACTCGGCAACAGCGAGTGCGTTCGGGGCACCCTCAACATTCAGTGCTGCACCGGAGCGGATGTACCCGAATCCGACAGATGGATGGGTGGGCTTGATGCCGATGGTGACAATTTTTCCTGTGGCCGCGGTGTAGATCGCCTCGCGAACAGTCTCCTGGAAAAGATGGTCCGGGCTGATGACGTGGTCGGCCGCAAACGAACCCATGATGGTGTCCGGATCACGGCGATGCAGGATGGCAGCGGCAAGGCCGATAGCGGCGCCTGAATCCTTCGGCTCGCTTTCGAGGACGAGTTCGTCGTCCCCTACCTCGGGGAGCTGGCGGCACACGGCGGCACGGTGTGCCTCGCCGGTTACAACAAGGACCCGCTCGCCGGCCAGCGGCTCGAGGCGGTCGTAGGTAGCCCTCAACAACGTACTGCCGGAACCGGTCAGGTCGTGGAGGAACTTGGGCGCAGCGGCACGCGAGAGTGGCCACAGCCGGGTCCCCACACCGCCCGCCGGAATAACCGCATGGAAGCGGTTCAATGGCGATTCCGGGTATTTCGCGTCTTCTGTACTCACCGCAACACTTTATCCGACGCAGGCGGGAAGCCCCGCAGCAGGACACACTTGTGGCGTTCGTCTCAAGCAGTGCCAAAAATCGCCTGAATATCGGTAGGAAACATGGAATTAACAAGCAGAGAAGCCCGTCCTAAATTGAATATGCTGTGAGCGAAGCCTAGATTTAGGCGTGAGCTACGAGTGCTCTCGCAGCAGGCGTTCCCCCCGCGTGGATCCCATGCCAGCGCCGCTGTGTTGCAGGAAGGTTTAATCAGTGCCGACAAAACCAGCTGGCACCTTGTACCGCGGCCGTGAAGGCATGTGGTCCTGGGTTGGACACCGCATTACAGGTGTAGTGATCTTTTTCTTCTTGTTGGTCCATGTGCTGGACACCTCATTGGTGCGCGTGTCCCCTGAGGCCTACACCGCCGTCATTGGCGCATACAAGAACCCCCTCATGGCCCTGGGTGAAACGGGCCTGGTCGCGGCGATCATCTTCCATGCCTTCAACGGCCTGCGTGTGATCGCCATCGACTTCTGGAAGAAGGGCGCTAAGTACCAGCGCCAACTGCTGTGGGTCGTGCTTGCGCTGTGGCTTGTCACGTTCGCAGGCTTCGCCATCCGCCACCTTTCCCTCGCGCTGGGAGGCCACTAAGCCATGACAACCATCGAGACACCACGCAGTGGAAAAATCGGATCCGGGAAGATCGCACCGAAGTACAACCGCACCGGCTCCAGCCGTGGCAACTTCGAGATGATCGCCTGGCTCTTCATGCGTCTCTCCGGCATCGTCCTGGTGGTGCTGATCTTCGGCCACCTGTTCGTCAACCTGCTGGTGGGCGAGGGCATCCACGCAATCGACTTCGGCTTCGTTGCCGGCAAGTGGGCCGATCCGTTCTGGCAGTTCTGGGACCTTGCCATGCTGTGGCTTGCCATGCTGCACGGCACCAACGGCGTCCGCACCATCATCAACGACTACGCCGAGAAGGATTCCACGCGCTTCTGGCTCAAGATGGTCCTCTACGCGGCCACCCTGGTCATCATCATCCTTGGCACACTGGTGATCTTCACCTTCAACCCGTGCCCCGTCGTCGACGGCGTTCAGTTGCCTGGTGGTTTCTGCCCGGCCCCGTAGCGGCGCCTTCCGGTTTGCTCCCTCGAGCAAACCGGTTCGCCTGACGTAGCGGAGCAGCCTCCGCCGACCATCTGAATTTTTGAAAGAGAGAGCATCTGGTATGCAGGTCCATAAGTACGACGTCGTCATTGTCGGTGCAGGTGGCGCCGGCATGCGCGCCGCGATCGAATCCGGTCAGCGAGCACGCACCGCGGTACTGACCAAGCTCTATCCCACCCGCTCGCACACCGGTGCAGCTCAGGGTGGAATGTGCGCAGCATTGGCCAACGTCGAAGAAGACAACTGGGAATGGCACACCTTTGACACCATCAAAGGCGGCGACTACCTGGTTGACCAGGACGCAGCCGAGGTCATGGCGAAGGAAGCCATCGACGCCGTGTTGGACCTTGAAAAGATGGGTCTGCCGTTCAACCGCACGCCCGAGGGCCGGATTGACCAGCGCCGCTTCGGTGGCCACACCCGTGACCACGGCAAGGCACCCGTCCGCCGTGCGTGCTATGCAGCCGACCGCACCGGCCACATGATCCTGCAGACCCTGTACCAAAACTGCGTCAAGCACAACGTTGAGTTCTACAACGAGTACTACGTCCTTGACCTGTTGATCGTCGAAGAAGACGCAGTGCGCGAAGACGGAACCCCGTACAAGCAGAAGCGTGTTGCCGGCGTCGTGTCCTACGACCTCGCTTCCGGTGAACTGCACGTCTTCCAGGCCAAGTCCGTTGTGTTCGCCTCCGGCGGCGCCGGCAAGGTGTTCAAGACCACCTCCAACGCGCACACCCTCACCGGTGACGGAATGGGCATCGCGTTCCGCCGCGGCATCCCCCTGGAAGACATGGAGTTCTTCCAGTTCCACCCGACCGGCCTGGCCGGCTTGGGCATCCTCCTCACCGAGGGTGCACGTGGTGAAGGTGCCATCCTGCGTAACTCGGAGGGTGAGCGCTTCATGGAGCGCTACGCTCCCACCATCAAGGACCTCGCACCCCGTGACATCGTGGCCCGCGCCATGGCGAACGAAGTGCGCGAAGGCCGCGGTTGTGGTCCGAACAAGGATTACGTCCTCTTGGACCTCACCCACCTTGAGCCCGCGCACATCGAAGCCAAGCTTCCGGACATCACGGAGTTCGCCCGCACCTACCTGGGTGTGGAACCGTTCACCGATCCTGTTCCCGTGTTCCCCACCGCGCACTACGCCATGGGTGGCATCCCCACGAACATCACCACCGAAGTGCTGCAGGACAACGACACGATCGTGCCGGGTCTCTACGCTGCCGGTGAAGTTGCCTGTGTGTCAGTGCACGGCTCGAATCGTCTCGGCACCAACTCGCTCCTGGACATCAACGTCTTCGGTAAGCGCGCCGGTATTGCTGCTGCGGAGTACTCGAAGACGGCCGACTACGTCGAGCTCCCCGAGGACCCCGAGGCAATGACCCGTGGCATCCTGGACCGCTTGCTCACCGGCAACGGTACCGAGCGTGTTGCACAGATCCGCAAGGAACTGCAGGACACCATGGACGCCAACATGCAGGTGTTCCGCACCAAGGAATCCTTGGAGCAGGTCCTTCGCGACATCGCTTCCTTCGAAGAGCGGTACAAGCACGTCACCGTTCAGGACAAGGGCAAGCGCTTCAACCTGGATCTCCTGGAAGCCGTGGAATTGGGCTTCCTGCTGGACATGGCCAAGGTCATGACCGTCGGTGCGCTGCACCGTGAAGAGTCACGCGGCGGCCACTACCGCGAGGACTTCCCGGACCGCAATGACGAGAAGTTCATGAAGCACTCCATGGCGTACCTGGACACTTCCGTCACCGTCGACTCCTCGGCGGAATCTGTTGCGGGCATCCGTCTTGAGACGAAGCCCGTGATCTTCACCCGTTACGAGCCGATGGAGCGTAAGTACTAATGACCACCGAAATGGCAGAGCCCGCTTCCAAGATCGAGCTCCCGGCTAGCGTTGCCGGCGACGGTGAAATCCCCACCTTCCACATCACGCTGCGCGTGCGCCGCTACGACCCCGAAATTTCGGACGAAGCGCGTTGGGACGACTACAAGCTGACCATGTACGGCACGGACCGCGTGTTGGATGCCCTCCACAAGGTCAAGTGGGAGATTGACGGCAGTGTTTCCTTCCGTCGCTCCTGCGCCCACGGTGTGTGTGGTTCGGATGCCATGCGCATCAACGGCCGCAACCGCCTCGCCTGCAAGACGCTGCTGAAGGACCTGGACACCACCAAGCCCATCACCGTCGAGCCGATCAAGGGCCTCCCTGTGGAGAAGGACCTGATCGTGGACATGGAACCCTTCTTCCAGTCCTTCCGCGAAGTCATGCCGTTCCTGATCAACAAGGGCCACGAGCCCACCAAGGAACGCCTGCAGTCCGTCGAGGACCGTGAGCGCTTTGACGATACCACCAAGTGCATCCTGTGCGCTGCCTGCACCTCGTCCTGCCCGGTCTTCTGGACCGACGGCCAGTACTTCGGTCCGGCTGCGATCGTCAACGCCCACCGCTTCATCTTCGATTCCCGTGATGACGCCGGCGACATGCGCCTTGAGATCCTGAACGACAAAGAAGGCGTGTGGCGCTGCCGCACCACCTTCAACTGCTCGGAAGCATGCCCCCGCGGCATCCAGGTGACCCAGGCAATCGCCGAGGTCAAGCAGGCCATCCTGGCCCGCAAGATCTAGTTCAGCGTTCACCTAAGAACACACACGACGACGGCGCCGCTCACCACTGATGGTGGGTGGCGCCGTCGTCGTTTATCAAGTGCCGTCACCGGTCCTCACCGTAACGGTCACCGCAACGCAAGGAGATCAGCGTGTCACGCTCTGAGAAGATCAGCTTCATGGGAAGCACCGGCGATGCCCTGGCCGGCATCGTGGACGTGCCCGAAGGTCCCGTCCGTGGTTGGGGCCTGTACTCTCACGGCCTGACTCTCGGCAAGGACAGCCCTGCAGCTTCACGCATCTGCAAGGGACTCGCTGAGCAAGGTGTGGGGATGCTGCGCTTCGACAACCTGGGCTTGGGTGGCTCCGCTGGTGAATGGTCTGCGGGGTCGTTCAGCGTGAAGGTAGCCGACACCATTCTTGCGGCGGACTTCATGCGGGAGCAAGGCCGGGGAATCTCACTCCTGGTCGGCCACTCGTTCGGAGGCCCAGCGGTGCTTGCCGCAGCCCGCGACATCCCCGGCCTCAACGCCGTGGTGACCGTTGGCGCGCCCTACGAGCCCAAGCACGTTGAGCACATGTTCGACGCCGAAATTGATTCCATCCTGCGCGATGGCAGCGCCGTGGTGGACCTCGGCGGACGGCCCATGGAGGTTCGCCGCCACTTTGTGGAGGACGTGGAGCGCGCTGATCTGCGCGACTGCATCCGTACCCTCCACAAGCCGCTGATGGTGATGCACTCCCCCACCGATAACACCGTGGGGATCGACAACGCCAGCGAAATCTTCCGTACTGCCCGGCATCCCCGGAGCTTTGTCTCCTTGGAAGGCAGCGAGCACCTCCTCACCGGGAAGGGCCAGGCAGCACGGGTTGCGCGGATCATCGGCGCCTGGGCGGACCCCTATCTTGAGGTCCGCGACGCCGGCTAAAGGGCCGGACCACCCATGCAGACGGGTACTACTTGCCTATGGCCGCCTTGCTTTCACTGAGCCACTGCTCCGCAGCCTTGTCCGGGCTCAGCCTCTTGAACAGGACCTCGGTGTTGATGCGGGCGGTGATTTCGGAGACCGCGGTTGAACCGGTGGGACCGATGAACGTCGGGGCAAAGTCCATCTTCCCGATCTGGTCAATGTACGCGGCTTCCACCTTCCCCTGAGGTGTCAGCAAGTCCTGGATGGCCGCGCGCATTCCGGAGTTGCTGGGCACGCCACGGTCGCTCTGGATGATCTTTGCTGCGGCCTCATTGTTCACCAAGAAGCTGACCAGTTTGGCGGCTGCATCCGTGTGCTTACTACGGGCAGAGATGGTGTAGAACTGCGAGGATTGGAGCCAGATTCCGGGTGTGGGCGTCTCGCCTGGCAGCTTCAGCAGCTTCAGTTCGGCACCCGAGGCTTTGCTGAGGGCGGACAGGGAGTTGGTCCACGTGAGCATCATGCCGGCCTGCCCCATACCCATGAGTGTCTGCTCGGTGCTGACGTTGAGCTTCTCCACAGTTTCGGAGGCGCTGGGGGCGGCGCCTGACTCGCTGAGCTTGACGGAGAAATCGAAGTAGTCCTGTACGGTCTCCTTGCCCAGGCCCAATTGGCCATCCTGCGTGTACAAGGATTCGCCGCGCTGGCGGGCGAAGGCATCCAGTGAATCATGTGTGAGAACGGTCGCCGTCCCATAGGTTCCCTTTGGACTCTTGGCGGTGATGTCCTCGGCTGTCTTGGCGAAGTCGTCCCAAGACCACTTGCTGTCATCCGGAAGTGCTACGCCGGCGGCTTGGAACACGGCGGGGTTCACCACGATAGCCAGGGCGTTGGCACCAGTGGATACACCGTACTGCTTGCCTTGCACCTGCCCGTTTTCCAGGGCTCCCTGGTCCATTTTGGAGAGGTCGAGCGACCCTTCAACCTTGGACAAGTCCAGCAGGGCCCCGCGGTTGGCGTATTCAGCCGGGTAGGCGCCGCCCATGGTGATCACATCGGGTGCGTCGTTTGCAGCCACTTGGGTGGCCAATTTGTCGAAGTAGCCTCCAATGTCCCCGTACTCGGGCTTCACCTTGATGTTGGGGTTGGCAGCCTCGAACTCTTTGATGGCCTTGTTGGTCAGCTCAGCACGGGTGGCGTTGCCCCACCACGAAAACCGAATCTCGACAGGGCCGTCTTCGGGCTGGTTGGACGACGGGCTGGAGCAGGCTACGGTGAGGCCCAACATGCCCACGGTGGCCAGGACTGCTATTGATTTTCGAATGCGACCGAGAGATTTACGCGCCATTGGGTAAGCTTCTTTCAACTCTGAGAAAACGGTTCCTGAAACGTATCAAGGACCCACTCATGCGTCAATAGTTTTCTCCATGAACTAATTCAACCCACAGGAGTTACCTTGTCCCCACTTTTGGACGACATCCAAATCCGGGATCCATTCCTTCTGTCGCTGCCCGGTTCCAGCGAATACTTGCTCTTCGGAAGCACGGACAAGAACATCTGGTCCGGACCCGCCACAGGCTTTGACTGCTACCGGAGCAAGGACCTGGCCTCTTGGGAGGGCCCCTTCCCGGCGTTCCGACCATCCTCCGACTTCTGGAGCCAGGAACAATATTGGGCTCCCGAAGTTCACGAGTACCAAGGCCGCTACTTCATGTTTGCCACCTTCACTGCGCCTGGTCGCCTCCGTGGAACACAGATACTTTCTGCAGACCGCCCTGAAGGCCCTTACCAGCCCTGGAGCGAAGGCCCTGTCACGCCACGCAATTGGCAATGCCTGGACGGGACACTGCATGTGGACCAAGAGGGTATGCCCTGGGTGGTTTTCTGCCACGAATGGAAGCAAGTGCATGACGGCGCAATACTCGCCCAGCGCCTCACGAAAGACCTGCGCAGGGCGGAAGGCGTGCCCGTTTTCCTCTTCAGCGCCTCAGAAGCCCCTTGGTCCCGCGCCCTGGATGTCCCCTCAGTGAAGGACCGGGAGTTCCCCGTCTACGTCACCGATGGTCCATATCTCTTCAGGCTTACCAGCGGCCGACTCATCATGCTGTGGTCGAGCTTCGGCGACGACGGTTACGCCATGGGAATCGCGCGCAGCGAATCCGGGACAGTCCTGGGCCCTTGGATCCAGGAGCCTGACGCACTATGGAGCGCCAACGGCGGGCACGGGATGATCGGGCGAACCTTGGACGGCGGCTTGTTCCTCACGCTTCATCAGCCCAACAACAGCCCCGACGAACGGGCGGCATTCTTCCCGCTCCTCGAACTCAAAGACACCGTCCTGCTGCAGGCAGCCGCTGGCGCCACGAGCACCTCCATGAGCCAGGGGGTTGACACGGCTTCGTCCGGGAACAAGGATTGAATCGTTTCGGAAAACGGTTTCTCGCCAACTGGGGATCGAACCGCCCCTATGCGGAGACCGCGCTCCAGAACCACTTGACCGGATTGTCCCCAGCAGCAGTCACAGCAGGCAGCATCAGGAGGGCGTGCGCAGTGCACAGCCAAAGCACCACCCATCATCCGCAATCCCCCGCCATCAATCGCGAGGCACTGGTCCGGCGACACAACGTACGCCAAGAACACTTTGATCCACGAAGCCCCGTTTCAGTGGGCAACGGTGAATTCGCGTTCACCATGGACCTCACCGGGTTGCAGTCGTTGCCCGACACCTATCCAGTGGGCGCGCGCGACGAGCTGCCTCCTGGCACGCTGCTGGGCACGCAAGCGCAGTGGGGCTGGCACTCCGTGCCGCCACCGGAGGAGTACGACCTCGCTGGCTCCACCGTTCTCTATGATTCGCCCCGGGGTCCAGTGCCCTACGTGGACATGGTGGGCGACATCGTCAATGACCGTGAGACGGACACGTCGCTGGCTGAAACCTGGCTCCGCGCGAATGTCCACAGGCTGGACTTGGGCCGGATCGGCTTCCGCTGGATCGAGGACGGCGTTGAGAGGGCAATCACGGAAGACGAAATTTCCGGGGCCGAGCAAACACTGGACCTGTGGACGGGGGTGGTCACCAGCCGCTTTACGCTGGCGGGTCACCCCGTCAACGTCACCACGGCGTGTCACCCGGACCGAGATGAGGTGGGCTTCCGCGTGGAGTCAACGGCGCTTGGTGCCGGGTTGGTTGTCAGCGTCGGCTTCCCTTACGGGTCTGAGGCGTGGCATGACGCCGCGGACTGGAGCAGCGCAGACGCCCACACCACATCGCTCCATGCACCCGGGGCTTCGCGAGACCACAATGGCTGTGAAGCATGGACAGTCCACCGTGCGCTGGACAACTCCCGCTACAAAGTGGTGATCACCGGTCCCCACCTGGGAGTGGAACAGACCGGACAGCACCGGCTCGTAGTAGCAACGGCCGACGCCGGCAACCTGATGGACTTTTCGGTTGCCTTTCTTTCCGCAGGCGACGGCGACTGCATCCCGCGCGGCACTAATCGGCTGACCGGCGACACCGCGGAGAGGAACGCTGCCCCCAGAGGAAGGACCGGCGTCGAGCTTTCACCGGCGGGAAGCGTGGCGGCCGCCTCAGCGGCCTATTGGCCGGGGTTCTGGTCCTCCGGCGGGGCGATCGAACTTGATGCGACGCCTGATGCCCGGGCCAAGGAATTGGAACGCAGGATCGTGTTGTCGCAGTACCTGACCGCGGTTAATTGCTCGGGCTCGTTGCCGCCTCAGGAGACCGGGCTGGTCTGCAATTCATGGCGCGGCCGGTTCCACGTGGAGATGCACTGGTGGCATGCCGCGCACTTTGCGCAGTGGAATCGGACAGAGCTGCTCCTGCCGTCGTTGCAGTGGTACTCCACCGTGCTGGAGTCAGCCCGGCAGACGGCCAAAGCGCAAGGATTCGACGGCGTCCGCTGGCCCAAACAGGTTGGACCGGACGGCAGGGAGAGCCCGAGTCCCATCGGGACGTTTCTGATCTGGCAACAGCCTCACCCCATCCATCTGGCGGAACTGGCGTACCGGGCCAATCCCAGCCGGGAACTGCTGGAGGAGTTTGCGGAGATCGTGTTCGAGTCGGCTGCCTTCATGGCCAGCTTTGCGCACCCAACGTCGCGCGGCTTCGAATTGGGCCCTCCTTTGATCCCTGCACAGGAAAGCTACGGCTCCATCCGGGCCAAGGTCACCAACCCCACGTTTGAGTTGGCGTACTGGCAGTGGGGCCTGCGGACGGCGGCGGCGTGGCGCGCGCGGCTCGGGCTGGGGCCTGCGGAGGCGTGGACGACAGTAGCGGACGGCATGGTGCCCCCGCGGGTGATCGACGGCGTGTACGCTGCGATCGACGTGGAGCCCTTCACCATCCGCAGCGATCACCCGTCCATGCTGTGCGCCTTGGGTGTCCTCCCCCGGACCGACATCATTGATCCGGACATCATGCGCGCGACCCTAACCGACGTCCTGGCCGACTGGGACTGGGGCAGCACGTGGGGTTGGGACTACCCCGTCATGGCTATGACCGCCGCGCGGCTCGAGGATCCTGAGGCCGCCGTGGATGCGCTCCTCCTGAGCGCCGGCAAGAACACGGTCCTTCCCAACGGGCACAATCGCCAAACAGACTCTTTGCCGCTCTATTTACCGGGCAACGGCGGACTTCTGGCGGCTGTCGCCCTGATGGCGGCGGGGTGGGACAACGGGCCGGAGCGGCACGCACCGGGATTCCCCTCGGACTGGACCGTTGCGTGGGAAGGGCTGGTGAAGGCGCCGTAGGAAATTGACCGAAGTGGGACACTTCCGGCTATCCGCGGCGGGGTCCCACTGCAGCGCCGACCAGAGCGCCTAGACCAACACCAAGGAGGATGCCCAGAAAGGGCGAGTTGAAAACCAACTGGCCAACAACGAGTCCCGCTGCAGCCCCGAGGAGGCAAGCGATCCACAGTTGGTTGTTCATGGCGGCCTCCAGATCAGGTGCGGGGCGCCACGCGGCGCGAACCGAGGACTTTCTTGCGCGGGGACTCCCCCGACTCCGTGTCAGCCTCACGAATAGCTGACCACGACGCTGAGACCAGGTACACCTGGCTCACAAGGTTGAACCAGATCAGCAGGCCGATGATGATTGCAAACGATGCCAGCACCGGATTGTTGCCGGAGCGGGCAAGAAGTTCGGTGCTGAAGAATTGCAGGACCGTTGTGCCAACGCCCGCCAGCACCACGCCTTCCAGGAACGCGCGGCGCCCCAGCTTGAGGCCACCGGCAATCCGAAACAGTACTGCCGCCGTCGCGCAGTTCAGCACGAGCGGAACCACGATCTTGACGATGGCCGCTATGGGCTCGGTGATTCCCTCGTCCAACTTAAGCAAAGCAATGAGCCAGTCCGCCGCAATACCAAAGACGAGCGAGACGCCTGCGCTGATGACAAGGATGACGCCCAGGAGCAGCAGCGTGCCGGCGTCGATAAGTTTTTGAACTATCGGGTTGCGCACCAAAGGGTCAGCCTTCATGATCCCCCGAAGACCTTCCCTGATGCTGGCGATCCAACCCAGGGAAACAAAGACTGTCACCACCGCAGCGATGAGGGCCGTCCATCCAAGTCCCGACGGGTTGAGCAGGGACTGTGGATCCACCAACCCTTCGCCGCCATTCACCTGAAGTAGCCCGGGGGCAGCAGCAGCCACACTGTCGATCACTGCATCCTGCAGTGCAGGGTTACCTCCCAGGACAATCCCGGCAATGGCGAAACCTGTGGTGAGCAAACCCGTGACGGAGAAGAACATGTTGAAGCCGATGCCGGCACTCAGCAACGGCCCGTGCTGCCGGGTGTAGTGCTGGAAGGCCCGCATGGCCCGGTTGGTGTTCAATCTGGCGAGGAAGAGGGCAAAGAACGCGCCCATCTTTTTCGGAAGGCCCTCGCCGGCGCGCTTGGCATGGCCCCAATCCTGCCTCTTGCGGAGGAGTTGGAGTTTGAGTTTTGCCAGCTCAGTTGGCAGCGGAGGAACGTCCGCCTCTGCGGACTGGATCCGCTTGCTGTGTTTCGTCAGTATCGCCGCCAAAGTCGAGCTCTTCCCGTAGCTGCCAAATTCCATTGGTGTCGTGCTCGTAAAGTCCCATGCTAACCACAGGGAACGTCGCCCGGTAATCCCTGAGGACCGTTTCAGCTTCGTCGAGGTTTTCCTGGGCAACATCGTGGGCCACGGTGACGTGCGGGTGGTACGGGAAGGGCAGCGTCCGTTCCAGGGGACCGGTTTGAAGTTTCTCGTGCAACTGCACGCACTCTTCAAAACCTTCTTCCACGTTGACGAACACCACCGGCGAGACGGGCCGGAAGGAACCCGTGCCGGAAATGGTGATATCGAAAGGTTGCTGGGCCTGTGCAACTTCCCGGACGTGTTCCCGGGTAGCGGCCCAGTCCTGCGTGGGCGTAGTGGTGATCAGGGTGATGTGCGCAGGAATGACCTCCGCCATCGGATCACCGAACGAGGCCCTCCATTCCTGGAGTTCACGGGCGATCTCCGGCGGGAAACCGAGGATGACACCGACGCACATGGTGTCACCGGCACCGCAATCGGCGCCGGAAACAGCGGGCTGGCGGGAGTCGTCCGGACCGGCACCCTCTCGGGTGCCGGTCTTGACGTTGAGCTGGCCAGCGGAGCACATGGACTTAGCGGACTCCCTGGTTCCCGTGAGAGGAATCGCCGCGGTAGGGCAGGAAACCAACCTTGGAGTAGACATCGGCGAGGGTTGCGGCCGCAATTTCACGTGCCTTGTCCGCGCCGAGGGCCAGGAGCCGGTCCAGCTCTGCGGGATCGGCCAGGAGTTCGTTGGCACGCTCCCGGATGGGCGCCAGGTGTCCGGAGACAAGTTCGGCCAAATCAACCTTCAGGTGGCCGTACATCTTCCCTTGGTAGTCGGCCACGATCTTGTCCACCGGTGTGCCGCTGATGGCCGAGTAGATGGTCAGCAGGTTGGATACGCCCGGCTTGTTCTCGCGGTCGTAGCGGATCTCGGTCTCGGTGTCCGTGACGGCTGACTTGATGCGCTTGGCTACAGTCTTTGGATCATCCAGCAGGTTGATGAGGCCGGCCGGTGATTCCGCCGACTTGGACATCTTGGCCGTGGGGTTCTGGAGATCGTAGATCTTTGCCGATTCCTTCTGAATGAAGGCCTCGGGCACTTGGAACGTCTCGCCGAAACGGCTGTTGAAGCGGTTGGCGAGGTCGCGACTCAATTCCACATGTTGGCGCTGGTCTTCGCCCACCGGCACGCCATGCGGCTGGTACAGGAGGATGTCGGCGGCTTGGAGGATGGGATACGTGAACAGGCCAACGCTGGCGTGGTCCGAGCCCTGCTTCTGCGCCTTGTCCTTGAACTGCGTCATGCGGGCGGCTTCACCCATGCCGGTGATGCAATTCAGGACCCACGCCAATTGGGCGTGCTCTGGAACCTGGGACTGAACGAAGAGCGTGCACTTGTTTACATCCACGCCGCCCGCGATGTACTGGGCTGCAGTAACCCGGGTACGTCGGGCGAGCTCCGCAGGATCCTGCGGCACCGTGATGGCATGCAGGTCAGGGATGAAGTACACGGCGTCGTACTCGTCCTGCATCCGGACCCAGTTGACCAAGGCGCCGAGGTAGTTGCCAAGGTGCAGGGAGTCAGCGGAAGGCTGCATTCCGGACAAGACCCGGTGCTTGGCGCCCACAGCCAGTTTGGTGGACGTCACGGGTTTGGGTTCGGTGGCAGCATCAGCCGATGCGCCGGTTTCGGTCGTGGTGGAACTAGTCATGGAGCATTACCTTAGGAAGCTTAGAGCCGGTAGTCGACTACCAGCGGTGCGTGGTCAGAGAAGCGGGTGTCCCACGAAGGCGCCCGGTCCACTACAGCCGAGAAAGCGGCTGCTGCGAGGCCCGGAGTGGCCAGGTGGTAGTCGATGCGCCAGCCTGTGTCAGTGTCAAAGGCCTTACCGCGCTGTGACCACCAGGTGTAGGGGCCGGCGACATTACCTGCCAGGCCCCTGTGGACATCCCTCCATCCGATTTCTTCACCGAGGAAGCGGTCAAAGTATGCCCGCTCCTCCGGGAGGAAGCCGGCACGCTTGACGTTGCCCTTCCAATTCTTGATGTCGAGTTCAGTGTGACCGACGTTGAGATCGCCAACCACCAAGGCGTGGTCGCTGTGTTTCGCGAGCTCAGGCAGGCGGACGGTCATGGCATCCAGGAAACGGAACTTGTCCTCCTGCTTGGGTGTGCCAACCTCACCGGAGTGCACATAAGCGCTCACAACGGAGAGAGTAGTGAACTCACCGGCAGCATTTTGCACGGTGTAGTCGGCCTCAACCCAACGACCGGACGTATCGAAGTAATCGTCGCCAATGCCAACGCGGGTAGCGGTGGGCTCCTCGCGGGAAGCGATGGCCACACCGGCACGACCCTTGGCCTCGGCTTCGGTGTGGAGGATGTGCCAGCCTTCGCCGATCAGCTTCCTGACGATGTCGTCAGGAGCGCGGACTTCCTGCAGGCAGAGAATGTCTACCTCGCGAGGCTCCAGCCATTCCGCCATGCCGTTCTTGTAGGCAGCCCGCAGGCCATTGACGTTTACTGATGCGATGCGAAGGAAGTCCTTCTTCAATGCCGTACTCACCCGCTCTACTCTAGTCGATGATGGTGCCGGCCATGGGCTCGTCCGAGCCTCCGGAAGACTTGATCATGTCCCGCGCATTCGTAGCCGTTATGGCGATGGTTTCCAGTGCGCGGTTGATGGTGTCCTGGTCCGCCGTTGCACCCTTGGCACGTTCCTGATCCACTACCCGGACCTGCACCTGGACAATCTTGAATGAGTGGTCCAGCTTGAGGTCGCGGACTTCATCGGCTTTGCTGCGTTCGGCAACAACGCGCGTGCCACCGCTGTCAGCAGCGGACGACGACGGCGCCCGGCCGGCTGCGGCGTTGAAGGCATTTTGCGCTTCGGTCAGTTTGGCACCGGCCCGCTGCGCGGCCTTGCGAATGCTCAGCACCACAAACGTTGCCAAGGCCAACCAGCCGAAAGCGACGACAGCAACAACCCAGCCCACAACATCGTTCTGGTTGGCCGCGAAGATGACGGCTACCAGGAAGGCGATGATGACGACTGTCATGCCCAGGCCGCCGATGCGGAAGCCCTTGAACAGGCCTTTTCCGGCGGGGGACGTGGACGGGTGCGGGTCACCGAGAGATTGCATGAACCCATTCTCTCAAATGCGCAAAGGTGCCCTGTCCGCTTCCACGGACGGCGAACAAGGGAGTTTTGTACAGAAATCCATTAGTGGAAAGGGATCCTGTGGGGCAAGGTGGAGTCGCGCTCCAAGAACCGGGCGGGGAGCAGGACCGGCGCGGGATCCTTGGTACCGTCCATGACGTCAACGAGTTGCTGCACCAGGGCAGCAGCGGCGGCCGGGATGTCGACGTCGAGTGCGGAAATCGGCGGCTGGTGCTGCCGTGAGTGCTCGGAGTCCGAGCCCGTGCACACCAGCAGCTCCCCGGGTATGCGGACGCCACGTTCCTGCAGGGCCTGGGCTGCGCCACTGGCGTGTCTGCCCGTCAAACAGAACACTGCACCGGGTAAACCATCAGCCAGGATCCGTGCGCCCACCTCGCGGCCACCCTCCACGCCGTCACGTTCGGGTACGTGGTAGATCCGGGGCTCCGTGCCGGTTTCCAGGCACCAATCAACGTAGGCGGCCTCGCAATCGAAGTTCCAGGCGTTCCTGTCTGTGCCTCCAACATAGGCAATGGATGCAGCTCCTGCCGCAGCCAGATGGTCCAGGACAGTTCGCGTGGACGCTGCATCGTCGTGTGCCACCCAGTTCCGGAAGCCGGGGCGGCCCGGGTCGCGGTCCCAGGTGACGTAGGGAATTCCGCGTTTCTCCAGCAAAGCCACCACGGGGTCATCCAAGTGCGGCGCGAAGACGATATAGCCGTCCAAGGACATGGAGAACGGCGGCAAGGGTCCACGGCTCAGGTCGGGTACCAGCATCAGTCCGAGGTTCCTGTTGAGCGTCTCCGCCGCAGCCGCTCCTGCAAGTTTCATGAAAACGTCCACGCCATTGGGACCGTAGTTGCCCAGGCTGTCCAGGGAGCGAAACACCAGTCCGATCGCATTCATCTTTGAACTTCGCAGCCCTCGCGCCATGGCGTCCGCGACGTAGCCCATCTCCGCAGCGACGGCACGGACGTGTTCCCGGGTTGTCTCGCTGATGTTGCCCTTGCCGTTGAGCGAGTGCGACACCGTGGTGATCGACACTCCGGCTTTGCGGGCGACGTCCCAGATGGTGGCACCCTGCTGAAGTTCGCGGGCCATGCGTCCACACCTGCCGTCACCTTGGGAACTGGTTTCAGAAAACAGAATAAATCTTCTGAGCCAGCTACACAAAAACGTTTTTGTTCCGTACTTTGAGCGTCACCAGTGATCCACATCATCCCGGAGCCACTCGCCCCGAACGGGATAGGCCCCCTCAAGGAGACCCATGCAGCTTCACCGCCACACATCAACCGCGTACGATCCCCGCGAGCGCGGCTTGGACATCGGCCGCACTTGGGATGCGCAGACGCGCAATACCGCCAAGCTCTACAGTGACTTCTTCACCACTCTCGGCGTCGCCCCGAAGAAGGTCCGCGACATTGCGGAGCGGAGCCACGAGGCCTTGCGTGTTTGGAGTCCCGCACTGGCAGAGGAAGCCGAAGGCTGGGCCGACGGCGCCGGACTCGAGACGTGGGAGCTTAGTGTGGTCAACGCTCGCACTGAGATCCTGGCGGCGGCGCCTAAGAAGGTCAGCTCCCACGAATGCTCGACGGCGGTCTACGCACCTGCCGGCACTGGGGCGCCGCAAACCATGCAGACCTGGGATTGGCACGACGACCTCGCGCCGGAAGGACTCCTGCTCGAGCTGGACCCCTCCCGGGGACGGACCACCAAGACGTTCACGGAGTTCGGGACGCTGGGAAAGATCGGCGTCAACAGTGAGGGCCTCGGCCTTCACTTCAACATCCTTGCCCACTCCAGCGACGACGACTCCGCCGGAGTGCCGGTGCACGCGATCGCCCGCCGCATCCTGGATGAAGCGTCGAGCATCGAACAAGCCATTGCCATCGCTTCCTCGGCCAGGGTCAGCGCTTCCACGGTCTTTACAGTGTTCACAGCTGGAAGCACCCCACGCCGGGCCGTCAGCATCGAGACCTCCCCCGCGGGCACCGCCGTCGTGGATCCCGGCGGCGACGGCTGGCTGCTCCACACCAACCACTTCCTGGATCCCGTCCTCGCAGAGGAGGACGCAATCGACGACGGTGCGTTGTCGCCCCAGCGCCTGGCCCACCTTGGGCGCGTAACGCCGGAGCTGGCGGGCCTGAGCGTCGCGGACCGGGCCAAGCAGTTCTGCTCGTCCGAGGGAGCGTCCTCCGTGGTCTGTTTCCATCCGGATGCCTCGGCACCCCGGCACGAGCAGTGGCAGACACTGCTGACAATCAGCATTGATGCCGTCAATTGCTCCCTCACCTACGCCGCTGCCAACCCTGCCGACGCCGCACGCGATGGCTTCCAGGTCTTCTAACCCTCATCACTCCAACAAACACCCAACGAAAGGCACTTCCTTGCCGCAATCCCTTCAGCCCAATGTTGCGCTGGAACCACAAGGTCCATCGTCCAAGCGCCCCGTCTCCGCTGCGCGTACTTTCTTCATCTCTTGCTTTGGGACAGCACTGGAGTTTTATGACTTCACCATCTATGGCCTGGCAGCAGCGCTGGTGTTCCCACAGCTGTTCTTCCCCAACCTTGACCCCCTGACCGGAACCTTGGTGGCATTCGCTTCCTTTGGCGCAGGATTCCTGGCCCGCCCCTTGGGCGGGATCGTCCTGGGCCACTTCGGCGACCGCCTCGGACGGCGGAAGATCCTGATCCTGACGCTCATCCTCATGGGTGGAAGCACCTTCCTGATTGGTTGCCTGCCAAGTGCAGATTCGATCGGTGCGGCCGCCCCCATGCTGCTCATTGCCTTGCGGCTGGTTCAGGGGTTCTCTGCCGGCGGTGAATGGGGCGGAGCTGCCCTGGTGGGAATCGAGGCAGCACCGGCAGGTCGTCGAGGACTGTGGGGAAGCTTCACAAGCATGGGCATTGGGCTGGGCGTGCTGATGGGTTCCGGCGTCTTTTCGCTCACCGACGCCATTGCAGGCGGTGAAGTGGCCAGCTTCGCTTGGCGGGTTCCCTTCTGGATCGGCGGCCTGCTGGTGGTCGCGGGCCTTATTGCCCGGCTGACCCTCCCCCAGGACGAGCGCCCCTCTACCGGCGAGACACCACGCATTCCGCTGCTCGCTGTCATGAAGTCGCACCCGCGACAAATCCTGATGTCCATCGGCGTGAGCTACGGCTACAACACCTTCACCTACATCGCCACAGTGTTCCTGATGTCCTACGTGCTCCAGCACGGCTACACGGGGAGCGAATCACTGCAATTCCAGCTGTGGGGCGCGGTGGCCAGCGTCATCTCGGCGCCGCTGGCCGCGATCCTTTCGGACAGGATTGGCCGTAAGCCGGTGATGGTGGGCGGCTCCGTGATGCTCATCATCTACTTCGTGGCGTTCTTCCCGGCCATCGAGACACACACCGGATGGATTGCCCTGCTGATGTTCACGTTGGGTGGCGCGCTCAACACAGTGCCGCAGGGCCCGCTGCCGGCGTTCCTGGGCGAACAGTTCCCAGCTGCCTCCCGCTATTCAGCCATCTCGGCTAGCTACCAGATTGGTTCTGCACTCGGTGGCGGTACGGCAGCCACCGTGGCCACAGCGTTGCTGATCGCCACCCACGGTGACCCGATCGGCGTCGTGATTTACACCGTCTCCGCGCTGGCAGTCATGGGACTCTGCTCCTGGGGCCTGCGCGACCACGCGAAGCTGACCATGGCCGACATCGAAACGGCCTAGAACCGGGGCGGGCTGCGCCGGCCGTTCCTACTTCAGGAACAGTTGGCGCAGCCTGCCCGTGGTCAGCATGATGCCCAGCGCGATCATCACCACGTAATAGCCCACATGGATAGCTGTGGCCGGGCTGAACGAGCCCACGCTGATCTGCCGCAGGAGTTCCACGCCGTGCCACAGTGGCATGGCCTGGATGAACCATTGGATGACCTGCGGGTACACACTGAGCGGGTAGAACGTGGCACTGAACAGGAACATGGGCAGCAGGAAGAAGTTGATCCAGTCCATCTGCTGGAAAGTCTTCATGAAGCTGGTAATGCCCATCCCGAAGCTCGCGAAGCCGAAAGCGATCAGCACCGAGGCGGGAATGACCAGGATGGCCCACCAACTGGTGAGCAGGCCCATCACCCCCATGACTGCCGTGAAACCCGTGGCGTACAGGAGGCCCCGAAGGAGAGCCAGGAAGATCTCGCCGATGGCTACGTCCAGCGGACCCAGGGACGTGTAGAGCATCCCTTGGTACAGCTTGGCGAAGTTCATCTTGAAGAAAACGTTCCAGGTGGAGTCGTAAATGGCCCCATTCATGGCGGAGACCGCCAGGAGCGCCGGCGCGATGTACGCGGCGTAGCTGATTTCCTCGCCGCCCGGCCCTTGGACCGTGCCCACTATGGAGCCCATGCCCACGCCCATGGCCAGCAGGAACAGCACCGGCTCGAAGAACCCGGACACCATCACCAGCCAGGTGCTGCTCTTGGCCGCCATCAGCCCTCGGCCCACCACTGCCTTGGCGTTACGGGAGTACAGGGAACCGAACTTCCGCTCGCGGGCCAGGTCCGTGGCACTATGGCCACCTGTCAGGACACTCATGAGCCCATCCTCTTCACGAATTGGCGGCGCACCAGCACCCAGCCCACAACTGCCGTCACCAGCAGGAACACAATATGAGTGATGGTCAGCAACGGGTCCTGGTCCATCCCGTAGGTGAACACCCGGCCCAATTCGGTTCCATGCCAGACGGGTGAAATCCAGCCGATCCAGCGAACTGCGATCGGCAACGAATCCAGCGGGAAGAACGTCCCCGAGAACAGGAACAGCGGCATCACAATGAAGCGTTGCACCAACGCGAATTGCCCTTTGTCCTGGGTGATGCTCGCGGCGTAGGCCATCAATGGCAGGCCAAAGCTCAGGGCAGCCACCGTGGCCACAATGGCGGAGACCCAACCCCACGGACTCGGTGAAGCGCCAAACAGCGCCACCACCACAAAGTAGACCACCGACTGAAGCAGGAACCGCAGGGAACTGGCCATGATGTGGCCACTGGCGATCTGCTGCGGAATCAACGGCGAGGCATGCGGGCCGTAGAACACGCGGCGCCATTTGAAGCCGTCCATGATCGGGTAAGAGAATTCCCCCGACGCCGTCATCACCGCAGCGGAGACTAACAGGGCCGGAGCCACGAACTCCAGATAGCTGACGCCTCCGAACGCGGCCTCGCTGTTGGCATCCACCAGGCTGGCGAGCCCGACTCCCATGGCGAACAGGTACGCCACCGGCTGCCCCACGCTGTACAAGATGACGGACCAGCCGTAGTTGCGCATGACGCGAAGCACCTGCTCCGCATAGAAGAACGAGCCCCAGCGTCGCGCCCGGGCAGCCGACACCTCGGGTGAGTGGGCCCGCAACGGCCGCTCCGCCGTCGTGCTTTGATTGTCAGTCAACGAGGCTCCTGCCGGTCAGCCGCAGGAACACGTCCTCCAGCGACGAGCGGCGCACCAGCGAGGTCATGGGCCGCAGCCCTCGGGCAGTGACCTGCTCCAGCGCGGCCTCGCCGTCGTGCGCGTAGATGAGCACTCGGTCCGGCAGCGTCTCCAGGCGCTCACCGATGCCTTGAAGTTCGACGCCGATGGTCGCGTTGCGCTCGGAACCGAACCTGAGCTCGAGTACTTCGCGCGACGAGTGCTCGCGGATGAGGTTGGCGGGCGAACCTTCGGCCATGATGCGGCCTTTGTCCACCACGATCAGGCGGTCGCAGAGTTGCTCGGCCTCATCCATGTAGTGCGTAGTGAGGATCAGCGTCACGCCGCTTTCCTTGAGCCTGAAGAGCCGGTCCCACAGGATGTGGCGGGCTTGGGGATCAAGGCCGGTGGTGGGCTCGTCAAGGAGCAGGATGCGCGGCTCGTTGATAAGCGACCGCGCGATGGTGAGCCGCCGCTTCATGCCGCCGGACAACGCATCCACCTTCGAGTTCGCTTTGTCCGTCAGCTGCGCGAACTCCAGGAGTTCGTCGGCTTTGGGGCGCAGGTAGCTCAAGGGCAGGCCGAAGTAGCGACCGTAGACGATCAGGTTCTCGCGGACCCTGAGCTCTTCGTCCAGGTTGTCTTGCTGCGGGACCACGCCCAAGTGCGCCCTGACCTCGGGTCCGTGGGATTCCGGGTCCAAACCCATGATGTTCAGCGTTCCCGAGGTGCGCTGCGAGACTCCACCGATCATTTTCATGGTGGTGGATTTGCCGGCGCCGTTGGGTCCCAGCAGACCGAAAGACTCCCCGGCGGGTACGTCGAAGGAAATGTTGTCCACGGCGGTGAGTTCACCATAGGCCTTGGTGAGGTTCCGCGCGCTGATAACGGTTGGTCGGTTCATGTCGAAGCTGGTTTGCGACGATTCTGACTGTGTTGGTGACGGTGTCGGAGACGGTGTCGGAGACGGTGTCGGAGAGCGGGTTGCTTCATTGTGCACCCTCAGCAGACTAGTAGCGCCCACCGATATGTGAAAGCGTCAGCTGCGAGGCCGTTTCGGGGCTTGGCTGCCGATGATGCCGTGCGCACGGCATCTTCGGCAGCTTAGCCCCGAAACGGGCCACGGCTGTGTTCGCGGAAACCTACGCGATGCCCGCCTGGCGCTCAGCGCTCTCCACCACATTCGCGAGCAGCATGGCACGGGTCATCGGACCCACACCGCCCGGGTTCGGGGACAGCCAGGCAGCGACGTCGGCAGCGGCCGGATCCACGTCTCCGGTGACAACAGCCTTGCCGTTGCCATCGTCAACGCGGCTGACGCCGACGTCGAGCACCACTGCGCCCGGCTTGAGGTCTTCAGCCTTGATCATATGCGGCACGCCGGCGGCGGCAATCACGACGTCGGCCTGCTTGAGTTCCGCGGGCAGGTCCGCCGTTCCGGTGTGGGCAAGGATGACCGTGGCGTTGACTTCCTTGCGGGTCAGCAGGAGGCCTATGGGGCGGCCGATGGTGACGCCGCGGCCAACCACCAGGACGCGCTTGCCCTTGAGTTCAATGTTGTGGCGGCGAAGCAACTCCACACAGCCCTTGGGTGTGCAGGGCAGCGGGGACTTCATTTCGCCGTTGACGTTGGCCACAAGGCGGCCAAGGTTCATGGGGTGCAGGCCGTCGGCGTCCTTGTCCGGGTCCATGGCTTCCAGGATGACGTCCTGGTCGATGTGCTTGGGCAGCGGAAGCTGGACGATGTAGCCGGTGCACTCGGGGTTGTCGTTGAGCTCACGAACAACCTTCAGGAGCTCTTCCTGGGAAATGTCCTCGGGGAGGTCGCGGCGGATGGACTGGATGCCGACTTCGGCGCAGTCCTTGTGCTTGCCGCCGACGTACCAGGTGCTGCCGGGGTCGGATCCCACCAGGATGGTGCCCAGGCCCGGGACGATTCCCTTGGCTGCCAAGGCTGCAACGCGGGTGGTCAGTTCTGCCTTGATGGCTGCGGCGGTGGCCTTGCCGTCGAGGATCTGTGCGGTGGACTGTGTCATTCCATCTGCTCTTTCTGGTGGGTGACCTGCGTGAGTGGGCCGTGGGGAGGCCCAAGCAGACAGGACCCGCTGCCGTGGGGTATGGCGGCGGGTCCCGTCAGCCCCGGTTCAATGCCCGGGTTGTGCTTGTTTACTGATTGCTGCGGGAGCGCGGGTTACCACTGCTCGTGCTGCGGGTACAGCGGGAAGTCGGCGGCGAGCTTGTCCACGCGGGCCTGCAGCGACTCGACGTCTGCTGAGGAACCGGCCTTGAGCGCGGTGGCGATGATCTCTGCAACCTCGGTGAACTCAGCAGCACCGAATCCGCGGGTAGCCAGGGCAGGCGTACCGATGCGGAGACCGGAGGTGACCATCGGCGGGCGGGGATCGAACGGAACAGCGTTGCGGTTCACGGTGATGCCCACGGAGTGCAGAAGATCTTCGGCTTGCTGGCCGTCCAGCTGCGAGTTGCGCAGGTCAACCAGGACCAAGTGAACATCGGTGCCGCCGGTGAGGACCGAGACGCCGGCCTCGGCAACGTCGGACTGGTTCAGACGGTCAGCGATGATCTTGGCACCCTCGAGGACGCGCTCCTGACGCTCCTTGAACTCTTCACTGCCGGCGATCTTGAAAGCAACGGCCTTGGCGGCGATGACGTGCATGAGCGGTCCGCCCTGCTGGCCCGGGAAGACGCTGGAGTTGAGCTTCTTGGCCCACTCCTGCTTGCCCAGGATCACACCGGAACGCGGACCGGCGAGGGTCTTGTGAACGGTGGAGGTGACGACGTCGGAGTGCGGTACGGGGCTCGGGTGCAGTCCTGCTGCAACGAGGCCTGCGAAGTGGGCCATGTCCGTCCAGAGGAGCGCGCCCACCTCATCAGCGATGGAGCGGAAGGCAGCGAAGTCGAGGTGGCGCGGGTACGCGGACCAGCCGGCGATGATGACCTGCGGCTTCTCGGCGATGGCCTGCTCACGGAGCTTGTCCATGTCGATGCGGAAGTTGTCTTCTTCAACCTGGTAAGCCGCTACGTTGTAGAGCTTGCCGGAGAAGTTGAGCTTCATGCCGTGGGTCAGGTGTCCGCCGTGTGCCAGGGACAGGCCGAGGATCTTGTCGCCCGGGGTGATCATGGCGGAGAGCGCTGCAGCGTTTGCCTGGGCACCGGAGTGGGGCTGGACGTTGGCGTACTCGGCGCCGAAGAGTTCCTTGACGCGGTCGATGGCGAGCTGCTCAGCGACGTCGACGTATTCACAACCGCCGTAGTAGCGGCGGCCCGGGTAGCCCTCGGCGTACTTGTTGGTCAGGACGGAGCCCTGGGCTTCCATCACGGCGCGGGGGGCGAAGTTTTCGGACGCAATCATTTCCAGGGTGCCGCGCTGGCGGCCAAGTTCCTGGTTGAGGACTGCTGCGATCTCGGGATCGAGATCGGCGAGCGACTGGTTGCTGACAGACGCTGAAGTGGTGGTAGTCACGGAGATCTCCTGGCTAGGGAACGGGTGGTGCTACAGGTCAGGCTACCGGCAGCAGCATTCCCGCGTCCCCTTGATGACAGGAGGCATCGGTCACGTGCGTGCGACGGTAAGACATGACCCTCGGCCCAGGCGTACGATCCGTGGTCTTCGTGATTGCCGCTCCCTGGTGGTAGTCCACCCAACGCCAGTTGCGACCCATTAACAGTACAACAAGGCAGCACCGGTAGGCTTGTCCGTGTGACTGACTCCACCGCTTTTGTTGTGACCCTCTCCTGCCCCGACCGCCCCGGCATCGTGCACGCTGTCGCCGGCGCACTTCTTGACGCCGGGTGCAATATCGCCGATTCGCAACAATACGGAAGTCCCACCACCGGCAACTTCTTCATGCGCGTGGAGGCAACCACTGCGTCCTCCCAAGACGAACTGGCCGCTGCCCTGCGGCCGGTGGCCGAATCCTTTGGCATGACCTGGCAGATCAACCCCGTGGGCCAGAAGGTCCGCACCATCATCCTGTGCTCCAAGGACGCGCACTGCCTCAACGACCTCCTGTTCCAGCAGCGCACCGGCACCTTGCCCATCGACGTTCCGGCCATCGTGTCCAACCACCGCGACCTCGAGTCGTTGGCGGAGTTCTACGGAATCCCGTTCCACCACATCCCCGTGACGCCGGAAACCAAGCCCCAGGCCGAGGCGGAGCTGCTGAAGCTGATCGCCGAGCACGACGTCGAACTGACGGTCCTGGCCCGTTACATGCAGGTTCTCTCCAACGATCTCTGCACGGAGTTGAACGGCAAGGCCATCAACATCCACCACTCTTTCCTTCCCTCGTTCAAGGGTGCCAAGCCGTACCACCAGGCCCACGCCCGCGGTGTGAAGATCATCGGCGCCACTGCCCACTACGTGACGGCCGACCTCGACGAGGGTCCGATCATCGAGCAGGAAGTCATCCGCGTTGACCACGCACGCACGGCTGCCCAGTTCGTGCAGATGGGCCGCGACGTCGAAGGCCGTACGCTGGCCCAAGCAGTCCAGTGGCATGCCGAACACCGCGTGCTGCTCGACGGCACCCGGACCGTGGTGTTCAACTAACGCCGCTCCTATGCTGAGGGTATGCACGGCATCCCCGAGGCCAACCATGAAGCTGACCTGGCGGTTTACTACGACCGCCATGCTCCCGTCCGGAACACCCGGGCATTGACCCCGCATCGGGTTGAATGCAGGGAATGGTTCATCCGGCTGTTGAAGTCCGAGCACCGGCACTCATTGCTGGAACTCGGGTGTGGAACCGGGGTGGAGGGCGTGGAGTTCGTCCGCGCAGGGCTGCATTACACCGGTGTTGACCTGTCCCCGGAAAGCGTTCATTTGGCGCGCTCGGCCGGGCTCGACGCCTCGGTGGCCAGCGGGCGGGACCTGCCTTTTGCCTCTTCTGTGTTCTCTGCGGCGTGGACCATGAGTACTCTCCTTCATGTTCCCAACAGCCGAATTCACGACGTCGTCCGCGAACTGGTGCGGGTCACCGCACCTGGTGCGCCAATCGCCGTCGGGCTTTGGTCAGGTGAGGACGACGAAGTCCTCAACCCGGAGGACCTCGAGGAGCCGCGACGGTTCTTCAGCCGCCGTAGCGACGAAACCGTGCAGCGGATTTTTGGCGAACACGGTGCTGTGGAACACTTCCGGACCTGGCCGGAAGGTGTGGGCGTGGAGTCCGGCCCCGGCGCGGGTCAGTGGAATCAGCACTACCAGTTCCTGGTCCTCCGCACCCCGTTGCCCAACTGAGTCGCACTTCAGGCCGTTTTGGGGCGGCATATCGGCCTGAAGTGCCACCTGATGGGGAACTAAGCTGGGCTCCATGGCTCCTTCTTACACTTTCGCCGGGGATACTCCGGCCATCCATGACACCGCCTTCGTGGCACCCACGGCATCAATTATTGGCAAGGCCACGTTGGCCGAGGACTCCAGTGCTTTCTACGGCGTCTCCGTCCGCGCAGATACGGCCGCGATCAGCGTGGGTGCAGGGTCCAACCTCCAGGACAACGTAGTCCTCCACGCCGACCCCGGCTTCCCGTGCACCGTCGGCGAGCGCGTCTCCGTGGGTCACAGCGCAGTGGTCCACGGCTGCACCATAGAGGACGACTGCCTGATCGGCATGAGCGCCACCATCCTCAACGGCGCAGTAGTTGGATCGGGTTCGCTCATCGCTGCCGGCGCAGTGGTTCTGGAGGGCACGGTCATTCCCCCGCGCTCCCTCGTTGCCGGTGTTCCCGCGAAGGTCCGCCGCGAACTTACCGATGAAGAGTTTGAGGGTGTCAAGCACAACGCGGACCACTACAAGGAGCTCGCTGCGGCGCACAGGGAGATGCACACAAACTGACGCAAATCGCGAGGCCTGCCCTTCGACCGAACCTGAGCGTTCGGTCGAAGGGCAGGCCTCGCTGCATACCATGGCTTTACAGGCTAACTACTTAGAGTGACAATGTAGTCATGACAGCTTCCCATCCAGGTCCGCCGACGTCGGAAGGCGCTGATTGGCCAAGTGATTGGCTGCGTGCGACGCTGGGCTTCCTCTCGCTTCATGCCCTCTCCGCTGGCCCCTCCTACGGTTACGCGATCATCAGTGAACTTGAGCGCCACGGGTTCGGCACCATCAAGGGCGGCACTCTCTACCCGCTCCTCACCCGTTATGAGGCCGCTGGCCTGGTCACCACCGAATGGCGGGCAGGGGACGGCGGACCGGGCCGAAAGTACTTTGCCCTGACTGACCGCGGGCGCACCGAAGTGAAACGGCTCAGCGCGGACTGGCTGCGATTCACCGAGCTCAGCAAGCGATACCTCGACGGGCAGGACACGAAGGAGACCACTACATGATGCAGGAAACCGCCAACAAGAAATGGTTTGACGAACTCGTCCTGGAACTTCGACTCCGCCAGGTACATGGGGATGCAATCGGTGACACCGTGGCAAGCGTCCGGGAACTCCTCAGAGACACCGGTCAACAGGCTGAGGAAGCGTTCGGGCCAGCACGCAGCTATGCGGCCGAGCTCGAACTTCCACGTGCGCCGAAGTTTGAATGGGTAAGGAAGGCGCTCTGGCCATCCATGCTGGGCATCTTGGCCTTTTTGCTTTTCAACCAGGCCGTGGTGCCATGGGCCCGCTCCGAGCCAATGCTGATTTCGCCGGTACAAGCAGCTCTTGTTGCGACGCCGCTCGTAGTCATTGCACTCCTGCCGCTCTATCTCACCGCAGCGGTCCGGCACCACTGGGTGCTCGTAGGCCTTGTTGTCATTTGTGTAGCGTCAGGGCTTGCCTCCGGAGTAGTAGCGCCAACCAACCGGGCGGATGCATGGCTGGAACTGAACCCTCTCCCCTGGCTCATGGGCAGCGCCGCCATCATGGTTCTTCTCTCCATCGTCAACACGATGAGGCACCTTGGCCCGGATAACGACGACATTATCGACCCAACTGCCGACACGAAGCCGAACACCGGAGCGCGGAAGAAGATCGGCGTGCTGGTCACCAACTGGCTTTTCCCGATATTCGCGCTGGCCATGTTTGGCCTCGCCTTAGCCCTCAGCTAGGCGAACATCCCTTCGTGGATAAATACGAATGCGAGGCCCTGCCCTGCATCCCCACCGCCTCCCTGAGGGTTTAGGGTGCAGAGCGGGCCTCGCAACGTATAAGGGGAGATCAGTCCAGGGAGATCGGGCCGAGCTCATCCAGCAGGTCACCCGGACCCGGGTTGCCGGCAGCGGATGCGCCACCCAGGTGGTTCACCACTCCCCACACGGCGTTCAGGCCCGTGGTCACGGCACCCTCAGCCCATCCGGCGGTGAAGGACACATCGTCCCCCGCGAGGAAGATTCCGCGCTGGTGCTCCGCCAGCTGATCCTGCTTGAAGTGCGTGAACAAGCGCTGCTGGTACCGGTAGTGTCCGGGCAGGTTGGCCTTGAACGCGCCCATGAAGTTGGGGTCCGCTTCCCAGGACACCGTGATCGGCTGCCCGATGATGTGGCTTGAAATGTCCACGCCCGGGTAGATCTGCTCCAAGGAGTGCAGCATGAGCTTCACGCGTTCCTCGGCGGTGAGCGCTAGCCATTTCAGGGCGTCGTCGTTCCAGGTGTAGGACAGGAGGATGACAGCGGGCTTGTCCGGGCCGTCGTCGAGCAAGTACGTTGCCCGGTTGAGGCGGTCGGTGAGGGTCATGGACAAGACCTCGCGGCCGGTCTCGGGATCGATGTCCTTCCAGAACGGCCGGTCCACCATCACGAAGGTCTTAGACGACTGCATGTAGTGCGAGCGCTCGATCGCTGTCCACAACTCGGCTGGGAACAGCGCTTCCTCGGTGTGGATGCGCGTGGACAGCAGCCAGGACTGGCAGGTGGTCACCACGGCTTGGTACGTGGCCTCGCGCCCCCAGTTCTCGCGGACCAGGAGGTCGCCGTTCTCCGCCCGGCGGATGTTGTCCACGGCTCCGCGCGGCGAACCGGAGTGCAGGGACGCGAGCGAGGTGCCTTCCGGCCAGTACTTAAGGCCCGACGGCGCGTGGTTCCAGAGTGCCTCGGGGAGCCTTTGCGCTCCTCCCTTAATGGAGCGGTGCTGGTCGTCGGCGTCGGTGTAGACCACGCGGAGGATTTCGAGGATGGAGTTGGGGAAGTCGGTATCCCAACCACCGGTGCCGAAGCCCACTTGCCCGAATGCTTCACGGTGAGCGAAGCCGGCCTCCTTGAAGGACTTGCTGGCCGCAATGAAGCCGTAGAACGTCTGCTCATCCAACTCAGGCAGGAGTGCGTTCCAGAGTTCTTTGATCCGCTTGGTATCGCGGGCCTTGATGGCTTCCTGCATCTCGGCGAAAGCAGCGCCGTCATTCACTGCGGCTTTCCAGGCGTCGGCCACTTCGAGGAAGAACTCCGGCAGCTCGTCAGCAGTGGTGGCGTAGTGCTTCTTACCCGCAAGTTCAATGACCGTGGAAGAAGTTGCCGGCGCCATGGGATTAGGGAAATCGTTGGTGTCCAAGCCAAGGAGGTCCACGTAGTGGTAGAAAGCCTTTCCGGAAACCGGGAAGCGCATGCCGCCGAGGTCCGCCACAACGCCGGGCGCGGACGGGAAGCTCGCAGTCCGGAGACGTCCACCGATCTGGTCGGCCTCGTAGATGACGGGTTTGAGGCCAAGCTTCATGAGTTCGTAAGCGGTAACCAAGCCGGACAGCCCGGCGCCGATGATGGCCACCTCGGTGCCGTGGAGCTCCTCGGGGACCGAGCCCAACCCGTTGGGGTGCGCCAGGTAATGGTCGTAGCTGAACGGGAAGTCCGGGTTCAACATGGTGATCGGTGCGCCGGCTGCTGCGGCGGGCGCTCCTGGTTCCTCGATGAGCGGGAGTTCGGTGGCGATGGTCATGAGTTTGCTGCTTTCACAGGTTCCGGGCTCACGGCCCTGGTGGTTAGTTCACGGTAGTCCTGTTCGCTGAGCGCGGCTACCTTGGAGTTCCGGCGTCCATAGCCGAAGTAGATGGCGATGCCCACGAGCATCCAGACACCGAAGGTGATCCAGGTATCGGCACCGAGGTTGATCATCAGGTAGGCACACATCAGCGTGCCCAGGATGGGAGTGATCGGATACAGGGGAACCCTGAAGCTTCGCTCAAGATCGGGGCGGTTGCGGCGCAGGTAGATCACTGCAACGTTGACCAACGCGAACGCGAACAGGGTTCCGATGCTGGTGGCGTCGGCCAGAGCACCCAGCGGGACCAAGCCAGCGGCAAGGGCGACGCCGACGCCAACGATCAGCGTTCCAGCTACAGGGGTGCCGGTTCGGCGGGAAATGCGTCCAAAGACTTTGGGCATCATGCCGTCGCGGGACATGGAGAGCATGATGCGGGTCTGACCGTAGAGGACTGTCAGCACGATGCTGGCGATGGCAAGAACTGCACCCATGGAGAAGACCAGCGCAATCCAGGGCTGCCCGGTGATTTCATGCAGGATCTGCACCAGAGCAGCCTCCGTACCGTCAAACCAACCCCAAGGCCGGGCGCCAATGGCAGCGACGGCAACCAGGACATAAATGCTGGTGACGATCACCATGGACAGCATGATGGCCCTGGGGAGATCCCGCTTGGGGTTTTTGGCTTCCTCACCCGCGGTGGAGGCGGCGTCGAAGCCGATGTAGGAGAAGAAAACGCTCGACGCTGCGGCGGATACCCCTGCGGCACCCATCGGGAGAAGAGGCTCGAAGTTACCGGCATTGAACGCGGTGAACGCTACGGCGCAGAAGAAGAGCAGGATGCCCACCTTGATCACCACGATTGCAGTGTTGATCCACGCACTCTCACGTGCACCGCGGACCAGCAGGACCATGGCCAGAATCACGATGATCATCGCGGGGACGTTGACCACGCCGCCATCCCCCGGCGGCTGGCTCACGGCGTCCGGCAGGAACTGACCGAAGGCAGCCAAGGTCTCGTTGACGTACTGTCCGGCCCCCACGGCAACTGCTGCAACCGAGACCGCGTACTCCAGCACCAGGCACCAGCCGCAGATCCAGGCCATGCCCTCGCCCATGGTGGCGTAGGAGTAGGAGTAGCTGGAACCTGCCACCGGAACGAGTCCAGCCATTTCGGCATAGGACACGGCGGAGAGCAGAGCGGCCAAGCCGGCGATGACGAAGGAGATCCAGATGGCAGGTCCCGCCAGCGGCACGGATTCGCCCAGGATGACCAGGATGCCGGTGCCGAGCGTGGCACCGACGCTGATCATGGTCAGCTGGAGGACCCCGAAGCTGCGGACCAGCGGCGTTCCGCTTTCACTGCTTCCGGCTTCGCTGACCATCTGGCCAATGGGCTTGCGGCGCAGGAGTTGCGCGCCCAGGCTCGGCCTGGCGCCGTTGGCCGCAGCCGGGTTTTTGGTGTTCACAGGCACAGTCACCCTTGACGTCCCTTCAAAGTAGTTTCGATTTCCCCTCCACAAGACTGGCATGTGAGCCACCTCTCACCACGGTGCAAAATGACCTATAGTGTTCAACCATGAGACGTAATGCACACTATCAAGAGGCTGCTTCGGCAGCCCTTTCGGGGCAGGTCACCGTGGACCTGTCGGCGATTTCGGACAACATCCAGGCCCTGAAAAAGCGCACTGAGGCGCCATTCTTCATGGCCGTGGTGAAGGGAAATGCTTATGGCCACGGACTGGTGGAAGTAGCCCGCACAGCTGTCAAGGCTGGAGCGGACTGGCTGGGAACGGCCCAGCTCAGCGAAGCGATTGCGCTCCGCCAAGCAGGCATCACTGTGCCGATACTTTCCTGGTTGTATCTGGCATCCCAGACAAGCGCCACCATTCGCGAAGCCCTCGAAAACGACATCGATGTGTCGCTCGGGAGCGTTGGCCAACTGGAGGTGCTGGCAGGCATCGCGAAACGCCTGGGCCGTCCCGCCGTCGTGCACTTGGAACTGGACAGCGGCCTGAGCCGCGGCGGTGCGCGCAAGGAAGACTGGGCCGAGCTCGTGGCGCAGGCCCGGCAGGCAGAGCTCGACGGGAACCTTCGCGTACGCGGCATTTGGACCCACCTGGCCTGGGCCGATGTACCAGCGCACCCCGGCAACATCACCGCCGTCGCCGAGTTCGAGGACGCTGTTCGCGAAGCGCACCAGGCAGGACTTGCCCCCGAACTTAGGCACGTATCCAGCTCTGCGAACATCCTGGACCGGCCCGAATTCCACTTCGACATGGTCCGCGCAGGCCTGGCAATTTACGGACTCGCCCCGGCCGATCACCTGGACCCTGCCGACTTTGGCCTGCGTCCCGCGCTCAGCGTGACCGCACCGCTGGTCATGCTCAAGAAGGTCCCCGCAGGCACCGGCGTCAGCTACGAACACCAGGCCATCACCTATGAGCCGCGATACCTCGGGCTCATCCCGCTCGGCTACGCGGACGGCATCCCCAAAGGCATCAGCGGCCGTTCGGTGGTGAACATCGGCGGGCGCACGGTCCCGGTGATCGGAAAGGTCTGCATGGACCAGTTCATGGTGGACCTTGGGCCGGACGCGTCGGGAATCGACGTCGGCGACACGGCGGTGCTGTTCGGTGACCCGGCCTGCGGGGCGGCGAGCGCCGACGACTGGGGCGCCGCGATTGGAAGCCACGGCGACGAAATCATCAACAGGATCGCGCCGCGGCTCCCCCGCGCTTACGCCACTACCGCTTACCGGTGCCCCGACTACCAGGAGCCGGCAGCCGCCGGGCCGGGCAATGTCGCCTGAGCCCGCCACCGCCCGCCTCAGTTTCGTCACGCTCGAACAGTTCCTGGAGCAGCTGCCGCCGGAGTTGAAAATGCTTCACGACGGCGGCAGCGGCTCCTCGCTGCTGCGATGGGTGGAACCGAGTGAGCTCGAAGACCCCACGCCGTACCTGCCGGAGGGCGAGTTCCTCCTCACCGCCGGGTTGCCCTTCCTTGGGGAGGGCGGCTCGGCGGCCAAGGTGGATGCCTATGTCCAGCGGCTGGTGGATGCCAAGGTGGCTGCGTTGGGATTCGGCATCAGGCCCTACTTCGACGCCGTCCCGGACGTCCTGCTGGATGCTTGCCGCAAGCACAACCTCACATTGTTCGAGGTACCTGAGTCCGTGCCGTTCGCGGCGATCGGCCTGGAATTCTCCCAGCTTCTGGAAACCGACAACGCGAGGGTCTTCCGGCAACTGGCGGACACCAACCGCCAACTCATGCGCGCGGTACTCTCCCCCAGGCCGGAACACGAACTGCTGGCCGCCCTGGTGCAGAGGGTCCCCGTGTGGGCTGTTCTGGTGGGCGCTGACGGACGGGTCCGGGCGCGCGGGCACAACGCCGGCGGCAGCAGCGGCGTCGAACATTCCTTGTTGGCACCGCTCCTGGAGCGGCTGCTGTCAGGCAGCGGTCCGCGTGTAGAGATGGACGGTTTTGAGCAGCCGGGATCGGCGCTGGTGTTCGGGCATCCGTTGCGCAGCACCAAGGATGCAAACCTCGGCGCCCTGATCCTCGGCTCCGACGCGCCGCTGACTCCTGCGCAAAACAATGTGGTGCAGGCGGCCGTTGGTCTGCTGGAGTTGCTGGTGAGGCAGCGGACCAGTGGCTCGTTGGCACCCAGCCAGCTGGCTACGGCCGTGCTGTTGCACCCGGACTCGCTGGCGTCAGGCGGCACTAAACATGTCAACGGGCTGAAGGACCTGCTCGCCCAGAGTCTGTCGTCCACCCGGTCGGCACAGATGCGGGTGGTTCAAGGCGTCCGGGTTGATGGCGCGGCTGACGACGGCCCGGTTCGCGAGGTGCTCCAGTGGCGGCGGCTGTTCGACACCAAGCTCGTGGAGATCACCGAGTACGGTTTCGCGGCCATTACGCGGCTCAGGGTTGACGATTCCCTGCTTGCGGATATCGAGAAGCTGGGCTGGCGACTGGTAATCGGCGAGCCAACGGAACTCCTTGGCCTTCAGGCGGCATACCAACGGGCAGGTTCTTTGCGCAGCCGCGTTGTCTCCACCGGCAAGAGCGCCCGCGTGGACGAGGTGACGTGGTCCGTCACAGGACTCCTGGGCCGTGAAGCGGGAACCATGCTGGCCGAACGACTCCTGGCACCCGTGCTCTCGCTGGAAGCGGACCGGCGGGACCCGCTGTTGAGTGTCCTGCGAGGCTGGCTCAGCGAAAACGGCAGCTGGGACGGCTCGGCCAAACTCCTTGGACTTCACAGGAACAGTGTCCGGCGGCAGATCGGCGTGCTCGGCGAACTATTGGACATGGACCTCAACCAAGCGCAGGTCCGGGCCGAGCTGTGGTTCGCATTGCAGTACGTGGACGAGCTGGTGGCCGGCGCTGCAGCTGAAGGGACCCGCGACTAGGCGCGCTTGTCCCACTCTGCATAGAGGTTCGGCCGGCGTTCGCGCAGGTACGGGACTTCCTCGCGTGCCGCGTTGACCGACTCCGTGCCCACCTCGGCGAACAGCAGGGCCGCGGACTCCCCTGCTGCCGCAAGCAACGAGCCGTCCGGTCCGGCCACGACGCTGCCGCCCAGGAACGTGTAGACGTCCTCATGCCCGGAGTGGTTGGCGTACGCCACGTTGAGCTGGCTCTCCAACGCCCGCGCGCGGATGAGGACCTGCGGAACGTTGTCGAACCCGGCAGAAAGAGCTGTTGGCACCAACAGGAGCTCGGCACCACGGGTGGCGGCGGCACGGACCGCCTCCGGGAACTCCACGTCGTAGCAGATCAGCATCGATGTACGGATTCCGTTGAAATCCACGACCGCGGGAGGTTCTTGGGCGCCAACGAACGCCTTGTGCTCCTCCGGGCCAAAGAGGTGGACCTTGGCGTAGTTGAGGACTTCGTTGCCCTCGGCATCCAGGAGGGAAGCGGTGATGTGCCAGGCATTCTCATGGTCGGCGACTGCCGGGAGGCTGTACACCAGGCCGATGCTGTGACGGCGGGCGATCTCGGACAGGCGCTCGCGGATGCCGGGGAGGGTAGCCGGATCCAGTTCAGCGTGGAGACGCAGCGGTGCGTAGCCAACGGGGAACAGCTCCGGTGTGAGGAGCAGCCCGGCCCCGGCTTGAGCGGCGCGCTGGGCGGCGTCGTCGATTGTGCGCAGGTTGGCCTCTACGTCCATGACGGAAGCGTTCGCCTGCAGGACTGAGAGCAGCATCATTACCACCTTGGTTTCGCCTGATCCCGGTGCCAAATTCACGTGCCCGGGAGGATCTTTCCTTCCAGCGTAGGCGTGGGACTCGAGCATCTGGTGAGGCAATTGGACCCGCACGCCCCCAAATCGGGACGCAATGCCCGCGCTCCCTTGCGTTGCGAGGCCACCTCTGCGCGCAAATGGGGGATCTTAGGGTGCATATCGGGCCTCACAACGGGTACTTAAGAGACATTCTTGCGTTGGAGTATGTCGGGCAGGGTTGACTTGCTGTGTTCACTTCTTGACTACAACATCGCTTGTGGGGCAATCTTCTTGTCATGCCCGCTACGCAGCGCTCAACGAAGAGCCACCCAAGAAAACCCGGCTCGCAGTCAGCGCTCCGCCACCTGAATCAGCAACGCATCATCGAATGCTTGTTGAGCGGGCCGTCCACGCAGGCAGAGCTCTCCCGGCAGACCGGGCTTTCCACCGCCACGATCTCCAACATCGTGAAAATCATGCAGGACGCCGGCTTGGTTTCCACGGAACCGACCACCAGTTCCGGCCGCCGGGCAACCAACGTGAGGCTGAACAGCAACGGGGCCGTCGCCGTCGGAATCGACTTTGGACGCCGCCACCTGCGGGTGGTCCTCGCATCGTTGGGCTATCACGTGATTGCTGAGGATTACATTGAGTTGCCGCTAGGCCACCGGGCCGAGGAAGGCATCGCAGCGGCGGTGCGGTTACTGGAAAAGCTGCTCGAGGAAAACGGCATTGATCGCACAGCCGTTGTGGGTGCGGGAGCGGGCATCCCCGGCCCCATCGATCGACGCTCCGGCACGGTCGCCCAAGGCGCCATCCTCCCCGAGTGGGTAGGTATCGACATCCTCCATCGGCTGGAGGAAGCCCTGAATTGCCCCGTCTTTGTTGACAACGACGCCAACTTGGGTGCGCTGTCCGAAGTAACGTGGGGTCCCCACAGCGGGGTCTCCAACTTGATGTTCCTCAAGATCGGTTCGGGCATCGGCGCGGGCCTGATACTCAACGGGTTTCCTTACTACGGCAACGTGGGTATCACAGGCGAAATCGGCCACGCGACCATCCATGAACATGGTTTGGTGTGCCGGTGCGGCAACAGGGGTTGCCTCGAGACGATAGCGTCCACCACCACCATGATCGAGCTGTTGGGCCGTGGCCAGGAGACACTCCTGACGCCGCAGGACATCGTGCGCAACTGCCTCGCCGGGGACTCCGCGACCCAGCGCGTGGTGGACGATGCAGGACTTGCGGTTGGCCGCGCGCTCGGCAACGTTTCCAATCTGATCAACCCGGAAGTAATCGTGGTCGGTGGCCCCTTGGCGGGCCTCGGCGACCTTTTGCTGGACCCTATCCGCAGGGGCCTGGTGCGCCACGCAGTGCCCGTGGTGGGCGAGACAACGCACCTGGCCATGTCCTCCCTCGGGGCCCGTGCAGAAGCCCTTGGCGCAGCCGCATTAGTGTTCCAACATGCCGGTATTACCGGTAGGTAACGAAATCGTTAGCTGGATCTTGTGTTCAAGTCTTGACGACAAGATAGGTGATCCAGTTTACTTTTTCATCAGACAGCTCCGCCGTTTGCGGGGCCGACAACGAAGTCATGCATTGGAGGCGTAAGGGCTGATGACATCCCTCAACACGCAAAGTGATCCCGTCCTTTTGGAGATGCGCTCGATCACGAAGGAATTCCCAGGCGTGAAGGCCTTGTCGAATGTGAGCTTGCGCGTGCTGGCCGGCGAAATCCACGCAATTTGCGGCGAGAACGGCGCCGGCAAGTCCACGCTCATGAAAGTACTGTCGGGCGTTTACCCCCACGGCAGTTACACGGGCGACATCGTGTACATGGCCGAAACGCAGCAGTTCAAGGACATCCGCGCCAGTGAAGCGGCGGGCATCGTGATCATCCACCAGGAACTGGCGCTGATTCCGGAATTGTCCATCATGGAGAACATCTTCCTGGGCAACGAACCCACCAAGTGGGGCGTCATTGACTGGGCGGAAGCCCGCAAGCGTTCCATTGAATTGCTGGCCCGGGTAGGCCTGCGGGAAGACCCGGACACCCCCATCAAGGAAATCGGTGTCGGCAAGCAGCAGCTGGTGGAAATCGCCAAAGCGTTGAACAAATCCGTTCGCCTGCTGATTCTGGACGAGCCCACCGCAGCGCTGAACGAGTCAGACTCCCAGCACCTGCTGGACCTGATCCTTGGCCTGAAGGGCAAGGGCATCACCTCGATCATCATTTCCCACAAGCTCAACGAGATCGAACAGATCGCTGACGAGATCACCATCATCCGTGACGGCAAGTCGATCGAGACGCTGAACGTCAAACGGGATGGCGTGGACGAGGACCGCATCATCAAAGGCATGGTTGGCCGGACGCTCGAGTCCCGCTTCCCGGATCACGAGCCGAAGATCGGTGAAGTCTTCTTCGAGGTCAAGGACTGGACGGTGGGACACCCCCAGATCCAGGACCGCCTGATTTGCAAGGGTTCCAACTTCTACGTACGCCGCGGCGAAATCGTCGGCTTCGCCGGGTTGATGGGCGCAGGCCGCACGGAACTGGCGCGATCGTTGTTCGGGCATTCCTACGGTCGGTTCATCAAGGGGCAGGTCTACAAAGACGGCAAGCCGGTCCAGCTCCGCAGCGTTCGCGCCGCCATCGACGCAGGCCTCGGCTACGTGACCGAGGACCGCAAGTCCCTGGGCCTGAACCTGCTGGACGACATCAAGACCACCACGGTTTCGGCGGCCCTGAACAAGATCAGCAATTACACGGTGGTGGACACCCGCAAGGAATTCTCGGTCGCCGAGGAGTACCGGAAATCACTGCGAACCAAGACACCGTCGGTGGAAGAAGGCGTAGCCAAGCTCTCCGGCGGCAACCAGCAAAAAGTAGTGCTGGCCAAGTGGATGTTCACTGATCCCGACCTCCTGATCCTGGATGAACCCACCCGTGGAATCGACGTGGGTGCCAAGTACGAGATCTACGGCATCATCCAGAGGCTGGCCAACCAAGGCAAGGGAGTGATTGTCATTTCCTCGGAGCTTCCCGAGCTCCTGGGCCTGTCCGACCGCATCTACACCATCTTCGAAGGCGCCATCACCGGCGTCCTGGACAAAAACGAAGCAAGCCAGGAAAGCCTCATGAAGCTCATGACTTCCGCCCGCAAATCCGCCTGACCATTGGCCCAGCCTCGCCCCTTCCTGACACAAGGACCAAAACAATGAACGCGCTCAAGAAGCTATTTGGTGGCAATACCCGCCAGTTCGGCATGATCTTCGCCCTGGTGGCACTTATCGTCTTCTTCCAGATCTTCACCGAGGGCCGTACGCTCACCCCCGGCAATGTGATCAACCTGTTCAACGGCAACTCTTACATCCTGATCCTGGCCATCGGCATGGTCCTGGTGATCATCGCCGGCCACATCGACCTTTCCGTGGGTTCCGTTGCCGCCTTCGTCGGCGTCTTCGTGGCCCTGGCCATGCGGGATTGGGGTTTCCCATGGTGGGCCGGTGTCCTCTTCGGTCTGGTCCTGGGGGCAGTGATCGGTGCCTGGCAAGGATTCTGGGTGGCCTATGTGGGCATACCCGCCTTCATCGTGACCCTGGCCGGCATGCTCTTGTTCCGCGGCTTCAACCAGTTCGTCGGCAAGTCCAACACCATCCCTGTCCCCAAGGAATTCCAGTTCCTGGGCTCCGGATACCTGCCTGAAATTGGACCGAACACCGGCTTCAACAACCTCACCTTGCTGCTCGGAATCATTGCCGCCGCGCTCGTGGTGATCATGTCCCTGCGAGCCCGCGCCACCAACAAGGCGCTGGGAGCCGACGTTCCCGAGCTCTGGGTTGAAGTTACCAAGCTGGTCCTGATCTGCGGTGCCATCCTCTACGCCACGTACCTGTTCGCCACGGGCCGCCCCGGTACTTCCTTCCCCATCCCGGGCCTGATTCTGGCCGTCCTGGTCCTCATCTACGGTTTTATCGCCGATAAGACCGTCCTCGGCCGCCACGTCTACGCCGTGGGTGGCAACCGCCACGCAGCTGAGCTGTCCGGCGTGCAGTCCAAGAAGGTCAACTTCCTGGTCATGATGAACATGTCCGTCCTGGCTGGCCTGGCAGGCATGATCTTCGTGGGCCGCTCCACCGCTTCCGGCCCGTTCGACGGCGTCGGTTGGGAACTGGACGCCATCGCAGCCGTCTTCATTGGCGGCGCTGCCGTTACCGGTGGCGTCGGTACCGTGATCGGCTCGATCGTGGGTGGCTTGGTGATGGCCGTCCTGAACAATGGCCTCCAGCTCCTGGGCGTAGGCGCCGACCTCACCCAGATCATCAAGGGCCTGGTGCTCCTGGCAGCCGTTGCCTTCGATGTCTACAACAAGTCCCAGGGCAAGCGGTCCATTACCGGGCTGCTGATGAAGAACTTCCAGCGCAACAACGAGATCAAGCCCGACGAAACCACCTCCACCAAAGAGGTCATCTCCAAGGAAGCGTAATCCGCTTCCTGACAGACTCGCTCCACCCCACCCACACAGAAAGTGAACCAAGATATGCGAATGTTTGGTAAAGCAGGAAAGGCAGCAGCAGTCGCTGCCATCGCGGCACTGGCGCTGACAGCCTGCGGCCGCACTGACAGCGGCTCAAGCAGCAGCACAGCAGGCGGGGAAGCGTTCCCCAAGGACTCGCTGATCGGCGTCGCACTTCCGCAGAAGACCAGTGAAAACTGGGTCCTGGCGGAGAAGCTGTTCAACGACGGCCTCACGGGCGCCGGCTTCAAGGCTGACGTACAGTTCGCCAACGGCGGCGTTTCCGAGCAGCAGAACCAGATCAGCGCCATGGTCACCAAGGGCGCCAAGGTCATCATCGTCGGTGCCATCGACGGTGCGCAGCTCGGCACGCAGCTCCAGCAGGCCAAGGACTCCGGCGCTACAGTCATCGCCTATGACCGTCTGCTTCTGAACACCGAGAACGTGGACTACTACGTGGCCTACGACAACTTCAAGGTTGGTGAACTGCAGGGCCAGGCACTGCTGGACGGTATGAAGGCCAAGAAGGCCTCCGGCCCGTACAACGTCGAGCTTTTCGCCGGCTCCCCGGATGATGCCAACGCGAAGGTCTTCTTCGACGGCGCCATGAGCGTCCTGAAGCCGAAGATCGACGACGGCACCCTCAAGGTAGTTTCGGGCCAGACCTCGTTCGAGCAGGCTGTCACCCAGGGTTGGAAGGCTGAAAACGCCCAGCGTCGCGCTGACACGCTGCTCACCGGCAGCTACGGCACCGCTTCCTTGGACGGCGTCCTCTCCCCGAACGACACCCTGGCCCGTGCAGTGCTGACGTCCGTCAAGGCCGCCGGCAAGCCGCTCCCCGTCGTGACCGGCCAGGACTCCGAGGTTGAGTCCGTCAAGTCGATCATGGCAGGCGAGCAGTACTCCACCATCAACAAGGACACCCGCAAGCTCGTTGAGCACGCCATCACCATGGTGAAGGACCTCCAGGCCGGCAAGGAACTGGAAATCAACGACAAGGACTCCTACAACAACGGCGTCAAGACCGTCCCGGCTTACCTCCTCCCGCCACAGATCGTGACCCTGGAGAACGTCAAGACCGCTTACGTTGACGATCCGGTACTTGGCCCGATCACCAAGTAACTGATACCCGAGTTACACCGCAAGCCCCGGTCCGCCATTGGCGGGCCGGGGCTTTCGCTTTCACAGCCCACGCATAGCTTCGGCTGGCTTCCCGCACAGCAGCACTCACGAGTCTTGAATCTGCAGCCCACGTCCAGTGGGCCAAACAAACTTGCAGGTCAAGAGGAGAAACGTGAGCGTCCTTGCCCGAAGCGTAGGCAATGCCTTCCGCAACAAAATCAGAACGGCGGCGGTAGTTGCCGTCCTGGCCGTAGCCATCGGCCTGGCGTTGGCCATGCTCGTGGCCAACCAAGCCGTGGGCGCCAAGGTCCAGGAGCTCAATGCCTCCGTGGGAACCACGCTGACGGTTAACCCGGCAGGCGGCCAGGGGTTCGAGGGTGGCGGCGAACCACTCACGACGGCGGACGCTGAGACTGCGGCATCGGTCGCCAATGTGACGTCTGTAGTTGGCACGAAGGCTCTTCGTCTTCAGACAGCAACCACGGCAACCACCGACACCACCCAACTGGCCGGCCCGGGCGGCGGCTTCGGCCCCGGAGGGCAGCAGGCGACGGTCAGCACCAACCTGACGGCCGCCGTCGACGCCGGAACGCTCGGCAACCGGAACAACGCAAGCGGCACCACCGGCACAACCACCCAGCCCGCACGCACGCTGCCGATCACCGCGACGGGCATCGGCGCAGAGGTGGACAGCACGGGCAAGGCCCTGGAACTCACCAGTGGCACAGGTTTGGGCGACTACACCGAGGCAGAAGCCAAAGCTCTCGTGGGCACGTCACTGGCTGAGAAGAACAGCCTGACGGTGGGCTCCACGTTCACCATCCAGGACAAGACCTTCACCGTAGCGGGCATCTTTGACGCCGGGACCACTTTTGGGAACAACGCCGTCTATGTGACGCTTCCGGAAGCCCAGACTCTGGCCGAAACCCCGGATGAGCTCTCCACCATGATCGTCACGGTCAACAGCATGGAAAACGTGGACAGCACCAAGACCGCTGTCCAGGACGCTCTCGGCACGGACAAGGCCGACGTCACCCAGGGCCAGCGCAACCTCGAAACCGCAGTCAGCTCTCTGGACAGCGTCAAGAACATCTCGCTGGTCGCCTTCATCGCTGCCCTGGCAACTGCCGGAATCATCATCCTGCTCATCATGGTCATGTTGGTCCGCGAGCGCCGCCGGGAAATCGGGGTCTTGAAAGCCATTGGTGCCCGAAACCGCACCATCGGACTGCAGTTCGTCCTCGAGTCATTGGTCTTGGTTGCCCTCGGCAGCGTTGTGGGTGCTGTGATCGCTTCGCTGGCCAGCGGCGGCATCGCCTCCGCGCTCATCAGTTCCAATACCAGCACGACGGCGGCCCCCACCACCCAGCGCGGCGGCGCACTTGCCGGGGCCATGCCGAACGGCACTGTCCCAGGTGGCGGCGGTATGGGCGGTGGCATGCCGGGCGGCGGTCAGGGTGGCCCCTTCGGCGGCGCCTCCCAGTTGCTCACCTCAGTGACCGCAAGCGTCTCCCCCGGCGTCCTGGCAGCAGGTATCGCCGCGGTGTTCGCGGTTGCCATCATCGGGGCGTTGGTCCCGGCCTTGCTGACCGCCCGCATCCGTCCCATCGAAGTACTCCGAGGAGAATAGCCGTGATTGTAGTCAAGGACCTGGTCCGTCAGTTCAAGTCCGGTGACCGGACCATCAAGCCCGTCAACGGCGTGAGCTTCGAGCTTGAAAAAGGCTCGCTGGCGTCCATCGTCGGCAAGAGCGGCAGCGGCAAGAGTACGCTGTTGTCCCTCCTGGGTGCGCTGGACAAGCCCACTTCGGGAGACGTCGTCGTGGATGGTGTGAGCCTGGCGGGGCTGCCGGACGGCAAGCTGACCGAGTACCGCCGCCGGGACATCGGCTTCGTATTCCAGCAGTTCAACCTGATCCCGAACCTCAGCGCCGTGGACAACGTGATGCTGCCCATGGAGTTCGCCGGTGTCCGCAAGGCAGCGCGCTTACAGCGGGCCAAGGAGCTGTTGGAGCAGGTGCAGTTGGATCCGGAGAAGCACTCGCGCCGCACCAACCGCTTGTCCGGCGGCGAGCAGCAGCGCGTGGCGATTGCCCGGGCGTTGGCCAACGAGCCCAAGCTGATCCTCGCCGATGAGCCCACCGGAAACCTGGATGAGCAAACCGGTGAGCACATCATCGAATTGTTGAGCTCACTGAGCCGCGATCACAACACCACCATCCTGGTGGTTACGCATGATCGCAGCCTGGCGCAGAAAACAGAGCGTTGCTTCCGGCTTCAGCAGGGCAGGCTTAGCGAGGAGGTCAGAACCGGATCGCGTCGATGACCTTGACGCGCGCCGCCACGACCGCAGGGATGGCTCCGGCGAGTGCGCCCACAAGGACTGCTGCGCCGAAGCCCACCAGTGCGGCGCCGAAGGGGAAGGCCGGGTATTCGCCACGCGTCCGCCATTTCGTTCGGACTGCACCTTCATTCGGCGTAAAAGGGTGCGCACCACGTCCTGACAACCGGGAAATGAGAGGATGAACGGCATGACACTTCCTATCGCCGTGCCCTGGCTTTCCTCGCAAACCAACCAGGATCCCCGGTCGGCCACCGGTCAGCCTCTGCGGTGGGGAGTGGTGTCCACAGGCAACATCGCCAACAGCGTCTCCCAGGACCTCGCCCTGCTGGAAGATGCCGAGCTGTATGCCGTGAGTTCCCGCACCCAGGCTGCCGCGGATGCGTTCGCCCACACCCTTGGTTTCTCCAAGGGCTATGGGGACGACGACGGCGTCCCCGGCTACCAGCGTCTCTTCAACGATCCCGACGTGGACGTGGTCTATGTGGCGACGCCCCACGCTCAACATTTCCAGATTGCCGCGGCCGCTTTGAGGGCCGGGAAGCACGTGCTCTGCGAGAAAGCCCTCACCATCAACGCCCGCGAAGCCACCGAGCTGGTGAGACTGGCCCGGGAACAGAAGGTGTTCTTCATGGAAGCGGTATGGAGCCGTTTCCTGCCGAGCATGCAGCGGGCCTTTTCCATAGCTGCCTCCGGCGAACTCGGGCAGATCCAGTGGGTCAGTGCCGACCTCGGTTTCCCGGCACCTTATGATCCCGCCGCACGGATTTGGGCTCTCAATGACGGCGGCGGAGCGCTCCTGGACATCACCGTCTACCCGTTGCTCTGGGCACTGGGTACGCTGGGCTTCCCGCAGTCGGTCACCGCAATCGGCACACTCAACGAGGACGGCGTGGACAGCCAGAACGCCTTGACCCTTGGCTATGACACCGGTGCACATGCGCAACTGACGTCGTCGTTGATGGCGCACGGGCCTCGGACCGCTACGGTGGCGGGCGGGCTCGGGTTCCTGCAGACCGTTGGCTCCGTGAACAACCCCCGCGAACTGGTGATACGGATTGGTTGGGACGAGCCGCGGCGCGAGCACTTTGACGTTGTGGGCATCGGCTACACCTACGAGCTCCGGGAAGTGACCCGCTGCATCCAGCAAGGCCTGACAGAAAGCCCGGTCATGCCGCTGGAGGACTCCATCAACGTCATGCGTCTCTTTGACGGCGTGCGGTCACAGTTGGGCATCCGGTACCCGAACGACGCGCGGTGAGCCGATCGAGGCGGTGACGTCACCGAGCGTGGTGCGTCCCGCCGTCGTGAATTAACCCAGCCGTATTAACGCCCTGTGCGGGCCGGTTGCCTTGCCAGCTTGCGGTCTAGCGACAACGCACCCGGCCCCAGGAACACGAACGCTACGGAGATGGCGACGTAAACGATCAGGAGCTCGGCCGTGACACCTGACTTGTCCGTGAGCAGGGGTTTGCCCGCTTCCGTCACGAACCAGATCCCGGCGAACATGATCGCCGCCAGGAAACCGGCCACCCGGGTCAGAGCACCAAGCACCAAGAGCAGGCCGAGGCCCAGTTCGCCGGCGATCACCAGCCACGCCACAACCTCGGGCTTCTGCACGCCCATTGCGGCAACGGACGCGGCGAAGGCGGCATGCCCGGCCATGAACTTCTGGAAGCCGTGCACCATGAGGAGCGCGCCGAACACCACGCGCAGGATGGTGACTCCGCGGGCAGAGGACTTGGGGGACGGGTGAAGGAATTTCACGGGTTCCAATCTTCCATGCCTGCGTCCCCACCGCCAACCCGGCGGTGTTCTACGAGAGCAGCGCCGGGATGTCCTTCACGCCGTCAAGGATGTGGTGGTGCGGGTGTGCAGCCAAGGCCTCGCGGTCCAGCTTGCCGGTCAGGACACCCACGGCCGTGACGCCCGCGTTGTTGGCGGCGGCGAGGTCGTTCACAGTATCGCCGGCTGCGATCACGGCGCGGACGTCCTGCACGCCGGTCAGCTCCATGGCCCGGTGGATCATGTGGGGTGCCGGACGGCCAGCGGCTACTTCATCAGAACACACGACGGCGTCCAGCAGGTTATCGTCGTGGACGCTCCAGCCCAGCCGCTCAAGGAGGGGCTCGGCCACATCGCGTGAGAAACCGGTAGTCAGGGCCACCTTGACTCCCTTGCTCCGAAGATCGCGGAAGGCTTCTTCCACACCCTCCAAAGCCACTGGCGGGTTGGCGTCATAGAGCTCCACAAGCAGTTCCTTGAACCGGACAAACGCAGCGCTGATGGTGGCCGGGTCCGCAGTCCCGCCACCAGCCTGGATCAGGGCCGTGATGGCCTCAACCTTGTCGGCGCCCATCCACTCCTGCACGGCCTCGGGCGTGGTGGTCACACCGGTTTCCTCCACACAGCGGGCCAAGGCGACGTAGACGTCGCCGTGTTCGTCGATGGTGGTTCCGGCCATATCGCAGGCAACAAGCTTGATCATGGGGTGGCTCCTTCAGTGTGGATGCGGACCAGTGCGGCCCGGCGTTCCACGGTGTTGTCGATGGTGAAGTTTGTCAGTGCCGGCAGGTAGCGGTCCTCGGAGTATTCGAGGGGCTGCCCGTCGCCGGAACGGGTGATACGGCGTTCGCGCAGGAGCGGAGTGCCTTCGGGCTGCTCCAACAGTTCGGCGTCCTCGTCACTGGCTGCGACGGCGTCGATGGTGTGCCGCGCACTGTGCAGGTCCACGCCTTGCTCCTTGAGGAACGCGAAGATGGACCCGGAGTCGGTGTCGAAGTCGAAGAGCTTTCGCCCCACATCCAGGATGAACGTGGTCCGTTCGATCATGGCCGGAGCCTCGTCCAGGTAGCGGACGCGAAGGACCTCCACCACGGTGGTTCCCGGCACCAGCCCGAGTGCCTCGGCGGCTTCCGGGCTGGCTTCGCGGCGTGCGACCTCCAGCGTGCGTTGACCGGGCGTCTTGCCGATCCCGATGGCCCATTCCGTGAAGGAGTTGAAGGTGGAGAACGACTGCGACGGCACGGACCTCCGCACCATGGGGGGACGCCCCCGCCCACCCGTTACCGCGCCCTCGGAACGCAGGAAGGCGAGCGCCTGGCGAATCGGTCCGCGCGAGGTCCCGAACTCGCGGCACAGCTCCGCCTCGCTGGGCAGCTGGAAACCCGGCGGCCAGTCACCATCGGTGATCCGGCGCATGAATTCCTCACTGAGACGGACGTGGAGGGGTGCGTTCTGCTGTGTGCTCACAAGTTGATAATACAAGTCCCACAGCATGAGAACGCCGTTTTTGAGGGCCCTGAGATGAACTTGAAGTGAACTCAAATGAACAGACATTAAGTTCAGGTTAACTTGTATATACAAGTCCCGATTCAGCTTGATTCCTTTCGATCCGCCCACCAGTCTCAATGGTGTGAACAACCCAAGCACCTCCCCCACACCCATCAACAACAGCCCGGGCCAACCCACCGACGTCGTAATTGTCGGCGCTGGAATTGTTGGCCTGGCGCATGCCGCGCACGCTGTTGCCAATGGCCTGACCGTCACCATCATTGAGCGCGACCACCACGCCGCAGGCGCCTCGGTTCGTAACTTCGGCCACTGCTGCATCACAGCCCAGTCCGGTGAACTGTACGAGCTCGCCCAGACCTCCCGGAAGTACTGGCTCGAGTTCGCTGAACGTGCCGGGTTTTGGGCCTCCGAAGCCGGGGCCGTGGTCCTCGCCCGCACCGAGGCCGAAATGAAGGTCTTGCGTGAGCTCTCCGCGGTGCGCGAACCGGGACAGGTTGAGCTGCTCTCCCCCGCCGCGACGCGGGAACGGTTGGGCTCGTCGGCTTCCGTGACTGAAGAAGCGCACGACGACGGCGGTACTTCAGGCGCAGCATGGCCCGGTCTGGTAGGTGGCGCCTTCCTACGGGATGACCTCCGCGTCGACCCCCGCACCACCGTCGCAACGCTGGCCGAATGGCTCAGCCAGCAACCCGGCGTCGAACTTCACTGGAACACAGCGGCGCTGGGCTTCAGCCAGAGTCCTGCAGGCGTGACCGTCCGGACGTCGCGCGGCGAGCTCAGTGCCAAACAAGTGTTCGTGTGCGTCGGCCACGACGTCGATTACCTGTTTCCGGACCTTGCCAAGGAACACCGGATCCAGCGGTGCGCGCTGCAGATGTCACTCGCGGCCAAGCCTGCCGGCGTCGAGTTCGCACCTGCTGTCCTCACGGCCACGTCCATGCTCCGGTACCCGGCGTTCACGGATATGCCCGCAGCTGCCGCGCTCCACTCCGAGGTGTTGGAGAACCAGCCCGAACTGCTGGAGATCGGCGCCAACGTCATGTTCACCCAGCGGCCGGACGGCACCGTCATTCTGGGCGACTCGCACCACTACCACCGCACCGCCGATCCGTTCCTGGACGAAGCGGTGACCACCACCCTCAACGCCGAAATCACGGACAGGATCGGCGAGCCGCTGGAGATCATCCAGCGCTGGCAGGGCGTCTACGCGTCGTCTGACGTGGCTCCCATCCTGGTCCGTGACATCCAGCCCGGCGTCACCGTGGTCTCGGTGACCTCCGGCGTCGGCATGACCCTTTCATTCGGCCTGGCACACCGCAACGTTTCGCGCTTGTACTGATTTCCCCTTCTCCCCTCCAATCCCCTTCGCATAAGGATTCCCATGAAAACCACGCTCTTCACCGGTTCCGCGCTTGCCCTCGCCACCGTTCTGGCGCTGACGGCATGCGGCGGCGCCGCCCAGTCCTCTCCCGAGGCGACGTCGGCCACCTGCCCCAACGGTGAGATCAAGTTCGGCATCGAGCCCTACGAGGACCCTGCCAAGCTCAAGCCCGCCTACGATGTCCTGGCCGCGGCCCTGTCCAAGAAGCTCGAATGCCCGGTGAGTGTCCAGGTGGTTGAGGACTACGCCGCCGAGGTCCTGGCCATGCGCAACGGCAAGCTGGACCTCGGTCAGTTCGGCCCGCTGGGCTACGTGTTCGCCGACGCTAAGGCCGGTGCTGAGCCGCTGGTTTCCTTCGGCACGGCAGAGAAGGAACTCAGCAGCTACACCGCGGGGATCTGGGTGCCGAAGGACAGCCCCATCCAGGCCATCGGCGACCTCAAGGGCAAGTCGCTGGCTTTGGGTAGCGTTGGTTCGACGTCCGGTGACGTCCTGCCGCGCTTCGGCCTCCGTGAAGCCGGAATTGCCGATGCCGACATCAAGATGGACTACACCGGCGGCCATCCCGAGGCCCTGCTGGCCCTGACCAACGGCAAGGTGGACGCGGCCCAGATCAACTCGCAGACGCTCGCCACGGCCATTGCCGCCGGAACGTTCAAGCCGGACGACTTCCGTCAGGTCTGGACGTCCAACCCGATCCCCAACGACCCCATCACCGTTCGCGGAGACGCCGATCCCGCGTTCAAAGCCGCCGTGAAGGACGCGTTCCTGAGCCTGGTTCCCGCCGACGTAGCCAAGGTGGGCGAGTTCCTGGACGTCACCCCTCCGGGTCCCTTGCTCGAGGTCACCAAGGACAACTACACGCCGTTGTTCGAGCTCGCCGAGACCATGGGCCTCACCGAGAAGGACCTGTAATGCCTCGCGTCGGGCAGGGCCCGCTTCTCTCCGTCCAAGGCTTGCGCAAATCCTTCAACGGACGGACCGTGCTGCAGGGCGTCGACTTCTCCGTTGCAGCCGGTGAGGTGGTGGCTTTCCTGGGCGCTAACGGTTCCGGCAAGTCCACCACCCTGCGCTGCGTCATGGGCATCACTTCCCCGGACGCCGGCAGCATCAGCATCGATGGCGCCGCGCTGGAGAACCTGCAGGGCCGTGAACTGCAGCAGACGAGGCAGCGGATGGCCATGATCTTCCAGAAGATCCATTTGGTCCCCCGCCGCACGGCCTTGGACAACGTCTGCGCCGGCGCACTGTCGCGGATCCCCACCGTCCGCTCACTCAGTCCACTGCTGTTCCCCGCCGACGTTCAACAGGAAGCCCTCGACTGCCTGGACCGGGTCGGCCTCGCGGACCGCGCATTCGACCGTGTCGGCCGTTTGTCCGGCGGTCAGCAGCAGCGCGTGGCCGTAGCCCGGGCACTTTGCCAGCGGGCCGACGTCGTACTCGCCGACGAACCGGTGTCCGCATTGGATCCGCACGCTGCCGAGCAAGTCATGTCGCTGCTGCGGGAACTCGCGCATTCGGAAGGACTGGCCGTGGCCGCTGTGCTGCACCTGCCCGACCTCGCACTTCGGTACGCGGACAGGTCCATCGGCCTGCTCCAAGGCTCCATGACCTTCGACCTCCCCTCCGCAGAGGTCACGGCGGACCACCTCGATACCTTGTACGCCCCGGACAGGATCGCTTCAGACGCGATCGTTTCAGACAGGACCCAGGCAGCATGACACCCCACACCTTGACCCCGGCCGTCGCGCGACGGGGCTCTTCGGCCCAAACCCGAGTGGCACTGGTCCGCCCGAAGAAGCCGCTGCGGTGGGTCACGACGGCGGCAGTGGCTGCCGCCGTCGTCGGACTTCACGCCGTGGCCATCGAAGGGACGGACTTCAAACCCGAACTTTTGGTTGATGGCTGGCAGGGCATGGCCGCGTTCGTCGGCGACGCGTTCCCGCCGGACCTCAGCTGGGAGAAAACCCTCAAACCCGGGCTCGAAGCCACACTGGTGACGTTGTGGATCGGCCTCCTGGGGACTACGTTGTCCGTGCCGTTCGCCCTGCTCCTGGCTGCGCTGGCAGCAGAGAACACCAGCCCGCACCGGCTCGTTTACCAGGCAGCACGCGCCATCCTGTCGTTTTTCCGCGCCGTGCCGGACATTGTGTTCGCGCTGATCTTCGTCACCGCCGTCGGGCTTGGTCCGTTCGCGGGCGTGCTCGCCCTGATCTGCCACAACACGGGTGTGATGGGGAAGCTGTGGGCGGAATCGATGGAGGAGATCGACGCCGGACCCCAAGAGGCACTCCGGACCGCCGGCGCCAACCGGATCCAGCAGGTGGCCAACGCAACGCTGCCCATGGTGGTTCCGCAATTTGTTGGCCTGCTGCTCTACCGCTTCGACGTCAACGTACGGTCCTCGCTGGTGCTTGGGCTGGTGGGCGCCGGCGGCATTGGCCTGCTGATCAACCAGTCCATCAAGTCGTTCCAGTTCGACTCCATGCTCACGCACATCCTGATCGTGCTGGTGCTGATCATCGTGGTGGACCAGTTCTCCGCGTGGATCCGCAGGCGCTTGGCTGCGTAACGTCCGTAGCTAACGCAACTAGGGGGCAGAATGGGAGGTGGCCCTCTTCGGGGCCCCGGTTGGAGTCGCGGACTTTGTGGATGGAGCAGGCATGCAGGTTGACGTCGTAGTTGTTGGCGGAGGAGCCATGGGATCGGCTGCCGCGTGGCAACTCGCCCGGGCTGGTCGCTCAGTGGTTCTGTTGGAGCAGTTCGAGGCCGGGCACCACATCGGCGCCTCCCACGGCGCCACCCGCAACTTCAACACCGCTTACGCCGAGGCCGATTACCTGGACCTGCTGGCAGAGTCCAAGACGCTCTGGGACGAACTCGCGGCCGAGCACGGCGCCCCGCTCCTGGACATGGTGGGGCTGGTGAACCACGGCAACGTCCCCCGCTTACAGCAAGTGCGGGAAGCCCACGAGGCACGCGGTATCGAGAGCTACTTCATCTCCCCTGATGAAGCCGCCAACCGCTGGCTGGGCATGAACTTCGCTACCGACGTCCTCTTCGTGCCAGGCTCCGGGCGGATCCGCTCGGCTGACGCCCTGGTGGCGCTGCGGAAATCAGCGGAAGCGCACGGTGCTGTTTTCAAGTACTCGACGCCGGTCCGGGACATTCGTGTCACCGGCGGCGAATCAGCGGTGGTGGTGACGGAGGAGACGGAGTACACGGCCAGCCGCGTGGTGGTCACGGCCGGCGCCTGGACACCCAAGCTCATCGGCAAGCTCACTGATCTCCCGGCTTTGGTGGTCACCCAGGAACAGCCTGCCCACTTCACTCCCAGGGACAACACGTTGGTGTGGCCGAGCTTCAACCACAGCCCGGACCCCGATCCGAACAACGAAGCGTACGAGTACTGGTACAGCCCCGTTTACGGCATGCTCACTCCCGGCGAAGGCGTGAAGGCCGGCTGGCACGGCGTCGGCCCCGTCATGGATCCGGACGAGCGCACGTTCGAGCCCATCCCCCACCAGATGGAAGCTTTGGTGCGGTACGCAGAAGAGTGGCTTCCCGGCGTCGACCCTTCCACCGCGGTTCCCATCAGCTGCACCTACACCACCACGCCCAACGAGGACTTTGTGCTGGACCACTTCGGTCCGTTGGTTGTGGGTGCCGGCTTCTCGGGCCACGGCTTCAAGTTCACACCGGCAATCGGCCGGGTGCTGAAGGACATCGTCGACGGCGGCGTGGCACCTGAGCGGTTCCACGCGGAACGCTGAATCCTCGCTTAAAAGCAACAGGCCCGCAGGCAATGCCTGCGGGCCTGTTGCGTTATACCAGGACTACTTCAGGGTCGCGAGGACCTTGTTGAACGTAGCCGACGGGCGCATGATCTCAGCGGCCTTGGCAGCGTCCGGACGGTAGTAACCGCCCAGGTCGACGGCGGTACCCTGGACTGCGGCCAGCTCGCCGACGATTGCCTCTTCGTTGGAGGTCAGGGCTTCAGCGATTGCCGCGAAGTCCTTGGCCAACTCGGCGTCTTCGGTCTGCTTGGCCAGTTCCTGGGCCCAGTACGTGGCCAGGTAGAAGTGGCTGCCGCGGTTGTCCAGCTCGCCGACGCTGCGGCGCGGGGACTTGTTTTCCAGCAGGAACGTACCCGTGGCGCGGTCCAGCGTGTCAGCGAGGACCTGTGCGCGGGCGTTGCCGGTGGTGGTGGCAAGGTGCTCGAAGCTGACGGCCAAAGCAAGGAACTCGCCCAGGCTGTCCCAGCGGAGGTGGTTTTCCTTGACCAGCTGCTGGACGTGCTTGGGAGCGGAGCCACCGGCGCCGGTCTCGAAGAGGCCGCCACCGTTGATCAGCGGAACGATGGAGAGCATCTTGGCGCTGGTACCGAGCTCGAGGATCGGGAACAGGTCCGTGAGGTAGTCGCGGAGCACGTTACCGGTGACGGAGATGGTGTCCTCACCCTTGCGGATGCGCTCCAGCGTGAAGGCCGTGGCTTCAACCGGGGAAAGGATCTTGATCTCCAGGCCCTCGGTGTCGTGGTCCTTGAGGTACTCGTTGACCTTGGCGATGAGGTTGGCGTCGTGGGCGCGGGTCTCGTCCAGCCAGAACACAGCCGGGGTCTGGGAAGCGCGGGCACGGGTGACGGCCAGCTTGACCCAGTCGCGGACCGGGACATCCTTGGTCTGGCATGCGCGCCAGATGTCGCCCGGGAAGACCTGGTGTTCGGTGAGGACGTTGCCCTTGCTGTCCACCAGCTGAACGGTGCCGGCTGCCTGGATCTCGAAGGTCTTGTCGTGGCTGCCGTATTCTTCGGCTGCCTGTGCCATGAGGCCCACGTTGGGAACAGTGCCCATGGTGGTGGGATCGAATGCGCCGTTGGCACGGCAGTCGTCCAGCACAACCTGGTAGATACCGGCGTAGGAGCTGTCCGGGATCACCGCCAGGGTGTCGGCTTCCTTGCCGTCCGGGCCCCACATGTGGCCGGACGAACGGATCATGGCAGGCATGGAGGCGTCAACAATGATGTCCGACGGAACGTGCAAGCTGGTGATGCCCTTGTCAGAGTCCACCATGGCCAGCGCGGGACCGTCTTCGAGGCCCTTGGTGATGGCTGCCTTGACGCCATCGCGGACGTCCTCGGGCAGGTCTTCCAAGCCGCTGAGGATGGCAGCGAGGCCGTTGTTCGGGCTGATGCCTGCGGCTGCGAGCTGCTTGCCGTAGGTGTCGAACAGCTCGGAGAAGTATGCCTTGACCACGTGGCCGAAAATGATGGGGTCCGAGACCTTCATCATGGTGGCCTTCAGGTGTGCGGAGAAGAGAACGCCCTCTTCCTTCGCACGGGCAACCTGGGCCTTGAGGAACTCATCCAGGGCGTCGGCGCGGAGGACGGTAGCGTCCACAACCTCGCCGGCCAGTACGGGGAAGTCCTTCTTGAGGACCTTGGTGGTGCCGTCTTCGCGGACCAACTGGATGCTCAGGGAATCGTCGGCCTTGAGGACAACGGACTTCTCGTTGGAGCGGAAGTCGTTCTCGCCCATGGTGGCAACGTTGGTCTTCGAATCAGCGGACCAGGCACCCATGGAGTGCGGGTTCTGACGGGCGTAGTTCTTCACCGACAGTGGTGCGCGGCGGTCCGAGTTGCCTTCACGCAGCACCGGGTTAACGGCGGAACCCTTGATCTTGTCGTAACGCGAGCGGATATCCGTCTCGGTGTCCGAGGAGGGGTTGTCCGGGTAGTCCGGGAGGGCGTAGCCCTGGGCCTGGAGTTCGGCGATGGCAGCCTTGAGCTGCGGCACGGAGGCGCTGATGTTGGGCAGCTTGATGATGTTGGCTTCCGGCTGCTTTGCCAGTTCACCAAGTTCAGCAAGCGCGTTGCCCGTGCGCTGTTCTTCTGTCAGGAAATCACCGAAGACGGCGATGATGCGGCCGGCCAGCGAAATATCGCGGGTCTCCACCTCTACTCCTGCGGTCGAGGCATACGCTTCAACAATCGGCAGGAATGAGTAAGTTGCCAGCATCGGCGCTTCGTCTGTGTGGGTATAGATAATCTTGGCCATTGGTGGGGTTCTCCCTGAAAGTCTGCAGATTTCAACATCTCTAACTTACCCGAGTAGACCGTTTTGACGGCTCTTCGTGTCCGGGATCACTCTCTGCGTTACCGTCCGGGAAAGCGATTTACGCCCGACGGCGGCCTGACCGCCGCCGCTGCCTGCCGACGTCGTGCGCCGGCGGCTTTTCCTGGCACGGGTGGTTTCCGCGTAGGGTCCGGCAGGCCGATATCCCCTCAACGTGCTCTGCTACTACGTCTGGAATCTGAGCCTGTACTCGGTAGGTGTCGTGTTGAGGCGTCGTCGAAAAGCTCGGACCAGGGTATCGATCGAGCCGAGGCCGCAGACCGAAGCGATTCGCTCCAACGTCGCATCGGTGGATTCAAGGTAGCCGCGCGCCACTTCCACCCTGACGGACTCGATGTAGCTATGGGGTGTCATGCCGAGTTCGTTCTTGAAGATTCGGGTCACCTGCCTCTCGCTGATATTGGCGATGTCCGCGAGCTTCCCGATGGTGAGAGTCTGGGCAACGTTGCGCAGGATGTAATGGCGGAGGTCCTCGATACGCCTATTGGTGGAGGTCCTTGCCAACGGAACGCTGAACTGGCTCTGCCCACTAGGGCGTTTCAGATACATGACAAGCTGGCGAGCAACTCTTAAAGCGGTTTCCTCCCCCAGGTCTTCGGCTATGAGGGCAAGGGTCAGATCCAGGCAGGCGCTGATTCCGGCACCGGTCCACACTCTGCCTTGGCGGATGAAAATCGGATCTGGATCCACATCCACCAAAGGATGCTCTGCAGCAAGCTGCTCTGCCGTGGACCAGTGCGTAGTTGCACGTATGCCGTCCAACAGCCCCGCTGCGGCCAGGATATGCGCACCAACGCAGATCGACGCCACGCGATCGGCCCGCCCGGTGAGCTGCTTCACCCGATCTACAACAGCCGCGTGGACGACCGGACGGATTTGGCGGTTGGTGTCGAATTCAACGGCGCCAGGGACGATCAGCGTTTGAATACGCCTCCTGCCCAAGTCCTCGAAAGTGACATCCGGGACCACTCTGACACCTGCCCCCGTGGTCACCGGCACCAACGTTTCAGCGGCCAGGACTACTTCATAGCTGGCTGCCTCATCGTTCTCCCGTTTGGCAAGTGCAAAGACTTCGGGTGGCCCCGTGACGTCGAGCAGATCGACGTTGTCGAATAGGACGATAACTACCAGCTTCTTGATCACCAGGTTTCTTTCGGCTCAACTGCCATGTCGGTTTTTGCATGTTAGGCGTCATTGCAGAGGTGTTGCGTGCGAAGTTAGCCTATCAAATGGTCCATTTATTGGATGCATTCTGCAGATTAGGGAGAAAATGATGCCGAGAACTACGCTCCGCCAGTTGAACGGGTTGGATGAAACACCAGCACAACTTGGCGATTCGACGCTAATTCTTATCGATTATCAGAACACCTACACCACTGGTGTGATGGAGTTGGATGGCTGGGAAAACGCCTTGGAGAAAGCCGCCGAATTGCTTAAACGTGCTCGAAAGGCCGGTTCGAAGGTTATTCACGTCATTAACGACGGCGGAGATGGAACGCCTTATGACATTCGGAATGAGATTGGTCAAATCCATCCGAAGGTAGCTCCGATCGAAGGTGAGCCGGTCGTCGTGAAAAAGGCACCTAACGCTTTCCTGGACACGGACCTGGCCGAGCATGTTGATGCTGCCAGGCGGGAGAGTCTGATTATTGCAGGATTCATGACCCACATGTGCGTCGCATACACCGCTCAGGGTGCATTTCTGCGAGGCAATCAACCCACCGTCGTTGCCGACGCAAGCGCAACCCGTTCGCTGCCTGTCGCCGGCACCGAACTGGCCGCGTGCCAAGTCCACTATTCGGCGTTGGCCACGATTTCCGATCTTTATGGTGTGGTAGTTGCCACCCAGGAGGAACTGACCTAAGGTCCCACAACCAGGCGGCCGGCAGGGCGCCCCTCCAAGCGCCCTGCCACTCCCCAGTTGCCCGCCGATTCCAACCACAGAACTCCGGAGAGTGTCCCCGCAATCTTCCGGTGCCTATCAGCGCCAAGAATCCCAAGGCACACCATGTGCCTTGAATCAGGAAGAAGATTCACATGACTACACGCAGAGGCTTCATCCGAGGCGCCTCCGGCATTGGGGCAACAGCCCTAATCACCTCCGCTGTGCCGCTGTCCCAGGCGAGGGCTACGCCTACGATCGCCGGAGCTCCGAGCCTCAACGCAAAGCAAGCGATCCTGGCTGTCAATGCCGGGATGAGATCCAACTACGCTGCTTTGAAGGCGGACCTCATCAAGCACCTGTCGCCGGTGATTGTTGTGCAAAACAATGCAACTGGGGGAAAATTTACACTCATCACGAATGGAGTACGGGAGTCCGTTGAGCCCGTCCCCCAGGTATTCGAATTGGCGAAATCGATCGCCCACGTTCCCCTCGGCTGCTACTCCATTGTCGCCTCATACCTCACCGACAATGTCCCTAAAGTTGCCAATGGAGCCCGTATCGACGCGCATGACCTCAAGTTGGTTGCTTTTAACGACGACCATTCCAGAAACTGGATCCTCCCGCTTCAAGACTTTGGATCCAAACTCGAGACCGCTCGGAAAGCACTACCCGCAGCCGGTCTCGTGCCGGAGCTGCAAAAATCGTGCCACAACATCCTCACTCGAGGCATGGAGTTCATTTCCGATTCAGTGAAGAATAAGAATTTCAACGTCGCTTCGTTCCAGATATTCGCCAGCAGCGTTTACCCAGACATTCGGGTGAACATGAAATATGCCTCAGAGGCTCAAATCGCGGGCGTCAGGGATGTGATGGGGACGTGGCGCCGAAAACTTGGCGAATCAGCTTGGGCCGATTTGTACACCGTGGTGCTATCGCAATGGACAACCGCTGAGCTGAACCAGAACACCATCATCATCAAGGATCTTATGAATCCGGCCAAAATAGATACACATCTCATTGACCTTCCGGGACTGGAAACGCCCGCCGATCCCGTGGCAGTGGCATTGGATAACCTGGCGCGAATCGTTCAAGACAACATTGCCGCCGAGCTCGTCTTTTCGCAGGACCCCACCGTTGCAGACGCCCTCAAGGGCAAGCAAGACCTACTCTCGGAAGAGATTCTTGCTCAACTGGGAACAGGCACTCCCGCAAAACCTGCCCTGCCGGGTTACAACACCACCACCAAGGGCATCTGCCCGGTCAAGAAATAGTCGGCGGTCAGTGACCAACTGAATCGCTGGGGCCGGGCCACCTCCACGAGGAGTGGCCTGGCCCCGTGAGGTGAGCTCGTGTCACCACGCAACGCTGCCACTCGACAAGAAGTGACAGCCAATTATCACAAACTATGAAACATCTCTTTACAAACTTGTCATACGTTGGGTACCTTCAATCACGTCAGTCGGCGGTCGCCATCACTGGCCGCCTCACTCCCTCGATAGGTAGGAACAACGTGACAAAAACCAAGACCCTGGCCACAAGCCTGCTGAGTCTGTCCGCTGCCGCAATCCTGGCGCTGGTTGGAACCACCAGCGCCAACGCGGCTCCGGTAAACACCACAGACTCCAGCGGCGCTGCGGTCAGCAGCCATGTAGTGTCGGACGCCGGCGCTGCAGACTACTGGACACCCGAACGCATGAAGAATGCCAAGTCCGGCGAAATCCTAGCCGCCAAAGCACTGGAACGCGGCAAGCTCCTCAACCTCGGCAAAGCCCCGGTCACTGAAGCCCCGGGCGCCATCAGCAGCATCGCCGGACAGCCGGCAGCAACCGACTCCAAAACCATCGATCGGAAGGTGAACCAGAGCGAAACGCCGGTCAAGCACATCGGCAAGATCTTCTTCACCCTGGGCGGCTCCAACTACGTCTGCTCAGGCAACTCCGTCACCGCAGCCAACAAGAGCACCGTGTCTACCGCCGGACACTGCCTCAACGAAGGCCCCGGCGCTTACGCCACCAACTTCGTCTTCGTTCCCGCCTACCTCAACGGTGCAGCACCCTACGGGAAGTGGACGGCAAAGGCGCTGTACGCCCCCACCCAGTGGGCCTCCAACGGCAACATGCAGTACGACACCGCCTTCGCCGTCATGAACACCCTCAACGGCCAGAAGCTTGCCGACGTGGTTGGTTCCTCAGGCGTCCAGTTCAATGCCGCCCGCGGCCTGAGCTACAAGGCCTTTGGCTACCCGGCAGGCTCGCCCTTCAACGGCGAATCGCTCAAGAGCTGCTCCGGCACCGCCACCAACGATCCCTACAACCCGCAGTTCAACAGCCAGGGCATCCCTTGCAACATGACCGGTGGTTCCTCGGGCGGTCCGTGGTTCATCGGCACCAGCTCCTCCGGCTACCAGAACTCCGTGAACAGCTACGGATACGGCAGCAACTCCACCTCCATGTACGGCCCGTACTGGGGCACCGTGATCCAGTCCACGTACAACACTGCTGCGGCGGCTTCATAACCGAAACAGCAAGTCCCTGTTAAATACGACGGCGGCCGTCCCCTACCGGGGGCGGCCGCCGTTGCGTTGTGGTGCTTGGGCCCGTCGGGCTACCTCTTCTAGTGGAAGAAGTGGCGTGCGCCCGTGAAGTACATCGTGATGCCGGCAGCGTTGGCTGCGGCGATGACTTCCTCGTCACGGACGGAACCGCCCGGCTGGACGACGGCGCGGACGCCTGCGTCGATCAGGATCTGCAGGCCATCAGCGAACGGGAAGAACGCGTCCGAGGAAGCAACGGCACCGCGTGCACGCTCAGGTGCGTCGCCGCCGCTGGCGTTTGACGCGCCGCCCGCACCTTCGACGTCGGACTCCACCTTCACGCCCAGCGTGTTGGCGCGCTCGACGGCCAGGCGGCAGGAGTCCAGGCGGTTGACCTGGCCCATGCCGATGCCCACGGCTGCACCGTGGTTGGCGATCAGGATGGCGTTCGACTTGGCAGCGCGGCAAGCAGTCCATGCGAAGGCGAGGTCCGCGAGGGTTGCGTCGTCGGCGGCTTCGCCGGCTGCGAGGGTCCAGTTGGCGGGGTTGTCGCCGTCGGCGTCCACCTTGTCGCTCATCTGGACAAGGACGCCACCGGAAACCTGGCGCATCTCGGAGGGGTAGCGGCCGTAGCCCTCGGGCAGGGCGAGGAGGCGGATGTTCTTCTTCTTGGAGAGGATCTCCACGGCTTCGGGCTCGAAGTCCGGGGCGATGACAACCTCGGTGAAGATGTCGGCGACCGTGCGGGCCATGCCTGCAGTGACGGTGCGGTTCGCGGCGATCACGCCACCGAAAGCGGAGACGGGGTCGCAGGCGTGGGCCTTGGCGTGGGCATCGGCGATCGGGTCTGCAGCGTCGGCGGAACCAACAGCTACGCCGCACGGGTTGGCGTGCTTGATGATCGCGACCGCGGGCTCCGCGAAGTCGAAGGCAGCGCGGAGGGCGGCATCGGCGTCGACGAAGTTGTTGTAACTCATGGCCTTGCCGTGCAACTGGTCGGCCTGGGCGATACCGGCGGGGGCAGCCTTGTCCACGTACAGTGCGGCCTGCTGGTGCGGGTTTTCGCCGTAACGGAGGACCTCTGAGCGTTCCAGGGACAGGCCGGCGTAGGCGGGCCAGTCGATGATGCCGTCGCCGTCTTCGTCCAGGAACTGGCTGGCAGTCCATGAAGCAACAGCGTTGTCGTAGCTCGCGGTGTGCGCGAAGGCCTTGGCGGCAAGGCGGCGGCGGGTGTTCAGGTCGAAACCGCCGTGAGCGGCGGCGTCGACTACTGCGCCGTAGAAGTTGGGGTCCGTGACGATGGCGACGGCGGCGTGGTTCTTCGCAGCCGAACGCACCATGGCGGGGCCTCCGATGTCGATCTGCTCAACGACGTCATCCTGTGCTGCGCCGGACTTCACGGTCTCGACGAACGGGTACAGGTTCACCACCACGAGGTCGAACGTTTCGATCTCCATACCGGCCAGGGTGTCCATGTGGGCCGGGACGCGGCGGTCGGCCAGGATGCCGCCGTGCACGCGCGGGTGCAGGGTCTTGACGCGGCCGTCCAGCATTTCCGGGGAGCCGGTGACTTCTTCGACTTCCTTCACCGGGATGCCTGCGGCGGCGATCTTCTTGGCGGTGGAGCCGGTGGAAACAATGGCGACGCCTGCTGCATGCAGGCCCTTCGCGAGCTCCTCCAGTCCCGTCTTGTCGTAAACCGAGATCAGTGCACGGCGGATGGGAACACGGTCAAGCTGCGTCAAGCTCACAAAAGTCTCCGTCTTAGTTCGCGTAGATGTCGCGGGTGGTGGGATACGGAGAGTTTATCGTGTTTCGTTGCCGCCCCGGTTTTACGTCCTCGTGGCCCCTGCGTTGCGAGGCCCGCTCTGCACCCTCAACCCACCCCATTCCCTGCACACCAGGCCCCACAAATTGCGCCCCAGCGTTGCGAGGCCCGCTCTGCACCCACAACCCACCCCATTCCCTGCACACCAGGCCCCACAAATTGCGCCCCTGCGTTGCGAGGCCCGCTCTGCACCCACAGCCGTGCGCGAATTACGACGCCGGGCCTCGCCACCCGCGCGACACCAACGCGTCGCGCACCTTACGTTCAGCGTTAGCCCATCCACCTTTCATCTGGACATCGGAGAATCTGAGCACGATCCAGCCCATAGCTCGAAGCCGGTCGTCACGTTCGATGTCCTTACCCCACTGCACGGGGTCGGAGCGATGATGGTCACCCTCATACTCCATGGCAATTTTGTACTCCTTGTACTGGAGGTCCGGCGTGGATATGTACCTACCGTGTTCATCGAAGACGGGCTGTGTGACCGCTGGCTCCGGCAGTCCGGCGTCGACGATTTTCAACCGCAGCCGGGATTCCTGCGGAGAGTCGACCCCAACGCGCAGCAGCGGCAGAATCTCCCGGGCCATCCTGATTCCCTTGACCTTGGGTCGTCGGTCAATGACTTCCTGGATCGCCTCGATCGAGGACAACGGATTCTCCCGGGCCAACAGAAAGTCTCCGGCGGCCACAAGCGAAGACCGCCCCATGTGCCGCGCCAGATCCATCCAGGTCCACTCCGGCGAAGTCAGTTGGATCCCGTTAACCACGTGAACATCCCTGGCCAAGAGCGGAGCCCGATGCCCGACCACACCGCGACGCTTGACCCGCCCAATTTCGTGTCGTCGCGTCACATGAATAACGCCGTTCTTGGCCTCCTCCTCCAGATATATCGGAAGCGGGATCGACCAGAGGAGCGCAGAGGTCACGTGGCTGGCCGCGCATCTGGGAGTGACGGCCGTGTGCAGCCGTGCAAGTAGCGGCACGTTGGGGCTATCGCTCCGGCTCACCCGGATTCCGCGGCTGGGTGTGACGAGACTTGCCGATTGCAGCCTCCCGCGTGGCACGCCAGCCGCGTACGCATCGCTGACAAGGAAGCCTTCCGGGTCGATCTCCGACGGCAGTGGCATGGGTTTCCGCATGGGACCATGCTTGCCGGAAACGGTCAGCGGCGTTGCGTTATCCACAGATTTGGCCCCTGAGAGGCGCTGCGACTATTCCTCCACAGAAGTTGCGCGCGCGTTGCGAGGCCCGCTCCGCACGCTTAGCGCAAGCCATACCCTGCGGATCAGGCCTCGCAACAGAGAGCCCACCCACTGAGAGGCCCGCTCCGCACGCTAAGCGCAAGCCATACCCTGCGGATCAGGCCTCGCAACAGAGAGCCCACCCACTGAGAGGCCCGCTCCGCACGCTAAACGCAAGCCATACCCTGCAGATCAGGCCTCGCAACATAGGGTTGATCCATGGAAGCCACCGAGGTTGTTCTTGCTGCCGATGTAGGGAAGAGCCGTTGCCGCGTAGAGTTGCGCAGCGGTACGGAGTTGCTGGGTGCCGCCGACCAGCATGGTTTCCCCGGGGTGCACGTGGATAACGGGCCTACCCTCGCGTTCGAACTCCTCCTCGAGACGGTCAGCTTGTTGCCGCCAGGGCTTCCCGTCGGTGCGATCACCAGCGTTGGTGCGGCCGTGGCAGGCGTCGAAGCATCCGCGGAGAAGTCGCAGGAACTCGCCACCATGTTGGCTCAAAGGTTCAGCGTGCCTGCGGCGGTCCTCTCCGATGCCACGGCCGCCCAACTCGGCGCGCTCCAAGGCGCCCCCGGTACCACGCTGATCGTGGGCACAGGTGCCGTGGCCTTCCGCTTCGATGAGGCCGGTGTGCTGCACCGGGCTGACGGCTGGGGACCCTACCTTGGTGATCGCGGCAGCGGTCGATGGATCGGTCAGCAGGGACTCCAGGCAGTTCTTGAAGCGCACGACGGCGGCCCTGCTACGTCGTTGTCAGCCGCGGCTGGCGCTCTGGTGGACTCGGCGGAAATGCTTCCCGGGTGGCTCGCCGCGAACGAGAACCCCTACCGGGCAATGGCCCGCTTCGCGCCGCTGGTTCTGCACGCAGCGGAGGCGGGTGACGCCGTCGCACATGACATCATCGGCGAGGCTTGCCGCATCCTGACCCACACGGTGAAGCTTGCATCCGGCGGCGACGAGGGCGGCACACCCCGCGTGGCGATGCTGGGTGGTGTGGTGGGATCGGACTTCTTCGCGGCGCTCTTGCGGAAGTCCCTCGCTTCGGCTGGGATTGAGGTGGTGGCCCCGCTCGGCGATGGCTTGGACGGTGCTGCCCTCGCTGCGACGCGCCGCGGGCTCATCCAGGAAAGGTACATCCACCGTGACGGAACAAACTGGCCCGACTAGCCCCACTGACGCGGACAAACTCGCGGGCCTGCGCACGGAACTCGCCGGATTGCAGACCGAGGCCACAGCCGAGGGGTTGGACAATCTGGACATCCTGGGCACCGAAGAACTCGTTGCCGCCATGCTTGCCCACAGTGCAGGAGTACATGCTGCCGTTGAGGCCGCGAGTCCCGCCATTGTTCAAACGGTCGACGCCGTTGCGAAGCGACTCCAGCGCGGGGGCCGCCTTTTGTATGTGGGAGCCGGAACGGCCGGACGTCTGGGTGTGCTCGACGCGAGCGAGTGCCCGCCGACGTTCGGCACCCCGCCGGGACTCGTCGTCGGACTTATTGCCGGCGGTGTACAGGCCATCCAGAAGCCGGTGGAGTACGCGGAAGACAACGCTACGGCGGGCGCACGCGACCTGCACGATATCAACGTGACCGAAGCCGACGCCGTCGTGGGTATTACAGCCTCGGGCCGGACGCCTTACGTGATCGGTGCGCTGGAAGAAGCACGGAAGCGGGGCGCGTTTACGGCGTCGCTGGCGTGCAACAAGGGCTCGGCGGTGAGTCATCTGGCGGATGCCGCGATTGAGGTGGTTGTGGGTCCGGAGTTCATCGCAGGTTCCACCAGGCTGAACTCCGGCACGGCCCAGAAACTTGTCCTCAACATGATCAGCACGTTGGTGATGGTCAAGCTCGGCAAGACGTACGGGAACCTCATGGTGGATCTGCGTGCCACAAACGAGAAGCTGCTGGCGCGCTCACAACGGACGGTTCAGCACGCCACCGGCGTGTCCGCCCAGGAAGCTGCCACGGCTTTGGACTCTGTGAGTGGTTCGGTTAAAGCGGCCATTTTGGTGCTCCTGACAGGCATCGAGGCTGGTCAGGCCAAGGGCGCTTTGGAAGAAGCCGGCGGTTTCCTGCGGAGGGCCATCGAGAACCAGAAGTAACGCGGACGGCGGTGCTCGCCCCAGCGCATAAAGTTGCTTGCAGGAGGGCAAATGAATACATACACAGCCGTGCCCAGCGGCGAACAAGTTGTGCAGGAATTGCCATGGCGGTGGAAAGTCCAAGGCAGGATTTTCCTGATCGGCGGGCTCGGCTTCATGTTCGACGCCTGGGATGTGACGCTCAACGGCATCCTGATTCCGCTGCTGTCCAAGCACTGGTCGCTGCAACCGGCTGATGCCGCGTGGATCGGCACGGCCAACCTGATCGGCATGGCGGTGGGTGCATTCGCATGGGGAACCATCGCGGACACCATCGGGCGCAAGAAGGCGTTCACTGCCACCCTCCTGATTTTCAGCATCTTCACGGTTCTGGGTGCATTCGCCCCGGACATCGTGTGGTTCTGCCTCTTCCGCTTCATGGCCGGCTTCGGCCTGGGGGGCTGCATTCCCGTGGATTATGCGCTGGTGGGTGAGTTCACGCCCCGCAAGCAAAGGGGCAAGGTGCTCACGGCCATGGATGGGTGGTGGCCGATCGGCGCCGCGCTCTGTGGATTCATCTCCGCCGGACTGGTTGCCGTTTTTGGCGACTGGCGGCTCACCATGCTGATCATGGTGCTGCCCGCGTTGTTGGTCTTCTGGGTTCGACGTTCGGTTCCGGAGTCGCCGCTGTTCCTGATCCGTGCGGGCCGCCGTGCTGAAGCTGCGGCGGTGATCGACGGTTTGGTCGAGGCCACCGGCGCCGAGCCCCGCGCGTACAGCCTGCCCGAACCGCAGGCCGCGCCGCGCCTCTCCCCCGGCAGCGCGTGGGCCCAGTTGCGCCGGATTTGGCAGTTCAACTGGAAGATCACCACGGCGGCCTGGGCCCTGTTCTTCAGCATTCTGTTGGTCTATTACTTGTCCCTGACGTGGATGCCCCGGATCCTCATCGGTGCCGGATTCGAGGAGTACAAGGCGTTCGTCACGACGGCGAGCATGGCCGCCGTCGGACTTTTAGGCGTGGTGGTGGCAGCGCTGCTGGTGGAGCGTGTGGGCCGCAAGTGGATCCTGGCCATCACCGGCCCACTGTCCGCCTTGACTCTTGTGATCGTGGCCTTTGTGGTGGATGTGCCGTCGGCTGCTGTGTTCTGGCTGCTGGTGTTCGGCTTCGTGGTCCAGGTGGCCATCCCGGTGCTTTATGCGTACGTGTCCGAGCTATATCCCACTGAACTTCGCGGTTCCGGCTTCGGCTGGGCTTCGACGTTCTCCCGCATCGGGGCAGGCTTAGGTCCGCTGGTGTTTGCCTCGTTCTTCTGGCCGGAGTTCGGGTTGGCGCAGTCGTTCGCTATGGCCGGTGGTCTGGTGCTGCTGTCCGTGCTGTGGATGGCGTTCTTCGCCCCGGAAACGAAGCAGCGCGAACTCTCCTAACCCAACTGAGCCGCATTAGTGGTTGTTCCCAGCCCTGGGAACACCCACTAATGCCAGCTAGTTAGGTGCCGCGGCGAGGTCCGCCAGGGTCTGGACCAGGAGGCGGCGCTCCACTACCTTGATGCGCTCGTGGAGGGTTTCTTCTGAGTCCTCGGGAAGAACGGTCACGGCTTCCTGGGCAATGATGGGGCCTGTGTCCACGCCGGCGTCGGCCCAGTGGACGGTGCACCCGGTGACCTTCACGCCGTACGCGATTGCGTCGCGCACTCCGTGGGCGCCCGGGAACGACGGTAGCAGCGCGGGGTGGGTGTTGACGTACTTGCCACCGAAAGCGTTGATGAAGTCCTCGCTGACGATCCTCATGAAACCGGAAGAAACCACCACGTCGGGCTTATAGGACAGGACCTTGTCGCGCAAGGCGGAATCCCACTCGGCGCGGGTTTCGAAAGAGTTGAAGTTGACCACGAAGGTCTCAATGCCGGCCTCGTCGGAGCGCTCCACACCGTACGTATCGGGCCGATCGGCGCCCACAGCAGCGATCTCGACATCCAGTTCACCCGACTTCACGGCGTCGATGACTGCCTGAAGATTTGAACCGGTACCGGAGACGAGGACAACAATGCGCATTGCACTAGCTTATGGGCGGCTCGCGTAGGCTGGAAAACATGAATCCCGACGTCGGTCCCAGGCCGAGCCAGCAACCCCGCTCCGAGGCCGAAAAGTCCGCCCTCGGCGTGACCCAGAACCTTTTCCGCGCTTTCCTTTTGACGGCTTTGGGCGCGTTCTTCGTGTTCTCCCTGAACGTGAATTATGTGTGGTTGAGCGCCATCCTGACACTTGCAGGCTTGGTGTTGGGCATCGTCGTTTTAGTACGGACGCTCAAGCACAAGCACCCGAAGCTGATGCTTTTCGGCACCATCTCGGGCCTGGTTGTCACGGCCGTCATGTGCCTCCTGATCCTGACGTCCGCGCTCTTCTTCAACCAAGTCAGCACCTACCAGGACTGCTCACGCTCGGCGCTCACGGAGTCCGCCAAGACACAGTGCCTCACGCAGCTCGAGAACTCGATGCCGGGACCGATGCGGTAACACCGTTGCGATAACACCGCTGCGGCACCTCAGCGCGAGCTGAACGAACCCGCTCAGGCGTGTTCGTCGTCGTACGCTGCTTCGTCGAGATTCGCTTCGCGGAGCTTCTGGCGGCGTTCCAGCCACGGCCCCACTGCGTAACCAATCACGACGCCGATGCCCACTTCGGCGGCCAGCCAGACCGCCGTCCACAGCGGGTGGGGTCCGATTTCCGTGAGCCGTCCAATGCCGGCGGAACCGCGCGCGATCCATGCCAAGGCCCCGGCAAGAAGCCCGGCAACGGCGCCAATGAACGCGCCCAGGAACAGTGTGGAAACGGTGGCTGTGAACCAGCGGGCTTTGATCTTGATGGAAAGCCACTCGTCAAAGTGGTTCTCGCCTTCGCGCAGGAACCACCAGCCCGCCAGGATCCCGGCGACGACGGGCAGCGCGAGGGCCATTGCACCGAACTCGAGCTGTCCTGCAGGAAGTGCGCCAAGGACCGGTACGGCTGGAAGTGGTCCCACCGCGGTGCCCAGCGGACCCGCGGTGGAACCGATACCGAGCGAGAATCCGGCGCCGGTGGACCAGGACAGGGCAAAAATGACCAGGTTGGGCAGGAAGCCGAGCTGCGCGATGGTGAGTACGGCTCCGCCCAAGGCACCGGCTTGGATACCTTCGTAGACGGCGATAATGTCCGTCCAATGCCACACGATGGTCACGGCCAGGAGCAGTGCGGCCAAGCAGACGGCAGCCATCGTCGCTACGAAGCCAGCCTTCAACGCCGAGCCCACATACGAGCCCGCCCACCGGGAATGCTGGCTGGTCTTCGCGAGCCAGGCGACGGCGTCGACGCCGATCAGGCGGCTCCACGAGCCCGCCTCACGTCGGGCGCCCACGATCATGCCGAGGCCGAACGAGATCAGCGGAATGGTCATAGCGAACCAAAGGTTGATGACAACCTCCGGGGTTCGGCAGACGAAGCCGGTCGCCGTGCCGAATGCTGCATAGACCACGAACGCGCCAAGGAACGCCTGCCACAGCTGGTCTGTGTACGAGGCCCGGGCAAGTCGGCGGCCCGCCCGCCATGCGAGCAGGAACGGTATAAGCGTCAGGCCGAGCGGAATGAGCGACAGCAAACCCGAACCGGGTTGGGCCGCAGTGCCGAGGTTGACGTGCGCCAGTTCCAACGGGACACCGTGGATCAACAGCCAGGCTTGCCCGGCCAAGCGCGCCAAGGCGTCTACGTTCCGGTTCTGGAACCCGTCGGTGGCCCACACCCCCACCAGGGGCAGGACCACAACAATGGCTGAAATGAACGCTGCCTGAGCCGCTTCCAAACCACCCTGCAGCCAAAGGGGCATCGGGAGGCCACGGTTTCCGGTCTGATCAGCGCGCAGTTTCATCGTGATCTATCGTGCCACGGTGCGCAGCACTCCCCCGGCAGGCGCCCCTGAAATACCGCGAATTCCAGCGCTTTTTGCCATGGGCCGCCGTAAAATTGGAGGTGTTCTCCCGGGACGGAGCCCTCAATGACCTCCTCAGCTCCGCCCAGCCCTGCGCAGACTTTGAAAGGCCCGGAAACAATCGAAGCCGGGAACTAGGAGCGGCCAATGGATAGGTGTCACAACTAACAACAGAAAGTCGTACTAGCAGCTGGTGCAGCCGCCTTGGATTCTCTCCATAGGCTGCACCAGCCTTCTTTTGTGTGCTCGCCCTTAGTTCCCTCGCCGAGGGGTTAGCTCTCAGCACTTTGAGGGGTTGGATCCCGCGCCGAGGGGTTAGCTCTCAGCACTTTGAGGCCAACTTACTGCCGAGAGCTCGCCCCTCGGCGACAAGGGTTAATGCTCGACAGCGGGTGGCCGCCTTAGTGCCGAGAGCTAACCCCTCGCGAAGAAGTCCACGCCCGACACGTACTCCATGGCTTTCACGAACTTCGGATCCCCAGCGCGGGCATAGGCCTCTTCCCCAGTGAGCTCAGCAACGCGGCTGTGGATCCACCAGAGATTCCCCAGCGGATCGCGAACCCGGCCCACTTCTTCGCCCCAGAACATTTCGGTCATGTTCGTAACCGCCGTGGCACCGGCGGCGAGTGCGGCAGCGAAGGTGGCATCGCCGTCGTCGACGTAAACGCGGAGGAAAGCCGGAGTCGGAGGCCAGTCAGGGCGCGAGTCGAAGGCCAGGACGTTCGAGTCACCGATTTTCGCCTCAGCGTGCCCAATAGAGCCGTCCTCCATGGGCACGCGAAACGCTTCCTGGGCGCCGAAAGCAGCAGTGATGAAGTCGAGGAGCTCGGGAGTGCTGCGCGTAATGATCCACGGTTCCACTGATCGGTACCCTGCCGGAACGGCACGGATTCCGTCGGCCCGGACCAGCGGGGCCATTGCCTTGACCTCGTCCGGGACCGGCGCATCGGGTTGGCCCGTCATGTGCCGGCGGAGGGACTCCACTGCGTATTCCATGCCCGCCGTGTACTCGGGAGCCTCCCAACGGCTGGCGGCTTCGTCGTCCGACACGTCCTCCATGTGCGACATGATCCACCAGACGTTCCCCAGCGGGTCCTGGATGCGGGCGCCTCTGTCACCCCAAGCGCTGTTGTCGAGGACCGAAACGATGGTTGCGCCCGCCGCGAGGGCGGCGTGGAAGGCGGCATCGGCGTCGTGCGTGTAGAGGCGGAGGTACGACGGCGTTGCGGGCCAATGCGGTCGGCTGTCGAAAGCGAGGACTACTGAGTCGCCAATCCGCGCCTCCGCGTGCCCAATGCTGCCGTCCTCACCGACGACGCGGTCGATCTCCTCCGCTCCGAACGCTGCCGTGATGAACTCGAAGAGGGCGTTGGTGTCCCGGGTGATAAGCCAGGGGCTGATGCTGGAGTAGCCTGTGGGAACTGTACTGATGCTCGGGTTTGCCGCAGTCATGTCCGTGTCCTCGTGGTGGGGGTTCAGTGGTTTCAGGCTACGACTGGTTGAGGTCAGGATGCGTCCGCTTTACTCCCGTCGAGGGGCGGGATCTCGGGACTTTGGAGCTCGCTTTCGGTCGAGATCCAACCCCTCGCGCCTACCCTGCTATAGCTGCGGACCGTAGATGAACTCCTTGGCATGGTTGACGGCCTTCTTGAAGGCGTCGTTGCGGAGCGTCACTTGCTCGCGGCTGGCTCCGCTGCTGGGTTCCATAAACGTTGTGGGGCCGGGGCGGAGCATCCAGATATCGCCGGCGGGCGGCAGGTAGAACACACCGAAGGAGCGGTGCTCGGGGTCATCGGTCCAAATCGGCACGACAGCCACCGCAGCCCCGGTGTCCGGGTTGATCCACTGGGCGCGGGGCATGGGCTGTTCGTGGACTTCGGGATCCAGGAACGGGGCCGTCCCTCTCCCCCAGCGTTTCTCGAACCGTTCGTAGAACGCGGGGATGATGTGGCCGTCGTACGGACGCCAAGCGCTCATGAATTTCTCCTTCGGGTTCTTAAGGGCGATGGTTCCCAGCGTGCTGGTCCAAACGAAAGCGGGGACTGTTCGGGTCCCGAAGCCCCAGGCTCAGACCGGTGGAAGCGCACTTTCAGCGGCGTTCCGCCCGTGCCGCCGGGCGTCCGCCGCGCACTGTCGTATGCCGCCCGCTTCCCTGGGTCCGACAAAACGACGTACGCCTGCATGATGGCGTGCAGTTCCTGGAGGTCGGCCGCGGAGGTGGTGTCGCCGTCGTCGACCTTTTGGCGTGTGTCCGGGTGGTGGGTCCGTAGCAGCGTGCGGTAGGCGCGGGTGATCTCCCGGGCCGTCGCGTCCGGCGACACGTGGAGAGTGGCGTAGTGGTCAGGTTGGGTGCTCAATGCTGTTCCGGTTTCCTGCTGCGGGTTGGCGATGGCCCCCGGCCTGGACCGGGGGCCATCAATCGGGAGACGACGGGCGGGGGTCGCTTTCATGTGCGCTAAAAAACGCTGTGACGTGGCGCGAGGCCTGCGCCCAACTATTCCGATGCGGCCGCCTCCGTTGTTCCCGGCTGGCGCCCTGCCGGTTGGCCACCCCGGGTGAGCCTTCCGGCAGGGCGGACGGGATTAGGCGTTGATTTCCTGCCTCTGCCCATTGGATTGGATCTCGATGCGCCGCGGCTTGGCCTTTTCGGCGACGGGGATGCGGAGTGTGAGTACCCCGGCGTCGTAGCTGGCCTGGACGCCGTCGGTATCCAAGGTGTCACCAAGGATGAGTTGGCGGCTGAAGACGCCTTGGGGGCGCTCGGCGGCGATCATTTCGGTGTTCTCTCCCGCGGGCGACTTGCGTTCGGCCTTGACCGTGAGGACGTTGCGTTCGACGTCCAGGTCAACGGTCTGGGGATCCACCCCTGGCAGATCGAAGGCAACAACGAATTGTCCGTCCTCCTGCCATGCATCCATCGGCATTCCGGCCGGGCGTGCTGTTGTGCCAAAAACCTGTTGGGCGAGCCTGTCGAATTCGCGGAACGGGTCAGTGCGCATCAGCATTTGGTTCTCACTCCTTTGGTCTTGATGCTGATTCTGTTGTTCGTACCAGCCTGCTCGATCCTGCTCGATCTGTGATGGCTGGTATAGATTTTTTATAGCACCGGTGAGAGAGTGGATGCAAGTAGTTTTCTGGAGGATTTTTGGAGGTTCTTGATGGCAGCTTCGGATGGTCAGACTGCCGCTGAAGAGTACGACGGCGGACTGGCGGCTTCTGGTGCGGACGGCACCTCTGGCGCGGGCCTGGGTGCGCGCGGCGTCTACGCGATCTCGGTAGCTGCGGAGCTCGTAGGCACAGGGCAGCAGAACATCCGGCAATACGAGCGCAAGGGCCTGCTCACCCCGGACAGGACCGACGGCGGCACGCGCCGCTACAGCGAAAGTGACCTTGCGACGCTGCGCAGGATCGGGGTGCTGTTGGATGAGGGGCTGAACCTGGCCGGCGTGAAGCTGGTGCTGGAGTTAGAGGCTGAGAACCGGGGGCTGACGGAAGACAACAAGGGGTTGGCTGACGACAACCGCGGGCTACGAGAGGACAACCGGGGGCTGCGGAAGGACCTGAAGCGGGCGCGGGGTGGGGCTGAGGTTCAAGCCGCTGGGCCTGGCACATACCGGGAAAGCCCGGAAATGTTCACGGACACTGCAAACGACTGAACGACCGGCGGCGAGAACCACGTTGCTACTTCGACAGTAGTCAATAGAGGATGGAGTGTCGTGCACTCGCCCGGAGATCACGACGGCGCACGGAAGAAGTGAGACATGGCAAATCTAAGTCCCGCACTAGTGGACGTTGCGAGCAGACCTGAAACAGTGATATTCGTCGGTTCTGGAATATCGGTATGGTCCGGGCTTCCTACATGGCGCCAGCTGATTGAGCAGCTCATTGCCCGACTCGACTACCTGAACCAGTCGACCGACCTGGTAAAACGCGAGTTATATAACAACGACCTTCTTCAAGCCGCCAGTTACGGACTTGATAAGCTTACTCAGCAGCAAAAAACAGAATTCCTACGGGAGGCCTGCCGATCAGCGGAGCCGTCAGAAATTCATGAGCTCATCATGTCGTGGGGCAACTCCTGCTACATGACTACAAATTATGACACGCTTGTTGAACAAGCTCTCCGCCGTCACCGTTCAGGAGAAGTTTTTGACGTTGTTACACCTTCTCAAGATTGGGAAGTAGCCAATCTACTGCAGGCCAGAGCAGCACGCTTTATCTTCAAGCCACACGGTGATATTGGAGACACTGCCAAAGTTGTATTAACCCGCGAAGACTACAGCAACCTCAAGAATTTAAGGAGCAACGTATTCAATGCCTACCGCATGCTCCTAGCGAGCCGACCTGTTATATATATCGGCTTCGGACTTCGTGACCCAGATTTCCTTCTCCTGAAGGAAAGTATCGCGTCGGACTTTGGCGGCTCGCCGCAGGATCACTACGCGATAATGCCTGATGTTACCGGCGATGAACAGGACTATTGGCGTCGCAACTACGGTATTCACCTTGTCTCTTACGAAACGGATACCGGTGCAAAAAACACAGGTGATCGTCACAAGCCCCTTTTGCGCTTGCTTGAAGAGGTAGGAACTCGCCTCACAACCGCGAAGACTTCTTCAATGCAAGGAACTTCCCATGCGGGAGCTCCGAATGACGAAGTGCCGAAGGGTGACGACGCACTTGCCCTGGCTAGACATGCTCGGCTACTTCGCAGCCGCTACCGCGGCGACGCCAGAACCCCCCCTGAAGAGACCCTCCCCATCACCCTGACCTGCGACAGGAACCTTGAGTCCCCCGATCCTCTCCGGGGTTTACACGGCCGAGTCGCCCCGGAGGCTCTTTCAAGCTTCTCGGGAAAGTGCATCATGGACGGAGCTCCCGGTGCAGGAAAAACGTTTGCAGTCGAGAAGGCAGTAACCATGAGGGCCAAAGCCCTTGAAGACGTCTGTTTGGATTCTGCTGCGACAGTTAGCGACACACAGATCCCCGTTTATGCACCCCTGAACCAGTATGACGGCGACATAATGGAGTATTTGGAAGCTACCCTTCCAAACGATCTTTCTTTCAGACTGCTTTACGATGCTGGGCGACTTGCCATATTTCTAGATGCATATAATGAAATTCCAGCCCATCACTTGGAAAGCGGGAGAGCTGCTGAAGACATTCGTAGCCTCATTGATGCGGCTGGTGATAACACAATTGTCATTACGACCCGATTCGCAAGTGATCTTAAGGATCTCGGTCTTCCCAGTGCGCATCTCGAGTCAATCCACGAAGAGTATGTTATAGAACAACTCAAGAAGCGGGCACCAGACTCGACCTACCGGAATGCAAGCATTGTGCAGGTCTTTCAGCGACCGATGTTCTTCCAGCAGTTCATGCAAGGGGCTATCGACCCAAACAAGATAACAAATGTTCATGATGTGTACGCCCAATTGATGGAACACTACTCAGAACGCGCTTCACGCCAACTAAACACGGTAATTAAACTTGAAGAAATTCTATCATTTGTGGGTCATCAGATGATTGAGTCAGGAGACCTAACACTCAGCGTCACCGACCTTCATGTGCAGCTGAAAAGGTCCCTACCCTTGCAGGTATCCGCTAGTCAGCTTGTTTCTTGGCTCCTCAAAGAGCAGATACTAATCGCACTGCCGCGAAAAAGAGTCATCTTTTTCCACCATTCCCTGCCGGAGTACTTCGCTGCTCATCGCCTTTCAAGCCTCTACGCATCTGATGCCTCAGCGCCTGAAGCTTGTTTCGGTAAGCGGAGGTGGGACCAAGCCCTCTTATTGACTCTTGGCTTCTTGCAACAAGACGATGCTGAAAAGCTAATGGAGCGTATCTTCGAGGTCGATACAAGGATGGGTTTGCGTAGTCTTAACTACATAGAAACAGACAGAGTGACTTGGACAAACCATGCACTCCAGATTCTAGTGAAGAAAAATGAGTCGACCGACAGGACCGACCCGCTATACCTTATTGGCGAATTCGGGGGACTATTAGTCACCCAGGATTCGCTACCCCAACTCTGGGAAGTAGCTAAATCGGGCGATTCGATAGGGGGTTTGGCGGCAGGAAAAATATGGTGTTTGGGCAACTCGGAAGATCAAGCTATTCTCAAAAAACAAATTTCTACGTGCTTAGATTATAACTACCTCACCCAGTTCTTAGGGAACATTTCCGATTCACTATCCGAGGATGAAGCTCTCTCCTTCCTAAGCGAGGCTAGTTCCATCACCCCCACAGAAGAAGGCATCTTTCCTGAGGATGATGAGCTCACGGCGGTTGTCTCTGCCGTCTCTATGGTTCTGCGGGAAGTTCCTATTGTAGATGTCATTTGTGCAAACGAGTGTTTGGACCGGTCAACGACCATCACCGACAGAATTGTCGTAGATCGCTGCAGCTCGGACAGTTCTACCCAAGCCCTGAAGTTTCTTGTGGAAGCGGTGGTACGCAAAGTACGTGGGGCTCAGTTCTCGCTCTACCTACAATTGATGTATCACACGCCTGCCGCGAAGTCTCTTGAACTCCTCCACAATGAGCTTCTCGCTGCAGAATTGCTCTCAAATTTCGAAGATAAGTGGGCGCGCAGGTGCATTTGCAGGATCGTCGAATTAGTCCCGATGTGGTCGAATCATTTACCTTCGCTGAACGATTGTGACGATGCACTAGAAGTTGCTACTTGGCAGCATATTCGCGGTGACCGAATCGGCTTCATGAAGACGCTGCAGGACTTGCCTAGTGGTAATTCTTCGTGGAGTCAGAAGGCGTTGGATCTTTTAGGCAGCTGTGAGGTGGACTGGACCGGTAACGAAGATTTGTTCGTTCATCTTGTTTACGGTGTCGATTTTGAGTTGTCAGCGGCAGTAGCCGAGACTGCTAGCTTTCACGATTTTTCGGAGGCTCCTGCGATGCAACGTCCCTCAATCCCAAACCTCCGGGAATTTCTGGACCGCGTTTCTGACTGGGGCTGGGATCAATGGGAAAAGAGGCAAAATGCGGCCATGATCACCTCGCATATGGTCGATGACGATGGTCGAAGCCAGCTCATCGAGATTTTGGGAACTGGTCGTTCCGAAGTTCGCAGGTTGGTCGCGCATGAAGTTCTGGCAAAGGTTCCCGGATTCACACTCGATCAGGTACCCGCTGAGACTGTTGATTGGCTTATCAGCGATCTCGGCAAGGACAATCGCTTTTCCTTCATTCCCAATATTCTTGGGACGGCATCTGAAAAGCTAGTTTCAGAGAAGCTTCTGCCACTATTGTTGGAGGATTTAGCGCCTCGAGTGCGACTGGAGCTTCTTGAAATACTCCGGGATTCGGGCCGTAGGAACGACCGGAGGTACGTGGATAAAAAAGGAGAACTGTTGCTCTAATGACCGTGTGGGCATCACGGACCCACATGGTCTCGTTAAGCTACTTTGCACGATAGTGCTGGGGCTGTGTTTAGCGACTTGATTACAGAACCGCCGTGATACCGCCCCAGCCCGTGCCCACACGCTTCGCTGATGGCAATGCGTATCCGCCTTCGCCGGAGAACAGCCAGAGCTCGTCGGCTGAGTTCCGCGCCAAGATGTCCTCGCGTCAGTCGCCGTCGAAGTCGCCAGGGCCAAGTAGGGCATCCATTGCGTTCCAGCCCTGCCCGATTGCTGCCGAGGCAGCCAGCCGCTGCTTCCCATGGGCGGTAGAGCCACAGGGCACCTGCACTGTCGCGGGCTGCCAGATCGGTCACGCCGTCGCCGTTTAAGTCGCCGACAACGGTACTATCGGACATCTCTGCCCAGCCCGAGCCCACCCACATGCGGGGCAACATCCACCCTTGCCGTCACAGATAAAGCCACAGCGTACTGACACGGTCGCGCCCCACAACGTCACCAAAGCCGTCGCCGAAGAAGTTGATGGGTTCGATTGCGCTCATGCCTCCCATCCCTACCCCACTTGGATGCGCGAGAACCAACCGCCTTCCCGTTACCCAGGTACAGCCACATGGTCCCCGCGGAATCGCGTGCCACCAGGTCGGCTTTCGAGTCCCCGTTGAAGTCGCCGGGCGCAATCATGGCGGTCATGGCGTTCCAGCCCTGCCCCACTTGGCCACGCTGAAGCCAGCCGCCGGGTCCGTTGCCCGGGTACAGCCAAAGAACACCGGAGAAATCGTGAGCCAGGACATCGGGGAACGAATCACCGTTGAAGTCATTCCTGACAGGCGCTGAAACAGAGCCGACGATCACGGACACCGAGGCACTGTTGCTGTTGGAGAGGCATTCCCGGCCAGTGGTGGGGTTGACCGCCGCATCAACAGGCTCCTGCCCGGAGAAGACGGCCGTTGCGGTGTTGATCCCCTCAACAACATTCACTTCCCTGCCGCCCAAGAGCGCGTAGGCCTTGTTGCTTGCGGAGTTGACCACTATGTCCCGGATTCGGGTAGGGGTCCGCTGCTCGGCGACCTGAGTGAGCGTTGAGGCGTTGTTGACTTTCACAAAGGCGTCAAGAGAGAGGTGCTGTCCGCCGCCACCTAGACGGTTTTGGTTATAGGGTTCACGGCCAATTTTCCCACCTTGTTGTCGGTTGGAACCGAGACCGTGACCTTGTCCGTGGTGCCATTGATCACAGTGCTGCGACAACAGACCCCCACCTGTTAACCAATTCTTCCCCCACAAGCCACCCGTTCGAACCCACAAAGCCAACCACCGCGACCACCGTTGTAGGCGTGAGGATCGCAATCGTCGCCGAATCATTCCTGCCACTGATGAATGGGGTAACCCATTCGATACTGCGGGTGCTGGAGCATCTGCAGGAGCGCGGAGATGAGGTGATGGTGATCGCGCCGTCGACGTCGGACACTGATGTTTCGAGCGTCGAGAAGGGTGCGTATGTGCACCGGCTTCCTTCGGTGCCGCTGGCCGGTTACACGAATGTGCGGGTTGCGTTGGGTGGTGTGAATCGGGTCAAGCGAATCCTTGCCGATTTCTCCCCCGACGTTGTTCACCTCGCTTCCCCGTTCGTCCTCGGCTGGCGCGCCGTGCAGGCCGCCCATCAGCTGGGCATCCCCACCGTCGCGATCTACCAAACAGAGGTCCCCAGCTACGCAGCCCGCTATGGCGTGCCGTTCCTGGAGAACTGGGCCTGGAACCGTGTGGACAACATCCACCTTCTGGCCACCCGAACCCTTGTGCCGTCTACGTTCGCGCTGAACCAGTTGCGCGGGCGCGGCATCCTGCGCGTGGATATGTGGCGTCGCGGTGTGGATACGGCGCGCTTCAACCCCGCAAAACGCTCGACGGCGTGGCGCAGATCGGTAGCGCCGGATGGTCACCGCATCATCGGCTACGTCGGCCGTCTCGCTGTTGAAAAGCAGGTTGAGGATCTCGCTGTGCTGGCCGATTTGCCGAACACCAAGCTGGTCAGCGTTGGCGATGGCCCGCAACGGGAAGCACTGCAAGCGGCCCTGCCGAACGCCCACTTTGCCGGTTTCCTCGGCGGCGAGGCACTGGCGCAGGCCGTCGCGAGCTTTGACCTCTTTGTCCATCCAGGCGAGTTCGAAACCTTCTGCCAGACCATCCAGGAAGCCATGGCATCGGGCGTTCCCGTGGTGGCGACCGGCCGTGGCGGCCCCTTGGATCTCGTGGAGAATTCGCGCACGGGCTGGCTGTATGAGCCCGGAAACCTTGCCCAGCTGCGCGGTTATGTGCAGGACCTGATTGGCGACGACGCCAAGCGCCGGGCGTTCGCAACGGCAGCAACCGCTTCGGTCCAGGGGCGGACATGGCCTGTCCTCAGCGCGGATCTGGTGCGCCACTACTACGAAGTCATCTCCGGCGTGCCCAGCGGAACAACCGGGCCCAGCGAATTCACCTCCAGCAAAGGACCCTCCTCATGAAGATCTCCGTGATCGGTTGCGGCTACCTCGGCGCTGTCCATGCAGCGACGCTCGCTTCGATGGGCCACACCGTGGTGGGCATCGACGTCGACTCTTCCAAGGTTGAGCAGCTCAACAAGGCGATGGCGCCCTTCCACGAGCCCGGTCTGGACGAGCTCCTCAAAGACGGCCGCACCACGGGCCGCCTCGTTTTCACCACGGACTTCGCCGCTGCTTCCGATGCCCAGGTGCACTTCCTTTGCGTCGGTACCCCGCAGTCCAAGACATCCGATACAGCCGACCTCTCCTACCTCATGGGCGCTACGAAGAGCCTCCTGCCGCACCTGGCCAAGGGTGCCGCCGTCGTCGGTAAATCAACGGTGCCGGTTGGCACGGTGGAAACGCTCCGCGCGGTTCTGGCCCGACGCTCGGACGTGCTGCTCGGCTGGAACCCTGAGTTCCTGCGCCAGGGCACGGCCGTCAAGGATTCCCTGGTTCCCGATCGCCTGGTTTATGGCGTTCCCGGCGGCAAGGGCGCCGCCGCCGGAGCCCCCGTTACCGCCGTGTTGGACTCCGTGTACGAGCCGCTGATCTGCGCCGGCATCCCGCGTCTGGTCTGCAATTTTGCGACGGCGGAGCTGATCAAGTCGGCGTCGAACGCCTTCCTGGCCACAAAGGTCAGCTTCATCAATGCGATGGCTGAGCTGTGCGACGCGTCCGGCGCTGACGTGAGCGAGCTGAGCGAGGCGATGGGCCTGGATCCGCGCATCGGCAACCGGTACCTGCATGCCGGGCTCGGCTTCGGCGGCGGCTGCCTGCCCAAGGACATCCGCTCTTTCCGTGCCCAGGCGCGCGAACTCTCTGTGCCGTCCGTGGATGAGTGGATGGGCTTGGTTGATTCGGTGAACCTGGACCAGCGTTCCCGCGCCGTGGAGGTGGCCCGCGAAATGTGCCGTGGTTTCCTGTCCGGCCGCACGGTGACCATCCTCGGCGCCGCTTTCAAACCCGACACCGACGACATCCGCGACTCCCCCGCCCTGGACGTCGCCCAGCAACTCGCCGCAGCCGGCGCACACGTGACCGTCACCGATCCCAAAGCCATCAACAACGCTTGGATCCGCTACCCACAGATCCGCTTCGAAGCCTCCACCAAGCGCGCCCTCGAAGGCGCCGAGCTGGTCCTGCTGCTCACCGAATGGGACGAATACGTGTCGCTTTCGCCTTCTGAAGTCGGTGCGTTAGTACGACGCCGGATGGTGCTGGACGCTCGCAACGTACTGGACGCTGAGGCCTGGCGGAGTGCGGGGTGGACCGTCCGCGGGTTGGGGACGGGCGCTTCGGTTGTTGCCGCGGAGAACGGCGAGGCGAAGCGCGCGGATAGGAAGAAGCACGCGGCACGCTAACCTGACTGAACCTCCTCCACATCTAGCGTCGGTGTCCCTTCGGGAGGACGATGTTGCCGACGGCTAGTTCGGAGGCTCCAATGCACGTGGTGGTAGTTCCAGGTATCAACGGCTCGGATGCTGACCACTGGCAGTCGCACTGGGAACGGTCCAGCACCGATTGGAAACGGATTGCTCCAGCTTCTTGGGATCAGCCAGAAGTCGACGACTGGGTTGCAGCTTTGGACGCGGCCGTGGGAGATACCAAACCCGTCTTGGTCACGCACAGCCTGGGCTGCCTTGTCGCTGCGCAGTGGAGTCTCGCGAACGCAGGCCGCGTGGCAGGGCTGTTTCTTGTAGCAGTCCCGGATCCTTTTGGCCCCAATTACCCTGAGAGTGGCCCTCGTTTCGGTGACGACTTGTACGGCCGCATTCCCATTCCAACCGTCCTGGTCACCAGCAGGAACGACCCCTATTGCACCCCCGAGCGTTCACGGGAGTTCGCAGACACGTGGGGTGCTTCCCAGATCGATATCGGTCCCCGTGGGCACATCAATTCAGCGAGCGGATTGGCGGACTGGCAGGAAGGACGCAATCTGCTGACGGCGTTTGCGGCAGGTCTCTCGGTGCAGGGTTAGCGCGCTGGGTCAGCCGGCGCCGCCCCTCCCGCACCGCACGTCTTCGGCTCAAACCCCTAGCCGGTCCCGAGGAGCACCTAATTTTCCTCGGGCAACCCCTAATTGCGTCGTATCTGCCACCTAGTAGCCGGTTTCTGACACCTAGTGCCGGAAACCGCCCATAGTCTCTTCATGTGCCTCTGGAGCGGGAGTCCCGGTGTCCGACGGGAGCCCCACCCGTTCCTGGCGTATGAGGCACAAAGGCACGGTCCCACCTGACAACCCCCGGGTGGGGCCGTGCCCAGCCGGAACGCTGTAAGTCGTCACAGGGGTTAACGAGAACGATTATTGATAATCTCGAACGAGTCGCCGCCAAGGAAAGCCGTTCATGAAACCCGCCACCAGTTCCGCAGAAACACCGCTCCTTACCGAGGAACTGGGCTCACCACCGGCCAGACCCAATCCGAAACTTCTGCTGTCCAGCCAGCTCATCTTCAACATCGGGTTCTATTCCGTGGTGCCGTTCATTGCACTCACTATGGCCAACGACTTCGCCATGAGCGCAGTTGCCATTGGCGTCGTCCTGGGAGCCCGGACCTTCGCTCAGCAAGGAATGTTCCTGGCGGGTGGCGCCATCTCGGACCGGTGGGGCGCCCGGTACACGATGGTTGCGGGGTGCATCGTCCGGGTGTGCGGCTACTTGCTCTTGGCCGCGGCCGACAATTTCAGCCTCTTTCTGGTGGGCGCAATCGTCACAGGGATCGGTGGAGCATTATTTTCGCCGGCGCTCGAGAGCCTGGTGGCAGCCGCTGAGGAACGGCGAGCGCCTTCCGGGAAGCACCGCCCCACCCTCTTCGCTTCGCTGGTGATCGTCGGTGAGTTCGGTGCAGTGGCAGGGCCGTTACTCGGAAGCCTCCTCTTGGGTTTCGGCTTCGAAGTGTCCCTTTACGTTGCCTCTGGGATCTTCGCGATCATGGCGTTGATCTTTTGGCGCTTCCTGCCACGTGACGGGAAGCGCGGACACGACCACCTCAAGTCGGTACCGAAACACCAGCTTTTGGCCTGCTTGCGGGATAAGCGCTTTGTGGCGTTCGCATGCTTCTTTAGTGTCAGCCTTTTGGCCCACAACCAGTTGTACTTCGGCTTACCGGTGGAGCTTCGACGCAGCGGACTCGACGCCGGTGCTCTCGGTTTCGTGTTCGCCTACGCGTCGCTGCTGACGGTCACCTTGCAGTGGCCGATCGCCAAGCTTATGCGCCGGTTCGGTGAACGCAATGCACTCACCTTGGGCCTGAGCCTGAAAGCCACCGGATTCGCAGCGGTCGCTGTGCTGGCTACCCAGCCACCCATCACAACCGTGCCGGTACTACCCGCTCTGGCTCTCGTCACCGGGCTCTGCCTTGGCAACATGTGTGCGACTCCTACGGCGATGAGGCTCGTTATGGACTTCGCCGGTGGCCGGCCGACCGGCGCCTACTACGGACTGCTCGCCAGTGGCGGCGGCGCCATGGTCCTTATCGGAAACACGGCCATGGCTCCTCTTTACGAGTTTGCTGACCAGTCGTCGACGGCGGCAGGCTCGCCATGGCTTTTCACCGGCGTTCTCGCTGTGGTCTCGGCTGTTGCGATTCGCCGATTCTTGCCGGTTGCAAACCAGGCCAAGGTGATCAGCTAGCGGCTGACCCTCAACCGGATGACCCTGTACGCAATGCCAACCGCGAACATCAGCACACCCAAAGCGGCAGACACAGGCGGCAAAGTGACAACAAGGACCACGCAGGCAATACCGCCCGCCACTTGCAGGAACTTCGGGTAGCGGCGGTCCTGGGACGGCTGCGTGTAGGCGGCGATGTTAGCCACCAAGTAGTAGAGCAGCACTCCGAATGATGAGAAGCCGATTGCGCCGCGGAGATCAGCCACCGCAATAATTACACAGATCACCACGGCTAGCGTGACCTCGGCACGATGCGGGACTTTATAGCGGGGATGTACTGCGGAGAGCCAGTGCGGCAGATCGTGTTCGCGGGCCATGGCCAGGCTCGTCCTTCCAAGTCCTGCGATGAGTGCCAGCAGCGCACCCAGAGAGGCTACAGCAGCACCAACGCGGACTACGGGCGCAACCCACGCCCAGGTGCCGGCACTCACGGCATCGGCCAACGGCGTCGGTGTAGCAGCCACGCCTTCGGGGCCCAGAGCCGCCAGCAAAGTAACCGCTATGGCAGCGTAGATGACAATGGTGATTCCCAAGGCAATGCCGATCGCCCGGGGTATGGTGCGCTTGGGCTCGCGGACTTCCTCACCCATCGTCGCGATCCTTGCGTACCCCGCAAACGCGAAGAACAACAGCCCCGCTGATTGCAGGATGCCGTACCAGCCGTGTGCCAACAGCCCCTCCCCCACGAAACTGCCGAAGTCAGGGCCTGAGCCACCCCAAACGGCTGCGACGGCAATCGACAGGGCAGCAAGCACAGCTATCACCAACACGCGGGTCAACCCGGCTGTGCGCGTCACCCCGTGATAGTTCACTGCGGTCAAAACCACGACGGCGGCAATCGCCACCGCACGTTCCCAACCTTGTGGTGCGGCATAGGCGGCGAAGGTCATGGCCATGGCCGCGGCACTCGCCGTCTTTCCGATGACGAATCCCCACCCGGCCAGAAACCCGGGCCAAGGGCCGAGTCGTTCACGACCGTATATATAGGTACCGCCGGAGGTCGGATACGCCGCAGCGAGCTGGGCTGACGACGTGGCATTGCAGAACGCGACGAACGCGGCCACTACCAAACCGATGAGCAGTCCTGATCCCGCGGCTGCAGCGGCTGGGGTGAAGGCTGCGAAAACACCGGCACCGATCATGGACCCTAAGCCGATCAGCGATGCGTCGAACGTGCCCAGTCGGCGGGCCAAAGCCGGAGATTTGCTCACGAAAACCCAGCCTATCCCGCGTCAGCGTGGCGGAAGTGAATTCCCCACCAGCATGAAAAGACTGTTGCGGGATGTGGCGCCCGTCTTCCGCAAGGCGTTTGAGATGTGGTTCTCCACTGTCCTGGCACTGATGCGCAAGTGTTCCCCGATCTCCACATTGGTGTGGTGTCCGGCCAGGATGGCTACCTCGATCTCCCGTTCAGTGAGCGGTGTGGTTCTGAAGGAGTTGAAGGAAAGCTGTTCGTTGGTTGCCGGGAACCGAACTGCGAATATGGACGAAGCCTGCGCCATGGCGTCAGCCGCTGCGGCATCGCCGTCGATCACGTGGCGTTTGAGGGCTCCTCGAAGCAGCATTCCCACTTGGTACGTGTCGATGTCGGGTTCATAGTGCTTGAGAAGCAGCCCGAGCAACTTATTGTCACCTTCAACCACCGCGGTGGCAATGGCTATGAACTGGTCATGAACCGCTACCCCACTATCGCGCAGGATCTTCTGCAATAGATCCAGAACAGGTCGGCCAGGGCATAGGCACGTGCAGAGCAGCGCAGTCAACATGGCTTCGAGGATGTAGCCGCTCTTCAACTGTCGCCTGATGAGCCTCGTGGCCTTGCGATCGAACGCTGAGGGCTGAGCATTGTTGTGGGCGATGAGCTCGTAAGCCCCCTTGCCGACGCCGGGAAGCGGCCCGACGTCGGGCACTTCCGTCCGCGCCTGCGCGGCGATGGAAAGCTCAGGCAAAATGGCAGATGTTGCGTGCCTGAGCCCAGCGAGCCTGAGCATGGCGTCGTAGAGGGAGTCGACGACGAAACCTGGGCGACCCATCGCAAAGACACTGCTCATGAGGTACTCGGCCTCTTCGAAATGTCCACGGTAGAGCAGGCCATGTGCGGCCACGTAGCTACTTGTGACCACGCCGAACTGGTCCAGGTTCTTGCGTGCTTCGGACCGCCAGTCCAAGGCAAGTACCAAGGACTCCTCCACCCGGCCGGCAGCGAATAGCGCGAAGCCGCGTATGAAAAGGCGGAGATGTGGAAAGGCGTCATCTTCGCCTGCGCCGTCTACGGCTTCCAAGGCTGCGGTCGGTTTGAAGCGATATAGCTCCAGCAACCCATGGACCAGGCTCCCCATTCCTGATTCCCGGCCCTCTAAAGCCTCTGGCACCTTGCTGGTGTCCGGCGGCACCCTGCCGTGAGACGCGCTGATGAACAGAATGGCGTTCTCAACTTCAGCTTTCAGGTGGGGATTGTCTCCCGCGAACTTTTGGAGGATGTCGACGGCGGCACTGTGGCCCTGGCCTGTGTGGATCGCAAGCATGGCCTCAGTGATGGTGACAAAGAGAACATCCTTGGGATCTGCGTCGACATCTGTAGTTTCGGTACAGAGCCGGCTCGCGCGTTCAACATCCACTGGCGCACCCCAATAGATCCGGAGCAGCGCCGCCGCATTCGCCGCTGACTTGTTTGCTTCCCAACGTTCACCGCGGATACGTTCGCGGTCCGCGTTGTGCTCGTGGAAGTGGCGGGAGGCGATGGCGTCGTCGTCGCCCTTCTCAAGGCGGAGAGTTGAAAGTACGCGTGTGAGGCTGTCCGTTGTGACCGGCTTCTCCGAAGCTGCTTGCGGAGCAGCTTCGAGAACGCCAGCGATCTTGCTGCGGAGGAGTTTCCGGTCCCGGAGCTTCTTGCTCCCGCGGAAGTAGTCAGCGATGACTGGCGGGCTGATAGCAGCGATCGAACCATTGTGGTGGTCCACCAGAACAGACAGGAATCCTCTGCGTTCCAAGCCTTCCAGGGCATCCGGGTGAATCACCTTATGGAGCACGTCCACCCTTGCCGTGCCGAGAATCGCCATGATGTGCAGCGCTGTGAACTCGTCAGCGTGCAGCTCAGCCAACAGGGCCTCGAGAGTGCCGCGAAGGTGCTCATTCCAGAGGGTGTCGCCGGCCATGCACCATTGCTGGTCTTTCATGACCAAAAGGTTGCTGAGCGAGGCGGTTTCTGCGATCCGCACGATGAGACGGGGGTTTCCGGCGGACTTGGTGAGGATGCGGGCAGTTGTGTCTGCATCTGCAGGGGCACCAAGGACCTGTGCAATGAGGAGGTGGACTTGCTCGTAGTGAAGCGGATCCAATTGAAGATGCGCCTCGCGACCGTTGTTAAGGACGGCCAACTGCCCTCTGGAGAAAACCCATGTTTCGGGTGCTGTGGCCACCATAGGGCAATCCGACCGCTGCCTCACGGCCTCGAGGACCGCCAGCGATTCACTGTCAACCAAGTGAAGATCGTCAACCACCAGCAGGTGTTTGCCGGCCGTGGCCAACTTGCTCGAGAACACATCCGCCATGTCGAAAACACCGCTGCGGCCTGGCCTGATTTCCAAACCGAGTCCTTTGATGGCCGCGTACGGGATGGTTCGATGCGTGCGGAGACCACTGATGAAGTGAACGGAAACGCCCGTCTTCTCCAAGTTGCTCATGACACTGCGCAGGACTGACGTCTTACCGCTACCCGGTGCGCCGACAACTCTCACTCCGATTCCGCGTGCGACAAAGTCCAGGATTCGTTGAACCTCTGAATCGAACACGCGACCTAGCCTTCTGTTTTTGTGGATGCCCGACATGCGGCTCACTTCGCAGGCTAGATCTTGAAAACGGGACTAGGTGGCAAAACGGCCTTGCACAGACCTTTTTGGGGGTGTCTAGGTGGTGATTTGGGCCAAATTAGGTGCTCGCCGGGCTCGACTAGGGGACAGCGTTGTTCAGAGGTCAGGTGGCCCATGTGGGATGCTCCCTCGGTTCTGTGGGTGGATTACCTTCCACGCTACGGAGAGCCGCGAGTGAGTTACATGGGTGTAGTTCCCTATGTGGATATATGTTCTAGTCCATGAGTTGGATATCGAACACACATCTGAACGACCCCTCCCTCGCCTCTCCGCCAACCGGCGATACCGCCCGATCGAACGGGTCTCCTTCGACTAAGCCCCAAGTTCTAAGACGATTTGACAAAAGAAGGTTTACGGGTCGAGAGTATTGATCACTCACCTGGCAGAGGGTTACAGAGAAGTTTCCAATTGGCGGGTTGAGTTATTTAGCCGAGACACACCATCGCCGCTCGGAGCACTCCAAGTTCGTAGTTTGACCATATGGCGTGCGCAATCAAAATATTTTCTGCAGTGGCAGATCACTTTCATTTGGGGAAACACGAATATGAAATTTCGCACAGTTATCACAGCAATCACTCTGGCAGTCTCCATCGCAACGTTAGCGTCTCCCGCCCACGCTGCTGACGAGCCGGACAGCGCGCAAACACTAAAAGACCTGACTGTCCCTAAGTCAGTTTCGAGCACGGGAAGTTCCCAGGGGTTGCGCCTCACGAAAGGAGAACCAACATACTCGACCACCGCAATCGGCTTCCGTCGTGCCAGCTTGTATTCCGGCAACTGGATGCTATTCACTGAAGAAAATGTTGATTTCTATTTCGATTGGAGCAGAGTCACCAGTAGCTACGGGTATCAGCGTGTAGGCGCCTTCGGATTCAACACGGTACAAGCCTTGGGAATTAACCGTAGCTACACGAGTGACTGGGAGCATTCCTACCGCGCCCTAACAGATGCTGGCGTAGGTTCTGCTACACCTTGGGGAAACGTAAATATTTACCATGCCACGGTCATCCAAGGGGCTGCTGTATATGGCGATGGCGCCTGGTCAGCTTGGCAGCAGTAGCGTCCAAAGCATGAGCCGTCAGGGGTCGGTCAGCTCTGGCCGACCCCCTGTCATTGATGAGGATTAATGTTGCACATCACGAATCTCTCCAAGAGCTACGGTCACAGGAAGATCATCGATAATGTCACATTCAGCATCCCTTCCGCGGGGATTTTTGTTGTCCGTGGCGACAACGGCCACGGGAAGACCACACTGTTCAAGTGCCTTGCCGGCCTCGAACGATTCAATGGAAATGTTCGCTGGTTGGACACCGATCCGGATGGTCAAATAGCTGCAGCGTTTGATGACTCCGAGGTTCATGGACGACTGACGGGACTGCAAAATCTCAGCATTCTCTTGGATATTTCTCCCAAAGAAGTGTCGGCGGTGCCAGTAGTCAAGCAGTTCATGAGCGATGATCTACTGCGTAGGAGATCATCCTCCTATTCATTAGGGCAAAGAAGAAAACTCAAATTGGCAGCTGCGTTTGCGACCGCAAGACCATGCATTCTGCTCGATGAGCCTGCATCTGGACTCGATGCAGCCGGACGTCGTGCACTTCGTAGGTCGTTAGAATCCGTTGCGGCCAAGAAATGCGTCATCATATCTGATCATGAAGATTCGTCTTACCAAGACTTGGTCTCCTCTGAATTCACTATCCGGCAGGGGAAGGTCCACCGCCAGTTAAATTCGAAACAAGAATCTGATGAATAGGTATATGCGTTCTTTGCGAACAGAAGTGCGTTATCAATTGTGGGGCAGGTCAGTCTTCCTTGCTGTCGGCGGCCTGACGGTTTCACTTCTTTTCGCGTTCACCGGGAGCATCAGCAACGTGACCGCCAGGTTGGCCAGGCTACAGGTTACAGAGGCACAGGCATTGGGTAACGGAATGACATTGGCGGACGCCATGGGGCATCCGAGCAATGTTGTAGTCCAAGGCGGCCAACGGATGCTGGACAATCCTGTGCGTTTTGACTACGAGGCTGCGTATTTCGCCTACCGCGCTCTCGAAGCACCGTATGCCGTCGGCACCGGTCTGGAGATGATCACTTTCCTGGTGATCCCACTGCTCTTCTTCGTCTACGGGTGTGGAACAGCCGTAAGTGACATTCGGCAACGCATTTTGAAGGATCGGATTGTCATAGAGGGCCCGGGGCCCTATATCGCCGCGAAGGTTGCCGCAGTGGTTCTAGTTTCATTCGGTGCGACCATGCTTGCCGCCCTCCTCAGCTTTGGAGCGGCACCCCTCCTGAAAGCCCTGTTCCTCCCCGACCTCAGCAGAGATTTTGAGTATGCCGTGGATGACTCAGGCGTGGGCAATCCGGCTGTGCAGGTTGCATTCAGCGCGGGTGTAGCAGTGCTTTTTGGTCTCTTGGGGCTCTTTATTGGGCTCGTGGCCAGGAGCATGCTCATACCGAGCTTGGCCGCTGGAGGGCTGCTCATGCTGATGCCGTTCACTTGGTCATATGATCCCCGGAACATCCTCACGGCCGCCGGTGAAGGTGTATTCAACTATTGGGGCGGATTCAACCCCCGCCCACCGCTTCCTGTGGAGACGACGTTTGGCCTGGGGATGCTGTATGGCGCCCTGGTCCTGGTGGCGCTCATTTCCATCGCGGTATGGTCACGCATGTCAAAGTTCATCTAGCCCCCAAGCACCCTGCGAGTGCAGACAAAAAAGCAGGGCCGGTCAGTGACCGGCCCTGCTTCTTAGTTATCCGAAGACTAGATAGCCTGGATGTTTACTGCCTGGGGACCCTTGGGGCCCTGCTCGACGTCGAAGGAAACCTTCTGGTTCTCTTCGAGGGAGCGGTAGCCCGAGGAGTTGATCGCAGAGTAGTGAGCGAAAACGTCCTGGCTGCCATCTTCAGGAGAGATGAAGCCGAAGCCCTTTTCGGAGTTGAACCATTTTACGGTACCTGTAGCCATTTTTTCAGTCCTTACTGAAGGTGGAGATTGTCCCGACTTTCGGGTCTCCGGGTGTGGGGTGTTCTCCACCGTTACTTCAGAAGGTCACGATCCGGAAGGATCGTGGGGACTGCCTGAACTACCAAATGCCAAACACAACAACACCGTCAAGTCTACATACATCTGAGCAGATAGCTAGTGCTGGGAAATATTTATCCATCGGATGTTGATCGATGTCCGTCTTGAGAGCACAAAGCGCCTCTGAATACGTCCCGGATCCCACTCCCCTGTTGCCTGTTCTGGAAGCACTGCCAAGCGTAAAGTGCACCCATGGGACCGACCCCGGATACGGTCATCATCGGCGCAGGCCAAGCCGGCCTCACGACGAGCTACTGGCTGACGCAATTCGGCGTCGAGCATCTGATCTTGGATCGACGCGATTCACTCGGCGGCGCTTTCCAGGACCGCTGGGACGGCTTCTACATGAACACCCCGAACCTTTCGCTGGACCTCCCTGGGATGCCGTACGACGGCGACGACCGGGACGCTTTCATCTCCCGCGACGCTGTGGTGAACCTCTTCAGGCGGTACGCGGAGCTGATCTCCGCTCCGGTCCACACGGGTGTCGACGTCACCCGACTATCCGCGGCACCGGATGGCGGCTTCCACCTTGAAACGTCGCTCGGGAGCCTGCGTGCACGAAGCGTTGTCCTGGCAACGGGTGCCTACCAGGTTCCCAAGATCCCAGCCCTGGCCGCCAAGCTCCCTGCAGGCATGACCCAACTGCACACCAATGATTACCGCAATCCGGAGCAGCTGCCGGACGGTGCGGTGTTGATCGTCGGAACGGGTCAGTCAGGGGGCCAGATCGCCGAGGAACTCCACGCCACCGGCCGCGACATCCACCTCTCAGTCTCAATCGTCCCCGAAGCGCCCCGCCGATACCGAGGCCAAGACCTCATCTATTGGATGCTCGAAACCGGCAAACACGGCCCCGACTACGGCGTCAACGCCCTCACCACCGAGGCGCTCCCCTCCCCCGCACTGCGCTTCGCGCCCAACCCGCTGCTCTCTGGTATCGACGGCGGCCACGCCATTCACCTCCGAGAACTCGGCCGGCGCGGCATGCACCTGCACGGCCACCTGGAGACAATCGACGACGGCGACATCACCTTTAGTGACGACCTCCCCGACCGCCTCGCGGCAGTCGAGTCGGTCTTCGCCCAACGCTCGGGAAAAGCAATTGATGCTTACATCGCAGCGGCAGGGATCGACGCGCCGGAGCAGCCTCCCCCGCCGCCAGATAGTTGGCTCCCCCTCGATCAGGTTGAGCTGAACCTCGTCGATTCGGACATCACATCCGTTTTGTGGGCAACCGGCTTCAAGCTCGACTTCGGGTTCGTCGACATGCCACTTGTCGATGAATGGGGCTACCCCAAGCACACGCGCGGTGTCACCGGGATTCCGGGTTTGTACGTCGTCGGGCTCCCTTGGCTAACCCGGCATTATTCAGCCATAGTCGGTGGCGTGGGCTTGGATGCCAGATATGTCGCTGACCGAATCTCCAGCCCGTGAACACTAATTCCACACTCAGGCAAACGCTCCCAGGAGGACGATTCCATGCAAATGCCAAAGCCTTCAGAGGCGGACAAGGAACGCTTCCGCTCGGCCGTTCCCGAAAGTCCAGACGTGGTGGTCAAGCCGATGTTCGGGAACCTCGGCGCTTTCGTCAACGGCAACATGTTCGCCGGCTTGTTTGGCCCCACCATCGGCGTCAAGCTCTCCGTGGCCGACCAGCAGGAGCTGGAGGCCAATCACCAAACGCAACCCTTCGGCCCGGAAGAGCGCCCCATGGGCGGTTACGTCGATCTTCCCCAGTCCTGGCAGGACGACGCCGAGCAAACTGCGGAATGGGTGGCCAAGGCCTTAGAGAACGTGGCGAAACTGCCGCCGAAAGCACCGAAGGAACCCAAGGCAAAGCTGCCCAAGAAATAGGGAATTCTTCAAGCAAAAGCCCTCGCCAAAAGTGTCAGGAAGTGCTGTGATCCTGCTATGGCATCAATGAATGGGCGGGTCTCCCTCGTGACCGGTGCTACTGGCGGCCTTGGCAAGGCCATCGCTACTGCGCTGGCCCGCGAAGGAGGGACCGTCGTCGTGGTTGGCCGTTCGGAAGCGCGGGCAGAAGACGCGATTCGTGACATCCAGGCTGTGGTCCCCAACGCAGCGCTGGAGCCGCTGGCCTGCGATCTCTCAAGCCAGGCCTCAATCCGGTGGGCCGTTGAGGACTTCCATTCCCGTCACCAAAAGCTCAACGTGCTCGTCAACGCTGCCGGCGTGTTCCGCAAGGAACGCCAAGTGACCCCGGACGGCCTTGAAGTCACGTTCGCCACCAACGTGATGGGCTATTTCCTGCTCACCAATTTGCTCTTGGACTCGCTGAAAGGCGGTGCAGGTGCCGACGACGCCTGGACTTCGCGGGTGGTCAACATCGCGTCGAAGTATTCGGGTGGACCGTCGGTTACCAAGATCGACTTCGACGACCTCCAGACCGCCAAACGCAAGTACAGCTATACGCGCGCTACCCCACCAACAATGCTCGGCCGGGTTCTGTTGACGCAGGAGTTCGCGGAGCGCCTTCGCGGGTCGAACGTCGTGGTGAATGCCGTGCACCCGGGCCTGGTTAAGAACACGGGGCTGCTGCAGGACGTTGGCGGACCATTCCGCTGGCTGACGAACACCTGGGGCAAGCCTGCCGAGGAAGCGGCCGATACGCCCGTCTGGCTGGCCACCTCACCGGAGACTGCGGCGGTGTCCGGCAAGCTCTGGGCAAAGCGCAAGCAACTGCCGACTCCGGGCATGGGTTCCGATCCGGCCGCCCGGAAGAGGCTGTGGGAGGAATGCACCCGGCTGGCGAAGATCCTCTGAGCTTCCGCTCAGGAAACTACGCCTCCTTCAGGTCCAGCTGCGGCGCAGGTTTGCGGAACCCTCGCGTCAAGAATGCCAGGTAGGCCAATCCCGCGCCTGCCCAGATCAACCCGAAGGTGAACGACAGGCCACTGAGGCTGGTCCACAGCCAGATCGTAAGCACAAATCCAATGCCAGGAAGCACAAGGTTGTGGATCACGCCACGGGCGCCGCGGACCTTCTGGTCGAAGAAGTAGTGCTTGATCACGGCCAGGTTGACCACGGAGAACGCGACCAGGGCACCGAAGCTGATCAGCGAGGAAATCGTCAGCAGATCCAACACGAAAGCCAGCAGCGACACCGCGGAGGTCAGCAGGATGGGCAACACCGGGGTGCTGAAGCGGGCGTGGAGCCGCCCCAACGCTGCCGGGAACACGCCGCTGCGGCCCATCGAATGAATGATCCGCGAGACCGAAGCTTGGGAGGTCAATGCAGATCCGAGACTGCCGGCAATGTATGCGGCTGTGAAGAAGGCAACCAGCAACTCGCCGCCCGCCGCGCCGATGACCTCGATGGCCGCCGAGTCCACGTCGTTAAAGGTGCTGACGGGGAGAACCAAGTGGCTGATGTACGCGAGTCCCAGGAAAATCATGCCGGCCAGGACTGTGGTGATCATGATGGCCCGGGGAAGATTCCGCTTGGGATCTTTGGTTTCCTCCGCGAAGGTTGAGACGGCGTCGAACCCCAGGTAAGAGAGGCAGAGAATTGCGGAGCCGGCGAAGACGGGTGAAAGTCCTTCGGCACCTTCGGCACCGGCGAAAGGCGCCAGTAGGTCAACATTGCCGGTTCCCGTGATGGAGGAAAGTCCCAAGGCCACAAACAACACGATGAAGAGCGCCTGGAGACCCACCACCACAAAGTTGGCCTTCGCAATTGCAGTGATGCCGAGGATATTCAGCAAGGTCACCGCCACAATCGACATGATCATGAACACCCACGCAGGAATCGCCGGGAATGCGGCTTCCATGTAGATGCCGATGAGTAGATAGTTGATCATCGGCAGCAGGAGATAATCCAGCAGGAGCGACCATCCAGCCATGAATCCAAGGCCTGGCCCGAAGGATCGAGTTGCATACGTATACGCGGATCCCCCGAACGGGAACGCCTGGGACATCCGGCCATACGAGCGGGCCGTGAAGAGCATGACCACCAGGGTCACGGCATAGGCAGCGGAGAGCCGCCCACCAGTCAGCTCCACGACGATGCCGTAGGTGCTGAAGATGGTCAGCGGCACCATGTAGACCAAGCCCAGCAACACCAGTGATGGAACGCCGAGGACACGGCGCCAACTTTGGGAAGGCGCCTGGGCGGAGGCTGGCCCCACAGGCTTCTCGCCTGCCGGTGTATCAGTTTCAAACGTGGGGGTCATTGGGAATCCTTGTTGGTCATACTGGTGTGTGCTTGGAAGCTGCGACGCTGCAGAACTTCGTAGCGGCGACCGGATCTACGGGGTCACCGCGATCCTGAAGTGCTGGGGGTGGCTCATGGGCGCCTGATAGAGGCCGCTGGCCATGTGAAGTGAGATGAAATGAATGACGTTCATTTATTGTGACGGTGAGGCGGGTCACAGTCAATATGTGACGGGCAATTGTGGAGACTGCGGCGCATACGCTCACCTCATGCGCGCTCGCGTAACCAACGGCAAGGCGATGCCGCCGCGGTGCTCGTCGTCGGTCCGGGCCAGTCAGGCGGCCGGATCCCCGAGGAAGTCCACGCCGCCGGCCGTGAAGTCCTTCTCGCCGTTTCGATCGTTCCCGAAGCGCCCCGCCTATACCACGGCCAGGACCTCATCTATTGGATGCCCGAAGCATCTTCCCCCGTCGCCAGATAATTGGCCCCCACTCGATCAGGCTGAGCTGAACCTCGTCGATGCGAACCTCACGTCCGTTTTGTGGGCAACCGGGTACAAGCTCGACTTCCGGTGTCATCGAGATGCCTCTGGTCGACGAGTGGGGCTACCCCCGAACACACACGAGGTGTCACGGAGATCCCCGGCCTGCACGTCGTCGTCGGGCTACCTTGGCTAACCCGACACCACTCAGCGATCGCCGGCAGCATGGGCTTAGATGCCAAGCATATCGCTGAGCGAATCCCCTGCCTGTGAACATCACTTCCGCACTCAGATGCCCCCCCAGGAGGACGATTCCATGCAAATGCCTATGCCCTCAGAGGCGGACAAGGAACGCTTCCGCGCGGCCGTCCCCGAAAACCAGACGTGGAGGTCATTCCGATGTTCGGAAACCTCGGCACTTTGGGCAATGGCAACATGTCTGCCCGCTTGCTTGGCCCCACCATCGGCGTAAAGCTCTCCATAGCCGACCAGTATGATTTGGAGGCCAACCACCAGACTCAAACCTTCGGTCGCGAAGATCGGCCCATGGGCGGTTATGTCGGCCTTCATGAGGCGTGGCAGGACATGAGTTGCACTGCCCAGGACATTCTCGGGGAGTCACGTATCACCATGGGTTGCACGTCACAGGAGCCCCATGACTGACATCCTAATTGCCAATATGTTTCCGAGGCCGGGGAGCGGAATCGATTCTCATTAAACAGTTTCTAGGTAGGCTGACCGGATGCACAAACCAAAGCAGAAAGTTACCGCAAGCGACATAGCCCATGGCCGCATCCGCTGTGGCGTCCACCTGAAGAGGCTCATGCCACCCGTAGCCGTGCAGACTCTCCCCATCGTGATCCGCGGGCAGCTCCTTGAGGCCGACTGGAACCCGCGAAATGGCCCGGATCGCGATCGGTCCGGCGTGCTAAGCATTGGCAAAGCGAGGCTGGATCCATTGATCGCTGCTGACGAATATGTAGCTTTGGAACTGATCCGAGGCATACCGCATTTCGAATAGGGCACCGGGAAACGGGACCAACAACATTCCGCGGTCGAGGGTGCCCCGACTACTACAGACCGGTGGCAAAGACGGGCCTGCGAGCCACTTCTGGCATCTCCAGCGACATTGAGCGAAGAGGTGAACGTCGGCTCCCAACAGTCAGTCAGGGATATCGGCTGAAGATGCTACACCGTCGGCCGCACCTCTGCCTGCGAAAGATTGCTGGCACAGATGGCAGCCCAACTCGACCTAAATAGCGGTCCCGCAAGTAAAATAGGCCAGCTTTACCTATTGTCCCGGCTCCGGGACCACCGGTCGACGAATCCCGGCACCATGCATCGAGGACGACAGGTCCTCCTGCGGAACCGACTTCCGAGGGACGTGACGAGGAAGTAGTATCGAATACGTGTTCGAACCGCGCGCCTTTGGCATTCTGGGTCAAAGACCTGACAAGATGTCACCATGACGACACATTCTCCCGAGCAGGTCCAGACACTTCTTACCCAAGCGCTCGAACGGTTCAAGAAAACTGAACTGGCCTCCGCGCTTGGTGTGGAAACCCGGACCATCGCCCGATGGGCTACCGGCGAGAACACCCCGAAACCGTTCGTCGGCGCCGCACTAGAGTCCCTGCTGACGCCTTCCTCGGTTCAGCTCCACGAGAACCCTGACTTCACGTTCATCGACACCTTCGCCGGGATCGGCGGCATCCGCCAAGGCTTCGAGAAGCACGGCGGGCAGTGTGTTTTTACCTCGGAATGGAACGCATTCTCAAAGAAGACGTACTCCGTGAATTTCGGTGACGGACACGAGTTCATTGGGGACATTGTTGGCCAGCAAGACATCGTTCCCGCTCATGATGTCCTGCTCGGCGGATTCCCGTGCCAGCCGTTCTCAATCGCCGGTGTAAGCAAGAAAATCTCGCTTGGACGCCCTCACGGTTTTGAAGACCCCACCCAGGGAACATTGTTCTTCGAACTCAAAGAGATCATCAAAACCACCCGCCCCGCGGCGTTCGTGCTGGAGAACGTGAAAAACCTCAAGTCCCATGACAAGGGCAACACGTTCAAGATCATCATGGCTGTGCTGCGGGAAGAGCTGGGTTACGACGTCTACGAAAAGGTGATCGACGGCGGCCACTTCACCCCGCAGCACCGTGAGCGCATCATCATCGTTGGCTTCGCCAGGAAGACCGAATTCACATGGGATGACTTGGTCCTGCCGGAGAAGACCAGCCACAAACTCGGGGACATCCTGCACCGAACCGACGGAAGCGAACCAATTTTACCGCACGACGGCGACAAATACTTCAACCACGCTGAGAAGAAGGTCAACGACAAGTTCACCTTAACGGAGGGCTTGTGGACCTACCTGCAGAATTACGCCATCAAGCACAAGGCTGCCGGGAACGGCTTCGGTTTCGGGCTCGTCAACGCCGAAGGCCGCACCCGCACCCTGTCCGCTCGCTACTATAAGGACGGTTCGGAGATCTTGGTCGAGCAGCCCGGACAGCGTCCCCGGCGGCTCACGCCGCGCGAATGCGCCCGCCTCATGGGCTTCGATGACTCCTTCGTCATCCCCGTCTCGGACACCCAAGCCTACCGGCAGTTCGGCAACAGCGTCGTCATGCCCGTCTTCAAGGAAGTCGCACGCATCATGAAGCCCCATTTGATGCAGGTCAAAGCGACCATCGCTGCCGAACAAGCGGAACTTGAAGCAGCTGGCACACAGGAGCATTCCAGCGCTGAAGCCGCGGTGGAAGCAGCAGCCTGACCCCGTGATCAACATTCGGGACTACTTCCAAGGCTTTGCCGTCAAAGTCTTGGCCGACGTCGACGTCAACAAGCTCTCTTCGAACCAGCATGAATTCAACGGAAGTAAAGGATTCCGGGAACTGCTAGGTACACCCGTAGGTAAGAGTCACCTGCCAACCAAGATGGCGTATCTCGATGATGATCTGGAGGAAATGCCAGAACTGTTCGAGACATCGCTGACGTGGTACGACAGTCGTGAGAACCACCCCACGCGAGGTGCGGAATACCGTCTGTTGTACCTGTCGGAGGCAGAAGAGGTCATCTACCGGTCTGAAGCCGGCGACACCCTCTTCCTCGCCAAGGAAAAGAACGGCAGTCTGATTCTCGTGATTGCCAAGCAGGGTTCCACGATTCTGCGGCAGTTGCAGTGGATCTTCGATGTGCAACACACCAACGAAACGTTGTTCGTTACCACTGACATGGATGCTCAGCCCGGACGTGAAGAAATGGCAAGCGAGGAACTGCTTGCCCTACTCGGCATCGAAGTTGACCTTACTGACGACAACCTGCTGGATTCCATCCTGCTCCGCTTCAACGAAACGCTGTGGCCATCAACGCTGGACTTCGCCCGCTACGCCCGCTCCTTGGTCAAACACGTTGACCCTGTTGAAGACCCGGACGGCGCGCTCTTGCGCTGGGTCAGCATGGAACACCGAATGTTCCGCACCCTAGAGAAACACCGCATCAGCGAAAGCATCGCCAACGGCTTCTACGACGCCAGTGGCGGCGTGGACGTCGAAGGGTTCCTCAAGTTCTCCAAATCTGTTCACGGCAGGAGGAGCGTACGGGCCGGGCTCTCCCTGGAGGAACATATCTCAGCCGTTCTCCGCTCAAACGACATCCGCTACGTGAAGAAAGCCAAAACGGAAGGCAAGAAGGAACCGGACTTCTTGTTCCCCTCCAAGGTTGCTTACGACGACCCGACATTCCCGCCGCCCTGCCTGACGATGCTGGGTTCCAAAACCACGCTCAAAGACCGGTGGAGGCAGGTACTAAACGAGGCAGACCGGATTCCGAACAAACACCTGCTCACGCTTCAGCCCGCGGTTTCCGAGGACCAAACAGCCGAAATGCGAGCCGAAAGACTCCAACTCGTCGTCCCACGCGAGCTGCACAGCCAAGGATTCAGCCCGGCCCAGCAATACTGGCTCATGGGCCTGGACGACTTCTTAATCGAGGTCAAGACCCGCGAAGGGCGCGCACTCGCCGGAAAGGCTGTCATCCATGGCTGATTGGAAGATCCAGGAAGCCCAAATCTTCGTATTTGAGCAGGCCATATGGCGGCGAGCCACTGTGCGCGAGATTGCCGAAGCGGCCAACTCAGGCCAAGGCCTCCGCCATGCCACTGGTCTGCGCTTTGGCCGCATCGCTTTGGCCCCGGAGATAGTTCTTCGCGGGGCATTGCCGGATGGGGTGCGTGTCTGTGTCGGTGTCCGGCGTGGTGCGGCGTTCATGCCGGTCCCCGGGCTGGATGCCCAAGGCGTCATTCACGAGTCCCGTTGGCATCCACTTGATTTGGCTGCGGTCCAAGCCTGTTTCGCGTTTCTCGACAAGCACGAATTGTGTCAGGACTCCGAGATCTCGTTAGGCAACTACTTGGCGGTGAAGGCCGATCCCGCGGGGGCCGGGCTGTTGGTTGATGACACCGGGCTGGATGACAGGGCTACACCGGCCAAGCTGATCCGAGATTTTTCGGCCCTAGGTCTCGGGATCGATCTGTTCCCATACCAGCAGGTTGGCGCCGAGTTTATGGTCGCAATGGCAGAACGTGGCGTCGGAGTGCTGTTGGCGGACCAGATGGGCCTGGGTAAAACTGCGCAGGCTATCGCCCTCTTACTGGATCAGCGCGGCCGTGGTCCTTCCCTGATCGTTTGTCCTGCGTCACTGCTGCGCAACTGGACCCGGGAAATTGGACAGGTGGCACCAGCCCTGACTATTACCACCCATGCAGGGCCACTGCGTACCGGCGTAGCCAGCGGCTTGGCCCGGCACGACGTCGTCATCACTTCCTACGAAACCTTGGTGAGCGACATGAGCTTCCTCAGCGACATTCCGTGGAACGTCCTCGCCTTGGATGAAGCCCAGATGATCCGCAACCCGGAGACGGGTCGGGCCCAAAGCGTCAAAGGCCTGAGCCGCCGTGTCTCACTCGCCCTAACTGGCACACCGGTGGAAAACCGTCTCCTTGACCTGTGGTCCATCGCCGAGTTTGTCGTCCCAGCACTGCTTGGTAGCAGGGAGGCCTTCGACGAAGCCTTCCCTGATGAACTCGAACGGGCCGAATCTCTTGGACAAATCATCGCTCCCGTGACCCTCCGACGCTTGGTCGCCGACGTCGCGACCGACCTGCCCGAACTCGTCCACGTCGAAACCGCCTTCGAACTTCCCGAGGACGCAAAAGGCCGCTACGCCCAGATCGCCACCGCTAGTGCTGGCCCCCTCGCAGCTATCACAGCATTGCGGGTCCTATGCGCCCACGCGGAAGAAAACGACTGGGGTCCCGGCGAAAGCGCCGCTCCTAAAGCCGAACACACCATGCGGATCGTTGCAGAGGCCTTCAGCAGTGGGGAGAAAGTCTTGGTCTTTGCATCCTTCCAACAAGCCCTTGACCGGATGTTCGAAGCTGTAAAAGCCAGGCAACCCGGTGCCTTCCTGGCCGTCATAGATGGAAGGGTTCCGGTGCCCGATCGCCAAACGATCATTGATCTTTTCACCGCGTTCCCAGGACCTGGCGCCCTATTTATGAACCCCCAAGCCGCCGGCGTCGGGCTCAACATCACAGCAGCCAACCACGTCATCCACTTCAACCCCGAATGGAACCCGGCGCTGACCAGCCAAGCCACGGCCCGCGCCCACCGGAGAAAACAAACCTTGCCGGTCACTGTCCACCATCTCTTCTATGAAAACACTGTGGAAGAAGATGCACTCCTGCGCTCGGACTGGAAACGCGCTCTGGCACGGCGCGTGGACGACGGGGCAGCCAACACGAACGAAGGACCCACCGCATGACACGGCTTGGAGAAGTCAGAAAACTCCTCAGCGCAAATGATCTCGGCCTGACTGGGGCCCACCAATCGGGGATCACGATCCCGAAAAATCCCGACATCCTCGCGTTCTTTCCCCCTTTGGATGTCGCCGCCTACAATCCCGACTTCTGGATGACTGTCGCCACACCGGAAACAGGCCAGCATTGGTCACTGCGCTTCATCTACTACAACAACAAGACGCACGGACAAGGAACTCGTAATGAGTATCGATTGACGCATACCACGCAGATGCTGCGCGCATTATCAGCATCTGCGGGGGACGAGCTCGGGTTCCGCCGCAGCAGCTTAGGCGATATAGAGGCTGTGCTCTACGAGGCCGAAGACCTAACCGCGTCAGAACCGACGGAAACTATACTGCGCAATGGATGGCGCATGATCATCACCGACACCAAGGACTGAACCATGGCTAAAAACACGAAAATCGTCCTTCCCGATACGACGCGGGTAATCGAGGGTTTCCGGGACACCGGATACACCTTCGAAGCAGCGATCGCTGATATCGTCGACAACTCGATCGGCCCTGGCGGCGCACAGAATGTGTCCATCAGAATAGGACTAGACCCAGCGAACGACCCCATAGTAGAGGTCGCCGACGACGGTGTCGGCATGGACCTCGACGGCCTGGAAAACGCTATGAGATACGGTGCGGACAGGCAAGAGAATCAGAACAGCCTGAGTAAGTTCGGCCTTGGACTGAAGACAGCATCCACCCAGTTCTGCCGACGACTAGTTGTGGTCTCGCGTCCCATTGCCGCCGAACCGCCCTACGCAGCAGCTTGGGACCTTGATACGGTGGCAGAAACCGGCAGCTGGGTCTTGGAACACGACATTGCCGACGAGAGGGAAGCGGCGGCACTCGACGATGCCTTGGACGAGCTGTCTTCCTTGGCTGGCAGTTACCCGGAAGCCGGGACGCTGATCATATGGGACAAGATCGACCGTCTCCTGAGAACACGAGGCGGCAAGGAAGCCAAGAACCGCTCGATCGCCATGAAACGCAGCGAGGCGACCCTGCGTGAGCACCTGCGCATGGTCTTCCAGCGCTTCCTCGACCCCGAGGACAACCGCGCCCGCAATGTGAACATCTACCTCAACGGCGAAAAGCTCCGCGCTTGGGACCCCTTCGCCGAAGGCGCAGGGGGCGACATGGTTAAGCAGCAGAAGTTCACTTTCGAACTGTCCGAAGGCGACCCGCACACAGCTGTGTTGCGCGCCTTCATCCTGCCGCGCAAAGACGAAGTTGAAGATCTCCAGGCATGGCAGGAAGCCGCTGTATCGCTAGGACGCCAAGGAATCTATTTGTACCGCGAAGGTCGGCTCATCGATGGGCCAAGCTGGCTCGGCACTGGAGCGGCTGAAACACATATCAACAATCTCAGGGTCGAACTGTCCTTCGACGCCCAGCTGGACCCCGTGTTCGGGGTTGGGATCAAAAAGTCCGGGGTTCACATCGATGAAACCCTCATTGAACAACTGACTGACATCTTGGCACCGCTACGCCGTGAAGCCAACAAGCGATCCAGGGCCGGAAACGCCAAAGTCGCCGCCGGCGGCATGAGCGGCAGCAGGCCGACCGAAGTGACCTTGGGCCGGCTTAAGGGCAACCTCACCATCCCGACCATCACCGCGGGTTCCGATGGTGCCGTGATGATGGTGAACAAGACCGGCAATGTCCCCGTCATCGGCGCCGATGGTCAACCGTCTGGAATCGTCAACGTCACCGTGGAAGACGAATTCTCCTCTATGAACGTTGTCCGCCGGGAATCACTCAAGGACGGCGTGCTCTGGGATATGTCCCTCTCAACCAACAACATCCTTCAGGTCGAACTGAATGCCGGACATGACTGGTACCAAAAGGCCTATCTCCCGGTCGCGTCCAATAGCACCATGGCTCAAGCCATCGAATTTCTTTTTTACGCGATGGCGCAGGCTGAACTGGACGCCACAAACGCGGATTCCCAAGAAATGTTCGAAGAAATTCGTGTCGACATAAGCCGTAACCTGCGCAAACTCGTCAAAGACCTGCCCTCCCCGCAGACGCCCGACGACACCCACCCATGAAACACACCTTCGAGGCCGCGCTGGCGCAACTGGGCAGTGTCACAACACTGGCTTTGGAGCCATGCACGATATCCCAAGCGGGTATTGCCGGTACGGGAGCACGCCTTGCAGCCGCTGAAGCGGGCCGCGGACTAGTCATCGCACTCTCGCGGACGATGACTAGTGCCGCTGCGACGGTCATGCCTGAGGAATTTGCCGGCTCGCTCGTTCGTCAGCTCGGGAGGTGGGCACAGGACAATCCAGACGCATGGCTGGGTGCTATCGAGGAGATCAGCACCCAGGACGTGACACTCACCATCACTGTTAACCATGAAATTCTCGATGACCCGCGGGAACCACCCGGCGGCCTTTGGCGGGCGTTCGGTATTGAGTGCTGGGCACGGATCCCGGCGCGGACACCCGAAGAGATTACCCGCAGTCTCATCACTGTGGCGTCCCCGGCTTTAGCCTTGGCCCTGAACGGGTTCCTCGAAGACGACGAAGTGACAGAGTTACCCTCCGTCGAGCCTCTGCCCGAAGGGGCCCTAACCACCGTCAAGGTGAACCGCTACGAGCGCAACCCCGTCAACCGGCTCCGTTGCATCAGCCACTATGGTGTCGAATGCTGGGCCTGTGGACTCAACTTCGGGGAACTCTACGGTCCGCCAGCCGCAGGGTACATCGAAGTCCACCACCGAATTCCTGTCTCAACCATGGGCGACGGGTACCTAGTTGACCCCATCCGGGACCTCGTGCCGCTCTGCAGCAATTGCCACTCGGCCGCGCACCGACGAAACCCGCCGTACGAGCCATCTGAAATACGCGAGCTCCTAGGGCTGCCGCCAAAAAGCCCGCCTCTTCCTGCGATCGAAGATCTCAAGGGCTAGGACATGGCAGTGCCAACTCTTTGGTACTAAAAGCCTTACTGTTGAGTGCATTCCCAAGTGCGTGGTCGATATAGGGGAAGTTTGAAAGCCAGTTGGCGTCGGTCGCCCAATGTCGCCTGGTCCCCCCTGAAGTTCGGAACTCGTCCGCCACGAAGTTAGCCAATTTAGAATGGATCCCAAGAGGGCTAGTTCCATATCTTGGCTGCAATTAGGTTCAAAAAGGCAGGCCCTAAACGCTCAGTAAATCGAACCACCGAGCCAGTAGAGGGCAACATCAACGTCTCGTGCAGTCCATTCATGATCATTGGCGCTAGCGCTCAGCCGGATATTTTCAACGAGTTCCATGTAGCGCCCATAACGACCCCGTGCCGGGGACAGCTGCAGCCCCAGCATTTCGAGGCCCCCTTGGGCACGTCTGTCGTACACGGCCATGCGCTCTGGTGCAGCAGCCAGCAGCAGTGCCGATGCCAAAGCGTCGCCCGCTTGAAATCCAGGTAGAGGCGACAATGCGGATCGTCCGGACGCAGCGGCCTCAGGCACCGAGCGCGAGAGATCATTGGCTGCCTCAACGGCTTTCAAGGTGTGCTCGCGAACTTCTTTGTCCGGGATAACCATGAGGTTGCGGACCCACCTGGTGTCCGCACGAAGTCGCTTCCAAAGGAGCAGTGATCCGATGTCGGCCTTTCCAATGCTTTTGCTGCTCCCTATGCGTCCTGCGACTTCGTCTAGGACTTCGTCGTAAGCACGTGGCGTCTCGGAGAAATACTGCTCGTGAGCTTTGAGTAATATTTTCCAGGATTCCTGTTGCATGGCGCCAACGTTCGCGTCTGAAGTAGTCATATCCGAAGACTGTCACCTTCTTCGGGATTGGCGATGTTCACACGCCGCATCTTGAGGCTGCGGCGTACCTTCAGCAGCCAGTGACGGGGATGGGCTCGCAGACTAAATCGTCGTTGAGTGTCCGGAAAGGCTGTACTTCCGGCCAAACCGCACCTCGATTGAATGAAGCACAAGTGGCGGGAGCCGCCATCGAGCATCTGCTCCTGAAATCACCTCAGCATGCACCCCTTTCGCGGGAGTCCTGACTTGCAGCCCCCGGCCGCTGCACCAACCCCACAGCCCCCAGCACCAATACCGCGCCCACCAGCTGCCACCCCGACAACGACTCCCCCAGGAACACGAACCCCAGCACCGTAGCCACGAGCGGACTCAGGAATCCCAGGAACGAGACCACCATCGTCGGTAGTCGCTGGATCCCCCGGAACCACACCGCGTAGGCGGCCAAGGCACCGATAACGCTGAGGTACGCAAACCCCGCCAGGTTCGGCACGGAAACCGACCCCGGCAGCCCCTCAACAACCAACGTCACGGGCAGCAACATCACGCCACCCATCGCTAACTGCAGGCCGGTAAACCCAAGCAGCCCCACGCCGTCGGGCCTTCCCCAGCGTTTGGTGAGGACGATGCCGGCCGCCATGCTCAACGCCGCCGCCATCCCGGCGAGCACACCCACAAGAGTCAGCGACGCGTCGGATCGCAGGACGAGCAAGCCAACACCGGCCGCTCCTACCGCGCAGGCAACCACGTGCATAAGACGGATGCTCTCCCGCAGCAGCAGCACCCCAAGGAAGAGCACAAACAGGGGCTGGATCGACATGACCAACGCAGCGAGCCCACCCGGCAGTTGGTACGCGGTGAAGAACAGGAGGAAGAAGAACAGTCCAATGTTGAGCGCCCCCAGCGCCGCTGCTTTGAACCACCAGCTCCCCCGCGGCCACGTTCGTGTGACGAGCATCAGAACGATGCCCGCCGGTAGTGCCCGCACGGTTGCGGCGAGGAGCGGCCGGTCGGCGGGGAGAAACTCAGTGGTCACCAGATAGGTGGATCCCCACACCATCGGCGCGAGTGCAGTGATGAAGAGGTCTCGAGGAGACGCCTTCGCCATGCCGGAACCGATGGGCTTGCTGACAGTCCTCAAGGCGGACATTGTTCACTTCCATACATTTCGATGTCGAACTATTTGATGTAAAACAATGTAGGTGTTGTACTGTTTGAGGTCAAGCATTGGAGCATGATGGACCGCGACGCAGTAGACCTGATTCTGGAGCAGTGGAACAAAGAGCGCCCCGACCTGGACGTCAACTCCATGGGCATTCTTGGGCGCCTCAATAGGGCCAGCCGCTTGGCTTCACTGGACATCCAGAAGTTCATGAATCAGTTCGGGCTGGAACCCTGGGAGTTCGACGTCCTCGCAACGCTGCGCCGCTCAGCAGCCGAGGCTCCGCTTACGCCCGGACGACTGGCCAGCCTCACCATGATCGGCTCCGCAGCCATGACCAACCGCGTGGACCGACTCGTCAACCGCGGGCTGGTACACCGTGAGACCAACCCGGACAATCGCCGGCAACTGCTGATCAGCCTCACCCCCGAGGGACTCGCCTTGGTGGATGAGGTGGTGGAACACCACGTCGAGAACCAGCAGAAGATGCTCCAAGGACTATCCAAGACCGAGCGGACACAGCTCGCCGACCTCTTGCGCAAGTTCCTGCTGACAAACAACGACGGCGAAACCTCCTAAGAAGTCATCGGGGTGGACAGCGATCCGCCCCCCAAACTGAAGCTCGTCCCCGCCCAGCAACTCTTTTGGCACCAAGGCACGCACAAAGGACTGTTTTCGGGATGCAGAGCGTGCAACCACAAGCGTGAGCATCTTTTGTTGTGGCTGCCGTGAACTCTTTTCCTGTGAAAGGGCAATACAGCTTGTGACGACCGACAGTGACCTCATACGTAGCTCCCGCGATGATCCGCAAGCATTCGCTGCGCTTTACGACAAGTACTGCCGTTCAGTGCACCGATATGCGGCTACCAGAGCTGGTGAATCCGTCGCTGATGACGTCATGGCACAGACATTCTTGGTTGCCTTTGAGAGTCGGGAATCTTTTGACCACAGGTCCGAGGACGCCAGACCCTGGCTCTTTGGCATCGCTACCAATTTGCTCCGCCGGCACCACCGTGCTGAGGGCAGGCGTCTCAAAGCTTTCGCGAAAGCTGCAGGCCGTGAAAGCTACGGCGACGGAACTGACCGTGTGGCCGAACGACTTGATGCAGCGGCCACTACAGCGCGCCTCGCGACCGCAATGCGAAAGCTTTCATCCGCGGACAGGGAGTGCCTTCTGCTCTATGCCTGGGCCGATCTGACCTATGACGGCATAGCGCTAGCCACTGGTGTTCCTGTAGGTACAGTCAGGTCGCGTCTGAACAGGGCCCGGCGCATCCTTCGTGATGCAGCTGCCCTCAATCACACAGAAGACAAGGAGATCGAACATGGACGAGTTAGCGCTTCTTCGAGCAATGCGTGAAAAGACACCTGTTCCCAAGGACTCGACCATAGAGGAGGGGCGAGAAAGGCTGCTTCACCGCATTTCCCCATCCTTGGCCTCTGCATGGTCGTTACCCACTAGGAAAAGAAAAGGATCGAAGAAGGTAGGCATATCCTTGGTGGCTGCTGTCGCAGCAGTGGCCGTGCTTGCGGCAGTCGACGTGATCGGTCCCACGGGTTGGCGGGGTGCTGCAACGGCCCAGGCCGCCCAAGTCTTGAACGATGCCGCGCAAACCACCATCCAAAACGCTGACCCCGTAGTCAACCCTGGCCAGTACCTGAAGATTGAAAGCAGCAATCTCTGGGGCAGCACATCTGTGGATGAGAACGGCCGACAGTTCCAGTGGCTCGATATCGAGAACATGACCATGTACATTCCGGCCAACCGCATGGATGAATGGGTATGGGAGCGCTCAGGCCGGATTCCAACGGTGTTCTTCGATGAAGCCTCTAAAGAGTATGCAATGAACGGCCAACTCGGAACCCCGACAGGAGAGACACTGCGGGCGGTGAACGGCGGTTTCTATGGACCTCCGGAACAGTCCGGATTTCCCTCGGCCAATTACCTGGATGCTTTGCCCCGGGACCCTTACCTGCTCCTGAACAACATTTATAAGAAAACGCTTGGCCATGGGCAGTCTGTCGATGGTGAGGCCCTGGTTTTCATCGCTGACCTTCTGCGAACCGGGATGGTTCCCGCAGATCTACGAGCCGCTCTGTACAAGGCCGCCGCGCTGATCCCAGGAGTAACCGTGACCGATGCGCAGGCAACGTTGAATGGGCGAGTAGGCGTTGCAATCGGGCGCGTGGAGGACGCCTCTCATAGTAGGCAGGACATCATCATCGATCCCGCAACAGGTTTACTCATCGGAGAGCGGGAAGTCCTTACGCAGGCGCAAGGCAACATACCGGCAGGAACGGCTATAACGCTTACGGCCATTGAAACAACGGTCTCGGACAGCGCTCCCTAGCCTCGCGCATCGCCTCGAACTCTTCGCCTACGTCAGGCTTGGTGGGAGGCTCTGTCAGATGTGCAGATGTACCCAAGCCCAGCGCCCCCGTTGCCTTCAGGGAGCGCACGGAGTACCCCCTGAGCGAAGTGTCGCTGTGCAAATTTGGGCCCAATTCATTGCACCTTCCCGCGCCGACGTCTTCGGCGCCCTCGCGAACCCGTCGCGGCACACCATCCTCGACTGCCTCCTGCGAAGACCCCTCACGGCGGGCGAACTCACGGGACGGCTGGATCTCAGCCGTTCCAGCGCGCCAGAACACCTGTCGGGCCTCAAAGAAGCAGGCTTGGTCCGCGAGGAACGGCATGGCCGACACAGGATGTACCACCTCCAAGCCGCACGACTTAAGGAAGTCAGCACCTGGCTGAAAGACTACGCACATTAATGGAACCAACGGCTCGACGCCCTAGCCGACCTACTGGACGGCCAATCTGCTGAACCGGAAAACCCCCATGGTGATCTTCCCTCCGCGGCACACTTTGGAGCAAAGAAGCAACGATGAAGCGCTACGAGGCCACTGAAGCAGACCGCGGCGCCTACTTCTTCTATCCCCCGGAACTGATGGGGGGAATGCATCACGAGCAACTCAAGGACGCCCCGACGGAAGTCCTCCAGGCCGTGGGACTGCAGTACTTGTATCAATACATGCACTTCACGACAGTACTGGAGCAGGTGGTTGTACTTCCCGTCACGTCGTCAATAAGCCTGAATCGCTACGACGTCGACTTTGCAGCACAGACCCGCGCGGGAGCTTACAAGATCACGACCGACGAGGCCTGGCATGCTCAAAGTGCATATGACTACACGGAAGCCCTCGCGAAGCGGACAGCGATAGCGCCGACCCTTGTCGCGCCGGCCTTCGAATGGCGCCTCGAACAGATTTTCCATGGCACTGAAGGACCTCAGACGCGCCTTCTTCGGTTTTTCAGTGCCGTGGTTAGCGAAACCTTGATTTCAAGTCTTCTCGCTGACATACCGCATGATGAGCGCATTTTGCCGTCCGCCCGGGAGGTCGTTGCTGACCATGCGAAAGATGAGGGTCGCCATAATGTATTCTTCCGGTCCGTTTTGGACGAAGTGTGGCCGCATCTCAGTCCAACACAGCGTCAGAGCGTAGTTTCCCAACTGCCGCGCATGGTCGAGGCATTCCTGGCACCCGACGTCGAAGCCGAAATTCAGTCCTACTGCAGTTTGGGGTCTGATATTGAATCGGCACGCAGCATTGTGAAGGACTCGCCACCTTCAACGATGACTTCTTCGAAGCAGCGCCCAGCACGCGACACCATCACCGCGTTCGGCCGTACCGGGGCTTTTCGGGACGAAAAAATCGCAGAAAAACTCTTGGCTGAGGGGTTCTTGGACGAAAGACTGGACAAACATTGGCTTTGAAACCGAATCTGGATGTGGAACTCGAAAATGCTCTACTACGTGTGAAGTTGAGTCTGGGCGACACGGAAGTGCCCGCAGCAATCTATGCGGCAGGTTCGGTGACACGAGGCTGGGGCAACAAAAACAGTGACTTGGATATCTTCGTCGTCACGTCGAACATCCACAGCCAATCCAACGACAAGTTCGCCGCCGTTGCGCTCACGCTTCCGAGCATCCGAATTAGGACGCTCGAGGGGGACAGACGTCTCGATCTCGAGTTCTGGACCCCAGACCAAGTCGATCAGCTGCTAGGCAAATTCGAGGGTATCGACGTATTTGATAGTCCACAACTCACTCCACGGGAGTTGGGGTTGTTGACAAAGTTCTCGACCGGGCAAGCGCTCACATCGCCGGCTTGGCTGCGTACGGCACAGGAGCGTTTGGCGGATTCGCATTTCTTGACCGTCATTTCAAACGCGCTTCTGAATGAAGGAGAGGGCTACATCGAGGATGCCACCGGCCAGCTCGACGCAGGGCATTCCGAATGCGCCGTGCTGTCGGCCCAATTCGCGTACGAAAAGACCATTGACGCCTTTATCGCCTCAAGGGGCGAGCTCGTGACCGGCCGCGGAAAATGGAGGCCCAAGCTGTTGCGGGCCGTGAGTGATGACGAAGACCTGTACAGCACGTACTGGAACATAGTTACTCATGCGCGGCTGCATCCGGGGCGGCCCACCCAGTGGGTCAACTCAGTCCTCGAGGAATGTCAACATCTGACCCTTAGCATCAGTCATCGGACAACCAACGACGGGGGCAACCGGTGACGTTCCAAGCATCGATTCCGATCGCGCTCGCGCTAAGCGGTGAGCGACCGGGCAGTGAGTTCATTGCACGTTACGACGGCGTTGGCCTCGTGCGATCGGAGTACCTATTCCGCGAACTTTTGGCCTACCCAACCGAGGAAGATGCTCAGCAGCGCCTGTACGAGTACATGTGTCAGATCTGCGCTGACACATGTTCCAGTGTGGGCTATCGAACTATGGAAGTCACAGGAGCTGAAGCGAATGTACTCCGGGGGGTTGAACAGCAGACGACGGAGACCATACATGACCTCACGGGACTTCGCGGCGTACGCCGCCATATGAAGTTCCCAGCCAGCCTGGATGCCGAGCTGGATGTACTGAAGTCCGTTCTGTCTACGCACTCGAACCTCCATCTCATCGCGCCGTTCGTATCTTCGGTCGACGAGTATGTCTGGTACCGCGACCGAGTGCAGTCCCACCTGGGAGCCGATGTCGGAGTTGGAACAATGATTGAAGTTCCCTCGCTTGCCTTCAGCTCCCGAGACCTCCTTGGGGCGGGCGCCACGAGAGTCGTCGTCGGATCAAATGACCTGACAAGCCTGCTCGGGGCCACGTCCCGCCGGATCGGTGCGCGAACGCGTCTGATCCCGGGAATGGGAGAGGCGCTCGCCTTCATTCGCGCCGCGCTACCAGCGCAACAAGTGCACATCAGCCTGGCAGGTTATGTGGATGACGCCCTGTTAAGTGCCGCCGAGAACGCCGGTTTGGATGCGGTAATCCTGCATTACGCCGATCTCCACAACCTCCTCGGCGTCCCGCTTGAAGAGCTTCCTGAAGTTGCTCATCTGCAGACGATCAAGTCCCGCACACGGAAAGCAATCGCGCTGAGAGCAGCCACTGCTCAGTCATCGGAAGGACCAATCAATTGAGCCCATCGCCCACTATTGCAAGCGTTCACTTCGCTAACGTCGCTGGTGACTTCGGTAAGGCCATCAGCGAAGTGCTGGACCGCGACGGCGTACTGCACCCGCCGTCGCTCGTGGCGGAACTTACACGGCACATCGCGGACGACGGGTTCGAATCGGACAAGGCACGTTACATGCTGGTCTCCTCTGGGGTCAGGGCGGCGTGGAATATGAATTTCGCGGAACAACGTTCGCGCGCCGTCGCCGACTGGGTCGCACCGCATCTATGCGGCCAGACGAAGCCGGACGTAGACCTGCTCGCCGGAGACTGCCGCCTAACAGGCATGATTGCTGCGCGTACTGGGCAGCAGATCACCGCTTTGGAACGCGTCGGGCATTTCGACGACCTCATTGACAACGAGCTCATCGATTTTGTTCCTTGGGAGGACGGCGACGCGCTCCCACACACCGACACCATCTTCTTGGGCGCAGTGTTGCATCATGAACGGGATCCACAGGCAATTCTCGACGCCATCATGTCAACGACCGCGACGAAGCTGGTTGTCTTAGAGAACTGCATTGATGAGGACTTCTCCGGCGACTTGCACCCTGCCCTTGATTTGTTCTTCAACCAGACGCTCAATCAATTTGGCAGCGATTGCGTGCGTGAGCATCGCACGGCCGCCGAATGGGAGGAGTTCCTCGCGCCGTTCGGAGTTCTGGTTCACTACTCGGAACTCTCCCCCGTTCCGGCTCTACCTTTCCCGTATCAACTGATGGTATTCAAGCGCGATGCAGTCTGAAATAGGGGTCATCGCGAGCGGAGAGTTTTTCGATCCTGAATTGGTGGACCGAGCGTCGGGCGTCTCGCTTCTGCGTAGTGAGTACTTGATCAGGAGCATCGGCGCGTCACCGACCACAGACGGGGGCTTCGAGGCCTTACGGGACTCCCTTGAGCGACTCGCTGCCTCGTTCTTCCCGAAACAGGTCTGGTATCGCCTCAGTGATTTTGAGTCCCGGGAGCTGCTAACGGTTGCGGGATACAGGTCCGTCTCGCTGGTTGAGAATCCCATCCTCAGCCCACGTGGTGCGCGGCGCGCTCTAGAAGAGCCCGACGAGTACGAGGCCGAAGCGGCAGCCGTTGCCGAGGTATCGAGTCGTTGGCCAAACCTCTCCCTCATGCTCTCGTATGTCGGTAGCACTGACGAGTTTAGAGCCCTCACCCATATCAGCGAAAGACGGGGTGTTGCGCGCCCCAGCGGAGCGATGATCGAGATCCCATCGGCCATGGACGAACACCGAGATCTTCGCCGGGCTGGTGCCGCGTATATGGTCATCGGGCTTCAGGATCTGACGATGAACTACTTCGGGGTCCACCGGGGAACCTCGGCGCACGATCGCGGCGACCATCTCACTTGGGCGCTGGTGCACGCCTCGGGCATCCATGCCACGGTCGCCGGTGTGCTGCTGGGCTTCGCCATCCCCGTCATCAGGGACCAGGCCAGCGGCGGCCCCTCCGCCGGACCGGGCCTCGCGGAGATCTTTGAACACCGCTTCCGGCCGGTCTCTGCCGGCATCGCCGTCCCCGTCTTTGCCTTCTTCTCAGCCGGTGTCACCGTCGGAGGCTGGGACGGTTTCGTCTCCGCCGCAATGGACCCGGTGACCGTCGGCATCATCGTGGCACTGGTTTTGGGAAAGCCCATCGGAATTCTTGGAACTACCTGGCTGCTCACGAAGGTCACCAAAGCCTCCTTGGACCGTTCCTTGAGCTTGTGCCGCGGGTGTTCTGCTGGTGTGCTCATGCGCGCAGCTCTCGAAAGGCCGCAGCCAGGCCGATGGCGGCCAAGGTAATAGCGGCCGGGATGTAGAACCACAGGTTGCCGCTCGGGAAGAGGTAGGCTCCGCCAACGAGCGCCACCACGTACAGGGCGAAGTAGGCGAGGAGGGACGTGACGAACCGTCTGGTGAATCCGGCCTTTGTTGACCGTTGAAACATGGGCCAGATGGACGCGGTTATGGCGCCCCAAGCGCCCACAGAGCAGGCCAGAAGTGCCGCGCCGTATCCGGTGTGGGTCACGATATGCATCCCGATCATCAACAAGGAACCCATGATCGCGAGGCTCGTGAAAGTGACGGCAACGGGCCACGCTGCTGCGTTGATAGAAGTCGCGCCCAGGGAATCGGCCCTTGCCAGGAGTTCGCGTGCTTCAGCCGGTGACATGTTGTCTGTGTTCTCGTTCATGGTTCCCCCAATTGGTGATGTTCAGTGACGCCAGCCTAGGAAAGTACTTTCCCAAGCTGCAGAACGCCACACAGTTATCACCAGCCACAGGGAAGCCGGTAAATTTGATCCCAGAAGTTCTGACCCTCGGTGAGTACCACGCCGCACCTCACGAAAGCAGGATCATATGACTGTCTCTCCCCTCATTTGGGGCATCACCATCGTCGTTATTCTGGCGCTGCTCGCCTTCGACTACTTCTTCCACATTCGGAAGGCGCACGTCCCGTCGCTCAAAGAAGCAGCCATCTGGTCCTCCATATACGTAGGGTTAGCCGTGCTCTTCGGAGTCCTGGTCCTGATATTCGGCGGCGGCCAAATGGGTTCGGAGTACTTCGCCGGCTACATCACGGAGAAGGCCCTCTCGGTGGACAACCTCTTCGTGTTCCTGATCATCATGGCGAGCTTCAGGGTCCCGCGTGAAGATCAGCAGAAGGTCCTTCTCTTCGGCATCGTATTCTCGCTGATCGCCAGGACCGGCTTCATTTTTCTGGGCGCTGCGCTGATCAACTCGTTCGCCTGGGTGTTCTACATCTTCGGTCTCATCCTGCTCCTGACGGCCGGCAACCTCCTCAAGCCCGGCGACCACGGGGACGGTCAGGCTAACAACTTCATCATCCGCATGGCCAAGAAGCTCTTCCACACCACGGATAAGTACGACGGCGACAAGCTCTTCACCATGGTCAACGGCAAGAGGGCCCTTACTCCCATGCTGCTGGTAATGGTGGCCATCGGCGGCACGGACATCCTGTTCGCCCTGGACTCCATTCCGGCGATCTTCGGCCTGACGCAGAACGTCTTCATCGTCTTCACAGCCACAGCGTTCTCACTGATGGGCCTGCGCCAGCTCTACTTCCTAATCGACGGCCTGCTGGACCGCCTCATCTACCTCTCCTACGGCTTGGCGGCCATCCTCGCCTTCATCGGCGTCAAGCTGATCCTGCACGCCCTGCACGAGAACAACTTGCCGTTCATCAACGACGGCGAGCACGTCAACGTCATCGAAATCACCACGGGCCTTTCGCTGAGCGTCATCATCGGCGTCCTGATCATCACCGTGGTGCTCTCACTGATAAGCCCCGCGGGCAAGGCCCAGACTGCTATCAACAACGCCCGCCGTCACGCCGTCAACTACCTCGACCTCGACTACACGGCCGACGCCAACGAGCGTGAGCGCATCTACCGGGCCCTGACTGCGGAAGAAGCCCAGATCGTGCAGATGCCTTTGAAATACAGGAACAAGGCCAAGGACGTGGAGACCATCCGCGAGCAGGTCGCCGAAGCGCACCGCCAACACGAGGCGTTCCTCAACCGATAAGGCCCGTCAAACGTCAGGCGCCCAGGAGCACGCTGATCTGATCCCGGATCTCGTCGCCAACCTGGGCGTCTGTGAATCCCATGGTGGCCGACGACGACATGCTGACGAACATGATCGATGAAATAATCCTCGCCAGCTTCGCCGGAACGCGGGCAACCAGCTGATCGTCCCGGCCAAGGATCTCGGCGATGGCTTCTTCTGTGCGAATGGTGAGAGACAGCGCTTCTGCATGGTGCGGCTCGGCGGGATCCCCGAAGACGATTTCCTTCAGGTAGGTTCGGCCGTTCTCGATCTGGACTCGGTTGCACTCAATGATGGGACTGATGATGGCCATCACTGCGTCGAGAACAGCCTTCTCCGTGGAAGCGGCCTCAACGCCCGAGGCGAGCGCCTCGGCGTATTTCATGTTGTGCACCAGCAGCAGCAGCTCCGCCTTGGTCTTGGCGTAGAGGAACAAGGTTCCCGATCCGACGTCGGCCTTTTCAGCCACCTGCTGGGTGGTGACCTCATCCACTCCGTATTGGGTGAAAAGTTCTCGTGCGGCCGCGGTGATGCGGTCAAGCTTCTCCTGCTTATTCCGCTCACGTCGGCCAACTGTCTGGGGCGCAGGCTGCATTCAGCTACCGTATCAGCGGTCCGCCAAATCAGCGGCCAAGAAATTCGAGGGCTACTGGGACGAACCTGTCATGGAATTGGAAGATGCCGCCGTGCCCTGAATCGGGGTAGATGACCAGCTCGCTGCCCGGAATCCTTCGGTGCATGTCGCCGGAAAGCTTGGAGGGCACCATGCGGTCGTTGTCGCCGTTGGCGATCAGCGTCGGCTGGGTGATGACTCCCAGATCGGCCGACGGCGACAGCCCCCACCGCCTGATGGCCTTCAGTTGGGTCTGGAACGCCTGGAGCTTGATGGGCGCCTCGCGGTTGGTGGTGCGTTCCTTGAGCCGATTAATGAACGCCCTCGCAGCGGGCTTGCCGGCGGTGTTCCGGTTGAAGAACAGGAACTCCTTGGGGTCCTGCCGGGTGAGGGTAGCCCTGAGCATGTCGTAGTAAGTGATACCGATGATTTTCTGGATGCCCTCCCCGCCAGCAGGACCGGTACCAGCCAGGACAAGTTTGCGGACAAGCCCGGGATGCTTCACTACCAGCGACTGGGCGATCATGCCACCGAGTGAGAAACCGAAGAGATCCACCTTCTGATACCCGAGGGCGTTGATGAAGCTCGCGGCGTCGTCGGCCATGCTTTCGATGCTGTCCGGGACGGTTCCCGTTGAGGCGCCCACGCCGCGGTTGCTGAACGTGATCACGTGATGTTTCTCGGTGATGGGATCGATGATGCGCGGGTCCCAATTGTCCATGGTCCCGGCGAGATGAATCAGGAAGACTACTGGGATTCCGCCCTTGGGCCCCATTTCACGGTATGCGTAGCTGACCCCGTTAGCCGTCACGCTTTTAGCGGGCACCTGGAGGTAGCTGCTCTGGTTTTGCTGTTCACTGCTCATGATGTTCGTCCTGTCGGTGTGAGTGGTTAGAGATGGCTAACAACGGTCTTGCCGCGGACCCCGCCCTTATCAAGGGCTGCCAGAACGTCGGAGGTCTGATCGAACGGAATGACCCGTCCCACTATTGGCTTGATGTCTCCGGCGTCGATGAGTGCTGCGATCTCGCGCAACTGCTTGCCGTTGGCCTGCATGAAGAGGAACTCGTACGTGACTCCCAACCGGCGGGCTTGGCGGCGGATACGCGAGCTGAGCAGGGTCATCAACCCGAGCAGAACTGGGTTTCCGCCCAGCTGGCGTGCGAAGCCGGCATCCGGCGGCCCTGCGATGCCAATGGCCCGGCCACCCTTCTTCAGGACCTTCAAGGAGCGCTCCAGGTTCTCGCCCCCGAGGCTGTCAAGGACCAGGTCGTAGTCGTGAAGGATCTCGGTGAAGTCCTCGGTCCGGTAGTCGATCACCACATCCGCTCCGAGTTCCCGAACAAAGTCCCTGTTCCCGGCACTGACCGTAGTAGCTACCGTGGCCCCGAGGTACTTAGCGAGCTGGATAGCGATGGAGCCCACTCCCCCGGCACCCGCGTGGATGAGTACTTTCTGGCCCGGGCCCACGGAGCCCCGCTCAACGAGTGCCTGCCACGCGGTCAATGCCACCAGCGGAAGCGAGCCGGCCTCTTCCATTTTGATAGTTGCCGGCTTGACGGCCAGGTCTTCCTCGGCGACAGCGACTCGCTCCGCGAACGTCCCGATGCTGTCATTTCCGGGGCGTGCAAACACCTCGTCGCCGGGTTTGAAGGACCGCACCTTCGCCCCGATCTGCACAACGGTACCGGCCACATCATGGCCAAGAACCTGCGGCAGCTTGTAGGGGAGGACCTGCTTGAACTCCCCCAGCCTGATCTTCTCGTCGAGCTGGTTCAGTCCGGCGGCTTTCACTTGGACCAGCACGTCATGATCCCCGAGCACGGGCTCCGGGACGTCTATCTGCTGCAACGGTTGCTTGTATTGGGTGAGGACGAAGGCTTTCATGGAACGCTCCTTGGATAATTACTGACCTAACTCAATTATGAGCGCACTCAGTAATTTGGTCAAGGAGCAGTTCTATGGCTTGACGGCGCTTACCCCGGGAGGGAAGGACGCGGACCTGCGGTACCCACTCGGGCTGACCCCGTATTCGCGCGAAAACGCAGCGATGAACGTGAAGGCGTTGCTGTAGCCGATTTCTTCGGCAATCACGGCAGTGGTGACGGTGCTGGACGCCAATCTGTCCGCGGCCAGCGCCAGTCGCCGCGTGGTCAGGTAAGCCATGGGTGACTGCCCGACGGCGGCACGGAAGCGGGCGGCCATGGTCGCCCTTGAGACGTGGCACCTCAGTGCCAATTCAGCCACGGTCCATGGCGCCGCCGGTTCCTGGTGCAGGGCCGCGAGTGCCCGGGTAACGATAGGATCGCGGGTTCCAGCGGCCCAACTCGGATTGCCGGATTCGGCGCGGTCTGCGTTGATGCGCACCAACTGCAGCAGGAGAAGGTCCAAGATCCGCCGCTCAACAACCGCTTGCCCCAGGGCGCCATCCACGATTGGAGCCAGTTCTTGCGGGGCTGGGTTCCGGCAAATCACGTACGCGCAGCACTCTCCATTGCTGGCGCGGTGGGACTGCTGATCCCGCTAAACCCCTAAACCGCTGGCTTCCGCCACATCACCGCAAGCACCAGCACTACAACACTGAGGCCAAGCATCACCAGGACCATGGTCCCCCAGTTCGCCTGGTTCACGCCCGGGCCGTAGAGCACGCCAATCAGTACGGTCGCGGTGATGGCTCCGAGGTAGCGGCAGGTCTGGAAGATACCGGCGGCCACTCCCCTTTCTTCGGGACGGGCAGAAACGTAGAGGCCTTGGTTAGACGCTGTGCTGACCACCCCGTACGGCACACCCATCAACGCCGTCAGCACGAACACCAGCGGCGCCCACAGAGTCATGGTCAGGAACCCGAGAGTGCCGGCCGCAATAGTCAGGATCAGCACCCCGGTGATCAGGACGGGACGCACGCCGAACCGCTCAATGAACCGCACGGTTAGTGGCGTCACCACAACCGACAACGCCGCGAGGGGCAGCATGAGCAGGCCCACCACGCCGGCGTCGTAATGCCCCGCCTCCTGCAGCAATTGCGGAAGGCCGAAGAACGCAAAGTAGTAGACGCCGCTGAACACGACGAACAGCAGGTAGACCAGCAGCAGCGGCTGGTTCCTGCCCAGCAGACGGAGGTCCAGAAACGGCGGTTGGAAGCGCAGCTCGCGCCAGGCGAACAGCGCGCCGATCACAGTGGCAGCACCCAACAGATACCAGCGGTAGCCGGGCATCACGTTGAGCAGCGCCATCATGGCAAGCATTAGTGAGGTGACGAACGCCAGGATGCCGGGGATGTCCGAATCGCGGATCAGTTGGCCGAGCCTGCCGGTCTCACGCCCGGAATCCACAGGCGCCACTTTGTAGACCACGATCATGGCCAGCAAGGCGATGGGCACATTGATCGCGAAGAGCGCCTGCCACCCGACCAGGCTCACCAAGAGCCCTCCCACCACGGGCCCAACAGCCGCCGCCGAGGTGTTCGCCATCTGGATCCGGCCCAACGGCCGCGTGGACGGCAAATTGGCCAGCCGGCTCAGCTCGGTGACCATCACGACGGCGGACGGGTACGCCGTCGCGGTCCCTACAGCCATGAGCGCGCGGGCCACACAGACCAAGGCGAAGTTGGGCAGGAACGGCGCGATCGCGCATGTGACCGCCACCAGGGCCATGCCGAACATGAACAGGCGTCGCGGACCGAAACGATCTGCGAGCCGGCCCATCAGGGGCTGGCCGGCGGCGGATGCGAGATAGAACGAGGTGATCACCCAGGTGACGGTGGCGACGTCGAGCTCGAAATGCTCCCGCAACACCACCAACGCGACGGCGATCATGGACGAGTTCAGCGGGTTCAGCGCCGTCCCGAGGCTCAGCGCAGCAATTGCGAGGCCGGGACGAGGTTTGTTGGCGGTCACCCGTCCAAGTCTGCTCCATGGTTGCCTCGGGTCACGAAACAGGTTCGGTGGGCGGACCTACTCCTCGAAGTGCGTGGTGATCTTCCCTGATGAAACTGCGGAGATGATCGACTTGGCCAGGTGCCGCAGCTTGATGTTGCGGTTACTGGACGCGGTGCGAAGGATGGTGAAGGCCTCGTCCTGGCTGCAGTGGTTCTGAGCCATGATGGCCCCGACCGCAAGATCGATCACCGTGCGGGACTGCATAGCCGCTGCAAGATCGTTCCGGGCATCGCTGAGCTGCGCGATCTTCAGGGCGAGCCGCAACGACTTTGAGGCGTGCGATGCGAAAACTTCAGCCCGCTCTACGTCCGCGTCGCTGAACGCGTCCGGCTGCTCGGAGTAAAGGTTCAACGCCGCACGCGTATCGCCTTCCACCAAAAGCGGGACGCTCAGGATGGATCGCAGCCCTGAATGCGAGGCAGCCTGCACATAGTCGGGCCAGCGGTGTTCCTGAAGAAGGTCTGGCACCATCACCGGCGTGAGCTTGTCCATGGCCGTGAGGCAAGGGCCATCAAAGTCGTTTTGAAGCTCGTCCATTGCTCTGGCGCGATCGTCGCTGCTGGCTGCGGTGGCCGACTTCTTGCGACGCAATACGGTGATGCCACAGAAGACGGGTGCTTCTGTGTGCGAGAGGCTTTCGGCGGAGAAAGCCGCCAGATCGCCGAGAAAAGCCTCGACGTCTTCGCTGCCCAGGACGAGATCCAAAAAGTATCCATTCTGGAGAGCTTCCTGCTCAGGGCGGGGGTTGACCATGCACGTTCCTACTGACTGAAATGCGTCCCCAGCAGACAGCAAAGGAGCGAATATTGCCGCCCTCTGCAAAACGGTCTGGCAATACCTTATCGCCCAACGATCAACGGTACAAAGTGCTGCACGGAACGGCCTGACCTGCGGATACGTGAGTCCGAATGTGCCATTTGTCAACTAAGGCAAGGGTTTCACGCAACCCGAAAAGTAAGTATGCTTACTATCACAATCCGAGATCCGCCATCCGGACAGTTAGTACAAAGGAGTCATCTGATGGGCGTAGAAGACAGCATCCGCAAGGCCACCGAAAACGTAATGGAAGACCTCGCCGGTACCTCCGATCCCGTCGACGACGGGCATGTCCCCGAACCCGGAGAGAAGGACGACGACATCCAGGTTCACTCCTCCATCAGCGAAGGCTCAAACGCCATGGACGAGGACTCACCCAACGGCAATCGCAAAGGCGGACAGGGCCGTCATCGTGCGGACGGAGCGCCCGACGGCGGCCGGGGCTAGGAAAGAGCGCTAGGAAGCCGGGGCCGCCGTCGAGCCCCTCACCACCAGCTCCGTTCCCAGTTCGATCCTCTGCGGCAACTCCTCGTCCCCTTCAAGGTGACGGAGGAGTGCGCGCATGGCAGTCTCGGCCATCTGGACCACTGGCTGGCGGATGGTGGTGAGGCCGGGCTCGATCCACTCGGCAGCGGGAATGTCGTCGAAGCCGATAATGGAGAGGTCCTCCGGAATGCGCAACCCAGCGGATCGGGCTGCGCGGTAGGCACCGAGGGCCTGTGCATCGTTACCTGTGAAGATCGCCGTCGGCCGCTCGGGAAGTGCCAACAGAGCTTCAGTCCCCCGGGCTCCCGACTCGGTGGAGAAGTCACCCGGAACCATGAGCGCAGAATCAGCCTCAACCCCACCTCGCCGCAACGCCGCCAAATACCCGTCCTCGCGGGCACTGCTGCACTGCAAATCCTCACGGCCGCCAATCATGCCGATCCGGGTGTGGCCAAGCTTCAGCAGATGCTCGGTTGCCGAGAAAGCACCGTCCCAGTTGGCGGCGCCAACCGTCATGAGGTCCGGTCCCGGCTGCCCCACTGGATCGATCAGGATCACGGGAATGCCAAGCGATTTAATGCGCTGGATCTGCTTGGAGTCCAGTTCGTAAACAGCCAGCAGCACGCCGTCGGACTTGCGCTCTGCTAGGTTCGCCAGCCACGGGCGGATCCGCGAACCGTCCAGCGACAGGCTGCTGACCACGGTGCCGTAACCGGCTTCCTGAGCCACGCGTTCCACGCCCTCGATGATCTCGCACGCCCACTCGGAGCCCATGCCAGGGAACACCAGGTCAATGAGGCCGGCCTTCTTGCTGCGCTTGGCAGGCCTGCGGGCGTAGTCGCGCTTGGCGATGATCTCTTCGACCTTGGCGCGGGTAGCCGCGGCGACGTGCGCGTGGCCGTTGAGGACCTTGGAAACCGTGGGCACGGAGACGCCAGCCTCCCGCGCAATCTCGCTGATCGTTGCACGCCCTGAATCCTGCTTGGTCACCACGGTCCCCACCTTCCAGCCGGAATTTACGTCCCAGCGACGACAGTTTCGGAAACTTCCCACGCTTGGATCCGGCCGCACATGCCATAGATCCTGCGGGATTTCCGTTCGCCCATCGTAGTCCTCGCCTCCTGCAAGTAGAAACTTTCCAACGACCCGAGAGAATCCAACTGCTGCCCCGTCACGGCTGCCTGCCGTTCCGCTCCCCCGCTGAGAAGGTCCCGCCAGCCTTCCGTCATGGCGCTCACCAAACCCGCCGCTGCCGCATGGAATTCCGCGAGCGCCGAAACTCCCGACTCCAACACCGCGGCCTTCAGCTCCAGATACCCCTCCAACGCCAGATCCCGACGACGGCGCGCAGCCGCCTCAGCTGCAGCGTCACCGGCGTCGGCGTCTTTGAACACCAAGGTTGCGGCGCGAGAGTACGCGTCGACATCCACCAGGTGCTCGGCAGCGAAAGTCAGGACGGCGTCCCCATTCTCCGGCAGCCCGGCATTCTGCATCACCACGAGGACCCTGAGGTCGCCACTGTCGTTGATGGCGCGGTGGATAGTGCCGGGCGTGAACCAGACAACAGTCCCGGGCGCGAGCGGAGTAGAGGTAAAGCCGCGCGAATCCAGGGTTTCCAAGCGGCCTGTCCCCTGCTGCACTACATAGGCCTCCGTCGATGCCGTGTGCATATGCGGAGACCCACCGGCTGCGCCGTCCAACCCCGGCCAATCGTAGATGCTGACCTCAGACACCGCCGTGGCACCCGGGAAAGAGGTGCGCATGTCAGGTGAAGTGCGCATGTCAGGTGAGGTGCACATGTCAGGCCCAGGCATCCAGCGCGGACTTAGCGGCGTTGGCGAGCGCGGCGGCTTGCTCATCCTCCAGCGAACCGTCGGTAATCACGACGGCGTAGCGGTAGCTGAGCGGTTCGCTCACCTTCAGGGGGACTACTTCGCTGAAGAACGGGGCCGAGCCGAGGCAGGCGAACATGGAGGAGCGGGCGAACCACTGATTCGCGGCGCCAGGATTGGCTTGGTCCTCGACGAACAGGATGCTGGACTTCCGGCATGTGACGTCGTGCTGGCCAGTGAAGGCGATCCAGGGTGAGCGGGTGCCCATGAACTCGTCCGCGCCGGTCCCGTTTTCTGATCGGAACTCACCGCCGGTGAAGGATCGGGGTCCACGCCAGAACAGGCCACCGTAGCCAGCGTTGTCGCGGCCTTCCGTGGTGGGGCTTCCGATGTCGATCTGTCTGCCGGAGACGTTCTCCATGGTGGTTTCGAAGAGGAGTGCCCACGCGTTTCCGGCCGGAAGGAGTTGGATGGCAAAGCGACGCTTTTCACTGATGAAGGGTTGGCCCTGCTGCCCGGGTCCGACGGGTTGGACAGTCCAAAGCATTGTTTCTGTGGCGGTAATGGAGGTGCCGGATTCCTCGATGCTAGTGAACGCCTGATGGTTCATGGCGCCGTTGTTGTCCAGGTTGGCGTAGCCGGTCTCCCGTGTGTAGGTGGCTCCGCCCCAGAAGTTGTGCTCGCCTACGTTCGGCAGCGCCCAGGAAAGACCTTTGTGCCACACGTGGTCCCATGGCCGGGAGATGGTGACTTCGTCTCCTTCCAAGGTGGTCAGTGGATGGAAGTAGGGGCGGGGGCTTTCGTACTGGTCATCGGCCGGGAGGTAGGTGTAGCTCGCGATGTCTTGGTCCCCCACCGTGAAGGTTAGGGAACGGCCGTCGTCGCTATAGCTAAGGGTGTCGGTCACGGCGGACTGGGCGGTGGTGGTCATAAGGGTTCTCCGGTTTCAGTGAAGGAATTTAGAAGCGGGCTGTGGAGGCCAGGACACGGGTACCGCGGCCGTCGCCGTCCATGCCCTCGTAGAAGGCATGGCCGGGGACGATTTCCCCGCGGCGCACAGCTCGTCCGGTGAAGGCCGAAGCGTAAATTGCGGCAGCGAACTCCAGCGTCTGCCGCGCTGAGTCCGCGCCGGCTGGGAGCGGCAGCCCGGCGTCGAGCGCGTCATACATGGCAAGGAACTGAGCGGAGTGTCCGCTCCCCCGCTCCAACGGTTGGCCGGTCCACGCACCTGAAACGGCCTCATCGTGTCCGGGTGCCGCCGTGATGGTCCAATCCTTGATGCTGTAGCCGTAAAGGTGGCTGAGTTCGATGGTGGCGAACTCGCAGTCGACGCGGATGTCCGAAGTTTCGCGCGGTGAAAGCAACGAGTTGATCACCGTTGCGGCGGCGCCGTTGTCGAAGCGGACCAGCGCGGCGGAAAAGTCCTCGGTGGAGGTTGCGCGAGCTTGCCTTGAGGCGATGGCGCTGACCTCTTCCCACGGACCGAGCAGGTGGAGGAGAAGATCGAACTGGTGGATGCCGTGCCCCATGGTGGGTCCGCCGCCCTCCGCCTTCCAGGTGCCACGCCAAGGTAGGTCGAAGTACTCGTCCGGGCGGTACCAAAGGGTATCGCAGCGGGCCACGAGTGGGCGGCCAAAGTCGCTGCCGCCGATCAGGCTCCGTGCGGCTGCCGAGGCATCGCCGAACCGGTGCTGGAACACGCAGGAGAACTGCGCGCCGCCTCTGGCTTCGGCCTCGTTGAGGCGATCGAAGTCGGCCAGGCTCAAGGCCGGCGGTTTCTCTGACAGCACGTGCGCCCCGGCCTCGAGGCACTCAATTGCCTGGTCAATGTGCATCATGGGCGGTGTGCAGAGATGCACGATGTCCGGCTTGGCCTCGGCAAGCAGCTCCGTGAGGCTCTGGTAGCGGCCGGCTATTCCGTGGTTGTTGGCGAAGGCCTGTAGGCGTGCGTCGTCAACATCGCATGCGGCCACTAACTCGGCCCGATTGTCTGTGCGGGCGAGGTTGGATGCGTGCACTGCCGCGATTCCACCTGTGCCCACGATGGCCACTTTGTACGTCTGCATGTGTGAGTCTCTCCGTCGAGCTTGCTTGATCATGTACGAAAGTTTCGTATCGCCATGTGAGGAATTTCCATGACTGAATTCCCGTCAGTGCTCAACGCTATGGAGAGCGGTCAAGCTAAGTCAAGGGATACGGGCTATGTAAAGTAAACGTAGATTTCTGATAGTTTCTAAAAATCATCGTCAGAATCCAAGGAGAAGCCTGTGAGCACCGGCGCCGCCGATCAGCAAGCACTTGCCCGCATATCCGCATCGGACGTCGTGGAGCACCTCATCCGTGAAATGACCCTTGAGGAAAAGCTCGCGCAACTGGTGGGAGTGTGGGTCAACGCATCCACTGACGGCGATTCCGTGGCTCCCTTGCAAAGCCAGATGGCCGGTGACACGCGTTCTTGGGATGACATCATCGCCAACGGACTCGGGCAGATCACTCGCATGTACGGCACCGTCCCCGTGGAACCCTCCGAAGGCGCGCGCCGCCTGGCCGCAGCCCAGGAACAGATCATGGCCGCCTCCCGCTTCGGAATACCAGCGCAGGTTCACGAGGAATGCCTGGCCGGTCTGGCTGCCTGGAAGGCCACGGCCTTCCCTGTACCACTCGCCTGGGGCGCTACCTTCAACCCTGTGTTGGTGCGGGAAATGGCATCCCGTATCGGAGCGACCATGCGGTCCTTGGGCATTCACCAAGGTTTGGCCCCCGTCCTGGACGTGGTCCGCGATCTCCGTTGGGGCCGGGTGGAGGAAACCATCGGCGAAGACCCGTATTTGGTGGGCACGGTGGCCACCGCGTACGTGCAGGGCCTGGAAACCACCGGAATCGTGGCCACCCTCAAGCACTTCGTGGGCTACTCAGCTTCCCAGGCGGGCCGCAACCATGCGCCCGTCTCCATGGGCCCCCGAGAACTCGCCGACGTCATGCTGCCGCCGTTTGAAATGGCGATCCGCCACGGGGCCGCGCGTTCGGTGATGCACGCTTACACCGACGTCGATGGCGTACCGGCCGCCGCGAACCGCGCCCTTCTCACCGGGCTGCTACGTGAGGACTGGGGCTTCGCCGGGACGGTAGTGGGCGACTACTTCGGCGTCGCGTTCCTGGACATCACCCACGGAGTAGCCGCTGACTCCGGTGACGCTGCCGTGCTGGCGCTGTCCGCAGGCGTTGACGTGGAATTGCCTACTGTGAACTGCTTTGGTGAGCCGCTGCTGCGTCGTATCCGCGACGGAGTACTGGACGAATCCGTGGTTGACGAGGCACTGCGACGGGTCCTTACGCAGAAGGCTGAGGTTGGGCTGTTGTCGCCCGACTTCTCGGCCGTTCCTCCGGTGCTGTCCGGTAGTAGTGAGGCTGGTCCGATTGAGTTGGATTCCTCCGAGAACCGTGCGTTGGCGCGAGAGGTGGCCGCCCAGTCTCTGGTGTTGTTGAGCAACAGGAAGTTCCGTGATGCTCCGGCCCTGCCACTCGAACCGGTGGGCTCCCTGGCAGTTGTGGGTCCGTTGGCCGACGACCCCTTCGCCATGCTCGGCTGCTACTCCTTCGACGCCCATGTTGGTGCGTCGCATCCCGAGGTGCCGATGGGTATCTCTGTTCCTTCAGTCGCGGCCGTTGCAGCTGGGCGGTACGGATCTGTGCTCAGCTCAGTCACCGGTAATTGCGAATCGGCCACGGACGAGCAGATTGCCGAAGCCTGCCGTGTAGCGTCCGGCGTGGACACCTGTGTGGTGGTGGTCGGCGACAACGCCGGACTGTTTGGCCGGGGCACCTCGGGCGAAGGCAACGACGCCGCGGACCTCCGCCTCCCCGGCGACCAGCACCGGATGCTGGACCGTGTTCTCTCTGCATGCGAGGCGTCCGGAACTCGTGCCGTGGTGGTGGTTCTCAGCGGGCGACCCTACGCACTGGGCGACTTTGTTGACCGGGCACACGCGATCGTCCAAGGCTTCTTCCCCGGCGAAGAAGGTGGCGAGGCACTCTGGGATGTGCTGACCGGCGTCGTGAATCCTTCCGGCAAGTTGCCTGTCTCGGTGCCCCGAACCTCCGGTGGCCAGCCAGGCACGTACCTTCATTCCAAGCTCGCCGGTCCCAGCGGGGTCAGCGCGCTGGACCCCTCGCCGCTGTTCGGTTTCGGGCACGGCCTTTCCTATACGACGTTTGAGCTGTCCGATCACCAGCGCAGTGCGCCGACGATGTCGACGTCGGACTCGGTGGTTGTGAGTTGCTCTGTGACGAATACTGGTTCGCGTGCTGGCGCTGAAGTTGTCCAGCTGTACCTGACGGACCCGGTGGGCGAAGTGGTTCGTCCCGTCCGCGAGTTGATTGGCTACGCCCGCGTCGAACTGGAAGCCGGCCAATCCGCCGTCGTGGATTTTATGGTTCACGCGGACCGCACGTCCTTCACCGGGCTGGACCTTAAGCGCGTGGTGACGTCAGGGCTGGTGAAGCTGCACGTTTCCACGTCCAGCGTGTCCGATGTTGCTTCGCATGAGGTCATCCTGCACGGGCCGCGACGAGTTGTGGGGTTCGAGCGGGAGATGCTGACGCCGGTGGAGGTGCGGCAGCGCTAACGTACCGGCACTACTGCTGAAGGTACAGGCATGGTGTCGGTAGGCTTTTGAGATGCTCCCCCACCCGACGGACAGGCTGCGCTTCCGCGAAATGACACCGTCTGACCTGGACGTGATGAGCTCGATGCTCGGCGATCCCGCGGTCATGACGTACTACCCGGCGCCGAAAACCCGGGAAGAAGCAGCAGCTTGGATCGCTTGGAACCAGGCGAATTACGCTCGCGAAGGCTTTGGGCTCTGGATTATTGAAACGCACGACGGCGGCTTCGTGGGCGACTGCGGGCTGACATGGCAAAACGTAAATGGGCGGCCCGAGCTCGAGGTGGGCTACCACGTGCGATTGGAGCTTCAGGGCAGGGGGTATGCAAAGGAAGCGGCCTTGGCGTGTATGGAATATGCCCGGACTTTGCTCGGGACGACCAAACTGGTGGCGATCATCCACCCGGACAACGTTGCGTCGCGACGGGTTGCCGAGGCTATTGGGATGCGGCACCTTGAAGACGATCTGGGCGGATCCATGGTGCGGACCGTGATGGGCGTTGAGTTCAGCTAGCTGTTGTAGCGTCCCGACCCCCTTTTTGCGTCAAGCAGATCGGACATCCGTTTCCGGGTCCCTGCGAGTGTCGAGCATGCTGATGATTTTGCTCTCCAGCGCGGCAACGGTCGCCTCGGGCAGGACGATCAAGCCATCCAGTTCCTTGCGGGCTCGTTTGTACGCGGTTTGACGTTCGGCGGGCGTGGCTGCGGTGTCCTCCGCGATCCGTAGCAGCTTCCGTGCCGTAGCCAGCCGTTGCCGCTCAGGGCCGGTGAAGTTACCATCTTTGATACGCCTGGCTTCCCGTTCGGCAACGTCGAAAGCGAGTTCGTAGCTGTGGACTGCCGCGCGGTACTCAGCCAGCCGGGCCGGCGTCGAAATTTCTTCCGGGGTTGCGGGCCGCAAGCCGTCGGCTTCTTTCTTGGCCCGCAGGAAGGCGACGGTGAGCGGTTCGCGGACGTCCGTCATGAGCGGGAAATCAATGAGGTTGCCGACGTCGAGCTCGTAATCCAGCCACCTGTGATTCACCGAGTCATGCGCGGCAATCAACGAAACAACCTCAGCCTGGTTGGCTTCCTCGTGCACCGCGAGTTGGTTCCGCAACTTCAGCAACTCAACCTTCCGGCGGTGCCGCTCTGCGCTGGCCTTGGACCACTGACTTGCCCAGCCACCAGCCATCCCGCCGATCGGGAAAATGAGCCACCAGTAACTGCCAAGGAAATCGAAGAGGGGTTCCACTGCTCCATCCTCCCACCAGCTCTGACCGGGCCTCAACAGGACCCGGCAAGTCTGCCTATTCCGTGATGTTGAGTGGTTTCGTGGGGAGAACGCAGGAGGCCGCACCCCGTGGTGACCGCCGTCGTTAACGTCGCCGCAGATATCGCCAGCGCCACGCGTTGAAGCAGGCGCTGGGTCTGGGCTGCTTCAACCATGCCCTCATTGTGGCATTGCCGTCGTACCTTCCCGCTACGATGCCCGTATGGACCAGCGACTGCATTTCCTCACATTCGCCACCAAGGATCTCGACGCCGCGCGCGCGTTCTACAAGGACGGGCTCGGCTGGGATCCGGTTATGGATGTTCCCGGCGAGATCCTCTTCTTCCAAGTAGCACCAGGACTGATGCTCGGCCTGTTCGACGCCGCGAAGTTCGATCAGGACCTCGGCGCTACTGCTCCGACGCCGGGAGTCAGCGGCGTGACACTCTCACACAACGTGAGCAGTGCGGCGGAGGTTTCCAGCACCATCGACACCCTGACGGCGGCGGGCGCCACTGTGGTGAAGCCCGCCCAAGCAGGCGCTTTCGGCGGCATCTTCCACGGCCATGTCAAGGACCCGAACGGAATCGTCTGGGAGATCGCGCACAACCCCGGCTGGCGCGTTGACGACGACGGCAAGGTGGTTTTCGGATGACTGCGTTCCCTCCGACGTTCGCTGACGACGTCATCAACCAAGATTATCGAGCTCAGTTCGATAGCTTCTTGGAGGAGCACCGCAGGGCCCTGAACGCCAGCTTGGATGGACTCACCGAAGAGCAAGCACGACGGCCTTTGGTGCCTTCCCGCACAACTCTTCTAGGCTTGGTGAAGCACGCAATCTTCGTGGAGAAAGTGTGGTTCGACGAAGCCATTACGCAGAGGCCCCGCGCAGAGATTGGCATCCCGGCATCACCCGACGAGTCGTTCATTCTGGACGACAACGACACCATTGCCAGCATTCAAGCAGCTCACCGCGAGGCGTGCGAAGCTTCCAGGCGGGCTGCGGCTCCCCTTGGGCTTGACGACCTTCTGCTGGGAAACCGCCGCGGTCCGCTGCCGCTCAGATGGGTTTACCTGCACATGCTGCGGGAGCTCGCCCAGCACTGCGGTCACGCCGATATCCTGCGGGAACAGGTCACGTCGTAGCCGCGAGCTAAAAATGTCAGACCCCCATGACAGGGTTGTTTCATGGGAGCCATCGGGACAATCTTCGCGCAGCGGGTTAGGGTGTCGCGCGCGTCGATGTTCCCACGAGGCGTCCCCGCTAAGTCACTAGGCGTGCCAGGGAGGATTGCCGCGTTCAAAAGCACGACGGCGGCAGGCACCCTCGCGGATCGCCCCCGGGCCGGTGAGCTGCCTCGCGGGCCGGTGTCGTTGACATGGTCGTCGGGATTCAGCTCGACCGCAAACGTGAACCCAGTGGCCATGGATCATGGTATGCGTATGACGCAGGCGGACGACGCCCTGAGCTCGCTCCGCGAATCCATCGCCGACGAGGCCCTGCTGTTGGGGTTTGTTGAGGCCGCGGATTTCGCCGGCAGGGTCGAGGAGATCTCCCGGTCGGTGGAGTATTTGCAGCTGGTTGCTGCGCAGGCGGTGGAACGGACCCGGAAGGAAGCTCAGCAAGCCCGGCCGGGGGTGTCGGCGGCAGCGCCGGAGTGGCGGACGGGGTGGACTGAGCCAGCCGGTGCTTCGGCGGTTGCTGGAGACGCAGCGTCACCAGGTGCCGGCCCGGCGGGAGCATTCCTGGCGGGAGCGAGCCACAGTGCGGCCCACGTGAGTGCGGCCCTGGCGGGAGTAGCCCATGCCGCGGCGACGGCCCCGGCGGGCAGTTTTTTGGATGATGGGTATCGGAACGCCGCGGAATTCTTGCGGGCACGGTTGCGGATCGGTATCGGCGAGGCCCGGCGCAGGCTCGCACTCGCCGCCGAGGTCCTCCCCCAGGCCGGAATGACCGGGCAGGACGTCCCGGCCCGGCGTGAAATCCTCGCCGACGCCATCGGATCGGCTTTGGTGCCCTCCCGGTCCGCGACGATCATCAGTACCGCCCTGGACAAAGTCCGGCACCTCGCAGAACCCGGGACCATCACCGACATGGAACACGCCCTCACCACCACCGCCATCGAATCCGACCCGGACTTCGTGGCCAAGATGGCCCGACGCTGGACCGACCTCATCGATCAGGACGGCCCCGAACCCACTGAAGAAGCACTCCGCCAACTCCAAGGCGCGTTCCTCCGCCGCCGACGCCGCCACGGACTCCACCACCTCGAAATCTTCGCCACCGCCGAACAATACGAAACCCTCACCACCGCCATGAACGCCGCCACCAACCCCCGACTCAATGGTCCGGAGTCCGGCACGGCACCCAGCGAAGGCCCGGATCAAGGACCTGGCACAGGTTACCCGGCCGGATCAGGAGCCGACGAAGCAACCATGCAAGAAGCAGATCTCGGATCAAGCGGCCCGGATCTGGACCGGCGTTCGAGGGCGCAGAAACTTCTCGACGGCCTCGTCGGTGCGTGCAGCGTCGCGATGAGCACCGGGAAACTCCCGTCGAACGGCGGCCTCCGACCCCAAGTCACCGTCACCATCGACCGCCGCGACCTCTTCAACCAACTCCAACTCAGCCCCACCCAGCCCGGCTCCGGGAACCGGCTCAGCACCGGCACAGCCACGTTCACCGGCCCGATCCACCCGAACACCATCCGCAAAATCGCCTGCGACGCCGACATCCTTCCCGTCCTGCTCGGCAGCGACTCACGCGTCCTGGACATCGGCCGCACCACCCGGATCTTCCCACCCCACATCCGCAAAGCCATCACCGCCCGCGACCAAGGCTGCGCCTTCCCCGACTGCACCATGCCCGCACCCTGGTGCGAAGCCCACCACACCACCTACTGGTCCCACGGCGGCACCACAGGCACAAACAACGGCACCCTGCTCTGCAGCCACCACCACCACCTCATCCACAAGGAGCAATGGCGCATCGACATGACAACAGGAATCCCCTGGTTCATCCCCCCACCCCACATCGACCCCCACCAAACACCCCGACGCAACCACCACCACACACCCCTCAAGAAATAAGTGTGTTGCGTGGGATACGCCGCGGGCGTAGGTGAAAGTGAACTTCGGGGTCTGATTATTGGGAGGGCCACGCGACACTTTGTTCGCTTCCGGGCAGCTCCCCGTGTCGGCCCGTGCCCGCAACGAAGAGGATCCCCACGTCCCCGACAAGCGAGTCCCCATTTTGGCATACCAAAACTCCGAAATTATCGCAATGGGCACAGATATCACTTGCATCGAGGTGCGAGACTGGGGCATTCTGGAATACCAAAAGCATACCGCCGTCAATGGCGGCTCCGACAGCTCGTCCCCCAGGAGTACAACGATGTGCCTTCACGACCACACCGCAGCCCCCACGCCCAAGGGTGAACTGCCTCGCCGAGGGATCCTCGCCGGAGCCGCCGCACTGGCCGGGATCTCCGTAGCGGGCATTGCCGCGCAGTTGGCATCAGCGCCCGCGGCCCTCGCGGATAACGCCCCGTCCGGACCGAACTACCCCGGCAAGCCTCTGCCTACCCAAGCAGTGATCATTGAGGGTGGAACCGTGGTGGACCCCAAGACCGGCGATGCCGTGGCAGACGGCGTGCTGGTTCTCGACGGCGGCAAGGTCACCGCCGTCGGAAGCCGCGACGAGACGCGGAAGGCAGTGGCCGCCGTCGCAAAGCGTGCCCGCGTACTGAACGCTTCGGGCAAGTGGGTGCTCCCTGGCCTCGTCGATGCCCACGTCCACGCCAACGCGATGGCCGATGCCCGCGCGCTCCTGCAGGGTGGGGCCACCAGTGTCCGCAGCGGCTCTAGCACCTTTTACCAGGACATTGCCTTGGCCGCCCTGCCGTCGTGGGCCCCCGGTCTCTCACCCAGGATGACACCGGCAGGCTTGTTCATCTCCCCGGATCAGGGCGATTCCCTCTTGGCCGATCCGGATCTGGCCCCTTTGGCGACGCTGAGTGGCGGAGTCAAGGAGCCCCAGGATCTTGCGTACCTCACCCGTGTCAACCTCAAGCGCGGTGCCCAGGTCATCAAGACCCGCGCCAACCCACGGGCCGGCCTTCCCGAGCAGGACCCCCGCGAACTGGTGCACAACGTGGACCAGATCGGAGCGATCGTCAAGGCGGCCAAGGGTGCCGGCGTCCTCTGCCACGCCTACAGCGCCGAGGGCATTGATGGCGCAGTCCGGGCCGGTGTCCGAAGCATCGAGCACGGCGTCTTCATGACGGAGAACACCATCAGCGAGATGGCCCGACGCGGGACGTTCTTCACGCCCACCATGGATGCCATCACCAGCATGGCCAATTCTGCGAACCCTATTCTGGCCGCCCGCGGTAAGGAGTACACACCCATCTTGCAGGCCGCAGTCCGTGCAGCCAAGGATGCCGGCGTCACCATCGTGGCCGGAACAGATTCCTTCGGAACGGATGTCACGCCAATCGGCACCGAAGCCCGGCTGCTCGCTGAAGCCGGCCTCACCCCCTTGGAGGCACTCCAAGCCGCCACCACGAATGCTGCCCGTTTGCTTGGACAGGGCGAAAGCGTGGGACGGCTGGTCACCGGCTCGATGGCCGACGTCGTGGTGGTTGACTCCGATCCGTTGACGGACGGCTCCGCTTTGGAGAAGGTCAGCACGGTAATCGCGCAAGGTGCTGTAGTCCGGACGAACCTCTAGCCGCCCTCGGAAGGCCCGGCGGCCACCGTGAACCTGGCCTCAACAGACGCCAACAATGGCCGGGAGTTAAGGCACGCCAGGTACACAACGAGTCCAGCGACGAACAGGATCAGCCAGGCGGTTGTCATGACCAGGACAAAAGCGGTGACAAACAGGATGCCGGCATTCCCCAACGACCCCCTCCGCTGTGCGCCCAAGGTGTAGACGGACAAGCGGTAGATATCCCTGGTGCGGAAAGTGAAGCGGGACAGGAGGAGCATCGCGTTCATGGCTGCAGTGCAAACCATGAGCGCGAGCCCTACCAGCCCTACCCGCGCGGCCAACTGGACAGGATCCGCTTCGCCGGACCCCGGCGAAGCGGATCCTGGCAGGACGCTCAGGTTGAACGCGATGATGCCGAGGAAAAGCATGTACGGCAGCCACACCGCCACTGCCTGGCCGAAGTTGCTCCGATAGGACTTCAGGAAATCCTGGAACACCCCGCTGTCCTCGCCTGCCAGGAGCCGGTTGAAGGCGTAGCAGGAAGCCACAACGGAGGGTCCAAGCAGCATAAATCCCAGCAACGCCAGAGGACCAACCCCAAGCAACAGTGGAACAACCAGCACGTTCGCCAGCACCAGTAAAGTGCTGCTGACCATAACGCCGTATACCGTGCCCGCCGCTTTGAATAACGGCCCGGACCCGTATTCTGCCTCCCTGCCTGCCATCTGAACTATTTCTTGTCCGCGTAAGCCTTGTAGGCCTTGTTCGCCAGCTCGACGTACTTTGTCTGTCCCTTGCTATCGAGTTCCTTCACATAGGCGTCGAACTCGCTGAGGCCGCGCTGCCCGGTAATGAACTTGAGGGTGTTCTGCTTGACGTGGTCCTTGAGCGGGGTGAGCGCCAATGTGGCTTGTTCGCGGTCGACGTCGTTGAATGGCACTGGCGGCGCAACCGGGCGCGGCTTCTTGGACTTCATGGCCTTCTGGAACGCGAGTTCCTCATCGTTGAACGTGGAATGCAGCAGTTCCGTAGCGCCACCATAGGCGAAGTTCCCACCAGAGAAGCCGTAGTCCACCCGCAGGTCCTTGGTCCCGGCGGGGTTGAGTCCCTGGAAGTTGATATCGGCGGCGAGTTGGCGCTTCCCGCCGGACTTGGTGAACGTGGTTCCTTCCACGCCCCACTTGCTGAACTCCTGGCCGGCGTCGCTGTAGAACAACCAGTCGATGTATTGGATGAGCGCCACAAAGCTGTCCTTGTCCTTTACGGACGAGTTCAACATGATGCCGTTCTCCAGCCGGGTCCCGCCGATGATGTCCCCTGCCGGGCCTCCGGGAACCGTGATCTTGCCGATCTCGAAGTTGCCCTTGCCCAAGGTCTGTTCCATGGAGGTGCGGTAAGTGATGACGTTCTGCGAGTTGGCACTGATAACAAACGATTTGCCGGAGACGAACTTTTGAATGGCGGCGTCGTCGGTCTGCGTGAAGCTTTCGGGGTCCATCAATCCTTCGGAAACCAAGGAGTTGAAGTAGGTCACCACTTCCTTGAACTCGCCGGAGCCGGCAGCGAAGCCGAACTCCTTCTTGTCTGCATCAAACTGCAGCCCATCCACCAAGCCCCAACCCGCCACGGTTCCAAAGGACGGGGCGGCAACGTTGAGGACGCAGTCACCTTTGAAGCGGTCCGAGAAGGGCACGACGTCGGGATAAGACTTCTTGAGCGACCGCAACACTTCGCGGAACTCATCCCAGGTGGTGGGCTCGGCAAGCCCCTCCTTCTTCAGGATGTCTTTCCGGAGGCACAGCGAGTAGTCGGGCCACAGTTCCTCGTGCAGGCCGGGAAGGACGTAGTACTTGCCGTCTTCCTGGGTGAGCGCTTCAATCTCGGGCTCAAGCTTCCACTTCTTCACCTTCTCCTGGAAGTGCGGCATGAGGTCCACATAGTCGCTGACGGGGAGAACCGCCCCGGCGGAAACGAACGCCGCTTCCTGCCCGGGGTACGTTTTCGCGATGATCTCGGGGGCGCTGCCGGAGCTGATGAGCAGGCTGCGCTTCTGCTCATAGTCGCTGTTGGGAACGATGGTGGGTTCCAGTGTGACGTTGTTGTCGCTGGCCATCTTGGTGAACAGAAGCCAGTCCTTTTTGTACGGGTAGGTTGGCTGGTCCGAGAACAGGAAGGTGAACGTCAAAGGCACCGTCGCCTTGAAGGTGTCTCCTACCTTGAAGCTGTCCATCGCACCGTTGCGGGATTTGGTGGTGTCTACTTTCTCGGCGGTGTCGGAGTCGCAACTTGTCATCATCAGACCGATGGTGACCACGGATGCGAGTCCAAGGAAGTCGCGCCTACGGAACTCTCGCTTGTGGATCATTGAATGCCCTTTCATAAGTGTTATTCCTTGACGGACCCGAGCATCACGCCCGAGAAGAAGTACTTCTGGACGAATGGGTAGATACAAAGGATGGGGATGACGGTCAGGACGATGGTGACCGACTGGATGTTCGCGGCGATCTGGCCGACGTTTTCCGCTGTGCCGCCGGCTGAGCCCGCTGTGGTGACTCCGGCGATCATGTTGCGCAAGTAGATGGTGACCGGAAAGAGATCCGGGTTGTCGAGGTAAAGGAAGGCCTGGAACCAGGAGTTCCAGTTGGCCACCGCGTAGAACAGCACCATGGTGGCCACGATTGCCTTGCTGAGCGGCAGCACAACCCTGAAGAGGACGCCGTACTGGGTGAGCCCATCAATGGATGCTGCTTCTTCCAGCTCACGGGGCATGTTCTCGAAGAACGACTTCATGATGAGCAGGTTGAACACGCTGATGGCGTTCGGCAGCACCACAGCCCAGATGGTGTCTCGCATGCCTAGTGAACTGATGAGGACGTAGTTGGGAATCAGTCCGCCGTTGAAGAACATGGTGAACACTGCAAGGCCGATGAAAACGCTGCGCCCCTTGAGTTCCTTCTTGGCGATTGCGTAGGCGAAGGACGTGGTCAGCACCATGGAGATCGCCGTCGCCACTACCGTGTACAGCACGGTGTTGCCGTAGTTGTTCCAGAACGTGGAGTCAGCCAGGATCAGCTTGTAGGTTTCGGTATTGAACCCCATAGGGAACAGGTTGACCTGCCCGGCGTTGATGAAGCCCTCGCTGGAGAACGACTGGGCAATGATGTTCAGGAACGGGTAGGCCGTCAAGAACACCACGAGCAGCAGGAACACCAGGTTGAGGGCCCGGAAGACCCGCATGCCGGTAGACACTTTCATGTCTTTCAGGAGGACGCCTTGGGCTGGAGCACCCTTGATGGCAGTAGCTGTCTTGTTCACCACAGGCTCGTTCCTGCGACGCGCTTGGAGATCGCGTTCGCTGAGAGGATCAGCGTGAGGCCAATGACGGATTCGAACATTCCGATTGCGGCCGCGTAGCTGAAGTTGCTGGATTCCAAACCCACCCGGTACAGGTAGGTGGAGATGACATCTGACGTTGCGTAGTTGAGCGGGTTGTAGATGAGGAGGATCTTCTCGAACCCCACCGCCATGAACGTGCCGATGTTCAGGATGAGCAGCGTGATGATGGTCGGCCTGATGGCGGGAAGGGTCACGTGCCAGGTCTGTTGCCAGCGATTGGCGCCATCGATCCTGGCCGCCTCATACAAGGACTCATCCACGCGGGTCAGCGCCGCGAGGTAAAGGATGGCACCCCACCCCATGGTCTGCCACACCTCAGAGCTGATGTACATGGGCCGGAACCAGCCCGGATCCTGCGTGAAGTTCACGGTGGTTCCGAACAGGGTTTCCGCGATCTGGTTCACGGTGCCGGTCATGGAGAAGTTCTGCAGGATCATTCCGGCGATGATCACCACTGACATGAAGTGCGGCAGGTAGGCCACGGTCTGCACGAACTTCTTGAACTTCTGCGATCTGAGTTCGTTCAGCATCAACGCGAAGATGATGGGCATCGGGAAGCAGAAAACCAACGTCAGGACACCCAGGATGATGGTGTTCTGGAAGGCCTGCCAGAAGCTGGGGTCGTTGATGAACAGGGTGATGTATTTGAAGCCCACCCATTTCTCGCCGAAGATACTTCCGCCCGGCTGGAATTGGCGGAACGCGATCACGTTTCCGGCCATCGGCAGGTACCTGAAAATCAACAGGTACAGCAGCGGCAGTGCCAACAGCGTGTAGAGCCGCCAGTCGCGTTTGAGGGCCAACTTCCAGCTGCCGGGCTTGTCGCGCCGCTTCTTTGCCTGCCCGGGTTCAGCGCCCGGGACAACCTTGGGGGGAACGTCCAGTCGTAGTGCCATGGTTCGCCTCCCTATCCTGCTGTTTCGTCGAGAATCAGGACGCCGTTCGCAGGGAGCTCAACCAACCCCCGAACCGCGCCTCCGGTGAGTCGGTCAGTGCCGCCGTCGAGGACGTCCACGCTGGCAGGCGCGTCGTTGTGGTTGAGCACCATGAGGAAACTTCTGCTGGTGCCGTCGACGCTTTTGCCGGCACGACGGCGGGCCTGGACTCCCGTAGGCGCCTTCAGTTCCGGTTCCACACCGGCGGCGAGAAGTTCGTCGTCGAGGAGCTGGTTCAACAAGCCTTCATCAACGCGTGCCGATAGGTACAACGCCGATCCCTCACCGAAGGAATTGCGCGTGACAGCCGGTGTTCCCGCCAAGCGCCCGGATGTGTAACTGGCCACGACGTCTGCAGCTTCGGCGTGCAGATGCTCAGTCCAGTAAGTGGCGGAGGACGTTCCGCCGTCGGGCGTTGAGAGTTTTACTTGTTCGCCGTCCCCGGCGAGCGGATGCATTTCCTCGCTCCACGCGCCCAAAACGTTCCGCAAAGCGCCGGGGTAGCCGCCCAGCCGGATGGTGTTGTTCTGGTCCACGATGCCGGAGAGGTACGAGACCACCAGTCGTCCGCCGTCGGACACATAGTCTTCGAACCGCCGGGCGGCGAGGTCCGTAAGGAGGTACGACGCCGGCATGATCACCACGCTGTACGCGGAAAGGTCGCTGTTGGCATTGACCAAGTCAACGGTGATGTTGGCATCGAACAGTGGCCGGTAGAAACGCAGGACCTCCTGCGCATAATTCAGGTCGGAGCGGGGCGAGTTGCCCAGTTCCAAGGCCCACCAGCAGTCCCAGTCGAAAACGATGGCCACGTGAGCCGTGGAACGGGTACCGGTCAGGTCCCCCAACGCCTTGAGTTCCTCTCCCAGCCCGCAGACTTCACGGAAGATCCGTGTATTCGGACCAGCGTGGTTGACCATGGCAGAGTGGTAGCGCTCAGTCCCACCCTTGGCTTGGCGCCATTGGAAGAAGAGGATGGAATCGGCGCCCTGGGCTATGGCTTGATATGAACCCAGGCGCATTTTGCCGGGAGGCTTGGACACGTTGACGGACCACTGACTAACCGCGCCGGTAGCTTGCTCCATGACCATCCACGGCTGGCCCTGGCGGAGTGAGCGCATGAGGTCGAAGTTCAACGCGGCGGCGACGTGAGCGTCGTCTTCGCGTGGGTCCGGGTAGATATCCAGTGCAACAGCGTCTTCTTCTGCAGCCCAGGCCCAGTAGTCGTTGGTCTTGTAGAAGCGCATGAAGTTGGTGACGATCGGCAGGTCCGGGCTGTGCCGGCGGAGAATGTCCCGTTCTGCCGTGAAGTGCTCCAGCATGCTCTCCGAGGTGAAGCGGTGGAAATCCAGTCGGCGCGAGGGGTTGGACCATGTGCGGGGCTGCGCTGGGACACGGACTTGGTTCCAGTCTGTGTAGAGCTGGCCCCATACCGCGGTGCTCCAGGCTTCGTTCAGCTCATCCAGTGAGGAGTACTTCCGCTGCAGCCACGCCCGGAACGCTTTCTCGGCCCACGGACCGTAGGACACCGGACCGTATTCGTTGCCCACATGCCACATTCGGAGCGCGGGATGTTTGGCGTAGCGCGCCCCCATCTTCTCCGCCAAAGCCAGCGACTTGGCCCGGTACACGGGGTGGGAAACGTCAAAGTGCTGCCGGGATCCGAAACCGAAGATGCTGCCGTCGGCTCGTTCCGGCATCATGTCCGGGTGCTGCTCAACAAGCCATGCCGGCGGTACAGCGTCGGGTGTGGCCAGGTCCACGCCGATGCCGTGCTGGTGCATGAGGTCCATGACGTCATCCAGCCAGCCGAAGTCGAAAACGCCGTCACTGATTTCCAAGCGGCTCCACGCGAAGACAGCCAAGGTCACCAGATTCACTCCTGCTTGCTGCATGAGCTTGGCGTCCTCGAGCCAGACTTCGCGCGGCCATTGCTCGGGGTTGTAATCCCCGCCGTACGCAATGCCGCCTATTCGTTGATGCAGTTGCTGCAGCCGCGCCTCGGCAGTCCGCAAATCCTCAGGGTGGATGGTCATCGTTGTCCTTCACTCGGCCTTCGTCGCCCTGAACAACAGTGCGACGCACATCACAGAGAGAAACTATCGTAAAGTTTACGCAATAACAACAGGCTGGTATCGGAAACTCACGAGTAATCGGGATAGCAATGGGAGCGTGGATTAGGGCGAAACCACGCGACTTTCGGAGGGATGGATCGCAGTCGCAGCGGGCATGAATGGGCGATGGATCACGTAACTTTCCGACCGAAAATGGAAACTATCGGAATTAGCCTGTCTCACCGAGATCGCGGGAAGCGTGCGGAGAACCTGGAAACCGGGGCGCGGGAGCACCGAGAACGCCGGAAGCTTGCGGATACGCCGGGACAGGAACGGCGATTTCGCAGGGTTCCAGCGACCTGGCGGCAACCCATTGACACGTGACCAAACAGTCACCTATTCTGAGCCCATGGACGTAGTGTTCAAGGCCTTGGCAGACGCAACCCGCAGGGAACTTCTCGATGAGCTGTTCCGCGAGGACGGCCAATCCGCCTCCGCCTTGGGAGCCCGGTTCGAGATGACCCGTTTCGGCATTGCCAAGCACCTCAAGCTGTTGGAGGACGCAGGGTTGGTGGTCACCCGCCGTCGGGGGCGCGAAAAGCTGCACTTCCTGAACCCGGTTCCCATCCGCCTCATCCACGATCGCTGGGTGAGTAAATACGCAGAACCATGGGCCGCTGCCCTCAGCGACCTCAAATCCAGATTGGAAAGTCCCATGGAAAAGATCTTCGAGATTTACATCAAGACCACTCCGGAACGGCTCTGGGAAGCCATCACCAATAGCGACATCCGCAGCAAATACCAGTTCGGCAACACCTTCACCTCGGATTGGACCCCGGGCAGCCGCTTCGAGATGCACAACGTCAAAGCCGATGCGCCGCTCGGAGAGGGCGAGAACATCGAGGTGGATCCCCCACGCCGGCTCGTTCAAACAATGCGCGCGCTGTGGGGCGAGGACGTGAAGGCTGAGGGAACGTCGCGGATCACCTGGGAGATCGAGCCCGCGGGCGATTCCTGTCACCTCACCGTCACGCACGATCAGCTCCGCGAAGGCGCGAACGACCAACTCTACGGTGGCTGGCCCATGATCCTCTCGGGCCTCAAGACCTGGCTGGAAACCGGTGAAACGCTGACTACGCCCGGCTCGCTCATGTACGCGTAGCCACTTTCGGGGGCAACGGCTTAAACGAGGACGACGACGGCGGGCCGCTGCCGCCGTCGTCGTCGATACCTCAGTCTCCCGCCAGTCAGGCGACAGGCGCCGCCGCCTGTTCCTCTGTAAGCCAGGCTGCCTGCATGGTTCCGAGGAGGTGCGGAGCGAAATCTTCCCCTATTTCCAGCACCACACGGCACCGTGCACCGCTCTGCTCCGGGAACCCGGCGTACTGTCCGCGGAGATCGCACACCGTCTGGCCGCGGCCGGGTCCGTCGGTGGTGTCAACCTGAACCCGGACGGTCGGGGCCAGGGTGAGCTCCACTCCCCTGACGGCGATGGCTGCAGCCAGGGGATCGTGCATCGCCGAGCAAGCCCGGCCGAAAATGTCGATGTAGAAGCCGAAGTAGTACCCAAGCATTTCGCCCAGTGCCTGCGAGACCGGGTGCTCGGTGGCGAGCAGTTCCTGGCGGTGGTTTTCCTCCAGGACGTTGGTCATGGTGACATCCAGGGGTACTAGCGTCACGTTCCAGTCGGCGGCCAGGACTTCGGCGGCAGCCTCAGGATCGTTGGCGATGTTGGCCTCCGCCACGGGTGAGATGTTTCCCGGCGCGAGTGCTGCGCCACCCATGATGGTGACCTCGGCGATCAGCTCGGGCAGTTTCGGTTCCAGGCGCAGGGCTTCGGCGATGTTGGTCAACGGGCCGATGGCCACAAGGCGAAGCTCCCCCGCATATTTGTGCGCCAATTGAACCAGCAGCTCCGCGGCTGTGACCTTCACGGGCTCACGGACCGACGGGACTAGATCTACCCCGCCGATGCCGTTATCACCGTGGACGTGCGGAGCGCCGCCGTGGAAAGATCCAACCTGGGGATCATGCGCGCCGACAGCCACGGGGATGTCCGGGTGGCCGGCCAGGTTCAGCAGGTCCAGGGTGTTCCGGGCGCCGCCTGCCGCACTGACGTTGCCACTGACGGTACCGATGCCCACGAGGTCTGCCCGCGGGGAGGCCAGAAGGTAAGCCAGGGCGAGGGCGTCGTCGATGCCGGTATCGCAGTCAAGGAAGAAGGGGGCGGGCTGGGTCATGATGGTCTCTCGTTTCAGGTGGAGCGGACAGTGGTGATGCTGCGTTCGGTGGCGCGCCAGGGCCGAGTGCCGGCGTCGTGCGTTAGATCTTTTCGCCCTTGGGGGCCGCGATGAACAGGCTGACAATGAAGGCAAGCGCCGTAATGGACACCGAAATCCAGAGGGCTGCGGAGTATCCGGCCGCGGTGCCCTGGCCTGCGAACGGTGCAACAGCCACGACGCCGAGGCTCGCCCCGATGCCGAAGGAGGCACCGTTGATGCCCGGCAGCGCGGCTGGCGCTTCCTTGGGCGAGAGCAGCACGGACAGGCCGTTGATGGCGGTGAGGAAGAAGCCGTTGTAGAAGATGCCCAGGGCAGCGATCGCGATGAGGACTGCGATCTGGTTGTGGGCGAAGAGCGCCGCGACGATCGCGCAGGCCAGGCTGGTGGCGGTGCCCACGCGGACCGTCTTGATCCAGCCGCGGCGGTCGGCGATCCAGCCTGCGAGCGGGGCAGCAAAGACGCCGATGAGCGCTGCGGGCGTGAGGAACAGCAGGGCTGCGACCGAAGCGGACAGGCCGAAGCCGTTTTCCTTGTCCTGGCTCAGCAACACCACGGTGAAGTTGATGATGGCGAAGATGCCGGCGAGCGTCAGCACAGTGGTGGCGATGACGGGCCACACCTGGCGTGAACGGAGGTGGTGAACTGCCACGAGGGGGGTTTCGCGCTTCTTTTCAATGAGCCAGAAGGCTGTGAAGGACGCGATGCTTCCGGCAAGCAGGCCAAGGGCTGCAGGCGAGGTCCACCCAGCCGAAGAACCCGTGGACACGAAGTATGTGATGAACACCAGGAACACGGACAGGGAACCCGCACCCCACCAGTCCATCCGGCCCGGCGCAACCGCAGCCTTACCGCCCGGGACTACTTTGAAGACGCAGACGACGGCGATCGCGGCCAGGACGAGCACGGCAACGAAGATCGACTGGAAGCCGAGGGTCTCGGCCATGAGTCCGCCGAAGTAGCCATCCACGCCGCCAACGCCGCCGTTGATCGCTGCGATGATGCCGATGGAGGTGCCGAAGAGTCTGGCGGGCAGGTACTCGTTGAGGACGATGTAGGAGAGCGCGAAGATGGCGCTCGAAACACCCTGCATGAAGCGGCCGGTGACCAGCAACGGCAGGGTGGGCGCGAAGATGCACAGCACGGTACCGGCACCCATGATGGCCAGCACCAACAGGAGTGCATTGCGACGGCCGATGAAGTCACTCCAGCGACCGATCACGGGTCCGGCGATGGCGCCGGCGAGGAAGAACATCGACTGCACTTGAGCCACGGCCTCGGGTGTTTCGCCGAAGAACGAGCCGATGTGTGGCAGTGCCGGCGTGATCATGCTGGCGTTGAGCTGGAACGCCAGTACGGCCAAGACCAGCGTGGCGATCAGCAGCGCGGCGGCTTTGCCCTGGAAGCGACTCTGGTCCGTCGCTGTCTTGGGGTCCGCTGGGGCTGGGGCGTGCGGGTCTACAGCCTGCGTGCCTGTGGCGGTGGGGATGTTCACATCAAACTCCTTTGTCCGAGGGCGCGGGGCGGCGCCACGAGATGTGAGTTGTTATACAAGCATGTATTACGAGCTTGTGCAACCTGTCACAGTCATCCGGTACAGTGTCGGTAACCCATCTCAAGTGAGGCACCCTTGACCGACAACGCCGTCCAGTTCCTGTCCCGACCCATCGCTACCCAACCGGGGCAACCTTTGCGCGTTGCGGCCTACTCGCGCATCGCCGAAGCGATTCGGACCAAGATCCTGCCGCCAGGTTCCTTGCTCCCCACGGAGACAGAGCTAGGCATCATGATGGATGTCAGCCGTACCGTGATCCGGGAAGCGCTGATGTTGCTCGAAGAAGACGGCCTCACCCGGGCACGCCGCGGAGTTGGCCGCTTTGTAGCCGATTCGCTGCCCCGCATCGGCATCGAACACATCCGCCCCTTCGATCAACTTCTTGGCGGACCGGACCAGGACATCCAGGTCAAGCGGGTAGCTGCCATCAAACAGCCAGCGTCGGAATTCGTGGCCCCGGGCATCGGCGTGCAGCCCGAAGAGGACGTCTGGTTCTGGGAGAGCGTGCTCATCCGGAACGGCGAGCCTGTGGCCCACCTCCAGGAAAACGTCTCGCAGGCAACCCCTGAAGCCGAGGCCCTGGCCGAAGCTGCGGAGGCTCCCACGCTTCCCGCGTCAACACTCCTGGAAGTTCTCAGCGGACTGCCCGGCGCAACCCTTGGCCCCGGCGAATGCCAGATCAGCCTCAGCACCGCCGGACCCAGCCGCGCAAAGTTGCTGGGACTCCGCCCCTCCGATCCCGTGTTGGTCCTCACCCAATACGTCCGCCGGAACGGTTCCCCGTTCTATCTGGCCAAATGCCTCGTGGCCGCCAAAGCCGGGCATCTCTCCGTTATCCAGTCCTCCTGACCCTCCCCGAGCTGATTCCCCGAAAAGGACCTTTCATGAGCACGTCCCTGCAGCCTTCTGCGCCCATTTCGTCCCTCACACTCACGGTGATGGGCAGCATCAACCTCGATATCACCGCCACAGCAAACCGTCTCCCCTCGCCGGGCGAAACCGTGGGCGGAGGCGTTCTCCGTCAGCAGCCCGGCGGCAAGGGCGCCAATCAGGCCGTCGCCGCGGCCCGGCTCGCGGGAAGCTCCCGCATGGTGGGGGCCGTGGGCCACGACGAAGCGGGACAGAACCTGCTCAGCGCGATGGCGGCCGCCGGCGTCGACGTCCAAGACGTTTCCCGGGCAGATGCTGCCACAGGAACGGCGCTGGTGCTGGTAGACGGTGAGGGCGAGAACCAGATTGTGGTGTGCCCGGGCGCCAACGGTGCAGTGAACGTGGACGGTGTCACTTTCGACGATGACGAGGCCGTCCTGTGCCAACTCGAAGTGGACCAGCACGTGGTGCTTGAAGCCGCCCGCCGGGCCAAGGGATTCTTCGCACTGAATGCGGCCCCCGCGATGCCCCTCATCCCGGAGTTGCTGGATCGCTGCGACCTGGTAATCGTGAATGAGACCGAGTATGAACTCATCCCGGCACTCCGCCACGCACCATTGGTGGCCGTGACCTACGGCGGCGAGGGTTCGGCGATCTTCGTCGACGGCGAACGGGTGGCCGAGGCTCCGGCGGTGCGGGTCACCGAGATTGCCAACACGATCGGAGCCGGGGATGCTTTCTGTGCAGCATTGGTCTTGGCGCTCCGGTCAGGGTTGGAATACTCGCATGCTTTGGCAGCGGCGAATGCCGTGGGCGCGGATGCTGTCCGTGATGCTTCGTCCCAGCCTGCACTGAAGCCGTTGGAACACTACATTGAGGCGACGCGGTCTTCTCTTGCGGCAGGTTCGGCCGCCACCAAGTAGTCGGCCCAGCGCTTCAAGGCGGTCTCGACAGGAGGGTGGTGCAATCCGCCAGCCTCCGCCAAGGCGACCGCGGCCGCCGTCGGATATCGATCTTCAGACAGGAACGACAATGTTTCCGGGTCTGCCCCAGTCAGTTTTGCGGGCAGTTTCTTCAGCAGGGCGCTAGGGATTTTGAACCATGGGACCCGGACATTGAGGTGCTTCCCGAGCATCCCCAGTAGCTCCGGCAACGGCGGCGTGGCGTCGTCGAGTACCCAGTAGGAGGCATTTTCCGCTTCGGGCTTGTTTGGGACCAGCGCCATAAAGGAGGCCAGATAATCGGCTGTGACCACTGGGACGAACGTGCGCTGATTGCCAGGCAGCACGGGCAGCTTTCCACGGAAGAGATCCAGCACGGTGGTGGCGAGGCCCAACACTTGCCCGGACTCACCATTGATGGAATCCCCGATCACGGTGGCCGGGTTGACCATGGTGAATGGAACGCCCAGCGAACGCGCGGTTGCTTGCACTACGGCGTCAGACTCCACCTTGGACCCCTCGTAGGCGCCCAGGCGTTTGTAGTCTTTGGCGCGGCGGGAGTCATCCCATGGCCCCTCGGCAGGGTCCTGGCCCCCCACCCGGTAACCGGACAGATGCACCACCCTGGTCACCGCCGGCAGCTTCGCGGCAAAGCGAACCACGCGCTCGGCGCTGGTCACGTTCGCGGCATAGGCAGCCTCGGCAGTCATTCCGAACGCAAATGCGCCAGCGACGTTATGGACTTCGGTCACGGACTTGAAAGCGTTCGACGCCGGATCCTGGCCGAGGTCGTCCAGACTGAAGTCCACCAGGACGAAAGTTGGGCGCCCGCCCGCGTCGTGCTTCGCCAGCCACTCCGCCAGTCGTTGAGAGGAATGTTCCGTGCGCACGGCAGCTGTGACAGTCACGCCCCGCTGCAATAATTCGCGGACCAGCCATTTTCCGATGTGGCCCGTGGCGCCGAATACCAGAGCGTGGCGGGAGCTCATGCGTTCGCCTCGCTGTGAACTGCCTTCAACAACATTTTGAGCGTCCCGGCAGCTGCGTCCAGAGGCTGGGTGGACTTGTAGGCGCGGGACAGAATGAGGGAGCCCTCCACCAGGCAGATCATCGACGTCGCCAAAGGTTGCGCCTGCTCTTTCTTGAGCCCGAACGTAGAAAGGTAGCTGGACACTGCACTGACCCAGGCGTCATACACCTGGCCGCATGCCTCCCGGAGCGGCTCGTTCTCAGACCCTGCGTCCAAGGCAACGGATGAGACAGGACAACCGGCTTGGTAATCACTGGCTTCCAGAATGCCCCTGAGTTCGGCGACCAGTGCGTCTACCGCGGCGCTGGGCGAGGAGGCCGTTGTGGTCGCCGTGCCGATTAGCTCAGCGAACTGATCGCCGGCCAGCCCCACAGCGGCGATCCCGAGTTCGGTTTTCCCCTCCGGGAAATGAAAGTACAGGGAGCCCTTCGGGGCCCCGGATCGTGCCAGCACCGTGTTGAGCCCCGTTCCGTGGTAGCCGTGAAGCTGGATGAGCTCGAGCATGGAGTCCACTAAGCGCTGCCGGGTTGCGAGTCCTTTGGGATACGAAGAAGCCATGGCTAAATAATAGACCAGTCTATATATTTATTTCAAGCCGACAGCTTGGTCGCTAGTCGATAATCCGGAAGTCGTCGAACTCCCCCGTTGCGTCGGAAACCTGGAAATCAACGTTCTCAACCCGGCCCGGCGCCCGCGACGAGTGAAGCCACTTCACGATGCTGTCCACGTCGGCCGCTGAGCCTTCGGCCACCAGTTCAACGGAACCGTCCGCGCTGTTGCGTACCGTCCCTTTCAGCAGGAGTTCATCCGCTTTCCGGGCAGTCCAATAGCGAAAACCCACGCCCTGGACCACGCCGGTGATAAGGGCTGTGAGGCGGAGGGTTTCGTCAGTCATGGAACCACCTTAACCAGACCCGCCCTCGTCCGTCCCGCTCACCGTACAACGGGTCGCGGGACGAACAAGGGCGGGTTCCGAGCCAGGGAGCTTAGCCGACCACGATGTCCCGCGTCGTGTGGCTGTACGTGATGGTGACGGGGCCGCCGTCGTGGTTCAACTCATGGTTGGCTCCGTCACGGGCACCGAACGCACCATAGTTCTCATCCCAAGAACGGTTCAGCGCAATCTTGTACGTGTAGAAACCGGCGGGCAGTTCAGCCGTCAGCGTCCACACCTGGACGATTGGGTTGAACTCCATCTGGGCTTCGTCGTACTGCGGCGCCCAGTCCTCGGGTGCTCCAAGGATCTTGTTGAAGTCACCGGCGATCGCGACGGCGTCCGGCTGCGGCACAGTCTCGACGGCGGATGCCGCCGCTGCTTTCGCCGGCGCCTTGCGGGTGGACTTCTTCGCAGCAGGGGCAGCCCCCGCGGAGGAAGCCTTGGCTGTTGCAGCCTTGGCCTTCGGCGCGGAGACCTTGGCCGCAGCGACCTTCGGCTCAGCTACGTCGGCAGCCGCAACCTTGGGCGCGGAGACCTTCTTCGTGGCAGTCCGCTTGGTAGCAGCTGCCTTCTTGGCGTGGGGCTTCGCGGGCGGGGCCGTCGGAACGGCGACGTCGGCAGGTACCGGCGTTCCGGCGTCGAGCGCTGCTCCGAAAGCGGCCGCGTCCGGGAACGCGACCGTCGCACGCAGGCCGTCCTCCGGAATGGTCCAGCCCGAACGTCCCTTGACCAACCATCCGGACTTGACCAGCTTGGCCGATGCCGACGTCAGGGTCTTGTGGCCGCGAGGGATGCCTCCACTGAGAAGTTCAGCCTCGTGGTCATTGAAAGGTACTCGGACGATCGCTTCGGCCAGCACCTCGCCGGCGTTCAGCGTTGCCCCGGACCATACGTTTTCGGCGAGGATGTCCAGGACGGCCTTCAGACGAAGGTTGGTGTTCTCGGCGGTGTTCGCGCCCATGCTTCTCCTTCAACGGTGGATACTCCCTAGCAGTTTGCCAATGAATTGTTAATTCCCGCGACTGCAGAAGGTAAACACCGTGTGTCGTGACCGAGTGTGACATCCCGGACGCCGCAAGTGATTTACGGGTATCGGCTGCAGTGCTTTAGGCGGGCGTTACGGAGGCCTTGACCCACTCCGTGACCTCGTCCAGCAGCACTGCTTTCCGGGCGTCACTGGCAAAGGAGGAACGGATGGAGTTGGCAGCCAAGGTGGCCTGCTCCGGAACCGAGAACTCCAGGACCTTGACCAGTTGCTCGAAGTTGTCGTCCACGTAGCCGCCAAAGTAAGCGGGGTCATCCGAGTTCACGCAAACGTTCAGCCCAATCGCCAACATCTCGGGCAAGGGGTGGTCAGCCAGCTTATCCACCGCGCGGAGCCGGACATTGGAGAGCGGGCAGACAGTCAAGGGAACCTGTTCAGCGACGAGCCGTTGCACCACATCCGTGTCTTCCATGCAGCGGATGCCGTGATCGATCCGTTCGACGTGAAGCACATCCAGTGCCTCGGTGATGTAGGAGGCCGGTCCTTCTTCGCCCGCGTGAGCGATCCTCCGCAAACCGGCTTCAGCGGCGCGCTGGTACAGTCGCTCAAATTTCGACGGCGGATTGCCCACCTCTGCGGAGTCCAAGCCGATGCCGGCGATCGGCGCGTGCATGGCCAGGAGCTGGTCCAGCACCTCAAGCGCCGAATCCTCGGACATGTCGCGCAGGAACGCAGCGATGAGGAGAGTGGAGACGCCAAAGTCTTCTTCGGACGTGGCCAAGGCGTTAGCCACACCATTGACGCAGGTCTCCAGCGCCACACCCCGGGATGTGTGCGCCTGCGGGTCCATCATGATTTCCGCATGGCGCACTCCCCCGGCAGCGGCCCGCTCCAGATACGCACGCGTCATGTCAGTGAAATCCTGCTCGGTCTGCAGGACGGCCATATTGGCGTAGTAGAGGTCCAGGAAAGACTGCAGGTCAGTGAACTCGTACTTTTCCCGGAGTTCCTCAATGTCTTCGTACGGCAGTTCGATGCCGTTTCGTTCGGCCAGGGCAAAGATCAGCTCTGGCTGGAGAGTCCCTTCGATGTGCAGGTGCAGTTCGGCAACCGGAGGCGCCGTTGAGGTAGTTTTCTCGCCAAAAGTTTCCACCCGACAACTCTAGGCCCCAACACCGGTACGTGTCCCGGAGCACTCAACTTGGTTCTCACGCCCTGCACCCTCAAACTGAAAGGATGCAGACTTTCCTCCCTTTCGCCGATTTCCGTGAGAGTGCCGCGGCGCTCGACACTTCAAGGCTCGGCAAACAGCGCGTCGAAGCCCTCCAGGTTCTCCGCGCGTTGGTGATCCCGGAGTACGGTTGGCAGTCGCACCCCGCCGTGCGCATGTGGATGGGCCACGTCCCTGCCCTCACCATGTACGGCCTGGCCATGGCTGACGAATGGATTGCGCGCGGACACCCGGACAACACCCGCACCAACATCACGGAGTTCGCGCCGCAGGCAGCCCACCCTGATTACGCATCCAGGATCGTCATGCCGCCGTGGCTTGGACACGAGGACCTGCACCTCAGCCACCGTTCCAAGCTGATCAGCAAGGATCCCAAGCACTACGCCCAGCTCTTCCCGGGCACCGAGGAAAAGCTGGAGTACGTGTGGCCGGAACCGAATCACGAGTTCCACCCGGAAGACCCCGAGGATGACAGCCTGTGGATCCTCCGTGCAGCCGTTGAGGATCTCCGACCGGAGCAGCTCACCACAGTCGCCATGCCGCCGCACGGCAAAGCCCGGGCCGCTGCCCCGGCAGACCCCGACGAGTACCAGTTTGTGTACGCCGAGGAGAAGTCCCGCCGCCAGGTCAAGGGTCCCAAGAAGCGGCCCGTCAAGCAGCTTGAAAAGAAGCCCACGCGCAAGCGCCAGGCACAGGAGCAGGCGTTCAACACCCTGCCGGGCAAGACCGAGCTCGCCGTGCCGTTCGACGGTGGGCAGACCTTCGCCGTCGGCCTCATCCACGGCCGACCCATCACTGTTGACGGCCGGTTCGCGCGCAATTTCGAGGTCACCAAGGTGATCAAGCGCTCCGACTTCGACTACCCGGCCCTGCTGCAGGATCCCCGGGTCTTCTTCCCGGTGCCGACGCCTCTGCAGTAGCGGTACCTTTCACCAACTCACGACGACGGCAGCCAGGTTCAGTTTGTACGGAACCGGGCTGCCGTCGTCGTTGTTTGCTGTTTACGGGGTTGCTCTGTGAGACGGTGGTGTCACGCACCTAACCGGGGAGGGCCATGGATTTCCAGCACGTCATCGAAGAAGTCGGCCGGTACATGGACTTCGCGGGGGTGGCCGTCATGGTGATCGGAGCCCTGATTTCGGTTCCCCTGGCCCTCCGCGGATACCAGCCTAAGCGGGCTCGCGGGCTCGCCCCGTTTTCTCCGTACCGCTCTTACCGGCAGTTGCTGGGCAGGTCCATTCTTTTGGGGCTCGAGCTCCTTGTGGCCGCCGACATCATCAGAACCGTGGCCGTCACCCCCACTTTTGAAAGCGTCGGAGTCCTGGCCATCATCGTGCTGATCCGCACGTTCCTCAGCTTCTCCCTCGAGCTGGAAATTACGGGCCGCTGGCCGTGGCAGAAGGAAAAGGACTCATGACTCAGCCGTGGTCCCCGGACATTCTTGGCGAAGGCTTCGAGCAACAAACGCTGACGCTCGACGGCGGTGCTGTGGCCACCTTGGTGCGGTACCTCGGCACCGCCCCGGAGTGGCCGGAGGCCGTGGACGGCATTCCGGACCCCGCAGGAATCGACGCCGACGTTCTGTATGTCCACGGCTGGTCGGACTACTTCTTCCAACGGCACGTAGCCGAGTTCTGGCATCGGGCCGGCGCCCGCTTCTACGCCTTGGACCTGCATAACTACGGCCGCAGCCTCGGTCCTGGCCTCGTGCCTGGCTTCGTCACCAACCTGGCGGACTACGACGCCGACATCGCAGCAGCGCTGTCCGCCATGGGCCGCTCCGGAGATGCCGGCCAAGACCGGCCGCTCATTCTGTTGGGCCACTCCACCGGTGGACTCACCCTCAGCCTGTGGGCGTCCCGCCACCCAGGCATCGCATCGGCCTTGATCCTCAACAGCCCCTGGCTGGAATTTCAGGCTACCGAGCTCGGCAGGCGGGCGATCGCACCCTTGGTAGGGCTGCACGCCCGGCTCCACCCCTTGGCACCACTGCCGCCAGTAGATCCGGGAATCTACACCCGGGCCGTATCAGCCACCCTTGACGGTGAGTGGGACTACAACCTCGAGTGGCGGCCCGACCGGGGATTCCCCATCACTCCGGCATTCCTTGACGCCGTGTTCCGCGGCCAGGCGACCGTCGCAGCCGGTTTGGGCATCGATGTTCCGGTACTCGTGCTGCTCTCGGACAAGAGCTACCTCCAGCCAAAATGGTCGGCCGACGCGCTCACTGCTGACGTTGCACTCAATGTCGACGCCGTGGCCCACCGCTCGTTGTCCTTGGCCGATACCGTCACCGTGAGCCGGTTGCCGAACGCGTTCCACGACATCTTCCTCTCACCGGAACCGGTCAGGCGACAAGCTTTCGAGCGTATCGGGCGCTGGCTACCCATGGCGTTGCAGCCCTCGAACGCCGAGGTGTGGGAAGCCAGGACCGCGGGTTTGTAGGCCACACCTTATTTACCCAGTCCGGCCCTTCGCAGCGCTTCAGCCATTGCTGTGTTGGCGGGAGCGGCCGGAGCCTGCTGGGGCTTGCCTTGGCGCGCGCCGCCCTGACGCCGATCACCCTGCCCCTGCCCCTGACGCGGCGAACCCTGGCCCGGCTGGCCCGAACGCTGGCCGCCGCCACGCGGACCCGGCTGACCAGCAGCACGCTCGCCAGCACCCTGGCCGCCCGAAACACGTCCACCCGAGGTGCGCCCACCAGCAGCGCCTGGTTCGTCGTCGAGCCTCAATGTCAGGGAGATGCGCTTGCGTTCGGGGTCGGCCTCCAACACTTTGACCCGTACTACTTGGCCGGACTTCACGATCTCGCGCGGATCCGAGACGAACTTGTTGGATAGTGCCGACACGTGGACCAGGCCGTCCTGGTGCACTCCGACATCAACGAACGCACCGAAGGCGGCCACATTGGTAACAGTGCCTTCCAGGATCATGCCGGGCTTGAGGTCGGAGATCTTCTCGATGCCCTCGGAGAACGACGCCGCCTTGAAAGCAGGACGGGGGTCGCGGCCGGGCTTCTCCAGTTCGGACATGATGTCCTTGACCGTTGGCAGGCCGAACGTGCCATCCACGAAAGCCTGCGGATCCAATGCCGTGGCGGGACCGCCACCGGCTGCGACCAGGATCTTTCGAGCCACAGAATACGCTTCAGGGTGCACGCTGGAGGCATCCAACGGTTCCGCTCCCCCGGTGATCCGGAGGAAGCCTGCGCACTGCTCGAACGCCTTGGCACCGAGCCGGGGCACCTTCTTGAGGTCGCTGCGCTTCGCGAACGGCCCATTCTCGTTCCTGTAAGCCACGATGTTCTCGCTCAGCAGCGGCCCGACGCCGGCCACTCGACTGAGCAGCGCCGGGGATGCTGTGTTCACGTCCACGCCCACGGCGTTCACGCAGTCTTCCACTACGGCATCCAATGAGCGGTCGAGCTTCGCGGCGGTGACGTCGTGCTGGTACTGCCCCACGCCGATGGACTTGGGTTCGATTTTTACCAGCTCTGCCAAGGGGTCCTGCAGGCGACGCGCAATGGAGACAGCACCACGCAGCGAAACATCCATGCCCGGGAGCTCGGATGCGGCCAGTGCGGACGCGGAGTACACCGAAGCTCCAGCCTCGGAAACAACAAGCTTCTGGATGCCCTTGGAGCCGGTGGCTTCGAGGGACTTGATGAGCTCAGTGGCCAGTTTGTCCGTCTCGCGCGACGCCGTTCCGTTGCCGATCGCCACCAACTCCACGTTGTACTGCTTGGCCAGCCGGCCGAGGGTGGCCAATGCTTCGTCCCACTTCTTCGCAGGGGCGTGGGGGTAGATGGTGTCCGTGGTGACAACCTTGCCGGTGCCGTCCACCACCGCCACCTTGACGCCGGTGCGGAGTCCGGGGTCAAGGCCAAGCGTGGCGCGGTTGCCGGCCGGAGCTGCCAGCAGGACGTCGCGCAGATTGGCCGCAAAGACGCGTACAGCTTCGTCTTCCGCGTCAGCAAACATGCGTCCGCGAAGGTCAGTGGTCAGCCGGTCCAGAATACGGCCCCGCCAGGCGAGCTGGGCAGTTTGCGTCAACCAGGTGTCGGCGGGCCGCCCCTGATTGGTGACCCCCAGGCACTTGGCCACAGCGTTCTCGTAGCGGCCCCGGGCGGCGGCCAGGGCGTCGTCGTCGGCAGGGTCTGCTTCGGCGAGGTCCAGCTCAAGGACGCCGTCCTTTTCACCGCGCAACAGGGCGAGCACGCGATGCGACGGCATGCCGGACGGCACCTGCGTGAACTCGAAGTAGTCCTTGAACTTCTGGCCCTCGGTCTCCATGCCCTTCTTGACGCGGGACACCATCCGCCCCTGCTTCCACAGGCGTTCGCGGAGGTCCTCGGCGAGGTCAGCGTCCTGCCCGACGCGCTCCACCAGGATGGCACGGGCCCCTGCGAGCGCCGCGGCGGCGTCGTCGATGGAGTGCTCGGCGTTCAGGTATTTGGCGGCTTCGGTGGCGGGGTCCAGGTGCGGATTGGCGAGCAGGACATCGGCCAGTGGTTCCAGCCCGGCTTCGCGGGCGATCTGGGCCTTGGTGCGGCGCTTGGATTTGAAGGGGAGGTAGATGTCCTCAAGGCGCGCCTTGGTATCGGCCCCGACGACGGCGGCTTCCAGTTCCGGGGTCAGCTTGCCTTGGGCGGCAATCGCCTCCAGGACGGATTTGCGTCGTTCTTCCAGCTCACGCAGATATCTGAGGCGTTCCTCAAGGTCGCGGAGCTGGGTGTCATCGAGCGTCCCGGTGACTTCCTTACGGTAGCGGGCGATGAACGGAACGGTGGATCCGGCGTCGAGCAGTTCCACCGCGGCTTTGACTTGCCAGGTCTTGACGCCGAGTTCTTCGGCGATCAGGGCATGGATGGCGGAGTCAGCTGACTGGTGTTGGAGATTTGAAGTCACCATGACAGTTTGCCTCACATGGCCGACAGTTTCAGAGGCAGGTCCCGGAAGGCCTATCCCGGCGGCCATGTTAGTGCTGTAGTTGGACCATGCAGGAACTGCTCATCATCCTTCGGGACGGGTTTGTTTCCGATGACGTGACAGTGACCGTCAACGGCAAGGAAGCCGTGTCGGAGAGGGATGTGTCCACCAAGGCCCTGTTGGGGATGGCCGACGAACTGACAGTTGAGCTGCCAGCCAAAGGCGCCACAGTGGGCGTTGAGGTCAGCAGCCGAAAACTTAGCGCCACGAGGAAGCTCGCGGGGAAACCCAAGAGCCTGCTGGTCTCCATCGAAGACGGCGAACTCGTGCTGCGTGAAGGAACGGGCCGCGAGGCGTTCCTCTAGGGGATGCCTCGCGGCGGCTGGCGTGGGTTGTCAGTGCGACATGCGCTCCTTGGCTGAAATGTGCTCCACCATTTCGCCGAGACGCTGTTCGGCGTAGTGGTTGCGCGCAATATCGCCCTGGCTGATGATGCCTACCAACTTGTGATCGCTGATGACAGGCAGGCGGCGCACCTGATGTTCCTCCATCATGGTGACGGCTTCGTCAACGTTGGCATCGGCGTCCACCCAGTACGGCTTACCGGTAGCGAGTTCGCTGGCGCGGACTTCCCTTGCATCCTTGCCTTCAGCCAAACACTTGACCACGATGTCGCGGTCGGTGATGAAGCCGGTGAGCTTGCCGTCGTGGCCGCAGATGGGAAGCGAACCGCAGTCCATATCCCTCATCAGCCTGGCGGCTTCCTGAAGAGTCTTATCCTCTTCGATGCACTGGGCATTGGTTGTCATGAATTCACGTACGGCACTCATGGGTCCTCCTTCATCGATTGGGGTTATCGACGCAGGGCCTCTCGGCACCGACGCCGATGATGCCAGCCTACGCTCGGCGGGTATCGGTGGCTAGGCGGTTTCGGCCCCTTTCGGGAGTCCATTTCAGTGTTATTCGGCGATATCTTCAGCCCACAATTCGGGGTGTTCCTCTTGGAAAGTACGCATCATGTCCACACACCGGGGGTCGTCCAGCACCACGACCTCCACGCCACGTGAACGCAGGAGATCGAATTCACCGGGGAAAGTTTCGGCCTCTCCAACCACTACCCGCGGGATCTTGAACTGGATGATGGTTCCCGTGCACATGGCACATGGCGCCAAGGTGGTGTAGAGCGTGGTGTCGCGGTAGCTTGTCTGACGCCCGGCAGCCCTCAGCGCGGACATTTCCCCGTGCGCGATCGGATCCCCATGCTGTACTCGTTCATTGTGTCCGCTGGCAATGACTTTCCCACCACGGGCCAATGCGGCGCCGATGGGAATGCCGCCCTCGCTGAGGCTCTTTTGTGCGGCTTGGTAGGCGGCTTCGAAAGCGGGGTCCAGGGTGGGGTCTGTTTCAGTCATGAGGGCAGTCTAAAGTGGCTGCGATCCATATTGTCTGCGCCGTATATTGTCAGAGCCCGCTGATAGCTTGGCTGCAAGGGTTTATTCACGGCATGGAGAGGTAGGTGGGTCGCGGTGTTCTTTCTCGATCCTGAGATTGCGGGCGCCCCGCAGGACCTGGTGTTCTCGGCCAGCGACCTCGTTATCGCTGCCACGTGCGAGTACCAGTTACTCCGGAAACTCGACGAAAAACTGGGCCGCACGCCAAAGCCTGCTTTCGCAACGGATGCCATGTTGGAGCGCACCGCCAAGCTCGGCGACGTCCACGAACATCGGGTCCTTGATGACTACGTGGCTGAGTTCGGGCCGTGGAATGCGGCTACCAGGAAAGGCGTTTACGACGTCGTCCCCGCCACAGCGATGGACCGCGCCACTCTTTCGGCCAAGCACGCGGAATCCATCGACGCCCTGCGCTCCGGAGCGGACGTCGTCTTCCAAGCCGCTTTCTTCGACGGCCAGTTTCATGGCCGCTCCGACTTCCTGGTGAAGCGCCCCGGCGGGCAGTACGCCGTCTTCGACACCAAGCTCGCACGGCACGCCAAGGTCACTGCCCTCCTGCAGTTGGCCGCCTATGGCGATCAACTCATCCGCGCGGGGGTTACCCCGGACCCCACGGTCACCTTGGTGTTGGGCAACCGGGTCCACAGCGACCACCCCCTCGCGCAGATCCTTCCCGTTTTCAAGGAGCGCCGGGAACGCTTCCTTGGCATGACCGAGGCGCACGTTTCAGGGGCCGTACCCGTGGCATGGGGCGACTCCCGGTACTCCGCGTGCGGCCGCTGTGATTATTGCTCTGAGCAGGTCCGGTTGCATCGGGATCTCCTCATGGTGGCGGGTATGCGGGTCAGCCGGCGCAAGAAGCTGATCGAAGCCGGGGTCACCACCATTGATGAACTGGCTGCCCTCCCTGCAGCGGGCGATGCCACGTTGCTGCGGCTCCGTGAGCAGGCCCGGCTGCAGACCGGCACTGGCACCCCTGACGGCACGGTCAAGTACACGGATAAAACCGGAGAAACCAAGGCCATCAGTTACAACGTGCTGCCGGACAACACCTTGGGCAGACTACCTGCTCCGGACCCTGGCGACATCTTCTTCGACTTCGAAGGCGATCCCCTGTGGCAGGATCCTGTCACAGGAAAGTGGGGTCTCGAGTACCTGTTCGGTGTCATCGAAAATCCTGTGGAACCAGGGGCTGACCCCGTGTTCCGGCCCTTCTGGGCGCACTCCCGGGCCGAGGAGGGACAGGCTTTTGTGGACTTCCTGGACTATGTGGCCAAGCGGCGCGCCAGCTATCCCGGCATGCACATCTACCATTACGCCGCGTATGAGAAGACGGCCCTGAGGAACCTTTCCTTGACACATGTGGTGGGCGAATCCGCCGTCGACGACCTCCTGCGCCAAGGCGTCCTGGTGGACCTTTACGACACCGTCCGCCACAGCATCCGGATCTCCGAGAACTCGTACAGCATCAAGAAACTTGAACCGCTGTATATGGGGCAGCACCTGAGGTCAGGTGACGTGACCGACGCCGGCGCTTCCGTTGTTGCCTACGCTGACTACTGCACTGCCCGGGACATCGGGAACTCCGACCAAGCAGCTGTGATCCTCGAAGGTATCCGGGACTACAACGAGTATGACTGTCTCTCCACGCTGGAACTGCGCAACTGGCTCCTTGCCCGTGCCGCGGAGCGCTCCATCGTTACAGGTGGCGCGGACGAAGCGCCCCCAGCAGATACCGAATCGGATAACACCGAACCGGATCAGTATGAGGCGGCACCGGAAGAGAAAGCACTATTCGACTACCTCGCCGGATTGCCCGAGGACGAGAGAGCCACTCCCGATTCCCGAGCTATCGGCATCGTCGCCGCAGGCGTCGGGTATCACCGTCGCGAGGACAAGCAGCACTGGTGGGGACACTTCGACCGTTTGGAAAAACCAACCTCCCAGTGGCCTGACGAGCGCGACCTCTTCGTTGTCGACCACGCCGAACTGCTGCAGGACTGGGCAAAACCGACACCTCGGAGCAACCCTGCGCGGCTCGTGAAACTCTATGGCCGGTCCGGTGACGGCGCCGGGCTGGAACCCGGCAAGAAATACTTCCGCATGTACGGCCCTCCCCTGCCGGACTCGCTCCAAGCGAAGGAATCCGCCGCGCTTGGCCGTGCAGGCTGGAACGGAACTTTGGTCACTGAGGTGGGGGACGACGAGGACTTCGAAACAGTCACCATCGCCGAAGGCCTTCGCAATGACTCCACAGAGTTCAGCCAATTGCCCATGGCGCTTACTCCGGATCCGCCCATTGCCACCAACGGGCAGCGGGCTGCCCTCGCGGCGTTGGCCACAAAGCTCAGTGCCTCGCTACCTTTGTGGCCCCGGGACTGTTCCTTGGATCTGGTGCGCAGGCAGCCACCAAAGCTTCGCTCACTGCCGGCTCTGCCCTCGGTCAACGCCGGACCGGATGGGTACATTGATGCCATCACAGCTGCAGTGGAGGACCTGGACAACTCCTATCTGGCCGTCCAAGGACCTCCGGGCAGCGGCAAGACGTACGTCGGCTCGCACGTGATCGCCCGTCTCGTCGCAGCCGGCTGGAAAGTTGGCGTCGTGGCCCAATCGCATGCGGTAGTGGAGAACATGCTCTGCGCTGCGGTGGACAAAGCTGGAGTGGATCCCAGACGCGTGGCTAAGGAAGTCAAACACGACGACCCCGTGCCGTGGACCCAGTGCGCCAAAGGTGATGTGGAAGAGCTGTTGTCCAAACCAGGTGGAGCCCTCATCGGCGGCACTGCCTGGACCATGGTGGGCAGCTCGGTTCCGGCGGGCTCGCTGGATCTCCTGGTCATCGACGAGGCAGGACAGTTCTCGTTGGCCAACACTATGGCCGTGAGCCGCGCAGCCAAGCGGCTTCTGCTTCTCGGGGATCCCCAGCAACTGCCTCAGGTCACCCAAGGCAAGCACCCCGAACCAGTGGACGAATCGGCTCTGGGCTGGTTGTCAGATGGTTTCAACACCTTGCCTGCCGAACTGGGCTACTTCTTGGCACTCTCGTGGCGAATGCATCCTGAGTTATGCAGCGCAGTTTCAGAACTTTCCTACGACAACAGGCTTGAGGCAGCACCCGCAGCCAAAGAACGCCACTTGGACGGTGCCGCGCCCGGTATCTCCTGCGTTTACGTCCCGCACACCGGCAACTCCACATCCTCACCTGAGGAAGCCGCGGAGGTTGTCCGGCAGGTCCAAGCTCACGTTGGCCTCAGCTGGATCGACCCGTCACAGCCCGCTGAAACACAGCCCAATGAAACACAGCCCACTGAAACACTGCCCGCTGAAGGCCGGCCCTTGGAGGAGACCGACATCCTGGTGGTCGCCGCGTACAACGCCCAGGTTCAGCTGATCAAACACCATCTTCGTGGCGCCGGATTGGGCAAGGTCCGTGTGGGTACCGTGGACAAGTTCCAAGGCCAGGAAGCTCCCGTGGTCATCGTATCCATGGCAGCGTCTGCAGCCGGAGAGGTACCACGCGGCATGGAGTTCCTGCTGTCCCGGAACCGGATCAACGTGGCGGTGTCGCGCGGTCAGTGGCGTGCCGTCGTGGTTCGTTCACCCGAACTGACCAACTACCTGCCGACTCATCCCGAGGGTCTGGAGAACTTGGGCGGCTTCGTGGCCCTCTGCCAGCGGAGTTTTTGTACAGCTAACGCCCTCTAGAAGGCGTCTTAAGGGCATCTGCTGTACAAAAACTCAGGGCTTCGTCGAGGACCCGTCCGAAGTTGGCGGCGTCGTGGGCAAACCGGCCGAGGAAAAGCCCGGACACCCCGTCCAGCTGCGGCAACAGTCCAGGTTTGGCGGAGCCCCCGTAGATGACAGGAATCCCGGCCAATCCGTGCTGGGCCAACGATTCGCGCAGGGCAGCCACCACGCGGGAAACATACTCGGCCGAGGCAGGCTCAGGAGCACCGATCGCCCACACAGGTTCATACGCAATCACCAGTTGGGAGGCGACCGACCAGTCGCCCGAAACGGCTGCCTTGATGTGCAAAAACACCATGGCTGCAGCCGCCTCGGGTTCGAGGACTTCGGTCTCCCCCACGCACAGCAGCGGCGTCAGTCCGGCGTCGACGGCGGCACTCATCTTGAGCGCAATCATCGCCTCATCTTCACCGAAGTAGCGGCGTCGTTCTGCGTGGCCGATCTCCACGAGTCCAACGCCGAGCTCAGCAAGCATGGAGGGTGACACCTCGCCGGTCCACGGCCCGTCGGACCATCCACAGTTTTGCGCGCCCAGGACCAGCGGCGTTCCGGCAAGGAGCCGCGCTGCCTCAGGTAATACCGGAAAGGACGGGATCACAAACGGGACCACCCGCCCGGCCGCGAGGGCCGGACGGGCGTCCACTTCAGCCACCAGCTGTTCCACCCATTCCAGGCTATGCGCGTAGCCCATGTACATCTTGGTGCTGACACCAATGAACACGGTGTCAGGAGCAGGTAGCATCACGGTTTACTTCCCCAACAGTTCGTCAGCCTTGTTGCTGAAGCGCTTGGTGCCGAACATCAGGAGAGCAGCAAGGAACGGCAGCACCCCCAGCGCGTAAACACCCATGGTGCCGGTGTCGGAGGCCGTGACCTCATTGACCGTGGTGCGAAGGATCGGGGCGACGAACCCACCCAGGTTGCCCAGCGAGTTGATCAGACCGATACCCGCAGCGGCGGCAGTGCCGGTAAGGAACGCCGTCGGATACGACCAACAAATGGGACCTGTGGACAGGAAGCTGCACACCGCCAGCGTGATGAAGATGATCCCGAGTGCCGGCAGCTGGTTGGCGCCGGCCCATGCGGACCCGAAGATGCAGAGGCCGGTGGAGATGAACAATGCAGTACCCCAACGGCGGCGGCGTTCCACCGTGTTGGCGGCTTTGCCGATGAAGTAGCAAGCGAAGATGCCAAAGAACCACGGGATCGCGGCCAGGAGTCCGACGGCGATGCCCACCTTTTGGCCGGTCAGCTGTGCCACCTGCTGTGGCAGGTAGAACGTGACACCGTAGACCGCAACCTGCAGGCAGAAGTAGATGACAGTGAAGTACCAGACCCGGCCGTTGCGCATGGATGCCAGGACACCGCGTGGACCCGTTTCTTCCTTGACGGTGTCTTCGAGCGCCATGACGTCGGACAGGGCCCGTTTCTCCTCCTTGGTAAGGAATTTGGCATCCTGGGGGCTGTTGATGAGGAAGAAGTACGCCGCGATGCCGGCCAGGACTGCGAGCATGCCTTCTACGAAGAACATGACCTGCCAGCCTGCGACGCCCGGAACCTGGTCGCCGATGTTGATGAGCCAGCCGGACAGCGGTGCACCCATCATCTGTGAGAACGGCTGGGCCAGGTAGAAGATGGCGAACATCTTCACGCGGACCTTGTTGGGGAACCACGCCGCCAGGAACATGATGACGCCCGGGAACAGGCCGGCCTCGGTGACGCCCAGCAGGAATCGAAGGATGATGAAGGATGTCTCACCCTGGACGAAAGCGAAGCAGGCCGAAACGATGCCCCACGTAATGGCGATGCGGGCGAGCCACACCTTCGCACCAAATTTGGTCAGCAACAGGTTGCTGGGGATCTCGAACAGGGCGTAGCCGATGAAGAAGATACCGGCGCCCAGCGCGTAAGCACCTGCGGTGATGCCCTTGTCCACTTCAAGTGCGGCTTCGGCGAAACCAACGTTGGTGCGGTCCAGGAAGGCCACGACGTACAGGATGACAAGCATTGGCATGAGCCGCCGCGATGCTTTGGAGATCGCCGATTTGAGGACCGGCGTGTCCAGCAACTCCTTGGTGGAATTGGTGGCAACAGACATTGAAACTCCTCTTTGAGTGACAGGAAATGACTAATGCAGCCGCGATCAGCGCGGGAAGAAAATGAGCACCATGCCCACTGCGCAGGCAAGGATGCCCACGGCAAGGTAGATCTTGCGTTCTCTTGACCAGGTCTTCATGGACGAGCCCTAGTGCATGTACAGTCCGCCATCCACATTCAGCGTTTGCCCGGAAATGTATCCGGAGTCCTCGCTGATGAGGAAAGCGATGGCGGCTGCGATGTCCCGGGTGGAGCCCACACGGTTCACTACAAGGTCCTTGGTGAGCTCATCTTTGCGTTCCTGGCTCAGCGTTCCGCCCATGATGTCGGTGTCGATGGGCCCGGGAGAGATGGCGTTGACGGTGATGTCGTACTCGCCAAGTTCGCGTGCCGTGGCGCGGGTCAATCCAATGACGCCTGCTTTGGCTACGGAGTACGGGGTTTTGGAGAACGTGCCGCCGCCGCGTTGGGCGGAAACGGAGGAGATGTTCACGATCCGCCCGATGCGGTTCTTGACCATGGACTCGGCCACACGGCGGGTGGCGTAGTGGACTCCGTTGAGGTTGATGTTCAGGACGCGGTCCCACTCGGCGGGTTCGAGTTCCAGGTAGCCAACGGGTGAGCTGACGCCGGCAACGTTGGCCAGCGCGACGATCTGCGGCAGCTCAGCCTCCAGCTCGTCGATGGCTGCGCGGACTTCGGCTTCGCTGGCTACGTTGGCGCCCACACCGTGGGCCTGCACACCATATTCTGCGGCGATTTCCTTTGCTGCGATCTTGCAGGCGGCGTCATCAAGATCGATGATGCCGATGTTCCAGCCTTGCGCGGCCAGGTAGTTGACGGTGGCTCGGCCGATGCCGCGTTCGGAAACGGCGCCGGTGACAATCGCAGTGCGTTCTACGGGGAAAGTCATGTGTTTTCTCCTGAAAGTCTTAGTTGATGGGGGCCGGGCCGAGCTCTTCAATGAGCTTCTGCATGGCGACGTAGGCCTTGTTGCGGTAGGCGATGAGTTCCGGAGTGCGCTCGGCGGGAACGTTGAGGAAGCCGGCGCCGGTCTTGGTGCCGAGCTTGCCTGCTTCCACGAGGTCCGAGAGGATCTTCGGCGTCGCGAAGCGTTCCGGGAATCCGGTCTGCAGCGACTTGTAGCAGAAGTTATAGACGTCCAAACCGGCCATATCCGCGATGGCGAACGGACCAAAGAACGGCAAGCGGAAGCCGAACGTCGTACGCACCAGGGTGTCGACGTCGTCCGCTGTTGCGATTCCCTGCTCCACCAGCTGGGCTGCCTCGTGGAAAAGCGCGTATTGCAGGCGGTTCAGCACGAAGCCGGTGACGTCCTTGACGACGGCGGTCTGCTTGCCTGCAGCGTGCACCAGCTCGCGCGACACGGCCACGGTTGCCGCAGAAGTTTCAGCGTGAGGGATGATCTCGACGCCCGGAATGAATGGCGACGGGTTGGAGAAGTGCACGCCGAGGAAGCGCTCCGGATTGGTGACGGCCTCGGCAAGGGCAGCGATGGAGATGGTGGACGTGTTGGAGCCGATCACGGCGTCCGGGCGGGCTGCGGCGCTGATCCGGGCCAAGGACTGATGTTTGATTTCCAGCACCTCCGGAACGCACTCCTCAATGAAGTCCGCATCCGATACGGCTTCTTCGATGTCCTTGGCTGCCCATAGGTTCTGCTTCAGGATCTCGGTGGCACCTTCAGGGAAAAGCCCATCCGCGATGAACTGGTCCGACTCCACCAGCAGGCGGTCGAAGTTCTTCTGCGCTACCTCGGCAGAAACATCGGCAAGCGCAACACGCGCGCCACCGAGCGCCAGCACCTGGGCGATGCCGCCGCCCATGTATCCGGACCCGACGACGGCGATCTTCCGGGCTGCGTTGCTCGGGTTTCCTTCGGTTGTTTCGGAAATTGTCATGGTCAGACTGCCTTCGTGTAGTCGGGCTCGTACGAGCAGATGGCGTCCACCTTGGCGGCGGAGGATGAGTTTTGATCGAAGCGGTGGTCGAGCCACTCCCCTACGAGCTTTTTGGCCAGTTCCAAGCCAATTACTCGCTGGCCCAGCGTCAGGACCTGGGCATTGTTGCTTAGGACGGACCGTTCCACGGAGTAGCTGTCGTGGGCGGTAACCGCGCGGATTCCGGGGACCTTGTTGGCGGCAATCGCAACGCCCAATCCCGTGCCGCAGATCAGCAAGGCCCGGTCAGCTTCGCCGTCAGCCACCTTGCGGGCGGCATCGACGGCGACGTGCGGGTAGGCCGTGGAGTCGTTGAAGCCAACGCCGACGTCCGTCACGGAAGCCACGCGCGGGTCCGCTTCCAGCAGGGCAAGGAGCGCCTGCTTGTACTCGACACCGGCTTCATCGTTGCCGACGACGATGCGCCAGCCGTGGTTGTTGCTCATGATTGGGCTCCGTTTCCGGCCGCTGCCGCTGAAGAAGCGGTGGCCAGTTGTGAATCGATAAATTGCGAGATCCTGGCGGCGATCAACCCAAAGGACACCGCACCCGGATCAGGGTGCCCGATGCTCTTTTCCGCGAGGGGTCGCGCCCGGCCCTTGAGCGGCCGGAGTTCAGCTGTCTTCGCTGCAGCGGACTCGGCTGCAGCGGCGGCAACTGCCAGGGCCCGGTCAACGGGAGTACCGCCGTCGAGCTCTGTGAGGAAGGTGTCCCGGAACGGCAGGAGCGCGTCCACCATGGTCTTGTCCCCGGGATCCGCTTTGCCGAGTTCGGTGATGGCCCGCACGAAGGCGTCCACAGCGGCGGCCGCGTCCTCCGAGGTGTAGCTTTCACGGTTTCCGAGCGACTGCCCGGCCGCGATGACTGCCGAACCCCACAGCGCCCCGGACGTCCCACCGGCCCGCTCGCTCCAAGCTTCCCCGGCTGCTGTCAGAACGCGCGCAACGGAAGCACCTTCGGCGCCTTCGCTTGCGGCGGCTGCAGCATCTACGCCGCGCCGCATGCCGATGCCGTGGTCACCATCGCCGGCGATCGCGTCCAGCTTGCCGAGTTCCTCTTCATGTTCGACGACGACGTCCCGCACCTGGGCGAGGATGGCCACGGCCTGCCGCCCGAGTTCAGCCGCTGCCGGGGTGGGCTGCTCGACGTCGGCGGTTTCGGCGTCGTCGATTGCTGCCTCGGCGCGTGGCGCGCGGGGCGCCATGCTGCCCTTGCGGAACGCCGGGGTGTCAGCCGGTGCAGCCCAGTACTGCTCAAGTTCATCGTCCAACCACAGCAATGTCAGGGAGAGCCCGGACATGTCCAGGCTGGTCACCAGCTCACCGCACTCGGGCTCCACCACGGTGAGGCCCGCAGCCGTCAGTAGTTTCTCGATCTTGCCGAACAGGAGGAAGAGTTCGTCATACTTCACCGTGCCAAGGCCGTTGACGATAGCCACCACGCGGTCCGCGGCGTCCTCAGGTTTGTCCGCGAGCAGCTTGGTGACCAGCAGCTCCGCCAGCTCGGATGCGGTGGGCATCGGGTGCTCGGAAATTCCGGGTTCGCCGTGAATCCCCAGGCCCAATGACATCTGCCCTGCAGGAACATGGAACAGCGGATCCTTGGCGCCGGGAAGCGTGCAGCCGTCAAAGGCAACACCCAGCGACCGAGTCCGGTAGTTGGTCTTGATGGCCAGACGCTCGACGGCGTCAAGGTCCAGTCCCGCTTCGGCGGCGGCGCCGGCAATCTTGAAAACGGTGAGGTCCCCCGCGATGCCGCGGCGCTTCTCGAGCTGCTCGATCGGAGCGCTCGCGATGTCGTCCGTGACGGTGACAGTGCGGGTTTCGATGCCCTCAGCGTTGAGCCGGAGCTGCGCCTGGCCGAAGTGCAACACGTCGCCGGCGTAGTTGCCGTAGCTGAGCAGCACTCCACCACCGGCGTTGGCCGCCTTCGCTACACGGTAAACCTGGCCGGCCGCCGGGGAGGCGAACATGTTGCCGCACGCCGAACCCGTTGCAAGGCCTGGGCCTACCAGCCCGGCGAAGGCCGGGTAGTGTCCCGAGCCGCCACCAACCACCAGGGCAACCTGGCCGGAGGGGACTTCCGTGGAGCGGACCACACCGCCGTCAACGCGTGCGACGTAGCCACGGTTGGCAGCCACGAAGCCGTCCAGCGCGTCATCGGCAAAGTCTGCCGGGTTGTCGAAAATCTGTGTCATTTCCTAGACTCCTGCGAGCTGCGTTGCCGGTACTTGGCGCCCCTGGGCTACCTGGCTCTGGCCGAGCTCATAGCCGTCGGTCTTGGGCAGGACGTGCCGGCGGAGGTAGTCCTGGTTGCTTGCCGTGACGCTGAGGCCATCGCCGCCGTAGTGCTCGGTGCAAAGAATGCCTTGGAAGCCGACGGAAACCGCAAACTTGAAGGCCTCGCGGTAGTTGATAAGGCCGCTTTCCATGGGCGCCGGCATGGTGATGTAGCTGTCCCGGGCCACGTCTTCGTCCCGGATGTAGTTCTTCATGTGCCAGTAGTTGGAGTACGGCAGGGTCTTTGCCACCATCTCGCGCCAGTCCTCGATGGGCCGGTGCAAACGGATCAGGTTGCCAAGGTCCGGGTTCAGGCCAACGTTGTCCAAGCCGATGTCCTGGACCAGTTGCACTGAGGAGTCAGCGGTTCCGAGGTACGTGTCTTCGTACATTTCCAGGGAGAGGAGGACGCCGGCCTCGGCCGCATGCTTCCCAAGTTCCCGGATGCGGGAGACGGCGTTGCCCCACGCTTCCTTGTCCCCCACCGGGTCCTTGTAACCCTCGACGGTCCAGAACCACAGCTGCTTCTGCTGCTCAGGGGTGATGGCCTGGTGAAGTCCGAAGGACACTACTTCACATCCCAGCTCCGCAGCGGCGTCGATGGTGCGGTGGCTGTAGGCGAGGTTGTCCGCCCAGTCCGTGGCATGGATGACGCTGCGGCGGATGGCGGAGATCACCGGCACGCCAATGCCCACTTCATCAGCGGTCTGCTTGAATTCGGCAAGTCGTTCCTTGCTGAGGTCGCCCGGGCGAACCCAGCTATCGGTGAGGTCTGCGTTAGCGAAACCGGCATCCTTGACTTCCTGGAGGACGGCGGCCCAAACGGAAGCATCGGCGTCGTTGACCTGCTGCCCTGCAGCATCCGTGCCGGGGAACTGCAGGAGGGCCGCGGTGATGGGCCAATTCTCGGCGGTGTACGCCATGATGATCACTCCTTCGTAGAATCCTGTTTCCTATAGGATTTACGAACGATGGAACACTGTCAACCCTTTTGCGAAACTTCCTAGATCCTATATGTCTTACATATGTGAAGTGAAGAGGGTCACTTTGGCTGTCGACGTGGGCGCGGGGCGCACCACTTGACGCCAAACGCCCCCGTAACCACTGGTGCGCACAGCGGAAACGGGTGCGGCTCAGGAGGAGTGCCGGGCCTAATCCTCCGGCGCGTCTGCCATCGCTCGGCCGCGCACCTTCTGGACGTGATCCACCATCATGGAAGCGGCCCTTTCCGGGTCCCCGCTGATCATGGCGTCCAGGACGGCCTGGTGCTCAGCGATCGCTTGCTCGGCGTCGGTGATGCCCACTCCCCCAAACAGTCGGAAGCGTTGGATCTGCCCGCCCAGCGTGTTGTAGGCGGCTAGCAGAAATTGGTTGCTGGCTTGCGCGGCGATGAGTTGGTGGAAGCGCTCATCGGCTTCCAGGTAACTGCGGTACTCCGCAAACGACCCCCCACGGGGAGCAGTTTTCAGGTCCTCCACAGCTTGCTTCAGAGCGTCAAGACCGTCGGGGGTCATCCGCGAACAGGCCAATCGGGCGTTGACCGGCTCAATGGACAACCGGGCCTCCATGAGTTCGGCGAAGTCTTCGCGGGTGAACACGGGTGCCACACGGTAGCCCTTTAGCGCCACACGCCGCACCATTCCCGTGTGCTCCAAACGGGCCAACGCTTCCCGCACCGGCGTCGGCGAAACGTCGAGTTCGCGAGCCATCCCGTCGATGCTCACCGCTGCCCCGGGCTCCAACCGACCATCCATGAGCCACTCGAGGAGGGCTTCGTATACATGGTCGGCCAGCACTTGGCGGCTGACAGGAAAGCCAGCGCGGGCAACGGACGGGGAAGGTTCAGCCATGGCACAAATCCTATAGGAACGCACGCACCGGGCGAGGCAGCGGTCCTGTCACATTCCCCAACTATCTAGCATGTGTGGTTGTTATCAAGGCTCAGAACAACCACTAGTGCCAGACAGTTGGGCGAGCACGGGTTAAACCACGACGTCGGCGCCCAGGCGGGTGCCGACGTCGTGGTCTATCTTGGGGTGCTGCGCTTTAGTTCGAGTAGAACGGGTAGTCCGTGTAGCCCTCGGCGCCGTCTGCGTAGAAGGTGGAGGCGTCCGGCTCGTTGAGCGGCAGGCTTTCACGCCAGCGGCGGGCGAGGTCCGGGTTGGCAATGGCGGGGCGGCCCACCACTACGGCGTCGGCAAGGCCGTCTTCGATGATGGCGAAAGCTTCGTCACGGGTAGTGATTTCGCTGAAGCCGGTGTTCACCAGGAACGTGCCGTTGAAACGCTCGCGGAGACCCTGGACCAAGGCACTCTTGGGGTCATGGTGGAGGATGCTCAGGTAGGCCAGGTTCAGTGGTGCGATGGTATCCACCAAAACCTCGTAGGTTGCGCGGACGTCGGCGGCGTCTGTCTCGGCAATTCCCTGCACATTGTGCTCGGGGGAAATGCGGATGCCTACGCGGTTTGCGCCGAGCGCCTCCACCACGGCGTTGACTGTCTCGATCACGAAGCGGGCCCGGTTCTCCGGGGAGCCGCCGTAGCTGTCAGTGCGCACGTTGGAGTTGGGCGCAAGGAACTCGTGCAACAGGTAGCCGTTGGCGGAGTGAAGCTCAACGCCGTCGAAACCTGCCTCGATGGCGTTCGTGGAGGCGGTGACAATTTCCTGGATAACTCCCGGGAGCTCGTCGGTGCGGAGTTCGCGCGGTACCGGGTAAGCCTGCTTGCCGTTGGGCGTGCGAACTTCACCTTCGATGGCGACGGCGCTGGGGCCGACGATCTCGTGGCCACTGGTGATATCGGCGTGCGAAACGCGCCCGCCGTGCATGATCTGGGCAAAGATGCGTCCGCCCGCAGCGTGAACAGCGTCGGTGACCTTCTTCCAGCCTGCGATTTGCTCCTCCGTGACGAGCCCCGGCTGTCCCGGGTATGACTGGCCGGCGGGCGTGGGATAGGTGCCCTCGCTAACGATCAAGCCGAGGGAAGCCCGCTGCCGATAATGCTCAGCGATCAATGAACCCGGCACCCCGTTCTGACCCGCGCGGAGGCGCGTCAGGGGCGCCATCACCAGTCGGTTGGAAAGTTCAAGCTCGCCGAGGGCCAGAGGGGAAAACAGCATGCGCAGTTCCTTTCAGATTGAATCACGTTCATCCTGCGCAACTGTATGGCGTCTGCAACTATTCCGAAGGAGGCGCAGATCACATGCCAAAGTAGCTGGCAGTAGCGGTAGTTCTGACGCTTCAAAACAACCGCTACTGCCAGTTAGTTGGGCCGTATCACTCCGGCTTGATGTTCTTCAGTGCGTCTTCGAAGCACTCGCAAAGCGCCAGCACCGCCACTAGGTGCGCTTCTTCGGCATGTGGCGGATCGGTATCGATGCAGATGGCTTCATTTACCGACTGTGCGAGGTCCTTGGATTCCTTGCCGGTCAGTGCCCATAAGCGTGCACCTTGCGCCTTCGCGGCGGCGGCAGCCTCCCGGAGTTCGTCGGTGATCCCTTTCGCGGCGAGCAGGACCACGATGTCACCCCGGCGAACCTGTTTGGATACCTGCTCGCTCATGCTTCCGGCGGAGCCGTCAGAACCAGCCGCGGCCTTGGTGATGGAGATGGCTTTGAACCCCGAACCGCTCACGGGATCGTGGGCATTCAGTTCGGATGTGAACCTCTGCGCCTCGTGGGAGGATCCGTCGCTGCCTGCGGCGAAAACACTCCCGCCGCGCAACCTGACACGAGCCAGTTCCTCGCCCCACTCGGCAAGCCGCGAAGATTCCCGGCGCAGTGCTGCCACAGCCGGCCCGATCTCGCCTAAGTGCCCCAAAACCACATCGACTGCATGCCTGTTGGCCTTCGTCTCAGTGGCGCGCATCGCCTGACCTGTTCGCCTCACCACGATACTCACTTCCTGCCTCCGTTTCTTCGCTGAAACTATAGGTTCCTGTCACCCTCACGCGTCGAGCCGTCACGTGGCGTGCCCTCGCGCCCGCTGCGGTCCCTGGTGAGACGCTCACCCTCGGCGACATGGGAGCGATCGCGGTCCGCGTCATGTGAGCGGTTCGCGTCCTGTGAGTAGTCCGCGTCCTGTGAACGGTTCGCGTCCTGTGAGTAGTCCGCGTCCTGTGAACGGTTCGCGTCCTGTGAACGGTCCGGGTTCGTCTTCGGGTCGAGTTTGTCCGCATGGCGAAGTTGTTCTTCGACGCGCGCGTGGGCTTCGTTGGCCTTCTCGGCGTGGCGTTCCGCGTCCTTTCGGAGTCGTTCCGCCTCGACTTCGGCCTGCAGCGCGTTGGCCTCCGCCTGTGCTGATTCGGCCTTCGCCTGGTGTGCGCCGATGGCTTCCTCGGCCGCCTTCTCGCGCAACTCTTCGGCGCGGTGGCGGTTGACCTCAGCCTTTTTACGACGCCCCACAACAACTGCGACAATCACAGCGGCGATGACGACGACGGCCAGCACGATGATAAGTACCAGTTGTCCTGTATCCATGTGGATTACCTCCCTGGTGAGCGGCTTCTGTGGGCGCCGCTCGTGGCCCACGCTGTGCTTGGTACCTCTGGTGTACCCCGCTGGGGCAACCTCGAAACGGGGCGGGCCTTTCAGGCGGGCAGCTCCATTCGGAAGCCACAACGGCTCTGGATAACGCGATCACTCCTCGGTCAGCTCTGCCCGAAAACTCTCTCCCTCCATCAGCTTAACACCATCAATCAGGGTACTTACTAGTTTCAGCTCCCCGTCGCTTCCGGTTGCTCCCTGGCGCGCTTCTCTTCCGGAGTCTCACCGCTTTCGTCCGGGATAAAGGTGGGGTCCAGTTCGGTGGTGAAGTCGCCCGTTCCGGCCTCACCGCTGTCATGCTCGACGGCGGCAGGCACCTCAGGCTCCGAGGCTTTGGACGGCGTCACTTCAGCTTCGTTCGGTTGGTCGCTCATGGCCTCAATCTAAGCCCGCCCCTTGGCGGTGTCGAGGGGCCGGGCAGCCTTGTGCGCCCGCGCTATCTCTGCTTCGCTGGGAGGGTCTCCAGCAGCGAGGGACCCAGCCAGCCGTAACGCAGGGAGAACCAATCGTGAAAGCAGTGACATGGCAGGGCCGGCGTTCGCTCAGCGTCGAAGACGTCCCGGACCCCTCCATCCAGGAACCCACGGACGCGATTGTCCGGATTACCTCCACAGCCATTTGCGGCTCCGACCTCCACCTCTATGAGGTGCTGGGCCCCTACATGCATAAGGGCGACGTCATCGGCCACGAGCCCATGGGAATCGTGGAGGAGGTGGGCTCTGAAGTCCACCGGCTGAAGAAGGGCGACCGCGTTGTAGTGCCGTTCAACATCTCTTGCGGGCATTGCTATATGTGTAACCAAGGCCTTCAGTCGCAATGTGAAACCACGCAGGTGACAGCGAAGGGATCAGGGGCGGCACTTTTCGGCTACTCCGAACTTTATGGCTCGGTCCCCGGCGGGCAGGCGCAATATCTGCGTGTTCCCTTCGCAGACTACGGCCCCGTCAAAATCGATTCGGATGCTCCGGATGAGCGTTACCTGTTCCTCTCGGACATCCTGCCCACAGCGTGGCAGGCAGTTGAGTATGCGAACGTGCCGGAGGGTGGCACGCTTGCTGTGCTCGGGCTCGGTCCCGTGGGCCAGTTCGCCGCGAGGATTGGCGTCCACAAGGGCTTCAGGGTGATTGGCGTAGACCCGGTCCCGGAGCGCCGCGCGATGGCGGAGACGCATGGCATAGAGACCATGGACTACAGCTCCCACGTCGCCGAGCAGATCCGTGAGCAGACGCTGGGCCGCGGCCCGGACTCCGTGGTGGACGCCGTGGGTATGGAAGCTCACGGATCCCCGGTGGCATCTTTCCTTCACCGGGCGGTCTCTTTGCTCCCGGACAAGCCGGCGCAGGTCGCCATGGAAACCATGAGCGTTGACCGGCTTGCCGCGCTTCACACCGCGGTGGACCTGGTGCGACGAGGCGGGACCATTTCACTGAGCGGCGTGTACGGCGGACAGGCCGATCCTATGCCCCTCATGACCATGTTCGACAAGCAAATCCAGCTCCGCATGGGTCAATGCAATGTTCGCAGTTGGATTGACGATCTGCTCCCTTTGGTGGAGGACGACGCCGATCCGCTGGGGGTCATGCATCTGGTCACCCACACGGGAGGACTGGATGAGGCACCGGCCCTCTACGAGAAGTTCCAGAAGAAGCAGGACGGCTGCATCAAAGTGGTGCTCAAGCCCTGACACATCCCCGGACGTCAGAGTCCACTAGGCCAGGTGCTTTCCGCCGGTCACGCCAATGACTGATCCTGAAATGTAGCTGGATTCTTCGGTGGCCAGCAGCACGTAGGTGGCGGCGAGTTCGGCAGGCTGCCCCGCCCTGCCCAGCGGGGTGTCCTGACCGAACTTCTCGATCTTTTCCGCGGGCTGCGTGGGCGGTTGCAGGGGTGTCCATACAGGACCCGGCGCCACTGCATTGACCCTGATCCCCTTGGGTCCGAGTGATTCTGCCAGGGAGAAGGTCATGCTGTTAATGGCCGCCTTGGTGGCTGCATAGTCCATCAGCGACGGACTGGGATGGTAGCCCTGAATGGAAGAAGTGTTGATGATCGCGGCGCCGGGCTTCAGGTGCGGCAAGGCGGCCTTGGTGAGCCAGAACAGCGCATAGACGTTGGTTTTGAAAGTCCGATCGAACTGTTCGCTGCTCAGGTCCTCCATGCCCTGCGCGGTGGTCATCTGGAAGCCTGCGTTGTTCACCAGGACGTTGAGGCCATCGAATTCGGCCACGGTCTGGGCGATGACTTCCTGGCAGAACTCTTCGTCCTGCAAGTCGCCCGGCAATGCCAAGGCCCTGCTGCCGGCGTCTTCGATGAGCTGGACGGTCTGCTCGGCGTCCTGTTCTTCTTCGGGCAGGTAAGTGAACGCGACATCTGCGCCTTCGCGGGCATAGGCAATGGCTACTGCCCTGCCGATCCCACTGTCGCCACCAGTGATCAATGCCCGCATGCCCATCATGCGGTGATGTCCCACATAGCTTTGCTCGCCGTGATCAGGCCTCGGGTTCATCGCCTCCGTCCATCCGGGATAGTCCTGTGTCTGCGGCTCAAATTCTTGGGACGGATACTTGGTTCTCGGATCTGTCTCACCCTCGGGATCGTCCGGGGTGTTGATGACGTGGTTCACCAGCGCCATGGCGATGTCCTCGTCGAGCTCGGTTTGCTCCGTGTCTTCGTTGCGGGTCTCCTCAGCCATGATCTCAGTGTAAGCACCCTTACGATTCGTGGGAGATGTTCAGGAAGTACCCAGAATTGCTCGTTAGCCTAGCAATCGTCAGTGTTGGATTACATCGAAGGAGAGCCCATGGGACTCGGAGACAAGATCAGCAACAAGGCGCAGGAAGTCACCGGCAAGGCGAAGGAAGCCTTGGGTGACGCCACGAACAACCAGAAGCTGCAGGCCGAAGGTGTCGCTGACCAAGCGGCTGCCAAGACCAAGCAGGCCGGCGAGAACGTCAAGGACACCGCGAAGGACGCCTTCGACAAGTAGGCCGCAGCACACTAAACACACAGCGCAACGCCCCGGCTCCCCCAATGGAAGCCGGGGCGTTCACGTAAACCCAAGCAGGTGCTGTCCCTCAGTTGGGTTGGGGGACTACTTCTGTGCCGGGAGTACCAACTCGCCCGACTTGTCCGTAGACAAGGCGAGGGACGAGATGTACTGGGGTTCGCCGTCGGGCCCGTCCTGGGCTGAGCGGAGCATGTCCGGGCGTTCGAATTCAAGCCCGGTAACGTGGCAGAGGAGCTTCTGGTCGCTCGGGTTACCGTCGGCGTCGAACATGGGCAGGTCGATGCCGTCGTCGGTCCGGCGAAGGTAGTAGCGGCCTCGCGTCACCAGAGCCAACACAGGCGGCAACACCAAGGCCAGGCCCACGGCGAAGATCGGCGAGAACGGTTGGACCGCTGCACCGAATGCCCCGAAGAACACTGCAATGGACACCCCGGCAGAGACGAGCATGGACACGAAGCCCACCGGGTTCACGGCATAGAGCATCCCGCGGCGGAATTCCGGGACCTTGGGCGAAATCTTCAGCAGGTACTTGTTGATGGCTATGTCCGAGGCCACCGTGACAACCCAGGCCATGGCGCAGTTGGCGTAGAAGCCCAGGATCGTGTTGAGGAACTCGAACATGTTCGATTCCATGAGGATCAGCGCGATGACCAGGTTGACCACCACGAACACCATGCGGCCCGGGTAGGTTTTGGTGATGCGCGTGAAGGAGTTGGTCCAGGCGAGCGATCCGGAGTAGGCGTTGGTGACGTTGATCTTGATCTGCGAGATGACCACCAGCACCACGGCCAGGGTCATGGCGAGCCAGGCCGGCATCATCTCTTCGTAGACGCCCAGGAACTGGTGAACCGGCTCATTTGCGGAAGAAGCGGCTGCGGGGTCGAGCTTGGCGATGAGGTAGATCGCAATGAACAGGCCAATGATCTGTTTGATGGCACCGAAGATGACCCAGCCTGGTCCGGCGAGGATCACTGCGCGCCACCAAGCACCCTTGTTTTCGGCGGTCTTGGGCGGCATGAAGCGAAGGTAGTCGATCTGCTCCGCGATCTGCGCCATGAGGGACAAGCAGACACCTGCGGCCAGCATCACCGAAGCCAGGTTGGGGCCGCCTTCGCCGGAAGCACCCGTGAAAGCGAAGAAGGCATCGATGCTCTCGGGATGGGACAGCAGCAGGTAGCCCACGGGAACCACCATGAGCAGCAACCACAGGGGCGTGGTCCACACCTGCAAGGTGGCCAAGGTTTTCATCCCGTAGATCACCAGCGGAATGATGATGATGGTGGACACCGCATAGCCGATCCACTGCGGAATGCCGAGGCCCAGCTGCAGCCCTTGGGCCATGATGGAGCCCTCGAGTGCGAAGAAAATGAACGTGAAGGTGGCAAAGATGATGTTGGTGACCACCGAGCCGTAGTAGCCAAAGCCCGAACCCCGGGTGATGAGGTCCAGGTCAATGTTGTAGCGGGCTGCATAGTAGGCCAGCGGGAATCCTGTGGCGAAGATGATCACTGCCGCCACGATGATGCCAAAGATCGCGTTCACTGTTCCATAGGCGATGCCGATGTTCGCGCCGATCGAGAAGTCGGCCAGGTATGCAATGCCACCCAGGGCACTGGTCGCCACCACACCGGCGCTCCATTTCCGGTAGGACCGCGGGGCGAACCGGAGCGTGTAATCTTCCAGGCTCTCTTTCGCGGCACTCATCGCGTCGGCGTTGCCTGCCGCCGGTATGCCCGTAGTACCGATTCCGACGGCGGTGCCTCCCGCCGTCGTCGGTTCCAGTGTGGCGGTGCTCGCCTTGTCGTCGGTCATTCGTCGTCGCTTTCGTCAGGGGACTTTGCCTCGCCCACGACGCTAGTCACGCAGCGCGTCAATTCAGTCACGTCCATGTTTCGCAGCTGTAACTTCTGCACCAGCTGCCCCGTGCGTTCAAGTCCAAAATCAACCAGCTCCGTTTGTGTGCACCCCACAAAATTGCCCGTCACCAGCACGGATACCGTCAAGGACATGACCACCAGAGCAACCCAAGCACCCCGGGAAACCGCCTCCTACGCCATCCTGGAAACCGCCCGCGAGCAGGTCCTCGAACGGGGCGAAGGCCTGAACGAATCCCAACTCATCCACATCCTGGAGCTCCCCGACGACGCCATCCCGGAAGCCCTGCAACTCGCCCACGAGGTTCGCCTCAAGCACTGCGGCGAGGACGTGGAAGTGGAAGGCATCATCTCCATCAAGACCGGCGGCTGCCCCGAGGACTGCCATTTCTGCAGCCAGTCCGGCCTGTTCGACTCCCCCGTTCGTGGTGTGTGGCTGGACATCCCCGAGCTGGTCAAAGCAGCCAAGGAGACCGCCGCCACGGGTGCCACGGAGTTCTGCATCGTCGCCGCAGTCCGTGGCCCGGACATCAAGCTCATGAACCAGATCAAGTTCGCGATTGACCGCATCAACGAGGAAGTGGACATCAACATCGCGTGTTCCTTGGGCATGCTCACGCAGCGCCAGGTGGACCAGCTGGCCGAGTGGGGCGTGCACCGCTACAACCACAACCTGGAAACGGCCCGGAGCTACTTTCCCGAGGTCGTCACCACCCACAGCTATGAGGAACGCCTGGAAACTTGCGCCATGGTCAAAGCCGCCGGAATGGAACTGTGCTGCGGTGCGCTGATCGGAATGGGCGAATCGCTGGCGCAACGGGCTGAACTCGCCGCGCAGCTCGCCGCCCTTGAACCGCATGAGGTTCCACTGAACTTCCTCAACCCACGCCCCGGCACGCCGTTGGAGAACCAAGGCATCATGGACGGCAAGGACGCACTCCGTGCCATCGCCGCGTTCCGGCTCGCGATGCCGCGCACGGTGCTCCGCTACGCCGGCGGCCGTGAACTGACCCTCGGCGACCTCGGCACCCGGGAGGGACTGCTCGGCGGCATCAACGCCGTGATCGTGGGCAACTACCTCACTACCCTGGGCCGCCCCGCCAATGCCGACCTCAACCTCCTGGTGGAGCTCAACATGCCCATCAAGGAATTCCAGAAGTCACTGTGACCACCGCAGTTTCACAGCAATTCTGCGGGCACTGCGGTGGCGAAGGCGGTGACGGTGCCTACGGTGGTGACGGCCCGACGTCGGACGCCCACCACAGCTGTCAACAGCGCCTGGCGATGGAGCCGCCGCGCTTTTGCCCGCAGTGCCGACGCCGCATGAAAGTGCAGGTAACGCCCTTGGGGTGGACGGCTGAATGCTCCCGGCACGGGAGGCTGATGTCATGAGCTCGCTGATCGATCGCGACCGGGCCACGTTGTGGCACCCGTACGCGCCGGCCTCGGCAACGCTGCCGCTCTGGGAAGTAGAAGCCGCCGACGGCGTGGCGCTGCGACTCCGTAACGAACAGGGGCGGACGCATGAGGTGCTGGACGCGATGTCGTCGTGGTGGTCGGTGATCCACGGCTACCGGAACCCCATCATGGACGCCGCCATCCAACGCCAGCTCAGTACTTTCAGCCACGTGATGTTCGGTGGGCTCACGCACCAACCAGCTGTGGAACTCGCGGAAACCCTGTTGGCCATGGCACCGGGCGAACCGGGCCGACGCTTGGAACGAGTGTTCCTGGCAGATTCCGGTTCCATCTCCGTGGAGGTCGCCCTCAAACTGGCAGTGCAGTTCCAAACGGCCAGTGGACTGCCCAAACGGCAGCGCTTCCTGACGATCCGCGGCGGCTATCACGGTGACACCTTCGCGGCCATGGGTGTGTGCGATCCCGTGGACGGCATGCATTCCTCATTTCCGGGGTTGTTGGCCGGCAATGTCTTCGCCCCGCGTCCGCCTGCGGCGGCATCGGCCACCGCAGCAGCCATGGAGCAGTGGCGGGCCGCAGTGGAAGAGCTGGCCCGGCTCCATTCCAACGAACTCGCCGCGATCATCGTGGAGCCAATGCTCCAAGGCGCGGGGGGCATGTTCATGTACCCGGCCGAGTGTGTTCGGATCCTGCGCGGGATCGCGGACCACCACGGTTTGCTGCTGATCCTGGACGAGATCGCCACGGGATTCGGGCGAACCGGCAAGCTCTTCGCCGCGCAGCACGCGGGGGTCGTCCCGGACATTCTGTGCGTCGGCAAGGCCCTGACCGGCGGTTACCTCACCCTCGCTGCGACGCTGTGCACGGGCGACGTTGCCCGCACGGTTTCCGCAGGCGAGGCGGGGGCTCTCCTGCACGGGCCAACTTTCATGGCCAATCCCCTGGCGTGCGCCGCAGCAAACGCAAGCCTGGGCATCCTTGCGGCGGGCGGTTGGAGCGCGGACGTGTCACGCGTCGGTGCCGCTCTCACGGCAGGCCTGGCTCCGGCAGTGAAGCTCGACGCCGTTGCGGACGTTCGTACCTTCGGCGCCGTGGGGGTCATTGAGCTAACTGACGCCGTGGATGTCACTGCGGTGACTCGCGCCGCCGTGAAACACGGGGTGTGGGTACGCCCGTTCAGGAACCTCGTCTACGCGATGCCGCCGTATGTCAGTACCGCTGCCGAAGTGGGCATGATGGCCGCTGCGATGGTGGCTGCCGTAGAGGAAACCTCCAACCAGCGGGTGGCTGCGTGAGCGCCGCAATGACCCCATGGCTGCAGGACCAAGCCCGCGTCCGCGAGCGCCGGGGCTTGGTTAGGTCGCCGCTGGTTCGCGGGGTGAACCCCGGGATGATTGATCTCGCCAGCAACGACTACCTCGGCTTGGCCACGGACCCCAGGCTGGCCGAAGCTGCGCAGGAAGCCATCGCAATGTGGGGCACGGGCGCTACGTCATCGCGATTGGTGGCGGGCACCACCGAACTGCACCTGGAGTTGGAGCACGAACTCGCTCACCTGATAGGGGCGGACGCAGCGTTGGTCTTTTCCTCGGGTTACCTCGCGAATCTGGGTGTCACTACGGCCCTCGGCGGCCCAGGCACGTTGATGGTGGCCGACGAGCAATGCCACGCCTCGTTGATGGACGGCTTCCGGTTGAGCCGCTCCGAGGTGAAAAATTTCAGGCACAACAGCGTGGAGGACGCAGCGAAGGCTTTGGCCAACCGCATCCAGCCGCGGGCGGTCATCGCCGTGGAATCCATCTATAGCGTGGGCGGGGATGCATCACCACTTGCGGAACTCCTGGAGCTGGCCGAAACACACGACGCCATGCTGTTGGTGGACGAAGCCCACAGCTTGGGCGTCGCGGGAACCGGAAGCCAGCAAGGGTGTGGGGCGATCGCAGGAACCCGCTTGGCCGGACATCCCAACGTCATCGTCACCGCCACCCTTTCCAAGGCGCTCGGCAGCCAAGGCGGCGCTGTCCTCGGTTCAACCCTGGTCAGGGACCATCTGGTGAACCGGGCCAGAAGCTTCATCTTCGACACCGCGTTGGCTCCCCCTGCGGCCGCCGCCGCGCTCGCGGCCATTGGCATCATCAGGGCCGAACCTTGGCGTGCCGCGGCCGTCCACCGCAACGCAGCCGCCCTGTCTGCCCAACTGCAACCCGCGCTGCAGAGGCTCGGCACCGCCGTCGACCGTTCCGCCGGAGCAGTCCAGTCCATACCCATGCCGTCCGCCGAAGCGGCCCTCGCCGCCAGCAAGGAAGCACATACGGCGGGCGTCAGCGTGGGGTGTTTCCGTCCGCCGTCCGTCCCGGACGGGGTGTCCCGTCTTCGACTCACCGCGCGGGCCACCCTCACGCCGACCGACATTGAGCAAGCCTGCGCGGTGTTGCGCAGCATCCTGGAGAGAACATCATGAAACTACCTACCGTCATCCTGGTCACCGGTACCGATACCGGCGTCGGCAAGACCATTACGACGGCGGCCCTCACCGCCGCGCTTCATGCGCGCGGCCGGAAGGTTGCCGTCTATAAGCCGTGCCAAAGCGGGAACGTGCTGGGTGACTCGGACTGCGCCGAGGTTGCCCGGTTGGCGGATCCACTCACTGCGGAAGCCGGCGTGGTTCTTGAAGAACCCATGGCTCCCGTCCCCGCCGCCGCACTGGATGGGGTCACGTTGCCCCCACTGGCCGCCCATGCCCAGCGGATCCGTGAGTTGTCTGTCCGCCATGACCACGTGCTGGTGGAAGGCGCCGGTGGGCTGCTGGTGGAGTTGGACCACGACGGCGGGACGCTGGCTGATCTCGGCGCGCACCTGGGTGACAAGGCTGGTTTTGCCGTGGTGGCACGGCCGGCGTTGGGCACGTTGAACCACACGGCGCTGACGCTGGAGGCGCTGGACACCCGGGCCCTGCCGGTGGTGGGGTTGGTCCTTGGGAGCTGGCCGGCGACGGCGAGCGCGGTGGAGCTCAGTAATCTGGCCACTCTGAGGAGTTGGCCCGTTCCGTTTCTGGGGACGGTTCCTGCTGACGCCTCCGGACTGGATCCTGCCGCTTTCCGCGCCCGAGCGTGCGATTGGCTCGAAGAGCTTCCGGCATGAGCGCGACTATGGCTGCGGAACCAGGACTTCCTGAGTCCGGAAGCTGTCCTTACCGGGTGCTGCGGAGCCCCGACACGGTGCGGGAAGTGTTGCACAGGCCCCAGGACTTCAGCCCGGCCAACGCCCTGCTCGCTGTAACGCCGTTGAGTGGGCGGGCGCTGCGCATACTGCAGAAAGCCCGGTTCGCGCTGCCGCCGGTCCTGGCGAGCAACCACACCGAGACCCATACCGGCATCCGGAAGGTGGTGGCGGGCTTCTTCACGCCAGCCACAGTGGCGGCCATGGAACCACGTATTCGCGGCCTGGCCCGGGAATCGGCAGCCCGTGCAGCGCAAGCCCTCGCCTCTGATGGAAGCGTGGACCTCGTCCAGGCCGTGGCCGCGGATCCCCCGGCGGTCATCATGCTGGAAATGTTGGGGCTGCCGGTCCGCGACGTGCCCGCATTGAAGGCGTGGAGCTTGGACTCCTTGGAACTGTTCTGGGGTTGGCCGGATGCTGACCGGCAACTCGAATTGGCACAGAGCGCCGCGGACTTCTACACCTGGTTGAGGGAATTGGTCCTGGAGTCTGTGGCTTCGCCGGACTCCAACCTCTTCAATGCGCTTGCCCTCCACGGGCTGAGCACACAGGAAATCTGCTCATTGGGCTACTTCCTCCTGATCGCAGGCCAAGAGACCACCACCCAACTCATCAGCACCACGCTGTTCCGGTTGGCCGAGGGCTCCCGGGGCATCTCCTGGAGCGAGGCGGCAAGCGGTCTGAAGGCGCGCGACCTGGTCCGGCACGTCCTTGCTACCGAGTCCTCCGTTCCCACCTGGCGGCGGGTGGCTACCAACGACGCCCTTCTTGACGGCACACCTATCGCGGCCGGTGAGGAGATCCTGCTGGAATTGACCGGCAACCACGGATTCCCCTGGGCCGAAACAGAAGACGGCGAGGGTGCCGACCGTTCGGGGCCAACCCCGTACGGCTTGGCGTTCGGCTCGGGGATCCACCGCTGCCTAGGAGCCAAGCTCGCAGAGCTGGAGGCCGCCGTCGTCGTTCATGAAACGGCAGCCGCACTCAAGGGGGTCCGTCTACAGAATTCAAACCCGGACTGGATCCGGTTGTTGTCCTTCCAAGCACCCCGAACAGTGGTGGTGGAGCCTGGGTAGGCTGGATGCATGGGCGAGAGCCGGGACCTTCTGACGCGGGAGCAGCGCAGCCGCAACATGTCCAAGATCCGTGGGAAGAACACCAAACCTGAGCTGCTGGTCCGCAGGCTCCTGCACGCGAAAGGCTACCGGTACCGGCTCCACGGCCAGTCCGGAGCGGCCAAACTACCGGGCCGCCCGGACCTGGTGTTCGCGGGAAGGCGCAAGGTTATTTTCGTCAACGGTTGCTTCTGGCATTTCCATGACTGCAAAGCAGGGCAGCACGCCCCTGCAGCGAATGCCGAGTTCTGGGAAGCCAAGCGAACACGAACCCGCGAAAGGGACGCGCTGCAGCGGGAACAGTTGGAAGCTACCGGCTGGCAGGTATTGACGGTGTGGGAGTGCCAGCTGAAGGACAGGTCCATGCTCGAAGATCGGCTCACAGCATTTCTGGAATCAGCGGTGGGCTAAGGGGCGCCCGTGGTGCTCGGGGCGGAGTTCACGGATTGATCCGTGACAGACGCCTGGGAACTCTGCTGCCACAATGCGAAAGCGGCCGACCCTCCAATGCCCAGTAGGACGGTCATGCAGACCCCGATGATGAGCATCAGGCCCGGTGACGGGCGAGCACCACTTTCCATGTTGTTTCCCGTTCCCTGATTCAGCCTGGAAACGCCCAGATCTGCTTTTCATAACTTTGTTGGGCGGAGATCAAGAGTGGCTCTGAGTCCGCTCAAGATTAGATCAATCTTTGGATTTGTGGCGCTGCGGAAGTTCCACGGGTCCTACTGTTGAATCGTGAATCGATTGTTTGGAGGCGGGAGGGGTTTGGTGTCTGAGTACGACGAGTGCACCGACGCCCTGGTGGATCGCACCGTCCTCACCGAACTCCAAGCAGAGCTGGGCGGCGACCAAGCCATCATCGGAGCGTTCGTCAGGAACTACATAGCCTTGCTGCCGTGGCGGGTTTCGCGTCTGCATCGGGCACTGGAAAAACTGGACATCGAAGACGCCATGGACGCGGTGCTCAGCCTGAAAACGTCCAGCCACATGGTGGGTGCCATCTGCATGAACCGGCTGGCAGAGGAGCTGGAGATCAGCATCCGGCTCCTGCCCGGCGCGGAGCATTTGCATGAGCTCAAGCCGCAAGTCCATGAAATCGACCGCTTCGTCTTCGGCACCATAGACGAGCTGGAAACACGGATTCTGTAAATTTCTTCACCTTATTGAAGAGAAACCATTGACTCGCTAAAAATCTTCACTATAGTTGTGTGAGTTAGCTCACCAACGAAGGATGCGGTAATGACCACCGAGACTCCTGCTCCACCAGCCACCAGCGAACTGCTGGTGACTGTCGGAAACAAGGTGCGCACCATGCGCAAGGCAAAGGGCATGACCCTCGCCCAGCTCTCGGACGTTACCGGCCTAAGCCAGGCGATCGTCAGCCAGATCGAACGCGGCATGGCCAACCCTTCCTTCACTACGTTGGCCCAGCTTGCCCACGGCTTGGACATCCCCGTAGGGAGATTCTTCATAGGCCAGGATGAATCAAAGTCCCCCGTGGTCCGCAGGTCCGATCGCCGCAACCTCAAGAACGTCACCCGCGAGTCTGTGGGAGAGGCAGTTCACGAACTGTTGACCCCCAATCGCGATGGCAGCATTGAAGCGCAGTGGATCAGCACGCCCCCAGGGCATGACACCAGCGACACCCCTTTTACCCACAGCGGTGAAGAGTTTTGCTACATCATCTCCGGCCGTAAGGACGTCTACTTGAACGGCGTCTGCTACAGCCTTGAAGAGGGCGACTCCATCACCTACTCCTCAGAGATCCCCCACTGGTACAAGAACAGCTACGAAGAGGTATGCGTAGCCATCTGGGTCAACGCACCACACGCGTGGTAACCCTGGCGCCCCCAAACGGCGCCGGCGTTTTCCCTTAACTGTCCGGACACGACATCGTGGCCGCTGACACTCCTTGCCACTTTCGCATCACGCGCCTCCTCCAACAGGCGTTGATGCGTCATACCCTCCCACGCCCTTCGGGGCGTCAGCGTAAGGACACTTCCATGCTCGACACGCAAACGGCGGACAACGTAGTACCGCCAACAGGCACCACCACTTCATCCCCCCAAAAGAACGGGAAATTCACCCCCGAGGTGCGCAAAGGACTCCTTGGCTTGGGCCTCGGAAACGCCCTGGAATGGTACGACTGGATGGTCTTCGGCCTCCTGTCCGCCTTCATCGGACCGAATTTCTTCCCCAACACCGATCCGCTGTCCGCAACATTGAACGCGTTGGCCGTGTTCGCCGTCGGTTTTGCCTTCCGGCCCCTAGGCGGCATCCTGCTGGGAACCTTGGCGGACCGCATCGGCCGGCGGCGCGTCATGCTGCTCTCCATCATGCTCATGGCCGGCACTACCCTCATCATTGCCGTTACCCCGAGCTACGCCACCATAGGCCCCGCGGCCGGCATCATCCTCGTTGTGTGCCGCATTTTGCAGGGCATCTCCACCGGCATCGAAGCTCCGCTCTCCACCTCACACGCCGTGGAGCTCGCTCCGGAGGGCCGCGAAGGCTACGTGGCCGGCATCATGTCCTTCTACGTCAACATCGGCATCCTGCTTGCCTCGCTCATCAGCTTCCTGTGCAGCTTGGTCCTTGGCGGGGCCGCAATGTCCGAATGGGGCTGGCGCGTACCCTTCATCATCGGCGCCCTGTTCGGCTTCGTGGTGCTCTACCTGCGCCGCTCCCTCCCTGAGACCCTCAAGCAGGAGGAAATGGCCACCAACACTCCCCGTGCAGTGTGGAAGGGTGTGCGCAAGCACTGGCTCTCCGTCCTGGCCATCATCTTTGTGGTGGGCGCAGCACAGGCCTACAACTACGCCTGGAACGTGGGCCTGCCCAGCGCAGCACGCAGCGGGTTCAAGGAAGACCCCACTGCAGTCTTCGCCCTCACCACCATCCTTGGGGTGGTCCTGGTGATCGGCAGCTGGGTTATCGGCAAACTGGCCGACGGCAGGGCAATGTCCAAGTGGTTCCTGATCACGCGCATCCTTGCCATCCCTTCCGTGTTCCTCATGCTGATGTACGTCCAGCCTGGGATTGGCGGCTTCGCAGCAGTGCTCTTGGGCGGCTCCATTGTCCTCGTCCTGAACATGACCCTCTACAACGTGGTCAGTTCATCCCTGATGCCCAAGAACATCCGCGGAACAGGTGTGGCCTTGGGCTACGGGATCGGTGTGGCTCTCTTCGGCGGCACGGCTTCCTACCTGTTGGTCTGGTTCCAATCCCTGAACATCACCTGGGTCTTCCCGGTCTACGTGGCCGTCCTCTCCATCCTCAGCATCGTTTTCTACCTCGCCGCCCGCCGCTCCAACGGCATCTTCGTCGGCAAGTAAGGACTCCTCATGAACACCATTGAACTCAGCTCGTCCATTGAACTCAGCATTACGACGGCGGACCTCACTGCCCCGGTCATCTCCCGTTCCGATGTCCTGGTGGTTGGTGGCGGCCCCGCAGGCGTCGCCGCTGCCGTCACCGCTGCGCGCTCCGGCGCCAAGGTCACGCTCCTGGAGCGCTACTCGTCCTTGGGTGGCCTGGCCTCAGGTGGCATGGTCCTGGTGCTCGACGACATGATCAACGGTCAGGAAATCACCGTCACCGGCATCGTCTCCGAGTACGTGGAACGTCTGCAGAAACTGGGCCTGGCAATCGTCCCGCCCGCCGATGACCGCAAGACCTCCGAGGAACTCTGGAACAAGTGGGGCCGCTATGGCACCTTCGACTTCCACTCGCACATCAACCCCAAGCCCATCTGCTACGCCGCCGCGTTCGATCCCGATGGCTGGAAGCGGGTGTCCAACGACCTCGTCCGCGAGGCCGGCGTGGACCTCCGGCTGCATTCCTGGTTCTCCCGACCCATCGTGGACAACGGCGTGATCAAGGGCGTCATCGTCGAAACGAAACTTGGCCCGCAAGCCTTTATGGCCGACGTCGTCATCGACACCACCGGTGACATCGACGTCGCTTCCCGTGCCGGCGCCAGCTACGCCAAGGACAACTACCTGACCACGCTGGTCTTCCGCCTGGGCAACGTGGACACCAAGGCCGCAGAAGCCTTCGAGCAGGCCAACCCCAAGGAAGCCCGCGCCATCAACCGCAAGATCAAGCGACTCCTCGGCGGCGCCTGGGAGCTGTGGTGGCTCAAGACCCCCATCGACGGCGTGGTCTGGTGCAACGCCCCGCACATGTCCGGTTTTGACGGCGTTGACCCGGCAGACATGACTGCCGCCGAATTCGCAGCCCGGGACCGGATCTCCGAGGCCGTGGACTACGTCCGCGCCAACCTCCCTGGTTTCGAGAACTGCTACATGCTGGACGTCGCCTCCCAGATGGGTGTCCGCCAGACCCGGCTCCTGCAGGGCGAGTACGTCATGACCAAGGACGACGTGACCCAGCGCCGCCATTTTGCCGACACCGTGGCCCGCGGCCGCGACTACTACTACCCGTACCGCTCGCTCCTGCCCAAGGAAGTGGACCAGCTCCTGGTGGCCGGCCGCCACTACTCCGCAACACCGGAGGCCCAGAAGATGTCCCGCGAGATCCCGCCCTGCATGGCCATGGGCCAGGCCGTCGGGGTCGCAGCTGCACTCGCAGTGGAGAACAACCTCCTGGTCCGGGACGTCTCCGCACTAGACATCCAGCAGGGCATGCGCCGCCACGGCGCAGACCCGGGCGACGTGCCGTCGTCGAACGCCACGGTGGACGCAACGGCAGCGGTGCCGGCATGAGCTCCGTAACCCTGGACCCCGTGAATCTGCAAAAAGCACCAATCACGACGGCGGCACGCGCCGCCTCGGCTCCGGCGCCGCTGCCTCTGGAGGGCATCAAGATCATTGACTTCACCCAGGTGTTCATGGGGCCCTCCTGCACTCAGCTGCTGGGAGATTATGGCGCGGACATCATCAAGGTGGAACGCCCCGGCGCCGGTGACATTTCGCGCAACTCATTCCCGGACCAGGACGGCCAGGACAATCCGATCTTCCTGTCCATCAACCGGAACAAGCGCAGCGTCTCCGTGGACACCCGCACCGACGAAGGGCGCCAGGTGCTACGCCGGCTCATGGCTGACGCCGATGTGGTGGTCAGCAACTTCCGCTCCGGCGTCATGGAGCGCATGGGCTTCGGCTACGAGGAGCTGAAGGCCAACAACCCGGGCATTATCTGGGCTTCCGGCACCGGGTTCGGCCCTGAAGGGCCCTACTCTCACAAGGGCGGCCAGGATGCGATCGCGCAGGCCTACTCCGGTGTGATGTGGCGGCGCGAGTCCGAGGACATGAAACCTGCCATCTACCCCACCACCCTGTGCGACTACATCACCGGCATGCACCTCATGCAGGGCATCCTCCTGGCTTTGCGAACCCGTGAAACCTCGGGCACGGGCCAGAAAGTGGAGGTGACCATGTACGACTCCATGCTGCACCTCCAAATGCAGGAGGCGTGCATGCAGCTCAACCGCGGCTACGAGGTCAACTGGGGCGCCATGCCACTGAGCGGTGTCTTTGAGACTACCGACGGTGCCGTGTGCATGGTGGGCGGCTTCACGCCTGACCCGCTGGCCCGCATCTCTGAGGCTCTGGACCTCGATGAAGACCTCACGGAACGGCCGGGCTTTGCAACCCTGGAGCAGCAGTTCAAGAACAAACCCGCCCTGCAGGCCATCTTCCGTGAGCACTTCGCCACCAACACCACCGAATACTGGACGGCGAAGCTGGAAGAACAGGGACTGCTGAACGCGCCCGTGCACACCTTGGAGCAAGCCCTGGCGGACGCGCAAACCGAAGCCAACGGCATGATTGTTGAAGCCGAACACCCCACCGTGGGGACAGTCCGGATGCTGAACGCACCCATCCGGCTCTCCGCCACTCCGCCCACCGTCCGCCGCACCGCTCCCCGATTGGGCGAGCACAACGTGGAAGTCCTGGTGGAGAACGGCTTCGATGCAGAAACCATTGAACGCCTGCAGCAGTTGGGAGTCCTGCGGTGACAACTTCAGTTGACGAGCGGGTTGACACCGTCACGCTCACCATCAAGAACAACGTGGCAACGGTGGTGATCGACCGCCAGCACGTGCTCAACGCAGTCGACGCCACCGCACAGGCCCGGCTCAACGGGATCTGGGAACAGCTGGAGAAAGATCCAACAGTGCGTGCGGTGGTGATCACGGGCGCCGGATCCCGGGCCTTCTCGGTGGGCGCGGACATGTCCGCCTCAGCCGTGGACAAGACCGGATTGGAGTACTGGGCCAGCCTGGACCCCCACGGTTTTGGTGGACTTAGCCTGCGCACCAGCCTGGACATTCCGGTGATTGCCCGGGTGAACGGCTATGCCCTGGGCGGCGGTATGGAGATGGTGCTGGGCGCGGACATCGTAGTGGCTGCCGATACCGCACAGTTCGGCCTGACCGAGCCCCGGGTTGGGCGACTGGCCCTCGACGGCGGCATCCACCAGTTGGTGCGGCGGATCCCGTACACGCAGGCCATGGGCATGCTGCTGACCGGCCGCAAGGCAGGTGCAACGGAAATGCAATCCATGGGGCTCGTCAACGAGGTTGTGCCTGCTGAAGAACTCGACGCCGCGGTGCAACGCTGGGTGGACCAGATCCTCGCCTGTGCACCCACCTCCGTACGGGCCGTGAAACAGATGGTCACGCAGACCACGCATCTGACCGCCAAGGAGGCCCGGGGCCTACGGCTTCCCGCCCTCATGGCCGCGCTGGACAGCGAGGACTCCGCCGAGGGCGTCAGGGCCTTTCAGGAGAAAAGGCCTCCAGTATGGCCTGGCAGCTAGGCATCCCGTCCCCGTACTTACCCGGTTCGCACTGAAAGGAAGCAACCATGACGCAATCTTCTGCGCCCAAAAACCGAGAATCCCTGCCTGCCGGCGTCTGGGGCGTCGTCGCCACACCATTCCATGGCAGCACGCTGGACGTGGACCTGGACAGCCTGGCCGAACTCGTTGAGCACTACGAATCCATTGGCACCACCGGGCTGACGGTCCTTGGCGTCTTTGGCGAGGCCGCCGCCCTGACAGCAGACGAACGGCGCGACGTCTTGGAAACAGTCGTCGAAAGCACCTCACTGCCACTGGTGGTGGGCATCACCGCGCTGGCAACCCGCCCGGCGATCCAAGAGGTAATCGCCGCCCAGGAAGCCGCCGGGGCACGCTTGGCTGCCGTCATGGTGCAGGCCAGTTCGGCCGCATCCGAGACGCTGATTGCACACTTGGACGCCATTCATCGCGCCACCGGCGCCAGGGTCGTCTTGCAGGACTATCCACTGGCCAGTGGCGTCACCATCAACACTCCGGCGCTGATCTCCGTGGTCAACGCCTGCGACTATGTCGTCGCCGTCAAGGCCGAGGCACCCCCCACCAGCGTCGCCATAGCGGAATTAAGTGCCGCCGTGGACGTCTCCGTTTTCGGTGGACTCGGCGGGCAGGGACTCTTGGACGAACTGCTGGCCGGTGCCGCAGGGGCGATGACGGGTTTCTCCTACCCCGAGGCCCTGATTTCCTGTATCCGGGCGTGGCAAGAGGAAGGCTACGAAGCTGCCCACCGTGAGCTTTTGCCGTTCCTGCCCCTGATCAATTTTGAGCAGCAGGCAAAAGTGGCCTTGGCCATCCGGAAAGAGTGCCTTCGGGAACGCGGGCTCATCAAGGACTCCGGTGTCCGGGCACCGGCCGCAGGGTTCCCGGGAAGCCTGCGGCCCGGCATGGGCACGCACCTTCGCGAAGCTGCCCGGGCACTAGATGCCGCGAAAACCACGGCAGGGAGCTTCTGATGGATCTGGGAATCGCTGGAAAGACCGCCATGGTTGCTGCATCCACGGGCGGGCTGGGCCTGGCCGTGGCCCGTGCGTTGGCCGCCGAAGGTGTCCGAGTGGCCATCGTTGGCAGACGCAGGGACAGGGCCAAGGACATCGTCTCAGAGCTGCAAGCAGCTTACGGAATCGGTTCACTGGGTGCCACCGGCTTTGACGCCGTGGCCATCGAAGCGGACCTCACCACGCCCGAAGGCATCGAGTCCGCAGTGCAGCAGACGGTTGCCGACTTGGGGCCAATCGACATCCTGGTTCTCAACGGTCCCGGCCCCAAGCCAGGCGCCGCGGCGACCCTGGGCTCAGAGGACATCGCCGCGGCTTTCGATCTTCTTCTTAAGCCCCATCACGCACTGGTCTCCCACGTCCTCCCGGGGATGCGGCAACGGCGTTGGGGCCGCATCCTGGCCATTGGATCCAGCGGCGTTGTGGCCCCGCTGCCCAACCTTGCCGTATCCAACACGGGGCGCGCCGCCTTGGCCGGGTACCTCAAGACCCTCGCCGCGGAAGTCGCCTTGGACGAAGTCACCGTGAACCTGCTCCTCCCCGGCAGGATCGCCACCGACCGTGTCACCCAGCTCGATCAAGCCGCAGCAAAACGGCGCGGCAACACGCTGCATGAGATTCAGCTGGAATCCCGCAAGACCATCCCCGCCCGCCGCTATGGAGAACCCGCCGAGTTTGGTGCCGCTGCCGCCTTCCTGTGCAGCGCGCCGGCGTCGTACATCACCGGCATCGCACTCAGGTGCGATGGCGGACTGATCCGCAGCCTTTAGCCCCCACTACTTCACAAGGAAAAACCATGACGTCCACAGCTTTGGAAACCACCCTCGGACAAAAAGCCACCATCGCCGCCCAGCACCTGATCAATGGTCAGTGGCTCGGCGAGGCCGACACGCAAAGGATGAACCCGGCACGTCCGGATGAGCCCGCTGCGTTTTCCCCCAGCGGCTCAACCCAAGACGTTGACGCAGCCATCACGGCAGCCGCAGCAGCCCAGCCCGGGTGGGCTGCCTTGCCCGCACCTTCGCGCGGCACCATCCTCATCACGGCTGGCAACTTGCTCATTGAACGCCAAACCGCCATCGCCGAGGACCTGGTCCGAGAAGAAGGCAAGACCCTGGCCGAGGCCAAGGGAGAGGTCAAGCGTGCCTCGGACGTTCTGCGCTTTTTCGGCTCGCTCGGCTGGGCTGCCACCGGGGAAGTCCTCCCAAGCGGCCTGCCGGACACCACCATCACCACCCGCCGCGAAGCGTTGGGCGTTGTAGGCCTCATTACCCCGTGGAACTTCCCCATCGCCATTCCGGCGTGGAAGACCGCGCCGGCACTGATCAGCGGCAACACCGTTGTCATCAAACCCGCCGAACTCACCCCGTTGTCCGCGACGCACCTTGCCCGGGCCCTGCAGGACGCCGGCCTGCCGGCAGGGGTGTTCAACGTGGTGCACGGCAAGGGCCGGATAGTGGGCGACGCCTTGGCCCGGGATCCGCGCATCGCCGGTATATCCTTCACGGGCTCCACCAATGTGGGCCTCGGGCTGCAGGAGATCCTGAATGCCCGCCGGGCACGCGTCCAACTGGAAATGGGTGGCAAGAACGGCGTCCTGGTTCTCGATGACGCCGATGCCCGCAAAGCGGCCCAGGTAGTGGCAGCCGGCGCCTTCGGTCTGACCGGCCAAGCCTGCACCGCAACCTCCCGGGTATACGTGACACCGGGAATCCGTACCGCGTTCCTCCAGGCACTCGTGGAAGAGGCTGCCGCGTACACCACCGGGGACGGACTCGACGGCGGGGCACGCATGGGCGCTGTGGTGAGCAAGCAGCAATTCGAACAGGACCAAGCAGCGGTACGTGCCGCCGTCGAGCGCGGAGCGACGCTCCTGCACGGACGTTACGACGGCGACACGAACGGACCCCTGTTCTTCCCGGCCGCGGTTCTTACGGACCTGCCCATGGACGACGCAGCGGTGACGGAGGAGATCTTTGGTCCGGTAGTAGCCGTGCTGGAAGTGGCGGACTATGAAGCGGGCTTGGCCGCGATCAACAATTCCCGCTACGGCCTGACGGCCGGTATCTGCACGGATTCGCTGGCACTCGCTACGGACTTCAGCGCCCGGGTACAGGCCGGCGTGGTGAAGGTCAACCGCCCCACCGCAGGCCTTGACCTGAACGTTCCCTTCGGAGGCGTGAAGGATTCCTCCACCAACACCTTCCGTGAGCAAGGCAGGTCCGCCCTGGACTTCTACACGTGGGGCAAAACCGTCTACACCGGCATCTAAGGCGCCATGAGCTACGTGATCGCCCAGCCCTGCGTAGATGTGAAGGACAGGGCATGCATCCAGGAATGTCCCGTTGATTGCATCTACGAGGGCGATCGTTCGCTCTACATCCACCCTTCCGAATGCGTGGACTGCGGTGCCTGCGACCCCGTGTGCCCTGTTGAGGCGATCTACTACGCAGACGACGTCCCTGATGAATGGGCCGACTACGTCATGGCCAGCGTGGAGTTCTTCGAGGAACTAGGGTCTCCCCAAGGTGCCGGCGCCATGGGTCCGGTGGGCCGCGACCATCCCGTCATCGCCGCCGAACCTCTGCGTGTTGGTTAGTTACTGTTTGAAGGAGCCAGCCGGTAGCCGACGCCGCGGACCGTCTCAAGCCACCGTGGCGCCTGGATGCTGTCGCCTAGTTTCTTGCGCAGGTTCCCCATGTGCACCTCAACGGCACGCTCGTCAGCATCGCTGACGTAACTTCCGACGTCGTACGGTTCGTTGCGGAGGCGACGCGCGAGGTCTGCCTTGGTCCGAACAATCCGTCCCGTCTCCAGCAATGCGAGCAGGAGGTCGAACTCGGTGCGCGTCAGCTTCAACTCGGTACCGTTCAGGACCGCGGTGCGGGAACCGGCAGAAACGGCCAAGCCGTTATGGCTCATCTCCGGGTCCACCACTTCTTCCGGAGCGCTCTTTGTTTCCGATGACGCGCGGGGCCGTCGCATCATCGCTTCAACACGTGCGCGCAGTTCCCGGGGGCGGAAGGGCTTGGTGAGGTAGTCGTCGCCGCCGGCTTCCAGACCCATCAGGGTGTCCAGTTCTTCAGCGCGCGCCGTGAGCATGATGATGTAGGCGTCGGAGGATTTACGAATCTGGCGCGCTACCTCAAAACCATCAATATCGGGAAGGCCAAGATCCAAGGTAATAACATCGGGATTCAGCTCACGGGCCGATGTCACACCTGCGGATCCCGTGGACGCAGTATGCACATCAAATCCCGCCTGGGATAGAACTACGCGTACCAATTCGCGGATATCCTGGTCATCTTCAATGACCAGCCCCACACGTGCTTCACTCATCGCTGCCCCTCAGCCCCTTCGATAACCTCAGAAGTATATCCATTTTGGTTAGGCTGATCTCATGAACCGACTTTCTTCCGCATCTTTGGTGGATGTGCCATGACCCACCCTTCGACTTGGGATATTGGTGAAAAGAAGAAATTGTTGGTTTTTAGGCGCTCTTTCCACGAACATACCCTGCGTATGCGCGTTGTCCTCAGCCAACTGCCGTTGTCTGTGTGTGTCTGCATTTCAGCCGTCCTGGTTTGGCTGTATTTTCCGGCCACCCTCGAAAATCCGCTGTTCCTCATTTTCCTGCTGAGCCAGGCACTCCTCCTGGCACTGTGCATCATGGTGCCGTGGCACCGGCTCCCCTTCGCCAGCTTCCTCACCATCCCCATCCTGGACATGGTCTCCATCGGTTTCGGACGGGAAGGTGCGGTGGAGTCCATCACCGGCCTCAGTGTCCTGGTGGTGCTGCCGGTCATCTGGCTGTGCGCTTCCGGGTTGTATCCGAAGCTCGCCATTGTCCTGTCCTTCCTTGGACCGTTGGGGATCGTCTGGGTTCCCCTGTTCGTGAGGGGCACCCTCAGTGAACAGGACTTCACCAAACCGCTCCTGTTCCCCATACTGATCCTGGGTATCGGTGTTTCTGTCAGCGTTCTGACCCTGAGCATGGTGCGCCAGCAACGCGCTTTGGAGCTAAAGGACGAGGCCCTGAAGGAAGCGTTGGACGTCAGCACCAAACAGGAACGGCTCCTCAACACCGTCATGGAGACCCTACCGTTGGGCGTAGTGGCTGTTGATGGCGACGGGCACGACATCCTCATGAACCGCCGCCAACGCCAAACACACGCCTTGGCAACTCCCTCGGACAACGACGATCCCAACGAATCCCAGTTGCTGATCTTCGAATCGGACAGGACCACGCCACTGGCGGTGGACCGTCGACCGGTGCGACGTGCTGTGCTGGGCGAACGGTTCACCGACCAACTCGTGTGGCTGGGCTCCGGAGCCGATCAACGTGCCTTCACTGCGAGCGCACGTCCCATGGTGGACGACGCCGGGAAGTTTGCCGGATCGGTGGTGGTGTTCAGCGACGTGACGGATCTGGTGAACGCGCTTGCCGCCAAGGACGACTTTGTTGCCAACGTCTCCCACGAATTCCGTACCCCCTTGACGTCCATCCTTGGCTACGTGGAACTCATTCTGGACGATCCGGACGCTCTCGATGCCCGAGCCCGCAAGCAACTGGATATCGTCAGGCGCAACGCTGAGCGGCTGCTCACGCTGGTCTCGGACCTCCTGGTTGTGCGCTCGGGCCAGATCGTCATTCAGCCCCATGCCGTGGACGTGGCCGAGCTGGTAAGGGGCAGCGTCAACTCTGCCGAACCCCGCGCAGCGAAGGCCGGCATCCGATTGTCCATGGACATTCCGGAGGCCTTGGAAGCCCACGTTGACTCGTCCCGCATTGCGCAGGTACTGGACAACCTGGTGTCCAACGCCATCAAGTACTCCCCCGACGGCGGGGACGTGGAAGTAGCGGCCTGGGAGGACCAGGACTTTGTGTTCTGCCGGGTCACGGACACCGGGATGGGCATGAATGAGGAGGAACAGGCGGAGGCCTTCACCAAGTTCTTCCGCGCCGGCGGTGTCCGCAACAGCACCATTCCCGGTGTGGGCCTGGGGCTGCCCATCAGCAAAGCCATAGTTGAAGCCCACGGCGGCACCATCATGGTGGCCAGCGAGCCTGGCCAGGGCACCACTTTCACCGTGAAGATACCAGCCTGAGCGTCAGTGCTTGGCTGCCGCTGGACCCATCTCTGCATCGCGACGGCGGCCGAACAGGAAGTAGCTGACCGGCCCGAAGAAGTTGATGAAGGAGACTGCGCGCCAGATGGCCTTTTTGCCCCTGATTTGCTGGTCCGGGGTCTTGCCGATGCTTCGCTGCGCAGCGCCCAACAGGGCCATGTTCACCGCTCCGCTGACCAACAGCATGATCCGTTGGCCTTTGGTCATATCGCGCCACGATTTCTTGCGGGCCATGATGCCTCCATCCGTGAAGATTTACTTATCAGGCTAGTCCGACGCCGACCGGCCCGCCACAGCTTGGCGTACAACTTCGCCCCATGATTGTTCGGCCAAGTCAGCCACCGCGGCCAGGATCTCCGACGGCGGCAAGGACAGATCCAAGGGATACTCCACAATGTCGATATCCGTGTTGAGGATACGGCGCAGCTTTACTTCCCCCGCTCCTGCGTAGATGAGCCAGGCTGTGGGAACCCTGAGGGCCGTGCAGTATGCCAGCAACTGGTAGTGGTCGGCGCTCAAGGAGGCACCGGCGTCGGAAGCGGCCTGGTATTTGGAGTCATAGACCACCACGGGGCGGCCACCCAGGAAGTGGACCGCGTCAGGGCGGACAGTCAGGCGATCGGAGTCCCGAACGGCTTCGTTGAGGAGGGCCCCATACTGGAGGCGCATTTCACCCGGGTGGGCACTCATGGCCGCCCTCAGCGCGGTCCCCACAAATTCCTCGAACACCTGGCCCATGTCCACCACGAAGGACGCAGTTTGCTGTTTACCCTCGCCGGCTTCGGCGGAAGCATTGCGGAGGATCACCTCGGCCAACCGCAGCACCGCGTGATACCTCAGGTTCATCCGGCTGGCCCGCCACGGCGGCAGGGGCGCACCGGACTGAAGCCGGGTGACGGCGTCGAGCTTTCCCTTAAGCTGCCGCAGGCGGCTCAGGACATCCGGCCGAACCCCCGGAACCTTACCCATCCGCTCCAACGCAGCACGGAGGATACGGTTCTCAGCAATGTCCTCTGTGAATTCGTCGTAGGAGACCTCCAGGGGCACCATCATTCCCGGACGGCGGGAGATCTGGTCCGAGATCCGGATACGCCCCTTGACGGTGCGCAGCGATTCTTCCACTGTCAGGTAGCCCTGCAGGACGCCACGGCTCAACGCTCTGTCAGCCAACTGGGCCAGCGATTCCGCCAGGGCACTCCACAGATCCGGGTGTTCCACGGCTTCCACTGAATGGTCGCGAAAGCCCTGTTCCCCGGCGTAACTGAGCAGGAAGAGGAGCCGGCTCAGGCCCAGCCGATCCTTGGGACGCACTTCGAGCTGCACCGTGGCGGTGCGGACTGAGCCCACCTTGCCCACAGGTTCAATCCGGTAGAGGCCCATGCCCATGGGCGAGGCCTTGGCCAGGCCGCTGGTATTGATGAACGCCGCCGATTGGGGATCGAGTTTGTCCACCACCCCGCGGGAGAGTTCGTCCATGACGATGTGCCGGGGCCCGGAGCGAGCCCGCCCGGCTGTGGCTGTAGCCCGCCCGGCAGCCGAAGACGTTGCCGCCGCACTGGCAGGCGCTCGGCCGGGCCTGGGCGGGATGGCTTTAGCGGGCTGCAAGACGTCCCAGCAGCTGATCCAGGCCGAAGCGTTCCTCCAACTGCGCCCGGTTCAACTGCCCGTGGTAGTGCTCCTCCAGCAACGGCATGAGCTCGTACTTCCAGATGCGACGCAGTCCTGTGGGATTCCGGGCAGCATTCTTCATGAAGTAGGACGGCCCGATCATCAGGTCCCGGTCCCAGTCGTCGATCGCGTCGTTGAGCGCATCCAGCAGGTCCGCGTTGAGGGTGTCCAACCCCCGGGCTTCCAGGAAGCGGCGCAGCGTACCGCGGATCGGCTCTTCCTTGGGGTGAAGCTCTATGAAGGCGAAACGACGTCGGATGGCGGCATCCATCATGGCGATGGAGCGGTCCGCAGTGTTCATGGTGCCGATGATGTAGAGGTTGTCCGGCAGGCTGAAGGGCTCGTTGGGGCTGTACTGCAGGTAGATGCGGTCATCCCGGTACTCCAACAAGAAGTACAGCTCACCGAAAACCTTGGCCAGGTTGGCACGGTTCATTTCATCGATGATCAGGAAGTACGGTTTGTGCGCATTCTCGGGCTTGGCAGCTTCCTCCGCCAAGCGCCGTAGCGGTCCGGCGACGAGCTTGAAAGAGACTTGGCCGTCGTCTGTTTTGTCCGGCCGGTAGCCCTCGAAGAAATCCTCGTAGGCATACGAAGGGTGGAATTGCACCAGCTTCACACGTTCATCGGTGTGGTCACCGGCCAGCTCGGCGGCAAGGTGCTTGGCCAGGTACGTCTTGCCTGTACCCGGCGGACCGTACAGGACCAGTTGGCGGTTTTCCTCGAGCAGTTCCGCGATCTCCTTGAGCGGTTCGAGATCCATGTGCAGGGACGCCGCGAACTCTTCCGTCAGGGGCCGGAACCCTTGCTGGATAACCTCGACGACGGTGGTGGGCGGCGCTTCATCCTCGCCATCGGTTTCGGCCTCCACGGGGAGCAATTCCTGCAGGGCCTGAATCACCCTGGTGACGTCCACGATGATGCCCGGCGTGGATAGCTGACGCTGGGCGTGACGGGGAAGCTCGGGGATGGCGTAGCTGTCATCGAACCACCGGACTTTGCGGCGGATGCGTCTGTTGTCCTCGTGGTGTTCAGGTTCGCCAAGGACCACACCAACCCGGACCCGGCCGGCGTGCTGGTACAGCGTGAGATCGCCCGGCTTCATGACCGTCAGGAACGCGAAGACAGCCGTCTTGGTGTCTTCCCGTTCCACGTAGCCCAGATGTTTGTAATCCTCGTCCACGGCATGCTGAACTACGCCTGCCGTGACCCCTGCGGTGAGGGCTCGCAGGTGTTCGACGTCCAAGGTGGCCTTTTCTTCGGCGACCCAGGCGGCCAGGAGGTCAGCATTGTCGTGATGCGTGCGCAGGAGCCAGGATCGGCGGCCTGGATCTCCCACTTTGCGCCACTGGCTCACCAGTTGGCGGGCGTACCAGTCGATGCGCTGCCCGGCTTGCTCGTCCAGGTGCAGGCGGATGCGGTGGATGTCAGCGGTGATGTCCTCATCCGTATCACCTTTGGCACCGCCCACGAGAGAAGCAAAGGCGTCCCGGATTTCCTGGCGTTCAACATCTGCCACCACGGGCTCGAAGTAGCTCGGCCACACCAAGTACTCGATGCTGCGGCGCAGGGCAGGCTGGTCCTCGGGCGTCGCTGCCGCCAGTTCGTGGAACTTCAACGGATCTGCGAGTGCTTCGTTGATGGTGGCCGTGCTTTGGCTGTCCACGTGGGCAACGAAGCGGCACAGCCACTTCAAGTGGTCCCAAATGGTCCAGTTGAACTCGGCGGTTCGGTCACGGATAACGCCGTGGTCCGTCATGCCCTCGTATAGCTCTTCCGGCAGCTCGATGGGCGGCTCAACCCAGGATGCCGCCTCGGTGACGCGGGCGCGCTTAACCCGCAACGACTTGACCTCATGCGCGAGCGGCAGTGATTGCAGGAACAGCAGTTCCACGGCCAGCAGTTTGGCTTCCCGGGAAGCGCCATCGAGGTTCTGCCGCAGGTTGGTCATCATGGGCGCCTTGGAGTCCTCAACCCCGCGTTCGAGCCTCTCCAGAAGCTCGCCCGCCGCATCTGCGGTCCACGTCAGCGTCCTGCCGTCCAGCGCCGAAGGTCTCCCGTGAAGCGCCGGACCCAGCACATACCAGGCCGCGTCCTCGATCTCCTTGGAGACTCCGGGGGCACGGTCAATGGCAGTTTTTACGGAGGGAATCACCATGCCAACTTACCTTGTTTGGCTTATCCAAGCATCTGGATATCCACAGGCTGGCAAACCGCCGCGTGAGTGCGGTGCTAGCTCCCGTCCCGTAGCTCGGCCGGAGGTTCTTCCTTCAATTCGATGGCGTCGAAACGTGCCTCGCAGCCATCCCCCATGGGTGCCTGCGACATGAAGCCGACGTGAACCGGTTTCTCCGTATCCAGCCTGAACAGGCGGACAAAGGACCAGTCCCTGCCATCCGTTGACGAGTGGAACGCCCACGCCGGCCCCACCCTGCTGACGCGCAGGTAGACCCACGGCGCTGTCACCACAGGCCCGTTGGAGTCGTCTGAATAACCGTTGGTCACCACGCTGACCACCATCGCTTCACCTTGCGGAGAATATTCGAAGCAAAGCTTGGCCCAGTGATCGCTGTCCGCCCACAGAGTCAGCACACCGGCGTCGAACGTTGTCCGCGGCGAGGCCACCAAAACCCGCGCCGAGAGCGAGAACGCAGCCGGCGCCCTGAAGCCGAGCGCAGTGGCGCCGTGCTGCGGTTCTCCTCCGAGGGAGTCATTGGTCCAGTCGACGCCCGATGCCGCGGCGAGCGTCAGCGTCGCCTCGGCCTCGTCATAGCTCGCGTGACCGGCGGACGATGTCCACTCCAATGCCGGCAGTCCTGCTATCTCGGGAATCAATCGGTGCTCCTCAGTGTCCTGGACAAAAATGGTCAAGAACACGCTTTCAGAGATGTGCGCGGATGTGCGGGAGGCCACACCGGGAGACCTCTAATGCATCCCGAACTGGTACGCCGCCGGCACTGGCTCGCCTGGACAAACCTCTTCCCACAACGCCGCGATCGCGTCTTCGCCTTCGCGGAGGTCCGGAATCTCCACCCCTTCACGCAGGATCGCGGCTGCCTCGGTTGCCTTCCCTGTTCGCGCCAGAGCCAGCGCCCTGAGGAACGTCAAACGTCCGACGGCGGCGCCCTCCTTGGGTGCCGACTCCGTCAGTTCCAGCGCCTTGGCCGGGTCCCCGTGCCGGATGCTGAGTGTGACGGCCTCTGCCAGGAAGGCCGTGGTGGAGGGGTCGGTTTCTACGCCGTTCCGGAGTTCGACCAGCCCATCGGCATCCTGCCCCTCGGCGAGGAGCGCCAAGCCCAGTCCCCTATGCGCGAGCGCTTTGGTAAGTGGCCGCACGTCGCCGGCCGCCACCACCTCCCGATACAACGCTTTAGCCCCGGCCAAGTCCTGCCGTGCATGCATCACGGTGGCCAGGTGGAATGTCGCTTCAGGACTGTCCTGCCCCGCCAGCAGCTCCTCCCAGTCCGCCCCGGCGACGAAGCTGGGCGCGCCGTCGAACGTTGTTCCGTGCAGCAGCCCAAGCCACGGTTCCTGCTCGGCCGTGACGCTCTCATCCACGAAAGGTGTACCGCTTTCATCCACCCAGCCTTTACCGGTTTTCAGTCGTCGGGCACGCTCCACTACGCCCCAACCGCTGCCGTGCAGCAGCATTTTCGACGGCGGGACATCGGCATCGTTGATGGCGGCGGGAAGCATGGCCTCAAGTTCCTCATGCGGCAGGAGTTGTTCCAAACGCTCGCCGGCGTGCGCCACCGCGGCATCCCAGTCGGAACCGTGCGAGGTCTTCGGATCAAGGTGCCCGTTCCCGTACGCTTCAACCCATGCCCACTCGGCGCCGGCGGGCATCACCAAGTGTTCGAACTGCGTCTGCGCGAGGCCGGCCTGGATCTCGGCGTACGGTCCGGCTCCGGGGCTCAGCCACTCCTGCCACCGCTTTCCGCCCTGCCCTTGGCCCCACACGAAGAGCTTCTTTCCCCGCAGGAGGCCCGTGGACAGCATCGCCAGCCCGTCGCCGTCGTCGTCCACTGCCGCAACCCAACGCCGTTCGGAAGGGTCGATGTCGAAGAAAAAGTCAGCCGCATGCGGACTGTTGACCAGCCACGTGCCGTCATACCCTTCGTGGTCGGTAGGTCGCACGCGGGTAATGTCCGTGGCGTAGTCACTGCCGAAAGCCTCGTCTGCCGGCGCGATGACCCGTGTGCGATCGGTTTCCGGGATGGCTGCGTTGCTCCACCAATACATGGGGACATCGTGCTCATTCGGGTTCCGCAGCCTGACCGCGGCGAACAGGACGTCCGAGTCCGCCGGCAACCACATGTCCACCTGGAACACCACTTCCCGCAGACGCTCGTACTCCCACACGCGCAGGATGTGCTTGCCGTCCGGGGTGTGAACGATTGCGGTGTGCAGTGGATCGCAACTGGTGGGCGAGTGTCCGCGGGTGCCGATATTCCACTCAAGTCCGCCCGCGAACCATGCCTTGCGCAGCGCAATGTTGGCCAGCTGCGGAGCGTCGTGGGTGTGGAGGAGCTGCTTGCCGGTGGCTTTGTGGAACAGTTCCCAGATACGGCCGCCCAGCGACGGGATGATGGTCACCTTGAGCTTGGAGTTTTCAAGTACGACGGCGGGCAGTTCCTTGGGTGCCGCGTCGCGGCTGTATCCGTCCTGCATGAGGTACGGGTACACGTTGGGCACCACCCCGTAACGGGCCGACGCTTGGAGATCTTCAGGAACGCCCTCTCCCACGGTGTAGGGCTGGTCCAGTTCGGCCGCCACTACAGGCAAGGGGTTCAGGGGGCCGAGCTCGGCCATGGTCAGGGCGATGGTGGTGACGGTGAGAGTGGATGTTGCTGTGTCAGTCACGTCAGTATCCGATCGTGAGAAGGAGGCCGCGCTGCGGCTCGATGGTTATGGCTTCGCCGGGCGCGTAGCTCGCGGCAGATTGGAAGCCGCGGATGGCCGGCGCCTTGGCTACGGCATCTTTGGCGGCCGCGTCGTCGTTGAAAATCAACGTCACATGCTCAGTTTCCCCGGCCCATGACGCCAGCGCCACAACCATTCCGCGCCCGGTCACCCACGTGGTGGCCAGCACCTCCGGGTGGCTGGTTCGCACGGGCCCGTGGGGATCCCAGAACCCGTGCATGCGCCCGTGCTCCAGCCCGGTTTCGGCCCAGAACTGCCAGAGCGGGCGGTTGTCCACGGCGGGTGCCCTGCCTGTCATGCCGAACACCATTCCGCGCCATGGGTTGCCGCCGCCTTCCAGCATCTCGCCCATGAGGCCGAAGGGAATGCCGGATAGCTCCACCAGCCAATAATCGGGGCCGGTGGTGTGGTAATCGAAGTACTCCCCCAGCCAGAGCCTGTCCACATAAGGCAACTGCTCCATGTACAGATTGGCGGAGGACGCGTAACCGTCGTGGGCAGTGAACTGGTTTGCGGAGTGAAGGTCTATTTCCGGCCCCTCAACACCGCGGGCCAGGCATGCCCTCTCAAGGACCTTGCGGACCCGCAGCATGGCGTGGCGGTCGTACGCGATGTCGTCCAAGTAGATGCCGTCGATGCCGTCCTCGCCGTCGGCCAGTTCCTGGAGGCTCCGCACATAGAAGTTCTCCCACCGCGATTCGCCCGTAGTCACCACGGCAATGTCTTCCACGTTGGGTGCGAACCACGCCGAAACGTAGCCGCTCCCCGCATGTTCCTGCAGCCAGATGTGCCCCTTTCCGGGGCCATCGCTGAAGATCTCGTGGTCCAGCTGCAGCAACGGCAACAGCTCCGGGCTGTGGAACGTGAGTTCGCGGACCGTGTTGTACACCTTGGCCTTCAGGCCGTGCCGGTGGCACTCGGCCGCATACCTCCGCAGCGGGTCCTGGGTCAGCAGGGGATCATTGATGAACGGCGCCGGCGCCGTGGCGTGATGGATGTTGACCACCGTGGCGCCGGCGGCCTTGATGTCCGCTGGGTTGTCAGGAGCGTGGAAGTAGCGTTTTCCGAGGTGTTTGCCGGGTTCGATCGGCTTGAACGGTGTCAGCAGCAGGCGGAAATCGAAGTCCAGCGGCTCGTTCGCCCTGAGGGTCCGGGGTCCGCTGAAGGCACGCAACGTCACTGTCTCCTCTTTGGTCCGCAACGCGACTCCCCCACGGACTGCGCTTTCGGCGCCGACCTGGTGGCGGTTGGCCCACGATCCCGGTTCCACCAACGGCTTCTCCCGGTAGAAGTTGGTGTTGAGCGGTCGTTCATAGCTGCCATCACGGAGGGCAAGCTGCATGCCGATATTCACACTCCCCAGCCACAGCGCGTCCTGGTTCTTCGCCGCCACCTCCCACGTCCAGTCCAGGGTCTCCGGCCGGCGACCACCTGGAACGCCCAAACCCATGGCCAGCGGCACCGTAGCCTTCCGAAACTCAAGGTGCAGCCCGACGTCGTTCACGTCCAAAGTCCCTTGGGGCGCGAGGCGAAGCGAGTACGAAACTGCACCATCGGCGTCGAGAACGCCGTTCAGTTCCAGAGCCACCGCTACGTTGCCGTCCTTGCGCCCAGTCCAGGTGCACCGCCACGAAATGCGCGCCGGGCCCTCCTTTGTGAAGACGAGCTCGCCGTGGGTCCAATCAATTCCCTCAATATCCAGCCGCAGCGGAGCATCAAAAAGCTCGACGGCGGGACCATCAGTTCCGGTCACGGCAGCAGTGAAGGTAGACGTCACCTGTGCCGGGAGACCTGACTCCGTCAGCCGCAGGGACCTGCCCAGAATCCCCAACGTCCTGCTCGATTCGTCCAAAATGATGGGCGTGAAAGGACTGACGAGCTCCGCGTCCTGGGCCACGTCTGAGTCCAACCACGCCAGGCGACGCAGAAAACGCGGATCACCGAAGCCGCCCGCGGCGACTGCCGGTTCCGTGTCCGTTTGGCCGACAACATCAAGCGTGACCGTGACGTCCCAGACCGCTTGGCCGGCTGCGGTAATCCTGGCCAACGCCTCCAGGGTGTTTCCGGCAGCGCTCGGAGGGACTGGCAGGATCACGTACAGCGCCTGCACCTGCCCCGCCGGTACCGTCAGGGTCCTCTGCCATGGCCTGCCGAGACGATCCACGCCGCTGGTGTTGATGCAGTGCCCGCCCGCCGGGGAGCTCACTTCCACAGCCACACCCTCCAGGTCTTTTTGGGCATACAGCCCCAGTTGGACCACGTAGTTCTCTCCGGCCTGCGCCGTACCGCGGAAGGTCCTCGCCGGTCCGTTGATCACCCAGTGCGCTGGCAGCTCCCTTTGCATCGAGAGGGGATTCAGGCGGTCCTCGGGAAACACCAGGTAGGCCTCGTCCGCGTATCTTCTGTGGAACTTCTCCAACTCGTCCGTGCGGGCAGTGAAGTTCATCGGCGCGAAGGAGTCGCGCTCACTTGCTGCCTCGTAACGGAGGACAGTCGCGCTGGATGGTTCAGCTTCCGGCAGCTCGCGCTTTCCGGGCACCCAGACTGAACGCCCGACGGCGGCCGCCCAGGCAGGTTCTGCGGCCGGACGATGTGGGAGGTACTGCGCCTGCGGATAGTGGGCTTTGCCCAGCATGGCGTAGGGCAAGTAGTAGACGAAGTAGGTCCCGTGTCCGTCGATAGCCTCGAAAACGATGCTTCCGGTCTCCCGGGTGGCCTCTTCCACGATCACGTTCCGGACTCTTGTCCCGGTCTTTTCGGAGACGACCATGACCTCCACGGAGGCCGGGTCTTGGTCCTGCCGCCGCCAAGGGATGACTACCCTGTACGCGGTTGCAGATCCAGTTGCGTTCCCGTCCTGCCACTCCGCTGCGTCAACTACTTCCGCTACTTCCACTACGAAACGGTGGTTTCCGTAGAGCAGTTTGTCCCACGTCCCGATGCCACATTCCACCTCCGGGTGGCCGTTCGGTGGGGTGCTCTTGCGACTCGTTGTTGGAGGGGAAATGACGGCCGATGAAACCGGCGAGGGCAGCGGCATCGCTGAGACTCCTGAAGGTAGCTTCCGGGGCTTTTCACCGAGTTGGTGAATCCTTACATCATCCCGGCGTTCCGCGGAATCGTAAAGGGTCATTGCGATGCGTACTCACTGGCATTTCTGCCCAAATGGGACTGGACAGATTCAATGACGCGGGCCCCTGCCCATCGAGACTGAACTCCCTATGGCCCCGCCCCCTATTCGGCGGCGACGGGCTGCTTACATTGAAGCGGCGAGGTTCAGCGCGTTGACTTTCGCCTTGGCTGCCCGGACTACCAGGCGATCGGTGATGGTGTAAGCAGTGGGATCGCTGCCGTCCTGGGCGCCAAGGGAAATCGCTCCACGGCCAAGGGTGGAGACGGTCTTCTTCGCGGACAGGTGAACAGCGGACAGCCCCGCTGCGTGCATCGCCGGGATGTCCTCCAAGGACAGACCTCCGCCGGCCATGATTTCCACGACGCCGCCGGCCTGCTCCACCATTCGGGTCAGGGTTGGCAGGCCTGCCCCGGCGGTAGCTTCGTGCCCCGAAGTCAGGACCCGGGTGAAGCCCAATTCCATGAGCTGCTCAAGGGCGGCCAAAGGGTCGCTGGATTGATCGATGGCCCGGTGGAATGTCAGCTGCGCTTCAGGATTGGCATCCTTGGCTGAGCCCACCAGACGCTGTACTGCCTGCATATCCAGTTCTCCCGACGGAGTGAGCGCCCCAACCACCACCCCGTGGGCACCCTGGGCCAGCAGGTGGCGGATTTCGTGGACCATCGTGTCAATGTCCGACGCCGAGTACCGGAAATCACCGGGCCTGGAGCGAATCAGCGGATGAATTTCCAGGCGGCCATCAACGTGCTCCACGCTTGCTTCCATGAGTCCTTGGCTTGGCGTGATGCCACCAAGTTCAAGACTGCTGCACAGCTCAATGCGGTGGGCTCCTTCGGCGGCGGCCGTACCTGCACCCGCCGCGCTCACCACGGCAATTTCAAGTTTCATGCTGAAACTCTACGGGCCTCGGAGGTCAAGCCTGGTACTTCTCCAACTTTTCCTTTTGCTCCGGAGTGAGCCTCAGGACCCGCCCGGTGGCTTCGGCGACGAAAGCCAAATGAGTAGTGGCTTTGACGCAGTCTTCCCGTGTTACAGGGTCCTTGATCACGTAGTGGAGATCGAAGCTTGCACCCTTGATGGCACCCACCCAAATCTCCACGACAGCCGGGATGTTGCGGTAGTCAAGCGTCCGGACGTAGCGGACCTTGTGCTCCACCACGAGGGTCATGGTCCCCTCCGCGACATCGTTGAAGAGCGCGGCAGGAGGTTCCACTCCGGGAAGGCCCGCACCGCGAGGCGGCCCGAAGGCAGCGATACGGGCTTCCTCCAGCATGCGTACAATCTGGACGTTGTTAATGTGTCCGTAGGCGTCCATGTCACCCCAGCGCATGGGCACCAGGACCTCCAGGCGCCGGGGTGCCATGGACTCCTTCAGTGCCTCAGCGCTCAGCTGTGCACCGCCGTCGAGTCGTCCACTGCGGCCTCTTCCTCACCCGCGAACTGGGACATGTACAAGCGGTAGTACGCGCCCTGCTGAGCGAGCAGCTGGGTGTGGTTACCCTGCTCCACGATCTTGCCGTTCTCCATCACCAGGATGGTGTCCGCGTCCCGGATAGTGGAGAGGCGGTGGGCGATCACGAAGCTCGTCCGGTCAGTGCGGAGGGCAGCCATGGCTTTCTGCAACAGCAGTTCAGTTCGCGTGTCCACAGAGCTCGTGGCCTCATCCAGAATCAGCAACGAAGGGTCGGAGACAAAGGCACGGGCGATGGTGATGAGCTGCTTTTCACCGGCGCTGACGTTGTTGCCTTCTTCGTCGATGATGGTCTGGTAACCGTCCGGAAGGGCACGCACAAAGCGGTCCACGTAGGTGGCCTTGGCTGCCTGCATGATCTGCTCTTCGGTGGCATCCAGGTTGCCGTACTTGATGTTGTCGTAGATGGTCCCGCCAAAGAGCCAGGCATCCTGCAACACCATGCCCACCTTGGACCGCAGCTCCGCGCGGCTGAGGTCCTTGATGTCCACGCCGTCCAAGGTGATCCGGCCGGCATTGAGCTCGTAGAACCGCATGACGAGGTTCACCAAGGTGGTTTTGCCGGCACCGGTGGGGCCGACAATCGCGACGGTGTGACCAGGTTCTGCAGCGAAGGACAGGTCTTCGATGAGCGGCTTGTCCTCCACGTAGCTGAACGAGACATGCTCAAACTCAACATGGCCGTCGGTCTTGGAGGGCAGGTGGCGCGTGCCGGTCTCTTCAACCTCTTCGTCGGCATCCAGGAACTCGAAGACGCGCTCAGCGGAGGCGACGCCGGACTGCAGCATGTTGGCCATACCCGCAATCTGGCCCAACGGCTGGGTGAATTCGCGCGAGTACTGGATGAAGGCCGTGGCGTCGCCGAGGCTCATGGAGCCCGAGGCAACGCGGAGGCCACCCACCACGGCAATGCCGACGTAGGAAAGGTAGGACACGAAGTTCATGGCCGGGAAGATCACGCCGGACACGAACTGTGCACCGAAGGATGCCTTATAGAGTTCTTCGTTCTTCTCGTCGAAACGCTCCAGCATGTCGGCATCGCGGCCGAACACCTTCACGAGGTCGTGGCCGGAGAACGATTCCTCGATCTGGCCGTTGAGTGCGCCGGTGTTCTTCCACTGAGCGGCAAAAAGCTTCTGGCTGCGGGCACCAATGACGCCCGCAACGATGCCGGACAGCGGCAACGCAATCAAAGCAATGAGCGCCAACTCCCAGGACACGATGAACATCATCACCGTGATGCCCAGGACTGTGAGAACGGAGCTGACGAGTTGGGAGAACGCCTGCTGGAGACCCTGCTGGACGTTGTCGACGTCGTTGGTCACGCGGGACAGGATGTCGCCACGCTGGCGGGTGTCGAAGTAGTTCAGCGGGAGTCGGTTGAGCTTGGCCTGGACGTCGTTGCGGAGCTGCTTGATGACCCGCATGACAATCCTGTTGAGCAACCAACCCTGGGCCCACAGGAAGATGTTGGCCACAAAGTACATCAGGAGCACGATCGAAATCAGGAACGTCAGCTTGGGGAAGTCGATCCCGTTGGTGAGTTCCATCTTGGAAACCATGTCCGCGAAGTTGCCCTGGCCCTGCTGGCGCATGAGTTCAACGAACTGCTCCTGGGAGACCCCCTCCGGGATCTGCTTGCCCATGACGCCGCCGAAAATAACGTCCATGGCGCTGCCGAGGACCTTGGGAGCAATCACGTTGAGGACTACCGAGACAATGACGAGGCCGATCACGATGTACACGCCAACGCTCTCGGGCTTCAGCAGACCCATGAGTCGTTTGGCGGACGGCCAGAACTCCTTGGCCTTCTTGGCCGGGACGTCGCCGAACATGCCGCCGTCGGCTTCAGAGGGGACGTACTCCTCCTCAACGAAGTCGTCGTCATCAAGCGCCTCGGTTGCCACCTCAGCCTCGGCTGTTGCCTTGGCATCCTTGGCGGCCTCTGCCTTGGCAGCCCAGCCACGCTTCTTTTGCTGGTTCTGCTCGCTCATGCCACTTCCTCCACGCTCAGCTGGGATTCAACGATTTCCTGGTACGTGGGTGACGTCTCCAGGAGTTCGTCGTGCGTTCCGCGGTCAACGATCCGGCCGTTATCCAGCACAAGGATCTCGTCAGCGTCCGCGATGGTTGAGACGCGCTGGGCCACGATGATGACCGTGGCGTCCCGTGTTTTGGCCTTCAGGGCCTTGCGCAGCCTGGCGTCGGTTGCGACGTCCAAGGCGGAGAACGAATCGTCAAACAGGTACACGTTCGGCTTGGTGACCAACGCCCTGGCAATGGACAGCCTTTGGCGCTGACCACCGGAAACGTTGGTGCCACCCTGCGCGATCCGCCGGTTCAAGCCGGATGACTTTTCTTCGACGAAGCCCTTGGCCTGTGCTGTCTCCAATGCATCCCACAGTTCGTCGTCGGTGGCATCGGGCTTGCCGAAGCGCAGGTTGTGCTCGATGGTCCCGGAGAACAAATACGGCTTCTGCGGCACCGCGGAAACGCGGCTGGTGATCTCGGATGCGTCCATCTTGGTGACAGGCACGCCGTCGAGCAATACGTCACCGGAGGCGACATCGTAAAGCCGCGGCAGCAGTGAAACCAGGGTGGTTTTTCCCGCGCCCGTGGAGCCGATGATGGCCAGGGTTTTTCCTGGTTCCGCGGTGAAAGAGATGTTGCTCAGCACCGGCGCCTCAGCACCGGGGTACTTGAACGTGACGTCGCGGAACTCCACGCGCCCCTTTTTCTCGGCCGGTACCAGCGGTGAGGTGGGGTTGTGGATGGAGGGCTCGACGTCGAGCACCTCGCCGATGCGGTCCGCACAGACGGACGCGCGGGGAATCATCATGGCCATGAACGTTCCCATCATGACCGCCATCAGGATCTGCAACAGGTACTGGAGAAAGGCCGTGAGCGCACCCACCTGCATGTCGCCGGAGTCTACGCGCTGTCCGCCGAACCACAGCACGGCAGCCGTAGACAGGTGCAGGATCATGCCGATGGCCGGGAACATCAGGACGAACAGGTTGCCGATCTTCACGGACACTGCGGTGAGGTCCTCGTTGGCGTCACCGAATCGCTTTGCCTCGTGGGGCTCACGCACAAAGGCACGAACCACGCGGATACCGATGATCTGCTCGCGGAGCACGCCATTGATGGCGTCAATCTTGGTCTGCATGGAACGGAACAGCGGCATCAGGCGGACGACGAGGTAGCCCACAACGGCCACCAGGACCGGAACGGAAACCCATACGAGCCAAGAGAGGTTGAGGTCCTCACGGAGGGCCATGATGATGCCGCCAACACACATGATGGGCGTGGAAACCATAAAGTTCAGGCCCATGAGCACCAGCATCTGTACCTGCTGGACGTCATTGGTGCCGCGGGTGATCAGCGTGGGCGCACCAAAACGGTTGACGTCCTGGGCGGAGAAGCTGCTGACCTGCCGGAAGACGCTCCGGCGCAGGTCCCTGCCGATGGCCATGGCAACACGGGCGCCGAAGTACACGGCAATGATCGCGGTCAGCACCTGTCCAAGGGCGACACCGAGCATGAGCGCCCCGGTCTGCCAGATGAAGTCGGTGTCTCCGCGGGAAACTCCCTCATCAATGATTTTGGCGTTGAGGCTGGGGAGGTAGAGCGTGGCGATGGTGGACGCCAACTGAAAAATCAGCACAGCCACAATCTGCGGCAAATACGGCTTGGAGTAGCGCCGTATAAGGGTGACAAGCATGCCCACGGGTCCTTAGAAAAAGTGCGTGAATGAGTTAAGAGAAGTTTGGCAGCAGGGGCTGACAGTATTAGCCTCCCCACTCTACGAAATCCGTTGCCCGGGCGAAACAACTTACGGAAAAGATCATCCCAGCGGAGTATTTCCCGTGTCGCGGGTGCTCCCGCTGCCGCAGGCACCAGGGCCGCTGCAGGCAACAAAAACGCCGGCTGGTCACCCAGCCGGCGCTTCCGGTCCCGCCCTTGTCCGCCACGCCCTGCGTAGTACGCCGGGCGTGACGAACAAGGGCAGGATCCGTAGTGGAGTTAGCCCGCGTGCTTGCCGTGGTCCGAACGTGCTTCGACGCCTTGGAGGAGCAACAACGCCATGCGCTCCTGCTGCCGCCGTTCGCGCTTGAGTTCCTTGCGGATCGCGGCGAGCTCCTCCGCGGTGTGGGCCTGCTGCTCCGCAATGGTTTGCTGCTCCCGCAAACGGGCCTGCAGCTCCACGTTGGCTCGGCTGAGCTGTAGCTGCTGTTCGGCCAGGACGTACTGCGTTCGGGACAACTGCTCCTGAACTTCTTTCACGTCGGCTACACCTTGGGGTCGTTCCTGCGTGAGGATCCGAGCAAACTCGAGGTCAAGATCGGTTCCGGACTCCGCACTGGGAACCTGGCTGCCGCCCCCTGGAACGGCGGGGTGGGCACCCATGCGGCGCGCGCCGTCGTCGGACGCTTTCACTGCGTCCATGGCCGCCGTGTCCAGCGACATTCCGGCGTCTCCCGACGCTGTGGCAATGAGTTCCTTTTCCGGAGCGGCATCAACCGTGCGGCGCAACGGACGCTCCTTGATGAACAGCACAGCCAGTAGAGCCACGACGCTGATGATCGCGGAGATCAGGAAGATCTGCGCGGTCGCGTCACCGTAGGCTGCCCGCATGATCTCGGCGATGGGGGCGGGCATGTCCGCCAGGTCCATGCTGGCTCCAGCGCCACCGCCCTGGGCAGGAATACCTGCGGCAGTCATTCCCTCAACGGCAAGGTCCTTGACGTGGTTGGACATGATGGCACCGAGGACGGATACGCCAATCGCGCCACCTACCGAGCGGAAGAACGCCACCGAAGCGCTGGCGGTTCCGATGTCCTTCGCCTGGACGGTGTTCTGAACAGCGAGCACCAGGTTCTGCATCAGCATGCCGAGTCCAAGGCCAAACACGCCGGTGTAGATCGCCACAATCCACAGTTCAGTGGTGTGGTCCATGGTTCCGGCGAACGCGAGGCCACCAATGAGGAGGACGGAGCCTGCGATCAGGAACCTCTTCCACTTACCGAAACGGCTGATCAGGATGCCGGACGCGACAGAACCGATGAGGTTTCCGGCGATCATGGGCAGCGTCAGCAGGCCGGCCTCGGTGGGCGTAGCGCCGCGGGCAACCTGGAAGTACTGGCCCAGGAAGGTGGAGGAACCGAACATGGCGATACCAACGGCAACGGAGGCAACAATGGCCAAGGCCGTGGTGCGCTCGGAGATGATCTTAAGCGGGATGATCGGCTGCGCAACCTTGGTTTCCACGTACACCAGGACTGCCAGCAGGGCCACGCCGCCGCCCACCATGAGGGCGGACTGCCAGGAGAACCAGTCGTAGTAGTCCGGGTTGCCGGCGAAGGAAACCCAGATGAGGAGCAGGCTCACACCGGACGTCAGCAGGATGGAGCCGAGCCAGTCGATCTTGGCGGGCCGCTTGATGTGCTGGATCTTCAACGTCACCTGGAGCAGGATGAGCGCGACGACGGCGAGCGGCACGCAGACGAAGAACGTCCAGCGCCAGCCGAGCGGGCTGTCAACGATGAAGCCGCCCAACAGTGGGCCACCGGCCGTGCCGACGGCCATGACGGCACCCATGTAACCGGAGTACTTGCCGCGGTCACGCGGGGGAATCATGGAGCCGATGATCGCCTGCGCCAAGGCGGTGAGGCCACCCATCGCCACGCCTTGGATCACGCGGGCGGTCAGTAGCAGGGGAATGGTTTCGGACAGGCCGGCCATCACTGAGCCGGCCACAAAGATGATGATGCTCAGCTGGACCAGGAGCTTCTTGTCGAAAAGGTCCGCGAGCTTGCCCCAGATGGGCGTCGTGGCAGCGTTGGCCAACAACGCGGCCGTGATGACCCAGGCGAAGTCGGTTTGGGTGCCCTTGAGCTCGGACATGATGGTGGGCAGCGCATTAGCGACGATCGTGCTGCTGAGGATTGCCGTGAAGAAGGCTGCGAGGAGGCCAGTCAGTGCCTCCATGATCTGCCGGTGGGTCATGGGCGCGGCGGCCTTGTTAACTGAGGCGTCCACCGCCTTCGGGTGTTGTACTGCTGGTGTAGCCATGCGTGGGCTCCTAAGCTGTCTGGTTTGTTGTGATGGAGCCGGCCGCCGTTGCCCGGATTGAGTCCTTGAGGGACACAGTGAGTTTGTTGATCACCTGGGAGGCCTCAAGGGCGTCAGCCTCGCTCCAATCCGCCAGGTAATCCCGCAGTCTCACGCTGCGTTGTTCTTCGAATTCGCGTAGTTTCGCCGCGCCTTCCTCCGTGAGGGCAAGAAGTTGGGCCCGTCCGTCCGCAGGGTCAGGACGCCTGACCACAAAACCAAGCTCCTCGAGTTCAGTGATGTGCCGACTCAGGACCGGGGCGCTGACACCGAGTCGGGTGGCGAGCTGCGTAGCGCGGGTCTCCCCCTCGCCGACGAACCGCATCACTCCCTGCAACGCCATGCCGACGTCGGGAACGCGGGCCATGTGGGCGGTGACCACGCAGCGCAGCGTGCGCTGGAGGTCGAAGATTTGATGCACAAGATCGGTTGCTGTGGCAGAACCGACGGACATGCGAAACACCCCTCTTTTTGTTTGCCTAAAGCAACTATAACGCAGAATGATTGCTTTGGGAAACTAAAGATAAGATTCGGGCATCAGGCGCTGAGAACGCGGGAAGAGTGCCAACACGCCGCAAAGCTCCGGGCGAATTCAACGGCTTCCCGCGAACTCGGCCCCGCGGTTAAACGCGAACAGCCCCCGCACGGATCACCGTACGGGGGCTGGCTGCGTCTACTTAGTCGTCCAAGTGTGTGGGGCCGAACATCTTCAGGAGCGTTTCAACCACGACGACGTTGGGTCCGTCCGCTTCGAAGGACGCCTTGAGCGCGTCCCCCACTTCCTCCGGGGCAACCCGGCGTGCCGGGACACCGAAGGACTCTGCAAGCTTCACGAAGTCCGGGCGGGCGAGCTCGGTGGCAGTGGCTTGGCCGAAGGCGCCCACCATATATTCGCGAAGGATGCCGTAGCCGCCGTCGTCCACGATCAGCCAAGTGACCGGGACGTTGTGCTGCTTGGCGGTAGCGAGTTCGGAGATGGAGTACATGGAGGAGCCGTCACCGGACACAGCAAGCACACGACTTGGCTTACCGGTGGTCTCCAGCCCCACGGCACCACCAATTGCTGCCGGGAAACCATAGCCGAGGCCACCGGCGCCCTGGGCGGAGTGGAACTGGCCCTCGCGGGCGTCCCAGCAGCTCCAGCCCCAGTACGCGGAGATGGTCATGTCCCAGAACGTCTGCATGTCAGCAGGAACTGCCTCACGGATGTCGGCCATGAACTTCAGTTCCTTGGCCAGGTCCTGTGATTCCAGGCGTGCCTTGACCTTGGCCAGGGAGTCCTTGACCACGTCTTCCGGACTGGTTCCGTGCCAGGAGCGCGTGGCCGTGGCCGCGGCCCCTGCTGCTGCGAGGGCTTCGTCCAAGGCTGCGAGGGCTTGGCCGGCGTCGGCACGGATGCCCAATCCCGGCCGGTTGGATTCGAGGACGCGGGGTTCGGCGTCAATCTGGATGATCCGTCCGCGGGGTTCGAAGGTGAAGTAGTTCGAGGTCACCTCACCCAGGGACGAGCCAATGACGATCAGGACGTCGGCGTCTTCCAGGACATCGGTCATGTACCGGTCCTCGATCCACGACTGCAGGGAAAGCTCGTGGGTCCAGGGGAAGGCACCGTTGCCGCCGGGGGTGCAGATGACCGGAGCGCGCAGCTGCTCGGCGATCGAGAGCAGCGACTTCTCAGCCCGGCCACGACGGGTACCGCCGCCTGCGATGATCGCCGGGCGTTCCGCCGTCGAAAGCCATTTCACGGCCTCGCGAATCAGCTCGACGCGCGGCGGGTTGTCGAATGCCTCGGCGAGCGCGTCTTCAACCGGCGGGACCATGATGGGGTCCAGCAGGACGTTCTGCGGGATTTCGATCCACACCGGGCCCTGAGGCGAGGAAATCGCTTCGGTCCAGGCGTCCTGGATGGCCGACGGGATGCCCGAGGCGTGCTGGATCAGTCGCTGGCTCTTGGTGACGTTCGCGGCCGAGGCCTTCTGGTCATCGAGCTGGTGCAGCATGCCCTTACGGCGTGCGCCCAGACCGTCGAGCGGGATCTGACTGGCCACCACCACCATCGGAACACCCGTGGCGTAAGCTTCCTGCAAGCCTGCCAGAGACGTCAGCGCGCCGGGTCCGGTGGACAGGAACAGCACACCAACTTCGCCGGTGGCACGGGAGTAGCCGTCCGCTGCGAACGCCGAGTTGTTCTCCACACGGGAGGAAACGAAGTGCAGGTTGCCGCGGCCCATGGCGTCAAAGAGACCCAACGCGTGCTGGCCCGGGATACCGAAGACAGTCTTCGCGCCAAGCGCTTCAAGGGTCTCGACGACGAGGTCCCCGCCGTTGCGCTGGTTGGTCCCCTTGGTGGGGGCTGCTGTGCCGGGATCGAAATCGATCATCGCTGGTCTCCGGCTGCTCCGGTTGCCTGAGCGAGCTCCGCGATGCGGGCACCGAGTGCCTGCTGCGCGTAACCGTTGGGGGCGCCGAGCCGGTCGCCTTCCACGGCGTTATCCGCCATGAGGGTCACGAGCTCGTAGGCCACGTGGCTGCCTGCAACACCGGTGATCTCTGCGTGGTCGTAGGCCGGGGCAACTTCCACGATGTCCGCGCCCACGAGGTTCATGCCGCGGAAGCCACGGATGATTTCGAGGAGTTCGCGGCTGGTGATGCCGCCGGCTTCGGGGGTGCCGGTGCCGGGTGCGTGGGCCGGGTCCAGGACGTCGATGTCCACTGAGATATACAGCGGGCGGTTGCCGATGCGGTCCCGGATCTTCGCGACCGTTTCCAGGACGCCCTGGTAGTAGACGTCGGCGGAAGTGACGATTCCAAAGCCGAAGCGGTGGTCGTCATCGAGGTCCTTCTTGCCGTAGAGGGGTCCGCGGGTACCGACGTGGCTGATGGCCTCGGTGTCCAGGATGCCCTCTTCCACCGCACGGCGGAACGGGGTGCCGTGGGTGTACTCGGCGCCGAAGTACGTGTCCCAGGTGTCCAGGTGGGCGTCAAAGTGGAGCATGGCGATGGGCTCGCCGGCTCGTTCCGCTGCTGCCCTCAAGAGCGGGAGGGCGATGGTGTGGTCGCCACCAAGGGTGACCAGCTTGCTGCCGTTAGCTGTGAGGTCCAGCGCGTTCTGCTGGACGGTCTCAATAGCCTCATTGATATTGAAGGGGTTCACGGCCATGTCGCCGGCGTCGGCAACCTGGATGTTTTCGAACGGGCTCACGTCCCACGCCGGGTTGTACGGACGCAGCAGGCGGCTGGCCTCACGTACGTGGTTGGCACCGAAACGTGCGCCGGGGCGGTAGGAAACGCCGGAGTCGAAGGGGACGCCAACAACGGTGACGTCGGCCTTCGAGACTTGGTCCAGGCGGGGCAGGCGGGCATAGGTGGCGGCACCGGCGTAGCGCGGGATGCGGGATGAATCGATGGGGCCGAGGTTCCCGTTGGCCTCAATACGGAGCTCTTCCAAAATATGCCACTCCTTGAGTAGATGGATCACTGGTTGTGACTCCCATCATACACTCAAAGTTGCCTAATAAGCATCACTTGTTTACAAGTCAGATTTGAGTGCGTGCGTCATGAGATGCCGGTCACAGCGGGCGTAAAGATTCCATAAAAACCGGGGTCCCGACGTCGAACGCGGCCATACGCTCCTAGCGGAAGCAGCATCCTGCTGCACGAAAGGACACCGTGACCACCCTGACGAGGCCTCCGGCCGACCCAGCCGATAAGCCCAAACATTCCTTCAAGCTCAAACCATGGCTGCTGGAAGGAATGCCGGACACATCAGGGAAGCGGCAGGGACCCCACGGCCGCCCATCGGACTCACATAAACCCCAATCCTGGTGGAAGGTCATGTGCCTCACCGGCCTGGACTACTTCTCCACCCTCGGCTACCAGCCGGCCATCGCCGCCCTCGCCGCTGGACTGCTGTCCCCGCTGGCCACCCTGCTCCTGGTGTTCGCAACCCTGGCCGGCGCCCTCCCCGTGTACCGTCGCGTAGCCAAGGAAAGCCCCCGCGGCGAAGGCTCCATCGCCATGCTTGAACGCCTGCTTCCCCGCTGGGGAGGCAAGCTCTTCGTCCTCGCTCTTCTTGGTTTCGCCGCCACGGACTTCATGATCACCATTACGCTCTCCGCCGCCGACGCCACGGCCCACCTCATCGAGAACCCCTTCGCCCCGCACTTCCTGGAAGGCCAGCAGGTGGTCATCACGATCGCGCTGATCGCAGGCCTCGGCATCGTCTTCCTGCGCGGGTTCAAGGAAGCCATCAACGTGGCTGTGGTGCTGGTGGGCGCATTCCTTGCCCTGAACCTCGTGGTGATCGCCGTGTCCATGACCCACCTCTTCACCGAATCCCGCGTCATTACCGACTGGTGGAGCGCGCTCACCACATCCCACGGAGATCCGATCATGATGATCGCTTTGGCACTCCTGGTCTTCCCACGCCTGGCACTGGGACTCTCCGGATTCGAAACCGGCGTCGCCGTCATGCCCCAGATCAAGGGCCACGCGTCAGATACCGAAGCCAACCCTGCCGGCCGCATCAAAGGTGCCCATAAGCTCCTGACCACCGCAGCCATCATCATGAGCTCCTTCCTCATCACCTCCAGCTTCACCACCGTCATGCTGATCCCCGCCGCCGAATTCCAGGACGGCGGCAAGGCCGAAGGCCGCGCGCTCGCCTACCTTGCGCACAAGTTCCTCGGCGACGGCTTCGGAACTGTCTACGACATCAGCACCATCGCCATCCTCTGGTTCGCCGGAGCGTCAGCCATGGCCGGACTCTTGAACCTCGTCCCCCGCTACCTGCCCCGCTACGGCATGGCGCCGGCATGGGCCCGGGCTCTCCGCCCGCTTGTCCTGGTGTTCACAGCCATAGCTTTCATCGTCACCATCATTTTCCAGGCGGATGTCAACGCTCAGGGTGGCGCCTATGCCACCGGCGTGCTGGTCCTGATTACTTCAGCTTCCATAGCAGTAACCCTGTCCGCCCGGCGAAAGAAGCAGCGGGCTCAAGTCATAGGCTTCGGACTGATCTCCCTCGTGTTCATCTACACCACCGTGGTCAACTCGATCGAGCGCCCCGACGGCCTGAAGATTGCGGCCCTCTTTATCCTGGGCATCTTGGTTGTCAGTTTCACGTCCCGGATGCGCCGCGCCTTCGAACTCAGGGCTACCCATATCAAGATGGACGAGAAAGCCCTTGAATTCACGGCGAACGCCGGCGACGGCCCCGTGCGCATCATCGCCCACGAGCCCAAGCACCTCAGCGCCAGCCGATACAGGGAGAAGCTTCAGCACGCCCAGCAGGCCAGCCACCTGCCCGTTGACTGCGACGCCGTTTTCATCGAGGTCATTGTGGACGACAGCTCGGACTTCGAACAGGAGCTCCAGGTTGTGGGAAAGCTGAGGCACGGGTTCAAAATCCTGGAAGTGCACAGCAACAACGTGCCGAACACCGTGGCCGCAGTACTCCTCCACATCCGCGACGTCACAGGATTCATGCCGCACATCTACTTCCGCTGGACCGAGGGAAACCCGATCTCCAACCTGAGCAAGTTCCTCTTCTTCGGCGAGGGAGAGATCGCACCGGTGACCCGTGAAGTGCTCAGGGAGGCCGAGCCTGACATCACCCGACGGCCGTGGGTGCACGTGGGCTAGCCGCCCGATCCGCGCGCTCCTTCCCGGTTCGTCCCCTCGCAGGCTGCGCCCCTTCCCGGTTCGTCCCCTCGCAGGCTGCGCCCCTCCCCGGATTTCGCGCGTTCCGCTTGGCTTGTGGAACGAAGGGCTCCGGCAACCGGGGAGGAGCGCTGCCACCAGCGGCTCAAACCGGGATGGAGCGTCGGCAGGAGTTGCCCACATACGGCAAGTGCGTCATTTCGTGGGACCTTGGAAGCCTGTGGACTGGTCCGATGGACGCCCTCCAGTACCTCAAAAAAGTAGGCGGCGTGGCTCGGACCGGACAACTCCTGGCCGCAGGCTATTCCCGCAGGGACCTCGCCCGCCTTCCAAGCCAGGGGGCGAAACAACCACGGCGGGGAATCTTCATCCTTGCTGAGCACAGACCCGAGTTGGCAACTGCCCTCCGCTACAACTCCTATGTCTCCTGCGCCAGCGCTGCCCAACACTACGGATTGTGGATACGCAAAGCACCTGATCTCCACCATCTGGCATGCAATCACGGTCACGGCACCGGCTTCGTCAGGCACAGAACCATCAGGTTCGATCCCCATCCCAGCCTCCCAATCGCCGCGGTGGAGGATGTGGTGCTTCACGCCATGGCTTGCCTGGAGCCGCCCGCTTCAACGGCAATGGCCGTCTCGGCGATTCGACTGCACGGAGTGCCGCTGGACCTGCTGAAGGAACAGCTGCGTGGAGACAGGTCGCGTCCCGTCCTCAACGCGCTCAAGGATCTCGACCTGCGTGCAGAGTCCATTGTGGAGGTCGATGCACAGCACCTGCTCCGCACACACGGAATTGCCTTCGACGCCCAGGTGGCAATACCTGGCATCGGGCGCGTCGACCTCCTGCTCGAAGAATTCCTCATCGTCGAAGTGGACGGCTTCGCGTTTCACTCCGACAGAAAGTCCCTCCGCAACGACTTGGCACGAAACAACGCCTCCACCATCAACGGGTATTTGGTCCTGAGGTACCCACCGGAAGTCATCTGGTTCGAACCGGAGCGCGTGATCGCGGAGATCCAGGCGGTTCTCAAGCGGCGTCGTGACGATCCTGCCCGGTTGGTGGGCAACCTAGCACCAGTGAGCCCCGGGTTTCCAGGGTTCAGCCCACTCCCCCGGCTCCAATACCGGAGCTAACCGGGAGGGAGCGCAGCGAAGGGTGGAACTAGCGGCTCGCCGCCGGCACCAAGACCCACAGCACCTCGACGGTCTCGTCCGTGGGGTTGATCCAGGTGTGGGGTTCACGGCCTGGGAAAGAGAGGGTGTCCCCTTCTTCGAGGTCGTACTCTTCATTGGTCAGGATGAGCTTGATCCGCCCCTTGACCACGTGCAGTACGTCTACGTCGCAGTCCACGGCGTAGAGCTCGTTTTCACCGCGACCACGCGGCTCAATGGTTGCCTGCAGGATCTGCAAGCGACGCTCGGAGCGGGCGGTCAATAAACGCTCCACGATGCCCTGGCCGCCCAAGGAAATGCGGGGACCGTCGTCGCGCTTGGTCAGGTGGGTCTCCGGAGCTGCGAACAAGTCGCCCACGGAGACGGAAAGCACTTGGCACAGAGTGACCAGCGAGGCAACCGACGGCGACGTCAGGTCCCGCTCCACACGGCTGAGGAAGCCCTTGGTCAATCCGGTAGCATCCGCCACTTGCTCGATGGTGAGGCGCTGCGCTTGCCGGGCTGCGCGGATTCTGGAACCGATGGCAACTGGGATATTGCTCGGTTCAACGGGTAGAGCCTTCATTCACGAACCTTTCAGGCCTGTCATGTGGCCCTGTCATTGGAGCAATAGTAGCCGGGAGACAGGCCAAGAGCGCCAGAATACGCGGAAGCATGACCAAAGGATCTTGACTGTTACTCCCATCACAACATATCCTCATAGGCAACAAGTGTTGTCTGTGAGGCACACAACACATCCCCAATCTCCAATCGTCAGCACAGAGACTTCGACGCTTCGCAGGAGTATCGTCGAAAACCCCAACCTCCGTGCATCAGCTCCAAGGACCGTTCATGGAATCTTCGGCTATAAACATCGCAATCGTGGTGGTGTACCTGCTCGCCATGCTGGCATTCGGCTGGTGGGGCAAGTCCCGCACCAAGAACAACAGTGACTTCCTGGTGGCCGGCCGCCGCCTGGGACCCTTCCTTTACACCGGCACCATGGCCGCAGTGGTCCTCGGTGGCGCATCCACCGTGGGCGGCGTCGGCCTCGGTTACAAGTTCGGCATTTCCGGCATGTGGCTGGTGGTGGCCATCGGCTCAGGCGTGCTGTTGCTCAGCCTTCTGTTCGCCGGAACCATCCAGAAGCTCAAGATCTACACGGTCTCCCAGATGCTGACTCTCCGCTACGGCAGCACCGCAACCCAGACCTCGGGCATCGTCATGTTGGCCTACACACTGATGCTGTGTGCCACGTCCACCGGCGCCTACGCCACCATTTTCGTGGTCCTCTTCGGCTGGGAGCGTTGGCTCGCCATCGCCATCGGCGGCGCAATCGTCCTGGTCTACTCCACCATCGGCGGCATGTGGTCCATCACTTTGGCCGACCAGGTCCAGTTCGTCATCAAGACGGTGGGAATCTTCTTCCTCATGCTCCCCTTCGCACTGAACGCTGCTGGTGGCCTCGACGGCATCCGCGCCCGCGTCGATGAGAGCTTCTTCGACATCGGTGGCATCGGCCTTCAGACGATCATCACCTACTTCGTCGTTTACACACTCGGCCTCCTGATCGGCCAGGACATCTGGCAGCGCGTCTTCACCGCCAAGACCCCCACGGTTGCCCGTTGGGGCGGTGCTACCGCTGGCGTCTACTGCATCCTTTACGGCTTCGCCGGTGCCCTGATCGGCATGGCTGCCAGCGTGGCCCTCTCCGGTGTGGAGATCGCTGCCAAGGATGACGTCTATGCCGAAGTGGCTACCCGCCTCCTGCCCATCGGCATCGGCGGCCTGGTACTCGCTGCAGCTGTCGCCGCCATGATGTCCACGGCTTCCGGCGCACTGATCGCTGCCGCCACCGTTGCCCGCGCCGACGTCATGCCCTTCGTTGCCAGCTGGTTCGGCAAGAAGGTGGACACGTCCGACTCCGACAACCCTGAGCACGACGTCAAGGCCAACCGCTACTGGGTCCTCGGACTGGGAATCGTAGCCATCATCATCGCCATCTCCACCAAGGACGTTGTGGCCGCTCTGACCATCGCCTACGACATCCTGGTGGGCGGCCTGCTGGTAGCCATCATCGGTGGCTTGGTGTGGAAGCGCGGAACGGGCATCGCGGCAGCATGGTCCATGGCGGCCGGTTCAGTGATAACCCTGGGCACCATGATCATCCTCGAGATCAACGCCGAAGTTCCTCTTGACGGCATCTACGCCAACGAGCCCATCTACTTCGGTTTGATCGCCTCGGCTGCGGTGTACGTAGTGGTCTCGCTGCTGAGCAAGCCCACCGATCCGGCCGTCATGAAGGCGTGGACGGACCGTGTGGCCGGCACCCGCGTGGCAGAGGAAGAGCTCACCACGCCGGCTTCCTAGGCAGGCACAAAGAAACTAACAAAGTTCGACGGCGGCGCCTCCCCTTTTCGGGGCGGCGCCGCCGTTGCGTTATGCCCCCACCCTTGGAAGGCCCGCTCTACACGCAAAGACCACCCCAAAGCGCGCAAAGCAGGCCGCACAACAAACCAGGCCCCACAACACACACCCACCCCTTGGAAGGCCCGCTCTACACGCAAAGACCACCCCAAAGCGCGCAAAGCAGGCCCCACAACGCATGCCCCCACCCTTGGAAGCCCGCTCTACACGCAAAGACCACCCCAAAGTGCGCAAAGCAGGCCGCAGAACGGGCCCCGCAACGGGTCGTCCGGGCAGCCATGGGATAGGGTGGTCCCAGCTTCAAGAGATGTGGTGCCAAGCTCCGACTGGCCACACACCAACCCCATGTTCACGGGTGGTTCGGATGAGGAAGCGGCCCGTCCCGGACCAGAGACAACCGAGCGGGCAAGAGCACTCTCCCAAGGAGCAGTCCCTTGCCGTACCAAGGCGATACCACCCCGGCAGCAAGCACCCCAAAAACACCCAGCATCCTGGAAGCACCAGGAACCCCGGCGAAAACGCCCACGGTCCCGGTGATTCCCGCCGTCGACCTCTTCCTTGGCACGGTGACCATCACGACAAAGGCCCGGACAGGGAAGTTCGCATATCCCGAGCCGCAGCTGATCGCGCAAGCATTGGCCAAAGCCATACTGCCGACGCGCTGGTGTGAGGCGTCAAGGACGCTGACGGTGACTGTTGCGGCCGTCGGGAAGCGGGCGGGCCTCCAACGTCACTTCACACTGAGCCGCGACCATCCATCCTAGATTTCCTCATCCTCGTCGCGGAATTCTTCGGTTTCGTCGAGGGGGACCACACGTTCGTCGTCCTCGGGGGCGTCCACTTCCTCAACCCAGGGCTCATCCACTTCCTGGTCTTCGGCGTAGTCGTAGGCCGGGTCGGACTCAATGGTTGTCCGCTCCGGGTAGTTGGCGTGTGATTCGGTGGTGTTCATGGTGCAACCTCCGTCTCGTGGGCCGGTTCTGCCGGGCCGATTCGGCCCGTTGACCCGAATGCAGAATCCAGTGGCGGGAGGGCCCCGTCCCTGTCCTTCCATCTGAGCACCGGCACGGGCAAGGGTCAAGGAAATTACGGTGCACCGAACATTCCAGTTGAGGAATACCAGCCAAAAATCCGCGCGGATAAGCGGTAGTGTGGGGCGTGCAATGGGGCCGCAACTACCCCACCCAGCACAGGAGACAAAGTGCAGATGCACCAGGAATCCCACAGTTCGTCGAGCCCAGCTCCGGACCCCACCCCCGGCTCAGCAGCCCCCGAATCAGCAGCCGCGCCTCCCTCGCACGCGGACATCCGCCGGTGGCGCCAGTACCTGGCCGATGAGCGTGCCGAGGCCGCCGTCTACCGGGAGCTTGCCCAGCGGCGCGACGGCGAAGAACGCCAAATCCTGCTCGCTTTGGCCGAGGCCGAAGGCAGGCACGAGGCCCATTGGCTCAAGCTCCTTGGCGAGCACGCCGGAATGCCCAAGGCAGCGTCCAGCCGCAGCCGGTTCCTGGGCTTCCTGGCCCGTAACTTCGGCTCCGTGTTTGTGCTCGCCCTTGCGCAGCGCGCTGAAGGCCGCTCCCCGTACGGAACCGAACCTGCCGCGACGCCTGCCATGGTGGCAGATGAACAAATCCACGAAGAAGTAGTCCGGGGCCTTGCCACGCGTGGTCGCAACAGGCTCTCCGGAACGTTCCGCGCCGCCGTTTTTGGCGCCAACGACGGCCTGGTCAGCAACCTTTCCCTGGTCATGGGCATGGCCGCAACCGGAGTGCCCAGCCCCGTGGTGCTCATGAGTGGCGTGGCGGGTCTCCTGGCCGGTGCGCTGTCCATGGGTGCGGGCGAATACGTCTCAGTCCGCTCACAGCGGGAACTCCTTAATGCCACTTTGCCCACGCAGGCCACTCTGACCGCGGCGCCGTCGTTGGACATCGAGCACAACGAACTGGTCCTGGTGTACTTGGCCCGGGGCATGACGCGCGAAGCCGCGGAGCACCGCGCTGCCGAGCGCATGGGACTGTTCAGCTGCGACTGCGACCCAAGCCTCTCCTTGCAGCCGGAGAAGCCACCCATTGACGACCACGAGTCCGTGGGTTCAGCATGGGGCGCTGCGATGTCCAGCTTCTGCTTCTTCGCCTCGGGCGCCATCGTGCCCATCCTCCCGTTCATTTTCGGCATGACGGGCATCGCCGCCTTGCTGGTGGCCGGCGTTCTGGTGGGCATCGCGCTCCTGGCGACTGGCGCCGTCGTCGGGTTGTTGTCCGGAACCTCGCCGCTGAGCCGCGGGCTGCGGCAGCTTGCCATTGGCCTGGGAGCGGCGGCGGCCACGTACGGGCTGGGTCTGGCGTTCGGCGCGGCTATCGTCTAAGTTTGGACGGCTCGGTCCGGAGACCGTAATGTTGGTTCGTCCTCCGCGCTGCCCCGCGTGACCAGGGCATCAGGAATGGAGAACCGTGGACCCGGAGCGGGAAGCAACGCGTGCGCCCAGGCACCGACGCACTAGAACAGCCGTGCGTATTCTCCGCGGCGTCCTCATGGCCGTCATTGCCGCCGTCGTCGCCGTGCTGGTGAGCGGATTCCTTCAGGGCGACCCTCGCATCACCGCGCTGTTCCCGGGCGTCAGCGTTCCGGGTTCACCGCAGGACGGGCCGGGCGAAGCGGAACCGGCACGCGCCCCTGACGCACCGCCGCCCGGACGTGAGGAAGCGGACGCCCCGCTGGCCTCCCCTTCGGCGCCGGGAACCACCAACGATTCGTACAAGTTTTTGGCCACCAACGACGACGGCACTCCGGTGGGCTATTCGCCCTGCCGTCCGCTTCATTACGTCGTGAACAACGCGTCCGCACCTGCCGGCTCCGATGACCTGCTGGCCACCGCTTTGGCGAATATATCCGCTGCGTCCGGCATCCAGTTCGTCAACGATGGCACCACGGACGAGGTGCCGGTAGACCGGCGCGAACCCTACCAGCCGTCCAAATACGGTGACCGGTGGGCTCCCTTGCTGATTTCGTGGACCACACCCGTGGAGGCACCGGCCCTGGCCGAGAACGTCATCGGGACCGGAGGCAGCACCATGTACTCCCTCAACAAGGGCCCCAAAAGCTACATCACCGGGAGCTTGGAGCTGGACACTCCGCAGGTAACGGAACTGCTGGCCAGTCCCGGCGGGGCCGACTACGTCCTGGCAGTCATGCAACACGAGTTAGGCCATGTGATGGGCTTGGACCACGTGGATGATCCGATCCAACTCATGTACCCGGAGATCGGCGCACCCGACGGACTCGCGGCGGGCGACCTGAACGGCCTGTACCTTCTTGCCTCGGCGCCCTGCCGCAAGGACATCTAAGCGCCTTCGCACTCCAAGCACTCGCGGCATGGACTCCCGGCGGGGTGGGACTTATGCTGGCGAATACGGCCGACGGCGGCGCCCCACCTTCCGTCGCGGCCTCCACGTCAGGGGGTTCCATGGAACCTTATGGGTCGCCCAAGTGGCCGGACCACGATCCCCCTCGTCCGAGTTACCTTCCGCATACCCCGCGCCCACCGGAGCCTCCCCCGGTCAGGCCGCCGATCAAGCACAGCAGCATCGCGGCCATCCTGTTCCTTTTCGGCGTCCTCGGTCTGGTGTGCGCAGGAGCCTATTTCAGCGGCGAACTCCAGCACCTCCTCTACGGATCGTCCGCCACACAGAGCCAGGCACCCCGGCCCGGGCTCGTACCGTTCGGCCAACGCCAGGACCCGATCCCGGGACTCGAGGAAGCCGACGCGCCGCTCGGCACGCCGGGACCACTGGGCCGCACCAGTTCCTCGTACAAGTTCCTGGCCGTCAAGGAAGACGGAACCCCGCTGGCCTACTCTCCCTGCAGGCCCATCCACTACGTGGTCAACTCGGACCTGGCCCCGCCGTCCTGGCAGCCATTGGTGGAGGAAGCCGTGAGACAGGCCAGCGAAGCCACGGGATTGAAGTTCATCTATGACGGACCCAGTTCCGAAGTTCCCTCCCCCACCAGGCCCGGATACCAGCCCGAAAGGTACGGGGACCGCTGGGCGCCCGTGCTTATTGCCTGGAGCACACCGGAGCAGGTTCCGCGTCTGACCGGGCAGACCGTGGGCCTTGGTGGCAGCTCCTCCATTGGCCTCAGCAACGGTTACAAGGCCTATGTGACAGGCACCGTGTCCTTGGATGCGCCACAATTCGCGGAGATCGTGGACGCACCCAGCGGAGAGGAGATCGGCGTGGCTGTGATCATGCATGAGCTGGGACATCTCCTGGGCCTGGACCACGTGGACGATCCCCGGCAACTCATGTTCGACCAAGCGTCCTGGGTCCGCGGATTCGCCGCAGGCGACCGGACAGGGCTCGCCCAGCTGGGCACGGGTCCTTGCAGCAAGGATTTCTAAGGGGCTAGCCGGCCACCACTTACCCGGCTACCACCGCGAGCGCATCCTCCACGGTGTCCACCAGGAAGATCTTGTCCGCCATGGGCTTCCCCGCGGCGAGGCTCTGCAGCATGGGCCAGGCAGGGAAAGTCCGTTCCCAGTGTTCGCGCCCTACCAACACCATAGGTGTGATGGTCTCCGGGGCTCCGTAGTAGTTCTCGCACGCGTCCTGGAAAATTTCCTGCACCGTTCCGGCCGCGCCCGGGAGGAACACAATGCCGCCGTCGCAGAGCTCCAGCAGGATGGCCTCGCGGACAGCGTTGGCGAAGTACTTGGCGATGTGCGTGGCAAAGAGATTGGGCGGCTCATGACCATAGAACCATGTTGGAATGCCGAGCGTCGGGGTGCCGTCCGGATAACGTTCGACGACGGCGGCTGCTTGCCGCGCCCAAGCCGTCACGGAGGGCCTGAACCCGGGCACAGCGGCGAGATCCTCAAGCGCGACAGTGGAGTCGGCGTCGGGCAGTCCGCTCAAGTAGGCGCCGAGATTGGCGGCTTCCATGGCGCCGGGACCCCCGCCCGTGGCCACCGTAAGGCCCGCCTGTGCCAGCAACCGTCCCAGCTTTGCGGCGTCGGCGAATTCTTTGGTGCCGCGCTGCGCGGCATGTCCTCCCATGACACCCACCAGCTTGGTCCCGGCGAGTGCCCCGTGGTCCAGCAGTTCGTCCAGGGCGTCGCCGATCGCGTGGTCGTGCAGGGCCGCTGCGAGGGTGGCGTCCAGGCTGCCCCGTTGCCCGGGGAGGATGCTCCACTGGTAGACGCGGGCATCCAGGGTGGATTCATACTCTGTGACGGCGATGCCCTCATACAGTTCACTGGCCGTGTAAACGCCGCCGCGGTAGGGATTGAACGGCACATTGTGAAGCTTGGGGAAGATGAGCGCTCCCCGCCGGCGGAGGCTCTCCTCCACCCCGTCGTCGAAAGTGCACCCCAGGAAAATCGCACCTTGGGGGTTCAAGGCTTTGAGGTCCCGCGAGTGGCCCCGAAGGTCCAGCGATTGCGCGTGCCAGCCGTTCATGGAGCCGGCCCCTGCACTCACCAGCTGGTGGAAGTGGACCACGCTTTCGACGTCGAGAGTTCGCGGACTCGGGTTCAAAGCTCCGGAGCGGTTCATGGTTTCAGCGTAGTGGTGCAGCCGTTTGTGTGCCGGGCCTTGATCCGGTGCATCATGAAGCATGAAGAGTTCAGAAGTTGTTCGGCCGCGTATCGGCGTCCCGGTCCGTCTCAGCAGTTCGGACGCCCCAGACGCCCGGGTGGGTGAAGCCAACGAGCTCTTTACGTTCATCGTGGACCTGTTGCGTGAGGCCGGCGCGCAACCGGTGCTGTTGACCCCGGTGTTGGCTGACAGCGCCGGGCGCTTGGCCACCGAGATGCAAACGCTCGACGGCGTCCTGCTGCCGGGGGGCGGCGACATCAACCCGCGCCTCTATGGGCAGGACCCTGACGCGTCCCTTTACGATGTCAACCCCGAGCAGGACCATCTGGACATGGATGTTGCCCGGGCAACCATCGACGCCGGTCTGCCGCTGTTGGGCGTCTGCCGCGGCCACCAACTGCTGAACGTCCTCTACGGTGGAACGCTGATCCAGGACATGGCACCGTCGGCAGTGAACCACAACGGCCTGGATCCCCACGATCCCGAGGCCAGCGAATGGGCCTGGCATAACGTGCTCCTGACGGCCGGTTCCAAGACTGCGGGGCTGTATGGATCCCCTGAGGGGAGCACCATCAAGATCGCCTCCGGACATCATCAGGCCGTGTCCCGGGTGGGTGAAGGCCTCCTGGTCACTGCCGTGGCAGACGATGGAACCGTGGAAGCCTTGGAAGACCCTTCACGGTGGGTGGTTTCGGTCCAATGGCATCCGGAGGCTTCCCAGTTGCCCGACGCCGAGCGGTTGCTGCCGTTCCAGAACTTTGTGGATGTTTGCCGGAACCCTACCCATGGCCCATCCACGGGAGTACAGTAGCGCTCACTGCATCGATTTTCACCACCTCTGATCATCGGGGCAGCAATAACTCCATTCGAAATGACGTCCTGGGGGCGTCGTAAGTTTGCCGGCTGGGGGGCCCAACATCTGCTCAAGGAGCATGGTTGTGGACCGTCCGAAATACGCTCGTCGTCATACTCGCCCATCACTCATCAGCACTCGTTCATTGGTCCGGCGGATCCTGGGATTCCTGCTGGGCCTTTCTGTTGCCCTTTCCTCGTTTGTCTTCGGATTTGCCACGCCCGCCTCGGCAGCCGTACCCCCTTGTCCCGGGACCGGCGGTGCCCAGCAGATCGTTGCCCATACGGACGACGACCTGATCTTCATCAGCCCCGATTTCATGCGGGATGTCCAAGCAAAGCGTTGCGTCCAGACGATTTACCTCACAGCGGGCGACGCCGGAGAAGGCCAATCGTATTGGGCCGGTCTTGAGGACGGGATCCGGTCAAGCTACGCCTTGATGGCGGGGGTCGCCAATGCATGGACGGCTTCGGACGCCGGTGTACCCGAGCGACCGGTGACTGTCCACACGCTCAACGCGGCGCCGAATATCTCGGTGGTTTTCCTGAGGCTTCCAGACGGCTTCCCCAACGGCAATGGCAGCAGCCGTTTCAATGGCCAGAGCATCCTGAAGTTGTGGGACGGACGCATTTCTTCAATTCGGCCTGTGGACGGATCGGCCACGTATTCAAAATCGCTGCTGCAGACTGTGTTGAACCGGCTGGTGGCCAACTACAAACCCACCACGTTCCGCACCCAGGACTGGACAGGCAATTTCACCACCCCCTATGACCACAGCGACCACTGGGCTGCGGCAAAATTCGGTCAGTTAGCCACTCGCGCCTACACCGGACCGCATACCTCGTCCGCCTACGATGCCTATGTCATCGACGAGTACGCGCAAAACGTCACTGGCGCCGAACTCACCAGTAAGGTCAACACCTTCAGGCACTTTGCCGAATTCGATGAGTTCCTGTGCGGGAACATCTGCCCGGACGTGCCGTACAGCGACTGGCTCAAACGGCAGTACATTACAGCCATCGAGTGGACCGGCAACGCGGCGAAATCGGCGGGAACAACCGTCTCAGCGTCCTCTCAGAGAGCCTCGGGACAAAGTCCAGAGAAAGCGCGGGATGGATATGCCTGGGGCACTCCCATGGACGCCAACCGCGAGTGGGTCACCAACGGGGGCAAGGCCGGCAGCTGGATCCAGTACAACTTCACCCCTGCGCGGACCATCAACGCCGTGACGCTTTTTGATCGTCCGCTACCAAGTGACCACGTAACCGGCGGCAACCTTGTCTTCTCTGATGGCAGCACTGTCCCGGTTGCTGCCCTGCCGAACAACGGCTCCGGGCTGACCGTGAACTTTCCTGCCAGGACGGTCAGCTCCGTGCGCTTCACCATCAGCTCCGTCAGCGGCACCACCACCAATGTGGGCCTGTCTGAGTTCGAGGCACACATCACCGCGGACGTCGTTGCCCCCGTGGTGACAGCCACACCCGCGGGTGGCACCTACGACATCGGGCAAAAGGTCACACTGACCGTGAATGAGCCAGCTTCCATCTACTACACAGTGGACGGGTCTACTCCCACAGTGGCCAGCAGCAAATACGCCACCCCCATCACTGTGAATGGCCCGTTGACCCTGAAGTACTTCGCGGTGGACTCTGCGAACAATCCCTCCGCCGTGGTTACCCAGACATACTCCACCGGCCCGGATGTGACTAAACCGGTGGTAACGGCGAACCCGGCGGGCGGCGCCTACGCTCCCGGCACCACCATCACCCTCACGGTCAATGAAGCGAACTCGGTGATCAAATACACCACCGATGGTACCGACCCGTTGACGGCCGGGCAGGTGTACTCAACACCGATAGCGTTCCCCGGCACGGCTCCCATGACGTTGAAATACTTCGCCACGGACCCTGCCGGAAACGTCTCCGACGTCGTCACCCAGACGTACACGGTTCCGCCGGACACCACGGCTCCCACGGTGACAGCCAACCCCACCGGCCGCGCATTGGCCAGCGGGGCCACCATCACCCTCTCGGCGAATGAACCCGGCGCTGCCATCTACTACACCACCGACGGCAGCACGCCCACGGCAACGGAATCAGCCACAAACATCAAGTACGCGGCTCCGATTGTCATGGGAAGTTCCAACCTCGTCCTTAAGTACATCGGGGTGGACACGTCCGGCAACACCTCGACCGTGGGCAGCCAGACGTACACCGTTCCCGCAGCCGGACCGCCGTCGGCCCATGATTTCAACGGCGACGGCAAAGCCGATGTCCTTGCCTCCGATACCGCCGGCAACCTGTACCTGTATCCAGGCGACGGCGCAGGCGGCGTTCTGACACGGCAGGTAGCCCTGGCGGCACCGGCGTGGTCAACGGTGAATGAGGCCATCACTCCCGGTGACTTCAACAGGGATGGCAAACCGGACCTGCTGGCCCGCGCAGGCGACGTCCTGTGGTTCTACCCGGGCGATGGCGTAGGCAGTTTCGGAGCGCGGGTTCAGGTCAGCACCGGGTGGAGCACCATGAGCCAGTTGTTCTCCCCCGGCGACTTCAGCGGCGACGGTATTCCGGACTTCATTGGCCGGCTGAGCTCCGGTGAGTTGCGGCTTTACGAAGGCAACGGAACCGGCGGTCAGAGGACACCCACAACCATTGGAACCGGCTGGAACGTGATGAATGCAATTCTGAGCACGGGGGACTTTAATGGAGATGGAAAGGGAGACGTGCTGGCGCGACGCTCGGACACGGGCGCCCTCTGGCTCTACCCCGGAAACGGAACCCGCGGATGGCTCCAGTGGAAGCAAATCTCCACGGGTTGGGACAACCGAACATCGATAGCCGGGCCCCGCGACCTCAACGGCGATGGCAGCAACGACGTCGTAGGCCGCATCGGAGACACCCTGTGGCTGTACCCGGGCACAGGCAGCGGAGCGTTCAGCACCGTACCACCCATCAGCCTCGGCACCGGTTGGCAGGCATTGAAGATCATCGCCTAGCCAGCCCCATAGACCTGGCGCGGGTCGGAGTTTTCCCCCAGACTCTTCGGCCCGCGTCAGCTACTTAAAGAACGACGACGGCCCGCCGCCTTCCGTGGGGAAGGCGCCGGGCCGTCGTCGTGAGCTAGCTGTAAAGGCTAGAGCGTTGCGTAAACTTCGCGCAGCAGCTTGGCCGTCTCGGACGGCGTCTTGCCGACCTTCACGCCAGCGGCTTCGAGAGCTTCCTTCTTGGCCTGGGCCGTACCGGCAGAACCGGAAACGATGGCGCCTGCGTGGCCCATGGTCTTGCCCTCGGGAGCCGTGAAGCCGGCAACGTAGCCAACAACCGGCTTGGTGACGTTGGCCTTGATGAAGTCGGCTGCGCGCTCTTCAGCGTCGCCACCGATCTCACCGATCATGACGATTGCCTTGGTCTCCGGGTCAGCTTCGAACGCAGCGAGGGCGTCGATGTGCGTGGTGCCGATGATGGGGTCGCCACCGATACCGATCGCGGTGGAGAAGCCGAGGTCGCGGAGTTCATACATCATCTGGTAGGTCAAGGTACCGGACTTGGACACGAGGCCGATGGGGCCCTTGCCCGTGATGTTCGCCGGGGTGATGCCAACCAAGGCTTCGCCGGGGGTAATGATTCCGGGGCAGTTCGGTCCGATGATGCGGGTGATCTGCTTGCCGTCTGCGTCCACCTTGGACTGGGCGAGTGCCCAGAATTCGGCGGAGTCCTGAACCGGCACACCTTCGGTGATGACAACTACCAGGCCGATGCCGGCTTCGATGGCTTCAACCACGGCGTCCTTGGTGAATGCCGGGGGAACGAAGACGATGGAGACGTCTGCGCCCGTTTCAGCGATGGCTTCCTTGACGGTGCCGAAGACGTTGATTTCCTTGTCGCCGTGCAGGACCGTGGTACCGGCCTTGCGGGCGTTGACGCCACCAACAATGTTGGTGCCGGCCTTGAGCATCAGGGCGGTGTGCTTGGTGCCCTCGCCGCCGGTGATGCCCTGAACGATGACCTTGGAGTCTTTGTTGAGGTAGATAGACATTGTCGCGTCCCTTTACTTAGCTGCGTTGGCGAGCTCGGCGGCCTTGTCGGCGCCCTCGTCCATGGTGGCGGCCAGGGTAACCAGCGGGTGGTTGGCCTCGGTCAGGATGCGGCGGCCTTCCTCAACGTTGTTGCCGTCGAGGCGAACTACCAGCGGCTTGTTCGCGGAGGAACCGAGCTCAGCCAGTGCACCGACGATGCCCTTGGCAACGGCGTCACAAGCAGTGATGCCACCGAAGACGTTCACGAACACGCTCTTGACCTGGGAATCGCCAAGGATGACGTCCAAACCGTTGGCCATGACCTCGGCGGATGCTCCACCACCGATGTCCAGGAAGTTGGCGGGCTTCACGTTGCCGTGGTTCTCGCCGGCGTAAGCAACGACGTCGAGGGTGGACATCACAAGACCGGCGCCGTTGCCGATGATGCCTACTTCGCCGTCCAGCTTGACGTAGTTCAGGTCCTGCGCCTTGGCCTTGGCCTCCAGCGGGTCAGCTGCGTCCTTGTCTTCCAGGTGTGCGTGGTGCACGTGGCGGAAGTCAGCGTTCTCATCCAGGGAGACCTTGCCGTCGAGGGCGACGATCTCGCCAGCGCCGGTACGGACCAGAGGGTTGACCTCAACCAGGGTTGCGTCTTCCTTCTTGAAGACGTCCCAGAGCTTCAGAATGACGTCGGCTACCTTGCCGCGCAGTTCTTCAGCGAAACCTGCAGCTGCGACGATCTCGTCAGCCTTGGCCTGGTCGATGCCCACAGCGGGGTCGATGGCGATCTTGGCCAGGGCCTCGGGACGCTCAACTGCAAGCTGCTCGATTTCCATGCCGCCTTCTACCGAGCACATGGCCAGGTAGTTGCGGTTTGCGCGGTCCAGGAGGACCGAGAAGTAGAATTCCTCGGCGATGTCAGCACCCTGGGCGATCATCACCTTGTTGACGGTGTGGCCCTTGATGTCCATGCCCAGGATGTTGGTGGAGTGCTCAAGCGCCTCTTCGGCAGTCTTGGCAACCTTGACGCCGCCAGCCTTGCCGCGGCCACCGACCTTAACCTGTGCCTTTACGACAGTTACGCCGCCGATCTTCTCGGCAGCTGCCTTCGCTTCTTCAGGAGTGTGCGCCACGATGCCGGCGAGCACGGGTACACCGTGCGCCTCGAACATATCGCGCGCCTGATATTCAAACAGGTCCACGGTTTAGTGTCCTTCTACGTCGAAGTAGTTTTCTGTTCAGCCGGGAACCGCGATGACCGCGATAGCCAGCTGCGGAAAGTACGCGGTAACAACCGGGATTGAAGCCGGTCACATTGCGTAAGGTCCTCTCGGAACTTTAGCCCTTTGAGGAGTCCCGCCAGCTACACACTACCGGTTAAGTGAGTAACCTTACACTTCTATCGGATGTAGAAAAACCGCATAATGACGCGGATTTTGGACTGTTCGGCCGTCTTCCGGCCGCGATCAGGACCCCTGTTTCAGGTTCCCGCGGACCGTTTTGCCGCCGTCGGAAATCAACTGGTATCCCTCGCGGCTTACGAAGAACGCCACGCCACCTGAGACGTTTCCGCAGGCAACGCCCCCGTTATAGGCCGAACACCGCAGACCGTTGCGTTCAATGTTCTGCCCGTCCGCCAACTCCCGGAGCTTGGAGATGGGACCGTCACGGCTGCCCTTGGGCCCGAACTCCGACTCCATTTGTGTTACGCCGGAACGACATGAGCCATAGACAGCCTTCTCCGGAGTGAGGAGCACCGTCCCGCCAAGATAGCCGAGACCTATTCCCGCGCAGTCGTCAGCGATGTCGCCGGTATCCGGCTTGGCATACTTCGCCAGCTCACAATGAACTACAGGGACTACGGCGAACTTGTTGTTGGCGGCGTCGGAGTAGGAGTTGGCCTCGTAGGGCAGGTTGAGGTGCCCGCCCCGTGCGGAGGTCATGGCGCACACGATGTTCTTGTCAGCCGTAACGAACGCGGTGACATCCTCGCCCGCGGACAGTGTGGTCTGCTCGGTGACAGGCACCTGTTGGAGCTGTTCCAGCGGCGGCAGCGGGGCAGGAGGTACATAGTCAGGATCTTTAGTGGCGAAGGAGCATCCCGCCGCCAGCACCATGACCAAGGCAGCCAGGATCGCCCAAACAGTCCGTTGCATGTCCCTCATTATGCCGTGCGGCTTCACGCATCCAACTTGGTCAGGGGCGCATACCGCAGCAGCAGCCGCTTCTCGCCGACGTCGAACTTCACCTTCGCCACCGTCTTGTCGCCCGCGCCTTCGATGCCGAGCACCACTCCGTTGCCGAAGCTTGTGTGGTTGACCTTATCCCCCACCACCACGGAAATGACTTCCTTCTGCGGCTGGACCCTGTTGCGTACGACGGCGGCGGGGACGTCGGCGTCGAACCCTGCGGTTGGGCTGGCGGCAGCACCGCGGGATGTGCCCGCACCCCAGAACGAACCACCGTAGCGGTTGGACCCGATGGGGGCGCTCCCCCAGCCACCTGCGGCCTGGCGACTCATTCCTTCGCGCTTCCACTCCACAAGTTCGGAGGGAATCTCTTCCAGGAACTGGCTGGCGGGGTTGTACTGGCTCTGGCCCCACATGCTGCGAACCTCAGAGCGCGTGACATAAAGGCGCTTGCGGGCACGGGTCAGGCCCACGTAGGCCAGGCGGCGTTCCTCCGCTAGCTCCTTGGGATCCGTCGCCGAGCGCTGGTGCGGGAAAATACCGTGCTCCATACCGGTGAGGAAGACCACCGGGAACTCCAGGCCCTTGGCCGTGTGCAGCGTCATGAGGGTGACAACGCCCATCCGCTTGGCCTCAGCGACGGCGGCGTCAATGTCCGCACCCGGAGCATCGGGGATCTGGTCGGCATCGGCCACCAAGGAAACCTGCTCCAGGAACTCGCCGAGGGACCCATCCGGGTTGTCGCGTTCGTACTCCCGGACCACGGCCACCAGTTCCGCGAGGTTCTCTACGCGGGATTCGTCCTGGGGATCGTTGCTGGCGCGCAGCCCCGCCAGGTAACCGGTCTGTTCGAGGACTGCCTCCAAAGCAGCGGCAGCACCGGAGCCGGAGGCCACCTCCGCGAGGTCGTCCAGCAGCTTCACGAATCCGAGTACGGCGTTGACGGAGCGCGTTGCCATGCCGGGCGCCTGGTCTGCGCGGCGCGCTGCGGTCATGAACGAGGTACGTTCCCGCTCGGCCAACGCGGCAACTGCGCCCTCGGCGCGATCGCCGATCCCGCGCTTGGGTTCGTTCAGCACCCGGCGGAGGTTGACGTCGTCGTCCGGGTTCACCAAGACGCGCAGGTACGCCAGGGCGTCCTTGATTTCCTTGCGCTCATAGAAGCGCGTGCCGCCCACCACTTTGTAGGGAAGGCCGACGCGAACCAGAACGTCCTCGATGGAACGCGACTGGGCGTTGGTGCGGTAGAAGATGGCGACGTCACCGGGACGCAAGCCTTCCTCGTCCTGCAGCCGGTCAATTTCCTTGGCGATGAACTGGGCTTCGTCGTGCTCGTTCTCCCCCACGTAGCCAACAATTTTCTCGCCGTCGCCCTCCGCGGTCCACAGACGCTTTTCCTGCCGGTTGGGGTTGCGGGAAATCACCGAGTTGGCTGCGCTGAGGATGTTCTGCGTGGAGCGGTAATTCTGCTCAAGTTTGATGGTGCGGGCGTTCGGATAGTCGGCTTCGAACTCCACAATGTTGCGGATGTCCGCTCCGCGGAAGGCATAAATGGACTGATCGGAATCGCCCACCACTGTGAGTTCGCTCGGTTCGACGCTCGTGTCCGTTCCCAAGCCGACGATTTCCCTGACCAAGGCGTACTGGGCGTGGTTGGTGTCCTGGTACTCGTCCACCAGAACGTGCCGGAAGCGGCGCCGGTAGGACTCCGCGAGCGCCGGGAAGGCCCGGAACATGTACACGGTTTCCGCGATGAGGTCATCGAAGTCCATTGCGTTGGCTTGCCGGAGACGCTGCGTGTAGCCCTTGAACACCTCGGCCACGGCTTGCTCGAAGGGGTCGTTGTGGTTTGCCGAGGAAACGTAGGAGTCGGCGTCAATGAGCTCGTTCTTGAGCGCCGAAATCTTGTGCTGGATGGCCTTGGGGGCGAACTTCTTGGGATCAAGGTCCAGATTCTTGGCCACAAGTGTAATGAGGCGCAGCGAATCAGCGGAGTCGTAGATGGAGAAGTTGGAATTCAGGCCAACGTTGGCAGCTTCCCGGCGCAGAATGCGCACACAGGAAGAGTGGAACGTAGAAATCCACATGCCCTTGGCACGGGCGCCCACCAAGGCTTCGATGCGCTCCCGCATTTCCGCTGCTGCCTTGTTGGTGAAGGTGATCGCAAGGATTTCGCCGTGGTGAGCACGCTTGGTTGCGATCAGGTAAGCGATCCGGTTACTCAGCACACGGGTCTTGCCGGACCCTGCACCTGCAACGATCAGCAGGGGGCTTCCGGCGTGCTTCACGGCCTCTTCCTGCTGCGGATTCAGTCCCTGGAGGAGGGCCTCAGCATTTGGCAGTCCGTGGGCGCCCTGGTTGCCCCATCCTCCGGAGGCGGGCCCCTGCGGGGCGTGCCCGGATGCGGCAGTTCCCTCCTGGAGGCGGGGCCCGGACGCGCCTCCCCCGGAAAGGGAGAGCTCCGGGGCAGCCTTGACTGCGGCTTTGGTGCCTGCTTTGAAGGGTCCGTCTGCGTAGGGGTCAAACAACATATCCATGGTGCCTACCAGTCTAGGCGGTGCCCATGACACTATAAGGCGCTGCAGCCGCGATGTTGCCTGTGCCCCGCGTCAGGCCCTAAGCGAACTGGGGAACGGAGGCGAGGGCCGCGCTTAGCTCGAGTACCGCCGTCGGGCCTCCTGCCACGAACCAGTTCAGTCCGTTGACCTGCACGACGGCGGTGTCCCCGCCGGCAGCGCGGACGATCGCCTTTCCGGGAAGCCAGTCCCATTCGGGGCAGCTGTGCTGGAACCAGCACCCGAGTTCGCCATCGGCCACCCGGCCAAGGTCGCAGGAGCCCGAACCGAACATGCGCAGTGATGCCGCGGAAACTGCAGCCGCGTGCCAGGGCATGGCCGCGCGGGGGTCCGCCAACCAGGTGGGGTGGATGTAGGTTGCGGCGGAGATTTGGCTCACGGGAAGGTCGCCGAAGCCGGTGATCGATTCGCCGTTCAGGGTTGCCGGGCGTCCCTCCCCTCCCAGCCAGAGCTTGTCCAGTTCGGGCTGATAGATGGCGCCCAGCAGCACGTCCGGATCGGCAACCGAGGTGCCGCCGTGGATCGAGTCGTCCCGTTTGAGGGCAATGGCGGAACACCAGTATGTGGAGCCGTGGAGGAAGTTGTACGTGCCGTCTACGGGGTCGATCACCCAGGTCCGGCCGCTTGTCCCGGCAACGGAGGTGCCTTCCTCGCCCAGGATGCCGTCGTCTGGACGGCAGCGCCGCAACTGGTCCAGGACGTAAGCCTCAGCTGCGTGATCAGCTGCAGTGACGACGTCGGACACTGACGTCTTGCGTTCGCCCTGCAGTCCGCCCATCCGCATGAGCAGCGCCAGCTGGCCTGCCTCGCGGACCAGGGCGCTGGCCAGTTGGTAGTCATCGAGTGAAGGATCGAGTTCAGTTGCTGTGTGCCTGCCGGTGGTCATGGATCCAGCTTATGTGGCGGGATAATGAATGGCATGGCCAAGACACCCGCCCAGCGCATCAAGAAGCACGGAGCAAAGGCAGTGGTCCCGGATCACACGCTGCCTCCCGTGATCAACACCACCACCCAGCGCACGCCGCAAAAGGCACAGAGCAATTCAAAGCTCATTGTGATCGCGGGCGTCGTGGCCAGCCTGTTCCTGTTCTGGTACCTGCACCTGCTCACCTTGAACCAGATGACGCAGCTCTCCGGTGGCCTGGCGATGCCTGATTCGCTGATCGGCGGCTTCTCGCAGGACTACATCGTCCAGCTTCGAGAGGCCATGGACGAGTCCGCGCGTGGCCAATTGAACTACATCCACAAGACCGCCGGCACCCTGTTTCCGCTGATCTTCGGCTTCAGCTGGCTCCTGCTGATTGGCACCAATGTGGCGCGAAAGTCATGGCGGTGGACCCTGTGGGCTGCTCCCCTGCTGTTCGCTGTGGCGCACCTGTGGTCCAACATCGCCATCGATTCCGTGCTGGCTGCCGAAACGCCCGACGCCGGTTCGGTCGCGTTGGCCTCAGCTGTCACCGTCGCGTCGTGGGTGCTGTTCCTGATCAGTCTCCTGTGCGGCGTGGTGGCCGTGTTCCTGGGCAGGAAGAGTGCGAAGCCCGCCTGACAATTTTCGGGGGCGCTCGGCTGGGCACCCGTTCGCCAGCGACGCATTAATACCCGCCCACCGCACCACTACCCGCCCAGCGCACCACATGTTCGCTGGCGCCGCACCCCTACGCGCCCAGCGCACCAGTGCTTACGGGCGCAATCGGCGGCAACGGGTGCGGAAACCTCAGGAACCCCGCCAACAAACCTCAGCGGGAGCCCGTCCCTGCCCGCGCCAACTTGCGTTCCGTGTGGGTGCGCTGGGCAATCACCAGGCCGGCCGCAGCGAGGCCAATGGTCACCGGATAGCCCATGAACCGCTCAAGCAACCCCGGCTGAGGCACCTCCATCCCGGTGAACCCTCCAATGACGAGCGCGCCAATACAAACCAGCCCGCAGGCAGCGAGGAACCAACTGATCGGGGTTTGCCGGAACCACAGGATGCCCAACAGGAGCAGTGCAAACCCTCCCCCGATGAAGAACATCAGTGCGCCCGCAAAGTGCCAAGGTGAGCCGAGGTCTTCGGGCACCAGTCCCACCAGGACCGTTCCCACTCCGGCGACGCCGGTGAGGATCCGGATGGCGACAGCCAGGATCCAGGGCACGGTCAGGACCCGCGTCTGAGGAGAGTCGTCCGCAACAGCTCGAAATCGTCGTGCCGTTACTCCGGCCCGCGCGGCCACGCTCAACAGCCCGGCCGTCAGGAATACAGCACCCAGGATGAGGGCCAGGCCCTGCACCACAAACGAGGCGTTCATCAGCAGATGCAACGGCGAGCACACGGCCCGGTCCTCGTAAATACCGCAGGAGATTGCTCCGAGGTCACTGATGAATCCGGTGGCCCTGCTGTAGGGCTCGGGCCCTGCCCAGGCCTCGATCACGGCGGCCTCAGCCACGAAGTATTGGACCACGCTCAGCTGCGCCCACCCTCCGATGTTCGCCCTGATGCCACGGGTATCCGGAAGGAACGATCCAGCTGGCGCCGGTGCAGTCGTGTGCCCTTTCATGAACGCCAGCCTAGCGGTGTTCGGGCAGCACCCCCGCAGCTTGTATGCTTGTAGTCGTGTCCGGGCCCTCGAGCTCCAGCAGTGGGATTTAGAGTCATGGACACACAGGCCCTCGTAGCTCAGTGGATAGAGCACGGCTCTCCTAAAGCCGGTGTCGTTGGTTCGATTCCAATCGAGGGCACTTGAACCACCAGCAGCCCACCCAGGACTTGCAGGCCTACTTGGCCGGCAGCTGGCGCGTGGAGCGGACACTCCTGGACCGGACCTCCGGCACCAACGGAACCTTTACCGGCGTCGTGCGCTATACCCTGAACCCCGACGCGGGGCTGGACTACCGCGAAGACGGAACCATGCACTGGCCAACCCATTCGGGTCCGGCATTCCGTGAGTATGTCCTGAAACCCGGAGCCGGCCCGGATTCGATGGAGGTGTTCTTCCCCGACGGCAGGCCTTTCCACGTGATGAGCTTCTCCGAACAGGTCAACCAGGATAAGCACTGGTGCGACCCCGACGAATACCGCGTCAAGTACGTTGTGGAGGGACCTGACTCGTTCAGTTTCACCTGGGATGTTCGTGGGCCGGCCAAGAATCTGCTGCTGGAATCGCACTTGGTCCGAATCGAAGCCGGGAGGCAACCATGAGTGGAACCGGCACGGACCTGATTATTGTCAGCGCCGTCTGCGTCTACAACAACGCCGGCCAACTGCTGACTGTCCGCAAGAGCGGCACGGACAAGTTCATGCACCCGGGCGGCAAGCCCGAGCCAGGCGAAACCGCTGCTGAAGCCGCTTCGCGGGAGCTTTTGGAGGAAGTGGGCATAGCGGTAGCACCGAACCTCCTGGAGCCGCTCGGCGTGTGGTTGGCTGTGGCAGCCAATGAGGCAGCGACCAATATCGAAGCCACCGTGTTCACTGCACCCGGAACATGGGAGGCGCACCCTTCGGCGGAGATCGCCGAGATCCGCTGGCTGGACCTCGACGCGCCGCTTCCCCCGGACCTGGCACCGCTGTTGACGGACCACGTACTTCCAGCGCTCACCCCGCCCAAGTAGCCCTGGGTTACAGCTCCGGGACCGCTTCCTCGGCCACCGCCGTGGCTTCCGCGAACTGGGTTTGATACAGCTCTGCGTAGCGGCCGTCCGCGGCCAGCAGCTCGGTGTGCGTGCCGCGCTCAACGATCCTGCCGTCCTCCACCACCAGTATGGCGTCGGCCGCACGGATGGTGGACAGCCGGTGTGCAATAACGACGGCGGTACGCCCCTCGAGTGCCTCGCCCAACGCCGCTTGGACGGCGGCTTCGTTGGTGGAGTCCAACGCTGCAGTGGCTTCGTCGAGGATCACCACGCGAGGCTGCTTGATGAGCAGGCGGGCGATGGTGAGCCGTTGGCGTTCACCACCGGAGAGCCGGTAGCCGCGCTCCCCCACCACGGTCTCCAAGCCATCGGGCAGGGACCGGATCATCGGCTCCAGGCGTGCCCGACGGAGCACATCCCACATGTCGTCTTCGGTGGCGTCCGGCCGGGCGAGGCGCAGGTTGGAGGCGATGGTTTCGTGGAAGAGGTGGCCGTCCTGGGTCACCATACCCATGGTGTCGCGCAGGGAGTCAAAACTGAGGTCCCGGACGTCCACGCCGGTTCCGGGCTTTTGCCCGCCAAGGCGGACTGCGCCGGAGTCGACGTCGTACAAGCGTGAGAGCAGCTGGGCCACCGTGGACTTGCCGGCTCCGGAGGAGCCCACCAGGGCAACAGTCTGGCCGGGCTCCACCCGGAAGCTCACACCGTGCAGGACTTCCTCGCCGCCCCGGGTATCCAACGTGGCAACGTCCTCAAGGGAAGCCAGTGAGACTTTTTCGGCGGAGGGGTAGGAGAATCGGACGTCGTCGAATTCCACGGCAACCGGACCCACCGGAACTGTCACGGCGTCTGCCTTCTCGGTGATGAGTGGCTTCAGGTCAAGGATCTCAAACACCCGCTCGAAGGAGACCAAAGCACTCATGATTTCCACACGAGCGTTGGACAGCGCCGTCAGTGGAGCGTAGAGACGGGTCAGGAGGAGGGCGAGAACCACCACGTCACCGGGTGCAAGCTGCCCGCCGATTGCCAACCAACCACCCAGGCCATAGACCAAGGCCAGAGCCAGCGCCGACACCAGGGTCAGGGCGGTGACAAAGGTGAACTGCAGCATGGCAGTCCGGATTCCGATATCCCTGACCCGGCCGGCGCGGGCAGCGAACTCACGGGATTCCTCGTCCGGGCGGCCGAACAACTTCACCAGAGTGGCACCCGGAGCGGAGAACCTCTCCGTCATCTGCGTGCCCATGGCAGCGTTGTGCGCGGCAGCTTCACGGCGAAGGTCAGCCAGTTTGGAACCCATCCGCCGGGCCGGAATCAGGAAGATCGGCAGCAACACCATAGCCAGCACAGTCACAAGCCATGACGTATTCAGCATGACCACAAGTGTCAGGGCCAACGCCACAACGTTACTGACCACACCGGACAGCGTGCCGGCGAAGGCCGACTGCGCTCCGATGACGTCGTTGTTCAGGCGGCTGACCAAGGCACCGGTCCGCGTTCGGGTGAAGAACGCGATGGGCATGCGCTGCACGTGATCGAACACGCGCGTGCGGAGATCCACGATGACGCCCTCGCCGATGATGGAAGACAACCAGCGCGTCACCAAGCCCACACCGGCCTCGCCCACCGCGACGATGGCGATGAGGACGGCCAGCCAGATCACCGTGCCGACGCCTGCGTTGGCGATGATGGCATCCACCACCTGGCCGGCCAGGACCGGAGTAGCCACAGCCAGGAAGGCACCGGCGATGGAGGCGACCACGAAGGCGATGAGCTTGCCCTTATGCGGTGCGGCGAAAGCCATGACCCGTTTCAGGGTCTCCTTGGAAAAAGGCTTCGAACCGCTCTTGGCGGTAGTGATGTTATACAGCGAGCTCCAGGCCACGCGGTCCATGCTCATGGTTACTTCTCCTGGCTAGGGCTGTGATGGAGTTCTTGCACTTGTCCGTTTTCCAGATGCCAGCGCGAATCGAGCCGAACGTTTTCGAGCAATCTGCGGTCATGGGTGACCAGCAGGAGCGCCCCTTCGTAGCTTTCCAGCGCCTCCTCCAACTGTTCGATGGCCGGAAGATCCAAATGGTTGGTGGGCTCGTCCAGCACCAGCAGGTTCACGCCGCGTGCCTGCAGCAACGCAAGCGCCGCCCGGGTCCGCTCCCCCGGGGACAACGAATCCACCGTGCGGGAGGTGTGATCCGCTTTGAGGCCGAACTTGGCCAGGAGGGTACGGACATCCGCACTGTTCCAGTCCACCAGCACAGCTTCAACAGCGTCGCCAAGGTGCCGCCCGCCGTCGAGCAGTCCGCGCGCCTGGTCAATTTCGCCGATGGCCACAGACGCACCCATGGAGGCCTCGCCGTCGTCCGGTTCCTGGGTCCCCAACAGCAGGCGCAACAGCGTCGACTTCCCGGCACCGTTCGGTCCGGTGATGCCGATCCGCTCGCCCCCGTTGAGTTGGAGGTTCACCGGACCCAGTGTGAAGTCGCCTTGGCGTGCGACGACGTCACGCAAGGTGGCGACGACGGCACTTGAGCGGGGTGCCTGGCCGATGCTGAACTGCAGCTGCCACTCTTTGCGGGGCTCCTCCACCTCGGTGAGCCGGGCGATGCGGGACTCCATCTGGCGGACCTTCTGCGCCTGCTTCTCGGACGATTCGCTGCTTGCTGCGCGACGGATCTTGTCGTTGTCCGGGTTCTTCTTCATCGCGTTCCGGACGCCTTGAGAGCTCCATTCGCGCTGGGTGCGTGCGCGGGAAACGAGGTCGGCTTTGGTGTTGGCGAACTCTTCGTACCGCTCCCTGGCGTGGCGCTTGGCCACGGCGCGCTCTTCGAGGAAGGCTTCATAACCGCCGTCGTAGACGGCCACGGAGTTCTGGGCGAGGTCCAGCTCCACCACGGTAGTGACGCAGCGGGCCAGGAATTCGCGGTCGTGCGACACCAGGATGACGCCGCCCCGAAGGCCCTGGACGAAAGCCTCAAGCCGGGCGAGCCCGTCAAGGTCGAGGTCGTTGGTGGGTTCGTCCAAAAGGACTACGTCGAAGCGGCTGAGCAGCAGTGCAGCGAGAGCAACACGCGCAGCCTGCCCGCCGGAGAGCCCGATCATGAGCGCGTCGGCGCCAAGCTCCAAGCCGAGGTCGGCGAGGACAGCCGGGATGCGCTCCTCGAGGTCTGCTGCGCCGGAGGCCATCCAGCGGTCGAAGGCCAGGGAGTAAGCGTCATCGGCTCCGGGAGCTCCTGAGCCGAGAGCTTCGGCGGTGGATTCCATCTCGGTTGTTGCCTGGGCACAGCCGGTGCGTCGGGCAATGTATGACGCAATTGTTTCGCCGGCGGTGCGCTCGTGTTCCTGCGGCAACCAGCCCACAAAAGCATCCGAGGGCGCCAAGCTGACGTTCCCGTCCTGGGGCTGGTCCACGCCGGCGAGAATGCGCAGCAACGTGGATTTACCGGCACCGTTCGCTCCCACCACGCCCACCACATCGCCCGGCGCAACGGTCAGGGAAAGGTCCGAGAAAAGTGTGCGGTGGCCATGACCACCGGCAAGATCCTTGGCCACCAAAGTTGCAGTCATCGTCTATCCTCCAGCAAGGGAACGCAGAAATTCAGGCCGCGATTCCCGCGGGCATGGAAAAACCCGCTGGTCCGGACTTGGGGGGTGTACGGACCAGCGGGTTCAATCATCAAGCATAATTCAATGTGGCGTCGGCGTAAAATCGTTTCGTACTACCACTTAACGGCTTACGTTCGTCTTTGCCCTCGCGGCCCCTCCAGGAAAGTTCCACATGCCCTTACAGTCCAAGGCGTTTCAGCGCTGGCTTCATGGCGTTGCGCCCGATGCCAGCACCGCTGACGTCTGCAGGATCGCCGGCATCAAGAGAACAACGTTGGCGCAGCAGTTGGTCCGCGGCAAGGTGGCCGAGTCCACTTTGGTGAGTATCAGCCGTGGCTTCCACATCAATCCTGTGCAGGCCTTGTCCACTTTCGATCTTTACGCGGAGCTTCGGGGCGACCCCGTCCCGCCCACGTCCTGCGAACTGGTCAGCCAAGTGGCTACCATAGACCTGCTGCGCGCAGTGGTGGACCGCAGCGAGCCCGGCACTACCCCCGCTCCGCGCCTTTCCGAACCACCGCACCCCACCTCCGTGCGTAACTGGGTGGACGCGATCGACGACGGCGAGTTGCGGCACCGGGTCAGCGACGCCACCGGGATTGCCCCACAGAACTTCTCCGCCCACCTGACCGCCAACAGGCTTCCGCCCGAACTGGCCATCGCTACCTCGCGTGCTGCGGGGGTGGGGCCAGCGGGAGGACTGGTGGCAGCAGGGTTGATTACGGAAGCCGAAGCCGGATGGCCGCCTGAGGCCCGCCAGGAAGCCCTGGACAAGTTGTCGCAGGGCAGACTGGTGACGCTGGCTGGCGAACGGCTCCTGGCGCTCGGCAAGACACTGCGCCGGCAGGAACAAGACCACGAACGAACTGAACGAATTTGGGAGAACCTCGGATGACGGCTGTCCTGCCCTGGGTCACGCTGGCGGTTTGCCTTGCCATTACCCTGGCCCGGGTCCCCAGCGCATTGCGCGGCGAAAACCGGGAGGTCTTCTACATATTTTCGCTGATCTCGTTGAGCATCTTCATCAGTATCGAGGCCCCCTATCTGGTCATCGATGGGTGGCTCGGCGGGATGAACATCGGCAATCTGATTCTGCGTTTCCTGCTGTACGGCACGTTCTACTTCATGGGCATCAAGATCGCCACTGCGTTCGGCTCAGCCTCTGCCGTGCGTGCCATCCGAGGCCCCTTGGGGATCACTGCTGCGGCGATTATTGGTGCCCTGACAATCTACTTCTTCGTCATCACGGACACCCAAGGATCCTCGGCCGGCATGAGCGGGCTTAAATGGGGGCCGTCCCTTGACGGTTACGCGGCGATGGGCCGCTTGTATCCGGGGTTTGTGGCCGCCTGCCTGATACCCGCCATCTGGCGCACGGTTGTGAGCACGGCACCCGTCCTGCTTCGGGTGGCCTCGGGGTTCCTGCTCCTAGGGCTTTCGCTGCTTTTGTCGTCCCAACTTTTCCCCCTTATTCCATTTTCGGAGGCCTGGTTGCGGGTCCTCATCAACTACTCGGCCGCCTTGTTCACGTGCCTTGGACTTGCTGGGATCTGGTTCTCCAAGTCATTTGCGCGGCGAAAGCAACGTCTCTCGGCGTAAGACTTTCACAAAACCATTAGATCGTGGCACAATCATGAATGTGTGAACGCGGTTTGCAGCCTGACACCGGAATCAGAGAACGGGTTTCCGGTGGATGTGGCGCCCACGTGATCACAATTGGGGGGATGAGTGGTGGCGGGCTGTTGGGGACCGCCCCCACTCAGCCTTTTTAATGGCCCTTTTTCAAGCCGCCCGCCAAGCCTGGCCGTGGCGGTGACTAAGATGGCTCCATGAACAGCCTCCGCACCCGCCGCTCTGTCCTTGCAGCCACTCTGGCCTCGGCCGCCCTTGCACTTTCTGCGTGCGGTGGAGGATCAGCACCTGCCCAGTCCGGCGGGGACACGTCCCTTTCGGATGTGAAATCCAAGGGCGAACTGGTCATCGCCACCGAGGGCACCTACCGTCCCTTCAGCTTCCACGCTGACGGCGCCGGGGAGCTCACGGGGTTTGACGTCGAGGTCGCCCAGGCCGTGGCCGGGAAACTTGGTGTGAAGGCTACCTTCCAGGAGACCCAATTCGACGGTATCTTTGCCGGTCTGGAATCCAAGCGCTTTGACACTATCGCCAACCAGATCTCCATCAATGACGAGCGCAAGGCCAAGTACGACTTCTCCACGCCGTACACCATCTCCACGGGAGTGGTCGTCACCAAGTCGGACAACAGCAGCATCAACAGCTTCGCGGACCTCAAGGGCAAGACCACCGCCCAGTCACTGACCAGCAACTTCTACAAAATGGCCGTTGAAGCGGGCGCCAATGTCCAGGCAGTTGAAGGCTGGGCCCAGTCCGCCACGCTGGTGCAGCAGGGACGAGTGGACGCCACCGTAAACGACAAGCTCACGTACTTGGACTACGCCAAGAACACTCCCGACTCGGGCCTGAAGGTAGCCGCCGAGGCACCGGAGAAGACTGAGAGCGCCATGGTGTTCCGCAAGGGCTCCACTGAACTCACAGCAGCCGTGGACAAGGCATTGGCCGATCTCCAAGCCGATGGCAGCCTGGCGAAGATCTCGGAGAAGTACTTCGGCGCGGACGTCACCAAATAGATGAACTGGGACCTCATCTGGAGTTCCTTCGGTCCGCTGATCACCGGTGCCGTGACCGGGACCATTCCGCTGACACTCGCGTCCTTTGCCTTCGGCCTGGTGCTCGCGCTGGTGGTTGCCCTGATGCGCCTGAGCCCCAACTGGTTGCTCTCGGGCATCGGCCGTTTCTACGTCTCGGTGATCCGCGGCACTCCCTTGTTGGTGCAGCTCTTTGTGATCTTCTTCGGCCTGCCCAGCATCGGCATCCGTCTTGATCCTTGGCCCAGCGCCATCATCGCGTTCTCACTGAACGTGGGCGGGTATGCTGCCGAGATCATCCGTGCGGCCATCCTGTCCGTGCCGAAGGGCCAATGGGAAGCCGGCCACACCATCGGCATGTCCCGTCCCCAGGCCTTGGTCCGCATCATCCTTCCGCAGGCAGCACGGGTGTCCGTTCCGCCGCTGTCCAACACCTTCATTTCGCTGGTGAAAGACACATCCTTGGCCTCGCTCATCCTGGTCACCGAACTGTTCCGCAACGCACAGCAGATCGCCGCGTTCAGTCAGGAGTTCATGGCCCTTTACCTGCAGGCAGCCCTGGTTTACTGGGTCATTTGCCTGGTCCTTTCCACAGCGCAATCCGCCGTGGAGAAGAGATTGGACCGCTATGTCGCCCACTAACGAACCCGCACAGCAGCCGCATGCCACCTCTGTCCTGAAGGCACGGAACCTGGCCAAGGCCTTTGGAAGCAATGTGGTGCTGCGGGACATCGACATCGATATCCGGCGCGGCCAGGTGGTGGCCCTGATCGGACCTTCGGGCTCCGGCAAGACCACGGTCCTGCGTTCCCTTAACGGCCTGGAAATTCCCGACGCCGGCACCGTCACCTTTGGGAGCGGGGATGCCTCGGATGAGCTCGCCATCGATTTCGGTGCCAAGGTGGGCAAGAAGGAAGTGGCTGCGCTCCGCGACCGCAGCGCCATGGTCTTCCAGCACTACAACCTGTTCCCTCACATGACCGTTCTGAAGAACATCATCGAAGGCCCCGTCCAGGTCCAAAAACGGCCTCGTGCCGAGGCAATTGCGGAAGCTGAGCGCCTGCTGGAACGTGTTGGTCTTGCCGACAAGCGCGACGCCTACCCTTTTGAGCTCTCAGGCGGACAGCAGCAGCGCGTGGGTATCGTCCGGGCCTTGGCACTCAAGCCTCAACTGCTCCTGTTTGACGAGCCCACGTCCGCACTGGATCCCGAACTTGTGGGGGACGTTCTGGGAGTCATCAAGGAACTCGCCGAAGAGGGCTGGACCATGGTGATCGTGACCCATGAGCTCGCCTTTGCCCAGCATGTGGCGGATGAGGTCATTTTCATGGACGGCGGAGTGGTGGTTGAACGCGGGCCGGCGGCCGAGGTGTTGCGGGCACCGCGCCAGGAACGGACCAAACTCTTCGTGAAGCGGCTAAAGCACGACGTCTAAGTGGTTCGCAAACACTACGTGATTCACAAATTTGGGGGATGAAAGCTTGGAAGAAACACTCAGCGCACCCGGCAAGGGACGCTCCAGACGTACGGTAATCCTCGTTGCCGCCGTGGTGGTGGCCATGGTGGCCGCCGGGCTTGGGACGTGGTTTGCCCTCTCCCGGTCGGCCGAACCGGCCCGAGCTGACGTCATCCGCTTGGACAAGCAGCGAGTCATCGTGGACAACTCGATGAATCTCTACGATCCCTTGGTCCAGCAGTTTTCCGGACGGTACTCGAACGCCATTTCCGAAAAAGCGGGACAGCCGGAGGAGGAGAAAGTCCTCAACCAGGACCGTGAGCGCATCGTGCGTGAGTCACAGGTGAATCGTGACCGCCTGCAGCAGATGGCGGAATCGCCGGCACTGCAGGATCAGGAAGTTGCCGAATCCTTCAAGCGCTTCAAGGATCAGTACGGTGCGGTGATCGCCTACAACGATCAGCTGGTGGTCAACACCACCAACATCTACCGCTCCGTGGGCGGGCCGTGTGCGGCCTTGCATTCATCGCTGAACGTTGCCAGTGAGACCTACGCCCAGGAGTACGTCAAGAGCGCCGATGAGTGCCTGGCCGCGCTGGGCACCGCCAAGGACGGTGCCGACGCCGAGACCACCACCCTGCTCTCGGACGTAGAGGCGGTTATCCGCGGGCAGCGGGACAAGCAACAGGAAGTCCTGGATAGCAAGGACACCTTTGAGCGCCTCAGCAAGAGCACCATCGCCGGCCTTGCACTGTTGGATATCAATGATGCTTTCGCCAAGGCGCAAACAACATATGAAACCGCCACCAAGGACAAATACACAAAGATCATCGAGAGTGCCAACAGCTCAAATTCCGAATTCGAAGGCGTCCTCAAGAAGAGCCTGGAACAGTTTGATGCAGCATCCGGTGAGGGGAAATAGCGATGACCATTGAGCCCGTTCGCAGTAAGCGCCGTCCGGTCCTTATCGCTCTTGCCATTGCCGTTGTGGTGGCGGTGGTTGCCTCGGTAGTGGTAATAGCCCTCACCAACTTCGCCGGTCAGCAGCGCAGGGATAGCCTGGCCCTCCTGAAAGATGAGCGCCTGACGGCACTCATTGAGGCAAGGGACAAGATCCAGCCCGCCGTCAACACCTACCTGGCCGCGTATAAGAAGGCCCGCAACGTCCCCGCAACACGAGAGGATGCTGAGAAGAACTCCGTCAAAGAGCGGGACGAGTTCCAACAGGCCGTCAATTCCGCACGGACTGCCTTGAGCGATGTGCAGAAGGGCTACGGCGACGGTAAAGAAGCGGATGGGATCGGTGTGGCTGTAGCGCAGCTGGTCGATTCCTACCAGGCCTACCTCGACTCAATGGAGGGCCTCGTGGAGTCCTACCCCCGGTTCGAAGGCCTATTCAGGGAAGATGCCGGGTGCAGCGGACTCTTTGTCGGCTCCAAAGCAGCCAACCTCCGGGAACGCCAAACGCTGTTGACGCAAGCAGCAGTTCCTTGCCGGGAAGCCGTCAACCAACTCAAGCAGTCCAAGAACATCTCCTACGTTGAGTTTGCCCGCACCTTGGACAATGAGATTGCACAGCTCGAATCGCACGCAGAAACAACCGCAAAGTCCGAGGAGAACTACAACGAGTTTGTGCGGCTCAAGGACGAGTACGTCAAAAAGATTGATGACGCCACCGCCCGGAATGCCCCGGAAGCGGAATATCTCACCATTGCCGACGAACTCAAGGCTCTCAACACCCGGATAAAGAACAACAGGTCAGAGTTCGACTTTGCCGCCAAGCGCTACCTTAACGGCGTGAAGGACATGCCGACTCTGGTTGAAGATGTCTTCACGAAGAACGTCTCAGCCCAAATCAAACACCATGACACTGTGATTCCCCTTCGGGTTCAAGTGTTGAAGGATGCTATCGACGCGGAACTGGCGGAGTAACCCGGCGGGCAAAGAAACGCCGGTGGCAAACCTCAGCGAACAAACCGCAGGGTTACCAGCTGGAAAGGCCGAAGCACCAGCTTGACCGCGGGCCCCTCCTCCACAGCCACACCGGGGGCTTCCGTAGGGCGCTCCAGCAGATCGGTGGCTAATGCATCAGAGCACTCAAAGTTGGCCGTTAGGAGGCCTGTTGAGCGCTCCCCCAACGATTCGTAGAGCCGAACAACGACATCGCCCGAGCCGTCTTCGGCCAGCTTGACGGCTTCCACCACGATTGCGGGATTGGACACGGAAAGCAGCGGTTCCACCGGCCGGCCGCCGGAGATGAACCTTGGCTTCAGGTTGGTGCGGTATCCCTCCTCCACAGCGTCAGCGATCGCGGCGCCAGGCCTGATGGATACCTCAAGTGTGTGCTCACCCCGGTCGGCTTCCGGGTCCGGGAACCGGGCAGAGCGCAGCAGCGAAGTGCGGACCGTCGTCGTGGTTCCGCCATCGGCACGGACAGCCCGTGTGACGTCGTGCCCGTAACTGGAGGAATTGCTCACTGCAACGCCATAGCCAGGCTCGGCTACGTGGATCCAGCGATGGGCGCAGATCTCGAACTTGGCCGCTTCCCAGGAGGTGTTGGTGTGCGTCGGCCGGAAGACGTGGCCGAACTGGGTCTCGGACGCTGAACGATCCGCCCTGACGTCCAGCGGGAAGGCGATCTTGAGCATCTTTTCGCGTTCCTGCCAGTCCACCGTGGTGGCGATCCCAAGCGACGCCGAACCGGCGTCGAGAGTCAGGCGTTGCGTGATGGTGGAGGCACCCACCTTGCGTTTGACCACCACGACGACGCCGGCCGGCGAACGCTCAACATCGACGCCATCCGCTTGGGTCAAGGGTGTGACATTTCGGCGATAGAACTCTTCGATGTCCCATGCGTCCCACTCGTTTGGAGTATCCCTGAAAAGCTCGAGCAAGTTTCCGGCCTGTCCTGGAGCGATAGCGTCGCGGCCGCTGGCGCGGTCAACCAGGGAAGTAAGCAGGCCGTCCTGGTTCAGGACAGCGCGGATGATGCCATTGTCCAAAACGTAGCCGTCCTCCAGCTCGTCCACCTGAACACTGGAATCCGGCGTCGTTGCCTGGGCCGCACCCAGTGCAGGCACCCCTTTGCGCTGATGCGGTGCGGCGTTCAAGAGGAACTGCTGATCCCCCTCGCCCACCAAAGCCTGAGCAGCATGGTTGATGATGCCCGTGAGGTCCCGGGCTATGGCCTCGTAGTTGCGCTCTGCGTCCTGGTGGACCCAAGCAATCGAGCTGCCCGGCAGGATGTCGTGGAACTGCTGGAGCAGGACCAGCCGCCAGAGCCGCTTGAGCTCGTCCGCGGGATAGGCGTAGGCCGCACCGAGCCGGACGGCAGCGGTGGCGCACCACAACTCGGCCTCGCGCAGGAGGTGTTCGCTCCGACGGTTGCCTCGCTTGGTCTTTGCTTGGCTGGTGTACGTTCCGCGGTGCATTTCCAGGTACATCTCGCCAACCCAGACGGGCAGGTTGGTGTACTCGGCCTCGGCCTTGGTGAAGAACTCCCTGGCTGTGCCCATGTGCACCTTCGGAGAGCCTTCCAGGTCCGCCGTTCGATGCGCAGCGGCAACCATTTCGCGCGTAGGTCCGCCGCCGCCGTCGCCATAGCCGAAGGGCACCAATGACATGGTCCCGCGGCCGTGGTCGCGGTAATTGCGCTCTGCGTGCGCCAGTTCGCGTCCGTGCAGCTCAGCGTTGTACGTGTCCACCGGCGGGAAGTGCGTAAACAGCCGGGTGCCGTCGATGCCCTCCCAGGCGAAGGTGTGGTGAGGCATCCGGTTGACCTTGTTCCAAGAGATCTTCTGTGTGAGGAACCAGCGCGAACCGGCTTCCTTGACAATCTGCGGGATGGCACCGGAATAGCCGAACGAATCGGGCAGCCACGCTTCCTGGCACTCGATATCGAACTCGTTCAGGAAGAAACTCTTACCCTCCACGAACTGGCGGGCCATGGCCTCGCCGCCTGGCATATTGGTGTCCGATTCCACCCACATGCCGCCCACAGGAACGAACTGGCCGGCCTTCACTTTTTCCCTGATGCGCACAAAGAGCTCAGGGAAGAACTCCTTCATCCACGCCATCTGCTGGGCCGAAGAACAGGAGAAGACGAAGTCCGGGTCTTCATCCATCAAGGCCACCACGTTGGAGAAAGTGCGGGCACATTTGCGGATGGTCTCACGAACAGGCCACAGCCAGGCGGAGTCAATGTGTGCGTGCCCGGTAGCCAGGAGTTCATGGGCGGACGCGTAGGCGGGACGGCTGAGAACTTGCGCCAGCTCTGCACGACCCGCAGCAGCGGTTCCGGCAACGTCGTCCGGGTCCATGACGTCCAGCATGCGTTCCAGCGCGCGCAGGATCTCGTGGCGCCGGGGCATTTCCATAGGAAGCTCGTGCATCAAACCGCTGAGGGTCCAAATGTCTTGATTGAGTTCCCACACCGTTTCGTTCAGCTCGGCAATGGCGATGCGTCCCAGGCGATACCGGGGCTCATCGCCGGAGGTTGCTTTGTCCCCCAGCGGTGTGGGCGCGAAGGACCAACCCTGGGCAACGTCCGGGTTGGCTGCGGCCTCCACATAGAAGTCCACGGAGTGGCCGCCGCCAAGAAGTTTGAGCGGGACGTGGTAGTTCCTGGGCGAAATCGCCTTGATGATGCTTCCGTCCGAGTGCCACGCGGTGCCTTCGCACTGGAAGCCCGGGACGTCGCTGTTGAAGCCAAGATCAACAATGATCTCCACTGTGGTGGAGTCAGTCATGCCCCAGTCCTGCGGCACCTCACCCTGCAGGCGCAGCCACTTGGTACTCCAGGCCTTGCCCCACGCCGCGCCGGGCTCCTGCGGGGTGAAGACCTGGCGTAGCGCTTCCGTGGCGGGCACGGGTTCGCCGGGCGCCTCCCAGCTACTGAGTTGAAGCGGAATCGCCCTGCCGTAAATGGCCGGAAGAATGCGTTCCCGAACAAATCGATCGAGACGCTGTTCGGTGATCCGGCGGTCGTCGTGCAATTAATTCCCCTTTGGGCGTTCGCTGGGTGACATGGTTTGTTATCGACCCGGAAGCGCTGGGCGCGAACGGCGAATCCGGGTTCACCTTGCTTCCAATCGATGGATAAAATCTACGTTGTTCCAGCTCAATAGCCAAGTGATTGTCGGCTATCCCCCACGGATGATCGGCGTCGCTTCAGTTGTTTCGGCAACGATTCTGTCCCGCCCTGCATACACATTGAGGCTGAGACCGCGGCTGAAACCGGCCAGCGTGATTCCCGTTTCCTCGGCCAGTTCCGCCGCGAGGCTGGACGGCGCGCTCACGGCTGCAAGCACGGGAATTCCGGCCATGGCGGCTTTCTGGACGAGCTCGAACGAAGCCCTTCCGGATACTTGGAGGACTGTGCCCTTCAACGGCAGCATGCCGGAGCGCAAGGCCCAGCCCACCACTTTGTCCACGGCGTTGTGCCTGCCCACGTCCTCCCGGAGGCACAGCAGCTCTGTAGTGCCGTCGTCGTGGATCCTGAAGAGTCCGGCAGCGTGGACGCCGCCGGTCTTGTCAAAGACCGCCTGCGCCTCGCGGAGGCGGTCCGGCAGAGCGGCGAGCGCCCGCACCGGGACGGCGACGTCGTCTTCCTTGGGGCTGTGGTGCGAGGACTTGCGCACGGCATCGATGGAATCCGTGCCGCAGATTCCGCACGAGCTGGAGGTGTACACGTTACGGCCGGTGTCGGGCCGTTCCACGTCCGGCCTGAGCTGGGCATCCACCACGTTGAAGGTCTGCACCCCGTTCTCGTCCTCCCCGGAGCAGAAGCGCTCCGAGATCAGCTGTCCCGGCTCCCAGATGATGCCTTCCGAAACCAGGAATCCCGCCACAAGGTCGAAGTCGTCTCCAGGGGTCCGCATGGTCACGGAGAAGGACATCTCACCCAAGCGGATCTCCAGGGGCTCCTCCACGGCCAGGACGTCTTCCTTGAACCGGACAGGATGCTCCAATGCCTGGGGTGAGCCGTCCAGGACAAACTTGTGCACCTTGCGGCGCTGGGTTACACGTCCCATATCAGGATCCGTTCTCCTCATGTTTGACGAACCGCACTGTCATTGCCTTGTAGCCAGGGGTGTTGGATTCCCGTGCCACCAGTTCGCGGTGCACCAGCGCGTTGGCCTCCGGGAAGTACGCTGCGGCGCATCCCTTGGCCGTGGGGTACCCGATGAGCCGGAACTTGTTGGCACGCCGTTCCGTTCCCGAAAAGGTGGAGATGACATCCACCAGGTCCCGGTCCTCGAAGCCCAGTTCCTCCAGGTCACCCGGGTGGACCAGGATCACTCGACGACCATCCGAGACGCCGCGATACCGGTCATCCAAGCCGTAGAACGTGGTGTTGTATTGGTCGTGGCTGCGCACCGTCTGGAGAATCAGGTGGCCCGCCGGCGCTTCGAGATACTCCAGGGGCCGCACGGAGAAGCGTCCCTTGCCGATGTCCGTGGCGAAGGTACGGGTATCCCGGGGTGGGTTGGGCAGGACGAAGCCGTTCTTGGTGCGAACCCTTGCGTTGAAGTCCTCAAAGCCGGGAATGACTCGGGAGATGTGGTTGCGGATGACATCGTAGTCCTCAGCCATGGCCCGCCAGTCCACGCTGTGGTTCTCTCCCAACGTCGCTTGGGCCATCCGTGCCACAATCACCGGTTCGCTCAGGAGGTGCTCCGAAACCGGCTCCAATCGTCCTTGCGTTTTGTGGATGACGGACATGGAGTCCTCCACTGAGAGGAACTGCTTGCCCTTGGGGTGTTTGTGGTCAGCGTCCGTCCTTCCCAGCGTGGGCAGGATCAGGGACGTCTTGCCGTGCACGATGTGGGCCCGGTTGGGTTTGGTGGAGATGTGGACAGTCAGCCCTGCCCTCTTCAAGCCTTGTTCCAGGGCAGCAGTGTCCGATCCCGCCGCTGCGAAGTTTCCACCCATGGACACGAAAACATCCACGTCTCCCTTTTCCAGGGCATGCTGGGTTTCCACGGAGTCATAGCCGTGATCCCGCGGCATGTGGAAGCCAAACTCTTTATCCAGTGCGGCCAGGAAGGATTCCTTGGGTTTCTCCCAGATGCCCATGGTGCGGTCGCCCTGCACGTTTGAGTGGCCGCGCACCGGACAGGCACCTGCCCCGCGCTTGCCGAAGTTGCCTTGGAGCAGCAGCAGGTTGATGATTTCGCGCAGGGTATCCACCGAATGCGGTTGTTGGGTCAGCCCAAGCGCCCAGCAGATGATTGTTGCCTTGGACGCAGCCATCATCCCGGCTGCCTTGGTGATTTCTTCCCGGCTCAGCCCCGTGGCCCGTTCGGTTTCGTCCCAGTCCAGTACGGAACGCGCCTCCTTGTAGGCTGCGAACCCTTCGGTCTGCTGCTCTATGAAGGAATGGTCGACGACGGTCCCGGGGTTGGTTTCCTCTTCTTCCAGGAGCAGGTGGCCCAGTGCTTGGAACAGCGCGAGGTCGCCGCCCACTTTGATCTGCAGGAATTCGTCAGCGATGGTAGTGCCGCCACCAATGACGCCGTTGAGGGATTGCGGGTCCTTGAAGTTCAAGAGGCCGGCTTCGGGAAGCGGATTGACGGCGATGATCTTTCCACCGTTGTTCTTGCAGTCGCGCAGGGCGGACAGCATCCGGGGGTGGTTTGTTCCGGGGTTCTGACCCACTACCAGGACCAGTTCGGCGTGGTGGATGTCCTCCAAACTGACCGTGCCTTTGCCGATTCCGATGGTCGGGTTGAGGGCGCTTCCGGAGGACTCATGGCACATGTTGGAGCAATCGGGAAGGTTGTTGGTCCCGAGGCTTCGCGCAAACAACTGGTACATGAAGGCGGTCTCGTTGGCCGTACGGCCGGAGGTGTAGAACACGCACTTGTCAGGCGTTGTGGCGTTGATGTGTTCGCCAATCAAGGCAAAAGCTTCAGTCCAACTGATCGGCGAGTAGTGGGTGTCGAACGGCCTGATGACCACGGGTTCGGACAGTCTTCCCTGGCTTCCCAGCCAGTACTCCGTCTTGTCCTCGAGGTCCGACAGGGAGTGCTTCGCCCAGAATTCGGCACCGACGGTCCGGGTGGTGCTTTCCTCTGCGATCGCCTTGGCACCGTTCTCGCAAAACTCCGCGGGACTGCGCCTGCCGGTGATCGATTCCGGCCAAGCGCACCCGGGGCAGTCAAAGCCATCATGCTGGTTGACCCTGAGCATGGAGCGGACCGTACGGGATACACCGGCCTGGGCGTATCCGCGTTCAAGGGCAACAGTGACGGCTTTGAGGCCTGCCGCGGCTTGTTTGGGCGGGTGGATTTGCAGGTCATCTTCGTTGATGTCCTGTTCGGGAGCATGCCTGTTCATGAGTCCATCATTGCACTTTGTCATCAGGCGCAAGGCCGCCCGAGGCACGCCTCAGGCGTCCAGTGCGCTCCAGTCCACAGGGCCGGAAGGTGCCTTCCGCTGTTGCCGGGGCGCGGCTTTTCGGGTCTTGTCCTCCGGCGCCTTCGGCACCGGCAGCGCTTTACCCCAAGGCAACGCGAAAGCGGGCACCATCTCGCCCAGCTGGACGCCATGGGGCGGCACCACCATCACCCCGTCCGCACCTGCAAGGCCACGCATCATTCCAGGACCCGTGTGCTGCGCAGGCGACGCCAACCCGTACACCAGTTTGAACGGCATCAGGCGCGTCTGCCCGGGGTTTGCGTCAATGGTGGTTCCGCAGGGAACCTCGCCTACGTCTTCCAATCGACCGTGTCCCAAGGCAGCCAACAGGGGTGCGCCAACAGTAAACAAGGCCATCATCGCGGCCAACGGATTTCCAGGCAGTCCCAACACAAACCGGCCGTCGGGCAGTTCCGCCAACACTGCGGGATGTCCCGGGCGCATGGCGATGCCGTCGATCAGCAAGCTGCCACCTAGCTCGGCAACAGCCTTGCGGAGGTGGTCCGTTCCCGAGCGTCCCGTCCCGCCCGTAGTAATGACGACGTCGGCTGGCGGCTCCGCTTCACCATAGGGTTGCTCCGGTGTCAGCTCATCAAGAGGTGGCTCGGTGTCCTGGAGCGCGTCGATCCACTCCTGGTAGCTGTCGCCCACCCTGAGCTGTTCCCCTGCGATGCCGCCCAAGAGTTCCACCACCGCACCCAGTTGCGGGCCGAAGGTGTCCCGGACCTGACCGGGCAAGGGAACCCCCTGGGCCACGACTTCCGAACCCGTCAGAAGGAACCGGACCAGCGGCTTGCCCAGAACGTCCAGCTGGTCCAGGCCCGCAAGCGCTGCGAGGGCAATGTGTGCCGGATTTAGAACAGTGCCGGCTTTGAGCAGGACGTCACCCTCAGCGGCCTCTTCCGCAGCCTTGCGGATGTGTTGGCCATTGCGAGGCTCCCCAGGTTTGGCGGTGCCGCCCAGGGCGAGAACCGGCAGGCCGTCGTCGTCAGTTGTGAGCACACCGCTCTCGCTCCGCAGGACTGCCTTGGCGCCGGGCGGTATCAGCCCGCCCGTAACAGTGGGACTGGCCTGGTGCGGGGCCAGCCTCTGCCCGGGCTCACTGAGGATCCACGGACCGCTGCCGTTGACAGCCCATCCATCCATGGCTGATGAAGCATAGTGCGGCATATCCTGCACGGCCAGGGCGTCCGAGGCCAAGGTGCGGCCGAGGGCAGAGCCGAGCGGCACCGGCCCCGGCGGGATCGGGGCAGCAACATCGAACGCGCGCTGCCGGGCCTCATGCCATGTGTGTGCCGCGTGATGGCCCTCGTTGGGGGCCCCTGTCATTCCGGGCCGGTCCCGGACTCCGAGTACTCCTTGGCCACTTTGCGGGCCAGCTCCAGGGCGGCATTCATGGACGCATCATCGCTGGCCTGGCCGATGCCGCGGGCCATGCCTGCCGCATATCCGGCAATGAACGTGGTCAGGGGTGCGGCGGGGCGTACCACCGAATGCGCTGCTACTCCGGCGACAGCGAGGACCTCGTTGACGTCCACTTCCACGCCCTCAAGCTCGAAAGCCTGCAGCAGTGTGCGGCACCACTCCTCGAGCGTCTCTTCCTGGCTCTTCACGTCCGCCTCCAACTCGTAGTCAATGCCCAAGGCCGCGGCGTCCTCCCAAGTATCCACGTCATCCGTGGACCCCGCGGGAACGTCAACGTCCAGCACGTTCAGCCTAGCAAGCAGCCGGAACACTGAAGAGTTCGTTAACCCGGAACCTTCGGACGCTACGGCCACTTCCCGTTCCAAGGCGGCTGTACTGTAAGCCCCCAGGAGTGGTTGCTTGCGCCCGTCAGGAGAAACAGCCATGGCTCCTTCCACGCCGGGAACGGACGCTAGGGCGGCCCACAGAAGGTCAACACCGCGGGAAGCATGCGGCATATCGCAGGCCAGCACCAGCGTCCACGGCGTGTCCGATCCACTCTTCCTCAGCGCAGCCATGCCGGCCGCAATGGCCGCGGCAGGCCCGGCGAACGCCGGCTCCTCCCGCGCCCGCAGGACATCATCCGGCAAGCGTCGGCCGTCCCTTGACTCGTCGCCGGGAGCATCCGGCCCCACCACAACCACCGCCGAAGCACCCCGGGCGGCCTGCAGGGCATGCGAAAGGAGGGTGTCGCCGTCGTACTTCAACGATGGCTTGGGCACCCCACCGAGGCGGGTGGCGCGGCCACCCGCCAAAATCACGGCATTGAACTCCATCCGCCCAGATTACCCGGGCATCCGGGGCTCAGCAGAAATCGATCAGGCAGCGGATTCCGGCAACAGGAACGGGTCCCAGTCCGGCGCAGGTTTCTCGAGTTCTTTGATCTGCCACATGGTTCCCTGGGGCACACCGGGTTTGAAACGGAGCTTCCAGCCCATCTCAGCCAGCGTGTGGTCGCTCTTGGCGTTGTTGCATTTCAAGCACGCCGCAACCAGGTTTTCCCAGGAATCCGCGCCGCCCCTGGATTTGGGGTGGACGTGGTCTATGGTGTGGGCTGTTTTCCCGCAGTAGGCGCAGCGATGGCCGTCGCGGCGAAGTACCCCGCGGCGACTCACGGCGGTGATCCTGTTGTACCGGGGACGGATGTAGCGGTTGAGAAGGATCACGGAAGGTCTTCCGAGAATCTCCTGTGGCCCGACGACAGGCTCGTCGCCTTCGGCCACTACGCTAGCTTTCCCAGTCAGCACAAGGACCAGCGCCCGGCGGAATGTTATTACCGCCAGCGGTTCATATCCAGCATTCAGAACGAGTGTGCGCATGCACGTACCTCTTCACGGCCGCACCCGCCAGGGGCACGAGGGCCGGCTGCCCTCTGCTTGTACGGGCTGTGGATCGACACCATAAGGGTAAGCACTTATATGCCGTATCAACGAATTTTTCTGTGATTTCGTGTGCGGTGTCGGCAAGAGTTCATGCGCGGTTAAAGCAGAACACCCCGCCGGCCGAAGCCTGCGGGGTGTTCCTAAGCTCTGAGAATTAGCCGTTGACGCGGATGAAAACCGGGCCCGAGCCCACGTTGGCGCTGAACAGTGCCGTGGTGGATCCGTTCCATCCACCGTGGACTGCCTGGCCGTTGCCGACGTAGACAGCGATGTGGGCCTGTCCAGCCAAACCACCGTTGGCGTAGTAGGCGAGGTCACCGGGCTGGGCTTCTGCTGCACTGACGGTGCGGCCCAGGGAAAGATAGCCGGCGGGCCAGTCGTGGAAGTTGATGCCCACGGCCGCCAGGGAGTTGGTCACCAGCATGGTGCAGTCCTGGGTCACGCCGATCTGGGCGTAAGCAGCCGCAGCGATGGCTGCCCCGAGACCGCTGGAAGCCGCCGGAGCTGCCGGAGCGGGGGTCGGGCTGCTGACGGCAACGGTCGCGGTGGCTGCCGGAGCGGCCGCCGGGGTTGCTTGTTTGGGCTCAACCTTGGCTTCAACCTTGGCCTGAGCTTCTTCGATCACAACGGGGGCCGGGGCTTCCTCCGTGGTGACAACGGGGCGCTCGTAGGAGATGGCCACCGTGGAGTCCGCGGCGATGGTGGCCTGGACTACGGACTGCACGTCCAGAGTGGACGTTGACGTCGATTCACGATCCACGTTGGTCTCGGCAGCGTTGGCGGCGATCCCACTGGTCAGGACCAGGCCTGAAGCTGCAGCGATAACTGCTGCCTGGCGGCCAACGCCACCGGCGTTGGTGGTGACGGCCTTGGCGATGACGGAAAGCGAGCTGGTCTTGGGGGCCTCAGCACGGTGCCGCGCAACCTTGTTTGCACTGGTCATGATTTTCTCTTTTCGTATCCGAGTGCAGTTGGGGTGCACACGGGTAGTGGGTTGGCCAACATGGGGGCATGCTGGACGACCCCGAACCGGATTATTTCTAGCGGAGGGTGAAGCGTGAGGATGAGGTCCCGGTGGACGCTACGGAGTGCAGCAGCGTTGACGCAGGGGATGCTGATTCGGGCCTGCTGAGAGCGGAGGCCGGGGCTGCTGCCGGTACGGGCGCCAGATGGCGCGAGGTACCTGCCGTGAATGATGCAGCCTTGCAAAGGGTGTTCGACGGGTTCGCGCGAACCGTTGGGGCGCTAAGCCGCGCAGGGGTAGTGCATGATGACACGTAGGTAGCCTCTCCCAGTGCCTGCGAGGTGAGCTGTCGGATTCGGATGGGAGTCATCCGGCCACGCTGCTTCCACGGAAGCTTTGCGACTTAACCCCTAGGCCTTCTTTCGAAGACCGGAAGTGGTTCCCCCGCCCCTGCCAGACGATTTTGCGAACGGACCTTGAGCGGTGGCAGAGCTAGGCAATCCACTCAAGTGCATCGGCCCCCTAAAAAGCCGATGCGCTCTGTACGCTACAACAGTTGGACCCGAATGTCACATTCAGGTCACGGCACGTCTCGCTAATGCGAGAGGCGACCATCGACTGGGATTAGAGCCAGCCCATGGGGTCTACGACTTCACCGTTGACCTGGACCTCGAAGTGGAGGTGGCAACCGGTGGAAGCGCCCGTGGTGCCACTCAGGGCCACGGTGTCGCCGCGGTTCACGGTCTGTCCTACCTGGACGGTGAAGGACGACAGGTGGTTGTACGTGGTTTCGAGGCCATTGCCGTGGTCGACCACCACGCGGTTGCCTCCGCCGTACTCGTGCCATCCGGCGAAAGTGACCTTGCCGGTAGCTGCGGCGTGCACAGCCGTGCCGCACTGGGCTACGAAGTCCTGACCGCGGTGGAAGTCACCGGCACCACCCGTGAGCGGGCTGATGCGGTAACCGAAGGGGGATGCCGTGGTGAGCGTGTCAAGGGGGCTGGCCATGGTGCCAACGGATGAGGCGCGCTGGATGCTTCCAGCAGACTGGGCGCTGAGCAGCTGCTTCAGCTTTCCATCGGGGTCCGCGGCAGTAGCGACTGCGGCGCGGCTGAAGTCGATCTTGGCCGACGCGGCAGCGGAAACCTCGGGCTGGCTGCCGGCGGGGGCGGCGACGGCGAGGGCCGATTCGGTCTGTCCTGATTCCGACGTGGCCATGACGGGGCTTGTAGCCGGCAGGCCGACAGTCAGGGCAAGCCCGGTGGCGGCAAGCGCAACTCCGGCCTTCTGCCCGACGCCGCTGGCAGCAGCGAAGTCGGCAACCTGGCGCAGCGGGCTCTTACGGCGGCGCACCTGACGCTCGGTGTCGCGGGGCCGGATCTCCGTTACGACGGTGGCTGGCCGCAGCTCAGCAGCGGGGCCGGACGCGCGGCGGCGACCCCTGACGTTCTGCGATGTCAAACTCTGTTCCTCTCTCAAAAGCCTGCGAAGTTAGCTGTCGGATTCGGGTCAGAGAGTACAAAGACCCGGTCCGCACGAGGCGCTCACGGCACACAGGTATCCCAAGAGGGACTTGCATACGTGGGCACTTCTGCTGCGGACTTCACCCCAAGGCTGCTTCTTTAGACAGCCGCTTGTGGTTCCCCCGCCTCTGCCAGTGGTGGTGACACACCTGATCCGCTGGCAGAGCTCGGCTCCGGATCAGGTAACGCTTTGGTATCAGCGCTAGTAGATAACTATAGGGGATGAAGGCCTGCGGTAATAAATTCGTTATCAACAGGAGGCCGCTGAGAGAAGGAGGCCTTTATCATCTTTTTCGGAAAACCGCAGGTCACACGCGCGCCGAAGCGGGCAAAGTGAGGTTTGACACGGTGCTTTGGGGCTTCGCTCAGCTGAGTGAGACGAAGACGTGCGCGGCAACTTCCGGAGGCAGCTCCAACGCGCCCTCAATACCGGGGACCCGTACTGAGATGTACTCGCCGACGCGCTCCAGCGAGACACTTGCGCCCGGACGGATTCCGCCTTCGTCCAACTGGGTCAGGAGCTCTGGCTCCACCTGGATGGGCTCCGCGAGGCGGCTGACCACCACACGGGAATCCGCGGCATAGCCGTCCATGGCCTGCAGAAGGTTGACATCGAGCCGTGGGAACGGCTGGCTGGCAAGGCCACCAAGCGCTTCGAGTCCGGGGATGGGGTTGCCATAGGGAGACTCCGTGGGGTGCTCCAGGAGCTCGTAGAGCCGACGCTCCACCCGCTCGCTCATGACGTGCTCCCAGCGACAGGCCTCATCATGCACGTAGGCCCAGTCCAGACCGATCACATCGGCCAGGAGGCGCTCCGCGAGGCGGTGCTTGCGCATGACCTCGGTGGCGCGCTTCCGTCCCACTTCAGTCAGTTCCAGGTGGCGGTCGTTGGACACAATCACCAGGCCATCGCGCTCCATGCGTCCAATGGTCTGGGAAACAGTGGGTCCGGAGTGGCGCAGTCGTTCGGCAATGCGCGCCCGGAGAGCCACAATGTTTTCTTCTTCAAGCTCCAAAATGGTCCGAAGATACATCTCAGTGGTATCGATCAGATCCGTCATCCAGCTCAGCTCTCCTCGAACGCAGTTCCTTGCGTAATCTCCACCGTACCGCGTCCCTAGCAAGGGCGGACGGTGTGCACCGCCGCCCCCTGAACGCCAACCACCAGCCTAGCTTATTTGGAATTACTCTGGATAATTCCGGTCGCATTCGGTGAGCCCGCATTCCACGTAGCGGACTATGACGGCCGCAGGTTCCTGCGCGCGGGCCGTGTCAGGCAGAATTGGGGTGTCGAAGGGGCAGTTGATGCCCCATGCCACCTCCCATCTCTAGCCGACACCCATTGGAGCGCCACGTGAGCGACAACAGCATCACCATTCCCGCCGACCTGCTGCCCAAGGACGGACGCTTCGGCGCTGGACCGTCCAAGGTTCGCCCGGAACAGATCGAAGCGTTGTCTGCCGCATCGACCACCATCCTGGGCACTTCCCACCGCCAGGCTCCGGTCAAGAACCTGGTTGGTTCGGTCCGTGAAGGACTCAGCCAGTTCTTCCGCGCTCCGGAAGGCTATGAAGTGGTCCTCGGCGTGGGCGGCTCCACAGCGTTCTGGGACGTGGCCGCGTTTGGCCTGGTAGAGCAGAAGGCACAGCACCTCTCCTTCGGCGAGTTCGGCTCAAAGTTCGCCGCCGCCACCAACAAGGCACCGTTCCTTGATGCTTCCTCCATCATCAAGTCCGAACCCGGCACCCGCCCGGTGGCACAGGCCGAAGCCGGCGTTGACGTCTACGCCTGGCCCCAGAATGAAACGTCAACCGGCGTGGCCGCCCCCGTCAAGCGCGTCGAGGGGGCTGACGAAGGCGCCCTCGTCCTGGTGGACGCCACCTCGGCAGCCGGCGGGCTGGACGTGGACGTCGCCGAGTCGGACGTCTACTACTTCGCGCCCCAAAAGAACTTCGCTTCCGACGGTGGCCTCTGGCTGGGCCTCTTCTCCCCCGCCGCCCTGGAGCGCGCGGCACGGGTCAAGGCAAGCGGCCGCTGGATCCCGGACTTCCTGGACCTGCAGACCGCCATTGACAACTCCAAGCTGAACCAGACGTACAACACCCCGTCGCTGTCCACCCTGGTGACCTTGGACGCCCAGGTGCAGTGGCTCAACAGCAACGGCGGCCTGGACTTCGCCAGCAAGCGCACGGCAGACTCCGCCAACCGTATCTACTCCTGGGCCGAGGCATCCGAGTACGCAACGCCGTTCGTTGCCAACGCCGAGGACCGCTCCAACGTCATCGCTACGATCGACTTTGACGACTCCATTGACGCCGCAGCCATCGCCAAGGTCCTGCGCGCCAACGGCGTGGTGGACACCGAGCCGTACCGTAAGCTCGGCCGCAACCAGCTGCGCATCGCCACCTTCGTCGCCATCGAGCCGGACGACGTTTCGGCACTGCTCGCGAGCATCGATTACGTTGTGGGCGAGTTGAAGAAGTAGCACCACGGGCTTTGGTCGGCGTCGTGCGGGTAGCTCCCGGACGGCGCCGCCGCTTTTTAAGGTGGGCTATCCGCCCTGCCGGCTTGCGCCGTCGTCGTCCGTATCCGGCCGGGCAAGCAGCGACTCCACCCGGAAGTGCTTCAGTCCGCGGGCCCGGCGGTCAAAGCGGAGCCGCAGCTGCTTGGCGCGGATGATCCACAGCAAACCCACGACGGCGGTGCTGACGCCGGCAACCGCGGCGACGCCAACTGCCCATCGGGGGCCGCCGACGTTGGCCACCAAACCCACCAACGGCGCCCCGATAGGGGTGCCGCCCATGAAGATGGCCATATAGAGGGACATGACCCGCCCGCGCATCACAGCCTCCGTGGTGGATTGCACGTAACCGTTGGCGCTGGTGATCAAAGTCAGGGCGAACAGGCCGCAGGGAACCAGGGCGAGCCCGAAGAGCACAGCATTGGGGGCCAGGGCGGCAAGCGCGCTTGATATGCCGAAGCCGCCAGCGGCGCCGAAGATCAGCCTGAGGCGCGGCCGTCCGCGTCGGGCAGCCAGCAGTGCACCGGTCACGGATCCGATGGCCATGACGGAGTTCAACGCTCCGAACGCACCCGCGTCCATGCCGAATTGGGTTCCCACCATCGCGGCGATGAACAAGGGGAAGTTGAGCCCGAAAGTGCCCACAATGAAGATGGCCACCAGGACCACTTGGATATCCGGCCTGTTCCGGACGTAGCGCAACCCCTCCCGGATGCGCCCCTTCCCCGCCGCCGCACGGGGCTGGACGCGGAGCGATGACGCAGGAATGAGTTTGAGCGCCCACAACATGGCCACGAAGGACACGGTGTTGATGAGGAACACCCAGCCGGGACCCACCACCACCGTCAGCACGCCCGAGACAGCGGGTCCGATCATCCGGGCCACGTTGAAGGAGGCACTGTTGAGGGCCACCGCGTTGGGCAGGTAATCGTCGGTAACCAGCTCGGAGACGAACGTCTGACGGACGGGAGCGTCCAAGGCGGTCACGATTCCCAACATCAAAGCAAAGAGGTAGACGTGCCAGAGTTCGGCGACCCCCAGCAGCACCAGCACACCCAGCCCCGTGCTGAGCAGGGCCATGGCCACCAAAGTGATGAGGAGAAGTTTCCGCCGGCTATAACGGTCAGCCAGCAGCCCCGCCCACGGAGCAAGGAAAAGCTGGGGACCGAGTTGGAGCGCCAGAGTAATGCCCATGGCACCGGCGTCGTGCGCGGTCAGGTGGTCAAAGACCAACCAGTCCTGCGCCGTGCGCTGCATCCACGTGCCGATGTTGGAGATCAGCGCACCGAAGAACCAGATGCGGTAGTTGAGGATTCCGAGTGACCTAAAGGTGGACATCAGCGTCCGCCTTCGATGTGGTCACTCCGGGTTTCCGCAACGCCTATTCAGCCCCGGCTTCGTCGTCGTCGGCGCTTTCGTCGGCGATTTCGGGTTCGTCGGATTCAGCAGCCTCATCAGCCGGTTCAGTGGCCTCGTCTTCGGCCGCCTGCACGGACGCTTCCGTGACATCCTCAACGGTCTCTTCGACCAGCGGCGTCTCATCCTCGGGACGGACGCGTTTGGCCCACGGCACCCATTCAGGAGCCAGGATGGAATCCTCGGAGGGCAACAAACCAAGCTCGCTGACAGTCACGATCTTGGAGCGCGAGTTACGGGTCACCACGGCGTACCACTGCCAGCCGCCGTAGCCGGCGAGCCTGGACTCGAACAGATGGGTGACCACACGGTCCCCCTCCGACTTGGCGCCCAGGTGCGAGCCGACTTCGCCCGGGTTGGCGATGCCTTCAACAGCCTCACGTGCAGTATCGACGGCGGCAGCCAGGAACGCGTCCGGCTTGCCCGTGCGCCACACGGGCAAACCGGCGCGGGGCTTGGCCGCGACGGGCTTCCGCGCGGGGGCGTCCCCGTTTGCAGGAGCCTGGGCAGCGTCAGGGACGGCCTTGGTGTCCTGTGCGGATTCCGATGTCATGGCCGGTCCTAGGCTTCCAGCTCGTCGGCAACCTTGCGCAGTGCCATGCTGATGGCCTTGGCCTTGTTGCCGTCGGGGTATTTGCCTGAAGACAGGGAGCCGGAGAGATTGTCCAGCACGGTGACCAGGTCCTGGACCATCGGCGCGAGGTCCCTGGCGTTCATGCGCTTGGCCTTGGCAATGGACGGCGTCTTCTCCAAGACACGCAGTCCAAGTGCTTGTGCTCCACGGCGGCCGTCGGCCACACCGAATTCCACGCGGGTCCCGGCTTTGAGCTCCGTTACGCCCGCGGGCAGGGACGTCTTGGGCAGGAATACTTCCTGGCCGTCTTCAGCCGCGAGGAATCCGAAGCCTTTTTCCTTGTCATACCACTTGACCTTGCCGGTAGGCACGTAATCAACCTTCTTCGTTCTTGCTTTGGGAGACACGTCGGGCCATTCACCGCATCCACAGTTATCTGCGGGATCGAGGGCGACAGCCCGGTCCGTGTTGGTCTGTTCCTTCAAGGTTATCCTGCCGGACCCCCTATTCCCGCTTTGCCGCGACCACGCGGTACGCGAAGATGACAACAGTTGCTTCCATGAATCGGCTTCGCGTGCTGCTGCTAGCGTTATTGGCATGACTTCCCCGGGTTACCGCCGCCCCATCATGATCATCGCCGCCGTCATTGCCGTCATCTCCCTGGCTGCCGTGGGCACGGTCATGGCTGTCGCATTCAACGGGGGCGTGCCACCGGTGTGGGTAACGTGGGCGGCCCTTTACGGACTTCCCGTAGCCTTCATGCTCGCCGTAGTTCTGGTGCTTGACTCTGTTCGCCAACGCCGCCGGCAGTAACCCACGGCCCCACTGACAGGCACGAGGGGCCCGGGGGCGGTAACGTTGGATTGATGTCCCTGATACGCGCGCTCAGCAAGGAACTCGAAGCGCGCAGCGACGATTCGCTGCGGGCCTTGTTTGCCGCGCGACCGGACCTCATCTCCCCCATGGCGCCTGACTTCCCGGCTTTGGCTGCGAGGGCGAGCGCACGGGTCAGTGTCCAACGTGCCTTGGAACGGTTGAACAAGCCCGAGATGCAGGTCCTGGAAACACTGCACCTGTGCACCAATGCCGATACCGGCCACAGTATTTCCTCGGCCGGGCTGAAGAAGGTCATTGCGGGTTCCACCCTTTCGGCGCTGGACCCCATCCTCGCCAAATTGCAGGATCTGGCCCTGGTACATCGGGCAGATCCGCCCACCGGCTCGCCGGCAACCTCGTCCCGTCAGCGCTTCTACCTTCCGGTGGGCAGCCTCAAAGACGTCATCGGAATCTACCCTGCGGGTCTTGGGCGGAGCTATACAGAACTGGTACGGCTACAACCGGCCTTTGCCCAGCGGGTAGTGCAGTTGGTGGCCGAGCTTCATCAAAGCGGTGCCGGTATCCACCCCGCCAGCACTCCAATGGACGCGGCCCTGGCCTTGCAGCGCTGGACCTCCACTCCGGAGAACCTGCGCGCCATCCTGGCCACGGCACCCGACCGGACGGTGGCCTTGTTGGACAAGTTCGGCAGCTGGGCCATGGGCGCAGTACCCCAGGCGCAGCGCCGGGCTTCGGTCACCCACGAAAGCCATGATGTGGGGCCCATCGACTGGCTGTTGGCGCGGGGTTTGCTGGTCCCTTTGGACGCCGGCCACGTGGAGCTGCCCCACAGCGTGGGCCTTGCCTTGCGTGGTGGTGCAATCGTGGATGATTTCACGCTCGCCCCACCGGTTCCGGAACTCGGCCATACGAGTGCTGCCCTGCGACGCAATGCTGCCATGGGGGCCATCGCCGAGATTTTGCGGCTGGCGGCTGAGCTTTTGTTCGCAGTCCGGGAGCAGCCTCTGGCTACCCTTCGGAGCGGCGGTGTGGGCGTGCGCGAACTGCGGCGTTTGGCAGAGTCCATCCGTTTAGGTGCCCATGAGACGGCCATCCTCCTGGAGTTGTGCGCCATGGCAGGGCTGCTCCGCTTGGACGTGGACAGCTCCACGTGGGTACAGCCACCGTCGCTCGAATGGCTCAACCTGCCCCGGCAGGAACAGTGGCTGTGGCTGGTCAACGCATGGCTGGCAAGCGAGCGGGCACCTTCATTGGTGGGGCAGCCTCTCGCTGGCCCGTCGTCGTCGGCCGCCCATCAAGGCGCGGCAGGCACCACCATCAACGCCTTATCCGCGGAGGCACAACGGCCCGACGCCCCGGTGGTGCGCCGGCGGGTCCTGGAGATCCTGAATGAGCTCACTGTGGAGGCCGCAGCGCCGGACGGGAAGGCGCCCGTCCTGGATGCCAGGGCCGTGCTGCAGCGGGCCGAGTGGGCGCAGCCACGGATGTCCCGCCGGTTCAGTTCCCTGGTGCGCGGCATCCTTGAGGAAGCCACGATCCTTGGCCTGATGGGATCCGGTGCGTTGACGCAGTTGGGTTCGGCCATCGCTGACGGCCAGCCGGAACAAGCCATGACCATCCTCGGCGAACATTTGCCCGCTGCGGTGAACCACATCCTCCTCCAAGCAGATCTCACGGCCGTGGCGCCCGGTTACCTTGCGCCGGAACTCAGCGAGACCTTGCTGTTGATGGCCGACGCCGAGGGGCAGGGCCCGGCGTCGATCTACCGTTTCTCAGCCGCCACCATCCGGAGGGCGCTCGACGCCGGACAGGATGCGGAATCGCTGTTGGCGTTCCTTCGTGAGCATTCCGCCACGGACGTGCCCCAACCTTTGGAGTACCTTGTCCAGGACACCGCGTCCCGGCATGGCCGGCTCCGTATCGGCACGAGTGCCAGCTTCATCCAGAGCGACGACGAAACTGCCATCACCGATCTCCTGCGCGAGGCCCGGACGTCCGTCTTGAGCCTGGTGCGCATCGCCCCCACCGTTCTGACGTCCTCCGCCAGTCCGCGCGAGACTGCGCGTGTCCTTCGCGAGCTGGGACTCTCGCCTGCCGTGCAGGAGGCCGAGCCCGCCGTCGTGCGTTTCAAACGGACCACGGCGGTGCCGGGCAGCGCACGGCCTGTCTACTCGGCGCCCCGAATGGCTCCGCCGGACGACGACGTCGAAGCACAGCTTTCGGTCCTGCGGCAACACCGCGCCGTCCCGGCTGAAGCGGCGGGCGAGGCGTCCACCCAGCTGGGCCTGGAGACACTGCAGACGGCCATCCGGCTCAAACAGGCGGTCACCATGAACGTGGTGGACAGCTTGGGGAATGCCAACACCGAAACCGTTGTTCCTGTATCCGTCTCCGGTGGGCGTGTCAGGGTGTTCGATCCCGCCAAGGACACCGAACGGGTGTTGTCCATCCACCGGATCATCGATGTGGAACCCGCAGGAGAACTGCGTACATGAAAACAGCGCCGTCCCTGAGAACTGCGCAAGTGAGGATTCAACAGTGACCGACGGTCCGCTGATCGTACAAAGTGACAAGACCATCCTGCTGGAGGTCGACCACGAGCTCGCTACCGAGGCACGCCACGCCATCGCCGCGTTCGCCGAGTTGGAGCGCGCCCCGGAACATATGCACAGCTACCGGCTGACGCCGTTGGGTCTCTGGAACGCCCGGGCGGCAGGGCTGGATGCGGAACAGGTGCTGGATACGCTGCTGAAGTACTCGCGCTTTCCCGTGCCGCACGCCTTGCTGATCGATGTGGAAGAGACCATGTCCCGCTATGGCCGGCTGCGGCTTGAGAAGGATCCGCAGCACGGGCTGGTGATGCGGACCGATGACTATCCGGTGCTGGAAGAAGTCATCCGTGCCAAGAAGATCGCTCCCCTGCTGGGGCCGCGGATCGACGGCGAAACGGTGGTGGTGCATTCCTCCCAGCGTGGACAGTTGAAGCAGTTGCTCCTCAAACTTGGGTGGCCCGCTGAGGACCTTGCCGGCTATGTGGACGGGCAACCACACCTGATCATGCTGGACGAAAGCGGCTGGCAGTTGCGCCCTTACCAAAAGCTGGCCACGGAGAACTTCTGGGCCGGCGGCAGCGGCGTCGTCGTGCTTCCCTGCGGTGCGGGAAAGACGCTGGTAGGCGCGGCAGCCATGGCCACGTCCTCCACCACCACACTGATCCTGGTCACCAACACCGTCTCTGCGCGGCAGTGGAAGGACGAATTGCTCAAGCGGACATCGTTGACGGAGGACGAAATCGGCGAGTACTCGGGCGCGGTCAAGGAAGTCCGGCCCGTCACCATCGCCACCTATCAGGTCCTGACCACAAAGCGCGGCGGGCTCTACCCGCACCTGGAACTCGTGGACGGGCATGACTGGGGCCTCATCATCTATGACGAGGTCCACCTGCTGCCCGCCCCGATCTTCCGGATGACAGCGGATCTCCAAGCCCGGCGGCGGCTCGGCCTCACGGCAACGTTGGTGCGCGAGGACGGGCGTGAAGGCGAGGTGTTCAGCCTGATCGGACCCAAACGATACGACGCACCGTGGAAGGACATTGAGGCACAGGGCTACATCGCCCCCGCCGACTGTGTTGAAGTGCGCGTGGACCTCCCCCGCGACGAGCGGGTGGCTTACGCCATGGCTGAGGATGCTGACAAGTACCGGCTGTGCGCCACCTCGGAAACCAAAACCAAACTGGTGGAAGAGCTCGTAGCCGTCCACAAGGGCGAGCAGTTGCTGGTGATCGGCCAGTACATCGACCAGTTGGACGAGATTGCCGAAAGGTTGGACGCTCCCCTGATCAAGGGCGAAACCAGCGTCAAGGCACGGCAGAAGCTCTTCGACGCGTTCCGCAAGGGTGAGATCCACACCTTGGTGGTGTCCAAGGTGGCCAACTTCTCCATCGACCTGCCTGAAGCATCGGTCGCCATCCAGGTTTCAGGTTCCTTTGGCTCGCGGCAGGAGGAGGCCCAGCGCTTGGGACGCCTCCTGCGTCCCAAGCAGGACGGCCGCGCAGCCCGTTTCTACTCGCTGGTGGCGAGGGACACCCTGGACCAGGATTTCGCTGCGAAACGCCAACGGTTCCTGGCCGAGCAGGGCTACGCCTACCGGATCATGGATGCCAAAGATGTGGGCAAGGACGCTGGTCAGGCACAGTAGCCTGGCTGGTCTTGGGACAAAGAACCTCAGGGCCCTTGCTAATCATCTCCAGCGACTTTACGATTCCTAGTGAAGCTCTCCGCCCTTAAAGGTTGCCCCTGGTCCAGGCAGCCCGGCGGCCAGCCGTCGGCGGTGGGGGAATCCCGCAGCCAGGGAGCCGACGGTTTGAAGGCCTAGAAGAATCTGAGAATTTCCACCAGAGGATTCCCCAATGCGCAAAGCCCTCCTGGTCCTCTCCGCGATCGTCCTGCTGTCCGCACTCGCACAGCTGTTCTTCGCCGGATACTTCCACTTCCAAAACACCATCGAAGCCCAACGTGAAGCGGGCGTCTACCACGCAGTTAATGGCCAATATGTGTTGCGCTATGCGGCATTGCTGGCTGCAATCGTCGCGGCCATTGCCCGGATGGGATCCCGGACGATCTGGCTGGCGGCAGGCATTTTCCTGCTGACGTGGCTCCAGCTGTTCATCTTCATCATCGGCGGCATGCTGACCGGGTCCTCGCCGGAATTCATCACCCCGGCAGGCTCGTGGGTGGTCTCCATCCACCCCATCGTTGGTGTGCTGATGATCTTCATGTCCTACTGGCTGTTCAAACGCGCCCGGGCGGCGGCCCTTAATCCCCAACCGCTGCCTCCCAAGGCGGCATCCTCGGATGCTTCCACCTCGCCAAGAACAGCCTGACCAACGGCAGCTGTGAACACCTCGCAGCTGCTGGCGGTAGACCTGGTGCTGTCCGCCTTGGCGGCCGGCGCATGGATTGCCGCCGCCTGGTTGACAGCGTCCGTGAGGACGGACGCTTCAAGCACCGCTTCTCCAAACACCGACAGTAAACCGGACAAATCCCGCGGGATTGACCTGGCATTGCTGTTGGTGGGTGCAGCCGTCGCACTGACAGTGGGCCGGTACGCATTGCTTCCTGCTTTGGTGGCGGGCAGTTGGTGGTTTGCCAGCGAACGCGTAACCATCAACGTGCCTCTGACCGCCATCCCCGCGGCTTGGGCCGCGACGGCCGGTGTTCCGTTCTTGCTGAGGAGGCGGAACACCGGCTCCAAACCCGTCACAGGAGACCCCGGGCGTCCGGGACGGTCCCGCGAGTGGGCCGTTCTGGCCATGGTGGCGGCTGCCTCGTCAGCTGTGGCATCACTGGCACTAACGTTCATCCTTGGGCCGTTCCCGGCCCTCTGGAGCCTCGTGGTGCTGCTGTTCATGGTGGCCGCCAGTGTGCTGATCGCCAAGCTCGCCCTGTTTACGCCGCAACGCGTCGCCAGGGAAGGTGCGGCCGCTCGGGACGACGCGGCTGTTCGGGCAGGCGTGTCAGTTCGGGCAGGACGCCGCGGCGGCGCCTCTCCCCTCGGCAGGCGGCCGACGGCGGCTGCTGCGGTTGCCGGGCTCATGATCTGTACCGCTTTGGGCTCGGGTGTCTTCGCCTGGCTTGGGAGCCGGTCCGCCGACGGCGCGACCATCGCTGCCGCCGTCGGGCATCATGGCGGCACTGGCGCACCGGTGACGGATCCGACGCCAGTGACCAGCCTGGTGGGCGACGCCCCCGCCGCCGCCGTGGTCCGGCACTACGAGCTGACGGCCAGGGTGGAACAGGTGACGCTGCCATCCGGGCAGACCACGGAAGCCTGGACATACGGCAGCCTTCCGGGCCCGGCATTGGAGGCCCAACTAGGCGAAGTCATGGAAGTGGTGCTGAACAACCGGGACGTAACTGCCGGCGTGACGCTCCACTGGCACGGTTACGACGTCCCCAATGCGATGGATGGAGTGGCGGGCGCTACTCAGGACGCCGTGATGCCCGGGGAGTCCATGACGTATCGTTTCGCGGCCGCCCAAACGGGCACCTACTGGTATCACACCCATCAAGATTCGGCCGAGGGGGTTCGCAAGGGCCTCTACGGCACGTTCGTCGTGCACCACCCCGCTTCGCCCCGTGCTGACACGGACATTGTGGTGGCAGGGCACGACCTGAGCGGTCTGGGGTTGCTGGGCTCCTCAGACCGTGGCAGTGCCCACACGGCCGCCCCTGGCTCAAACGTGCGGGTGCGGCTTATCAACACCGATTCCGTGCAGCAGCGGTACCTGATCCAAGGCACCGCCTTCAAAGCCGTGGCGGTTGATGGGACCGAAGTGAACCAGCCCCAGGACGTAACCGGCAAATTGCTGCGACTCGGAGCCGGCGGCCGGGTGGACATCGCCTTCACCATGCCAGCCACACCAGTGACCGTGCGCTCGGACACCGCGGCCAGTGCCGTAGTGGTCATTGCCCCGCCCGGTTCACCTGCCGCAGATGAGGCTGCCACGCCTGAAGACGTGGTCCCGGACAAAGCGCCGGCAGGCGTCTTCACCACCACACCCGTGCTCGACCTGTTGAAGTATGGCAAACCCAGGCTCGAGGAATTGGATGGTGGGGAAAAGGATGGTGGCGGGAAGGCGGCAAAGCGGCCCATCACCCGTGAGGAGGTGATGGTGTTGGACCGGCAGTTCCGCTTTGTAGACGGCATTCCCCGGTACGCCTTTACTGTGAACGGGGCTGCTTATCCGCTGGTTCCGTCCATTGAGGTAGCTAAGGGCGACACCGTGAAAGTGACGGTAGTAAACCGCACCTCCGAACCTCATCCGATGCACCCCCACGGTCATCATGTGCAAGTACTGAGCAGGAACGGCGTGACCCCAAGCGGATCACCGCTCATCCTGGACACCGTGGATGTGTTGCCGGGCGAAGTTTGGGAACTGCTGCTCCACGCCGACAACCCTGGCATCTGGATGGACCACTGCCACAACCTGGACCACGCGGCAGAGGGGATGATGATGCTGCTGAAGTACCAAGGCGTGTCGTCGCCGTTCGTGCACGGCGGCCATTCCCACAACCGGCCGGAGTGATGGACAGCTGAGGCTTGCGCCTCAGGCGACCATCCGGCTGGTGACTTCGATGGTGACGTGGTCCACTACGGCCCAGCCGTCGTCATCGCGGAGTTGGGCACTGGCGAACCGTTCGGCTGCGGCCAGGTCATCAAAGTCCTCGCGGCGAACGCGGCCTGAATCGGTATCCAGATACGTCACATGGAATTCGACGTCGCTGTTACGGTGCTGGTGGATGCTTACTGGAGCTGCTGTGTTTGCCATGTTTTAAGTGTGGATCGGGGCACTGACATTTTTTGAAGCATCCGTGGGCGTGTTCGGATTTCAAGGGGTCCCGACGGTCCCGGGCCTCCGCAGATACCGGGCCGAAACGTCGCGGACGGTTTCACTGAGCACGTCCAACACCCGGGATGCCGTCCTCCACCGCTGCCAGTAGAGCTGCACATCGAAAGGCCGGTCCGGGGCGAGTTCGATCAGCCGGCCGTCCGCTATATCCGGCCCGCATTGAACTTCCGGAATCAGCCCCCAGCCGAGGCCTAACCGGATCGCGTCGCCGAAGTCCTGGGAAGCTGGGACGTAATGGCGCGGTCCTTTCCGGCCCGGAACCGGGCGACCCTCAGCCGTGAACGCCGACTGCACGAAGGCCCACTGGTAGGTGTCCTTGCGGTCGAAGTCCACGGTGGTGGCCGCGTTGAGTGTTGCCCCATCAAAGCCCTTATCCAGCCCCGGGAACCAGCGCTCCACAAAGTGCGGGGCCGCGACGGCGCGGTACCGCATGACCCCGAGGCTTTCTACGCGGCACCCCTGCACGGGTTCGGGCGTGGCGGTGACGGCGGCCATGACCGTGCCTGAGCGAAGCAAGGAAGTGGAGTGTTGTTCGTCGTCGCGGTGGAGGTCGAAGGTGACGTTGAGGTCTCCGGGCACCTGGGCCAGCGCCTTAAGGAACCACACCGCCAGGGAATCCGCGTTGACCACGATCGGTACGGCAAGTTGCGCTGCGTCGGCACCCAACCCCAGTTCCCGCCCGGCATCGGCTTCGAGTTGCGCCACCTGCCTGGCCAGACGCAGCACAACCTCGCCGGCTTCGGTGGCCTGGGCAGGGTTGCTGCGTTGCAGCAGGACCCTGCCGGCCGACTGTTCGAGCGCCTTCAGCCGTTGGGAGACCGCCGACGGCGTGATGTGCAGCAGGCGGGCGGCAGCATCCAGTGTGCCCTCGGAGAGGACCGTGGCAAAGGTCAGCAGCTGTTCGGAGGGGAAATGGGACATAAGGAGATCTTACGTGGCTTGAGAATATTTAGCTGTTCTAAATACCTCTGGAAACGTAATTTCGAAGGGTGAACTCTATTGATTTCTTCCACTCAGCAGGCCTCGGCCTGGCCACCGGGCTCGCCCTCATCGTCGCCATCGGAGCACAGAACGCCTTTGTGCTCCGCCAGGGAATCCGGGGCGAGCACATCGTCCCTATTGTGGCTGTATGCGCGTTGTCCGACGCCGTCCTTATCGCGGCCGGAGTCCTTGGCACCGGCGCCCTTATTACGGCAGCTCCGGCCGCCGTCGTGATTCTTCGCTACGTGGGGGCTGCATTCCTGGTGACATACGGCCTCATGGCAGCCCGCCGGGCGTTGCGTCCGCAGTCGCTGACAACGAGTGAAGGAGCAGCCAAAGACGGCGGCGCGAAGCGCGGTCTCGCCGCGGCCGTCACCACCGTCCTCGCCCTGACGTGGCTCAACCCGCACGTATACCTGGATATTGCCCTTCTCGGCTCCATAGCCAGTGCCCAAGGAGCTCAATTGCAGTGGTGGTTCGGGGCCGGCGCCATGCTGGGCAGCATCGTCTGGTTCTCATCACTGGGATTTGGCGCACGATTCCTCCGAAACTTCTTTGCCCGGCCCATGTCCTGGAGATTCCTGGACGGCGGGATCGCCGTGACCATGGTGGCGTTGGGAGCGGGGTTGGTGCTGGGGGCCTGAAGTGGCACAAGCACACCGCCGCGGCCACGCAGCCCGCTCCCATGCGGCATCCAGAAAACTCCCAGTTTCTGGGAGCATCATGGATGTCATGAAAAAGAACGGTCCTGAAGCCAAGCTTCTTGTTGTCGACGACGAGCCCAACATCCGCGAGCTGCTGTCCACGTCGCTGCGGTTTGCAGGCTTCGAGGTCGTCGCGGCCGCCAATGGTCGCGAAGCCCTCGCAGCGGCCGACCTCCACTCACCGGACCTGGCAGTCCTCGATGTCATGCTGCCTGACATGGATGGCTTCACGGTGACGCGCCGCCTCCGTGCTGCCGGCAAGCACTTCCCCGTCCTGTTCCTCACGGCGAAGGACGATACCGAGGACAAAGTCACCGGCCTCACAGTCGGTGGCGACGACTACGTCACCAAACCCTTCAGCCTGGACGAAGTGGTGGCCCGCATCCGCGCCGTCCTTCGCCGTACGCAGCCACTTGAGGACGACGATGCCGTGATCCGCGTTGACGACCTTGAACTCGACGACGACGCCCATGAGGTCCGCCGTGGAGGCACGGTGATCGAGCTGTCCCCCACCGAGTTCAAGCTCCTGCGCTACCTCATGTTGAATCCCAACCGCGTGCTGTCCAAGGCCCAGATCCTGGACCACGTCTGGGAGTACGACTTCAACGGTGACGCCTCGATCGTGGAGTCGTACATTTCCTATCTGCGACGCAAGGTGGACATCGATCCCGATGCCGCGGCCCTCATCCAGACCAAGCGCGGCGTGGGCTACGTGCTGCGAACGGCAGAGAAGCGCTGACCCTTGCTGCTTCGCTGGAAATCGGCGTCCCTGCGGTCGCAACTCGTCGCCATCATTATGGGCTTGCTCCTGCTCGCCTTGGCTGCCACGGGTGCGGGAACGCTGACGCTCGTCAAGAGTTACCTGCAAGGCCAGGTGGACGACAAACTCAAGGCCGCCGTCGCCTTGGCGCAGGACCAGCAGTCCTTTGACAAGCTGGCGCAGCCCAACCCTACGGCTCCCACTGACTCCACAGTTCCCACGGACTACTCGCTGACGCTGTACGTACCCGGGCTGGAGCCCTATCCCTTCGGCGGTAGCCAGAGTGACCGTCCCGCGATCGCGAACATCACCGCAGCTGAAGCCAAGCTCCGCGGTAACTCCCCCTTCCAGGTCAGGGGCACCGCCGGTAGCAACTGGCGCGTGGTGGCCATTGGCGTCACTGCCAACGGCCAGAACGGCGTAGTGATCATTGGGCTGCCGCTCACACCAGTGGACAAAGTGATGGAGCACGCAGTCCTGGTGGTAGTGGGCGTGGGCCTGTTGACCCTGGTGCTGGCTTTCTTCATCGCCACCTGGACTGTGGCACGGTCCTTCCGTCCGCTCGCCAAGGTGGAAAAGACGGCTGCGGCCATTGCTGCCGGTGACCTGTCCCGCCGCGTTGAAGTGGATAACCCTCACACCGAGGTCGGACGGCTGGGCGGCTCTTTGAATGCCATGCTTGCCCACATCGAGGCCTCTTTCGCTGCCCGTGCCGCGTCCGAAGGGCGCATGCGCCGCTTCGCGGCCGATGCCTCCCATGAGCTGCGCACGCCGTTGGTCACCATTCGCGGCTTCTCGGAGCTGTATCGTCACGGAGCCTTGGCCACCAAGGAGGACGTGGCCATGGCGATGGGCAGGATCGAAAGCGAAGCCAAGCGCATGGGTTCCATGGTGGAAGACCTCTTGATGCTGGCCCGCCTCGATGAGCAGCGCCCCCTTCAGCTCAAGCCCGTGGACCTGCAGCTCCTTGCACACGATGCTGTGGTGGATACCAAGGCCTCCTCCGGAGACCGGACCATCACGCTCACCGGACTGGACGGCAGCTCCCCCACTGCTGCGCCGGTCCAGGGTGACGAAGCCAAACTTCGGCAAGTCATCGGGAACTTGGTGGGAAATGCGCTGCGGTACACACCCGAGGGAAGCCCCATAGAACTCGCTGTCGGTGTTCGAAAGACCCCGACGGGTTCAGTTTCCGTCATCGAGATCCGCGATCACGGGCCGGGCATTCCGGAGACGGAAACCAACAAGATCTTTGAACGTTTCTACCGTGCGGATACCTCACGCACCAGGGAGACGGGCGGCAGCGGCCTCGGCCTTGCGATTGTTGCAGCGATTGTCGCCTCCCACGGCGGCACGGTCGACGTGGGAGAGACCGACGGCGGCGGCGCCACTTTGGTGGTCAGCCTTCCGTACCATGAGGAATCTGCGGCGCTGTTATCCACATAGCCCCGTTGTCCACATAGCGACGAACCGTTGTTCTGCGGTTGCGGGTGGCTGCTTAGGCTCGATGTTGTGGCCCACGCTTCCCACCGCAACACGCGGAACATCTTCGTCGAAAGGCATCACCCATGAGCGTCATCTCCGTCGATACCGAACTGCTCCAGCTCAAGTCGGCCAACGTCAAAGGAACTGTTGATCGGATCAGTTCTGATGTTCAGACCATGAGGCGAGGCTTGGAGGAACTTGAGGCGACCTGGCGGGGAACAGCTGCCACGAATTTTCAGGCGCTTGTCCTTGAATGGTCGCTGACGCAGAGCAAGGTTGAAGCCTCCTTGGCTTCCATCAACATGGCCTTGTCCTCAGCTGCCGCAAGCTATGTGGAAGTGGAGCAAGGTAACACCCAGCGCTTCACGTACTAGCTGAACCGTGCGCGGTTCTCCCGCTCCATGAACTCCTGCGGGACGGCTGTCTTCCCCCTGTGCAGCCGCCTCGCAGGTCAGGAACAACTCGCATCCGGCGCTAATTCTCCGGCTTAATTCTCAACAGTCCCTTGATGGAACCGCAGCCGCCATTGACCGCGGTCCAGCAACCAGACAGAACTGCGGAGCGCCGAGCCGGTGTGCGCGAAGCTGCGGTAATTCAGCAAAATGGTGTTGTCGCTGAGCCGGTCCGCGCTGAGTAGTTCCAGTTCGGTGGGTTCGCCGGGGTCCTCTTCCAATGCCATCATCATGGCGTCCCGCGTCCAGAACCTGCCCGAGCTGCCAATCTCCGCGAAGTCCGGGTGGAGCAGCACGCCGATCCTGCCAATATCAGCCCTCACGTCAGGCTTGAGCAGTTCCCGCTCCAAAGCCAGGACCGTGTCCTCAGCCGACAGTTGCTGCGTGGAAGCGTCAACATCCAGTTCACTGAAAAGATCAGCTTGGCCAAACATGCCGGACTCGCCAAAGAGTGTCGGCTCAAAGTGCGGCCGGGAGCTGCGGTCAGCCTTCGGGGGTGCAGAACCGACGGCTGCCGGGGAGACTCCGGCGGCAGCGGTTGCCGGGACGGGCATGGACGAACGGGCCTGTACGCGCTCTTCCGCACGCGGCTGAGACTCAACATCCGTCTGTGCCTTGCCTTGCACCTGAGCCTTCGTCTGGGCCTGCGCCTGTGCCTGTGCCTGTGCCGTACCCTCCCCCTGCGCACCGGGGAACCCAGGGCCGGCCCTGTGCGCTACGCCCTGCTGGTAGGCCGTGGCAACTGCGCGAGCACGCTCGTCTGCGGCCTCGTTGAGGTCGTGGCCCGCGTGGCCCTTGACCCATTCGAAGGTGTATTTGCGGCCAACGATCGCTTGGTCAATGTCTTTGAGAAGGTCCACGTTCAGCACCGGCTTGCCGTCTGCCTTCCGCCAGCCCTTCCGTTTCCAACCCGGCATCCACTTGGTGATGCAGTTGATGACGTATTGGCTGTCGCAAAGGATCAGCAGCTCTTCCTGCGGCACGTGGGCCGTGGACCGGAACAGGTCCAGGACGGCCATCAGTTCACCCTGGTTGTTGGTACCGTGCGGCCAACCTCCTGCTCGCCAACAGGAGTCATCAACGTACCAGGCCCAACCGGCCGGCCCAGGATTACCGAGGGCGGAACCATCGGCGGCAGCAATAATCGTCATGGGTTAATCCTGCCAGACCACACCGACACTGAAACCGTGATAGTACCCAAGTGAGTCGTAGTAGATGCCGTTTTGAACACTCAATAGGGCATCTGCTGCTACCTACTTGGGTGACGCAGCCAGGGGTGCCGACGCAGAACGGCGGTCCCCACCACATGGTGAGGACCGCCGTCGTCATGCTGTTCAGCGTGAGGCTGGGCGCTGTATCGCTACAGCAGGGAGGCTTAGAAGCCGCCCATGCCGCCCATGTCGTCGCCGCCGGGAGCCGGAGCGTTCTTCTCCGGCTTGTCGGCAACTACGGCCTCGGTGGTCAGGAAGAGACCAGCGATGGAAGCAGCGTTCTGGAGAGCCGAGCGGGTGACCTTTACGGGGTCGTTGACGCCGGCAGCCAGAAGGTCTTCGTAGACACCCGTGGCAGCGTTCAGGCCGTGGCCGGAAGGCAGGCCGCGAACCTTGTCCACCACAACGCCCGGCTCGAGGCCGGCGTTGAAGGCGATCTGCTTCAGCGGTGCGTCGATGGCAACCTTGACGATGTTGGCACCGGTTGCCTCGTCACCCTGGAGGGTGAGGTTGGCGAATGCCTTGGCGCCAGCCTGGATGAGGGCAACGCCACCACCGGCAACGATGCCTTCTTCAACAGCAGCCTTTGCGTTGCGGACTGCGTCCTCAATGCGGTGCTTGCGTTCCTTGAGCTCAACTTCGGTTGCGGCACCGGCCTTGATGACTGCAACGCCGCCGGCCAGCTTGGCCAGGCGTTCCTGCAGCTTCTCGCGGTCGTAGTCGGAGTCGGAGTTCTCGATCTCGGCGCGGATCTGGGCCACGCGGCCTGCGATCTGCTCGGCGTCGCCGGCACCTTCAACGATGGTGGTCTCGTCCTTGGTGACAACAACCTTGCGGGCGGTGCCGAGGAGTTCCAGGCCAGCGTTTTCGAGCTTGAGGCCAACTTCTTCGGAGATGACCTGACCACCGGTGAGGATGGCGATGTCGGCAAGCTGTGCCTTGCGGCGGTCACCGAAGCCCGGAGCCTTGACGGCAACGGACTTGAAGGTGCCACGGATCTTGTTGACGATCAGGGTGGCCAGGGCTTCGCCCTCGATGTCTTCGGCGATGATCAGCAGCGGCTTGTTGGACTGCATGACCTTCTCCAGAACCGTGACGAGTTCCTTCACGTTGGAGATCTTGGAGTTGACGATCAGGATGTACGGGTCTTCGAGGACCGTCTCCTGGCGCTCTGCGTCGGTGACGAAGTAAGCGGAGATGTAGCCCTTGTCGAAGCGCATGCCTTCGGTGAGTTCGAGCTCCAGGCCGAAGGTGTTGGATTCCTCGACCGTGATGACGCCTTCCTTGCCCACCTTGTCCAGGGCTTCGGCGATGAGGCTGCCGATTTCCGGGTCGCCGGCGGAGATGGAAGCCGTAGCTGCGATCTCTTCCTTGGTTTCGATTTCCTTGGCGGAGGCCAGCAGTTCGCTGATGACTGCCTCAACAGCCTTCTCGATACCGCGCTTGAGGGACAGCGGGTCGGCGCCGGCGGCAACGTTGCGCAGGCCTTCCTTCACCAGTGCCTGGGCCAGTACGGTTGCAGTGGTGGTACCGTCGCCAGCGACGTCATCCGTCTTCTTGGCAACTTCCTTGACCAGTTCTGCACCGATCTTCTCGTAAGGATCGTCCAGTTCGATCTCCTTGGCGATGGAAACACCATCGTTGGTGATCGTGGGGGCGCCCCACTTCTTTTCGAGGACGACGTTGCGTCCACGCGGGCCGAGGGTGACCTTGACGGCGTCTGCGAGGATGTTCAGGCCCCGCTCGAGGCCGCGGCGAGCCTCTTCATCAAATGCAATGATCTTGGCCATAACGGCGGTAGTCCTTTCGGGACAGTCGTTAAGAAGGTACCTGTCAGATGGGGTGCCCGCGACGGACGGTCCTTTGCTTGCGGCCTCTGTATGCCCCGCGCTCCAGACCTCACCCCACCAAGGTGTTTCTTGATCCTCCGCCGGTCCAATGCCTGTCCGCCGCCGGGGTTAGCCGGGCCGGGTTTAGCAGTCGAACCATAGGAGTGCTAAATCAATAATTAGCACTCGACCGGGGAGAGTGCAAGCAGAGATGCCACTTTGCTCTACATACAAAGGGATTTCAGCCGAGGGCTGACGTGACGGGCACGGATCCAGGAGCGGAACTACGCGACGCGAACACCTTCGGCTTGTGGGCCTTTCTGCCCCTCCCCCAGTTCGAACTCAACCCGCTGACCTTCTTCGAGGGCACGGAAGCCATCCATCTGGATGGCGGACCAGTGCACAAAGACGTCGTCGCCGGATTCATCCACAGTGATGAAGCCGTATCCTTTTTCGGCGTTGAACCATTTGACGGTTCCCAAAGCCATGATGCCCACACTTTCGCAGTAGCCAAGACCGGTAGCCGGGATCTCCGTACCGGAATTAATCCACTGTAACCATTGTCACTGGCACCGCGCTGCTGTGGATGGCCAGGGCACCGCTTTTGTTATTGAGGCTTAACCGAGTTGGGGAATTTCAGCTGCGGAAGGAGCCTGGAGCTTATTGGTAACCGGGCCCGGCCACAACCACCAGCGGCTGTTGAACCTCGGGCGTTTCCACGATGGTCTGGATGCCCAGTAGCGTACCCAAGGCCTCCGCGTTGGCCTTCTGCTCGGGCGCGTTGTAGAAGATTACGGACGTCTGCTGCGGCAGTCCGCCCCAGTTTCCTACCGTGCTCAGCGCCCAACCGTCGCCCTGGACGAGGCCTGCCACACGCCCTGCCAAGCCCGCAGTCCCCGCGCCGTTGTACACAGCCACCGGAGTGCTCTTATCCACCGGAGCGGACGACGGGGTAGCAGAAGGAGATTCCGACGGCGTCGGTTCGCTGCTGGGTTCGCTGGAAGCGGTAGGTGCGCTGCTGGATTCGGTGGGTTCAGCGGACGGCGCCGTAGATGTCTGCTGGGGTGCCGGCGTCGTGGTGTTCGACGAAGCGCTGGGTGCTACCAGCCCAAGGTTGGGGAGGATCAGGAAGGCCACCAGCCCAAGCACCAAGGCCACTGCCCCAACGGTCAGGACCGGCCACAGAGTGGGGCGTGCGGTCTCTTGGGCGTCGCGGTGAACGCCTTGACGGGACGTGTTCTGCGGAACCCGGTCGAATTCGTCCTTGGCATATTTGGTCATGGTGAAGCTGTGTCCTTGCTGGTTGCTGCTGACAGATCAGCCTGGCGATTTACGCGTCGGACCCCAAGCGACGTGCAGTCCTCGCGCGCTGGCGGGACGTACGTAGTCTACGCAATCTCTTGACGAGCATGGGATCGTGGGCCAACGCGTCCTCGGTATCAATGAGCGCGTTCAGGATCTGGTAATAGTGTGTGGCGGAGAGATCGAACAGCTCCCGGATAGCCTGTTCCTTGGCCCCGGCGTACTTCCACCATTGCCGCTCCAGCGCCAGCATCTGCTGGTCCCGTTCACTCAACGGAGAGTCACTACGGGTCTCGGCCGCGAGGTCCTCAAGGGCAAAGCCGGTGCTCTGCGACGCCATCGGTTCCGGTACTGGTTCTGCCACGGCACACTCCTTCGACGCTTGATGGGGGAAAATGTCCTACCCCCATGTTACGGGCGAATAACAACGGTGTCATTCGCAGGCGCGGCGCCGCGCGGGAGACAATGGCGTGGTGACTGGTGAGGATGCACTCTTTGATCTTGAACCTGCCGACGCAGCTGACCCGGGCTTCACCGCCCTCCTTGAGCTGCCCCTCGAGGAGCTGATGGCTCCCGACTGGGCAGATGCACTGCGCCCTGTTGAGGGCCAACTCCGGGAAGCCTTGGGTTATGTAGCCGGCCAAGCATCCAGCGGCACCCAGGTTCTACCTGCTGCCAAGAACCTGTTGCGCGCCTTCAATCAGCCTCTGGCCGACGTCAAAGTCTTGATTCTCGGCCAGGATCCGTACCCAACCCCGGGTCACGCCGTCGGGCTTTCCTTCGCCGTTTCCCGCCCAACCCGGCCCATCCCCCGAAGCCTCGCCAACATCTACCGTGAACTCCATGACGACCTCGGCCTGCCGCCACGTGTCCACGGCGACCTCAGTGCTTGGTCGGAGCAAGGCGTCCTGCTGCTGAACCGTGTCCTCAGCGTCGAAGCGGGGAACGCAGGCTCCCACCGCGGCAAGGGCTGGGAGGCCATCACGACGGCGGCCGTCACCGCCGTCGTAAACCGTACGGACGGCGCGGGGCGGCAAAGTCCGCTGGTCGCGATCCTGTGGGGCAAGGATGCCGAGGGCGTCGTGCCATTGCTCGGCGGGGCACCGTCCATCGTGTCCGTCCACCCGAGTCCGCTTTCGGCCTCGAGGGGCTTCTTCGGCTCAAAGCCTTTTAGCCGGACCAACGATCTCCTGGTGGGATTGGGCGCGGACCCCATCAATTGGGAGTTACCTGTTCTGTAGCTTGCGACGAACTGTAACCTTCGACTCATACCCAGCTGGTGTGCAGGCAATTAGCTTAGGCTTACCTTCATGACTGCTCTCCCCGTCACTTCGTCCGCCTCACGCATAACCCGTCCGCAGGTCAACCTGACCGTCCTGCGAAATGAACGCCTCTCACCGCATATGGTGCGGATTGTGGCTGGCGGACCCGGATTCAGCGACTACGAGAACAACGACTACGTGGACCGCTACGTCAAGATCGTCTTTCCGCAACCGGGCGTCGAGTACGAACTCCCACTGGACCTGTGGGCCATCCGCGACACCATGCCCCGCGAGCAGTGGCCCCACACCCGCACGTACACCATCCGCTGGGTGGACTTGGAAGCGCAGGAACTGGCCATCGACTTTGTGGTGCACGGCGACGAAGGACTGGCGGGCCCTTGGGCAGCCGCTGCCAAACCAGGTGACTCGCTGATCTTCACGGGCCCGGGCGGCGCGTATAACCCCGCCCCCGCGGCCGATTGGTACCTGTTCGCCGGCGACGACGCCGCGATACCGGCCATTGCGGCCTGCGTTGAGGCCCTCGCTCCTGAAGCCCGGGGAACCGTCTTCCTCGAGGTGGATAACGAGGCCGACATTCTTCCGATTTCCGCGCCCGCCGGTGTGGAGCTGCATTGGCTCCTGCGCAAGGGCGTTCAAGCCGGGTCCAGCGAACTGCTTCTCGAAGCTCTCCGCACCACCGAATGGTTGCCCGGACGCGTGGACGTCTTCGCCCACGGCGAGCGAGGCTACATGAAGGGACTCCGCGAGATCTTTTTCGTGCAGCGCGGTTTGGAGCGTTCGCAGGTCTCACTGTCCGGCTACTGGGCGCAAGGTCGTGTGGAGGAAGTCTTCCAGGCAGAGAAGAAGCTCCCAGTGGGACAGATCTAGCCTCTCAGTCCTCAAAGCCGAACGGCGCCGCCTCATGGCGGCGCCGTTCGCTTTTGTCATTAGCGCCTGCGTACCCTGCGCCGTTCGTTGCTGGACAGGCCCTTCGTCAGCGGCCTGGCCAGGTTGTCGCCAAGCACGATGCCCGCGGCCACTCCCAGGACAATGGCACCGGCGTTGAGCATGCCACCTGCACCGAGCAGGATGTCGCCGCCTTCAACGGTGAGGGCATACATGGAACGGAAGATCGTCAGACCGGGCAACAGAATCAGAGCGGCGGGAACGGCCACTACAAGCTGGGGAGCACCCAGTTTGAGCGCCACCACCCGGCCCAACAAGCCGATAACCACGGCCGCGACGGCGGGCGACAAGCGGTCCCCGAGGCCGGCTTGGCCCACCCCCCACAAGACGAAGAAGCCCACTATGCCAACTGCCGCCGTCGGGAGTAACAGCCGCATTTGCGTCTGCTCGGTGACGCCGATGGCCACCACCGCAATAGCAATAAGGACTGCTTGAATCCACAAGGGATATGCGTCGGGGAATGTTTGGGTAACGTCCAGAACGGCGCTTCCCATGAGCGTTCCGACCACGACGGCCACGCCGATACCCGCCACGATGGCACCGAAAGTGAGCAGCGTGGAGAGGAATCGGCCGGCTGCGGTCACCGGGAAGCCGTTGATTGCGTCCTGCACCGAGGATACGAGCCGGCCTGTTGGGAGCAGCAGCAGGATTCCACCTGCCACCACAATGGATGGAGCGATTTCCACACCCGCCCAACGCAGCATCAGCGCGATGAAGGTGACCAGGAACGAGCACGCCATGGTGTTGAAGAAGTCAGCAGTCCGCCATCTGGCAAGCTGACGCGAGAGCAAGCTGATGAGGATGTTCGAAGCAAAAGCCACCGCGGACGCACCGATGCCACCACCCAGGACGCCCACGAACACTGCGGCGAAGATACCGAAGGCCATGGTGACCATCCACCTGGGGAAGGGCTTGGCGCTGCGGATGATCTCGTTCAACCTGCGCACGGCTTCGTCGCGGCCCACTCCCCCGGCCACGATGTCCGTGACCAGCTGGTGCACCTGCGCCAGGCCGGCGTAGTTATTGGTCCAGGAGCGCACCACGCGGAGCAGCGTGATGGGCGTCTGATCCTTCGGCGCGTAGTTGATGGCCACCGACTGATTGGTGATGTCCACTTCAACGTTCTTCAAGCCAAGAGCTGCCGTGACCGCAATCATGCTGGTCTCCACCTCAAGGGCACCTGCACCGTAACGGAACATGACCTCAGCAAGATGAAGGGCGAAGTCGATGGTCTTCCGCGCCGACGCATCAACACCCACCACTTGGATGGTGGGGTTGGCGTAAGGACTTCCGGCCAAGCGGTCCACGATGTTCATGGGTGCGGTAGGCGGGCTGTCGCCTTGAACCAAACGCATCAGCATGCGCTTGGCGTTGACGTTCTGCCGGACCTGGGACGGCCGCAACGGCTGGGTTTTGGGCAGCCCGTCGGTATGGGGCCTGTTGGCGGACCCGTCGGGGCGTTCAGTCACGCGGTGATCCTCCCTTGGCTTGTGTGATTAGCGATTCCTCCGGAATTTTCCTACTACCGGCAATTTCTCAAGTGGCAATCGTCCCAGAACTGTCTGGGCGGCCCCTGCGAGCTTCCTGACCGCGCGGTAGCCATGGAAGATGAGCGGGTTCACCGGCGCTACGAAGTCGCCCACCAACTGGACTACCTCGCCACCGAAGCCCTTCTTGAATTCGTACCCGCCGTGGCCGGTCTCATCTTGGCCCTGGATTCCGAACGTGCCGTAGAAGTTGTAGCGGGAGTACCCATTGTTCAGGGCGTGCAGCATCATTCCCCAGTAGAGGGAGGTGGCGCCGTTGAAGTAGATGTAGTCCTGCACCGTACCGCCGATGACGCACACCAGTTCGTCGCCGGAGCACGCAAAGTGGATGGCCGCCACCGTAGCCACGCCCACGGAATCGGGGAAGCGTTCAATGTCCTTGAGGCTGCGCTCGTAGCTGTCCACGAGGTCCTGGACCACTTTGACGCGGTTGGCCTTCTTCTTGCTGCCGGTCTCCTCGACCTCGCGCTTGAGCTCTGCCAGGGTCTTGGATTCGGCATCCAAGCGCTCCGTAATGGAGGCCCGGTATTCGGGAATGTTGATCTTGGCCATCATGAGCTTGGTGAACTCATCAGAGGTGTTCCGGAGGAGTTGCTCGTAGTACTCGCGTTCGCGGTACGTGAAGCCCTTCTCATCGCCAGCGGTGCTCAGCGCGTTGTAGAACTCGTCCAGTGTCTCCAGCGTGGCCTGTTCCAGGTAGACGCCGTTCTTTTCGGCTTTCCGGATGGCCTTGCGGGTGCGGTAGTTCATCCCCATGATCAGTTCTTCGGAGTCAGCGATCCCGTTGAGCTGCTTGATGAACATCCAGTTGATGTTGGCGAAGTTCATGTCGAAGCCCTGGTGCTTGAAGCCCAAGCCTTCGAGCTCCTTCAGCAACGGACGGTTGTCCTCAACTTCGGGGTGCTCAGCGCCTTCTTCGTCCCGCGCGATGTACCGGATGTTGGGAGAGATGCGCAGCTCGGCGGCCTTCTTCGAGGCCGCATGCTTTTTCAACTGCTCGACGACGAAGCTCACCACGGTGGGGTCGCTGTAGTCCATCAGGGGTCCCTTGGCGCAGTCGGCGGTTTTGTACCCCACACGGTTGGACGTGTACACGAGCTTTCCGGCCGCGATCAGGCTTCCGCCGCGCGTCACACCGAAGAGTTCAACCTCTTGGCCACGGGCACGCTGGAAGCGCGTGAGGTCCATGGACTGGATAAAGCTGCCTTGAGGGTGTCCCTTGGCGAATGTCTCGAAATCAGCGTCACTGAGAATCACGAATTCCATGTCGGTTCCAGCCTCAATCGGAGTCAAAGAAATTACCTCACCTAAAAGTAGATTTGCACCCGTTGGTGGCCGGGGCGGGCCTGAAGTTGGCGTGCTGGCTGCGAGTGGCCGTCAGTAGAACTGGCCGCCGGTACGCATGGTTTCGAGTCGACGGAAGATGCGTTCTGCACCCTTGAGCCACAGCTTGTGGCGGACAGGCCCCAGGACAAGGTCATAGCAACCCACGAAGTCTGTGACCGTCTTGGTGAAGCTGGTCTTGAACAATCCCATGCCGTAGAGAGGGTGGGTCTTGTCCTTGATCCTCGCAGCAGGGGGCGTGCCACAGAAGTCGTACTCCACACACCCGAGTTCCTGCATGCGCTGGATCGCCGCCCACTGTGCCAGATGGGAGTCGCCGTACTGCTTGCGGTTCTGGGTGGAACCGCCGTCCTTGTACGTCGCTTTGGAGCCGTAATTGATGACGAAAGCACCAACACTGGGTGCGCCGTCCTCGTACACGAAGAAGAAATGCCCCTGGCCGCGGCTGCAGAATTCTTCCCAGAACCTGGAGTAGTACTCGTAGCTCCGCAGCGGCATGGCACCTTTAGCGTTTACGGTGTTCTGCATCAGGGCGTAGAGCTTGCGGTAGGTATCCTCGCCCGGCTCGGCCGGCAGGACCTCGCACCCCTCGCGCTCCGCCCTGCGGACCGCGTTGCGGGCACGCGAGGAAATGCTGCGGAGGACTTCATTTGCGGGTGCTGATATGTCCAGCAGCGCTGTGGAGTCGTTGGATTGGATATTTGGAGCTTTCACCAGACCCGCAGCCTTGAGCTGGGTAGTCGCCTCGGCGGACTCCACCACATCCGGCTCGATCTTGATGGTGAAGACGTTCATCTTCTTCTCACGGGCCAAGGCGGCTACTGCTTTCAGGGCGGGCTGGACGTCGCTGACATCTACGACGTCCGGTCCCTTGATCAGGTACCAGAGCCGCCCCATCACAAGGAACTTCTTCTCCAAGAGCAGGTTGTAGCTGGAGTAATCAGCGGTCTCCACCACAAGACGGCGGACCAGCCAGCCGTTGCCGTCCTTGACTGCCGCGTAGGCGTCCGACTGCAGCATGTTGCCGCCGTTCGGATTCGCTGTGACGTGCTTGTCCCAGTTATCGATTTCCTCGGCGGTGGCAAAGCGGGCGGTAAATTCTCGCAAGGTGGCCGTGTCCAATCTCAGGGTTTTGGTGCAGTGTTCAAAAGCGTAGTGCGCATGCGGACATGCAGCCCCAAGTCTATCGGGGTATGTGGATATCCCCCGATTCTGCTGGTTACAAGGGCTCAGAGCCTGATCTGTTCTGCCTTCTCCAGCCTGATCGCCCGCGGTTCAATGCCGGATTCCCGTTGACCCCTGACAAGGCGGTCAGCATTGATGAGTCTGCCGAGGCTGAGCCCGGTGAGGTCCGCGATCTGACCGATGGGTACTTGGAACGTCCGGAATGGTCCAAGCGGCGGTGGCTCACCTTCAAGGAGCCGTTGGCTGATGGCCTTCTTTAGCTCCACTTTCCCCAGCATCGGCGACTGATCCAGGGCAAAGCCGACAGCGGCCAGCTTGGCATCGTTGGTCCATGCCGCGATCTTCCAGAACTTTCGAGGGATCTGAACTCCCCTATACACAGGATCGTCATCCCTGAACACAGGTCCCGTGAAGACGCTCAGTTTTGCTTCGTGGGCGTCTGCGTGACCCAGAACGTGATCTTCCAGCCCCACCCACAGCTCCTTGCCCTGATTGAAGTCATCAATCTGTGGTGCCGCGTTGGTATAGCTAAAGGTGTCCTGGTTGGCTTTCTTCGCCGTCGTTGCATCACCCCACACCGGATCCAAGCGGCGGACCAAGTGCCCGCGATCAAAGGCGTTGCCCTTGTACAGATCCTGGCCGGCCTGCTGCTCCCGGGGGATCCTGTCATCGAAATGCCACGAACCCTCGCGGGCCAGGGGTACCAGTTCCTTGCCGTTGATGTTCACACCCACAATCGCTGCGAGCTTCCGGGCAGCCCGGAAGCGAACAGAAAAGTGGGTGTAGTCCAAAAGTGTCGTAGTAGCCGACGGACTGGGCAGTTCAAGCCGTGTCCGCAAAAAGTCCCTGCTGTATCCCCCGGTCATGGATACAGCATTGCATCAGGGGCTGACAGTAATGCGGCGCCGAGCCCTTCGCTGCTCAAGAAGTGCCACCACGATGCCCGCCACTGGGCCGGCGACAGGGACTGCAAACGCCAATAGCGCCAACGCGAACCGAACTCCCGGCGAGAAGGACCCAGTGCGAAGTACCAGGATCAGGGCAGCCACAAACAGAAGCAGTGACACTGCCCCGGCCCCCGCTACCGCGGCCTCCCACGCCGTGGGAACAATGGGATTTAGTTGATCATTCATACGGTCCCCCCCAGAGACGGTTGTGAAGTCACAGCCTACAGAATCAGCATTCGACGACGTTGACGGCGAGGCCGCCCATCGCTGTTTCCTTGTACTTGGAGGACATGTCCTTGCCCGTTTCACGCATGGTCACGATCACCTCATCCAAAGACACCCGGTGCGTCCCGTCCCCCCACAACGCCATCTTCGCGGCGTTGATCGCCTTCGCCGCCGCGATCGCGTTCCGCTCAATACACGGGATCTGCACCAAACCCCCGATCGGATCACACGTCAACCCCAGATTATGTTCCATCGCGATCTCCGCAGCGTTCTCCACCTGACCCGGCGAACCACCCATCACCTCAGCCAACCCCGCAGCAGCCATCGACGACGCCGAGCCCACCTCACCCTGGCACCCCACCTCAGCCCCCGAAATGGACGCCTGCTCCTTATACAACACACCCACCGCACCCGCGGCGAGCAGGAACTTCACCACCACATCGTCCTTATCGGCCTGGCTGGCCTTGTCCATGCCCGGCGCGTAATTCAACGCGTAATACAACACCGCAGGAATGATCCCCGCCGCACCATTGGTCGGCGCCGTCACCACCCGGCCACCCGAAGCGTTCTCCTCGTTCACCGCCAACGCGATCAGGTTCACCCACTCCTGCCAATACTTCGGATCATTCCGGTCCTTGTCCTCCTTCAGCAGCCGCTCCAACCAGCCAGGAGACCGACGCCGGACCTTCAACCCCCCGGGCAGCACACCCTCACGCTTCAACGACGTTTCAACACACGCCTCCATCACGGACCAGATATGCAAAAGACCCTCCCGGATCTCCTCCTCACTCCGGGACGCACGCTCATTGATGAACATGATGTCGCTGATCCCCAACCCCTTGGACGAACACCGGCCCATCAACTCCGCCGCCGTCCTGAACGGCAACGGCAACTCCGCCTTCGTCTCCTCCAACTCGGCCCGGGCAGCGTCCTCCTCACCCTCACGGACAATGAACCCGCCACCCACCGAAAAGAACGTCGCCTCCCTGAGAACATTCCCCTGGGCATCAGACACCTGGAACTTCATCCCATTCGTATGCCGCGGCAACACCGTCAACGGATGCAACACCATGTCCTCCACCGCATACGGCAGCTCCACACCGCCCCCGGACGCACCACCCAGATTCAGCACACCCGTCTCCGCGATCGTCGCCAGCCGCTCCTCCACCTCGTCAGGCAGGATCAGCTCGGGGTGAAAGCCCTCCAAGCCCAGCAGCGTGGCCGTCATGGTGCCGTGCCCACGACCCGTGGCAGCCAACGAACCATACAGATCAACGCGCAGCGACGCCACGGAACCCAGGACACCGGCGTCCTTGAGTTCGCCAGCGAACACCGCCCCAGCCCGCATCGGCCCCACAGTATGAGAACTCGACGGGCCAATACCCACAGAGAACAGATCAAAAACACCGACAGCCATGGCTGGGATCCCTTAACAAAGCTTGAAAACGGTCCGGCAGATGGTCCTGCCGGAGGGTCGCCCCCACTTGTGGCGGCAGACGACCGAAGCACGACGCCGGATGGCCCCCAAAGGCGGCAACCCGGCGTCGCAATTTTATTCAGTTCTACAATCCCACGCTACGCCACGGGGTGCGTGGGTAGCCCGATGGACCGGACGGCATTCCCCGATTCGGGGCTTAGGAGCAACTCACCCGACCAGAGGCCCTTTTGGGTGCGGTATCCGGAAGCGTGCGTCCAAGGGAGCGCCACGTCCGCCCAGCGGGCGTTTTCGCGACCGAGCACGCGGAGGATGCCGCCCGCAACGGGCCACTCCGGCGAGTTAGGAGAGGTCTCCGCCGTTCTTGGAGGCGTACTCCTCGGCTGAGAGCAGGGGGCCGTCGGACTCAGCTGCGACCTTGAACAACCAACCGGCACCGTAAGGATCGCTGTTGATCAGGGCGGGGTCGGATACAACGGCGTCGTTGATCTCGGTGACCTCACCGGTGACCGGCGAGTACAGGTCCGATACCGACTTGGTGGATTCAACCTCGCCACAGGTCTCGCCTGCAGTAACAGTCGAACCGACCTCGGGAAGGTCAACGTACACAATGTCACCCAGTGCGTCGGTGGCGACCTCGGAGATACCAACGGACACTGAGTTCCCGTCCCCGCGAGAAACCCACTCGTGCTCGTCGGAGTACTGAAGTTCGGGCGCTACTTTGGGCATTCTGATTCCTTACTATGGTTGGTCAAAAACTATGGCTGGGATGGTGGGGCACCGAATTCCTCGGCGGGCGCACATGCGACCGAGCATGCAGAGGAGGTCGGACCCGCCGGCCGAAGGCGACTGACTCAGCGAACCCGCTTGTAGAACGGCAGTGCGACGACTTCGAACCGCTCATTCTTACCGCGCAGGTCGATGTCCAGTGCGGTACCAAGCTCTGAGTGTTCGACGTCGACATACGCCAACGCTACCGGGTAGCCGAGCGTGGGGCTGGGCTGACCGGAGGTGACTTCGCCAACCACGGCGCCGTCTTTGAGGACCGGGTAGTGGCCGCGACCGGCCCTGCGGCCCAGGCCTTTGAGACCAACGAGCTTGCGTCCGCTGGTGGAGCCGGCACCGTCAGCTTTGAGGGCAGCGAGTGCGTCCTTGCCGACGAAGTCGCCTTCCTTGGACAGTGCCACTACGGGTCCGAGTCCTGCCGCGAAGGGGTTGCCTTCACGGGAGAGTTCGTTGCCGTAGAGGGGCATCCCGGCTTCGAGACGCAGGGAGTCGCGTGAAGCCAGGCCGGCGGGGGTCAGTTCGCCTTCTTCAGCGGCGTCGGCGATGGCCTGCCAGAGGGCTGCAGCGGAGTCGTTGGCTACGAAGATCTCGAAGCCGTCTTCCCCGGTGTAACCGGTGCGGGCGAGCAGCAAGTCTTGCGTGCCGCCGTCGAACGTGAACGCTACTTCGACCGCCGCGTAGTACTTGAGTTCGGTGACCAGCGCATGCTGCTCGACGGGCACCAAGCGGAGGAGGATCGCTTCGGCGAGGGGACCCTGCACCGCGATCAGCGAGGTTTCAGCGGATGCGTCCTGGACCTCGACGTCGAACCCGGCCGCCCGCTCCAGTAACGCCGTGGCCACAACCTTCGCGTTGCCCGCGTTCGGGACCACCAGGAACTTCTCGGAGCCGCGGCGGTAGGTGATGAGGTCATCGATGATGCCGCCGTCTTCCTGGCAGATCAGCGAGTACTTTGCTTTACCGTCGGCCATGGCGGAGATCTTGCCCACCAAGGCGTAGTCGAGGAACGCGGCTGCCTCGGGACCGGTGACCCAGACTTCACCCATGTGGGAGAGGTCGAACAGGCCGGCGGACTTGCGGACTGCGTGGTGCTCGGCCAACTCGGACGAGTACTTGAGCGGCATCTGCCAGCCGCCGAAGTCGGTGAAGGACGCGCCGAGCTTCTTGTGCTCTTCGTAGAGAGCTGTGTAGTTCTCAGTCATTTGTGGGACCGTCCTAGTTCTCGAAGTCTTCGATCGGCGGGCAGGAGCAGACCAGGTTGCGGTCTCCGGCTGCGCCGTCAATGCGGCCAACGGGCGGGAAGTACTTGTCCTGCTTGAGGTGGTGGACCGGGAAGGCGGCCTGCTCGCGCGGGTACGCACGGTCCCAGTCAGAACTTACGACGGCGGCGGCTGTGTGCGGCGCGCGGCGAAGCGGGGAATCCTGCACGGAGAAGTCACCGGCAGCAACCTGGTCGATTTCCTTGCGGATGGTGATCATGGCTTCGATGAAGCGGTCGATCTCCACGAGGTCTTCGGACTCGGTGGGCTCCACCATGAGCGTGCCCGCGACCGGGAAGGCCAGGGTAGGCGCGTGGAAGCCGAAGTCGATGAGGCGCTTGGCAACGTCCTCAGCGGTGACGCCGGTCTTCGCGGTCAGTTCACGCAGGTCCAGGATGCACTCGTGGGCCACGAGTCCGCCTTCGCCGGTGTACAGGACCGGGAAGTGGTCGTTGAGGCGGGATGCGATGTAGTTCGCGGCAAGCAGCGCGGACTTGGTTGCCTCGGTGAGTCCCTGGCCGCCCATGAGCTTCACGTAAGCCCAGGAGATTGGAAGGACACCGGCGGAACCGAAACGGGAAGCCGAAATCGGGACGTCGTTGCCTTCGGTCCAGGAGGCTGCATCGCCGGGCATGAACGGTGCGAGGTGTGCCTTTGCAGCTACGGGGCCAACGCCGGGTCCGCCGCCGCCGTGGGGGATGCAGAAGGTCTTGTGCAGGTTCAGGTGGGACACGTCGCCGCCGAACTTGCCCGGCTGGGCCAAGCCAACCAGTGCGTTGAGGTTGGCGCCGTCGATGTACACCTGGCCGCCGGCCTCGTGGATGGCGTCGCAGACTTCCCGGACGTCGGCGTCGTACACACCGTGCGTGGACGGGTAGGTGATCATGATGGCCGAGAGGGCGTCCCGGTTAGCTTCGATCTTGTTCTTGAGGTCAACGTGATCGATGGTGCCATCGGGTGCCGTGGCAACCACAACCACCTTCATGCCGGCCAGGACTGCCGACGCTGCGTTGGTGCCGTGGGCTGAGGCGGGGATGAGGCAGACGTTGCGCTGCTCGTCGCCACGGGACAGGTGGTAGCCGCGGATGGCCAGCAGTCCTGCGAGCTCACCCTGGGAACCAGCGTTCGGCTGGATGGAGACTTGGTCGTAGCCGGTGATCTCGGTCAGCTGTGCTTCGAGGTCGGTGATGAGTTCACGCCAGCCCTCAGTCTGGGAATCCGGAGCGAACGGGTGGATGGAGGCGAACTCCGGCCAGGAGATGGCTTCCATCTCGGCTGTGGCGTTCAGCTTCATGGTGCACGATCCCAGCGGGATCATGGTGCGATCCAGCGCGAGGTCGCGGTCCGAGAGCTTGCGGATGTAGCGCAGGAGCTGGGTTTCGGAGCGGTGCGTGTTGAACACGGGGTGCTGCATGAAGTCGCTCGTACGCTCAACGGAACCTTCAAGCGCAAAGCCTTCAGCGGCTTCAGTGACCGAAGCGCCGAAGACATCAAGGAGACCGCCGACAATTTCAGATGTAGTGGTCTCATCGACGGAAATACCCAGAGTGTCAGCGTCGATGCCGCGCAGGTTGATGCCCTTGGCCTCCGCTGCGGCGATGATCTCGGCAGCCTTACCGGGGACGCGGACGGTGATGGTGTCGAAGAAGGAACCGTGAAGGACCTCGACGCCGGCAGCATTCAGGGACGCTGCAAGGGTACGGGCGTGACCGTGAGCGGTTTCGGCGATCGCCTTCAAGCCCTCGGGGCCGTGGTAGACGGCATACATTGAGGCCACGATGGCGAGCAGCGCTTGCGCGGTACAGATGTTGGACGTGGCCTTCTCGCGGCGGATGTGCTGCTCGCGGGTCTGCAGCGCCAAGCGGTAGGCGGGGACACCGGCGTCGTCCTTGGAAACGCCCACCAGACGGCCGGGCATGGAACGCTCCAGGCCCTTTTGGACGGCCATGTACGCGGCGTGCGGGCCGCCGAAGAAGAGCGGAACGCCCAGGCGCTGTGCGGAACCAACGGCGATGTCGGCGCCCTGCTCACCTGGAGGGGTGATGAGGGTCAGTGAGAGGAGGTCGGCAGCGACGGTCACCAGCGCGCCGCGTTCCTTGGCGTCAGCGATCACGGCGGAGTGGTCGAACACGCGGCCGGACACGCCGGGCTGCTGGAGGACGACGCCGTTGATGGCACCTTCCGGGAGGCCAAGGGAAAGGTCAGCGACCTCAACCTCGAAGCCGAGCGCTTCGGCGCGGCCCTTGACGATGGCGATCGTCTGCGGGAGGCAGTCTGCGTCGAGGACGGTCTTGCCGTCCTGAACGGCCTTGTTCTTGTTGGCGCGGCGCATCATGAGGACGGCCTCGGCAACCGCAGTTGCTTCGTCAAGTAGGGAGGCGTTGGCGATCGGCAGGCCCACCAAGTCCTGGACCATGGTCTGGAAATTGAGCAGCGCTTCGAGGCGGCCTTGCGAGATTTCCGGCTGGTAGGGGGTGTAGGCGGTGTACCAGGCCGGGGACTCGAGGATGTTGCGGCGGATCACCGGGGGCGTCACGGTGTCGTAGTAGCCCTGGCCGATCATCTGAACGGCGGTCTTGTTCTTGGAAGCGAGCTTGCGCAGCTCAGCCAGAACTTCAACTTCGCTCAGTGCGCCCTGAAGGGTGAGGGCAACATCTTGGCGGATGTCGTTCGGGACGGCGGTGTCGACCAGCGAATCGACGGTGTCGTAGCCGACGGACTTGAGCATGGTCTCAATGTCGGCCTGGCGGCGGGCGCCGATATGCCGATCGACGAAGGTGGTGGAGGCAGAACTAACCGTCACGAAGGAACTCCATTACTTGGGGCAGCGTTTGGGTACGCCACAGCGGCTGGGTTCCTCCCCGCTCTGTATTGGACCTGAGAGTTTCCGCGCGTTGCGTGAACAACCATCGCTTGCACCGTCGGTGAGCACAGCACTTTCACCCTGAGGTGGGTTCCGTGCCTGCTGCTTTCCAGAGTTGCCTCGCCGCGGCGGTGCGTGGGCCTGAGAGATTCCTGGGGAGGGTTTGCTCCTACGGCGCCTGCATCACTTGCTTGCAGGACTCTCCCGCCGCAGATCAAAGGCATGTTCAGTTGTGTGTGGGCACCGCGTTGGGCACGCCACAAGGGTTAATTGTCCTACGTCCGGGGCGCTGCAGCAAATGGATGAATCGCTACTTCCGTAGCCGTTCGAGGACTCCCAGCAGGATTTCGACGTCGGCCTCCCGCCCGGCGTTTCCGCCCTCCTGCCCGCCTTCAAAAATCGCATTGAAATAGAGGCCGTCGCCCATGTAACTCACAGCTTTGGCAACCTCGGGTCCAACATCCTCCGCCAGCACGTCCAGCCACCGTTGCTGGATAGCAGCAAACCTGCGGCGGGTTTCCTCGTGAGCCACCTCAGCCAGCCTGGTAGCGGCGACGAAGGCCCGATCCATGGGCGTATCTGCCCAGAGCGAGGACCTGATGAAGTAGGCAGCCGAACCATCCGGTGCTGCCTTCATCAATTCGGTATCTTCATCGGCGAGCAGGTCCAGGCGCTCCAAAAGGGCCGTGGTCAGCGCTTCCTTATTGGGAAAGTGGTACAGCAGCCCACCTTTGGACACCCCTGCGCGCTTGGCAACCGCATCGAGAGTGGCAGCCCGCTCCCCTACCTCAATAAGGAGGGCTTCGTAGGCATCCAGGACGGCATCCCGGGCAACTGGTTTTCGTGGCATAGGTACATCATTCCCTAAAGGCTTGGGGGGTTCCATTTGAAACTGTACCGTCTGGACGGTACAGTAAGTGACATGTACTCGCCGTCCTCAACCCAAGCACCCCGTTCCGCTCGTCCCGTTAAGGGCCAGGCAGCACCGTGGCGCGATTGGACGGCTCTGGCGCTCCTGATGTTCCCGGTGCTGCTGGTGGCCGTCGACAACACCGCGCTCACCTTTGCCCTGCCCGAGATTGCCCGATCCCTGGAGGTTGGCGGCGTCCAACTTCTCTGGATTGTGGACGCCTATCCCCTGGTACTGGCTGCGCTGCTGGTTTCCATGGGTAACCTGGGCGACAGGATCGGACGACGCCGGTTGCTGCTGATCGGCAGCACAGGCTTCGCTGCGGTGTCGGCTGCTACGGCATTCGCACCGACCGCGGAATGGCTGATTGCCGGACGCGCCGGCCTTGGCGTCTTCGGCGCCATGCTGATGCCCTCCACGCTCTCGCTGATCCGGAACATCTTTACCGACCCGAACCGTCGCCGGCTCGCGATCGCTGTCTGGGCTGCCGGCTTCTCCGGCGGTGCCGCCCTCGGTCCGATCTTCGGCGGTTGGCTGGTTGAACACTTCTGGTGGGGTGCCGTCTTCCTTGTGGCAGCTTTCCTGCTCCTCCCGCTCCTGGCTTTCGGCCGGGTCCTGATTCCGGAGTCCAGGGACTCCAACCCGGGACGCGTGGACGTGCCGAGCATCGTCCTGTCCGTTGTCACCATGGCTCCATTTGTTTACGGCATCAAGGAATTCGCGGTGCATGGCTTCGGAGCCTCCGCAGCAGCCTTCATGGGCTTCGGCGTGGTGATGGGCATCCTGTTCGTTCGCCGCCAGCAGCGGATCGAGAGCCCCATGCTCGATGTCGCCTTGTTCAAGAACAAGGTGTTCAGCACAGCCATCGTGGCCAATGTGCTGTCCCTCTTCTCCATGACCGGATTCATCTACTTCTTCGCCCAGCACCTGCAGCTGGTTGAAGGTCAGTCCCCCATGGAGGCAGGCATCGCGATGATCCCCGCCCTCCTGGCTACGGTCATCGCCGGCCTGCTGGTGGTACCGCTGGTCAAGCGCGTGCGGCCAGGGTCTGTTGTGGCTGCCGGGCTGACGCTGAGCGCCGTGGGTTATCTGATCGTCGTAGTGGGCGATCACGGCAGCGGGCCCGTGTTCCTGTTGTCGGCCCTGACCGTCCTGGCTGTTGGTGTGGGTGCCGCGGAGACCATCTCCAATGACCTCATCCTGGCTTCAGTGCCGGCAGACAAGTCCGGAGCGGCCTCGGCCATCTCCGAGACCGGCTACGAGCTGGGATCGCTCCTGGGAACCGCTGTACTCGGCTCCATCCTCACGGCGTCCTACCAGCACAACCTGATCATTCCGGACGGCATCTCGGAGCAGGCTGCCGGGAATTCCACGGAAACGCTGGCCGGCGCTGTTGATGCGGCGGCCGCACTTCCGGCCCCGTTGTCAGAGGCATTGACACATGCCGCCCGGACAGCTTTCGAGTCCGGTGTTCACATCACTGCGGCGATTGGGCTGGTACTGATGGCTGGTGCGGCAGTGCTCGCCGCCGTCGTGCTCCGGCGTGTGCCGAAGGCGCAGTAAAGGCACAGCGCCGACTGAAGCTTGACAGCTTCGGTCGGCGCTGTTTTTTGTCTACGCCGGCTGTCAGTCCGCACTGCTGTTCTTCGGCTCCAAGAAGTTCCGGGCTGCGGCCACCCCGGCTTCGAGGTCCCCGATACCCGGACCACAAATGGCCCCGAGTACTTCCACAGTGATGTTGGCCCCTTCACTGATGGCTGCCATCAGGTCCGCGGGTGCGGGAATGTGACGCGTGCCTGACCTTCGGCTGGCGTCACTGATCCAGTCAACAATCTCCTCGGCAAGGGCCTCGTCGGATTTCATCGGGAAGCCGACTGAAAGGAAGCCGTCCGCGTGGTCGTATTCGGCGCGGGCCCAGGATCCTCCTTCAAACCCAAAGACGAAACCGATCGGAACGCCCTCTCGCGGAAGGCCAGCGTTCCACCAGTCCGGGGTTTTGGCCAGCAAGTTCATTTCAACGTCCGAGTCCCCGCCGGTGCCGCTGAGCACGTTTTCGCTGGCCTCGTGGTCGTGGCCGTAGAGCAATGCCCTTTGGTCATCGAGGACGTCCATGGCCACCCAGTTGCCTCCGCCGTCGTCATGATACATATGGTTCTGGGAGCCGTTGCAGGAGTCACCGTACCCAAGGGCCGTCTTAACGGCCGACACTACTGCCCACCGACGGGCCAACGATTTCGGGGTAGGGATTTCCATGCCGATCAACCCATCGCGAACTCCCCAGCAGAATCGGTCAGAGGCGGCGTAAATACTGACAAGCTTCTTCCCTGCTGTCTCTACTCGGGCACCTACCGGCAACGTCAAGGCTCGAGCCAAATTTCCCCTGCGCCTGATAACGTCGTGCACGGGCAACACTTCCTGATCTGCAGCTGCCCCTGGTCCCACTACCCAGCCCGAATCATTTGGCTCTGTGGGTTCCTCCCGCCTTAGGGTGACTCGCGGCATGTCCAATGCCGACGGGGACACACGTAACGTCTGCCCCAACTTCACAGGCGACCAGGCCGTCTCACTCACGGACTTGCTCCACGTCGACTGAACTGCCAACAACGTAGCGGCGTAGCTCAGATCCCAGGTAGAAAACTCAAGACCCGGGCCGGAAAGGTCCACAGCGCTGACACGGAAACTCTTTCGGGCGGTCTGGTGCAGATTGAAGTACCAGGAGCCGTGTGAATATCGGAGACCATCGACCAGATCCTTTGGATCAGCCATGGAAACCGCTCCTAGAATGACCTCCACGGCAGAACCGCAGTCCTCCCGGGCCAGACCTTCCACCGTGATCGCACCAACCTGCACCCTGAACGTGGAGAGACCCGACGGCGGCTCCGGAATCGGCGTCAAAGGTGCTGCCCTTTTCCTGAAGATCACGTCAACCTGTCCTTTCCTCACTTCGTGTTCTTAGTCGGTAGTTAAGTAGCGGGGAAAGACGGATCGTGATGCAAAGACGCACATCGACTGAAGCTAGACAGCTTCGGTCGGCGCTGCTTTTTTGTCTACGCCGGCCGTCAGTCCATCAATTCTGTCGAGGGCGTCGCTGAGTCGGGTGACTGTATTCCATAGTTCTGGATGTTGTTTCCTAATTTCCTCCAGTGCGGTGCCCGCGGAGGTCAGGGATGCGAGGTCGAAGCTCACGTTGGTTCGTGCTCCGGCTATGGCTGCGCGGAGGGCTCCGAACCCGACCACGACATCTGCAATAAGCGCAGGATTGCCGTTGGAAGCGAGCCAGCCGAGATCTTCAATGGCGTCGATGGCCCGCTCCCCCAGAACCGCTGATGCCTTGGCAGCATGGACGGACGCTTGATGTATTGCTTCGTCGCGTTCCGGACCGGGGTCGAGACGGAAGGCAGCGCCGAAGGCGTTGGAGGCGGACGCGTCGTCGTCGGCTAGTTGAAGGGCAATTCGTCGGAGTTCGTGCGCCCGGGAGTGGATGCCGTTCAGCTGTTCGCGCTGGGCCTCCTCCGCCTCGGTATATCCGGCCACCATGGACGTCAACGAGGCCGCGATGGAGAGCATGACCCCGGTCCCTGCACCCCCGCCCGGCGATCCGGTGGACTCCGCCAAGGCTTTGGTCCACTCATCAACTGTGGATATCTGCGTCGTGACTGATTCAGAATCGTTCATGCCATCCAGTGTGCCGGGGCTTCCCCGCCTTTGCAGCTTCGGGCTGGATACACTGGCCAGACCTAGGCGTCGAATGAAAAGGGCAGACTCATGACCATTGACCTCGAAGAGCTTTACAAGGACCTGCACTCCCATCCTGAGTTGTCCTTCCAAGAGACCCGAACTGCCGGGATCGCCGCGGGTTACCTCGAAGAACTTGGCTTCACCGTTCATCGCAACATCGGAAAGACCGGGGTTGTTGGCGTTCTGGACAATGGGCCCGGACCGGCGGTGATGCTCAGGGCAGACATGGACGGCTTGCCCGTAAAGGAAGCAACGGGCCTGGAGTACGCAAGCACGGCGATGGGTGTTGATCACGAAGGCAAGGACATGCCGGTCATGCACGCTTGCGGCCATGACGTGCACGTGACCTGCCTTGTTGGCGCGGTGGAGGTTCTGGCCGCGCAACGTGATGAGTGGCAAGGCACACTGATCGCCGTGTTCCAGCCGGCCGAGGAATGGGGCGGCGGGGCGGAAACCATGGTGGCCGATGGCTTGTACGACACTGTGCCGAAACCGGACGTCGTCCTGGGCCAACATGTGGCCCCCTTCCCCGCCGGATGGTTCGGTGTCCGTCCCGGCGTCACCATGGCGTCCGCCGATTCGCTCAACATCACCTTGCATGGTCGGGGCGGGCACGGATCACGCCCCGAGACCACTGTTGATCCGGTGCTGATGGCGGCTGCAACCACTGTCCGGCTCCAGGGAATTGTGTCGCGTGAGCTCGCCGCCAGTGACTCCGCGGTGGTGACAGTTGGGCAGATTCACTCCGGGACCAAGAACAACATCATTCCGGAAACGGCAACGTTGGGCCTCAGCGTCCGGTCATTCAGCGATGCCACCAGGGATAAGATCCTCGGTTCAATTGAGCGCATTGCCCAGGGCGAAGCCACAGCATCAGGTGCTCCCAAGGAACCGGAGATTCATTTCGAAGAGCACTTCCCGCTGACCGTCAACGATGCAGCTGCCACTGCGAGGGTGTCGGCAGCTTTCACGGCAAAATTTGGCGAAACGCAGATCATCGACCCCGGTCCCGTGTCCGGCAGCGAAGACGTTGGAGCCTTGGCGAAAGCCGCCGGCGCTCCCCTGGTTTTCTGGTTCCTGGGAGGGGCCGAGCCTTCCTTGTTCAAGGAGTGGGCAACAACGGGTCGCCTTCCCGAGGACATTCCGTCGAATCACTCGCCCTACTTTGCGCCCATAATCCAGCCGACGCTGGCACGCGGAACTGAAGCTCTGGTGACGGCTGCGCGGGAATTCTTGGCCGCTGAGTCGTAGGGCCCAGCCTTCTGCAGCAAGGCCGCAAAAGGTAAGGCGCTGCGAGCGCAGCGCCTTACCTTTGCTTAATTCTTAAATCAGTCCAGCTTCTTCGATCGGGTTAGGGGATCCCTAGACTTTCTCGTGGATGCGGTGGATCCTCGGTTCGGAAACCTCGGATTCCCTGCGACGGCGGGCCAGGAAGGTAAATAGCGTTCCTTCCGTCCGTGGACGGCTCTGTGCAGGTTCCTGGTCCTTGGGTGCCTCAGACGTGCGTGCTTCAGGCCTGCGCACGGAGTCCTTCTTCGTGCGCCGCTCGAAGTCGTCATAGTACGCGTAGCACATGACCAACCTCCTTAGTGGCTGTCCCTTAATCGTCCTCCCGTCAAAGCGACAAGTCGACTGTTTTCGCCAGCCTTCAGCTGTATCGGCGCTGAGTTGTACTGGCGCGCGCCCAACGAGCTCATCGAACGAATACTCGCCGGCATGACCGGCACCCCTGCGTATGTCCGCAACGCGAAGATGGAGGTCGAGTCCACCCGCTGGGCACGCCATAACGTCCATTTCCACAGGACCACCAGGAAGACGTTGCGAAACGCGTTGGCGGGAGAAATCGAACTCGCCGGGTTCCTGGCCAGCTGGACGGCAGCCCATGCGTCGCCTCACGGCGCTGAGCTGCGGTCCGGCGAGCCCCTAACGTGACACGGTTGAAGACCGCGCTGCTTCCACGGCAAGCCTCGTCTCCTCGGCGATGAGGTCGGCATTGATAGCTGCCCCGGCCATGACACCTGCGGCTGCGGAGGCCATGACCTGTCCCATGAGATCGGTGACGTTTCCGGCAGCGTAGACACCCGGCACTGACGTTGCACCGCCCATGGGATTGACTTCAACGTGGCTTCCAACCCCCATAGGGTGCTCCACCGAGGGAACGCCCAGGGATTCCAGCACGCCGCTCCGTGCCTCCATGCGGGAGCCAGTGACGACGGCTTCCACAGGAATCACAGTGCCGGAGGCCAGCACAACACCGGTCAGGACGTCATGAGTGACTTCCAATGCTTGGACACGCCCGTCCACGACGGTGATGGAACGGGCAGCCAACTGCTCCCACTGTTCGTCCGTCGGTTCCACCACGTCATTCAGGAACAACGTGATGTCGGAGCTCCATTGGCGGAACAGCATCGCCTGATGCAACGCCATTGGTCCCGAGCCTATGATGCCGATCTGCTTTCTCCGCACTTCCCAGCCGTGGCAATAGGGGCAGTGCAGGACGTCTTTGCCCCACCGTTCACCAAGACCTTGAACGTCCGGCAGCAGGTCCACCAGTCCGGTGGTGACCAGCAAGCGCCGCGCTCTCGCCGTTTGGCCGTCGGCCAGGTCCACCTCAAAGGCGAGCACGGAACCCTCCGTGAGGCCCGTCGTCGAACGCGCCGTAACGGCGACGCCCTCCACGATGGCTGCCCCATACTGGTTCGCCTCCGCGCGTCCGAGTGCCAGCAGTTCCTTGGGATTGATCCCGTCCCGCGACAGGAAGCCATGCACGCCTGCGGCAGGAGCATTCCGCGGCTCCCCGGCATCGATGACCAGGACGGATCTCAAGGCCCGTCCCAGCGTGACCGCAGCACTTAACCCAGCTGCGCCACCACCGACAACAACGACGTCGTATTCCGCGCCCATCCGGTTGTTCACTGATTCTTGACTCACTGTACCTCCACGCATATCTGGCGGCGTTGCGCCGCTCATTCCATGGTTGGGCAGAGTCCAGCAGATCAGCAAGGAAGTTTGCCAATATGGCAAGCTGGATGCATGACAACCGACTTCAGCACAATGCTTGACGCCGTGGGGCCAAGGCTCCGTGCCATGCGAACCCAACGCAACGTGACCCTTGCAGAAGCCTCGGAAGCGACAGGGATTTCCGTCAGCACGCTCTCAAGGCTGGAATCAGGTCAGCGCAAACCAACGCTCGAACTACTCCTCCCAATTGCCCGGCTGCACCAAGTCCCCCTCGAAGAGTTGATCGATGCCCCGGAAACCGGCGACCCGCGAATCCACCTCAAGCCACACATCCACGAATGGGGAACTGCCGTTCCCCTGACGCGCCGCCCCGGCGGAATCCAGGCCTTCAAAATGGTCCTCAAGGGCGGCTCAGGCAGGCAGACTCCAACACCGCAATCACACGAGGGCTACGACTGGGTGTATGTCCTCAACGGCAAGCTGCGGCTGGTCCTGGGCGAGAACGACTTTGTCCTGAAACCGGGCGAGGTGGCGGAGTTTGATACCCGGACGCCCCACTGGTTCGCGAGTGCCACGTCAGACCCGGTGGAGCTTCTAACCCTCTTCGGGCAGCAGGGTGAACGGCTCCACGTGCGGGCACGGCCCAAGCGCTGACGCTACGAAGCCAACCATTCACGCGCGTTCCGACGCGAGCTGCCTGACTCAACACCAGGGTCAGGCCGGTTGATCTCGGCCCACACCTCATCGAGGGAAAGTCCAAGGACATCGGCAATTGCAGCAACAGTTGGGAAAGCGGGCGTCGCCACCCGGCCGGACTCGATCTTACGAAGCGTTTCGGGTGAGACCCGGGCGTCGAGGGCGGTCTCCAGCATGGAGCGGTCACCCCGGGCACGACGCAACAGAGCACCGAGGCGCTGTCCGCGCTCGGCCTCTGCGGGTGTGAGTGGCAACCTGACCATGGCTCCAATTGTAATACCGGGATAATATGGCCGGGATAGTTATTGGTTGTCACTAGAAAGGCCTCGCATGATTGAGATCCTGAGCCGCGCAGAACTCGGCCGTGCCAAGGAAGCTGGCGCCCTGGTCGCCAACATTCTGCACACCCTGAAGGGCCGCGTAACTGTGGGCACAAACCTTCTGGACATAGACCGGTGGGCAAAGAGCATGATCCTCGAAGCCGGCGGTGTCTCCTGTTACGTCGACTACGCCCCTTCCTTCGGACGCGGGCCATTCGGCCACTACATCTGCACCGGCGTCAACGACGCCGTCCTGCACGGATTGCCCAGGGACTACACCTTGGCCGACGGCGATCTGCTGACCCTGGACCTGGCCGTCTTGAAAGACGGAATCGCAGCAGACTCGGCCATCAGCTTCATCGTGGGCGAGTCTAAGCCGGCGGAAAGTGTCGCGATGATCGATGCGACCGAACGAGCATTGCGCGCAGGCATAGAGGCCGCCCGGCCCGGCGCCCGCATCGGCGACCTCTCCTACGCCATCGGCTCGGTCCTCAGCGATGCCGGCTACCCCGTCAACACCGAGTTCGGAGGCCACGGTATCGGATCCACCATGCATCAGGATCCGCACGTCCCGAACATGGGACGCCCCGGCCGCGGTTACAAGCTGCGCCCGGGATTGCTGCTCGCCCTGGAGCCCTGGGTCATGGCCGATACCGCCCAGCTTGTCACCGACGCCGACGGCTGGACGCTCCGTAGCGTCACAGGTTGCCGGACGGCCCACAGTGAGCACACCATTGCCATCACCAATGACGGCGCCGAAATTCTGACCCTGCCCACGCTGGCTGGCTAGACGCGGACCAAGGTTAAACCTCCGCCATGCGCCGTTGATGCTGGCCCCCGGGCCGAAACTCCGCATCTTCCGGAGGGTAAGGCTCCGGCAGCTGAACCGACGAGTTAGCCACATCCGCAGCAGACTCACTCGACGTAGCTACAGACGGCGTGGGTGGTGACGGCTTGGCCCGGACATACCCCGGCGGCGCCGGTGCGGTGGAACTGTACGTGTGCCCTGTGGGTGTGCTGATTTCCACTGTGTGCATACCCTGCCCGTCCGTTTGCACGGTTTTGCTGTTCCAGCCGGGTTTTTCTTTGGTGTGGTTGCAGGCTTCGCAGAGCCCGGCACCGTTCTCCACAGTGGTGGCCCCGCCGGCATGCCAGGGGAATGATGTGGTCGATATGCCGGATGGGCGCGTCGCAGTACGGGGTGCGGCAGGTGTCGTCCCGGGTTTCAATGAACCGTCTGAGCCGTGGCGGGAAGAACCGGGCTTTGGAGTCCATGGCCAGCAGCTCACCGGTGCCCGGTGCGGTGTAGAGCCGGCGGAGTAGTACCTTGAAGTCGAAGCGATCCGACGATTCCTCCCGCCGCTCCTGATCTTCGATCCGATCATGCCCCTCAGCCAGCATCCTCCTGGCCCATTCCGCAGGGACGATTCCGTAGCCCGCGAGCCGGGCCGGCTCGCTGTCGCCCTGAAGAAGAGCTCGGTCGGTCATGACCAGTTGAAGATCGACGCCACTGACCCCGCCACGCTTGCCGGTGATGCGTTCGACCAAGGTGTCGGCCATGACCTGGCCCCGGTTCCGGGCATCGCCGCCCGACCCCGCGTCTCCACGGGCACGGGCCGAATCAGCAGCCCTGGTGAGTGCAGCATAGGCGGCCACACCTTGGGCGACGGGCAGCAGGGCGGTCAGGTAGGTCATGGCATCCGAGGCAGGGCGCAGGCTCACGGTCCGCTCGGCGACTGCACGGCTGGCACGCCTGGCAACCGAACGGGGATCCCGCCGATACGCAGCGGCTTTCGCTGCGGCGATGACCGCCCGGTCGCCTTTCCCCTCGAACGTCCCGGTATCGGCTGCAAGTTCTTCATCCACCGCGCACCGGTCTTCCACAGACAAACACGCAGTCTCCTTCACCAGCAGGGAGGCACGCCACTCATTGAGCTGGCCCGACTCCAACGCGGCCAAGGTCCGCGGCATCTCCGTCACCAAAGCCTTCGCAAAGCCGAGGAACAGGGACCCGCGGTTCGGGGACTCACGCCTGGCCAACGCTATCTGGGCCCCAACAGCCTGGCCGCGTTCGGACGCGGGAACGCCAGCCTCTACCTGTTCCTGTCTCTGCACAAGGTCAAAGGCCACAGCGATCCGGGCCTGGAGGCCGGTGATGGCGGACTTCAGATTCTCCAACCCGCGGATCTGATCGATCAGCTCTTCACTCCCCGCGCCCAGTTGAACAGTGCCCAGCAGCGTGATGAGATCCGAAACCCGGGGCGCTGAGCCCCATGACCGAGGCCCCGGAACGGGGGCAGGCACGACCCCCGCGCCCGCTTGGCTGCCCCGAATCTGCTCCATGACTCAACCCTTCCAGCCATCACGGAGCACTATCAGACCCCAACCTTTCTATGTGGAAAACCGGGCCCCAGAGGAGCGTCTGCGAGCGCCAGGTCGCTTCGCAAAGAGCCGAGACGTCGCCCCTCATTAGCCCTGCCCGACCCACCCATCGCGGTCCCCCATAACGGTCACAAATACGGGGCACCTGTTTCACCCCTTGCATCAGGAGGTGACTCCCGCCATACTAAATGAACGCAATTCATTTAGTGATCGTCGTCTCACGGAGTACAAGCCCCATGATTGAAACCAGTTGGCTCGCACCGAGCCCGGAACCCGACCACCCGGACCTCGACGCCCAGTCACTCCAGGCAGTCACCGCGTGAGCGCCTGGCGCATGCCGTCCGAGACGGCCCCGCAGGACCGCGTGTGGATGGCATTCCCCACCGGCGGCTACACCTTGGGTGACACCGAACAGGAGGCGCACGCAGCACGTTCCACATGGGCCGCCGTCGCTAACGCCATCCTTGATTTTGAGCCGGTCACCATGGTGGTAGCGCCCGACGACGTCGAGACCGCCGCGCGCTATCTGGATCCGCGCGTTGAGGTCATTACAGCTGACCTCAACGATGCCTGGATGCGGGACATCGGACCATCGTTCGTTCTGGATTCCAATAAGCAACTGGGCGCCGTGGACTGGATCTTCAACGGCTGGGGCGGTCAGGACTGGGCTGCATGGGACAAGGACTCGCTCATTGCCGAGTACGTCAGCGGCCGCGCCAACGCCCGGCACCTCCCCTCGGGGATCGTCAACGAGGGCGGAGGCATACACGTTGATGGCGAAGGTACCGTCCTGGTCACCGAGACTGTGCAGCTCGATCAGGGTCGCAATCCAGGCCTGACCAAGGCTGACATCGAGCAGGAACTTGCCCGCACCATCGGCGCCACCCACGTGGTGTGGCTTCCTCGCGGCCTCACTCGCGACTCCGAAAAGTTCGGCACCCGCGGACACGTGGACATCGTGGCCGCGATTCCCAGCCCGGGCACTCTGCTGGTCCACTCCCAGCAAAACCCCGAGCACCCCGACTACACGGTCTCCCGCGAGATCATCGACTTCCTGCGCACCACCCATGACGCAGCTGGCCGGGACTGGAACATTATCGAAGTTCCCGCCCCGGAAACTCTTACCGACGATGAGGGGTTTGTGGACTACAGCTACATCAACCACCTTGTGGTCAACGGCGGGGTTATCGCCTGCACTTTCAACGACCCCATGGACGAGAAAGCACTCCGCATTCTCGCCGACGCCTACCCCGGACGCCGCGTGATCGGTGTTGACGCACGCGAACTTTTCGCACGGGGCGGCGGTATCCACTGCATCACGCAGCAGCAGCCTTCGGCCATCTAGAAAGGGCCTTACATGAGCCAGACAATCCGCCGCAGCGGCAATGAAGCTGCAGAGTCGCATGACATCAGCGGCAAGGGACTGAAGACGGGGCAGCTGGGGCTCCTCGCCGTCGTCGTTCTTGGCATCTCAACCATCGCCCCGGCGTACACACTCACCGGTGCGCTCGGTCCAACCGTCAACGAAGTCGGGCTGCAATTGCCCGTCATTTTCCTGATCGGTTTCATCCCGATGATTCTGGTATCGCTGGCCTACCGGGAGCTCAACGCAGACTCACCGGACAGCGGCACCACATTCACCTGGGTCACTAAAGCGTTCGGACCGTGGGTGGGCTGGATGGGTGGCTGGGGCTTGCTCGCGGCCAACATCATCGTCTTGTCCAACCTGGCAGGCGTCGCAGTGGACTTCTTCTACCTGTTCCTGGCGCAGGCCACGGGCTCACCCGAGCTCGCCGACCTTGCCTCGAACAAGCTGCTCAACGTTGCCACCTGCTTCGTCTTTGTGGCGCTGGCCGTGTGGATCAGCTACCGCGGCCTGCACACCACCAAGATCGTCCAGTACGGCCTGGTGGGATTCCAGCTGTTGGTACTGGGTTTGTTCGTAGGTATGGCGTTCGCCAACTGGTCCACGTCCGAAACCGCCGTTCCTTTCAGCTGGGATTGGTTCGACGTCACCAAGATCGAAACCTTCGGGCAGATCGCGGCCGGCATCTCGTTGTCGATCTTCGTCTACTGGGGCTGGGACGTCTGCCTCACAGTCAACGAGGAGACCGCCAACGGCAAGAAGACCGCAGGCCTCGCAGGCACGCTGACAGCGGTCATCGTGTTGGGCATCTACCTGCTGGTCACCATCGCCACCATGATGTTCGCCGGCGTGGGAGACACCGGAATCGGCCTGAACAACGCCGACAACCACGCCAACGTGTTCACGGCCCTTGCATCACCCGTGATGGGACCGTTCGCCATCCTCATGTCCCTGGCAGTGCTGTCCAGCTCTGCGGCATCCTTGCAGTCCACGTTCACCTCGCCGTCGCGCAGCCTGCTTGCCATGGCGCACTACGGCGCCCTGCCTGAGCGCTTCAGCCACATGAGCAAGAAATTCTCGACGCCGGGCTTCGCCACCATTGCGGCGGGTGTGCTGTCCGCGGGCTTCTACGCGGTGATGCACGTGATCAGCGAGAACGTCCTGAACGACACCATCCTGGCCCTGGGCCTGATGATCTGCTTCTACTACGGACTCACGGCCATCGCCTGCGTCTGGTACTTCCGTAACAGCGTGTTCTCCAGCGCCAGGAACTTCTTCCTGCGGCTCGTATGCCCGCTGTTCGGTGGTGTAGGCCTGTTCGTGGTGTTCCTGCAGACCGCCGTGGACAGCTGGGCTCCGGAGTTTGGCAGCGGCTCGGAGATCTTCGGAGTGGGCCTCGTGTTCGTTCTGGGCATCGGGATCCTGGCCTTGGGCGCTGTGGTCATGCTGATCATGTCCCGTGTTCGGCCCGGGTTCTTCCGCGGCGAGACCATCCGGAAGGATACGCCGGCCTTGGTGGTACCTGAGTAACTCGCCATAGAGCCTCGAAAACGCTGGAAAGCTGCCAGTTCGCCCGATTTCTTCCGGCGAACTGGCAGCTTTCGTATGTTCTGGCCGCAATCCCGCGTTTCCGGGAAGCCCCTACCAGCGGTGGGCTACATCCACCACAAGGCGGGAACCGCCGCCGGGTCCGTCCAAGGTGAAGACCCGGAACGGAAGCCGCGCCCGGACTCCCAGGCCGATGCTCGTGGTGCCCTCAAAGCTGCCCGCGTAAACGACTTGCCGGAACGTCTGGTACCCGGAGACGTTGGACAGTTCCGCCTTGGCCGCCGGCTCGTAGGTCGGCTGGCTGTACTGGTTGTACGACGGCGCCGTGACCATCACTTGCAGATCAGCATCCCCCAGCACAGGGATGGGGTAGCCGGTGGCATCCTGGGTCACCACCGGAACATACTGAACCACGTAGCCGGCCACCTTGCCGGTCATATCAATCACCAGACGGTCGTAGCAGGGCTGTTGGCCAGTGCGAACGTTGGTGACATTGGCGGCGCTCCAGTCGAGGTCGGCTTTGGCCATCGAACCCCACGAGATGCCGCAATACGTTGCTGCCGAGGCTGGCCCCGGTGTCACCAGACCGAGCCCGGCAGCCGCAAGGACAGCTGCCAAACCCGCTCCAAATTTCCTCATTTTTTGTGCCCCCTTCAGGCGAAGTTGATACTTCAACAGTAGGAGCGCAGCAGGGGCTTTGGGTGGGTTGTGGCCGCTTCGGCACATAACCGTTAAAAGGGCCGCCGGGTGGTCACGGGAGGGTCATCGGAGACCCCTTCCAACCGCATTTTCCGGTCGTTTTTAAGGTCTTCGCTCACATGTTCGTGATCGAAGATAACGTGATCGGGGCGTTATTTAGCCTTCGCAGTCCTTGCAGTACTTAAGACCGTTCTTTTCCAGCGCAATCTGGGACCTGTGGCGGACCAGGAAGCAGGAGCCACACGTGAATTCGTCGGACTGCTCAGGGACCACAATGACGGTCAGTTCTTCACCGGAAAGATCCGCGCCGGGAAGGTCGATTCCTTCGGCCGTATCGTTTTCCTCGACGTCGATGACCGCAGTCTGCGCAGTGTTCCCACGGGATGCCTGAAGGGCCTCAAGCGATTCGGCGGGAGACTCTTCTTCTGTCTTGCGCGGGGCATCGTAATCAGTAGCCATTGAGGTTCGCTTTCGTTGCTGCATAGTGCCCATTCCGGCACCTCAGTGAAGCAGTTTAGGGCATATCACACGCGATAAACGAATAGTGTGCCCAACGCAACATTTGGCAGCAATCCGGGCGGGCTCTAAGGCTCTTTACGCACCTTCACAGCATGCGATTGCATGGCCCGCGCACTGGCGACCGTGACGCCGCTGAGGGCAGGAAGCCACAGCACTTCGCTCACGGTTCCGTGCCCTGCGTCCTCCTCAGGGACACTGCAGTCCAGGACGTAGGCTGCCTCAATCCATGCTCCCAGAGTGGAGCCGATACGGGTTGCCAGCGTGGCCAGTGAAGCGATCATGCCGCAACCGTATCCACCCCGGGTTTGGGGGCCGTTTCCGCCGCGTCACGAGCTTGTTAACTACTCCGCTAGGCTCACATGATGAACACTCGGGGGATGCTGTTGGCAACTGACGCTATTAACCATGCGGGAGCAACGTCCCAACCGCCCCCGGCGGTGTCACTGAAACAGGCTTTATGGGCCCTGATGTGGGTTGTTGTCTACGTTGCCGCAGTGGCCTTGGCAGCAGTTGCAGCGGGGTTGTCCGGTCTGGTTCATGTCACCGCCGAAGTGGCTGTTCCAGTTATCCTCGGAGGGGCAACTGCAGCCGCAATGCTGGCAACATACGTACATTTGATTCGCAGAAACCAGCTCACTCCCGTCATGCTCGGGTTCCGACGGGCGGACGCGCGCACGCTGCACTTACTCTGGCAGATCCCGGCTGCGATAGTGGCTTCCGCCTGCGCCCAAGGTCTCTTCTTGGCAGGTCTCGGCCTCTTGGGAGTAGATGGTGCTGCGGAAAACTCCTCAAACGGCGCGTTGGGCCGGGTTGCCACACTCCCGGCGCCGCTGATTGCTCTGACCGTCCTGATAGTTGCTGTGTTGACTCCCCTCTGGGAAGAAGTCCTCTTTAGAGGAGCCTTTCTCAGCGGATTGTCGCGACGTTGCGGACCGTTTGCCGCCGTGGCGATCTCAGCGGCAATCTTTGCAGCTGTCCACCTTGTCCCGTTGAGCTTTGCCTATCTCTTCGTGCTGGGCGTCGCGTTGGCGCTGCTGAAAAGATTCCATCAGAACCTCTGGGCGCCCGTACTCTTACACTCCGTCAACAACGCTCTGGTGCTGCTTATCATCTTGTCGGCTGCGCGAAATTAGCTACTCCCGCAAAGCCCGTTCCACGATGTACTCCGCGATGGCCATAGACGAAGTAGCCCCCGGAGAGGGGGCGTTGCGCACCAGGACCGCGTCCCGGCGTCGTGCGATCACAAAGTCGTCCACCAGTGAACCGTCACCGTTCATGGCCTGGGCGCGCACGCCACGGGTCCCGGGAAGTACCGTGGCGCCCTCCAACGACGGCACAAAACGAACAGCCTCGCGGATGAACCTCTTCTTGCTCACGACGGTTTGAAATTCGCGAACAGCTGACGGCACATTCTGACGGGCAAAATTCCAGAAGCCCGGAAAGAGCGTGTAGTTCAGGATGTCGCGAACATTCACTTCGTTCCATGCGTAAGACTCACGGCCGAATGAGATAAACGCATTCGGGCCGAGCATCATCTCGCCGTCAATACGTTTGGTGAGATGGACGCCAAGGAACGGGTGTTTAGGGTCCGGGACGGGGTAAATGAGGCCACGCACGTGGTCCCGGGCTTCCTTGCCCAACAGGAAGTACTGCCCGAAGAACGGCACGATCCGTGGCGTTGCCGGCTCGCCGGTCGCCTCGGCCACCCGGTCAGATTGGAGCCCCGCGCAAACCACAACCAGGTCATAGTGTTCGCCTCCGTCCTTGGTGGTGACCACTACTCCACTGCCCTGCTGCGCGAGAGACGTGACCTCCTGCCCAAGGCGGATGGCCCCGCCCGAGCCGCGAACGTCGTCGGCAAGCGCGTTGGTGATGGCCGTGTAGTCAACGATCGCCGTTTCCGGCGAATGCAAAGCAGAAAGCCCGACGGCGTTCGGCTCCACCTCGCGTATCTGCTCGCCCCGAAGCATCCTTACGCCCGGGACGCCGTTAGCTGTGGCGCGGGCGAAGATATTGTCCAAGCGCTGGGATTCCTCGGGTGTCTGGGCGATGACCAACTTGCCGCACGCTTCATAGGGAAGGTTCTTCGCGGTGCAGAACTCCTGCAGCAACTCCACACCCCTGCGGCACAGCTTTGCCTTCAGGCCGCCGGGTTCGTAGTAAAGGCCTGCGTGGACCACACCTGAGTTATGCCCGGTCTGGTGGGCTGCGAGCCGGTCTTCCTTTTCGTACACGGTGACTTGGACGTCGTGGAGTCTGTTGGTGAGTTCCCTGGCCACCGCAATGCCGATGATCCCGCCGCCGACCACGGCGCACCGCTTGATGGTTCTCGTGTGTGGAGGGTGGGGCATGGCACTCCTCGTCTTTGGGGTCGGCCCGTGTCAGTCACAGCATTTCACGGCAACCAAGGCGAAACAGCACAACGGCACGCAAAAGGGGCGGCACATTGCGTGCCGCCCCTTTACTTGATGCGGAAAAACTATGCAGTCGGCTGGTCAAAACGCTGGCCGGCCGGGTTGGACGGCAGGAGCGCGAAGACCAGGATGGCAAGTCCACCCACGAACGGGATAAGTCCGAGGAGGGCCAGCCAGCCACTGAAGTTGCCATCGTGAAGACGACGAACCAGCAGTGCGATGGAGGGGATAAGGACCGCCAGGTAGAAAACGAAAATCAGGATGAGGCCGACGACGGCCCCCGGACCGGGAACCGTTCCGCTGCTGGTAGTCGTGGATCCAGCTGCACCGAGAATGCCGGTGAGGATCTGTAGGACGATCCCGATGACGCCCAATGCGAGGGCGACCCACCAGTACTCACTGCGGCTCGCGCGGCCACTGAATGCGGTGTACTTCTTGAAGAAACGCCTTATAGCTGCGCCGATGGGAGCGCCGTAGTAGGGAGCCCACAGCGGGGGCTCGCCGGCCTGGACGCCGTACTGCTCGGTTTGCTGAGGTTGTTGCGGGTAGCTGGTCATTGGTATTTCCCCCGGGCTAGGTGTGAATCATTGCGATGAGTCGTACTCAGTGATGAGTCGTGCCTATCGTAATGCCCCAGCAGCGAATTACGCAGTTCGATGGACGAAATTAACCCGGATTTAGCCTGATAACGGAATATGTCGCAGGAAAGCCCGGAGGAAATTCATCTCCTCGCCCAGCTTGTTCCGTTAGGCGACAGTGAAGACGTCGATTTCCACCGAGCCCGGCCGACGGCGCCCTGTTAATCCTGGCGATGTCCTCCGCAGCCCCGAACCGGAGAGCAAGGTTGTGCACATAGACCACGGAACCATCATCGAGCTCCACGGCGTACCTCGCATCCAGCTCCGTCAGTTCGGCGCTGCGCAGGATTTGGTAATCCGCGCCGGCCGGAAGAACCCGCCCGTTGAGTCCGGGGCCGGCGACAGTCCCACCAACAATTGGAATGATCCGGCGGTGCCCCTCGGGCGTTGGCCCCACGTCAACCGGCGAGCCCACGTCAACGCTCAACGTCGCGAGGAACGTCAACGCAGGCGACTCCGGAAATGCGGTCACTGTGCGTATTGCTTTCGGAGATCCATCTTCCGGATTTTGCCGCTGGCCGTCCGAGGCATTTCCTCCACGAACACTACGGACTTGGGAATCTTGTACCGCGCCAACCGGCCCTCAAGATGCGAGCGCAGTTGTTCTTCGGTGAGAGAAGCGTTCTCCCTCAACGTGACGATCGCCCGGGGCACTTCACCCCACTTCTGGTCATCGACTCCGATCACGGCCACGCTCCCCACCGCCGGCAACTCCGCAATGGCAGCTTCCACTTCGGCCGGGTAGATGTTTTCGCCGCCGGAAATGATCATGTCCTTGATGCGGTCCGAGACGAACAGGAAACCGTCGCCGTCTTGGTAGCCCATGTCGCCGGAGCGGAACCACGACGAATCAGAGTAGCTTTCCGCGGTGGCTTCCGGCCGGTTCCAGTATTCCTTGATCACGTTGGGGCCCGAGATCTGGATCTCGCCCACCTCACCAGGAGCAGCAATGCCGCCCAGGGGTTCCGCGATCCGCACGTCAGTGAAGAAGTGTGGCAATCCCGCAGACCCGGCCTTCTCTTTGGACCTCGATACCGGCAGCATCGTGGTGCCGGGAGCGGTTTCGGTCATGCCGTAGCAGCTGGTGAATCCAATGCCGCGCTGCTCATACGCCTCCAAAACCCGGCCCGGAACCGCGGAACCTCCGCAGGTGAGCTTTTCCAGGGACGTGAGGTCCGCCGTCGACCATCCGGGGTGGTCACAGAGCATTTGAAAAGTGGTGGGGACGCCGTTGAGCGTGGTGACCTTGTGCTGTGCCACCAGCTGCAGTGCACGACCGGCGTCGAACTTGGATTCAAGCACCACCGTGGCGCCTTTGAGCAGCATGGGCAGCAAGCCCATGTCCAGGGACGCCACATGGAACAGCGGTGAGATCATGAGCGCTACGTCGTTGCGGCTCAGGTCCATGTCCACCACCGTGTTGATGCAGTTCCATGTGATGTTGCCGTGCGTCAGCAGCGCCCCTTTGGGCTTGCCGGTAGTGCCGGACGTGTAAAGGATCATGGCGGCATCGTCCAAGGTCACGGACTCGTCCAGCGGCGTCGCCGGTGCCGCGTCAAGCACTTCACCATAGTGCTCGACGCCGGATGGCAGCTTAACAACGGAACCGTCAGTGCCGTCGTCGGGCGCCACTACAAGCCGGTGGGATACTTCCGTATCCGCCACTGCGGCGGCGGCTATGACCTCCAAAGTTGCTGCGCCGATCAAGAGCCGTGCCCCCGAGTCCTGTAGTTGAAACTGCAGTTCCGGGGCCGCCAGGCGGGTATTCAGCGGGACGAAGATCGCGCCCAGAAGCCCACAGGCGAAGAACGTCTCCACGAAAGACGGGTGATTCTCACCGAGGTAAGCCACCCTGTCCCCCTTGGCCACTCCCCTACCCTTGAGCGCGTTGGCCAGGCGGTCGGTCCTGTCTGAGAGTTCCGCGTAGGTCACAGTGTGCCCGCCGGAAATAACAGCCGCTTTGGTCCCGGACTTGATCCGGCGCCGGTGCAGCCAGGATCCAACTCCGTTGTTGTCCATGGTCCGGTACCCCTAACTGACCGTAGAGAGGTCGTTGTTCTTAGACTCCCGCGTCAGCAGGATGAAGACAATCGATACCAGCGACATGACGGACAGGAACACCACCACGGGGACGATACTCTGGCCGGCGTCCTTGTAGAGTCCGGCGACGATTCCCGGGGTGAAACCAGCGCCGATCAAGGTTGCCAGCTGGTAGCCGACGGCCGCGCCGGTATAGCGGTTAGTGGTGCCGAACTGCTCGGAAACGAACGCTGCAAGGGGCCCGTAGAGGGACGAATGCAGAATCAGCGCCACCGTGAAGGCCAGGAAGACCAAGGCGATGTTGCCGGAGCTGAGCATCCCGAACATCGGGAACAGGTACAGGATGAACAGGGCCAGGCCCGTGACCATGACCGGACGTCGGCCGAAGCGATCGGACAACCGGCCGCCCAGGAGCACGAACAGGATGGAGATGGCCGAGGCACCTGCGAAGGCATACAGTACGCCCTGCTGTGGTGCGCCCTTGGATACTGCATAGGTTACGGAGAACGTGGGCAGTACTACTTGGAGGCCGAAGCCGGCAGCACCGGCAAACATGATCATGATCAGCGCTTTGGGACGCTTCAGAACTTCCAGCAGCGGGATCTTGCGTTTGTAGCCCTGGGCGCTTTCCTTGGCCACGGCTTCGGCGAAGATCGGGCTCTCGGAGACCCGGAGCCGGACGAACATCCCTACGATCAAGAGGACGAAGGACAACAGGAACGGCACACGCCAACCCCAGGCCAGGAACGCGTCCTGGGGAAGGGCAGAGAAGATGCCCATGACCACGGTGCCCAGAACTGCGCCCGTTGGGGCACCGGCGTTCACGAACGACGCCGCAAACCCGCGCCTCTTGGGGTCCGAATGCTCCAAAGCCATGAGGGCGGCCCCACCCCATTCACCGCCGACGGCGATGCCCTGGCATACACGCAGGACCACCAGAATCACGGCACCCCACGGTCCGATGATGTTGGCGCCAGGAATCAGTCCAATCAACGTGGAGGCGATGCCCATCATCGCCATGGAGACGATCAGCATGCCCTTTCGGCCGATGCGGTCACCGAAGTGCCCGAAGATGATGCCGCCCAAAGGCCGGGCAACATAGCCCGCCGCGAAGGTGGCATACGCGGCGACCACGCCGACCCACTCGTCAGTACCGGCGAAGAACACCTTGGGGAAGGCAACCGCGGCGGCCGTTGCGTACAGCAGGAAGTCGTAGAACTCGATGGTGCTGCCCAGATAGCTGGACATGATGACCGTGCGCGCCTCTTTGCGCTTAGCGGCCGTGCTCGACTGTGCGAGCGCAGTGTGTCCTGACATGGCTGTTCCTTGGGAGAGGAGGGAAAAGGGGTGGGATCTTTACTTGTAAAAGCGCTTCTTACTTGTAGAAACGGGCGAGGAATTCGGCCACGACGGCGGGGCGTTCCTGGCCTTCGATCTCGATGGTGGCGTTGACCTTGATCTGGGCTCCGCCTTTGACCTCGGTGACCTCGGCAATGGTGCCGTGCATGCGGACCTTGGAGCCGACTTTGACCGGGGAGGTGAAACGGACTTTGTCCAGGCCGTAGTTGACCTTGGTGGTGACGCCTTCGACGTCGAACAGTTCGCCCCAGAACGGGATGATCAGGGACAGGGTGAGGAATCCGTGTGCGATGGGGGCGCCGAAGGGGCCGTCCTTGGCGCGCTCGGGGTCCGTGTGGATCCACTGCTGGTCATCGGTGGCGTCGGCGAACAGGTTGATCTGCTGCTGGGTGATTTCGCGGTAGTCGGTGGTCCCGAGGTCCTTGCCGGACATGGTGAGCAGGGTGTCGAAATCGACGACGAGATTGGGCATCTTTGCCTCCTGGTTGTTGTGTTTTGGTGTGCGTTGTTCAGTGGATGAAAGCACTCTCGCCCGTCAGGGCGCGCCCGACGATGAGGGCGTTGATTTCGTGGGTGCCTTCGTAGGAATAGACGGCTTCCGCGTCGGCATGGAAACGCGCGACGTCGGCCGCGAGCGTTATGCCGTTTCCGCCCACCACTTCGCGGGCCAGGGCGACGGTTTCGCGCATCATGAGGCTGGTCTGCATCTTGGCCAGGGCAGAATCCTGGTCCCGGTAGATACCCCATGCCTGCTGTTCGGTGAGCCGGACCACCAGAGAGAGGGATGCCGTGATGTTGCCGAGCATCCGTGCCAGCTTTTCCTGGACCAGCTGATAAGAGCCCAGGGACCGGCCGAACTGTTGACGTTCCTTGACGTAGGCCAGGGCGGCTTCGAAGGCGCCGGCCTGGATACCGGTGGCGATCCAGGCAACATCCGAGCGCATGGCCCTGAGCATCGCGGCAACGTCCTTGAACGAGTTCACGTTGTGCAGCCGCATGGCCTCGGGGACCCGCACATTGTCCAGGGTGATGTGGGCGTTCTGCATCATCCGCAGCGAGGTCTTCCCGTGGATTTTCTCCAAGGTTACTCCGGCGGCGGTGCGGTCCACGAGGAATGCTTTGACCTGTCCGTCGGCGACGTCGCGGGCGAAAACGCACAGCACATCCGCCGTTGAGGCGCCCCCGATCCACCGCTTCGCGCCATCCAAAACCCAAGTTCCGCCGTCGAGGTTTGCTTCGAACCGGGCGGTGGTGGAAAGCCCTCCCGCGATGTCCGAGCCGTGCTCCGGTTCTGTCAACGAGAAGACGCCCTTGAGGGAGAAGTCGATGACCTTGGGCATCCACTCCTTTTGCTGATCTTCGGAGGCACCCACCCGGATTGCGGTGCGGAACAGTCCAGCTTGGGCGGTGTACCAAGTAGCCAGGGAAGCGTCCGTGCGGGCAAGTTCGAAGATTCGGAAACCGTGGAAGATTCCCCGCGCGGGGGCCTCAAGGGTGAGATCGGCCGGTTCCATCACGTCAAGGTCGATCAGCGGCCTCGCGAGCTGCTCGGGGAATTCGCCCCTCTCCCAGTATTCGGCCAACAGAGGTTTCGCTTCGGTCTCCAGGAAGGCCCTCAAGCGGCCCAACACCTGGCGTTCTTCGGTGCTCAGCAGCGCCTCAGCGTCGTACCAATCCGCCACGGAATACAGCCTCTGATCCGTGCCCGTCCCCGGTGTCGCAGTCGTGCTCATCTCAACCGCCCAGTCCCAGCAGCCGGACGGCGTTGTCCTTGAGGATCTTCGGCCGAACCTCGTCCTTCAGCGGCAGGTCCGCGAACGCACCCAACCACTTCTGCGGCGTAATCAGCGGGAAGTCGGTGCCGAACAACACCTTGTCCTGCAGCACGGAGTTGGACAGCCGAACCAGCGATTCCGGGAAGTACTTGGGCGACCAGCCTGACAGGTCGATGAATACGTTGGATTTGTGGGTCGCGATGGAGTTCGCTTCGTCCTGCCACGGCACTGACGGGTGGGCCATGATGATCTGCAGCCCCGGGAAATCAGCCGCCACGGCGTCGAGCAGGAGCGGGTTCGAGTACGCCAGCTTGATGCCGTACCCGCCGGGAAGCCCGGCACCCATACCGTTCTGGCCCGTGTGGAAAATACACGGCAGCCCGAGTTCCTGGAGCGTTTCCCAGAGCGGGTAGAACTGCTCGTTGGACGGGTCGAAGCCCTGCAGCGAGGGGTGGAACTTGAAACCCCGGGCGCCGAGCTCCATGGCCTGGTGCTTGGCCCCGGCGATCGCGTCCTCCCCGGTCCTGGGGTCAACACTGCCGAACGGAATGAGCACATCATTGTTCCGCGCAGCTCCGGCAATCAGCTCAGGGATGCTGTTGGGCTCATGCTTGAGCTGCGTGCGGGCATCGACAGTAAAGACGACGGCGGCCATGTTCAGTTCCCGGTACACCTCGGCGATCCTGTCCAGGGACGGGGTGCGGTCCTCGGACTTGAAGTACTTCGCCGAGGCTTCCGTCAGCGCGTCCGGGAGCGAGCCGTGCCCGCAGCTGTCCACTTCGAGGTGGACGTGCATGTCGATCGCATCCAACGCCGATGCGTCGATGCCCAGTTCATAATGGTCGGCCATGATCAGCGCGCCTGTACCGCTTCAGATTTGGCTGGCTCGGGCCGGAGTTCCTCGGGAAGCGGCAGGAATTCCTCGCCGAAGCTCTGCAGCGCCTCCGCGCCAAACAGGGAGCCGGCATTCTCTTGCAGTGCTTCATAGCTCCAGCCGCCGTCGCGGTATTCAGTGGTGGCCGCCGTCGGGTGCGTCCAGACCTGAAGCCGGTCACCGCCGGCACCGATCGCTTGGCCGGTCACTCCCGCAGCCGCGTCAGAGGCAAGGAACGCGATTAGCCCCGCGACGTCGTCGGCCGTTCCGAAGCCGAGGTCGTGGCGGAAGAAGGACGGCATGGCCTCGCCGCGTTCCTCGGCTTCTACGGCCTTCTGGAAGTACGGGACCGTCTTGGTCATCGCTGTCGCCGCCACCGGAATCACCGAATTGACCGTCACGCCGGCCTTCTTCATCTCCAGCGCCCAGGTTCGGACCATGCCCACGATGCCGGCCTTCGCCGCTGCGTAGTTGCTCTGCCCGAAGTTTCCGCGCTGGCCCGTCGGTGACCCGATGGTGATGATCCGACCCGCGATGTTGTTTTCCTTGAAGTACGCGAACGCCTCACGCACACAGGTGAACGTACCCTTGAGGTGCACGTTGATCACCAGGTCAAAATCCTCGTCCGTCATCTTCAACAGGCTCTTGTCCCGCAGGATCCCGGCGTTGGTGACCAGGATGTCCAGCCGGCCGAAGGCTTCAACAGCGCCCGCAACCAGCGCTTTGGCGGCGTCCGTGGTGCCCACTGGAACCACCACGGCGGTGGCCCGGCCGCCGTCGGCCTCAATCTGCGCAACGGCTTCCGCAGCGGTCTCAGCGTTCACGTCGTTGATCACGACGGCGGCACCCCGCCGGGCGAGTTCCTTCGCGTAAGCGAGTCCAAGACCCTGTCCACTCCCGGTGACGATTGCAACCTTGCCGTTCAAGCTCATGGCGTGCTCCTTCGCATGCAGTAACCGGCCGGAGCCGGTGAGGCCGATCCCACTGCATCGTGAGATCCTTGTCATGATCAATGAGAATACGGATCATTGAAAAAGTCAACGATTGTTTTTCATTACTATTGGAGTTGTCATGGGCCCGCAAAGCACCGAAGTGGAAACCCCGCGCCTGGCGGCAGCAAAAATCGGCAGCGATGTGGGCCTGTTACTGGCCAAACTTCACGCCACAGGTTCACTCCTCAACAACAAGGCCTTGGCTGATTACGGACTCCGGGAACGGTCATTTTCCGTGCTGACCCTCGCGTGCAGCGGCTTGGAACCCACGCAACGTGAGCTCGCCGATTTCCTCAGCCTGGACCCCAGCCAAGTGGTCAGCCTTGTGGACGACCTCGAGCACCGCGGGCTCGTCAAACGAGCCCAAGGCAAGCAGGACCGTCGGGCCAAGATCATCGTCTCCACAACTGAGGGCCGGCGGATCCACAACAAGGCGCGGGCGGCGCTGGAAGTGTGCGAGCAGACCCAGCTCGCGGCGCTGAGTGAGGAAGAGAACGTGCAATTGAGGACGCTGCTCAAGAAGGCGTTGTGGGGCTAGGCTCGGCGCCAGCCCGGTCCTAGCCAGCGATGGACATCTGCACAGCAGCGCCCGACTAGCGTATGCACCTGTCCATATCGGCATGCGGGCGCTTCTGTCAGGATCGGAAACTATGAACTTCCCACTTTTCCACGATCCCCTGCAGGGTGCCGTCACTGCCGACGCCCCCGTGCGTGATCCCCAGATCCACCGCCAAGCCCGCGCCACCAACCGGCCGCCCCGCCAAGTCACTCATGGTTCAAAGCCAAGCCGGTCCGCCAGGCAGCGCGAGGTAGCCAAGGTGGCCGAAGACCTCCAAGCTTTGATGGCGAGGACCATCGGCAGGCACTGATTTCGAGGGAACTCTGACTTGTCCACAGCCGCTCTCAGGTGACTTGTGAACTTGTCTGACACCAGGCCTATATCGGCGGGGGCTCCATGGCCGTAGTCGCCTACCACCACGGCAGTCTGGAGTTGGGGCCGCCATCGGCCCTTACTTTCCAGATGCGGCTCATGGAGGCTGTTGCGGGCGGCATGATCGAGGACCACCGTCGCGCCGTCGAAAGCTACGCCCGCTTCCGCCTGCAGACGCCAGTCACCGAGCCCTCTCCCGGCACCCTGGAAGTAACGTGCTTCGCGAAACCGGACAACGTCACCAACACCGTCGTCTATCGGCACGGCGACAGCGCGTTCCCGATCCACCGCAAAGAGAACTTCGCCGCACGCACCACTCTCAAACCAAACACCGAATACATCACCGAACACCGCAGCGTGATGAGGGACAGCACAGGTGCGCTCACGGAAAACACGGTAGAGAAGTACTACACCGACGACACCGGCACAGTCACGCGCGTAGACACATACGCAGGCGTCAAGGGCGCGTGGTCCCCCGAACTGAACAAACCCATGCCCAACGTCACCTACAACGTCATCGCCCAAGTCGACGGCGGACTACAGAACACGTTCACGCTTATCACGGACGATTTCGCAAAGCCAAAATTCATTGGGGCACATATCACTGGAACCCTCAAGGGTGACATGAATCGTAATGCCTGGCAGCAGCTGTTAGCGGGCAGGAGGGTTGGCGGTTCCGCCTATGATGGCGGACACTTGATCGCGTCGCTTTTTGGTGGTCCGGGTGAGAGCGCCAATCTACTCGCTCAGCACATGTTCCAGAACAGAGGCCACGGCAATCCGAACAGTGATGCCAACGCCTTGGCGTTCTACCAACTCGAGAGAGATCTGTTCTCCCAGGCCCAAGAACGCTTCAATGCCGGACAAACCATAGACTTGCATATGGAAGTGGAAGCCGTCCCGGGTCCCAAGCCAGGGCTTCCGAGCTCGCTGACGGTCGATTACAGATTCGCCGGTGGGCGAGCGGAGTTTGCAGAATTCGACAACCTCGTCCAGGGAGATATGTAAGTGCCTGATTTCAGCAACTCGACTAACAGCACCAAAGTTCAGGAAGCTTTGCTGAATCTTCATAAAGTTTGCATGGGTTCAGGCGGTGACTTTACTGATGTTGACGAAGTGCTAATTACCCAGTATATCTTTGCTGGTTATTCACACCGGTATGTTGATGTACGTATTGCTGGACAATGGACGTTTACTACGAACCAGCGCATTAGCCGATCTGCCCTGATGTGGTTGAAAGAGCTAAAGAAGGATGCTTACCAGCCAGGAATCGGAAGCTGGGTGACTGCTCAAGTACATCTATTCCCCAAGCTTCCGGCTCCATTCGAGTCTTTGATGAAGAAGTTCAACCGCCAACGGCAACTTCAGGACGCAAAGGTACGGCGGAAGTCATCTCCTCCGAGTTATTGGCATTTCCGCGGACGCTAGAAAACATCCCCCCTTGGATGCTGTCTATTCTAGAGACCGCCCACATGTCTCCACCGCTCTATAACCGGGAGTAGGGTACCGTTGACTGGAACAACAAGCGCCTACCAGTTAGCGACTCCGGTACGGATTTTTCCAGGGATCCTGCAGTCATCGTTTCTTCGGACGAACCGGGCGTCTTTGCCAGGATCAGCAAGAAACTGTTCGGAGCATAGCCTACCGATAGCAGTCAATGGTGTTCGGCCAACTCCCGCCAGTCGGAAGCCTCGCCACCCTCCTGACCAGGCTTGAAGCCGTTTCTTCAGAAGGACGACGCCAAGCAGGTTTGGACAAAGGGTGGCCTGACCGTGCTGCTCTACGGGCGAGCCAGCGACTGGCCTACCGGCAAGATGGTATCCGAGACTGGGACAGTTGGTGCCGATACTCGCCTAGGGAACTCGTTGGAAATTGCTTTTCTCCCTCGGGATGACGACTTCATGCCTTCGAGTTCCGGCTTGTCCTACCTCGTCGAGGAAATCGGAGAACTCTGGAATGCTACATGGTTTGCCGCGTTAACGGAAGAAATTATTGATGCTATTGAACAACCATTCGGCGAACCGGAAATTGGAATTATTTCGTACTGGGCAGACAGCATCAAACGCCCACTGCCGGCATCGAGCGATGTAACCGTACGAAAGACCGCCAACGGCATGCTCGCTCAAGTACACGATATGGGCAGTAGAGGGGCCATCACTTACTCACTGAAAGTGAAACAGATATAAGGCACAGCTCTTTCATTAAATTCTGAATTCTTCGAGGAGCCTGCGTAGAGCCCACTCCGGAACCCGTTAGTATCCACACCATGGGCATCCACATCGGCACCTCGGGCTGGAGCTACGACCATTGGGAGAACGTGCTGTATCCCCCGGGCCTTCCGGCGTCCAAGCGCCTGGCCCATTACACGGCACGATTCAATACGGTGGAACTGAATGCGAGTTTCTACCGTTGGCCTCGCGACACGTCGTTCGCGAGTTGGAGGGTACGGCTTCCGGCTGGCTTTGCCATGTCGGTGAAAGCACCGCGGGGCCTCACGCACGGCAAGAAACTCTACGATCCGGAAGTTTGGGTGGAACGGATCGTCCGGTGCTGGCACGAACTAGGCGACAAAAGAGCGGTCCTGTTGGTCCAGCTGCCACCAGGATTTGAACGGGACGACGCCCGACTCGACTATTTCCTGTCCGCGTTTCCGGAGTGGATCCGCATCACCGTCGAGTTTCGGCATGACAGTTGGGACCACCCGGACATCTATGCCTTGCTTGAACGCCACGGAGCCGCCTACTGCATTATGAGTGGCGCCAACCTGCCGTGCATCCTCCGGGCCACCGCACCGTTCGTGTACATTCGCCTGCACGGCCCGGACCACGAGCACCTTTACGGTGGCTCATACTCCGATGACGATCTCCGATGGTGGGCGGACAGGATTCGGGAGTGGGACGGTTCCGGCAAGGATGTCTATGCCTACTTCAACAACGACGGCGGCGGTAACGCCGTGCGGAATGCTGACACTTTGCGGTGGCTGCTTGGGGTCAGCTGAGCTCGCTGATCCCCAAGCTTGGATGGCGGGCGCCTCTAGGCCAGGCGTCCGCGCACGATCTCACTGACGGTCTTGCCGTCAAAACGTCCTGCAACCTTGGCCGTAACGGGCTTCATGACCGCTCCGATGGAGCGCATGGAAAGTTCCTGCCCGTCAGCCTTCAGGGCCTCAATTGCCTCGTCCACGATTGCCTCTACTTCTTCGCGGGTGAGGGCCTTTGGCAGGTAGGCCTCGATGATCTCCGCCTCAGCGACTTCGGCCGCTGCACGGTCTGTTTCTCCGGCCTCCGTGTAAATGCGGGCTGTGTCCCGGCGCTTCGCAGCTTCCTTTTGGAGCAGCGATGTCACCTGGGCGTCGTCCAGCTCAACGGGAGTCTTTCCGGACTTCTCGCGGGTAGTTATCTCGCCCAACACGTTGCGGACAGTGGTGAGGGCAATCTTGTTGCCGGCTTTCATGTGGTCTACGACGTCGGCTTTCAAGCGTTCTTTGAGTGTCATGATGTTGCTCCTTGTTCGGGGTCTTCCTGCTATCTTCCCAGCTTGGGTAGTCACCCCGGGTCTCCCGCCGCACCGGGAGCAAGCCATAACATGGGCCGTGTGATGCTACAGGCTTGTATCAACGGGGCTCGAGAGGTCTCACAGCACCATCGGTTGACAGCTGATCCGACCGGCATTGCCCGCGAAGCAGCGGCGTCAGTGGCTGCCGGCGCCCACACTCTGCACTTCCACCCCAAGAATCCGCTGGGTGAGGACACCCTGGAACCTCACTACCTGGCCTCATGGCTGACTGCTCTCCGTAAGGCCTGCCCAGCCACTCCATTGGGCGTGACAACAGGTGCTTGGAGCTCCCCGGATGCACCAACCCGGTTGAGGATGATTGAGTCCTGGCACGAGCTTCCTGATTTCGCATCCGTAAATTGGCACGAGGAGGGCGCAGAGGAAGTCGCTGAAGCCCTTCACGCCCGCGGCATCGGCGTAGAGGCCGGAATTTGGCACGCCGACGCGGCACGTCAGTGGGCCTCCTCTCCGCTGCGGGGCAAATGTTTGAGGGTGCTGGTGGAAATTCAAGACATTCCGGCCGAGAACGTGGAAACGGAAGCCAAGAGCCTCCTGGATCTGGTGACTGACCAGGCACAATCCGATAGCCAGCATGCCGTCCAGCCGCCCGCCCTGCTCCATGGTGAGGACCGATCAGCCTGGGCTGCGCTGCAGCTTGCGGCCCGGTGGGGATTGGACACCAGAATCGGCCTTGAGGACACGCTCGTGCTCCCAGAAGGAATCCAAGCTGACGGCAATGCCGAGCTCATTGCTGCAGCAAAAATTCTCCTTGCGGCCTGAATACTAAGCATGCTTAGCTTATCGAGTCGCTGGACATCAGGTTCACCTGGAAACCAGTTGACCCGCTAACCGCATCAAGGAGCCGCAGCGCTTAGGAGGAACTCCCATGCCACTTTCAGAAAGGGAGCGCAAGGTACTTCAGCAGCTTGAGCGCGAGCTCTTCATCCAAGACCCTGACTTGGCTCGGCAACTGGAATCCGGAGTTCCTGTACGCGGTCCTGTTCACCCCCGTATCCGCGACGTCGTGACTGCCGCCGTCGGAGTGCTGTTGATCCTGCTAGCCATCCCCTTCAACGTATTTCCGTTTGCCCTCGCCGGCATGCTTCTTGTTGCACACGCATTGTTGGCTCACAGGAAATACAAAAATGAGTCCTCGTCAAGACTCCTTTGAAGGCAACGCCCCCGGCGGTTCCTGCTCCGTCGGTTCCCTCTCCATCGGCCCGCTGACCACTACCTGCGCAGGGCTGTGGAGGAGGTAGCCGTTAAGCCAGGAGAACAGGGCGCGGATTTTTTGCTGGAGCCCTGACAATAGAGCGAGGTGTACCAACAGCCAGGACAGGAAGGCAAGGATGCCCTGCAACTGGATTCTCTTGCGACCCAACTCTGCCACCGCGGCGCCACGCCCCACCATCGCCATGTAGCCCTTGTCCACATAACGGAAGGGCGTTCGACTGCCCCCGCTGAGGTCCGCAAGAATGTTCTTCGCCGCCCATTTCCCGGCCTGTTGGGCCACCGAACCCAGCTGCGGTAGTTTTGCCCCCGTTGAATCCGTGATGTTGGCTGCATCTCCAATGACGTAGACGCCATCCGCGTCCGGGGCAGTCAGGTCCGGACGGACATCTATTCGTCCGCCTCTCCCCTGAGCAAGGCCGGATCCGGAAATGAGGTCGCCCGCTTTGAGTCCCCCGGCCCACACCACGATCTGTCCGGGCACGGAGCTCCCGTCGGCCAAAGTCACTCCGTTGTGCCGGACCTCAGTCACGCCCACACCCATGTGCAGTTGAACTCCCACCTTCTTCAAGTGCTCAGTGGCATAGCTCTGGGACTTCTTGGAAAACATGTTGAGGACGCTGGGAACCATATCCACCAGATGCACACGGCAGCGTGCTGCCAGCTCGCGCGAGAAGTACTTACTCACAACGTATTTGACGTTTTCGGCCATCGCTCCAGCCGTTTCAACTCCGGTAGGTCCGCCGCCTACCACCACTACATCCACTGACCCGTCGGGGTTTCTGTCGGCCTGGTCCAACAACCGGGTGAGGCCGGTCCCAAGCCTCGTCGCATCCGTGACGGAATACAGCGGGAACGCATGATCTTCCGCACCGGGTGTGTTGAAGAAGTTCGGGACCGCCCCAACCGCGATGACCAGGATATCCGCCCGCAAGGTTCGCCCATCAGCAGTCCTGACCGCTCGCTCGGCGGCGCTGACGGAGTCCACCTTCGACGTCAGAACCTTGACCGTTTTGAAGCGGCGGAAAACGGAACGCAGTGGCCGGGCAATGGCTGACACTCCGATTTGCGATGTTGCTACTTGATAGAGGAGCGGCTGGAACTGGTGGTAGTTGTTCGCATCGATCAGCAAGACGCGAACGCCCTTGCGCCCGAGCTCCTTGGCTGCTGCCACGCCTGCGAAACCGGCACCGACAATGATGACTGGGTATGAGTCCTCCATGCGAGCAACTTACTTCACTCCAAGTCCGGGCAACAGGGGTTCGCGATTGCCGTCGAGCGTTTATCCTCTGGCCCTGTGGGTACGCAGTGGGTAGTGTTCTGCATTCGGCAACGCACGCGGAAGGGTGATCTTTGTGAACGAGGACGGGCTGACGGACGCAGTGCAGGAAGCGGGAGCCGTCGAGCTGCTCCTGATCCGGCACGGCGAGAGCGAAGGCAACGTGGCCGCAACGGAGGCACGTTTGGCTGGAGCCGAGGTCATAGATGTTCCGGCCAGGGATCCTGACGTAAATCTCTCCGGCACTGGACAGGACCAAGCCAAAGCATTGGGGACGGCGCTGGCCCGGATCGCCGATGAACTCCGGCCGGATGCTGTTGTTTCCTCCCCCTATGCGAGGGCCCTGCAGACGGCGGAAATCGCAGTTGAGACGGCAGGCTGGCCCGTGAAGGTTCTCACCGATGAGCGTCTCCGCGACCGCGAACTGGGCATCTTGGACCGGTTGACACGCTTGGGTGTGGAGACCCGATATCCGGACGAGGCCGAGAGGCGGCTATGGCTGGGCAAGCTGTACTACCGGCCACCTGGCGGCGAATCGTGGGCCGATGTTGCACTCCGCATACGCTCAATCCTGGATGAGCTCAACACTTTGGGAACAGGGCAGCGGGTGATGCTGGTCTGCCACGACGCCGTCATCCTGCTGGTCCGTTACGTCTTGGAAGGAATGTCCGAGGAGGAAATTCTTGACTTGGCAGCCACAACGTCTGTGCTGAATGCATCGATCACAAGGTACGTGCGCCCTTCGGGTGCGGGGCCTTGGGAACTGGAAAGCTTCAACGTGGCTGACCACCTCACCGAACAAGGTGTCACTGTCACTGAGCACGCCGGGGACGCCAGTGTCCACCCCCAGTGACTCCACCACACCCACGCTGGTGACACCGTCGCTTTTGCGTGACTGGCCGCTGCCGGCACCGGGAGATGACAAGTACTCGCGCGGTGCCGTGCTGGTCATCGGTGGAGCACGTGTGACCCCTGGCGCGGCTTTGCTGGCCGGAATCTCAGCCCTTCGCGCAGGAGCCGGGAAAATTACCTTGGCCGTTGCCGAATCCGTGGCAGTGCAGGTGGGAGTCGCGTTGCCGGAGTGCGGCGCACTTGGACTGCCCGAGAACGCCGGCGGGTCCGTAACCGGTGAGGGGTTGGACCGGATCTCGTCCTACCTGGAGCGCGCCGATGCCATGCTGATCGGGCCAGGCTTGGACGATCTGGAACTGGCGGAATCGCTGCTGCGAACGCTGTTGGAGCGGGAGGAGTCCCACGCTGCCCCCGGCACTGAAGGAGGTCCCGCCGTCGTTCTTGACGCTTTTGCCTTGGGCGGACTGGTCAAGGTTGAGGATGTACTGGAACCGTGGCGTGGCCGGCTGATCCTCACGCCGAACCCCACAGAGACCGGAATACTCCTGGGCAGGGATGTAGGGGATCTTGGAGCTGATGTAGCTGAGGTCGCTCGCAGGTTCGATGCGGTGGTGAGTTGTCAGGGATACATCGCCGGACCCGGCGCCGAAACAGCAGACGACTCGACGCTGTGGAAGATCACCACCGGCTATGGCGGGCTGGGAACGTCCGGCAGCGGCGATGTTTTGGCAGGCGCCATTGCGGGGCTCCGCGCGCGCGGTACCAGCGACGCTCAAGCTGCTTGCTGGGGCACGCACCTTCACGCCGCCGCTGCCGACCGCCTGGCCAGCAAGCTCGGCCCGCTCGGATTCCTGGCCCGCGAGCTCGCCGACGAACTGCCCGCCCTCATGCTGGAACTCAATACCTGACGGGCGGTTCGCGACGGGAACCTAAGCGGGCTTCAGCAATTCATGCTCCACGACGGCGGCACGGGACAGCGTCTTATAGCCCTCCTGTTCGAACAGAACAGTCATGACGTCGTCCTCGTGCCGCATCACCAGACCCGGACCCCACTCTTTGTGGATCACGGTGGACTGCAACGGGAACAGGTTCTCGGCTGTTGAGGTGAGGTGACCGGCGGAACCCGACCCCGCGTCGTCGTGAATTTCAGCGCACGCATCACAGTTTCCGCAAGGTTCCGGCAGGTCCTCCCCAAAGTAGCCAAGCAGGAACTGACGGCGGCAAGCATCCGTCTCGGCGTACGCGCGCATCATGGTGAGCCGGGACTGGTCAACGCGTTGCCGTGCCTCAGCCAGCTCGACGGCGCGGTCCACCAGCGTGGTCAGCTTGGCTTTGGAACTGAGCCGGGTGCCGCGCTTGCCTGTTGTGACGGCACCGGCTTCCTCCAACTGGTTCACCAGCGCGGTGACGCGGCGGGCGGGGAAGCCGGTGAGCTCCACCAAAGCGGTTTTCGGGACGGGTGCGCCCGCGTTCTTGATGACTTTCAGCACCGCTGTGAGCGCCTCCGCGTCCGGGGAATGGGTGGCGAAGAACTTACGCAACCCCAGGTCTTCGGCACGGTAATGCAGTATCGCAGTGGCCGGTTCGCCGTCGCGGCCCGCGCGGCCGATTTCCTGGTAGTAGGAGTCCAATGACTCCGGAATATCCGCATGCACCACGAAGCGGACATTGGGCTTGTCTATGCCCATACCAAAGGCTGTAGTGGCAACCACGACGTCCAGTTGATCGTCCAGGAATCTCTCGTGGATACTTTCCCGGTCAGAGTCCGCCCGCCCCGCGTGGTAGGCCTCGGCGCGGAGACCATGCTCGGTCAGTTTGGCCGCGTATTTTTCGGTGGCCTTGCGGGTAGCGGCATACAGCAGCCCCAGTCCCTCCGCCTTGGCAAGCGCGACTACCTGTTCCATCACAGCTTTTCGCTTGCCTTTGTCCTCCTGATGCCGGACAACATCGAGGCTGATGTTCGGGCGATCGAAGCCACGAACCAGAACCACCGGTTCCGTCATGCCCAGCCGCTTCACGATTTCGTCACGCACTGGTGGGGACGCGGTTGCGGTCAGGGCTATGACCGGCGGGTTACCCAGGTGTTCGCGGACGTGGCCCAGCTCGAGGTAATCCGGGCGGAAGTCATGGCCCCAGGAAGATACGCAATGTGCCTCGTCCACTACGAACATGGTGATGTCCAGATTGGCGATGCGCTCCACGGTTTCCCGCTTGGACAGTTGCTCGGGGGCGAGGAACAGGAAAGCTGCTTGGCCGGACTCTACGGCCTGCCAGGCTGCCTCCACCTCCGCATCGCTGCGGGAAGAATTGATGGCGACGCCGGCTCCCTCACCCAGGTGCTCTGCCAACCCGTCCAGTTGATCTTCCTGCAAGGCAATAAGAGGAGAAACCACGACGGCGGGTCGGCCCGTTTTGTTGTGAAGGTACAGCGCTGCGACTTGGTAGGTAGCAGATTTTCCGTAACCGGTGGGCATAACGGCCAGGACATCACGCCTCTCGACGAGGGCGGTCATGCCAGCGAGCTGGCCCTCTCGTAGCTCAGGCAAGGAAAAGGAAGAGGCCGCCAGGGCGGTCAGGGCAAGGTCATCGGACATTAAAGTGTGGCTCCGCGTTGTGGTTCCTGCGGCCACTTGCATCAGCCGAGGTGACCAGCCTAGCGCGGGCGAGGCTCCGCCGTCGTACGCTGTTTGCCCGGTTGTGGATAACCCCGGGTGAAGTTAGCGCGGATCCCGGGACCGCACCTGATAGCTCAGGTGGGTGACGCGTGTTCCCGGAACGATCACGGGATCGTCCAGCACGATGTCCGTTTCCAGGTGCTCGAACCAGCGAATACCGCTTCCGAGGAGGACAGGCACCAGGTCTACACGGAGTTCGTCAATCACACCGCGGCGCAAGCACTGCTGCACAACGTCCGCGCCCGCGGCGCCTATCTCCTTGCCCTCCGCGAGGTCGGCCGCGCGTTCCAGGGCTGAGTCCAGGTCTCCGACGAATTCGAACGGCACCGGCTTGCCGTCCCGCCGGACCGGTGGCCAATCCGCCGGGGGTTCCCGGTGCGTCAGGACAACGGTGGGTGACTCATTGGGCGGATGTCCGCCCCATCCCTTAGTCATATCGAAGATACGCCTGCCGGAGATGAATGCACCCTCCCTTGGAAGCGAGTTCCAGTAGGCGGCATCAGCTTCGCTGAGGTGAAACGGCACGGGATGGCCGGGCATCCAGGTTTCAACATTTCCGGCTTCATACCAATCGAACAACGGCCCGATTCCGTCGTCTTCCCGGGCGATAAATCCATCGAGGGACACCGAAAACTGGGCGGAAACGCGGCTGTTCCTGTACATGAGATCAGTGTGGTGGCAACGCCCGGGTTGTCAAGAATACTGCCCCCAGAGAAGGTAATCAGGCTACTTATAAACGGTGGCAGTTGTGCCTATGCTTATTCCATGGAGCCCACGTCAGCCATCCTTTTAGTGCTCATCGGTGTGGTCGTCTGGCTCGGTGCCACCATCCTGCCCTTGGCCCTCCTTCCCTCGTCGCGCGCCGAGGACGAGCACAAGCCCAGAGCACACCACCCCCGCCGCCCCAGGCGTGAGCCGCGCGCCGTCCACCGGTTTCGGCCATCCTCACTGAAGGTCCGCTCGGGGCACCACGCCCACGCGCGGCCACACGGCGCTTAGCCATGCGGCCGCAGGCTACAGCCCGGCTACAGCGGATTGCCAAACTCCCGGATGGTGATTCCGGAGAAGTTCGCAGGGCCACCGTCCGCATAGAGTGAGATGCCGCTATCGCCGTCCGCGAAGTGAACCTGCTGTGAAAGCACAGTGTGCCCCGAGTTCACAAACACCTCAACGCTCTGCGTGTCCACGAAGATGCGTAGATGGACTGACCGCGCGTTGGCGTCGATAGGGGCTGCGGCCCGAGTGTACGGCACCAGCGTGTACCCATCTTGGTCTGAAGGCGCACGGTCGACGTATAACTCATCGCCGTATTTGCCGATATTGGTATGTCGGGATCCGTCCGGGGAACGGCCAACAGATACCCCGACGTTAGCGGCCAGGTTCCATGAAATGTGGACCTCCAGTTCGTAAGCGCGCCCGTTCCATGGCAGTACCAGACTGCCGCTAACCGTGCGGTCGGGCAGGGTCGTAGTGGCGGTGACATAACCCTGCAGCGCGCCGACCGGGGAGCTCAGCAAGCTGTACCAACCTCCGGATTGACGCTCCAACCGAAGTTCACGCGTCATGGAGTTCTGCCCGTTGTAACCGTCGGAGGCATCTGTGGGTACGTCGCGGGCGGCGTACTTCCAGTTGTTCATCCAAGCGATCGCCAGACGCTTCGTTTCGGGGGCCTCGACGGAGGGCCAAGTCACGGCGGCGTACCAGTCCCATCCCCAATCGAGCCACTGCGGAGTTAAGTCATCAGCAATGAACGCCGCGCCGTTCCAAGTACCCGTCCAATAGGCAAAGGTCATAGGCAGATCGACGCCGTATGCATCCATGCTCGCACCAAACACCCAATGCCGCGTGCCGTCGCCTGCGGTCATCTCAAAAAGATCAGGACATTCAATGCCTCCCAGGGCGTGGTTCGGGTAATCGAAGTTGGATTTCCAGTTCCAGTCCCGCAGGTTTGCGGAGGTGTAAAACGCTGCGTACCGAGCCCGTCCGATCACACACACCCACTCATTACGCGCTCCGTCCCAGTGGATCTTCGGGTCTCGGAACCACTCTGCGTTCTCAATCTCAGCTTGGGTGGCGGCAGATCGTCCGTCTGTGTTCACGATTACCGGGTCCGGGAGGGCGGAGAACGTGTAACCGCCGTCGGTTGACCAGTACAGGTACTGCTCCTGGAACTTTCGAATGCCGCCAGTTGGCTGAGTAGCCAGTGCGACTACGGTCCCGGCACCGAAACCAGCGGTGTTCGCGATGTCCACTACCGCCGATCCCGACCACACCGGGAAGTCGGGCTGCAAGGGCATGACCTCACCGTGATGAGTGAAGGCGACGCCGTCACCGGTAGTTGCGTGATCCCATCCACCCGGCCCGTTGTTCTGGCTGGAGTGGAGGTAGTAGAGCTGGTACGCGCCGTTGGTATGGACTGGACGTTGCGGATCACACAGCCAGCCGGAAGGCGGAGTCATGTGGTAAACAGCCCGAAGTGATGTCTGGGCGTGCGCGGCTACGGGGGCGGCGTTGCACAAGAACAGCGCGATGGCGCCAGCGCTTGCACCTTGTAGTGCAGTGCGTCGAGAGATGTCGTACGTCATTGATTCGTTCCTCTCAAGGTTCGGCGCAACAGCGCGCCGAGGGTCATTCAGTGGGGGAAGCCGAAGCTATGCAGGACCCTAGTGGCACGAAGTCTTGCTGGTCAAGCGTTTTAGCATTATCAAAATTACGAGGAATAGATTTTGCTAAAACGCTTGAATGAATCGGAAATACACGCTAACTTTCAGTGATCAAACGCTTTAGCAGAATGGACATCAGCGCCGATGAAACGCTCAGTCTTCTTCCAACCCACCCACGGATGGGTTGGCGACCTTATCCCTTTCGAGAAGGACGGGGAGTTCTGGCTCTTCTACCTTCACGAAGACCGCTCAGACCCGAAACCAGGCACCTCTTGGAATCTCGTCACCACAAAAGACCTCACGCAGTTTGAGGACCACGGCGTTTCGTTGAGCCACGGCAGTGAAAGCGACCTGGACTTCAACGCCTACACGGGCAGCGTCCTTGCGGACGCAGCCGGCGTCCATCACCTGTTCTACACCGGCCAGAACCCGCGAAACGTCGGCCCCGACGGCATGCCCCGGCAATTGGTCATGCACGCCACGAGCACGGATGGCATGCGAACCTGGCAAAAACACCCGGAGCTCACGTTCGGCGCCCCGGACGGCTACGAATCCGGCGACTGGCGCGACCCCTTCGTGTTCTGGGACGACAGCAAGAACCAGTGGAGAATGCTCCTCGCGGCCAGGCACTCCGAAGGACCGGAACGGCGCCGCGGCGTCATCGCACAGTGCGTGTCCACTGACCTGATGACCTGGCAGCACACCGAACCCTTCTGGGATCCACGCCGCTACATCACCCACGAATGCCCGGACGTCTTCTCCTGGGGAGACTGGTGGTACATGGTGTACTCCGAATTCTCGGAATCGTTCACCACCCGATACCGCATGGCCAAGAGTCCCGACGGGCCTTGGACTGTGCCGGCGTTGGACAGCATCGACGGCCGCGCCTTCTATGCCTCAAAAACCGCCGAACGTGACGGGCGGCGCTTCTTCTTCGGATGGATTGCCAGCAAGGAAGGCAACGCCGATCAGGGCGCTTGGCAATGGGCAGGAACCATGTCCGTGCTGGAAGCGCGCCAAAATCCGGACGGGACGCTGGGGTTCTCGTTCGCAGACGAGCTCGTGGAGAGCTTCTGGGACGACGTCTCCGTGCCCCTGACCGGTTCGTTGCCGGCTCGGCTCCACGTCCCGGACGGGTACACGGCGCTGGTGTCGGACGAGGAGTTGCCTCAGCAGTTCTACGCCAAAGCGGTGCTGGACATCGCCCCTGACACCACCGAATGCGGGCTGCTGCTGCGCTCCAGCCACGACGGCGACCATTCTTACGTCCTGCGCCTGGAACCCAAGCGGGGACGGCTCGTCTTTGACCGCTGGCCTCGTACCATCACCGGCGACGCGCAGTGGCACGTCTCCGGGGACGTCCCGTTCGACGTCGAACTCGAGCGGCCCTGCGACCTCACCCCTGGCGAGCACACGCTTGAGGTCATCGTCGACGGCGACATTTGCGTCGCCGTCGTCGACCGTCAGGTTGCGCTCAGCACCAGGATCTACGACCTGACAGCTGGGAGGATCGGCCTCTTCGCGGGCGAAGGATCAGCCACTGTCACCGAACTTGAAGTACGTCAACGCACCGACCACTGAATATTCATCCCATCCCCAACCTCTGTTCCAATCAAGGGAGATTGCCGCAATGAACAAACTATTCCGTGCTGCCGCCGTCGCAGCCGTAGCTGCCCTGGCTTTGACAGCATGCGGCGGCGGAGGAGCCGCCAGCGACCCCTCCAACGTCAGCCCCACCGGAGAGATCAAGCCCCGCGAAATTTCCTGGTTGCTCTCCAGGCCCGCCGACGGAGCTGTCATCAACATCATGAAGAAGCTCGCAGACGACTACGCCAAGGACCACCCTGGCTTCGCACTGAATCTCATCACCACCCCGGACCGGCCCTCCTACATTCAAAAACTCGAAACCCTGGCCGCGGCCAACAAGTTGCCGGAACTGTTCGATACGGATGCCACCCCCTTCGCCCAGGAGCTGGCCAAGCAAGGCAAAATGGTGGACGCCGACAAGCTCCTGAAATCACTAAACGTCTACGACGACTACCGGCCCGGCGCACTTGACTACCAGCGCTTCGACGACGGCTCCCTGTACATGATCCCGTTCCAGTTCGAACTCGAGTTCATCTGGTACAACAAGGCCCTGATGGAAAAGGCCGGCGTTTCCGTGCCAAAGTCTCTCGATGACATCCCCGCCATGTGCACTGCCTTGCGGAATGCCGGGATCACCCCGATCGCCATCGACGGACAGGACCAGTGGCCGCTGGAACGCTACGTCGCGTACCAGCCGTTCCGTGAAGCGGGGCCCGACTTCGTCCAGAAGCTAAAGAAGGGCGAGGCATCCTTCTCGGATGAAGCCGGCCAGAAGACTGTGAACTGGATGGCTGACCTTGGCAAGGCGAAGTGCTTCCAAGAGGGCTTCTCCGCCCAAGGATATTCTGACGCGCAGAACCAGTTCACCTCGGGACAGGCCGCCATGTACAACATCGGCACGTGGGAACTTCCCAGCCTCGCCACCGACAAACTCAATCCTGACGTCCGCGACGACATCGATTTCTTCACCTTGCCCACCACTGAAGGTTCGGTGACATCTGCCAACGAGTTCGTCTCACCCTCCGGCATTGGCATGGCAGTGAATTCGAAGACCTACGATCCGTTGGTGAGCGACTTCCTGAAGTTCGCCTTGGAGAAGTACCCGGCTGAATACGCTGCCACCGGGGCCCTTTCTCCCACCACCAACGTACAAACGGCCATCCCGGCGAACGCGACTCCGCTGTACAAGAAGGCTCTCGAAACGGCCGACACCCTTGGGGGCAAGCAAGCCATGCCGTGGGATACCCAGCTGGACCCCACCACCAACGGCCGGCTGCAACAGGAACTCGTCCTACTGGTCCAGGGCAACATTACGCCCGAACAGTTCACCAAGACCATGGACGACGCCATCAAGCAGAACGCCCCCAAGTTCTTCAAGTAAACCGAAGCGGCGGGGGCTCCCAAGGCCCCCGCCCGAAAGGCCCACCATGCTACCCAACAGGTCAAGAACCTCGGTCCTGGTTTTCCTGCTTCCACCCCTGCTGCTCTACTGCGCAGCCGTACTCTTCCCGATTCTTCAGTCGTTGTTCCTGAGCTTCTTCTCCTGGAACGGCATCAGCGAGATGGAGTTCGTAGGGCTCGCCAACTATGTCCGGATGCTCACCGCGGACGACATTTTCTGGAGGTCCTTCTTCAACGCGCTCCTCTACCTGGCCATCTGCCTGGTGCTGCAGCTCGGCGGAGCACTGGTTGTAGCCAGTCTCCTCACGTCACTTCGCCGGGGCCGGGAACTCATCAAAACCCTCTACTTGCTGCCAGCTGTGATCTCCACCGTGGCAATTGCTTTCCTCTTTGTCCGTATCTACTCCATTGACCCAGTGGGCCTGTTGAACCAGCTGCTGCATTGGATAGGTTTGGGTTCCTTCGAACGGGCCTGGCTCTCCGATGTGAACACGGTGCTGGCCGCCGTATCCGCCCCCGAAGGCTGGCGGTTTACAGGGCTGTACATGCTCATCATTTACGCCGCCCTGATCGCGGTTCCCAAGGAACTCGAAGAAGCAGCTGTCCTGGACGGCGCCTCGAAGTGGACCCTCTTCACCAAGATCCGGTTCCCTTATATACGTCCCGTGTGGATTACTACCACCATCATGGCCACCACCTACGGCTTGCGCGGTTTCGATATCCCGTACCTCATGACCAACGGTGGCCCTGGGCAGTCCTCCGAGCTGCTCACCACCTACATGTACAAGACAGCCTTCACCAGCACGGACTTCGGCTACGCAAGTACCATCTCCGTCTTCATCGTGATCGAGTGCCTCGTCGCCGTCGGCCTCATCTTGTTCATGCTCAAGCGGAAGGCAGATTCATGATCACCCAGACAGCCCCGTCTACCCCGCGCGCTTCGACTCTGCCCTCGCCGGTTCGTCAGCGACGGCGGCGCAAGCCGAGCCTGTACCGGACACTCTCGCGGGTACTGATTATGCTCATCGTCATCGTCCAGGTCTACCCGCTCGCCTGGCTGTTCCTTACCAGCCTGCGGACGGAACACGATTTCGCAACCGGCGATCCCTTCGCGCTCCCCAGCTCGTTGACGTGGGAAAACTACGCGAGGGCCTTCGAAACGGGAGACCTGGGCCGGAATATCCTGAACAGTTTCATTGTCACCATGGGGGCCAACATCCTCATAGTGTTGTTCGGCATGATGGCTGCATACGCCATACAGGTTCTGGGATTCCGGCTGAGCCGCTTCGTCCGTGCCCTGTTCCTGATCGGGATCATTGTTCCGGTTCAGATCGCTTTGGTCCCGCTGTTCATCGACTACTCCGCCGTGAACCTGCTGGACACCTATCAGTCAATGATTATCCCCTTGGCCGGTTTCGCCCTGCCCATGTCCATTTACCTGTTCTCCTCCTTCTTCGAATACATTCCGCGGGAAACCTACGAAGCCGCATCCTTGGACGGCGCCGGACCTTACAGGATTTTTGGTCTGATCACCCTGCCGCTCTCACTCAACACCGTGGTCACCGTTGTCCTGGTGAACAGCATCTTCATTTGGAACGACTTCATCTTCGCCAACACTTTTGTTCTCTCCGAGGACTTGAAGACGATTCCCTTGGGCCTGCAGAACTACATCGGGGCCATGGGCAAAGTGGATTGGACAGCCACCTTTGCGGCCGTGTGCGTGACCATCACTCCGCTGCTCCTGGTCTTCCTGGTTCTGAACAAGGCCATGATCCAGGGCTTGGAAAGCGGGGCGACGAAGGGATGACCGCCATGGCAGGCGGATATACTCCAGAAGGAGGACAGATGATTTCGCAGGAGAAAAATTCGGGCAACGCGGCCGCCCCCATCGTTCATGCCGCAGTGGGCCGCGCCCATCCGGTGACCCTCCGCGAAGTCGCTGAACTAGCGGGGGTTTCCACTGCCACGGTCTCCCTGGTCATCAACAAAAAGAAGAACGCGCGCATCGCAGACGAGACACGTCAGCGGGTCACTGAGGCAATTGCTCAACTGGGCTACCGTCCAAATGCCATGGCCAAAACACTGGTCAGTGGAACCTCGAAGTTCATCGGGTTGGTGGCCGACGGCGTCGCCACCACGCCCTTCGCAGGCCAGATCATCCATGGCGCGCAAGACGAAGCGTGGAAACACGGTTACGCCTTGCTGATCGCCAATACCGAAGGCAATCAGGACCTCGAAAAAGATGCGATCGCCATGATGCTGGAATACAAGGTCCGCGGCATCCTGTACTCAACGTGGTTCCACCGACCCACCGATGTCCCGGAAACCCTTCGCGAGGCGGATTTCGTCCTGGTGAACTGTTTCTCCCCCGAGGCCGGGACGGCACGCGCCGTGGTGCCGGACGAAGCGCAAGGTGGACAGTCCGCCACGGACATCCTGCTCCGCGGCGGCCACCGGCGCATCGCGTTCATCAACACCACAACCCCCGCACCCGCCAAGGACGGTCGACTCCAGGGCTATAAGGACGCACTCGAAGCCGCTGGAATACCTTTTGATCCCGATTTGGTGCTCGAAGCGTACCCGGATCAGGAAGGCGGCTACGGCGCCACGCAGGATTTGCTCGAGCTTGGGGTTGGCGCCGTGTACTGCTACAACGACCGTATGGCCATGGGGCTTTACGACGGCCTGCGGGAAAACGGCCTCTCCATCCCGGAGGACATGGCCGTGGTGGGTTTCGACAACCAGGAAGTCATCGCCGCCCACCTCCGGCCGCCGCTTTCAACAGTGTCACTGCCCCACTACGAACTAGGCGCTGCGGGTGTTCGGATGCTGTTGGGCCTGGATGCCGCGCCTCTCGAGTCCGCTGTGAAGATCGCTTGCCCGGCGGTTGAGCGCGGCTCCGTTGCCGTTCATTCGCCCGCCTAGAGACCTGTTGTCATTGCTTGTTGCCCGAGGGCTTGGATAGGAATAGCGTTGAGGTGGAAGCCCAGTGGTCCCCCATCACTGGGCTTCCCTTTGGAACCGGCAGCTTGCGCTTCAGGCCTCTGTGGGGCGTCGCTTAGGAAAGGAGATCGACCTGATCAGTTTTCTTAAGGCGACTGCTGCAGCCGATGAATTGACCGGGATTGTCGGTATCGCCGCGCAGGTAATCGAAGCCCTCGGTGAATGGGGCGTGGGCTTGCTGACGCTTCTGGAGACTGTATTCCCACCCATACCCAGCGAGGTGATCCTCCCACTGGCTGGATTCCTTACCCAGCAGGGAAGCATGAACCTGATCCTGGTGTTTGTCACCAGCACGCTCGGGGCTTACGCCGGAGCGATGCTCCTGTACTGGCTGGGATACAAAGTGGGTTTGGAACGGTCAATAAAGCTACTGTCAAAGCTGCCGCTGGTCGATCGGGAAGATTTCGAGAAGGCCGCCGAATGGTTTGAACGTCACGGCAAATCAGCGATCTTCTTCGGTCGGCTGCTACCCGGCGTGCGCAGCCTCATTTCCCTCCCGGCAGGTGCCGAACGCATGAACCTGGCGACCTTCAGCGTCTTCACTGTCGCGGGAACCGGTCTGTGGAACGCACTGCTCATTGGAGCGGGCGCACTGCTCGGCAAGCAATATCATTTGGTGGACCAGTACTCCCGATTTCTCAACTACGCCGTTTATGCAGGACTGGCTGCGCTCTTAGTGTGGCTCATCATTCGAAGGGTCAAAAAGCGCAAGGAAAGTACCCGCTAGCCCACCCACGTCCGGCGTCATTGTGCGGTCGGTTCAGAGCAGTCGGGTCCGCACCGCAGTTCTGTCTACCTTCATTTCTTCCAAAAGCTCTGAAACGGGATCGTATTCGCCGCGGTTAAGGAGTGCTACGAGAAGATTCGAGGTGCCAGCGTGCCGTGGATCTTCCTCATTGGCCTTGGCTTTACGGCGATGTTGGTGGGACTTCTGATGCGCATGTACGTCAAAGCGAATGCTGCCGCATCCAAGGTCAACCAGGCAGGCTGACTCCTCGCCGCAATAAATCAGCGCTTCGTCGCTGCTGCCACAGTTCCGGAGCTGACACATACGGAAACAAGCAGCCACCGCCCAGTACGCTGGCCGTATGCCTTCGCCGTGGACCTTCCTCATCGCTCTGCACGCCATCGCAGCGGGCTACACCCTGATATTCGGCGCCGTGAACCTGCTCCGCCGCAATAAAGGGAGCGCAGCGCACAAGATTCTGGGCCGCATCTGGGCGGTTGCCATGTACGTCGTCGTGGTCACCTCGTTCGGGATCCGGACCATCGATGGCGGGTTCAATTGGCTCCACGCGCTTTCCGTTCTGACGTTCTGCACCCTGACGATGGGCTTGTGGGCCGTCAGTAAGGGCAACATCCGGGCCCACCAGCGCTTCATGACCGGCAGCTACTTCGGACTCGTCGGCGCGTTCATCGGCGTCGTGGCCGTGCCTGATCGGAGGCTCCCCCAAATGGCCATCCACGACCTCGCAGGCCTCACCCTCTGGGTGGCCGCCCTTGCACTCACTGCCGGGCTGACCGTCGCCGGGCTGATGCAACTGCGCCGGAAGGCCGGGGTGGTGCCCCGCGGATAGCCGCGCGCACGGCGCTCTGCTGAACGTCGCACCGGCCGCTGCGGTCCTCGCCGGAATCAACATCATCCAAGCCAACGGCAGCGCTCGGGTATGTTACTACCGGCTGTTCCTCGACGCCGACTCGAATCCGCGCGATCGTCCTGAGACCTTCAAGGACAAGGAGCTGCGACCGCTGAAGGATCTCTAAGAGAGGTACGGTCGCCGCGGGTCGGCATGGTCTTTGTTGAGTCTGCCGAAGTTGATCTGAGCGGGATGACCTTGTCAGTTCAGGCGCCGAGTGAGGTGAACTTCTACTGTGTCACCGTCGTCCTTCCCGATGGCTTTGCGGACAGGAGCAGCCACCGGGAGTTTGTGCGTGCCGTCTCCCAGCGCCATGAAGGCTCCAGTAAACGGGTGCCCGTCTACGGTGCCGGACACTTTGACCAGTCCACGGGTTCCAAAGATCTTCGCTGAATCGGGTAGCTGGACACAAGTCCACGTGTCACCAGGCCGGACTTTGCCGAGCTGGGCGACGAAGGTGATGTTCAGTGGTTGTGGTTCTGCCATCTTCTCTTCTCCTGGTCTCTGAGCCGAAGTCCGCAAGAAGCAAAACACAAGCTGGACTGCTTTGTCTTGGATCTGCGGAGCCGTTGTCCCCGCGCCACCTCCGCCTCGCGGTCGTCACTCATGGGGCAGTGCAGTCCTTCTGGCTACTCTGACAAGTCGCGACGCGCGGTGGCGTGATGCACCCGTCGCGGGGGTTTACACAGGAGTGTTGGTCTCCATTAGCGTCAGAGCTCCAATGACCAACATGGGCCATTCCCAGCATCCCGGACCCGATGAAGGTGAACTCCCGACGCCTCGTTCCCCTTGCCAGAAAACAGCTGGCGCAGAGGCCGGCCGCCAAGACCCCCGCACCGGCCAGCGCCAAGCTGACCGAAAGCGGCCTGAAGGGAAAACTGTCCGTAATCGTGCTGGTACTAACCCGTGCTTAGGCGGCTATCTTGCTGCCGGCCAGCACTCCGCTGCGTACTACAGGGACCAGATCCCGTTCCGCCGAACGGTCATGGCTGTGTCAGTCGCCGTGCCGGCATTGGCAGCCTTGGTGTCCGGTTACTCGGTGCTCGCCCGGCCCCGCAACACCTTCGGGGGCATCACCGGAGCTGTCGTCGTGGTGATTTGTCTGACCGCCGCCGTGCTGTGCTGGCTGCTCGGGACCGAAGCCGTCCGCAGGTCCACGCACTAGGCCGAGCACACCACCGGTCAGTGGCAGACCGCAGGCAACCCATGTGGGCATTCGAGTCCGATAGCAAGCTGCCCGCCCCTTGATCCAGAGGCGGACTCGGAAGGCGCAAGAACGGCACCTGGACATCCGCCGGATTGTGACCGACGTGCAATCCGCAGGAAGTCACGAAAGCTGTCCAAGAACCGGTCGTCCGGCTTGATAAGCCACGAGGGCCTTGCAAACATCGGCATGGGCTTCGAAATAGCCGGATTTCTCTCGAGGCCACACCTTTCTCCTTCGAGCGATAGGCGACCCATGCTCCAGTTTCCGAGCACACATAAACCCCGGTACAACGACTTCTCGATCAAGGCCAGCTCCCACGAAACCATCCGTGATGCCAGCGAACGCGCCCCCTTCAGCGCCAACAATGACGACAAGCTTGAGCTTTGCATGAAGGGGGCTGGAGCTACTGAAATCCGCTCCGGCCAGCATGAGAGGTTGAGGCCGTGAACATCCTCGTTTACGGCGCCGGAGGCATGGGTTTGTACTTCTCCGCACGCCTGGCCCAGGCCGGCCACCGCGTAGTGCTGAAAGCCCGGTCATCCACCCAGGACGCCAAACTGCACCTGTTCACCGGAGGTCGAACAGAAACCATATCCGGGGTAAGTGTGGTTTCTGAGATAGACCCGGTGGATGTCGACGTTGTCCTGATTGCCACCAAAGCCTGGCAGGTCGAGGACGCCCTTCTTGAGCTGCAGGGCAAGATCAGCAACGGGACCCCGCTGGTCACACTTCAAAACGGCATAGAGGCCCCCGAAGTCGCCCGGCGCATCTTCCCTGCCTCCCCGGTCATCGCCACAACCTGCGTTGTCATCGTCAAGCGCACGGCCCCACTGGCTGTTGAGCTTATCGGCGGAGAAGCCATCCTCAGCGCCGGACTCTTCGATGAGGTCGGCGCAGACACCGGCATCGCCGAGAGGGTGGTCGATGCCATCAACGAAAGCTCCGTCACGGCGACCCTTGCCCAGGACGTCCAACGCGCGCTCTGGAAGAAGATCGCCCTGATCGCTTCCTATGGCGGGGTAGGCGCCGTCTCAGGAGTCCCCGTCGGGGTGACCCGCACGCATCCCGAGACCCGGTCAATGGTCCGTGATGGCATCGTTGAGGTCGCCTCGGTAGCTCATGCCTACGGCGTCACGTTTACGAGGGAGGACGTGGAGGAAGTCTTCTCGGTCTACACTGACGTCTTCGACCCTTCGACGACGTCATCGATGCAGCGCGACCTGGCTTCAGGATTGCCGTCAGAATTGGCAGATCAAAACGGGGCGATTGTTGCCCGGGCCGCCCAAGTAAGGGTGGCAACTCCAACCCATTCGTTCATCCTGAACTCACAGCTACCTCGGGAACGGCAAGCAAGGCTGAGCTCATGAGCGAGACTCCCACAGTACGGCGCATGGCTGTCCCGCCCCTGATAGCGGTCAGCATCGGGAACTCGGGCCGGCGTCTGATGCGGTGACATTATGGGGGCCCCTTCTGAACGGGCGAGGCTAAACGCCCCGACAGCATGCTGCCACATCAAGCCCTTCACCATTGACCATGCGTAGTTCCGAACGTTGTGCCGGTAAAAGAGCTGCATGTGGCCGGCCCCGCCATGCTCTGGCCAGAGAGGCCAGCATTGCCGTGCTTTGTTTGAACGCTTATAACCTAAGTTAGGTTTTCCCGGCTGTTGTTATTTGACAACGCAACCTAGGTTATGGATGAACGAAATGGAACGGGACCTGATCCTCTCGCAGGCGATGTTGCTGTTGCGCGAAGCGGACGTGCGGATCACGGGCGGCAACCTCGATGCACTGTCTTTGACGCTCCCGGACAGCAGCGTCTGGGAAGTGAAGGTGCAGCTGGCGGCCACTCCCCCGACGCCCAGTAAGCTGCGGGCCATCCTTGAACGGGAGACTCGGACGCTGATTGTCACGTTCCGCCCAACCGAGCGACTCACCGAAGCGGCTCTCCAGGACAAGGTTGACCTGATTACCATCGCTCCGGTCTCAGTCATCATTGGCGGTGTTCAGCGCCTGGAACCACGCCATAAGCCCGAAGCCGTTGAGAAGACCCACGGGCGGGCGCCGTGGGGCCGGTGGGCATTGCTGCGCGCCTTGGCCCTCGCAGATGGGCCGCAAACGCAGCAGGAGCTCGCAGCAGCGGCCGGCATTAGCCAGCCGGCGGTGAACAAGCACCTGAAAACGCTGGGGGCTTTTGTCGACCGCGATCAGTGGGGCTGGCACGCCCACGACGTTGACGCCATCATCACATCGTTGCTGGCCAGCTACCCCGGGCCCCGGGGCGTGACGTCTTATTGGTATGGGCTGGATTCCACTGCCGAGCAAGCCAAGAAGGCCGCCGAATACGCCACTGCGCTGGGCGCATCCCCTTTGGTCTCCGGGGACGCTGCGGCGGACTTTTACGCGCCCTGGCGGTTGCCGGACAACGCCGTCGTCTACGTCCATGAAGCTGTGGATTTCACCGATGCCGGCTTCGCCCCCGCGACTCCGGAGGAAGCAACGCTTATCACCACCGTCCCTGAAGACTTCACCCTGTGGGCCACCGCGTCCCTGGTGCACCACTCGGATGGGATCCCCTTGGCCGACCCGCTGATCACGCTCCGGGACGTCATGGCCGGGGACGCTGTCGACATCCAAGAGGCAGCTGACCAGCTCCGCAAAGTCATCGTGGCGAAAGCTGCTCGATGAACACCATCAACGTCATCTCCATGTCCAACGCAGCAAATCTCGGGTATCGGGCGCTGGCCGACGTCGCCGAAGCGGCAAAGGGCTTGGAGCTCCGCAAAGTGACCCACTAACGGGATGGCAGGCTGATTATCGACGTCTGAGAGAGCAAGACCAGTCTGAAGCCATTGCCGGTTAGAGGCGCTCAAGCTTCGGGGTTCTGGACCTCGGTCCTCCGGGCCTGGAGTTTTGGTCCGATGAACTGCCCCAGAACAAGCCAGAGAATCGTCACAACGACCACGGTTGTGCCCATGGCGGGGTTGTTCCGGTCAATGGCAGTCCCAAGGTCTTGTTGCCTGGCTGCATGGCTCCCTCTATGCAGCCCAGGAGCCCGCTGGTGTCGTCTGGCTTCTTGAAAGCGTGTTGTCAACGTGTAGTGCCCTGCATTTCCGACACGAAAAACCCCTCCGCTCCGGACAAAATCGCCGGAAGGGAGGGGTGGTGGAGCCCCCTGTCGGATTCGAACCGACGACCCCCGCTTTACAAGAGCGGTGCTCTGGCCAACTGAGCTAAGGAGGCGCGCTCCGGTTACCCGAAGCAAAGCGCGAAAGAGCGCTAGATAAGGTTAGCCCAGACCATCCCCGTCAACGAAATTAGCCGCTCCAAAGCAACAGCGGCCGGCCACCCGCAGGGGTGACCGGCCGCCGTCGTGCATTCCGCGAAGGTTAGCCCTTGGCGTCAATTGCCGTCTGGATCTCGGCGTTCAGGTCGGTCCGGCCGTCCCACTGCTTGCCGTCGATGAACACGGTGGGCGTACCGGTGACGCCGATCGCTGCAGCTTCCTGCGTGGCAACCTTCACCCACGGACGGAACTGCTTGCTGTCGATGCAGGAGTCGATGTTGGCCGCACCGATTTCGGTGGCCATTTTCTTGAGGTCGTTGTCGGAGATGCCCGCTCCGCCTTCAGCCGGCTGGCGTTCGAAGAGCAGGTTGAAGAATTCCGCGTACTTCTCGGGGGATGAGTTCACTACGCAGGCAGCAGCGTTGGCTGCGCGGGAAGAGTAGTTGGTGGTGGACTGGCGGTCCAGGAAGCCCAGGGCGCGGTACTCGACGGAAATCTTGCCTTCGTTGCGGAGGCTGGTGAGGGACTCCCCGTAAGTGCTCTCGAACTGCTTGCAGACCGGGCAAATGAAGTCGATGTAGGCAACAACCTTGACGGGCTTGCCGGCCTCGGCTTCGCCGGCCGGAACCGTTACCGTAGCCGGCTTGGTGGCGGGAGGAGCCGGAACGTCAGCCACGTTGACGGTGGCAGGTTCCGTTTTCAGGACTTCAGTGTTGGCCAGCAGCGTTATGCCACCGTGCACGTTGCCGTTGGCCGGCGTCGGACCCTGATCGGCCACGGAGACCTCACGATTGCCAATAACCACAGCCGCGATTATCCCGATGATGACCACCACGGCCACCACGATGCCCCAGCCGACAAGAAGCTTGTTGCGCTTCTCCTTCTTCAGCTGCTCTTCGCGGATTGCGCGCGCTTTCTCCCGCGCCTGGGCGGTCTTTTCGGCCTTGGACAGGCGTGGTTCGTTTGCGGGGCTCATCAGTTCCTCGGGGTATTCGACGTCATAGTGCATAGCTAGGGCAACGGGCCCAGTTTACGGGAGCAAACTTGAAGGTTTTCCCATACCCATTGACCCGGTTGTTGAACGATCAACTGCCGAGGAAGATTCCGCTAGTAGGCTGGGAGTTGAGTCACAGCAACCCCAGGGAGCGTTAATGCAGGAACCGGCAAGCGAAAAACTCAGTACCGGACAGGGCACCAAGGCTTCTCCAACAAAGAAGCCCACGGCGAGCAAGTTCGATTTCATGGTGGTTTCCAACAGGCTGCCCGTTGACAGGTGCAGCAGCGACGGAAACGACGACGGCGGCGACGGCTGGCGTCGTTCACCCGGGGGCCTGGTCACGGCGCTCGCGCCGATGATGACAAAGTCCGACGGCGCGTGGGTGGGTTGGCATGGAGCGCCCGACGAGACGGTGCGTCCCTTCAGCCACGAAGGCATGGACCTGGTCCCGGTCCAGCTCAGCAGCCACGAAGTGGAGCTGTACTACGAGGGCTTCTCCAACGCGACCATCTGGCCGCTTTACCACGACGTGATCGCACCGCCGGAGTTCCACCGTACGTGGTGGGATTCGTACCGCCAGGTCAATAAGAAGTTTGCCGACGCCATCATTCGCCATGCCGCCGAAGGCGCCACTGTGTGGGTCCAGGACTACCAGCTCCAGTTGGTTCCGCGAATGCTCCGCGAGGCCAGGCCGGACCTGAAGATCGGCTTCTTCAACCACATTCCCTTCCCTCCCCCGGAGATCTTCGCGCAGCTCCCTTGGCGCCGGGAGATCATTGACGGCTTGCTGGGCGCTGACCTTCTGGGCTTCCAGCGCCCCAGCGACGCCGGTAACTTCATGCGCTCTGCCCGGCGCTTCCTGGGTGCCAGCGTCAAGCAGCAGCAGGTTCACGTGAAGGGCCCGGATGGCGAAGTTACGCACATCGCGCGGGCGCAGGCCTTTCCCATTTCCATCGACGTTGACCAGATCCGCGAGCTGGCCGCCAGGCCGGACATCATCGAGCGGGCCAAGCAGATCCGCAAGGACCTGGGAGATCCCAAGACCATCCTGCTGGGTGTTGACCGACTGGATTACACCAAGGGCATCGGCCACCGTCTCAAGGCCTTCGAGGAACTTCTTCGCGAGGGCAGCATCAAGGTAGAGGACGCCACCCTGATTCAGGTGGCGAGCCCCAGCCGCGAACGCGTGGAACAGTACAGGCTCCTGCGCGAGGAGATCGAAGGCACTGTTGGCCATATCAACGGCACGTACGACACCATCCAGAACACGGCCGTCCGCTACCTGCACCACAGCTATCCGGTGGAGGAAATGGTGGCGCTGTACCTCGCCGCGGATGTCATGCTCGTAACGGCCCTGCGTGATGGCATGAACCTGGTGGCTAAGGAGTATGTCACGGCCCGTTCGGAGGACGATGGCGCGTTGGTTCTCAGCGAGTTCGCCGGCGCCGCCGACCAACTCAAGCAAGCGCTCCTGATCAACCCGCACGACATCGACGGCCTGAAGTCGGCCATCCTGCGCGCTGTGAATCTCCCGCCCAAGGAAGCCCGCCGCCGCATGAAGCTGATGCGCAAGCAGATCCTGGACCACGACGTGGATCATTGGTCAGCTGAGTTCCTGGCTGCCTTGGAGGAAAAGGTGGTGCGTGATGACAGCTGAGAACCTTTCCCTGTCACCGGAACTGCTGGATGCCGTCCGGCGCATTTCCGGCACGGAGCACCTTCTGGTTGCCCTGGATTTCGACGGCACCCTGTCCCCTATCGTCGACCGCGCGGAGGACGCACGCCCCCTGCCCCGGTCCGCCGCGGCGCTGGAGGCCCTCGCCCAACTTCCGCGTACGACGACGGCACTCATCTCGGGCCGCGCACTGGACAGCCTGCGGCTGGTCGCCTCGCCCCCGGCGGATACGCTGCTGATCGGCAGCCACGGTGCCGAGGTCTGGCTGGGTGAGGGATCTTTGGGCCTGGAACTGGACGAAGATCAGCGCCTGAAGCTGGCCGCGGTGCGTGAGGTTCTTTCGGAGATCGTGAACATCGCTCCGGGGACGCTGCTCGAGGACAAACCCGCCGGCGTCGTCCTCCACACGAGGATGGCCGACGACGACGTTGCGGATGACGCCGTCGAGGCCGCGATGCGGGTGCTCCGGGAGCACCCCGGTGTCTACCTGAAGACGGGGAAGCGGGTTCTGGAGACGTCCGTCGTCCATGCCTCCAAGGGTGAGGCTGTGGAGTTCCTGCGTCAGGCGACCGGAGCGACGGCCATCCTGTTCGCTGGTGACGATGTCACCGATGAGGATGCGTTGGGCCGGCTGATGGGCGACGACGTCGGCATCAAGGTGGGCTTGGATTTCACCCAGGCCCAGTATCGGGTGGAGGCGCCTGTGCACGTGGCGGAGTTGCTGGAAGCGTTGCTGCGGGAACGGCGCAGGGTCACCACCGATGCTTAGCGAGTGACGAGCGCAACGTGTGACGTTCGTAACATTTAGGTAGTAAGTCAAAAAGTCTGACATACTCTTGGATGTGATGTGACGCACAGTACCGTGCGACGTCACACGATCCTCCCCGGCCATTGGCCGGGGAGTTCAACTGAAGAAAATGAACCATTCACAACGGATCGTCCGGCACGTACCTGCCGGTGAAGGGATTGATAACTGTGGCTACAGTTACTTTTGATAACGCTACGCGTCTGTACCCGGGCACAGATAAGCCCGCCGTCGATAAGCTCAACATCGACATCGCCGATGGCGAATTCCTGGTCCTCGTTGGACCCTCCGGTTGCGGTAAGTCCACCTCGCTGCGCATGCTCGCAGGCCTTGAGGACGTCAACGCCGGCCGCATCCTGATCGGCGACCGCGACGTCACGGACGTTCCGCCGAAGGACCGCGACATTGCAATGGTCTTCCAGAACTACGCCCTTTACCCGCACATGACCGTTGCGGACAACATGGGCTTCGCACTGAAGATCGCCGGCATCTCCAAGGAAGAGCGCGCCGAGCGTGTCCGCGAAGCCGCCAAGCTTCTTGACCTCGAGCAGTACCTGGACCGCAAGCCGAAGGCACTCTCCGGCGGTCAGCGCCAGCGTGTTGCCATGGGCCGTGCAATCGTCCGTAACCCACAGGTCTTCCTCATGGATGAGCCGCTTTCCAACCTTGACGCCAAGCTCCGCGTCCAGACCCGTACGCAGATCGCATCCCTGACCCGCCGCCTGGGCGTCACCACGGTTTACGTGACGCACGACCAGGTCGAGGCCATGACCATGGGTGACCGCGTTGCTGTCCTGAAGGACGGCCTCCTGCAGCAGGTTGACACCCCGCGCAACCTCTACGACCGCCCGCAGAACGTCTTCGTTGCAGGATTCATCGGCTCCCCGGCCATGAACCTGCTTGAACTGCCGGTCGTCGACGGCGGCGTCCAGTTCGGTGGGACGGTTTACCCCGTGCCGCGCAACATCCTCGAAGAGGCTCACGGCCAGACCGTCACCGTTGGTTCGCGTCCGGAAGACCTCGAGACTGTCGGCAACGGCGAAGGCCTCCAGGTTGAGGTTGACGTCGTGGAAGAACTCGGCGCCGACGCTTACGTCTACGGCCACACCATCCTTGACGGCAAGAGCCACGACATCGTTGCTCGCGTCGACGGTCGCCGCCCTCCGATGAAGGGTGAGTCCATCTTCGTTCGTCCGCAGTCCGGCCACGTGCACCTGTTCGACACGAAGACCGGCCTGCGCCTGGGCGACTAATCCCGCCAACCGCCGGCTGGGTCCGCCCACCGGCCAGTACATCCGCATTGTGACAGCGGCCCGACCCCACCCGGTCGGGCCGCTCTCGCTTTAACCTAACTCCTGCGAAAGAACGGCATGAACACGACGGACAACCTGATCCCCCGCCCCTCGCACGTCGCACTCCTGAACGGCCCGGCCTTCACACTCGCCCCCACAGCACGGATCGCCGCTTCCGGCGCAGCTACCCCTGTAGCCAGGCAGCTTGCCTCGCTGCTGCGCCGCGGCACTGGTTTCGACCTCCCCACCGTTGAGGACACTCGCCCCGGTGACATCTCCCTCGAGTTGGTGGAGACATTCGACGGCGGCCCGGAAGCTTACGAGCTCAGCGTCACCGAGGGTGGGGTCGTACTCGCGGCCTCCACTCCAGCGGGACTCTTCAACGGAGTGCAGACACTCCGCCAGCTTTTTCCTGCTTCCATTGAGGGCACTGATCCTCAGGCAGGCACGTGGGTGATTCCCGCCGTCGAGATTGCGGATGCTCCGCGCTTTGCGTACCGCGGCCTCATGCTGGACGTTGCCCGCAACTTCTTCACGGTGCAGGAGGTGAAGGAGCAGATCGACGTCATGACGCAGTTCAAGTTCAATGCCCTGCACCTGCACCTCACGGACGATCAAGCATGGCGCATCGAAATTCATGAGCCCGCAAAGAACCCGTCCGGTTTGCCCTACGCCAAGCTGACCGAAGTGGGCGGCCAGGGCGCGGTGGAGGTTTCCACCGCAATGCCTCCCCGGGGCAATTCCGGCTTCTACACCCAGCAGGATTTCAAGGACATCCAGGCCTACGCCGGCACCAAGAACGTGCTGGTCATACCGGAGATCGATCTTCCCGGCCACGTCAACGCCGCCCTCGCCGCGATCCCGCAGCTGAATCCCGACGGCCAGGCCAAGCCGATGAGCACTACGTCGGAGGTGGGCTGGTCAACGCTCACTGAAGACTTGCCCGCAACCTACGAGTTCGTACGCGAGGTCCTCGGCCAGCTCGCCGCGATCACCGTGGGACCTTACCTTCACATTGGTGGCGACGAAGCCCACGTCACCGGACATGACGACTACGTCTCCATGGTGCAGCGGTTCGTGAGGATCGGCGCCGAGACCGGCAAATCCGTGGTGGGCTGGAACGAATTCGCCGCCGTCGAGCTTCCGCAAGGTTCCGTCATTCAGTACTGGCACGGCGATTTCGAACCCACTGTGCGGCAGGCTGAACAAAACGGGTCACGGGTGATCATGTCCCCCGCGGCCAACACCTACCTGGACCAGAAGTATGCGTCGGACAGCCCTGTCGGCCTCGAATGGGTGGAAGGCGGGCCTTTCACCTGGTCCGAGTACTACAACTGGGACCCTGCCCAAGGCGGGTTGCAGGACCAGCAGATCCTCGGCGTCGAAGGCCCGCTGTGGACCGAAACCGTTCGCAACAACCAGCAGGCCCAATGGCTCCTGTACCCGAGGGCGGTCTCCTTGGCGGAAGTCGCGTGGTCCGGTCAGGAGGTTCGCAACCCGGGTGACTTCCGACGTCGTTTGGGCGCCTTGGGTGAGCGGCTCGCCACGCAAGGTGTCGCCTTCCAAGAAGCGCCCGACGTCGAGTGGTCCGCGAAGCCGGAGTATCCCTTTCCTGGCACGATAGCCGGAAGCGCATCCAAGTACGGAACAATTGAGGCATGAGCGAGCAAAACGAAGCCCAGTGGCACGACGAACCCACCGATTACGGGCAGATCGGCAAGCTCCCCAGGACCGAGGCCGCCAGTGCGCAGGACACCGCACCGCCGGCCAGTGTCATCGGTTCCCTGAACATTACTGCCGCTGCGGCAGATCCGGAGTTGCTGGACCTCCCCTGGCATATTGCCTTGGAAGACTGGCCGGCTGAGAACCTGGCCGCTCTCCCCCGCGGTATTTCCCGGCACATCGTCCGTTTCGCGCACTTGGGTGGCTCGGTGATCGCCATCAAGGAAACGTCGGAGCACGTTGCCCGCCACGAGTACCACATGCTGCGGAAGCTGGCCCGGCTGGACGTGCCCTGCGTGGAGCCGGTGGCTGTCATCACGGGCAGGACCACAGCGGACGGCAGGCCCCTGAATCCAGTGCTGGTCACCCGGCACCTGAAATTCTCCATGCCGTACCGCGCACTGTTCTCGCAGATGCTCCGCAAAGACACCTTGACTCGCCTGATCGACGCCCAGGCGCTGCTGCTGGTACGCCTGCACCTTGTGGGCTTCTACTGGGGTGACGTTTCACTGTCCAACACGTTGTTCCGCCGCGACGCCGGCGCCTTTGCCGCGTACCTGGTGGATGCTGAAACGGGAGAGCTCTACCCCGATCTCTCCATGGGCCAGCGTGAATACGACCTCGAAATCGCCCGGGTGAACATCGCCGGCGAACTGATGGATTTGCTGGACGGCGGACTCATCGAGGAGAAGGTGGATCCCGTAGCCACCAGTGAGCTGATCATGGACAGCTACCGACGCCTCTGGACCGAGCTGACCGAGAAGGAGTCCTTCGAGCTCGGCGAACGGTGGCGCGTTGCCGCCCGAATCCGGCGCCTCAACGAGCTGGGCTTCGATGTGGAGGAGTACGCCATCAAGACCACGGCGGACGGATCCACCATCCAGCTCCAGCCCAAGGTGGTGGACGCCGGTCACCACCAGCGTCGTTTGCTGCGCCTTACGGGCCTGGACGCCCAGGAAAACCAGGCCCGCAGGCTCCTCAACGACATGGACCAGTTCCGCGCGGACAACAACCCGGATCTGGACGAGGAAATCAGCGCCCACATTTGGGTCAGCCAGATCTTCGAGCCCATTGTGCGTTCCATTCCGCGCCACTTGGCCGGAAAGCTGGAGCCCGCGGAAGTGGTGCACGAGGTCCTGGAGCACCGCTGGTACATGAGCCAGAAGCAGGACAGGTACGTGCCCCTGGCGGAGACCGTGCAGTCCTACCTGGATACGGTGCTGCAGCACCGCCGCGACGAGGCCGCCATCATGCTGAACCCGGATACGGAGCTCCTCAAGATCCTTGAGGTGGAAGTGGAGGAATCCGGCCGGTACGACGACGAGGACGAGTACCCGGACGCGGACGACTAACGCACGTTGAAACGAACTCGACGGTCGGCACTCAGGCGAGTGCCGACGTCGAGCTTTAACCTAGGGTTCCAGCGTTTCCGCGAGGCCTGCCAAGACGGGTTCGCGGCCCAACTCGATGTGCGAGTACGCCAGCGAGTAGGCCAGGTCCGGCTTACCCCTCAGGATGGCGTTGCACAGCTCGGTGTGTTCGTCCCGCTGGAGTTCGTTGCTGCGGTTATGGGCCAGCCCGAAGATCCAGCGCATCCGCCCGAACAGCGGTTTCACCGATTCAATCAGCAGCCGGTTGCCGGACAGGCGCACAATCTCGGCGTGAAGCTCGGCGCTGATGACAGCAACGTCGTCGGTCCGTTCTTCGTCAATGGCTGCCTTGGAGGCCTCCATGAGTTCCTCCAGCCGTCCGCCGTCGCTGCCCTCCGCTACACGGGTAGCGGCCATCCTTGCGGCGAACGTCTCCAAGCAGAGGCGAACATCGAAGAGCTCGTTAACATCCGTGAGGGTCAGTTGCCGTACTACGGCACCGCGGCGTGGGAAGGTTGCCACGAACCCGTCCTGCTCCAGGCGCTGAATGGCTTCGCGCACGGGAATGCGGGAGACGTTGTAAAGCTCCGAGAGTTCACGTTCCCGCAGGCGCATTCCTTGGGCGTACGCTCCCGTGACGATGCCTTCCAACACCAGTTGGTAGACGTTCTCCGCGCGGGCCTCTTCATCGCGGCCATTACCGGATTCCGGCATCGCTTCAGCCACAGTCAAACTTCCCTTCATGCCAGCGTCCGCTCCAGGTGCCGGACGGCGCCGGTCAGCGTTCCAACCGAGCATACACGGGAGGAAACAGCTCATCGGCCGGGCGGTTCCGGGCATCCCGGACCGTGTAGGCGTTGCGCATCGTGTCGAAGAGCCGCGACGGTGCTGGCGGGCGTGCAATAGAAGCAGGCAATAGATTCACTATCGAAGGAGTAACCATTGAATACCCTGATCCGCGCCGTCCGCCCCTGGGGGCAAGCGCTCAGCGACGTCACCCTGGTGGCGGGCGAAGCAGGCGGCAAGATCGTCGCCGTCGAACCGCATGATCCGGCCCGTGTGCTTCCAGATGGCGTTACGGTGGTGGATGGCCGCGGACGTTTGCTGCTCCCGTCCTTCTCGGACGTCCACGTTCACCTTGATTCCACCCGTATCGGCCTTCCGTTCCGGGAGCACACCGGAGGTCCGGGCGTGTGGACCATGATGATGAACGACCGTCAAAACTGGCGCAACGCGGAAGTCCCCCTGCAGGATCGCGTGAACGACACCCTGGGCCGGATGATCGCCCGGGGTACCACCCGGGTCCGCTCCTACGCGCAGGTTGACGTGGACTGCAGGCTCGAGCGTTTCGACGCCGTTGCTGCCGCCAAGGAGAAATTCGCCGGCCAGGCTTCCGTGGACATCATCGCTTTCCCCCAGGCTGGATTGTTGCTGGAGGAAGGGACGGTGGAGCTTATGGAGGAGGCACTGAGAGCCGGTGCCAACGTCATGGGTGGCATCGATCCCTGCACTCTTGACCGCGATCCGGCCAAGCACCTGGACATCGTGTTTGCCCTGGCAGAGAAGTACCAGGTTCCCATCGACATCCACCTCCACGAGCCCGGCGAATTGGGTGTTTTCAGCACCGACCTGGTGCTCGAGCGCACCCGGGCGCTGGGGATGCAGGGAAAGGTAACCATGTCCCACGCCTACCAATTGGGCAGCGTTAATGTGGCCACAACGCGCAGGCTCATTGATGCCTTCGCGGAACTGGACGTGTCCTTGGCCTCGGTTGCTCCGTCTGCTGCAGGCCAACTGCCCATCCCCCTGCTCACCGAAGCCGGCGTTCGTTTGGGCTTGGGCGAGGACGGCCAACGTGACTACTGGTCCCCGTACGGCAACACGGACATGCTGGACCGCACCTGGCAGCTTGCCTTCACCCACGGTTTCCGCAAGGACGAGCTGATCGAGCACTGCCTGGCCATCGCCACGATCGGTGGTGCGAGCATCCTTGACCCCAGCGCTACCAGGCTGAAGGACACGGCCCATCGTCCCGGCGTCGAGGTTGGCGATCCTGCGGAACTGTTGCTGGTGGATGGCGAAACTGTGGCTTCCACAGTGATGGACCGTGGTAAAGACCGGACCGTCATCCACGCCGGCAAGGTGGTGGCTGACCAGTTGGAGCTGGTCTGAGGGCTACTCGCCTCGCGCCGTGGGCGCGTCATCCAGCGGCGACCACCACGTCACAGGAGGCGTTACCTTGAAGCGACGGCCCGTCACCTCGCTGGGCGTGATACGGATGAACTGGTCCTTCTGGCCGGCTTCCCACGGGAACAGCAGGAGTCCGATGGTATCCAGCACGTCCTGCGTCAGCTTCACGGCCGACGCTTGGCCCTTGACCACCACGCTCCAAGCCACCCCTGTTTCGGCGTTGACGCCGTCGGCTTCGATGGCCACGGGCGCGTCGCCCAGGGCTGCGTGAAGTTTGGTGCCTTCGCCCGTCCGGAACACCATGGTCCCGTGATCCACTTTGTAATTCACCGGAAAGATGTCCGGGTGATTGTCCACCCACACGGCAAGCCGGCCCACCGAGACGCCACGGAGGAGCTCCCAGCATTCGTTGGTTTCCAGGATTTCCGTGGCGGGTGTTTCCGGCTGTTGAGTCCCTGATGGTGAGTTCGTCATATCGCCGAGGATACGCCGGAGCATAGCCCGCCGACAGTGGCCGAACACCGTCTAACGGACTATTCACCCCCGCGTGCGAGAGTGAATAGTCCGTTGGGGGATGAATTTCGGCTCACGGGCTCAACGTTGACTACGGGGCCACGGATCGCCAGGAAGCCTGCAGCAGCCAGAATCACCGCTTCGGCCGCGAGCGCCCAGAACGTAACTTCCCAACCTCCTGTCCAGGTATGGAGGAGTCCGGCCACGAGTGGACCGAGCGAGGCAAGGGCGAACCCCAGCCCTTGGCTCATGGCCGAGAGCTTTCCCGCTGTCTGCGGACCGAACGAACGGATCACCACCAACGCCATGGCAAGGCCAAAGCCTGCACTCTGGACGACTCCCAGGATCCCCACCATGACGAACTGCAGACCCGCTGGCGCCGTGAGGACTCCCAAAAGCGCGAGGGCCACGGCCAGTCCGAGGCCGGGTGCCATGATCCGCAGAATGGCAGGACGACCGGCCAGCACAGGAGCCAGCAGGCTTGCGGGGAGCCCGGCCAGGCTGAACCAGGCCAGCAACGCAGCAGCGTCGGCCGATGACAGCCCTTTGGAGACGAGGTAAACAGCCAGCCATGACGTGATCGCAAAGTAGAGCATGGCCTGAAGCCCGAAGAAGGCTGTCACCGCCCACGCCGTGCGCTGCTTGCGCAGCAGCGTGACTTCCCCCGGGTTGACGGGCGCCAGTAAGACAGAGGACGACGGCGTGTCCTGCGTCAGCGACGAAACCGCCGCGGCCCCGGCTTCACGCGCGGAAGTCTCTGCCGCCGTCGGGCGTCCTCCGGAACGGTGGATCAGGAAGGCTCCCAACAGCGCTGGGACAGCCCACACAGCCAGTGCCGACGGCAGGTTGCCGCCGAAGGCCTGCTGCAGTGGCTGGACCAGCCCGGCGCCCAGCGCAGCGCCGAGGCCGAATCCCATGGTGCACAGGCCAGTCCACCAGCCGGTGCCGCGGTTTGCTTTGACGATCTGGGGCACCAGCACGCTGGCTGTCATGATCGCCATGCCCGCCAAGAAGGTTCCGGGCAGCAGCAGTGTAGGCACGGTCGCCCGAACGACCAAGGCCGCGGCCAGGACCAGCAACGCCACCGCGACGGCACGACCGGTCCCGAGTCGTCGAGCCAGCCATGGCCCAATAGGTCCCGATATACCGAAGGCCAACACCGGCAACGTCCCCAGCAGCGGAAGCAGCCCAGGATCCAGGCTCAACACCCCCGGCACCTGATTCATCACCCCGGCAACGGTAGTAATGGCCGGCCGAAGATTGACGGACACCATGACAAGCGCGATCAACACCAAACCCACTCTCAGCCTCGGATTCAGTCCAGATCCAGCCTGCCGCTTCTCGCGCACGTCATTCCCCTCATAGCAACTTTGGTATACCAAATAAGACTATGAGGAGAGCGGTGGAAAGTAAATGCGGCAAAAAGCTGGATGCGCTATGGGTGGGAATACGACTACTTCGCGTCTGGAATACCAAGAAGTGCTGAGGTGGTCCGCTGGAGGGTTGGATGTGAGAGAGCGTCACAGCCAAACACGAGGGATGTGAGAGAGTGTGGCCGGACCACGGCTCTAGATAGCCTTCCCTGGGTTCAGAATCCCCTGCGGGTCGAACAATTCCTTGATCCGTCGCTGCAGCTCACGCACGGGTTCGGGCTGTTCCAGGCCGAGCCAACGCAGCTTGTATTGGCCCACGCCGTGCTCACCTGTGATGGTGCCGCCCATTTCGAGGCCTACGCGGATTGATTCGTCCAGGGCTGCGTTGAGTCGTTGGAGGGCGTCGGCGTCGGTGGCGGGGTCTACGCGGTCCATCCAGAACGTGGGGTGCAGGTTTCCGTCGCCGGCGTGTGCCACTACTTTCAGCCGAACCTGGAATCGGGCGGCCATGGCTTCGAGTTCGGCCACGAAGTCCACCAAGCGCGAGCGTGGGACGGCGATGTCTTCGCCGACCCGGAATTCGTCGTCCACTTCGACGCCGCGGCTGTTTCTGCGGAGTTCCACCAGCATTTCGGCTTCTTCGCTGGCTTCCGTGGTGACTGTGGCGCCGCGGTCGGCGAGTACTTGCCGGACGACGTCGGCTTCTGCAGCCGCTCCGAAGCCGTCGGTCTGGATGAGTAGCAGGGATTTGCCGCGCTTTTGGAGGTCGCCGCCGTTCAGTTCGTCGAGCTGCACCAGGGTGCCGTTGTCCAGGAGTTCCATGATGGCGGGCTGAACGCGGGCTTTGCCTACTGCGAGCACTCCGGCGGCGGCGCTGCGGAAGTCTTGGTAGAACGCGGCAATCGTGTGAATTTCGCGCGGCAGGTATTTGAGCCGAACGGTCACTCCCACCACGATCCCCAGGGTTCCTTCGGAGCCCACCAGCAGCGCGGTGAGGTCGTAGCCCGCGACGCCTTTGAAGGTTTGGTGGCCCGTGTGCATCAGTGAGCCGTCGGCCATGACGACGTCGAGGGCCAGCACGGAGTCGCGCGTCACGCCGTATTTGGCGCACCGAAGTCCTCCGGCGTTGGTGGCCACGTTGCCGCCGATGGTGGACATTTTGTAGCTGGCCGGGTCGGGCGCGTACATGAGCCCGTGTTCGGCGGCGGCAGTGTTGAGGTCGGCGTTGATGACGCCGGGTTCGACGACGGCGGTCTCGTCGTCGGGGTTGAGGTCCAGGATGCGGTTCATCCGTTCCAAGCCCAGGACGATGCAGCCTTGGGTGGCGTGCGCTCCCCCGGAGACGCCGGTTCCGGCACCCCGGGCGACGATGGGCACCTGGTGGGCCGCGCAGCTCCGAACGATGTGTTGCACGTCTTCCACGGACTCGGCCCACACCACAGCGAGGGGCAGGTGCCGCTCCAGTAGCGGTCCTTGATCCACGGAGTACACGGTGAGGGTTTCTTCATCCTCGGCCACCTGCCCGGCACGAAGTCCGGCCGCGAGCTCTGCCAGGAATACTTGTTGGCCTGTCGAGGGCCGTGAAGGTTCACGGTGGCCCGCCGTCCGGGTGTTGATGCTTTCTTCTGATGTTCCGGCCATAGCCGTTTCGTCCGACACAGTGGTCCCTCCACGTACGCACCGCGGACACGCCAAACCGGCAGTCTTCGCAGTGTTTTAGTGCTCACAGTCTAGCCAGCACAGAACGGCAGAGCACGGCCACAGCCGCCGGCTATCCGGTGGGGAGCACCGTCCCCGGCAGCGCCCAGATTCCTGCGGAGGTACCTTCGGCTCGTAGGCAAACACCGTCGACGCCGGATGGACCGGCGGGTGCGGAGCTCACTGTTCCGGAGTGGTGCAGTGGCGAGGCAAGCAACGCTTCCAGCTGCCCGTTGGAGAGGACTGAGTTGTCGAGGACCACCTCTGCCGTGTCCCTTGCGACGAACACCAGCACTGATGACTCTGCCGTTTCACGGACAAAAACCATGGCGTCGCCCTCGGCGTGCAGCCAGCGCACCCCGCCTTCGATCAGCGGCGGCAGTTCCCTGCGCAGCCGCGCAAGGTTGGCGTAGAGGGATCGCATGTCCGTCAGCACGTGGTTGCTCTCAGCCCACGGCATGGGCGTCCTGGAGTCCTCGCCGTTGAAGCCTTCGAGTCCGAACTCGTCGCCGGCAAACATGACCGGAACTCCTGGAAGGCAGAAGGTGAGGGCGGCACCCACGGCAGGGCCGCCGTCGATCATCACCGTTGCCGCCCGCGCAGTGTCGTGCGTGTTGAGGGCGTTCATGTTGTTTTGTCGCACACCCCAGCTAAATCCCGCGGCGAGGTCCTGATGTGTTGCGAGGACGTCCTCAGCATCGATCTTGTTGGGACCGGATTGGGGTGAGCCAAAGAAGTTGACGTTCGGCGCGTCTTTCGCGAGCCAGGACCACAGCGGCCGGGTCAGGTGGGAGTATGTCATGGCTCCCTGCCAGTGCTCGCCCGTGAAGTCCGGGGAGGCATCGGAGGTGGACTCCGCCAGCAAAGCAGCGTTCGGGTTTATCTCGCGCACCCTGTCCGCAATGAGCCGGGCCACGTCATGGTTGAGGTCCACCGCGCCCAGACGGCCGGTCATGTTGCCGACGTCGATCCTCCAGCCATCCAGGTTGAACGGCGGCTTAAGCCAGCGGGCCACCACGGAATCATCGTCCGTCACGAAACGTCGGCGGAGTGCCTCCGAGGACCAGTTGAACTTGGGCAGTGACGGCACGCCCCACCAGGACTCGTAGCTGGAATGGTCGGCGCTGAAGTAGTAGTAGCCGGCTTCTTCCGAGCCGGGATCGACGAGCGCCTTGACGAACCACTCGTGGGCGTCGCCGGAGTGGTTCGCGGTGAGGTCCCCTATGACTTTGATTCCGCGCGCGTGTGCGGCTTCCACCAAGTCCACCAGGGCCTGGTCTCCGCCCAGGAGCGGGTCCACGGAATCGAAGGTGGACGCATCGTAACGGTGGTTGGAGCGTGCGGGGAAGAAAGGCGTCAGGTAGAGGATATCCACGCCCAAGTCCTGCAAGTGGCCAAGTTTGCCCGTAATCCCGGGAACGTCTCCCCCATAGAACTGGGTGGGTGCCTGCGCGCCCGTCCCCACCACCGGAGTGTCCCAGGAACATGCGATAGCCCAATCGGGCGTGGGGTGGTCCCCCGCTTGGGCGGAACGGGCAAACCTGTCAGGAAACACCTGGTACGTGGTGCCCTTACGCAGCCAATCCGGAGCCGGGGCAAACGCCGTCAGCCTGAAGTCCGCCGAGTCGGAAACGTCCCGTCGGAACAGGCCTTGGGCGTTGAGGTTCCAGTAGCGCCGCCCAACGGTGCTTCCACTCGCCACGGTGGCGGCAGCATCGTCGTCGTGCGTTTCAGTGACTTCCAGCAAGAAGCGGTACTTGGCCACCGGGTTTGCCACGAGCATCGCCGCTTCCCACCAGTCCCAGCCATCAGCCGAACCGAGCCGGATCGCAGCGTCGTAGCGCGGCTCGCCGTCCTGGACGGACCGGACCCAAACCTTCGACGCCGGACCCCACCCCTGTGGGACACGCACCCGGAGCCGGACGGTATCGCCAAGGGACACGGCGTGGGGAGCATGAAGTCCGGATCCGTCATGGTGCGGAAGGGCGATGGGCATGGTCAGCCTTTCACTGAGCCGGCGGTGAGGCCGCTGACGATGTACTTCTGCAGGAAGAGGAACAAGGCCATGACAGGTATGGCCGCGATGACGGCACCTGCTGCGAAGACGCCCCAATTTTCGGAGCGCTGCTGGGCTACGTAGGAATAGAGCCCGACGGCGAGTGTCTGGCTGTCAGGATCGGTGAGGACAACGCTGGCGATGACGAATTCGCTGGAGATGCCAATGAACGCCAAGAGACCCACAACAGCGAGGATCGGGGTGACCAGGCGCAGGATGATGCCGAAGAAGATCTGGACATGGCTGGCACCGTCGATCTTCGCGGCTTCGTCCAGGGACTGAGGAACTGTATTGAAGAACCCGTACATCAGATACGTGTTCACGCCCAGCGCACCGCCGAGGTACACCATGATGAGGCCCAGCTGGCTGCCCAACCCCAGGGCGGGGATCACTTGCGAGACGCCGCTCAGGAGCAGGAAGATCGCGACGACGGCCAACAGTTGCGGGAACATCTGCAGCAAGAGGAGGGTCAACAGTCCCATCCGGCGGCCTTTGAAGCGCATGCGGGAGAACGCGTATGCGGCCATGGCACCGAGGAAAACGGTGGCGGCGGACGTTACCGTACCAATCACCAAAGTGTTCACGAACCATCGGCCGAAAGGCCGGGTGGGGTCGCTGAAGAGTGCCACGAAGTTGCCGGTATCGAACCTGGAGAAGAGGCCGTTGGAACCTACCAGGGTGCCGTTGGAATCCAGGGCAGCGGACAGTACATACAGGAGCGGAAACACGGCGAAGATCGTGGTGACGATGCCCACCACATGCCGCCAGCCTTTGTCCTTGAACCAGACCCCGAACGGACGTCGTGTAGGCGCCAGCGGCAATGGGCCGCCGTCGAACGTTGTTTCCTTGCTGGAGGCGAGTGTGCGTACGCTCATCAGTTCACGTCCTCGAGTGCTTTGGTCTGCTTGAAGCTGATGGCCGAAATGGTGGCCACGATGATGAAAATGATGATGGCGAGCGCACTGGCCAGGCCGTAGTCGCGCCCCGTGCCTTGGCCGAACGCCACCTTGTACACCAGCGTGATCAGGATGTCGGTGGATCCGATATCGCGGTCAGTGTCCGCAAAGCGCGGCCCGCCCCCGGTCAGCATGTAGATGACGTTGAAGTTGTTGAAGTTGAAGGCAAAGGAAGAGATCAGCAGCGGTGCCACGGACACAAGGAGCAGTGGCAACTTGATGGACCGGAACACCCGCCACGCCGAGGCTCCATCCATGCGGGCGGCCTCATCGATTTCGGACGGCAGCGACTGCAGGGCGCCGGTGCAGACCAGGAACATGTATGGGAAGCCGAGCCACACATTGACCACCAGCACGCTGATCTTGGCCAGGACAGGGTCCGTGAGCCACCCGATGTTCGCGCCGCCCAGCAGTGTTTGATTGAGCCAGCCGAACTCGGGATTGAGGATGCCGGACCACACCAAGCCGGACAGGAAGGCGGGGAACGCGTAGGGCAGGATCATCAGGATCCTGTACGCCTTCTTGCCGCGGAGGTCCTCACGGTTGAAGGTGATGGCCAGGAAGAGGCCCATCACGAAGGTCAGCGCGACGGATGCGATGGAGAAGGTGAACGTCCAAAGGATCACACCCAGGAGTGGCCCGCGAAGGCTGGGGTCCGTAAAGGCCCGGGCGAAGTTGTCCATGCCTACGTCGATCTTCCAGCCGGTTGCCAGGGTCTCGCCGTTGGCGTCGGCGAAAGCGCCCTTGCCGTTATCGCGGTACTCTGTGCCGGTTTCGGTATCCGTGAAAGTGTCCGTGGCGGCGTCATAGTTGAGCGCCGGTTTGAACTGGTACGCCGTGCTTCCGTCTGCTGTGCGCAAGGTGCCGTCAGCGGGATCGTCCGAAACCGGGACCGTGATCTTCAGGATGTCCTGCTGGTTGGCCACGATTTCCTGGAACTTCAGCGTCTCATAACCCGGCAGGGAGTTGGCCTTGCCCGTTGAGTCTTTGCCTGCCTCCGGGACCTCGGTGAGCGGATCCTCACTGCTGCCGAGTTGTGCCTTACCGGACGGATCCGTGAACAGCAGATAGAAGCCGTTGCCCTTGGTGAGCACGGACGCCTTGTATGCAGGCGAATCCGGGACGCGCTTCTGGGCCGTCAACTGGATGGCCGAAATGGCATCGTCTTTGGTGCTGTTGTGCCCATCGCCGTAGTTGGTGAAGGCGATGTAACCGCTAAACACCACCACCAGGACCTGGAACACCAGCAGGAACAGCACACCGGGAGCCAGGTACTTGGCCGGTAGCCCACCTTTGCGGAGGTAGATCCAGTTGATGGCCAGAACCACCAGTGACGATACCGCCAGCGCGGCCCAGGACTGGCTGAGGAAAAGCATCATCAGGACGTACACCGCAAAGGCGTCCACAAGTCCCAGTAGGACCACCTTGAGGATGGTGCCCTTGAGGGAATCCGGGTGGCGTGCGGGCTTGGCTGCGGGGCGGGCGCCGCTGCTGACGGGCTGTTCCGGGGTCGGTTGGCCTTGGGTGGCTGGCAGTTCGCGGAGGTCTGGTTTTGGCATTGTGGATCCTTGGGGGAAGCGGTTGGCGGCAGGCAGGGCCGGGCGGTGGATTGCCGCCCGGCCCGGGGCAGACCGGTGGAGTTATCCGGTTGTGGTGCTAGCCGCCGATCTTGGACTTGATGCTGTCGGCCATCTTGGTCCAAGCCTCAGCCGGATCGCCCTGGCCCTTGATGATGGCCAACTCGGTGGCGCCCCAATCAGCCCACACCGCGCTCATTTCAGGGATTGCCGGCATGGGGATGCCCGTGGCACCGATCTTTCCGAACGCCTCCACAACGGGATCGCTGGCGGCCTTCTCGAACGAGGCTTTCAATGCCGGCGGGCGTCCGCCTGCCGCATACATGGAATCCTGTGCCGACTCGGAGGTGAGGTAGTTGGTGACGAACTCGTTGGTGGCCAAGGCGTTGGCGCTCTTGGCGCTGATGAAGAAGCCGTTGACGCCGATGAACGGCTGGGCAGGCTCGCCGCCGGCTGTGGGTAGCTCATCTACGGCGAACTTGATGCCCTTCTTCTGGACGTCAGGAACGTTCCATGGGCCCGTCAGGAAGTACGGGGATTCCCCGGCCAGGAACTTCTCCTTGGCAATGTCACCTGTGATGTTGGAGTTGATGATCTTCTCACCGGCGTCGCCCCAAGCGGCCAGCTTCTTGGCGAATTCGACGCCGGCAGCGTCACCGATGAGGAGCTGCTTTGCGTCATATCCGCCATCGGCGCCCTTGCCGAAGACCTGTGAACCCATGGAGGACTGCAGCGGGTACAGGTGGTACGGATCGCCCTGCTTCGGGTCCATACCCACCAGGAACGGGAAAGCGGCCTTGCCGTCCGCAACGGCCTTCTTGCCGTTGGCCACTACTTCGTCCAGCGTGGCAGCCTTGCTGTCCACGATGCTGGTGTTGCGCAGCAAGGCGATGTTCTCGATGGCGTACGGGACACCATAAACGGCGCCGTTGTAGGTCATGGCCTTGATGGAGGAATCCTGGAACTGCGCGGCTTTGTCGCCCAGTTCGACGGGAGCAATCACACCGTTCTGGACGAACTTTCCAATCCAGTCGTGGGGTCCAACAATCAAGTCCGGCCCCTGGCCGGTGGGTACCTGGGTGATGAAGTCGTCACGCACTGCGGCGAAGTCCTTGACCACAAGCTTCACTTCGATGCCGGTATCGGACTTGAACTTCTCCGTGATGTCCTTCAGGGCCGGAGAGCGCTCGGCGTCAACCCACATGGTGATGGCACCGGCTCCAGCAGCCTTGAGGTCCGGTTTTGTAGCATCCGAACTGGGTGCGGTGGAGGCGCTTCCACCGCAGGCGGTCAGCGCCAGGGCTGCGGCCACGGAGATCGCCCCGGCGGCAAAAACACGCCGGGTGGTTTGAGTCGCGAGGGTATTGTGCACCTTCATTGGTGTCCCTTCCGTTCTTCTTTGCTTCGACGGCAAGGGCTCTAAACCCGTCGCATCGCCGGTGACATTGCTCACAAACTGCAAGCGTTTCCACACACTACAGTGCTGAATGCGAATTTGAAAAGCTCGCGCTTCGTGACCAAAGCAAAGACAGCATCCTTAGGACTGGAAGCGTTTACAACTCCGCAGAATCTCTTCTACGATGTGTTCATGTCCGTTGACTCATTGCTCTCGGTTGCGACCCACGAGCCCACTGCAGCTTTCACGCACGTGACCCCCGTCCACGACGCCTCGACGTCGCACGGATGGTGGCGGTCCGCTGTGATCTACCAGATTTATCCGCGGTCCTTCCGCGACCTCAATGGCGACGGTGTAGGAGACTTGGCGGGCATCACCGCCGAGCTTCCGCAGTTGTCGACGTTGGGCGTCGACGCCGTGTGGTTGTCGCCCTTCTACCGTTCACCCCAGCGGGACGCCGGATACGACGTCAGCGACTACTGCGACGTCGATCCCCTCTTCGGCACCCTGACCGACTTCGATGCCCTCATCGCAGAGGCCAACAGGCTCAACCTGCGTGTCATCGCGGACCTCGTCCCCAACCACTGTTCCGACCAGCACGTCACCTTCCAAGCAGCGCTTACTGCCGGTGCCAACAGCCCCGAGCGGGATATGTTCATCTTCCGGGACGGCCGAGGACCCGACGGCAACGAGCCTCCCAACAACTGGCAATCGCACTTCGGCGGACCGGCATGGACGCGCGTCATCGAGCCGAGCGGCAAGCCCGGCCAATGGTTCCTGCACCTCTTCGATTCCTCGCAGCCGGACTTCAACTGGGACAACCCTGCCGTCCATGCCGAGTTTGAACGCGTCCTCCGCTTCTGGCTGGACCGCGGCATCTCCGGCTTCCGGGTGGACGTCGCGCACGCCCTGGTCAAGGCAGCCGGACTCCCTGACTGGGGTGGCCGCGCAGATGGCAACAGCTCCGAAGGCTTCCCGGGCCAAGACGCTCCCATGTTCGGCCAGCCCGCCCTGCACGATATCTACCGTCGCTGGCGCTCCATTCTGGAAGAGTACGGACCGGACCGCATCCTCTGCGCTGAGGCCAATGTGGACCCGCTCCCCCGGCTGGCACAGTGGGTCCGACCCGACGAAATGCACCAGGCCTTCAACTTCCCCTACCTGCACGCAGGACTGGACGTGAACCGTCTGCGCCACATCATCACGGACTCCCTGATCTCCTTGGACGCCGTGGGCGCCCCGAGCACTTGGGTGCTGTCCAACCACGATGTTGTCCGGCACGTTTCACGGTTCGGCTACGACGGACCAGGACCCCGCGACGGCGACGGCATCGGCCCTGGCGACGTGCAACCCAACGAACACCTCGGACGACGACGGGCTGCCGCGGCCACCATGTTCATGCTGGGCCTCCCCGGCGGCGCCTACCTCTACCAAGGCGAAGAGCTCGGGCTCCCGGATTCCTCCAGCATTCCCGGCAGCATGCGCCAAGATCCAACGTTCGCCCGCACCGGCGGAGCCCGCATCGGCCGCGACGGCTGCCGCGTGCCGCTCCCCTGGCGTTCGTCCGAACCCCACTCAGGGTTCGGCAGCGGCCTGGACCCATGGCTGCCCCAGCCCGAGTCCTGGCCCGCCTTGGCAAGGGACAAGCAAGAGGCGGATCCGGCGTCGCACCTTAACCTGTACCGCCGGATGCTCGAGCTCCGCACCACGCACCGCCTCGGAGAAGGCTCCCTCGCCTGGGTAGAGGACTACTGCAGCGAGACCTCGCTCGCCTACCTTAACGGCAACACCCTGGTGATTTTGAACGTCGGGGCCGAGGCAATGCCGCTCCCGGCAGGCGAAACCATCCTGCGGAGCTCCGCGGCGGAAGTCGGCGCTGATCTCCTGGTCGCTGATCTACTAGGCTCGGGGGAGACAATCTGGCTAACAGCCAGCTAACTTTTCCTCCGAGGAGCAGCATGACCGGCATCAAGGACGTAGCCGAGCGAGCAGGGCTGTCCGTTGCCACGGTCTCACGAGCGCTGAGCGGAAAGGGCAACGTATCCCCCAGCAGCCGGGAACGTGCTCGCTCCGCAGCCGCCGAGTTGGGATTCGTGCTGTCCTACCATGCGTCAAGCCTGGCCTCCGGGCGCACGCACAACGTTGGTTTGGTGGTGCCCTCGGTCCACCGCTGGTTCTTCTCAGCGGTGATCGAGGGCGCCTCCGCGGCGTTGCTCGAGGCCGGATACGACCTCACCCTCTACAACATCGGTGAAAACCCCGCGCACCGGCAGAGCGTGTTCAACGACTTCCTGCTGCGCAAACGGGTGGATGCAGTCATTGCAGTGTCCCTGGAACTCAGCGAAGACGAGATCCAGCAGCTTCACGCGGTACACCGGCCCATCGTGGGCATCGGCGGACCGTTGCCGGGAGCGTCAACCATCAGGATCGATGACGCCGGCATCGCATTGAAGGCCACAAACCACCTGCTGGGCCTGGGGCATACCAAGATCGCGCACATCACAGGTCATGAGGCGTATGACCAAGACTTCCACCTGCCTGGAACCCGCCGCAGCGGTTTCGAGAAAGCAATGAACGACGCCGACTGCCCGGTAAGGCCCGAATGGATCGTGTCCGCGGACTTCACCATAGAAGGCGCGTACGCGGCGGCCCGGCAACTCCTGGCCAGCGCACCGGAGCGCCCCACGGCTGTTTTTGCGGCGTCGGATGAAATGGCCATCGGCACCATCCTCGCCGCCAGGGACTTCGGCCTGCGCATCCCTGACGACCTGTCCGTCATGGGCATTGATGGGCACGATCTTGGCAATGTCCTTGGCCTGACCACCATCGACCAGGATGCCAAGGGCCAGGGAGCGTTGGCCGTCCGGACTCTGCTGGGCGCCATCAACAACGGGTTGGTCCTGGAACCAGCCGATACCCAACACCCCACCAAGCTCGTGGTTCGCACCAGTACCGCGGTGCCGAGGGCCGGCACCTCCTAAGGTGTGCCTACGGCAGCCGCCGTTCCATCACGAGCTCAAGTTTTGATGTGTCCTGCGGATAGGGCCGGCTGGCACCGGTGGTCTCGAATCCGTGGCGCCGGTAGAACGCAAGTGCTCTTGAATTGTCCTCGTGCACCCCAAGCTCGATGCTTTCGGCCGCGAGTTCTCCAGCGGCGGCTCTGCACGCTGCATGGAGGAGTTCATCGGCTAATCCCAGCCCACGGTGCTCTGGTGCGACATACACGCTGATGAGCATGGCCTGCAGCGGTTTCTCCGGGATCCGGGGGTGTTTGACCACCACACGCATCAGGCCGCAGAGCTTACTGCCGTCGCTACCCGCGTCAGCGACCAAGGTGATGCTGGCATCCCCGGACATCGCTGCCGCACGTTCCTGCCACTGGGTGTCTGTTTGCCGGCGGGCGGCGTCCAGGCTCTCCACGTAAGCCATGGGCGTATCTGTGAGCATCTCCAGGCGGACGGCCCTCAACAAGGGCCAGTCAATCGCGTGGAGCCTGCGGATCCTAGGCAACTGCTCCGCCCATGAACCTCACGTAGCGCTCCAAGACACGGGGCCAACCTTCGGCGTAGGACGCGCGCGAAGCCGCAGGGTCTTCGGCGCCCTCCCAGCCGTCATGGACCAAGCGAACTTCAGTGCCCTCCTCCACGGCTCTGAAAGCCACACGGATCTCGGTGGACCACAGGGGCGTGCTCGCTGGGTACCAACTGGCGTGGAAGGACAGCGGGGGCTGCCAATCGTCGATGGTTCCCCACACGGAGGTACGACCGTCCTCGGCGGTCTCCAAGATCAGGTTCTCTTCAAACTCAACATGCGAGCCCGCACCGAAGACGCTCTCTTGCTCCAGCGGCCACCACAGATGTGGATGATCAGTGAATCCCTGGAAGGCGTGCGACACGTTGGTGGGAACCACGACAGTAATGATCAGGGGGTCAAGACCATCACCGTCCTGCTGGGACGGCTCGGGCTCCGACTCGGGGTGGCTAAAGAGGTTTTCCATGACCACCAACTCTACCGGCGGGAGCAGGCGCACACGTGGGTTAATCAGGGTTAAATGCGGGGAGCCCCGACCGTGGTGGTCGGGGCTTCCCGTGAATGGTTGTCCGGCGGTGTCCTACTCTCCCACACCCTCCCGGGTGCAGTACCATCGGCGCTGTGGGTCTTAGCTTCCGGGTTCGGAATGGGACCGGGCGTTTCCCCCACGCTATGACCGCCGTAACTCTGTTACCCGAACCCCGGTGCCAGGTTGTCCTGGGTGGGGGTGGGAAATCTTTGGGTTACAACTGTGGTGTTGTGTATTTAGTTGTTGGTTCCTGGAACGGTTGTTGTTCGGGAACCACATAGTGGACGCGTGCAGTGTGTTGTGTGGTGTAAGTTGTTGGCCTATTAGTACCGGTCAGCTTCACGAGTCTTTAGTCCTCGCTTCCACATCCGGCCTATCAACCCAGTGGTCTGGCTGGGGGCCTCTCACACATAATGTGTATGGAAATCTCATCTTGAAGCGAGCTTCCCGCTTAGATGCTTTCAGCGGTTATCCCATCCGAACGTAGCTAATCAGCGATGCACTTGGCAGTACAACTGACACACCAGAGGTTCGTCCGTCCCGGTCCTCTCGTACTAAGGACAGCCCTTCTCAAATTTCCTGCGCGCGCAGCGGATAGGGACCGAACTGTCTCACGACGTTCTAAACCCAGCTCGCGTACCGCTTTAATGGGCGAACAGCCCAACCCTTGGGACCTACTCCAGCCCCAGGATGCGACGAGCCGACATCGAGGTGCCAAACCATGCCGTCGATATGGACTCTTGGGCAAGATCAGCCTGTTATCCCCGAGGTACCTTTTATCCGTTGAGCGACGGCCATTCCACAATGTACCGCCGGATCACTAGTCCCGACTTTCGTCCCTGCTTGAGATGTCTCTCTCACAGTCAAGCTCCCTTGTGCACTTACACTCGACACCTGATTGCCAACCAGGCTGAGGGAACCTTTGGGCGCCTCCGTTACTTTTTAGGAGGCAACCGCCCCAGTTAAACTACCCATCAGGCACTGTCCCTGACCCGGATCACGGGCCGAAGTTAGATGTCCAAAGTGACCAGAGTGGTATTTCAACGATGACTCCACCCGAACTGGCGTCCGGGTTTCAACGTCTCCCACCTATCCTACACAAGCCACTCCGAACACCAATACCAAACTATAGTAAAGGTCTCGGGGTCTTTCCGTCCTGCTGCGCGTAACGAGCATCTTTACTCGTACTGCAATTTCGCCGAGTTTATGGTTGAGACAGCGGGGAAGTCGTTACTCCATTCGTGCAGGTCGGAACTTACCCGACAAGGAATTTCGCTACCTTAGGATGGTTATAGTTACCACCGCCGTTTACTGGGGCTTAAATTCTCAGCTTCGCCCGTAAGGGCTAACCGGTCCTCTTAACCTTCCAGCACCGGGCAGGAGTCAGTCCGTATACATCGTCTTGCGACTTCGCACGGACCTGTGTTTTTAGTAAACAGTCGCTTCCCCCTGGTCTCTGCGGCCCACACCCGCTCACGGAGAGCAAGTCTCCATCACGGGGCAGGCCCCCCTTCTCCCGAAGTTACGGGGGCATTTTGCCGAGTTCCTTAACCATAATTCTCTCGATCGCCTTGGTATTCTCTACCTGATCACCTGTGTCGGTTTGGGGTACGGGCGGCTAAAACCTCGCGTCGATGCTTTTCTTGGCAGCATAGGATCACCGGATCCCCCCGAACGGGGGTCCCATCAGATCTCAGGATCGTGCTCGAAGCACACAGGAACGGATTTGCCTATCCCTGACCCTACATCCTTAGACCGGGGCAACCATCGCCCGGCCCGGCTACCTTCCTGCGTCACACCTGTTAATACGCTTACCTCCCGGGATCAGGTCCCGCGCTCGGCCAAAACCCACAACACCACAAGGGTGAGCGGGCAGGCTCCGGGCGGTTAGTATCCCCCGCTTGGCATGGGCGGTTTTTCGCCGGTACGGGAATATCAACCCGTTGTCCATCGACTACGCCTGTCGGCCTCGCCTTAGGTCCCGACTTACCCAGGGCAGATTAGCTTGACCCTGGAACCCTTGATCATTCGGCGGACGGGTTTCTCACCCGTCTTTCGCTACTCATGCCTGCATTCTCACTCGTGTAGGCTCCACCGCTGGTTTCCACCGCGACTTCACTGCCCACACGACGCTCCCCTACCACTCCACACCCCTGAACCACGAAGGCTAGGGCATTATGTGAAATCCACAACTTCGGCGGTGTACTTGAGCCCCGCTACATTGTCGGCGCGGAATCACTTGACCAGTGAGCTATTACGCACTCTTTCAAGGATGGCTGCTTCTAAGCCAACCTCCTGGTTGTCTTCGCAACTCCACATCCTTTCCCACTTAGCACACGCTTAGGGGCCTTAGTTGGTGGTCTGGGCTGTTTCCCTCTCGACTATGAAGCTTATCCCCCACAGTCTCACTGCTGCGCTCTGACTTACCGGCATTCGGAGTTTGGCTGACGTCAGTAACCTTGTAGGGCCCATCGGCCATCCAGTAGCTCTACCTCCGGCAAGAAACACGCAACGCTGCACCTAAATGCATTTCGGGGAGAACCAGCTATCACGGAGTTTGATTGGCCTTTCACCCCTACCCACAGCTCATCCCCTCCATTTTCAACTGAAGTGGGTTCGGTCCTCCACGACGTCTTACCGTCGCTTCAACCTGGCCATGGGTAGATCACTCCGCTTCGGGTCTAGATCACGCCACTACACTCGCCCTATTCAGACTCGCTTTCGCTACGGCTACCCCACACGGGTTAACCTCGCGACGTAACACTAACTCGCAGGCTCATTCTTCAAAAGGCACGCCGTCACCAGAATCAGACTGGCTCCGACGGATTGTAAGCACACGGTTTCAGGTACTGTTTCACTCCCCTCCCGGGGTACTTTTCACCTTTCCCTCACGGTACTGGTCCGCTATCGGTCATTAGGAAGTATTTAGGCTTATCAGGTGGTCCTGACAGATTCGCACGGGATTTCTCGGGCCCCGTGCTACTTGGGATACTCCCCAGGCCGTGCACAACATTACGGTTACGGGGCTCACACCCTCTCTGGCCGGCCTTTCAAGACCGTTCACCTATGCCTGCACCTCACCTCACTGGTCCGGCAGAACCAGAACGGAAAGTCCCACAACCCCGCCCATGCAACGCCCGCCGGCTATCACACATGGAAACGGTTTAGCCTGATCCGCGTTCGCTCGCCACTACTAACGGAATCACTATTGTTTTCTCTTCCTGCGGGTACTGAGATGTTTCACTTCCCCGCGTTCCCCCCACGCACCCTATGTGTTCAGATGCGGGTCACACAATCACCTTGCAGCGTTGTGCGGGGTTTCCCCATTCGGACATCCTGGGATCAACGCTCGGTTATCAACTCCCCCAGGCTTATCGCAGATTCCTACGTCCTTCTTCGGCTCCTAATGCCAAGGCATCCACCGTGTGCCCTTAAAAACTTGACCACACACAGACCGGACTCTCATCCGATCATGCATCATCTATTCGAGAGAACCATGACCACAAGGGCCAGGTTCATTCATAAGAAATTGCTGTAAGAACACACACACCAACCCCAAAAAAGGGATCAGCCACGTGTGTGTTCTAGATGCTCGCGTCCACTATGTAGTTCTCAAACAACAACCCCGTCAACCAGACCACCACCCACCACAACCCACACCACAGCGGGGCCGTGCACGATGAACAGTGCTACCGGAAGCAGGAACAAAAGAAACACCAGAAGATGCCCCCATGCATTGCTGCAAAAAGGTCCTGTTGCCTCAGGACCCAACAGTGCGCCAAACACAACCCCACACACCCGCACCCCGGCAGCGTTCCAAACAACACCACACCCACAAGGGGCACAGGTTGCCGTACTGGCACCAGGACACAACCGGTGAAGGCCATGCCAAACAAGTTTGATTCGTTGATATTCCACCCATGAGCACCCACCGCAGAACAGACGCCTGCGCAATGGGCAACACTGACAACCACCACCACACCCATGCAGGCGCAGCAACCAGTTGTTAGCAGCTCCTTAGAAAGGAGGTGATCCAGCCGCACCTTCCGGTACGGCTACCTTGTTACGACTTAGTCCCAATCGCCGGTCCCACCTTCGACGGCTCCCCCCACAAGGGTTAGGCCACCGGCTTCGGGTGTTACCAACTTTCGTGACTTGACGGGCGGTGTGTACAAGGCCCGGGAACGTATTCACCGCAGCGTTGCTGATCTGCGATTACTAGCGACTCCGACTTCATGGGGTCGAGTTGCAGACCCCAATCCGAACTGAGACCGGCTTTTTGGGATTAGCTCCACCTCACAGTATCGCAACCCTTTGTACCGGCCATTGTAGCATGCGTGAAGCCCAAGACATAAGGGGCATGATGATTTGACGTCGTCCCCACCTTCCTCCGAGTTGACCCCGGCAGTCTCCTATGAGTCCCCGCCATAACGCGCTGGCAACATAGAACGAGGGTTGCGCTCGTTGCGGGACTTAACCCAACATCTCACGACACGAGCTGACGACAACCATGCACCACCTGTAAACCGACCGCAAGCGGGGCACCTGTTTCCAGGTCTTTCCGGTTCATGTCAAGCCTTGGTAAGGTTCTTCGCGTTGCATCGAATTAATCCGCATGCTCCGCCGCTTGTGCGGGCCCCCGTCAATTCCTTTGAGTTTTAGCCTTGCGGCCGTACTCCCCAGGCGGGGCACTTAATGCGTTAGCTACGGCGCGGAAAACGTGGAATGTCCCCCACACCTAGTGCCCAACGTTTACGGCATGGACTACCAGGGTATCTAATCCTGTTCGCTCCCCATGCTTTCGCTCCTCAGCGTCAGTTACAGCCCAGAGACCTGCCTTCGCCATCGGTGTTCCTCCTGATATCTGCGCATTTCACCGCTACACCAGGAATTCCAGTCTCCCCTACTGCACTCTAGTCTGCCCGTACCCACTGCAGAACCGGAGTTGAGCCCCGGTCTTTCACAGCAGACGCGACAAACCGCCTACGAGCTCTTTACGCCCAATAATTCCGGATAACGCTTGCGCCCTACGTATTACCGCGGCTGCTGGCACGTAGTTAGCCGGCGCTTCTTCTGCAGGTACCGTCACTTTCGCTTCTTCCCTACTGAAAGAGGTTTACAACCCGAAGGCCGTCATCCCTCACGCGGCGTCGCTGCATCAGGCTTGCGCCCATTGTGCAATATTCCCCACTGCTGCCTCCCGTAGGAGTCTGGGCCGTGTCTCAGTCCCAGTGTGGCCGGTCACCCTCTCAGGCCGGCTACCCGTCGTCGCCTTGGTAGGCCATTACCCCACCAACAAGCTGATAGGCCGCGAGTCCATCCAAAACCACAAAAGCTTTCCACCACCATGACATGCGCCAGATGGTCGTATCCGGTATTAGACCCAGTTTCCCAGGCTTATCCCAGAGTCAAGGGCAGGTTACTCACGTGTTACTCACCCGTTCGCCACTAATCCCCCCAGCAAGCCAGGGATCATCGTTCGACTTGCATGTGTTAAGCACGCCGCCAGCGTTCATCCTGAGCCAGGATCAAACTCTCCGTTGAAGAAAAACAAATCAAACAGACACAACCACACCCACCGGAAATAACGGCGAACACGGCTGCACAAAATTCGAAACCAGCTGAAAACCAGACCACCACACACGGGGGTGCATGACAATCCAGCATAAATTCAACCAATTGATAAAACAATCGGTATCAACAAACTTGGCACACTATTGAGTTCTCAAACAACAGGTCGCTAATCCAAAGCAGTACCACCAGCCTCAGCTGGATCGCTCCGGAGCAACTTTTCAAACTTACCGGCTGTCTCCCTCCGAGTCAAATCGGCAAGCGTGACTTGATTTTTCCTTGCGGTTTCCTGTCAGCTTGCGATCTCTACTCGTGGAGCAGCGCGGGTACTAACTATACCCCTACTTCCCCGGGATGGCAAAACCCCTCAGCGACACAGTCCATCTCCCGGGCAAAATCCCCGGGAACCAAGGGAAGAGGGCCCGGAAGCCAAGGCTCCGGACCCTCCTGTCCACAGTGGCTACTCAGCCGGCGCGAACCAGGAAGCGCCGAGCGGAGGGAGCGTGACGGTCAGCGCTGCAGGCTGGCCATCAGTCCCGGGAGTCGAAGCCTTCAACGATCCCGGGTTACCGACCCCCGAGCCGCCATATGTCTCCGAATCGGTGTTCAGGACTTCCGTCCACTCCCCTGCGGCGGGCACACCCAGGATGTAGTCCTTGTGGGGACCGCCCGAGAAGTTCACGGCGCAAACCAACGGCTTGCCATCGCCATCCCATCGGATGAAAGTCAGAACATTGTGGTCGGCATCTCCGCCATTGATCCACTGGAAACCGCCGGGCTCGTTGTCCCGCTGGTACAGGGCAGGCGTCGACGTGTATAGCTCGTTAAGATCCTTGACCAGGAGTTGCAGTCCGCGGTGCGCAGGAATCTCAGCAAGGAACCAGTCCAGTCCGTATTGCTCGGACCACTCTGCTTCCTGACCGAACTCCGTGCCCATGAAGATCAGCTGCTTGCCCGGATGCGCCCACTGATAAGCAAAGAACGCCCGCAGGTTTGCCAGCTGCTGCCAGCGGTCACCGGGCATCTTGCGCAGCATGGATCCCTTGCCGTGAACTACTTCGTCGTGGCTAATGGGCAGCAGGAAGTTCTCCGTGAAGGCGTAGACCAGGGAGAACGTGATGGTGCCGTGGTGCCATTTGCGGTTGATGGGGTCTTCGGAGATGTACTTGAGCGAGTCGTGCATCCAGCCCATGTTCCACTTGAGACCGAAGCCGAGTCCGCCGTGGTTGGTGGGCGCCGTGACACCGGGGAATGCCGTTGATTCCTCGGCGATGATGATGGCGCCGGGGTGGGACTTGTAGACGGTGGCGTTGACTTCCTGCATGAAGGAGATGGCTTCAAGGTTCTCGCGGCCGCCGAACTTATTGGGCCTCCACTGTCCTTCCTCACGGGAGTAGTCCAGGTAGATCATCGAGGCCACGGCATCCACGCGCAGGCCATCGATGTGGAACTCCTCCAGCCAGTACAGCGCGTTGGCGACAAGGAAGTTGCGGACCTCGCTGCGTCCGAAGTCGAAGATCAGCGTTCCCCAGTCGGGGTGCTCACCCAGGGCGGGGTCCGAGTGCTCGTACAGAGGCTGGCCGTCGAACTGCGCCAGCGCCCAGGAATCCTTAGGGAAGTGTGCGGGGACCCAGTCGAGGAGTACGCCGATGCCCGCTTGGTGCAGTGAATCCACCAGGAACCGGAACTCGTCCGGGTGTCCGAACCGCGACGTCGGGGCGAAGTAGGACGTCACTTGGTAGCCCCACGATCCACCGAAGGGGTGCTCCGCGACCGGCATGAACTCAACATGGGAGAACCCAAGCCACTTCACGTAGTCCACAAGTTCCTTGGCGAGTTCCTTGTAGCCAAGGCCCAACCGCCAGGAGCCCAAATGGACTTCGTAAACGCTCATGGGCGAGTTGTGCGGGTCCCTCTGGGCACGGGCACTCATCCATTCCGCGTCCTTGAACCGGTAACTGGCGTCCACCACACGGGAGGCTGTGAGCGGCGGGACCTCGGTGCCGAAGGCCATCGGGTCGGCTTTCTCCACCCACTGACCCGCCTTGGTCAGGATCTCGTATTTGTAGCACGCCCCTGCTACAACCCCGGGAATGAAGAGTTCCCACACACCGGAGGAGCCCAAGGAACGCATCCCGTGCTGGCGGCCATCCCACCCGTTGAAGTCGCCCTTAACGCGAACAGCCTGAGCATTTGGAGCCCAAACAGCGAACGAGACCCCGTCCACCTCGCTCAAGGCCGAGCGATAGTGCTGGACGTGCGCGCCGAGGACATCCCAGAGGCGTTCGTGGCGTCCTTCGCCGATCAGGTGCAGGTCCACCTCACCCACGGTGGGCAGGTAGTGGTAGGGGTCATCGATGGTGACGGGTTCGGCGTCGTACACCACTTCCAAACGGTAGTCCGGCACATGGCCTGCCTGCAGCGGTTCCAGGACCGCTGCCCAGACCCCGTGGGCCTCATGGGTCATGTCAGTACGGCCGGCTTCCGTCACCACAACGACGGACTTCGCGAGGTGCTTCACGGTGCGGATGGTGACGTGGCCATGATCGTCCAAGTGGGCACCAAGAACTGAGTGCGGCGCGTGGTAAGCGCCGGCCGCCACGCGTTCCAAGGTCTCGGAGTCCACGTGCAGGGGTACTCGGGGCCGTTCGGTGCGTGCAGAGCCAGTCATGTCATTACCTTCCGCTGTAGCTGCCGCATGCTTGCCGCGGCTTGTGTTGTCGAGGATTCGTCGGGATGCATTCACCGGAATTGACAGCCAGTCGGGCCGGTTCCGCAACTCGTAAACAACCTCGTATAAGGCCTTGTCCAGCCACAATGCCACAAAGAGCGGCGAGCGGCGGTCTATGGTTCCCGGGGTGACTTCGCTGTAACCCTCAAGGAACGCGGCGGCGCAGTCATCCACCCAGGTCTCGGGCACGTTGGCGTGGGCGTTTTCGCGCGTAGCGGCACCCGCTGCATAGTCGAACGACCGCAGCATGCCTGTGACATCCCGCAGGGGAAGATCGGGGCTGTTACGTTCATCGATGGTCCGGAGCGGCTCGCCCTCGAAGTCGAGGATGGCCCACCGTCCCGGCTGCCCCTCAGCGCCGGGAACCAGAAGGATCTGTCCCAGGTGGAGGTCGCCGTGAACGCGTTGCAACTGGCCGACGTCCCGGGGATCCAGAGCCGACAACAGCTCGTCGAGCTCGTGGTCGTAGGGCCCGACGGCGGCCGAGGCTTCGGCCCATGAGCCGCGGACACGCCGGGCCACAGTCGCGATGATGTCCGGGCCCTGTTCCTGGCCGTCGTGGGTTCCGAACGTCTCCGCGAGCCTCGCGTGAACCGTGGCAGTAGCAGCCCCGAGCCCGCGGGCCTCTGCCGTGAAATCCTTGCCGGCTGCGGCTGCCTCCACTGCCAGTCTCCAGGCATCGAGGCCTCCGAGAAGGAATTCGTGGGCGACGGTCAGCTCACCCGTGGCCGCTGCGGAACCGTTCGACGCCGGCCCGTCCCACGAGCCGGTTATCCAACCGAGCGTCGCGGGAACCTCGGTAGTCCCGGCCGCCGTCAGGGCGGCACCAAGTTCGACTTCGGGATTTTTACCTGCCGCAAGCACACGGAAAATTTTGACGATCGCTGCCGAATCGCCGTCGTCGATAATGACGGACGTGTTGGACTGCTCGCCGGACAGGACCTTGACCGAGGTGGGATTTTTTGGAAGCGCGACGCGGCCACGGGTGAGATGCCCCCGGGCGCCGGCCACGGTTCCTTCACTGCGCATGAGTTCCAGCCACGCCGTCACAAAATCCGCATCGTAGACGGCGTCGTACACCAGCCGCAGGCCAAGGTCAGGATCCGTGAACTCGCCCAACAATGCACTGGGAGCATCCGTGAGCGGCTGGCTCCGGTAACTCAACGGAACCTGGACGACGTCGGTCCGCGAACCGCCGTCGGCAGTTCGGTGGGTTACCGCCAGCAGCACAACTTCCAATCCGGCCTCCGCGCCGGTACCCGGGAGGCTGAAGCTGCCCACCTGCTCGAGCGCGAAGTCGGGGCTCTTGACGGGGAACCAGCGCTTGCCTGGCAGCCAGTTCCGGAGAAGTCCTTCAATGGAGGGGTTCAAGTTTGCCTTGCTCATCTCATCCTTTGGAGGTCACCACGGGAATCGCCTGGGTAAAAGGCGACGAGGGGTTGGAAAATGCCGAGCGGACCCGCAGCCAATAGAAGCTGTGGCTGCCCAGCATCACGGTCAAGTGACCGTTGTCGCCGACCGCCGGGAAAGGCTGGCCGCCGAAAATATCGCGCAGGCCACGGCCTGCAAACTCAGGTACGTCCAGCGTGGCTGCCACGGGGTGCTGTGAGAGGTTGAAGACGCACAGAATGGTTTCTGCGTCCTCCCCTTCCGGGTTGCCCGTCGGCAGTTCCCGGACGTAGGCCAGCACCACCTCATGGTCCGCCTCGATGTGCCGGAAGCCGCCCAGGCCAAACACCGGGTGGTTCTTCCGGACGCTGAGGATCTGGCGGGTCCAGCGCAGCAGCGAACCTGAGTGCGCGGCCTGGGCCTCAACGTTGGCCATGCTGTAGTTGTAAACCAGCGACTGTATGACCGGAAGGTAAAGCTTGCCCGGATCGGCCCCGGAGAAGCCCGCGTTACGATCGGGGTTCCACTGCATAGGGGTACGGACGGCGTCGCGGTCATCGAGCCAGATGTTGTCTCCCATGCCGATCTCATCCCCGTAGTACAGGAAGGGACTGCCCGGCAGGGAAAGCAGCAAGGCGTTGATGAGCTCGATCTCGGAGCGGGAGTTATCCAGCAGCGGCGCCAAACGTCGTCGGATACCAATGTTGGCCCGCATCCGGGGATCCGGGGCGTACCAGCCGAGCATGGCGGCACGCTCTTCCGCGGGCACCATCTCCAGCGTCAGTTCGTCGTGGTTCCTCAGGAAGGTCCCCCACTGCGCCCCCTTGGGGATCTCCGGGGTGTTCCGCAACGTCTCGATAATGGGGGCGGCCTTCTGGTCCCGCAAGGCGTAGTACAGCCGCGGCATGATGGGGAAGTGGAAGGCCATGTGGCATTCGGGGGCTTCCTCGGTGCCAAAGTACTCCACCACCTCATGCGGAGGTTGGTTTGCCTCGGCAATGATCACCCTGCCCGGATAGTTGGAGTCCACCATCCGGCGAAGGTCCTGAAGGAAGGTGTGTGTGGCCGGCAGGTTCTCGCAGTTGGTGCCGTCCTCTTCGAACAGGTAAGGGATGGCATCGGCGCGGAAGCCATCTATCCCTTGGTCCAGCCAGAAGCGGACTACGTCATAGAGCGCCTCGATGACGGCGGGATTCTCGAAGTTCAAGTCTGGCTGGTGACTGAAGAAGCGGTGCCAGAAGAACTGGCGGCGGATGGGATCGAAAGTCCAATTGGATTCCTCGGTATCAACGAAGATAATGCGTGCGTCCTGGTATTTCTCGTCCGTATCGCTCCACACGTAGAAATCGCCGTAGGGACCCGTTGGATCCTTGCGCGACTCCTGGAACCAAGGATGTTGGTCCGAGGTGTGGTTCAACGGCAGATCGATGATCACCCGGACGCCACGGGCGTGGGCCTCGGCAACCAGTCGCTTGAAATCGCTGATGGTGCCGAACTCGTCCAGCACGGACGTGTAGTCCGCGATGTCGTAACCGCCATCGCGCAACGGGGAATGGAAGAACGGGGGCAACCACAAGCAGTCGACACCCAGCCACTGGAGGTAGTCCAGTTTCTCGATCAGGCCGTGGAAGTCGCCGGAACCATCCCCGTTGGCATCCGCAAAGGCCCGCACCAGTACCTCATAGAAGACTGCCTTGCGGTACCAGTGCGGATCGTGCTGGAGACCTGGGGCGTTCAACTCGAAGGTGTTCTTCGGAGTGAAGTACTGGCTGGGGTTCTGCGGAGAAAAACTCACTAAGGCTGCCTCCGGATGCTCAGTATGTGTGCCGGTTCAACGTGGGCGTCCAGGCGGACGTAGTTGTGCTCGCCCCACTCCCAGCTCTGGCCACTGATCAAATCGTCCACGCGGAACCGGCCGTCCTCGTTGAAGTCAGAGGGATCCAGTTGCAGGGCCCCCAAGTCCAGGGACACCGTGCTTTCGCGGGTGCTGTGGGGATCCACATTGACCACAATGATCAAGGTGTCCTTGGTGCCGTCCGGGAGCGTTTTGTGCTTGGAGTAGACGATCGTGGCGTCGTCCGTGCTGCTGTGCAGCGTCAAGTTCTGCAGATCGCCCAGGGCCAGGTGGTTCTTGCGGATGGTGTTAAGCCTGGTGATGTACGGCGCCAAGGTACGCCCCGACTCAGCCGCGCCCTCCCAGTCCCGCGCCTTGTACTCGTACTTCTCATTGTCGATGTACTCCTCGGCTCCCGGACGGGCCACGTGCTCGTACAACTCGTAACCGGCGTAGACGCCCCACAGCGGGCTGGCCGTTGCGGCCAACGCGGCCCGGATGCGGAACGCTGCCGGGCCGCCGTACTGCAGGTACTCAGTGAGGATGTCCGGGGTGTTCACGAAGAAGTTCGGACGGAAGAACGCGGCGGTCTCATGGCTGACCTCGTGGAAGTACTGCTCCAGCTCAGTCTTGGTGTTCCGCCATGTGAAGTAGGTGTAGGACTGCTGGAATCCTGCGCGGCCCAAAGCATGCATCATTGGCGGGCGTGTGAAGGCCTCCGCCAGGAAGACAACCTCGGGGTTCTTCTTGTTGATCTTGCCGATCAGCCATTCCCAAAACCACACAGGCTTGGTGTGGGGATTGTCCACGCGGAAGACCTTGACGCCGTGGCTGATCCACAGTTGCACGATCCGCAGGATTTCCTTGGAAAGGCCGGCCGGGTCATTGTCGAAGTTCAGGGGATAAATGTCCTGGTACTTCTTCGGCGGGTTTTCTGCGTACGCGATGGAACCGTCCACGCGTGTGGTGAACCATTCAGGGTTGGACGTCACCCAAGGGTGGTCCGGAGCTGCTTGCAACGCCAGGTCCAGGGCAACTTCGAGTCCCAGCTCGTTAGCGCGCGCCACGAACGCATCAAAGTCCTCAAACGTACCCAGTTCCGGATGGATGGCGTCATGTCCACCGTCCTTGGAACCGATGGCCCACGGCGAACCTGGATCCTGCGGCCCCGGCGTCAGCGTGTTGTTGCGCCCCTTGCGGTGCTGGTAACCGATCGGGTGGATGGGCGGCAGGTAAATGATGTCGAAGCCCATGTCCGCCACGGCGTCGAGCCTCCTGGCTGCCGTGCGGAAGTTGCCGGAGGTCCACACGCCGGTGGAGTGATCCAACACGGCACCCTCTGAACGGGGGAAGAACTCGTACCAAGAACCGCGGCCTGCGAGGTCGCGTTCCACCTGCAGCGGGAAACGTTCCGAAACGGTCACCAACTCACGGATCGGAACGCGTCCGACGGCGGCCAGCACCTCGGGGCTGAAACCGGCACCAAGGCGCTCCTCGGCAGTCTTGGTGGTGTCGGCCAGCACGACGGAAGCGGCACGCAAGGTGCGCTTCTCCACTGCGCTGCGCCCGGCGTCGTCGTCAGCGGCTTCCGCGAGGAGGGCAGCGCCTTCGGCGAGCATCAGCTCGACGTCAATGCCGGCCCCTACCTTGACCTCGGCGTTGTGATGCCAAGTGCCGTACCGGTCATGCCAGGCCTCAATGACGAAGGACCAGGCACCGGTGCCGGTGGGCGTGATCAGGCCCTCCCAGCGATCCAGGCCCTTCCATTGCTCGCCCTGGGCCGGGGTCAGGCGTACTCGCTGACGCTCCTTGCCCCGGGGATCGAGCAGCACAGCGGAGACGCCCAGCTGGTCATGGCCTTCACGGAAGACCGTGGCGCCGACAACCAGGTCCTCGCCTGGCAAAGCCTTCGCCGGGAAACGGCCACCCTCAACCACCGGCTGCACGGCCGTGATGGGGAACCGGCCGAAGCGAAGTCCCTCGGTGATGTCCGTAGTCGTCTTGGATTTCAGAGCGGTGATGGTTCGCGCGGTTTTCGTCACAACCACGACGTTAGCGACAAAAATCACAGAATGCTAAGCACACGACCTATCTCCTTGACGCAAGATGACTTTTACCTAAAAGAAACCCAATCCAGTTCCGGCTGCCATGCGAGTCCGTTAGTGTGGCGCTCGTGAAGGCTATTCGAAGGTTTACAGTCCGTACCGTCCTCCCCGAGCCCATCAGGCCCCTGGCCCGTCTGGCAACCAATTTGCGCTGGTCCTGGCACCGGCCCACACGGGAACTTTTTGCGAGCCTTAACCCGGCTCTCTGGGAGGAATCGCAGCACGACCCCATAGCCCTGCTGGGGTCGATCAGCCGCGAGCAGTTACAGGATCTGGCCAATGACGGCGAGCTGGTGAACCGGGTCCAGGGCGCCGCAGCAGACCTGGACCGATACCTGAGCGAACCGCGCTGGTATCAAGGCCTCGGCGAAGACGCTCCGGCCTGCATCGCGTACTTCTCGCCCGAATTCGGTATCACCGAAGTACTCCCGCAGTACTCCGGCGGCCTCGGCATCCTGGCCGGTGACCACCTCAAGGCTGCCTCCGACCTCGGCGTGCCGCTGATCGGCGTCGGGCTTCTGTACCAGGCCGGTTACTTCAAGCAGTCGCTCTCCCGCGACGCCTGGCAGCAGGAAACCTACCCCGTACTGGATCCGGACGGCCTGCCGCTCACGCTGCTCCGCCACCCTGCCAAGGATGGCGCCCAGGGCAAGCCGGTCCACATTTCCCTTCCGCTGCCCAACGGCCGCGAGCTCCACGCACACGTGTGGCGTGCCGACGTCGGACGCGTTCCGCTGCTGCTGCTGGACTCGAACGTCCCCTCCAACGACGAAGCCGCGCGCGGCATCACCGACCGCCTGTACGGCGGCGGCGGCGACCACCGGCTCCAGCAGGAACTTCTCCTGGGCATGGGCGGCGTCAAGGCGCTGCGCGTCTACCAGGAACTCACCGGTACACCCGCGCCGGAAGTGTTCCACACCAACGAAGGCCACGCAGGGTTCCTGGGGATCGAACGCATCCAGGAAGCCATGTCCGACGCCCATGAGCCCCTCAGCTGGGACGAGGCCCTCGCCGCCGGACGCGCGTCCACCGTCTTCACCACGCACACGCCCGTACCCGCTGGCATCGACCGCTTCGAAACCGTGCAGATCAAGCACTTCTTCGAAGCCGGGCTGGCACCTGCTGTGCCCACCGAGCGCATCCTGGAACTCGGCCGCGAAAACTTCGACGGCGGCAACCCTTCCGTGTTCAACATGGCAGTGATGGGCCTGCGCCTGGCGCAACGTGCCAACGGTGTGGCCAAACTGCACGGCGTGGTGTCCCGCGAAATGTTCGCCGGGCTCTGGCCAGGATTCGACCACTCCGAAATCCCCATCACCTCCGTTACCAACGGTGTCCACGTGCCCACGTGGGTGGACCCCCGCATTTCGTCCCTGGCCCGGAACCAGTTCGGCGCGGAGGCCGAAGCACTCGGACGCTGGGACCTGGCCTACAACGTCAGCGACGAAGACGTCTGGGCCCTCCGTCGGGAACTCCGCGCCCAACTCATTGACGACGTCCGACGCCGGCTCCGGGCCTCGTGGAAGAAACGCGGCGCCGCCGACGCCGAACTCGGCTGGACCGACTCCGTCCTGGACCCTGACGTCCTCACCATCGGATTCGCACGCCGCGTGCCCACCTACAAGCGCCTCACGCTCATGCTGCGCGACCCTGCACGTTTGAAGGCCCTGCTGCTTGACCCCAAACACCCCATCCAGCTGGTCATCGCAGGCAAGTCCCACCCCGCAGACGATGCCGGCAAGAAAATGATCCAGGACCTGGTCAAGTTCACGGACGACCCCCAAGTCCGGCACAGGATCGTGTTCCTGCCCAACTACGACATCGCCATGGCACGGACACTGTTCCCCGGCTGCGACGTCTGGCTCAACAACCCGCTCCGCCCGCTGGAAGCCTGCGGCACCTCCGGCATGAAGGCCGCCATCAACGGCTCGCTCAACCTCTCCGTCCTGGACGGCTGGTGGGACGAAATGTACGACGGCGAAAACGGCTGGGCAATCCCCACAGCCAACAACAACGCATCCTCCGAGGAACGCGACGACATTGAGGCCTCAGCACTCTACGAGCTGCTGGAGACCCAGGTAGCCCCGCGCTTCTACGGCACCACCGTTGCCCAGGGCGCCGGAGCAGCAGGACCGTCCGAATCCAGCCGTGAAACCGTACCCACACACTGGGTGTCCATGATCAAGCACACGCTTGCCAACCTGGGCCCTGCCGTTTCGGCAGAACGCATGCTCCACGACTACGTCAACAACCTCTACTGCCCGGCCGCTGTGTCCGGACGCCGCGCTGTTGCCGAGTCGTTCAAGGAAGCCAAGGAACTCGCGGCCTGGACCTCCAAGGTTCGCAGTGCGTGGCCCGAGGTTGTAGTGGAACACGTAGACTCAGTTGGCGTCTCCGAAGAACCCCAAGTGGGCGACACGCTCCAAGTCAACGCCTACGTGGCCCTCAACAACCTCACCCCGGACGACGTCTCCGTGGAGGTAGCCTTCGGCCGCGCCGAGGAATCCGACGAGCTCGAAGACATCGTGGTGGCCGAACTGGATTCCCTGGAGGACCTCGGCGGCGGACGCCACCTGTTCAGCGGCTCACTGGTGATCAACCGGTCCGGCTCCTTCGGCTACACCGTCCGGGTGTTCCCGAAGCACAGCGCACTGGCATCAAAAGCTGAACTGGGGTTGATCGCGAACGCCTAAGCCTGGCTTCGCCCGCTGGGCGACCGTAACCCTCTGCGCGCTGCTCCTTCGTCGCTTTGACGCGCGCTGCCGGGTCACGGTGGCCCATTGGGGCGCCGTTAGGTGTGGCCGGTTCGCGATTTAGTTCTGGAAGACGGCGATGACTGCGAGGTCACGGCCGGCGTAGCGCTCTGCGTCTTGGAGGATCTCGCAGACCACGCCGAAGGAACGGTCCGTGCGGTAGGCCGCAGGGACTTGCCAGATCATGGTGACCGGGCTGCCGTCGTCCTCTGAGAGGGCATCGGCGTAGTCATGCAGGGAATCGTTGAGGGCGTCGAGGTTCACGCCATAGTACTCAGGGAAATCGAGGACCTGGCCGAAGACCTCAAGGACCCCTTGCTTGGTGCTTGCGGGTGGGACCAGAAGCGTTCGCCGGCCCGCGTCGGAGATCTGCTCTTGGAGTTCTTCGAGCGTCCAGGTGTCTGCGGAATAGATCTTCATGGGCTCCTACTTGTCTTCGACAATGAATTTGAACGACTCGTAATGGTCCGGGGTGTAGTACTTCGCTGAGTCCTTGCCCACGATGATTCGTCGCGCGCCGCGGTCCGACTCCCCCGGTGTGGGCACGGTGTACTCCTTGTAGAAACCACCGGACTTCTTCGGCAGCAATCCCTCGAAGTTGCCGAAGTTCACGCCGTCGCGGTCGTACGGGTACGGGCCGCCTTGGGCAATCAGCGCAAGGGTCTGGCGCGCTTCCTTGGGTAACTGAGAAGCATTGATGGTGGGCAGCGAAGAGGGGTTGGCGACGGCGGGAGTGGCGCCTGCGGTGGCTGCCGCCGTTGGTGACGTCGATGTGGAGCCAGGTTCCGGCGTCGTGGTTTGCGCGGTCAGTGAGCCTCCACCCACCATGGCAACCACCAGCACGACGACGGCAATCACCAGACCCGCGAATGCCACCAGTTTGCTGCGGCTGCGGTTCATGCTGAGAGACTCCTGTTAGTTGGCGCTTCTAGGCAGCGACTATGTGCGGTAGATGTTGATGGTGTTGGCTTGCAGGATATCCCGCTCGCCCGACGCCACCAACGCGCCCTTCCTTCGCTCATGCAGCACCGAGGTGGTGAAGCGAAGTTCAAACATGCGCTTTCCGATGCCTGACTCGCTCAAGATCTCCGGCAGGACCATTTTCACGTCCTGGTTGCTGCCGTTCACTGAGATCAACCCGCGGATCTCACTGTCCTCGTGACCCATCAGGAGCTGGACGGAGCGGACACTGGGATCGTTCCAGCGCGCCGGAGTCATCCGCTTTCCCTTGTCGTCAAACCATTGCAGGCTGGAATCGTTCGCGTTGCCGGGGAAACTTTCAGGCTGGTGCCTCAAGAACCAACGGCGCAGCCTGACCAGTTCACGCGTGGTCCTGAACATGGCGTTGGCTTCCTGGGTCCGGCTCCAGTCAAGCCAGGCCGTGGGATTGTCCTGGCAGTAGGCGTTGTTGTTGCCTTGTTGGGTGCGCCCGATCTCGTCGCCGGCAGTGATCATGGGAACGCCGAAAGACAGGAGCAAGGTGGCCATCAGGTTGCGGACCGACAGGGCACGGGCGGCGACGATTGCCTCGTTCTCGCTCCTGCCCTCCACGCCGTGGTTGTAGCTCCGGTTGTCTCCGTGGCCGTCGCGGTTCTGCTCCCCGTTGGCCTCGTTGTGTTTGCGGTCGTAGCTGACCAGGTCCTTGAGGGTGAAACCGTCGTGGGCGGTGATGAAGTTGACGCTGGCCAGGCGGGTGCGGCCCGATGATGCGAAGAGGTTGGCGGAGCCGGCCATGAGCTCAGCCAACGACGCCACCGAGCCGCCTTGGCCGCCGGCCTCGATCGCGGCCCTGTCAGACAGCCAGAAGCTCCGGACTCCGTCACGGAAGTGGTCATTCCAGTCCGACCATCCGTGCGGGAACCGCCCCGTCTGCCACCCTCCATAGCCAACATCCCAAGGCTCGGCGATCAGCTTGACCGCTGAGAGTACGGGGTCCTCGGCAATCGCCTGCAGGAAAGGGTGCTGGGGATCGAAGGTGTTACTGGCATCCCGGCACAGCGTCACCGCGAGGTCGAAGCGGAACCCGTCCACATGGAAATCGTTCACCCAGTAACGCAAGGAATCCAGGGCGAGATCAACCACTACGGGATCACTGAAATCCAAGGTGTTGCCGCATCCGGTGGTGTCCAGGTAGCGCCCATGGGCGTCGTGCCGGTAGTAACGTTTCTCTGCCAAACCCCGGAAGCTCAGCGGCGGTCCGTCGGGCCCCGCTTCGGCCGTGTGGTTATACACGACGTCGAGAATGACTTCGATCCCCGCCGCATGGAGCAGTTTGATCATGCCCTTGAGCTCATCCTGCACCGCGTGGGGCCCGGCATTGCGAGCCGCCTCCGTGGCGTAGTCAGCGTGGGGAGCAAAGAAGGCAGCCGTGTTGTAGCCCCAGTAATTGGTCATGCCCAAGTCCTGGAGGTGGGACTCATCCAAGTGGAAATGAATGGGCAGAAGCTGGACGGCCGTGATGCCCAGTTCAGTGAGGTGCTGGATCATCACAGGATGCGCCATGCCCGCGTAGGTCCCGCGGAGGTGCTCAGGGATGTCCGGGTGCAGCATGGTTTGGCCACGAACGTGTGCCTCATAGATCACCGAGGTGCGCATGGGCGTTCGTGGCGGGCGGTCGTCGCCCCAATCAAAGCCTGTATCCACGTGGACGCTTGTGAGGAACTCGCCCCGCTGGTCCACGGCGCGGCCGTAAGGATCGAGCAGCAGTGGCTGGCCGCCGTCGTCGTCCAGGTCCACAGCCGGGATGGACAGCGGAAGCCCGCCCTCACCGGGGGCCTCACGGAAGCCATAGCGGGTGCCCGGCGGCATGCCGTTGACGAGGCTGAAGTGGACGCCGTTCTCAACGTTGGACAGAATGTGGGACTGCCACGGTTCGCCGGGTGCTTGGAACACCACCTCCACGCGGTCCAGATCCGGTGCGAAGACGGCCACGTTCACCGAATCGTTGGGTGCGGTTTGGGCGTCGAAAACTCCGGGCTGGGGCGCGCTCAGTCCGAGGGGCCTGGGCTGCGACGCATCCAGGGCAGCTGCTGTGTCAAAAATCGGCATAACCATTGCTTGCAAGTTTAGTTCCACGCAAAGTATGTACCGCGCGGGCCCGCCATGTGACGACGTTCAGCATCTCGATTTCATTACTTGCCCTAATATGGCGGGATTTGAACAGCCGCTCACGTGCTGGAACGCTCCCTCGGGGCGTGCTCGTTTGAGGTCTCAGGCCCCGATTGTGTCGCGACGCGCCGCCTCCGGGCCACCCGCTTGGCATACTGGGACGGAGACAACTGGAGGTTTTATCGTGCGAGTAGCACTTGCCCAAGTCATCACCGGCCGGGATCTGGCCGACAACCTGCGGCTCCTGGAGGAGAACGCCCGCCGGGCCAAGGACGGCGGCGCCGAGTTGGTGGTCTTCCCTGAGGCGATGATGCGCGCGTTCGGAAATTCGCTGCTGGACATCGCTGAGCCCTTGGACGGGCCGTGGGCCAGCCGGGTGCGATCCCTCGCCGAGGAACTTCAGCTGGTGATCGTGGCCGGCATGTTCACCCCGGGCAGCCCCTCCGAGTCCGGATCCCCGCGGGTGCGGAACACGCTTCTGGCCACGGGACCTGGCGTGGAAACGAGCTACGACAAAATCCACCTCTTTGATGCGTTTGGTTTCGCGGAATCGGACACCGTTGAGGCGGGTACGGATCCGGTAACGTTCGACGCCGGTGGCCTCACCTTTGCTTTGGCTACCTGCTACGACATCCGTTTCCCCGCCTTGTTCACGGCCAATGCCCAGCGCGGAGCCGTGGTGAACATTGTGTCCGCGTCCTGGGGTTCCGGGCCGGGCAAGGCCGATCAGTGGCAGCTCCTGGCCCGCGCCCGCGCCGTGGACACCACCACGTTCGTGCTCGCCTGCGGCCAAGGCGATCCTGCCACCCAAGGTGTAGAGGCCAAAGGTGCCGCACCCACGGGCGTGGGGTACTCCGCCGTCGTCTCCCCGTTCGGACAGGTACTGGAAGCCCTCGAAGGCGAGCCGGGCCTCATTTTCTACGACCTCGATCCTGCTGTGGTGGAAGACGCCCGCGCCAAACTCCCCGTCCTTGCCAACCGCCGCGACTTCTAACGCTCTCTCACATCCCCAGCCCTCCCAGCCATCCCTCTCTCACATCCCCAGCCCTCCCAGCCATCCCTCTCTCACATCCCCAGCCCTCCCAGCCATCCCTCTCTCACATCCCCAGCCCTTCCAGCCATCCCTCTCGGTGAGGCGATCGAGGTCGCGGAAAGCGCCCTGGGAAACTGGCTCTCGCGGGCCCGGAAGCGTTCTTCTGGCGGTCCGGCGCTGGCCCCGGTGCCCGTTCGTGGGCCCTTGGCATGGGAGTAGCATCAGTAGGCGCTGGCCGAGAGCGTGCGGCTGAAAGCCGAGGTCGAGTTCCTGGGAAAGTAGAGGACTTCCAAGAGCGATGTGCGAGAGCGACCCGCCCAAACCCGAGGGACGTGAGAGAGCGACCCGCCCAAACCCGAGGGATATGAGAGAGCGTCCGGCCCAAGCCCGAGGGATGTGAGAGAGCGTCGGGACACCGTGCTGGGCATGCGAAAAGGCGCCGCAAGGGCCATCCGGAAGCGTGCGTCTAAGCGAAGAACGAGCGAGCACGCGGAGGATGGCGCTTGCGGCGCCTTCATGAGGACTGCTTGGCGCTTGCGGCGCCTTGGCAAGGGTTACTTAACGGCCCGCTGCCTCGACACTTCGTACAGCGAGATTCCAACGGCCATGGAGGCATTGAGCGACTCCATGGCGGAGTCGATGGGGATCGAGACGATCTGGTCGCAGTTTTCGCGGACGAGCCTGCTCAGGCCCTTGCCTTCGGAACCGACCACGATGCAGACGGGCTCGGTTGCAACAGTAAGGTCAGGCAGTGAGACATCGCCGTCGCCGTCCAAGCCAAGAACGTAGATGCCCATGTTCTTGAACTGCTTGAGTGCGTTGTTGAGGTTCGCGGCACGGGCTACCGGGACGCGGACAGCAGCACCGGCACTGGTCTTCCATGCGGACGCCGTGACGCCGACGGAGCGACGCTCGGGGACGATGACGCCGTGGCCGCTGAACGCGGAGACGGAACGGATGATGGCGCCGAGGTTGCGGGGGTCGGTGATGCCGTCCAGTGCAACGAAGATGGGGGCGTTGGAGATGTGCCCCTTCTTCCACTTGGCGAGGGTTTCCTCGGCGAGGTCGTAAGCGTCCTCGTATTCGTACGGCGGGATTTGCAGTACGAGACCCTGGTGAACGGCGTCCTCGGTCATGCGGTCCAGCTCAACCTTGCCCGTTTCGAGCAGCGGAATACCGCGCTCGGCAGCGAGTTTGAGGGATTCTTTGACGCGGTCGTCCATCTCGATGCGGATGGCGACGTGCAAAGCCTTGGCCGGGATCCCGGCGCGGAGAGCCTCGACCACCGAGTTACGGCCCGTCACCAGCTCTTCAGTTGCACGGCCCTTGGGACCCGAGCGGGCGCCGGCGCCACCGGGACGGGTGCCCGATCCGCGCTTGGCAGCGGAGCGCTCAGCCAGCTGCTTGTTCTTGTATGCCTTGTGGTAGGTGCGTTCCTCCGCCTTGGGCGTGGGACCCTTGCCCTCCAGGGCCTTGCGGCCGTGGCCACCGGTTCCGGTGGTGGGGCCCTTCTTCTGCTTGACCGACCGGCGACCATTATTGGCCATGAGATTCCATCCTTGATTTTGTGAGTAAGTCTGGAATCAAGTCTACTGACCCGATGCAATTCGGCCGTCGCGCCGGTTGGTCAGTCGCGCTTGAGGCTCCAGGTGGCGCCGTCCGCACCATCTTCGACGACGACGCCGGCGGCGGCGAGTGTGTCGCGGATTGCGTCGGACGCGGCCCAGTCCTTGTTGGCCCGGGCGGCGGCTCGGGCTTCGAGTTGAGCTTCGATCAGCACTTCCAAGGCGGCGTGCTCGCGTCCTTGGACAGCTTCCGGACGCTTGACTGAATCCAGGCCGAGCACCTCGGTCATGGAAAGAACACTGTAGAGGGCCGCTTTGGCGCCTTCAAGGTCACCGGAAGCCAGGGCGGTGTTGCCGGCCCGCACAGTTTCGTGCAGCACACCCAGGGCTTGGGGAACGTTGAGGTCGTCGTCCATGGCTGCGATGAAAGCCGCGGGCATGTTGGCCTGCGGGGAAACGTCTGGCGCGCCCGTGCCTACCTTGGAAGATGCCTTGTGGATGAAGCCGTCAATGCGCTCGACGGCGGCGGCGGCCTCCTGCAGCGAGGTAGGCCGGTAGTCGAGGATGGAGCGGTAATGTGCCTGGCCGAGGTAGTAGCGAACCACGCGGGGTGAGGCGAGTTCGAGCATCTCGGCCGGGCTCACCGTATTGCCGATGGATTTGGACATCTTTTCACCCTCGTAGGTGACCATGCCGTTGTGCATCCAGAAGTTGGCGAACTCGTCGCCGGCAGCCTGGGATTGGGCCATCTCGTTCTCGTGGTGCGGGAAGCGAAGGTCCAGTCCCCCACCGTGGATATCGAACCGTGGGCCCAGGTACTTGGTGACCATGGCGGAGCACTCGAGGTGCCATCCGGGACGACCGGCGCCCCATGGGGACTCCCACTTGGCAGTGACGGGCTCACCGTCTTTGAAACCCTTCCACAACGCGAAGTCGCGCGGATCGCGCTTGCCGCGAGGGTCGGCGTCGGGCGCGCCCTGCATGTCGTCAATATTCTGCCGCGTCAGCGAGCCGTATTTGCTCCAAGAGCGGACGTCGAAGTAGACGTCGCCGGAATCGTCAAGTGCGGGGTAGGCATGGCCGCGGTCGATGAGCCGCTGGATGAGCGTATGCATTTCCGGGATGTGGCCAGTGGCACGGGGCTCGTACGTGGGCCGTTGGACGCCCAGGGACTCGTAGGCATTCTCGAATTCCTGCTCGTAGCGGTACGCCAGGGCCCACCACTCTTCGGCTTGGCGCGCTGACGGTTCCGCGTCCCAGTCCGGCCCGAAGGATTGGGCGGACTTGGCCAGTATCTTGTCGTCGATGTCCGTGACGTTGCGCACCACGGTAACCCGGAGGCCGCGGAATTCGAGCCAGCGGGTCAGTTGGTCGAAGGCGATGGCCGACCTGACGTGGCCCACATGCGGCATTCCTTGGACAGTGGCCCCGCAGTAGTACACGCTGGCCTTGCCGTCTTCGAGGGGAACGAAGTCGCGGACTTCGGCGGAGGCGGTGTCATAGAAGCGCAGGGTCACCGCTCCAGATTAGCCGATGACGCGGCGTGACCTGCCTACTTGCAGTATTCGCCGATCTTGTTGAACTGCACCTTGAGCTTCTCCTGCTGGTCTTGGGTGGCTGCCCCGAGCGATGAACCCGCTGCTTCGTCCATGATCGCGGCCATTTCCTTGATGGGATTTCCGATCTCCGGAGCGAGTTTGTCCGCGATCTCGTGATAGTGGGCGGCGATTTGCTTGGACTGCTGCTGCTGGTTGCCTTCGGGCTTGAAGGTGTCGTTGTTCAGGAATTCGCAGCTGGCTGTTACATCCATCTTTGGCGTCCCTCCGCAACCGCTCAGCAGGAGAGATGCGGCCAAGCCTGCAGACACCACAGCGGAACGCACGACGCCAGCGCCCGGCTTAACCATGAGGCGCACCTTTCGCGGGACCCGGCTCGGCTGCCGCCACCTCATGTGCGGAAACCGGGTAAACGAGGGCTGTGGCAACAGCGGAAATTCCTTCGCCCCGGCCCGTGAATCCCAGTCCATCGCTGGTAGTTGCCGTGACGCTGACCGGCGCACCTGCGGCCTCGCTGAGGACCCGCTGGGATTCTTCCCGGCGCGGCCCGAATTTGGGGCGGTTAGCCACGAATTGCACTGCGACGTTGCCGATCTCGAAGCCTGCGGCGCGCACAATGCGTGCCGCTTCACTGAGGAGCTTGACGCCGGAGGCTCCGGCGAACTCAGGACGGTCCGTGCCGAAGTGCGTGCCCAGGTCACCGATTCCGCATGCGGAGAAGAGTGCGTCGGCGGCGGCGTGGGCGACGCAATCGCCGTCGGAATGCCCTGAAAGTCCTTGCTCGCCTTCCCAGAAGAGCCCGCCCAGCCACAGCGGCTGCGGGTGGTCTTCGGGGGCGAACGCGTGGACGTCTATGCCAACGCCGGTACGGGGAAGCACCATGTTCTGGTTCTGTGTCATCAGCCTTCCACCCAACGAATTCCCAGGGGACCTTCCAACAAGCCTTCGGCAATGATCAGATCCAGGGGCGTGGTGATCTTGAGTGACTGGCTGGCCCCGCGGACAGCGTGGACGGGAACGCCCAGGAGCTCCACCAGCATGGCGTCGTCGGTGACAGCTGCGGATTGCTTGTCGTCGAACAGCCCGGCCGCTTCGTGTGCCCTGCGCAGGACGGCCAGCTCGAAGCCCTGCGGGGTCTGTACGGCCCGGAGCTGTTCGCGGGGAGCTGTTCCCGTGACCACTTCCGGGGCGATGGACGCGTCTGAGCCGTTCGTCTCGGCAACGGTCTTGATGGTGTCCACCACCGGCATGGTGGGAATGACGGCCTTCGCGCCGGAGGCCAAGGCGTCGGAGACACGCTGGAAAACCCGTTCCGGGGTCAGGGCGCGGGCGGCGTCATGGACCAGAACAAGTTCCGTTCCGTCCTCCAAAGCAGCCATGGCGGCCCGGACGGAATCCGCGCGGGAGGAACCGCCGTCGACAACCGAAATCTCGGGGCCGCCGTCCACCAGGTCAATAGTGAACTCGGAGATCGACTCGCGCAGGGCGGTGTCCCCTTTGGGCACGGCGACGCAGATCTGGCGCGCAACATCAGAGGCAACCACACCGCGAAGGGCATGCATCAAAATGGTTTCGCCACCCAGCGGAACCTGGGCTTTGGGCATGCCGTAGCCGAGGCGTTCACCGGAGCCGGCAGCAACCACGATCACGGCCGTGACGGCGCGCTTGGAAGGAGTACTCATGATCACCAGAGTACTTGTGAGAAATGAAACCCGGCGCGTGGCAAAAAGAAACCCGGCGGCGCATTCGCACCACCGGGCTCAATTTTCTTAGGAAGCCAAGACCTCGTCGAGAACGCTTGCAGCCTTCTCTTCGTCTGTCTTCTCAGCCAGGGCCAGTTCTGAAATCAGAATCTGCCGCGCCTTGGCCAGCATCCGCTTCTCACCTGCGGAAAGGCCGCGATCGTGATCACGACGCCAAAGATCGCGAACGACCTCTGCCACCTTGATGACATCGCCCGAAGCAAGCTTCTCCAGGTTCGCCTTGTAACGACGCGACCAGTTGGTAGGCTCTTCAGTGAACTCGGCGCGGAGAACGTCAAATACGTGCTCCAAGCCTTCTTTGCCCACTACGTCCCGGACCCCAACAAGGTCAACGTTCTCTGCTGGAACTTCAATGGTCAGATCACCCTGAGCCACCTTGAGCTTGAGATACATCTTCTCTTCGCCCTTGATGGTGCGCATCTTGATTTCCTCAATTTTTGCTGCACCGTGGTGAGGGTAAACTACTGTCTCGCCGACCTCAAAAACCATGTGGACTTTCCCCTTTCCCGCAGATTAGTCTATCACGATTAAGGCATACGACTGGCATCACACAGGCCCTCCTGCCGCGCCAATAAAGGGAATAAGGCCTTAAACGACTTCCTCCAAGGTCTTGACGTATTCGGGGAAAGATGCTCATGGCAATCAAAGTGCGAGCAAGATCTCTTCCGTTGATGGCGCCACATAGCCTTCCCGAATCCTTATTTTGGCGGGTTTGCCGATAGGCTATGGCTGAAAAGTGTTCCAATGACTCTTGAGGAGTAGGTGTCGTGCGCAATACTGCGATGAACCCTGTCCAGCGCGGCAAGCTGGCAATTGCGGCGGCTGCAATCGGCGTCGGTCTTCTGTCCGTCACCGGCTGTGGATTCGTCAACGCCCAGCAGACTACCCACCAATACTCGGCATCGGACGGGATCAAAGCTGATCTCGGTCCCCTGCAGTTGCGCAACATCCTGATTGTTGCGTCGGGCGAGAACGAGCCCGGCCGCGTCATCGGCGCCGTCTTCAACACCTCCGGCACCGACGCCACCCTCACCATGAGCGGTGCCAACGGAGCCCAGACCGAAATCCCGGTCAAGGCCAACGCGGAGACGTACCTGAATGACACCGCGGATGCAGCGATCCTCAGCACCGCGGGTGTCATCCCCGGCGGCCTGACCCCGATCACCATCCGCAGTGGATCCGACTCCGCTACGGTCAACGTCCCCGTGGTTGACGGCACCCTGCCCGAGTACGCCAAGTACCTGCCCACCACGCCGACCCCGACGGCAACGCCGACGTCCACAGCTACGTCCTCGGAGGCCCCGGCCGCCGGACACTAGCAGGCAGCAAGCCACAAGCGACACAAACAAGGAAGGGTCCCGCCTCGGCGGGACCCTTCCTTGTTTGTTTGTGCGCAGCGCCGTTGCAGCGATCTTTACGGCTCGAACTTGTAGCCCAGGCCGCGCACAGTTACCAGGTATCGGGGAGCGGAGGGATCCGGCTCGATCTTGCTACGGAGCCGCTTCACATGGACGTCCAATGTCTTGGTGTCACCCACGTAGTCCGAGCCCCACACACGGTCGATCAACTGGCCACGCGTCAGTACCCGGCCTGAGTTGCGGAGCAGCATCTCCAACAGCTCGAACTCCTTAAGCGGCAGGGAAACCTGCTCACCGTTGACGCTCACCACGTGGCGTTCGATGTCCATGCGGACAGGACCGGCCTGCACCGTGGACGTGATGAGCTCCTCCGGCTCGCCCTGCCGGCGAAGCACCGCTCGGACTCGGGCCACGAGCTCGCGGGAGGAATACGGCTTGGTGACGTAGTCGTCCGCGCCGAGCTCCAGCCCAACAACCTTGTCGATCTCCGAGTCTTTGGCCGTCAGCATGATGACGGGGACACTGGAACGTTGCCGGAGCTGCCGGCACACTTCCGTTCCTGGCGTTCCCGGCAACTGCAAGTCCAGAAGGACGAGGTCGGCACCGTTCCGGTCAAATTCCACCAAGGCGTCGCTGCCGTTATCCACTACCTCGACGTCGAAACCCTCTTTGCCCAGAAGATAGGACAAGGGGTCGCTGAAGGACTCTTCGTCCTCCACTATCAAAATCCGGCTCAAGCGCTGGCTCCTTGCTCTTGGGCGCCGCTGGCGCCCCTATGGTGATTCACGTGATGGGGTTGTTCAATCGCGTGATGAGGCTCGACGGCGGTGGTCGCCGGAAGTTCGGAAGACGCGGCTGCCGTGGCAGCGGAAGTCTGGAGGCCGGCGTCGTCGTCCTGGCCTTCCATCTCCGGCAAGCGAATAGTAAACGTTGACCCTTGGCCGGGCTGGGACCACACGGTCACCTCGCCGCCGTGGTTGGACACCACGTGCTTGACGATGCTGAGCCCGAGGCCCGTGCCACCGGTGTGGCGGGATCGCGCCGCGTCCACGCGGTAGAAACGCTCGAACACGCGTTCCTGGTCCTCGGCGGTGAGGCCTTCGCCTTGGTCCGTGACCGAGATGGCGACGACGCCCTCGCGGGTCCGGACGCCGACACCAACCCTCGTGTTTTCGGGGGAATAGCGGATGGCGTTGTCGATCAGGTTGCGGAGCGCGGTCACCAGGAGATCGCGGTCACCGAAAACAAGCGAGTCGGAGTGTCCACCCACCACTATCTGGATGTTCTTGCTCTCTGCAGGCAGTTGCGAGCGGTCCACCGCTTCTGTGATCACGGTATTGATGTCCACGGCGTGCCCCTGCTGGGCGACGTTGGCGCCCTGCAGCCGGGAAAGTTCAATGATGTCCTGGACCAGGGCTGCCAAGCGGCCGGACTCCTTGTGCATGCGCTTAGCGAAGCGGCGCACTGCTTCCTCGTCATCGGGCGACGCTTCGAGGGCCTCGGCCAGGAGCGATATGGCGCCGACGGGGGTCTTGAGCTCGTGGGACACGTTGGCCACGAAGTCGTTGCGGATCTCCTCGGTGCGGGTGATCTCGGTACGGTCGTCGGCCAGCAACACGATGTATTCCCAACCGAGCATGGCTGCCCGGACCTGGACCACAATAGTGCCCTTGCCCAACGGACCACGCGGGAGCTCGTACTGCTCTTCAAGGATCACGCCATCGCGGCGGACCTTCGCGGTCATGTCCAGGAGTTGCTTGTGCACCACCGTGTGCCCGCGCACCAGGCCGTACGCGTACGCTGCGGGACTTGCACGGACCACGCCGTCGATCGCGTCCACTACTACAAAGGCACGCCCGACGACGGACAGCACTTCCGCGGCACCCTCAGGAAGCAGGGGTTCGCTGACGTCCAGGTCCACGATGCTCCGTTGCCGCTCGCTGATCCTGAAAGCGAGCATGCCAAAGACGCCCAACGACAGGCCTACGAGGCCAGCGACGACACCTATGAGCAATGGATCCACGTGTCCAGCTTATGCTGTGGAAACACGGCAATGCTGTGATCCGGCGCCAAACGCGGACGGTTCAACTAACGTTCATCTAAAGGAGCCAAACAGTTCACTGGTCCCTGACACAGTTACTGGTTGGACTGTCAATGGTTTTGAAATCCGACCCCCACCATGGGAACAGGATTTCCAAGGAAAGGACGCCTTAGTGCGCAAGGTTTTTCAGGAGGAGCTCACCCAGGTAGGTGACGACCTCATCGAGATCTCCAAGCTGGTTCACGAAGCAATCACGAAGGCTACTACGTCCTTCGAAGGCGCCGACGTGGATCTTGCCCAGGACGTCATTGCGGCAGATGCCCGCATCGACTTCCTGCAGAACAGCCTCGACGAGCGTGCCATCGACATCCTTGCCTTGCAGGGTCCTGTCGCGAGCGACCTCCGCATGATTGTAGGTTCGCTGCGCATGAGTGCGTCGCTGGAACGCATGGGTGACCTGGCCCGCCACGTTGCCCAGCTGGCGCGCCTGCGCTACCCGGCCACCGTGATCCCGTCGTCGCTGACCCAGACCTTCAAGGCCATGGCCCAGCACGACATCGAGATCACCGCCAAGGTCATTGAACTGCTGGAGACCCGCGATCTTGAGGTAGCCCGCGACATCCTCAAGATCAACATCGCCGTAGACGACCTCCACCTCAGCGTCTTCAAGGCCATCGCCTCCCCCGAATGGACTGAAAGCCCGTCCACCACCGTGGACGTCGCCCTGGCCAGCCGCTACTTCGAACGCTTCGCCGATCACGGCGTTTCGGTCGCGCGCAAGGTCACCTACTTGGTGACCGGCGAATGGCAGCCCGAGGGCTTCTAACACTGGAGCATTAACGACGGCGGCCGGTCACCTGAGGTGACCGGCCGCCGTCGTCGTTAACTACAACGTCATTTCTTGCCCTGGTTGGCCACCGCGAGGATGGCCTGGGCTGCTGCGTCGGGATCCAGGTAGGTTCCGCCCGGGTTGATGGGCTGGAAGTCCTCATCCAATTCGTAGACCAGCGGGATGCCCGTGGGGATGTTCAGCCCGGCAATGGCGTCATCGCTGATGCCATCCAGGTGCTTCACCAGGGCGCGCAGGGAGTTGCCGTGGGCGGTAACCAGAACGGTCTTGCCGGCCTTGAGGTCTTCCTTGATGTCCGATTCCCAGTAAGGGAGCAGGCGGACCAGAACGTCCTTGAGGCATTCGGTGCGCGGCAGTGCGTCGCCGAGGTCCTTGTAGCGGACGTCGTGTGCCTGCGAGAATTCGCTGTCGTCCGACAGGGGCGGCGGCGGGGTGTCGTAGCTGCGGCGCCATTCCATGAACTGCTCTTCGCCGAATTCGGCAAGGGTCTGGGCCTTGTCCTTGCCCTGCAGGGCGCCGTAGTGGCGCTCGTTCAGGCGCCAGTCGCGCTTGACGGGGATCCACCCGCGGTCGGCCTTGTCCAAGGCCATGTTGGCCGTGTTGATGGCACGCTTCAGGAGCGAGGTGTAGAGGACGTCCGGGAGGATCTCGTTCTCAACCAGGAGCTCTCCACCGCGCACTGCTTCTTCGCGGCCTTGATCGTTCAGGTCAACGTCCACCCAACCGGTGAACAGGTTCTTGGCGTTCCATTCGCTGTGGCCATGGCGCAGCAGAATCAGCTTGTAAGTCATGGTTTTCATCCTAGCCGAGCAGTTACGTGCCCTGCCCGTCGTTACGTCCGGCAACGAGCCCCGCGGACCGATGCTGGCAAGGATAAAGTGGGGGCCGTGGTGCAAAAAGCGGAACGGGTGGGCTCTCCCCGTAGTCGGGGCGGAAAGCCGGTTGGCAACGTCACTCGCGGCACCACGAACCCCAATCGCATGCGCCGCTTGGACCGCTGGTTGGCGGGACCCCAAGCGTGGCGGCTGCGCGCCGCCGTCGACCCCCTTGTTGTGGACCTTGGCTATGGCGCCTCGCCCACCACCGCCGTCGAGCTTTTTGAACGGCTTCAAGCCGTACGGCCCGATGTGCGGGTCTGCGGGATCGAGATTGAGCCGGAGCGCGTGCGGACCGCCAAAGCCCTTGAACGGCCCGGGCTGAGCTTCCACGTTGGCGGTTTCGAAATCCCGGTTCCGGGTGACCCGGTGTTGGTGCGGGCCTTCAACGTGCTGCGGCAGTACGAGGAAGCGGACGTCGCAGGGATCTGGAAACTGGTGCAGTCCCGGCTGGCGCCCGGCGGGTTGTTCATTGATGGCACATGCGACGAGATAGGGCGCCGTGTGACGTGGGTGGCGTTGGATAAAGAACGTCCGTTGAGCCTGAGTTTTTCCGTGCGGTTCGGCAGTTTTGAGTTGCCGTCCGAGGTAGCGGAGCGGCTGCCCAAGGCCCTGATTCACCGAAATGTCCCGGGCGAAGCGATCCACGCGTTCCTGCAAGCCATGGACAAGGCATGGTTGGAAGCGGCACCTCTGGCGTCGTTCGGAAACCGGCAACGCTGGACGGGTATGTGCCGTTCACTGCACGACGCCGGGTGGCCGCTTCAGGACGGTCCGGCACGGTGGCGCTTGGGTGAAGTGACGGTGGCGTGGGACGCCGTGGCTCCCCGCTAAGGCCGATCCAGAGGAACCGCGCCGGCTACCAGGGGCCGTATGGACCGACGTTGCGGTTGCCGCCGCTGCCGGCCTCGCGCAGAGCGGGGCGGACGTCGGCCAGGTAGACGCACGCTGCGGTGACGGCGGCGATCCCGAACAACCCCAGGCTGCTGCCGCCTGCCAGAACGGTCAAGGCGCCAATCGCAAGTGCCACTCCGGTGAGGGCCAGCCAAAAGGTCTTGGTGCGCTTGGAGGCAGCTACGAAGAGCGTCGGCTTGTGGCGCAGGCAGTCCGCAAAGGCCCACAGTTCCAGGGCAAGGGCCACCAAGCCAAGGATCCAGTAAACCCCGGTGGTAACGTACGCGATCAAAATTTTTCCGTCCACGCTCTTTAGCCTAGCCGTCCAGCGACTTCAGCGCTTGCTCGAGGTCGGACCAGAGGTCTTCCACGTTCTCGATTCCAACGCTCAACCGGACCAGGTTCTCCGGAACGCTGAGCGGCTCAGCCGTGTGCCGGCGTCGGCGTTCAATCAGCGACTCAACCCCGCCCAAAGACGTGGCGGGAAGCCAGAGCTGCAAGGCGCGGACCAAGTGGTCTGCTGCGTCGGCACCGCCGCGCTGTTCATCGCCGGCGATCTGGATGCACAGGATGGAGCCAAAGCCCTTCATCTGCGCCTTGGCGCGCTCGTGGCCCGGATCCGTGGCGAGGCCGGGATAGCGGATAGCTTCGACGCGGGGGTGGACGCTGAGGCGTTCGGCGAGCGTAGCCGCCGAGGCCTGGGAACGCTCGATCCGCAACGCCAGGGTGCGGAGGCCGCGAAGTGCCAGCCAGGCCTCGAACGGTCCGGCGATGCCGCCGTGGATGATCCGGTGGTGGAGCAGGGTGGCGCGCAGTTCCGGGTTGGACGTCACCAAGGCGCCCAAAACAACGTCCGAATGGCCGGCAAGGTACTTGGTCACGGAGTGAAGGACGACGTCGGAACCCAGGCTGAGGGGCTGCTGCACCAAAGGCGTGGAGAAAGTATTGTCCGTGACCACGATCGCGCCGGCCGCGTGTGCGGCGTCAGTAAGCGCGCGGACGTCGGCGATGCCGAGCATGGGGTTGGTGGGGCTTTCCAGCCAGAGCAGGTCCGCCTTCTTGCCGCTTTCAGGGCTGATGAGGGCCTTCACGGCGTCCGTGTCCGTGATGTCTACCGTGCGAAGTTCCAGGAAACCCTTCTCCGCCAGCTCGGTGGCCATGACCAGTGAACCTGCGTAGCTGTGCGAGGGCATGACCACCACACCACCCGCGGGAACAAGGGACAGCGCTGAGCTGACCGCTGCCAGACCTGAGGCGTAGAGCAGGCCGGGCAGGGTGGCGCCTTCAAGTTTGGCCAGCGCATCCTCGAAGGGATCCCAGGTGGGGTTGGCGTAGCGTCCGTAACCGCGATCTCCATCGCCCAACGAACCAGTTCCGAAGTATGTGGAGGACAAGACGATGGGCGGATTCACGGGCTCGTCGTGGGCGCGCTCGGGGCGGCCGGCCGCAACTACAACGGTTTCCGGAGACAAATCGGCGGCGTGCTGATCGGAAAGGCTCATGGTTTCAGCGTAGTCGCGGGCAATGCTGTGGATGAAAGCCGTCTCGCATGCCGGTGATCGGTAGGCTAGACGAGTGAGTATTAAGAGTCCAGGCCTTTTCATCGCCTTCGAAGGCGGGGACGGAGCGGGCAAGTCCACCCAGGCCGCCCGGCTCTCCGACGCCCTCGAGTCACGGGGCCTTTCCGTGCTGCGCACCCGCGAACCAGGCGGCACCCCCATCGGCGAGAAATTGCGTTCCTTGGTCCTGGACCACGGACACGGCACCATCGATCCCCGCACGGAAGCCCTCATGTTCGCCGCTGCCCGCGCAGCCCATGCCAGCCAAGTGATCCGGCCCGCGCTGGCTGGCGGAACAGTGGTCATCACCGACCGCTACATCGATTCATCCGTCGCCTATCAGGGTGCCGGCCGCGGCCTCGGCGCCGAAGGCGTTTTGTCACTCAATGAGTGGGCCACCGAAGGCCTGCATCCGGACCTGACGGTACTGCTCGACGTCGACCCCTCCGACGGCCGCCAACGCCGGACCGCCGGGGACGCCACCGAGGACAGGCTGGAGTCCGAGCCTGACCACTTCCATTCCGCCATCCGCCACGCATTCCTGGACCTCGCGGCGGCTGCACCGTCCAGCTATCTGGTGCTGGCTGCCAGTGCCGACATTGAAACATTGGCAGCACAGATCCTGGAACGAGTGGAGACGTTGTTGGGTGACCGGATTTCGGGCGAAACCGCTGCGGGCGAAGCCGTTTCGGGCGACCGCCCGTGAGCGTCTGGGACGACCTCCAAGGGCAAGCGCCCGTCGTCGCGCAACTAAGGCAAGCGGCGCAGGGCGAAACCGGCCTCACCCATGCGTGGCTTTTCACCGGTCCCCCGGGATCCGGCCGTTCCAACGCAGCCAAGGCATTCGCCGCCGCCTTGAACTGCGAGCAGGACGACGTCACCATGCGCGGCTGCGGCGAGTGCGCGGCGTGCCACACGATCCTCGGTGAAACGCACTCGGATGTGACATTCGTGCGCACCGAAAAGGTCACCATCACCATCGACGAAGCACGCGAACTCGTGTCCAAGGCCGGCGACCGGCCAGCCACGGGACGGTGGCGCATCATCGTGGTGGAGGACGCGGACCGCATGGCCGAGCGCACCACCAACGTCTTGCTGAAAGCCATCGAGGAACCCACTCCCAGGACCATCTGGATGCTGTGTGCCCCCTCACCTGCCGACGTCCTGGTCACCATCCGGTCGCGATGCCGTCCTGTGAGCCTGCGGCTGCCGCCGGCCTCCGACGTCGCCGAGCTTTTGGTGAGGCGCGACGGCGTCGACCGCCAACTCGCGGACCGTGCGGCGCGCGCGGCTCAGAGCCATATCGGGATCGCCCGGCGGTTGGCCCGCGACGCCGAGGCGCGGCAACGTCGGATGGATACCGTTCGCATCCCGCTTGGCCTTCGCGGCGTCACTGCTGCCGTGATGATGGCCGAAAAGCTGGTCAAGATCGCCACCGACGAGGCCAACAGCTCCAACGACGAACGCGACGCCGCGGAGAAAATCGCACTGCTGGCAAGCTTGGGCGCTCCCGAATCCGGCACCCTCCCACCATCCATGCGCAGCCAAGTCAGGCAGCTTGAGGATGACCAGAAACGGCGTGCCAAGCGCTCCATCACCGACTCACTGGACCGCACGCTGACGGATCTGCTGTCCTTTTACCGGGACGTCCTCATCATCCAGTTGGGGAACGCAGTGGAACTGGTCAACGTTGAACTCAAGAGCGAATTGGAAGAATACGCGGCCCATTCAACCCCGGAAACCACCTTGGCCCGGATGGACGCCATCAACAAAGCCCGTGTCCGAATCACCACCACCAACGTGGCGCCCCTGTTGGCGGTCGAGTCCATGGCCACGAGCCTCATTCAGCAATAGGAGAATGCATGAAGTCCGCACCCCGCCGGTCCGCCGGTACCCCTTCACGGGACCGGTCTGCCCACGTTGATGCGGGTGGTGGATCGGCAATCCGGGGTGTTGCAATGCCAGTAAGGCGTGGCCGCGGAGTCGCTGCGCTCTGCGTTGCTCTGGCATCCATGCTGGTGCTCAGCGCGTGCACGCTCCTGCCAACACCACAGGCCAAGCCGTCCACCAGCACCGTGGATCCGTCCATCGCCGCATCAGCGCCTGAGGGCCTGGAGAAGTACTACTCGCAGTCTGTTGAATGGAGCCCGTGCGAGGACGGTCTGCACTGCGGCAAGGTCCAGGTGCCTAAGGACTACGCAAACCCGGCATCCGGGGACATCGCGCTTTCCGTCATTAAGCTGCCCAGCACGGGCAACAAGCAAGGTTCCGTGCTGATAAATCCCGGCGGACCTGGCGGCTCCGGCGTGGATTTCGTCAAGGACGCCGGCAGCACCCACTTCACCGAGAAGTTGCGGGCCAATTACGATGTTGTTGGCTTTGATCCCCGTGGAGTGGGCCGTTCCGCTCCGGTGACCTGCATGACCGACGCCGAACGTGACGCCGCCCGCGAAAAGGTGTTCCGCAAGAACACTGACGAAGGATTGGCTGCGGCGCTTGCCTTCAACAAATCATTCGCTGATCAGTGCGCCCAGCAGACCGGTGATGTTTTGGGACTCATCGATACCGTGAGCGCTGCCAAGGACCTGGACATCCTGCGCGCGGTAGCGAACGATGCCAAGCTCAACTACTTGGGCTTCTCCTACGGCACGCTCCTGGGTTCAACCTACGCATCGCTCTTCCCGGACAACGTGGGCCGCATGGTCCTTGACGGCGCAGTGGACCCGGCCAACAGCAACGAGGAACTGACGGCCGGCCAGGCACGTGCTTTCGAAAAGGCCCTCCGCACGTACGTGGCCAACTGCCAGGGACAGCAAAACTGCCCCCTCAGCGGCTCCGTGGACAACGGTGTCCAGGAAATCCGGGACCTCATCAATGCCGTAGACCAGAATCCCCAGACAGCCAAGGACGGCCGCTTGGTGACGGTCAATGACGTCGTCAACGGGCTCATCCTGCCCCTGTACAACGACCTCAGCTGGCCGGCCCTGACCCAAGCACTGGAGACAGCTTTCTCCGGTGACGTCTCGCAGATGATGCGGCTTGCCGATCTGGGCGCCGACCGCGAACCCAACGGCACGTACAGCTCCAACTCCGCTTTCGCGTTCCAAGCCATCAACTGCCTGGACTACCCGATGGTTACAGACACTGCCGGCATGCGGGCCGAGGAAGTCCGCCTCATACAGGACTCCCCCACGTTCGGTGCATTCTTCGCGTACGGCAGCGTCACCTGCAAGGACTGGCCGTACGCCAACACCCGCACCCCGGCACCAGTGGACTACAACGGATCTGCACCCATTGTGGTGGTCGGTACCACCGGCGATCCCGCCACCCCGCTCGAATGGTCCCAGTCCCTGCGCAAGCAACTGGAAAATGCGTCACTCGTCACCTGGGAAGGTGAGGGGCACACAGCATACGGCCGCGCGAACACGTGCGTCAGCACCGCCGTCGACGACTACTTTGTTGACGGCAAGCTGCCGCAGGACGGGCTCAAATGCTAGAGGTGCCTGGCTTCCCGCTTCTCCACCAACAGCGGGAGCTGCTTGATGGAATCGACGACGACGGTGGCTCCGGCCGCGCGTAGCGTTGCCTCAGAATGCGAACCGGTCAGGACGCCCGCCACGAGGGACGCGCCGGAACGGACGCCAGAGAGCATGTCCGAGCTGGTGTCGCCCACCACCGCCACCTCGCGCACATCGTCCAGATCCAATGCGAGCACGGCCGTCAGGATCATGTCCGGGTAAGGCCGTCCACGTCCGGCGTCGGCCGGGCACAGACTGAGGTCCGCCAGGCCCATCCATCCCAGGGATTCCAGCACCATGTTTTGCGTGTGACGGCCGAATCCCGTGGCCAGGCAGATCTGCATGCCGGACTCGCGCATCCACAAAATGGCGTCCTCCGCTCCGGCAATCGCGCGGACACCCCCGTCTTCAATGAGCTCGTCATAGCTGTTCTCGAAAACCTTATTGGCGCTTTCGGCCACAGCGGAGTCCTCGAAAAGGTGGCTGAAAACGGTCATTTTAGAGAAGCCCATGGTGTCCCGGGCGTAGCCGAGCATGCTCTCGAACCGGCTGCTGCCCGGTTCGATGCCGTGTTCCGCAAGCGCCCGGGACATGGCCCGCTCCGTGCGGCCATCGTCGGTGATGGTGGTCCCCACCATATCCACGACGGCGAGCCTCAGCCGGTTCGGTGTGTGGCTGGCGTCCCTGGTCAATGCGTCCCCGGTCATGGAGCGGCTCCTTCGGCTTGTGTGCATGGCGGCTGGATCTCACCACAGCTAGTTCCCCAGCTTCCGGCTGCCGGGAAACCACCGTCTGAACCCGGCCCGACGGGCGGGTGAACATCCCCGCAACGGCCGCCCGCCCCCCTCGTTTTGACCCGAGCGCGCTGCCTCTATTACAGTTATGTCTTGCGTGATCGCCCGGGAAACCGGTGATGGACGCGGTGCTTCCTTAGCTCAGTCGGTAGAGCGTTTCACTCGTAATGAAAAGGTCATCAGTTCGATTCTGATAGGAAGCTCGGTAAAGAACCCCCGGAAATCTTGGATTTCCGGGGGTTCTTGTTTTCCCTGACCTGGCCGTGGACCATCAGGGAACTCTCCAGCGCACAGATGGTCGCATGACGGCCTTCAGAAGCGTGCCCGCCTCTGGATGGCGGAAGCGAGGGACCGCAGCTGACGGTTGCGGTCGAGGTCGCCGGTGCGGGTTGCCAAATACACGGTGTTCAGGGGTGCGAACTCGGGAGTATGCAGAGTGGTGAGGGCGCCGGTGGAGAGATCGTCTTCAACAAGGTAACTGGGCAATACAGACATCCCCGCGCCAGCCAGGATGGCTGCACGCACGCCTCGAAGATCGGGCACGATGCAGCTTGTTCGGAGGTCATCGGGGCGACGATCGAACACGGTCCGCCAGTAGCGCCGAACGATGGGCAGGTTCTCCGCGTAAGCCACAACCGGGATAGCGGACAACTCCACATCGGCGGGGTCAACGCCCGTGATGCTCGCTTTCCAGAGCGGAGCAGCCACCAGGACAAATTCCTCATCGAAGAGTGGAATCCCCGTGACCCCTTGGACTCGTGGGCGGACAGCACTCACCACGATATCGAGGTCGCCGGACCGCAATTCATCGAGCAAGCCGTCCACCAAACCGAACCTGATTCGCAGCTTGGCCCCTATGGCCTCTGTGAGCTCCGGGGTGTGGGGCAGGAGCAAGGTGGTTATGAACTCCGCAGGCCCACCCAAGTGGATTGACCCGTTGGCACCGGACGAAGAGGACATGAAGGCGAGGTCGTCCAAAGCGTCAATGTGCGGGCCAACGTCCCGGGCCAAACCCTCGGCCTTGGGGGTCGGCGCGACGCCCGTAGGACTTCGCTCAAAGAGGCGCAGCCCCAGGTTCTGTTCGAGGGAATGAACATGGGTGGAGGCTGTGGGCTGCGAAATGCCGAGCAACCTTGCTGCCTCGGTCAGGGACCCCACGCGGTAGACGGTGAGGAAGGTCCGCAAATGCTCAAGGTTGTGAGTGGCCATCGGTGCAATCCTCGCATGGGGCGGTCCAAGGTTTCCCGATGGGGGGCCACAGCTTTTCCTATGCAGGCCAAGTGCGCCGGCGGGGCACCATCGAATAACTATTTCACGAAAGGAAATCCCATGGCCCGCATCCTCATGGTCGTATCAGCAGCAGACTCCCTTGAACTCGCCGACGGCACCCAACACCCCACGGGCGTCTGGGCCGAGGAACTCGTGGTGGCCCACCGCGCCCTCAAAGCCACCGGCGCAGAAATTACTATCGCCAGCCCCGGCGGAAAGAAGCCCACCGTGGACCCTGGCTCGTTGAACCCGGAAATCGTGGGCGACGAGGAAAAGGTCCAGGACTTCAAGCAGTACCTTGAGGACATCGCAGGCGAACTTGAGACGCCAGAGCCCTTGGCCTCCGTCAATGTGGCCCAATTCGACGCTGTCGTCCTGCCGGGTGGGCACGGCCCTATGGTGGATCTGGCCACGGACGCGAACCTGGGTGCCTTGCTTATCGCGGCTGACCAAGACGGAACAATCATCGCTCCCTTCTGCCACGGACCCGCTGGCCTGCTCAGCGCCACCACCGCGGACGGGAACTTCGCCTTTGCCGGCCGCCAGCTGACGGTGTTCACGGATGAAGAAGAGCTCACGGGCGGGACCGGCGAGAACACCCCGTGGCTGGTTGCCACCACCCTCGCGGAGCGCGGTGCCATCGTGAAAGCGGCCCCGGCCTGGAGCAGCTACGTTGTCCGCGACCGTAACCTCATCAGCGGCCAGAACCCGCAATCCAGCGAGGCCGTCGCCGCAGCCGTGGTCGCGGCGCTCGCCGAGTAGACCTTCGACAGGAGAGGCAAAACGACGGCGACGCAACCGGTCAGGGGCGTCGCCGTCGTCACGCATCGGAGAATGCCGCGCCGTAGATGCCAGAGCAGAGAGCAGCAGTTCAGGCCTATCCCCACAACCAAACAATCGGAATACTGAGACTGTGAAAGAGCGGTCAGATCGAACGGTCGAGCGTCTCCAGAATTGGCTAAAGGCGTTGGCAGCTGTAGGCGCGGCCGTAAACCGAGGCGTCTCCCTCGACGAGTTGCTGAACATGGTGGCCAGAACATCCAGTGAACTGATGGGCTACGACTTTTGCTCGGTTACAGTCCCAGACCAATCCAACTCCGTGCTGCTGATCAAGGGTTCACATGGACTAACCGACGAATATATCCAGGACGTCAACGCCCTCCACCCGATCCGCTTGCGGGGTATGTCGTTGCCTTCACCATCCACTCAAGCCTTCACATTGGGCATCCCCGTAAGCGTCGAAGACACGGCGACGAACCCGTCGTTTGTTCCTTGGGCCGCGGCGGCACGTCACCAGGGTTTCACTTCCATGATTGCCGTACCTTTGAACGCCCCGGGCGGAACCCTCGGGACTCTGAACTGCTTCACTCGCCTTCCACACGCGTTCGAGAATGACGAAGTTTCGTTACTGACTGTTTTAGCCGATCAAGCTGCTGTCGCAATGAACACGGCTCAGCTCAGGGCGGATCAAGCACGCACAATTGCCGAGCAGAAGTCCCTCAATGAGTCGCTGGAGAAGCAATATGAGCTGCAACGCAAAGTGGCTGAGGTTCACAATCGCCTCACGTCGCTGACGCTAGAGGGAGGTGGCATTGCCGAAGTGGGCAATGCACTTGCCGAGCTGCTCGAACGGCCTGTGGTCATTCAGAGTGATCAGGGCAATGCGGTTTGCGGTTCTGAGTATGGAGCCGACGACTTCTTGGACGGAGTGGCTGGAGAAGCTGAGCAAGTCCAAGGCGAATCACCAAACAGCGACGCCATCAGCGGGCCGTCGGATATCCGGTTGCCGCTCCACAATGGGTCCACGGTTTCTGCCGTTCGAGCGCCAGTTGTCATCAAAGAAGAGGTTGTGGCCTGGATCTGGACAACTGGCCCATTGACCAAAATGGCGCCATTACACCGGCGCGCGATCGAGCACGCCGCAACCGTCATGGCGTTGGAATTCCTTTACACTCGCAGTGGGGCCGCATCGGTGTGGTACCGAACAGGGGAACTTCTCTCACACATAATCAGGGGCCCGCGCCCTTCCACGTCCGTTCTCCTCGCGGAGACCCAGCGACTGGGGTATGACCTGTTGCAACCTCATGCCTTGATTGCTGCCCCACACGATCAGGTTCCAGAGGACGAGGTTCTACGACGACTCGCTGGCAAGGTAAACCGTTGGAATCATGACAACGTGCCAAAGCCCCTGGTTGGTTTACATAAGGACTACGTCGTCGCCCTGTGGCCTTTGGGGAGGCGGCCCTTGGAATCCGTTCGCGACATCGCCGAACAGATCCGTCAGAGTCTGACGGAAGCCGAGACCAGCCAGCTTGTCGCGCTGACGGGCCCGGTGACTGATCCGAACGCGTACGAAGAAGCGTTTTCCATAGCCCGCGGCGCAGTCGAACTCGCCAGACTCAAGGGAACGCCGAGCCAGACCCTGCTTCTGACCGATCTCGGGATAGCGGGGCTCTTTCTGCAGACGCAGGACTCGGCGGGCCTCCGTTCGTTCTGCGACCGAATCCTGGGACCGTTGCATCGTTATGACGCAACCAATGGGGCAGCACTCCTGCAGACCCTGACCGTTCTGATGAACAACAACCTCGACGCTCAAATGACTGCCGAACACCTGACCGTAAACACGACCACGATCACTCAACGACGAAATCTCATAGAGCAACTGGTGGGATTGGACTTGTCGAACGTGACCGCGTTGACACAGGTTTCTGCGGCGCTCCAGCTTGAGGAAATCATTGCGGTAATCCCCTCCCCCGGACACGGGTAGGCTTCCGGCACCCAACTGTGGTTTTGCCTTACCGGATTTGGACAGCCGTGGACAGCTGAGGCAGTGCCCGCACGAGCGAAGCGAGTTCTGCGGTTTCCTCGGCCGTTGCCAACGCCTGTTCAAGCGCGATGTCGTGAGCGGGGCGGGCTGAAATGAGCAGCTCGCTCCCCTCGCTTGTGAGCTCGGTGTAGATACCGCGTCTGTCGTCTGAGCACAGAATCCGCTGAAGTAGCCCTCGGCCCTCCAGCCGATTCACGAGGCGCGTCGTTGCGCTGGGCGAGAGCGCAGTTGCCCGCGCCAATTGCTGCATTCTCATATGCCAGCCATCCTGCCTGGCAAGTGCGTCGAGAACCGTATATTCGACCACGGACAAGCCTGCCTCTGCCTGGAGTGCCTGCTCGAGTTCACCCTCAATGAGGCCGTGCAAAGCGGCCAGGGTTCGCCAACCTCGGGCCCGTACTTCCAGGGCGTCATCTTCGATGCTCACGGGACAACCTTTCGTTTGCGCCGTCCATGCGACGGCAAAAGTAGTTGCTTGCGCGCTGTATCTTCTTGTGCAAGGATATTAGCCAGCGCCTGCAACTAACAGCTTACGCGCACTATCCTCTTCCGTATAGTATTCTAGGAGATTCTTATGCCCATTGGGCTAATAGCCTTGGCCTTGGGAGGCTTTGGCATCGGGCTTACAGAGTTCGTCATCATGGGACTTCTACCCGAGGTCGCATCAGATTTCGCCGTGAGCGAGGCGACCGCGGGCTGGTTGATATCTGGATACGCCCTGGCCGTGGTGGTTGGGGCATTGCTGCTAACCCTGGCAATGTCACGCATCGACCGGAAGGCGGCCCTTGCCTTACTCCTCGGAGTCTTCGTCATAGGAAACGTCCTGTCGGCACTGGCCCCGGACTACTGGACCATGATGGCTGGACGGATCATTGCAGCCCTCGCGCACGGAGCCTTCTTTGGTATCGGATCGGTGGTAGCGGCGGGCATGGTGGACCGCACCAAGAAGGCCGCTGCCATTGCCATCATGTTCACCGGCCTGACCGCTGCCAACGTCCTGGGAGTGCCATTCGGCACCATGCTGGGACAAGCAGCGGGCTGGCGCTCCACTTTCTGGGCCATCAGCGTCATCGGCATTCTTGCCCTGATTGGAATCCTGACCCTGGTGCCGCGCACCACAAACATCGATTCCACTCCATCCTCAGGTCTTCGCGGCGAACTCAGCGCGTTCAAGTCGGGCCAGGTTTGGCTGTCCATCGCCGTCACCATCCTGGGATACGGCGGAATGTTCGGAGCCTTTACTTACATTGCCTTCACGCTGACCGAGATCTCGCACTTCCCAGCCGCAACCGTACCTTGGCTGCTGATCCTCTTCGGCGTTGGACTCTTCGTGGGTAACGCCCTTGGAGGAAAGGCCGCTGACCGCAACGTCGACCGGGCCTTGCTGGTTGTCCTGTCCGTGCTGCTGGTAGTTCTGGTGGTGTTCGCTTTGACCGCGGACAACCAGCCCCTCGCCATCATGTCATTGGTACTCATGGGCGGCTTCGGCTTTGCCACCGTCCCCGGGCTGCAGATGCGCGTCATGACGTATGCAAAGAGCGCCCCCACCTTAGCGTCCGGGGCCAACATCGGCGCATTCAACGTGGGCAACGCCCTGGGAGCCTGGCTAGGCGGCGTCACCATTACGGCAGGCCTGGGCTACACATCCCCCATTTGGGCAGGTGCTGCCATCACACTTCTTGGCCTCATCGTCATGGTGTTCGCTGCAACGGCCGCCCGTCGCGCCGCTCAGCGAATGACGCAGTCCGGCGATGAGCAGTCCATGGTGCAGCCAACATCCGAGAAGCAGTCCCTCGCAGGATCTCCGCTCTAGCCCCGCTCGAAAGACGGTCATGACCTTGGCAACAGCCCCGTTAACCTCTCCATCACCTGCCCTGGCGACCCTCCGTCGGAGCGGCTTGAGTATCGGCGTCGAGTTTCCCTTGGACAACGACTTTGCCCGGCAAAGCCGGGCAAAGTCCTCCACTCAGTTCGGCATTCCGGACCTGACCCACCATCGACGCCGGGCCGAACTGGCGGATCAGTTGGGCTTCAGGGCCCTCTGGCTTCGCGACGTCCCCCTTTGGGTTCCGGCTTTTGGTGACGCCGGCCAGGTGTTTGATCCGTTCCCCTATCTCGGGTATCTGGCCGGGGTAACAGATTCGATTCTGTTGGGAACGGCCGCAGTGGTCCTGCCGCTGCGGCATCCACTGCACGTGGCCAAGATGGCTGCCTCCATCGATCAGTTGTCTGGAGGCCGCCTTATACTCGGGGTTGCTTCGGGCGACCGGCCCATCGAATATCCAGCGTTCGACGCCGATTTCGAGTCCCGCGGGGAGCGGTTCCGTTCGTCAGTGGACACCATCCGGACGGCATGGCGGGACAGTTCGGATCCCGAAGATACCGTGAAGGTTCTGCCGCCGCCGGCCCAGAACCCAATCCCGCTGGTGGCAGTGGGACGCGCCCAACAAACCACTGACTGGATCGCCTCCACCATGGATGGCTACATGACCTACCACCGGCCCGGGGGGCTCATGAAACCAGTTGTGAACCGATGGAACCGTGCAGTCCCGGACGGGCAGGGCAAGCCCTTGCTGACAACCATGCTCGTCGACCTGGCCGAGGATCCCGGGGCGCCGCCCGAGCCGATCCGCTTCGGCGCCCGCTTAGGGCGCAATTCCCTTGTCCGCTACCTCGGAGAGCTGGAAGAGTCCGGCGTTGGCCATGTGGCATTGAACTTCCGGCCCAGCACGCGCCCCATTGAAGACGCCCTGGAAGAAGTGGCGAAACATGTCCTTCCAGCCTTCTCCTAAGGGAAGATCGAGTCGACATATCCGCCGTCGACCCTCAAGGCGCCTCCCGTGGTGGCAGAGGCCTGGGGCGAACTGAGGTAGACCACCATGTTGGCAATCTCCAGCGGGTCGATAAGCCGCCTGATCAGGGAGGCAGAACGCTCCGTAGACATGAATTTGCCCTCCGCCTCCTCCCACGGCATATCCGGGCCGAACTTCTCCCGGATGAAGCGGACTGCACCATCGGTCCTGGTTGGCCCGGCAATTACAGAGTTGACCGTGACGCCAGAGCCTGCGGCAACCTTGGCGTAGCCCCTGGCCGCAGCTACCAAGGCGGTCTTGGAAACGCCATAGTGCAGCATGTCGTGGGGGACAGCAATGGCCGCATCACTGGCAAGGTAAAGAACCCTTCCCCAATTTTGCTGAAGCATGGCTGGCAGGAGGGCCCGCGTCAGTCGAACAGCGGCGAGCAGGTTGACGTCGAGGTACTCCTGCCAGTCCTCGTCCGTAATGTCCAAGGCATCCTTCGACTCGTAGATACCGAGATTGTTGACCAGGATGTCAACCTGCCCTGCCTCGCTGACGAGTTCCGCAACCCCCCGCTTGGTGCCGAGGTCCGCCGCGACGGTCCTGGGCTTGCGCACATCAGCGAGTGCGGAAATGTCGGCAGCCGCACTGTCCAGTGAATCCTGGCTGCGACCACTGAGCACCACTGTCGCTCCCGACTTTGTCAGCTCCTTGGCAATGGCCAAGCCTATGCCTTGGGAAGAGCCAGTAACCAATGCTGTCTTACCGCTGAGATCAATCTTCATGGTGAACGAAATCCCTTCGAAACGACTGACGAGTAAAGTACTCTATTTTCTATGCTACGGACAAACTGTCTGCATTGCGATAATTATGCCCGGCCGTTTCTTGACTTTACGGCGCTTGGCTCGATGAAAGATGGAGTAGGACATGGATCAGAATCGATTCTTGGGAAAAACAGTCATGGTGACCGGGGCGGGGTCCGGGTTGGGTGCCGCCGTCTTCAAGAGGTTCCTCCTCGAAGGAGCAAACGTCATCGGAGTGGACCTTAGCGAAGATTCGATGGCACGGTTCCGTGACCGGAACTCCGTGTTGTCCGGCCAGATAACGCTCAAGGTCGCCGACGTGGGTGATCCCGATGCCATCGAGGCAATCATCAATGAAAGCGTGGAAGAACTAGGGGCGCTGGATGTCTTGGTTAACAACGCTGGAATCGCTCCGACCGGCCCCGCAGCAACTACATCGAACGAGCTGTGGCGGTCCGTCATGAAGGTCAACGTTGACGGTTTGTTCTACGCAACACGGGCGGCGCTTCCCCACCTGATCCAGTCCCAAGGCAACATCGTCAATACGGCAAGCGTCTCGGGCATCGGCGCGGATTACAACTACGCCGCCTACGACGCCTCGAAGGGTGCCGTCATCAACTTCACGCGCAGCGTTGCGGTGGACTACGCCCAACGGGGTGTGCGCTGCAATGCTGTGGCCCCAGGACCGGTCCTCACGCCCCTGCTGCAGAAGAACCTCGACTCCACCGCGGGGTTGAAGGAGGCGTTCGGACGCTCCATCCCCTTGGGCCGCATAGCGGCACCCGAGGAAATAGCACCGGCCTTTACCTTCCTGGCTTCGTCCGATGCCTCGTATATCAACGGACACATCCTTGCGGCAGATGGTGGTGTGACGGCCTGGAACGGCCAGCCCAATCCCAACGACCTTTAGAAGCGTTGCCGGCCCCCGGAATCGCCTGGTTTCTCCGGGACGGTTCCGGGCGGCCCCGGAAGCAGGCCTCCCAGCCCGCTGGGTGAGCGAACGAAAGCTCCCTGCACAATTCGCGCAGGGAGCTTCGCCGGTTAAGTGGGTGCATCAGGTCCGTTTGAGAGGGAGATTGCCGCGGTCGCTGATCACCGCCAGCACAATGACCACTCCAATCACCACAGGCTGGAGATTCGGGGACACGTTCAGGAGCGTGAGCCCGTTATTGAGTACTCCGATGATGAGCAGCCCTATGAACGTACTGAACATCGAACCAACACCGCCCGACAGGCTGGCCCCGCCGATGACTACCGCCGCGATCACGCTCAGGAGATCTGAAGCACTGCCCGCGGTTGGCTGCGCTGAATCCAGCCGGGCTCCCACCGCCAGTCCCGCCAAGGCGGCCAGGAAGCCGGCAATGACATAGACGCGCGCTTGGGCAAGCCTCACGCTGATGCCCGAAAGGCGGGCAACCTCTTCATTGCCACCAATGGCATACAGCTGCCTTCCGGAGGGCCTATACCGCAACCAAAGCGCTGCGAGGACAAAGACCAGCAGCATCAGATACACCTGCAGTGGTATTCCGAGCATGCGGGTCCGCGACAGGCCGAGGAACCAATCAGGGAAGCCGATAACAGGGTTTCCGTTGGTGATGTACAAAGCAAGCCCAGCCCCGGCGAACATGGTTGCCAGCGTGGCGATAAATGGCTGGACGTGCCCGAACGTCACCAAGAGTCCGTTCACCAGGCCAATGAAAGCCCCCAAAATGAGCCCGCAAACCATGGCGAGCCAAAACGGCAAGCCAATTTCCTTGTAAAGGAACGCGGTGGCCATGAACGACAATGCCATGGTGGAGCCCACGGAAAGGTCAATACCACCGAGGATGATGACCAAGGCAGCGCCTACTGCCATCATCCCGATGTATGAAACCTGGCTAAGGACGTTGATGAGGTTGTTAGGCGTCAGGAAGTAGGGCGAGAGCAGTGACATTGCAATGCAGATGACCACAAGCCCTACCACTGGCCCCGGAATATTTTTGGCGAGCTGTTTGATTCTCGTTTGCACTGACTCCTGGCCAATACCTGAGGCGGGATTCGCCCGGGCTCCTGGCTCGACTTTGGGGCCGACGGTGTTTGTAGAGGGCACAGTCTTATCTTTCTTTTGTGAAGGTTGTGGGTGCGCTAGGGCACTGAGAGTTCCATGACCCGGTCCGGGAGGGCTTCCTCGCGGTTGAGGATTCCGCGCTGCTGCCCTCCCGCCATGACGAGTACACGGTGCGAGAGGCCGAGAACCTCTTCGAGTTCGGAAGAGACAACAATGATGGCCACCCCGGAAGCGGCCAGCTTGCGGACAATTTCATAGATGGCGGCCTTTGCACCAACATCCACTCCACGCGTGGGCTCGTCGAGGATGAGGACCTTTGGTTTCCGGACCAGCCACTTCGCCAACAGGACTTTCTGCTGGTTTCCTCCAGAGAGAAAAAGGACAGGAATGTCCAGGTTCCCTCGGATATCCAACTCCTGGGCCTGCTCTCGCTCGACGCGCTTCACTGTCCTGTTGGACACGAATCCGCTGGGGGTCAGCGTTTTTTCCCACGGCAGGACCATGTTCTCTCCTCCGCTCCTGCCCAAGTTCAGCCCTTGGCCTTTGCGGTCCTCAGGAACCATGAAAATGCCTTGTCGAATGGCACTGGCAACGTTGCTGATCTTCACGGGCTTGCCGTCCACCGCGATGGTGCCCGCGTCGGCACGATCGGCACCGGCAAGGGTCCTGACAACTTCGGTGCGGCCTGCTCCTACAAGGCCGGACAGCCCAAGGATCTCCCCCTTGCGCACAGAGAAAGAGATATCGCTGAAGACTCCCTGACGAGCCAGGTTCTTGACCTCCAACACGACATCCGGCTCAGCCGGCTTCGGAGCTTCGTGCGCGTAAACGAACTCGCGGCCCACCATGGCGCGGATCATCTGGTCCTTGCTGACTTCGCCCGTCTCCCATGCCATAGCTCTGTGCCCATCACGGAGGCAAAGAATTTCGTCAGCAATAGCCGAAATTTCATCCAGGCGATGGCTGATGTAAATGACGCCCGCACCCCGGTCACGAAGTACCCGGATTTGATCGAGGACCTTCTCCGTTTCCTCCTGTCCCAAAGAAGCTGATGGTTCGTCGAAGATCACGTAGGACGGATCCCGCAGGATGGCTTTTGCGATCTCTATTTCCTGCTGCGCCGCCATGGAGAGTCCGGCAACTGCCCGACGCGGGTTGATCTTGGCTCCCAAAACGGCCAAGGCTGCCTCGGCTTGCTCAGCCATGGAAGTCGTGTCCACGCGGCCCCGTTTTTTCGGCCACCGCCCCAGAAACATGTTTTCGGCAACGCTTAGCCGCGGGACCATCTTGATTTCCTGGTGAATAATGGCCACCCCGCTGTTTAGCGCAGAAGCCGGGCCTGTAGGGGCGTAGGGAAGCCCATTCAGGAACATCTCTCCGGCATCTGGAGACTTGATGCCTGCCAGTATGGAGCTCAGGGTGGATTTACCTGCGCCATTTTCCCCGATGAATCCAAGAACCGTGCCTGCTCTCAGGGTGATGTCCACTCCATGCAGCACAGTGTTGCCGCCGTACTGTTTGGTGAGGCCAATGCCCTTGAGGGCGTTGGGCTCCTCGGTCAGCGATCCTCCGTTGAGAGGGGCCGGTCCCGTGCTCAGGATTGACATGATTTCCTTCTTAGTTTGGTGGAGTCCGGCCTGCCCGAGCTCCGGGCAGGCCGGACTTCTGCTATTTCGCGGGGCCGTAGTATCCGGCGGAACGGGCCTCTTCGAGGTTTTCCTTAGTGACCAGGACGGTGGGCTGCAACTGTTCCTTCTGAATGGACCCGGCCTCGCCGCTCATGGCTTTGATGGCAGTGCGGACGGCAAGCTCGCCCATTTGATACGGTTCCTGCGACATCGTGGCCAAAACCTGTCCGGACTCGATGGCGTCGTAAACCTGTGGGAAACCGTCCACGCTGACGATCTTGAGGTTGGAGCGGCCGGCTTGGGCTGCGGCCTTGGCAGCACCGAGGGCCATTCCATCGTTTTGCGCGAAGATTGCCTGCAGCTCCGGGTTGGCAGTCAGCACGTCCTGCGCCACGTTATAGGCCTTGTTCTCGTCCCAGTCAGCGTTGGTAGTGGAGACCACCTTGATATCCGGGTTCTTCTCCAAAATGCTTCCGCATCCCTTGGAACGCTCAATTTCCGTAGAAGACCCGAGAACACCCTTGATGATGGCGAGGTTACCCTTGCCGCCCATCTGCTTGGCCAGGTAGTCACACAACTCGGTGGACGCCTTAACGCTGTCGCTGCCAATGAACGTGGTCACATCGCCTTGAGGGCGCTGGTCGATGGCAATGACGGGGATATTGGCGCCCTTCGCCTCCGCCACTCCCGCTGCGCCGGCTGTTGCATCCTGCATGGCAAAGATGACTGCCCCGACTTGCTGTGTCACCAGGTTCTGCACCTGGTTGACCTGCTGCGACGAATTGCCATTCGCATTGAGGACCACGAGCTCGTAGCCCTCGTCAGCAGCGGCCTTCTTCATGCCGTCAACAGCTGCGACATAAAAGAGGGAATGAAATTCAGGCATCGAAACACCGATTGTCTTCTTGCCCGTCCCGCCTGCATTGGCGGCGTTGTCCGCGCTGCAACCAGTCAGAGCCAAAGCGGCTGTGGCAAGCATTGCCAAGGCGACGCCCAGGGGGCGGCGGGAACGCGGCTTCCTCTGCTGTCCAAGGTGGACTGGTTCTGTTTGGGTTGCGCGGCTTGATTCGTTCATCACGATGGGCCTTACCTCTCTGTAAGAAAATCTCGAACGGTGATGAGGGTTGGGGAGTGTGGCTCTTCGCAGTGTGGGTTGGTAGCGGGGTTTACCGCGGTGCCGGCCACTATGCCGGGAACCTGCGAAGTTATTTCCAGTCTGTGAGGACCGTCACGATAAGTCCAAGTCAAAGTTTCTTCGGACCTGATAACCCTGGGTTATCGACCCCGGGGCTAGAGGGGCTCACCAAGCGGTGAACCCTCCATCCACCACGAGGTCCGCGCCCGTGCAAAAGCTGGCGGCAGGAGACAGGAGAAACAGTGCTGGCCCTGCCATTTCGAACGGATCCGCGGGGCGCCCCAGCGGTGTGTTGCGGGTTACGGCCTCATCCAGAATGCTCGCCACTTCGGCGCGATCGTTCATAGGCGTTCGCGTAAAACCGGGAGAGATGGAGTTGACGCGTATGCCGTACTGCGCCCATTCGGTAGCCAGCGATTTCGACAGGTGCGCAACAGCGGCTTTGGAACTGTTGTAGTGCGACTGCAGCATCTCTCGATGGGAAACAATTCCGGAGATGGAAGCCAAATTGACGATTGCACCCCCTCCGTTCTCCCGCATAGCCCGCGCTTGCGCCTGGCAGCTAAGGAAGACCCCGGTGACATTCACTCGAAAGACGCGCTCGAACTGCTCAGCAGTCATATCCTCCGCTGGAACCGCATGGGCTATTCCCGCGGAATTCACTGCTGTAGTCAGGGGCCCCAATGAGCCCTCTGCCCGTCGCACGGCAGCCTCCATCTGCTCAGCGCTGGTCACGTCGGCCGCAATAAACTCAGCACTTCTTCCCTCTGCTTCGATTGCTTTTAGAGTTGCCGAAGCATCACTGGAAGGCAGGTCAACCAATGCCACATGACTGCCCATTTCGGCTAACGCTATGGCTATGGCACTACCTATGCCGGACGCCCCACCGGTCACCATCGCCACGCCGTCGTCGAGCCTGAACGAGAGTTTGCTCATCTCAACGTCCTCCTGCGTCGGCGATTGCCAACGGTTCGCAGGCAGAGGGCTGCTTTGGTAGCAGCGGAAGCGACGGTCTGGAGGTGGACTGGGCAGGCCTGTAGTGCGCAGGGCCTCCCAGCGTGGCTGCGATGCGGTCCAAGGCCCGCCGTGATGCATGGACCTGCGAAGACCTGACATCTTTGACGCCGTCCACCTGCATCAGGCGGGACCGGACGAGGCCGGCGAACGTCACCGAAATAGCAGGGCATGAGTGGCAGGCATTGTGGAAGTCAACGGTGACCACACCGTCGTCAACAGCTGCGATTGTCAGGTCGCCGGAGTGGCCCTTAAGCAGGGGCCGAATATAGGACAGTGCCTCTTGAAGGTCCTCTTCCAAAGGGCTCGCGTTCTGGGTGGTCGTCACAGCAACCCCAGTTCCTTCTTCTTGACCTCAAGATCGATCCCAAGTCCCCGGGCGAAGTTCAGGCCAAAGACCTGCTCTTTGATCTCAGGGGTCAGCTCCGGGTAGCCATATTTGTCCTGGAGTTCCTCAGGCATCTCAAGGTTGGCCCACGTGTCGATGTACGTCTGCATGTGAGGCCACAAGAACCCCTCTGATCCGTAGCAGAGCTTGTCCGCTCCGACGAACAGCAGAGTCTGGCCGAGGCGGTGCAGCATGGGATAGGGCTGGAGGTAGTACTGGTTATGCCACAGCGGAAGCATCAGGTAGATGTTGGGGAAGCGGGACGCGATGCTAACCAGTTCATCAACATAAGGATCGCCGAGGTGGTGGATGCCGAAGTTCAATTCCGGGAAATCATAGGCTGCCATTTGGATGTCGTTGGGACGGAACGCTTCCACTGGCTGCATGCCCAAGGGGTATCCCTTGTGAAACTGAACCATCTTGATTCCGAGCTCAATGGCTTTTTCCCACAGCGGGTAGGCGATCTCCTTGTCGTCTGCCCGCCAATGGTGGTTCTCGTCGTGGTATTGGTAGAACTTGAAGCTGACCGCTCCCCATTCCTTGACCTGCCGCTCCATCTCTTCCAACGCGAAGTCCAGGCCCTGCCACACCGGATCAACCCCGCCGGTGAAGTAGAACCGGGAAGGGTTCGAAGCAGCCAGCTGATAGTTCAATTCTGCCGGGCCCAAAGAGTTCTGCCACTGCCCAAAAAGCGGCACGGTGCACACCATTGCAATATCGGTGTCGGACTCTTCAAAAAGCGTCTTGTTGGCCCAGTCAACGTCCACTGGATCATAGAAGTCCGGCTTGTCGGCGGGGCCCTTGGTTGCCATGAGCCTGTTGAACTGTCCCTGGTTGGTGCGGTGGGCCCGGACCTGCCGGCCGTCCCCGCCGGGCCGTACCTGCCGATCGGTGAAGTCCTGCGTGTGAACCACGCAGTCGAAGACGAACATACCGTTTTTCATCGTTTTTCCTCCAAGGATTGATGCAGAGCTGCAGCAATGGCGGCACTCGGCACTCGGGCGGTTGAACTGCGGACGCCAAGCCGCTTTGCATGATCTGACGCCTCCAGCTTGTGGCGTGGCGCACAGGAAAGTCCAAGAGCTATTTCCAGCCGATCACATAACCTATGCTTATAGTGTGACTTTGAGGCAGATGGAGTATCTACTGGTAGTGGCCGAGGAGGGATCCTTCACGCGCGCCGCTGAAATCCTTCGCGTTTCCCAGCCGGGACTCAGTCAACAGATCCGTGCGCTTGAGCGTGCAGCAGGTGGGGAGCTCATAGAGCGAACTACGGGAACTGTGCGCCTGACCCCCGCCGGGCGGGCTTATGCCGAGCATGCCCGGATCGCGTTGAAGGCAGCCGAAGATGCGCGGAAGGCCGCCCGCGAGGTCCTCAGCGGAGAAGCGGGGGAACTGGTGATCGCCACCGTACTTTCCATCGCCGCCGGAATCCTTCCCCCGTCCCTGCTCCGTTGGCACACGGACAATCCCAAAATCCCGGTCACACTGTTGGAATACGCCCACAGGAGAACGCTGGAAGAGTCCGTGGCATCCGGTGCCGGCGATCTCGCCGTAGGGCCCACTCCCAAGCAGTGGGGTGGACCCGTCATCGATCTCGGACATGAAATTTTCGTGCTGTACCTGGCTCCGGATGACCCTATCCTGAAGAAAGTCCAGCCCTACGAAGGCGAGGTGCCCAAGGGTGCGCCGCAGTCGCGGGGAGTCCTTCCAGTGAGCGCACTCCATGCGCATTCGTGGATCACTTTCGAGGGCAACCATGGACTGGGCGAGTTCATCCGTGAATACATGCAATCCGCCAATGTGACTCCGGACTTCGTGTTCCACACAGGTCAAATAGACAGCGCTGTGAAACTGGCCGGTGCAGGGGCCGGGGTTGCCCTGCTCCCGGCAAATGCCCTGCCAATGGACGGTCCTGGTGTCGCTGTGGAGCCTTTTCCGGCGTTGACCCGCGATCTGGCTGTGTACAGCCGCACCAAGCTCTCACCCACGGCCAAAAGATACGTGGAACTTCTACAGAAACTTCCCGCCGTTCTTGAGCCTCCCGAAAGCCATCGCCGCAGGCAAAGCCACGATCAGCCATAACAAAAGCTCATGGCGGCCTAAACGGAGTTCTATTAGAGGCCCGGCATTTACCATGAAACGATGTTGGCGGGCGTACAGTGCGGGATCCGAAGCGTCTGGTAGACGTTCAGCCGAAAGGAACAAGAATGTCTGTACTCGTCACCGGCTCAACCGGATACGTCGGACTGGCCATTGCGTTGCGGCTCAAAGCGGCGGGCCACGAAACATTCGGGCTAACCGACACCGTGACAGGGACGAAAGTCTTGGAGTCCAGGGGCATAACTCCGATTCTGGCCACGCTTGAAGACGGAGAAACTATCCGGAACGTCACCCAGCTGGTTGATGCGGTGGTGGACGTCTCCGGTCACTTGCCAGCTGCCAAACTATTCCTTGCCACGTTGGAGGGGACCGGCAAACGATACATCCGAAACAGCACCGCCAGGGTGTACGTGGACGCCTCGCTCGGTTCACTAAGCAGGATTGTCCACAAAGAGGGAAAGGCCGTATCTCCCATTCGCGGACTGGCTGAAATTCTCGAAACGGATGCCCAGGTCCAGCAGGCTTCCGAAAGAGGCATTCACACCACCGTCTTACGTCCTTCCATTCCCTACGGAGAGGCCAGCGGGCCGGTGATCGGTGGGCTGATCAAGCGCGCCATCACCGCAGGGCGAAGCCTCTACGTTGGTCTTGGCGCCAACAGGCAATCACACGTGTACCTTGCGGATCTCGCGGAGTCATTTGCCTTGGCTATAGAGAAGGCGCCCTCAGGGAGTTTGTACAACATTGCTGCCGGCGAATCTTCCCTCGCTGACATTGCCCAGGACATCGCCGCAATTCTGGGGTACCCGGACGCACAGTCATGCACCATGGACGCTGCCTACGAGGCGTACGGCGTGAAATTCGTCGACGGCGTCCTGGCCGGCAACTGCCGTGTTGATGCAACCAAGGCCAGAATCGAGCTTGGATGGCAGCCCAAAGGTCCCGGCCTGCAGGACGAACTCCGCGAGGGATCATACGCCCTGATGTGGTCCTGAAATCCAGGCCAGCCGCCCAAAAGCGGCGAACCAAAGCCATAAGCAGCGCTTTGGTCCGGCATTGCATTCTGGTCTTGGACGCCCCGCCCGCCTTCGTGGAACCATTGAGACAAGCCCCATTCGAGGGCTTCAGGATTCTCCAACTCCCACTAACGCAAGAACTCACAGCCGACCCCTGACCCTCGAACCCGAGACCCGCCGCCACTTGGCAGCTAGGCTCGGTGTCCTCTGCGAACATCTGATTTGCACGAACAGAGGAAGGCAATTGGACCCATGAACAGAACATTCAGTGGCAAAACTGTCCTCATTACAGGTGCGAGCCAAGGAATCGGGCTCGCGGCCGCCGAACATTTCCTCAAGGAAGGAGCGAACGTTGTTGGAGTCAGCCGCGAACCTGCGGACATGGCAAGCACAACCAGCACGAATGCCGACCATTTCCTCCATATCTCCGCGGACCTATCCCTTCCCGGCACCCCTGGGACCGCAGTGCGGCAGGCCTTGCAACGCTTTGGCGGGATCGACGTCCTGGTCAACAACGCCGGGGCTGTAGCCGTCCGGAAGGGCTTCCTGGATGCCACCGATGAAATGTGGGAATCCACTATGGAGCTCAACTTCATGGGCTACGTGAGGATGAGCCGGGAGGTTCTTCCCCACATGCTTGAAGCCGGTTCCGGATCCATCATCCACGTTGGATCGGAAGCAGGACGAACCCCGTTGGTGGACGCTCCGGATTACAGCGTTTCAAAGGCAGCAATTTTGTCCTTGTCCAAGCTCCTGTCGCGGGAATTCGGGCCAAAAGGAATCCGGTCCAACGTTGTAGCTCCGGCGCATATCTACACACCAATGTGGGATCGGCCCGGAGGTTTCCTTGACTCCCAAGCCCGCAAATTCGATGTGCCACGGGAAGAAGCAATCCAGGCCTTCGTGGAAGATTCAGGACTCCCGGTAGGGAGACTGGGGACAGCCGACGACGTCGCACCGGTGATCCTCTTCCTCGCCTCACCGGCCGCAGGCTTTATCACCGGGGCCGAATACACCGTCAACGGAGGCGTCACGACGTTCGTGTGATCCTCCCTCGCCCCATATCGAGAGGACACTTCGTGACAACCCAGGAAAACCAAGCCATCCTTCCGCAGGGAAGCCGGCGGGCAGGGATCGTCGTAGCCCGGAATTTCAATGGCTGGTCCGCCGAAACCCTCAAGGACTTTCATGACAACGCCTACAACTACACGGTGGGACAGCGCATAGTCTCCGAAACGAAGGACGTGAGGGTGTGGGAGATCAGGCTGGATCCCGGTCACCGGCTCCCCGCCCACCGCCACGTCCTGGACTACTTTTGGACCGCTGTCAGCGCCGGACACAGCAGGCAGCACGAAGACGATGGAACCACCAGGGAAGTGGACTACGCAGTGGGTGATACCCGTCATTTTCAGTTCGGACCCGGCGAATACCTACTTCACGATCTGGAGAACATCGGCCAGTCCCAGCTGGTCTTCGTCACCGTTGAACACAAATCCAATACCGAACAACTGAAACAACAACAGAGATAGGGCGCAGGAAACACGATGTTCTACCAACTCGTCAGCTTCACCTTTCCCGAGGACATCACGAGTGAAGCACGGACCTCCTTTGAGGACGCTCTGCGAAGCCTTCCAGGAAAGATCCCGGAACTGGAAGACGTACGGGTCATCCGCGCATTCGACGATGTCAACGTCACCGGTTACGTGTCTGTCTTCGCTTCGGAAGAGGACTACCAACGGTACCTCGAACACCCCGATCACGCCCCGATCGGAGTCCTGGCCGAAAGCGTCTGCTCACGCATTCGACGCCTCCTCCTGGACGACGACCGTCCCAGCATCCTGGCCTCGGGCCAGCAGGATGAGCAGCTAAGCCAACTGGCCTGAAAAGTCCCACCAGAGAAACTACGCAAACATTAAGGAACCCCATGCATATCTTCGTCACTGGAGCCACTGGATACATCGGACAGGCCGTTTCCCAACGGCTGCTCCAAGCGGGCCACACGGTCAGCGGCCTCGTCCGGAGCGAAAGCGGCGCAAAGGCGCTGCGTGCCCGCGGGATCGCTCCTGTACTCGGAGGGCTCGACGATACTGCGGTCCTCCGGGAAGCAGCTTTGGCTGCAGATGCAGTTGTCGATACGGCAACGGCCGATCATGCTGAATCCACCCAGGTGTTCCTCTCGGCGTTGCAGGGAACCAACAAGAAATTCATCCGCACCAGCGGAACGGGTATCTACACGGACCTGGCACAGGGCGAGCTGAACCCGACAATCTACACCGAAGAGGTCCAGCATTCCCCTGCTGAGATTGTTGCCACGCGGTATGCCACGGACCTTGCCGTGATCGACGCCGCCAGCAGAGGCATTCACACCGTAGTCCTGCGTCCCTCCATGATCTTTGGCGATGGCGCCAGCGAACAGTTGCCATTGCTCATCCGCCAGGCCATCACATCCGGACGCAGCCTCTACGTAGGCCGGGGTGACAACCGTTGGTCCAATGTGTACATCGCTGACCTGGCTGAAGCCTACTTCCTGGCCTTGGACAAGGCTCCGGCCGGCAGCGCCTACAACCTGGCGGCCGGTGAAGCCCGCATGGGAGACATAGCCGAAACCATCGCCCGGCTGGTTGGGCTCCAGGCCGCCGAATCGTGCACGCCCGAGGTCGCGTACCAGGCATTGGGCCAGCGCTGGGTGGACGTGGCAATTTCCAGCAACAGCCGCGTTGACTCGGCGAAGGCTCGCACGGAGCTGGGTTGGAATCCCGTAGGACCTGACCTCCTGGACGATCTCGGATCCGGCTCATACAAGCGGATCTGGGCTTACAAGGGAGACCCGCACGATCACGTCCAAGCCGTGGCGATCGACGATGCGCTGGAAGGCGTCGACTCGCACTAAGGGCGGGGCCGCCGTCGAACGCTACAGCAACAACGCGCGCACGACGCGTGCATAACGGTTTGGGCCGGGCCTATGGCCCGGCCCAAACCATTTCAGATGAAAACAGCAGTGTGGAATGGAATGTGATGGAAGAAGTTCAGAACGTGAGCCAGGGCCAGGTCATGGTGGTTGGAGCGCACGGAGTCATAGGGCGGGCCGCGGCTTTGCACCTCGCGGACGCAGGGTGGGATGTGGTGACAGTTGCCAGGCGTGGACCCTTGGCGGAATTGAAAGAACGGAGCAACGTCCGGCACGTAAGCGTAGACCTCCTCGATCCGGAGTCAGTGAAGGAGCGTTTCGCATCCCTGACGGCAGTCACGCACGTGGTCTACGCCGCCTACCTGGACATGCCGATGCGGACAGCCGTGGCACCGAACACCGCCATGCTGGTGAACACACTGGATGCCCTACAGTCCCTGGGTGCCATCCTCACGAGAGTGGTCATGGTGGGAGGCGGAAAGTCCTATGGCGAACACCTCGGCCACTACAAGACACCCGCGAAGGAATCGGATCCGCGCTTCCTCGGACCCATTTTCTACAACAACCAGGAAGACGCCCTGAAACAGCGCGCTATCGACCGGCATTTCTCCTGGACAGTCCTGCGCCCCGATGGAGTGTTCGGCTTCAGCGCGGGATCTCCCATGAACATCGTTAACGGATTGGCCGTTTTCGCCGCAGTCAGCAAGGAACAGGGCGTGCCGTTACGATTCCCTGGCCTCCCGGGAACGTGGAACGCCCTGCATCAAGCCACAGACTCGGCGCTGCTGGCACGCGCCATTTCGTGGGCGCTGACCGCTGACAGCGCACATGCAGAGATCTTTAATGTCACCAACGGCGATAATTTCCGTTGGAGCCAGCTTTGGGCGGACCTGGCGGGCTTCTTCGATATGCCGACGGCGGAGCCCCAGCCGCTGCCGCTGGTTGAGCACATGGGCGATAAGGATGACCTCTGGCAAACCATGGTCAGCTCGCACGGACTCCTTCCAAGCTCTTGGGAGACCATTGCCTCGTGGCCATTTGTCGAGGGCTGGCTGGCATCCGACTTTGACATGGTTCAAAGCACCATCAAGATCCGGCAGGCCGGCTTCCACGACTGCATAGACACCCACCAGAGCCTCTTGAACCACTTGGGCTTCCTGCGCAGCAACCGCTACATCCCCTAGCCGCTATTCATTGGCAAAAGGGAAGCCAGGGCCCGTGGTTGCGAGGCTCGGGCCCTGGCGGTTTGTGGCCGGCAAGTCACAGCGGGCTTACCGGGAGAGCAGGTAGTCGGGGTCAGGTGCGGAAACGGAGATGCCCTCTGGAAAGAAAACGACTCTTGGGAGGATGGTGGTGGGTTCCTGGACGGCGAGCGCACCCCAGGCAACCGCTCGGGCAAGTGCCTCACGAACCACCTCACGTGTGTAGGGGGCAGCTGAGGCGTGAGGCAGCGCGCTGAGATATCCAGCCAAGGCAGCGTCACCCGCCCCGGTGGTGTTGAGGACTTTGGCGGAGGGTCCCCGTGCCCAGAGAACCTCGTGCTCGTTCACCTCAACGAGTCCGTCACTGCCCAAGCTGGCCAAGACTGTCCGGACTCCCCTTTTCCGGAGCAGGTTTGCGGCGTAGACAACATCCCGCATGGTCCTCAACTGGGTACCGGTGATATCAGCGAGTTCCTCTTTGTTTGGTTTCACGAGGTCCACCGGATTTGCTGGGGATGCCCAGGCCTTGAGAGCGTCGCCTGAGGTGTCCAGGCAGGTTGAGGCACCAGCCCGTCGTGCCGCCCTGAACAGATTCCCGGGATCGACTTCGCGGCCGGTGGAGATGTCCGCCGGGAGCGATCCTCCGAGGACGAGCCAATCCGCCTTGACCCGTTCGACTTCATGAAGCGTTGCCGTGCAGAGTTGCTGCCACTTTGCGGTGGACAGCGGTGCCGCACTCTCATTGAAGTTCGTGGTGGCACCATCTGTGTCCACAATAATGGCGTTCACCCGTGTGGGTGCAGTGACCTCCACGGTTTTGAAGACCTTCTTGCGAACGCTTTCGCTCCCCTCGGCCAGTTCGAGGTCCTCGGCGTTGATGGGTACCACGGCAGTGGCAACATTCCCGGCGAGGCTGAGGGCGCGAGCAACATTGATTCCCTTGCCTGCGAGGTACGTTTCCACCCTGGTGGCTCTGTTGACGTGGCCCTCGACCATTCGGTCAAGGAAGTAAACCCTGTCTATCGCCGGGGCGGGAGTGAGGGTGACGATACGCGACACAGATGCCGGCGTGGCCTGATTCACTGTGCCACGGGGGCTCAGGGTCTGGAGTGGCTTGGACATGGTGGCCTTCATTCACTTCCGCGTGTTCAGGCTGGCCTTGATCTGCTGGGCCACCTTGGCCGGAGACAACCCGTACTTATCCAAAAGGAAATCGTTGGGTGCAGACTCGGACCACCTATCCGCGAGTCCGATCCGGGACACGTGCGCGGGTTCTTGTGAGCCGGCAGTAAGCTCGCAAACGAGTCCGCCAAGTCCACCCAGCACGCTGTGCTCTTCCACCGTGACAATCAGCTGTGCTCCGCGGAGTTCATGCAGCAACTCTTGCTCATCCAGGGGCTTCAACATCGGGACGTGGACGTGCTTCGCCCGAATGCCTTCCAGCTCAAGGGAATCCAAGGCTTCCGCGACCCTTGAGGTTTGCACCCCCGTAGAAACAACAGTGAGATCGGAGCCGTCCCGCAGGACCACAGGCTTCTGCGGGGTAAAGACGTAGTCTTCTTCAAAGACGGCCTGAACGGCGTCCCGCGCGAAGCGAATGTAAACGGGTCCGTCGTGCTCCGCTACCCACTTGATCGCTGCGCGAGCTTCCACTGCGTCTGCGGGAGCGATGACGGTCATGTTGGGCATGGCTCGCATAATGGCAAAGTCTTCGATGTCTTGGTGTGTTTTGCCGCTGGAACCGTTCAACAAGCCGGCGTAGGCCGCAGCAATACGGACCGGGGCCTTGGTTTGTGAAACCAGCATTCTCACTTGGTCAAGGGCCCGGTGGGTGAAAAAGACGCCGAACGAGGACAACCAAGGTCGGTATCCCAAGGTGCTCAGGCCGAAAGCCATGCCAACAATGTTCTGCTCGGCAATACCTACTTGAATGAACCTGTCGGGGTGGGACTCAGCCAGGATATCTGCCCTGGTTGACGTCGCAAGATCGCCATCCAACACGAGGATCCGCTCATCCAGATCCGAGAGTTCAGATAATGTCTCACCCCAAACCTGACGCTGCGCTTTGGTGCTCACTTGGCTGCCTCCATGTTCTGACCGAGTTCTTCGCGGGCGATCCGCAGTTGTTCTTCAGTGGCTATACCGTTGTGCCACTTGTAGGTTCCTTGGGTAAATGAGACGCCGAACCCTTTGGTGGTGTTCGAAATTATCGCTGTCGGTTTGCCAGAGACTCCGCGAAACGACTGCGCAAAAGTGAGGGCGTCGGAAATCTCTCTCAGGTCGTGCCCATTGATGCTGATCGTGTTCCATCCAAAGCCGGTGAACACGGCCTCCAGGTCCACGTGCCCCACGGGTTCGCTGCGGTCGAACCGGTCCCCCGGACCAGCTGGCCAGCCATATTGCTGGAGTCCGTTGACGTCCACGATCGCGGTGAGATTGTCCAGCCCGAACCTTGGCGCGGAGAGGACCGTCTCCCACACCATGCCTTCTTCGATCTCGCCGTCGCCCAGCATGACCCAGGTATGGAAGTCCTTTCCCAGCTTTTTAGCTCCGAGAGCCATACCCGCACCGCTGGAGAGACCTTGGCCCAATGATCCGGTGGACGCATCCACTCCGGGGGTCAAGAGCATGTCCGGGTGGCCTTGAAGCCTGGAGTTTCCGTGATCAAAGCTGGCCAGCTCGTCCACCGGAAAGTACCCGCGCAGGGCAAGCACGCTGTAGAGGCCGATGGCGCAGTGGCCTTTCGACAGGATGAATCGGTCCCGGTCCGGGTCTTGGGGGTTGTGTGGATCTATTCGCAGATGCCTGAAGTAGAGGGAGACAAGCACGTCCATGGCGGACAAGGGTCCACCGATGTGGCCGGCTCGGCTGGATGCAACGGTGTCAATGACCCGCCACCGGGCTTCCTGGATGATGCCGCTCAATTCAAGGTCCGTGAGGACCTCAGTTTTCGTGTTCATGGATAAACCTCTCTCAACGAAGTATGAATTCAATTTACCGTCAAGTGGACATCTTGTCTATGGCATGAGAATTCGGAATGGAGGGGATGCGAGCACGAGCACAGCCCTGCTGGTGGATGCCAGGCCTACCGGAACTTGCCTCGTTGGGCGCCTTGTTCCACCCCGCCAATTTCGTCCAGCGAAGAAAGCAACCTGTATAGCGAACCCATAGGCTCCCCTGTCGCCTCAGGCGGCTGCCCGACAGTGCTCACGCGAAGCGGCGAGTGCTCGGCGAGTGCTCTAAGAACAGCAGCCGACTTGGTCAACGGACCTTTCCTCCGACGGAAGCCTCCGCATTCTCAGTCATATGGCAAGAAAACTATTTTTCCCACATTGCAGACATGTTGTCCACCAAGCGATAGAATTGGGATCACATCACATAGCAAGGAGAACAAGATGACTTTTGCCCTGAGTGAGAGCGAGCTGCGTGAGAGCGAGCTGCTCGCCTCAGTACCCACCGGCCTTCTGATTGGCGGCGAATGGCGTCAGGCCGCCTCCGGAGCGACATTCGACGTTGAAGATCCCGCCACTGGCAAGGTCTTGGTAAGCATCGCTGACGCTGCCGCCGAAGACAGCTTGGCCGCCCTCGATGCAGCCGCTGCCGCCCAGGAGACATGGGGGGCCGTGGCACCGAGGGAACGCGGTGAAATCCTGCGCCGCGCGTTCGAGCTGGTCACAGAGCGAGCCGACGACTTTGCCTTGCTGATGACGCTCGAGATGGGCAAACCGCTGGCCGAAGCCAAGGGCGAAGTCGCCTATGGGGCCGAGTTCTTGCGCTGGTTTTCAGAAGAGGCAGTCCGGACATGGGGCCGTTATTCGGTGTCTCCCGATGGGAAGTCACGGCTTCTGGTTCAAAAGAAGCCGGTGGGTCCCTGCCTTCTGATTACTCCGTGGAATTTTCCGCTGGCGATGGCCACGAGGAAGATCGCCCCCGCCGTGGCCGCAGGGTGCACCATGGTGCTCAAGCCCGCCAGATTGACTCCCCTTACGTCCCAGCTATTCGCTCAGGTCCTGCAGGAGGCCGGCCTTCCCGCCGGGGTTCTCAACGTGGTCCCATCCACGAGGGCTGGCGCCACCACCGGGCCACTGATCAAAGACTCCAGGTTGCGGAAACTTTCCTTCACCGGCTCAACCGAAGTCGGCAGGCGTTTGCTTTCCGATGCCTCGGAGACAGTGCTGCGCACCTCGATGGAATTGGGTGGAAATGCGCCGTTCGTTGTCTTCGGCGATGCGGATATTGATGCCGCGGTAGACGGCGCCATGCTTGCGAAGCTGCGCAACATGGGCGAAGCCTGCACCGCAGCGAACAGGTTCATCGTCCAGGACTCAATTGCTGACGAGTTCACGGAGAAGTTTGCCGCACGCATGGCCTCGCTGAATACCGCCCGAGGTACGGAGCCCGACTCGCAGATCGGACCCATGATCGATGCCAAGAGCAGGGACAAAATTCACTCACTGGTGACGGACGCGGTAACCGCCGGCGCCACTGTAATAACGGGTGGGACCCCCGTTGATGGGCCAGGTTACTTCTACCCGCCAACTATTCTCACGGGAGTCACCGAAGGATCGCCCATTCTTTCCGAGGAAATATTCGGCCCTATCGCACCTATCGTGATTTTCTCAACGGAGGAAGAAGCGGTCCGGCTGGCCAACAACACGGAGTACGGGCTTGCTGCCTACGTTTTCACCAGGGACCTGAACCGTGGGCTGAGGGTGAGCGAGAAGCTTGATACCGGAATGCTGGGCTTGAATGCAGGCATCATCTCCAACGCAGCAGCACCCTTTGGCGGAGTGAAACAATCCGGGCTCGGCCGCGAAGGTGGACTCGAGGGCATTGAAGAATACCTTTCCACCCAGTACGTCGGCATAGCCGTTCCGGCTGAGGCTTAGGAAGTCCGATAGTGGCACGACTGCGGTCCGTGGATGCGCTGCCGGGCGACCATGGGCCGCGGTCACGTCCGATCTGATGCGATGAGATGGGCAAAGAGCGACCGGGACGGCAGAGAGTGGGAAGCTGAGGAGTTTGACCGTCAGGAACCGGAGTTACAACAGAATCTGCGACCCTCGTTGATTTGTCTCGGATGCGGCGCCCCGGCATCATTTCAGTCCTCTTCGGCCAGGCGGAGACCTACGTTCGGGGCACGCCACCGACCAGGTTGCGTCGTCTGCACCCCAGGGTGGGGAGTTTTTAGATACCTGACCTGAAATTCGCCAGCGCGGTTCGGCGCTCACCATTGAAGCAGGTCCTGCCACATAACCTTCCGACAAGAAAGACCCCAGCATGCAAGAAGCACACGGGAAGCGAAATTCAGTGAGTGTAATTGCCGATAGTCGTGAGGAACGTGACGACCGACTTGAGGCAGCCGTCGCATCATTGCGCGACGTGGCCACAGAACTCCGCATGGGGATCTTGGTGACGCGGGAGCTGGACGAATCCGTAGGCATGTGATGTGATGCGGGGTTTTGTCTTGCACGCTATCAGCCCACGGGGAAGATCCCGATAAACCACAATGAACCCGCAGCAAAGAAGGCGAAAGCGGGAATCAAACAGCCACCCACCACTTTGGACTGCGTCACCATTTGATAGGACTCACTGGGATCTGCCGGGTTATAGGCCACAGCCAGCGGCGACCCTGGTTCAGTTTCGACCGCCGTGGAGATGTCCGACTCTCCGCGGAAAACATCGCCGCGGGCGTCGCTGAATTGGTAGTACGGCCAGAAACGGCGGTTGCGGCTGGAGTTGCCCACGCCGGTGGTCCAGCCGTGCCGGCTGCCTGTCACGGTCGCGAGGACTTTAGGCCAATCCGCCATCAACGTTTCTCGCCGCCTCATGTCTTTGATGGTGCGGCAAAGCGCCCATACGACGGCGACGACAAAGAGAGCCCAAACTACGTAAAGCACGATTTTCACAAGTGTTCCCCCACGCCAAGTCCTCACGATCACATCAGCCGCGGGTACTCCGCATCTTACTTGGCAGCCAAGGACCAACATCTCCAAGCGGGACGCTTCGCTCTCAGCGGTCTGGTCACACGCATCGCAGCCGCAGATGAGAAACGGGAAATCGTGGCCGTCTTGTAGGAAAGCGGTGACGGCAATCCAGATGCGGGCCCGGATACTTGGACCCGGATCCAGGGCGTCAGTTGCCCAGCCGGGAAAGGAGGACGGCGACGGCGGCAGAGACTCCCCCGGCCAGCGACCCTTCCAGCTCGGGAGCGAAGAACGGCGAATGGTTAACCGGAGTGGGACCAGGTCCTTCGTGTCCGGCCGCGGGCGTGCCGCCGAACATCCAGAACACTGACGGCACTCCGATGGCGGTACCCAGGTGCCCGAAGTCCTCGCTGCCCATCATCGGTGGGGTGATTTCGACTGCCTCATCCCCCAACGCAAGCCGCAGTGCCCCGATAACGGACGGAACGGCGTCGGGATCGTTGAAGCATTGCGGAAAGCGGTACATTTCCTCGATGGTCGGCTTCGGCGCCCCGGACGCGACGGCCTCTGCCTCGATGATGCGGCGGACGGCGGCGAGGACCTGGCCGCGGACGTCCTCATCGAACGTGCGGATATTGAGGGTGAACTCGGCGGAGGCCGGGATGATGTTTTCCTTGAGGCCGGCATGGAATGTCCCCACCGTCACGACGGCGGACTTCCGCGGGTCCAGCTCGCGGGACACAATCCCCTGCAGCCGCGTGACCATGTGCGCGGCCATCACGATGGGGTCGATGGAATCCTGTGGCTGGGAGCCGTGCGACTGTTGGCCGTGCACCGTGACCCTGAGCGAGTCTGCCATGGCGGCTACCGGTCCGCTGGAAATCGCAACCGTTCCCACCGGCCGGGGCATGACGTGCTGCCCGAAGACCACTTCCGGCCGCGGTGCTCTATCCCAGAGTCCGTCGTCGAGCATGGCGAGCGCGCCGGCCGCAGTCTCTTCACCGGGTTGGAAGATCAACACCAGCGTCCCCGACCAAGCGTCCAGGCTGCCGGCGAGCACCTCGGCGGCACCCAGCAGGCTGGCCACATGGGTGTCATGGCCACAGCCGTGCATGACCGGAACTACCGTGCCGTCCGGCAGTGTGCCTGTATCCGTGCTGGCGTAGTCCAAGCCGGTAGCTTCCTCGATGGGCAGACCATCGGAATCGGCGCGGAAGGCCACCACGGGTCCGTCGCCGTTACGCAGAATTCCCACCACTCCGGTGCCGCCGCAGCGGAAGTGCTCGATTCCCAAGCCGTCCAGTTGCTTCTCGATCAAGCTGGCTGTGGCGAACTCCTGCATGGAGAGTTCCGGATGTGCGTGAAGGTGCCGGTACAGGTTGTGGAGCTTGGTGGTCTGTTCGGAATCGAGCTGGAGGGCGGTAGCTGTTGACGTCATGGGTCCTGTCTTCCTGGTGGATGCGGGCTTGTTCCGGGTACTGCTACTCGATGTGGATGGGCTTCGATTCAGTGATGGCGGCTTTCCCTCGGAAGAACCACGCCAGCAGGATGGTGCCCAGAACGGCAATGGCGGTTGACACCATCGCGAGCGACGGCACCAGCGGCAGCACAACGAACACGACGACGGCTGAGACCAGCAAGGCGAACACGGTGGTGCGGGGTTGCTTCATGGATACGATCGCCTGTACCAGTACGGCGCCAAGAACGGTGGGCAGCACGTAAAGCCGGGTGACGAGCAATACCGACGGTGGGATGACACTGATCAGCCAGCTACCCAGCAGGCCAACAAAGATCGCCAGCGAGATCAGGTGGACTACGGCGGCTCCGCAAATGGCGACGACGGCGGCCAGTTCCGCCCGCTTGCTGCCCGGCTTTGCGCCGATGTTGGTTTGGGCGATCAGCGCCGCCGGCAGGAGCTTGTTGGAGATGTTGCCGATCATGAACGCCTGGTACATCGCGGCAGGTCCAAGGATGGGGTAGTACGTGAGTGGCTCGACGATCCAGATGATGCCGAACGTGGCAGCAACGGCTGCGAACGCGATCCAGAGTTGGGCCGGGCCTATGTCCAGGCCGGTGGCGAAGACCAAGTACAAGGGACCGGCCACGGAGATGAGCAGGCCGCCGATCATGGTGATCTGGCCCCAGCGGGAGGTGGTGCGGTTGAAGTCCGCCATGGCGGTGCTAGTGGTGGCGGGAGCGGAAGTGATGGAAGACATGAAGGGTGTTCCTTTCGAGCTCAGGGGATGACGACGGATGCCGATTGAGTGAGGGGCGATGTCGTCAGGAGCCGACGGCCGGACCGACGGCGAGGTAAGCGGCGGTCAGGCCGATGACAATGGAGATGCCGAGTCCCCATTCACGCAGCCAGCTCTTGCCGAGTTTCTTGGCCAGCAGCAGGCAGGTGCCCATGACCGCCGCGGAGACAACGAAGGACAGCACGTGAATCGCGGATTTGGGCAGTTCGGTGAGCCCCAGGCAGGAGAAGGCGCCGATCAGGGCGGCTGCCGGAACAATGGCCATGGCAGCGGGGTTCACAGAGCGGATCTTGGCGTCTCCCTTGCGCAGCAGAGGGGTCAGGATCAGGGTGGCGAGCATCCACATCGCTCCGCCGATGCTCATGGCGAAGAACGCCACGGCGAAGACGCTCTGCGTGTAGCTGGCGTCGCCCAGCTTGGCACCCATGGAACCGGCGGCGATGCCTGCAGCTGAAACGTCGTAGGCGGCCGAACCAATCAGGCCGATCCTTGAAAGGACGGCCGGAGCACCAAAGAGACCCAGGAGGGCAATGGCCACCAGCGATACCGCCAGGGAGGGGCCGATGGCCGAGACTGCCCCGGACCGGAACGAGGTCTTGATGTCTTGGGTGCTCATGTCCACGGAGGGAGCAGCACGTCGGGCGGCCTTCATGAAGATGACGGACTGGATGATGATGACGCCAAAGACGCCCGCCACGCAGATCCAGAGGACGGGATTGTTGGCAATTGCCGTGATGTCAGTGGAATCAGTGGGGGCGAGTGGTTGAAGTGCCAGGGGTTGATGCATGGGAACCTCCCAGGTGTTGGCCCCTTGGCAAGTCCGCATCCGGACGACGCTGTGCGGTATGTGGCGCCGCGGGGCAAATCTTCTCCCATCGACCAGATCGGCCAGTGGGTTACCATCACCCTCTGCTATGAGCCGGATCACACACAATAGCTGACGGAATCAGCCACGTTGCTGGCTGAATCAGTCAAAGCCTGCCTGCGGTGGCGACAGAGCTACCCCGGCACAGTGTGACCCGACACACTTTCAGGGAGAAGCAATCCAGCAGAGGAGCACCATGCCTGACACCATTGGCGAGCTGTCCGCCGTCGAACTTTCCGCAGCGATCCGTGAGAAGAAAGTCTCCGCGCGCGAGGTCTTGGCCGAACACCTCAATCGCATCGCCGAAGTAAACCCCGTAATCAATGCCGTGGTGACCCTCGATGCCGATGGAGCCCAGGCCGTGGCGTACCGCGCCGACCAGCTGACGGCCTCGGGCGCCCTGCTCCCTCCGCTCCACGGCGTTCCCATGACGCATAAGGACACCAACAACACTGCCGGAATGCGCACCACCCAAGGCTCCATCGCCTTACGCGACTTTGTTCCCGACGCCGACGACCTCATCATTGCGCGGTTGAAAGCGGCCGGAGTGATCAGCACAGGAAAGTCGAATGTTCCCGAGTTTGGAGCCGGATCGCACACGTTCAACGATCTCTTCGGAACCACCACCAACCCGTACGCACCCACCCTGAGTGCAGGCGGCAGCAGCGGCGGGGCGGCCGCCGTCGTCGCCTCCCGCGTCCAAAGCATCGGCGACGGCAGCGACATGGGCGGATCGCTCCGCATCCCGGCTTCCTTCTGCAATGTGGTGGGCTTCAGGCCGTCGACGGCGGTCATCCCCATGCCGTCCGACATCAACGCCTACTCGTGGCTGGGACGGACAGGACCAATGGCACGGAGCATCGAGGACATTGCCCTTTTTATGTCCGTGACCGCGGGCAAGGATCCCCGAATCCCGCACCCGGCCGGGCTCGATCCGGAAGTTTTTCGGTCCAGCCTGGAGACTGACATGCGTGGGGTTCGTATTGGCTGGTCCCGTGACTTTGGCATCGGCGTTCCCGTAGAAGCGGAGATCCTGGACCATCTGGAACGGCAACTGGCGATCTTTGAGGACCTGGGGGCGATCGTGGAGGAAGCCACTCCGGATTTCAGCGAAGCAGACCTGGTGTTCGGCAATACCCGAGCCATGGACTTCGCCGCGGGACTCGGGCCTATCCTTGAGCGGGCCGGGGATGTGGTCAAGCCGGAAGTGCACTGGAACGTCAATAAGGGGTTCGCTTTGACTGCCCGCGACCTCATTGAAACTGCGGCCGCCCGAAGCCGCCTTGAACGCAGCGTCCAGGAGTTCTTTGGACGCTACGACCTTTTCGCCAGCCCTTGCGCCCAAGTGCTCCCCTTTGACGCAAAGCTGCGCTTCCCCGCGGACATTGCCGGCACGGCGTCAGAAACGTACTTGGACTGGATGCGTTCAGCCTGCCTCCTGTCCGCAACCGGCCTGCCGGTCCTCAGCGTTCCAGCGGGATTCAGCTCTGCCGGACTACCTATCGGTCTGCAGCTCGCGGGCAACCACTACACGGATATGCAGCTGCTCCGTTACGGACGCGCCTTTGAGCAGCAGACGGGGTACGCCGCCGTCGCTCCTGTCATGACGGCGAGGCCTGCACCCCTTACGACGATGAGCGCATAATCCGTCCGCCGCGCTTCCGCGCATCGAGAAGAATGGACACATCCACTCCGGTGGCCTCCTGCGCCCACTCCGAGTCGGTGATGAAGCGGTAGAGGGACGACATGTCCTCCACAGTGACGTCAGCCACGATCTGGTAGTCCCCGGCAATCGCCGCGGCATAGCGAACCGTGGGAAGCTCAGCGAGGCTCCGTCCCACGCGCTCAACATGCTGCGGCGATGCGCGGATCCAGAGAAGGGCCTCAACGCCCAGTCCAAAGGCAGCCGGTTCAACGATCGCCCGCAATTGGATGTGATTGTTGGCCAGCAACCATTCGCTGCGTCGCCGGGCAGTTGCTTCCGAAACGCCAACACGGCGCCCAAGCGCTTCGAAGCTCGCCCGGCCATCGGCGCACAGGGCATCGATGAGTTCATTATCCTGGCGGCTCAGGTCCTGCAGCGGCACCAGGATTCCGGAATCCTTGGTGAGATCCGACCGGAGCGCTTCGGCTTTGTCAGGGGCGAGAACCTCCGGCCGCCACCCTCGGATGGTCCTGAAGTAACGGAGCACGGGATAGCTGGTGGAATCACGCAAGCCGATGGTGGAGGGCAACTCATCGGAAAGAACATCGCCCATCCGGGACGGTTCCGTGAGTATTTCCGCGACGCAGTCACCGGTGCCGGTGGTGGTGTAAACAAACGTGGTGTCGGCACGCTGCGCGAGGGCGTTGGACGCCGCCCGAACCGTTCCGGGCATGCAGCGCATCTCCACCAGCACCACGGCGGGCCTGGGCCGGATACCCACCACAGCCACGGAGCCGGACTCCAACAACAGCGATCCCCGGCGGGCAACAGTTCGCTCGGCTTCGCCGAGGACGGCCGCTATCTTCCGCCAAGGGCAGCGGGGATCCTGTTGGAGGGCAGCCACGATCTGCCGCTCCAATGCGTCAAACACCACCATGCAAACTCCGTCCGTCTGGGTCGATCAATTTCACCACGGACTCGGGGGGGCTGTGACACGACGGCGAGTGCCGCCGTCGAGCGTTAACGGCAGTTGCCCCGCCCCCAAGGAAGGGGACGGGGCACCGTGGTCAGGCGTCGGGTTAGGCGAAGTCGGAGACTGCCGGGTCCGGGCCGATGCGGCCTTCAGCACCGCGGTCCAGGCCGTTGATGGCCTCGACGTCGGTGGCGTCCAGTGTGACGTTGAGAGCCTCGAAGTTCTCCTGAATGCGGGACTCGGTGACGGACTTGGGGATCACCACGTTTCCGATGGCCAGGTGCCAGGCGATGATGACCTGGGCCGGAGTTGCACCGTGCTTGGCCGCGATCTCAGCCACGGTGGCGCTCTCCAAGAGCTCGCCACCCTGGCCCAGCGGGGACCAAGCCTGCGTCAGGATGCCCTTGGAAGCATTGAACTCACGAAGGTCGGCCTGGTTGAAGAACGGGTGCAGCTCTACCTGGTTGATGGCCGGAACAACGCCGGTTTCATCGATGATGTGCTGCAGGCCTTCCTTGGTGAAGTTGGAGACGCCGATGGACTTGACCCGGCCGCGCTTCTTGAGCTCGATCAGGGCCTTCCAGGTATCAACGTACTTTTCCTGCTTGGGCTGCTGCCAGTGAATCAGGTAAAGATCCAGAGTCTCGAGGCCCAGGCGGTCCATGGACTCTTCAAAAGCCGCGAGTGTGGATTCGTAGCCCTGGTCAGCGTTCCACAGCTTGGTGGTGATGAAGATTTCCTCGGCGGAGAGGCCGGAGGAAGCAATGGCACGGCCGACGCCAGCCTCGTTGCCGTAGATTTTGGCGGTATCGATGTGGCGGAAGCCGGCCTCGAAAGCCTGGCGCACCACCTTTTCGGCTACATCGTCTTCAACTTGCCACACCCCGTAGCCGAGCTGGGGGATGGTGTTGCCGTCGTTGAAAGTAAGTGTTGGTGACGAAGTCATGTCTGCCATCCTGCCAGCAAGCGGTTGTCAAAACGGCCGAATGTTACGCGGATCAGCTATGCGCTTAACTTCTTGCAAACAGGGAATAAGGGCGCGCGCTGGTAGTTGCGCACGCGCGGCTTTAGTGTGCTGCTGCTTAGGCGTTGAGTTGGCGCTCCGCGTCAGCAACCTGCTCAAAGACCGATTCGGCCCGTCGCCGAACGGACAATGCGCCTACTGGAACGGGTCCCACGGCCAACCTCAACATGGCTGCGGCTTCGGCTGTGGTCGCCAGGGAGTTTCCTGCTTTGGACAGGGCTCGGTGCACGCCGGCCAGTGTTCCCGGGACATCCAGTCCATCGCTTGGAGACCTCTTCTGCGCCTCGACGCAGACAGTCCTCACGCGTGGCGATAGCTCGGCAAGTTCGTTAGCGATCTGAACGAGCTCGTTATAGAGCTGCTCATCATCAACGCCCTCGAGGACTTGGTGGTATCGGTCCAGCCCCCGGTGAAAACGGTCATGGGCACGGCGCCACAGTCCCTTGCCCAGCTCCAGATCGTCCTTCCGCCCTTGCCGGACGGCCCCAAAGAAACCCACCTGGGAACTCAGAGGTACTGGCCCGGGCCGTGGTCGGGGTCTTCCCTGCGGCCCTGGGCAGCAGCGCCGGGTGCACCGGGTGCAGCCGCCCGCTGCGGTTGGCCATTCTCGCCAATGACGATACCCGGCGCAATGACAGTCCCCGGCGGAAGTTGACGGAGTTGCATCTGCGCGGCCGCGTGTTCCTTGGCGGCCTGCTGAGCGGCGATCGCGGCCTGAATGCCATGGAACAAGCCCTCCAGCCAGCCGACGAGTTGTGCCTGCGCGATCCGAAGCTCCGCATCGGAGGGCGCTTTCTCGTCAGGGAAAGGCAAGCTGATCCGTTCCAGCTCCTCAATGAGTTCCGGAGCCAGCCCATCTTCAAGTTCCTTGATGGACCGCTCGTGGATCTCGGCCAGTCGACCCCGGGCAGCATCGTCCAAGGGCGCAGCCTTAACTTCCTCCAGGAGCTGGCGGACCATGGTGCCGATACGCATCACCTTGGCCGGCTCATCCACGAGTTCGTGAAGGTTCCCGCCCTTGGGCTTGGCTGACTCCTTCGCGGACTCCCCCTGCGGGGCTGGTTGCTCCTCCGGGCTTGCCGTACCCTCGTCCAGCGTGGTTCCTTCCACGGGGGTGTCGTCCGAAGCCTCATCCGTGGGCTGAATGTTGTTCAGATCGCTCATTCGTTCATACTCTCATGTGCTTTACGCGAACCACTGTCCAGGCCCTGAATTTGGACTTCGTTCGTAGCGAAACTCCCTTCCGGGTGCTGCCTCAGCAGCACCTGCCCTGCGGGTTGCTGTCCTGCCGGTCCATCCGGTCCCGCCAGAACTCGCGTTCAGTCATGGCGGGACCGGAATGGCCGCTTGCTTCGAAATGCTCAAGGTACTTCCGGTACGCGTCAGCACCCATGAGCGAGCCCATGTAGGTGGCGAAGCCCCGGAGGCCTTTAACGACGGTGTTCATTGGTAGCCTTCATCAGTGATGGCCGGCCTTCTGGGTCCGTTTCTCCGCAGGCAAGGCGTTCCACTCCGCGAGCAACTTCTTCTCAGCAACCGTCGGGAACAGCCCCGCCGGTGCGTACACCTTGGAAGGAACCGGTGGGTCCTCGTGGTCCTGACCGCCGCCGGCACGGATGGCCCTGATGGTGGCAATCAGCGCAGCAACGATCACGATGATGCTCAACGTCACGAAGATGACCGAAAGCACGCCCTGGATCATGGTGTTGCGGACCACGGCCTCCATGGCAGCGACGGTCTTGGCCGTGCCGAACTCCGTCTTGCCGTCAGCGAGTGCTTTGGAGAAGGCCTGGTTGTTCGCGAAGTAGCCCACTGCGGGGACAGGCGAGAAGATCTTGTGGAAGCTGGCAGTGATGGTCACAACCGCCGCGAACGCCAGCGGAGCTGCCACGATCCACAGCCATTTGAACACGCCACGCTTGGCAGTGATGGCCATGCACACCGCCAGCGCAATGGCAGCGAGAAGCTGGTTGGCGATGCCGAACAGCGGGAAGAGCGTGTTAATGCCACCCAGCGGATCAGTGACGCCCATCAGGAGCACGGCACCCCACGCACCCACCATGATGGCGGTGCACAGCCAGGCTCCGGGGCGCCACGAGGCCTCCTTGAACTTGGGAACAAAGTTGCCGATGGAGTCCTGCAGCATGAAGCGGGCAACACGGGTGCCTGCGTCAACGGCGGTAAGGATGAAGAGGGCTTCGAACATGATGGCGAAGTGGTACCAGAAAGCCATCATCCCCGGTCCGCCGATGAACTGCTGCATGATGTGCGCCAAACCGACTGCCAGCGTGGGAGCGCCACCGGAACGGGAAATGATGCTTTCCTCGCCGACGTCCTTTGCGGTCTGGGCCAGCACGTCCGGGGTGATGTTCACATTGGCCAGGCCAAGGCTGTTCACCCACTGCGCCGCGGATTCCACAGTGCCGCCGGTAAGGGCCAGAGGTGCGTTCATGGCGAAGTAGATGCCACGGTCGATCGAGATCGCGGCCACCAAGGCCATGATGGCCACGAAGGACTCCATCAGCATGCCGCCGTAACCGATGAAGCGGGTCTGCCGTTCCTTCTCGATCAGCTTGGGTGTGGTTCCCGAAGAAATGAGCGCATGGAAACCGGACAGGGCGCCACAAGCGATGGTGACGAACAGGAACGGGAACAGTGCGCCGGAGAACACAGGGCCGTTCTCCCGGCTGGCGAACTCGCTGAACGCCGGGACGGTGATCTCCGGCCGCACCACGATGATGGCGAGCGCGAGCATCACGATCACGCCGATCTTCATGAACGTGGAGAGGTAATCGCGCGGAGCCAGGAGCAGCCAGACGGGCAAGATTGCGGCGATGAAACCGTAAATGATGATGCCCCAGGCAATGGTGACCTTGTCCAAGTGGAAGAAGGCCGCACCCCACTCGGTACCGGCAACGGCGCCGCCGCCGATGATGGCTGCCATCAGGAGCACGAAGCCGATGATGGACACCTCCATCACCTTGCCCGGCCGGATGAAGCGCAGGTAGACACCCATGAACAACGCGATGGGGATGGTCATGCCCACGGAGAACACGCCCCACGGGCTCTCGCCGAGGGCGTTGACCACCACCAGCGCGAGGATGGCCACAATGATGATCATGATGAGCAGGGTTGCGATGAGGGCAGCAGTGCCGCCGATGACGCCCAATTCTTCACGTGCCATCTGGCCCAGGGAACGTCCACCGCGGCGCATGGAGAAGAACATGACCAGGTAGTCCTGCACTGCGCCGGCGAGGACGACGCCGATGATGATCCAGATTGTGCCGGGAAGGTAACCCATCTGGGCCGCGATGACGGGTCCCACCAGCGGTCCGGCGCCCGCAATGGCCGCGAAGTGGTGCCCGAAAAGGACATTGCGGTCCGTGCGGACGTAGTCCTTGCCGTCGGCCTTGTACTCGGCAGGGGTGGCACGGCGATCATCGGGCTTGAGCAGATAGCGCTCAATAACCTTGGAGTAGAAACGGTAGCCGATCAAATAGGTACAAACTGCCGCGAAGACAAACCAGATCGCGTTGACGGTCTCGCCGCGAACCAGCGCAAGCATGAACCATGCCACGGCTCCCAGCAGCGAAATCGCCACCCAAAGCCCGATCTTGGCCGGAGTCCACTTTCGTTCTTCGGCTTCGCGAACAGAATCATCCACGGCCGGTGCAGGCAGTGTGGGATCCAGTCCTTCCGCGAGTCCGGTCTGGTCAGGAACCTTGCCCATATCTCCTCCTTGAGAACTGCTCTGCCGCCGTGGACGCCCGCCCTGGCAGTCACGCGTCACCGGCATGCTACCAAGGAGGTTACTGGTGCAATGTGGAACGCACCGGAGCATCATACATCCGGCGCCGAACGGCGGCGAGGGTGCGACGAACGGCCAACCCTGCTCGCCGATGCGACCATGTGCCTAGTTCCGTTCCTTGAAATATTTGAAGAGCCGGGATTCGCGGCTGAGAGTGGCAGCGAGGAGGCTTCCTGTGATGGCCCCGAGGGTGCCTGCAAGTCCTATGGTGAGGATTTGGCCGTAGAGTGCGGTGGCGATCATCGGCGCACCAAAACGTGCTGCCAGGAGGACGCCTGCTGAGGCGGCCAGTCCACCGGCGCTGGACCATATGCCTGCCTCAACCAGTGTGATGAGGGTGAGGTCGCGCCTGGAGACTCCGGCATGGAGCGACGACGCGTATTCAAGACGCCTACGGGCTCCTCCAAGAAGACCAAAACCACCGGTATTGGCCGAACGGGTCTGGCACCCGCCCGCATCAAGCGGAGTCAGTTCACTCTCCCGGCCGGCGCTGAACTTGCACCATGCGCGCCTCGCAGAGATCCAACCATCGAACTTCCGCTTCGGCCTGGAAAATCAGTGAATCGAGCACCAGGAGCCAGGCGGTATCCGACGATCGTTGGTTGGCGGAGACCGCCTTTCTCGCCTGCGTATGTTCCTGCAGAGCCTTGACCGAGACTTCCCGTTGGGACTGGATCACCGCAGAGGCATCCACGTCCGGAAGCGACACCGCGAGCGCCAACTTGATGGCAATTTCGTTTCGTGGAGGATTGCCTCGGTCCACTGCGCCGGCGAACCACGCTTCGACTTCCTCAGCCCCGGCGTCGGTGATGCTGTACACGACGTGCCCGCCGCCGTCGTCGCCGTCTTTGCTGACCAGGCCGTCGCGCTCCAGCCGGTCCAGCGTTGTGTACACCTGGCCGATGTTCAACGGCCAGGCTGCCCCGGTCCTGTCCTCGAATTCGACGCGCAGCTCATAGCCGTACCGGGGCTGGTCCTGAAGCAGGGCCAGCAAGCTGTGCCGGATGGACATGAGGCTCCTCGCTGCGGTTGGTTGGACGATTCAGAGGAGCAGGAGGACTTTGCCCACGTGCTCGCCGGAGTCAAAGTATTCATGCGCTTCCCGGACTTGATCCAAGGGGAAGGACTTGGCCACAAGGGGCTTGATCCGGCCATCGGTGAGCATGGGCCACACCGACTCACGCACGGCGGACATGATGATTCCCTTTTCAGTAACCGGTCGCGGCCGGAGGGCTGTTCCGATGACGGCAGCCCGTTTGCTGAGGAGCTGGCCGAGGTTAATCTCAGCTTTGGTACCACCTTGCAGGCCGATGACGATGAGTCGTCCGTAGTCGGCGAGCGCCTCGATGTTCTGTTGCAGGTATTTGGCACCCACGACGTCGAGGATCACGTCCGCGCCTTTGCCTCCGTTATGCGCCTTGAGGCTTTCAGCAAAATCCTCTTCGGTGTAGTTGATGGCGATATCGGCACCCAGGAAGGCCTTGGCGGTACCCACTTTCTCGTCAGTGCCCGCCGTGGTTGCCACCTTTGCGCCATAGGCCTTGGCCAGTTGGATGGCCATGGTGCCGATGCCGCCGGTTGCACCGTGGATGAGCACGGTCTCGCCGGGTTGCAGCTGAGCGGTCATGATCAGGTTCGAGTACACCGTGGCCGCAACTTCGGGCAGCGAGGCCGCTGTTATCAGGTCCACGCCGTCGGGAATCCGGAGAACCTGCTCCGCCGGGACTGCGACCTGCTGGGCGTAGCCACCGCCGGACAACAGTGCCACTACTTTGTCCCCCACAGAGAATGCCTTGGTGACGCCGGGGCCGAAAGCGGCGATGCGGCCGGAGACCTCCAAGCCAGGAACTTCCGAGGCGCCCGGGGGCGGCGGATAGAAGCCACGCCGCTGCTGGACGTCCGCACGGTTCAGGCCCGCAGCCACGACGTCGATCAGCACCTCGCCCTCGCCGGGCACCGGAGAGGGGACCTCGCGGATTTCGAGGACTTCGGGCCCGCCTGGCTCTGAGATGTAGACGGCTTTCATGACGAACTCCCGGTTTCTTGCTTGTCTCCAGACCCCGGGGCAGGGGCCGGAAGACGTGATGTTTTGGAACAGCCAACTCCCTATGAAACACTACTAGGCGAGGAAGGTTGTCCGAGCGGCCTAAGGAGCTGGTCTTGAAAACCAGTGTGCGGTAACCCCGTACCAAGGGTTCAAATCCCTTACCTTCCGCGAATGAGGTGCCCCGGGTCCCAGGACCCGGGGCATTCTTGCGTCTGAGCCAGGGTTCCCGTGCGGAACTGATAACTCACAACCGGAAGATCATTGAAACTGTCAGAGGCCCCGCATAGTGTTCTGTCTGTCTCCACACCACACAGACATCAGCCGCAGTTTTGGCCGCGGCACAACCACAGGAGCCTTACCCATGCCCAAGCCTGACATCACTCCCGGTTCCCCCTGCTGGATCGACCTTGTGACGTCCGATACGGAGAAGGCCAAGGCCTTTTACACGGCACTTTTCGGCTGGACCTATGAAACCGGAGACCAGGAAAAGTACGGCGGCTACATCACGGCTTCCAAGAATGGCCGGATGGTTGCGGGCATCATGGAGAAGCAGGCGGACATGGGGGCCATGCCGGACGTTTGGTCCACCTACCTTCGCACCGACGACATCAAAGCAACCACCGAGGCCGCTGCCGCCAACGGCGGCCGGGTGCTCATGGAACCCATGGAGGTCCCCGAGCAAGGCAGCATGGCCATGTACGGGGATGCCTCAGGCGCCGCAATCGGCGCCTGGCAGTTCGGTGAAATGAAGGGCTATGAGGTGGCGGCTGAGGCCGGAGCTCCCGCCTGGCATGAACTGCTTTCCAAGGACTACGAGTCCGCGGTCACTTTCTACCAGAAGGTCTTCGGCTGGGACACGGAGGTCATGAGCGACACTCCGGAATTCCGATACACAACCCTGGGTGCCGGTGACGACGCCAAGGCGGGCATCATGGATGCCTCCGGTTTCCTGCCCGAGCAGGTCCCCTCCATGTGGAGTGTGTATTTCGCGGTGGAAGACACGGACGCCACTGCTGAGCGAGCCGCGTCCCTCGGTGCCACCATTATGCAGCCCGCCGAGGACACACCCTTCGGGCGCTTGGTCACGTTATCGGACCCCACCGGCGCCGTTTTCAAGGTGATCCAGGACTTGGGCCAGACCGCCTAGTCGTCGGGCTATTGGGCCGTTGCACGGTCCCTCATTGTTGACCCCAGGTCAACCCTCCATTCATCCGTTCGTGTTCAGCTAGGTCCGAGGCAGCTTTACCCGGGAGTAACTTCCGGCACTCGCCCACTTCACAAGACAGTGGGCGCCATTCATGGAGCTCCACAGGGCTCACTGATGAAAGTTCAAGCGGATGAAATTTATGCATTGGAAATCCTTGGCGGGCACTGTCCTGTCGGCTGGGCTGATTACCGCCCCGCTGACGGCAGTACCGGCCTTTGCAGCTGATGAGCTCGCAGCCGGCGCATCGCCCGTGGTGATCAACGAGGCCTACCTCAGCGGTGGCAGCAACGGTGCGGCCTTCAAGAACAAGTTCGTGGAGCTTTACAATTCCTCGGACGCACCGGTCAGCCTGGCGGGCTGGTCGCTGCAGTACCGGTCTGCCACTACCAGCACAGCGCCCACGGGGATCACGCCCCTGACCGGCAGCATCCCCGCGAAGGGATATTTCCTGGTCCAAGGCGCCACCAACAGCGAAACGTCCACGGCGCCGGAACTACCCAAAGCCGATGTCCAGGCAGCCGGCACGCTGAACCCCAGCGGAACTACCGGGACGCTGATCCTGGCCAAGCAGGCCACTGCCGTCACTCCCCTTCCGACGGGGTCGGTGACGGGCAACGCAGCCATCGCTGACCTCCTGGGCTACGGCACCTCCAACACCTTTGAGACCGCCGTTGCCACCGCACCCACCGTCAACTCGGACGTTAAGAGCCTCAACCGCACCAATGGTGCGGACACCGACTCCAACGCGGCGGATTTCAGCCTCAGCGCCACCATCACCCCCACCGCCTCCAACGGCAGCGGAACCCCGCCCGTTGACCCCCAGCCCGAGCCCGGGGTCAAGACCATCGCCGAGATTCAAGGAACCGGTACAGCCAGCCCGTTTGTTGGCAGCACCGTGACAACCAGCGGCAAGGTCACCGCTGTCTATGCGACCGGCGGTTTCAACGGCTACTACGTCCAAACCGCCGGAAGTGGCGGGGACAACGCGGGGGCGGCCAGGACGGCGTCGGACGCTTTGTTCGTCTATTCGCCGTCGACGGCGCCAACGGTCCAACCGGGCGACTACGTGCAGCTCACCGGTGTGGTCAGCGAATTCGCCAGCCAAACCCAGCTGACCGTTGAGGCGGCGGGGTTAAAGAAGCTGACCGAAGCCGCGCCGGAGGTTAAGTCCACGCCGTTCACGCTGCCAGCCAATGAGGCCGCCCGGGAAAGCCTGGAAGGCATGCTCCTGGCCCCGCAAGGTGACTTTACGGTCTCGGACAACTACTCCCTGAACCAGTACGGCGAGATCGGCCTCGCGGCCGGCACATCGCCTTTGGTACAGCCGACGGCGGTAGCCACCTACGGTTCGCCGGAGTATGCCGCTGTGGTAGCGGACAACGCGCTGCGCGGGATCAAGCTCGACGACGGTGCGTCCACCAACTTCTTGAAGGACGCCACCACCAAGGCCCAGCAATTGCCCTACCTGACCACGTCCGATCCTGTCCGCGTCGGTTCCCCGGCGCAGTTCCGGACTGACGTCATCCTGGGCTACGGCAACAACTCCTGGAAGTTCCAGCCCCTGACTGCGCTGAGCCCGGCCAACGCTGGCTCTGTCCAGCCGGCGAGCTTCACCGCCTCCCGGCCCGAAGGTCCCGCCGACGTGGGGGGCAACCTCAAGCTGGCTTCCTTCAACGTGCTGAACTACTTCCCCACCACCGGTGACCAGCTGGCCGGCTGCGTCTTCTACACCGACCGCGAGGGCAACCCGATCACGGTCAAGGAAGGCTGCAACGCCCGCGGTGCTGCCAACGCGGAGAACTTCGAGCGCCAGCAGAGCAAGATCGTTGCCGCCATCACCAAGTCCGGCGCTGACGTCGTATCCCTTGAAGAGATCGAGAACTCGGCACAGTTCGGCAAGAACCGCGACGACGCCTTGTCCAAGCTGGTGGATGCCCTCAACGTCAAGACACCCGGTGTTTGGGACTACGTGCGCACACCCGCCAACGCTCCCCCGCTGAGCGACGAGGACATGATCCGCACAGCATTCATCTACAAGAAGGCAGCGGCCGAGCCCGTGGGCGAGTCCATCATCCACAACGACACCGTGGCCTTCGCAAGTGCCCGCAAGCCCCTCGCGCAGCTCTTCAAGCCGGTTGGCGGGGACGATGACAAAAAGTTCATCGCGATCGTGAACCACTTCAAGTCCAAGGGCTCCGCCGCGACCCCGGATGACACGGACAAGGGCCAGGGCGCGTCGAACATCGCACGCACAAAGCAGGCTGAATCCCTGCTCGCCTTCTCCAAGGACCTCCAGGCGTCCAAGGGCACGGACAAGGTCTTCCTGATCGGCGACTTCAACGCCTACGCGAAGGAAGATCCCATCAACGTCCTCACCGGCGCCGGTTACACCGACCTTGAGGTGGGTACAGGCAAGCACTCGTACCTCTTCGGAGGCATGGTTGGCTCGCTGGACCACATCCTCGCTTCTCCTGCCGCCCGCAAGGTGGTGACCGGAACAGACATCTGGAACATCAACTCCGTGGAGTCCGTCGCGCTGGAGTACAGCAGGTATAACAACAATGTGACCAACTACTATGCCCAGGACGAGTTCCGGGCCAGCGACCACGATCCTGTGGTGGTGGGCCTGAACCTGACTGCGGACCAACCGGCAACCGTCGACCTGCAGTTCCTGGGTATCAACGACTTCCACGGGCGGATCGACTCAAACACCGTCCTGTTCGCCGGAACGGTGGAAAAGCTCCGCGCTGCAGCTGCTCCCGGCGCTACGGCCTTCATTTCGGCCGGTGACAACATCGGTGCTTCCCTCTTCGCTTCTTCAGTGGCGAAGGACCAACCCACCATCGACGTCTTGAACGCGCTCGAATTGCAGGCTTCCGCTGTAGGCAACCACGAGTTCGACGGCGGTTGGGCGGACCTGCGCGACCGCGTCACAGCTGGAGGTACCAACGCGAAGTTCGCCTACCTGGGCGCGAACGTCTACCAGAAGGGCACCAGCACCCCGGTCCTGCCGGAGTACAAGGTGATGGACATGAACGGCATGCGGGTAGCAGTGATCGGTACTGTCACGCAGGAAGTTCCGTCCCTGGTGACCCCTGCCGGAATCGCGGATCTGGAGTTCGGCGATCCTGTGGAAGCCATCAACCGGGTTGCCGCGAAGATCAAGGCCGACAACCTGGCAGACCTCATCATCGTGGAAAACCACGACGGCGCTGCTTCCGGAACACCCGAGGGCGCCACGTTGGAGCAGGAAGTTGCAGCCGGCGGGCCGTTCGCCAAGCTGGTCAACGAAACCACTCCCGACGTCGCCGCGATCTTCACAGGACACACGCACAAGGAATACGCCTGGGACGCTCCGATCCTGGACGCCAACGGCCAGCCCACCGGCAAGACCCGCCCCATTGTGCAGACTGGCAACTACGGCGAGAACGTGGGCAGCGTGACCCTCACAGTGGACACCGCAAGCAAGTCCGTGACCTCTTACAAGGCCGCCATCGTGGACCGGACTACCGAGACCGCTGAAAGCCTCGTTGCCACCTACCCGCGTGTGGCGGCAGTGAAAACCATCGTGGACAAGGCCCTCGCCCAGGCTGCCGAGATCGGCAACCAGCCGGTAGGCGCGGTGACAGCTGATATCACCACGGCCTTCACCCCGGATCCCGCCGGCGGCGCCCCCAAGCGGGACGATCGCGCGAACGAATCCACGCTCGGCAACCTGGTGGCGGACTCCCTGGTGGATACACTCAAGGCTCCCGAACTGGGTGCGGCGGAGATCGGCGTCGTGAACCCCGGAGGCCTGCGTAATGAGCTGTACTACGCACCGGACGGGACCATCACCTACGCCGAGGCCAACGCGGTCCTGCCGTTCGTGAACAATCTCTGGACCACGTCGCTGACCGGCGCTCAGTTCAAGACGCTCCTGGAGCAGCAGTGGCAGACCAACGCCGACGGCACCATTCCCAGCCGCCCCTACCAGCAGCTGGGCGTGTCCAAGAACGTCAACTACACCTACGACGCCGCCCGCGCCGCAGGTGACCGCATCACCGGCATCTGGGTGAACGGTGCTGTGCTCGATCCTGCCAAGCAGTACAGGATCGGGACGTTCAGCTTCCTGGCTACCGGCGGTGACAACTTCCGGGTCTTCAAGGAAGGGACCAACACCAAAGACACGGGCTTGGTGGACCGCGATGCGTGGATCAAGTACCTGCGCGAGCACAACCCTGTTTCGCCCGACTTCGCACGCCGTTCCGTTGCCGTGGCCAACTCCACGGCGGCTGAGGTCAAGGCCGGAGAGTCCATTACGCTGGCCATCTCCAAGCTGAACCTCACCTCCATCGGCAGCCCGGCCAACGCAACGCTGAATGCAGTGTTCGTCGATGGCAAGGGCTCGGAATCGGCACTCGGTTCGGTCCCGGTGACCGCGGGCACCGCCACGGTGGACCTCAAGGTTCCCGCCGCGGCAGCTGCAGGCACCGGCACGTTGGTGCTGACCGCCGTCGAGAGCGGAACCGTGGTGAAAACGCTGGTGAACGTGGCGGAAAGCGGCACCAACCCGCCGCAGTGCACCGCACCCGTCAAGCCGTCCAAGTGGTACGACATCGTGGGATGGATCCGGTACGGCTTTGCCTGGTTGGAGTACCAGAGGTGCCTGAGGGGCTAGCCGCCCCTGAGCCACAGGGCCGAGAGGCCAGTACCCGCGAGGCCGGTACAAGGCAGGACCCCTCACGATCTTCTTCGTGAGGGGTCCTGCCTTTGGTTTGCGGCCTTTTGGGCCTGCGCGGTTACTTGTTCACGGGTTCCGGTTCCCGGTCCCTTTCTGCATCCCGCTGGAGCTCAGCCTTGAACTCCTCGTAACGGGCCAAGTGCGCGGGACGGCGCCGGAGAATCAACCAGGCGACACCCAGAATGATGAACCACACGGGCGTGGCCAACAGGGCCGCGAGCGTGTCCGGTTGCGTGGTCAGAGCCCAGAGGACGAAGGCGAAGAACGCGAACACCACCCACACCATCACCACTCCACCGGGCATCTTGAACGCCGAGGACTCGTGCAAGTGCGGGCGGCGCTTCCGGAAGGCAAGGTAGCTCGCCAGGATGATGGACCAGACGAAGACGAAACACACAGCGGACACCGTAGTGACCATGTCGAACGCCTTGCCGATGTCCGAGCCGGCATACATGAGGACGACGCCGGACAGCAGCAGGATGCAGGACAGGAACAGGGCGTTGCGGGGCACTTTGCGTCCGGACAGCGCGCCGAAAACCTTGGGTGCGTCGCCTTCCTGCGCGAGTCCGAACACCATGCGGGACGTGGAGTAGATGCCAGAGTTTGCCGACGACATGGCCGAGGTCAGCACCACCAGGTTGACGATGGTGGCCGCTGCGCCGAGACCAGCGAGCGAGAACATGGCGATGAAGGGGCTATGTCCGGCAGCAAACTGGGTCCACGGGGTGACGGACATGAGGATGATCAGCGCGCCCACATAAAAGAGCAGCACGCGGATGGGGATGGAGTTGATGGCTTTGGGGAGGTTCTTCTCGGGGTCCTTGGCCTCGGCAGCTGTTGTGCCCACGAGTTCGATGCCCACGAACGCGAAGACGGCGATCTGGAAGCCGGCCACGAAGCCCATGAATTCATTCGGGAAGAAGCCGCCGTGGCTCCACAGGTTGGTGAAGCTGGCCGGTCCGGCGTCGGACTGGAAGCCGCTGAAAATCATGAATAGGCCAACGATGATGAGCGCCGCAATGGCCACAATCTTGATGAGGGCGAACCAGAACTCCGTCTCACCGAAGGCTTTCACGGTGGCGAGGTTCAGGAGCAGGAGGATGCCGATGGTGATCAGGCCCGGCACCCAGAGGGGCAGGGAGGGCCAAAGTTCCTGGGAATACCCCGCGATTGCGATCACGTCCGCGATCCCGGTGATCACCCAGCAGAACCAGTACGTCCAGCCGGTGAAGAAGCCGGCCCACGGTCCCAGGAGGTCGGCGGCGAAGTCGCTGAAGGATTTGTAATTGAGGTTGCTGAGCAGCAGTTCGCCCATGGCGCGCATAACGAAGAACAGCATGAAGCCGATGATCATGTACACGAAGATGACGGATGGGCCGGCAGCGGAAATGGTCTTGCCGGATCCCATGAAGAGGCCGGTGCCAATGGCTCCGCCGATGGCGATGAGCTGGATGTGGCGGTTGCTGAGTTGTCGCTCGAGGTGGGGTGAATCTGTGCCGGTGGAAGGCGGGCGCTGAATCGTCAAAGGAACTCCATCGTTCAGGCGGCACGGGGTGCCACATTGATTCGGGTTCCTCCCCGCTCTGTACGTGGACCTGAGAGTTTCCGCCTTCCTGCAGGGCAGGAAGGCTTGCACCTTCGGTGAGCCCGGTGACCGGACTGCTTTCCAGAGTTGCCTCGCCGCGGCGGTACATGGGCCTGAGAGATTCCTGGGGAGGGTTTGCTCCTACGGCGCCTGACGGGATGTACCGGCAGGACTCTCCCGCCGCAGATCAAAAGCGCGCACACCCAAGTGGGTGATGCAGCTCACACAGTAGCCAAGGTCGGGTAGAGGTGCAACCCCACGTCCCTAGCGGCCCAGAATGCTACGCGCAATCTCATCAGCATCGCGGAGCGTCCGCTGGCCGCTCGCGTAGGCGGGTCCGGTGCGCGGCCTGGCCTCGGCAGCGATGGCTGTCCCCCACTGCGAAGCGGACAATTGCAGGCCAAGGACATACAAGTTCCTGGTGATGGATCCGTTGGCAGCCAGAGGCCTGTAAGGATGGGGTTCCACGTCCAGGCCGGTGGTCTGCATGGGCGTGCCCTCAACACTCATCATGATCTTGGTGCGGACCAGCCCGTCGGACATGAGCTGTTCCAGCAGCGGCGAGAGGTTGATGCCCACCCTGTTTGCCGGCGACATCGCCTCGATAAGCGTCCGCGCTTCAACCGGACCGTCGTGAACCCACGGCGAAACCGCCCGGAACAGCTTGGCACCCCGGTCCACACTGAACTTCGGATCCGGTCCCACGAAACTTACGACGCCGGCACGCGCCAAAGCGGCCAACTGCTCCGATCGCAGGGCTGGCGCTCCGCTGGCGAGGCCTTCCACGAACGACTCGAACCAGCCGCGCAAACCCGCCAGCCAGGACTCATCGGTGATTCCGCCATCCGCCACGACGGATTTGAGGATGGCCCGGCCGGTGTGGAGGGCGCCGATGGCCATCTTGACGGGGTCCGCCTCGCCAAGCGCAGATCGTCGGGCATCATCATCAAGGTAGGCCGTGATTGCGGCATCCAACTCGCTCCGGGAAGCAAAGGTACGGCCTGCGAGCGGCGCCGCGAGCCCTCTCAGGTTCAGCCGGCGGGAGGTAACAACGTGCTTTTCCACCACGTCTCCCACCTTTATTTCCCAGTTCGCCGTAGTGTGCGCATGTGGTTGGAGCGCGTCCTCCAGGTCAGCCAGGAACTGTGCGGGGTCCTTGATCGCGGCGGGCTGGGACCGTGCAAGCGTTGAATAGTAGGCCCAGAGTGCATCACGGTGAAGCAGAGGCCAAAGGTCATGATCGAAGCCCGGCTGGATACCCGCTGCACGGAACCGGTCCACGGCATCTTCCGTCAGGTAGCGCATGGTGATGCTGCTGGGGTAGTAGCCCGCCAGCCCCGCCTTGGCACGATACGGGGTGCCCCTGCGGGACGCAGCAATGATCCGGGGCTCCCTGCCCGATGCCCGGTACTCGAGGATGCCCGCGCCGGGCGAACCAGCCTCAACGAACTTGCCGCCGCGGGCCTCCGTCAACTGGCCCATGACATCGAAGAAGTTCAAGCCCATGCCGCGGACCAGCACGGGCTCATTGTCCGGAACAGCCTGCCAATCAACGTCAGCCGGCGGAGCAGGCGGGAAGTACAGCAGGCCCTGTTCGTCCGCGGCACTCTTGAAGGACCGCTGCTCAGGGTTCAGCCGGGACTCGATGTGGCCCAGGGCGAGGACCACGGAACCGGCGGTGAGCGTCGCACCGCTGGCGAGTTCGACGTCGAACCCGTCCGCTACGGGGCGCGCAGCAACGGCGAGCGTCTCATGGAAGGTGACCTTGACGCCGTCGGGGAGCCGTTCCAGCAATCCGTCCAGAGTCTGGCGAAGGTAGCGCCCGTAGATCGCGCGGCTGGGAAAGTTGTGCGATTCGAGGGTGGAAAGCTCCGCCTTTTCGGCGTCGTTCAGTCCCATGCCATCACGACGACGGGCCTCACGCCATTGATCGAACGAACCACCCGCGAGCGGCGGTGCGAGCTGGGGGTCCTCCGGAATAAGCGTGGGATAGAACGACTGGGTGTTCATGAGGAACAGTCGTGACTGCTCCGGCTGCCACACATGACCCGAACCGGCCGGATAAGGATCCACAACGTCGATGTGCAACGTGGTGCCGTGCGGGCTGTCCGCAGCCCAATTCGCGAGCAACCGCTCAAGGACACTGGTGCCCCGAGGGCCGGCCCCAATCAGGGCAACACGGTTGGTTTGGGATTTAGCCACGCTCAAGCCTAACTTCTGCGTGACTTGCTTACCGTTGAACAGTGTTGCTTGGATGGGGCGATGACCACCACAGAAGCTGATCCGACGCCACTCCCCGAGAATGACGCTGCGCCGGCCTCCGGCCCCCGCCACGCAGCGGACGTCGCGCCCGAACCCACGGACGAAAACGTCTGGCTCGAGGACATCCACGGCGAAGAGCAGCTGGCGTGGGTCCGCGAGCAGAACGCCCGCACCGAGGAACTCTTGGAGGACGCCGAATATGAGGCCGTTGAGGCCGGCATCCTGGAGGTCCTCGACTCCACCGATCGCATCGCAATGGTCTCCAAACGAGGCGATTTCTACTACAACTTCTGGAAAGACCAGGAACACCCCAAGGGCCTCTGGCGCCGCACCACCTGGGAAAGCTACCTCACCGAAGAACCCGAGTGGGACGTTCTGCTGGACATCGACGCCCTCGCCGCCGCTGAAGGCGTCGAGTGGGTCTTCCACGGCGTTGGCTTCCTCCGTCCAGCCGACGGCTCCGAGTACCGCCTGGCCATGGTTTCGCTATCTCCCGACGGCGGCGACGCTGACCGCCACCGCGAGTTCGACGTCGAATCCCGCACCTTCGTGGAGGGTGGCTTTGATCTGCCCACCGCCAAGGGCAACGTCAGCTGGCTGGACGCCGACACTTTGCTCGTATCCAGCACAGCCGAAGGCCTGCCAGCAACTACCTCGTCCTATGCGCGGACCGGCGTGAAGCTCCGCCGTGGCCAGTCCCTTGCCGACGCCGAGCGCCTCTTCGAAATCCCCGAGGACCACATGCTGGCCATGGTGGCCCACGACTCCACGCCTGGCTACGAGCGGACTTTCGCCGTGGACTACATCGACTTCTACAACCGCAGTACATCGCTGCTGCGCGACGACTCCTGGGTGGTCATCGACGTTCCCACGGATGTGAACATCAGCGCCCACCGGGATTGGCTGCTGTTCCGTCCGCAGAAGGACTGGGATGTTGCCGGTGTTCTCTACCCTGCCGGGTCCTTGCTGGCCGCGGACTTCGAGTCCTATCTGGCAGGGACCCGTTCACTGCTGGTCCTGTTCACGCCGGATGCCCACACGTCGCTGCAGTCGTGGAGCTGGACCAAGGACTACCTCCTGCTGAACCTCCTGCGCGATGTGTCCTCCGAGATCCGGGTGCTGGACCCATCCCGTCCCGACTCCGAAGGCGGCTGGACGTCCACCGTCCTGGACGCGTGCCCGCCCCTGCACGACGTCAACGCCTACGCCGTGGATGACGAAGACGCTGGCCCTGAAGGCAACGACTTTTGGCTGGTGGCCACCGGCTTCACGACACCCACCACATTGACCCGGGGGACGCTCGGTGCGTCGTCGTCGGGTGGTGCTTCGGCGGGTAGTGGTTCGGAGGCCAGTGGCGTGGCGAGCCAGCACGCCGAAGTCAAGCGGTCGCCGTCGTTCTTCAACGAAGCCGACTACGAAGTCCAGCAGCACTTCGCGGTGTCTGACGACGGGACCAAGGTCCCCTACTTCCAGGTCGCTTCCAAGGACCTGGTGCTGGACGGGCAAAACCCCACTCAGCTCTCCGGATATGGCGGGTTCGAGGTTTCGCGGACTCCGGCATACAGCGGAACCATGGGTCGGGCCTGGCTGGAGCGCCGCACCTTGGGCGCATCCTCCGACGACGGTGCTGCCGCGCACTCACGCGGCGGCGTCTACGTTGTTGCCAACATCCGCGGCGGCGGCGAATACGGTCCCTCCTGGCACCGTGCAGCCCTCCAGGAAAACCGGCACCGCGCGTACGAGGACTTCGCGGCCGTGGCGAAGGACCTCATCTCGCGAGGCGTCACCAGCCGCCGTCGACTCGGTTGCGTAGGTGGTTCCAACGGCGGCCTCCTGGTAGGCAACATGCTGACCCAATATCCGGAACTGTTCGGCGCTGTGTCCTGCGGAGTGCCGCTCCTGGACATGCGCCGCTACACCAAGCTCTCCGCCGGATACTCGTGGATCGCCGAATATGGTGACCCGGATGTCCCCGCGCAATGGGATTTCATCCGCACCTTCTCGCCGTACCATTTGCTTCACGACGGCGTGGAATACCCGGAGACCTTCATTTGGACCGCCACGTCCGATGATCGTGTGGGACCCGTCCAGGCCCGCAAAATGGCGGCGCGAATGCAAGCCATGGGCATCCCGAACGTATGGTTCCATGAAGCCCTGGAAGGCGGCCACGCGGGGGCCTCCGACAACAGGCAGGCCGCAGCGCTTCAGGCCCGGAGCAACCACTTCCTGTGGCGTTCGCTGGCTGGGAGCAACTAACAGTTCGCTGAAGCCCGATTCGACGGTTCCCTGCGAACTGTGCCGTGCGAACGGCATGGCTGGCAGGGAACCAACGAAACGGGCGGCTTGGCCGGGGCGTTTTGCGCTGGAAGGCACCTTCTGCGTATCCTTGGTGGGCTAGCAATAGCAAAGGGAGACGTGCCAGAGCGGCCGAATGGGCTTCACTGCTAATGAAGTGTGGGGCACAACTCCACCGGGGGTTCAAATCCCCCCGTCTCCGCGAATTGGTCCCGGTTTTCGAACCGGGACCTTTGCGTTTAAGGCTCTTCTCCATGAAGCCGCTGCTCAGCCGCGCTTTGCTCCGCCGCTGACTTCGGCCCCGGCGTGACGGTGAAGGGTCAGGCTGTCCACCGTGCTGATCAGCATCAGGATGGCCATGGCAACAAATGCCCCCTTGTAAGCCGCCACGTGCTCCCCCCCGAACACCTGCGTGGTTTCGAACAGGCGCAGGAAAAGGGCGCCCACCGCGATGCCCGCAGCCGCCGCCAATTGAACGAGCGTCGCGGAGATGGCATTGGCTGAGGGCAGCTGACCCGGGACGATGTCCGCGTACTGCACCGAAGCGTAGGCAGAGAAGCCGATGGAGCGGAACGCCCCGCTGAGCAGCAGCAAAGCAAAGATCAGTGGCTCAGGTGTTTGGGCGTCCAGGAAAGCGCACAACGCAAACGTCACGGCTGACGCGAACGACGCAAAGACAAGCACGGGCTTGAACCCAAAACGCCTGATGAGCGGCGTGGTGGCCGGCTTGATCCCTATGTTGCCCACGAAGACTGCCGCCACCATCACGCCGGCCTTCAGCGGATCCCAGCCAAATCCGTCCTGGAACATCAAGGGCAACAAGAACGGAACGGAACTGATGGTCAGCCGGTAAATGAAGCCGCCGGTGGAAGTCGCCCTGAAAGTCCTGGTGCCGAAGACGCTGAGGTTGAACAGGGGAACGCTGGCTTTCCTCATCCACCAGACTGCCCCCGCCAAGGACAGCACTCCGGCAGCGACCACCACCACGGCAAGCACATTGGACGCGTGCCCTCCCAAGGTCTCCAGCCCAACTACGAGGGCACCCACGCCCAGCGTAGTGAGCAGTAGCCCGAACCAGTCGAGCCGGCGCCTGGCATCAAACTGTGTTCGCGGCACCAGCCTGAGAGCTGCAATGAATGCGGCCAGGCCGAGAGGGACGTTGATGATGAAGATCCAGTGCCATGACAGGAAGGTGGTCAGGGCACCGCCCACCATGGGAGCCAGGACCGGAGCCAGCAGGCCTGGCCACACAAGGTACGCAGTGGCGCGAAGAAGCTCGGACTTGGGAGTACCCCGCAACACCACCAGAGTGCCGACGGGAACCATCATGGCCCCGCCCATGCCTTGGGCCACACGGCTGAGCGTGAGCATGGTCAGGTCCGTGCTGATCGCACAGAGCAGGGAGGCAATGGTGAATATCGATATCGCAAGGCAGAAGATCCGGCGAGCGCCGAACCGCTCAGCAAGCCAACTGCTCAGCGGGATGCCCATGGCCACCGTCACCAGATATGCGGTCATGGTGATGTTGATGTCTGCCGGCGCCACCCTGAAGTCGGAGGCGATGCTGGGGATGGCCGTGGTGAGGATGGTCCCGTCGAGGAACTCCATGAAGAACGTTGCCGCCACCAACAGGGCCAGCCGCGGCCGCCAACTGGTTTCGTTGGCCGCTTCGACGTCGGTGTTGGGTTTTGTGCTCATGGCTCCGGTCCAAGTTCTGGCTGGTGGCCCGTGATCCGGGCAGGCAAGCAGGCGTGTTTGCTCGATCCTATAGACGTGCAGTGGGAGCGATCACAACATGACGTAGTTCGACCACGCCCAACTACCCTGCCTTATCCGGCTTGGGCCAGCGCCAGTGGCAGAACGGCGCCCACGCCGGCTTGTCGCAAGGCACGGGCGGATACGGTCATGGTCCAGCGGCTGTCTATGAGGTCGTCCACCAGCAACACGGGCTGTCCGCCCGTGCCCGCCAAGGCCTGGGCAAGCTCGGGGCCCACAACGAGCCTGTCCCAGACACCGGCCAGCCTGTATGCGCTGTTGCCGCCGCGGGCTCCTGTTGGTCCTCCGTACTGGGGCTGCAGCTGCCCGAGGTACGGCATCCGCCCTATCCCGGCAATCCCCTGCGCCAGGGATTCCACTAACTGTGGCTTGCTGCGCGACGGGATGCTGACAACCGCCGCAGGTCGTCCGACGCCGCTCCACGGGGTTCCGCCTTCGGCCCCAGACCACTCGCGCAGTACTTGGACGCAGGCCTGCAGCATGGCAGGATCCACGGCGTGGTCCGGAGCCCCGGCAGCGAACAGCTCCCGCAAAGCTCCGCCCCAGCCCAGGTCAGTAAGCCTGGCCAGGATGCGTCCTTCTGAAACGCTCTCGTCGGGCTTGATCTTTCCCTTGACTGCAACACCGAGGCGGTCCATGCCGCTGGGCCACTGTAGCCGGGGTTCCACGGCTATGCCGGCACGCCGGAGGGTTTGTCCCGCGGCGTCGGCTGCCGACGCTGCCACGTCCACCGGGAACCAGCGGCCGGCGCAATTGTCGCAGCGTCCGCAGGAAGCTGCAGTTTCGTCATCCAGGACCGAGGTGATGTATTCCATGCGGCAGCCGGCCGTGTCCTGGTAGATCACCATGGAATCCTGCTCATCCACGCGGGCTTCGGCGATGCGTGCGTAGCGTTCGGCGTCATAGTTCCACGGCTGGCCGGTTGATCGCCAACCGCCCCCAACGCGTTCTACCGCTCCGTCGACTGCCAGGACTTTGAGGAGGAGTTCCAAAGGCGTACGGCGAAGATCCACCCTGGCTTCCAGCGCGACGGTGGACAAGGCTGAGCCTGCCTCCCCCAGCACGCCCAGCACAGCCTCGGCTTTCTCTGCCGATGGCATGGATGCTGTGGCGAAGTACTGCCAGATTTCCCGGTCTTCGGTGCCCGGCAGGAGCAGGACGTCGGCGTTGGCTGCTCCACGTCCCGCACGGCCAACCTGCTGGTAGTAGGCAACCGGTGACGACGGAGCGCCGAGGTGGATCACGAAGCCCAGGTCCGGCTTGTCGAATCCCATTCCCAGGGCGGAAGTGGCCACGAGGGCCTTCACTTGGTTGTCCTTCAGGAGTTGTTCGGCACGCTCCCGGTCCGCCGGGTCCGTTCTTCCCGTGTAGGACAAAACGTTGTGCCCGGCCTCCGCAAGAAGCCGTGCGGTGTCCTCGGCCGCCGAGACCGTGAGCGTGTAAATAATGCCGCTGCCGGGCATGTCCGCAAGGTGCGTCAGCAGCCACCCCAGCCGATCCCTGGAATCGGGCAGCGTCAGGACACCGAGCCGAAGGGATTCGCGACCCAGTGCGCCTCGTATGGTCAACACTCCGGCGCCAAGTTGTTCTTCGATGTCGTGAACCACCCTGGAATTGGCGGTGGCTGTGGTTGCCAAAACCGGAACAGACTCAGGCAACTGTGCAATGAGGTCCGCGATGCGGCGGTAGTCAGGGCGGAAGTCGTGGCCCCAGTCCGATATACAGTGGGCCTCGTCAATCACCAGTAGCCCGGTTCGGCGAATGAGCTCCGGAAGCTGATTCTCCCTGAACGAGGGGTTGGTGAGCCGCTCCGGGGAGACCAGAAGGACATCAACCTCGTCCGCGGCCAGCTGGGCAAGGACCGTGTCCCACTCCAAGGCATTGGCGGAGTTTATGGCGACGGCCCGCACGCCCGCCCGGGCAGCTGCGGCTACCTGGTCACGCATGAGCGCAAGCAACGGCGACACAATCAGCGTTGGACCGGAGCCACGCCGACGCAACAGCAATGACGCCACGAAGTAAACCGCTGACTTTCCCCATCCTGTCCGCTGTACTACCAACGCTCGGCGGCCCGCGTCCACCAACGCCTCGATGGCTTCATACTGCCCGTCATGGAACCGGGCTTCGGGGTGGCCTACCAACTCACGAAGGCACGCCAGCGCCTGCTGATGTGTAGGTGATTGCACGGAAACGGCAGCGTTTGGGGAGTTGTTGGCCATCAACCCAGTATTCCAGCCGACCCTGACAGCCAGAACCGGGCCGTCCTGCTATGTGGACAACCACTATCCACAGGTCATCTCTTCAGGTTCAACCCCAACTGCGTTGCCACAGTAGGATTGAGCCCGTGACTATCGAGCAGAACAAGACATTCGACCTCTCGGCTTCCTTCAAGGCGTACGACGTCCGGGGCATCGTGGGTGAGTCCATCACGGCTGAAATCGTCGAGGCCGTAGGCGCTGCCTTCATCGATGTCTTGGGACTCGAGGGCGAAACGGTCCTTGTTGGCGGCGACATGCGTCCCTCATCGCCGGAGTTCAGCCGCGCCTTTGCCAACGGTGCAGCAACGCGCGGAGCGAACGTCCAACTGCTCGACCTCATCTCTACCGACGAGCTCTACTACGCATGTGGCGCCCTCAACGCTGCCGGTGCCACGTTCACGGCAAGCCACAATCCGGCCGCCTACAACGGCATCAAGATGGCAAAGGCCGGCGCTCAGCCCATCTCTTCCGAGAGTGGGCTCAAGGAAATCCAAGCCCTCGCTGAGCAGTACCTGAACACCGGCACCATCCCTGCGGCGGTCACTCGCGGCGAGATTGGCGTGCACGACGTCCTGAAGGACTACTCCGAATACTTGCGCAAACTGGTGGACCTGTCCGGGTCCCGCCCGCTGAAGATCGTGGTGGATGCAGGGAACGGCATGGCTGGTTTGACCACCCCGGCTGTCTTGGGCGACAAATTGCTCCCGGCTCTGCCCTTTGAAATCATCCCGCTCTACTTTGAACTGGACGGTTCATTTCCCAACCACCCGGCCAACCCTCTGGAGCCGGAAAACCTGCGCGACCTGCAGGCCGCTGTCATCAAGCACGGCGCCGACATTGGCCTCGCGTTCGACGGCGACGCGGACCGCTGCTTTGTCATCGACGAAAAGGGCGAGCCCGTTTCCCCGTCAGCGATCACGGGCATGGTGGCCCGGCGTGAGATCGCCCGGGCCCAGGCCGCAGGGGAAGAGACCCCCGTCATCATCCACAACCTCCTTACCTCCAAGGCCGTGCCAGAGCTCGTAGCCAAGGACGGCGGCCGTGCCGTACGTACCCGCGTAGGACACTCCTTCATCAAGGCTGTCATGGCGGAGGAAGGCGCCGTGTTCGGCGGGGAGCACTCGGCGCACTTCTATTTCCGGGATTTCTGGAACGCGGATACGGGCATGCTTGCCGCAATGCACGTCCTTGCCGCCTTGGGTGAGCAGGACGGACCTCTCTCGGAGCTGGGCCGCCAGTACGAGCCCTACGTCTCCTCCGGCGAGATCAACTCCGAAATCGAAGACAAGGCCGGCGCCGTCGAGCGCGTTCGCGTCGACTTCGAAACCGAAGACATCGACATCGACCACATGGACGGCAGCACGTTCACAGCAAAGGACGGTAGCTGGTGGTTCAACCTTCGCCCGTCCAACACTGAGCCCTTCCTTCGCCTGAATGCAGAAGCCAAGGACCAAGCCACCATGGAAAAGATCCGCGACCGCGTCCTGGCGCTGGTCCGGGCGTAGGGACTGGCTGGCATGAGCGAAACCGCCTCCACCGATGCCCCCGAATCAGTCCAGGACCGCGAACTCCGCGAGACACTGGGCACTGCACTCGGGACCGCGCAGGAGCACATCCAGCAGAACGGCGGCTTCTTCCCGTTCGGAGTCACACTGTCCAACGATGGTGAACTACGCATAGTGATGATTGCCCCGGGCGAGCCGGACGAGAATGGCGAAGTGGATGCAGGACAGATGTTGACCGACATCCATGACCTGCTGCGCCAAGGCCGCGATGATTTTAAGGCTGTAGCAGTTGTGAGCGACGTCAATCTGCCGGACCATGGTTCTGACGGCATTCATGGTGCAGCCGAGCACAGGGATGGCGAAGTCCGTGCGGCCATTATTCCGTACACGCCCACAGTGGACGGATTCGCCTTTAGCGCCATGGAACCTGATACCCACGAACCATCCATCTGGGTGGACTAGACCTAATCCGTAAGCTGATCCCATGAAAATCAACGCCTTCGCAGATGTCAGTCTCCGCGCCATCATGGTGCTGGCCGCGGCTCCCGAAGGCACACTGCTGACAACACAAGCGGTGGCCGATGCTGTGGGGACGCCGTACAACCATGTCAGCAAGGCGATGGTCCGCCTGCGAGCCCTCGGATTTATCGACGTCGAACGCGGACGGCTTGGCGGTTCCCGGCTCAATGAAGCCGGAAGAAAGGCTACCGTTGGCGAGCTCCTGCGGCATCTCGACAGCCGGCAGGATCCAGCGGAGTGCCAATCGCCCACGAAGGCCTGCCCCCTCATCAATGAGTGCGGACTGCGTCACGCGATGAATAAGGCCAGGGAAGCTTTCTACCGCGAGCTCGATACCGTGGTGATCTCTTCCCTCCCCCATGCCCGCCAGATGATCCCGGTGTTCCAATCCATCGGGCTCAAGCCGGAGTTCAGGACCCCCGCCACGCTGTCGTAGCCATCACGGGCACCAGCAATGCGCCGAACGAGCGCCAGCCTTTTCCGGTTTACGCACCTTTCCGGTTTGCACCTCCCCGGTTTGCAGAACTCTTCTACGCGGTGTAGAAATTGGAATATAAATATAGGCATTCTCAATGCTTATATATAGCGGCCGGGCAAACCGGCCCCTACACCCAGGAGAACCATGCTCTCGGAAAAGTCCCGCCCCATCGTCGAAGCCACCCTGCCTTTGGTTGGGTCACGGATCAGCGCGATCACCGTCGACTTCTACAATCGGCTCTTCGCCGCGCATCCTGAATTGCTCGATGGACTCTTCAGCCGTTCCAACCAACGCTCAGGAGATCAGCAGCGGGCACTCGCCGGGAGTATCGCGGCCTTCGCGACCCACCTGATCAACAACCCGGACACCCTCCCCGAAAAAGTACTCTCCCGCATTGCCCACAAGCACGCGTCCCTCGGGATCACGGAGGATCAGTACGGAGTGGTCTACGAGCATCTCTTCGCAGCCATCGCGGCGGACTTGGCCGAGGTCATCACTCCGGAGATCGCCGAAGCATGGACAGAGGTCTACTGGCTCATGGCAGATGCCCTGATCAAGCTTGAAAAGGACCTCTACGCATCCCAGGCAAACCACAGAATGTGGATGCCCTGGCGTGTGGTGAACAAGGAGCCGGCAGGCACGGATGCCATGACATTCACCTTGGAACCGGCGGACGACACCCCGGTAACGGCGGCAAAACCCGGTCAGTTCGTCAGCGTCAAGGTCCAACTTCCCGACGGACTGCGCCAGGTGCGCCAGTATTCGCTCTCCGGCACAGCAGGCAGCAGCCGCGTGTTCACCACCAAGCTCAACGACGGCGGCGAGGTGTCCACCGCCCTGCACGCCGGCGTCGAACCCGGCCACATCCTCGAGATCTCAAACCCCTACGGCGAAATTACCCTCAGAGAAGGGGAAGGTCCCGTCATCCTGGCATCCGCGGGTATCGGTTGCACTCCAACGGCGTCCATCCTGCGGTCGCTCGCGGCGACGGGCACCGATCGGCAGGTCATGGTTCTTCATGCCGAAAAGACCATGGAAAACTGGGCACTCAGTGACCAGATGACTGCAGACGCCGCCAAAATCGATGCCGAGCTGCAGTTATGGCTTGAAAGTCCCCAACAAGGTTCCAAGGAAGGCTTCATGTCGCTGCGCGAAGTCGACATGCCCGCAGATGCCTCGCTCTATCTGTGCGGCCCTCTCCCCTTCATGAAAAAGATCCGCGACGAAGCCATCGATGCCGGCATTCCGGCTACCCGCATCCACTACGAAGTCTTTGGTCCGGACGTGTGGCTCGCCAACTAAGGCGCAGCACGACGGCGGCCCGTCACCTTTCGATTGAAAGGTGACGGGCCGTCGTCGTTCACTTAAGAACGCCGTTGTTCCTAAGAGGTCTAGCCCAGACGGGTCTTGAGACCGTCCAGCTCGGACTGAAGTGCCGCCGGGAGGGATTCGCCGAAGTTGGCGAACCATTCCTCGATGGACGCCAGCTCGGTTGCCCACTCGGCCGGGTCAACGCGAACAGCCGACTCAACCTCAGCCGGGGTCATGTCCAGGCCTTCGAGGTCGATGGATTCGCCGGTCGGTACAAAACCGATCGGGGTCTCCACGGCGTCGGCCTTGCCTTCGAGGCGCTCGATGGCCCACTTGAGCACACGGGCGTTGTCGCCGAAGCCAGGCCAGGCGAAGCCGCCTTCAGCCGTGCGACGGAACCAGTTGACCAGGAAGATCTTGGGCAGACGCTCCGGGTTGGCCTTGGCGGACAGGTTCACCCAGTGGTTCAGGTAGTCACCTGCGTCGTAGCCGATGAACGGCAGCATGGCCATGGGGTCGCGACGGACGACGCCAACGGCACCGGCGGCAGCAGCCGTGGTTTCGGAGGACAGCGTGGAGCCCATGAAGATGCCGTTGGACCAGTTGCGGGCCTCAGTGACCAGCGGGATGGTGGTCTTGCGGCGGCCGCCGAACAGGATCGCGGACAGTTCCACGCCTTCCGGGCTGAAGTACTCTTCGGCCAGCATGTCGATCTGGTCGATCGGAGTGCAGAAGCGGGAGTTCGGGTGCGCGGCCGGGGCGTCAGAGTCCGGAGTCCAGGACTCGCCGCGCCAGTCGGTCAGGTGTGCCGGAGTTTCCTCGGTCATGCCTTCCCACCAGACGCCACCGTCGTCGGTCAGGGCGACGTTGGTGAAGATGCTGTTGCCCTTCGCGATGGCACGCATGGCGTTGGGGTTGGTGCCCCAGCCGGTGCCGGGAGCGACGCCGAACAGGCCGGCCTCGGGGTTGACGGCGCGGAGCTCGCCTTCCTTGCCGAAGCGCATCCAGGTGATGTCATCACCCAGGGTCTCAACCTTCCAGCCCTTGATGGTGGGGTCGAGCAACGCGAGGTTGGTCTTGCCGCAAGCGGACGGGAAAGCGGCGGAGATGTAGTAGGTCTTCTGCTCGGGGGAGGTCAGCTTGAGGATGAGCATGTGCTCGGCCAGCCAGCCTTCGTCACGGGCCATCACCGAAGCGATGCGCAGCGCGTAGCACTTCTTTCCAAGGAGGGCGTTTCCGCCGTAACCGGAGCCGAAGGACCAGATGGAGCGCTCTTCGGGGAAGTGCACAATCCACTTGTCGGTGTTGCACGGCCATGCGACGTCGGCCTGGCCGGCTTCCAGAGGTGCGCCCAGTGAGTGGAGGGCCGGTACGAAGAAGGCGTCGGTCTGCGTGATGCGATCCAGGACGTCAGTGCCGATGCGGGCCATGATGCGCATGGAGGCGACAACGTAGGCGGAGTCGGTGATCTCGACGCCAAACTTGGGATCCTCGGCATCCAGGTGGCCCATGACGAACGGAATGACGTACATGGTGCGGCCGCGCATGGAGCCGGCGAATAGTCCGCGCAGCTTCTGCTTCATCTCGGCCGGGGCCATCCAGTTGTTGGTGAAGCCTGCGTCGCGCTCGTTTTCGGAGCAGATGAAGGTCTGCTCTTCCACACGGGCAACGTCAGCGGGGTCGGAGAACGCCGCGAAGGAATTCGGGAACGTTTCCGGGTTCAGTCGCTTCAGCGTGCCGGCTTCGACGAGTTCGTCGGTGAGCTTCTTGTTTTCTGCTTCGCTGCCATCAACCCAGTGGATGCGGTCCGGCTGAGTCAGCTCGGCAACTTCCTCAACCCAGGCCAGCAGGCGTGCATGCGTAGTAGGTGCCTTCTCAAGCAGCGGCAGTCGCGCCAGATCGCCCATTGCGGTTCCCTTCCTCGGGTTCAGTGGTGTGTCCTAAACGATAGGGGCCGCGGACCAGACCAATCCGCTGTCAGACATCGGACATCCAAAGAGGCGTGAAGGGAAAACCGCTAGAAATCAAGGATTCGGGATCGACAAAGCTCATTTTAAGTGACGAAGGTCACGTAGACCGGTCTAGTTGCGCAGATTACAGCTTTTGGATTTGGAACTTCACATGAACTTCTGTAAAGTTTATTGAGGTTCGAGGGGGTCAGAGAAACAGACCGCCGAGAATCACACGAAATGCGCCCATAGCTCAGCTGGATAGAGCGTCTGTCTACGGAACAGAAGGTCAGGGGTTCGAATCCCTTTGGGCGCACAGATCAAGACCCGCACCGGTTCGCCGGTGCGGGTCTTTTGTTTTGCCCGGATGAGGTGAGCCACCCCGCAAACGCAAGGGCCGCCGTCGTACTTTTCATAGAAGTACGACGGCGGCCCTTGCGTTAGGCGCGGAGGCTCAGTCCCCCACGGCCTCGCCGATGCGGCGCCGGATGCCGTCGAAGTGTCGGTTGAGCAACTCCGAGGCAGAAACTTTGTCGCCGGCGGCAACGGCAGCATAGATGTTGCGGTGCATGGCGGCGGTTTTTGCCAGATCCTCGTTGCCTGGGCCGATCTCCACATGAATCTTCCGGTAGACCTTCCAGAAGACCCCCATGAGGTTGATCAGGAGTTCGTTGTTCAGGGGTTCGAAGAGTCGGCGGTGGAACTCGGCATCGGCGGCAACGAAGTTCTCGCCCTCGGCGGCCAGCTCTTCCATCTGCTTCACGGCTTCTTCGATGGAGGTGAGTTGCTCCTTGGTCATGACGTCAATGGAGGAGCCAATCAATCCGGACTCCAACGCCTGGCGGACATCCACCAATTGCAAGGCTTCAAGTCCTTGGTGACGCAGGGAGAGCCTGCCACGGAACGTAAGTCCGTCCGCGAGGGCGTCGAAGTTGCTCGGTGCCACGAACATGCCGAACCCGTGCCGGATCTCTATGACGCCCAGCGCCTGAAGCACCTTGAGGGATTCACGGAGCGTATTGCGCCCCACGCCCAAGGCGACAGAGAGCTCACTCTCCGTGGGCAATGGATCGCCGGCCTCCAGTTCACGCTCAAGGATCAATTCCATAATGTCCGACTGCAATGCACGCAGCCGGGCCTGTGCACTGAACCGCGCCTGCGGAACTACACCGGAAGTTGTCATGGCTTTCTCCTTGCCGATGCACTTCCCCCGCCACCGGCTAAAGCCAGCGTTGGAAACAAGTGCGGTGTTAATATTGAGGCGAGCTTAGTGCCCACCCAAGAACGAGTGGCACGCAACATACAATATCGGATGTCCCACCTCCGTCATAGCTATGTACGGGAATTCCCTGAGATTTCCCACCAGGACCGGCCGCAGCCGGCAAACCGCCAGGCGCGCGGCAGAGACCCAAGCGCCAATTCTCACTTGACGTTCCGTTGTGACCGCCCTTACAGTTTCCATACGAGCATCGGACGTCCTACATCCGATAACCCACGAAACGCGAATGGTGAGGCACCCTATGAGCAAGACGATCCAAAGCCTGCCGCTGGTCAACGACGCCAGCCGCCGGAACTTCCTGAAGCTAAGCGGCGCAGTTGGTGCAGCAGCCGCCTTCACGGCAAGCCTCTCTGCGTGCGGCGGCGCTGCCAGCACCACCACGGGCGCCACCACCAACACGGCGGCCGTCAACAAGGACCTCATCATCGAGGCCGGCATTTCCTACGCCCTGTCCACCGGCTTCGATCCCCTGAGCTCGTCCGGCGCCACACCGATGGCAGCCAACCTGCACATCTTCGAGGGCCTCCTTGAACTCCACCCGGCAACCCGCCAGCCCTACAACGCCCTCGCAGCGTCGGACCCCAAGAAGGTCAACGACACCACCTACCAGGTGACCATCCGCGAAGGTGCGAAGTTCCATGACGGCTCCCCCGTCACCACCGAAGACGTCGCTTTCTCCTTCACCCGGGTGATGGATCCGGCGAACAAGTCCCTGTTCTCCCAGTTCATTCCCTTCATCCAGGACGTCAAGCCTCTGGACGCGAAGACGGTGGAGTTCACCCTGAAGTACGCCTTCCCGGGCTTCGGGCCACGCATCTCCGTGGTGAAGATCGTTCCGAAGGCACTCGCCACCGATCTGAAGGCCTTCGACGCCGCGCCCGTCGGCTCCGGCCCCTACAAGCTCGTCTCAGCGGTCAAGGACGACAAGATCGTTTTTGAAGCTTTCGCCGATTACAACGGCCCCAAGCCTGCACTGGCCAAGGGTATGACCTGGCTGCTGCTGTCCGACGCAGCAGCCCGTGTTACCGCAGTCCAGTCCGGCCGCGTCCAAGCCATCGAAGACGTTCCCTACCTGGACGTTGACGGCCTGAAGTCCAAGGTCAAGGTTGAATCCGTCCAGTCGTTCGGCCTGCTGTTCCTCATGTTCAACTGCGCCAAGGCCCCGTTCGACAACAAGCTGGTCCGCCAAGCCCTGCATTACGGCATGGACAAGGAAGCCATCATTAAGAAGGCCCTGTTCGGCAACGCCAAGGCTGCCACGTCCTACTTCCAGGAAGGCCACCCGGACTACGTCAAGGCCAAGAATGTCTACGGCTTCGATACCTCCAAAGCCGAGGAGCTGCTAAAGCAGGCAGGCGTCACCAGCCTCGAATTCGAACTCCTCACCACGGACACCGCCTGGGTCAAGGATGTTGCACCGCTGATCCTCGAATCCTGGAACAAGATCCCCGGCGTCAAGGTCACCGTCAAGAGCCTCCAGTCCGGCGCCTTGTACAGCGACCGCGTGGGCAAGGGTGATTTCTCCGTGGTTGCTGCCCCCGGCGATCCCTCCGTTTTCGGTAACGACGCGGACCTCCTTTTGAGCTGGTTCTACTCGGGTGCGACCTGGATGGACAAGCGTGCCTTCTGGACCACGCCGGAGCGCACCAAGCTGCAGGAACTCATGAACAAGGGCTCGCAGGCTTCCGGTGACGAGGCCAAGAAGATCGTGGGCGAAATCGTGGATATGGTCTCAGACGAAGTTCCCCTGTACCCGGTCTTCCACCGCCAACTCCCCAGTGCCTGGGACGAGAAGAAACTCAACGGTTTCCAGCCCCTGCCCACCACCGGCCTGTCGTTCATCGACGTCGGACGAACTGCCTAAGCACCCTTCGAGTTGTGAGGCCTGCTCTGCGGCCTAAATCCCCCAAATAGCCCGCAGAGCAGGCCCCACAACCAGCAGCACCCAACCAACCGGAGAATAAATTGGTCACGATATTGCGTCTGCTTGGCCGCAGGCTTGCAGCATTGCCATTGATGATCCTGGGCATCACGTTGCTCGTCTTCCTCGTTCTGCAGGCCGCCCCCGGCGACCAGGCCAGCTCCGCCCTCGGCGACGGTGCCAGCGAAGAAGCGAAACAGCAGTACCGCCAGGAAAATGGCCTCAACGATTCCCTGGTCCTGCAGTACTTCCGATTCCTCGGCAAGCTCCTGCAGTTCGACCTCGGCGTCACCACCCCGCCGGCCAAATCGGTGGCTTCCATGATCGGCTCGGCGTTCCCCCTGACGCTGCAGCTCACCTTCCTGGGCGTGCTTATCGCGATAGTGCTCTCGCTCGCGTTCGGCATCCTCGGCGCCCTGTACCGCGATAAATGGCAGGACCAGCTGGTCCGAGTCTTCTCCATCGCCGCGATCGCCACGCCGTCGTTTTGGCTGGGCATCCTCCTCATCCAGTGGTTCGCTCTCGGTGCCAACCCGATGTTCCCCTCAGGCGGAATTGCGACGCCGGAATCCGGTTTCGGCGGTTGGCTCAACTCGATGGCCCTCCCGGCTTTGGCGCTCGGCATCCCTGTGTCAGCGTCGCTGATCCGAGTGGTCCGTACGTCGATGGTGGAAGAACTGGACCGCGACTACGTCCGTACAGCCATCGGCAACGGTGTCCCCTACCGCGAGGTGGTCTCCAAGAACGTCCTCCGCAACGCCCTCGTCACCCCGGTGACCGTGCTGGGACTGCGCGTCGGCTACTTGCTGGGCGGCGCCGTCGTGATTGAAATGATCTTCGCCCTGCCCGGTATGGGACAACTGATCCTCAACGGCATCACCAACCTGGACGTCAACCTGGTCCAGGGCGTGGTGCTCACCATCTCTGTCACCTTCGTTCTGGTGAACATCGTGGTGGACCTTCTCTACCTGCTCATCAACCCCCGAATCAGGACGGTATAGCTCATGCGCAGCAAGCTCGCAGAACGGCTAAGTGCCCCGGGCATTCGTTTCAAAGCCCTGCCCTGGGGCTCCCGTATCGCCCTGCTCTTCCTCATCGTGATTGTCCTGGCGGCCATTTTCGCGCCGGTCATTGCACCGCACGATCCTCTGGAGACGTTCATTCCAGCCACCCCGCCGGGTGCAGAGCACTTCTTCGGCACCGACCGCTTGGGCCGTGACATCTTCTCGCGTCTCCTCTTCGGTGCACAGTCGTCGCTGATGATCGGCCTCGGAGCGGTTGCCCTGGCCATCCTTGCCGGTGCACTCCTCGGTTCCTTCGCGGCCACCTCCAGCAAGTCCGTGAACGAGATCATCATGCGGCTCATGGACATCCTCATGGCATTCCCCGGCATCGCGCTGGCGGCCGTGCTGTTGGCCGCGTTCGGCAACTCGGTGCCCACCATCATCATCGCGATCGCCATCATCTATACCCCGCAACTGGCCCGTGTGGTCCGCGCCAACGTGCTGGCCCAGTACGGCGAAGACTACGTCCGCGCCGAGCGCGTGATCGGTGCCGGCCGCTTCTACATCCTGGTCAAGCACATTGTCCGCAACACTGCCGCGCCCGTGCTGGTGTTCGCCACGGTCATGGTGGCCGACGCCATCATCCTCGAAGCCTCCCTCTCCTTCCTGGGCGCCGGCGTTCAGGACCCTGCACCGTCCTGGGGCAACGTCATTTCCTACGGCCGCAACCTGGTCCTGTCCGGCGGCTGGTGGGCCACCACCTTCGCCGGTGTGACCATTCTGCTGACCGTGCTGTCCTTGAACATCCTGGCCGAAGGCCTCACCGACGCCATGGTCAATCCGAAGCTGCGGCGCGCGCCGGTAGTGAAGGACGACGACGGTTCCGCTGCAGTTGTCGCCGTGGACACCGAAGTTGCCACATCTGTGGCCCAGGCCTCCGTGGTGGAGGAACACGAGCTCGACGGCGTCCGCGCGGCTTCCGTTGGTGACGTCACGTCTGATGTGGGCGCTTCAGCCGTGCTGACCGATGTGAAGCTGGCCGCCGCCAACCCGCATCTCCTGCTGGACCGCGAGTTGGAACTGCTGGCAGCCATTGAAGCGAAGCGCACCGACCGACTCCCGCAGGTTTCTCCCGAAGCCCGCAACGTGCTTGAAGTGAAAAACCTGTCCATCCGTTTCCCGGGCCGCTTCGGCGACATCGCGATCGTGGACAACGTCACGTTCACGGTCCGCGAAGGCGAAACCATGGGCCTGGTAGGCGAATCCGGTTGCGGCAAGTCCATCACCTCGCTGGCCGTCATGGGGCTGCTGCCCAAAACAGCCCAGGTCACCGGCTCCATCAAGTTCGATGGCAAGGAACTCCTGGATGCCAACACCAAGCACAGCAACCCCAAGGCCTACGAGGGTCTCCGCGGCGAGCAGATTGCCATGGTGTACCAGGACGCCCTGAGCTCCCTGAACCCGTCCATGAAAATCAAGGACCAGATGGAGCAGCTCACCAAGCGCGGCGGCCGCAAGACGCCGGCAGAGCTTCTGGAAATGGTGAAACTGGACCCGGTCCGGACCCTCGCCAGCTACCCGCACGAGCTTTCCGGCGGCCAACGCCAGCGCGTGCTGATTGCCATGGCTTTGTCCCGCTCGCCCAAGATTGTTGTTGCCGATGAACCCACTACTGCCCTGGATGTCACTGTCCAGAAGCAGGTTGTGGACCTGCTCAACGAACTCCGCGAGCAGCTGGGCTTCGCCATGGTCTTCGTCAGCCACGACCTCGCCCTGGTGGCATCCTTGGCGCACCGCATCACGGTGATGTACGCCGGCCAGGTGGTGGAATCCGCACAGGCATCCGAACTCCTGCAGAACCCCAAGCACGAGTACACCCGGGGCCTGCTGGGCGCGGTCCTCTCCATCGAGGCCGACGCCGTCCGCCTGCACCAGATTCCCGGCACGGTCCCGTCGCCTCGCGACTTCGCTACGGGCGACCGCTTCGCGGCCCGCTCGTTGAGGCCCGACGCCGATCCACACCAGAAGCTGGTCCTCACCACCGTTGCTTCGACGAACGGCGACGATGCCGACCACTTCTGGGCGAGCCACCTGAAGGAGGACGCGAAATGAGCCAGTCAACACAGCAAGGCTCCAAGCCGGTCATCGAACTCAAGGACGTCAAGGTCTATCACCATGCACGGACCGGCGGCTTGTTCCGGCCGAACATCGTCAAAGCCGTGGACGGCGTGGACTTCACCATCAGCTGCGGCGAAACCGTGGGCATCGTCGGTGAGTCCGGCTGCGGCAAGTCCACACTCGCGTCAGTACTCGTGGGACTCCAGCCGCCGACGTCGGGCAAGGTCTTGTTCCACGGAAAGCCCGCCATCAAGCGGAACGCTGCCATGCGCAAGCAGTTTGGTCGCTCCGTCTCCGTGGTCTTCCAGGATCCGGCAACCGCACTGAACCCGCGCATGACCATCCAGGACATCCTCACGGATCCGCTGCAGATCCACGGCATCGGCAACGCAGCCTCCCGAGCCGCCAAGGTCAAGGAACTGTTGGCGCTGGTCGGCTTGCCGCAATCGGCAGCCGAAGTGACGCCGTCGCAGGTTTCCGGCGGGCAGCGCCAGCGCGTGGCCATCGCCCGTGCACTGGCTCTGGACCCGGACATCATCGTGGCGGACGAGCCGACGTCGGCCCTGGACGTTTCCGTCCGGGCGCAGGTCCTGAACCTGCTGTCCGATCTAAAGACCCAGCTGAACCTGGGCATGGTGTTCATCTCGCACGACATCCAGACCGTCCGCTACGTTTCGGACCGGATCTGCGTCATGTACTTCGGCAAGATCGTTGAGCAAGGCTCAGCCGCGCAAGTCTTCGACAACCCGAGCAACGACTACACCAAGAAGCTCCTGGGCGCCGCGCCGAGCCTGCTTCATATCTAGTTTTTCCCTTCACAAGCTACAAACAACGGAGAATTCTGTGTCCACTCAGTTCCAAGGCGTCATCCCCCCGGTCATCACTCCCCGCCACGCAGACGGCAGCATCGACACCGCGTCGCTGAAGAACGTCACCAAGCACCTGATCGACGGCGGTGTCTCCGGCCTTTTCGTCCTGGGCTCCTCCGGCGAAGTCCCCTACCTGACCAACGAAGAGCGTGAATTGGTGGTCTCCACCATCGCCGACGCCAACGCCGGAGCAGTTCCGCTGATCGTGGGCGCCAACGAGCAGACCACCAACCGCGTGATCGAGGAAGCCCGCAAGGTGGTTGACCTTGGCGCCGACGCGATCGTGGTCACCTCCATGTACTACGCGATCGGCAACGCCGCGGAAACCGAAACCCACTTCCGCAGCATCCACGCCGCCATCGAGAAGCCGATCTTCGCGTACGACGTCCCGGTTCGCACGCACTTCAAGCTGCCCACCGACTTGTTGGTTCGCCTCGGCCGTGACGGCGTCATTGCCGGTGTCAAGGATTCCTCGGGCGACGACGTTTCCTTCCGCCAACTGCTCCTCGCAGCCAAGGACATCCCCAACTTCGACATCTTCACCGGTCACGAGGTTGTGGTGGACGGCGCGCTCCTGGGCGGCGCGCAAGGTGTTGTCCCGGGCCTCGGCAACGTTGACCCTGCCGGTTACCGTCGCCTGTTCGACGCCGCACAGGCCGGCGACTGGGCTCTCGCGGCAAGGGAGCAGGACCGCTTGGCCGACGTCTTCGAGATCGTCTACACCCCCAACGGCCGCGTCTCCGGCGGCGCCGCTGGTCTGGGTGCGTTCAAGACGGCACTGCAGGTGATGGGTGTCATCGAGTCCAACACCATGAGCTCGCCGATGCTTTCCTTGAACGATTCCGAGACTGCCGCGATTCGCGAAATCCTGGAGCGGAACGGGCTGGTCTAAGCTTCATGACCCACGTGATCGGCGTTGACCTCGGCGGCACCAAGACTGCCGCCGGGGTTGTTTCCCCTGCAGGTGAAGTGCTCATGTCGGAGACCATTCCGACGTTGAACCGGGCTGGTGGCGAAGCGATCCTCGACGCCACCGCTGCGCTGATTGCGGGCTTGGTGGAGCGCGCTGCCGACGCCGGACATTCAGTGTCCAGCGTCGGTATCGGCTCCGCCGGGGTCATTGACGCTTCTTCCGGGACCGTGGTGTCTGCGACGGATGCGATTCTTGGCTGGGCAGGGACTGAGCTTGTTTCCGGGCTTTCGTCCCGTCTGTCGCTTCATCCTTCGGCCGTGCGCGCCGTCAACGACGTCCATGCCCACGCCCTCGGCGAAGCATGGCTCGGCGCTGCGGCCGGATCCTCAAGTTCGCTCATGGTGGCGTTCGGAACGGGAGTCGGCGGAAGCTTTGTGCTGGACGGCGCTCCTGTCTTGGGTCACCGTTTTGTTGGCGGGCATGTGGGGCACTTCGCTTCTCCTTACGCCGCCTTTGACGGGACTCCGCTCCCCTGCGTGTGCGGTGGTTCCGGGCATGTTGAGGCCATCGCTTCGGGGCCCGCGATTTACGAGTCTTTCCTGCGGTTTGGCGGTTCCGCTGTGGATGCGGCGGACACGCGGGACGTGTTTGCCCTGGCCGCTTCTGAAGCCCACGACGGCGGTGCTGCCGCGAGCTCTGCTGGGGACCGCGCCGCCGCTTTGCGTGCCATCGGCGTCGGCGCGGCAGCAGCCGGACAAGCAGTAGGCGGTCTCATCAACGTCCTCGACCCTGAAACCGTGGTGATCTCCGGTGGCTTGGCCGACGCCGGCGAGCTCTGGTGGAAGCCTATGGAGTTTGCCTTGCGACAGGAACTGATGGCTCCCTTGGTTTCCGTGCCCGTGGTGCGGGCGACTCTCGGCAATACCGCCGCCATTGTTGGCGCCGCAAAACTCGTCCTTAAGTAGTCCGAAAGTAATTGGAGACGTCATGATCCTCACGCCCAAAGGCCTCGAAGCCCTCCGTTCCCAGCTGATCGTCTCTTGCCAGGCGTACCCCGGAGAGCCCATGCGTGATCCCCGGACCACTGCCCAAGTAGCGGCATCCGCCGTCATCGGGGGCGCTGCGGCGATCCGCGTCCAGGGGTTGGCCGACGTGCAGTTCACTCGTGCCGCCGTCGAGCTTCCTGTCATTGGCCTCTGGAAGGACGGGCACGACGGCGTCTTCATCACCCCCACCCTTCGTCACGCCTTGGCGGTGGCGAATGCGGGTGCGCATGTTGTGGCCATTGACGGGACGCGGCGTTCCCGCCCGGATGGGCTTTCGCTTTCTGAGACCGTCGCGGGAATTCACGCGGATTCGCATGCACTGGTCATGGCCGATTGTGGGTCCTTCGATGACGCAGTGGCTGCGGTCGAAGCGGGTGCGGACCTGATTGGGACGACGTTGGCCGGTTACACGGGCGAGCGCCCCAAGACCGACGGCCCGGACCTGGAACTCTTGGAGCACATCGCTTCCGCCGGCCTGGACAAGCCACTCATCGCGGAGGGCCGCATCCACACCCCGGCCCACGCCCGCCAAGCCCTCGATGCCGGGGCATTCGCCGTGGTGGTGGGCACGGCCATCACTCACCCGGCGTCGATTACGGGCTGGTTCAAGGGCGCGATGCACGCGTAGCCCTGCGTTGCGAGGCCCCCTCTGCGCCCAAAAACCCACCCCAACCCAGCAAAACGGGCCCCACAAGCTAGATTTTCGTCTCCACTGGCCTGTCCAGTGCATGGCCGTACTGGGACCATCCGCCAACGAACAACCGGCCGGAGCCCATTCCCAACTGCTCCATCACCAACAGGTTGTGGCACGCAGTCACTCCGGATCCGCAGTAGGCAATAGTCCCCTCTGCGGACAGGACTCCGGCGCGCTCGAAGTTCGTGCGAATTTGCGGCTCCGGGAGCAAGTTTCCCGTGGAATCGAGGTTCTCACGGCACGGGACGTTCGCGGCGCCGGGTATGTGTCCGGGGCGGGGGTCGATGGGGTCTTGGCGGCCTTCGAAACGGTCACGATTCCTCGCATCCACTGCGAGGAAGGTGTCAGAGGAAGCTTCCGAAATGTCTGCCAGCAGGTCTGCAGGCCAGGCTTTGGCGGTGAAGCTCCCGGTCCGGCGTAGCGGTGTTTCCGTGGAGAGATCCCCGGGATAGTTGCCAATGCCCCCATCCAGGATCGCCGCAGTGTGTCCCGTCGATCGGAGCATCCAGACCAGCCGGGCCGCGATGACTCCCCCGGCGTCGTCATAGGCCACTACGGCGTCCGAATCACCAATACCGGCTTCACGCATCCCCTGGGCAAACACTTCCGGCTCGGGTAGCGGGTTCCTGCCGGCTTCGGGTGTAGCGGGCCCGGACAGCCAACGATCCATATCCACGAACACTGCGTCCGGGAGATGTCCGGCGTCGTAGGCGTCCTTCCCCGAAGATCCGTCCAAGTACCAGCGCGCGTCCACGAAGACGACGGTCCCGAGGTTGCGGGCACACCAATTCCAGTCAACAAAAGGCTTCAGTTCATCTCCCATGCATCGAAGCCTAAACAGGACTTCCATATTTTGAGATACTCATCCCAATATATGGACGGGAGATCACGTTGCGAGGCCCCCTCTGCGCCCAAAAACCCACCCCAACCCAGCAAAACGGGCCTCACAACGCTCAGGCAGCGGTTGTAGGCTTTCCCCATGACTGCCGAGAGCTCCCGGGAATTCGACGTAATCGTGATCGGCGCTGGCGCCGTGGGAGAAAACGTGGCGGACCGGGTGGTTCGCGGCGGCCTGACGGCGGTGATTATCGAGAGCGAGTTGGTGGGCGGCGAGTGCTCCTACTGGGCGTGCATTCCTTCCAAGGCGCTGCTTCGTCCGGGCAGCGTGCTTCACGCCGCGCAAGTGGTGCCCGGCGCCAAAGAGGCGATCACTGGAACCATGGATGCCGAGGCCGCACTGAAGCACCGGGACTGGTTCACCAATAATTGGCAGGACGGCAGCCAGGTTGAATGGCTGGACAGCGCCGGGATCGAGTTGATCCGAGGACGTGGCCGCATCACAGGGCCTCGCGAGGTCCAGGTGGATGGACTCGACGGCAACAATTACGCTCTGAAAGCTCACCATGCCGTGGTGGTCGCGACGGGTTCAACCCCCACCATCCCGGACATTGACGGTTTGAAGGACGTACCTTTCTGGACTACCCGCGGCGCCACGGCAGCCAAGGAAATTCCGAAGCGCTTTGTGGTCCTTGGCGGCGGGGTGGCGGGTGTGGAATTGGCGCAAGCATTCGCCCGGTTCGGCTCGGATGTCACGCTCATCGCCCGTGGCCGCTTGCTGAGCAGCTACACGGAGGAAGCCGCGAACCTGGTGCTGGCCGGGCTTCGTGCCGACGGTGTGGCTGTTCATCTTCACACTGATGTGGAGAAAGTGGAGAAGAACGACGACGGCTCATTGACAGTTACGTTCGACGACAAAACCATCACAGCCGATAAACTCCTGGTCGCCTCCGGACGGCACCCCGCCCTGGTCAATCTGGGCTTGGAAAACGTGGGCGTTGAAGCACAGGACGGCAAACCCCTCCGACTCACAACGGATGCCAGCGGCCTGGTGGAAGGCCCTGCCAGTGACGGCACCAGCGGACTGTGGCTCTACGCCGCGGGGGATGCAGCCGGCAAGGTGCTCCTGACGCATCAGGGCAAGTACGAGGCCAGAGCAACCGGTGACGCAATTGTGGCCAGGGCCAACGGCAAACTCACCGGGACACCCAAACCGTGGAGCCCGTGGGCCCACACGGCCAACGATCACGCCATCCCCAGCGTCGTCTTCACCGATCCCGAGGTGGCATCTGTAGGCCCGAGCCTGGAACAGGCACTGCTGCAGGGCAAGAACGTCACGGGCGTTGAGCTCCCCATCGACGTGTCCGGTTCCCAGCTGTACTCCCCGGACTACAAGGGGTGGGCGCAGATCGTGGTTGACGAGGACCGGAAGGTCATCCTCGGAGCCACTTTCGTGGGTCCGGGCGTGTCCGAGCTACTGCACTCCGCGACCATCGCCATTGTGGGTGAGGTTCCCTTGGATCGGCTCTGGCATGCAGTTCCGTCGTATCCCACCGTCAGCGAAGTGTGGCTGCGGCTTCTGGAAAAGTACGGACTCTAAAACTCCTATTTGAACTGACTGGTCAGTTTAGTTAGACTTTCAGCAGACACCATTTCTGCGAAAGGCTTCATTGTGCTGTCCGTACAGCAACTTCAGATCAACGGCCGCCGGGACGATCTCCTTCCGGCAACGTCACTTCAAGTCCGCCGCGGCGAACTCCTGCTCGTCGCTGGAGAGGGCCAGGACCAGAGGACCGCTTTGGCGTTGGCTCTGAGCGGCCGCATGAAGCCAAGCAACGGGATCCTCAGCTGGGACGCCACCACCAAAACCAAGAAGATCCGCCTCTCCAGCGCCTTGGTGGACTCCCCCGGCGTCAACGAACCCGAGCAACACCTCAGCGTCCGCGACCTCGTCACCGAAGACCTCTCCCTCATCCCCCGCCGTTACCGCGGCGCGCTGCTGAGCAAACCGTGGCTGAAGGTCAACAGCTTTGAAGACATCGCTGGTCTCTGGATAGAACAGATTCCCGCCGCTCGCCGCTTGGAACTCCTCACCGCGCTGGCCCTGGCAGATCCGGCCACGGACCTCCTCGTGGTGGACTCCCCGGACCGCCACAGCGCTGACCCCTCGGCATGGTTGCCCCGACTTCAGGCATTGGCGTCCGACGCCGGTCGGCCGCTTGCCGTCGTCGCCGTCGTGGGTGCCCTCCCGGACAACTGGACCGGCGCCGCTGCGGTGATCGGCAACTCCGTCTCGCACCCGCCTGAACCCGAAGCTGAAGCCGCACCCACCCAGCCCAAGCCAGCGGCCGTCGTCGAGCCCGAAACTGAGCCCAAAGCCAAGCATGCCGCCCAACCGGCGTCTGAAACTACATCGGCTGCCCACGCTGAATCCGAAAACCTTCAAAGGACTGCAAAGTGACTGTTCTGCGGCTGGCCCGCTCCGAACTCAAGCGCATGACCGGCGGGCTCCTGCCCAAGCTGACCATCCTCGCCCTCACCATGGTTCCGTTGCTCTACGGCGCGGTGTACCTTTACGCGAACTGGGATCCGTACGGCAACCTGAACCAGATCGACGCCGCCTTGGTGGTAGAAGACACGGGTGCCACCTCAAAAGACGGCACGGAACTGCAGGCCGGCAAGAAGGTGGCAGACAGCCTGGTGGACGGTCACGTCTTCAACTGGAAGCAGGTCTCCAGCGCTGAGGATGCGGATGCCGGTGTCCGCACGGGTGAGTACGCTTTCGCCCTTCGCATACCCAAGGATTTCTCGGCCAACCTGGTCTCCCCTGGCAGTTTCGACGCCGCCAACCAGGCCATGCTGCACGTCACCACCAACGATGCCAATAACTACCTTCTGAGCACCATCGTGGACAAGCTCACCACGGCTGTGCACTCCACTGTCGCCAAGGAAGTGGGCGAGGAAACCGCCAACCAGCTCCTCACCGGTTTTGGCACCATCCATGCGTCCATCGTGAAAGCCGCCGATGGTGCCTCGGAGTTGGCCACGGGTGTGGGGAAACTTAGTGATGGCGCCGCGACGCTGCACACCGGCACCACGCAACTGGTCATCGGCGCAGACCAACTCGTCGCCGGGCAGACCCAGTTGCGCGATGGCGCTGTGCAGCTGAACACCGGCGCCAGCCAGCTCAGTTCCGGCCTCACAGAGCTCAAGAACAAGACCGCTACCCTTCCAACGGATTCCCAAAAGCTCGCTGATGGCGCCGCCCAAGTAGCCGCCGGGAACGCCGAGCTGAACACGAAAGTCCAGGACGTCGTCGGGCAGCTCGAAGCGGCAGACAAGGGCCTCCGTACCCGTGTGCTCGAGTCAAACGCCCGGCTGGTTAGTGCCGGTGTCCTGACGCAGGAACAGGCCGACAAGGTTTTGGCGGACTTCGACGCCGCCGCAGCGTCAAGCCCCGTGACGGACGCGAAGACCAAGATCACAGGCGATGCTGCGAAGATCCAGCAGCTCTCCGACGGTTCAGCCGCTGTGAGCGCCGGAGCATCCAAGCTCGCCGCCGCGACACCGGCACTCACCGACGCCATCTCGAAGGCCGCCGACGGGGCCGGGCAGCTGAACGCTGGTGCATCAACGTTGGCCGCCGGGCAGCAGACCGCCTTGGACGGTGCCGCCAAGCTCGACGACGGCGCGCACCAACTGGACAATGGCGCAGGCCAGCTTGCCAGCGGCGCAGTGACCGCATCCGATGGTTCGCATACCCTGGCCACTGAGCTCGCCAAGGGCGCGGGAGACATCCCCAACCCGAACGATGAGCAGAAAAACAGTGTGTCCAAGGTGATCGCGGATCCGGTGGCCGTGGACAACGTGTCCCAGGCAAAGGCGGGCTCCTATGGCGCCGGGCTGGCACCGTTCTTCCTGACACTGGCCCTCTGGATCGGCGTGTTCATGCTGGTCCAGGCCATGCGACCCATCACCCAGCGGGCCTTGGCGTCGAACGCCCCCGCTTGGAAGATCGCCGTCGGAGGCTGGCTGCCGTTCTTCGTGGTCTCGGTCCTGCAGGCCACCATCCTCACCTTGGTAGTGAACCTTGGCCTCGGCTTGAACCCCGCACATCCCATCGGAATGTGGCTGTTCATGTTGGCCGCGGTGATGGCATTCAGCGCGATCATCCAAGGCATCGTGGCGCTGATGGGGACGCCCGGAAAGTTCGTGGTGCTGATCCTATTGGTCCTGCAGCTCGTTTCCTCGGGCGGTACGTTCCCGTGGCAGACCACGCCCATGCCGCTGCACGTGGTGCACGAGGTCCTGCCCATGGGATACGTGGTGACCGGCATGCGTCACCTGATCTACGGTGGTGAGCTCAGCATGATCTGGCCCACGGTCCTTGGCCTGCTTGGATACACTTTGCTGGGAATGGCGCTGTCCACGCTCGCCGTCCGCAAACACAAGGTGTGGACCCTCAAGACCCTGAAGCCGGAGATCGCAGTATGAGCACCACCGAGCCGCTCCCTTCCGCAACCGACTCCGGCCTGTCGGAGAAGAAACTCCGCCCGGGCCGCACCAACGCCACCAAGCAGCGCCTGTTCGAGGCTTCCATGGAGCTGATCGGCGAACGCGGCGCTGCGGGGGTGACCGTGGATGAAATTGCGGCCGCCGCCGGGGTGTCCAAGGGAACTGTCTACTACAACTTCGGCAGCAAATCCGATCTGATCGCGCAATTGCTGCGGCACGGTGTGGACATCATGCTGGTGCGGCTGCAGGACGTTCGGGGTAATAGCAGTGATCCGCTGGAATCCATGAACAACATGGTGGGACAGGCCATGGAGTTCATGGACGACTACCCCTCCTTCGCCCGCCTGTGGGTCAGTGAAAACTGGCGCACTCCCGGCGAGTGGAGTGCCGTATTTGCCGAGCTCCGGGCTGAACTTCTGGCTGTGATCGGCTCGGCTGTGGAGAGCGTTGCGTCCGGCTACAAGGTTGATCAGAGCATTGCCCGAGGCTCTTTGGAAGCAGCGATTTTCGGGGCCATCTTCGTGGTGGGCCTCGACCGGCAGACGTACAACCCTGAACGCACTCGCGAGCAGAGCGTGGCAGCCGTGATGACCATCATGCATGGGTACGTCATCAAGTAGGTATGGGCAGCCCGTTGTGAGGCCCACTCTGCGCGTTATGTTTGGCTTTTAGGGCGCAGAGCGGGCCCCGCAACGGTATCCAACTGCAATGTACGACGGCGTGGCGTGGCTACTTGGTCGGCGATGATTAACCTCATGCGTCACATGGGGAACAGTGGGAAGCTTGCGGTGGTGTCCGCATTCGTCTCGCTCGGGCTATTGGTTCTGGCCGCTGTTGTGCTTGAGGAACTGGTGTTGTACCTTTTCCTGGGTTCCGTGCTGATCTGCTACCTGGCGTCCATCGTGCAGGTCTTCAACCGGCGACGCTACTTGGTGGTCCTCCTTGGTGCAGCGGGCACGAGCTTGTTCATCGGGTGCAGCATCGCGTTCCTGCGAATGTGGGGAATTGCTTTCAACCAGGACGCCAACGCTTTGGGCAGTGCAGCGCTGGGCAGCCCGGCCAGCACCCAGGATTCAGACATCTACTTCTACTTGGCCGCCGTGGCAGGGTTTGGGACGCTGGGCGTGCTGTTTCTAGGTGCTGTGGTGCCATCGTTCGGTTCACGGGCTGCGGCTCCTCCCAAACGACCCCCGACGTCTGCGAAGCGAACCCCGGCGCCGCGCAAACCAGTTTCCCGTCCGTCTACCCCTGCCAAACGTCCGGCTGCTTCGTCTCCACGTCCATCCAATGCAGCCAAGCCCCCTGCAGTGAAGCGTCCCGCACCGCGTACGCCAACCACGGCAGCCAAGCGTCCGGCGTCGAGCGCTTCCACTCAACGCAAGCCGGCCCCCAAACGCTAGCTCACCTTCCCACCCCTGCGTTGCGAGGCCCGCTCTGCACGCTAACGCGGGATCTAAACGTGCAAAGCAGGCCCCACAACGAAGGGGGTCAGGAGTCGAAGCCCAGCCCGACGGCGTCGAGGGCTTTGAGGATGAGGTTACGTTTCCCCTGGTTGTGGTCGGCCCGGTCCATGGACCAACGCGTCAGGTTGATGCCCAGGGAGGCCAGCGGCTCAGGCGGGAAGGGCAGTGGCCGTTTCCTGACCATTTCAACCCGCGTTCGTTCGGTGTCGAGGCCCGCCAGGAGGTCCAGGAGAACGTCGGCAGCGAAGGCTGTGGCGCCCACCCCAAGTCCCGTGAAGCCAGCCGCGTACGCTACCCGCCCCTTCCGCGCAGTGCCGAAGAACGCGCAGAACTGTGTGCTCGAATCGATGGGTCCGGCCCACTTGTGCGTGAACTTCAGGCCTTCCAATTGCGGGAACGTGGTGAAGAAGTGGGAGGCGATTTTCTCCCACGTCGCAGGCTGGTGTTCGTGCCGCTGGTCCACGCGGCGGCCCCAGAAGTAGAGGGCGTCATAGCCACCGAACAGGATCCGGTGGTCCTTGGTGATGCGGTAGTAGTGGAACTGGTTGGCGACATCCCCTATTCCTTGGCGTTTGCCCCAGCCGATTGACTCCAGCTGTTCGGCAGTGAGGGGCTCGGTCATGAGCGCGTAGTCGTACACGGGCACCGTCATCAACTGGTTGCGCTTCAGCAGCGACGGAAACACGTTGGTACCCAGGACCACGAGTCCCGCCTCTACGTTGCCCCGCTCCGTGACCACCGTGACGCCCTGCTCGTGGTCCTTCAGCTCGCGCACGCGTGTGCCCTCGTGGATCACCACGCCCAGCTCTGTTGCCACGCGCGCCAGTTCGAGTCCCAGTTTGTAAGGATGGACCATTGCCACGGAATCCTTATGCCAGCGGCCCGCCAGGTAGGTTGGTGAGTTGACCTCGGCCCTCACAGCCTCCTGGTCCAGGAAGACGCTGCCGGGGCTGTCGTCCTCCTGGAGCCAGGACACCTGATGAGGTTCTACCGCAACGTTGAGTTCGCCCGTCCGCTCCCACTCGCAGTCCATGCCGTACTTCTCCACGGCTTCCTGCATGCGGTCCAGGTTCTCCATGCCCAAGCGGTCCAGAATCTCCAATTCTTCCGGCCAACGGTTCTTGCCGTTCTCATGGCCGTGGGTGAGGCTCGCCTCGCAGAAGCCGCCATTGCGGCCCGAAGCTGCCCATGCCACACGCTCCCCTTCCAGCAGGATCACTGTTCGGCCAGGATCGCGTTCCTTCGCCCGCAGCGCTGTCCACAGGCCGGTATAGCCGCCGCCGACAATCACGAGATCTGCGGCAGCGTCGCCGTCGAGTTGAGGGTAGCGCGTGGCGGAGTCATTAAGGTCGTCGATCCAGAACGGCCGGTGGGCCGCACCTGCCAAGGCACGGGATACGACGGCGGCTTGCGGGACGTTCCGTTCGAAAACGGTGGTATTCACGGGAAATTCTCCTGTTTCTGGGCGCGCTGAGGAGGCGCCGGGAATCTAGTTGGTGGCCGGTCTGCCCTAGGCAGTGACCGCTTCGGCGTCCCACAATGGCCGGGGACGGGAGGCGATGAGGTTCCGCGTGTAGTCGTCCCCGGGGTCCTCAAGGATGCGAGCCGTGGGTCCTTGCTCCACAATCCGTCCCTGATGCATTACCAAGAGGTCGGAGCACAGGCGCGAGACCACAGCCAAGTCATGGGTGACAAACAGGATGGTCAGTCCGAGCTGGTCACGCAGTTCCTCCACGAGCTCCAGAACCTGGGCTTGGACCGAGACGTCCAGGGCACTGGTGGCCTCGTCCAAAACCAGGAGCCGGGGGCGGGCAGCCAGCGCTTTGGCTAGCGCAACGCGTTGCCGCTGCCCACCGGAGAGGGCTCGGGGCCGGGCATCGAAACGTTCCGGTCCGATGCCCACCCGCCCCAGCAGCTCGCGGGCGCTGTCCTTGGCTTCCTTGCGTCCTTGTTTCTGATGCAGGCGGAAGACATCGGCCACAGCGTTCCCCACAGGGATGCGCGGGTCCAAAGAAAGGTAGGGATCCTGGAAAACGATTTGGACATCCTTGGCCAGGACTTTCCGTTCGGAGGCTTTCAGGGCCCGGCGCGGCCGGGGGATGTCCCGCAGCGTAAGTTCACCGGAGGTAGCGGTTTCCAGTGCCACCACCAACCGGGCCAGGGTGGATTTTCCGGAACCGGATTCCCCCACGATGCCCAAGGACCCACCCTCCGGCAGGCTGAAATCGGCGGCATCCAAGGCGGTAATAGTGTCGCCGCGGGGCAGTTGGTACGTTTTGGATAGCCCTGAAACCTTCAGTAGGGGTGACCCCGGGACCGCCGGTGCAGCCAAAGCGCCCACCTCAATGGCAGGGGTAGCCTCCACCAGTTGCCGCGTGTAGTCCTGCTGGGGAGTCAGGAAAACAGTCCGGGTTGGTCCGTGCTCCACCACTTCACCCCGACGAAGAACGTAGACGCGTTCGCACAGGCTGGCGGCAAGGTTGAGGTCGTGCGTGATGAACAGCATGCCCATTCCCCGCGATTGTTGCTCTTCGCGGAGGAGTCGCACGATCCCCGCCTGGGTAGTGACGTCCAGGGCGGTGGTGGGTTCGTCACACAGCAACAGATCCGGTGAGTTCAGGAGTGCTGCTGCGATCATGACGCGTTGGAGCATGCCGCCCGAGAGCTGGTGTGGGTGCTGGTCCATGAGCTCGCTGGCCCGCCGGAGACCCACCTGCTCCAGTTGCTTCACGGCCCGTTCAGTGGCCTCGGCCCGGGATGAACCGTCGAGCCTCAGGAGGGTTTCCGTGAGGAAGTCCCCCACGGTCCGGACCGGGTTGATACCGGCCCTGGGGTCCTGGAAAATCATGGACGCGTGGCCACGCCGCAGCTCCCTGAGGCGTTGATTGCTCGCCGTCAGGGTGTCGAGGCCCTGAACCGACACAACGCCGGAAGACTGCGAGCCACCAGGAAAAAGCCCCAGCGCGGCCCGGGTAGTCAGCGATTTGCCTGAGCCGGACTCCCCCACCAAGGCGACCGCCTCGCCGTCGTTCACGTGCAGGGAGACGCTGTCCAGCAGCGGCGGCCTGCCCGGAAAACCGAGCGTAAAGTTTTCGATCTGCAAAAGCTGGCTCATGAAAGTTTTCCTCCGATGCGGTCTGAGAGTTCCTCGCCGATGACGTTGACGGCAACCACCACCAGGACCACTACCAACGCGGGCCAGAAGGCGGGGAGGATGTAGCCGCCCAGCAGGGCGCCACGGGATTCCTCGATCATGGCGCCCCAGTCGCTGGTGGGCGGTTGCACGCCGAGCCCGATGAAGGAGAGCGCCGCGAGGTCGGCCAGCACATAGCCAAAGTTCAGTGTTGACTGCGCGCCAACAGTGGGAATCAGGTTGGGGAGAACCCGTCCCAGCACCACCCAGGGCGTCCGGAATCCGAGCACCCGGTACGCCTGGACGTAGGGCCTGCTGCGCTCGGCAACCACCAGGGATTGGGCCAGCCTGGCCACGTACGGCACATAAGCGATGGTCATCGCCAGGATGGGAGCGAAGAGCCCCTTGCCGAACAAGGCGATGGCGAGCATGGCCATCAGCAGTGCAGGGAAAGCGAACAACAGATCGAAAAGCCTGCCGAGGACCTTGCCCAGCCAGCCCTCTGACCAGCCGGCAACCAAGCCAAGCAGCAGGCCGAGCACAGTAGATCCGATCACCACGATGGTGGGCCCCAGCAGCGAGGTCCGCCCGCCATGCATGAGCCGGCTGAGCAGATCACGGCCCAGCGCATCGGTCCCCAGCAGGTGTTGCCCGCTGGGACCGGCCAGGACGTTGTTGAGGTCCACATAGTCGGGGTCGTACGGCGCCAGGACCGGGGCGAAAAGTGAGAGAAGTACGACGGCGGCAGCGACGGCAAGCGCACCCCACGCCATCGGTGACAGGAGGCTTCCGTAACGGCGAAAGCCTGCCTGCGGCAGCTGGATGGCTAACGTCATCGGGACTCCGTTCCGGCCGCGATCCGCGGATCAATGAGGGGTTGGACGAGGTCCACCACGGTGTTGACCAGAACGAAGGCCGCCACCACCACCATGACGATGGCTTGGACGACGCCGAAATCGAGCCGGTCGATGGACTGCACCAGGAGTTGTCCTATGCCGGAGAGCCCGAACGTCCGCTCGATGATGGCACTGGAAACCAAGAGTCCGGCCACGAGAACACCGCTCACGGTAAGGATGGGCCCCAGAGCGTTGCGGAGGACGTGGCGTGCCACCACGGATCCGCGGGTGAGTCCGCGACTCGTCGCCACTTCCACGTGTTCGCGGAGCAGTTGCTCGTTCATGGATGAGCGGGTCACCCTGGCCACCATGGCGATGTAGGTGATGCCCAAGGCGAGCGCCGGGAGGGTGAGATGCCAGATCCGGTCCCATCCGCCGTCGCCGCTTCCAAAGGAAGGGAACCAGCCCAAGCCCACGGAGAAGAGCGCTACCAGGGCAATGGCTGCGACGAACGGCGGCACTGCGCCCGCTGCGGTGAGGGTGATGAGGATGAAGCGGTCCCCGAAGCCCTTGTTCAGGCTGGCCACAATGCCGGCGAACAATCCCAACACAGTGATGAAAACCGCGGCGAGCGCCACGAGCTGGAGGGTGGTGGGCAACCGTCCGAGCAAGACGTCTGAGACGTCCTGGCGGTAGGTCAGTGACCGGCCCCAATCTCCTTGGAGAATGCCGCCGAGCCAGTTGAGGTATTGTTCCCAGGCTGGTTTATCCAGGCCGAACTGCCGGGTGATTTCTTCCAGAGCCTCGGGTTTGGGGCTGCGGCCCCTCAGCAGGAAGCGTGCGGGATCGCCGGGAACCAGGAAGCGTGAGAAGAACACGGCCAGTGAGGCGACAAAGAGTGTGGCCACCAGTGCCAGAACTTTCTTGGCGATAAAGACCGCAGGGCGGACTGCCCTGCCTTTGGCCCGCTTGCCTGGCCCCTGTGGGGGTGCGGGTGCCTGCGCTTGATCCATAACGGCCATGTCAGAGACCTCCTATCCGGGCTGCCCACGGGAAGTACATGTAGTTGATGGACGGGTCCGCCCCGGTGATGCGCTTGCCCAGCCACATGGACGTGACGGTCTCATAGAGAGGACCCCACACCACGTCATCCGCGGCCAGCTTGGCGGCTTGGCCCGTGAGTTTGCCCCGGGCCTCGGGGTCCTGCATGGTGTACGCGGTATTGACCAGGTCATCGAATTCCGGGTTGCTCCAGCCGCCGTAGTTGCTGAAATCCCCGGTGCGCAGCACGCTGTACATTTCCAAGGGCTCGGTGCTGGAGAGGTACCAGGACGTCACCAGGAGGTCCACGTTCTTGCGGGCCTCGGGATCGGAGAAAAGCGTGGTGTATTTGTCGTTGGACATGGTCTGGATTTCCGGGTCCAGGCCGATCTCCTTGGCCGCGGACGCGATGGCCCTTGCGGTGATGTCGAAGGCTGCATTGAGGGAGGCAGTGGCGAAGACGAACTTGCTGCCCTCCGCCCCTGCTTCCTTGACGAGCTTCTTGGCTTCTTCAACGTCGTAGGGTGTGGACAGCAGGCCGTCAAAAGCCTCGTCCGATGTCGCGGCTGGCACGTCCTTCCACACACTCTTTGTGGTCAACGCATCTGTCTTCTTCGCATAGCCCTGTTCGGCCGCCTTGATCAAGGCTTCACGATTGATGGCCATCATCAGCGCCTTGCGAACCCGGACGTCCTGGAACGTGCCGCCAAGGTTGGTGAAAACCATGCTTTGCACCGAGGTGTCCTCGCCGAAGTAGAGCGATCCGGCGTCTTTGTTGGCTTTCAGGATGTCCATGGCATTGGACGGGATCGCGAAGCCACCGTCTATTTCGCCGGTCTGGAACGCGTTGATCCGGGAGGTGGCATCGGGCAGCATTTTGAAGGTGACCCGCTGGGACTTCGCTTTGAGTTCGGGATCCCAGTAGTCGTCGAAGCGCTTGAGGGTGATGCTTTCCCCGGCTTCCCATTGTTCGAATTGGAAGGGTCCGGTGCAATTCACGCCGGTGCTTGAATTGCCGTAGTCCTTGCCCGCAGCTTCCAGTGTTTTGGCAGACTCAACCACACCCGTGGCCCCCACCAAGGAGCTGTTGAACACATAGTCCGGCCGGGTGGTGGTGACCGTGACCTCGAAGTCACCCGTCTTCTCGATGGATTCCACGTTCTGGTAGGCCGATGCCCAGAAGGAACCTACTTCGGGGTCCACGTGCCGGCTCAGGGAGGCCACAACATCGTCCGCTGTCATCTCGCTGCCGTCGTGAAACTTCACACCCTGCCGGATGGTGTAAATCCACGTCAGCGGATCCGGGTTCTCCACTCCCGTGGCCAGGCCCGGCGATGTGGAAAGGTCAGAGTTCCAGCGGAACAAGGACTCGCACACGTTGGACAGGACAGTGTTGTCCGGGTAGTCGAAGGCGTACGCGTAGTCCAAGGAGAACGGTTCCGCGTACATGGCCCAGTTGAAGTTGTCGATTTCCTTGGTGGGGGCCGGAGTGGAGTCGGACAGGGTGAACTTGGCTCCGCCCGCGGCGTCCGTCACGCCGGCGGGCCGGACGCCGCAGCCGCCCAGGACCAGGCCGGCCACGACGGCGGCGACGCCAACCGCTGTGATACGCGACGGCGTCGTCCGCTGTTTGAGACGCACGGCGGCGCCGTACGCAGTGGGAGGCGCAGGCGGTGGGGCTGTTGGCGGCTTCATGGCATCACCGAGGCGGGCACGGCGTGGCGGGCGGTTGCGCGGTCATAGACGCATTCGCCCCCAATCCACGTTTGCGTCACCACCGCCCGGTACAGTTCCTCGGCCGGGAGGCGGAAAACGTTGGTGTCCACAACGGCGAGGTCGGCGAGTTTTCCCGGTTCCAGCGTTCCCGTCTCCGCCTCCAGGTGGTTGATCCACGCTGATCCCTGCGTGTAGGCATCCAGGATCTGTTTAAGGTTGAGTTTCTGTGATTCCGGTCCGAGCGGGGGCTGGTCCTCCCCGGGCGCTGTCCGGTTTACTGCGACGTAGATGGCTGCGAGAGGGTCGGCAGTGGAGACGGGCCAGTCGCTTCCCGCCACCAAGCGGGCGCCGGCGGAGGCAAGTTCGCCAAAGGGGTAGTGCCTGTCCTCGGCGCCCGGTTCAAGGAACGGGAGGGTCAGGGTGTCCATCTGTTCTTCGTGGCAGGCCCAGAGAGCCTGCACATTGGCTGCGGCTTTCAACTCGGCGAAACGGGCAACATCCTCGCTGCGGACCACCTGAAGGTGCGCCAAGTGGTGCCGGTTGTCGTTGGCCCCGTTGCTATCCCGTGCTGCCTCCAGCGCATCCAAAGCGTCGGTCACCGCACGGTCTCCAAGTGCGTGGAAGTGGACCTGCATGCCTGATGCGTCAATCGCGGTGACGTATTCCTTCAGTTCATCAGGTTCAAAAAATTCGATGCCGCGGTTGTCCGTGTGGTGGCCGTGGTGGTCCAGGTAAACGTGGTGCATGGCGGCTGTGTAATTTTCTGCCACCCCGTCCACCATTACTTTGACCGTGTTGGCGTTGAGCCGGTGGTGGTCGAAGTTTTCGGCTACACGTTGGCGCCTCTTGATAATCAAGTCCAGCTGGGACATTCCAGCGGTCCTGTCCCACCATTGGCATGCGGTGACCCGGACTTTCAGGTCTCCGGCCTTCGCTGCGTCCATGTAAACGTCCAAGTGGTCGGCATGGTCGCCCTCCGGAATGGGAACCCAGGCGTCCTGCCAGGCGGTGATGCCCTGCGACAACAGCAATTGCTGGGAGGCGAGCAAGCCTTGGTACGCCAGGTCATACGGCACCGCCGGCTTGACCGCGTTGAACAAATCCATGGCTCCCTCATGGAGGGTCCCGGCCGGTGTCCCGTCTTCTTCGCGTTCCAGCCGTCCGCCCTCGGGATCGGGTGTTTCTGCGCTGATGCCCGCCGCCTCAAAGGCGGCGGTGTTGGCCCATGCCCCGTGGTGGTCCCTGTTGACGAGGTAGACGGGCCTGTCCGGCACTACGGCGTCCAGCAGTCTCCGGGTGGGAGTGCCGCCCGGGAAGAAATCCATGGACCATCCAGCGCCCAGGATCCAAGGTTCGTCGGGGTTGTCTGCTGCGTAGCGGGCCACACTGGCCACGGCCTCTTCAGCGCTGGTGGCCTCCGTCAGGTCGCATTGGAGCAGCTCGATCCCGGCGAAGATGGGGTGGATATGGGCGTCCTGGAATCCGGGCACCACCAGCTGCCCCTGCAGGTCCACCCTGCGGGTATCGGCCGTGACGGTTCCGTTGACGTCGTCGGGTTTTCCGATGGCGATGATCCGGCCTTCGGCTATGGCCAGATTTGCTTGGACGGGTCCGGCGTCGTTGCCGGTGTACACCCATCCGTTCTCTAACAAAATCTCTGCGTGCACGTTCGAGTCCTTTCGTGGGGAAAATCAACTCTGCGAGACACACTATGAGCCAAGTCACACTAAAGTCAACAGTGTTGACATCACTGCTGACAAAGTCTTTGACTGATCATTGAAAGGAGGACGCCATGAATCATGTAGTTTGATAATCAACCCGGGATCACAGGGAACGGGATCGCATGGAAGGCGGACAACTGATGGTGCAGCAAGCACAGTCGACGGACCGCCGCACGCGCCTGGACCCAGCCACCATCATTGACGCCGTCCTGCGGATTTCCAGCCAGGAACTCGGCGAACGGCTGACGGTCCGCCGGTTGGGACAGGAACTCGACGTGGACGCCACCGCCGTCTACCGGCATTTCCGGAACCGGGACGCGATCGTCAGGGCAGCACTGGACCAGCTGTTCATGCTGTCCGTGCAACGAACACAGGCCACGGCGCGCAACCAGGGATGGCGTGCCCGGCTGGAGGCCTACCTCGACGAACTCCTCAGGTCCTTCATGCAACACCCCTCCTTGGGCAGCGAGTCGTTCGCCACGGACACCTACGGTCCCGGTGAGTTGAAAGCGATCGAGTTCGTCCTGCAATGCCTCACCGACGCCGGGCTTGAAGAGGACCGCGTGGTGCACTACTACGCAGCCCTGGAAAGCTACACCTTGGCACTCGGCGCAGGGATTGCGGTTGAAATCCAACGGCTCCCTGATTCCGAGGGCCACGATCCTTGGCTCAACCCCGGAGTTTTCACGCGCATCACCGGGCACCCGCTCCTTGAAAAACACCACGCTGCACTGCAAAACCTCGATTCTCTCAAAGCGTTCCAAGCCGGCCTTGCAGCCATCCTGGACAGCGCCGAACGCGAAAGCACGCAGGCCTGACCGCCTGCTTGGCCAGCAACGCAACCACCCTCCCCGCACGACGCCACCGTCCGGCGTCGTCCGCTCAGCACTGCCCGGACAGCGACGCCCGGCAGGGAAAGCACGGTACCCACATGCACCAGTTCATCAACGGAAAACTGCTGTCCGGAACCTCCGGCAGCAGCCTCGACATCATCAATCCGGCCACCTCAGAGGTGGTGGAAACGGTTGAACTCGCTTCGCTGGCGGACCTTGAGTCGGCAGTGACAGCGGCCCGCGGCGCCTTCCCGGCATGGTCCCGCACCGCGCCCGGCGAACGCGCAGGCATTCTGCAGAAATTCGCCCGTATCCTCGAAGATCGTGCGGAGGAGTTCGCCAGGGTTGAGAGTTCGCAGACGGGTAAGCCACTGCGGCTGACCCGGGAGTTCGACGTCCCCGGCACCATCGACAACATCGACTTCTTCGCAGGAGCCGCCCGGCACCTCGAAGGCAAGGCCACCGCAGAGTATTCCCCCCAGCACACGTCATCCATCCGCCGGGAATCCATCGGAGTGGTGGGGTCCATCGCACCGTGGAACTACCCCCTGCAAATGGCCGCATGGAAGATTCTTGCGGCCATCGCCGCCGGCAACACCATAGTTCTCAAGCCCGCCGAGATCACGCCGCTGACGTCCCTGATGTTCGCGCGGGCGCTCACCGACGCGGGACTGCCCGACGGCGTGGTGAACGTGGTGGTGGGCGACGGCGCCACAGTCGGGGCAGCCCTCATGCGTCACCCGGACGTGGACATGGTCTCCTTCACGGGTTCCACCACGGTTGGCCGCACGGTCCTGGAGGCCGCCGCCGTCAATGCCAAGCGCGTGCACCTTGAACTGGGCGGCAAGGCGCCTTTCGTGGTGTTTGATGACGCCAACCTTGACGCCGCTGTGCACGGCGCTGTGGCCGGCTCGCTGATCAACACCGGCCAGGATTGCACCGCAGCCACCCGGGCAATCGTGCACCGCAGCGTGTACGAGGAATTCGTGGCCAAGGTCGCCGCCCGCTTTGATGGGATCGTCCTGGGCACTCCCGTGGATACCGACGCCAACCTTGGCCCCTTGGTTTCCTTCAAGCAGCGGGACCACGTGGCCGGAATGGTGGACCGGGCCCGCAGTTACAGCAAGGTGATGGCCGGTGGTTACTCACCCACGGGTGGGGGCCTGGAAAATGGCGCCTTCTACCGGCCCACACTGGTAGTTGATGCGGCGCCGGACTCGGAGATCGTCAAGGACGAGGTGTTCGGCCCCGTCCTGGTAGTCCTCCCGTTCGAAACTGATGATGAAGCCATCGCGTTGGCCAACGACACCGTCTACGGGCTGGCCGCTTCTGCCTGGACCAACAACCTCCAGCGGGCATTGCGCGCCACCCGCGAGATCAAGGCCGGCTGCGTGTGGGTCAACGACCACATCCCGATCATCTCCGAGATGCCCCATGGCGGCTTCAAGCAATCCGGTTTCGGCAAGGACATGTCCGCTTATTCCTTTGATGAGTACACCCAGGTCAAGCATGTGATGTTCGAACTGGAGGGTGTTACCGAGAAGGACTGGCACCGGACCATCTTCAACCTGCGCTAATTCCTTGCGTTGCGTGGCCTGCTCTGCATGCCTTCGGGGGATCTAGAGCCGCAGAGCGGGCCTCACAACGGGAGTTTCCGGGCGGATTTTGCGTCCGGCTCCGAGGACGGCGGTGGCAACTCCCAGGAGCAGGATCAATCCGCCCAGGATCTCGGTCAGCGTGGGAATCTCGTTCAAGACAAGCCACGCGGCCGTCATCCCCACCACAGGGACAAGAAGCGTGAACGGCACGACGTCGGAACTCGGATACAGCGACAATAAACGGTTCCAGATGCCGTAGCCGATCAGGGACGCGAACACGGCCGTGTAGATTGCGCTCAGGATGGTGGCCGGCTGCAGGTCGATGATGGTTGACCACACGGCGCCCGGCCCATCCACCAACAGTGAGAGGCCAGCCAACGGGACCGGCACCACGGCACCGGACCACACCACCAGGCCCAAGCCGGAAGCCGCTTTCGTGTGCCGGGCCACCACGTTGCCGATCGCCCAGGACAACGCCGCGGCCAGAACGATCATGAGCGGCAGCACCGGCGCCACGGCACTGCGCCCCCATGCCACCACTGCCAAGCCCGCGATACCCAGTGCCACGCCTGCCAGTTGGCGGCGGCTCGGCCGCTCTCCGAGAAACTTCGCCGCGAGCAAGATGGTGAACAACACTTGCGCCTGAAGGACCAGGGAGGCCAAACCTGCGGGCATCCCCAAGGCCATGCCCAGGTACAGGAGGCCGAATTGGCCCGCACTCATGAAGAGCCCGACGCCGAGAATCGCCTTCCAGCCGACGTCTGGTTTGCGGATGAACAGGATGAAGGGAAAGACCACCAGCAAGAAGCGCATGGCGACGAAGAGCAGCGGCGGGACCTCCCTGCCGTTGGTGTGCAGGCCGAGGTCGATCGCGACGAAGTTGATGCCCCACAGGACAGCGACTAAGACGGCTAGGGCAGAGTGGCGAAGGTTCACAAGTAACACTCTGGCCTTCTTTTGGTTGAAGCACCAGCGTTGAATTCGACATGGGACAGCGTAGATTTGCTTCATGATCGATATTTCATCACTGAGGGCCTTGGTGGCCGTGGAACAGCACGGCTCAGTAGTGGCAGCATCAGACGTGATGGGTTTCAGCCCTTCGGCCATTTCGCAGCAAATCAAGAAACTTGAGAAGCAAACCGGCGTCTCCGTGCTGGAACGCAATGGCCGCGGGGTACTCCTCACCGAGCGGGGTTTGGCCTTGGCCGGCTATGGCCGGAGGATCATGGGCGAGCTTGAAGAGCTGCAGGCCACCCTGCTCGCCGACCCAGCGAAACCTTCGGGACTCCTGCGGCTCGTTGCGTTTTCCACGGCTTGCCGCGGCTTGGTGGGACCCATGCTGGGGCGCATGGCCGCTGCCCACTCCGCCCTGGAGGTCACCGTTCTGGCCGAGGACCCCCGCGAGGCGGTCCACAGGGTGGCCTCAGGCGAAGCAGAACTCGCGGTGGTCCACAACTGGAACTCCGTGCCCCTGGTGATCCCGGAGAACCTGGTGCATGAGGACCTGTGCATCGACCAAGCCGATGTCCTCGTCAACAGCACCCACGCACTTTCCGGACGCGCCGCCGTCGAGCGTGAAGATTTGCTGGACGAAACCTGGATCAGCACCCCGGCAGGAGCCATCTGCAACGAAGCATTGCTGCAGATCTTCGCCGGGCTGGGCAAGGTCCCCGATATCCGCGTTTACGATCCCGATTTCTCCACCCACATCGCCATGGTGGAACAGGGCGTGGCCGTGGCACTCGTTCCGAGGCTCGGCAGGCCTCCGCTTCCCGCCGGCGTGGTTGCCATTCCGGTGATCCGGCCTGTGCAGCAACGGTCCGTGGGCGTGGTGTACCGGAAAACCATGACGGCCAGCCCCAACATTCGCTTAGCTGTGAGCATGCTGCGCGAAATAGCGGCCGAATTACCCCTGCCGCAGGGCTGACCAGGAGCGATCAAGGTCACACAGTGGAACATTCGACGACCGGAGAGTCGTTAGCTTAGGCTAACCTTACCTAGCTATCTGCGCCGCTCGGGGTGCAGTCGTCGAAATCTTTGAAGGGGCCCAACTGTGGAAGCAATCCTCTTTCCCACGGACATGAACCACCATCACACGTATGGCTTGGCCAGCTACATCATGATCGACGACGCACTGTATCCGAGCGCTCATAACCGGCGGGATCCCTATGCGCTTCCCGCTTTCGACATCCGTGGTCAGTGGGTGTACCCAAGCCGCTACAACGAGTACATGGCGCCGCAGTTGCCGGTGTACATGTTCGACGGCGAATACCTGATCGCAACAGGGCACGGCGAAGAAGCGGCGGGCCTGCCGGTGTTCGAGATCCGCTGCATGTGCATGCCGCAGCTGGCCTACGGGGACCCAAGCAACTCGCAATAGTGATTGTTCTGAGCCCTGAAAACAACCACTAATGCCAGCCAGTTTGGGTTAGTGGCGGGGCACCTTGAAGTGCGTCAGCCGCGCGTCCTGCCCATCAAGCTCAGCCCACGATTTTTCCGTTTCCATGACCGTCAACGCACTCGTTGGGTAACTGGTAGCGGCGTCCATGTAAGCGTCGTGGTCCGAATCGCGGGAAGCCAAATGCATGGCCAGATCCTGGACTCCGGGCATATGCGAGATCACCATCAGCGTGGTCACGGTGTCCGGAACATGGTTGATGACCGTCAACATGCGGTTGGCCGAGGCGGAGTACAGGCCGTCCTCGAGTTTGGGCGTCGGAGCTTTGTCCCCCAACTCATCGCACACCCAGGTGCAGGTCTGCCGGGTCCTCAACGCTGACGAGCACAGAATGAAATCGGGAACCACGCCGTGCTTGAGCAACCATTTTCCGGCCAGCGGAGCTTCCCGGTGCCCGCGCTCCTCCAAGGGACGCTCATGATCAGGCACGCCCATGGGCCAATCTGCCTTGGCATGCCGCATGATCACCAGGCGCTTAATGTGATGGTCACTCATACCCCAACCCTATCCGCCCACGTTCTCTTCGGCCCGGGGCTTCCCGACCTTCTTTGGAAGAGAGCAGCCGGTCCGCCGTCACCAACTTTGACTTCCCAGCACCCCAGACACGCGGCGCAGCGGGTGTGTTGAGCGGGTTCCGCGGCCAATGTGGGTGGTGGCGGCACGCAGCCCTGCCGCGGGATCGTCCCGCCAAAGCGAAAGCGCCCGCCTCCTCACGGGAGACGGGCGCTATGTGCTGAGACTAGATCGAGTATTCGGGTGCTGCCCAAACAATAACTTCGGGGTGCTCGTAGAAGCGGTAGCCCTGGCCTCGGACCGTACGGACGGTGTTGGCAAGGCGGCCGAGCTTGGAACGGAGGCGGCGGATGTGGACGTCGATGGTGCGCTCGTTGGGCACCTCTTCGGCGTTGCGCCACAGGCCCTCAAGGAGTTCGTCGCGGCCCACGGTGCGGGTGCCGTTCTCGACGAGGTAGTTGAGGAGTTCGAATTCCTTGAACGTCAGGTTCAGGGATTCGCCGTCGAGGTGCACTTCGCGGCGTGCGAGGTCGATCAGCACGCCGGACGGACGGGATTCCTGCTGCGGCGCCGGACGTGCGGCCTCGGTGCGCTGGCGTGCGGCAACGGTGGGGTCACCGAAGGTGGAACGCACGACGTCGAGTGCCGAGCCGGGTGCCCCGGCGGGGGCAACTGCGACGGCGGCGTAGCTCTCCGCGCCGGTCACGAGGGACTGAGCGTATGCCCGGATTTCCTGGGCGAGCTTGGCGATGGACGTTCCTGCAGCGGCTGCGGTTTCTTCGTCAATGCCCATGTAGAGGACAAACCCGCGGGCTACGTTGTCGTTGGCAACGGGGCGGAGCTTGTCCGACTGGGCAATCACAGGGGTGGGCGCCGTCATGGGCGCCGGCTCTGCTGTGGGGACTGCGCGCAACTGGCCGTAGGAGTTGGGGTTGTAGCCCTGCGGCACGTATCCGGGAGCCTGCTGCCCGGCTCCTTGTGGAGCGGGAGAGTAGCCGGGACGGTTGCCGAAGCCGGGGCGAAGCCCTGCGTTTGACGCGGCCTTGTTGGCGTTACGGACGGAGATGTGGACGTATCCAGATGCAACTGACATGGAGTGCTTACCTCAAAAGTGAATAGCCGTCATCGCGGCTTCGAATGCTGGTTGTCCCCGCAATGAGTTTGGGGAGGGGCGCCCAACGCTGGGCAAGGGGGCGAATGCCTGAAACTTCTTGGGGTGGAAAGTTAGGCTTGCATTCGACAACAGCGGTCATCATGGCCAGCGGGTGTGCTGGGCCAGGTTGCTGCGGCTGCAGGTGCTGTTGAGTTCTTGTTCACATTGGAAGTGTGCAACGTAACAATGGCAACACGCAAGTAACAAAGCGCGGAAACGTCCACATTTTGAGACGTAGACGTCTATTGTGTTGCAAATCACAATTCCGTAGGCGTCATAAATGAACGCCATTTCATTCGGGTGAAGTAGGGATTATTGCTCCCCTGCTGAATTTTCTTCGACTCTTCTGGCATTTTGAGCACCTCTGTTGCAGTGAACTCCCCTCAAGCGGAATCTCACGATCTGAAACACTTGTTGTCCAATCGCAGGCTGCTTTTCTCGCCGATTTTCTGCCCGGAATCTGCTACAAGCTGTAGAAAACAGAGGGAATCGGGAGATAAAGTTCCGCCGCCGACTTACGTGGCCCTGCACTCCCACCTCGCTAGGGTGGAGTTCACAGCGTCCTCACAGGACGGGCATAGCGCTGGCTTACCGGCAGAACGGAGAGTTGTCTCATGGCCTCCTCGCACTCCATGACCAACAACCTTCCCCAGCTGTCCCACCCGGACGGCTCACCGATCCGCGCCCTGGTGGTGGACGACGAACCCAGCCTTGCCGAGCTCATGAGCATGGGCCTGCGCATGGCGGGGTGGTCCGTGGCGGTAGCCGGCGACGGTCCGGGGGCAGTAAAGCTGGCCAAGGACTTCAGGCCGGACGTGCTGGTCCTCGACGTCATGCTCCCCGGCTTCGACGGCGTGGAGGTCCTCAACCGCATCCGCACCTTCGCCCCGGAAGTTCCGGCCCTGTTCCTTACCGCCAAGGACGCCGTGCAGGACCGCATTGTCGGTTTGGCTGCCGGCGGGGACGACTACGTCACCAAGCCCTTCAGCATGGAGGAAGTGCTCCTGCGCCTTCACCGCCTGGTCCAACGTTCCGGGGTGGCCGCCATGGACACTGCCGAGCTGGTGGTGGGTGACCTCACCCTCAACGTAGACACCCGGGAAGTAACCCGCGGCGGCGAAGACATCTCCCTCACCGCCACCCAGTTCGAGCTCCTGCGATACCTCATGGAAAACCCCAAACGAGTGGTCAGCAAGGCCCAGATCCTGGACCGCGTGTGGGACTACGACTTCGGCGGCCAGGCCAACATCGTGGAGCTCTACATTTCCTACCTTCGCAAGAAGATCGAAGCGAACCACCCGCCCATGATCCACACCATCCGCGGTGCCGGATACGTCATCAAGCCCGCGGACTAGGCGTTGAGCACACTTTCAGGAGTGGCCAAAAGGTCAGGTGCGGCCTTACAGACACAGCGCAGCTGGCTCAACCCCTCCACGTGGCACCTGCGCACCAGATTGGTCCTGGTGGCCATGGCCCTGCTGGTCGCCATTTGCTCTGCCGTGGGAGTGGTCAGCTACGCGTCCATGGACATGGTCTTCAACAAGCAGCTCGACAGGCAGCTGGAACAGGCGTCCAGCCGCGCGAATGACTTCGGCAGGCCGCCGTCGAACTTTCCGTCACCCTCCGGAAGGCCTGATCCGCTGGAGGCGCGCGGCCAAGCGGCTGGCACGCTCAACGCGAGGATCAACGGCTCAACCGTGCGTAGCTCCGGTTTGATCGATGCCCAAGGTAACCGCGTCTCGCTCTCGGCCGACGACGAGCAGGTGCTGCTCTCGCTCCCCAGGGACAACGGGCCAGTGGACCGTTCCCTGTCCAACGGCGACTACCGTCTGGTAGCGGTCGAAACCGCGTACGGCGACGTGATTGTGACGGGCCTGCCGCTGGCGGACAAACAGAGTGCGGAGGCCTCGCTCGTGTGGACCATGGTGCTGGTTTCGCTGGGCGGCCTGGTGGTGATCGGCCTGGCCGGCACCGTGATCATCCGCCGCACCATGCGTCCGCTGGAGCAGCTCTCCGAAGTGGCCACGAAGGTTTCGCGGCTGCCTCTCGACGCCGGTGAGGTGGCACTTGCGGTGCGCGTACCGCCGTCGGCTTCTCATCCCGGGACGGAAGTGGGCAGTGTCGGCTATGCCTTGAACCAAATGCTGAACAACGTCTCCAGCGCTTTGGAAGCCCGCCAGGAAAGCGAAACGAAGGTGCGTCAGTTCGTGGCCGATGCCTCGCACGAGCTGCGGACTCCCCTGACCGCCATCCGGGGCTATACCGAGCTGCTGAGGATGACCGAGAACTTCACCGAAGACGGCCGGAAGTCGCTGGCTCGCGTCCAAAGCCAGTCCGAGCGCATGACCACGTTGGTGGAGGACCTGCTGCTGTTGGCGCGGTTGGACGAGGGCCAACCCGTGAAAGTTGAGGATGTGGACCTCACTCAGTTGGTGATCGAGACGGTCAGTGACGAGAAAGTCATGGCACCCGATCACATCTGGCAGCTCCAGCTCCCGGACGAGCCCATCACGGTCCGCGGCGACGCCACGCAACTGCATCAGGTGCTGGCGAACCTGCTGTCCAACGCCCGCAAACACACCGACCCCGGCACCACTGTGGTCACCGGCGTCATGCTCTCCGCCGATGGCAGCGCCGTGGTCAGCGTGACGGACAACGGCCCCGGCATTCCGGAAGATTTCCAGGGCCGGATTTTCTCGCGATTTGCCCGCGCCGACGCCGCACGATCGGGCTCTGAAGGCACCTCCGGACTCGGCCTGTCCATTGTGGAATCCATTGTTTCAGCTCACGGCGGTAGCGTGGAAGTGACCTCACGGCCGGGGCGCACGGAGTTCGCCCTTCGACTTCCCACGGTGAGCACCGAAGGCCTGTAACGAATCGGGCAAGGCGACTCACCGGCGTCGTGATCTCTGTTACCTAAATGTGACTTCTGCGGAAACCTCCTGTACCGTCGAAAGGGTGGGTCGCCCCTAGCAGGCCCACATCCGGGATGCGCCGAGCTCTGCCACTTCCCGGAGTCCGTTCTTTCTCCGAGGCAGAGACGGGGGACCCAGAGTCTCCGGGCCAGGCTTTTTGCCGGCCCTTGGGGTGAAGCCGCAGCGTGATGCGCGGCCGGATGACCTCATCCGAACCCGACAGCTAACTCCGCAGGCGCTGAGAGGTAATCACATGTCTGAATTTAACGATCAGACGCGCCCTTCCGCGCGTCGCCGCGACGAGAACAACGCACCGCTCACCAAGTCGCAGTCCGTCCTCAAGAACGCAGCCCGCCAGGGTAAGTCCGGCCACCGCATGTCCGTCGTAGCCGGTGTCGTGGCAGCTGCACTGGGCGTTGCATCGCTCGGAACCGCCGCCAACGCCGCACTGACCCTCCCCGAGGCAAGCCGCGTAGCCGGAACCCAAGCGAGCGCCCAGGTCAACTCCAACAAGTCGGCTGAGATCTCCGCTTCCCTGAATGCTGCCGCCGAAAAGGGCGCAACTGACAGGGCCGCTGCTGACGCTGCTGCCAAGGCAGCCGCTGAGAAGGCCGCTGCCGAGAAGGCTGCCGCAGACCAGGCCGCCGCCGCACAGGCTGCTGCTGAGAAGGCTGCCGCCGATCAGGCCGCCGCACAGGTTGCTGCTGAGAAGGCTGCTGCTGACGCTGCCGCCAAGCAAGCAGCCGACGCAGCTGCTGCCGCCGCCGCGGAAGCCGCAGCAGCTGCTGCAGCACCCAAGGCTGTTGACGACCCCGCTGCTGCCAAGGCCTATGCACTCAGCATCCTGGGCAACTACGGCTGGGGCGCCGGTGAAATGGCTGCCCTGAACACGCTGTGGGAGAAGGAATCCAACTGGAAGACCACGGCGATGAACGCTTCCAGCGGCGCCTATGGCATTGTCCAGTCCCTGCCGGCCTCCAAGATGGCCACTGCCGGCGCTGACTGGGAAACCAACTACCAGACCCAGATCAAGTGGGGCCTGAACTACATCAAGGAGCGTTACGGATCCCCGTCCGCCGCTCTGGGCTTCCACTTGGCCAACAACTGGTACTAAGCCGAGCCGCTTGATCGCCGCGCCCGTTGCCGCCGTTTGCACCAGTACCAACTGGAGCGAATGGCGGGAGCGGGCGCGGCTTTTGCCGTTTCACAGCTGTGGCGCATGGTTCACAGCTCCAGCACGTGGTTCACAGCTCCAGCACGTGGTTCACAGTGAGGTCACAGCTACCGCCTAAAGCGTTCATAATCGGCGGTCCCATGCTGGATACATGACGCTCACAGGTCCCACCACCAGCGCTTTGGCACGAAGGACTCATTCGGCTCGCTTGCGTGGCGCGGCGTTGCCCACTGGTCACCCGGCTCTCCTCCAAGGCCAGACGGGTCCGAGCCCCCAGCCCCGGCGTCTCCCCGTTGACACCAGTGTTGTGGTTCCCGTCCTGGACCTCACCGTCCCTGTCTACAACGAGGAAGCGCGCCTGGAACACAACCTCCGCCAGCTGCACGGGCATCTGACGAGGTCCTTTCCGCACACGTTCCGGATCACCGTGGCGGACAACGCCAGCACAGACAGCACGCTGAGGATTGCCGAGCGCCTTGCCCGTGAACTCCCTGAATTGACGGTGGTCCGGTTCCAAGAGAGGGGACGCGGGAACGCTCTCCGCCAGGTCTGGCAGTCGTCGCCGTCACCTGTTCTTGCCTACACGGAAGCGGATCTGTCCACGGACCTCTCCGCGCTGGCGCCCCTTGTGGCACCGCTGATCTCCGGCCACTCGGACCTCGCCATCGGCACGCGTCTGGCACCGGGTTCCCGTGTCACCCGCAGTCCGCATCGTGAGTTCATTTCGCGCAGCTACACCTCGCTCCTGCGGACGGTCTTGGGGGCTCGTTTTTCCGACGCCCAGTGCGGCTTCAAGGCCGTCCGCGCCGACGTAGCGCACAGCCTCCTCCCCCACACCACGGACGACTCGTGGTTCTTCGATACCGAACTTCTGGTGATCGCTGAACGCTGTGGTCTGCGCGTCCATGAAGTACCCGTCGACTGGACCGACGACGCTGACTCCCGTGTCGACGTCGTACGAACCGCCCTGGCCGACCTGCGCGGTATGGCGCGCCTGAACCGAAACCTGCGCCGCATTCCGATCCACGAGCTTCGGCGTGAACTGGGAGTGAAAGCGACGTTGAGGGGCAGTCTGTCCCGGGGCGTGTTCCGGACCTTGACGTGGACCTTGGCCTACGCTGTGGTCTTCCTTCTGGTCCGCAACGCCACGGACCCTTGGATGGCGAGCGTCGTGGCGTTGCTGCTCACCACTTGGGTAACGCGCCCGTTCCGGCGTTACGTGATGCGGGGAAGCAACTTCTGAGCGCTACGCCTCCGGTTCGGCCTCCACCGCACGCCGGACCGCTGCGATGGACGCTGCAACATCCCCCGCGTCCGTTGACCAGTTGCTGACCGAGATCCGCAGGATCTCCCGGCCGCGCCAGGCCGAGCCCGACATCCACACCGCGCCCTCGGCCATGAGCCGTTGCGTGACGCGGTGCGTGCGGTCGTCGCTGCCGAAGCTCACCGAGACCTGCGTAAAGACGACATCATTGAGGACCTCGACGCCCGGGATTGCCGCGAGGCCCTCAGCCAACGCACGGGCGTTCGCCGCAAGCCGCTCAACCATGGCGATCACTCCATGGCGGCCCAACTGCCTGAGGGCGGCCCACACGGGAATGCCGCGGGCGCGGCGCGACAACTCGGGAACCTTCTCGAAAGGGTCCCCCGGTCCGGCGTCCGTTGCGATGAAGTAGCTCGTGTGGATGCTGAACGCCCGGCGAAGTGCTTCCGGGCTCGCAACGATCGCCAAGCCGCAGTCGTAGGGAACATTGAGTGTTTTGTGTGCATCGGTAGCCCAGGAGTCGGCGCCCTCAACACCAGCCAGCCGTTCCCGCAACGTTGGGCTGACGGCCGCCCACAAACCAAAAGCACCATCCACGTGCACCCATGCCCCGCGTTCATGGGCAACGGCCACAGCTTCCTTCATGGGGTCAAAGGCGCCGGAGTGCAGGTTACCCGCTTGCAGGCAGACCAACGATGGCCCGGGTTGCTCATCCAGGGCAGCCGCCAGTGCCTCGGGCAGAATGCGACCCTGCTCATCAGCGTCCACTGGAACGCAGGCCCCCAACCCGAGATACCGGAGCGCCAGGTCAACGGCCGCGTGCCGCTCCCGTCCCGCGAAGGTGGTGATGCGCGGAGCACCCGAGAGGCCCAAGGACTGAAGATCCCAGCCCGCCTGATCCATAAGGTATTGGCGGCCAGCGGCCAGTCCCACGAAGTTCGCGGTGGTGGCCCCGGTGGTGAAGCCGACGTCGGAGGTTGCGGGCAGGTGCAGGAGGTCAAGAAGCCAGGCGGCGGCGGATTCTTCGATGGCAGCCGCAGCCGGAGTGGCGAAGCGGAGTCCGGTGTTCTGGTCCCATGCCGAAACCAGCCAGTCGGCGGCCATGGCGGCGGGCAGGGTTCCACCCATGACCCACCCGTAGAACCGTCCGGACTGGATGGCCATCAAGCCCGGTTCGGCCAGGGTGGCAAGCTCGTCCACCACATCAGCGGCTTCAGTTGGCCCGTCCGGGAGGATCGATGCCAAGCTCGCGGCCACCTGATCGGCGTCGACCGCGGGACGGACGGGGCGGTCGGGAACCGACGCCAACCAGTCCGTCGCGTGCACCATGGCCCGCTTCAATGCAGCACTGTACGCCTCCGGCATCGCAGACATGCGCACAGCCTACGCTGGGTTTCCCGCTTGGAACAGCCCGCTCAGGAACAGCTACAGCGTCAGCGTCAGGAGGTGACCGCCGTCGTCGTCCTTCGCCGCGGTGACGGTGACCGCCGAGTAGTCCGGGATGCGCCACATGCCCGGCTCCAGCTCCGCATTGTGCCTGGCAGCGGCCTTGCCCACCACAACGGTCCGCATCCCCGCAGCACGCGCCGCGGCGATACCGGCAGGTGCGTCTTCAAAGACCACGACGTCGGCCGGGTCGGCTCCCAGCAGCGCCGCCGCCTTCAGGTACCCCTCAGGATGCGGTTTACCGCGGGTGACCGACTCGGCAGTGACTGTTGTGGACGGCATGGTGAGTCCGGCCGCCTGCATGCGGATCTCAGCAAGGATGCGGTCCGCCGAGGTGACCAAAGCGATGGCGTCATCAGGAAGCCCCGCCAGCAGGTCTTCTGCCCCGGGGAGTGCGATCACGCCGTCTGTCCGGGAACGTTCCATCTGGCCGAGCTCGGCAGTCAGGGCGTCGAAGTCAGCGCCGGCTGGCGCATACCGGCGGACAGTATCGCCGGCCTGGACGCCGTGCGAGGTGCGGAGGATCTCGTCGAAATCCAAGCCGTATCGCTCGGCGAACTCCAGCCACACTTGCTCAACGATCGCCGTTGAATCCACCAGTGTGCCGTCCATGTCGAAAAGGACGGCGCGGACGGTCAGTGTGGGTGGCCCGGTGGGGAGGGCGGGCTCGGCAGGTTGGGTCATGGTTCCATCCTGCCGCACGTCCGGGGTACAGCGCCGAAGTGTGACTTGGCCGAAGACTGCCTAGCCGTTTGGCCGCTGCGGGATGTACTGGATCGCCCACTTGTTGCCGTCGGGGTCAGCGAAGTAGACGAAGTGACCCCAGTCCTGGACGTCGATGTCGCTGACATCCACGCCGTTGGCTTTGAGTTGCTCGTGCGCCTTGTTGATGTCCGCCACCACCACTTGAAGGCTTGGCGCTGTGCCTGGAGGAGCGTCGCTGAGGCCCTCCCCGATGGCGATGGAACACGCCGACCCCGGCGGTGTCAGCTGCACGAAGCGGATGCCGTCCATGGGACGTTCATCGAAATCGGCGTTGAAACCAACCTTGTTGACGTAGAAGTCCTTCGCGCGATCGACGTCGGACACAGGGACAAACACCAGTTCAAGTTTCCAGTCCATGCGCCACAGGCTAGCGGGGGGCGTCGAAAACGGGTAGGGGTGTTTGATTTCGATAGCCTAAGCCGTCCTCTGCGGTCTCTCTTTCCTGAATACGAGGGACATGAGGGAAGCGCAAGCCAGGGCCCCCACGCCGCTGATAACAAGAAACTCGACCAAGGGCGAATGCAAGGCAGTGTCGTCAGTGAACGCGCGGACGTGCGAAATGGCGAATCCCATGGCTGCGTCTGGAAAAACCAACAGGGCGGCCGGGGTGCCGTAACAATACAGTGCGCGAGACACGGGTTGGATCACTCCGATGGCGCCCGGCTTTCGTACCAGAAACCAACAAACCGCAGCAGAGACCCCTGTCCACACGAGGAACCACAAGATGTTGCCTAGGTTGGAACCGCCCTCAAAGGCCCCGTAAGACTCGAAGATGCCGAGACCGGAATACTGCGCGGACGTAACATAAACGGCGAAGGATCCGAGTGCCCACGGAATCAAGGCAGCTCCCAGCAGGACCCACTTACGCACGGCATGTCTCGGCAACGGCGCCATCTTCAAGCGTTTGAATTCCAACATCAGTCTGTCTGGTTGGGTCCGCAAAGACAGTTGTACCATCCCCGGCCACCTCCGCATCATCAGCTTGACCGCTCGTCGGCAGTTCCAATGAGAGTTGTAATCCGTCCGAGCCTCCGTCCAGCAATGCAGTGGCATCGCCCCCATCCTTTGAAACTTCTACGGTCGATTCCTTGACATTGGTTGTTACCGAATCGGACGACTCTATGTCGGGTTGCGCGGCAGCAGCCGAGTCTTGGCCCGCGGAGACCACCGCCTCCTGTATGACGGCGGCCGCCGTCTCAGCAGTTTCCTTAACGGATTCATCATGCTCACTGGCTTGCGCAGCCGCTGGCACCACAAGGGAAATGGCGATGGCCGAAGCACAAGCGAGCGCAGCGAATTGTTTCAATCTCATTCGTCCCCCATCACAACGCGGAGCGGAGGGTCCGCCCACTATTGAAGTGAGCCAAGGGCACGAATCGTGACGGGAACCACAACGGGGAAGACTTAGTCCGTTATGAGCAGACACGAGTCAAGGAATCCGAATGACGACGAGTACTGCCGGCACATCGCGTCACTGCACCGCGTGAAGCGGCAAGCAAGCAACCTTCGGAGCAAGGCGGCATGTGAGCCTACCGCAGTTGCGATAAGCGCACCACAGCTCGGGAATAAGAAAGGGGACCGTGAATGCCTTAACCCGCCACGCCGTAGAGGCGGTCGCCGGCGTCGCCCAGGCCGGGCACGATGTACGACTTTTCGTTGAGCTTCTCGTCAATGGAAGCCAGAACGATCTTCACGTTGGCGTCGGAGAGCTCTTCTTCCAGCTTGGACAATCCCTCCGGAGCGGCCAGCAGGCAAATGCAGGTCACGTCCGAGGCACCGCGCTTGAACAGGAACTTGATGGCCTCGCGCAAGGTGCCACCAGTTGCGAGCATGGGGTCGAGGACGAAGATCTGACGGCCGGTGAGGTCCTCGGGGAGGCGCTCGGCGTAGGTGATAATGTCCAGGGTTTCTTCGTCGCGGGCCATGCCCAGGAAGCCGACCTCAGCAGTGGGGACCAGCTTGGTCATGCCCTCGAGCATGCCAAGGCCTGCGCGCAGAATGGGGACCACAAGCGGAGTGGGTTTAGTGAACGCCGTGCCCACGGTTTTGGTGACAGGTGTTTCGATCTCGACTGGCTGCGTCTTGACCTCGCGGGTGGCTTCGTAGGCCAGGAGGGTGACGAGTTCTTCAGTGAGTTGCCGGAAGACCGGTGAAGGAGTGTTCTTATCCCGCAGAACGGTGAGCTTGTGAGCGACCAGCGGGTGGTCCACGACGAGTGTGCGCATCCCCCAAAACTATCATTGAGACATGAGCGCCACCGAGCCGTATCACGCAGATCACCTGGCCTGGATGGGCCTTGCCCTGGACGAAGCCCGGTTGGCGTTGAAAACGGACGACGTGCCGATTGGCGCCGTGGTGTTGGGGCCCGACGGCGGTGTGCTGGGTTCCGGACGCAACGAACGGGAGGCTCACGGGGACCCGACGGCTCACGCGGAGATCGTCGCCATCCGCGAAGCTGCCGCTGCGCTGCGTCAGCTCGCTCACGATTCGGGCGCCTCTGGCGACGGTTGGCGGCTTGAGGATTGCACCTTGGTGGTCACCCTTGAGCCCTGCGCCATGTGTGCCGGGGCTATTGTCCTTGCCCGTATTCCCCGCGTCGTGTTTGGCGCGTGGGACGAGAAAGCCGGTGCCGTGGGGTCTGTCTTCGATATCCTCCGCGAGCGCCGGCTCAATCACTGGGTGGAGGTGTACGCGGGCGTTCGCGAGGACGAGTGCGCTGCCTTGCTCAGGGACTTCTTCGCTACACACCGGGTACCGGCCGTGGAGCACCGCCCCGTCTGATCTTTCCAAGTGGGAGCACATCATGTCTGTCTCTTTCAACCACACCATCGTCTATGCCACGGACAAGCACCGTTCGGCGGAGTTCCTGGCCCGCATCTTGGGGCTTCCGAAGCCGCAGCCCATGTGGTCCTTCGTGACCGTGGCGTTGGAGAACGGGGTAGCGCTGGACTTCCTTGAGGCCTCCGGGGAGATCGCCCCGCAGCACTACGCGTTTCTGGTCAGCGAGGAGGAGTTCGATCAGGTCTTCCTGAGGATCACCGCGGAACACATCCCCTATTGGGCCGATCCTGCCCGTTCCCGCGAACAACAGATCAACCACAACGACGGCGGCCGTGGGATGTACTTCTGCGACCCTGACGGGCACTTCCTTGAGGCGATCACCAGGCCGTATGGCTCGGGCTGAGCTGGTTCGTTGAAGGCGTCAGCGTCCGGCGGCCTCATCCAGCGCGTCGATCCGGATTTGGCGTGATGCCGGGGTATCTAAACTGAACGACCTGAAATCGCCGAGTTCGTCCCGAATCCATGCTTCTACTTGCGTGATTCTTTCGCGGACCGCCTCTGTCGGCTGATCGAAGGTCCACGCCGCGATCCTTTCCTTGCCGGGATCGTACTGCCAGAGCCCGATGATCCTCCCACGGTCCAAGATGGGATGGTCCGGGAGGTCGGCCTGCAGCGCGAGCGTGGAGCCCAGGACGCTCTTGCCCCTGTCCTCGTCCGCAAACATGTCTGCCGAGTTCCGCCTGAGGAGGACCAGTGAGTCGGTGCCTGCCAGCAGCTGGATTTGCTCGTCACCGGGCTCTTCAAAGTCAGCTAAGCGTTCGACGTCGGCGGGCAGCATCCACAGGATCTCACCGCACGCTGTGGGCACTTCCACTGCGCCAATGGCGGCGAGCGCCTTTTTGCTTTGAGCCACGGTGAACGCAGTGAACCACTGACTCTGTTTGAAGGTCGCTCCCCCGGTCCAGCGCAGGTAACGTTCGAGCAAAAGGCGGCGGGCGCCGTCGTCGTCCAGTTTGCCGGGCGGAAGGCCCCATTTGGTGTAGGCGTAGCGCTGCTGGTCGAGGCGGCCGTTGACGGGGACGCGGCGGATGCGGCCGTCTGCCTGCAGGAGTCCCAAGGCGGTGGGCAGCGTGGTGGAGGCGCCCTTTTTCTTGCCTTCCTCGCCTAGGCTGCGGACCGAGTCGCCCAGCACATCCCGGAGTTGTTTGGGGTCCATGGGACTGCTGGTTTCTCTGAGGGCGTGCTCCACCTCGTCCTCGAGGAGGGTAATCTCACCGCGTTCGACGCCCAGCCTTGCCAGTACTTTGAAGGGGGCTATGGCGGCGTCGCGGCCGATCTGGAGGGCCCAGGCGTAGTCGGCCTGGCCCAGGACGTAGGTGCATCCTCGGGCTGTGGGGAGTTCGTGGATTTTCAGCGCTTTGACGTCCCGGTCTGCTTGCTCGCGGCTGATTCCTGCCCTGGCGAACAATGTGAGGTACGGGTTGGCGCCTCCTACCGAGCGGGCCCAGCCAGCGTGGTCCAGGACTTCTTCGGAAGTCTTGCCGTTCAGCGAGCCGTCAAGTCCCTGCCGTTGCCAGGCCCACGCCCTCAGGCGCTCAGGCGTGAGGGTTTCCGGTGCCGGGAGGGTCTGGACCGTGCTAGTTGCGGTCTGGACTGTGCTAGTCATGGCCCCATTCTGCACCCTCCCCCGCTGCTACGTGAGGGCTTTCAGGACGATGGTCGCGGTGGTGTCCCAGCCGTGGAGATGGTCCCGGGCTTTGAGGGCGGCGGTCCGCCAACGCTCTTGGAGCGCGGGGTCAGTGAGCCACCTACGGAGGGTGTTGGTGAGGTTCCCGTTTTCTGGGAGTTCCAAGGCAGTGCCCGCCCCTGTCTTACCCAGTGCTTCCACTGCTCCCGTCCCCTGCCGCACAAGCACGGGGATGCCATGAGCCAACGACTCCGAGACCGCCATTCCATAGCTTTCGGAGCGTGAAATAAGGACACTGAGGTCCGCCCGGTGCCACTGATCCTCGAGGGCCTCGCCGGTCAGCTCACCGGTGACGCTGATACGGTTTTGGAGCCCGTGATGCTCGACGGCGGCCCTCACCTCCGCGGCGTACCTCGGGTCAGCGTCGTTGGAGCCGATGAGGGCTGCGGTCCAGGGGAGATCCTGCGTGTGGCTGAGGGCCTCCACGAGTTCGAGTTGGCTCTTGTTAGGCAACAACGCCGCGACAGCCACGATGTGCTGCGGTTGCGATCCCTTGGCAGGGTCTGCTTCAACAGCCCCGGGTGTGGCCACGACAATGTCCTGGTGCCCGTGCCTGGCTCGCAGTTCCGCGGCGGCATGGGCGCTCGGGCAAATGATCCCGGTCGCCGCAGCCAGCGCCTTGGCCTCAAGATCCGGATGGTCCGCCAACGCCATGTGGGACAGGATCCAGACCCGTGTTCCTTTACCTGCGGCACCGGCGATCTCGTCCGGTGCCCCACTCGCCACCAAGCCGTCGGCAATCACTGTTGTGGCGCCGTCGAGCATGTCAGCGAAGCGCTGCCGGTCCGCGGGGCTCCCAACCGGCCAGTCGCCGTCGACCGTTACTGTTTCAACTTCGACGCCCAAGGCGGACAGGTGCTCGGCGAGCTTGGCGTTGTACTTGTTGCCGCCGGAGCCGTGCCGGACGTTCCCCGGGACCAGGAAGCGGATGTGCACTTACTTGACCGGGTTTACTTGACCGGGAGCTCCAGCGAGTAGCCTGCCCAGGCGTCCGGGTTTTCGCGGAGGACCACGTCGATGCCGGTGAGGGCCGGACCGTCCGCAGTGTCCTGGATTCGGGTGGCCATGGCGTCGGCGATGTGCTTCGCGAGCGCTTCGGTGGTGGAGAGTTTGCCCTTGAAAGCGGGGTGTTCGTCCAGGTTCTTGTAGTTCAGGTCGGCGAGCACTTCCTCGAGGATGCCGCCGGCGGCACCGATGTCAAGGACTATGGCGTCGTCGTTGACGTTGGGCCGGCGGAAGGTGACCTCGGCTACGAACGTGGCGCCGTGCAGGCCCTGGGCCGGGCCGAAAGCTTCGCGGGGAAGGCTGTGGGCGATCATGAAGTGGCGTCGGACGGTCAAGCTGAACATGTATTAATCCTCCGGGTGGGGGTAGGCGACCACGTGGCAGAAACCGCCGGGCCGTTCGAACAATTTTGTGAGCGTGGCGGGCAGGTTCTGGAACAGGCATTCGCTGGTAATGAAGGTGTCGAACAGCGGGTCCCTTAGTTCGGTTGCCGCCTGCTCCAAGCGCTGGGCGTTGGACCGCCGGTGCCTCCTGGGCAGGGCGACGGCGCCCACCTGGCTGGAGCGGATATTCAGCCTGCGGGCGTGGAAATCCTCGCCGAGCGGCAGGGTGACTTCCTTGTCCGCAAACCACGAGAGCTCGATGACATCGGAGTCGTCGCCCGCGAGCTGGAGGCTCAATTTGAGGCCCTCATTGGAGGCGGAGCAGTGGAAGACGATGTCGTTGTCGTTCTTGGCGTCTTCGGGCTCGGCGAATTCGATGCTGAGCTTTTCGGCGAGGTTTCGCTTCTCCGGGTCCGCGTCCACCAGTTGCAGGCGGCCCAGCGGATACTTCCGCAGCAGCGTCGCCAGAACGCCACCCACCAAACCGCCACCGACGACGGCGACACGGTCTCCCAGCCTCGGTCCGGCTTCCCAGAGCGCATTGATGGCAACCTCAACGATGCCCGTGAGCACGGCGCGTTTCGCGGGGACTTCCTCCGGGATGGCGGTGAGTTGGCTCGTGGGGATCACGTAGAAGTCCTGATGCGGATGCAGGCTAAAGACCGTTTGTCCTCGCCATTCGTCCGGGCCTTCTTCCACAATGCCGACGTTCAGGTAGCCGTACTTCACCGGGCCCGGGAAGTCACCCTCCTGGTGCGGGGCCTGCATCAGATCAGCCACTCGCTCCGGGACGCGGCCTTCGTGGACCACCCGCTCTGTGCCTCGGCTAACGCCTGAGTACAGGGTCCTGACCAGGGCTTCCCCGTCTCGCCTCGCGGGCAGGGCCTCACGGCGCAGCTCGCCATCGCCGGTCTCAGTGACCCAGTAGGCCCGTGCTTCGTGTTCTTGTTCGTGGTGCTGCGAAATCGTCATGGTACTTACGAATCTATCGGTGGGGCGCTGCGGACGGAAGTTGGCTGTGTTTCTGCGCGCTCCGCTTGCTTGCTTCCCGGTGCTCGTTTTGGGGAACCGGCCTCAACTCCGGTACCCTATTTCAGTTGGTGACGTGTCCGAGCGGCCGAAGGTGCAACACTCGAAATGTTGTTTGGTGTAAAAGCCAACGTGGGTTCAAATCCCACCGTCACCGCCAATGAGAAAGGCCCTGCTTCCCTTTGTTTATGAGGGATGCGGGGCCTTTTGTTATGCCCGGGTTGGGGCCGGCAGCCATAGCCACCGAGAGATTGCCACCCGACATCAAGACCTTCGTTAACGTTGGTGTTGCTCAGCTGACCAGTGCTCGTAGAGTGCCTCCGGGTCTGCAGCGATGAGCTGAAGATTGCCACACTGCCGGCAGGCAAATGCCTTGATTGGCACAGTCCGCACCTTCCCGAATGCCCGAGCAGACCCAGACGTTGCGACGAATACTTCGCCCTTTCCCATCCCCGTCTCCGGGTACAGATACAGGGGGCCGAACAAGGAGTCTGCGTTGCAGGCCAGACAGAGCCGGGGAGGTTCTTGCTTCGTGTCGCTCATGGTCCAACTCTAAACACCTTTGTCATCCCTGACCGGACGAGTACCGTGAGGTCCAAGCGGTGGCTCTGTCGGCTGCCCTGTTTTGGGGGGGAAACATGAGAATTGGTGACGACGCAGGTCAATTCTGGGACGTACTCTTGATGGGCGCCGTTGGTCTCGCGATGACTGCACTCATACTTAGGGCTTTAGTTCAGATTGCGCAGCGCCCGGCCTTCGATCCTATGACGCGAGCTATCTGGATTTTTATCGTCCTGGTTGCGCCTGTTCTTGGGGCTATCGCGTGGTTTTGGCTCGGGCCAAAGGAAATCGAACCAACCTCGCGGTCGAGGTAGTCGCGAGGGGCGAGATCTCGGCACTCTCTCATGCGCAAAGCCGCGAGATCTAACCCTTCGGCGCGGGCAGGCGTAGATTGTTCCCGGATGCCGTAAGACACCCTCGGAACCGACACGGACCGCGGAGGCAACAATGGCCCAGCGAAAAGCCAAAAGCACCGACTACGCGTTCGTCACCGTGTGGCGTGTGGCGGGCACACGCGAGGAAGTCGTCAACATCCTGGGCAACGCCGCGGCCCTCAAACAGTGGTGGCCCGCTGTCTACCTCACGGTGACGCCCGTAGCGCAGGGCGGACCCGATGGCGTGGGCGCGACCTTCGACCTTCATACCAAGGGCTGGCTCCCGTACACCTTGCGGTGGCGGCTCACCATTACCGAACCGGTGACCCTCGACGGCTTCGCGCTCACCGCTGAAGGAGACCTCAACGGCACAGGCCGCTGGACTTTCGAGACCGACGGGCCCGAGGTCGTCATCACCTACGACTGGCGGGTCAGCGCAGCCAAGCCCTTGCTTCGCCGTCTGAGTTGGCTCTTCAAACCGGCGTTCTCTGCCAACCATCACTGGGCCATGGCACGCGGTGAGGAAAGCCTGAAACTTGAGCTCCGCCGTCGGCGTTCACCCGCGGGCTCAACAAACGTTCCGGAGCCTCCGAGGCCAACCTTCGCGCGGTGGGCGCAGCGCTAGGTTGACGTTCCTTCCCGGTTACTTCAGCCCTCACCCCAGGCGTACCGCGGAATTCCAGGAGTCCGGGCATGGCGAGCACCGGAAAGCCGGAGGTAACTGGGGAGGAACGCAGGAACGTGCACGTACGCACCCATCCGAGGCCAGGCCCGCGCCGAACTCCCGATAGAATCAAGACGCCGATCAATCAAACAGCCAGATGAGGGAGGACCCGTGCGCACATCGCAGTCCCGGGCACCCTTTCATGCGTTGCGGTCGGGCGCCGTCTCGATTGTGGTGGTTCTCCTTGCTGCAGGGGCCCACATCATAGGCGGCGGAGAACTCCCCACAGCACCGGTCCTGCTGGCGCTCGTTGCGCTGACGGCCCTGGCTGCCACACTTGCCACCCGGTTCAAGCTGAACCTTTTCACCATGGCGGGGCTCTTGGGCTCGGGACAGTTGGCACTCCACGAAGCCTTCACGGCCTTGAGCCCGATCACGGCCAACGTGCAGGGGACAAATCACCACCTCGGCGCTGAACCGTTGAGCTCCGGGCTGGACGTAGCGGCGACGCACACTCATGAACTCGGCACAGCCTTCGGCACCATGATGTTTGTGGGCCACGTGCTCGCCACCATCGCTTCTGCCGTCGTCCTGGCCAAGGGTGAGGATGCCCTGTGGCAGCTCGCCGCCTGGCTGCGGCCGCTGCTCGCCCTGCCAACTTTGGTGTTCAGGCCCGACGCCGGCGCCTCGCCTGTCGCGGTCGGCACACCCAACGTCTTTATCCCCCGCCCTTGGCGGAACCTTAGGCAAGACAGCCGCCGCGGCCCGCCCGCCGTCGTCGTACTTCCTTAGTTCCGCCCGGCACCTTCTGCGCACAACAAACCACGCGCTGCAACAGCACAGCCTTTGCATGGTGACGGGCCTCAAACCCGTACCCCCGCGCCGCTTCATCTGGCGCCCCCGAAAGGCACATCCCATGAAATCCTCGATTCGTCGCACCCTGTCCGCTACCGCCGTTGCCGGTGGAACCGCTGCCCTGATGATGGCCGGTCTGGCCGGAGCATCCGCCCACGTCGGCGCCGACCCCAACAAGACCGCAGCTAACTCGTACGCGCTGGTGACCTTTGGAATCCCCCACGGTTGCGACACGTCCGGCACCACCAAAGTGGCCATTTCACTCCCTGAGGAACTGAACGACGCTCAGCCGACCGTCAACCCCAACTGGACCGTAGAGAAGGTCACGGAGACGCTCGCTGAGCCCAAGAAACTGGATGACGGCACCACCATCACCAAGCGGACAAGCCAGATCGTTTACACGGCCAAGGCGCCGTTGGATCCGCACCTGCGCGACGCCCTTGTTTTGTCGGTCAAGCTGCCGGACGCAGCGGGCAAGACCATCTACTTCCCCACGCTGCAGACCTGCGAGACGGGCCAGACAGACTGGTCCGAGATCGCCAAGGAGGGCCAGGATCCGCACGATCTCAAGGCACCGGCGCCGTCAGTCACCATCACGGCAGCCGATACCGCAGGCGACCACCACGCTGCAGAAGCCGTCTCCACCGAGCAGGCCGCCGCTGTGACTGACGACGGCTCGCAGGCGCGAAGCTGGGCTGGCCTGATCGCCGGCATCGCTGGCTTGGGTCTGGGCGGTGCTGCGTTCTTCCGCAGCCGCTCCGCCAAGCCGGCCGTGGCCAAAGCCGACACCAAATAGTTGAAAGCGGATTGGCGCCCGGAAGATCACAATCCGGGCGCCAATCCGCACTCCTGACCGTGGCTGAATTGACTCGGATCAGGGCCGGGGCAAGGCTGGTGCCCATGTGGACTCAGCGCATCAAAACCGGACTTGTGACGACGACGGCAGCCGCTGCGCTGCTCCTTCTTGCTGCCTGCGGGCCAAGCCCCAGCCCGTCGGGAACCAGCAGTGCCCCGCCAACCTCTTCGACGCCTTCGGCCTCGTCTCCCTCGGCATCAGCGACGCCGTCCGCAACGGCGACGACGACGCCATCCCCCTCAGCGACAGCAACGTCCGCCGCACCCGCAGCACCTGCGCTGTGCAAGGCGGCATCGCTCACCGCCGCAACGGACGCCACCGGCGGCGGCGCGGCCGGCAGCATCTACGAAAAGTTGATCCTGACGAACTCAGGCACAGCGCCCTGCATCCTGGAGGGCTTCGCCGGCGTATCGCTGACTGCCGACGCCAACGGTGAACCGATCGGCGAACCGGCAACCCGGGAAACCACAACCCCGGTCACCAAAATCGAACTGGCTCCGGGGAAGTCGGCTTGGGCGGAAATCCGGTACACGCAGGCCGGAAACTACGGCGACTGCACCAAGGTCCCCGCCGCCGGCTTCCGCATCTACCCGCCGAACGACACGGCCTCACTGTTCATCCCGGAGCCCCACGATGCGTGCAGCAACCCCGGCATCAAGCTCCTGACCATCACCGCTTTCCAGGCAGTCTGACCGTCTCCCCACGGCTCCGGCTTATTCTGTCGGAGCCGTGAGGCATGATGGAGGAATGCAGGAGCCGAAAGCGTCGGATGGCGCTATCAGCCGTTTCAGCCAGGCAACCAGGGAATGGTTCCTCGGCGCTTTTTCCGAGCCCACACCCGCGCAGGATGGTGCATGGAACGCGATCTCCTCGGGCTCCCATGCCTTGGTAGTGGCTCCTACGGGTTCCGGCAAAACCCTGGCCGCTTTCCTGTGGGCGCTCGATCGCCTGCATTCCAAGCCCACTGACACGCTGCCAGGTCTTGAGACTGTCCCAGCCAATGGCAAGGGTCGGGCAAAGCGGCCTAAAACCAAGACCCGCGTCCTCTACATCTCGCCGCTGAAGGCGCTGGGTGTGGATGTGGAGCGGAACCTCCGCGCACCCCTGATCGGCATCACCCAAACTGCCAAGCGGTTGGGACTCCCCGCACCACTGGTGACAGTCGGCGTACGTTCAGGAGATACGACGGCGGCGGATCGCCGCACGCTGTTGACCAACCCGCCGGATATCCTCATCACAACGCCGGAATCCCTGTTCCTCATGCTGACCTCCCGTGCCCGGGAAACGCTCAGCGAAGTGGACACCATCATCATCGATGAAGTGCACGCTGTAGCCGGCACCAAACGTGGCGCACACTTGGCCGTTTCTTTGGAACGCCTGGATGCCCTGCTTCCGAAGCCTGCGCAGCGCATCGGGCTCTCGGCAACCGTTCAGCCGCGTGAGCTGGTGGCGCAGTTCCTGGCCGGCCAAGCCCCCGTAGAGATCGTCGCTCCGCCGTCCAAGAAGAATTGGAACCTCACGGTCACCGTACCTGTGGAGGACATGTCCGATCTGCAGGGCGCTGCCGGAGCGTTCGACTCCGGGCCGGCGTCGGGGTTGCAGCCACAGGCGTCCATCTGGCCGCACGTGGAGGAGCAGATTGTGGACTTGGTCTTGTCCAAACAATCCACCATCGTGTTCGCCAACTCCCGCCGCTTGGCAGAACGCCTGACAGCCCGCCTCAACGAGATCTACGCCGAGCGCCAGTTGATGGCGGTAGGCGGCAGCGAGTGGGCTGCTCCCGGGGCGGCCCCCCAATCCAACCCGGGAATCCCGGCCTCCACGGCAACCCCTGCGCACATGATGGCGCAGGCCGGAAGCTCTACTGGCGCCGATCCCGTGCTGGCCCGCGCACACCACGGCTCGGTGTCCAAAGACCAGCGCGCCATGATCGAGGACGACCTCAAGTCCGGCAGGCTCCGCTGCGTGGTGGCAACATCGTCGCTGGAACTCGGCATCGATATGGGTGCTGTGGACTTGGTGGTCCAGGTGGAGTCTCCCCCATCGGTGGCCAGTGGCCTCCAGCGTGTCGGGCGTGCAGGGCACCAAGTGGGTGAGATCTCCGAGGGCGTGCTCTTCCCCAAGCACCGCGCGGACCTCCTCCACACCAGCGTCACGGTGGAACGCATGCTGAGTGGGCAGATTGAGCGCCTGAGCATCCCAGCCAACCCGTTGGACATCCTGGCCCAGCAAACGGTGGCAGCAACCGCCTTGGGCAGCATAGACGTTGAGGACTGGTTCAGTACGGTGCGGCGGTCTGCGCCTTTCGCGAGCCTGCCGCGCTCTGCATTTGAGGCCACGCTGGACCTTCTCGCCGGCCGGTACCCCTCAGACGAATTCGCCGAGCTCAGGCCCCGCATCATCTGGGACCGGCACGCCGGAACCATCGAGGGCAGGCCCGGAGCCCAGCGCCTGGCCGTCACATCCGGTGGCACCATCCCGGACCGTGGACTCTTCGGCGTGTACATCATCGGTACGGAAGTTGAGGGCTCAGCTTCCCCCGCCAACGCGGACGGCAGTGAACCCACCGCTTCGGCGCGTGCCGCCAAGGGTGGACGCCGCGTTGGCGAGCTGGACGAAGAGATGGTGTACGAATCCCGGGTGGGAGATGTCTTCGCGCTCGGTGCCACCAGTTGGAAGATCGAGGACATCACCCACGACCGCGTGCTGGTCTCCCCCGCTTTCGGCCAACCTGGCAAGCTTCCCTTCTGGAAGGGCGATTCCCTTGGAAGGCCCGTAGACCTGGGCCGCGCGCTGGGTGCCTTCATCCGGGAACTCTCGGCCGCAGACGAAGCCCCGGCCATGGAACGTTGCCAGGCCAGCGGATTGGATGCCTTCGCCGCAAGCAACCTGATCCAGTACCTCAGGGAGCAAAAGGAAGCCACGGAGATTGTCCCGAGCGACCGAACCTTGGTGGTGGAGCGCTTCCACGACGAACTCGGCGATTGGCGGGTAGTCCTCCACAGTCCTTTCGGCATGCCCGTTCACGCCCCGTGGGCTCTTGCAGTAGGCCAACGCCTTCAACAGCGCTACGGCCTCGATGGATCCGCTATGGCAGCAGACGACGGCATCGTGCTGCGCGTGCCCATGATGGAAGATGAGCCGCCCGGCGCTGAGCTCTTTCTCTTCGACCCGGAGGAACTCGAGCAAATCGTCACCGCAGAAGTAGGCGGCAGCGCACTGTTCGCTTCCCGGTTCCGCGAATGTGCCGCCCGTGCATTGCTTCTTCCACGACAGAATCCGGCCAAGCGTCAGCCGCTATGGCAGCAACGCCAGCGCTCTGCCCAGTTGCTGGATGTCGCCCGGAAGTATCCTTCGTTCCCCATCGTGCTCGAAACAGTGCGGGAATGCTTGCAGGATGTTTATGATCTGCCCGCCCTGAAAGACATTGCCGCTTCTGTGGAGCGCAGGGAGCTCAGGATCGTGGAGACCACCACTCAGCAACCCTCCCCTTTCGCGAAGTCCCTGTTGTTCGGGTACGTGGCCCAGTTCCTCTACGAGGGCGACTCCCCCTTGGCCGAACGCCGGGCCGCTGCCCTCGCCTTGGACTCCACGCTCCTCAATGAGCTCCTGGGCCGCGTGGAACTGCGCGAGCTCCTGGATGCCGCGGTTATCGACTCAACTGAGTTGGAGCTGCAGCGCCTCGCCCCGGACCGACGCGTTCGAGGAATGGAAGGCGTCGCGGATCTGCTGCGGCTGCTGGGCCCCCTGAGCGTTGAAGAAGTGGCCCAGCGGCTCCAAGGCGTGGAACAGGCCGAGGTTGAAGGCGCGGACCACTTCGACGAAGCCCCGGCGGCTGCGCCACATGGCAGCGTCGTCGACGCCGGATCCCACCTTGCGGCATTGCAGAAAGCCAACCGCGCACTCAAGGTAACCATCGGCGGCGTCGAGCGCTTTGCCGCAGTTGAGGACGCGGCGCGGCTGCGTGACGCAATCGGTGTTCCGTTGCCCATGGGCGTACCGCTTGCTTTCATTGAGCCAGTCCACGATCCCCTGGGCGACCTCGTTTCCCGGTACGCGCGCACCCATGGCCCCTTCACTGCCGCTGAAGCTGCGGCGCGGCTGGGGCTTGGCGTCGCGGTAGTCAACACCGCCTTGAAGCGGTTGGCTGGTGACGGTCGCGTGGTGGAAGGCGAATTCCGTCCGCACGCCGTCGCGGAGCAGCCTGCGGACGCACCCGACGCAGAGCTTATGACCATTGACGCCCCACCGTCCAGCGAGTGGTGCGATGCCGAAGTCCTCCGGAAACTGCGGCGTCGCTCGCTCGCTGCGCTGCGGGCCGAAGTGGAGCCAGTGGACACCGCCGCCTACGGCCGGTTCCTGCCTGCCTGGCAGAACGTGACCGCGCCGGGCAAGTCTCGAAGCCAGGCATTGCGGGGGTTGGACGGCATCATCACAGCCGTGGACCAACTATCCGGTGTACCCATCCCGGCATCCGCGTGGGAACCCTTGGTACTGGCGAGCAGGGTGGCGGACTACAAGCCGGCCATGCTGGACGAACTCATGGCGGCCGGCGAGCTCCTCTGGTCCGGCGCAGGCTCGCTGCCCGGAAACGATGGCTGGATCAGCCTGCACGTAGCCGATTCCGCTGAGCTGACGCTCAACCCCGACCCCGAGTTCGAACCCGGCGATGCCCAACAGCGTCTCTTGGAACATTTCAGTGCGGGCGGTGGCTACTTCTTCCGGCAACTCACGGACGTTGCCGGCGGCATGGATGCAGTCTTGAGCGACGACGCCGTGGTCTCCGCGCTCTGGGACCTCGTCTGGGCCGGCCGCGTAACGGGCGATACCTTTGCACCCGTGAGAGCCATGATCGCCGGAGGGAAAACCGCGCACCGGCAAGTAGCCAAGGCGCCCAGGGCCCGGGCCCCGCGCATGAGCAGGCTCGGCCGTTCCCATGGGACGGGCCTGCTCGGCTCCCCCGGACTAACGGGGGGTCGCTACGGCTCGGTATCAGGCGGAATTGCGCCTGCACCGCCGTCGGCAGTGGGTCGATGGTCCGCTCTTCCCGCCCCGGAACTGGACCCGACCATCCACGCACGCGGCACGGCTGAGCTCCTGTTGGACCGCTACGGCGTGGTAACTCGCGGTTCGGTCATGGCAGAGAACATCATCGGCGGTTTCGGGCTCATGTACAAAGTGCTGGCCCGCTTGGAAGAAGCCGGGCGTTGCCGCCGCGGTTACTTCATCGAGCATTTGGGGGCAGCCCAGTTCGCCGTCCCCGCCACGGTGGACCGGCTCAGGTCCTTCACGGAGGATGCCCGCATTTCCAAGGCCGAACCAGCCGCCCTTGCACTCGCCGCGACCGACCCCGCCAACCCCTACGGCGCTGCCCTTCCTTGGCCAGCGCTGTCTGTCGACGCCGGTTCCGGTCACCGTCCGGGGCGCAAGGCCGGAGCGCTGGTGGTGATGGTCGACGGCGCGTTGGTCCTCTACGTGGAACGCGGCGGCAAGACGCTGCTCACCTTCAGCCAGGACGACGCCGTGCTGACAGTTGCGGCCCAGGCGTTGGTGGACGTGGTGCGCCGCGGTGCCGTGGACAAGCTCTTCATGGAGAAAGTCAACGGCCACGATCTCCTGGGCACTCCGATCGCCGTTGCCCTCGCGGCAGCGGGGGCGTACTCCACTCCGAAGGGACTACGAATCCGTGCCTGAAGGCGATTCCATATGGCGGGCTGCGACGCGACTGAACGAGGCATTGGCTGGGAAGGTCATCACGTCCTCCGACTTTCGGGTGCCCCGGTTCGCCACCCTGAACCTGTCTGGCTGGACCATGACCGAAGTTGTTCCCAAGGGCAAACACCTGCTCATGCGCCTGGCCGGCCCCGTTGATGAAGAACCAGGCGCCAGCAGGAAGCCCCGGACCCTGACCATCCACTCCCACCTCAAAATGGAAGGGAACTGGATGATCTACCCGCCGGGTGGTCGCTGGACCAAACCCGGCCACACCGCACGGTGTGTGCTCCGTACGGACTCCGCAGACGCGGTCGGATTCTCGTTGGGCATCCTGGAAGTGGTGCCCACAGCCGAGGAAGACAAGATAGTAGGGCACCTCGGGCCGGACTTGCTCGGGCCCGACTGGGACGAGGAAGAAGCGTTGCGCAGGCTTCGCGCTGAACCGGACGTCACCGTGGGATTCGCGTTGCTGGACCAGCGGAAGCTTGCGGGCATCGGCAATATCTACCGATGCGAGGCATGCTTCCTGTCCGGGATTCACCCTGCCCTGCCGGTAGGCGAAGTCCCCGACCTCGCCAAGACAGTCAACGACGCCAAACGGCTACTCGGCGAAAACCTGGGCCCAGGGCGGAGGACCACCCTGGGACCGCGCGCCATGCGGCCCGGGTATTGGGTATATGGCCGGGAACGCCAACCCTGCAGGCGCTGCGGCACCACTGTACGCCGCGGCTTGCTTGCAGGACCGGACGGCACCGAGGAGCGGGACATCTACTTCTGCCCACGCTGCCAGCCGGCGCCTTAATCAAGAACGCCAACCACCGGCCGGACCCAGCCACATGATAGCCGGCCAGGTCCGGCCAACAACCGCCGCGACGGCTGCGCGCACTTGCCAGCCCGGCCCGCTACTCCAGGAAGCTCCCCAGCCGCCCCAGCAATAGCCGCCGGACCCCGCAAAGCTGCGCGCCGCCGTCGGACGTTTTTATTACGCCATCCGCCACCACTTTTGGTTGGTGGTACCGGCGCAATCCCACAACTGCAGCCTCGCACCGTTGGCTGAATTCCAGTCAACTACGTCCACGCATTTGTTGGCCTGCGGGTTCACCAGATCCCCGGCATTGTTCAGGACGAATTGCTGCGCCGGGTTGCCATTGCAGCTGGTGAGCTGGACTGGTGCACCGTTGGCCGTTGAACCCCACGCCACGTCCATGCACTTGCCCAGCGAGCGGATGGTGCCGTTGGCAGCGAAGGTCCACTGCTCTGATGCCGCTGTGTCGCAATCCCACAGGTGCAGTGGGGCCCCGTCAGCAGCCTGCCGACCGGCCACATCAATGCACTTTCCGGCATAGCCTTGGATGCGCGTGCTGGCTGGCGAAACGGGCCTCGCCGGCCCTGAGGCAAGCTCGTACACGCGGACGTAGTCAACCAGCAACGACTGCGGGAATTGGGTCCCCGAGTTCGGCGCTCCCGGCCAGTAGCCGCCCACGGCAAGGTTCAACAGGAGGAAGAAATCGTGGTCGAAGACCCACGGTCCGGACGTTGTGGCTTTGGTCTTTTGTGAGTAGGAAATTCCGTCGATGTACCAGGTGATGGAATCGGGTCCCCAGTCCACGGTGAATGTGTGGAAAGCATCCCCCAAGGCCTTACCGCCGGGCAGTGTGTAACTGGCGTTGGAGGCGTTTGCCCCCGAATAGCCGGGTCCGTGGATGCTTCCCCACACCGTTCCGGGTTCCTTGCCAACGTTTTCCACGACGTCCAGCTCACCGCTGGCGGGCCAACCGTCGGTGAACACGTTGTCTCCGAGCATCCAGAAAGCGGGCCACATGCCTTGCCCCTTGGGCACTTTGAGCCGGGCTTCGAACCGGCCTTGTGTCCGGCTGAACTTTCCAGCACTTATCAGCCGGGCGGATGTGTACTGGCACGGCCCGTAGTGGCACTGATATCCAGCAGGGTTTTCCTTTCGGGCGGTGATGGCCATGTTTCCCTGGCCATCAGCTGCGGCATTGCTGGTGCTGCTGGTGTAGTACTGCAGTTCGCCGTTGCCCCATCCGGATCCTCCCGTGTCGTGAGTCCATTTCCCGGGGTCAGGCGCCGTGCCGGCGGGGCCGTTGAATTCATCGCTCCAGACCAGTTTTCCGGGGGCGGGCATGCCAGCGGCTGCAAGTGCAGAAGGCTCCGGGGCTATGAGGGTAGCTGCGATGGTCAGGCCTGCGACGAGCATCGTCAGGGGCATGAGTCTTCGCTTCATGGTGCCACTCTGTAGGGCCATCCCCGTGGCGCGCAAGCTTTTTCGACGCGACACGCAAAACGTCACAGCCCGGAAATAATCAACGCGGTTTTACTTTTCAATTCCGTAACGAGGACGAAATATCGGCGGGAGATGGTGGAATCAGGAACCAATTAGCTTGAAAAGAATTCCTTCAAGTTTGTTGGCAAAAGGACATTCCGTTCGCAGCCGAATTCCTTCCCTTGAGCATCGACGATGCAGCTCCAGGCGCGTCAGCCGTGTCCTCCCAAACTTCGCCCTGAGGGGCGTTGGACATGCTGACGCGCCTTGGCCTTTTCCCCAGCAGTTACCGGAGGCTAAAGATGGGCATTTACAGACAAATACTGGTAAGGATCCTTGCAGTTCTGGTGGTTTCCTTCGGATTGATCTACATCAGTTGGCGCTGGTCAAGCACCGTCGCCTGGGACGCCTGGTGGATTTCGCTGCCCCTGGTGGCCGCGGAGACCTACAGCCTGGGCGAGTCGGCGCTGTATGCGGTCACCATGTGGAACGCACGACGACGGCCGCCTCCCCCGCCTGCCCTGCCGGGCAGATCGGTGGACGTATTCATCGCCACCTACAACGAGCCACTGGACCTGGTACTCAAAACGGCCATAGCGGCCAGGGACATGGAGTACCCCCACGAAACGTGGATACTCGACGACGGCGACCGCGCCGAGTTTGCGAGCGCAGCCCGGCAGATCGGCGTCGGATACATCACCCGCGGTCCTGAGTGGGATGGCCGGCAACGGTTCGCGAAAGCAGGAAACGTCAACAACGCCCTGTCCATGACCACCGGCGAGTTCGTGGCCATTTTTGACGCGGACCAGGTTCCTGAACCGCGTTTCCTGGACCGCGTTCTGGGCTATTTCGATGCCGAGGAAGTGGCTTTCGTCCAGACGCCGCAACACTTTTGGAATGTTCCGGACCGGGACCCGTTGGGAAGCCAAGCGGAACTTTTCTATGGGCCGATCCAGCAGGGCAAGGACGGCTGGGACGCAGCGTTCTTCTGCGGTTCGAACGCTGTGCTTCGCAGGGAAGCCCTCATGGCTCTTGGTTTGACCCGCTACACGCGGACAGCCACGGAGCAGACGTGGCGTGCTTTGCGCAGGGGTCGGTCGCGGCTGCAGGACCTTCACAGCGAATTGGGCAGGCGCCATCCCGCCGCCATGCCCGTGGTGGAAAGTGCTTTGGAGGCGGTGGCGCGTGCTGAGCACCAAGTGCGTAGGGGCGAGGTCCTGGCCGAGATCACTTTCGAGCTCCGTGTGGCCTTCCATGCCGCCGCTTTGGCAGTCCCGGATGCGATGGATGACGTTGTGCCGGAACTGGACGCCGTCCTGGAATCCGTGGATGTTGCACATACGGACCAGGCTTTGGCGATCCACCCTATGGATACCACCACCATCACCGAGGACATGGCAACGGCCATGCACCTCCACGCGATGGGATGGGGCAGCATCTACCACCACGAGGTCCTGGTCCATGGGCTTGCCCCGGAGGACGTGTCCACCATGCTCTCGCAGCGGCATCGCTGGGCGGCGGGCACCATGCAGGTGTTTTTCAACGACAATCCTCTGTTCCTTCGGGGTCTGACGTTGGCCCAGCGCCTCATGTACCTGGGCACCATGACGAGCTACTTGAATGGCTTCGCCGCGCTGAGCTACATCGCAGCGCCGGTGGTTTTCCTGGTGGCCGGTACCTACCCGCTGACTGCCAGTCCTGTGGTGTTCTTCTGCCTTTTTCTTCCCTTCTTCATTTCGTGCCAGCTGCTCTTCCAAGTTGCAGGTAACGGGTCGAAGGGGCTGTGGCGAGGCCAGCAGTGGTCCTTCGCGCTGTTTCCCACCTGGATCGCGGCCACGTGTTCAGGTGCGGCCGCGGTCTTCCTGGGCAGGCACCTCACCTTCTCCGTGACAGCCAAGAGTAAGCAAGCCACAGGACGCGGGTTCCAGCACGTCAGGCTCCAAGTGGCGGCGATGGGGTTGCTCGTTGTGTCCTCGCTCATCGGCGTTGCCCGGGTGTCATCCGGGGAAGCGCCGCTCTATCCAACCCTGATCACGCTGGCCTGGGTCGCCTTGGACCTGGCCCTGCTCAGCGTGGTGATTGGTGCCGCAAGGTACCGGGGGCCGGGAGAGGACCTCGTGGAACCGATGCCCACACCTAAGGAGCTCACCAGCGTCCTTGCTTCGCCGAAAGGTTCGCCAAGCAAACCCATGTACTGACAGCAACCGTCAACAGACGCCGTTCCATCCCCCAGCAAGGAGCGACCCCCCATGTCCACTCTTTCCCATGCCCCGAACACCATCTCAACCACCTTGAAATCGGTGGACCTGACCATTACCGGCACCTTGGACGCTGCGTCCGTTCTCGCTATTCGCCAAACGTCCGCCAAGGCCGCCACAGACGGTCCCGTTCTGGTCCTGCTCGATATCGCGGCGGTGACTTCCGTGGGAGCGTCCGGGGTCGTAGGGCTCCTTGAGGTGCTGCACCTGCTGCGCTCCCGAGGCGGCGATCTGCGCCTCTTCGGGGACTCCAGCGCCCTGGCGGAAACCCGCCTCCAGGCCCATCTGGGTCACGTGGCCCGGATCTACGCAAACCGCCAGGAAGCGATCGACGGCGGCGCAGCACTCGTACGGCCGCGCGGGCTTGCGCCGCGGTTCAGTTGGCGCACCCTCTTCGGGCGCCGGCGTCGCTCCCTCGGATGGGGCTGACCATGGCGCAGACTCCACCAGCTTTCACCGGGCATCCGAACCGAAAACGACGGCGGGCCAGCCTGCTCATCCCCTTGGTGGTGACGGCACTGGCTGCCACGTGTTTGGGTTTTGCTTCCAAGGAGGTGGTGCCCGTGGTCCAGGCCCTGTCCCTTTGCCGGGCCGGAGATGCCTCCACCCTGATCCCCCGGGATGGCGTGCTCTTGGGCGTCAACCTGGATTGGGACTCGGAGACCTTGGCCGAACACCGAGCAAACCTCGGCCACGATCCCGCGGTAGTGGTGCAGTTCTCGGATATCCCTTACGACGACGAAACGTGGTCGCACACCACCAACGCCGTCACGCAAGTCCGGGAAACGGGCGGCGCGCTGCTCCTGACCCTCGAGCCCCACGGCGGTTTGGAGACCATGAGCGACGAAGTGATCGCCAAACTGGCCACCGACTTACGGGCCATCAACGATCAGGGGACCACCGTCGTCGTGCGTTTTGCGCATGAGATGAACGGCTCCTGGTACTCGTGGGGACAGCAGCCGATCCGCTACGTGGAGGTTTTCCGCAAGGTGGCGGCGGCGGTGCACTCGCAGGCTCCGGGGACGTCCATGATGTGGGCGCCAAACTATGGCGGCGGCTATCCGTTCACGGGTGGCCAGTTCGCTGCGCGGCCAGGCACCCCGGACTTCGCTGCCCTGGATACCGATCACGACGGCACCCTCACCATGGCCGACGACACCTACGCGCCCTACTATCCGGGGGACGACGCCGTGGACTGGGTGGGGGTTTCCTTGTATCACTGGGGCAACCAGCGGCCATGGGGCAACAACGACGTTTCGGAACCGGGCAAATTCCTGGCCATGCTCACCGGCAGCTACAGCGGCACCGCGGGTGATGACAGTTCCGTCCCCGATTTTTACCAGGTGTACGGGGTGGACCACGGCAAGCCGGTGGGCATTCCGGAGACCGCGGCCATCTACACGCCCGCGCGGGGCGGGGCCTCCGAGCTGGACGTCAAGCAGGCCTGGTGGAGGCAAGTCTTCTCCGCCGAAACCCACCAGAAGTACCCGCAGCTGAAAATGATCAACTGGTTCGAGTGGAAGAAATACGAGATCGAGATTAACGACGACGTCGACTGGCGTAGCGCTGGATCGCCCGCCATCCGCGATGCGCTGGCCCAGGACCTGCCGGACTGGTTGCGGTACGGCGAGGACCTGGAGGCGTGCCGTTAGTGCTTGCGCGCTAAGCCCTACGCTGCAGGCGCGGCCTCCACGGCTTCCGTGGGGGCCGTTGCCTTTGCCCGCTCCGGAACCATGAACTTCGGCAGCAGCACTTGCACAATCGGGCCGATGGCCAGGGCGTACACCACGGTGCCCACGCCCACGGATCCGCCCAGCAGGAAACCCACAGCAAGGACAACTACTTCGATGCCCGTGCGGACCAGCCGCACGGACCAACCGGTGCGGCGGACCAGTCCGGTCATCAGGCCATCACGGGCGCCGGGCCCAAGGCGGGCACCGATGTAGCAAGCGGAGGCGATGCCGTTGAGGATCACAGCGCCGGCGAGCATGGCGATCTGTCCGCCAAGGTGTGAGAACTCCGGGATGAGCCATAGCCCCAGATCGGCGAAGAGCCCCACGAGGACCGCGTTGGCGATGGTTCCGATCCCTGGCATCTGCCGGAGCGGGATCCAGAGGAGGAGAACCAGGAAGCTGACCGCGATGACCACAACGCCAATGCTGAATCCGGTCTTTTCGGACACACCTTGGTGGAAGACGTCCCAAGGGTCCAAGCCGAGGCCGGCCCGGATGAACATGGCCAAGGAGATGCCGTACATTGCGAGGCCGATCAGGAGTTGTGTGATTCTTCGGGTCATCATGAATCCATGGTCGCTGAAAACTGGCCTTGTATTCCATAGCCAGTTTGCAATACTGGTCTTATGTCCGGCTCCCTGAATCCCACCGCGCTCGTCCGCCTCCTCGGCTCCTGGAACTCAGGCGCCCTGCCCGCCTACCGCGAGCTGGCCGACGTCGTGCGTTTGCTGGTGATGGACGGGCGCATACCGCTGGACGTCGCACTGCCCAGCGAGCGGGCGCTCGCCCAGACACTCGGCCTCAGCCGCACCACGGTCACTGCCGCGTATGCGAGCCTGCGCGAACAGGGATTCCTCACGGCAGGCCAGGGCAGCCGCGGGCGGACGTGCATCCCCCACCGAACCGCGCCAGTGAGTGCGCCCGGACTTGCCGTTCCTGAGGGTCTCTTGGACCTGGCGTATGCGTCGCTGCCGGCCGCCGGCGAGGTAGTGCATCGGGCCTTCGCCGACGCCCTGACCGAGTTACCTGCCCTCCTGCCCGGATTCGGGTACGAGGCCGTGGGAGTGCCGGCCCTCCGGGAAGCCATCGCAGACAAATACACGGCGGAAGGGGTGCCAACGACGCCCGGCCAAATCCTGGTCACCTCGGGTGCGCAGCATGCACTCAACATCGTGCTGCGCACGCTGGCTGGAAAGCAGGACCGGGTGATGGTGGAACACCCCAGCTACCCCAATGCCTTGGACGCCATCCGTGCTGCAGGGTGCAAGCCGCTGCCCGTAGCACTACCTCTAATACAGTCGAGTACGTCACCGGCGTGGGACATAGATGCCATGGTGGCGACCATGAATCATCAACGTCCTGCCATGGCCTACTTGGTGCCGGACTTCCACAACCCCACCGGGCGCATCATGTCCGATCTTCAACGCCGACGACTCACACGGGCAGCCACTGCTTCCGGGACCATACTGGTGGTGGATGAAACGCTGCGGGGGCTGAACCTCGACGGCGTCCGCACCGCGCCGATGTCGGCTTACAGTCCGGCGGTTGTTTCCATCGGCTCACTCAGCAAGTCGCACTGGGCCGGGCTGAGGACCGGGTGGATCCGGGCAGACGAGGCCCTGATTGCCCGCTTTGTCTCTACCCGGACCGTCATGGATCTGGGTGGGCCCGTGGTGGAGCAACTGGCGGCGGCACGCCTGGTGCGGTCCTTCGCAGAGCCGCTTGATGCCCGGCTTGAGGAGCTTCGGAACAACCGGGAAACGCTGCTGGGGTTGCTTTCGGAGCACCTGCCGGAGTGGGACGTGGAGCGACCCCGCGGCGGACTCACAGTGTGGTGTCGCCTTCCCACGCCGTGCAGCACTGCCCTGACCGTGCTCGCCCCCGACTTCGGCGTACGCTTGGCGGCCGGACCTAGGTTTGGGGTGGGTGGCGCTTTCGAGCATTACCTACGCGTTCCCTACACCTTGCCGGCTGCACAGTTGGAGTTCGCCGTCGGTGCGCTCCGCGCCGCGCAGAACAAGTTGGACGCCTCACCCCACCTCCGCCGGACGCTCAAGTCCGCACGGCCACCCGCCGTCGCGGTTGCCTAGCCACCCAACCGACTGGGAGCCACTCACCCCACCGAGCCCATCCGCTGCTTCGCCGTGTTGCTGCCGGGTCCCACAGGTACGTGCTGCGTCGCCTTGGCCAAACCAAACAGCGGCATGCCGTTGTACACCACTTCAATGCCCGACGCCGGCACCTGGTACGTCTCGTGCCACACGCCGATGTCGCCGCTCCCCGCAATCTCCTTCATGAATTTCCGCCACGGGCCCAGGTGCGGCGAATCCCTGTCCGCGGCAAATCGACGCAGATGCTCCGGACTCTCCCAGTAGCTGAGCAGAATGGTGGTACGCCCGAACCACTGTTCGCTGCCCAGGAGCCCGGCCTCAGGATGAGTAGCTAGGTGCTGCATCATGGTGGGCATGGCCGAGGCTACCTTCGCGACGCGGCCCATTTTCCACCATCTGTTGGCCCGCATTCCGATGAGGAAGACGGTCACTGTATCGCGCCCGATATCCGCGGTGAAGCGGCCGGGAAAAATCTCCTGTGCCATGTGATTCTTTCGGTTGAAGAACAGCCCGGTTCCGAACCCGGGTTCCGTAACGTTGTTATGAAACAATGTTATGAAACACTTGAAGGCATGGCAAGACCCATAATTCATGACCAGCACGTCCAGCAGAGACTTTTGGAGGTGACCGCTGAGCTCGTGGACCGCGATGGGCCCGCCCGCGTCACCCTTCGGGACGTAGCAGCAGCGGCGGGAACGTCCACCACTGCGATCTACTCGCTGTTCGGCGGGAAATCGCAACTGTTGACGGCCGCCGTCGACGACGGTTTCCGATCCTTTGGCGAGTCCCAACGGGACGCCTCCGCAGACGGGCTTCCCGGGCTCGGCCGGGCGTACCGCGTCTGGGCACTTGAGCATCCAGCCCTTTACCGCCTCATGTTCGGCGGCGCCCTGGCCGCCTTTGTTGATTGCAGTCCGACGCCGGAGGTCGCCTCCGACTCGATGCTCCCCTTGGTGGAGGCGGTAGTCGCCGCCCAGTCAGCCGACGCCCTGCGCAAAGACGACCCCACGGTGATAGCCATGGCCATCTGGGGGCAGGTCCACGGGCTCGTCAGCTTGGAGCTGGCGCAGATGAACGACCCCGCGACGGACTGGCCGGGGATCTACGAAGCCGCCTTGGAATCCGTGACACGGGCTTGGGCCCCCTAAAGGGGAAACTGGCGGAGAACCTCCTACGCGTACACCTTCTCCAAGAACGCGCCCCAAGCCTTGGCCGTGAGTTCCGAATCGCCCGAGCCACTGAACTCGTGCACCGTCATGCCAACCGGAGCACCGAACACGTTGCGGCCGAAGAACCGGTACATGGTGTCCGCGGTTCGGAGGCCCAGGAAGTTCTCGTTGGAGAAGTCCACCTCGCCGCTAAGCCGTCCGACGCCGTCGATATCCACGTCCACGGAAGTACCGGCGGGCAGCCCGTCCACACCCAACGCTTGCTTCAGCTGCACGAAACCGTCAGGCGTCTGTGATGAAGGGGGCGCCTGAATATCCGTGAACACCACCGGCTTGCCGTCGAAGTGCTGCAGGTATTGGCCAAGGGTGTGGAGGTAGAACTCTGTGTGCTTGCTGGCACCGTCGTACTGCTCATCCCAGTTGTCGGCGAAGATCCCGCTGTGGACGTAGTGCAGCTTGGCACGGCCACCTTCAAGGGGCTCAAGGACGTGCTCCAGCTGGTTGAACCATCCGTCCGGACCATCCATCCGGGACACCAGGTGGCTGGGGTACTCCTCAGTGGTCTTGACGTCCGGCCACTGATCCGTGGGGAACATCCAAGCCGGCGTGTCCTTGGTGACCGCCTGCCACACACGCTCCGGGGTGCCGGGCAGTTCGGTGTCCGCCACGATTTCGAATTTACGGTTGTCAGTCATTGCTGTGGTCCTTTTCTGCTGATTTCTCCGAGGAGGCATGTTCGATTGGAGGGATCTTAATTGGAGGGGTCTTAAGGGCAGGGTGAAGCACGACGACGAGCCGGTGCTTGCGTGCGCCGCCCGCCACCGCGGTAGCACCGCCGTCGTGGTACTTATCCACGAGCTTCGTCACCGCTACGCCGAGCTCTTCCGCGAACGCCGCGCGTTCCGCGGCAGAGCGGAAGGTGATCTCGCCGTCGATCGCGAAGCTGGCCAGCTTCTTGTTGGCCACGGCGGCGCCGGCGATGAGCTTGCCCATCTCCTGCACTGTGCGGGAGGCGAGCGATAGGAGCCAGAAAGCGGAGAACCGGTCCGAGAAGCGCCGGGGATCCGGGGCCACGGAGGCCAGTGCCACCGGTGAGATGAGGTACGAGGCCGCCGTCGCACGCAGTACTCGCTCGGTGACGTTGCCCTTGCGGCGTTCCTCCACCAACTCCACCAGGCCGTGGCGCTCCAGGGATTTTAGGTGATAGTTGACCTTCTGCCGGGGCAGTCCAACCTTCGCCGCCAGTTGCGTGGCGGACGCCGGCTCGGAGAGCTCCTGGAGGATGCGGGTGCGGATCGGGTCCAGTGAGGCCTCCGCCGCGGCCGGGTCCTCGATGACTTCGATGTCCAACATGCTTCAAGTATTGTCACCGACAACTTTTCTTGTCAAGAACTTTTTTATCGTCGGATCAGCTCTCCCGTTGCGAGGCCTACTCTGCATGCTCTGAGCGCGATTTGGGGTGCAGAGCGGGCCCCGCACCGCAGCCCCGGTAGAATTGTTCGGTGATGCAATCCCCCCTCCCCGTGCGCGACGGCGTGAACGCGACCCGCCTGCGCCTGCCGGACGAGGGACCGTGGACCACAGCAATGGACTACATGATGCACCGCTGGGGACACATCGACCCCCAGGGCATCGAGGACCGATTCGACGCCGGCGAGATCGTGGGCGAAGGCGGTGTACCGCTGGACCGCAGCACCAAACTCGAGGACCACACCTTCATCTGGTACTACCGCACCCTCCCCCCGGAGACGCGGCTGCCCGTCGAAATCACCATCCTCCATCAGGACGAGCACATCCTGGTGGTCGATAAACCGCATTTCCTCCCCACCACACCCGGCGGCACCTACATCCAGGAATCCGCCCTGGTTCGGTTGCGAAACCTGCTCAACCTCCCTGACCTCATCCCCATGCACCGCCTGGACCGCATGACCGCTGGCCTGTTGCTGCTGTCCACCAACCCGGAGACGCGCGGCAAGTATCAGGTGCTTTTCGAGAAGCGCCAGGTCCAGAAGGAATACGAGTGCGTGTCCGCCGCGACGCCCGCCGCAGGCTTTCCCGCCGTCGAGTTCCCCGCAGTGGTCCGCAACCGCATGACCAAGTCGCGCAGCTACTTGCTGGCCGAAGTCATCGACGGCGAACCGAACGCGGAAACGCGCATTGAACAAACAAAAACGTTCGACGCCGGCACTCACCAACGCGCACTGTACCGTTTGGAGCCGCACACCGGAAAGACGCACCAACTCCGGGTGCACATGGCCTCCCTCGGGCTGGGAATCGTCAACGACGCCTTCTACCCGGACCTGTTGGACAAGGCTCCGGACGACTACACGAAACCCCTGCAGTTACTGGCCCGCGGCATCACGTTCGTGGACCCCATCAGCAAGCAGCCGGTGGAATATCGCAGCCAGTTGGAGCTCAGCGAGGCCCACGCCTGACGTAGGGCAGGAGCCCGTTCCTTCCGCTACTCCGCAGGACTACCATGGGTTTGCTGGGCAGAACGCGGGAGTTCCGATGCAACAATTCACTGAAATACCGGGCGACAGGGCCGCTTCGGTCCTCGCCTACTCTGCAGCCGCCGTGGGCGTGGCGGGCGTCCTGACACTCGGGGCCATGTACGCCGTGGAAGTCCCCAGGGGCGGCCCCTTCGTCTTTGGTGCAATCAACGACGCCACCGGAGCCGTGTTCAACGTGCTGGTCATCCCCGTGATCATGCAGGTCCACAAACGGCTCCCCAAAGCACCGTGGACTGAGCCGCTGAAATGGGTAACAGTGGCAGCTTGCGCGGCCGGGGCCACGAGCTCGGCATTGCTTGTACTCAAGGTCCTGGACTTTGAGCCATCAACTGCAGTTTCCGTGGCGGCCATCGTGATCCAAGGGGTCTGGTTCCTCATGGCCAACAACAAGCTTCTCCACGTTGAGGACTACCCGAAAGTGCTCGCGAAGCTTGGCCGGTTCATCGGCGGAGCACTTTTGCTCGGGCTTCCCGTTGCCGGCCTCGGTTTCCTCCTTCCCGGGCCCGAGTGGCTCCGTTACGCGGTGATGGGAGTGGGTTTCATTGCCGGGGCGTCGTCGTGGGCAGCGTGGCCGTACTGGTACTTCAAAGCAGGTAGGTTCCTTGGGCACAAGCGGGCGGCTGAGGCGCCACGGGGTGCCAGCCCGGAACCGGCGTGACGCCTGCGCGCCGCAACACCTCAGGCCCCCGGTGAGGAATCCAACGCAGCCCGGAAGACCGCCGTCGTCTCTTCCGAAAACAGCACGAACTCCACCAACTCAAGCCCACGTTCTGAAGCGGCACTCACGGAGGACGACGACGAAAACGACCCCACGGCGTCGAACGCTACTTCCGCCACCTGACGGGAGTCCCAACCGTAAATTCCGGCGCTGATCGCAGGGAAGGCGAGGGATCGGGCACCAAGCCCGGCCGCCACCTTCAGGCTTTCCCGGAAGCACGAGGCAAGCAGCGCCGGATCGGTTTGACCCGCATGCCGGTTGGGACCCACGGTGTGGATCACCCAGTGCGCGGGGAGCCGGAAGGCAGGGGTCGCGACGGCGGCGCCCACCGGAAGTCCCTCCGGCAGTTCCGTCCGACGCAACTCGCGGCAGGCCTCAAGCAGTTCCGATCCAGCCGCCCTGTGGATGGCACCGTCCACTCCCCCTCCACCGAGCAAGGACGAGTTGGCGGCGTTGACAATCGCGTCCACGGAACGCGTAGTGATGTCGCCGTGCAGAATGTCGATTCGCATGCGGTCAGTCTCGCGCCGGAGCGGCGGGCGCGGCAAGTGCGGTACCTTGTGCCCATGGACTTCATCACCCCCGAAACGTGGGGATCCGCGATTTACCTGTGGATCGTCCCTATCGTGCTGGGTGATGCCATCTTCCCGCCCATTCCCTCCGAGATGGTGGTGATCACCGGCGGGGCACTTGCAGCCGACGGCCATGCAAATTTCTGGCTCGTCCTGTTCTTGGCTGCGTTCGCATCCTGGCTGGGCGACATGGCCGTGTTTATGCTGTTCAAACGCCGTATTAGCCACGTTTTGGACCGGTGGTCCTGGGGCCGCCGCATCCATCGCGGAATCCACGAGGCCATTGCCAAAGCCGGCCGCTCCTCAACGTACGGCGCCATCATCGGCGCCCGCTTCATTCCGGGAGGCAGGCTCGCCACCTCATCCGCGGCAGGCATCGCCAATGTTTCGGCACGCGGGTTCAGCCTGTGTGCCGGCCTGGGCGCTGTGCTGTGGGCCGTATGGCAAGTGGGCCTGGGCTATTTCACGGGCTCAACCACCAAGCTTCCCTTCTGGGCCAGTTCCCTGATCGGTGTGGGGCTCGGCTTGGTCATCGGCGTGGTGGTGGGGCTGATCGTCACGCGCCGCCGCGGAAGCCGGTCACCCGTGGACGAACCTTACGACGCCGACAAGCCCGACGACGTTCCGCAGCCCGAGTAGCGCCGGCGTCATGGAGCGGCGTTTAGACCGGCGACCAACGGCCACGGCTGCGGCGCAACACGTAAAGGCTGCCGGTCACCGCTACGCGCTCGACGGCGTCACGCATCATGGCTGCCGACGTCCGGGCTTCGTCGTTCTCGCCTGAGTAGTCGCGGTCGCCTACAGTGAAGCGGAGGCTGATCTGCGGGACGCCGCCCACGATGTCGAGCTGGTTCGATTCGACGTGGTGGCGGGTTTCCAGCGCTTCCACCGCTGCGGCCATCACCGATTCGGGTGCGTTGCCCGGTTTGAGGCCAGTGATTTTCAACTTGGTCTGGAACGACGGCATCCCACTACCCTAACGCTCTCTCACATCCCACGCCCTTGGACGGATCCCTCTCTCACCGGGTGAGAGAGGGATCCGGGGAAACCCGAGGGATGTGAGAGAGGGTTGCTAGCCGGTATTGCGCAGGCCGGCGGCTACGCCGTTGACGGTGATGAGCATGGCCCGCTGGAGGCGCTCGTCGATCTCGCCCCCGGACAGCTGCTCCTCGCGCACGCGGCGAAGGAGCTCCACTTGCAGATAGCTGATCGGATCCAGGTATTGGTCGCGGATTTCGAGTGAACGCTTGAGCGTAGGCTGGGCGTCCAGCAACTCCATCTCACCCGTCAGCCGTTCGATCTCGGCAACGGTGAGCTCGTACTCGTCACGAATCATGTGGAACAAGCGGTGCAGTTCCTCGGGGACCAGGGACGAAACGTAATGACCGGCAATTTCCATGTCCGTCTTGGCCAAGGTCATCTCCACGTTGGAGATGACTGACCGGAAGAAGTGCCAGCGGTCCATCATCTCCAGCAACTGATCCGTGTCGCCGGCTTCCCGCGCAGCCTTCAAACCGGAGCCCACTCCGAACCAGCCGGGAACGATCTGGCGTGACTGAGTCCAGCCGAAAACCCACGGAATGGCCCGCAGGCCGCCAAGTCCCGCACCGGAATCCGGACGCTTGGAGGGCCGCGAACCGATATTCAATGAACCCAGCTGCTCCACAGGTGTGGACGCCAGGAAGTACGCCGGAAGCTGGGGGTCGTCAATCAGCGTGCGGTAGCGGGCGAACGCTGCATCCGAGATGGTTTCCATGACATTGGCATAGCGCTCACGTTCATCATCCGATGTACGCGGAGTGCGGTGCAGCGCCGAGCCCTGCATCACGGCGGCCAGGGAGAGCTCCAGGTTTTCGCGGGCCAGCTCGGGGAGGGAGTACTTATCCGAGATGACCTCACCCTGCTCGGTGAACTTGATCTCACCTTCCAGCACGCCGTTCGGTTGAGCCATGATGGCATCGTAGGTGGGTCCGCCACCGCGGCCAACGGATCCACCGCGGCCGTGGAAGAGACGAACGCGGACGCCGTGCTTGGCCGCCACATCGCGCAACTTGCGCTGGGTCTTGTGGATCTCCCACTGGCTGGTCATCACGCCGGATTCCTTATTGGAATCGGAGTAACCCAGCATGACCTCCTGGATGTCTCCGCGGAGGCGGACAAGTTCCCGGTAGGACGGATCGGACAGCAACTGGTCCACAATCTCAGCCGAGGCCCGGAGTTCCTCCACCGTTTCCAATAGCGGAGCGAACCCGATCTTGGCATGGGGCTTGCCGCTGAAGAGGTCGATCAGACCGGCCTCGCGGGCAAGGACTGCTGCGGCCAAGACATCATCGGCGCCGCGGGTCATGGAAATGATGTAGGTTTCCACGACATCCGGGCCATAGGTGTGCAGGGCCTGGCGGATACTCCGGAAGACGTCATATGTGCCGTCCGCAGTGCCTTCAAGCTTGATCGGGTGGCCGGAGAGCGGGCGGCGGGAAGCCAGCTCGGCCCCCAGGAAGGTGAAGCGTTCCTCACGCGTCAATTCGCCGTAAGGCTTTTCGGTGCCGAGCCTGTCCACGAGTTGCCCTACGGCATCGTGGTGGTAATCGGCGTGTTCACGGATGTCCAAGGTTGCCAGGTGCAGACCAAAGGCAGCGATTGCCCGGCGGACGCGGGCCAGGGCGCCGTCTGCCACCAGTCCAGCGGAATGGTTCCGCAACGAGGCTTCAAGCAGTCCAAACTCCGCCAGCAACTCAGGAGTGGTTGCGTAGTCGCGGCCCGGCTCGTGATAAGTCGAAGCTGAAATGCGGCGACCGGTGTTAATGAGCTTGGCCTTGATGCAGGTCAGCTTGAGCCTGTAGGGCTCCTGCGCGTTCAGTTCAAGGATGCGTTTGTCCAGTCCGGGGAGGTTCTTGAGGTCCGCGGTGATCGAATCCAGCAGCTCTTGGTCGGCCCCAAAAAGAGCCGTTGAGTTGGAAAGTACCGAGATGAGTTCGTCGATGAGGGCAATGCTGATGCGGACAGCATTCTGGTTCTGCAACTGCAGGATTTCCTTGGTGACAGCAGCAGTAACGTTCGGGTTGCCGTCGCGGTCGCCACCGATCCACGAACCAAACTTCAGCGGTGCGGCGGCGGCAGGGAGTGTGACACCATGCTCGGCCAGAAGTTCCGAAAGGTCCGTCAGCATTTCCGGCATGGCGTCAGTCAGAATGCTGTTCAGGTAGTAGATGGCATTCCGGGCCTCATCCACAGGAGTGGGGCGTACTTGGCGGAGCTCGTCGGTCTGCCACATTTGGTCGATGATTTCAGCGAGTTGCCGGTCCTGACGGCGCCGCGCGGAGGTCCCCTCAGCCGTGGGCTCAGCAAGGACGTCCGAAAGTTTGCGGACCTTGTCCAACACAGAACGACGTGAAGCCTCGGTGGGGTGCGCCGTGAAAATGGGGCGGACGTCGAGTCCGTTGATCACATCCTGCAGAACCTGGGGTCCCGCCTGGCCCGCTATCTCTGAGACCGCCTTCGCCAGCCAACCGTCTTTTTCCTGGCGGGTGCGCAGTCCACGGACGCGATGTACTTGCTCCGCCGCGTTGCTGAGGTGGAAGTAAAACGCAAAGGCACGAACCAGGTCAGTCGCCTGGTCCAGCGGCAGGGAGGCGAGCAACTCGCGAACCTGGGCAACGACGTCGTGCGCGCTCCACGGGCCGGTGGCATCCGCGCCGCCCCGTGCGGCTTCCTTGGACTCCTTGGTCAGCAAGCGAACTTGCTCCACGAGTTGGAGCAATTCCGGACCGTGTTGTCGTACCAAGGACTCGCCGAGAAGTGTGGAAACCCGGCGTACGTCGGCACGCAGTTCGGCAGCGAGATCGGTGTCTTGATGGGCAGTGTGAACCATTGATACTTACCTTTGGGATCTGGTGTGGCCCGTACACTGCGCTGGATACTGTGAGCCGGATTACTAATGTTTCCTACGGGATCTTACCCGCACAGAACTCAACAAAAGAATGCGTCTCAGATTTTGGCGTCACCGTCCGGGCGGGAATGACCTTGAAGGACAACCTTTCCGCCCAACAGCCCCATGCGGTCAGCGTACGCCAGCTAAAAGCCGACGCCTACCCCTCCATTACCTGGCCCAGGCCTCTTTGAGGACGTCCCAGTGCTGGCCTTCCATGAGACTCGCCGGTGTTACGGACACTGACGTCGCCCCGCCGAGGACAGCATCCCGCAGTGCGGTGGCTAATTCCCCGGCTGATATCCGGCCATCATTGCCCCAGAGCCCCACGGACAAGGAAATGCGCGAGCCTGCCCTGCGGTTCATTGCTTCCGCCAATTCCTTGGTTTGCGGCGAACTCTCACTGTTCAGTCCCACATATTCCCAAACATGAAGCCGATCCGCCTGCTTAAGCAGGAGATCGTAGTCATGTCCGCTGTCCGCCCGGTCCAGTGAGGGTGATTCACGCGGTGCGCGCACGTCCATATCGAGTTTGACGCCATAAGGTTCGACGGCGGTCCGCACCTTCAGGACGATGTCCGCCATAGCCTCACTGCGCCAGCCGCTGATACTCGCGTCCGACGCATCGATCGAACCATCGTTCTTTCTCGGCCAATCCTTGGCTCCCGTGGTGGCTTTGAAGTCGATGAGATCCTCTTCACCGAAAGTGAAGTCATCGAACATCAGCTCCGTCAGATTGACCGCCGTGGGCCGGTATCTACCGGCGATCACCGCCGCAAGGGAGGCCAACCGGGAGCCGGCTTTTCCATGCCGCAAGGACGACACACTGGCAAAGGTTGAGGACGCTGCTCCGGACGTGTCCCGCCCGGCAAGTGCCGGTTCCGCGGTGAGCGCGCGGTCCAGCAGAGCATCTATGGTGAGGACAACATCGCGTTTCCTTCCATCCTCCGCGAACTCCAACGCCGAAATTGACTCGGCCACGTAGTCCCGACCGGTCCGAGCAACCTCACTGGATTCCGTCTCGGTTTGGCCCTGCAAAGGGAAAGCCGTCCAGTCCGTGCGTCCTACTGCGAGCGATACCGCTGTTGCATCAACCGAGTCCAAGCGCTCGGCGAGTCCGGTCAAGTACAAGGGGTCGCTGTTGACCACATCTTCGAAACCCAGATTGACCATGCGGTCCGCGGGACGATTCTTCGGTTCCACCGCGCAGGCGGACGTCAGAAGGAGCGACATCACAAAGGCAATGGCCAACGTTAGGGACGCTGCAGTACCCGGGACGCCCTTCACGCGTGCGCTTCCTGCCGTTGTGACACATCAGTGGAAGTCACAGAATGCGTGGCAGTCACAGACTTGATGCCTGTCCGCTGCAACTTGTTCCAACGGGCCGGACTGCCACGGATTTCTTTCACTATTGCGCTGGCCAGGGCCAAGCCCACAAACACCGAGTAAAAGGGCCACAGTGGCAGCGTCCACAGGAATCGCAGATCCCGCCATGAGCGGTTCAGGCCAACGGAGAAGACGATCAGCGCCAATGACACAAAGACCCCGAGCCAGCCGAGGATTGCGAGGACTTCAGCTGGGACGGGTCCCATGCCTGCCGCGTACAGGAACGGTAGTAGAGCCAGGACGACGAGTTGCAGAATAGGGATCAACACCATGGTGATGGCGTTGAAAACCAGGAACGCTCCGAACATTCCGTAGCGGCGGCTCCCGAGCATTCCGCTGTGCAACCTCAGCGTCTGGAGCAGCCCTCGCGACCAGCGGACCCGCTGACGCCACAAGCCACCCATGGTGGAGGGAGACTCGGCGTACACGAGTGCTTTGGGCTGGAATCGAACCCGGTATCCGGCTTTGTAGACCCGCCATGTCAGCTCAAGGTCTTCCCCGAGCGTGTCCTCGTGGAACCCTCCCAGCTCCCGGACCAAATCGCTGCGAAAGGCGCCAATGTTTCCGGAAACAATGGGCAGGCAATTCATGAGGGATAGAGCCCTACGGACCAATCCCGTACCCACGTGGCTCAGGATCGCAAGCATCATGGTCTGCAGGCGATCGAGGTTGACCGGCCGGTCATCGCCGCACACTGCGCCCACTTTCGGATCGTCAAAACCCTCCAGCATGTGTATCAACGTGTCTGGAGCAAAGACTCCATCGGCGTCCACAAACATCAGAATGTCCCCGAGGGCTGCTGCAATCCCACAATTCAAAGCGGCGCCCTTGCCCGCGTTGGCCTGCGAAAGGAACCGCACCCGGTCATACTGCTGCGCCAAGCCTTCCATGATGGAGGCGGTCTCATCCGTGGAGCCGTCATCCACCAGAATGACTTCCAGGCGCAAGTACCGGCTGGCCAAAATGGACTCAACACAGCCGGTGATCACCACGGCCTCGTTGTAGCCCGGGACAATCACCGACACCAAAGGCCTATCGCTCAACACGGAATACCGATGCCGGGCACAGATGGAGCGGTAAAGCCAGTCGAAATACAACGCCATGGGAACATAGACGATTTTGGCCATGCCAAAACCGAGAATCACCAAACCGCCAACGTACACCACCACCAACGCCACGCTCGGGAACGTCACACAAGCCGTCCCGGAACATAGCGGCGGAGTGCGTGGTCCAGAAGCTCCGGTGCATGGGCACTGTTCGCTCCAAACCTTGCGTTGACCTCCAGCACCACGGGCTTTCCGTCCGGCATGCGACGGACATCCACGTCAATGGGGCCCGTCAATCCGAGGGCTGCCGTCGCTGCCCGGGCCACGTGGGCTACGTCGGCGGCCATGGACAACTCCACTTTCCTGACGGAGACGGCGTTGCCTACGCGCCCTTCCTTGAGCTCGGTTTTCTCCAGCACCACCACAAGACCGTCGTCCCCGGTTGCAAGCTCACCGCGGAAGACCACCGGCGCGTACTCTGTTCCGGGCGCGAAGCGTTGCACGATCCAAGAGTCATCCAGGGAAGCCCAAATCCGTGCAGCGTTTCGTCCCCCGTCAGCGGTTCGTTCCAGAATTTGGACCCCGCGTCCACCCCTGGAAACCCTCGGCTTTACCACCAGCGCCCCGCCAAAGCGGGCCATGGCCTCACTAACCGAAGCGAATTCTCCGGGCAGCCCAAAACCAGGCACGGCGACGCCTGCAGTATCCAGGCAACGCATGGTGAGGTATTTGTCATTGGCAATACGCACTGGAGCTGGATCAGCAATAAGGACTTCGACGCCCGGGGCGAAGTCTTCCCGTGCCTCAGCTACGAGAACAAGCTCATCGCTGACGGTGGGCACCAGGAGTTCGATGCCGTGATTGGCCACAAGCCCGCGCAACTCCCACAGGTAGCCGGCAGAACTTGCGGGGGACACCAACGACACAATGTCCGCTGCTGACGCCGGAACCTCCTGCATATCGACACCCAGAACCCAGTGGCCCAAGCCCCTTAACTGCCGGGCGAGTGAAAGCCCGGCCGGTCCCCCAACCCCGGTTACAAGAATCCGCGCCATCAGAATTCCCCTACGGCTGAACCGAGTAACCGAACGGGCTCGAAACCCTCGGCGTAGGAAGTCTTCACCTGTTCACCCCGGAAAGCCGCGAGACTGCGGACCTTTTCGGCGCTCATGTACGGCTTCCCCTTCTGGTTCCTGTGCATGGCGACAGCCCGAATTTTGACGTCCAGATATCCTGCGATGTCCACGAAGACAGTGGGATCAAACTGGCGCGTGGACGAGGGACTCTCAAAGCACAGGATGGAGGAGTGGCGCCGGGCCGCCCGCATGGTGGCACTATGAACCGCCTGGTGGTCCTGGTGGTAATCGTTACGGGAATGGGTTATGACCACATCAGGCCGGAATTCCTCAATGAAGGCCTCGATCGCGGTGACCATTTCCTGTCCATGCTCGGACAAATAGGTGTCCTGGAAGTTGTGGATCTGGACAGCGGATGCTCCCATGAAGTCCGAACCCGCAGTAGCTTCTGTCACCCGTACAGCACTGTTTCCGCCTTTGCTGCCTGCGCTCATCACCATGGTCCGGACTTCGTGGCCGGCGTCCGACAGTTTTGCGAGGGTAGCCCCGCAGGCCAGCTCCAGATCATCAGGGTGTGCGCCAATAGCGAGCACCTTCCGAGGCTGAGTGGCCACACCGTGGCGAATGCGGAACGTGGGGGCAACGAGGCACGCGCCGATCATGCCTACCCCGGCGAGCAGTACCAAAACCCTAAGCCAGGAATGATCCTTTGGATCAGCTGCGAAGCCCACTGAGGCCATCAGCAGGACGCCGCCCAAAGCTGCCAATGTACCCCGCAGGCGATGCGGCCACCTGTACCTGCGGACGAACCAGTTTCGACCAGTCGGGAGCACTGTCCAGACCATAACCAGGAGCCCCGGCAAACCAGCAACGGCAAACAACGTTGCGTTCATAATTCCTTCAAGATGGAGTTGAGATGTGTGCGGCTTCCGGATTTCCCAGGCACCGCCGTTGACTAAGTGGGCGGGGCAGCAGGATCGTGACGCAGACCCTGCCACGAATTGGGCTCAGTACCGGTACGCGAAGTCGCCTTGGACAAGACCTTTCCCACTCAAGGAATAGTTGAAGACGCCGCCGTCCCTGGAGCGTACGGATTCCGCGGTCACATGAAAGTGGAGGCTGCCTCGCTGCACCGATTCCGTGAGGCACATGACGACGGACTGCCCCTCCATGGAACACTCCCACCCGTCGGGCGCACGCAGTGAGCTCTCCACAATGCGCGCATGCCTTCCTACCGAAAACACAACCTTGCCGCTGCCCAAGGGGCCGGTGCCGGAGGCATTGAAGTCGATTTCCATGGCGGTACCGCTGGAGCTACTTCTCTCACGGATCTCCCGCACGGTGCCCGAGACCTTTGCCGGGACGGCCGCTGACGAACCGGTAGGAGCGGCCGGCGCGGGGGGCTTTGCTGGCGGCGAAACGGGGGCAGGAGTCGTAGCTATCGGCTGAGGCAACGCCTTCGGCGGCGACGGCAAGGACTCTGCCGGGGCCGGCACGGGAAGAGGCTCAACCGGCTCCGGGGCCGGCGCGGGAAGAGGCTCAACCGGCTCCGGGGCCGGCACGGGAAGAGGCTCAACGGGGGGCGGCACGGGTGCGGCAGGCAGCGGCTGAGTCTGTGCCGACGGTGCTGGGTCCGGAGCCTCGGTCTGACTTGGCGACGGGGAGGCCAGCCTTAAGTCGCTTTCGATTCGCGCTGCGGATGTCTCAACTGTCTGCTGTTCTGCAAATATCTCCGGAGCCAGTCCCTCAGCTAATCCCCCTGCCCCCAGCATCAGGCCAACCCCTGCCGCTGCAAAGAGAGCCATAACGGCTGGCTGCGCCAAAGCAGGGACTGCGAGGGCTACTTTGGCCGGGACCATCCCGCTAAGGAAACCGAGCGCAGCGCCTTTACCCGCCCACATAGCCAAGGGGATTCCCGTCACCAGGGGCAGCAGTACCGCCCGCATGCTTCCCTGAACGTCTTCGAGTTCCGTAAGCGCGGCCGTACATGTGGAACAGCTATCCAGGTGATTGCGAACCATGCGTTCAGTAGCGCTGGGTAGCCCACCCCTGAGGAAGCTGCCAAGCTTGGACGCGAATTCGGCGCACCTGCCCGTCTGGTTCGCGAGATGACTTTGGAGGTATTGGCGTCGTAGGCCCTCACGCGCACGGACAGCGAGTGCAGAAACGGCGTTGGGGGTCACCCCAAGAATCGGTGCCACGGCTGCAGGTTTCATGCGTTCGACGTCCATGTACCAGAGAACAGCCTGCCACCGTTCCGGCAAGGCGCGGAACGCCTTGGCCACTGTGCGTGACTCGAAAGCGCTGATGACGGCGTCTGATTCGACCAGTGCTTCGTCCAAAACAGGATCATCACCGCTGAGCAGGATTTTGTTTGATTTTCGATTGCGTTGATGGGATAGCCGGGTGACTATGGACAGCAAGTACGCCCTGAAGAAGGCACGCGGTCCCTTTCCCCCTACGATGCTTTGCAGAACGGATTGAAAAGCCTCAGCCACAACATCCTCGGCGTCGCTCGGATTGTCGACATTCCGTTTGGCAATGGAGGACGCAATGGACAGGTGACGTTTATAGAGTCCATCGAAGGCAGATATGTCTCCGCCTCTCACCAGCTCAATGAGGTGTTGATCGCTGTCAACTTCACCCTCCATGTTTACGTTGCGGCCCGTATGTGCCCCGTGCGCCATTTATGGCATCCCGAAACTGTGAGTAATCCTGCCCATATTTATGGAGTGAGGGCAGACAGCAAGTCGTGACGCGGTTTATACAATGTGTTGAACCAAGACGCCAAAAGACTTCTTTGACAGGCGATCCCGGAGCATCTTCGTCACGAAACAACGCTGCTATGCACTGTTCGGATATGACATCGTTCCGGAGAAAATCACTCGCAGATTGCACGTTCTCGCGGCACCCTTTGCTGCGAAAATGGCAGGACACCAGCTATCAGGCAGGTTGGCGGTTTCGTGCGGATTGGTTCCTGCCGGAAGTTGGGACTGTGGTGGCTTCCCTCGCGAAGAGCGCGGTGATCCCAGGGCCCACAGCCAAGTCGCTTGGCGCTGCCCGTGCCAGGAATGGTGTCGGCATCACTGAGACCATGGCTGACTTCCGTGCTCTCTTCGCTGCCGCAGGGAAGAATGTGGACGTCGAAGCTCTGCAGTCCCTGGCAGAAGGGTGGGCGGAAGCCATGGAAACGGCGCCCCCGGTTTCGTGTACGGATGTCTACACGGGGTTGGCTACCCAGGCCCATTTCCGGCGTCGTCTCCACGAGATCTCAACATTTGGATCCGAACGGCCCGGGACGGTGGTTCTGGCCATCATCTCGATGGCCGGCCCCCGCAACAGTTTGAACCACTCCTGGACGCTGCTGGCACGTATCGGAGAAGCCGTCAATGGCCAGCTGGATGGAACCGGAGCAATGGCTATGTACCAAAACTCGGCCATCCATGTCCTTTTCCCCCTCAGCGAGAGCAACATATCCCGGGTCATCGAGTGCAAGATCGCTGTGGAAGCCCTGGGTGATGGCGCCCTCAGCCCCGCTCGCACCAAGTTCTATCCGCTTCCGTCGGCGGCGCCTGCCACCACCACAACGGCGCCACGGGATTCTTCCTGCGAAAGGCAATAGGCAAAGCTGCGCGACAGCGTCACGAACCGCACAGCGCGAACACTCACTACCAACCGGCATTCGCTGGCAAGGCACCCAGCGCCTGCCTGCTCGTGCCGTCCGTCAAACCCGGCTCGCGCTGGCATGTGTTGAAGGGCCAGCGCGAGCCGTACCACTGAACACCCCGTGAGGTTTCCGGGATTCGGGGAATTACGGCGTCCAGCGCATAGTTGAGCCAAGTGCAACACCGAGATCTGACGTGAACACAGCCGAGGAGAACCATGAGCTCGCCCACCACCACAATCGATCCCCAACTCGCCCGTTGGGAACGGTTCCGTGCCGGTCGAAATGCGGCCCTGGCCACCGAGCACGGCTGGTTGACGCTCACGTCCTTCCAGTGGCTTGAGGCTCAACCGTCCAAGGTTGAACTTGTTCCGGGCCTCTGGTCCACTGATGGCACCACGGCTTTCCTCACGGCGAGCGCCGCGGACGGGCTCACCTTGGTGGAGACAGGACAGGTTGTTGAGGGGACCATTACGGCGACACTGCAGGACGAAGAGTCGCTGATGTGGGTGCAGTTTGGAGGCGACGACGGCAAGCAAGTTGTGGTGGAACTTGCCATGCGTGCGGACAAGTACGCGGTTCGCACCCGCGACAACAGCTCCCCCGTGTTGACTGGGTTCGAGGGTGTCCCCACCTATGCGTACAGCCCTGCTTGGGTTATCGAGGGCCGGTTCGAACCTTACGCTGAGCCCATGGACGTACCCATCGGCACGGCCAACCCCTTGGTGGACGGTGTCCACAGGTCCGTGGGCGAGGTGGTGTTCCGGGCACCGGGCGTTCCCCACGAAATCCGGCTGCACGCGGAAGAGGAGAAGCTGGGCGCGCTTAACGTCACTTTCCACGATGAGACCAACGGTGACACCACGGATGAATGGCGGAAGGTGTTCATCCCCAGGCCTCGCCCCGACGGGTCCGTGGTGATCGATTTCAACCGTGCCATCAACTACCCCAGTGCCTTCACTCCCTATGGCACCTGCCCCATGCCTGTTCGGGGCAATTCAGTCGAAGTGCGGGTGGAGGCCGGAGAGAAACTTCCGCAGGGCTAGCACCCGGACCGTACAGCCAGGGCGGTCTAGGTGATGGCTGAAACCCCCGTTACGGCGCGGCCAACGATCAGCGAGTTGATTTCGTAGGAGCCTTCGTACGTATAGATGGCCTCGGCGTCGGCGAAGATTTTAGCGATGCGGTAATCGGTGACGATTCCGTTCCCGCCCAGGATTGACCGGCCCAACGCCACAGTTTCCCGCATCCTTGCGCTGCAGTAGGCCTTGGCGAGCGCCACCTGTGCCATGTCGGCGCCTCCGTGACGGACCCCCTGGGCGTCCGTGAAAATGTCCTCCTGCAGTTGCGCTATCCGAACCATCATCCCCATGCTGGCCACCGCGTTTCCGAGCATGTCCACCAGGTGTTGCTGGATGAGCTGGAATTTGGCCAGTGGCTTGCCGAACTGCATGCGCTCGACGGCGTACTGCCGGGCGACGTCGAAGGCTGCCAGTTGTTGACCCACTGCCTGCCAGGCGACCATGATGCGTGATCCACGGAGTAGGTGGTTGGTGTCGGCGAAACTGCTGATGCCGGCGAAGCGATCTGCCTCAGCTACCTCGACGTCAGCAAAGACGATGTCGGCGTTCTGCACCGTCCGCAGGGCTATCTTGTTCTCGATGCGGCTGCGGGTGATGCCCGGCAGGGATGCGTCAACGATGAAGGCACGCACTGCGCCGTCTTTTTCGTCCTTGGCCCACACCAACATGTAGTCGCAGAACGTCCCGTTTCCAATCCAGCGTTTGGCACCGTTGATCACCCAGTAATCGCCGCCGTCGGAATCTGCCCGCTCAACACGGCGGGCAGTGGTCTCCATCCCGCCGGCGACGTCCGATCCGTGGTTGGGTTCTGTGAGCGCGAAGGCTCCGGTGGTGCGGAGATTGGAGGCGTCGTCGAGGTAGCGGTCCTGTTGGACGTCGCTGCCGAAGTCGTAGAGGGACTCCACGAAGAGATCGTGGTGGACCATGAAGAACGTTGCGATGGAAGTATCAACGCGTGTCATCTCTGCGATCACCAGTCCGGCAAACAGGTGTGTATACCCACGCTGTGCCGGCGCACTGAGCCGGAGGGCAGCAAGCTTGGGGAGAATGTGTTCCGGGAACTCTGCCTTCTCCCACCATTGCCCGGCGTGCGGGGCAATCTCGGAGGCAAGGAATGCCCGGAGTTCGTTGAGTTTCCGCTGTTCCTGAACGCTGAGCAGCGATTCGAAGTCGAAGAAGTCAGCCGTAGGAAGGTCAGCCACGGACGGCGGAACGGACCCAACGGACCCAGCCGGAACGGGCCCGGACGGAACGGAACCAGAGGGAAATCCCGGAGAGCCGCTGTAGTCGCCCATCATTTGAGCCCCATACGGATGGCGCCATCGAGTCGGATGGTTTCCCCGTTGAGCATGGCGTTTTCCACGATGTGGGCCGCCAGGTTTGCATATTCCGCGGCGCGGCCAAGGCGTGCTGGATGCGGGACCTGCTGGCCAAGGGAGTCCTGGGCTGACTGGGGAAGTCCGGCCATCATGGGCGTTTCAAAGATGCCGGGTGCAATGGTGGCCACCCGGATCAGTGAACGGGCAAACTCCCGCGCCAAGGGGAGTGTCATGGCCGCCACCGCACCTTTGGATGCGGCGTAGGCAGGCTGGCCGATCTGGCCTTCGAAGGCAGCCACGGACGCGGTGTTGATGATGACGCCGCGTTCGGGCCCGCCCAGTTCCGTTGAGACAGGCTCGGTTTCCGCCATGGCTGCTGCGGCCAAGCGGATGACGTTGAAGGTGCCCACGAGGTTGATCTGTATGACCTTGTTGAAGGTCTCCAGCGGCAGTACGCCTTCGCGGCCCAGAACTTTCCCGGGGGTCGCGATTCCGGCGCAATTGACCACAATGCGCAGTGGCCCCAAAGCCATGGCGGCGTGGACGGCGGCCTGGACCTGGGACTCGTTGGTGACGTCCGCGGGAGCAAAGACCGCGCGTGCCTCACCGGAACCTGCCGCATTCAGCTCGGCGGCATAGGCGTCCCCGGCAGATTGTGGCAGATCCACCAGCACCACCGAGGCCCCGGCGTCGAACAAGCGTTTGGCGGTAGCCGCCCCCAGCCCTGATGCCCCGCCGGTAACCAGCGCGACTGTGCCCTTGATGTCCATTCATCCTCCTTGATGCAGACCCAAATCCGTTAATGCATGTTAACTGGAATTGTGGTCCAGCGCACATGGAATTGTGGTCCAGCGCACACTACCGGCTTCGATAGGCCAATTCCCCGGCCCCGCTAGGCTAATGACATGTCCAGCCAGATCGAGCCGACCGGGAAGCCGGCCCCCTCCAGAGACGCCACCGAATGGGCGTCGCGCGCCAATCAGGCGGCCCGCTCAGTGACCCGAAGCTTCGGTAGGCGACTGCTCTTCCTGCCAGGGACCCACATCGGCGCCGTGAGTCTGCCCAGCAACACCCTCAAGAGCATCTCCGGCCCTTGGCACTATTGGTGGCAAGCGCACTACGTCGATTGCCTGGTGGACGCCGGCCGCCGTGAACTCGCGAGCAAAACAAAGTTCGACGGCGCCTCCCGCCCTAGTGCCGGCCGGCTCGCTTCACGGCTGGTCACCACTATCCGGTTGCGGAATCTGCTGCGTTTCGTGAACGACTACTACGACGATATGGCGTGGCTGGCCCTCGCCACGCTGCGCTTGGAGAAGCTGGCGGAGGAGACCAAGAAGCCTGGTCGCCGGCGCAACGCGTACGTCCAAAAGAGCCTGACGCTGCAGTTCGATTCGGCCTCTACCGACCACCTTGGTGGCGGCACCTTTTGGAGCACCAAGCGCGACTTCAAGAACACACCCGCTACTGCCCCCGTGGCCCTCTATTATGCGCGGACAGGCCACCAAGAGCGCGCGCAATCACTGGTGACCTGGCTCAACAACAAACTCCTCCACCCGGAACGCGGCGTGTACTTGGATGGTTTGCGAATCAGCAACGGCAAAACAGAGCTGGATGCGGCCATCTACACCTACAACCAGGGCCCGGTCCTGGGTGCGCTGCTGGAACTGGGCGGTGAGGACAATCTGCGCAGAGCCGCCCTGCTTGTGGACGCCGTGGAACGCGAACTGACGCTTCCCGGCACGCAGGTGGTCCGCGGTGACGGCACAGGAGATGGCGGCCTCTTCACCGGCATCCTGCTCCGCTACCTCGCGCTGGCTGCAAGGGACGCCAGACTCCCGGCGACAACGCGAGAGACGGCCACGTCCTTGGTGCGCAGCACGGCCGATGCCTTGTGGACCGGCCGCCGCGAGAACCAGAACCAGGCCACGTCCCGCCGCGGAACTCCTGCCATCGTCTTCTCATTCGACCCCCAGCGACCGGCGAGCGAAATGTATCCGGTGGGGGCCGCCGTCGAGCTTTCCACGCAGCTTCAAGCCTGGATGGCACTGGAAGCCGCCGCGAGCATTCCAAGCAATTAAGACACGCAATACTTCTAGTGATCCTCGTCACTTATTGCCGTTTCATCTTCAAACAAAGGTATGCCTAACCTACGCTTTCCTCAGCGGGCTCCCCAACCTACCCGCCAGCACGGACCCAAGCCACAGTTCTTGGACTGCCGTGCTTGTATCCAGAAAGTAGCCCCCCATGAAGCTCCCCAAAAACGCTCTGGCCGGAATCGCACTCCTCGCCACTGCCACTCTTGGCCTTTCCGCCTGCGGTTCCAACACCACCACTGCACCGGATTCCTCCGAATCCGCGGCTGCCGGCGATGGCATCACGGTCTACAACGCTCAGCACGAGAGCCTGACCAAGGAATGGATCGACGCCTTCACCAAGGAGACCGGCATCAAGGTCACCCTGCGCCAGGGCTCGGACACCGAGATGTCCAACCAGATTGTGCAGGAAGGCGCTGCTTCACCGGCAGACGTCTTCCTCACCGAGAACTCCCCTGCAATGGCGCAGGTGGAGAATGCGGGCCTGTTCGCCGACGTCGACAAAGCCACCGTCGACCAGGTTCCGGCCGAGTTCCGCCCGTCCACCGGCAAATGGACTGGTATTGCCGCGCGCTCCACCGTCCTGGTGTACGACAAGAACAAGATCAGCGATGACCAGCTGCCCAAGTCCATGCTGGATCTGGCAAAGCCCGAGTGGAAGGGAAAGTGGGCCGCTTCCCCCTCCGGCGCCGACTTCCAAGCGATCGTCTCGGCCCTGCTTGAGCTCAAGGGTGAGGCCGCAACCGAAGAATGGCTCAAGGGCATGAAGGAAAACTTCAAGGCTTACAAGGGCAACAGCACCGCCATGAAAGCCGTCAACGCCGGCGAAGTGGACGCAGCACTGATCTACCACTACTACTACTATGGCGATCAGGCCAAGACCGGCGAGAACTCCAAGAACGTCACACCGTACTACTTCAAGAACCAGGACCCGGGCGCGTTCGTGTCCGTATCCGGTGGCGGCGTCCTCAAGTCGTCCAAGAAGGCAGCCGACGCCCAGGCGTTCCTGAAGTTCATCACGGGCAAGGCCGGCCAGGAGATCCTCAAGACCGGAACCTCCTTTGAGTACGCCATCGCCTCAGAGGTTGATGCCAATGAAAAGCTTGTTCCCATCAAGGACCTGCAGGCACCCACGGTGGATCCCGCCAAGCTGAACTCCACCAAGGTCACCGATCTGATGACCAAGGCAGGACTCCTGTAATTCTGTGACCACTGATCTATCGGCTCCCAACGTTCCACAGTCTGAGGGAAGCACGACGACGGCGGGCCGGGGCAAGCGCCCCCGCCCGCCTTTCGGCGTTTCCACGGTGTCCTTGCTGGCGGTGCTGATAGCGCTGTTTTCGCTGCTTCCGCTGGGCTATGTCCTGTACATGACGGCGGCGACGGGTTGGGACACGGTGGTGGATCTCATTGTGCGTCCCCGTGTGGGCGAACTCCTGCTGAACACGGTGTTGCTGATGGTCTTCACAGTGCCGCTATGCCTGGGGCTCGGAGTGGGCGGTGCCTGGCTGGTGGAACGAACCAGGCTCCGCGGACACCGCTGGTGGGCGGTGCTGTTGGCCGCGCCTTTGGCTATCCCGGCGTTCGTCAACAGCTACTCCTGGGTGTCCGCCGTTCCTTCCTTGGAAGGACTCTGGTCCGGTGTGCTGATCGCCACGTTGTCCTACTTCCCGTTGGTGTACATCCCTGCCGCGGCGACGCTTGGCCGGTTGGACCCCGCCATCGAGCAGTCCGCGGCATCGTTGGGCCTGGGTTCCTGGGCCGTGTTTTTCCGCGTTGTCCTGCCGCAACTGCGCATTGCCATGACCGGTGGCGCCCTGCTGGTGGCCCTGCATCTGTTGGCTGAGTACGGTGCTTTCGCGATGATCCGCTTTGATACGTTCACCACGGCGATCATGGTCCAATTTCAGTCCACCTTCAACGGCACTGCAGGGAACATGCTGGCGAGCGTCTTGGTGCTCCTGTGCTTGCTGCTGCTGCTGGCCGAAGTCAAAAGCCGGGGCACTGCCCGCTACGCCCGGATCGGCTCCGGCGCGCAGGCGAAGGCTATCCGCCTGCCTCTGGGGGCCTACCAATGGCCTGCTCAGCTTGCACTGCTGGCCCTCACTGTCCTGGCCTTCGGGTTGCCGCTCTGGTTTGTGCTGAAGTGGGTGATGGCGGGCGGTTCGGACGTATGGGCGGCTGAAGACTTAATCCCGGCGCTCTCGCAAACCCTCATGTACGGGGCAGCGGGGGCACTGGTCACCACGGTGGTGGCATTCCCCATGGCTTACCTGGCTGTAAGACACCCGAGCTGGTTCAGCAAGATGTTGGAACTGTCCAATTACGTCACCAGTTCGCTGCCCGGAATCGTGGTGGGCCTGGCGTTCGTCACCGTCAGCATCCGGGTGGTCCCCGGGGTTTATCAGACCGCGGGGGTCCTGATAGCGGCGTACGTCCTGCTGTTCCTTCCGAGGGCCTTGGTGAACATCCGTGCTGGCTTGGCACAAGCCCCCAAAGAACTCGATGAAGCCGCGCAGTCCTTGGGCAAGACCCCTTTGGAGTCCTTCTTCAAGGTGACGTTGCGGCTCACTGCCCCGGCCGCTGCCGGCGGTGCTGCGTTGGTGTTCCTGGCCGTAGTCAACGAGTTGACGGCCACTTTGCTCCTCTCGCCCAACGGTACGCGCACGTTGGCCACTGAATTTTGGAGCAAGAGCAGCGAGATCGACTACGCCGGCGCCGCACCTTACGCGTTGCTGATGATCCTGCTGTCAGCCCCCATGACATACCTTCTCTTCCAACAGTCCAAGAAAGTAGCCGGACAGTGACCGAACAATCCCCTTCCAGGCTTCCTGCGCCGCGGGTGGCCCCATCGGTGGCTCCCACCACGAATGCGCACCTGGATATCCGGGAGGTCACCAAGAACTTTGGCTCCCAAGCCGTGCTGAAGGGCGTGAACCTCTCCGTCGCCAAAGGCGGGACCACTGCGATCGTGGGCCCTTCCGGTTCAGGCAAGACCACGCTGTTGAGGTTGATCGCGGGCTTTGAGCATCCGGGCACAGGTTCCATCAGCCTGAACGGTTCCCGGGTGGCCGGAGAAGGCGAGTGGGTGCCCGCGCACAAACGGCAGGTAGGGTACGTTGCCCAAGACGGCGCCTTGTTTCCGCACTTGACGGTGGGACAGAACGTCGCGTTCGGCTTGGATTCAGGAAAGCTCGACGGCGGTCGCGGCGCCGTGAGGTCGCGGGTGCAGGAACTGCTTGAGATGGTGTCCTTGGATGCGTCCATGGCCAAGCGCCGGCCGCACCAATTGTCCGGCGGTCAGCAGCAGCGGGTCGCTTTGGCCCGGGCGTTGGCCCGGGAACCTGAGCTCATGCTCCTTGACGAACCTTTTTCAGCGCTCGACGCCGGACTTCGGGTAGCCACCCGCAGGGCCGTAGCCAAGGTGCTCAGTGCTGCCGGTGTGACCACCATCCTCGTGACCCACGATCAAGCCGAAGCGCTCTCCTTCGCTGACCAGGTGGCCATCATGCGCGGCGGCAAGCTGGCCCAGATAGGCAACCCCTTTGTGGTTTACACCCGTCCGGCTGATCGCGCCACGGCTGAATTCCTTGGCGACGCCGTGATTCTTGAGGCGTGGATGGAAGGCTCCCTGGCCACGTGCTCGCTGGGCGGAATTCCGGTCCGCCGCCCGCCGGCGCAGGGAAGGGTGCAGCTGATGCTGCGGCCGGAGCAAATCCGCATTGCCTCCGATGGGCCTATCCGCGGAGTGGTGGTGGACACGGATTACTTCGGGCCGGAAACCACTGTTCGTATCAAGCTGGGTGAGTACACGGCCCCGGACGGCGGCGCGTCGGGCAACAGTCACCGCTACCCTGGCGGCGGGGAGATCATCACCATCAGGCATTGGAACGCTTCGATCACCAAGCCCGGCACTGAATTGTGTCTGCGCGTGGTGGGCGAAGGCGTGGCGTTTCCGTCCGAAACCTGACCGGCCTGGTGCATTACGTCGGCCGTTTCTTCTGCGGGTACGGCGTTTCGTGGCGGGCAAGCATCTCCACGAAACCGGCGATCTTGCGCGCACGGGTGTCTGCGCGCTTAACCCCGTTGGTGCGGTGAATAAGGGCGAACCGGTTCTGTGATGTCAGGACGTCGAACATTGCCTGAGCTTCCGGGACTGCGGCGATGGCTGCCGCGAGGTCGTCCGGGACCACGGAGTCCGCTGGCCCGGCGTAGGCCGCTTCCCAGCGTCCGTCAGCTTTGGCGGCCTCGACGGCGGCACGTCCGGCGTCGGTCATCCTGCCCTCGGACTCCAGACGGGCAATGTGCCCCACATTCCGCACTGACCAGATGCTCTTGCGGCCGCGGGGTGTCATCCGCTGGAAATAGCTTTGGTCGTCGCGGCTTTTCGCTTGGCCGTCGATCCAGCCAAAGCACAGGGCCTCGTCCAACGCGGCGTCGTAGTCCAACTCCGTGACGTTGCCACCCTTCTTGTGCAGGATCAGCCACACGCCGGGACTGTCTGCGGCATGCTCCGAAAGCCAAGCACGCCACGCGGCGCCGTCTCGGACAAGAAGTTCTTCAAGCTCAATGGGCATGGACTCATTCTGCTGGGAACGGCAGATACGGCATAGGCTGAAACGCAGAAGCCCTGACAATCCCAGGAGGATCGATGTTGCGAGCACGCCCCACTCATTACACGTCCCACCCCGAGCAGTGGGACGCGCTCCTTCGGGCTCTGGGTTTGGTGAAGACCGTTGACGACGCCGCCTGGCGGGAATACGACGCCGGTTCGGGTCGCGTTGCGGTGGGCTCCGTGGACCACGGCCATCCATTGGACGGATCCACGATCTTTGGGGTCGAAGCAGGAAACCTGGAGGAGTTCGCACGCCGCACCGAGGAAGCCGGCACGCAGGCAGAGCTCCACCAAACTCCCGACGGAGCCACTGTGCGTATCTCCACGGAGGACGGTTTCGAGTTCTTCGCATTCCCCGCACGGCGTGCCATGGATGGCACGTGGGCCACTTCAAGTGAGGCCGATTCCGCGCTCACCGTGGTAGCCACCTGGGTCAGTCCCTTTGTGGGCTTGGCGGCCAACGACCTCCGGAACATCGGCGCCCGGCCGCGCACGGAGGACGACGAATCAGCCACGTTCACCACCAAGAACGGCGGAACCCTTCGCATCATTCACGGCGCGGATGCCACTAACGGGGACCTCGCGTTCGAGTACGACGGCGGGTTGGAAGCTCTGCTGGACCGCCTCAGGGCAGCAAAAGTCGAGGCAAGGATCAGCGAGGGTGTCCTGTACATCGCCAATCCCGATGCCTCGGGTGGCGCGGCACCGGCCTCGATCGTGGTGGAGGCTGTTTAGTTCTCCAGCGCCCCGTCACACAGACGGGCAACCACCTCGGTGAGCATGGTGAGTCCGGCCACGATGTCCTGGTCCGTGGTGTATTCGTGCTCGTTGTGGGAGATGCCATCAACGCTGGGCACGAACAGCATCACGGTGGGGACGATGTCCTTCATGTTCGTGGAGTCGTGCCCGGCCAGGGTCATCACTTCCTTGTTGGACAGCCCGAGGTCGGCGGCAACCTTGGCTGCGAGCTCCACGCCTTCGGGCTGGTACGGGGTGACGGCCCAGGAGTGTGAGTGGTTTTTCTCTACGGTGACGTTGGCCAGCTGTTCGATCTCCGTGATGCGGGCGTGCAGCAGGGCGTCGGCCTCGGCCAGGACGGCTTCGTCGGCGCTGCGCAGGTCCAGCAGGAGGTTCACTCGGGACGGCACCACCACGGGCGAGTTGGGGTACACGTTGAGCTGACCCACCGAGGTGTGCAGGACACCCGGGAAGCGGTCGGCGAGTTCGCGTGCGGCAACCACCAGCATCGAGGCCCCGAGCAGAGCATCCTTGCGGTCCGCGATCACCGTGGAACCGGTGTGTGCCTGCTCGCCGTGAACCACGAACTCGTACTTGTTGGCGGCCCAGTTGGAGCTGACCAGCCCGATGGTGACGCCGTCGCGCTCCATGCTGCGGCCCTGTTCGATGTGGATCTCGGCGCAGTACGCGGCTTCCGGCCCCTCATACGTTCCGCGGCACCCGATCGCGTCCAAGGCATCGCGCACGGTGACCCCGGCGGCGTCCTTGGTGTTGAGTGCGTCCTCGAGTTCCAGCTTGCCGGTGTAGACGGATGAGCCCATCATGGACGGCTTGAAGCGACTGCCTTCCTCGTTGAACCAGTTGACGACGGCGAGGTTGAACGTGGGTGCTGTGGCGCCGGCTTCCCAGCGGGCGGCCAGGCGGAACGCGGCGTGGGCAGCAGCGAGGACGCCATACGCGCCGTCGTAACGTCCCGCCGTCGGCTGTGAATCCATGTGCGAGCCGACCACCACGTAGGGCGCACCGGGCACAGCTTCGTAGAGGCCCCACTGGTTGCCGGCGTGATCGAACTTCACCGTGAAGCCGTGCTCCTCCAGGAGTCCGGCGAGCCAGCGGCGCTGCTCGCCGTCGGGAATGGTTGCCGCTTGGCGGTCCACGCCGCCGTTCTCCGTGGCACCGAAGGCGCTCATGGTCCGGAAGTCCTGCACGAAGGCGGTGTCCTGGGTGGTGAAACTAGTGGTGATGGTCATGGTCTCCCCTATGAGCTTTGGGTTGCTGAAACACGGGCAGCGTACGGACTTTCCGAGGAAGGTTCCGCGTGGAAGTGGGTTGATTGGTAGGTAAAACGGCCGCCGACGGCGGTGGCCAGGACCTGCAGTTCGCTGATGGCAGGCGCCGTCAACGGTGAATCGGACAGGACGGCGAAGTCGGCAAGTTTGCCGGGTGTCAGCGTGCCTTTCTCGGCCAGGGTCCCCGTTGCTGCGGCGGCTCCGGAGGTGTACGCGGCGAGTGCCTGGTGTGGGGTGAGACGTTCGGCCGGGTTACCGAAGACAGCCCCGGACCCGGTCCTGCGGTCCACGAACGCCTGCATGCCGCGGAGCACGTTTCCGTCGGCTACCGGCCGGTCCGAGCTTCCCGCGAGCATCACTCCTGCGTCCAGGAAACTGGCTGCCCGGTAGGCCCACGGCAAACGGTCCGGCCCGAGGGACGCGGTCATGCCGTCCCCACCCTCGCGGAAGAAACTTGCCTGGGGTGTCACGGCGATTCCTGCGTCCGCGAGCCTTGCCAGCTGCTCGGGGCGCGTCATGGAGGCGTGTTCGATCCTGTTGGGCAAACGGCGCTGCCCGTACACGCCCTGGCAGTCGGTGATGATATCCACGGCGAGGTCAACGGCCCGGTCCCCGATGGCGTGGGCCGCGATGGACCACCCGGCGGCGTAGGCGGCCTCGATGCGTTCCCGCAGCTGGGCCGGATCCGCTTGGAAATAGCCAACGTTGCCGCGGTTGTCCTTGTGGCCGTGGCTGCAGAACTCGTGGCTCACGGCCGCGGTTTCGCCCAGGAGCGAGCCATCCAGGAACACTTTCGCGGGGCCCAGCGATAGGTAGTCATTGCCGAAGCCGCTGGTGATGCCAAGGTCCAGCCCGGCCGGTGCGGCACCAGCACTGTCAGAAGCATGACCGCCCAGGCCATGCAGCACATCGAGCACGGGCATGACCTGTGCCCGGGCATGCAACCGGCCGTTGGCCGAAGCGCTCTGGTAGGCAGCGAGCTCGGCCGGGCTGTGCCCGATCCACCCGCCGCCCACCCCGGCCTCGGTGAAACTCGTGATGCCCTCGGAGGCGTAATACAACGTGGCCCTCTCAAGGGCGGCCTCGATGTCCTCCAGCGAATACGGCAGGATCAGCTGCTGGATCAGTTCCTGGGCTGTCTCCTGAACCAGTCCCGTGGGATGTCCCGCTGCGTCGCGGACGATCGCTCCGCCGTCGGGATCCGGGAACGACGGCGACTCCGCACCTGCCAGCCGCAACGCGGCTGTGTTGACCACGGCCATGTGCCCGGAGTTGTGCCGCATGAACAGCGGCCGCTCCCCCGTGAGGCGGTCCAGCTCGGCGATGTCCGGGAAGGACCCGCCGTGCTGGGTCTGGCTGAAGCCGGTGGCGAAGAGCCAGCCCTCGACGTCGGTCCCGGGGTTGGCAACAGCGCCCCGAAGCAACTCATAGAGCTCCTCCAAGCCGCGGGCACCGGAGACGTCCAGTTCCGCCAGGCCAAGCCCGAACCACGTGGTGTGGCAGTGGGCATCGATGAAGCCTGGGGTGACGGTGGCACCGCCAAGATCGAGCACCTGAGCAGCGTCCAAGCCATCCAGATCCTCGTCCAAGCCCACGATGCGGCCCTGCCAGATGCCCAGCGAGCCGGCCACCGGGCGGTCCGGATCCATGGTGATGATCTCTGCGTTCCGCAGGAGGAGGTCGAGTTTCATGTCCGGTTCTAGCGGTGGGAGGTGGTGACGGATTTGATGCGCGTGTAGTCCTCAAGTCCATAGACGGAGAGGTCCTTGCCCGTGCCCGAATGCTTGAACCCGCCGTGGGGTGCTTCGGCCGGGATCACCTGGTGGCAGTTGATCCATACGGCCCCGAAGTCGAGCTCGTTGGATACGCGGGTAACCACTCCATGGTTCTCGGACCACACGCTGGAGGCCAGCGCGTACTTGGTGCCGTTGGCGAGTTCGATCGCTTCTTCCTCGGTGGCGAACGGCTGGACGGTCAGCACGGGGCCGAAGATTTCGTCGCACACCACCTCGTCGCTCTGGAAGACGCCGTCGATCACCGTTGGCTCGAAGTGGAAGCCGGTTCCGGTGCGCTTGCCGCCGGAGAGGACGCGGGCGTTGGCGGGCAGGCGGGACATGAAGCCCTCTACCCGCTCCAACTGCGCGGCGCTGTTGAGCGGGCCAAGATCCGCATCGGAACCGCCCACCTTCAAGGCAGAGGCGGCGTCAGCCAAGGCTGCTGCGAACTCCGTATGAATGTCCTGGTGCACCAGGACGCGGGTCACCGCAGTGCAGTCCTGCCCGGCGTTGAAGAAGGCAGCCAGGGCGATTTCGCTGGCAGTCCGCTGGATATCGACGTCGGCAAACACCACAGCGGGCGCCTTGCCGCCAAGCTCCAAGTGCACGTCCTTGAGCGTCTTGGACGCCGCGGACATGACCTGTGCACCGGCCCGTGTGGAGCCCGTAATGGACACCATCTCCGGGATGTCATGATCCACCATCGCAGCGCCGGCTTCGCGCCCGCCGCACACGATGTTCACTACGCCGGCCGGGTAGACCTGCTGTGCCAGTTCACCCAGGACCAGTGTGGACCAAGGGGTGGTGTCGGCAGGCTTGAGGACCAAGGTGTTGCCCGCAGCGAGGGCCGGACCGATCTTCCAGATGGCCATCATGAACGGGTAGTTCCACGGCGTAATCTGGGCCACCACACCGATGGGTTCACGCCGGATGGTGGACGAGAAACCCTCCACATACTCGGTCTGCGCCGTACCGGAAACCACCCGGCACGCCCCGGCGAAGAAGCGCAGTTGGTCCGCGCCGCGCAGGATTTCGAGCTCTTTGGTGAGGGCGGAAGGCTTGCCGGTGCAGGCAACCTCGGCCTCGAGAAGACGGTCAACGTTCGCCTCGATGAGGTCGGCCAGCTGCAACAGCAGCGACTGGCGTGTTCCCGGCGTCGTGCGCTTGTATCTCTTGAAAGCTGCGGCAGCGGCCTGGAAAGCGGCGTCGACGGCGGCAGCATCACTGTCCGGCGCGGTGCCGATCTGCTGGCCCGTGGCGGGGTCGAAGAACGGCAGGCTGGCCGCGGCGTCCACGGACTCGCCGTTGATGATGTTCTGAAGCTGGATCACGGTGAAGGCTCCGGTCAGTTTGTTGAAGTCTTGGGGGAACGCGTGGTGGGGTCCTGCGGCAGGTGCAACAGGGCCGGGAGGCCGGAGTCGACGGCGCGGTGGAACGCGGCTGCGAAGTCTTCCGTGCGGTCCACGCGCTCGCCGTAACCGCCGTAGGAACGGATGAGTGCGGCGAAGTCCGGGTTGGTCATGTGGGTGCCGGACGGGCGGTCCGGGTAGTGCGCTTCCTGGTGCTCGCGGATGGTGGCAAAGATGCCGTTGTCCACCACCAGGACGATGAACGTGGCACCGTAGCCCATGGCAGTGGCGATCTCCTGGCCGTTCATCATGAAGCAACCGTCGCCTGCCACGGAGATGACCTGGCGGCCCGGATAAGCGAGCGAGGCTGCCACGGCTGCCGGGATACCCATGCCCATGGCGCCGTTGCGCGGAGCGGCCAGAGAGTTGGCCGAGTTGTGGTCCAAGTACCGGGCGGGCCACAGGGCGTGGTTCCCGGCGCCGAAGGTGAGGACGGCGTCGTCGGCCATCTCCTTCTTGAGGACCTCCATGGCGACGCCCAAGTCGACGCCGATGCCGCCGTCGGGCTGGGGCGTGGAGAACGTGAGCTGATCGGCGCGGGCGCTGGCGAACCAGCCTTCCTCGCGGTTGACCTCCACAGCTGTGGCGGGGAGGGCCGCAGCGAATGCGGTGACGTCCGCAATGATGTGCTGGTCCACGCGGCCGAAGTGGCCCAGGAGGTTGGCATCGGCGTTGACTACGACGGTTTCGGCGTCGAGTCCGCGCTTGTAGCCGTCGGAGAGGACGTCGCCGCGGACGCAGCCAACAAAGACGATCAGATCGGCGTCGTCCAGGCGCTGGGCGTTGGCGTCGCTGCGTCCGTAGCCAAGGAAGCCGGCGTAGGCGTCGCTGCGGTGCGGGACGGCGTCGTAGGCGCGGAAGTCGGCCACCACCGGGATGCTGTTACGGCTGGCCCAGGCGGCCAGCTGCTCGCCGGAGTCCTGCGTCCAGCCTTCACCGCCGACGACGATGAGCGGCTTGCGTGCCTTCTCCAGTTTTTGGGTGAGGCCTGACAGGTCCGCCGCGGCAGGCTCCGGACGGGCAACCTTGCGGGGTTCCACCGTGGCGTTCTCCACGACGTGCACCAACACGTCTTCCGGGAGGCCGATCACCACGGGGCCGGGGCGTCCGCTCAGGGCGGTGAAGATGGCGTCGTCCACCACGCGGGCGGCGGAAGCGGCGTCGTCGAGGGTCACTACCTTCTTGGCGGTGCTGCCGAACCAGGCGTTGATATCGAATTCCTGGAAGGACTCGCGGCTCCGGTCGGCCACCGGAATCAGGCCGACGAACAGGATGAGCGGAGTGGCGTCCTGATAGGCGGTGTGGACGGCGATGAAGGCGTTGGCTGCACCCGGACCACGGGTCACCATGGCAACGCCGGGCAGCTCAGTCAGACGACCTTCGGCGAGTGCCATGAACCCGGCACCGCCTTCCTGGCGGGCCACCACGTTCTGGATGGGCGAGCCGTGCAGGCCGTCAAGGACATCGAGGAAGCTCTCGCCGGGAACGGTGTACACACGCTTGATGCCTGCGCGTTCGAGTTGGCCAACAATCAAGTGGCCGGCGGTGGTGCTCAATGCTTCATTCCTTCTTCTTCGATGGAAAGGGCGGGGAGGAACAGACCGGAGAGTGCCGTCAGTACGGAAACCACCAGCAGGATGATGGCGCCGGGCCAGAAGGAGTTGTTGGCTGCTACCAAGGCGGTGGCGATCAGCGGCACGAATCCGGAGATGACGCCGGCGGTGTTGGAGGTGATGGCGACGCCGGTGTAGCGGACCTTCGTGGCGAACAGCGCTGTCAGTGCCGTGCCGGAGACGGCGTACGGGATGGAAAGGACGGCGACGCCGATCACCATGCCCAGGACAACAAGGACGGGGTTGCGACTGTCGATGGCGAGGAAGACCGGGATGGCAATGATGGCCGAGGCCACGCCGCCCCACAGGATGACCTTGCTGGCGCCGAACTTTTCGCCCATGCGTCCGGCCCAGATGAGGGCGCCGATCTCCAGGGCTGCAGCAAGCAGGGTGCCCAAAAGCAGCAGTTCAGAGGGCAGCTTGAGGACCTTGGTGCCGTAGAAGACCACGAAGCTGGTGATGAGGTAGAAGCCACCGATGCCGAGCAATGCCGAGCACATGCCCACCAGGATCTGGCGCCAGCTGTTCTTCAGGACGCCGCGGATGGGAGCGTGTTCGGTCTCGCCGGACTCCATGAGGGCTTCAAATTCGGGTGATTCGCTGAGCCGGCTGCGGATCCACAATGAGATGGCAAGCAGCGGGATGGCTGCGATGAAGGGGATGCGCCAGCCCCAGGCGTCAAAGTTGCTCTGGCCCACCAGGAACAGCATGCCGAAGAAGCCACCGGAGGACAGGATGGTGCCGATCGGGGAACCGATCTGCGGCAGGGCGGCGTAGCGTGCGCGCTTCTCCACCGGAGCATTCTCGACGGCGATAATCACCGCGCCGCTCCACTCACCACCCACGGCAAGGCCTTGGACGATGCGCAAGGCAACCAGCAGGATGGGAGCTGCCAGGCCGATGGTCATGTAGTTCGGCAGGAGACCGATGAGGCCGGTGACAATACCGATGCCCACGATGGTGACCATGAGGATCTTCTTGCGGCCAACCTTGTCTCCAAGGGCACCGAAAATGAAGCCACCGATCGGGCGGGCAACGAAGCCCACCGCGAGAGTGGCGAAGGATCCCATGGCCGCCACAAAGGGGTCCTGGGAAACGAAGAACTGTGCGTTGAACACCAGCGCAGCGGCTGTGGTGAAAAGGAAGAAGTCGTACCATTCCAGTGCAGTGCCCACGAGGGCAGCCAGGGCCACCTTCTTGGTAACGCTTTCATCGACGACGCGTACTGCCGTGGGACTGGCGTCCGTGGCTCCGCTGACCGTGCTTGCCATAGTTACTCCATGAGTGCGAACGGGACCGGACGCTGGGGGTGCCCGGGCAAATTTGTGTGACTCAATCCATAGTGCCAGTAGTTTTCCCCAAAAAAACTAGCAATCCACCCCGGAATCGTGGCACTAGAATGTGTGGATGCACAATTCCGAGACATCCGGGCATTCTGTTCGCTGGGCCGAGTTGGTGGACGAGCTTGAAGGCAGGCTGGACACCCTGGCCCAGGCCTTCACCACGAGAGTCCGGGAAATCCCCGAATACGGCGAAAGCCAAGTGACGGTCCTGGAAATCCAGGAGACCGCACGGGAGACTTTCCGGCGGCTGATCAGCGGCCTGAGGAATGGCAGGGCGGACAGCCGCGATGGCCTGCTCGACTTCGCCTCAGACCTCGGCTCCAAGCGCGCCCGAGCCGGCATCCCACCGGAGTCCCTCACCTCTGCCGTGCGGCTGGACTTCAGCATTCTTTGGGCCGAACTGCTGGAGATCGCCCACACTGAGGACGCCGCCTTGCTGGCCACCAGAGTGGACCAGGTGTGGAGCGTCGTGGACGAATTCGCCACCCGGACGCACACCAGCTACCTGACCGAGCGCGTCAGGATGGCGCAGGAAGAGTCCAGCATCCAACGCGAGTTCATCGCACGCCTGTTCAACCAGAGCAGCCCGTCCTTGGAAACCTCCTCCCAGGTAGCTGCGGCACTGGGCATCAACCCCGAATCGCGCTTCGCCTTGGTGGCAGCAAGCGGCGAACCCGGTGCCCGGCTACGCGCCGCAACGTCCCAGTTCGGATCGGGGCAGCACACCCGGCAGCGCTTGTTTCTCCACGAGTCCGGCGGCAACACCTATGTTTTCTGGGCGCTGCCGGCTGTTCGGACGCGGGGTGCTGAGCCCCTTGGCGAGACGCGCAGCCCTGAAGCCGACGGCCAGCAGCTGCCGCCCGGCGTCGTCGATGTCCCATGTGGCTACGTGCCCGAGGTCCTTGGACTGCGGGCCCTTCCAGGGGCCGCCCGCACCGCGGAGAGCCTCGCTGCTCTGCTGCGGCCACGGGATTCCGGTCCACTGTCAGCTGATTCCGCGTGGGCGCGGCTGGCCCAGCAAAACCTGCAGGATGCAGGCCTGGACCTCGCCGCGGAACTCGAAGAAGCCCTGGCCGAGTGCCGGGGCGGCGAGCGCGAGCGACTGCTGGAAACGGTCCGGAACTACCTGTCCACCGGCAACGTCACCGTCACGTCCGAGCAGCTGTTTTGCCACCGCAACACCATCCTCAACCGGCTCAACCGCTTCCAGGAGCTGACGGGAATCGACCTCGCCGTCCCAGCGAAAACGGCACGGCTGGTGGTGGCGTGGGCCTAGGCTTCAGCAGGCGAAGCTGCGCACCGGTGTGTGTTCTCACATTCCTGGCCGCGGTTTGCTGGAGATTATGCCATTGATGGTGTGATCCGGCACACACCATAGTTGTAGCTACCTTGCACCGGACATTCGTCCCCGCACCCCATCCGGAGAATCAGATGGCCCACACGGTAGATACTTCCTCCGCATCCACATCCAGGCTGGACCTGGCCAAGATGCGCAAGATTGCCCTTGCCAGCGTTATTGGCACCACCGTCGAGTGGTACGACCTTTTCGTGTTCGGAACAGCGTCGGCCCTCGTCTTCAACAAGATCTTCTTCCCCAGCTTTGATCCGATCGTCGGCACCATGCTGGCGTTTGGCACGTTCGCTTCCGCCTACATTGCCCGCATGGTGGGCGCCATCATCTTCGGCCACTTCGGGGACCGGCTGGGGCGCAAATCCATGCTGCTGGTCTCCCTCCTGACCATGGGAGCGGCAACGTTCGCCATTGGCCTGCTGCCGGACTACAACAGCATCGGCATCATGGCACCACTTCTGTTGCTCTTCCTCCGCGTCATCCAAGGACTGGCACTAGGCGGCGAATGGGGCGGTGCCGTGCTGATGACCGTTGAACATGCTCCTCCCGCACGTCGCGGCTTCTACGGTTCACTGGTGCAGGTTGGCGTTCCCGCAGGCACCCTGATCGCCAACGTGGCCTTCCTGATTGTGGCCTCCACGGTCAGCACCGAGGCCCTGTACTCCTGGGGCTGGCGCATTCCGTTCCTCGCCTCGGTCCTCCTGGTCACCGTGGGCATCTACATCCGGCTGCACATCGAGGAAACGCCGTCCTTCCAAGCCGTCAAGACCGCCGGCGCTAAAGCCAAGATGCCGTTCGCCGCGCTGATGGCCAAGTACTGGAAGCAGGTTGTCCTGGGCGGCGTCGCTACCCTGTCCACGGGCAGCACGTTCACCCTGCTGGTGGCCTCCGGCGTCTCCTACGGTAAGAAGGAACTCGGCCACTCGGAGAGCCTGATGCTATGGGTGGTCCTGGCCTCCTGCATCCTGGGGCTGTTCCTCATCCCGTTCTTCGGGAAGCTCTCCGATAAGTTCGGCCGCAAACCCATCATCTTCGCCGGCGTGGCAGCCGAGGCCGCCCTCGCGTTCCCCATGTTCTGGCTCATGGACACCAAATCGGTGGCACTGCTGTTCGTCGCCTATCTGGCCATGATGACCGCGTTCTGCGCCAACTACGGCCCCATCGCCACGTTCCTTGCCGAGCTCTTCGGATCCAAGGTCCGCTACTCCGGCCTGTCCGTGGCCTACATGCTGTCCGGCCTCCTGGGCAGCGCCGCCACCCCGTTCGTCACCACATGGCTCCTGGGCATGACGGGCCAGAGCTCCTCGATTGCCTGGTACATCATGGCCGCAGCCGGGCTGTCCTTGGTGGCTCTCTTCCTGCTGACCGAAACCCGGTACGGCAACATCGACGCCGTCGATGAGGCACCGGCGTCCGCTGGCTCCACGGAAGCCGCGGCAGCGCGGTGACCGTCACCACCATCGAGCGCCTGGCCGGCATCCCCGGCCAGGCGCCCGCCGTCGGGCCCTTTTCCCCGGCGGTCATTGCCAACGGTTTTGTCTTCACCTCCGGCCAGATCCCCGCGATCACCGGCCTGGACCATCAGCCGGACAGCTTTGAAGGGCAAGTCCGGCAAACCATCCAGAACCTCGCGGGCGTGTTGGAAGCCGCAGGATCCAGCCTTGAACACGTGGTCAAGGTCAACACCTACCTGACCAGCCAGGACCAGCTCGAGGAGTACAACCGCGTGTATGTGGAGTACTTCGGCACCGCCAAACCGGCCCGGACCACCGTATGCGTGAGCCTTTGGGGCGTGTCCCTGGAAATCGAATGCGTAGCTGTCGTTGCCCAGAAACCGGAGGTAACCCCGTGAGCCCAACACTCCTGCAGGACCTGAGCGATGTCAGCTACCCCACCGTCGGGCACTTCCTTGAGGATGGCTTCGTCTCCCCCGCCATCCAGTCGTTGCTGGCAAACGTGAAAATTGCCGGCCCCGCCGTCACAGTCCGCATCGCAGACCACGACGCCATTGCCATGAACCACGCACTCTTGGCACTCCGTCCCGGCGATGTGCTGGTGGTGGACATGGGCGGCGACCACCAGCATGCGCCCGTGGGGGCCGTCACGGCAGCCGCAGCGCTCGCCCAAGGAGCAGCCGGCGTGGTGGTTGATGGCGTGGCCACCGACGTCCTGGAACTCCGGGAGACCGGCCTGCCCGTGTTCGCCCGCGGAACATCGTGCCTGACCACCAAGCGCCTGTACGGAACCGGCTCCGCCGTCAATGTCCCGGTGCACTGCGGAGGCGTGGAGGTCAACCCCGGAGACCTGGTCCTGGGCGACGATAACGGGCTGATCATCCTCTCCCCCGAAGCGGCAGGCAACGTGCTGGGGAAAGCGCTCGCATCCGACGCGGCGGAGCCCGCCATCCTTGCCCGCATAACATCCGGGGAGCCGCTCGAGTCCGTTCTGGCCCTCTAATACCGCCGAGAGCGTAACCACGCAGCCAGCGGAACGCCACCAAGGAACTTCGGCTGGGGATGCGGTAGAACTTAACCATGAGCGTACGTACACCCGACCCGTATCCAGGCTGGCTTTCAGATGAAGACCTCTTCGAAGCCCGCGGCCGACTCCCCATGGTCTATGTGGAGGCTGTTCCGGTCAGGCTGGACCCGCTCGGGTATGTGAACGAAGTCGGCACCCTCCTCCAGGGCGACGCCGACGGAAACATGGTCCGCTACCTCGTCTCCGGCCGCGTCCTCTACCGCGAGACCATCCGCGCGGCCCTCCTGCGGCACATGGAGAAGGACCTCGGCCCCTTGGCTTTCCCGCAGCTGCCCATCAGCCCAGTTCCCTTCACGGTGGCCGAATACTTCCCGGCTCCCTCCCAGACAGGTTTCACGGACGACCGCCAGCACGCCGTTTCGCTGGCTTACATCATTCCTGTGACCGGCGAATGCGACCCCCGCCAGGACGCCTTGGAACTCACGTGGATGACGCCCCAAGAGGTGCTCAGCGACAACGTGCAGCAGGAATTCGACGGCGGCCGCGGGAACCTCGTGCGGCAGGCACTGGCTTTCTCGGGCATCGTCCTCTAGCGGGTCCCGACACCCGCGTCGGCAGCTCTTTGTAGACTGGACGGCGGACCCCACGAGAACCAAAGGACTTCCGATGACTCACAGCCCAGCCACACAGCAATACAAGGAAAAGCAGGCTGGGGACCTGCAGCCCGGGGATTTTGTGTTCCCACCCGGCGACGGGCCGGCCGAGGAAATCGCCGCCGTTGAGGTGGAAAACGACGATTACGGCTTTGCCGCGTTGCTGCTGGTGACACTGGTCGACGGCGGCACGGTGCGGATCGCTGTTGGATCCACCGTTCCTGTGGGTGACGGTGTTCCGGCCGACGCCGAAGGCTCCATCCCAAGCGCCGCGGACTCCAGCACCTCCGCGGAAGGCGACGCCGAGGCTCCCGCCGGACCCGCCGTCGTGGTTCCTCCCCGCCCGGAGACGCCGCCCGCGTACACCGGCCCCACCGCCGAAGAGCTCGCCCTCATCCCCGAGCCCGACGGCACACCCGAAGCCGTAGTCCGTGCCGCCGCCGCCAACCACAAAGGCAAGAACGGGGTGCAGGTCCTGGCAGAACGGCTGGCGAAGGGCATCAACACGAAGTCCGGAAGCTGCCTCCGGGACCTCAGTGACCTCGCCTTTGACCTGTGCATCGTGCTGCGCGATCCGGACCACGCCTTGACCGTCGCCGACCTGCTGAATGTGTTGCCGTTTGATGGAAACCTGGACCGCTGGGCGTCCATCGAGCGGGCGCTGGCGTTGTCCAGTTTCATCTGCCGCGAGGCCGGACAAAGCGAACGAGCCGCGGTCTACGAGAAACTGCTGCGCGCGCCCGAGTCCCAGGAAGAAGACCCCTTCAAAGCCCGGATCAATGCCCGGGTCCGGCAGCGCTCGCTGAACGAACCCAACCTGTACGACAAAGAAATCTTCCGGGCGATCGATAACGGCAACCACGAAGCCGAGCGCGAATGGCGGTTCCTGCGGCTCGAAGCGCTGATGTTCCTGCGCGCCCACGGCGGATCGAAGACCATCGACGAGGACGAGCTGGCCCGGCGGATCGGCAATGAACTCGAGTCGGTGCGCGCGTAACGCTATTTCGGGAATATCAAGCCCTGTTCTGTGGGCGCCAACGGCGGTAGATTCGGGGCCATGACGAACAATCTGAGCGTTGTGATTAATGCCGACGCGCAGCAGGTTTGGACAATGCTGCGTGAACCGTCGCTGGTGGCCCAATGGCACGGCTGGGAAGCCGATGACCTCAACGACGAAATCAAACAGATCTACTTCAACACAGATGTTGTGGAGGGGCCCGATCATACGAGCCTGACCGTCAACGGCGGCGATGTCTTTGAGCTCCACCCCGTCTCCGGTGGTACCGAAGTGCGGGTCACCAGGGCCGCCCTCGACCACAACTCGGAATGGGCCGAGTGGGATGAGGACATCACCCAGGGCTGGCTCACGTTCCTGCACCAGCTGCGCTTCGCGCTGGAACGGCACCCCCACGGGCACCGACGTACGCACTTCATCTCTCTTCCGGGCAAGGGCGGTCCGGCGATTGAGAAGCTGGGACTCGGGGATTTGCCGCCTGTTGGGGAGGAGTACTCACTCACACTCGCCACCGGCGAGAAGATCTCCGGCAAGGTCTGGTTCAAGAGCCGCCACCAGGTGGGCCTCACCGTGCACAGCTACGCCGAGCATGGGGACGGACTGCTGATCGTCGCGGAGCAGCTGCCGATTCCGGAAAAAAGGCCCGACGGCGGGTCAATGGTGATTGCCTCCACCTACGATCTGGGAGCCCACACGTTGGCTGTCATCCGGTCCTCGTGGGACAACTGGAAGGCTGAGAACTACGGTTCGTAGAGGTTTTTGGGCAAGTTACCCGCGGTAAAGCTGGCACACTTGGTAGCGTGCCAGCTTCCTCTTCTGCTCCTGCTTCTTCTCCTGCGCTGCCCGGTTTGTCCCAACGGCAATCCGAGTTCTCCTTTTCGGTGGGCAAGCGCCTGACGGAAACGTGCTCGCCGTCGGACTCTCAGGTGGACGCCAACGGCGGCGCTTTCCTGGGCCGCACCGGAACCATCACCACGCCGCACGGGACCATCCAGACGCCCGCGTTCATCGCCGTCGGGACCAAAGCAACCGTCAAGGCAGTGCTGCCGGAGTCGATCGCCGAACTCGGCGCGCAGGCTGTCCTGGCCAACGCCTACCACCTGTACCTGCAGCCGGGACCTGAGATCCTCGACGCCGCGGGCGGGCTGGGCGCGTTCATGAACTGGTCCGGGCCTACCTTCACAGACTCGGGCGGATTCCAAGTGATGAGCCTCGGCTCCGGGTTCAAAAAAGTCATCGACATGAAGAACGTGGACAGCTCAGGACCCGACGACGCAGTGGCGCCCGGCAAGGAGCGGCTGGCGCACATTGACGACGACGGAGTCTGGTTCAAATCGCACCTCAACGGGGATCGGCACCGCTTCTCCCCCGAAATTTCCATGCAAGTCCAGCACCAGATCGGCGCGGACATCATGTTCGCCTTTGACGAGCTCACCACGCTGCAGAACTCACGGGCTTATCAGGAGGAGTCGCTGGAACGGACCCGGTTGTGGGCGCTGCGGTGCTTGGAGGAGCACGCTCGCTTGACCTCATCCCGTGTGGGCAAGCCGTACCAGGCGCTGTTCGGCGTGATCCAGGGCGCCCAGTACGAGGACCTGCGCCGCAAGGCATGCCAAGACCTTGGCGCCATGCCCTTTGACGGGTACGGCATCGGCGGGGCGCTGGAGAAGGAAAACCTTGGCACGATCGTCCGCTGGTGCAACGAGGAACTTCCCGAGGACAAGCCCCGGCACCTGCTGGGCATCTCGGAGCCGGACGACATTTTCACGGCCATCGAGAACGGCGCCGACACGTTCGACTGCGTCTCCCCCACCCGCGTTGCCCGGAACTCCGCGTTCTACACGCCGTTTGGCCGGTTCAACCTGTCCGGCGCTAAGTACAAGACCGACTTCGGGCCCCTGCAGGACGGCTGCGACTGCTACACCTGCGTGAACTATTCGCGGGCCTACATCCACCACCTGTTCAAGGCCAAGGAAATGCTCTCGGCAACCCTGATCTCCATCCACAACGAGCGTTTTGTGGTGAAGATGGTGGACGATGCGCGCCTTGCCATCGAATCCGGGGACTTCTTTGAGTTCAAGGCGGAGACTCTGGGCCGGTACTACTCCTAGGCGTCGAGTTCGCCGGAAGCATGCGTGAGCGTGCGGAATCTTGCGGCGACCTCACACGCTTCCGGCGAACTCGGCGAAAGCCTACGCCGCGACGACTCCGTAGCTCGGCTCGCGCTTCTTGATCCAGCCAACAACCAGCACTGTGACCGGGACGAACAGGAACTCCACGGCGGTCTTGTAGACGAAGCCCACCAGGACGTAGTTCAGGAACGAGCCGAAGTCCGTGATGCCAATGACCGACGCCGCGATGCTGCAGAAGATCAGGGTGTCCACGAATTCACCCACCACCGATGAGCCCATCAGGCGCGCCCACAGTGACTTCTCGCCGGTGCGGGCCTTCATCCTCACCAGGATCCAGGAGTTGATGGTCTGCCCGGCCAGGAAAGCGAGCAGCGAACCGAGGACGATCAGCGGAACCGGGCCCAAGGCACCTTCGATGGCAGCCTGCTTGGCGGTTCCATACTCGTCATTGAAGCCGGGCAGCACGATGATGATCCAGTAGCAAAGGGATGCGAACACCGAGAGCGCGAACGAGGTGATGATGGCCTTGCGCGCCACCTTGAAGCCGTAGACCTCACTCATGACGTCGCCCAGAATGTAGGCGAGCGGGAACAGGAAGAACCCGCCGTCAGTGATGATCGGGCCAAGCACGACGCCCTTGGACGCGCCGATGTTGGACAGGATCAGCACCACGGCCATGATGGCCAGCATGATGCCGAAATACGGGGAGCCGATCGAAGCGAAGCGCGGAGCGGGCTTGCTCAAAGTACTGGAGCCGGAGGGCGAGGGCATGGGTCATCCATTTCGTAGTGGTTCGCGCAGGCCCCCATAGTGAGGTTGCCCCGCTGTATTAGCACTGTGGTTGGTGGGGCATCGGGCCCGGCACCGGTTCCATTCTCCCACCACGGACCCTCTCTCACATCCCACCCCCTTCCGAGCAGCCCTCTCTCACATCCCACCCCCTTCCGAGCAACCCTCTCTCACCTCCCGCCATCCTGTCGCCGTTTTGAACACGTTCAGAAAAGTGACATACTCGTTCTTGAACACGTTCAAAATTCACGCAAGGAGCAGCTGGTGGCAGCAAAGAGTGAACAGACCCGTCAATTGGTGGCCGATGTTGCGCTGAAGATGTTCCGCGAGGTCGGCTTCGAAAAGACCACCATGCGCGCCATTGCACAGGAGGCCGGAGTCTCGGTCGGCAACGCCTACTACTACTTCGCTTCCAAGGACGAGCTGGTCCAGGAGCTGTACATCCAAGTCCAGGATGAGCACGCCGTGGTTGCGGCGCAGGCCCTCGAAGGGGTTCAGGATCTCGCGGGGCGCCTGAAAGCAGTGCTCCACACCGGCGTCGACGTCATGGCGCCGTACCACCAGTTCGGTTCCGACTTCATCGCGACGGCGATCCGGCCGTCGTCGCCCGTCAATCCGTTCGGCGAGGCGTCCACCGCCGCCCGCGAGACCTCGCTCGCGATCTTCCGTTCCGCCGTCGAAGGTTCCTCTCCCGCCGTCGCCAAGAAACTGCGCGGCGACCTGCCTGAGCTGCTGTGGTTGGCGTACATGGGCGTCGCGCTGTTCTGGGTTTACGACAAATCCGAGGACCAGCGCCGGACACGAAAACTTATCGACGGCGCTGCCCCGCTGGTGGCGCGCGGCCTGTCGCTGGCGAAGATTCCCGGTGTCAGCAAGGTGTTCGACGACGTCCTGGGGCTCGTGCGCAGTGTCAAGGAAGAGTCATGATGTCGCGGACGGTGTTGATCGCGGGTGCTTCCGGCTTCATTGGCGGCTACTTCAAGCAGCGGTTCATTGCCGAGGGGTGGCAGGTCCGGACCGTTGGGCGGGACGCCTCGGCGGACGCGCAATGGCACGACGACGGCGCCATCACCAAAGTGCTGAACGGCGCCGAGCTGCTGGTGAACCTCGCCGGACGGTCTGTGAATTGCCGCTACGACGAGAAGCACCGACGGGAGATTCTGGACTCCCGCGTTCTGACCACACGTGCATTGGGCCGGGCTGTGGCTGCCTGCGCCGAACCGCCCCGGACGTGGATCAACTCGAGTACTGGAACCATCTACCGGCACGCCGAAGATCACCCACAGTCGGAGGTCTCGGGCGAATTGGGCAGCGGGTTCTCCGTGGACGTAGCCCGGGCTTGGGAGGATGAGTTAGCGGCTGCTGTTGTGCCGGCTACGCGGAAGGTGCCGCTGCGCATTGCGATCGTGTTGGGGGCCGGCGGGGTCATGAGCCCCTCCGTAACCTGGCCCGGCTTGGCCTAGGTGGACACATGGGCCCGGGCACGCAAAAGTTCAGCTGGATCCATGTGGAGGACTTGTTCCGGGCGGTGGTGTTTATCCACGCGGATCCCGGAGTGACGGGTCCGGTGAACGCAGCGTCGCCCTACCCCGTGGACAACCGGGAGCTGATGGCCCTGGTTCGACGGAGCATGGGTGTCCCCTTTGGCATCCCGACGCCAGCGTGGCTGCTGGAGGCCGGAGCCGTTCTGATCCGTACGCAAACGGAGTTGGTGCTGAAGAGCAGATGGGTGGAGCCCCGAAAACTGCTCGATGCCGGCTTCACGTTTGGGTACCCGTCGTTGGCAGGCGCCCTCAACCAGATCGCGAACCCCACACGCTCTCTCACATAACCGCCCCTTCAGCCAAACCATCTCTCACCTAACCGCCCCTTCAGCCGAACGCTCTCTCACATCACTCGGAGGTAATCGTGAGCCAGGAACCATGGACCGACGAAGATGAGTACGCGCTGGCAACAAAACGCCCAACCGGAGGCTGGCGTTACGGCCCGAAGGACCGGGTGGTGCTGGGTTGGAAAGGCTTAGTTGTAGGAATCGTCGTGGCTGACGCGGTGTTCTTCCTCTCCTGGGCCATACCGTCCTGGAACCTCAACCCGAGCCAAGCCAGCTACACCATGACCATGACGGCGACGGCGATGATCATAGGGATCATCCCGATCGGCGTCGTGGGGACAGCTGTCGGTTGGCCTTTGGGGGTGGCATTGCGAAGCATCCGCAACCAGTGGGTTCATGTAGCCGCATTCTTCGCGGCCGGGGCGATCATCTGCGTCCCCTTCGGAGGATTTTGGAGCTCCTCCGCATGGACCTTCCCTTTATCCATCGCCTTCGCAGCCGGCGTTGGCCGCCTCGCTGTCTGGAAGCTGGCGCGAATCAACCACGCCGGCGATCCGACGTAGCGGGGAACATCCCTCTCATAGTCTGCGTAGGACTGGCCAAACCGCTCCTGGAGCGCAGACTCTTCCCACTGCGCGCCAAGGTGTTCCACCAGCATTCCAGCAGGCAAAGTCATCACAGCCCAAGCAGAACCTCGGTTGACTGCAACTCCCGCATGGATGAGCCACCACCCCAGGTACATTGGGTGGCGACTCAGGGCATAGGGTCCGCTGGTGACCAGGTCCTCGGGGTGGCCCAAGGAAAAGTTTCCGGTCGTTTTACGCCGGCGCTCCGCGACTGCCCACCCGGCGATCCCCGCGCCAACCAATGCCAAGCCAACACCGGCTGCTTTGAGCCGGGCATTGGGCTCTGCGACGCGAGCGGGGCGCAGGCGATTGAGGACTTCATCAAGCACCAGGCCAACAACCTGTCCTGGCGGCAGCGGGATCCTCGCTGCCTCCTGCAGCATTACGCGAGCTGTTCGAAGAACTGCGCCCATGCCACGAAGATAACTCCGGCCGTTCCCGAAAGCTACTGAGAGAGCGACGCAACCAAACACGAGGGACCTGAGAGAGCGACGCAACCAAACCCGAGGGACCTGAGAGAGCGACGCAGCCAAACCCGAGTGATGTGAGAGAGCGTCGTGCCGCGTAGCCGAGCCGCCGCCGTCGAGCCTTGGCGTTCGCGGGTTGGGGTCCCACCAAACTCAAGCCGAAACCTAAGGAAGTGTTAGGAAATCCCCCGCGGACTAGGGCTGTGCCGTGCATCACCCATAGTTTGGAACATGTCCTCTTCACCCTGGAGGGCCTTTCTTAGTCGACGAAGAGCCATGCGCAAGGACGCCATGAGCACGAGCTTCATGGACAGAACGAACTCATGCAAGACACGGCCGTTGCAAAACGCTGCCGTCCAGGAAGGTTCATTGATGAGCACCCAACAAGCTGAAACTCTGAGCGAAGCCGCCCAGACACGCAAGGCCGTGAGCAACATCCTCAAGGGCTCCGCGGGCAACCTCGTGGAGTGGTTCGACCTCTACGTCTACACGGTTTTCGCGGCGTATTTCCAGTCGCACTTTTTCAACTCCTCGGACGACCTGCAGGCAGGGCTTGAGGCGATGGCCGTCTTCTCGACGTCGTTCCTCATGCGCCCGATCGGCAGCTGGTTCTTCGGCCGCTACGCCGACCGTAAGGGCCGCAAAGCTGCGCTGACACTCAGCGTGACCATGATGTCGGCGGGATCTTTCGCCATCGCGATCCTGCCAACGCAGGACGTCATCGGCCTCTGGGCTCTGATCCTGCTGGTGTTTATCCGCATGATCCAGGGCTTCTCGGTGGGTGGCGAGTACGGCACCAGCGCTACGTACATGTCCGAGGCTGCAACGGCCAAGCGCCGCGGTTTCTTCTCCAGCTTCCAGTACGTGACGCTGATCGGCGGCCAGATGCTGGCCCTCCTGGTGCTGGTGATCCTGCAGAACACCATGAGCAAGGAAGACCTGACGGCGTGGGGTTGGCGCATTCCGTTCGCCTTGGGTGGCGTTGCTGCGTTGGTTGTTCTCTGGCTTCGCCGTTCGATGGAAGAGACTCTTTCCGCAGACCAACTCCGCGCCGCACACGTCAAGGTTGAGGGTGAAGCGCAGCCTGGCACCATGAAGCTGCTGTTCACCAAGCACTGGAAGCCGCTGCTGATCTGCATCGGCATCACCCTGGGTGGCACCGTGGCGTTCTACACGTACACCAACTTCATCCTCAAGTTCATGAACGATACGTCCGGCATCGCCAAGACCGACACCTCCGTCATCAACTTCTGGGCTCTGTTCATCTTCATGCTGCTGCAGCCCGTGTATGGCATGCTCTCGGACAAGATCGGCCGCAAGCCGTTGTTGATCTGGTTCGGCGTCACTGGCGTACTGTTCACGTGGCCGCTGCTCTCCACACTGGCTGGAACCAAGGACCCGTTCGTGGCATTCCTCCTGATGTTCGGTGGCCTGCTGATGGTGGGCGGCTACACGTCCATCAACGCGCTGGTGAAGGCTGAACTGTTCCCGGCATCCATCCGCGCACTCGGCGTTGGACTCGGTTATGCGATTGCCAACTCGCTGTTCGGCGGGACGGTTCCGCTGATTGGAGCTGCGCTGCAGAAGTCGGGCCAGGTGGATTTGTTCTTCACCTACGTCACCGCCGCGATCTTCATCTCGCTGCTGGTTTACATCTTCGCGCTGAAAAACAAGAAGTCGACTCACCTGGATGCGGAGCAGGGCCACGCCTTCGTGGCGAAGGGCACCGCAAAGGGCGCTGCGAAGGACGACGACGACAAGAAGGACCTGGTCAACGCCTGATCTGTTTCTGCGCCTGATCTGTGCGCCTTGTGAGGCCCGTTCTGCGCTCTTTGGATACTCCGAAGGGCGCGGAGCGGGCCTCACAACGTTAAGCTCTAGTAGCGGACAAGCCCTACGGACTGGCCCAACCAGCTCGAACGGACCAGACCCGCGGACCAGCCCACGGCAAGCCAAAGGACATGACAGTGCACGTGCTCATCGTCGAGGATGACGACGCCATGGCGTCGGCCTTGAGTGCAGCCGTCGCCTCCGCCGGCCACAAGCACACCCGGGTTTCCCGCGGGGAGGATGCGCTGCTCGCTCACCGCCAGCACGAGGTCATCCTTCTTGACCTCGGCCTTCCGGACCTGGATGGCTTGGACGTCCTGCGGAAACTTCGCCAGGTCACACAGATCCCCATCCTGATCCTGACTGCCCGCGACGACGAACGCAGCGTGGTGCTGGGTCTCCGATCCGGAGCGGATGACTACCTCGTCAAACCGGTGAAGCTCGTGGAATTGCTCGCCAGGATCGAAGCCGTGACGCGTCGGACCAACAGGGTGGGCAACACAGCACCCCACAACATAGTCCTCGGAGAACTGGAAGTGGACCTCGACCGCCGCCTGGCATCCGTGGGCCAAAGGCAACTGGCCCTGACCGCAACGGAGTTCGACCTCCTGAGCCTCCTCGTCAGGAACGCAGGCTCGGTGGTGACCCGGGAGCAGATCCTTGACGCGCTTTGGGGTGACGCGTTCCTGGCACACTCCAGGTCCTTGGACGTGCACCTCACAGGCCTCAGGTCCAAGCTCCAGCTTCCCGGATTCATCATCAACGTCCGAGGCGTCGGCTACCGCGTAGAGCAACCGTGAAAGTCCGCGTTCTGGCCATCCTGAGCCTGCTTGTGGTGGTCATCGTTGTGACGGTTTCCAGCGTGATCCTCACATCGGCCAGCCGAGAGCTCACCCAGGAACTGCAGATCAACCGTGTCGCAGCCCTTAACCGTTTCGCGCAGCTGGCCAGCGACTCCGCAGAGGACAACAACACAACTCAACTGCAACGGGAAATGGACCGGTATTCCGAGCTTTATGGTGAAGGGATCCTGATCCGGCTTCAAGAAAAGAAGATCCGCTCCGGCGGCCTCAGCGAGGACCAGCCCGAGGTCCGCGACGCCCTTTACCGGGCGAGTCTCAACCTCAGCGACACCACGCTGAACCCCATTCGCGCCTTCGGGACCGGCAACGACATCATTTCCAGGCCCTTCGGCACAGCGAGCCAGGTCCTCGGCGAAGTGGTTGTTGAAGTCAACCTCGACGCCGCGCGGCAGAAACTACGCGAGCGGTGGCTCGTGGTTGGACTTGCCGCGGCGGCGCTGGGTGCGCTGCTCCTGGTGGCGGCGTCCCGCATCACGGCTTGGGTTCTTCGGCCGGTCCACAGACTGAGCAAGGCAGTCCACGAGCTCGAAGCCACGGGTAAGACCAGCCAGCTTCCCGAGGCCGGTCCGCCTGAGCTCCGCGAGCTGAGCCGGTCCTTCACGGCCATGGCAGATACCGTGACCGAAAGCATGGAGTCACAGCGCCGGCTCATCGCCGATACTTCACATCAGCTCCGGAACCCTGTTGGCGCGCTGCGCCTGCGCATCGATCTGCTGCAGCTCGCCCTGCGATCGGAACCCGGGAAAGAAGCTGCGGCCGGCGTGGTGGCGGAACTTGAGCGGGTTGAGGAAATGCTCGAAGGCGTGCTGAAGCTGGCTACCGCTGAACACCGGGCTTCTGAAGGGTCTGCCCGTGCGGAACAGGAATCAGGGCACCAGCGTTTGGGCATCACCAATCCTTTCCCGGTCCTGCAGGGCGAAGTGGAAAGGGCGACGCCGGCAGCTCACCTTGCGGGGGCACAGCTGACGTTGGTGGGCCCACCGTCTGACAGCCCGATCGTGTGCGACCCCGACGAACTCGCACACATGGTGGGCGAACTCCTCGCCAATGCCATCAAGTACGCCCCGGGTGCCCGCATTACCGTGGCCATCAAAGCTACGAAAGGAGGCACCGCCGTCGAGATTTCCGACGACGGTCCCGGCCTCCCGGCCGAACAGCTCGCCGCGTCCACCACCAGGTTCTGGCGGGCGCCGCAGCACAGCAGTATCCCTGGCAACGGGCTGGGCATGACCATCGTGGAGCGGCTGGCAGAAGCAAATGGCGCGAAGTTGGTCCTGGAATCGCGCGAGCCGCACGGGCTCACTGCCCGTCTCGAGTTCGCACGACCACGGGAGGACGGTCATGCTTGAGTTCCCTGTCATGTCCCGGCGGAGTGTCCTTCAAACCGCCGTCGCACTTAGCCTGGGCGGCAGTCTGCTCACGGCCACCGCCGCGTGCACTCCGGAGGAACCCCTGCAGGAGCTCACCGTCGCCGGTGGTGAAGCCGGCGGCTTCTATCTGGAGTTCGCCACCCTCCTGGCGGCGCTGCTGCAGCGGGAGCGCGTCGCCGGAAGGGCCGTCGCATTGACCACCGGCGGCAGTCTGGAGAACATCCAGCGGGTCCTGTCCGGCGAGGCGACCTTCGCCGTCGCGCTGGCCGACGCAGCAGCCCAAGCAGCCGCGCCCGCCGGTAAGCCAGCGCAGCCCGAAAGCAAGTTGGTGGCGCTTGGGAAGGTGTACCAGAACTACGTCCACTGCCTGGTGCGGGAGGACAGCGGAATCCGCACCTTTACTGACTTGGCAGGGAAGGCTGCGGGCGTGGGCGAAGTGGGCTCGGGGACAACGCTCACGGCCGGACGGATCATTGCGGCCGCGGGACTGTCTGAACCGGACCGGGCTGTGAAGCAGGTGAACCTTGGTTTGAACCAAGCTCTGGCTGCCTTGAAGGACGGGTCCATCGACGTCATGATCCAGTCGGGAGGCGTACCTACGGCACCCATCGCTGCCGCGGCGCGGGACCTCGGCGTCCGGCTGCTTGACCTCTCCGACCTCATTCCGGCCACGCGGGCTCAGTCCGGGTTCTTCTACGACCGCGTCCTGATCCCCGCCAACAGCTACGGGGACGCGCCGGCTGTGTGGACCGTCGGCGTCGCGAACCTTCTTCTGTGCCGCAGCGATCTGGCGGACCATGTTGTTCGGCAAACTGTGGAGCTGTTGGTGGAACAAGCCCAGGATCTGGTTCCGAAATCCAGCACCGGCGTGCAATTCCTTAGCCCGGAGACGTTAATCAACACGGCCGGTGTCCCCCTGCATCCGGCGGCGGAGGCCGCCTATCGGGCACTGCATGGGTAGCCCTCACGGGCCAAAATCGGTCCACGGCCGGGCAACTGGCAAAATGGAAACCATGACTTCAGCCGTTGCCCCTGCCATTGCCCTGACCATCGCCGGTTCCGAAGCGACCGGCGGCGCCGGTGCGCAGGCCGACCTCAAGACCTTCCAGGAACTCGGAGTGTTCGGCATAGCGAACCTCACCTGCATCGTGTCCTTCAACCCGCAGGACAACTGGAACCACCGTTTTGTCCCGGTGGATCAGCAGGTCATCGCGGACCAGTTGGAGGCCACGACGGCGGCATACGGTGCCGCTTCCGGCGCACCTTCGGTCCTGGACACCGTGAAGATCGGCATGCTGGGAAGCCCGGCAACCATCAGCACCGTGGAGAAGGCACTGACTGACGGCGATTTCGCGAATGTGGTTTTGGACCCGGTTTTGATCTGCAAGGGCCAGGAGCCGGGCCACGCCTTGGACACTGATCAGGCGCTGAAGGCCCAGATCCTGCCGCTGGCTACCTTCGTCACGCCGAACCACTTCGAAGCGGAGTCGCTGTCAGGGCTGACCATTAGCGATGAAGAGTCGCTCAAGGCTGCTGCTATCAGGATCCACGAGATCAGCGGTGCAGCAGTCCTCGCCAAAGGTGGCGTGCGGCTGGAAGGCCCGGACGCCGTCGATGTTTACTACGACGGCGAGACGCTGGAAGTCCTCCGCGCCCCGAAGGTTGGCGACGTGGCTGTGTCCGGCGCTGGTTGCTCCCTTGCTGCAGCTGTGACCGCCGAGCTCGCCAAGGGTGCGACGCCCCTTGAAGCAGCCCGGACTGCGAAGGCTTTCGTGACTGCCGGCATCAAGAACCGGGTGTCCTCCGGTGCGCCGTTCGATGCCCTGTGGCAGGGCGGGGCTCTGTCCTAGCTTCTCTCGTTACAGACAAAAGCAGCCGCCCCGGAAACACTTCCGAGGCGGCTGTTTGTCTTTGCGTGAGGGCTTCTTTGCGTGAACGCTAGCGCGAGACCTTGCCCATGAGCGAGGCGATCGGCCGCAGGAACAGCGGGCGGGCAAGGAACCAGGCGGCCGCAGTGAAGACGATGGAAGCCGCGAAGATGCCGAAGCCCCACCAGCTGTTGTTATCGTCGTTCGACGCGTACATGTGGTTGAGGTTCCTCAGGGCGCCGGTAGCCAGCACCAGGGTGACGTGGACGATCACGAAGGCCACGAAGTAGATCATCACCGGGAAATGGACCTTCCGGGCCAGTTCGATCGGGTAGAACTTGTTGATCGCAGCCTTCTTGGGCCATGCACCGGACATCCGAATGCCCGTGAGGATGGCCAGCGGTGCCGCGATGAACACCGTGATGAAGTAGGTCAGGAGCTGGAGGCTGTTGTAGTTGTTCCAACCGTTTTCAACCGGCCAGTTCAGCGAGGCGTACTGCAATCCGGCGGAGACGGCGTTGGGGAAGACATCCCAGCTGGTGGGAACGATCCTCAACCACTGACCGGTAGCGAAAAGCAGCACGATGAAGATGATGCCGTTCAGGACCCAGAGCGCGTCCAGCGTCAGGTGGAACCAGAGGTCCAGGCTGATCTTGGTGGGCGGGTTCTTGGTCTTGATGAAGCCCTTGTTGTTCCGGGTCCAGTTTGCCGCCGGGCGTGTGGTGGTCCGCACCTGCCAGCCCGAACGGATGATCAGGACAATGAAGAACATGTTCAGGAAGTGTTGCCACCCCAGCCAGGCGGGGAAGCCGGTGGGAGCGCCCTCAGGAACGGCCGAGTGCCCGGGGTAATCCACCAGGAACTGCTGGACCGGCTGAAGGGTCCGGAGCCATTGCGCCACGAGCACCAGGATGAGGGCCACCACCAAAGCTCCTGCGGTGACGACGACGGGTTTGAACCACCTGTTCGACGTGATCCCGGACGACTTGCTTGAAACGGACATCAGGCCGCGTTCCTCTCTGGCTTGTTTGGCTGCGACCAGTTGGCGCTATATAGCGATTCAACCAGTTGCAGCCCGACGGTGAAAACGGCACCCGGGTTTCGGGGCGTTCGACGTCAAAAATCGCAGCATTCGGATACATGCCGCAATACGTATTTCTAGAACAGACTTCCAGAATTATTTCCTGTGTTTCACGGGGCAGTCAAGGCTTGTTGATGGCTATGTGGATTCTTTCGGAGGTAGGATTCCAAAAAATGGCCGGTCGACACTCCGGTCTTTGCCTTGCCTGTGAGAGGAGCCCAAAGCATGGTCCGCAAGACATCCGAAGTAGCCAACAACGCGGGCTCCTGGCAATGGACCCGGACAGCTGCCACCCAACGCAACCTGCTGGACGCTGCCACCGAAGTGTTCGTCCAGCATGGCTTCACCGACGCGAGCATCTCGGACATCGTGGCGCGCGCCGGATCCAGCGTCGGCAGCCTCTATCACCACTTCGGAGGGAAGACCGAACTCTTCCTCGCGCTCTGGGACGACTACCAAAACGAGCACGAAAGGCTGGTCGCCGCGGCCGTGGCCAAAGCCCGGAAGGCCGGCGAAGACGATCCCTTAGCGCTGTTCAACGTGGGCAGTCGCAGCTACTTCGACTACACCTGGAAGCACCGGGATCTGGAGCGCGTGTTCATCGAAGGCGACACTCCCCCGGGCTTCGAAGTACTCAGGCGGGAACGCGGCCGCGAATGGGTCCGGCAGAACACCGTGCTCCTCGGCGCCAGCGACGACACCCTGGGCAGGCTCACGGTCGCGGTGATCACGGACATCGTGACAGTGTCCGGGCAGGAAGTGGCTCTGAGCGCATCCAAGCAGGCAGCCGACGAGGTTGTTCAAGCAGCTGCAGTCCTGGTGGAGCGACTGGTCCGCTAGCGCGGGTCCGCCACCCACCCCGTGAACAGGGGCATGCCCGTCTCACTGTGAACGATCTGGTAATGGAACGGGTGATCAAGGATGATCTTCCGTTCCGGGACCATCGCGCTGGACGCCTCTGCATTGATTTGGGTCACCGCTGAAGCGATGGTCCCTTTCTCAGCAACAGTGATGTTGGCTGCCTGGGCCGCCTGCGTCAGCTTCATACCCTGCTGGATGGAATCGAAGTCGGTGGAAGTCGCCAGCATGTCCTTGAGTCCCAGCGTTTCGAACACTTTCCGCAGTTCGAATGTGGTTTTGTGGTCCCACTTGGGCATGCTGATGTGGACCATGTCCTGTTGTGCCCCGGAAAGCTCCCTCGCCACATCGGCAAGCACCTCCGCAGAAACCGCAGCCGGACCGTCCGGACCAGACGCACCGCCGTCGGGCAGTATCAGCCGCATCACGAAGCCCTCGGCGTAAGGCAGGTCCACTGCCTTCCAACCCGGAGCTTCCGCGTAGGCCATGGTGAGTGATGAGTGCATGGTGGGTACGTTGATCACTTCGCCTCCGGCCTTGGTGAAGGGGCTGTCCGCCGTGTCGTTCGCGTCGAAGGGAGCCTGCCAGGCTGCGGCGAAGTAGAGGGCGTTGAGCAGGCTGAAGGTGTTGTCCGGACTGTATTGTGCAGGGGCTTCCTTGATCCGCCCACCGGTGTTTTTGCTGACCCACTGGTCAATGGCGGGCTTGGTCACGGCCTCGTCCCTGAAGTTCACCGGATACACGCCCGTGCCAAAATGCTTACCCAGCGTGGTCAGAAAAGCCTCGCCAGTGGGCACCCCTTTGTCCACGAACAGCCCGTTGGCAGCGTGCATGACCGGCTTCTGCGGCGGGTTCTCTTCGTCCACTGAGCCGGGGTCGCCGTCGAACTTTTCAAGGGAGGCGAGCAGCGCGTTCATCGCTTCGTCGCGCCCTTCGGCCGGCAAACCCAGAACCGAGTCCATCTCCGCAGCAGTGACCCCCGACGCCCCGGCCCGGAGCATGCTCAACGCAATCAGCAGGCTGGCGGGCGACGAGACCACGGAGCCGTTGCCGGAGTCGCCGCCATCGGCGAGCAGCGTGACACCGAGCTTGCGCGCTGACGCATTGAAAGCCTCAAGCTGCGCAGAGTAGTCCGCAGTTTGAACCGAAACGCGAGTCACGCCGTCGGCCGTCAAGAGCCCGACGTCGGCTGGTTGGGGCGCGCAGGCACTGATCGTCGCGGAGCCGCTGACCAGCGCGGCTGCCGCGATCAGCGTTGTCGCTTTGCGGACTCGATTCATGACGCATCCCCCTGCTTGGTGTCGTCCTCACATGGTGCTCCGTTTGTGGTGGGAACTCACGCGATCTGAGAGAGGGATGGCCAAATGTTGCCGGAATGTGAGAGAGGGTCACGGCCAAGCACGAGGGATGTGAGAGAGGGTCAGCGCTCGGAGTGGGCCGCCAGGAAGCTGTATACCTCTGTCTCGTCCACGCCGGGGAACGCACCCGGGGGCATGGCTGCCAGCAGGTGCGAGTGCGCGCGGGCGGAGGGCCACGCGTTGCCGGCCCACTCGTTCGCCAATGATGCCGGGGGCCGCTTGCAGCAATTGGGATCCGGGCAGTTTGACGTTGCCCGGGCAGTGGTCTCGCGCCCCCGGAACCATTTCACATGCTGGTACGGCACACCAATACTCAGGGAAAATTCACCGGCGGCCGACCGTTCGGTCCGAGCCGTGCACCAGTACGTACCCGAAGGGGTGTCCGTGTACTGGCTGTAGGCGCTGAATTTGTCCGGCACATCGAACACTGCACGGGAGGTCCACGCCTTGCAGGACGGTTGTCCTTCAATTGCCCCGGTGTGGTCCTGCGGGAAGGTGACGCCGTCGTTCTCGTAGGCCTTGTAAATGATGCCGGACTGGTGGGTCTTCTGGAAGTGCGTGGTGATGCCCAAATGCTTGGTGGCCAGGTTGGTGAAGCGGTGCGCGGCCGTTTCGTAGGACACGGCGAAGGCGTCGCGAATGTCCTCCACGGCAATTTCCTTGGCGGCCTTGGCTTTTTGCAGGAACTCCACCGTGGCCTGCTCGGGGAGGAGCAACGCGGCAGCGAAGTAGTTGGTCGCCACCCGCTGCGCCAGGAAATCCCCGTAATTGCGCGGAGTTTCGTGCCCCAGGACGTAGTGGCCCAGCGCCTGCAGGAGGACCGAACGGGGGTCGTGATCCTGGCGTTGGTTCTGCGTCAGATAAATTCTGCGGTTCTTCAAATCGGTCACGGACCGCGTGGAATGGGGAAGATCACCCACATGGTGCAGGGTGAAACCCAGGTTCTCGGCGATGTCCGCGATAACGTGCTGGCTCAGCGGACCGGTGGTGTAACCCACCCCTTTGAGGACCTTCTGCGCCTCCGCCTCGTACTCGGGGAAATAGTTGCCGCGCTCGCGCATCATGGCACGCAACTCGCCGTTCGCGCGGCGGGCTTCTTCCGGCGTCGCGACTTGCTCATTAAGTTTGCGTTCGAGCTCCTGGAGCAGCCCCACCTGAGACTCCAGCACATCGAGCGGAAGCCGCGAGCTGATGCGGATTTTGGGCAGGTTGAGAGACTCGTAGAGCGGCCCGCGCTGGTACCGTTCGAGCTCAATTTCCAAGGCCGCCCGACGGCTTGGCGGCTCGGCTCCGAGCAGCTGATCGATGGTCACATTCAGTGACGCGGCGAGCTGCTGCAGCAGCCCCAACTTGGGCTCGCGTTTGCCGTTTTCGATCAGGCTCAACTGGCTGGGTGCGGTCCCGACGGCGGCACTCAAGTCGTCCAGCGTCAGCCCCGCCTGCTTGCGCAGATGGCGCACGCGGCGGCCAAGGCTGATGACGTCCAGTTCAGGGGACGCAGCGGGTAACGACGGCGACGCGACTTCGCGATTCCAGCTCACAGGCGACATTTCTTGAGAATACGCGAAGAAGTGCATTTCTTTCCATAGTTTTCCCCTAGTAACCCTCTTGGAAGTGCAGAAAAGTAGGTCTTACGAAAAAGAAACACAGACCCCGGGCAAGCCGGCCGATGCAGCAATGGCGCAGCGGAGGCCGGCCCGGGCACCACATAGGAGATCAAAGATGACCGCTTCATTTGAACCAGCAGAGTCGTCCGCTCAGGACACAGCAGGCGAGCAGGCCGCAGCGCTGGAACTTGAATGGTCCGCCAACCCGCGTTGGGAAGGCGTCACCCGCGATTACTCGGCTACCGACGTCGTCCGCCTCCGCGGTCGCGTCTCCGAAGAGCACACCCTGGCCCGCCGCGGTTCGGAGAAGCTGTGGAAGCAGCTCACCGAAGAAGCTCCTACCGGCGGCTACACCAACGCTTTGGGTGCGCTGACCGGCAACCAGGCAGTGCAGCAGGTCAAGGCCGGCCTCCGCGCCATCTACCTTTCCGGTTGGCAGGTTGCAGCTGACGCCAACCTTTCGGGCCAGACCTACCCGGACCAGTCCCTGTACCCGGCCAACTCGGTACCCCAGGTTGTCCGCCGCATCAACAACGCCCTGCTCCGCGCAGACCAGATCGAATATGCCGAGGGCGTCAAGACCGTTGAGGACTGGCTGGTCCCGATCGTCGCCGACGCCGAAGCCGGCTTCGGTGGCCCGCTGAACGCCTACGAGCTCATGAAGTCCATGATCACCGCCGGCGCCTCGGGCGTTCACTGGGAAGACCAGCTCGCGTCCGAAAAGAAGTGCGGCCACCTCGGTGGCAAGGTCCTGATTCCCACCCAGCAACACATCCGCACCCTCAACGCAGCCCGCCTGGCAGCCGACGTCGCCGGCACCCCCACGGTGGTCATCGCCCGCACCGACGCCGAAGCAGCAACCCTGATCACCTCCGACGTTGACGAGCGCGACCAGGAATTCATCCTCCGCGAAGGTGGACAGCCTGTTCGCACGGCCGAGGGCTTCTACAAGGTCCGCAACGGCATCGAACCCTGCATCGCCCGCGCCAAGGCCTACGCACCGTACTCCGACCTCATCTGGATGGAGACCGGCACCCCGGACCTGGAGCTGGCCCGCAAGTTCGCCGAGTCGGTCAAGGCCGAGTTCCCGGACCAGATGCTTTCCTACAACTGCTCCCCGTCCTTCAACTGGCGCAAGCACCTGGACGACACCACCATCGCCAAGTTCCAGCGCGAACTCGGTGCCATGGGCTTCACCTTCCAGTTCATCACCCTGGCCGGATTCCACGCCCTGAACTACTCGATGTTCGACCTCGCCCACGGCTACGCCCGTGAAGGCATGAGTGCCTACGTCGAGCTCCAGGAAAAGGAATTCGCCTCCGAGTCCCGCGGCTACACCGCCACCAAGCACCAGCGCGAAGTCGGCACAGGCTACTTCGACGACATCGCAACAGCGCTCAACCCGAACGCATCCACCCTCGCACTGGTCGGATCGACCGAAGAGGGCCAGTTCCACTAAACCAATTCCCGACGGCGGCTGTCGCCTCCGGCCTGCGGACCGGCTCCTTGGCCTGGTGCGCATCTCGCGGAAGTGCCGCCGTCGAACATTTGCTTCTCATAGGAGAGATTGAAATGAACAGCTTCACTGACAACTTCACTATCAATGGCATCACCATCACCGCGCAGCCCATTTGCCGGCAGAACGAGGTCCTCACGCCGGACGCCCTCGAGTTCATTGGCAAGTTGCACCGGGCGACGGCGGATCGTCGTCAGGAGCTGATGCAGGCACGGCACGCCCGCCGCAACCAAATTTCAGGGGGCCAGGATCCACGGTTCCTGCCGCAGACCGAAGCCATCCGGAATGACCCGTCGTGGCGTGTCGCTCCCCCGGCGCCGGGCTTGGAGGATCGTCGCGTCGAGATCACGGGCCCGGTGGACAAGAAGATGACCATCAACGCCCTGAACTCCGGTGCCAAGGTTTGGTTGGCTGACATGGAAGACTCGTCCACACCGACATGGCGGAACGTGATCCAAGGGCAGCTGAACCTGACCGATGCTTTGGAGCGCCGGATCGATTTCACTTCTCCTGAGGGCAAGGAATACAAGCTGAAGTCGGCCGAGGACCTGCCTACCATCGTGGTCCGCCCCCGTGGCTGGCATCTGCCGGAGAAGCACATGCTGATCGACGGCAAACCGATCGCTGGCGGCATCGTGGACTTCGGGCTGTTCTTCTTCCACAACGCCCGCCGCCTGATCGCCCAGGGCAAGGGCCCGTACTTCTACCTGCCGAAGATCGAGAACCACCTCGAAGCCCGCTTGTGGAATGACATTTTCGTTCTGGCCCAGGACCTGCTCGGCATCCCGCAGGGCACCATTCGCGCCACGGTTCTGATCGAAACCATCACGGCTGCGTTCGAGATGGAAGAGATCCTGTACGAGCTGCGTGACCATGCTTCGGGTTTGAACGCCGGCCGGTGGGACTACATCTTCTCCCTGATCAAGAACTTCCGCACCCGCGGACCGCGTTTCGTCCTCCCGGACCGCGGCCAGGTGACCATGACCCAGCCGTTCATGCGTGCCTACACGGAGCAGCTGGTCCGGGCTTGCCACCGCCGCGGGGCCATGGCGATCGGTGGCATGGCTGCTGCTGTTCCCAACCGCAAGGACGAAGCAGCAAACCAGGCTTCGTTCGAGAAGGTCCGTGCGGACAAGACCCGTGAGGCCAACGACGGCTTCGACGGTTCATGGGTGGCCCACCCGGACCTGGTGCCGGTGTGCCGAGAAGTCTTTGACGAAGTTCTCGGAGACCGCCCCAACCAGCTGGACCGTTCACGCGAGGACGTCACTCCCGATGACCGCGCACTGATCGACATCGCCAGCACCGAGGGCACCATCACCGAGGGCGGGGTTCGCCTGAACATCGAAGTGGGCATCCGCTACATCGAGTCCTGGCTGCGGGGCAACGGAGCTGTGGCCATCCACAACCTCATGGAAGACGCCGCCACCGCGGAGATCTCCCGCTCCCAGCTGTGGCAGTGGATCCACTCCCACGCCATCACTGACCACGGTGACATCATTACCCGCGAATGGGTTGAGGACATGCTGGATGAGGAATACGCCCGCCTGGAACGCTTCGACGGAGACCGCTTCGCTGATGCCCGCGCCATCTTCGAAGAAGTCACCCTGGCCGAGGAATTCCCCACCTTCCTGACCATCCCTGCGTACGCCCGTTTCCTCACTGAGGCCCGTGAAGAGGCCACGGAGGAGGAACTCGTCGCGGCCTAGTTCTACTGGGTAGCGACACCATCAAGCCCCGACGCTGGGCTGCCTGCACTCTTCGCAACAAGTGACCCCGACCGTCGGGGAGGCAGCCCAGCAACGGGGCTTCTCCATGCCCGAGCCCATGCCCGGGCCGCCCATTTCGATGCCCCGCTGCACATCGTGCCGTGCGCACGGCACGATCAGCAGGGAACCCCCGAATCGGGCCGGCCAAGCGAGAAAAGCTCAGCGCTGCCGGGCCACCCAGCGCACGGACAACGTGGTGCACACGCAGAACGCGAGCACCGAGCCAAGGATCACGAACAGCGGCACCGTCCAACCCCCGGTAACGCTGTGAACGAACCCAACAACAGTGGGAGCCAACGCAGCGAAGCAGTAGCCAACACCTTGCACCACAGCGGACATCTTCCCGGCAGCGGCTTGGGAGTGCGCGAACTTGATGATGGCTATGAAGATCACCGTGATGCCGCCACCCTGGGCAACACCGCCCAGCGAGGACCACAGCCACCAGAACCCAGGGGCCAGCAACAAGCCCACGGGTACCGTCAGCCACAGCGCACTCAAGGTGACCGCCACCGTCGTCGTACTCGCGAAGCGGGCCAGGAGCGGCACGCCCAAGCCGCCCACGATCGCGAAGATCTGGAAGAGCGAGGAGCCTGCGCCGGCGTCAGCGGTGCCCATGGCGAGTTCGTCGGACAGGAAGCTGGGCAGCCACGCGGTGACGCCATAGTAAGAAAACGCCTGCCCCGCGAAGCCGAGCGTGAGGCCCACCGTCAGCCAGCCCACACCCGCAACGGGACCGGAGCCGGAAGCCGGAGGAACAGGAACCGCAAGGGGAACAAAAGCCTTGCGAGCCCCGACAGTGGGCACCCAGAACAGGATTGCCGCCAACGCCAACAGGGCGCTCGCCGCCAAGGCCAGCCGCCAGCCCACCAACTCAGCAAGGGGTGCCGTTGCCACGGATGTCAGGAATGAGCCGACGTTGAGGGCGGCGGTGTACACGCCCATGGCGGTTGCCTGGCGCCGGGGTGCGAAGTCGCGCCGGATGATGAGCGGCACCGCGATGTTGCCGATGGTGATGGCCACGCCAATGATGACCGTGCCCACCATCACCGAGACGCCGCCGCCGCTGGAGCGGATGATCACACCGGCCAGGACTCCGAGCAGGGTGAGCATCACTGCGACTTCTGCCCCGAGACGCCGGCCCGCCAGTGAGGCCAAGGGCGAAGCCAGGGAGAAGCAGAGCACGGGGATGCCGGTCAGAAGCCCCAGCTCAACCGGCGAAAAGCCGAGGTCCTGCTGAAGGGAGTCCACCACTGGCGCCACGGCCACGAAAGGACCCCGCATGTTGAGGGCAATCAGCCCGATGCACGCAAGGATCAGCCAGCCGCGGGGAATCTTGGCGAATAGACGGCTCATTGGGCGCACGACGAAGCAAGGAAAATAAACATCAGTTTCATTGCTATCACGGCGCTACCCGGCAACCGGCATCCAGCGAGGCTCATCCCGCTGCTTGGAGCGTGGCCTCAATCACTGCCGGTGACAAGACGTGCTGGGTGACCATGTGGCTGGCGCCGAGGATGGCGGCGCGCTGGCCGGCTATGGAAATGCCGATGCGCAGGTGCGTTGTGGCCAGGGGCAGGGATCGCCGGTAAACCACTTCGCGGATTCCGGCCACGAGGTGTTCGCCGGCCTCCCCCACGCTGCCCCCGATGATGATCATGGACGGATTGAGCAGGTTGACCACGGTGGCCAGTACATCGCCGACGTCGCGTCCGGCCTGCCGCAGCGCCTGGATGGCCTGAAGGTTCCCTTCGCCCACGAGGCGCAGGACATCAGCACCGTTGGAAGCTTCCAAACCTTGCGCTTGCAGTTGACGTGCGACGGCGGGACCTGACGCGAGCGCCTCCAGGCAGCCGTTATTGCCGCAACGGCAGAGGACGTCGTCGCCGCGCGGAACACGGACGTGGCCGAGGTCGCCGGCTGTGCCGTTGGCACCACGCTGCAACTGACCGCTGCTGATGATGCCCGCGCCGACGCCGGTGGCCACTTTGATGAACAGGAAGTTGTCATGGTCCGGCCAGTACGCGGTCCGTTCGCCGAGCGCCATGATGTTGACGTCGTTGTCCACCAGGACGGGAACGGGCAGGGAGCGCTGAACGTAAGTGACGACGTCGAATCCGTCCCAGCCAGGCATGATGGGCGGCTTCACCGGTCGACCGGAATCGTGCTCAACGGGGCCGGGCAGTCCAATGCCCATCCCGGCAAGGTCGCCAAGTTCCCGGCCGGCTTCGGCCAGGAGTTCCCGGCCCGCTGACACCACGCGGCCCAGGACCACGTCCGGACCATCGGCGACTTCCTGCCCCAAGCGTCGCTCCGCCAAAACGTTGCCACCGAGGTCGGTGACGGCAACAATCACGTGGGTAGCTCCGACGTCGACGGCAAGGACCACCCGCGCTGCCGGGTTGAAGGCAATGCGCGACGGCGGCCTGCCGCCTGTGGAGGTCGCTTCACCGGCGGTCCCGACGAGCCCGGAGTTAATGAGCGCGTCAATGCGTGAGGCCACCGTGGACCGGGCCAACCCGGTGGTTTCGGCGAGCTCAGCACGGGTGCGGGCCTTTCCGTCGCGGAGGAGTTGGAAGAGATTCCCGGCGCGCGAGAGATTGCCGGCCTCTGGCGCGGCGGTGTTTCCGGCCGCTGTTGTCATGCATTTAGTGAAGCATGATTGCTTATGCATGTCATCCGCCGGAAGTTCCGCGGAATATTTACAACTTTTGCTAGACGCTCGGTAAAAGTCCCTCTAGGCTGAAATGAGTGCGCTCACTAGACTGACGCCATCTCGCCAATATTCCTGAACAGCCCTCTCCGGAAAAGGAAACCAATGTCTTACTCGATCCAGCTCTACACCTTGCGGGACGCTCTGCAGGAAGACCTGCCGGGAACCATCAAGAAGGTTGCCGAGATTGGTTTCACGCAGGTTGAGCCGTACAACTTCGTGGCCACGGCCAAGGAACTCGGTGCTGCATTGAAGGAGAACGGCCTCACCGCTCCATCGGGCCACGCGCCGCTGCTGTCACAGGACCAGGACCAGATTTTCGCAGCGGCCAAGGAACTGGGCATCACCACGGTGATCGATCCCTTCCTTCCGGCTGAGCATTGGCAGGACGCCGAAACCATCCAGGCAACGGCAGCCAAGCTCAACGCTGCAGCCAAAAAGGGCGCTGAGTACGGCATCCGGGTGGGCTATCACAACCACGCGTGGGAGCTGGAGTCCACCATTGAGGGCAAGACCGCCCTGGAATACTTCGAAGGACTGCTGGATCCGGAACTTGTCCTGGAAGTGGACACGTACTGGGTGGCGGTCGGCGGCCAGGATCCCGTGGAGCTCTTGGCCCGCTTGGGTGACCGCGTGAAGCTCATCCATATCAAGGACGGCCCGGGTAACACCGACACCAAGGCACAGCAGCCTGCAGGCCAGGGCACCATTCCGGTGCTGGACGTTATCGCCGCAGCCAAGTCCCTGGAAGTAGGCGTCGTGGAGTTTGATGACTACTCCGGCGACATCTTCCAAGGCATCACCGAGAGCCTGCAATTCCTGACCGCCGCTGCCAGCGCCAACGCCGCCGAGGGCACCGTTTCCCGGGAGGCCGGCGCATGAGCTTCGCACCTTCAACCCGCAAAGGCCCGGTTGGCGTCGCCGTCATCGGCGCGGGCAACATCAGCAAGCAGTATCTGGACAACCTCACGGTCTTCCCGGATCTGAAGGTCTTGGTGATCGCAGACCTCTTCGTCGAGGCCGCCGAAGCACGGGCCAAGGAATACGGGATCCCGGAGTTTGGTGCGCCCGAGCTGGCACTGAACCATCCCGACGTCGAAATCATCGTGAACCTGACCATCCCGGCAGCGCACGTCGAGGTTGCCACGGCTGCGGTGAACGCGGGCAAGCACGTCTGGACTGAGAAGCCCTTCTCGCTAGACCGCGAGTCCGGGCTTGGCCTGCTCAAGGCCGCAGACGCCGCCGGCATCCGCCTGGGCACCGCACCGGACACGTTCCTCGGAGCCGGTTTGCAGACGGCCCGCCGGATCATCGAACGTGGGGACATCGGGACGCCGTTGACCGGCATGACCACGTTCCAGACCCCCGGCCCGGAATCCTGGCACCCGAACCCGGCGTTCCTTTTCCAGCACGGTGCTGGTCCGCTGTTCGACATGGGACCGTACTACCTCACTGCGCTGATCCAGACCTTCGGGTCCATCCGTAAGGTGGCCGCCGTCGGCTCCTCTGCCACGGCGACCCGCGTGATCGGTTCCGGTCCCAAGGCGGGCGAGGAATTCGCCGTCGAGGTTCCCACGCATGTGTCCGCGATGGCGCAGTTCGAAGGTGGCCAGTCCTCGCACAGCGTGTTCAGTTTCGAGTCCCCGCGCCTGCGGATGGGCTTCGTGGAAATCACTGGCTCAGAGGCGACGCTGTCCCTCCCGGATCCGAACTATTTCGACGGCGACCTGAAGCTCTGGCGTCCCGGAGCGGAAGAACCGGAAATCATCCCTGCAACGGGTCCGGCCAACGGCCGCGGCCTGGGTGTTCTGGACATGGCCCGCGCCCTCCGTGCCGGCACCGCCCACCGCGCCACAGGTGATCTCGCCTACCACGTGCTGGACAGCATGGTCTCGATCGCCGAATCCGTGGAATCGGGAACGTTCGTGGACGTCACCAGCAACGCCCCCGTCTCGGCTGCCCTCCCTGAGGACTGGGCACCCGAAACCGCGACCCTTTAGAACCGGCGAGGAACCTGATGACTATTTCCAACTCCTCCCCGCTGGGAGTGGCGGTAATCGGCTATGCCTTCATGGGCAAGGCCCACTCGAATGCCTGGCGGAACGTGGGCAGTTTCTTCGACGTCCCCGCTTTCGAGCAGAAAGTGCTCGTGGGCCGGGACGCCGGTGCCGTCGCGGAGGCCGCCGCCAAATATGGCTGGGCCGAGTCCGCCACGGATTGGCGTGCCGTGCTTGAACGGGACGACATCCACATCGTCGATATTTGCGCGCCGGGATGGATGCACGCCGAAATCGCCACTGCCGCGCTGGAAGCAGGCAAGCACGTCCTCGTGGAGAAGCCGCTGGCCAACACTCTGGGCGAGGCCGAGGCGATGGTGGCCGCCGCCGCTTCAGCCCGGGCCAACGGCGTCCAATCGATGATCGGCTTCAACTACCGCCGGGTCCCTGCCCTGGCACTGGCCCGCGAGCTCATCGCCGAAGGTCGCCTCGGCACTGTCCGCCACGTCCGCGCCGCGTACTTGCAGGACTGGTTGACCGACGCCGAGTCCCCCATGACCTGGCGCCTCCGCAAGGAAACCGCCGGATCCGGTGCGCTGGGCGACATCGCCTCGCACGCCATCGACCAGATCCTGTACCTCTTGGACGATCCCGTCACGGAGGTATCCGGCCGCCTGCAGACCTTTGTTGATCAGCGCCCAGGCGCTGATGGGCTGGAGGATGTCACGGTCGACGACGCCGCCTGGGTCAATCTGACGCTCGCCTCCGGAGCAATCGCCTCAGTGGAGGCCTCCCGCGTAGCGACCGGCCAGAAGAACTCCCTCAGGCTCGAAATCTACGGTTCGCTCGGATCGCTGACGTTCGATCTGGAAAACCTCAACGAACTCAAGTTCATGGACACCACAGTGCCCGTCCGGGAGCAAGGATTCCGACGGATCCTGGTCAGCGAACCCGAACACCCCTACCTCGAAGCGTGGTGGCCGCAGGGGCACATCATCGGTTGGGAGCACACGTTTACGCACCAGATCCGGGACTTCCTGACTGCCATCGCCACAGGTGTTGCTCCGTCGCCGTCGTTCGAGGACGGCCTGAACATCCAACAGATCTTGGCTGCAGTGGAAGAGTCCGCCGCAGCTAAAAGCTCACTGATCCAGCTGTCCGCAAGGGCAACCAGCACCGCTACTGAAGGAGCCTGACATGCCCCGCCCGTACACCCTGTTCACCGGCCAGTGGGCCGACCTTCCCTTCGAGGAAGTCGCGCGCCTTGCCTCGGGCTGGGGCTACGACGGCCTGGAAATCGCCGTCTCCGGAGACCACCTGGACGCCTGGCGCTGGGACGAACCCGGTTACGTCGAATCCAAACTCGCCATCCTGGAAAAGTACAACCTGAAGGTCTGGGCCATCTCCAACCACCTCAAGGGCCAGGCCGTGTGCGATGACCCCATCGACTTCCGCCATGAAGCGATCGTCGGCTCCCGTGTGTGGGGCGACGGGGAACCCGAAGGTGTCCGGCAACGCGCCGCAGAGGAAATGAAACACACCGCCCGCCTCGCCCGCGCCCTGGGCGTGGACACCGTGGTCGGCTTCACCGGCTCCTCCATCTGGCAATACGTCGCGATGTTCCCGCCCGTCCCGGAAAAGGTCATCGAGGCCGGATACCAGGACTTCGCCGACCGTTGGAACCCCATTCTGGACGTGTTCGATGAATGCGGGGTCCGCTTCGCCCACGAAGTCCACCCGAGTGAGATCGCCTACGACTACTGGACCACCGTCCGGACCCTCGAAGCGATCGGACACCGGGAAGCGTTCGGCCTGAACTGGGACCCGTCCCACTTCATGTGGCAAGGCATCGATCCCGTGTCCTTCATCTGGGACTTCAAGGACCGGATTTACCACGTGGACTGCAAGGACACCAAGCTCCGCCCCACCGGCCGGAACACCGTGATGGGCTCGCACCTGCCTTGGGGCGACCCCCGCCGAGGCTGGGACTTTGTCTCCGCCGGACGCGGTGACGTGCCCTGGGAATCGTCCTTCCGGGCCCTGACTGCGATCGGCTACACCGGACCCATCAGCGTGGAATGGGAAGACGCAGGCATGGACCGCCTCCACGGCGCCCCCGAAGCCCTCGCGGCGCTGAAGAAGTTCGACTTCCCGGCGTCGCAAACCAGCTTCGACGCCGCCTTCAGCAGCAAGGACTAGGACCAACCGACGTGATCCGCACCTTTCAACCAGGTCAGCGCTGCGAGGTGTGGGTCGCGTCGGTTGCTGGCGAGGCCGAGCTGCTCTACAGCACTGACGACGTACTCTTCGAAGCACCCAACTGGACCCTGACTTCGAAGGGATCGGGCCACGCGCTTGTCCTCAACGGGGACGGAAAGCTGTGGACGCTGGACGTGACCGGTGGTCATCCCGTGGAAGTTCCGCTCACCGGTATCCCTGACCTCAATAACGATCATGTGCTGGCACCTGATGGAGAGAGCATCTTCCTCTCCGCCAACGACGGCCACATCTACCGCGCCTCGCTTTCCGGTGGCCCCGCCACCAGGATCACGGACGACGACGGCTCTTTCCATTTCCTCCACGGCGTCAGCCCGGACGGCAAGGAACTGGCCTACGTGGGCATCGAGGCGGGCGACTTTACGCAGCCGGGTCGCCTCATGACCATAACGTCCGACGGCGGCGCTATCGCCCGCGTTGATGTCGGGTCCGGTCACTGCGACGGCCCGGAGTACTCGCCGGATGGGAAGTGGCTCTACCGGAACGGAAGGCCACCCCGCCGACTTGCCGGTCGACGTCGTCCTTGTTTCGACCGAGGACTGGACCACTCCCCTCCATACATGGCCACTTTTCGGCGGCCAAGGTACCCTCAACGTCAACAGCTGGTCGCCGGATTCCGTGCGCTTTGCGTTTGTGGCGTACCCAATTTCTGACTCAACAAAGGACTAAGCACGTGACCCTCAGCAATGGCACCTCCGACGGAACAATCCGCTGGGGAATCCTCGGCACAGGATTTATTGCCGGGCTCCAAACGCAGGACCTGAAAGAGAATGGCTTTGCGGTGCAGGCGGTGGGTTCGCGCTCATCGGACTCAAGCAAGTCGTTCGCGGAGCAGTATGGCGTGACCACCGCTCACGGGAGCTATGAAGATCTGGTGGCAGACCCGCTGGTTGACGTGGTCTACATCGCCACGCCTCACCCCTTCCACCACGCGAACGCCCTGTTGGCGTTAAATGCGGGCAAGCACGTGCTGGTGGAGAAGTCGTTCACCATGAATGCGCGCGAAGCACAGGACATCGTTGACCTCGCTGAGTCCAAGGGACTCGTTGCCCTCGAAGCGATGTGGACGCGATTCCTGCCGCACATGATCCGCATCCGCGAACTCATCGCTGCCGGCGCTATTGGTGAGGTCCGCAAGGTGGTGGCCACCCACAACCAGAGCCTCCCCCAGGACCCTGCACACCGGCTCAACGATCCCGCGCTCGGTGGCGGAGCGCTGCTGGACTTAGGCATCTACCCGATCTCCTTCGCGTTCGACATTCTCGGCACCCCGGCCGCAGTCCGGGCCAGCGCCACCATGTCGCCCACCGGCGTGGACCGTCAAACGGCAGCGATCTTTGAGTACGCAGACGGTGCTCAGGCGATTGTTGATTGCGAGCTCGACGCCGCCAGTGCCAACCGCGCCATGGTCATCGGGACGGATGGGTGGATCGACATTGAACACACTTGGTACAACCCTGTGCCGTTCACGGTTCATGCCGTTGATGGCAGTGTTGTTGAACGGTATGACCAGCCCGTCGGCAGCCGTGGAATGCAGTTCCAAGCTGCTGAGCTGGAACGCCTGATCCGCGCAGGAGAGACCGCCGGAACCATCTTGCCGCCGGGTGAGACCGTGTCCATCATGGCCGCGATGGATGAGATCCGACGCCAGATCGGGTTGAGCTACGAGGCTGACGCTGCAGTGGAAGGGAAATGAACAATGACTGAGTCACCGCGGCACGCTGAACTCCGCCAGCAGGAAGAAGAGCTGGTCTTCGCATCGTTCGACAACCACGACGCCTGGCGGCTTGGTTCGCTGATCGCCAACCACGCCATCGCGTCCGGGTTTGGAGTGGCGATCGATATCCGCCGCCACAACCTCGTGCTCTTCCGCTGCGTTTTGCCGGGAGCCACCTCAGACCAAGAGGAGTGGATCCGCCGCAAGTCTGCTTCCGTGCTGCGCTTTGAGCACAGCACGGCGTTGTTGTCCGAGCAGTTTTCTGCCCGCGGTCATAGCCCTTTGGGTGGTGGCTGGCTTGCGCATGAGGACTACACCTTGGCCGGAGGATCGTTCCCCATCCGCGTCCGCGGAGCAGGCGTGATCGGCGCGATCACCGTATCCGGGCTGACGTCCGATGAAGACCACCAGATGGTGGTGGACGGGATCCGGAACTACCTGAAGACGGTAGGGAATCAGGTTCAGCTCCCAGGCTGAGGGCTTCGTCCCGCCAGTGAGATACGGCGGCTTGCCCGCTCCCATCACAAAAGGTAACCTCCCGCCGTCGTCCCCGGTACCGCCGCCTATTCTGGGCAGTAACTGCCGACCCAACCCGAAGGACGTCCATGCCCCGCCCCGAACAGCCCCTCCGCAAGCTTGGTTTCCTCACCATCGGCCTGTTCGACGCTGCGGACCCGGCGGCTGGCCACCGGTCCACGCTGGAGATCATCGAGCTCGGTGAGCAGTTGGGGTTCGACAGTGCCTGGCTCCGGCACCGTCATTTGCAGTTCGGAATCTCCTCCCCGGTAGCAGTCATGGCGGCCGCCAGCCAGCGCACGTCAAGGATTGAGCTCGGAACCGCGGTAACCCCGCTGGGTTGGGAAAACCCGTTGCGGCTGGCCGAGGACCTGGCCACCGTGGATCTGCTCGCAGGCGGACGGATCAATCCGGGGTTGAGCGTGGGAGAACCGATGCACTACGACACCGTGAAGCATGAGCTGTACCCGGATTCCACAGAATCAGAGGACTTCTCATACGCCCGCGTGGAACGCTTCGCCCGTCTGGTCAGAGGCGACAAAGTTCGGGACTTCTCCGGCAAACAGGGCGTTGTGGAGGAATTCTCCAACCGGGTGGAGCCGCACTCCCCCGGACTGCGCAGCCGCCTCTGGTACGGGGCAGGCAGCATGAAATCAGCCGTCTGGGCCGGAGAAAACGGCTTCAACCTGCTCTCCAGCAGCGTGATCTTCCCGGACAAGGACCAGGAGCCGGACTTCGCCAAGGTCCAGCAATCGCAGATCCGCGCGTACCGCGAAGCAGCCGCCGCAGCCGGAAACACCGCCCGGGCATCGCAAGGTTTGGTGGTCATCCCCACAGATTCTGCTTCCAGCGGCCAGCGTGCGAAGTACCAGCGCTACGTCGATGAACGCACTCCCCGCACACAGTCACCGCAGGGACCGAAGGGCATGATGTTTGCCAGGGATCTCATAGGCACCAGCGACGAAATCGCCGAGCAACTATATTCACACGCAGGATTCCAGGAAGTGGACGAGGTGGCGTTCGCCCTGCCCTTCAGCTTCGACCACGAGGACTACGTGCAGATCCTCACTGACATCGCAGGGAAATTGGGGCCAGCCTTGGGGTGGAAAGCCAGCATATGAGCCAAAAGCGCCTTTATGTACATTTCAGCGCTCGACGACGCGTAAAATCGCAGCATGACCGAGATGACAGTCACCGTGGCCCGGAGCCGACTTTCCGAAGCGGTTGACACGGCACGAGTAAGCCATGAACCGGTGTATTTGTTGCGCCGTGGCCGCCGCGTGGCAGCACTGATCGACGCAGAAGATCTCGCCAAGCTGATTGAGGCAGCTGAGGACCTCAACGACCTCCGCGCAGCCAACGCTGCACGGACCGAAATGACCGAGACCGGCGATGCCGCCGTGCCATGGGAGGAAGTCAAAGCGGAGCTGGGCCTGGCTTGAGTTACGCCGTTCAGGTTGCGCCCGCGGCGGTCCGCCAATTGCGAAAGATCCCACCGGAAGCACGCCGGCGCATCCAGGCCGCCATCGAAATCCTCGCCGAAACACCTCGTCCTCCCGGGGCAAAGAAGCTCTCCGGAAGCAGCGGAGACTGGCGCGTCCAGACTGGTAACTATCGGATCATCTATGAGATCCGCGACGCACAACTCATTGTTTTGGTGGTAGCCATGGGCCACAGGCGGGACATCTACCAGCACTAGGTGAGCGTCCGGCTTACCGCCCCTTCAGCACATATCGCCTTTCAGGACGCCCGACGCCGTACTTGAGTCTGACCTCCAGCGCCCCTTCGTCGTGGAGGTACTCCAGGTAACGGCGGGCGCTGACACGGGACGTGCCAAGTTGCTCGGCCAGCTCCGCTGCGGAGAGATCCCCAGGCGCTGTTTTCAGGGCTGATTCAACCAGTCCGAGGGTTTCCACGCTGCAACCCTTGGGCAGTGTCCGTTCGGAAGCAGACAGCCCAAAGACCTTGTTCACATCAGACTGTTCGGCCTCCACCTTGGAAGCGTCCAGGCCTTGGTAGGCACTGAGGTAATGCTCCAACCGTTCCTGCAGGTCAGACTGGGAGAAGGGTTTGATGAGGTAATGGACGATCCCGCCGCGCAAGGCCTTTCGGACGGTTTCCACCTCGCGGGCAGCGCTGATCACCAGGACATCGAGGTCCGGTGCAACATCACGCAGCTGGTGCATGAGCTCCAGTCCGTTGATGTCCGGGAGATGGATGTCCAGCAACACGAGGTCGGGCTGGAGCCTTTGCGTTTCAACTAGGGCCTGCGCACCCGTGTGTGCCACGCCCACCACTCCGAAGCCTGGGGTCCTTTGGATGAATCCGGCGTGGACCTTGGCCACCATGAAGTCATCGTCAACAATCAGTACTTGGATCATGGCTGGGAGGCCCCTTTCGTGAATCGAGCCGTGAAGACGGCTCCGTCGTCGTTGACCACCGTCAAGTCTCCCCCGGAGCGCCGGCAGATCACCCGGGACAACGCCAACCCAAACCCCCGCGCATCGCCCGGTCCAGGCTCTTTCGTGGAGAAGCCTTGTTGGAAAATATCCTCTGCGGAGCCGGAAGGAACACCGGGACCGTTGTCCCTGACTGTGACTGTGACGTCGTCACCCGAGTTAACCACCAACACTTGGACCGACGCCCCAGGAAGCCCAGTGACGGCGTCGAACGCGTTATCTACCAGGTTCCCCACCACGGTGGTGAGGTCGCGTGACAGTTCCTCGTTGACGCGTGGCAGCGCGGACCTCGGGTCCAGTTTCAGGTCCACACCGCGCTCCGTTGCCAGGCTGGCTTTGGCGATCAGCAGGGCTGCGAGCGCGGGGTCCTCGATGCGGCTGGTGACGTCGTCGTTGAGCCGTGTCCGGTCTACGGTGGCGCCGTTGACGAACTGGACCACGGAGTCGTATTCGCCGATTTGGATGAGGCCGGAGATGACGTGGAGTTGGTTGGCGAACTCGTGGGCCTGGGCCCTCAGGGTATCGGTGACGGTGCGGGTGGCACCGAGTTCGCTTTCGAGAGAGGACAGTTCGGTCCGGTCCCTCAGCGTGGTGACGGAGCCGATGTCGCGTCCGTGGGAACGCAGGGCAACGCGGTTCATAACCACTAGCCGCTCCCCCACGAGTACCAATTGATCCGCGTCTGACTGTTCGCGGGTGAGGACTATCTTCAGGGCCGGATCCACGTGGAGGGATCGCAACTTCTTTCCCACACAATCCGGTGGCAGGCCGAGGAGTTGCCGGGCGCTCTGGTTGGCCACCGTGATGCGCTCGTGGGGATCCAAGGCGACCACGCCTTCCTTCAGGCCCTGCAGCATCGCTTCACGATTCTCCACGAGGCCCGTGATTTCGCGGGGTTCCATGCCGAGGGTTTGCCGTTTGACGCGGCGGGACAACAGGAGGGATCCGGCGACGCCCAGGATGCTGGCGACACCCAGATAGGTGAGCAGGTTGGGAACGGCGTCGCCGAGTCGCTCAATGGTGGATGGGTAGTTCCTGCTGATTGATGCGACGCCAATGACTTTTCCGGAATCGTTCAGGACCGGGACGTGGGCGGACAGCACGGCACCGCTGCTTCCTGGCAGCACACCTGTCCAGGCGCGCCCTTCCATCACCTGGCTCTCACCCAGCGGCAGGGGTTGGCCCAACAGGCTGGGATCCGATGATGCCACCACGGTGCCGTCAAGTTTGGCGAGTGCCACATGTGATGATCCCGAAACGGTGCGCACGGATTCGGCCACGGCCGGAAGGGCTGAACCGACGCGCGGTTCGGCCTCCGGCAACAATGCGCGGACGGTGGGGTTGCTGCCCAAGGCTTCAGCGGCCAGCAGCGCACGGCGTCCTTCAGTCCGCTCGAAGGTGGCGGCGGATTGAGCCAAAGAAATGGCAACAACGGCAACAAGAACTGCGAGGACGATCAGCAACTGCAGCACAAGGTACTGCCCTGCCAAGGACATGCCTCTTCTTCGAGTCAGTCGAGTCACTGCTGGTTCCTTTGGTGGTGCCGGAGATCGGAGGGGCGGACAACAGCTTCCCCCGTGGCGTATCGGAACTATACCCCAGCGGCACAGAAGACCCCAGCGGCACGAAAGACCAGCTCAGACCGCAGAAACCCGTGAACGCAATGAACTTAAAGATCACTGCGAACACAAGAGTGATCCCTGTCACTGACGCGCCTAGCATCAAATCAACGGGGCACAACGCTGATCGCCCTGCACTGAATTTTCAATGATGAGAAGAGGAACACCATGCGCCAGATCCGCGCATTGCGAGTCGCCGCCGTCGCTGCCGGCATCGCCCTGATGGCCACCGGCTGCGGTGCCACAGGTAAGTCCACCGGTTCTGACAGCACCGGCGCAGCAGCAGGACCCATCACCGGACTCCAGATCATGGTTCCGAACACTCCGGGTGGCGGCTATGACACCACCGCCCGCGCGGCCGCCAAGGTACTGGACGACGAGAAGATCTCCACCAACACCGAGGTCTTCAACCTTGCTGGTGCCGGCGGGACAGTGGGCCTCGCCCGCATCGTCAATGAAAAGGGCAACGGCGACCTCACTATGCTGATGGGCCTGGGTGTTGTTGGAGCCAGCTACACCAACAAATCCGAGTCGAAGCTGACCGAGACCACTCCCTTGGCAAAGCTCATCGAGGAGCCCGGCGCCATCATGGTCAGCAAGGACTCACCCTACAAGACCATCGATGACCTTGTGACGGCGTGGAAGGCCAACCCGGGTTCCATTGCCGTTGGCGGCGGTTCCTCGCCGGGCGGCCCGGACCACCTCCTGCCGATGCAGTTGGCCGGCGCTGTTGGCATCGACGCTACCAAGGTCAACTTCGTCTCTTACGACGGCGGTGGCGACCTCCTCCCAGCCATCCTCGGCAACAAGCTCGGCTTCGCCGCTTCAGGTGCCGGAGAGTACTTGCAGCAGATCAAGTCCGGTGAGATCCGGGTCTTGGCCACCAGTGGCGAGAACCGTCTGGAAGGCGTGGACGCACCCACGCTGAAGGAATCCAACATTGACCTGGTCTTCACCAACTGGCGCGGCATTGTGGCCCCTCCGGGTATCAGCGACGACGACAAGAAGTCCCTGATTGCAGCACTTGAGAAGATGCACGCCTCCGCAGGCTGGAAGGAAGCGCTCAAGACCCACAGCTGGTCCGATGCCTTCGTCACCGGTGACGAGTTCCAGACGTTCCTGACCGACCAGGACAAGCGGGTGGCAGACGTCCTGAGCAAGCTCGGGTTGGCGTGAGCTCCTTAGCCACAGGCCTCAAAGGCCGCGCCGAGCTGGGGGTCTCCCTCCTGCTCGGCGTGGTCGGCGTTCTGGTCTTCTTGGACGCGAACGGCTTGGTCACCCCGTACTCGCAGTCGGACCCGGTGGGTCCCAAGACCGTTCCGTTCATTGTTTCCGGACTACTGATTGTCTGCGCCATTCTCCTTGCCATCAACGTCCTCCGTGGCGGCAAGGGCGAAGCCGAAGGCGGCGAAGACGTTGACCTGGCACACCCTGCCGATTGGAAGACCGTCCTCCCGTTGGCCGGAGCTTTCATCCTGAACATCCTGCTCATCGACTGGGCCGGCTGGGTCATTTCCGGAACCGTCCTGTTCTGGGGCAGCGTGTTGGCCCTCGGCAGCCGCCGCTACATCCGTGACGGCCTGATTTCCGTCGCACTCTCCTTGCTGACCTTCTACGGCTTCTACCTCGGCCTGGGCATCGCCCTTCCAGCCGGGCTCCTGGAAGGAATCCTCTAATGGACGTCTGGTCCTCCCTGATGGACGGTTTCGCCACCGCCCTGACCCCCATGAACCTTTTATTCGCCGTGATCGGCGTGCTCCTGGGCACCGCCGTCGGCGTTCTTCCCGGACTTGGCCCGGCCATGACTGTGGCTTTGCTGCTTCCGGTGACTGCCGCATTGGAGCCCACCAGCGCGTTCATCATGTTCGCCGGCATCTACTATGGCGGCATGTTCGGCGGTTCCACCACCTCCATCCTGCTCAACACACCAGGAGAATCGTCGTCGGTGGTGACAGCCATTGAAGGCAACAAGATGGCTAAAGCCGGCAGGGCCGCGCAGGCTCTAGCCACCGCGGCCATCGGCTCCTTCATTGCAGGTACCATCGGCACTGCGCTGCTGGCCGTCTTTGCACCCATCGTGGTGCAATTCGCTGTCAGCCTCGGTGCGCCAAGCTACTTCGCCATCATGATTCTGGCCCTCCTTGCGGTGACTGCCGTCCTCGGTTCGTCCAGGCTACGGGGTTTCGCCTCGCTGGCCCTGGGCCTGGCCATCGGACTGGTGGGCATCGACTCGGTGACCGGCCAACGCCGCCTGACCTTCGGCCAGCCGCTGCTGGTGGACGGCCTGGACATTGTGGTGGTGGCTGTTGCCATCTTCGCCGTAGGTGAAGCCCTCTGGGTTGCCGCCCACCTGCGCCGGACTCCCTTGCACATCATTCCCGTGGGCCGTCCGTGGATGGGCAAGAAGGACTGGGCCCGCTCCTGGAAGCCCTGGTTGCGCGGCACAGCATTTGGTTTCCCGTTCGGCGCTTTGCCCGCCGGTGGCGCGGAAATTCCCACCTTCCTCTCCTATGTCACGGAGAAACGTCTCAGCAAGCACCCGGAGGAGTTCGGCAAGGGCGCCATTGAGGGCGTCGCCGGACCTGAAGCAGCCAACAATGCGGCCGCTGCAGGGACGCTGACCCCGATGCTCGCCCTCGGCCTGCCCACCAACGCGACGGCCGCCGTCATGCTCGCGGCCTTCACGTCCTACGGCATCCAGCCCGGTCCGCAGCTGTTCTCCAGCCAGGGACCCTTGGTGTGGGCGCTGATCGCAAGCCTCTTCATCGGCAACTTCCTGCTCCTGCTCATCAACCTGCCCCTGGCGCCGGTCTGGGCGAAGCTGCTGCAGCTCCCCCGCCCGTACCTCTACGCAGGCATCTTGTTCTTCGCTACTTTGGGTGCCTACTCGGTCAACCTGCAGGCTTTCGACCTGGTGATCCTGCTGGTTCTCGGCGCACTCGGGTTCATGATGCGGCGGTTCGGACTTCCGGTCCTGCCGCTGATCCTCGGTGTGATCCTGGGGCCGCGCATCGAAGGTCAGCTCCGCAAGACTCTGCAGTTGAGCGCGGGCGATCCTGCCGGCCTCTTCAGCGAACCCATCGCGATAGTGGTCTACATCATCGTGGCGATCATCCTGGCATGGCCGTTCATCTACAAGCTCATCCGCCGCAACCGTCCTGCTGCAGCAACAGTGATCCCAGGCAACTCCGGGGCGACTGTCCCGAGGGAAGCCGGCGGTGTAAGCCACGGCAGCCACCGCGCCGACGGAACGGCAGACGGCGACGGCGATGGCTAGCCTGGCGGCTTGTCCTGCCTACCGCCTCCCCAATAACCAGTACAACGAGGAGAAACCATGACCATCGTGGTGGGATACGTCCCCACACCTGAAGGCGAAGCGGCACTGACGCAAGCCATCGCCGAAGCCAAGAAAAGCAACGACACCCTGCTGGTCATCAACTCGTCCAAGGGCGACGCCTTGGTGGATAACCGATATGCCCAGGAACCGGATATCCAGAGCATCGAGGAGCGCCTCGCCGAGCACGGCATCCAGCACATCATCAAGCAACCCGTCCGCGGTCACGACGCAGCGGCCGAGGTTCTGGACGCCGCCGACGACAATGACGCCAGCCTGATTGTCATCGGCCTTCGCCGCCGCAGCCCGGTGGGCAAGCTCATCATGGGCAGCGTCTCCCAACGGATCCTGCTGGAGGCCGACTGCCCGGTGCTCGCAGTCAAGGCGGACTAACTTCAGAAAGCACGACGGCGGCTGGTCACCTTGGCGACCAGCCGCCGTCGTGCGTTTGCGGCCATACGTCAGGGCGTGGGCCGAATGGCTGTGTCCGGGCTGTAGGACGTGATGGTGGAGGCGGCGCCGCTGTCCAGGACCTTGGACCGGGTTGCCGATCCATCAAGAACCACGTGTTGGGAGTCCACGTTGCTGATGACGTGATTGGTGGCTATGACGTTGCCGTCCCCGCCTGCGATCAACATGATGGTGGGCTGGGCTCCCGCAGGGGCAACCTTGTTCGGCGGGACGTCGTAGGCAAACAGGTTGTTCGAGATCAGGTTGTTGTCCCCCAGCGCGTGGATGACGCCGTAGAGGTCATCCAATCCGTTGGTGCGGTCAATGAACGGAGGGAACCCTTCCGTGCCCCGGCGGAAATGGTTGGACGTGATGAGGTTTTCCTTGCAGCCATTCAGCAGCCGCATCATGCCGGGGTAGAAGCCTTGGAACCTGTTTGATGTCACGCTGCAGCGGTTGCAGCCGCTGAACTCAAGGAGACTGCGTCCTCGAGGAAAGAAGTTGTTCCCTGTGACCAAGAGGCCCTCGTGGTTTTCGGCGAGAAGCGTCACACCTTCGGGGCCGGCACCCATCAGGTTGTCGCTGACAATTGTTGCCTGTCCGGCACCGGTCAGTTCAACGCAGTTCCCGCATTCGGCAATCATGTTGTCGTGGACCCGGAGGGCGTCCGCACCTCGAACTATCAGAGCGTGTTCAAGATAGACGAACCCCATTCCGGTGATGTGGATGGAGTCATTGTCGGAGGCGACGTCAATGCCGGTCTTACCGTTCTTATAGCTGTTTCCGTCCGGGACGAAGTTGACTCCGTCAAGGCAGAAGTCCTTGAACACAATCCCGGACAGGCGCGGACTCCCGTCCCGCCGCACAAGGAATGCCTGGGGCGAGGATGGGGGCGTGAGGACGCGGATGTGGCTGCCACCCGGCTGAAGGTTCAGCCAGCCCGTGGTGTCCACGTTGTCTTTGATGCTGCGGGAGAAGAAGCCATGGCCAAAACCGGCGATGGTGAGGTAATCCACGTCCACCACCACTTGAGTGTGGAGGTCGTAGTCCCCCGGCGGGATGATCACCACGGCTCCCGGTCTGGTTTCCGGTGTGGATTGGCGTTTCTTGATGTCCGCGATGATGTCGTTGATGACGGCGCCTATATCCGACTCTGCCGTGACCTTGGGCTGGCCCTTGATTCGCCAGGCCGTGACGTCATAGACATTCGGCGAGTTCAACGGGCTGACTTTCGCGCCTTCGGCAGCTTCTGCCTTTGGAGACATCCCCAGGCTCAGGGCAGCTGCCAGCGTGCCCACGGCTCCCGCACCCACCAGCTTCCGCCGGCTGGTGTTGTTCATATCAAGCGTCGTATCAATTCCCATAGGGTTCTCCTGCCAATCCTTGGTCCATTGGTTTGTCCGGGGCAGCGCTCCGGCGTCCATGCGGTGGTGCCCCGGCATTGGCGTCTATGCCACGGTGTTGATGCCAAAAATGTGCCAAATCGTTTTATCTGAAGCTGAGAGAAACACTAAGCTGCGCTGAAGATCACTGTCAACGACAAAATCCGGGCAGCAATTTTGGCACCTAACACCACTCCAAGTGACTCTTGACACTTCCAAACTTTCGGCCCTACAGTGTTGCCAAGACGTTTTGGCAAAACGATTCTTCAACCAAATCACTCCTTTCACCCGTTCAAGAGAAAGTGAGTCGACAGCGATGTCCACTCGAAAAACCATCTCCAGGCTCGTCACCCTTGGCGGCATCTGCACCGCCGTCGCACTCGCAGCTACCGGATGCGGCGCAGGGGGCCCGGCACCGACGTCGGGCAGCGCCGCCGGCACCGTCAACGTCCTGGTGGAAGCCGGCGGTCACGCCGAACTCACCGGCGTGGCCGAACAATGCAAGAAGGACACCGGAATCGACGTCAACTTCGTCGAGCTGCCGTACGACGGCATGTTCAACCGGCTCTCCAGCGAATTCTCTTCCGGCAACGTTTCCTTCGACGTCGCCGCCCTGGACTCCGTGTGGCTCCCAAGCTTCAAGGACGCGGTCCAACCAATCGACGAAATCTTCACCGATGAGGCCAAGAAGGACATCTTCCCCGCCCTGGTCAAGGAAGCCAACGTGGATGGTCACTTCATCGGCCTGCCTGCGTGGACCAACGCCGAGATCATCCTCTACCGCAAGGACCTCTTCGAAGACGCCAAAAACAAGGCCGACTTCCAGGCGAAGTACGGCTATGAACTCGCTGCGCCCACCACGTGGAAGCAGTACCAGGACATCTCGGAGTTCTTCACCAAGGACGGCATGTACGGCACCGACGTCAAGGGAGCCGTGGAAACCGAATGGCTGGCCCACGTCCTGCAAGCGGGCTCCCCCATGGTCCTCGACGGCGACAACGTGGTGATCGACAACGCAGCCCACAAGGAAGCACTCGACTTCTACGTCAGCCTCACAAAGTCTGCGCCTCCAGGTGCAGCACAGGTTGACTGGGCTGCAGCCCAGAACCTGTTCAACCAAGGCAAAACCGCCATGACCCGCTTCTGGGCCCACGCTTACCGCCAGATCCCCAAGGATTCACCAGTGGCAGGAAAAGTGGGAACGGCAGCAATGATTGGCGGCAGCGCCGGCGTCGCAGGCGTCCCCGGACCCTGGTACCTGTCCGTACCGAAGGCCACCAAAAACGCAGACTCTGCGAAGAAGTTCATCAAGTGCGCCTACGACCACAACTCTCTGGGTATCGAATCCAGCCTTGGCCTGGCCTCCCGAGTTTCCGCGTTCGAGAAGTACCAGGACCAGCCCGGATACGAGAGCTTCAAGCCGCTGATCGAGACCCTCAACGGCAAAGCCACAGCCACCCGCCCGGCAACGGCCAAGTGGCAGCAAATCGTTGACACCGTCCTGGTGCCGCTCCTGCAGAAGGCAGTGGCCGGCGGTGACTCCGCAACCCTCCTGGCCGACGCCAAGAAGCAGATCCAGGACCTCCTCAAGTAAAGACTCCGCGGCCGGCACCCGGAACCATAAACCCCGTGCCGGCCGCGGCCCCAACCAGCAGAAGAGAAAATCGTGCGCATCTCCGATCGCCGCTTCGCCCTATACCTGATGACCCCGGCGGCTTTGTTCCTTGGCGTCTTCGTGGCTTACCCGCTGTTCCGCCTTATCGCCGACAGCTTCTACAAAATCTCCCCCATTGCCGGCGGCCCCCGGGACTTCGTCGGATTCCAGAACTACGTCACGGCCTTCGCCTCCGAAGCCTTCATGGGCGCAGGATGGCGGACCCTGGCTTACACCGTGGTGGTCGTAACCCTCGAGTTCGCCCTCGGCCTGGGAATGGCGCTCCTGTTCACCACCCTCGGACGCAAATCCCAAATCTGGCGAACCGTCTTCCTGTACCCCCTGATGATCGCGCCGATCGTTGCAGGTTTGCTGTGGAAGTTCCTCATGATCGATAACTTCGGCCTCATAGGAACCCTCCTGCATCAGGCGGGTATTCTTTCCAATCCGAACCAGATCGGTTGGTTGTCAGATCCGAACATCGTGCTGTTCTCAGTGGCCGTTCCAGACATCTGGCTCACCACCTCCTTCATGTGCCTCGTCTTGTTCGCCGGACTGCAGAACATCCCCGGTGATCTGATTGAAGCTGCACGCCTGGACGGCGCCAGGGCCCCTGCCCTCCTGTTCCAGATCATTCTTCCGCTCCTCCGCCCGGTGATCGCAGTGGCGTTGGTAGTTCGCGGGATCGACGCCGCACGCGCCTTCGACACCATCCTGATCCAAACCAACGGCGGCCCCCAGTCCGCATCCGAAACCATGAGCCTGCTGATCTACCGCACCATGATCCGCTTCGGCGATCCCGGCCTGGCCAGCGCCATGGGCACCATCTACCTGCTGGCGATGCTCGCCGTCGCATTCTTCGCGGTGGCCACCATCTGGCGGCCAGGAAAGGACAACTGATGACCTCCCGGACCGCGATCAAACGGAACCAAGCCACAACAGAGGGCGACGTGACAAGCCAGGGCGAACAACCGACGTCGAACGCCGCCGCGTTGAACGGCCCGCGCAAGCGCCGCGGAGTCAACCGCGAGGGCCTGGAAGCAGGGCGCCGAAGCACCCGGATCATTCTGTGGATCCTGCTGGCCGTGGCCATGGTGCTATATGGCTTCCCGTTCCTGTACCTGCTGTTTACGTCCTTCAAGACGCCGATCGACACCATCGCCGTCCCGCCCACCATCCTCCCCACGGAATGGACGCTGGAGAACTACGCCAACGCGTTGGGCCGGAGTGGAGTTTTGGCCTCGTTCATCAACAGCATTCAGACCGCCGTCATCAGCACCCTGCTGTCATTGGTCCTGGCTATCCCGGCCGCCTACGGCATCACGCGCTATAAGACTCCCAGCGGCCGCGTGTTCATCATGGCGGCACTGGTAACACGGATGGTCCCGCCGGTGGCCATCGGTATTCCGCTGGCATCCATGATGTCCTCCGTAGGCCTGGCGGACACACCCATCGCCCTGTCCATCGCCCACACCACCATCTCCCTGCCGTTGTCCATCTGGCTGATGTCCAGCTTCTTCGAGGCGGTCCCCCGCGACTTGGAGGAAGCGGCAACGGTGGATGGTTGCAGCAGACTGGGTGCGCTCTGGCGGGTAGTCATCCCGGTGGTCTCCGGTGGCATCGCCGTCACCGCGATCTTCGCCTTCCTGGCGTCGTGGAACGAATTCCTGTTCGCGCTCCTCATGACCGCAATCCGCTCGCAAACAACGCCCGTGGTCATCGCGAACTTCCAAACCCAGTTCGGACTGGACTGGGGCTCCATGACCGCACTCGCGGCCGTCTACTCCATTCCCGTTATCCTCCTGACACTGCTGCTGCAGCGCAAGATCGTTGCCGGCATGACGCTCGGCGCGGTTAAGGGCTAAGGAAGGAACCATGTCCAACAGCAATTATTACAACGTCACCACCTGGCCCATCGGCGATCCGTTCACGGACGTTGGTGAAGTCATCAACAGCATCATCGCGGACATCAAGGACCGGCAAACGGCCACGGATGAGAACGACGGCGGCAAGCCGGGAGCGGTGATTTATCTTCCGCCCGGCGATTATCGCCTCCGGACACAGGTAGTCATCGACGTCAGCTTCCTCAGGATTGAGGGCTCAGGTCACGGCTTCACGTCCTCGAGCATCCGCTTCAACGTTCCCGAGGCCGAATGGCCCGATCTTCATGAGTTGTGGCCTGGCGGGAGCCGCGTCATGGTCGACATTCCGCTCCGCGACGACTTACTCAGGGACGACGAATCCCAGGGTGCCGCCTTCTACGTTGAACGAAGCGGAAGCCCAAGGATCAGTTCCGTTGAGTTCTCCAACTTCTGCATCGACGGCTTGCACTTCACCTTGGACGGGTCCGAACTGCCTGCGGAGAACAGTTACGTCAACGGCAAGACCGGCATTTATGTGGCGAGCGCCAATGACTCATTCCGGGTCAATGGAATGGGTTTCGTCTACCTTGAGAACGCGCTCACCATCTGCAAGGCAGACGCCCTGTCCGTCCACGACAACTTCATTGCTGAATGCGGAAGCTGCATAGAACTCCGCGGTTGGGGCCAGGCCTCAAAGATCACGGACAACTTGATAGGGGCCGGCTTCAAAGGGCACTCGATCTACGCCCAGAACCATGGCGGTCTCCTGATCGCCGCGAACAACATCTTCCCCCGCGGCGCCAGCAGCATCCACTTCGAAGGTGTCACACGTTCAAGCGTCTCCAACAACCGCCTGCATTCGTTTTACCCCGGAATGGTGGTTCTTGCGGAGAGCAGCTCAGAGAACCTTGTGTCCACCAACCATTTCCTTCGTGACCACGAGCCGTGGACGCCGTTCCTGGGAGTCGACAACGGGCGCGATGACCTTTACGGGATCCTCCGCATCAGTGGCAGCAATAACTCAGTGATCGGCAACCACTTCTCCGAGGTTGTGGACGCACAAAGCATCCGGCCGTCAGGGGCCACGCCGGTGATCATTCGTTTGGCCGAAGGGACAGGAAACTTCGTCTCCAACAACCACGTGGTGGCCATGGACGTTCGCTCTGAGTCGAGTGACTCCTGCTTCTCGGCCCAAGTGGATGCCTTGTTGACCACCGGAGCTTCGGACGGACTCGCAGTAACGGCGGTGCTGGTCGACTCCACCTCGGCACGGAATACCATCCTTGACTCCGGGAATGACGCCGAGGTCATCGCGGACAGGGGTGCCAATGCTGTGAGGGCCACGCCCACCGTGGGCTTTGAGGCAGCAGAGGCCACCCAAAGCAGCCAGGGCGCGGGTATTCCTCGATAGCCTACTGAGACCAGTAAGCGGACGTAGGATCAGCAACAATCATCAACACCTTGAGGACGTGGGAAAGCAATGACCAAAAGATCTGTCGGTATCAAAGACGTGGCCGCCGCAGCCGGTGTCTCTGTCACCACCGTCTCCCATGTCCTCAATGACGTTGCCTACGCCCGCGTAGGCACCGAAACGAGGGAACGGGTCCACCAAGCGGCTCAACAGCTCGGTTACGGGCCCAACCGACTGGCCCAGGCCCTTCGCACCCAACGTTCGGGGATGATCGGTTTCATCAGCGAAGAGATCGCCACCACTCCGCACGCAGGCCGGATCATCCTCGGGGCCGAGGAAACAGCACGGGCACGTGGGTACAACATCATGATCATCAACTCCACCAGCACCGGTTCCCAGGACTCACGCGAAAGCGACGTCGCTGATCTGTTGGACCGGCAAGTGGATGGCATCCTGTACGCCACCATGTATCACCGGAAGCTGTCCCTTCCCAAGAATCTCACCGGTGTTCCGGCGGTCCTCGTGGACTCCGAGGACATCAACCGCTCCGTTTCAGCAGTCATCCCCGACGAAGCCGGCGGTGCACGCCTCGCGGTGCAAACCCTGATCGACGCCGGTCACACGCGGATCGGCATGATCAACAACACCGATGACGTACCGGCAACGCACTCCAGGCTCAAGGCTTTCCAAGACACGCTGGCCGACGCCGGGCTGACGTTCCATGAAGAGCTGGTCCACTCGGAACTGTCCGAGGTGCCAGGTGGCCATGAAGCGGCACTGCGGGTTCTGCAATCGCCTCACCGCCCCACGGCCATCTTCTGCTACAACGACCGTATGGCCATGGGTGCTTACAGGGCAGCCGGGGAACTTGGGCTGCGAATACCGGAGGACCTCTCCATTGTGGGATTCGATAACCAGCAGCTCATCGCGGAAAATCTTTACCCATCGCTGACCACTGTGGCCCTTCCGCACTATGAAATGGGCGCGTGGGCAACCAAAAACCTGATCGATGCCATCGAGGGAAAAGCGGACTTGCAACTGTTGACGGCCCATCCCACCGTTCTTCCCTGCCCGTTGGTCCTGCGCAATTCCGTCGCGTCCCCGCAGCCCGGGCCTCGCGAAGGCAGTGCAGAACAGATTGCGCGCACCACCACCTGACTTCCACCGCGTCCGGCTCGGACGCGCCCACCACGAAGGATCATCAATGCACAGCCGCCCTGTCCCCTCCTGCCCTGAAACGGACGTCGTAGTAGTTGGCGAAGCCCTCATCGACGTCATTGACACAGCGGCAGGAGCCGTCGAGTTCCCGGGCGGTTCCGGGCTCAACGTTGCCTTCGGGCTCGGTCGCCTGGGTATCAGCACTGCGTTTCTCACAGCATTGGGCAAGGACCACCGCAGCGCGCGGATTCAGGAGCACTTGGCGAGCGCTGGCGTGTCCATGATGCCGGGAGCCGAACACCTCCCCAGGACGTCAACTGCCAGGGCGATCCTGGACAGGGACGGCTCCGCGGAGTACGAGTTCGACTTCCAGTGGGATCTCCCCGCTATCAGTCCGACGTTCCTCCCGAAGGTACTGCACACAGGGTCTTTGGCCGCGTTCATGGAGCCCGGGGCAACTCAGGTCCGCTCCGTCCTGGAACTGTTCTCCGGCCGCTGCACCATCACCTACGATCCCAATATTCGCCCCACGCTCCTCCCGGACCACGCTGCAGCCCTGCAAACCTTCGAGCGCACCGCGGCACTGGCTACCGTGGTGAAACTCAGTTCGGAAGACGCCCTCTGGCTCTACCCGCGGTGGTCTCCTGCCGCCGTCGGGCGCCACCTTCTTGGCCTGGGGCCGGAAGCGGCCATCATCACCGATGGCGGGTCAGGGTCCTATCTATGGTCCAAGACCGCCGAGGTCCATGTGCCGGCGCCAGCTGTGGCGGTTAAAGATACTGTCGGCGCGGGCGATTCCTACATGTCCGCCCTGATCGCAGGACTGGTGGAGAACCCGCAGGCCGTTTTCGACGACGCCGACCTCACCAGGCTGGGAACGGCGGCTTCCCTCGCTGCGGCCATCACCGTGGGACGGCACGGAGCCAACCCGCCAACGCGGGCCGAACTGAGCGGATCGCTGGAACTGGCACACACGTCCCGAAAGAACTCCAATGACTGATACAACCACTCACCCTGCCGGTGCCGCCCAACTTATGAGCCGGCCCGCACTCCACTACACGGCCACCAACACCTGGCTGAACGATCCCAATGGGCTGGTGTACTACCAGGGTGTTTATCACCTCTTCTACCAAAACAACCCGTTCGATAACGTCTGGGGCAACATGTCCTGGGGTCACGCCACCTCAGAGGATCTACTGCACTGGACCGAACACCCGGTTGCCATCGCCTGCGACGAGCAGGAGGACGTGTTCTCCGGCAGCGTGGTGGTGGACGAAGATAACACGTCCGGTTTGGGCACACTGGAGAACCCTCCGCTGGTTGCCATCTACACCAGTGCTTTCAAGGAAGGCTCAGGGCTGCAGGGGACCCAGGCACAGTCGCTCGCCTTCTCCACCGACTCGGGCATGACGTGGCAGAAGTACGCGGGCAATCCTGTCCTCAACCGGGGCTCGGCACATTTCAGGGATCCCAAGGTGTTTCGCCATGAGGGCTCCGACGGTGCTTTCTGGGTGATGGTTGCGGTGGAGGCCCAGCATCAGCAGGTTGTCCTGTACCGTTCCGACGACCTCAAAGCATGGGAGTACCTGAGCACGTTCGGCCCCGCCAATGCCACCGGCGGCGAATGGGAATGTCCTGATCTGTTCCCCCTTCCCGTGGACGGGGATCCCCATCAGCTCAAGTGGGTGCTGGTGGTCAATATCAATCCCGGTGCCGTGGCAGGCGGATCGGGAGGGCAGTACTTTGTGGGCCACTTCGATGGCGTCCGATTCATCGCTGATCCCGATTCCCTGGTTCAAGCCAGTGCAGACGGAACGGTGAACCTCCCGGATTGTCTTTGGTTGGATTGGGGCCGCGACTACTATGCGGCCGTCTCTTTCAGTAACGCTCCCAACAACCGCCGGATCATGATCGGATGGATGAACAACTGGGATTACGCCAACTCCCTCCCAACGCAGCCGTGGCGGTCAAGCATGTCACTGGCACGTGAGGTGGAACTGACCACGATCAATGGACTACCCCGCTTGGTCCAGCGCCCTGTTCTGTCCCCAGGTTTCGGGAGGAACATCCACACCGTGCAGGACATGGAGGTTGGTTCTTCCCCTCTCGCCCTGCCGGACTTTGACACCGCCCAAGTGATCGATGCCGACATCCTGCCGGGTACGGCCCGGGTTGTCTCGTTGACACTTTTCGGGGCCACCCGCCTCAGTTTCGATGCCGCCACTCACCAGCTCACCTTGGATCGCCGAAACTCCGGTCACACCACATTCCACGAAAAGTTCGCTTCCACTGAATCGGCACCTGTGGTTCTGGAGGACGGCATCCTGAGGCTCCAAGTGATCGTGGACCATGGCTCCGTGGAGGTCTTCGCCCAAGGCGGCAAGGTTGCGTTGACCGATCTGGTGTTCCCCGGCCCAGGGAGCGTGGGCACCGAACTGAGTGCGGAGGGTGGCACAGCAACAGTACGGAAACTTACCGTCTCGGCCGTATCCTGACTCCTATGACCGAGACCATCCGCACCGCCACAACGCACGACGCCGGGAAGCTGGCTGAGCTTGCTGCCGTCACCTTCCCGCTGGCGTGCCCGCCGGGCGCCTCACGGGCGGACATCCAAGCGCACCTCGAAAAGACGTTGAGCGAAGCCAACTTCACGGACTACCTCGCCGATGCGAACATCACCATCCTGGTGCTCGACGACGGCGGGCAGCTCAACGGGTACACCATGCTGGTTGCCAAACCGGCCAGCGACCCCGACGTCGCGTCCGTGCTCTCGGCGCTCCCCTCCACGGAGCTGAGCAAGTGCTACGTCCACCCGGAGCACCACGGCAAAGGCGCTGCATCGCGACTCATCAGCGCCTCGATCGCTGACGCTGCAGATAAAGGTGCGTCAGGAGTCTGGCTCGGCGTCAACAGCGAGAACGCGAAAGCCATCCGTTTCTACGAAAAGAGCGGTTTCCAGCGGGTGGGCACCAAGTCGTTCAAGCTCGGCGACTCCGTAGAGCACGACTTCGTGATGGAGCACGCGCTCTAATAAGGGAACTAGCCGAACAAGTCCCCCGTCAGTGGCGGTCGAGGATCGGAGCGCAGTTCAAGCCCGGCCGGTAGCCCACTTACCGTACCGGACGAACCGGAGGCTTGCACAGTGATCCGCGAGCGCCCCAGCAGCACGTTCTCCGCTCGGAACGACCCGTAAGCGTCCGGCAGGATCGGCGCCAGGTGCAGCACGTTCCGGGTGAAATCAGGGTCGAACCGCAGCAGGATCCGGGCGAGTTGAACGGGTGCCGCAGCCGCCCACGCTTGGGGGGAACACGCCGTCGGGTACGGTACCGGCTCCGCAAAGTCGCCACGGTCAAAGCCGCAGAAAAGCTCCGGAAGCTGACCGCCGAAGTGTTCGGCGGCGTCGAACAGTCCGCTCGCAACCCGGCTGGCTTCCTTCACGAAGCCGTACCGCATGAGTCCTGTGGCCACGAGCGCGGTGTCGTGGGGCCACACCGAGCCGTTGTGGTAGCTGACGGGGTTGTACGCGCCCATGTCGGACCCCAATGTCCGGATGCCCCACCCGGTGAACATCTCCGGGGACATCAGCCGCTCGGCCACCAGCGGTGCCTTGTCCTCGTCCACGATGCCCACCCACAGGCAGTGCCCCATGTTGGACGTGCAGGAGTCCACGGGCTTCTTGTCCTTGTCCAGCGCCAGCGCGAAATAGCCCTGGTCGGGGAGCCAGAACGCCTCGTTGAAGGCGGCTTTCAGTGTTTCGGCGCGGTCGGCGCAACGGCGTTCGACGGCGGTATCGCCCGCCGCGCGGGCCAGCAGGGATCGGCCTACGTAGGCTGCGTAAGCGTAGGCTTGCACCTCGCAGAGGGCTATTGGCGCTTCCGCCATCCGGCCATCGGCGAAGTTGATGCCGTCCCAGGAGTCTTTCCAGCCTTGGTTGATCAGTCCGTGCTCGTTGGGCCTTTGGTATTCGATGAAGCCGTCGCCGTCGCGGTCTCCGTACTGTTCCAGCCATTCGATGGCACGGTCCGCGTGCGGGAGGAGGGAGTCGATGATGTCCGAGCCGAGGCCCCATCTGCTGAGCTCGCCGAGCGTGGAGACGAACAGGGGCGTCGCATCTGCGGTTCCGTAGTACGCGGTCCCGCCCAGCGAGAGCCCGGCGGTCACGCCGAGACGGACCTCGTGAGGAATGCGCCCGGGTTCTTCCTCGGAATCTATGTCCACTTTGCTGCCTTGGAGCGCGGCCAAGGTCTGCAGCGTTCCGGCCGCCAGACGCGGGTCCACCATGAGTGACATGTAGGACGCAAGGAGGGAGTCGCGTCCGAACAGTGCCATGAACCAGGGCGCTCCGGCCGCCACCGCCACCCGGTCCGGATGCTCGGGATCAAAGATGCGCAGCGAGCCCAGGTCGCGTTGGCTGCGCTCCAGGACTTCCTCCACGTTGGCGTCCGTCACGGCGATCCGGGGAACATGCTCTTCCCAGGCGACGTGGCGGCGGACGCCCGGGGTGTGGTGCAGCGGGGTGGTCTCGGTGAAGGGATCGTTGGGCCCCTTTCCGTTGACCAGGGGAAGGGCGATGATGCTGGTGGACCATTGGCTGCGTGCGGGGATGCTGATGTGGAACCGCAAGCCGTCGTTGGACACTTTGGCGCCGGAGGCCCGGAATGCCACTCCCCTGCGTTGGCCGCTGGAGTGGAGCGAATCGATGTGGAGCTCCTTCTTGTGCGCCTTCTTCAGGGGGGTGGCGGCTTTGTTGGTACGGCCTCCTTTGACGTCGAAGAGGTCGGCGAGGTCGGCGTCGATCAGCAGTTCAATCTCGCACGGGGCATCCTGTCCCGAGTAGTTCCGGATGGTGATGTCGTCCCGGAGGCCCGCCCCCACGTGCCGTTGATGCTGGACTACCAGCGGACTGTCGAACCTGCCGTCAGCTGAGCATGCCCGGCCGACGTACTCAGCCTGGAACGCGGTGGGATTCCGAGCTACCAATGGCTCCCTGAGCGCCCCGTTGATCCGTAGGATCCAGCGCGAAACGATCCTCGTGTCCTGGTAGTAGGCGCCTTGGGAACCGCCTCCGTGAATGTCACCCGAGTGCGAGGAGATACAGAAGGATGAACCTTCCACGACGGTGACGGCACCCAGCTCTGACGCCCCGGCTTCGGTGTCTTCGTTCCAAGCGGTCATGGCCGGAAGGCCTCCTCGGGAGTCTTGCTTGAGGGCTTGAATTGTTTGATCACCTTGGCGTAGAGGTCCAAGTGGTCTGCCGCCATGCGTGTGGCGTTGAAATATTCATCCACTGAGCGCCGGCACTCCGCCCGGCTCAGCTGGGCCGCCGCCTCCACGAATCCGGGTAATTCGTCGATCCCACCGAGGTACCCGGTGACGCCATGCCGGACAATTTCGGGAGCAGCACCCATGGGGGTGGCCACCACTGGAGTTCCCGTGGCCAACGCCTCGATCATCACCAGCCCGAACGGTTCGTGCCACTGGACAGGGTTGATGAGGGCTGACGCACCACGCATGAGCTCGTATTTTTCCGGATCGGAAAGCTCACCGAGCAATTCTTCCTGCGGCCCGAGGACTGGCTGGACCATGTCCCGGAAGTACTCCTGCTCATCCTTGGCGTGCATCTTGGCTGCGATGCGCAGTGGCACTCCGGCTTCCCGGGCAACAGCCACCGCCTCCAAGAGTCCCTTGTCCGGGCACATCCGCCCCACGAAGCACACGTATCCGCCATCCCCTGCTCCGACAGAAACACTGGAAAGGTCGAGTCCATGATGGATGACTGCCGAGATCCGGAGGTCCTGCACCCGGCTGCACTGGTCGTGTGAGATGGCGATGATGGCGGTGTCCTGGGCCATGTCCCGGTACAGTGTTGCCGCCCGTGGCGAGAGCTGCCCGTGAATGGTGGTTACTACGGGAATATCCAGCGGGCGGTGGGCGTACAGCGGGCCGGCCATGGTGTGATCGTGGATGATGTCCACTCCGCCCATATCTCGGTAAGCCTTAATGACATGAGCCAGCTCGCTCAGCGTTAGGCCTACTTCTTCGGGTTCGCTGGGTCCAAAGCCCGGAAGCTGCGGGACAGGGCAGATGCTGTCCGATGCCGCCGCCAACAGAACGTCGTGTCCTGCGTCCACCAAAGCCCGCGCCAAAGCGTCCACGACACGTTCGGTTCCGCCGTATTTTTCGGGCGGCACGGTAAACCAAGGGCCGACGATAAGTCCGATGCGCATGCTAGAGCCTCCGCGCAAAACCCCCAGTCCAAGGGCTGGCTTCATAACCCGTTTCAAGAATATTGGGCTTCGGGTGGAACAACAACGGGTGAGCAAAATAACAGTCGTGTAAGGAATGCCGGGCTGTCCTGGCAGGTTGTCCAGATCATGAAGATTGAGATCTGGTCAGACGTCGCGTGCCCGTGGTGCTACATCGGCAAGCGCCGTTTTGAGACCGCCCTGGCACAGTTCCCGCACCGCGATTCCGTGGACATCGAGTGGAAGAGCTACCAGCTGGACCCCTCCGTTCCCGAGCACTACGACGGCACGGAATTGGACTATCTCAGCAATCGCAAGGGCATGGCCCCTGAGCAGGTCAAGCAGATGTTCGCGCACGTCACGGAGACGGCTAAGGGCGAAGGCCTGGATTATCACTTCGACAAGGTTGTGGTGGCCAACAGTTTCACAGCCCACCGCCTCATCCACCTCGCGGCATCCCACGGACGCCAGGACGCGGCCAAGGAACAGTTGCTCAGCGATCACTTTGAGCACGGCAAGGACATCGGGAACCAGGAGTACCTCACGGAACTCGGCGCCTCCCTCCAGTTGCCGGCAGATGAAGTCGCCGAGCTGTTCATCTCTGACAAGTACACGGACGCCGTCAACCAGGACATCAACGAGGCCCGCGCCATCGGCGTCACCGGCGTCCCGTTCTTCGTCATAGACCGCAAGTACGGCATCTCCGGCGCCCAACCCGCGGACCTTTTCAGCCAGGCCCTGAACCAGGCGTGGCAGGAAGCCAACCCGCTGATCCCGGTGGGCGCTTCCGATGCCGAGGCCTGCGGCCCGGACGGCTGCGCAGTCTAAGTAGCCCCCGCCGTCGTGCATCAACCCACGTAGGTGACGGCAAACGTCGCAATGAGCGCTCACTGCGACGTTTGCCGTCACTCAGCTGGGTACGCGGCTAGCCTTTCACCACATCAAGCTCGACGACGGCCCAGGACAATGCGGGCAGCGTCAGGCGCAGCTCCGAACCGGTCGCCTTCACACCTTCCAAGGCAGTCAGGCCAACACGGCCCGGCTGATCCTGGGTGTTGATGGTGAGGCGGTCGCCCCCTTCGGGGATTTCGAGGACCTCGGCGCGGAGCACCTGGCGGGCATCGAAACCGCGCAAGGCAACCTCCACGTCGGCAGCCTCTTCCAAGCCGCGGTTCGCGAAGAACAGTGCCACCCGGCCCGTTTCCTCGTTCCACGTAGCGCTGACGTCCACCAGGTCCGTGTCCCCGAAGCGACTATTCGAGTACTTGTCCGAGTCCACCGAGAGCCGCAGGATCTGGCCCTTGGCGAGCTCGGCCATCCGTGCGAACGGGTGGAAGATGGTCTGCTTCCAGGCCGGACCGTTTTCCTCCGACAGGATCGGCGCGATCACGTTCACCAGCTGCGCCTGGTTGGCGATCTTCACACGATCACCGTGGCGGAGCAGCGAATTGAGCAGCGTCCCCACCACCACGGCGTCGGTGACGTTGTACTTGTCCTCGATCACGCGGGGGTGCTCACGCCAACCGGCCTTGATCACGTTGTGCGGCTGGTCTTCGGTGTCCAAGCCGCGCTGGTACCAGACGTTCCACTCATCGAAGGACAGGTTGATGTGCTTCTTGTGCTTTCCCTTGGCACGCACCGCGTCCGCGGTAGCGATCACGGATTCGATGAAGTAGTCGGTGTCGACGGCGGAGGCCAGGAAGCTGCCGACGTCGCCATCGTGCTCCTGGTAGTAGGCGTGCAGGGAAACGTAATCCACTTCGTCGTAGGTGTGCGTCAGGACGGTCTGTTCCCAGGCGCCGAAGGTCGGCATTCCGGAGTTGGAGCTGCCACAGGCCACCAATTCCAGCGAGGGGTCCACAAAGCGCATGGCCTTGGCGGCTTCCTGTGCCAGGCGTCCGTACTCATCGGCGGTCTTGTGGCCGATTTGCCACGGGCCGTCCATCTCGTTGCCCAGGCACCAGAGCTTGATGTTGAACGGGTCTTTGTGGCCGTTCTTGGCGCGGAGGTCGGACCAGTAGGTTCCGCCGGGGTGGTTGGCGTACTCCACGATTTCGCGGGCCGCGTCCACTCCCCTGGTGCCCAGGTTGATGGCTTCCATGATTTCCGTACCGGCTTGCTTGGACCAGTCCACGAATTCGTGCAGGCCGAAGGCGTTGGTCTCCACGGTGTGCCAGGCCCCATCCAGGCGGCGTGGCCTGTTTTCGCGGGGACCGATGCCGTCTTCCCAGTTGTAGCCCGAGACGAAGTTGCCGCCGGGGTACCGGATGACAGTGGCGCCCAGTTCCTTGACGAGCTTCAGGACGTCCTGGCGGAAGCCGTTCTGGTCAGCTTCGGGGTGGCCGGGCTCGTAGATGCCGGTGTAGACACAGCGGCCCATGTGCTCCACGAAGGAGCCGAACAGGCGGCGGGGTACCTCGGCAATGGTGAAGTCGCGGTCGAGGGTGATGCGTGCGCGGGACATGTATCTCCTTGGTTGTGTTCTGAAACTGTTGATAAGTGGAAGGTGCCGGTCAGGTTCCGGCGAGTCCCGTCGTCGCGACGCCCTTGATGATCTGGCGCTGGAAGAACAGGAATACGACGATCAGCGGCAGCGCGGCGAGCAGTGCGGACGCCATGTTCTGCGCGTACTGGATGCCGTAGGCGCTCTTGATGGTTTGCAATCCGACCGGGAGGGTCAGCAGGTTGCCGTCGTTGGTGGCGATGAAGGGCCACAGGAAGTTGTTCCACGCGCCGATGAACACGAAAATCGCGACGGCGGCCAGGATGGGCCGGGACAACGGCAGGATGATCTGTGTGAAAATCCTCAAACGGCTGGCACCGTCCATGACGGCCGCTTCTTCGAGTTCGCGCGGGATCTGATCGAAGAACTTCTTCAGCACGAACACCATGGCTGGGTGAATGACCTGCGGCAGGATGATGGCCCACGAGGTATCAATCAGGTTCAGCGCGAGCATTTGGTAGAACAGCGGGATGATCAGGACGGGCGGCGGAATGATGATGGACGCGATGATCGCCGTCATCAGCACCTTCTTGCCCTTGAAGTCGATCCTCGAGAGCGCGTAGGCAACCAAAGCAGAGATCACCAGGGTGATGGCCGTGATGGCCGCAGAGGTGTAGAGCGAGTTCCAGGTCCACAGCGGGATGTTGCCGTCCTGGAACACCTTCACGAACGCTTCGGGAGTAAAGCCCGACGGCGGCAGCCACGTGACGTCCGGGGCTGCGGCATCCGTCTCGGTTTTGAAAGCGGTGGCGGTGGCCCAGCCGAACGGGATCAGCCACAGCACCGCAATGAAGGCAGCGACGACGATGGCGGCGATCCTGCCGACCGTCAGCTTCTTGCGTGGCTGGCGGATCTTGAGGCTGTTGCTGGTGGTTGTACGTGGTGCGGGACGGGTCAGGGTAGGGGTTGCCATGGTTATGCACTCCTGCGACGGGTAATGACGAACTGCATGATGGAGATGACCACGATCAGTCCGAAGAAGATGTAGGAGATGGCTGCCGAGTAGCCCAGCCGGTAACCGGTGAACCCGGTTTCGAAGATGTACTGCACCACGGGCCGGGTGGAACCACCGGGGCCTCCGGCGGTCATCTGGTACACCTGGTCGAAAATCTTCAGTGACGCCAGGATCTGGAGCAGCACGATCATCACGGTGGTGGGGGTCAGCTGCGGGAGCGTGATGGAGAAGAACTGGCGCCATGCTCCGGCGCCGTCCAGCGATGCTGCCTCGTAGTGCTGGGCCGGGATGTTCTGCATCGCAGCCAGGTAGAGCAGGAAGTTGAATCCCACGGTCCACCACAGCGTGGCGATGACGATTGCCCACATGGCCACGTTGGGGTCATTCAGCCAGGCAACCCTGGGGAGCCCGATGCCTGTCAGGAACTCGTTGATCAGGCCAAGCTGCGGGTTGTACATCCAGGTGAAGAACAACGAAACCACCGTGGAGGCCAGGAGGTACGGCGCAAAGTAGGAGAGCCGCCACAGCCACTGAGCCGGAAGCCCGATGTTGAGCAATGCGGCCATGACCAGGGCAACGAGGACCAACGGGACGGTGCTGATGACCGTGAAGTAGAGGGTGTTGCCCAGGGAACGCCACATATCGGCGTCGGCCAGGGCTTCGGCGTAGTTCGCGAAGCCAATCAAACTGTCGTTGGCGCCGGTGAGGGACTTTCCCGTGAGGCTCATGTAGAAGCCGTAAATAATCGGCCAGACGAGGAAAACGAGGAAGAAAACAAGGAACGGGGTGGCGAATCCCCAGCCGCTCAGATTGCTTCGGGTGCGGCTTCCGGGTTTGCGCAGGCTCTCCGGCCTCGGCCGGGACAGCGTAGAGGTACTCATTGAAGAACTCCTTTGGTCGCTCGGTACGTGGGCCGGTCAGACCGGGTTGGGACGGGAGAGGAGGGTGTTGGTGCGTTGCTCGAAGGCATCCCATCCTGCGGCTGCCTTGTCCCTTCCAAGGAGGACGTTCTGCACGTTCTCCGCGAAGTAGGTCTGCCAGTCCGAGCCGGAGCCGCTGAACCAGGACTCGGGGTCGTAGGCGATGATGTCCGCCGCGTTGGCGTAGTGGATCTGGGGCGTGAGCTCACGGTAGGCCTGTGATTGGACCACTGGCTGGTAGCCGGGGATGTGTCCCGCTTCTGCCCAGGACAGCGAACCCTTGAGGACGTCCGTGACGAACTTGTAACGTCTCTGCGCTTGTCCTCGTTGAGGTTTAATTGGCGCGGGAGGACAAAGGAGTGCGAGTCCGCATAGGAGGCCGGGGTCCCGTAAAGAGTGGGAATGGTGGCCGCATCAACGGGTATTCCGGCTTTCTTCATGGTGGGCAGTTCCCATACGCCACTGAACAGCATTCCGGAGCCGCCGCGGGCAAACTCCGCGATGCCTGTGCTGATGTCTCCGGCCTGGGCTGCGATGGTGTCATCAAAGAGGGAGGCCATGAACTCCAGCGATTCGATGGCCGCGTCCCGGTCCACCTTCATGGGCTGGCCCGGTGTCAGTTCCATGTCCACGCCGTGCTGCTTGTAGAGGGTGTAGAACAGGCGCCACATCTGCGAGCCGCTGCCCAGGTAGCCGAAGGATAGGCCGTGGGCCTTGGTCACCTTCTGCATTTCCAGCGCCATGGCTTTGAACTCTTCCGGCGAGCGCACTTCCTGGAGCTGGCCGTTGCTGCCCAAGAGTCCCGCTTTGCCGGCTACGTCGGTGTTATAGAACATGACGAATGGGTGGGAGTCCAGGGCTATGGAGAAGACCTTGCCGTTGTGTTGGCTCTTCTCCCAGATCCTGGGAGCGAAGTCGGAGGCCGTGACGCCATTCTCTGCAAGCAGGTCCAGGTCCCACGGCTCAATGAGTCCACCTGGCGCATACCCGGGAACCCGGCTGGCATGCATGATGGCTACCTCTGGAGGACGCCCGCCAGCGGAGGCCATGGCCAGTTTGGTGTAGTACGGCGGACCCCATGCAAGCACTGTGGGGTGCACCTTGAAACCGGCATTGGCCTGGTTGGCGCTGTTGATCATGGCCTGCATCTTGATGCCATCACCGCCGGAAAGGAGGTGCCAAAACCCGATGTCCTGCACTGCGGCGGCCTGGGCTGCGCCTCCGCAGCCGGTGAGGCCTGTGGCCAGGAGGCCGCCGCCCAGAAGGGCCGATCCTGTCAATAACTGTCTCCGGGACAACTGTTTCCCGGTCAAAGATTCAAACTGCTTCACCCGTCACTCCTTTGGATGGGTCCGCTGAAAGGTCACTGCTCTACTGCTCAAAGTCCGGCTCCGTTGCGTCCCCACGCTCGGGTAAAGGTTGGCCCGGGGGTGACGCAGGTCTCACATTACATCGATGTAATAGGCAGGGCAAGGGAAAATTGTTAGCGCGCACAATTTAATGCGGGGCTATCGTTTCAGCCCTTGCTGCTGTCCCGTTCCACGATGCTGTAATCGATCTCCACCAAGCGCTGACCGTGGGACCTGTCGGACATGCGTTCGGTCAGCAGGCGCAGGGCTTCCGTGGCAATAGCCCGTTTGTCGAAGGACACCGTGGTCAAGGAAGGTACCGCAAAGCGCCCGTCGATCACGTCGTCGAAACCGGCTACCGCGATGTCATCCGGAACGCGCACTCCCCTCTTCCACAAGGTATTCAGGGCGCCCAGAGCCATGGAGTCGGTGAAACAGAACAGAGCCTCGGGCAGGGGATTCGCGTCCAGATACTCTGCCAGTGCTGAAGCGGATGACGCGGGCGTCCAACTGTCGCAAGAGATCAGCAACGACTCATCCTTGGCAATACCCAGCATCTGGAGTGCGGCTTCGTAGCCGCCCGCCCGCTGGATCGCCGTGGCGGATTGCCTTCCGCGATTGACACCCAGAACCGCAATACGCGTTCGCCCGGGTCTGGCCAGAGCCAGGGTCATGTCCCGCGCCGCCGCGAAGCTGTCCACGAAGACACGGTCGGCCAACTGCTGCTTAACTTCCCCCAGGAGGACCACTGGAGGGAGCGCGACACCCACTTGGACGGCGCTCTCCTTGAGCACAACGGGGTTGAGGATCAGTCCGTCGATGAGGTTGGCACGCGCACGTGTCATCAACTCGTGCTCACGCTGCGGGTCAGAGCCGGTTTCCTCGATCTGCACGCTGAAGCCTTGCTCGTGGGCAACCTCCACAATGCTTTGGGCAATCTCCGCAGAGAAGGGGGTAGCCAGATCCGGCAACGCCAGTCCAATGACACCTGAGCGGCCGTTCCGCAGTCCGCGGGCCGAAAGATTGGGGACGTAGTCCAGCTCCGCCATGGCCTGCTCTACCCTGAGCCGCGTGGGGCCACTAACGGGCACGATCCCGTTCATCACGTTCGATACCGTCTTAGGCGAGACCCCTGCACGGCGCGCGACGTCCTTAACCGTTGCGCGCAAGACGCCCCCTAGATGCTTGTTATGCGTTTGCTGACGATGTTACCGCCCGCCTCGTCAGTCACCGCGTCGGGCACCCGTTTGCTGACAGATCACTGTAAAGTGTCTATATGCCCAGGATCACGGCCGCCACGAATGCTGCCCAACGTGCCGAGACCCAACGTCGGATTCTGACCGCTTTTGGAGAGCTCCTCTTCACCCATGGCCTCCCCGGGCTCACCATGACGGACGTCGCCCGACACGCAGGCGTTGGACGCACCGCGGTCTACAACTATTACGCGGACATGGAACAACTGCTCATCGCGTACGCCTTGGACGAGACCGAGCGTTTCATCGTGGACCTCCGGGATTCGCTGGCCGCCCTGGAAAACCCCGTGGACAGGCTTGCGCTGTATGTTCGCGCCCAGGTGGAGGATCTCAGCCGCCGCCACTTGCCTCCGGGTCCGGCCATGGCCGCGGTCCTCTCCCCCGGGTCCTTCGCGAAGCTCGCAGACCATGTGGGCGATCTCAACGTCCTGCTTCAGGACATCCTCCAGGACGGGGTCCGGCAGGGATACCTTCCAGACATCGACGTCGCCCAGTTGGCGCGACTCATTCACGGGACACTGTCCGCCAGCGCCGCACGACGCAACCGAACGCCCGACGGCGACACTCCCCCGCCAGCCCCGACCTCCGACGTCGAAGCCCGCACAGCGCAGACAGTGCGGTTCATCCAGTTGGGCGCAGGGGCCCGCTTCGACGAAGCCGGCCGGCCATTGCGCCTGGAAGAGCCGACCCACGACGCCCTGGCGGGTTGAGCAACCCGTTACAACGGACACCTTCCGATTCGTGGGCTAACTGCACACGATGCCGTTCGCACGGCACGAGGCGCAGCTACCCATCGAAACGGGCAAGCTCATCAAGCACTCATCAAGCCCGGCTAGCTACTGTGCGGCTGGAAGCGTGGGGATAATGGGCCACTTGGAGTTGTCCGCGATCCGCAGGTCCTCACGCGGGCACTGCAGTGTGCCCGGGGTCTGGTCCACCAGCTGGGCTTCCACCAATCCCTCGAAGCCAGGCGTGAGAATGACGTCCACCGACTCGTCCTCGCGGTTGTCCTCGAAGTAATCCGTACCGGCAAGGTTCCGCTGGACGTTGAACGCCGCCGCCTGGCCCTTGACTCCGGAGACCACCACGCCGATGCCCGAGTACGCGGTATCGCTGTTGTCCACCGACGCCACCTTGTAGCCACGGGCCGTGAACTGGTCTGCCACCGTGCCGGCCAGTCCTCCGCGTGACGTGGCGTTGAAGACATTGAGTGTCACGGTCTCGTTCGGGACGTAGTCGAACTGGGTGGTGGGACAGAGACTGGTGGGCGCTTTGCTGGCAATGGAGCTTGGAACCTTGACCACCCCGTTCATGATCGCCCACGCACCCACGGCACCGGCCGCTATGACGCCAACCAGGAGGACCAGGACGATCCCATGGAACAGTCGCCGCCCGAAGCGGCCCTTGTGCGCCTGGGCGTCCTCGGCAAAGGTTGCCCGAAGCTCCGGGCCTGTCACCACGCGGTGACCGTGGAGCTGCGTCACATCCTTGGGACGCCTGCGCTTACTAGCCATCGATCACCAATACACGTGCGTGAATGGCCGTCCTCTGGTGGAGAGCCGTGCGAACCGCCCTGTGAAGCCCGTCTTCGAGATACATGACGCCTTGATACTGGACGACGTGCGGGAACAAATCACCAAAGAAGGTTGAGTCCTCAGCCAACAGTGCCTCCAAATCCAGGGTCCGTTTGGTGGTAACCAGTTCATCCAGGCGGATAGGGCGCGGGGGAAGGGCAGCCCAGTCCCGCGGCGCAGAGTATCCATGGTCAGGGTACGGGCGTCCCTCGCCCACAGCTTTGAAGATCACTCTGCAAGCCTATGGAAGAAGCCGCCCGAACGGAACTTGTGACCGGCAGCACAGGCACGTTGTAGCCAAAAGGTGACTATCAGCTTCTGCTCCAACCATGGGCTCACTCTACTGACGCGGTTCCCATCGTCCCGCGCGAGGACCTACCCCCCCGCGCTTGCTCAAAGAGCTGCGCACGCCGCCTTGGTGACGGTGAAGTCCACACTCTTGGCGCTTCCCTCGAATGTGTACACGTACTTCATCTTGATACCGGCATCAAGAATTTCTTTCGTCGATGTGGCTGCACATACGGTCGGAAGGACCATGCCGCGTACGGACTCTGCGCTGAGTGTGGACGGGTCGACGCTGGACGAGAGGACGAGGTCGTAACGGATCGCATCGCCTTCGGCCTCGATTCCAGTCAAGGAGGTGACGGAGTCCACTTGCATCGGGAGCTCTCCCTGAAGATCGCGCGCTTTCTCGACAACGGACTTAACTGTGCTCTCGACCGATGGGGATGAACCGTTGAAGGCTCCTGACAGGGCGAGAACGGCTCCGAGCATGAGCAGGCAAATGTTCAGGCCGTTCAGAATAAGGACAATCCAGCCACAGATTCTCCCGAATGGAGCCCGCACCCCCAGGGCCTCGGCCTTGGCGGCATTCCTGATCGCCAGGGGACCAAAGATGACGCCGAAGAAGAAAATCCCGATGACGGCAAAGGTTGTGGCTTTGGACCTGAACGCGGCGCCCTCTAGGTCGGGGAAGAAAAACGGCCCCTCTTCCTGTCCGTCGTCAGCCTCGCGCTTGGGATAGTTGGGTGGCGTAGCGTGGGGCTGCTGGGCGAATTCGTGGGCCATAGTCCGGTCTCTCTCGTACATCATCGTTGGAAGGTCTCTCCAGAGACTACGGGCCGGATACGACAGCCCTTTGTCACACGCCCGCTGACCAGAGGGCCGTATCTCTGGCACGGCGATGAAAAGGTTGGCGCGCTGTAAAGGCTTGAATCTCGGCTTCGACTGAACGTGCCACACCGTAAGCATGCCGTCACCGAAGAATCTCCTCCACAGGCGTCACAGACGTCACAGCTGTGAAGCGAACCTCCGGGACTGACAGAATGGGGTCATGACTCAACCGCTGCAAGGTACTGACCGGACCGCTGCCCGCGCCACGCCAGCTTTGGCGTTGCTGCTGGATGTCGATGGCCCTATCGCCAGCCCTGTGACGCGCGACGTCAAGCCGGACATCATTGCGGACATGGTGGCCCTTGCCTCGGCCGGCATCCCCGTCATTTTCAACACGGGCCGCTCGGATGCCTTCATCAGCGAACAGGTCATGGGGCCGATGATCGAGGCCGGAATGCCGGCTGATACCGTCATCCACGCCATCTGCGAAAAGGGCGCCGTCTGGTTCAGCTACACCGCGGCCGGCCCTGGCCCCATCCACGTGGACCACGAACTCGCCGTGCCCAAGGCATACGGGGATGACATCCGCAGGCTCGTTGCCGAGGACTACTCCGCGCATATGTTCTTCGATGAGACAAAGCGCGCCATGGTCTCCGTGGAGCAGCACGTGGACGTGGCCAGCGAGGATTACCTGGCCGAACAGAAACTCTTCGACGCCGATGCCCTGGACATCATGGGACGCCATGGCCTCAACGCCGCCATCCTGGACCACCACGCACCTGGGTCCGATGACACCGCGGATTACCGCCTGGACCCCACCATCATCTCCACGGACATCGAATCCGTCCGCCTGGGCAAGGACCTCGGAGCCAGCCGCGCCGTTGAACTCCTGGCAGCGCAGGGCATCACCCCGCTCTCCTGGAGGACAGTGGGTGATTCCCGTACGGACTACGCCATGGCAGACTGGCTTCACCACAACGATCACGATGTGAAGCACGTGGACGTCCGGCCCGCAGATGGCGTACCGGTGAAGCCTTACACCATCCTGACGGCCGCTGACCTGGAGCTGACGGACGACGTTATCCACGACGACGCCGGCGGCGCTTTCCTCCGCAGCTGGCGTGAGGCACTTTCCATCTAAGTTCCAGCGCAACATAGTTTTAGAGTTTCAGAGCAACCCGCACCGCAACGATCCCGGAGATACAGCCATCACACAAGCACAGGTCGATCCGATTTACCACGGCAGCCCGTCCATCGAAGAGGACACGATTGCCGAGGCAATCTCGCCTGCCGTCGTCGCGCATCTTAAGCACAGGTCCGACGTCGTCCGTCACCGCGGGCGGTACGCCCTGGTCAACGGCGACCTGACCCCGCAACAGGCCATGGTGTCCGATCTTCTGGCTGTCCGGGCCGCCTTGGACGCCGCTGGTGTGGACTTCATCCTGGTGCGTGGCAATGATGAGCGGCCTGTTATTGCGGTTGACTGGGAGTCGCGGAAGGACGTCCGTGAGGCACTGGTCACGGCGTTCCGGAATGAGCCCTTCTATTCCATGACCGTGGACGCCAAGAAGAAGACCTCCATGTTGGTGGCCGACGGCGATCTCACGGCTAACCGGAAGGCCCGCATCTTCCGCCTCTATCGGCCGCGCGTCGAGATCGGTGGCGGTCTCTGGTACGGCCCGGCCTTGGGCGTGCAGCTGGAGCTGTGGCGGTTCGAAGGCGATCACTTGGAACTGCCCGTAGAGAACTCCCTGACCCGCCGCACCATGCTGCGCCAGGACGCGGTGCGCGGCACAGTTCAGCGGCACGGACTGACCTGGCCCACCATCGAGAACATGTTCGCTGATCACGCCAGCGACATCGACTTTGACATCGACATCGTCTTCTCGTGGGTGGACGGCAGCGACCCCGAGTACATCGCCAGGAGGCGCGCGCAGCAGGCCGAGGCTGTCCTCGGCGAGGGCGACGATCATGAGGCACGCTTCCGGCAGATCAACGAGCTGAAATATGCGTTGCGTTCGGTGCACATGTTCGCGCCGTGGATCCGGAGGATCTTCATCGCCACGGACTCCCCTGCACCGGAATGGCTGGCCGACCACCCGTCGGTGACCATTGTGCGCAGCGAGGAATTCTTCGCCGACCCCTCCGTGCTGCCCACCCATAATTCGCAGGCCGTGGAATGCCAGCTGCACCACATCAAGGGCCTCTCAGAGCACTTCCTGTACTCCAATGACGACATGTTCTTCGGCCGTCCCGTGGGCCCGGACATGTTCTTCACGCCCGGCGGCATCACCAAGTTCATCGAAGCGGACACCCGCATTGGGCTGGGCGAGAATGACGCCGAACGCAGCGGCTTTGAGAACGCCGCCCGGGTGAACCGCAGGCTCCTATGGGAGCGCTTCGGCAGGATCACCACCAGGCACCTTGAGCACACCGCGGCGCCGCTGCGCCGCAGCGTCGTGGCCCGCATGGAGAAGGAATTCCCGGCCGAGTTCGCGAAGACCGCCGGCAGTCGCTTCCGGGCCGCGGACAACATCTCGGTGACCAACTCGTTCTACCACTACTACGCCTTGCTCACCGGCCGTGCCGTCACCCAGACCAGCGCCAAAGTCAGATACGTGGACTCCACCATGTGGGCCGGGCTCCACTACCTGCCCAAGCTTCTGGCAAAGCGCCACATGGATTTCTTCTGCCTGAATGACGGCAGTTTCCCGGAGGTTGAAGCCAACGAGCGCGCCGACCTGGTGACCGACTTCCTGGAGAAGTACTTCCCCGTCAAGGCGCCTTGGGAGAAGTAAAAGCTCCGGGCGAAACAAGCGGGAGCGACGAGGTGTGCGTGCCCGGTGAGGTGTGGGCCCCCACCCTGGACTCGTGCGGAATGCGGATGCCGGCCTCGGCCAGTCGCCGCTGTACCTCTGCTGCGTCCACCGGCTCACCCACGGTCACACCACCGGACATCGGCACTATCGAATGCACAATCGTGTGTTCGTAAACGTGGATCATGTTGTAGGACTGCGCTCCGTCGCGCCCTCGCTGTCCACCTGCGCGCACCGCCAGGTCCTGGGTGTAACACGTGGCGGAGGCAACCGAAACCGGGATGCCGGCGAAGCTCGCCGTCGTCGAGTAATGCAGGTGGCCACCCAGGATAGTGCGGACGTCCGTATTACGCACGACGGCGGCCAGTGCGGCTTGGCCGCGCAACTCCACCAACACGGCGAGGTCCTGCACGCACGGGACAGGCGGGTGGTGCAGTGCCAGGATGGTGCCGTCCGGGGCCGGTGTGGCTAATTCGGAGGCCAGCCAGTCCAGCTGGGATTCCGACAACTCACCGTGGTGATGCCCCGGAACCGTGGTGTCCAAGGTGATGATGCGGAGTCCGTTGACAAAGTAGCTGCGGTCTACCGGGTCCTGCGGCTTGCTGGCCTCGGAGGCGTCAGCGAACGCGGACCGGAAATTTGCGCGGTTGTCGTGGTTGCCCATGGCCCAGATGGCCTTGGCACCCAGTGAGTCGCAAAGAGGTTCGATCATCTCGCGGAGACTCTCGTAGGCTTCAAGCTCGCCCTTGTCCGCGAGGTCTCCGGTGAAGATGATGGCCGCGGGCCTGATCCTGGAGGCCACGATCTGCTCGCAGATCTCCTGTAGCCTGGCTGCGCTGTCCACCGAGCCGTGGAGCGTGCCCGGACCACCTACCAGGTGAAGATCGCTCAGGTGCAAAAGCACATGACCTGGTTTGGGGTATTCGGCCTCGATGAGCTCCATAGCTTCGCCTTAGCGTTTGGTGGGAGACGGCGCCTCCCGTATCAATCCAGTAGTCCCAATCCAACCAGACAACAAGCCAACAACCGGCTAACTTCCGGCGGAATGTTGGAAAATTACTTTTCCTCCTTTCGGAATCGGCGGCTTACAACAGCGCCTTTTCCACTGCTTCCATAAGGTCTTCGGAGTCAGGCTCCACTGCGGATGGGAACCTTGCTACGAGTTCACCCCCGCGATTTATGACGAACTTCTCGAAGTTCCACTTCACCTTGGCCGGCTGCCCGTCCTCGTCCCGGGTCAGCTCCGCGAACAAGGGATGCTGCTGCTTGCCAAGGACGTTGGCTTTGCTGGTGAGCGGGAAGGTCACACCAAAATTGCGTTCACAGAACTCGGCGATCACGTCATCAGCGCCGGGCTCCTGCCCGCCGAACTGGTTGCAGGGCACGCCGAGGATTTCCAAACCCTGCGCCCGATACTTGCCATACAGCTCTTCCAGGCCCGCGTACTGGCGCGTATAGCCACATTCGGAAGCGACGTTCACCACCAGCACCGCTTTGCCCTCGAACCGGCCGAAGTCCGCTTCGGTGCCATCGTTGAAGGTGAGGGGAATGCTGTACAGGCTGGTCATGGGATTCGCTTCCTGACGACGTCGTCTGGCGGGATTGCCGCCATCGAGCTTACGGGAGCTGACTCAGGTAGAGAAACCTAGGGCGTCGGAATGATGAGCGAGGACAACGGCACGATCACGCCGTCCGGCCGCTGCACCAGGTCTGGTGCGATCAGGATGTATCCGGGCGGAAGGACCACTGCCGGCAGCGACGTCGGGAGGACAGCAACCGGTGCGGGCGCCGGAGCGACCGGAGGGGCAGGAGCTGCCGGAACCACGGTCTGGGTCACTACCGGAGCCTGCTCCACGATGACCGGTGCCGGGGCAACCACAACCGGGGCCGGCTCCACAAGGGCCGGAGCAACGGGGGCTGGGGCAACCACAACCGGGGCCGGCTCCACAACGGCAGGCGCAACGGGTGCAGGAGCCACCACAACCGGGGCAGGCTCAACAACGGCCGGAGCAACCGGTGCCGGTTCAACAACTGCCGGAGGGACGGTACTGGTTTCCGGGGCGGTGGTCGTCGACGGCGGTGGAGTCGTGCTGTCCGTCGGAGTCGGCGTCACAGTGGTCGTCGGGGTTGGCGTCACAGTGGTCGTCGGTGTCGGCGTGACCGTCGGCGGAGCCGTGACCGTCGGCGTCGGCGTTGCCGTCACGGAAGGTGAGGGCGTCGGCGTCGTGGTTTGAACCGGCGTCGTAGTTGCTGGCGGAGTGGTCTGGGTGCCGCCAGGGCTGCTCGGGGGGTTAGCTGCCGGCGGAGTGGTGCCGGACGGTGCCGCGGGTGGAACAGGAAGCGGTTCGTCGTGTTCGTGCTCTCCACCGATGACGGCCCGGGTGGTGCCATCCGATACGGGAACGGCCCACTGCGGTGTGGCCGAGGTGCCGGTGCCAACGCCGGGCTGGTAGTTCACCATGGCGATGGTTTGCAGCGCATCAACCTGCCGGATGGGCAACAACGACCAGTTGGCGGGGTCAGTGTGCAACCCGTTCACGATCGTCTCAAAGTGCAGGTGGCAGCCAGTGGACCAGCCCGTGGTGCCAACCTCTGCGATGACCTCGCCCACCCGCACCGACTGGCCTTGCGTGACTCCTATTGCCTGGAGGTGGTTGTACGTGGTGACCAGGCCGTTGCCATGCTCGATTTCAACACGGTTGCCACCGCCCCATACATGCCACCCGACGGCCCGCACTACACCGGCGTCGGCTGCGTAGACGCGGGTGCCGCAGGCTGCTGCGTAGTCCTGGCCCCAGTGGAATTCTCCGGCAAGGCCCGTCAAGGGGCTGTAGCGGTAGCCGTAGGAGGAGCTCTTGTTGAGGACCTCAAGCGGTGAGTACAGGCTCCCTGCGGGTGGTCGCGACAGGCCTGCGGAGGCGACGGTAAGGCCCGTGGAGCCGTCCTTGCTGACGGTACGGACCAAGGCGCGGTCGAAGTAGACCATGGGCGTGCCGGGGACTTGTTCCGGGGGTTCGGGCATGGTGTCGATCACCAGCGTTTCGGCCTCCGGCGGCACCAAGGTGCCTAGGGCCGTTGGTTCAACCACCCCCTGCGCCAGTGCTCCACCAACGGAGCTGCTGGAGACGGAACTTAGAGGTTGGAACCCAAACGCAAAGAAAGCCAGGACGGCCAGGCTTCCCGCGATCAGAACGCGATGGAAGCCTACGGTGCGGATCAGGTCTACTGCCCGGTCTGATTCATGATGCTTGCCCACAAAACACTCCCCAAAGCCAGCGGCACCAAACCCCAGCCTGGCGTGCAAGCACCATTGTTGCGGGAATGGAAGCGAAAATAAAGGCTTACCGGGTGCCATCCAACGAAAGGTTGGCTCAGTTTTGGCTCAAGAATCTTGAGCTTTGCGTCCGCAGGTTAAGAGCCGAGGTTTTCCTTCAGCAGGGCACGGTGTTCGACGGCGGCATTGGCGTGAAGTGCGCGGCCCGCCTCAGTCAATTCCAGGAAGAGGGAACGGCGATCGTCGGCGCAGGTTTCGCGTGACACCAGCCCTGCTTTTTCCAGCCGATCCACCACCTTTGACACAGCACTCTGGGTCATGGGGGTGCGCTCCCCCAAGGCCTTCATGCGGCACGCGGACTCTTCGCTCTCGGCCACGAGGTCCAGGATTTCGAACTCGTTGAGGCCAATGTCGAACTTGGCTTCGAGGGCGCGGTCGATCGCTCCTGCGGTGCGGAAGTAGGAGTTCTGGATGCTGCGCCACTGTTCCACCAATTGGCGGTCATGCAGTTGACGGTCACGCGTCGTTGCCATGGTCCGATTCTAGTTCATCACGGCGTTAGAATCCACGTCATAAGATGACGCATCATATTCCTTGTCATTGAATGACGCGTCATGTACATTCGAATCCATGACATCACCCACCACCCTCAAAACCTCAACTGAGCCGCCTTTGGTTTCAGCCGTTCACTGGACACGGGCCCAGTGGCTGCTGCTCATGGTTGTGTGCACCGTCCTGGCTTTGGACGGGCTGGACGTCTCCATGGTCGGCGTTGCCTTGCCGTCCATCGGACAGGAGCTCAACCTCGGAACGGATTCCCTGCAGTGGATCGTTTCCGCATACGTTCTGGGCTACGGGAGCCTCCTGCTCCTTGGTGGCCGTCTCGCCGATCTGTTGGGCCGGCGTCGAATCTTCCTCATTGCGTTATCCGTCTTCGCCGCCGCCTCGCTGCTAGGCGGGCTGGTGGACGACCCCGCCATCCTGATCGCCACACGGTTCATCAAGGGACTGGCCGCCGCGTTCACCGCACCCACTGGCTTCTCCATCATCACCACCAACTTCGCGGAAGGCCGCGAGCGCAACAAAGCGCTGTCCATCTTCACCACGTTCGGCGCCAGCGGTTTCTCGCTGGGCCTGGTGGTGGGCGGCCTGATGACCAGCCTGAGCTGGCGTTGGACGTTCCTGGTTTCGGTGCCCATCGCCGTCGTCGTTGTCTTCCTGGGCATGAAGTTCATTCCCAAGGACAAGCCGTCAGCGGAGAACAGCGGGCACGATATCTGGGGCGCCGTGACCCTCGCACTGGGCATGCTCGGCCTGGTATACACCTTGGTTTCAGCACCGGAGCAGGGCTGGGGATCTGTGGCAACAATCGCCGGATTCGCAGTTTCCATCGCCGTGCTGGCAGCCTTCGCGGTAATTGAGAACAAGGTCAAGCATCCGCTGATCCGCTTCAGCATCCTCAAAGAAGGCTGGGTTGCACGGGCCAATCTCAGCGCGGTGGGGCTCTTCGGCTCCTACCTCAGTTTCCAGTTCATCGTCACCATGTACCTGCAGTCCGTGCTGGGTTGGACGCCGCTGGGAATGGCCCTAGCGCTGCTGCCGGCAGGTCTGTTGGTGGCCACAAGCGCGCCGTTCGCGGACCGGCTCATTGAAAAGTTCGGCGCCACGCAGCTGATTCTGACAGGGCTCACGGCCCTTGGTCTCGGCTATGTCCTGTTCCTCCGCGTGGGCACCACACCCAATTACGTGCTGGACATCCTGCCGTCGGTGGTCCTGCTGGGCATCGGATTCGCTCTGGCTTTCCCGTCCATCAACGTTCAGGCGACGGCCGGGATCAAGGATTCGGAGCAGGGGCTGGCTGCCGGGTTGATCCAGACCAGCACACAGGTAGGAGCCGCCTTGGTTTTGGCGGTCACTACGGCGCTGGTGAGCGGTCACGGCCAGGCAGCCGGAACCGTCAGCGCCCAAGCCATGCTGGAACAGTACCGTCCGGGCCTCATCCTGAGTGCCGCCGTCGCCATCGCCGCCCTGCTGGTGGCCGCAGCACCATCCCGGCGACGAGTCCGCACCTGACCCCGCACGTTTTTCCCCTGTACACCGGCGCAATTGCGAGGTCTCATGGGATTTATGAGGAATTACCTCACGGAGTACAGGCACGAACTGCAGCGCACCTTCACAGGAACGTCGGGCACGCCTCCGGAGTGGGTGCCGCGCCTCGCAGAGGGGAACGACGCCGGCTATCACCTTCCGGGGTCGGCCGTCTGGGCGGTTCACGGCCACGTGGCCACCATCGTGGCGGGGATCAGGGTCCTGTTGATGCAGGCCCTGCACCCCGGCGCGCTGGCAGGGGTCTACGAGCACTCCGGTTTCCAGAAAGACCCGCTCGGCCGCCTGGCGAACACGGTCCGATGGATTTTTACGGTGACGTACGGTTCCACGGAGGCAGCCGAAGCAGCCACCGCCCGTGTGCGGAAGATCCACGAGCGCGTGCGGGGGACGTACGTGGACGGCAACGGTGTCACGCGCGAGTACGCCGCCAATGATCCGGAACTCCTGCGCTGGGTTCACGTCACCTACGCCGACTCCTTCATTACCGCCAACCGTATTTGGGGCCGGCCCATCCCCGGCGGGCCCGATGCCTACGTTCGCGAGTGGGCAGCAGCAGGGCGGCTGATGGGAGTTGAGAACCCGCCCCTCACCGAGGCCCAGGTCCACCAAGAACTTGAGCAGTGGTACGCCTCCGGGATACTTCGGGCTGATGAGCGACTTGCCGAGACGGTGTCCTTTATCCGCTATCCACCTCTCAGCCCGCTGCTCAAGCCGGGTTACAGCATCCTGTTCGCGGCCGCCGTCGCAAGCCTCGAACCCAGGTATCGCGAGATGCTGGGTATTCGCCGCGCCGGCTTGGGTCCGCTTCCTTTGCCCGTGATCACAGCCGCCCGGGCCGTCCTGGGCATGGTCCGGTTTGCCCTGGGCTCCCACGGGCCCAGCGAGCAGGCTGCCCGGCGGAGGTTGCAGAGGCTCGGGTACGCGGCCTGAGCGTGGCCTTCGCCGAGGGGTGAGCTCTCACCCCTTTCGCGGGGTAGTAACGCCGAAAGCTAACCCCTCGGCGAACGGTCCTAGATCAGGTGATCCGACAGGTGGTTCGGGGTGCCGAAGCGGTGGGCAGTGATGGACACGGCCTGCTCGCGGAGGAACGGCAGCATCTCGATCCGGCCGGCCTGGGTCACAGCACCGTGGTAAACCGCGACATCCGGACGACCACCCATGGCTGCGCTCAGCGCGGCGAAGTCGCCCCCGATCAGGCGGATCCGTCCGGCGTCGAACTTGGCTGCACGGGCCAGCCACGCGGCGTCGTCCTCGATACGGACGCTGACGCCCAGGTTCGCGAACACGGTAACCACAGCGTCAGGAAGTACGACGGCGGAGCTCACCTTGAGCGCCGAACCTGCCACTGCGCCGGCTGCTACAACGCGCAGCAGCTCAGCGAGCCGCTCGCCTTCGGAGAGGCGGACCGTGACGGGGAGGGAACGGTAACGGAAGACGTTGCGCTCTGCGGAAAGGGCGGAGACGTCCTTGCGGGTGCCGAACTCGGATTCCCACGCTGCGGCATCGCTGAAGAGCGACTGCTGGAGGGTCTGGAGTTCCTCGGCGGTCACGTCCGCAGACTTGGCGGCGGTGAGGATTTGTGCGGCAGCGCCCTGAAGTACGGTGCCGCGCTTGGCCTTGGCCTCGGCGGGAAGCCAGCTGCCCAGGCCGATCAGGTAGTTCGGTCCACCGGCCTTGGTTCCGGCGCCCACGGCCGACTTCTTCCATCCACCGAACGGCTGGCGCTGGACGATCGCACCGGTGATGCCGCGGTTGACGTACAGGTTTCCGGCCTGGATAGTGTCCAACCAGACGCCCATTTCAGCGGAGTCCAGTGAGTGGAGGCCGGCGGTGAGGCCGTACTCGATCTCGTTCTGGATGGCGATGGCTTCCTCGAGGGTCTCCGCGGTCATAACACCCAGGACCGGACCGAAGAACTCGGTCAGGTGGAAGTAGGAGCCACGCTTGACGCCGGAGCGGATGCCCGGAGCCCACAAACGGCCGGTTTCGTCGAGGCGCTCGGGCTTGATGGCCCACGTTTCGCCGTCGCCCAGGGTGGTGAGGGCGTTGAGGAGCTTGCCGTTGGCCGGCTCGATGATCGGCCCCATCTGCGTGGTGGCGTTCTCCGGGTAGCCCACGGTCAGTGAGCGTGCGGCGTCGATCAGCTGGTTGTGGAAGCGTGCGCTCTTGGCCACCGAGCCCACCAGGATCACCAGCGAGGCAGCCGAGCACTTCTGGCCTGCGTGGCCGAATGCCGAATACACCACGTCCTTCGCGGCGAGGTCCAGGTCGGCACTCGGGGTGACGATGATGGCGTTCTTACCGGAGGTCTCCGCCAGCAGCGGCAGGTCCTGGCGGAAGGAACGGAACAGCTCAGCGGTTTCGTAACCACCGGTAAGGATCACGCGGTCAACGCTGGGGTGCGAAACCAGCTGGGTGCCGAGCTCACGCTCTTCAAGCTGCACCAGTGCCAGCACTTCGCGCGGCACACCGGCTTCCCACAGGGCATCCACCATGACCGAACCGGAGCGGCGGGCCTGCTTTGCAGGCTTGATCACGACGGCGGAACCTGAGGCGAGCGCTGCGAGCGTTGAGCCTGCGGGAATCGCCACCGGGAAGTTCCACGGCGGGGTCACCACGGTGAGGTTGGCTGGGACGAACGTGGCGCCGTCGACCGTTTCCAGGTCCTTGGCACGCTCGGCGTAGTAATGCGCGAAGTCGATCGCTTCGCTGACTTCGGGGTCGCCTTGGTCGATGGTCTTACCGGTCTCGGAAGCCATGACCTCCAGGAGTTCCGCGCGGCGGGCTTCGAGGACCTCGCCGGCGCGGTGCAGGATGGCTGCACGCTCGGCGGCGGGGCGGGCGCCCCAGGCCTTGCCGTGGTCTACGGCGGTGGCGATGATGCGATCCAGCTGGGCAGCGTCGGAAACCTTGGTGGACTCCACGATCTTGTTGCCGGCGGTGGAACCGGGGATGCGCTTGAGGATGTCACGGCCCCAGGCTCGGTTTGCCGGGAGGGCCGGGTCGGTGTCCGGGGTGTTGGCGAAGCCTTCAAGCGGGGCAGGCTCGGCGGGGAGGCGGCGGTCCTGCTGGCGGTTGGGGCCGGGAACCGTGTCCGTCATGCCTGCCAGGGAGTCCAGGAAGCGCTGCTGCTCGCGCTTGAACAGGGCTTCGTTTTCGCTCAGCTCAAACACTGCGGACATGAAGTTTTCCTGGCTGGCGCCTTCTTCGAGGCGGCGGATCAGGTAGGCGATGGCGACGTCGAACTCGCCCGGGTGGACCACCGGTGTGTACAGGAGGAGGCTGCCCACGTCCTTGCGGACTGCGGTGGCCTGACCGGTTGCCATGCCCAGGAGCATCTCGAATTCAATCGCTCCCTGTCCCTGCTGGGCAATGCCCCGCTGCTTCGCCAGCAGCCAGGCGAAAGCGACATCGAACAGGTTGTGGCCTGCCACGCCGATGCGGACTGCGTCAATGCGCTCCGGGGTGAGGGCGTAGTTGATGACGTTCTTGTAGCTGGTGTCCGAGTCCTGCTTGGTGCCCCACGTAGCCAGCGGCCAGTCATGCAGCGAGGCTTCAACCTGTTCCATGGGAAGGTTGGCGCCCTTGACCACGCGGACCTTGATGGGTGCGCCACCCTGGGCGCGGCGTGCCGAGGCCCACTCCTGCAGTTCCTGCATGGCGCCGAGGGCGTCCGGGAGGTAGGCCTGGAGGACGATGCCGGCCTCAAGGTTCTTGAATTCGGGCATGTCAAGGATGCGCTTGAACACCGCAATGGTCATGCTGAGGTCCTTGTATTCCTCCATGTCCAGGTTGATGAACTTGGGCTTGGGGAAGGACGCGGCAAGGCGGTAGAGCGGGGTGAGCTTCTCCACCACGTGGTCGACGGCTTCGTCGAAGGCCCACGGGGAGTGAGGTGCCACGGTGGAGGATTCCTTGATGGACACGTAGTCCACGTCATCGCGGGCAAGGAGCTTCAACGTGCCTTCCAGGCGGCGCTGGGCTTCGTGCTCGCCCAGGACTGCTTCGCCGAGGAGGTTGACGTTCAGGTGCACACCGTCCTGGCGGATCTTGGCGATGGCCGGGCCGAGCTTGGCGTCGGTGGCGTCCACAATCAGGTGGCCCACCATTTCGCGGAGCACGCGGCGGGCGATCGGGATGACAACCTGCGGGACAATCGGAGCCATGACGCCACCCACGCGCACAGCGCTGCGCATGTACCACGGGAGGAACTTGGGCACCTTGGGAGCGAGCTCTGCGAGCTTGCGGCCGGCGACCGACAGGTCCTCGGGGCGGATGACGCCGTCGACGAATCCGACAGTGAAGTCAAGGCCGTTCGGGTCCTTCAGGACACCGGCGAGACGCTGCGCGGACACATCCACGGGGATCTTGCTGGCTTCGGTAAGCCAGTGGCGGACCAAGGCGATGGCTTCCTGAGCCAAAGCATCGAACTGCCCGGAATCCTGGGTGCGCGGGGCGGTGGCATCCGGGAGGGTGCTGGTCATGGGGGCTCCTTCTGAGACGGAGAAGTTTGTTTGTTTCCATCAGTATGGATCTACAATCACGTTAGGAAAAGCGATCTTTTCTGACGAATATTGATTACCCATCCCGAACCTTTGGAGGTCGTCTTGCTGGACGTCCGCAGGCTGCGTTTGCTGCACGAGTTAAAGATCCGCGGAACCCTCGCCGAGGTGGCCGATGCGATGCAATACAGCCCCTCATCAGTTTCACAGCAGCTCACGTTGCTGGAGAAGGAAGCCGGGGTGGAGCTGCTGCGAAAAGCGGGGCGTCGGGTGCAACTGACTCCGCAAGCGGAGATCCTCGTGGCCCACACCGCGGCGCTGCTGGAGACCTTGGAGCGCGCGGAAACCGAGCTCGCGGCGTCGCTCTCCATGGTGACCGGAACCGTGCGCTTGGCCGTGTTCCAATCCGCGGCACTGGCTTTGCTGCCCGATTTCCTCAGCATCATGCGCCAGGAGTATCCAGAGGTCCGCGTGGAGATGACGCAGCGCGAGCCCGAGACTGCACTCTACGAAACGTGGGCGCGGGACTTCGACCTTGTGGTGGCCGAGCAATACCCAGGCCACGCGGCCCCGCACCACAGCGGGCTGGACCGGGTAACCCTCACCAGCGACGCCATCCGGCTGGCCACTCCCCCCGTAGGACTTGGCGGCGAAACCGTAGCCACCCTCGCGGACACCGCCTCAATGCCGTGGGTCATGGAACCCCGCGGCGCAGCATCCCGGCACTGGGCGGAGCAGGCCTGCCGGTCCGCGGGCTTCGAACCGGACGTGCGCTACGAAACAGCCGACCTCCAAGCCCAGATCCGGCTCATTGAATCCGGGAACGCCGTGGCACTCATGCCGGACCTCGTATGGACCGGGCGCACCCGCACGGTCCAACTCCTGGACCTTCCCGGTCTCCCGGAGCGAACCGTGTTCACATCCACCAGAACGGCCGGCCGGATCCACCCGGCAATTCTGGCCTGCCGGGAAGTGCTGGAACGCGTGGCTGCCGCTCAGCAGAAAGATACCGAGCAGCGGGCTGACGGCTAACCCACCAGCCAGCGCCGGAGCGGCGACCGGAGCACCAGCAATGCGAGAGCAAAGGGCACCGCCAAAGCTACAACGGCGTCAAAGATCGATCCCGACGCAGGCGTGTTGAGCAGGTAGAGGAAGAACGCGTGGGTGAGAACCACCACCAGCCCGGCGGAGGCCAGCTGGATCGTCAGGCGATTCACCGCCGGGCTGACCATGCGGTACAGCGCTGCGAAGACGAGGATCAGTCCCAGGCTAATTGCAGAGGCGTTGACCACGCTCAGCGCGACTGTGCCGAAGTCGCCGTCCTTCATGTTCAGCGGCTGAACCACACCGCCGACCGTCAGGGCAACGCCAGCAAGTACCAGACCCACGCCCACGGCCGTCTTGTACCGGACGCGATGGACCATGGCAGGCAAAGCGCGTCCGACGAGAACGAACACCAGGCACGGCACCGCCAAGGCTATTCCTAAGGGCGTCTTTGCCATCACCTCCCCGGCAAAAACGCTTGCTGCCAGCCCAAGTCCAGCGATGATCCACGCCATCCAGGGCGGAAATCGCTCCAGCCAGCGGAACAGCACGGCCGTGAAAAAGAGGACCGGCACAAACCAGAACGCCGAATACGGGCGCACCGCGAACGCTCCGCCATAGACCGCATTTCGGAGTGCTTCGACGGGCAGGGATCCGCCACGCAGATACTCCACGGAAGCGAACGCGACACTGAGGACGGCCAGCCACGCAACGTACGGGACCAGGAGCGTCTTGGAGCGGCGGGTGATCTCATCCCGCACCGTCCGGCCCGACTTCCACAGATAGCCCGTCAGGATGAAAAATACGGGGACATGCCACGCAAACAGGGCATCGGTGAACGGCCCGGATGTCCAGACATGACCAACCACTACGGCTGCGATACCGGTAAGCCTGATGGCGTCCAGATCCGCCGCCCGAGCCCGGTTCGACGGGGCCGCACTGTGCCGGTTCGACGGGGCCGCGCTGTGCCGGTTCGGCGGGACTGCAAGGTGCCTGCCCCGGACTCTTCCTACACTGAAGTCCGACACCGGATCCCCTCTGGTTGCGAGCAAGTCCAAGCAATCCTAGGAGGGCATAAAGGTCCGGCCAAGCACGTCATAGGACAAATGGTGCGCTGGGAATGAGCGGGACGTGATGCGGGAAACCGTCATGGCCGGACTCGGGTTTCGGGCAAAGAGAAAGGCTCCGGGATCAGCTGGATCCCGGAGCCTTTTTCGGCGGAGAATGGGGGATTTGAACCCCCGAGGGCGTTAACCCAACACGCGTTCCAGGCGTGCGCCATAGGCCGCTAGGCGAATTCTCCTTGCTTCCGATTCGAAAGCAGATACTACTGTACCTGAGAATTTCGGCATCGTGTAATCGGGCTGATTTGCCACGCCGAAGCACCCTCGGAGAAGCGGTCGTTAACGGAAAAATGGACGCCCCCAACGCGCCCATTCTTGCGGTATCACCGTTGAGCTGCCGGGTCCGGCCCCTCGCTCCCAGGCCCCGCAGCTCACAACCTTGAGATTGCCCCAATCGGTGTACATACCCATGGTCCGCTGCAGTCCCTCGTTTTGCAATGGTTGAGACCTGTTTGTAGCCGAAGTTTATTGACAGGATGTCCTTATGGCTCAGCTGCATGCCCTCGTTGTCTACGTTCCTGAGACGCATATCGAGGAAGTCCTCCTGGCCATTGGCGACGCAGGCGCCGGGAGAATCGGCGACTACTCCCACTGCGCCTTTACTTCACCAGGCACCGGCCGCTTCACGCCTCTACCGGGAGCACGGCCAGCTATCGGTGAGGTGGGGATCGAGGAGCAGGTGCCCGAAACCCGGGTTGAGTGCGTTGTTCAGGAGGACATGCTCGACGGCGTTGTGCTGGCTCTGCGGGCCGCGCACCCATACGAGGAGCCGGCTTTCATGACATGGCCGGTGAATGGCTGGCGGTGACGGGGAGACCGCCAGGACACGAACCCCACCCACTCCCCACTACCCATCCCGCACCATAGCCACACCCGTTCCGACGAACCTCTCCTGCAGTACGACGATTACCAGCCAGCCCCGACAAAATGAGAAGGCCAGCCAAACGCCGTCGAGCCTTATCCACAGCCCTTCGAGCCGATTCGAACCCCAACCCAAGTTCGGGTAAGCTTGTCGACGGCCCCTCATGTGGCGTCATCCTGTTGAACTCCCCCAGGACCGGAAGGTAGCAAGGGTAGATGGGCTCTGGCGGGTGCATGAGGGGTCACTTATTTAAATGTCAGTCTCTATAGGTAGGTTTCACTTGTGACTGTTACAACTGCCCTGTATCGAAGGTATCGCCCGGACTCTTTCGCGGACGTTATCGGGCAGGAACACGTCACGGAGCCGCTGATGACGGCGCTCCGCAAGAACCGTGTGAACCACGCCTACCTCTTCTCCGGCCCCCGCGGTTGCGGCAAAACCACCTCTGCGCGCATTCTGGCCCGCTGCCTTAACTGCGCCGAGGGCCCCACTGACACCCCCTGCGGAAAATGCCCCAGTTGCATCGAACTTGCACGCGGCGGCTCCGGCTCGCTTGATGTCATAGAGATCGACGCCGCCAGCCACGGTGGCGTGGACGACGCCCGCGATCTCCGCGAGCGCGCAACGTTCGCCCCGGTGCGTGACCGCTACAAGATCTTCATCATTGACGAGGCCCACATGGTCACGTCTGCCGGCTTCAACGCGCTGCTCAAGATTGTTGAAGAGCCGCCGGAACACATCAAGTTCATCTTTGCCACAACCGAGCCGGACAAGGTCATTGGGACCATCCGCTCGCGGACGCACCACTATCCCTTCCGGTTGGTGCCGCCCGAGCCGCTGATGCAATACCTTGAGCTGCTCTGCCAGCAGGAGAATGTTCCTGTCGCTCCCGGCGTACTTTCGTTGGTCATCCGCGCGGGTGGCGGTTCTGTTCGTGACACCCTGTCCGTCCTGGACCAGCTCATGGCTGGCGCGGGACCCAACGGCTTGGACTACGAGCTCGCTGTTGCGCTGCTCGGTTACACGCACGCTTCCTTGCTGGACGACATCGTGGATGCCGTGGCTGCCGCGGATGCTGCCACCGTATTCCGCGCGGTGGACCGAGTCATCCAGACCGGTCACGACCCCCGGCGCTTCGTCGAAGACCTGTTGGAACGCTTCCGCGACCTCATCATCGTCCAGGCCATGCCCGAGAGCGCGCAGGCCATCCTTCGCGGCATGCCGGCCGATCAGATCGCTCGGATGCGCAACCAGGCAACCAACTTGGGCGCAGCCGAGCTGTCCCGGGCAGCCGACGTCACAAATACCGCGCTCACCGAGATGACCGGGGCCACGTCCCCGCGTCTCCACCTCGAGCTGTTGTGTGCCCGCATCCTCCTGCCCAGCGCCGAACAGACGGAGCGTGGCATCGCTGCCCGCATCGACCGCGTGGAACGTCGCCTGAATTACACGGGCGACGGCGGTGCTCCGGCTGTTGCTGCCGCCCCACCGGCGGCTGCAGCTACTACGCCAACGGCTTCGCCGGTAGCCCCGACGACGCCCGCTGCCGCCCCTGCGCCTGCGCCTGCGGCCGCTGTTGTTGCGTCGGCCGATGCCCAGCCAACGCCCGCTTCGGCTCCGGCGGTTTCCGAGCCGTCCGCTGAAGCAGGATCACGCGACGCCATCACGGCACCGCGAGTCTCCACCAACGATTGGCCCGTCGAGGACCGTCCGGCTGCCGGCCGCTCCCCCCAGGCTGCCGCATCCCACGCTGCTTCAAGCCAGCCGCAGCCGGGGTCGGCATCACCACAGCAAACCCAGCCTGTTCAAGCTCCTACGCCTCCTCCCTCGCAGGAGGCTGCCCCGCAGGTTCAGCCGACAGCCCCGGTGCAGGCAGCCCAGCAGCCACCTGCCCCCACTCCGCAGCCTGCTGCTGCAGCTTCGGTTTCCGGTGGCAGCGGCGACGTAGAGGCCCTGCGTCGCGCATGGCCTGACGTCCTGCAGACCTTGACCAAGATCAAGCGCAGCACCTGGGCACTGGTGGAACCGAATGCCCAAGTTGCCCAGTTCGATGGCCAAGTGCTGACTTTGGCTTTCACAACAGGCGGCCTTGCAGGGGCGTTTGGACGCGCGGATCATTCCGAGAACCTTCGCCAGGCGATCCACAAGACCATCGGCATCGACTGCCAGATCGTCGCCGTGGCTGGCGGCAACAGCTCAGCGAGCTCTGAGCCAAACCCAAAAGCACCTACTAGCCGGGAAACTCCGGCTGCTGCATCGTCAGCAGGCACCCCCGCGAACCCCACTTCGCCGCCTGTTGAATCAGCTCCTGCACCAGCCCCGGTATCAGCGGTCGACTCTGCGTGGGGGCTGGCACCAGCGGCAGCAGCATCGCCAGCTCCAGCAGCAGTACCCGCGCCAGAAGTCCCGGCTGCCCCGACGCCGGCCGCGCCAGCACCCGCCCCGGCGGCAGCATCGCCGGCAGCACCCGCACCCGCCGCCCCCGCGCCAGCCACTTCGGCACCCGCCGAGCCATCCACGGATTACTCGTACCCTGACGACGATTGGGGTCCGCCGCTCGACGAGGATGCCCCGCCTTTGGATGAAGAGCCTCCGGCGGATTGGGAACCCCCGTCGGGATACGGCCGCACGGGCTCACAGCCGGCTACGCCGGCCCCCGCCCAGTCCCCGGCAAGCGGATCACCTTCCTCGAGCCCGTCACCGACGGCGCCGCGAGCATCAGCAGCGCCGGCCCAGGCCGTCCCTTCTGCCACCGCTTCCACAGCGGCAAACCCTGCGGGCATCAACGGGTCCGACGATCCATGGTCCCGCGCGGTGGAGCAGGCTCCTGGGACGTGGGTTGTGGGCACGGAGTCCAACGTGGGCAAGCGACCCCTCGACTCTCCTGAAGAAAGCGCACCCGCAACGGACGCCCCGGACTATGAACCGGCGGCGGCGCAGGTCCCGGAAACACCCTCCGGAACTTACGGCCACCCAACCAATGCCGAACAGAACCCAAGCTCCAGCTGGGACGTCGCACCGGCGTCGAGCTGGCCGGGAACGCAATCCATGCCCGACCCTGCCGGCAGCAGCGACACGGCCGGCAGCGTCCCGGTAACCAGCGGCGCCCCGGCTGCCAGCAACGCACCGGCAACCTGGCCATCCTTGGCTACGCAACCCGAGGAGTCGCATGGTTCGGTTGCGACGCTTGAGGAGGGTGCGCCGTCGAGCAGTCCAAATGGCCGGCAGAGCTTGTACCAGCGGTTGACGAACAGCCCCGAAGCCCAGGCCGGCCGTGTGCAGGCCCCGGTGCGGACTCAGGCGAAGCCGGAGTCAGTCCCGGAGGACATTCCCAGTCCGGAAGATGAAACCATCGAGGAATCCCGGGTCTTTGGGCGGGCTGCGGTGGAGCGTATTCTGGGCGGAAAGCTGATTGAAGAGCGCGCCTTGGACGGTTCTCCCCTACAACCCCGCTGACTCCAGCACTGATTTCAAACTAATGAGGACATTGTGTACGAAGGTGCAGTTCAAGAGCTGATTGATGAGCTCGGCCGGCTTCCCGGTGTGGGCCCTAAATCGGCGCAGCGCCTGGCGTTCCATATCCTTGAGGCAGATCCCGAGGACATGAAGCGTCTTGTCACGGCTATCACCACGGTCAAGGAACGCGTGAAGTTCTGCACTGTCTGTTTCAACGTGACCGAGCAGGAAACGTGCAATATCTGCCGGGATCAGCGTCGTGATCCGTCGGTCATTTGCGTCGTTGAGGAGTCCAAGGACGTCTTGGCCGTCGAGCGCACACGGTCCTTCCGCGGGCGCTATCACGTGCTGGGCGGGGCCATTAATCCCATCGCCGGCATCGGGCCGGAACAGTTGCGCATCCGTGAACTCCTCACGCGCCTCAACGACGGCGCCATCCAGGAAATCATCATCGCCACTGACCCGAACCTTGAGGGCGAAGCTACGGCAACGTACCTTGCCCGCATGCTCAAGTCGATCGGGATCACGGTGACACGGCTGGCGTCGGGCCTCCCCGTGGGTGGAGACCTTGAGTACGCGGACGAGGTCACCTTGGGCCGCGCGTTCGAGGGCAGGCGCAACGCGCTGTTGTAGTCTCGCAATCACAACATCAACCGTCAAACGCACGGGGACCATGTTCGACACCGTCGTGATGGGCTGGAACACCTACGCTGTTGGACTGCCGGTGGGCATGACAAGCCCGTATCAGCACCTCAAACAAGTGGTGTTTTCCCGGACACGGACCGAGTCGGACGTACCCGGCGAGCACCCGAACCTGAAAGTCACGGATGAAGATCCGGTAGAGGTTGTTCGCCGGTTGAAGTCCGAGCCCGGCCAGTCGATTTGGCTTTGTGGCGGCGGGCAACTGGCAACGCAGCTCGCGGGTGAAATCGACCGGCTTGTGCTCAAACGCAGTCCGGTGCTCTTTGGCGACGGCATCCCGCTGTTTGCGCCCGGCACCTACCAGCCCAGCGCCTTCAATGAGGTTTCGACGACGGCGTTCGGCTCGGGAGTCGTCATTTCTGAGTACGCTCGGAGGCAGCTCAGCCAGGACCCGAACCAGCCGCCGCCCGGCGGTCAGCCAGCCAGCGTCCCGACATAATCGCCAGCGCGGCGAGTGCTGCCTGCAGTACCAAGCCCGTCAGCGCCACAGGCATGGATGGAGCAAGGCCGTCGCTTGATTCCCCGCTAAGGCACGGGACTTCGCGTGACGGACCGTCGGCGGCCCATTGCAGTCCGGACAACATCCATCCAATCGGGTTGTCCGTGGGCGCCAGTTCCCCGCCCACGCTGCCCAGGAGCAGGGCAGGGTTGGTGGTGGCCAGCCAGGCAACCCGATCCGTGTGCGCCACCTCAACCGGACGAAGATTGCCAACGCATTCATAGGCAGTGATCCTTCCGGAGTCGTCCCGCTCCACGTTCACCGGCACGGATGCCTGACCCGTACCTGTGGTCGCGGGCAGCAACAGGACCGTGACCGCCACATTTCCTATGCAAAGGAAAGCCATGAGCACCACAGCCAAAACCCCTGCCGGCATGACCTTGGCGAAGCATCTCCGTGAACCAGCACCGATCAGCCCGAAGAGGGCTACTTCAAGGACAATGACGACGACGGCGGCACCGGCCAGCGCGATCGGCCCGCCGACGTTGAAGCCCACCACCATCAGAACAGCGCAAGCTGGCACGGCCAAGGCCACCCCGCGCATGGCTCCTGCAAGCAGCAGTGAAGGGACGCTTCCGTTGGGATGCCGGAAGCCCCACACGGCGCCCAGCACGGCCGCTGAGAGTGCCAGAAATGCCGCCATCAATAAATGGACAGCATTGGCGACCCCGGCCTCAAACCCCCCGCTGGATTCTGCCCAGGCCACCAAGGCGGCGGCTATCCCCCAGGCGAGAGCAATCCCAAGTGCGCAGGCCAGCCAGAACCACCATGACGTGAAGGACTCCCGGGTGTTCCGCCACGCCTCGCCGGCAGTCACTGAGAAATTTCCAGAGGCGAGCGGCGGCCCCGTGCCTGGTTTCCGGTCGGTCACCTTGGACGGCTGATCATCGATCATCCCGCCGCCGATGACTTCATATTCGGGCTCGTTCCATCCCGGACCCGAACCGCCCGTATGGTCAGGCAAACCGGCCATCGCCGCTCACAAACCTCATGAGTTGGATGGTACGCCGGGCACGCCCCAACCGATACGCCGGGGCCCAGGCTTCGATGCACCGGCTTTCACGGGGAGATCCCAGCCAAGCGTGCCACCATGGGACATGGTCTCCAGTCGCAGTGTTTCCGGCGTCTTTCGGCGCCCCCGGCCCATCAAACCCAAGAAGGGACAGGAGTCGGTGTGGGACTATCCACGTCCGCCGAGGATCGAACCACGCTCGGAAAGGGTGGTTGTCCGGCTTGGGGGTCAGGTGATCGTGGACACCACTGACGCTGTGCGGGTTCTGGAGACAAGCCACCCGCCCGTCTACTACCTACCCTTTGATGCCTTCCCTTCCGGCGTGCTGGTTCCTCACGACGGCACGAGTTTTTGCGAGTTCAAGGGAGAAGCAAGCTATTTCGACGTCGTTGCCGGCGGTGTTGTCGTATCCCGCGGCGGGTGGACTTACGCGAACCCGGCCAGGGGTTTCGAGCCCCTCAGCAGCCGGGTGGCCCTCTACCCGCAACATATGGATTCCTGCGAGATCAACGGCGAGCAGGTGACATTCCAGCAAGGCGGCTTCTACGGCGGGTGGATCACTCAGCAGATAGTAGGCCCGTTCAAAGGCGGTCCGGCCACGTCAGGTTGGTGACGATTCGCCCTCTGTCATCCCGGCGCGCACTCGTGAAGTTACTGCGCCATTCACCTGCCGTAAACCGCGCAGCCGGCTAACCCTCCGGACGACTCCTCGGCCAAGCTCATCCACGGTGAGCGCGTCATGTAACCCTGGCGAGTCGCACTTCATTAAGTGGCGGCGTCCACGGCCCTCGTTCCCGGCGCTTTGCTGGCACGGGAACCACGCCTTGGGATGACTCGCCGAAGGTACAGCTCGGTGCAGGCATCGAGTGATGCTGACAAGAAACCTCTATCAGCAACCGCCGACGATCGATGGAGAACAGACCAGGGATATGAAGAAACAACTAACGCACCGCAAGAAGCTCGTCAGAAGGATCGGCTCAGGCGTACTGGCACTGGGACTCCTCAGCGCTGTCGGCGTCCAACCGGCAAGCGCTTATTGGGGCTATTCTTCGTGCACCCCCGGCAGCACCGGACAAACTCTCCAGTTCGCTTACTACAACGCCCCGAACATCACGTACCGGCCGGGCCAGTTTTGTCTGCTAAACGGACCGTACAAAGCCGTCTTCCAGACTGATTCAAACTTCGTTGTCTATAAGAACGGGGTCCCCCTCTGGCATACCCGAACCAACGGACGAAACGCGAGCATGCTGGCAGTTCAGGGCGACGGCAACATTGTCATGTACGGACAATCCATGAACGTGCTCTGGCAGACGAATACCTCTGGCCCAAGAAACTACGAGTTTAAGTTACTGCGGATGCAGTCGGACGGGAATCTTGTCATGTACACCCAGTATCCGTGGAGGGCTGTGTGGCAGACGGGCACTGAGGGCCGCTAACCCATCGCACAGACTGCGAAACCCCCACCCGTCGCGCCTCCTGACTCCTGGAGGCGTGGCGGGCCCGTGGCGTAGAGCTGTCCCGTTGTTACATACTCCCGGCGCTACAGCTGGTGGCCGCTATGTGGTCACAATTCCTGCCAGCCCTGCGCACGGCGATAAACTGGGAAAATAAGCTACGCTGGCGTGCTCAAATTTGGAATTTGGCATGCCGCGTTCGAACCCTATTGATGCAGTGAGGGTGCGCGCATGACTATGCCCACTACCGAAGTGAAGATCGAAGAGCTCTCCAACGAGGCTGCGATTACCAAGCAGCTGATCGTTCAGAAGTTCGGCGGTTCCTCGGTTGCAGATGCTGATGGCATCAAACGGGTCGCTCAGCGCGTCGTGGATGCGCAGAAGGCCGGCAACGAGGTTGTGGTTGTTGTCTCCGCGATGGGCGACACCACCGATGAACTCCTGGACCTTGCGGGTCAGGTCACGGACTCCGCTCCCGCCCGTGAAATGGACATGCTGTTGTCCGCCGGCGAGCGAATTTCCATGGCTTTGCTCGCCATGGCCATCAACAAGTTCGGCGCTTCCGCGCAGTCCTTCACCGGCTCCCAGGCCGGCATGATCACCGACGGCATCCACGGCAAGGCCCGGATTATCGACGTCGACCCCCACCGCATCCGCACAGCCCTGGACAAGGGACACATTGCGATCGTGGCAGGTTTCCAGGGCATGAGCCGCAGCACCAACGAGATCACCACCTTGGGTCGCGGCGGATCGGACACCACCGCTGTTGCGTTGGCCGCCGCACTTGAGGCTGATGTCTGCGAAATCTACACGGACGTGGACGGCATCTACACCGCCGACCCCCGCGTTGTGACCTCCGCCCAGAAGATCGACCGTATCTCCAGCGAGGAAATGTTGGAGTTGGCCGCTTCCGGTGCCAAGATCCTGCACCTGCGGTGTGTGGAGTACGCCCGCCGCTTCGGCGTGCCGCTGCACGTCCGCTCGTCATTTAGCCAGCACGAAGGCACTTGGGTCATCCCCGGCGCCGATGAAAAGTTCAACATTCAAGAGGGAGTTGCCTTGGAGCAGCCAATCATCTCCGGCGTTGCACACGACCGGTCCGAAGCCAAGGTCACCGTTGTGGGCGTTCCGGACATCCCCGGCAAGGCTGCCGCGATCTTCCAGGTGATCGCAGACGCGCACTCGAACATCGACATGATCGTCCAGAACGTGTCCACCCACGGCACCGGCCGCACGGACATTTCGTTCACCCTTCCCATCGTGGAAGGTGCCGACGCCCTTGCCGCCCTGCGTGCTGCTGAGGGCCAGATCGGCTTCGAGAGCATCGAATACAACGAGCATGTTGGCAAGCTCTCCCTCATCGGCGCGGGCATGCGTTCGCACCCGGGCGTTTCGGCCACGTTCTTTAAGGCCCTCTCCGACGCCGGCATCAACATCGACATGATCTCCACCTCGGAAATCCGCATCTCCGTGGTCACCAGCGCTGACGCCTTGGATGATGCCGTGCGCGCCATCCACAATGCGTTCGAGCTCGACGGCGACGCTGAGGCTACCGTTTACGGCGGCACTGGCCGCTAGAGCCACCAAGTCACAACAGCGGAAGGACCGGAGCAAGCGCTCCGGTCCTTCCTGCATTAGTTTGGTGGCACTCGAATTCGTTGAGGACGTGTCGCAAGCCCCTTCGCACAGCGAGGAGGAGCCCGGGGTAGCTATGCCTCCTTGGCTGCCGGCGCCAAAAGCACGTCAATGAGTTGCCGTAGCCCGTCCGCCATGTCCACGGACTTGTCGTAGAGCCACTGGAGTTGCAGGCCGTCGAACGCGGCAATCGTTAGCCGCGCAAGCATCACGGAGTCGACGTCGGTGCGCACCTCCCCTAAGGCCTGGCGCCGTTGGATGTCAGCGGCAATGTCCCGCACCACCGTCTCGTAGCGCTCTTTGAAATAGCTGTGGGAGTTGTGCCCGGGATCGTTGGCCGTGGCCGATGCCACTGCGTAAAGGGTGGTGAGGCCGGGCTCGCGCTCGTTCCGTTCCGCGATAGGCGGCATCAGGTTCAGCCCCACGTCCTCCTGGCCGCTGACTGCAATGGAGCGCCGGTCGCGTTCCGCCAGCACGGCAGTGAGGAGCTCTTGCTTCCCCTTGAAGTAGTGGAAGAGCGTGGCTTCCTTGACTCCCACAAGTTCGGCTACGCGCTTGAGGGCCGTTCCTTCAAAGCCTTCAGTGGCAAAAACATCAGTTGCCGTTTGGATGATCTGTTCACGGCGTTCCGCACCCTTGGCGTACTGGCCCCGGGCCCTCGAACTCGACGTAGACATCCGTTCAGTGTATTTCACCATCCCAAAACCTAGCTTCACTCGACTTTTTACGCAAAAACCTAGTCACACTAGATTTTTAGGGCTAAAGTCGTTCTTCGAGACCCAACGGTGGGTCACCCGTTCACCAGGAGGCAATGTGGCCCTCAATCTCAATCAGCAGATGGCAGGCGCGGAAACCGTCAGCCCGGGGCTTCGAAGCACCCCGCCTAAAGCCGCTTCCCGCGCCTACGTCATCGGTATGCCCATCGCGAGCGCCGGCCTCTGGATGGCTGTCCTTGCCCCCGCATTGGTAGTCCTTGCCATCAAGATTTCGGAGATCACCACACCGGACACGCGCGCTGGAGCACTCAGCCTCGTGGCTGGCGTCGGAGCAGCTGTTGCCTTGCTCGCCAACCCGTTCTTTGGCCGACTCAGCGATCGCACCACGTCACGATTCGGCATGCGCAAGCCGTGGATCGTCGGCGGCTCCCTGGTGGGCCTTGCAGCGCTCTTCCTGCTGGGTTCGGCCACGGAAGTCGGAGTGGTTCTGATCGCTTGGGTTGTAGCACAACTGGGCTTCAACGCCGGCTTGGCCGCTCTGGTTGCAACCCTTCCCGACCAAGCCGGCCCAATGGAGCGCGGACGCCTTTCCGGGCTGATCGGCATGACGTTGCCCATCGGCCTTGTTGCAGCGGCCTTCTTTGCACAGATGTTCGAAACCGCCTTGCAGATGGCGGTAGTCCCGGGGATCGTGGGCACGGCGATAGCCATTGCCTTTGCCTTCACCTTCAAGGACCGCGTCCTCACCGAGAAACCGGCACCGCTGAACTTCAAGGAGATCCTGGGTTCCTTCTACTTCAACCCCAAGGATTACCCGGGCCTGGGGTGGGCTTGGGTCACCAAATTCCTGGTCTACGTGGGCTACTGCGCCGGCCTTCTCTACCTGCCGTACTTCTTCACGGACCACCTCCACGTCGCCGAAACGCAGGTCACCAGTTTGGTGTTCCAAGCAACCTTGGTGAGCTCAGCCGGCACCGTGATCACCAGCCTCGCAGGTGGCTGGATCAGCGATCGCCTTGGTAAGCGCAAGAGTATGGTCATCATCTCCGCCCTGATCATGATGGGCGGCCTGGTCGTCATCGCTACCAGCACCAACACAGGTCAGGTGCTGGTTGGCCAAGGGATCCTGGGCTTAGGCCTCGGAGTCTTCAGCGCCGTGGACGTAGCCCTCATTACGGACCTCCTGCCCAGCGACCAGTCAGAAAATGCCAAGACCTTCGGTGTCTTCAACATCGCCCAGGCCCTCCCTCAGTCCCTGGTGCCTGCTATCGCCTTCCCTGTGATCGCCCTGGGTGGCTACCCCGCGTTGTTCCTCGGCGGTGCCGTTGTCGGCATCATCGGAGCCCTCCTCGTCACCCGTATCAAAGGAGTCAAGTAATGAATCCCACAGTCTCAGCCGCCGTCACGGCCCCATCAGCAGGAACTCAGGATGCGGAAGCCGAGATCCGCGACCTCGCCCAAAGCCTGACTCTCGAACAGCAGGTTCAACTGCTGACGGGTGCGGACGTTTGGTCCACGCACGCCATTCCGGAGATCGGCCTGTCCCGTGTGGTCATGTCCGATGGTCCGGCCGGCGTCCGCGGTGAAGATTTTGATGAGCGCCACGACTCAGTCTCCTTACCGTCGTCCTCGGCTTTGTCCGCGACCTGGAGCGTCGAAACGGCGCGCCGCTACGGCCAGGTCCTGGGCCAAGAAGCCCGCCGCAAGGGCGTCCACGCCGTCCTGGGGCCCACCATCAATCTCCACCGCTCCCCGCTGGGCGGCCGCCACTTCGAGTGCATGAGCGAGGACCCGCGCCTCACAGCTACCATGGCCGCAGGATATGTGGCCGGCGTCCAGTCCATGGGTGTTGGTGCAACGCCCAAGCACTACCTGGCCAACGAAGCCGAAACCGAGCGTTTCACCGCGGACTCCGTGGTGGACGAACGCCCCCTGAGGGAGCTCTACCTGGCAGCCTTCGAGGACGCCATCACCGAGGCCCGCGCCTGGCTGGTGATGAGCTCTTACAACTCCATCAACGGCACCACGGCCAGCGAGAACAAGCTGCTGGAAACCCCGCTGACCACTGAATGGGGCTTCGACGGCGTCGTGGTATCCGACTGGACCGGCGTCCGCTCGATCGACGCGGCCAACGCCCATCAGGATCTCGAAATGCCCGGCCCGGTAGGCCACTGGGGACCCAAGCTCCTCGCGGCCGTCAACGAAGGACGCGTCAGCCGCGAAGCAATCCTTGAGAAGGTCACCCGTATCCTGCGGCTCGCTGCCAGAGTGGGCTCACTCGAAGGTTTCGAACCAGCAGTGACCCACCTCCCCACCGAACTGAACGGTGCCGCCGTCGCGCGTGAAGTTGCCGTCCGCGGCGCCGTGCTGGTCCGCAACAAGGGCCTCCTCCCGCTGGATGCCAAGGCGCTGGGCAGCGTGGCTGTGATCGGCCACAACGCCGACGAAGCCCGCACCCAAGGCGGCGGCAGCGCCACAGTGATGCCTAAGTACACGGTCTCACCGCTGGAAGGGCTGCGGAAGGCACTGCCCGAGGGCGTCAAGGTCACCTACGCGCGCGGCGCCAAGGTTGCCGAGGGTATCCAGGCGTTCCCCCGAACGTCACTGCACAACCCGGTCTCCAATGTGCCTGGAATCCGCGTGACTTTCCTGGCGGAAGACGGCACCGAGATCTCAGGCGAAGACCGCTTGGCGTCGCACCTGATTTGGTTCGGCATTGGAATTCCCGACGGCGCGGCCTCCATCCGTATGGAAGCGGACTGGACTGCCGAAACAGCAGGCGTCCACCACCTGGGCGTCGGCACCGTGGGCCGGATCCGCTTTGTCCTGGATGGTACGGAAGTCTTCAACAGCGAACTTGAGGACGACACCGAAGTCCTGGGCGCTGCCCTGTTCGATCCGCCCAAGACCGTCCATGCAATCGACACCACGGCCGGCCAGAGCATTCGGATCGAGGCCGAGTACCAGTTGCCCAAGGAACAGGTCATTCCTTTCACCGCCATCCTGCTGGGCGAGGAAACGGTGGTTGCGGAACCGCAGGCCGAGATTGACGCGGCTGTGGAAGCCGCACGGGCCTCCGACGTCGCCGTCGTTGTTGTGGGCACCAACGCGGCCATCGAGTCTGAAGGATTCGACCGCAAGGATCTGGATCTCCCCGGGTACCAGAACCAGCTGGTGAAGGCCGTCGCGGCGGCCAACCCCCGCACGGTGGTTGTTGTGAACTCGGGCTCGCCTGTGCTGATGCCGTGGCTGGACACGGTTGACGCGGTCCTGCTGGGCTGGTTCGGCGGCCAGGAGTTCGGCAGCGCCGTCGCAGACATCCTGCTGGGTGTCGAGGAACCGGGTGGACGACTTCCAACCACCTGGCCTTCCGCACTGGAAGATGTTCCCGTCCTCAACACCACGCCCACGGACGGCAAAGTGGTCTACTCCGAGGGAATCCACATCGGCTACCGTGCTTGGCTGAAGCAGCAAGCCGAAGGCGGTGCAGCCCCTGCCCTGCCGTTCGGCTTCGGGCTCGGCTACACAACGTTTGAATTCGGCAAAGCCCACGCACCCCAGGCGGTGACCGCAGGAAAGGATCTTGTGGTCCATGTGCCGGTCAAGAACACCGGCACACGCACTGGCCGCGAAGTGGTGCAGGTCTACGTCGAGCGCACTGAATCCGCGGTTGAACGCCCGGTCCGCTGGCTCGCTGGCTATGCGGGAGCGCACCTCGCCCCCGCTGGCACCGAGAGTGTGGAAATACGCATCCCGGCCAAAGCGTTTGCACATTACGACGGCGGGTGGCAGTTTGAGCAGGGCACGTTCCGCCTGCTTGTAGGTCGACACGCGGCCGACGACTTCCAATCTCTGGACATAGAACTTCGGTAACACAGAGGCGAAATGACCGTGGGTGGCGGATTTTTTTGGCCGCCACCCACGTGGTTTTCGCCACAAGCTGTAGAACTGGGGTATGGTATGGAATTTTCGTGGCATGCTGTACGTTGCATACCCGGTAACCCCCTAACACGAAGAGGCATTAAAAAGTGGCAGCCGATTACGACGAACTCCGTACCGATGTAAAAGAGAACCAGGAGCAGTCCCTCCAGGCTCTCCAGTCCGCCAGCGCTCCCACGGCCAAGAGTGTCGTGCTTGAACTGGACGAAACCGATGGCCTCGATGCCAACGGCCCCGGCGGCGAAATCGTCGCCGAAGAACTGGTCATCCAGGTCATTCCGCAGGCAAACGACGAGTTCACTTGTCACTCCTGCTTCCTGGTCCGCCACCGCTCGCAGATCGCACGCGAAAAAGATGGCGTCGCCTACTGCACTGACTGCGAAGGCTAAGACGACACAACACCCCGGCGGACTTAACATCGTCAGGGAGTGCCGCCGTCGGGATTAAATTGCGGAAGGACCGGAGCAAGCGCTCCGGTCCTTCCGCAATTAACAGGTCTAAGGGGCCACGCCCGGCCCACCAACGGCCTTTTTGCGGCGGTGGTTGCTCATCCTCAGCTGAAGGATGCGGGCGCCTCCTGCGAGCGCCACCAGCACGCCGCCACCTACAGCCGCTATGAACAGCGTGGTGCCGAGTGCGAGCGTCCCCTCCAGCCCAAAGAACCGGACCGTGATCATGTCCTGGTTTTGGACGAAGAACACGATGAGCATCACCAGGACCACCAAACCAACGGCTACTGCCACCCACAGGGCGGCGGTGCGGGTTGGCCTGTCGTGGCCTGACGAGGGCGTAGGGGTTACTGGTTTCCGGCGCTCGGAACTACCTCGATCCGGACGGGCGGAGCTGTTCGGTACGCTTGCTGCATCATCTTGGAAACTCATGGAAGGCCCCCTCTGTAGACCAGCATTTAACGTACTACTCACATAATAAGCATGCTGATTAGTTGCTCAACAGTGGCACGGTAAGGGAATCAGGGTCAAGGCGCCGTGCCGGTCTTCACGTAAGGAAGGGCCGGAGTTCGCGGTCCGGCCCTTCGGCATCTCACGCCTTTTTAAAGGCTGTAGTCGGTGCTGGTTGGCCCGGGATCATTGTTCCGGACTGCGTAGTGATGGCCCTCAGAGTCGGTCTCGACGTCGAAGTTCTTCAGATCCGCCTCGGAAGCGGTCTCGAAATCATCGTGCTTGTGCACCACAGGGCCGTCCGTATCGCCGTGGGTTGCCGGTCCAAAAACGGACTGCAGCCGCTCGGTCACATGGACGAAGCCTTCCATTCTGCGTCCCATGTTTTCCACCTCCTTTCTTACCGGAGAGAGAAAAAGCGAGTGCCAATCAGTGAGGCAATTTTACGCCCGTTGAGGGAAAAAGGCGCGACCTGAGGCGGGGCTAGAACGCCTGGCCGGTCGCCCGGACCATGACTTCTGAAACGTCGACGCCGGGTGGCTGGGTCAGAGCCCACAGCATGGTCCCAGCCACGGACTCGGGCGGGATGAGAGCATCCGGTGCTTCTTTCCACAGCGGGGTGTCTACATGGCCCGGCGCGATGTGGAGCACCCGCACTCCTGTCCCCACCAACTGTTGGCGAAGTGACTCCGCATACCCGGTCACGGCCCATTTGGTGGCGGTGTACAGATTTCCGGGATATACCTTCCTCCCTGCCGTGCTGCCGATCAGTACCATGTGTCCACGGTTCTCCAGGAGTTGCGGCAGGGCGGCCTTGGCCAGGATTGCGGGGCCGTAGACGTTGGTGAGGACCATGTGCCGCCATTGGTCCGGGTCGCCGTCGGAGAGATCACCGGCCGCGGAGAACCCGGCGTTTGCCACGGCGACGTCGATGCCGCCAAGGAACTCATGCGCTGCGGAAACGGCATCCCGGGTCTGCTCCCAGTCGCCGGCATCTGCCACCACACCACCAACATGACCCAGGCCGGAGCATGTCTCAAGGAACGCTGCGAGTTTCACAGGGTCACGGCCCGTGGTGAACACCGAATGCCCGGCCCGCAAGGACTCCCTGACCAGGGCGGCACCGATCCCGCTGGTGCCGCCCGTCACAAGTAAACGAAGCATCAGGAGGGGTCCGCGATACCGATGTAGCGGGTCTCCAGGAACTCCTCAATGCCCTCGGTGCCACCTTCGCGGCCAAGGCCGGATTGCTTCACACCGCCAAACGGCGCCGCCGGGTTGGACACGATGCCTGTGTTGAGTCCGAACATGCCCACGTCCACTTTCTCGGACAGCCGGATACCGCGGTTGAGGTCCCGCGTGTAGGCGTAGGCCACCAGACCGTACTCGGTGTCGTTCGCCAAAGCGACCGCTTCATCCTCAGTAGAGAAACTGACCACGGGTGCCACAGGACCGAACACCTCCTCATGCAGGATCCGGGCTGAGGCGGGAACGTTCGTCAGCACGGTGGGCGGGTAGAAGTAGCCCTCCCCGTCCGCTGGAGCCCCACCAGTCAAAACTGTCGCGCCGCCGTCAACGGCATCAGTCACCAGTTCGTCCACCTTCGCGCGACTCTTGGCATCAATGAGCGGCCCGATGTTGGTGCCATCCGCGGACCCGCGTCCGAGCCGGAGGGAGGACATGCGTTCCGCCAACCGATGGCTGAACTCTGACGCCAGCGATTCGTGGACAATGAACCGGTTCGCCGCTGTGCAGGCCTCCCCCATGTTCCGGAGCTTGGCCACCATGGCGCCATCAATCGCTGCATCCAGGTCCGCATCCTCGAAGACCAGGAACGGCGCGTTGCCGCCCAGTTCCATGGAAGTCCGGAGCACTTGATGCGCAGAGTCAGCGATGAGCTGCTGCCCCACGCCGGTTGATCCGGTGAACGAGAGCTTCCGGAGGCGACTGTCCCGGATGAGCGGCCCCGTGACGTCGCCCGGGCGGGTGGTGGGAATGACGTTCAGGACGCCCGCCGGAAGGCCTGCTTCCTCCAGGACCCGAGTGAACAACAAGGCCGTCAACGGAGTAAGGTTGGCCGGTTTGAGGACCATGGTGCAGCCGGCGGCAATGGCCGGGGCGATCTTCCGCGTGGCCATGGCCAAGGGGAAGTTCCACGGCGTGATGAACAGGCACGGACCCACGGGCCGCTTGGTCACGAGAAGACGGGACTTGCCGTCCGGTGCCGTGGAGTAGCGTCCCGAAACCCGCACTGCTTCCTCGGAAAACCAGCGCAGGAACTCGGCACCGTACGCCACTTCGCCCCGGGACTCGGCCAATGGCTTACCCATCTCGAGGGTCATCGCCAGTGCGAAGTCCTCGGCCCGGGCCGTGACCAGCTCGAACGCCCTGCGGAGGATTTCTCCTCGTTCGCGCGGCGGGGTTGCCGCCCAGGAGTCCTGGACCCGGGCCGCAGCTTCCAACGCACGGTGGCCGTCAGCGGGAGTCGCGTCAGCGATCCTGGTGAGCACACCGCCCGTGGAGGGGTCCTCAACAACGGACGTCCCGCAGTCGGACGCGTCTCTCCACTGGCCGTCGATGTAAAGCTGTGTGGGCAGGGACTCAACGAACGCCCGCTCGGCGCCTGTCAGGGCGGCCGTATCAAAAGTCAAGGTGTTTTCCACTTAGAGCGCTTTCTCGAGGATCGTGCGGATTTCGACGGCGGTGGGCGGCACCGGGGTGTTGTTGATGACCGAGTCCGCCAAGGTGTCCTCCACGAGGGAGTCGAGGTCGGCTTCAGTCACGCCGAAGTCGGTAAGTCGGGCTGTCATGCCCACCTCCCGCGCCAGCGTGGCAACAGCCTCGACGGCGGCATCCGCGTTCTGTTCGACCGTGGCCGCAGTGTCTCCGACACCCAGCGCGAAGGCGAGCCGCGCGGTCCGGTCAAGCCGGTTGCGGAGGTTGAGGCGAAGGACGTCCTCGATCACCAGGCACAGCGCCAGGCCATGCGGGATGTTGAAACGGCCGCCCAGCGGGTGGGCGATGGCGTGCACCAGGCCCAGACCGGTGTGGGAGAAGCCAACGCCCGCAATGTGTGAGGCCAGGAGCAGCTGCGAACGCGCCTCGATGTCACTGCCGTCGGCCACTGCGCGGGGCAGGAACTCGGCCACCATAGAGACCACCTGAAGGGCAATGCCGTCCGAGTACGGGTTCTGCCGGATAGACAAGTAGGACTCAATGGCGTGCGTGAGCGCATCCATACCGGTGGCCGCGGTAGCCTTCGGCGGGAGCCCAAGGGTCAGCTCAGGATCCAGGACCGCGGCCTTGGGTAGCGCCGATTCGTGGCCGACATAGAACTTGCGGTGCGCTTCCACATCCGTGACCACCCCGAAAGCATTGACCTCGGCACCGGTGCCGGCAGTCGTGGGCACGGCAACAATAGGCAGCGCCGGGTTCTCAAAGTGGTTGCTGTAGTCCAGTCCCGCTCCCCGGGCCGGGTTCACGGCACCCAGCGAGATGCCCTTTGCTGCGTCCATGGACGATCCCCCGCCAACAGGCACCAGTACATCGACTCCGGATGCCGCGGCCTGGTCCGAACCCGCATCCACGCACGTGGTGGTCGGGTTGGGCGTGACGCCGTCAAACACGCTGACGGAGAGCCCGGCTGCTTCCAGGGACTCCCGCACGGCCGCTACGACGTCTGTGGTGGCAAGGAAAGGGTCCGTGACAATCAGGGCGGATTTCGCGCCGAGGGCAGCGACAATCCCTCCAATCTCAACCACGCGGCCCCGCCCAAAGTAGGCGGTGGGCTTCGGATCCAGCGTCAGCTCCGTGGAGGCCAGTTCAGCGTGGATCTGCATACGTGTCTGCATGATGGTCAAGCTCCTTCCGTGGCGCTGCCGGAGGCCTGCACGGGCGTCCGCAACTGCATGCCGATAGCGTCTTCGTAAAGTTTTACCGGGGTCATCTCCCCGGCCTTGTCGCCGTAAAGAGCCTTGGCCCGGCGGTAGAGCTGCTCAACCAAGCCGGACAACTCCATGGGAACTCCAACGGAACGGGCCAGGTCCACGGACAAGCCAAGGTCTTTGCAGGCCAAGGCGATCGCGAAGCCTTCGTCGTAGTCGCCGTGGTTGAGGATGGACAGGACATCGTTTTGGACGAAGTTGGAGTTCGCCGGGCTGGCGATCAGCGCCTGCCTCAGGACTTCCAGGTCCACACCCGCCTTGACGCCTGTGCTCAGGACCTCCGCGGTGGCCACCAGGTGCGAGAACCACAGCTGGTTGATCATGAGCTTCACCGCGTAGCCGGCGCCATGGCCGCCCACGTGCAGTATCCGTTCAGGATCGCCCATAGCTTCGAACACGGGACGAAGACTTTCGACGTCGGCAGGCTCGCCACCGACGAAGATCTGCAGCATGCCGTTCGCAGCGCCGACGGACATGCCGCTGACGGGTGCGTCAAGGACGCGGATGCCGCGGACTGAGCCCGCCTCGCGAACCCTGTTGGCCACCTCCGGAACCGAGGTGGACATGTCCACCCAGGTGCCGCCGTGGGGCATCCCGGCAAGGATGCCGCCGGGCCCCATGGCCACCGTCTCCACGTGCTTGGGCGTGGGGAGCATGGTGATGACGACGTCGGAGCCGGCGGCGACTGCCGCTGCGTCCTCCGCCCACTCTGCTCCGTTCGCTAGGAGTGCGGCCGCGGATTCCTTGCGGACATCGTTGACCACCAGGTGAAAGCCCGCGGCTTGGAGGTTGCGCGTCATGCCCGAGCCCATGTTGCCGAGGCCGATGAAGCCGATGCGGGCGGTTCCGGGCGTGAGGGGTTGTGTTTCCGTGGCGGAAACGTGCGTTGTTGCAGTCATATCGAGTCTCAATTCAGGCTGGGTGGTTCAGTCGTCCAGGGCAGCGTCGCCCAGGTTGATCCAGGTTGTTTTCAGTGCGGAGTAGGCGTCCAGGGCGTGCAGGGAACGGTCCCTGCCGAACCCGGATTCCTTAAAACCGCCAAAGGGCGTAATGATGTCCGCGACGTCGAAGGTGTTCACCCAGACGGTGCCGGCGCGGAGTTCACGCGCGGCTGTGTGCGCCTTGGTGATGTCCTGCGTCCACACGCTGGCAGCCAGCCCGTACTTGGTGTCGTTGGCCATCCGGATGCCCTCCGCAGCGCCACGGAACGTCGATACTGCCAGTACCGGCCCGAAGATCTCTTCCTGGCCGATGCGGCCGGCGTTGTTGACCCGGTCCAGGACCGTGGGTTCCAGGTAGTAGCCATGTTCGACGCCGGCAGGGTGGACTTGGGTGCCGCCGCTGGCCACCGCGATGCCCTCGCCTTCTGCGACGGCGTAGTAGCCGAGGATGCTCTCAAGCTGCCGGTCATCAATAATCGCCCCGATCTGGGTGGCAGGATCCAGCGGGTCGCCGAGCTGCAGCGAGCGCCCCACCTTGATGACTTCTTCGATCAATTCGTCGTGGACGCGTTCGTCCACCAGGAGTCGGGAACCTCCGTGGCAGGTCTGCCCGGCGTTGTAGAAGATCCCCCAGGCCACAGCCGAAGCGCAGGCTGCGATGTCTCCGACGTCGTGAAGAACCACCTGCGGCGACTTGCCACCGAGCTCCAGCGCCACCTGCTTGCCATTGGATTCGGAGGCGTAGCGTTGGAAGTACCGCCCAACCTCCGGTGAGCCCGTGAAGGTGATCTTGTCCACGAGGTCATGCCGCCCCAAGGCAGCACCCGCAACGTGGCCGAGGCCGGGGACGACGTTGAATACGCCATCCGGCACGCCCGCCTCAGTGGCGAGTTCGGCCAGGCGCAACGCAGTCAGGCTGGTCTGCTCCGAGGGCTTGAGGACCACGGAGTTTCCGGCGGCGAGGGCGGGAGCTACTTTCCAGGCAGTGATGATCAGTGGATAGTTCCACGGAACCACTGCGCCGATCACACCGAGTGCCTCGCGGGAAATGACCGCGAGGGCGTTGCGCGGAGTGGGTGCGACGTCGTCGTAGACCTTGTCCAGAGCTTCCGCGTACCAGCGGAAGGTCCGTGCGCAGCTGGGCACGTCAACGGCGAGTGCGTCGCTGATGGGGTGCCCGGCATCCGTGGACTCCAGGAGCGCGAGTTCCTCGAGGTTTTCCAGGATCAGGTCCGAGAGCCTGGTCAGGACTGTTTGCCGGTGGCGGCGATCGGTCCTCGACCACACGCCGCTTTCGAAAGTACGGTGCGCGGACCGGACGGCATCGTCCACGTCCTGATCCCCCGCTGCCGCCACGTGAGCCGTGATGGAGCCGTCTCTCGGCGAGACAGTGGGGAATGTTTCACCGCTGCGCGCGGAGCGGAATCCGCCGTCGATATACAGTCCCGTGGCTGGCTGCTGGGCTGCCGCCCGCTCGATCCAGTCGTTCTTCGTTGTTGCCATGGCGGGCTCCTTAGACCGAGTACTTCTTGACGGCGTCGTAGTCGATGACGGCGCCCAGGCCCGGAAGGTCGGGCACGCGGAGTGCACCGTCGTCGTCGATGTCCAGGGGCTCCATGAAGAAGTCGCGGCGCTCGGGGGTCCAGCCCGGCGGGTCATAGGGGAATTCCAAGTATGGCCCCGCGTCCACGCCTGCGGCTACGTGCAGGTTGGCCAGCAAGCCCAAACCATTGCTCCACGTGTGCGGTGTGAAGAAGCGGTGCTTCAGGTTTGCCGTTTCGGCCACTTGGCGGGCGCGGTACATGCCAACTGCCAGGGCGACGTCGGGCTGGTAGATGTCGTAGGCGTCGGCTTCGATGAGGGCCATCATTTCCGGCATGCTGCGGACCATCTCGCCTCCCGAGACCTGGATGCCGGTCTGCTCACGCACGCGCTGTGCGCCCTTGATATCGGCCTGCGGAAGTGGTTCCTCGAGCCAGCGGACATCCAGTTCAGCCAGCTGGGCTGCGAGTCGGTGGACTTTGGCAAGTTCCAGGGCCGGTTCGATGTCGCCGCTCATGCGCCACATCTGGTTGAGGTCCACCATCAGGTCGAAGTCTTTGCCCACGGCTTCCCTGGCAGCGCGGACGGACTCCACGCCTTGGTCCAGGTGGTCCCGGGAAATACGGATCTTCATGGCTTTGAAGCCGCGCTCCTTCGCCGCGAGTGCAGACTCGGCCCTCGCTGCGGGCGCCTTCAGTTCGCCGGAGGAAGCGTAGGCCACCAGGCGATCCTGGGCTCCGCCGAAGAGAGTAGCTACCGGGAGTCCGGCAACTTTGCCGATGATGTCCCACAGCGCCGCTTCGAGTGGCCAGTAGCGGCCGCCGTGGAAGTTGATGGTTTCGATCCTGCGGACCTGGTTGAGGATGGCCATAGGGTCGGTCCCGATGAACAGGTGCTCATAGGCCTCGAAGCCATCCATCGTGTCGCCGGAGCCTACGCCGGTGATGCCTTCGTCAGTTTCCACCTCCACCAAAGTTGCCGGGAATGATGTGCGGGGTTCAGGATCCCAAGCAGCGTTGAACGGCGGGTCCAGGGGCAGGACCATGCGGGTCAGCCGGATTGCGGTGATCTTCATTGCTGTCAGCCTCGCGGGGTGAAGAAGGGGTTGGACGGGGAGTTGCGTGCCTCGATCACTTCTGCCGTGGAGGGAAGGTTCTTGACCCCGTTCTCCAAAGCAGTCCGGACTGACTCACGGTTATTGCGGTAGACGGCGTCGTCGTCGTCGGCGTTGGGGTTCACCCACACCGCGGCGATCAGCGCGTGCGAATCGGCCTGTTCGTCCGTGAGGATGCCGTCGGCCACAGCGTCTGCCACGCCTGCGGCGATGCCGGCCTGCGCTGCACCCCAAATGAGGTTGCCGTGCTGGTCGTTGGACGGCGCCGCCTTGGTGACGAAGAGCGTCAGCGGCTTCACGGGAAGCGAGGGCCGGAGGACGGCGACGAACGGAACGTGGCCGGCACTCGGTGATGCCAAAGCCGTGGCCCACGCGGTTCCAGCGGGGCCGCTCCGGTGTCCCAGTACGGTGTTGACGTGCGCTGCGTTGACGCCGTCCCCAATGAAGGACTCGCCGATTTGAAGCTGTTCAGTCATTTTCAGATCAGTCCTTCGGATTCGAGCCATTCCTTGGCAATGTCTTCCGGGTCTTCGCCATCCACGTCAGCCTTGGCGTTCAGCTGCTGCATGACCTCGGTGGTGAGCTTCGGGGAGACCTTGGCCATAATGTCCGTGATGGCCGGGTACTTGGCGAGGATGTCGGCCTTGACAGTGAGGGCACCTTGGTAAATCGGGAAGAAGTTCTTGTCGTCTTCCATGACCTGAAGCTTCAGCGCGGGAATGCGGCCGTCCGTTTCGAAGACTTCGCCGAAGTTGCAGTCCTGGCCCTTCTGGGTGGCGGTGTAGATGACGCCGGTGTCAAGCATGGAGACCTTGGCGTCGGGGCTCAGACCGTACTCTTTGCGCAGTCCCGGCCAGCCGTCGTCGCGGGTTGAAAACTCACTCTCCACGCAGAAGGTCTGCTCGCTGGCGGGAAGCTTGGCCACGTCCGAGAGGCTCTTGATGCCGAGTTCCTTGGCCTTATCCTCGCGAACGGCGAATGCGTAGGTGTTGTTCAGCGGTGCGGGGTCCAGCCAGGCAATGCCCTTCTTGGCATCGGCATCCTTCACGGCCTTGAACATCTCCGTTTTGTCCTTGATAGGCGTGGTCTGCTTGTTGTAGGTGATCCAGGACGTTCCGGTGTACTCCCAGTAGCCGGCGAACTGGCCGGTCTCGAAAGCCGTGCGGACGTTGGCCGAGCCCACCACGCTGGTGTTGGTGGTGGTGTCTGCGCCGTGGGCGTTCAGGACCTGGCTGGTGATGTGGGACAGGATGAACTGCTCGGAGAAGTCCTTGGCACCGAACACGCCGGTGAGGCCTTCGAGTTCGTTGCTTCCGGCTCCGCTTGACGTGGAGGAGGCCGAGCCGCCGCAGGCGGTGAGGCTGAGGGCCACGGCGACGCCGGTGGAGAGAAGGGTCATTGCGGATTTTTTCATGATGAAAGTCCTTGGGGAAGTAGGAAAAGTCAGATGCCTTTGGGCTTGAGCAGGTCTTCAGCGAGGCCTGCCAGCCAGTCGATGGTGAGGGCGATGCAGGAGACCACCACGGCTCCGGTGATGAGGACGGGCCAGCGCTGGAGTTTCAGGCCGTTGACGATCATGTCGCCCAGGCCGCCGGCGTTGATGAATGTGGCCACTGTGGCGACGCCGACGCAGAACACCAGCGCGGTCCGAAGTCCGGCAATGATCACCGGCACGGCCAAAGGGAGCTCGATGCGGGCCAGCACTTCCAGCGGACGCATGCCCATGCCCTTGGCCGCTTCCGTGAGGCTGGAGTCAACCTGTTGGAGTCCCACCAGGGTGTTCCGGAGGACAGGAAGGACCGAGTAGGCAACCAGGCCTACCAGTGCCACTTCGAAGCCTGTCTTCCACACGATGGCCAGCAGGATCACCAAGCCGATGGCGGGTGTTGCCTGCCCCACGTTGGCAATCCCGAACACCACTGCGTGGACAGCCTTGGAATGCACCCTGCTCAGGGCAATACCTGCCGGGATGGCAATCAGGGACACGATCGCGGACGCCGTGACGGTCAGCAGGAGGTGTTCTCTGGTCCGATCGGCAAGGTAGTCCCAGTTCAGGGTGCGCAACTCAATGGAATCGAGCGTCAGCGAGGAGATCCAGAGGAACAATGCCAGCAATGCGCCCACGATGATCAGCGGTGTTCCGAACCGTTTGAAGGAGAAGTACTTGCCTTTGCGGTTTGAGGCGGTGCCGAAGGACGTGGCCAGATCCCGCGTTGCCTGCGCAGTCATGGCCGCACTCCCCCGGCAAGGGCTGGCGGGAGAATTTCGGCGCCGAGGACAGCGGAGATTCGTTCGATGTCGATGGTTCCCACAGAACTGCCGTTCCGGTCCAGGACCGATACGGGAAGGCCACCGGACAGCACCAAGGCATCCAGCGCGTCCCGCAGGGAGTCGTCCACACCTATGGTCATGGCGGTTTGTCCCCCGGCCGGACCCAGCGCCGCGTGGCCCACAGGGATGAGTCCCAGCCGCTTTAGGGCGGCACCGTGTCCTACGAACTGGGACACATAATCGTTGGCGGGATTGGCTAGGATGTTCGCAGGGGTGTCGAACTGCTCGATCTGGCTTCGTTCGGACAGCACCGCGATCCTGTCGCCGAGCCGAACCGCTTCATCGAAGTCGTGCGTGACGAACACGATGGTCTTGCTCAGTTTCTCCTGCAGGCGCAGGAATTCACTTTGCAGCTTTTCCCGGGTGATGGGATCCGTGGCACCGAAGGGTTCGTCCATGAGCATCACGGGCGGATCCGCGGCCAAGGCCCGCGCAACGCCAACACGCTGTTGCTGCCCGCCGGACAGTTGGCGCGGGTAGCGGGAGGCGAACGTTTTGGGGTCAAGCTCGACGACGGCCAGCAGCTCTTCGACGCGGTCCCGCGTGCGCTTCTTGTCCCAGCCCAGGAGCTTGGGCACCACCGAGATGTTCTCCGCGATGGTCATATGCGGGAACAGGCCGATCTGCTGGATGACGTAGCCGATCCGACGGCGCAGCTCGTTGGGGTTCAGGGACAGGACGTCCTCACCGTCGATGGTGATGGAGCCCGAGCTCGGTTCGATGATCCGGTTGATCATCTTCATGGTGGTGGTCTTGCCGCAGCCGGACGGACCAACGAACATGATCAGTTCGCCTGGTGCGATGTCCATGGAGAAGGATTCGACGGCGGGAATCACCTGACCGGGGTAGGTCTTGGTGACGTCCTTGAGGACGATCCGGGCGCCGGCGGCCGGGGTTGTTGATTCAGACACGAAGTCCCCTTGAGGTAGTAACGCGGCGGATGAGCACGAACGCGCCATCCAGCAGCAGGGCAAGGACAATGACACCGACGGTTCCGACGACGGCGAAGTTCAGGGCGTTCTTGGACCCCAGGCTCGACAGGCCTTTGAAGATCATTTCGCCCAGACCGGGACCACCCACATAAGCAGCGATGGCTGCGATACCCATGGACAGTTGGGCCGAAACACGGACTCCGGTGAGCACTACCGGCCAAGCCATGGGCAGCTGGACCCGGAACAGGGTCTTCACGGTGCCCATCCCCATGCCCAATGCGGATTCGGACACTGCCGGCGGTACTTCGCGCAGCCCCACCACCGTGTTGCGGATGATGGGGAGCAGCGCGTAGAAGGCCAGACCCACAACGGTGGGAGTCCAGCCGAGTCCCAGCACGGGGATAAGGAGTGCCAGGAGCGCCATGGACGGAATGGTCAGGCCAACACCGGCCCCGGCGATGGCCATCGAGCGGCTGATGGGCTTGTTCCACACAAGGACACCGACCCCCACACCGATGACCGTTGCTATCAGCAGGGAAACCAAGACAACCACCAGGTGCTGGGCGGCGGATTCGGCAATGTCTGCCGATCTCTTGACGAGGAACTGTCCAAGGTCGGACAGAAGGGTGTCGTTCAACGTGATCCTCCTTTTCACTTCATTGGGGGTAAGGATCGGGGCCCACATCTCCGTGAGCCATGACACAACCGTAGAGGGGGCGTTCCCTTTTGCGCAATGAATGTTGTTGAAATGTCAACGCCATAACGGTTAGGATCGGAGCGTGATCGGAACAACCAAGGAGCCAGCCGTGAACGGAACACCCATCCCCAGGCGCAATTCCTCGGGCCTCCGCAGGGATTTGGAACTGCTGGAGATCCTGGGCTCCCCGGAGGCCGTGGCCGGAGGGGGGCTCGGAGTAAACAAGGTTGCCGAGATCACCGGGCGGGACAAAGCCCAAGTGTCCCGGACACTTGCCACACTGGCGGAAGCGGGCTTGGTCAGCAGGGACCCGGAGAGCCTGCTCTACACTCTCGGTCACAGCCTCTACGCCTTGGCTGCCCGGACCACCGAGGCTCGTATGGTCAGCGCATCGGCACAATACCTCAAGCGGGTGTCGGCGGCTACTCACGAAACAACGCACCTTTGCGTGCTGCGCGGCGGCACCGTCCTGACCCTCAAGAGTGAAATGTCCAATCACACCTATAGGGCGCTGGGCTGGGAAGGTGTCAGCGTGGACGCCTGGAGCACATCAGCCGGCAGGGTACTCGTCAGCGACTGGGACGACGCCGCCCTGAAGGATTGGTATGACACGCATACCGCCGAAGCCAAGGCCGGGGTTCGGCCTGATCGGCAGGACCTTTCGCCCCTGGCGCTTCAAGCGGGCCAAAGCCCGTCAACAGGGGACCTCACGTCCAAGATCCAAACGTTCGAGGACCTTCGCGCCGAGATCAACCTCATCCGACGGCAGGGTTATGCGGTAGTGGACGAAGAATTCGAACTGGGCGTAGTGGGCGTCTCGGCACCCGTCTACGACTTCAAGCAACGCGTCGTTGCAGCCTTCAATGTCAGCGCGCCCAAGCAGCGGTTTGGACGGCATTTGGATCAAGCGGGGGTGCTGGCCGCGAAGGTTGCCCGGGACTTTTCCGTAGCTCTTGGCGCTTCAACCAACGCCGAAATCCCCCGCTGAGACGGGTTTACCGCAGCGACTTGTCCTCCGGGTTGCGTGGCACCACATAGGTGCTGCCGTCGGGCCGGCGGAGGGTTTCCCATTGCTGCGTCTCAGCCTGGCGCTGGGCGAGCAGTTTCCGGTTGGCGTCGGTCATCTCGTGGTCCAGGGAGCTGCTGTGCGCGGGGCCGAAAATTATCCGGAACTTCCCTGTCGCGCGCATGAATTTCCGAGTGAAGGATTCCTTGGCCACGCGGATCGACTCCTCTTTTAGGCGGTTCAATGAGTCCATAGTACGCTAATAATTAGTGCACTAACTAATCGCCGGGTGTGCGCTAATAGATGAGGCAGCGAGCACAGGAGGCAGCCATGACAGCCGTTGATGAGTCCACCCCTGAGACGGACGACCTCCTTCTGGAACGCCAGCTGTGCTTCGCCCTGACCGTGGCCTCCCGCAGTGTTGTTGGCGTCTACAAGCCTGTGCTGGAGCGTCTTGGACTCACCCATCCCCAGTACTTGGTAATGCTGGCCCTCTGGGAACGGAGCCCCCGGACCCTGAAAGACATCAGCGACAGCCTCCTCCACGAGCCTGCCACTCTCTCCCCTTTGCTGAGGCGTTTGGAGGAAGCCGAGCTGATCACCCGCGAGCGCGTACCCGGCAACGAGCGGGCGTTGGCCGTGAAGCTGACAGATAAAGGTGCCGCACTCCGCGAGCAGGCCACCGCTGTTCCGGGCGAGATCCGCGAGCGCCTGCAACTCAGCCGCGAAGAAGTAGCTGAACTCCACCAGGCCATGACCGGGCTGATCGCCGCCACCCAGCGGAACAACTAGGCGAACCGGACAAACCCGGCAGCGTTGCCCCTAGCCAAGCGCACAGCCTCAGTGGTCTCCTTGAGACGAGCACCGGAACTGCCACGTAAAATGGATGCAGCTTAGGAGATTAGATGCGCATGCGATTTGTTCGGCCCTTACTGGCAGTACTGGCCGTCGCCGGACTCGCCGCATGCTCAGGCAGCCCCACCCCGGGTACTACGGGAAGCGCAACCCAGGCGCCGTCGTCGTCGGCCACCTCCAGCAGCCCAAGCAGCACCGCAACTCCAAGCGCCTCCCCCACCAGCACCTCGGCGGCGCCGGGACAGGGGAACGCGGAGCTCTCCATCACGCTCCTTGATACTCCGGAAGCGGCACCCCAGATGTTCACGCTCGTCTGCACAAACGGCGCGCCGGCAGCTGAGAGCAGCCACCCCTCGGCGGCCGAGGCCTGCACTGCACTCAAGAACAGCCCCTCCCTCCTGAGCCCGGCCCCCACCCGGACGGATCAGGCCTGCACCATGCAGTACGGCGGCCCGGCAACGGCCAAGGTAACCGGCTCCGTGGATGGCAAGGAGGTCAGCGCTTCCTTCAACCGCACGGATGGCTGCCAGATCGGCTTATGGGACGCCGCAAAGAGCGTCCTCGGTTCAGATGGCGGCCTCTAGGCTGCGGCACCTCCCCCAAGCGCAGTGGCTCGGGCTGGAGGCAGCCCATCACGCGCGCGTCGCTCGCTACGCCGATCCCTATCTGGCCCGCCGTTCGGCCGGCAAGAAGCACCCCGTGGAGGACTTCCTCTTCACCTACTACACGCAGAAGCCGGGCCAGCTGCTCCGCTGGCATCCCGGCGACGGCGTGGTCCTCAGCGGCGAACGCGCCTTGGAGCGCGTCGCTTGGAAGTTCTACAGAACGCTCGACGACGGCGAGCTCGCCTCAGTGGGGCTGGCCCCGGACACGCCGGCGGTCACCTTTGATCGGGGCAGCTTCATGACCGATCGCGCCGAGGCTGTCCGCTTTGCGGGAATCATCCTCGGGGGCACGGCCAAGCGACCGGCACAGTTTGGCTGCTTTGGCTTGCACGAGTGGGCCATGGTGTACCGGCAGGAAAAGTTTGAGCTGCGGCACGAGTACCTGCAACTAAGGCTCGGCGGCGATGGCACGGACGCAGTTGTTGAAGAGAACCGCATCCGCTGCTCGCACTTTGACGCTTTCCGCTTCTACACACCCGATGCCATCCCACTGAATGAGCTCACGCCCACCCGCGAGAACCAGCGCAGCATGGAGCAGCCGGGATGCCTGCACGCCAACATGGACCTGTATAAGTGGGCTTACAAGCTGACGCCGGCGCTTCCGAGTGAGCTGGTGATGGACTGCTTCGAACTGTCCTGGCGAATCCGCGCGATGGACATGCAAGCATCTCCCTACGATCTTGAGGAATGGGGCTACCCGCCCATCAGGATTGAGACACCGCAGGGCAAGGCCGAGTACGTTGAATACCAGCGGGCTTTCGCGGCCGAATCCCAGGAGCTGCGGGCCCGTGTGCTCCAGGCAGTAGGGCCGCTCTTGGACGAGCTGAGCGGTTTGGCTGCCTGAGCACCCGCCGCCACCAGCGAAAGGTAACCATGGTTTCCGCAAACACGAGCGACACAAGCACGAGCGAGTACGACGTCGACCTCACAGTCACGCTGACAGAGGCACCTGGCGCTGAGAGCCACGAGTTTTTCCTCCGATCCGCCACCGGCATCCTCTCGCCCGACCCTGACTCGCTGGACTCGAACTTGCCGGACGCACGTGCCGCGCTGGCCGCCGTCGAGCAGTTCGGAGAGGAAATCTTCTTTCCGGAACCCCGCCCGGACCGGATCTGCACGCAGCAGTACGGCGGCCCGCAGGTAGCTGTGGTGGAGGGTTGGTTCCGGGGACGCAAAGTTCACAGCCAGTTCAGCAGGACCGATGGTTGCGAGATCGCCCGTTGGAAGACCTTAGCTGCCTTGTTGGGCAATACAGGGGGCTCAACCGGGGCAAGCTAAGCCCGGCTCGCGCCACCCTTTCCGGCTGCACAACAGCAGTGGCCGGCGGGAACACCCACCGGCCACTGCTGTTTATCGACTCAAAGGGGATCAGCCGGCGTTGTTGCTCTGCGTCGGCTCGTCAGCGCGGATCTTGCCGCGGTGCTTCTTGTCCTTCTTGTCCTTCTTCGGGTCTTCCTCATCAGGAACCACCACGGCTCCGCCCGGGTTGACCAGGACGGTGACGAAGCTCGGCTCGCTGGTTCCTGCGAAGGTCAGACGACCAATGTAGGAACCGGGTTCAAGGTTCTTCCAGTTCAGCGAAATCTGACCGGTCTTGCCGTTGGCGAGGCGGATCGGATTCGGCGTCACGGAGGCGTTGCCCTGATTGGCGCCCAGGACCGCGGCATCAACAGTTGCCTTGGTGGCCTGGTTGTTGGGGCTCGCGTACAGGTTGGCGTAGACGTAGTAGTCGCCTGCTGCCGGGTTGGGCACGGACAGGGTTTCGCTTGCTGAGGCGGTGGCGGCCGGCAGTTGCTGACCGGACGGGGTGACCACCAGCATGTCGAAGTCCGCGGCCTCGTTGGAGGAGATGACCGAGAACTTAGCAAGGGCGCTGCCCTCACCAACGGTGACCTTCTTCACATAGTTGGACGCATTGGTCTCGCCCGCGAACGGACCGGGAACCAGCTCGACTGCAGAGGAATCGGCCTTGGAAAGACCATCAATGGTCACACCCACCGGCAGGTTGGTGCCTGAGGTGATGTTGATGGTTCCGGAGCCGTTGGGGCCCGTTCCGGTGAAGGCCAACGCCTTATCCGCGATGACTGACTGCGGCCGCACTGCGATGGGCGAGGTGACGGTCTTGTTGGCACCCTGCCAGTTCAGCGAACCCATGGCGAACTTGCCCAGGGCAGCGTTGTTGTTTTCGAACTGAACCTTGAAGGTCTTCTTCTCGCCGGGAGCCCCGAAGGTTAGGACTGACGGTGTGACTTTGACGTTGACACCGGGGACGTTGACTGACGCCCGGTATGTTCCCGGAGTCAGTGCCGTCAGGGTACGAGTGACCTCGATCTTGCCGGCCAGGTTGCCCAGGGCGAAGGAAGGTACGTTCATGTCGCGTGCCTGGGTGGTGCCCAGCCCTTCCATGCCCAGGTCCATGCCTGTGCCTTGGATGAACTTCAGGTAGTCCTCGGTGGTGGCGTCGTACACGAGGCCCGGTGAGAGTACCTTCGCAGGATCCACCTGCCCGGCACCGGTGGCAAAAACGTCCTTGTTGACGGCGCCGTTGGCCAGCTTGACCGGACCAGCGGTGGTCATCATGGCGGACTTCACGGTGGCCGGGGACCACTGGGGGTTCTTGGCCAGGATCAGCGCGCCGAAACCGGCAACGTGCGGGGAAGCCATGGACGTTCCGGAGAGGAAGCCGAAGTTGTCCCCTCCGGTTCCGATCGGCGAAACGCCTGCGAGGATCGCGACGCCCGGCGCGGACACGTCAGGCTTCAACAGGTCCGAGTCCGTGGCGAGCAGCGGACCGCGGGAGGAGAATCCGGCGATCTGCGGCTGCGCTTCAGCAGGCAGGCCCGTGGTGTCCCGGTTTAGCAGGGACACGGTGATGGCCGGGTTGGCCGTGACCTTGTCCTTGATGGTCTGCGTGGCGGGCGGGTTCACGTGGACCGTGGGAATAATGTGCTTATCGGTGTCCAGCGATGAATCAGTCAGGTTCACCAGGATCATGCCAACGCCACCCCCGCGCAGAACCTCCGCGCTCTTGGCGGTCCGGTCAACAACGCCGCGGTCACAGACAACAACCTTGCCGGCTACCTTGGCCGGGTCCAGCGAGCCCGGGGCGCAGAGTGCCGCGTTGCCTTCACCGCTTGCGGCGTTGGTGGAAAGCACGACGCCGGCCCCGGTCACCTCGCGGTTCATGATGGACGCTCCGCGGAATTTGCTGCCATCGGAGAACTCAACAGTGCCCTGGAGCTCTTGCGAGAAGGAGGTGGCGGCTACGGTAGTCAACCACGGCGCTCCATGGTTCACGGTGCTGGCGGTCGGTCCGGAGTTGCCGGCCGAGGTTGCCACGAAGATGCCTGCGGAAGCGGCTGACAGGAATGCCAACGACACAGGATCCGTGGTGGACGTGGTTGAACCGGAGATGGAGTAGTTCAGGACATCCACGCCGTCCAGGATGGCTTGTTCGATTGCATCCACGGAAGCGGAGCCGTAGCAGCCGCCGGTGGCGGGATCGGTGTCTTCCCAGCAGACCTTATATACGGAGAGCTTGGCGGCGGGTGCGATGCCGCTGGTTGTTCCGAAGCTGCGGCCATCTACGACGGCGTCAACGTTGGCGTTGCCCGCTGCCGTGCTGGCTGTGTGGGTGCCGTGGCTGTCCACGTCCACGGGTGAAATGACTTCTTCCTGGGCACGGTTTTCCGGCGGAACTGTTTCGAGGAAGGCGTCCGCGAAGTAGTGGGTGCTGAGGACCTTGGAGTTGCAGGCGCTGCCGTCGTAATCCGCGCCGGTATCGGTACCTGGCTGGCATTCGCCGACGAAAGTATCGCCGTCGGCTTTGAGCATGGCGATCTTGCCGTCGGCGGTGCGGTAGGGAACGCCGACCTGGGGGTTGCCCACCAGCGGACCAACGGGCTCACCGGCGAAGAACGGGTTGGACGGGGTGTAGCCGGTGTCGATTACGCCAACAACGGTGCCCTTGCCGGCGTTGTCCTGGCCGCCGTACTGCGTAGCCCAGGTTCCGTTGGGGCCGCTGAGCTTGAGGAAGTCGGTAGTGGAGTAGTCCGGAGCGTACTGCGTATCCGGCGCCACCATGAGGACCTTGGGATCCTTGGCGAGGTTGATTGCTTGGTCTGCCGTAAGGGTGGCACTGAAGCCGTTAACGGCAGTGGTGAAGTCACGCTTGATGGTGACGTTTTCCTGCTGGGCGACTTCCTGCTGCTTCTGTTGGAGGTGCTGCTGGTATTGCTTCACCTCGGCACTGTCGACGTCCAGTTTCTTGCCCTCTTCGGGCTTGGTGGGCGCAAGGCCCGCCGTGCCGCCGTCGTATGTGGCTGCAGGCTTCTCGGCAAGGACCACCATGTAACGGCCGTCCTTGTAGGAGCCGGGGTCAAGGTTCTTCTTGGCCACGCCTGCAACATTCCCGGGCGCCTCCGGGGCGGGAGCGGCCTGGGCCGGCATCGCCATGGACGAGAGCAGCAACGGCAGGCCGACGGCCATCGCCGCCGCCTTCCGGAGTCCCCCGCTTCTGACGAAGCTCTTTCCTTGTGATTTCACGAGTGGTTGCACCTTTCACTGAGGGAGGACCGGGCTCCATCGCCCAGGCCTGTCAACTTTCAGTTGGTTGAACCTTTGACAGTTCTTGTCAAAGCCGCGCAACCAGCCGAGTCACAGAGTACCTAGTGATAGCCGAATATGACATACAGCACATTTCAAGATTTTTGTCTTGTCACAACAAGGGTGATTCGTCATGGAATGACAAACGGCGGACCGCAGGAGAGTCCTGCGATCCGCCGCCTGCTTCCGAGCCACATGGCTAGCCCTTGGGGGTCACCTGCAGGCGGTCGAAGGAGACTTGGCCGCCGTCCTTGTCCAGGACCACCGCGTCATCCCGGCCGTTCTTCACGTCCGACGGAAGAATGAACTCCACGGCGTTATCCGTGGTGGGGAAAATCCATCCGAGCCGGTAGCCCGTCTTATTCAAGTACACGTAGTACCAATTCCCGTACTCCAAGCCCTTGAGCACTACCTTCTGGCCCGTGCGGTACTTATCCGCAGTCCCGAGGTCCGTCGGCGGCGTGCCCAACTCCTGGACAGTCAGTGTCGGCACAGAGTCTGGACGCGCTGGCTGAACGGCGAGCGCCAGCGGGTCACTCCCGGCTGCGGCCGCAACTGCCCGGGAACCATTCCAGGCCGTCGCTTCAAACGAGACAGCACCCAAACTCCCCGCAGCAACGTCCGCGGCTGTCAGCACACGCTCTCGTGTAGCCGTAACGGTGTCACCGGCAGGCAGCGTGGCCGCCGAGATGCCGGCGTCGGGCGCCTCCAATCCGGTCACTGCGACGTTCCCGGCGTTGCCCACCGTGTACGTGTACGTCACGGGATCGCCGACGCTCGCGAAGCGGTCGCCGTCAGCGTCGCTCCACTCGGCAGACACGGTTCCCTCCAGCTTGGGCTCGCGAACCTTGAGGTCCACTTCGCCGCCGTCCACCGTAATGGTCTTGGTGCTTTGACCGGCCGAGCTGACCTCCCAGGTGGTCTTCGGAATGAAGAAACCCTGCTCGGCTTCTTCAGCGGTCACGGTGTGGCGCGGGGTGGCACACTGGTAGCTTTGGCCGGCCGGGAGCACGCTGTAGCGGCAGTTGCCGGGCCCTTCCGGCAGGAACGGGCTGAAGTTACCGGCTGTGGGGACCACCTTCTCCACCAGCGGACTCGTGTTCTTCACCGTGAAGGCATATGGGACCTGGTCGCCGGCCGCGTATGGCTGGGTTGCCAGATCACGTCCGACGTCGGCGCGCGCCCCGCTGATATCGGCCGTCAGCAGGCCGTCACGCAAGGCCACCGCAGCGCCGGTGAACGGTACCGTTTTGGTGAGCGACGGCGTCGAGCTTGCCGTGATGCTGAAGCTGGCCTCCGGCACGAAATAGCCGCGTTGGATGTCGGCTGCCGTGATCACGTGCTTGGCGGTGGTGCAGGTGTAGCTGGCACCTGCGGCCAGATTGTTGAACCGGCAGTTGGGGGCCGACGGCGGCAGGAACCCGGAGTCGAACGTCCCGGAAACCGGTACTGAATTGGCCGTGACGTTGGCGGTGCTCTTGACGTTGAGCGAGTAGCTGAGAACGTCGCCCATCTGGTAGGGGCTGGCCACGACATCGCGGGCGGGTGCCGTCCCGGTAATGGCGAGGCCTACCTGCGGAGCTGCCGGCACCGTTGCGGTGAAGGTGAACTGCGAAACCCGGCCGTTCGCCGTCGTGAAGGCTGCATTGAGGTTCTGCGGACCGCTGGCGTTGGCCGGTGCCGTTAGGGCAACGTTGACGGTCACCGAAGCGCCGGGGGCGACGTCGGGAACCGGCACCGTGGTGGCCGACCAGCCGCTGGGTGTGTAGACGGTGGCGCTGGCGCCCGAAAGTGTGGCGGCTTCCTGGTTGGTGACAGTCACGGGCACCTGCTGGGTGGCCCCCTGCGCGGTGGTGACAGCCGGGACAGCCAGCGGGGCACAGACGTAGTTCAGCCAGGCGTCGTCGAACTTCGCGAACGGCATGTTGTCCGTGTAGTTGCCCTCGTAGAGCACACCGAACTTATCGTTTTCCAGGCGGGTGACCGTGGAGTAGGCGGAGAAACCCGAACGGATGGTGCGGACGCCCGGCCAGGTGGCGCCGTCGTCACAGGAGACCCTGGCCGAGACGTTTTCGCGGCCGGTCTTGGAGTTCGCGTTGGTGAAGATGAGCTTCTTGGCATCAGCCGAGCCCTGCGCAGCGTTGGGGAACATCCGCGCAATGGCGCCGTTGTTGGCGGGATCCGGGAGTTCGGTGTCCTGCGTGACCGGGCCATACGTGGCGCCGCCGTCCGTGGAAATGGCCACCTTGCGGTAGCCCTGGTTGGCGTTGTCCCGTGAGTTCAGGAGCACGCGGCCGTCGGAAAGTTCCACGGTTTTGTTCTCATCCATGCGGTCCCCGACGTTGGCGCCCTTGTGCCAGGTGGCGCCATGGTCATCGGAGTAAACGGAGTATGCCTGGATCTTGTTGGTGCCGTCCGTCTGGCGGATATCGCCGGCGAACTGCTGGATCAGGCGGCCCTTGTATTGGCCGTACTTGAGCTGGATGCCTTCGCCGGAGGATGCGAAGTTGGACCTGACATCGCCGGCAACAGGGCTGGTCTTGCTGGTGCCCGGCTTGGTGACGTTGGTGATGAGTCGGGGCTGGCTCCACGTGACGCCGCCGTCCGAGGACTCGATAACTGCCGAGGAGATCACAGTCCTGTCGGCGTCATTGTTGCCGAATTGGCTGCCGCCGAAGCCCTGGTCCTTGGAGTACACGAAGAAGGCTAAGACCTTGCCGGCTTCGGCATCGTAAATGTAGGAGGGGTCGCTGTATCCGTATTTGGGTCCGCTGGCATCGCCAACATGTCCCGCGGCGATGACGGTAACGGGTCCCCACGTCTGGCCGCCGTCGGTGCTGCGGCGCTGCACGATCGAGTTCGGGTTGGGGGCATCCGCGGCCGAGCCCGGACGCCCGTCCCAGGCCGCGAGCACCACGTTGTTGCCCAGATAGGTCAGGGCCGGAATCCGGTAGAAGAAGTTGGCGGCCGTACGGTCAGCGCCGATGTTGGCCTCGGTGAATGTACCGGGAGCTGCCGCGGGGTTGCTGGGCGGAATGGGTGCAGCGGTGGCGGGAAGGCCCAAGCCGGCCAGAAGGCCCAGGCTGACGGTGCCGACGGCGGCGATGCGGGCGAGAGGTGATGAAGAGGATCTCAAATCCGATGTCCTTTCGAAACTGCTTCGAGCGGGAGGATGCGAAACGACGACGTGGAGATTACTTGTGTTACGTGCCACGTCGAACGTCCTACAACCATAGGGTGTCAGTCGTCACATTGCTAGAGATGAATCGCAGTAGCCTCTCCGAGCTTGGTGAAGCGATAGCCTCGAGAGCGCAAACACCCGCCACATTTACCCTTGGAGCCCCCGTGAAAATCCTCGTCCCGGACACCATCGAACTGGACCTCGCCCATCTGGTTGCCGCGGGTGACGATGTGGTGGTTTACGCGGTGGACAAGCCCGTCCCCAGCGAACACCGTGACGCTGAGGTGCTGGTGGTGTGGCGGAACACCTCGGAGAACTTGTCCGACGCCGCTAAGGAAATGTCCGCCCTCAGGTTGGTGCAGACGCTCGCAGCGGGCCCGGATTCAGTGCTGGCAGCGGGCTTCGCGGACAACGTGGCCATCACGTCCGGCCGCTCACTGCACGACGGCCCCGTCGCCGAACACGCACTTGCCCTGATTCTGGCCACAGTGCGCCGCCTGGACCAGCTGATGGAGTCCCAGAAGGCCTCGTCCTGGAACCAGGCATATAACGCAGCCCAGTCCGTGCCTGACACTGAGCACCTTTACACGCTCGACGGCGCCAAGGTCACCATTTGGGGCTTCGGTTCAATTGCCGGGCGGCTCGCTCCCCTGCTGGCCGCACTGGGTGCAAAGGTCACCGGCGTCGCCAGCTCCAAGGGCGAGCGCCATGGCTTCCCGGTGGTGGCCGAGGACGAATTCCCCGATGTCCTGCGCACCACGGACGTCCTGGTCTCCATCCTGCCGGCCACTCAGGACACCGCGGATGCCCTGAACGAAGAAATCCTCCGCAGCCTCCCGGCCAGCGCAGTCTTCGTGAACGTTGGCCGTGGAGCCACCGTTGACGAAGAGGCCTTGATTGCCGCACTGGAAGAGGGCAGGCTGCGGGCGGCCGCCCTGGACGTCACCAAGGACGAGCCGCTGCCCGCCGATTCCAAACTTTGGAGCGCCCCCAACCTGATTATCACTCCCCATGTGGCAGGCAACCGCCCCAAGGGGTCGGCCAAGCTGGTCACAGCCAACATCTCCGCACTGAGGGACGGCAAGCCACTAACCAACAAAGTTGCGGGCTAAGCAATCCCCAATTCCTCACGGAATTCCTTGCATTGAAATAGTAAGCATGCTTATTGTAATGATTCCGGGGTGGCCAGCAGAGGGTTTCCATCCCACGCATAGCATGAGACAACGTGAGGAAACGTATGTACCTGCACACCCAGCTTCTCATCAATGAAATCGCTGCAGACGAGCCAGATCCCGCAGCCGCCAACGCCCTCCAGGAAGGCCTCGGCGGACAATTCGGCGAGATGCGCACCATGATGCAGTACCTCTTCCAAAGCATGAACTTCCGGGGCGACGCCGCCTCGAAGCCCTACAAGGACCTCCTCCAGGGCATCGGCACTGAGGAGATCAGCCACGTGGAGCTCATTGGAACCACCATTTCCCAGCTCTTGGACGGCTCGCCGCGCTACCAGGGGAAGAAGTCCGATCCTGTGGACCAGCCGGGTGCCGGCGGAGCCACTCCCCTGAAGATCGCGCTGGACACCAGCAACATCCACCACTATCTGGTGGGTGCCCAGGGTGCCCTGCCCGTGGACGCCGCGGGCAATCCGTGGAGCGGATCCTACGTCTACAACAGTGGCAACCTGGTGCTGGACCTGCTCTACAACCTGATGCTTGAGTCAACGGGCAGGCTCCAGAAGTGCCGTATCTACGAGATGACGGAAAACAAGACGGCGCGCTCCACCATCGCGTACCTGATCGTTCGCGACCAAGCCCACGAGAATGCTTACGCCAAGGCCTTGGAGAGCCTGGGCGTGAACTGGGGCAAGGTCCTCCCCATCCCAAAGACCAACGCTGAGCAGTTCCCCGAGGTGAAGAAGCTGCTGGACAAGGGTCTCCAGAGCATCCAGTACACCTTCAGCGCCGACAACCTCAGCGAAGCAGGGAAGCTCTACCGCGGAGCGTCGCCCTCCAATGACGGCACCGAGCTGAGCACGGACGTCATGCCCGAAGGATTCCCGATCACCATTTCTCCGGAACGCAAGGAAGAGTTTGCTCCCGGCCTGGACCCGGAGCTGCTGGCCTTGATCCAGGCCACGGCAGAGCAGGAAATGAAGGAAGCCGATAGCCCCAAGGAAGCCAAGCCTGCGGCAACCAAGAAGAAATAGCGGACACAAAAGGGTCCCCGCCTCAACCGAGGCGGGGACCCTTTTGGTCGTCAGGAAATATCAGGCGTGCTCGTACGTCAGGCAGTCAGCGGCCTCACGGCCGGGGCCAACCTTGACGTCGTGTGCTTCGCACATGAGGTTGTTGTTGTGGACGCATTCGGAGCGCTGGCAAGCGCCAACGTGGGCAAGAACCTTGGGAAGGCCACCCATGGCATTCGTGTCAATGAACGTAGCGCAGGAGGCGTGGTCCTGGCTGCCACCGATGGTGATTCCGAATGCGGTGCATCCGTTGTGGTTGAATCCGCACGTGCCAACGCTACAGGCGGATACTTCGGCAATGTGTTCGGTCATTGTTCCTCCTGGTGTGGGTCCTGAAAGGTACCGGGGCTTTACCCCTGGTGTACTTCCAAACTACGCCGAAACCACGCCTTTTAACCGCTTTGAATAGCGCATTTGTATGTGCCCTAATCCGCGTCATTCCGCCGGAAAACAGCCACTCGGAGGTTAGGTCCTGCTTACTTTGGCGTGCGCAGGGCGTCGCTGATTTTGGCTCGCGTTTCCTTATCCAAGGGCGCGGTGACGCGATGCTCCCGTGCCGCCCGGTCAGCCATGATCTTTTGGATGACCATTCGGCCCAGACCTGCAAAAACGGCTGCGGCCACAACGCCCAGCACCATCGATTTCGGTTTCTCAGCCATGCCGCAATCCTAGTGACGCCCGCCACGCAGGGAAAGTGCCGCCGTCGAGCCGCCAATTGAGGCTTTTTCCCCCGCCGCGGCGGGGTGTCCTCGCGCAATCCGGCTGAATAGGGTATGCGCGCCGCTCCCGGTAGAATGGGTGTGCAAGCTCGCGGAGCGCCCCCCATGCCGTTCAAACATTGCAGTTCACAACCGTGTTTAACCTGTGTTCATAACGCTGTTTGAATGCGGCTGAACGGCGTGAGACGGCACCTCCGCGGCAGCCTTATTTAAGGTTCACCCAACTCACGCACAGGAGTTACCGGATGCCCCGGATCGTCGTTGACGTCATGCCCAAGCCCGAGATTCTGGACCCCCAGGGGAAGGCCATCGTGGGTGCTCTGCCCCGCCTCGGCTTCAACAGCTTCAGCGCAGTCCGCCAGGGCAAGCGCTTCGAACTGACCGTCGACGGCGAGGTGACCGACGCTATCCTGGCCCAGGCCCGTGAAGCTGCTGAGACTCTTCTGTCCAACCCGGTGATCGAGGATGTTGTCAACGTCGAGGTCGTCGAGGCCTGATATGACGTCGATTCCCCTGATTGGCGAGGCTGTGGCCGTCGCCGCAGAACCCCGCTTGGCCGGCGCCAAGATCGGCGTCGTCACCTTCCCCGGCACCCTTGACGACCGCGACGCCGCCCGTGCGGTGCGGCTTGCAGGCGCAACGGCGGTGCCGCTCTGGCATGCAGACACTGAACTCGGCGATGTTGACGCAGTCATCATCCCCGGCGGTTTCTCCTACGGTGACTACCTCCGCGCCGGCGCCATCTCGCGGTTCGCTCCGCTGATGTCCAAGATCATTGAGGCTGCGAACTCCGACGCAAAGCTCCCCGTGCTGGGTATTTGCAATGGCTTCCAGATCCTGACCGAGTCGCACTTGCTGCCCGGTTCCATGATCAAGAACGACCACCTGAAGTTCATCTGCCGGGACCAGACACTGCGCGTGGAAAACGCCAACACTGCCTGGACTGTGGACTACACGGATGGCCAGGAGATCGTTGTGCCGCTGAAGAACCAGGACGGCCAGTACATCGCTGACGAGAAGACGTTGGACGCCCTTGAGGCTGAGGGTCGCGTGGTGTTCCGCTACGTGGGCTTCAACCCGAACGGCTCCCGCCGCGACATCGCGGGCATCTCCAACGCGGCCGGCAACGTAGTGGGCCTCATGCCGCACCCCGAGCACGCAGTGGAGACCGGCTTCGGCCCGGAGTCCCTTGATGGCGCGCCCCGCGATACCGACGGCCTGGGCTTCTTCACCTCCGTTTTGACCAAGATTGTGGGAGGCGACAAGTGACCACGGAAACCACCAAGAAGTTCAACATCGATACCGTTGAGCACGCTGCCAAGACCCCGGACACGGAACTCCCGTGGGCCGAGCTCGGCTTGAAGCAGAACGAATTCGACGAGATCGTCAAGGTCCTTGGCCGCCGCCCCACCGGTGCCGAGCTGGCCATGTACTCCGTCATGTGGAGCGAGCACTGCTCCTACAAGTCCTCCAAGAACCACCTTCGCCAGTTCGGCGAGAAGGTCACCGAGGAAATGAAGAAGGACATGCTGGTTGGCATCGGCGAGAACGCCGGCGTCACCAACCTGGGCGACGGCTGGGCCGTAACGTTCAAGATCGAGTCGCACAACTCGCCGTCGTTCGTTGAGCCGTACCAGGGTGCCGCTACCGGCATCGGCGGTATTGTCCGCGACATCATTTCCATGGGTGCCCGCCCGGTCGCCGTGATGGATCCGTTGCGCTTCGGTGCGATCGACCACCCGGACACCGCCCGCGTCATGCATGGTGCTGTTGCCGGCATCGGCGGCTACGGCAACTGCCTCGGCCTGCCGAACATCGGCGGCGAAATGGTCTTCGACTCCGTCTACCAGGGCAACCCGCTGGTGAACGCACTGGCAGTGGGCGTCATGCGCCACGAGGACATCCGCCTGGCCAACGCCTCCGGCAAGGGCAACAAGGTTGTCCTGTTCGGCGCGCGCACCGGTGGCGACGGAATCGGCGGTGCTTCGGTGCTCGCTTCCGAGTCCTTCGACGACACCAAGCCGTCCAAGCGTCCCGCCGTCCAGGTGGGCGACCCCTTCGCGGAGAAGGTCCTCATCGAGTGCTGCCTGGAGCTCTTCAAGGGCTCGCTGGTTGAAGGCATCCAGGACCTCGGCGCTGCAGGCATCTCCTGCGCCACGTCCGAGCTCGCCTCCAACGGCGACGGCGGCATGGAGGTGGAGCTGACCTCGGTCCTGCTGCGCGATCCCACGCTGACCCCGGGTGAGATCCTCATGTCCGAATCTCAGGAACGCATGATGGCCGTGGTCACCCCGGAGAACATCGCCGCGTTCGAAGCCGTAATGGACAAGTGGGCTGTGGAGTACTCCTGGTTGGGTGAGGTCACCGATACCGGTCGCCTCATCATCACCTGGGAAGGCGAAGTAATCGTCGACGTCGATCCCCGCACCGTTGCGCACGACGGCCCGGTCTACGACCGTCCGTTCGCCCGCCCGGAGTGGCAGGACTCGGTTCAGGCCAACTCCTTCACCGGATCTGTTGAAGACGCAGGCCGTCCGTCGGCTCCCACCGAGCTGGCTGCGGCCGTCACCGAGCTCGTGGCATCGCCGAACATGTGCAGCAAAGCCTGGATCACCAAGCAGTACGACCGCTATGTTGGCGGCAACACTGCCATGGCCTTCCCGGACGATGCCGGCGTGGTCCGCGTTGACGAGGAAACCGGCCTGGGCGTTGCCCTGGCCACTGACGCCAACGGCCGCTACACCTACCTGGAGCCCTACCAGGGTGCACAGCTCGCGCTGGCCGAGGCCTACCGCAACGTTGCCACCTCCGGCGCTGTTCCGATGGCCGTCAGCGACTGCCTGAACTTCGGTTCACCGGAAGACCCGGATGTCATGTGGCAGTTGGCTGAAGCCATCCGTGGCCTGTCCGACGCCTGCATGGAGCTCGGCATCCCGGTCACCGGCGGTAACGTATCGCTCTACAACCAGACCGGCACCACGCCGATCCACCCCTCCCCCGTGGTGGCTGTCCTGGGCAAGCTCGACGACGTCGCCCGCCGCACGCCGTCAGGCTGGCGCGAGGACGGCCAGGCCATCTATTTGCTGGGCACCACCGCAGCAGAGCTGGACGGTTCGGAATGGTCCAACCTCCGCGGACACCTTGGTGGCTTGCCGCCGAAGGTGGACCTCGCAGCTGAGCGCGCATTGGGCGAGATCCTGATCAACGCTTCCCGCGACGGCATGGTTGACGCAGCACACGACCTCTCCGAAGGTGGCCTCGCGGCTGCCTTGGTTGAGTCCTCGCTGCGCTACGGCGTGGGCGCCCGCATCGCCCTTGAGGAACTCATGGAGCGCGACGGCGTGGACCTGTTCACCGCCCTCTTCTCCGAGTCCCAGGCCCGTGCAATCGTGTCCGTGCCGCGCTCCGAGGAAGTCCGCTTCAAGGACATGTGCACGGCCCGCGGCTTCGCCCACCTCCGGATCGGCGTTGTTGACGCTGCCGGTGGAAAGCTGGAGATCAACGGCGTGGACGAGCTCTCCTTGGACGCTCTCCGCGAAGCACACGAAGCCACCCTGCCCAAGTACTTCGGTTAAGAACAACTAAGCCAAAAGGCCCCTGCGAGCGTCCGCCAGGACGTGTGCAGGGGCCTTTTGCTGTCTCACAGGGTTTACCCCGGCCAGGTCCGCAGCCGCGACAACTGTTCAGTGAACTCCGCCTCCGGCAACGGCCTGCCAAAGTAATACCCTTGGCCGCTCGCGCAGCCGATGCTCCGAAGTGCCTCTGCCTGTTCGGCGGTCTCGATTCCCTCCCAAACGCCCTCCAAACCACAAGAATGGATGACGTGCTGGATGGCGGCCAGGAAGCCCAGCTGGGAAGGATCTTTCCCCAAGTCCTTCACGAATTGCCGATCCACTTTCACCCGGTCCACGGGCAGTTTCCGCAGGTAGCCCATGGACGAGTAGCCGGCGCCGAAGTCGTCGATCTCAAGTCCGACACCTAGCCTGTGCAGACTCGCCAGTGTGTAACGGTCCAGCTCGTTGTTCTGGATGATGGCGCTCTCAGTCAGCTCCAGCACCAGTGAATCCGGGGCCAGGTGCTCCTCCGCCAAGGCCGCACTGACAGCGTCCACGAACTCCAGGCTTTGAAGGTCCGCGGCCGAGGCATTGATCCTCATGGAGAAGTCCTGCTGTGCAGTGACAGGATGGTCCCGCCAACGCCGCAACTGACGCACGGCCGTGCGCAGGACCCACCTGCCCAGTTCCGCAATGAGGCCGGTCGCCTCAGCTATGGGAATGAACTGGTCAGGCATGATCAGGCCGTGCACGGGGTGGTTCCATCGGACCAGAGCTTCGCAGCCTTCGATCCTGCCGGTGGAGAGCTCCACGATCGGCTGGTAGTAGAGGACCAGCTGGTCTGCACGGATGGCTTCGCGGAGTTCCCCCACTATCTGCCGCTGGAGCAGCTGCGCGTGCAGGGTTGCGGGATCGAACACCTTCAGCTTGTTCCTGCCCTCGTTTTTGGAATCTTCCATGGCCAGATCGGCCTCTTGGAGAATGTCCTCGATGCTGTGATGCGGTTCCGCGGTACGCAGGCCGACGCTTGCGCCGCAGCGGATGCTGTTGTTCCCGAGGTCGATGTTCGGTTCCAGCGCTGCCAGGATGCGGTTTCCGACGGCGGTGGCCCGGTTTTGCGGGGTGGCGGGCAACAGCACGGCGAATTCGTCGCCGCCCAAGCGGGTGACGACGTCGTTCTCCCGGACTGCCGACCGGATGCGCATGGCGACGGTGACCAGAATCTGGTCCGAGGCGGCATGGCCGGCGGAGTTCTTCAGTGCTTTGAAGCCGTCCAGGTTCACCAAGAGGATTGCCGGCGGGACGGCGCCCTTGGCCGCGGCGTCCTGGGCTTCGATGAAGGAATTGACCAGCGCCTGGCGGTTGCCGAGCCCGGTGAGGGCGTCTGTGAGGGCATCTCGGCGCTGTTCATAGCGTGCTTGGTGGAGCTCCTGCATGAGAGCCTGGACGTGCCGCTCCAGTTTCTCGATCCGTGAATCAGCGGGGACCAGCCTGTGGGGCTTGGTGGCGCTCACGACTCTTCCAGGCGTCGCAATGATGAGTCGGCCACAGCTTGGGGCTTGGAGACGGGGTTGCGGCGTTCGTCCAGGAAGAGCCGATAGGAAGCGATGTCCAGCCTTCCGTCGGGCTCCACCTTGTTTCCTGCGCGGTAAACGTGGGTGATCCATGCCCCGCCCAGGATTGCCTCAATCCAGGCATCGCACTCTGCCAGCGGGAGGTGAACACGTGTGCCGGTGTTCCTGCGATGACCAGCGATGGACACCGTGATGCAGCTGCCCAGGAGGCCCTTGTCCGCGGTGAACCAGGCGAGGCCTTCGACGTCGGCCACTATGGTCAGATTCGCGTTGCTGTCCTCCACCGACTGAACAGGGCTCATCCTGACCGAGCGGCGGTCCGCGTTCAGCGTTGTGGGCGTCCCTGCTTTGTAGGGAGCGCTGGTGATGTCTTGCCGGAACGCGGACAGTTCCTGGGTGTGCTGGATCTGGATCCGGGTGGTGAGTTCGTTGAAGGTCATGATCGTGCCTCATCCGCGATAGTGGCCGCCTCGAGGCGGTCGGCTCCTACAATCCTGTTTCTGCCTTGCGCCTTTGCGCTGTAAAGTGCTGCGTCCGCTACCTCGATCATGAAATTGAGGTCTGCGACAGCGGGGATGCTGGACGTTACTCCATAGCTGACGGTGGGGAAAACCACACCTTCGGGCGTCTGCATGGCTGCCATCCGGCGACTGATTTCGCTTGCGATGTTCTCGGCCCGGTCCTGCGTTGCGCCCGGCAGGAAGAGGACGAACTCTTCCCCTCCATACCGTCCGATGAGGTCCGTGGACCTGACCGATCCGGCGCAGGCTTCAGCAAATGCCCGCAAGGCCACGTCCCCGGCCCCGTGCCCGTGCTCGTCATTGACGGCTTTGAAGTGGTCCAGGTCCGCCAGGACTACGGATGCGCCCGAGCCCGTGGATTGCAGACGCTCAAGTTCAGTGGTGGCAAGGTCCAGGAAAGCTCCGCGGTTGAGGAGTCCCGTCAGATGGTCGCGGGTGGCACGTTCACGGAGGCCTTTGATGAGTTGATCACTGGTAAGGGCCGTCATGCTGAAGGACACGGTGACCAGAAGCACCATGGATATCAGTGCGGACGGTCCGGGTCCGAAGTAGGTGCGGAACGTGTAACTGGCCGGCCCTTCGAATGCGTAGACCACCCAGCGGCACAAGTAGTAGACGGCCAACATACCCGCGGCCACGGACAGGGCTTTGTGGACTTGCGAGTGCGAGGACTTGATAAACCAGAGGTCATACGCTGCAAGTGCTATGCCCAGGGTCATCATGGCCAGATAGACCAGGCCGCCCGACCAAACATTGTTTCCCGGGTTTTCCAGGAACGACGCGACCGCAGTGACGGCCGGTCCAAGCGCCAACTGCCATGGTGCGGCTTTCCGGTTCCTCAGGGTCTTCGCTCCGGCCCAGACGCTGAAGGCTCCAGCCACCACAAGGACGTTACCCAAGGGGTTGGCCCACAGCTGGTGGGGAGTTCCGTTGAGGAGGAACGCCGCGTTTCCCACCATGAACTCGAGCAAAGCGAGGCTCCACCAGCCTGCGTACGGCGAGCGTGTGCGGTGGAATGAGGCGCAGAACAGCAGCAAGAGTGTGACAGTGACTACGCCAAGCGCAACCCTTACCGAGAACGCATCGAGCACCATGTCCAACCCCCTCAGCTGGTCATCATTCTGCCTTTGAGTCCAGTGTCGCGGGGCTTTCTCAACCTCGATGCGGCATTTGCTCAGGATTTGCTCAAGATCGTTTGTGGTCCCACCTCTACCAGTCGATCAAGACAACTTGCCGAGGGTGAGCCGGCGAGATCAACAGCAACCCGGCCGGGTATGTCCTGGACACCCTCGCCTAAAGCGGTCGGTACCGATGGACTGCCGGCCTGTGTCCAAGTGGGCAACGTTGGATGTACCCCATATTTGTCAGACTGGATGTTGGATTACTGATTCTCTGAAATCGTTAGGTACCGACCACCTCACCGTGTCCGCCGCCGTACGATGCAGTTAAGATTCAGCTGGTCAATTGCGCCTAACCGTCCAATGCGACAGTTCAGCACTTGAATTCCATTAGCCCTAAACACGTATCGCTTTGTTGTGGACAACCGGACGACACTTAAGTCTCTTCGCTGAAATGACCAAATGATAGGTTTGGAAAATGATGCGACGAAATGACCTTCTCAACAGTCTTCCGCCGCGCGAATCTCTTCGAGCGCGGGAGGTCTATGGAGCCCCACAGATTGATGTGCCTGTGGCGCTGAACACGAATGAGAATCCGCATTCATTGCCACCCGTTGTCCAGCAGTCTATCTCGACGGAGATCGCTGGAATCCTCTCGGACTTGAATCGCTATCCAGACCGCGAGTTCACTTCACTTCGTGAAGCGATGGCCGCCTATCTCGGACATGACCTGACCCACGAAAATATCTGGGCAGCAAATGGATCTAATGAAGTGCTCCACCACATCCTTCAGGCATTCGGTGGCCCCGGCAGATCATTGTTGACATTCGTACCCAGTTACCCGATGTACCCGATCCTTGCGGGGGGCGTGGACACTGAATTCATAGCCATGAACAGGGGCCATGACTTTTCCATTGATGTCGATGGGGCCGTAGCAGCCGTTGAGCACCACCAACCGGCCATCGTACTGCTCTCGTCGCCCAACAACCCCACGGGAACCTCACTGGAAGATGGCGTAGTCCAAGCCATCTACGAAGCTGGCGAGCCATCGTCAACAATCGTCGTAGTGGATGAAGCATATGCCGAGTTTTCCCACACCCCTGAGAAGACAGCTTTGCGTCTATTGGAAGGGCGTCAGCGGCTGATCGTTACCCGGACGATGTCGAAAGCGTTCTCCTTGGCCGGTGCACGAGTCGGCTACTTTGCCGCAGCGCCGCAAGTGGCTGATGCCATGCGCTTGGTACGCCTGCCATATCACCTCTCTGCGTTGACACAGGCGGCGGCGATAGCCGCTTTCCACAACGCCGCCGCTCTGCTCAAAGACGTCAACAGGATCAAAGAGCAACGTGACAGAATCGTCACTGAACTAGCAGGTATGGGACTGTCACCAGTGCCCTCAGATGCAAACTTTGTACTGTTCGGTGGTCTGCAAGATAGGCGTGAATGCTGGACAGCACTTCTGGAACACGGTGTATTGGTTCGCGAACTTGGACCTGAGGGTTACCTTCGGGTGACAGCTGGAACCGAAAAGGAAACCACTAAGTTCCTGGAAGCCCTTCGGAGGTATCTCATTAATTCTCGGCCCCTAGGCGTTTGAGATCTTCACCCAGGCTTCCGAGCAGTTAGTGCCATCCACGAGAGTTGCCCGGACGTCGAGTTTACCAACTTAGCCGTCCACCGATCCACCAATGATCGGTGGACGGCTTCACCATACCTCTCGACAATGCTGCCTCGTTCAGCATCTAGAATTGCTAGTCCGTAACGCTGCGATGCAACCAAATCGTCAGTCCAATCCTCTGCATCAACGTCAGCCCAGCCAGCCGCATGTAGAAGATCTACATATTCCCTAATGGTCACCATATGTTGTCCCCAATTGGTCATCCTATGGGGAAAATCAGATTGGGCGTGGGGGCCCACGCAAGTCGATCTTCGAGAACATCCGAACAACAGAATATAGCCCTCGCGCCACAGCGCCGGACTTTCTAGTCAATGATCGGCAGATTGTACTTTTACCTTCACAAAGCGAGCATGATATGGGCTGAATTCGCAAGGTACAAATCACTCAAATCTAGGCTGTGGATAAGTGCAGCAGGTGGTCCAGCACGTTTTCCGACTGACGAATGCGTCCGAGTTCCCGCTACGCTCAGCATGAGGTCATCTGTGTCGGATAGAAGGCGACCAGTCCCGCGCGGAACTTCGTCAGAGCGACGGGGTGGTTGAGGTCAGATTCCGAAACAGGAATCCTTGAAGACCACGCGAGACCTGCCTCGAACGCAGTAAAGGATCTTGCGCTATCGGTACAAGATTTGGTTTGCGGCGATAATGAACCATGTGGATCGGTTGGATTGAGTTCGACGTCCTCTTGGGCGATGTCCATAGCCTGAAGGAGAAGCGCTCGCTCGTACGGCCCTTGGTGGCCGAACTGAAGCGGCGCTTCGATGTTTCTGCTGCGGAAACCGGGCTCCAGGACCAGCACCGGCGGGCGCTGGTTGGCGCCGCTGTGGTGGCACCGGACCACGCGCATCTTCAGCAAGTGCTCGACGCCGTTGAACGGTTCGTGGCTGCCCGGCCTGAGTTTGAGCTGCTCAGCGCACGGCAGCGGGAGCTGCACAGCGAGGACTAATAGCCGATGACCGCCAGGCGCGTTGAGTTCAGGTGGGCGTCGATCGCTTGGTGTGCCGCATCCAGGCTGCGGCTGCGCAGCGCATCCACAATGAGCTGGTGCTCCCTGAGGACATCCCCTGCGCGGTCCGTTTGCTGGCTTACTGCCTTGACGCCGATCCTGAGTTGCTTTTGCCGGAGCGAAGCGTAGAAATCGGCAAGGACGGGATTACCTCCGGCACGGACCATGAGGGTGTGGAACTCGGTATCCAGTTCGATGAACCGGGCGGGATCATCCTTGGCTTCCTGCTGCTGGTCAATGACGCGCTGGAATGCGTCGATCTGGGCATCCAGCATGCTCTCCAGTGCCGAGACCGCCCATTTCTCCACCACGGACCTGGCCTGCAGGATAGCCCGGACGTCGGGGTCGGAGATGGGGGGCACGAAAGCGCCTTTGTGCGGGATCCGTTTGACGAACCCTTCAGCTTCGAGGCGCAGCAATGCCTCGCGCACGGGCGTACGTGACGTACCGGTGGTCTTGGCCAGGACCGCCTCGTTCAGGAAGGTTTCTTCCTCCCTTGGCAGGGCTGAGATGAAGCTTTTCATCCATTGGTAGGCCACTTCTGGCTGCGACTGTGCAGCGGGGGTCATCTGGATCATGCAGAGCCTTTCTCGCGAAGCCCACAGTATACGAGTTGCATTCCGGATGTTCCGGACGTCCCGAAAAACTTCTCCCCTAACTATAGACAGGTTGTATACAACCCGTCTACAGTGAAGTTCAGTGACTCCGCTCACGCACCGGAAAGACCCCAATTTCCTGGGAGCCCCGGCCACCGGTTCCACCGGCAGCCCGCCGCTCCCCATCGCAAAGGACCTCCAGAATGACCGAATTGAAGAAAGCAGAACTGAGGCAACAGAAGCACTCAAGCCTGCCCGTGGTGGCCGCTTCAAGCCTGGCCGGCACCGCGGTGGAATGGTATGACTTCTTTCTCTACGGCACCGCCGCCGCATTGGTATTCAACAAGCTCTACTTCCCCACCGACGATCCTTTGGTGGGCACCATGCTGGCACTCGGAACGTTCGCGGCCGGCTTCCTGGCCCGCCCCATCGGGGCCATAGTGCTGGGCCATCTCGGCGACAAGCACGGCCGCCGCGCAACCCTGGTGGCCAGCCTGATGCTCATGGGCGTAGCCACCACCCTCATTGCCTTCATTCCCTCATACGCTGCCATCGGCCTTGCAGCACCCTTGCTCCTCCTCCTGCTCCGCCTGATTCAGGGGTTTGCGCTTGGCGGCGAGTGGGGCGGAGCCGTTCTCCTCGTCTCGGAGCACAGCAACGAGAGCACCCGTCGTGCCTTCTGGGCTTCCTGGCCCAATATGGGACCACCCCTCGGCAACCTGATGGCCGCCGGCGTCCTGGCCATCCTCGCCGCCACCATGCCGGAGAGCGAGTTCCTGGCGTGGGGTTGGCGCATCGCGTTCGGATTGTCTGCCCTGCTGGTGGTCATTGGCCTCATCCTGCGGCTCTACGTGCAGGAAACCCCGCTGTTCAAGGAAGCACAGCGGAAGCGCGAGGCCGAAGGCAACAAGGAACGGAAGATGCCGCTGACCATCCTGTTCCGCCGCAACTGGCGCGAAATCCTCATCGCCACCGGCAGCAGGATGGGCGAGAACGCGGGTTTCTACATCTACTCGCTGTTCATCATCACCTACGTCACCCAAATCATGGGACTGCAGAGGCAGACAGGCCTTACCGCCGTCATGATCGGCCAAGGAGTGGCCGTCGTCGCCATTCCCATCCTGGCGATCTACGCGGACAAGGTAGGCAGGAAACCCATCCTCATTGGCGCCTCGATTGCCACCATGGTGTGGGCCTTCGCGTTCTTCTTCCTCCTGAACACGGGCCAAGTGTGGGGCATCATCGCCGCAGCCGTCGGAGGCCTGTTGATCTTCGCGGCCTACAGCTCGGTGATCGGCGCCTTCTTCTCGGAACTCTTCCCAACGGACGTCCGGTACAGCGGTACCTCGGTGTCCTACAACCTGGCGTCGCTGATCGCCGGTTCCTTGTCCCCGATCATCGCCCTGGCACTCTACAGCGCTTTCGGAACCGGCTATGCGATCGGCATCTACCTCGCCGCCATGGGCTTGATCTCCATGGTTTCGGTGATGTTCGCCAAGGAAACCAAGGGCCTGAAGCTGAGCGATTTGGACGAGCCGACCAGCAAAGAGAAGGAACAAGCATGAAAATCGCACTCGTCCAGGTGGCCAGCCCGGATTCCGAAACCCGCGAGGACCGGATTGATCGTGTCGAAGCGATTCTCCGCGGGATCAACGGCGCCGAACTCATCGTGCTCCCTGAACTCTGGAGCGCCGGCTACTTCCACTTCGACGAGTACGAGGCATTGGCCGAAACGCTTACCGGTCCCACCGTCTCCATGTGCTCACGGGTAGCGGCGGATCTGGGCGTATACCTCCACCTCGGCAGCATCATCGAGGCCGGCCAGGACGGGCAGCTCAGCAACACCTCCATCCTGCTGGGGCCGGACGGCAGCGTGGTCCACACCTACCGGAAGATCCACGTGTTCGGCTACAAGTCCAAGGAAGCCAGCCTGCTCACAGCCGGATCCTCGCTTCCCGTGGTTCCTTTGCCGTTCGGATCCGTTGCCGGCATCACTTGCTACGACCTCCGCTTCCCTGGCCTGTGGATGGAGCTGAGCACACGCGGTGCGGAGATCGTCATAGTCCCCGCGGCCTGGCCGGCAGCCCGACGGGAACACTGGCGCCTGCTCACCAGTGCCCGGGCGCTGGAGCACCAGATCTTCGTGATCGCGTGCAACGCCGCAGGAACCCAGGAAGGTGTGGAACTTGGCGGGCACAGCAGGGTGGTGGACCCATCCGGCACTGTCCTCGCCGAAGCGGACTCCGACGAGGCCGTCTTGATGGTGGACATCGATCCCCTGCAAGTGGACGCCGTCCGCAGCGAATTCCCTGTCATCGGAGACCGGCTCCCCGCCTACAACACACTCACCGTTTAGACCCCAAGAACGTTCAGAAGCCCTCCAAGGAGACGGAATGGAAACAACAAGGCAAGTCCCACTCACCTTCAGGGTGGTAGGCACGGACCAGACAATCGTGGTCTCGGATTTCCACGGAGTAGTGGCTGGTTACACCGGCCGGGATCCGAAGGCAGTCCAGCACCACATCGACGAATTGGCAGCCATAGGCGTAGCTCCGCCGCCAGAGGTTCCCATGTTCTACCGGATGGACTCGGACCTGTTCGAAACTTCCGGGGAGCATGACACGTCGGAGAACCTGACCTCCGGTGAGATCGAACCCCTCTACATCCGCCACAACGGCCAGTACTACCTCGGCATCGGCTCTGACCACACGGACCGCGACATCGAAGCCCGGGACATTGGCGATTCGAAGCGCGCATGCCCCAAGCCCGTCGCAGGCGAGGTTATCGCCGTCGAATCCTTGGAGGAGCTCGACCTCGATACATGCACCGCGCGCTCGTGGGTTGACGGAACCCTGTACCAGGAAGGTTCGTTGAGCGGCCTGCGCAAGCCGGCCGACGTCGTCGAGCGCCTTTTGGCCCGCACCGACATCGGCGACGCAGACTTCATGTGCCTCGGCGGCACCCTGCCGCTGCTGAACGGAAAGTTTGTGGATGGAACTTCCTGGAAGTTGGAGCTCTCCTTCCCGAATGGGACCACCATTGAACATAACTACAAAATCAAGAAAGGCTCACTCTGATGAGGACCGGAAAAGAGTACCTGAAGTCCCTGAACGATGGCCGGTCGGTGATCCTCGACGGCGAGGTTGTCGGCAACGTCCTGGAACACCCGGCCTTCGCGAACGTTGCCCGGACCATGGCCGAGCTGTTCGACATCGCAGCTGATCCCGAGAATGGAATGCAGTTCCATTCCGAGGAAATCGACGGGCCTGCCAACCGCACGTTCGCAGCTCCCCGCACGCAGGAAGAGTTGGTCCTGCGCCGTCAGGCGATCGAGAAGTGGGCCAAGCACACGCACGGCTGGGTGGGCCGCAGCCCGGACCATGTTGGTACCTTCTTCGCCGCCTTCGGCTCCCACCCGGACGTCTTCAAGAACGACGAGCGGGACTTCGCCGGCAACGTGGAGCGGTACTACAAGAAGATCCTCTCCGAGAACCTGTACCTTTCCTACGCGATCATTCCCCCGCAGGTCTCGCGCGCAACCACAGCGTCCGGTTGGGAAGGCGAATACCTTCAGGTCGGCGTCGTGCGGGAAACCGAGGAGGGCATTATTGTCCGCGGTTCCCAGATGCTCGCCACAGGTGCCGCGATCGCCGACGAAGTCTTTGTCACCTGCATCAAGCCGCTTGGCCCGGACGACGTTGACTTCGCGGTCAGCTTCGCCATCCCTGTGGCCACCGACGGCCTGAAGCTCTACTGCCGCCGCCCGTTCGCGCCCGCCGCAACCAGCGACTTCGACTACCCGCTCACCAGCCACTACGACGAGCCAGACGCCTTGGTGGTGTTCGACGACGTGCTCATCCCATGGGACCGCGTGTTCATCAACCGGAACATCGACACCCTCCGCCGCCAATTCTTCGACACCGGCGCCCATGCCCTGGGTAACTGGCAGGCACAAATCCGGTTCTCCACCAAGCTGAAGTTCATCGCGTCGGTGGCCCGCAAGGTCACTCAGGTGAACGGCACGGACAAGATCCCCGGCGTCCAGGAGAAGCTGGGCGAGCTCGCCGCAATTGTGCAGTCGGTTGAGTCGGCCGTCCTCGCCGCCGAATACACGGCAACAACGGACGACGCCGGCATGCGCGTTCCGGGGAAGAGCGCACTGTACGGGGCAATGGGCTTACAGTCCGAGACGTACCCCCGCGTGATCTCGATCCTCCGCGACCTGGTGGGTGGCGGCGTCCTGCAGCTGCCGTCCAGCATCGCCGACATGACCAGCAGCGTGACCCGCCCGGACATGGAACGCTACGTCCAGTCCCCCGGCGTTACCAGCGAGGAGCGCGTGAAGCTCTTCAAGCTTGCCTGGGACATCATCGGTTCCGAGTTCGCCGGACGCCACCAGCAGTACGAAATGTTCTACGCCGGTGCACCGTTCGTGGTCCGAGGCGCCTACACGTACCGCAACTACGGCTACGACGCCCTGGTGGCAGAGCTGGACACCTTCCTGGGGTCCTACAGCATCGCGAGCGCCACCGAATCGGAAGGGATCTGACCATGGCAAAGCCGGAATTCGAGTTCACCCCCGTATCGTCGGTGGACTTCGCACCCTGCAACCCGCACATCGAAGGCCTGTCCGAGGCCATCCTCGCCAGGGATTCGGACAACGACAGCGTCACGCGCATCCTCAAGTTCGAGCCCGGCACCGACACCTCACCCAACGGCGTCCTCACACATGATTTCTGGGAAGAAGTCTTCATCTTTGAGGGCTCGTTCGTGGACCAGCGCCTAGGCCGGACCTTCAAAGCCGGCGACTGGGCCACCCGTCCGCCGGGCATGGAACACGGGCCATGGGTTTCGGAGAACGGAGCCAAAATGTTCGAAGTTCGGTATTACACGGAGCCGACACCAGCGGAGCGGAGCAACTGACATGAGCCTGGCACCAGCCTTCACCATCCCCGACGCCATGGGGATGCGCCGCGCTATGGGCCGCTTCCTCACGGGCGTCGCCGTGGTCACCACCCAGCATGAGGACGAGCAATATGGGATGACCATCAGCTCGCTGACCTCCATCAGCTTGGAGCCTCCCATCCTGATGATTTCGCTGAACTTCGGTACCCGGACCGGCGAAGCCCTGATGGAGAGCGGCAAGTTCGCCGTGTCCATCCTCGGCGCCAAGCAGGAGTCGGTGGCACGGCGGTTCGCAGTCCGCGGCGGCGACCGCTTCGGCGACGGAGACTTCGACATCACCGACAACGGCCTTCCCGTGATCAAGGGCGCCCTCGCCCAGGCGGACTGCACCGTTGTGCAGCAGTACGACGTCGGCGATCACCAGGTCTTCTTCGGCCAGGTCACCACGTGCCGGGACAGGGACGGCGAAGTGCTGGCGTTCAAGGCGGGCCGCTTCGGCTCGTTCAGCGACTTCGGCCATGCGGAGATCCCCTGGATGTTCTGAGTAGTACGGTCACGGGCCTGTGCCACCACGACCTTCTTTGAATCACAACCGCCCCCGACACGCCTTTTTGAAGGTGCGTCGGGGGCGGTTTGCTTCCAAAGTGGGTGGATACGGTACAGCCGCTAAGCGATGGTCAGTTCACCCATGCGGTCCCAGCCGCTGCCTTCGAACTGGCGGCTGATGATGTGCGGGGTCTCCACCAGTGCCTGCGGCATGTCTGCCATGGCCTTCTTGAAGTGATCGCTATTGACGTGGGCCTCCGCGGCGTCGTCCTGGAAAGCTTCCACCAGGACGAACTCGTTCGTGTTGTCCACGCTGCGGGACCAATCGAACCACAAGTTGCCGGGCTCTGCGCGGGTCGCCTCGGTGAAGTCGGCCACCAGGTCCATCCAGCGCTCGGACCACTCGGGCTTGACGTTGAACTTGACCACTATAAAGATCACGGGCTGCTTCCTTTCGTTGCATTACAGAATCCGTTCCATTCTGTCACTGCCTTTAACGCCCGACGGCGGCCCCCACCGCTAGGTGAGGACCGCCGTCGAACGCTGTTTTGGCTCGGTTGTACTACTTCGACGTGCCCTGCGATACGGAACCCTGCAGCTGGCGCTGGAAGATCACGTAGACGATGAGCACTGGAATGACGGTGACACTGACGGCTGCGAACAGCGCGCCGTAATCTACTGCGTAACCCATCTGTCCAGCGAAGGCCGCGAGCTCTTGGGACAGGACGCGAGGACCGGCGGCGTTGATGGACACCGGAATGAGGAACTGGTTCCACAGCCCCAGGAAGTTGAAGATGGCAACCGAGGCGAGGCCCGGCTTTGCCATCGGCAACATGACCTGGAAGAACGTCCGCCACTCCCCTGCTCCATCGAGGGCTGCTGCTTCGGTGATTTCGTGCGGCAGCGACTTGAAGAAGGAGAACAGGAAGAACACCGTGAACGGAAGCGCGAAGCCCACGTACACCAGGATGAGGCCCGGCAGGGTGTTCAGGAGCCCCATGTTCCTCAGGACGAAAAACAACGGCACCATGGCGAGGAAGATCGGGAACGTCAGTCCAGCGAGCATCAGGTAGTAGATCGCCCGGCTGCCCCGGAAGGTGTAGCGGGCCAGGACGTAGGCACACATGGCGCCGAGGACCATGACGATCACCAGTGCGACAGCCACAACCAGCACGGAGTTAAGGAAGGCAGATCCAATGCCTGCCTCGCTCCAGGCCTTGACGTAGTTATCCAGTTTCCATTCGGCCGGCAAGGCGAACGGCGAGGCGAAGATCTCGCTGGACGTCTTGAAGGAGGACATGAAAGTCCACAGCAAAGGAAGAATGACGATCAGGGTCCAGATGGTCAGGGCGGTGTGCGACACCGCTCCCACCACTTTGTCGCCCGTGGTTGTTGCCGGGGTCCGCGGTTGGAAGTGCAATGACTTCATTTCCGGAGTTGAGACTTTGGTAGTCATTACAGGCTCACATCCTTATCGCCGCCGGTGAGCCGGTTGACCAGGAAGACCAATCCGGAGAAAATCAGCGTGGCAACGGCCAACACGACGCCCATGGCGCTGGCGAGGCCGAACTGTCCCTTGCTGAATGCGGTAAAGAACAGCTGCTGTGCCATGACCAGCGTGGAGTTGTCCGGGCCACCGCCCGAGTTGAGGGCTGCCATGTAAACGAAGGCATCCAACGCCAGGATGCCCATGTAGATGTAGGCAGTCTGGATGTTGTCCCGAATCAAAGGGATGGTGATGGACACTGCGGTGCGGAAGCGACCGGCGCCATCGATCCTCGCGGCCTCGAAGAGCTCGGCAGGAATGCCCTTGATGCCTGCCACGAACAGGACCATGTAGAAGCCAACAAAGCCCCAGACGATCACGAACATGGTAGCGATCATGGCGGTGTTCTTGTCACCCAGCCAGGCGAAGTCCTTGAACTGGTCAAAGCCGAGTCCGGTGAGGATGCCGTTCAGCAGGCCTCCGGAGGGATCGTAGATCTGTCCCCACATGATGCCGATGGCGATCGCCGGGATGGTGTACGGGAAGAACGACACAACACGGTAGAAACTGGAATTCCGTAGGCCCTTGATCTGGCCTTTGCTGCTCCCGCCAACCGTCACCAAGGACGCCAGCACCAGGCTGAGGATGATAGTGATGATCGGGAGGAAGATGACCAGGAGGATGTTGTTCCCCATGGCCTTCATGAAAATGTCGTCCGTAAAGATCTTGGCGTAGTTCTCCAGACCGATGAAGTTCTGGGTAGGCGAAAAACCTGACCAGTCGGTCAACGAGTATCCAAACGCCTGAACGAAAGGCCAAATCACGAACAAAAGGTAGATCGCCAGCGGTAGTCCGAGGAACACCGCGAAGAAGCTGACCTTGTCCCACGTCAACGGCTTCCGACGCCGCTTAACCACTTGCTGCGGAGCCGTGGCCGGAACGACGGCGGTCAGCCCGTCGTCGCTCCGGCTCTGCTGAGTTTTCACTGAAGTCACTTCACTTCGATCTTCTTGACCGAGCTGTCGTTGCGGACCTTGTCGGAGATGTTCTGCAGCGCGGAGGTGAGGGTTGCAACGTCCGACTTGCCGTCCAGGAAGCTGTTCCAGACAACCAGCTGATCCTTGTTGGTTCCGTAGAGGTCAATGAAGTTCCACGTGAAGATGTCCTCACCAGCGTCAGCGAGCAACTTGGTCTGCGAGACCAGCGCCGTGGAACCGAATCCGTCGGCCGGGACTGTGTCCTTGACGATGGTGGGAGCAAGCTTGGTCTTGGCGAAGTTCGTTGCAGCTTCCTTGGACAGCATGATGCGGAGCAATTCCTTGCCACCGGCTGCGTTCTTGCCCTGCGACGGAACAATGAACGGCTCGCCTGCAGCGCTGTGGAGGGACGTGTACGGCAGCTTGGGGCTGGCGCTGACAGTGGGTACGGGAGCACCCATCATGTTGAAGCCAGCCTTGGTCTGGTCCTTCATTTCGTTTTCGATCCAGGAACCCGACGGGTAGAACACGGCCTCCTGGGCGTTGGTCCACTGTGCCTGGGCTGCCGTGAACTGGGTGCCGGAGCCGCCCGGCTTGAAGAAGCCGGCCTTGACGATCTTGTCCAGTGCCGTGAAAACGGACTGGATAGCGGGGTGGGACCACGAGTCGGCCGTGAGGTTTTCCAAGCCGATGCGGACTTCGTCGCCGCCCTCCTTGATTGCGGAGGCAATCGCCATTTCCTGGTAGTACGTGGCAGCTTCCTTGCCCCACACGAACAGGTACTTGCCCTTGGCCTTGGCCTGCTCGCCCAAGGTGTACATCTCATCCCAGGTCTTCGGCAGTGTCCAGCCGTTTTCCTTGAGCAGGGAATCCGAGTACCACATGGCGAACACGGTCAGCACGTAGTTCAGGGCGGCAAGCTTGCCGTCGAAGGTGCCTGGAGCCAATACGCCGGTGTACAGGGTGTCCTTGATGACCTTGCCTTCGAGGTTCTTGGCCTCTACAAGGGGGGTCAGGTCCTCGAGCTGGGCCAGGATGGTGCTGAAGCCAATGGCCTTGGCCCCGGAGTTGTCGATGAGGTCCGGCGGGTTGCCACCGACGAAGCGCGGCTGAAGCTCCTGCGCGATGTCCGTGGACGGTGAAATCTTGGCCGTGGAACCCTCGTGGGTCTTTTCAAAGATCTTGCCGGCGAACTCGACGTAGTCGATGCCGTAGCCACCCTTGAAGATCACGGCGTCGAGGGTTGCCTTTTCCGCCATGCCAAACGGGTTGGTGTCGGAAACAGTGCCCGTGGGGCCGGTGGTAGTGCCGCCGCCACCCGCGGCACAGGAAGCAATGGTTCCTCCCATGGGCACGAGCACTGCTGCTGCGAGTGCTCCGCGCAGGAATCCACGGCGACCGACGGACTGGTGCTGAACGTTCATTTCTAAACCCTCCAGTGACTCGTAGTGTCAGACTGTTGCGGCAGGAAAGCCGTTCAGTCGGACAGTCTGGGTTGGCACTCTGGCAGCACCAACCTTCTGTGACATAATTCACCACGAATGATCGAAAATCAATCTTTCTCGGCAGTTTCGATCAACATTTGTCAAAGCGTGATCTTCCTACGGACCTTCTGCGAGAGCTTTTCCGCACTCCGTTATCGCATCCCGGGCCATGGCCCTCTGCCGCTCAGTTCCCAGTCGTTCCGCCCATTGTTCGGCCAATTGGTACTCCACCAAGGCTTCGGTGAGCCGCTTTTTACCCTGCAGTAACTCGCCGAGGCTTGCGTGCAAAGCAATCATCCATCGCTTGGTTCGCTCATCATGGGCCGTGGAGGCATATTCCAGTGCACTGCGCATCCAAACCTCGGCGTTCGCGGCATCTGCGATCGAGAGCATGTGCAGGGCATCGACGGCCAGGAATTCCTCACCAAGATGGTCCGCCAACTCGGCCGCCTGTTCCAGGAGAGGCACAGCCATGGCGCCTCGTCCGCCGGCGTTCAAAACCCGCCCGCGCTCAAGGAGGATACGCACGCCCTCGGTTGGCTCGTCGTCGTCAATGTTGTCCAGAAGGGCGTCGGCTTCTTCGAAGCGGCCCTGCAAACTGATGGCCCGCCCAAGCTGGGTTGCCAACTCGGCGCGTTCGTCGGCGTCGTAAGCTTTCTCGCTCATCGCGGCGCGGAACGTCGCCTCGGAGGCTGCCGGATCGCGAAAGTTCCAAAGGTGGTCCAGTGTCTTCTGATCCAGCATCAAACCGCTCCTGACCAGCGCATGGCTGAGGTCTTTAGGTATGCAGTATCAATCTAGTCCCATGTCAGCGCCGTGGGGAGGGGGTTTGCGGGCGTGTCAGTTGCCCTGCGGTTTAGCGAGCCTGGCCCAGCCGAGTTGCTCCTGTTGCCGGCGGCTCAGAGTGGCCACCACCAAGTCATAGGAATCCTCCACCATGTCCCGGATCATGTCGTCGGGCAGTGTTCCATCCAAGCGAACGCCGTTCCAATGGGTCTTGTTCATATGCCAGGCACCGGTGATCTCGGGGTTCGCTGCCCGGAGTTGCTCGGCCAACGCGGGCTCGCACTTGAGGCTTACGGACCAGTTCTCCGGATCCATACTGGACAGCGCGAACATCTTGGCCTCTTGACGCGAACCACCGGCGACGGCGGAACGCACCTTGAACACGGAGGTTTCAGGCCCGAACGGGAAGTCTTCGAACGCGCCGGGAAAGCCCAGGCAAATGGCGCGGAGGGTGGGAACGTCCATGGGGAGAGCCTACTGGTGCTCCGAGCGAGGGGCCACGCTGATGCTACGCCTATGCCACGCCGAGGAAGTCCTCCAGCAGCACCACTTCCAGTCCCGCCGCCAATTGGGCAGCGCGGAAAGCAGCGAGGTCGGCTGCAAACTCGGCCCGGAAGTGCATGAGGACAATATCGCCGGGACGCAGTGCGTTGCCCACCTGGTAGTCCATCTTCCCGGCGTTTGCTTTCGCCTCCCACGTAATGATCGCCTTCATGCCGGCGTCAGCCACAGCTTGGCGCATCACATTGGAATATGCGCCTCCCGGCGGCCGGAACAGTGTGGGTCGGCGCCCATAGTGCTGCAACGCGTACTCCTGCATGCCCACCATGTCGTTCAGCTGCTGCTGGTAACCCCACTGCCGCACCATATTGATGTTGTGGGTCACCGTGTGGTTCTCGATCAAGCTGCCCTGGGCTTTGAACGCGTTGAAGAACGCCGGGTTGTCCGCGATGGTGTCCTTGGTGAGGAACAGTGACGACGGATAGTCGTACTCCGCCATGAGCTTGATCGACTCCGGTGTTTTGATGTTGCCGTCATCGATGGTCAGGAACACCACCGGGTGCTTGGTCTCGATTTTGGTGATCACCGGAGCCAGGCCACCAACGATCGGCGGCAGCTGGTAATCCGGGATGAAAGTGCGCCGGATGCGTTTGGTGGGCGTGGGGGTGGGCGTCGGGGACGCGGATGCGGGCGGAACCCCGGGCGACTCGGCAGCGGTAGTCGGCGTCAGCGCCGGCGTCGGGCGTTGAGTGGTTCCAGCGCCTTGAGTGGTTCCAGCGCCTTGAGTGGTTTCAGCGCCTTCAGCGGCAGTGCAAGCCGTCAACCCTGCCACCACGGAAGCACCTAAAACACCAAAGACGGCCCGTCTGCTGGGAGTGGAAATACGCACCGCAGAATGGCCGCCGAACATGGCTGTCCCCCAAGACTCAAGAAATGATTCAGCTGAAATCTAGCAGATGAATCCGTCCTCGAATTACAGGCCGTAATGCCAGCCTTCACGTGCCGGGCACGAGTTGACCACCACGTCCAGTCCGGCTTCGCGTGCGCGCTGTGCGGCGTCGTCGTCGAAGACGCCCAACTGCAGCCACACGGCCTTGGCGCCTATCGCAATCGCCTGATCTATTACCGCTCCTACGCGCTGGGAATTAACGAAACATTCAACAACGTCGATGGGGTGCTTGGCCTCGGGAATGTCAGCAAGGCTCTTGTACCCCTTTTCGCCGTGCACATCCTCGCCCTTGAGGTTGACGGGAATGATCTCCATGCCCATGGTGTCCCTGACATAGAGCGAGACGTCATACGCGGAGCGCCATTGGTTGGTGCTAAGGCCCACGACGGCCCAGGTGCCTTTGGTTCGCATCAACCGCTCGACGACGGCCGGATCGTTGACATGCATCATGACCCAAGCCTAATGGTCGCCGCTCTTAAGCCACTGCTTCCACTTGTTGACGCCGCCTTGGAACTGCTCTTCGGCCCGTTGGTTGATCAGCCCTGGAGGCACGTGTCCGGGCCTATTACCTTCCACTCCGGGCAAGGGCTTCGCGGGCTTCCCGGCATCCTGCGGCGAAGCATCAGGCTTGGCGGCTTGATGTTTCTCGTCTTTGGCCGGGCCCGGCTCTGCCTGCGGGCTGCGGGCAGGGTTTGGGGCGACGTTGCTCGGCGGGGCATCGGCGGGAGGTTGAACCACTGAGGGTACCGGCGGCTGTGCCTGTGCTGCGGGTGCCTGTGGTTGTGGTTGAGCCAGGGCCTCGGTGGGTGCCGCTGCCTGTGCCTGTGCCTGTGTTTCCGTAGGTGCTGCACTGCCTAGTACGGGAATGGAGGATGCTGCCGGGATGGGCGGAACCGCTGCAGGATCTACCACCGGAGCAGGTTCCGTGGTGACGCGCGGTGCGTCGGGAACCGGCAGTACGGGCGCGGCTGCCGGCTGCGGACTGTAGTTGCCCAGGAGTTCATCGATGAAGGAGGGGTTCCGGGTGAACCCGGAACTGGCGGCGGCAACCCCGCTGACGCCGAGGCCCATTGCTGCCACCACGGCTACGCTTACTACTGCCGTTCGGTGCTTGTGCCTCCAGCGGCGTTTGCTGACTTCATCATGCGGACCAGCCAGCATGGCGGAGAGCTCCGGTCCCGGCGTTGGGGCTTCAAGGTTGGCGAAGGAACCCATGGAGAGCAGCGCCTGCCGGATGTCAGCGGCGTCGACCAGATCAACGTCGAGCAGCAGCTCGTCCACCATCGCTTCGCGTTCACTATCCCTATATGTCATGGCGACACGTATTCCTTCACTGCCGAAAGCTCACGGAGCGTTATGAGTGCCCGCCGCTGCAGTTGCTTCACTGCACCAGCGGATTTCCCCATGATCTCGGCAACCTGGTCAACGGTCAGGCCTGCCACAATGCGAAGCGTCAGAACCTCCCGCTGCTCGGCCCCGAGGTGGTCCAACAGCGCCATGACCTCATACGGTGCCAAGCGACCCATGGCTTCGGCCTCGGCCGAACTCGCTTCCCGTGTATCCCGCTCAGCCTCGAACTCGTGCTGTTCGGGCGACCTGCTTTGCTTCCGGTGCTCATCCACCATGCGGGCATGTGCCACCGAGAAAACGAAAGTCCGGAGGCCGTGGACCCCACCGTTGATGCCATCCAGTCGGGGTAGAACGGCCAGGAACACGTCCTGCGTGACTGCTTCCGGATCTGACACACCTTTGGCCGTCAGATAGCCCAGAACCTGACCGGCATATGCCTGGTAGACGGCGCCGAACAGTTCCGCGTTATTGCCCTTGAGCGCCTGAAGCGCTTCATCGGTCAATGCGTCGGTCACAGAAATGAGGCTTTCGGTTGGCGGCAGGTCCGTTGCTTGGGTCTGGACGTCCGCTTGTCACCAACGGACGACCCCACCAAGGGTAACTGCTCTATCTGCCCTTCCGTGGAAGGACCCGCTTGCCCGACAAACACCCTGGAGACAAGGAAGAGCCGAGCTGGAACATGATGGGGGACAAATTCCAGCTCGGCCCTTTCAAAGACGTAATCGTCACGGCACGCCAAAGGGTTACGCGGGGTACAAGGTTTTTTGAAAAAGTTTTTCAGCGCCCCAACGGAGCCTTTGCCTACGTTCTGGAGGGCCGATGCCCGGGCAGGGGTGGGGCTTTCGACTGGTAGGTATGCCCGGTAGGCGTGCTGACTTCGAGCGTGTGATTGCCCTGTCCGTCCCTGTTCACGGTTTTGTTGTTCCAGCCGGGGCTTTCTTTGGTGTGGTTGCAGGCTTCGCAGAGCCCTGCACCGTTCTCCACAGTGGTGGTCCCGCCGGAGCGCCACGGAAGCACATGGTCGATATGCCGGATGGGCGCGTCGCAGTACGGGGTGCGGCAGGTATCGTCACGGATTTCGATGAAGCGCCGGAGCCTTGTGGGGAACAGCCGTGCTTTGGAGTCCATGGTGAGGAGTTCTCCTGAGGCCGGCGCGGTGTAAAGCCGACGAAGCCAAACAGTGAGCTCCTGATCCTGCACCGCCGGCCCTGGGCTCACTGCCGGCGCTGGGCTCACTGCCTGCCCCAATCCGAGGAGCTCCCTTCCCCATTCGGCCGGGACGATTCCGTAACCCTTCAGCCGGGCCGGTTCACTGTCCCCCTGAAAAAGAGTGCGGTCGGTCATCACCAAATCCAGGTTGATCCCAGAAAACCCGCCAGGGGTCCCCGTGATGCGTTCGACGAGGGTGTCGGCCATGACCTGGCCTCGGCCCCGGACATCCCCGCGAGACCCTGTATCACCGCCAGGCCCAGTATCACCGCTGGCGCGGGCCGAATCAGCTGCCCGGGTCAGGGCTGCGTAGGCGGCCACTCCCTGGGCAACGGGAAGCAGCGCGGTCAGGTAGGTCATGGTGTCCGGCGCCGGACGCAGGCTGACCGTCCGTTCAGCGGCGGCGCGACTGGCACGCCTCGCTACCGACCGCGGATCCCGCCGGCAAGCGGCAGCCTTCGCAGCGGCAATGATCGCTTTGTCGCCCTTGCCGGCAAAGGTTCCGGTGTCCGCGGCGAGTTCCTCGTCCACCGCGCAGCGGTCCTCAACCGACAGGCAGGCTGTTTCCCTTACGAGCAGCGTGGCCCGCCATTCGTTCAACTGCCCGGATTGCAGTGCGGCCAGGGTGCGTGGCATCTCCGTCACCAGCGCCTTCGCCAGTCCGAGTAGCCGGGATCCACGGTTGGGTGATTCCAGCCTTGCGAGTGCGATCTGGGCGCCCACGCCTTGGCCGCGTTCGGACGCAGGAACACCGGCTTCGGCTTGTTCGGCGCGTTGGGCAAGGTCAAAGGCCACGGCAACCCGCGCCTGCAAACCGGAGATCGCGGACTTCATCTCCTCCAGTACACGCAGCTGCTCGATCAAGTCACTGCTGACGGTGCTGGGCGGAACCTTGCTGGCCGGAACGGGGCTGGCCGGAACGGGGCCGAGCTGAAGAGCGCTTGCCGGCAAGCCACGAGACGAGGCAGCAACAAGCGCATCCGCCACTACTGCTTGCCTCTCCCGAATCCGCTCCATGTCCATACTCTGGCAGGAGGCACCGACATTATTAGACGCCCCTCAAGGAACTACTCCGGCTCGTCTGTTGGGGCTTCATATCCTTCGGGGATCGCTGGTACTCCAGCATCCAGAGCACCTGTATATACCCGCGCAGAGACCAAGCGTCCGCCGCCACCTTCACCGTCGCCGCCACCACCGAACCTCACGTGCAGCCGGCTTGCGGTGGTGGCCGGCAACTGGTGGATACGACGGTTGCCAACAGTCATCCCGTCTGCAAGGTCCACGCCATCGGCAGCCACCACGTGCCGGCGGATCCGCTGCCCCGAGCTCAGGTCCTCCACCAGCTCCAGGTGATTGAACGTGACGGAAGCCGGAAAACTGAGGGTCGCTCCGCCGTCGTGGTTTTCAACCGACGCTTCCACCACCCCGGAGAGTCGACGATCCAATTCCCGCTTCCACTCCCTGAGCCTCGCGGAATCCTCGTCAGGAAGGCGTCCGCGACTATCGGGAGGCAGGTTCAGCAGGAGATTCGCGCCCATTCCCACCGATTGGTAGTAAATGGCGAGCAGGTGCTCCACGGATTTTGGCTGGTCGTCCGGATGCCAGAACCAGCCTCGGCGGATGGAGACATCGCATTCCGGCGGCAAGTAGTGTTCGGCCAGCAGCCCTGAGCTGGTCTCGGTGTACTGGGTGTCAGAGGTGCGGTCCACAACATAGTTGACGGGGTCCGACGCCAGTCCATTCTCGTTGCCCACCCAGCGGATGGTGGGTTGGCCCATGTTGAAGATCATCGCCTCAGGCTGGTGTTCCTTAACAACAGCGATGATCCTGCCCCAGTCATACTCGCGACCCACCGAGCCCGCGCCATCGAACCACAATTCCATGAGCGGACCGTAGCCTGTGCAGAGCTCAGTCAGCTGTTGGACGTAAAAATCGTCATAGGCTGCGGGATCGTTGTAGCACTCGGCGTTCCGGTCCCACGGGGATAGGTAGAGCCCCAGCCCTATTCCATGTTCTGCGCAGGCGTCCGCGACTTCGCGGACAACGTCCCCCTGACCGTCGCGCCACGGCGAGGACGCAACGGAATAATCAGTGGTGACTGTGGGCCAAAGGCAGAACCCGTCATGGTGCTTGGCGGTCAGGACGAGGTACCTCGCACCCGCCTCTTTCGCGGCGCGGACCCAACTGCCGGCGTCGAGTTCTGTCGGGTTGAAAATCGACGCCGGAACGGTGCCGTCGCTCCACTCCTTACCGGCGAAGGTGTTGATGCCGTAGTGGATAAAGACGCCAAATTCGAGCTGCTGCCAGCGGACTTGGGCCGGGGTGGGCACAAGGTGAGTCACTGCGTGGGTTCCTGTCCGTGGATCAACCACTGGGCCGCGCGGATAATGGCTCCGTCTCCGTGCTCTGTCCGGAGGCCGGCAATATCCGAGCGTGTGACAGCCGCCCCCTCGAAGAGGCTCACGATCGCGGCAGCAACGCCGGCGAGTTCCGGCCCCGACAACTCTGGCCTACCGCGCCGCACCACGCTGCTGACGTGCGCTGCATACTGCCCATAGAAGCTCCTCAGCGCAGCCGCCGCTTGCTGGTCTGCTGAGGCCAGGGCCCAGATCTCCAGGTGCATCTTCACGTCTTCAAGCGCTGAGTGTTCGTGCAGCAGCGCCGTCAAGAGTCGATGGGAATCCTCCCGGGTCAGACCTCCGGCCGCATCGGCACCAAGGTCCAGCCCGGCCTCTTCCGAAAGCCTCTGCAGTGAGCGTTCAAGGCTTCGCTCAAGGACAGCGCGGATCAGGTCCGCCCGCGTAGGAAAGTAGTGCTGCAGGTGTCCGATGCGCACTCCGGCCGCGGCGGCGAAGTCCCGCATGGCAGCATTGGCGTTGCCCTTGGTGACCAGAACTTGTTGAGCAGCGTCAAGGAGCGCCGCCTTCCGCAGGGCGCCCTTGCTTTCGGTCATGACCTCAATATTGTCACACCGTGGGATTCAAGTTCCGCCAGACGGGATGCTGGATCCGGTGCGGATTCGGGGAAGGTAACACCGGGCCCGGCGCCCTCCGCGAGAACACTGCGCAGCCCCAGCAAACCGCCCAAAGCGGTGAGGTGCGCCTGCCCTTGCGGATCGGAAATGACGGCAGTTCGCGTTCCGGCCGGACCTTTCACATCGATGCGGATATGTGCCGTGCCACCTGAGCCGGGCGAGTAGAGGAAGGACCTTCGCAGCGGCGCCCACCGTGCCCCGCTACCCCAGCGGAAGAGTCCCACCGCACGTGCGGCGAGCAACGCCGTCGTGGACGCGTTGGAACTGAAGCCGATCCGGGTGGACACCGATCCGGCGCCAAGGGTGAGCGGCAATGTGAACTGTTCAGGTGTGTCGAGCCGCGCCACTTTGGTGCGGTGCCCGGCAATGTCCACCCAGCGCGCGTCAGTCAGGGGGCGCACGACGGCGGCCTGACCGCCTTTGCGTACTTCGAAGTCCAGTCCCAGCCGGTCCATGAAGTCCACTGAATCGACTCCGGCCTTGTCATTGATGTCGTACCGGATGGCGACGTCGATCTGGTCCCCGCCGCCTGCATCGTGGGCCAAAGCTGCTGCGACGATGTTGGTGAACCCGCCCATCCAGCCTGAGCTCAGCAAGACAGGAGCGGTTGGCTGCAGCAGGGTTGCCAGAGTGAGTGCCCTGGTGACGCGGCTGGTCCAACGGGTGACGTCGACGTACGGAATTCCGGCGGAGACGGCTGCGCGAAGCACCCTGTCATGGGGATCGTTGACGGTGCTGATGACCGCCCTGATCTTGGCGGCGAATGGCTCGGTTTGGTTGAGGTCCCATTTCTGCACTGTCACTTTTTGTTGCTCACCGGGAACGTTGCTGCTGATCAAATGACTGCCGCGCTCCGGGTTCCGGCCGGTGAGGAGCAAGGGCCATTCGGCTGCGGCGAGTCGGGTCAGCGCTGTGCCGACGGTGCCGTAACCGCCGACGATCAGCACGGGACCGGTGGTATCGAGTTCAAGGAAATCAGTCATGAGTTTGATTCTAGGTCATATGACCTAAAATCAAACTACTCATCCCAGCAGCGGTCGGAGCTCGGCATACGCCCACCGCGGTCCACATTTGTCCGCATTGCAGCAAAGGCAGCCCTGTGGCTGACTGGAAACCGGGAGTAGGCTGCACTTATCTGCCGGAGCAATACCCTGAGTACGCAAAGGAGAGATCGTGACACTTCCTCCCACCCACGAGCCCGAGCCATTCCCTCCGGATCCCGGACCCGTGCCGCCACCGCCGGATCCCACCACCCCCTTTCCACCCAGCCCCATTCCGGACCCGAACCCAACCCCTGGTCCATTGCCGGTTCCCGATCCCGGGCCCGTCCCACCGCACCCCGATCCGACTCACTAGGCGGGCCAATCCGGCGCAGGACGTCTCCACTCCAGGGCAATAGTCAGTAGGCTTATGTTTGATCACGTCGGTTAACCGATGCGAACGAACAGGAGCTCATCATGACGGCACCCGAGGAAACAGCCCCCGTTTCCGTGCGCAAGCCATCCAAACCCGACCTCTGGAAAGACTCATTGGGCCGGACGGCCACCCGGGCGTCCCAGATATTGCTCATTCTGACCCTGACAGTGGTTGCGGTTTTTGGGCTGCTCCAAATCCGCTTGCTCGTCATCCCGGTGCTCATCGCCCTGATTCTGGCCGCGGCCATCGGCCCCTTCGTGAATATGCTGCGACGCCGCGGATGGCGTGGAGGGCTGGCCACCGGCGTCGCTTTCCTGGGCTTGTTGATAGTGCTCGGCGGGGTCATCACTGTCATTGTGATGTCAGTCCGAAGCCAATGGGACGAACTGATCAGTCAGGCAGCAGCCGGTTTGGACGAACTGGAGAACTTCCTGCTGACTGGACCGTTTCCCATTGACCGGGAGCAACTGAACCAGGCACGGGAAGCCGTGGTGGAGTTCGCGCAGAGCAGCCAGGTACGCTCCGGTGCAGTGACCGGACTGTCGGTAGTCACCGAATTCCTGGCCGGCGCCAGCCTGGTGGTAGTCATCCTGTTCTTCTTCCTCAAGGACGGCGCCAAAATCTGGGAATTCTTCCTGAGGCCCTTCAAAGGCAGGCGCGAAGCCAAGCTTCGCCGCGTCGGCAAGCGGACCATGGAGGTCCTGGGGGGCTACGTCCGGGGAACGGCGATCGTGGCGTTGGTGGACACCGTGGCCATCGGCGCTGCCTTGCTCATCATGCAAGTTCCGCTCGCCATCCCTTTGGCCATCATCGTGTTCATCGGCGCATTCATCCCCTTGGTGGGTGCCACAGTGGCCGGAATCCTGGCTGCTTTGGTGGCACTCGTGGCCAACGGTCCCATCGTGGCATTGATCGTGATCATCGTAGTGATCGCCGTCAACCAGCTCGAAGGCGACCTCCTCCAGCCGGTGGTCATGGGCAAGTCCCTGGAGCTCCACGCACTGGTCATCCTGATGGCCCTGACGGCAGGCACCATCCTTGCGGGCATCATCGGCGCCGTCCTGGCGGTACCCATCGCGGCGGTCACGTGGGCCATCATCCAAGTGTGGACGGCAGAAGATCCGGACCTGGAACCCATGAATCCGGAACTCCCGCCAGCCAACAGCCAACCGACCTAGCGGGCGCGCCCTTAGCTCAGTGCCTTCTTAATGAGCTCGACGATTCTTGCCTCAGTCTCAGGCGTGATCTCGGTGAGCGCGAAGGACGTGGGCCACATGGCGCCGTCGTCCAGCCGGGCATTCTCTTCGAAGCCGAGCGTGGCGTACCTCGCCTTGAACTTGTGGGAGCTCTGGAAGAAGACGATGTTCTTCCCGTCCCTGGCGTAGGCGGGCATACCGTACCAGGTTTTGGGGGTGAGCTCCGGGGCGTGCTCCTTGACGATCGCGTGGATTCGCTCGGCAAGAGCCTTATCTGCCTCAGGCATCTCGGCGATCTTGGCCAGCACGTCAGCCTCGCCATCTGCCTTGGACGATTTCTTGCGCGGCGCCTTCTTGAGTTCCTGTGCGCGCTCCTTCATTGCTGCGCGCTCTTCTTCAGTGAAACCGTCGTAGGACTTTTCCTTCGTGGCCGACTTTTCCGTGTCCGTCATGGCGTTCTCTCCCCTTGGTCTTAGAGCTGATACCCCTAACGGTAGGGTGCCCATGAATCTGCGGCTTCTCCGAAACTGCTCAATTGGGCTGCGGGAGTCTTGAGGGTTTCCTGAGGAACTGTTGACCGAACACAGGATTGGTTCTTGATCCGGGCCCGGCACAGTAGTTCTTGTCAGCCAGAGAGGCTGAAAAAGAACGGCCGGCCGGACCCGCGGTGGCCTCCCGAAAGGACCATACTCAGATGGCCATCAGCCTCAAGACCACCTCAGGCAAGATCCTGGCTTCCGTCGCACTGGTCGGCACCGCCGCCGCCGTCGCCGGCATGGGCACCTACGGCGCGTTCACCTCCTCCACCTCCGCCTCCCAGGCCGTCACCGCAGGCACCGTCACCATCGCCCTGGGCGCACCCGGCCCCGCGAACACCCTCAACGTCCCCGTCACGGGCCTGCTGCCCGGCGACAAAGTCGAAAAGCTCGTCACCCTGGCCAACACCGGCAACTCGGACCTGAACAACGTCACCCTCACCACCTCCGCCGGCGCCACCGCATCCCTGCTCACCACGGACGCCACCAACGGCCTGCAGCTGACCATCGAAAACTGCTCCGTAGCCTGGACCGGCGCCGCTGCACCCTACAACTGCACCGGAACCAAAACCACCGTCCTGGCCTCCGGCCCGGTCATCGCAGCGAACAAGGCCCTGAACAACCTGACCTCCCTGGCCTCGGCCAAAACCGACAACCTCAAAGTCACCACCGCGTTCCCCACCACTGCGAACAACGACTTCCAAGGCGCCGCATCCACCATCGCCTTCGCCTTCACCGGCACCCAACGCACCGAAACCACCAAGTAAGCACTGCCCTAGAAACAACAACAGCCCCGCCGGGCCTGATCGGTTTCCTTTCCCCCAGCCCGATCAGGCCCGGCGAGAACACCACCGGCGAGAAAACCACCAACGCCCAAGAAGGAGAACAATCACCATGACACCGCGGAACAGTTTCCTGCGCGCCTTGGTGATCGTCGCCGTCGTCGTCTTCGGCCTGATCGTCGCACCAACAGCCGCGGTGGCCGCCTTCACGGACATCGAACAAGCCACCCCGCAGTTCTCAGCCGCAAGTATCCCGGCCCCGGCCACCGCCAGCGTGACCATGAAGTGCACCCTTGGACTCCACACTGTGGTGACGGTGAATTCCTATGGACCAGTGGCGAACGCCAACTACTACGAGGTTAAGATCTTCGACCGCCTCGGCAACCTCGAGTTCACCGGCGACCTCAGCCAAGCGGCAGGTAGAACGTATAGCTCGGGCATCGAGATCATTGGCACGTGGAGCTACGAAGTCCGTGGTTACTACAAGGTTCCGGGCTCCACTAACTTCTGGACAGGGAAGCCCCTCAAGGGCACCATGACCTGCTGAACGGGTCACCTCAAACTCCAATGGCCCCGACACGCTTGAGCAGATGGCGTATCGGGGCCATTGGCCTGTCTAAGAGGGCTTAGGAGAAGCGCCCCGGGCGGAACGTGGCCAGCATGGGGTGCTCTTCGCCGCTCAGGATCTCACCGGACAGCAACTCCCCCGCGATGAGGCCCAGCGTGGCGCCCGAGTGCGTGAAGGCCACGAAGCAACCCGGCACTTGACCGAGTTCACCGAAGACCGGTTCGCCGTCGCCGGGGATGGGCTTGTAACCGATCTTCCAGGACGCCGGCTTGAGCTCGGGATTGCCCGCGATAAGTTTGGAGGACTCGTCAGCCAGCTGCTGGACGACGTCATCCGGGATGGTGAAGGAACCGTCGGCGTGCTCCGTAATGTGTTCCTCGTACCAGTCGTGATCCAGGGCGAAAGTGTTGCCGGGGTTCGGGCGAACAGCAGCCCGGGGCGTGTTCATCACCGCGGCGACCTGGTGCTCAACCGGCTTGGTGACCACCAGCATGGAAACCGGAGAACCGTTGGGGATTTCCACGCCCAAAGGCTTCACGACGGCGGGTGTGGCGGCACCGCAGGCAACAAGCACGGCATCAGCGGGGTACGTTTCACCGCCGGTAGTTTCGACGCCGGTGGCCCGGCCGCCGTCGACCATCACGGAGGCCTTGCCGGCGTTAAGGACCAGCTGTCCACCCAAGGCGTGGAATTCCTCCATCAGGAAGTTCACCAAGTCCGGCAGGCTGACCCAGCCTTCGCCGGGGTTGAAGATGGCCTTTTCGGGGACCGCGCCGGCGTCTATACCGGGCGTCACCGAGGCGATCTCTTCAGGGGCCAGCAGCTTGGAGTCGTAGCCAATGGACTTCTCGTAGGCGTGCCGGGCTTCTGTGACCTCGCTCTGCCCGGCGGCGTTCCACATGAGGCCACCCCCGAACTGCAGCCATTCACGGCTGGGGTCAGCGGCGAAGAGCGTCCGGTACCGGTCAACGCCTGCCACCCGCAGCTGGTGATACGGCGTGGAGCGTTCGCCCGCCGAGTTGAGCCAGGACAGCGAGCGGCCGGTGGCTTCGCTGGCCAGGCCCTGCTCGGTCAGCAGGGTTACCGAGGCGCCTTGGCGGAGAAGGTGGACGGCGGTGGATACGCCCAGGATGCCGCCTCCGATGACGGCAACGTGCTTGGTGGAGGACATGCGTGATCTCTCTTTCGGGTTCTGAATGCTGAAACGCGTCTGTGTTCTGAATGCTGATAAGTGCTTAGGCGAACGCGTGAATGTTTTCGATGATCCTGAGGGTTTCCAGCGCCTCCGCCGGCTGCACGGGAAGCGGGCCGCGCCCACGGAGCGAGGCTGCGAGCTCTCTGTAGAACTGTGGATAGTCGCCCTTTTCCGCCGGGACCGGCGTAGCTGATCCGTCCACTCCCAGAAGCCCCCAAGACTCCTGGGGTTCTGTGCCATATGTGGCGTCCGACGGCGTAATGCCGGCTGCGAGGGCCGGTTCCTGGCCGTCGAGTCCCCACTTGGTGTAGCCGGCTTTGGAGCCGAGGACGTGGAAGCGCGGGCCCACTTGGGCGGCCATTCCGTTCATCCACAGCCGTGTCCGGACACCGGACTCATGACGCAGCGACACGAAAGCTTCGGTGTCGGCAGCCTCCGTGTGCGGGCCGTGGTTGGCGGTCTCGCCGTAGCTCTCCTCCACAGGGCCGAACAGCTGGATGGCTTGGTCGATCAGGTGGGCGCCGAGATCATGGAGGATGCCGCCACCCTGGGCCAACGTGGCCGAATCGCGCCAGTTGCCGAAGCCTTCCGGCCGCCACCATTCAAAGCGGGACTCGAACGTCCGCACCTCGCCCAAGGTGCCGTCCTGCAGCAGTTTGCGCAGCGTCAGGAAGTCGGCGTCCCACCGGCGGTTTTGGAAGACCGTGAGCTGCACGCCGGCGTCGGACGCGCGCCCGGCAAGCTCCGCACCGTGGGCGACGGTAGTGACGAAAGGCTTGTCCACCACAACGTTGAGTCCGTGGGCGATGGCCGTGGCACCGAGCTCAAGGTGCGTGAGCGGCGGTGTCCCAAGCACCACGAGGTCCAAGTCGTCGGCCAGGGCGAACATGTCCTCCGGAGTGGGGACAATCCTTGCCTGTGGGTAGAGCCGCCCGGCTTCGGCCATGCGATGCGGATCTGCGGTCACGATGACGTCCAAGGAATAGTCCGGGTCCGCTTCGATCAACGGCGCATGGAACACCTTGCCCGAGACGCCAAACCCGACGACGGCGGTCCGGATGGGTGCCGCTGTTGCCATGCCCGGCAGAGGGGTCCCGCCCATCACAGCACTTCCGAAAGAAAGCGCTGCAGGCGTTCGCTGCGTGGGTTGTCGAAGAGCTCAGTGGGAGTTCCGATTTCCACTACTTCGCCCTCATCCATGAAGACCACTTGGTCCGCCACCTTGCGGGCAAAGCCCATCTCATGGGTGACAACCAGCATGGTCATGCCGCGGCGACCGAGGCCGGCCATGAGGTTGAGGACACCCTTGACGAGCTCGGGGTCCAGGGCGCTGGTGGCTTCGTCGAAGAGCATGACCTCGGGCTCCATGGCGAGTGCCCGGGCGATGGCGACGCGTTGCTGCTGTCCGCCGGAGAGGTCTCGGGGACGGTGGTCGGCGCGTTCGGCCAGGCCGACTTCGGCCAGGCGGCGCTGGGCGCGTTCCCGGGCCTCGGACTTGGACATCCCTTTAACGCTCCACAGGGCAAGTGCCACGTTTTCCAGGGCGGTGTGGTCCGGGAAGAGGTTGAAGTGCTGGAACACCATGCCGATTCGTGCCCGGAGGATGTCCGGCTTGACCTTGAGGGCACTTTCACCGGCCAGCAGCACGTCGCCGCTCTTGGGTTCGTGCAGGCGGTTGACGCCGCGCAGCAGCGTGGACTTGCCTGAGCCGGAGGGTCCGATGATGCAGGTGGTGGTCCCCGGGGCCACATTGAGGCTGACGTTGCGGAGCACTTCAACGTCCCCGTAGGCCATGGTCAGGTTCTGCAGTTCCAAGCTGGAGCCGTGGAACTTTTCAATGTCACTGCTTGGCTGGTTGGTGCTGGTAGCGCTGCTGCTGCTTGTGAGGTTCACGTGTTGCTCCCGGTGATGAGCGGCGAAGCCGCATCGAGTTCCTTGACTTCCTTCAACCCACTGGTGGGTGCCGTGGGACGGCGGCGTCCGGTGCGGAACTTGTTGTCGAAGTAGTTGACCAGGTGGGTCAGGGGCACCGTGATGATCAGGTAGAAGATGCCAGCCATGACCAGCGGTGAGAGGTTGCCGGACAGTACTGCGGCGTCCTGGCCCACCCGGAACAGTTCACGCTCGCTGACCAGGAGTCCAAGGAAGTAGACCAGCGATGAGTCTTTGACGATTGCAATGAACTGATTTACCAAGGCGGGCAGAACCCTGCGAATACCTTGCGGCACCACCACCAGGGCCATGGACTTGGAGTAGCTCATTCCCAAAGCGCGGCAGGCTTCCCCCTGCCCCTTGTCCACGCTCTGGATGCCGGCCCGGAAGATCTCTCCGATGTAAGCGCTGGCGATGAGGCTCAGGGCTATGATTCCCAGCGGGTAAGGCGAGGGGCCGAAGACCGACTGGCTCAACCGCGCAAAACCCTGGCCGATCAACAAGATGGTGAGGATAGCGGGCAGGCCACGGAAGAGGTCCGTGTAGATCCTTGCCGGGATGCGCAGCCACTTGGACCGCGAGATCCCCATGACCGCCACCACCATGCCCATCACTACGCCGAGGATGGTTGCTGCGATGGAGATGATCAGGGTGTTGAGGAGGCCAACTCCGAGGAGCTGGGGCAGTACTTCGACCATGGCGTCAAAGTCGAAGAACGTGCGGCTGATGGTATTGAGCCAATCCATTGAATGCTCTCAGACGTTAGGTGTTCGGGTGGCTTACTTGCTGGCTGTCGGGGAAGGGCTGGAGGTCTGCTCGGCCTTGGGGAGGTACTGCTCCGGCATCGGCGAACCCGGGAACCACTTTTCGTAGAGTTTCTTCCACGTGCCGTCTTCCATTGCTTCGGCCAGGCCCTTGTTCAGGGCTTCCTTGAAAGCGGGCTTGTCCTTGGCTATTGCGAAGCCCGCCGGTGCGTCGAAGGACGGGATGTCCGCGGCGCTGACCAGTCCGAACTGCTCCTGGTATTCCTTGGCTGCCTCGTAGTCCAGGAAGTGGGCGTCCACGGAACCGCTGTTGACTGCAGAGATGGCGGTGTTGTTGTCCGGGAAGCGGACCAGCTGCGCTGACGTGAAGTTCTTGACTGCGTAGGCTTCCTGCAAGGTGCCTTGGACCACGCCCAGGCGCTTGCCGTTGAGGCCATCGGCGTCGTTGATGCCTGAGGTCTTGGTGGTGATAACTGTCAGGTATCCGGCGAGATAGCCGTCGGAGAAGTCCACGGTTTCCTTGCGCTTGTCCGTGATGCCGATGGCTGCAACGCCGACGTCGAATTGACCATTGGCCACGGCTGCCAGGAGCCCGGAGAAGTCCTGTCCGGTGAAGACAACATTGTCTACGCCGGCGCGGTGGGCCACGTCCTTGAACAGTTCCACGTCAAAGCCGGTGAAGTTACCTGAGCTGTCCGTGAAGGTGTAGGGCTTGGAGTCGCCAAGGCTGGCGACGCGGATGGTGCCGGGCTCGATCAGGCCGTAAGGGTTTTCGGCGGATGGCGAGGAGCTGGCGGTAGATCCGCCGCAACCCGAGAGGGCGAGGATGGCCGCCAAGGCTGCTGCTGCGAGCGCTGCCGGGCGGAAGTTCAGTTTGATCACAGCGTTGTCCAATCGTGGGAGGGAAAGCGGTGCTGTTAGGAGCCGCTGAAAGGTATTACTCGATGCCGGGTCTTGTTGAGTCCGGTCTCAGCCCCTAGGATTGAGACCGGACTCACATCGATTGATAGAAATGTAGCGGAACTCACAAAGCCGCGTCAACACCCCTTCTGAAAGGTGAACATGAGCACTGAAGGATCCCGACGGCGGGACGTAACGGTTGCAGACGTCGCCAAAGCCGCGAAAGTATCCAAAGCGCAGGCGGCGCGGGCATTGGGTAACTACGGGGCCGTGAGCGATGACGTCCGTGAGCGCGTTCTCGCCGCAGCCGAGGAGCTTGAGTACCGGCCCAACGAACTCGCGCGCAGCATGAACACCGGCAAATCAAACACCATTGGCGTGGTGGTGGGCGATATTGAAAACCCCCACTTCGGCCTTGCCATGAGGGGCATCACGGACACCGCCAAGAAAAGCGGCTACAACGTCATCCTCATCAACACGGACGAGGAACGGGCAGCCGAAGTGGATGCCGTCCGCGTGCTGCTGGACAAGCGCGTGGACGGGCTCATCGTGGCTCCTGCATCGTCCGTGGAAACCTCGCACCTGCAGCAGGTCCGTGAGTCCGGGCGGCCCTTGGTCCTGCTGGATCGCGCTGCCGCAGGAGTTGACGTTGAGACCTTTGCCGTGGACATGGGAAGCATTTCCTACGAGTCCACCCAGCACTTGATCAAAGCCGGGCACCGGCGGATCGCCTTTGTTTCCACAGTTCGCACCGATGCTCCCTATGTTCCCGGGATGACCTTGGACTCTTCGCAGATCTCAGACCGCTTGGACGGAATCCGCCGGGCCTTCGATGAGGCGGGCCTTCCGCATCCCGCGGATCTCATCCGACTCAATGCAGGCGACGCCGATTCCATCATTCGGATCACGCGGGACCTGCTGAGCGGACCGGACGCCGCCACGGCCATCATCGCCTCCGACGGCTTGATCGCCTTGAGCGTGGTGGAAGCCATCCAGGAAGCCGGGCTCTCAATCCCCGGCGACGTCTCGTTCCTCATGTACGACGATTTCGCATGGACCCGCCTCACCACTCCCCCGCTCACCGTCATCGCACAGCCCGTGTACGACATGGGAATTGCCGCGGCCTCTGCGCTAATCAGGCAGATCGAGGGCAGGAAGGCGGCTGGACCCGGCCCGGAGTTGGCGGCGACATTGATCCAGCGGGGGTCCGTCGGGGCCCCCGCTATCGGCGCCGAGATCGCCGGAATCCTGCCGGATCGCTGGTAGCTTCCGGGTGGTTTCGACGTTTTCCCGCGAACTCGCTAGGGGTGCACACACCCGACCGTTCCCGCCCGGTTAACCTCCGCGCCATCCCGCTTCCCTACTGTGATCCCGCTTGGGGGATCGGAATCAATAGAGGGAAAGCGCCATGTGTACCGCAGAAGAAAACACCACCACCCACAGCCGAAGCGTGGAGCTGGCCGACGCTGAGCTGAAGACGATGGGGCTGAGCCGCCGGCGCATTCTTCAGTCGGCCGGCATCCTGGCCGCCGGCACAGCCGCCTCGGCAGCGATGGCCCGGCCTGCGATGGCGAACCCGGGCGGGAACGACCCCCAGCTGAAGTGGCTTGTGGGAGACCATCACGTTCACACCCAGTACAGCCACGACGCAAAGTACTTGATCAAGCAGCAGCTCGACGCCGCACAGTCCTACGGCGTGGACTGGCTGGCACTGACCGAGCACAGCAACTTTGGTCACGCCAACAACGGCGGGGCGGTCAATGCCAACAAGGAAATCCAGGCGCAGCGTTCCGCACGCCCTGAGCTGCTGATCTTCCAGGGACTCGAGTGGTACATCCCGGGAGCTGAGCACGCGTCGGTACTCGTCGCCCCCGGTCCCAACGAAGTGAACCTTCTGCGGACCTTCGAACTGGTGTGGGACGGAAAGCTGAACCAATGGGAGAAGCCAGCCCCTGGAACGGCCCAAGTGGAGACTTTCGAGCGAAAAGCAGTTGAAGCCATCGCATGGTTGGCCAACCAGCGTCGCTCCGGTTACATCGACGACGTCGTGGCGCTGGCAAACCACCCCATGCGTCTGGGCATCGATTCCCCGCACGAACTCCGGGCATGGCGTGACGCCGCCCGTGAGGTGATGATCGGCATGGAAGGTGCGCCCGGCGCGCAAGGCTCAGGCGTCAGCCAGTTCTCCAGGGCAGGCGACCAGCGCGGCGAATACACCAACAACCCCACCCAGTACAGCTTCCCCGGCTACCCGGCGGACGCCTTCAGGCCCTACGGCGGTTTCGACTGGGCCACCGCAACCGTGGGCGGCGTATGGGATTCCATGCTCGCCGAAGGCCTGCCGTTCTGGATCACGTCCAACTCAGACAACCACCTCACGGTCAAGGACACCTGGAAAACCGGCCCCTACCCGGCCGAGGAGCCCTACCTCAGCCTGCCTAACGAATTCGATCGCTGGTCTGTCACCGGCAAGCGTCCCGATCCTTTTGATGCCGGCGAAAAGCAGGGCGGCAGCGACTACTGGCCGGGTCAGTTCAGCCGCCTCCACACCGGCGTCACCAAGCACTCCTACACCGGCGTCCTGGACGCAATGCGCAATGGCCGCATGTGGGTGGACCACGGACACCTCCTTCAAGGACTCGACGTCCGGGTCCGCGAGGTACGCGGCAACGGCGGTAACGGTAACGGACGCAACGGCGTCACCCTCGGTTCCCGACTCCAGGTAAGGCGAGGTGCCGACGTCGAAATTTCCATCACCATTACGACGACGGACTACCGCAACTTCGCGGGGATCCTCCCGAATCTCGCCCACGTGGACGTCATCGGCGGTGCAGTTACGGGTGCAGCTGCCGATCGCGACACCTTGAAGGCTCCGGGAACCACTGTGTGGAATCAGATCGATGTGTCGGGCCGCGCCGGAACGTTCACCATCAAGCACGTCATCAAGGACGTGCAGGCATCTTGCTACTTCCGCCTCCGCGGCAGCGACGGCAACCGCCACGGCGCAGGCTATTACGGCGCATCCGTGGACCCCGCCGGGCCAATCCGCCACGGAGACAACCTCGGGGACGCTGACCCGTGGACCGATACTTGGTTTTACGCCAACCCGGTGTTCATCGACGTCGCGTAGCTGCTGCCGCCGTCGTTGGTCTTCTTCGCAGGCCCCGGTGAGAGGACAATGGGGTCATGAAGGTTGCCGACGGCGGCCGCTGGGCCTGGCCGCTCTTCCTCGTCCTCGCCTATGGAATTACCTGGGCCGTGCAAATTCCTGCATACCTCTACTTGGTCCCGCGCAACGTCGTTCCTACCAATGAGTCGAATTTCCTCTTGCTGGGGCAGCTGGGTGGCGGCGGAGTGGACGCTGGCGCCGCAGTAGCAGTCCTGCTGCTGTGCTTTTCTTTCGGGCCATCGATAGCAGGCATCATTGTCATCGCACTGGCACGCGGAAGGCCTGGGCTCCGGGAGCTGTTCTCCCGGCTGGCTAAGGCGCGAATCCCCGGGAAATGGATTGCCTTCGTCGTAGTGTTTCCCGCTGCCCTCAGCGTGACTGCGGTGTCCTTGGGCTGGGTGCTCGGAGGAATGCCCGCTATCAATTACAGATTTCTGGTGCCCCTGGCGTTAGCCGTGCCGTTCCTGCTGTTCCTGATAGTTTGCACGGGCTTGGCCGAAGAACTGGGCTGGCGGGGCTTTGCACTGCCTCACTTGCAACGTACGCGGACGGCGGAGAGGGCCAGTTGGATCCTGGGACTGGCGTGGGGTTTATGGCATGTGCCGTCGGTGGTACTGCTGCCCTTGATGACCGGCGCCGCGAACATCTTCCAGGCCGCGTTCTCTGTGGTGGGCCTAACCATCGGTGTGGTGGGATACACCATTGTCCTGACTTGGCTTTACAACAACACCGGCAGTCTCCTCTGGATTGTTGTCCTCCACGGCTACGCCAATGCATGGCAGTCTTACGTGGTCCTGTCTTCCGGAAACTTCACTGCCCAGGTGGTGTACGGGGTCCTTCCTTGGGTCCTCGCCGCTTGGCTGCTGAAAAAGTACGGCACCGAGTCACTCACCAACCGCAAGCCGCGCCCGGATGCCCCGGGTCGGCCCCGCAGCGTCCCGAACACAGGATGATGGATGCTCGCGGCACCGCGCATTACCGGGGCTTACGGTGAGATGCAGACGAATGGACGACAGATATCTTCGTCAGACGCGGGGGCAGGTGGCTTTGCGCACTGACCCACTACACCACGGTCAACTCGCCTGAGCCACGCATTCGTTAGTCGGAACCTGTAGTGACTTCGCCTTCCTCGGGATCGTCCGCGGAACGCACCTCATTGCGGATGATGCCCAGTTCTTCGAGCTGGGCCGACATTCCCGCACCGTCCGGGGCATAGATCCACGGGACTCCCGGCGTGGGCTGGCCGCCGGACTTCGACCGACCACCTGCGAGCACCGCTTCACCCGCGGAGAGCTGTCGGATCGCGATGGCCCGGACGCTGGCGGGATGGCGTTGGGCGAACTCGGAGTAGATGGCCTCATCGTGTTGTCCGTCGTCGCCCACCAGCAGCCACTTGATGTTGGGGAACTCCTCGGCGAGGCGTTCCAAAGAGGTCCTCTTATGCTCCTGGCCGCTGCGGAACCAGCGATCCGGAGTGGGACCCCAGTCCGTCAAGAGCTTGGGACCGGCGGGGTACAAGTTGCGGGACAGGAACCGGGACAGGGTTGGTGCCACATTCCATGCCCCGGTGGACAGATACAGCACCGGAGCGGACGGCGCGGTCCTGGCGATCCGCTCATACAGCACAGCCATACCCGGTGTGGGGGTCCTCGCGTGCTCATTAAGGACAAAGGTGTTCCATGCTGCCAGGAACGGACGGGGCAGCGCGGTCACCATCACGGTGTCGTCAATGTCGGACACGACGCCGAACACGGCGTCGTCCGCGACGATCTCCACGGGAGCCTCCACGGTTTCCGACTCCCCGGACCGGAGGGTGATGGTATGCCAACCGGCATCGAGGGCCACCGGAATACGCGCGTCGACTACCCCTCCGCGGTCAGCGACGACGTCGTGGACGGTGCCATCAATGGTGACCTGCACCGATGCGTGGGCCACCGGCGCACTGGTGAAGTTGCGCCAGCCGCGCATGCTTTCCTGCAACGGATTTGTGTGGCCCGCTGCGTCCCGAGGGTCGCTACGGACGATACGCGCGAGGACCCGAACCCAGGAAGTGCTGCCGTACCCGGTGTAAGGGATGACGGTCTCCACCCGGCCACGCCGGATCGCGAGACGCGTCTGAAAACCAAGCCACGCGTCGTCGAGCCTCATAGCGAGGTGACGGCGTCCTTTACTCAGCGGCGTGGGGCCTTCATTGTCAACGGCGTCGGACTGGGGGCGCGGTTTCATGGGACGGGGAGACATGCGTCCAGTCTTCCATGGCTCGGCTCCCGAACGCAGTGTGTCCGAAAGAACTCTGCGGAGTCCAGGACACCCGGCCCTGAAACGGTTATGGTGCGGGCAACGGACTGGCCTGAACGATGATGTTCTTTCCCCAAAGATCAGCCGCGTAGCAGGTGATCAGAATGAGCCGACCTGGCACTATGTCCCAGATTTTGCTGTCCCTCAAAGTTTCTTTGTACTCCGTGGTGACATCGTCCACCTTGAAGTCCAGTTGCCCCTCAACAGTGGTGACGGTCAGCAGATCACCCGCTTTCGCGAGTGTGCTGATGTTGTTGAATGGTGAGGCGCCGCCTTCCCAGCTGTGCCCCACAACGTAGGTAGTGTTCATCGAACCCTCACCGGGCATTCCGTATGGACTAAGCCAGTAGGCGTCCGGGGTGTGCGGCGGAACGATCGAATTCAGCTCAAGTTCCTGCAGCGTCGGAGCCAGCGACACCACGGCTTGATCCATCCCCACAGCCGCGTATGTGATGTGCAGGGGCGGGTTCCCTTGCCCCGGTTCAACAGCACTGCCCGGCCTTGCGGCCTGCGGAGTGAAGATGGGCGCTGTTGTCTGTGCACTGACCACGGGTACGGAACCCGGCCCGCTGGTAGCGGGCACGGATTCCGTTGCAGTGGCCGTGGATGGGGCATGGTGTACCCCTGCCTGTGCTGACCACCACCACCCAAGAAGCAGCAGAGTCAGCCCGACAGCGGCGAGGGCGGAGAACGACGCTCCCCTGCGTCGTTCGGCGCGGTGTCTCCGCAAGCTACTACTCCTTGTGGCTTCCCCTGCGCCCGCTCATCAGCAGCCGGCTTGCCAGGAAGACGACGCCCACGCCGCCAAGGCCCACCAAGAGTGTTCCGATGATCGTTGTTTGCTGGGTGGTGCCGGCACGGGACAAAGCGACGGCGGTATCCACATTGGCGCCTTGGTTCCTCCCTGTGCCGGCCAAGGGAACTGCCTGATTCGTAGCAGAAGCTGTTGCAGTAGTTCTTGTGGCGGGCGCCGTCTGAGTAGCAGAGGCTGTTGCAGTGGCAGTGGCTGTCGAAGTGGCCGTCGCCGTCGCCGTCTCAGTTGCAGTCACCGTGGGGGTGGCCGTCGCCGTCGCCGTCTCAGTTGCAGTCACCGTGGGGGTGGCCGTCGCCGTCGCCGTCTCAGTTGCAGTCACCGTGGGGGTGGCCGTCGCCGTCGCCGTCTCAGTTGCAGTCACCGTGGGGGTGGCCGTCGCCGTCGCCGTCTCTGTTGGAGTGACCGTTACCGTCGGCGTCGCGGTTGCGGTGCCCGGGGGCGCCGATGTTGTGGGCGTGGTGACGCAGGCGGGGGTGGTCACCACGTTGGTGTCGAGGGAGACCTGTCCGTTACGGGCAAGCAGCCGCCCCTCCACAACTGCGTTGGTTTGAGCTGTTATCGATGTCAGCGCGAGGATGGACCCCTTGAAACTCGAAGCAGTGCCCAGCGTTGCCGAGCTGCCAACCTGCCAGAACACGTTGCACGCCTGGGCGCCGTTAGTGAACACGATGCTGCTGGCTGAGGCCGTAATGAGCGTAGAAGCGACCTGAAAGATAAACACTGAGGCGGGATTGCCTTGGCCATCAAGGGTGAGCTGTCCGCTGAGCGCCAATGAGGACGTCGACTTATAGACACCCTCCGTGAGCGTCCGACCTACCAGGTCTCCGGATACGCTGGCCGTTAACGCTTGCCCGGCGGCATTGTTGTAAGCGGTGGTCAGATCCGACTGTGCCTGCAGCGCCACTGCGTCTGCTGCGTGGGTAGTGCCAGCGGCGATGCCGGGCGGAAACCCTGTAATTGCGGTGCCCGGGCTCAGGCCAAGGTCTCGCTGAAGGGTGGTCGGTCCTGTGTTGGTCACCGTTGTGGCGGCAAGGACGGAATAGGACGCTGCCGTACCCAAGTTCACCGGCGTGGCCGCAAATGCAGGCGACTGCTGCAACATGATGGCGCCTGCTGCAACATGATGGCGCCTGCAAGGAGAAGAATTCCGGAGGCAGCCCCCACCGATACGGTCCTTCGGCGCCGACGTGATCCCATCCATGGTGTGCGTGGATCTTTTCGCGCAGAGCTATGGTGCATGGCAGTTCCTTCCCCCAGCGGGGCAAACGCCCCAAAGCAACTGCCTAACAGGATGTGAGGGAGCTATACAGCGGACTGTACGCCCGCAAGCACGGCGCGCCTAGGGCAAGAGCTGGGCAAAAATGAACGTGGCCAGAGGGCAGATCTTGCTCTGCCAGGACCCAAATATGTATCGTCCCTGCTCAGACCATCAGGATGCTGACTATTGCACTCAGTGGCAACTGTCAAAGCCGGAAAAAAATTTACTCCAGAATTTTGATAAACCTCGCAATCCAAGGGCGGGCAGGCGCTACACAGCCGTGGTGGGTGCCCGGCCTTCGTCGCCATGCTGCTTTCGCGCTTCAGCGACCCGAAGTCGATCCAAGCGGTTCATCAGGGGCGCGGTGGTGGCCCCGTGCACCACGATGGACAGTGCCACCACCAAACCGATCAGGGCCCACAGTTCGCGTGCCTCGGCGTCGAAATTTCCATGGGTCAGCGCGTATGCCACGTAGAAGAGCGACCCGATCCCACGAATCCCGAAATAGGAGATGGCCAGGCGTTCGCGTGGCCCGGTCTTGCCACCCATCAGCCCGAGCCATCCAGCCAACGGGCGGACCAGCAAGAGGAACGCCAAAGCGACCAACACCTCCGTCCAACCGATCCCCTCCAAGAGACCACGGGCTATGGCGCCGCCGAGGAGCACCAGAATCACCACGGTCATCAGACGTTCGAGCTGCTCTACATAGCTATGCAGCACTTGGTGATAGGAGTGGTTGTGCTCGGCGGACCGGATAGTCAGAGCGCAAAGGAAGACCGCGACGAATCCGTAGCCCTCCACCATTTCCGCAGCGCCGTAGGCCAGGAAAGTAGCTGCGAGCGCCACGAAACCCTCGGAGTGTTCTGACAAGCGGAAAGTCTTGCCCTTGGCCGCAAAGAAGAACATGCTCAAGAGCTTGCCGGTGCCGAAACCGACGAGCACCCCCGCAACAGTGCGCCAGAGAACATCCAGAGCGACCCATTCCCCCAGCCATGCATCCGGGGAGGCCCCTACCAAGCTGATCAGGATGGCCAGGTACACAAAGGGGAAGGCGAGCCCGTCATTCAAGCCTGCCTCGGAGGTCAAAGCGAAGCGGACCTCATCCTCGTCCGGGTCATCTTCCGCGTCCGCAGGTTTTCCCACCTGGACCTCGGATGCCAGAACAGGGTCAGTGGGTGCAATCGCCCCTGCGACGAGGATGGCGCCCGCCAGTCCCAAGCCCAGCACCCACAGACCGAGGAGCGTCATCACCAGGATGCACAAAGGCATGACGATGCCGAGCAGGCGCCATGTGGTGGACCATCCGCGCCAACGGAAGGGTCTGTCCAGGGCCAATCCGGCGCCCATGAGCGAGATGATGACGCACACTTCGGTCAGGTGAGTCGTGAAATCCCCGTACTTGACGGGGTCCGGGTCCGGTAGCTCGGGAAGCAGGGTGAACGCCAGAATTCCGCTGCCCAGAAAGACCATCGGCATGGAAAGCGGCATGTGGCGCAACAATTTGGGCAGAACTGCTGCGGCCAACACCGCAAAGCCTGCCGAGAGGAACAAGATGCTGGGGGCTTCGAACACGAATAATCTTCTTCCTGACGAGCCGTTCGGCCCATCCCAGAAGCCTAGTTGGAAGTCAGCGCTGCGTCGATCAGGACTTCGGCTGCTTGACGCGCCTGTCCGGCTGCGTCGGATGTTCCCGCGATGGCCGCAGTGGTTTGGGCGCCTTCGGCGAGAATCGCGAGTTGCGGTGCCAGGTATTTTGGCGCGCCGGCCTCGCCAGCCAACCGGGCAACGTATTCCTGGAACGATTCCTTGTGCTTCCGCGCATATTCGGCGACGTCCGGGCTGATGGCACCGAGTTCGGCGAAGCTGTTGATGAAGCCGCACCCTCGGAAAGAATCCTGGCAGAACCATCCCGCGAGGTAGTCGAAGATGGCTAGGAGGCGTTCGCGGGGTGTCCCGGCTTGCTGGACGGTTGCGTCGAGCCCTTGGGTCCAGGATTGATGCCGGTGTTTAAGCACAGCCATGACGATGCTGCTCTTTGAGGGAAATTCCCCGTACAGCTTTTTCAACGAGACCCCGGCCGCCGAACGGAGTTCATCCATGCCAACGGCTTGGATTCCCTTCGCGTTGTAGAGCTCATCGGCGGTGGCGACGATGCGGTTTCGGACCTCGGAAATATCCATGTGCCCATTCTACTTGAAATGAGAACGATCGTTCTATACGATAAAAACACAACCGGAGAACGACCGTTCTCCACCTTCGGAAAAGGGAACAAAATCATGGGCTTCATCAAGGTCGGCACCGAGAACACCACGGACATTGAGCTCTACTACGAGGATCACGGGACGGGTCAGCCCGTGGTCCTGATCCACGGATACCCCCTGGATGGCGGCTCTTGGGAAAAGCAGACAGCCGCCCTCCTGAACGCCGGATACAGGGTCATCACCTACGATCGCCGTGGCTTTGGCAAGTCCAGCAAACCGACCACGGGCTATGACTACGACACCTTCGCGGCAGACCTGAACACCGTGCTTGAAACCTTGGACCTGGAGAACGCCGTACTGGTGGGCTTCTCGATGGGCACCGGCGAAGTCGGGCGCTACATCGGCACGTACGGAGAAGCCCGCGTAGCCAAAGCCGCTTTCCTGGCTTCGCTCGAACCCTTCCTCCTCCAGACGGACGACAACCCCACCGGCGTTCCATCGTCAGTCTTCGACGGCATCCGCAACGCCGCCATCGAAGACCGGTACGCCTGGTTCACCAACTTTTACAACGACTTCTTCAACACCGATAACTTCCTGGGCAACCGCCTCAGCGAAGAGGCGCTGCGGAATTCGTGGAACGTCGCCGCAGGCTCGTCCTGGTATGCGTCCTTCGCGGTTGTGGACTCGTGGCTCACGGACTTCCGCTCCGACATCGAGAAGGTCACCGTCCCGTCATTGATTGTCCACGGCACCGACGACCGCATCCTGCCCATCGAATCCACGGGCCGCGAATTCACCAAGCGCCTCCCCTCCGCCGAATACGTCGAGATCGAAGACGCCCCGCACGGCATGCTCTGGACGCACGGCACCGAAATCAACGAGATCCTGCTTCGCTTCCTGGCCAAGTAATTAATAACGACGGCGGCAGGTCACCCCAGGTTCCAAGGGAACCCGCGGCGGCCCGCCGCCGTCGTGCCTTGACGTAGCGCAGGTCACGTCCTATGCTTTATGAATCGATTCAAGAAGTAACCTTCCTCACGCTGAATGAGCACCAAAAGTTCAGTCCTGGACGGGAAGAGCTCTTGTTCCTTGCCAACGACGACATAGGAGTTCAGCCGCAATGACCGTGATGCACGGGAGGGACGTCCCTTCAACCCAAGGGGAAGCCACCGGCCAGAAGGATCCGAAGAAAGCCGCCATGAGCGGTTGGATCGGAAGCGCGCTGGAATACTACGACTTCGCCCTGTATTCACTGGCGGCGACGCTCTTGTTTCCCACCATCTTCTTCCCCACGGAGAATCCCACCGTCGGCATCATCGCGTCGCTGGCCACCTACGCCGTAGGTTACGTTTCCCGCCCGCTCGGCGCCGTGATCCTGGGCGCCTACGGTGACCGGCACGGGCGCAAGAAGGTGCTCGTTTTCGCGATGCTGCTCATGGGCTTCGCTACCTTTGCCGTCGGACTCCTGCCCACGTACGGACAGGTGGGCCTCCTCGCTCCTGTCCTCCTGGTGATTCTCCGACTGGTCCAAGGATTCGCCGTCGCGGGTGAACTCGGTGGCGCCAGTGCGATGATCGTGGAGCACTCCCCCGACGCGAAGCGCGGCTTCTTCGCCAGCTTCAGCCTGCAGGGCACACAGGTGGGCTCCATCCTGGCCACGGCCGTCCTTATTCCCCTCGCCGCATTCCTCCCCGACGAGCAGTTCCACTCGTGGGGCTGGCGACTGCCATTCCTGCTCAGCGCCGTAGTGATCGTGGCCGGATACGTCATTCGCCGCCGCGTCGAGGAGCCTCCCGCATACCTGGCCCAGTCCGAAGACGCCGGCGCCAAGCGTCGCTTCCCACTGGTGGACCTCCTGCGCACCCACCCCTGGGTTTTGCTCCGGTGCATCATCATGACGTTCACCAACGTCATCGGTATGGCCACCCTCATCTTCGGTGTCTCCTTCGCCACCCAGAAGGGCTACGGCATCGGTTTTTCCAGCAGTGAGTTCCTCTGGGTGACCATGGCTGCCAATGTTGCCGCAGTGCTGACCATCCCGCTGTTCGGCGCCCTGTCCGACAAGATCGGCCGCCGGGCACTGATGGTGGCCGGCGGCATCACCGGCGGCCTGCTGACCGTGGGATACCTGTGGGCGATCGAACAGCGCAGCCTCCCGTTGGTGTTCGTCTGCGTCGTGATCGTTCAGGGCATCCTCTTCCAGATGTGGAACGCCACCTTTGCCACGTTCTTCCAGGAGCAATTCCCCATGCGGATGAGGGTCACCGGCTTCGCGGTCTCGCAAAACATCGGGCTCATGATCGCTTCCTTCTTCCCGAGCCTCTTTACGGCAATCGCTCCCCCGGGATCAGCGAACATCCCCATGGTCATCGGGCTGACCACGCTGGGCATCTGCGTTGTCTCGGCCGTGGCAACCCTCCTGTCCTCGGACACCAAGGGCAAAACACTCGAGGACCTCGAAGCCCGCTAGTGCCCAGCTAGTCGTTGACCAGCTCAGCTGTCTCGCTCACGGGCGCCACCGCGTCCCTGACCTTCTTCCCGCGGGCATATCCAACAAGCCCCAGGGCCAGAATGCAGCCGAGGGTTCCAAGAGCAAAGGCCTCGAAAGTGAACTGCGAGACGCCCCACGTTGCCTCGAAGTCGTATGGCAAGCCGAAAAGCACATCCAGTGTCCCCGGGAAGATGGCCACCCAGGACCCGATCAGGATCCACGCGAAGCAGATGAAACCCAGAATGCGGAAGCCCGTGTCCGAGACAGGAACCTTAAAAGGCCGGTCAGCGTGGGGATACTTGCTCCGCAGCTTCACGGCAGCCGGGATGGCCAACAGGTAACTGAGCAGGAACGTGGAAATCGCGATGGAGAGGACTACGCCAAACAGTGCGCTGCTGGTGCCGCTGAGCTGCATGGCTGCGAGCATGAACAGCGTCGCCACCACACCGGAGAGCGTGTTGACGCGGATGGGGGTGCCCAGCTTGGGGTGGAAGCGTCCGAAGAAACCTCCGAAGAAGGAGCCGTCTGCAGCAGCCATGGCCTGCATGCGGTCGCTGATGATCATCCATGCGGCGCCTTGCGAGACCAGGATGAAGCAGAAAACCACCGCGGAAACGGACAGCATGACCTCCGCAGCAGGCCCAAAGACTGTGTAGACCGTGGCGATTGCGCCGAACAGACCTCCAATGCCGGTGATCTGGTCCAACGGCACTACCAGCAGGATGGCCAGGATGGGGAGCAGGTAGCTCGCGGCGGCAATCATGGAGGACCTGGCAACCGAGATGGGAACGTCCTTGGCCGGGTTCTTCATTTCCCCCGCGGCGCTGTTCCCGGACTCGAAGCCAAGGAACGAGAACAGCAGAAGTGGCGTGACGCCCAGGAAGCCAGCAAGCGTGGGTGAGAAGAAGCCCAGGTCGAGCCCGTTGAAACCGTGCTGCAGCCCGTAAATCATGGTGACAATGATGAAGAAGGTCAGGAACGCCACCTTGAGGATGGCCCCCAGCGAGGGTAGCCATTTGCCGTGCTTCAAGCTGATGATCGCTGAGGTCACCGTGATCCAGATGAAGAGCAGCTTGAAGATGTAATCGGCAGGGCTTCCGGCGTCCACATGGCCCACGTACTCGGACCAGGTTTCCACTGCTACGAAGGCCATGGCGCCACCCACCCAAACGGGCTGCGTCACCCAGGTGAAAAGGGACGTGATGGCTGCAACCACGCGCCCAAAGGCCATTTTTGTCCATACGTAGACGCCGCCCTCTTCAGTGAAGGCACCGCCTGTCTCAGCGAAGATGAGTCCGTAGGGGACCATAAATGTGATGGCCAGGATGAGTGTCCAGGTGAAGGTTTCCCCGCCGAACCCGGAAACCTGGCCCAGGACTTCCACTGAGATGACGGCGGCGACCACCAACAACAAGATGTCGAAGCGGCCCAGGGATTTTTGCAGATGCTTGCTTTGTTCTTGCGCGAGCCGCGTTGAGGCTACTGGCTGATCCATGATCGATCCTTTGCTACTGCTTAAGTTTGCTACTGAGCAAGAAGGGTGGGAAGGGAAGGTGTCTTAGCGACTGGTGCGATGTGAGGGAGCGGGCGGGCTCTCGTCTACGTTGACGTGCCGGGTCCGGTCCACTGTGAGCCCTAGCGTAGGCGCGTGAATTGCATCAGGTAAACCATGGAATAACGATGCATATCAGCGTTTTTTCAGATGGGATAGATCAGTCGAACTGGATCCACGTAGTCTTTGGCGCCGTGTAGTTGTCGAAGGCATGCAGGGAGAGGTCCCGGCCGAATCCGGACTGCTTGAAGCCTCCGAACGGGGTGGTGTTTCCCAGTGCGTCAACGGTGTTAACGGAGACTGTTCCGGCAAGGAGCTCCCCTGCCACCCGATGGCCGCGGGACAGGTTGGACGTCCACACGGATGCAGCCAATCCGTAGTCTGTGGCATTGGCCAACCGCACCGCTTCCTCCTCCGAGTCGAACGCGTGCAGCACAGCCACGGGTCCAAAGATCTCGTCGCGGTGAACGTCATGGTCCGCCGGGAGGCTGCCCAGGAGCGTGGGCTCCAGGTAGGCATCGGAGCCTTGGATTTCGAGCCGCTCACCGCCGAAAAGCACCTCACCTTCGGTGCGTCCCCGCCGAATCCAGCCTTCGACGTCGTTCGTGTGGGCGCTGCTGATGAGGGCGCCATTGCCGGCCAAACCAGCCAGCGGATCCGCGGCCCGGTAACCAACCGCAGCGTCTGCAAGCAGGGTTGCGAACTCTTCATGGATGTCCCGCTGCACCAGGATCCGTGAGTTCGCAGAGCAGACCTGGCCCTGATTGTAGAAGGCCCCAAAAGCAGCTTTGGCTGCCGCTTTAGGCAGGTCGGCCGTATCGGAGAAGACGATATTGGAACTCTTACCGCCGGCTTCCAGGCTTAGTCGCTTGAGGTTGCTGCGACCTGAGGCTTCCAACAGTGTTCGGGAAACGGCAGTGGAGCCCGTGAAGGCCAGCGCATCAACGTCCATGTGATGCGCCAACGCTGCGCCTACTTCGCGGCCGGTACCGGTAATGATGTTCAGCACGCCATCCGGCAGACCCGCTTCCGTGGCCAGCTCGGCGAGGCGCAACACGCTCAGCGAGGTCTGTTCGGCCGGCTTGAGCACCACTGTGTTGCCGGAGGCCAGTGCCGGCGCCAGTTTCCACACCGCGATTTCCAGCGGGAAGTTCCACGGAACAATGGCGGCCACTACGCCCAGGGGTTCGCGGGTCACCAGGGCCGTGGCGCCGGGTGGGACGGCGGGCATTTCACCGCTTTGCTTGTCTATAGCCTCGGCGTACCAGCGCAGCGTGGAGATGGCGCCGGGTACGTCCACGGTTGTGGTCTGCAGGATTGGTTTTCCGCTGTCCAGCGTCTCCAGCAGGGCCAGCTCATCGGCATTCAACTCCATGAGGTTGGCCAACGCCAGCAACAGCCCCTTTCGCTTTTCGGCCCCGGAACGGGACCACGACGGGAAAGCGCGCCTCGCGGCCGCCACCGCGCGATCGACGTCAGCCAGGCCGCACGCGGCCAACTCAGCGAGGACTCGGCCATCAATCGGGCTGATGGTGCGACGGACGAGCCCGGTGCTTGCCGCTGCCCGCCCGCCATCAATAAATGCCCTGCCATCGATCGCCAGGGCGTCGGCTCGGCCGTGCCAGTCGAAGGACAGCGTGGTGGATGTTGTGTTCATGGTGACTCCTGGTGTGGGGTTTCAGTTCGGGTGTGGTGTTGCGGTGCGGGTCATGCGGAGGGCCGCCGAAGCAGCCATAAGGCAAAGCAGTTCAACGCCGATGAGGATGAGCATGGCCGGCTGGTGGTCCGGAGTGGATGCGCCCTGGACGTGACCGTGGTGGCCGCTGCCAGGTCCCAGCAGGAGGACCAGATGGATGAGGATCATTGCTGCACTCATGGCCAGGAGGTGGCCAGCGGCACGAGTTGCGGCCTGTCCGGCGCAGAACGTCCGGGCGGGAAAGCCCGCCATGGGAGCCGCGCAGCTCAAGCACGCAGCGCCCATCGCGGCCATCCACCAGGCCATCACTCCTGCCGGACCGCTGGCCGCTGCCACCACATGGGCTACAGCGCTGCCAGCAGCAGCAACGCCCACGAGGCCCGCGGAAACGGGCGTAGTTGTGCCGCGCCGCCGGGGTAGGCGGGATTGCTGGTTCATGGTTCTCCTGGCCGCCGGCGACATTTGGGTCAAGGACTTTACGCCGGCCTGTGAGGTGGGTAACATCAAAGCGTTGGTTGAACAGTTGTACCATCAAAAATCGACTTCAGGAAGTGCCATGACCCTTCAGACCACCCCCTTGGCCGCAACGACGCAGGCTCCGCTGGGGCAACATCCGCTTGAGCAGCTCTCGGCACACGAAATCCACCAGGCGCGCCGGATCCTGGCCGATGCCGGGCTCGTCGCAGAAACCACACGCTTCGCTTACCTGGGCCTGATCGAGCCACCTAAGGCCGTCTTCCAGGCAGACGCAGCAGATGCCCCTCGCTTGGTCCGGGCAATGCTCTGGGACGCCGCGCAGTCGCGTTCCCTCGATGTCAGGCTGTCCCTGGCCACAGGCCTCGTCCTGGATCAGCGTGAACTCAACCCGGAAATCGATGGCCAACTGCCGGTCCTTCTCGAGGAATTCGGGATCATTGAGGACATTCTGGCTGTAGATCCACAGTGGAACGCAGCACTGGCCAGCCGCGGCCTGACCCCCGCCCAAGTCCGCGTCGCTCCCCTCTCCGCAGGCGTCTTCGAGTACGGGAATGAGGAAGGCAAGCGACTGCTCCGCGGCTTGGGATTCCGCCAGGACCACCCCGCGGACCACCCGTGGGCCCACCCGATCGACGGGTTGGTGGCTTTCGTGGACATTGAGAACCGGCGCGTCAACCACCTGATCGACGACGGCCCGGTTCCGGTACCAGAGGTCAACGGCAACTACACCGACCCCACCATCCACGGAGAGCTCCGCACGGATTTGAAGCCAATAGAAATCACCCAACCCGAGGGTCCCAGCTTCACCTTGGAAGGCAATCATCTGTCTTGGGCAGGCTGGGACCTCCGCGTCGGCTTCGACGCCCGCGAGGGATTGGTGCTCCACCAGCTCCACCACTCGCACCAGGGACGGCGCCGCCCGGTGGTCCACCGCGCATCCATCTCCGAAATGGTGGTGCCGTATGGAGACCCGTCCCCGTACCGAAGCTGGCAGAACTACTTCGATTCCGGCGAATACCTGGTGGGCCGGGATGCCAACTCACTCAAGCTTGGTTGCGACTGCTTGGGCGATATCACCTACATGTCCCCGGTGGTGGCAGATGATTTCGGCAATCCGCGCGTGATCGAGAACGGCATTTGCATTCACGAGGAAGACGCGGGAATCCTGTGGAAGCACACGGACGAGTGGGCAGGTTCCAACGAGGTTCGCCGCAACCGCAGGCTGGTGGTCTCCTTCTTCACCACCGTGGGCAACTACGATTACGGCTTCTACTGGTACCTCTATTTGGACGGCACCATCGAGTTTGAGGCGAAGGCTACGGGCATCGTGTTCACGGCAGCACTCCCGGACAAGGACTACGCCTACGCGTCGGAGATCGCTCCGAGCCTTGGTGCCCCTTACCACCAGCACCTCTTCAGCGCGCGCCTGGACATGATGATCGACGGCGGCACCAACCGGGTTGAGGAACTGGACCTTGTACGGCTTCCCAAGGGGCCCGGGAACCCTCACGGCAACGCCTTCACACAAAAGCGCACAGTGCTGACCCGTGAATCGGAGGCAGTCCGCGATGCCGATGGCACCAAGGGAAGGGTGTGGCACATCAGCAACCCGGACTCGCTGAATCACCTGGGCCACCCGGTGGGCTACACCCTTTATCCGGAGGGCAACCCTACATTGGCCATGGCGGATGATTCCTCTATCGCTTCGCGGGCCGCTTTTGCCAAACACCATTTGTGGGTCACGCAGCACGCAGAGGACGAGCTTTACGCCGCAGGCGACTTCGTCAACCAGCACCCCGGAGGTGCAGGGCTTCCCAGTTACGTGGCTCAGGACCGCGACATCGATGGCCAGGACCTCGTAGTGTGGCACTCGTTTGGCCTGACGCACTTCCCGCGGCCCGAGGACTGGCCTATCATGCCCGTTGATACCACCGGATTCACCCTGAAGCCGCACGGCTTCTTCGATCAGAACCCCACACTCAACGTGCCATCGTCCTCCACCGAACACTGCGCTCCTGCAGAGCAAAACACCGGCACCTGCGGACACTGAGGGCGTAACCCGCGTTTTACCTGCACCTACCACCGCGGGGGCGCGCCCCGGCGTCCCCGCGGTGGTAGGGTGCTCACGGTCCGGCCATGGCCACCCGCCCGAACGAAGGAACAGCATGCCCCGCTTGGTTGATCACGAGGAACGTCGCCGTTCCATCATCGAAACCACGTGGCGGCTGATCGCGGAGCAGGGCATCGAGAACGCCAGCATGCGGGACATCGCCAGTGAATGCGGCTACGCGGCACCGGGAGTGCTGGCCCATTACTTTCCCAATAAGGACGCCCTGCTGCTGGCGTCCTACGAGTTGATCTGCGAACGCACCAACGAACGCATCGCGGCTGGCACGGCAGGCCGTCGCGGCCTTTCGGCCCTCAGAAGGTTGTGCCTGGAGATCATTCCGGCCGATCCCCTCACCGTGGTGGAGGCCCGCGTGGCGGTGTCCTTCTGGCAGCGGGCGCAGACGGAAGACGCGCTGCGGGCAGTGGGTCGGGAGGCTTTGCTGCACTGGCGTGGGCTGGTGTTGGGTTTCCTTGCCCAAGCAGAGCACGACGACGAATGCGCACCTTTGGCGGATCCGGATGCGGTTGCCGATGAGCTGCTGAACATCATGATGGGCCTGCACGTCACCTCCATGCTGGATCCGGACGCCGTCACCGGTTCCCGGCAACGGCACCTGGTGGAGCGGGCGCTGGCGCGGCTTGCCGTCACTGTTTGACCCCATCAAACAGACAATTCACCCCCGTACGCGAGGGTGAATTGTCCACTGGATGGTGTGTGTCTACGTGTGCGCCACGCCCTGCGTTGCCCGGGACGGCGTTCCCGGCGAGTGCAGTTCTTCCTCGTCCATCAGGTTCTTGCCTTTGCTTTCCTTCATGCTCAGCACAGCAGCAAGTCCTACAAGGCCCACCAGGATCAGGTAGAAGGCGGGCATCATGTCGTTTCCTGTCTGCGCAATGAGCCAGGTCAGGACGTACGGGACGGTTCCGGCGAAGATGGCCGCGGTGACGCTGTAGGCGATAGAGAGCCCGGTCTGCCGTGTTCGGGTGGGGAAGAGCTCGGCAGCTGCTGCCGCATGAACTCCAAGGATGAGGGCCAGGATGACGCCCAGTCCGATGGTGCTGACAATGCCAGCCCAGGCTGTGCCGGTCTGCATGATCAGGAACAAGGGGTACGCCAGTACCACCAGTGAAACGGCGGCAGTGATCAGGAGCGGCTTTCTGCCGATCCTGTCGGACAGCGCGCCCACTAACGGTACGAGAATCAGGCCCGCCACGGAAGCCGCCGTGGAAAGCAGCGCGGCTGTTCCGGCGTCGAAACCCAGCACTTTCTCCTGATAGGTCAGGAGGTAGACCAGCACCACGTAGAAGGTAACGTGCATCATGATCTCCAAGCCGCTCATCTGAAGCAGCTGCTTGCGGTGTTTGGTGAAGACTTCCTTGACGGGGCTCTGCGGGACGTTGCCCAGCTCCTCCAGGGAACGGAATTCCGGAGTGTCTTCAATCTTGGACCGGATGTAGAAGCCGATGACACCCAGGGGAACTGCGATCAGGAAGGGAATGCGCCAGCCACCGCCGGCAATGGCTTGTGCGTCCATGGCGCTGGAGAGCACGAAGACCACCAGCGAGGCCGCCAGGAAACCGAGGAGGCTTCCGAATTCGAGCCAGCTGACGCCGAATCCACGGTGCTTCCTGGGTGAGTACTCGGCCAGGAAGGCGGCCGCGCTTCCGAACTCACCGCCTGCTGCGAGGCCTTGGACCACCCGGGCGGCCACAAGCAGGATAGGCGCCCACAGGCCGATGGCGTCGTAAGTGGGCAGTAGCCCGACCACCAGCGTGGCACCGCTCATGGAGAGAATCACGATTGACAGCGTCTTCTTGCGGCCGATCCTGTCGCCGAGGGTTCCGAAGATCAGTGCGCCCAGGGGACGGACGCCGAAGCTGATGGCGAAGACGGCAAAAACTGACAGCAGTGCCGCTGTGCTGTCTTGTTGGGGGAAGAAGACCACGGCGATGGTGGACGCAAGGTAGGCGTAAATAGCCCATTCGAACCAGTGGACAAAGACGCCGATGGAACCGGCGGCAACGCTGGTGCGCAAACCCTTTCTGCTGATCTGCCCCTCGATGTTATTGGTGTTCACAGTTCCTCCTGGAGGAAAAGATCCGATGCTGGGATGGGGAGAGCGAGCCTGTGGCGGTCGACGTTGACCGACCTGAGACTGCGCCACCAGGGCACGTGATGTGGATCACGCTCGATTGCTGGTATAACCATTTTCGAGCGCGGAACTGTGATCTGTCGAATAGATTTTTAACACCAATTGCATCTGCTGAACAGATGCAGCGGGAACCGGACCTAGCTTCGCGCCGAGCGGGCGGCGACGATCTGATGCCTGACTGCTTGCGCTACCGCCCGCACCCTCGCCGTGGGGCGGTGGGACTTCAAGTGCGCCAGAACTGTCTTCAATTCCGGCACGTCGTCGCTGATTTCGACGGCGGCCAGCTGGCCGCCGTCGTAGGTCAACTGGTGCTGTGGCCGCTGGTGAAGGATGGAATAGCCGAGGCCGCGCGCCACGAAAGTGCGCACCGTTTCATAGCTGGCCGATCGGAACCTGATGTCCGGCTCCTGGCCACCCAGCCTGGCGATGGACATCATGAGGTCACGGGTGTGGGGCAAGTCCAGCAACACAAAGGGTTCGCCGCTCAGTGCGGACAGTTGAACGGTCTTTGATCCTGCCAGTTTGTGGTTTGGCGGCAGTGCCACATAAGGCCGAACGGTATCCACCACGGAACGGGCTATCGCTTCGGGAAGGTCCAGGTCGTAGCACAGCGCCAAGTCCGCCTGCCCGCTGAGCAAAGCGGCGATGCAGCCCGCAGTATCGGTCTCGATGACTTCAGCTACAAGTGCGGGGTGATCTTCCCGCAGTTTGGTCAGGACACCGGGAAGCAGGAAAGGCGCAAGCGTGCTGAAGCAGGCTATGCGGATCCGACCGGAGACACTCTGGTGCTCTCCGCGTGCGTGGTCAACGCTCTCCTCAACCTGCGCGAGGATCGCCTGCGCGTCCCTGACGAAGAGCTCCCCTGCCGGCGTGAGCACCAGGCCCTTGGAGCGCTGCCTGATGAAGAACTGCGTGCCTACGTGGCGCTCCAGCTGGGCAATCGCAGCCGAAACTGCCGATTGGGCAACATTCAGGCGGACGGCCGCACCTGTCATGGACAACTGGGCTGCCGCTTCCACGAAATAGCGCAACTGCGTGAGGGTCACATCCATGCCACGAGAGTACACCCTGCATCAGAAAAGTCGATGCAATCGTTCTAAAAGAACTGTTGGACAGATTTAACGCGCCGCAGGAAGCTGAAGGATACGAGCACCCGGCTAACAGGACTGAAAGGCAAGCTGCGACATGAAGCACCAGCGTATCCGTACGTTCAACACAAAAGAGACCTATCCGGAGCAGAACCTGGATAACGATCTTTGCCAGGCCGTTGTGGCCAATGGCGTGGTTTACCTTCGGGGCCAGATCGGACAGGACCTGGAGACGCGCGAGTCTGTGGGCATTGGCGACGTTGAAGCCCAAACGGAAAAGGCCATGGCCAACATCGACATGTTGCTCAAGGAAGCCGGAAGCAGCCTGGAGGACATCGTCAAGGTGACCGTCTACCTCATCGATCCTCGCTACCGTGAGACCGTCTACCGCACCATGGGGCGCTGGCTCAAGGGAGTGTTCCCCGTGTCCACCGGCATCGTTGTCCAGGCCTTGGCCCGCCCGGAGTGGCTCGTGGAAATCGACGCCACCGCAGTGCTCTCCACGGAGGCACAGCAGTGACGTTCAGTATTGCCGCAACCGACAGCCACGGCAGATTAGGCATAGCGGTCTCCTCGTCCTCCCCCGCCGTTGCAGCCCGCTGCGCGCATCTGCGTGACGGAATCGGCGCCGTCAGCTCCCAGAACATCACCGATCCTCGACTGGGAACAGCGCTGCTGGACCGAATGCAAGCCGGATATTCCGCGCAAGAGGCGATGGACGCCGTCGTACAGGAATCACCCGCCGTGGACTATCGGCAACTGGTGGTTCTGGACGCCAAGGGTGGATCCGCCGTGTTCAGCGGCGCGCATACCCTTGGCTTGTTCGGCGAAGGACGGGGTGCGAACAGCGTGGCTGCCGGCAATATGCTGGCGCATCCGGGCGTTGCCCAGGCCCTGTGCGACGCGTTCGAAGGCGCCAAAGGCGAACTGGAAGTGCGCCTGATGGCTGCCCTGCGAGCCGCTGAGGCAGCAGGCGGCGAGGCCGGACCTGTGCGCTCAGCGGGTATCTCGGTGGTGTCCGGACACGGCTGGCGCGACACTGACCTCCGTGTGGACTGGCATGAGGATCCGATCGCTGAACTGGGGGAACTGCTGGAAGTGTGGCTTCCGCAGCGACAGGACTACGTGGTCCGCGGCCTGGACCCCGCCGCTTCCGTCAGCTATGGGGTGGCCGGCGATGAGCGCTGAACCGGCAACCACCTCGGCTCCGGCTGTCCAACGCGACCGGGTGCTGGGTTCCGTGACCGCCCAGCAGCCTTCCCTGGTTCGGCTCTCGGACGCCCTGCACGCCAACCCGGAGCTGGGCTGGCAGGAACATCGCGCCGCCGCCTGGACCGCCGACTATCTGACCGCCCATGGCTTTGAGGTGGAAAGGGAGTACTTGGGCTTCCCCACGGCGATCCGTGCGGTCTTCGGAACGGGCTCCCGCCGCGTTGGGCTCATGGCTGAGTACGACGCACTTCCAGGTCTCGGCCACGCCTGTGGCCACAACATCATCACGGCCATCTCGTGCGGTGCCGCTGTGGCCTTGGCGCAGTTCGCCGCCGAGCGTGATCTGACGGTGGAACTGTACGGGACGCCCGCCGAGGAAGGCGGCGGGGGGAAAATCGAGTTGCTCAAGAGAGGCGCCTTCCAGGGCTTGGATCTGGCCATGATGGCGCATCCCAGCCCTGTGGACTCCGCTGAAGCCCGTCCGTACGCCGTGGCCCACAACCACGTGGAGTACAGGGGCAAGTCCGCTCATGCTGCTGCTTATCCCGATCAGGGAGTCAATGCCAACGACGCCTTTATTGTTGCCCAGGTGGCGTTGGGCCTCCTCCGCCAACAACTGCCGGCGGGTACCCGTGTCCATGGGATTCAGACCCGGGGCGGCGAAGCCCCCAACGCCATCCCTGAGAAAACGGAAGGCCGCTGGTACGTCCGTGCCGAGTCACTTGCCCTGTTGGGCGAGCTTGAGGAGCGCGTTCACCGGTGCTTCGAGGCCGGGGCCTTGGCGTCCGGCTGCGAGTTGTCGGTTACCGCGGAATCGGAGCCCTATTCGGAGTTCCGTACGGACCTGCGGGCACTTGAGCTGTACGTGCGGCACGCGGAGACTCTCGGCCGTGACTTCAACGCACCGCCGGAGCAAGCCACCATGAACCGGGCCTCAACAGACATGGGCAATGTGTCCCAAGTGGTGCCGGCCATCCACCCCTATATAGGACTCGGCTGCTTCCCGGCAGCAAACCACCAACCCGAGTTCGCCGCGCATTGCGTCGGTGACGCAGCCAACCTTGCCATTCACGACGGCGCAGCCGCCTTGGCACTCACGGCGCTGGACTATCTGGCAACGTAGCCGGGTATTCCATGACTGCACTTCCAGGAACAGGACCATGACACAACAATCATCTTCTCCCCTCCCGGGAACACGGCGGGAGCATGACAGCCTCGGGGACGCTGACGTTCCCGAGGCTTCCTACTGGGGCATCAGTACTCTACGGGCGGTGGACAATTTCCCCGTCAGCGGACGAACCATCGGCACCCTGCGTTCCCTCATCTGGAGCCTGGGGGCCGTGAAATACTCCGCAGCACGTGCAAACGAAAGCTTGGGCCTGCTCGATCCGGAAAAATCCTCGGCCATCCAAAAGGCTTCCTTGGAAGTCATGGATGGCCTCTTGGATAACCAGTTTGTGGTGGACACCATCCAAGGCGGAGCCGGGACCAGCACCAACATGAACGCCAACGAGGTCATTGCCAACCGCGCGCTGGAGCTGATGGGTCAACGTAAGGGCGACTACTCTGCATTGCACCCCATTGATGACGTGAATCGCAGCCAATCCACCAACGATGTCTATCCGACGGCCATCAAGATTGCCCTGCAGCGGGAAATCTCGGCGTTCTGTGCGGAGCACGCACAGCTCATCCAAGCATTTGATGCCAAAGCAACGGAGTTCGCCGGCATCATCAAAGTGGGCCGCACCCAACTGCAGGACGCTGTTCCGATGTCCATGGGACAGGAGTTCGGGGCCTTCGCCGACACCCTTCGTGAAGACGGCCACCGGCTCCTTGAACTCCTTCCCCACTTGCGGGAGTCCAACCTTGGAGCCACGGCCATCGGCACCGGCATCACCGCTTCCCCCGGCTACCGGGAAGCTGTGATCAGTGAGCTCAGTTCCATTACCGGCATGCAGCTCACCTCCGCGACAAACCTCGTGGAGGCCACCAGTGATACTGGCGTCTTCATGCTCGTGTCCGGTGTCTTGAAGAGGGCAGCGGTGAAGCTCTCCAAGATCTGCAACGACCTCCGCTTGCTCTCTTCGGGTCCGCAGACGGGCTTCGGGGAGATTTCGTTGCCCGCAGTGCAGGCCGGGTCCTCCATCATGCCCGGGAAGGTCAATCCGGTCATCCCGGAAATGGTCAACCAGGTTGCCTTCCGGGTGATCGGCGCCGATGCGACCGTGACCATGGCCGTGGAGGCGGGGCAGCTCCAGCTCAATGCTTTCGAGCCGGTCATTGCTGACGCTTTGCTTGAGTCGATCGCATGGCTCACCGTGGCCTGCCGCCAACTCCGGACGCACTGCGTGGACGGCATCACCGCGAATACGCAGCTGCTGCAGCAACGGATGGTCGAATCGATCAGCGTGGTCACCGGCTTGGCACCACTGATCGGGTACGCCGCTGCAGCCGAACTGGCCAAGGAGGCTCTCGCCTCCCATCGGGGCATTGCCGAATTGGTGATTGAGCGCGGGCTGCTTGACTCGCAGAAAATGGAGGCGGCTCTTTCGGCCACGTCGCTGGCAGGGCTCGGCTGACGTCACCAACCCCGCAAGGCCCGACGTCGGCACTCACGCGAGTGCCGACGTCGGGCCCTTTGTCGTGCGTCAGCAAAGCCGGGCGTGCGTCAGCAAAGCCGGGCGTGCGTCAGCAAAGCCGGGCGTGCGCCAGCAAAGCGCGGCGTTGGACACGGCAAAGGGACCATGCCGATGTGGCATGGTCCCTTTACTGTGCTTGTCCCCCCAGTCAGACGGCGCCGCTCGCCACCAGCGCGTCCTGTTCGTTGTGGACCAGGTAGCTCCGCTGGATGGTGATCTGGTCGGCAACGTACTTGGCGTCGTGCCAGACACCCCAGATGAAGCTGGAGCCTCGGCGTGACTGCCACGGCAAGCCCAGGAAATAGACGCCGGGTTCGGTGGACACACCGCGTTGCTGGAGGGGTTTTCCCTTGTCATCAAACGCGTCCACTTGCAGCCAGCTGTAGTCCACTGCGAAGCCTGTTGCCCACACGATGGACGTGATTCCGGCACTTGCGAGATCGAGCTCGCGGATGGGGTTGGTAAGGCTCTCCGGATCGGGTCGCAGGAAGCGGGCCTCGGGTTCTTCGGGGAGGTCCAAGCCGTTGCGTTCAACGTACGCGTCGGCTTCGTCGAGCAACTCCAGGTAGTGTGCGTCGCCGTTTGCGATGTTGGTACGGAGGTCATCCGCGAAACGCATGGTTCCGTTATCGAACGCCGTGGTCCGTCCCACGAGCTTGATCCCGTTCTCTGCGAGCGCGCGGAAATCGACCGTGTGGCCGCCGTCCGCCCCGCTGACTGCGATAGTCACATGTTCGGCGCCCGCAGCGGGAGTGGAGGCGTCCCACTTGCCGAGCACTCCGAGCCACCAGCAGAAGTCCCGGCCGCGGTAGTTCCGCGGCGGGCGGTCATGTGGCCCAACTGAGAGGAAGACCTGGCGGCCTGAACGCTGGATTTCCGCGGCGATCTGCACGCCCGAGGACCCTGCCCCGACCACCAGCACGGCACCTTCCGGCAACTGGCCAGGGTTGCGGTAGGAGCTCGAGTGCATTTGCATCAGTCCTGCGGTTTCGGGAACGACGGCGGGGATCACCGGCCGCTGGAACGGCCCGGTGGCAGCTACGACGTAGCGGGCGTTGAACTCGCCATCGGACGTTTGCACATGGAAGCCCGGCGCACCGACGTTCCTGCGCACGGAAGTCACCTCAACACCGCAACGGATGGGCGCCCCGATCTTCTGGGCGTACGCCACGAAGTAGTCGGCGACCTGTTCCTTGGAGGGGAACGAGCCGGGCTCGGTGTCGGTGAATTCCAGGCCCGGGAAACGGTCGTGCCAGGCGGGGCCGTTGGCAACCAGGGAATCCCACCTCATGGAACGCCACCGCTCGGCGATACGGTGGCGTTCCAGGACGATGTGGGGAATTCCCCGCTCGCTCAGGTGCTCGCTCATCGCTACCCCGGCCTGGCCCGCGCCGACGACGAGGACCTCAACCTCTTGGATTGACATGTGATCTCCTATTTGGCGAAAGGTCACAGCGCGCATAGATGGCTCCCGTCGTTGGGAGCATCGGCTGGAATGAGGGGCGCTGTGGCCCTTTTTCTGTGACGGTTAATTCATTCTCACGCGCCCAAAGTGCATCTGCATAGCGAATAAAACCGCGCAACAACATCGGAAATTATGATGAAGCTGTACCCGCCGGCACTGGGACCCACTGCTCTGTGGCACCATGACATACAGCTTGCAAAGCCCATCGACCTCACATCGATAAGGAGAAACTCACGTGAGCAGTCCCATCAAGATCGCTGTGACCGGCGCGGCTGGCCAGATCGGCTATAGCCTCCTGTTCCGGATCGCCAGCGGTGCCCTGTTCGGTGGCGATACTCCAGTGCAACTCCGGCTCCTGGAGATCACGCCCGCGTTGAAGGCACTTGAGGGTGTTGTCATGGAGCTCGACGACTGCGCGTTTCCCGCGCTCGACTCGGTGGAAATCGGCGACGACGCCGACCATATTTTCGACGGCGTCAACCTTGCCTTACTCGTTGGCGCCCGTCCGCGTTCCAAGGGCATGGAGCGCGGCGACCTTCTCAGCGCCAATGGTGCTATTTTCACTGCACAAGGCAAGGCCCTGAACCGGGTCGCGGCCGACGACGTCCGTATTGGCGTGACGGGCAATCCGGCCAACACCAACGCCTTGATTGCGATGAGCAACGCCCCGGACATCCCGGCCTCGCGATTCAGCGCCCTGACCCGGCTGGATCACAACCGCGCCATAGGACAGCTCGCTGCCAAAACCCACGCCAGGGTCGGAGATATCCGCAAGATGACCGTCTGGGGGAATCATTCTGCAACGCAGTATCCGGACATCTTCCACGCAGAAGTCGCCGGCAGAAACGCGGCGGAGGTGGTGAACGATCAGGACTGGATAGAGAACGACTTCATCCCCACGGTTGCCGGGCGAGGCGCAGCGATCATCGAGGCCCGGGGCGCGTCCTCTGCGGCATCGGCAGCGTCGGCAACCATCGACGCAGCCCGCGACTGGCTGCTCGGCACCCCCGAGGGCGATTGGGTTTCGATGGCCGTTGCATCCGACGGATCATATGGGGTGCCCGAAGGTCTCATGTATTCATACCCAGTAACTACCTCAGGCGGAAACTGGGAAATTGTTGAAGGACTGGAAGTGAACGACTTCAGCCGCAGGAAGATGGACGCTACAGCCGCTGAGCTTTTCGACGAGCGCGCCGCCGTGGCGAATCTCGGCCTGATCTGATGACCGTCAGTGACGTGCTGTTGGCGTGACCAGCCGTGCAAGGTCGGTGCCGGGCGCCGCTAGTCGATCCACTGTGCTGAAGATGAACTCCTGCATTGCTGCTGCGGCTGCTGATGGTCCAATGTCGTTGCGCCGGGCCAGGTTGACGGTGCGTGACAGCGAGGGATTGACCAGGCGGGCGCTGCGCAGTCCGGGCCGGCCGATGACGACCATTGCCGGCACCACCGCCACGCCCAGTCCCCTTTCCACGAAGCGCAGCACGGCGTCCATCTCGGCGCCTTCCACGGCGATCACAGGTTCCAAGCCGCTGGCGGAGAACGCAGCCTCGGTGGCCATCCGCAGATCATAGCTACGGTTGAAAGCCACTTGCGGAATGCGCGCCAACTCTTCCAGGGTGAGTTCTTCCGGCGAAGCCGATCCGGCGGCGGAGACAACCACCAGTTCCTCAGTCAGCAACGGAATCAGTTCAGTGCCCTGCACGGCGGGGTCCGTTCCACGGGTGACCACCAGAGCCAGGTCCAGTGCGCTTTCATTGAGGGCATCCACCAGGAAACGGGAGCCGCCTTCAGTGATGTGCAATTCCACTCCGGGATGCGCGCTTCGGAAAGAGGCCAGTACGTCAGCCACCAGTGAGACGCACAGGGTAGGTGGGGCGCCCAGGCGGATGCGGCCCCGGCGCAAACCTGCAAGCTCGTTCATCTGCTCCCGTGCCGTCTGCGCGTCACCGAGCATGCGGCGGGCGATGGGCAGGAGGAGCTCCCCCGCGTTCGTCAGGGTCGCCCCGGACGGTCCGCGGTGGAAAAGAGCCATTCCAAGATCGGCCTCAAGAGCTGCGATCTGCCTGCTGAGAGAAGGTTGCGCGAGAAACAGTTGCTCGGCTGCGCGTGTGAAATGGCCCACTCGGGCGATCGCCTCGAAGGAGCGTAACTGCTCTAGCTTCATGGTCATAGCATAAATGCATCAACTTCACTCGAACAATTCATTGGATACATGATGCGGCTCCTTCTAGCGTTGACAGCATGAACCTCAACACCATTCCAGAACGCCTTATGTCTACCTCCGTGCTGGTCATCGGCACTGGCGGCGCCGGCCTGCGCGCGTCAATTGAACTCGCCCAACAGGGGGTGCAGGTGCTGGCCGTGGGTAAGCGTCGCAAGCATGACGCCCACACGAGCCTGGCCGCCGGTGGCATCAACGCTGCTTTGGGCACTATGGATCCCGAGGACAGCTGGCAACAGCACGCCGCCGACACCTTGCGGGAGTCCTATTTCCTGGCCGGCCCGTCCATCGTCGAGACAGTAGCCCGCAACGCGGCCCGCGGTATCGAGGACCTTGAACAGTGGGGCATGCCGTTCGCCCGGGAGGAGGATGGCCGCATCTCACAGCGCTTCTTCGGCGCCCACAAATATCGCCGCACCGCCTACGCAGGGGACTACACCGGCTTGGAGATCCAGCGCACGCTGATGCGCCGGGCCGCAGAGTTGAACGTGCCAATCATCGACACCGTCTACATCACACGGTTGCTCGTCGCTGACGGCACCGTCTTCGGCGCATATGGATTCGACATCGTGGACGGCACCCCCGTGCAGATCCACGCCGATGCGGTGATCCTGGCCGCAGGCGGACATACCCGCATCTGGCGGCACACATCGTCCCGGCGCGATGAGAACACCGGGGACTCCTTCCGGCTGGCCGCCCTGGCCGGAGCGCGGATCCGCGACGCCGAGCTGGTTCAGTTCCACCCTTCCGGCCTGTTGGAGCCCGACGACGCGGCCGGTACGTTGGTCTCCGAGGCAGCGCGCGGAGAAGGAGGCATCCTCACCAACGGCCTCGGTGAGCGCTTCATGGAACGCTACGACCCCGAACGCATGGAACTTTCCACCCGTGACCGGGTTGCGCTGGCCGCATTCACCGAGGTCGCCGAAGGTCGCGGGACCGAGAAGGGCGGCGTTTACCTGGACGTCTCCCATCTGCCACGGGAAACCATCATGGAAAAGCTGCCACGGGTCTACCGCACCATGATCGACCTGCAGATGCTGGACATCACCACCACCAAAATCGAAATTGCGCCCACCGCTCATTACTCGATGGGCGGGGTCTGGGTTGCACCGGAGGACCACGGAACGGGAGTGAACGGCCTCTACGCAATCGGCGAGGCATCCTCCGGGCTGCACGGCGCCAACCGCCTCGGCGGCAATTCACTGATTGAGCTCCTCGTCTACGGACGTATTACCGGCGAGCATGTGGCCGACTACGTCCATTCGCGTACCCATATCGTCCGGGATCCCGCCGCTGTGGGAATAGCCCGCGGGGAAATGCAGTCACTGCTCAGTGACCGCGGAACAGAGTCGGCACGGCGACTGCAGCGCGAACTACGCAACCTCATGACCGAACACGCCGGGGTGGTGCGCACCGAACAGGGACTGGAACAAGGACTCGCTAAGCTGACCGCTTTGGAGGAACGCGCCCAGCTCGTTACCGCCCACCCGGACATCGCAGGGTTCGATGACCTGGCCCACGCCTACGACCTTCTCGGCTCCCTGCTGGCAGCACGAGCCACCCTTGAGTGCGCCCTTGAACGCCGCGAAACCCGCGGCGCCCACAACCGTGCTGACTTCCCGACGGCAGATCCCTCGCTGCAGGGGAACTTTGTCTGGTCAACAGATGAAGGCGTCAGCTTCGAAAGCCTGCCGCCCGCTCCGGATTCCTTCCGAGCCCTGGCCCAGGCCAACGCGGACGACTCCGTCGCTGGGAAGCTCGTCGAGTAAAAGGGAGATCTAGTCGAAGAAACCCACGATGTAGCCGATGAAGAACAGCAGCGTGAGCAGCACGCCGGCACCGATGGCAGCCAACCAGAAAACCTGAGTGCCCTTCCTGGGGCCGCCCTCGTCGTGGCCTTGGGGACCGGCGGTGGAGGCTTCGCCAGGAGGGGTCTCCCCTGGCGGCACTCCTCCGCCCGGCTCCAGGCCAGTGATCTTGTCTTCGTATGGGTCGGGGTTGCTGCCTGACACGTTCACTCCCTTGATAGCAGTGGCGGGTGCTGTGTTCAGGGTACTCTCATGGTGGTGTCCCGCGTCGAGGTCCGCAGCCGGTACAACGACGTCGTCGCCGTCATGTAAAGGTCGCGCCCATCGGGCCCACCGAAGCACACATTGGAGACTCTTTCCGGAATCTCGACGGCGGCCAGCAGCGCACCGTCGGGGGCATACACGCGCACTGACGATCCCGCGGACGTCCACACCCGGCCTTCCACGTCCACCCGGAACCCGTCCGAAGCCGCGTCGTCCTCGAGTTCAACGAACGTCCAACCCTGTCCACATGCTCCAGCCTCAACCGGATAGGCAGCGATCCGGAACGGCACTCCGTGGCCCCGGCCCGCCGTGTCAGCCACGTACAAAAGGGATTCGTCCGGTGAAAACGCAAGGCCATTAGGGTGGACCAAATCCGTGACCACCGGAGTCAGTTCCTGCGTTTCCGGGTCGAAGCGGAACACGTAGCAGCCGCCGTACTCCTGTTCGCCCTCATGTCCTTCCACCGTTCCCGGCAGGATTCCGTAGGGAGGATCGGTAAACCAGACCGTGCCATCCCCGGCCACCACAACATCGTTGGGCGAGTTGAGCCGATGCTCACCGAACGCTTCAACGATCGGCGTCACCACGCCGTCGTGGTCCCGCTCAACGCGCCTGCGGCCGTGGCTGCACTGCACCACGCTACCGTCACGGTCCAGCGTGCGCCCGTTGGTGTATTCGACGCCGGTGGCATACTCGCTGGTCGCGCCGGTGGCGGGCGTGAACTCGAGGATCCTGTTATTGGGGATGTCGCTCCAGCGAACGGTCTGTGACTGCGGAACCCAAACAGGGCCCTCCGCCCACACGGTGCCTTCGAACAATTTTTCCAAGGGGCCGGTGATCAGTTCTTCCATGTGTTCGAGACTAGTCGTTGGCAGGTTCCGAGCTGGGCTTCCGTGCCGGTGCATCGCTGCTGCGCTTTCGGTCGGCGGGCATCACAAGAACCGCCACCACAGTGAGGACGGCGCTGACGAGCACAGCCAGGAAGACGGCCGAGGACGCATTGACGGTGGTTTGTGAATCGGGGCCGCCGCTGGGTCCGTTGGCATAAATGGCGTTGGCAAAGGCACCGAAAACGGCCACGCCGATGGAGCTGCCGATTGAACGCGCAAAGAGGTTGGTGCCCGTGACTACGCCGCGTTCATTCCATTCGACGCTGGTTTGCGCGGCAATGAGGCTGGGCGTTGCTACCAGCCCCAGACCGATCCCAACAATGAAGCAAGCCATTGCCACCAGCAAAATGTTGGGCGTAGGGGCGGTGAGGGCAAGGACGGCCGTGCCGATCACCGTGATCACGATGCCGATGATGGCCGTGTTCTTAAAACCGATCCGGAGGTAGAACCGGCCGGCCTGCGACGCACTGATGGGCCAGCCGATCGTCAACGCCGCCAAGGCGAGGCCCGCCAGAAGGGGTGACGTGGACAGTGCACCCTCAAGGAAAGTGGGGACGTAGGAAGTGATGCCAAGCATGACCGCACCTACACCGAAGGCGACCATCGCCGTCGTCGCCAGCAGTCTGCGGGAGACAACCCAAGGTGGCAGGACCGGCTCCGCCGCCTTCCTTTCCACCAAGAGAAAAGCAACCAACAACACGGCTCCGCCGGCAAAAACGCAGATGCTGATCGTCGAGTCCCAAGCCCATGCTTGGCCGCCCTGAAGGGCCCCGAGGATCAGCAGGCTCAACGAAATGGTCAGCAGCCCTGCTCCCAAGTAATCGATGCGGTGCTTGGTCCGCTCCACGTTCTCGTGGAAAGTGCGGAGGAGCATCCATCCCGCCAGCAGGCACAGCGGGATGTTGATCAGGAAGATCCACCGCCAGATTCCCAGCGAGGCGAAGACACCTCCCAGAGTGGGTCCTACAACCGAGGAAACAGCCCACACACTAGCCAGATATCCCTGGACTTTTGCCCGCTCCGCCAAGGTATAAATGTCGCCGGCAATTGTGATTGCCACGGGCTGGACCGCCCCCGCCCCGAGTCCTTGGAGCACACGGAAAGCAATGAGAGCCGGCATGCTCCAGGCCAGCCCACACAAAATCGAGCCGAGCAGGAAGAGCCCAATTCCACCCAGGATCATCGGCTTACGGCCCACGACGTCAGAGAGTTTGGCGTAAACAGGTACGGACACTGCCTGCGCCAACAGGTAGGCCGAAAACAGCCACGGGAATGAGGCGAAACCGCCGATGTCCTCCACAATGGACGGCACGGCCGTGGCAACAATGGTGGCATCAATCGCCACCAGCCCAGTGGCCAACATCAGCGCAATCAGAATGGGCCCACGCCGGGAACGGAACCCGACTCCGTCGTCAATCGCTGTGCTCATCGGTGATTACCCCCGTCTGATGTCCACTTCTGCCGGTGGAGCCGTTCGAATCCGTCCAGGAGCAGGTCCAGGGCAAACTCGAACTCGAATTGGTCGTCGCAGCCGCTGCCCACCACGGACTCATCATCATGTGCCGCCGTTACGGCGATCCTGAAGAGACTAGGGTAGTTCTCCGCCATCTGCCGTGCCATGGCGGCCTGCATTTCCGGTTGATCCGGGCCCGGTTCCGCCGGGTCATCAAAGACTTCCTGGGTGAATCCCCACATTCGGCTACCCATGGCGTGCATCACGTGGTGCGTGAGGTCCTCAGAGAAACCTCCGGCCAGGAACATCCCCGCAAAGCTGTCCATGTACCCGAGTACGGCAGGCGTCACGGTAGTGCGGGACTCGATCACGGGACGTGCCCAGGCGTGCCGCAGGAGTACTTGCCTAGCCGAAAGGACCCGCTGCCGGACTGCAGACTTCCACGGAGCACGCGCAACGGGAGCTTCGATTTCGCCCACCATGGTGTCCACCATGCCGCCAAGGAGTTCTTCCTTATTGGCGACGTGCTTGTAGAGAGCCATGGGAACAACGCCAAGCTCCTGCGCCAGCCTGCGCATGCTGAGCGCTTCGATCCCCTCAGTGTCCGCCAGGGCAATGGCCGAGCGCAGCACACGGTCACGGTTCAGGGGAAGCCGCCGCGGCGTCTCCACTAGCTGGGTCATGGGAATTCCCTTCTTCACACTCAGCCACGGCTGTTTAGGCCTTGACAGGTATACAGCGTACACCTAGTGTTTGGTCCACAGAGGTGTACACCGTACACCTAGCCCACACGGTGATAGAAGAACATCCAACAACCCAAGAACGCAGGCAGCAGCCATGACATCCACAACCACCCCCTCGGCGCGGAGCCGCGGCATCAATTGGGGCGTGCCCGCAGCGCTGATCATCCTCAGCCTCATCCCGGTGATCGCCGGCGCGGCGCGCCTCACCCAACTCACCGGCGGCGCAACTGTGACGCCTGAGAACGCCAGGTTCTTCGCTTCGCCCATCCCGGTGGTGACCCATATCGTCACAGTCACCGTGTACAGCCTGCTGGGAGCGATTCAATTCGTCCCCGCTCTTCGACGCGTTAACCCGCGTCAACGCGGCTCCCAACCTCAGCGGCGCACACGGTCCTGGCACCAGGCAGCCGGGCGCGTCCTGGTTCCGGCAGGGCTGCTAGCTGCCTTGTCCGGCCTGTGGATGTCCGTGTTCTACACCCTCCCGGAAACCGACGGCCAGTCCCTCCTGGTTCTTCGCCTGATCTTCGGCTTCGGAATGCTGGGAAGCATCATGCTGGGTCTGCTGGCGATACGCCGGCGGGACTTTGCTGCACACGGTGCATGGATGACGCGAGCCTACGCAATCGCCGTGGGAGCCGGGACGCAGGCGCTGGTTCTGCTGTCATGGATGCTGATCGTAGGCCCCACTGACCAGACCGTGCGGGCTGTGCTCATGGGGGCGGCCTGGGTGATCAATCTGGTGGTGGCCGAGTACTTCATACAGCGACGGCGGGCCGCCCGTAAGTTCCGTGAGGAACCTCGGGCGACCCGCCGTCGTCGTGAACTCAAGAGTGCTTAGTCGTTGATCAGATCGTGAACAACGATTGTCTGATCGCGGTCCGGTCCGACGCCGATGGCCGAGAAACGTGTGCCGGAGAGCTTTTCGAGGGCCAGCACGTAGTTGCGCGCGTTCTCCGGCAGGTCCTCCAGGGTGCGGGCGCCGGTGATGTCCTCGGTCCAGCCGTCGAAGTACTCGAAGATGGGCACCGCGTGGTGGAACTCGGTCTGCGTCATGGGCATTTCATCGTGGCGCACGCCGTCAACGTCGTAGGCAACACAAACCGGGATCTGTTCGATGCCCGTGAGGACGTCCAGCTTGGTGACGAAGTAATCCGTGAAGCCGTTGACGCGGGAAGCGTGGCGGGCCAGGACGGCGTCGTACCAACCGCAGCGGCGGGGACGGCCGGTGTTCACACCGAACTCGCCACCGGTCTTCTGCAGGTAAACGCCCATCTCGTCGAACAGTTCCGTGGGGAACGGGCCGGCGCCAACACGCGTGGTGTAGGCCTTAATGATGCCGATGGACCGCGAAATGCGGGTGGGGCCAATGCCCGAGCCAACGGACGCGCCGCCGGCCGTCGGGTTGGACGAGGTGACGAACGGGTAGGTGCCGTGGTCTACGTCCAGGAACGTTGCCTGGCCACCTTCCATGAGCACAACCTTGCCCTCATCCAGGGCATTGTTCAGTTCAAGGGTGCTGTCAATGACCAGCGGGCGCAGGCGCTCGGCGAAGGACAGGAAGTACTCCACGATCTCGTCCGCAATGATGTCGCGGCGGTTGTACACCTTGACCAGGAGTTCGTTCTTCTGACGAAGCGATCCTTCCACCTTCTGGCGGAGGATGGACTCGTCAAAGACGTCCTGGACGCGGATGCCCAAGCGGGCCACCTTGTCCATGTACGCCGGACCGATGCCGCGACCAGTGGTACCGATTGCCCGGCTGCCAAGGAACCGTTCAGTCACCTTGTCCAGGACCTGGTGGTACGGGGCAACCAGGTGGGCGTTGGCCGAAACGCGCAGGCGGGATGTGTCCGCGCCCCGGGCTTCGAGGCCATCGATTTCCTGGAACAAGGCCTCAAGGTTCACCACGCAGCCGTTGCCAATAATGGGGATGGCATTAGGGCTCAGGATGCCCGCGGGAAGGAGCTTCAGCTCATACTTCTCACCGCCAACAACCACGGTGTGCCCGGCGTTGTTACCGCCGTTGGGCTTGACCACGTAGTCAACGCGGCCACCGAGCAGATCGGTTGCTTTGCCTTTGCCTTCGTCGCCCCACTGGGCTCCGACGATCACGATAGCGGGCATGGGATCCTCCCCCATTCTTTCGGGCCCAGACCCAGCCGGATGACCAGGACTCGACGCCGTACATGAGAATGCCCCGACGTTAGCTGGTGCAGCCGGCACTGGGCACGGCATACGCAAGAGTTTCGGGGCTCTTACCAGCCAAGTTTAGCCGATGACAACGGTTTCTCTGGTGTTTGGCTGGTGTTGGGGCGGAGTTGTGGATAAGTCAGGGATGGGTGCGCGCCATGTATTGCCGTCGAGAGCTGCCCGCCGCCGTGGAGATGCCGGCCACGTTTCCGGGCAACACGCCGCGTCGCATTCGAAAGGCGCGCCGAAGCGGGCCCCGTTCACGTCCATAGTCCGGTAAGGTTAGTTAGCCCCCAACAGCACCCTTTGAGGTTTGGCTGCGGCATGCCCGCGGCACCTTGGAACGGTGCGCTGTAACACCTAGGAGACCTAACCCCTGATGCAAGAACTGGCGACTGAATCACCCGAAGAAATCCTCTGGAACCGCCGCTATGAACCGCACATCGCCGAGGTCAACGAGCTGTGCGACTCCATCAAGGTCCAGAAGCCGGGCAGCGAGGTCCTTTACATCGACCCCGCCCACAGCATGGATGACTGCCGCATCGTCAGCCTTTTCTCCAATCAGCGCACCAATACCGGCGAAGGTTTCATCACCCCGGGTGACGAGGAAGCCACTACCCGCATGCTCGGCATGCAGTGGCAGCTGGGCCTCCGCCCCGAGCTCATGATGCCCTGGAACGCGTACCCGTGGATCGAACCCACCGAGGAACCGGGCAAGCTCACGCCGGCCAACATCACCGAGGGACTCAAGCCGCTCCTGCGTCTCCTTCAGCTCCTTCCGCGCACGTCCGCTTTGGTGGCACACGGCAACGAGGCACACCGCCTGGCCGACCAGCTCATGAAGGCCGCACCGGCCAGCATCGCCCGCCGCGGGTTCAAGACCTTCAAGGTCCGCTCGCTCGGCGGCCGCTCCTTTGCCGGCACCCCGGCCCGCCAGCAGGAATACCTGGATGCCATCCACGGCGCCTACGCCGAGGCCATGGCACGCACGGGAATCCCCCGCAAGGCCTAATTACCAGCAATAACGACGGCGGCCCTCACCTTTCCGGTGAGGGCCGCCGTCGTTGTTGGGGTGCTTGTGTTGGGGGTGCTTGTGTGAGCTGGCGGCGTTAGCCGACCAGCATGCTGCGGAGGTCCTTCAGGATCAGCTGCGCACCGGTGGGGCCGAGGCCGAGGAACCAGACGTCGTCGCTGACTGACTTTGCCTGCCCGGCTTCCACTGCGCCGAGCTTGGGCCATACGGCACCTTCAACCACGGAGGTTTCTCCGGTTGCTGCGGGATCACCGTAGCTGCTGTAGAAGATCCAGTCGGCATCGCCTTGTTCAATGTTCTCGGCCGAAATCTCGGCGGCAAGTTCATCGATGTTCTGGTTCTCCGGGCGGGCAAGGCCGGCATCCTTCAAGATGACGCCGATCAGCGATTTGTTTGCGTACAGGCGGATCTTGCCCGGCAGGAAGCGCACCAGGGAGATCTTGGGGTCGCCCTTCACGTCTGCCTTGAGGGCGTCTGCTGCTGTTTGGTAGTCGTTGAGCGCCTTGACGGCCTTGTCTTCCTCGCCCAGGGACTTGCCCACCAGGAGGAAGTTTTCCTTCCACGGGAAGCCGGGGCGGATGCTGAAGACCGTGGGAGCGATGGCGGACAGTTGCTTGTACAGCTTGTCAGCACGGAGCTGGCTGCCCAGGATCAGGTCCGGCTTCAGCGCAGCGATCGCTTCCAGGTTGAGGTCCTGGATGGTGCCCACCGACTCCACGTCTTTGACCTTGTCGGCCAGGTAGGTGGGGACAGGGTTGGCGCCTTCGGTGGTAGCCATGCCTACCGGGGTGATGCCAAGGGTCACGACGTCGTCCAACTCACCGGTGTCGAGGACCACAACGCGGGTGGGCTTCTTCTCCAGGGTGGTCTCACCGTTGGCGTGCTTGAGGGTGCGGGGGAAGACGCCGGGGGCAGCGTCCGTGCCGAGCTTGGCCGTTTCCTGGTCCGCGGTAGTGAACTTGGAACCACCCGTGGCAACATCGGCGTTGCCGGCGGTGGAGCCGGAGCCACCACTGGTGCCGCAGCCCGCGAGGAGACCCACCGCCACGGCAGCGCCGGCCACCTTCATGGCAAGCTTGCGCACTGCAGATTTGCGACGAGGGGAGGCCTTGCGCGGCTGTACTTCAAAATCGTCATTTTTCACTGGGTAAGGCTAACCTAATTAAGGCACACATTCGTGACGTTGTGACGACAGTCACGGACTGGCCACCCATTACTGCCCCACCTCTCCGGAATGGTCCCCTGTTGTGTCCCCACTGACGGCGTTATGTCCCAACTGACCGCCCCCGCGCCCAAGCCGCGCCACGGCGGGCCAGCCACCGTCGCCCTCCCGGCCAACAGCGCGGCCCCACGTTCCGGCGTCGTCAATAAGTCCCGCTGGCGGATCCTCTTCCTGGTCCTTGCCGCGGCAGTCCTCTTGGGCGCCGCGATCCTAAGTCTGGGCGTGGGAGCCAAATTCATCCCGGCGTCAACAGTCCTTGAAGCGTTCACCAACCCCCAGGACACGGCGGATCACGCCATCATCCTTCAGAATCGGCTGCCGCGTACTCTGATGGGCATCGCCGTCGGGGTTGCCCTGGGCGTCGCCGGCGCGCTCATCCAAGCCATCACGCGGAATCCCCTGGCAGATCCGGGCATCCTGGGCGTCAACGCGGGCGCTTCCTTTGCCATCGTGATCGCCATTGGCGTCTTTGGGATCGGCTCTCTCAGTGGCTACATGTGGTTCGCCTTTATTGGCGCCATCCTGACCACTGCTGCCGTGTACCTGATTGGTACCTCCGGCAGGAACGTGGTGAACCCTATCCGGCTGACTCTCGCGGGTGTTGCCTTGGGTGCGGTCCTCACAGGTATTGGCTCCGGACTCACCCTCCTGAACCCCAAGGCCTTCGATCACCTGCGCTCGTGGAGCATCGGCTCGTTGGACACACGGAGCATGGAGTCGGTGGTGACCGTGGCGCCGTTCATGGGCGTGGGCTTGCTGGTGGCGCTGTTCTGCGTCCGCGGGCTCAATGCCGTGGCACTGGGCGACGACCTCGCCACGTCCCTCGGCGCCAACGTCAACCGGACGCGCATCCTGGGCGTCGTGGCCATCACCCTCCTCAGCGGAGCCGCAACAGCCGGTGCCGGTGCAATTGGTTTTGTGGGGCTCATGATTCCGCACGTAGCCCGCTGGATCGTGGGACCGGACCAGCGCTGGATCATGGCCACCACAGTGATCCTCTCCCCCATCCTGCTCCTGGTGTCGGATGTTGTGGGCAGGGTTGCCGCACCAGGTGAGCTCCAGGTTGGCGTGGTGACGGCGTTCATCGGCGCGCCGGTGCTTATCACCTTGGCGCGGCGTCGGAAAGTGAGTGGGCTGTGAGTCGCCTCGAACCCGGCCGTTTGGAAGTCGGGGCCCGCGTCGACTTCGGCCGGCCTACTGCCTTGGTGCGCAACCGTACTCTGAGCGTCCGGTTCGATGTCCGCAGCATCCTCGTCTGCATACCACTTGTTCTGGCAGCGCTAACCGTGGCCGTCGTTTCGCTCGCAACGGGCGACTACGACGTCTCCGTGCCCCAAGTCCTGCAGGCCTTTACAGGCGATGCGCCGGGACTGGCCCAAACCATCGTCATGGAGTGGCGCCTCCCCCGCGTTCTTTCGGCACTTGTGTTCGGCGCGGCCCTGGGAATGAGCGGTGGCATCTTCCAATCCATGACCCGCAACCCGCTGGGCAGCCCGGACATCATCGGCTTCAACACCGGGGCGTATACGGGAGCCTTGATCGTGATGCTGACCGTTGGCGGCGGCTACCTTGGCGTCGCGGTGGGAGCCCTTGTTGGCGGAATCCTCACAGCGCTGGCCGTGTACCTGCTCGCCTACCGTCGCGGCTCCCAAGGTTTCCGGCTCATCATCGTGGGCATCGGCATCAGCGCGATGCTGGCCGCCTTGAACCACTGGCTGATCCTGCAAGCGGAACTGGAGGCTGCTTTGGCGGCAGCTGTCTGGGGAGCCGGGACCCTCAACGGCATCACCTGGGAGCAAGCGGCGCCTGCCGCCGTCGTGGTTGTTGTGGTTGGCTTGTCCACGCTGGCAGTGGCGCGTCGGATGCAGCTTCTGGAAATGGGCGACGACGCCGCCCGCGCCTTGGGCGTCCGGGCAGAACCGACCCGTTTGCTGTTGCTGATCCTGGGCGTCGCGTTGACGGCAGCCGTCACCGCCGTGGCCGGACCCATCGCGTTCGTTGCCCTGGCCGCACCGCAGCTTGCCCGTCGGCTGACCCGCAGTGCCGGCATCACCCTGGTCCCCTCCGCGGTGATGGGCGCGTTCCTCCTGGTGGCCAGCGACCTCGCGGCACAGCGCTTGTTTGCTCCGATCCAACTGCCCGTGGGTGTTGTGACCGTGTGCATCGGCGGTATCTACCTCGTCTGGCTGCTGGCCAAGGAAGCAAGGAAATCATGAGCCTCACCACTGCCGCGCCGCAGCTCCACGCCGACGCGTTGACCATCGGCTACGAGCAACGCATCATCTCCGAGAACCTCAATGTGCGCATCCCCGAGGGGCAGTTCACGGTGATCGTGGGGCCCAACGCCTGCGGTAAGTCCACGCTGCTGCGCGCCCTCGCACGGCTGATCAAGCCCAAGAGCGGGCAGGTGCTGCTGGACGGGAAATCTGTGACATCGCTGCCTGCAAAGGAACTTGCCCGGCGTCTGGGTCTCCTCCCGCAGTCGTCCATCGCCCCCGACGGCATTACCGTGGCGGACCTGGTGGCGCGTGGCCGGTACCCGCACCAGAAGCTGCTCCGGCAATGGTCTGAGTCCGATGAGATTGCCGTGGTTGAGGCGATGGAGGCCACCGGCGTATCGTCGTTATCCGGGCGGCTGGTGGACGAACTGTCCGGAGGCCAGCGGCAGCGAGTGTGGGTGGCCATGGTCCTCGCCCAGCAGACCCCGCTCATGCTCCTGGACGAGCCAACCACGTTCCTTGATATCGCCCACCAGATCGAGCTGTTGGAACTCTTCCGCGAGCTCAACCTGGACAAGGGCCACACCCTTGTTGCCGTGCTGCACGACCTCAACCACGCCAGCCGCTACGCAGACCACATCATCGCCATGAAGGACGGTGCCGTGGCCGCCGAGGGCGCTCCCGCGGACGTGATCACTGAGTCGCTGGTGGAAGAAGTGTTCGGCATGGCCTGCCGGATCATTGACGACCCCGTGACGCACACGCCGCTGGTGGTCCCGCTGGGCAGGCCGCGGCACTCAGCCGTTACGGACTAACGTTCCTCACGACGACGGCGACCCTCGCCTTTTCGGTGAGGGTCGCCGTCGTTTGCTTTGCTTTGACGCCTTAGCGGGCTTCGAGTGCTGCCTTGGCCTTGGGGTCCGAGTCGTTCAGGAACTTCTCGATCCGCTCCGGCTCTTCAGCTTCGCCGATCGCCGACGCTGCACGGCCCAGCGCGTAGAGCGCACGCAGGAAGCCCTGGTTGGGCTCGTGCTCCCACGGGATGGGACCGACGCCGCGCCAGCCATTGCGGCGCAGGGAATCCAGGCCTCGGTGGTAGCCGACACGGGCGTAGGCGTAGGACTCGATGGTCCGGCCTTCCGCCCAGGCTTCCTCTGCGAGGATGGCCCACAGAAGAGACGACGTGGGGTTCTTCGCCACCAGGTCCAGCGCTTCGTTGCCGAGAGCCAGGTGCTGGTAGATCTCGGTTTCGGCGGGCAGGAGCGTGGGCTCCGGCCCCATCAGGTTCTTCCGGAATTCGTCGGACATTAGAAGGTCTTGCCAACCGATCCGAGCTGCTGAGCGGCTTCGACGATGCGCGCGGCCATGCCGGCCTCTGCCGAAGCGCCCCAGACGCGGGGGTCATAGGTCTTCTTGTTGCCCATTTCTCCGTCGACCTTGAGGACGCCGTCGTAGTTGGAGAACATGTGTCCGGCAACCGGGCGGGTGAACGCGTACTGGGTATCGGTGTCGATGTTCATCTTAATGACACCGTAGGAAACGGCGTCAGCGATTTCCTGCTCGGTGGAGCCCGAGCCGCCGTGGAACACGAGGTCGAACGGGTTTTCCTTGCCGATCTTGGCGCCAACCTCGGACTGGATCTGCTTGAGCAGTTCCGGGCGGAGCTTCACGTTGCCCGGCTTGTACACGCCGTGCACGTTTCCGAAGGTCAGCGCGGTGAGGTAGCGGCCGTTTTCGCCGGCACCGAGGGCCTCAATGGTGGCGAGGGCGTCTTCGGTGGTGGTGTAGAGCTTCTCGTTGATTTCGTTCTCAACGCCGTCCTCTTCGCCACCGACGGTGCCGATTTCAACTTCGAGGATGATCTTGGCAGCTGCGGCGCGTTCCAGCAGTTCACGGCCGATGCGCAGGTTTTCGGGGAGGGCCTCGTGCGAGCCGTCCCACATGTGCGAGTTGAAGATCGGGTCCTTGCCGGCCTTGACGGCTTCCTCGGAAGCGGCCAGCAGCGGGAGGACGAAGTCCGCCAGCTTGTCCTGCGGGCAGTGGTCCGTGTGGAGGGCGATGTTGACGTTGTAGTTCTTGGCAACTTCGCGGGCGAACGCGGCGAAGCCGAGGGAACCGGCAACCATGTCCTTGATGGAGGCGCCGGACCAGTAGGCTGCGCCACCGGTGGAAACCTGGATGATGCCGTCGGATTCGGCCTCGGCGAAACCGCGGATCGCAGCGTTCAGAGTCTGCGACGACGTCACGTTGACCGCGGGGAAAGCGAATCCGCCAGCCTTTGCGCGGTCGATCATCTCGGAGTAAATCTCTGGGGTTGCAATGGGCATGGTGACTCCTATGCTGAATTCGTCTGTGGGTTGGTAACCCTGGAGTAGACCGCTTACGGCTAGCACCCATCCTAGCGATATCCGCCGGGACGCCGTGTTTCGGGTCACTGAGGGTCCTTAACACTTCCGCCGAGTCGGCATTTATCACGGCTACACGGTTTCATCCAGACGATGGATATACTTTTCGGATGGAGAACCCCTTGAGCGCAAACAACCACCCCCGCCCAACGTCGGCCCCATCCGACCCGCCCGCCCCGCCTTCTCCCCCTGCCTACGGCGCCTATCAGCAGCCCAACGTCCCATATCAGCAGCCGGGCACAATCCCTCCTCAGCCGAAACGCACACTGAACCGTATGGTGATCATTGCCATCGCAGCCGGTGCGGCGGTAGTCCTGGCGGCCGCCACAGTTGGGCTGGTCCTCCTGTTTTCGCCGGCAGCAGACGGCGGCCAGGCTGCCACAACTTTTTACCAGGCCCTCAAAGACGGGGATGCCAAGAAGGCGTTGAGCGTATCGGATCCGGGCGTCCCGGAGAATGAGGCGGTTCTCCTCCAGGACAACATCTACAAGGCCGCGGGTCAGCACATTGACGGCTTCCGGATCCTTGAGTCAAAAGGGGAGTACGTCAGGGCGGAGGTAACCCAGAACGGCCGAAAGCAAGAGGACATCCTGATGATGACCAAGTCACCGGACGGCGAATGGAAGGTGGGGCCCAAAAACTTCCAGAAAATCCGGCTCAGTTCCAATCGTCCTGTGAAGTCTTTCACCGTTAACGGTGTGGACGTAGCGGCCCCTGACTCAGGGAGCGCATCGCCAGATTCCCAGCTGCTCCTGCCGGCTTTTCCCGGTGAGTACAAACTCGGTATATCCGGGGACAAGTACGCAACAGTTGAAGAGAAGAAAGCCTTGGTCAGCATCGACCGGAGGATTTCCGACACTTTCCAAAGCCTGAAGGTGCTGCCCAGCCAGCTCCTCCTGGATGAGACCAAGGCTCTTCTCCAAAAAAAGCGGGATACATGCATCGCGTCCGCTTCGGCCACTGCGAGGCAGTCCTTCAGCAGCGGTTGTTCCGGGTTTAATCTCTACGAATCCCGCCCCACCCAAAATGTGAAGTGGACCATCGACGAAGAGCCCACCTTCACGCTCTCCCTGTCCAGGGATATTTGGTATATCCAGCCGGAGGGAAAGGGCAAAGCCACAGTTAGCTACGAAGTGAACCGCGGCACCGAGGCCGCCCCGAAATGGGAGCCTCATAGTGAGGTTATGGAGCCCCGTATCTCAGGTGAGATCCACATCGTCGACGGAAAAGCCACTCTCAAAGATTATTAGAAGGACAGTTGCCCGGGCCGATAGTGACAGCTCGCCTAGCTGACAGGCTGTTGGAACACGTGCCGGCGAACCCAGGCGTGCATGGCAATGGCTGCGGCGGAGGCCGCGTTCATGGACCGGGTGGAGCCGAACTGCTCAATCGACAGCGTCGCGACGGCGGCATCGTGCACCTCGGGCGTCAGGCCCGGGCCTTCCTGCCCGAACACCAGGACGCAGTTCTTGGGCAGGTCGTAGGTCTCCAGCGGCACGGAATCCGGGAAGATGTCGATGCCGATCACGGCAAGGCCCTCCCCTTCGGCCCACTGGACAAAGTCCTCAACAGTGGGGTGATGGCGGACGTGCTGGTAGCGGTCGGTGACCATGGCCCCGCGACGGTTCCACCGGCGTCGGCCAATAATGTGGACCTCTTTGGCGAGGAAGGCGTTGGCGGTCCGCACAACGGTGCCGATGTTGAGGTCGTGCTGCCAGTTCTCAATCGCGATGTGGAAGTCGTGCCGCTTGGAATCAAGGTCCGCCACGATCGCGTCGTGCTTCCAGTAGCGATACTGGTCCACCACGTTGCGGCGGTCACCATCCCTCAACAGGTCCGGGTCCCAGTGCTCGCCAACCGGCCACTCGCCCTCCCACGGCCCGACGCCGACCTCCGGTTTCGCTTCCGCCTCGCCCTCCGCGGTGGTTTCGGCAGGCGTGGGCAGGGCTGTATTGGGGGGAAGGTCAGTCACCCCTCAACTTTAGCCCTGCCCGGTTGCCCGTCTTGGCGCCCTGTGAGGGTCCTTAGGCCATCTTCCACTTGTTGATGCGGTAGGAGTTGCCCAACTGCTCAAAGAGTCCGGGGTGGGCGTCCCAGTATTCCTTGTGGCCGCTGACGCCAAGCATCTGCGGGGTTCCCCACGGTGTCACGGAGAACAGGTTCACAGCCTGGATCTGTTCGCCGCGGGCGTTGGTGCAGGTGAATCCGATGACCACAGCCTCGCCGCGTCGGAACTCACGGATTTCCGGCATGGTGGTCTTGAAATCGGCCGTGCACTTGTGGCCCACAAGATTCTGGGGCAGTTCGGAAGCGGTCATCCCCTTGAAACGGGCTTCAATGTCCTGGATGGCTTTCTTGATCTCCGCCGGATCCTTGCCGAACTTGCCTTCCTCGGACTCCGCGAAGAAGGCATAGGCGAGCGCGATCCCGTCGCCGTCAGCCTCCACCGTGCCTTGGGCCTTCTTCTGGATCTCCTCGCCAGTGGTGGGGTCCTTGGTGATGCCGAACGACTCATCGTGGGTCCACTCGGCCAGGTACTGGAAGGACGATTCGCCCGTGACCCACTTGCTGAACAGGGGATCACCGTCGGCCGGAACATTGCTGGGTCCGGCCAACTCGTCCCAGCCTGCGGGCAGCGGAATGGCGTCTGCGGGGATTTCGGAGGATGCCGAGGCCTCGCCGGAGGGTTCAGCAGAAGGCTCGGCGGCTGCCTCGGAGGCTTCATCGGAGGACGTCACCGACGGCAGCGGAGTATCAACGGCCACAGGTTTGGTCATCGACGGAATCAGCCACGTGAACGTCACCACCAGCGCAATGATCACGACGACGGCGACACCACCCAGGATGAGGAACAGCGACTTCTTGTTGTGGTCGCCTGGGTTCTGGCCGGGTCCACCGGGTTGGCCTGGGTAGCCCGGCTGGCCGGGGTATCCGCTGCCCGGCGGCGGGAAGCCCGGCTGTCCCTGCTGTGCTTGGGGATAGCGGTGCACGGTTTCGGCGTATTCGCCGTCGGGGTGTTGCTGGGGTTGCTGCGCGGCGAACGCCTGGGTAGGGGCGTGTTGGGCGGGGAAGGCTTCAGTCTGGGCTTCGGGCTGATACAAGGGCTGAGTCTGCCCGGGCTGGTACTGGCTGTACTGGTCCTTGCCGGTGTCGTAATGCGGCTGCGGCACGCCGTCCGGGTTGTAGGGAGGCTGCGGCACGCCCTCGGGGTTCGAGGGAGGCTGCGGCACTCCGTTGTTGTTGCTCATGACAGGCCCTTTCACATGCGGTAAGTGGGGACCTGCTGGAGCGCGGCAACATCATGAATCCACCATGTCGATCCCCCGACCCATGGTGGTGGCACACCAGCGCCGCAACCAGCGTAGTCCAGCCCAACGCAACACACGCAAGTCACAAGAGTTATCCACATGGGCAGAACTTCCCACATAAGGGGGCTTCCAGGATGTTGGGGCAGCAGATTGATGAAAGACTGGGTGGCAGTGCATGAACAATCCCAGCCGGAGGCAAATATGGCAGAAGAAACCACGTCCACATCGGTTTATCGGAACGGCCACGAAATCGAATGCTGGCTCACGGACATGGACGGCGTCCTGGTTCATGAAAACCAGGCAATCCCCGGAGCGGCTGAGCTCATTCAGCGCTGGGTAGACACGTCCAAGCGCTTCCTGGTTTTGACCAACAACTCCATCTTCACTCCCCGCGACCTCGCAGCACGCCTGCGCGCGTCCGGCTTGGAAGTCCCCGAAGAGAACATTTGGACGTCAGCACTGGCCACCGCCCAATTCCTCAAGGATCAGGTCCAGTCCTCGGATTCAGGCAACCGCGCTTACACCATCGGCGAAGCCGGGCTCACTACCGCTTTGCACGAGGCCGGGTTCATCCTCACGGACACCGACCCCGACTTCGTGGTCCTCGGCGAAACCCGCACCTACTCTTTCGAAGCGATCACCATGGCCGTCCGACACATCCTGGCCGGCGCCCGCTTCATCGCCACCAACCCGGATGCCACCGGCCCCTCCAAGGACGGCCCCATGCCGGCAACCGGTGCCATAGCCGCCATGATCACCAAGGCCACGGGCCGCGAGCCCTACATTGTGGGCAAGCCGAACCCCATGATGTTCCGCTCCGCCATGAACCAGATCGACGCCCACTCCGAGACCACGGCCATGATCGGCGACCGCATGGACACGGACATCGTGGCCGGCATGGAAGCGGGCCTGCACACGGTCTTGGTGCTCAGCGGCATCACGCAGCGGGAAGAGATCGTGTCCTTCCCGTTCCGGCCCAACCAGATCCTGAACTCCGTGGCCGACCTCAAGAGCCAGATCTAAGGGGACAAACAATGGCTGTGCTCAATCTGCGTCCTTTGGCCGGTGGTCGAATACTCAGGGGAAGCCAGCCGTTCGGTTTGGACGCCGCTGCAACGCACGGTTTCTTGGCGGAGCACGGCATCCAGGCAATTGTGGACCTGCGGAGTGAGCTTGAACGCTCGTTGGTTCCGTGGCTGGTTCACGACGACGGCGGCGAGCCTGCCGCCGTCGTCCAGCCCGCCGTCGAACTCATCCATAATCCGCTGGACCCGAACGCCATTGCGGGGTCCCTCCAGGCCGTGGAAACGGCCGAGGACCTCGGCGATCTGTATTTGGGCTGGATCCGGCTGCGGCCGGAGTGGGTGGGAGATGCACTTCGACCTGCCGCCCGCGGCAAACGCACGCTGGTTCATTGTTCGCTGGGCAAGGACCGGACCGGTGTGGTGTCCGCGATTGGGCTCCTCGCCGCCGGCGGAACCGAAGACGACGTGGTGGCGGACTACGCGGCAACCACAGCCAACCTTCCCGACGTCTTGGAGGTCATGGCCGAAACGTGGCGCCTGAGCGTCCCTTCCACACCAGCCGAGTACTTCAGCCCGGACCTCATGATCCTGCAGAGCCCGGAAGCTGCCATGCGGCACTTTCTGGCCGGCTTCGCACGCGAGTTCGGGGACGTTCGGAGCTTCCTGCGCGAGGCGGGCCTCACCGCCGTCGAGGTTGAATCGCTGGCTCTGTAATACTTGGGTGGATGAGTAGGACGAACTGGCTCGCTGACGTCAAACCCCTGCCTGGAGGGTGGATTCTTCGCTCGGCTATCGTCCTGGCAACCTTGCTTTTCCTGGCGTTGGGTATTCGCTGGCAACAGCACGATCTTTCGTCGTTTCAGGGATGGTTGGAGCTGGTAGTCCCGTACCTGCCGCTCCTCGCGCTCCTCATCGGTGCCATGCAATCCGCTGTTGCCTGGTGTCTGTCCTTGGTCCTCATCATGGTCTTGGGCGGAGACGCGTCCCTTGTGGTGGCCATGATCTTCCCCACGATGGTGGTGGTGGCCTTCTGTTCCTTCCTTCTTCCGTGGAAGCTGGCCATCAATTTCTCGCTGTTCGTGCCCAGTGTCTTGCTGGGTTTGTACATATCAACGCCGGAGATGGCCAACCAGCCGGCAGTGCTGCTGGCGCTGGTGGTCTTCCTTGCCGCCGCGGCATGGCGCAGCGTCAACGTTTACCGGCATCGCTACGAGCAAAGCACGCACCACATCCGCGATTTGCAGGAGCAACAGGCGCAAGTCCGCAGCGAGGAACGAACACGCCTTGCCCATGAGCTTCACGACATCGTGGCCCACGACGTGACCATCATTGCCATGCAAGCGCGGCGCGCTGAGTTTGTGAACGACCAAGCGAAGACGTCCCAAATCCTGGAGGGCATCGGGAATGCAGCGCAGCAGACGCTCCAGGATCTGCGCAGCCTGGTGACCCTCCTGAAGGAAGAGGAAAGGGAGGAGCCGGGAGGCGGTTCACAGCTACTGGACCGTGAAGGACAGGCCGCTGATTTTCTGGATGCTCCTGCCATGTCCGGTGAAACCACCACCGCCGTTGGATTGGTTCACGATCTCGACGGAGTTGTGGAAGCACTGGACCGCGCGGGCTTCCAGGTGAGCCTCGTGGTCGAAGGCGAAGTAGCCCGCATCCCGGCAAGCCTGCGCCAGGCGCTTCGCCGGACGGTGCGGGAAATGGGAACCAATGTGCTTAAACACGCCGACCCGTCCGGGGTAGTGGATCTGCGTTTGACTGTAGGGGCCGATCGCGTTCAGCTTGCTTCGGAGAACACAGTCTCCACCGCCGAGCCGATCATGTCTTCCAAAACCGGGCTTGAGGCAATGAGTGCCCGCTGCGAAGTGTTCGGAGGATTCATGGACGTCGGCCTCAGCGAGGGGCGGTGGACCACCGCGGTGTCCATCCCGCTGGAAGGGCTGGCGTCTGCGGATGCCTGAGCGCGTTTGTGGGAGGATTGGCTCGAGGACTGACATTGGGGGATCAGTATGACGCGGGTTTTGTTGGTGGATGATGAGCTGTTGGCGCGGGAGATCCTGCGGGATTATCTCTCGTCCGATTCGTCCATCGAAGTGGTCGGTGAGGCGTCGGATGGGCGCGTGGCCGTGGTCCAGGCAGCCTCGCTCCGCCCGGATGTGATCCTGATGGATATGCAGATGCCGGTGATGGACGGCGTTGCTGCAACGGCCCAAATCCATGCCGAGTTCCCGGACATCGCCATCCTGGGTTTGAGCACCTTCTCCACCGATCGCTACGTGGTGGACTTACTGCGAGCTGGGGCATCGGGATACCTGGTCAAGGACACGCTGCCCAAGGAAATCACCGCCGCCATCCACACTGTGATGGCCGGCGAATCCGTATTGTCTTCCAAAGTGACGCGGCATGTGGTGACAGGACTCGCGGAGTCCGTCCCTGCCGAAGTCGTTCCGGACCCCAAGCTCGTGGACGCGCTGACCAAGAAGGAGCTGGAAGTGATCCAGCTACTCGGACGTGGAATGAGCAACCGTGAGATGGCTGCGGAGCTCTTCGTGACAGAGTCCACCATCAAAGCACGCTTCGTGAACGTCATGGAGAAGCTCGGTGTGCGGGACCGCGTACAGATCCTTGTGGCCGCGGTCGAAGGAGGGCTGGTGGACCTTAGCCCCGGTTCTCGGACAGGGCTGGATTCCTGAAGTTCATGACGCACTAGCTGCGCCCCAGGACCTCCTTGATAGGCCTGACCAAGCCTTCCACCGCCTTCCCGATAGCGGCGGAATCCACAAGGTCGAGGGCGGTATCCGGGTTAAGGACCAGCTCGCCACCCCATCCCATCACCTCGTAGTGGGCGAGGGAGCGGGCCAGTTCAAGCGGGGACTGCCATGCGCGGTTCAGATTTGTCCGGGCAAATTCCCTAGCCTGCTCCACTGCTTCCCTGTGCTCGGCAACTCTGTAGCCGGCCACCGTGGAAAGCACCGTTTCCAGAACAGCCGAACCGTTGGGCCGCGAGGCGACGACTTGCCAGTTCACTGTCGGCGTGGAGTCCTGCAGCCCGCGGCCGGCTTGAAGGATTGCCTGGTGCCCGGACTGTTGAATGGCGTCCGGAAGGAGGGTTCCCGGCCCTCCGGCCACCAGGCAGATGGCCATGAACGTTGCTGCGAACCCTACGTCGCCCGCGGGGTCCTGTCCGATGACAAACGTCTGCTCGAATCCCTGTGCCGTGGTCTGACGCATGGTGCTCCGGAACGCCGACCGAGGGGCGGGAGGTCCTTCTCCCCCGCCTTCCGACAGGCTGCCTTCCAGATCTTCCAGAACGCCGGCAGAACCCACAACAGCAAGCACGGGCTCACCGAATTCCGCTATTCCCGGGTGCTCGGTGTTGGTGACATCTTCAGTCCAGCCCCGTACAGCCACCTCCGGCAGGGTCGCAGTCATCACCACGGCGCCATCACCGGGCGTCCATGTCACGGCAACCGGCTGCTTGGCTGGCCCGCATCGTTTCACCGCCCGGGAAACGGCGCTGCGCAGGCGCGGGACGCCGTCGGAAGTTGTTCTCCAGCCCATCGACACCGTGGTGAAGCGGGAGCGCCGGTCAACCTGGGCCAGATAACGGCGAGTGGTGATCATCGGAGAATCTCCTCGGAGGGCTGGACGGTCAGTGACACGGAGTCCTGCTCGGCGAGCCGCCGTGCCGCGGCGGTGACCAACGGCCTGAGCCGCGTGGCGTCGTCGGATATTTCGGCGAGGGCATCCGCCAGTTCAACGGCGAACGTCGGTGTCCCCCTCAGAAGCACGTCGCGGGTGACGGTCCGGGCGAGCCGTTGGTCATCGTGAGTGAACGTTTCCATCCGGAGTAGGGCGCGACGGGCCGCAAGGACGATTGCTGCATCATCGGCGATCGCCAGCGCCCGGAATCTCTCGGAAGGATCAATGGCTTGCCCGGTATCGTCCACCAGGACGAACAGATCGTCCCGGGTCAGGTCCCCCGGCCCGAACAGACCGGCGCTGGCGTCGAGGCCATCCTGCTGGGACAGCAGCTCAGCTGCCACAAGATCACCGAGGAGATCCGGGCCTGCCGAGTGACCAAACGCTGCAGCCCTGGCGGAAAGTAGACGAGTGGAGGTTGCCCCGCCGGAATAGATCGTGGACGTCGAACCACCTCTGCGGACGGAGTCTTGCAGCACGGGGACGACGGGCGCTTGGTCTGAAATTCCAGAGAACGGGGCCGCCAGCAACCGGAGCGTGTAATGAGGGTCTTCAGATGCCACCGCCGTCAGTACAGCCGCCGAGGGGCGGTAAAGACGGCCATGAAGCGCTTGTAGTTTTTCACGGGTGACCCGGGTTGCGAGGTCACTATCGCCGCTGCCGTCATGACCGTTGGAGTGGTCCGCCCAATAGCGTGTTGTCAGGTGTGGCCAGGGCAGGATTCCCCCGGGAGCCGGAGCCAACCGTTGCGCCCGTTCTGTGGCAACGGCATCTATTTGCTCAGCGATCTGCCCCTGCGTCAGTGCGGGCTGGAAGACCTGCTCAACCAGGCGGCTCGAGATCTGTTCGAGGTGTCCCGTGGGACCGGACTCGTAGAACTCGGAGTAGTCCATGTGGGTGTTCCCGCCCAGGATTCCCCCGGCTTTGTGAACCGAAACCTGCCGTTCCAACGCCGTGATGTTCTCGCTGTCCTGGTACACCATGTGCTCGAGGAGGTGGAGCATGCCCTCCTCCCCCGGCATTTCATGGCGCATTCCCGCCGGCACACCGAGACTCACGGACAGGATGCGGGCGGAGGGATCATGGACGGCGATCAGCCTTGTTCCGGTGTCCAGCTGCATGCCGTACACAGCTCGGCCATCCAGTGTGCCAAGAATGGAAGGGGTAGTCATCGCGTCTCCGGGGTGGTGTTCAAGTACGAGCTCGCCAAGCGAAGAAGTGCCTTCGCCTGGGCTTCTCCTGCGCCGGCATAGTGGTGCCAGTCGTAGGCATGCTGGGCAATCCTGAAGGCCAATGCCGGGCCGATCTCGGACGGTGCGGGACCTTCTCCGCAGGTCTCATGGAAACCGTTGCGCAGTTCTTCGATGGCTGGCCGCAGCACAGGGTGGAAGGCATGCAGTTCCGCCATCTCTCCGAGCACCCAAGCGATGTCATAAGCAGGATGGGCAAGCCCCAGGTCCTCGCCGGTGAGGAGCGAGCCGGCTGCACCATCGGGAGTCACCACCCAGTGGGCCATCCCGGGATATCCGTGCACAACCACTTGGTGGGGGTCGGAAAGTACGCGCTCGATCCATCGACGGATCTCCCGCAGGCCGGAATCGCCCAAAACGTCGCAGGCCGGCTCCCATGCCCCTCCCAGCCATGCCTCCGAACGCTGGACGGTTCGTGGAGTACTTCCCGGAAAGTCGATGAGCGACGCATTGTCATGGAGAACGCTCAGGGCCGTTCCCCATATCCGCCCTGCCGCCCGGAGGTTTGCGGGCACACCCGCCGTGATGAGGTCGAAGACCGTTGACCCTGCCGGCGTCGAGTATGAACGGTGGCGATCGCCCCCGACCCCTACCACCAAGAGGTCAGCGCCGGGCGCGGGAGCGATGCTGATCGGTAGGGAAGAGAAAGGAATCGGCGCTCCAACCCCGAGGCTGTGCACCCATTCATAAGTCCCTCCAACCTGGTAAACACCCGTGGACAGCAGGTCGGTCCGGGTGGAGCGGATGACTGATTTCTGCCGGGAATCCATCGCGGCGCTCATACAGTAGCCGCCTCTGCGGTCATCCCCGCACGAAGGAGCCGTTCCTCTTCCAGCCGGCGCAGCACGGAAGGGAACGACGGCGGCACCCAGGCCAGGGCGACGTCGCTGGACTCGCTGGGGCCGGGGACGGGGTCAATGACCAGAAAGTTTTCCGGCGTGCGCAGTTTCCTGAGGGTCTCGGCGACGATAGGGTTCGCCAGGGCCCGGGGCGGCAATGCCGGAGCGATGCAGACCTGGGCCTCCGTGGTCATCGCTGCCAGCAAGGACGGCGAATCGGCTATGCCGTGAGCCAGGCGCGATGAGTAGTCCAGGGTTGCCGGGTAGACCAGGATCAGGTCCGCCCACTCTGCCAAATCGATGTGTGCAGCAACGAGTTCTTCCCCCCAGGTATCGGCCTGTACACGGGACTTCAACCGGGACTCAATGCTGTGCCGGGTGATGAAGCGCTGCGCGGAGTCCCGCATGACCACCTTGAACTCAGTTTCCGGCGCCGCGGAAACCGCCCATTCAATCCAGAAGGGCATAACTTGGGTGACTGCCGAGCCTGTGAGAATCAGGGCAACCTTGGAGTATCCGAAGGCTTCGAGGGTGAGGTCCGCCCAGATGGGACGGGGACTGCTGTCAGTGGTTGTCATGGCAGGTCTCAGCATTCAGGAGGGTGGGTGGGACAGATATGGGTCAGGAGGCGCCGGCGTGATGATGTTTCCACCACCTCGCCGGCGCCTTCCCCGTGGTCAGGTCTGCCTAGCAGCCCATGGTCAGGGTTGCGCCGATGATCACCCCTGCACAGAACGGCGTGGTGGCCGGCGCGTCGGTGGCAGCGTCGCCGCCGAGCTCGTCAGCCGCCGTGAAGGTGCTGTGTGCCCGGGCCAAGTCGGCGAGGTCGGCCTGCGGGATGTTAGTGATGGCGTGAGTCATGATGGTGTCTCCTTGTTGATTGCCCCACGTGGTGGGTGCGTCCGGGGTTGCTACTGGGTGAAAAGCTTTTTGTTGTAGTGCTGCGGAGCTTTTGTTGTTCCCTGCCCAGGGGCAGTTAGCAGCCGGCACCGAGGGTGGCGCCAACAATGATGCCGATGCACAGCGGTGAGGTTGCGGGAGCGTCGGTGGCAGCGTCGCCGCCGAGCTCGTCAGCGGCCGCGAAGGTGCTGTGGGCGCGTGCAAGATCGGTCAGGTCGGCCTGGCGGAAGTTAACAACTGCGTTGGACATGGTGTCTCCTGTTGTGTTTGCTTCCCACTAAGTGGGAATGGGTTTTTCTTTCTGGGTTCCTCATGGGAGGTCTTTGGGTGCCGGGCAGCGGCGGGCCACTGCCCGGATTCATCACTGGCCGGCGTTGTATCCGGGCTGGTGAGGGTTGATGCAGGCCGTTTGAGCTTCGACAGCCCAAGCGGGTTCGAGGTCGGTCTTCTCCACAGACGCACGGAGAAGTGCGTCCGCCAGAACCCGCGAGCGGTGTTGTCCGAAACTGAGCCCCCGGTACCCCGGCCGCGAATCCTTTGGTTCCATGGCAAGTGCCAGACGGTCGCCGACGCTATGGGTGAAAACCGAGACAGGGGTGTCCCGCGCGGACAAGGACCTCAGGGCAGGACCAACAAGGGAAACCGCAGCGTCCGAATCGTTGGCTGACACGTAGATGACCATCGCGTCACTGCGTGGGAAAGCCAGGGATGAAGACAGGGTCTTGACCTGATGGCCAAGCCCGCTGGCGGCAAGGGCTCCAAGAATCTTCGGCCACATTTCAAGAGCTTCTGATGCCGTGAAACAGGACAGATACAGCCTTGAAGCGGCCGCAGGATTCACGGATCCGTGGGCACCGAGTGCAAGGAGGAACCCGGGGGTGGTGCGGCTTCGCCAACTGGGAACACGCACCCCCACAATCTCATCCAAGGGGTCACGAACCAGGGCCTCTGCGGGAAAGAGGACCTTCACTCCGGATAGCTCCACCACCTGGTGCGGAACTCCTTGGACGGATGTTCCCAGCTGCGTCCTCTTCGACGCCGCCTGAACGGTGGCCGCCTGAACGGTGGCCGCCTGAACAACCGTACGGTGCGGGATGGCATCAATAAGTGCCGCGGCAAGGTCCTGGTGGCCTGTTCCTGGCACGGTCTCGATGCCTGGGTGCCCTACGTGGAGGTGTGTGTAGATCGCTCCGGCCAATTGCGAACGCAACTCGCTGTGGCTGGTGGCACTAAGGGTGGTGGCGTCTATCCTGGCGGTGAGCCGGCGGGCGTCAACGGAAACCCGGTGTTCCAAGGCCGCCAGTACCTGCTCGAATGACATAGGCGTCGGAGCGTTGAGCGTGACTGTCATCGGGGCGTCCTTTCGAAACCGAGGGCTTTGACATAGTGGCCGGGTGAAAGCAGTGCCTCGCGCCCAACGCCCGCAGCAGCCCGTTCGATGCCGGGTAGCCGGGACACCATGGGAGCCCTGGTGATGGTTCGATCCACCAGATGCCATCCCACGTGGGCGGTAGCCCGAACCGGCAGGTCCGGATCGTAGTAGTTGGCATGATCGGCATACGAGGTCCACATCCGTCGGATTGACGGAACAATTGCTGCCATCCGCTCGGCGATGCGTGCTGACGCGCTCTCGTCGTCGAACCTGGCAGGGGGTGCGGAAGCTCCTCCGCGGGTGGTGACCGTGTCCAGGACTGCCCGGTAGATCCACTCGCCTGCAAGCATTCCAAGGTCCCGGGCAGGGTCGCCGAGTCCGAACTCTTCCCAGTCAAGGACACACAGTTTCCCGTTGTGGAGGTGGAACTGATCAAGGCGCAGATCGCCGTGGATGGGGCGTTCTTGGTGCATCCGCTCCGATGCCCTCAACCTGCCCGCAGCGGCCACCAACTCCTGGTCGTTCTGCAGCTCTGACCAGAGGGCCATCTCCGCCATTGTGAACTCAAGGTAGCGGGCGTGCGGAACGCCAACTGCGAGCATTTCCACAGGTGGGCTTGGAGGTGCGGAGCGCTCCAAGCCGATTGCGGGCCCGGCGTGGAGCCGGGCAAGCAACGCGCCCGCTTCCTCCGGGAAGCTGTCCGGCATTGTCTCCTCCACCATCAGGTGCGCCAGGCTGGTGCCGGGGCAGTGCTCAAAAACCAGGAGGCCGTTCGCGGTGTCGCTGCCAATGAGCTGTGGCGTTGCCGGCGCAAAGTCAGGGGACTGCTCTGCAAATGCGGCGAAGGTTACCGAGCGGTCGAAGGCCATCGGGCCGGAAGCTTGCGGTGAGATCTGCTTGACGAAGACCTTTTCCCCACTCCTCAGCCTCATGTTCCACGTGCCATTGCGGCCCGCAAAGGCGGCAGGGGCGATCTCTTCCACTGCCTCCCTGTTGTGGCTTGCAAGAACAGTGGTTGCCAAGCCGGCTGCGCGGCGGGCCGCCGGAGTGGTGGACTGCGGGTGCGGGGCTGAGGCGGTCATCATGAGGGTCTCCATCAGAGCAGCAGAGTGGTTACCGCGTAGGCGGCCAGGATGCCGATAAGCAGAAGGGCTATGTTGCGGACCAGTTTCTTGGTGGCCAATGATTGGTTGCGCTTGTTGTCAGGCATGGTTTTCCTATCTGGAGAGACCCGATGAGCCGGGCCTGTGGACTAAGTGACGAGTTGGGGCTAGGCCGTCTCGTCGGAGGTCAGGGACTGTTGCAAGGTGACTCGGGAGCCGGTGCGCAGGGCGTTGTTCCGGTAAATCACGGTGGCCAACCAGAACAGGGCGGGTATAGCTGCCACCGATATGCCGGCGGCAAGCACCATCTCCCATGTGGACACGTCTTCCAGTGCGAAGCGCATCGGCATGAGGTAGGAGGAGAACAGCGGCACGAAAGACAGTCCTTCCAGCCACGGGTTCCCCATGTTCATTGGCAGGACGTAGAGGGAGACCACCAAGAGCACCATTTGCAGGACGGACAACGGCATCACCGCAGTGCCCAGGTCCTCTTGTCGGGACACCGTTGAGGCGAGGGTCGTGTTCAAGGCTGCGAATATCACGTAGCCCAACAGGAACCAGAGGAGGAACCACAGCAGGCTCGGTCCCACAGCAACATTGATGAGGGACCAACCTCCCACCACACTGAACCCCACCACGGCGGTTCCGCCGATCGCCAGCAGTTGGACCAGGGTTACCAGCCCGATGCCGATCATCTTGCCGGCCAGCAACGGGACGATGCCGATCTTGGTGAGGAGGATCTCCACGATCCTTGATGATTTCTCCTCCACCACCCCGGAGGTCAGGCTCGATGCCGAGTAGACCAAGGAGGCCAGCAACGCGCTGATCATGGCGGTGGCAAAAATGGCCCGAGGATCAAAGCTCATTGCACCAGCCCCGCCCAACGAGTCCACCAGGAACCATCCGCCGATCCCGGCGGCGGCGCCGGCGAAAAGGGCCAGAAGTCCTGTTGCCGTGAGTATGGTCCGGTTCCCCAGCCTGGTAAGGACCTCGCGCCGTATGATCAGGCGCGTCTCGCGTAGTCCACTGCCGGAAGAAGGAGCGGCGCTGCGGGTTGTGCGATCAAATGTTGTTGTGCTCATTGCGATACTCCAACTTTGTCGAGGGAGCGCTCCGCCCCCGGGGTGGTACCTGGATGGGACGAAATGAATGTGCCGGCAAGCAGGTCCGCCAAGGACCTCTGCGCGGACACGATGCTCTTCAGTCCGCCGTGCCTTTGCGCTGCTGCGAGGATTTCACCGGGCACGTCCCGCCCTGAGCCGTCCACGGAGACGAGCACTGTTGTACGGTCGTCCGCGGAAAATTCCACGTTGACGCCGCGGGCCATCGACACTTCGGCGGCGAATGAATCTGCCGTGCGGGAGAAGCCGAGTCGCCAGCGGCTCTTCCCGTCATCCTGCAGCTCCACCACGCTGCCGCTCGCTGTCACACGGCCCCGATCGAGAATGCATACCTTGTCGCACAGACGCTCTACGAGCTCGAGTTGGTGTGAGGAGAACAGAACTCCTACGCCCCGGTCGGCTTGCTCCCGGATGAGCCGGGACATCGTTTCGACGGCGAGGGGATCCAACCCCGAGAATGGCTCGTCCAGAACCAGCAGTGCGGGGTCTCCAACCAAGGCGACGGCCAACTGGACGCGCTGCTGATTTCCCAGGGAGAGGTCCTGGACCAATGCCTGCTCACGGCCTTGTAGGCCAAGGGAGGCTATGAGTTCGTCTGCGACCTCACGTGCGGCGTCGGGTTGGTGCCCTTCCAGCAAGGCGAAGTGAATGATCTGGTCCCTCACGGGCATCTGCGGGTAGAGGCCTCGTTCCTCGGGCATATAGCCGATGCGCCTCCGGTCCTTGGCCGTGATGGGCAAGGCTTCCCACGTGACTTCGCCGTGGTCCGGGGTCAGCAGACCAAGGATCACGCGCATGGTGGTGGTCTTACCTGCACCGTTGCCGCCGATGAATCCCACGATCTCCCCGCGATGGACCGTGAGGTCCACATCGTGGAGGACCCTGCGGTCACCGAAGCTGCGGCTGATCCCCGTGAGCTGTAGGCCGTTCATACTTCGCTCCTCGAAATTCGTTCTTATTTCCTGTCAAGAACGACGCTACGGAGGATCGGGTATATCCACCCTGTACTCGAGTACAGAGCTCACTTGTACGAAAGTTCACTTTCGGAGCACGGCACGAAGGCATGGCGGGAGAGACGTCAGGCCGGCCGGATGATCCTGCCGTTCGGCTCCCGGTACGACGGCTCCTCGGGCTGGGGCGGGAGCGGTTGGAGCTCATCCTGGACGCGCTCCAGCAGTGGCCGGTAGATGCCTCCGTTCCACTGCGGGCTGGCGTGGGCGGGCCGGGCGCCTTCCGTGCTGAGCGTGGGCATCACCATGTTTGATCCGAAGACCTTGCTCCACCCCGCACGCGCCGACTCGTAATCCACGGTGGCGTCCTTGGCGTTGCCGATGAATGCCATCTTGGCGCCACCGATTTTTCCGGCCAGGCGGAGGCCGTCAAAGTGGTAGATGTACGCCGACTCCGTCTGTATCAGCACGCTGGAAGGGGCGATCGGCGACAGTTGCTCCAGGCTTTGGTCGAGGATCTGCCGCCACGTCCGCTCATCCTTGTGCGCTACGCGCTCGCCCAGCTCATAGCCGCCGCGCAGGACCGACGGGATGCGGAAGCCATTCTCGTAAAGGAACACCACGCCGTCGAACCAGCTCTGGTCCAGGACGTCGGCGCGGCTGAACGGACTCGAATCCAGGACAATCAACTGCGTCTCGACGCCGTGCAGCTCCAGAAGCCGGGCGGCCACCTGGGTGGCGAGCATGCCGCCGAAACTGTGGCCGTAGAAGTACAGCTTCTCCAGTTCCAGCTCGCGGACGTGCAGGATGATTTCGCGGACGATTTCGTCCACGTCCAGGCCCAGATTGGAATATCCGACGGCGGCTAGGCGGCCCCGCTGATGCAGGGCGGGACGCAGCGAGTTGAGGATCCACTGAGCTTCTTCCCAACTCGTCTTATAGCCGGGAAAGAGGATCCAGCTTGCCTTGGGGAAGTACACGTCCGAGTACGGATCCGGCACACGGAGAATCTTGGTGGCTCGCCGCTCGGCCTGCACACGACGGGTGAAGAGCATGTCCGCGGCGAGCGCACCGGAAGCTCCGGAGGTGATGAGGAAGTTACGGCGGGATGTCTTCTTGAGCCGGGCAGCGTAAGGAAGGATCCGGGCCCATGAGCCCGGATCCGCTGCCTTCTCCGGTTCCTGGCTGACCGGCGCAGGGAGGTTTTCAGTCACCTCCGGCGGCGCCGTGAGCTTCCCTACTTGTACGTCCACGCAGCAAGCATAGGCTTCGCGGGCACTGCCTTACAGCCCCGTAGTTCCTAGTCGAGGCCGAGTTCGTCCTTGCCGAAGGCGAAGAGGTACGGCACGCCGGTTTCTGCTTCGATCTTCTCTTTCGCGCCGGTGTTGCGGTCAACGATCACGGCTACGGCCACTACATTGCCGCCCGCCTTACGGACACCTTCGACGGCGGTCAGTGCGGACCCGCCGGTGGTGGACGTGTCCTCGAGGACCACCACGTTACGGCCTTCAACCGAGGGACCTTCCACCTGGCGGCCCATGCCGTAGGACTTCTGGGCCTTGCGGACAACGAAGGCGTCCACGGCACGGCCGGCATCGGCAGCAGCGTGCATCACGGCCGTACCTACGGGGTCGGCACCCATAGTGAGTCCGCCGGCGCACTCAACTGAAACGCCGGCGTCGTCGATCATTTCCAACATGACCTGGCCTACCAGCTTGGAGGCCTCGTGGTGCAAGGTGATGCGGCGGAGGTCGATGTAGTAGTCCGCTTCCTTGCCGCTGGAGAGGATCACCTTGCCGCGAACCACCGCCAGTTCTTTGATGAGTTCAAGAAGGCGGGCGCGGGCAGCAGCAGTATCAAGCGTGGAAGTCATGGCTCCTAGTTTAGTGGGGCCGCCGTGGTGGCACGGATCACCAAGCGGGGATTGACGATCTGATCGCCGGTTCCTCCGTCTCCGCCCAACTGTTGCAGCACCGCTTCCATGCATCGGCGGCCGAGTTCCTCAAAGTCCTGTTTGATGGTGGTCAGCGGCGGCATGAAGAATTCAGCCTCGGGCTGGTCGTCGTAGCCCACCACGCTGATGTCGTCCGGCACGTGCAGGCCGGCTTCCTGGACAGCGCGGAGCACGCCCACCGCCATTTGGTCGTTGGCGACGAACACGGCCGTGACGGTGTGCCGCTGTATGAGCTCAAGCCCGGCGCGGTAACCGGAGGCCGCATCCCAGCCACCCCGCAACAGGACATCGGCGCTCAGCCCGGCTGTTTTCAGTGATTCCTGCCATCCCTTGATGCGCTCGGCGGCGTCGATCCAGTGCGGTGGTCCCGAGATGTGTGCAATCCGCCGGTGCCCCAAGCCGATCAGATGGTCCACAGCCAGGCGGGCGCCCATTCGCTGATTCAGGGAGGCACCGGTCAACTGGTTGCCCGCGCCGGCCCCGACAGCCACGATCGGCACGGGAAAGGAAACATCGCGCAGGACGGCAAGAACATCCGGGTGTGGAACCAGGATGACGATCCCGTCAACGGACTGGTTCCGGAAATGCGCCATGGCATCGTTGACACTGTGGTCGGTCACTTCGCGGAGGTTGGCAATGCTGACGAAGTACCCTGCTTCCCGGCCGGCTTGCTCCACGCCCAGAAGGGTGTTCGCGGGTCCAAACTGGCCCGTCTCGCAGGCAAGCACGCCGATGGTCCGGGACCGCCGGGTGACCAAGCTGCGGGCCGCGGTGTTGCGGCGGTAGCCCAGTACTTCAATGGCCGATTCCACGCGCTGCTTGGTCTGGTGACTGACGTTCGGATGGTTGTTCAGGACGCGGGAAACGGTTTGGTGCGAGACTCCTGCCATCTTTGCCACGTCTCCCATGACGGGAGGCCGTGCCGGTGTGTCCGTCCCGGCCCCGGGCGTTACCCGGGGCCGGGACACTCCCCCTGTGGACATCAGCGACTATTTCGCGTCAACGACGACGGGCTCTGGCTTCGCTGGGGTGGACGTTTCAGTTGCCGGCGGCGTGGTCTTCCACTTGAACCGGCGGCCGACGGACGAACCCCCACCGGATCCGGTGCGGTTCTTGTTGAAGATGTCGAAGCCGACGGCGAGCAGAAGCACCAGGCCCTTGATGAGCTGCTGGTAATCGGTGCCCAGGCCAAGGATGGACATGCCGTTGTTGAGGACGCCCATGATCAGGCCGCCGATCATGGCGCCGGCCACCGTGCCGATGCCGCCCTGGACTGCCGCACCACCGATGAAGGCCGCAGCGATGGAGTCGAGTTCGAAGCCGGTACCGCCTGCGGGCTGTGCGGAGTTCAAGCGAGCCGTAAAGACCAGCCCGGCCAAGGCGGCGAGGACACCCATGTTGACGAAGAGGCGGAAGGTGACCTTTTTGGTCTTGATGCCCGAAAGTTCGGCTGCGTGGAGGTTGCCGCCGATCGCGTACGTGTGGCGTCCGAAGATGCTGTTGTTCATCAGTGCCGAGTAGACGATCACCAGGACAGCCAGGACGATCAGGACAATCGGGGTGCCACGGTAGCTGGCCAGGAGGAACGTGATGATGAGCATCAGGACGGCGATGAACCCGTTCTTGACGGCAAACCAGGCCATCGGTTCATTCTCCAGGTTGAACTTGCGGCGAACCCGGCGTTCCTTGATGGCTTGGAACAGAATGGCAGCCGTGCCGCCCACGCCGAGGATGACCGTCAGCCATTCCAGCACGGAGGTGCCGCCGGAGATGTCGGGCAGGAAGCCGCCACCGAGGGCGCGCAACTCGTTCGGGAACGGGGTGATCTGCTGGTTCTTCAGGGTGATGAGGGTCAGGCCGCGGAAGATCAACATGCCTGCGAGGGTGACGATGAAGGCGGGGATGCCCACATAGGCAATCCAGTAGCCTTGCCACGCACCCACCAGCGCACCCACCAGGAGGCAGGCGGGGATGGCGAGCCACCAAGCCCAGCCCCAGTGCACGATCATCACGCCCGCCACGGCGCCGATGAAGCCTGCGATGGAGCCAACGGAGAGGTCGATGTGCCCGGCGATGATGACCATCACCATGCCGATGGCGAGGATCAGGATGTAACTGTTCTGGACTACCAGGTTGGTGACGTTCTGCGGCTGGAGCAGGATGCCGTCGGTCAGGACCTGGAAGAGGATGACGATCAGGATCAGGGCGACGAAGATGCCAACCTGGCGAAGGCGGCTTGTGAGGAAGCCAAGGGATTCTCGTAGGGCGGACATGTTCGCTATTCCTTCTCTTGAGTCATGAAGTGCATGAGGGTTTCCTGGGTGGCTTCGGCGATGGGGACTTCGCCGGTGATGTGGCCCGCGGACAGCGTGTAGATCCTGTCGCAAATGCCCAGGAGCTCCGGAAGCTCAGAGGAGATCACAATGACGGCTTTCCCCGCCGCTGCGAGCTCCGCAATGATCGTGTAAATCTCATACTTGGCGCCGACGTCGATTCCCCGGGTTGGCTCGTCCAGGATCAGCACGTCGGGGTCCGAGAACATCCATTTGCTCAGCACCACCTTTTGCTGGTTTCCGCCCGAGAGCTTGCCGGTGATGGCGGCAACGGAGGGAGCCTTGATGTTCATGCTCTTCCGGTAATGGTTGGCAACAGTGGTCTCTTTGTTGCCGTCCACCCAGCCTCGTTTGGCCAGCTTGTTCAGTGCTGCCATGGAGACGTTCCGCTTGATGTCCTCGATCAGGTTCAGGCCGTAGTGCTTGCGGTCTTCGGTGGCGTAGGCAATTCCATGGTCGATTGCGTCGGAAACCGTGGACGTGTTGATTTCCTGGCCGTACTTGTAGACCTTGCCCGAAACCGCCCGTCCGTACGTGCGGCCGAAGACGCTCATGGCCAGCTCGGTCCGGCCGGCACCCATGAGCCCGGCAAGGCCTACCACTTCACCCTTGCACACGTTCAGGCTGGCGTTGTTCACTACGGTCCGTGAATGGTCCTGCGGGTGCTGGACGGTCCAGTCCTCGATCCGGAGGACTTCCTCGCCGATGTTGGGCGTCCGGTCCGGATACAGGCTTTCAAGATCGCGGCCCACCATGCCGCGGATGATGCGTTCCTGGGTGATCTGTCCCTGGTCCAAACGCAGGGTCTCAATGGACTTGCCATCGCGGATGATGGTGACGGCGTCGGCCACTTTGCGGATCTCGTTGAGTTTGTGGCTGATGATGATGCTGGTGACGCCCTGGCCCTTGAGGTGCAGGATGAGGTCCAGCAGGTGGTCCGAGTCTTCGTCGTTCAGCGCCGCCGTGGGCTCATCGAGGATGAGCAGCTTCACCTCCTTGGAGAGCGCCTTCGCGATCTCCACCAACTGCTGCTTGCCCACACTGATGTGCTGGATGGGCGTTACGGGATTCTCGCTGAGACCCACCCGGGCCAGCAGTTTGGCGGCTTCCAGGTTGGTCTTCCGCCAGTCCACCCAGCCGTTCCTGGCAAGCTCATTGCCCAGGTAGATGTTCTCGGCAATCGACAGGTACGGGCTCAGGGCCAGTTCCTGGTGGATGATCACGATGCCGCGCTTCTCGCTGTCCGTGATGCTGGAAAATTCGCAGGGTTCATTCTCGAACAGAATGTCGCCGTCGAAGGTGTTGTGCGCGTAGACGCCGGACAACACCTTCATGAGGGTGGATTTCCCGGCTCCGTTCTCACCACAAATGGCGTGAACCTCACCTCGGTTGACGTCCAGGGTGACGTCCTGAAGGGCTTTTACACCGGGGAAGGTCTTGGTGATTCCTCGCATTTGAAGAATGGGTACGTTCATCGTCAATTCCCGCTGACTGGTTGAAACTGGGCCGGGTCGAGGGCTCGACAGGCTCTGGGGATGCTGTGGCCCCGCCACACTGCGCGCTGCAACACAGGGCGGTGGGGCCACAGATTGGGGAGGTGGTTACTTGACGTCGGCCTCGGTGTAGTAGCCCGAGTCAATGAGTTCCTTCTTGTAGTTGTCCTTGGTGATGATGACGGACTTCAGAAGGTATGCCGGAACAACCTTGACCTTGTTGTTGTAGGTCTTGGTGTCGTTGGTTTCGGGCTCACTGCCCTTGAGTACGGCGTCTACCATCTTCACGGCCTGGGCGCCGAGCTGGCGGGTGTCCTTGAAGATGGTGGAGTACTGCTCGCCGGCGATGATGGACTTCACGGAACCCTTTTCGGCGTCCTGGCCGGTCACTACAGGGAGCTTGCCGGTGGAGTAGCCGCCAGTGCTGGTCAGAGCGGAAATGATGCCGATGGACAGGCCGTCATACGGGGACAGCACGCCGTCGAGCTTGGTGCCGGAGCTGTAAGCGGAGGTGAGGATGTCTTCCATGCGCTTCTGGGCAACGGGTGCCTGCCAGCGGAGGATGGCTGCCTGCTCGAACTTGGTCTGGCCGCTGGGGACCTTCAAGGTGCCTGCATCCAGGTACGGCTTGAGGGTATCCATTGCGCCGGTCCAGAAGAAGTTGGCGTTGTTGTCGTCCGGGCTGCCCGCGAACAATTCGACGTTGAACGGGCCCTTGCCCTCTACCTTCTTGCCGCTGGCATCAACGAGTCCCAGACCCGTCAGCAGCGACGTGGCCTGCTGGACACCCACGGTGTAGTTGTCGAACGTGGTGTAGTAGTCCACGTTCGGCGTTCCATTGATGAGGCGGTCGTAGGCGATGACCTTGACGTTCTGTTCCTTGGCCTTGGCCAGGACGTCGGTCAGCGTGGTGCCATCAATCGCTGCAATGATGAGCGCCTTGGCACCCTTCGTCAGCATGTTCTCAATCTGGGAAACCTGCGTGGGAATGTCATCGTTGGCGAACTGGAGGTCCGTTTTGTAGCCAAGGTCCTTCAGGGACTTCTCAACGTTGGCTCCGTCAGCGATCCAGCGCTCGGACGTCTGGGTGGGCATCGAGATGCCAACCAGTGAATCGCTGGGATTTGCACTGCTGGTGGACTCGGCCGTGCCCCCGCGGCTACCGCAGCCCGTGGCTCCGACAGTCAAGGTTAGGACAACCGCTACGGCGCCCAGGAGTTTCTTCAATCTCACGATGCTCTCCTTCCGCGGCAGCATTGCCGCGAACTCTGATGCGGCCGGAGCATCTGCGCGTCCGGCGGTGAAGCGTTTTGTGATCTGCGGCCAGCTGGGTGCCACATGCCACGAAAGGTGGTGCGAATGCCATTGTGAACGCTAACAATACCGTCGGTCAAGTGCCGTGGATCACGAAATGATTGCAGCCTCGAACAGCAGCCGAGACTATTGACTTGAAACGTTGTTAGCGTTCACAATTGGCGGCCTTAATGCGTGAAGACAAGGAAAAGCCCGGCACTGCCTTGTGGGCGGTACCGGGCTTCGAGGACCAGGGCCTAGAGCAGGGCTCCAGTGAGGGCCACAGCTACTTGGTTCACCATGTCCTCCACTGGCTTGGAGATGTCCACGACGATCCCGACTTCGTCGGACTGCAACGGCTCCAGGGTTGCCAGTTGCGAATCCAGCAGCGAGGCAGGCATGAAGTGTCCGGGCCGGGCTGTCATGCGCGCGTTCAGCAACTCGCGGGTCCCGTGCAGGTGCACGAACACCACAGACGGATCAGCGCTGCGGATGATGTCCCGGTAGGAGCGCTTGAGCGCGCTGCACGCGATGACAAGAGCAGTGCTCGACGCCGGGAATCGCCTTCCGATTTCGGCCAGCCAAGGCGCGCGGTCGTCGTCGTTCAGCGGAGTACCGGAGGCCATCTTGTCGATGTTCGCCTGCGGGTGCAGCGAATCGCCGTCGAGAAATTCAGCACCCAGGCGCTCGGCGAGGGCGGCACCGACGGTGCTTTTGCCGCAGCCGGCCACGCCCATCACCACGATGTGGTGGAGGGGTTGCGCCTTACCAATCATGAACAGTGCCGTCCACGAGGCGGTTGTACGGCAGGTACGCCTGCTGGTACGGGAAGGCCGCGGCGGCTTCTTCGTTGAATTCGACGCCGATGCCCGGGTTGTCGCCCGGGTGCAGGTAGCCGTCCTTGAAGGTCATGGACTGCTGGAAGACCTCGTTGGTCTTGTCCGAGTGCTGCATGTATTCCTGGATGCCGTAGTTGTGGATGGCCAGGCCCACGTGCAGCTGGGCGGCGAAGCCCACCGGGGAGATGTCCGTGGGGCCGTGGAAGCCGGATTTGATCTGATACTGGGCTGCGAAGTCCATGACCTTCTTCAACGGGGAAATGCCGCCGAAGTGGGTGGACGCTGCACGGACGTAGTCGATCAGCTGTTCCTTGATGAGGGTCTGGTAGTCCCACACGGTATTGAAGATTTCTCCGATGGCCAACGGGGTGGTGGTGTGCTGGCGGACCAGGCGCAGGCCTTCCTGGTTCTCGGCCGGGGTGCAGTCCTCAAGCCAGAAGAGGTCGTACGGTTCAAGCGCCTTGCCAAGCTTGGCGGCCTGAATGGGGGTCATGCGGTGGTGACCGTCGTGCAGCAGCGGGATTTCCGGACCGAACTCGTTGCGAACTGCTTCGAAGACGGTGGGCAGGTGGCGCAGGTAGGCGCGGGTGTCCCAGTCCTCTTCCAAGGGGAAGTTGCCGCGGCCGGCGGGCTCGTAGTCATACCGTTCACCCGAGGCTTGAGCCTGCGCGGCAACGCCATAGACGGCCTTAATGCCGGGAACGGCGGTCTGGATGCGGATGGACTTGTAGCCCAGCTCCAGGTGCTCACGCACTGAGTCGAACAGCGACGGAATGTCCGCTCCGGACGCGTGGCCGTAAGCCCGCAGCCCGTTGCGGGAAGCGCCGCCCAGCAACTGGTAGACCGGCATGCCGGCCACCTTGCCCTTGATGTCCCACAACGCCATGTCGACGGCGGCGATCGCGGCCATGGTCACGGGGCCGCGGCGCCAGTACGAGCTGCGGTACAGGAACTGCCAGGTGTCCTCGATCCGGTGCGGATCCTTGCCGATCAGCAGCTGAGCGACGTGCTCTTTGAGGTACGCGGCGACGGCGAGTTCACGGCCGTTGAGTGTCGCGTCACCAATGCCCGTCACACCATCCTCGGTGGTGATGCGCAGGGTGACGAAGTTGCGGGACGGGCTGGTCACAAAGACTTCAGCGGCAATGATTTTCATGGTGAGGGAGTCCTTCCGGTGGGTCTATGCGTGCGAAGTAGTGGCGGCAAACGAATCCAGCTGCCCGTGGATTTGCGAAACAGTGGCAGCGTCGTTCGCCAGCTCAGTGCTGATGAGCGCCACCAAGGCAGCGGTGCGGTGTTCGCCGTCGAGCGTTTTTGCGTCCTGGATGTCGGCGGCCAGCGGGTCCTGGAGCTCGGTGGTGGAGGACACGTACGCGAGCCAGGCAGCGATCATCCGGGCCGCGCCATCTCCGGAGCGGCCCGCGCTGCGTTCGGCAGCGAGGACCGGCACGGCGCGCATCCGCAGCTTGGTGGTTCCGTCCATGGCGATCTGGATCAGGTGGTGGGCGATCCGGGAGTTTCCGAAACGTTCCAACAAGGCCTTCCGGTACTTTGGTATCTGCAATTCGTCGCCGGACAGGTGCCGGGATGCCTCGTCCCAGAACGCTTCCACAGCTCCCCTGCACACGTCATCGGACAACGCCTCGGCTACGGTCGCGTGCCCGCGGAGCAATCCGGCGTACGCCAGGATCGAATGCGAGCCATTGAGCAACCAGAGCTTCCGATTCTCAAACGGTTCAATGTGGTCCACGAACACCGCCCCGGCGTCCTCCCAGCGGGGCCGGCCGGCCGGGAAGTCCCCGCTGAGGATCCAGTTGTGGAACGGCTCGGTGACCACTGCTGCCAGGTCCCGGTAGCCGCAGGAGGCCGCAACGACGTCGAGGTCCGCCTGCGTTGTCCGCGGCGTGATGCGGTCCACCGAGGTGCTGACGAAGCTGACATTGGCGTCGATCCACGCGGCCAGGCCGCCGTCCCTGGCACGCGCCAAAGCGCCAACAGCTTGCCTCGCCACGTCGCCGTTCTCCGCAAGATTGTCACAACTTACGACGGCGATCGGCCCGCTTTCGGCGTCCCTGCGGGCGGCGAGGGCCGTCACCAAGCGAGCCAACGGCGTCGAACCTTCAGCGCTGCCTGCTATATCCGCCGCATAGGCAGATTCGGTGATGGTCAACGTAACGACAGCCGTAGTAGGTGCGGCCACAAGCTCGGTTAACCGTCCGACGTCGGAGCCATCAACGGCCTCCACAATGCTGCCCACTACTTCAAAGGAGTCGCCGAGGCCCGAGCGTTCCACCACCGTGAACACGCCGTCCTGTTCGGCAAGGACATCGGCAGCATCCGGACGGCGGCCGGTGAACGCCGCAATCCCCCATTCCGCTGCGTCGCCCGCGTGCTGCGTGTACCACGCCTGGTGGGAGCGGTGAAAGGCACCCAAGCCGAGATGGACGATGCGGATGGGCGGCTTGGGCCGGCTCCCGCGGTTGAGCCGGGGAAGCCCCTGGTCCCCGGTCATAGCTTGAAGACCCTTCGCGGTGAGGAGTCCACGACGTCGACAATCAGCTCGTGCGCGCGGTCCTCGCTGATGCGGTGCTCGGCTACCAGCCGGGCGAGGAACGAGGCCTCAATCCTGCGCGAGGCGTCATGGCGTGCGGGGATGGAGCAGAAGGCTCGAGTGTCGTCGATGAAACCAGAGGACCGGGAGAAACCCGCGGTTTCCGTCACCGCCGAACGGAACCGGAGCATGGCATCCGGGGCGTCCAGGAACCACCACGGCGCACCGATGTAGACCGCGGGGTAGAAGCCTGCCAGCGGTGCAAGTTCCCGTGAGAAAACAGTCTCGTCAAGGGTGAAAAGGACCAGATGGAAGTTCTTGGCAGTACCGAAATCCTGCAACAGGGGACGGATGGACTCGGTGTAATTGGTGGCGACGGGGATGTCGTGGCCGGTGTCTGCCCCGAATTCCTCGAACGTGGGCTGATGATGGTTGCGGTACGAGCCTGGGTGGATGGTCATGACCAAGCCGTCTTCCACGGACATCCTGGCCATCTGGTACATCATGTGGGCTTCGAACACGTCGCGGTCATGGGCTGTCGCCTGGCCGGAACGGGCTTTCTCGAACAAAGCTTCCGCGTCGGCCTCCTCCAGTTTCAGGGTCGCAGGCGTCCTGACTCCGTGGTCAGCGGACACCGCTCCATGGTCCACGAAGTACCGGCGGCGATTCTCCAACGCGGTGAGGTACCCCCGGTAGCCGCTGCCGCCGTCAGACGCCTCGGAGATGATCCGCTCTACGTTGGCGGCCCACTGCGGATGCGCGATGTTGATGTAAGCGTCCGGACGGAACGTGGGCAGCACCCGGCTGTGGAACGAGGGATCCTCGGCGAGCGCACGGTGGCTCTCCAGGTTGTCCAGGGGGTCATCAGTGGTGGCAAGGACTTCGATGTTGAAATCCTTGAACAGCTCGCGTGGACGGAATCCTGGTTCCGCGAGTTTGGCCGAGATGGAATCGAAGCTGGCATCGGCCTTCTCCGCGCTCAGTTCACCGCGCCAGCCGAAAACTGACTCGAATTGGGTTCGCAGCCAGTACCCGGACGCAGTGCCGTCGAACAGTGGCCATGCCGCGCAGAAATGCCGCCAGATTTCTCGGGGTGTGGCGTTGCCTGGCTGGAGTTTGTCCATGCTGATTCCCGAGGCATGGATGAGGCGTGTGACGTAGTGGTCCGGAGTGACCAGCAGGGCAGCAGGATCGGGGAACGGGGTGTTCTGCTCGATGACTGCTGCGTCCACGTGGCCATGCGGCGAAATGATGGGCAGGTCCTGAACGCGCTGCAGCAGTTCGCGGGCGATGCCGCGGGTGCCGGGATCGGCCGGCAGCAGGCGGTCGGGATGGGTGGCGAGGGACATGGCTCAGCCTTTCGAGACGGAGTCGGCGTTACCGGCAACGGCAAGTCCGGCGAGGGATGCGGCGCGGCGCAGGAAGTCCAGGTTTCCGGCCGTCCGCTCGGCGAGGGGAACCTCAGTGGAGAAGTCCTCCACGGTCACCCAATCGTCGTAGCCCGCGTCGGCGAGCGCCTTGAAGTAGGTCACTACGTTTCCAATTCCTGCTTCGAGGGGCGCCCATTCGCTGGCCCAGACGGCACCGCCGGCAGGATCGCGCTGGTCCGTGAGGACCCATCGTGCGTTCTTCACGTGGACGTGGGCAAGGTAGGGGCCCAGCAGTTGCAGCGCGGGCAGCGGCGACTCCCAGCCTTCGATCAGGAGGTTTCCGAGGTCGTGGATGACGCCGACGTGCTGCGGATCGAGGCCATCGAGGAGGCGCCTGGCGGACGACGCCGATGCGGTCACCGTTCCATGGTGCAGTTCCACCAGGGCTTTAACACCGTGGTGGGCCGCACGGCTGGACACCCACTCATAGTGCTCCCGCGTCGCGGCGAACAACTCCGGGTAGGACAGGCCCGTCGGTTCCTGGCCACCCATAGTGGAGTTGCCCAGCGGAAGGACATTGACGCGGACTTGCCTGGCACCCAACTCGGCGGTTGCCGCGAGGACGCGATCGACGTCGTCGTGGTTGTCGCATCGGGCGTAGCCGCCCAGGCCTGAGTACTCCAGGCCGGCGTCGGCGGTGATCCGTGCGATGTCCGGGAGTGATTCCTCAAGTCCGGTCAGGGGCCACGTGGCCTTGTTCCCTGCCCAGAAGCCCGGTTCCGGGGCGTCGGCCTGGTCCGTGACCCGCCATTCGATGCCGTGCCATCCTTGGGCTGACAGTTCCGTGACTGCTTCCTGGGGAGTCCATTCCGGCGTCGATGCCGTGAAAACAGAAAACTTCATGCCGTGACCTCCTCAAGCCGTCCATTGCCGGTCCGTACCTGGACATCGTTGTATTTGCCTGCAGTGACGTCGGCGATGAGGACCGGGTGGCCCAACGTGGCCGAGACATACAGCGCACGCACGGTGGCGAGTGCCGTGACTGCGTCCTTGATGGTGACGCCGGCGGGCCGCCCGGTCCGGATGGCCTCCACAACATCGCGGTACTGGCGAATGTGCCCGGCCGGGTAGAGGGTGGGATCCAGGTTGGTCCGGGTGGCCGGTTCAGCGAACCTGGCGAGTTCGGACTCGGCTTGGTTGCTTGCGCCCGGGAGGCCCATGGGTCCGCTTTGGGTCTCTTCGTCCGAGGCGGCTGCATGGAAGTACTCGAGGTGGTCGTTGTCGATCACGGCAGAGCCCTTGCTGCCCATGACCTGCAGCCGGACTGTGAGGCCCGGGTAGGCGGCGGTGGTTGCGTGCAGAACGGCAAGGGCACCGGATTCGAAGGTGACGGTGGCAACGGCGGTGTCTTCCACCTCAACATCCGTGTGCGCCAAAAGAGCGGTCTTGGCGCTGATTTCCAGCGGACGGCCAAGGAACCACAGCAACAGATCCACGGTGTGGACGCCCTGGTTCATCACAGCTCCCCCACCGTCCATTGCCCACGTTCCACGCCAAGCGCCGGAATCGTAGTAGCCCTGGCTGCGGTACCAGCTCACGGAGGCGATGGCGGACGTGAGGCGCCCAAAGCGCCCGGCACGGCGGGCCTCGTCCACCACGATGCTCGCGGGATCGAAACGGTGCTGGCTGATGACGCTCGCAACGAGTCCTTTGGCTTCCGCCGTTTTGGCAGCCGCGAGGATCTCAGCCGCGCGGTCCAGGTTCACGTCCAGTGGCTTTTCGATGACCACGTGTTTGCCGGCATCAAGCACCTCCAGGGCTTGCTGGATGTGCAGTCCGCTGGGGGTAGCGATGATGACGAGGTCGACGTCGGCGCCGGCGAACGCTTCAGCCAGGCTTCGGAAAGTGGCCGGGCGGGCGGCGCCGTTGTCCTCGATGTGCTGGGCCAGTCCCTCGGCGGCTTCGGCAATTTCATCTACCAGCGCGGTGACGCGAAGGTCGGCGATCTCCCCGACGGATGCCGCGTGGGTGCGTCCGATGGTTCCGCATCCGGTGATGGCAACGTTGAGGACAGCAGTGGGGGTTTGCTTGCTCACTTGGTTTCAACTCCTGCTTCGGTCACGACTTTGGCAAAGGCACGGGCTGCCATCCCGAATGCGGTTGGGCCTGAGAAGCCGCCCAGGCCGTGTGCGCCGGCCAAGTGGGGCTCCAGGCTCGCGAATCCTACGAAGCCATCGGCTTTCAACGCCTCCACCGTGCGAAGGAGATCGCCGTCGCCTTCACCGGCAGGGACGACGACGCCGTCCGCGAACCGTGCGTCCTTGACCTGCAGGTACTCGAGGTGGGGACGGAGCTTGGCGTAGCCTTCGTCGAACGGCTTGACACCCACCTGAACGAAGTTGGCCGGATCCCAGGCCACTTTCAGCGCCGGTGAAGCCACGGATTCGATAATGTCCAGCACGCGATCGGGGGTGTCTCCGAAGATGTCCTTTTCATTTTCGTGAAGGAGCACAACTCCGGTCTCTTCGGCCACTCCTGCCAAGGCACGCATCCGCTCAATGACGTCATCGCGGATGCTGTCCACCGCGATGCCCTCGCCGTAGTAGAAGGAGAAGATGCGGATGTAGCGGGCCCCCAGGACCTGGGCCGCGTTGGCGGCACGCCGAAGGCGCTCCACCTCGTGTTCCACGGGAAGTGTGACATCAACCTTGCCGATGGGCGACGCGATGGCAGAGACTCCCATGCCCGCCTTGTCCAGGAGATTCTTCAGCTCTGCCAATTGTTCCGGTGCGAGGTCCACGATGTTGGTTCCCCACGCGCTGCGGACCTCGATGTGGTTCGCGCCCAAGGCTTGGAGCACTGCGATCTGCAGTACCGGGTCGTCGTCGATTTCGTCTCCGAAGCCCGAGAGCGTCCACTCAACTGTTGCTGAACCGGTCATTGCTATTTGACTCCTCCGGCGGTGAGACCGCCCACTAGGTAACGTTGGAAAATCAGGTAGAGAATCACTACTGGTGCGGCGCAGACGAGCGACGCCGCCATCATCTGGCCGTACAGCGGGATGGCGCCGCCTTCCTGCGAAGCCCCGAAGATCTGCAGTGCCACAGCAGCCGTTTGGCTGTCCGGCCGGGTCATCACGGAGGCAAAGAGGACATCGTTCCAGCCGAGCAGGAACGCGAAGATTCCCGAGACCACGATTCCAGGCCAGCTAAGGGGCAGGATGATGCGGACCAGGACGCCGAGGTTGCTGGCGCCGTCGATCCTTGCAGCCTCTTCCAGTTCCCGGGGCAAGCCGCGCAGATAGGTGACCATCACCCATGTTGAGAACGGCATCGCGAACGTCAGGTAGGTGATGAAGAGGCCCCACTGGGTTCCGATGACCTGGACACCCAGGTAGCTCGCGGCTGATGAGAAGAGAACGAACACGGGCAGGACCATCAGCGTGCCAGGGACTGACTGCAACGCCAGGAGGCTCCGCAGAATGGTTAGCCGTCCGCGGAACTGGTACCTGACCAGGACATACGCGATGGAAACGGACATGGCCGCTGACACCACGGCGGTGGCTCCGGCCACGAGCACGCTGTTGGCCAAGCCCTTGGCCAAGCCAACGCTTGACCAGATCTTGGTGTAGTTCTCCAGCGAGAACGTGGATGGCCAGAATTCGCCGTTGGCTACGCCGATGTCAGAATTCACCGATGCCAGGAAAATGTAGGCGACCGGGATCAGCACAATGGCGCTCAGGACCGTCAGGATGATCGCCAGCATGGGGCCGGGCAGGAGGCGGGTCACTTCATGCTGCCGTTTGGAGCCGGGCCGGAACGTGGTCCCGGCCGAACCCCGGCGGGCGGTGCCGCGGACGGAGGTGGTTGATGCGCTCACTTCTTGCCTCCCGGCGTCTCGGCGTCGTCAAGTTTGACGGCGCGCAGGTAGATAAACAGCGGAATGGCGATCAGCACCAAGGACACAAAAGCCATGGCGGCGCTGAGGCCGAAGCGGAAGCTCTGGAAGCTGGTGACGTAGGTGAGGATCGGAAGCACTTCGACGTCGGCCGGGGCCGGCACGCCGAACAGCACGAACGGGAGCGTGAAGTTATTGATGTGATGCAGCATGCCGATCAGGAAAGCCAGCGCGAGCGGTCCCTTGAGATACGGGAAGATGACATACCGCAGCTTGTTCCACCACAGCGCACCGTCCAGGGCCGAGGCTTCGTGGACCTCATGGTCTACGGACTGCAGACCGGACAAAGCCAGCAGGTAGATGAACGGCCAGGAAGCCCAGATCTGGACCAGGATGAGCGTCCAATAGGTCTGCGGCCCGTTGAGCCACAGCCCGCCATCCATACCGAACACGCCCAGCGCCGAATCCACTACACCGTCCGGCTGGAACATGGTCCGCCACACAGTGGCCACCACGAAGGATGGAAGGACGTAGGGGATCAGGAAGATGGAGCGAACCAGCGCCCGGCCCTTGAAGGCGTTCTGCGTGGCCACGGCGGCAGCGATGCCCAACGGCAAAGTGATCACCATGGCGATCAGCGAATAGCTGACACTCAGCCACACCGAATGGAGCAGCGGCGAATCGGTCAGTGCCTCTACAAAGTTGTCGATTCCTATAAAGGGTGCGCTCACCCACTTGCGCAGGGTGTACTGGTCCAGGTTGAGGGCCGACATGTAGATGCCCAGGAACAGCGGAATCACAATGATGACGAACATCAGGAGTCCGCCGGGGATCAGCATCCACAGTGGACGGTTCCGCTCGCTCAATCCCTTGCGGCGGACGGGTTTCTTGCCGCGTCCGGCAGGCTGACTGGTTCCTGCGCCTGCCACCGGTGACGTACCGGCGTCGGACATTGTGCCGATCCGGCCCGGCTGCCCTTCGGCAGCCGGACCCGTTGCGGCCTTCATTTCCCTGAAGGAATCAGTGGACATGGGAGATCCTGCCTAGGACTTCGCGGCCCGGTCGAGGGAGGCTTGCCCCTTGGACTGTGCCTCCTTGAGCCGTGACTCCAGAGCCGAGTTATCCACGGAACCGTTGGCCAGGTCCGGGATGGACTGGACGGTGACGTTCAGGAGGCCGAGCTGGATGTCGCCCCAGGCACCGGTGAACGGTGTTGCCTTGGACTTGCCTGCGGCGTCGGCGATTGGCTGGAGTTTCGGGTCGGTCAGGGCGGCGAGTGCCTCCGCATTGGCAGGGAGTTCGCCGAAGATCTTCTGGTAGTTCAGCTGCTCGTCTTTGGATGTGATGAGCTCGATGTAAGCGAAGGCCAAGTCCTTTTGCTGCGAGTAGTCGGCAACCACAACGTTGTCACCGGAGAGGATGCTGGCAGCTTTGTCGCCGTCGCCCTTCGGAGCCGTTTCACCCGGCGCTGTAGTGGGCATGACGGAGTAGGCGTACTTGCCGGCTATAGCTGATTTGTCCAACGTGGGGACGGAGCTGGAGGTAGTCATCATCAAGTAGCCGGCTTTGCCCGAAGCGAACGCCGCTACGGCGTTGCTGTTGCTCCAACCGATGGCGGCGGGATCCACTACTTTGTCCTTGGTGAGCCAACCGAAGTAAGTCTCGTAAGCTTTCTTGACGGTGGGATCGTCCATCTTGAGCTTGTCTCCGTCCACCAGCGGGTTTCCGGCTTGAACGGACATGGCCCAAATGAACTTCCACGGGTCGAAGTTGTCCTTGTACCCGGTGGCGAGGCCATAAGTCCCGGCGCCGGCATTGGTCATCTTTTTGGCCTGTTCAGCGAGTTCGTCCCACGTTGTTGCCGGCTTCTCGATGCCCGCGGCGGCAAGGAGGTCCTTGTTGTACGCCATGACGAACGGGCGGCTGACGAACGGAATGCCGGCCATGTGATCGGCGTCCGGGCCGGAAATGCCTAAGGCGGCCTGGTTGAAGCGGTCCTTTCCTCCAACCTTTTTCCAGTCGTCTTCGGAGAGAGTCACGAATGCTTTTGTGGCGTAGGCCGTGGGGGTAAAGGTTGTGCCCAGGCTGTAAACGTCCGGGCCCTGGCCGGAAACCACTGACGTTTGAATTCGGGTTAGTTCGTCGTTGGCAGACGCGAAAGTTTCAAATTCAACGTCCGCGCCAGTCTTTGCCTTGAACTTGGCGGCAATGTCCTTGAACCATTCCTTCTGCTGCTCGGGGTATTGGTTGTTGACCCCGGTGAGGACGCTCAACTTCTTCCCGGCGCCGTCCACGGCACCTCCGGTGCTGTCCGAACTGCTGCCGCTTCCCCCGCAGGCGGTCAAAGCCAGGGCGGCCGTTGCCAAAACGGCGGCCAGCTTTGCTGATGGTGCAAACTTCATTGTTTCCTCCTTGATTACCAAGCCCGCAGGTGGTGGTGGCGTGCGTCACAGGGGCTTCGTTGTCGAGTCTAGGGAGTTGGCAATCCAAGCGGCAAGCGTTTGCCAAAAGTTGCCAAGAGTGTTGCAATCTTTCCATGGGAGAGACAAGCGCAAGGGCAACTGCCCCCACCATCCGTGACGTTGCAGAACGGGCCGGCGTGGCCACATCAACCGTCTCGCGGGCATTGTCCAACCCGGACCGGGTGAACCGCGTGACCCGCGAACGGATCGAAAAAGTGGCGGCGGAGCTCAACTACGTCCCCAGCTCACAGGCCCGCGGACTGAGTTCCGGACGCACCAATGCCATCGCACTCCTGGTCCCCGACGTCACCAACCCGTTCTACTTCGACATCATCCGGGGGACCCAAAACCAGCTCAAAGCGGCCGGATACACGCAGCTGCTCGTAGACACCGAGGAGTCGGCCGAAATGGAAGCAGACACCCTCCGAAAGATGCAACGGACTGCGGACGGATTCATCCTCGCCGCATCCCGCCTCACCGACGCACAAATACTCGAGGCAGCATCATCACAAGCGATCGTGACCATCAACCGGTCCTCTTCCAACGCGCCCGCAGTGGTGATCGATACCCCCGCCGCAGTTGTCCAAGCCCTGGAACACCTCACGTCCCTGGGTCACGGAAAGATTTGCTACGTCGGCGGGCCGGCGTCATCCTGGTCCAACGCCAAACGGTGGAAGACCTTTGAAGACGAAAGCCGCGAACGCGGAATCACCACGTCAAGAGTGGGACCCTTTACCCCCAAGACAACCTCCGGGGCGGCAGCAGCTGACGCGGCCGTGCGGACCGGAGCCACGGCCTGCATCGTCTTCAACGACCTCCTGGCCATCGGGATGCTGCAGCGACTCCGCGAGCGCGGCATCCGCGTTCCTGAAGACATGAGCATCGTGGGTTGCGATGACATCTTCGGAGCCGACTTTTGCAACCCGCCCCTGACCACCATGGCCTCGCCGATTGAGCAGGCCGGACGCGTGGCCGTGTCCATGCTGCTGGCACAACTGGATCCGCTGAACTCCGGATCCAGCAGACGCCTGGCCGTCATGCCCACCCACCTCACCGTGCGCGGCTCCACAGGTCCGGCGCCTTCCCACTAGCTGACACGTGGGCTGGAAGTAGGCAATATGGTTGAGCGTCCACAGCCATGCTGACTAGTGTTGGACCATGCGCGAACTCCAGGCCAAGATCATTGAAGAAATGGGCGTCCAGCCCCGGATCAACCCCGCAGAGGAGGTCCGCAAACGCGTCGGTTTCCTGAAGGATTACCTGAAGGCGACGCACACCAAGGGATTCGTCCTAGGTATCTCCGGCGGCATAGATTCCTCGCTGGCCGGCCGCCTCGCCCAGTTGGCCGTTGAGGAATTGGAAGCCGAGGGCGTGGACGCAAACTTTGTCGCTGTCCGCCTCCCCTACGGCATCCAGCATGATGAAGACGATGCCCAAGCAGCCCTCGACTTCATCAAGGCCAAGACCGAGTGGACCTACAACATCTCCCAAGCCGTGGACGGCTTCGAGGAGGAGTTCGAGAAGACCACCGGCGCCCCGATCTCCGATTTCCATAAGGGCAACACCAAAGCACGCGCACGCATGATCGCCCAGTACGCACTGGCCGGCGAACACAATTACCTGGTGATCGGAACGGACCACGGCGCCGAGTCCGTCACCGGCTTCTTCACGAAGTTCGGCGACGGCGGCGCGGACATCCTGCCGCTGTTCGGCCTGAACAAGCGCCAGAACCGCGCACTCCTGGCCGAGCTGGGCGCACCCTCACGGGTTTGGGAGAAGGTTCCCACCGCCGACCTCCTGGACAACAAGCCCGGCCGTACCGACGAAGACGAGCTCGGTATCACCTACGACACCATCGACGACTACCTTGAAGGCCGCGACGTTCCCGAGGACGCGGCAGAGCTGCTGGAACAGAAGTACCTGCGCACGCGTCACAAGCGCACCGTTCCGGTCACCATCTTCGATACCTGGTGGAAATAGCTACGTCGCGTTAGACCATTCACGACGGCGGGTGCCGGCTTCCCTACGGAAGCTGCCACCCGCCGTCGTGCTTTAAGAAACCTCTTGACGTCTCGATAGTTACCGATATATCGTTAACTATCGCCGATACTCCTTTGGCGAACCATTCAACCGAAAGGACGATGCTGTTATGAAAGGCATCAACGAACACGACAACACTTTTCCCGAGCATGGTCACGGACACCCCGAGCACGGGCACGGCCGAGGGCGCTTCAATCGAGGCAAGGGCCGGCGCGGACCGGGCGGCCATGGTGGAGGCGGATTTGGTCCAGGCTTCGGCCCGGGCGGTTTTGGTCCCGGCTTCGGCCCCGGATTTGGGCCCAGGGGCTTCGGTCCCGGCGGGTCACGCCGCGCCAATCGCGGCGATGTCCGCGCAGCGATTCTCTCGCTCTTGGCTGAGGCTCCGTCCAACGGCTACGGCCTGATCAAGACCATCGCCGAGAAGACGTCCGGCGCCTGGCGTCCCAGCCCCGGCTCGGTATACCCCACGCTGCAGCAACTGGTGGATGAGGAACTCATCGTGGCTGTTGGCGAGGGTCGCCGCACCGAGTTCACGCTCACGGACGACGGCAAGGCTTACGTCGCCGAGCATGAAGAGGAACTGGCCAACGCCTGGAACACCGAGGCTGATGGAACGGGCGCAGCGTTCCACCAAAGCGTAGGCAAGCTCATGGGTGTCATCCATCAGTTCCGTGCGGCTGCTACCGACGAACAGCGCCAGGCGGCCATCGAAAAGCTCGACGAAACGCGCCGGGCGCTCTACCTGATCCTGGCCGACTAAGTGCTTGCCACCATCCCCTTGACCTTGACGTAACGTCAACCTCTACTGTCGAAGAACAAGCACAGGACGGAGGACGTATGGACTGGTCAATTCAGGAGATCGCCAAGATTGCAGGGACAACCAGCCGCACGCTGCGTCACTACGACGACATCGGGCTGCTCAAGCCAAGCCGGACCGGCCATAACGGCTACCGCTACTATGACGGTCCGGCTCTGGTGCAGCTCCAGCGCATCCTGCTTCTACGGGAACTGGGGCTTGGCCTGCCGGCCATCGCCGAAGTTCTTGACCGCGAAACGGACACCGTCAAAGCGCTAAGCAGCCATCTGGAATGGCTCGCCCGGGAGCAGGACAGGCTGACCCGGCAGATCACCTCCGTTCGGCGGACCATCGACACAATGAAAGGGGATGGAAAGTACATGGCACAGGACATGTTTGACGGCTTCGACCACACTCAGTACAAGGACGAGGTGGAAGAGCGGTGGGGCAAGGATGCCTACGCCGCCAGTGATTCCTGGTGGCGCGGAATGAGCACAGATGAAAAGCAACAGTGGAAGGAACGCGCCCAAAAGTTGGGCGCGGACTGGATCTCTGCCGCGGAATCCGGGGTTTCGGCGGAAAGCACTGAGGCGCAGGACCTGGCGCGGCGTCACGTCGAGTGGCTCCGCGGCATTCCGGGAACCCCGACGGCGGCACCTGGCGGAGACGTCAAGGGTTACGTCACGGGACTCGGCGAAATGTACGTGGCTGATCCGCGGTTCGCGGCCAATTACGGCGGAGAATCAGGGGCAACGTTTGTTCGGGACGCGCTGCGGGTTTACGCGGAAACGAACCTCTAGGCGGCCAGGATGCGCTGATCCCGGTTAGGCAATAGTCTGGCCGAATGGGTACAAGCACCGTGAAGTCCGGGGAACAGGCTGACAGGCAGACACGCATTCTCGAAGCAGCTCTGGAGCTATTGTCCCGTCACGGCATTTCGGGTATCAACATGCGCGCTGTGGCGCGTGAAGCCGGCGTCGCGCTTGGGCTTGTGAACTACTACTACGAAGACAAATCGAGTCTGATCCGCGCGGTGCTCCGCCAGATTGAAGAGCACGACCTCCTGCTGGTGGAGCCGGTGCCCACTTCAACCCCGGACGAGCAACTCCGGGAGTCGCTTCGGCGCGTTGCCGACCCTGGGCTCCTGACCACACCATACCTGTCCCTCCGCCTCCACCTGTGGGCTCTCGCCCAAGCGGATGAGGACTTTGCGCGAATCAATGCCGCAGCCTTTGATAGGTATCTCCAAGGGCTTGCGGCCCTGATTGGGAATGCCGTTCCGGGGCTTTCCCCTGATGAATGCAGTGACCGGGCAGCCGACATCGTGGTGGTGCAGAACGGCATGTGGCTCACCACTCTTTTGGGCATAGACAAGGCAGCCATCGAGCGCGGTATTGCGCGCACAGAGCAGATCGCTTTCGCGTCTTAGCCTCACCATGACCGGCCGCTTTTAACTTCTGGTGAAAATTGGCGTCACGTTTTGGATGACCGCTGCACTTGAATGGTGTGAGGCTACCCCCTGCGTGCTGCTATCGGGTAGCCACGACCAGTCCGGCCAGGAGACGTGCCTGCCAGGATGGTCTTCACGGCGCACTGTTGACTGTCCCCCCATGACGCGTCAGCAGAGCGTGATGTCTACTACACCAAGTAGATAGTGTGGCCGGCCCAAACCCCCCGGGCCGGCCACACCCTTCACACTTATTTTCGGTTACTCCACGGTGACCATCACCGACGGCCAGCCCGAGGCTCCGTCAGGTACGGGGTCGGCGCGCTTGTCGGTTTGGACTTCGCCGGTGCCATCGGTGGCGCGGGCCTTGACGTAGTGAATGCCGGGTGTGGCGTCCCATTCGTAAGACCACTGGCGCCAGGTGATGGTGGAAGCTTCGGTCGAAAGGGTTGCCTCCACCCACTCGCCGTCGTCAATCTGTACTTCCACCTTGGTGATTCCCCGCGTCTGGGCCCATGCTGTGCCGCCCACTGCGACCTTGCCTGGCGGGAACTTCGCGAAGGACTTGGGTACGTCCACACGTGCCATGGTCTTGATGGGGCCACGTTCTGACCATCCACGCTGTGTCCAGTAAGCCTTGCTGTCCGCGAAGCGGGTCACCTCCAGGTCCACCACCCACTTGGTGGCGGAGACGAATCCGTACAGTCCCGGAACCACCATCCGAACGGGGTATCCGTGCTCCACCGGGAGTGGCTCACCGTTCATGCCAATGGCCAGCATGGCATCGCGGTCATCCTGGAGGACCTCCAACGGAGTAGATGCGCTGAAGCCGTCGATGGATGTGGAGAGCACCATGTCCGCGCCTTCCTTCGGTTTGGCTCTGGCCAGGACTTCGCGGATGGGCAGGCCCAGCCACTTGGCGTTTCCGGCCAGCTTTCCACCCACCGGGTTTGACACGCAGGTGAGGGTGACGTGCGATTCGATCAGATCAGCGTCGAGAAGGTCCTGGAAGGTGAGGGTGACTTCCTCCTCCACCATTCCGTGCACTCGCAGTTCCCAATCATTGATGTTGATTTCCGGGACGCTCAGGGCCGTATCAATGCGGTAGAACTCACTGTTCGGTGTCAGCCAGGGCAAGACTCCGGGGACCGGGGACTGGACTCCCGCCGGCACGGGGGGCGCAGCCCTGACAGGTGTGGGCAACCGGAGGGCATCCCGCGCCTGGGCTATGTTGTTGCGGGCAGCACCCAACAGCCGCCCACCGGTCGCCGCGATCCCCGCCACCACCGCAGTGATCCCGGCGGTAGCAAAGAAGCGACGGCGGCTGGTGCCGGCTCCCCCGGCCTGGTTGTCGGCGTCAGCCGCTATGTCAGCGGGGGCTTCCGGCCACGCTTTCGCCCCCCACAACGGCACCATGAGGCGGCGCAGGACGAAGAGGCCGGAGACGGTTCCCACAACGGAGGGGATGGCGTCGGCGGGTCCCACGCCGGCGCGGGTCAGGACGCAGGCCACGATCACTGCGCCCATGAACAGCACGCCGAGGACACCCAAGGCCCACTTCCGATAAGCCACTATTCCCAGCACGCAGGCCAGCACGGCGATCGTCAGGCCCATGCCTACGAACAGCGCAGCCTTGTCATTGGTGCCGAACGTGGCGATCGCAAAGTCCTTCAACCACGATGGCGTGAAGTCGATGAAGGTGGATCCCAAGGCAAACACCGGGGTTGCCCTGGCAGTAAAGAATGCACCGATCAGCTCGGCAATAGCCAGCACGACGGCGGCCGAGACCACGCCTGCCAGCGCCGCCATGGTTTCAGTGCCTTTGGTCCGGAGTCCGAGCTTTTTCATGAGAGTAGTTCGTAGCAGCCGCGGGCAGGGATGGGTGCAAGCATTCTCGGAAATCAAAGTTGAGGAGCCGGAAGGTCCTCGCTTCTGTGATGTCACGGTGTGCCGACTGGTAAATTAATCCAGTCGATAGATATACGCCGAGGCTGGCTTCCACCTCGGCCCAGAACAAACATCCTAGGATCCTGATGATGACCCCAAGCCCATACCGCACACCGTTCTTTGCACTGCTCTCGTCCGCATTTGTCCTTGCCGCGCTGGGAGGCTGCAGCATCGGCGCACCGGCCACCACCGAGGCTTCCTCCACTGCCCCGACTAGCTCCACCACCTCGCAGAGCGCCGCCCAAGGCGCAGCCTCACCCACGGAAGCAGCCTCACCCAAGGAAGCAGCCTCATCCAAGGAAGCAGCGGGGGCTGGCGGCGACAGCCCTGGCGGAAGGCTCGATGCAGCCACCGAAGATCTCACCTGGGCCAACGGCAACAGGATTCTTGGGGATGAAAACGGCGGGCACACCCCGGACATCGCCAGCTCCCTGACGGACCCGACCGCCGGTTGGGTAGGCGACTACAGTCGCATGGCGGCAGACGGCATGATGACCTTCAGCTCCGAGAACACGCGCTGCAAGGTACGGACGGTTCAGGTGCGAAACCAGCCCTCCGAACTCGCACCTGGCGACGACAGGGCATCAACCTTGAAGGTCCTCACCATCCTCTTCCCCAACAAGACTGAACTCATCGCTTCCGCCAAGGACGCAACACTGGGTTACAGTGCAGCCGGTAACCGTGATGTTGACATGCTGGCGGTGTCATATACATCAGGTGATGCCTTTGGCTACACCGTGGTTCGGACCTTCAATAAGCCGGCGGTCACCCTCAAGGTGGAAGCACTTTGCCCCACTCTCGAGACTCTCAAAGCCACGCTTCCTGAGATGCGCAAAAACATCACCATCAACGCGCTTTGATGCTCGCACCCCGTCGGTAACTTGAACATCTGTTCATAATTTTCCTTGAACAGATGTTCAAGATGCACTAACCTCCATCGTATGACCCAAGCCACATTTTCCGATTCCCCCTCCACTCTTTTCATCAACGGCCGGTGGGAGCCGGCTGCATCCGGTGCGGTAAGCCGCATCCACAACCCGGCCGACGGCGAACTGGTCGCCACGGTGTCCGAAGCCGGCCGCGAAGACACCGAGCGCGCCATTGCTGCTGCTCGCGCGGCCTTCGGCTCCGGCGTTTGGTCCTCAGTCCCCGCCCCTGAGAGGGGCGCCTTCCTGCTCAAAGTCGCAGCAGAGTTGCGCGAACGCCGGGAGAAGTTCGCCCGTGCCGAATCGCTGGACACCGGCAAGCGAATTATCGAAAGTCGCATCGACATCGACGACATCGCCGCCTGCTTCGAATATTTCGGAAGGCTCGCCGGGCAGTCGGCGGGCCGGGTAGTCGACGCCGGGGACCCCGCCGTCGTCAGCAAGATCGTCTACGAACCGGTGGGCGTCTGCGGCTTGATCACGCCGTGGAACTACCCGCTGTTGCAGGCCGCATGGAAGATCGCACCCGCTCTGGCGGCCGGCTGCACCTTTGTCCTCAAGCCGTCCGAGCTGACCCCGTCCACAGCCATCCTGACCATGCAGTTGCTACAGGATCTTGGCTTGCCGGACGGCGTCGCCAATCTGGTGACCGGCCCGGGCGCACAAGCGGGCGCACCGCTTTCGGAGCACCCGGACGTGGACCTGGTCTCCTTCACCGGTGGGCTGGAAACCGGCAAGCGCATTGCCGCAGCCGCATCCGGCACCGTGAAGAAGGTGGCGCTGGAGCTCGGCGGCAAGAACCCCAACGTGGTGTTCGCTGACGCTGACTTCGACGCCGCCGTCGACAATGCCCTGAACGGCGCCTTTGTGCACTCTGGACAGGTCTGCTCCGCCGGGGCGCGGCTGGTAGTGGAGGAATCCATCGCCGAGCGCTTCGTCGATGAGTTGGTCCGCAGGGCGCAGGACATCCGCCTCGGTGGCCCGTTCGACGAGTCTGCTGAAAGCGGACCACTGATTTCCGCGGCACACCGGGAGAAGGTGGATGCCTACGTGCAGCGTGGTGTGGCAGAAGGCGCTCGGCTGCGGTGCGGCGGCGCGGCACCCGAAGGTGAGAAGTTCGACGCCGGCTTCTACTACCAGCCCACCGTCCTGGACCGCGTTCAAAGGGGAATGTCGGTAGTGGTTGACGAAGCTTTCGGCCCGGTAGTCACAGTGGAAACCTTCCGCACTGAGGACGAAGCCGTAGCCACCGCCAACGACACCATCTACGGGCTGGCCGGTGCCGTGTGGACCCAGGATGCCGGCAAGGCCCAGCGGGTAGCGGGCCGTTTGCGGCACGGCACGGTCTGGATCAACGACTACCACCCCTACCTTCCCCAGGCCGAGTGGGGCGGCTTCGGCCAGTCAGGCGTCGGCCGCGAGCTCGGCCCCACCGGGCTGGGTGAGTATCAGGAAGCCAAGCACATCTACCAGAACACCAGCCCTCAGGTGACCGGCTGGTTCGCAGACCACGGCAAGGAGAAATAGATGCACACTGACAACATTGAAGACCTCAGTGAGCGCGGGTTCGACTACGTCATCATCGGCGGAGGATCTGCAGGAGCTGCCGTCGCCGCCCGGCTGAGCGAAGACCCTGCCGTCACCGTGGCCTTGGTGGAAGCCGGACCTGATGACCGTAATCTGCCGGAGATCCTACAGCTGGACCGCTGGATGGAGCTGCTGGAATCCGGCTACGACTGGGACTACCCGGTGGAACCGCAGGAGAACGGCAACTCCTTCATGCGCCACGCCCGCGCAAAGGTGATGGGTGGCTGTTCCAGCCACAACTCCTGCATCGCCTTCTGGGCTCCCCGCGAAGACCTGGACGAGTGGGAGTCAAAGTACGGTGCCACCGGCTGGAACGCTGATGCCGCGTGGCCGTTGTACCAGCGTTTGGAATCCAATGAGGACGCCGGCCCGGATGCTCCCCACCATGGCGATTCCGGTCCTGTGCATTTGATGAACGTTCCGCCAAACGATCCCGCCGGCGTCGCGCTCCTTGATGCCTGCGAGCAGGTTGGCATCCCCCGCACAAAGTTCAATGACGGCACCACCGTGATCAACGGCGCCAATTTCTTCCAGATCAATCGCCGTTCGGATGGGACGCGTTCCTCCAGCTCGGTCTCCTATATTCACCCCATCGTCGATCGCGAAAACTTCACACTGCTGACGGGCCTGCGGGCACGCCAACTGGTGTTTGACGCAGAGAAGCGCTGCACCGGCGTCGACGTCGTTGATTCAGCGTTTGGCCGGACGCACCGGCTCTCAGCGCATCGCGAGGTCATCCTGTCCACCGGCGCGATCGACTCCCCCAAGCTCCTCATGCTCTCCGGCATAGGCCCGGCGGCGCACCTCGAACAGCACGGCATCGAGGTCCTGGTGGATTCCCCGGGCGTCGGCGAGCACTTGCAAGACCACCCGGAAGGCGTTGTGCAGTTCGAGGCCATGCAGCCCATGGTGCAAGCCTCCACCCAGTGGTGGGAGATCGGTATCTTTACTCCCACCGAGGAGGGCTTGGACCGCCCGGACCTGATGATGCACTACGGCTCCGTGCCCTTCGACATGAACACCTTGCGCTACGGCTACCCCACCACGGAGAACGGCTTCAGTCTCACTCCGAACGTCACCCACGCGCGTTCACGCGGGACCGTTCGTCTGCGGAGCAGGGACTTCCGCGACAAGCCCATGGTGGACCCCCGGTATTTCACCGATCCAGAGGGCCACGATATGCGCGTCATGGTGGCCGGTATCCGCAAGGCCCGGGAAATCGCTGGGCAGCCGGCCATGGCCGAATGGACCGGCCGCGAACTTTCTCCCGGCATCGAGGCACAGACCGACGAGGAACTGCAGGACTACATCCGCAAAACCCACAACACCGTCTACCACCCGGTTGGCACAGTCCGGATGGGGCCTGTGGACGATGACATGTCACCCCTGGATCCCGAACTGCGGGTCAAGGGCGTCACCGGGCTGCGCGTGGCCGACGCCTCCGTCATGCCGGAACACGTCACCGTGAACCCCAACATCACCGTCATGATGATTGGCGAACGTTGCGCCGACCTTATCAAGGCCGACCTCAGTGCCAGCCGGACGGAGGAAACCACGACGGCGGAAGCCGACTTCAGCTTGTCCCTCGCCTGATCAGGCGCCCTGCTTTTAGACCCACGCTACAAACAATGGGGGAAACAGCCCGAGGCACACCGTGGTGCCCGGACTTTGATATCCACTGCGTCCAATGGCGGCCGCAGGTTATCACCATTCGTGCATGTCTGAGTTAGGAGTTCGAATGTCAGAACCCAGCAAAATAGGACCCTGCAAGAGCGATGCAAGCGGTATGGACGAGTTTGGCTACGCCCAAACCCTTGACCGCAGCATCGGTAAGTTTGCCAGCTTCGCCGCTGGCGTCAGTTACATCTCCATCCTCACCGGCGTTTTTCAATTGTTTTACTTCGGATTTTCGACGGCGGGACCCGCCTATGCCTGGTCGTGGCCTATCGTCTTCGTCGGCCAACTCATGGTTGCCCTGTGCTTTGCCGAACTGGCGGGGCGTTATCCGGTGGCCGGGTCGGTCTACAACTGGGCAAAGAGGCTTTCAACCGGAACGTGGGCCTGGCTGGCGGGCTGGTTGCTGCTGCTCTCCTCCATCATGGCCTTGGGGTCCGTTGCCCTGGCCCTCCAAATCACGTTGCCGCAGATCTGGAGTGGCTTCCAGTTGGTGGGCGACGGAACGGGTCCCTACGACTTCGCCGTCAATGGGGTCATCCTGGCCACCATCATGATCGGCATTTCCACGCTCATCAACGCGTTCGGCGTGAAGCTCATGACCATGATCAACAGTGTGGGCGTGTTCGTGGAGCTGGTTGCTGCCGTCCTGCTCATTGCGGCGCTCATCTGGCACTCCGTGCGAGGACCCGAAGTCCTGCTCGATACTGCCGGGTTCGGCGAAGAACACCCCTTGGGTTTCTTTGGCGTGTTCCTCATTGCTGCCATGGCATCCGGCTATGTCATGTACGGGTTCGACACCGCCAGTTCCCTGGGTGAAGAAACCAAGGACCCCAAGCGCACGGCTCCCAGGGCTATCCTCCGTGCCGTTACGGCATCCTTCCTTTTGGGAGGGCTGCTCCTTCTGGGCGGAATCCTGGCGGCCCCCGATCTTTCCGATCCCAAGCTCGGGGCGGCCGATGGCGGACTGCAGTACATCGTACTTTCAGTGCTGGGTGGTCCGTTCGGCAAGGCGTTCCTGGCATGCATCGCAGTAGCTGTAGTTGTGTGTACGCTGGCTGTCCATGCAGCAGCTATCCGGATGATGTTTGCCATGGCCAGGGACAACAACCTTCCCTTTAGCCGTCAGCTCAGCAAAGTGCACCCCACCCGGAAAACACCCACGGTTGCGGCAATCGTTATCGGTGTAGTGGCGGTGATTCCCCTGATCGTCAACATCTCCCAGCCAGCCATCTTCACCATTTTGTCCAGCATCAGCATCGTGCTGATCTACCTGTCCTACCTGCTGGTCACTGTGCCCATGCTGCGGCGGCGGTTCCTCAAGAAGTGGCCCCTCAAGGACGACGGATCAGAACCGGGATTCAGCCTGGGCAAGTGGGGACTTCCCGTGAACATCCTGGCGGTGCTTTGGGGCGGAGCCATGACGCTGAACCTTGTGTGGCCGCGACCGGAAATCTACAACTCGGTGCCGCCGTTCGAGTGGTACCTGCAATGGGGCGGCGTCATGTTCGTTGCCGCGGTCATCATCGGCGGAACGCTGCTCTACCGTCTTCGCATCAGGCATCGGACGGGGGTCCTGGCCGAACACGCGGCGGCCGTCACCACACCTCCTGACCCGGCCTTGGTGGCAGCCCCAAACTCTTAGCTCGCACGCAAAAGCATTCCTTCGCCAGCGTCACGCCGGCGAAGGAGTGCTTTTGCGTGATCACACAAACGCCGACTTCCCCGTGACCGCGCGGGCCACGATCATCGAGTTGATCTCGTAGCTGCCCTCGTACGTGTACAGGATCTCAGCGTCGCCAAAGAGCTTGGCCATCTCGTAATCCGTGGTGATCCCGTTCCCTCCCAAGAGGGATCTGCCCATCGACACGGATGATCGGGCAAGCCGGGTGGTGGTGGCCTTGCACATTGCCGCCTGCACCATTTCGAGTTTCCCGGCCTGCTGGATCCGGGCGAGCTCAACCATCATGGACAGGGAGGCGTTGGCATTGCCCAGAATGTCCGCGAGCTGCTGTTGCACCAGCTGAAAACGCGCCAGTTCCTTGCCGAACTGCTTGCGCTCCAACGCGTAAGAACGGGCGATATCAAACGCTGCCAACTGGATGCCCGCGGCCTGCCAGCCAACCCATGCCCGGGAATCTCGCAAAAGATCATTTGCACGGGAAAATTCCGTGGCTCCGGGCAGCAGGTTCTCCAAAGGAACTCGGACCTCGTCCAACACGATGTCCGCGTTCTGCATGATGCGCAGGCCGATCTTGTTGGAGATCTTGGTAGCCGAGTAGCCTGGGCGGTCCGTCTCCACGATGAAGCCCTTGATGTGCCCGTCGGCAAGATCGCGGGCCCAAACCAACGCGAAGTCCGCGATGGTCCCCGCCCCGATCCAGCGCTTGGCACCGTTGATGACCCATTCGCCGCCGTCGCGTCGCGCCGTCGTCGAGAGTCCTCCGGCGATGTCGGAACCGTGGTCCGGTTCAGTAAGTGCGAAGGCGCCGAGCTGGGTGAAAGCTTCCAGCCCGGGCAACCACTTGCGCTTTTGTTCGTCAGAGCCGAGCTCGTGGATCATGCCCACAATGAGTTCGTTATGGATGCCCACCAGCGCCGAAAGTGACACGTCGGCGCGGGCGATTTCCGTGTACATGAGGCCTTTGAACAGCTTGGAGGAGCCGTCCGTCTGCAGTCCGCCGAGTCCGAACTTGGCCATGTCCGCCAGCAGCCCGAACGGGAATTCCTCCCGGTTCCAGTAGTCAATGCTGGCGGCCCGTATCCGCGTTTGCAGGAACTCCCTGATCTCGAGGTACCGCGCACGCTCTTCCGTTGGGAGCAGGTCGATGACGTGCATCAAGTCCGCCTCCGGATAAGGAGGCAGGACGCGTTCTGACGCCGCACCGCTGGTAACGGTGCCGGCAGCTTTTTCGTCGAGCATTAGACCCCTTCGTCATGTCCCGCATGGGCTCTTCCAAACCCTTGGATGTCCTAGTATATTGCAAGGTGATGTGGATCACTAGGCGGGATGCTGCGGCAAAGATGCCAACGCAAACCGAGGCGAAAGGCGGACTATGACAGTCACAGAAGACTTCCGTGCGGCCCGCGACCGGCTGCTGGAACTGCGCGAGGACTACAAACAGGCCCACTCCGAATTCCAGTGGCCACGCTTCGAGGAGTTCAATTTCGCCCTCGATTGGTTCGACCAGATCGCCGCAGACGAGACCAGAGGCAGCAAGCCCGCGCTGGTCATCGTGGAACAGGACGGCAGTTCCACCCGCCGCACGTTCAAAGACCTTTCCCAGCGGTCCTCCCAGCTCGCCAACTGGCTGCGGGACCAAGGCGTCAAGCGTGGCGACCATATGATCATCATGCTCGGCAACCAGGTTGAGCTGTGGGAACTCATGCTGGCCGGCATCAAACTGGGCATTGTCATGATCCCCACCACCACCCTCATGGGGGCCCGCGACCTTCAAGACCGGGTGGAACGCGGCGGGGCCACTTGGGTGGCGGTCGGAAGTGCCAACATCGGCAAGTTTGCCGACGTCGAGGGCGACTACACGCTGGTTGAGATCGGTGCGCAACGCACCAACGCGGACGCCAAACAGTACGCAGACTCGTACGACGCCGGCACGGACTTCACGCCCGACGCGCCCACTCGCGCTGACGAGACCTTGCTGCTGTACTTCACCTCCGGCACCACGTCCAGGGCCAAACTCGTAGAGCACACCCACACGTCGTATCCCGTGGGCCACCTGTCCACGATGTATTGGATCGGCCTGGAACCTGGCGACGTCCACCTCAACGTTGCCTCCCCCGGCTGGGCCAAGCATGCGTGGTCCAACGTCTTCACGCCGTGGATCGCGGAGGCCACGGTCTTCATCTACAACTACCAGCGCTTCGACGCCGCCGCCCTGATGGACCAAATGGGCCGCGAAGGCGTCACGAGTTTCTGTGCTCCGCCGACGGTATGGCGCATGCTCATTCAGGCCGACCTCACCCAACTCACATCCCCGCCCCGCAAGGTGGTCTCGGCGGGTGAACCGCTCAACGCCGAGGTGATCGGCCAAGTGGAGGAAGCCTGGGGAGTCACCATCCGCGACGGCTTCGGCCAGACCGAATCCACAGTCCAGATTGCCAACACACCCGCGCAGTCGGTGAAGATCGGCTCGATGGGACGGCCGCTTCCCGGGTACGACGTTGTCCTGGTGGATCCGCTCACCGGGCAGGAGTCCGACGACGGCGAGCTCTGCTTGCGTCTGGATCCCCGGCCCGTGGGGCTCATGAAGAGCTATTTCGGCGACGAAGCCAAGACCGCCGAAGCCTTCCGCGATGGCTACTATCACACGGGCGACATGGCAAGCCGGGACTCCGACGGCGTCATCACGTACGTCGGCCGGGATGACGACGTCTTCAAGTCCTCCGACTACCGCCTGTCGCCTTTCGAACTTGAAAGCGTCCTGATCGAACACCCCGCAGTGGCGGAGGCCGCCGTCGTTCCTTCGCCTGATGCGGTGAAGCTCTCGGTGCCCAAGGCGTTCGTTGTGTTGGCTGCGGGCTACGAACCCGGCCCCGCGGTGGCTGAGGACATTCTTAAGTATTGCCGCGAGCATCTGGCGCCGTTCAAGCGCATCCGGCGACTCGAATTCGGCGAACTGCCAAAGACGATTTCGGGCAAGATCCGGCGCGTAGAACTTCGCGGGTCGGAAGTCGCCCGGCACGGTGACGGTCCGTTGCCGGCAGGTTTGGGAGTCGAATACACCGAGGAAGAGTTCCCGAATCTGAAAGACTAGCCACCCGGAACACTAGGCCAACCGAGCAACAGAAGGAGGCTCATGGGCACCCCCCTCCCCCGCGACCCCATCGCCGACGCCCAGCGCAACTGGGAACGGCATGGTTGGGGCGACGTTGCAGCGCCCATGGCTGCCATCACCGCGATCATGCGCACACAGCAGATCTTGCTGGCGCGCATCGAAACAGTGCTCAAACCGTTCGGGCTAACGTTCGCGCGCTATGAGCTCCTGGCGTTGCTGAGTTTCGCCCGCAGCGGGGCGCTGCCCATGAACAAAGCCAGCGCACTGTTGCAGGTCCATCCCACCTCGGTGACCAACGCCGTCGACCGCTTGGAAAAAGCCGCCCTGGTTGCCCGCTCACCGCACCCAACAGATGGGCGAACCACCCTGATAGAGCTCACCGCAGAGGGCCGCACCCTCGCCAAGAAGGCGACAACGGCACTGAACGCGGAGGTTTTCGGCAAGTCAGGTTTCGGGGCCGACGACGTCGATCACCTCATCCGCGTCCTCGGCACCTTCCGCAGGGACGCAGGGGACTTCACGGAGGAATAGAGGGTTCACCCCAAAGAAGCTCCTATGTCCTGGAGGGGCGGTGTCCCGGCAGGGGTGGGGCCTTTGATTGGTACGTGTGCCCGGTGGGGGTGCTGATTTCCAAGGTGTGCACGTCTGCATCTACGGCTCGGATGCTCCAGCCGGGGTTTTCTTTAGTGTGGTTGCAGGCTTCGCAAAGTCCTGCCCCGTTGCCGAGGTTTGTTTGCCCGCCGGAGTGCCACGGAATCACATGGTCTATATGCCGGATGGGCGCATCGCAATATGGCGTCCGGCAGCTATCGTCACGGGTCTCGATGAAGCGCCGGAGGCGGCCGCTAAAAAGCCGGGCTTTAGAGTCGGTGGCAAGGAGTTCTCCGGTAGCCGGCGCGGTATAGAGCCGGCGAAGCCAGACAGAGAACTCCCGGTCCCGGGCTGACTGCTCCTCACCAACGACGGTTCTGGCCCATTCTGCCGGGACGACTCCGTACCCCTGAAGCCTGGCCGGTTCGCTGTCACCTTGAAAGAGGGTGCGGTCGGTCATGACGAGGTCAATGGTGATCCCTGAAATCCCGCCCGGGGTGCCCGTAATGCGTTCCACCAGGGTGTCGGCCATGACCTGGCCGCGGGGCCGGACAAGCGGGCCGGACCCCACATCCTCGAAAGACCTTGCATTGCCGCTGGAACGGGCTGAATCAGCCGCCTGTGTCAGCGCCTTGTAGACCGCCGCGCCTTGGGCCACCGGTAGCAGTGCGGTCAAATAGCTCATCGTGTCCGGCGCCGGGCGCAGGCTCACGGTCCGCTCCGCTGCGGCACGGCTGGCACGCCCGACTACCGAGCGGGGATCACGACGGTACGCTGCAGCCTTAGCCGCGGCAATGATCGCCTTGTCGCCCTTCCCGTCAAAGGTTCCGGCATCGGGGGCGAGTTCCTCATCCACGGCACACCGGTCCTCCGCAGACAAGCACGCTGTTTCCTTGACGAGCAGCGTGGCACGCCATTCATTCAAGTACCCGGACTGCAGGGCGGCCAACGTCCGTGGCATCTCCGTCACAAGGGCCTTGGCCAAACCCAGCAACCGGCCCCCGCGGTTCGGGGATTCCCGCCGGGCCAACGCCACCTGAGCCCCCACACCCCGGCCACGCTCCGAGGCAGGGACACCTGCCTCAGCCTGTTCAGCACGCTGGGCAAGATCGAAAGCCACAGCTACCCGCGCCTGCAAAGCGGTTATGGCCGACTTCATCTCCTCCAAGACCCGCAGCTGTTCGATCAGGTCAGTGCTGACGGTGTTGGCCGGAACCGTGGCGGCTTGAAGGGAATCCGTAACTACCGGAGCGCGCCCAAGCGCCATTACTGCGCCCGCTTGCTTCTCCCCAATCCGCTCCATGCCCTAACTCTTGCAGCAGGCACCGACAATATAAGGCCGATCGATTGCAGGAGAGCCGATTGGAAGCCCCGCCCTACGCGACCTCGGATGTGGCTCTGCGACGGGAAACCAACACAGGGCTGTGGGCGTGATGGAGCACAGCGTGGGCAGTGGAGCCTATGGTGCCCTTAATAAGTCCATGTCCTTTGGTCCCCAGCACCGTGATGCGTGCACCCTGCGAAGCTTTGACGATGGCTTTGGAGAAGGAGGCGTCCACCAACAACTCTCCGGTCACGGCGATGCCAGGAGCTTTGTGACGGGCTTGGCTCAGCACCGAATCAAGCAAGGCTTCAGCTTCCGGGTACGCCTCCACCGGCTCACGCAACCGGCGATAGCCAACCGGCTCGTGCAATACGTGAACGATCATGAGATCGGCACCAGTTGCCGCCGCGAAATCGCAGGCATCCTCAAGGGCCGCCGGTGATCCCGCGTCATCAACGGCAAGGAGCACCGGACCCTCAGGATGGTCGTCTGCACGAATCACTGCCACGGGGCACTCTGCAGTTGCCGCCATCTCCAAGCTCACGGAGCCAACCAGCAACCCCATGAACCCACCGAGGCCCCGGCTTCCGAGCACCAGCATCTCGGCACCGACTGAAACGTGGGCCAGGTGATCGCGCGGCATCCCGTGCAGCAAGGTGGTGCGGACTTCCAGATCGGGGACAGTCTCCTTGGCGAGCGCCATTCCCTCTTCGAGTACTTTTTGGGCCGCCCGTTCCAGACCGCTATCAGCGACACCAGGAACGGGACCCCTGTTGTGGGATAGCAGGACCCACAGAGAACAGTGCACAACGTGGAGGGAACAGTCCCGGAGGATCGCGTGCTTAGCGGCCCATTGGACGGCGAGGTTTGATTCTTCGGATCCGTCATAGCCAACCACCATGGTGCGCTGGTTCGTCATGGCCCAGAGCCTACGCTGGCACCGGGCGAGGCACCAGAGCGTAACGCCCGCCGTTATGACGCAGTACGCTGCTAGGCTCCGTTGCTGACAACTCAGGAGGAAACACCGTGGGCTTTGCCGAAGAACTCAAGAACCAGTACGCCGAGGATTGGGACGCCGCCGTCAACCATCCGTTCGTGGACCAGCTGCTGGACGGGTCTCTTTCCGATGACCACCTGCGCTGCTACCTCGTACAGGATTATCAGTTCTGCGATGCCTTCACGGCTCTCCTGGGCCAGGCGGTGGCATCGGCGCCTTCGCTGCCTTCGCGTCTGGTGTTTGCCGCGGTTCTGGGGGCTTTCGCTTCTGACGAGAATACGTATTTCCAGGATTGCTTCAACGAACTCGACGTTCCGGAGGCGGATCGAACCGCACCCGCGCAGGGACCAGCAACCCGCAACTTCGACCAACTGATGCGAAGCACCCTCGCCACCCGCTCCTACCCGAAAGTCTTGGCAGTGCTGCTGGTTGCTGAGTGGCTCTACGGAGACTGGGCTGCCCGCGCCGGCGAACCCGCCCGCTGGCCGGCGCACGCTAAGCATGCCGAGTGGATCCGCCTCCACAACAACCCCGAGTACAACGCGTGGGTGACGTGGCTACGCGACGAGTTTGACGCCGTCGAGCCTGTTGACGTCGCGGAACGACAAGGCGTTGCCGCGACCTTCGCGGAGGCCGTGCGGCTGGAGCGGGCGTTCTTTGACGCCGCGCTGGTGCCCGCGGACGCTTCGGTTTAGGGCCGTTTCCGGACTGTGTAGCTCAGCTCCACCAGGCCTTGGTCGTAGCTGTTCACGTCCTCGAGCTTCAGCAGTGCAGGGTGGTGGCCTGCCGGGAACACGCCCCTGCCTGAGCCTTGGCCAACCGGCATGACCACAAGCCGGACGGCGTCCACTTCTCCGGCGGCGAAGAACGTCTCGCCGAGCGACAGGCTCCCCCAGAGGACGATGTCCTTTGCGGACTCCCGCTTGATTCGGCGGATCGCCTGGATGGCGTCGCCGGATTCAACGGTCGACGGCGGGAAGTCGCCCCAGGGGGCTGCCTTCAGTTGGCGTGAGAAGACATGTCGTCGCAGGCCATTGAGTGCAGGCGCGATGATCTCGCCCTCCGACGCGGGCGTTGGCCAGAACTCAACGAAATACCTGTACGTGTTGGCGCCCAGGACCATGGCTTCAACGCTGCCGAGCCATTCGAGCTGGGCGCGGTCAAACTCAGCCGTTCCACCTTCCAACAGTTCATACGCCTTGAACTCGTTGTTGCTGTCGGCGGCGTATCCGTCGGCGGTCACAAAATCCTGGACGATCAGTTGTCCCATGAGCGAACTCCTCCCCTCCGGTTCCGGCCCGAAGGAGCCTACGCCGCGAAGAATGAGCCCACAAGCCCTTCCCGGTGTTCCTCCTCGGAGGTATCCCGGCAACTTTCGGGTGTAGCGCCTACATCCGTGCAGTGCAGCTCCGTCCAGTGCCAACTATCCGGACAGTCATCGTTATCGCAGAATTGCGCAGCCATTGATTTCCTCATCGTCGCGTTAAGTGCCTTCTAGTTACGCGGAATAGCGGGTTCGCAAGATGTGGCTGGCCGGACAGGGGTCCAGCCAGCCACACACCCGCCGGGTCTCACGCAGCAGGCTCTTCGTACCATTGCGAAGCCGGGGGGCAGCAGCAATGGAACGGATTTTGTTGGTCAGACCGAAGTCCCCATCGAGCTGACCAACGGTGAACAATCGGGGCCGCGAGGGTCTACTTCGCGGCACCCAACCCCGCGAGCAGTGCTGCGACAGCATGAGCCAGCACCTCGTTGCGGGTTGTTCATTAGCTAAGTGGTGGCTGATCGAAAAACGTGACGCGAAAAACCTTCCGTTCCTGGCTGGTCGAAGCTGACACGCAGCGACACCCTTACCGTTCTCCGCTTACGATCGCCTATCGCATCAGCTGGTCACTTGGCGGACCTGAACACAATCGAGTCGAAGAGGGCGCGTGCCTCTCTCATCAGCTCCGGATCGATCGATTCGTCGATATGGCCCACCGCGGCGACAGCCCGCTGGCCGTTCAGGTCGACCACCCGGTAGGTTTCGTGTTCATTCTGAGTCAAGTACCAGCGTGAGCAGCGTTGTGTATCTTCTGAGTGGATGCATAACTGACCGCCGTTGCAGGCTGTGATGTCCACGTTGCCCTCGACGGAGTGGTGAAACTCGAAGCCGGAGTAATTGCCTACCATGACCTTGGCGGGAGGGGTGCTTGCCGTTGACGACTGCGCCGCCATCGCGTCAACGAAGGCCTCGGCCGACGGACCGGAATCGGCAAGGGCGCCCCTCCAGATGCATGCGTCCTTCGCCACATAGTACGCGCGCGAAAGAGTCAGGTAGACGGCCCATTCAGCCGGGTGATTCGGGTCGTCCTTGCCCAGGCTGTGGCCGTCGAGAGCGAACCAGCCGGCTGGCACCGTGATCTCGAAAGGCTCCTTGTAGCCGGCGACGGGGACCAGGTATGTGCCGGCGTCGATGTCGCCACTCTCCGGCAGCGATGGGACCGTGCGGGTGTCGCGACTCTCCGGCAGCGGCGGGACCGTGCGGGCCTCCGTGATCGGAGAACTGACGGACGGGAAGGCGATGCTATCGGGTTCATATTCGCACCCGCCGAGGCATCCAATCAGGGCGATAGTCACCAAAGGCAAGAGATGGCGCGACCGTTGAGCGGCCAGTTCGAGGGGTGTCACAGAACTCATTGATCCACCAGGCCGCTACGGGGTGCTGTGAGGCTCCGCAGCCGGGTGGCCCCGCGGGCGGCCCCAGATGGGATGCCGTCGCCTCAAGTCTCCTCCCTGCACGGAGCCCGTGACAATGAAGTATTGAGACCGCTGCCGTAACCGACACCAGTGCTGCAATACCGAAAGCTACCTGTGCTTGAACTCCGGCTGACGCTTCTCGCTGAACGCAGCCATGCCTTCCTTCTGGTCCTCGGTGGCAAAGAGAGAGTGGAACACCCTGCGTTCAAACACCACGCCCTGCGCCAAACCCATCTCAAAGGCTGCGTTGACGACTTCCTTGGCCACCATCGCGGCGGGCTTCGACTTGGAGGCGATGACTTCGGCAGCCTTAAGAGCCTCGTCGATCACCTCTGCAGCGGGAACAACACGGGACACCAAGCCGGAGCGTTCAGCCTCTTCGGCATCCATGAACCGCCCCGTCAGGACCATGTCCATGGCTTTCGCCTTGCCCACCGCCCGGGTGAGCCGCTGGGACCCACCCATTCCCGGGATCACGCCCAGGTTGATCTCGGGCTGGCCGAACTTGGCGTTGTCCCCGGCGATGATGAAGTCGGCCATCATGGCCAGTTCGCAGCCTCCGCCCAGGGCAAAGCCGGACACTGCAGCAACAACAGGGATGCGGAGCCGGGTGAGGTCCTCCCAACGCCGGAACCAGTCCGCCGCATACATCTCCATGTAGCTGTTGGAAGACATCTCCTTGATGTCAGCTCCGGCAGCAAACGCTTTAGCCGATCCCGTGATCACCACGGCCCCAACGTCCGGATCAGTGTCCATGGCCGTAACAGCGTCCACGAGCTCATTCATGAGAGCAGTATTGAGCGCGTTCAGCGCCTCGGGCCGGTTCAGCGTCACCAAACCAACCCGTCCCCGATGTTCAACCACGATGTTCTGATACTGCTCCGCCATGCTCTCCCTCTCCGCAACGCTGGTCATAAGTTCAGTTCCAAACTCTCACACGGATTTATCCCGGATCTCCGTGATGATCCCCGAGAAGTCCCTCCCGGCGCCTTCACCGGCGGCAAAGGCGTCGTAAATACGTGAGGCCAAGGGACCCATTTCTGCAGCAACGCCTGTGCTTTCCAAGGCATTCACGGCCAGGCGCAGGTCTTTGGCCATCAGCGCGCCTGCGAAGCCGGGCTGGTAGTCGCGGTTAGCGGGGCTGGTGGGAACCGGTCCCGGAACAGGACAGTTGGTGGTCAGCGCCCAGCACTGGCCCGACGCGTTGGATGCAACATCGAACAATGCCTGATGCGTGAGCCCAAGCTTCTCGCCAAGCACGAAAGCTTCGGCAACAGCGATCATGGACACACCCAGGATCATGTTGTTGCAAACCTTGGCGGCCTGCCCGGCTCCGTGATCACCGCAGTGGACAATCCTCTTGCCCATGAGCTCCAGGATCGGCTTCACGGTTTCGAAGTCGTCGGGCAACGCTCCCACCATGAACGTCAAGGTGCCGGCTTCGGCCCCCACCACGCCGCCGGAAACAGGGGCGTCCACCGAACGGTGACCGGCTTCCAGCGCGATCACCGCGGCCTCACGGGCTTCGTCCACGTTGATGGTGGAACAGTCCAGGAACAGGGTGTTCGGCTTGGCGACAGACAGTAGCCCCGGCCCATCCACACCGCGATAAGCGTCCAGCACATGCTTGCCGCTGGGCAGCATGGTCAACACCACAGCCGCCTCCGCTGCCGCCTCATGCGCCGTGGAAGCCATGGGAATCCCATGGGCGAGGGCTGCCTCGACGGCCGCCGGAACGGGGTCATAGCCAACAACATCGTGCCCGGCTTTGATCAGGTTGGCAGCCATGGGGCCACCCATATGGCCCAGGCCAAGGAAAGCGATGAGTCCCGTTGCCGGGACCTGGATATCTGTCGTGGCTGCATTCTCTGTCATGATCGTCTCCTTCAATTCGCTTGGACTGGACTGACTGAAAGCCCCAACTCCCGTTCGCCGAGCGGCGCGAAGTAGCCCTCGACGTCGGACGCCTGGACTTCAGCGAGCGTCGCCGGCTTCCATTGCGGGTTACGGTCCTTGTCCACCACCTGTGCGCGGATGCCCTCCCGGAAATCGGGCCCGGCAAGGCATCGCAGGCCCACGCGGTATTCCTGGTCCAGGGCTTCCTCGAGGGACATCCCATGGACCCGCCGCAAGGACTCAAGCGCCACCTTCACGGAAGTTGGCGATTTCGCCTCGATCGTGTCCGCCGCGGCGGCTGCTTCGTCGCCTAAAGTCCGAAGGCTCCGCACAATTTCCTCAGCATCGTCATGCGCGTACGCGGCGTCGATCCACTCCCGCTGTGCCGCGAGAGCCGAGTCCGGCGCGGCTTGGGCAAAGCGCTCGACGGCGGCCGTCGCCGTCGAGCTTTCCAGCGCTTCCGCCAACGCGGGGAGGCTTTGGGACGGCACGAAGTGATCCGCGAGCCCCAGGAACAGTGCGTCCGCACCGGATAAGTGCGCTCCGGTCAACCCTGCATGCGTTCCGGTCTCCCCCGGTGAGCGTGACAGCAAAAGGGTGCCGCCGACGTCGGGGACGAAACCGATGGTGGTTTCCGGCATGCCGGTGCGCGTCCTCTCCGTGACCACGCGAACGGAACCGTGCGCCGAAATACCCACGCCGCCACCCAAAACCAGCCCGTCCATGAACGCGACGTATGGCTTGGGATAGTGCGAGATGAGCGCGTTGAGCCGGTATTCGTCAGCCCAGAACTCGGCCGTCTCCGTGCCGCCGTGCAGCATGTCCTTGTAAATGGCCACGATGTCGCCACCGGCGCACAGCCCACGGTCGCCCGCGCCGCGCACCAAAACGGTGGCAACGGCGTCGTCGGCCGCCCAATCCGTCAACTGGCTGAGCATGGTTTTCACCATTCCAGCGTTCAGTGCGTTGACTGCCTTGGGGCGATTGAGCGTCACGATGCCCAGATTGCCGCGGCGCTCAAACAGAACTTCTTCCTCTGACCCCACAGACTCCATCAGCTGCCTGCCGGCATGATGAAGCTGGCGCCCTGGCGAATGCCGGAGGGCCACCGCGACGTCACGGTTTTGGTCTTGGTGTAGAAGCGGAAAGCATCGGCGCCGTGCTGGTTGAGGTCGCCGAAGCCGGACGCCTTCCAGCCGCCAAAGGTGTAGTACGCGATCGGGACTGGGATGGGTACGTTGATGCCCACCATGCCTACCTCCACGCGGCTGGCAAAGTCGCGGGCGGAGTCGCCGTCGCGGGTGAAGATGGCGACGCCGTTGCCGAACTCGTGCTCACTGCAGAGCCTGAGCGCTTCGTCGTAGTCAGCCGCACGCAGCACGCTGAGGACGGGACCGAAGATCTCCTCCTTGTAGATCTTCATGTCCTTGGTGACGTTGTCGAAGAGCGTGGGCCCCACCCAGAACCCGCCGTCGTAACCATCCACGGTGAGGCCGCGTCCGTCCGTGACCAGTGTTGCCCCTTCGTCGACGCCCGATTGGATGTAGCCTTCGATTCGCTCCTTGGCGGAAGCAGCCACCACGGGGCCGAAGTCCGAGTCCTTGTCCAGGCTGTGGCCCACCTTGAGGTGCTTGACGCGCTCGGTCAGCTTGTCCACCAAAGCATCGGCGGTTTCCTGTCCAACGGGCACGGCAACGGAGATCGCCATGCACCGTTCGCCTGCGGAACCGTATCCGGCACCAATCAGGGCGTCGGCAGCCATGTCCAGATCGGCGTCGGGCATGATCACCATGTGGTTCTTCGCACCGCCGAAGCATTGGGCGCGCTTTCCATGCGCAGCTGCCGTGGCGTAAATGTACTGGGCGATGGGCGTGGAGCCCACAAATCCAATGGCCTTGACCCGCGGATCTTCGAGCAGCGCATCCACTGCTTCCTTGTCCCCGTTGATCACGTTGAAGACGCCGTTCGGCACGCCGGCTTCGCTGTACAGCTCGGCAAGGCGCAGCGGCACGGAGGGGTCCCGCTCCGAGGGCTTAAGGATGAACGCGTTGCCGGCTGCGAGCGCCGGGCCGGACTTCCACAGCGGAATCATGGCGGGGAAGTTGAAGGGAGTGATGCCTGCGACGACGCCGAGCGGCTGGCGGAGCGAATGGACATCGATTCCTTGGCCGGCGTTGTCCGAGAATTCGCCCTTGAGCAGGTGTGGTGCCCCGGCGGAGAACTCCACTACCTCGATGCCGCGCTGGATGTCGCCTTTGGCGTCCGCGAAGGTTTTGCCGTGTTCGGAGGACAGGAGCTTGGCGAGTTCGTCCATGTTCTGGTTGACCAGGTCCACGAACTTGAGCAGGATGCGTCCCCGGCGCTGCGGGTTCATGGCCGCCCATTCGAGCTGGCCCTTTTCGGCATTTGCGACGGCGTCGCGAACCTCGTCCGCGCTGGCCAGCGGAAGCCGCGCCTGGACTTCGCCCGTGCAAGGATCGTAGACATCACTGAACCGGCCGGACGTGCCGTCAATTCTCTGGCCGTCTACGTAGTGGGAAAGCTCGCGCACCATGGTGAAATGCTCCTTTGCATCGTGAATGACTGCCGTGCCGCCGGGTGCTGGGACCATTGCGGAACACGTGACCAACTGTGATCCAGGTCATCTCTGAATCCGAATATACTCGGACTTCCTACTAATTTCCAGAGGGGTGTTTTTCAGCCCCAGCGCCTTCACCCACCACGTCCGTGCGGGCAGGCCAGTGGCCGGTGACCTTGTGGAAATCGATGGCCGTCATGAGGGGCGTCACGTCGTAGGTCCGGATGTTCAGGCTGAGTTTCACCCCGTGAATGGATTTGACCGTCAGGATTGGCTGCCCTTTCATCACCTGCACACGGTAGTTGGCAATGTCGCTATAGGGAACTACGTGTTCCTTGCCAAGCACTGTGCGGAAAGCAACCTCGTGGGAGCGCGGAGCCACGTACCAGTTGCGGTACATCAGCACGAAGGCCAGGCCGCCCAGGAAAATCGCGACGGCGGTGATTCGGGCGCCCAAAGGGGAACGGTCATAGGTGAACGAGACCAGGCTCATGAGAAGACCCACACTCAGGAAAAGCCAGCCAACAATCGGAACAACCTTGGGCATGCGGACCTGTTCCGGATACTCCTTGGACCTGTTGGGGTGCTTCCGGGCCCACCATGTAACTACTGCAAGAAACACTGCGACGACCGCGGCGATGACAATCTTCAGGATGAGCTCGGTTGACATGCCTTCAGCCTATAGTCGGCCCCGGTGGAACCTCGGGGAGCCCTAGTGGACCTCCCTCATCTCCTTGTACGCTTCCAGCGCTTCCGCCCGGGTGGTTTTGAGGTCCACGATTTCCTCCGGGTATTCGGGCGTTCCGAAATCAGGAAGCCAGTGGGCGATGTACCTCCCCTGGGGATCAAACTTAACCCGTTGAGCCTCCGGATTGAAGATCCTGAAGAACGGTGAAGCATCCGCCCCGGAGCCGGCTACCCACTGCCAGTTGGCGGGGTTCGACGCAGGATCGGCGTCCACCAGGGTGTCCCAAAACCACTGCTCCCCGAGCTGCCAATGAATGCCCAGGTTCTTCACCAGGAAACTGGCGGCCACCATGCGGACGCGGTTATGCATCCAGCCTGTATGCCACAGCTGCCGCTGCCCCGCGTCCACCATGGGGAAACCTGTGCGGCCCTGCTGCCAGGCACGGAACTCCTCCGGCGCTGACTCGTGGCCAGGATGCCTGCCACCGTTGCCGTTGCCGTTGTTACCCGGCCACGCCCACGGGAAGCGGTCAAATTCCGGGCGAAGGTTGGCCGTTGCGAGCTGTGGATTGTGGAAGTACTGGTGCCAGCAAAATTCACGCCAGCCCAGCTCCGAGGCATAAATCGAAGCGCTCTCGGAGCGTTTGGATCCCAGTGCATGCCACACCTCGAACGGGCTGAGCTCACCCCAGCGAAGGTAAGGCGAGAGGCAACTGCTTCCATCTGTGTCCGGACGGTTGCGGCCCTCACTGTAGTTGGACAGACCGTCCGCCACGAACCGGGCCAGCCGCTTGTGCCCTGCGGCAGCTCCCGGCGTCCACATCTCAGCCAGTCCCCCGGACCAGTCCGGTTTAGTGGGCAGCAGCTGCCACGATTCCAGCTGGTCATACACGGCCAGCTTTCCGGTGAATCCATGGCCTGCTTCCGGTACGGCCAGCGGCTCGCGGAAATCCTGCGCAGACACGGTCCGCCAGAAGGGGGTGAAAACCTTGTACTGTCCGCCCGTTTTGGTGGTAACCTCCCACGGCTCATGGAGGAGGGAAGCCTGAAAACTCGAGACATGCAGTCCTGCCTCACCCGCCCAAGCCTTGATGTCGGCGTCCACCGTTCGCTCAGCGGAACCGTACCGCCGGTTCCAGTACAAGCCGCCGGCACCGATCGCCGTCGTGGTCTCCCGGAGCACGTCAGTGGCCGGCCCCCGGCGGAGCAGCAAGGGAACACCAAGCTTGTCCAGGTCCCCACGGAGGGCGGTCAGCGAGTGGTGGAGCCACCAGCGCGCGGCCCCGCCATGGGGGCGGATGCCCGGCGACTCTTCGTCAAGGACGTAGAGGGCAACGGCCGCACCGTCGTCGACGGCGGCACGTAAGGCCGGGTTATCGGCGACCCTCAGGTCGTCGCGAAACCAAACGATGGACGGTTTCATTAATTCCTTTCAGCGGGAACCTCCGGAAACGGGAACAGCCCATGCCCCCTAAGAATCCTAGGGGCACGGGCTGAACGCTTGCTGGTGAGATCAGGCGATAGACGCCACAGCTTGTTGGCGGATCTCGGAAACGGGGATGTCGGTGGCGGTTTCACTCCACACGGGAACGCTGTTGACCACGTAGTCCCTTGCGGCGGGACCTACCATGCTCATGCCGGGGTAGATTCGCCGGCCATTTTCCTTGATGGGCTTGACGCCCTCAAGCTCGAGGGCGGTTTTGAAAGCTGAGTCGGGAATGGGAATTTTGCGTCCGAGGACGCACCAGCTGATGTACAGGCCGTAGAAAGTGTCAAAGTCCAAGCCGTTCTCAGTGTCGTCCTCAAACACCACGCAGTCGCGAATAAAGCTGCCTATTTGGGTGTCGGTCATTACGGGCCTCCGGCGTCGGAAGGAAAAGCGGGCCGCCGGGCTGCATCAGCGAATGTCCTGTTCCCTCACTATAGACCTGTTCTGCTTTCCCGTGCGAGGAAATGAGGTTAACACTGGGTTGCGGGAACTTCTTGCCCTCCGCAGAGGTTCTGTCAACTGCCCGCCTCTGGTGCCTGCAAGTTCTCCGGCGTAGCGTCGATAACACTCATGCAGAGGCCGCCCACCCAGCGGCCGCTCAAGCTCAAGCGATCCGCACGCTCAGTGGTAAGGAGCCTCACGTGGCTGGATGGAATTCGGACACCGCAGCGGGGCCGTTGGGCTCTGGAACGGTCACACTGGTGGAAGGTTCATCGTTCTGCATTTCCTCCGCCAACGGGGACATCCACCCCGAACTTCCCCACGGCGTTTTCCATCTGGACACCCGGATTCTCTCCCGGTGGGAGCTGACCATCAACGGGCAGATGATCGAACCGTTGGCAGCAGAAACCCGGGAACCTTACCGTGCCTTGTTTGCGGGCAGGGTACCTCATTCGTACGGCTACGCGGACAGCCCTTTGCTGGTGGAACGGCTGCGGGAAGTAGGGACCGGAATCCTGGAAGAAATCACCGTCCGCAACTACTCCAGGCAGCCGGCGGAATGCCGAATCCTGCTGACTGCCGAAACGGATTTCGCAGATCTTTTTGAAGTGAAGGAAGCACGAATCACCCGGGAGTGGACAGAAACCCGCATCCCGGATGGCGATTCCTTGGAGATACGCGGAAAGTGGGAGGGCATCCGGAAAAGCGTAGTCATCCGGGCCGAGGGCGCAGGCGCAGGCGCCAGGGCATTGGGCTTCACGGCGAAGATTCCGGCTTCGGGGACCTGGAGTACACGGGTGACCGTAGTCCCCACCGTTGACGGCGCGGGAACGCCCTTCGCCCATCCATCCCGCGGTGAATTGTCTCCCAGTGATCGCCGTCGGCAGGAATGGGTGGCCAAGATCCCCCGCCTGCAGGTGGGCAATCGGTCTATCGAACGCACCCTGAGGCGCAGCTACGAGGACCTGGGGGCGTTGAGGATCCAGGATCCGGACCATCCGGACAGGGTAGTCGTAGCCGCGGGTGCGCCGTGGTTCATGACGTTGTTTGGCCGCGACTCCTTGTGGGCATCTGAAATGGCGCTGGCCGTTGACCCCTCACTGGCATTGGGAACCCTCCGCACCTTGGCGGACCGTCAGGGCACAGTAGTGGATACCACCAGCGAGGAAGAGCCGGGCAAGATCCTGCATGAAGTTCGGCTGGACGTCTCCAGTGGCTTGGCTCTGGGCGGCAAGTCCGCCTACTACGGCAGCGTGGACGCCACTCCCCTTTTTGTCATTGTCCTGGGCTCCGTCAGCCGTTGGGGCTTCGCCAAGGATGTGATTTCCGAGCTGCTGCCCAACGCGGATCGCGCGCTCGAATGGATCAGGGACTACGGCGACAGGGATGGCGACGGCTTTGTGGAATACGGGCGTCCCAACCAGCACGGCCTCATCAACCAGGGTTGGAAGGACTCCTGGGACGGCATCAACTTTGCAGACGGCACTATCGCCGAGCCGCCGTTGGCGCTGTGCGAAGTCCAGGCCTACGTGCACGGCGCCTATATGGCGCGCGCCTGGATGGCTTACGACGACGGCGACCTCACCTTGGCAGCTGAGCTGAGGGAACGCGCGGATCGCCTGAAAAGGAAGTTCAACGAGGACTTCTGGCTCCCGGACAAGGGCTACTACGCGGTGGCCTTGGATAAGGACAAGCGACCCGTGGACGCCTGTGCTTCAAACATGGGGCACTGCTTGTGGTTCGGTCTGGTAGATGAAGACAAGGCTCCCCTTGTGGTGGAGCGGCTGATGTCACCAGAGATGTTCAGCGGTTGGGGCGTCCGGACACTGGCCAGCGACATGGGCGCCTACAACCCCGCCAGCTATCACAACGGATCGGTCTGGCCACATGACAACGCCCTAATAGCGGCCGGCCTGCTCCGCTATGGATTCGTGGAGGAAGCGCAGCGGATTGCCACGGCCCTTCTCGAAGCTGCGGAGTTTTCGGGCGGCAGGCTCCCCGAACTCTTCTGCGGTTTTGACCGCCAACAGTTCAGGGAGCCCGTGCCGTATCCCACTGCCTGTTCACCGCAGGCATGGGCTGCCACCACTCCTATCCAGCTGATTACCGGACTCATGCGCTACGACGCCCACATTTCCTTGGGAGGCGTCTGGCTGGATCCCGTGCTGCCGGAGTCTTACGGCGACCTGCACATCAGTAATGCCCCCATGGGGAGCGGGCGCATCACCATCGACGTTGTAGGTTCTTCATCCCGGGTTCAGGGACTTCCGGAAGGCCTGGAACTCCACCGCGCGCAGCGGCCTTGGATTACGGAGCTCGTGGAACGGGCGGAGCTGCGGCGCTCTGAACAATAGGCTGGAACTACTGAATGGCTGCCTTGAGTTCCTTTGCAGCCAGTTCCGGGTCGGCTGCGCTGTAGATTGCACTGCCCGCGACCGCTACATCGGCACCCGCCAATTGCACCGCCGCGATGGTGGAAGCGTTCACGCCTCCGGCCACTGAGAACGGAACGCGGGCCTCTTCGCCGGCATTGAGCAGGCCGCGGAGGTCGAAGCCGGGCTGGGCTTGCTCATCCAGGCCCGCGTGGAACTCAATGAACTTTGCCCCCAAGGCGCGGGATTCCTTCGCGCGGGTTACTTTGTCGGCGACGCCGATCAGGTCCACCACAATGCCTTTGTTGTGGGACTGTGCTGCCTTGACTGCACCGGCAATGGTGGAATCGTCCGCGGTTCCCAGGACGGACACCAGATCGGCACCTGCCTTGAAAGCGATGTCGGCTTCAAGTTCACCGGCGTCCATGGTCTTCATGTCCGCGAAGACGATCTTGGTGGGGTGGGCCTTCTTAATTGCCGTAACGGCGGCGAGACCCTCGGCCTTGATCAACGGCGTACCCAGTTCGATGATGTCCACGTGTTCGGCTACTTTGCCGGCGAGTTCCAGGGCGTCTTCGATGGTGAGGAGGTCAAGTGCAACTTGCAGTTTCATGGTGTTGTTTCCTTCTTGGAGGGTTGGTTGGGTATCGGGGTAGTGAGGGGGGCTTACTCGAGGTTGGCGTGACGCAACCAGAGCTGCTCGGCCGGCTCGTCGGTGGCGCCCCAGAGCGTATGGAAAACGGCCTCGGTCACCAGGAAGAGCGACTGTTCGAAGAGGCTGCCGGAGTACTGCCGCGAAATGTTGGATACGTGGTCCGTTTTCTGCGCAGCCGGGATAACCACCACGGCGTCGGCAAGACCGGCCAAAGGCGAGGTGGAATTGGTAGTGATTGCGGCAAGCTGCGCGCCGGCTGCGAGCGCGGTTTGAGCTGCTTTGACCACCCCGGATGTGGTACCTGAACCGGAAGCGACCACCAGCAAATCCCCGGCACTGATGGCCGGTGTTGTGGTGTCGCCGGCAACATGGACGGTCTTGCCTAGATGCATGAGGCGCATGGCTGCCATCCGTAAGGCCAGGCCGCTCCGCCCAGCACCGGTGAGGAAGACGCGTTCAGCACCATTGATCTTGTCGGCAAGGCGCGACACTTGGCTGTAGTCGATGCCGGAGGCAGTGTCAGCCACCTCGCCGAGGATCAGGGATACGTTGCTGGCTACGTCGTCACTGGTAAAGGTTATTGATTCGGCGGTGACGTTCACATTTGCTCCTTCGTGGGTAGGTGCCCTGTTCCCTCAATGGGGTTTAACAACAATTGTTCCGGCTGATTCAGGTAGGGGTAACGCCAAGAAGGGACGGTTCTGACCACCCCTTTGGGTAGGCGGTGTGGTGTGGAATCGCTTAGGCTTAGTGGCATGCCGCAGCCCACCGACTTCTCTTGGTCTCTCCTGGACGCGATTGCGTCCATTGCGAAGGCACCCTTGAACCGGATTGCCGAGGAGCTCCGCGCAGCCACCCTCCCTTTCCTGGCATCGAGTGCGCTGGTCATCTTCACTGAGGACTGCACGGGCAGGCCACAGAAGAAGGCCGGCGCCGAGGACATCGTCAGCCGGGTGTCCATCCCGGAACTGGACCGCCTGCGTGCTGCGATGGAAGGGGAAGGACCGTGGCGTGGCCCCGCTGTCATTGGCGGCCAGCAGCGGGAGGTCTTGGCTTTTCGCTACACGCCAAGCAATGCTTTGTTGGTCCTTAGCGATCCGGCTCCAACGCCCACGGATGAGGACAGTGCAGCTGTCCGGATGGTGACCTACCTTTGGCAGTTGGCAGCGGCGCGCATTCAGGAGAAAGTCAGCGACGCGCCGCCGTCGTATCTTCTGGAGTCCCGGGCGGCATCAGCGGAGCGTGTCCGCGTCACCGGCGAACTGGTGGACCAGCATTCAACAACTTTGGAGACCGTCCTCGCGGCCCTCCGGTCAAACTCCCTGGACGATCACGCGGCGCGCACGTTCGTGACGGATGTGACTGTCAAAGCGTTGGTAGGCCTCCGTACGCTCAACGACCGCACCAGCAACCTGGTGGAAGAGCCTGTGGCTACGGCCTTCGAGAGGCTTCGGGAGGACCTGCGGCCACTCATGCACTTCAGCAAGATCGATATCCAGTTCATCGAGCCGCCCGCGAACGGAAGGGCTTTGCCCGGCGAGGTGGCCCATGCCGCCCGGGCTGTGGTTCGAGGATTGGTCCTGGCCATCGCCGAGCAGTCTGATGTCCATCGGGTCCGGACGCAATGGGACTGCGATGGCGAGAACCTTCTGATCAATGTAAGGGATGACGGCGGCGGTGAGCTGTCGCCTGAAGGGCCCACCCTTGAACGGTTGCTTCAACGCGTGCAGGCTGTGGACGGGACCATGACCGTGGACATTATGCAGGGGTGGGGCGCGGATATCTCCGTGGTCCTGCCGCTGGATCCGCCGTCAACCCCTGCGGGGGACGTAGCGGAGTGGGGTTTGGCTGCCAGGGAACTCGAGGTCCTTCAGTTGCTGGCCGCCGGCCAACGGAACCGCACGATTGCCACGGACCTTGGCATCAGCGAAAACACCGTGAAATTCCACCTCCGGAACCTTTTCCGAAAGTTGGACGTCCGGTCCCGCACTGAGGCCATTGCGCTGGCCCACAGTGCGGGACTCCGGTAGCCGCTGCTGGATCTGCTGCAGCAGCTGTCAGCAGTTAGGCGTCGATCACCATATCGGTGCGTGCGGTGGAGCAGCAGGGCAGGAACTTACCTGCATCGATTTCCCGTGCCCGGATCCCGCCCTGGTGATTCATGTCCACCTCACCGGAAAGCTTAACGACCTTGCAGGAGCCGCACATGCCTTCCTTGCAGTTGGCGCCGATCCTGACGCCCGCACGCTGGGCGGGACCGAGGATGTGCTCGGTGGGGTCGATGCGCACGTTGATGCCGGTGCGCATGAAGGACAGGGTAAGGCTTCCCGTTCCCACGGTTTCGAAGCTCGAAGCATCAGGGGCCTCGGCCTCCGCTTCCGCAGCCGAACCGCCGTCGGAGGTTTCGGGCGCCTCAGGGTCGACGGTTTCCAGCGGCAACCCCGTGGCCTGGAGGGGGCCCTCGGCGTCGTAGCCGGGCTCGTAGAGCCCGAACGCTGTGGGCTGGCTTTCGTAGTAGTCCTCGGCGGAATCGGCGATTTCCTCTGCGATTTCTTCGGCGATGTCCACTGCGAGCGCGAGCTCCGCCTGGTATTCGAGGAGTGTCTGACGATCACCCGAAAAGAACTCCATGTAAATGGAGGTGTCGTCGACGCCAACCTTGCCCAGCAGCTCGGTGGCGGTGTTCAAGTAGCCCTCGGGGCCACAGGCATAGACTTGGCGGCCGTTGGCGTCGGGAGCCACCTCATCCAGCATGGCTGCCGTCAGCCTTCCGCTGAGCCCTTCCCATCCCTCAGGTTTGTTGCGGTCGCCCAGGGAGTAGAAGACCTTGATGCGCGAGTCCACGGAGGCGATGTAGGCCAGCTCCTGATGGAAGGCAAAGCCTCCGGCCTCCGCACCGTGGTACAGCACCACAACATCAGCATGTCCGGGCAAGGAGTGGATGGTGCGCACCATGGACATGATGGGGGTGATGCCTGCGCCGGCAGCCAACAGGAGATACCGCGCCCGCCGGTCGGCATCCGGCAAGTGGAATGCGCCCACCGGTCCCAGCATCTCCAGCACAGTGCCGGGTTTGACATTCTGGTGCACCCACGGTGAAACCAGTCCTGTGGCGTCGCGCTTGACGCTGATGTTGAAGGTCCAAGGCTCAGTTGGAGAACTGGACAGCGAATAGCTGCGGTCAACCGGGTCCTGGTCCTCGCCGTTCACCGGAAAAGCGATGTTCACATACTGGCCCGCACGGAACGCCAGGGGCGCACCGTCGCAGCGGCGGAACACGAAAGTCATGAGGCCGCCCGCCTCGGGAACGGTCTCCACACATTCGGCCATGAACTCCTGTGGATGCCAGGGACCCAGCGCACGGGCAGCCCGGGCGGGTGCCTCGGTGCTGCCCATGACCCTGTTCCACGGCATCTCAAGTCCGCGAATGCGCTGTGGCTCCTGGATTGCCGTTTCAGTGAGGAGTTCAATCATGCCAAGTGCTCCTGCACGCGCTGCACGTACCAGTTGATGAACGCCTCTACCTGGTACTCGCTCTTCATGTACGGGCCGGGCTCGTAGGCGGGGCTGCCGGCGCCCGTCTGGCACAGCTCCACGAAGGCCTTGTCCTGCAGGTTTGTCTGCTTCCAGGTGTAGGTGAGCTTGTCCAGGTCGTAGTCAACGCCTTCAACGGCGTCGTCGGCTACCAGCCAGGTGGTGCGCACCAGGGTCTGGTGCTCGTTGACGGGGAAGACGCCGAACGTGATGACGTGGTCGCTCTGGAAGTGGAACCAGCTGTTGGGCTGCAGGTGCATCGAGCAGCGGCCGAGGCGGAAGTCCGGCAAGTCACCGAGCAACTTCTTGGAGAGCCTGCGTCCATCAGCCGAGAACGATTCGCCCTCGCCGTCGAGCGATTCACGTGAGATGCGGATTCCGGCGATGCGGGTGTCGAGCTCTTCCACCACCTCGTAGGGAAGGCCGTAGCGGCGGCAACGCTCCTCGAGCGAGGACTGGGCTTCCTTGTTGCGGTCCCACACTTCTTCGAGGTGGGCCGGGATCAGGCCCTCCGTCAGGCCCCAGGTGGGGAAGAGGGAACAGGCGAGCTCCGGGTGTCCGTCGCAGTGGTAGCACTCACGGTTGTTCTCCATGACGAGCTTCCAGTTGCCCTCTTCGATGATGTTCTGCTGGTAGGCGACCTTCGTCTTGGACAGATCGTGGGGTGCGAGGTACGGCTCGAAGATCTTTGAGGTTTCGTCGAAGTCGGTTGGCGGTTCGTCGGCGACGCAAACGAAGATGAGTCCGGCCACCACGCGGCTGTGGGCGCGCTTGAGACCGAAGCAGCCCTTATCGAACTTGGTTTCCCCGGGGGCCGAAGCGTGGATCAGGTTACCTTCGGGAGAGTAGGTCCAGGAGTGGTAGCCGCAGACCAGGTTTCCGGTTGATCCTGCGGCTTCGGTGAGGACGCGGGCGCCGCGGTGGCGGCATACGTTGTGCAGGACGTTCACGCCGCCATCGTCATTGCGCAGCACGATCAGGGAGTAGGGCCCGTAATCGACCGTGATGTAGTCTCCCGGCTCCGGCAGCTCAGCGACGCTGCCGGCGAAGATCCAGTGCTCGCCAAAAATTGCTTCCATGTCGATCTTGAAGATCGTGGGGTCCGTGTAGAAGGGGGCATCAAGTGAGTAGCCCGTGCGGCGGAATTCAAACAGCCCGGCGATTTCCGCCAGCTGCTCAGCAGGCAATGATGAAGCGAGTTTTCCGCGTGATTTGAGGGGCAAGTTCACTGGAGCAGTCATGGGTTTCCTCCCGGGAGGCTGGGTAAGCGTGCATTTTTTGGGGATCGCAGGTGCGTCGTCGTCACCGGCGTTATCGAAGTCTTCGTAGTACGAGATTAGGGACGAATGAACTGCAACAAAAGCGCAATATTTTGGAGATAACCATGCACAATAGGTGCATGATGGGTGCATGATCGATGCAAGGCTCAACACCCTTCGTGTATTTGCCCGCTGCGGCACTGTTGGAGCAACAGCTGAACTCACGGGATACTCCCCCTCCGCCGTCTCCGCGCAACTGCGGGAACTCCAGCGTCTGCTTGGAATGCAGCTGCTGACGAAGGATGGCAGGGGCGTGCGATTGACCGCCACCGGCCGCTTCCTCGTGGCGGGCTCAGACGCCCTCGTGGCGGAATGGGAGAGCCTGCGCGCCGCAGCCATGGAGGCCGGCGACCAGGTGCAGTCCCGTTTTGGGCTCGGTGGATTCTCGACGGCGGCCGCCCAGTTGCTCGCGCCCCTCGCCGCCACCCTTCGCTCAACTCGCCCCCTGCTGGAGGTACAGGTCCTCGAGGCCAACCCGGCCCGCTGCTTCGACTTGTTGGTTGCCGAGCGAATCGACCTCGCGGTGATCGTCGCCATGCAGTCCGACACCTATGTTGAGGACGATCCACGGTTCGAGCAGAGGGTTCTGCTCGACGATCCCTTGGATGTGATCATTCCCGGTGACCACCCGTTGGCATCGCGGGAGATGGTAACGCTCGAAGAGCTGGCATCGGAACCGTGGATCACCGAGGCCGCCGGCTCCACCTACCATTCCCTCTTCACCGCGGCGTTCACGGCAGTCGGAGTGACACCCCGGATAGCCCATGAGGCTGTTGAATGGGAAACGCAAATCGCCTTTGTGGGTGCGGGACTTGGCGTGGGCCTGCTGCCGCGGCTGGCGCCACTCCATGGCGCAGAGAACGTGGTTCGACTCCGCATCACAGGCAAAGGCAAGCCCTCGCGCCGCATCGTCGCTGCGGTGCGCAGGGGCAGCATCGCTTCGCCGCTCATCCAGGAGTCGCTCGGCATCCTGCAGGACCGCGCCAATCGGATCCTCACCGCCCGACCCGAAGACGATCTCTGAGCGCTGGTTGGGCACGGCCAAACGCCCGCCGCCACATCTAGTGCGTGGCGGCGGGCGCAGAGGCCCTACTGGTGGGCAAAAGGACGTCCGACGGCGTCAATCACGGCATCTTTACGGGACGGCGGCGGTGTCGGACTGCTTTGGTGAAGTTGCCGCGGGGATTGTCTCCTCGCCGCCGGCTGCCGCCGAGAGCGACAATCCCTTGGTCTCTTCAGCCATGAAGACGCAGACCACCCAGCCGAGGGCGGTCAGCCCTGCAGCGGCCAACATGGTGGGTCCGATCCCCCAGTCTCGCAGGGCGAAGGGAATCACGAAGGTGCCAATTGCAGCACCGATTCTGCTGGCGCCGGTGGTGATGCCGATGGCGCTCGCCCGAACCTCAGTGGGAAAGAGCTCGCTGGGGTAAGCCCACTCGAGGATGTTCGGACCACCGGAGAAGAACGCGTACATACAGAAGCACGCGATGATGACTGCCACGGGTGCGCCGGGAGCGAATCCCAGGACAAACAGCGGGATCGCCATGAGCGCGAAGCTCCAGATGATGAGAGGACGGCGTCCTACGGTCTCAACCAGGCGCAGGGCGGGAAGGCATCCGAGCAGGAAGACCGCATTGATGATCACGGAGCCAAGGTTGGCCAGGTTGCCTTCACCCAGGCCGAAAGAACCAAGGATGACAGGCCCGAAGGTGAAGATCGCGAAGAGCGGAGTTACCTGGAGGATGTAGAAGGCACTGCAGAAGAACAACCTCTTGGGGTAGGGGCGGCACAGGAGCAGCGAGAAATCTACCTTGCCCTTGGCCGGAGCCTGGGCGGGAGCCTGTGCTTCCGCCGCGAACACGGCCGCGGCGTCCACTTGGTCGCCAAGTCCAATGCGGAGGGCGTCCTCGGCTTCCCTGCGACGTCCGTTGTTAAACAGCCAACGCGGTGACTCGGGAATCCCATGGCGCATTGCCAGCACGGCTATGCCCAGCACTGCGGAGCTTCCCAGCATCCATCGCCAGCTTTCCGGGCCGAAGACCTCGGACATGATGAACCCAACCAAAGAAGCCAATGCTGCGCCGGCAAACCAGCCCGTGATCAGCATTCCCAGCATTTTGCCCCGCCGTTTCTGGGGAAGCCACTCCGCCAGCAGGGCACTGGCTATGGGATAGTCGGCCCCGATTGCGAGGCCAACAATGAAGCGAAGGATGATCAGCTGGGTGGCATCCTGGACAACGAACTGCAGGGCAGAGGCAATCACCAAGGCCCATAGGTCAATGGTGTACATGAGGCGCCGGCCGATCTTGTCCGTCAACGGCCCAAGGAACAGCGCGCCGAAGAATATGCCCACCAAGGCCGAGGCGCCGATGAGGCTGACTTCAAGCTCGTTGGCACCGAATTGGGCGGTCAACCCAACCATCGCGATTCCAATGATGCTCAGCATGTATCCGTCGAGGAGTGGGCCACCCATGCAGCCGATCACGAGTTTGCGATGGAAGGAGGAAAAGCGTGCTGAATCGAGAGTGGAGCTAAGTCCCATGGTTCTCCTAGGCCTTTGCCTCCTCGCGACGCTGCAAAGAGGCGCTAAATATACTACAAACAAAAGACTGATATATGAGCAAGCTAGTGTCGCTCATCACAGCCTGTCAATTTGTTACAACTCACCAGCCCGCGTCGCTCACGCCCAGATCTGGTAGCCCGTCGACTTATCAAACAGCTTCCTGGTTGTTAGACCCTCCGCCGCGATCCAGAGCACGGAATCATCGTCGGAGGCCTGCTCCACCACCCCGGTGAGAACGTGGTGCTCCAACAGCCACACCTCTACCGTGTGGCCGACGAGTTGAGCCCAATCGTTCCGCAGGCCGCGGCCGTGGATGGTTTTGACCAGACTAAGATCCGTCATTCGCTTACCAGCCGCGCTCTGCGAGGCGGTGGGGCTGGGGGATGTCGTCGACGTTGATGCCCACCATGGCTTCGCCCAAGCCGCGGGAGACTTTGGCGATCACATCAGGGTCGTCGTAGTAGGCAGTAGCGTTCACGACGGCGGCGGCGCGCTCTGCGGGGTTGCCGGACTTGAAGATACCGGAACCAACGAATACGCCGTCGGCGCCGAGCTGCATCATCATCGCAGCATCAGCCGGGGTAGCGATGCCACCGGCAGTGAACAGCACCACGGGGAGCTTGCCGATGGCGGCAACTTCCTTGACCAGCTCGTACGGGGCCTGCAGCTCCTTCGCCGCGACGTACAGCTCGTCCTCGGGCAGGGCAGCGAGCTTGGCGATCTCGGAGCGGATCTTGCGCATGTGCCCGGTGGCGTTGGAAACATCGCCGGTGCCGGCTTCGCCCTTGGAACGGATCATCGCCGCGCCCTCGTTGATGCGGCGCAGCGCCTCACCCAGGTTGGTGGCGCCGCAGACGAACGGGACGGTGAAGTTCCACTTGTCGATGTGGTTGATGTAGTCGGCCGGGGTCAGGACCTCGGACTCGTCGATGTAGTCAACACCGAGGGACTGCAGGACCTGGGCTTCGACGAAGTGGCCGATGCGGGCCTTGGCCATGACCGGGATGGACACGGCGGCGATGATCGCATCGATCATGTCGGGATCGGACATGCGGGACACGCCGCCCTGGGCGCGGATATCGGCCGGGACACGCTCGAGTGCCATGACAGCCACGGCACCGGCATCCTCGGCGATGCGGGCCTGCTCGACGTTAACGACGTCCATGATGACGCCGCCCTTGAGCATCTCCGCCATGCCCCGCTTAACCCGGCTGCTGCCCGTGAGCGGGATGTGTTCGAAAAGGAGGGGTCTTGTAGTCACGCGATACTCCAAGGGATAAAGGCTGTGATTGCATCACAAGCGCCCGGACACAGCGGAGGTGCAGAGCGAGCCGCATCTGATATCCGGGTGATATATTAGTTGGAGTGTTCAGTATGCAATCACTGCGGCATGGAGTCAACAGCCCGGCATGACACTAAGGCCTAAGCAGCGAACAGCGCCTGACGTACCGCATGCTCAAAGCCGCTGACGTGCACGCGAGCCAGCTCGGCCGCCTTTTCTTCATCGCCGTCAATGACGGCCCGCAGCAGGTCGAGGTGTTCGCGCACATGATGCTCAAGATCAGGGAGGCGATCGAGCACCATGCACCAGATACGTGTCGCCAGATTGTCGTAGCGAATCAGGACGTCCTCAAGGTGCGGGTTCGCGGCCGCCGCATAGATTCCCTGGTGAACACTGGCGTCGAGACGCAAGGTTTCAACCACTGACGCGGCGCTGACATCAAAGTCCTCCACATTGCGCATCACTTCACGCAGGTGTTCTTTGGTGGCGGCGGAAGCAACCCGCGCGGCACGCGCGGCAGCCAAGGGTTCCAGCTGGGCCCGAATCTCTGAAATGAATGCCAGGTCGGTTACTTCAACGCGGGTGGCAAACGTGCCCCGCCGCGGATATGTGATGACCAGCCGGTCCAACTCAAGCCTCTTCAGGGCTTCCCGCACAGGGGTGCGTCCGATCTCCAGCTCCTTGGCGAGCTGATCATCATTGAGGAGGTCGCCGGGCTTGATCTCCAGCATCAGCAGCCGGTCGCGGAGTCGCTCGTAGGCGACATCTGCCAAGGATTTCTTCGTGGCATCGCCAGTGATTGCCAGGGTTCCAAAAGCCACGGCGCCAGCCCTTTCTTCACATCCGAAAAATCTATTGACCTGCCTCAGTCACCAGTATACGCTGAATTCAATCCTAATATATCAGTTCAGGACCCAGGAATATATCTAAAGGAGGCGACATGACCCTCATGGCGACAGACTCACCCGTAAGCACACTGCCCAAGCCGGAAACGCTCAAAGACGAGCAGGCACAGAAGTTCGTACTCACATTGTCGTGCGTAGAACGGGCCGGGATCGTTCAGGCAGTCACTACCTTCCTGTTCGAACGCGGTTTCAACATCGAAGAACACCAGCAGTTCGACGACGGCCTCCGCCAGACGCTTCACCTGCGGACCGCTTTCTCCGGGCCGCTGTCCTACTCGCCGGAGCGGCTCGAAGAGGAATTCAGCGCAATTGCTGACCGCTTCGAGATGAAGTTCAGCTTCCACGACCAAACCAAGAAGCGCGTGTTGGTCATGGTGTCCAAGTTTGGGCACTGCCTTAACGATCTCATCTTCCGCTGGCGGGGCGGTAGCCTGGGCGGCGACCTCGTGGTGGTTGCTTCCAATCACGAAACCCACCGCGCCATGGCCGAGGCTGCAGGACTTCCGTTCGTCTACATTCCCGTTACCCCGGACACCAAGGCAGAAGCTGAGCAGCGTCTGCTGGACCTGGTGGAGGAATACAACGTGGACCTCGTGGTGCTCGCAAGGTACATGCAGGTTCTCTCCGACGACCTGTGCCGCGCCCTTGAAGGACGCGCCATCAACATCCACCACTCGTTCCTTCCCGGCTTCAAGGGTGCGCGCCCCTACCACCAGGCCTATGACCGAGGCGTGAAGCTCGTCGGCGCCACCGCCCATTACGTGACCGCGGACCTGGATGAGGGCCCGATCATCGAACAGGAAGTCATCCGCGTCGACCACAGCTACGGTCCCACCACGCTCTCAACCGTGGGCCAGGATGCTGAAGCCCTGGCATTGTCCCGGGCTGTCAGGTGGCACTGCGAACACCGGGTACTGCTGGACCAGACCAGCACCGTGGTCTTCCGCTAAACCGCGCAATAGAACACCAGCAGACTCACCCCTTTAACTTTCAGCAGGAGAAACTTTCATGACATCGACGCCTCGCATTGTCATCATCGGCGCCGGGATCGTCGGCACCAACCTCGCCGACGAACTGGTCACCCGCGGTTGGAACAACATCACGGTCCTTGATCAGGGACCCCTGAACATGCCCGGTGGCTCCACGTCCCACGCACCCGGCTTGGTCTTCCAGACCAACCCTTCAAAGTCCATGGCACTCTTCGCCAAGTACACGGTGGAAAAGCTTCTGTCCCTTACGGAGGACGGCCAAAGCTGCTTCAACCAGGTGGGCGGCCTGGAAGTTGCCACCACCGAGACCCGCCTGGCTGACCTGAAACGCAAGCTCGGCTACGCACAAGCGTGGGGCATCGACGGCAAGATCCTCTCCCGCGAGGAATGCAAGGAGCTGTACCCGCTCATCAATGAGGAAGACATCCTGGGTGGCCTCCACGTCCCCACCGATGGCCTGGCGCTTGCAGCCCGCGCCGTCCAGCTGCTGATCAAGCGCACCGAAGCCGCGGGCGTGAAGTACATCGGCAACACCGAGGTCACCGGAATCGAGCAGTCAAACCGCCGCGTGACCGGCGTCGAGACCGCCGACGGCGTGATCCCCGCGGACATCGTGGTTTCCTGTGCCGGTTTCTGGGGTGCGAAGGTAGGCGAGTTGATCGGGATGTCCGTTCCCCTCCTCCCGCTGGCACACCAGTACGTCAAGACCACTCCCGTGCCGGCACAAAAGGGCAAGAACGAGCTGCCCAACGGAGCCCAGCTGCCCATCCTGCGTCACCAAGACCAGGATCTCTACTACCGCGAGCACGGTGACCGTTACGGCATTGGCTCCTACGCACACCGACCCATGCCCGTGGACCTGGACGAACTGGGCAGCTACGAACCCAGCAGCATCAGCGAACACAACATGCCCTCCCGCCTTGACTTCACGCTGGAAGATTTCCTGCCCGCGTGGGAAGCAACCAAGCAGATCCTGCCGGCACTGCGCGAAAGCGAAATCGAAGATGGCTTCAACGGCATCTTCTCCTTCACGCCGGACGGCGGCTCCCTGGTGGGCGAATCCAAGGAAGTGGACGGCTTCTTCGTGGCCGAGGCCGTATGGGTCACCCATTCAGCCGGCATTGCCCGCGCCGTTGCCGAACTGCTGACCACCGGCAAGTCCCAGATCGATCTTGGAGACTGCGATATCCACCGCTTCGAAGAGGTCCAGCTGACGCCCGAATACGTCAGTGAGACGTCCCAGCAGAACTTCGTGGAAATCTACGATGTGATGCACCCGCTTCAGCCCAAGCTCTCTCCCCGCAACCTTCGCGTCAGCCCGTTCCACGCACGTCACAAGCAGTTGGGCGGCTACTTCCTTGAGGGCGCCGGATGGGAACGTCCGTACTGGTTCGAGGCCAACGCCGAACTCCTCAAGGAGATGCCGGACGACTGGCAGCCCCCGGCCCGTGATGCGTGGTCCGGAATGTTCAGCTCTCCCATTGCTGCCGCCGAGGCCTGGAAGACCCGCACCGCGGTGGCCATGTATGACATGACCCCGCTGAAGCGCCTTGAGGTCTCCGGCCCGGGAGCCTTGAAGTTGCTGCAGGAACTCACCACCGGCGACCTTGCCAAGAAGCCCGGCGCCGTCACCTACACCCTGCTTCTGGATGAAGCCGGTGGCGTGCGAAGCGACATCACCGTGGCCCGCCTGAGCGAAGACACCTTCCAGCTTGGCGCCAACGGCAACATGGACACCGCCTACTTCGAGCGCGCGGCCCGGCACCAGACCGAAAATGGAGGCGCCGGAGACTGGGTCCAGGTTCGGGACACAACGGGTGGCACCTGCTGCATCGGTTTGTGGGGACCCCTTGCCCGTGACCTCATCAGCACGGTGAGCAGCGACGACTTCTCAAATGACGGCCTGAAGTACTTCCGTGCCAAGAAGGTGACCATCGGAGGCGTCACTGTCACTGCGATGCGGCTCTCCTACGTGGGCGAACTCGGCTGGGAGCTCTACACCAGTGCCGACAACGGGCAGCGCCTCTGGGACGCTTTGTGGAAGGCCGGCCAGCCGTTCGGCGTCATCGCCGCCGGCCGTGCCGCCTTCAGCTCGCTGCGACTCGAAAAGGGCTACCGCTCCTGGGGCTCGGACATGACCACCGAGCATGACCCGTATGAGGCCGGCCTTGGATTCGCGGTGAAGATGACCAAGGAGAACTTCGTCGGCAAGGCCGCCTTGGAAGGGCGCAGCGAGGAAAGCTCGGCCCGCCGCCTGCGCTGCTTGACTGTCGACGACGGCAGGAGCCTTGTGCTGGGTAAGGAACCGGTGTTCTACAAGGACCAGGCGGTGGGTTACGTCACCAGCGCGGCCTACGGCTACTCGGTCCGCAAGCCGATTGCCTACGCCTACCTGCCCGCTGCAGTGTCCCTGGGAGACTCCGTGGAAATCGAGTACTTCGGACGCCGCATCCAGGCGACCGTCACCGAGGATCCGCTGTACGACCCCACCATGAGCCGGCTCCGCGGCTAAGAGCCTCACGGCCAACGACAGCATGCGGCCCGGACCTATCCCCCCTCACTGACAGGGTCCGGGCCGCAGCTTTCCCTTTTCTTAGTTAGCTCTCTTCTTCACTCAGCCTTCTTCTTCAGTCAGCCTTCTTCTTCAGTCAGCCAGGAAGACCCATGATCAGTTCAGAAACCATTAGTGATTACCTCTCCAGGCTTGCTTCACGTCAGCCCACACCCGGCGGAGGCGCGGCCGCGGCACTGCACGCGGCCCAAGGTGCTGCGTTGGTAGCCATGGTGGCCCGATACACCACCGGCGCAAAATATGAGGAACATGCCGCACTGGTCACCCGGATCACCAGCGCCGCCGACCACCTGGTGGTGGAAGCCTTGCGTCTCGCGGACGCGGACGAGCACGCCTTCCAATCCGTCATCGACTCCTACAAGCTCCCGTCCGGCACGGAAGAACTCAAGGCCGCCCGCACAGCAGCCATCCAGGAAGCCCTGGTCCAGGCTGCCCATACCCCCGCGCAGCTCATCAACGTTGCCGGCGAAGTGGTGGACCTTGCTACGGAACTGTTCGACGTAGCCAATCCCAACGTCATCAGTGACATCGCCGCTGCTGCCGATGCAGCCCGCGCAGCTGCCACCACGGCCCGGGTCAACATCGACATCAACGTAGTGGCCATCAAGCCCGGCGAAGCCCGTTCCCGCTTGGCGGAGCAGACGGACGGGATTGAGGACAAAGTGGTTCTCGCCGTCGATGCCCTGGTGAAGCGTGTCCGCGAAAGGATCCTGTCATGATCACCGAAGTCCTTTCCGGCAAGCCGCTCGCTGCCATCCTCCAGCAGCGCGCCCACGAGGAAACGGCTCTCTTGGATGATGAGGGCGTCCGGCCGGTCCTGGCTGTTGTTGTGGCAACGGACGACGAGTCCACGCACTGGTACGTCCGTTCCATCGAGCGTTCAGCCGGGCGTGCAGGCATCGGCTGCAGGATCATCGATCTTGGCCACGACGCCACCGAGCAGGTTCTGGCCAGTGTCCTGGCGGACCTCAGCGCGGAACCAACCGTTCACGGCATCATCCTCCAAACTCCCCTGCCGGCCGCCGTCCGCGCTGACCGGCTGGTGGGCCTCATCGCTCCGGAAAAGGACATCGACGGCGCCAACCCGCTCAGCCTGGGCCGCTTGGCTGTGGGGCAGCCCGCCTTCGCGCCCGCTACTGCCCAGGCCGTGGTGGAGTTGCTGGACCACTTCCAGATCCCGGTAGCGGGACGGAACGTGGCCGTCGTCGGACGTTCCGCCGTGGTGGGCAAGCCGCTGTCCCTGCTCCTCCTCGAAAGGGACGCGACCGTCACCATCTGTCATTCCAAATCGGGACCGCTGGAACGCTATACCCAGCCAGCCGACGTCGTGGTTGTCGCCGCAGGGCGAACGGGACTGCTGAAGGGCAGCCACCTCTCCCCCGAAACTGTAGTGATCGACGTCGGCACGAACGTCCTTCCCGACGGCTCCCTGGTGGGTGACGTTGACGAGGCCAGCGTCACCGGCGTTGCAGCCGGGTTGAGTCCTGTCCCGGGAGGCGTAGGATCAGTCACCACTGCGCTCCTGCTGCTGCACACCGTCGAAGCCGCCCGGCAGCAGTCCCGCAGCGGCTTACTGACTGCTTCCACTTCCCGGATCTGAAGGATTTCCCATGGCGTCCAAAGCCCCCCGCGAGAACATTGACGAGTCAAAGCTGACCGTCACCAAGCCCAAAACCAAGGCAGTGGGCATCCCGGCTGTTGCCAACGCCTTGAAAATCTCACTCGAACAGATGGGCCCACTGCGCAGCGTGCAAACCCTGCTCGCGGTGAACCAGCTCGATGGGTTCGACTGCATGGGTTGCGCCTGGCCCGAGCACGAAAAGCGCAACGCCGCGGAGTTCTGCGAGAACGGCGCCAAAGCCGTGGCAGAGGAAGCCACCCGTCGCCGCGTCACACCGGAATTCTTTGCCCAGCACTCCGTTGCCGATCTCAAGACCCGCGATGACTTCTGGCTGGGGCAGCAAGGCCGGCTCACGCATCCAATGTTCCTCGACGAAGGCGCAACCCACTACAAACCCATCGACTGGGACGACGCTTATGACCTCATGGCCGAGGAACTGCGGGGCATGGAACACCCTGATGAAGCGGTCTTCTACACCTCCGGCCGGACCTCCAACGAAGCAGCATTTGTTTACCAGCTTTTGGTTCGCGGCCTGGGCACCAACAACCTCCCGGACTGCTCCAACATGTGCCATGAATCCTCCGGCTCCGCGCTGGTTGAAACCATCGGCATCGGCAAGGGATCTGTCAGCCTGACGGACTTGGAGACGGCATCGCTGATCTTCGTGGCAGGCCAGAACCCCGGTACCAACCACCCCCGCATGCTCAGTGCTCTGGAAAAGGCGAAGAAAAACGGCGCGGTCATCGTTTCCGTCAACCCGCTTCCCGAAGCCGGGCTCCTGCACTTTGAAAACCCCCAGCACGTGGCCGGCATGATTCAGGGGACCCAGCTGACGGACGACTTCCTGCAGATCCGCGCCGGCGGCGATCAGGCCCTCTTCCAAGGTCTGGGCAAGTACCTTCTGGAGGCTGAAGCTGACGGCCGGAAGACCCCAGGCTTGGAGACGGTCCTGGACCACCAGTTCATCAACAACCACACCGTGGGTATTGATGACTATCTCCGCTACCTGGAAAAGGTGGAATGGGATGACATTGTGGAGGCAACGGGCCTCACGTTGGAGCAGATTCGTTCGACGGGTGAGCGGCTGCTCGCCTCCAGCGCAACCATCGTGTGCTGGGCCATGGGACTGACCCAGCACAAGCATTCCGTACCCACCCTGCGGGACGTGGTCAACGTCCTGCTGCTCCAAGGGAACATCGGCAAGCCTGGTGCGGGTGTTTGTCCGGTGCGCGGACACTCCAACGTCCAAGGCGACCGCACCATGGGCATCTTCGAGAAAATGCCGGAAACGTTCCATGACCGTTTGGACCAGGAGTTCGAGTTCCGGTCTCCCCGCGAGCACGGCTATGACACCGTGGCCGCCATCCGCGCCATGCGGGACGGCCGAGTCCGGTTCTTCATGGGTATGGGTGGCAACTTCGTCCGGGCTGCCCCTGATTCAGAGGTCACCGAGCAGGCACTGGCCAAGACCCGGTTGAGCGTTCAAATCTCCACAAAACTGAACCACTCGCACCTGTCCACGGGTCGACGGGCGCTGATCCTGCCCACACTCGGGCGCACCGAGAAGGATACCCAGCGGACAGGCGACCAGCGGGTCACCGTGGAAGACTCCATGAGCGCCGTTCACGCATCACGGGGACGTCTCAAGCCCGCAAGTGACCACCTCCACTCTGAAGTGGCAATTGTCTGCAATCTGGCACACAGGCTGTTCACCGATGGCCACCATCGCCTGCCCAACACACCCCAGGCCGCGTGGCTCTCACTGCGGGATGACTACTCGCTGATCCGGAAGCACATCGAAGCAGTCTTTGATGGTTTCGAAGACTTCGAAGCGCGGATCCAACATCCCGGCGGCTTTGTGCTGCCACACCCGCCGCGCGATGCAAGGAAGTTTGACACCACGTCCGGCAAGGCACACTTCACGGGCAATGAACTGGAGTTCATCAAGATCCCGCCCGGCCGGCTGGTCCTCCAAACCCTGCGCTCACACGACCAGTACAACACCACCATTTACGGCAAGGACGATCGCTACCGAGGTATCCACGGCGGCCGACGCGTAGTGCTCGTCAACGCCCAGGACATCAGCGACCTGGGTTTTGCTGACGGAGACATGGTGCACCTCATCTCCGAGTTCCAAGGAACGGACAGGCGAGCCGAGAACTTCCGCATCGTGTCGTATTCGACGCCGAAGGGTTGCGCCGCCGCGTACTACCCGGAGACCAACGTCCTGGTGCCTTTGGATTCCGTGGCGGATACCAGCGGAACGCCTACGTCAAAGTCCGTGATCATCAGGATGGAAAAGGCGTAGATCCACAACAGAGTTGTCCACATGTCCGATGGTCCGTGAATGGTGCTTCGGTGGCCTGAAACCTGGGGAGGTATTTCCTCATCGAAGCACCGCTTTCGGATCATTGGGCAGCACATTTCAGCAACAGCCAAAGAATAGGGAGTGACCATGTCAGGAAACAGAGCAGTCGCCTACAAGGAACCTGGTGTCGTGGAGATCATTGACACTGACTACCCAACGTTTGAGCTCAAGGACGGGCCGGGCGTCAACCCAGCCAACGTCGGGCGGAAAGTGCCGCATGGCGCGATCCTGCGAACAGTGACCACCAATATTTGCGGTTCGGACCAGCACATGGTCCGGGGTCGCACCACAGCCCCGCAGGACCTGGTCCTCGGCCACGAAATCACCGGCGAAGTGGTGGAAGTAGGGCCCGACGTCGAGTTCATCAAGGTGGGCGACATCGTCTCCGTGCCGTTCAACATCTCCTGCGGCCGCTGCCGGAACTGTAAAGAACAGAAGACCGGCATCTGCCTCAACGTCAACCCCGACCGCCCCGGCAGCGCCTACGGCTACGTCGACATGGGAGGCTGGGTGGGCGGACAAGCAGAGTTCGTCCTGGTTCCCTACGCCGACTGGAACCTGCTGCGCTTCCCGGACCGCGATCAGGCCCTGGAAAAGATCATGGACCTGACCATGCTCTCGGACATCTTCCCCACCGGCTTCCACGGCGCCGTCACCGCCGGCGTGGGCGTAGGCTCCACCGTTTACGTGGCAGGTGCCGGGCCCGTGGGCCTTGCTGCTGCCGTCGGCGCTCAGCTGCTTGGCGCCGCCGTCGTGATTGTGGGCGACATGAACGAGGACCGCCTGGCACAGGCGCGCTCCTTCGGCTGCGAAACCGTCAACGTGTCCAACGGCGATCCGAAGGAGCAGATCGCACAGATCCTCGGCGTGCCTGAGGTGGACTGCGGCGTGGATGCGGTTGGTTTCGAAGCCCGCGGGCACGGTAAGGATGCCTCCCACGAGGCTCCGGCCACCGTATTGAACTCCCTCATGGACATCACGGCCGCCGGCGGATCCTTGGGTATCCCGGGCCTCTACGTCACGGGCGACCCGGGCGGAATAGACGACGCAGCCAAGCACGGTTCCCTTTCGCTGTCCCTGGGCACCGGCTGGGCCAAGTCCTTGTCCTTTACCACCGGCCAATGCCCGGTCATGAAGTACAACCGTCAGCTGATGATGGCCATCCTCCATGACAAGGTCCAGATAGCCAAGGCAGTCAACGCCAAAGCCATCCCGCTCGAAGACGCTCCGCGCGGCTACGCCGAATTCGACGCGGGCGCGGCAACAAAGTTCGTGCTGAACCCCAACGGCTACGTGAAGGCGTAGTACGAACCAGACTCAGTACGCACCACACGGATACCGGGGACTGCGCGGCAAGAATTACGGGAAGGCCGTGCAGTCCCCGGTATCTGCGTCATACCAGCAGCACCACCTCAGGAAGCGGACAACCATGCTTGCACAAGCTACCTTCATCGACGTTCCCGGCCCCACGGTTTCGGCCGAACGAAGGCATGCCCCATCCTGGGCCGAGGCCCGGCAGCTGGCATACCACTGTGCCGGCCCGCTCCCACCGCTGAACCTGCGCCCCGCCGACGCGATCGGACGCACGCTCACCGCCAACATCACAGCGTCCCAGGATCTCCCGCACTACGCGTCGTCCGCCATGGACGGCTGGGCCATCAACGGCAACGGTCCGTGGGTAATGACGACGGCGGGGCTGCCGCTGTCACCGGGAGAAGCAAGCGTCATCGCCACGGGAGGATTGATCCCTGCAGGCGCCTCAGCCGTCCTGCGCAAGGAAAGCGGCGTGGTTGTTGACGGAGCTGGCGGCGCCCGCCAGCTGACACTCAAACCTGACGCGAAGCTCGGAGAAACACTGCCTGGCCGGCACATACGTCCTGCCGGAGAGGAAGCATCCGCAGGCGAGGTCCTCATACCCGCCGGAACGCTCCTCAATCCTGCCCACATTGCCCTGGCTGCGGTGGCGGGGAGCGACGAACTGCAGGTACAGCGCAAGCCGAGTGTCGCCGTCGTACTAACCGGCTCGGAAGTGGTGACCTCAGGTAAGCCCGCGCCGGGACAGGTCCGCGACGCGTTCGGCCCGCAGCTGGATACTGTCATTTCGCAATTGGGCGGGGAGCCCCGTGGCCAGATCAGGATAGGCGACTCGTACGACGAGTGGCTTGCGGCGCTGGCCGGCGGTCAGTCGGGCCCGCTGCCCGACGTGACGATCACTACCGGCGGAACGGGGAAATCAGGGACAGACCACTTCCGCGATGCCATTGCGGCACTCGGTGGCCGGCTCCTGCTGGACGGAATCGCCATGCGGCCAGGTCATCCGGCGGTGATGGCGGAACTTCCCGATGGCCGCTTTGTCATCGGGCTCCCTGGAAATCCCCTGGCCGCCATGATGGCACTCATGACCCTGGGCGAACCCCTGTTGGCGGCCTTGGGAAACCGGCCTCTCCAAAGTGCCGTCCTGATGACGTCGGGCGCGGACATCGATCCGGACCCGGGACGGACCCGGCTCATGCCCTGCACCCTTGTCCACGACCTCGTGTTCCCCGCCTCCCACACGGGTCCAGGCATGATGCGGGGTCTTGCTTGGGCAGACGGATACATGGCTGTTCCCCCTGCCGGTGCAGCAGCTGGCACGCCTGTTCAGGTCCTGCCGCTGCCGTGGACGACATCCTTCAGTTCCGGAGTCCGGACACGAGTCCCCATGGTGTGAAAGGGTCCCTGCAAAACTCCGTCTAGGATGAGGAAAGACGAGGGTGCAGGCCGGACAGGGTTATCAGCCCAAGGCGGCCTGCCTGGACAACGACACGGGGCATCATGGCCGAACGCAACCACGCGGACACTGACAAGGGCGCAGACGCCCAAGGCGGCGGCGTCCAATCTGTGGACCGCGCGCTCCAGATCCTGGAAATCCTGGCCCGCGAAGGCGATGCCGGAGTGAGCGAAATCGCCGAAGAAATGGGCATCCACAAATCCACCGTGTCCAGGCTGGTGGGCTCCTTGGTCAACCGCGACATCGTCCGGCAGAACAGTGAGCGCGGCAAGTACCAGCTGGGCTTTGGGATCCTCCGCCTCGCATCGTCAATTCCGGGCAGGCTAAGCGTGGTGCATGAGGCGCGGGAAGTCCTTGAAGCACTGGCAGCCGAGTACAAGGAAACCGTCAACCTGGCCGTCCTGAGGTCCAACTACGCTGTCAACGTGGATCAGGCGATGGGGCCCTCCACACTGGCCACTTACGACTGGGTGGGCAGCTTGACGCCGCTGCACGCAACGTCCAGCGGCAAGGTTCTCCTTGCTGCACTGACCGCCGACGAAAGAACCCAGGTCTTCAAGGCAGTGGGCCTGCCCGCACGAACGCCACGAACCGTGACAAACCGCGGGGAGCTGGAAAAGCAGCTGCTCGACGTGGCCCGCAACGGGTACGCCACAGTCCACGAAGAATTTGAAATCGGCCTTACTGCCGTTGCTGTGCCCATTTTCAACCACGCGGGCAGCGTCATTGCCGCCGTCAGCATTTCCGGTCCGGCGTTCCGCTTTTCACCCGAGGAACAGCCAGGGCTCATCAAGAGCCTCCGGGAGGCGGGACTGACCATCAGTGCCCGTATGGGCTACAGGCCGCGCTAGCTACCGCGGCTCAGCCATACCCTCACTACTTTCCGGAACGAAGCTCGCCGGAGTGACGCTCGCTGTCCCCTGATGCCATCAGGGACGCGTTATTCGCAACCCCACCCATGATACGCAACGTTTCTCTTCCAGCCAATTGATATATCAATTTGCTGTTAAAGAGCGGGAAGCCCTTGACTTTGGATGTGACGGAGCGCACTCTGTTGCATAGCGCGGATGTTGTTGATTCCTGCGGAACACGCCCTGGAGCATCGACCGACGACTCAGCCGCCCCCGTCCCACGAACCAGAAGAGGTGAATCATCCCTATCGCCTGCCCGCTCCGTGACCGCGCACTCGGGGAGGCGCCACGGCCCGCCATGATCATCGGATCGGAGGAAGCCCCAACCTTCCCGCCGATCCATTTACCAAGGCCTCGTAGAAACGCAGGCTCATGACACGCCGAGCAAAGGACCCGCTCATGGCTATAAACAGTGACACAAAACCGCTGACACCCGAGGAAATACCTGCCAACGGACACGTGGCAGGTACCCCGGCTGCAGCCAGCCCAACCAACCCCGCCCGCGCGGAGAACCCTGAAGAAGTCATCAGCGTCTCCCCCGACACCACCTTGGCAGCCCTCGACGCTGAGGACGGAGGCGCAGAAATCCTTCCCGATTCTGAAGAGTACGAACAGATCATGGAAGAGCTGCGCCACGCCAAGACCGAGCAGGCCGTTTCGGCCCGCCGGAACCGCAAACTTACTCTCGACAAAGTCACCTTCGGGATCACAGGCGCCATCGCCGTCGCCTTCGTGGTCTGGGGCTTCGTCGGAAGGGACAGCCTTTCCGCGACCTCCAAAGGCGCCCTGAACTGGGTCATGGAGTACACGGGCTGGCTGTTCATGGTCCTCGCATCATTGTTCGTCGTCTTCGTCCTGTGGCTTGCCCTCGGCAAGTTTGGCAACATCCCGCTGGGCAAAGACGGAGAGAAGCCTGAGTTCCGTACCATCTCCTGGGTAGCCATGATGTTCGCCGCAGGCATGGGCATCGGGCTCATGTTCTACGGTGTGGCTGAACCGCTGTACCACTACATCTCACCGCCCCCGGGCACCGTGGACGGCCGCACACCAGCAGCCATCCAGACGGCCATGGCCACATCCATCTTCCACTGGACCTTGCACCCCTGGGCCATGTACGCAGTGGTCGGCATCGCCATGGCCTACGGCACCTACCGGCTGGGCCGCAAGCAGCTGGTCTCCGCAGCCTTCACATCGCTTTTCGGCATCCGCATGGTGGAAGGTCCGCTTGGGAAGTTCATCAACATCCTGGCCATCTTCGCCACGCTCTTCGGAACCGCCGCCTCACTGGGCCTCGGCGCACTCCAGATCGGCAGCGGCATGACATCCAATGGATGGCTGGGTGAGGTCGGCACTCCCGTGCTGGTGGTCATCGTCGCGATTCTGACCTTCTGCTTCGTGGCATCCGCTGTTTCAGGCATCAGCCGCGGCATCCAGTGGCTCTCCAACATCAACATGGTGTTGGCGGTTGTCCTGGCCCTTATTGTGTTCGTTGCCGGTCCCACCCTGTTCATCCTCAATCTCATCCCTTCCGCCGTGGGTGACTACGCCAGGGACCTCGCCGAAATGTCCTCACGGACCGAAGCTGTGGGAGACGACTCCTTGCGCAGCTGGATGACCAGCTGGACCATCTTCTACTGGGCTTGGTGGATCTCCTGGACGCCCTTCGTCGGAATGTTCATCGCCCGCATCAGCCGTGGCCGCACCATCCGCCAATTCGTCACCGGCGTCCTGCTGGTGCCCAGCGTTGTCAGCGTCATCTGGTTCGGCATTTTCGGCGGGGCTGCGTTCCACGTCCAGCAAGAAGCTGACAAAGCCGGCACACCGGGCCTTGTAACCATGGTGGACGGCGCGCCCTCCATCAACTTCGACGGCGCGCTCTTCGATCTGGTCAAGAACCTTGGCATGCCTGGTTGGCTGACCGCAGCCGTCATTGTCCTGGCCATGGTCCTGGTGGCGATATTCTTCGTCACCGGCGCCGACGCAGCCTCCATCGTGATGGGATCCCTCAGCTCCAATGGTGCCGAGCACCCGCGTCGAGGAGTGGTGATCTTCTGGGGAAGCCTCACCGGCGCAGTGGCAGCGGTCATGCTGCTTGCAGGCGGCGATAAACCATCGGAAGCGTTGTCAGGCCTGCAAAGAGTAACCATCGTGGCGGCGCTGCCTTTCGTGATCGTCATGCTGCTGCTCTGTTTCGCACTGGTCAAAGACCTCCGCCGCGACCCGCTGCAGTTGCACAAGCGCTTGGCCACTTCAGTGGTGGAACGAGCCATCCGGACGGGCGTCGAACAACACGGCGGCGTTCAGTTCGACCTCGTCACCAAGCACGATTGCGCTGAAAAATGCACGGAGTCCGACTGCGTCGGGGGAACACCCACGGGAACCATTCCGTTGGTTGGCAAACCCCAACTGGAATCAGACGACAAATAGCCCGGCTTCAACGGACCCTCACTTAAGACATCAGGAAGGTTTACCATGTCCAAAATCGCTACCCAGGGCACCCTTCGCCTCAACACTCAGTCCAGCGCCCAGGCCGGCAAGGATGTGACTCTTACCTTGGACTCATCCAAACCAATGACAGTGCGTATTGAGGTTGACCACTGCCCCTGCGGGTCCGAACACAACCGGGCCGGCTCCTACGTCGACACTGACTTCAGCCGCTAGAGCCCAACACAACAGCTAGTCCCTACACAACAAAGCAGGCGCCGGATTCCGGCGCCTGCTTTGCTGTTAGTGCTGGTGGAAGCTAAGGCCTATTTGGGCATCAGCACTGAATCGATCAGGTAAACCGTGGCGTTGGCGGTCTGAACACCGCCGCAGATCACGTTGGAAGCTCCGTCAACCGTGAGGGCATCCTTGGTGCCGGCAACCGTCACTTCGCCACCCTGGACAGTCTTGTGGGTGCCGACGATCTGGTCCGGGGTCAGCTGACCGGGGACTACGTGGTAGGTGAGAATCTTGCTCAGCAGGGCATCGTCCGTCTTGAGCGTCTCGATTGTGGCGGGGTCGATCTTGGCGAAAGCATCGTCAACCGGTGCGAACACCGTGAATTCGCTGCCGTTCAGGGTGGAGACCAAGTCAACCTTGGGGTTGAGCTGACCCGAAACGGCGGCGGTCAGGGTCTTGAGCAGCGGGTTGTTCGATGCTGCTACGGCTACCGGGTCCTGGGCCATGCCCATTACCGAACCGGCACCGTCCGGAACCTGTGCGGCATAACCGGCGCAGCCGGGGCCCACAAGGTTAGCGGCCGGATCCATGGCAGCGCTGGACATGGCGGAGGCCGACGGCGACGGTGCCGCCATGGAGGTTTCCGGGGCGGCAGACGAAGCAGCCGGCGTGCTGGTGGTGCTTGAACCACCACAGGCAGTAAGTCCGAGAAGGGCGGCTGCAGTGAGGCCAACGAAGGCGAGGGCGGGGCGCTTTGTGGACAACATGTCATTCTCCTTGTTTTTGGAACCAGGGCGTTGGATCCATTGGTTGGCGGGACACGGGCTGAAAGTGATGCTTTTGCTTCACTAGCGGTTTGTGTCTCATCAGCTATTCGGAGGATGGGACGGGGTGGATGGGTGCGAATTGAAAAAGTTTTTATTCGTGATTGCTGCGGCGGGGCGTAACCCGGTGACAGGATGGGCGGATGGCAATCGATGTTCGACCCGCGACGGTGTTCGATGACGTGAAAACCATGGTGGGGCCCAAGAGCCCCGATGCGAATGTGTGCTGGTGCCTGAGCTACCGGATCCCGTCGAAACTGAACCAGGAGCTCCAGAGGCAGGAGCGCGGGAAGTTCGTTAAGCAGCTGGTAGCTATGGACCCGCCCCCAGGCGTTTTAGCCTACGACGGCGACGAAGTAGTCGGGTGGGCAGCGGTTCACCCGCGCGCGGACACCACTTTTGCGAAGAACCGCAAGATCCCCCAGGTGGATGAGAGCAACGTGTGGTCGGTCTGGTGTATTCGGGTGAGGCCCGGGCATCGCGGCAAGGGCATTTCGCACGAGTTACTGCGTGGGGCGATTGACTTCGCCAAGAGCCAAGGCGCGCCTGCCATCGAGGGTTACCCCGTGGACAACAAGGGCGGCAAGGTGGATCTGACCATGGCATACGTGGGCACCCGCCGACTGTTCGAGAAGGCCGGTTTCACAAAGGTCGCGGAAACGACGTCCGTGCTCAACGGCTTCCCCAGGGTGCTCATGCGCCTAGACCTCAGCTAGCGCCTTGTAACCGCGCGGTCATTCGGTGCGCTTCCTCGAGCAACAGTTTGCCCAGGAACTCTTGGCGGTCCGGCCGGAATCTTGGCTCAATGCCTGTCAAGGAAAGAGCCCACGCCGGCCTTCCCTGCTGGTCAAACACTGCAGCGCCCATCCCCCAGCTGCCCTCAAGAATCAGCCCGGGATTTACGGAGTAGCCGGCCAAACGGGTCTGCTCCAGGTTGTCCCGCACTACGCGGGCCGGATGTCCCGCGGCAAAGTCGCCCGCATGCCCCGGCCAGTCGTTGAGCAACGATTCCTGCTCTTCGGGAGGCAGGAAAGCCATGATCGCCGTCCCTGCCGACGCGACTCCCAGCGGGAACCGCACCCCCTCGTGCAGCACGAAGGAACGCACGGGGAACGAGCCCTCCTCCCGCAACACGCACACGGTTTCGTTTCCACGACGTATGGAGAAGAAGGCACTCTCCCCTGTCTCGGCAGCCAACCGGCGCAGCGACGGCCGGGCGATGTCCTCCATGGGGAAACGTGCAGCAGCTACGGATCCCAGCAGGAAGATCTCCGGGCCCAGCACCCATTTTCCAGAGTCTGAATCGTGCTCCAACAGCCCTTCAGCAGCCAGCGACGTCAGCAGCCGGTGCACGGTTGGCCTGGTCAGCCCGGACTCACGTACCAAGCCAGCCAATGAGGTGCCTTCGGGCTTGCGTCCCACCAGGCGAAGCAGCAGGGCTACCCGGCCTACTACTTGTGCTCCCTGAACCATCACGGCACCCTTTCGAATAATTCATCCACAATATGGACACCTTTAAGCGTAGCGTCCACAGCGTGAGTCACCAACACATCCCGCCGTTGACCCGCATCCGCAAGAACCCTAGGCTCCACTACAGAGGAACTCAGTCCACAAAGTGGATACGCACATAAAACTCAAAGAGGAGTCAAGCATGGCCAAGATCCACACCAGCGCAGCCCAGGCGCTCCATGACCTCATGGCAGACGGCTTGACCATCGCCGTCGGCGGCTTTGGCCTCAGCGGTATCCCCGCGGACCTGATCGACGCCGTCCGTGAGTCGGGCGCCAAGGACCTCACCATCGTTTCCAACAACATGGGCGTGGACGGCAAGGGCCTTGGGGTCCTGATTGAAGCGGGCCAGGTCCGGAAGGTCATCGCGTCCTACGTGGGTGAGAACAAGCTCTTCGCCGAGCAATACCTCGCTGGCCAGCTCGAGGTTGAGTTCACCCCGCAGGGCACACTCGCCGAACGTCTCCGGGCCGGGGGCGCCGGCATTCCTGCTTTCTACACACGAACCGGCGTGGGCACGTTGGTTGCCGAAGGCAAGCCGTTGGAAGAGTTCGACGGCGTGACGTACGTCCGCGAGCGCGCCATCACCGCCGACGTCGCGCTGGTCCACGCCCACACCGCCGATACCGACGGCAATCTGGTGTACCGCTACACGGCCCGGAACTTCAATCCTGTGGTCGCCACAGCTGGCAAGGTGACCATCGCCGAGGCCGAGGTCATCGTGCAACCGGGCGAGCTGGATCCCAACCACATCGACACCCCGGGCGTCTACGTGCAGCGGCTCGTCCAAGCAATCAACCGGGTCAAGGACATCGAACAGCGCACTGTCCGCCCGCGCCCGGAGGCACGGCGCGCTGAAGCACTGACGGCCTAAGGCAAAGGAGCACATCATCATGGCATGGACACGTGACCAGATGGCCGCGATTGCGGCCGAAGAACTGAACGACGGCGACTACGTAAATCTCGGCATCGGCATTCCAACGTTGGTGGCCAATAACCTGCCCGACGGCGTGCGGGTGGTACTCCAGAGCGAGAACGGCCTGCTGGGCATGGGCCCGTTCCCGTTTGAGGGCGAGGAGGACGCGGACCTTATTAATGCCGGCAAGCAAACCGTCACCATTACCCCCGGTGGCAGCATTTTCGACTCCGCCACGTCGTTCGGCATGATCCGCGGCGGGCACGTGAAGGTGGCCATCCTGGGCGCCATGCAGGTGTCCGGGTCCGGCGACCTTGCCAACTGGACCATCCCCGGCAAGATGGTCAAAGGCATGGGCGGCGCCATGGACTTGGTGGCCGGGACGCCCCGGGTGGTTGTCCTCACCGAGCACAACGCCAAGGACGGTTCGGCCAAGATCGTCACCGACTGCACGCTCCCGCTCACGGGGCTCAAATGCGTTGACCGGATCATCACGGACCTGGCCGTTTTCGATATAGTTCCGGATCCAGAGAAGCACGACGGCGGCACGCGGCTGCTGCTGACCCGCCTCGCACCGGGCCTCACGGTGGAAGAAATCCGCATCAAGACCGACGCGGCGTTCACGGTAGCGCTGACGGCTGAAGAACCCACGCTAGAAGGAGCACACGCATGAGCCTGAAGGACCAGTTCGGCAAAGACATCCTGCTCACCGGATGGGGGCACAGCAAGTTCGGCAAACTGGGCGATGAGACGTTGGAGTCGCTGATCGTCCAGGTTGCCGGCGAAGCGATCAGCAACTCGGGGCTGGCCCCCAAGGACATCGACGAAATTTACCTTGGCCAGTTCAACTCCGGTATGCAGCCTCTCGGATTTACGTCGTCACTGGCACTCCAGTTGTCGGCGGACCTTGCCAACGTCCCCGCAACACGCACCGAGAACGCCTGCGCTTCCGGTTCCGCGGCGTTCCAACAAGGTGTTAAAGCTGTCCTGTCTGGAACTGCCCGCAACGTCCTGGTGATCGGTGCTGAGAAGATGACCGACGCCGGCGCGGACGTTGTGGGAGCAGCGCTGCTCGGTGCTTCCTACGAGATGGCCGGTAAAGCGTCCTCCACCGGTTTCACCGGCCTGTTCGCGGAGGTAGCCAAGCACTACGACAAGCGGTACGGGGCAGGAATCAACGGCCCGGGCTTTGAAAATGGCCTCGGCGACGTCCTCGGTTCCATCGCCGCCAAGAACCATCGCAACGGCATGGACAACCCCTACGCCCAAATGCACCGGGACTTCGGCGTTGAGTTCTGCCGGACCATCTCCGAGAAGAACCCCATGGTGGCCGAACCCTTGCGCCGCACCGACTGTTCGCCGGTCTCCGACGGTGCTGCCGCCGTCGTGCTGTCCACGTCGGCGACCGGAGGCGCAACCGCACCAGTGCGGCTTGCTGGGTTCGGCCACGCCAACGACTTCTTCCCCGCAGAGAAGCGCGACCCCACGGAGTTCGCCGCCACGAGGGCTTCGTGGGAACGCGCGCTGGGCATGGCGGGCGTGGACATTGAGGACCTGGACTTCGCCGAGGTGCATGACTGCTTCACCATCGCCGAACTCATCATGTACGAGGCCATGGGTCTTACTCCCCGCGGCGAGGGCGCACGTGCCATCAAGGAAGGTTGGGTCTTCAAAGACGGCAAGCTGCCCATCAACGTCTCCGGCGGCCTGAAAGCCAAGGGGCATCCGGTGGGCGCGACGGGCGTATCGCAGCACGTCATCGCCGCGATGCAACTCAGCGGCACCGCAGGAGACATGCAGCTGCCCAACGCCCGCCGCGGCGCCGTCCAGAACATGGGCGGCGTGGGCATCGCCAACTACGTGAGTGTGCTGGAAGCGCTGTAGCTAGCGGTTGCGGATCAGCGCCGCGATCTCCGTAAACCCGAGCCGCTCTGCATTCTGCAGGGCGGTTCGGCCTTGGGGGTCGCGGATGTCCGGGGTGGCTCCCGCTGCCAGGAGTTGCCGGACCACGTCCTGCTGATTGGGCCCACCATTGTTAAGCAGGATCGCTTCCTGCATGGCGGTCCACCCCAAATTGTTGACGTGGTCCACGGGCACGCCTGCTGCGATCAGAATCCGAACAGTTTCCGTGTGCCCATGCTCGCTCGCAGGGATCAGGGCAGTGCCGCCGTACCGATTGGTGCTGCGAACATCCGCTCCTGCAGCCAACGTCAGCTGCAGGACCTCGTTGAAACCCTCGGCGCCGGCGTAGAGGAACGCGGAGTCCTGAATCTCGTCCTTCGCGTTGACGTTGCCACCCGCCGCGATCAGTTCGCGGACCTTCGCAGCGTCGTTGGCTTTCGCGGCGAGGATGAGGAGTCGGTCGGTTTCGATTTGGGCCTCCGGTGAGAGTTTGGCTTCCGCTGATTGTTGGGCCGGCACAGCAGCCGACGACGCCGGCCCGGGACCGGCGTTCGACGACGCGGCTTGGGTGGGGGTTGCTTGAGTCGGCGTCGGGCTGGAAGGCGACGGGGCCGCCGTCGTACATCCGGACAGCAGCCCGAGCACCAGCACGCCCGCCCCCACCACCCGCGCTTTTGTACCGAGGGCGTTCATGGCTACTTCGCTGCTGCGGCCAAGGTATCGGCGCCGGCAGTGGCGCAGGCTTCGTCGAGTGCGCCGTCGGGTGCGCCGCCAACTCCGATGCCCGCAACGGAAACGCCGTTGACCTTCAGCGGAACGCCACCCGGCAGGAAGAGGGTCCCGGGGAGGTCGGCGATGGACGGGCCGTTGCCGTTGATGCGCTTGGCGAGCTCGCTGGTTGGAGCGCCGAAGGCTGCTGCCGTGTAGGCCTTCTGCTTGGCGGCTTCGATGGTGTGCTCGGCGGCATTGTCACCGCGAAGGAGGGCCTGGACGGTGCCGAAGCGGTCAACCAGGGCCACGGTCACGAACGGCAGCTTGTCGGCCTGGCACTTGGCCAGCGCCGCGTTGACGGCTTTGCTCGAAGCTCCCACGGAGATGCGGTTCTGGGCGACGACATTTTCCGGCGCGGGCAGGACGTCTGCGGCAACCTTCACGGGCGCTGCAACAGGCGCGGCAGCGGGTGCCACTGCGTTGGCCACGGCCGTCACTCCGCCGGTGAGCAGCAATGCTCCGGCAGCTGCGGCGGCAATCATCTTCTTGGACTTCTTCACTGTGTTCTCCTCGTAGTAAGCATCGGGTACAGCTCCATGCTTCCGCGAATGTCCCCACGCCACATCGGCCGGCCGCCGTGCACGGGCTCAACCTTTCCTCCACCGGTATCAGCCAAAAGGTGGAGAGACCAACCACTCCGCGGGGACCTAGCATGGAAAGAACGCCTTCAACTGAAACCGGGAACCGCCCATGCCAACTACCCGCTTACGGCCCGAACCTGGCAACCAGCCCAGCAACCGGATCGATGGACGTCTTGATGCCGTAGTGCATTCGGGCTTTGCCGTGCTGATGGTGGCCTCCGCGGTCAGGTACGTCATGCGTCACTCCCCCGCAGACAACCTGTGGACCGTCGCCCTGGCCATAGCCGTGTGTGCACTGTATGCGGTCACCGCCGTGCTGGCCCATCGGCAACCACGTCGGGGTAGGCAACAGCTGTGGATTCCGTGGATGGTCGCGTTAGTGGCAGCATGGGCCGCGCTGGTGGTGGTCGCTCCGAGCTTCGCCTGGTGTTCCTTCGCCATCTTCTTCCTCACGCGCACGGCCTTCCGGGGATGGTCGGGCTACGTGGCGGGCGGTGCGACGGCGGCCGCTACCGCCGTCGGCCTCTTCCGGATGAGCGACTGGACGGACATCGCCATGCTGCTCGGGCCCCTCGCGGCGGGCGCCCTGCTCACGCTGATCTACGACAAGATTGAACGCGACGCGGCACTGCAACGCAGGCTTTTCGACGACGTCACCCAGGCCCAGGAGCAACTCGCCGCCAAGCAACGTGAAGCCGGAATCGCCACCGAACGCGAGCGTGTTTCACGAGAAATCCACGACACCGTGACCCAAGGCCTGGCCAGCAGCCTGCTCCTCCTTGAGGCGGCCCAACGGTCATGGCCAGCCGAAACCGCCCATGACGACGTACGCAAGGCAACGGATTTGCTCAGGCGCAACCTCGCCGACACCCGCAGCCTGGTGCACGAACTCTCCGCCCCCGGCCTCGAGACGGGTCCGCTCCCGGAGGCCTTGGAACATGCAGCACGGCAATATGTGGATAACATCAACGTCCAGGTCACCGGTGCGCCTCAGCCCCTTCCTTCCGAGGTGCGGCATGCCCTGCTCCGCGTCACGCAAAGCGCAGCTGCCAACATCAAACTCCACGCCCACGCGAACCACGCCAGTGTGACTGTGGGGTACCTTCCGGACGCGGTCACCTTGGACGTGTTCGACGACGGCCGCGGCTTTGACCCCGCAGCGGTACCTCCGGCGTCGGCACACGGAGGATACGGCCTCCGCGCCATGCGGCAGCGGGTTGAACAGCTGGGCGGAGAATTGTCCGTGGAGAGCTCGCCCGGTGAAGGAACCATCATCGCGGCGCAGTTCCCGCTGGCCCGGGTTACCGATCCGGAAAACGCCCTGAAGGAGGCCCTGTGAACACCATCTCCGTGCTCCTCGTGGATGACCATACGGTGGTCCGGAGCGGACTCAAGGCGCTGTTGGGCACCCAAGACGATATCGCCGTCGTCGGGGAAGCGTCCTCCGGTGAGGAAGCCCTGGAAGCCGCCCAAGAGCATATGCCCGCGGTAGTCCTCATGGATTTGGCCATGGGTGCCGGGATGGATGGCATCGAGGCCATCAAGCAACTCCGTCAGCGGAACCCGAAGCAGGCCGTCATCGTGTTCACCACCTACGATTCGGACGCCGACATCGTCCGCGCGGTGGACGCCGGAGCCATGGGCTATTTGCTCAAGGACGCGGCCCCGGAGGAGATCTTCGCGGCCGTTCGGGGCGCTGTGCAGGGGAAGAGCGTGATGAGTGCGCCGGTGGCTTCGCGCCTGTTCCAACAATTGCGGAATCCTGATGAGATCCTCACTCCCCGCGAAGCAGAGCTGCTCAGCCTCCTCACCGAAGGCCTCAGCAACCGCGACCTCGGGAAACGGCTGTTTATCTCGGAGGCAACTGTCAAAACCCACCTCGCGCACATCTACGCCAAATTGGGTGTCGAAACGCGTGCCGCAGCAATTGCCACAGCTATCCGGCGAGAGGGGATGCGGTAAAGGCGGCTGGTTGGATACGCTGACCGTATGTCGGACGTAGCGGATCGCAAAATGTTCAAAAACCCGGGAACTGCTTTGCTGGTCCGGGGAGTCCTTTCCATAGTTTTCGGCCTATTGATCATTGTTTTGCCCAGCGCCACCGCATTGGTGGTAGTTGTCATGTTCGGAGTTTTCGCAATCATTGACGGCATTACCAGCGTGGCGCATTACTTTTACGACCCCGCCGGCCGTTCCCGCTGGACCGTAGTAGGTGGGTTCATCTCCATTGCGGCCGGCATTGTGGCAATTGCCTTGCCGGGAATCACGGCAGCAGCAATCGGTGTCCTCATTGGCTTGTGGGCCCTGGTCCTGGGCCTTTCCCAAATCATCCTGTCCCTTGCCGCGAGGAATTTTATCCGGAGCTGGGGTATCTGGCTCCTGACGGGCCTGGTGACCACCGTGTTCGGGATTGTTGTGCTGGTGAATCCGGGTCTCGGTCTGCTGAGCCTGGTGTGGATGTTGGCAGGGTTCGCGATTGTGACGGGCTTGCTGTTGCTCGCGTCCGGCATCGGGCTCCGCAAGCTGGCCACTTCACCGCCGTTGTTCGCCCGCTGACCCTGAGAGTCCCCCGGGTAAAAAGCCGTCAGGGGATGCGCTCAGCGCCAAGTTCGGTAAGTTAGTGGCTGTGAAGATAGCAACCTGGAATGTGAACTCCCTCCGCGCCCGTGCCGACCGCGTTGAAGCCTGGCTTGAGCGCAGCGACTGTGATGTCCTTGCCATCCAGGAGACCAAGTGCAAGGACGAGAACTTCCCGTGGGAGCTCTTTGAACGCATGGGGTACGAGGTTGCGCACTTTGGGGTGAACCAGTGGAACGGCGTTGCCATCGCTTCCCGTGTGGGTTTGGACGATGTGCAGCGCACCTTCCTGGACCAGCCGGCGTTCGGCAAGGCAGGCAAGGATCCCGCACAGGAAGCCCGTGCCATCGCAGCCACCTGCGGCGGCATCCGCATCTGGAGCCTCTACGTGCCCAACGGCCGTTCACTGGACGACGAACACATGCCGTACAAGATCAAATGGCTGGACGTCCTGCAGGGCCACGCAGCCGAATGGGTAAAGTCCGAACCGACCGCCCAGATCGCACTCATGGGTGACTGGAACATCGCTCCCTTCGACGACGACGTGTGGGACATCGAGCTCTTCCGCAACAACAATTACACCCACGTCAGCGAACCCGAGCGCGCCGCCTTCCACGCCTTCGAAACAGCCGGATTCACCGACGTCGTCCGTCCCTACACTCCGGGCCCGGGCGTCTACACGTACTGGGATTACACGCAGCTGCGCTTCCCCAAGAAGGAAGGCATGCGCATCGACTTCTGCCTCGCATCACCGGCTCTGGCATCGCGGGTCACCGGCGCTTCCATCGACCGCGAGGAACGCAAGGGCAAGGGCGCTTCGGACCACGCTCCCGTCATCGTAGAGCTTGCAGACTAAGTACAAGGTCACTGACGAAAGGGGCGGCTGACATGACTGGAAACCTGTATCGGGGCCAGGCAGGTCTGCCGTTCTCGTCGTCGCTGCGCATTTACGAGCCCCTCGAGGCCTTCCCGCCCGAGCAGCAGCGCCAACTCGTGGCGGAGGGCAGCAAGGCGGGTTCCCGGGCCGCCATCGAAAATGCGGAGCTCCAAGCCTCCCTGGGACGCATCACGCGCTCCGGCGGTGACCCCTTCCCCACCGGCCGCACTGACCTGGTGCGCATGACGCGGGTGCCGGGCGGACGGCACGCGGCGGGGTCGGCGACGGCGGCGAATAAAGAAGATCACGACGCCGGACGGCTGCTCTACTGCCCCAGCCAGCTGGTGATTCGGGCCGGCTTGGCAGCGAACGCGCTCATGGACGGCGTGCACAGTCCGCTGGCCGATCTTCTTATTCCGGTATCGCAGCGGGACAAGCACCAAATCAGGATCGATCGCATCAACGCCGGGGAAGACGCCAAACGCGTGCATACCCGAGCCTCAACCTGGGGAATCCCGTTCAGTTGGTTCTCTCTCTTCACCGAGTCGGACCGCAAGGACGTGGTGGAATCCGAGGGGCGCATTCTGACCGTCCGGGTATGGACACCCATCACTGAGGCCCTGGACCGGGCACGCTTCGCCGTGGCCCACTTGGCTTTGGCAGCGCCGGACTTGGACATGCTGGACGACCTGACGCAGCTCACGGAATGGCTGGAACTTTTCCATGTTCAGTCCATGGTGGAGCTGGATTATGGTGCCGTAGCTGACAAGGTGTACCCGGACGAATCCCCCATGGATGTCCGGCTCGGCATCGAGTGCTTGGCTGAAGGCGACATGACCGGCGCGGCAGCTGCGTACCGACGGCTCGCCTCGCGGTGGATTCCCATCCGGCAGTTGGCCCGCGCTTCTTAGCTTGGCTGTCCAGGAAAGTTGGGCGGGGCTGTTGTCTCGCGGACAATCAGCTTGTGGGGTGCCACCTCTGAATGCACCGCTCCCGGGTTACCGTCAAGCTCATCCAGGAGCATTTTGGTGGCCAGCTCCGCCTGATTGTCGGGCCGCTGGCCCACGGTTGTGAGCCCGATGGACGACGAGAAGTCATGGTCGTCGATCCCGATGACTGAGAGGTCCTGCGGCACCCTGACGCCGTGGCGCCCCGCCTCGAAAATGACGCCCATCGCCATCTCGTCGGACGAGCAGAAGATGGCTGTCGGTTTACGGCCGGGCTGACTCCAGAGCCGGTTGAACGCCTGCTGTCCGCTGGCGACAGTGAAGTCCCCCCATTGGTCCCATTCAGGACGGACTGCCAGGCCGGCGTCGGTCATCACTTCCTGGAAGGCGCGGATACGCACGCGGGGAACGTCGAAGTTCAGGTCCGTCTCATCGTCGCCATGAAGCAAAGCGATGTCCTTGTGGCCCAGGTCCAGCAGATGCCGCACGGCGGTGGACGCGGCGTCGTAATCATTGATGCCGATGTACGCGCAATCCTCAACATGACCACCCACCACTACCAGCGGGATGTCGATCTTGTGGAGGTGTTCCAGCTCTTCCTCGGTCAGGGACATGCATAGCACCAGCAGGGCATCAATCTGCTTGTAGACCATGGTGGAACTGAAGAGCCGCTCACGGTTGCTGCCGTGGCCGCCCAAATTGAACAAGGACAGGTTGTACTTGCGGGAATGCAGTTCCCGGTCTGCGCCTTCGATGGCCTTGGAAAAAAACCAGCGACTAACGAAAGGGGCCAGCACGCCGATGGTGCGTGTGCGGCCCGTCGCCAGACCCGAGGCCGACGACGACGCCACGTACCCCAGGGAACTGGCTACTTCGAGGATCTTTTCCCGGGTTGCTGGAGACACCCGGGGCAGTCCGCGGACCGCCCTGGAGACAGTGGCGGTGGAGACTCCGGCAGCCGCTGCGACGTCCTCGATGCTAACGCCCGTATGGCCGCCGCGTTGGGATCTACCCGTTGTTTTTGACACAGGCTCCCCTCTCCGGCCGCCGTTGCTCCGCCTTCACACCTTAATTGTGGACTTGTGGTTTGCAGCCCTCGGTTACGCGGCGACGTAACGCGCAACGCAACCGAGGCTGCGGTTCCTACCCCTTGAGGCCACCGGAGAGCAGGCCGCGCACGAAGTAGCGCTGCAATCCGAAGAACACCAGGAGCGGGACGATGATGGAAACGAATGCCGCTGCCGGGTTGAGGTAGTCCCTGGCGCCACGGGTACCGGAGATCTCAGCCAGACGCTGGGTAATCGGGGCCACGTCCGCTGTTCCACCGGAGAACACCAGCGCCACCAGTAGGTCATTCCACACCCACAGGAACTGGAAGATTGCCAGGGAAGCAAGTGCAGGCACCGACAACGGCAGGATGATCCGCCAGAAGATGGTGCTGTGTCCGGCACCGTCCACCCTTGCTGCTTCAATGACTTCACCGGGAATCTCGGAGATGAAGTTGTGGAGCAGGAAGATGCCCAGCGGGAGGCCGAACATGGTGTGAGCTATCCACAGCTGCGCGTACGAGCCCGCGGGGAGTTGCAGGGTCTGCGTGAAGAATTGCAGGAGCGGAATCAGGGCCATCTGGAGCGGGATGATCTGCAGGGCAAAGACGAAGATGAAGAGTGCGTCACGGCCCTTGAACTTCCCCCATGCGAAAACGTATGCGGCCATTGACGCCAGCACCAGCACAAAGATGGTGACCGGGATGACGATGGCTATGGAGTTGACGAAGTACTGGGAGAGGTTGGCAGATTGCGAGCCAGCCGGGGTCAGGACGTCCGCGTAGTTCTTGAACGTGAAGTCCCAGTCAACAAAGGCATTCCACCAGCCGTTGGAGCGGGGACCCACCTGCTTGGCGGCCGGACGGAACGAGGTGACAAACAGGCCGAACGTCGGCACGGACCATACGACGGCGATGATGATCGCTGCCGCTGTTGCCCACTTGGACGTGAGCTTCGTCTTGACCCGACGCATGATCGGCTGGGCGTCCTCCGTGGGATCGGATCCAGGACGCTGCCGGGTGGCCTTCGAGGCCTCTTTCGGGGCTGGCGTGGCTGTCAATGGATCTCCCTTTGCTTGCGAAGGACTCGAGCGTTGTACACGACGATCGGCAGCACCATCAGGAACAGGATCAGGGCCAGTGCGGCACCTCGTCCTGGCTCACCGGCACGGAAAGCCTGCGTGTACATTTCGTTGGCAACCACGGACGTGTCGTAGTTGCCTGCCGTCATGGTTCGGACAATATCGAAGACCTTCAGCGTGGCGATGGTAATGGTTGTGAGCACCACCACCAAGGCTCCGCGGATACCGGGGACCGTGACATTGCGGAACTGTTGCCAGGCGTTGGCCCCATCCAGACGGGCTGCTTCGATGAGCTCCACGGGGACACCCTTGATAGCAGCGGAGAGAATCACCATGGCAAAGCCGGTCTGGATCCAGACCATGACGATGATGAGGAAGATGGTGTTTTCCGGTGCGTCCAGAAGGAACTGCTTGGGATCCATGCCCAAGGCGTCCCGGAAGAAGTTGATGACACCGGTCTGCTCGATGTTTGGACCGCGGTAGTCATATACGAGCTTCCAAATGATGCCTGCGCCCACAAAGGAGATGGCCATCGGCATGAAGACCAACGACTTCAGAACCCGCTCGCCACGGGCTTTGTCGATGAACACTGCATATGCAAGTCCAAAGCTTGTGGACAGCAAGGGAACCAGGACGGTCCAGATGACGGTGTTCCGCAGAGTGGTCAGAGCCTCTGGCTGCGTGAACATCCAGACAAAGTTGTCGAAGCCGTTGCCGTTGCCACTGGCATCCGTGAACGCCAGCATTGACGTGCGAATGGCCGGATAAACAAGGCCCACCAGCATCAGGATCGCGGCAGGGGCAAGGAAGCCGGCCACGGTGACTTTGTCCTTGACTGATTTCGGAGCCCTGTCCACCAACAACATGATGAGGCCGATAACCGCTGCGAATATCGCCAGGGCTATCACTACTTGAAGGAGTTTTTCTCCTATAAATTCCATACCCAACCTCCGGGGCGTGAGTGAATCACTAAGTTCCGGGAAAAGCGCTGCCTCCCCGCCTGGGAGTTCCAGTCAGGGGAGGCAGCACTTTGGGAGTTAGCTCTTAGGCCAGCTGGATTCGATGCTGTTGGCAACATCCTGCGAAGACGTGCCGTTGATCCACTGCACGATGCCCTTCCAGAAGGAGTTGGAACCAACCGCACTCGGCATCAGGTCAGAGCCGTCAAAGCGGAACACAGTCTCGGGGTCCTGAAGGATCTGGACGGTCAGTTTGTCGAGGTCGGACTGTGCGTTGTTGGGATCCAGGCCCTTGTTAGCACTGACGACGCCGCCAAGCTTGACGCGGTTGTTGGCAAAGTCGGCGCTTGCCAGGTAGGCCAGGAACGACTGAACCTCTGCAGTGTCCTTGTATGCGCCCACCATTTCGCCGCCACCGGTGACTGCCTTGCCCTTGCTTTCGTCGATCGGCGGGGTGATGAAGGCCCACACGTCGCCATCTTCAGCAACGTTGGTTCCTGCAGGCCAGTTGGCTGCCTGGAAGTTGGCCTGGTGGTGCATGGCGCACGTACCATCCAGGACCGGCTGGCCAGCCTGGGCGAAGCCGGTGCTCAGGATCGAGCGGACGTCACCGAAGCCGCCGTTGACCATTTCCTGGTTGAGCAGGATATCGCCGGCCTTGTTGAAGGAATCAACGATCTTGGGGTCGTTGAAGGGGATCTGGTGAGCTACCCACTGGTCGTAAACCTCGGGGCCATGCGCACGCAGGACGACGTCCTCGATCCAGTCGGTGCCGGGCCAGCCGGTAGCCTCACCGGACTCGAATCCTGCGCACCACGGCTTCATGTTCGGGTCGTCCGCGGCAATCTTCTTGGACAGCTCGATCATTTCGTCCCACGTCTTGGGGACTTCCCAGCCCTTGTCCTTGAAGGTCTTGGGCGCGTACCAAACAAAGCCCTTGACGTTGGCCAGCATCGGAGCGGCGTAGTACGTGCCGTCCACGGTGCCGTACTTCTTCCAGTCAGGGGACCAGTTCTTGTCTACAAGATCGGAGACAGTCTTCGGAGCTGGCTTCAGGTAGCCTGCCCGTGCTTGGGTGGCAAGAAGACCGGGCTGCGGGAAGATCGCCACATCAGGGGCGGTGCCGGACTGGGCACGGACACCGATCTGCGTTTCGAATTCCTTGCTGCCCTCGTACTTAACGGTGATGCCTGTGCAGTTCTCGAACTGCGCCCAGGATTCCTCGAGGTTGGTGGCTTCAATGTCCACGATGGTGGAGTAGACGGAGACGGTCTTGCCGTCATGCTTGCCATAGCTTTCGTAGGCGGAGCAATCCTCCGAGCCGGCGGTGGATCCTCCACCGCCACCATCTCCGCTACAGGCGGAAAGGGTAAGTGCCAGAACACCGGCGGCTGCGACCGGTAGCAGGTACTTGGTTTTCTTCATGCTAAAGACTCCTCGCTGAGTACAAAGATTCGGCGGCGCAATTGATGTGGTGACGCTCACACTAGTCATTGTCCGCGTCGGAATGCAAGCGCTTACACGTAACGTAACCGCATCGATACCAAGTAGCCTGACTTTCGCTGCGGAGAGCTGGGTAGCCGGGCCTAAGCGGGCATTTGCGGTCGGGCTTCACGCTCCGCCATTGGACTTGTCGATTTGATTGCCTACTATTGCCTATGGAAAAGTAGGAATCGTGGATGAACTTGAAGCACTGCAAACCATTGGCCGCCTGATCAAGGAAGAACGCCTGGCGCAAGGGCTGAGCCAGGTTCAGTTGGCCAAACAGGCGGGAACCGCCATCAAGACCGTTCGGACGTTGGAGTCCGGAACGCGGCGCACACAGGAAATCAACCAGCGCAAGCTTGAGCATGCCCTGGGCTGGAGGGCAGGGTCTGTTTCAGAGGTCCTGAAAGGCAAGTCCACCTTCGCTCCGGACATGATCACCCCCGACGACATGCGATCGGGGGACGAATCACGTCAAGGACCTCCGCGCGTTGCCGTTCCCAGCGCTCCCATAGCCCGGGCCTCGCACCTCTCCGACGAAGAGCTCCTTGCCGAGCTCACCTACCGGATGATGCACCGTAACAGGGGCTAAAAGAGTTATTTGATGGCTTGGCGCCGCACCATCTCATTGATCCAACTCGGAGCGAACGGCGATGTGCAGTTAGGCGGCGTAGGGTAGTCCTTCAGCACTTCCAGGCGCTCACCGATGTCCAAGGCCCTGGCACGGTGCTCCGGGAACTCAATGCCGATCTGTGCCAAGCAGTGGTTCATGGCCCACTGAAGACGGTCCGGAGCGTCCTTCATGTCGGCCTCAATGATGTCGAGCAGCTGCACGATGTCCAGGCCTTCCGGCTTCCTGACCACCCTTTCGGACGTCAGCGCCCATCCGGCACTCGCCACCACAGGATCGGGATCGGAGAACCAAGCCAATCGCAGATCTTCGGAGTGCGGGCTTTTCTTGACGACGTAGTTCACCAGCCAGTCCTGCACTTTGGGCGTCCGCGCTTCACGCAGCATGCTGTCCAGCTCGGCCCGCCCAAAGGCCTTGGGACGGCAGATCAGAAGTGCCAGCAATTTGGCAGCGGTGTCGCCCGTGTCCCAGAGCTCCCGCGCGAGATCCTGTTGGGTCTTCAGCCGCTTCGCGACGGCACGCAGTTTGCTGAGGTTTACCCCGTGGTCATCGCCGTGTTTTTCATTCACTTCGCGAGCCCGGGGTTCTTCCAGCGCGGCCAGTTCCGCCATAAGCCCGGCCACAGTGGTCTCGAGCAGAGATTTGTCAGGCGCAGATGTTGAAGCCACTGTTGTTCCAGCCACTGGGGCCTCCTGTCCTTCGGTATGGGATTCAGGCTACCCGCAACTGAGAGCGCGAGGGCAGCCCACGCCAATGCGATTCACACCAGTGAAGGGCCCTCAGGAAGTGAGCGAGCCCCTGACGATGCTGACGCTGGAGTGGCCGGGATTTCCGTCCAGTGGTTCATCCGAAACGTCGACGATGGGGAAATCGGCCAGATTCAGGTCCGCCGGAAGCGGGAAGGTACCTGAGTCCGACTTCATGATTCCCAGACTGATCAGCCGTGTGAGGTCCGTGCCAATAAGCCAGACCTCCTGGTAGCCCTGCGCTTCTTCTTTGCTCAGTTTCACTTCCAGGGTTCGCGTTCCATCAGGGGACTCAAGGACTGTCGCCGATCCTGTAGCAGTGTGCTGGGCAAGTGGCGTCAGCTCTGCTCGTGCCAACGGCGTTGCCGCCTGGTTGATGTTCCATAGGGTTGCACCGGCGATGACCAAGGCACCTGCTGCGGCGACCGCCAGCCAGGTCCCGCGGCGTTGCCACCCTTGGGGACGTTTCTTGACGGAACGTATGTCCGCGGGTGGTGCTGCTGGTTGCTCTGGTTCGGTTGGACCGTTAATGCCGGGCTTGCTGGTTTCAGTTCCTGTTGCAGAGCCCGCTGCGGAGCCCAAGGGGTCTTCCCGGATTGCGTCCGACAAACCCAGTTCCCGGTGAATCCCACTCCACACACTGGGCCCGGGCACCTCAAGGGTGCTGCTGTCCGGCGTGGTTTTCATGGCGTCAACGGCGCGGCGCAAAGCGGCGTACTCCGCCGAGCAGGCATCGCAGCCGCTAAGGTGCTGCCGGCCCTCCTCATCGAGCCAGTCACCGTAAAGCGCCAGGAGGCTCAACTCTTCCGGATCAATGTGCGGCATGGTCAACCTCCAGTCTGCTTCTTAGGTGGATCAAGCTGCGCCGAATGTGGCTTTTGACGGTACCAAGCGGTAGTTCAAGCCTGCGGGAAATCTGCTCGTGCGTCAGGTCTTCATAGAATGCCAATTTCATGATGGCGCCCTGCGGTTCACCAAGCCGGTCGAGTTCGCCGTCCAGGAGCAGCCTGTCGGCCAGCACCTCCACAGCTCCCTCCGTAGGACCTCCGCCGCCGGTGTCTTGGACCTGGGCGACGGCAAGGACTCTACGAACTTCCCGGTTCGACGCTGAGTGGGCGTCCGCAATGACGTGGCGTGCAATGCCCACTATCCATGCCGGCAGGCGCGCGACCTCGGGGTTGAAGGTGTCCCGTGAACGCCACACCCGGATAAACACCTCTTGGGTGACGTCGTCGGCCGCGGCACGGTCCCTCAAGGACCTCAAAGCGAGCGTGTGAACCAGCGGGGCAAACTGCCTGTAAGCAGCCACAAGTGCAGACTCATCCCCCGCCATGAATGAGGCGGTCAACGTATCGTCCCACTCGGAAGAAACCTCGTTTGGGGATACCAAAGGAGACTCCTTCCCGGCGTCAGCGACGAGGACCACGGCCGGGTTGGGGTGCTTATTCAAGGACCGCGGTGACAATCACATTGTCGCTGTAGTCCATTCGTTCGTCCAGCCATCTGCCGCCGCAGGTGACCACTTTGAGTTCGTGCGGTCCGGTCCGGCGGAACAGCGAGTCGCCGTCAAAGGCGTCCTTGGCCATCAGCGTGACGGAGACAACCCGATAGTTGAGTGCGGGAGCACCCTCCCGCCCTACGGTTATCAAGGTTCCGGCCGGCAAGGATTTCAGCTGGGAGAACGGCGCCTGGTCAGAGGTGGTGTCGATGTGTCCGGCCAGGACAGCTGTGCCTTCCGCGGCTCCGGGGGCGGATCCGAATCGGTACCATCCGGCCTGGTAGAAGGTCTGCGGTATCTCCATAGCCCCACCGGGCGCGACCCCCACGGGGATAACGGCCATGTCAATTGACGTTCCGGCCACCTTGAGCGACACCGGAGGGGGAACCGCCGCCGGCTGCGTGGGAGTTGTGCCCTTCAGCGAGACTTCGGCAGGTGGTCGGGACGGCTCGGCCGGTGGCAGCGACGGTTGAGTCTGCTGCTCGCTGGGGTCCGGGCCGCTTGCCTCACTGGAAGAACTACCGGCCGTCAACGGTGTCGCGGTTCCGCATGCCGTCAGAACGAGCACTGCCATCCCGGCGAGCGCCGCCACCCGGCGGCTTCGGCTTGGCTTACTTGGTGTCATAACGGTTGTTTCCTGGCGTCTACGGCCGGATGCTCCGGCTGCCGTGATTGATGCGGGGTCCTGGCCGTCGTTACCGGACGACCAGGACCTGTTCCGCTCTTATGTCATGCCGTTGCCTTGGCCTTAGGACTTCCTTGCGGCGGAAGTGCGAACCTTTCCAAGCCCCACGACGATCAGCAGCAACGTTGCCGCCGCGAGTCCGCCGCCCAGAACCATCAGTTCTGTCGGGACCATCTGTTCTGTCGGGACACTGCCCGATGAGCCGTCCAAGGCGCCTGGTACCGATCCGGGAGCCGAATGCAGCCCGTCAATGGTCTGCACCGCTAGTTGAAGGCTCTTGTCAGTCAGGCTTCCCCACGCATAGACGATGGTGTGCGTGCCTTCGGCCACCGTCACATCGGCCGGGCCAATGACAGGTGCTGTCGTACCCGCTGCGGCCACTGCGGCCGAAATCGTACCCGGGTCAAGGGTGAGCGTTTGCTCATTGGGGTTGGCCAGGTTGGTCACCACGGCTGTGCCGCCGGCAAGCACATCCACAGCTGGCGCCGCGGCCGTGTGCCGGACCGTCAGCTTGCCCTTGCCGGCATCGATGCGCGAGACGTCGTTCGTGAAGAAGTTCGCGGTTGGCTTCCCGGCCGCATCGAGGTTGGCGACGGCGGTGTAGTTGCCGTTCGCCGCCAAGGTCACCGTCACCGGCCCGATAACGGGGGCAGAGGCATCGGCAGCGTCCGAGGCGGTAATGGCCAGATCGTAGGCACCGGGCGGAAGTGCCAAGGGCCCGGCCAGAGTGCCGGGAGCGAAGTCATCCAGGGTTCGTGCTCCGTTGACCCAGACGTCAACGGTTAACCCAGGCACTCCGTGCAGTACGGACAGGTGCGCGTCACCCTCCGCCGCCTGTGCGGGGACAGCCAAGACGATTGCTGCTGCCAGTGCTGCGGCGCTGGCTCCTGCTCCTGCCGTAAGTATTCTGCTGCGCATATCCTTCTCCTCAATCGGCCCGACGTGCGGGGATTTTGCTGATACCCCTACTACCGACACAAGGCAGGCTATGGATGCGGATGCGCTGTATTTTTGTGGATGTTTTCTCTGCGTGCGCCTTGTCAGCGGACCCTTTCGGCCTTGGTGAACTTGGATCGGGCACCGGAGACCATGTGCACCAATACCGGGGTCTTTTGTCCGATCACAAGGTCCAGCGCTTCAACCAGCTGCGACACTTCCGCAGCGAGGAGGTGGGGCGCCACTCCTTGCCTCGGTTGAATGCGGATGCGCAGGCCCGGTTTGCCCTTTACCTCCAGTGTCGCCACGGATGCACCAGCGAGGTCGGTCCGTTCAGACAAGGCTGCCCGTAGCGCCTGTTCAGCTACGCCACCACCGATCCGGACTTCGCCGTCCACGTCGCTGTCGTCGTCGCTGGCCACCAGCAAGTTGGCCCTGCCTTTGCCCTGCTGTGACAGCCAAGCGATCATCGCAATGATGATCGCCACCAGGATCAGGCCTGCCACAATCCACAACCAGCTTTCTTCGCGTCCGGGGAGGTGCGTCTGCCGGAAAGCATTTTCGGCGCCTGCCCACACGGAAGCCGACCAACCATGCCACCAAGTAGCCACTGCCGGCACAGTAGCCAGCAGCAGGAGAAGCAGCCCGATGGCCAGCAGTTTCACACCGATGATGAAGAGCAGTACGCGGTTGAGGGCACGCGGTGTTCCGTTCACGCTCCGATCACCCCCGACGACGCCAGGTTGACCCTGACAGCAGGCATCGGCAGGGGCGACATTTCTTCAAGTTCAGCCTGCACGGCAGTCAGCACTGCTTCTTCGCTGACCCGGCTGCCCGAGGTTGGCCGCACGTTCACCACAACCAACTGTCGCGAGACAACTACCATGACTTGTTCCTGGGTAACGTTCGCGGCAGTTCGTGCACGACGTGCCAACGCAGAGGCCAGGACTTCGTCATCAACCACGACGGCGGTCCGCGGGTCCCGGAGCAAGTGACGGGCGCGTCGGCCCGGCAGAACAGCGTGGAGGAGGAAGAAGAGGCCGACCATGGCAATGACCGCACCACTCGCACCGAGCAGCAGGGGTGAGATGCCTTCCGGGAGGGCAATGATGCGCTCGGCGGCCGTGGTGGGATCAATGAGCCATGGGGGTTGCCCGATGGCGCGGACACCTGCTTCGAGGAGTGCGTAGACACACAGAACAATGACCAGGACGGCTGCAATAACGGACGCTCCAGCACGGGACGAATGCGTCTCGCGGCGCAGGATACGGCTCATGTCGGGGTCTTCCCCGGCCACCGGGCTGGCTCCCGCGTTCGGGCCCGTTGCCTTCATTTGTTGTGTTTCCTGATCCTGGGTCACTGGACGCGGCCTCCCTCAGTGACGTGTGCTCCGCTGATCCTGATGTCCACCCTGCTGAGTTGGGAGCCGCTGAGCCGCGTGACGGTTTCAAGAACGAAAGCCTTGGCCGCCACGGCACGGTTCCAAATGGACCCTCCAAATCCTTGGACACGCTGCGGATCACGCAACACCTCGGTCAAAGCCGGGACGCTGATAGGTGCCACGATGGACAAAGCCAGCAGGCCGTCGTCGTCCGCCCAATCAGCGCGGATGTCGCTGGCCTCAACGCCGAGCGCCTCCGCTGCAGCGGCCCGAGCCAACGATGTCAATGCCTGGGTACTGATCCGGTTATGGCCGGCCAGGCTGGTGGTGAACTCCACAGCCTCAGCCACGCTCATGACGAAGAGCGCCGGCCCGTAATGGCGTCCAGCACACTGCGAAGATCCAGCTTGCCCTCAGCCGCGCGGCCGAACAGCGCGCCGATGCCCATGAACAGCAGGGAGATCAGGAAACCCCATAACCCGAACGAGAAGGACATGAAAGCTACAAAAGCGCCGATAGCGATTCCCACCACGGTCATGCTCATTGGAGTGCATCCCTTTCCACTACCACTGCCTTGGCTCCGGCGGGTTTGGCCGGCGGTGCAATGAAGACATCGGTGATCTCGATATTGACCTCGATCACTTGAAGGCCAACCAGTTCCTCCACGGCGCGGTACACCGCAGCCCTGACTTGGTTGGCAACGCCGTGCAGGGGATGGCCGTAGAGAGCAACCAACGTGATATCCACCGCCACCTGGGTCTCCCCGACCTCAGCGCGGACGCCTGCTGCATGGTCGGAGCTGCCGACGGCGTCGCGAATGGCACCCAGCGCACGGGACGGAGCCGAGCCCAAGGAGTAGACGCCGGGCACGGTGCGGGCAGCGATACCCGCTACTTTGGCGACGGCCGCCTCGGAGATGATGGTGCGTCCGGTCCCAAGGATTTCGCCCCCGGGCACGGGATCAAGCTGCACGTTCTGGTCTTCCATGGAGCACTCCCCTTCTCTTGAGTACCACCCTAGCGTCTAGCTCCGACGCTTTGGGAGAAGCGTCGGAGAGTGGGGTGCGCGCGGCGGCGGCTGCTCGCAGATCTGCTCGGTTCAGTCCTGGATGGGAGAGCGCCAGCGATGAGGCCTTCGCCCACATCCACGTTATCCACAGGCTGGAATTCGTGACTGGGTCGCGGCAGTTCGCCCCGCCTAGACTGGCCGACACATCACCAAAAACAGCTGTTGGGGAGCCTGTCATGCCGCGCCATTCGTTCACGTCTTCGCCTTTTGTCCGCACTCTGCCAGCGGTTTGTGCCCTCGCGGTTGCGATGCTTCTGAGCGGCTGCGCGAGCGGCTCCACACCCAACAGCGCAGCTTCCTAAACAGGCCCGACGACGGCGGCGCCCACCCCAAGCGCCTCGGTCCCCGCAGCGTCGGCTACTCCGTCTGCCGCCCCCGTATACAAGCCCGCCGACGCGACGGGGAAAGCACAGAACGTGCCCGTTCCCGTGATGCCCGAGCTTGCGAAGGAGAACTCGAAAGCCGGGCTGGAGGCGTTCATTGGGTACTGGTACGCGCAGCAAAACTATGCGGCAGAATCCGGCGACCAGTCTGTTTGGTCCAGCCTCAGCGGACCTGAGTGCCAGACCTGCAAACGAATCGAGAAGGGCATCAGTGACAGCCACATCAACGGCCGGTGGTCCGTTGGCGGAAAGATTTCCGTCCCAGCCGTTGAGTCCATCTGGGTTGACGGAGCCATCGTCCAGCAGGCAAAGGTCCAAGTTATCCAGGAACAAATCGACTATTTCAATGCTGAGGGAACTCCGGGGCGGGCCTCCGAGAAGGCGACAAACTCTGCCTTTGGCCTGGTTGCTACATATGGTTCCTCGGGATGGACGGTGACCAATCTTGGCCTCATCAATTAGTCGTTCCGCTTGGCTCACGCGCGCTTCTTCGGTCGTGAGGATAACCGTCGCCGCACTCATACTTGCGTCACTTAGTCCAGCGCATGCTGACACGGACAGTTGGGCGGGCTACAACAATCAACAGGATGCTCTTGATCTCACGAGCAGGTTTCGAATCGACCCCGCGACTGGACAGCTGGCACCCAGCCTCGGCTCAACATCAACTTCACCCGCCTCCGAGGACCCAAATCAGTACATGGCCGACACCCACTGCCGCGCCGACGGCCCCGACACCAAAGACCCGGGCTGCGACGCCCTCGACTGCCCGGCAACCACACCCGCAGGCGAGGAAGGCACTCCGGTCATCTGGAAAGAAGCCCCCAAAGCCATCACCAACCCTGGCTGGACAGACTGGATCCCTGTCAGTGGTCCCACCTGCCTCTATGACTCCGAACCCGAGAACGTCCTGGCCAACATCGCCGCCCGGATCCTGAACGACTTCCGCCAACTCCCCGTCAACCCCGGAAACCTCGAAGCCCAGCCCTTCCCCCACACCCTCAAAGGCGGACCCACCAACTTCTACGCCACCGCCGCAGACCAAACCTTCGACCTCACCATCCTCGGCCAAGCAGTCCACCTGACCGCCACACCCACCAGCTACACCTACACCTACGGAGACGGCACCACCCTCGGACCCACACCCGCCGCCGGCTACACCATCCCCGAAACCGAATGGCTCAACAACCAGACCCGCACCAGCCACACCTACACAGACACCGGCAACTACCAAGCCGCCGTCACCACCAGCTTCACCGGCACTTACTCGGTCAACAACGGCCCACCACTACCCATCAACGGCACCCTGGACATCACCACACCCACCAAAACCATCCACGTCTGGGAAACAGAAAAAGCACTCGTCGCCGACACCTGCCAAGAAAACCCCAACTCATGGGGCTGCCCCGGCAGCCCGGAAAACTAGCCTGCGCTGGGTGAACCCACGGCTACTTACCAACTCCGTCGGCTAGACCACGGATGAAGTACCGCTGCCCCGCAAAGAAGAGCACAATCACTGGAATTGCCGCGATGGCCATGCCTGCGAACACCACAGGGTAGTCCGTGCCGTGTTTGGACATCAGGTTGGTAAGCCCCACCGGCAGGGTCTGCAACGCTCCCCCGCTGGTGAAGACCATGGCGAAAAGGTACTCGTTCCAGGTGAACAGGATGTTCAAGAGAACAGTAGAAACGAGGATTGGCTTGCACATGGGCAGAATGACCTGCCAGAACGCCCGGGCCTTTGAGGCCCCATCAACTGAGGCTGCCTCATCCACCTCTGCGGGCAGGTCCATCATGTAAGCCCGGATAAGGAACGTCGTGAACGGAACACGGAACGCCGTGTACAGAATCAGCAACGCCCAGAGGTTGTTGTACAGCCCCAGGCTCTGGAACATCTTGACCAGCGGGATCAGCGCCACCGTGGGAGCGAGCATCAGGCCCCCGAGGATGAGAATCAGCACCACCCTGTTGAACGGGATGTTCACCCGGGTCAGTCCGTAAGCAGCCCACGCGCTGATAAATACGGTTGCAAGAGTGGAAGCCACCGTGACCAGGACGCTGGTAGTGAGATAGTCGCCCACCCCTCGGTTCCACGCGGTGACGTAGTTGTCCCATTTCCACGCAACGGGCAGGGCGAAGGGATTGGAGAACAATTCGGAGTTGGACTTCACGCCGTTGAGCAGCATCCAGACCAAGGGATAAATGACGACGACGGCGAGTGCAATCAGGAACGCTTTGACCAGGACCCGTCCAAGTACCAGGAGCACAGCTGAGCGCGTCACCATTGGACCCTCCTTTTCTTGGAGATACGAAGCTGAATGACGGCCAGGACCAACGTGATGATGAAGACAGCAGTGGCGACGGCGGCCGCGTAGCCAAAGTCATTGCGGACGAATCCGCTTCTGTAGAGCCATGTACCGAGGACCTGGCTGGAGTTGTTCGGCCCTCCGCTGGTCATCACCATGACTTCGTTGAACACTTGGAAAGCTCCCGACACCGTGACAATCATCATGAGACCGGTCATTTCCCTGACGAGTGGCAAGGAAATCGAAAAGAACCGCTGGAAGGGTCCGACGCCGTCAATGGACGCCGCTTCATACAGTTCAGACGGGATCCGCTGCAGGGCCACCGAGAACAGAAGCGTGCAGTATCCGAAGCCCTGCCATTGGCTCATGGCAATGATGGCAAAAATGGCCGTGTTTTCCTGCCCCAGCCACGCTTGAGTGAAATTCCCCAAGCCAAGGAAATCCAGCGCCGCGTTAAGGATGCCCATCTCGGGTTCGTAGATGAAGTAGAACAGGAGGCCAGCGACCGTCAGGGAGATCGCCGAGGGTACAAAGTAGACGGCTCGAAGGATTCCCCTCCACCGCTGGCTTCGCAGTCCCTCGATCATCGCGGCGAGGATCATCGCACCGAATACCTGGAAGGCGATGGAGATGATCGCGTACAGGGTGTTGTTAAGGAGTGACTTCCAGAAGATGGGGTCGTTGAACATTCGGACGTAGTTGTCCGCGCCCACAAAAGTTTGGCGGCCGCTGTAGATATCCCACTTGAGGAAACTGAACCCCAGGTTCTGAACCAGTGGCAGGTACGCAAAGACCCCTAACAGCAGGACCGCAGGCAACACCCACACGACGTTGCGCCAGTGAGTCGTCCGGGCAAACTTTCGCGTACTGGTTCTCGTGGACTTAGTGGAAGCGGGCGCCGGTGGTGGAGCCGCGGGCTTCCAGGCAGTATCGGAAACAGTCATGGTGTGTCCTGCTATTTCGCTGCACTGGAAGCAGCCCGGACAGAGGCAAGAACCTGATCCGGGGTTTGCGTTCCGGCCACCAAGGCTTCCCCACCGGCCAACCAGGCATCAGCAACCGCGGGAACAGTGACGGAGTCCAGCCAGGTGATCGCCGCGGATGCTTCGTTCACCTGCTTGATGCCCTCGACGACAGGTCCGGAAGAGTTCTCCGTGGAAACCGCGCCCTTGACAGCACTGGGCTGGCCGTATGGCGGGGCAGAGAGTTTGGCTGCGTTCTGCGTGTTGGTTACGAACTTCATGAAATCAGCTGCAAGCGCGGCGTTTTTGGAACGCGCATTGATGATGTAGCCCTCAGGGGAACCTTCGATCGCTTGTGTATCGCCCTTGGCGTCAGCGGCGGCGGGAAGCTTGAAGATGCCCAGACCGTCCTGCTTGAGTTTTGAATCGGCGGAAGCAGTGGAGTCGAATTCAAGGATCTCCTGGTAGTACATACCTGACTTGCCCTCAGCCAGGGCCTGCTGTGCCGTGGTGTAGAGGACACCGTTGGAGTCTTTGCCGCTGCCGGTGCACTCATTGACCAAGCGGGTGAACTGGTCCATTGCCTTGAGGTAGCCCTTGTCCTCGAGCTTGGCCGTCGCCGGGCTGAAGTCGGCTTGCAGCGTATCGGCCGGCACTTCGTAGGCGAAGAGTTGCTGCAGGTAGTGGAGCCCCGGCCAGCCATCCTTGTTCCCGAACGAGATCGGCTCGTAGCCGGCTCCCTTCAGCACCGAGCAGGAAGAAATCAGATCATCGAAAGTGGACGGCGGTGTCAGGCCCAGCTCTTTGAAGATGCGCTGGTTGTAACCCATGAACTTGCCGTTGTTGTAGAGCGGAACCGCGAAGTACTTGCCGTCCTTGGCGAAGGCCTTCAGCGCGGACTCGCCAAAGTTGTTGCCCCACTCGGTACCAGGGGCAATGACCGGGGTCAGATCTGCTGCGAGTCCCCCATCAATGAAGTTGTTGGCCCAGCTGCCAGCCCAGGTGAAATAGATGTCCGGCATGGCTTGGGACGCAGTCAGCGTCTTGGTCTTGTCCTTGATGCTCTGGTCCGTCTCCTGGATGAGATCGAAGGACACTTCCGGGTGCAGCTTCTTGTACTCCGCCGCCAGATCCTCAAAGTACGGTTCCAGCGGGTCTCCGCCAAACTTCGTGAGGATGCTGAGGGTTCCTGCGTACTGTGGCTCAGCGTTGGGATCCAGAACAGCGGCCGGCTGGCTACCGCCGTCGGAACAGCCGGTCAGCGCCAGCGCGGCGCCTGCCATCAATGCCATCAGTGATTGGGTGCTTTTACGCATCATGTCTTCTTTCGGTCGAAGGGCCGATCAGCCGGGGGTCCTCTAGGGGAGTGGGAAGTCATGCCCGCCGTTGGGATGTGCTTCACGGAGACGGGCTGAAAGGGTAACTGCTGGAGTGGGACTGGGGGATGGAACTTGTGATACCGGTACCACAGTGAATCATGATTTGAGGCAGCGGGGAAGAGAGCTAGAGGAAATTACAGGAGGGAATTTCTATTCGCCGCGGGCAGCGCGCACAGGGCCGTCCGAGGAACGGGCGACCAGCAGCGAGGGCAGAACGTGCTTCTTTGGGGCAGACGTATCGCCGTCAATCCTTGCAATGAGCTGCTGGGAAGCGACCGCCCCCATTTGGCGCATGGGTTGCTGGATCATGGTCAGCGGCGGATCCATGACGGCAGCCCAAGGGCTGTCGTCGAACCCGATCAGGGAGACGTCCTTCAACAGCCGAAGGTTCTTGGCCCGCAAGGAATGAAGGGCCCCAACCGTCGCCTCGGTCTCGGTGGTGAAGATGGCCGTTGGCGGGTCTGCCAAAGCCAGCATTCCACTGACAGCCCGCGTCGCCTGGCCCTCATTCTTGAGAACGTGGGTGATGAGAGCTGTGTCGAAAGGGATCCCGGCCTCTTCGAGCGCGTCGAGGTAACCCCTCAGCCGTTCACCATCACTCCAGAGGGCCTCGTCCAGGATGCTGTGCATTTGTTTCAAGTCCGTCGCCGGGCTCAGGGTCACCGGCCCCCAGGCGAATGCTATGCGCCGATGACCGTTGTGAATGAGCGACGCTACGGCCGATCGCGCAGCTTCCCGGTTGTCGATGACCACCGAATCCGTCTCCAGCTTGTCCACCAAACGGTCGATAAGCACTACAGGAGTTCCACGGTCAATGGCATTGGACAGATGCGAGACATCGTCGCTTCGGCCGGCCGCGGAGGCCACCACAAGGCCATCCACTTGCTTTGCCAGTAAAACGGCAATGGCATCGCGCTCGAGCTCAAGCTTCTCGTCAGTGCTCAGGATGATGGCGTCATAGCCGGCCGTTTTCGCCGTTTCCGAGATGCCTTTGAGCACGCCCGAGAAGAACGGGTTGGCCACATCCGCCAGCACAATTCCAAGGGTTTTGGTGACCCCTGTGGTCATGCTTCGAGCCAGCGTGTTCGGTTGGTAGCCCAATTTCTCGGCGGCCCGCATCACCTTGGCACGCGTGGCTTCACTGACCGAACCATAGTTCCCAAGGGTTCGGGCGACCGTGGCCCTCCCCACTCCCGCAGCTGCTGCTACTTCGGTAATGGTGGGGGCAGCCGGGTGGTTCTGATGATCCGTCGCCATCCGGCCCCCTTCAGTTGTGGAATCCGCGTTTGCGGTTCCGTCCGTTGATTTGTCTCTGCATCAGATCCTAGTAGCTACCGCGACTGCCCGGCCGCTACCTCGACTGCCCTGCCGTATCCAAAGGCGCCCTCCACATAACACTGAGCCGCGGCCGACTCCGCGCCACGAGCCAGGGCTTTCTGCAAAGCGTCGGCCGGCGGCCGGTACGCCCGGCTCCAGCCTGAGCCAAGCAGGCTGACCACGAGTCCCGCCAGGAAGGCATCCCCGCACCCCATGGTGTCCGCGAACCGCAGCGGGTCGGTGGGTGCCGCTGCCTGAGTGAGGAAGCGTTCGCCGTCGTACATCATTGCGCCTGACTGCCCGCGCGTCCCCACCGCAAGCGAAACGCCCGCTGCGTGTACTCGCTTGAGGTCATTTTCGACGGCGGCAACGGTCATGTTTCCGCACGACAAGAGCGCCAGGTCCACGTTGGGCGCCGTTCGGGTTAGATAGGAGTCTGTTCGACGTTCCGGCTCCGACGAGTAGTCAAAACTGACCAGCGTTTTGGTGGTTCTCACGGCAGGCAACTGGTCCTCCGACGCGGAATAGACGCTCGAATGCACCAGATCGGCTGAGGCCAAATACGTGAGGTGTTCCTCTTCAAGCATGAAGGGATCACTTGTGGTGACACCTCCGTCGTTCCATCCCAGGAAGATACGGTCACCGTCCACTACCTTGATTTCGGTGACCCCATTGAGGCCGTCACGGATGATGCACTGACTGGTATCGACACCCTCCGCATCTATGGCATCGCGGACAAAAGCCCCTAGAGGATCCGAGCCAAAGACGCCGAGATAGGCGGATTCAGCGCCCAGCCGGCGGGCGAAGACCGCGACGTTAACGCAGTTTCCCCCGGGATACATCACTTTGCGGTCGAGAAAACGGTCCACAATGTTGTCCCCGAATCCGATTACTTTCATGCTCTTCCTGTCTCGAATCTGCGGGCCCGGACAGAGCCGGGCCCGCAGCGTGGCGCTACTCCCCCGTTCGGGGTGCGGCGAACGGTCAGTACTCCACCACTCGGTAGTAGCGGCGCAGATCCAGGGAGTGGTTGCGGACGCGTTCGAGGTGCTTGCTGAACCTGTCCAGGACGGTGTCCAAAATCAGCGGGGCCAGGAGCGCACGGAAACGAGGGCTGACGCCCGGCAGATCGTAGTCCTTGCTGTCCAGCAAGGTGGTGTTCTTGTTGTAGTTTTCGGCGAACTTGGCCACGCGGTCCATCAGCGGGCGGGTCTCGTCCTCTCCCAGGAGCAGCATGAGGCTGGTGTCTTCCTCAATGAGTTCCAAGGAGCCGTGGAAGAACTCTGCGCCGTGCACGCGGGTGGTCCGGAGCCACTGCATCTCTTCCAGGATGCACATTGAATAGAGGTAGGTGAGACCCCACAAGTTTCCGGTGCCAACCAGGAAATGGTAGTCAGCATCCTTGTTCTTCTCGGCAAACGCTTCCGCCACTGATTCTGCTTGACGGGCGACGCCGACCAAGCTTTCGGGGACGGTCATTAGTTCCGTTGCCAGCTCTTCGTATCCTTCAAATTCGCCCCGCGCCGCGAGGAGTCGGGCGCTCAAGAGAATCATGGGAATGTCGAACGGCCAGGTTTTGGGTTCGGTCACCAGGGCGACATCGAGGGCTTTGGCGAAGGGGCTATCTCCGAATCCTGTAAACCCAACGGTGTAGGCGCCCTTGGCCTTGGCAAACTCGATGGCCTCGATAACGTCTTCCGTAGTGCCCGAAACGGAGGCAAAGACAGCCACGGAACCGGGACCGAACGTGGGGTCATCCGTGAGCATGAGCTCTTTGCCGATGGACGCGCGGACAGGCAGGGTGGAGCGGGACCGGATGAAGTGCTCGTACGGCAGCATCGCGGCGTAGGTTCCGCCGGCGCCGATGAGGAACAGGTTGGTCAGTCCCCGCTGCTGGACGGAGTCAACCACCGATTCGATCTGTCCCTGCAACGCCAGTGCACTGCGGGTCTGCGTGAGGAATTCCTCTTCTTTGAAGCCAAGCACGGATGGTCCTTTCAATATGACGCTGAGAGAGTTGAAACATGTTGATACCGGTATCAATATGTGGTCATCATGGTGTCATGGGGAATCGGAGGCGTCAATAGCTTTTCTGCGGGAGGTTTCGGGCGAAGGAAAGTTGCCGCGGGGCAGCGAAACGTTCGGGCGGGTCACGGGTCGTCTTCACACCATCCGGCCCGGGCGTTTACACCGCCCCCTCGCACGTCCTGGCAAAGCTTGTGAAGAACATTGATGGCACTTGGACCTACTTTCGACGCAGCAAGGAAATCTTTACCTTTGAGGTCACCGGCAAATTGGCCAGCATTGAGGACCTGAACGGTGACGCCGTGGCCTTGGTCTGGGACACATCCGGGAAACTCGCCACCGTCACGGATGACGGGGGACGGGCAATCACCTTCACCTACGGCTCCAACGGGAAAGTCGCTACCGCGACTGACCCTGCCAACCGAGTGATGTCCTACGGCTACGACGCTGCTGGCCGACTGGAGACGGTCACCCTCCCAGGAAACCGGACAACGACCTATACCTACGATGCTTCCTACCTGATTACTTCCATGACTGACCCTAGGGGTTCCGTCACCGTCAACACCTACGACCAAGCCAGCCGGGTTACCAAGCAAACCACTGCGGCAGGGGAACTTGTTCTTGCATACGGCGGAGATGGAACCGACTCAGTCACCACGATCACCTCCCTGGGCGGCCGGGTGACCAAGGAAACATACCGGGGCGGGCAGATGATCATGCGGATCGTCGGCTTCGGAACACCCCAACAGGCCACGTGGACGTATACCTACCACCCGGCCACTTTCGCCAGGACATCAGTCAAGGACCCGCTAAACCGGACCACTTCGGCTACGTATGACGCTCGTGGTAACAAACTCACTGCTACGGACGGCGGGGGAGCAACAAGCACCGCGACGTACGACTCGTTGGACAACCTGCTGACGAGCACGAACCCGGCCGGCACCACAACAACGTACACCTACGATGCCGCAGGGAACCGGTTGACGGCTTCCACACCGCTAACCGGCACGAGCCAGACCGCGGCCACTACCTACACCTACGGGAATTCAAGCCATCCTGGTGACGTCACCGCCGTCGACGATGCAAACGGGAACACCACCGCCTTCGCATACGACGTCCACGGTAATCTAAATAGCTCCACGGACGCCGTCGGGCGGACTGCAACGACAACTTGCGATGTTCTCAGCAGGGCTACAGCCACGACCACGCCCGGTGGAAAGACCACTACGGTCGAGTACAACACTGCAGGCTTCCCCGTTACAGTCACGGACCCTCTCGGAAAGCTGACCAGCTCGACTTACGACGCGGGCGGAAACACTACGTCCGTAACCGACCCTATGGGCCGCACCACAACCTACGCCTACGATGCCCTTGGCCGGAAAACCTCAACCACTACCGCCGACAACACGATCACGGCCACCGGGTATGACGCCGACGGCAATATGACGTCCCAAACAGATCAGGCTTCCCACGTCACCAGCTACGTCTACGACTCGAGGAACCGGCTCACAACATCAACGGATGCACTGAATCGGACCACTACTTACAGCTATGACGCCGCCGGCCAGTCGTCCGGGAAAACAGACCCGTCCAGCCGGACCACCACCTTCGCCTACAACTCTGCAGGAGATAAGACCGGCACCAGCTACTCCGACGGCGTCACACCGAACGAAACATTCACGTACACAGCCCTGCACCAGCTAGCCACCATGACCGATGGCACCGGCACCACCACCAACGTCTACGACTCCCTGGGGCGGTTGACGTCCAGGACGAGCGGCGCCGGCAAGAACATCGCCTACGCGTACGACCTCGCAGGGAACGTCACGGCACAGACGTACCCAAACGGCCAAACCGTCAACCGAGCCTACGACGCGGCAAACAACCTCACCTCGTTGACGGACTGACTGAACAACACGACTTCATTCACCACGACAGCTGACAGCAGGCCAGCGACAACCGCCTTCGCCAACGGCATCACATCAACGTCAACGTCAACGTACAACGACAACGGCCTTGTCACTGGCATCGATGTCACCAGCACTTCCGGCACAGTAGCCACCTCCGGCTACGCCCGCAACGACAACGGCAACCTGACCAGTGCCTCCACGACAGGCATCACACAGCCGGCCGAAGCGTACACCTACACAGACCGAGACGAACTCGCCAGCATCAACACCACCGCCTACGGATACGATGCGGCAGGAAACCCCACGACCTTTGCCAACGGGGCAACGTTGACCTACGACGCCGCCAACCAAGCCACCCAGTACGCCCTTGGCGGGACCACGACCGCCATCACCTATGACAACCAGGGCAACCGACTCATCGGCCCGGCCCCGACCACTGGTACATCCACGTACAGCTGGAACCAAGCCCAACCGACTCGCCGCAGCGAACGGAACGACCTTCGGGTACGACGCCACCGGACTGCGGTCATCTCGGACCCCAACATCGGGACCAGTCCAGGCGTTCACGTGGGACACGACTCAATCCGTACCGCTGATGCTGACAGATGGTGCTTTGAGCTACATCTATGACGCCGCCGGCAACCCGGTCGAGCACATTGACGCCAGCGGAACAGTGACCTACTACCAACACGACCAGTACGGATCCACGCGACTCCTGACCGATTCGGCAGGCATCTCGACAGCGACTTTCACGTTCGATGCCTTTGGCAATCTGACATCCAAGACTGGAACCGCTGACACGGTTCTGAGGTGGAACGACCAATGTCAGGATTCGGATACGGGCCTCTACTACCTCCGTAACCGATACTTCGACCCGACCACGGCACAATTCATTAGCGTGGATCCGCTAAGGGCGACGACGCTGAATGCCTATGGTTACGGGGGAGCGAATCCCATGGCGAATAGTGATCCACTCGGCCTCGATTGGCAAAACGATACGGCTAGCGTCTTGGATGCGGTCGCCTTTGGGTCTTCTCTTGTGGGTGCTGCTGCGAGCTTTGTAGGGTTTGGCTGCCTCTTGGCCGGAAGCGGTCATTGCGCAGGGACTGCTGCATTCATCGCCGAGGCCTCAACCGTAGTGGCGCTGGGTGCAGACGCCGGTCGAATGGTTCTCCGTAATCGATACGAGCTCGACATAATCGCATTGGATACGTTTTCTGTTGCCACAATGGGCGCTGGGCAAGGGGTGAACGCTGCCTATAGGCTTGCAAAAATGGACCGGCACAGCCGAAAAATGCTGATCGCAGGTATCAATTTCGCCGGCGGCGCTGCAGGGCTTGGCGGTGTCACCAAGGACTTCACAGAGTGGCTGTCAGGGGAAGGGACAGGGTTCCCATATTGCCCTGGGCCTGTAGGATCTCCACAAAATGAATGGGAGCTTGGATGAAGGACAGATCCAGCAAGGCGACATGGGATGCGTTCTTTGCCATGTTCGGCCCGTTTCAGCTAGCCAACGTCCTCATGCTTCTGGCCATCCTTGCGTTGGTGATTTTCAGGCCAAACATTGGTGATTCCGCAACCCACTGGTCAATTGGCCTGGTGGCTGTTCTCATAGTCACTGCGGGCGTACTGGTCGCCGTTGGTGGTGGAACTCGATTAAAGCGGCTTCGCGAATCCGCGCGGGAGGATCGCAGGCGACTTGCGCAGGGGCTGCCCCTTGAAAAGGACGAGGAACCGCCGGCGTCAGGACCGCGAAACAATGGACTCTAGTCACTCTGCTGGCAGACCATGACCCTTGGATTCGTCTTCATGGCGATGGTGCGAATTGATTCATCAGATGAGATACGCAGAGTTCAGGTTGACATAACATCCGTTATCGGCGTCAAAATAACGAGAGCTGAAGTGCTTGCGAGAACGGTCAGAGAAAGTCCGGAAGTTAACGGCAGTCGGCCGTGGAGGCTTGCCAGTCGGAAAGCATCGATGTTAAACCGAGCTCAACGGAGACGGGTGGTGCTCGAATGACCCCGGCCACCTACACGCAGTTCTCGATTGCTCGCGCAGTATTCAGCGCCAGCCACTGCCTCTTCCACCATGCCTGCCACCAAGGTGATCCGGTGGCCGCGTGCGATCGTAAAGAGTTCCTTGCAGGCGGGCCCAGCGGCTCGGCGACGTCTGGGAAGGTGACGTCAACCTCCTTCTTCTCGTGGATGGCATGGTTCGGGAAGCGGGAGAAGATTCCCCTCGGGCGCTGTGCAGCAGCCCGAAGCTGTCCCTAATGATGTTCCTCGACTTTTTGCCAGTGTCTTCAGATTCGTCGATACTGCATCGAGCCGATCGACTCGGGTGGATGCCCTTCTGTCCCTCAAACGGCTGCGTTCTTGAGGGACAGCTGAAGCCAAGGCCGGGGTGCGAGAAACGCGGATTGCAGGCAGCGGTGCCGAAAGCGGGTCAAGAAAGACGAGTTCCGCACCATTCGGTGAGGCGGCCGCGTCGACTCGGCTCTTCTGGACGGCGTCCCTCCACCTTAAAGTTTTCTGGGTGTGCATGCCTTGCCGACGAGTCCCAGGACTTTCCGCTAGGCAAAGACATCGTCCGTGTCGATCAACTCGTAGTCGTCTTCAAAATGGAACAGACGACGATCACCGATACCGTCAATCACCCAGATGGTTCGGCCATCTTCGGTTCGCTCGTCAATAGCGCCTGTGTGGCATCGCACCCCGCGACGGTAAAGGGTGACGATGTCACCACGTTCGAGTGAGGTCCATCTCGACAATCGCTTGCCCGCGCGACTGCTTTGTCGCATTCATGCCTGCCTTTCCAGTCCACGGGCGGAAGGCGCCATGGCACTCACAAAGCCCTCGCGTGAGAAGGCTAATTGCGCTTAGCATATCGTCGATTGTTGACGATTGCTAGCGGCTCACTGGCAGCCCTTGACGAGGGTTAGCAATAGAAAGCAATTGTCCGGTGCGCAAGTGGCGGCTTCCTTCTTCAGCACGTACATGGCGTAGCGCTTGGATGGCGAGCAAGACGTGGGGGCAAGACTAGGTCCTTCCGAAGTCGTGGTTTGCGCCTGTCAGGCTTCAGATGCTGGATTCGTGTCGAGGGACCTTGGCTAATCAACTTGCCACGGACGCCATCCGCAGCAACGTTCTGTCCTGCGCGCAGGATCCGCTGACCCGCCTCGTCCTGAGTGCTCAATCTGCAATATCAGGTTCGGAGCCACTGCCGTCAAACCTAGGAGCCTTACAAACCTTTCCGGCGAAGTGGGCGTGGCCAAGGGTCGCCATCTGCTTGCCGTCGCTTTGGACCTTCGGCGTGGAGCATAAACCGGGACCCCGCCGCCGTGGCCGTAGCGGATCGTGGTCAACTGCCCTAAAGTTTACTATCCTGTAGCATTGGCTGCATGGCCCGAGAGATTGAGATAGTGCACTCCTCTACCGTCCAGCAAGTGGCTGATGGCCTCACGGCTATGATCCTGGATGGAAGACTAAAGCCAGGTGAACGCCTCAGGGAGAGCGTCCTCGCTGACAATCTCCAGCTTTCCAGGAACACGGTTCGCGAAGCCGTCCGCATCGTCCAGGCAGGCGGGCTGATTCGCCACCGCCCAAATCACGGCGCTATCGTATGGGATCCTACCGATTCCGAGATCATGGACGTCTATAACGCGCGGTACTACTTGGAGACGACAGCTGCAGGGAGCATTTCCGAAACCACATCCTTGACTGAGGTTCATGCGGCAATGGAGGAGTTTCGGGCGGTCTTGCACAGCGGGGATCCATTTAGGATCGTCGAAAAAGACCTCGCGATACACAGTGCCATCGTCGGTCTTCTGGGTAGCAGGAAACTAACTGCTTTCTATCAGCAGCTGGTGACCGAACTAAGGTATTTCATGTACGTGCTGTCAACCGTCAAACATGAGTATGAGGATCCAGACGCCCTCGAAGCTGAGCACGAAAGGATTATCGACGCCCTTGAGACCCGCGATCCCGCCCTCGCTCAAAAGGTCGTCTCGGACACCATCATCGAATACCGCGACGCCATTCGGCAGATCATTGCGAACCGGCATTCAACGTAGGTACCAAGTCCCAACTTGCTAAGCCCGGCTCGTTCAGCGCAGCACTGTCGGTTCTCGACGTCCAGCAAATATCGATCGTTGGTCATGGGAAAAAATCGTGGCATAATTTCTACTGTTGAACAGTAGAGCAACTGCATCCTTGGCTGTTTTCCGCAAAACAGTCCGGACGCACAGGGTGTACCCCGCAGACGGCACCTCTACTCACCACTAGCGGCAGGAGCCAACGACATGGATGTCAGAACCGACTCTGAATTTTTCGATGCTGTCGCATCGGAGAGTGGCCTCCTGGCGGAGCAGTCTCCGCGTCCAGATTCTGCCATTTTGGAGTACCTGAGACTGTTTTACGGCCTGAAGGGTAAACTCACGCGGATTCCCACCGAGAAGGACGAAACCTTCCGCCTACAAGAGGGAAACGCTACCTACCTGGTCAAATTGTCCTCTGCCGATGAGGATCCGCAGATTGTTCACTTCCAAACGGCTTGCATGGAGCACCTGGAACGGGCATCCCCGGAACTTCCAGTCCAGCGTCTCGTAAGAAGCCTCAGTGGTGAACCTGAAGTCCACATACCGCCGTTAAGGGGTTCATATGCTCAGGTACTTCGAGTGATGCACTTTATGCCTGGAACCTTGTTGGCCAATCACGCGCCAACCGGTGGTCAACTTCGGTCGTACGGATCAAGCTTGGCCCTCCTTGGCCTTGCGTTGGAGAACTTCGACCACTCACATGACGACCGTTTGCTCATGTGGGACCTTAAACACTTTCACCGAATGCGGCCGTTGCTGAGATTTGTCGATGACAAGGACAAGCGCTCCCTGGCCGAAGGCATCTTCGACCAGTTTGATGAGAAAGTGGTTCCGCTTCTCGGTAGCCTGACGACTCAGGTGATTCACGGTGATTTCAGCCCGTTCAACGTTCTTGTCGACCCGAACGCCCCAGATTTCGTAACCGGGATTATCGACTTCGGAGACGCTGTTCGGACCCCCGTCATCTTTGATTTGAGTGTCGCCATGGCCAACCAGCTGGGAACGGAACCTAATAGACCATGGGAACGCGCTCTTAATACTATGGACGGATTCCGGAGCCTCCGCCCGCTCCCCATCCAGGAATGGGAGGCCTTGTCGGCATCGGCGCCGGCCCGTCTCTTATTGCGAGCGTTGATAACGCAGTGGCGGGCAAGCCAGTTGCCTCAGCGGCGCGATTACCTCCTCTCCCACTCTAAATCGGACTGGGACCGGCTTGCCTCCGCAGCGACAGCTCCTGCACAAATCAAGCGCCTCATACCCTGACACCGATCAACTCTCCAGGAGAAACCATGGACATCTCTTCCCGAATGATCCGCAAGCCGTCGAAGCCAATGGTTAACGGCTTTGATCCCGCCCGCATCGATGAGCTTCCGCAGCAAATGCAGGCCAATATCCGCCGGCGGGACAAGAGCCTCGGACCCGGCTACCGGCTCTTTTACGACAAACCTCTGGAAATCGTTCGGGGCAAGGGTGTCACGCTGTTTGATCAGGAAGGAAATGAGTATCTCGACGTGTACAACAACGTTCCTTCTGTGGGGCACGCCCATCCGCGCGTTATAGAAGCTGTCCACCAACAGATGCAGACGCTGAACACCAACACCCGCTACGTCCAGGAATCCATCCTTAGCTATTCTGAGCAGCTCCTTTCCACATTGCCTGCTCAGCTTGGCCACGTGATGTTCACCTGCACGGGCTCAGAAGCCAATGACCTCGCGATGCGAGTCGCAAAGTATGCCACGGGGCAACAAGGCATCATCGTCACGTCTGGCGCATACCACGGACTGACCGCCGAGGTAGCCTCATTCTCGCCATCCTTGGGCGCAGGGGTCCCCCTGGGTGCCAACGTGCGGGTCATCGACGCTCCGGACGCCCTGCGATACGCGTCGGATCACAGTTCCTTGGAGGATCACCTGCGGGCCCAAGTCCGCGCAGCCATCGCGGACCTGCAGCGACACGGTATTGGACTGGCTGCATTTATCGCCGACAGCATCTTCTCGTCGGATGGAATATTTGCGGGCCCGGCAGGCTTCCTTCGCCCAATCATTGAGGAAGTTCACGCCGTCGGTGGGCTGTACATAGCGGATGAGGTCCAGCCAGGCTTTGGGCGTACCGGTGAGGAATGGTGGGGTTTCCAGCGCCACGGGATTGTCCCGGACATTGTGACGATGGGTAAGCCCATGGGTAACGGCATCCCTATTGCCGCTGCCGTCTTCAAGCCCGAGTTGCTAGTTGAGTTCGGCAAGAATATTCGGTACTTCAACACCTTCGGCGGGAACTCCGTAGCGATAGCAGCAGCACAGGCGGTCCTGGATGTGATCCGCGACGAATCACTCATGGAAAATTCCCTTAAGGTGGGCGCTAAGATCCAAACGGAATTGCGTCAACTCACTCAGAACATGGAACAGGTGGCGGAAATCCGTGGGAGCGGCCTGTTCGTAGGAGTCGATATTGTCGCGGACGCCTCCTCTCTGACCCCTGATGGTGATACTGCGGCGCGCATCGTGAACAAGCTGCGTGAAGAACGAATTCTCATTTCGGCGTCCGGGGCCCAAGGAAACGTCTTGAAGCTGCGGCCGCCGATGTCATTCTCGATGAATGATGCCGATCGGTTGATCGAAGCTCTGGACGGGTCCCTCCGCACGCTTCATTAGGACAGCCCGTTCCCCAAGGAGCAATTTCGTAGACAGCTACGGGGGTGTTTTCCACCCACTGCGAAGGCACCCCCGAGGTCTACTTCCTCCGTCCGAAACAGGTGAGCTCAAAGAGCGGGGCGCCTCCAATATCCCCAAGCCGTCGTAGCGATCCGATTTCGGCCGGCTGCTGCTGCCGCCGTCGGTATGCGGCGAAATATGACGATCCACCTTTATTGCGAATGATTCTTGATAACATTAAGTCCATCAACAGAACTTCACCACAAGGATCCACAATGTTCCCTGCTATGAAGGATTTGACGCACTTAGTTCAGGACGTGCCAAGAGCCTGTGGCAGCGGTCTTTTCGAGCTGGCCAATCTCTTGGAAACCATTCCCCCCAAGCTGGGGACCGGTACGTTTGCGAGTTACAGATGATCCGGGAGGGGCGCAAAGCCGGCTCCAAGTTCACCAGCCGACGTAAACAAAGCGTCGAAGCTGCTCCCCAACTGCTCCTGGTAAGTCAGCTCATTTTTAACATCGGATTCTATTCAGTGGTCCCCTTCCTTGCTGTTGCCATGCGGAACGACTTCGGTCTAGGCGCGATGGCGATAGGCGTCGTTCTTGGCGCGCGCACATTTGCCCAACAAGGCCTGTTTCTATTCGGTGGTGCACTTGCCGACCATTGGGGGGCACGCCAGTCGATGATCACGGGATGTTTGGTGCGAATTTCAGGTTTTCTGCTCCTTGCCTGGGCGGCAGACTTCCCAATGTTTCTATTCGGCGCCGTCGTCACGGGCATCGGCGGCGCACTGTTTTCTCCGGCAATGCAGAGTCTCGTTGCGATTGCCGCAGAGCGTGGTCGAGGACCACATCGTGACGAGCCAGAACAGTTAGCTCATGAGGATACCCCACCAGGAGCCCCGGAGAAGGGCCAAGGTTCCACGCTCTTTGCGTTGCTCGTCGTTTGCGGGGAGGTAGGCACAGTTGTCGGTCCACTTCTGGGCTCCTTGTTACTTAACACGGGCTTTGACACTTCCCTGTTAACCGGCTCCGGTGTCTTTGCCCTGATGGCGGTGCTCTTTTGGCTATTCCTACCAAAAACCCAACCTCGTGTCCGAAAAGCCCAAGCAAGCATGCCGCACGGTCCCCGGCCGTCGGGCCTTTGGTCCTGCCTCAAGGAAAGGAAGTTTATTGGGTTCGCCGCGTTCCACAGCGTGAACCTTCTGGCGGCCAACCAACTGTATTTCGGCCTTCCAGTAGAACTGGAACGCAGCGGAGCGGGTGTGCATGCCCTGGCAGTGATCTTCGCCTATGCGTCCGTCCTGACCATTAGCCTCCAGTGGCCGATTGCCAGACTGATGCGACATGCTGGGCACAACGTAGCACTCCCCCTTGGGTTTTCCCTTCAGTCCTTAGGTTTCGCCTCGCTAGCGGCAATGGCCGTGTTTCCCGCGCCAAGCGCTCTCCCGGTCCTACCCGCCATACTGCTGGTAACTGGCCTCGCCCTCGGAAACATGTGCGTTTTGCCCGTGGCAATGGGCCTGGTTCTTGACTTCTCCGCGGGCCGTCCCACAGGCGCATATTATGGCTTGCTGGCCAGCGCTGGCGGACTTGCAGTCGTCGTCGGCAACGCCGCGTTGGCCCCGCTCTATGAACTCGCCTCCGCGCCATCACTTACGGCTGCCGCTCCCTGGGTGCTGTTGACCGTGGTTGCGGCGATTTCGGCTGCATTTATTCGACTCTTCACCCCCAAGAGCCCCGCCCATGGCGTCGGCTCAAAAAACACTCCAGACCGTGGGCAACGAGTCCAGTAGTACCGGCCGCCGGATGCTCGAGCTTTGTATACATAAAGCAACAACCCGAGGCTGTTTGTGTCCCGTAGCCGGACCGCTACTTCGAGCATCTCGTTGCCGCCGTCCGGCCAGCTCTGCTGCTGCGGTCGATGACCTTCAGGACCAGAGCACTTGCTATCGGCGTTGCTGCGATCAAATCAGTGGAGTTACTTCGACTGCTTCGCCTGCGCGGCGGGAGGGAAATCCTCTGTTATTCGACGCTATTGACAAACCAACCCTCCGCCGTAGCGACGGGAAAAGAACGTGTGACGTGAGGATCATGGATTGAGTTAGGCTGCGCGGCTGATACCCCAGACCCATGACAAAAGCCAGCTTCGCGGTGGGCGGGCGGACGCCGGTATTTTGTCACTCCTCAGTTCTTCAGGCGAAGACGTTTGCCGAGAAGGTGTGACGCATTTGCCACGCCCCTCAGGGGCGCGGCCGAGCTTTCGCTTGGCCTACAGTCGGAGACTTACGTTTACCTGACGACCAACCGTCCGCGGCACCGGTGACAATTCGCCAGTCTGCTCCCCAAACCTGGTTTGCTGGTGGGAAGCCTATTGGCCTCTATTCCGGCTACGCCTGGCCGGAGAACTCATGAAGACCGGGTTTATGACGGTCCTCTTTGGTTGATCAGAAGGTGGTGGCGTCGATGACGAAGCGGTAGTGGACATCGCTGCCCAGCACCCGTTCGAAGGCTTCGTTGATCTGACCGGCGCGAATGACTTCCACCTCTGCTCCGAGGCCGTTGGCGGCACAGAATTCCAGCATCTCCTGCGTTTGGCGAATACCGCCCATTTTGGAGCCCGCCAGGTTCCGTCGCATTGCAATGAGGGACCAGGCACGTTGACTCAATGGTTTCGAGGGAAGGCCTACCAGAACCATGGTGCCGCCAAGGGCAAGCAGCGAGAGGTATGCATCCACGTCGATGTCCGCAGAGACGGTGCTGATGATGAGATCCAGCTGACCTTTCAGGTATTCGAACGTTTCGGGTTCGGACGTTGAATAGTAGCCCTGGGCACCGAACCGGAGGGCGTCCTCCTGCTTCTTCAGCGACTGGCTGAGGACCGTAACCTCAGCGCCCATCGCGGCGGCGATCTTAACCCCCATGTGGCCAAGACCGCCCATACCGATGATGGCCACGCGCTTCCTTGGCCCTGCCCGCCAGTTACGCAGCGGCGAATACATCGTGATACCCGCACACATCAGGGGTGCCGCATCCTGGAGGGAAATGCCGTCTGGGATGCTCAGGACATAGTTTTCATCCACCACGATGCTCGTGCTGTAACCGCCGGCGGTGGGGAGGCCATCCCGGCCAAACGAGTTATAGGTGCTCGTCGCCCCCTGCAGACAGTACTGCTGCTCCCCCTCACAGCAGTTGACGCAGTCCCTGCAGGAATCAACAAAGCAACCCACTCCAACCCGGTCCCCCACCGCGTGTAGGGTGACCTTCCGGCCGATGGCTTCCACCACGCCAGCGATCTCGTGACCAACCACCAGAGGGTAGTTAATCCCTGACCATTCGCCGCGGGCAGCGTGGATGTCTGAATGGCAGATCCCGGTGTACTTGATGGAAATCCGAACATCAAAGTCACCGGAATCCCGCCGTTCCACTGTGCCAGGCTCAAGGCCCGATGTCGGAGAAGAAGCTACATAGGCGTTCGCAATCGTGGGCATACCAGCGGCGTCTTTCAGTCTCGGGTGGGGATTAGTTGGTGGGGAAGTTGTAGGAGGCGCCGGAGGCGTGGGTGGGTTCTGGCCAGCGGGAGGTGATGACTTTGCTGCGGGTGTAGAAGGAGACGCCTTCGGGGCCGTAGATGTGCTTGTCGCCGAAGAGGGAGTTCTTCCAGCCACCGAAGGAGTGGTAGGCCACCGGGACGGGAAGGGGGACGTTGATGCCTACCATGCCGACGGTCACGGAGCGTTGGAACTTCCGTGCTGCGGCGCCGGAGGAGGTGAAGATCGCGGTGCCGTTGCCGTAGGGGTTTGAGTTGATCAGCGTGATGCCTTCTTCGAGGTCTTCGACGCGGACTACTACCAGGACGGGTCCGAAGATTTCCTCGGTGTAGGCGGTCATTTCGGTGCTGACGTGGTCAATCACCGTTGGGCCGACCCAGAAACCGTCTTCGTGGCCGGGGACCACCAGGTCGCGGCCGTCAACGACCATTGCTGCGCCGGCGGTTTCGGCCTCGGTGACGATTTTGACGATGCGTTCCTTGGAAGCCGGGGTGATGACCGGACCCATGTCGGCGTCGGGTTCGGTGCCGTTCTTGACCTTGATGGCCAGGGCGCGTTCTTCGACCTTCTTCACGATCAGGTCAGCGGCATCTCCGACCGCCACGGCGACGGAGATGGCCATGCAGCGCTCCCCCGCTGAGCCGAACGCGGCAGCTGCGAGGTGGTCGGCGGCGTTGTCGAGGTCGGCGTCGGGCATCACGATGGCGTGGTTCTTCGCACCGCCCAGGGCCTGGACGCGCTTGCCTTGCTTGGTGGCGGTCTCGTGGACGTACTGGGCGATCGGGGTGGAGCCGACGAAGGAGATGCCGTCCACGTCCGGGTGGGTCAGCAGGCCGTCAACGGTTTCCTTGCCGCCGTGGAGGACCTGGAACACGCCGTCGGGCAGGCCGGCCTGCTTCCAGAGCTTTGCCAGGAGCATCGGGGCGGAGGGGTCACGTTCGGAGGGCTTGAGGATAAACGCGTTGCCGGTGGCAATGGCCATCGGAGCCATCCACAACGGCACCATGACCGGGAAGTTGAACGGGGTGATGCCCGCAACAACGCCCAAGGGTTCGCGGAAGGAGAAAACATCGATGCCGGTGGAGACCTGGTCCGAGTAGTCGCCCTTGAGCAGCTGCGGAATGCCACAAGCGAACTCGATGACCTCCAGGCCACGGCCGATCTCACCCTTCGCATCGGAAAGGACCTTTCCGTGCTCGGCGGTAATCAACTCAGCCAGTTCGTCCACGTGGGCGGCGACGAGCTCACGGAACTTGAACAACACCGCAGTGCGCTTGGCCAGGGAAATATCCCCCCAAGACCTGGCGGCCTTCTTCGCGGCGGCCACCGCCGTGTTCAGATCGGCCTCATTGGCCAGCCGCAGTTCAGCGGTGACCTGGCCGGTCGCCGGGTTGAACACCGGCCGCGTACTACTCCCCTCGCCTGTGGTTTCAGCGCCGTTGATGAAGTGGTTGATGGTGAGCGTCAACGTTGACGTGCTCATGGCAAAGTTCCTTTGGAAGCTGAATGGATAAGGGGAGAGAGGAATCAAGGAACAGGTACGAAACCAAGTTTTTTGTCCACAACGTTCTGCAGAGGTTCACCTCGGTTGAACCTCTTGAGGTTCTCCACGAACAGCTTCCCGAGATCCTCGAGGTAATGTTCGGTGTCGCCGCTCATGTGTGAGGTGATGATGACGTTCTCCATGCTCCATAGCGGGTGTTCCTCGGGCAATGGTTCTGGATGGACCACATCCAACGCGGCACCGGCAATGGATCCTGAGCGGAGCGCGTGCACCAGCGCGTCGGTGTGGACCAGTTCTCCGCGGCCTACGTTGATGAGGTGGGCCGTGGGCTTCATGGCGGAAAGGACTTGAGCGTCCACCAAGTGCTTGGTGTCGTCGGTCAGCGGTGCGGCCAGGACCACATAATCAAAGTCATTGACGGTGATCGCGAGTTCCGCGGAGGAATGGATCTCGTCAAAAAACTCGTCCCCGGGGCGGCTGCTGCGTCCTGCACCGCTGACCTGCAGCCCCACGGCACGGAACAGGGACGCGATTTCCCGTCCGATGGAACCTGTCCCCACCACTAGCGCACGCTGGCCCTGAATCCTCCGGGTGACCCGGTGCTGCCAGCGTCTGCCCTGCTGTAGCCTCAGCGAACCCCGTGAATCCTTGGCGATGTCCAGAACAAATCCAAGCGCAAATTCCGCGATCGCCCGGCTCAGGACCCCACGCGAGTTCGTGTAGGCAACGTCGCTGTTGATCAGTTCATCGAACAGGAGCTGGCCGACGCCGGCCGCTGATACGTGGACCCATTTCAGTGACGAGGCTGCTGCCCAGTTTTCGCGCAGTGCGGGCGAGAAGGAATGCCATTGGTAGAGAACATCCGCACCGTTCATTGCTTCAGCGAGTCCACCGGCCTTGGTCAGGCGGACTTCGGCCAGTTCCTCGACCTCGTCCAGCCGGGGCGGCAAGGCCTCCCGGTACAGGACAGCAACGACAGGCCGCTTCCCCACAGAAATCGTCATGATGGCGACGCCGCTGCTACAGCCGGCTTGGCTGCAGCGGTGGCATCTGCCTGGCCGACAGCATCCTGGACGTCGATGGCAGCCAGGACCGCCGCCGTGAATTCCGACGTCGACGAGGGTCCGCCGACGTCGCGGGTACCCAACCCCTCGCGCAGTACAGACTCGAAAGCCAACTGCAGATGCTCAGCAGCCTCAGGATGGCCCAGGTGCTGGAGCAGCATTGCCCCTGACCAGATCTGACCCACCGGGTTCGCCAATCCCTTGCCCGCGATGTCCGGGGCTGATCCGTGCACCGGTTCGAAGAGAGACGGGAAGTCACCGTCGGGATTCAGGTTGGCGCTGGGGGCTACACCGATGGAACCGGTAACGGAGCTGCCGAGGTCGGACAGAATGTCACCCAGCAGGTTGGAAGCGACGATGACGTCAAAGGTCCAGGGCTTCAGGACCAAGTGCGCAGCCAAGGCATCCACCAGTTCGCTGGTGAGCGTTACGTCGGGATACAGACGGATGGTTTCCTCCACCACTTCGTCCCAGAACGGCATGGTGTGGATGATGCCGTTGCTCTTGGTGGCCGAGGTCAAGTGACCCTTGCGGGAAGATGCCAACGATGCGGCGTAGTGCGCCGCACGCGATACGCCCAGACGGGTGAAGATGGTTTCCTGGACGGCGGTCTCGTGCGGTAGCCCACGGTAGGCCCGACCCCCGACCTCCGAATACTCCCCTTCGTTGTTTTCACGCACGATGAGGATATCGATCGGCTCCTTGTTCGCAAGAGGCGACTTGACGCCGTCGAGCGTTTTCACCGGGCGGAGGTTGATGTACTGCTGAAACTCGCGCCGAATGGGAATCAACAAACCCCACAGCGATTCAGTATCGGGAACCTCCGGGGATCCGACCGCCCCAAGGAAGATCGCCTCGTGCTCCGCGAGTTGATTCAGTCCGTCCTCGGGCATCATCCGTCCGTGCATGCCGTAGTAGTCCGAACCCCAGTCAAAGTGGGTGAATTGCAGGTCCAGCGAGTGCAGTTCGGCGATCCGTTCAAGGCATTCGATGGCTGCCGGGACGACTTCTTTGCCGATTCCGTCGCCCGCGATGACAGCGATTTTGTGGGTCGTCATGATGCATTCCGTTCTGAGGTGGCAGTGAGTTGCTGCCAGCGGGTGGCGGGCTCTGCCAATTTGATGATGGTGCTCTTGGGCTCGGTCATCTCGCGAACCGCGTGTTTGACGCCTTCACGTCCCACCCCGGACTTTTTGAAACCGCCGAAGGGCATCGAGTCAATCCGGACGTCACTGGTCTCATTAATCACCACGGCACCCACGTGCAGCTTGTCGGCTATGGCCAGGGCCAGCTCGATCGACTCCGTGAACACGCCGGCCTGGAGACCGTAATCGGAGTCGTTGGCGGCATGGATGGCGTCATTGATCTGGATGAACGGCATAATGCTGACCACCGGGCCGAACACTTCCTCGCGGATGACCCGGGCGTCTGCGGGCACGTCCGTGAGCACGGTGGGCTGGTAGAAGGCCCCGTGGCGCTGGCCACCCACGTGGACGGTGCCGCCAAGCCCTTTGGCCTCGTCCACCCATTCCTCCACGCGGCGGGCTTCGGTTTCAGTGATGAGGGGTCCGACGTCCGTGGTGCGATCGAACTTGGCCCCGACACGGAGTGCCCGCGTTCCAGCTACCACCTGTTCGAGGACTTGATCGAACAGGGAGATGTGAACGTAGACCCGCTGCACGGACAGGCAGTTTTGGCCTGCCACTCCGAATGCGCCGGCCACGATCGTCTCGGCCGCGGCGTCGGCGTCAGCGTCCGCGCAGACGATCGTTGCATTGTTGCCGCCCAGCTCAGAGAGGATCTTCTTTGCTCCCGCGGCGGCAGCGATACGGTCGGCAGTCTTCGGTCCACCCGTAAAGGAGATGAGGTCCACTTGGGCGTCGGTCACGATCGCCTCCGAAACACCCGGTCCCGAGACGATTGCGGCAAGGCGACCTGCCGGGACGCCCGCTTCCAACAACAGTTGGATGAAAGCAAGGCCCGTGAGTGGCGTGCGTCCCGAGGGTTTAAGGACGACGCCGTTGCCTCCGATCAGCGCCGGACCCAACTTGTGTGCCACAAGATTGAGCGGATCGTTGAAAGGGGTGATGGCCGCGACAATTCCCACGGGTTTGCGGTTGTACCAACCGACTTTGTCAGCCCCGGCCATACTGTCTTCAAACGCCAAAGTCTCTCCGCCGAGTTCGCTTGACGCGGCAGCGGATAGCCGCAACGTCTCGATGCACCGGCGCACTTCACGTTCAGCTTCGGTGATGGTCTTGCTGCTTTCCGCGGCGATGATCTCGGCAAACCGGGTGCCCTGGTCCGCGAGCAGCACTGCAGCCCGTTCCAAGGCCTCCCGCCGTTCCCGGAGAGCCCAGTCATCTTCTTGCAGGTGGCGGTAAATGAAGGCAACGGCCCTGCGCACATCCTGTGGAGTGGAGGAACACACAGTTCCCAACAGAACGCCGTCTTCGGGATCCCTGACTTCGAGGATCCTGTCAGCCGTCTCCCAACGGCTTTCCACGAACGCGCCGCCCGGCAGGGCGGCGATATTTGCCCGCCTGTAGGCGGTTTCAGCGCCCGGATCCGGGCGCGCTTCAGCGGCGGTTGTTGATGAACTCATGGGGACCTTTACCTTGCCTGGATGTTGGGATGGTCTAGCTGAAGCGGTCGATAATCTTCGCGGCTCCGCCAATGAACGGCAGGAACCATGGCGGGCCGAAGTGGCCCGGGACGGGCGGGTTCTTCAGGTCTTCCCACACGTTAGCCTGCTTGTCCCCTGCCATGTAGTGGGCCATCCTCTTGCCCATGTGGGCGGCCATCTGAACACCATGCCCGCTGTAGGCCAGTGAGTAGAACAGGCCGTCATGCTGGCCGGCATGGACCATCTGGTCCATGGAGAGGTCCACCAGGCCACCCCAGATGTAGTCCACCTTCGCGCTGGAAAGGTAGGGGAAGAGTTCAAGCATGGCCTTGCGGAGGATCTCAGCGCTCTTGACGTCCGAGTCCGGGCTGGACAACGCGAACCGGGCCCGGCCGCCGAAGAGCAGCCGGTTGTCCGGAGTGATCCGGAAGTAGTAGCAGAGCATTTTGCTGTCCGAGGCCATCCGCCGGTTCGGCAGGATGCGGGTGACCACGTCTTCCGGCAGGGGTTCGGTGCAGATGATGAAGCTGCCCACCGGAATCACGCGCCGCTGCAGCCACGGGGTGACGTTGCCGGTGTAGCCGCTGGTGGCGACCAGAACCTGCTTGGCCCTGGTGATTCCACGGGTGGTGTGGACGTCATGGACCGTGCCCGAGACCTTGTTCAGCTCGGTGGCGCCGGCCTCTTCGCAGATATCCGCCCCGGCATCAGCGGCCGCCCCCGCGAGGCCGTGAACGAACTTCCCCACGTGCAGACCCGCACCCAGGGGATCAAGCATGGCTCCCTGGTAGAAGTCGGTGCCGATTTCACTGTGGATCTCGGACTTGGGGATGACAGTGACGTGATGATCAACTAGGTTCGCCAGCAATTCCTGCGACTTCAGGAAGCCGTCGTAGTGGGACTTGTGGAACGCGAGGGAGAGCTTGCCGAAGCGCTTGTAGTCGCAGTCGATGGCGTGGTCGTGCACCAGCTTCTCGATACTGTCGATGGCGTCGTTGTATTCGCGGAACATCTCCACTGCACGGACGCTGCCGTACCGTTTGACCGCGGTGCTGAAGCCGATGGCCAACCCGGTAGTAGCCATGCCCCCGTTGCGGCCCGACGCGCCCCAACCAACGGTGTGGCGTTCGAAAACGGCGACGCTGGCGCCTTGCTTGGCGAATTCAAGGGCTGCGGACAGCCCTGTAAAACCGGCGCCAATAATCGCAACATCAACGTTCTCCGGGACCGGAGTGCGGCGATAATCGCCGGATGGCTCTGCAGTGTCGAGCCAGTAGGGGTTAAGTTTCACGGGTTGGCCTTTCGCCTCGACGTCGGTTTAGAGACCGAGGTGCTTGTTGATTTCGTCCAGCGACTTGACGGTGTTGTAGTCGTAACCCCCGGTGATGGGGTCATAGCCGCGGTCCAATACCCAGAGGTTACGGAAGCCCATGTCGTGCATCGGGTGCATGTCGTAGCGGGTGTGCGAGGCGATGTGGAGGAAGTCCTCCGGCTTGGCGTTCAGGGTGTCCAGCATGTACTCGAAGGCCTGGTAGCGCGGCTTGTAGGCCTGGGCCTGCTCGGCGGTCAACACGGCGTGAAAGTCAGCCCCGAGCTTTGGAATGCTGATCTCCAGGAAGCTGTCGTCGGCGTTGGACAGAGCCACCAGCTTGTAGTTGTCGCCCATGAGCTTCAGCGGGGCCGGGACGTCGTCGTGGGCACCAAAGTCGCGTACAGCGTCGGCGAACTCTGCCCCAGCGCCGGGGGTAGGCCCGATGCCAAAGAACTTGCACACACGGTCGAAGGAATTCTGAAGGATCTGCTCATACGGCTTGTAGTCCCCCAGAACCTCGTCGAACCTGTAGCCGCGGAAAACCTTCTTGAATGCAGGCCACTGCTCTTCGGGCAAGCGCCCGGCGAGCAGCCGGCGGGTGGTGGAATCCGTATTCCAGTTGATCAGTGTGCCGTAGATATCAAAGGAGATGTACTGCGGCCGGGAGTTGGTCTCTGCCATGATTCGTCCGTTCATTGAGATTCTGCGCCAGCCCGATGGTTGGCCAGCTGCTGGTGGTTAGCCCCCAAGGCTCCCCTAGGGAGAAACCATCTGAATAAAACTGTAGGAGCGCCCCTCGTCTCTGTCAACAATTGAACAGTTGAACCGAACTGAGTAAGATAATCGTGTTCAATTGTTGACAATTGAGCAGCTAGGTAGTTCCATTGTTGTATGGGTTGATGAGATCCACGTCACATGAAGTGTCTCCTTGCGTAGTACAGGCACCACACAACGACCATCATGTTTCACCAGGAATGACCTCCTGGAACTAATTTTGAATAGCCCACCGCTCCAGCGGAGTAACCCGGCTGAAGCCACTGGAAGGGAAATACCATGAAGATTCGAACCAAGGCGCAAACCGCAGCTGCCGGACTTGCCGTACTGCTGGCACTGAGCGCTTGTGGGGGCGCCGCCACCAGCGACTCGGCAGAGACCAGCAAGACTGCCAACACCACCGACATTTCCGAGGGCGTCCAGCCGGATTCAGCTGCTGTTGCCCTGTTGCCGCAGTCCATCAAGGACAAGGGCGAGCTCACGGTTGCCATGGACCTGCACTACCCTCCCACCACCTTCCTGGCCGAGGACAATACAACCCCGATCGGGCTCAACCCGGACATCGCCAGGCTCATTGCAAAGAAGCTTGACCTGAAGTTGAAGTTCGTGGACACGAAGTTCGACACGATTGTTCCCGGCCTCGATGGCGGCCGCTTCGATTTCACTGCCACCACCATGTCCAAAACTGAGGAACGCCTGAAGGTCCTGGACATGATCGACTACTTCAAAGCCGGCAACTCCGTGGCGGTGGCCGCCGGCAATCCACTTAAGCTCACCGTTGAGACCCTGTGCGGTAAGAACATCGCGGTGACGCAAGGATCAACCGGTCAGCTGAAGCGTCTCCCGGCCCTGAACGAGCAGACCTGCACCTCGAAAGGTCAGCCGGCCATCAACGCCGTCACTTTGCCCAACATCCAGGACGCCCTGACGCAGCTGCACTCCAAGCGCATCGACGGAATCCTGTATGACACAACTTCTCTTGGGTGGGCTGAGAAGCAGCAGCCGGGCTCCTTCACCATGCTGGGCAGGGTGAACGTCGGCTCCAGCGATCTGACGGCAATCGGCTTGAAGAAGGGCTCACCTCTGACGCCGGCCTTCCAGGCAGCGATCCAGTCCGTCCTTCAGACCCCGGAGTATAAGGAGTCCCTCGAGAACTGGGGCTTGGACTCGGGAGCCATCACCGACGCCAAGCTGAACTAGTGGGTGCCCCGATGAAGCAGGTGACTATGGAAAGAAGCAATGTGATGAGCGGGTTGGATTCGGCGTTGAAGCCGCGCCTGAAGCGGCGCAGCACGTTCGAGTACGTCTCCTGGGTGGTCTGCATCCTGGTCGGTGTCGGCGTCCTGAGTTCGGTCGCGACGAACCCGAACTTCAAATGGGACGTCGTAGCGAAATACTTCACCCACGAATCCATCCTCCGCGGACTCATGCTCACCATCTTCCTCACCGTAGCAAGCATGGCCCTGGGCACCCTCCTCGGACTGGGCCTGGCCATCATGCGGGCTTCGACCATCAAACCCATCGCCGCCCTCGCCGGGGTCTACATCACGATCTTCCGCGGCACCCCGGTCCTGGTCCAACTGATCTTCTGGTTCAACATCTCCGCCCTCTACCCGAACCTGAGCATCGGGATCCCCTTTACCGACATCGGCACCGCGATCGACACCAACGCCCTCATGGGACCCATCACCGCAGCCCTGATCGGCCTGACCCTGAACGAAGCGGCCTACATGGCCGAAATCATCCGCGGCGGATTCTCCTCAGTGGGCAAAGGCCAGATCGAAGCCGCCGATTCCCTGGGCATGTCCGGGGCCACGAAAATGCGCAAAGTCATCATCCCCCAAGCCATGCCCTCCATCATCCCCGCCACCGGCAACCAAGTCATCGGCATGTTCAAAGGCACCTCCCTGGTCTCCGTCCTCGGAGTCGCCGAACTACTCCAAAGCGCCCAACTCATCTACGCCCGCACCTACGAAACCATCCCTCTGCTCATCGTCGCCAGCCTCTGGTACCTCGTGATGACCATGCTCCTGAGCTACCCCCAATCAAAACTCGAACAAAAATACTCCCACACCTCCGCCCGGGTCCCCCGCAAAGCCCGCAAAGTGACACTCACCGCACCGGAAGGCATCGCACGATGAACGCTGACGGCACCATCCACGCCCAAAAAATCCGCAAATCCTTCGGACCCAAAACAGTCCTCAAAAACGTCGACCTCGACATCGCCAGCGGAGAAATCTGCTGCATCATCGGCCCCTCCGGCTCCGGAAAATCCACCCTCCTACGCTGCATCAACGGCCTCGAAACCATCGACTCCGGCATCCTCAAAGTCAACGGCGAAGACTTCGGCTACTACGAAACCGACACCGCCTACCACGCCCTCCCCCCCAAGAAACTGGCCCAACAACGCACCCGCGTCGGCATGGTCTTCCAATCGTTCAACCTCTTCCCCAACATGACCGCCCGTGACAACGTCATGGCAGGACCCGTCCTGGTCAAACACGCCGACAAAAAACAATCAGCCAAACACGCCCAGGAACTCCTCGCCAGCGTCGGCCTCGAAGCCTTCGGAGACTGTTACCCCGCCGAACTCTCCGGCGGCCAACAACAACGCGTCGCCATCGCCCGCTCACTGGCCATGAACCCCGAAATCATCCTCTTCGACGAACCCACCTCCGCCCTGGACCCCGAAAAAGTCGGCGAAGTCCTCAACGTCATGCAAGACCTCGCCAAAAAGGGCATGACCATGGTCGTCGTCACCCACGAAATGGGCTTCGCACGCGAAGTAGCCGACACCCTCATCTTCATGGACGACGGCAACGTCGTAGAACGCGGCGACGCCCGCGAAATCCTCACCAACCCCAAAGAACCCCGCACCCAAACCTTCCTCAAGCAGGTCCTCTAACCATGGACGGAAAACTCGCAATCATCGGTCTGGGCAGCATAGGCAGCATGGCCCTCTGGCAAGCCTCACACCTGACTGACTCCGTCGTTGGATTCGAAGCCTATTCCCCTGCCCACGCACGCAGCGCAGTGGGTGGCGACACCCGGCTCTTCCGCATGATCTACCGAGGCAACCCTGCTTACTACCCACTCCTGGAACGCTCCCGCGGGCTCTGGGCAGAACTCGAAGCGGAGACCGGACAAGACATCCTCACCCGTTGTGGGGGACTCTCCATTGGCAGCACCGGCGGCCATTACATCTCCCACTTGCTCGAAACCACACGATCCACTGGGGCCGAGCACCAGATCCTTAGCCGTGAGGAAATGGCCGGCCGCTACCCCCAACACAACCTCCGTGCCGACGATATCGCCGTCTACGACCCCAACGCCGGCGCCCTGCGAACCGATCGCGCCGTCGCCGCGGCCATCACCGCGGCGGAAACCAACGGTGCATCGGTCAAGACCAACACTCCGATTGACAGCATCACTGAAACTGACGACGGCGTCGTTATCACGTCCGGTGCAAACTCCTGGACCTTCGAACGAGTCATCGTTGCCTCGGGCGGCTGGTCACAACGCCTGATGCCTGCTCATCTCAAGGATGCGACCCAGACGCGGCGCGTCTTCCTGACATGGTTCCTCGCCAAGGAACCGGCAGAATTCGCACCTGAACGGTTCCCAATTTTCATCAGAATCTATTCGGACCGCTCGATGTACGGCGCCCCCGCCGTCGACGGTGCCACCGTCAAAGCCACGCTCGACGGTCGAGGCGCACCAACCCCCGCCGCCGATTCAGTACCCCGCGACCTCACCGACGCGGAAATCTCTGAAACCACGGAGACCGTTTCGGAATTTTTCCCAGGCTTGATTCCCAACATCGTCCGCTCAGATGCATACCCCGACCTCTTTACTGCAGATGGGCAACCGCTGATGGGCTTTCTTGACGAGTCCAGCAGGATCTACTACGCCACAGGATTCTCAGGCGCCGGCTTCAAAATGGCCACCGGTTACGGCGAAATCGCAGCCAACGAAGCTCTTGGCAAACGCTCCTTCGAAGGCCTGGATTTTCTCAGACCACAAAGGTTCATCTAGCACAAACAATCAATCAACTCTTTCCCTCCGATCATCGAAAGCCGCACATGAGTCCCTCCTTTGAGTCCACCAGTCTCCGAACCGAGCTGTTCATCGATGGCATGTGGCAGCAAGCCACCAACGGAGCTACGTTCCCCGTTGAAAACCCGGCCACGAACGAAATTATCGCCCACGTCGCCGACGGCGGCACCGAAGACGCCAACCGGGCCATAAGAGCCGCCGAACGAGCCCAAAAAGCTTGGGCGACATCTACGCCCCGCGAGCGAGCTGACATCCTCCGACGTGCCTTCGAACTTGTCATCGCTGGCACCGACCGCCTCGCCGCGATCATGACCGCGGAAATGGGCAAGCCCCTTACCGAGGCAAGGGGCGAAGTGGCCTACGGTGCCGAAATGCTCCGCTGGTTCTCCGAAGAAGCCATCCGCATCAGCGGAGACCACACCACCTCGGTAGACGGCAACAGCCGCATCATGATCACCAAGGAACCTGTCGGGCCCTGCGTCCTGGTCACCCCCTGGAACTTCCCGCTGGCTATGGGGGCCCGCAAAATTGCTCCCGCGATCGCAGCAGGGTGCACCATGGTCTTCAAGCCCGCTGAACTCACTCCCCTGACATCCCTGGCCCTGGTAGAGATCTTCAAGGAAGCAGGACTGCCCGACGGAGTCCTGAACGTTGTAACCACCTCCAAAGCCTCAAACGTCGTCGAAAACTGGACCAGCAGCGGCATCGCGCGCAAAATCAGCTTCACCGGCTCTACCGAAGTTGGCAAAATCCTGCTCCGCCAAGCCGCGGACAACGTCATGCGTTCGTCCATGGAACTCGGCGGAAACGCCCCCTTCATCGTTATGGCCGATGCTGACATCGAAAAAGCAGTCGAAGGGGCCATGAAAGCAAAAATGCGGAACATGGGCGAAGCCTGCACGGCCGCGAACCGCTTCTACGTGCACCGCTCCGTCATCGATGAATTCAGCGGAAAGTTCGCCAAGAAGATCTCCGAGCTCCGCGTCGGAAACGGCGCGCTCGAAGGCACCGACGTCGGACCGCTCATCGAACAAAAGGGCCTCGACAAAGTCCAAAGCCTCGTCACGGACGCCATCGAGAAAGGCGCACGCGTGCTAACCGGAGGAAGCAGCCCCGAAGGACCCGGCTACTTCTACACCCCGACGGTCCTGACGGACGTGCCCCTGAACGCAAATCTCATGCACACCGAGATTTTTGGTCCCGTTGCGGCCATCACCCCCTTCGACAGTGAAGACGAAGCTCTTCGTCTGGCCAACAACACCGAGTGGGGCCTCGTCGCGTACATTTTCACCGAGAACGTCAACACCGCCCTGCGCTTCAGTGCCGAACTCGAAGTCGGCATGGTTGGTATGAATACCGGCCTCGTATCCAACCCAGCCGCACCATTTGGTGGAATCAAGCAGTCCGGTCTCGGCCGCGAAGGCGGCAAGATCGGCATCGATGAATACCTCGAAATCAAATACACGGCCATTCAAACCTAGAACTGACCACTCTCAAACGGGGGTAAGTACAGTGGCACCGGAAAGACTCTTCACCGTGGAAGGAAGACCCACCGCCCAACTCATCGCGGACCACCTGCGCAACCAAATCGTTCAGGGCGTCTTCCTCCCGGGGGAACAGATCAAGGAATCCGTACTTGCGGCTCAACTGCACACCTCCAGAGGTCCGGTCAGAGAAGCTGTGCAACGTCTGTCCCAGGAAGGCATTCTCGTCAGCCGGAGAAATCGCGGAGTATTTGTGCTGGAATTATCGCCTCAGGACAACAAGGAAATCTACGCTGTACGCGAAGCGATGGAAATCACTGCGGCAGATGCTCTACTAGACGCAGACCCGGGACATCTTAGAGATACTTGTCGTGCACTGAGTCGAATCCTCAGGAGCATGGCCAAGCAAGTTACGGTTTCCCACTGGCACAACCTTGCACAGCTGGACATGGAATTCCACACCACCTTTGTGGCGGGCGCACGCAACAGCAGAATGTCCAGGATCTACGAAACGTTGGCCGCGGAGTCAACAATGTGCATCCTGGCCCTGGAGAATTCCTACCCACGACCAACCGATCTAGTCCACGAACATCAAACGATCTTGAATTTTCTCGAAGCCGGAAATAAACAAGATCTCCACCATGCAATACGGCGACATCTCGAAAAGGCAGTGCTAGATCTCGCGGTCTAAGAGGTGGTCAACGTCTGGCTTCCGGCTTCACAATATGAAGAAGGGCCGCATCCTATAGGATGCGGCCCTTCTTCACATTGTGAAGCCGAGCTAGGCCTAGGCGAGGCTGGCCACGCACTGCCCGACATACACTGACCATGGGTGAGCGCTCTTTGGAGTCGGCTCCACCCGAAAACTCATTTCACATCGATCGATCTTCACACAAGATTTGCGCTTGTTGATTCGGCCCGAACCACATGGTGTCCTTCGGCGCAGATGGCGGTGATCGTGTCGACCACGCTCCAGTGGCTAGCCCGTCATAGCCCAATCGTTCAAGGCGGCATCTAGTCGAAACCGTGGCAGAAGACCTTCCGAATGGTCTCGGTAACCTCCCAGCGGCCCGACCAGCCCTTGGGTTGCACGATCACGTCACCGCCAGTGACCTCAAAGCGCGTCCCGGTGGCGTGATCGGTGACGTTAACACGGCCGCTAACGATGTAGCACACTTCGGTATCTTCGCGAGGTGTCACATCCCAGCCGCCAGGCTGGCACTCCCAGACGCCTGTTTTGAATGCAGTGTCGAACTTCAGGATTGACGTTTTGGGGTCGCCCGAGTCGTAACCGGGACGATGGCCGTTGGGCTCGAGCTCCCCGAGGACTGTGTCCGCGGGGACGTGCACGTATGGATGCATTGAGTTCTCCTTCTGAGCTACTGTTCAATTGTCAACAAACATACAGTAGATGTTGAAGGTCGTCTAGGTGCTGCCTATTTTGCTGAAGAGATCGAAGCCCCCGAGGCTCCCTTGACCCAATGACGGCCCCGCCGCGGGAAAGACGGGCAGCCCCTGTTGTACAGGGACGCCGAAGCTCAGACAGCCACTCAGATTCGCGAACTTTGAGACGCTGCACTAGATGCATGTGCCCAAGGCAACGCTCCGTTACATCACCCAAGAAGGACACTTTCCCCGACATTCGACTCTCTATTTGGAAACGCTGGCCCACACTGATCAGACCACCATTCGGGTGGTGAGATGCACAAAAATAGATCGGCCTAATAAGGACGGCATCCGGAGCCTTATTTGGCCACGCTAACTAACCGAAAAATGCAGCGCTGCATATCTGTAAACGAGTCGCTCAGCGTGTGTTCGGGCCCGGGTGTGGATGCAGGAAGTGACTGCGTTCAGCAGTTCAGAGGCGCAGGGTCCTGGCGAGAGCCGATCACCGCCACACGCGAGTAAGGGACTGCCCCGGCTTTTGTTGACTCGGGGTCTTAGGCCGCTATGAGCGCGGTTCGGTTGATTGTTTCATATTCGATTGGCGTGAGTTTTCCCAGCCGTCTTTGCCGTCGCCGGCGGTAGGTCCGTTCGATCCAGGTCGTGATGGACAGCCGGAGTTCCTGTCTGGTGGTCCACCGCTGACGGTCGAGGACGTTCGTCTGTAGTAGTGAGAAGAAGGATTCCATCGCGGCGTTGTCCGCGCACGCGCCGACCCTGCCCATCGAGCCTGTGAGCCCGTGGTGCCGGAGCGATTCAACGAAGCGGCGGGACCTGAACTGGGACCCACGGTCCGAATGCACCACCGTCCCTGCCGGGCGGCGCGCCCGCACCGCGTTCTCCAGCGCGGCGACGGCAAGCGAGGACTTCATCCGTGAGTCCATCGAATAACCGACGATCTTCCCGGAATAGACGTCCTTCACCGCAGAGGTAGAGCTTCCCCTCTGCGGTGGGGTGTTCGGTGATGTCGGTCAGCCGCAGTTCGTTCGGCGCCGCGGCGGTGAAGCCCCGCTCCACCAGATCATCGTGGACCGGTGGTCCCGGCTTCCGGTTCAGGCCCCGTTTCTTGGAGAAAACGGACCAGATGCCGTGGTCCCGGCACAAGGGCTGGACCCTGTTCTCGCCGACCATGATGCCCTTCTCCGGGAGTTCGTCGGCGATGAACCGGTAACCGAACGCCGGATCGTCGGTATGGATGTCCCGGGCGGCATTGACCGCATCGACCCAGTCCCGTTCCGTCACCGGGCTGGCTCTCCACCGGTTATAGCCTTGCTTGCTGAACTTCAACACTCTGCAGGTCACCGCCACGGGAACACCGTCGGCGGCAAGATCCGTGACCAGCGGGTAGATCATTTTGGGTTGATGTCCCTTGCCAGATAGGCAGCAGCGCGGCGCAGGATCTCATTCTCCTGCTCCAGCAGGCGGTTGCGCTTCTTCAGCTCGCGCATCTCGGCAGACTCGCCCGTTGCCGGGCCGGCGCCAGAGTCCTTGCGTTCGGCGATGGCAACCCAGCGCTTCAACGTGGTGACCGAAAGCCCGAAGTCCTTCGCAATCTGCGCCAGCGGCGCCTCGCCCTTGCGGGCCACATCAATAACATCCTGGCGGAACTCCGCCCCATAAGCCGTGGGCATGGTCAACATCCTTCCACGAGCACAAGCCCGCTAGGTCAAGGAGTCAACAAAACCGGGGGCAGTCCCTAACGTGGGATCGTTGGTCTCGACGCCGGTGGCACTGTGGACGGCTCGTAGATACGATTGCGGGCCAAAAATACTGGCACCCCTGTGTATCAGGTTCGGGCGTATTCGAGGCCGGTGGAGACCTATGCCGTGGCTGTTGTGTGGGCGATGGATGCGGTGTTAGATGGGAGAATTTTCGGACTACGGTGTCACAGGGTTTGTTGGTACATCATTGTGTGAATACATTGATGGCTGTACTTTGGGTTTATGGAAATTCTCACCCACGCCCCGGTGCTGGCCCGGTTCGGCTACGCGGTCTCGGATCCAACGCGGGCCCAGGTTCTCCTGGCTCTCGCCGAGGCCCCGGCATACCCGTCCGATCTGGCGGACTCCATCAAGGTGTCCCGGCAGAGCATGTCCAACCACCTGACCTGCCTGCGCGGCTGTGGGCTGGTAGTCGCGGTCCCGGACGGACGTCGGACACGGTATGAACTCGCTGATGCCCGGCTAGGTCACGCCATCAAAGACCTGCTCGGTGTTGTCCTGGCAGTGGACCCTGCCTGCTGCGCACCGGACGGAGAATGCTTCGCATGACGGCCCTGGTAAATGCACCGACCTCGGATCGCCGTGCGGTCCTGGGCCGCAGGATCCGGCTCTTCGCCGCTGCGACCATTACTTATAACGTCATCGAGGCCGTCGTGGCCCTCTGGGCAGGAGGGGCCGCGGATTCGTCGGCGCTGATCGGCTTCGGACTGGACTCGGTCATCGAAGTATCCTCGGCTCTTGCCTTGTCCTGGCAATTCACTGCCAGGGACCCCGAGCCGCGGGAACATCTGACCTTGCGGATCATCGCCATTTCCTTCTTCGCGCTGGCTGCTTTCGTGGCCGTGGACGCTGTCCGCTCCCTGACCGGTGCGGGAGAAGCTCAGCACTCAACACCCGGCATCGTTATCGCCGCGTTGAGTTTGGCGATCATGCCGGTGCTGTCATGGGCTCAGCGCCGTGCAGGGCGGGAGCTCGGCTCCCGGACGGCCGTGGCGGATTCCAAGCAAACGTTGCTGTGCACATATCTGTCCGCCGTTCTCTTGGTCGGCTTGGTCCTGAACAGCACGCTGGGCTGGTGGTGGGCCGATGCGGTCACGGCACTGATTATCGCCGGTATCGCAGTCAGGGAAGGCATCAACGCCTGGAAGGGTGAGGCCTGCTGCGCCGTTCCGCACGCCGATCAGGGCCACGCCGACGAAGAACTTGATGAGTGCTGCGCGCCTACTGACAAGCCCCCGACCACGTCTGCTCCGGTAGTCATCGAACTGGCTCGGCCAGCTGGCGCTGAGCCGACGGGTTCCTGCTGTGCCGGGTGCGGGTCAGACGCCTCGAGCGAGGCGGTTGCCGTGGAGCTTGGATCAAAGCAGACGGATCGGTGAGCGCCGTCATTTCAGGCCGAAGGGTCCGCATCGCTATCTGGATCTTCTTGGCTGCAATCGTTGGTGCCGGGCTGATCTGGTACGCCGTGCTGGTCGCCAACAAGCCGGCTCCGGCCGCACCGGTCGTGGCCGCCGACGCCCAGCTCGTCAGGGAGGACAGCCATCGGGTCACGAGCCCGGTCACGGAGAAGGCGCAGCTGGTGGAGTTCCTGGACTTCGAATGCGAATCCTGCCGCGCTGCCGAACCACTGCTGGCGGAACTGAAAAAGGAATACGGGGATCGGATCACGTTCATCCATCGCTACTACCCCCTGCCCGGGCACCGGAATTCCGGCACGGCAGCAGTGGCCGTGGAAGCCGCCGCCCGACAGGGTAAATATGAAGAAATGGCCGCCAAGCTGTTTGAATCCCAGCCCCAATGGGGGGAACGGCAGGACTCCCAAGCGGTCCTGTTTAGGAACTACGCCCAGGAACTCGGATTGGACCCGGCAAAGTATGACAACGCGGTCCTTAACCAAGCAACGAAGGATCGCATCAACCGGGACGTCGCTGATGGGCGAGCTCTGGGGGTAACCGGAACGCCAACCTTCTTCCTGAACGGGAAAAAGCTGACTCTGAACACCGAGGCCCAGTTCCGGCAGTTGCTCGACGAAGCCATCCGTTAGAACTCACAGCAACGGCGTTTGAGTCAGGAGCGATCGGCGATGTAGCGGGACCAGGTGTCGCCGGCTGCTTCGGCGTGGCGGTGAGCGACTTGGTAGCTGTAGCCCAGGGCGTCGGCGATTATGGGCGGTGGTGAGGCGATGACGTGCTCGTCAAGCGCTGTGTTGCGTGCCCCGCGTAAGTTCAAGCCGAGGTCGAGAAGTCGCGCGGCGAGAGTATTGGGTCCCAAGTGGTGACCCGCCCGGCCGCCGGGAAAGAGCCATGGGCTTTGAGCGCTTGTTCCTGTTCCTAGGTTGGGCCGGGTTCGAAGGTGCTGCTTGAGGAGCTCTGCGAACGGCGGTGGGATCGGGAGGGGGTGCTTGCCAAGTGTGATCCGGAGTCTTCCGGTGGCCTCGTCGACGGTGACGGCGCTCGTTCGGATTGCTGCCACTTTCGTCAGGGGTTGGGCGTAGAGAAGGAGCAAAATTCCCGCGACTCTGTAGGGCAAGGAATCACTATTGCCTTCGAGGAATTCGCGTATCCAAAGGAGCCGTTGTTCGGGCGTTATGGTGGGTCGGTTCGTGCTGGTGGGGCGGGCAACGCGGACCTGCGTGTTTGTACCGGTCTTCTGAGCGAATGCGAGGAACGTTCGGATCAAACGCCGTGTAGTGGGACCTGAGGCCTGCCAGCTGTCTACGTCCTCTTGGGTGCAGTTGGCCGCCGTTCGTTCGTGGACCGCCCAGAGCCAGTTCAGGAACTTGATCGTCTCCTTGATCTCTTGTTTGGCCGAGTGCACCTGGCTGTGGAGGTTCCGCTCCGGCGATTCCATGGGGCGGATGCGTCGGAGGTGGTGCCATTTGGCGAACTGTTCAACCGGTCTGGCGACTTCCGCTGGCAGTTGCGGCAGCTCGTCCTGGATCCAGCGCTCGAAACGCGCCAGATAGAGGTCACGGTGCGGGAGGAGGCCGTGGTGGGTAAGTATCTCCCGTAAGTGGTCTGCTTCCCGGGCCGCTGTGTCCCGGTGACTGTCCAGACCCTCATGCGTCAGTGGGGTCTGGCCGCTGGCGATCGATTGCAGCAACGTCGCGACCCTGGCTGAACGTTTCCACGTCATGACGCTTTCGGGGCGGCTGGCCAAACACAGGACCTCCACGAGTCGTGACCCGGTTCCAGAATGATCCGGATCGCTGGTCAGCAGGTCGTTGAGGTCATCTTCGAGGGCGCAACGCGCGCAGAATCCTTTGCGGTAAAACTCGCCTTCCTGGCGGCAACGGGAACACTGGAAATCCTGATTGATGCCAGCGCATGGGGCGCACCGAGGGTCTCCGCTATCCGAAACGGGTGGTCCGGGCAACAGCCTGTGATGACCGCAGCCTGTGCAGGTGCCGTGAGTTCGGGTCGCCGTCGTGAAGCAAGGGCCGCAGATTCGCCCCTCGGGCCAGCTTGCCCTGGTTCGGCGGACGCCTCGGCCGCATCGGGCACAGGTGATGGATCCTTTCGTGCGCGGCCGGCCGCGCACGATGTTGCGCGGGGTGAGGCCCGCGGGCTTATCAGCCGTCATTGTTGATGACGCGTGCCCGACGCGGGCGGACCGTCCGGTTGAGGTCGACCACCTTCGGGGAGTTCGTCGTGCCGGATCTACGGGCGCGGACGTCTGCGGCCGTCACGGTGATCAGGTCCTCCGGGCCGCAGGAGAAGATGTCGCAGATCGCCGCGATGACCTGCAGTGAGACCCGCTCCGGTCGTTGATTGACCAGGCGATAGACTTGGGGCCGGGACAGCTCGATTCCGCGTTCTGCCAGCAAGGGGATCAGCCCCGTGGTGTTGTGCAGTCCCCGGGCGGCCATTAACTCCGCAAGCCGCCACGTGTACTCAACCTGGCGTTTCACCGGCCAGCCTCCAAAGCGTCGGCAACAGTACGGTCCAGGGCCGCCTGCAGGGTCCGGATCCTGAAGTCATCGCTGACGAACTGATAGATACCCGTGGTGGACGCATACTCGTGACCCATTTGATCTTGCACAAACCTAGAATGCCATCCATCCTCGGCCAAGTGGGTTGCGTACGACCGCCGCAATGAATGCAAGTCCAGCCCATCCGAAGCTATGCCCAACTCATCCAAATACCGGCGGAGCCTTCGCAGGAGAGTCGACTCGACAATCAAACCACCGCGTTCGCTGGGAAAGAGGTCCAGCGTCTGAAGCGTCCCGCGGCCATTGGCCAGCCAGTCTTCAAGAATGTCCGGCGTCCACTCGAAGACTGTGAGCACGCTACGGGACTTCGGTGGCGAGCCTTTCCGGGCTTTGCCGAACCGCACTTTGCAAACGCCTACCTTCCTGAACCGGCGTATATGCGGGTTGATGCTGAAATCGACCGTTTGCAAATGACGAAGCTCGTTGAACCTCAGCCCATAGGAGTAGGCGATCTTCAGCATGACGGAATCACGGTAAGCAGCCTTCCAGCCTTTTCGTCCGGAGGCCTGGATGATCTCGACTTGGTCGTCCGCGTAGTCGAAGAGTCTTTGCAGCTCGTCCTTGGTGAAGGGCCGTTTCGATGGCCTGCCCTCGAACTCCTCGGCATGCGTGGCCGTGTTCCAGTCGAAGAAGACCTGGGCCGGGTGGGTACCAAACCGTCGCTCGCAAACAACGTCCCAACCGTAATCAGGATTGGCGACGTAAGAGTTGAATTGCCGCAGGGCAGACTGCTGACCACGCAGCGTTGAGTGAGCCAACTTCCGGATCGAACGCAGGTCCCCGAAGTACTCCTCAACATGGGCTGGTGACCAACGCCAGGGGAACTCGTTGACGTGTTCCATGAACCGCTGAACAAAGCGGATCCGTTGATCGATCGTGCCGAACTGAAGATTCCGCGACAACTGCTGATTGCGCCATCCACTGAGCATTTCCTCGAACGTCTGCTGCTCCGGATGCAGCAGAGGTAAGGACTCCACAAGGTGAACACGGCCCGATCCATCGACACCCACACAACCTCCCAAGTGAACTTCAAATCCTGAATCAATGATTCATTAAACGCATCATCAGGACAAACGTGCAGGTCAGAGGTCCCTTTACTGCTCAAGTCGGGTCAAGGGCTCACCCCAAGTGCGGACGGGGAAGGTCCGCAGACGGCACCGAACGCGCAAGAAATGCGGCGCGAATCGAGGGAATTAACCAGGCTCCTTTGATCGAGCCACGAATCGCGCGATTGATTCATCTGATGAGATACGCAGAGGAAAGCACGACATATGGGTGCTTATCGGCGTGAGGCAACTCGACGGCTTCCCGCGATGCTTCGCAGCATAGAGCACCTACGGCTGATTCTCACGGTGGTTCGCCACCGGGCTCTTCCCGCTGTGTAGTCGTTCCATCCGCACTCCGGAGGTGCAGTAATCAGGCTTCGACTGCGTCGGCGGGGTCGTGTTCGAGAGCGGCGGTGATTGCGGCCGGGGAAGGTAGGGTTTCCTTTTCGTCGGCCGGCAGGGCTTCGTAGGTGTACGACGTGACCGTGAGCGGCTGGGCGGAGCCGTCGAGTGCGTATCGGACGGTTCGCTCGTTCCGCGACCCGCAGACAAGGATGCCATCGGTAGGCGCCTGTCTCGGTAGGCGCAGCATGTCGTTGACCGCTGCGACGTAGAAGTTCAGCTGCCCCAGGTGTTCAGGCTTGAACTTCCCTGCTTTAAGTTCAACCACAACGTAACGGTCTGAAGGCACGTGATACAGCAGAAGATCGATGAAGAAGTCATCTCCGTCAACGTCGAGTGGATACTGCCGGCCGACGAAAGCGAAGCCTGGGCCAAACTCGGCCAGGGTTTGAGCCATCCGCAGGGTCATGGCCTCTTCGATGGCGTGTTCTTGGGCTTCTTCGGTAAGGCCCAGAAAATCCAGCACGAGGGGGTCCTTGGCCACAGCCTGTGCCAGATCGGTTCCTTCGCCCGGGAGGCGAGCTTCCAGGTTATTCGGTGCTGCCCCGGTTCGGGTGTGAAGGCCGGTGAGGATCTGGTGTTCAAGAGCGGCGACCGACCAGCCGTGCTGGGCCGCCCTGGCTGCGTACCAGCGGCGCAGTTCGTGGTCCTTGAGCTTATTCAGGAGCGTTACGTTATGGCTCCAGCTCAATTGTCCAGACGGTGTCTGGACAATTGGTTCCGGCCCGTTCCACGCGGCCGCGAACGCGCGCATGTTGTAGACGTTCGTCCGGGAGAATCCCCGCATGTGCGGAAACTCCGCCCTCAAGTCACGTGCGAGCCTGTCCAGGACCTTACTGCCCCAGGATTCGTTCGCTTGCCTTTCCAGGATCGTCCGTCCGATGTTCCAATACAGCTCGATCATCGCGCTGTTGACCACCTGCTGGGCCCTGAGTTGTGCCTCCCGCACCTGGCCTTTGAGGGTCGTGAGGGCGGCTGCATAATCTTCGGGTAGGTCCGATCAGCTGCTTCTTATTCGGTGCGTAGCCGTGCTTTTCAATGAACTCTTTCGTCAGTTCATCAATCACGGGCTTGATGCCTTCCCGCCGTGACGAGGCAGCTTCAATGGCTGCAACATTGACGCCGGCGATCTCAATGACCGGACGGTCACCGTTGACCTTGCGTTCGGTCAGACCAACACCCAGGCGGGCGCAGATCTTCTCCATGACCACGGAGAACAACCCAGCCACATGTAAGGCAAAAAGAGGCTTTTGCAGTCGACCGCGGAGCGGACGCCCGTTGTGATCTTGGTCCTCTAGGCTGGGGCCATGGACAAGAGGAAAACCGCGCTGATTCGGGCGCTTTTGGGGACTGGCTTCCTTGTGTTTGGCATCTACAGCGCAGCGACCACCAGCGGCGTTTGGTACCTCATCGTCGCCGCCCTGCTCCTGATCATCGGCGGCCTCGGAGCAGATCGCGGGATGGTCGAAGTACATCTAGGGACAAGTTACAGGGGGTAAAGATGAAGATGAAATGGTTGCTTTCCACCGTTCTTCTGCTCATATGCATCGCTATCGCAGTATGGATTCTGTCAGGATCAACGGACATTTGGCCTGCCTTGATAGTGGTCGTCGGAGTGGTGGTTGCCGCAAATTTCGCTGTCCAATGGGGTGGTTCGAAGGCACGGGACAACCAGCAAGCGATGAACGATTTACTCTCGCGCAACAGGTCAAAGCCCCCCACCCCAAATGATGAGTAGACGTCTTCCTACCAATACTTGTCTTTCTGGCTGTCGGAATTGTAAACCGCAGTATGCCCATGAACTTGGGCTGCCATCGGGCTCGTCGACGCGCCCAGGATCCGTGCAAGAGCGGAGAAGCAACCGCCTGCGCGGGCCGTAGCGGCGCAGGGCATAGCGGTTGTGGGCGGGACTGAAGATTCTTGACGGCTTAGGAGGCTCTCTTCATTTTGACCAACCGAAGTAAAAAGATCCTTTTGGGTGTCGGGAGTGCCGTCTTAATCGCAGTCCTCGTGGGTGTAGTAGCCGGTTGGGAATGGGCCCTCGGCACGATCGTTGCTTCAGGAACAGGTTTGGGGACATGGATCGGGGTCCGTGCCGGAAATAAGAGCGCACGGAAACTGATAAGTATCGCGAGGAGTGGTTGGGAAAGAGGAGGGGTTCCGGACCTGACGAGAGTCAGCAGTCGACAAAGGAGTAAGAATGAGGGGACTGCATTAGCAGCCCGGGGTCTTAACCGACACGTGCCCAACCATTCCTGCCCTGCTACAGGCCGACGCAGTTCGCGCGCGATCGTTCCACTTCCTTAGAAGTGGGACACCATTAGCGGGACACTCCCCCGTCAGTCAGGAGACGCGAGAATGTGAATGTTGGCGATAAATGGCGCTGTTCTTGCACCGCTCCGTGTCGCCTCGAATCACTCACCCAGGGCTAGTGCGGGGCCAGCAGGCAACCTCCTCCGGCGCCCGCTCGAACTCGCCTCGAAACCCCAGCTTTTCGAGACACAGAGGCTATGAGACACCCCGGTGAGTTCAGAGAAGGAGTCGGAGACCGCGGGCGGGATCGCCTATCGGAGCTGGTCACTTGAAGGACCTGAACACGATCGAGTCGAAAACGGCGCGCGCCTCTCTCATCAGCTCCGGATTGATCGATTCGTCGATATAGCCCACCGCAACAACAGCCCGCCGGCCCTCCAAGTCGACCACCCGGTAGGTCTCGTGTTCATTCTGAGTCGAGTACCAGTGTGTGCAGTGGTACATCATTTCTGAGTGGATGCAGAACTTGCCGCTGTCGCAGGCCGGGATGTCCACGTCGCCCTCGACGGAGTGGTCGAACTCGAAGCCGGTGTAATCGCCCACCATGATCTTGACAGGAGGAGTGCTTGCCGTTGACGATTGCGCCGCCATAGCCCTAGTGAAGGCCCAGTCCGCAGGACCGACATCGGCAAGGGCGCCCCTCCAGTTGCATGCGTCCATCGACACATAGAACGCGGACCCAAGGGTCAGGTGGACGGCCCATTCGGCCGGGTGATCCGGGTCATCCTTGCCCAGGCTGTTGCCGTCGAGAGCAGACCAGCCGCCTGGAACGGTGATCTCGAAAGGCTCCTTGTAGCCGTCGACGGGGACTAGATATGTGCCGGCGTCGATATCGCCACTCTTCGGCAGCGGCGGGACCGTGCGAGGGTCGCGGCTCTCAGGCAGCGGTGGGACCGTGCGAGCCTCCGTCATCGGAGAACTGGCAGACGGCAGGGATGCGTCGTCGGACTCATACTCGCACCCGCCGAGACATCCAATCAGTGCGATAGTCAGCAAGGGTAAGAGATGCCGTGACCGCTGAGCGGACTTCTCGATGGGTGTCATAGAACTCATTGATCCACCAGGCCACTACAAGCTACTGTGAGGCCCCGCAGCCGGGTGGCCTCGCAGGCGGTCCGAGATGGGATGCCGTCGCCCCAGTCTCCTCCGGTAGAGAACCCGTGACAATGAGAGTTGGATGGAAATGAGTTTCGACTCATGCAACCCCCGCAATGACAGGAGCGCCCTGAAGCAGCGGCGAGGAAACGCCAAAATTGCGGCAGCTTTCACCGCCCGAGTCTAACCAGCCAATGAGACCTGGCGGTAGCTCACGTCTCGTAACCCTTGGGGTACGAGACGTAGGGGATCATCCCTCGCGAGGCGTGATATCCGAGGTTTTTCTTGGGCTCACAGGTCGTCGGGGAGCTTCAAGAGGTCCACAAGCTCCGCTTTGTAGGCCGCTTTGGGTGCGTTGAGGAATGTCCTCTTCGTCTCCTCTTCAGGGCTTAATGGGAGGTACCTCCAGGTGGCTCTCCACCGGGCCATCCCAACCGCATCTGTATATTCAAGAGTGCCTCTGACAAGGTGTTTATGGATGTCTCCAAGCTCCACAGAGGCTGGAAGACCCAACGGCACCACCAGCCGTACCGCTGAGCGGTTGAAGGGATCCCCTGCTTCCGGGGTGATTTCAGGAAAGCTCGCTTTTACGGGAGGCCGGCCGTCAGCGAAATGCCATTCCGCGTCGATGTCCTTTGCCGGTCGGTCTGAGGTTATTTGCAGATCCCAGTGCGTAAAACCTTCCATGGGCCGAAACCACCACACAGCGACCTTCGGCTTACCTTGGAAAGCGAGGCCGAAGTGAGCCGCCCTTGATGCCCGCTGCGCCGTGTCCTGGGCCGCCTCCGCCCGCGCCGCGGCCTCGGTGCTGGCGTCCGCTTTTTGTATAGCCACCACAGCGCTAACCAATCCTGCAGCAACGGGTACAGTCACAGCGAACGTCAGGGAAGGCACAGCAAGAGGTAGCCCCGCAACGACCAAAAACACCAGTCCAAGCAGGACCCGGAATGTTACCTGCCGGCGCTTGCGCCGCGTCTCTGGGGTGCTCGCCGCTCTCGTCACGATTGAAGCTAACCACAGCAACCGTCGCGGCGTCCTATTTCCTTAGAACCGAGATCCCTGTGGATTTGATCGCCATATGGTGGCGATTTGCCGTGCCATCCGCAGCCCGACCTCCGCGTCATATTTACGTCCCGGATGTTGTCCCAAATCCTCTGCCGTGGACAGCAGTAACAAAGACAACTTCCGGGACAGTTACCTCTGTGGATCAGGAGTCCATGCCGAGGTATCGATAGACGGTGGCTCGGCTGGCCCCGATGATTTTTCCGATGTCCGTCGGCTTGAGACCGCGAGCTTTCAGTTCATGTACCCGCTTGACCTTCTCGTGCTCCGTCGTGATTTCCCGGCGGCCTGCTTTGCGTCCGTTAGCAGCTGCAGCCGCCATGCCGGCCTTGGTGCGCTCGGAAAGCTGGTCTCGTTCAAGCTGTGCGAACGCAGAAATGATGGTGACCATCGCCTGGGCCATCGCTCCCCCGACCTCGCTGGCCGGGTCAGTGGCGATTCCATCCCTTAGGGAACGGAATTTGATGCCTCGGGATTTGAAGTCATCCAAGAGCTCGAGCAGGTGGCGGGTGTTGCGTCCCAACCGGTCCAGCTTCCACACGATGACTTCATCCCCTGCGCCGAGACGGTCCAACATCCGGTCCAGCTCCGGACGACTTACCCGCATCCCGCTAATCCCCTGGTCTTTGTAGATTCGGTCGCACCCGGCTGCTTCCAGTTCCCGGATCTGCAAATCGGTGTTTTGGTCCGCCAGGCTGACGCGGGCGTATCCAAGGCGTGCCATCACTTCTCCGTCTTGTTAAAGGCCAGAATGATGTTGAGAATACCTTAGTGAGACACATTGTTGGGACAAGCGACGTGCTGGAAATACGCCAGCCCGAATCCTCAACCAGACCCAGCTCTGGGGTTCCCATCAAAGGATCCATTGATGAGATGAGCGCAGGGAGTCGAGGAGTTGCTGTTATCCCCCCGTCATCGTGCATTTCATCGTGCGGTGTTGCGTACATGCCGGGGCCGAGATTCGGCGGGGTCCCAGACGGTCCCCTCATCCATGCACGATGAGGGACCGGCTTACGGGCGCACCCGGGCAGCTCCATGCATGTCGCATTGGACGCAGAGCTCCAATTCGCTGACACCTCTGATAGAGCTACTCCAGATAGAAATCTCGCTGGTTGCAGGGAAGATTCGATGGGTCACTTCGCTAATTGGCTCTTGATGAGTACTGACGTCGCTATTGCCATGGGGCGCCGTCGATCTGGCGCAAGCGTCCTAATAATCAGCTGTGATTACTCGCTCCGAACCAAGTGCCTAGCTGTCGAGCATGTGCCACTCGTCACCGAGAACCCAACGCAGCGCAGAAATCCGGCCCGACAGGTAACCCCAGGCCCAGTCCGACTCCACGTCCTTCGCCAACTCTTCGACGCCGTATTGCTCCTCCACCCGGCGCTTAGCTGCGAGCATTCCGGCCTTAATGTCGTCGGCCCAGTCGTAGAGATGTACGTCCTCATCCGCGGGCTTTCTGCCGTACCAGAGCCGATCCATGAACTCCGACTCGGCTATAAGGATTTCGGACACCCGCCGCAGCGTGCTTGTGCCAACATCGTGGCGGAAGGCCAGGTCCAGATTCTTCTCAACGAGCCTGAGGAGTTGCGGCTTCTCCCAGACACGGATCCGGAAGGGCGGCCGGTTGGTCCGCTGATAGTCCGCAATCCAGTCCTTCGCCCCGTTGGTGAGGTATCCGGAAGCGATGAAGAGCACGACTGCGGGACGCTCGGCCATGGCCCAACCGAGAGTGCCCTGGAGAGCGTCGGGTGGCACTCCACGCTTATAGTGCTTGCAGTCAACGAACCAGGTTTCCTCGTACTCGTGGCCATCGATGTCTTTTAGCGGCTTCCGGGCAACAATGTCCCGGCCACGATCGGAGGGTGAAGCCGCTAGGGGGGTGCCCTTTCGCCAGTCCACGTTAGAGAAACCGCTCTCGGCCATGAGGTCGAAGCTGAACTTCTCGAAATCCGTGGGAGATAGTCCATCAAAGTCGAGAGAGCCGAGAGCGAAGTCGTCGTCTGAATCGGCGAGTTCCACCGTCTGATTGTCTGACTTTTCCTCGTCCGGCTCGCCTATGGATGCCTGCTCGTTCGCTTGATTGTCAGCCTCCATTGTCATCCTCCGAGTATACGAAGGGGACAGTGGGACCCACCTGCCAGAGGATCGATTCCTTCACACTTCCCGCCCAGGGATCGGCTTACGTACGGAGGCGTCCGTTCACGGAAGCTGTTCAAAGCCAAGGGGACACGATTGTGAGCTCCCCGCTGCTCAAGAGCGGGGCCAGGCAGTCTGCAACGCGGATAGCATCCGCCTCAGATGCTCCTGCTTTCAGCCGGAATCCCAGGCTGGAGGACGGCATGTCCGCGCTTTGCACGGCTGATTCCACGCTGGGATCATCTTCGCACCCGGCTAACGACGAATAAACAGGGAAGCTTACGCCTACGCCCCATCGGTCATCGGCAGAAGCAGTACGCGGGTAATCCGTTGGTTGGGGGGGTGCAGCGCAGGCCGCCAACAGCATGACGAGGACCGGCGCCAAAGCCCGTTTCCGCAATGCTTCCCCCTAAACCTGTTGTTCCCGCGTCGATCATGGCATTTCACGGTCTTTGTGGAAAGGCATCGCCAGCATCATCCACGGAACGACACGGTGGGGCGCCCGATAGAGGATCCTTCATCGAACACGCTTCCACTAGTCGTTTAGCTGCGTTCGCGATGCACCAGTCACTCGCCATAATTTCTCCGCTTCAAGGTATGGTTTGCCGGCTATCGACTTGATAGCCTCGGAGCCGAGCGTCGACGCAGCAACCCAAATGGAGGGCGTCCCTCCACTATCGACGGGTGGATAGACGTACTTCCGGTCGCATCCCTTCACTGAGACAGGAAGTGACAACCCCGGGCTATCAGCCTGAAAGGAACGCATGCCTGAATTCGCAGTCCTCATCTACGCAAACGACTCGAGGCATGCACCTGATGCAACGAAAGAGGACCTCAAGGAATGCGACGAGCACTTCGACGCCCTAGTCGCCAGCGGTCGCATGCACATCGCGTATGCGCTCACGCCGAGTGATCATGCGCGCACTGTCCGAGCGGCCGGCACTGCTCACGGCCCTTACGATGCGGCTGGTCAAGTGGTAGCCGGGTTCTACATCCTGAAGGCGACGGATATCGACGAAGCGATGGACTTGGCTAGCAAAGATCCTTCCATCCTCACAGGCGGTGGGGTGGAGATCCGTCCTGTGCACAGTGGTGGTGTCGTCAACCGAACCGAATAAACACGGTCGAAATCAAAGCGTGCAACACTGCAAGCTAAGCAGTCCGCTTACGGGCATCCATCCGCAGGACACAGATCTCGCTCTGTCTCGGAAGCCCCTCCCCCCGCTTTGCTGAGACACATCACGGCGAGGCGACTAGATGAGACTCCTCCTGCGCGTTAGGTCCCGCCGTTTTGGAACTCTGACGGCCGCGCTCATGTCGAAAGCGCTGAGGAAGGCTGTCTCGTGAAGTATTACCTTTCCAAGACATGCGAATGTCACTGCACTGCGCGCAAAGCCTTGGTCACCGTCATGAAATAGTCCGTAGACAGTCTCGTGGAATTGCCGGCGAATGCCTCGGGTATGGTCCAGAGAGACCGTCACAACATTCTTGGAGGAAGAGCCATTAGTCAGCCACCCAACCACGTAACCGCGCCACCTGGCTGGTACGCGGACCCAGCAGGAACGATGAGGCTTCAATGGTGGGACGGTGCCGCATGGACAGGACAATTCGCCGACGTGCCGGCAGAAGGATCGAAAGGTAGGCCCCTCCTGCCGCCAAGAACGCCCACATCTACACCCTTTCTGTGGGCGCTGCTGGGGCTATCTGCCCAGTTTCTCATTTTGGACATCGTGGTGAAGTCCCTTCATGGCTACGCCATCGGACCCGACGGGGCCCAGCTCGCTGATCCCGATCTCGAACTTAGCCTTGGTGATCTCATCGTTGGCGGTGTCGCATGGCCCACGTGTGCGGCCAATGTCGTGATGGCCTACCTGGACTGGCGCAGACTCAAACGCCTCGGCGTCGTGCGCCCCTTCCACTGGGCCTGGGGGTTTCTCCCAACCATCTACGCCATCGGGCGGACCGTGGTCGTCCGAAAAGTAGTACCCGGCAGTTCCATCGCGCCGATCATGATCGCCGTTGGCCTGAGCATAGTAAGCGTGGCCACCAACTACAGCTGAGCCCCGGGACCTGCCGTGCCAGCCGCGTTAAAGAAGAAAAGCATCAGTTCCGAAGAACTGATGCTTCCCAGTGGTGGCTCCGACCGGCGTCGATCCGGTGACCTTTCGATTTTCAGTCGAACGCTCTACCAACTGAGCTACAGAGCCTAGGTGACATGTCACCTTGAGAACCGAATTTCTTCGGCGCTCAGAGCGACCCTGACGGGACTTGAACCCGCGACCTCCGCCGTGACAGGGCGGCGCGCTAACCAACTGCGCTACAGGGCCTTGCGTTTGCAGTATCTCTACCGCGTTTTTTTCAAGGCTTCTAGCTTACCAGACTTTTTTCATCCGATTTACCACTTCCTTGCGTACCCCCAACGGGATTCGAACCCGTGCCGCCGCCGTGAAAGGGCGGTGTCCTAGGCCGCTAGACGATGGGGGCCTGAACTCAATTCGGATTTCGCAAGGAAAAGCGACGCTTTACGCGTTCTTTCCGTGTCTCGCTCGTCCGAACTGGACTCTAAAACTTTAGAGCATAGATAGCGATATTCCCAAATCGAGGTTTGAACAGTGTCCCGGACCACAGATCAGGGCCCCTCGAGGGTGCCAGCGGAACATTGGCAGGATCTTGCCCTGACGCGTCCGAAAACCGCCAGCCGCTCCCGGCCTCCCGCGGATAGATTTGGCTCATGACAACCACCACCCCGGCCGAACCCGGTCAGCCTTCCCCGGACCTGCCCCCGCGCACCACCCCCGCGCCGGGAGCAACCATCAGCAAACTCGGCATCGCGGCCGTCATCATCACGGTGGTCCTATGGGCATCAGCCTTCGTGGGCATCCGCGCCGTCGGCCCCAGCTTCTCCCCCGGTTCCTTGACGCTCGGACGGTTGGCGGTTGCCGCCGTCGTGCTTGGAATCGTGGTGCTGCCGACGCTGAAGGTCTGGCCGAGCGGCCGCGAGTGGTTGCCTATCGTGGCATACGGGGTGATGTGGTTCGGCGGCTACAACGTTGCGCTGAACGCCGCGGAGCACATGCTCGACGCCGGCACCAGCGCCATGCTCATCAACGTCTCGCCCATCCTCATCGCCATCCTTGCCGGTGTCTTCCTCAAGGAGGGCTTCCCACGCTGGCTTCTGATCGGCAGCGGAGTCGCGTTCTGCGGCGTCGCGATGATCGCTTTGGGTTCCGGACAGCGTTCGACGGCGGACGTGGCCGGTGTGCTGTTGTGCTTGCTTGCCGCTGTACTCGCCTCGGTGAGCGCAATCCTACAGAAACCAGTGCTCCGGAAATTCACGGCAGGCCAAGCGACATGGTTCGGCATCATGGTGGGCGCGATCTGCTGCCTGCCGTGGACCGGTCAGCTCATCTCCGAGGTCCAAGCGGCGCCGCTCCCCGCCACGCTCGGCCTGGTCTACTTGGGGATCTTCCCGACGGCCATCGCATTCACTACGTGGGCCTACGCGCTATCCCTGATCTCGGCCGGAAAACTGGCGGCCACCACATACCTGGTTCCAGGGACCACCATTCTGATTAGCTGGGCGGTGCTTCAGGAAGTACCAACCGTTTGGGGGCTGATCGGCGGCGTCATCTGCCTGGTCGGCGTCGGGTTGACCCGCCGCCGGAGCCGCTAACGGGCTCCCTAGCAGAGCCCCTAGCGGGCCATGCCCACCAGGAGTTCGCGGTGGGTAGGCGGGTTGGCGCCCGAGCGGCCGACAGCAATGGAAGCGGCCATGGATGCGATGGTGCCGATCCGTTCCAACACTGTGGGCGCCATGCCGTCGCTGCCACGTAACAGCAGGCCCATGATGAGGGCTGCCGTGAAGGAATCACCCGCGCCGATGGTGTCGGCTACGGTAGCCGGGACGGCCGGGACGTTGATGTGAATATCCCGGGTTGCCATGAGCGCCCCCCTGACACCTTGAGTCACCACAGCAAGCCCGGTTCCCAGGGCCAGGAGGTGGTTCGCGGTCTCCTCCAACGACTTGCCGGGGTACAGCCAGCGGGCGTCCGAGCCGCTCATTTTTACGACGTCGGTCAGCGGCACAATCTCTTCGAACAGGGACAGAGCCTCGTGGTGGCTTCCCAGGAGATCGGGACGGATATTGGGGTCGTACGTGACCATGCATCCGCCCTGCGCCTGCTCAAGCAAACTGCGCACAACACTTGCGCCGGGCTCCAGGAAGGTGGCAATGGAACCGGTGTGCAGGATCCTCGGAGCGTACGGCAGGGCAAGTGGAGCCAATGCCCAGTCAATGTCGAAGGTGTAGTCGGCCGACCCGTCGGCAGTTATCCGGGCGGTCGCCGTCGCGGTCTTGCCCGCTGACATGGATCCGGGTAGCAGCACCACGCCTGCGCGCTGCAGGTGCGCGGCGATGGCATCGCCCCGCTCGTCGCGGCCGATCGCCGTCAGCAGGCCCGTTTTCACGTCCAACAAGCCCAGGCCGTAGGCGACGTTGGCCGGCGATCCGCCGGGGAACTCCTTTTGCCCGTCCGCCGACTGGACGATGTCGATCAATGCCTCACCCACCACAACGACGTCGAGGGGTTCAGGTGCGAGGGAAGCGGTGCCGGTCATGCGGTTCCTGTGTCTGTCGAAAGGAGGATTGAGTTCAGTATCTCTCATCATGCACAGCGCCAATAATGCCTTTGCGGACTAAAGTCGAATCATGCCCGCGAATCTCCCTCCCGGCCTGCCCATCGTTCCCGACGGCGAGCGCCCGTCATCGCCGCTCCGGGAACGGAATGCGGTGCACAGTCCTGTTGAGCACGCCCCGGCGGATGAGGCCTATGTGTCGGGGCCTTACGAGATGTCACCCGAAGATTTTGAGGAAGCTGTCAGTGATGCCCTGCAGTTGATTCCGCCCAAGGCGGCCAGCGCAATGGACAACGTGGCAATCTTCATCGAGGACGACTACACGCCACAGCCAGGGGAAGATCCGGACACCGTGCTGTTGGGACTCTACGAGGGAGTTCCCCTGACCGAACGTGATTCCTGGTGGGAAGCAGGGTCGTTGCCTGACCGAATTACGATCTTCCGCCAACCCATCCTGAACATCTGCAGCACCCGCGAAGAAGTCATCGACGAGGTGGCCATTACCGTGGTCCATGAGATCGCGCACCACTTCGGGATAGACGACGACCGCTTGCATGAGCTCGGCTGGGGCTAGCCTTATAGGCATGGGGCATGATCACAACCACTCCCACGGAGTCACAGCAACCGGCAAGCACCGGAAGCGGCTAATCGCCGTCTTGGCCATCACCTTAGGGGTGGTGGGCATCCAGGTGATTGGCGCCGTCGTGTCCGGATCTTTGGCCCTTTTGGCCGATGCCGGACACATGCTATCTGACGCGGCGGGCGTGTTCATTGCCCTGATGGCGGCGTGGATTGCCACCCGACCGGCGAGCGACCAGCGAACCTACGGCTATCAAAGGGCCGAGGTTCTGGCTGCATTGGCCAACGCACTGATCCTGATCGTCATCGCCGTGGTGATCATGATCGAAGCCATTCGCCGTTTTGGCGAGCCAACCGAAATCCAGACGGATGTCATGTTGTGGGCCGCCATTTTGGGTGCTGTGGCCAACCTCGTTTCCTTGCTGATTCTCCAAGGAGCGCAGAAGGAAAGCCTCAACGTCCGCGGTGCCTACCTTGAAGTTCTCGGTGACCTTCTTGGCTCCATTGCCGTCATTGTGGCGGCCGTCGTGATCATGACCACGGGATTCAGCGCCGCCGACCCACTCGCGTCCGTGCTGATCGCCCTCATGATCATTCCGAGGGCCTGGCATTTGCTGCGTGATGTTGTGGATGTGCTTTTGGAAGCCACACCCAAGGGCGTTGATGTGAACATGATCCGGGAGCACATCGTTGCCGTGGACGGTGTGGTTGATGCCCATGACATCCACATTTGGACCATCACATCCGGCGTTCCCGTGTTCTCAGCCCACGTGGTGGTGGAGGATGCGGTCCTCAGCGCCAGCGGCGCGGACAACATCCTGGACCAGCTGGGCTCTTGCCTTGGCCGGCACTTCGACACCGAGCACTGCACTTTCCAACTGGAACCGGTGAGCCACTCCGAGCACGAATCACACCAGCACGCCTGACACTGTTTCACTACCCGGAGTTTTCGATGCTGACGGTCCCGGCAGCGCCGTCAACGGTGATGCGCTGGCCTGTTCTGATGCGCGATGTCGCGTCGGGGACACCCACCACTGCAGGGATGCCGTACTCACGGGCCACCACAGCCCCATGCGAGTTGGCTCCTCCCATCTCCATGACCAACCCTCCCGCGGTGAGGAACAGTGGCGTCCAACCAGGGTCCGTTGACGGTGCCACCAGGATTTCTCCCGGTTCCAGGTGGGCGCCAACCGGATCCATGATGACTCGCGCGGGAGCAGACACCAGACCTGCCGACGCCGGACTGCCGGACAAAGTGCCGGGGCGCTGCTTGCCGCCGCTCCCGCTGGCCGTAGCTTCGGGTTCCGTACCATCAGACAACAGCACTCTCGGGATGTGCTTGCGGCGGAGTTCCTGGAGATAAGCCGCACGTCGTTCAGCAACCACCTCGTGGACGTCGTCTCCGGCCAAGGCGATCTCGACGTCGTCCAGGTCCAGGAAGAAGATGTCCTCGGGACGTTCGATCCGCTGTGCTGCCGAAAGCTCATCCCCGATCAGGAGCAACTGCTTCCTCGCAGCTGACAGCCCCAGAACCAGGTTGTACTTGGGCAACTCCCGCAACCCGGCGAAGTGCCGTGTTCGGTCCAAAGCAAGTCTCACGATTACCGCGTGCAACGGACTCTTCGCCCTGGCGCGGGCCACGAAACGCGCTACCTGTTCGTCGGCGTCGAGGGCTGCTTGCGTGAATTGTTGGTCGGGCGCTTCGGCGCCGTCGGAGAGCCTCAAATAGTTGGCTATGACACCGAGGATGTGCGTAGGGTCATCGGACCAGCGGGGCATGCCAAGGTCGATCTCGGCAACGGCCCTGTGGCCGTACGTTTGCAGAAACTCGTCCAAGCCGTCCTGTGCAACCGGCGGAAGGCGGGCGTCCCGATACTGTTCCACCAGCTCTGCGGCCGTGTGCCGAAGCATGGAAGCAACGGCGGCCGGATCCTCACGGATCTCAGAGGCGACTTGCCACAAAGCCAGGTCCATCTCCGTGGTGACGTTGTTAGGTAGGCCCCGGATTACTGTTTGCAGCTCGCTGTAGGGCGCTTGGTCACCAAGAATCCGCCTCACCAGCGCCAGCATCGCGAAGCCGAGAGCAGGAAGTGGCAACACCTGCGGAACCGTGGCGAACACTTCCTCTCCCAAGATTCTCTGGACGTGACCGAGCCGCTGGTGGGGTGTGGCTTCACTGGGGACGGAGAAGGTGCTGCGTAACTCCGTACTGAGCCGCTCCACACGCCGCATTGCTGTACTTGGACGGAACAGACCGCGGAACAATGACTCCGGGACACGATGCTTAGCCGCCACCGGGGCGATATGGCGGATCAGTTTCACGGGTGTCTTGATAGTCACCGCGAAGCGCGGGTCGGCGAAGAGCCCACGCATAATGGCTGCGGAGCGGGCTTCCATGACGTCAAAAACCCGTGGCACGATTGTCCGGCCTACCCGGCTTCGCAGCACGGCGCTGAAGTCGAAGAAGATTCGTTGTCCGGCTTCGTAGTAGGCAGGCGGCCCTGACCGGGGATCGGGAACGTCGAAAGCCGCCGTCTTGGCGACGCTTGAGGCAATCAGCCGGATTCCGGCCAACCCCATGGGCGTCAGAGGCCTGGTGAGGCCCTGAGCGAGGCTGAAGTTCAGGAACGCGTGCTCGCCGGGAGCCGGGGGCGTGCGTGTGGTTTGCGGGTACAGCGTGGTGATGGGTCTGGCCTGGGTGAGCCAGAGCTTTCCGTCGTCGTCGATGGACCACTCGGTGTCTTGCGGAGCACGGTAATGCTCTTGTACCTCAAGGCCCAGCTTGGCAAGCGCGAGGATCTGACGATCACTGAGACAGGGCTCCACGGCTGAATCAGCAGGCAAGGGCCGTTCAACCCGCTCCGTGCCGCCGCCCGGCGTGGCGCGGATCTCCACTTGCCTGTCCCCCAAGACCTTTGTCAGGACGGCACCGCGCCGGGCGTCCACAACGTAATGGTCTGGATTCACAGCCCCGGACACCACCGCCTCCCCCAAGCCAGGGCTGGCATCAATGACCGTTTCATAGCGATTCCCCGTCACCGGGTTGGCGGTGAACATGACGCCAGCGGTAGCGGAATTCACCATTTCCTGCACAACTACAGCCAAGGCCACAGTTGCGTGGTCGATCACGTTAGTGGTCCGGTAGGCCACGGCGCGGTCTGTCCAGAGCGACGCCCAGCAGCGGCTCACGGCATCCAAGACTGCATCCACGCCCACAACGTTCAGGAAGGTGTCCTGTTGTCCGGCGAAACTTGCGAACGGCAAGTCCTCTGCGGTGGCCGAGGACCTCACGGCGACGGGTACGTTGGCGCCCAAATTTTGGTATGCAGACCGCACCGCTTCGGCGATCCCCTCGGGCACCCCGGCATCGATCACCAAAGACCGGGCACGAGCGGCAAGCCCACTGAGCCGGTCCAACCCGGCCGCATCAGCCTCCGACAAAGCCGCAAAGACAGGCTCCAAGCCCACACCCGAGAGAGCCTGCCGGTAGGCAGCAGTTGTCAGGCAGAATCCGCGCGGAACCGGCAGGCCGACGCTGGCCAACTCGCCTAGATTGGCTGCCTTGCCGCCAACCTCCGGCAGCATGGGTCCACGGATTGCGGCGATGTCCAGAACCAGTACCGGATCCTGTGACGGTCCCCCGGGCTGTTTCTTGTCCATGGACGTAACAGGATCCGGCTTAAGCAGCGCCGAGCATAGGCCCAAACTTGTGGCGGTCAGCGAGCCTGGGATCGTCACGGTCCGGAACAACCATTACCGGCCCCTTGGAGTGATGCAGGACTCCGTCCGATGTTGAACCCAACAGCATCCCCGCGAAGCCGCCACGGCCCCGTGTACCCAGAACCACCAGCTCGACGCTGCGGCTGGTTTCCACCAGAACATCAACGGGGGAACCATCCCTGAGTTCCGTTTCCATGGGCAATGAAGGGAAATGGCTTCTGAGCCAATCAGCCCCGGCGTCCAGCTGGACTTTGATATCCGCAAACAAGGCATCCCGGTCCAAGGGTGCCGGAACCCATGCCAGGGAACCGCTGTACTGAGGTACGGCACAAATCACCCGGAGTTTCGCGCCCATGCGCTGTGCTTGCTCGGCAGCTTCGAGCACGGCCACGCGGGCCTGCTCGGAACCGTCCACGCCTACGGCAACCACATTTTCCACAGTACGTGGGCCAGCCTTGGCATGTTCAGCCTTGATGTGTTTGTCCTCAGTGCTTTCACCAAGGCGATCGGCACAGTAGAGCGGGACTGTCACCGTGGGGCATTTGGCGTGGGCGGGCAAAGCGCTGCTGACCGAGCCAAGCAAACGCCCAACAAATCCGCCGCGACCCCTGCTCCCGAAGACAAGGAGTGCGGCCTCGCTGGAAAGATCCAACAGGACACCAGCGGCGTCGCCGTTCTCGACAGAAGCATCGACGTCGATGGCATATCCGGAGACCTTATCCAGGGCCTGCCGAACGATCGCATCCGCGCCCTCGCGAATCACGGAATCGTCGACTGTTGCGTAGCCGCCATCCAGCCCGGAGGCGGCAAAGATGGGCACGGAATATGCCGTGACGATATGTAAAGGAAGGCGCCGACGTTCAGCCTCCCGCGCGGCCCAAACCAAAGCACATTGCCCGTGCTCTGAACCGTCCACTCCGACCACGATGCCACCTGGTTCCACAGCCTGATCCTGGCCGTCCTGTGGCTCTTCACTGTGTCTGCCGTGCTGGTCCATGGGGGCCTGCCTCTCCACCTACTGCTTGATGTTCCGGCTATTCTGCCAGAGGTTCTCCTCGTCGGATTGCCTCACTGTTTCATTGTCAATGGCCGGGGCAGGAGAAACCCGGAAATTTCTCCTCCCAATCCCAACTATTCTCGGTCGGCAGTGGCGAATCAAGGCGACATCGGGCTATGTGCATAACGGTCAGGGCTCGGTTCCCGGCCTTCCACATTGCGCTCCGGACGAACACACAAAACGCGGAGTCGCGGAGGCTATCCATGGCCGAAAAAGTTCGGTAGTGTTCGAGTCACCGAATGGCCGGCGAACGTGTTTCACACCACACACTCCGGCCATTTATTTGCGGCCGCTTGGGGAACTCGGACGCGATCCCACGCGATGCCGTAAGGCACACACGTCAAGGAGGAACCAAGCAGTGTCACTCACGCCTGATTCCGCCACGGAACGCACCACCACCGTGGTCATCGGAGCCGGCCTGTCCGGTTTGGCAGTTGCCAGCGAGCTCAGCCGCTTCGGCGTGGGCTCCATCGTCGTAGACGGGTTCGGTGCACTGTCCACCACAGGTCCTTCTGTTCATACAGGCATGCTTCAACGCACTGATGCCGCTGATCCCGCAGCCATGCAGGAACGCAACGAGATCCTCCGTCACCTGCGGAACTACGCCGCCAACCATCACCTGGACGTTCGCAACACCACCCGCGCCGTACGCCTTGATTTCCTGGGGGCAGACCCCTCCCGCCAGATCGGGTACGGACTGGCGGCCAGCATGACCACGGCCGGACTGAGAACAGGCCTCCACGTATCAGGCCCCCTCGAATCCACTCCACGCCAGTGGGCAGTCCACACAGCCAACGGTGTCCTCCTGGCGGACCACGTAGTAGTGACGCGTTGCGCCCAAAGCCAGTTGCGCCGCATGCTCGCCGAACTTGGAATAGCCGTTGGCCAGAACTTCGCGGCCGCCATGCGGGCGGTGGGGATGCACTTGGTGGGCGTTGGGGACCTGATCACCCCGTCTCCCAAGGAGGTGCTGCGGCAAGCCAAGGCAGTGGGCCAGGCAATCTCCACCAAGGTAGCCCTGCCGGCAGGTCCCGGCATCGCCATCGCCTAGCGTCATCGCCATCGCCTAGCCCCCGCCACCGCCATCGCCTGGCTGGTCATGTCCGGCAAACACAGGCCACCTCACCAACACAAGCCACCTCACCAACGCAGGCCAGCAGAACCGCCGTCGTACTTCCCGCGCTGGACTTTTATGAACAGAACTTAACGCCAAAAGCCGGCGCCTCCCAAGACGTTAATCTTGGGAGGCGCCGGTTTTTGAACTGAAGCGTGAGGCTTTATGCGCCAGCGCGTACGTAGGTCAGGGGACCCGTTGCGGTCAACCAGCTGATCGGGTGGATGCCCGTCTGGTTGCCGTTGATGCCACCGCTGATTGCCTGGCCGTTGCCGATGTAGATGGCAACGTGGCCGGACTGGACGATCATGTCACCGGGCTGAGGATCGCTGACGACCTTGCCGTAGTTCATGAACTGCATGGGACCGAGGTCGCCTACCGGGATGCCTGCGGAACCAAGGGCCTTCTCGACCATGGCGGTGCAGTCCTGGAAGATGCCGATCTGTGCGTAAGCCGAGGCAACCATGGCTGCATTGACGCCGCCAACGGCGGGGGCAGCAGCTACGGGAGCAGCGGCAACCGGTGCGGCAGCCACGGGAGCAGCAACCGCAGCCTGGGCGGCGACGGGAGCCGTTGCAGCAGCGGTGGTGACAGCTGCCTTCTGGACTACGGGAGCCTCAACAACGGGAGCCGGCTTTTCGATGACCGGAGCTGCTACGGAAGCAACAGCGGGACGCTCGAAGTTGACGGTAGCCGTTGCCAGAGCGGTAACAACCTTGGTGGGTGCCTCGGAAACGGTCTCAGCGACCGTTGCGGGGCTGGAGTCGCGCTGAACCGGGGCCTCAGCTGCGTGAGCAGCAATGGAACCGGTCAAAACGAGGCCCGAGGCTGCTGCGATAACAGCTGCCTGACGGCCAGCGCCGGAAGCGTTGCTGGCCACTGCCTTCGAGATGGAGATGAACGGATTAGGACGTACGCTGTCCGCCTTACGACGGCCGCGAAGAATGCGTGAAGACATGAAAGAGCCTCTCCCGATGCCTGCGAGGTTAGCTGTCGGATTCGGATGGGAGTCACCCGGCCACTATCCCCCGCTGTTCAGCGGAAGCTTCGTGACTTCACCCCAAGGCACGCTCGAAAGCGGCCTAAATTGGGTTCCCCGTCTCTGCCGTAGGTTTGTCTGCGAACGGATTCCGGACTGCGGCAGAGCTAGGCAATCAGGCCGGAAGTGCCCGCTACGTGGAACAGGCACAGGTACTACCGTACGCGATGATTCCGTCGAAGTCACATTTAAGTAACGGGAAATGGGTCTCTGGCGTGTCGCGGTAATCGTTTCGAGATATTCGCAGCTACGTAGAAAACCGCGCTATTCCGCGGGAGTATCGCCCTCGGGGTCGTTTGAAGCTGCCAGCTTCTTCCGTGCGGTAACAGCAAGATAAATAACGAGACCAACAGCAACAACAGCCAACCCGACGATGCTCCACGGGAAGGGCTGGGAGGCATCAGCGGCCGGCTCGCTGGCGCCCGTCCCCGGTGCTGCGGTGCCCGCCGTGGGTACTGCGGCTGAGGGAGCCGAGACCGACGGTGAGGCCCCAGCCGGGCCGCTCGCCGTCGTCGTGCTTCCTGCGGCGGCCGTGAACGTAAAGGTGCCCTCGATGGGGTGCGAATCGGAGCTGACCACACGCCAAACCACCGTGTACTCCCCTGCGGGGGCGCCTTCGCGGAGCTTCTGAACGGCCTGGTTGTCAATGATTTCCACCGGGCCGTCCGCCCAGTTCTCGCCGCCGGCCGTCACAGTGACTCCGGAACCAATCGCGAGAGGGCGGTTGTTGAACGTGATGGAGACCGACGCCGGGACTTCCGCCACGCTGGCACCGTTGGCTGGCGCGGTTGATTCCGCGACGTCGTGCGCGGACGCCGGAGCCGCGGAAAACAGCAAGGCGGACGCAAAAGCAAGAGCAGCGACGACGGCGGCCAGAAGCGGGCGGATGGTACGCATGGGGCGGTTTCTCCTAGTGTTGGCTTCCTTACAGAGTAGGCGAATCGTTCGGAGGGCCCGCACCGGACAACATAGGATTTGAGAGCAAACTCCCCTCGATCCCCGGAGACCTTCATGCTGAAACAAGGTTCTGCAGTAGACCGCTACTTCAAGATCTCCGAACGCGGATCCACGTATTCTCGGGAAATTCGGGGCGGGTTCGCGACCTTCTTCGCCATGAGCTACATCGTGGTGCTGAATCCACTGATCCTCTCCGGACCTGACTCCAGCGGCGCGTCCCTGGGCTTCACAGCCGTGGCAGCCACCACTGCTTTCGTGGCGGGCATCCTGACGATCCTCATGGGCGCGTGGGCCAAGCACCCGTTTGCCGTGGCCACGGGCTTGGGCGTCAATGCCTTCGTCGCGGTCACGGTGGCGTCCCACCCCGGACTGACCTGGCCGGACATGATGGGGCTCGTGGTGCTGTCCGGCATCACCATGCTCATCCTGGTGCTCACCGGTTTCCGGACTGCCGTGTTCAAGGCCGTGCCGGAAGCCCTGAAGACGGCAATTGTTGTGGGCATTGGCCTCTTCATTGCACTCATCGGCCTGGTCAACGCAGGCTTTGTCCGCCGCATCCCCGATGCCGCAGGAACCACCGTCCCGCTGGGCCTGGGCGTGGACGGCAAGCTCATGGGCTGGCCGACGCTCGTGTTCGCAGTTGGCCTGATCCTGACCATCGCGCTGGTGGTCCGCAAGGTCCGCGGCGCTATCCTGATTGGCATCGTCGTCTCCACTGCGCTGGCCGCCATCCTCGAATTCACCCTCCACATCGGCCCGAGCTTTGACGGCACCAACGTCAACCCCCGCGGCTGGTCCTTGGTTGCTCCCACGCTCACCGAATGGGGTGCCCCGGATCTATCCCTGATCGGCAAGGCCAACCCGTTGGGCGCGTTTGAACACCTCGGTTTCATCGCTGCAGCATTGCTGGCGTTCGTGATCCTCCTGAGCATCTTCTTCGACGCCATGGGCACCATGGTGGGCCTGGCCAACGAGGCCGGAACCGTGGACGAAGACGGCAACATTCCCAACGTGGACCGAGTCCTTCAGGTAGACGCCCTCGGGGCCATCGTGGGCGGCGGAGCCTCGGTTTCCTCCAACCAGATCTTCGTCGAGTCAGGCGCAGGCATCGGCGAAGGCGCACGGACGGGACTCGCCTCGATCGTCACCGGCGCCCTCTTCCTTGTGGCCATGTTCTTCACGCCGCTCATCAACCTGGTCCCGTTCGAGGCCGTGGCTCCCGCACTGGTAGTTGTGGGCTTCATGATGGTCTCCCAGGTGGGCAAGATCGACTGGCAGGACTGGGGCGTCGGAATTCCCGCGTTCCTGACCATCGCCCTCATGCCGTTCACGTACTCCATCGCGAACGGCCTCGGCGCAGGCTTTATCTCATACGTCCTGATCCGCACGTTCCAGGGCCGTGCCCGTGAAGTTCACCCGCTGATGTGGGCTGTGGCTGCGGCGTTCCTGCTGTTCTTCGGCATTGGAACCGTGGAAGAGTTGCTCGGGGTCAAGTAAGCCCTCGCCGGGCTTCCGGGCTCGGGTGAGTCCGGGGTTTCAGACACTCCCGCGGCGGAACGGCTGGTTTTCGGGGCCCGGGTCCGGTGTGCTTGAACCATGGAAACCATGCCCCTCACCGTAGATGTCTCCCCCACTCCGTGGACGGGTCGTTTTGACGGCGAGGGCAATGAGCACCGGAGATGGTGGCAAGCCGTAGCACCCCACACCGTGTCCGCCGCCGCAGCAGCCTCGCGTCCCGCCGTCGTGCTGGGTTTCTGCAGCGACGCCGGCGTCCTCCGCAACAAAGGACGCGTGGGTGCCGCCGCGGCTCCGGCCGCGATCCGTTCGGCGCTGGGTCCGCTGGCTTTCCACCTTGACCGTGACGTGTTCGACGCCGGCGATGTGGTTGTGGAGGACGACTCACTGGAGGCGGGCCAAGAGCGCGCCGGACTCGCCATTTCGGGACTGCTCGACGCCGGCAACCTCACCGTTGTGCTTGGCGGCGGCCACGAGACCGCGTTCGCCAGCTATCTGGGCGTGGCCGGTTCTGAAGCGGTCCGGGGCAAGCGTTTGGGTGTGCTGAACCTGGACGCGCACTTTGACTTGCGGGACGAGCCGACGCCGAGCTCGGGCACGCCGTTCCTGCAGATGGCCCACGCGGAAGCTGCCGCGGGACGCGAACTGCAGTACGCCGTCGTCGGAATTTCGGAGCCCAACAACACGCGGACGCTCTTCAACACCGCCCGGGACCTGGGCGTGAAGTACCTGCTTGATGAGCTGTGCACGCCGGAAGCTGCGGAGGTCTTCGTTGCTGATTTCCTGGCGGGAGTGGACGTGCTGTACCTGACCATCGACCTGGATGTGATGCCGGCGTCGGTGGCCCCCGGGGTGAGCGCGCCGGCCGCTTACGGTTTGCCGTTGCCGGTGATCAGCGCGATCTGCCGGCAAGTGGCTGCCAGCGGAAAGTTGCTGCACCTGGACGTGGCCGAGCTGAATCCGGAGTTCGACATCGACTCCCGGACCGCGAAGGTTGCGGCACGGTTGGTGAACACGCTCCTCGCTTAGCTCCCGGGCCCCTTTTCCGCCCGGCTTCCTCCACATAGCCTGTGTGGAGGAAGGGACTGCGATGCGCACACCACTTGTGCAGGAGAAGTTGGCTTGGGTTGCAGGGCTGGCAGCTGTGGCCCTGGGCTTGGCTGCGCATATGGTCGCCGGAGGCAGCGCACCAGCCATACCCGTGCTCCTGGGCCTCGCCGCGCTCGGCTGCCTGGCCGCCCAACTGCTTGCCCGCTGGGTGCATGGGCCGTTGTTACTGCTGCTCCTGTCCGGCGTGGCCCAGCAGTTGCTGCATCTGGGCTTTGACGCCTTTGGCGGATACTTCCCCGGCAGCGGAATCCTGGATCACTTGCACGGGGGTCAGGCTACGTCTCCTGCCGCGGGTGCGCCGGCTAACGGTGCGCCGGCTAACGGTGCGGCCCCAAGTGGCGGCTCGGTCCACCTCATGCTCTACACGCACATGGCGGCGGCCATATTGACACTCTTGGTGGCGTCCGGGGTTTTCAAAGTGGCCGGGCTACGTTCGCGGCGGCGGGCAGGCACGGATCCCGCGCTTGTCCGAGACTCCCGCCCTTGAACCTTGCGATCAACGAGCAAGCCAAGGATCCGCATGCTCACGGAGCGCCGTCACGGGAGGCAACGCAGGGCAACTTTCCCTTAGCGCGGCGACGCCAACCCGTAGCCCTGGGACACCGAGCGTAGCCCTGCGAAAGCCGGGGAAATGAACTTTGATCCGGCCGCGGTCCGGCACCTAGTGTCGTTTGCACGTGGTGTACCCGAGAGGCCAGGGAGCTGCCTGCAAAGCAGCGCACGCGGGTTCGAATCCCGCCACCACGTCTTGGGGCCGACTCCCCGCTTTAGGGGTTTACCCCCGGCCCGTCCCCAGCGATCATGAAATGAGGCGCAGGGACTTCGCCGGGCCGCAACGCACGGCCGCTCCTTTGCGCAGCGGAGGCGCAGCGACATGTCACCCAGTATGGGACCGACGGACGGATTCCTGACCGACTACTACGAGCATGTGGCTGAGGACGACGTCCGAAACTACACGCCTGAAACGCTGCTGGAACGCGCCCGATACCACCGGTCCCTGGCCGAGCGCCGCGAGCCCGGGCAAGCCGTCATCGGGATCCTGCACGAACCGGATGCCAGCCTGCTGGCCATCGTTTCGGACGACATGCCCTACCTGCTTCCCTCCGTGACTGCCGAGATCGCCCGTGACACCGCCGCCCTCCGGCTCCTGGTCCACCCCACCTTCAGCGTCACGCGCGATCCAGCCACCCACCGCCTGACCGGAATCCACAGGGGACCGCAGCGCACGGGGCTCCCCGCCGGCGTCGAACCTTCCGCTGCCGGCTCCCCCGGCGAGCGGGCCACCCAACAGAACCACGACGGCGGACTCCTCACCGAAGCGTGGACGGCCATCGAAATCCCCCGGCTGCCGGATGAGGCGAGCGCGGAGATGCTGGTGGGCCGGCTGCAGAAGGTCTTGGACGATGTCCGTGCCGCGGCGGAGGATGAGGCAGCCATCCGGGAAGAGCTGGCCCGGGAGATCCGGGCACTGGATGAGGCGGCAAAGACAGATCGGACGGCCCGCGAAGCCCAGGAACTACTCCGTTGGCTGGAGGATGGGAACTTTGTGTTCCTGGGGTGTCGGGGGACCTCCGGGTTGGGGCTTCTCCGGGACACCGAGCCAACGCCACGTCCTCACGCAAGCGCAGCAGCAACAGCCACTCCCACTCCCACTCTCACGCTGACCAAGTCCACCCAGCGTTCCACCGTCCTTCGCCGGGCCTACCTCGACGAAATCACCCTGGTGACCGAAGGCGACACAGGCGCCATCGCGCACACCTTCGTAGGGCTCTTCTCCCCCAGCTCCACAACCCGCTCCGCGCAGCAGATTCCGGTCATCCGCGACACCGTGAAGGAAGTGTTGAGGGCATTCGGCTACCCCGCAAGTTCCCATCATGGCAAGGAACTGCTGGCTGTCATCGAGGCCTATCCCCGCGACGAACTGTTCCACATCGACGCCGAACAGCTTGTCACCCACGCCCGTGAGATCTTGCGCCTCCAGGACCGCCACAGCACACGATTGTTCCTCCGCCCGGACTCGTACGGCCGGTTCATGACCGCGCTCGTGTTCCTGCCCAGGCGCCGCTACAGCACGGCCGTCAGGCTCAATATCGAGCGGGAACTCCGGGAAGCCTTTGGTTCGGATTCCATCGAGTTCGAACTTCGCTTGGGCGAATCGGCCATGGCTCGCGTGTTTTTCCGTGTGCTGCTGCCCAACGCGACGTCGCTACGTGACGGGATTCCCGGCGTCGTGGATGCCTCAGTCCTGGAGCCGCGGATCATCGCTGCCACGAGGTCCTGGGCGCAAGGGCTGGCCGAGGCGCTGCAGGCGCGGTATCCCTCGGAGGAAGCGGCCAGGCTGTCACATCAATGGGCCGCCGCATTCCCGGCCAGCTACAAGGCGGATTACGAAGTTGAGGACGCTGTTGAGGACATCTCGAAGTTTGAGAGCTTCCCACCGACCCACAGCGTGGAAACCGACCCGCTATTGAGTGTCTACACCCGGCCTGGCACGGCCGTCCTCACCGAGGATGCCCGTATCCGGGTCTACCTGACCCGGCCCCAGAGCCTCACCCAGATCCTCCCGTTCTTTCATAATCTCGGCTTGAAGGTCCTGGACCAGCGTCCGTTCGACGTGCAGCGCGCGGATGGCAGGCAGTTCTTCCTCTACGACCTCGGACTCAAGTACCCGCGCGGTGTGGACCCCCTTGCCACCGGTGAGCTGTTGGCGGGTTCGTTTTGCGCGGCGATGCGCGGTGATGCGGAGTCGGACGCCTTCGATGCCTTGGTCATCAGGGAGCGCATCGACTGGCGTCGGGTGGCCATCCTGCGGGCGTACGCCAAGTATCTGCGTCAACTTGGAAGCACCAACTCCTACGGATTCATCGCGGACACGTTGGGCGGGAACCCCACTGCGACACATGCGCTTTTGGAGCTGTTCGAGGCGAAGTTCGATCCAGACAACTTCACTCCAGACCTCTTTGACCCCGAACTCTCCACCCCTGGCACAGCAGAAGGGGACGTCTTCGAGGCGGACAGCAGCGCGCTGAGCCACAGAACACAGGCGATCCATGCGGCGCGGGAAAGGCTGGCCGAAGCGATCGACGCCGTCCCCGTCCTCGATGCCGACCGTCTGCTGCGCTCCCTCGCGAGCCTTGTGGAAGCTACGTTGCGCAGCAATTTCTACGTGGACAAGCCGTACCTCAGCTTCAAACTCAATCCATCCCTCATCCCGGCCGCCCCGCTCCCCCGGCCCAAGTTCGAGATCTGGGTCTACTCGCCCAGGGTTGAGGGCGTTCACCTCCGTTTTGGGCCACTTGCCCGCGGCGGGCTGCGCTGGTCCGATCGGCGGGAGGACTTCCGCACGGAGATCCTGGGGCTCGTGAAGGCCCAGACTGTCAAGAATGCGGTGATTGTGCCTACGGGAGCCAAGGGCGGTTTCTTCCCGAAGCGGCTTCCGGACCCGGCAGAGGATCGTGCGGCGTGGTTGGCGGAGGGACAAGAAAGCTACAAGACATTCATCCGGGGCCTGCTGGATGTCACGGACAACCTGGTACCGGATTCCGACGGCGGCACCAACGGTCATGTGGTCGCGCCCCCTCGCGTGGTGCGGCACGACAGGGACGATTACTACCTGGTGGTCGCGGCGGATAAGGGAACTGCAGCATTCTCGGACATAGCCAATGCGTTATCGGCGGAATACGGCTTCTGGCTGGGTGATGCCTTCGCCTCCGGCGGCTCCGTGGGCTACGACCACAAGCAGATGGGCATCACGGCCCGCGGCGCGTGGGAATCCGTAAGGCATCACTTCAGCGAACTCATGATCGACTCCCGTGCCGAGGACTTCACGGTGGTGGGGATCGGCGATATGAGCGGCGACGTATTCGGGAACGGCATGCTCCTGTCCCAGCACATCAAGCTGGTGGCCGCCTTCGATCACCGCCACATCTTCCTGGACCCGACCCCGGACCCGGGAGAGTCTTTCGCCGAGCGGGAACGCCTCTTCAAACTCCCCCGCTCCAGCTGGGCTGACTACGATCGCACCAAGCTAAGCCCCGGCGGCGGCGTGTTCGCGCGCACGGATAAATCCATCTTGATCACGGAAGAGGTCCGGCTCGCCTTGGGCATGGAAGAAGGCGCCGATCCCGGTGGCCAGTTGGTGATGAGCCCGCCCGAGCTTCTCCGGGCGATCCTCATGGCCCCGGTCGATCTCCTCTATAACGGCGGAATCGGCACTTACATCAAGGCATCAACAGAGTCCCATGCCGACGTCGGGGATAAGTCCAATGACGCCATCCGGGTGGACGCCAACCAGCTCCGCACCCACATCGTGGCTGAGGGCGGCAACCTTGGCGTCACACAGCGCGGCAGGATCGAGGCTGCACTGGCGGGCATCCTGGTGAACACTGACGCGATCGACAATTCGGCGGGAGTGGATTGTTCCGACCATGAAGTGAACATCAAGATCTTCCTCGACCGGATGATCGCCGCCGGGAGGATGTCCGAGAAGGAACGCGCCCCCTTCCTGCACTCGCTGCAAGGTGAGGTGGCACGGCTTGTCCTGCAAACCAACCACCAACAAAATGTCCTGCTGCTCAACGACAAGCAATTGGCGCTGGAGTGGAGCCCCAGCTTCGAGCGGACCATGGACTGGCTGGAATCCGTCACTGATCTGGACCGGGGTCTCGAATTCCTTCCCAGCAACAAGGAGCTGAGGGCGCGCGTCCTCACCGGAAAGGGACTCACCACACCGGAGCTCGCCGTCTTGGCCGCCTACGCGAAGATTGAGCTGGCCCGTGAGTTGACCGATGGAGGACTCTCCGACGATCCCTGGTTCTCCAAGACGCTCCACGAGTACTTTCCGCGGCAGGTATCCGAACGTTTCGGCGAACTCCTCTCCACCCATCCGCTGCGCAGGGAAATCGTGGCAACCGTGGTGGCTAACGACATGATCAATATGGGTGGCATCGCCTTCGCTTTCAGGGCCATGGAAGAGACCACGGTCTCGGCGGCAGCGGTTGCCCGCGGATTCGTGGTGATGCGGCAGATCTGGGGCTTCGACTCAGTGGCCGAGGCAATCGCCGAACTTCCTGCCAGCACCCCCAGCGAGCATGGAGCCGCTGTTGCCTTGGACATGCGACGCCTGCTCGACCGCTCCGTCCGCTGGTATGTCACCCACGATTTCCGGGACAAGCCCGTCTCCGACGCGCTGACGCGGCTGGAAAACCCCATGTCCTTGATGCGGGCCAACTTCACGCGTTTCCTGCACGGCATCAATCTGGCACACTCGCAGAAACGGCTGGCACACACCGACGCTGTGGGACTCCCCCATCATCTTGGGATTCGCGCGTCAGAACTTCTGGTGAGTTACGGACTCCTGGATATCTCGGCCATTGCGGAGGAATTGCAGGAACCGGCAGAGGCCGTGGCGGAGGTCTATTTCGCCGTTTTTGAGCGTATCTCCGCCATACCTCTGTTGGAACACATCACCATGCTCCCCCGGGACACTCACTGGGAGTCCTTGGCGAGGGCCGCCCTGAGGGATGACATGTATCTGGTCCTCGCGGACATGACCAAGGCCGTGGTCAAGCACACTTCACGGTCCTCTGCCGCGACTGATCCAGTGGAACGAATCACGGACTGGGAACGGGGCAACATCGAGCAGCTGGCACGGGTTCAGGAGACCATTCAGGAGGCCATTAAGCCTGGTCCGGTGGATATCGCGGCCCTTTCAGTTGCCGTCAAACTGCTCCGCGCCATGGTCCGCCGATGAGACCCAGGTCACTTACCTGCCAGTCATCTTACAAATACTAAGCTCCCACCGACTATGATTGATGGGTCGCCCTCGCATGCGGCACGTAATAGGAGGCCCCCAATGACCCCTGCAATGATTGCAGAACGCGAGATTCGCCTGTCCTTTTCCAAGGCAGACGAGATCCACGACGGACTCGACCGCGCCGTGGATGCCCTGATTGCAAACGCAGCAGCAGACGCTAACTGCGGCATACTGGTGACCCGGCACGAGCCCGGCACCTACACCGTGGCGCTGGACGAATCCGTTCCCTTCGGTCAGACCCACGAAGTCCTCGCTGCCTAACTGCCACCCCTGACGGCACTTTCGGCAGCGAACAAAAAACCGGGGCCCGTTCCTTTCCGCATCTACTACCCGCGGAAGGGACCGAGCCCCGGTTTCTGTTTAAGCTAGGCCCGGCGGAGAGTGACGCCGTCGGACTTCATGAACAGTTCCTTGCCCTCTTCGGTAACCCCGGGGCCTGCATGCTCAAGCCACACCACATTTCCGCTGCTGGAAATCTCCTCGATCCGACCGGCGGCAATCACGTGGGCGTATTTGACCACTTCCACCCGCTCGCCAACTTTCAGCGTCTTCCAGTCGGTAACCGTAGCCGTGTGAGCGCTTCGCCTGGACAGGACTGCTCCGCGTGCCTTCATTGAACTTCTACCCCTTTGTGGATGTTCTCTGTTGTGTATTGAGTTATTTGAACGGTTGACCGTCAAGCCCACGACATCGTTGGCGTGGACGTGACGTACACCATAAGTTCTACTACATTTGCCACGCCCCGGTGCTTGCGTTGCGAACAAAGACCGGGGCGTGACAAATATGCCCATCAAATGAGCGTTTTATTCGACGTCAGGCCAAAATCCCGACGGCGGATTCGGCTGCCGCGCGGACCGCACCGGAGCCGACCAGACGGTCAGCCGCTTCCAGTTCCGGCGACAGGAACCTGTCCGCGCCCGGGCCCTGAACAACTTCGCGAAGCACCTCAAGAACTGCCGTACCGGCAGGACCCGGGGTGAGTTCGCCGTCGGACATCTGCGTACGCATGTCAATGGCGCGGGCACTGGTGACAAGCTCGACGGCGAGCACCCGGCGAAGGTTCTCCACGGCCTTGCGCAGCTTCCGGGCAGCGTGCCAGCCCATGGACACGTGATCTTCCTGCATCGCGGAGCTCGGGATGGAGTCCACAGACGCCGGAACGGCGAGGCGCTTGTTGTCCGAAACCAGGCCGGCCTGCGTGTACTGGGCGATCATCAGGCCTGAGTCCACACCCGGGTCTCCAGCGAGGAAGGCCGGGAGTCCGTGCGAACGGGCGGGATCCAGCATGCGGTCCGTGCGGCGCTCGGCAATGGAGCTGAGGTCCGCGACGGCGATGGCCAGGAAGTCCAGCACATAGGCTACGGGAGCGCCATGGAAGTTGCCGTTGGACGTGACGCGGCCGTCCGGGAGGACCACCGGGTTGTCGATCGCTGCGGCGAGTTCACGGGATGCAACCAGCGCGGCGTGGTCCACGGTGTCGCGGACGGCGCCGGCGACCTGCGGGGCGCAACGCAGCGAGTAGGCGTCCTGAACCTTGGTGTCGTTGATCCGGTGGGACGCAACGATCGGCGAGTTGGACAGAACGCGGAGCATGTTGTCAGCGCTGGCGGCCTGCCCCGGGTGCGGACGCAGGGCTGCGTGGAGCTCCGGCAGGAACACCTGGTCGGTGCCGAGCAGCGCCTCGACGCTGAGCGCGGCGGTGACGTCCGCCGTCGCAAGCAACAAGCGGATGTCCGCGATGGCCATCAGCAGCATGCCGAGCATGCCCTCGGTGCCGTTGACGAGGGCCAGGCCCTCCTTCTCCGCCAGCGTGACAGGCTCGATGCCGTGCTGGGCGAGCAGCTCAGCAACTGCCGGCTTTCCAGCGGTTCCGTACAGTTCGCCGTCGGGGCCGGTTGCTTCGCCTTCGCCCATGAGGACCAAGGCGCAGTGGGACAGCGGCGCGAGGTCGCCGGAGCAGCCCAGCGAACCGAACTCGCGGACCAGCGGGGTGATGCCGGCGTTGAGGACATCCACCATGGTCTGCAGGACCACGGGGCGGACGCCCGTGCGGCCGGACGCCAAGGTCTTGGCGCGGAGGAACATGATGCCTCGGACCACTTCGCGTTCAACAGCCGGGCCCATGCCGGCGGCATGGCTACGGATCAGGGACTTCTGCAACTGGGTGCGGAGATCGTTGGGGATGTGGCGGTTGGCCAGCGCGCCGAAGCCCGTGGAAATCCCGTACGCAGGGACATCGCTGGTGGCGAGATCGTCAATGTGGGCGCGGACCTTGGCGACGTTGTCCAGGGCTTCCTGGGAAATGGTCACCCTGGCGTCGTGGCGGGCGACGGCGACGACGTCCTCCGGGGTAACGCCGCTGGAGCCGAGGGTCACGGTGAGCTGTTCGTTCGATGTGATGGTCATGTTCTTACTTCTCGTTCATGGGGATGCGGACGCCTCGTTCGTTGGCGACTTCGAGGGCGCGGTCGTAGCCGGCGTCGGCGTGGCGGATGACGCCCATGCCGGGGTCATTGGTCAACAGCCGTTCGAGCTTTTCCGCGGCGAGGTCGGTGCCGTCAGCGACGGAAACCTGGCCAGTGTGGATGGACCGGCCAATACCAACACCACCGCCGTGGTGGATGGACACCCAGGTAGCACCCGAAGATGCAGCGGTCAGCGCGTTCAGCAGCGGCCAGTCAGCAACCGCGTCCGAGCCGTCCTTCATCGACTCGGTCTCCCGGTACGGGGATGCCACCGAACCCGAATCCAGGTGGTCACGGCCGATCACGATCGGAGCCTTGACCTTGCCCTCGGCGACGAGCTGGTTAAACAACAGCCCGGCCTTATGGCGTTCGCCGTACCCGAGCCAGCAAATACGTGCCGGCAGGCCTTCGAACTCCACCCGCTCGGCCGCAGCATCCAACCACTTGTGCAGGTGCGTGTTCTCCGGGAACAACTCCTTGATCGCCTTGTCCGTCACAGCAATGTCTTCCGGGTCCCCGGAAAGCGCGACCCAACGGAACGGACCCAAGCCCTCGCAGAACAACGGACGAATATAGGCCGGCACGAAACCGGGGAACTCAAACGCACGGTCATACCCGCCCTTGCGGGCCTCATCCCGGATCGAGTTACCGTAATCAAAAACCTCGGCCCCGGCGTCCTGGAACTCCACCATCGCCTGGACCTGCCGGGCCATGGACGCCTGGGCCTTCTTCGTGAACCCTTCCGGATCCGCTTCGGCCTCGGTATGCCACTCGGCCACCGTGATGCCCTCCGGCAAATACGACAACGGATCGTGCGCGGAGGTCTGGTCGGTGACCACATCAAAGGTGACCTCCCCGGCCTGGTGCCGGGCCAGCAACTCGGGGAACACCTCAGCGGCGTTACCCACGTACCCGACGGACCAGCCACGACGCTCATCCTTCGCGGCCTGAACCTTCGCGATCGCGGCATCCAGATCGGTTTCGACCTCGTCCAAGTACCGCTTCCCCACACGCCGACGCAGGCGGGACTCGTCCACATCAACAATCAAGCACGCACCGTCGTTCAACGTCACGGCCAACGGCTGCGCGCCGCCCATGCCACCACAACCACCGGTCAACGTCAAGGTCCCGGCCAACGGGCCCTCCGTGGAACCCAACGCTGCGGGTGCCGGGTGGCGTCCCTCAGCGGCCAGCTTGTTCCCCACCGCAGCAAAGGTCTCATACGTGCCCTGCAGAATGCCCTGGGTACCGATATAGATCCAGGACCCCGCCGTCATCTGCCCGTACATCATCAAACCCTCGGCCTCGAGCCGGCGGAACTCAGGCCACGTCGCCCAATCCCCCACCAGGTTCGAGTTCGCCAGCAACACCCGGGGAGCCCACTCATTCGTGCGGAACACACCCACCGGCTTACCCGACTGCACCAGGAGGGTTTCGTCCTTCTCCATGGTCTCCAACGTCCGGGTAATCGCATCAAACGCAGCCCAGGAACGCGCTGCGCGGCCCGTACCGCCGTAAACCACCAGATCATCAGGACGCTCGGCGACCTCCGGATCCAAGTTATTCATCAACATGCGCAACGGCGCCTCGGTCTGCCACGACTTGGCAGTAAGCTCAGTGCCCCGCGCGGCCTTAACCGGACGGGCACCAGAAGTGAAATCGGCGGGTGCCATGGTGACTCCTTCGTCTGTGGGAACTGTGTGGTGGAAAGATCTTCTGCTTCTACTAAAGCCCCTTTAGCGAGCGGCAGGAACGGCTTTTGGAGTGGTGCTGTCCGGGATTACAGACATGCTCAGCCCCTCGCATTTACGCGACAATGAGCGCATGCTGGACCCATGGCAACGTTCCGCATTTCCACCCTTGTCGCAGCATCACCCGAGCACGTTTTCGCGACCTGGACGGACCTTGACCGGTACCCCGAGTGGATCGGCGGAGTCACCCGCGTGAGCGACCTCGTTGGTTCGATCGATGTTCCCGGCAGCCGCTACACCCTGTGGTTTGGACGCATGGCAAGCCCCACCGAGATCCTTGAAGTTGAGAGACCCCGGCACATCCGCACACGGTTCGGCAATGCGATTCTGAAGGGCGAGTCCGACGTCAGGTTTACTGCCGAGGGCGAGGGCACGCGCATCCACCAGGAGTTCGTCACCCGGGGATTCATCGCCGGGATTTTTGGCAGGCTTTTCGCCCTGGGATCCTACCGGGGCAGCTTCCGAGGTGAGCTGGAAACCTTCCGTAAACTCGTCGAGCGCGACGCGCCGAGACGGGGCTGACAGGAGTTTGCGCGCTACTGCCCGGGCCGCCCGTGGATTCGCACCGATAATTCGTCAGCGGCTTTCCGGATGCGGGCTGCCAGCACCGGCCATTGCTCAGCCGGCACTTTGTCCTCCAAGAACGTGACGGCGACTGCCGCCGTCGGCCATCCCACGTGGTCTGTCACAGCGGCGGCGATGGATCCGAATCCCGGCGTGATTTCGCCGTTCTCGGTGGCGTAGCCACGTTGCCGCACCTGGTCCAGATGGGACGATAACGCGGAGTACTTCATGATGGGGAACTCCACCTCGTGCCGGGACGTGAAGGCGGCGGCGTTTGGATACAACGCGCGAACCTGCGATTTGGGCAGGGCTGCCAGGATCGCGCGGCCCGACGCCGTGAGGTGGCTGGGAAGGCGGACCCCGACGTCGGTCACCAGACTCGGGCGGTTCTTTGCTCGTTCCTCCACAATGTAGAGCACGTCACGGCCGTGAAGCACCGCCAAGTGCGCGCTCTCACCAATCACGTCCACCAGGGAAGCGAGCATGGGACGCCCCAGCCGGGACAAGGGTTCCTGCCGCGAGTAGGCCGAGCTGAGCTCGAACGCGCTGATGCCCAGTCCGTAGCGCTGCTCCTCGTGCAGGTGCAGGACGAAGCCATTCGCCTCCATCACGCCGAGCAAGTGGTACACGCTGGATCGCGGCAGGCCGAGCGCCGTCGCAATGTTCGACGCCGCCATAGGACCGCGGCGCGAAGCCAACAGCTTCAAGATGCGCAGCGTATTTTCGGCGGCCGGGACTTTGGACGTGGCTTTGCCTGGTGCGGTGGGCGTCGTTGTCATGGTTCCTCGCTGCTTGGGCTGCTGACGGGATACCGGGCATAGCTGTCCGGTATCCCGTACTCAAGCGTGCACCCTCGACGAGGCATTCGACAATGCGAAACCACGGATCCTGTCTCGGATACCGGACCCGCTTGCGACCCCTAACCCTTGGTCGGGGCTACACCCTTACGCCTGAGCAGGAACGTAATGGCTCCCGCCGCGGCCAGGACCAGAGCCACGATCAGCCCGATGGTCCAGCCGCTCATCCCGTTGGATGAGGCAGCCAGCGGACTGGCGGCCTCTTGCGACTGTGAATCAACCGAGGCGCCATCCTTGGCAGCTGACGCGGCCGGCGGCACTGAAATACTGGGCGCGGCCGACGCTGTGGCTGCGGGGGTTTCTACGGCTTCGGCCGGCGTACCGGTTTCGGCAAGCTCGACGGCGGGAGCGTAGTCACGCGGCCAAGGAACCACGATCGGGGCTACTCCGGTTCCCGAGTGCTGGGAGACGTCAACCTGGCCGGCTGCAGCCTGCCCGGCCTGTCCACCAGCATTGGCCGCGGCAGTTTGGCGTGCAGCTTCAGCCTGGCGGGCGGCTTCTGCGGCAGCTTCGGCCTGACGTGCGGCTTCGGCCTGACGTGCGGCTTCGGCGGCTTTGGCAGCGTCGGAGGCCTTGCCGGCATCGACAGCTGCTGTATCTGCCAGGCCGGCAAGCTCGGCGATCATGGCGTCGATCGAGGCAACGTGGGCCCTTGTGGCCATGTCCCGATCAAGGGCTGCAAACTGACCAACCGTAGCGAATGCGTGCGCATCTGCCCGGCTGCCGTCCAAGGCAACATCGGCGGCTACCCGCAGTTCCCGATCTGCGGCGTCCAGTTTCTGGTAAGCGAGGATGCGGTTGTCGAGGTCCTGCGGACCAGCAAATCCGTACTCCAGGAAGTAACGGACGTCTGCGTGGCTGGCAGACTTCACGGCCTCGGTGGCAGCCTTCTGTACGTACTTGCCACCCGTGGCTTGGTATTGGAAAGCACGCTGGCGGTCGGCAACCAGTGCGGCCTCGTCCAGCAAGAGTGCAGCGTCGTGGCCATTGACAACGAAAGTCTTGATAGCGGCGTCGCCACCTAACAACGCAGCCTCCGCGGCTTTCCGAACCTCAGGCGTACCCACCAATGCGAGATCCAAGGTGGCCTGGCGGGCATCATTGATCAGCGCGTCGAGGTCGGCACCGGGCGCCGTCAGGGTTGCGAGAAGCCCGGGAAGCTCTTTGGCTGCTTTTCCAAAAGCTTCTTGAAACGGCTTCTTAGCGGTCATGCTTGCACCGTCGATGATGGCACGCGGAACGGCCTGTGTGGTCTGGAATTTCCAGTCGGCCATCAATCGGGCCGTGTCTGCTTCCCTCGCAGCTGATGCTGTGTTTTTGGCCTGCTCTACGGCGGCCTTCGCGCGATCAGCGACCGCAACGGTGCCGTTGGGATTGGCTGCGATGTCTGACTTGATTTGTTGGAGCAGCCCGGTCACTGTTGCCGTCTCTGAATCGCGATCGGCAGCAACAAACTGGCCGTAACGAAGGAAAGTAGCGAGGACTTCCGGATCATAGGTGTCCAGAGCCGCTTGGGCTCCGAGAGTGACACCGGCGATGGGCGAATTCGTCAGGTGTGTGACAGCCTCCCGGTCCTGGCCCTGAGCAGTCTTACGCCAGCCCTCGAGAACGAATCCCTCGATAGCCTCAGCGCCTTGATCCAAGCTCTTGGAAGCAGCCATGCGGACGGGACCCTCGTAGTTGAGGAACCAGCTCGTAGCGATCCGCAAATCAAGTTCCCAGGACTTGGCCCAACCGCTCGACAGGAAGCTATCAATCACAGCGGGGTCATTCGTGGCCAGTACCCGGACCGCGCTCTCCCTGACGTTCTCGCTTCCCCGCGTCGTCAACTCGGTGACCAGCTGCTTGCGGTCCGCGGCCAGCGTAACGTCCTGTCCGCCGTCGAGAAATGTCTGCAGCGCCTCCGGCCCGCCCACAAGAGCCGCAGCAGCGGCGGCACGGGTTGCAGGGCCACCCGCCTTCCACAGCTCAACGACGCCGGCAGTATCAGTCGCCCGCTCCACGAACGGGACAGGAGCCTGAGCGGCGTGCGGAACTTCAAAAGCTGGAATTTCGTAGGCCTGAGCGGGAACAGCGAGGAGCAAAGAAGCCCCAGCTACAACGGCAACAAGGGCAGCAGTAACACGGCGCCGGGCAGTGCGGAATGCAGAGTTCAAGAGTCCCCCAAGTAACGGATGCGATGGCAGCGCGGAGTTCAATGGGGGCGACGCGGATGCGAGGGATGCCTGACCGGTGACGAGCTGTCCGCGGTCATCATATCCGACCGGAGACTATGACTTTTACCACGGTGAAAATCGACGCCACTGGACTGTCTGCGATCAAAGACACCAAAGCCCCGTGAGTCCCATCACAAGGCGCCCAAAAGTGATCTGCTGGATAGCGATCCCCTCCCAAAGACGAGAAGGTTTTACTATGCAACAAACCAAGCTGGCTGTGGAGAGCTCTGTCCTCCAGGCCGCGGGTACGGCGCTCAGCCGAGGCCTCAACGTCCGTCACATTCGCTTCATGGCGCTCGGATCTGCGATCGGCACCGGCCTTTTCTACGGCTCCGCCTCCGCCATCCAGAAAGCCGGCCCCGCCGTCCTGCTGGCCTACATCATCGGCGGCGCGGCCGTGTTCATGGTGATGCGAGCACTGGGCGAAATGGCTGTCCGACACCCCGTGTCGGGCTCCTTCGGCCAGTACGCGTCCAAGTATCTGGGACCGTTCGCGGGCTTTGTGACCGGTTGGACTTATGTGTTCGAGATGGCGATCGTGGCCATCGCCGATGTCACAGCCTTCAGTATCTATATGGGCTTTTGGTTCCCACAGGTGGACAGATGGATCTGGGTGCTCGCGATCATCCTGTTTCTGGGCGCCATGAACCTGCTCAGCGTGAAGGTGTTCGGCGAGCTCGAGTTCTGGTTCTCGCTGATCAAGGTGGTGGCGATTATCGCCATGATCGTCGGCGGTGCAGCGATCGTCGTGTTCGGCTTCCAAACGGGCGACGGCGGTGGCGTGGCACCGGGACTCGGGAACCTCGTGAATCACGGCGGTTTGTTCCCCAATGGTTTCGAGGGGCTCCTGGCCGCGTTCGCCGTCGTGATGTTTGCCTTTGGCGGGATCGAGACGATCGGTATCACGGCGGGCGAGGCCACGAACCCCAAGAAGGTCATCCCGCAAGCAGTTAATACTGTGCCCGTCCGCGTTTTGTTGTTCTACGTACTGACTTTGGGCGTGCTGATGAGCATCTTCCCGTGGAATGAAATCGGCAGCAGCGGCAGTCCGTTCGTGCAGATCTTCGATGGTTTGGGCATCCCGGCCGCCCCGCATATCCTCAACGCCGTGGTCATTACCGCCGCGCTCTCGGCGATCAACAGCGACATCTTCGGTGCTGGCCGCATCCTGTTCGGACTGGCCCAGCAGGGACACGCGCCCAAGAGCTTCAGCAAGATCTCCCGGCATGGTGTTCCGTGGATGACCGTGGTGATGATGGGCGGGATCCTGCTGGTGGGCGTCGTATTGAACGCTGTCATTCCGGAGGACGTATTCGTGCTCATTGCCTCGATCGCTACCTTCGCCACCGTGTGGGTTTGGGTGATGATCCTCGCTTCGCACGTCGCCATGAAGCGGGAGATCAAGCGCAAGGGCCTGCCGGCGTCGGAATTCGGTTCGCCTCTGTGGCCTGTTGCGTCCATTCTCACCATGGCGTTCATGGCCATGGTGATCGTGATCCTGGGTGTCTTCGAGGACACGCGTGTTGCCTTGTACGTTGGCGGAACCTGGCTGGTGCTGCTGTTCGTGGCCTACAAGCTGTGGGTCCGCGGTGGCGGATTGCTCAGGGCAGAGCTGGTGGACGAGACCGCGCAAATGCCCATTGTGAAGGCACCCTAGTTTGCTGGCCGGGCTGTAGTTTGCTGGCCGGGCTGTCGTTTGCTGGCCGCGTCTAGTTTCTGAGGCGCGTGGACTTGTGCCCCGGCAGCGGTGGCGCTTTGGATTTGTAGCTATGCCCGGTGGGAGTGCTGACACGGATGGTGTGCACGTCACCGGGCATGCTCTTTGCGGTCCAGCCCGGATTCTCCTTGGTGTGGTTGCAGGCTTCGCAAAGCCCGGCCCCATTGTTGAGGTGGGTGCTGCCTTCTGAATGCCAGGGAATGACGTGGTCGATGTGCCGGATGGGCGCGTCACAATACGGGGTACGGCATGTGTTGTCCCGGATGTGGATGAAGCGTCTCAACTTTTGGGGGAAGAACCGTGCTTTTGAGTCCATCGTCAGGAGCTCGCCGCTGCGGGGAGCTGTGTAGAGGCGGCGGAGCAGCACTCTTAATTCGCTGCGGTCCGCGGACTCCAGGTTCCAATGAAGCTGATCCTCATACCCGGATTGTTCCTCAACCAGAAGCGCCCTTGCCCATTCAGCGGGTACGATTCCGTAGCCTTCGAGCCGCGCGGGCTCGGGGTCCCCTTGAAAGAGCGTGCGATCGGTCATGACGAGGTTGAGGTTGATGCCCGCGACACCACCCGACGTGCCCGTAACGCGTTCGGTCAGGGTGTCAGCCATGACTTGGCCGCGGGTCCGCGCGTCCCCGCTGGAACGGACGGAGTCCGCTGTCCGGGCCAGCGCTGCATAGACGGCCACGCCTTGGGCGACCGGGAGCAGTGCGGTGAGGTACGTCATGGTGTCTGGCGCAGGACGGAGGCTGACCGTACGTTCCGTAGCTGCACGGCTGGCTCGCTGTGCCACAGACCGCGGGTCACAACGATATGCGGCGGCTTTGCGGCGGCGATGATGGCCTTGTCTCCGGTCCCATCGAAGGTCCCGGCGTTCGGGGCGAGTTCCTCGTCCACCGCTGCCCGGTCCTCAACGGACAGGCAGGCTGTTTCCTTCACGAGCAGCGTGGCCCGCCACTCGTTCAACTGGCCCGACTCCAGTGCTGCCATGGTTCGCGGCATCTCCGTGACAAGCGCTTTGGCAAAGCCAAAGAGTCTGGATCCTTTATTCGGTTATTCCCGCCGTGCCAACGCCACCTGCGCAGCAACGCCCATGCCACGCTCTGCCGCGGGAACCCCGGCCTGGGCCTGCTCGGCCCTCTGCGCCAGATCAAACGCCACCGCAACCCGGGCTTGCCGGGCTGAAATGGCAGACTTCAGGTCCTCAAGATCGCGCAATTCATCAATCAGCGCCGAGCTATCGGCGGTGATCTGAAGTGACCCCAGCTCAAGGATGAGCTCCCGGATGCCCCGTCCGCTAACTGCCACTCCAGACGCCACCGCCCCGGGAGGTGCAGAAGGCAGGACACGGGCTGGTAAAGCCAGTGGCGAAGCCACTGCTGCCTCCTGCGATCCCCGAATTCCGCCCATAAAGCTACTCTTCCAGGGACCCCGGCCGAACATCAGACCTGTAGTTGTCTATGTGGAAAACCCCACAAACGCCCGCGTCGCAGCAAACGTTTGAAGCGCACCCGCGCCGAGATGGCAGTTAATGCCATCTCGGCGAAAGGGTGGGCGCGGCAGGGCTACCGAGCCGACCATCCACCATCCATGGTGTAGCTCGCACCGGTAACCATGCCGGCGTCGTCGGAGGCTATCCACGCTGCCAACGACGCAACTTCCTCCACCTCCACCAACCGCTTCACCGCGGACTCCGTCAGCATCACCTTGGCCAAAACCTCGGCCTCGGGGATGCCGTGGAGCCGGGCTTGATCGGCAATCTGGCGTTCCACCAAGGGGGTCCGAACGTACCCGGGGTTGATGCAGTTGGACGTGACCCCGCGCTCGCCGCCCTCCAAGGCAGTGACCTTGCTGAGTCCCTCGAGGCCGTGCTTGGCGGACACGTACGCGCTCTTGTAGGCCGAGGCGCGGAGCCCGTGGACCGACGAGATGTTGATGATCCGGCCGAACCCGTTGGCGTACATGTGCGGGAGGGCGGCCCTGATGAGGAGGAACGGGGCCTCCAGCATCAGGGCCAGGATCCGCCGGAACTCGGCGGGTTCGAACTCCTCTATCGGCGCAACTTTCTGGATCCCTGCGTTGTTGACCAGGATGCCGCAGTCGAGGCTCAGGGCGGCCAGCGCGTCCACGTCCAACAGGTCCACCGTCCAGGCTGTGCCGCCCAGCTCATCGGCGAGCGCCGCAGCTCCGGAGGCATCGACGTCGGCCACTACTACTTTCGCTCCGCGGGCGGCGAGCGCCCGGGCGCAGGCGGCCCCGATTCCGCTGGCGCCGCCGGTCACCAGTGCTTTGCGTCCGTTCAAGGAGTTGTCCATCAAATTAGCCCTTCGCTGCTGAAGACGTAGTCAGTCCATGCCGGATTGCGTCCGCCTCGTCCACCTCTTGCAGCGCGATGCCCCTGGTTTCCTTGAGTGAAACAACGGCGACGACGGTGATGGCGCAGGCGACTACAAGGTAGATCGCTGTGGGAACCCATGAGCCGGTGTCCTTGAGCCACTGGGTCGCCAGCAGTGGGGCGAGTGAGCCGGCGAAGATGGACGTGACCTGCGAGCCGAGCGAGACACCGGAGTAGCGCATGCGGGTGGGGAAGAGCTCGGACATGATGGCCGGCTGCCCCGCGTACATGAAAGCGTGGAGGCACAGGCCGATGGTCACGGCCAGCACAATCACTACGGCGTTCTTGGTGTCGAACATGGGGAATGCGAAGAACGGCCAGGTTGCGCCGGTGATTGCGCCCACCAGGTAGACGGGCTTGCGTCCCCACGAATCCACCAGGCGTCCCACCTGCGGGATGACCAGGAAGTGGATCACATGGGCGATCAGGAGCGCCAGAAGGAGCGAGGAAGTGTCGTACTTGTGGACGCTCTTGAGGTAGACAATCGCGAAGCTCACCACGAGGTAGTACATGATGTTCTCGGCGAAGCGGAGGCCCATGGCCTGCAAGATGCCCTTGGGGTACTTGCGGATGACCTCGCCAACACCGTAGCTGATGGCCTTGGACTCCTGCACCTGTGCCTTGGCTTCGAGGAAGATCGGGGCTTCGGTGACGTGGGTGCGGATGTAGTAGCCAACGAACACGATCACTGCAGAAAGCCAGAACGCTACGCGCCAGCCCCAGCCGAGGAAGGCTTCGCTGCTCAGTGTGGTGGACATGACGAACAGGACCAGCGTGGCCAGGAGGTTACCCACCGGCACGGCTGCCTGCGGCCAGGATGACCAGAAACCGCGGGACTTGTTGGGGCTGTGCTCAGCCACCAGCAGGACAGCACCGCCCCATTCGCCACCGAGCGCGAAGCCTTGGATGAAGCGAAGAGCAACCAGCATGGCCGGTGCCCAGTAGCCGATTTCCATGAAGCCGGGGAGGCAGCCCATCAGGAATGTCGAGACGCCCACAATCACGATGGTCAGCTGCAGGGTAGGTTTGCGTCCCAGCTTGTCGCCGATCTGGCCGAAGACGATGCCACCCAGCGGACGGGCCACGAAACCAACGGCGTACGTGATGAAGGCCTGGATGATGCCGTCCAGTTCGTTGCCCGTGCTCGGGAAGAAGTACTTGCCGAAAACCAGCGTGGCGGCAGTGGCGTACAGGAAGAACTCGTACCACTCCACCACCGTGCCCACCATCGATGCGGCGACGATCTTCTTGAGTCCGGAACCTTCGCCGGCGCCTTTCCCTGCTCTTGATGCGGAGCGCTGCTCTACGCTCATATCCATCTCCTCAGTGTCCTCTTTGACCCTCTTGAACGTGATGTGATCCACAACACGAAATGCTCCACTGAGTATTGCTGCAGATTCTTCCGCACTCAATGACCAAAGTGGCACTGAGTATGTGCAAAATTGCAGATATGAATCCGAACCCCGACGACCTCCTCATCTTGCTTACCGTCTCACGTTCAGGAAGATTTACGACGGCGGCCCAAGCCTTGGGACTCAACCACACCACCGTTTCGCGCAGGATAGCGGCGCTGGAGAAAGCGCTTGGGGGCCGGGTCCTCGCGCGCGCGGCTGGTGGTTGGGAGGTAACGGAGCTGGGAGCGGAAGCGGTGCTGGTCGCGGAACGGATCGAAGCGGCGGTGGGCGCGCTGGGACCGAGCGACCGCGCACCCGACCCCATTACCGGCGTCGTACGCATGACCGCAACTGATGGCTTCAGCGCCTATATCGCGGCACCTGCCGTGGCCCGTTTGAGAAGGGAGCATCCGGGACTCAGCGTCGAGATCGTCACTGTGACACGGCGGGCGTTGCAACAGCGATCGGGCCTGGACATCGAGGTGGTGGTGGGGACGCCGCAGGTGCACCGGGCCGAGGCGATCCGGCTCGGTGAGTACCGGCTGGGGATGTACGCGTCCCGCGCCTATTTGAAAGACAACGGAACGCCGTCCAGCATCGAGGAGCTCACGCAGCACCAACTGGTGTACTTTGTGGACTCCATGCTGCAAGTGGATGACTTGGATGCTCCCCGCAGGCTGGTCCCAGCCATGCGCGACGGCCTGAGTTCAACCAATGTGTTCGTGCATGTTGAGGCTACCCGTGCCGGGGCGGGCGTGGGATTCCTGCCGTGCTTCATGGCCGATCGGCACAGTGATTTGGTGCGGCTCCTGCCAGCGGACTTCGCGGAGCTCCTGCCCTACTGGATGGTCCTCCGCCCCGACTCCATGCGCCGCCCCGCAGTTGCCGCCGTCGTGCAGGCCTTGCGGGAGGAGACGGAGCAGCGTCGGGAGGAGTTGCTGGGCGCGGAATAGCGCAAGGGGGAAATCACGACCCCAAGGGGATTACCAGCGGCGTGTGGCTCACAGGATCGTCGATGACTACGCACGGCAGGCCAAATACGTGCTCCACCAACTCGGCCGTGACCACGTCGGCGGGCCGGCCCTCGGCAACCACCGCGCCGTCCTTCATCGCGATGAGGTGCGTTGCGTAGCGGCAGGCGTGGTTGAGGTCGTGCAGCACGGCCACCAAGGTATTGCCCTCGCCGTTAAGCCGCCGGAACAGCTCAAGGAGCTCGATCTGGTGCGCGATATCCAGGAACGTGGTGGGCTCGTCCAGGAGCAATAAAGGGGTTTGCTGTGCCAGCACCATGGCCACCCACACGCGTTGCCGCTGCCCACCGGAGAGTTCGTCCACCAAGCGACCGGACAGCGACGTTACGTTGGTGGCCTCCAACGCAGCAACTACTGCGGCTTCATCGGATTCGGACCATTGACGCAACAGCTTCTGGTGCGGGTAGCGTCCACGGGCAACAAGGTCGGCCACGGTGATTCCGTCGGGCGCAATGGATGTCTGCGGCAACAAACCGAGACGCCGGGCGACTTCCTTGGCTCCGTAGGACGAAATGTTCTTGCCGTCCAACACAACGGAACCGGAGGAAGGTTCCAGCAACCGGGACAACGCCCGCAACAGTGTTGACTTACCGCAGGCATTCGGGCCCACGATCACTGTGAACTCGCCGTCGGGAATGCGGACATCGAGCGCCGAGGACACCGTGCGGCCAGCGTATCCGAGGCTCACATTATCGGCCCTGAGGCGCGAACCCACGCCAGAGCAGACCCGGGAAGGCCGCGAGCCTGCCGATCCCGGTTCAACCAACACGTTAGTCATGGCAATCTCCTTCAAGTCGTCACTCATTGCCGCTTCACCTCACGGGCAAGTAGCCACACGAGGTAGCACCCACCGATGCTGACGGTCACTACACCCACGGGCAATTGGACGGGCGCGAAAAGGTTCTGGGCCACGATGTCGCTGGCCACCAGCAGGAACGCACCCATGGCGGCCGATGGAACCATTGCCACAGAAGCGGACCGGGTCAGTCGCCGAGCAAGTTGAGGGGCGGCCAAGGAAACAAACGCGATCGGGCCGGCAGCAGCGGTGACCATTGCCGTCAAAGCCACGCCCACCACTGCGAGGACCAGCCGCGAGCCTTCCAGCCGAACGCCCAAGGCCCGGGCGGCGTCGTCGCCCATTTCCAACAGGCCCAGTCGCCTACCGTAGAAAGACAGCACAGCCAGCAGCGCCATGAAGATGACCACCACAGGCAACACCTGATCCCACGAAACTTTGTTCAGGGAACCAGCGCCCCAGACGGCCGCGGACATGGCCTGTTCCAGGGAGGCTTTGAGGATCATGAAGGTGTTCACCGACGCCAACATGGCGCTCATAGCGATGCCGGCGATGATGAGCCGGAAACCCTGGATGCCCTTCTTGTAAGCGAATACGTACACGAGCGCCGCCGTCACCAGCCCACCCACCAACGCACCGGCAGACACCGCGTAGTAACCGCCGCCCATCAGCAGGATGACCACCAGCGCGCCGGTGTATGCACCGGTGTTGAAGCCGATCACGTCCGGACTTCCCAGTGCGTTTCGGGTCAGCGACTGGAAGATTGCCCCGCTAACCCCCATGGCCGCCCCCAATAACAGGGCCAGGAGGACGCGGGGCAATCTCCACTCCACCACCACCATGTGCACGGCGCCGCCGGATTGGCCCAGCAGCGCAGAAACAACGTCCGGTACCGCCACGCTGAACTCGCCCAGGCCAAGGGCGACGACGGCGAGCGCCAGGGCGGCCGTGACGAGGACGGCGGTGACAATCAGGGTGCGGACGTCGATGCGGAGTGAGACGCGCCCGCCGAAGCGGCGGACGGAGAGGGTCTGCCTGCCAAAGTCAACGGGCGCCGCTTGCTCAACCGGGGTAGCTGACTCAACCGAAATCACAAGGTGCTCACTTTCCGGCGTCGGATGAGCCAGATGAGGACGGGCGCGCCAACAAATGCGGTGATGATTCCAACCTGCATCTCGCCGGGACGGAGAACAAGGCGCCCCAGGATGTCGGACACCAACAGCAGCACGGGAGACAGCACCAGCGTGTAGGCCAGGATCCATCGCTGGTCCGGACCAACAATCCATCGGGCAACGTGCGGGACCATGAGCCCCACGAATCCGATGGGGCCCGCGGCTGCGGTCGCGGCGCCGCAGAGCAGGGTCACTGAAACGATGGTCCAGACGCGGGTGCTCACAATGTTGGCCCCGAGTGACTTGGCGGTGTCGTCGCCCATGGCCACGGCGTTCAAGGGCCGGGCCATGGCAAGGGCGATGAGCGTTCCAACAAGGATGAACGGCGCCACGGTGGTGAAGATCTCCCACGTACGGTTGCTGAGGGTGCCGGCGCTCCAACTGCGCATGCTGTCAAAAACGGCCGGGCGAAGCAGCGTGATGCCGGACGATATCCCGCCCAGGACTGCCCCGAGGGCAACTCCGGCAAGGGTGAGGCGGAGCGGGGTTGCGCCGCCCCTCCCCCGTGAACCGATGAAGTACACAGCCACGGTGGCCACCACTGCACCCGCGAAGGAGAACCAGATGTACTCCTGGATGCTGGTGACGCCGAAGATCGCCACTCCAAGGACCACGGAGAACCCCGCGCCCGCGTTGACGCCCAGGATGCCGGGGTCCGCCAACGGGTTGCGGGTCAACGCCTGGATGAGTGCCCCGGACAAGCCGAGGGCAACCGCGACCACCACGCCAGTGACAGTCCGTGGCAGGCGGAGATCGTGGATGATGACGTGTTCCGGCGAGCCATCGTAGGCGGTGATCGCGGGCCAGAGAGCGGCCAAGTCAACGTCCTTGGACCCCACCACCAGGCTCAGCCACAGGACCAGGGCCAGCGCGGCGAGTGCTGTGAGCAATCCCAGCAGGCGGTACCGGTTCACGGCCACCAACCCTGCCGACGCCGAGGGTGGCGGGGAGTCCCCGGCAACCGGCACCGCGTCTGGCAGCTCGACCGCCGCCGCAGTTGCCGAGCGCGGCGCCATGGTCCCGGACGCCATTTAGAGGCCCAGCAATTCGAACTTGGCGTCCTGAAGGTCCACGATTTCCTCGCGATCCCACTTCTCGTTGGACCACAGTTCGTCAAACCAGCGGCGCGTTTGGGCGTCGAGATTTTCCCAGCGCTCTTCCCAGGCTTCGCTCTTGTCCGTCCAGTAGCCAATCAGCTTGTAGGACTCGGGCTTGAGCTTCTTGTCATGCCGGAGGTACTTGCGGATCCCGCGCAATACCTTGGTTTCGCCGGCGACCCAGATGTAGCCCACGCCGCCAGGCAATTCCATGGAGCGCAGAACCTCGTCCAAACGGGATTGGCTGTGGCCGTTCCCACCGTAAATCCAGGCAACCTCGGTTCCGGCGCCAAGGGTAAGTTCCTGCTGGTGCGACGGATCCTCCACTTCGATCAGGACCCGCGTCCGGACACCCGGCGGACTCTGCTCAACGAGCCGCGCGACGGCCGGGAGGCCCGTGGCGTCGGCGAGCAGGATCTGCCACTGCAGCCCGGCCGGCGGTTCATACAGTCCGGTTGGAGAGTTAAGTCCGACGACGTCGCCCGCTTGGGCGCGCCCGGCCCAGGAAGCTGCCAATCCGCCGTCGTGAACCACGAAGTCAATGTCCACGGTGCCTGCGCCGGCGTCCACCGCGCGGACCGTGTACGTCCGCATGGCGGACGGTTCGACGCCAGGCGACCAGTCCCACGAGTCCCCGGTGGAGATGGGCAGGCGGGCCTCATGGCAGCCCGGATCCGGCAAGAACACGCGAAGGTATTCGTCCCCGACTCCAGTGGTGTCGAAGCCGGCCAGCCCCGGACCGCCAAAGGTAATCCGGATCATTCCGGGGGTGAGCAGCAGTGTGGAAATGACCTCGGCACGGTAGATCCGCATCATGATAGGAGCGCCTTTTCAAACTTCTCCAGCAGGGCATACTGGCCGCTCGGGGAGCCGTAGATCATTTCGAGGTCGTAGGTGTGGATCTGCTTGTTGGCCACGAACGGCAGCGAGGTCCACAGTTTGTTGTTGGCCAGCGGAGCGAAGGCGTCCGGGTTTGCGCCGTCCTTCTCGGGAACCTCGGTGGTGATGATGGCGTCGATTCCGTTGAGCTGTTGGAGCTGCTCGGCACTGAGCTTGACACCTTCGCCGTCGGCTAGTGGGGAAACCTTCAGGCCCAGGTCCTTGATGACCAGGCACGGCGTCCCGTAGCAACTGACCGAAACTTGGTCTTCGTAGTAGTCCACCGGGCCAATCACCAGGTTGCTCTTGCCGGCATCGGCCAGGCGCTTCTTCACGTCGTCAACCTTTGCCTGGTACTTATCCATCCAGGCTTGGTACTGGTCGGTCTTGCCGAAAGCCTCGGCTACGGTCTTGAACTTGGTGCGCCAGTCGCTGCCGTCGAAGCCGTTGAAAGTGTAGGTGGGGGCGATGTCGGAGAGCTTGGCGTCAAGCTCCTTTTCGTAGCCCAGGCCGTTCAGGATCACGTCCGGCTGTGCTTTGAGGATGGCCTCAAAGTTGAACTCCGGGTAGTTGGTGAATGGGGTGATGCCCTTGAGTGCATCTTGGTCGAAGAAGTACGGGAAGCCCGTGTATCCGCTGTCCCGGATGGGCTGCTGGCTTGCGAGTGGTATGCCGAGCGTGATCAACATGTCCAGGTCCGTGGTGTACATGCCCAGGGCCTTCTTCGGCTCGGCCGGCATGACTACTTCCTTGACCTCACTTTGGACCGTCCGCGTTTCGGATTTGGTGGTGGCGCTGGCGTCAGTGGTGGCGCAGCCACTCAGGAGCAGGGCCGCGGAGGCCAGGGCCGCAACGGCGGCAGACATGGTTTTAGAGCGTGAAATCACTGCGGTCCTCTTGATTCTCAGGGGAGACGGAGAGCTCCCGGTAGCGGCCGCAGGTATCTCGACGGGCCGCCGAAGTTAGGTATACCTACCCTAACAACGCAAGGGGCTGAGGAGCCCCTGGATTCTACTCGGAACCGGCCAAAGAATGGCGGTTTCCGGCCTTAAGCGAGGACACGTACCAGCCGGGAGTGTGCCCCATCACCTTTCGGAACACCTGCACGAAGGCGCTCGGGTTGTTGTAACCCACCCTCCTGCTGACCGAGGAAACCGGGTAGCCGGCGGCCAGTAAACCCAGGGCAACCCGCACCCGGGCGTGGATGCGCCACTGGGCAAACGTCATCCCCGTTTCCTTGTGGAAGAGGCGGGACAAGTTGCGGACACTGATGGAAACCTGAACGCTCCACTCCTCCAGTGAACGGTCCAGGGCAGGATCATCCAGGAGGGCCCGGGCAATGAGCTCCAGGCGAGGGTCGGAGGGCATCGGCAACAGCATCGGCCTGGCATCCACTACATCCAACAGTCCCAGTACAACTTGCTCCGAACGTTTCCTGATGGAATCGTCCATGTCGAAGTTGCTCATGTGGCGCAGCAGCTCCTGAGCGGCCCTGGGCACAGTAACCGCCACGGTCCGGCTTGCCAGCTGCGGGGCCAGCTGCGGGGCGAGCTGCGGGGCGAGCTGCGTAGATATGTGCGAGCAGTAGAAGTCGGTCCCCTGCGTGGATTTCACCGCATGAACCACCCCTGCGGGAATCCACAACCCCAGGGTGGCCGGGACAGCAAAGAAGCCTCCGCCGGCCTCCACCGTCAGCACTCCGCGGGCACCCCAAAGCAGCTCATGGGTATCGTGGACGTGTTCAGTCCACGTCGCCGGCGTCGCGCACTCGAAATATCCCGTGTAAACGCCATAGTCCTGCGACATCGTCTCGCCCTCCACAGAAGCGTCCACCTGGATTTCCGAAGCTGGCGCGGTCTGTCCGGATTGCGATATAGCTTGGCGGGTCATCTGGCCTTCTCGAAGTTAGGTGAGCCTTACTATGGTAAGCATGCCCTCCAGTTCCGCCATTCCGTCCTGCCCGCCCGGACGTAACAAGCCAGCACCCTGGACGGTCTCCCGTCTCTTCACCTTCACTTTGTTCGCTAATCGCCGCTGGAAGCTGTTGCTGGTGGGCTGCGCGGGACTCGCCCTGCACCAGGTCAGCGAGGCTTTGGTGCCGGCAACCATCGGCGCCGCGGTGGACAACGCCATTCAACCGAACGACGCCGGCGCGCTCCTCGGATGGCTGGGCGCCCTGGCTGTGGTGTTCGTTGTGCTCGCTTTGTCGTGGCGTCTCGGCACCCTGGCCACTGAGCGATCCTTCAATTACGGCTCTCATGACCTCCGGCAACTGGTGGTGGAACGGACGCTTCACCACCGCGGTATGGCGGCCCGACGGGCACCCGGCGAAATCGTGGCCATTGCTTCTTCCGACGCCGACAGGGTGGCCGGGCTGTCCTGGCTGATCAGCGGCGGTCTGGCTGCAGCGGCCGGCGTGATCACCTCGGCCGTTACCCTCCTGCTGATCTCGGTGCCCCTGGGCCTTGCCGTTCTCTTGGCAACCCCGGTCATGCTGCTGGTGATGCACCGGCTCACCAAACCGCTTGAAAACCGCAGCGACATGGAGCAGTCCACGGCGGCTCGCGCCGGCGCCTTGGCCACCGATTTCATCACCGGCTCACGCCCCCTCAAGGGCCTTGGCGCCGAGGATGCAGCCATCGAGCGCTACCGCGCAGCGAGCCGGGAATCCCTCGCTTCGGCCCTGAAAGCCATCCGCGCCAAGTCCGCTTACACAGGAGCCAGCACGGCCTTGTCCGCAGCGTTCCTGGCCGGTATAGCCTTCTTCGCAGCTTGGTTCGCCGTCCAAGGAACCATCACGGTGGGGGAACTGGTGGCCGTTGTTGGCGTGGCCCAGTTCGTTCAGGGCCCCATGGCGTCGCTGGGCTTCCTCAGTGTGGAACTGGCACGCAAACGCGCCTCGGCAGCACGCATCGCTGTCCTGCTCGAGGAACCGGACGCCGTACCCGCCCCGGACGCGGAAGAACGTACGACGGCGGCAGCTGGCTCAGCAGCAACACTCACCTCCCCGGCGGAACCAGCTCCATATGGGCAACCAGCGCCGGTGCTCGAACTCAGCGACAAGGCAGGCAACAGCGTATTCCCGCCCTTCACTGCGTCAATCGGCGAAATCGTTGGCGTCGTTCTTCCGGACGGAGACCAAGCGCGGAAACTGGTTGACACTCTCGGCTTCCGCACACCGGCTCCCCTGGGTCTGATATCCATCGATGGCCGCGACGCCGCCCACCTTGATCCCCACCACGTCCGTTCACGGGTCTTTGCCGACAGCCACGATGGTGTCCTGTTCCGCGGCAGTGTCCGCGAAAACGTGGCAGTATCCAGCACCGAACTGGAGGAACGCGCCCTGGCGGCCGCCGCCGTCGGGGACTTCGTCTCGCAACTGCCGGAAGGCACGGAAACTGTTCTCACAGGGCACGGCCAGAGTCTCTCCGGAGGCCAGCGGCAGCGACTGGTGCTCGGCCGCTCGCTGCACCAAAAACAACCGGTTCTGGTGCTGCACGACCCCACTACCGCCGTCGATACCGCCACCGAAGCGGTGATCGCTGATGGCTTGCGGAACTTCCCGGACAAGGCCCTGGTGTTGGTGACAACGAGTCCCACTCTGCTGGCCATTTGCCATCGGGTGGTGATGGGCGGAACTGATGGGCCGCCTGCAACCGGTACGCACCGGGAGCTTCTTGCCACGTCCGCCAGCTACCGTGAGGTGGTGGGCTCATGAGCGCGGAAATCCTGCCCATTGCCACGCCACGCGAGACCCGGAAGGCAATGTGGCGCCTGCTGGCGCAACACCCGGGCAGGCTCACCCTGACCATCGTGGTGTTGCTGGCGGCGTCCTGTTGCGGCTTGGCGGCCCCGGCACTTCTGGGCGTGATGGTCAACATCGCGGCCTCGGGCGGGGACGTCTTGTCCCTGCTCTGGCTGGCAATCGGGCTGCTGGTTGCTGGTGGACTCGGCGCCCTGCTGGGCATTCTGGGCCAGAACCTGCTGGCGCGGATCTGCGAGGAAGCCCTCGCCGGACTGCGCGAGGAAGTGTTTGCCGCCGCCGCCCGGAAGCCGCTCGCCCAACTGGAAAAGGCGGGCATCGGCGACGTCGTGGCCCGCGTGTCCGGCGACGTTGAAGCCGTCAGCGAGGCCATCTCGGGCGTGCTTCCGGCGTTCACCAGCGCCGCCTTCACCATCGCCGTGACGCTGCTGGGCCTGGGCGTGATCGACTGGCGCTTCGCAGTGGCCGTGCTCGTTGCGGCGCCGCTGCAGGTCTTCACCCTGCGGTGGTTCCTCAAGCGAACCGCGCCCATCTACCGGACCGTGCGGATCACCGAGGCCAACCGGACCGAGCAGATCATCGAGACCGTGCATGGTTCGCCGTCCGTTGTGGCGTTGGGCCTCGGGTCGCGGCATGCGGATCTTGTGGCGGCAGCCTCCCACGAAAACATCGGCCATTCGATGCGCGGGGTGGGTTACCTGACCCGCTTCTACAACCGCCTCAACTTGGCCGAACTCATCGGTTTGTCCGCGGTCCTGGTGGTGGGGTTCTGGCTCCACGCCGAGGGCGCCGTCACCATCGGCGCGGCGACGGCAGCAGCACTGTACTTCTACCGGCTCTTCGATCCGATCGGGCTGGTTCTGGGGCAGTTCGATGAGCTTCAAAAAGCCGCAGCCGGATTGGGCAGGATGTTCGGGCTCACCATGTCTGCGGGGCGAACCACTGCCCGGCCCTCGCCAGCGGCCGCTGATGCCGGCATCGTCCTGGACGACGTCACCTTCGCCTACCCCGGCCAGCGGCCCGCGCTCCACGGCGTCTCCCTCACGGTGCAACCCGGGGAGCGAGTGGCCATTGTGGGCACCTCAGGCGCCGGCAAGACCACCCTCGCCAAAGTCATCATGGGCTTGGAACACCCCCACAGCGGAACAGCATGGGTGGGCGGGCTGGACTCAGCCGCTGGTGCCCCGGCGGAGCTGCACGAGCGCATTGCCATGGTCAGCCAGGAGGTGCACGTCTTCTCGGGCACACTCGCCGAGGACCTCAGGCTCGCCAAACCGGACGCGGCCGCCGATGAGCTTGCGCACGTGCTGGAGACAGTTGGGGCGACTTGGGTTGAAACGCTCGACGACGGACTGGACACCTCCGTAGGCGCCGGCGGCCACCAGCTCACTCCGGAGCAGGCGCAGCAATTGGCCCTCGCGCGTTTGATGCTGAAAGACCCACCCATCGCGGTCCTGGACGAAGCTACTGCTGAGGCCGGAACCGGATCGGCCCACATGCTGGATCAGGCTGCCGAAGCAGCATTGGCCGGAAGGACCTCAGTGGTGATCGCGCACCGCTTGTCCCAAGCAGCCTCGGCTGACACCGTGGTGGTCATGGAGCAGGGGCGGATTGTCGAGTCGGGTTCCCATCAGGAACTGCTGGCAGTCGGCGGGCGCTACGCTCACCTGTGGGAAGCCTGGAACAGTTCACTCAGCCGCAACTGAAGGTTCGTCTGCGGCCACAGTAACGGGATCGTGCCGGACCGGGATTCCTTGGGCGAAGGCCCGCACTTTGGCGTCGTCCCACATGTGCGCGGGAACGCCTCCTCCCAGGAGCTTGCGGGCGAGGGTGGGGTCGTCGCCGAACGGTGCGTGGCTGCCGGCCATGATCATGTTGCCGTAGCGTCGCCCCTTGAGCATGGCGGGATCGGCAATGATCATGGTGTGTTCGAAGGTGGCTGCGATGGTGGCGGCGTCGGCCCGGGCGTTCTTGAGGTCCGGTGCATCGCCGGAATTGACCACATACAGTCCATCCGGGGCCAGGACCGAGTCCGCATGCGCGGTGAACTCCCTGGTGGTCAGGGCCCGGGGCGTGAAGGCTCCTGCGAAGACATCGCGAATGATGAGGTCCCGGGTGTCCGGCGTTAGCGACTCGGTCACCTCACGGGCTTCGCCCACACGGATGCGCAGCAAGGGGGCCTTGGGCAAGTCGAACCAGCCGCGAACATAATCGGCCAGTTTCCCGTCGAGCTCCACAACCACCTGCCGCGCTTCCGGATAGGCGGCGTGGAAGTACCGCGCCATGGAGCATGCTCCCCCGCCCAAGTGCAGGGCACGCAGTTTCGGTTTCTGTTCCCGGGGCCAGCGCGACTCCACCAGCGCCGCAATCCAGCGCATGTATTCGAAGTCGAGGAACAGCGGGTCAGCAAGGTCAATGTGCGAGCTCATGACTCCGTTGATCTTCAGGAGCCAGCCGTTGGAGTTGTCCTGGTCCTGCAGTAACTCGCAGTCGCCGGTATCGATGTAGTAGACCCCCGCCACCGGACCGTCGGGGCGGGTGCCTGTGGGCACCTCGACGACTCCCGCCGTCGACCTTTGCGACTTACTGATCCTGCCGCGTTTTGCCACTATTTCCGCCCTGCCTGAGTCATGCTTCAAGCCTAGTGGAGCGCCGCATTACTCCGAACGGTCACACAAGTAGTAAGGATGCTTACAGTTTTGCTGTTTGCGCCATAAGATCACATCATGGAGCTTGGTGAATTGGTGTGGGCGGAGGTATTGACCGTCGCAGTGGCATGGCTGACCGTCGTCTGCCTCCTGCTGGCCCGAGTGCCCAAGCCGCCAAGCCTCATCGACTCACCACTCGACATGGACCAGCCCGAAGACTCTGAATCGCGCTAAAGCCTGGCGTCTCGTATCGGCAGTCCGCAAGAGTCAGGTCCTGCGGATGGACGTGGGTTCGTAGACCAGGACCGAGCCCTCGGCCGGCGCCAGGCAGGTCAGCTGACACTGCGGTGAGCGGCGGGGCTGCAGTTCCACATCGATATGCGCCGGGTGTGGCGGGTTGCCGGTGATGTGGATACGCCAGTGGTCGCCCTCGTGCAAAGTCTCCGTGACCAGATAGTCATGGCGGCCGGCAGGACCGAACCGCTCGAGCACGGCCGCGACGGCGGCTTGTTGCAGTGGGGACAGATCCGTATATCCGCGCAGATACCCTGCGTGGATGCGTCCGGCGAGGTGTTCTTCAATGGTGGCGACTGAGGACTGGGCATCGAGCCCGCCGTAGTACACGCCGTCGGGAACCACTACGGCGTTGGCTGCGAACCTGTCCCCGCCAACGTGGGAGCACTCCCAGACCAGCTCCGGCCAACGCTCGCCCAGTGCACGTCCCACGGGCCGGCCCCGCACCGCGCAGCAAGGGTCATGCCGACCATGAGCGCAGATCAGGATGACCGGCGGAAATCCGGGCTTTCCGGGGGATGCCAAAGCGGTAACGATGTCGGCCAAATCCTCATCCCGGTCCCACGTTCCCCACAGCTGCTGATAGGCGCCCGAGCTGTGATGGCGCACTACGGCCCAACTGTTCGGACCGTGGCGTCGGCGGGGACCGGGCCGCCGCACCAAGAGAACCCGGGCACCCGCCGTCCGAGCTGCGGAGAGTACAAGGGCCTTGGTCCCGGCCTCCAGATCAAGGCCGTCGAAGCCGTTGGGCGGCCACCCGCCCCGGTACTCTACGAGGACCCAGACCAAGCCGGGTGACGCCGTGCCTGCCATCGAGTCGCCGCGAATCCGGGCGCTATCCGCGCAAAAGAAGCCTGGTGTGGGAAGCGATGAGGTTGTCACTGTTGATGGTCACAGTTCAGCGGTGACGAGAACTCCAGCGCGTAACAACCTTTCGACCAGTTCAACGCCAAGATCAGACGCGAGGTGAGCCTCGCCGTCCAGCAGGCGCCTTACGGAGGGCAGATTTGCCTCGGGGAAGTCGAGCCAGCCCACGCGAGTAGTCAAGCGTGATCCTTCAAGCCGCGCTTCCAATGCCTCCCGAAGCCGCACCAGCGACTCCGGGCCCAGGCCATCGAGAGCCGCGAGTTGGGCCACCGGACCAAGCGGGGCCGGGCGTCCCTGTCCCCTCCGGGTGCGATGAAAAAGGGACGTAGTGTCCGCCTCCAAGACGGCTGCGGCGAGGCGTTCACGGACAGCGGCGATCTCCTCATCAGGTCCATCCACGCCCAACGGCAAGGACCGGCGCACCTCGGGATCGTCGCACAGCGCTGCAAGCGCGGCCTGTGCCAGGTGTTCGGCCAGCGCATGGCGGGTCCAGCTGTGGACTCCCAAGGTGAGGTGGATCGAAACCTTCCCCTGCGCCTCGGCGGCATGCAGCCAGCCACGCGGCAGGTAGAGGACATCGCCGGGCTCGAGGACGGTATCGATGTAAGCCTTGCCTTGAGCTGCCTCGGCGACGGCGGAGCGGCGATCGGTCCACGGCTGGCTACGCAGCGGGTCCACGTGGACCGGCTCATGGATGATCCAGCGCTTCGTTCCTTCGATCTGCAGGACGAAGACGTCGTGGACGTCGTAATGGTCGTCGAAACCACGGTTCTGGGGCGGAGTGATGTAAGCATTGGCCTGCACGGGATGTCCGAGCTCAGTGCTCAGCTGCGTGCTGAAGCTGGACACTGGCTCCCATGTGCGATGCAGCGCTTGGAGAACCAAGGTGGCGCCGTCGGCGAACTTGCGCCAGAGCTGGGTGTCGTCCAGCTGGTCGGAGATAGTGGCGCCAACGCCTGCCGGCGACGTGAACGAGGACTCGGGAAGAGTCGAGCCGCCCTTGGCGACGCGCAGGAAAGGCGTCCGCAGTCCGCGACGCGAAATCAACTCGTCGACGGCGTCGGCTGAGAACAAATCGGAGAAGTCGCCCACTCCACGGGTGAGCAGCGCAGTACGCCCCCAGACGTCGCTGGCGAACTTCTCATAGCCGATGTCAATCAGGCGTGTTTCCAAGACCCCGGCGTCCTTCACAGCGCCGAGGTCTTGGAAATCAGTGCTGGTAGAGCTCAAACTTAGCTGCCTTTTTGCTCAGCGCCGCCGTCGGCACCACCATCCGCGCCACCATCGGCACCACCATCAGCGCCACCATCGGCACCGCCGTCTGCACCGCCGTCGTGGACACCTGGGGTGCCGGCTGCGCCACCGTCAGCGGGGCCTTCAGCGCCGGAGTCTGCGCCACCGTCTGCGCCACCGTCGGCGCCCCCGTCAGCACCGCCGTCGTGTGTGCCCGGGACGCCGGCCGCGCCGCCGTCTGCCGGGCCTTCCTGCTGGCTTGGATCCTGCTCTGGATTAGTCATGCTTCCTCCCGAGAATCTAATGGCGTAACCAGGCTCCGATTTCGGCGCCTGCTTCCCGGGCGTTCTGCACCGAGACCGCCCGTGATCACCATATCGATATGAATCATCCGTGGGAACAGCTTGCGCGCACTGAAAACCGCTAAAGCCCGACGGCGGGACGCACCATCCGATGTTCGGGCAGCGAGTACCAGGAAGGGTCGCAGAGCTGCCGTTTGCCGTCCGGTACAAAACCGTTTCGACGATAGAAAGCCTCGGCCCGGGGATTGTCATCGAGCACCCACAAGTATGCCGGCCCGTCGCCGATCAGCGCATCTACCAGCGCCTGACCTACACCCCGGCCATGGACATGCTCCAAGGTGTAGAGCATGTAAAGCTCCCGTTCGCACGGACCGTCTTCGTCCTGTCCGGGGCCTGCCGCGCCGAGGCCCACCAAGTGACCGTCGGGATCGTGTGCCAACATCCGGGTGTGCCCCGCAGCGATGAACGCCCGGTACCGTTCGATGCGGTCGGGCAGCGCAGCTTCCTGTTTCTCGAAGAACTCCGGAGGCAGGAGGTGCCCGTAGCTCTCCTTCCACGACTGGACATGCATGAGGGCCATGGCCTCGGCGTCGTCCACCGTTGCCGGGCGAATCGTGAAATCCATCCGCTACCGCACCCTGGCAATCGCGAAGCCGTCCCAGCCCTTGCTTCCTACCGTCTGGATGGCGGTGGCATCGAGGCGCGGGTCCTGGCCCATCTTTTCCAGCATGGCCACGATTCCGGGCGCATTCACCTCATCCCGCTCGGGCTCCAGGATGGCGCCGTCCCAGATAACGTTGTCCACCACGATCACGGTGCCCGGGTGGCCCAGCCTGATGGCCCAGTCGAGGTAGTTGGAGTCGTTTTCCTTGTCAGCGTCAATGAACACGAAGTCGAACGATTCCTGGCCCACCAACGTTGGAAGCGTGTCCAAGGCAGCACCTACCCTGATGTCCACCTTGTGTCCGACGCCGGCGGCATCCACGTTGGCGCGCGCCACGTCCGCGTGCTTCTGGAGGAATTCGCACGTGACTATCCTGCCGTCGTCGGGCAGTCCTTGCGCCATCCAGATGCTGCTGAACCCGGCCAAGGTTCCCACCTCCAGCACCCGCCTCGCACCAGACATCTGCACGAGCATCCGCAGCAGCTTGCCGGCGTTGGGGGCCACTTCGATGGCCGGCATGTCGGCCTCGACGGCGGATGTCAGGGCGCGCTTATGGGCAGGATCAGGACGCACGACGACGTCAGTCAGGTAACGCTCGACGTCAACCCAACCGGGCTCGGTCACGTGTTCAATCATGGGCCCCAGTCTTGCACTCACCGCAGCCCGGGGGAAGGAACTACTCCGTAGCGGAAATGGCGTCTTCGAGCCGCTCCACCTTGCCGGTCAGCTCACCGCTGTACCCGGGACGGATGTCAGCCTTGATGACCAGGGAGACGCGGCTGCCGTAGCGGCCAACTGCCTCGGTGGCGCGCTTGACGACGTCGAACACCTCGTCCCATTCGCCCTCGATGGTGGTGAACATGGAGTCCGTCTGGTTGGGCAGACCGGACTCGCGGACAATCTTGACCGCAGCAGCGACGGCGTCGTGCACGGAGGCGTCAGGGGTTGGCCCCCCGTTGGCGGCGGAAGCGGGCTGGCCCGAAGGGGCGACTGAAAATGCAAGCAACATGAAATCCAGTGTTTCATGTACTGGTTTGTCATATAACAACGTACTCCCGCGTAACAACGGGCCGGCACGCCTCCATTGCTACCCTGACAAGCATGGAACAGCCCTCTGAACGCAAGCCCCTCAGGGCAGACGCCGCACGCAATGTGGACAAGATCATCACCGCCGCACGGCAGTGCTTCCGGGAACATGGCCCCGAGGTACCCCTTCAGACCATCGCCGCCACCGCTGGAGTTGGCCCCGCGACGCTGTTCCGCAACTTCTCGGACAAAGAGCAACTGGTGCTCGCAGCACTGTCACGTCAGCTCCGGTTGCACGTGGACCCGGTGGCTGAGGCTGCCCTCGACGGCATGGACGCCGCCGAAGGATTGACTAACGTCATCGACGCCGTGATGAAGGTTGCCAGCGACGACGCGAACCTTCTGGACGCCGTCGCGGGACGACGCGGACTCCTGGTGGGCATCACCGGTGGCCTCATCGGCTCCATGGCCACTCTCCTGGAGCGCGGCCAGGGGCAAGGCTCCCTGCGACGCGACATCACCATCGAGGACATGGTCCGTTTGGTGGCCATGCTCATCGGTTCCGTGGACACCATGGAGCCGGGATCTGAAGCATGGAAGCGTCCTGTGGCGCTGATCGAGGATGCCATCCGGACGGAGCGCCCCTCCCGGCCGCTGCCGGAGCAGTCGGGCATCCCGGGGATGACGTTTACTGAGGCCGTGTAGTTCTTAGCCCCAACCCAGCAGCCGAAGCAATGCTGCAGCTGCTGCGCCTGAAATCACCACCACGAGGAACGGGGCGCGCAGCCACAGTGCGACGGCGGCAGCAACCAAGGCGCCGATGCGGGCATCGAGGACCAAGCCTTGCCCTGACGCGACGGCGTTCACCACGGTCAAGGACGCCAGCAGGCCAATGGTCATGGTGCCGGCGACGTGCATGATCCTCGGGCTTTCCAGCAGCTTGGCCGGCACGAAATAGCCCACCAGCTTGGTCAGATACGCCAGCGCACACGCAATGAGGATCCACAGCCAGAGGTTCATTTCTTGCCTCCGTGTCCGCGCTGGTGCTTCTCCGCGTAGGGATCAACGTCCGGTTCCAGTCCTTCATCCATGCGTGCGTGGCTGAACCAGCCAATGACGCCTGCCACTACGGCGGCCACCAGGATGGGAACTCCGGAGGGAACAAACGGCACGGCCAGGATCGTGGCCAGTGCACAGGCGGCGGCGATGGCCCAAGGTTCGCGGCCCTTCAGTCGCGGCCACAGCAGAGCCAGGAACGCCGCAACGGCAGCGCCATCCAAACCCCATTGCTTGGGATCACCCATGGCATCGCCGGCCAGAGCACCAATGGCCGTGAAAATATTCCACAGGATGAATATGCCTATTCCTGCTGTCCAGAAGCCGCGACGTTGCTCGTCGGGATCCGACTGGCCGGACGCCGTCGCCGTTGATTCATCGATGGTTACATGCGCGGAAAGGTAACGCTTCCACCCACCGGGGCGAAGCATGGCATTGATCTGCATGCTATATATGCCGTTGCGGAGACCCAGCAGCGCACTGGCTGTCATCGCCGCCACCCCGGAGCCGCCTCCGGCCACTACGCCGATGAAGGCGAACTGCGAACCTCCGCTGAACAGGAGGAGGCTCAACACCATGGTTTGCCAAAAATCGAAACCGGACGCCACGGACAAGGCACCGAAGGACACGCCGTACAGGCCCGTGGCAATGCTCAGGGACAGCGCCACTTTGAATGCCGGAGATTCCCTGAGTCTCGTAGCGGCAGGGCTGCCGCTCATTTCCGCAGGCTCCAGGACCAGAGGATGAGCGGAATCTGAAGGGGCAGGCGGACGGTGTGGATGCGTCGTTCCGTGGCTGAGCCCTTGGGACCATAGGCACGTCGCAAGGCATCTATATGCCCCGCAAGGAATGCAGCGAACATCGCCGTAGTAGCGTCCGCAGCAACCCTACGGGTAGCGGGGATCAGAAGTCCGACGGCGGCAGTCACCTCAAGCAGTCCCGACGACGCAACCCATTCCTCGCGGGACATGACTGCCAGCGGGCCGTTCGGACGGCTGCCAGGCTCATCCTTGCGGCACAAGTAATCCGGAACCACCGGGAAATAGAACGTGGGCGTACGGAAGTGCTTCGCGGCGCTGGCCAGAAGAAGGGCGCTCAAAGCGACTGCGGAGGTGGCTTGGGTTGCTTGTGCTGACCAGCGAAAAGACATGAGACCACTCAATCACAAGCAAGGTGACCCCCAAAGCCGAGCCCACGTTGACCTAGTTGGACACCATCAGCTGCGCCAGCACCTGCGCCGGCTTGTTGGTGGTGATTTCATGGATGCCCAGGCCTTGGCACAGGGCCACGTCCTTCTCCGAATCAACGGTCCACACCCGGAAGATCCGGCCAGCCTCCAACCAGCGCTGAACGTTGCGTGCATGCTCCCTGACGTATTCAATGCCAGGGCCGGCAATTCCTACCTGACCTTCATCCAGGACGCGTTCGGCATCCAGTTGAGTTGCCCTCAAGACGTTGGCCACTGCCCCGCCGGTGAAGAAGCCCAGACCGAACTCCTGGCGGATCTCCTTCGCGGTGAAGTTGTCCACCAACTGGCAGATGTGCTTTCCGGGAACGGTCTCCAAAAGGCGTTGCACCGAGTCCGAGTCGAAGCTCATGAAGGAAACCAGGATGTTATCCAGCCGGGACTCCTCCGGCGTCCACCCTTCCTCATGAAGCAGGGCCAACACGCGCTCCTCGAGCTTGAGGCCATAGGGACTCGGGTGCTTGAGTTCAATGGCCAGGCCAATCTCGCGTCCAGCTCCCCGCAGGATGTCCAGCAAGTCGGGCAACGTCAGGAACTGATCAGACACTCCCCCGTAGGCTTCGGGAATGCGGGCGCCCTTCCATGAAGAAAAGTCCAAAGCACGGAGCTCCTCAAGGGTGTGCTCACCAACCGGACCCGTGCCGGTGGAGGTGCGGTCCAGATCGGCGTCGTGCAGCAGGACAAGATGCTGGTCCCGGGTCAGGTGCACATCGCATTCCACACCGTCGGCACCATCGGCAATGGCCTTCAGATAGGCGGCACGGGTGTGCTCGGCAAAGGCGGCACTGGCGCCGCGGTGGGCGTAGACCTTGGGCCGGCTCGGGGCGAAGTCGTCGCTAGTCATGCAGACACGTTAGCCCACCCTGCTGGACGCTCGGGGGCTACGCTGGGCTAATGCAGGTGAACTCTGAACAAATCCCAACCGAAGACGTCACCAACCCCAATTCCACGGCAGGTTCCGCACCCGCACGCGGCCGTTCCGCCGTCGTCGAACTGTCCGCTGGCGACATGGAAAAAGCGGCAGCGTTGCTCCGCATGAAACGGTTGGCCCTGGCGCTGCTGATCGCGATGGCGGTGATCTTCACGGTGGCGTTCGCGTTCCAGAAGCAGTACCCGTGGCTGGAATACGTCCGGGCGGCGGCCGAAGGCGGCATGGTGGGCGCACTGGCCGACTGGTTCGCTGTCACCGCACTGTTCAAGTACCCCATGGGTCTGAAAATCCCCCACACAGCCATCATTCCGCGTCGCAAGGACCAGATCGGTGAATCGCTCAGCGACTTCGTGGAGAGCAACTTCCTGTCCCAGGAGGTTGTGCAGGACAAGTTGGCGAGCATCGACATTGCCCGCAAGGCAGGCCGGTGGTTGTCGGCCCCAGGCGGTGCAGAGCGCGTGGCCAAGGAAGGCGGCGCGGTGATTCGAGGCGCCTTCACGGTACTGAACGACGACGACGTGCAGGCTGTCATCGAAGGCATGGTCCGCAAGCACCTGCTCACCCCGCCGTGGGGACCGCCTGTAGGCCGGATGGCCGAACGGATCTTCGCCGACGGCCACCACCACACCCTGGTTGACCTCCTGGTTGACCGTGCAGCCGACTGGGTAGATGCCAACCACGCAACTGTGAACAGGCTCGTCTCGGATCGCTCCCCTCTGTGGGTGCCGACGTTCGTGGATGGCCTGGTGGGTGACCGCGTGTACGTGGAACTCTCCAAATTTGTTCGAGCAGTACAGGCGGACCAGAACCACCAGGTGAGGCAGTCAATCGACGCCTACCTCACTGATCTTGCCCAGGACCTGCAACACGATCCCGCCATGATCGAGCGCGCCGAATCCATCAAGGCCCAAATCCTCGGCGACCCCGAGGTCCGCGAACTGGCGTCCCGCACATGGGGAACGGTGAAGAATGCGCTGCTCAACGCCGTCGACGATCCCGACAGCGAACTGAGCCAGCGTTTCAAGAGCGCCGTCCGTGACTTCGGTACGCGCCTGGTCAACGACGACGAATTGGCCGGCAAGATCAACACCTGGATTGGCGATGCCGCCGGGTACCTGGTGAACACGTACCGTTCGGACATCGCCGGCGTCATCTCCGATACCGTAGCCCGCTGGGATGCCGAGGAAACGTCCCAGAAGATCGAGCTTCAGGTGGGCAAGGATCTCCAGTACATCCGCATCAACGGAACCGTGGTGGGCGCGCTGGCCGGGTTGGCGATCTTCACCGTGGCGCATCTGCTGTTTGGCTAGACGCTAGAGCTATTCAGTCCCCCTTGGTACCTTCAAACGCATGCCTATCAAACTTGAGAACGTCGGTATCGCGGTCCGGGATCTCGAAGAAACCATCGCCTTCTTTACGGATCTCGGCCTCACGGTCGTGGGCCGGGACACCGTCAGTGGTGAGTGGGCCGACACCGCTGTGGGGCTGGATGGCAACCACGCAAAAATCGCGGTGCTCCAAACCCCGGATGGCAATGGCCAGCTTGAGCTCTTCGAGTACATCCACCCTGACGCGATCGAGACGAACCCAACCCTTCCCAACGAGATCGGAATGCACCGCGTCGCGTTCTCGGTTGACGACATCGACCACGCCCTTGAGATCGCCGCCAAGCACGGATGCCACCCGCTCCGCGGTGTGGCGAACTATCAGGACGTTTACAAGTTGACGTATCTTCGCGGTCCCAGCGGGATCCTGGTCATGCTGGCGCAGAAACTCTAACGGGAGTCACAGCCATGCTGAAGCAAGTCGCTGAAGGCGTTCTGGTTCACGAGAGCGAGTTCATCCAGAGCAACTGCACGGTGGTACAGGGCCGGGACGGAGTGTTGCTGATCGACCCCGGCATCACGGTCAACGAGATGGCGGGCATCGCTGAGGACCTTCAGCGGTTGGGCCAACCGGTGGTGGCAGGATTCTCCACGCACCCTGATTGGGATCACGTGCTGTGGCACCCGGACTTCGGTGATCCGCCGCGGTATGGCACAGCGCGCTGCGCGGCGTCCATCCGGGGTGTCCTGTCCCAGCCGGACTGGACGGACCAAGTGGCTGAGGGACTGCCGCCGGAGTATGCCGAGCAGATTCCGATGGATCTGCTGGGGCTCATCACCGGCTTACGCGCCGGGGCGGATGAGATTCCCTGGGATGGACCCATAGTTCGCGTTCTGGAGCATCAAGCCCACGCCCCAGGCCACGCAGGACTCTTGGTCGAAGAAAGCGGCGTCCTCGTGGCCGGTGACATGCTTTCGGACACCCTGATACCGTTCCTCGACGTGGAGGCGGCTGATCCGCTCTCTGACTACCTCGAAGCGTTGCAGCAGTTCGAAGCCGCGGCCGGCGATGTTTTTGCCGTGGTCCCCGGACACGGTTCGGTGGGCGGAAGTGAGCAATTGCTGGAACGCATCACCTTGGATCGGGCGTATGTGCAGGCCCTGCAGGATGGCCGTGATCCGCAGGACCCACGCGTAGGCCCGGCGGCACCCCTGTATTGGATGGCCGATGTGCATTCCTGGCAACTGCAGCGGCTAGCTGAGAAACGCAGGGGCTGAGTTTTCTCATGAAGTGCCATTCTTGAGAAAATCGGCCCCTGCGATTCGCACTGTATTGACTCAGTTAATGATTGGCGCCGCATCACAGCGTTCCTTGTCGGCTCAGCCCAGCAGATGCACCATCTGCCCCGGCCTCGCTTGACCGAGCACGTCAAGGTCTTCATCGCGCACCACGGCGATCACCGGCGACTGCGAAGTGACCGGGTGGCCAGCCAAGGCGATGACCGGCAGGCCCGACGACGGCAACAGGACAGAGCCTGATACCAGCGGTTGAGCTTGGGGTATTGGAGCGGAGGTCACGTCAAGCGGCCGGCCCACCAGCCGCGCGCCTGCGCGGTCCGACTCGGGCGAGAGAATCCACGGTTCGCTGGTCAACCGAAGCCACGTGCCGGCGTCGTCATTCTGCGCCTGAGGCCCGCGCGAAACCCTCGCAACCACTGGACGTTCGGGGTCCAAAGCGCGCCGGGCAGGGTGGTTCACCTCCGGGGAACCATGATTATTGGGCCGCCCGAAGGTCAGGGCCGCTCCGGCGCGTATTGCCTCTCCTTGCGCGGCCTCTCCTTGCGCAGATATTCCGCCTTGGACCGCCAGGTAATAGCGAATACCAAACATGGCAGGGCCAAGCTCGAGCACTGCTCCCGGTGGGACGCGAACGGCTTTGTTCAGAGGAAGTTCGGTGCCGTTGAGCGTCACCATGCCTTCGGCGCCGGTGACCGCAACGGCCGAGCCCGACACGAATCTCAGCTTCAGCCCGCCCAACAGCACCTCAAGTCCGGCTGCAGAGTCCGGGTTACCCAGCAGGCCATTGGCCAGATGCATGGACGCGCGGTCCAGTACTTGCTCAGGACCGAGAACCATGGAGCTCGATCCCGGCTCCACCACTACCGCACCCATCAGGCCTCCCCGAACACAGAGTTAAGCGAACGCTTCGATCTGGACGCCGGCCTGTTCAAGGCCTTCCCTCACCGCAGCAGCCATGTTCACCGCACCGGGCGTATCGCCGTGGATGCACAACGAGTCAGCCTGTACTGGCACCACGGTTCCATCGATGGCCAGCACTTCCTTGCGCGTTGCCAGCCGCACGGCCTGGGCCACGACGGCTGCCGGGTCCTGCAGGACGGCGCCTTCCTGGGTGCGGGGCACCAGTGTTCCGTCCGGTAGGTAGGCCCGGTCCACGAACGCTTCGCGGAACACCGGGTGCCCGGATTCCTCGGCGAGCGTCAGCCACGCCGATCCCGGCAGGCCAAGCACGGGCAGCCCGGGATCGTAAGCGTGCACGGCAGCCACTACGGCTTCTGCCTGCTCAGCGTCCCGGACGATCCTGTTGTAGAGCGCACCGTGGGGCTTCACGTAATCCACCGATGCTCCCACCGCGTGGGCCATGCCGTCCAGGGCGCCAAGTTGGTAGAGAACGTCGCCGAACAACTCGTCAAAGGTCATGTCCAGTGAGCGCCGGCCGAAGCCTGCGAGGTCCCGGTAGCCCACATGGGCACCGACACGGACATCCAGTTCGAACGCCGCACGGCAGCTGTCCAGCATGGTGAGGGGATCACCGGCGTGGAAGCCGCAGGCCACGTTGGCGCTGCTCACGATGCGGAACATCGAGGCGTCGTCTCCCATGGTCCAAGAGCCGAAAGACTCCCCGAGGTCAGCGTTCAGGTCCACTGTTACCGCCTTCCAGCGTTGGGTTGTTCAAAACATTCTTTGGAGCGTTCGGAAGCAGTTCGCCAGGAACAGTGTCCGGCAGCGGGCCGAACGCTTCCTTGGCAGTGGACACCACTGCACGGCCCATCATCAGGTTGCCTGCACCACCTACCACCGCGCCGACGCCGAACGGCAGAGCGCGGCCCAGGAACGCGGTCCCTTGCCGCTTGAGGAGGTTCTTCAGGAACGCGCGTTGGATGGAATCGCGGATGACACCGAAGCCACTTCCGGGAATTTTCTTGGTAAGCGTCCGACCCCACGCATTGGTCACGCCCTTGCTGCGCCCCAGCGACTGCCCACTCAGGGCACCCAGCATGGACGTGCCTTCCTCGCCCAGCATGATGGCCATGACCATGGTCTGCGCGCGGACAGGGTCAGTCAGCCGGATGCCGTGCAACTCCGCCAATGACGACGCATACAGCGCGGTGGTCTCCAGGAAGCCCACGGTTGCGAGCGCGGAAAGTCCCAGCGATGCCGCGGTTCCGATACCAGGCACGACGGCGGTGGCGCCCACCGCTGCACCCCCGCCGGAGATGGCCAGCAGGTAGTGGCGCTCCAGTTTGGCGGCCAGCTGCGCCGGTGAATCATGGGGGTGCCTGCGTTGAAGCCTGCGAAGGTTGGCCAGGACCAGGGGTCGCTGGACTTCGACAGCCCTCAGAAGCACATTGTGCACTCCGGGCTTGGCGTTGCCTTCGGCGTCAAACACTGCGTTGTGGGCTGTTTCCTGGGCGATCTTCACCGCCGGGTTGGGGCGCTTGGGCATCTTCACATCTCCTTGGCAGTTAGTCGTTTCACGGGGAACTGCTTGCTTCAGCCTATGCCACGCCCCCGCCTTGCGAGAGCCGTTCATGGGCGTATGTGGACAGTATTCCGCGCAGAGCGGAGCCCACAACGGGCGCGCCTCGGCGTAGACTTGGATGCACTCACGGAAGCAGTCCATGCAAGGACAGGGAGTATCCGTAATGAAGGCGACAAACAAAACCGAGCATGTCATCCGACACCACACAGACGCTCCGGCGGAGGGTGAAACGGAAGGCTGGGTTTCGCACGATACCGGCATCCACAGCCAGGACGCAGCTGAAGGTCCGGACATCGACGACGACGACGTGCCGCCGTCGGGCGCTTCATAACTTAGATTCCTCCCGGACTTCGTTCCGGTCAGCCGGCCACCGCGCCAGCGCAAGGTGCAGAGCGCCAGCGCAAGGGGCAGAGCGCAAGCGCAAGGTGCAGAGCGCCAGCGCAAGGTGCAGAGCGCCAGCGCACCTTCCACAGCGTCAACCCCCCGGTTTAGGCTAGTGGGATGGCCTCGTTGAGAGCGCTGCGGCCCTTTGCACACCGCGAATTCCGGGTGCTGATTTCTGCGCTGTCCATCTCCATCTTTGGATCCGGCATGTGGGCAGTGGCGATGGTCTATGAGGTGATCCACCTTGGTGGCGGCCCGCTGGAACTGTCCTTGGTTGCCACCGCGGCCAGCATCGGACTGGTGGGCTTTGTGCTGGCGGGCGGCATCGCGGCCGACCGTTTCCCGCAAAGGCTCCTGATCATCGCAGTGGAGGGCGCCAACCTGGCAGTCATCGCCACCATCACGGCACTTGCCATGTTCAATGTCCTTCAACTGTGGCATCTGGCCATCGGCGCGTTCGTTCTAGGTGTGGGCCAGGCGTTCTTCTTCCCCGCCTACTCGGCCATGCTTCCGCGCATCCTCCCTGCCGACGATCTTCTGGCCGCTAATGGCCTGGAAGGAACCGTGCGGCCGGTATTGCAGCAGGCGGCCGGTCCGGCTCTCGCGGGGATCTTGGTGGCGGTGCTGTCCCCGGCCCATGCCGTGGCTGGTGTGGCTGTGTGTCATTTGCTGGCGTTCGGGATCGTGAACCTCCTGAGCCGTCAACGGCCTGATGATCCCGGCTTGGCTGACACTGGTCCGGACAATGCTGTTACGGGCGCTCCGGCCTCGCGCAAGTCCTCCCTCTTTAAGGATCTCCGGGAGGGATTCAGCTACACCATCCGCACACCTTGGCTTCTTTGGACCCTGATTTGGGCGTGCCTGTCCGTGCTGTTCCTGATCGGACCCATCGAGGTCCTGCTGCCGTTCGTTGTCCGCGATCAGTTGGGTGGCGATTCCCGGACGTTCGGTTTTCTGCTGGCTGTCATGGGGGTGGGAAGTGCCGCCGCTGCGCTGGCCACTGCAACGGTCCGCCTCCCCCGGCGCTACCTGACGGTGATGGTGGTGACGTGGGGACTGGGCAGCCTGCCGGTAGCTGCGATCGGATTCATGGACAACTTTTGGGTGCTCGGTGCCGCCATGCTGATCTTCGGTGCCACCGAAGGAGTGGGCATGGTGATCTGGGGGACGCTGCTGCAACGGCGAGTGCCACGGCATTTGCTGGGCCGCATATCGAGCCTGGACTTCTTCGTTTCGCTGGCCCTGATGCCGGTATCCATGGCACTCGCCGGACCTGTTGCCGAGGTGGTTCCCATCTGGGTCATCTTCTTCGTCGCCGGTTTGGTGTGTCCCATCATGGCTTTTGTGGCTCTCTTTGCGGCCCGGATGATGAGCGATGAGATCGAGAACCCCTTGACCTCCACCACCATGGCTTCAGAATCTGCAGACACACAACCTGACTCTGTGTAGCGTGTGCCATATCGCAGAAAGGACTCCCCCATGGCCGCTGGTACCAAAGATGATCCTTGGCAGCTCACAACTCCCCCAGGATCGTCCGACTACACCATGTACAAGGACGAAGCCGCGGATCCCCCGGCGATTGTTTGCCAAGTGGGATCCACCAAACTTCTGTACCAACTACGTGCCATTGAGGACCTGCACGCATGGCTGCTGGAGCAGGGTGATTGGGTTCCCCTCGGTGCCGCCGATGAAGGCAAGGATGCTGCCCCGGGAACAGTAGAGGCGTGGGGCCGGAGCGAGGACAACCCCGTGGGCGGTTGGTACGGACTCCGCAAGGGCTACCGGGGCCGGTTTGGAATGTACATGCCGCCGCTGCTCGAAGCCCTCGGCCTGGCTGAGCTCACCCACGAGAAGCGGAACAACACCATGCGGGCTATCGCCAAGTAGCTCAATAGCCGCGGCTTTCACTCGGTGCGTACGCTTGGGACGCGAAGATATTCAAGCCCAGGACGCGGGAGAGATACGCGGTGGCCTGTTGGCCGCGGACGCTGTTCCCCGCAGGATCGAGCCGTGGTGAAAAGGCTCCGATTCCGGCTTTGCCGGGCGAGACCGTGAGCAGTCCGCCGGACACTCCGGACTTACCTGGGAGCCCGATCTCAAACAGCCATTCCCCTGACCTTTCATACAGCCCGTTGGCCGCAAGAACCGCGAGGGTGTCCCGGCATACTTCGGCTGAAACCACCCTCTTGCCAGTGACCGGGTTGACCCCGCCATCGGCAAGTGTGGCGCCCATGATGGCCAGATCGCGGGCGCTGACCCGCAGTGAGCATTGCTTGGTGTAGACGTCCACCACTTCCAGCGGGTCGCGCCCGATCCTGCCGTAGCTTTCCAAGAGCCGAGCAATGGCGCGGTTGCGGGTGTTGGTGGCAGCCTCGGACCGGTAGACCTCCTCATCCAGCACCAAGTCCCGGCCTGCGAAAGCGGATAGTCCTGAGTGTATGGCGTCCCACTGCTTGTCAGGCGCACTCCCGGGCATCAGGGCCGTGGTGGCCAGCGCACCGGCATTCACCATGGGGTTCATGGGGTGCCCGTCATTGAGCTCGATGGCAATCACGGAGTTGAACGCGAGGCCGGTGTTGTTCACCCCCACTAGGTCAGCCATGGCCGCATGCCCGAATTCCTCGCAGACCAAGGCATACACGAAGGCCTTGGAGATGGATTGAATGGAAAACTCCACGTCGGCATCGCCGGTCACATGCACTCCACCGTCCACTTCCACCACACAGACGCCGAAGAGTTCAGGATCGGCTTGGGCCAAGACAGGAATGTAATCCGCCACCACACCGTCCTTGCACCCACGATTCCGGTCATGAGAGGCGGCTACCAGCGAATCAACCTGCTCCCAGCCCGGCAGTGTTCCCGTGGAAACTGACTGTTCCACGCCCTCAACATTTGAATTCACCACAGGTGCCCCCCGGATCCGCCGAAATACTTCTACTGAGGACCGCTATTTGCCCGCGAGCGTGCCGATCTGGGCTCCCCCTTGACCGAACACCGCCAGCTTTCCGTCTTCCTGGATCTTTGCTGTGGCGGCATTGGAAAGCCACGTGTCAACACCCTCGCAGGCCATCCGGGTGGACGCGAAACCTCCGAACGCGATAGTTTTCCCGTCCTCTGTCCAGGACCCCATGAGCCTGTTGCAGCCGTCGGTTCCAGACACACTGCCATCTGACTTTAGGTCAAGGGAGGGTTGCTTGGTGTCGCTGGTGTCACCCCACACACCGACGAAAGGACTGGTGCCGCTTCCCGCGCAGCCGGCCAGAAGGGCTGCCGCAACGAACGCCAGGGAAACAGTGCGGAAAATGCGAGTCTGCGCCATGCGGTCAGCTTAGGTCTAGTTCTCCAAGATTCACCAGAGTTCGGACAGCTCTGCCTGCCACCATCTGTTGGCGTTCACATGATCGTGCGGCCGGTCGCGACTCAGACGACCGACCGCACTAGCCCGTTTACGCAGCGATGGCGCCCCGGGCGGGCCCCAGAACCCGCCACACCCATCGCTGCTAACTCCGTCGATGAACCGCAACGCAGCCGAAAAGGGCAACGGCGCAGTACGCGGTTCAACGACATGGGCACTGGATAGGTGCTTTGACCTGCGGAAACGTGACGCGGAGTTGGGAGAATTATTTTCTGCCACTGCTTTTCTGATACTTCACGGCGAGTGCCCGGCCCTGTCCGAGGGGTTCGAGCCGCAGACATCCACCAGAATCGCCTCCTTAATCGCCGACACTTTTCCCCCTCTCAGAACACTCATGAGTAGTAAGAGAAAATGAGCAACTGACGCCTCGCAGGAGCAAATCGTGAAGTTACCCCTAGGTCTCGCCGTCCCAGCATTCACGGAGGCTTCGGACATCCACCTTCTGATAATGGTCGGCTTGGTCTTCTTGACTGGAGTCGCAGGGGCGGCCACCGTTAGCTTGCTCCTGCTGCTTGCACCACTGGCCACACTGTTCCTGGGGCGCAACAAGCCCGGCAGGAAGACCGACGTGAAGCAAAAGAAGCCCGACGGCGGTGCGACGCGCCTGCCGCCGCCGCTCACCCTTGGCGACGAGGCTGCTTAAGGTCAGCTGCCGCCGTCGTGGGTTACTCGCGGCTGGCCCGGCGTCACAGCACCAGCCTGGAACTTTGGCCCGAGGACCGGCGTCCTCGGGCCGCGCGAGCGTGGGCAGATTGTGGAGTTCAGTCCTCGAAGCGCAGATGATTGTCGGAGCCGCCCGTGAGGTGGGCGATGATGTCCGATGCAACGGCGTGAAGTTTCTTGTTTCTGTGGCTTGAGGCCTTGGTGAGAAACTCGAACGCCTCGTCCTGGCTGCAACGGTTCTGGGCCATGATGACTCCGCAGGCGAGGTCGATGACTGTTCTGGAGGACATGGCCGTTTTCAGGTCGGCGTTGAGCTGCTCCACGGTTTCGATTCTGATGGCCAGGCGCAATGTACTCCCGGCAACGTCAGCGAACGCGGCGGCTTCAGCAATCACGGCCTCCGTGAAGGTACCTGCTGTGGGTGCGAAGAAGTTGATGACCGCTTGGGATGTTTCACCCAAGTCCATGGGTACCCCCAAGGCACTGTGGATGCCTTCAGCCGCCAAGGCGGCGCTGTAACGCGGCCAGTTGGTGTCGGTGGCAACATCAGCCAGCAGCACCGGATGGCCAACATCCAAGGCTTCCAGGCAGGGACCTTCCCCAAGTCCCTGTTCAATCATGTCCAGTTGAACTGCCCTCTCGCTGCTGCCGGCGACGGTGGCGGTTCGCTTGCGCCGGCGCAAGGTCAGGGCGCAGTCGATGTTCTCGCCGGCCACCTTGCTCATCGCATCGCAGGCGAAGCCGGTCACACCGTTCAAGATCCCGTGGATGTCGGAGCTGCCAACCACCAGCTCGTGCAGGCTTCTGATGTGTTCGGCACTTCCGGTGGTTTCCATGAGCCTAATGGTAGGAAGTGTTCCGCTTTCCGTCACCCATTGCCGGGAAACCGGCCCAACGCACCTACACCCCCGCGTGCCGCATAACTAAGCATGCTTACTATGGTCCAGCGGTACACAACTACTGACGAGGAGCCAGGCATGACCCAGCGAACGGTTTCGGACCTCATTGCCGAACGCCTCCAAGCGTGGGGCGTTGAGCGCGTCTTCGGTTACAGCGGTGATGGCATCAACGGTTTCATGGGCGCCCTCAGCCGCGCCGAAGACAAGATCGAGTTTGTCCAGGCGAGGCACGAGGAAGCAGCGGCTTTCATGGCGGTGGGGCATGGCAAGTACACGGACGGCGTCGGCGTCGTGACATCCACCCAAGGCCCCGGCGCCGTCCATCTGCTCAACGGCCTCTACGACGCCAAGATGGACAGCGTCCCGTTGGTGGCCATCATCGGCCAGCAGAGCACCACGGTCCTGGGCTCGGCTTACATGCAGGAGATTGACCTGCTGACGCTCTTCAAAGATGTCGCAGCCCAGTTCGCACAGTTGGCGAGCTCACCCGAGCAGGTCCCCATGCTGATCGATCGCGCGTTCCGCACGGCACTGGAGACCCGGTCCCCTTGCGTTGTCATTGTGCCCCACGATATCCAGACCGCCGAAGCCCCCGAGCTCAAGCAGGAACACGGAATAGTGGTTACCGCTCCCGTCTGGCATCCGGCCCGGGTCATGCCCCGCGAGGAAGAGCTGGATGCCGCAGCGGACATCCTCGCCACAGGTGAACGGATCGCGCTGTTCGTTGGGCAAGGTGCCCGTGGAGCTCAAGAAGAAGTTGCGGCGCTGGCCGAAAAGCTCGACGCCGGAATCACCACCAGCCTGCTCGGCAAGCCTTACGTCGACGAGACCCTCCCTTTTTCTGTCGGCACCATGGGCCACCTCGGCACGACTGCCAGTGCGTTTCTGCTCGAGAACTGCGACACCCTGCTCATCATCGGGTCCAACGATCCCTGGACCGAGTTCTATCCGAAGCCCGGCACCGCTAAGGCTGTGCAAATCGACATCGATGGCCGCAAGATCGCCAACCGATACCCCGTTGAGGTGGGCTTGGTGGGCGACGCGGCAGAGACCCTGACCGCACTGAACCAGCGCCTGGCATCACGAAACCAGCCATCACGCACCCAGTGGCGTTCCGACGTCGAAGACCAAGTCCGCGCGTGGCGTCGCCTTTCAGAGGAGCGCGCCAACGTCCCCGCCGAGCCCGTGAATCCGGAACTGGTGGTGCGGGAGCTCAACGGCCGGCTCCCCGACAACGCCCAGGTGAGTATCGACGTCGGCAGTTGCGTTTACTGGTACGCCCGCCAGTTGATCCTTCCGCGCGGAGTCCCGGCTCACCTGAGCGGCACGCTCGCCAGCATGGGATGTGCCATCCCCTACGGGTTGGCGGCGAAGCTCGCGCATCCTGACCAGCCGTTGGTAGCGCTGGCCGGGGATGGCGGCATGCAGATGCTGGGCGTCGCGGAACTCATCACGGTGGCGCACCGCTGGCGCGACTGGACGGACCCCCGCTTCGTCGTCTGCGTTTTCAACAACCGAGACCTCGCCGAGGTTTCCTGGGAACAGCGCGAGACCGAAGCCGAGCCCAGGTTCACCGCTAGCCAGGAAATCCCCGACTTCCCCTACGCGGCCTATGCGGAGCTGCTGGGCTTGGCGGGAATCCGGGTGGAAGACCCCGCCAAGCTCGGCGACGCTTGGGACTACGCTTTGTCCGCGGATCGTCCGGCTGTCATTGAAGTCCTGACCGATCCCGACATCCCGCTACTCCCGCCCTTCCCTGCCGGAGCAGAGAAGTTGGAGGGCATGCGCTCCGCGCTCGCCCAAGAAGGCGCCGAAGGTGAGCACGCCCGCCAACTACTGGACATCTATGCGGAGGGCGAGTCCCGGCTGCGGGACTCTCAAGGCAAGCAGCAGCCTTAGAGGTTTTCCACCAGGGAGACGTCACGTACAGCACCCTTGTCCGCGGACAGTGCCATGGCGGCGTAAGCGCGCAGGGCAGGAGAGACCTGGCGGTCACGATTCTTGGGCTTGTAGCCGCCATTGACTTCCAGTTTTTCGCGGCGTTCGGCGAGGATCTCGTCGGAGACCTGCAAATTGAGGGAGCGTGTAGTGATGTCGATGCTGATGATGTCGCCGTTTTCCACCAGTGCGATGGCGCCGCCCGAGGCAGCCTCCGGGGAGATGTGCCCGATCGACAGGCCGGAGGTTCCGCCGGAGAAGCGGCCGTCCGTGATGAGGGCGCACTTCTTGCCCAGGCCGCGGCCCTTGAGGAAGCTCGTTGGGTACAGCATTTCCTGCATGCCCGGGCCGCCCCTGGGGCCTTCGTAGCGGATGACCACCACGTCGCCTTCCTTGACCGTCTTGTTGAGGATCTTTTCCACGGCTTCGTCCTGAGACTCGCACACAACTGCCGGGCCTTCGAAGATCCAGATGGACTCGTCCACGCCTGCGGTCTTCACCACGGCGCCGTCCACTGCCACATTGCCGCGCAGCACAGCCAGGCCGCCGTCCTTGGAGAAGGCGTGCTCCACGGAACGGATGCAGCCGCCCTCCGCGTCGGTGTCCAGGGAGGTCCACTCGTTCGACTGCGAAAACGCGGTGGAAGAGCGGACGCCACCGGGAGCCGCGTGCCACAGCGCCTGTGCTTCCTCGGTGGCCTTGCCGCCGCGGATGTCCCAGTCGTCCAACCAACCGTCCAGGTCGTTGGAGTGCACCGAGTGGACGTTCTTGTGCAGGAGGCCGCCGCGGTTCAACTCACCCAGCAGCGCCGGGATGCCGCCGGCGCGGTGCACGTCCTCCATGTAATAGGTCTTGTCCCCGGCGACGTTCGGGGCCACCTTGGCCAGGCAGGGCACCTGGCGGGACTTGGCATCCATCTCGGCCAGGCCGTACTCCACCCCGGCTTCCTGGGCCGCAGCCAGCAGGTGGAGGATGGTGTTGGTGGAGCCGCCCATGGAGATGTCCAGGGCCATGGCGTTGTCAAAGGCCTCAGCGGTGGCGATGGAGCGCGGCAGCACGGAGTGGTCGTCGCCGTCGTAATAGCGCTTGACGAGCTCGACGACGGTGGCGCCGGCTTTCTCGTACAGCGCCTTGCGCGCGGTGTGGGTCGCCAGAACGGAGCCGTTGCCCGGCAGGGCGAGGCCGATGGCCTCGGCGAGGCAGTTCATGGAGTTGGCGGTGAACATACCCGAGCAGGAACCACAGGTGGGGCAGGCGTTCTCTTCGATGAGGTTGATGTCTTCATCGGAGATGGATTCGTCCACCGCGTCGGCAATCGCGTTCACCAGGTCAAGGGAGCGCACGGAGCCGTCGGTCAGGGTCACGCGGCCGGCCTCCATGGGGCCGCCGGAAACGAACACCACGGGGATGTTCAGGCGCAGGGCGGCCATGAGCATGCCCGGGGTGATCTTGTCGCAGTTGGAGATGCACACCAAGGCATCGGCGCAGTGTGCGTTGACCATGTACTCAACGGAGTCGGCGATCAGGTCACGGGACGGCAGCGAGTAAAGCATGCCGGAGTGGCCCATGGCGATGCCGTCGTCCACGGCGATGGTGTTGAATTCGCGCGGCACAGCGCCTGCGGCGAGGATCGCGTCGGAGACGATCCGGCCCACAGGGGCGAGGTGGGTGTGGCCGGGGACGAATTCGGTGAAGGAGTTGGCCACGGCGATGATCGGCTTGCCGATGTCCGTGTTAGCGACGCCGGAGGCGCGCAGCAGTGCGCGTGCGCCAGCCATGTTGCGGCCGTGGGTAACTGTTCGTGAGCGTAGTGCAGGCATGAATACCATCCTGCTGTTGTTCTACGGCGGGTGGAAGACGGTGTGGCTACTAGTAGTGAAAGTACCAGAGTAATAGTGTTGGATGCGTGAAAGATGAGAGGCGTAAGGAACTGGGGCTTTTCCTCCGGACCCGCCGCACCCAGGCCCTGCGTTCGGACTACGGCCTGCCGCCGGTAGGCCGATCCCGCGAGCGCGGCCTCCGCCGGGAAGAGATCGCGTTCCTCTCAGGGGTCAGCGTCACGTGGTACACGTGGCTTGAGCAGGGCCGGGATATCAGTCCGTCACGGCAGGTCCTTGAGTCCATAGCGCGGGCCCTGCACTTGTCCGATACCGGGCTGAGCTACGTGCTCTCCTTGGGCGGCTACTCGTCTGCTCCGCCTAAAGGACCGGTGGCCGCCGATGCGCCAGCCCATGTCCAGCGCCTGCTGGATGCCCTGGACCCCAACCCTTCTTATGCGCTGTCCCCGGACTGGGGCATTGCCGGCTGGAATCGCGCCTACGAGGCCCTGTACCCCAACATCGGCACCTTCAATGCCTCGGACCGGAACCTCCTGTGGCTCGTCTTCACCGATCCGTACATCCGCGACCTGCTGCCCGACTGGGACGTCACCAGCAAGAGGTTCCTGGCTGAGTTCAGGGCCGAAACAGGCCAGCGGCTGGGCGATCCCGACGTCGAATACCAAGTAGAGCGGCTCAAGGAAGCCAGTAGGGAGTTCCAGGAAAGCTGGGACAGGTACGACATCCTGGGCTTCGAATCCCGCGAGCGTCAGTTTCACCACCCGGCGGTCGGCGTACTGCAGATGGAGCACCACCAGGTGTCGCCATCGGACCGGCCGGACCTGCACATCGTGGTCTACACGCCGGCGCCCGGGAGTGATGCGGGCGCGCAGATGCAGCGGCTGATGGGTGCCTGACGTCAGCCGGGCTCCTTCTTGTTCACGACGAAGTTCGCAGGCACCGATGCGATGCCATTTGCCTGGACTACCACGTAGTGCTGCCCAGGATAGTAGGTCCGGGTGGTGATGGGGCGGAAGGAGTGCTTTTTTGAGACAGTGACGGTTTCACCGGGCGCAATCCGGCGGGATGTGAGCTTGAAGGTTTTGGCGCTTACCGTGCCGTTGAAACGCTGGAAACCGATGGAATAGTCAATGGCTGCCGTGGCGGGCTGGGAGCCCTTATTCTCTATCTCCGCTGTAAATTCCACGGTTCCGTCCCACGCGATGGCCGGGTGGAGGATTCGGGGCTCCATGACCACGAGTCGGCCACCCGAGTAGCCGAGGAGTGCCAGTGCCTCGGGATTGCCTTGCTTGACCAGGGTCCTGAGTCCGTGGCGAATAACCCTTGCCGTGGTGGCATCCGGGTTCCCTGACCAGCGGCGCGCCGTGGCCACCACCAGCAGTGGATCAATCCGGCTCAGATCGTTGAGATGGTTTGCCGCGGATCGTCGAACATAATCGGCATCGTCCTGGTAGGTGGCATCGAGGATCCCCTGCGTTGCCGCTGGATTGGCCACCAGCCACGGCACTCTCTTGGCCCATGGCAGGTAGGCGCGGGAGCCCTCTGTTGCGAGTCGGCGGACGTTGTGGTCATGGTGGTTCGTCCAGCTTTGCATGGTCGCGATGGCCCGCTCCGGCCGGGCAGCGATGAGGTCGCGGATGGCGAACTCTCCCGTGAGCCGGACAGTCAGGCGGGAAAGCACCGCGAGTGCGGCGTCGAAGTCGGCGAGTGCCCCGGATTGGAGCGCCCTGCCGGTCACCACTTCGGAAACCGGCCAGAGCATCCATCCTGTAAACCGTGGGTCGTCGAGAGCATCGAGAAAGATCCGCTCAACCGAGGAGCAGCCTGCCGGAAGGTCTTGGAGCAGCGCGTCCCTCACGATATCCACGCGTTGCCGGAGACGTTCCCCGTCAAGGGACGGGCGTGAACGCTCCAGGGTTGGCAGGTCAACGCCAGGCCCGGAGCCCATGAGGATGGACCGCAGTTCGGTCACCACACTGGAATCGATCAGCTCATCCATAGCGCCCATGTTTTCTCCTTCGCCGGTGCTGTCATCGTAGGCGATGGGAGGGACACCCAAAGCGCGCACAAAGCCGCCCACCCACCGGCGGTGCGCTGGACGCAAGCGGCCCGGGCGACACCAACGCCACAGACCTGACGAGCATCACCGGACCCCTCGCCGTCGTCGTCGAATAGTGGATCCAACCAGGCCATCCATGGCGCCGCGCGTTCAGTAAGCGCACTATGGGGAGATGAACGCCCACAGTGCCAACGGAATGGCGCAGGGCGGTTCCGGTAGCTTCGGGGCTGGCCTGCACCCGTGGAGCCGTTATGTGGCTTTGGGCGATTCGTTCACCGAAGGTTTGGGCGATCCTGAACCGCGCAGCCCCGGTGGCCTCCGCGGTTGGGCGGATCGGGTTGCCGAAGAGCTGAGCACGGGTCACCAGGATTTCGCCTATGCCAACCTGGCCATCAGTGGACGGCTGCTGCACCAGATCCTGGAAGAGCAGCTGGGGCCGGCCATCGAGCTGCAACCTGATCTGATCACCCTCAACGCCGGCGGCAATGACCTGCTCTTCCACAGGAGCGATCCGGACAAACTTGCCCTTGAGTTGGATGCAGGCGTGGAAAGTCTCGCCAGGACCGGCGCCACAATCGTGCTCTTTACCGGCCCGGACTGGGGCGCTACCCCGGTGCTGGGCTTGGCCCGCGGAAAGGTGGCGATCTACAACGAGAACATCCGGGTCATTGCGGCCCGGCATGATGCCCTGATCGCGGACCTTTGGGCACTGCGCCAGCTGACGGATCCGCGCATGTGGGATGCGGACCGGCTGCATTTTTCTCCGCTGGGCCAGCACACCATTGCCATCATGGTGCTGGACACCCTCAATGTTCCGCACTCCCTGGAACCATTGACCCCGAAAGCCCTGCCCGAGCGGAACTGGCGTGAGGCACGCGCAGGTGACATGGTATGGGCTCGTGAACACCTCTTCCCGTGGGTTGTGCGTCGCCTGACACAGCGAAACGCCGGCGACGGGCGGCACCCCAAGCGCCCGGAGCCGGGCCCCGTTTTCGGAGCGGCGATGCCGCCGGGAAGCTTCGTTGGCAGCGATCCCCGCAACCTCACCGCCAAGGATGACTCCTTGTAGAACCGGACGGGAGAGACCGGACCGCAAACTGCCGGTGTATGCAGTCCGTCACCCTTTGCCGCGCCTGTGGTGGTGTTGGCTGGATCGACGCTAAAATTTCACTTGCCGCAAGTACAAGCTCTTGGGCATCAATCTGCGTTTCATTTCTTAGGAGCGCCATACCGTGAGTGGGGGAACCGACCAGTCATGACGGCAGGCAGTACCCCCCGTCCGCTTCCCGGGACAGCAGCGGCCACGAACCAGCCTTCAAGCACTGCTACCAAGGCCCCACAACCAGCGGCTCCTGCAACAAAGCCTGTAGCGTACCCAGCTATCTTGCAGGGGTTCCTCGGCTCCTTGTTCATGTTTGCAGGGTCCATCGGCATCGGGTGGATCGCCAACGGTTCCCCGATGATCCGACACCCCATAGTCATTGCCCTGCGCACTGAAGGCTGGGGCGTGACGGTCTCTGCCGTCCTCCTGACCGTGGGTGCCATGTTGCTGGTCCGGTCCTGGCTGAGGTTGGGCCAACGGATGGGCAGCTGGGAGGGCAATTCCCTCAAAACGATCGTTGCAGCGATAGGAGCCTGGTCCCTTCCTTTGTTGTTCGCTGTTCCCGTGTATTCGCGTGACGTTTATGCGTACATAGGCCAGGGCAGGCTGATGATGGAGGGCCAGGACCCTTACGACGTCGGCATCTCGGCTTTGAATAACTGGTTCGCTTTGGGCGCAGACCCGGCTTGGGCGGAAGCCCGTACTCCGTACGGGCCCTACTTCTTGTGGATGGCCCACGCCGTGGTTGCCGTCACGGGAGCCCAGCCGGACGTATCAGTCCTGCTGTTCCGGCTGCTTGCCGCCGGCGGGGTGTTGTTGTGCGTTGTGTACGTGCCCAAACTCGCTGAGCTCCATGGAATCAACGGCGCCAGGGCGCTTTGGATCGCGGTGGCCAACCCGCTCTTCCTCATCAGCTTCGTGGCCAGCGCCCACAACGACGCCATCATGGTGGGCTTTGCCGTAGCGGGAACCTACTTCGCGGCCACCAAACGGCCGCTCTTAGGCATCCTGTTGGTCACCCTGTCCATTGGAATCAAACCGGCCACCGTGCTCTTGCTGCCCTTCATCGGCCTCATGTGGGCAGGCGCCGGTGCGTCTTGGCCGCGCAAGTTTGGAATTTGGGCAGCTACTGCGAGCATAAGCTTCGCCATTCTGGTGGTCAGCGGCATCCCTTACGGCCTGGGCCTTGGTTGGGCGTGGGCCATCACGGACCCCACCCCCGGCTTTACTGGCTACTCACCGTCGGGATTCCTGGGCCAGCAGATCGAGTTCCTCGGCAACGCCCTGGGGCTGCCTGGCAATGCGATGGCTGACGTCCTGCGAGCCGCCATGAAGTGGGGCGCTGTGGCTTTGGTGCTGGTATTGATGTTCCGCGGAGATCATTCGCGCGTAGTGCGGCGGATGGCTCTGGCCTTCGCGGCGATCGTGCTGCTCTCCCCCATCATTCAGCCGTGGTACATCCTCTGGTTCGTGCCTTTCCTGGCCGTGACGGGGATCAGGGACGACTGGCAGATGCGGTGCCTCTATGTCGGGGTGACGTTCTTTGTGGTGTTCGGTGCGCAAGACCAGCTATCGGTCTGGTCCTTCGTGGAGGTCTCGGTGGACCTGTCCTCACTGGCCTTCGCCATCGCATTGCTCTTCGCGTTCTACCTGGTGTTCCTGGACATTCATACCCGCAGGCTGCTGGTCCAAGGCAAGCTATCGCGCTGGGTGGGGCAGACTGACCGTCGCCTGCTCCACCGCCCTCCGACTATCCGCTAAAGCGCTTTCGGCACCACCGGGGCGCCGTCGCGGTTCACGCGCCGTCCCAGCTCAACCGTCCGCTGCACGGACCACCACAGCAGAACCACCAGCAGGACATTCCGGGTGGTCAGCACGGCTGCCATGACCGGGTGGGCGTGTATGAGCGGGGTGTAGAACAGCGGATAAATCACGAACGTGGTCATGGCAATCGCCATCAGCAACGCGGCCGGTACCTTCCAACGGTTCCAGTCGTGCGTCAGGCCCGCAATGATTACGGGTGCCAGCCAGATGATGAATTGCGGCGAGCCCACTTTGTTGAACACGATGAACGCCGTGGTCATCATCAGGGCACCTTCGAGGAACAGTTCCTCGCGCTCCGCACCGCGCTTGAGTGCACGGATCAGGAGGATGGCGGCCGCGATCGCGGCAACAATCAGCAGCGGCTGCATCAGGAAAGCAGCCACTTCGGCACCCGGCCCGTACACCTCCGTGGAGTTAATGGCTGTGTTGTCGGCCATTTTGGAGCCGGCAACGTTGAAGACACTAAGCCACACCCAGGGCGTGGAGAAGGTGGCTTCCAGCTGCATACCGCGCTCACCCTGATTGATCAGGAAGTCGAGGATGTGACTGAAGCCACCAGCGAGGTACGTTCCAAACCCTACGACGGCGGTGACGCCCACCCCGGCAGCGATCATCTGCAGACGGTTGCGGGAAGCGATGATGATCGGTACCAGCACCGCTGCGGGCCACACTTTGATCCACGTTGCGATGCTCAACAGGACAGAGGCGACAACGGGCCTTTGAGCAGCGCAGATCAAGGCAATCAAAACAATGGAGGTGGTGATGCCCTCAACTCGGGCAAAGCTGAGATACCCCATGAACACGGTGAAAAACAGCCACCACCATGCGGGCGCGATCCCGCTGACCCGCCGCGGGCCACGCGTCAGGTACCACAGGCCCAGCGCGTTGAGGGCTGTGATGAGCAGGGTCCACATCAGCAAATAGAGGTCCGGACCGGCAATGCCCGCCAGGAAAATGGGAATCTGGGCCAGCACCGGATAAACCCAGGGACTGATCTTCCCGCTGAGGTTCTCCGGGTTGTAACCGTCCATGGCCCACTGACGGTATTGCTCAGTGTCACTGAACGTGTTGCCGCTGAGGAAGAAGGACGCCATCCAGCACAGGAAGTAGAAGTGAACCACGGCAAAGCCCCACCAGACGCTGCCGGGGCGGGCGAACCACGCTATGACTGCTGGAGGCAGGACACGGCTGCGGAGACGGACCAGCTGGTCGAAGAACGTCGCGGAAATCTTAGTGCTCCTTGGCAGCTGGGGCGGTGACCACGGATGGCTTGCGGCCCAGTGAATACAGGCGACGCGCCGACCAGAAGAAGAGAACCACAAGCAAGACGTTGCGGATGGTCAGGACCAGCGCCATCCAAGGATTGTTGTGGCTCAGTGCATCGTAGAAGAGCGGGTAAATGAAGTAAGTGGCAACGGCGATGACTATCAGCATGGTGGCCGGAACGCGCCACTCTTTCCAGTTGTGTGCCAGCCCCACAGCTACAGCCGGAGCAAGCCACACCATGAACTGCGGTGAACCCACTTTGTTGAACACGATGAAGGCGGTCACCAGGGTGAGGGCTCCCGAAAGGAGGAGCTCTGTGCGGTCCACTCCTCCGTTGAGCTTGCCTTGGTGCAACGCCCAGAACGTCAGACCGGCGACGGCGGCTGCGGCAAGGAGCAACAGCGGCTGCATCAGCACGGACATGAATGCGGTACCGGGCCCGTCCACCTGCATGGAGTTGATGTCTGTGTTCATGTACATGCGGGAATCCCCCACCCCGAGCACCGACAACCACAACCATGGTGTGGTGAAGGTTGCTTCGAGCTGCATGCCGCGGTCTCCCTGTTGTGTCAGGAAGTTCAGCAACTTGGGGACGGCACCCACTGCCGCGGCGAGCCCGACTACAACCGCCGTCGTCGCAATTCCTGCCGCCACAACGTGCAGGCGTTTCCTGACCACTGCGAACAGGGCCAGCATCACAGCGGCGGGCCAAACCTTAACCCAGGTGGCGACGCTCAGGAGGACCGACGCAACGAAGGGCCGGGTAACACCATAAACAAGGGCCACGAGAACTATGGGTGCCGTGAGTCCGTCAACACGGGCGAAGCCCAACCAACCCATGAGGAAGACGAATACCAGCCACCACCAGGCAGCCGGGATTGCTTCCTGCCGACGGCCGCGGTCGGTGAGTTTGAGGACCGCCCAGCCGTTCAGCAGAGTGGTGAGCAGGACCCACAGGAAAAAGAAAGGGCCTGGACCGGCTACAGCTGCCAAGCCCATAGGAATCAGCGCCAGTATCGGGTATACCCACGGGCTGGGTCCGCCTGTGAGGTTTGCGTCGTTGAACCCTGCCAGCGCCCAATCACGGTAGATGAAGGTGTCGCTGAAGGCTTCCCCGCGCAATGAGAGCACGGCGGCAAAGACCAGGAACACCAGGTGAATCACCACAAAGCCCCACAACAGGCCACGCGGGGAGTTCATGCGTGAAGCCAACCTCGTTGGGATTGTTTTATCGCGAAGGTCCGCGAGCATACTGAAAAAACTGTCCATCAACGAAGAACTTCCTGGCTAGGTGGGTCCTTGCCTCAGCAGTCCCCGATTTTTTGGGACCGAAAAACCCCCGCATGCTACTTTACGCGAGTCGCCCAAAAGCCGGGCAGTTGATTAGCCTGCGGGCTGGGCTTCGGTCTGCGCGCGTATGCTCCATGCGGACCAGTCCAGGGGGTGAACGGAGGGTCGACCCAGCAGGTAGCCTTGCGCTGCTGTGACCTTCAGCGCGGTGACTTCATCAAGTTCGCCAGCTGTTTCGATGCCTTCCGCAATGATGTCCGCGCCGATCTCCCGGGCAAGCTCCACAATGGCCCTGGCCCGGATTTTCTGACCGTCGCTGCTTTCTATTCCCTCAATCAGATGGCGGTCCAGCTTGATGATGTCGGGGCGCAACTGTTCAATCCGCTCCATGGAAACCAGGGCGGCTCCGGACGCACTGATGGCCAGCCGCAGGCCCAGGGTTCGCAGTGGCCCCAGGCCGTGGTCGCCGGTTTGCCCTTCCACGGATTCCAAGCTGCCCGTCAATTCAACAATGATCCTGTCCGGAGCGAGTGCCGCCGCAGCCAGAAGGTTCCGCACGCGGGGGTCGCTGGACGTTGCGGGGGTGAGGTTAAGCGCCACGGACATGTTGTCCGGGACGTCGTGCGCTGCCGTCAGGGCGCAGTGCAGCGCGGCAATTTCGAGTTCTGTGCCCAGGCCGGCTGCGGCAGCCTCGCTGAACCACACATCGGCTCCGGCCCCGTCCTCACCCACGAACCTGGTCAGCGCCTCCACGCCCACAACCTCGCCGCCCGGCAGTGCATGGACGGGCTGGAAGGCTGTCAGCAAGAGTTTGTCCGCCAGGATCGACTGGATGCCTTCACGGACTTCGTGGCTGACGGGTACCGATACTGTCCTGGCTGTATCCGAGGACTCCAAGTGCAGGCTGGCAACTTCACGCTGAACGGGGACCTTGGCCGCTGAAGCTGGTGTCTTGCGGGTCTCGAGCAAGTGCTCCAACAAGGCACGCTCGGGATTCCCGGGACGTGCCTCAACCAAGGCGCGGAGGTTGTTCCTCGCTCCTTCGCTCCGGGCGTCGCTGTCCGCAAGGATGGATTCAATGATGTCCAGCACTTGTTCGCGCATGGTCATGTCTTCGCTTGCCGGCGCCTTAACAGCGTCATCGGCCGCAGCAGCGTCATCCTTCGGTGAGCTGCCGCTTTCCGGTTTAAAAGAGCCCGCGTCTTGAGCCATTAATTATTCCTTTGTGTGTCCCCCACTGGCTAAGCCAGCCATGACTTGGCCCACCAATAAATATGTGGGCCTTGTCACGAATCTTACAGATGAATGAGGGCATCTGAGACACCGAGGAGACTCCTGACGAGGGAAAACGTGTTATTGGACGGCAAGCCCTGACATGCTGGAGGGGTGACATCCATTTCAACGGAATCACCCCGCACCGCACTCAGTTGGAAGCTGTTGCCGGCGGCGTTTCTTTCCTTGTCCGGCGTGCCGCTCTTTGCCATGGGCAACGAGCTGCTTGGCTATGGCCTGCTGGGGGCGAGCGTGGCCACCGCGGCTTTCATCGACCACCGGCTGATGCGACACCTCGCGTTGATCGCGGCCGGTATGACCATCTTCAGCCTGGTGCCCCTCAACGCTGACCTCAGCACAGAGCACATGGCCCTCATGGGCGGCGCTCTTGCATTGGCGGTGCTGGTGCCATGGGTGGTTTCCCGGTTCGCCTACCGCGAGGACATCATCAAGTTTCCCGTGAACACCGGCCGTAAGTGGCCGTTGGCAGCGAAGCTGTACCTGATAGGCGTGGTGGCGCTCGGATACTTCATCCTGCCGGTGTACCTGATCAGGACCGGTGTTTACCAAAACTGGCCTGACGCTTCGGATCCCGACATCTTCTGGCGGCTTTTCCTTGGAGTCAACGCCGTGGGTATCTGGGATGAACTGTTCTTCATCTGCACCACCTTCACCCTGCTGCGCCAACATTTTCCGGACTGGCTGGCCAACCTCCTGCAAGCAGTGGTCTTCTCGTCATTCCTGTGGGAGATCGGCTACCAGTCGTGGGGCCCGCTGCTGACGTTCCCCTTCGCACTGCTGCAGGGCTACACGTTCAAGCTCACCAAGTCATTCACCTACGTAGTGTCCGTGCACCTGCTCTTCGACTTTGTCTTGTTCCTGGCGTTGGTCCACGCACACAACCGGGATTGGCTGCCGATCTTCCTGTACTAGTACCAGGGCTACGCCCCGGAACCAGCCCACGCCTCATCGGCGACTTCGATCTCCTGCGCCATGTCATCGAGGAACCGCATCACCGTTTCCCGTTCTTCGGGTGTCAGACGTGCTGCCGCCAGGAATCGTTTGGCCTGCTGGCGCCCAACGGTCCGCATCGCAGCCTCGTGCGTTTCGGGAGTGATGGCGATGGCGAGCGCGCGGCGGTCGGAGGGGTGGGCGCGTCGCGTGACGTGCCCGGCGCGTTCCAGCCGGTCGAGCAGCTTGGTGGTTGACGCCGTCGAGATATGGAGCCGGGAGGCTATTGCACCGGGGGTGGCAATCACGCCATGGTTGGCGCAGACAATCAGATAGTGCAGAGCTCGCATATCGGATTGATTGAGTTTCATGTATCTGAGGGAAGCGTCGGAGAGGCGTTGTTCAGCCTCGCGCAGCCTCGCCAACGATGCCATGAGGTCGCTAACTTGCTGGACATCGGCCTCGGAGAGACCGGAGCGATCCACTAGTTCCTGATGAGGATCGTTGGCGTCCAGATGATAGATGCCGGCAGAAACCGGGGTCCCGGCTTCTTCGGGTATCTCTTCAGGACTGGACATGTTTGGTATGTTACACCTAACTTCCTACATGGTAGCCTTTCTTCTAGCTTGTCTAGCAATATTCAGGTTTCAGGCAGAAACAGGGTGTGGAGGAAGGGCAAGATGAACGCGACAGAGATGGTGGTCCTCCTTGACGACGCCGGAACGCCCATTGGCGAGGCTCCCAAGGCAGGGGTGCACACACTTGATACTCCCCTCCACCTCGCTTTTTCCTGCTACCTGATCAACGATGTTGGGGAAGTTCTGCTGACCCGCCGTTCGCCGGAGAAGAAAACGTGGCCCGGGGTGTGGACCAACAGCTTCTGCGGCCACCCGGGGCCCGGTGAAGAGTTCGAGGACGCCATCCTCAGGCGGGCACAGTTCGAACTCGGAGTGGACGCCAACAAGATCGAACTGATTCTCCCCCACTTCCGATACAGGGCCATTGACCCCACGGGGATTGTCGAGAATGAAGTTTGCCCCGTGTACGTAGCCCGCATCACCGGTGTGTTGAACCCGAATCCCGCCGAGGTAGCCGACTGGGCCTGGATCTCACCGGCACTGCTGGCGGATGCTTTGGAACACACACCCTCCGCTTTCAGTCCGTGGCTTGGGCTGCAATTTCCACAGCTCCTCGAGGCGAACGCCTTGCCACTCCAAGCAGGAGCCGAGGCATGACCATCACCTCAAATGCCGTCCGGGGTCGCACCGATCTTTGCACCGCAATAGAGAACGAACTGAGCGGACTCATTGACAAGAGGGCCAGCGCAGCAACGGCATACGGTGCGGACTTCGCCAGGCTGTGGGCGCTCGCGGGCCAGAACGTCCTCGGCGGCAAATTCGTCCGGCCCTTGCTGTTGATGGAAACGTACGACGCACTCCACAAGCACGGTCCCGCAGAGCCACACCAGCGCGAGACCGCCATCAGCATCGCCGCTGCCATCGAACTCCTCCACTACGCCTTCCTGCTGCACGATGACGTGATCGACGGCGACCTCGTCCGCCGCGGGCACCCTAACCTGATCGGCTCCCTCCTTGCGGAAGCCGGCGAAACTGCCCGGACGGACGGCGCTGACGGCGCCCGCGCCGGGAGCGGCCTCCACTGGGCCCAAACCGGCGGAATCCTGATGGGCGACATGCTCCTGGCCGCGACGCACCAGGCCTTTGCCCGTGCCGAACTCCCTCACGAGCTTCGCCTGCGGCTCCTCGATCTCCTGGAACACACCATCAACGAGACCGTGGCCGGCGAACAACTGGATGTGGGCCTTGGTGATGGCATTATTGCCCCGGACCTCCAGACCATCCTGATGATGTGCGGCTACAAGACCGCGACGTACACCTTCGAACTCCCGCTGCGTGCCGCCGCCACTCTGGCCGGTGCCGACTTCGCCGTCGAGAATGCGCTCGCAACAGCCGGCAGGCATCTTGGGCTCGCTTTCCAACTCCAGGACGACCTCCTGTCCACCTTCGGGGATCCTCGCCGCCATGGCAAGGATCCCTTTTCAGACCTACGCGAGGGCAAGGAAACAGCCATCATCGCCCACGCGCGGACCACCACCGTGTGGCCGGACATCGAGCCCTTCTTCGGCAGGCCCGAGCTCAGCGTCGGTGACGGTGAGCATGTGCGGCGGCATCTCAGCGATTGCGGTGCCGAGGTATTTGTCCAAGGCCTCATCGAGGAACAACTGCAGGCATTCAACAATCAGCTGACAAGCACCATCCCGGCAAGCGTCCGCAACGTATTGCTTGACCTCGCGGGACAGCTGGAAGGACGGCAATCATGAGCGTCGCCGCGGATACCTCGTTTACGCATTTCACCCGGACGGCCGAACGTGCCGCCAACCAAGTCATCTCCGCGTACTCCACCTCGTTCGGTTTGGCGTGCAGGCTGTTGGGATCCCGACACCGCCAACACGTCCGCAACATCTACGCCTTGGTGCGGGTGGCCGACGAACTCGTGGACGGCGTGACGGCGGAAGCCGGCCTGAGCTACCAAGAGCAGTGCGACGCCCTGACGCACTTCATCGCTGAGACGCACCGGGCCGTCAAGCTCGGCTACAGCAGCGACCTCATCATCCACGCGTTCGCTCAGACAGCCCGGACCGCCGGAATCGATGATTCGCTCATCGATCCGTTCTTTGATTCCATGCGCATGGATCTCGGCGAGCGAAGCGAAGCGCCGGCGGCGCCCCTGCGCTTCGATTCCGACGCCCACGACGGTTATGTCCACGGTTCCGCCGAAGTTGTCGGACTGATGTGCCTGCGCGTCTTCATGCGGGATGAGAACATCGACGACGGCGACGCCGCGGCTTTGGAGTACGGCGCCAGCAGGTTGGGTGCTGCTTTCCAGAACATCAACTTCCTGAGGGACCTGGCCGACGACACTACCCGCTTGGGCCGCAGCTACCTTGGCACCTCGGACCACCTTGAGGACCGCGACCGCATGGAGTGGGTCAGCACCATCCGGGCGCAGCTGGCCGATGCCAACGCCGTCATTCCGATGTTGCCCCGCGACGCCAGGGCTGCTGTCCGGAGCGCATTGGCGTTGTTCCAAGCCCTCACGGACAGAATTGAACAGACCACCGTGGACGAGCTCTACCGTCACCGGGTTCGTGTCCCGGATGCCGTGAAAGCCGGACTCGCCGCCCGCGCTGTTGCCTCAACCTGGATGGAGTTGCACCGATGACCCGGACAGTAGTGATCGGCGGTGGCATCGCGGGGCTTGCCACCGCCGCGCTCCTCGCCCACGAAGGACATGAGGTCCAGCTCCTTGAGCAACGCGACCACGTGGGCGGCCGTGCAGGCAGCCTCGAACGGGACGGCTTCCGCTGGGACACCGGCCCCTCCTGGTACCTGATGCCGGGCGTCTTTGATCACTTCTTCAACTTGCTCGGTACCAGCACCGCCGAACAGCTGGATCTGCGCACCCTCAGTCCTGCGTACCGCATCTTCAGCGAACCAAATCACGACGGCGTGCGGCCGGACCCGCTGACAATCCCCCTCGGCAGCGACCAGGTTTTGGAGACCTTCGAAAGCGTTGAGCTCGGCAGCTCCAAGGAACTCGCGTCCTACCTGGTTTCCGCCCGGCACACCACCGAAATGGCTGAACGGTTCTTCCTTTACAACCCGTTCACCAAAATGCAGGCGCTGCTCCAGCCGGAGGTTGTGCGCAGCCTCCCCAAGCTCGCACAGCTACTCCTGACACCCCTGGACAAGTACGTTTCCCAGCGGTTCCAGCATCCGGTGCTCCGGCAAGTGCTTGGCTATCCCGCGGTTTTCCTGGGCACCAGCCCTTCCGCTGCTCCGGCGATGTACCACCTGATGAGTGCCTTGGACCTGGGCGACGGCGTGCAGTACCCGATGGGTGGGTTCCGGGCTCTGGTTGAGCGGCTCGAAGCACTGGCCGTCGACGCCGGAGTGCGGATTCACACCGGCGCGGAAGCCCTCAAGATCACCACCCGCGAAGCGACCCACCCCAAGAAACTCGGGCGATTCGACGGCCTTAACCTTCCCTCCGGTCTCACCGGCAAAGACAGCCGGGAAGTCACCGGTGTGAAGTGGCGTGACAGTTCCGGGGCCGAGCACTACAGTGTTGCCGACCTAGTGGTCTCCGGCGCTGACCTGCACCACACCGAAACCCAGCTGCTCGGCGTCAGGGACAGGAGCTACAACAAAAAGTACTGGCAGAGCCGCACCAGTGGTCCCGGCGCCGTGCTGGTGATGTTGGGAGTGAAGGGTTCGCTGCCGGACCTGCCTCACCATTCCTTGTTCTTCACCCGTGATTGGGAGGCGAACTTCGCCTCGATCTTCGGTGACGATCCGAGCATTCCCGATCCTGCGTCCATATATGTCTGCAAACCCAGCGCCACCGATGCCGGTGTCGCACCACAGGACCACGAGAATCTCTTTGTCCTGGTTCCCATCCCCGCCGATCCCTCGTTGGGAGGGGGCGGAGCCGATGGCAGCGGCGATGTGATGATCGAACGAACTGCCGACGCCGCCATTGACCAAATCTCTCAGTGGGCCAACATCCCGGATCTCCGCGAACGAGTGGTGGCCAGGCACACCATTGGGCCGGCCGACTTCGCCCGCGATTACAACTCGTGGCGCGGCGGCATGCTGGGACCCGCACACACACTCCGGCAAAGCGCGATGTTCCGGGCACAAAATGCCTCCAAGCGTGTTCGAGGCCTGTACTACGCCGGCGCCACAACTGCTCCGGGCGTTGGCGTACCCATGTGCCTCATCAGTGCCGAACTGGTCCTTAAACGGATCCGCGGCGATCACAGTACCGGCCCTACCACTGTGAGGCCTGTAGCTAGCAGGATTGGCTAATGGGTGTTCTCTACTTGGTCTCGTTGCTCCTGGGCATCGCCTGCATGCTCCTGCTCGATCACCGTTTCCGCCTGTTCTTCTGGCGGGACCCAAAAGCGGCCGCAACCGTGACCGCCGTCGGGGTCTTGTTCCTTCTCGGCTGGGACCTGGCCGGAATCGGCCTGGGGATCTTCCTCCGCGGCGAGGGCACCATCGCCACCGGGCTGCTGCTCGCCCCGGAACTGCCCATCGAGGAACCCGTGTTCCTGCTTTTCCTGGTGCTCTGCACCATGGTCCTGTACACCGGCGCGCGTCGGCTGCTTGACCGGACACCGGCCCCCCGCAGTGCGCAACAGCGGGAGCACGTATGACGTACCTCTGGCTCGCGCTCGCCTTCATCGCCGCAGCCGTAGTTGCAGGCGTGATCTTTGCCCGTCAGGGCGCACGACCAGGCGAGGCAGGCAAACACTGGAAAGCCGTAGGCCTCGCGTTCGCTGCGCTGGCCGTCCTGACAGCTGTTTTCGATTCCGTGATGATCGGCATGGAACTCTTCCACTACGACGCTTCGCACATCCTCGGCGCCAAAATCGGCCTGGCGCCCATTGAGGATTTCGCCTACCCGCTCGCCGGAGTGGTGGCGCTTCCCGGCCTGTGGATGTGGCTGACGCGCAAACGTTCCGGTGAATCCAACCGTGCGGGCAACCTCAAAGGCCTCGTCCCCCAGGCATTACTCGCATCCCGACCAGTCAGTTGGATCAACACCGCCTACCCGTTCGCCGCGGCCATGCTCCTCACCACCCGGGAAATCGACTGGGTCCTGATCGTGGGTACTTTCTACTTCCTGATCCCCTACAACCTGGCCATGTACGGCATCAACGACGTCTTCGATTACGAGTCGGACCTCAAGAACCCGCGCAAAGGCGGCATCGAAGGCGCGCTCCTCCAGCCGAGGCTCCATCGCCCCATGCTGTGGCTCGCAGCCATCACCAACATTCCGTTCCTACTGGTACTGGCATTCGCGGGCGGACCCGCCGCCTGGATCAGCCTGGCCGTGAGTGCATTCGCAGTGGTGGCCTACTCCGTCGCCGGACTCCGCTTCAAGGAACGCCCGGTCTTGGACTCGCTGACGTCCAGCACGCACTTCGTCAGTCCCGCCGTCGTCGGCTTGGCGCTGGCAGGCGCCGACGTGACGCCGGGACTGGTTATCCTGCTGGCCGCCTTCTTCCTCTGGGGAATGGCCGCCCACGCTTTCGGCGCCGTCCAGGACATCCAACCCGACCGGCAGGCCGGCATCGGCTCCATAGCAACAGTCATCGGTGCCCGCCGGACGGTGAGGCTCGCCGTCGGCCTCTGGCTTGTTGCGGGCCTCGCAATGCTGGCCACGCCGTGGCCCGGGCCGCTCGCCGCGATCATCGCCATCCCGTACATCGTCAATTGCGCCCCGTACTGGAAGGCGATGGATACGACGGCGGCACGCACCAATGTGGCTTGGCGGCGGTTCATCTGGCTCAACTACGGTTCAGGATTCCTGGTGACGCTCATTTTCATCCTGCAATGGAGCCTCACGTCATGATGCTGTGGATTTCTCAGGGTCCTCAGGGTCTTCGTCGATCGTGTCCAGTGCTTCGCGCATGTGCTGCAGGAAATTCACCACTACCTGCGACTCGTCAGGGCTCAAGGCACATGCGGCGTCCAGCATCCGACGGTGCATCCCACCCAGGGTATGCCGCACTTCCTGGTCCGAGCCGGGAGTGGCCTTCAGGATCAGTGCCCGACGATCAGTGGGGTGAGGTTCGCGTCGAATATGGCCGGACTCCACCAAACGATCGATCAGGGTTGTCATGGACGCGGACGTTATGCCGAGCTTGTCACCCAGATCCTTCGGCTTCATCACCTTGCCGGCAGCTTCGGCTTCGAACAAATAGCGCAGGGCCAGCAGATCCTTCTCGCCCATACCCATGGAAGAGCGGGTCCTGCGTCTCATCGCTTGCTCGGAGGCGCGGTAATCCCGCAAGGCGTTCAGGACGTCAATGGCTATGGCCTTCTGACCTGGGTCTTTGCCGTACCAATAGCCCTTTGCGTGGCCTTCCGCGTCCATCCGTTGTTCCTTCGATAAGCGTAAAGCTTGATTCACTAGCATTTTGATACTAGGTCACGCAACGCGCTTGTGCATGACATTGCACCGCCCACAAGGAAAGAGGCTCAGAACATGGCAACTCGAAGCTCAGATCTTAGGCGGCAGATCGCAGTTACCGTGAGCTTGGTGGTCTGCATCGTTGGCTCGATGATCGGCGTCGGCGTGTTCGGAGGGACGCCCATCGCGCAGGCAGCCGGCGGCGCCTTGGCCGCCGATTCAACCCTTTTGGCGCCCGCGACACCGGCGTTCTCCATCTGGTCTGTGGTGTACACCGGGCTTGCTGCGTTCACGGTATGGCAATGGTTGCCTTCCCAGCGGGCTAATCCGCGACAGCGGTCGCTCGGCTGGATCGTTGCCGGGTCCATGCTCCTGAACGCGGCGTGGATTCTGTCCGTACAGGCCGGCTGGCTTTTGGTGAGCGTTGTGGTGATTCTGGCGTTGCTGGTGACTCTCGTGGTGGCCTTCCATCGCTACAGCCACAGCCGTGCCGGCTCCTGGGTTGAGGCCGTTGTTGTTGATGGGACATTGGGGTTGTACCTGGGCTGGACCAGCGTGGCAGTGTGCGCCAACATCGCAGCTGCACTGAAGGCCTCTGGTTTTGGGGGCTTCGGGTTGCGCCCTGAAATCTGGTCCGTTGCTGTACTTGTGGTAGTAGCTATCGTCGGTATTGCCTTGGCGATCAAGGGCCACGGTCGCCTCGCCCTGGCGGCCGCCATCGCGTGGGGCCTAGCGTGGATCACCGTCGGCCGCAGCACTGACGCACCCGAATCATTTCCGACGGCGATCGCAGCCGCCGTTGCTGCCGCGCTGGTCCTTGGCGCGGCGATTACGGTACGGGCGCGGGCGGTGCTGGCCGAGCGGTAGCCTCGGCGGTGAGGGGCGACGTCTCGGCTCTTTGCCTAACGCCCGCACCCGGGGCGTGACAAGCGCAACCGCCGAGGGGCGACATGTCAACTAATCCCTCGCCCCCGCACCCGGGGCGGGACAAGCGCAACCGCCGAGGGGCGACGTCTCGGCTCTTTGCGACGCCCCAGTGGGCTCAAGGGGATGGACTCTCTGGCCTTGTGCGGGCTGGTTTTCCACATAGGGAAGTTGGGGCCTGATGGTGCTGGCTGTGGGCTGGAAGAGTTGAGACATGCAGCCGATTCGAGCCACTCAAACGCCGTCAGGTGATGCGTTCGATCGCGCCTCGGAACCTCTACCCGGCGACTCCACGCCCCCTTCTTCAGGGCCTCCATCTGCTTATTCAGCGCCCCGGGTTTCTGACCTCTTTGCGCTCCTTGGCTCTGTCTCTCTGGGCGACTCCAGTACCGAGCTGATTGACCAGCTCCGCGGATTGGAGGACCTGAAGTCCGCCATCACCGGCCTCCAGGCCCGGATCGCTGTGGCCTTTGACCTCGCCCAGCGCAGGGAACAGGAGACCGCCGGCGTTCCCGCGTCCGAACGCGGGCAGGGTGTCGGGGCGCAGGTGGCGTTGGCGCGGCGTGAGTCCCCAAACAAGGGTTCCCGGCTGTTGGGGTTGGCGAAAGCGTTGGTGTTGGAGATGCCGCGGACCTTGGCCGCGTTGGAGTCGGGCCAGCTCAATGAGTGGCGTGCCACGCTCCTGGTGAAGGAAACCGCGTGTTTGTCTGTGGAGGACCGGTGCGCAGTAGATGAGGAACTCGCACCCGACACCGGGACCTTTGAAGGGAAAGGCGATCGGGCAATCATCGCCTCTGCCAAGGCTGCCGCGTATCGTCGTGATCCCCGCTCGGTAGCCCAACGGGCCAGTCACGCAGCCACCGAACGAACAGTGAGTCTGCGACCCGCGCCGGACACCATGACCTACCTGACCGCCCTCCTGCCAGTCGCCCAAGGCGTGGCTGCATATGCTGCGTTGACCCGGGCCGCTGACTCGGCCCGATCCAACGGCGACTCCCGTTCCCGCGGCCAGGTCATGGCGGACGCCTTGGTCGAACGCGTTACCGGAACCCCCGGCGGGATCTCCGGGATCAACCTGGACGTCGTCATGACCGACCGGACGCTCTTCCAGGGCGACAGTGAACCAGCCCGGCTTAAGGGTTACGGAATCGTCCCGGCTGAGTGGGCCAGAACCCTACTTGTGGAACTTCAAGCAGTCGAAGCAAGTGGTTTGGCGACCGGCCAAGAAGGCGCATCAGATCCTGACTGTGACTTCAAAGTGTGGCTGCGCCGCTTCTATACGGCACCCGGGACGGGTGAGCTCCTGAGCATGGACTCCAAAGCTCGACTCTTCCCCACACGACTCCGGCGTTTCATCGAAGCTCGGGACGACACCTGCCGCACCCCCTACTGCGACGCGCCCATCCGCCACATCGACCACGTCGTCACCTGGCACTCCGGCGGAACCACCACCTTGACCAACGGGGCAGGGCTCTGCGAAGCCTGCAACCACACCAAAGAAAACCTCGGATGGACTGCAAAGCCGCTCAACGACGACGTCCACACATTCGAACTCCGCACGCCCACAGGCCATTCCTATAAATCCAAGGCGCCACAATTACCCGGATGTCACACCGCTCAGGGACGCGAGCGCGGTGATCATTTGTCACAGACGACGGTGGCGGCGGCCGCAGCAACGCCCGCCAACTGGGGATCACCTCAGCAGGAAAGCCGAGATCTCACCCGAATCTAGGTGCGAACTGGAGAAAGGAAGAGCTCAGCAGCACCTACGGCGTGCAGGCGTCCTTCAGTGCCTGAACTGACTCGGCCGGCACTTCGTCTCCTGCTTCGGCGATCTGGTTCAACGGCGTCGTAATTTCTGCGGGGACACCGGCAGCTCCGGCTGCCGAGACCAGGCCGGCAAGTAGTTGCTTGTCCTGAACGCTGACCAAGCCGTCCTGGACCACAGCGCAGACCTGCTTGGTCACCTCGTCGGCGGCCGCAGTGGCCACCTTCGATGCGGCGTCGCTGGCTGCGTTGGTAGCTGCTTCCTCCACGGCTCCGCAGCCGACGAGCAGCAACAAAAGGGGGACGGCGGACAGTGCTGCAAGTCGACGAGTCATGATCCCAGACTAGCAATCACTGGCCGGCCCACTGACGCGCTAGTTGGAAAGGTGCCGCGGTGCTCCCAGGGTTGTGCCGGCAGCGCACGGTGCAACCACCGGCACAGCATGGGAGGACCTAACCGGCAATGAGCTCCTTGATCGGGCCTTCGTGCAGGGCAAGGTAGACATCATCCCGGATCTGGTTGGCCTGCCGGTCCGTCATGGTCCGCGTGAGAGGACGCATCACCACCCGGATCAGGGCGTTGGACTGCCCCTCGCGGATGCGGAGCCGTTCTTGCGCTGCCGGGGGAAGCGACCCGCAGGGAGTCAGGGCCAGCAGTTCCACGCTTTCAAGGTCCTCGGCCCGGTCTCCCAGCGCAGTCCGGACCCTGTCGCCAAGCAACTCAGCATCCAAGTCTTCCCCAACCACAATCGAGAGATCCCGGCTGATGGAAGGCATCGGGGAGACCGGCTCCCAAGGTTTCAGGTCCATCATCTGTTGTTGAATTCGTGGGTCCGCGGACCTCAGCAACCTGATGTCGGGGATGCCTTTGCGTAGCATCAACGCGCGGTCCAGGCCCATCCCGAGGGCCAGCCCTGACCAGCTCCCGGGCTCCAAACCAGCGTCCAGGAAAAGTTTCGGCGACATCAGCCCACACTCCGCGAGTTCCAACCATTCGCCGTCCATACGGACATCGATCTGAAGGCCGCGGTGAGTGTAGGGATGGACAGCCGGAACTGCCCTCCAGTCCGCGCCCGGAAGCACAGCTGTCACAAGGGCCTCGACCATATCCTGCAAGTGGCGCGGGCTCAGAGCCGTGCGGGAACTGACCCTCCACAGGTCCACTTGATGGGGTGTCCCAACGTGGGTGCGGTCAATGGAATCACGGCGGTAGACCAAGCCTGGGATGGCCCAGAGCTCGTCGATAGACTCTTCAGGATCCAGACCACGCAACAGCGACGGGATGGACGCTGAGGTGTGGCTGCGCAGCATGACGGTGGGGCTGATGTAGCGGGAGTATCTTTGGTCGCGCGTGACGTCTGCTGGACTGAAACCCAGCCGATCGTAGTTGTCCGCAACGCTGACCAAGGGACTGTGGCGGATGGTCCGAGCCGTCACGTCCCCTTTGTCGCGCAGGGCACGCACCACGTCCCGCAAGAGTAACTGCATGGCGTGGGGGCGGTGATCAGGATTGGAGAGGTCCCTGACCTTCAGGGCGTTGTGAAGCTCGTCCGGGCTTAAATACGTAGGCATAGCTGGTCCTTCAGTGTGGAATGAGTGGGTTTTCCTCCCCCGACTCACTCCGCGCCAGGACCTAGGCGCGCGCCAATAAGCCCTCGCGACCGGAGACCGGTCGGGGGCAAGTAAATCGGCGCATGGAGAGCATGGGCCGACTATACCCCCGCGCAGGGCTCCGGCACAGGCACGTGGAAACTTCGCAGTGCTTGGTAACTAAGGATTGCGTGCTAATTACGGGTTGCTCGGAATCCGTGAAACATCCGCCTCGCATCGTAGAGCCAGGCCTGAAGAGTCGGAAGAGAGCGCACAGTCTCCTTCAATCGCCGCGTCCGGGTCATTTATCTGCAGTTGCCGTCGCCGCTCGTAAAAGGGGCCTCGGTAGGGCGTTAGGATGTCCGCCCCATAGGTCTGGGTAGCCACCAGCACATGTTGTCCATCAGGAGCTGTGTATGCGGAATAGTTCCAGACCGAAGCTAATAGGCACAACAAGAAAGCTCCGGTTAACCAGCAGAGTGTCGCACCAGCAAGGGACAGGCCGAGCAGTATTTTGGGGCCTCGCCTCACCCAAACACAGAACCGCGAGGATCAAGGCGGCCAGGCCCCACCGTTTTCGCAACCCGGGCTACCGGTTGATTGGCTGGTTCAGGGCGAGGCTGATGGTCTGGCCCGGTACCAACTCCCCCGTGGGGGGATCGGTGATTTCATACCAAGTCCCGCCGGTCCCCGTGAGCGGTCTGTTCGCGGAACGAATGTCAACCAGGCTGAAGCGGAACGAGACCTGTCGCTCCGTGTCTCCTGCCGCCGTCGTGTAGCTCAGTGGTATGCCGTCAGCGTCGGCTGTAAAGGTGCCCCGGGCGCCGTCGATGGGCAGCTCGCCGGGGATCAACCGCACTTTGGTGCCAGCGGGGATGGGCGTTCCAGCCGATAGGGATGGGTTGTACATCAGCAGTTGCTCAGTGGTGGAGCGGAATTTATAGCCGAGGCTGTCGAAGGAATCGCCGTCGACAGTTGTGTAGAAGATCGGCTGCCCGAAGGAGTTGTTGACCGTTGCGCCGGTGCCGGACCTGCTGTCTACAGGGTTTTTCTGCAACTGGATGAGGTGCCCGGAGCGGATGAAGTAGGTGTTCCCTTGCTCGTGCACGTACGGGACTTTGTTCGCTTCCGCCAACTGATTTTCAGTGATTCCAAACCGGTAAGTGATTCCGGCCAGAGTGTCGTCGTCCACAACCTGGTAGCTGGTAGGGATGCCGGCCGCGTCTTCAGTCGCTGGCCCCTTGGCACCGATTGCGGGCCCCGGCGCCGGGATCAGACGCAGTTTGGTGCCTGGCTCCAGGGTTGCGCCGGCAAGGAGGCCGTTGAATTGCGCGAGCTTCGCTGCGGAGAGCTCAAATGTGTCGGCAACTTCCGCCAAAGTGTCGCCGTCCACAGTGGTGTAAAAGTCCACATTTCCGAATGAATCGGTGACCTTGGCACCGCTGAGGGACGCTTTTTCGACGGCGGCAGGAACCGTAGGCGCGCTGGTCGCCGGAGGTAACGGGTCGGGTGAGGCGTCATTGGACGTGCAGGCAACGAGCCCTGCGGACACCACCACTGTGAGCAGGACGGATCGAACTGCAAACTTCATTACTTCCCCCAAAAGCTACGCGTCACCGCAAGCGCAAGTACCAACAAACTTTCTTGAAGACCCTAGCGTTCAATGAGCCGGTACACCGAGACGTGGCTCCGGGACTCGGCGGTGAACTCGCTGCGGTCCCAGTCCCCCACCTGGATTCGAGCTCGAATCCGGCCAACCGTGCCATGAGATCGAGCTCGCTAGGCCAGATGTAGCGGTGCGGCGTCCGCCCCACCCGCGCCTCGCGCCCGTCCGTAAGCTCCGGGCCGAAGTGCACGTGATGTGAGATGACGTGTTGGCGCAGCACATCGTAGGTGTCCACCAGGAGATATCCGGGTTGAGCCACCTCCACAGTTCCGCCGTGTCCGGGCGGCAGCGAACGCAGTTGCGGCACCCAGAGCTCAATGACGAAGCGTCCGCCAGGTATCAGGTGCCGGGCAGCGTTCTCGAAGCACCGGATTTGCTCTTCCTGGGTAAGGAGATTGGCGATGGTGTTGAACACGAGGAAAGCCAAAGAGAAATTCTCGCCGGCCCGGGCCCCGGTCATGTCGCCCTGCACCACGGGGATCCGGTCCTCGCCCACCTTTTCACGAAGACGCGCGATCATCGCGTGGGACAGCTCGATCCCACTGACCGGTATCCCGGCTTCCGAAAGGGGGATGGCCACGCGACCGGTACCGATCGCGAATTCGACGGCGGAACCTCCCTTGGCGAGCCCGGACAGGACCTCGACTGTGGGGCCCAGGACCTCGGGAGAGAACATCCCCTCACCAGGAGTGTCGTACTGGCCGGCGGCTTCGTCGTCCCAGAGCTGTTGCTGGTTGATCATCCTTCCACTATTGCAGCCGGGTACCTGCGGCCCGGTGAGGCGACCCCACCTATGCTTGACGGATGGGAGAAAAGCCAGTGGACCATGTGGCGTTGGCCGTCTGCATGATCGATATCTCGTCCGACATTCGGCGTAAGTCGCTCAACGAGACCGGCTTGCGCCCCATTTCGAACGGTGTGCTGGAAATTCTCCGCGTCGTTGAGAGCCACCCCGGAGTCACTGTTGCCGAGGTGGCCGCGCGTTTGGGTCGGCAACTGAGCAACGTGAGCGTCCAGCTGCGCGAGCTCGTGGCGGCCGGATTGGTCACGCGGGTCAAGGATGTTGCAGACAAGCGATACGTTTCCCTCCACCCCACGGACGAATCCAAGCGCATCAAGTCGCTCCTGGAAGGAGCATGGGCTGACGCGCTGACGAAGGCCAGCGATCGGCTGCTCCCCGAAGAGCGTGAAAAAATCGCGGCCAGCCTGCCCGCCCTGGAGCGGTTGGCTTCGTTCCTTGCGGAGCCGGAACACCACTAAGACACACATCACGTCCCCACGGCTTACGCCCATCTTTCAAAGTACTTATACTTTTATAAGTATTACTACTTTCAAGAATGGGTGACGCGTGGCATCACAACTGCTCGAATCGGTGGGCAACAAAGTCCAACCAAGCCAACACAACAAGAAGGGCATCGGCTGGCGGGCCCTCCCCTTCCTGGCCTTGGCTCAGTTCATGGTTGTCCTGGACGGCACCATCGTGAACCTGGCACTCCCCCGCCTCCAGATCGAGATGGGCATCAGCGACTCCACCCGGGCCTGGGTGGTCACCGCCTACGCCTTGGTCTTCGGCGCTTTCCTGCTTCTGGGTGGCCGAATCTCGGACTTCTGGGGGCGTAAAAGGACTTTCATCACGGCCTCCGCGGGCTTCGCTGTCGCCTCCCTGATCGGTGGACTGGCGCAGCAGCCATGGGAACTGCTTGGGGCACGTGCGCTGCAGGGCATCTTCGCAGCGCTGCTCGCACCGGCGGCGCTCGCGCTCCTCACGGTTGCCTTCCCTGGCGGCAAGGACCGCGGCACGGCGTTCGCCATCTTCGGCTCCATCAGCGGGGTGGGTGCGGCGGCAGGAGTTTTGCTGGGCGGCTTCCTCACCGAGTTCGTCTCGTGGCGGTGGTGCTTCTTCGTCAACGTCCCCATCGCCATCATCGCGCTCATCGGCGTTTGGACTTTGGTGAGCGAAAGCAAAGCCGGAGGCTCCACCAAATACGACTGGCCCGGCGTCGTTCTTGCCGCGCTGGGCCTCGGCTCCTTGGTTTACGGCTTCGCAAACGCCGAGCACGGCTGGGGCGCGATCGAATCGTGGGGCTTCATCGCCACAGGTGCCCTGCTGCTGGTACTTTTCGTCGCCGTCGAACGCAAGGTAAAGAACCCGCTGCTGCCGTTGCGCGTCGCTACAGAACGCAACCGTGCAGCAGCCTTCCTGGCATCATTCCTGGCCGGAGCGGTGTTGATCGGCGGGATCCTGTTCATCAACTTCTATCTGCAAATCGTCCTGGGCTTCGCGCCGTTCGCCGCCGGAATCGCGTCGCTGCCCATGACGGTGGTGCTGATCATCACCGCCGGCCTCGTTGCGAAGAACCTGCCCAGGTTGGGCGCCAGAATCCCCAGCGCGCTGGGACCTGTCTTCATGGCGGCAGCCACGCTGTGGCTCACCCAAGTCACCCCCGACGGCAGCTACCCAATCAACGTGCTGCCTGCGCTGGTGCTTATGGGCGTCGGGCTGGGAATGGTCTTCGTTCCCATGCAAAACCTGGCACTGTTCGGCGTGGACAAGGACGATTCCGGCGTCGCCAGCGCGCTGGTCAACGCTTCACAACAGATCGGCGGCTCGTTGGGCATCGCACTGTTCAGCGCTATCGCGGCAGCAGCTACCGCCGTCGGCGGTGGGACACTGGCCGCACTGACATCGGGCTACTCACTGGTGTTCCTGTGGGCCGCAGTCGTGGCGATATTGATCGCCCCCATCGCGCTCCTCCTGATCCGAATCGACCGCAAGACGTTCAGCGGGACGGGCGACACTCCGCACATCCACCTGGGTTAGCCAGAGCAAGGCGCCGCCACCCGATCAGGGTGACGGCGCCTTTGCGCTGCAGCATTAGCTGTCGCTGGGAGCCGGAGTTCAGGACGACGACGGCGGACGGCTTACGTAACCATTGGCGTGAGGTAACTCACATTCTGTAAGCTAAATTCAAAGTCACGCAGCCGGCTTCCCTCGCACCACGTTTGGCAGGTCCCCAATGGCCCCCAATTCACTCAAGGCCGAGATTCTCCTGGCCCATGGCGTCGCACCCTCCGCGGCCTCCGTTGCTCGACGAAGAGCAGCCGAGAACCATGGCCACCATCGCGTTGCCAATAAACCCGATGCTCTCCTGGGAGCCATCGCCGTCAGGCAGCTCTTCCACCGCTGGCCGTTGGTGCCCTCCCGCGAACTGGAACGCATCCGCCACGTGCTCATCCACTGCGACCAGCTGGGCTCTCCGGATACTCATCACTTGTCGGAACCGGCCCAAGCGTTGTTGGACCTCATCAACGGTGAGTTGGACCGTCGCGCCGTAGCCAAAACCCGGCAGGAAACCGCCAGCAGCAACTGACTACGGAATGACCGCTACCACGTCGATCTCCAAGCTCGGGGCACCGGGCCTCGCGTCAACCGGCGCTACCGGATGATCGGAAGGCCTGCCGTCGGGAAGACGCTGGGGAAGATCGACGGCGGCGGGACGGGTACGGTCTCCAGCGGCACGGCGACAGTCTCCGCACCAACGGTGACGTCGTAACCCCGCACATCAATTCGAAGCGGCTCCTGGCTGTAATCCGCTTCGGGCACCAGCGTCAGGGCAATGGAACCCTGTGCCAGATCCACAGCCAACAAGCGTCCCTGCACCTTGAGCCGGAAGGACAGGCCTTCCCATTCAACAGGCAGGCGCGGATCGAAGCGCAGCACCTCACCTTGGTCCCGCATGCCTGCGAAACCGCACACCAAAGAGCTCCAAATACCGCCCGTGGAGGCGATGTGGACGCCGTCGATGGTGTTGCCGTGGGAGTTGTCGAGGTCGATGAAGAGTGCCTCGGTGAAGTGCTGCAGCGCGACGTCCCCATAGCCGACTTCGGCCGCCATGATGCCCTGAACGCAGGCGGACAGGGTGGAGTCGCCGGTGGTGATGGGATCGTAGAAATCGAAGGCGCGCTGCTTCTCCTCCGCAGTGAAGTCCTGCCACTGCAGGAACATGGCCAGTACGGTGTCAGCCTGCTTGAGGACCTGGTGCCGGTAGATCACCAGGGGGTGGAAGTTCAGCAGCAACGGGTACTTGGACTTGGGCGTGTTCCAGTCCCAAGGCTCCAGGGTCATGAAGTCGTTGTCCTGGCTGAACACCTGCAGGTGCGGATCGTACGGAAGGGACATCCGCTCGGCCGCTTGCCGCCACACCATGCGCTCGGTTTCGGCGACCCCCTCGTGTTCCAGCGCAGCGGCGGCCCGCAGATTGAAGCGCGCCATGACGTTGGTATAGAGGTTGTCGTTGACCACGGCCGTGTACTCGTCCGGGCCGGTGACGCCGTGGATGTGGAACATTCCGTCCTTGCCGAAGAAGCCCAGCGACGCCCACATGCGTGCTGTTTCTATCAACAGGTCGGCGCCCAGTTCGCCGCGGAAGGTGTCATCGCCGCTGGCCCACTGGTATCGGTTGGCTGCGAAGGCGATGGCCGCCGCAATGTGGAACTGGGCAGTGCCGGCAGCGTAGTAGGCACTCGCTTCGAGGCCGTTGATGGTCCGCCACGGGAACAGCGCACCGTCCACGCTGAGCTCCTTGGCCCGGACGCGCGCGTCCGGCAGCATCGCGTGCCGCGATTCCAGCACCTTACGCGCCCCGCAAGGATTGGTGTAGGTCAGGTAAGGCAGGAGGTAGACCTCCTGGTCCCAAAAGTAATGGCCCTCGTAACCGGAACCACTCACACCCTTGGCCGGGATACCCGCAACGCCCGCCCGGGCAGTGGCTTGTGCCAACTGGAACAACCCCCAGCGCACCGCCTGCTGCATCTCCGGCTGACCACCAATTGAGATGTCCGCCGTGGTCCAGTATTCGGCGTAGTGGGCCTTGCTCTGGTCCAGGATGTCGGAGAAGGACACCAGGTTCGCTTCGGCTTCGGCCGCAAGGCTTTCACCACGGTCTTCGGCGTCAGAGGAGCCGGCAACCAGGTAGCTGACCGACTTCTCCAAACGGAAAGTGTCGCCGTCGTGAATGGCCAAAACGTAACGGACAGAGGACTCGTCCTCCGCCACCAAAGTCTCGAACGGCTGGCCTTCGGCGGAAATCCAGTGGTCCACGGCCATGGCGACGCGCTGGCGGGACTCAGAGGTCTCCCATGCGAGGCGAAGTGAGCCGTCGGCGCCTTGGAGGTGCAGCGGCAGCAGGACACGCCCGGCGTGCCGGCCTGAGCGGCGGGGATCGTGGACCGAGTGGTCCTCCACAGGCTGGTCCTGGCGGTTCACGACGCCGGAGGTGATGTCCGCGGACACGTCGCGGTCAGCTGTCAGCGACAGTTCCAGGCCAAGACATCCGCGGGAATCGAAGCCCACGGCGCGGCGCTCTACCGTGGAGACGGTAGCGCCCGAACGGCAGGCCCAGGTGATGCTTTCCTCGTAGACGCCTGTGGAGAAGTCCACGCTGCGGTTGTAGTCCAGCACCGTGGATTCGGCCAGGCTCAGCGCCTCACCGTCAATGGAAACGGTGAAGTTGTTGGCATCCGGCACGTAAACGATCCGCTGGCCCGTCCGGGCAAAACCGTAGGCATTTTCGGCGTGCTTGATGTCCCAAATCTCGTGGAAACCATTGATGAACGTGCCGGGAAGTTCGCCGTCCCCGGCTGTTGAATGCGAGCCACGAATACCAAGGTGGCCGTTGCCAAGCGCGAACAGCGTTTCCAGCGTTCCCTCGTCACCGGGGACGTGGATATTCTCCACGAGCTTCCAGGGCTCGCAGGGGAAGCGAAGCCGATCGGAGCTGATGAGTGCCATGGGCTGTTGAAGTCCTTCGTAAAAAGTAGGGTCAGAGAAGATCGTTGAGGTCGTCGACCACCAGCGTGGCACCGGCGTCGAGCAGGGTCTGCCGGCCCGCTCCGCGGTCCACGCCGATCACGGCATAAAAGGCGGCACCCGCACCGGCTTGAACGCCGGATACTGCATCCTCAACCACGATGCATTCCTCCACCGGCACGCCCAACAGGCCTGCCCCATAGACGTAGGTGGCCGGGTCCGGTTTACCGGGAAGTCCGACGCCGGCAGCAACCTGGCCGTCCACCACCACCTCGAAGTGGTGGTCGAGCCCGGCGGCCTTCAGTACCGCAGGCGCATTACGTGAAGAGGACACGACAGCCACCTTGAGACCCAGCTCCACTGCGGCGTTGATGAACTTGACCGAACCTTCATAAGGCTCAACGCCGCGTGAGTTCACGATCTCGTTGAAAATCGCGTTCTTGCGGTTGCCCAGGCCTTGCACGGTCTCATTGTCCGGGTGGTCATGGACCGGCCCCTCGGGCAGCGTGATGCCGCGTGACGTCAGGAAATCGCGGACGCCGTCGAAGCGAGGCTTGCCATCAATGTGATCGAAGTAGTCGCTCTCTTGGTATCCCTGTGGGTGGCCTGTGCCGGCCAGGTAGCCGTCGAAAAGTTCCTGCCAGGCCTGCTCATGCACCACGGCCGTGGGCGTCAGCACGCCGTCGAGGTCGAACAACAGCGCCGAGGCGCCGGTCCAGGCATTACGAAGATCAGTCATGTGCATTGTTCCGTTCAGCGCTTGTGGCGCGTGGTCTTGCGTTCGATGAGCTTGGTATCGAGCAGGTGGTTGGAGGGTTGGTGGGGGGATTCAGTATTCAGCAGGCGTTCACACAGCAGGTTCGCTGCGAAGGCGCCTTGGTCGGCAACGGGTTGCGCCACGGTGCTCAGGCCAAGGAACCAGCTCATGGGGTGATCGTCTATACCGATCACGGACACGTTCTTGGGCACGGAAAGGCCGTGCTCGCGCAGCGCCATCAGGGCACCGAACGCGGCCTCGTCACAGTGGGCGAACACTGCTGTGGGCCTCCCGCCGCGGGTCATGAGTTCGGTCATTGCCCGCCTGCCGTCGTCGATGCTTGGCCCGGCTCCCACCACAAGGTCCGGGTGGACGGTGAGGTGGTGTTCATCCAGTGCACGCCTGAAGCCACGGAACCGTGGAGTCTCAGTCACAACGGAGTGTTCATTGCTCGAGAGAACGGCCAAGTCCCAATGGCCCAGCCCCAGCAGGTGTTGGGTAGCCTGCCAGGCCGCGTGTTCGTCATCGATACCTACATTGTCCCACGGAACATTTCGCATGCCCACGCTGGCTACTGCGAGCCCGCAGGCTTCCAACGCTTCCACCTCATTGGGGGCGAGGTCAATATTGAGCAGGAGCAGCCCGTCCACTCTTTGCGCAAGGTTTCCAAGGTCCGCAAAGAACTGCTGCCTCACGCTGGCCTTGTTACGCAGGCTGATCAGGACGGTGTCGTAACCACTGTCGCCGAAGACTTCTTCTGCCGCTTCCACGGCTTGGGCGAAGAACCAGGCGGTGGCTGTGGGGGCGACGATGGCCACCAGACCCGTGCTGCCGCCCGCCAGCCTGGACGCCGCGGCTGAGGCTTTATAGCCAAGTTTGCTGGCGGCTTCCGCCACCTGTCGCTGTGCCTTTTCGGAAACGTTGGGGAGCTTCCTAAGGGCCCGCGACACCGTGCAAATGGACAATCCGGAGAGGACGGCTACGTCCTGGATTGTCACCCTGTGAGTCCTAACCATGCAACACGGCCTCAACCCTTTCCATCCTCGCCTGACGCTTTGGCGTGCGACCCGAACCGGGTCACCAGCCAAAAGTGTAAGCGCTTACAATTTTGTCATTCAATAGAGTGCAGTCGAATGCGAAATTGTGACGCGAATCTCCCCAAGAGATTGCTTCCGGGCGGCAAATGCCTTCTAATCCCGGGACTTAACCCAGCACGTAGTACTTCAGGAACGCGCTGACATCCACCAATTCGGGCGCCTCGATCCTGTGGCCCATCCCCGGATAGGTCCTCGCCGTCAGGGCAACATTGGCGTTCAACCACTCCTCGGTGTGAGCTATGGCGTCCTCGTTGATCACAGGATCGGCCTTGTCCCGCCCCCAAAAGAAGGGTGGCGGCGAGTCGAAGGACTCGCTGAGGGCCAAGAGATCGTTGTCCAGGACGAACCCGGAGAGGCCCACGGTTGCTTTGAAGGCGTGGGGCCGCAGGCGGAGGAGCGTGCTGGCCATGGCCATGCCCTGCGAATAACCCAGCAGGCTGACGCTGCTGTGGTTGTCCTTGACGGAGTTGATCCAGCTGAACACCGAATTGGTGGATGCGATGACATCCGCGAAGTCGTTGGTCAGGAAGTAGTCCAGCAGGAACCAGCCGTAGTGGTCCCCAATGGCTTTGGGGCCGCGAAGCGCCGCACAGCTGAACTCGCCGGGAAGGTGAGGGAACAGGTCAACCATGCGCTGCTCGCTGGTGCCATACCCGTGCATCATTACCAGCAACGGCGTGCCCTTGCGCTGGTTTTCGGGCTTCGACCACACCACTGATTCCATGGGCACGAGCCTAGTAGACTGCGCTGGCCCTAGTAGACTGCGCTGGCCCTAGTAGACTGCGCTGGCCCTAGTAGACTGTGCCCATGACTCCGCAGGAACTGGCCAACCTGGCCCATCTGCGGCGCGCCCGCGACTTCATCGATCGCGAATATGCGCGTCCCTTGGATGTGCCCACCATGGCTGCCGGCGCCCTGATGTCCCCCGCGCATTTTTCCCGCCAGTTCAAGGCCGCCTACGGAGAATCTCCATACAACTACCTCATGACACGGCGCATCGAGCGGGCCATGGCCCTGCTCCGCGCGGGAACCAGCGTCACCGATGCCTGCATGGAAGTCGGCTGTACCTCGTTGGGCTCGTTCAGCACGCGTTTCACCGAAATCGTGGGAATCAACCCCAGCGAGTACCGCGCCCGGGAGCACCACGCCGTGAAGGCCATGCCCAACTGCATCGCGAAGCAGCACACGCGCCCTGAAAGAAACGGCAAGTCCCCGCAAAACCTGAGCAGGATTGAAGAAGCGCCCGCGTCATAGCTGCAATAGCGTGTGATTCATGAACATTTCACTGAAATATGCACACGTCACTGTCAACGATGTTGATGAGTCGCTCGCCTTCTACCGGGACGCCTTGGGTTTTGACGTCCGGAACGACGTCGGCTCAGATGGCCAGCGCTGGGTCACTATCGGCAGCGATGCCCAGCCTGATCTTGAGCTGGTCCTTTCCCCGCCGCACGCCGGCCGCTCCCAGGCCGACGGCGACGCCATCCAGGAACTCCTCACCAAGGGCGTCATGCCCATGCTGGTGTTCACCACGGACGATCTGGACGCCACCTTCGAAAAGCTCCGCGCGTCCGGCGCCGAAGTACTGCAGGAACCGATCGACCAGCCATGGGGCCCACGCGACTGCGCCTTCCGTGACCCCTCCGGCAACATGATCCGCATCAACCAGGGCTGAGTTTTCCCTGTTGAGCGATGTTCCGACGCCTGCCGATTGTTGTCAGCGACTCAAGAGGCCGGCGTCGGAGCGTTCGCCGTAGTTGTGTGTGGAGGCAATGGCGGTGGAAACGACGTCGGACAACCGGAACCGCCGGCCGTAAGCCTGCCGCTGCAGCCGCTCGCCGGTTCCGCGCCGGAGGATATTCGCCACTCCGGTCCGCGCGAGTGCCAGGTCCCCTGATTCCGTTAGGGCGCGGCGGATGTGCCGGAGCAGGGCGCCCGCCACGTCTGCGGCGGCAAAGGGCGCCTGCTCCAGCGGGTGCAGCAGTTGGTTGGTGACGCCGAAACGGCTGGCTTTCCAGTTGGCCATGCGGATCACAGGCGTCATGACGCCCGACGGCGGTTCCCCCTTGCGCCATTCGCTAGCCGACGTTTCCACAAGGGCACGTGCGAGGATCGCAATGGTGAGGGCGTCTTCGGCGTAGAGGCAGACGTCGGCGATCCGGACTTCTACGGTTGGATGCCCCCTGGACAGGCGCGCGTCGAAGTAGATCATGCCCTCGTCCAGTGGAACTCCGGTTCCCAGCAGTTCTGAAAGCACCTGCCTGTAGCCGTCTGCCGAGCCGAACACATCCATGGGACCTGCTGTGGGCCATCTGTTCCAGATCTGGGTCCTGTAACTGGCAAACCCTGTGTCGGCGCCCATCCAGAACGGGGAGTTGGCGCTCAAAGCCAGAAGAACCGGCAACCAATGTCGCATCCGGTCCAGCACGGCAACGCCTTCCTCCGGTGACTCGATGGACACATGCACGTGGAAGCCGCACGTGAGTTGCTCCCGGGAGATCAGGCCAAATTCCGTACCCATCGCGGCATAGCGCTGGTTGCCCGCGGTGGGCGTGGCATGGAAGACCGGCGGAGTGGCCAAAGCAGCAACCCGCGCCCCTACGGCCCGGGCCGCAGAGTCAGCCAACGCCCGCCCGGCACGAATCTCGGCACGGAGTTCTTTGGCGGTGCGGCACGGAAGCGAGTTGACCTCAATCTGTTCCTGCTTGAACTCCGACTTCAGGGACGGCCCGGCATCGGAGCTGTTGTCCGTTTCGGAGGAGCCAGCCACATCCAGAATTCCGGAGGCGAGCGCCAAGGGCATGCCATCTACTGGATCGGCAATCAGCAGTTCCTCTTCGACGCCGAATGTACGCACAGCCACCCTCCCCACGATGAGTTATTTAGAGACGGCGGTTATCCAACGTGGCGCGGAACCTCCATTTGGAAACCGCAGCGGCAGTGGAGCACCTGCGTTTGCAGGTACACCTCAAGGAGGCTGGGGCTGTCCGGATCGTCAGTGGTCCGGGGCGCCTCAATGACGCGTTCCGTGGGGCGTCCCAACGTCATGGGATCACCACAGTGGGTGCAGCTGAACCAGAGCCCGGCGGCAGAGGTGGCCAGAAATTCGCTCTGAATCGCAGGCACCAAGGCACTCAGGCGGACTGCGTGGGCGTAAAAGGTATCGCATTCGCTACAGGTGTAGCTGACCTCGACGATCTCCGACTGATTCGGCGTGGCTTCCACGACCGTCTCCACAAAAATGTACGAATCAGTGTCGCATACGGTGCACCAAGGGCGCGCTCCGGTATCGACAGTTGCAGGCGCCCGCCCGCTTGCAGGTTTCGGGGCGGGAATCGGGGATCCAAGCGTCATTGCTGTTCTCCTTTTGTTCCTTCAAGGAGCCTGCATGGCGGCACGCTATGAGCCGGCCGAAAGGGGCCACGGCTAGAAAGGTGCAGTTCTTGGACCATCTCGGATGGCTCCAACTCATGAGGCTCCAAGGGCTATCTGCTTAACCCATGTATGAATGTAGTTCATGAGTGGCGGCCGTCACAAGTGAGGGAGTTGCGGTGGATTCCTTGCCAGCGCGGGCCTAGGGCTCAAAATGGGCTACAGGAGCCTGCTTCGCCACGCTGGTGACGAGCGACTCCGCGACTTCCCGGAGCTTCTGGTTGCGGGTGCTGGACGCCTTCTTGAGAATCTGGAAGGCCTCTTCCTGGGTGCACCGGTTTTGCCCCATGATGATCCCACAGGCGAGGTCAATGACCGTCCTGGACTGCATTGCGTCTTGCAGGTCATCGGCGTGCTGCTGCTTCACGCCAATCCGCACCGCCAACCGGAGAGAGCGTTCGGCCTGGCTGGCGTAGAGCTCGCAGTTCCTGATAGTCGCTTCGTCGTAAACGTTGGGCTGCGGCGCGAAGAAGTTAAGCGCCGCCGTGGCTCCTTCATCCAGTTCCAAGGGAACGCAAAGCGCGGAAAGATGACCGCGGTCCGCAATGACTGAACAGTACTCGGACCACCTCTCCTCCGTGGAAGTGTCAGGAACGTGCACCGTCCCGTGGCTGCGCATGGCCTCCAAGCAAGGACCATCCCCGTACGCCTGCTGAACTTCGTCGATCAGCCTGGCCTCATGGGTGCTTCCAGCCACCGTGGCAGTACGGCGCCGCCGGCTCAGGGTGATGCCGCAGAGCACGTCCAAGCCCACTGCTTCAGAGACGGCCGCCGCCGAGAACTTAGCAAGCTCGTCCAGAAATCCAGCTACATCCTCGCTGTCAACAACAAGATCCTGCAGCTGCTCCGGCACCGAAACAACGTCCGGCGCTGAAGCGGCATCAGGCAGCGCTAATTCAACGTTAATTTCGTCCATGCCTCATTTTACGATCGTCCGGGTGCGGCTTGTCACCGTCTCAGAAAGAGCGACGGAATCCTTGCATCTCCCGTGCACCTATGTGCACAATCTAGCTACAGTCCCCATCACAGGACCAGGCTTTTCAGCTCATGCAGACGGGCGTCCCTCATTTTTTGATGCCGAGGTACAGATCCATGCCGGCCCAGCCAGCCTCCAGAGTCCCGGACGAAGCCCATCAGCCCCCTGATGAACCGCTATGGTGCTCGCGCTGCAACACCGACCAGCACCTTCTGGTGAACTCGATCCAGTCGCATTACCCGCCCGCTCCCAACATGGTGGACGTTGCGTACGAGTGCCATGCCTGCAGGTACTCCTATGAGCATGTCGCCTCTGTGCGGCGAGTGGCCGCGGTTCTGAACCGCCCGGGCGTCCCTCAAGGAGTTCTGCAGTTCGGCGGCCAGTACCTTCACTGCGGTGAACCCATGAAGACCAAGAGCTGCGAGCTCCGCAGGATCCAGGCACCGCTGGTATTGACTCCTGGAGCGCAGCTACGGATGTACGAGGTACTCATCAATACACGCATCCTCGGATGTCACTGCGGTTTCCGCATGGAAATCCCGGATTGAGGTTTGGGGACGCCATGAGGAGCTACACCATCAGTTCTGGAGCTACCGGGAGGGACAGCATGCACGCAGAATCGCAACGAAAAGATCCTTTGACCACGGGTGGAAAGCTGAGGTCGGCCGGCAAGCGCAGCCTTCCGGATCCACCAGATCCGGACAACCTGCCCATCGACTACCCGGGTTCGGGGTGGGATTCCAGCAGATATCCCGCCACTGTTCCCGGAAGCCTCCGGCCGCAACATTCCGCTCACCGACGGAGCGCACGATCATGAGCGGATTCCCGCCGGACCCGTCACACCCTGATCCAACCCGCGAGCCGGGTCCCACGCCTGAGCCCGTTCCGTTGCCGGAACCAGGACCGCCGCCCGTTCCGGACCCCACGCCCGGGCCCGAACCCGGACCGGGACCCGCAGTTCCCACGCCCCCGCCAGGGCCTGGAACGACAGGGGAACCACCCGGGATTCTGACGTAGTCATCGCCGGGTCACTTCGCTCCACAGACCGGATCCCATAAATCCCCCAGTCGGGATCCGCACGAGGGCATGCCGCGCTACAGGGAGCGCGGCATGCCCTTTTTCGTGCCTGACAACCCTCCTCATCGCCTGCGGATCTTTGTTTATGTTGATTTCTCTTGACTTACCAACATAAACAAAGATAGAGTCAAGCAATTCCACATCGTTGTGACAGCAGTCACTGATGTGGCCGCCTTGAAAGTCGCCTTGACCGCAATGGAGGGTTAGTGTTCGCCGAAGAACGCCAGCAACTGATCTCCGCACTCGTCGCAGAGCGCGGACGGGTGAGCGTCACTGACCTCGCCGACCGTTTCAGCATCACCACTGAGACCATTCGCCGCGACCTCGCAGCCCTTGAGGGCTCCGGGAACCTGAGGCGCGTCCACGGCGGCGCCGTCCCCTCGGATCGCTTCAGCACACGCGAAGAGAGCATCCTTGAGCGCGCCGTCCAACGCCAAGTTGAAAAACTCCGCATCGCTCATGCAGCCCTCGCCCTGATCCCCCAGCTCACCGCAGGCAGCATCCTGCTGGACGCGGGCTCCACCACGGAAACCCTCGCGGACCTGTTGGCCCAACAGACACCATCGCGTAACGGAAACGATGAGCTCGTGGTCATCACCCACGCCATCCCCATCGCCGGCAAGCTCTCCTCCACTCAAGGCATAGCACTCCAGATCCTCGGAGGCCGCGTCCGCGGACTGACGCAGGCCGCCGTCGGGCAGTCCACAGTGGAAGCGGCCCACAAACTTCGCCCGGACATCGCCTTCGTCGGCGCCAACGGCATCCATGCAACGTTCGGGCTCAGCACACCCGATCCCGAGGAAGCCGCAGTCAAGGCCGCGTTCGTCACGTCAGCCCGCCGCGTGGTGGCCCTTGCCGATTCTTCCAAGCTGGACGCCGAAACACTGGTCCAGTTCGCCACCCTGAAGGATGTTGACACCTTGATTACAGACATCGAACCCTCTGCGGAGCTCGCAGCAGCCCTGGCCGACGCCGGCGTGGATTTGGTGATCGCATGATCGTCACCTTGACCGCCAACCCCAGCCTGGACCGCACGGTTGAGCTTCCCGGCGCTTTAGCCCGGGGCGAGGTGCAGCGCGCCGTGGCCGTGCACCAGGAATCTGGTGGCAAGGGGGTCAACGTTTCACGCGCGCTCGTGGCCTCCGGCCTCGAAACCCTGGCTGTTCTTCCGGGCGCCGATTCGGACCCGGTCCTTTCAGGGCTGCACGACGGCGGTGTGCCGTTCGCGGCGCTGCCCATCGGTCAGGCGCTGCGCAGCAATGTCACACTCACCGAACCGGACGGCGTCACCACCAAGATCAACGAACCCGGTCCGGAACTGAGCGATGACCAGCAGGACGCCCTGATCGGGCTGCTGCTGGAACGCTCCCGTGGGGCCAGCTGGGTGGTTCTCGCCGGATCACTCCCACCAGGAGTACCCGCGGACTTCTACGCCACCATCGCTCGTCGACTCCGGTCGAACTCGGACGGTACGGCCACCCCAAGCATCGCCATCGACTCCTCCGGGGCGCCGCTCGCGGCCGCTTTGGTAGGCGATGCCTCGGGAAAACCGGACCTCCTCAAGCCGAACGCGGAAGAGCTCGCCGAGCTTGCCGCCGCCGCCGGTTTCACCAACGTCTCCACAGCTGACGAACTGGAAGCAGATCCGGCCAAAGCCGCTGAAGCCGCTGCCGCCGTCGTCGCCAGCGGTGTAGGCGCCGTCCTCGCAACACTCGGGTCCAAGGGAGCAATCCTGGTGACGGCAGACGGAGCATGGCTCGCCACGCATCCGCCCATCAGAGCCGTCAGCACGGTAGGCGCCGGGGACTCTGCATTGGCCGGCTACTTGCTGGCCGCAACCCAAGGTGGCTCCGCACAGGACTGCCTTCGTCAAGCCGTGGCACATGGTGCCGCTGCTGCTTCGCTGCCGGGCTCCACTGTCCCGGCAGTCCACCAGACAACCCCCGATGCCGTAACCATCACGGCCCTCCAGAAGGACTCACAGTGACCCAGCTGATCACACCCCAATTGGTCACCCTCGACCAAAACCTGGGCGACTCCCCCGCCGACGTCATCCGCGTCCTGGCTGGCAAAGTTGCCGCCTCGGGCCGCGCCTCCGAGGTTGAAGGTCTCTTTGCCGACGCCTTCGCACGAGAGCAGAAGACCGCAACCGGCGTCCCCGGCGGCATCGCAATCCCGCATTGCCGCTCCGGTGCTGTCCAGGAGCCTGCCTTGGCCATGGCCCGCCTCTCCCACAAGGTGGACTTCGGCGCCAAGGACGGTCCTGCCGACCTCATCTTCTTCATCGCAGCCCCGGACGGCGCAGACCAGGAGCACCTGAAGCTGCTCTCCAAGCTGGCCCGCTCGCTGATCAAAAAGGACTTCACTGCAGCACTGCGTGCGGCTGCAACTGAGCAGGACATTGTGGACCTCGTGGATGGTGCGCTGGCTGATAAGCCGGCTGCTGCTACCGCTTCTGCCGCAGCACCCGCAGAGGCTGCACCGGCCGCTGCCGCCGCCAGCACGACGACGACTGCCGCACCCAAGCGCATCGTGGCCGTCACCGCTTGCCCAACGGGCATTGCACACACGTATATGGCTGCCGACTCGCTGGTAGCCGCGGCCCAAGAGATGGGCGTGGACCTCCAGGTGGAGACCCAAGGTTCCTCGGGCGCAAAGCCCTTGGACCCGGCAGTGATTGCGGCCGCTGACGCTGTGATCTTCGCCGTCGACGTTGACGTTCGCGGCAAGGAGCGCTTCGCCGGCAAGCCGGTCATCAACGCTCCGGTCAAGCGCGGCATCGACGAGCCAACCAAGATGGTCCAGGAAGCACTGGCAGCCGCGGATGACCCGCACGCGCGCCGTGTTCCGCACTTTGGTGCCGAAGAGCAAGCTGAGCGGGCCGAGGAGGAGAAGGGCGAGCACATCGGCCAGAAGCTGAAGCGCGCACTCCTCACCGGCGTCAGCTACATGATTCCGTTCGTGGCTGGCGGCGGTCTGCTGATTGCCCTTGGATTCCTGCTGGGCGGCTACGAAATCACTGAGGTTGCGGACAAGGTGGTGTTGGAGAACAACTTCGGCAACCTGCCTGAAGGCGGGCTCGCCATTTACCTCGGCGCGGTCCTGTTCAAGATCGGTGCCCTGTCCATGGGCTTCCTCGTTCCGGCGCTTGCCGGCTACATCGCCTACGCCATCGCCGACCGGCCGGGCATTGCCCCCGGCTTCGTTGCCGGCGCAGTATCAGGCTTCATGGGTGCCGGTTTCCTCGGCGGCATTGTTGGCGGTCTTCTGGCCGGCTACATCGCGCATCTGATCGGGACGTGGCAGGTACCCCGCTGGCTCCGCGGCTTGATGCCGGTTGTGATCATCCCGCTGCTGGCCTCCATCGTCGCTTCGGGCCTGATGTTCCTGGTCCTGGGCGGTCCCATCGCCGGCCTCACCGTGGCTCTCAACAACTGGCTCACGGGCATGAGCGGTGCCTCCGCCGTAGTCCTCGGCATCATCCTTGGCCTCATGATGTGCTTCGACCTCGGCGGCCCGGTCAACAAGGTTGCGTACGCCTTCGCAGTGGCTGGCCTGAGCGCCGGCAGCGCTGACAACCAGGCACCGTGGCTCATCATGGGCACCGTCATGGCCGCGGGCATGGTTCCGCCGCTGGCCATGGCCCTTGCAACCGTCCTGAACAAGAAGCTCTTCAGCCTCGCAGAGCGCGAAAACGGCAAGGCCGCCTGGTTGCTGGGCGCCTCCTTCATCTCAGAAGGCGCCATCCCCTTCGCCGCAGCCGACCCGCTGCGCGTCATCCCGGCCAGCATGGTGGGCGGCGCACTGACAGGCGCCCTCTGCATGGCTACCGGGGTCACCTCCCAGGCCCCCCACGGTGGTCTCTTCGTCTTCTTCGCCATTGGCAACCTGCCAATGTTCATCATCGCCATCGTCGCCGGAATGGTGGTCAGCGCGCTGGCCGTCATCGCCCTGAAGCGCTTTGCAGTCAAGAAGCCGGTCGAAGCCGAAGCCGCCCCGGCAACCGTCAGCGTCTAGCCTCTCAGGTCAAACGTCTAGACTTCCCACAAAGCCACCTCCCTCACCGCCACCCTTCATAAAAAGGAGCACCAATGCCAGTACGTACAGCAACCATTGCAAGCCGTGTGGGCCTCCACGCCCGCCCGGCAGCCATCTTCGCGGAGGCAGCCGGAGACCTGGACATCGACGTCACCATCGCACGTCAGGGCGAGCCCGCCGATGACGCCATGGACGCCGCCAGCATCCTGTCCCTCATGAGCCTCGGCGCTTCCCACGGTGACGTCGTGGTGCTGCGTGCCGAAGGTGAAGGCGCCGATGCAGCACTGGACAGCCTGGTGAAGATCCTCGAAACGGACCACGACGCGTAGCAGGGACACGCAAACTCCTTAGGGACGCAGAAAGAGCCTGGCGCCACGCAAATATGGGTGGCGCCAGGCTCTTTCCGTGTCCTACGGACCCGCCAACTCGTCGAGGTGGCGTGCGAGCATGCTGAGCATTGGACTCGTATCCGGCAGTTCCCCGCTCCACAGGCCGTGCATCGCGATTCCATCCAAGAGTGCACGCAGCCGCTGCTCTTCATACTGGGGGTCGCGCCCCTTGGAGAACTGGCCCGCTTCGGTCAAGATCTGAATGGCAGCGCGACACGCGCGATTTACCGCGTCGCTAAGCCTGATGGCAGCAGGGCGAAGCTCGCTGTCGGTCAGCGAAAGGACCCCGAGCTGGACTTGCGCCACCAGTTCCATGCGCCGTTCTTTGTCGAGAGGGAGCAACTGCAGCAGCAACTCATCAACGAGTGCCCGGCCGGCCAGCTCAAGAGCGGCCACCCTGGCGGTGACTCGGTCCTCAATGAGTTGCAGGCAATACTCCCGAAGAGCATGCTGCGTGGCAAACGCCCGGCGCAACGAAGCGGCGGCAATGCCGGCTTCCGCGGCAACCCCGCGCACGGACAGGCCCGCAAGCCCATCACGTTCGAGGACACGTAGAGATGCCTCCGCAATCTCTGCAGTGCGTGCTTCGGCGTCGATTCTTCGGGGCATGGAGTTTCAGTGCGAGGAAGTAGTGGCGGGCACGGGACGGGCGGCCTTTTTTGGCCAGATCGTGTAGCTCACAGCCCAGAGGAAATCGATTGCGAAGATGATTCCCAGAATGCGAAAGAATCCGGAGAGCGCTGAGGTTCGCTCAGCGTCATTGACGAGGAGGATGATCGCGCCCAGGGTCGCGGAGGCGATGACCACCGCCAGGGCTGTAAGAAGTACATCCCGCCAGCACTTGACCGTATAGCGGGCTCCCGTGAGCCGTTCCGGTGCAGGTCCGCCGGCGAATCGATGCTGGAAGTGAGCATCGGCCCAGGCCACCATGCGTTTGCCATAGGCGATGGAGACGCCAATGTAGATCGCTGCCAGTCCGTGCTGCCATGAGGCAGTTCCCCCGCCGAGTAGATCGACGGCCACCAAGGCAAGCAGGACAGCATCGATCACAGGAGCAAGGATCAGGAGAGCCCCACCAAGGCGGGAGCGCCGCAACAAATACCGCGCCGCAAGCCCGGCAAGAATCGCCACCCAGAACGCAACTTCGCACACCACGATTGCTAACAGAATCATTTACGGCCCCCAGACGCTATGCCCCGTCAATCCTTATTAGTACGAGTGTACTCATAAAATTCCCGGGACCGCCTTAAGGCGCATGGTCTACCTCGGCGCCTCGCCGTTCAAGTAGGCAGCAATCGAGGCTTCCGTGGGCTTCACTTCCTTCAGCTCTTCCGAGAGGAAAGCCTCGATGATGCGCGGGTCTACGTAGGAAGAGCGGGCCACGGAGGGGGTGTTGCCCAGCAGCTCCGAGGTCTCCTTAATGGCCCGCACAATCGCTTGGCGGGGAGTCCCCTTGTGGCCTGATTTGATGAGGTACATTGCTGCCGCGGCTGTCCCCTTCCACGTCCGGAAATCCTTGGATGTGTAGGCTTCGCCGGCGATTCCGCGCAGGTATTCGTTGATCATGGAAGCGTCCACGGAGACCCATGAGCCGTTGGCTTGGTAGGCCAGCAGTCGCTCCTTGCCTGGCCGTCCCACGAGCGGCTCAAGGAAGGCCGCCAAGGCGGGATCGTGAATGGAAGTGTCCCACAGCTGGCCACTCTTGCCGGGGAATTTCAGGAAGACGTCCGGACCGTCCACCCGCGCGTGACGGCAGCGGAGAGTGGTGAGACCGTAGGAGCCGTTCTGCTTCATGTAGATTTCGGAACCGACGCGGAGCGCGCCCAGATCCATGAAACGCACTGCGGCCGCAAGGGTCTGCTGCCGGGGTTCAGTGGCGTCTTGGAGGTGGACTGTCACGTTGCGTCGAACCGTTGGCAGGATCAGGCCGAGCTTGGCCGCCCGGATAAACTTTTCGGTGTCTTTCCGCTCCCGCCAACCTGGGTGGTAAATGTACTGGCTGCGCCCTGCGGCGTCCACCCCAGTAGCCAGAATGTGCCCGTGTTCGTAGGGACTGATCCACACATCGGTCCATGCAGGCGGGATCGCCAGCGCATTGATGCGCTGGCGATCCTCTTTGCTGACCAAGCTGCCATCGGGGTGGCGGTAACTGAATCCCTTCCCGACCTTGCGGCGGACAATACCGGGCTTGGAAAGGTCACTGCGCTTCAGCCTGGGCATGGCCTGTCCGCCCTGTTCGCGATCAGCCTGGTCCGGGGTTCTGTCTAGGCCTCGTCCGGATCCGTCACGGCAGCGCCGGCGTTCATGATTTCGGCGTTGATCATCCATACCAGCTGCTCAAGGCGGGCGATGAATGCATGCAGAAGGTCCGCCGTCGTGGGATCTTCTTCGTCCACTTCGTCATGGACATCGCGCATGGTCTGGACTGCACGCTCTACGCGGTCAGTGACAAGCTTGACGGCGTTCTTGGTGTTGACCAGGCCAGCCGGGAATTCTTCCAGGCGAGTGCCCTTGGCGATGGTCGCACTGCGGCCGTCGGGCAAGGCGTGAAGGGCCCTCATGCGCTCGGCAGTGTCGTCAGCGAACTGGCGCGTCGCCAAGACCAACTCGTCCAGCTGGAGGTGAAGGTCGCGGAAGTTCGGACCCACGATATTCCAGTGTGCCTGCTTTCCCTGGAGCTGTAGCTCGATCAGGTCTGTCAGGACGATCTGAAGGTTGTCTGCAAGCTGCTGTGACGCTTTCATGTGTTCCTCTCGTGGACGTTCATGTGAGCGAAAAACGTGCCGCTGAATATCTGCGGCAACTGCCCAATCATCAGGTGACGACTTCAATAAGCCTTTCATAAGGGTGCTTAGTAGTACAATGAGGAGTGTTACTGTTCACGACTGGCGAACTTCGCCCCTCAGCGAAGCCCGCTTCGTGATAACTGAAAAGGCACTTCGAGGCGACGGACCGCCTCCAAGTACCGGCATAACTAAATCGAAGTAAATCGGAATGCATAGTTGGGAATCGGCGATTCATCAAAGATTCCCCCAGAAAGGAATGTGCTGACCATGAATACGCTTCTGATCATTGCTGGTGTAGTAGCAATTGTTCTCCTTCTCGTAGGCGGCTTCTCGCAAGCCCTGAACTGGCTGCTGTGGGTAGGCGTCATCCTCCTCGTCATCGCGGCCATCGGCTGGCTGCTGAGCTTCATGTCGGGTCGTAGGGGACACACGGTATAGAGCAACGGGGGCTTGCTCCAGACGACGTAGGGCTGCCCCCCGCCGCAGCACAGCTGCAGCCCGGGGGCGGCCCTCAGCCGTCCTCGGAGCTTATTCAGCCCCGTCCGGACTTTCTCCGGTGGTCGAGGGCGGGGGTGCCGCGTCGGGGTCCTGGGGAGTGGGGAACTCGTCACCCGGAGCCTCGGGCTCTCCCTGGGCCGGCCGTTCGGGCGTCTCGCGCTCATCACCCTGACCGGGCATTTCCTGCTCAGGCGTGGGCGTGCCGTAGCCGCCGGGCTCGCTTTCCGGGTCCACGCGGTGTTCGTCCTGACTCATTGCTTCCTCCTTGGAAATCCGATGAGGCCCCGACACAAAAGATCGAGGAATGCTGATAGTTCCGACCGTAGTCCGGAGTATGGTCGTCGTCCACCAGAACCACACGGAGGTGCACAGATGGTAGAGCCGGAGCAGGCTCCCCGGATCGGCAGGAACGAGTCCACCGAGGAACGGATGGACCGGAACTGGATGGAATTGATCCAGGAGTTACGGGTTCTCCAAACAGGGGTGCAGATCCTCGGCGGTTTCCTGCTCACACTCCCCTTCCAGGAACGCTTCGAACTCCTGGACGACTGGCAACGGAGCCTCTACCTCGTCAACGTGATGGTGGCAGCCCTGACCACCGTCCTCATCGTGCTCCCGGTCAGCGTTCATCGCCGCTTGTTCCGCAGGGGGCTCAAGGCCACCCTGGTTTCGAGTGCCGATGTGGTCACCAAGTGGGCTTTGGCTGGTGTGGCTTTGTTGATCGTTGGCTCTGCCACCCTCGTTTTTGACTTCACCGCCGGCCGGACGGCTGGGCTTGTTGCTGCAGGATTCATCATCCTGGTGCTGCTGCTCCTGGTGGTGGGAACGCCGCTATGGCTGCACCGCCGCGCCATCCGAAACGGCGACGGCTACGGCAACGGCATTGCAAGGGAAGAGTGAGCCCGATGCTGAGACCCGTCAAGCACCCCGACACATCCGGCAAGGACAAGACGCCCGCGCGCCATTGGGTCAAGGACCACGGCTTGCTGTTGGTCAACGCAGGCCTGTTCGTCGTCTTCCTCGGGGGAATGATCATCTCGGGAGCGGCAACTTATAGCGAGGAACAACAGGCTCACGGCCAGCCGGCCACCGGGATCCCGGATTTCTTGACATCAGGCAGCTTCTGGGAAGCCGTCTTTGAAAACTGGGAATCGGAGTTCCTTCAAATGGCCATGTACGTGGTCCTTACCGTTTTCCTGTTCCAAAGGGGATCCTCGGAGTCAAAACCCGTGGACAAGGAAGCACCACAGGACCAAGATCCCCGCGATGCCAAGAAGTCACCCAAGACCCCGTGGCCGGTGAGGCGCGGCGGCTGGGTGCTGAAGGTCTATGAGCACTCGCTCTCCGGCCTGCTGGGCCTCCTGTTCCTGGCCTCCTTCACATTGCACGCGGTAGGTGGCGCGGCCGCTTACAACGAGGAACAGCTCAGCCATGGCCTGCCCGAGGTCTCCACCTGGGAATACATTGCTTCCAGTCAATTCTGGTTTGAGTCCTTCCAGAACTGGCAGAGTGAGTTCCTTGCTGTGGCCGTCCTGGTGGGAGCCTCCGTGTACCTCCGTGAACGTGGTTCGCCCGAGTCCAAACCGGTAGCGGAACCGCACTACGAAACCGGTGCCTAGTAGAAGTAGGGAGAATTAGGGACTAGTGGAATTAGAGAAAGGAAACACATCTTGCCGGGAAAGAAGAATTCCAGCTTGAAGGACCCAAAGCTCTATGAGGAGCTTCGCGATGATGGCGCTTCCAAGGAGAAGGCAGCACGTATCTCCAACGCTGCCGCAGCCAAAGGCCGCAAAGAAGTAGGCAGCAAGGGAGGAAAGTCCGGTGATTACGATGACTGGACCGTGGACAAATTGAAGTCACGTGCAAAAGAGCTCGGCCTCAAAGGCTACTCGGCCAAGAAGAAATCTGAGCTGATCTCCATGCTGCGGAATCACTAACCAACAAAAGCTGCGGCCGCCCACCGGACGGCCGCAGCTTTGTGGAATTACGACGCCGGTTCACGCCTTTTTCTTGGCCCGCGCCTTTGGTTTGCTGGCAGTTTTGCTGGCGGCAGCAGCGTCGTCGTCCGCTTTTTCCTTGCCGCGTTTCTTGTCCAGGCTGCGCTTGAGCGCTTCCATGAGGTCGATGACGTCGCCGCCCTCGCCTTCACCTTCCACCACGCCGAAGGTTGCCTCGGTGTCCAGCGCTTCGCCCTTCTCCAGCTTGGCCTCGATAAGTGTCTTCAGCTGCGCTTGGTAGTCATCGGTGTATTCGTCGGGATCAAAGTCGTGCGCCATGGATTCCACCAGGGCGGAAGACATTTCCAATTCCTTGTCCGAGATCTTGATATCAGTCTCCAGCGACGGGAACTTGGCCTCGCGGACCTCATCGCCCCACAGCAGCGCCTGGAGCAACAGCACATCCCCCCGCACCCTGAGCGCCCCCAAGCGGGTCTTCTGCCGCAGTGCATACTGGACAATGGCGATTCTGTCCGTGTCCTCGAGCGTCTGCCGGAGCAACATGTACGCCTTGGGCGATTTGGAGTCAGGCTCCAGGAAATAGCTGCGCTCGTACATGATGGGGTCCAGCTGCTCGGCGGGGATAAACTCCACCACCTCAATTTCGCGGCTGTTCTCCTCAGGCAACGACTTCAATTCGGCGGACGTCAGAACTACCGTGCGGCCTTCTTCTTCGTAGGCCTTGTCAATATCCTCGTACGCCACAACTTCGCTGCAAATTTCGCATTTCCGCTGGTATCGAATGCGCCCGCCGTCCTTATTGTGGACTTGGTGCAGGCCAATATCGTGATCCTCCGTGGCACTGTAGAGCTTCACTGGTACGTTGACCAGACCGAACGCGATAGATCCCTTCCATATGGCCCTCATGCACCCAGTCAACAGCACAACACAGCAGAGGAGAAGAGGTGGCAGGCAAGCAACAGGAGCGGGTGAACGTGGAAGGCCACGAGCTCACCCTCACCAACCTGAACAAAATCATCTACCCGGAAACCGGCACCACCAAGGCCGAAGTGCTGGAGTATTACGCCGCAGTGGCGCCTTTCCTGATCCCTGCCGCTGCCAACCGGCCCGTCACCCGCAAGCGCTGGGTCAACGGAGTGGGTACCGCCGAAAACCCCGGGCAAGTGTTCTTCCAAAAGAACCTTGAGGACTCGGCACCCAAATGGATTCCCCGTGCCGCCATTCAGCATTCGGACCACACCAATGTTTATCCCATGGTCAACAACCTTGCGACGCTCACATGGATGGCCCAAATCGCGTCGCTGGAAATTCACGTACCGCAGTGGCAGGTGGATCCTTCAGGGAAGTCGCTCCGCCCCGACCGTTTCGTCCTGGACCTCGACCCCGGGCCCGGGGCAGGACTGCCCGAGTGCGTTGAAGTGGCCAAGCTTGCCCGTTCCATCCTGCAGGACATGGGAATGGACCCGGTCCCTGTTACCAGCGGCAGCAAAGGCATCCACCTCTACACTGGCCTGGACGGGACGCTGAAGTCCGAGCAAGTGTCCGCCTTCGCCAAAGAGCTGGCCCGGGCCTTGGAATCGGACCACCCCGAGCTGGTGGTCAGCGACATGAAGAAGTCCCTCCGCCACGGCAAAGTGCTGGTTGACTGGAGCCAGAACAGCGGGAACAAGACCACCATCGTCCCGTATTCGCTGCGCGGGAAGGCCCACCCTACGGTCGCCGCGCCCCGCACCTGGCGGGAGCTCTCCTCTCCTTCGCTGGAACACCTCGACTATGTGGCCGTGATGAAGCGCGTGAAGACAGGCAAAGACCACTTCGCGCCGATCTCCGAACGCCACCTGCCGCCTCACGGCGAGGATGAGAATGACGACGACGGTACTGCCGGAAGCAGTTCAGGCACCGGCCGTTCCCGCGAGCGTGTGGTGACAGTAGAGAACCGTCTCGCCAAGTACGTCGGGATGCGCGATCCGGGCAAAACCCCGGAGCCGTTTCCGTCGTCGTCGGCTGTTTCTGCCTCCCCGCAATCGGCGGGCTCCGCCTCCGATCAGCCGAAGCCGGGCGATCCTCCACCGCCCGGCGGCATTTTCGTCATCCAGGAGCACCACGCCCGCCGCTACCACTTGGACCTGCGCCTGGAGCACCATGGCGTCCTGGCTTCCTGGGCACTGCCGCGTGGCATCCCGGAAAGCCCCGACCGCAACAACCTTGCCGTTCATACCGAGGACCACCCCATGGAATACGCGAACTTCGCGGGCGTCATTCCCAAGGGTGAGTACGGGGCCGGGACCATGACCATTTGGGACCGCGGCGAGTACACCTGCGAGAAGTGGCGCGACGGCAAGGAAGTGATCGCGACGCTCACAGGCGAGCCGGGTGGTGGCCTTGGTGGCACCAAACGGTTCGCGCTCATCAATACGGGTCAGAACTGGCTGATCCATCTCATGAAGGAGCAGCCGGGAGGGCGTCGGGGCGCCCAATCTGCGGCCAAAGCCGCGGCACCCAAGTCCGCTCCGACTCAGGCCCCTGCTCCCCGGCCCATGCCGAACTACACCCCCATGCTGGCCACTTCCGGGACCACCGCCGATCTCCGCGGCGACGATTGGCTGTATGAACTGAAGTGGGACGGAATCCGCGCAATCATCACCGGCACCGAGGGCAGGATCCGACTCATGAGCCGCAACGGAAACGATCTCACCGCCGCCTATCCCGAACTGACGGACCGCGCATGCTGGCCCGACGGCGATTTCGTGGCTGATGGCGAAATTGTGGCGCTCGGCAAAGGATCGCGGCCTGATTTCGGCCGGCTGCAGCTGAGGATGAACTTGGTCAAAGCTGCGGACATCGAACGTGCCCGGGCAACGGTTCCGGTGCAGCTCATGCTGTTCGATCTTCTGTACGACGACGGCACGGACCTTAGCGGGCTGCCTTTCCACGAGCGCAGGGAGAGGCTTTCCGGATTTGCGGATCGCTTGCGGGGCGGCTGTCCCCTTCACCTTTCCGCGGTGCTGGACCACGACGTTGAGGACCTTATGACGAGTGCCGCCGAGCTTGGCTTGGAAGGAGTCATGGCTAAGAAAGCCGACAGCCGTTACGTGATTGGCCGCCGCAGCAGGTCCTGGATCAAGCTCAAACTGGAGCAGAGCCAGGAAGTGGTGGTGGGCGGTTGGCGGCCCGGTGCCGGTGCACGGGCCGGGACCTTCGGCGCATTGCTGCTGGGCATCCCGGACGGCGACAAGCTACATTACGTGGGCCGGGTGGGCAGCGGTTTCAAGGACTGGCAGCTCAGGGACATCATGGAGAAACTGGAGCCCCTGGCTATTGTTGAGTCGCCGTTCGCGGACATTCCCCGGGAAGACGCTGCGGGCGCTACATGGGTGAGTCCTGAGCTCGTGGCGGAAGTGACATTTGGGGAATGGACGGGCCCTGGAAAGCTGAGGCATCCGGTGTGGCGTGGGTGGCGTCCGGACAAGTCCGCTGGCGAGGTAACGCTGGCCGGCTCATGAACCAGCCCAACTTTGGAACCAGCCCAACTTTGGAAACCAGAGGCCCGTCCTGACGGTGCAGTAAGGGCTGGCTTGTCCCGAAGCTGGGCTGGTTCGTAGGGAGTTGCTGTTAGGAGGAGTGCGGCATCTGCGGGCGGCTGGTCCTGTGGACCGCCGTCACGGCTGCGCCTTGGCCCATACGGCCATGGGCTTGGTCGCGTTCCTTCGGGTGGCGTCGTTTGCCGTTACCGTCAGGCCATTGTTTGCTCTGGTCAGCGCCCAGTGCCACGGCAATGGTTGTGGGCTCGGGCATCGGGGCCATGTCCATGGACTCCACCAAGTGGCTCGCTACCTCAGGATTGATGCGCTCAGAATCGTGATTCGCAGTCATGGTTCTTCCTTTCCAGTGTGCCTGTATTTCCATGTGCCTGTCCGCAGGTTTACCAGCGGACCTTCTTCTCGGTCTTAGCCTGCTTGCCGCTGGCGGAGGTGGGCTTGTGCCCCTTGCCGGTGCTTTGCCAGCCGGCCGGTGCACCGCCCCCGGATTTGCTGGCCAGCATTGCCTTCTGGGCGTCGGTCAGTTTGGACTTGATACCACCGGAAGCCGGGGTCTTCTTGTTTTCGGAAGGGTTGGCAGTCATACGTGGACTCCTAAAAGTGTGAGTCCTGAAGAGACACGTATCCCATGTCGTTGCGGTTCGGGAAAAAGGCGTCGAGAACGGGAACGGCATGGAGGCAGGGCCTCAACAGGCGTGGATTTTTGTCAGGTGAAACTCGGCTGTGCCGCGAGGGGCCGGAGGCCGGTCTACTCAAAAATCAGTGTTCCCATGCCTCATACCCTAACCAAGACCCGGCAGATTTGTGAACCCCTCACCTGCAGCTTCTTCCAACCGCACAAGGATTCATCCTCGGCTAGCATGGCAAACGTGACCCGGAGAGCATCCATCGCCACCACATTGCGCGCTGCCGGCTGCGTTTTCGCGGAGGACGAAGCCCAACTCCTCATCGACGCCGCCCACCATCCGGAGCAGCTCAACCGCATGGTGGACCAACGTCTCAGCGGACAGCCCTTGGAACACATCGTCGGGTGGGCGGATTTCTGCGGGAAGCGCATGTCCGTAGGACCTGGCGTGTTCGTGCCGCGGCGTCGCACGGAGTTCCTGGTGCGGGAAGCGGCGATGATCGCCAAGCCGCTAACAGCCAGGCGCCGTGCCGTCGTCGTGGACCTTTGCTGCGGTTCCGGCGCTATAGGTGCAGCTCTCAACGATCTCCTGGGGAGCTGCGAGCTGCACGCGGCGGACATCGACCCCGCCGCGGTCCAGTGCGCGCGCCGCAACGTTGAGCCCCGAGGCGGCTCTGTGCACCACGGCGATCTCTACGGAGCCCTCCCCCGGGAACTGCGCGGGAAGGTGGACATCCTGTTGGCGAACGCGCCGTACGTGCCCACAGAGTCAATCGGGATGATGCCGCCGGAGGCGCGGCTCCATGAGCCGCGGGTGGCGCTCGACGGCGGCGCTGACGGTTTGGATGTGCAGCGTCGGATAGCGCTGGGGGCGGCTCAGTGGCTTGGGCCGGGAGGGTCCGTGGTGATGGAAACCTCGGGACAACAGGCGCTGGAGACCGCTCGGATTCTAGGCGAGGCGGGGTTCATCGCGGAGGTGGCCTCGGACGAGGAATTGGAGGCAACCGTGGTGATCGGATCATCACGGTAGCCCCCTCAAATCATCAGCTTTTGGGCCCGAATCCGGCACGTTAAGTTGGCTCAGCTAAACAATTTGGTAACAACGTGCTCCGGAGGGCAAAAACGGGTCCGGATCCGCATGTTTACGGGGCAAGAGCGGGTAATGAGATGCAACACAGCTAGGCAATTTGCACCCTCATATGGCCCAAAAATCGGATCTCAACTCGGGATTTCAGCCCAAAACGCGTAAAATTGAAACCCTGCCCAGAGCGGGGCAGCAGAAGTCGCAAGCAAATGACCTCCCTAGGAGAAGCCCAAATGCCCACAGACCAAAGCAACACCGTCTCTCCGGATGGCGCAAGGAACGCCACCGGGAACCAGGTATTGGCAGGCCCCACCCCGGCCGCCACGAACGCAGCACATGCAGTAAAGAACGCAACCAAGAAAACGAAGCTTCGCCCGAAGCGCCGGCTGAAAGAGTCCGACGTCAACGTGGTGAACAAGCCGATGCTGCGCAAAGCACTCGGCGGCACGATCGTCGGCAACACCATGGAATGGTACGACGTCGGCGTGTTCGGCTACCTCATCACCACCATGGGTCCTGTCTTCCTGCCCGAAGCAGACCCATCAGTACAGACACTCTTCCTGCTGGGCACCTTCGCCGCAACCTTCATCGCGCGCCCCCTCGGCGGCGTCGTATTCGGTTGGCTGGGCGACAAGGTGGGCCGCCAAAAGGTGCTCGCAGCAACACTGATGCTCATGGCGGCAAGTACGTTCGCCGTCGGCCTCCTTCCCGGCTACGCGCAGATCGGCATCTGGGCCGCCGCGTTGCTGGTGATCCTGAAGCTCATCCAGGGCTTCTCCACCGGTGGCGAGTACGCCGGTGCCACAACCTTCGTCAGCGAGTACGCCCCGGACAAGCGCCGCGGCTACTTCGCCAGCTTCCTTGATATGGGCAGCTACATCGGCTTCGCCCTCGGCGCCGCCCTGGTTTCGGTCCTGCAGCTGACGCTCGGACAGACGGCCATGGAGGAATGGGGTTGGAGGATTCCGTTCCTGATCGCTGGTCCGCTGGGCCTCATCGCCGTGTATTTCCGTAGCAAGATTGAGGAATCCCCCCAGTTCCAGGCAACCCTGGACGCCCAGGAAGCTTCTGCCAAGGACGCAGCATCGCAGGATGCTGCGGTAGCCAAGGGCCCCATTGGCATCATCAAGGCCTACTGGCGCCAAATCGTGCTGGCCATGATCCTCGCAGCCGCAGCCAACACCGTTGGTTACGCCCTGACGTCGTACATGCCCACATACCTTACGGATTCCAAGGGTTACGACCCCGTCCACGGCACCTTGCTGACCATCCCGGTCCTGGTGATCATGGCCGTTTGTATCCCGCTGACCGGTAAGCTCTCCGACCGTATCGGCCGGCGTCCCGTGCTGTGGATCGGCGCAGGCAGCACCATCGTCTTCGCTATACCAGCCTTCCTGCTGATCGGCATTGGCGACATCTGGTCCACACTTGCCGGTCTCGCATTGATTGCCTTCCCGGTGACGTTCTACATCGCCAACCTGGCTTCGGCCCTGCCGGCCCTGTTCCCGACATCCAGCCGCTACGGCGGAATGGGCATCGCGTACAACTTCTCCGTAGCGATCTTCGGTGGAACCACGCCGTTCATCGTGCAAGGCCTTATCGAAGGCACCGGCGACGACATGATGCCGGCGTACTACCTGATGGCAACGTCAATCGTGGGTGCGGTGGCCATCTACTTCCTGCGTGAATCCGCCCAGCGTCCCCTGCCCGGCTCCATGCCCAGTGTGGACACCCAGGCAGAGGCACGCGAGCTCGTGGCAACGCAGGACACCAACCCGCTCATCAACCTGGACGAAATGCCGTTCGACGGCCGGCCGATCGATGATGCCGTGTTTGGCAAGAGCGACAAGGACTTGACCCCCGCTTAGGAACTCACTGCCTGCAACTTCTGCACAGCGACGCTTAATACAAGCGATTCAGTTAGTTCGCGGCAGTTTGCCGCCCACCGTAGCCACCAACCCCAAGGCGCTCTCCTTGGTGTTGGTGGCTACGGCTTGTTAAGCGCCCAACTGCGATTGGACTGCCTCGCCAATGATCCGCGCACCTTCCGGGAAGGCGCCCGGATTGGGTCCGGTGTAGTTGAGGCGGATGTACGGCCCTTCCGGCTCAGCGGGGAACCACTCCGTTCCGGCGGCAATGAGCACCCCGGCAGCCTCGCAATCTTTGGTGAGCTGATCGACGTCGAACCCGTCCGGCATCCGCAACCACAGGTTCAAGCCACCCTTGGGCAGGTGGCTGAGGTGGGCCTGCGGAACATGTTCGCGGAGGCTGGTGACCAGGAGGTCGCGCCGCGACTGCAGTTGGTGGCTGAGGCCGCGAAGGTGCGTCTGCCACCCGGGCTGCGTGACGACGTCGAGCGCTGCCGCCTGAAGCAAGCCGCTGACATACATTGACTCGGCGGCTTGCGCGCCCATGATGCGTTCGCGTGCAGGACCCCGCGCGATGATGGCTGCGATGCGGATGGATGGCGAAACGCTCTTGGTCAGCGATCGGATGTACACCACGTGGCCGGAGTCGTCCTTGGCGGCGAGTGGCACTGATGGCGCGGTGATGCCGAAATCGTGTGCCCAGTCGTCCTCCACAAGGAAAGCTCCGTGCCGCTGGACGATCCTCAGGACCTCCTCGCCACGCTCCGCGGACCATTGCGCACCTGTGGGATTGGCGAAATTGGGTTGCGCGTAAAACAACCGCGCTCCGGATTCCTCAAAAGCCCTCTCCAGCTCGTCCGGGTCAGGCCCCTCCGGGCCGCTGGGGACAGGAATGACATTTACCCCGGCCTGGCCCGCTGCCAGCAGCGCGCCCCAGTAACTGGGCGACTCCACCAGCAGCGGCTGGCCGTGCCCCACCAGACCGCGGAAAATCGAGCTGAGTCCGCTCTGGCTGCCTGGAAGAACGACGACGTCGCTTGGCTGGGGCGGCGTGACGCCAACCGGCGTTGAGGTACTCAGTTCATGCGCGAACCAGGTCTGAAGTTCGGGAAGCCCCTGCGCGGGCGGCCGGGACAGGGCGGCGTCTCCCCTTGCGGCCCGCGTGAGGGCGGCGCGGACGAGTCTTTCAGGGAGGAGTTCGCGGTCCGGATACCCCGAGTGGAACGCGATGACGTCGTTGGTGGCACTGCGCATGGCGGCAGAGTTCAGGGGCCGCGCGGTTTGGGCCGCCCGCAACGCCGCTGTTTGCCAGCCGTAGTCCGAGGGCCTGGCCGTGCGGTATGCCCGCACGAAGGTTCCCACGCCGGGACGGCTCTCGATGAGGCCCTGGGCCGTGAGTGTCCTCAGGGCTTTCTGCACTGTGACGGGGCTTGCTTGATATTCGGCAACGAGTTGTCGCGTGGATGGCAGTTTGGCTCCCGGCGCCGCCCCTGCGATCCATTCTTTTACTCGCGAGACGATCCGAGAACTGCTATCGTGATTCATGAGTCCTAATAGTAGCGCTACTACACTTTCTCGACCAGTGGTATCCACCCGGACATCGACCGGAATCTGGTGGGGCCTCCTCGGCGTCGTTGCTTTCTCCTTCACGGTGCCGCTCACCCGGGTGGCTGTGGAGGGCATGTCTCCCCTATTTATCGGAGCGGGCCGTGCCGTGGTTGCCGCCATCCTTGCAGCGCTTGCCTTGGGCCTGACCCGGCAACGTTTTCCACAGGGCATCCAATGGTTGCGGCTGGCTGTGGTGGCCGGAGGGATCGTGGCCGGATTCCCGTTGCTCACTACCTTCGCCCTCACCAGCACGTCCGCCAGCCATGGAGCCGTGGTGATCGCGCTACTGCCCGCAGCCACGGCCACCGTAGCGGTGATCAGGGGACGCGAACGTCCTCGCCCGTTGTTCTGGGTCCTGACCGCGGTGGGAGTGATTGCCGCGGTGGTATTCGCCTTGGTTCAGTCCGGTGGATTTGGTTCCCTCCACTGGGCGGACCTGCTGCTGCTTGGTGCCGTGGTTGCCGCCGCAATTGGCTATGCGGAAGGCGGATTGCTGGCCAGGGAACTCGGCGCATGGCAGACCATCTCCTGGGCCTTGGTAGTGGCGGCACCCGTGATGATCCTGCTGACGGTGGTCTCGCTGGGTTCCGGCGCTCCTTCTGCCACCCCAATCCAGTGGTTGTCCTTCGCCTACCTTGGGGTGGTGAGCATGTTCCTCGGCTTCTTCGCTTGGTACCGAGGCCTGGCCATCGGACCCATGGCGCAGGTCAGCCAGATCCAACTCGTCCAGCCCGTCATGACCATCGCTTGGGCAGGACTCTTGTTAGGCGAGTCGATGACCTGGACCACCATTGTGGGCGGCCTCGCAGTGATCGTCTGTGCTGGTGCAGCTGTCCGCGTCAGGCTCAGGAAGTAGGAACCCCATGTACACGCCAGCTCACTTTGCCGCTTCCGAGGAGGCCGTGGCCTCGCTGCTCCATGACTCCGGGGCAGCCAACCTGGTGACCATGACGGAGGACGGCTTGCTCGCCACCCTGCTGCCGTTCGTTTACGAGCCCACCGTCGGCGAGCACGGCGCCTTGCACGCGCACATGGCCCGCAACAACACGCAGTGGTCCATGCCGGCTACCGGAGAGGCCTTGATGATCGTGCAGGGCTCGGATGCTTACATTTCCCCGTCCTGGTACGCCTCCAAAGCCCAACACGGCAGGGTTGTCCCCACCTGGAACTACTCCACCGCCCACGTCTACGGTGAACTCGTCATTCACGACGACGCGCAGTGGTTGGGCAGGCACGTGCGGCGCCTGTCTGACCAGCACGAGGCCGGCATGCCCCAACCATGGTCCGTAGACGAAGCACCCGAGCGGTTCATTGCCGGCCAACTGCGGGCGATTGTCGGCGTCGAACTTTTGATCAGCAGGGTAGAAGCCAAGACGAAACTCAGCCAGAACCGCACTCCGGCTGATGTTGACGGTGTCATCGCAGGGCTCCGCGCAGCGGGCGACTCGGCGAGCGCGGCCGATGTGGAACGGGCGCGGACCTCGTAGAATCGGCGCATGCGTGAGGTTCCGGTGGGGTCGATCCACCATCTTGAGATCTGGGTGCCGTTCCTTGAACGGGCCAGGGAAGAGTGGGGGTGGCTGTTGGGCGAGCTCGGCTATGAGCCCTTCCAGGAGTGGCCCACGGGGTGCAGTTGGAAGCTCGATGGCACGTACGTGGTGGTGGAGCAGACTGATGCCATCACCGGTACAAGCCACAGGCGCACTGATCCGGGGGTGAACCACGTGGCCTTCCATGCTGGCACCCGGGAGAACGTGGACAGGATCCGGGCGCTCGGCGCGGACGCAGGCTGGTACGAGATGTTCGAGTCCAAGTATCCGCACGCCGGCGGCCCGGACCACTACGCCGCGTACCTGCTCAACACGGACAGCTACGAGGTTGAGCTGGTAGCGGAGTAGTTACTTCGGTGGGACCGCAGGACGCCACATGGCAACGCGCGGCCAACGGGTCAGGCCCAACTCAGCCTCGTGCTCCATCAGGTGGGCCAGCTGCGGACCCCAGCTGCCGGCGTCGAGCACGTCAAAACCAAGGCGACGATAGTACGGGGCGTTCCACGGCACGTCCCGGAACGTGCTCAGGGTTTGCCTTTGCATTCCGTGGCCTCGCGTCCAGACGCGCGCGGCATGCAGCAGTTCGCGGCCCAGGCCCTGATGCGCTTGATCGGGGTGGACGCTCACTTGTTCGACGTGACCGGCCCCGTCCACGATGTCCGCCAAGAGATACGCCACCGGGTAGTCGAGCCCGTCCACGGACACCCAGGCACGCCCGGCTGTGGCATAACTGTTCAGCTCATCGATGGAGAGGGGCTCGTCGTCGGCGATGGAGTCCATTCCCAAGGCCCGGAAAGCCTGGCCCGCGGCACGCTCGATCTCCTGCAATATCAGCAGGTCGTCCGCATGCGCGAGCCTGATCATTGCCGCGGGTCCTGGGCTTGCGGGGTTTGGGCTTGTGGGGTTAGGGCTTGCGGGGTTTGGGCAACCAGAAACCCGTTGCGCTTCTCGATCAGGTTTTGCAAATACCGGGCCAGGATCAGCTTCTCCACCAGCCGTCCCAAAGGACCGAACGGCGCCGCGAATTCCACGGTATCCACCATGAGGGTCCCGCTGCCGTCCGGCCGGAACTCGTGCGTGTGCCGGAGGTACTTGAAAGGGCCCTTCACCTGTTCATCAGAGAACGACGACGGTGCCTCCATCCGCGTGATGCGGCTGGTCATGCGGAAGCGGACTCCCAAGTGCCACGCCTGCCAGGTGACAGTCTCGCCCTCCGAGATCAGCCCGGTGGTAACGCCGCCCACCGCCTTCTCACGGCTCTGGGTCATGGACCCCACGTGGGCATCGATGTTGCGGGAAAGGTCGAACAGCTCCTGCGGCGACATGGTGGAGCGGGTGCGGCAGACGAAAGCGACGGGCATACCTCGATCTTCCCAGACCTTTACCCGTACGCGCGCCGAAGCCCACTACGGGTTGTGACCGGGCTTATGGCGGCTTGGACGGCGACACTGCTAATTTTCAAAGACAAGCCTTAACTGATTGGTGGTGTTCCCCTGTGCCCGGATTGATGGTCCACGCCCGCGAACTCCACCGGCTGGGCCCTGCCAACAACGATCGCCTCTCGGCGGTGCGGGTGGCCCTGAGCGTCGCAGTTCCCGGACTGTTCCTCCTTCTCATTGGCCGTCCGGACCTCATGATGTACGCCGTTTTCGGTGCGCTGACCGGGATGTACGGGCGCAACGAAACGCATCAGCTGCGGCTCAAACACCAAGTCCAGGCTGCCCTGTTCCTGGTGGGCGGGCTGACCATCGGCGTGTTCCTTTCCGTGAACCACATCCACTCCTGGTGGTTGGTGCTGGTGGCCACCCTGTTTGCCGGGTTCGGGTCGCTGTATGCCGACGCCGTGCGCCTCAAACCGATCGGCCCGTTCTTCGGCATCCTCGCGTTGGGCGCCTGTGCATCCGCGCCCACCAATGTTCCGTTCACGACGGCGGTACTCATCGGGGCAGCGTCCGCCGCCTTTTCCATTGTGGTCGGTTTTACCGGTTGGCTCCGGCGACGTACGTGGGAGGCCGGTGCTGCCCGCGACGTTCCCGTCCTCCGCGGCCCGCTGCGTCAAGCCGCGCTGGTCCACGCTGCGCGCTATTCCTTGGCGGTAAGTGCCGCGGGGACTATCGGTGTCCTCAGCGGGAGCGGCCACCCGCATTGGGCCATGGCCGCCGCGGCTGTGCCGCTAGCCGGCGCCGACCTCCCAAGCCGCGTCCACCGAGGTATCCACCGCATTGTGGGAACATTCCTCGGGTTGGCGATTGTCGCCGTCGTGCTTTTCCCCGGTCCGCTATCGCCGCTGCAGTATTTCCCCGGTCAAACCGCGGTGGTACTCGCTGTGCTGGTGGTTCTGTGCCAGTTCCCCACAGAGCTGTTCATGGCACGGCATTACGGGTGGGCCATGGTGTTCTTCACGCCGGTGGTCCTGCTGATCGCACAGTTGGCCGCACCCATGGATCCGGGTGTGCTGGTCATGGAACGTGCCATCGAGACATTCGTAGGAGCCGTAGTTGGCATCGCGGTTGCTGTGCTGGTGCGGGCGCCGCGGAGCCGGGTCAGTTTGTAACTACCAGGATGTTCGGGTGGATTTTCGTCAGGCCGCTCGATTCCAGCTGCTTGGTGTCGTAGTCATCGGAAACCAGAACAGCGGATTTCTGGTCCGGGCCACTGATTCTCAGCATCTCGCCCTGGATGGAGTCGGTGCAGCCGCTGTGCCAAAAGTATGGGTCCACGGATTCTACGATCAGGCAGGATGGGCGGGCTTGCTTGCCTTGTCCCAGGTAATATTTCTTCCCGTTTGCCTCTGCAACCAGAAGAATCTTTTCCATGTGGATCTCGCCGAGATCTAGGTCCTCCGGCGGATTGTCCGCCGCCGTTGCTTCCCGTTCCAAAGCCTGGAATCCGGTGGAGCCGGCACCGGAGCAACCGCTCAGCAGTAATCCGCTGAGAACTATGGCCCCCACTAATGCCAAGGATTTGTTCTTCATAGCACTGCCCCCTCAGGCTCGAATGAAGTGTCATAGTAACCCGATGGTCCCTGTGGGGCGTGGTCAAGTCCCTCGTCCCAGCTTCCTGCCTAGGGTTCCAGCGGCCGGCGAGGCGGGCCGGAGGTGAGCTTGGCCGGCAGGATCCGGGCGAAGAAGCTGACCACCTTGTAACGGCGCGTCGGTATGGAAACACCCTTGCCCTGGGCGTTGTCCTCCAGCCCCTCGCGCACCACACGCTCGGCGGTGAGCCACAAGAACCGGGGAGCAACGGATTTGTCCATGCCCATGCGATCGTGGAATTCGGTGTGGGTGAACCCGGGGCACACCGCAGTGACCTGCACGCCGGATTTTGCGTAGGTGATGTTGGCCCACCGGCTGAACGTCACTTGCCAGGCTTTCGCTGCGGAGTAAGTGCCCCTGTTGGCGAACGCTGCCACGCTGGCAACGTTGATGATCCGCCCCTTCCCCCGGGCCAGCATGACTTCCAGCGCCGCGTGGCTCAGCTCCATGGGTGTCTGGACGTGGAGCCTCAAGTGGCGGCGTTCCTCGTCCAGCTCATTCCTTTCGAACGACTTCAACAGCCCGATGCCGGCATTGTTAACCAGGACATCCACGGGCCGTGTTGCGTCCCGCAAACGGTCTGCGACGGCTGAAACGCCGACGTCGGTGGTCAGGTCCGCGGAAAGAACCTCCGCCGAGATACTGAAGTCGCGTTCAAGCTCTTCGGCCGTTTCTTTCAGGCGCTGTTCGTCGCGGGCTACCAGGACCAGGTGGTGTCCGGCTTCGGCGAGTTGGCGGGCGAATTCCGCACCGAGCCCGGCGGTGGCCCCGGTAACCAGGGCGGTGAGTTCATTGGCTCGAGTCGTCATGCGCCTAGACTAGTACCCACACTGGAATTGAAACGATGCAAAGCCGCAAAGGATTCCCATGGTCAACTCTTTCCTGCAAGGTCCACTTGTCCTCAACAACAACGGGGCGTGGTGCTGGTTCCAGGACGAGCGCGCACTGATCGACCCCGCCGCTAACACGTTGCTGGTGGGCTCGGTTGCTGCCCCGGAAGGACAGGGTGGTGCGGAGCGTGGCGGCAACATCGAAGTTGCCGTGGTGAACCTTGCTACGGGCCAAAGCCGCGTTTACGTACTCCATGAAAGGTTGGAGGCCGATGACCACAACGCCCCGGCTCTCTTCATCCGGCCCGACGGTCGTTACGTGGCCATGTATGCCAAGCACAAGACGGACAACTATTCCCGCTGGCGCGTGTCCACCAAGCCGCACGACGCGTCCGAGTGGGAGCCCGAGCAGCAGTTCGACTGGACGGAACTCGCCGACGGCCGCGGTGCCACCTACTCCAACCTCCACGCTTTAAGCGCCGAAGGCCGGGTCTACAATTTTGTCCGCGCCATCAACGACGACCCCACACTGATGATTTCCGAGGACGACGGCAGCACCTGGAGCTACGGCGGCAAGCTCTTCACCCGCCCCAAAATCGGCTACGTCAACGGTTACACCCGATATGTCAGCAACGGCACGGACCGGATCGACCTGATCACCACGGACCACCACCCCCGCGACTTCAACAACAGCATCTACCACGGCTACATCCAGGGCGATGGACTCCACGACGCCGAGGGCAAGGTGGTCAGCAAGCCCGTCATCGGCTCAGCCGGGATCAACCAGGCGGCCCTGACCACCGTTTTCGAGGCAGGATCAACGCTCGACGGCGATGTCCTCACCCATGGTTGGACTACTGACCTTCGCCGGCGGGGCACGGAACTCGCGGCGATCGTCACGTGCCGGGCCAACGACGTGAACGGTCCGCTGCAGCGGGAGCAAATGCTCGACGTCGACGATCACCGCCTGCTGTACGCCCGCTTTGACGGGGTGCGCTGGAAGCTGCATCCACTCGCCGTCGCCGGTCCCGGTTTGCTGCCGCACGAGCAGGACTACACCGGGCTGGGTGCTGTGGACCCGAATGATCTGGACCGGGTCTATATCTCTGCACCTGTGGATCCGAGGACGGGCAAAGCTACAGAACACTACGAGATCTACCGCGGAGTGACATCCGATGCCGGCGCGAGCTGGACGTGGGAAGCCATCACAGAGGGATCCACCGTGGACAACCTCCGGCCCATGGTGGTCCCAGGCGACCCGTCCGTCCACGCAGTGTGCTGGTTCCGGGGATCGATGGCGTCCTCGCAGGCGTATGAAACTGAGATTGTGGCGCTTGTTGACGCGCCGAGGGGTTAGCTTTCGCCCCTTTCAACGCTCGAAAGTGCCGAAAGCCAACCCCTCACCGCAGGAACTTAGGCGAACTTGGCCAAAGGGTTGGCCAGGCGGCCTGCCATTTGGAGCCCACCGGAGGGATCCGAGATGTCCAACATCTGTTGGTTGTTCCTCAGTTGCAGGCGGTTGAGGCAGGAGAGCTCGAAGTCCGGGGCAAAGAGATCGTGCATGGCGAACTGGTCTGCAAGCTCCGGGTGCCGCTGCTGGTATTCGCGGAGCACAGCCGCGGCAGTTCCCCAGAACTCGTCTTCACGCAGCGTCCCGTCCTCCACAAGGATTGCCCCGAGGAAACGGAAGATGCAGTCGAACACGTCCGTGAAGATGGCCAGGACCATTTCCTCGGCAGGGATCTCGGCCTTGACGCGGGAGACTTCCTCCGGAAGTTCCAGCCGATCCCCCATGACCACGATTTCCTCGGCGATGTCCTTCATGATCGCCCGGACGGGCACGCCGTCTTCGAGGATCAGGATGACGTTCTCACCGTGGGGCATGAAGGCGAGCTCGTACTCGAAGAGGCAGTGGACCAGCGGCACAAGGTAGGCCTCGAAGTAGCGGCGAAGCCACTCGGTGGGCGCCAGGCCGGACCGGGAAATCAGGGCAGAAACCACGGAGTTTCCGGATGAATCCACGTGCAACAAAGACGCCATCGTTGCCAGCTGCTGCCCGTCCTTGAGCAACGGGAGCGGACTTTCCCTCCATAGGGCCGAGAGCATCTTGCGGTAGGGCGAACCCTTGGCCGAAGCAGCCTCGTAGTAGTGGTTGTGGTAGCCGATGGCCGCGGTTTCACGGATCATGGCCAAGCCCCGGTTCTGGAGCTCCTGGTCATTGCCGATCAGTTCCTGCAGCCAGTCATTGATGGCCGGCGTTGCCTTCATGTACTGCGGAGACAGGCCGCGCATGAAGCCCATGTTCAGCACGGACATGGCCGTCTTAACGTAGGCCTTCTCCGGGAAATCGGTGTTGAAGAACGTACGGATGGACTGCTGCGCCTGGTACGAATCTTCACCGGTGCCAAGGTTCACGATGTGGCGCTGGGCGATTTCTGCCGCGAACGTCACCGTGAGCTTGTTGTCCCACTGCCACGGGTGGACCGGCATCAGGAGATAGTCCTCGGGATCCAGCCCGGATGCGGACAGTTCCGCGTTGAACCACGCAAGAGTGGCCGGGCCGAGCTCAGCTTCGAAGTGCGTCCGGTAATCCAACCCGGCACTCGATGTGAACACAGCCTTGCTGCGGTGCACCGCAATCCACTGCAGCTTCACGGTGGCACCGGTCTCCGGAGCGAACGCGTGGTAGTCGGCAATCCCGAATCCAAGCCGGCCATTGTTGGCCACGAAGCACGGGTGCCCCTCGGTCATGCTGTGCTCAATTGCTTGGAAGTCCGCAGCCCGGTCAGCACCACCGGTGATGCCCGCAGCCAACTGCGCCGAGGTGAAGGGCTTGCCCTGCTTGTAGGCGTGGCTGGCCAGCGTGCTGCTGATTTCCTCCAGGTACACGGGCAGCATTTCCTGGCGGATGGCCAGTGCCTCGTGGAATTCGGCAATGAAGTCCAAGGCATCCACTGGAAGCTCTTGGCCGTCCCGCAACCGAACGATGGATTCGGCGGTTACTGACCAGTGCTCCAATTGCAGCGGCCTGGCGCGGAAGCGGTATTCCGTAGCGGCGTCATCGCTCACCACCTTATAGAGGCCGACGCCGGCGCCCTCTTCCCGGATCAGCTCCGGGACCAGGATGCGCTCGTGCGCGAACTCGGCGATTGCCTTGCGGACCAGGTGCCGGTTGGCAGCGGCCCAGCGCCCAGGGGTCAGGTGCGACACGGTATCAACGGCAGTGGTGGTGGCGTTGTGGGCAGTGGTGGTCACAGGGATTCTCCTCTGGTCGCCGCGGCAGGCGCGGCCAGAATCGGGGTCAGGGTAGCGAGAAAATCCTCGCGGGTGCAGAAGCTCAGCAGTCCTTGCTTATGGTCTTCGGCGGGGTCGACGGCGGGAAGGGTCACCACGCCGTGGGGCCGGAAGCCCACTTTCTCGTTCAGGACATGAATCTTGTGGTTGCGGGCGTCAGGCTCGACGACGATGCGCCGGGTTGCGGGGTCAACGAACAGTTCCGCCATGACGGACTGCATGACCGAGGTGGTGAAGCCAGGCTGGGGAGCACCGGCGGGCGGGGACACCAAGAGGTGCATGCCGATGTCGCCGGGCTGGACCTCATAAACGTCCGCCAACGGCGATGACTCCGGGCGGTAGCGCTCCATGAGGAAGGCGGGGACGCCGTCGTCGAGGCCTAAGAACGCCTGGTGATGGCCCGATTCGGCAATCTTGGAGTATTCCTCCACAACGTCCTGCTCGGTGGCCGAAACCATGCCCCAGAATCGCGCATACTCCTGGCTCACCCAGCTGTGGAGGACAGGTGCGTCCGCTACGGGCTCGACTGGTCGGAACGTGAAGCTCATGCGGTTGCCCCCACCGCAGCCGGAAGCTCTGCGGAAACGGGTGCGGGTGCGCCGAACTGCTGGAACGCGATTCTGCGCTCGATCGGGTAAACCTCGCGGCCGGTGATTTCGCGCAGGATGCAGGAGTTGCGGTAGGCGGACATACCGAGGTCCGGGGTGACGAAGCCGTGGGTGTGGAGCTCCGCGTTCTGGACGAAAATCTCGCCGGGTTCAACGCCGGTTCCATAGTTGCGCTCGACGTCGAAGCGGCCCTTGGAGTCGCGGCGGATCCGATCGTGGATGCCTGCCAGGAAGGCGGGCTCCTTGTAGCTGTAGCCGGTGGCCAGGACCACGGCCTCGGACTCCAGGCTGTAGCCCTGCCCGTGTTCCTCGTGGTGCAACTGGAGTGTGTGGGTGCCCGTGGCGGGGTCCCACTCCGCGGCGGTGAGCGACGAGTGCGTGTGCAGCTGCGTGTCCACCATGCCGGAGAGGCTCTTGGTGTAGAGAAGATCATAGATATCGTCGATCAGGTCCGAGTTGATGCCCTTGTACAGGTTCTTCTGGCTCTTGATCAGGGAATCGCGTTGCTCGCCCGGGAGCGAGTGGAAGTAGTCAACGTACTCCGGCGAGGTCATTTCGAGGGTGAGCTTGGTGTACTCCAGCGGGAAGAAACGGCCGGAACGGGTCACCCAGTTGAGCTGGTAACCGTAGACGTCAATTTCCTGAAGGAGTTCGTAGTAAAGCTCCGCTGCGCTTTGGCCGCTGCCCACGATGGTGATGCTGCGCTTGGACTGCAGCTCGCTCTTCCTCGACAGGTAGTCGGCGTTGTGGAGGACAAGTCCGCCGGCGTCCACTATCCCTGCACAGGAGTCCGGAATGTACGGGGACGTACCGGTGCCCAGGACCAGCTTGCGGGCAAGAAGTACCTCAGCGCCGTCCGGCCCCTGCACAGAAAGCCGGTACACGCCGTCGTCGTACGTCACATCCAGCACATCCGTGCTAAAACGAACGGACTCAAGCTGGCCGGCCACCCACTGGCAGTACTGGTTGTACTCGGCGCGGAGCGGGTAAAAGTTCTCGCGGATATAGAAGCGGTACAGGCGGCCCGTCTGCTTCAGGAAGTTCAGGAACGAGAACGGCGACGTCGGGTCGGCGAGCGTCACGAGGTCCGCCATGAACGGGACCTGCAAATGCGCCGGTTCCAGCATCATGCCGGGGTGCCAGTCGAAGGACTCGCGACGGTCCAGGAACACACAGTCGAGGTTCTCCACAGGCTCGCTTAGCGCGGCCAGTCCCAGGTTGAAAGGCCCGACGCCGATGCCTGCGACGTCGTAGATCTTGCCGTTGTCTTGGGTGCTCATGCTGCAGCCTCCGTGGTGTTCGCCAGCAGGCTGTCGCCCGTCCGGCGGATAAGTTCGATGATTTCCTGGATGTCCCTCAGGCTCGCCTCGGCGTTGAGGAGGGTGAATTTGAGGTAGTGGCGGCCAGCTACCTTGGTGCCGGCAACAACAGCTTCACCCGAGGCGAAGATCGCGGCGCGGATGGCAGGGTTGAGAACGTCCGCAGCGTCTTCATCAAGGGCTGCGCCGTCAACCATCGGGCGATAGCGGAACACCAAGGTGCTCAGCTGCGGTGCGGCAGCGAGCTCGAACTCGGCATCCTCAGCCAGCAAGGTTCCCACCCGGGCGGCGAGGTCGATCGCTTCGTCGAAGAGGGCGCCGATGGCGTCGGCCCCCATGATGCGAAGGGTCAGCCACAGCTTCAGGGCATCGAAGCGGCGGGTGGTCTGAATGCTCTTGTCCACCTGATTGGGGATTTCGGCCTTCGCAGCGCTCTCCGGGTTCAGGTAGTCCGCGTAGTACGTGACATGGCCCATCATGGAGCCGTTGCGGACCAGGACCGCGCTGGAACTGACGGGCTGGAAGAAGGTCTTGTGGAAGTCGACGGTAACGGAGTCCGCAAGGTGGATCCCGCTGAGGAGGTGCCGGTGCCTGCCGGAAACGATGAGTCCTCCACCGTACGCGCCGTCCACGTGCAGCCAGGAATCGTAGGCACGGACCAGCGCGGCCAGTTCGGAGAGCGGGTCAACCGAACCGAAGTCCGTGGTTCCGGCGGTGGCCACAACCGCCATGGGCACCAGCCCGGCGTCGTGCGCTTCTGCCAAAGCAGCCGCGAGCGCTGCGGGGTCCATGCGGTGGTCTTCCGTCGTAGGCACGGCAATCACGGCGTCGAAGCCGAGGCCCAACATGGACGCGGACTTCTGGATGCTGAAGTGGCTGTCCGCGGACGTGAAAATCCGGAGCCGGTCCAGGAGGTGCGGCAGGCGAGCGTCCCCATTCGTCGCCCGCAGTTTGGCGACCGCGTGGTTGCGGGCAATCAGCAGCGCCTGGAAGTTGGACTGGCTGCCGCCCGAGGTGAAAACACCGTCGGCGTCGGCGTCGAACCCGATGCGCTCGGCGGTCCAATCGATGAGGCGGCGTTCGATCATGGTGGCACCGGCGCTCTGATCCCACGTGTCCATGGAGGAGTTCACGGCCGAGAGCACTGCTTCACCCACCAGCGCCGGTATGACAACCGGGCAGTTGAGGTGGGCGGCGTAGCGGGAATCGTGGAAGTAGATGGCGTCCTTGAGGTAGAGCTCGTCCAGCTCTTCCAGTGCTGCAGCCGTGTCCGGCAGCGGACGTTCAAGATCGACGGCGCCAACCTTCGCCTTCAGTTCAGCATGCCCGACGCCGGTGAACGGCTGGGCGGTCCGCTGGACTTTGGTGGAGACAGCGTTGACTCCCTGAAGAACCTGCGCGACGTAGCTGGGCGAATTTCGTGCGTTGAACAGCTGGTTTGTGGCAGCGAGGGCCAGTTCCACTTTGGAGCCGAAGTCCTGCTCCTGAGCGATCCGCTCTTCGACACTAGGTGACGTCACGTCAGCTTCCTTCCATTGCGTTGGGGGCGCTTATTAGCAAGGTAAGCCTTACTTAGGTAAGCCTTTCCGTCAAACTTTTGTGACCTATTTCGCTCAGAAGGCGTTTTCTCGCGTAAGTAGCTGTGGTTGGTGCGTCATTGACTTTCATTCAGACCGTGTTGGGTGCAAAATATGGCGCTTTTTCGGCCAAGTGATTGTTCATAAGGGCCATCGGCTGCTACCTGCGGCTTGCTCGGAACAGGGAGTAGAGTGCTAGGACTATCAGCTGTCAGAGGTTGGGGGGCCATGAAGGACCACGTTCACGAGCACATCGGTTTCCGGGAAATCGACGAGGACGGCAACGCGTTACCTGCGGTCAGCCCCCATGTGCCCGAACTCGCGGACCCCGCGCAGAAACGCGCTTCGCCCAACCCCTTCATCATTGTGCTGTGGGTGCTGGATGCGGGACTGTTGGGCTTCGGGTTCTGGGCCTTGACCGAAGCAGCAGCTGCGATGGCCGGACCAACACAGTTCAACACATCGGCGCAGCTCAGCTTCATGCTGATGTCCTACACCCCGTACGTACTCCTGGGCGGCCTGCTACTAACGGCCGCCCTACTCTTCTGGCACGCCGTGCAGTGGCAAAGAAAGCGGCCGGCCAGTTAGCAGAGCACGCTTTCCAGGGCACCCACGCCCCAGCACCAGATCTCAGTGACGACTGCGACGGTATCCGAAGAGGAACAGGACCAGGCCCGCGCCAACCACGATGAGGCTGATCGGCAGCACGTTATGGACAACGCCTGTGGAGGCCAACGGTCCTTCAGACTGACTGGGACCAAGGGGCGATCCGTCACCTTCCCGCGGTCCATCAGACTGGCCGGGACCGTCCCGCGGTCCGTCGGGCCGACTGGCCCCGTCCCGCGGCGCATCAGACTGGTTGGGCCCAACTGGCGGGAAGGTCACCACAACACTCGCTGGTGGCGTAGCGACCACCGGTCCAGTGGGAGGCGTACCCGTTGCGGTGGCCGTGTTGACCACGTGCCCGGCGTCGATGTCCGCCTGCGTGACCGCGTACGTTGCTCTGGCAGTCACTTCCTCACCGGGAAGCAGAATTCCTGCGTCACCGGGCCAGGTGTAAACCAAGGCCGACAGGCCCGGCATCAGATCGTTGACCACCACGTGGGTCAACGGCGCATTTTCTGTGTTCTTCACCGTGAACATGTAGGTGATTGGATCGCCCACCTTGGCGGGGTCACCCACTGCAGATGCATCCGCCGTCTTGGTGAACCGCATGCCGGCGCCCGGCGTCAACTGGGTGTCCGTTTCTCCGGGAGGAGGCGTCATCGGGGTGCCGGAGGGAGGAGTGCCCCTTGTAGTTGCGCTGTTGACCACGTGCCCGGAGTCGATGTCAGCCTGGGAGATCCCGTATGTTGCTTTGCCTGTCACGGTTTCACCGGGCAGAAGGGTTCCTGGGGCGCCGGGCCAGCTGTAGCTCAACGCGGACAAACCGGCCAGCGGATCCTCGATGGAGACATCCGTCAGCGTGACGTTGCCGGTGTTCTTCGCAGTGAACGTGTATGTCATCACGTCGCCCGCAACAGACGGATGGAGAACGGCGCTGGCGTCGGCGGACTTGCTGAACTCCATCGCTGCGGCCTGGGTCAAAGGTGTGTCCGTTGTTCCGGGAGGAGTCGCTAGCGGCGGACCTGCGGGCGGGGTACCCGTGGTCGTGGCCGAGTTGGCGAGATGACCGGCGTCGATATCTTCCTGCGTGATCCCGTAGGTTGCCGTAGCCGTCACGGTTTGGCCAGGGAGCAACTCACCCGGGATGCCCGGCCAGGTGTAGCTCAGGGCGGACAGGCCAGCCAGCGGATCCGTGATGGAGACATTGGTCAGCGGCACGTTGCCGGTGTTCTTCGAAGCGAAAGTGTAGGTGATACGGTCACCCACAACCGGCGATTGCTGAATGTCAGAGGCGTCAGCGGACACGCTGCACTCCATGGTCGGCACGGGATGTGCCGTGCTGGTCAGCACACAGCTGATATCGGCGCCGGCACGGGGCACAATTTCCAGGGAGCCAGCGAAAGGCGCCCCGGAAGGCAGGCCGGACTGAAGACCATTGGCGTCCACACAGGTTATGGCATTGCTGTAGCCGGACAGGTTGGTACCGGACTCGGTCAGATAATACGGGGTTCCGGCATTGGCTACATACTCACCGGTGACACCCGTGTTTGGCTCAATCGTGGAGCCCGCACCAGCAGTGGTCGCGTTGGCAGTAGAGCTGACAACCGGTCCAGTGGCCGAGCCCGTGCGGATGTGGGTGGTGAACTGATGGGAATCAGACAGCCGGGGAGCGCTAAGGGCTTTGCTTAATGCCAGCCGCGGAGACCGAACGCTGAGCGTGGCGTTTGCAGGCGGGTTCAGGTTGGTCACGATGTTGGCGGGTCCGCTAACGTACGTACCCTCCGCAGCAGCTGTGACGTCTACCGTAATGGTGCACGCCGTCATTCCTTGGGCGAGGTCACCGCCAATGACTGAGACGGTGTTGCTGCCGGCAACGGCCCATTTCTCCAAGGGGTTGGTTCCCGCGGCCTGCACGCAGGTGCCACCCATGTTGGGAGTACCGGCAACGGTCAGTCCAGCAGGAAGTGTGTCCGTGATGGACCAGTCGTTCTTCGCCTTGAGGTCGTCGGTGTTGGTGATCGTCAGCGTGACCTTGGATGTGCCGCCAGGTGCGATGAGCGCCGGGGTGAAGGATTTATCCAGCTGGGGCGTCACATCCACAATCTGCGGAAGGTCGAAGGCGACGTCGTTGCCGATTCCCGTGGCTGTTTCATTCCTCAGCTCCAAGCCGAGTGAAGGGTTTGTGCCCACGGGAATCTGGTAGGCAGCGGATTGGAGCTTGGTGACCTGGACGCTTGGCTGGGTGCTGCTGCCACAGGGATCGAGGCCGGCGCTGAGCACTTGGCGTGTCCCATTAATGAGCAGGCTGAAGGTCTGGCTCGCGTGTGCAGCGTGGCAGTTCACCTGGGCGAAGTAACCTGACACCGCATAGTAGTGGCCGGCGATTGCCGGGATGGTGTTTGCTTCGGTGCGGAATTGGACGCCAGCGGCGATATTTCCTGATGCACTGTTGGTGTATTCAGACAACGCCTGGTTGCTGGCAGCTTGCGCTGCTGTTTGTCCCTGCGCCAATCCGAGGGCAACCGACATCTGCTGGATCTGTTCCCAGCCGCCGGGCTGGTTCCTGAGGCAACCCGCATCGGAGGTCGCCAACGGGGTGAAGGAGTTCAGTATCCAGCCGTCGCATTGTCCGCCGGCCGGTGTGTAGGGCGTATCAGCTGTATACGTTTGGTTCGCAGCTGCGGTTCCACCCATGTAGCTCAGGATGCTGAGGGCGCTGGCGGTGGCATTCTGATTCGCGAAGGTCTCCGTGTAGACAGGAGTACCTGGCTGGGCAACGCCGGGCGAGCCTGGCAGAGTGGCCAGGGCCGGCGGTGCCAAGGCGCTTCCCACCCCCAGAAACGTGATCGCCGTGGCGACGATGGCCGCCAGCAGCTTCTGTGGACCTCTGTACATCATGGGCTCTCTCGCAACCGACCTTTTCTGTCGTTGAAGCTTGGGGTGGCTTCAACGAGGGCGCCGATAAACGGGGACCCGAAGGCGTAGTGGGAGAAGTCCGCGAATCGTGACGCGAAAAATTGGAAAAATGTTGAGACGATTTTTCCAAGACCCTGAACTGCAGGTTCAGGGACGGTGCGAGGGACTACCGGAAGGAGTTGGCGAACGTCTTGGAGACGATGCCATTCCCGCCAAACCGATAGTTGACCGTTCCCGTTTCCGCGGCTGGCGGGAGCGCAACGCCCAGCGTAAAGGCAAGGTTTTCCCTGTCCATGGAGTCGGTAGTGCAGCGGATCTGCCGAATATTTGAAGCGGCGTTTCCGCACGTCCAACCAGCCGGGGCCACGGTCCTACCCGCCACGAAGGTTGCCTGGTCCGGGAGCGTGAAGACGGCCTCACCCGTGCTCGGCGCTCCTTCGCCCTGCAGCGAGAACCCTACGTGCAGGTCCCGCTCCGTCTTGTCGGAGCCCGGGATGGCTGAGAACGTCCCATCAACCGTTTGGGCGGCGGGCGCCGCCAGCGCTACAGAGGCGGGCGCCGGCGTCGAGAATACCGCACCTGAATCCACCACCGCGGCGCTCCGCTGCGGCAGAGGGGTCGGCGGAATGACGACGGCGGTTGGTTCCGGCGTCGATGTGGCAGCGGGCTCTGGATTGGGCTCTGGCGTGGAGCTTGGCGTTGCACTCGGCGACGACGTTTCCTGGGCGGCCGGTGATGCCGGTGATGCGGCGTCGGAGGCAACAGCGGATTCAGTATCTGCGCTGGGCTGAAGGAACCACACCAGCACTCCAGCCAGAGCCAGTACGCCCACCACAATGGCCGCCGTCAACTTCCACATTTGGCTGGCGGTGCGCGCCGCGACCGCGCCAGCCTGGCCGGACACTGCTGTGCTTCCGGCAGCCGCCTGCAGCCCTCCGGCCGTGGCCGCCGATCCGAGTGCGGCAAATGCCCCCGGGGTAAAGGCGATGCCCGTAAGCAAGGGGAACAGGATGGCCCTCATGCCGCCCTGGACGTCATTGAGTTCCATCAGCAGAGCCGTGCACCGGGCACAGCCATCCAGGTGACTGCGGACTTTCTCCTCGGACGTACGCTTCAGCGCGTTTCGCGCGTACTTTCCCAACTGGCTGGCGTACTCGTTACAGTCGCCCACCGTCTGGCTGATGTGCTGTTGAAGATAGGCCTGACGCAGTCCTTCCCTCGCCCGGAGGGCCAACGACGAGACACCGTTGGGAGTGAGGCCCACGAGTGGTGCCGCCGCTGCCGGTTTCAGGCCTTCGATGTCCAGGTGCCAGAGCACGGCCTGCCAGCGTTCGGGCAACGACTTGAACGCCCTGGCCATAATGCTCGACTCAAGGTCGTCGAGCACGGGGTCGCTGTCCAGGACAGCGGAATCCAGAATGGCGTCGTCGGCAGCAGTTGGCATGCGGCGGGCCTTGCGGTTCCGGTCGTGGGCGGTGCGGCGCACCACGGTCAGGAGATAGGAGCGGAAGAACTCCTTTGGTCCCTTGCCTTCCGTCAACTGCTGGAAGATGGAAGCGAAAGACTCGGCCACGACGTCGTCGGCGTCACTGGGATTATCGCTCTGCGCGCGGGCGACAAAATGGGCGACTTTGAAGTGCCGTTGGTAGAGCACATCGAAGGCATCGGTGGCACCTTCGCGCACCAACTCAATGATCTGGGAATCGCTGCGGGCAGCCATTGTGCTGGCAGGAGACTCTCCACTGGCCGCTGCCGCGGTTAGTTGATCCATAAACAAGAGTGTGGCACCTCTTGCCCTATGACTTGAATCGCGTTGCCCGGCCCTGTAGATAACTCCGATTTCCGCGACACGAATTCGCTCCGAGCGGCACTTGACATGCACAACCGTCCATCCCCGGCCCGAAATGAGGACTCATGGGTATCCGGCGCAGCCGCCCCTTTAGGAAATTGATGCGTGCCACCCACAACCACACGCCAAGGGTCCCGTGCGCGATCGTTCGGGGATTGCCCTTACGGCGCTCGGTACTTTTGGCGCGAAAAAAGAATGCGGGCCACATCTCTCTCGTCTACGGAGCCGACAGGCCATTGGCCATCCCGGGCGATACGGTCATCTTCACCGCATGGATCATCAATGACTCCACGAGCCACGTGCGTGATATTAATCTCGTACCTCGTTCCTTCACCAACGAGGGCATGGAAATGCTCCAGTACACCTCAGAACCTGTGGAGCGGGACCTGCGGATAAGACTGCTGGCCCCAGGCCAATCCGTGATGCGGAGCTTCACCTACTTGGTGACGGACTCCGATCACCTCCACGGCGGGAGCCTCGTCAGCGCAATGCAGGTCCGCGCAACGTGCCGCCGCGGGATGATTACGGATGAGCACGACGCAATCGTCTCCCTCAGCGGAACGCGGCGTGACTGGCCTTTCAAGACAACCAGAGCCGGCCAGCCCCGACGCAGCCCAAAGAGAAGCAACGCGTCAGTGCTCGTGTAGCCCTTTACTCGTTGTCCGGTTCACCCACCGGCATTTCCGCGGGCCAGTCGACGTCCTGTTCGTAGCCCTCGTGCTTCTTCAGGTAAGCGGCGATGTACGGGCAATGCGGGATGATGCGTTTGCCGGAGGCCACCACGTCATCCAGCGCAAAGTGCGCCAGGACTTTCGCCAAGCCTTGGCCATTGAACTGGGGCTTCGTTTCAGTGTGAATGAAATCGATATGACCGGGCTTGTCCAGGAACTGTGAAATCACGGCCAGCTCTCCGTCCACGTGCAGCTCATAGCGGTGGAATTTGTCGTTGCGCACCGTGGTGACGCCAGCTTTGAACGACTCTGCCAGTGAATCCTTGTACTCGGTCATGTTTCGAGATTGGCACGTAAATCCGGCTCTGGCAACGTGGGCCGTCGACGTTCGGGCGATTCCGCACCTTCGCGCACCGGAGGCGGCAGCAGCGGCGTCGGAACCCTGCCCAGCAAGAGGACCGAAAGGGCAAAGCACGCCGCTCCCCCACCCAACAGGGCAAGCGTCAATCCGTTGAACGCAGCGTCCGCCACCGGGATCAAAACCACGACGGCGGCGGTCACCACAGCGGTGCGCGTGGGGCCCCGTGCGTGGCTTGCCGCCGTCGGACGGTTCTCCAGGCGACCAAAAATCCACACCACCGGGACCATCAGGGTGACCACCGCGAAGAAGACAGGGATCCGCGCCCACCACCACTCCGGAGTCCCTGCCAACGGCTTGGGCACATCAGTCAGCAGCAGCAACCCGGACATGCCCACCAGGAGCGGAAGGTGCCACAGGTACACGGTCATGGATCGCCGTCCCGCTACGGCCATGCCCCCCTGGATCCATCGGACGTCAGCGATCCGCCGTATGCCACCTTGCAGGAGTTGGAGCGTGGCCGTCTGGGAAATGCCCAAGAGAAGCAGGCAGAAATTGGGCGGGTTCAAGTTCACCACCATGTTCCCCGGGTACACGGCCACACCGGTCACGAGGCCCAGCAGAAGGTTGCTGGAAACAACGGCACCGATGAGCCAGCCGCGGCTGCGTTTCTCGAAGAAGCCGTCCGCCATGAGGAATCCCAATTGCTGGACGGCGCACCACACGAAGACCATGTTGGCGAAGGCCAGGACGGGAATGGCGCCGCGAAGGGAATCGACAGTGATGATCAGCGCCACCAGCGCAGCGAACGTCAGAAATGGCGCACGCTCGTGAAGCCGGGCCATCACCGGGATGCTGAGTTGGGCGGTGAGGTAGGCCGCCAAGAACCACAGGGGCATCGCGGCGCCGGCGGTCATTAACTGGATGACCGCCGGGTGGACGCCAAGCAGCAGCGCAACCCACAGCCCTCCCCACATGACAGCCAAAACGGCCATGGCCGGGCGGACCAGTCGGAGGAGTCGCAACTGGGCGAAGTCGAACCCGGTGCCGCCGTGGGCCCTCAGACGCCGCCACGATTGCAGCCCTGTTACACCGCCCAGGACGAAGAACAGCGGCACAATCATGAGCCCCCACGCCACAGGGGTAAACCAGCTTTGCTCCATGAGGACGTTCACGGTCACCACAGTCCCGTCCTTCTGCAGAACAGGGCTGACCATCATGCAGTGCGCAGCGACAACCAGGAGCAGGCAGATGAAACGGACAAGATCGATCGCCGGATCCCTATGCACAACCGCTGCCGGGCTGGCGGGCTGATGCTCGTCCATCTCCATGGCTCTCCCTACATGGCACGCCCCTGCGTGCTGACTCCATTCTCCGCCCGGGCGAGGGGCTGGGCCAGCAGGTGGGCCATTCTAAGTGGGTGCCTTCCTTAGCAAGCAGGCTCTCTGCGGCGGGTCCACGGAGCGGTCTCTCTGCGCCGGGTCCAAGGCGGCGGCGCCATCCCTGCCCTTTGCTGGCAAGGAGTTCCGCTGGCTACTTATACACAGGCGTGAAATTACCTCTGGACGAGGCGTCGAAACACCGGCAGGATCAGACGCATGACTACGTCGATTTTCGTGAACCTCCCCGTCAGCGACCTCGAGGCATCCAAGGCCTTCTACACGGCCCTTGGCTACACCATCAACCCGAACTTCACCGACGAGACTGCCGCATGCGTGGTCTTCAGCGACACTATCTATGCAATGCTCCTGACCCACGCCAAGTTCAGCGAGTTCACCAAGCAGCCCATCGCGGACACGCAGAACTCGACGGCCGCTATTGTGGCACTTTCCGCCGACAGCCGTGAAGACGTGGATGCCCTGGCTGCAAAGGCGCTCGAAGCCGGCGGTTCAGAAACCTACGACGCCCAGGATCTTGGCTTCATGTACAGCCGCGCGTTCCGTGACTTGGATGGCCACCACTGGGAAGTCCTCTGGATGGATGAAGCCGCAGCCCAGGCAGGTCCTCCGGAGCACTAGCCCAGCGTCACTGCCAGCACTCCAAGCACGACGGCGAGCAACGGCGTTGTGCCTTGGAGGGTTGCCGCGCGGAGGTACTTCTTACCGCTGGCAGCAAGGACCAAGGCGGCCAGGAGCATGGAACCACAACTGCTGAAGACGAGGGTCCAGCCCACCTGTGGCGCCCCGGCCCAGACAGCGATGATGCCGATCAGTGCGCCGATGGCCAGGAACAGGTTGTAGAAACCCTGGTTGTAGGCGAGCGGTTTGGTGGTTTCAGCGTCGGCCTGCGAGGTGAGGCTGAAGCGTTTCCATGTGGCCGGTTTGGTCCAGGTGATGGACTCCATGGTGAAGATGTAGACGTGGAGCAGGGCGGCAATCGTCGCGAAAATCAGGGAGGCCAGAATCATGATTTGATCCTAGCCTCCCTGTGTTGCTGCACTTGGGTACCGCGCTGCGCGTCAGGCGCTGAGCAACTCCAGCGTGGCACCCGCAAAGGTCGCAGCGGAGCCGTTCCAACGAGCCAGCAGCCCTTGGAGGTTCTCGCCGTCTGCCCGGTGGGCGGCAGTTTCAGTCTCCAGTGTGGCCAGGATTCCCGTGCGCAGCTCCGTGTTGAAGTTCACCTTGCCAACCTGCATGGACGGCGCCTTGGCAAGCTCGTCCGCAGGGATTCCGGAAGCGCCGTGAAGTACCAACGGCACGCCGGTCTTTGCAGCCACTTCCTGCAGTACGTCCCAGCGGATGTTCGGCTCGCCCTTGTACTTGCCGTGCACGTTGCCCACCGCGACGGCCAGCAGCTGCGCACCCGTTCGCTCCACGAAGTCAGCCACCTGCGCGGGGTTGGTGAGCCCTGCACCTGAAGTGCCGGCGTCGTGCTCTGAATCTTCGGCACCAAACGCCTTGTCCTCGTCGCCCGCAAGACCGCCAAGCTCCGCTTCAAGCACGACGTCGGACGCACCTTGGGCGTCCAGCGCGGCACGGACTTCGCGGACCAAGGCGATGTTGTCCTCGTAAGGCAAGGACGAGCCATCGGCCAGGACCGCATCCGCCCCGGCGGCCACGGAGTCACGGATGACCCGCAGATCGGAAGCGTGGTCCAACTGGACGGAAACCGGGACGCTCGCGGTGTCGGCCAGGCCACGCAGGGCTCCGATGAGGCGCAGTCCGTTGGGCGTGGACGCGGTTTTCGGAGCGACGAGCATGATCACGCCAAGCCCGGATTCTTCCGCTGCGCCCACAACAGCCAGGGCTGTGGTGAAGTCGTAGCAAGTGAAGGCGGGAACGGCCGAGCCGGAGGCCAGGGCAGAGTCGACCAGGTGGTCGAGTTTGGTGCGCATTAGTGGCCCAGGCCTCCCACCAGGATCCAGGCGACGTACGTCAGTGCGAAGCCGGCCAAGCCCAGGATGGTCGTCAGGACAGTCCAGGTCTTGAGGCCGTCGGAAACCGTGAGGCCGTAGTAACGGATCACGGTCCAGAAGCCGGCATCCGTAACGTGGGACAGGCCTAGCGAACCGAAGCCGATGGCAATGACGATCACGGCGATCTGGGCCGGCGTGTAGCCACCTTCCATGACGGCCGAGGTGAGCAGGCCCGTCGTGGTCACGATGGCAACGGTTGCGGAGCCCTGGGCTGCGCGCAGAGCCAGGGAGATGATGAAGCCGAGCACGATCACCGGCAGGCCGAGGCTGTCCAAAGTGTGGGACAGTGCTGCGCCGATGCCGGATGCGCGGAGGACTTCACCGAACACCCCACCAGCTGCAACCACCATAAGGATGGAGGCAATGGGAGGCAGTGCGCCTTCGAAGATTTCGCCGGTTTCCTTAAGCGACCAGTTGCGGCGGACCGCCAGCAGGAAGAAGGAGAGGGCCACGGCAACCAGGAGTGCGAAGAAAGGGTTGCCGATGAACGCGGCCACGCCGTACCAGTAGTTGTCCTTGGCGAGGGTCAGTGTTCCAACGGTGCCGAGGAGGATCTGGACGATCGGAGCGGCGATCAGGAACATGATCAGGCCGGGACGCGGAGGGGCGATGGCGCGGGCGCCGGGGCCGTCGTGGCCCACGTGAACCAGGGAGTCGGAACCGAATTCGTCAACCTGCTGCTTCACGCCGGGGAGAAGCTCGTAGTCCTTGCGGTTCATGATGCTGGCAACCCAGTAGGACAGGAATCCAAGGGGGATACAGATGATGAGTGAGATCAGGGTGATGAGTCCGATGTCGGCGCCGAAGACGCCGGCGCCTGCCACGATGCCCGGGTGCGGCGGGACAGCCACGTGAATGGACAGCATGATGCCGGCCATGGGCAGGCCGAACTTGATGGGGTGAACGTTGGCGATCTTGGCGAAAGCGTAGACGATCGGGACCAGGACGATGACGCCCACTTCGAAGAACACGGGGATCGCCACGAGGAAACCGACGGCAGTCAGCGCAATGGCAACGCGCTTGGCGCCGAGCTTTTCAGTGAAGTGGGTAGCCAGCGACTGCACGCCGCCGGAAACCTCGATCATGCGCCCAAGGATGGCACCGAGGGCAATCAGCAACGCGACCTTGCCCATGGTGCTGCCAACGCCTGTGGTCACCACTGTGAAGATGTCCTTGAGCGGAATCTGCGCGGCTACGGCCACCAGGATGCTGACAGCCAACAGGGCAACAAAGGCCTGAATCTTGAAGCGGATGATCAGCACCAGCAGCAGGGCGATGCCCGCTGCGGCGATGGTCAGCAGGAGGGGGGTTCCCAGCTCCACTGCGGGCTTGATGGCGGGGGCATCTGCCGCCTGAACCATCAACGAGTTGATGAGGGGATTCATTGGGGGGGTGTCTCCTTTGACATACCAGTCTAAAGAAGACCGGCGGGAGGTGCGACGACGGCGAAGGGGGGACCGCCGTCGTCGCGGGTTCTTTGTTGGGAGTGGCTAGGGTTGGGAGTGGTTAGGCGGTGCGCTTGGAGGGCGCAACAACCTTAATGACGGCAGAATCGTCGGCGGCGGCGAGGCCCTGGGCCTGGCCGAGAAGGTAGAGCTGTTCAGCGGCGGCAGCAACGGGTGCGGCGAGGCCGGCGGCCCTGGTTGCCTTACCCACGATGCCCATGTCCTTCACGAAGATGTCCAAGCGGCTGAGGACCTCTGCGCCGTCTTCGGAGTAGGCCTCGAGGATGCGGGGGCCACGGTTGGACAGCATGAAGGAACCAGCAGCACCGGCTTCGAGGGCGGCGAGGGTCTTCGCCTGATCGAGCCCGAGGGCATCGGCGAGCGCCATGGCCTCAGCCGCGGCGGCGATGTGCACACCGCACAGGAGCTGGTTGACGGTCTTGAGCGCTTGGCCGTCGCCGGGCTTGTCCCCAACGATGCTCAGGGTGGACGCCAGCAGCTCAAGTGCGGGGCGGGCCTTCTCCAGCGCCTCCGGCTCGGCACCGACCACAATCAGCAGGTCGCCTTCACCAGCGCGCTTCGGACCGCCGGACAGCGGGGCATCCACCAGCGAAACGCCGTATTCGGCCAGCTTGGCAACCGTGGACGGGATGGCTTCGGTGCCCACGGTGCTGCCCAGGATGACGACGGCGCCCGGCTTCAGTACCGCCGCGACGCCGTTCTCGCCGAAAAGGACATCGTTGAGCTGCTCGCCGTTGCGGACAGCAAGAAGGAGTGCGTCAGCGTCCTGGGAAGCTTCGCGGGCCGAGGCGAAAGTCTTGATGCCCGCCGCGGCGGCGAGCTCAAGGCGGGGCTCGGCGATATCGAAGCCGTGGACGGTCAGCTCGGACGCGAGGCGGGTGGCCATGGGCAGGCCCATGGCGCCGAGGCCCAGAACGGTGATGGTGTAGTCGCTGCTGGTCATGGTGTTCTCCATTGAATTTTTGGCTATGAGAAAGAGGCGCTTAGAAAGTTGCGCTGAGCTTGCGGGTGACCTGGGTCAGGGACTGGTCGTCGCCCACGTTGCCGGCGAAGACGATGTACGGGATGCCCTTCGCGGGGCCGTCCACCGGTTCCCACAGCGAGACGATGCCCGGGAGCATGGGGCCGCGGACAATGGCGTGGCGAATTTCCAGGCCGTGCGCGGCGACGTCCGAGGACGTGATGCCGCCCTTGGCGATGACGAACCGCGGCGGGAAGGTCTTCAGCGTCCGGTTCACAACGGACACGACGGCGGCGGAGACGGTGCGGGCGATCTTAAGGCTCGCTGCGGCGTCGTCGGTCTTGATGAGCAGGCGGCTGGTGTGGACGATGACATCGCCCTTGCGAAGTGCGTCGACGACGTCGGACACAACGGTTGCGATGTAAGCGTCGGCTTCCGCGTCGAGCAGCTTCTCGACGTCGATCTCGATGATGTGGGCCGAGCTGTGCTCTGCGGTGAGGTCATTGAGTTGGCGTGTTGTGACGCCGACGTGCGAGCCGACCACGATCAGGCCGCCGGCTGTGGAAGGAGTGTTGCCCGCGTAGGCCTCTGTTGAGGTCAACGCGGTACGGATTTCTTGTCCGATGCGACCTCGAACGAACGGCGGGCCCACACGGTAGAGGAGCTTCTTACCGCGGCGCTCGGCTTCTTCGAGGCCCAGGGCCAGAGCGCGGAAATCGTTCTCGGTGACGATGTCGGCCACGATCGGCGTGGAATTGCTGGCGGATTCCAGGGCATCAGCGATTGCCTTGGCGGAAATAGCGGGGTCCTGCGCGGAGGCGCCGGCGCGGATGATGTTGAGGTCCAGGACGATCACGTCGCCGGCTGGGAACCGGCCCTGCGATTTTTCCTCCACATACTTGGCCATCTCGGAGTTGATGAAGCCGAAGCTTGCATCCTTGGCGAATTCCGTCTCGGCCACGGGGGTGAGCGAGCCGGCGTCGCCGCGCATGTAGTGCACGCCGCCGATGGTGACGCGACCGGCGTCGGGGAATGCAGGGACGATCACCACGCCGTCGGTGGCTTCGCCGGTCTCGGCAGCCACGGTGGCTGCAATGACGTCCGGCTCCAAGGGGTAGTGGCCGCGGAGGGTGGAGTCGCTGCGGCTCACGAAACCGAGGCGCAGCCGAGGACCACCACTGTTGCCGGCAGCTGCAGCCAGTGCGTTGCGGACGACTTCTTCGTTCCGGGCCGCAGCTTCTGCCGGGTCCAGGCTGCGGGTGTTGGTGAGGACGTAGACGGCCGGCTTGGTCTGGTTTTCGCGGATGTGGGTGAAGGCCCAGGTGAAGTCTGCGACATCCCAACGGGTAAGCACGGCGAGGTCCGCAACGGACTGCGTTCCCGTGGGGTCGTCGTCGAGGACAACCAGGACGCGGGGAGACGTTGCCGAGGACGCCGCAACGGCGTCGGCAACCAACTGAGCAGGAATCTGGACTTCCGCCGGGAAAGCGGCCAGAACGTCGGCTTCAAGGGTCACTGTGCACTCCATCGTGGGAAATCTCTGTTGCGGTTTGGTGAATGTAAGATGTCAGACATCTAACATTTGAATTAGTGTGACACACGGCTCTTCAGCGCGCAAGGTCTCGAGAATCACTAGGCTGGGCGCATGGCTGACGCAGGGATTCCGCTCCCGTTCGTGGACGTTCGCACGCCCGCCGTTTCCGCAGGTGAGCCCACCCCGGCAGTGCTGATTCACGGCTGGGCGTCCGGTTCGGTGTACTGGGAACCGCTCGCGAATAAGTTGCTCGACGCCGGACGGACGGTTTGGATTCTGGACCTCCCCGGCTACCACACTGGCGATGATTTGCCGCCGGATTTCGAATGGACTTTGGACTCGGCAGCGGCCTCGGTAGCCGCAGTCCTTGATGCCCGCGCCGGGGGTCCGGTGCACGTGGTGGGGCACTCCATGGGTGGAAGCGTGTCGCTGACACTCGCTGCCGCCCGTCCCGACGTGGTGGCCACCATAACCTTGGTAGGCATGGCGCCGGTGCCCCAAAATCAAGGATTCAAGAAAGTGCTGACGTCGCAACTGGACCAAGGATTCTTCGATTCCGCGACTAAAACGAAGCTCATGAACGCCTGGTACGGGGAGCTTTCCGCAGCAGACATGGAGCGGCTGAGCACAGGGTTCGATGTCCCCTTCCCGGTTCTGTCCGCTAGCGCCCTGGCGGCCATGACCGGCGTCGAACCTTCAGTGCCCGGGCGCGTCCACGCGCCACTGCTGGTGATTGCCGGAACCGGCGACCGGGTGCGACCCATTGAGCAAATGCGCGTGTTCGTAGCCGAAAGCCAGCAGCGCCAGCTGAGAGCCATCCCCGGCGCAGGCCACAACGTCCACTGGGAGCAGCCCGAAAAATGCGCCGCGGCGCTAACCGGGTTTTGGGAAACAAGCCGGCCACCGCCAGCGTAAGATGTCTGACAACCACCCGTCCCGGGGGAAATCCGCGGGGCGCCGGGCGGTCTGAAGTACAGAAACGGGGATACATGGCACGCAAGTCACTGGTGGGCGTGGTGGCTGATGAGCTGCTGGACAGGATCATCGCGGGCGAGTTTCCGCCCGGAACAGTGGTCCCGGGCGAGCTGGAGCTCAGCGCCAAACACGAGGTGAGCCGCATGACCGTGCGTGAAGCCATGAAAACCCTTGAAGCGCAGCGGATCCTCAGCGTTGAACGCGGCCGTGGAACGTTTGTTAACCCGCTGAATCAGTGGGCATCACTGGAAGCCGTGCTGCGTGCCGCGTCCGAAGGAACCAAGGATGCAGCCGCAGCGATCCAGCTGATCGAACTCCGCCGGATGCTGGAAACGGGCGCCTGCGAACTGGCTGCCGAACGCATCTCCGACGACGAGCTCACGGCCCTCAAAGAGCACGTGGAAAAGATGCAGGCCGCCCACGAAATCAACGATCTCCCCGCTTTCGTGGAAGCAGACCTTGCCTTTCATGACGTCATTCTTCACGCCTCCGGCAACGTCTTTGTTGCCGTGCTCTTCGAACCGCTGCATCGCGTCCTCGAAGCCCGACGGGCCGAAACCTCAGCGTTTCCTGAAATCCAGGAACACGCAATCGGGCACCACAGGAAGATCGCGGCCGCCTTGGAATCCCGCAATCCCAACGAGGCACGGCTCGCCATGGATGCGCACATGCAGCAGACCCTGGACGACCTGAAGACGTACGTGCTGGAGGCGTAGCTGGCACAGGCGCCTTAATTGTTGGACCCGGATAATTTAAATCCTGCAGGGGCCGGGTCTAGCAAAATCACTGATTTCTGGGGAATATTCGGGCCATGCTCTTAAATGTTGGAAACCTCTCTGGAAAATTCTCCCCGTGAACCCACTCGATTTTCCCGAATTCCCCTTTAGCTCTCCACTGGCGAAAGCCATCATCGACCCTGAACGGGTTCGCGCAAAGTTGACGTGAAGGCCGCAGACCTTAGTTCAGCATTCACAGGTTCAGCTGCGACACGAAGTCAAGACATTCGAAGGCTCCTGGACCGCGGCGTCATTGAACCGGTCGCCAAGGGGAAGAGATCCTACCGGCTTCGGCTGGCCCCGAGTGAACTAACGCCACTTCTGGTTCGGGAATTGGATCAATTGGGATTCCTGCCCCGCATTCTGCGCGATTCAGAATAGTCTCCGCCTCCTACCTAGCGGCGCAGGCTCTCGCTGGGCAGCTCGCCGAAGGCCTTCACGTAGAGCGCAGAGAAGCGCCCTTGGTGTGTGAAGCCGCATTGCTCAGCCACCGCCGTGACGCTCTGCTCGCGGGGGTTCGCCTCTAGAAGCATCTCCCGGGCACGGTCCAGCCGGATACTGCGCAGCAACTCCGACGGCGTCGCGCCGGTCTCGGCCCGCAGGGCAGTTTGCAGGGTACGGACTGAAACACCCAAGCACTCCGCGATGTCCGGCACCGTGAGTTCTTCAAAGGCGTGCCGCTCCAGCAGCTCCCTGCACTCGCGGACCAGCCGACCCTCCGCTTCCGCGTTTCGTGCTTCCCCGGCGGGCGGCTCCATCGCCATCAGCAGTCGGGACACCATGCTGTCCGCCAACAACCCCTGCACAAAAGCGGGAGCTGCGAACTGGGGCCGGCTGATCATGTCGTCATGAAGCTCGACGACGGCCCTCAAGAACGCGCGGCCGGCGGCACCTGAAAGGTCCATGCCATAGCCCAGATCCACAGCGTCATTGCCATAAAGCTGACCGGCCACCCGCTCAACCGCTGAACGACGCACGTAGACAATGAGGTGCGGACTTCCGCCGTCCCAGCTCATGGAAAATGGGCGGTCGATAGGCGGAACCGTAGCCATGCGGGGATTGGATTCCACAGTCCTGGCACCTACCTGCATGGAAGCGTGACCGGCCAAAGGGATCTGCACCAGATGGAAATCCTGGAGGCCCTCGGGTTCAATCCGAACGTCGGCTCCGTAGTCCAGGAACTCGATTCCAACATCGCCACGATGCAATGAGCGCAGCTTCATGTCCATCAAGGACGCGCGCGTCCGCGGGGCGAGCTCATGACTGCAGAACAACTCCGCAATCTTGGCATGCGCCTCGTCCACGTCAGTTGTGGCCATTGTTGGCTGCCCCCGGAGAACATCACGGGCAAGAATCCTGACCATCCGCCACCTACTTCACGGGTAATTGCACGTCACACGGTTTTCTGGAGCTTTTCGCCTTTCGGATGATCCCCGCGCCAAGTGGATATTCCGGAGTGCAGCGCCTGTCTAGAGTCGCTTTTAGGACAAGTATGACGCAGCTCACAAAGCGATACCAACAGCCAAAGCGAGGTGAGGACCAGTGAAGAACATCAAAGTGGTACGCGACCGCAGGGACGAGTGGGATCAACGCCACTTCGAACTCTGGGCGGCGGAGCTTCAGGCCAGGGAAACCCACCTCACTTCCGCAGCGTGGGTTGGTTGGCATGAAGAAGAGGAAGACCCTGCGTAATTCGGATGACTTCCGCGCTAAGTGGATAGTCCAGCCAACAACGACTACCTAAAGTCGCTTATGGATCGACCATGACGGACGTCACATTTCTTCAACATCACAAGAACGGGAAAGGTTTAGGCCATGTCAGGACTCGACGGCAGGACAGCAATCGTCACCGGTGGGGCAACCAAGGTGGGGCAAGGAGTGGTGACCTCATTGCGCGACGCCGGAGCCACGGTGGTGGTTGCGGATATAGCTCCCGACGGCGACACCCTCACCAAAGCTCTCGGGGAAGGGATCCACTATTCCCACACGGACATCACCGACGACGCCGCAGTCAGCGAACTCGTGGAAGAAACCGTGGCCCTCTACGGCGGGCTCGACATACTGGTAAACCTCGCCTGTACCTACAAGGACGACGGCGCAGCGTCCGGCCGCGCCGACTGGCTCGAGGCACTCAACGTCAACCTCGTCAGCGCAGTGGTGGCCAGCAACGCAGCCCGCCCCCACCTCAAGGCCTCCGGGCACGGTGCCGTCATCAACTTCACCTCGATCTCCAGCTCAGTAGCCCAAACCGGCCGCTGGTTATACCCGGCCAGCAAAGCCGCGCTGGTGCAAGTCACCCGGAGCATGGCCGTGGACTTCGCAGAAGACGGCATCCGCGTGAATTCCGTCAGCCCAGGCTGGGTCTGGAGCAACATCATGGACTCACTCAGCAACGGGAATCTCGAAAAAACAGACTCGGTGGCGGCCCCCTTCCACGCACTCAAGCGGGTCGGCCGCCCCCACGAGGTGGGTGACGTCGTCGCGTTCCTCGCCAGCGACCAAGCAAGTTTTGTGACCGGCGCAGATTGGGCCGTCGACGGCGGCTATTCCGCCTTGGGCCCGGAACGCGCCGAAGAGACCATTCCCCTGCTCGCATCAAACTAACGCCAGGCTTCACAACACCTTCCACCACAGAGAAAGGCAACGCCATGACGCAACGCCACATCACCATCGTCGGTGCCGGCCAGTCCGGGCTGCAGCTCGGCATCGGACTGCTGGATGCCGGATTCCAAGTGACAACCATTTCCAACCGCACACCCGAAGAGATACATGAAGGCAAGGTTGCCTCCAGCCAGTGCATCTTCCACAACGCCTTGGAGCACGAACGGGCGCTCGGCCTGGACTTCTGGCCCGATGCTCCCACCGTGGACGGCATCTCGTTCACCATCCCCCACCCCGAACTGCCGGGCGAGAAGGCGATCAGCTGGGCCTCACGCCTGGATAACCACGCCAAGTCGATCGACCAGCGCGTGAAGTTCCCGCGGTTCATGGAGGAGTTCACAGCACGCGGCGGAGAGCTCGTCTTCGAAGACGCCGGCGTTGCCGAGCTGGAGAAGTACACGCAGAACTCGGACCTGGTGATTGTGGCCGCCGGCAAGGGCGAGATCGCGCAACTGTTCACCCGTGACGCGGAACGCAGCACCTACGATGCACCGCAGCGTGCCCTGGCCTTAACCTACGTGAAGGGCTTGAAGCCGCGCGAGGACTACTCGGCGGTCTCATTCAACCTGATCCCCGGCGTTGGCGAGTACTTCGTTTTCCCGGCGCTCACCACCACCGGCCCCTGCGAAATCATGGTCTTCGAAGGGGTTCCGGGCGGGCCCATGGACTCGTGGAAGGGACTCTCGCCCGAGGAACATTTGGAAAACTCCAAAAACATCCTTAAGACCTTCCTGCCGTGGGAAGCCGAGCGCGCCACTGATGTAGAACTCACCGATCCCAACGGCGTCCTCCAGGGCAGGTTTGCGCCCACCGTCCGCCACCCGATTGCCACCTTGCCGAGCGGCCGGCAGGTACTTGGCCTGGCCGACGTCGTGGTTTTGAACGATCCGATCACGGGGCAGGGTTCCAACAACGCGAGCAAATGCGCGGCGTCGTACTTGGACAGCATCACCCGGTACGGCGGTGGCGCCTACGATGCAAACTTCATGCAGGCCACTTTTGAGCGCTATTGGGATTACGCGCAGCACGTTGCACACTGGACGAATGCCCTCTTGGCTCCGCCTCCGCCCCATGTCCTCGAGCTCTTGGGGGCTGCGAACAGCGAGCCGGCTATCGCGCATCGCTTCGCCAACGGCTTCAACCACCCACCGGAATTCCAGGACTGGTTCATGTACCCGGATAAAGCCGCGAGCTACCTCGCGGATTTGTCTGCGGCCAAAGTTTCGTAGCACGACCCTGCTAATAAGGACTCAACCATGCGAAAGATAGCAATCGTGGGGGCCGGCGAATCCGGGGCCCAGCTGGCATTGGGCCTGCAACGTGACGGCTACGCGGTGACGCTCCTATCCGACCGTTCCGCTGCCCAGATCCGCACCGGCAAGGTCATGTCCAGCCAGTGCATGTTCTCCACCGCCCTGGACGCCGAAGCCCACATGGGGACAGCGCTCACCGAATTCTACGAATCCGGAGCCGTCCCTGGCATCACCTCCATCCGGCTACGTGTGGATAGTGATGAACCCATCGAATGGGAAGCACCACTGGACGGTCCCGCCCGGTCCATTGACCAGCGCATCAAAAGTGCCCTCTGGATCGAAACATTTGTTGCAGCCGGTGGTGACTTCCGCATTGAGAAGGTCACACCGCGCATGCTCGAAGAACTCGCCCATGACTACGAGCTGGTCATTGTGAGCACCGGCAAGGGCGAGATCGGCCAGATCTTCCCGCGGGACAAGGCCAAGTCGCCCTTCGACCGGCCGCAGCGGGTACTGGCCCTGAACTACGTCACGTCCGACGACGGTGCTTCCGCCGCCGGTACCGGCGGCGCGGGCGACGCCATCCGCATGTCCATGGCCCCCGGCGTCGGCGAGTTCTTCACGTTCCCGGGCCTGACCGCATCGGGCCCCTGCCGCATGATGGTGTTCGAGGGCGTGGTGGGCGGCCCCATGGACCGCTGGAACGACGTCGGAACCCCCGAAGAGCAGCTCGAGCGTTCGCTGGAAATCCTGCGAGACCATTTCCCGCACGAGGCAGAGAACTTTGCCACCGCTGAGCTGACTGATAGTGGCGCGACGCTCCTGGGGCGCATCACGCCCACGGTGAGGTTCGCCGTCGGGGAACTCGGCAACGGGAAGCTGGTGTTCGGGCTGGGTGACGCCGTTGTCCTGAACGATCCGCTCACCGGGCAGGGTTCCAACAACGCCACTCTGGCCGCGAAATACTACCTTGATTCGATCATTCGCCGAGGCCAGCAGCCTTTTGACCGTGCCTGGATGGAGCGCACCTTCGACGAATTTTGGCGCGGCTGGGGGCAATGGGCGGTGGAGTGGACCAACGATCTCCTGAAGCCGCGGCGTGATCACCAGAAGACGCTCCTCCGTGAAGCCGCTGACCATCCGGCACTGGCGGCAAGCATCGTCAGCGGCTTCGATGATCCTCGGACGTCATACCCCTGGTGGTTCGATCCCACCGCGGCCGCTGACTTCATGCAGGCCCGGAAAGAGGACGATGCTGCTGCCTTCGATGTGAGGGATTTCAGAGGTGCGTTGGGTCAGTTCGCCACGGGCGTCACGGTGGTTACCACTGTGTCTGCGGACGGCCGAAAAGTGGGCATGACCGCGAATTCCTTCACGTCAGTGTCCATGGATCCGCCGCTGGTGCTCTGGTGCCCCAGCAAACGTGCCCCCAGCCTGGGCGATTTCGAGGACGCAACGCATTTTGCCATCAACATCCTGGCCAGTGACCAGCACGTCCTGTCCCGCCAGTTCGCCACGCCCGCCACGGACAAGTTCGCCGGCGTGGAAACAGCTGACGGAATCGCCGGTGTTCCGCTGCTGGAGGGTGCCGTTGCAACATTCCAGTGCCGCACCGTTGCGCGACATGATGCCGGGGACCATGTCATCTACGTGGGTGAGGTGGAAAGCTACAACCACCAGGACGGCGCTCCCCTGGTGTTCCACGGTGGAAAGTACCACGCCACTGCCAGCCATCCGGATTTCTAGTCACGCCTTTTGAAAGGAACGGATATGGACCATCCCCTTGACGTCGCGATCATAGGATCAGGCATCAATTCGCTGGTCGCGGCAGCCGAGCTGGCCTTGGCAGGGAAGCGCGTGTGCATCATTGAGCGCTCGGATCGGTTGGGTGGGTTCATCCACTCCGCGGAGCGTACCCTCCCGGGTTTCATCCACGACACCTTCTCCTCCTGGCACCCTTTGTTTGTGTCCGGCGGTGCTTACGGAGCGCTGGGCAAGGAACTCCACGCCAGGGGCTTGGAGTACTGCAACACCTCCGGTCCTGTAACGGCCGGCGTCGCTGCGGATCCTGTCACTGGAGCCCACCGCGTGATCATCGCACACAGGGACCCGGCCGAAACAGCCGCGGCTTTCAAGGAGCCACGCGACGGGGCCGCGTATCTGGCCATGCTCGATGATCTGGGCCGCAACGCCGGAACCGTGTTCGGGGCTTTCGGGGCGGAGCTTCGGTCGTTTGGGGAGGTGGCGAAGATTGCCTTCGGAGCCGTGCGACGCGGGCGTTTCTCCGGGACGGAGGCCTTTGTCCGGGATTCCGTGATGAGCGGACGGAACTATGTCCGCAGCCGTTTTGACGGCTGGGAAGCGGACCAGCTGTGGTCGCCCTGGCTTCTGCACGCAGGGCTCGGCCCGGACCAAGCCACCGGCGGCGTCATGCTCGCAGTCATGGCCATGAGCATGCACGGCTTCGGGCTTCCTGTTGTGAAGGGCGGCGCCTCGCAGTTTGTGGCTGCCTTCGAGTCCTTGCTCAGGGACAACGGCGTCCGGATCATGCTGGGTGCGGAGGCCGACGAGATCCTGGTGGGCCCCGATGCTTCCGGTAAGGGCCGCTCCGCCACCGGCGTCCGCACATCGCAAGGCGTGGTTTCAGCCGGCACGGTGCTCGCCAACGTTTCGCCCCAGGCCCTCTACACCCGGCTCCTCCGGCAACCACCCGCTGGCACGGCCCAGGCCGCCGAACGCTACCAGAACGGCCGCGGTGCCATGCAGATCCACCTTGCTTTGGACAAGCCTGTGGAATGGCTCGATCCCAGGCTCAACACCGTCCCGCTGGTTCACATCAGCAACGGCTCGGACAGCACCGGGATTGCCTGCGCCCAGGCTGAAGCGGGTCTGCTGCCCAACGAACCTACCGTGGTTGTGGGCCAACAGTGCGTCCTCGACCCGTCGCGGGCTCCGGAGGGCAAAGCCACGTTGTGGTTGCAGCTCCAGGAAGTCCCGTTCACGCCCGTAGGTGACGCAGCCGGCCAACTGGACGTTGCCGGCGGCTGGACTGACGAGCTGAAGCACGGCTATCTGGAACGGGTCCTGGCACGGATTGAACAGTTCGCTCCGGGCACGCGCGCAACTGTTCTTGCTTCGGACATTCTGGCGCCGACGGACTTGTCCTCGGCCAACCCCAATGCCGTCAACGGCGATCCCTACGGCGGTTCCGCGGAGCTCTTCCAAAACCTGCTGTGGCGGCCCTTCCCCGCAGCGGCAGGACACCAAACCGCCGTCGAAGGTCTCTGGCACATCGGCGCGTCAACCCATCCCGGTCCGGGGCTTTCCGGCGGTTCCGGACATCTGGTTGCGCAGAAATTGACCGCGAAACTCTCACGATTTTCCCGTATTCAATCAGCACTGAAACCAAGCAAGCGATAGGAGAACAATGTCTGTTCTGGCCGGGCTCACTGCAGCCCTCTCGAGCGGTTCGGTGGAGATCATCGACCTCACCACGCCGCTCAGTTCCGAGACCCCCATCCTGAACCTGCCGCAGCCGTTCGCGAACACGGTGGGTTTGTCCGTCTCGCCGGTGAGCAATTTCGACGACGCCGGTCCCGCCTGGGCGTGGAATGACGTCACCGTGGGCGAACACGCCGGGACGCACCTGGACGCACCTGTCCACTGGATCACGGGCAAGGACGGCAAATCCGTGGACCAGATCGAACCACACCGACTGGTGGGCCCGGTTGTGGTCATCGACAAGTCGCTCGAGGCGGCGGAGGACCCGGATTTCCTGCTGGAACCGGAACACTTTGAGCAGTGGCAGCAAGAGCACGGCGCGTTCCCGGAGAACTGCTGGGTGATCTTCCGGACTGGTTGGGCGGCCCGAGGCGCTGACGCTGCGGCTTTCGTCAACGCTGACGACGCCGGACCCCACACTCCCGGGGTCTCCGCGGCAGGTGCCAAGTGGCTCGCCGGAAACGCCTCGATCAGTGGCTTCGGTGTGGAAACCGTGGGCATCGACGCCGGTCAGGCCGGCGGCCTGGACCCCATGTTCCCCGTCCACTCGTTCCTGCTCGGCGCGGACAAGTACGGGGTGACGTCGCTCCGGAACGTGGACCGACTCCCCGTCACCGGTGCGACGTTGGTGGTTGCTCCGTTGCCGATCGTCGGCGGGACGGGCAGCCCGAGCCGCGTGTACGCGCTGGTGGAAAAGGGTGCGGTGGAGAAGGCATGAGCGGGCAAGTGCGGGTCTCCACGTTGGTGGGCAGGACGCTGGCGAAGCTCGGCGTCGGGCACGTTTTTGGGGTGGTGGGCAGCGGCAACTTCGATGTCACCGGCACTCTCATGGCCGAGGGCATCCCGTTCACGGCCACCCGGCATGAGGGCGGTGCGGCGACCATGGCCGACGCGTACTCCCGGATGTCCGGGAAAGTCGGGGTGGTCACCACGCATCAAGGCTGCGGGCTGAGCAACGCCATCACCGGCATCGGTGAGGCAGCGAAGAGCCGGACGCCGATGATCGTGCTGACCGCCGACACCCAGGCCGCGGCCATCCGGTCCAACTTCAAGATCGACCAAGACGCCCTGGCCCGCAGCGTAGGAGCCGTGGCCGAACGCATCCATTCCCCCGCAACAGCCGTCGCGGACACTGTCAGGGCCTTCCGGACCGCGGTGAATGAACGCCGCACCGTGGTCCTTAGCTTGCCGCTGGACGTTCAAAGCGGAGCCGCCGCGGACGAGGTGAGTGCCGTCGTCGTGCCTCAACCGTTGAAGGTACGCCCGGACACTGGCGCCGTGGAGCAACTGGCCGCACTGATAGCGAAAGCTGAACGGCCGGTGTTCGTTGCCGGACGCGGCGGGCGGGGTGCCCGGGACGAAATCCTGGCGCTGGCCCGGCATGCTGGCGCGCTGGTGGCAACGTCCGCGGTGGCGAGCGGGCTATTCAACGGCGATTCCCACAACCTGGGTATCTCCGGCGGATTCTCCTCGCCTGCCACCGCCGAGTTCATCAGCGGTGCCGACCTGATCGTGGGGTGGGGTTGCGCGCTGAACATGTGGACCATGCGGCACGGACGGCTGATTTCCGCCGGGACCACAGTGGTGCAGATCGACGTCGAAGACTCTGCCCTAGGCGCTAACCGGCCCATCTCACTGGGAGTGCTGGGAGACTCAGCGCTGACCGCGGCCGATGTGCTGGCCGCGCTGGCCGGCGTCCAGCCCGAACCGGCAGAAAAGTACCGCACTGAGACCAACGCCCTGGCCATCAAACAGGGTTCGCGGTGGCGGGACGTCGAAACCGAAGACCTATCCACCGCCACAGCCATCGACCCACGCGTCCTCACCCGCGAACTCGACACCCTGCTCCCGGCCGAAAGGATCGTGGCCGTCGATTCGGGCAACTTCATGGGCTACCCCAGCCAATACCTTGCCGTGCCGGACGAGTACGGATTCTGCTTCACCCAAGCCTTCCAAGCCATCGGGCTCGGACTGTACACAGCCATCGGCGCCGCACTTGCCCAATCACACCGGCTGCCGGTGCTGGGCGCGGGCGACGGTGGATTCCTCATGGGGATCAGCGAAATGGAGACCGCCGTCCGCCTGAAGTTGCCGCTGGTGTGCATCGTCTACAACGACGCAGCCTACGGAGCAGAGGTGCACCACTTCGCCTCCGAACACACAGAAGCCGAGCTCGCCAGCGTGGTCTTCCCGGAGACGGACATCGCCGCGATCGCCCGCGGGTTCGGCGCTGAAGGAGTGACCGTCCGGTCCGTGTCGGATTTGGACGCCGTACGACCCTGGATCGCGGCCTACGAAGCCGGTACCCAAACCCGTCCGCTGGTCATCGACGCGAAGATCGCCTCCGACGGCGGCTCGTGGTGGCTGGCCGAAGCGTTCCAAGGCCACTAAGTTCCAGGCCACTAAGTTTCTGGCCATCAAGAGGGGAGCACGGCGCTACTTGGGTGGGGCCGTGCTTCCCCGCACCACCAGCTCCGTGGCGACTTCCAGGGCTGCTGAAGTAGCGAGTCCCTGCTGTTCGATTTGCTCCGTGAGCATTCCCACGGCCATCGACGCCAACTGCGCGAGCGGCTGGCGGACCGTGGTGAGCGGCGGTGACGTGAGGGCTGCCTGGGCGATGTCGTCGAAGCCCACAATGCTGAGGTCGCCGGGGATTTTCAGGGACCGCTGCCCGGCGGCGTTCATCACGCCGAGGGCCTGCAGGTCGCTGCCCGTGAAAATCGCTGTGGGCCGCTCCGGCAGGTCCAGGAGCTCCCCGCCCAGGCGAAGCCCGGACTCGATACTGAAATCGCCGTCGCGCACGAACTCGGGAAGTACCGGCAACCCGGCTTCGTGAAGGGCAGCCACGTAGGCGGCGTAACGGGCGCGTCCGTGACCCGGGCTGTGGACGCGGCCGGTAATGATGCCAATGCGCTCATGGCCCAGTTCCAGGAGATGGGACACCGCACGCAGTGCTCCCGAGAACGACGCCGGGCTGACGCTGGGTATCTGCAGGCCCTGGGAGCCTTCGGGGTCGATGGCGACGGCGGGAATGTTCAGCGTCCGCGCCAGCTCCACCAACGGTGAGCCCTGCCGCGGAGCCAACAACATCACACCGTCGAGGCGGTTGCCGGAGGGCTCCCGCAGTTTCTGCCAGTTCTCCGCGGTGGCATTCACGGCTCGCGTGTAGGCCACGGTGTAGCCAAGGCGTGTGGCCGCAGCTTCCACGCCTTCCATGGTTTCCAGGACCCACGGAGAATCAAAGTTGTTCACTACCAGTTGAAGCAGCCCAGGTTCGCTGGGCGAGTTTCGCTTGGTGTAGTCGAGCTCCTCCAAGGCCTGCTGGACGCGGGCGCGTGTTGACTCCGAAACATGCGAACGCCCATTCAGCACCTTGGAAACGGTAGGCACGGAAACGCCCGCAGCTGCGGCCACATCTGCGATCTTGGGGCGCGGAGTGGTCAACGGGGCGGTCCTTGAACTCATGGGGATACGGGAGCGGCAATGCGCTGGGTGGTTGCCCGGCGGACCGGCGCAGTATCCACCCGCACGGGTCCAACCCTAACACTGCCGTGTTCACGCGATCCCAGGGGTGATGCAGCGAAAATCCCCAGTTCAGCGCCGATCCACCGCCCCTCCACGACGTCGAAATCCCAGATGGGAATCTGCCACGGATCCGTGGGGCCAACACGCCAGGCAAACGTGGCCCTTGGGGTCTCATCCGCGCGGATCTGGAGCTCAATGCTGGGGCCGGGAAGTGCCACAGCGCGTCCCATCTGCTGCTCGTACGGACCTTCGCTACCGGTGCCGCTACCCAGGACGTAGCCGTTTTCGGTGCGTACCAGGCCCAGCCAGGCGTACCGCTGGCCCAAAACCACGACGCCGGCCCGGGTACCCACAGGCACATCGTCCAGTTCCAGGGTGGTGGTGAAGGTGGACGGCTCGCCGGGGAGGATTTGGGCCAGGACGTTGGGAAGTTCCCGGAGGTTGATGGGATCGTTTGCCTGCGGACGCAGAATCAGGTGCCCTCCTCCACAGGTGGAAAGCCATTCGTCCCGGGGGTTGGCCTGCCAATGCCACTGCGGGCCCAGGGCAGGGGACGTGAAGTTGTCGCTGGACGGCGGGGCAACGTCCTCAGGTGAAGTACCCACCGGGTAGGGGTGGCTCAAAACCGGGGTTCCCGGTCCGCCGTCGTCCGCTGTTTTGCCCATCCACGGCCAGCCGTCTTCGCCCCAACCCATCGGCTGGAGATGAACAACCCGGCCGTACGCCCCCCGGTCCTGGAAATGCAGGAACCAGTCTTCGCCCTCGGGAGTGGTCACCCAGGCGCCTTGATGCGGGCCGTTCACCGGCGAATCGCCCTGCTCCAGGACGCGCCGTTCCTCGTAAGGCCCAAAAGGCGAGCGCGAGCGGAAGACCGACTGCCATCCGGTGGCAACACCGCCTGCCGGAGCAAAGATCCAGTACCAGCCGTCGCGCTTATAGAACTTGGGGCCCTCCAGGGTGGTGAACCCAGGAAGCTCCTCGCCGTTGATGACGTGGGTGCCGTGATCCAGAAGCCGGGAGGCGTCCGGGCTCATCCGATGTACGGTGAGCCGGTTCTTGACGCCGATGCGGCTCTTGGCCCAACCGTGGACCAAGTATGCGGTGCCGTCGTCATCCCACAGGGGGCAGGGGTCGATGAGTCCACGTCCGGGATAGAGGAGATGGGGTGCGCTCCACGGTCCTTCAGTCTTCTCTGCGCTGAGCACGAAAATGCCGTGGTCCGGATCCGGATAGAAGATCCAGAACTTGCCATCGTGGTGACGCAGCGCCGGAGCCCACACGCCACTTCCGTGCCTCACCAGCGAATAGTGGTTCGTTTGAGGCAGTTCCGAGAGTGCGTGGCCGGCGTGCTCCCAATCCACCAGGTTCTTGGAGCGAAGCACCGGCAGCCCGGGCACCCGGTTGAAGCTGGAGGCGATGAGGTAATAGGTGCCCTCAACCTGGACTGCATCCGGGTCCGGCCAGTCGCCGTTGAGGATGGGGTTGTTGTAGACGGGGATGCGGTGTCGATTTCCCATATTTGTCATGGTGTCCTGTCCGGAGAGCTGCTGCTGAAGTGCTGGAGAAGGAGTTCTTCCACGTGGTGGCTGCTGGATATGTGGCCGTCGTGGATGATGGCGTGGAGGCTGAGTTGGAGTGGCCTGTTCCGGTCCACCCGGGCAGCCTCGCTCCACGCAACCGCGGGTCCGGCACCGACGTATCCTTCTGTGCGGACAAACCAAGGACGGAGTTCGGCGGGGTTTTGTGCGAGGACGACGCTAACGTCGCGGCCGTGCTGCCGGGTTTTCACCACGAGCCACGGGGAGAGCGAGCCATGGGCCGTTTCCGTTCCGGTGCCCTGCGAACACAGCACGCCCGCCGGGCCGTCCCCCGTGGGGAAGCGCCAGAAGATTCCGCCGTAACCGGCGCCTTCGCGTCCCTTAACCGCCGACGACGACACCCACAGTTGCTCCACGTCACCTGCTGGCTGGATCAAGGAGTCAAACAGAAGGCTCCAGGAGTTGGGGTCCGGGTGGTCCTGGCAGGTGTAGTTCCGCTGTTCCGTGGCTAGTTCCTGCCCCTTCATGTCCATCCACGTGACAGTCCCGCCGGCCTTTCCGGGTTGGTAACTCCAGCCAGAGGGCACTTGACGACCGTGATTGGCCAGAAGGGCAGGGCCGTGCCCCGTGTAGGTGGATCCGCCCCAGAAGTTGCTTCCGTTCACGTCCGAGAACGCGAGCGAGAGGCCCAGGTGGTGCGGATGGTCGTCTGGACCGGCTTCCGTGAGGGGCGCGCCGGCCAAAGTGCGGAGGGGGTGCAGGTAGGGCCTGGGAGCCAGCACCGTTGCCAGGTCAACGCCGTTGTTCACCCGCGCCACGGTTGCGCCGTGGAGCTGGAAACTGCCCATTGGACCTCCTTGCGGTGAGTGCGCTGGTGATGGCAGCGCGGTTGCGTGGGTTCAGCATAAACAGAACAGAAAGAACTCGGCAACTCTGCACGAAAGTTTCTTTTAAAAGTTTCTGCATAACAGCGATGATGTGTTGACAGTCACAGTGAATTGTTGCTAGAAATCGTTTACTCAGTATTTCTGCTCCTCGTTTTGGTCTCAATGAGGACCCTCGCATCGCTAAAAAATCCGTACACCCTAAGAAAGTTTCTGCCGGGAATGCTCGGAAACCCTGTATTTACGTCCCTAGATCGGGCACCAGAAAGGCGTCATTCAATGAAGAAGACAGCAAACACTCCCATCTCGCGCAGGCTTGTCCTGGGAGCCGCGATGGTGGCGGCAGGACTGACGATCAGCGCCTGTGGAGGGGGCGCGACGTCCTCCGGCAGCGGCAGCGGCGGCAACGTGGAACTGAACTTCGTCTTCTGGGGCGACGCCAACCGGGCCAAGATGACCGAAGCTGCCCTGCGGATCTTTGAGAAGAAGAACCCGGGCATCACCGTCAAAACCGAGTACCAGGACAGCGCACCCTACGCCGATAAGCTCGCTACCCGCTTTGCCGGCGGCAACCCGCCGGACGTCCTGGCCATGGCCAACCGCAGCCTCCTGGAGTACGCACAGCGTGGCACCCTCGCGGACCTCAAATCATTCCCGGAGCTGAACTTGGACAAGGTTCCGGAAACCACCCTCAGCCGTGGCGAGGTTGACGGCAAGCTCTACGGCCTCGCTACCGGCGTGACCACCATCGGCATGGTGGTCAACAAGACCATCACGGACCAGGCCGGCGTCACCATCCCGGATGACAAGACCTGGAGCTGGGAGGACTACGCCAAGTTCGCCACCGAAGTCACGCAGAAAACCGGCGGGAAAGTCTACGGAGCTGGCTACGACGTCGCCACGGAAACAGGACCCATCATGCTCGCGCGCCAACGCGGTGAGGATTTCTACACCAAGGACAACAAGCTCGGCGTCAGCGAAAAGACCATCGAGGACTGGTTCCAGTACAGCGTGGACCTCCGCAAAGCCGGCGGCTATCCGCCCGCAGGATTCTTCGAGCAAATTGGCGGCTCGCCGGCGCAGTCCTACCTCGCGAAGGGCACGGTCGCTTCGCAGATCATCCCCATCAACAACTTCCGTGGTTACAACGAGGCCGTAGAGGGTGAGGTTGTCCTGCTGCGCATTCCAGGCGAAACCAGCGGCGAGCGCCGTGGCTACTCCGCCGACCCCACCATGCTGTGGTCCATCGCTGCCAAGTCCAAGCATCCCAAGGAAGCAGCCAAACTGGTGGACTTCCTGACGAACGACGCTGAAGGTGCCGCCGAGGTCCTCACCCAGCGCGGTGTCCCCATCAACCCGGAGGTGGCCGATTCCATCACCCCCAAGCTGAGCGCGGATGACAAGACGTTCGTGGACCTGATGGCCGCCATCCAGGAAGAGGACTTGCCGCCCGCCTACGTATATCCGAAAGGCGCCAGTGTTGTAGCCGATACCCTCAAGCAGCTCACCACTGAAGTGGAGTTCGGCCGGATCAGCCCCGCGGATGCGGCTAAGACCTTCATGGAGAAGAGCAATGCAGCAATCAACAAGTAAGCCTGCAGCTACTTCCGAGGGGGTCTTGCCGCTATGACAGTTCTGACCAAGCAGCCGCCGGGAGCTCCGGCGCCAGCCGCGGCAGGCGGCACACCGCGTCTCCGCCCGTCCCGGCGCAGGAAGCAGCGCTCTGGATATCTTTTCCTTCTCCCGTGGTTCCTGGGGATGTTGTTCACCGTCATTCCGTTCTTTGCCTCGCTGTACCTGGCTTTTACGGACTACAACCTCTTCACTGAGCCCAACTTTGTGGGGCTGGCCAACTTCCAGGCCATGTTCGAGGACCCACGGCTCATTCAGTCGCTGAAGGTCACCTTCATTTACACCTTCGTGTCGGTGCCTATCTCCCTGGCTGTTGCCCTGCTGGTTGCGCTGGTGCTAAACCGGGGACTTCAGGGCCTGTCGATCTACCGCTCTGTTTACTACCTGCCCTCCCTTCTGGGTGGCAGCGTGGCAATCGTGATGCTGTGGCGTTACATCTTCGGCAACGACGGAATCGTCAACGGGTTCCTGGGCATCTTCGGAATCCATGGCCCCGCGTGGGTCACTGACCCCCAGTTCTCCCTCAGCACCCTCATTGTGCTGAACGTCTGGACGTTCGGCTCCCCCATGGTGATCTTCCTTGCCGGGCTACGGCAGGTCCCCGGGATGTACTACGAAGCTGCCTCGATTGACGGGGCATCCAAGTGGCGGCAGTTCCGCAGCATCACGCTGCCCCTCATCAGCCCCATTATTTTCTTCAACCTCATCATGCAGCTCATCGGCTCGTTTCAGACGTTCACCCAGGGCTATGTGATGAGCGGAGGTACCGGGGGCCCGGCGGATTCCACGCTGTTTTACAACCTGTACCTGTACCAGAAGGGCTTCACCGAGTTCGAGATGGGGTATGCCTCGGCCATGGCCTGGCTGCTGTTGATGATCATCGCGATTTTCACGGCCATCAATTTCATCGCATCCAAGTTCTGGGTCTTCTACGACAATTAAGGCAACCCCATGGCACTCCTTGATTTACCTCTCAAGCGCAAGCTGGCCAAGCAGGATCAACCCGAAGACGCCCTGACGGGAACCCCGGTTTCCCGCTTCTCACGGCATCTGATTCTCTGCCTGGTGGGGCTGGTGATGCTCTACCCGTTGATGTGGCTGATCTCCAGCTCGATGAAGCCCAGCAACGATATTTTTAGGCAGCTGGGTCTCTGGCCCGAAAACTGGGACTTCTCCAACTACGCCCAGGGCTGGACCGCGCTGGACCAGCCGTTCCACGTTTACCTGATCAACTCCATGATCGTTGTGATTTTCTCCATCATCGGCAACATCTTCTCCTGCGCCCTGGCCGCGTACGCCTTCGCGCGGATGGAATTCACCGGGCGGAAGCTGTTCTTCGCCCTCATGCTGGGAACACTCATGCTGCCGGGTCACGTTCTCTTGGTTCCGCAGTACATCATCTTCTCCCAGCTCGGCTGGCTGGACACCTACCTGCCGCTGATCGTCCCCAACTTCATGGCCACCAATGCCTTCTTTATCTTCCTGATGGTGCAATTCATGAAGTCGCTGCCCAAGGAGTTGGACGACGCCGCCCAGATTGACGGCTGCGGCCCGTTCCGGACTTTCATCCGGGTCATTCTGCCCCTCTGCGTGCCGGCCATGGCCACCACGGCTATTTTCACGTTCATCTCCACATGGAACGAGTTCTTTGGTCCGCTGCTCTACATCCAGAACCAGGACCTCTACACCGTTCCCTTGGCCCTTCGCGCCTTCATGGACTCGGAAGGACAAAGCATGTGGGGCCCCATGTTCGCCATGTCAGTGGTGTCCATCGCCCCCATCATCGGCTTCTTCATTGCTGGGCAGAAGTACCTGATCAACGGAATTGCCACCACCGGACTCAAATAGCCACCTCCACTCCCTGCAACACCAATCCAGACAAGACAAAGGAGTTTTGCATGCGCCTGCGACGCCTACTCGGCGCGGCCACCGCCGTCGTCATTCTTGGAAGCCTTACCGCTGTGCCTGCCAGGGCGGAGCCCATCCACAGCGGCACAGAATCACCGGCGGCACCGGCGGCCCTGTGGAAGCAACGTCCCGACGGTTTCGCGTCCCTTCCCGGCAACGGCCTGGACGGCACCACCGGAGGCCAGGCGGGGAGGCACGTGAGCGTGTCCTCGCTGGAGGAACTCAAAACCCATGCCGCGGCCGAGGAGCCGCTGGTGATCTTCCTCAAGGGCAGCATCACAGCCCAGGACTACGTCAAGATTCCGGTCGCCTCGAACAAGAGCTTCATCGGTACGGGCGCGGGCGTGGAGCTGATCAATGCCGGCTTCAAACTCATCAACGTGTCCAACGTGATCTTCCGGAACTTCACAGTCCGTGATTCCTACATTCCCGGCGACTGGGACGGCAAGCGCCCGGACAACGACCGTGACGGGATCCAACTGGATACCTCGCACCATGTCTGGGTGGACCACATGAAGTTCGAGCGCATGGGCGACGGCATGATCGATACCCGCAAGGACTCGGACTACCTGACCTACTCGTGGAACGTGTTCGCGGACAACAACAAAGCCTTGGGCGTTGGCTGGACCGGCAACGCAGTCACCAAAATGACCATCCATCACAACTGGATCCGCAACACTGTCCAGCGGAACTTCAGCCTGGACAACACAGCGGCTGCGCACGTCTACAACAACTACCTGCAGGACATCGGACAGTACGGAATGATGGGCCGCAACGCCGCCAAGGTGGTCCTGGAGGGCAACTACTTCACCGCGGTTGCCGATCCCGTGGTGGCAAAGGACCCTGCCACGGAAATCGTCAACCGTGACAACATTTTCGAGTCCACCCGCGGCCGCAAGGACAACGTCGGCAGCGCCTTCGACCCCACACAGTTCTATTCATACGCCAAGGACGACTCTGCGAGGGTTCCCGAACTGGTCACCGGCAGTGCCGGACCTCGCGAAAACAAAGCACCAAGCACGACGGCGGAGGTCACGGTCGCGCTGGACGGCACCGGCGATTTCGGCAGCGTACAGGCGGCCATCGGCTCGATTCCTGTGGGCAACACACAACCCCGGACCATCACCATCAAGCCCGGCTTCTACCGGGAAGCGGTGAATGTCTGGGCCGACCGGCCCAACGTGACGTTGCAGGGAGCAACAGCCAACCCGGCCGACGTCGTCATTTCCTACGACACCCCTGCAAACGGCGCGAAGTTCTTCGGCGGAACCTGGGGCGCTGCGGGCAGTGCCACGCTCAACGTCCTGGCGGAAAACACCACGGTCCGGAACCTCACAGTGGAAAACGCTTATGACGAGGCCGTTCACGGAGGTAGCCAGGCCCTCGCGGTGCGGACGGTGGCAGACAAAATCACCTTCGACAACACCAGGTTCCTCGGCAACCAGGACACCTACCTCGCAGACACCACCGGCCGTGACGCTACCGCCCGCACCTATCTGAAAAACTGCTACATCGAAGGTGACGTGGACTTCCTCTACGGCCGCGGCACAGCGGTGTTTGACGGCTGCACCATCCATTCGCTGGACCGCGGCAGCGATACGAACAATGGCTACATCGTGGCACCCAGCACCAAGGACTCCAACCCTTACGGCTTCCTGATCGTGGACAGCACCCTGACCTCTGACGCTGCACCCGGGACCGTCAGTTTGGGACGCCCTTGGTTTGCCAGCAGCGACCCCAACGCGCACCCCATGGCCGTCATCCGGGACTCGAATCTGGGCAGTCACATCGCTGAGCAGGGCTGGTCAGACATGAGTGGTCATGCTTGGACTGAAGGGCGCTTCGCTGAGTTCAACAACACCGGGCCCGGCGCATACATCAACGAGTTCCACCCCCAACTCACTCCGGAAGAGGCCCTGAAATTCACTAAGGACACGTTCCTCGGTGACTGGACTCCGGCAGCAGGTGCTTAAGATGGCGGACGCACAGGGCCTGAATATCCGGCGCCGGACCCTTCTTTCCGCTGGACTCGCAGCAGGCACCTTGGTGTCCACGGGCTTGTTCGGCCCGGCAGCCTCCGCAGCGGCGCCGACCGGCGTCAAATCCAACGGATTCAATGAAGCCGGGCTGCCCATAAACGGCGGACACGGCGGTGCTTGGTCGGTGGCACCCACAGGCTTCGCCGGCGTTTCAGCGCACGGCCGCGCAGGCACCACAGGTGGGGCCGGCGGCAGACTGGTCCATGCGAACACCCCGGAGGATCTGCGCCAATTCGCCAAAAGCGCCGAACCGCTGGTGGTGATCCTCCACGGCGAATTGCTGTTCACGCAGTACGAAAAACTGACCGTGACCTCAAACAAATCCTTCCTTGGTGCAGGCGAAGGAGCCGCGGTGGTCAATGCCGGCTTCAAGCTCGTCAATGTCTCCAACGTCGTGTTTCGCAACTTCACTGTCCGGGACTCTTACATTCCCGGCGACTTTGCGGGGAAACGGCCCGACAACGACAGGGATGGCATCCAGGTGGACACCAGCACGCACATTTGGGTGGACCACATGCATTTCACCCGGTTGGGCGACGGACTGGTGGACATCCGAAAGGACTGCGACAACGTCACTTTGTCGTGGAACGTCTTTTCGGACCACAACAAAGCCCTTGGCGAGGGCTGGACCCAGAACGTGGTCACCCGGCTGACACTGCATCACAACTGGATTCGGAACACGCACCAGCGCAACGCAAGCCTGGACAACACCGCGGCATCCCACGTCTACAACAACTATCTGGAGAACATCTCCAGCTATGGGATGCTGGGGCGGAATGCCTCGCTGCTGCTCGTGGAAGGAAACTACTTCCGCGACGTCCGGAACCCCCTTCACCACCAAGGGCCGGGCGGTGCGCTGGCAGCCCGAAACAACGTCTTTGACGAGTGCACCGGCAATGTTGGCCAGGAACGGGGTGGGGCCTTCAATCCGCCGTACTCCTACAGCCTGACCCCCACCAAGGCGCTCCCCTCACTGGTGCGTGCTTTCGGCGGGCCTTTGGGCGGGACCGAGCCTGCGCTCCGGAAGGTCATCACGGTGGCACTCGACGGAACCGGTGATTTCGCCAGCATCCGCGCGGCCATTGGCGCTGTGCCTGCGAATAATCCCGCTGCTGTCACCGTGCTGGTGCACCCCGGCATTTATCACGAGCCAGCGGTTATATGGGGTGATCGTCGGAACATCACCTTGGCCGGGGCAACAGGAAATGCAGAGGACGTGATCCTGTCCAACAGCGAAGGCGTCACGCTACTGGTGGCGGCGGACGGTTCGGCGCTGCGGGACCTCACCATCACTTCCGATATCCCGCAGTCCGGCCATGTCCTGCTCATCACCGGGAGGGGCGTGACCCGCTCCAACGTGACTGTTCTCAACGGCACAACCGGGTAAGCCAGCTCGGGGACAGCACCTGCTCCAATGAGCAGTAATTTCAACAGGCGCTGTCCCCTGCTTGGCTTGGTTACGCCTCCACGTCCGTGTTGACGATGTACACATCGCAGGGTGCACCGTGCGCCACGCTGTTGGCGATGCTGCCCAGGACACGGCCCAGGCCCTTCATGCGCTTGTTTCCCACAACGATCAGCGAGGCGTTATTGGTCTCGGCGTAGTTGATCAGGGCGTTGGCGGGAGTGCCACGGGCAGCGAAGTACTTGATGTTGCCGGCGGGAACGTCCAGCTCTTCGGAAACCTTGCGGGCAACGTACTCCGCAGAGTCTGCCGACGAGACGGTGATGCGGTCGCTGCCGCTGCCAAATTCTTCAATGCGGTCATCTGAGAAGCCGCTGATGACGTGCAGTTCAGCACCGAGCGCGGTGGCGAGCTTCGCTGCTGCCACTGCTGCGCGCTTGGCCGTCTCGCTGTTGTCAACGCCGACGACAATAACTTCTGACATGAGTACTCCTGGTTGTGGGGATTCGCTGGGTGGTGCTGCAAGAAATCTACACTCCATCATGATCCCCCGGGATGACCGTTCATGCCGGGAGTGTTTACAGCCGGGGTCTCGGGGGTAGGGATTAATCATCGGAACGACCACTCGACCGAAAGGCAGGACCATGAGCGACGCACCATTTTCCCCGGAGACCGCCATTGTCACGGGATCAGATTCAGGCATCGGGCGCGCCACTGCGGTGGCCTTGGCCAAGGCAGGCATGAACGTGGGAATCACCTGGCATTCCGATCAGCAGGGAGCTGAGGAAACCGCGGAGGAAGTCCGCGGCCTGGGCCGGAAGGCCGTGGTCCACCCATTGGACACCACTGATGCCCGTGGGACGGCTGCGGCCATTGACAAGCTCGCTGAGGAACTTGGCGGCGTGGACGTCTTCGTCAACAACTCCGGAACCGGCGATGGCACCAAGTTCCTTGAGCTGGACTACGACACGTGGATGTCCACTTTGGACACCAACCTCAACGGCGCTTTCGTGGCGATGCAGACAGCGGCCAAGCGCATGGTGAAAGCCGGCCGGGGTGGGCGCATCATCGCCGTCACCAGTGTCCATGAGTTCCAGCCGAGGGTAGGAGCCTCGGCATACGACGCTTCCAAGCATGGCTTGGGCGGCCTCATCAAGACCATGGCCCTGGAACTCGCTGAGCACGGCATCACCGCCAACAACGTGGCGCCGGGTGAGATCGCGACTCCCATGACGGGCCAGGAAGACGAGGATCCCAAGCAGAAGGAACGGCCCGGAGTGCCGCTGGGACGTCCCGGAGATGCCCGGGAAATCGCCGCCGTCATAGCCTTCCTGGCATCACCGGAATCCAGCTACGTCAACGGCGCGTCATGGCCTGTGGACGGCGGAATGCTGCAAATGGGGCCGCAGGCAGGTTCGCACATCACCAGCAACGACTGGCGCGAAAGCTAAGGCTGCAACACCTCTGGCCGCACGGAGATCCGTGGGCTAGTCTGCATGAACGGCCTGCCTGGCGGGCCCGAAATTTCCAAAGATTCGTAAGACGTTGATGAGGAGCACCATGGCTGGCCACACATATAGCGTTTCCGAAATTGTAGGAACTTCCACCGAAGGCGTTGACGACGCGATCAAGAACGGCATCGCAACAGCCTCCCAGACACTGCGGAACCTGGACTGGTTTGAGGTCAAGGAGATCCGCGGGCACCTCGAGGACGGCGCAGTGGCCGACTGGCAGGTCACCATCAAGCTTGGTTTCCGTCTGGAGCGCTGATGACCTCTCCGCGAAATGGCAGTTAATGACAGTTCCGGAGCTCCGGATTGTCATTAACTGCCATCTCTGCGGGCGGGTTCGCGGTCCTTTGCTTTGGTGCCCACGTCACCCAAGCTGAGCAGCGTCAAAGCGTCCGACGACGGCGAGCCGGGCTTCGCGGAATAGACCCTCAGCATCTGGTCGGGGTCGTCCGGGAGACTCAGCGTCTCAAAGTTCAGTTCGAGGTCACCAACGATCGGGTGGTGCAACCGCACGGTGCCTGCGGATCGCGACGCCACCCTGTGCCCGGCCCACCATTGCCGAAAATGCTCGCTGTGCACGGCAAGTTCGCCCACGAGTTGGTTGGTCCGGGGATCGTTGGGGTGCCGGCCGACGTCCATTCGCAGAGCACCCACAGCTTCAGCGGCCACGGTTTTCCAGTCCCTGAACAGCTGCCCCGCCGAGGGATCCAGGATGATCCAACGGGTCAGGTTCCGCTCCGCGGCCGGGAGTGACGGGAAGTCGGTGAAAAGCAGGTGAGCCATCTGGTTTCCGGCCAGGACGTCCGCCCGCCTGCCCAGCACCATGGCCGGAACATCACCGACGGCGTCCAGCAGCTGCCGGAGCCCGGGCCTCACTTTTTGCGCGGGGCCGGGATTACCCGCGGAACTGGCGCAGTGCTCCAGCAGGTCCATCATGTGCGCATGCTCCCCCGCGTCCAGGCGAAGCGCCCGGGCCACCGAGTCGAGGACCGCTTTGGACGGGTGGATGTTGCGGCCTTGTTCAAGGCGCGTGTAGTAGTCGGTACTCACTCCGGAGAGCCGGGCAACTTCCTCGCGGCGGAGTCCGGGCACCCTGCGGGCACCGCTGGATTCCTGCCACCCGGCGTCCTCGGGTGAGAGACGGGCACGCATGACTTTGAGGAACTTACCGAACTCGGCGCTTTGACCCATCCGTCCATTCTGCCGTTCGTAGCGTGTGAAAGACCACCATTCTGGGTAGGACTACCAGACCTAGGAAAAACAGGATCAGGCTGGGTTGCTGACTCTGGGGCCAAAACTGCATAGGCTCAGTACAGAGCCTCCGAAAACGCTTTCTGGAGTCATCGCCATCACCATCCCGTCGAAGGAGACCGTCATGCCAGAGCTGACATTGAATAACGGCGTCACTATCCCCCAGCTCGGTTTCGGTGTCTTCCAAGTACCTGCTGAGGAAACGCAGAAGGTAGTGGAAGACGCCTTGGAAGCCGGCTATCGCCACATCGACACCGCGGCTGCGTACCGCAATGAGGCAGGGGTCGGCGCTGCCGTCGCGGCTTCGGGCATTCCGAGGGAAGAACTTTTCATCACCACCAAGCTTCGCAACGGCGAGCAGGGCGAGGCGTATGACGCCTTCCAACGAAGCCGGGATGCCTTGGGCCTGGAAGTCATCGATCTATACCTGATTCACTGGCCCGTTCCTTCGCAGGGCCTCTACACGCAGGCGTGGAAAGAGATGGAGAAGCTGTACCAGGACAAGCAGATCCGGGCCATCGGCATTTCCAACTTCCTCTCCGAGCACGTGGACACACTGCTCAAAGAGGCGGAGGTGGTTCCGGCGGTCAACCAGATCGAAGTCCACCCCACGTACCAACAAGGCGAGCTGGCCACCAAGTGCCGCGACCTCGGCATTGCCGTGGAGGCGTACAGCCCGTTGGGGCAGGGGAAGGACCTGAACGCCGAGCAGGTGGCCCTCGTGGCCGCAGCCCACAGCACTACTCCTGCACAGGTGATCCTGGCCTGGCACCTCGCGCAGGGGACCATCGTGATCCCCAAGTCCGCTGACTCCAAGAGGATGCGGGAGAACTTCGGTGCCGCCGATCTCACGCTCACCGAATCCGAACTGGCAGCCATTACGGCACTCGAGGCGGGAGCCCGCATCGGCTCCGATCCCGCCGTCGCAGCTTTCACACAGCTCTAAGTCAGCTCTAAACAAAGGACAAACATGCAGTACACCCACCTTGGCCGTTCCGGCCTGAAAGTTTCACGTCTCTGCCTGGGCACCATGAACTTCGGTCCGCAGACGGACGAGGCAACAGCCCACTCGATCATGGACTCCGCATTGGACTCCGGCATCAACTTCTTCGACACCGCCAACGTCTATGGCGGCACCGGCCACCGCGGCTGGACCGAGGAAATCATCGGTCGCTGGTTCGCCAAGGGCGGCGAGCGCCGCGAGCGCACTGTCCTTGCCACCAAGTTGTACGGCACCATGACGGACCGCCCCAACGAGTCCAAGTTGTCGGCGCTCAATATCCGCCGTGCACTCGATGCGAGCCTCAAGCGGCTGCAGACGGACTACATCGATGTCTACCAGTTCCACCACATTGATCGCGATACGCCGTGGGACGAGATCTGGCAGGCAATCGAGGTGGGCGTCCAGCAGGGCAAGATCCTCTACTCGGGCAGCAGCAACTTTGCCGGCTGGCACATCGCCCAGGCGCAGGAAGCCGCCCGCAGGCGGAACTACACCGGGCTGGTCAGTGAGCAGTCCATCTACAACCTGTTCCGGCGCGAAGTTGAGCTCGAGGTCATCCCGGCTGCGCAGCAGTACGGCCTTGGCTTGATCCCGTGGTCGCCGCTGCAGGGCGGGCTGCTGGGTGGCGTATTGAAGAAGGAAGAGCAGGGTGTCCGCCGCACCGAGGGGCGGGCATTGGAGACCCTCAAGAAGCACGAGGAGCAGATCCGCCAGTACGAGGATTTCGCGGACGAACTGGGGCATGCTCCCGGGGATGTTGCGTTGGCTTGGCTTCTCCACCAGCCTGCGGTGACGGCCCCGATTGTTGGGCCGCGTACCCAGGAACAACTGGACGCAGCCATCCGTGCACTGGACGTTTCCCTGAACGAGGACGCCCTCAAGCGCCTCGACGACATCTTCCCGGGCCACAAACCCGCACCCGAAGACTACGCCTGGTGAGCAGCCTCCTCCCCGCCAGTCTGGGAACGGCGGCGGACACCGTCTCGCCACGGAACATCCTGTTCGTCGGCGGGACCGGGGTCATCAGTGCGGCGGCGGCTGAACGTGCCGTCGCACTGGGCCACCGGCTGACCATCCTCAACAGGGGACGGTCAGCCGGGCGGCCGGTCCCCGAGGGGGCGGAAGTGCTTCACGCGGATGTCCGGGACGCCGCCGCCGTGCGGGAGGTACTTCGGGGAAGGGCGTTCGACGCCGTTGCGGACTTTATTTCCTTCACCCCGGACCAGGCGCGGGCCGGCTTGGAATTGTTCCGTGGGCGGACCGGACAGTACGTCTTCATCAGTTCCGCTTCGGCGTACCAGAAGCCGCCCACGTTGCTTCCCATCAGGGAGTCGACGCCCTTGAAGAACCCGTTCTGGCAGTACTCGCGGGACAAGATTGCCTGCGAGGAGCTGCTGTACGAGGCCTACCGTGAGCAGGACTTCCCTCTTACCGTGGTGCGGCCTTCCCACACTTATGACCGGACCAAGATCGCCATGGTGGGCGGATGGACTGACATCCATCGCATGCGGGCCGGGATGCCGATCATGGTGCACGGTGACGGGACATCGCTCTGGACGCTGACTCATAGCCGGGATTTCGCCAAGGCTTTTGTTGGTCTTCTGGGGCGGCCGCAGGCTGTGGGCGAGAGCTACACCATTACGTCTGATGAGTTCCTGCCGTGGAACCAGATTTACCGCCTCTTTGCGCGGGCGGCCGGAGTGGAAGAACCCGAGCTGTTCCACGCTTCTTCGGACACCATCGCAGCCCACAGCCATGAGCTCGGCCCGAACTTGTTGGGTGACCGCTCGCACTCCGTGGTGTTCGACAACTCCAAAATCAAAGCCTTGGTCCCTGACTACCGGGCCACGATTCCGTTCGCGGACGGTGCCAGGGAGATCGTCGAATGGCATGACACCCATCCCGAGCTGCAGACAGTGAGCGAGGATTTTATGGAGTTGAGTGATCGGCTCTATGAATGGTCGCGCCGGTAGCTGTTGCCAAGCAGCAAGCGGCCAGCGTAGAACAGCAACAGACTCAAAAGGAGATCATGCCCCATGACACTTGCCCCGCTCATCGAACTCAACGACGGCCACAAGATCCCTCAACTGGGACTCGGCACGTGGCCGCTGAATGACGCCCAGGTTGCCGATGCTGTGGTGGAGGCGGTGTCGCATGGCTACCGGCACGTTGATACTGCTGTGAAGTACGGCAATGAGAAGGGCGTGGGCAACGGCATCCGGGCGTGCGGGGTGAATCGCGAGGAGCTCTTCATCACCACCAAACTCGACGGCGAATTCCAAGGTTCCGGTAAGGCCGCTGCCGGACTGGACGGCTCGTTGGAGCGCCTGGGCCTGGATTACGTTGACCTCCTCCTGATCCACTGGCCACTTCCCCGCCGCGGCGATTTCGTGGACACGTGGAAAACCTTCGAGGAACTTCAGGCCTCTGGGAAAGTGCGGTCGATTGGCGTGTCCAACTTCAAGCCTGCCCACCTCGATCAACTGTTCCGGCAGACTGACGTTGTTCCGGCGGTCAACCAGATCCAGGTCAGCCCGTCCATTCCGCGGCCTGCTGCCCGGGCCTTCAACGAACGGAACGGCATCATTACCGAGTCTTACAGCCCGCTGGGTGCCAGCAGCGACCTCTTGAACGCTCCAGTGTTGGCAGATATCGGCAAGAAGTATGGGAAAACGCCGGGCCAGGTGGTGCTGCGCTGGCACGTTCAGCAGGGGTTGGTGGCCATCCCCAAGACCGCCAATCCGCAACGGATGAGGGAAAACCTGGACATTTTCGACTTCGAACTGGACCACGACGACCTCACCAGGCTGCAAACCCTCGACGCCGGACCGGACGCCGGCGTCGACTCAGACGTCCAGGGGCACTGACCGTGGCCGTCCACGAGGCACTGATGTGGGTTGGTTCGTACACTGCCGACAGGGACGGCAAGGGTGAGGGCATCGTCGCGCTTTCGGCCGACGACGACGGCAAGCTGACATCCCTCGGTTTGGCGATCGCCGCCAATTCGCCATCGTTCCTTGCCCTGCACCCTTCGCTCCCGGTGGTCTACGCCGTGGCCGAGGAAGGGAAGACGGTGCGGGCGTATCGCCGGACAGGCGACTCTGGACTGGAGGCCTTCGGCGATCCTTGGCCGGCCGGTGAAGCTACGTGCCACGTAGCGGCCGATCCGCAGGGACGCTTTATTGTGGCCACCTGCTGGGGCGACGGCCAGGTCATCCTGTATGAACTGGACCACGACGGCGCCATCACCTCGCGCACCAGCGCGGCCGCCGCCGTCGACCCCCACACAGCAACGTCTCCGGACGGGGAGCGGCCCAGCCGTGCGCACTCAAGCCTGATGCTGCCGGACGGCCGCGTGATGACCACGGACTTGGGACATGACCTGGTCAGGGTGTGGCAGTACTCGCCAGGTGTTGGCCTTCAAACGGATCATCAGGTGATCCTGCCGAAGGGCTCCGGTCCCCGGCACATGGCCCGCCATCACAGCGGAACTGTCTTTGTGGACACCGAATACTCGGTGGAAGTGGCAGCGATTCGGATGGAACCGGACGGCACTTACGAGCTGACAACCATGGTTCCGGCGAGTGCTACAGGGGCAAAAGACGGCGACGCCGGTGCGGAGATTGCGTTATCGCCCGATGGCCGCTTCGCGTATGTGGGTGTGCGGGGGTCCAACCGGATTTGTATCCTCAAGGTGTCGCACAGCGGTAGCGAGCTCGAGCCCGTCGCGGAGGTGCCGTGCGGCGGCGAGTGGCCGCGCCACCACCTGGTCCGCGAAGGCTGGCTGTACGTCGCCAACGAAGGCTCGGACGACGTCGTGAGCTTCAAGCTGGACTCCGAAACCGGCCTGCCGGACGGTCCGGTGAGCCGAGTGGAGACGGGCTCTCCCAGCGTTCTGGTCCCCGCCGTTTAACTGACGCCGAGATGGCACTTAATGACAATCATCCGCTCAGAAATTGTCATTATTTGCCACCTCGGCGAGTTTTTTCAGGCTGTCCAGACCTCGACGTCGTCCGTTCCGCAAATGAGCCTGCGGCCGGTCGGCTCGAGGATGACCCAGAGCAGTTCCTGGTGCTTGGAAACATCGTCCACGCGGCCGGTCCCGGCGCCCCACGCGACGTCGTAAATCCACACGGGATCGCCGGAGGTGAGTTCAGTCCACTCGGCCGCCGGCACGTGGCGGTAGTCGGCGGGCCTGTTCAGGATGGTGCTGGTCATGCCGACACTTCAGCGGCGGTGCGGCGCCGCCAGACGGTGGGCACACCATCGTGAGCCGGGAGGATGTGGCCTTCCGCGAAAACCTGGACGGCGTCAGGATCGGAGTCCGGGCTCCAGAGACCCGACGCCGGGCAGTGGGAACCGGTAGGCATGACGCGGGTGGCTCGTTCGCGCAGGAGGGCGATGCTCTTCATCGTTGAAACTCATCCTTGGGGATAGATCGGGGGGCGTTTTGTGAAGCAGATCTCTTCAACCCTATGCAAGTCACACGGGCTTCGTTATGGACAGATGCATAGCGTTTCGGGATGAGGCAATGCAAAGGCACAGTGAAAATCCCGCGCAATTTCGGGTAGGGCACATGCAAACGCTTCCAGCGCGGGAGTTCATCCGAGGCTCTTCATAATTCTCAACACCCAGAAGCCGTGGATTAACCCTACGGAAGCGCTTACAGTTGTGACTTGTCACACAGCACCTACATGCCACAGCACTGTCGCTTAGCGGAAGGTTCCATCACGTGTTATCTCGCAGCTATAGACCCAACAACTGCCCTCAGCGCCCACCACTCAACCGGATCGCCGCCGTCGTCATGACGACGGCGGTACTCACCGCCTCGGCCATCCTCCCCGCAAGCGCCGCGCCCGCCACCACTCCCGACGCCGCTGCCCAGCACTCCATCCGCGGAGGCATCAGCGATCAGAACTTCTACTTCGTCATGGCCGACCGCTTCAGTAACGGCACAACAGCCAACGACGACGGCGGGCTGGGTGCCGATCCGATGGTGTCCGGCTTCGATCCCACCCGCAAGGGATTCTTCAATGGCGGGGATTTGAAGGGTCTCCAAGACCAGCTGGACTACATCCAGGGGCTGGGCACCAACTCCCTCTGGCTCACACCGAGCTTCAAGAACAAGGCGGTCCAGGGTGACGGCACCCTGGCGAACAGCTCGGCCGGCTATCACGGGTACTGGGTCACGGACTTCACACAGATCGACCCCCATCTGGGCACCAATGCCGAGCTGAAGACCCTCATCGACGCCGCCCACGCCCGTGGCATGAAGGTGTATTTCGACATCATCACCAACCACACCGCGGACGTCATCCAGTACCAGGAAACCGCCTCAGCGCCGTACATCTCCAAGGAAACCGAGCCCTACCGAACCGCTGCTGGCGAGGTCTTCGATGACCGCGACTACGCCGGAACGCAGGACTTCCCGCCCCTGGATGCCGCGACGTCCTTCCCGTACACCCCTGTGGTCCCTGACGCGGAGAAGGACGTGAAGGTCCCATCGTGGCTCAACGACCCCACGCTCTATCACAACCGGGGCAACACCAACTTTGCCGGTGAGGACTCCCTGTACGGCGACTTCTTCGGACTGGACGACCTCTTCACCGAGAACCCAAAAGTGGTCAACGGCATGATGGACGTCTACAAAACCTGGATCCGCGACTTCGGGATTGACGGTTTCCGCATCGACACCATGAAGCACGTCAACGACGAATTCTGGCAGCAGTTCGGACCCCAGGTCCTCAGCTACGCCAAGGAACAGGGCAAGGACGAGTTCTTCATGTTCGGCGAGGTCTTCGATACCTCCAAGACCGTGACGTCCAAGTTCACCACCAAGAACCAGATGCAGGCCGTGCTGGATTTCGGCTTCCAAGGCGCAGCCCGCAGCTTCGCGTCCCAGAGCAGTAAAGCCACCGGCTTGGCGGACTTCTTCAACGGGGATGACTGGTACACGGACGCTGACTCGAACGTTTACCAACTGCCCACCTTCCTGGGTAACCACGACATGGGCCGCATCGGCACCTTCATCGCCCAAGACAACCCGGGAGCGTCCGACTCCGAACTGGTGGAACGCGACGAGCTCGCCCATGAGCTGATGTACTTCTCGCGCGGCAACCCCGTGATCTACTACGGCGACGAGCAAGGCTTCACCGGCGCCGGCGGAGACCAGGACTCGCGCCAGACGATGTTCGCGAGCAAGGTACAGGAATACCTGGACGACGATCTCCTGGGCACCAGCTCCACCCACGCCACGGACAACTTCGACACCCAGCACCCGTTGTACAAGAAAATCAGTGAGCTCGCGGCCCTCGCGGCAGAACATCCCACACTCCGCAGCGGTGCCCAGCAAAACCGCTACGCAGCCGACGGCGCCGGGATCTACGCGTTCTCACGCATTGATGCCAAAGAGCAGCGCGAGTACATCGTGGCAGTGAACAACAGCGAGACAGCGCAGACCGCGGCCATCCCCACGTATGAAGCGAAACAGCCGTTCAAGCTGGTTTATGGTGACGCCGCCAAGCACGCCAAGACCGGACAGGACGCCAAACTGACCGTCACCGTACCGCCGCTTTCCGCTGTGGTTTATGAAGCGGCGGGGCGCCTGGCCAAGTCGACGGCAGCGCCCGCCGTCGTGCTTAAGAAGCCGGTCACCGCGGCTGGTGACGCCAGCCGCCTGAAGGTGACGGCCGACGTCGACGGTAACTCGTTCTATGAGGTCACCTTCCAGTCGCGCACGCCAGGTGGCGAGTGGACGGCGATCGGCACCGACGACAACGCTCCGTACCAGGTGTTCCATGACGTGTCGTCCGTTGAGACTGGCACGTCGGTGGAATATCGGGCGGTGGTGTTGGACAACCGCGGGCAGACGTTGGCGAGTGAGCCGAAGAGCGGCGTGGTGGGTGAGCCCACCCAGCCCGAAACCGTCACTGTGGTCGGCAGCCTCAACACCGAGTTGGGTTGTACCGAGGACTGGCAGCCCAGCTGCGAGCAGGGACTCATGAGCTACGAGCCGATGCATCGGCTCTGGCAGCTGAGCGTCCCCAACCTTCCCGCCGGAACGTACGAGTTCAAGGCTGCGCTCAATGGCACCTGGGACGAAAACTACGGCGCGGGCGGTGAGCTCGACGGCCCCAACGTGGCGTTCACGCACTCGGGCGGCGCAGTCACGTTCCTGTACGACCACGCCACCAATCTCATCAGCGCAGTCACCGCGGGCCAGCAGCCTGCAGCCGTTTCCGTGCCGGGAAGCCTGAACTCCGAGCTCGGCTGCGCTGGCGATTGGATGCCGGATTGCGCCCAAGCCCAGCTGTCATTGGATGCCGCCGACGGACTGTGGAAGCTCTCCGTGCCCAATCTCGCTGCCGGCAGCTACGAGTTCAAGGCCGCCATCAACGGGTCTTGGGCTGAGAACTACGGTTTGGCCGGCGCCGCCAACGGCAGCAACATCGCGTTGAAACACGACGGCGGCCCGATCACCTTCCGGTACGACCCCGCCAGCCATCTGGTTACTGTCCGCTAATCCAAGTAGCTAGCAGTTGAGGCCGTTTTGAGCGCTCAGAACGGCCTCAACTGCTACTCAGATGGGTTACTTGTAGCTCAGGCTCAGGAACATCGCCTTCAGCTGGGCGTACTGCGTGCTGCCCATCCAAGCCTTGGCTGCATCAGGAGTCGCGAAGGCGGGGTTCTTGCTGGGATCGAAAACCGCGTAAGCACTCATGATGCCGTTTGGTACGCGGACCTGGTTGGTCCCGGAGGAACTTACTCCGGCTTGGAGCTCGGAGGACACCCGTACATCCATGATGTATGTCGGAGGTCCTTCGACAGGTCCCGTTCGGGGTGAGGGCATTCCCTCGTAGGGGGGCCCTTCGTAGGGAATGTACTGTGACTGGTTCGAGGAGAAACCGAACTCCACCAGCTCACCCGAGTTGTCGCGAACGCCGGGCACTACAGCCCGGTCCAGAATGGTTCGGTCCACCAAACCAGCAGTCCCATCCGCGTAGTTTCCATTGAAAATGCGGGCTACCTCTGCCCCAGCGGCATCGAAGACAGTCACAATGCGCGAGGCTTCCGCAGTCCCGGGAGGATCGAATGGTCCTTGGTCCGCCCGGATACTCCAGCCGACCGGGTACGTGAAGGAAAGATGGCCGTCCGGAAAAGTGTAGGTCTGGGTGGTCGGCGCCTGCACGGGTGGCACCACTGGCGCCGAGGCGACTGCTGGAGGTGTGGTGGGTGCGGGCGGGGTGGTTACCGGCGCGGCCACTGTGGGCGTTGCCGATGGCGTAGCCGTGGGCGTCACAGTGGGCGTGGGCGTTGGGGTGGCGGAAGCGGTAGGCGTGGGCGTTGAGGTTTGGAGTGTCACAGCGGGCAAGGGATTGGAACTGACTGTTTCGAAGCTCGAGGCAACAAGCACCCCCACCGTCACGGCCGCAGCACCAAGCAACAGCCCACCGGCGATTTGGGCCTTGCGGCGCCTGCGCTGTTCCAGGGAAGTCACTGCCGCGATCGGGCGGCTGTCGCTGAACACGGTGGTGCCGGAAAGGATTTTGTGCAGCGCTTCTTCGCCGTTGGGTTCCGCCACGGGATCGATAGTGAGCGGGTCAATCGCTGATATCTGGTTCTTGATCGGATCCATTGTCTTCAGACCCCCATCTTCTGTGTAGTCGAGTTGGCCCCTGCAGGCAGTTGTTTCCGAAATGCTGTACGGGCCCGGTGAAGGCGGACTTTGGCCGCCGATTCGCTGCACTGCAGCACCTTCGCAATGTCGGCGGTCCCCAGACCGTCCCAGTAAGCCATCTGCAAAATGTCGCGGTCCTTTTCCCGCAGTGATTCCAGGGCGTCCTGGACAGCAACGTTCTCGGAGTCGTCGCCAAAGCGCTGGACCGCCGTCGTCCGCAGTTTTTCCTGCAGCGCCAAGCGCCTGTCGCGGCTCCTGTACGCATTTCCCACGAGGTTCCTGGCAACCGTCAGGAGGTACGGAAGATCCGGTCGGGAATCGTCCGTCCATTTTTGCCATACGACGCGGAAAACGTCGGCCGCGATCTCCTCAGCTACTTCCGCGGATTCAACACGTCGGCAGACGAACTTGAACACGGATGGGTAGCTGTCTTTGTGAATGGCGATGAACGCCAATTCGCGCTCTGAAAGCACGATGGTTCCCCCTGAAAAATAGAGCGCTGAACTGCAGGATACTTGTATAGTTTCCGGCCGGGCGGCCAGGGTTACACGCGGCAAGAATCTTTTTTCGGGCCGCACGATAGATTCAATTCAGGAACCCCGAACTCCGAACGAAGGCGTGACATAGCAATGGTGGAAACAGGACCCGCTGCAGACTGGGCCCGTAAACAGGTAGACCTCAAACGGGTGCCGGTGGCGGTGCTGGGCATCGCTTCCAGCCAAGGCATCGAGGACATCGTGGCGTTCGGGACCGACGACGGCAGGCCGGCGACAGCCGATGACCACTTTGCGCTGTTCTCGGTCACCAAACCGATCAGTGCCCTCACGGTCATGCGGCAGGTTGAACTGGGGAAACTCTCACTTGGAGCCTCGCTTGGTGACGCCCTGCCGGGCTTTGGCGCCGGGCGCACGGACACCGTGACCCTCGAGCAGTTGCTGAGCCACCGCTCGGGAATCTCAGACCCAGTGCTCGACGGCGGTACTCCCCTCCGCGAAACGCTCACCTCCGCGGAGCAAGCCTTTTACGCCGGATCCCTGGTCCAGTACTGCAACATCGCTTTCGAAGGTGCAGCGGCGATGGCCGAGTGGGCAGGCGGGGTTCCGTTCGAGGACCAGCTTCTGTCCTTGGCGGCGGACACCGGCGCGCAGGGGCTCACGTTCGACACGGAGTGCGACCCGCACACGGTCCACGGCGCCGATGCAGCTGGCCTTGATGTCCAGGCCATGTACAAGAACAGGCATCCCGGAGCAGGCCTGTTCGGCACGGCCGCAGACCTGCTCAATCTCGGTTCCGAGCTCCTGCGGGGTTCCGGGAAAGCCGTCCGGCCCGCGACCCTTGCAGCCATGCGTCGCCCCCGAACCACCGAGGTTTCGCACATCACCACCCGGCCCAAGCCCATCCGCCACACCGGGCTGGGATTCCAGATGCCCGCCAACGAGTCCGAGCTGTTCGCGCAGGGTATTTATGGGCATCCGGGCTGGTCCGGTACGGAGTGGTGGATGTTCCCCGAGCAGGACCGCTGCGTGGTGTTTCTGACCAACGTGCTGGACACTCCGGACCTCGGCGTGGACACCAACGAGCTTTTCAACGCAGTGGCGGTCTCCTAGGTCCCGCTTCCGGCGCCCCGGCCCCGCAAGGAGGCGACGGCCCAGACGATCACGAACAGTCCCACCAGGATCAGGCCGGCGTCGCCAAGGTCAAGGCTGCCGAGCCACGTGGTCAGGGGATCCTGAAGCTCAAACGCAGAATTCGCGAATCCACCGAGCGTGATCACGGAGATGAACAACGCCGAGACCGCCGAGATGCCAGTGATCAGGGCATTGAAGCCAAGCTTGCGCCTCGGGTTGTGAATGGCTGATTTGTACATCTTCATCATGGCCACGCCATTGGCGGAATCACACAAGGTCATGGCGGCGGTGAACGCAAGAGGGAGGGCCATCAAGGCGAGGGGCGAGGCACCGGCGAGTGACGCCGTCGTGGTGATGACCAGAAGCCCGATGGTGGTGGCGGTATCGAACCCGAGGCCGAACAGGAAGCCGATCACGTAGATGTTCCGCGGCCGCTCCACCTTGGACAGCGGCTTGGCGAGCAGCCGGGCGACGAAGCCCTTGGCTTCCAAGTCCTCCGGACGGACGTCACCGCCGCGCTGCACCTGCCGGTACACACTGCTCGCGCGCACAAACGCGGAGCCGTTGAACAGACCCATCGCCAGTAGGAACAACCCCGACACTCCACTGCCGATCAGGCCCAGCACCTTGTTGCCGGTGGTGCCGTCCTCCATGAACTGCCCGATCAAGGTGGCACCCGCCACCACCAGGAGTCCGGCGAGGATCACCACGGAGCTGTGGCCCAGGCTGAATGCAAAGCCCACACTCACGGGGTCTTTGTGCTGCGCCACGAATTTACGGGTGGAGTTGTCGATCGCGGCGATGTGGTCCCAGTCGTAACTGTGCTTGATACCGGCCACGTACGCGGTGATCACCAGCCCGAGTGCAAGCGGCTGCGCGCCACCCGCGGTACCAGCAAGCAACAGCACGACGGCGGCAAGGTGCAAAGCGGCGACGGCACCGAACGTGAACAGCAGCCGGGTCCGCAGGGACAACGTCTCCCGCTCCCGGTACATGGTGGCGAACTCGGTCAGCGCAGTCATTAGTACTTCCTCAGGTTCAAGGGCGCCTGCCCATACCAACGTTCCCGCAGAACGCCGGCGCAGGCACCCAGCAAATTGTTGAGTTCCTCAGTGCTGTTCGACAACGATCGCAGCACAAGCCCCGTGCTCCCGGCAATAGTCGCGGTCAAAGACATACCGGTATAAGCGTCAAAGTCACGGGCTATAAGGTCCAGCTCATCGGCAAGCCCCTGATTCACCCGCGGATCCACCACCACCAACGACCCCAGGTGGCTGAATCCCTCCATGAACCCCATCCCGGTAACGTCTCCCAGCGGGGGCCGGATCAGGAGGTTGTCGAGCGCCAGCAACTTGGCTCCGTTTTCGTCATCGATCCAGATCTCGTTCCGCAGCCGCACCTCTAGGTACTTGAAGGACGCCCCGTCCGGGGACCAGCCTGGCGTGATGACTTCGGCCATGATTAGGCTCGACGTCGGGTGGAGACTGATGCGCGAATTCTGCCGGTAGCTCGCTTCCCGGTAGGCGATCAACTGGTCGGGCATGAGCTCCAACCGCGAGCCCTCCCCCAGCCGCACACTCATTCGCTGCTCAGCAAATGACCCCGGAGTCCGATAAACCTTAGTTGCCGACTGCGTGGTCAGCAACAGCGCGGCATTGTTTTCAACCGTCACATCAATGAGGAACAAATCCGCCCCGAGATATGCCCCGCCCGGATTGACCATCACATAGCCAACCTGCCCGGACTCATCCAAGTAATGCGGCCGCAAAACCCGCAAGGCACCCTCATGAAACTGCCGCGAAGCAACGGACCGCCCCCCACGCAAACAGACCCCAAGCTCCAACCGCCCCCGAACCGCCCCTTCACCCAAAGCCAACGTGGAGTCGGGCCCCACGTTCCCCCAAGGAATGGAGTCGATGCTCGGGACCACTACGTGCGTGCTCACACGTCACCCACGCAAGGTGACTGGATCGCTGCGGCGAAGCCGGGGATAAGGGGCCGCGGCGTGGCGGGCCGCGCGGGGGGCCCACTGCCGCGAGGGACCCGACTCGAGCTTGCGAGAGTTGGGAGCGGCTGGGGACGGGCACGGCCCCCTTCATCCGCGTTCGCCGCCCAAGGTGACCTAACCGCCAACTCGCATCGGTTCATTGGGCCAAGTCGAGCATCAGGACGTCGCGGCGGATCCAGTTGAGGACCTCGTCCAGGCCTTCGTCGGTCTTCAGGTTCGTGAAGCAGAACGGCTTGTTGCCGCGGAATTCCTTGGAGTCCCGTTCCATGACGGCGAGGTCTGCTCCTACATGGGGTGCCAGGTCTGTTTTGTTGATGATGAACAGGTCGGATTTGATCATGCCTTGGCCGGCTTTGCGGGGGATTTTTTCGCCTTGGGCGACGTCGATGATGTAGATGGAGAAGTCTACGAGTTCGGGGCTGAAGGTGGCGGAGAGGTTGTCGCCGCCGGATTCGACGAAGATGATTTGGAGATCGGGGTGCCGGGTTTTGAGTTCTTCGATGGCTGCGGTGTTCATGGAGGTGTCTTCGCGGATGGCGGTGTGGGGGCAGCCGCCCGTTTCGACGCCGATGATGCGGTTTTCGGGGAGGATGCCGTTGGCGGCGAGGATTTTGGCGTCTTCGATGGTGTAGATGTCGTTGGTGATGGCGGCCATGGAGATGTCGCGGCTCATGTGCCGGGTGATGCGTTCAACGAGCTGGGTTTTGCCTGCTCCGACGGGTCCGCCGACGCCGATTTTGATGGGTTCTGTCATGTTTTTTGTCCTTTGCACTAACTAGCTCATGAACATGCGGGCGCGTTGCCGTTCGTGCCGCATTTGTGAAATTTCGAGGCCGGGGCTGACGGCCCCGAAGTCGTCCCAGCACAGCTGTGCTACAACGTGGATGGCGGCAGCGACGGCGTCGTGCGCTTGGCGTAGTACCCGCTGCCCGGCGTTCTGCCCGAGCGGTATGGCCCGCACGGCGTTCTGCGTCAGCGAAGTAACGGTGGCAAACAGATAGGCGGAAAGCGCCTGCTCAAAAGGCACCCCCAGAGACCTCGCAATGACACCAAATGCCAACGGTTGGTGGCCCGAAGCCAACCCCGCCCGGACAAGCCCCCGATAAGCCTCCAACTCCCCCGAAGGGAACACTTCCCCACCAATCTCCAGCAGCCGTCCCCCCATTTTCAAAGAGGCCTCCCGAACCTCCCGAGCCAACAACTGCGCAGACAACACCCCATCCAACAAGCCAACATCCACCCCCTCAAACAAGAACCGCAAAGCCAACCCATCGGAATAGCTCAACTGCTGGGAAACGAAGGCCTGAAGCCAAGTGCTGAAGGTGCTCTCATCACGCACAAGCCCACGCTCGATATAGCTCTCAAACCCAAGAGAATGAGCAAACGCCCCCGTAGGCAACGCGGAGTCGGTCAACTGTTGAAGAGCAAGCTGATATGTCGCACTCAAAGCACACCGCCGGAGGTGAGGATGGCGCGATTGAGCGGAGCTGGGAAGGGGGCCGCGGTGTGGTGGGCCACGTGGGGGGCCCACTGCCGCGAGGGCCCCGACCTGAGCTTGCGAAGGTTGGGAGCGGCTGGGGACGGGCACGGCCCCCTTCCCAGCGAAGCGCAAGCGTGCGAACCCAACCTGACGCGGCACACGGCTTTAGTGCGAATGCTCAGCATGGCGGAACGGCACCGGCATGACCCGCTCTTGCCTGTCGTAGGGGACGCCGACGCTCTTCAGATAGTCTTCGACCGTGTGGTCGTACTGGCACACCATAACTTCGGCCCCGTACTCGGATGAGCCGTCAAAGAATTGTGCCTGCAGGTGCCGGTTGCCGAGCGAATGTGCCACGACGCCCATTTCGTGGATTGTCCGCGCCTTTATCACCAGGACGTCGGTGGGCAGCACGGAGACGACGATGATGTTGTGGTGGTCGATGGCGAGGATGTCGCCGTCGCGGAGGTCTCCGGTTCCTGCGGGTAGGCGGATGCCGAGTTCTTTGCCGTGGTCGGTGGTGACGCGTTGGATGCGTTTGACGAGGAGGGTGCTGGGCAGGACTACTTTTTCTTTGTGGTGGCTAGCGTAGGCGTCGGGCTGTTGGTGCAGGTTGCCCAGGATTTTTTCGATGATCATGGGTGCTCCTAGAAGAGGAAGTAGCGCTGCGCCATGGGCAGCACGTCGGAGGGCTGGGAGGTGACTTCGACGCCGTCGACTGTCACTTTGTACGTTTCGGGGTCGACGGCGATGTCCGGGGTTTCGCCGTTGTATTTCAGGTCCGCTTTGGTGAGGTTGCGGATGCCGCTGACGGGTTTGATGATGCGTTGGAGGCCCAGCTCGGCGGGCACGCCGGCGTCGATGGCGGCTTGGGACAGGAACGTGATGGATGTTTGTTGGAGGGCTTTGCCGTAGGTGGCGAACATGGGCCGCATGGTGCGTGGCTGTGGCGTGGGGATGGAGGCGTTGGCGTCGCCCATGAGTGCGTAGGCGATTTGGCCGCCTTTGATGACCAGCTCGGGTTTCACTCCGAAGAACGCGGGATCCCACAGCACCAGGTCCGCGAATTTGCCCTCTTCCACTGAGCCGATGACGTCTGCCATGCCTTGGGCGATGGCCGCGTTGATGGTGTATTTGGCGATGTAGCGCTTGAGGCGGAAGTTGTCGGATTCGGCGGAACCGTGCGGAGCGCCGGATGGGTCATGGAGGGCTCCGCGTTGGCGTTTCATGGCGTCCGCTACTTGCCAGGTGCGGGTGACTACTTCCCCGACGCGGCCCATGGCTTGGGAGTCGGAGGAGGTGATGGCGAAGATGCCGAGATCGTGGAGGACGTCTTCGGCGGCGATGGTTTCGGCGCGGATGCGGGAGTCGGCGAAGGCCACGTCTTCAGGGATGTCGGGGTTGAGGTGGTGGCAGACCATGAGCATGTCCAGGTGCTCTTCGATGGTGTTGCGTGTGTAGGGCAGGGTGGGGTTGGTGGAGGCCGGGAGCACGTTGGGCAGGCCGGCGATTTTGATGATGTCGGGGGCGTGCCCGCCGCCTGCGCCTTCGGTGTGGAAGGTGTGGATGACGCGCCCGTCGATCGCCCGGATGGTGTCTTCTACGAAGCCGCATTCGTTGAGGGTGTCAGTGTGGATGGCCACTTGGATGTCGTATTCGTCGGCGACCCGCAGGGACGTGTCGATGGAGGACGTGGTGGAGCCCCAGTCCTCGTGGACTTTGAGCCCGACGGCACCGGCGCGGATCTGCTCTGCGAGGGGCTCGACGGCGGACGCGTGGCCCTTGCCGAACAGGCCGATGTTGATGGGGAGTCCTTCAGCGGCTTGCAGCATCCGGGAGATGTGCCAGGCGCCGGGTGTGATGGTGGTGGCTTTGGTCCCTTCGGCCGGGCCGGTGCCGCCGCCCACCATGGTGGTGATGCCGTTGCACAGTGCCGCTGGGACCTGTTCCGGGGAGATGAAGTGGATGTGGGTGTCGATGCCGCCGGCGGTGAGGATCTTTCGTTCGCCGGCGATGATCTCTGTGCTGGCACCGATCACGATGTCCACGCCATCAGTTATTTGCGGGTTTCCAGCCTTGCCGATCTTGAAGATATGCCCGTCCTTCAGGGCAATATCGGCTTTGTAGATGCCGGTGTAGTCCAGCACGATGACGTTGGTGATGACGGTGTCCGGAATGTCCTCGGCGCGGGTGAGCTGACCGTTCTGGCCCATGCCGTCGCGGATCACCTTGCCGCCGCCGAAGACCACTTCTTCGCCGTAGACCGTGTAGTCCTTCTCGATTTCGAGGAACAGTTCGGTGTCGGCCAGGCGGATCGAGTCGCCGGTGGTCGGTCCGTACAGTTCGGCGTACTGCTTGCGGGGTATCTCGAAGCTCACTGGTGGTCCCTTTCCGCTGCGATGCCCGGGCGGGGTTCCCCGGCTACGGCAGTGCCGCCGTCGAGCTTTCCGTTGACTGCGTTGCTGAGGCCGTGCACCTCGCGCGTCCCCGCGAGTTCGATCAGTTGGACCGTCTTCCTGTCCCCCGGCTCGAACCTTGCGGCTGTACCCGCGGGGATGTCCAGGCGGCGGCCGTAGGCGGCTTCGCGGTCGAATTCGAGGGCGCGGTTCGCCTCGGCGAAGTGGTAGTGCGAACCGATCTGGACTGGGCGGTCGCCGCGGTTCACAACCTCGACGACCATCGCGTCACGGCCGCTGTTGCATGCGATGGAACCGGGCTGGAGCCTGTATTCACCGGGGATCATGGGGGCTCCTAACGGATGGGGTTGTGGACGGTAACAAGCTTGGTGCCGTCGGGGAAGGTGGCTTCGATCTGGACGTCGTGGATCATCTCCGGCACGCCTTCCATCACGTCTTCGCGGCGGAGCAGGGTGGTTCCGTAGCTCATGAGTTCAGCCACTGTCCGGCCGTCGCGCGCACCTTCGATGAGTTCGTAGCTGATGATCGCCACGGCTTCCGGGTAGTTCAGTTTGAGTCCTCGTGCCTGGCGACGCCGCGCGAGGTCGGCAGCCACCACGATCATGAGTTTCTCCTGCTCACGGGGCAAAAGATGCATGGTTACTCCTTGGACGCCGGGCACTTGGTCAGATTGTGACCAGCGTAGGGAGCGGAAGTTTCGGCTACGTTTCCAAATCGTCTCAGTCGAGGGTCGGTTTCTCAGGAATTGACCTCAACTTAAGTTGAGGTCCTAGCATCAGTCAGGTGTGTGCCCGCGAAGGGCGCCTTACCGAACCAGTCCCACGAAGGTGCATGAATGACCCACCACATACCCGTGCCATCCGAACCAGTCGGCGAGCTTTTCAGGGCTGCGTTTCGCGCTCATCCGGCGGGAGTCGCAATTGTCACCGCAGCGGGACCGGAAGGCGCGGTGGGGCTGACGGCCTCCTCGGTGGCATCGGTGGCAGTGGAACCGGCGACGCTCGCGTTCTCCGTGACAAGTGGGCGATCAGCCTCCGTCATCGCAGCGGCGCAGACAATAGTGGTCCACCTCGTCGGTGCCGATCAGCTGGAGCTGGTACGTGCCTTCGCGGACCCATCGGCCCCGCGCTTCACGGACGCCATGGACTGGGAGGTCCTGCCCACAGGCGAGCCCCTTCTCAGGGAGGCCGATTGGGCGTTGCGTTGCGAGATTATCCACCGGGCACCGCTGGGCGGCTCGGTGCTGCTGGCAGCCAGGGTTGTGGAGATCCGGTCCAACCCGTCAGATTCAGCTCCGCTGGTCTACCACAACAGGGAGTTCCACACCCTGCTTGAGAGCGTTCCGGCGCTGGGCTAACTGCGCTGGCGTTTGCTTTGGGCTAGCGAGGCACCAAGTGCCGAGAAATCCCGGCGGCGGAATCGCGTAAGCCTTGATTTGTAGTGACGTCCTGCCTGTAACCATTGACCCAACGGGACACGCAAATTATGGCCATGAACCATGGGACCACATTGGTACTTAGTTGTTCCGGCCCCGGGCTGCCACAGTCCACCGCTCCGCCACGGCCCCGCCGTGCACCACAATGACTTGGTCCACGAGGTTCATGGTGAGGCACACATGGTTGGGGATGACCCGGAGTCGGGTGCCCAAGGGCGGCAACTCCGACGAATCCGGCCATACAACCGTGGCGTGGTGCTCGGACAGCGCAGTCACTTTGGCTTCGGGGTATTCGGGAAGCCGCCCGTATCCGGTGGCCCAGTCAGGGCGGTCGCTGCCCAGGATCTTGCTTCCGGCGTCCAGCACCACGCGGCGCACGTTCCCGCCGCGGGCTTCGTGCCTGCTGACCACCGTGGCGGCCACGCTTAGCGCGATGTCGTCCCAGCTGCAGCGTTCGAGTTCCAGTTGCTGGGCGTCGCCGAACACGTAGACGCCGGGACGCAGCTCGGTTGCCACCGTTTCGCCGTCAATCAGTGCCGTCGGTGTGGAGCCTCCGCTGATGGTGGTCACTTCGAAGCCTGCCGATGTCAGCGCCGTCGCAGCCAGGCCAAGTGCCTCATTCTCGTTGCTCGCCGCGCCAGTGGGCATGCCGGGCTTGTAGCTGTGGCCGGGGAACGTGAAGACACCCTGCACGCTCAGTCCGGCGGCAGCCGCTGCTTCGGCAACATCCACCACTTCGTCCGGCAGCACGCCGCTACGGTGGTGTCCGCTGTCCACTTCGATCAGCACCTCAACGCTTCCTGCGTCGACCCCGAGTTGGCGACCCATCGCCGTCGCGCTTTCAGCCGAATCCACGCCGACTGCGAGGCGGCACTTGGCCGTCAATGCGCGAAGGCGTTCCGCGTGCGGCGCTTCAACCCAGAGCGGGAAGGCAATGAAGATGTCCTTCACGCCGTCCGCCGCGAATACCTCGGCCTCGCCGATGGTGGCCACAGTGATACCAAGGGCTCCCGCCGCGAGCTGCTTGCGGGCGATCTCCAGCGTCTTATGTGTCTTCACGTGCGGACGGAGCTGGAGCCCGCGTCCACGCATGTTCCCCGCCATCCGTTCGATGTTCCGATCCAGGACATCGACGTCGATCAGGACGGCAGGGGTGATGACTTCAGCGGGGATCACGTTCATTCATAGAAGACTAACGTCCTGAACACTGAAGGCCCTAAGGCGCGGACTGCCTGATACGCAGCTCGAACACCGCCTCCGGCTGCTCAACGTTGGCCACGGCGTCTTTGCTTTCAATCCGCTGGATGAGGAGTTCGACGGCGCGCTCCGCAATTTCCGCCCGCCCCGGCGCCACCGTGGTTAACGACGGCGATGCGAACCGCGACTCATCAATGTCATCGAAGCCGGCCACGGCAATCTCCTCCGGAACTTTTCGTCCGCGGACCAGGAGCTCGTGGAGCGCCCCCAAAGCGAGGGCATCATTGAGCCCGAAAACGGCGTCGAATTCCACGCCGCTGTCCAGCAACCTCGCGGTGGCGTCAGCACCGGCGTCGCGCCGCCAATCGCAGGGGACCACCAACGCCGGATCATATGCCACACCAGCGGCAGCGAGCGCCGCCCTGTACCCGCGGAGGCGGAGGCCGTTGCTCCCGGCTTCGTCGCCGTCGTGCGCGCCAAGGACGGCTATACGACGGCGGCCACCTTCCAGCAGGTGCGTGGTGACGGCGGCCGCAGCCTCCTGGTTTTGGATGAGGACCATGTCCAGTCGCGGATCCTGCACGAACTCGCCCAGGAGAACCAGCGGTTTTTTGCCGGCCGCGGCGATGATCTGCTCGGCGTCGAGCGCGAGCGGGATGAAGAGGAGCCCGTCGGTGAGGCTACGGAACTGGCCTTGAAGCGCAGCCTGCTCATGCTCTGCCTCGTTGCCGGATTGCTCCACCAAAACACGGTAACCGCGGGCCCAGGCCGCTTTCATGATGTCCGAGGCCAGTTCGGCGTAGTAAGGGATGGAAAGGTCGGCCAGCACTAAGCCGAGCATGCTGGTTTTCCCGGATCGGAGGCTGCGGGCCGTCAGGTTGGTTTCGTAGCCGAGCTCGTCAATGGCATCAAGGACGCGCTGCTTAGTGGCTGGCCGGATGAACTCGTAGTTGTTGATGACATTGGAGACTGTCTTCAACGACACTCCAGCCGCTCGTGCGACGTCGTTCATGGTGACGGCCATGCAGGTACTCCTTCTTTACGTTGGTATACATCGTTGCAGATGCGCCTAGCGGAGTCCGGCACGGCGGGCTCCAGCACGGCGGCGACGGCCTCGATCTCCACGAGCTGATGGTCATAGCCCAGGACGGTGACGCCCATGAGGGTACTGGGGACATCATGATCGCCGAAGGCCGCGCGCACCGCTTCCCATGCTGTGACCAAATCCGCCTGCTGGGTCGAGGCGACCAGGACGCGAGTGGAAACGACGTCCTGGATTCCCGCTCCGGCAGATTCCAAGGCCAGCTGCATGTTGTCGATCGCTTTTTCTGCCTGGGCCTTGAAATCCCCGATTCCGGCAGTGGAGCCGTCTTCGTTCAAGGGACAGGAGCCTGCCAGGAAAATCAGCCGGGCATTTGCGGGCACGGAAGCCGCGTAGGCGTATTGGGGCACGGAGCTGAGCTGATCGGAGAGAATGAGGGTGACTGCACTCGGCATGGAGGTCCTTTGTCGAAGGGCTTTCTGTATCTTGTTGCAGGGCACAAGCGTAGTGTTTGAGGTAGGAGATTTCGGGTGGAGTCCGGAGTTGGATATCCGGGTTTTGCGCGATCACGAGCGCACAGCCGCCAGCTGGAGGTGTGTGGACTCCGGCGTTGCTGGAATGAGGCCGCATGGCCCAGTACAACGCAGTACCCACAGCCGAAGAATTGCAGGACCTGCTCCTCGAAAGTCCTGGCTTCTCAGAGTTCCTCCTTGGACTGACAACCATTTCTACTTCCCTTTTGGGCGGGGAAACACCCATGCTCTGTGCCATCACCGTGGAGCGCGACGGCGGTCCTACCACTGTGGCCAGCAGCACTGAAGCGGCCCGTGTGCTGGACGAAAAGCAGTACGAATTCGACGACGGCCCTTGCCTCACTGCGCTGCGCACCGGGCAGATGGTGCAGATTCCAGACCTGCACTCCGACATTCGCTGGCGGGGGTACGCCAACGCGATATCAGGGGCGCATGTCCGCAGCATGCTCGCCGTTCCCATCAGCACGGACAACGGGTCCGGTGCGGCGCTGAATTGCTATTCCAATGAAGTGGGAGCTTTTGATCCGGACACCGTGGTCGCAGTTCAGAGGTATGCAGATTCCCTGTCCAGGACCTTGCGGTTGGCCCTCCGCATGCATTCGTCTGATCCCTATCCTGCCGGGCTGAGGTCAGTGCTGGAGTCGCGCGCTGTTGTGGACGCGGCGATCTCCCTGATCATGATGCAGAACCGGTGCAGCCGTGAGTCGGCCATGAAGCTTCTCCACCTGGCTTCCAGAAATACCGATCGTAGACTCCACGAGATTGCCAGGGACATGCTGACACGGTCAGGAGACCCTGAGCAGGGAACGGGGAAGCATGACTGGACCCCTTAATTCCGCAGATGCCGCGCCGGATCCGCCGCGCAAGTTTGCGGGCGAGCGATTCAGGGACGCAGGCCTGAGCCTCAACGGTTTGTGGGCCTATTATTACGGCATCGGAGGGAACGCTGACGAATTCGACCTCGACGGATACCTCAACGGTCTAACAACGCTCGATCAGGCCCAAATGGCTCTGGTGGACACCGCCCTCGAAGAGCTCGGCAATGAGAGCCCGGGACGATCGGCGAGTTGGTAGAAGGACGGGAAATGACTGAGACTCAGCCATCGCACCACATCGGAAGCCCTCCCAACGGGCAGCGCCAGCAGGACACCGCGGATCTGACGGACTTTCTGGTGCGTTTGCAGGATATCCTCGTGGAAAACGAGGATATCCGTGAGTTCCTTCAGGACCTTGCCGAAATGACTGCTGCGAAGTTGACCAGGATCGGGAACACTATCGCTTGCGGAGTCACCGTTGTCCGGCAGAAAAAACCCGTAACCATCGCGGACAGCGACGCCTTGGCGCGGAAGTTGGACAAGATGCAGAACAGCTTCGGTGACGGCCCCTGCCTCACCGCTCTGCGGACCCGCACCGTCTCGCACGTCCCTGACGTAAACACGGAGGAACGCTGGCACTCCTATATGACGGCTGTTAGGGCCATGAAAGTGCGATCAATCCTGGCGCTTCCCATGGAACTGCAGGGCACCGGCGAAGCCGTTGTGAACCTGTATTCCACGCGTCCTCACGGGTTCTCCCAGGAGGACATCCAAGCCGCTGAACGCGTCACCGCTACAGCTGCAAAGTCGCTTCGCCTCGCGTTGAAGATGGCCCAGCTGCGGGATGCGCGTGAGAACCTCACCGCGGCGTTGGAGTCCCGCACCACGATCGATACCGCCGTCGGAATCATCATGGGGCAGAACCGCTGTAGCCGTGAAGCCGCGTTCCAGATCCTGGTCAAAGCTTCGAGCCACCGGAATATCAAGCTCCGCAGTGTGGCGGCAACTGTCATCGCAGGTGTCGCGGGCGACCAAGAGACTTTGATCTCATTTGAGGAATAAGATCCCCCATTTGGTCCGATCTTTGCTTGGCGGGAACCACTAGGCTGGAAGCCTGAGGCGGACTTCAAAGGACCGCTGAAATTGTCATGTCGGCCAGCCGACACGAAGGGCCGGAGAGAAAACCATGACGAAGAAGCAACTTCCTCTGGACGAACTCTCCACCGCCATTGGCAGGATCCTGGGCCTCCTCCTGACCGAGGAAAAGGTGGACCACGCTGTCCAAAACCTTTCCCAGGCCATCAGGGAGTCCGTTCCCGGAACCATTGGCGCCGGGGTGTCCATCCTCGATTCCCAGGGCCGCCGGACCAGCCGGGGTTTCACGGACTCCGTAGTGGAACAGGCGGATTTCCTCCAGTACGAGTTGGGCGAAGGTCCTTGCCTGACGGCGTGGGCCACCGAAGAGACGGTGTTGGTCCACGATCTCAGCGATGATTCCCGTTGGGCCCAGTGGAGTGCGGCAGTGAGCAGCCTCCCCATCAGGTCAGTGATCAGCGCTCCCCTTATGGCAGGCGGACAGAGCTTTGGCACCATCAAGGTCTATTCACCGGAGCCGGCTGCTTATGACACCGAAACCGCCAACCTCTTGGAACTCTTCGCTTCCCCCGCGGCCACCCTTCTGTCCCATATCCAAAGTGCCGAGACTCCCAAGCGCATCAGCGAGGGCCTGCAGTCAGCCCTCCAAAGCCGGGACCTGGTCAACCGTGCTTGTGGCATGCTCATGGAACGTCACGGGATCCCCCACGAGCTTGCTCTCCAGCGCCTCCTGAAACACACCCGCGATCACGGCAGTTCACTGCACCACATCAGCGCCGAGATGGTCGCCGGGATCCCGGCAGACAAGAACTAGGGCGCCGGACATGGGCTTCGACATCAACGAACCCGAGCAACGGAGCAAACTCCGAGCCGCGATCGATGCTGCGGGCATCAACATCGGCAACCTCTGGCTGTATTACTTCAGTATCGGCGGGTCCGTGGGTGAGTACGAGGTGGAGGCCTACCTGCAGGGCATGCTCTCCATCCCGGAACTCGAACGCGACCTGCTGGCCATGGCCGCCAATGATCTCCTGAACAACCACGGCGGCCCACGCGCACCCTACGCGGATGAGCTCCCCCAGGATGATCCCCCGGCATCTGAGGACCCTGAAACACCCTGAGCCCGAGTGCCCCGCATGCCGTCACACATCGCTCATCCCCTTGCAACAGCCCCGCAACAAAGATGCGCAATGCTGGGGCCAAGGACGGCGAGAGTAGAGGGGGCAGATATGACCATCGCAAACAGGGATCTTTTTCAGGCGTTGAAAACACAGGCCAGCCTGGCGCAGGCTTTCGGTACTTTGCCTGGCAGCCAAGATGAGCCGCACGCGCTGAACCCGGGCCAGTACATCGAGGCGTGGCACAACGGCCGCCTCTATCACCGGGGCACCGTGGTCAAGACAGTGGCGGGCACCGAGTTGTTCTGGCTCCAGGATGAAACAGGAAGCCGCCGGCTGCTGGACATGGAGTCAATGGAGATCGTGACGCTCGACGAGCCGGCTCCGGCACCTGCAACGCAGGCACCGGAACCGACCACGGCAGCCACCGTCACACCAATGTCGGCGTTTCCGATCTTCCGGGACGGTTCGCAGGCTATTGCCTAGGAGTTGAGAGCCAGGCGGATCATGCTCCAGCTCACGGCCGGAAGCTCGGTGGTGAGGCGGCCGCCGTCGAGCTTTACACTGACGTTTTCGGACGGCAGGACCGACGTCGAATCGTCAGCGGTTGCCTGCCAGTAGGGGTCCTTGTTCGTGTAGGTGACGGCCTCGATCACGCGCGCCGGGTTCAAGCTTCCGACGGCGGCATCCAGCGTCAGCGCGTCCGTCGCTGAACGGTTCACGGCGAAGACCACGGCCTCGTTGGCTTCTGCGTCGTAGGTCGCCACCGCTGACAACGCGGTGAAGCCAGACGTCTTTTCGCTGTCCAGCTGCGGGGACTCGACGGCGAGATTGAGCACCGTGCCTGCGGCGTGCTGCGAGGTGAGCGCGAACGGGTGGAACGTGGTCTGCTTCCACGCGCGGCCGCCCGGCTCGGTCATGATCGGTGCTATGACGTTGACCAGCTGCGCGAGGCTGGCGGAGTGGACGCGGTCCGTGTTCCGCAGCAGCGTGATCAGCAGGTCGCCCACCACCACGGCGTCAGCCACCGTGTAGCGGTCCTCGAGGAGCACCGGCGCCACCGGCCAGTCATCCCCCGTGGGCGCCTTGGACTCGTCGCGGGACATGTGCCAGACATTCCATTCATCGAAGGAAATGTTGACCTGCTTTTGTGACTTGATGGCCGACTTCACATGGTCAATGTGCGACACCAGATCCTTGATGAACGCCTCCATGCGGTGCCCTGCGGACAAGTGCTCCTGCAGGTCTCCGAAGTCCTCGAAGTACTGGTGCGCCGAAATCAGGTCCACCAGTTCGTAGGTCTCGTTGAGGACCACGCGTTCCCATTCGCCGAACGTGGGCATGGTGGGTGCCGAGCTTCCGCACGCCACCAGCTCCAGATCCGGGTTGACCATGCGCATGGCCCGCGCGGTTTCGGCGGCGACCCGTGCATACTCGCCGGCCTTCTTGTGGCCGATCTGCCAGAAGCCGTCCATCTCGTTCCCGAGGCACCACATCTTGATGTTGTGAGGTTCGACGGCGCCATTCGCCTTGCGCTGTTCGGACAGGGCCGTTCCACCCTTGATATTGGAGTATTCCAGCAGGTCAAGGGCTTCCTGGGTTCCTCTTGTGCCGAGGTTGACGGCCATCATGGGCTCAACCCCGGCTTTCTCCGACCATTTGGCGAACTCGTCCACGCCCACCAGATTGGGGTCGCTGGAGTGCCAGGCGAGGTCGAGGCGCGTGGGGCGGTCCCCCTTGGGCCCTACCCCGTCTTCCCAGCGATAGCCCGAGACGAAGTTGCCGCCCGGGTAGCGGACCGTGGAGACGCCGAGTTCCTTGGTGAGCTCAAGGACGTCCGTGCGGAACCCGTCCTCGTCGGCCTTGGGGTGCTCCGGCTCAAAGATGCCCGTGTAGACGCAGCGGCCCAGGTGCTCCACGAAAGCGCCGAAAGTCTTCCTCCTGACAGGCCCGACGACGAAGGCGGGGTCGATGGTGATTTTAGCCGTGGGGTTTTCTTGGTTTCCCAAAGGGTGGGGTCCTTTTCTGCTGGTTCTTTGCCGATTTCTACAACGTTATAGAAACCATGCTGGCGGGGTCGAGGGGTGCGAGTCAAGAAGTTTTTTCGGGGAACCCCGCCCAACGGACAATTCACCCCTGCGTGCGGAGGTGAATTGTCCGTTGACGGGGGTCGGGGCGTCCGGGGGTCCGGGCCAAAACAAAAAACAGGCCGGAGACTCAACGTCTCCGGCCTGCCTAGGAGGGTGGGCCCTGTGGGGATCGAACCCACGACCCACGGATTAAAAGTCCGATGCTCTACCAACTGAGCTAAAGGCCCCTCCAGCTGTAGAAACAGCCATGAATACTGTACCCCAACGTCAAGGCAGACAAGGAACTCAAGGTGACATGCGCCGTCGTCACCCACTTTGGGAACAGGTTCGACGGCGACGCGCGGCCGTAGCGGCGTGTCGCGCGTGATGCGGCGGCAAAGTAAGTGGTGGCGGCACAGAGGTACAGGAACAACCGGCCCGGCAACCGTTACTCGACCCCACCAGAGCACAGGAGTACGGTGAAGTCATGAGCGAACAGCCAGGATCACGTGCGTACGGCGGAGCAAACAGGCACCACAAGCCCAAGCCCTTCGCGCCCATCGATTTCGAACCGTTCGCAGGTGGGGCTGACCCCGCGCGCGTTTCCGAGGCCGCGCACCTCGCGGCACAAGCCCTCGTCAGACGGGGCCGCGACAGCGACGACCCCAAGGTCACGCGCCGGCTGGTGAAACTGGCCGACGAACAGGGCCTTGAAGCCATCGCCGAGATGTGGGCTGAGAGCCCCGCGCGAAGCCTTCCGGGCGCGCTCTGGAGGCTTTACGCCCTCCGCGCCGCCACCATCCAGAACCCCGAGAAAATCTCGGTCTATTTCAGGGCCGGACGCGACACCGCGCAGGTTTCCAACGTGGTGGCCGGCGCAGCTGAGCCGCCGGGAGCAGATGAAATGAAGACCATGGCCGACGCCATTTTGTCCGGCGCCTTCGACGGCGAGTTCGACGTCGCGCTGGAACGTTCCGCCGCATTCTGCCGGGTAGTGGCGCTCGGCCAGGCGACCCTCGCCGACGGTGCTGAACACAGCAATGAAGGCCACGCCAGCAAGCTCACACGCAATTCGCACCAGCTGGTGAAGACGGCCGAAGACCTCGAGCATGCGGCCAACGCGTGGCGCCTGGGAGAGCTCGACTAAGCAGCAAAAGAGGCGAAACGTACCCACGTTGGGCCCGGCCTGTCAATGTTGACTTAGCCCGCCTGACGGTGAAAACTAAAACTGGTGTCGAACCGCGAAACCCCCGGGCTTCAACTTACAGCCGCTTCGAGCGGCCTACCGCCGAGAGGCGTATCCGGTTCGGCACCATTTTTATGCCCTGACGCAGTTTGCCCGGGCCGGCGCTGAGGCGGACCCGGGCAGACCAGCAGGACTACTTCAGCGTGACAGTGGTTTCCGCCTTGTCCTTCTTGTCGTGATCAAGGTCGCCGGCGGCATCCTGGGGCGTCATGGTGGCCGAGATTTCAGTTTCCTTGCCCGCGGTATAGCCGAAGTTTTCAGCGATATTGAAGGACTCACCCGGCTTCAGCACGAACGGGGCCTTCTCCTTGAGCTTGGTTCCGGTGCTGCTCAGCCCGTGCTTCTTGTACCCGTCGCTGCTGGAATCCGAGGGCATGCCGCCGAGGTACTTCCAGTCCAAGTACTTGGCCTTTGGAGTGACCAGCGAGTGGCTCAGGGGAATGTCTGCGGACGAGGTGTTGGTGACCACGTAGTTCAGGTACACCACGGGGTCGCCCTTCTTGAGCAGGTTTTCCTTGGTTTCCTTGTCCACGAACATGCTGTCCTTGGACGCCACGTCGGTGGCCACCTGGTAGATGTCCACGCTGAAGCTCTCGCCCTTGAGGCTGCCCAGCTTGTCCCCCGCCTCAGAGATGGGCAACGCCCAGGCCGCCACCTTGTACGAGCCCGAGGAGGTCCCGGCACCTTCCGACGACGTCGAGGCCAACGGGGAGGCGGACGCTGAGGGCGATGCTGACGCAGACGAAGACGACGACGACTCGGAACCACCCGTCGTCGAGCCCGCCGTTGCTCCGCCACAGGCGGTCAGTGCCAGCAGGCCAGCCGCCGCGAGGCTGGTGATTTTCACTACATTGTTGAGACGCACAATTCCCCCATTGATTGGATTAATTCGGTGTGTGACCAGCATTGCACGATTCCCCACGCTCAGCGATGGGGACAACTGCCCGCCACGCTCCCGGTCGCTTTCCAAGCGTCGTCGCCGGACCGGTAAAGTTGGGATCGAAATGGGCTGCGTCAAGTCAAGCCGCCCGCCGCCCGCCCGTCCCCAGCCCGGAAGCGAAATGAAGCTGCGCCTTTTTCCCCAGGAACCTGCCGGGCTCGTACTGCTCGCGCAGATGGCCGGCGTCATTGTTGCCGCTACTGGAACGCTCTCCGAAATCCTTGGCGCGCCTGCCAGTGAGCACCAGCGCCTCGCAGAAGAACTGCACGAGCACGAGTCCAAGTCCCTGGACCTCCACTTCGCGCTGCTGACTCACATGCGCACCAGCTTCGTGAACCCCCTCCCCCGCGAGGACATGTACACACTGTCCCGCCACCTCAATGAGGCCATGGAGAAGCTTGATGCTGCCGGAGACCTCGTGGCGCTCTACAAACTGGATCGCCTGCCCAAGCGTGCTGCAGACCAGCTGGAGATCATCAGCCGCCAAGCTGAGCTCACCGTGGATGCCATGCGGAAACTCGAGGACCTGGACGAACTTGAGGACTACTGGATCGAGATCCTTCGCCTGGCCAAGCGTGCAGAGCGGTCGCACCGGATCTGGGTGGCCGAGATGCTCAAGGATATGAAGTCCACGCAGTACGCGCGGCACCGGGACATCGCCAACCAGCTGGTGGAAGTTACCAAGGACATGCGGAAGGTCGCCACGCAGGTAGGCAGCATCATCGTCAAGGAATCATGACGTGACCATCGCCTTCCTGGTCCTCGTCGTTGCTTTGGCCTCCGGGTTCGCGTTCCTCAACGGCTTCCGCGACGTCTCCAACGCCGTCGCGCTGTCCACGCGGACCCGTGCCCTCACGCCGTCAATCGCGGTGCTCCTGGCTGCCATCTTCAACTTTGTGGGTGCCATGCTCAGCGGCACCTTTATCCTCGCCTTCACGCAATCGTGGATCACGTTGCCGGAGGGCGCCAGTGGGCTCACCATGCTGGCGTCCGCGCTTACCGCCGCCATCTTGTGGGGCGTGTACGCGTGGTGGCGGGGAATTCCCTTATCCTCCACGAACTCATTGATCGGCGGCCTCATCGGCGCCGGGGCCGCGAGTGTCCTTGTGGGCGGCAACGCTGTGGGAGGCATGGACAATGTCCTGCTGACCCAGGTGGCCCTGCCCCTGGTGCTCTCCCCCGTCATCGCCTTCGTGGCCGCATACCTGCTGGTGTGGCCTGTCACGTGGGCTGCCCGCTACACCCAACCCAACGTGGTGAACCGGCGGTTCCGGCGGGCACAGGCCATCTCGACTGCGGCTGTGGCATTCGGCCACGGGCTCCAGGACGGTCAGCGCACGGCCGCTGTCATGGTGTTGGCCATGGTGGCCGCGGGCCTGTCCAGCGGCAGCGACGTGCCTCTGTGGATCCTGCTGGTCACCGCCATCATGCTCACTGCGGGCACCATGTTCGGCGGCTGGCGAATCTCCCACACCCTCGGCCACAAACTTATTCGTGTGGATCCGCTGCGCGGTTTCGTGGCGCAGACTCTGACGTCCGTAATGCTCTTCATCGGCGCCATCGGATTTCACCTGCCGCTTTCCACCACCCACACGTTGACCGCCTCCGTGCTGGGTTCGGGCGTGAATCAGCGATTCCACACCGTCAACAGGCGCCTGGTCAGGAGGGTGCTGTTGTTCTGGGTGGCCACACCGTTGATCACGGCAGCCGCGGCCTTCATCCTGGAGCTGGCGTTCTCGCCCCTCGCGGACCTGTAAACCCAAGAAAGAACGACGGCGGCCGTACCCCCAAGGCGACGGCCGCCGTCGTTCTGTGCCGACTCCCCCCATAGAAGCCGGAACCTGCAGAACCCTTATCCGAAGCGGCCGGAGACGTAGTCTTCCGTTGCCTTCTGGCCAGGGTTGTTGAAGATGCTGGTGGTGTCAGCGAACTCGATCAGTTTGCCGGGCTTGCCGGTGCCTGCGATGTTGAAGAACGCGGTCTTGTCGGACACACGCGCGGCCTGCTGCATGTTGTGGGTCACGATCACCACGGTGTACTGGTCCTTGAGCTCGTTGATGAGGTCCTCAACGGCCAGTGTGGAGATGGGGTCCAGCGCGGAGCAGGGCTCGTCCATGAGGATCACCTGGGGTTCCACGGCGATGGCGCGGGCAATGCACAGGCGCTGCTGCTGGCCGCCGGAAAGGCCGGAGCCCGGCTTGTCCAAGCGGTCTTTGACCTCGTTCCACAGGTTGGCGCCCACCAGGGACTTCTCAACGAGGGCATCGGCTGCGCCCTTGGAGATCTTCTTGTTGTTCAGCTTCACGCCGGCCAGCACGTTGTCTCGGATGGACATGGTGGGGAACGGGTTGGGGCGCTGGAAGACCATGCCCACCTGCGTGCGGACGGTTACGGGGTCCACGCCGGGACCGTAGAGGTTGTCGCCGTCCAGAAGTACTTCGCCTTCGACGCGTGCGCCGGGAAGGACCTCGTGCATACGGTTCAGCGTACGGAGGAAGGTGGACTTGCCGCAGCCGGACGGGCCGATGAAGGCCGTGACGGACTTGGCTTGGATGTTGATGTTGACGTCCTCGACGGCCAGGAAGTTGCCGTAGTAGACATTCAGGTCTTTGACGTCGATGCGCTTAGACATGGTGTTCCTTTGTTCCTTGGGGTGTGGAAGTTTGAAGGTGCCGCCCGATGACTGGCGGTCGGCCCGGCTAGCGTCCCGTTTTGGGTGCGAACAGACGGGCGATGAGGCGGGCTCCCAGATTCAGGAGCATCACCAGGATGATCAGCACCAGCGCGGCGCCCCAGGCACGCTGGTCCGAGGGAGCAGGGTTGGACGGCGACGTCGGGTTGAGGATCTGCGTGTAAATGAACGTGGGCAGCGAGGCCATCCAACCACCGAACACATTGTTGTTGATGGTGGTGGCGAAGCCTGCGGTCACCAGGATCGGCGCGGTTTCGCCGATAACGCGGGCGATCGCCAAGGTGACGCCGGAAGCGATACCGGAGATCGCCGTCGGAATAACCACTTTGGTGATGGTGCGCCACTTACGGACGCCCAGCGCGTAGGAGGCCTCGCGGAGCTCGTTCGGGACGATCTTCAGCATTTCCTCGCTGGAGCGAACCACAACAGGGATCATCAGGACGGAAAGCGCGACGGCGGCTACCGCACCGGTCTTGGTGCCGGGGCCCACGATGGCGAAGAAGAACGCTGCCGCGAAGAGGCCGGCCACGATGGACGGGATGCCGGTCATGACATCCACGAAGAACGTGATGGCGCGGGCCAGCGGACGATCGTTGCCGTATTCCACGAGGTAGATCGCGGTGAGGAGGCCTACGGGCACTGAGATGACCGTAGCAAGGAGTGTGATCTGGATGGTGCCCAACAGTGCGTGGTAGATGCCGCCCAGGACGGGGGCGCCTTCCTCCACTGCCTTGTTGTCGAAAGCACCCGTGACACCGTTCATGGAGGTGCCCAGGAAGCCGGGAGTGATGAGGCCGGGGATGCCGTTGACCAGCACTGTGACGATGACCGAGATCAGGGGCAGCAACGCAACCAGGAAGGCACCAACCACCAGGCACGTGGCGAGCTTGTCCTTGGCCTTGCGGGCACCTTCAACGGCACCGCTCCAGGAGACCAGGCCCACGGCGAACAGGATGGCGGAGACAATGCCCCACCCGAAGGCATTGAAGCCGATGAGCGCCAGGATGGCCGCGCCGACGATCAGTGCGACGGCCAGGACAATGTAGGGCGCGAACTTGGGCAGTTGGCCCTTGGTGAGCGCTGAGCGCTTGCGGACTACTGTGGCGGACATTTAGTTGGCTCCCGAGAATTCTTTGTGCCGGGTGATGATCCAGCGGGCGATCATGTTCACGCCCAGGGTGATGACGAACAGCACCAGACCGGCGGCGATCAACGTGTTGACCTTGATACCGCTGGCTTCCGGGAAGTTCAGGGCGATTTCCGCGGCGATGGTCTGGTTGCCGGACTGGATGAGGCTCGCGGTGAGGACACCGGAGGAGAGCACCAGGGCAACGGCCATGGTCTCACCTAGTGCTCGCCCGAGGCCCAGCATGATGGCGCTGATAATGCCCGGGCGGCCGAAGGGCAGCACGGCCATTTTGATCATTTCCCAGCGGGTAGCTCCGAGTGCGAGCGCTGCTTCCTCGTGCAGCTTGGGGGTCTGCAGGAAGATTTCGCGGGACAGGGAGGTAATGATGGGCAGGACCATGACGGAGAGGACGATGCCTGCGGTCAGGATGGTCTTGCCGGTGGCGGATGCCGGTCCCTCGAAGATCGGGATCCAACCGAGGTAGGTGGCCAGCCAGTCGTAGGCCGGGGAGATTTCCTTGGCCAGGAAAGCCGCACCCCAGGCGCCGTAGACCACGGAGGGGATGGCGGCGAGGAGGTCCACCACGTAGCCCAAACCGGAAGCGAGCCGGCGGGGGGCGTAGTGCGAAATGAACAGGGCCACGCCGATTGCCACGGGGGTGGCGATGACGAGGGCGATCACGGCGGCAATCAGTGTGCCCACCACAATCGGGGCGATGTAGGCGAAGAAGCCGTTGCCGCCCTGGATGTCCTCAGCCGGAGCGGTCAGGGCAGGGATTGCCTGCACCACAAGGAACAACGCGACTCCGAAGAGGACCGCGAGAATCAGGCACCCTGCGGCCATGGCGGCCCCGGAGAAAACCTTGTCCCCGGCGCGTCCTGCGCCTTGGGAGGTTGTCAGGGAGTTGGTGGTCACTTCACGATCCTTCAGTCTCAGTGAACTGGTCTTACATGGCTAAGTTCCCTGCCCTGCGCGGAGCGGCTCTGCGGCCACCCCGCGCGGGACAGGGAACTTCAGTGTTCAGCCGGGCTCAGCAAACCCGCCGGGAAACCTTAGGCCTTGGCCTTGATGGTTTCGATAGCGGCCTTTGCCTTGTCCTGCAGCGTCTTGGAGAGCGGTGCGGACTTGGCGGCGTCAGCTGCGGTCTTCTGTCCTTCGTCGGAAACGACGTAGGTTTCGAAGCCCTTGACCAGGTCAGCAACTTCCTTGGTCTCGTACGTGGTGCAGACAACGTGGTACGAAACGAGGACTACGGGGTAGGCGCCCGATGCCGTGGTCTTGCGGTCCAGCTTGATGGCGACGTCGTTGGCGGCGCGGCCGTCAACGGGCTTGCCGGCTTCGACGGCCTTGGCAGCGGCTTCGGCGGAGATCTTGACGAACTCGTCGCCAACCTTGATGGACGCGGTGCCCAGCTTGCCGGAAACAGCGGAGTCATCGGCGTAGGTCACGGCACCCGGGGTGTCGGTGACAACCTTGACGACACCGGAAGTGCCCTTGGCGTTTTCGCCCGGAAGTGTTGCAGGCCAGATGCCGGCGGCCTTATCCGTCCAAACCTCGGGAGCAGCAGCTGCGAGGTAGTCGGTGAAGTTGGTGGTGGTGCCGGAGTCGTCAGAGCGGTTTACGGGGGTGACCTTGAGGTCCGGCAGGGTGACGCCTTCGTTGAGGGCGGCGATTGCGGGATCGTTCCAGTTGGCGATTTCGCCGCGGAAGATCTTTGCCACGGTGACGGCGTCGAGCTTCAGGTCCGTGACGCCGGGGACGTTGAAGGCAACAGCGATCGGGGAGATGTACACCGGGATGTTGATGGCGCCTTCGGGGCCGCACTTGGCCTTGGAGCTTTCGAGCTCCTCGTCCTTCAGGTAGGCGTCCGAGCCGGCGAACTGCGCCGAGCCATCGATGATGGCCTTGCGGCCTGCGCCGGAGCCGTCCGGGGAGTACTGAACTGTTGCGCCGGAGTTTGCGGCGGAGAAGCCGGCCTTCCAGGCGTCCATTGCTGCGCCGGTGGAGGAGGCGCCAATGCCGGTCAGGGTGCCGGTGACCTTGGGGCCGGAGGCTGCCGACTGGGTGCCGCCAGTGGTGCCCGTTGCGTTGTCTGAACCGCAAGCAGTGAGCGCGAGAGCGCCGGCTGCGATGACCGCGATTGCCGCGTTGCGGCCGAAGTGAGTTGCCTTCACTTGGATGTGCCCCTTCCAGGGATTCTTCGATGCGGGCCGAACGGAGATTTCGGCGTGCGCGAGCTGTGGACCAATGTGTTCCTTTACTGAAGGTAAGGAGCGCAGGTAACGGGACCTGCGGTGAAAGGTGAACGGAAGGTGAACGACGGCGGACCATTGGGTTATGCGGCGCGCGCCACCTTGAGCGGAACATGCCCTGCGGTAGTTGCACTTCGTGGGAACGCCAGCCGGGCAAATAGACTGGAACGCATGGCCGCCGCGAAGGGATTTTCTGCAAGCAAGAGGTTCCTGCGTGCCAGAGTCCGGACGGGCCTGGTCCGTAGCCGCAATTCCCTGACGCCGGCCATCCAGATGACGGTGTGTGCTGTGGGCGCCTACGCTTTCGCTGAGTACGTGCTCGGTCATCAAGGGCCGCTGTTCGCAGCTACTTCATCCTTGATAGCGCTCGGCTTCTCCCGCGATCCGCGTCTGCGTCGCGTGATCGAGGTAGGCCTTGGCTGCACACTGGGCATCGTGGTGGGCGACCTGCTGCTTCACTGGCTGGGCGCCGGGATCTGGCAGGCCGCCGTCGTTCTTCTCTTCTCTATCCTGTTGGCCAGGTTCCTGGACAGCGGCACGATCTTCACCACCCAACTGGGTTTGCAGTCGTTGCTGGTGGTGCTGCTGCCGGCGCCGGCCGGCGGGCCTTTCACGCGAAGTTTGGACGCCGTGATCGGCGGCGTTTTTGCGTTGCTGGTGACCATTCTGGTGCCGAAGGATCCGCGGCGGGAGCCCCGCAAGGACGTACAGAAAATCTTGTATGAGCTCGCGGAAGTGCTGCGTGAATGTGCCAAGGCCATGATCGACAGCGATTCCACCCAGGCCTGGCATGCCCTGATCCGTGGCCGAAACTGCCAGCCGCTGGTGGACCGGATGCGGCAGACTTTGCGGGCTTCCGGTGAAGTTGCGACGCTGGCACCAGCCCACAGGAGGCATCGCGACGAACTCGCCGGTTTGGAGCATTCGCTGGAGTACATCGATCTTGCGCTGCGTAACAGCCGCGTGTTTGCGCGGCGCCTCACCAGTGCGATCAACCATGCCGCGTTGTCCGACGAAGCGATCGACAGTATCTCCGAAGTCCTGCAGGAAACCGCTGCTGCGATCGATGAGATGACCATCGGCCTCTCCGAGCAGAGCGAAGGGACACGCAGGGTTCACCTCCGCCGTGCCCGCAACGAGCTCGCGGACATCGCTGCCCGGTTGCATCCCAAGATGCTCGACGTCCAGAGGCTCGAGGGCGAAACCGTGGTCATGCTGTTCCGTCCGCTCATGGTGGACCTGCTGGAGGCGAGCGGGATGGAGCCGGAAGAGGCCCGGGCGGTCCTGCCGGCGCTTTAGCGGCTAATACTGTCAGTCCCCGCCACTACGCTTGAACCCATGGCTTCCAAGACCTCCCGCGCATCCAAAACACCCGCTTACAAGTGCGCCGAATGCGGCTGGACGGCCGTCAAGTGGGTGGGCCGTTGCGGTGAGTGCCAGGCCTGGGGAACGGTTGAGGAGTACGGCGCCACCGTAGCGCGCACGACGGCGGCGGCAACGGTTTTGGAGCCGGCCCGCCGTATCGCTGAGGTGGATGGGACCACCGCGGCGTTCCTGCCCACCGGCGTGGACGAACTGGACCGCGTCCTCGGCGGAGGGCTCGTTCCAGGTGCCGTAATCCTGCTGGCCGGGGAGCCCGGCGTCGGGAAGTCCACGCTGTTGCTGGATGTAGCGGCGAAGTTCGCACGCACCGGGCAGGATGTCCTGTACATCACCGGCGAAGAATCCGCGGCACAGGTGAAGCTGCGCGCTGAGCGGATCGACGCCGTCGCCCATACTCTTTATCTTTCTGCCGAAACTGATCTCGGGCAGGCGCTTGGCCAGGTGGAGAAGTTGGAACCCAAGCTGCTGATTGTGGACTCCGTGCAAACGCTGAGCAGCGCGGATGTGGAGGGCAGCGCCGGCGGTGTATCCCAGGTGCGCGAGGTAGCTGCCTCAATCATTGCCGCAGCCAAGCGACGCAACATGACCACGCTGCTGGTGGGCCACGTGACCAAGGAAGGCACCATCGCCGGCCCGCGTTTGCTGGAACACCTGGTGGACGTCGTGTGCCAGTTCGAAGGCGAGCGCCACTCCCGTCTGCGCCTGCTGAGGGCCGTCAAGAACCGCTATGGCGCCACGGACGACGTCGGATGCTTTGATCTTAATGAGGCCGGCATCGAGGGACTGGCTGATCCCAGCGGGCTGTTCGTCTCACGCACGCGTGAGCCCGTTTCGGGCACGTGCATCACAGTGACCATGGAGGGTCGCAGGCCGCTGCTGGCGGAGGTTCAGTCCCTCCTTGCCGAAAGCGCCAACTCGCAGCCGCGCCGTGCCACCAGCGGGCTGGAAAGCTCCCGGGTCGCCATGTTGCTCGCGGTACTTCAGCAGCGGGCGGGCTGCATGCTTCATAAGGATGATTCCTATGTGGCAACCGTGGGCGGCGTGAAGCTCACCGAACCGGCCACGGACCTGGCCGTCGCACTGGCTGTGGCGTCGGCGAAGTCCCGCAAGGCACTCCCCCAACGGCTGATTGCTTTCGGCGAGGTTGGCTTGGCCGGCGAGGTGCGTCCCGTGCCGGGGATCAACCAGCGCATCCAGGAAGCACACCGGCTTGGCTTCACGCACGCCATTGTTCCGGCGAGCCCGGCCGGTGCCGGTGTTATCCCGGAGGGATTCTCTGTGCGCGAAGTGGGTCATCTGGCTGAGGCGCTGGAACTGCTGATCACGTAATCCTGCCGGGGTGTCGGGTGCCTCCAGAGCCGGGTGTTCAGCGAGGATGAGAGGCATGACCAAACGGAATGTGCTTATCGGGGGACGCTTTTTCTTTGGCCTTCTGACCTTGGTGGCGGTGGGAACACAGCTGACGGTTCATCTGGGCATGGGCTACGACTTCTGGAACTTCTTCAGCTACTTCACCAACCTGTCCAACATCTTCGCCGCGTTGGTGCTCCTGATCAGCGGCTACAGGGTGTTGGTCCGGAAGCGCCCCAGCGAGCTTGATGACGTCACTCGGGGCACTGCCACCATCGCCATGGCCGTGGTGGGCCTGGTATTTGGTGCCCTTCTGGCTGGCGAAGACCTTGGATCCCTGCTCCCCTGGGTCAACTTTGTGGTCCACTATCTGATGCCCGTGGTGATGGTTGCGGACTGGCTGTTTCAACCGCCCAGGGCCACCCTGCGCCCCAAGCACATTTGGTATTGGCTGCTCTACCCGATTGGCTACCTGGTTTACAGCCTCATTCGCGGTGCGTTCGTCAACTGGTACCCGTACTGGTTCATCGATCCCGCCCGGGCCGGCGGTTGGGGCGGCGTGGTGGTGTTTGCCGTGGCCATCTCAGTCGGCTTCCTGCTGGTGAGCTTGGCGATGCTGTGGCTGGGGAACAAGTTGAAGCGGCAGGTTGATTACTAGGCGCTTTTCATGGACGGCACCCGCTCGGGTACGTCTCCAAACCGGCTGATGAGATCTCTACTGGCAGTCCTCACGGCCGGAAGCTCCCGTTTGAGGCCGGCGAGGATCATGACCGTATCTGCCGTGGTGGACGCCGAGTCCGTTGAGATGAGTCCGTCCGCGCGGAGGTTGATCAGGGACTCCACAAGCCGGAATGCGGTATCTCCCAGGCCCTGGTCGGCATCGGAGACGCGCGCGAGCTCCCGACCCAGCTCCGAGTAGATGGTCCTGAGTTCTTTTCGGGCTGCCATGAACGGCTGAAAGATCTCGGCCCTCGCCTCCGGCAGGTGATAGAGCACCCCGAGGTTCCAGCGGGAATTACAGAGCTGGGAGCCGTCGAACAGCACCACCGCGTGCAGTCGTGCCACAGCCGACACAGCGTCAGCCGAGTGCTGACGAATCGCCCGCGCGAAGTCCAGGCTGGTGGATACCGTCCCGCCGAGGAGTTCACCCAGGATCTCGTCCTTGGTGGAGAAGTGGTGATACAGCGACGATTGCCGGATTCCCACGGCATCGGCGATGGCCCGCGTGGAGGTGTTCGCGAACCCTTGCCCCGTGAAAAGCTCGGCTGCCGCGTCCAGTATTTCGTCACGGGCGGTGGCTCCAGGGCGCACCGCCTGCTGCTTGCGGGGGCGTCCCGGTCCGGCTGTAGTCACCCTTCATTCTTGCATCGCGGCGCCTGCAAAGGGCCCCTTCATTAGGTGCTCCCAAGATGGTGAGTTTTCATTTACACCCCGGAAATACGCGGTAACCAAGGCTTTACATAGGCGAAACGCTGCGGGGACACCGCGCTGGAAAACTATCAAGTGACCGATATTCCGGACGGGTGGTCAGAAACCTCTCCGGGCTGGTTCCACATCCCGTTCCAGACACGGAGAAACCCGATGACTTCCACCCTTTCGACGGCGACCAGCCGCACCGACGATGCAGACCTGACAGCACTTGGCTACCAGCCCACCCTGCACCGCAAGCTGGGCCGCTACGCATCGTTCGCCGCAGGTTTTTCGTTTGTCTCCATCCTCACCACCATCTTCCAGCTCTTCGCCTTCGGCTACTCCTTTGCCGGTCCGGCCTTCTTCTGGACGTGGCCGGTGGTACTGGTGGGCCAATTGCTTGTGGCATTGAACTTCGCGGAGCTCGCCGCCCGTTACCCGTTGTCCGGGGCCGTCTATCAATGGTCGCGACGCATGGGCGGCGAGGTGGTGGGCTGGTTCGCCGGCTGGTTCATGTCCATCGCCCAGGTCATCACTGCTGCCGCCGCAGCCATCGCGCTCCAGGTGGTCCTCCCCCAGTTGTGGGATGGCTTCCAAGTGGTAGGCGGCGACCCCTCACTGACGTCCCCCACTGGTGCGGCGAACGCAGTCATCCTTGGCGCCGTACTCCTGGTGATCACCACGGTGATCAACTGCCTGGGCGTGAAGCTCATGTCGCACGTAAACTCCATCGGCGTCACCTGCGAGATTGTGGGCGTCGCCGCGGTGATCCTTGCCCTGTTCTCGGCCGCGCAGCGCGGCCCCGGGGTAGTAGCGGACGTCAGTGTTGTCACAACCTCGGACCTCGGCGCAGTGGGTGCCTTCATGGTGTCCGGGTTGATGGCCGCATACGTGATGGTGGGCTTCAACTCCGCCGGCGAACTCTCGGAGGAAACCAAGAACCCCCGCAAGACGGCCCCGCGCACCATCCTTTCCGCACTGATTATCTCCGGTATTGGCGGCGGACTCATGATCATCGCCGCACTGATGGCAGCGCCAAGTCTCGACGACGGCCGGCTCGCCACCGAGGGACTGCCCTACGTACTCACTGCCGTGCTGGGTACGTTCTGGGGCAAAGTGCTGCTGGTTGACGTGGCAATCGCCATCTTCGTCTGCACGTTGGCCATCCAAACGGCAGGTTCGCGGCTGGTGTTCTCCATGGCTCGCGACGGCAAACTTCCAGCCTCCGCCCTGCTCTCGCGGGTCCACCCCCAGCGCGGAACCCCGATGTGGCCGTCCATCGCGATCGGCGCCCTGGCTGTGGGCATCCTCGCCATCAACATCGGCAACTCAGCACTCTTCACCACCCTCTGCAGTGTGTGCATCGTGATGGTGTACCTGGCGTACCTGATGGTCACGGTGCCGCAGTTGCTCAGCCGTTTCAGGGGCGATTGGCGCAGGGTAGGGCAGACCATGCCGGGCGGGCTCTTCTCACTGGGCCGTTGGGGCTTGCCGGTCAACATCCTGGCCGTGCTGTATGGCGCACTGATGGTCGTCAACCTTTCCTGGCCACGCCCCGAAGTGTACGACCCCTCCGGCGAACACGGGATCCTGCTCTTCTCCGCCCCCATCATGGTTGGCGCCGTCCTCCTCCTGGGCATCTGGGTCCGGCGGAACATCCGGGTCCGGGAAAACAAGGGCGCTACCGCCGGCTGACCCCTGCCACCGCCAGTTCCAGCTCCAGCACCAGGTCCAACACCAGTACAGAAATGATTGCCATGACTCAGACTCTTGAAAGCGCTCCCGGCACCGCCACGACTGCCGGCGCCAAGCTGCATGCACGGGCCCAGCACGGGCGCGCAGCCGAAACCATGATCCACGTCCCGCCAGCTTCGGCCCCTGCACGTTTGACCCAAAACCTCCCCGCGGAGGCGAAGGACTCCCTGACCTGGGCGGAAACACTCGCCTTCGGCCGTTACACCCATCTGGAACTGGCCCGCGGGACGCGCCTGAGGCTCACGGACCTCGACGGCGATGCTTGCGTTCACGCTGTCATCATCCGAAGCGGTGCCCAGCATGAGCGGCTCAACGTTGCGGACACAGTCAAAGTCCCCTGGCAGGCCTACATGACCACGGGCCACCCGCTTCTTTCCGACGCCGGACGGCTCATGGCAACCGTTGTGGCCGATTCCTCCGGCAATCACGATGCCCTCACCGGCACCACCAACCTGGCTGGTAACACGGCTAAGTACGGTGCCGGCTCAGCCCACAGCCCGTCACCGGCAGGCCGCGAACTCCTCACTCTTGGCGGCATGAAGCACGGGGTCGGCCAAAGGGAACTGCCGCCGTCGTTGTCATTTTTCAAGGGCGTCACCGTGGACCGGAATGGCCGCACGCAGTTTGCCGGCAGCGCCGGTGCCGGGGCCGCCGTCGAACTTCTCCTCCACATGGACGCGGTGCTGGTACTGGCCAATACCGCCCACCCTCTGGACCCGCGCCCCGACTTCACCGGCAGCGCCGTGGACATCGTGGCGTGGCGGGCTCCGCAGGACCTCGCGGCCCTCGTAGACGGAAACTTCACTGTTGACCTAGGCCCGGAAGGGCGTCTGGCCCTCCACAACACAGAACTCGACTACAACGCAAGGACATCAGCATGAATGCAGTCGCAGATAACAGCCCCGCACTGGTCCCCGGGAAAGTAGTCCTGGACGAACTGGTGGAAGCACGCGGCCCGTGGTCCGCCGTGGTTGAGGCCGGAGACGTACTCACCATTGTGGACCTGGACGGTAACCAGGCCGTGGATTGCATCCTCTACGCAGCACATGACACTGGGACACGGTACTCAGCAGCGGCGACCATCGCGGGTCAGGGCTCGATCTTCCTCACCACCGGCTCCATCCTGCGCGCAGACAGCGGCCGGGAACTCATGACCGTGGTGGCTGATGAGGTTGGCGTCCACGACACCATTGGCGGTGCCTGCTCGCAGGAATCCAACACCCTCCGCTACGGCCAGCACACCCATGAACAGCACGCCTGCGTGGAGAACTTCCTTATTGAAGGCGCCAAGTGGGAATTGGGCAAGAAGGACCTGGTGTCCAACATCAACTGGTTCATGAATGTGCCGGTGGATCCGGACGGCGCCCTGGGCATTGTGGACGGGTTGTCCGCACCCGGCAAGCGCGTGGCACTCCGTGCCGAAGTGGACACCCTGGTGCTGGTGTCCAATTGCCCCCAAATCAACAACCCTTGCAACGGCTTCAACCCCACGCCGGTGCGCATGATCGTCACACGCCCGGAGGCCCGCGCATGAACCGTTTCGACACCCTTCTCATTGCCAACCGCGGCGAGATCGCCTGCCGGATCATCGAATCGGCACGCAAGGCGGGGCTGCGCACTGTTGCCGTTTTCTCCGAGGCTGACCGTGGCGCCAAGCATGTGAAGCTCGCAGATGAGGCCGTCCTGTTGGGACCTGCACCCGCCAAGGAGTCCTATCTGAAGGTAGAGGCCATCCTCAGTGCGGCGGCTGCCACCGGTGCCGGTGCCATTCACCCCGGCTACGGATTCTTGTCCGAGGACGCTGCTTTCGCCGAAGCGGTGGAGGCAGCAGGGCTCGTCTTTGTGGGGCCCACCCCCGAACAGCTCCGAATCTTCGGGACCAAGCACACAGCGAGGGATGCAGCGCAACGTGCAGGCGTTCCCATGATCGCGGGATCCGGCCTGCTTGACGACGTGGACCAAGCCGTGTCAGCGGCGGAAACCATCGGCTACCCGCTCATGCTCAAAGCAACCGGCGGTGGCGGCGGCATCGGAATGGCAGTTTGCCGCGACGAAGCCGAACTCCGCGACAATTACTCCCGGGTGGCCCGTTTGGCCAGCTCCAGCTTCGGAACTGCCGGCGTCTTCGCTGAAAGGTACCTCGAGCATGCCCGCCACGTGGAAGTCCAGGTGTTCGGGGACGGTGAGGGCCGGGTAGTAAGCCTCGGCGACCGCGACTGCTCACTGCAACGACGCCACCAGAAAGTACTTGAAGAAGCGCCCGCACCAGATCTCCCGGACGCTTTGCGGGAGGAACTACACCGGAGCTCCCGTGCGCTTTGCGCCTCCGTGGGCTACCGCTCTGCAGGAACGGTTGAGTTCGTTTACGACCCCGTCCGCCGGGAGGCATCCTTCCTGGAAGTCAACGCCCGGCTGCAGGTTGAGCACCCCGTCACCGAAGCCATCACCGGAGTGGACCTGGTGGAGTGGATGCTGAATTTGGCCCAGCAGGAGCCAGTGCTTCAGGGAGTGCCGGACAGTGTGCCCGTCTCAGGACACGCAGTGGAAGCCCGCATCTACGCAGAAGACCCTGCCCGGAACTTCCAGCCCAGCGCCGGAACGGTCACCAACGCGCAATACCCGGCCTCCGACGTCGTACGCATTGACGCCTGGGTGGAGACCGGCAGCGAAGTCTCCACCAGCTACGATCCCCTGCTGGGCAAGGTCATCACGTCCGGTACCACCCGCGACGCCGCGTTCGACGCCCTGGCCGCTGCGCTGGCAGAGACCCGGATCGACGGTATCGAAACGAATCTGGGCATGCTGCGTGCCGTGGCCGGGATGGAGGTAGTCCGCGCAGCAGAACATTCCACTGGAACCTTGAACACCGTGGGCGATCCTGAGCCCCGGATCACCGTTGAACGGCCCGGCCTCCAAACCAGCGTGCAGGACTGGCCGGGCAGGACGGGTCTCTGGCAGATCGGCGTGCCCCCCAGCGGACCCATGGATGATTTGTCGTTCCGGCTGGGCAACACCGCGCTGGGCAACCCGGAGGGGGCACCCGGGCTGGAATTCACCATGGCCGGGCCGGCGCTCCGTTTCACGCACGCCACAACGGTGTGCGTCACCGGCGCGGACGTTACCGTGACGGTCAACGGCAACACGGCCAACACCTGGGAGCCCATCACAGTCCCCGAAAACGGCCTCCTGGACGTCGGGTCAGCAGACGGATCCGGGCTGCGAGGTTACATTCTCTTTGAAGGCGGGCTGGATGTTCCCCGATACCTCGGCAGTGCGTCCACCTTCACCTTGGGCCAGTTCGGCGGCCACGGCGGCCGTGTGCTGCGGACCAGCGATGTGCTCCGCACGGTCAGCGACCACCTCCCCGAAACCGTCCCCGGCGTAGTTCCTGAGGAGAGCCGCCCGGCACTCACTTCCGACTGGGAGCTGAAAGTGGTGGAAGGGCCGCATGGCGCACCGGAATTCTTCCAACGCGAAGACATTGAAGAGCTCTATGCCGCCGAATACGAGGTCCACTTCAACTCCGCCCGCACCGGCGTCCGCTTGATCGGGCCCAAGCCGCGCTGGGCGCGTAATGATGGCGGTGAGGCCGGGCTGCACCCCTCCAACATCCACGACACCGCCTATTCGGTGGGTGCCTTGGACTTCACCGGCGATACCCCTATCCTGCTGGGTCCGGATGGTCCCAGCCTTGGCGGTTTCGTCTGCCCCGTCACCGTGGTGACCGGCGAGCGCTGGAAGCTGGGGCAGTTGCGGCCTGGTGACAAGGTCCGCTTCGTGCCGATCCGCTCGGTTGAGGCACCTTCCGTCAAGGAACTCGGCGCTGCACGGCAGCTGATACTCCCGGGCGGAACGGACTTCAGCAGCAGCGCCGCCGGACTGCTGCGAGGGGACGGCGACGACGGCGTGCTTGGCCGGGTGCCTGAAGGCGAGGGACGGCCGGCGGTCACCTTCCGCCGCTCCGGTGATGACAATCTTCTGGTGGAGTACGGGGACATGGTGCTGGACTTGGGCCTCCGTGCCCGCGTCCACGCCCTGCACCAGGAACTTGAGCGTCTGGGCATCCCGGGCATCGTGGATCTGACCCCGGGCATCCGTTCCCTGCAGATCAAGGCTGATCCATCCGTCCTGCCCACTCCCAAGCTTTTGGGCCTGGTGCGCGAGGTGGATGCTTCGCTCCCTGCCAGTTCGGAGTTGGTGGTGCCTAGCCGCAGCGTCCGCCTCCCGTTGTCGTGGGACGATCCCGCTACCCGTGAAGCAATCGAGCGTTACATGGCAGGTGTCCGCGATGACGCCCCGTGGTGCCCGTGGAACATCGAGTTCATCCGCCGCATCAACGGCTTGGACTCCGTGAATGACGTCTTCGATACAGTCTTCAACGCCGAGTACCTCGTGTTGGGACTGGGCGACGTATACCTCGGAGCTCCGGTGGCAACGCCCTTGGATCCGCGGCACCGGCTGGTCACCACCAAATACAACCCCGCCCGCACGTGGACCCCGGAGAACGCCGTGGGCATTGGCGGTGCCTACATGTGCATTTACGGCATGGAAGGTCCTGGCGGCTACCAGTTTGTTGGACGGACCACGCAAGTATGGTCGCGCTATGCGGACGCTGCGCCTTTTGAGCCGGGCTCCCCGTGGCTTCTCCGGTTCTTTGACCGCATTTCCTGGTACCCGGTCAACCCTGAGGAACTCCTGGATCTTCGGGCTGACATGGCTGCTGGCAGGGGTCGGGGCGTGGAAATTGAGGAAGGTACGTTCTCCCTCGCGGAGCATGAGAAATTCCTGGAACGCAACAGTGTCTCCATTGCCGAGTTCCGGGAAACCCAGTCCGTTGCTTTCGCCGTGGAACGCCATGCCTGGGAGGAAGCCGGCGAGTTCGATCGTGCCGAGCAGGCTGTGTCCTTGGCCCCGCCGGCCGACGACGTAGTGGTTCCCGACGGCGGCACCTTGGTCACGTCCCCGTTCGCCGCGAGTGTGTGGAAGGTGGACGTGGAACCCGGTGACCTGGTGGTGGCCGGCCAGTCGTTGGTTTCCCTCGAGGCGATGAAAATGGAGACGGTCATCCAGGCTCCGGTGGATGGTGTGGTCCAACAAGTCCTGCCCACGGCCGGTGCTCAGGTGGTAGCAGGCGAGGCCCTTGTGGTGCTTGAGCCTGTGGACATCCGGGAACCCGCACTCGTGCTGGAAGGAAGCGCGTCATGAGCGGGCGCACCGTGGAACGCGTCCTCTCCGCTCTTGAGGCGATTGACGCCGTCCACCGTCCTGAAATTTGGATCCATCTGCGCGGGCGGGAGGAACTACTCGCAGAGGCGGCCAGGATCGATGCGGCGGCTGCCGCCGGGGAGGACCTGCCGCTTGCGGGTCTGCTGCTCGCCGTGAAGAACAACGTGGACGTGGCCGGTCTCATCACGACGGCCGCGTGCCCCGGCTTTGGTGAAGCGCCCGCCCGGGATGCGGTGCCGGTTGCGAGGCTCCGCGCTGCGGGGGCGTTGGTGCTGGGGGCCACCAACCTGGACCAGTTCGCCACGGGACTGGTGGGTACCCGCAGCCCTTACGGAATTGTGCGCGATTCGCGGCGTCCTGACCATATTTCCGGCGGTTCGAGTTCGGGTTCTGCCGTGGCAGTGGCCTTGGGGCTCGTGGACCTTGCCATCGGGACGGACACCGCCGGTTCGGGCCGGATTCCCGCGGCGCTGCAAGGAATTGTGGGGATCAAACCAACCCTGGGCGTGGTGTCCACCGATGGCGTAGTTCCGGCGTGCCGTTCCTGGGACACCGCCACGATTTTCGCGCGCGACCTCGCCACTGCGGAACTCGCCATGGGCATCATGGCCGGTGAGTGCCGCAGCTGGCCCGCGGACGTCAAGCTCGCTGCGCCTGCCACGCCGCGGGTGGCTTACCCAGCTACCCTGCCGGCCCTCCCGGACGCGTGGGCGCTCGAGTTCGAGGCGCAGATCGAACGGCTGCGCTCCACGGGCGTGGTGGCCGAAGCCATCGAGTTGGACGTTTTCCTTGAGGCTGCACGGCTGCTGTACGACGGCGGATTGGTGGCCGAACGCTACGCCGCCGTTGGGAACTTTGTTGACACGGTGCAAGCCGGAGGGGTTTCCGCCACGCTCGACCCCACTGTGGCGGGGATCATCACCGCCGCCGGCAAGGTCCCCGCACACCAGTACGTCGCAGACTCCGCAGCATTGGAGCGGCTCCGCGAAGAGGCCATGCGGCGGCTGGCCGGCTTCGATGCCCTGATCGTGCCAACCGCACCTTTCCATCCGACGCTGGCAGAGGTCGCGGCCGATCCCGTGGGGGTCAATTCCCGGATGGGTACGTATACCAATTTCTGCAACCTCTTCGACCTCAGTGCCGTCGCCGTTCCGGCAGGAACTGTTCGTGACACAGACGGCATCTCCCAGTTCGGCCTGACGGTGGTTGGTCGGACGTTCCAGGATGGGGTGGCGGCGGATATTGCACGGCGGATCGAGCTGACCCCCGAGCACCCCGAACTGTTCGCCGCCGGAGCTGCCGGTGCCAGGACTGCCGCGCCAATGGCTCCCTGGCCGGTTGCCGCGGGCGCCGGCGTCGTTCCGCTGGTGGTGGTGGGCGCCCACCGGAAAGGCCAGCCCTTGGCCGCCGAACTTGAGCGGCGTGGAGCTTTCTGGGACGGCCAAGTGGTCACTGCGTCACGGTACCGGATGGTGGCCTTGGAAACCATGCCTCCCAAGCCTGGCGTGGTTCGATCTGAACAGGGAACCGGGCTGGTTGCAGAGCGGTGGTTGCTTTCCGAGTCCGCCCTGGGGTCTTTCCTCGCCGACTTGCCCGAACCCATGCTGCTGGGGTCCATCACCTTGGACGATGGGAGCACGGCAGTGGGATTCGCATGTGATGCCGTAGCTGCGGCAAGCGCGCGGGACATCAGCGAATACGGCGATTGGATTAAATATCTGGAAGAAAGTACCGCCGGCCCCGGTAACCAGCCACTGTGGCGGGAGGCGGGCAGCGCCTTGCTGACTGGCCTTAGCCGCGGCCAGCGCTAGCGCGGTCGGCGGTCGGTTGAAGGAAATAGGGTTTCATCAATCGGCCGCCAAACCACTTTCGAGGCAGCACCGAACATCACGAAATGACCCACTTTGGGGCTTGCTGGTGCGGTTAACGGTGTCCGGAAGCCCTATCATTGTGCTTGTCGTCATGTGGGCATTTTTGGTAGTGCGCGCTGACGCCGGATTCAGCTTGTCTGTGAGCCATGGCTTGCACCTTCGAAGGGAAACCCTATGGCCCGGAGCCCGGAAGAGTCGCTCAAGGCGACCCTTGCCAGAGTCGCACCCGGAACTCCATTGCGCGATGGCCTCGAACGCATCCTCCGTGGACGCACCGGCGCCTTGATTGTGCTGGGCTACGATCGCACCATCGATTCCATCTGTTCGGGCGGATTCGACATCGGCATCGATTTCTCCCCAACGCGTCTGCGCGAACTGGCCAAGATGGACGGCGCCATCATTTGTGACAAGGATGCCAGCAACATTGTTCGGGCAGCCGTCCAGCTGGTGCCCGATTCGAGCATCGAAACCCAGGAGTCAGGCACCAGGCACCGCACGGCCGAGCGTGTCGCCATCCAGACCGGCGTTCCCGTTATTTCGGTCAGCCAGTCCATGCAAATCATCGCGCTCTATGTGAACGGTTTGCGCCACGTTCTGGAGGGCTCTGAAAAGGTCCTCGCCCGCGCCAACCAGGCCTTGGCGACCTTGGAGCGGTACAGCGCCAGGCTGGACCAGGTCACCAGCTCACTTTCGGCCCTGGAGATCGAAGCACTGGTCACGGTCAGGGACGTTGCGGTCACCCTGCAGCGCCAGGAGATGGTTCGCCGTATCTCCGAGGAAATCGCCCAGTACGTGCTGGAACTCGGTGAAGACGGCCGCCTGCTCTCCCTCCAGGTGGAGGAACTCACGGTAGGCCGCGGCCCGGGGAGCGAAGTCATCATCCGCGACTACTCCGATCCCGACGCCACTCCTGAGCAGATCGAGGAAGCCGTCCAGGCTCTCCTCAACCTTGGCCCCACAGAATTGATCGACCTCAGCCGCATTGCCCACATCATTGGCTTCGCCGGCGGAGTAGAGCAGCTGGACGCCGTGGTTCAGCCGCGCGGGTACCGTCTGCTGTCCGGTTTGAAGTCCGTTCCCAAGGCAGTGGCCGACCGTTTGGTGGACTACTTCGGCGGGCTCCAGAACCTCATGGCAGCCACCATCGACGACCTCATGACCGTGGACGGCATCGGCGATCAGCGAGCCCGCACAGTCCGCGAAGGATTGAGCCGCATGGCCGAAGCGAGCCTGCTGGACCGGTTCCTCTAAAGGCGAGCGCTAGTTCAGCTGGAAGGCGACCTTGGGGCTCGACTTGTTCCCGAGTCTCGCCTCGAACGTGTAGTAAGCGCCGCCAGCACCCGGCTTGGCAGTGATCGCGGCGCAGCCTTCCAACGTCCGGTTGCGCTGCCACGGGAAGTTCGCAGTCTCGCTCTTGCCGGGTTGGATGGTTTTGATGAGGTCCTCGCCGCCCGTCTGGCAGTCCTTTGACGAGAAAATCCGGTCCGAGCCGCTCATCAGCAGGTACTCCATTTGGGAGGTGCCCACGTTGACCTCGCACGGGGCGGTGCCGCCGTTGGTAATGGTCATGGTGAGCAGCGGCTTTTCCTCGGCGCCGTAGGCGGGCTTGTCGGTCTTGGCGGCGACGGTCATGAGGTTGAGGTCGCACACGGGCGAGGCCGACGGTGACGGCGCCGCTGTTCCTGTGGGCGTAGTCCCCGGCGTGGGTGCCGTTGAGGCGTCGGCAGTGCTCACGGCTTGCGGCTCCGGGTTCCCGGCCAATGCGCCGGTGAGTGCCACGACGCCGCCGATCACCAAAGCGATAACCAGCAGCAGGGCGCCAAAAACCACCTGCCGACGACGCCGATACACGGCAGGGCTCGGTCGACGCCTTTTCGTTGAGGTACTTTTGCCCGCCGCACCGGCGCGGGATGAGCCACGGGCAGCACCCTTCGCCGACGCTGATGCGCGCGCGGTCGACTGCTGCTTACCCTTGTTGGCCATGGTTCTAGGCTAGGCTCGCGGCCGCTTGGGCACCTAACCTCCACGCCGAAAGGGCCTAATGCCGGCCTGTGTGACGTCGGCCATGGGATACCTCCTTGGCGGCGGGCCGCCCGAATTCCACTACAGTGGATGGCAGCATGACACTTCCCGATTCAGGCCAATTGGCAGGCCTCCACCAAGCCCTTGATCAGTGGTTCGCCCGGACTGCCCGTGACCTTCCGTGGCGCGAGCCGGATTGCAGCCCCTGGGGCATCCTGGTCAGCGAAGTGATGCTTCAGCAAACACCCGTTGTCCGGGTGCTGCCGGTGTGGCGAGACTGGATGGAACGCTGGCCCACACCCGCCCACCTCGCAGATGAGCCGTCGGGGGCTGCCGTCCGCCATTGGGGCCGCCTCGGCTATCCCCGCCGGGCCCTGCGGCTGCACGCTGCCGCCGTCGCAATCCGTGAGCAGCACGGCGGCAAGGTTCCTGACACGTATCCCGAACTCCTCGGCCTTCCGGGCGTCGGCAACTACACAGCGGCCGCCGTCGCAGCTTTTGCTTTCGGACGCCGCGAAACCGTGGTGGACACCAACATCCGGCGCGTCCATGCGCGGCTCATATCCGGCGACGCACTGCCAGCTCCTGCCTTGACCGCGGGTGAAATGCGGCTGGCTGACGCCCTCCTGCCGCTCGACAAGGAACTTTCAGTCCGTTGGAACGCGTCCGTCATGGAACTCGGCGCCATGGTCTGCGCGGCCCGCAGTCCCAAGTGCGCTGACTGTCCCGTGCGCTCCAGTTGCGCCTGGCTCGCGGCCGGTGAACCGCCGCCGTCGTACACCCCAAAGGGCCAGTCCTGGCACGGCACGGACCGCCAGGTCCGCGGTGCCGTGATGGCTGTCCTCCGTGAAGCGGCCACCCCTGTGCCCCGCGAGATGTTCGAGCAGGCGCCGGCGGATCTGGGATTCGCACCGTCCGGCGTCGGAATACCGCTCGCTGCCCTGCACCGGCTCAACTCGGCACCTGAGCAGCTCGAGCGTGCATTGGACGGCCTCTTGGTGGACGGTTTGGCAGAAATGCACGACGGCGGATTGCGGCTTCCAGCGTAGCGACGGTACGCGCGTATCGGTTCCGCAACAGCCTTCCCGGATCCATAACGATGCAGGCGCCTTTTGCCCTGCAGATGCGACATTCCGGCGACACCGGCAGCGTGCAGCCCTACTCTGAAGCATGGGCAGAATCGGATTGGCACTAACCCTTGCCGGGACCGCCGCACTGCTTCCCGGATGCTTGGCCGAACCTGTGGCCTGCCCAGCGATCGGACATGTAGCCGGCATCTCCCTGACCGTCGCAGCCGGCTACGCAGACGACGTTGCTTCGCTTCGGTTGAAGGCCTGCCAGGATGGGATCTGCACCGAAAAAGACCTCTTGCTGAATCCCGGCGCGACTGCCGTTGACCAAGGTTGCACTCCGGATGGCGTGTGCTCAGCGACGTCGTCGCCGGATGGAACTCTTCAGGGTTTCCTGGAGCTCCCCGCCCTCTCCGAAAGTTCCCTTGAGGCGACCGCGACCGGCACTTCCCCTTCCGGCGCGGCGTTACCCGCGAGGACGGTGACCTTCACGCCGAAGGGCGCCTATCCGTACGGCGAACAGTGCGGCCGGATGATTTCTGCGGCCCTGATACTGGATGAGGAAGGGTTGCGGCAGCACTAGGAGTGGCTATCCACCCGCATCCATAATGAGCCTCGAGCCGCCTGAGTCGTCTTCGTCCTTGCCGCAACGCGTGCAGCGCCTGTAGCGGGTGCCGTCCTCGGTGCGCTCCACATGCCATTTGTGGCCAAGATTGAGTTTGCACATCAGCTTGCCGAGCATGGCGCTCTCCGTTCCGAAAGCACGCTGAACACGGTTCCCGCGTCCAGTGCGGTGCCACTCACAAGTTTATTTTGGACCGGCGCCAACTGGTAGATGGAGGGGCATCTTTCGATCCGCAACCCGCCTGCTACCGCAGGTTGAGCGAGCCGGGACCGGGTGAATGCTAGCCCGGGTTTCCCCCAACGGCCTTCCGGTAGCCACTCGGAGTGAACCCCAGATACTTCTGGAAGTCGTTCGTCAGGTGCGCATGGTCTGCATAGCCGAGTTCGACGGCGATCGCGGCAAGGTCCGCTGCTGGGTTGGACCGGGTACGCTCGGCGGCGTCCTGCAATCTTCTACGCCGGATCAGTGCGGAAGGGCTCAGTCCGACGTACTTTCCGGCGATCCTCTGCAGGGTTCTCGGCGACACGGCCAGGCGGGATGCCACGTCCTCAAGCAGGATCATGTCCGGCTCGGAAGTAATCACGTCCACCATCCGGTTCGCGAGCAACGCCTCCTCGGAGGCAACAAATTCCAGGGAAACCAGCCACGCAACAAAGGCTTCCACTGCCCGCTCGCGGTGCGTGCCGCCGTCGTGCGTGATCTCAACGGAAGGCGTGGTCATGGCTGCCGAGACGGCCCTCTGAAGGCCTTCCAGCGCCATCACAACTCCCTGGTCACGGAGGGCCCCCGGATGATCGGTAAAGAGCGGCACAGCCGCGGGGCGCAGTAACGCGCCAACCGCCCAGCCCTGACCGGTCAGGTCGCGGTAAGCGGCCCGGGTGGTCGGCCCGGAGAACTCGACGACGTCGCCCTGCACCACGAGGTTGGACGCCGGGTAGGCGATCACGTGTTGCCGGGATGACCGGCCGGGTTCGATGTTCCACTCCGGAATCCAGAACCACTGCACCAGGTCTGCAACGGACGCCGGTGCAGGAAAGCGATGGAAGGTGGGGAGTCGCGCCGGATACAGGATGCCCTTGAACGAACCCTCCATCGGAGCCTTTCCACAAGCGGATCAAAGCTGTCGCAAATCTCCAAGCGCCACCCGGCAGAAGGCCCGTAGCGTCGTAACCATGACAGATACTACAAGCACAGAGCCCACCACCGCAGCCCACGGTGAACACACCACCCACGGCATCCCTAACGGCCTGACCAGCCTCACGCCGTTCCTCGCCGTGCCCAAAGCCAGGGAAGCCATCGCGTTCTACCGCGATGTGTTCGGTGCCCGGGTTGTAGGTGAAACGGAGATGGGCGGGATGGTGGTCCACGCCGAACTCGACTTCGGCAATGGCCGCCTCCAACTTGGCGAGCCCAACCCGGAGTACCACTTGGTGCCGGCGCCCAGCGGCGAGGACGACTGCTATTCCCTCGGCCTTTACTGCCCGGACGCGGACGGACTCGTGAAGAAGGCTGAGCAAGCGGGAGCCACCATCCGCGAGCCGCTGTCCACTTTCGTCTCAGGTGACCGATACGCAAGCATCCGCGATCCCTTCGGCGTTCGCTGGTCCATCATGACCCGTGTGGAGGACCTCTCCGAAGAAGAGAGCAACCGCCGCGTGGACGAATGGGCGGCGAAGCAAGGCTAGGTGCCGGGAGGCCTTAGCTCAGGCAGAGGCAGAACGGGTGGCCCGCCGGATCAAGGAACACCCTGAACGTCTCGCCGGGCTGATGGTCGGCTTTGGTTGCCCCAAGGGACAAGGCAACTTCTTCGCCCTTGTCCAGGTCCTCCACCACCATGTCCAGGTGCATTTGCTGCGGGATGGTTTGGCCGGGCCATTTGGGCGGCTGGTACACCTCTACCTGTTGGAAGGAGATGCAGTTGCTGCCATCGCTGGGACGGATGTCGAACCAGTCGCCTTTGTCCTCGATCTCCCAGCCGAAAAGCTCGCCATAGAAGGCAGCCAAAGCAGCCGCATCCGGACAATCGATGACGACACTGGGGAATTTAGCTATTGCCATGTGTTAAACCTCGTCAGCAGTCTTCTTCATGCGGGCCAGGGCGCTCTTGGTGCCCCGTTGGGTGAGCACGTGAACTACGGCGCCAACGCCTGCGGAAACAACCGCGAAGACGAGCACGCCGGGCAGGGAGTCGTTGAGGTCTGTACCGTCCTTGGGGGCGGGCTTACCGGTTCTCTTCTCCCAGAGGCCTTCCAGCGTTTTGTTTGCGAGCGCGCCAGCTCCGAGGCTGACGGCCAGGCCGAAAAGTTTTACCAGTATGTTCACGAAGATCCTCCATAAGATAGCGCGCCCCTGAAGGGCGCCTCGCAAGGGTCAAAACAAGACAGGGCCGCTGCAATGCAGCGGCCCTGTGTGGACTTCTACTCCTTCTTGAAGGCGTCCTTCAACTTCTCGCCGGCACCCTTGAGGTCGGCTTTGGTCTGGTCGCCCTTGCCTTCGGCTTCCAGGCGCTCGTTGTCCGTCAGCTTTCCGGCAGCTTCCTTAGCCTTGCCACCGAGCTTCTCGCCAGCGTTCTCCATCTTGTCGTCAGCACCCATGTTTCGCACCTCTTCCTTGTAGTGAACCTGTACCTCTACAACATCACTAATCAGCATACTTAGCAATATCTGGGATGGAAATTTGGAACTTAGAGCTCGCCAAACCCTTCCTCCACAAGCCGTCCCACGTACTCAACGGCCTTCAACGCATCCTTGCCGCGGGCTTCGATTCGCAGGGTAGAGCCTTTACCCGCGGCGAGCGCCATGAGCGCCATGATGGACATGCCATCGACGCCGTTGACGGTTACCTCAGCGTCCAGCCCGGATAGGCCCCCGGCGATCTTCGCGGCAGGGCGGGCGTGCATTCCCAAAGGATTGATGAGCTCAAAATCTCCGCTTGCGTCCGGTTCATCCTTATCCTCAGGGATTGCCGGACCCCCTACGCCTGCGGGTACGTTGCCGAAGGCCACGGCTTCGGCCGCCTTGCGAACATCTTCGACGCCGTCACCTCCTTGGGCGGCGACGGCTGCGGCCACGAGTCCCTCAACCAGCGGCGCATCGGCAAGGAGGACGGCGTCCGGATCGCTGGCGAACTCCACCGCAGACTCTGCGGTCATCACAGCTGAACCCAGATCGGTTAGCACCACCACGCCATCGCCCCCGGAATCAACCAGGGACTGCTCGACGGCGGCCAGCACCTTCTCCAGGCTGGTTCCGATGCGGTCGTCGTCAGTTCCCCCGGCGGCGACGAGGTCGACGTCGGGAGCCATCTGCGCGGCAAGTTCCACAGCCCCCTCGGCGATCTTGCTGCTGTGCGATACAACCACAATCCCCACTGTCATACGGCGTCGGCTCCCTTGTCAGCCGTGGAACCGGCAGCAGCTGCTGCGGCCGCTCTCAGGAGAAGCGCGGTGGAAGCGGCGCCGGGGTCGCGATGCCCTGCACTGCGCTCCCCCAGGTAGCTGGCCCGGCCCTTGCGTGCCACCAACGGATCCGTGGCCATGGCGCCGGTTTCGGCAGCTTCCGCAGCCGCTTCCAACACAGCAACCGGATCAGCGCCGCTCGCCGCGGCTTTTTGGGCCGCTTCAACCGCGGGCGTCCACGCGTCGATCATGGTCTTGTCGCCGAGCTCGGCTTTGCCCCGGGCCACCACGCCATCTCGGGCGGCTGCCAGGGCTGCGGCAAGGGCCTCCGCATCAATATCGCCGGCGTCCCCCAAGGAGGTTGCTGCCCGAAGATACGCCGTGCCGTACAGCGGTCCGGCAGCGCCGCCCACCTTGGACATGAGCGCCATCGCCGCAGCCTTCAACGCCGCGCCCGGAGTCTCCGGCGGGGTCTCATCGAGTTTCTGCAGCACGGCCTGGAAACCGCGGTCCATGTTCTCGCCGTGATCCGAATCGCCGATTGCCCTGTCCAGCTCAATCAGCTCCACCCGGTGTTCGGCCATGGCTTTGGCGGAGAGCTTCAACCAGTCCAGTGCCCAGTCAACGTCCAGCCCCATGCTCAGGCTCCCCACCGCAAGGCCGCGGTGTGAACGGGTGCGTCCCAGAGCCTGATCAGCTCATCATCGAGCCGCAGCACGGACACTGAGCAGCCCTGCATCTCCAAAGACGTCACATAGTTCCCCACCAGCGAGCGCTCCACGGTGGCACCACGCTCGGCCAGGACCTGGGCCGCGCGCCGGTACACGATGTACAGCTCGCTCTGTGGAGTTCCGCCCATGCCGTTGACGAACAGCAACACCTTGTCGCCGGACGCCAACGCGAGGTCTTCCAGTACTGGCTCCAGCAGGCGATCCGTGATGGCGTCAGCGCTTTCCATCGCGATCCTGTGCCGGCCGGGTTCGCCGTGAATGCCTATGCCAATCTCGATCTCATCGTCCGCGAGTTCAAAGCTGGGCGTCCCCGCGTGTGGAACCGTGCAGCCAGACAGGGCAACACCCATGGTCCGCACATTGGCCACCACACGCTCGGCGATGGCCGTGACGGCATCGAGGTCGTCGCCGCGCTGTGCGGATGCACCTGCGATCTTCTCCACCAGGACAGTTCCGCCCACCCCGCGTCGGCCGGCCGTATACAAGGAGTCCTCCACCGCGACGTCGTCATTCACCAACACCGAACGCACGTGTACGCCTTCAGCTTGCGCCATCTCCGCCGCGGTTTCGAAGTTCAGGACGTCGCCGGTGTAGTTCTTCACGATATGGACGACGCCGGCACCTGAGTCCACTGCGACAGTCGCCGGAATGATCTGGTCGGGTGTAGGCGAGGTGAAGACTGCGCCGGGGACGGCGGCGTCGAGCATTCCGAGCCCAACGAAGCCCGCATGGAGCGGCTCGTGCCCGCTGCCTCCGCCGGAGATCAGGGCGACTTTGCCCGCTACCGGAGCGCCTTTCCGGATGACGTATTTAGGCTCGGGATGGACGTCCACGATGTCGGCATGCGCCATGCCGAAACCTTCAACGGACTCGTCCACCACGGCGCGTGGATCATTAATGAGCTTTTTCATGTGATGCTCCTGGGCGTGCTGTGGCTGGTGCTCTGACCCTACTACCGGCGACTGTGGCCACGGTAGGCCTTGCAGTGGCAGCAGTCCTTAAATAGCGGAAGGGACAGCCCCCAATGACTGTCCCTTCCGCTGGATCCGCGTGATCCGTCACTCCTCAGCAGCTTGTGTTGTCACCGCCTCGGGCTCATTCCTTGCCTGGTACTCGGGCCAGAAGGCTGAGTACAGGTCCGGGTTCGAGTGCCCCGCGTCCTGCCATGACGCTTCGTGCGGCCATGATCCGTGGGGAATATCTATTTGGAATGCCGAGAAATCCGGAAACATCACCCGATCAAGCATGGCGCGTTCCTTAGTTGTTCAGCACGGCGTCGCCGCCGGCCGTGACGACATCCTCGAGCAACACGGTCTGATCGATGACCGGAAGCCCCACCACGTGCCCGAAGCTGAACATGTTCTTCGGATCCACCTCGGCTTTCGCCTTCCGGAGCCGTTCCCGCGCACTGGGCAGCCACGGCCGCTCCCTGTCCTCGGCATCCACAAAATGGCCGTGCAGGTTCACGAACGTGCCCGCATTCGCAGCAGGTCGGAGGTCTTCGTGGACTGCGCTGAACACACCGGGGAGAATGTCCAGGACCGGCGGGACGGCGATCGCGCCCATGAAGAAGCTGAACGCCGCGTCACGGCCGCCCACAATGTCCTCCCCGTCCGTGCTCTTGGCCAAGGCGCCACCCAGGAGTCGAAGTTCTGCCAACAACACAGGACTTTCGACGCCGGGACCAAAGTGCCGCAGCAAAGCGTCTTCGGCTTGGTCGTCCAAACGATCAAGCAGGAAACCGTGCTCGCGCACGGGTACCGGCTGGTCCGGGTCTTGGTGGATCGTGTCGAACTGGGTGGAGTCCAAAGGTCCGGTGGCGTCCATCATGAACGGGGCACAGTGACGCATGGGCTCAAGAACTTCCGCCGCGGTTGCCAGATCACCCTGGTAGGCGTAGCGGAGATGGATGACGAACTTTCCGCGGAGTGGTTCCGGAACCATTTCCATATCCGGAAGGCGAAGGAAGGCCATGGACGCTGATGCGTCCACCGGCAGCGACGGCACCCATTCCCTGAACGCCCGCAGAACCTCTGGCGCATGCTCGCCGTCGAAATACATTCCGCCTGCGTAGAGATCAGCTGCCGGGAACAGGTGGAATTCCATGGCAGTGACGATGCCCAGGTTCCCCTTGCCGCCGCGCAGGAGGTAGAACAGCTCCGAATTCTCGTCCTTGGTCACCCGGCGCTGTGTGCCGTCGGCGGTGACGAGCTCGAAAGCAATCACGTGGTCTGATGCGAAGCCGTACTTGCGCCCCAGGATCGGCAAGCCGCCTCCCAGCGTGTAACCCACCACGCCGACATCGGTGGTTGAACCGCAAAGTCCCATCAAGCCGAACGTCGCGGCGAGTTCCACCACGGCCTTCCACCGGACGCCTGCACCGACGCGGGCCGTCTTCTCAAGGGGATCGATGCTGAGTTCCAACATCCGGCGGGTGCTGATGAGCAGGCCGCCTTCAATGGCATTGGTAGCGCCGTGTCCGGTGGACTGGACAGAGACGGGCATTCCGCGCTCGGCCGCCCAGCGAATAGCCGCGGAAACGTCCTCTGCGTCGAGGGCGCCAAAGGCCAGATCAGGTTGGTGCTGTGTGGAGAGGTTGAAGGCCGCTACTTCCGGAGCGAAGCCCGGATCGGCAGGCGTGAACACGGGACCGCGCACGCTGAGTTGGAGTTCTGAAACATCTGAAAAAGAGGCGTGGGACTGCATGATCTTCTCTCAATTGACCGATGTGGTGGAAGCTTCCCCAGCAAGCCTCAATCAGTTTATCCATCAACTGGATATAAGAGAAGAGCTAATAAATCACTCATAATCGGGCAGGCTTGATCGACGCACCTGGATAGACGCTGCCCAAGGCAGTAAGAGTGCTGTTTAGGCTGCTAGAGCTGCTTGATCATGCGGGTGTTTCCCAAGGTATTGGGCTTCACGCGGGCAAGGTCCAGGAACTCGGCAACGCCTTCGTCATGCGAGCGCAGCAGCTCGGAGTACACCTGCGGATCCACGGCCGACTGGTCAGCCATGACTTCGAATCCGTGGCGCTTGAAGAAGTCCACTTCAAACGTCAGGCAGAACACGCGGCTCACGCCAAGCGCCCGCGCTTCCTCCAAGAGGTTTTCGACCAGAACATGCCCCACTCCCCGCCCACGCCAAGAGTCAGCAGCGGCCAGCGTGCGGATCTCGGCCAAGTCTTCCCACATCACATGCAGGGCACCGCAACCAATGACTTCACCGTCGTCAGACTCGGCAATCCGGAATTCCTGGAGGCTCTCGTAATACGCCACAGTCTCCTTGGCCATGAGAATCCGCTCCTCAGCCAAGGGCGCCACAAGCCTTTTGATAGCCGCCACATCACTGGTGCGGGCAGGGCGAAGGCTGAAGGTCGAATCCACTCCCCCATCCTAACGAGGCAAACAGATGCCATGCGCCCCGTTACTTACACCCGGACGTGAGCGAGTCCCACCCGCGAGGCGCTGGACCTGAGACTTGTGCATAGCGTGCGTCTAAGCGAGGAACGAGCGAGCACGCGGCGAATGGCGCAGGTCCAGCGCCGCAGCCAGCAACGACCTACACTCCCAGCTCCTCCGGCAAGGAAACCTCCTCGCCCAGCACCTGCTTTGCCAGGAAGCTCTCCACGACGCCGTACCAGACCTTCGCGTGCTGTGGCTGCAGCACCCAGTGGTTCTCGTCCGGGAAGTACAGGAAGCGGTGCGGGCTCTGGCCGTTATCGTCAGCAGGCAGTTGAGAGGAGGACAGGAGCTCGTACCAGAGGCGAAGGCCTTCGCCGATGGGCACGCGGTAGTCCTTGTCGCCGTGGATCACCAGCATGGGCGTTTTGATGTTGCCCACGTTCAGGTGCGGCGAATTTTCCATCGCCATTTCCACGGTCATCTCCTTGAGCCAGTACTGGGCAGCGTCGGTGGTGGGGCCGAACTGGTCCAGCGCCCACAGGCTGGCGTGGGTGACGATTGCCTTGAAGCGGTCGGTTTGCCCGGCAACCCAGTTGGCCATGTAGCCGCCGAAGGATCCACCCATCGCCGCAGTCCGGGACTCGTCGATGTCCGGCCGCGCGACCACCGCGTCGGTGATGGCCATGAGGTCCGTGAACGGCTTCTTGCCCCATTCGCCCCATCCGCGCTGGATGAACTCCTGGCCGTAGCCGGTGGAAAGGGCAGGATCCGGCAGCAGCACGGCATAGCCTTTGGCCACCAGCAGCCACGGGTTCCAACGCCACGTCCACGCGTTCCACGAGCCAAGCGGCCCGCCGTGGATCCACAGCAAGAGGGGTGCCGGGTTGTCCGCGGACGCGCCCTCCGGAAGCGCGAGGTACGCCGGAACGCGCGAGCCATCTTCGGCTGTCGTATCCACGCGCTCAAGCCGGCCTTTGTACACGGGCCGCTCCGCAGGTGCCTGCAGGCGGACCGTTTCTCCTGTGGCCAGGTTGATCCGCACGGCTTCGGCGGGGAACTCGTAGGAGCTTCGGAGCGCATACGCCTCGGTTCCGTCGGGAGAAATCACCACATCCGAGTAGGCTGCAGCGTCCTTTGTCACCCGGGTGACTGCACCGTCAGCGACGTCGATCCGGAAGACCGGCGACGCGCCGTCGTCGTCTGCTGTTACCAGGACCGCGGTGCCGTCCGGAAGCCAAGCGAGGGGCGTTGCCCAACGGTCCCACTGGTGTGCGAGCGGCTCAAGGTCCGTGGTCTCGCCGCCCGCCACGTTCAAGAGGTGCAGTTTCACGTGGGGAGCCTGCGTTGGCGTGGTGTCGCTTTCGCTCTGCACCACCAGCGTTCGGTTGTCCGGGCTCACCGGCCCGGGGAAGTAGCTCATGCCTTGGTGGTCCAGCAGCACCTTGACGGTCCCGGTGGCAACGTCGACGGCGGCGAGCACCTCGCGGCTGTCGGCTTTCGCGAGCGCTTTGGTCATGCTTGTGTAAATGGTCCTGCCGTCCGGGCTCACCACGGTTTTGGCCTCACGCAACGAGCCGCCGACGCCGGGCGTCAGGTTCCGGAGCTTGAGGGGCGCAGCGGAGTCAATGGTGGACGGCTTGCCGGGCTCCTTCTCCTCGCCCTGCTCCACCGCGAAGATCCGCGGCTCGGCCGGGCCAAGGTCGGCGTCCCAGTAGCGGATCGGGTAGCCGCTGTGCAGGATGGCCGAGACCTTGTTGTCCTTGCGTGCCTTGCGACGCTCCTCGTCGTTCTCCTCATCCGCGGATCCGGCCAGGACCTCAGCGCTGACGAAGGTGGCGTTGGCGTCTTTCGCGGCCATGACGGAACCAATTCCACCCGAACGAGAATGCACTACCCGCGCCTCTCCTCCGTCAGCGGGGAGCAGCCAAAGGGCATTTACAGGGTCGGCGTCAGGGCTGTCCGGATCAGGGCGCGCCGACGTAAAGTACAGGTCGCCGTTGGCGGCGAAGACCGCGCCGGCCTCTCCCTTGGAGCTGCGGGTGATGCGGCGGGCTTGGTTCCGGCCGCTGGGGTCCATTTCCCAGAGTGCGGTGGCGAACTCAGTTCCTTTGCCGTTCAGCGTGGTGACTGTGGTGACCAGGCGCTTGCCATCGGGGCTCAGCGTGAGGCCGCCGACCCGCGGGATGGCGAGGTAGTGGTCGAGGTGGTGAAATGGCGTTTCGGGCTGCTCGCCCTGGGTGTGAGTGTCAGCAGAGTCCATGATCCGATTCAACACGGATTGTGCCGCCGATCACAGACTGGTTCACTCACAGTGAAACAGTACTTTCACATATTCGGCTCTATAGGTCAAAGGTTCCTCAGGGCGCCGACCACAGCCACGGTGCCATCCTCTTTCGCGATGGCCGCCCCCAACTCCGCTGCCCGCAGGGAGTACGACGGCGTGCTGACGGCTTTCATGATTGCGTCACCGAGGCGCTCCGGGGTGAGCTTCTTGTACGGGATCGGCGCAGGGCCAGCGCCGAGGGCGGCAAGACGGGAAGCCCAGAGCGGCTGGTCCGTGTACACCGGAACGCCAACGGCCGGCACCCCCGCCCGGAGGCCCGCCGCCGCGGTTCCCGCTCCGGCATGGTGAACCACGGCCGCCATATGAGGGAACAACCACTCATGCGGAACACTGCCGACGGCGATGGCGTCGTCACCCAACCCACCCTCAGCGCCCTGGACAACAGCCCGCACTCCGGCACGGCGTGTTGCCTCAAGGATGAAGGCGGGGTCGATGTGGGCACTGCTTCCAAAGCCTACGAAAACGGGCGGCGGACCGGCGGTAAGGAAGTCCACAAGGTCCGCGGAGGGCTGCCAGTCCGGCTCGACGGCGGGCCACCAATACCCCGCCATGACCAGGCCGGAGTGCCAATCAGCAGGCCGGGGCAGGACGGTGGGGCTGATGCCATGAAGGATGGTCACCTTCGCTTTCCTCCGCCGACGCTCTCCGGCCGCACGGCTTTCCTTGCCCAGTCCCAGCTCTCTGCGAAGGCGTGCGCTGGGCGCATCGTAGGGAGCCGGACCCGCAGCTGCGCGCTCACCAATGATCTTGTTTCCCCACGCACCAAGGCTTTGGGCCGAATTCATGATCACAGGCGGATACGCCGCGCTCGGCTCGATAGGCTGCAAATGCGCGCCGATGGCCGGGATACCCAGAGCCTCCGCGATGTCGTAAGCATAGGGTGCCACCGAATTGGCCAGAATCACGTCGGCCCCGGCCTCGGCTGCAGCAAGCGTGCCGGTGGCAGCGTTGTCCATATACTCCGTGAGCTTCCGCCAGAAGGTGAGCACGCTTCCGGATGACGCTTTGGCACCGGGGGCCGGTTGCGTGATCAATCCGGCCAGGTCGCCGGGCAGCGGCCTGAACTCGCAGCCCGACTCAACAACAAGAGGCGCGTAGGCCGGGTTGGCCGCGACGGCCACCTCGTAGCCCAGCCCCTGCAGGCGGCTACCGAGCCCCGCCATCGGCGCGACATCTCCCCGCGTCCCCGGAGTCACCATGAGTACGCGCATGCCGTCCCACTTCCCTTCTTCGGAGTTCACGCAAAAGCCCCGCCCGCTCTATGTTGGAGCGGGCGGGGCTTAGTGCTGTAGCGACTACGCGGTCGGAGCAATCTCCGGGATACGCGGCTTGGCGTTGCCTTCGAACGTGAACTTGGCGTCGTCACCTTCGCCGTCAACGTCCACCACAACGATGTCGCCGGAGTGGAGCTCGCCGAACAGGATCTTCTCTGACAGCTGGTCCTCGATCTCGCGCTGAATGGTGCGGCGCAATGGCCGGGCACCCATGGCGGGATCGTAACCACGCGTGGCCAAGAGAACCTTGGCAGCGGGGGTCAGCTCGATGCCCATGTCCTTGTCCTTGAGGCGGCGCTCCAAGCGGGTGACGAACAGGTCCACGATCTCGATGATCTCGTCCTGCGTCAGCTGCGGGAACACCACGACGTCGTCAACACGGTTGAGGAACTCGGGACGGAAGTGCTGCTTGAGCTCTTCCGTGACCCGGGCACGCATCCGGTTGTAGCCGGTCTGGGTGTCCGTGCCGGACTGGAAGCCCGTTGCCACGCTCTTGGAAATATCGCGGGTACCAAGGTTGGTGGTCATGATGATCACGGTGTTCTTGAAGTCCACCACGCGGCCCTGGGAGTCGGTCAAGCGGCCGTCTTCCAGAATCTGCAGCAGTGAGTTGAAGAGATCCGCGTGGGCCTTCTCCACTTCATCGAACAGGACCACGGAGAACGGACGGCGGCGAACCTTCTCGGTCAGCTGGCCACCCTCTTCGTAGCCGACGTAGCCCGGAGGTGCACCGAAGAGACGCGAAACCGTGTGCTTCTCGGAGTACTCGGACATGTCCAGCGTGATGAGGGCGTCCTCTTCACCGAACAGGAACTCGGCAAGCGCCTTGGCAAGCTCGGTCTTGCCGACGCCGGTGGGGCCGGCGAAGATGAATGAGCCACCGGGACGCTTGGGGTCTTTCAGGCCTGCACGGGTACGGCGGATGGCCTGCGACAGGGCCTTGATGGCCTCGTTCTGGCCGACGACGCGCTTGTGCAGTTCGTCTTCCATCTTGAGCAGGCGCGAGGACTCTTCCTCGGTGAGCTTGAAGACCGGGATACCCGTGGAGTTCGCAAGAACTTCGGCGATCAGGTCTTCGTCAACCTCGGAGATATCGTCCATGCCGCCGGACTTCCAGTTGCGTTCCTTCTCTGCGCGTTCGGCAATGAGCTTCTGCTCCTTGTCGCGCAGCGAGGCAGCGCCTTCAAAGTCCTGGGCGTCGATGGCGGATTCTTTCTCCATCTTCACGTCCGCGATGCGCTCGTCCATGGCCTTGAGCTCCGGCGGAGCGGTCATGCGGCGAATGCGCAGGCGTGCGCCGGCTTCATCGATGAGGTCGATCGCCTTGTCCGGCAGGAAGCGGTCCGAAATGTAGCGTTCGGCCAGCTGCGCAGCGGAGGCGAGGGCGCCGTCGGTAATCGTCACGCGGTGGTGTGCCTCGTAACGGTCACGCAGGCCCTTAAGGATCTCGATCGCGTGAGCGACGGAAGGCTCCTTGACCTGGATCGGCTGGAAGCGGCGCTCAAGAGCAGCGTCCTTCTCAATGTGCTTGCGGTACTCATCCAGCGTGGTGGCACCAATGGTCTGGAGTTCACCGCGGGCGAGCATCGGCTTCAGGATGGACGCAGCATCGATGGCGCCTTCGGCAGCACCTGCACCAACGAGGGTGTGGATCTCGTCGATGAAGAGGATGATGTCGCCGCGGGTGCGGATTTCCTTGAGGACCTTCTTCAGGCGCTCTTCGAAGTCACCGCGGTAGCGGGAACCGGCAACCAGGGAACCGAGGTCAAGCGTGTACAGCTGCTTGTCCTTGATGGTCTCCGGGACATCACCGCGAACGATCGCCTGGGCGAGGCCTTCGACGACGGCAGTCTTACCGACCCCGGGCTCACCGATCAGGACCGGGTTGTTCTTGGTACGGCGGGAGAGGACCTGCATGACGCGTTCCATCTCCTGCTCGCGGCCGATCACAGGATCGAGCTTGTTCTCGCGGGCAGCCTGGGTCAGGTTGCGTCCGAACTGGTCGAGCACCACCGATCCGGCAGGAGTACCTTCAGGCTGGCCCTGGCCCGAGCCGCTGCCTGCGGTTTCCTTGCCCTGGTAGCCGGAGAGCAGCTGGATGACCTGCTGGCGGACCCGGTTCAGGTCCGCACCAAGCTTGACCAGCACCTGGGCGGCCACGCCTTCGCCTTCGCGAATGAGGCCGAGCAGGATGTGCTCAGTTCCGATGTAATTGTGGCCGAGCTGCAGTGCTTCGCGGAGCGAGAGCTCAAGCACCTTTTTGGCGCGCGGGGTGAAGGGGATGTGACCGGACGGGGCTTGCTGGCCCTGGCCGATGATCTCCTGCACTTGCTCGCGAACGCCATCGAGCGAAATGCTCAGGGACTCGAGCGCCTTGGCAGCAACGCCTTCACCCTCGTGGATCAGACCCAAGAGGATGTGCTCGGTACCGATGTAATTGTGGTTGAGCATCCGTGCCTCTTCTTGGGCAAGGACGACCACGCGACGGGCACGGTCCGTAAATCTCTCAAACATTTCGCCACACTCCTAGCTACGACGTACTTTGATGCTACGTGCCGGAGCAACACTTTTGGGGCGTGTTCGCCACAGGGGAAACATGACGTGGTTGTGGAATAAATCGGCTTCCAGCCCTTGACCGCTGCCCACCTGCAGTGGCACCCTCTTCCCCTTGCCTGAGAGCACCGGGCGAAGGCCAGCCGGTAATACTTTGGGGCCCCGGGCCCGCCGTTTTGTTGGTACCCACTATTCGGGCCTTCTCGACCCCGGCGATTCACAGGATATTCCAAGCCTTGGAGGGAGCCCGCAAAACTGGCGGCTTAAATGCCAATGCCCCGGCAGTGACTGCCGGGGCATTGAAGCGGTGATTCAGGAATTGGCCTTTTGGTACGCTTCCTGAATTTCAGCCTGAATACGTCCGCGGCTGTTGACGGTGTAGCCGTTGTCACGGGCCCACTGGCGGATTTGAGCGGAATCCTGGTTACGTGCGGCTGTCGCACGGCCCCGGGTTGCACGGCCGGAAGAAGTCTTCCTGGCCTTAGCGACGTAGGGCTCCAATGCCTTGCGCAGCGAGGCCGCGTTGGCAGTGGACAGGTCCATCTCGTAGCTCACGCCGTCGAGGCCAAAACGGACAGTCTCGTCCGCAGCCCCTTCATCCAGGTCATCGACGAGGATGATTTTTACTTTCTGTGCCATGAGTTGCCTCTCATTTGGAGGGTTGGATAATCAGAAATTCCCCGGATTCCTTTGATGATTATCGTTCACGGCAAGCATGCGCGTCAAAGCGTAATTGGATTGTCTTCTGTTAGCGGAAGCCAATTGGAAGGCTATTTAGCTGCAGGACCCTCGGACGCAGGTCCGGAATTTTTCAAATTCGCTTCGGCCTGCGCCTTGGCTTCGGCCTGTCGTTCCGATTTGTCCGCATTGAAGATCGACTTCATGGCAAACCAGAAGATCAATCCCACCACAATGGACGGCGCCAGGACTGCGATGTACTCCATAATCAGTGACCCTCAGGCTTCAGCAACGGGAACAAGATGGTTTCGCGGATACCGGCACCGGTGAAAAGCATCACCAGGCGGTCAATGCCCAGCCCAATGCCACCCATGGGCGGAGCACCGTACTCAAGGGCGCGGAGGAAGTCCTCGTCCAACTGCATTGCTTCCTCGTCGCCGGCCGCGGAGCGTCGGGACTGCTCTGTAAGCCGTTCGCGCTGGATCACGGGATCAATGAGCTCGGAGAATGCCGTACCGCGCTCCATACCGCCGATGATCAGGTCCCAGGCCTCGATGAGCCGGCCGTCCTCACGGTGCGGGCGGGCCAGCGGCTGGGCGGAAGGCGGGTAGTCGTAGACAAAAGTGGGGTTCAGCAGGGTGGGTTCCACAATCTCGCCGAACAGTTCAACAACCATCTTCTCGGCGTCCCATTTGGGGTCCACCTTGACCTCGTGCTTGGCAGCAATTGCCAGCAACTCGTCCACCGTGGTGTCCGGAGTAATTTCAACGCCCACTGCTTCGGAAATACCCGGGTACACCGAAATCCAAGCCCATTCGCCGTCGAGGTTTATTTCGCCGGCATCCGTTTGGATGGTGCGCGCACCCACCACGTCCGCCACATTCAGGATGATTTCCTTCATGCGCTCAGCCATGACGAACTGGTCCGCCCAGGCTTCGTAGCATTCAAGCGTGGTGAATTCAGGGCTGTGCGTGGAGTCCACGCCTTCGTTGCGGAAAACGCGGCCCATGTCATACACACGGTCAATGCCACCAACAACGGCACGCTTGAGGAAAAGCTCGGTAGCGATGCGCAACGTCATCTTCTGGTCGAAGGCATTCATGTGCGTCTCAAACGGACGGGCTGTAGCGCCGCCGTGGACCAGCTGCAGAATGGGGGTTTCCACCTCCACGTAGCCGTGGCGGTCAAGGGTGTCGCGAACAGAGCGGGTGATGGCTGCGCGCCTGTAGACCATTTCGCGGGCTTCGTCGCGGACCATGAGATCCACATAGCGCTGGCGAACACGGGTTTCCTCGTTCAGTTCCGCGTGCAGGACCGGCAGGGGACGCAGGGCCTTGGACGCCATGGACCAGGAGTCAGCCATGACGGACAGCTCACCGCGGCGGGACGAGATGACCTCGCCCTTGATGAAAACATGGTCGCCAAGGTCAACCAGCGCCTTCCAATCGGCGAGCGCTTCCTCACCGACATTCGCCAGGCTCAGCATTGCCTGCAGCCGGACGCCCTTGCCGTCAACGCCGCCCTCCTGGAGGGTTGCGAAGCACAGCTTGCCGGTGTTGCGGACGAATACCACGCGGCCGGTGACGCCCACAGTATCGCCGGTTGTTTCATCGGCTTCCAGGTGCGCGTACTTTTCGCGGATTTCGCTCAGGGAGTGGGTCCGTTCCACGCCCACCGGATAGGCCTCGGTGCCGCGCTCGATCAGCTTGGCGCGCTTCTCCATACGGATGCGCATTTGCTCGCTGGCGTCGATGGGCTCTGCGGAGGTGTTCTGGGCGGGGGTGTTTGCGGAAGTCACAGTCCTTAAGTTTACCGGTGATTACGGGCCTTTACTTCCGGGCGCCCAGATCAGGGAAACGCATAGACTCAGGCTGTGGAAACGTGGACGGTTGAAACGAACGACGGCGGCGGCCAGCTTGAGGTGCACACCTTTCGGCCGGCGTCCGGCACTTCAATTCCGGGGTCGAAAGCACCGGCTGAACCAGCCGGCGTCGTGCTTGTTCACGGCACCTTGGTGACCGATTCCCTGTACTGGCCGTTCGCGCGGACCCTGAGCGGCATGCTGGGGCGCCCGGTTCACAGCTACAACCGCCGCGGTCGGGGGCACTCCGCCCCGCAGCCACCGGGCTATTCCGTGGACACGGAGATCTCGGACCTTCAAGCGGTCATGGAGAAGAGCGGCTCCACGGACGTCGTGGCGCACAGTTATGGCGGTTTTGTGGCGCTGCAAGCCGCCCGCCGCGCCAGGATCAACAAACTGGTCACTTACGACGCCGCCGTGTCGCTGTCCGGCAACCTCAGCAGCCGGTGGCGGCCCGAGCTCGAAGACGCTGTCACCTCCGGCCAGTTGGATCATGCATGGGCCCATCTGGTGCAGGGCCTGGGAACTGCCGGGCCGATTTCCTACTTACCGATGGGTGCGCTCCGTGCACTCAGCGTCCTCTCGGCCCGGACCCGGCTGGGATTGGAGATGCGTTCCCTCCTACCCACCGCCGTTACGGAAATGCGGGCCGTTCTCGACGCCGACGCCCACCTTCACGACTTCATGAAGCTGTCCACCCCCACGCTCATGCTTAGCGGTGGATGGAGTCCGTCCTACTTCGCAGAGACCGGCCGGATTCTGGCCGGGGCCGTGCCCGCGATCGACTTCGCGATTGTGCCCCTGCAGTTCCATGAAGGCCCGCTCCGGCCCGGGAAACGCCTTGCTGCGCGGATCGCCCGATTCCTGTCCGGGAACCATGTGAAGGAAGAACCCAGCAGTGCCACCTAGGATGTTCCGGTGAAGGAACGCCACATCAAGACGCACGACGGCGGCAGGCTCGCCTTGTACAGCTACGGCACCGAAGACGCGCCCGGCGAACGCCGAGTGGTGCTCATTGGCGGCGCGTTCCTCACCGCACTGATTTACCGACCGTTCTCCATTGCCTTGTCCAAAGGGCTGGGCGAAGGCTGGGCCGTGGATGTGTACGATCGCCGAGGCCGGGGCCAGTCAACCGAGCAGCCGCCCAACTACTCCATGGCCACGGAGATCGCCGATGTCCGCACCATCATGGACGAAACCGGTGCCCGGAACGTCATGGGCCACAGCCTGGGCGGCGCCGTAGCCCTCAACGCAGCCCAGGCATTCGCCGGCACGCACCACCAACCGGACAAGCTCGCGGTGTACGACGCCGCAGTGAACATCGACGGAAGCATGGACACCGCCTGGCTGGATGGATTCGCGGAGTCCGTCAATCGGGGCGATGTTGGGCGGGCTTTGGCGCGGATGAAGCGTGGCATGCAGCCCGGAACTGCGCTGGCACGGGTCCCGGAGCCAATATTGGCCGGGCTCATGGCAGTTGTTTCGGGGACCAAAGTCAACAGGCTTTTCCGCGAGCTCATGCCGTCGGGTGTCGGTGAACTTAAGGCAGCCTTCGACGCCGCTGATACGCCGCGGGACTTCTCCGTCCTGCCACCCGGCACCCATTTCATGGTGGGCAAGAAGAGTCCGCAGTTCTACAAGGTCACAGCCGCGCGCCTGAACAGGGCAGTCCCCGGCAGCACTCTGGAAGTCTCCCCGAAGGGCTTCCACGGTTCGGTCCCTGCCGCAGTCAGCGAGCTCGTTTCCGATATCTCGGAGTACTTCAAACGCTGACCGCTTTTCCACATACGGGCCCGCATGCTGCCTGCTGTCAGCTGGCTCGGTTAGGCTCGAGTCATGACGCGCGACATCATCATGACCCACGACGGCGGACACCTCGAAGTACTTACCACGGGCGGTGAGCTGGCAGCGGCAGGCTCCGGAGTCGTCGTCGTTCCTGCCTCCATGGTGACAGCCACCGACTACTCGCGATTCGCCCAGAAACTCAGCGAGGCCCTTGGCCGCCCCGTCCACACGTTCAACCGGCGGGGGCGCGGTGACTCGTCCCCGCAGTCCGAGGATTACACGCTCGAAGCTGACATCCGGGATCTGGAAACTGTCATGAAGCACACGTCCAGCACCGATGTGTTCGGGCACAGTTTCGGCGGTGCCGTCGCGCTGCACGCGGCTCGGACGCTGCCCGTCGAGCGCCTCGCCGTGTACGACCCCGCCGTCTCGGTCAACCACAGCGTCAAGGCCGACTGGACACCCGACTATGAACGCGCGACGGCGGCGGGAGACTACGATCGCGCCCTCGCCGTCCTCATCAAGGGAGTAGAGACCGGCGGCGCCTTCGCACGAATGCCCCTGTCCATGCTCACCTTGGCGAACAAACTGGCCGCTGGAACACCACTGGGCAAACAGATGCGCGAGCTGATGACCTGTGGTGTCCGGGAAATCAAGGCCGTCATCGCAGCCGACATGCCCGCCGAGCCGTTCCTTGAACTGCCCTTGGAAACGCTCATTGTGGTGGGGGAAAAGAGCCCCGCCTACTTCGGTGTCGCATGTGGCCAGATCCACGACGTCCTGTCCGGATCCAGCTACACCATCCTCCCCGGATTCGGCCATGACGGGCCCAACAAGGCACCGGACAAACTGATCTCGGAGTTGTCGGAGTTCTTCTCGGGCTAAGCATGCCTTTGTTCCGGCGGCGATCTAACCTAGCTGGATGGCGGCAATACCGGCCGCCGCCACCACCGTGAGGGCGCCACGCAGCCGGCTGAACTTTTCCTTGAAGAACACTGCACCGATGATTCCTGCCAGAAGGACACTGGTCTCTCGCAGGGCGGACACAAAGGCCAAAGGCGCCAGGCTCTGCGCCCACACCACAATTCCATAGGCCAGCATGGACACCAACCCGCCAATGAAGCCCGGCTTCCAGTACCGTGCCACCCGTTGCGGGAACGCGCGGCGGTCCTTTGCCATACGCCAGCACACCACGGGAATCAGTAGGCCTTGAAGCAGAAACAGCCACGATATATAGGCCATCGACTGCCCTGAGACCCGGACTCCGACACCGTCCACCAAGGTATAAGCCGCGATGGCCACGCCCGTGAGCACAGCGAAGAAGGCACCCTTGCGGTTTCCGTCTGTGGTGGCTGACACGTTTTGCCTTACGAGGGCCAGGCTCAGCAGGGAACCCGCAACAACAGCTACGCCCGCCAACTGCCAGAAGCTCAGCCTCTCCGCCAGGAATGTCGTGGCAATTCCGGTGACCAAGAGAACGGCAAGACCACGGGCCAACGGGTAGACCTGGGAGAAGTCCCCATGTTTGTAGGACGTGGTGAGCAGGATGAGATAACACGTCTGGAGAACTGCCGAAGCAAGCACATATGGCCATGACTGCTGCAGGGGAATCCCGAAGACGGCAGCCCCGATGACGCCACAGGCCCCATAGGCCACGGCAATCATGGTGGATGACGCGAGCCGGTCCGGAATGGCCTTGGCAATGGCATTCCACGCGCTGTGCATGACCGCCGCCAAGAGAACGGCCGCCGTTACCGTGAGGGTCAACGGGAGCCTGCTGCGTTGTGGGGGCTGGCTGGCGCTGTGTTCAGCCGCGGGTCTTGGAGGGTTTCGTGCCGTGCTTCTTGTCTGGCTCCGAAAGGTACACCGTCGGAGCCCCTTGCTGCGACGCCGAAGATGGCGAGTGTATGAGGAAAGATGTCCGAGTGGTTCACGGCTGTGCTCCCTGAGGACAGGCCTGTGCCGCTGGCAGCCATCCACGCGGTTCGTTCAACATCGGTCTCTCCGCCGTGGCCGCCAGCATCGAGGTGGCCGTGGTCGGTGAGGACAATGATGGTCCAGTCTTCGTCGTGCCGGTTGGGCCTTGCCTCAATTACTTCGAGCAAGGCGTTCAGGCGGGAGTCACACCGTTCAATAGCCGAAATGTATCCGGCGCCCGTTCCGTTGTTATGGGCCTCGACGTCGGCCTCGCCAAAGTAGACGAAAGAGATGGCCAGGTTCTCGGTCTTCAAGCGTCGTGCCGCATACTCCGCCACGGCGTCGTCGGCACGAACCCAACTGTCGGCGTCGTTTGCTTCTTCGGGGTCCGGCATCGGCACCCACCCCCGGGAGGAAAAGAGAGGTCCGCATTCCGTGCGGGTCGCGAGAGGGTGCCAACTGGCGGCGATCATGGTCTGCAACTCAGGACGGGCCGCGCGGAGAACTTCGGTGAAGTCCTGAAAGGCGCTGAGTTCGACGGGGTGGTGGCTGTTGCCCGTCACCCTATGCCGGTCCGCATACACACCCGTGGCCACCGTGGCCCACACCGGGCCGGAGATCGTTGCATTCTTCTCGTGGACGCGCACGGGCGTCAGGAAGCCCTCCCTGGCAATCCGGTCCAGGGCGGGGGTGGCTGCTGCCCCAAGCGAGTCAAAGCGGACGCCGTCTATGCCGACAACAAGTACGTGGGGTTCATTCATCACGTCGACGACGGTACTTGGCTCAGAAGATAACTCATAGGGACAGCCATCCACATCTATAGAAGACTTAGGACATGCCTATGAATCTCACCCACCTGCGGGCGTTCCACCAAGTGGCCACCTATGGCAGCTACGTGGCAGCTGCTGCAGCAGCGAACGTCAGCCAGCCGACGCTGTCGGAACAGGTTCGTCTCCTTGAGAGGAACCACGGCGTCCGCCTGCTGCAGCGTGCAGGGAGATCGGTTGAACTGACCCCGCTGGGAAGCAGGCTGCTTCAGGTGACATCTACCTTGTTCGCTGCTGAGCTGGAAGCCGAGGCCGTCTTGGCCAAAGCACGGAACGTCATGCAGGGCGAACTGCGCTTCGGCACAGACGCACCTATCAACGCAGTGGGTGTCCTCAGCACCTTTCGCCGACGGAATCCCGGAGTCAGCATTCAACTCGTGAGCGGTAACTCTGCGGAAATCCGCCAACGCGTACTCGCTGGAACAGTGGAGGTGGGCATCATCGCTGATGAAACACCCCACCCCGATCTCACTGCCCGTGCACTGGGCACACAGGACCTGGTGGCGTTTGTGAGACACGATCATGCCCTTGCCGGCGCAAAGGTCATTCGCCTCCGTGAGCTGGTAACCCATCCATTGATCATCCGTGAGATCGGCTCGGTTACGCGCAGATCCATCGAGCGGGCACTCTCGGACGCACACCTCCAACCCACAGAAGTACTTGAGACGGACAGCAGGGAAGCGGTCCACGCTGCCGTCATCGCCGGCCTTGGAATCGGTGTGATTGCCGAGGACGAATTCAACGACGATCCTCGTCTGGTGCTGCTCGACTTCGCAGACCCTCTCCAGCCCATCACCGAGTACCTGGTCTTTCGCACGGATAACCAGCGCAGTCATGTTGTGGAAGCGGTGTTGGAGTGTGTGGGTTAGCGGGGTTTGTTGTTTGAAGGTGTGGGGGTTTGTGGAAACGGTTGTTAAATGCGGGGAGCCCCGACCGTGGTGGTCGGGGCTTCCCGTGAATGGTTGTCCGGCGGTGTCCTACTCTCCCACACCCTCCCGGGTGCAGTACCATCGGCGCTGTGGGTCTTAGCTTCCGGGTTCGGAATGGGACCGGGCGTTTCCCCCACGCTATGACCGCCGTAACTCTGTTACCCGTCCCCCCGGTGCCAGGTTGTCCTGGGTGGGGGTGGGAAATCTTTGGTTACAACTGTGGTGTTGTGTATTTAGTTGTTGGTTCCTGGAACGGTTGTTGTTCGGGAACCACATAGTGGACGCGTGCAGTGTGTTGTGTGGTGTAAGTTGTTGGCCTATTAGTACCGGTCAGCTTCACGAGTCTTTAGTCCTCGCTTCCACATCCGGCCTATCAACCCAGTGGTCTGGCTGGGGGCCTCTCACACGTAATGTGTATGGAAATCTCATCTTGAAGCGAGCTTCCCGCTTAGATGCTTTCAGCGGTTATCCCATCCGAACGTAGCTAATCAGCGATGCACTTGGCAGTACAACTGACACACCAGAGGTTCGTCCGTCCCGGTCCTCTCGTACTAAGGACAGCCCTTCTCAAATTTCCTGCGCGCGCAGCGGATAGGGACCGAACTGTCTCACGACGTTCTAAACCCAGCTCGCGTACCGCTTTAATGGGCGAACAGCCCAACCCTTGGGACCTACTCCAGCCCCAGGATGCGACGAGCCGACATCGAGGTGCCAAACCATGCCGTCGATATGGACTCTTGGGCAAGATCAGCCTGTTATCCCCGAGGTACCTTTTATCCGTTGAGCGACGGCCATTCCACAATGTACCGCCGGATCACTAGTCCCGACTTTCGTCCCTGCTTGAGATGTCTCTCTCACAGTCAAGCTCCCTTGTGCACTTACACTCGACACCTGATTGCCAACCAGGCTGAGGGAACCTTTGGGCGCCTCCGTTACTTTTTAGGAGGCAACCGCCCCAGTTAAACTACCCATCAGGCACTGTCCCTGACCCGGATCACGGGCCGAAGTTAGATGTCCAAAGTGACCAGAGTGGTATTTCAACGATGACTCCACCCGAACTGGCGTCCGGGTTTCAACGTCTCCCACCTATCCTACACAAGCCACTCCGAACACCAATACCAAACTATAGTAAAGGTCTCGGGGTCTTTCCGTCCTGCTGCGCGTAACGAGCATCTTTACTCGTACTGCAATTTCGCCGAGTTTATGGTTGAGACAGCGGGGAAGTCGTTACTCCATTCGTGCAGGTCGGAACTTACCCGACAAGGAATTTCGCTACCTTAGGATGGTTATAGTTACCACCGCCGTTTACTGGGGCTTAAATTCTCAGCTTCGCCCGTAAGGGCTAACCGGTCCTCTTAACCTTCCAGCACCGGGCAGGAGTCAGTCCGTATACATCGTCTTGCGACTTCGCACGGACCTGTGTTTTTAGTAAACAGTCGCTTCCCCCTGGTCTCTGCGGCCCACACCCGCTCACGGAGAGCAAGTCTCCATCACGGGGCAGGCCCCCCTTCTCCCGAAGTTACGGGGGCATTTTGCCGAGTTCCTTAACCATAATTCTCTCGATCGCCTTGGTATTCTCTACCTGATCACCTGTGTCGGTTTGGGGTACGGGCGGCTAAAACCTCGCGTCGATGCTTTTCTTGGCAGCATAGGATCACCGGATCCCCCCGAACGGGGGTCCCATCAGATCTCAGGATCGTGCTCGAAGCACACAGGAACGGATTTGCCTATCCCTGACCCTACATCCTTAGACCGGGGCAACCATCGCCCGGCCCGGCTACCTTCCTGCGTCACACCTGTTAATACGCTTACCTCCCGGGATCAGGTCCCGCGCTCGGCCAAAACCCACAACACCACAAGGGTGAGCGGGCAGGCTCCGGGCGGTTAGTATCCCCCGCTTGGCATGGGCGGTTTTTCGCCGGTACGGGAATATCAACCCGTTGTCCATCGACTACGCCTGTCGGCCTCGCCTTAGGTCCCGACTTACCCAGGGCAGATTAGCTTGACCCTGGAACCCTTGATCATTCGGCGGACGGGTTTCTCACCCGTCTTTCGCTACTCATGCCTGCATTCTCACTCGTGTAGGCTCCACCGCTGGTTTCCACCGCGACTTCACTGCCCACACGACGCTCCCCTACCACTCCACACCCCTGAACCACGAAGGCTAGGGCATTATGTGAAATCCACAACTTCGGCGGTGTACTTGAGCCCCGCTACATTGTCGGCGCGGAATCACTTGACCAGTGAGCTATTACGCACTCTTTCAAGGATGGCTGCTTCTAAGCCAACCTCCTGGTTGTCTTCGCAACTCCACATCCTTTCCCACTTAGCACACGCTTAGGGGCCTTAGTTGGTGGTCTGGGCTGTTTCCCTCTCGACTATGAAGCTTATCCCCCACAGTCTCACTGCTGCGCTCTGACTTACCGGCATTCGGAGTTTGGCTGACGTCAGTAACCTTGTAGGGCCCATCGGCCATCCAGTAGCTCTACCTCCGGCAAGAAACACGCAACGCTGCACCTAAATGCATTTCGGGGAGAACCAGCTATCACGGAGTTTGATTGGCCTTTCACCCCTACCCACAGCTCATCCCCTCCATTTTCAACTGAAGTGGGTTCGGTCCTCCACGACGTCTTACCGTCGCTTCAACCTGGCCATGGGTAGATCACTCCGCTTCGGGTCTAGATCACGCCACTACACTCGCCCTATTCAGACTCGCTTTCGCTACGGCTACCCCACACGGGTTAACCTCGCGACGTAACACTAACTCGCAGGCTCATTCTTCAAAAGGCACGCCGTCACCAGAATCAGACTGGCTCCGACGGATTGTAAGCACACGGTTTCAGGTACTGTTTCACTCCCCTCCCGGGGTACTTTTCACCTTTCCCTCACGGTACTGGTCCGCTATCGGTCATTAGGAAGTATTTAGGCTTATCAGGTGGTCCTGACAGATTCGCACGGGATTTCTCGGGCCCCGTGCTACTTGGGATACTCCCCAGGCCGTGCACAACATTACGGTTACGGGGCTCACACCCTCTCTGGCCGGCCTTTCAAGACCGTTCACCTATGCCTGCACCTCACCTCACTGGTCCGGCAGAACCAGAACGGAAAGTCCCACAACCCCGCCCATGCAACGCCCGCCGGCTATCACACATGGAAACGGTTTAGCCTGATCCGCGTTCGCTCGCCACTACTAACGGAATCACTATTGTTTTCTCTTCCTGCGGGTACTGAGATGTTTCACTTCCCCGCGTTCCCCCCACGCACCCTATGTGTTCAGATGCGGGTCACACAATCACCTTGCAGCGTTGTGCGGGGTTTCCCCATTCGGACATCCTGGGATCAACGCTCGGTTATCAACTCCCCCAGGCTTATCGCAGATTCCTACGTCCTTCTTCGGCTCCTAATGCCAAGGCATCCACCGTGTGCCCTTAAAAACTTGACCACACACAAACCGGACTCTCATCCGATCATGCATCATCTATTCGAGAGAACCATGACCACAAGGGCCAGGTTCATTCATAAGAAATTGCTGTAAGAACACACACACCAACCCCAAAAAAGGGATCAGCCACGTGTGTGTTCTAGATGCTCGCGTCCACTATGTAGTTCTCAAACAACAACCCCGTCAACCAGACCACCACCCACCACAACCCACACCACAGCGGGGCCGTGCACGATGAACAGTGCTACCGGAAGCAGGAACAAAAGAAACACCAGAAGATGCCCCCATGCATTGCTGCAAAAAGGTCCTGTTGCCTCAGGACCCAACAGTGCGCCAAACACAACCCCACACACCCGCACCCCGGCAGCGTTCCAAACAACACCACACCCACAAGGGGCACAGGTTGCCGTACTGGCACCAGGACACAACCGGTGAAGGCCATGCCAAACAAGTTTGATTCGTTGATATTCCACCCATGAGCACCCACCGCAGAACAGACGCCTGCGCAATGGGCAACACTGACAACCACCACCACACCCATGCAGGCGCAGCAACCAGTTGTTAGCAGCTCCTTAGAAAGGAGGTGATCCAGCCGCACCTTCCGGTACGGCTACCTTGTTACGACTTAGTCCCAATCGCCGGTCCCACCTTCGACGGCTCCCCCCACAAGGGTTAGGCCACCGGCTTCGGGTGTTACCAACTTTCGTGACTTGACGGGCGGTGTGTACAAGGCCCGGGAACGTATTCACCGCAGCGTTGCTGATCTGCGATTACTAGCGACTCCGACTTCATGGGGTCGAGTTGCAGACCCCAATCCGAACTGAGACCGGCTTTTTGGGATTAGCTCCACCTCACAGTATCGCAACCCTTTGTACCGGCCATTGTAGCATGCGTGAAGCCCAAGACATAAGGGGCATGATGATTTGACGTCGTCCCCACCTTCCTCCGAGTTGACCCCGGCAGTCTCCTATGAGTCCCCGCCATAACGCGCTGGCAACATAGAACGAGGGTTGCGCTCGTTGCGGGACTTAACCCAACATCTCACGACACGAGCTGACGACAACCATGCACCACCTGTAAACCGACCGCAAGCGGGGCACCTGTTTCCAGGTCTTTCCGGTTCATGTCAAGCCTTGGTAAGGTTCTTCGCGTTGCATCGAATTAATCCGCATGCTCCGCCGCTTGTGCGGGCCCCCGTCAATTCCTTTGAGTTTTAGCCTTGCGGCCGTACTCCCCAGGCGGGGCACTTAATGCGTTAGCTACGGCGCGGAAAACGTGGAATGTCCCCCACACCTAGTGCCCAACGTTTACGGCATGGACTACCAGGGTATCTAATCCTGTTCGCTCCCCATGCTTTCGCTCCTCAGCGTCAGTTACAGCCCAGAGACCTGCCTTCGCCATCGGTGTTCCTCCTGATATCTGCGCATTTCACCGCTACACCAGGAATTCCAGTCTCCCCTACTGCACTCTAGTCTGCCCGTACCCACTGCAGAACCGGAGTTGAGCCCCGGTCTTTCACAGCAGACGCGACAAACCGCCTACGAGCTCTTTACGCCCAATAATTCCGGATAACGCTTGCGCCCTACGTATTACCGCGGCTGCTGGCACGTAGTTAGCCGGCGCTTCTTCTGCAGGTACCGTCACTTTCGCTTCTTCCCTACTGAAAGAGGTTTACAACCCGAAGGCCGTCATCCCTCACGCGGCGTCGCTGCATCAGGCTTGCGCCCATTGTGCAATATTCCCCACTGCTGCCTCCCGTAGGAGTCTGGGCCGTGTCTCAGTCCCAGTGTGGCCGGTCACCCTCTCAGGCCGGCTACCCGTCGTCGCCTTGGTAGGCCATTACCCCACCAACAAGCTGATAGGCCGCGAGTCCATCCAAAACCACAAAAGCTTTCCACCACCATGACATGCGCCAGATGGTCGTATCCGGTATTAGACCCAGTTTCCCAGGCTTATCCCAGAGTCAAGGGCAGGTTACTCACGTGTTACTCACCCGTTCGCCACTAATCCCCCCAGCAAGCCAGGGATCATCGTTCGACTTGCATGTGTTAAGCACGCCGCCAGCGTTCATCCTGAGCCAGGATCAAACTCTCCGTTGAAGAAAAACAAATCAAACAGACACAACCACACCCACCGGAAATAACGGCGAACACGGCTGCACAAAATTCGAAACCAGCTGAAAACCAGACCACCACACACGGGGGTGCATGACAATCCAGCATAAATTCAACCAATTGATAAAACAATCGGTATCAACAAACTTGGCACACTATTGAGTTCTCAAACAACAGACCCCCCAAAACATCACCCACAGCACACCACAAAGCAGCGCACCCAACAGGGCCATTGGAAAAGAAGAGTTATTTTTTGGCCGCCTACCGAACCGTACACACCTTCCGGCTTTCCGTTTCGCACCCGGCGACTCAGAAAACAATACACGCCCCACACCCCCAACGCAAATCCACCCCCAACCCCACCCCAACCACCCCCAAAACCCCCACCACACCGCCGTCGAACCCCAACAATCCACGGCGCACTTGCCAACAATCCAAGGCACAGCGACGCCAGCCGGACGCCCGATGACGGACCCGCAGCACGGTGGGAGGATGGGACCCATGGAACTGCACATCACAGGAGATGCCGCCGCGGACCAACTACTCAGTGACGACGCCTTTGCGTTGTTGACGGGTATGTTGCTCGATCAACAAGTCACCATGGAGTCGGCTTTCGCTGGTCCGGAGAAGATCCGCACCCGCTTGGGCTCTTTGGAGCCCGGCACTATCGCGGAGTACGACCCCGCCGGCTTCGTAGAAGTCTTCAAGGAACGGCCTGCCGTCCATAGGTTCCCAGGCTCCATGGCGGCAAGGGTCCAAGCCCTCGCCGAAACAGTGCATCGGGAGTGGGACGGAAACGCGGCCGCTATCTGGACCAGCGGAAACCCCGACGGCCCTGAAGTACTCCGTCGCCTCAAGGCCCTGCCAGGCTTTGGCGAACAGAAAGCAAAGATCTTCCTGGCATTGCTGGGCAAACAATGCGACCTGAAGGCGGACGGATGGCGGGAAGCAGCCGGCCATTACGGTGAGGAAGGCTCCTACCTCTCGGTCGCCGACATTGTGGACCCAGAGTCCTTGGTCAAAGTGCGTGCCAGCAAGCAAGCGGCTAAGGCCGCCGCAAAGGCAGCGAAAACTTCCGGCGCATAAGAAGGTGTTGGGGGAGGCCCCCACTCTCACAGCTTTAGCTCCAGCATGTCAGACCTGGCTTATATGATGCGGAAAATGCCTAAGTCGGCTGGGGGAACCCTAGCGGCGAGATTGCGGATCTCTGATGAGAAATTGCCCGACAACAGGCTTGCAACCTCTCGGACAACATCGACGTCCTCAAGGCTACGGAAGCCACCTTCATCAAACTCGTACCACTAGTGGGGGGATGAATAGCTTGGCCGCATCAACGGAGCGCATTGCCATGCCCGAAAGCCTACGCGTGCTGGCCGGTAAGCAACGCCGTCGGCTCAATAGGTTCTTCAAGTCTTCGCATAAGGATTGGGCTGCAGGTGGACAGGGCCTTCAAGAGTACCGCGAGCGTTTTGCTTGCTACCTGGAGCAGCTCGACCAAGACGGTCGAAAAGGCGCATTCGCACTGACCTTCAAGCATGTGCAGGACAACAGGTACGGGATCGCTGACAGGTACTACGAGCCTTACGGTATCCCGGCGGGACTTGTCCGCATGCCGCTACCCATCGAACAGGCTCTCTACCCCTTTTCCGAGCTGGCTCCGCAGTCACTTTAAATGGGTGAAGCCCCCGGGGTGGTGGGGGCTTGTGGTTTTGGTTGTTAAATGCGGGGAGCCCCGACCGTGGTGGTCGGGGCTTCCCGTGAATGGTTGTCCGGCGGTGTCCTACTCTCCCACACCCTCCCGGGTGCAGTACCATCGGCGCTGTGGGTCTTAGCTTCCGGGTTCGGAATGGGACCGGGCGTTTCCCCCACGCTATGACCGCCGTAACTCTGTTACCCGAACCCCGGTGCCAGGTTGTTCCTGGGTGGGGGTGGGAAATCTTTGGTTACAACTGTGGTGTTGTGTATTTAGTTGTTGGTTCCTGGAACGGTTGTTGTTCGGGAACCACATAGTGGACGCGTGCAGTGTGTTGTGTGGTGTAAGTTGTTGGCCTATTAGTACCGGTCAGCTTCACGAGTCTTTAGTCCTCGCTTCCACATCCGGCCTATCAACCCAGTGGTCTGGCTGGGGGCCTCTCACACGTAATGTGTATGGAAATCTCATCTTGAAGCGAGCTTCCCGCTTAGATGCTTTCAGCGGTTATCCCATCCGAACGTAGCTAATCAGCGATGCACTTGGCAGTACAACTGACACACCAGAGGTTCGTCCGTCCCGGTCCTCTCGTACTAAGGACAGCCCTTCTCAAATTTCCTGCGCGCGCAGCGGATAGGGACCGAACTGTCTCACGACGTTCTAAACCCAGCTCGCGTACCGCTTTAATGGGCGAACAGCCCAACCCTTGGGACCTACTCCAGCCCCAGGATGCGACGAGCCGACATCGAGGTGCCAAACCATGCCGTCGATATGGACTCTTGGGCAAGATCAGCCTGTTATCCCCGAGGTACCTTTTATCCGTTGAGCGACGGCCATTCCACAATGTACCGCCGGATCACTAGTCCCGACTTTCGTCCCTGCTTGAGATGTCTCTCTCACAGTCAAGCTCCCTTGTGCACTTACACTCGACACCTGATTGCCAACCAGGCTGAGGGAACCTTTGGGCGCCTCCGTTACTTTTTAGGAGGCAACCGCCCCAGTTAAACTACCCATCAGGCACTGTCCCTGACCCGGATCACGGGCCGAAGTTAGATGTCCAAAGTGACCAGAGTGGTATTTCAACGATGACTCCACCCGAACTGGCGTCCGGGTTTCAACGTCTCCCACCTATCCTACACAAGCCACTCCGAACACCAATACCAAACTATAGTAAAGGTCTCGGGGTCTTTCCGTCCTGCTGCGCGTAACGAGCATCTTTACTCGTACTGCAATTTCGCCGAGTTTATGGTTGAGACAGCGGGGAAGTCGTTACTCCATTCGTGCAGGTCGGAACTTACCCGACAAGGAATTTCGCTACCTTAGGATGGTTATAGTTACCACCGCCGTTTACTGGGGCTTAAATTCTCAGCTTCGCCCGTAAGGGCTAACCGGTCCTCTTAACCTTCCAGCACCGGGCAGGAGTCAGTCCGTATACATCGTCTTGCGACTTCGCACGGACCTGTGTTTTTAGTAAACAGTCGCTTCCCCCTGGTCTCTGCGGCCCACACCCGCTCACGGAGAGCAAGTCTCCATCACGGGGCAGGCCCCCCTTCTCCCGAAGTTACGGGGGCATTTTGCCGAGTTCCTTAACCATAATTCTCTCGATCGCCTTGGTATTCTCTACCTGATCACCTGTGTCGGTTTGGGGTACGGGCGGCTAAAACCTCGCGTCGATGCTTTTCTTGGCAGCATAGGATCACCGGATCCCCCCGAACGGGGGTCCCATCAGATCTCAGGATCGTGCTCGAAGCACACAGGAACGGATTTGCCTATCCCTGACCCTACATCCTTAGACCGGGGCAACCATCGCCCGGCCCGGCTACCTTCCTGCGTCACACCTGTTAATACGCTTACCTCCCGGGATCAGGTCCCGCGCTCGGCCAAAACCCACAACACCACAAGGGTGAGCGGGCAGGCTCCGGGCGGTTAGTATCCCCCGCTTGGCATGGGCGGTTTTTCGCCGGTACGGGAATATCAACCCGTTGTCCATCGACTACGCCTGTCGGCCTCGCCTTAGGTCCCGACTTACCCAGGGCAGATTAGCTTGACCCTGGAACCCTTGATCATTCGGCGGACGGGTTTCTCACCCGTCTTTCGCTACTCATGCCTGCATTCTCACTCGTGTAGGCTCCACCGCTGGTTTCCACCGCGACTTCACTGCCCACACGACGCTCCCCTACCACTCCACACCCCTGAACCACGAAGGCTAGGGCATTATGTGAAATCCACAACTTCGGCGGTGTACTTGAGCCCCGCTACATTGTCGGCGCGGAATCACTTGACCAGTGAGCTATTACGCACTCTTTCAAGGATGGCTGCTTCTAAGCCAACCTCCTGGTTGTCTTCGCAACTCCACATCCTTTCCCACTTAGCACACGCTTAGGGGCCTTAGTTGGTGGTCTGGGCTGTTTCCCTCTCGACTATGAAGCTTATCCCCCACAGTCTCACTGCTGCGCTCTGACTTACCGGCATTCGGAGTTTGGCTGACGTCAGTAACCTTGTAGGGCCCATCGGCCATCCAGTAGCTCTACCTCCGGCAAGAAACACGCAACGCTGCACCTAAATGCATTTCGGGGAGAACCAGCTATCACGGAGTTTGATTGGCCTTTCACCCCTACCCACAGCTCATCCCCTCCATTTTCAACTGAAGTGGGTTCGGTCCTCCACGACGTCTTACCGTCGCTTCAACCTGGCCATGGGTAGATCACTCCGCTTCGGGTCTAGATCACGCCACTACACTCGCCCTATTCAGACTCGCTTTCGCTACGGCTACCCCACACGGGTTAACCTCGCGACGTAACACTAACTCGCAGGCTCATTCTTCAAAAGGCACGCCGTCACCAGAATCAGACTGGCTCCGACGGATTGTAAGCACACGGTTTCAGGTACTGTTTCACTCCCCTCCCGGGGTACTTTTCACCTTTCCCTCACGGTACTGGTCCGCTATCGGTCATTAGGAAGTATTTAGGCTTATCAGGTGGTCCTGACAGATTCGCACGGGATTTCTCGGGCCCCGTGCTACTTGGGATACTCCCCAGGCCGTGCACAACATTACGGTTACGGGGCTCACACCCTCTCTGGCCGGCCTTTCAAGACCGTTCACCTATGCCTGCACCTCACCTCACTGGTCCGGCAGAACCAGAACGGAAAGTCCCACAACCCCGCCCATGCAACGCCCGCCGGCTATCACACATGGAAACGGTTTAGCCTGATCCGCGTTCGCTCGCCACTACTAACGGAATCACTATTGTTTTCTCTTCCTGCGGGTACTGAGATGTTTCACTTCCCCGCGTTCCCCCCACGCACCCTATGTGTTCAGATGCGGGTCACACAATCACCTTGCAGCGTTGTGCGGGGTTTCCCCATTCGGACATCCTGGGATCAACGCTCGGTTATCAACTCCCCCAGGCTTATCGCAGATTCCTACGTCCTTCTTCGGCTCCTAATGCCAAGGCATCCACCGTGTGCCCTTAAAAACTTGACCACACACAAACCGGACTCTCATCCGATCATGCATCATCTATTCGAGAGAACCATGACCACAAGGGCCAGGTTCATTCATAAGAAATTGCTGTAAGAACACACACACCAACCCCAAAAAAGGGATCAGCCACGTGTGTGTTCTAGATGCTCGCGTCCACTATGTAGTTCTCAAACAACAACCCCGTCAACCAGACCACCACCCACCACAACCCACACCACAGCGGGGCCGTGCACGATGAACAGTGCTACCGGAAGCAGGAACAAAAGAAACACCAGAAGATGCCCCCATGCATTGCTGCAAAAAGGTCCTGTTGCCTCAGGACCCAACAGTGCGCCAAACACAACCCCACACACCCGCACCCCGGCAGCGTTCCAAACAACACCACACCCACAAGGGGCACAGGTTGCCGTACTGGCACCAGGACACAACCGGTGAAGGCCATGCCAAACAAGTTTGATTCGTTGATATTCCACCCATGAGCACCCACCGCAGAACAGACGCCTGCGCAATGGGCAACACTGACAACCACCACCACACCCATGCAGGCGCAGCAACCAGTTGTTAGCAGCTCCTTAGAAAGGAGGTGATCCAGCCGCACCTTCCGGTACGGCTACCTTGTTACGACTTAGTCCCAATCGCCGGTCCCACCTTCGACGGCTCCCCCCACAAGGGTTAGGCCACCGGCTTCGGGTGTTACCAACTTTCGTGACTTGACGGGCGGTGTGTACAAGGCCCGGGAACGTATTCACCGCAGCGTTGCTGATCTGCGATTACTAGCGACTCCGACTTCATGGGGTCGAGTTGCAGACCCCAATCCGAACTGAGACCGGCTTTTTGGGATTAGCTCCACCTCACAGTATCGCAACCCTTTGTACCGGCCATTGTAGCATGCGTGAAGCCCAAGACATAAGGGGCATGATGATTTGACGTCGTCCCCACCTTCCTCCGAGTTGACCCCGGCAGTCTCCTATGAGTCCCCGCCATAACGCGCTGGCAACATAGAACGAGGGTTGCGCTCGTTGCGGGACTTAACCCAACATCTCACGACACGAGCTGACGACAACCATGCACCACCTGTAAACCGACCGCAAGCGGGGCACCTGTTTCCAGGTCTTTCCGGTTCATGTCAAGCCTTGGTAAGGTTCTTCGCGTTGCATCGAATTAATCCGCATGCTCCGCCGCTTGTGCGGGCCCCCGTCAATTCCTTTGAGTTTTAGCCTTGCGGCCGTACTCCCCAGGCGGGGCACTTAATGCGTTAGCTACGGCGCGGAAAACGTGGAATGTCCCCCACACCTAGTGCCCAACGTTTACGGCATGGACTACCAGGGTATCTAATCCTGTTCGCTCCCCATGCTTTCGCTCCTCAGCGTCAGTTACAGCCCAGAGACCTGCCTTCGCCATCGGTGTTCCTCCTGATATCTGCGCATTTCACCGCTACACCAGGAATTCCAGTCTCCCCTACTGCACTCTAGTCTGCCCGTACCCACTGCAGAACCGGAGTTGAGCCCCGGTCTTTCACAGCAGACGCGACAAACCGCCTACGAGCTCTTTACGCCCAATAATTCCGGATAACGCTTGCGCCCTACGTATTACCGCGGCTGCTGGCACGTAGTTAGCCGGCGCTTCTTCTGCAGGTACCGTCACTTTCGCTTCTTCCCTACTGAAAGAGGTTTACAACCCGAAGGCCGTCATCCCTCACGCGGCGTCGCTGCATCAGGCTTGCGCCCATTGTGCAATATTCCCCACTGCTGCCTCCCGTAGGAGTCTGGGCCGTGTCTCAGTCCCAGTGTGGCCGGTCACCCTCTCAGGCCGGCTACCCGTCGTCGCCTTGGTAGGCCATTACCCCACCAACAAGCTGATAGGCCGCGAGTCCATCCAAAACCACAAAAGCTTTCCACCACCATGACATGCGCCAGATGGTCGTATCCGGTATTAGACCCAGTTTCCCAGGCTTATCCCAGAGTCAAGGGCAGGTTACTCACGTGTTACTCACCCGTTCGCCACTAATCCCCCCAGCAAGCCAGGGATCATCGTTCGACTTGCATGTGTTAAGCACGCCGCCAGCGTTCATCCTGAGCCAGGATCAAACTCTCCGTTGAAGAAAAACAAATCAAACAGACACAACCACACCCACCGGAAATAACGGCGACCACGGCTGCACAAAATTCGAAACCAGCTGAAAACCAGACCACCACACACGGGGGTGCATGACAATCCAGCATAAATTCAACCAATTGATAAAACAATCGGTATCAACAAACTTGGCACACTATTGAGTTCTCAAACAACAGACACTAACCGGCACCACCAAAACCCCCACACAGGGGCCTAGGATCGCTCCGGAGCAACTTTTCAAACTTACCCGAACCAGCCGCACAAAGCAAACCAGCCACAGGCATCCCCCACCAACCAGAAGCACACAAAAGCACAACCGGAACCGGTGATTTGAAGGGAGATTGTCGCTAACTTTCCGCATCAGCGGCGGCGACTCGAATAACTTTACACGCGCCCAACCCCCACACCAAATCCACCCCAACACCACCCAAAAACCCCGCAAACACAAGGAAAACAACCCCACCCAACCCCAAAACACCCACCAAACCACCAAAACACCACCCCGTGAAGCCCATCACACCACCCACCCCCCACCCCAAGACCACCAAACCCCCAAACCCAACCACCGCCGTCGAACACCCAACCCTTAAACGGCAACGCTCCCCCACCGAAGTGAGAGAGCGCTGAGCTGAAACCCGAGGGATGTGAGAGAACGTCCCCCTCAAACCCGAGGGAAGTGAGAGAGCGTCCGAAGGGAGGGGTGGCTAACCAAGGTCAGTGACCTCCGTGGCCTCCGGCACCTTCCGTCTTGCGCATCATGGCTCCCAGGACTACTGCAGCCACAGCGATAACGGTCGCAGCCAGGAATGCTGCCTGCATGCCGGCCACCAAACCGGAGGATGCAGAAACCACAGCATAGATCGACACGAGCAGCGCAGTCCCGGCAGCACCCGCAACCTGCTGGGCCGTGCTGATAATCGCTGAACCGTGGGAGTAAAGGTGCGGCGGCAGCGGGTTCAGGCCAGTGGTGAATGCCGGAGTAAACAGCAGGGCCAGTCCGAGACTCAAGGTGACGTGAAGCGCGATGACCCACCCGAGGGAGCTGGCTTCATCAAGGCGCGAGAACTGCCACAGGGTCAGGACCATAAGTACTGAGCCCGTTACAGTCAGCGGCAGGGGACCCACTTTGTCGAAGATCCGCCCGATAACCGGCCCCAGCAAGCCCATGGCCAAACCACCTGGCAGCAGAGCCAGTCCGGTCTCCAAAGGCTGAAGGTGCAGGGTGTTCTGGAGGTACAACGGCAACAGGATCACGCCGCCGAACAGGGCCATCATGGCAACGACCATCAGCAGCGTGGAAACGGTGAACATGCGGAACTTGAAAGCGCGGAGATCCAACAGCGGGGAGTCGGACTTCTGGAGCTTGAGCTGCCGGAAGACAAACAATGCAAGGCAGAGAACTCCCACTACCAACGCGATGACGGGAACGACGCCGGCCTCGGCTCCACCGATCTGGCTCAAACCGTAAACCAGCCCACCAAAGGCGGGGACGGTAAGGATGACAGAAGGCACGTCCAAGGTGGTCTTCTCGCGCTCCCCCACGTTGGTGAGGTACTTGGCGCCGATCGCGAACGCCGCCAGGGCAACGGGCAGCACGAACACGAACATGAAGCGCCAGGAGAAGTGGTCCAGGATGATGCCGGAAACGGTTGGCCCCATGGCAGGTGCAACCGAGATGGCAATGCTGACGTTGCCCATGACGGCACCGCGCTTGGACATCGGCACCAGCGTGAGGATGGTGGTCATCAGCAGCGGCAGCATGATGGCAGTACCACCTGCTTGTACTATGCGCGCCAGCAGCAACACCAGGAATCCCGGCGCCAGTGCGGCCAGCAACGTTCCGCCGCTGAAGAGTCCCATGGCCAGCATGAACGCCCCGCGCGTACTCATCCGTTGCAGGATGAAGCCCGTGGTGGGGATGACGACTGCCATGGTCAGCATGAAGCCCGTGGCCAGCCACTGCACAGTGGACGCGCTCACCTGCAGATCCGTCATGAGGCGCTGCAGGGCGACATTCATGATGGTCTCGTTGAGGATCACCACGAAGGTTGCCACCAGCAGCGTGATAATGACCGTCACTGATTCGCGTGACATCTTCCCGGACACGGGAGCCTGGGACACGGGCGCCTTGACCGCCGGCGCCTGCGGGGGCGCCGCCTCCGTGGAGGTGACAGAGCCGGAAGCGCTGGATTCAGGCTTGCCGTTGGCGTCGGACGTGACGTCGGTAGACATGAGGATTCCCCAAGGTTTGGATTTGGTGTCCGGCGATCTGTGCCGGTGAAGACTAAAACAGTCTAAACGCCCATCCAATTCCCGTCAGCAGAAAAATTCCAAACGTTAGGAGAACAACGGAGCGTTGTCGATGAGCCGGACTGCCCCCACCTTGGCGGCGATAATCGCCAAACCTTCACCACGGAACGGAGTCTCTTTGCAGTTCTCCGCGAGAGGCTCCAGCGTGGCAGGATCCACGACGTCGAAGTAGTCCAGTTCCACAAGCGGCTGGGATTCGACCAGTGCGACGGCGGAATCGAGGTGGAGCGGTTCGTGCGCGTTCGCGCGGGACTCGATCAGGCGCAGAGCCCGCGACAACACCAACGCGGCATCGCGTTCCGCGTCGGAAAGGAACCTGTTGCGACTGGAGAGCGCCAATCCGTCCTCACTGCGAACGATTGGCACAGGAATGATCTCCACCGGGAAGTTCAGGTCCGAGACCATCCGCTTCACCAAGGCCAACTGCTGCGCGTCCTTCTGGCCAAAATAGGCCCGGTAGGCCGCCGTCGTGCCGTCCGCCGCAGCACCTCCGGGGAGCCCATAGTGCAACAGCTTGGCCACCACGGTGAGGGCTCCGTCAAAATGTCCCGGGCGGGAGGCCCCTTCCCACTTTTCACCCAGCGGACCGGATGTCACCCGCACCAAGGGCTGGCCGCCGGGATACACCTCGTCCACGGACGGCGCGAACACCAAGTCAACGCCCTCGGCATCGAGCAGTGCCATGTCGGCGTCGAGCGTGCGCGGGTAGCGGTCCAAGTCCACGGCGTCGCCGAACTGCAGTGGGTTCACGAATATGGTGGCCACCACTACGTCGTTTTCCGCCACAGCGGTCCGGGCCAGCGCGGCATGGCCCGAATGCAAAGCACCCATGGTGGGTACAAGTCCTTGCGAATTTCCACCTTTGGCTGCCAGGAGCCGGGCACTCTCAGCCCGCAGTTCAGCCGCGGTGGTCACGAGTTTGATGGCCATGCTGTTCAGTTTCCTTCCGGTGCCTCGGGTTCGGCGCCCAAGGCCTCGTCAATCTCGGTCAGTTGTTCGGGGCGCAGCAGTCCGCGGTTTCCAGCCCTGCGGGCAGTCGCCCGTGCCATGGCCTGGTAAGCCGAAAGGACATCGCCGCCAGCACCGCCGTCGTACTCTTTCAGTGCCTGAGCATGCGCAGAAACGGTACCCACATCCCCGCGTGCTACAGGACCGGACAGCGCAGACTCGCCGGACGCTAGAGCGTTTTCCAGCGTCGCGCGCAACAGCGGACCGAGCATGGACTCCGGGTTTTCGACGCCGATCTCCCGCAGCATCTGCGATGCCTGCGCCACCAGCGTGACCATATGGTTCGAGCTGTGCGCTAGTGATGCGTGATAGATGGTGCGATCGGCCTCGGCAATCACCACCGGCTCCGCGCCCATCTCCACCACCAGTGCCTGGGCGATCGGCAGCATGGCAGCATCCGCCGTGACACCAAACGTGCAATCCATGAGACGGGTCAGGTCCAAGCTCATGCCCGTGAAGGTCATCGCAGGGTGAAGCGCCAGTGGAATCGCGCCGACCGCGCGGACCGGGTTGAGAATACCGACGCCGAACCGGCCTGAGGTGTGCGCAACCAGTTGGCCGGGCTGCCACGCACCGAGCTTGGCCAACCCCGCCACCAACTCGCCGAGGGCGTCGTCCGGGACGGCAAGCAAAACGAGCTCCGAGCGTTCCACGATGTCCTGTATCTCCAGGATCGGTGCGCCGGGAAGCAGGTTTTCCGCACGCTCGCGGCTCGCTTCGGATACAGCAGAAACCCCGACGACGGCGTGCTCGGCCGCGCGCAGGGCGGCACCCAACACGGCACCCACCTTGCCGGCGCCGATGATCCCGACGCCGAGTCGTCCTGGCCTAGCCATCGTGGCGGTCCTCCTGTTGGGGTGAAGTGCGGGGTGGTTCCGGCTGCGCGGGTTGTTCGTTAAGTGTGGCTGCGACCTCCGGAGCCTGCGGAGCTACCTGAGCCAGCCATTGTTCGCTGGTTTGCCGCTTCCGTGCTTCCCGGGCACGGGCCGCCTGCTGGTCGAAAAGCTCCACCGCCTGGGTGACGTCGGCTTGGAACACCCGTGGGGAAACCGGCCCGGCCGTGGTGTGGAGGACAAGATCGGCCACCTTGAAGCGCCTCGCCCACGGACCTTGGTGCAGTGCCATGGACTGCGTCCGTTGATGCGGAACCATCACAAGCGTGTGCCACCAGCGGCCGGACCGGATTAGCAACGCAGTCTTAGTGGCAAGGAAGCCGTTGCGTCGCCATCCAAGCGGGGCCAACAAACGTGCGCGGCGGGGAGTGGTGGTGAAGCCGTCCACCAGTGCCGAACCAGCTCCAGCCGGCCCCAAACCATCCAACCCCGCAGAGAACACCCGTTCCGGATCCTCAACTCCCGGATCAGGCAACACCAACGACATCATCCGCAGGACATCGGACTTCATGCCAACAGGCAGCAACATGGTGCGGGAAGTGCCCTCCGTGCTGGCTGAAACCCCGTAACCGGCAACGTTGACATGTATGCGGTACCAGCCGAAGATCCTCCACAGGGGCGGTTGCGTCACCATCAGCGCCTGGATGCGGCCGGGCGGCAAGGTCTGCGCCTGCGTGTCCAAAAGGCCGTATCGAAGGCGGATCCCATCCGGCGAGATTGCGGCAGTGAAGTTGTAGCCCTTGTTGAAGGAGCTCCAATACGCGGCGCCGATACCCAGAATGCCGGGAATCAGTGCCAGGAAAAGCGTCTGGTTCTGCGTGAAAACGGACACAGCAACCACCACTGCCGCGCCGACCAGGATTCCGACGGTCTGCTCGCTCAGCAGCAGGGACCCGACCAGCCGGGACGGCGGCACTGACAGCACCACGTGCTCCGGAGCTTCAGGAACTTCCTCTGCCGTCTCGGGCCCGCTGACCACGCCGGCCGCCCGCGCAAGAATGGTGGCACGCAACTGCTTGGCCTTATCCAGCGGGAGGTAAGCGAGCCGCACTGCCGACTCGCCGGCGTCGGCAACTTCAAACTTGAGTTCAGCGAGCCCAAAGATCCTCGCCAAAAGTGGTTGCACAATGTCGATAGCCTGAACGCGATCCAAGCGGGCCTGCCGTTGCTGCTTGAACAGGAAGCCGGTGTTGACGCGGACATACCCCTCGGCCACCTGGTAGCGCGTGAAGTACCAGCTAAGAATGAAACCGCCAACGGTCAACAGAAGCACCACGGCGCCGCCAGCCAAGAGCCACGGCACCCGACCGTTGAGGTTCGGGTCCACGAAATCCCGGCCCTGCAGCATCCGCTCGAAAGCATCGCGGCCAAAGAAGAACCCGACGGCGGCAAGCGCCACCCAGCCCCGAACGAACGGTGACGCAGGGTGGACGCGGTTCCAGCCGCCGTCGACGGTTGGTTCCGGCTTCCCCGGGAGGCTCGCAGTTGCGTTGCTCTCCAGGCTCACAGCCCGGCCAACCTGGCTTCTCCGCGAGCCGAAAGCTGTTCGCGCAAGCGTGCCCCTTCTGCAGAAGGAAGACCAGGCAGGTGCGCATTGGTTCCAGCCGACGCCGTGTGAAGTTTCAGCGTGCACAGTCCCAAGCTGCGTTCAACGGGACCAACCGCAACGTCCACATATTGCATCCGACCGTACGGGACCACCATGGTCCGTTGGAAGAAGATGCCACGGCGGATGAGGAGGTCGTCGTCGCGCTCGGCATAGCCGATTGCACGTACTTGGCGGGGAATCAGAACCAGCCGCCACAGCGCCAACACCAGCATCACCGCCGGAACCGTGATGGCAAGCCACAACGGCGGCCAACGCCACCAGCCGAGCAGCACGAAAATGAGAGGCAAACTAAGGACCGCCAACATCACTACGTTGCCGATGGCCCACTCCACCAAGCGCACCGTGACGTACTTGGGGGATACCCGCAGCCACTGGACGCCGGGAGGATCAATCGCCTCGGTATGCATACTCGCCTTCACCTTTAGTTTCGCCGCGACGGGTTTCCGGTCCGGCGGTACCGCCTTCCAGATCCTCTGGCGGGATCCGGCAGAACCGCTCCACCACAAGTCCGACCACAACCATCACCACGCCACCGCCGCCCATCAGCACGGCGTTCCACAGGATTCCTTCGCCCCCGCGCAAACCACCTATTCGGAGAAGATCCACCGTGATCCCCGCATGCCAGCCAAGGAGCAGCGTCCCGGCGTAAGCGCAGGCCTGGGCAAGAATCAGGGTCCTTGCCGCCAAGATCGGATTGAGCAGGTTCTTCTTCTTGCCGTTGCGCCAACGCAGGACACGGATGCCCATGATGAGCGTCAGCACCGCGATGACAGCCATGGTGACGAGCGCCGAAACCGGCAGCACCGGTGTTGGCATGCTGAAACGGTTGGTAGTGACCGTGGCCAACCATCCAATGACGGCAGCGATGACGGCGATGAGCACCAGAACTACGGGGCGCATTGCTTTCATGGCTGCTCCACTGCTCCCGTCGCCGGCACGCCGGCCACGTCACCGAAGCCGTCGAAGCGCCGGATGTCCGGCATGTCAGCGGCGACGGCGGCCAGTTCAGCCACGCTCTGGCCGTTCAGTGTGGCGTGCGGCTCCAACAAGGACCACGGGTAGAGCACGAAAGCACGCTCAGCTGCCCGCGGATGCGGAATGGTGAGAACGGGATCGTCGCTGACTACTTCACCGAACACGATGATGTCCACGTCAAGCGTTCTTGGGCCCCAGCGCACCTCGCGGGTGCGGTGATGCTTCTGTTCCACCGCGTGGCAGTGCTTCAGGAGCTCCAAAGGGGTCAACGTGGTCTCCACGGCCATGACCATGTTGAGGAAATCCGGTTGGCCCTCGGGACCGCCCACGGCCTTGGTCTGCACCACCGGCGACACACCCAGGAGGCGCACCTCCGGCGGGTCCACCAGGTCCGCGACGGCGGTGGAGAGGGTGTCGTTCCGCTCCCCCAGATTGCTGCCAAGAGCCAGGATGGCCTTGGTATAGCCGGACGTCATGATCGCTCCCGGTGGACGCTGACCGTGACGTCGCCAAAAGGCACCTCAATGGGGGCCTTGGGCTTGTGGACGGTGACATCGACGGCGGCAACCTGGTAATTCTCGAGGATCCCCTCGGCAATCCTGACAGCCAAGCCCTCTATGAGGTTCAAAGGCTCGCCCTCGATGTGCTTGGTGATCAGTTCAGCCACCTCGCCGTAGTGGGCCGTGTACTGGAGATCGTCCGTCTCAGCCGCTTTGGTGAAGTCCGTGTACAACACGGCGTCCACAACGAAAGGCTGGCCGTCACGGCGCTCGAAATCGAACACTCCGTGATAACCGACGGCGGTGACGCCGGTCAGCGTGATCCTGTCCACAGCGATATCCAATCAGCGCGAAATGCGGGCGGCGACCTTGACGGCGTCAAGGCTGGGGCCGACGTCGTGAACGCGGACAGCCCAAGCGCCCTTAGTGGCGCTCAAAGCGGTAATGGCAGCGGTGGCAGCATCGCGTTCCAGAGGCGCAGCGGACTTACCTGCCACCGTGAGAAGCGAACCGAGGAACCGTTTGCGGGAAGCCGCAACCATCACCTTGTGGCCCAGCGAGAAAAGCTGGTCCAGGTTCTTGAGGATCTCCCAGTTCTGGTCCTCGTTCTTGGAGAAACCGACGCCGGGATCGATGATGATCTGCTCCGGCGCAACGCCAGCTGCGTACAGCTTGTCGCGGACGCCGCTGATCTCAGCCACCACGTCCTCCGTGACGTTGTTGTAGTCCGTGAGGCTGTCCATGGTCAGGGCGTCGCCGCGGCGATGAGTCAGGATGTACGGAACCTTGGTCCGGGCAACGAGCTCGGGCATGTCCGGTTCAATCGTCAGGCCGGAAACATCGTTGATGATGGCAGCGCCTGCCTCGATGGCAGCGGCAGCCGTGGACGTGTGCATTGTGTCAATGCTGACCAGCGCGCCTGCCTTCACCAGTGCCTGGATCACGGGGAGGACGCGGCGCTGTTCTTCCTCAGGGGAAACCGGTTCAGCGCCAGAGCGAGTGGACTCACCCCCGACGTCGATGATGTCTGCGCCTGCGTAAAACATGCGCAGGCCGAGCGCGATGGCGGTGTCCGGTGTCCGGTGCGTGCCACCGTCGCTGAAGGAATCCGGGGTGACATTGAGGATTCCCATGACGAGCGTGCGGTCCGTTGGCAGGTCCTCGAACCTGGCCGCGGGGCGCGGTTTGCGGAGAATCGGCAACGGGCTTGTGGCCGGGCCGGTTCCGGGTGCTGCAGCGAGGGAGTCCATAGTGCTTACCTTCCGAGTATGAGGCTCATGGCCTCGGCGCGGGTGGCCGGGTCATGGAGTTGACCGCGCACCGCACTGGTGACGGTCTTTGCGCCGGGCTTGCGAATGCCGCGCATGGACATGCACATGTGTTCACATTCGACGACGACAATCGCGCCGCGCGGGTTGAGGTGCGTCACCAGCGCTTCAACGATCTGCGTGGTGAGACGCTCCTGCACCTGCGGCCGCCGCGCATAGATGTCCACCAACCGTGCCAACTTGCTCAGCCCCGTCACTTTTCCGTCATGTGACGGAATGTAACCAACATGCGCCACTCCGTGGAACGGGACCAAGTGGTGCTCGCACGTCGAGTAGAAAGGAATGTCCTTCACAAGGACAAGCTCTTCATGGTCGAGGTCGAACGTGGTGGACAGGACATCCACCGGGTGCTGATGCAGCCCTGCAAACATCTCCGCATATGCCTTGGCCACACGCTGGGGCGTGTCCAGGAGGCCTCCGCGCTCGGGGTCTTCACCTATCGCCAGGAGGATCTCACGGACAGCCGCTTCAATGCGCGGACGGTCCACTTTATGGTCGTGTTTGGAGCCCGCGGCGGAACCGTGGGCGGCGGCGAGGTCGTCGTCGTCGTCGAAATGAGTCACAGCAGAAGCTTAGCCGTGATGCGGGTGGTCGTTGCCGCCGTCGGGCTGCGGGGCTTGGAAGGAATCCTGGCTGCTGACTCCCTGCGCGTGCGGAGCCACGACGTCCAGCGGCTCGTCCAAGCGGGCCTGCTTGGCCTCTTCCTGGGCTTGGCGCTCAGCCTTCTCGGCGCGGCTCTCCACAGGAGGAATCGACTGCACCGGGCGGGATTCCTTGGACAACCAGATCTCGCGGAAATCGCGCTTCCGGATGTCGTGGAAAATCTCGGCAATCTCCGTCTGGTTCAGGGTTTCCCGTTCCAGCAGTTCCAGTGCCAGGCGATCCAAAACGTCCCGGTTTTCCGTGAGGATGGCGTATGCCTCATCGTGCGCCTGGTCGATCAGGCGACGTACTTCCTCGTCCACCACATAGGCGATCTGGTCGGAGAAGTTGCGCTCCTGCGCGGCGTCACGGCCGAGGAACGGCTCACCGCCGCCCTGGCCCAGCTTCACGGCACCAACACGCTCGCTCATGCCGTACTGGGTGACCATCTTCCGGGCCGTGGAGGTGGCCTTTTCGATGTCATTTGAAGCACCTGTGGAGGGATCGTGGAAGACGATTTCCTCAGCAACACGGCCGCCCATGGCGTAAGCCATCTGGTCCAGCAGTTCGTTGCGGGTCACCGAGTACTTATCGTCCTCAGGGATCACCATGGTGTAGCCAAGAGCACGGCCGCGGGGAAGGATGGTGATTTTCGTGACCGGGGCGGAGTTACGCAGCGCAGCCGCAACCAATGCGTGCCCACCTTCGTGGTACGCGGTGATCTTGCGCTCAAGCTCCTTCATGACGCGGCTGCGCTTCTGCGGGCCTGCCATGACACGGTCGATTGCCTCGTCCAGTGCGCGGTCATCGATCAGGTTGGCATTTGAACGAGCGGTCAACAGCGCGGCTTCGTTCAGGACGTTGGCCAGGTCCGCACCCGTGTAGCCGGGCGTCTTCTTGGCAACACCCCGGAGGTCGATGCCCGGAGCCATCGGCTTGCCCTTGGCGTGGACGTTGAGGATCTGTTCGCGGCCGATCATGTCCGGCGCTTCCACAGTAATCTGGCGGTCGAAACGGCCCGGGCGCAGCAGCGCAGGGTCCAGGACGTCGGGACGGTTGGTGGCCGCGATGAGGATGACGTTGGTCTTCACGTCAAAGCCGTCCATCTCAACAAGGAGCTGGTTCAACGTCTGCTCGCGTTCGTCGTTACCGCCGCCGATACCGGCACCGCGGTGACGTCCAACGGCGTCGATTTCATCCACGAAGATGATGGCCGGGGAGCTTGCTTTGGCCTGTTCGAAGAGGTCGCGGACACGGGAAGCACCAACACCCACAAACATCTCAACGAAGTCCGAGCCGGAGATGGAGAAGAAGGGAACGCCGGCCTCGCCGGCAACAGCGCGGGCAAGCAGCGTCTTACCGGTACCTGGCGGGCCGTAGAGCAGCACACCCTTGGGGATCTTGGCACCAACGGCCTGGAACTTGGCCGGTTCCTGGAGGAACTCCTTGATTTCCTGGAGCTCTTCCACGGCTTCGTCCGCACCGGCGACGTCAGAGAAGGTCACCTGCGGCATGTCCTTGTTGACCAGCTTGGCTTTGGACTTGCCGAACTGCATCACCTTGGAGCCGCCGCCCTGCATGCGGGAAAGCAGGAACCAGAACAGGACGCCGAGCAGCAGCACAGGGATAAGCAGGGAGAACAAGCCGGAGAACCAGTTGTTCTCCACCGGCTGGTCCGTGAAGCCCTTGTCCGGGTTGGCGTTGGTGACAGCCTTCACCACATCCGGCCCGCGATCCGTGACGTAGAAGAACTGAACGTTCTTGCCCTTATCCTGGCCGTCCAGGTTCAGGTTGTCCTTGAGCACCAGGTCAACGCGGTTCTCGGCGTCGAAAATCTTGGCCTGCTCAACCTTCCCGCTTTGGGAAAGGAGTTCGAGGCCTTCCTTGGTGTCAATGCGCGTGGAACCGCCCGGAGCCAGCGTTGCGAATGCCACCAGGAGCAAGCCAACGACGACAACAATCCAGATGCCCGGGCCCTTGAAGAAACTCTTAGCTTTCATCTGATCGGGGTTTTGCCCCGTCCCTCCTGGTAGTGCTGCAAGGCGCAACTTCTGCGCGCGAGTGGTGCTGCTTCAGTTTCAAGCTATACACCGTTCCCAGTAATTCACGCACTGGAAAGTCCAAAAGTTCCCTCTGGGCGTACACAGGATACTCACGTTGTGCGTGCTGGAACAGGGCTTTTGCGCTATCTGGCGGGCGTGAGTGGGGCGTCCGCTCTGCTGCGGTGCGCCCACTGATGCACCCACTCGCGCCATTCGCCCCCGTAACGGCTGGTGCGAACGGCGGAAAAGGGTGCGGGGTTTCTCCGGCGAACGGCCACACACGGTGCTCATTGAGTTGCAGCAGACTGGTTTTCCGTGTGGGCTCCCTTGTGTTTTCCACATAGCGCGAGCCTGAACTTTCGCCTTCGCTCGTAACGCCGGAACGTAGAACCTATGGCTTTTCCAGAACTCCTCCTCGCCTCGGACGCGACACGTGTCGGACAGGATGCCCGCCAACTCGCCAAGCGGGCCATGCGTGGCGAACTGGTGCGAGTAAGACGAGGCACATATGTCCGCTCTGCTTATTGGGCGGAATTGAACAACCGCCAACGGCACGGACTTCAAGCAGCTGCGCTGGTCAATACGACCAGGACTGCGCCCATCTTCAATTTGCAGACGGCTGCACTCCTCTGGGGGCTCGGCGTAGTTGGCGTGCCGAAACACCTGTGTACCGTCACTGCAGACCCAACAGGTGGCCGGTCAAAGCACGGGATCCGGAGAAGCTTCGGGGCCTGTGACACCGGGGCAGTCCAACTCGGCGCCTTCCGTGTTACGGACAAAGTTCGCACAACGATGGAGCTGGCCGCCGCCCTGAACTTTGCTGAGGCCTTGGCAATCGTAGACTCCAGCCGGCGGAACCAGAGGTGGGGCGACGCTCTTGAGGTTGACGATTGGAACAAGGACAGGGCCTGGGGTCCTCCGTCGGACGTGGACGAACTGGGTGACGCTGTCTCCGCTTTTACCAGTCAGTCGAGAAAACGACGCGCTGGCACCATTCTCGAATTGTCCACAGACAAGTCCGAATCGGTGGGGGAATCCATGAGTCGAGCCCAAATGATTTTGCTCAACTTCCCCACCCCAAGCCTTCAAGGATCTTTTACCTTGAGGACCGGACGGACCGCCCGAACGGATTTCTGGTGGCCCGAACTCGACTTGGTGGGGGAATTCGATGGCTACGGGAAGTACCTGAGAAACAAATTGCGGGGTAACCAGACCATCCAGCAAGCAGTCATGGCGGAAAAGGCCCGAGAAAACGGTTTGCGGGCACTGGGCCTTACCGTTATTCGCTGGGACTGGTCCGACATGATGAATCCGCGCATGTTCGCCCGAATCTTGAACGACGGCGGGCTCCGATCTCTGCGTGTGGCCTGATGGTTTCGTTCAGCCCAAACCGTAGCCATCGGGGAGAAGGCTGCTTGACTGGATTGTCTGCGTCAGGCTGCGGCGACCGGGAGTACCAACAGGTAGCCGGTGGGTAGGTCAGCGCTCCATCGTCGGGGCTCACGGACCACGAACTGTGTGGCCAGCTGCTCCGGGGTGAGCAGGCTGTTGGGCTCCGGTGACGGGCCCCATTGTCCACTTCCGTACGGATAGAGAGGATCCAGGACGCGGATCCCCGTTACTTGGAACTCCGGGAATTGTGAGGGGTCGCCCATCGATTCGAATCCGCTCATCACCCATGCGTGGCGGCCGCTCCACATGACCAGCCCCACCGGTCGGCCGGTTTCGGCTATGGCACGCGCCGCCGTCTGCAGCGTGTCCTCGTAGTTGGCGATGCTGACCACTGTGTATGCCCCCATTCCCACTTCGGTCAGCACCTGCGCCCAACCTCGCGGGTTGGCTCCGTTAAACGAATTGGATGACCGCGCACGGGCCATCTCCCACAGTTCACTTTGCTGTGCGGATGATGCCCACGAACCGCCTCCGGTGTCATCGACGAGGTTGTGCGCCATCTGGATGCTCGCAGCAACACACCAGTCAAAGGTGTACTGCGGTACGAAGTCCCCCTCTTGGTAGAGGTTGACGGCGAATGCCTGGGGCACCGCTGGCGGCGCGGGTGGCGGTGGCGGAGCAGGAGCAGGTGCAGGTGCAGGTGGCGGTGCGGGCGAAGGAGCCTGAGTGGCACTAGTTGACGGACCCGCGGCGGCGTCACCCCTAGGCGGCACGGAGGACGAGGTCGCGATTGGTTGCCCAGCATCGAGCACGGTGGAATCGACGGCAGGAGTGCAAGCCGTGAGAAGAGTCGCCATGACGGCGAGCCACGCCAGAAGACGGGCAGGGGCACCGGTCATGGTCAAGTTTAGCGCGGAGGGTCGGCGCGACGGCAGGCTCATCCGGTACCCACTGCTGCACCTGCAACCGCCGCACGCACCCCCTAAGCGCCAACGCCGCACCCACTCCCGCCAAACGCACCAGAGGTTACGGGTGCAAACGGCGGAAAGTGGTGCGGCGAAATGAGGGCCGAGAAAGGAACCACGTCCGAAAGCGAGCACGCCGTCAGGATCGGCCATCAGCGACAAACGGACACCGGCTCAGAGCTCTACGACGCAACGGACACCGCCTGAGAAGCTCTACGAATCAACGGACACCGGCTGAAAGCTAAAAGGCTCAAAAGCTCAATGGCTCAAGGGTGCGACGGCAGGCTCATCCGGTACCCACTGCTGCACCTGCAACCGCCGCACGCACCCCTTAAGCACCAACGCCGCACCCACTCCCGCCAAACGCACCAGAGGTTACGGGTGCAAACAGCGGAAAAGGGTGCGACGGCAGGCTCATCCGGTACCCACTGCTGCACCTGCAACCGCCGCACGCACCCCTTAAGCACCAACGCCGCACCCACTCCCGCCAAACGCACCAGAGGTTACGGGTGCAAACAGCGGAAAAGGGCGCGGCGGAAAGCGGCGGAGAGTGCTTACTCGTACACGTGCGGGGCCAAGGTGCCCACGAAGTCCAAGTTGCGGTACTTCTCGGCGTAGTCAAGGCCGTAACCGACGACGAATTCGTTGGGGATGTCGTAGCCGACGTACTTGACGTCGATTTCCACCTTGGCGGCGGTCGGCTTGCGGAAGGCCGTGCAAATCTCGACGCTGGCCGTGCCACGGGATTCGAGGTTGGACTTGAGCCAGGACAAGGTCAGGCCGGAGTCGATGATGTCCTCAACAATGAGCACGTCCTTGCCCATGAGGTCGGTGTCGAGGTCCTTGAGGATCCGGACAACACCGGAGGACTGGGTGCCCGAGCCGTAGGACGAGACTGCCATCCAGTCCATGCTGACGTGGCTGTGCAGCGCACGTGCGAGGTCAGCCATGACCATCACTGCGCCCTTGAGGACACCGACGATGAGGATGTCGCGGCCTTCGTAATCCTTATCGATCTGCGCCGCGAGTTCCGCGATACGTGTTTGGATCTGCTCTTTGGTGTAAAGAACGTGCTTGAGATCTGCCTGGACGTCGTTTGAATCCACCAATGGCTCCTGTTTTGATGCTCGGGTGCGGCTACTGTTGGGACGGTTTCTGATGCCGGAATACTAGCTTCCCACAGCGGGGGGCTAGTCGGGGAACGCCGTCAGCGGCAGCACCCGCCGGAAATGCGGACGAAGCACCCGCGGAAACAGGCCCTTCCTGCTCCAGATCACTGAGGGACAAGCGGTACACACTGACGTGGCCGGGCAGCTCCACAGGCCCTGCCGAGCCTTGCCTGCGAAGCAGCGCTTCCGCAGCTTGGAGGCGCCCGTAGCCGGGTTGTTGACCTCCGACGTCGGCCGCCGCCTTCGCGATGACGCGGAACCTGAGCGCTGCGGGCAGCTCACGAACGGCGTCTTCCGGCAACCACGCGCCATCGTCCACGCGCTGCACAAGTGAGAGATAGGTCTCGTTGGCCAGATCTTCAAGGAAGTCCGCGTCTTGCTGCAGGATTGCCGCGGTCCGGGCCAGCGACTCTGCAACGCCCGGGCCGAGTTTCTCTTCCAAAACCGGCATCACTTCAACACGTGTCCTGGAGCGGGCGAAGGCGGGATCGGCGTTACTGGGATCATGCCAGGGATCCAGTTCCTCAACCTCGCAGATTTCCAGGGTCTCCTCGCGCCGAAGGCCAAGGAAAGGCCGGAGCAGGCGTCCCCGAGCGGGCCTCATCCCCGCGAGTGATCGGGTTCCGGATCCGCGAGCCAACCCCAGGAGCACCTGTTCGGCTTGGTCATCCAAGGTGTGGCCGAGCAGGATCGCATCACATCCGAGGTGGTCAGCAGCGGAATCCAACGCAGCGTGGCGGGCATCCCGGGCTGCGGCCTCGGGACCAAAACCAGTTGAAGCTACTTCCACGGTCCGCACTTCTACCGGAGAAAGCCCCAGCTCGCGCAGCACAGACGCCGTCCGGGCAGCCACCTCCGCGGAGCCGGCCTGCAGTTGATGATCCACCACCACGCCCGCCACGGACACTGGATGCCCGTCTACATGGCCGCGTCTGGCAAAGTATGCGGCAACGGCTGCCAAAGCCAACGAATCCGGGCCTCCGCTGCAGGCTACAAGCACACGCGAGGGATAGCCGGCAGAGGCCAAGGCGTTCTGCAACTGCTTCCGCGCCTTCCCGACGACGGGCGCCAGACGCCCCGGACGCCGTCGACCCTTACCGGCCGAACCGACAGCGGAACCGGAAGGAACGCTCAAAGCCCCATCCGCTCAAGCCACAGCTTGGAGTTGTGGATCTCTTCTTCAGTGGGCAGGTATTCGGCGGATTCCCACACCCGGTTGAAGCCCTCCATGCCAGCCACGGCAACAACTTCGCGGACGAACTTGGCGCCATCGGTGTACTGGCGCATTTTGGCGTCCAGGCCGAGGAGATTGCGGATGAACTTCTCCACCACGCCGCGGTCCTTGCCGCGCTCGTTGAAACGCTGACGGATGGTCTTCACTGAGGGAACGATGCTCGAATCCACGGCATCCATCACCACGTTGGCGTGACCCTCAAGGAGGCTCATGACGGCGGTGATGTGGGACAGGGACGCCTTTTCCTCCGGGTTCTGGAGGAGGTCCAGGATGGCACCGCGGCCCGGTGTTTTCTCGGAGGGGTTACGGTCCCGTAGGGACTTGGCTACAGCGCTGGCGCGTTCAACCAAAGTGTCCATGTTGCCCAGGAGGTTGCCGCTGAGCTTTTCGATTTCATCGAGCATGTGGTGCCGGAGCCACGGTGCGGCCGCGAACTGCACCCGGTGCGTTTGTTCGTGCAGGCAGACCCAGAGACGGAAGTCATCCGGGTGAACGTTCAGTTCGCGCTCCACGGAGATGATGTTCGGCGCCACCAGCAGGAGCCGGCCGCCGGGGGGCACGTTGGAATCCGGGGCGAGCGCGGCAAAAGGATCGTATTGGCCAAGGACTTTGCTGGACAGGAACGCGAGCACGGCGCCAAGCTGGGTGCCGGTGATGGCACCGCTGGCAGCAGCCGCGGCCGGGGTCATGGCCACTCCGCTGCGGTTCTCCAGCATCTTCTTCAGCGCGGGCTGGAGCATCACGGAAAAGCTCTGGGTATTGGCCTTGGACCAGGAGGCTCGGTCCACCACCAGGACGTGCGAATCACGCAGGTCCCTGGCGGCATCCAAGCCGGTGATGTCGTGCACGTGCGGGACGGAGATATCCGCGTTGAAGCGCAGATTGTCCACGGCCTTGCCGATCTCCCCGGCGCTAAGCTCCGGGCCGGGAGGGGCAAGCCGGGCAGCCGTAGAGGCGGCCAGGTCCCAGTTGATCAGGGACGGGGCCCCTGCTGACGAATCTCGGGCAGATGACACCATACGGTCCATCACACCACACGTGACTGACAGTCCGCCTTAAGTTCGCTCCGCGCGGAGGATTCAGCCCCGGCACCCGCATGAGGCCAGCACCGACGCCGAACGGTCCAAGGCCACCTTGTTGCCCGCGGCTCCCGGGTCCAGGCCATTGCCGATGAACGAGAACACCAGCAGCCGGCCATCGGCGTCCACCACGTAGCCGCTCAACGCGAGCACGGTATTTAATGTCCCGGTCTTGGCTCGTACCAGCCCGGCGCCCTCGGACGTACCGGCGTCCACATATCTGTCGTCAAGGGTCCCGGTGAGCCCGGCTACAGGGAAACCATCGAGCGCGGTCCGCAATGCAGGGTCCGGCCCGCTGGTGATGGCACGGACAACCTCGGCGAACTGGCGGGCGGTGACCTGATTCTCCAGGGCAAGGCCCGACACATCGGCCAACTGCATCGAATCCGTGGCGATTCCCAGCTCCCCCAGCCTTTGCCGCACGGCCGCAGTGGCGCCGTCGTACGTCCCTTCATGACCAGACGCCAAGGCGGTCATCCGCCCCAGCGCTTCCGCCAGGAAATTGTCAGAGGATTCCAGCATGAGGTCCACTTGCTCGCCGACGGTGGCTGACTCAGTAGCTGCCAGTTCTTTGGCGGGGATGCCTTTACCGCGTTCGACGCCGGGACTCACCGCTACGCCGGCAGCCGCCAACTGTTCGGCGAACGTTTGGGCGGTGGCGAGGGCGGAATCCTGGGGTCGGGGTCCGGTGAGAACGTCCGGGGCGTAGCGACCGGAGTTCAACGCCAAGGAGTACAAGGGCGCGGTTTCACCGGCGGCGACATCCTCCAAACTCCATGCCGGGTTAAGGGGCGCGCCGCTGAAGAGAGAGTCGTCAACTTGAACGGTAACGGGCCCCTTCACTCCGGCTGAAGCCAAAGCGGCAGCCGTGTCTGCAGCCAGGGACGCCAGTCCGGCCCGGCCCAGGACGGCTGTGGGCTCGGAAGCGGAAGCGCCCAGCAGCACATCCCCTCCCCCGGTCAGCACCACTGTTGAGGGATTGTCAGATGCGAGCACACGCGTGGTGAAACGGGTTTCGGGACCGAGCGCCTTCAAGGCAGAGACGGCTGTCAGCAGTTTCATGTTCGAGGCCGGGATGCGGTTGGCGGTGGCTTCGCGGTCAAAAAGCACCTGACCGGTGGAGGCGTCCATCACCACACCGCTGATACTGCCCGCGCCATCCGGCTTGAGCGTGGCGTCAAGGAGCTTCGCCACCTCAGCAGGCACGGGAACGGGCGCCTTGGGATCCAGCGGAAGCACACTGTTTGCGCCCGAAAGTCGGTCCGGCACCTGCTGCCAAGCGGGAACGGAAGGTAGGGGCTTGGGGAAACTGAGCAGGCCCGGAAACATCCCCACAGCCACCACGGCACCGAGGCACAGCAGGACCGTGGTCAATAGCACCGGCCATGTAAAGCGCCCCCACGCCGCGGGAACCCGCTTGCGGGCACCCCCGTTTTTAACGCCCATCATGGAAGCTGCTTGGTCCTGTCAGTCTTGAAATGTCCCCGCCGGTTCAAGAAACCCGGGCCTCTCGCTATATCCTCAATAGTAGTCGGCGGCGCCGGCGGCGCTTTTGCCTGCCGCGCCCCACCCACACCCGTCAAGGAGCATTCCATGAAGCACGACGTGACCATCGAGATCCCCAAGGGATCGCGCGTCAAGTACGAAGTTGACCACGAAACCGGCCGTGTCCGCCTGGACCGCGTCCTGTTCACCTCCATGCAGTACCCCACGCACTACGGTTTCTTCGAGAACACCCTGGGCGAAGACGGCGACCCGCTGGACGCTTTGGTTCTCCTGCAGGACTTCGATCTGCACCCGGGCGTCATCGTGGAATCCCGCCCTATCGGCGTCTTCAACATGACCGACGACGGCGGCGGAGACGCCAAGGTCCTCTGCGTCCCCGTTGACGCACGTTTCGACCACATCCAGGAAGTCAGCGACGTCAGCGAATTCCTGGTCAAGGAAATCGAGCACTTCTTCACGCGCTACAAGGACCTGGAGCCCGGCAAGTGGGTCAAGGCTGAAGGCTGGGGCGACCGCGCCGCTGCCGAAGCCGAGCTGGAAGCTTCCATCAAGCGCTTCTCCGCCGAAGGCCACTGATTTTCGCGGCCTTCAACGCCTGACGCTCGACGGCGGCTGGTGCGGTTCCCTCGGAACCTCACCGGCCGCCGTCGTTCTTTAACGGTTTATGCACATGGGCATGTCTCCCCATCGCGGCAGTTGACGGGTCCGCCTAGGCTGGGACGAGACTTTTCGATGCATGTTCACAGGTTCGATGCATATTCACAGGGGGTTCCATATGGCTGGGTTCTATGGCGCGGACATCGCGCAGCTTCGCAGTCTGGCGGGTGTGATGGGCAAAGCTGCCGACGCCATCAGTTTGCAAAGCACGCAGTTGTCCAACGCGATCAACTCCACCACGGCGTGGCAGGGCCGGGACGCCACGCTGTTCAAGGGCGACTGGAACAGCCAACACCGGCAGAGCCTCGTGAAGGCCGCCAACATGCTGCGCGAAAATGCGAGCCAGCTAAAGAAGCACGCCAACCAGCAGGAGTTCGCCAGCCACAATGATGGTTCAGGCACCTCGGTTGGTGTCCTCAAGGACGTCTACGACACCGCCATGGGCGCGAAGGGCGCGATCAGTCCGCTGGTAGCCGCCGTCAGGTACGTTCTGCCCGTCAAGCCACTGCCCAACGGCGTCATCGATCCCCGGCATGTGAGGTACGGCAAGACCAAGGAGATCCTGACCAACTGGCGTGCCGGCGGGACCGTCCTGAGGGACGGGATCACGGCCCTTCGCAACGGCGAAAAGGTCACGGATGTCATTACCGACCTCAAAGCCAACATCCCTTACAGCCAGGCTTTCCAGGAAGCCAGCAAATTCTCCAAGGGCCTGCGCATCGCAGGGGCTTTGGCAGCACCGCTGAACATCGTGGGCGGCATCAGCGACATGATCAACCCGCAGCATGACGGCTGGCGCGGCACGGGCGACCGCGTGGCCGGCGGCCTGTCCGTGGTGGGCGGCGTGGGCAGCATCATGCTCATGACCGCTGGCGGCGCAGCCCTGCTGGGCCCGATTGGTGCGCCGATTGTGATTGGTGCCGGGCTTGTTGCCGGGGCCTGGGCCTTGGGTAACCTGGTGGCCGACAACTGGGACTCCATCAGCAACTTTGCCCGTAACCCTGGCAGCTACATCGCCGATGGCGCCAAGGAAGTGGCGGGCTTCGCGAAAGATGTAGGCAGTAAGGTGGCAGATGGGGTCAGTGACGCCGCCAAATCAGTCGGGAACTTTGTCGGAGGGATATTCGGATGACCGCCAGCACCATGAATTGGACCGAACGGGACGTGCAGGCAGCGGCCAAGGTCCTGGCGTCGGCCAGCGCAACCGGCGCGCCCTTACCCACGCTGACCGACGAAGAAGTTGTGGCCCTGGATGGCGTGCAGCACGAACAGTTGGTGGCCCTGCCCTGGCTATCTGCCCAGGACGCAAGCAAGGAACTGATGTGCGCCGTAGCCTTGCGCGGACTGCTCGCCAAGGAACTCGTTTACCCGGTGATCTTCGAAGGTGAAGCCGAGCCTTCGCGTTTGCACGCCACCGAAGAAATCACCGGCGCCCTTACCCTGCGCCGCAGTGGCAGCAGCGTTGTTTCCGTGGAACGCACGGTGTCCACGGGAAAGCGCTGGCTCTACAGCTATCTCCACGACGACGGCGTGCTGCTCGAAGAAGTGGATGAAGGCGGCCTGCATGGCTTCACCGTCATAACCCGCGACCAACTGGCCCAGCGCCTCGCCGAATTCGTTGACCCGGAAAAGGCCGCCGTACGCGATACCTATCCCACTGGTTACACGGAAGCCCAGTTCGAGGAACACGCAGCAACTGCCTTGGCGGATACCCTGGCCGCGAGTACCGTGGTGGCCTTCAACTCGGACACTAACGAGTTCCCCACCATCACCGTTTACACCGGCCCGTCGGGCGTCCATGTGCTGACCCCGCAGGTTGACGGCGACTCGGTGTCTTTGGAGCTGAAGGAAACGTCCGCGGCCTCGCTGGCCGGCGTCCTCGGTGGTCTGGCCGGACTGGCCTGACGCTCCGCACCCAAGCCCGTACACCGCCGTCGAGCCGAAAGCCCCAGATGAGCACTCCGAAGTCCACCACCCTCACCGGTCTGCTTGACGCTGTCAACGGCCGCCCCGTTCGCCGCCATCCTGAGACCGGCGCGTACTTCGTCAAGGCGTCCGGAGGCGCGCACTTCTGGGGCCGCGTACTGGATGCCCTGGTGTTCCTGGTTGGCTACGCGGTTTTGGCCGTGATCCTGGCCGTTGCGCGGGAATCCATGATGAACAGCGGCTCAGCGCTCGGATACAACGATGGTTTGTGGCTGACGCTCTACGTTGTCCTGTGGTTCGTGGGGTTGTTTGCCTACGGCATGATCTGGGGATCCGTGGGCAGTGTGGGCGACGCCGCCGCCGGCATGCGCTCCGTGCGGATCAAGAACGGTACGACGGCGGGAGCGTGGCTGGGCGGTTGGCGCGCCATCTGCTGGTCCTTCTTCCCGTTCTTCGTGGTGATGCTCATTGCCTCCGCAGTGAGTGGCGGCGGTGACGACACGTGGGAGCCGAAGTTTGCGGCCATTGACCGGCGCTCTGGCATCGCCCAAGGCCAGCAGCCCGTCCCGGACCCCAAGGTGGTTGCCGCGGAACAGGCAGCCGAAGCGGAACGCCGGAACATGCCAAACCTCTACGGCCAGCGTCCGGATGCGCGGCCGTAACTGGCTGGTTCGCCGGGTGGAGCGCAGGCTCGGGCCTGAGCTCGGTGGGCTGCGCCATGTCGCTTCCTCCCGCAGGGTCTTCTGGAAGGCGCTGATTCCTTGTTTGGTGGTGGGGTTCGTGTTCGGGACCATCGCAGAATTCGTCAGCCCCATTCGTTCAACCCGGGAAGCCGGACATTTCAGCGACCCCACACTGTTCATCACCGTGAGCATCCTCACCGGCTTGTTGCTGTGGTCCATGACCCTCCTGGGAAGCTTCCGGAAATTGCTGGTGTTTGACCGCGGGGCGGTGGCCAAGTACTCCCAAAAGCACACCATGGTGGTGATTCCCTGGAGTGACATCGTGCCCGGGAGCATCAAGGCGGTGACCACGGCTGACGGCAGTGATCCCGACCGCCGCATGGTGGCACGCCAGAAGGTTTCGCTGGGAGCCGGCGGACGTAATGCACTGGTTTTCCAAGCCCGTGACACCCACTGGGTGTTTGCCTCCGACGAGGACCCGCAGCCGCTGGTCATCGCGATCCGGGAATGCCTGCGTGACGCGGGAATGGATGATGCTGTGCGCGCCACGGCAGGTGCGCTGCCCGCCGTCGTATTGACCGGACGTACGGCGCTTGACTGAACTGCAGGGGAATTTTGCCCTTGCAGACCCGCTACCAGCCGGTAGCATGTGATCCACTATGTTCACTCTCACCATCAACCAACGCGACAGCCGCCGCGACGGCGATCTTGTGCCGCAGCTGCTCAAGGACCTGCGGCACATTCCTGCGCGGCTCGACTTTGACCGCTCGGTTGAGGATGAAGTGCAAGGCATTGTCGAATGCAGCCACCAAGCCGTGGACACAGCCCTGATCGCGCTCCGGACCGGCCAGTGGTACGTGGGAATCGGCGTGGGACCAATTAATGAGCCCCTACCCAACTTGGTCAAGGACGCTTCGGGGCATGGCCTCGTATATGCCCGCCGGGCAGTCGACAGGCTGCGGAACGGCAAGGAACGTGTCCCCGTCGCAGTGGACGGCCCCCTGACAGCCCTTGCTTCGGAGGCCGAGGCCGTGCTGCGGCTCCTCGGACACATCGTGCAACACCGGAGCACGGCGGAATGGCGGGTACTGGACCTGCTCACGCCCGGCGTCCGGGGCCAGCAGAAAGCGGTCGCCCAGGAGCTCGGCATCACTACCCAGGCCGTGAGCAAGGCCTTGGCACGGGCTCAATGGTCCGAGGAACACGCGGCCCGTCCTGCTGCAGCCCGCTTGCTGCAGATGATTCTCGAAGTGCGCTGAAACAGCAACTGACTCGCAGTTGTGGTTGTTATGGGGCTCCAAAACAACCACAACTGCGAGTCAGTTGTGTACAACGGGCAACTTACTGGTTGCTGACGTTATCCTTGGCCGTCTGTGCCCGGTCCTGGACGTCGGCGGCGGCTGCCTGGCCCTCGTCCTTGACGTTGGCTGCGGCTTCCGTGGCGCTGTCCTTGACGTTCTGCATCGCATCCTGAGCGGGCTCGCGAAGGTGCTCAGCGACTTCTTGGGCCGCATGGCTCAGCTCGTCGGTCAGGGGCTGGGCTGCTTCCTTGACGGCCTGGGCAGCTTCGCGCTCCTTTTCCGAGGCCGGGAACAGCGAGGACACCAGCAAGCCGGCGCCGAACGCGATCAGGCCTGCGGCGATCGGGCTGCCTTGGGCCTTCCGCGTGATCACCTGCGGGGCATCGCCCAGGTCCGAGACGGCGCCGGAAACGTTGCTGGCCACGCCGGAAACAGCGTCCCCGGCACGGTGTGCAGCGTTCCCTGCAGCATCGCTGACGTCGTCGCGGGCGCCGAACACAGCGGTCTTGATCTTGTCCACCCTGCGATTGACGATGTGCGAGGGCGTGACCTTGTCCGCCACGGCATCAACGTTGGTACTGAGCCGCCGGCGAGTTTCTTCGATATCGGCGCGCAGGGCGTCGGGGTTCTGCGTCATCGTGTCTCCTCAGTGTTCGGTTTCAAAGCGGGGGGTATTTCTTTGACCGTCTCGGCGGTCTGCGGCATGCCCTTGATGGTGTTGATTTCCTTGCGGCCCTTGGCTGCCAAAACTGCTGCAACGATGCCCCAGATGACCGCGACAATAACGGCGGACCATCCCAAGCCAACAAGCTGGCCCAAAGCCCACCAAAGGGCAATGGACAGGAACAGCACGGTGATGTGGCCGGCGTATGCAGCTCCGCCAAGCATTCCCGCGCCCTTGCCGGCCTTGGTGGCGGACTCCTTCAGCTCCGCCTTGGCCAGCTCCACTTCCTGGCGCATCAACGTGGAAACGTCGCGCGTCAGGTCGCTCAGGAGCTCACCGAGGGGAAGGGTCTCCGCCTTCACGTGGGCTTCTGTGGGAGGCAAATCGGCGGGACTGCTCATCGGTGACCTCCATACTGGGGGTCATCGGGATCGAGCGGTCCTGCCAGCGGGTCGCCTTGGGCCTTAACGCCACCGGCCTCGGTCTCCGGGTAAGGAAGGGTGGACCCGTCGTAGCCACCCGTGGTGCCTGCGTCGTAGCCGGTGGTGGTGGCCGAACCGTATCCGGCGGTGGTTGCCGTCGGTCCGGGGAGGTCCACTGCCGGAGGAGTTACCGCGCCGCCCTGGGTCGGGTAGTAAACGGCGCGAGGCGTCTCCGTGGTGGCGGGCGTTCCGCTCGCGGAGGCCGCGTCGGAGGCATTGCCTGCCATGCCCCGGCCAAGACGGCCGGCGAGTACACCGGCGCCGGCAGCCAGCAGCAGGAAGGTTCCTGGCTTGCGGCGTGCGAAGCCCTTGACTTCATCCAGCAGCGAGCCGGGATCCCGGCCTTCCAACCACTGGGCAACGGAGGAGGAGCGCTGGGCTGCCTGCTGGACCAAGTCCGTGGCAACACCACCGTTTTCAGTCGAGTTGGCCATGGTGGAAAGTTCGTCGGAAATGGACCGCAAACCTTCGGCAACACGCTGCTGCTGGGCCTGGGCCTGTTCGCTCAGCTCACCCTTGGTCTGCGTCAGCAGTTGGCGGGCATTTACCTTGACTTCATGGGCCACGTGTCCGGCCTCGGTCTTGGCGGTGTCCACGACTCCGCCCGCGGCGTCACTTACGGCGCCTGCTACGCCCGCAGCTTCTTCCTTGGCGGTATCCACCTTGCCGGAGCTGTCGGAACCGGTTCCCGAACCAGCGGGAGTTCCACTGATTCCGGTGGTTCCAGCAGTTTGAGTCTCAACATCGGCCGAGTCCAGGTAGTTTCCCGTGAACGGTTCGGTGCCTGCATGGGCACCGGTGTTTGGCGCCGCGAAGCTTCCGTCCTGCGGCGATTTGCTCTCAGTCATTATCGCTCTCTTTCCACAGTTGGCAGGCTGCGGACAGCAGCCGGGATAGTAAGTATCGTTACTATCAATGGGTGTGTACCCGCTAACCAAGGTTCTAATCACCACAATTTCCAAAAGATGCTGTAGCCCACTTTCGGCTTTCTCCGCTCGACAGGTGGAGCCAGACCTGCCAACGTTGGGTTGATGAGCCAAATGCCCTTAAGGCGACGGCTGATTCCCGCGCTTCGAAAAACCATCACACGCCACCGCCTCCTCTTCGCTGCGAAAACAGCAGTCGCAGCGGGACTGGCCTGGTATTTGGCGCCCTTCATGCCCGGGTCTGCCGCCGAGTATCCGTATTACGCCCCACTGGGCGCCTTGGTCAGCATGCACCCCACTGTGGCGGATTCCGCCAAGCATGGGCTGCAAAGCCTGGCCGGACTGGTCCTAGGCATCGGGATGGCCTTCGCCATCACCACCGTGGCCGCCCCGACTGCCCTGGCTGTTGCGGTGGTGGTGGGGCTCGGCGTCCTCATAGGCGGACTTCCCCGGCTAGGGACGGCGTCCGAGTGGATTCCCATGGCCGCACTGTTCGTGCTGGTGCTAGGAGACTCCAACGCTGAGGGATTCTCTTTTGCGTACGTTCTGCAGATGGCCCTGGGCGTGGCCGTAGGCTTCGCTGTGAACTGGCTGGTCTTCCCGCCCCTGCACCTGGAGGACATCGATCCCGCCATCGCAGGTCATCAGGAAGCTTTATCCCGGCAACTCAAGGACATGGCCCGAGCAATGGAGGAGTCCTGGCCGCCCAATCATGAGGCCTGGGCAAGCCGCAGCGACGAACTCTCACTCACCGCGGCAGCTGTGCGGACGGCGGTGCACCAAGCTGAGCTGAGCGCCAAAGCAAATCCCCGGTCCCGCCGTCGTGCAACCCGCCTTCCCGGCGACCTCGCTGGTTTGCGGACCCTTGAACGCCTCACCTTCCACGTCCAGGACATCACCGATGTCCTGGCCAGCGCCATCTGGGAAAAAGACGCGGGCACGGTGATCCCGGATGCCGTGGTGGGCAACCTTTCCGAGGCCCTGGAGGCGACCGCAGCCGTGATTGATCATTGGCGCGACGCCGAGAACGGTGAGCTGGCCAATCGCTTGGCGCGAGCTAAGGACAGCATCACGGCGCTCAGCAACGCAGTGGCAGAGGCCGCAGCCGATCAGTCCTCTGTAAATGCACCAGCGTCAGTCGCCATGAGCCTGCGCCGTATTCTTACCGTGGTGTTGTCGGCCGAGTAAAGGCTAGCGCGGCGTCAGCGGCGGCGAGCCCTTCCGGCCCTTGCCCGCGCCGATCCCGTCCAGCATTTCCGCCAGCGACTCCAACGACGAATGCTTGGGCGACCAGCCCAAAAGAGTGTGCGCCCGGGCTGTATCCATGATGGGCGCGTTGGCCGCCATGTCCACCCAACCACCGTCGGTCACCTGCAGCCGGAGTCGCCAACTGACCTCGACGACGGCGCGCAGCACCGGAAGCGGGAACGGCATCACCCGCCGGGCGTTGAAAATCCACGCCAAGGCGTTGGGGTCGATGACCGGCTCGGCGGCGATGTTGTAAGCACCTTCCGCTCTGCGCTCCAACACACGCCAGTAGGCATCAGCGACGTCAGCAGTGTGGACGGCCTGGAACACCATCTCCTTGGGGATGGCAAGCAGCGGCAGCCACGGCTTACGCGGAACCAGGCGAGGCAAAACCCGTCCCAGGAAGTAGCGGCCAACCTCACTGCCGCCGCCTGCGCTGAACATCAGCGCGGGGCGCAGCCGGGCCACCACAATATCCGGGTTCTCCTTGGCGAAACCGTCCAGGAGCCTTTCCTGTGCCGCCTTGTCCGCGCTGTAATGCGAACTGCGGATGCCACCCGTTGGCCACCCTTCCTTGGTCCGTTGGTCCTTGGGAGCCGGCGAGTACGCTCCAACGGATGATGCGCACACGATGTGCCCCACTCCGGCCTTGCGGGCGGCGGCCAGCACGTGGGCTGTCCCGGCCACATTGGTCCGGCGGAGCATCTCCCGGTTGTGGTTCGGCTGGATCAGCCACGCCAGATGAACCAGCGCATCGGCGCCTGCCAAAGCTTCTTCCAGGGCGGGTTGATCCTCAGCGGCGCTGATGTCCAGGGTGTGCCAATCCACTCCGTGATACGGGGCGGCATCCTGATCAGGTTGCCGCCGGACGACACCCACCAGCTCCAAGTCCGCGCCCTCTTCCGAACGTGCCCTCTGGAGCCGTTTCAGCAGCTCCGTACCGCCGTGTCCTGTTGCACCGATGATCACAATACGCATGTCTGCTTCCTCAGCTCTGCGGGGTTTCGCCCGTGGAACGGATGCGTTCCAATACCGCTGTGGTGGAGTGTTCGGGCACGTAATCCAGGATGGTCACGGTGCCGCCGTAGCGTTCCACGGCTTCGGTTTCCTGGAGCATCTCCGGTGTGTAATCGCCGCCTTTGGCATAGACATCCGGCCGCAGGAGATCTATGAGCGGTATGGGAGTCGGGGTATCGAAAACCGTGACATGGTCCACGCAGCTCAGTGCGGCGATGACTGCCGCGCGGTCGGCCTCGTGGTTGACCGGCCGGTCCGGGCCCTTGAGTTTCCGCACGGAGGAATCGCTGTTCAGCGCGACCACCAACACGTCACCCAATTGCTTGGCTTGGTTGAGGTACCGCGTATGGCCGCGGTGGAGGACATCGAAGCACCCGTTGGTCAGCACAATCCGTTTGCCTTCCCGGCGGTGCTCATCCACCTGCCGGGCCAACTCTTCATCCGTCAGTGCAGTATCGGCGAACCCCCGCAGGTGCTTTGCCAGTTCTTCAGTGGTGCAAACGGAGGTACCTGGCCGATGGACGACGACATCGGCTGCCGCCTGAGCCAGGTTCACGCTGGTGGTCAGCGGCAATCCCGCGGCCCGGGCGATCGTCAACGCGGCCACGAAAGTGTCGCCGGCGCCCGAGGCCTGCTTCTCCGCCTGGGGCCGCGCCCAGGTCCGGTGGGTTGCCGGCTTCTGCGAGGTGTCGTTACGCCGGATCGTCAAGGTCCCTTCCCGGTCCAAAGTCACGACGACGGCGGCCGCACCTGAGGCGCGCAGGAGCTGGTCCGCGTGTGCTTCCACGAAGGGACACCTGGCAGCCCCTCCGGGGAACTCCGTCCCGAGCAACCTGGCGGCTTCCTGCGCATTGGGGGTAGAGAGGTCAGGCCTGAGCTGTGCCCAGCGTCCTGGATAGTGGGCGTCCACTACTAGCAGGGTGTCCTGCCGGGCATTGGAAGAGCGGGCCTCCACGGAATCCGGGCCGTCGTTTCCGGGACCCAGGTGATGGAAAATTGCGTCCCGCACCGCCCCGTCCAAAGCTCCCGCTCCGTAGTCGCAGAGAACCACGGCTGACGAGGTTCGGAGTGCTTCGGGGATGGCAGCGGCCATCTGGCGGAGGCCATCAGCGGGGACCTCCGTGGCGGCGTCGTCCAAACGCAGCATCACCTGCCCGCCGCTGCTCACGCGGAATTTGGTGGTGGTGGTCATACCCTCATGGGCGACGACGTGAGATACGTCCACTCCCGCCGAGCTGAGCTGCTCAAGGAGCTTATGGCCTCCGGAGTCCTGCCCCACCAGTGAAACGAAACGAACGTCCGCCCCCATCGCGGCGAGGTTCATCGCCGTATTGGCGGCACCTCCCGGGGCGAAGTCGCGGCGCTGGACCTGGACCACGGGGGCCGGGGCTTCGCGGCAGAACCGGTCAATGGTTCCATCCCACCAGCCATCCAGGATGGAATCTCCGATGACCGTCACCACAGGACGTTCCTCGGCCAAGCGACCTGGCAACCAGTCAGCCAAGCCTTCTTGATTGGCCAGGCCTTCTTGATTGGATAGGCGTGCCATGGGGTACCTTCCGGTTGGGCTTACAGTTTCCTGTTCCCCTCAGGTACCCCGCGGCACGGGCTTCACACGCCGAACCCGGGAGTTTCCGCCCGGAATCACTGCGGCCTCGGAGCTACGGAAGAGCCAGACCGCAGCATTGGCAGCGAAAGGAATCATCCATGGAGAAACCGCTGACGAATCCGAGCCCCGGCGTTGGCCCCGTGCTGGAAAAGTTCAATGACGTCAAGCGAATCGCGGTCCTCAGGGGCGGCGGTTTGGGAGACCTGATCTACACCTATCCCGCCCTCACTGCGTTGAAGAACGCGTACCCCGATGCCACCATCACGCTTCTGGGAACTCCGGTCCATGCGGCCGTGGTGGCTGCGATGGACGGTCCGGTTGACGACGTCCAGATGCTGCCCGTTGCGCGGGGCGTCCACGATGGCCCCCGAAACGGGGAGCGCTTCGAGGATGATGCGGAGGACGTGGCGGAGCAAGAGGCCTTTTTCGAGGCCATGCGCGCCAAGAAGTTCGATGTCGCGTTGCAGATGCACGGCGGAGGGCGTTTCTCCAACCCTTTCCTGCTCCGCCTGGGTGCACGGCATTCCGTGGGCACGCGCACCAGGGACGCTGAGCGGTTGGAACGGAACCTGGACTATGTCTACTACCAGAACGAGCCGGACCGCTGGCTGGAGCTCGCAGGCCTGGCAGGAGCTCCGCCGATCGTTGCGCCTCCCCTGCGCCCGCGGCCGGAACACCACCGGAACATCGCGGGATTCAGGGACCCCCAGCGGAGATCGCTGGTGGTGGTTCACCCTGGTGCCACCGATCCGCGGAGGCGGTGGCCGGCGTCGTACTTCGCTGAAGCGGTGACCGCAGCAGCAGCCGTAGGAGCGCAGGTGTTGATAGTGGGCGACAGCTCCGAGAAGGCGCTGACGCAGGAAGTCGAGGAGCTTGCGGTTCGCCAACTCGCGGAAGAGGACCGGATGGCCGTGCGCTCCGTGGCTGGGGAACTGGACATCGGAGACTTGGCTGCGCTCCTGGCGGATGCCACGGTGATGCTCGCCAGCGACAGCGGTCCCCGGCACCTGGCCCAAGCAGTGGGGACGCCGACGGTGGGGATTTATTGGGTGGGCAACGCGTTCAATGCCGGCCCGCGGGGGCGGAGCTTGCACCGTGTCCATATGTCGTGGGTGACCCGGTGCCCGGCATGCGGGGCGGATGTGACCCAAGTGGGATGGACTGCACCGCACTGCGGCCACGACGACACGCTCATCAGGGGTATCGCCGTGGCCGACGTTGTTCAGGACGTCCTGGACCTTACGGCCACGAGCCTTCTTCTGCGGGGCAAATAAGGAGTTCGCGGACCTCGCTGCCGAACGGCTGGGAGAGGGCGAACACCACCGCCTGCGCCACGTTGGCGGGATCGTTGAGCTTGGAATCGTCCTGCGGCTTGTACTGTTCGTCGCGGTCGTCGAAGAAGTGCGTCTTCATGCCGCCCGGGATGATGGTGGTGACGCCGATGACGCCCCCGGTTTCGGCGGCGAGCGCGCGGCTGAAACCGATCACGCCGAACTTCGAGGCGCAGTACGCCGTGGCATCGGGCAGCGCCCGGAGGCCGAGCGTTGAGGCGATAGTGATGGCCCGGCCGCGGGATCCCTTCAGGTACGGCAAGGCCGCACGGATGACGGACACTGTGCCCAGGAGGTTCACTCCGATGACCTTTTCCCATTCCTCTGCCGGTACGTCGCCCAGCTTGCCGCAGCGATCGATGCCTGCCGCCGTCACCACTCCGTCCAGGCCGCCCAGGGTCTCCGCGGCCTCTTTGACGGCTGCTTCCACGGCTTCGCGGTTGGAGACGTCCACTTCCAAGGCCTTGGCGCCGGACACGTTGCTGACGTCGCGGTCGAAGACGAAGGGTGTGCCGCCGGCGTCGCGGATGGCTTCCACGATCGCAGCGCCGAGTCCGGAGCCGCCTCCAGTGACGATGACGCGGCCGGGTGTTTGCGTGTTCATGCGGTTCCTCTCGGTTGATGGTTGCTTGTTGTCAGCTGACTTTGGCCAGTGCTGCCGCCAGCCCGCTGGTGGAGCGTGCCGGGTGGAAGGGCACGGTGACGCACCGCCCTCCCCAACCCGCAACCAGGCGGGCTTCCGGCAATTCTTGGGGGGTGTAGTCGCCACCCTTGACCCAGATATCGGGTCGGATTTCGCTGAGGCAGGCTTCGGGGGTGTCCTCGCCGAAGACCACCACGGCGTCAACGCATTCGAGTGCCAGCAGCAACTCCGCGCGGTCTTCGACGCTGACGATTGGCCGGTGTGCGCCCTTGAGCCGCCGCACGGATTCATCGGAATTCAGGCACACGATGAGGCAATCGCCCATGCTGCGTGCCACGGCCAACGTCCGGGCGTGGCCTGCGTGGAGGAGGTCGAAGCACCCGCCGGTCGCTACCACCGTGCCTCCTCTGCTCCGCACTGCGCGAGCTAGGTGGACGCCGTCAGGGCTCAGGTCTCCGGCGTCAACGAGTTCCAGGCCCTTGAGTTCGACGGCGGGGCTCGCCGCTGGCGCGTCACCCACCACCGCCAGCGACGCCGCTCCGCCAGCTGCCAGGAAGGCCGACGCATCCTCCACTGCCTTGGTGGCTGCTTGCGCGAGTTCCAACCCGAGCCCCAAGTGCACGGCAAGGCTTCCAGCCAGCCGGTCTCCCGCTCCGCAAGGATCGGCGACGTTGGTTTTGGGTGCGGGGATGCCTTGCGCCCGACCACCGGCCGACAGCAGGACCGCCCCGTCCTCGCCCCTCGTCACCAGAACTGCACCACTGCCCCACTTCCCGAGCAGGTAGCGGCCGGCTTCTTCAGCACCCGTGCGGGACAGGTCCAGCCCGCCGGTTGTCGCGGATGCAGTCGCTTCGGCGAGGTTTGGGGTCACGACGGCGACTCCCGCCACGGGTTCGGAACCGGCAGGATGCGGGTCCCACACCACAGGGACGCGGCGGGCTGCTTCTGCGAGCGCGGTACGGATGTCCGGGTTGGTGGTGATTCCCCGGCCATAATCGGCCACAACAACGGCCTCGGCAGAAGCAATGGCAGCCAGCATTTCCGCGGTGCTTAACGGGATCGGAGCAGGATCGCATCCTTCGTCGAAGCGGACCATCGGATGTGTCCCGATGCGCACACGGGTCTTGGTGGGCGTCGGGGCGAGCGGGGCTCCGGCGAGCACGGACACCCCGGTCAGTGCCCGCCTGAGGTGGCTGGCGCCGTCGTCGTTCCCCAACGCGGTGACCAGCGCGACCTCGTGACCGTCGTGCGCGAGGACGGTAGCCACGAGGCCCGCGCCGCCCGCACGACGCCGGATGTCCGCGACGTCGACTACCGGCACCGGCGCGTCGGGGCTGAGCCGGGTGGCGGCCCCGTTGATGTCGACGTCGAGGAGCACGTCACCTACCACCGTGATCCTCATGGTTGACTCCCGCCATGAGTGCTTGCGCGCCGGGCCACCTCGGCATCAAAGGCCCGGCACACGGCGTGGACGGCAATGAGGTGTCCTTCCTGGGCGTTCGCGGCGATGGCGTCCACGGTGATGGCTTGATCGCAGGCCTCGGCGAGCGGGTTGGGGCCTGGGCCCGTGAGTGCCCAGGCGGTGATGCCGCGTTCCCGTGCTGCACGGACGGCTTTGAGCAGGTTGGGGCTGCGGCCACTGGTGGAGAGGAGAATCAGAACGTCGCCGGCACGGCCGTGGGCCCTTACCTGCCGGGCGAAGACTTCCTCGTAGCCGTAGTCGTTGGCGAGCGCAGTGAGGGCGGAGGACTCTGCGTGGAGCGAGATTGCGGAGAACGGTGCGCGTTCTTCATCGAACCTGCCCACCAACTCAGCAGTGAGGTGCTGCGCCTCCGCCGCTGAGCCGCCATTGCCTGCAGCCAGCAATCGTTGGCCGGACAGCAGCCTCTTGGCGAGTTCGGTGCCCCACTCGGATAAGCGTCCTGACTGCGAGCGCAGGGATTCCAGGGCGGGCAGGACGTTGTCCAGGTGGGTGGTGACCTCAGCGTGATGGGTGGAATTGCTCGTGTCCGGGGACCACCGGGCGGGCACGGTATCCGGGACCGCCGACGGGAGCGTGGATTCTTGGGTCACAAGGCCTTTGATAGTCACAGCGCCGTTCCTTCCAATGGTTCCAGCCCTTCGTCAGCTTGCCGTGACAGCCCGGCAGCCAGGACAGATCGGTAGGCCTTCTCGGTGTCCGCGGCTATGCGTTCCCAGGCATAGCGGGAGCGGGCCCGACGGGCGCCGGCACGACCCATGTCGGATCGAAGTCCCGGGTCCGCCAGCAGCTTTGCGAGTGCCTCCGCGAGGGCTTCCGGGTTCCGGGGCGGCACGTGAAGGCCGGTCTTCTGGTCCACTACGGTCTCCCGGAGGCCGCCCACCGCAGCTGCCACCACAGGCACTCCACAGGCCATCGCCTCGAGTGGAACGATGCCGAACGGCTCATACCAAGGGGCGCAGACCACGGCGTCTGCGCTGCGGAAAATTCCGGGCATCGCGTCACGTGGTACCTGACCACGCAGGGTTACGTTGTCCTCGACGCCGAGTTCTTTCGCCAAGGCATGGAGCCTCTGGGCCTCAGGGTCTTCTTCAAGCGTCAGGGCATCGCCGGAACCGCCAACTATCAGCAGTTCCACGTCGTTGAAGCCCGCCTCGGCCAGCAGCGGCAGGGCCTGGATGATCAGGTCCACGCCTTTGCGTTGCACCAGGCGTCCCACACTCAGGATGCGATGCGTGCGGGACTTGGGTTCGGCGTCGGACGTTCCGGGGAACAGAGTGAGGTCCACGCCGCAGGGTGCAATGGAGATCTTGGACCGGCTGATGCCCAAGGCTTTAAGTTCGAAGACCTCGTCGGGGCAGGTCGCGATGACCCAGTCAGCGGCGCGTCCTACCCACGGTTCCAGCCATGCCCTGGCCGGCGGGCTGGTGTCCGCGGCGCCTTGGTGTCTGCGTTTCACCGATCCGAGGGCATGAAAAGTTTGGACCACAGGTACGGGATCGCTAGCTCCTGCACGGCGCGACGCTTGGATGGCAGCGAGCCCGGACATCCAAAAGTGCGCGTGCATCACATCCGGGAGCTGCCCCGCCCAGTCCGCGCAGATCCCGTCGGCCAGCTCTCCCATGAACGGCAACAGCTCATCCTTGGGGATGCGGCGAGCCGGCCCGGCGTCCACGTGCACCACGGTGAGGCCCGGACTTACCTGCACCTTTGCGGGTAGGGCCGGGTCATCACGCCGTGTGTACACGGTGACCTGATGGCCGCGTTCAGCCAGGCTTGAGGAAAGTGCGGCGACGTGGACGTTCTGCCCTCCGGCGTCGACGCCTCCCAAGGCCGCCAGCGGACTGGCGTGCTCAGAGACCATGGAGACTTTCATGGGTGCGTCCTCTCGGTGTCATGGCGGGCATCGGTGTCATGGCTGGCGTCGGTGTCATGGCGGGCGAAAGCTGTGCCTGATTGCGGACGGCTTCCACTGCGCGTGGCCTTGGGAAGTTCGGCCAGGAGTTGATCCCAGGCCCCAAGAAACTTATTCAGTCCGTAGTGTTGCAGCGCGGCCTCGCGGGCGATGATGCCCATGGCGTAGGCGTCGTCAGGGTCGTCCAGCAACCGCCGGGCGAACTTCCGGAGGTCGTCGACGTCGTTGGAGACCAAGCCTGCACCCCGCGGAATAGCGCGGCTCGCCTCTGTGGTGGCCAGTGCCAGGACGGGCATGCCCAGGTGCATGGCTTCCAGGAGTGCCAACCCCAGCGACGTCCAGCGCAGAGGATGAAGGTACAGCCGGCAGCGGGCCAGCTCCTGGTGGAGTTTCGGGGCGGGGACGTCACCGGCGATGCGTAGCCTTTCCTCGCTGAGCCCGGATCCCTTGAGGTTCAGTGCTTCGCGCAAATCCTCTGTCCCCATGCCGAAGACCCGCAGCGGTCCCACACCGGCAAAGCCCGGGAGCAGATCCGTTCCTGTGACCCGTCCACGCCGGACAGGTTCATTGACCACCACGCCCATCTCTTCCTGCTCACCGCTGTACAGGTGTCCCGGGTCTGGAATACCGTGCTCGATCACCGTGGTGGTTGCAGTACCCGTGTCCCAGAAGAGCTGGTTGAAATGCGTTACGTGGACCACGGGGATGGTGCTCTGGTCCGCCAAGGGGTGGAGCGTGAACGGGACGTCGCCCTTGGGGGTGTTGTGCTCCAGGTAGACGGCCGGAAGGTCCACGCCGGGGCGGCGGCCGAGCGCTCGGGCCACTGCCGCGATTTCCTCGGGCCGTTGCAGGACCACTGCGTCCACGCTCCCCGGATCCAGGCTCTCCAGGTCCACTTCCTGCGCGGCGGCAGGCCACTCACGGCCACCTCGCCCCAAGCCCCAGGCGCCGCCGTCGGACGATGTTGGAAGCAGGTACTCATGCCGACCGCGGACGAATGCTTCCATCCATCCGCCGTGGACGTGCCACACCAGGATCCTCATGGTTTCCAGACCTTTCGTCGAGTGGACAGTGAGGACACGCCTCCCAAGAGCCTTTCGACGGCTTCCACCACCTGCTCCGGGGTTACCGAGCTCAGGCAAGGATGTCCGGGGACCGGGCAGACGCGGGCGCGGGTGTTCTTGCAGGCCGCGTCCTGGTCTCCCAACAGTTCAAGGGGGACGCCGTAGGGTGCCCAACGGATGGCTGGAACCACCGGGGCGAACAGGCACACCACAGGCGTGCCTACGGCTGCCGCCAGATGGGCGGGGCCGGTGTTGCCGGTGACCACGACGGCGGCTCCCGCAAGTACCGCTGCGAGCGTCCGGAGGTTGGTTCCGCCGCCGAGGTTCCGGGCGGAGGGGCCCGCCACTGTTGCCGTGAGTGACGTTTCGCCCGGGCCTCCAGTGACCACCACCCTGTGCCCGTACGCTTCAAGGAGTTCCACCGTGGCGGCGTTGTGCAGTGCAGGCCACGCCCGGGCCGGGGCGGCGGCTCCCGGGTGGACCACAATGTATGGGCCTTCATCCGCCAGCTCTTCGGCCAGCCCTTCAGGATCCGGACCGGAGGTGATGCGCAGCTTTCCGTCGTCGCCATTCGGCAGCACGTAACCACCGGCCTCTGCAATGGTGAGCGCCCGGACCACTTCCGGCTGGTCCTCCGGAAAGTCTTCGCCAGGCTTGAGCCGGACGTCCAGGAGTGAGCCCGCATAGTCCGTGGATGCGCCCGTGATTTTTTGAACGCCCGCCAAGCGCAGGAGCAGCGCGAGAGGGAGCGGGGACTGGTGGAAGGACGTCAGGATGACGGCTTCTTCGATCCGGGAACTGCGGACAAAGTCGATCAGCGCGTTGGTCGTTTCTTGCGTCGGGGGCGGTGCCGGGTTCACGATCCACGGGCACGCCCACGTGTGCACTTGGGTGACCCCGGGCAGCATTTCCGCAGCACTCGAGCCTTCAGGGCCGCAGAGCAACACCACGTCGTTGGGGCGGCTGCCATCGGGCCGGCTTCCGTTCGCCACGGCACGCAAGGCAGGTCCCGAAAGGAGGACGTCGCCCATGCTGTCCAACCGGGCTACCAGGACCCGGCTCATACAGGGGCATCCTGTTCGTCCAGCGCCCCGGAGAGCAGAAGCTCCACTGCATGGCCCAGATCCTCGGCAACACTGCTGGCAGCCTCGATCTCTTCACGCCGCGTGACACTGGTCGGCACCAGCACAGCCCTCGCACCCGCCGCGGCGGCGGCTTTCATGTCAGCACCGATGTCGCCAACGAAAGCAGCCTCTCCCGGCGTGATGCCCAAGGCCAGGCAGGCGGCCAATATCATTCCAGGCTCAGGTTTGCGGCAGTGGCAGCGGTCATCGGGTCCGTGCGGACAGAATTCCCACACGTCGAAAGGACCGAGCACCTGCTCCACGCGCTGGTTGACGGAATGCATTTGCTCCAACGTCAACAGCCCACGCGCCACGCCCGACTGGTTGGTCACCACTCCGGTGGCCAGCCCTGCCCGACGTACTTTTTCGAGGGCAGACAAGGCGCCGTCCATGGGCCGCACCAGCTGCGGATCCCCGTTGTAGGGCACGTCAACAACGAGTGTTCCATCGCGGTCAAACAGGACCGCCTTCAACGTTCCGGTTCCTCCCATACCCGCAACGTTCCCCAGTTCCCCGGGCGCTAAACAGTGCGGCCGTGAGAACTTTCGTGCGGCTAGACTCCTAGCGGGAGGCCACCATGGACACAGCCTTGGACAGTCAAGAGAACAACGATCAACCCCTGCTGCTTGCCCTGCGCGCCCTGAAACTGGGCGACTTGCTGGTTGCCGTTCCGGCGCTCCGGGGCTTGCGCCGGGCGTTCCCCGAGCACCGGATCCTATACGCCGCACCAGCCTGGATCGCAGAGGCTTTGCAGCTGGTGGGCGGCATTCACCACCTGCCAACACCCGGGCTCGACGACCCCCTCACCGTCCCGCGAGGAGCCGTGGACATTGCCGTGAACCTGCACGGAAACGGGGCCGAGAGCCGTATGCGGATTGAGGAACTGCAGGCCAACCGGGTGGTGGCGCACAGCTCGCCCGGGACTGACGGACCTGAGTGGACCACTGGAATCCCGGAACGCGAGCGCTGGACGCGTCTGCTCAACTGGCACGGCATCCATGCCGACCCCCTGGACTACCGGCTGAACCGTCCCGCCGTCCCCTCACCGCGTCCCCGAGCCACCGTTATTCATGTGGGCGCGGCTTACGGGAGCCGGCTGTGGCCGGTGGAACGGTTCGCGGACGGCGCCGTGGAACTCGCGGCAGCCGGACATGACGTGGTGCTCACGGGTGGCGTGTCGGAGCGCGGGCGCGCTGAAGAGACAGCCGCCTTGGCCAAGCGCAAAGGAGCAAACCTCGACGACGGTTTGCTGGCTGGGGAGCAAGGCCTCGCCGAGTTCGCGGCCACCATCGCCGAAGCCCGGTTGGTAGTCTCTGCGGACACAGGCGCGGCACATCTGGCCTCCGCCTACGAACGTCCGTCCGTAGTGCTGTTCGGTCCCGCGCCCGCTGAGGAATGGGGACCGCCTCCAGGGCCGCACGTGGTGCTCACCGCCGTCGAACTCCGCCGCGGTGATGTGTTCTCAACTGATCCTGATCCCGCGCTCCTGGCGGTAAGCGTCCGCGATGTTCTGGACGCCGTGGAGCGGCTGGGCTGCTAAGCGGTTCTCAGGGGGCTGTCCCGTCCAGCAGTTGAGCTTCTTCGTCCAGCAGCTGCGTTTGGAGTGAAACGAGGATTTTGGAGAGCTTCCGCGATACCTGCATTTGCGACATTCCCAGTGCCTCGGCAATGGTGGACTGCGTTTCTTCGCGGTAATAGCGGCGGTAGAGCAGATGCCGGTCCTCGGCGCTCAGACCACGGATAGCGTTGCGCAAAGCCAGCACATCCTCCAGCCGGTCTGTTGGGCAACCGAAAGCTGAAAGTGATCCTTGGAGACCGTCCCGCCCGTCGGATGCCGGAGCATCCAAAGAGTCCGGGCGCTTGCTGGTACCGGCCATGAGTGCTTCGCGCACCTGGCAGGGCTCCAGGTTTAGGTCTTCCGCCACTTCCTCCGGAGAGGGGGTGCGTTGCAGCGCTTGGGTCATTTCCTCCGTCCGTGCCAGCACCTGGCGGCGGACGTCTTGGATAGTGCGGGGTGGGCGCACCACCCAGCAATGGTCGCGAAGGTAGCGCTTGACCTCACCGGCGATGGTAGGTGCGGCGTAAGCGGGGAAACTGACCCCTTTTGCCTCGTCATAGCCGCGCGACGCCTTGATGAGGCCCATATACGCAACCTGCCGGACGTCGTCGAGGTCATGTGTATGGGCGGAATATCTGGCGGCAATGGACTTGGCCAGATTCAGATGATCCAAGACCAAACTGTCTTGGAAGCTCTGCCGGATGCTGCCTTCAGGAGCGCCTGCAGGGGGCGTGGTGCGGACGTCGAAAGGTCGGGTTTGACGCATGGGGCTTCAATCCTTTGACCGAATGAGAGGGTGAGCCCACGGCAAGACTCCTTAAAAAGAGAAGCACACTTACTATTAGCTTTCAACGGGTGCCCCGGGTTAGTCTCGAAAGGTAGCCATATCCACGGATCGGAGATCCACATGGAAGACCCCCAACTTGCAGAGCCGAGTACGGTGCTGTCAGATATTCAGGACTTGCTGCTCAGCACGCCTGACGTCGAGGCATTCCTCGAAGAGTTGGCCCGGCACTCATCGGAGATGTTCACCAGCCCAGACCACGAGGTCTACTGCGGCATCACGCTGATGCGTCACCGCAATGCCGGCACTGTGGCCAGCAGCAGCGAACGCGCAAAGCAACTGGATGAGGTGCAATACGCGTTCGCCGACGGTCCCTGTCTCCATGCTTGCCGCGAGGGCACGCAGGTCCACATTCCCGATTTTGAAAAAGACAACACGTGGCCTGACTACAACGAGGCCATCACCGACCACGGCCTTCGCTCTGTCTTGGCGGTTCCCTTCCCACTTCCGGACGACACCTCCCGGGCAGGCCTGAACTTGTATTCCGACCGCCCCAACGCCTTTGACCAAGCAGCTGTTCAACGCGCAAACGACTACGTTCAACAGGCTTCCAAGGGTCTTCAGTTGGCCGTTTTGATTGCCCAGCACAGCCAAACCGCCGCCAACCTGAAGGCGGCCATGGAGTCGCGGACCGTGATCGACATCGCCACAGGAATCATCATCGCGCAAAACCGCTGCACCCAGGAGGACGCGATGGAACTCATCAAGAAGGCCTCCAGCAACCGGAACGTCAAGCTGCGGGTGGTGGCGCAGGCCATTGTTGAGTCTGCCGGCGGCGGACCGATCCAAACCGTCTTCAAATAGCTGTGTGTTGCGGGCGTCAGCCCTGCATCGCACCGATGATTGCGCCCATAGCCGTGAAGGTGACCACGTTGTAACTGCCGTTGATCGCGAACAGCGTCAAGCTGCGGCGCTCGAACAGGTAGTTCACTCCAAGTGCAGTCGCCACCCACCCCAGGCCGGCGGCAAGACCCGCAAACGACCCGAACGCGAAGCCACCACGGCCAATGAAAGCCGCCAGAAACACGGCCATCACCACAGCAAGAACAAACGAACCCACAAACACACGCGCCGTTCCGGACTTCAACTGCTCATCACTCACACCCGCTGCCTTTTGCCAAGGTTTGGCGAAGAGCACCGAATACCACAGCCCACCCACCACAAAAGTGGCTAGAGCAGCCAACAGAACTGCGAGCCAATTGATCTGAATATCCATCGAAGTCCTCCAGGGTGGGCCGTTCCTGAATGGACAGTACGTCAGAGCCGGGTCGTGGTCTTGTAAAAACCCCGCAGGCTAACCGGTCACTTGCTCCAGCGGGACAAACGTGGCGTATTCCGCTCCGTAGCTCTGCACCACCTGCAGGTACTCCGTCGGCGTGAACCCGCTGAAGCGCCTGAAGGAACGGATCAGGTGCGGTTGGTCGTAGTAATCGGCCAAGTGCAGCAGGTCCCTGCCCGGCACTGCGCCCTTGGGGAGCGCTGCAGCCTGGTTCACGATCCTGTTGAAGCGGCAAACATCCGAATAAGCTTTGGCCGTAGTTCCACAATCACGCATGACGATGCGCTCCAGCGTGGATGTGCTGATACCTAGCTCGGCCGCCAGCACGCCAATTTCGACGTCCTCCCGGGCGAGGATTTCGGCTGCCTTCACCACTCTGGGATCTGCTCGGTAACCGGGCCTAAGCAGGTGTTGGAGGAAGGTGCTCAGGGCCGTGAACGCCTGCTCAGGTTCCGCGCGGGTGAGGGGCGACCGCAGTTCCGAGAAGCCCGGGAAGATGCTTTCGGCGTCCACTACGCGGTTCTGAAAACCCGACGGCGGCTGGCTGGTGAACGCTGCCAGGCCATAGGGAGTCAGGCGGGCACCCACGTTGAAGAGCTGGTCCGGGTTTTCGCTGATCAAATAGCTGCGCTGCAGTCCAGCATAGAAACCTGTGGAGACTTCAGTGGCCTTGGGCTGCTCAGTGCTCCCGGCCGGACTGCTTTCGCTTGGGCTTATAAGGCGGTAGGGGTCCGACAAATTCAGGATCAGGTGCGCCTCCGGCCCGGGAAGAATCTTCTCGTACCGGGCCTGAGGCTGCGCGCGAACAAACCACAGCCGGGTGACGAACGGCTGCAGAATTGGTGGCGCCGGGCACTCTTCGTAGAACACAGGCCCAGTCTAGGCAGCCCCGCTCTGCCGCGTGGCAGTTACAGCACGCTGAGCAGAACCTGCGCCGCGCCGTCGTCGAGCACTGACGCGGTGACCTCATCCGCAACTGCGATCACTTCATCAGGCGCCTGACCCATAGCAACGCCTCGGCCAGCCCAAGTGAGCATCTCGATGTCGTTGCGACCGTCACCCACTGCCACCGTGTTGGCCAGGTCCGTGCCGAGCTTGTGGCGCAAGGCCTCCAACGCACTTGCCTTGGTGACGCCCTCGGCTGCGATGTCCAGCCATGCGGTCCAACCCACCGAGTAGGTCACACCGGAAAGTCCGATGTGCCTGATGGCCTCGTTGAACTCGTCCGAAGTGTTCTCGCTGCTGAAGACCACTACGCGGACTGCCGTGGAATCCAACATGGTCTGGAAGTCCACGCCGATGGACTCCACACCAAAACTGGCGTCCTGAAAGCGTTCGGTGGACAGGAAGTTTCCGTCCTCATCCTCCAAGGCGTACTTTGCGTTGGGCAGCCGTTCGCGCAGGGCCTTCAGAGCCGGGGCGGGATCGAAGGTTGCCTTGTGGATGATCTCGTAGCCCTTTTCCAAGGAGGGATCCAGACGAAGTGTCACACCACCGTTACAGCACACGGCGTAGCCCCGCTCGAGGCCTATCTGCTGGATGATGGGAAGCGTCGCGTTGAGGGAGCGGCCCGTGGCGATCATGACGTCGTGGCCGCTGGCCACCACCGCCTGCGCAGCGGAGCGAACAGCCGGGGACATGTGGCCGTCATGGTCCACGAGTGTGCCATCGACGTCCAAGGCGATCATGAGCTTGTTGTTGTTATTCGGCTGGTCATCGATGCCAGCAACTGGAGTATCAGTCAAAATAGTCATGCTTACAGTAGAACAGACACCTCCGACACTGAACTAGGACCGGCGCCACAGCTACGCGTTAACTGATGGTGAATAGTGCCCCCGTTTCACCCTCTTCGGGACAATTCACCCCCGGGGACGATGGTGATTTGTCCGCGGAGGGATGAATAAGTTGGTTGCCTTCCACATAGCCGACTTTCCTCGGAGTCGTGACCTCCCCTTGGGGCAACAGTGGTTTATGGACTATGGGAACGAATTCATCGTAGCTGCCCGCTACGCGCTGGAAACCGGCGCGTCACGGCAGCTCAGCCGCCGATACGAAAACGGCGAACTCGTGAGGGTACGCAGGGGAATCTACACGGACAAACAGCATTGGCTCGCGCTCAAACCGTGGGAACGCTACAGGGCGACTGCGCGGGCTGTGGCCGCGGAGAACCCATCCGTGGATTTCTGTTATGAAACCGCGGCACTCTTCTGGGGACTCCAAATAGTTGGCGTGCCCTCACACATCCACCTTGCCAACGCGTCGCGCGGGCATGCTGGCGCCCGAAGCCCGAGCACCATCGCGGCCGCCCTGAAGCCGTCAGGAACCAACGGACTGGAGAGGATCCGTGCATACGGAATCTACCGGCACCACTACAACACCGTGACCGTCTTCCACCGTGGATTGCAGCTCACCAACTTGGTGCAAACGGCAGTGGATGTCATATCCAGAGGTTCATTCAGCCACGGCGTCGTCCTGGCCGATCACGTCATCAGCGCGTCCCGGTTCAAGAAGCTCTTTACCAGCAAAGAAGCGCTGGAAAAGGCCGCCGGGAACCTGTCTTCCGAGGCCAAAAGACAACGGGTGAGCCACATTCTTGAGTTTGCCAATCAGAATTCCGGATCCGCAGGCGAGTCACTGAGTCGCGCGCAGATGCTCTTGCCGGGTTTTCCTCCCCCGGAATTGCAGATCGAGTTTTACGATACCGAGGGCTTCATAGGCCGCACGGACTTCTTTTGGCGGGAACAGGGAATTATCGGGGAGTTCGATGGTGATGCGAAGTACCTGCGGGACGAATATCTGGGCGGTCAAAGTGCCCGGGAAGCTGTCCTGGCCGAGAAGAAGCGAGAGGACCGGCTGCGCGCCCTCGGGTTCACAATAGTGCGCTGGGACTGGGCCACAGCCAAGGACCCGGCCAAGCTCTACGCGAAGCTCCTCGCGAAGGGACTGGCTCCAACAAGAAACACCCACCTACGGACAATTCACCCGCGCGCTCGAGGGTGAATTGTCCGTAGGTGGGTGTCGGCCGAAAAACTAAAGAACCGGCAGAACCTCAAGCCCGCCAAGGTACTTCTGCAGTGCTTTGGGAACGTTGACGGAGCCGTCCGGGTTCTGGTGGTGCTCGAGGATGGCAACGATCCAGCGCGTGGTGGCCAGGGTGCCGTTCAGCGTGGCAACGGCGCGGGTTCCCTTGGCAACTCCTTCGTCGTTGATCACGCGTTCGCGGATGTTGAGGCGGCGTGCCTGGAACGTGGTGCAGTTGGACGTAGAGGTGAGCTCACGGTAGGCGTTCTGCGTGGGAACCCAAGCTTCACAGTCGAACTTGCGGGCTGCGGACATTCCCAGGTCACCGGCGGCGGTGTCGATCACCCGGTAAGGAAGCTCGCACTTGGCAAGCATCTCCTCTTCCCAGGCCAGCAGGCGCTCGTGCTCGGCCGCTGCTTCCTCAACGGTGGTGTAGATGAACATCTCCACCTTGTTGAACTGGTGCACGCGGATGATGCCTCGGGTGTCCTTGCCGTGCGAACCGGCCTCACGGCGGTAGCAGGAGCTCTGGCCGGCGTAGCGGATGGGGCCCGCGGAAAGGTCCAGGATCTCATCTGCGTGGTAGCCGGCGAGGGCCACCTCCGAGGTTCCCACAAGGTAAAGGTCGTCTTCAGCGAGACGGTAGATCTCGGCGTCGTGCTTTACATCAAAACCGGTGCCCTGCATGGTCTCGGGACGCACCAAAGTGGGGGTGATCATGGGGACGAAGCCAGCGTCGATGGCCTGCTCCATGGCCATCTGCAGCAGCGCCATTTCCAACCGGGCACCGACGCCACGGAGGAAGTAGAAGCGTGAACCGGAGACCTTGGCACCGCGTTCCATGTCGATCGCGCCGATCAGCTCACCGATTTCAAGGTGATCCTTCGGCTCGAAGTCCGTGAACTCACGCGGCGTACCCACGGTCTTGACCACAACGTAGTCATCCTCGCCGCCCTCGGGGACACCGTCCACCACCAGGTTGGGGATGACGCGGAGCAGCTCTTCCTGCTTGGCCTGTGCAGCAGCGGCTTCAGCAGAAGCGGCCTTGACCGAGTTGGCGAGTTCCTTGACCTCGGCCAGCAGGGCCTGCTTTTCCTCGCCCTTGGCCTGTGCCACCTTCTTGCCGAAGGCGTTCTGCTCGGCGCGGAGGGTTTCATGCCGGATCAGGGCAGCGCGGCGATCGGAGTCAGCGGAGATGATCGCGTCCACAACGGACTCGTCGGCACCACGGGCGCGCTGGCTGGCACGGAACTTGTCCGGATTTTCGCTGAGGTCTTTTACGTCGATCACCAGACAAGAGTATCGAATCGGCCGCGACTTCCCGGAGCCAGGCCCTCCACGAGTCTGGCGTCCCACCAATCGGGGAAATTCAGTAGTGCCCAGGACGATAGTGTTGGAGCACATGAGCGACTGGATCCTGTACCTGATTCTCGCTGGGGGCGTGGCGTTTGCCGTCTCCAGTTGGTGGGGTGTGCGCCGATTGAAAGCCCGCCACATCAGGAGCGCGGTTCGCGAGGACGCCCACAAGCCGGGCCCCGGGGATCAGCGGGTTGCTGTGATCCTGAATCCGGTGAAAAACAACGCGGAAGTAGCCCGCCAGGCCATTATTGACGCCTGCGATCTTGCCGGTTGGGACGCGCCCAAGTTTTTTGAAACCACCGTGGACGATCCCGGCTATGGCCAGTCGCGCCAAGCGCTGGCCTACGGAGCCGACGTCGTCCTTGCGTGCGGCGGCGACGGTACAGTGCGGGTCGTGGCTGAGTGCTTGGCGCACAAGAACGTGGCCATGGGCCTCATCCCGTTGGGCACCGGAAACCTGCTGGCGCGCAACGTTGACCTGGATGTCACGGACATCGCGGACTGCATTCAGGTTGCGTTGTTCGGCCACCAGCGTTTCATTGACACCGCCACCATGGGCATCGACAACGACATCACCGGGGAGTCTGCCGAGCACACGTTCCTGGTTATCGCGGGCATGGGCTTGGACGCCGAGGTTGTTGGCGACACCAGGGACAACCTCAAGAAGAGCGTCGGCTGGCTGGCTTACACCGAGGCCGGCGTCCGTCACCTTCCTGGTCGCCGCAAACGCGTCACCATCACCATGGATGACCAGCCCGAGCAGACACGGAAGATACGCAGCGTGCTGTTCGCCAACTGTGGATTGATTCCAGGCGGGATCGACTTCATCCCGCAGGCCATGATCGACGACGGCATGTTGGACATTGTGGTGATGAGCCCGCGCAGCGCCTTCGGCTGGCTCGCCATGTACACAAAAGTCCTGTTCAAGCACAACGCCAACTTGCCGATGATGAGTTTCTACCGCTCCGGTAAAGTCACCATCCGCAGTCAGGAACCGATGGCTACCCAGCTCGACGGCGACCCGTCGGGTGAGGCGACGACGGTCACCGTCCAGGTGGCGCCAGGGTCATTGTTGGTGCGCGTACCGAAGGCCAAGACCGCCTAGACAGCGCCTTTTTCAGGTTGAGCCGCTTTACTCTCGGCTTCTTCGGCCGCGGCCTTGGCGGCAGCCCGAGCCTCGGACTGCTCCTTGATCATGGCTTGTTCTTCTTCAAAACGCAGGCGATCCGCACGATCAGCATCGTCGCCGTCCCAGTCATCTTTGTTTTCACTTGAAGGCTTGGGATTGACGATCATGCCCTGGCCGTCTTTGTCATCGCTGTGGACCGTCATGACCGCTCCCTTCATTTGGCATTCATCCATCGTTTATGGATCAGGCAAGCATACGCACAGAAGCATCCTTGCGAAAGGGTCGCCGTTCTGCCTGTGGACAGCGCCTATGAGCCCTTAAGAATTGAATCCACCCATGCGTGAGCCGAGGCGAAAGCAGCGTCCGATGTGTGCGGGGCAACCACGGCCGGCTGCTTGTCCGCTCGGGCGTAGGAGCCCAGGAACCGGGTTGCCGGACTGATCCGGTGGAGGCCGGCAAGGGCGTCGGCCACCCGCGAATCGGTGGCGTGTCCGTCGGCGTCGATGCTGAAGAAGTAGTGGCCCAGGTACTGTCCAGTGGGGCGAGATTCGATGCGGCTGAGGTTCACTCCGCGGGAGGCGAACTGGTCCAGTATTTCCATGAGCGCACCGGGGTGATCCTCCGGCAGGGGCACCACCACGGTGGTCTTGTCTGCCCCGGTTCGCTCGGGCAGGGCACCGGGTCGACTCACCAGGATGAACCGCGTGACCGCGTCGGGGTTGTCTCCGATGTCCTCGGCCAGAACGTTCAGGCCCGGTTGTTCGGCAGCAATCAACGGGGCACAGATGGCGGCCTCATAGGGAGCGTCGTCCTCCAGCAGGCCCATGGCGGACGCCGCCGTCGACGATCCCGGAACGTAATCGGCGTTCGGAAGGTGCTCATCCACCCACAAACGGCATTGCGCCCACGCATGGCCGTGCGTCGAGATCCGCTTGATGTCTGAAAGCTCGACGCCGGGCCTCGCCACGAGCACGAAGGTGATGGGGACAAGGGCCTCACGGATGATCCGGAGCTCTTGGCCTGTGGCGATCGCGTCCAGGGTGGCAGTGACCCCGCCCTCCACCGAGTTCTCGATGGGGACCATGGCCGCATCCGCCTCGCCGGCACGGACCCGCTCCAGCGCTGTGTTGACGTTGGTGCAGGGGATGCGTGTGGCGTCGGCAGCACCCGGCACCTGCATGAGCGCAGCCTCGGTGAAGGTGCCTTGGGGGCCGAGGAACGTGTAGGTGACTGCGGACATCCGAAATATTCCTTGCTGGTTATATACGCGGGTTACAAGACAACCGGTTTGAGCCCGTTGTCTGACACCATCGGCTTTCCGGCCTCAAACCACATGTCCATGCCGCCGGCAACATTGACGGCAGAGTAGCCTTGGCCCACCAGCCATTGCACCGCCCGGAAGGAGCGGCCTCCGGTCCGGCAGATGACGAACAGGTCGTCGTCAGGATCGAGTTCTTCCAAGCGCGCGGGCAGTTGGTCCATGGGAATGTGGCGTGCACCTTCGGCGTGCCCGGCCACCCACTCGTAATCTTCGCGGACGTCCAGAATGCTGGCGTCGGCCGGAATGTCGCCCACAGGCACGGTATCGAAGTCGCTCATGGCGGTCCCTTCCCATCGATTAAGTCCAGCATCCAGCCTAGTCCCCGAGGCGTGACACCGTAACTTCACGGAAAGCCCGCCCTTGCTTCCCGACGCCCGGACGTTAAGACTGGGACGGAAGCCATCCACCCTCGGCCCGTTAGGAGTACCCCCATGGCTACTGGGCAGCCGACCATTCTGGCAACGTCCGGTGGATACAAGCCCGGCGAACGCACCAGGATCGAGTTCAACCACCTGATGCATTACGCCGTGGAGTTGTCCGGCGTCTCCGGCCGTGCGCCGCGGGTGACACACATCGGTACGGCGTCGGGTGATCAGCGCTGGTGGGCGGCTGAAATGGATCAGGCAGCACGCATTGCGGGGTTCGACTTCAGCCACCTCAGCCTCTTCACGATGCCCAACATCGAGGACCCGGAAGCGCACCTTCTGGAGCAGGACGTGGTGTGGGTGAACGGTGGGTCGGTGGTGAACCTCCTGGCAGTTTGGCGGGCACACGGACTGGACGGAATTTTGCGGAAGGCCTGGGAAAGAGGAGTGGTGCTGGCCGGCGTCTCGGCCGGGTCCATCTGTTGGTACCAAAGCGGCGTCACCGATTCCTTTGGTCCGGAACTCAAGCCTGTCACCAACGCGCTCGGGTTCCTCCCCTATGGCAACGGCGTCCACTACGACTCCGAACCACGTCGGGCACCCGCCATCCACAGGTTGGTGGCCAACGGAACGCTCGGTGAGACGCACTGCACGGACGACGGCGTGGGGCTGGTTTACCGGGGCACGGAACTCGCGGAAGTGGTGTCCGAAGTGAAGAACAAGGCCGCCTTCCGGGTGACTGCAGGCGCCGGGGAGAGTGTGGACGCTGTCGCGGTTGAGGAACGGTTGGAGTCGCGTTTCCTTGGTTGATCTCTCATCGCAGGACCTTTCACGACTCACAGCTGTAGAGCTCCGCGATGCCTTGGCTTCGGGGGAACTCTCAGCGCGGGAGGCAGCATCGCACTTCCTGTCGGCCATCGAAACCCGGAACAGGCAACTGGGCGCCTTTGTCGCAGTGACTGCCGAGCAAGCCGTCACCGACGCCAAGGCCGCGGACAAGCTGCACGCGAAGCTGATCCGGGAGGGCCGCCCCGAAAAGCTGCCCCTGCTTCACGGCATGCCCATCGCCTTCAAGGACCTCACCGATGTGGCCGGCGTGCCCACCACGCACGGCAGCGCAGCCCTCGAGCATAAGCCTGCGCCGGAGGACGGTGCCCTTGCAGCAGCCCTGAAGGATCAAGGCGTAATCTCGCTGGGTAAGACGCAGGTTCCAGAGTTCGGACTGACCGCCTACAGCGAAAACCGCGTGGCGCCGCCGTCGCGCAATCCGCATTCCCTGGCGCGAAGCTCCGGTGGATCCTCGGGCGGTAGCGCCGCGGCGGTGGCCGCGGGACTTGTTCCGTTTGCTCCGGGGACCGACGGCGGCGGCTCCATCCGTATTCCTGCCGGCGCTTGCGGTCTGGTGGGGCTGAAGCCGGGACGCGGGTTGGTGCCATCCGGGGCCAGCGCGGGAGATGCCGCCAAGTTGGTGGTTGCGGGACCGCTCGCAAGAACGGCGGCGGATGCGGCGTTGCTGATGGACGCACTGGTACCCCAGCATCAAGCGCCCGACGGCGGTTACCTCGCCAACGTGGGGCGGGCGCCGGAACCCCTGAGGATCGGGGTAAGCCTGGACAGCCCCTGGGCCGGCGTGTATCCGTTCGAGGTGGAGCCGGAAGCGATGGACGCTCTGGAACGTGGGGCCGAGTTGCTCGAGAAGACCGGTCACAGCCTCACTGAAGCGGAAATCCGCTACGACAACCGCTATCCGGAAGCGTTCACAACGGCCTGGACTGCCGGCGTCGGGAGTGCCCGGATAGCACCTCAGCGCGAGGCGTTGCTGACCCCGTTGACACGGACGTTCCGGCGTCGGGCGCAACAGCGGAGCGCTGTGAAGGTCAACGAGGCATTGGGTTTCCTGCGGCAGTTCGAGCACGACACGGTCACCCAATACTCCGAATGGGACGTGATCCTCATGCCGACGTTGGCGCAGACACCGCGTCCCATCGGCTGGTTTACCGGCGGCGGACACAGCGGCGAACCGTGGCCGAGCGAGTGGGCCGGCGACGCGGATGAGGACTACAAAAGGCAATGCGAGTACGCGCCCTGGTCCTCCATGGTGAACGTGTGCGGGCTTCCGGCGATCAGCATCCCGGTGCACACCACTGCCGCAGGGTTGCCCATGGGGATTCAGGTCATCGGCCGGATGGGATCTGAACTGCTGCTTCTCCAGCTGGCAGCCGCCCTCGAGACCCCCTGAGACTCGTGTCTAACATATGGAAAGTGGTTGCCCCGGGCATTCATCGATGTGACAATGCCCGCAGTCAGTGCCAGCATTGAGAAAATGAGCACACCTCAAACCACGGCTGAGTCCGCAAAGCCAGCGGGCGATACGTCATTCTTCGGCCACCCAAAGATGTTGGCCAGCCTCTTCTCCGTGGAAATGTGGGAGCGATTCTCCTTCTACGGCATGCAGGGAATTCTGCTCTACTACATGTACTTCACCGCCGAGCAGGGCGGCCTTTCCATTGACCAGGGGCTCGCTGCTGGTTTGGTGGGTGCGTACGGTGGTGGCGTTTACCTGTCGACGATCCTCGGCGCCTGGCTCGCCGACCGTCTCTTCGGCTCCGAAAAGGTCTTGTTCGGTTCTGCGATCATGATCATGGCAGGCCACATCGCACTGGCGCTCCTGCCGGGCATCCCTGGCTTGATCGCGGGCTTGGTGCTGGTGGGCATCGGCTCGGGTGGCCTGAAAGCCAACGCCACCGCCCTGGTGGGCACCCTGTACGGCGAGAAGGATGAGCGCCGCGACGCCGGCTTCTCCATCTTCTACATGGGCATCAACATCGGCGGGCTGATCGGCCCACTGGTGACCGGATGGCTGCAGACCAGCTACGGCTTCCACATTGGCTTCGGCGCCGCCGCCGTGGGTATGGCGATCGGCCTGGTCATCTACTCCCTGGGCCGCAAGAAGCTCCCGGAGGAAGCACACCGCGTACCCAATCCGCTGCCGACGAAGGACCGCACCAAGTACGGCCTGATTTTCCTGGGCATCCTGATTGTCATCGGCGCGCTGCTCGGCACAGGGATTGTCAACGCCAACAACCTGGCCCGGAGCATGGCCTACGCGGCCATCGGTGCCGCCGTGATCTACCTTTTCCTGATCTTCCGCAGCCCGTTGGTCACCGGTGTGGAGCGCAAGCGCGTTGTGGCCTTCATACCCTTGTTCATCGCATCGGCCGGATTCTGGGCACTGTTCCAGCAGCAGTTCACCTTCATCGCCGTGTACTCGCAGGAGAAGCTGGACCGCAACCTGTTCGGCTGGGAAATGCCGGCCGCGTGGGTCCAGTCCATCAACCCGGTGTTCATCATCATCTTCGCCGGCGTCATGGCTGCACTCTGGACCAAGCTGGGCTCCAAGCAGCCCAGTTCGCCGCTGAAGTTCTCCGCTGGCCTGTTCATCATGGGCCTGGCGTTCCTTGCGTTCATCCCGCTGGCCGGCGACGGCAAGACCCCGCTGCTGGCACTGGTGGGCATCCTGTTCATGTTCACCTTGGCGGAACTGTTCCTCTCCCCCATCGGCTTGTCAGTGAGCACCAAGCTCGCACCCAAGGCGTTCCACACGCAGATGGTGGCGCTGTTCTTCCTGTCCGTCTCGCTCGGCACCACACTGGCCGGCATCCTCGCAGGCCTCTACAACCCCGAGGACGAGCTCCCGTACTTCCTGGGGATCGGCGGCGTGGCAGTGGTCCTGGCTGTTGGCCTGGCTGCGGCATCGCCCGCGATCAAGAAACTGATGGGTGGCGTTCGCTAGACTTCCCGGCTGACGGCACAACGACGGCGACCCTTGCGTTCGGTGGGATTCCCACCTGACGCAAGGGTCGCCGTCGTATGCGGTTTAGAACCTGTTGTTATAGCTGCTGCTTGACGCGCCGATGGCGATGAAGAAAATGATGCCAAAAATCACCGTCAGGGCCACACCGAGGTAACCCATCACCAGGCCGGCAATTGCCATGCCCTTGCCCGCGGGCTCGCGCTTCAGCGCGAGGTGACCCAGGATCACGGCTGCGATCTGCGGGAGGATGAAGAATCCGAAGCCAACGTAGACGGCGATGCCGCAGCACATGCTGGCGATGCTCAGGCCCTTGGGCTCGGCCTGCATGGCGTAGTAGGCGGGCTGGCCATACGGCGACTGCGGCTGACCGTAAGGCTGCTGGTTGAAGGCCTGCTGCTGGTAGGGGCTCGGCGGCTGACCGTACGGTGACGGGGGCTGCTGACTGTAGTCGCCCGGTGCGTACGCGCCGGCGGGCTGCTGTGGCTGAGCGTACGGATTCTGCCCGTGCGCGCTCTGCTCGTAGGGCGGGAGCGGCTGGGTAGCGTTGGCGCCCTGCTCCGGCGCGTACTCGGCGGGCGTGCCCTGATTGTGCGTGGTGGACTCGGGAGCGCTGAACTGTGCCGGCGGAACATACTGCGGCGGTTCGTAGCCGGACGGCTTGTCCTCGTTGCCCCTGGCTGGCTGGTCTGACATAGAAATCCCCCTGGATTGGTCTTTGAACCCAACACTACCGCCGCCGGGGGCACCGCATAAGTAGGGCCCGTTGCTGTGACTGGATTCATGCAAATGCATGGAATATGCCGGGAAGGGACCCGGTTGGCATTAATAGCGACGTAAGCAGCGCTAACTACGAAATCTGCGGGTCAACCCCGCGAAGGAGGAATCATGGGTAACTTCGAAGGCAAGACCGCGCTCGTCACTGGCGGCGGCTCGGGACTCGGAGAAGCGATCAGCAAGGACCTCGCGAAGAACGGCGTCAACGTTGTTGTTGTGGACGTCAATCTCGACGCCGCCACACGCGTGGCTGACCAGATCACGGCCGACGGCGGCACAGCAGTTGCCTTCCAAGGCAACACCGCCGTGGCCGAGGACAGCAAGAAAGCCGTGGACTTCGCAATCGAGACCTATGGTGCCCTCAACTACGCCGTCAACAACGCCGGAATCGGCGGAGCCAGCGCCCCGGTCGGCGAAGTAGACATCGAAGACTGGGACAGGGTCATTGCCATCAACCTGAGCGGTGTCCTGTACGGCATGCGCTACCAGGTCCCGGCGATCCTGGCCGCCGGCGCCTCCGAGGGCGCCATCGTCAACATGGCCTCAATCCACGGCGCCGTCGCTGCACCCGGCAACGCCGCGTACACCGCAGCCAAGCACGGCGTGGTGGGCCTGACCAAGAACGCTGCCGCTGAATACGGCGCACAGGGTCTTCGCGTCAACGCCATCGGCCCCGGCTACATCGATACTCCCTTGCTGGCCGCCGCACCGAAGGAAGTCATCAGCGGGCTCGAAGCAAAGCACCCGCTGGGTCGGTTGGGCAAGGCCGAGGAGATCGCGAACGTCACCACGTTCCTCCTCTCCGACAAGGCCAGTTTCATGACCGGTTCGTATGTACTCGTCGATGGCGGATACACCGCCGTCTAACCCTCGGCAGCTCTTTGGACGACGTCGCTCCGCCCTGGTTCAAGACCGGGCGGAGCGTTGTTTTGCTAGCAGCCGCTCTTGAACGAGGGGTTAATCTTTAGCCTTTTGCGATCGCTATCCTGCCATTCGGCGTCACAGGGGCCGCATCACGGACATTTCGTTCCGGCTTGCGCCGCGGTCTGGCATGCTGGACCCCATGGCTAGCCGAGCGGGCACAGTTGCCCTTCCCCAGGACCTTGTTGACATCACAGCCCTGCTGGACGCGTATTTCGACGTCACTCCGGATTTGGGCGACCCTGCGCAGCGCGTGGCGTTTGGAACGTCGGGACACCGCGGATCCAGTTTGAAGGCGTCCTTCAACGAGCCGCACATCCTCGCAATCACGCAGGCAATCGTTGAATATCGCGGCCGCCAGGGCATCACCGGGCCGTTGTTCATCGGCCGCGACACCCATGCCCTGAGCGAGCCGGCACAGAACTCCGCGTTGGAGGTACTGGCCGCCAATGGTGTGACCGTCCTGGTGGACGCCCGCCACGGCTATACCCCGACGCCTGCACTGAGCCACGCGATCCTCAAGTACAACCGCGAAGCTGCGCCAGGCACTCCCCAGGCTGACGGCATCGTGGTCACCCCCAGCCATAACCCGCCAGGCGATGGAGGCTTCAAGTACAACCCTCCGCACGGCGGCCCGGCCGACACCGACGCCACCGGCTGGATCGCCGATCGCGCCAACCAGCTGCTTGAGAACGGCCTGCGCGGCGTCAAGCGCATGCCCCTGAACGACGCCTTGGCCGCTGACACCACCGGCAAGTTCGACTTCCTCAGCAGCTATGTTGACGACCTCCCTTCCGTGCTGAACCTTGACGCCATCCGGAACGCCGGCGTCCGCATCGGAGCAGATCCCATGGGCGGCGCCTCCGTGGACTACTGGGGCGAAATCGGCGAACGCCACCAACTAAACCTCACGGTGGTCAACCCCACCGTTGATCCGCAGTGGGCGTTCATGACCCTCGACTGGGACGAGAAGATCCGCATGGATTGCTCGTCGCCGTCGGCCATGGCGTCACTGATCAAGCGGATGGCCGCAGGTGCCGATGGCACCGCCGCTTACGACGTCGCCACCGGTAACGATGCCGACGCCGACCGCCACGGCATTGTCACCCCCGATGGCGGGCTCATGAACCCGAACCACTACCTCGCTGTCGCCATTGACTACCTGTACCGGAACCGCAGTGGCTGGAATCCGGAATCCGTGGTGGGCAAGACGCTGGTTTCGTCCTCGATCATCGACCGCGTTGCTGCCGGACTTGGGCGCAAACTGGTTGAGGTTCCTGTTGGCTTCAAGTGGTTCGTTCCCGGCCTGCTGTCCGGCGAGGGTGCGTTCGGTGGCGAAGAGTCTGCCGGCGCATCCTTCAACAAGCTCGACGGCAGTGTGTGGACCACGGACAAGGACGGCATCCTGCTGGCACTGCTGGCGTCCGAGATCACGGCCGTCACGGGGTCCTCTCCTTCACAGCTCTACAAGGGCCTGACCGACCAGTTCGGTTCCCCCGTTTACGCACGCATCGACGCCGCCGCTACCCGTGAGCAGAAGTCCAAGCTGGGCAAACTCTCCGCTGCCGATGTCACCGCCACTTCCCTTGCCGGCGAAGAGATCACTGCGAAGCTCACTGAGGCTCCCGGCAACGGCGCTCCGATCGGCGGCTTGAAGGTTGTCACCGAGAATGCCTGGTTCGCAGCCCGCCCTTCCGGCACCGAGGACGTCTACAAGATCTACGCCGAGTCCTTCAAGGGCGCGGACCACTTGGCGCAGGTGCAGAAAGAAGCCAAGGCACTGGTAGACGGCGTTATCGCGTAGTGCTTGTGGGTGACCTTCGTGCCGCGATGGCTTCGGCCGTTGGCGACGCACATATTCGCTAAGGGCCCTGAGACGGGCTGAGGACGCTTGGATATGGGTGTCTTCAGCCCGTTGCCGTGTCTTCAGCCGGTTTCGGTGTCCTGAGTCCAGAGCCTGAGGATGCGCCGGATGGTGTGGTCGCCTTCGGGAGCCATGTCCACCAGGGCTACTTGGTCAAGCACGACGGCGTCTCCGGACTTTGGTCTCTTGCCGTCGTGGTGCGAGATGTGCGGCCGGTAGCGGTCCATCACATAGTTCGGCGTAGCTATCCTCCCGCCGATGCTGTTCACGGCGTCCACGATCTCTTCATGCAACCCCTGAAGCAGCGGGTTGTGCTCGATCAGGCTCACCGGGATGGACCCCATATGCCCAAAGCCCGCCTCTTCGCCCACTCTCAGCCGGGTACCAAGCGCACCCTTGACCGGCGCTTCGGCCTGGTCCGCAAGGACATCGGCGACGTCGGCACTCACGTTCGCGCCGACGTCGAACCTTAACAGCGTGATGTGGAGCGGCCAGTCGCTGCGCGGAAAGACCAGCCCCGGCGAGACGGGCTCCGTGAACGCCACCCAGATGAGGTTCCGCATAGGCAATAGTTTGCCACCAGCACCCATCCCTCTCTCACATCCCAGCCCTTAAAGGCCGACGCTCTCTCACATCCCGCGCCTATAACCGAATCCCTCTCTCACCTACCGGTCATGATTGGCCCCAAAGCCCGAGGGATGTGAGAGAGCGATGGCCCAAAGCCCGAGGGATGTGAGAGAGCGTCCAGGGTGCCGGCAATGCAAAAAACGCCCGCTCACCGGAACGTGAGCGGGCGTTTTTGTCGGGAAACGCTAGACGGTGCGAACAACGTCGTCGTAAGCGAACTTCGGCTTGGCTTCGCCCCAGGCGTCCGGGCCGGGCTGGCCGATGTTGACCACCAAGAAGCTCTTCTGGTCGCCGGCCGGGAAGAATTCGGCGTCGATGGCGGCGAAGTCGGCGCCGGTCATCGGGCCGGCAGCGAAACCGAGCGAGCGCACGGCGAGGATGAAGTAGCCGGCCTGCAAGTGTGCGTTGTTGTTGCCAGTAGCAGCGGCTAAAGCGGGGTCGGCGTCGTACATTGCCTTAGGCGCGCCGTAGGCGGGCAGGAACTTGTCCCACTGGCCCTGCCAGTCGGTGTCATAGGACAGGATGGCGACCAGCGGCGCGGAGGCTGTCTTCGCCTGGTTGCCGCGCGAGAGGGCATCTACCAGCTTGGCTCGGGCATCGTCCGAGCGGACGTAGGTCACGCGGAGCGGCTGGGAGTTGAAGGCAGTGGGGCCGAACTTGGTGAGCTCGTAGATGGCGCGGGCCTGCTCGTCGGTGACCTCACCGGCGAAGCTGTTGGCGGTACGGGCTTCGGCAAAAATGGCGTCGACTGCTGCGGCGTCAATGACTGCTTCTTCGTGGGCGATCGTCATTTCGTGAACCTTTCGCTGGGCCCTGGCCCCTGAGCCGGCCGGGCACTTCTGCTTTCCATGGTTGCAACTTCAACTTCCGTTGTCCTCTTCCCGTGACGGTCCGTGACGTTGGGCACAGCACAAAAGTCGGTAGCATCATGCATACGAGCTGCCGCCGCTTTGGGGAGGTTCAGCCGTGGGAATGACGACACCAGAAGGGGCCTGATGCCTACCTTTCCCCTAGCGGCCCGTCAGCGGGCGCTGGCTGTTCTTGCCATGCTTCTGGCGATGTTCCTGATGCCAAGCGCGCAGGCCTGGGGCTCCGTTCAACAGCCCGGCGTCGAGGATCCCGGAACGCGGTTCTTTGGTGCCTTGTTGGACTGGGACACGGATTCGGCAGCAGATTACGCCCAGCGGCTCGGGGCGCCCGCGGCACTCTACGGCCAAAACGTGTCCTTGCCCGTGGACGAAGGCGGCCGCGAATACCTGAAGGGCTACTTCTCCCAGATCGCCGAGCAAGGCTCGCATGCGTTGCTCACGGTCCGCCCCGGGATCCCGCTTAAGGACATCAACCAGGACGTTGCGTCCGCTTTTGCGCGTCAAATCACGACGGCGGCAGCCGGCTTCCGGGGGAAGGTCCTGGTCCGCTTCGCACCGGAAATGAACGCCCCGTGGGTCAGCTGGGGTCAAGAACCGGAAGCTTATCGAGCTGCTTTCGACAACGTAGCCGCAGCACTCCGGGCCACCCTGCCGGATCCCGTGATGGTGTGGTCTCCGACCGCAGAGAAGGATTACCCCTTTCAGGTAGCGACGTCCACCCCTCCCAAGGGTGTGCCCTTGGCATCGCTGGACACCAGCGGGAACGGCATCTGGGACCAGGACGATTCCGCCTTCGAGCCCTATTACCCGGGCGATGACGTGGTGGACTGGGTTGGCCTGTCCGTTTACCACGACACAACGGGCGCCGGCGCGGCCAGTAATACCCTGCCCGCCGCGGGCGAGTTCAATGAAGCCCTGCACGCGTCAAGTGGTGGGGACGGAACCGACAATTTCTACAGCACTTACGTGCAAGCCCGGACCAAGCCTCTTCTGGTTGAAACCGGAGCCTTTTTCTCGCCCGGGGCCGGTGGCGCCGCTGAGCTGGATGTTAAGGAAACGTGGTGGCACCAGGTTTTCGCCTCAGTTGCGGAGCCCGGGAATGGGTCCGTCCGGGCAGTGGTCTGGAACGAAACCACAGAAGTGCGCGATCCTGGCCGGGTGCCCATCGATTGGAGGGCTACCGCCGAACCCTCGCTGGCCAACCCCTTCCGAACCTCGTTGGACACCTCAGGCCTCACCATTGGACCGGTCACCGAGAAGGGCCTGGACAACGTGCCCGGCATTGAGGCACCACAGCCGAAGACGGGGACGGTCATCCAAGGCTGGGCGGCATGGGCTTCTGCCGGATCAGTGCTGGTAGCTGTGGCGGCGTTGTGGTTCTTGTCCTCACGGGCTTTCGCCAGCAAATGGTCCTACACCGGCACGGGTAAACGTGATGCGCGGATCGACATGCTCCGGGGCCTGGCCATCGTGTTTGTGGTGGTTAACCACGTTGGCATCAACTCCGTCTTCCAGTTACTCAGCCAAGAGACCCTGGGGGTGGTCTCGGGGGCGGAGCTCTTCGTCATGCTCTCCGGGGTGGTCCTGGGCATGGTCTATGGTCCCCGGATTGCCACCGAACTCGGGGACGTGGTGGACGGGACCACCAAGCGTGCCTGGAAGCTGTATTTCACAGCCCTCGCCGTGGTCCTGATCGTCTACGGCCTGAGCCTGCTGCCCTTCATCAACGCCGCAGCAGTCACCACGTTCACGGATCAAGGAACCGGCGGGGCGGGGCGCGCGGCGGCGGGAACTACGTATGACCTCTACGCAGGCATGGAGGGGCTGCTGCAGTTCCCCGTCCCGCAGGGGCTCATCCCGGCTCTCCTGTTGCTGCAAGTTGGGCCGTGGCAGTTCAACATCATGGGTCTCTACGTCGTCCTCTTGCTCATCAGCCCGCTAATCCTCGTTGCGCTTTCCCGCGGGTTTACCTGGCTGGTCCTCACGCTCAGCGTCGGCCTTTACATCGCGGGGTCGATCTTCCGTTTCCGCCTGCTGCCCTCGCAGTTCGAGGATTCCTTCCCGCTTCTCGTGTGGCAGCTCCTGTTCGTTGTGGGAATGACCGCCGGGTTCTATCGACATCACATCATCGAGTGGTTTGCCGATCGGCGTCGGCGTTGGCTGCTTGGGGTGTGCATTTTCCTGGCGGCTGCCTGTGCCGTCTTCTCTTGGAGCGGCCCGTATCTGACCAACCAACTGGACTTCCGGCTCGCGCTTATCCCTGAAACGACGTTCCGGTTTGTCTATGACACCTTCTTCAGCCGGACCTACCTTGGGCCGGGGCGGGTGCTCAACGTCTTCCTCATCACCATCGCCTTGTACGCATTGCTAAGTGCCTTTTGGAAGCCGTTGTCACGCGCCGTTGGCTGGTTCTTCATACCCCTGGGCCAAGCCACGTTGTACGTGTTCATCATGCACGTGTTCTTCATTGTGGCCATCGCCAACATCCCTGTGCTGCGGGACGGGAACCTCTGGCTGAACACCGGCGTGTATATCGCCTTGCTCACCATACTTTGGGTGATGGTGAAAACCAAGTTCCTGTTCAGGCTGGTTCCCCGCTAAAGCGCCGCATGTGGGTGGGCATTTGGCGGTAATGTTGCACCGAATCCCAATACTCTTCTGAGGAAGGCCCCGCCATGAGCATGCTCGGCATCAAATGGAAGCTCCACGGCAACGGCAAGTCCATTCGCCCCGGCCACGTGGTGGCTCCCGACGAGCGGCTTGCGTGGCCCCTGACCATCGGCATTGGCATGCAGCACGTGGTGGCCATGTTCGGCGCCACTTTCCTGGTCCCCATCATCACCGGCATGCCGCCGGCCACCACCCTGCTCTTCTCGGGCATCGGAACGCTACTGTTCCTCGTGATCACCAAGGGCCGGGTGCCCAGCTACCTCGGTTCGAGCTTCGCGTTCATCGCCCCGATCATGGCGTCCCAGCAGCAGTACGGCGTTAGCGGCGCCTTGGGCGGCGTGGTGCTTGCCGGCGTCGTACTGGCGCTTATTGGTGCGGTGGTCCAAAAGTTTGGCGCCGAATGGATCAACCGGCTCATGCCGCCGATCGTCACCGGTGCCATTGTGGCGCTGATCGGCCTGAACCTCGCGCCGGCCGCGAAAGCGAACTTCGACGCCGCACCCGTGACCGCGCTGATCACTCTGGTGACGATCATCCTGGTTTCTGTTCTCTTCAGAGGGATCCTGGGGCGCCTGAGCATTCTGGTGGGTGTTGTGGTGGGGTACCTCGTGGCGATGATGCGCGGTGAGGTGTCCTACGAAAAGATGGACGCAGCCGCGTGGGTTGGCCTGCCGCTGTTCCAGACGCCCGAATTCCACCTTGGCGTGGTGGGGCTGTTCGTCCCCGTGGTGCTGGTGCTCGTGGCTGAAAACGTGGGGCATGTGAAGTCGGTGGCCGCAATGACCGGCCAAAACCTCGACGGCGTCTCCGGCCGCGCGCTGATGGCCGACGGCGCCGCGACGGTACTTGCCGGTTTCGGCGGCGGTTCCGGTACCACGACATACGCAGAGAACATCGGCGTCATGGCCGCCACCAAGGTCTACTCGACGGCGGCCTACTGGGTCGCTGGCATCTTCGCCATCCTGCTGAGCTTCTCCCCGAAATTCGGCGAACTGATCGCCACTGTCCCGGCCGGTGTCCTGGGCGGCGCCGCGACCATGCTGTACGGCATGATCGGCGTTCTCGGCGTGAAGATCTGGGTGCAGAACAAGGTCAACTTCTCCAACCCCATAAACCTGACCACGGCTGCTGTTGCCCTGATTATCGGCATCGCGGACTACACCTGGACCCTTGGCGAGCTGAAGTTCACGGGCATTGCGCTCGGGTCCGCTGCTGCCCTGGTGATCTACCACGGCATGAAGGGGCTGGCCCACTGGCGCGGGACCGTCGCCGAACCGGAAACCGAGACGGCGGGGCTGCCGCCAGCGGTGAAGTCGGCGATGAACGCTGCGGCGAAGAGGGGCGGGAAGAAGGGGAAGTAAGGCTTCCTTCCGGACAATTCGGATGCGGCGTTAAGCCGCGAGCAGCCCCTACTGGTCCCCGAACTTGGTGTCGAAACGGCTCATGAACGCGGCCATGGCATCGCGGGCCACTGGCTCAAAGGGCCTGTACGTCTTGGTCCCATCGGCTTCGGTCCATCCGGAACTGATGCCGCTGCTCGCGAGCCACGTGATCTGTTTGTAGAACGGGTTGGTCGTGGCAACGTCCGTAAACGGCGACTCCGCGGGGGCATTGAACTCCGGCGAACCGGCCAGCCTGTACATAAATGCGGCCATGGCGTCACGGGCCACCGGTTCAAAGGGCCTGTAGGTCTTGGTCCCATTGGCCCCGATCCACCCGGTACTGATGCCCTTGCTGGCAAGCCAGGTGATCTGTTTGTAGAACGGATTGGTCGTGGCAACGTCCGTAAAGGGCGACTTGGCGGGGGCTGTGAAGGCGGGTGAGCCTGCCAGCCGGTACATGAAGGCGGCCATGGCGTCACGGGCTACGGGGGCCAAGGGTCGGTAGGTCCTGGCCCCGTTGGCCTCGGTCCATCCTGTTGAAATGCCGCGGGACCCGAGCCAATTGACTTCGGTGGTGAACTGCCCGCCGGATATGTCGGAGAAAATGGGGCCGGGGTTGCTGGCGAAGGCCGACAACTGCTCGGCTGTGCCGTTGAAAACATTCTGATCGCCCGGGAACACGCCGGAATCGGAGTACTGCCACAAGGTGTAGGCATTCCAGCCAGCTGGCAGCGCCCCGGGTGTCGACTCCCACTTGGCGATGTGCAGAGGGTGGTTTCCGAAGCCATTGGCCCTACCCGTGCAGGTATTCCACCAGTCCGTGGTGGTGTAGATGGCAGGAAGGCGGCCGGTTCGCGACAGGATGGTGGTGGCGAAATCGGAGACCCACGACACCATCTCTCCAGGGGTCATTCCGTAGCAAGTGCTGCCGTAAGGGTTGTATTCGAGGTCCAGCAGGGCAGGCAGTGTTTTTCCATCCGGCGTCCAGGCTGCACCGCTCTGGAGGAAGTAGCTGGCTTGAGCGGCACCGGAAGACGCGTTGGGAAGCGCGAAATGGTAGGCGCCGCGCAGCATCCCGGCTGAAGCAGCTCCGGCATATTGGTCAGCGAAGTACGGATTGCTGTATTCGGTCCCCTCGCTGGCTTTGACGTACGCGAACTTGGCCCCGTTTGCTGCAGCCTTGGTCCAGTCCACCACCCCTTGGTGGCTACTGACATCCATGCCCGGCACACCCGGTAATGAAGAAGCGGAATCTGTGGCCTGAATGGAGAACAATTGGCCTGCGCTTTCATGACCACGAATGGTCGATCCCATCGCGTGGTCGTTTTGGACTATGGGCGATTCTTCGGAGGCGGTGGCCGCCGTTGCACCAGACGCGGCGAGAAGCATGGTGGCGAGTAGGACAGCGGCCGTTTTAGCGCCGGCGAACCCTCGTGTCGGCGGTTTGGCTGAAGTTTTCGGGAGGCTTGAGCAGCTGGACATGGAGAATTTCATTCGACGATTCCTTCGACGTTCGAGAGGAACCGGCGCCCCCACGTGGTTCAGCCCAGCCTACTATCCAACGTCACACTCCCACTTCCTCCATGAACGCCGCGCGCCGCTCTAGCAACGCAGAACCCGTGGATGATCAGAATTGGGGTCCCCGCCCCGTATTCAACAGAATGCACCCTCGAACGCTAACACCAGTGGCAACAGACCCTGCAGCAGAAAGGGGGGCCGAGGTGCGTGGGATATCGGCTCGTCGAGGGGTTAGCTTTCGGCAGAAAGGGCCCCCAATAACCCCGAGAGCTAACCCCTCGGCGCGAGTGGTCTTTTAGAGACACAGAGTAATCGTCAGAGAGCGCTCTCTTGACGTACGTGACTTGCAGCACATACATTGGACCCACATCTCAGAGAGCGCTCTCTCGCCCTTGGCGTACGGTCGCTCGAACACACAAAGGAGTGATCGTGGAGTTTTCGCGACTAAGGAAATTCACTGCCCTGGCCGGCGTAGCCTCTCTTGCCCTCGTGGCGGCAGGCTGCAGCGGCGGAGGCGACAAAGCGGCGAGCGCCGACAACCCCGTCACACTGACTGTGACGACGTTCGGCACTTTCGGATACGACGACCTGTATGCCGAATATGAGAAGCAGAACCCCGGCGTCACGATTGAGGCCACCAACATCGACCGCGGTTCCAACGCCAGGACCGATGCGTTCACCAAGCTCGCCGCCGGCTCTGGCCTGAGCGACGTCACCGCCATCGAGGAAGGCTGGCTCGGCTCCATCATGGAGGTTTCGGACCAGTTCGTTGACCTCAAGGAACACGGCGCCGAGGACATCAAAGGCAACTGGGTGGACTGGAAGTACAAGCAGGGCACTGACCCCAACGGGCGCGTGATCGGCTATGGCACGGACATCGGACCGCAGGCATTGTGCTTCAACGGCAAGCTGTTCGAAGCGGCCGGCCTACCGAGCGACCGCGAAAAGGTGGCCGAGCTCTTCGGCGGCAAGGACGCCAGCTGGGATACGTACTTCAAGCTGGGCCGCCAGTACAAAGAGGCCACCGGCAAGGCCTGGTATGACCAGTCCGGCTTCGTCTGGAACTCCATGGTCAACCAGATGGACGAGGGTTACTACACGAAAGACGGCAAGCTGAACGTCGAGGGCAACAAGGAGATGCGGGCAAAGTTCGACATGCTCGCTGCAGGCACCGCCGATGGCCTGTCCTCCAACCAAACCCAGTTCGACTGGGGTAACGGCAAGGCCTTCGTGGACGGTTCCTTTGCAACACACGTATGCCCGGCGTGGATGCTCGGCACCATTAAGGGCCAGCTCGAGTCCGCCGGCGGCGGGGCAGCAAGCGGCTGGGATGTAGCTGACGTGTTCCCGGGCGGCGCCTCCAACTGGGGCGGTGCCTTCCTCTCGGTTCCCAAGAGCTCCAAGCACCCTGCTGAAGCAGCCAAGCTGGCAGCATGGCTGACCGCACCGGAGCAGCAGATCAAGCAGTCCGCGGCAGCGAACAACTTCCCCAGCACCTTGGAAGCCCAGGCAAAGATCGTGGAAGCAGCCAAGCCGAACGAACTGTTCAACAACGCTCCCTACGGCGCAATCTTTGAGTCCCGCGCCGAGGGTGTCATCGCCCAGTTCAAGGGTCCGGATGACTCTGTGATCCAGGAGAACGTGTTTGGTCCCGCCCTCAAGATGCTCGACTCGGGCAAGGGCACGGCCGATCAGGCTTGGAACGAAGCCGTCAAGCTCCTCAACGACCTCGTGGTCAACAACTAGCAGCACCCGGCCGTGGGGCCTCCGGGAAACCGGAGGCCCCCTCACAGAGTCTGAGACCCGTCCATGACCACCACATTGAATCGCCCGGCAGCCGGCAGAACGGCTGCCGGTAAACCGAAACCGACCTTCCGCCAACGTTTGAGCGTCTTTGATATGAAGGCGTCCCCCTACTTCTATATCGCCCCGTTTTTCATCCTGTTTGCCTTGGTGGGCCTCTTTCCCCTGGGCTACACGTTCTTCGTCTCCCTCTTCGACTGGCACCTGCTCAAAGGCCAAGGAGAGTTTGTAGGATTCCAAAACTTCGCGGAGGTGCTGCAGGACAGGTTCTTCTGGAACTCCTTGTTCAACACCGTCAGCATCTTCCTGATCTCCACCATCCCCCAGCTGATCATGGCTACCATCATTGCCGCGGTCCTGGATCAGAACCTCCGCGCCAAGACCTTTTGGCGCATGAGCATCCTGCTCCCCTACGTCGTGACTCCCGTGGCTGTGGCCATGATCTTCACCAACATGTTCGGGGAGCAGTACGGGCTCATCAACAACATCCTGTCGAGCTTCGGCATCGACCCCATCATGTGGAAGAACGACACTCTTCCCAGCCACATCGCCATCGCCACCATGGTGAACTGGCGCTGGACTGGCTACAACGCGTTGATCCTCCTGGCGGCAATGCAGTCGGTGCCGCGCGATATTTACGAGTCCGCAGCGATCGACGGCGCTGGCTCGGTCCGCCGCTTCTTCAGCATCACCCTCCCGAGCATCCGGCCCACCATGGTGTTCGTCATTGTCACGGCGACCATCGGCGGGCTGCAGATCTTCACTGAGCCCCGGCTCTTCGATCCCGTGGCCGCAGGCGGAACGGCACGGCAGTTCCAGACCACCGTGCTTTACCTGTGGGAAATGGCCTTCCAGCGGCAGAACTTCGGCAAAGCCTCCACTATCGCTTGGCTCCTGTTCCTGATCATCCTGCTTTTCGGCATCGTGAACTGGCTGATCTCACGCCGTATCGCCACCAATGGCGACGATCGCGGGGCGGCCAGCCGCCGCCGTCGGAAGCGCGCTTTGGCAGCGAGCGCAAAAGCTGACGACGCCGGCCTCGCCGCCCAAGCGGCAGGGGCACCGGCCGCCGCACCAGACTCAACCCCGAGGAGCGGGCAATGACCCTCACGCAAAACCGCCCACAAGCACCGGCCCCTCAGCGAACCTCCCGGTCCCTGACCGCACGGAAAGCACTCTTCGGCAACGGCCGCCGGCCTGGCTTCCTCACCTACGGGCTGCTGCTCGCCTTCTTCCTGGCCTCGGCCTACCCGCTCTGGTGGTCCGTCATCATCGGCAGCCGCTCCAACGAGGCCCTCGGGGAAACGTGGCCGCCACTTTTCCCGGGCGGCAACTTCTGGACCAACGTCGGGGAAGTCTTCGACACCATCCCGTTCTGGCTGGCACTTGGCAACAGCGTACTGATTTCAGGCATCATCACCGTCTCTGTTGTGGGGTTCTCCACCTTGGCCGGGTACGCGTTCGCCAAGCTGCGCTTCCGTGGCCGCAACTGGCTGATGGTGGCAGTCATCGCCACCATGGCCATCCCCACGCAGCTCGGCATCATCCCGCTGTTCATGCTGATGCGCACGCTGGGCTGGACAGGTGAGATCGGCGCCGTCGTCATCCCCACGCTGGTCACAGCGTTCGGTGTCTTCTTCATGCGGCAGTACCTGGTGGACGTGATCCCGGACGAGCTCATCGAGTCGGCACGCATGGATGGAGCGTCCATGATCTCAACGTTCTGGCATGTGGCACTCCCGGCCGCACGTCCGGCCATGGCAATCCTCGGTCTGTTCACGTTCATGACGGCGTGGACTGATTTCCTGTGGCCCCTGCTGGTTCTCGACGCCGGCAACCCCACCTTGCAGACGGCGCTCAGCCAACTGCAGTCGGCCCGCTACGTGGACTATTCAATCGTCCTGGCCGGTGCCGTCATGGCAACACTTCCCCTGTTGGCTCTCTTCGTCATAGCGGGACGCCAACTCATATCCGGAATCATGCAAGGAGCAGTGAAGGGCTAATGCCATTCGAAGCAACAACCCACCCAGCGATCACACCTCATAACAGGGTGTGGCCCGAGGGCTTCCTCTGGGGTTCGGCCACCGCCGCAGCCCAGGTGGAAGGTGCCAGCCACGAAGGCGGCAAGGAAGATTCCGTGTGGGATGCCTTCGCCCGTATTCCGGGTGCCATCGCCAACGGTGAGACGCTGAAGGACGCGGTACAGCACTACCACCGCATGCCCCAGGACGTCAGGATCATGAAGGAGCTGGGCCTGGATTCCTACCGGTTCTCTACCAGCTGGTCCCGTGTCCGGCCCGGCGGCCGTTCCGTGAACGCGGAGGGCCTGGACTTTTACTCGCGGCTGGTGGATGAACTGCTCGACGCCGGCATCCTCCCTTGGTTGACCCTTTACCACTGGGACCTGCCGCAGGCGCTGGAGGAGAAGGGCGGCTGGGCCAACCGCGACACCGCCTACCGCTTCGTCGACTACGCGAACGACGTCTATTCGGCTCTGGGTGATCGGGTCCAGCACTGGACCACTTTCAACGAACCGTTCTGCTCATCACTCCTTGGCTATGCGGCCGGCGTCCACGCCCCTGGCCGCCAGGAACCGGAAGCAGCCGTCGCGGCGATCCATCACCAGCACCTCGCCCACGGTTTGGTGGTCAACGAGCTGCGGAGTCGCGGCGCCCAACAGCTGGGGATCACGCTCAATCTCAGCAACTCCATCCCGCGGGATCCCTCCGATCCTGTGGACCTCGATGCCGCCCGGCGGTTCGATTCGCTGCAGAACAGAATCTTCCTGGATCCAATCCTCCGTGGCGCCTACCCGGAGGACACCCTCAATGATCTTGAGCAGTTCGGCATTCGGGATGTCATCAAGCCCGGCGATCTGGACATCATCGGGGCTCCCATCGACTTCCTGGGCGTCAACCACTACCACGATGACCTCATCAGCGGACACCCCACTGCTGAACACGGCGACGGCCACTCGGGCGGCGCAACCCGTCCGACGTCGTCGTGCTGGATCGGTTCGGAAGATATCGCCTTCCCCAGCCGCGGCCTGCCACGCACGGCCATGAACTGGGAGGTCAACCCGGATGGACTTCGGATGCTTCTGGTGCGCCTTGGCGAGGAATACCCAGCGCTGCCGCCGCTCTACATCACGGAAAACGGTGCGGCATACGAGGACGTCGTCAGTCCTGACGGTGCAGTCCACGACGCCGAGCGGACCCAATTCGTCCTGGACCACATCGCAGCCGTGGGTGAGGCGCTCGATCAGGGCGCCGATGTGCGCGGCTACTTTGTTTGGTCGCTCCTGGACAACTTCGAATGGTCCTGGGGATACGGCAAGCGCTTCGGGGTGGTTCGCGTGGACTACGACACCTTTGAGCGGACGGTCAAGGACAGCGGACTGGCATACGCCCGGGTCATTGCGTCAGCCAAGGCATCGGCGAGCGCCACTGTGAACGCCTAAAGTAGCCTTCAAAGGCATACTTTTCTTACGTTCCGGAGATGACGATGACGCAGGACACCAGCGGCCCCCGGCCGGTACCCACCCTTGAGATGGTGGCTGCCTTGGCCGGGGTCTCGCGGGCCACTGTGTCCCGTGTAGTCAATGACAGCCCGAGCGTAGACCCTGAGATGGCGCAGTCCGTGAGGAAGGCCATCCTTGCACTCGACTACACGCCAAACCGCGCGGCACGCTCGCTCGCCAAACGACGGGCAAATGCCGTCACGCTGATCGTTCCGGAGTCAACGTCCAAGGTCTTCGCGGATCCCTTCTTCGCCTCTGTTGTTCAAGGCATCGCCCTGTATCTCACGGATACCGAGTACACGCTGAACATGGTGATCTCCTCGGAGTCGAAGCCCGAGAAAACCCGCAGCTTCCTGCTCGGAGGCAACGTGGACGGCGTCCTGGTGGTCTCACACCACAGTGGTGACAACTCCTGGACGCATCTTTCAGGATCACTTCCCATGGTGTTTGCGGGACGTCCCTTGGTAGGCGGCAAAGAGAGCTATTACGTGGATGTGGCCAACGAGCAAGCGGCCTACGATGTCACCCGGCTCTTGACCGAGAGCGGCCGAAAGAACGTTGCCACGATTGCAGGTCCGCAAGACATGCCGCCCGGGCTCGACCGCCTTGCCGGTTGGCGGACCGCTGTGCGGGAGGCAGGTCTTGGGGAGGGCTTGGTGGAGGAGGGCGACTTCACCTTGGCATCGGGCGCCCAGGCAATGCGCCGCTTGTTGGATCGAGGCGTGCCCCTTGACGCCGTCTTCGCAGCGAATGACCAGATGGCTGCCGGCGCCTATACCGCCATCCAGGGGCGTGGCCTCCGCATCCCGGAGGACATCGCGGTGGTCGGTTTTGACGACGATTCCTTTGCTACCTCCGTGACGCCTGCCCTCACCACAGTGCATCACCCGATTGTTGAACTCGGCAAGAAGATGGCCGAGACCCTGGTGAACCTGATCGAGGGCAAACCGGCGGAACGCGTCACCAGGATGCCTACCTCGATCGTGATCCGCGATTCCGTTTAGCGTTCCCATGCCCTGAAAGGCTCTTCCATGCTTCCTGCTCCCGTCAGCACCGTGGCTCCTTCCGTCGCGACAGGTCGCCCCATCCGCTGGGGAGTGGTGGCCACCGGCTCCATTGCAGCGCGAGTGGTGCAGGACCTGGCGCTCCTCGACGACGCCATCTTGCAGGCTGTCAGCTCCCGCTCTGAGGCATCGGCCCGCGCCTTTGCCGAGAAGTTCGGGTTTGCCACGGCCTATTCGGACGCCGGAGGGGCGCCGGGCTACGAGCGGCTGCTCGCCGATACCGCCGTCGACGTCGTTTACGTCGCCACGCCCCACGCGCAACATCACGAAGTGGCGCTGGCGGCGCTTAGGGCGGGGAAGCATGTCCTGTGCGAGAAGCCCATTGCCATGGATGCCGTGCAGGCGCGCGAGCTGGTTGATCTCGCGCGGGAGCGTGGACTGTTTCTGATGGAGGCGGTGTGGACCCGGTTCCTGCCGAGTTTCTGCCGCGCCGTCGAGATCTTGCGGTCAGGGGAGATCGGCGAGCCGCGCTGGCTCCAGGCTGACCTCGGCTTCGTACCTGCTTTTGATCCTGCATCGCGGATCTGGGATCCGGCAGCCGGCGGAGGAGCATTGCTGGACCTCGCCGTATATCCGCTGACGTGGGCGCTCGGAGTTTTCGGTGAACCCCTTAGTATGCTCGCCAGCGGAGTCTTGACTCCTGACGGGGTCGACCTGCAGAACTCCCTCACCCTGAGCTACCAGGGCGGGGCGCATGCCCAGCTCATCACGTCAATCGGCGCAGAATGCCCCAGCGTGGTGACGGTCGGAGGGGCGGAAGGTTGGCTGCGATCCTCTGCTCCCCTGTTCAACCCGGCCGAGCTCATTATCCAGCCACGCAGCGGCACGCCGCGAACGGAAAGATTCGAGGTGACCGGGCACGGATTCAGCTACGAACTGCGCGAGGTGACGCGTTGCCTTCAGGCCGGACTGGCGGAGAGCCCGTTCATGACTCCTGAGGAGTCGGTTGCGATGATGGAACAGTTGGACGAAGCTCGCCGGCAGATGGGTCTCCGCTATCCCAGCGATCCTCAGACTCCCACCGGAGCAGATCACCTGGCTGACACTCCAGCACCTCGCACAGCGCTTCGAGCGTTGTAAACCTCACGGCCTTCGCTCGCCCGTTCTTGAGTACAGCCAAGTTGGCCGGCGTGATGCCAACTTTCTCGGCAAGCACTCCTACGGGCATTTTGCGCTTGGCCAGCATGACGTCGATATCCACGATGATCGGCATCAGATCACCTCGTCCAGCTCGGACCGGAGATGCTTCGCTTCTGCGTCCCGGGCTACGGCTTGGGCGAGCAACGTCCGCATCACCAGCACAACCAACGCCACTCCCCCGATCATCAACGCTGCCCCGCAGATCAGCATTACGATGCCTGGCGCTATCTCACCGGGAGCCAGGATCACGGCGATACCGAACATCAGCACCGCAGCAAAGGCGATGGCCCCGAAGATGATGTCCACGAAACGGAAGGCTCCATGCGAAAACACGGTGCCGCGACGCACCATTGTCAGCAACCGCCACACACAGACTGCCACCGCCTGGACACACAGAATCCCCAGGACCACGATGGCCAGCAGCGCAATGCGCGGACCGTCCGGAGCTCCGGCCTCTACTAGATCGACCGAGAATAACGGCACCATCCACAGCTGAATGAACAGCGAGCCAGCGAGCACCATCGCGATGACGATCCGCAGCGCGAGGATTGTCAGCTTTCCCATGGGAATCTCCTTTATCGAACAACAATGAGATTCTATCGTTATTCGATAGTTAAGCAACTTTCCCAGTGAATACTCAGAATTAGTCAGCTTGCTTACTAAAGCATCCTTCCCTAGGGTGGAACAGGTCAGACAAACAACTCTCACAGCGGCGGCATCGCCCAAAAAGCACCCCGCTGCGCAACGAGGAGGAACAATGTCAGAACACAACATCGCAGGCAAGAAGGTCGCATTTCTGCTGACTGACGGCGTGGAGCAGGTGGAGCTCACCAGCCCGTGGCAGGCCGTCAAGGACGCCGGCGGCGAGCCCACCCTTGTGGCCCCCTCCAAGGGAAAAATCCAGGGATTCAACGGCGTGGACAAAGGCGACACGTTCGACGTCGACCTTGCAGTGGCCGACGCGGATGCCTCCAACTTCGACGCGCTGGTCCTCCCCGGCGGCGTCGTCAACGCCGATCATCTCCGCGTCGACAAGGATGCGCAGAACTTCACCCGCGCGTTCTTTGAGCAACACAAGCCGGTGGCTTCCATCTGCCACGGACCATGGATCCTCATCGACGCCGGCGTCATCAAGGGCCGCAACGTCACCTCATACCACACGCTCCAAACCGACCTGAAGAACGCGGGCGCCAACTGGACGGACGAAGAAGTCGTTGTGGACCAAGGCCTGGTTACCAGCCGCACTCCGGACGACCTCCCCGCCTTCAACAGCAAGGTTGTGGAGGAGATCTCCGAGGGCCAGCACGCCGGCCAAACCGCTTAACGGGCCCTGCCCACTTACGGCAAGTGCCGCCGTCGTACTTTCAGGAAGTACGACGGCGGCACTTGCCGTTTCGCTACAAAGTTGCCCGCTGCCTAGAACAGTGCGGTGAAGACGTCCCAGTCCGCGCCAACCAAATAGCGCGGCTTCCAGTTACCCGATTTGAATGGGTAGACGTACATGTACCCTGCGCCATCGACACCCAGAACGTCGTGCCAGCCGTCGCCGTCCCTATCTCCTGCGCTATAGATCGTTTTGAAGGACTGCCAACCGGAGCCGATCACCTTGGCGCCTAGCCATCCTCCCCTGCCGTTTGAGGAATAGAGGAACAGCTGGCCACTGCTGTTCGTGGCGAGGAGGTCTGCGTGCGAGTCTCCGTCGAAGTCACCGGGCGAGAAGACCCTTTTGAACATATTCCAACCAGCACCAACTTGTCGGGGAGCCAACCAGCCGCCCTTGCCGTTGCCGGGGTAAAGGAGCAGCCTGCCGTCGCGGTCCTTCGCCAGGACGTCGTCGTGGCCATCCGAGTCGAAATCGCCGGGAGCAATGAGTTCAGTCATTCCCTGCCAGCCGACGCCCACCACGGACGCGGGTTTCCACCACGACTGTCCGTCGGTGGGATACATCCACAATTCTCCGGACGGTTTCCGGGCCATGACATCGGGGAACCCATCCTCGTTGAAGTCGCCGGGGGAGAAGATCTTGTCAAAGACATTCCACCCCGTTCCGATTTCCCTGGGGAACGCTCCAAAATACGGGCCCCACTCCCACAGCCTCCCATCAGCACTTCGAACCATGTAATAGTCGCTGACTCCCCTACTCTCAAACTGTCGCGACGGAGCAGGGTTAGTCACTTCGGCCGTCCATTCACTGCCGAAACGACCAACAATTTTGCCGTCAAGGGAAATGACGACTAGAGCCGATATTGAACCCCCGCCATCTGAGTCTTTGACCAGGTAGCTCGCGCCGGGAGCCGCCGGTGATCCAGCATAGGACGTCGAAAGTGTTCGCCAAAGCACTTCCACTTTGGGTTTCGCGCCGAGGGGAATGCCCTTAATGGACGCGACATCAAAGTTGGTATTCAACGTGGAACCGATCCACGGCTTGGGCTGGCGGCAACGAACAGGTACGGCACCGACTCTGCGGATACTGATTTGAAACCGGGCGTAATGGTGGTGATCCGAAGCTTGAGGTTCTTCCCGTAATTAGGCGAGGATGCCCAACCAACGAAGGGTTTCGTCGAGGCCATGGTGCCGTAATTCTCAACCAGGCCGTCCACAACCCATTGCACCTTGATGATATTGACGCCTGTGGTCCACGAGCCCGGGGAAATCGTTCCTTGAACCGCCCGACTCCAGTCAAGATCCATCCTGGCTGCAAAGCTAGGCGCAAGGGTATTTTGCGGTACAAGCAGGACACGAGACGGGTTCTTGATAACAAAGTCCAGTGACTGAAGGCGAGGGTCCCCGGCGCCGTCTACGTTTAAGGCCTCATAGGTGCTATTGCGGAGGAACCGGACATAAGGGTAATCCACGCCTGGCTTCTCGTATTTCACGTCAATGGAGGACAACCTGTATAGGCCGTCGTAGTAGTCATCACCGCCAACGACCGCCGAGGCTTCCGCGGTAAAGGCGCCCGGGCCGGGATTCCCCGACCACTTGATTTGGCGGGTCTCCGAGAGCGACTCGTCGTAGTAGCTGAATACGACACTTTGAGCCGGTTGGCTCAAAGTAAATCGCACCTTCGCAGTCTGCCCAGGCGCTAGTTGGGCTGCAGAGACCAACTCCACGGCTGTGAGTTGGGGAGCTTCGCTCGCCGCTGTGGCGGCCTGGGCCGGCAGGGCAGGGAGCCCGACCATCATCAACAGCACGGCCACAAGCGCAGCCGTCAGCTTGGACAAAAGCCTATGTTGACGAGACTTTTCCGGCACGCCAGCGTCGGTATTTGAGCGCACTTCTCCCCCAATATTCAGGCTATGGATGGCCTGATAGAGGCCTCTCGGTAGAGAATACAGTTTCCTCGCAGAAATACGTGCTATGTGACCGCAGCGCTGGCGGCAGTTCCGCCGTCGTAATGTTGCGCAGGTCACACCCGACGCATACGCTGGGGGGCGCTGCAGCGTGGCAGCAAGGATGAAAGGCAGTACATTGGCCAGCGACAAGCTCTCCGTAGTTGTTCGCGTCGACGTTGACGGCGAACTGATCCAGATCGCAGCGACCGGTCGTGTGACCACTTTGAGCCTCCAGGGGCTCTACCCCGTGGTCCAACGGACCAAGAGCCTGGGCGGTGGCCTCGGAGTTGAAATGGACCTTACCCAAGCGACCATTGATGAGGACGCGTTGGATCAACTCCAAGGGTACGCCGCGCTCCACGAGGTGCCGGTCCGTCTGCCCGCAGAGTTCGGCAACGTGACGGCCCTTGCGCCCCGCATCCTCCAAACCACCAGCCGCGCCGCCTAACAGCGCCGTTCAACGCCGCCGCCCAACAGGAGACACAGATGCGCAAAGTTACCGCTGGCCTTTTCCACTCAGTGGACGGCGTGGTGCAGGACCCCTTCAAGTTCCAGTTCGACAGCTTCGACGAAGAGCTCGGCGCGGGACTGACCAAAATGATCAACACGGTGGACACCGTGGTTCTGGGTCGCGTCAGCTACCAGGAGTGGGCTGGCTATTGGCCGAACGCGCAGCAAGACGACGACTTTGCAGCCTTCATCAACCCTGTGGAGAAGTTCGTTGCATCCCGCACCCTCACCGAGCCCCTTGAATGGGAGAACTCGCACCTGATCGAGGGTGATGTTGAGCAGTTCGTCACCGACCTGAAGGCGCGGGAAGGCGGCGAAATCGCTGTCTGCGGCAGCATCTCCTTGGTCCGACAGCTGCTGTTCGCGGGCATCCTCGACGAGCTCACCCTGATGACACACCCTGTGGTGGCCGGCAGCGGGCGACGACTTTTCGAAGACGGCGATCCCCTGCACCGGCTCGTTCTCGAGAACCAGTACGCCACCAGTAAGGGCAACGTAGTCAGCACATACAGTCTGCGCAAAGACTGAACGCACGACGGCGGCACCCGCCTGCCGCCGTCGGGCCGCCTCAGCGATCACCCCAACAGCAACGACGCGCCCAGCTCGCTCCTGAAGTAGAGCACGCTGTGTCCGTAGCGGGTTGAGGTCACGAGTCCGGCGTCTCGGAGCACTCTGAGATGCTGATTCACGGCGGACGTTGTGACGCCGAAACGAAGGCCCAACTCGGTGGACGAGGCGGGAGCAGCCAGGGCCGTGAGCAGGCTGGTCCGAACCTCACCCAACACGGCGACTATCGCGGCCGGATTCGTGACCCGCTCGGTCTCCCACATGGCACCTTGGCCCCGGGCCGGGTACATCAGCAGCGGCGGGTCGCCGTGGTTCACGGGAGCAGAAGCCCTGCGGGTGAACATGGTGGGAACAAGGGTCAACCCCAGACCGTCAGTCGTTTCGGTCCGCGACGCCGGGTTCTTCAGCCTCACGGAAATGACGCGGCCGTCGAACTCCACTGCACCGGACAAATCGTTGAGCATGGTGAACAGGCCGCCCTGCGCAATCTGCCGGCCGCGGTAGACGATATCCGCTTCCAGGATGGTGCGCATCCGCAGCCAGTGCGGGGCGAAACAGGTGTCCCAGAACTCCCGGAGGATACGGACCATTCGTCGGATCGCCGGACCTACAGGGCCGGCGAAAACAGCCGGAACATCGCCGTGCACCCGGATGAGGTCACCATGAAACTGCTCGGCGGAAATCCGCTCCAATGCCGCGAACTCGTCGTCGATCCGGGTGAGTGGGGACTCAGGCCGGGGGTTCAGGAAGTCCGGCGTCCACAATCGGTCATCAACCAGGGCCAGCAAACCCTCGTGGTCCAGGCGCGAACGGGCCTCTTCTGTCCGACGCAACCAAGGTAGTTGAAGTGGGTACTGGCTGGGATCGCGAATAGCCCTCAAGGAAAGTCCAAGTTCGCACAAAGGCGAGATGCCAAAACGCACGCCGCCCAGGTCTGCGTCTGACAATTCGTACCTCAACATGAAGCATTACGCTACATCAATTCCAGCCGCTGTCAGGGGGTGGCAGAACTATGGGTGTGACTAAATCCCCCGCAGACACCGCTCCTGCCCCACAGCGCACCCTCCGCGTGGCACTCTCCGATTCCACCCTCAAGATCCTCGCTTCAGCCATCCTCGTTTCCACACTGGGCCGCGGCATCTTCCTTACCCTGACCGTGCTGTACTTCAGCCGCTTTGTCGGCCTGAACGCCGTGGAAATCGCAGTGATCCTCTCGGTTTCCAGCGGCGTCGGCGTCGCAACTTCGTATATCGGCGGTCGACTTGCCGACCACTTTTCCGCGCGTCGGCTCTTGGTCGGGATGGTAGCCACCCAAGGCCTCGCGATCGCAACCTACACGTTCGCCGGCAACTTCAGTACCGCCGTCGTGCTTGCCTGCATCGCGGTAGGCCTCGATCGGGGTGCGAACGCCACGCGTTCCGCAATCATCGCCAGGGCTTTCGACGGCCCTCACCGTGTGAATGCGCGCGCAGTCCTCCGCACCGTCACCAACCTCGGCATTGCTGTTGGAGGCATGATTGCCGGACTCGCACTGTTGGCCGGAACCGCCGACGCATTCCGGGGAATGATGATCAGTGCCGGCGTGGTCTACATCCTGAGCGCCCTGCACCTCCGCCGCCTCCCACAGCGTGTAGACGCACCGCGCCGTGATCCCGCCGCCCCGGCACCGAAGCGCGGAATCTCCCCCTTCAGGGACCGTCGCTACGTACTGCTGACCGTGTTGTCCGGTATTTTTGGCATGCAGTTCGGACTCGCCGAAATGGGTGTTCCGTTGTGGATTTCACAGGACACCAGTGCCCCGGAGGTCCTGATATCCGTCATCCTTGTCATCAACACCGTGTGTGTCGTCCTGCTGCAAGTGCCGCTCTCCCGGGGCACCGACCACCCTCGCCGTGCAGGAAAGATCGTGCTGACTGGTGGGGTGCTCATGGCCGTAGCCTGCGTGCTCTACGCAGCGGCGGGCGGAGCGCCGGTCATCGCCGCCATCGCCCTGCTGTGCGGCGCAGCTCTCCTTCATGCGTTTGCGGAAATCCTCTCGCAAGCGGGAGCCTGGGGACTCAGCTTCGAGCTCGCCAACCCACTCCAAGCCGGCGCTTACCAAGGGATGTTCGGTATGGGATCAGCGCTGGGCGCCATGCTTGCACCGCTCGTGGTGACCGCCACGGTGGTAGAACATGGTGCGCTGGGGTGGGCAGTCTTGGGTGCTGTCTTCCTCGCATCCTCAGCGGGCGTCGCGCTGATAGCGCGGAAGGCATCGACGGCGGCGGTCGCCTAAAGAGACGCGCTTATCTGCGGAGGACCCTGCGCTGCCAACTCCTCAGCACGCTTGGGCCGGACGGTTTCCCGAGTTGGTCCTGGTCCCCAGATTGACCCTGGTCCTCGGCCACGCAATCCGGGCAAGGCCCATCAGGGAACTCACCGACTTGCTTCCAGATCCACCCCTCCAGGCAGTGGTCGTTCCGACAGTCCTTTTGCACCACAGATCATCCCCTCAAGCGCCACTTCTCTCCCGCGCTTTATGTGGCGCACCGGGGTGATTCATTACGCAAGATAGCGCAGGTAATCTGAGCAGGATCCGCTCCGGGGACGAGAGATGCCGGCAGGGTTCGTGACAGTGCCACGGTAAGTGCCGCCGAAACCCGGCTCCTGAGAACCTGTCCCCAGGGCGGGTTTCGGCGGTGTGGACTTGAATCCCCCAAGAAATCAAGTAAGCGACAGCCTACAGACATGCTCCGCACATGTACAACTCAGTTGTAACTCATGGCCTATACGCTGTGAACAGCATCAGGTAAAATTCTTTGTCGGCTGTCCGCCTGCTCTGTGCAGCGGTCGCACCATAAACAGCTGACCTTGGCTGAAGGAGCTTTAACGATGGCAAATGGGGCCCCCAGAGTGTTCCTAACGCAACAACAGAAGAAAGAGCGCCTGGCGGATCGCATGGGCATCCTGGTGGATATCTGGGAGTCCGATAACAACACGGCGCTCACTTACCCTCATGTCGAGGAAGCACTTTCTGCTCACGGAATCCACATGTCGCGAACACGGTGGTCTTACTTAATCAATGGCACTGGCAGCCTGGTGACGGATCAAGAACTCCTGAAGGGCATCGCCGAGCTCGTTTTTTCCGTACCAGCCAGTTACCTCGTTGATCTCAACAGTGAGACTCCTCCCGAGGTAGAAGCGCGGATGGAGTTCCTTGTGCAGATGCGCAAGCTCAAGGTGAAGAATTTTGCCGCGAGAAACCTTGGGGCAACTTCGCCCGAAACGCTAAGGACAATCACCAGGATTATCGATGCGTCGATGAACGGTGAGGATGAATGACTCTCCCGTCGGTTCAGGACAAGGTTCGAGAGTTATGCGGTGACGGCACCACGTCCATGAAGGAAGTTGTGGACCGCCTGGCCGTGATCTGCAAGAAGCCGATCAATCTGATCGAGTACAAGGAGTCCTGGGGTGCGCTGACGGCATTCAAAGCCGAATTCGAAGACCGCATCAACGTCTATTTTCCCCCGCAGAAGTCGCAACAATACAAACTTCACTGCATATATCACGAGCTCGGACACATCTACTTGGAGAGCTTTCAGATGGCCTTGGCTCTGCCGGACCTCTCCGAGGAGATGCTGCGGGAAACCGCGGACGCAATCAGTGTCACGTGCCGGTCCGTTCCAAATCATCCCGTGGAACGGTGGGTGGAGGACTTCGCTTTCGAGATGTCGAAGATGACCCGTTCACGCAGCTCGTCCGATCCTGATCCTTTCCTTTAACAGACCATGAAACTGCTGCTTTTCGCGCTGCTGAGCGCCCTGTGCCTCCTTCGGATCCCATCGGTGATCAAAGTGGCGGAATCCCGGACGTCGTGGGTGGCGTCAGTATTCGGACTCGCGGCGCTCTATGTCCTGGGAACGGTGACACCCTTGGAGGACATCGACAGCCACCTCGGTGGCGTCAACGTGACAAACCTGCTTCAGGCCATCTTCGCGCTGCTGGCGATCTTCTTCTTCAACGACAGCGTGCGGCGCTTGGCGAACGTACCCGTTGTCAGATGGACCTACTACGCTCCGTTGCTGAGCATTCCCGTCATGATTGCCAGCTTCTCCCTGATTGCGGGCAAAGCTCCAACGGCTGCCGACTTCATCGATACCCGCATGGACCAGCTGGCAACTGCCGTGTACAGCGGGACGTACATGTTCGCATTGTTGTTCACCGTGCTCAGGATCATCTACATGCTTCGGCACAACGCCAAGGGACCATACGCAACATTCTCAGCGGGCTTGATGGTGGTTGCAGTGGCTGTTTCCTGCCATATCGCGTATGTGGTGCTGTACTACTTCTCGCCCTGGGACGACTTCGCCCGAGCGATCGGAACCTGGTTCGACCGCCTTTTCTATATAGGCCTCACGGTGACGGCGGCGGGGTGGCTGATTCTTTTCCTGTCCAAGCAGCTCCCTAGGTTGCGTCTCTGGATGATCGATGCCCTATGGCTGACTGCGATGAGAATGCGGGTTAACGCAGATCGGTCGCGCGTCAGTCCGGCATGGGACCTCTTCAACGAGACACTCGAAAATGGCGTCTACAAGAGCCTTATAGTCCTGCACAACTACGAGCGGGTGAACTTGATGGAGTTCCCGGAGTCTGTTCAGGGCCGGATCAGCCACATTGAAGCCAAGCTGGACGCGCAGACGTAGCTTTAGTCAACTCAGGATCGTCTTGCTGACCCAGCTCTTGAGTTCATTGGTGAAGGCAGAGGGCGAGGCGTTCCACTCCTGGGTATGGTGAGCCTCAGGGAGTGTAATCAAGGTGACGGTGGCCGGATTCGCACGTTGGAACGCGGCCGAGATCTCCCAAGGCACCTCTTGGTCTGCGTTGGAGTGCAAGACGAGGGTGGGGACTGCCACCCGGCTAGGTACGTCCACCCAGTCAAGTGCATCGAAATCGATCGGTTCCTCCAGCCCGAGCATCCTGGCGAACAACGGAGCCTCCAACAGGCGCATAACAAGGCCGGCACCAATTGCCGGCACCCCTGCCCGCACTGCCCCTGCCGCGATGGCCTTCCGCCAGCTCGTGACGGGGCCTACCAGGACAAGCCCTACGATCCGGTCCCGGTGGGCGCTGTGCTCCGCTGTGAGGAGGGCAATGGTCCCACCCATTGACCAGCCGGAGAGAACAATGCGCTTGGCTCCATGAGCTACGGCGTAGGACACGGCGCTTTCCACGTCACGCCATTCCGTTTGACCAAGGTGACTCGATTCGGCCTGTGGTGGGCTAACCTCCGGGTCGCTGCGAAATGTGGGGACCAAGGAGGTGAATCCCAAAGGACTGAATGCGTGGACGTCTCTGAACATGATGGAACGGTCGGTCCAGCTGCCATGGATATGGATCACCCATACGTCCGTGTTTTCAGCTTCGAAGAGCCATGCAGGCGCCGCACCATACTCCGTGGGGACGTCCACCTCTTTGTAGCTTCCTCCGACAGAAGATGGCTCGAAAAACACGTCCGGGGTCCAATCGACGATTGGCCCTAGACTCCCTGTGGCGGACCCAAGAGAATCAATCCGCCGTTCTACGTACTTCTTGTCCTCATTGACCAGCGTGACCTCGCCGACTCGCGTGTACTTCTCTGTCGCGGGATCGAAAACGCCGAAGTCGCCCGGGGCTTTGGTGTAGTCGTCCAAGTCGATGCGGATGCGTCGTCCGTCTTCCGTCATCTCAGCCCGGCGATAGTCCTTGGGACCCCGTTTGACGATCTTGGAGGCCATGACCACCGCGAACCCTGAAAGCCCGGCAACCGGGACAAGGAACGCCAGGCAGGCCATGATTCGCCGCGTCGTCAGCATTAGGTCTTCATCCTCCAGCGCCCGATCAAGGCAAGAAACGGAACCCGGACATCATAACGTTGGCCCTGAGGCCAGGACCAAAAACGCTCCGGATGTGGCCGGCCCCGGTGGTCTAAGTCAGAGCCGGCCACACTGTCCGTTGAGCCAGCGGACACACGCACGGCCGGCCAGCCGAGAGATGGGGCCCTGCTCGTGCGCCGTGACCAGCCGACAAGAGGGTCTCATCTCCTCATCGACTGTGGCAGCTGTTCCGCATCCGGAGTGCGCCCTGCAGCCTGTCACGACTTAGTAGTGAACCCAGAGGACGGAACGTGTCGTGATTCAGTTCAAGTTCTTGCCAACGAGCCTGTCCCAAGGATGCTATTTCTTGCCGGCCTTTAAATCCGAAACTACCTTCGCGATCCGCCGGGCGCGCGTCTCCTCGGTCTTGGCATCACCGATCGGCTCGACGTAGCGCCGTTGGCTGCTGTAGTTCAAAGTGGCGTAGAACGCCTTCGCGTCAGGCTCCGAGTCCAGCGCGGCGGCCAGGTCCTCGGGAACCTCGATAACCCGCGGTTCGGTGTCCACTTCAAGGCCGACGTCCACGGTGTCCCCCGCCGCAGCCCCGGTCAGTTCACGGTTTGCCGAGCTGACACCCACCATATATTTACCGCCCATCACGGCGATGCTGCTGCGATAACTCTGGCCGTTGATGGTCACCACCACCGGGGGCCGCTTGCCTGCACCCAGCCCATCAACGATCTCGTCCGGAACCTCGATGCCCGCCTTGTTGCCATCGCCCACGATGGTGGTAGTGAATTTCATGAGCCAAGTATGCCGGTGGCTACCAGTAGACGCACCCCATCAGCAGGACTACGTTGCTAACTAACCGCGCAAACCACTACGAGGAGTCATGACAATGGACAATCAGGATCTTATGGAGCGAATTCAATCGCTGGTGGAGGAGGAACACCGCCTCCGCGATGCTGCCGGGTCGGATGACGGCGGCGGCGACAGCACCGCCCGCTTGGCGCAGCTGGAAGCCCAGCTCGACCAGTGCTGGGACTTGCTGCGCCAACGCCGGGCAAAGAGGGACGCAGGAGAGAACCCTGACGACGCTTCGGCACGACCAGTCAGCGAAGTGGAGGGCTACCGCCAGTAATCAGGCGCCTTCGAGCACCTGGCTCGTAGCCCACGCGAGGTATTTCCCGGCGTTCGCAACGGCGTCGGCGACGTCCGGAACGCCATCCTTGCGCTGCGCTACGTCCAGCAACTGAGCGGCTGCCACGATGCCGTGCTTGGCCAGGTCTTCCGGCGTCACCGTGATGCGTCCAGCCACTGCAATCACGGGAATTCCATGCACGCTCGCGGCGTCGGCCAGGGCAATCGGGGCCTTGCCCGTGAGCGATTGCTCGTCCATGGAGCCCTCGCCGGTGATCACCAGATCGGCCTCGCCAAGGTGCTTCGCGAGACCCGTCAGCCCTGCCACCAGCGCAAACCCACCTTCCAGCGCGGCGTCAGTGAAAGCCAGGAACGACGCCGGGAACCCGCCCGCTGCTCCAGCTCCCGGAACGTTCACGTCGCGGCCAGTGGCTTCCCGAAGGAGCGACGCCCAGTTGCGGAGACCGGCGTCGAGCTTTTCAACGGCGTCCTCATCGGCACCCTTCTGCGGGCCGAAAACATGGGCGGCACCTTCCGGGCCGTACAGCGGGTTTTGGACGTCGACGGCGATACGGAACTTTACGCTCGAAAGCCGCGGATCCAGCTCGGAGACGTCCAAAGCAACGACGTCGGTCAGGGAACCTCCGCCGAGCGGCACCACATTGCCGGCCGAATCAAGGGGTTTGAGCCCCAATGCACGCAAGGCGCCGCTGCCGCCGTCGGACATTGCAGAGCCGCCCAATCCGAGCACGATCTCGGTTGCACCGGCGTCGAGGGCTGCCGCTACCAGCTGGCCGCAGCCGTAGCTGTGGGCGCGCAGCGAGTTCTCAGGGGTGGGCTCCATGTGCGCCAAGCCGGAAGCCATTGCGGTCTCGATGACTGCGCTTGCGCCGCCGAAGGCATCCTTGCGGATCGCCCACGAGGCCCCAACGGGCTTGAGGATGGGGCCCACGACTGCGTTGTTCCGCTCCTCGTAGCCCGCGGCAATCGCGGCATCCAAGGTGCCTTCGCCGCCATCGGCCACCGGAAACTGGGTGGTTACGGCATCCGGATAAACGCGCAGTGCGCCTTCGGCCATGGCTGACGCGGCTTCGGCGGCGGTCAGGGATCCCTTGAACTTGTCAGGGGCGATGAGGATACGCATGGGTCCATCTTGCCAGCTTCGCTCGGAAAGCGCTTGCCCAGCGCGTAATGTTGGCGATGGAAGGCCCTCTTTCCAGAGCGGCGCACCAATAGCCGCCACGCGCCCCCGTAACCTCTGGTGCGCTTGGCGTTACCGGGTGCGGCCAGCACGCCCACCGGGTGCGAGCGGCGCTAACGGGTGCGCTTGGCGCTAACGGGTGCGCTTGGCGTTACCGGGTGCGCTTGGCGTTACCGGGTGCGACGCGCGCACAGCAACGGCTGGAGCTAGCCGCCAAGCACCCGCACAGGAGCCCCATCAAGCCACGCCTTCACATCTTCGAAGGCCCCACCGTAGAACTGGCGGTAGCTCTCGTGCGTCACGTAGCCGATATGCGGCGAGAGAACAGTCCGCGGGGAATGCAGCAGTGCGTGTCCGGCCGGAAGGGGTTCCTCGTCGAAGACATCCAGTGCCGCGCCGCGGATCCACCCCTCTTCCAAGGCTCGGATCAGTGCTTCCTCATCCACCAAGGGGCCGCGGGCGGTGTTGATCAGCACGCCGTCGGGGCCGAGGAGCCGGAGTTCCTCCGAGCCAACTATGCCCTCGGTCCTCTCGGAAAGCCTCAAGTGCAGCGTCACGACGTCGGACTCCCTGAACAACTCTTCCTTGCTGACCTTGCGGGCTCCAGCCGCCTCAGCCGTTTCCGCCGTGAGGTTTTGGCTCCACGCGAGAACGTCCATCCCGAATGCCTTGGCGTACCCCGCCATCCGCTTGCCGATCTTGCCCAGTCCAACTATTCCAAGCGTCTTGCCTTCGAGTTCAAACCCAACTCCGGTCTGCCAGCCGCCGGCCCGCAGCGAGTTCTCCTCCACAGCCAGGTTGCGGGCAAAAGCGAGCAGCAAAGCCCACGTCAGTTCGGGCGCCGCAGCCGGTGAACCACCCGTTCCAGACACTACGATGCCCCGCTCCGACGCAGCCTCGAGATCGATCGCAGCGTTGGCCATGCCAGTGGTTACCAGCAGCTTCAGGTTCGGCAGCGACTCCAGGACATCCTGTGGAAAACGGGTTCGCTCGCGCATCGCCACAATGATGTCGAACGGCGCCAAGGCGGCCACGGCTTGCTCTTTCGAAAGGAAAGGTGCGCTGAAGACGCTGACCTTTACGCCGTCGTCGAGCAGTGAATCCCACGGGGCGTAATCGCCGGAGACCTGCTGGTAATCGTCAAGGATTGCTAAACGGAATCGGGTCACGGTATTCATCCTTGCGCGGCGGCCGGTGGTACTCAACCCCGTGGCACGTTAGGTTTTTGATTGTGAGCCAAAATGTGACCCCCGCCATGCCCAAACCCGAGCATCCCCGTCCGCAATTGGTCCGCGACAAGTGGCTGAACCTCAACGGAACCTGGGGTTTTGAGATCGACGCCGGTGACTCCGGTCTGGAACGCGGGCTCACCACCCGCGAACTCAACAGCGAGATCCTGGTTCCGTTCGCACCGGAATCGTCCCTTTCGGGGATCGAGCACGTCGATTTCATGGAAGCCGTCTGGTATCGACGAACAGTGACAATCCCTCAGGAATGGGCAGGTCAGAACGTCCTGCTGCACTTTGGCGCCGTGGATCACGACGCCACAGTTTGGGTTAACGGGGTTGAAGTAGCCCGCCACCGCGGCGGCTTCACGCCCTTCACTGCGGACCTCGAAGGAGTAGTCGAGCCCGGAACGGACGCTGTGATCGTGGTGCGTGCCAGGGACTCGCGGCACGAAATGCAGGCGCGTGGCAAGCAGGCCACTTGGTACAACAACACCCACTGCCAGTACACCCGGACCACCGGGATTTGGCAGACGGTGTGGATGGAAGCCGTCCCCGCAGTTCACATCAAGCGGCTCCGTATGACCCCCAACCTCGCGGACTCCAGCATCACCCTGGAGGTGCCCGTCAGCCAGAACAGGAGCGGGCACACGGTTACCGCCGTCCTGACTGACGGTTCGGGGATGCGGATCGAGGAATCGGCGAAGGCCGATCTTGACCTCACTCCGTCACTCCGTCTCAGCATTCCGGAGGGCTCCCTCCGGCCCTGGTCCATCGAGGATCCTTTCCTCTACGACCTCGAGGTCAGTGTGCGGAACGGCTCCGGCGAGGTTGTTGACCACGTCAGCAGCTACGCAGCCGTGCGATCGATTGCGTTGGACGGCAAGGTTGTCCGCATCAACGGCAAGGCTGTTTTCCAACGGCTTGTCCTGGATCAGGGTTACTGGCCGGAGTCGCTCATGACCTCCCCGGACGAGGCAGCCCTGGTCAGGGACATCGAGCTGTCCATGGCCGCGGGATTCAACGGTGCCCGCCTGCACCAGAAGGTCTTCGAAGAGCGATTCCTCTATCACGCGGACCGGCTTGGATACTTGGTGTGGGGCGAGTTCGGTGACTGGGGTGTCTCCGGCGGCGGCACCATAGGCCACAACCAGAAACCCACGGCGAGCTTCGTAGCCCAATGGCTCGAGGTGCTCAAGCGCGACTTCAACCACCCCTCGATCATTGGCTGGTGCCCCCTCAATGAGACACACCAGATTCTGCACGATCGGTTGACGGTCCTGGATGACGTCACGGAGGCCATGTTCCTGGCCACCAAGCTCGCCGACCCCACCCGGCCTGTCATCGACGCATCCGGTTACGCGCATCGGATCCGGGAAACGGACATCTACGATTCCCACTCTTACGAGCAAGACCCGGACCGCTTCCGCATTGAACAGCAAGGCCTGGCCGAGGGTAAGCCGTACATCAACCGCAAAGCCGACGGCGAGGAATACTCTGTGCCCTACGCCGGCCAGCCGTTCTTCGTCTCGGAGTTCGGTGGCATCTGGTGGAACGAAGTTGAAGCCCGCCAGGCGGTGAAAGGAAGCGATGTATCCACTTCATGGGGCTACGGCCAGCGCGTCAGCAGCGAGGAAGAGTTCTACACCCGCTTCGACGGCCTCTGCTCTGTGCTGCTGGATAACCCGGACATGTTCGGCTACTGCTACACGCAGCTAACGGACGTTTTCCAGGAGAAGAACGGCATCTTCAACTTCGACCGCAGCAATAAGTTCCACCTGGAGAGGATCCGCGCAAGCCAAACCCGTCCGGCCGCGATCGAGGGCGGCAACTAACCCCCGCCGAAATGGCAATTAATGCCAACTCGCGCGGCGGTTTACGCCCACTGGCCCCGGCGCACCAGGACTTCCTTGAGCAGGTCGAGGCGGTCGGACACGATGCCGTCCACACCGAGGTCCAGGAGACGCTCCATCTCCACGGGATCGTTGACGGTCCACACATGCACTTGCCTGTCCAGGCGATGGGCGCGGCGTATGAACCCCGGGGTCACCACGGGGACCCGCCCGTAACGGACAGGGACTTGGAAGACGTCGACGCCGGCAAGCAGCTTGCGTGCCAAAGGCGCCGGAAGCACCGGGCCAAGTACAACGAACAGCGCGGTCAGCGAGCTGCCGGCAGAGGAAGCCACCCGACGGGACAGCCTGGAAAGTACTGCTCGTCGACGCCTGTCCGAAAAGCTGGTGACCAACACCCTGTCATGGACACCATGCTTCTCGATCGCAGCAGCCATGGGACCCACCGAGTTCCAGTCCTTGACGTCCAGGTTCAGCCGGGCATGGGGCAGGGCGGTAACCAGCTCATCAAAGGTTGGGACCGGCTCCACCCCGCCGATTCGGGCAGCAGCAACTTGGGTGGCGGTCAGCTCGGAAATCTTGCCCACTGAATCGGTAACCCGGTCCAGGGATGAATCGTGGAATACCAGCAATACGCCGTCGGCCGTCGTGTGGACGTCGGTTTCAAGGTGCACAGTTCCGAGTTCCGTTGCTGCCCGGAACGCGGCCATGGAATTCTCCAGGCCGTCCAACGAGAACCCTCTGTGGGCGAAGGCCAAAGGGCCCACCGAACCGTCCTTGCGGAAGAAATAGGGCAGCGTCACTCCCGTAGCGTAGCCCATGGCGAAGGTGCGGTTAGCTCTCCTGCGGGAGGACCGCCGTCGATTGCGGAACGATCGCCACGCCGTCGCTGACATGCACCAGCGTCCGGCCGCGACCGCCGTCGAGCTCCACCCACACCGCGGTGGCATCGCCAGTAACGGCGTCCACCACTCCGGCCGATTCGAAGCCGGGCGTCAGCGTGACCTTGACCCGGTCTCCTTGGCGAAGCGACCGCCAGTGGTGATCCGGTTCGATGCGACGCATTGGCGCGGTATTGACGTTGTTGATCCTGCGCTTGGCCATGTTTCCCCCTGCAAATCCGACTTGTAAGACACGATGCGAACGGGTCCTTGGCTGGAAGCCTACGGGCGCAACGTGAACGCCGGTTGTATGGAGGCTGGGAACTGGATGACACTGCGGTACTGACAAACTAGGGGCATGACTGTGTTGATTGCCGGCTGCGGCGACCTTGGAACCGAAGCCGGACTGCGCTTCGCAGCCGCTGGCCATGACGTTGTGGGCCTTCGCAGGTCCCCTGAGAAGCTGCCGTCCGGGATCCGGGGTGTCTTCGCGGACCTCTCCAAGCATGTGCCGGAATTACCCGCGGATGTGGACATCGTGGTGGTGGCTGTCGCGGCCGACGCTTCCACCGAAGAGGCGTACCGCGCGGCCTATCTGAACGGTGTAAAGAACGTCCTGGATGCGCTGGAACGGCAATCCATTGAGCCGCAGCGGATCCTCTTCGTCTCCTCAACGGCTGTGTACAAGGATTCCGGCGGAGCTGTTGTGGACGAATCAACACCCACGGAGCCCACACGGTTCAGCGGGAAAGTCTTGGTGGAGGCTGAGGAGCTGTTGTTCTCCCGGACTCGCGGCACGGCCACACAGCCCATCTCCCTAAGGCTCGGCGGTATTTACGGCCCTGGTCGCACCCGGCTGATCGACCAGGTCCGGACCGGCCAAGCCGTCATTCCCGCCCAACCCCGGCACACCAACCGCGTCCATCGGGACGACGCCGCGGCCATGATCGTCCACCTCACCACCATGGAACCGACTCCTGATCCCGTCTACGTTGGCGTTGATGATCACGCGGCGGAAATGGGCGACGTCATGCGCTTCCTCGCCTCTGAGATGGGATGCCCGGAACCCCCGACGGCGGAACCTGGCGGCGCGTCCGACGCCGGCCCCGGCGATAAGCGCTGTTCAAATGCGCGGATTAGGGCGACCGGTTTCGAATTCACCTTTCCCACTTACAAGGAGGGCTACCGCGCGTTGCTGGCAGGAGAGGGCGTGCGGCACCCGTGAATCGCGAGGCTCCTACCGCTTCGCGGGCGCAAGGGTGGGGCCGGATCTACTTCGCTGTCCAAGCCGTGGCCGGGCTGGCGTGGTGGGTGGGAGTTTTCCTGTCACCGGCCATTCGGACGGCCACTCTCGGCAGTCTGGACCCCGTTCTTGTGGCGGCCTTTGATGTTCCGCTGTTCGTCGTCGCTTCCGCTTGGGCCGCCTTCGGGGTGCGGGCCGGCGCGATGGTGGCTACCAGCTGGACCGGCCTCGTTGCGGTCGCCCTCGCCACCTACGCAACATTCAGTACCGAAGCCGGGTGGGGCGTCCTGATCATGCTGGCTGCGGCCGCTTGTTCAACCATTGCGCTGTTCCTTGTGGTGGAGGGCCGTGTCCCCACGGAGTTGATCGTGCGGGGGCCATTCGCGTTCCGTCCGGCACCCACCCTCCGCGGCGCTGCGGCTAACGTAGCGGCAACTATGGGTCAATTGGCCCTCTTTTGGGGACTCTTCCTGGTTGTGCTTCCGTCAGTCATCTGCTGGTTCGAGCAAAGGTGGGCCGTTTCGCTGGCTCTTCCCTCCACCGCAGCGCCAGCCGGCCTGGTGGTGCTGGTGCTGGCCAGTTGCCTCGGTATCGCGTCCGCGGTGACCATGTCCTCTGCCGGAGGCGGCACCCCTCTGCCCTCCGCCATGCCCAACCGCCTGGTTATCGCCGGACCTTACCGGTGGGTTCGGAACCCGATGGCGGTGGCGGGCATTTCCCAAGGCGTTGCGGTTGGCCTGATTCTGGGCTCATGGCTCGTGGTCGCATACGCGGCGATCGGCTCGCTGCTGTGGAACTATGCTGTCCGGCCGCTCGAAGAAGCAGACCTCGAAAGCCGGTTTGGAGCCGAGTTCCGGCACTACCGTGATTCAGTACGCTGCTGGATTCCCCGCGTCGGACGGAACTAGACCCGCTGCTCAGTCAGCTTTGCCTCGAGAATCTGAGCTACGCCGTCGTCGTCGAAGTGCGGCGCCTGCTGCCCGGCGGCGAGGATGGCTTCAGGATGTCCACTGGCCATCGCGTAACCGTGCCCGGCCCAGCGCAGCATCTCGATGTCATTGGGCATGTCCCCGAACGCCACAACGTCGGCGGCTTCGATCCCCAGCGACTCGGCGTACTGGGCGAGTGTGACGGCCTTGTTAATGCCCGGAACGGACATCTCCAGCATCGCCGTCCGCGGCGCTGAGTGTGTGGTGGACACAAGGTGGGCTACGGCGGGCTGCACCTCGGCAAGGAACTCGTCCGGGGTGCCTTCCCGGGTGATCGCCAGGAACTTTACGACGGCGTCATCCGCCGTGAGCGTCTCGGCCAGCGGTTTGGGGGTGAACTCCGCGAGCAGTTCGCTGGTTTCGTTCTCGATGAAGCCCGGCTCCAGCTGGAAACCTGTGAGGGTTTCGACAGCGAACAGGGCGTCAGGCCGGATGGACTTGATGATGCGACGGGCCTCAAAGACGGATTCTGCGTCCAAGACACACGAGGACAGGGCCTTCTCGGTTTCGAGATCCCACACCACGGCACCGTTGGAACAGATCACGATCCCGCTGTGACCCAGCTGCTCCTGGAGCGGGTACAGCCAGCGCGGCGGACGACCCGTGACGAAGACGAGTTCCACCCCTGCGTCGCGGCACGCCTGGAATGCCTTGATGGTCCGGTCACTGATTTTTCCGTCGTGACCGAGGATGGTGCCGTCAATATCGCTTGCTACGAGCCGCATCATGTCAGTCTACGTGGGCTCAGCGTGGCCTAATCCCCCTTCGCTGACCGTGCACATTCCCAAAACCGGAGAATAGGCTGGGCTGATGAGTGACAAAACCATAAGCGAAGAGCACAGCACACGCGGCGCGTACGTCACCGGAAACGAGTTCAACCGGGATACCAACTACATCGAGGACCGCATCACCCGCGACGGCGCTTCAGGACCCAACGGCGAACCGGGTTGGCCAGTGGAACCCGGCCGGTATCGGCTGATTGCGGCGCGGGCCTGCCCCTGGGCCAACCGGACCGTCATCGTCCGTAGGCTCCTGGGACTTGAGGATGTCATCAGCCTCGGCCAGCCCGGCCCCACCCACGATGCCCGATCCTGGACTTTTGATGTGGACCCGGAGGGCAAAGATCCCGTCTTGGGCATTGAACGGCTGCAGGAAGCGTACTTCCGCCGCTTCCCCGACTACCCGCGCGGGATCACCGTTCCGGCCGTAGTGGACATTGCCAGCGGCGCAGTAGTGACCAACAACTTCCCCCAGATCACGCTGGACTTCTCCACTGAGTGGACAGAGTTTCACCGTCCCGGCGCTCCGCAGCTGTACCCGGAGCACCTGCGGGAGGAGATCGACCAGGTCAACAAACGCGTCTTCACCGAGGTCAACAACGGCGTTTACAGGTGTGGCTTCGCAGGCTCCCAGGAAGCCTACGATGCCGCTTACACCCGCTTGTGGAACGCGTTGGACTGGCTCGAGGAACGGCTCTCAGGCCAGCGGTACCTGGTGGGTGACTCCATCACGGAAGCAGACGTGCGGCTCTTCACCACCCTGGCACGCTTCGACGCCGTCTATCACGGACACTTCAAGTGCAATCGCAACAAACTCAGCGAGATGCCGGCACTGTGGGGTTATGCCCGGGACCTGTTCCAGACACCCGGGTTCGGGGACACCACTGACTTTGTGCAGATCAAACAGCACTACTACATCGTCCACGAGGACATCAATCCCACGCAGATCGTCCCCGCCGGTCCGGATCTATCGGGCTGGCTCACTCCTCACGGACGGGAATCGCTCGGTGGCAGCCCATTCGGGGAAGGCACTCCCCCGGGTCCTGTGAAGGTCGGTGAGGAAGTGGCTGCCGGACACGGGGCAGGTTAAGCGCCTGCGCTCCGCTTAGGCCACACCATGGTTGAGCTCGGCCCGGGTGGGCGGATTGGCGCCTGCCCGCGACACGGTTACGGCGGCCGCCCGTGTTGCATGGTCCATGATGGCGGCCAGCGTTTCTGCGGGCATCGCCCTGAGGTCGCCGCGGTTCTGCGCGCCATCCAGGCCGTGATCCACAATCGCAGACAACAGCCCGGCCATGAAGGAATCCCCTGCTCCCACGGTGTCCACCACGTTCACGGACGGTGCGGGAACCTGGGTTTCGCCTGCCCTTGTGACGCCCCACGGCCCGCGTGAACCCCGAGTCACCACCACCAACGCCGGACCTTCTTCGCCGCCCAAAGACAGCCACCGACGCGCGGATTCCGTCGGATCAACACCGGGATACAGCCACTCGAGGTCCTCGTCAGAAGCCTTCACGACGTCGGACAGCACCACAAAGCGCTCGGCTTGCGTCCGCGCGTACTCAACGTCCGTAATAATGCTGGGACGGCAGTTGGGGTCGAAGCTGATGGTGCTGCTCGGGTGGGCATGCTCGACGGCGGCAAGCACCTCCGCGGCGCCTGGCTCCAGGAAGGTGGCAATGGATCCTGTGTGCAGCAGGGTGGAGCCTTGCAGCATGAGCGGCAACCGTCCGGCGAGCCCGGGCAGCTCCCAAGCGAGGTCGAAAGCGTAGGTGGCGGCGCCGTCGTCGTCGATCTGCGCGGTGGCCACGCTGGTTGGCTTCTCGTCCGGCGGAAGCGGAACCATCACGGAACTCGAGCGCAAGTGCGCAGCAACGGAATCACCATAGGCGTCCCTGCCGTAGCGGCCGATGAACTGCACCGGGTGATCCAGCCGCGCCAAACCGACGGCAACGTTGAGCGGGCTCCCGCCCACATGCGCCTCGATTCCCGAGGAGCGTTGAACGACGTCGACCAGGGCTTCACCAATGACTGTCAGCATGGGACCACTCTGCCAGAGCCGGCCCCCACGAACCACAGGTTACGAGAGCAGCCGTTGCACCAGCTCTCGGCACTTCTTATACGCCACGGCCTTGGGGTCGATGAGGTCGAAGTGGTCACCCGGGACGCGCAACAACTGGGCCGCACTGCCTGCTGCCGTTGCAGCCGCGACATAAGCTTCGGACTGACTCGCAGGAACATCCTCGTCTTCTGTGGCGTGCACGGCATATACGGGGACGTCGATGGGCAAGGAACTCATGGGGTCGGCGTATTTATGCCGTTTGGGGTATCTACCGGAGTCCCCACCCATGAGGTTGCAGACCGCGCCGTTGCTGAGGTTCAGTTTCTCGGCGGCGGCGAGGTTCAGGAGGCCGGACTGGCTGACGACGCCCGTCAGGTGCACGGCGTTATCCTCCGGCCCGCGCTGGAGTTGGCGGTCGGCGTCGGGTGTTCCGATTTCAGAAAGCCGCTGCCGGCCTGCGGCCCAAACAGCCAAGTGGCCGCCGGCCGAGTGGCCCAGTGCCACCACCTTGCCGAGCTGAAGGTCGTGCTGGCCGGCGATTTCGGACAGATGGTCGATGCCGGCCAGGATGTCCTCGAAGGTATGAGGCCAACCACCGCCGTTTCCGGCCCTCCGGTACTCGAGGTTCCAGGCGGTGATGCCATGCGCGGCGAGATCGCGCGCAAGGGGCTCGCCAAGCTCAGCGCCGTACTGTGACCGCCAGTAGCCGCCATGGATCACAACGGCGATTCCACCGGCCACAGCTGATGCGCCGCGATGGTTTCCGTTGCTCGGTTCAGGTATGAAGAGTTCGCCCCACTGACTGGGGTGTTCGCCGTAGCTGTACTTGTGCCGCAACATTGCGCCCTCCTTTGTACTGAGCCTATCGTGACGATTCGGAAGTTTGGCTAGGCACCCCGACGGCGAGTGGCTCGGTTGAGTGTCGGACCCGCCCCGTAAGCTGGGGGCATGGCAAGCAATTGGGACAGCCTGGACCAGGCCCAGCGCGACGCAGTGGATGCGAATGTGGCGCTCTACGAGCGTGTTCGCCCTGCATTGAAGCGGGTCACACGGGATGTGCTGCTCACTCTGAGGGACATGCTGAACGACGCTGAGGTCACTCCGTTGTTTGTCACGGGGCGGACCAAAACCGTTGAGTCGTTCCGCGAAAAGATTTCCCGCACGGATGATCCGTTGGAGCCCGGCGGGCCGCGTGTACTCAAGTTCCCGGACCCGTTCCGCACGTTGAACGACATGGTGGGCATCCGTGTCATCACCAAGCTGCCGGCTGAGAACGCAGCGGTAGCCAACATCATCAAGCGGCAGCGTCAGCTCTTCGATTGCCGCGGCGACCGTGAGAAGGACATCGGCTCCATCGAGTCCGGAACGTACGGATACTCCAGCCGGCACCTCATCCTGCGGACCATCCAGAACGAGGCCGTGAAGGAGTACCAGCACGTCTTCAATCCGGACATGCCCGCCAACGGCAGCTACTTCTTCGAGTGCCAGATCCGCACGGTGTTCGCACACGCTTGGAGCGAGATCGAGCACGACATCCGTTTCAAGGCCGAAGATCCGCGCGCTTGGACACCACATTTCGACCGCCAGTTCACGGCCACTGCCGCCATGTTGGAAACCGTTGAGAGCGCCTTCGCCGATCTTCACGAGCGTTATGAGGAAGTCCGCGGCTACTGGGATCTCGAAGGCGATGGAGGCATGCCCCTGACGCCAAACCGGGTCCGCGACGTTTGGCGTACGCTCCTGCCGCACGTTGACCGTAAAGTTGATGACGACTGGGGATGGGCTGCCGAGCTGCTCGCCGCCCACGGACTCACCAAGACCGTGGAGCTAGCCGGCCTGCTCAGCGCCAACCGAATCACCGAGGTCCGCAAGGCATTGGACCACCGTTACTCCCCCGGCCCCGACCGCCTCCTGGATGACCTCCTGCTGTGGCAGTACGGAACCGAACACATTGATCTCACCGCTGAGGCGCCCGACGTCGTCCCGCACCCGCGGCGCGACAGCCTCCAGCGGCGTCTAAAGCAGATTGAGCGCTACCGCCAGACAGCGCTCTAAGACAACTGCACTGTAAGGACCCATGACTCCCGAGCAACTCATGTCACTGCGGGCGACCTTTCGCTCGCCCCGCCGGCTCCTGACGGAGTCCCTTGCGGGACTCGTAGTGGCTCTGGCATTGATCCCCGAGGCCATCGCGTTCTCAGTGATTGCGGGCGTTGATCCGCGCATCGGGCTGTTCGCGTCCTTCACCATGGGCGTGGTCACTGCCATTGTGGGTGGTCGCCCGGCCATGATCTCTGCGGCCACCGGTGCCGTAGCCCTGGTGATCGCTCCGGTGATGAAAGAACATGGGCTTGACTACCTGATTGCCACTATCATCCTGGCGGGCGTTTTCCAGATCATCCTTGCTGTCCTTGGCGTCACCAAACTGATGCGTTTCATCCCGCGGTCCGTGATGATCGGATTCGTGAACGCCTTGGCAATTCTGGTGTTCATGTCCCAGATGCCCGAGCTCTTTGACGTGCCCTGGATGGTCTATCCGATCGTGGTGGTGGGTTTGGTGATCGTGTTCGGGCTGCCCCGCATCACCACAGCAATTCCTGCACCTTTGGTAGCGATCGTAGCCATCACGCTGGTCACTGTTTTGGGGAACGTCGACGTTCCCACCGTCAGCGATAAGGGCGAACTCCCGGACAGCCTGCCCGGATTCTTCCTGCCCAACGTGCCCCTGAACCTGGAGACGTTCCAGATCATTGCACCGTTTGCCTTGTCCATGGCGCTGGTGGGCCTTCTGGAATCGTTGATGACTGCCAAGCTCGTGGACGACATCACGGACACCCGTTCCAACAAGACGCGGGTCTCGTGGGGTCAAGGTGCCGCCAACATCGTCACAGGTTTCCTTGGCGGCCTGGGTGGTTGCGCGGTGATCGGACAGACCATGATCAACGTCAAGGGCTCGGGAGCCCGGAGCCGCCTCTCAACGTTCCTGGCCGGTGTGTTCCTGCTGATCCTGGTGGTGGTCCTGGGCGATGTTGTGGGCATGATCCCCATGGCGGCGTTGGTGGCTGTGATGATCTTCGTTTCGCTGATTACTTTCGACTGGCACTCCATCCGGCCTTCTACACTCAAGCGCCTGCCGAAGTCCGAAACCGCGGTCATGCTCATCACTGTTGCCGCGGTGGTGGCGACGCACAATCTGGCGGTGGGTGTCGGCGTCGGCGTCGTGACCGCAATGGTGCTGTTCGCGCGGCGGGTGGCCCATTTCGCAACCGTGGAGCGGACCGAGCTGGAACTCAACGGTGAAAGGGTTGCGACGTACACGGTGGACGGCGAGCTGTTCTTCGCTTCGTCCAATGATCTGTACACGCAATTCGATTACGCGAAGGATTCCTCCGACGGCATAGATCGGGTGATCATCGATCTGCACGGTTCGCACATCTGGGACGCCTCAACGGTGGCCGTGCTGGATTCGGTGACTGAGAAGTACCGGAATCACGGCCGGGAAGTGGAGTTCATTGGGCTCAACGAGGCCAGCGTCCGTATGCGTGAGCGCTTGGCCGGCAAGCTCAACTCCTAGCCCAACTAAGTAGCATTTGGGTGGTAAAGAGCGGTCATCTGACATATACGCTCCCCTGCAAGTAAAGAATTAGTGGGGGCTACGGGGCAGATGTGAGCATGGATGAATGCTTGAGGCAACCAATACCCCGTCGAAAACCGAAGAACCCGCTGCGCCCGTGAACGCCGCCCTTGCCGCTGAAGCCAAGATCGCGCGTATCGCCGTCACAGTGTTCCCGCTTCTCGTGGTGGTAGCCGGCGTGCTGGGCTTCCTGATTCCTGATCTGTTCAAGCCCATGGGCGTCGCGGTTCCTTATCTGCTGGGCGTCATCATGTTCTGCATGGGACTCACCCTGACCCCTCCGGACTTTGCCTCGGTGGCCCGCCGCCCCTGGGCTGTAGCGCTCGGCATCGTGGCGCACTACGTGATCATGCCCGGCGCTGGCTGGCTTATTGCCGTCCTTTTGCAGTTGCCGCCCGAACTGGCTGTCGGCCTGATCCTCGTTGGCTGCGCACCTTCCGGCACCGCCTCCAACGTCATGGCCTTCCTTGCCAAGGGCGACGTTGCGCTCTCTGTAGCCGTGGCCTCAGTCTCCACACTGATCGCGCCCATCGTGACCCCTGCCCTGACGCTCTTCCTGGCCGGATCTTTCCTGCACATTGATGCCGGCGCCATGGTGATGGACATCGTGAAGACCGTGCTGCTGCCGGTGATCGCAGGCCTCCTGGCCCGGCTGTTCCTCTCGAAGCTCGTCGCAAAGGTGCTTCCGGCACTTCCGTGGGCATCCGCCGTCGTGATTTCGTTGATCGTGGCCATTGTTGTGGCGGGAAGCGCCAGCAAGATCGTTGCCGCAGGCGCCATCGTGTTCCTGGCAGTGGTCCTCCACAACGGTTTCGGCCTGGGCCTCGGCTACCTCGCCGGCAAGCTCGGCCGCCTGGACGACAAGGCGCGCCGCGCCCTCGCATTCGAAGTCGGCATGCAGAACTCCGGCTTGGCCGCGACGCTGGCTACTGCGCACTTCAGTCCGTTGGCCGCGCTGCCATCGGCCGTATTCTCGCTGTGGCACAACATCTCGGGCGCAATCGTGGCTGCTTGGCTGGCTCGCCGTCCGCTGAAGGACTAGCTATCCCTGCGTGGTGCCGCGGCGGTGCAACTTCCACGGCGACGCTACCCGAATGCCCTCGGCAGGCGTAATTCCCGCCAAGCGATCGAGCAACATCCGGACTACCTGCTCAAAGATCGGTTCAGGTCCCACCGTTGTCAGGGCGGGATCGTAGTCCTGGCCCTCGGTAGAGTTTCCGACGCCCACAATCTGGACGTCCTCGGGGACGCGGAGGCCGAGGCGATAGGCGGCACGGATGGTCTGCAGGGCTTCCATGTCGTCGGTGCACAAGATGGCAGTTGGCCTGTCCGGTAGCTGGAGCAACTCAAGGGCCGACTGATACGCCGTGGCCGGACGGTGGTGCGACGTCCTGACCAAAGACTCATCCAGCGCGATGCCCGCCCTCTCCAGTCCGGCTGCGTAAGCGGCGAACCGGCTCTTGGGCCTGCCGGCCGGGTCCGCTCTTCGAATGCAGGCGATCCTGCGGTGGGATGCGGTGAGGAACTCCATGCACTCGGCGAGCCCGGCATCGGCTTCGGGAGCAAGGACATCGAAACCCGCGGGCTTCATGGTTCCCGAGATCACCACCTGGGCGACGCCACGGCGTGCTAATTCCGTGACGGTTTCGTCCTCGGACTTGGCTTCTGGAAAGTAGCCGATGATGACGCCATCCGCGCCGCCGGACATCATGAACTTCCGCCAGTCATCACCCAAGAGGATCACCGGCTGGTAGCCACGCTCGGGAAGGATCCTTGCTGCGGCTGTGGCGAGGGCACGGTCCCACGGCCATTCAAGGTTGCCGATAGCCACCGCCACAACGTCCGTCTTGCCCCGACGCATGCCACGAGCGGCTTGATTGGGCACGTACCCCAGTTCCTTGACCGCTGCCAGGACCCGGTCCTGCGTGGGCTGACTGATCCGGGTAGTGCCGCCGTGCCGGCCGGAGAGCACATAGGACACGGTGGTCAGCGAAACCTCCGCCGCCATAGCTACGTCCCTAATGGTGGGCTTGGATCCCTTGCTCACGTGCAGCTCCTGATAGACGGCGGGTTTCTTGAACTCTAGCCGCAACGGCGTGGACACCCCTTGACGCAATTAGTTGTGAACGTTAACAATTGCGGGAGCCAATAAGTATCAGAGCGGGAAGATGATTCGATGAAGAACTGGGCAGGAAACCTTGAGTACTCGTCTGCGGACGTCCACAGTCCCACGTCGGTGGAGGAGCTGCAGGAACTCGTAGCCAACGCGTCGCGGATCAAAGCACTCGGTTCCCGGCACTCCTTCAACACGGTCGCCGACACCGACGGCACACACATCCTGCTGGACGCCCTGCCCCAGGAAGTCGCGCTGGACACCGCGAAGAATACCGTCAAAGTCAGTGGTGGCATCAGTTACGGAGCCCTGGGCCGCGCGCTCGAGGAGCAGGGCTACGCCATTCACAACCTCGCGTCCCTTCCGCACATCTCAGTGGCCGGCGCCATCCAAACCGGGACGCACGGCAGTGGCGTCAACAACCCCTCCTTGGCTGCCGCCGTCGTCAGTGTTGACCTGGTGCGCGCCTCAGGCGAGCTGGTGACCCTCACGGCGGACGACGACGAATTCCTCGCCAACGTGGTGGGAATGGGCGCTCTGGGCATCGTCACAGGGCTGGAACTCGCGGTCCGGCCGAGCTATGACGTCCGGCAGCGTGTGCTCACCGGACTTTCCTGGGAAGGAGCGCTGTCAAACTTTGAGGCCATCGCTTCCAGCGCTTACAGCGTTAGCTTCTTCACCGACTACACCGGCGACACCATCCCGCAGGTGTGGTTCAAAGCCCTGGACTCCGAGGCTCCGCTGACCGACCTCTTTGGGGCAACGGCTGCGACGGCGGCCCTGCATCCCTTGCCGGACATGTCAGCCGAGAACTGCACCGAGCAACTGGACGTCGCCGGCAAGTGGCTGGACCGGTTGCCGCATTTCCGCCACGAATTCACCCCGAGCAACGGCGAGGAACTGCAAAGCGAGTTTCTCCTTCCCCTGGAACAGGCACCCGCCGCGCTGCGGGCTGTACGGGAACTCGCCCATAAGTTCGCGCCGCTGCTGTTCGTCTCCGAGATTCGCACTGTGGCCGCCGACGAGTTCTGGCTTAGCCCGTTCTACCAGCAGCAAAGCGTGGCACTCCACTTCACGTGGAAGCCGCTGCAGGCCGAGGTAGAAGCAATACTCCCCGAGCTTGAAACAGCACTAAGGCCTTTTGGCGCCCGCCCGCATTGGGGCAAGCTCTTCACACCCGGCGAGTACGACTTCGCGGCGCTCTACCCGCGCTTCGAGGACTTCCGTGCTCTAGTCCAGGCCAACGACCCCACGGGGAAGTTCTCCAACAGCCTCCTGGACAGCGTGCTGGGTGTGGCCGTTACGTCCTAACTACTCGATGTGGGCCAGCACTGCACCCGCAGTCACCACTCCACCGGGAGCCGACAACACCTCGGAGAGTGTGCCCGTACGGTGTGCCGGGACCTGGGTTTCCATCTTCATGGCTTCAAGAACCACCAAAGGGTCCCCGGCAGCTACCGCAGTACCGGGCTCCACGAGCCACTTCACCACCGTGCCGGCCATGCTGGAGACCAAGGCGGATTCGGCGGGCGAGTCAGTGCTGTCCGAGGATCCGGGCAGTCCCGTAACGTCCGCCGTGGCCGGGAGCCCGTGGCCGGAGCGTGCCCAGCCGTCCAGCAGGTCTGCGGGAAGCCCCACTGCGAGCCGTTTGCCGTCGACATCCACCGTGATGGTCCTGCGTTCTCCGCTCGGGGCAATGACGTTGTAGTCAGGATCCACGGGGATCTGGTCCGCGAAGTCGGTCTCTATCCAGCGCGTGTGTACGCGCAGGCCAGCCACTGACGTGAAGTCGTCGGACTCCAGAACCGCGCGGTGGAACGGCAGAACTGTAGCCAGGCCGGTGATCTTGATTTCTGCGAGGGCACGGCGCGCACGGCGAAGGGCTTGCTGTCGGTCGGCTCCAGTGACTATCAGCTTGGCAAGCAAGGAGTCGAACTGCGGTGCCACGAATGAGCCGGACCGTACGCCTGTGTCGATGCGGATGCCGGGACCAGTGGGCGCCTCAAAAGAAGCCACTGTTCCCGGGGACGGCAGGAAGCCGCGGCCTACGTCTTCGGCGTTGATGCGGAACTCGAACGAGTGCCCTCTAGGAGTCGGGTCTTCCGAAATGCTCAGCGGCAAACCTGCAGCGATCCGGAACTGCTCCTGCACCAGGTCAATCCCGGCAGTTTCCTCCGTGATGGGGTGCTCCACCTGAAGTCGTGTGTTGACTTCAAGGAACGCCACGGCTCCGTCCGCCGAAACCAGGAACTCCACGGTCCCGGCGCCGTAATAGCCGGCTTCACGGATGATTGCTTTGGAGCCCTCGTAGATCTTTTGCCGCTGCGTATCGCTCAGGAAGGGGGCGGGGGCTTCTTCCACGAGCTTTTGGTGGCGACGTTGGAGTGAGCAGTCGCGGGTGCCCACCACAATGACGTTGCCCAGCTTGTCCGCGATGACCTGTGCCTCGACGTGCCGCGGCCGGTCCAAGTACTGCTCCACGAAGCACTCGCCACGGCCGAAGGCAGCCACGGCCTCACGGACTGCAGAGTCGAACGCTTCTTCCACTTCAGCGAGCTCGCGAACCACCTTCAGCCCACGGCCACCGCCCCCAAATGCAGCCTTAATAGCCAGCGGAAGACCGTGTTCCTCCGCGAAGGCCCGGGCTTCCGCAGCAGAGGACACCGGTCCGTCACTACCTGCAACCAACGGGGCACCGGCCCTGACAGCGATCTCGCGGGCCGTGATCTTGTTGCCCAACTGGCGAATCGACTCCGGTGAGGGACCGATCCACTCGAGTCCGGCGTCGAGGACTGCTTGTGCAAAGTCCGCGTTCTCGGACAAGAAGCCGTATCCGGGATGGACGGAATCCGCGCCGGACTGCTCCGCAACGGCCAGCAGCTTTTCAATGTTCAAGTAGGTGTCAGCCGGCGAATTGCCGCCCAGGCTGAAGGCTTCGTCAGCAGCGCCAACGTGCATGGCATCGGCATCGATGTCTGCGTAGACGGCGACTGACTGGATGCCGGCGTCGTCACAGGCTCGGGCGACACGGACAGCGATTTCGCCACGGTTCGCGATCAGGACCTTGCGCATCAAATACTCACTTCTCTGGGGTCTTGGTAGTAGTCGTGGTGAAGTCTGCGGAATCCGGAACCAGCCGGAAGCGGATTCTTCCGCCAATGGGAACCTGTGCAGCTCTATCCAAGTGTTCGTCCCGCACCACGCCGATCACGGGATATCCGCCGGTGATGGGGTGGTCCGCCAAGAAGAGGACGGGCAGTCCCGCGGGCGGGATCTGGAGGGCGCCAGCCATGGTGCCTTCACTGGGAAGCTCACCTTCCCGTGTTCTCTCCAGCGGCTTGCCGTCCAGGCGCATGCCCACGCGGTTGGACTGGGGCGTGACAAGCCATTCCTGGTTGCAGAGGGAATCGAGGGCTTCTTGGTCGAACCAGTCGGCGCGCGGCCCGGGGACAACGTCCAGCACTGTGACACCCGCGCCAGGGAAGTCCGGCTGCAATTCGGAGGCGCCAACAGCCGTGGACGCAGTTTGCTCGCCGGTGGCGAGGACCTGCCTGATGGCCAGCGGTGCGGGCCCGATCCCTGACATCGTGTCCGCGGATCTGCTGCCCAAGACCTCCGGGGCATCCACTCCGCCACGGATCGCCACGTAGTTTCGGAACCCCGATTCCGGAGCGCCCAGGGTGAGGACTTCGCCGTCGAGCAATGCGAAAGGTGCGGCCATGGGAACGGTCCGCCTCGCACCCGGCCGGGCGCCGCCGTCGTCGTCGTCAGACCCAACCCACGACGGCGACTCGATAGTCAGCGTCGTCGGCGCACCGGTCACGGCAATCACCTGATCACCCACAGCTTCCACCGTGAGCCCGCCATTGACGGATTCGATGGCCGCGGCTGAGGAAGCGTTCCCGACCAGCCGGTTGGCCCGCCGCAACGAGGCCCTGTCCAGGGCTCCCGCAGCAGACACGCCCAACGGACCAAAACCTCGCCGGCCGAGATCCTGAATCAGGCTCTGCGCGCCCGGATTGAGAATCCTCAGTCCGGACTCAGTGTGGCGCTCCTTTTCGGGTTCGCGCGCCGGAGTGTCACTGGTGGTCACGACTTCCCGGACTGCCCGATACTGCACACGATCGCCCGGCCTTACGAGGGCTGGCTGCGATCGGTTCAGGTCCCACATCCGTGCGCCGGTCCGGCCGATCAGCTGCCATCCACCCGGGGAACGGCGCGGGTAGACGGCAGAATACTGACCACCGAGGGCCACCGATCCAGCGGGAACGGCAGTCCTTGGGGAAGAGCGCCGTGGAACCGTGAGGGCCTCGTTTTCGCCCACCATGTAGCCGAAGCCGGGCGCGAAGCCAGCGAAGGCTACGGTCCAGATCTGACCGGTGTGCGCGGCAACGACGCCCTCCGTGCTGAGCCCGGTGAGCTCCGCGACATCGGCGAGGTCGTCGCCGTCGTACACGGTATCTATGACCACCAGTCCGGAGTCAGTGACCTCCGGCGCCGTCAGTTCCAACTCCATGAGCCGCGCGCCGATGGTGCGGGTTGCCGCTGCGGACTCGCCCACCACCATGACCGTTTCTGCGGCGGCAAGTACGTCCACCTGACCCGGAAGCGGTGACTTATAGAGCATGTCCTGCAGGGCGAGGACGTCCTGCAGTCCGTCCAGCTCGGCCAGCACCGCACGGGTGCCGACGGGTCTGACAGAGCGGACCCTTTTAGCGGTGGTGGTTTGCATCACGGTTTCCATCTTTAGTTAGGCCGCCGGCTGAGCGTGCGTCCCCTGCATCAAACGGACGTCTTCTTCCGGCTTGGGGTCACGGCCGAGGAGCATGCCCACGATTGTGATGATGGCCGCCAGAAGGATGTAACCGGCGATCAGGTACCAGCCACCGCCAGCTGCACCGTAAAGAGCGGTGAAGATGATGGGTGCAACTGCTCCACCGATCACACCGGCCAGGGTGTAGGCCAGCGAGCTGCCGGCGTACCGGAGCCGGGCGGGGAACTGTTCGGTGATGAAGGCCGCCTGAGGACCGTACATGAAGGCGTGGAGGGCCAAGCCGATCACGGTGCCAATGGTGAGCATGGCCACGGACTTGCCCTGGATCATGAGGAAGAACAGCGGGATGTAGGCTGCCGTGGCCGCTGCGGCGATTCCGTAGACCCACCGGCGGTTGAAGCGGTCCGTCAGGGCGCCGGCCAGCGGGATCAGGAAGAGCTGGAACGCAGAGCCAATCAAGATGGCGGAGAGGACGTTGCCTGTGGTCATGCCCAGTTCCTTGGTGGCGTAGACGGCTACGAACACCGTGAACAGCGCGTAGAGAATGTCAGGGCAAACGCGGGAAAGTGCTGCGGCGACCAAGGCCTTGGGCTGGGTGGTGAAGACTTCCTTGATGGGAGCCTTGGGACGGTCGCCGTGGGCCTGGATGGCCTTGAAGACCGGGGTTTCTTCGAGCTTGAGTCGGATGATCAGGCCGAAGACCACCAGCAGTGCGGAAGCAAGGAAGGCTACGCGCCAGCCCCAGGAGAGGAATGCTTCTTCGCTGAGGGAAGCGGCAAGGATTGCCAGGACACCGTTGGCCATGAGGTTGCCGGCGGGCGGGCCGATCTGGGCCGCGGAGGACCAGAAGCCGCGCTTGTTGGGGTCACCGAATTCGCTGGACAGCAGCACTGCGCCACCCCATTCGCCACCAACACCAATACCCTGTGCCAGACGCAGCAGCACAAGAATAGTGGGTGCCGCTACGCCGATCACAGAGTAGTCGGGCAGCGCGCCGATGAGCACCGTGGCCACACCGATCAGGACCAGCGTGAAGACCAGGACGTACTTGCGGCCGATCTTGTCACCGAGGCGCCCGAAGATCACGCCACCGATGGGTCGAGCCAGGTACCCAACCGCGAAGGCTGAGAAAGAGAGCAGCAGCGCAACGAATTCGTCGTTGCCCGGGAAAAAGATCTTGGGGAAAACAAGTGCCGAGGCCACCGAGTAGATGGCGAAGTCGTAGTACTCAAGCGACGTGCCGGTGAGGCTGGCGACGTACGCCTTGATGGCGCCGGGCGGTGGCTTCCTTGTCGCTGCCTTGGCTGCGTTGTTGGTGCTGGTCATGATGTCCTCCGGGGGGATGAGGGATGGTGCGGGGAGCCCGGGGCGGGCTAGAGGAACGAGCCGATGCTGACGTCGGCGTCGGCCAGAGCGGACTTCACAGCGGTAGCCATTGCCACGGCTCCCGGTGAGTCACCATGCACGCAGATGCTTTCTGCGCGGATTTTCAGGATGGAACCGTCAACGGTCTTGACGGATTGTTCGGTAGCCATCCGAAGAACGTGTTCGGCCACTTCGGCGGGATCATGCAGAACCGCGCCCGGCTGGGAGCGCGAGACAAGCGTGCCGTCAGGGTTGTAGGCGCGGTCTGCGAACGCTTCGGAAACAGCCCGGAGGCCGGCTTCCTCTGCAAGACGCAGGACTTCGGAACCGGGAAGGCCGAGGATCGGGAGGTTGGGGTCAACCGATTTCACGGCGTCGACGACGGCACGCGCCTGGGCGGTGTGCTTCACGATTGCGTTGTAGAGTCCGCCATGCGGCTTCACGTACTGGACGCTGGCTCCCGTGGTGGCCGCCAACGCTTGCAGCGCACCGATCTGGTAAACCACGTCATCAGCCAGTTCCATGGGATCGATGTCCATGAAGCGGCGGCCGAACCCAGCGAGGTCGCGGTAGCCAACATGGGCGCCAATCACGACGCCGGCCTTGGCCGCCTTTTCGCACGTGCTGCGGATGACGCTGGGGTCGCCAGCATGGAATCCGCACGCAACGTTGGCACTGGAGACGGACTCGAACATGGCTGCGTCATCGCCGAGTGTCCAGCGTCCGAAAGACTCTCCGACGTCGCTGTTCAAATCGATGATTGCCATGATGTGATCCCTGCCTCGTGATGTGCGTTACATCCAGCATGCATCAAATCACCGGATTGTTCAACAATCCAGCGATCCGAATTGTGGGTAATCGTGTAATTTTGGAGTTATGGCCGGTGCAGATCAGGATTCCAGCGAACACGCCGGCTTTGATAGCGCGCGGGCACGGGTACGCATGAAGGTCCCGTCCGTTGCGGAGAGGGTCGCCGAAGAACTGCGCTACCAACTTGCTGAGGGCTTCCTGGTCCCAGGCGCCAAGCTCACCGAAGCCACCATCGCTGAGGATTTGGGCGTCTCCAGGAACACGGTCCGCGAAGCCTTCGCCGAGCTGGCCGGGGAGCGGCTACTGCTGCGTCAGCCAAATAAGGGTGTATTTGTGGCCACCCTAGAAGCAGGCGACATCCACGACGTCTACACAGTTCGTCGCGCAATCGAGGTCAGCTCTATCCGAGCGGGTGGTTCGCCGGAACGCATTGCCGCCGTCAGGGCCGCCGTCGACGAGGGCAAGCGCGCCGCTGCCGCCAACGATAATGAGGGATTGGGCAGCGCCAACCAACATTTTCATGGAGCAATAGTTGCCTTGGCCGAGAGCAACCGGCTGAACACGATCATGGCCCAGATCCTGGCCGAGATGCGGCTCTACTTTCATAAGGCCACCATGAACGCCCACTTCTACAGCGATTGGCTGAAGGAAAATGAGCAGATCTGCTCAGCGTTGGAAGCCGGCGAGCGGGAACGCGCCGGGGACCTGCTCCTGGCCTACCTCAACCGCTCTGAACAGCAGCAAACCGCCATCCACGGCGAGTAAGCCCGGAATAGGCCGCGTTCCTCCCCGGTTGCCTCACGCGAAAGAGCAAAAAGTCAGCGATCTGGCCGCAAAATCCGGCACGTCCACCCGCTAAGTGGGCAGGAGCGTCACCGTTTGCCCTTCTTGCGTGAACCCTTGCCACGGCCTTTGTCCGGATTCGGGGCGTATCGCTGCGCCACTGCCGGTTTCTTGGGGCCGCCACCACGACGATCAGGCTTAGGCGCCTTCTTGGGCTTCTCCTGCTGGGCTGAAGGCTGGCGTGAACTCTGAGCTGTCCGCCCACGCACGATCCCTATGAACTCCTCGATCACGGGACTGTCCGTTCCAAGCAGCCAGGCAAGGCCGATCTGCGTCCCGGGAGCACCGGTAAGGCGACGCATTACAGTGTCCTTGGCGTTCAGGTGACGTGCCACGGACATCGGCATGATCACCAGACCGGCACCGGATGCGACCACCTGGAGGGCCATGTCCGGCCCGCCCATCTCATCAACATCCAGGAAGTTCTCCTCGGCGAGGTCTTCCAGCGCGACTTCCTCAAACACCGAGATCTCGTGCCCCTTCGGAGCGACCACCACGGGCTGCTCTTCGTACAGGGGGATGACGTTGAGGCCTTCACGGTCTACGGGCAACCGGACGAAACTGAGGTCCGCGGAACCGTCACGCAACACCGAAACCTGAGCGGCGTCGTCGGACATGAAGGAGTGCAACGGGAAGTTGGGCATCCGCTCTTCCCACCGCCGGATCCATTTCCCAGGAGTCACACCCGCAACATAGGCGAAGCGGAGGCCGGCTAGGGGTTCGGTTGTTTCGGCGGAATCTTCAGCGTCTGGCACACACTCACAGTACCGGCCAGATACCCTTGAAGCATGACGTCCTCGAACTCCCAGTCCATGAAGCCGGCAACAGTTGCCAAGAAACTCGGCATCTACCTGCCCGCAACACCCCAGGAGTTCCAGGATTCGTCCATCTCCCGCGAGGAATTCGCCGAACTCCAGGCCAACCCGCCGGAGTGGCTCGCCGAACTGCGCCGCAACGGCCCGCACCCGCGCCCGGTAGTCGCGCACAAGCTCAACATCTCCATCAGCGGCCTCGCCCGCGGCGGCGTTGAGGAGGCACTCACGACCGCGGAAATCACCGAGCTGCTGCAGGCTCCGCCGCAGTGGCTGGTCACCGAGCGCGCCACGCACGCTGCTGTCCGCTCCGAGGCGCAGCGCGTCAAGGATGAAGCTGCCAAGAAGGCGGCCACCAAGGAAGCCAGGGACAACGCAGCCGCAAAGCGCGACGCCCCGAAGACTTCCAAGCGCGATCACGCGTAGCTTTCACTAGCTGTGGCCGGGACTTGATGTCCCGGCCACAGTTGTTTAAGCCGAGCTAGTCTTGATGGAGCTGAATGAAGTTGCCGCAACCGTCGTCGAAAACTGCGCTGACTCCGGAGGGATCCTCTGACGGTTCACCTTGAAACTTCACGCCGGCGGCAAGCAAACGCTCATACTCAGCCTGGACATCGGGCACGCCGAAGGTAATGGCGGCCAATCCGGACTCATGCAAAGCGTTCATGTAGTTCGAGGCGATGGGGTTGTCACTGGGCTCCAGCAACAGCCCGGGAGAACTGCTGTTGTCAGCCCCGGGATCCTTGATGATGAACAGGTTGTACTCCGGCATAGCCATCAAGGTCTCAAAACCCAGGGTCTCCGTGTAGAAGACATGGGCGGCCGCGGGGTCCTTGACGTGGATACTGCACATTTTCAGTCTCATGGTGCCTAGGCTACGCCCCGGGTCTGACAGGGCCCGGGCAGCAATCACCCTCATTCGGACAATTCACCTGCGCGTGCGGTGGTGAATTGTCCGGTGGAAGGTGTCGCCCGCGCAGGCACTAGCGCATACTGAATTCAAAGCAGCGTGATGTCGCCTGGAGGTGGTTCGATGCCCGCCATGATGCTCCTGTGGGGTGTAGCTCTGGTTCTCGCAACCGCAGCAACCACATATGTCCTGCACAGGAAACTGACCCATGGCCGCGGCCCTGAGCCGGACGGCGTCTTCTGGGACGTTTTCGGGGGGCTCGTAGTCATAGCACCCGCCATCCTCGTCCCCACCCTGCAGTGGTCTCCGGCCGGACTCATCATGGTTTTCGTCGGAATCGCCACCGCGGCAGGAACCGTGGTGAGCATCCGCAAAGTGGAGCGGATCCACGCAGCCGAGCCCCGGCGTCGTGCTGGCTTCCCGGACGATGCTGCCCGCCACGAGAGCATCCTGGAGCGGTGGCGTCGCTACGAACTCGATCCGGCGAAGACCATCGATTTCCCAGCCATGACGGATGTGAGGTCTGCGGAAACGGCGGCGCTCACGCGGGCCATGCGCGAGGCCGAATACTGCAAGATGACAGCCGGCACCGACTACCGTGCCGCCGTCGAGCGCCTTGCTGAAGCCCTCGCCGCAGCGGAGCGGGCAGCAGGAGTCCCCGCCCTACCCGCGCCGAGGTAGAAGAGCTACAAAACCTTGCCCTTGAAGAACTCGGGCCGCAGCCGGTACATCACCAGCATGACCACCACGCCCAGCAGGATCACGCCCATGCCCAGCACGAACACCAGGCCCACGCCTCCCACGGACGAACCCGAGCCGTACTCAGGATCCATCGAGTCCATGGCCGTCTTCACGAACATGACCAGCAGGATCACGCCACCCACCAGCGGGGCGAGGAACTTGAAGAAGAACGCCCGGGCACCTCGGAAAGCCTCGGCCCGGAAGAACCAGACGCAGGCCAGCGCGGTGATGCCGTAATAGAAGCAGATCATCATGCCCAAGGCCGTGATGGTGTCCCACAGCGCGTTCTCGGACACCGTCCGGGTGATCACGTAGAAGCCGGCGGCAGCGATCGCAGCCGCAATGGTGGCGAAGCTTGGTGATTTGAAAGTAGGACTAATGCGGCCAAAGCGAGGAGAGATAGCGCGGTAGTGGCCCATGGCCAGCATGGTGCGGGCGGGTGAAACGAACGTCGACTGCAGGGATGCGGCCGAGCTGCTCAGGATGGCCAGCGACATCAGGATCGCGAACGGGCCCATCACAGGACCTGCAAGCACGGCGAAGATACTGGACTGGTTCTCGGGGTTGCCGGCACCCAGACCGGTCTCGCCAACGCCCGCGAAGGACAGCGTCGCCAAGGCAACCGTCATGTAGATGATCACGATGACCAGCACGGTGATGGTCGCGGCACGGCCTGGGGTCTTCTCCGGGTTCTTGGTCTCTTCGTTCATGGTTAGCGTGACGTCCCAGCCCCAATAAATGAAGATCGAGAGCGACACGCCCGCGGCGAATTGTGAGAACGAGTCCACGGCGAAGGGGTTGAACCAGTCGGGCGAAATGGCGGTGGCATCGAAGGCCGTTCCGTTTGCCACGTGCGCGAACGCGGAAACCGCGAACCAGCCCAGGACCAGCAACTGGAAGGCCACAAGTACATACTGAACGCCCTTGGTGGTCTCCATGCCCCGGTAGGAAATCCAACAGGCCAGGGCGATGAACACCAGGGTCGTTGCAATGTTCAGCGGCAGGATCTTGCTGAGCTCGCCCAGTTCCGGGTTACTGAAAATTTGCGCGAGCATCAGGTAGAAAAAGTCCACGGCGACGGCGGCAAGGTTGGACAACACGATGATCGTGGCCGCGATCAGCCCCCAGCCACCCATCCAACCGATCCACGGACCAAAGGCGCGCGTCGCCCACGTGAAGGAGGTACCGGCGTCGGGCATTGCGTTGTTGAGTTCGCGGTAACCGAGCGCCACCAGCAGCATGGGGATGAATCCCACCAGGAAGATGGCGGGCAGATGCACACCAACCTCGGACACGGTGGGGCCCAGGGCCGCGGTGAGCGTATAGGCGGGCGCGATGCAGGAAACACCGATCACGACGGCGCCGATCAGGCCCACCGATCCGGCTTTCAGTCCCTTTTCACTCAGGGACGTCTCTTTCGACTGGACCGTCTTTGGTGCAGTTGACATGGGTTTTGCCTCTCAGGCGATTGCTAGGAGCTTTGTCGCGTGTAGTCGCGGGGGACCACGATCATGGGAACGGGGAGGGCACGCAGGATCCGGTTTGCGGTGGTGCCAAGGAAAGTGGCCCGCTGCTGGGCCAGGCGGCTGGAACCGATCAGCAGGATTTCGCCGTCTTCCCAGTCGAGTCGGTCAACGGCCTCTTCGATCGTCCGGCCTTGCGCCACGACGATCTCCGGCTCACCTTGAAGGGAACCGGCGGCGGTCGCGTCCGCAGAACCGTCCGCGTCCACAGAACTTCCGACGGCGGCAAGACGGTCGGCGGCATGCATCCAGGCCGCGTCGAGCAGCTGAGGCGAGTTACCGCCGTCGAGCGCCAACAAGGAGACGAGCCGCAACGGAAGGCCACGGTCCCGCGCGGACTCGACAGCGACGTCGAGCAGTTCATCAGCGCCCGGACGCATCCCGAAACCGCAGCTCAAGCGCGTGATCGGCTCGGTGCGCCGGTAACCGTGGGGCGCCAAAGCGACCGGAACGGGAGACGAGTGGAGCAGCGAACTCGCCACGGAGCCAATGGTGAACCGCTTGAACAGGCCATCGTTGGTTGCGCCGATAACCAGGGCCGCCGCGTCCATCTCCACGGCAGCGTCAATAAGCGTCCGGGCTTCGGAGTCACCGCGGCGTATGTGGGCGCGGGCGGTGACGTCAGCCGGAACCAGCGCAAGGCCTTCGTCCAGCCAGCGCTGTGCCTGTTCGTTGAGGATGTCGTTGTAGCCGGCCTCAGGCGGGTAGACCGCGTTAAACGGGGAATCTTCCGGGATCACCAGGACCAGGTCCAGGCTGACATCGTGGTTCCGGGCCAGCGCGACGGCAAGGTGAACGGCGTCGTGCCCCCTCGCGTTGGCGGTGTACCCCACTACGTAGCGCATGGTGGTCCTTCCTGTGGTGCTGTTTAAACAGTGGAGCCGGCAGGCCGGGGAATGGTGCTCCCCCAGCCTGCCGGTGTGGTGCTGATCGCGTCAGGCGACAGGTACAGAAGCCAACTTGTTGGCCTCAACGATTCGGGCGGCAGTTGCCTGGCCCATGCGGACCGCGCCATCCACGTGCTGGTAGCCCTCGGCTGCGAGGTCGGACGAGGACCAATAGATGGGTCCGACGTTCGCGTGCTGGTCCTTGCCGTAGCGGTGCAGGCCACCGAGGTCGTAGCTGGAAGCGTAAGCGCCGCGGGTCCATTCCTCGGAGCCCCAGTCGGACTCGTAGTAGACCTCGGGGGTGAGGGCCTTGTCGCCCAGGAAGCCGGCGATCGACTCCAGGATGGCCTTCTTGCGGTCTTCGGCGCTGAGCTCGAACACGGCATCGGCCTTTTCGTCGGACACGAAGCCAACCAGAGTGCCGCGGGAATCTCCGTGGTTGGTGTTGTCGTAGACCTCCTGGACCAGTGCGCCGGCGCTGAAGCCGGTGCCGGACAGTCCTTCTTCACGCCAGAACGGCGTGTCATAAACAGCATGAACCTTGATGACCAGGCCCAGCGACTGGTGCTGGTGCATCTGGTGCTGGCGGCGCGGCAGCGGCGGGTCGAAGGAGACGCGGGAGTACAGGTTCGGCGGAACGGCCATGATCACGAACCGCGCATTGACGGTGGCCCGCTCAGAGACGACGCTCACGCCGTTCTCATCCCACTTGATGGTGCGAACCGGGCTGTTGAGGACCACGTCGTCGCCCAGCTCTGCTGCCTGCAGCAGCGAAACCTGCTGCATGCCGCCGATGACGCGCTTGTCCAAGATGAAGTCTTCGTCCGTCAAGTGGCTGAAGGAGCCGGCGGAGGCGGCCATGAGGACGGCCTGAAGTGCGGAGAAGGCGTGTGCAGGCTTGGTCAGCATGCCACCGGCGATGAAGAGGCCGATGTTGTTGCAGGCTTCCTCGTCGTTGGAGTTCTGGCGGAGCCAGTGGTGGAAGGAGATGGTGTCCAGCTCGCGTGCCTTGGGGTGTGCCCAAGGCTCGGTGGGGCCGATCTCTGCCGCAAGCTCATCCAGGATGGCCACGAGCTTGTCCATCTCGGCCTTGGTGGTCTCGTTCACCGGGAAGGTGTCACCGGTGTACTGGGTGCGCTTGCCGTCTGCGCCGATGTAGACGGATTCACCGTCACGGTAGCGCGAGTACATTTTCAGGCCGAGCTCGTCCAGCAGCTCCATGAGGACCGTCTGGTCCGGGGAAACCCACTGGCCGCCGATCTCCAGCATGGCACCGTCGATGGTGTCCGTCCATGTGCGGCCGCCCACGCGGTCGCGTGCTTCGAGCACTGCGACGCTGAGTCCGGCCTTCTTCAATTCCCGTGCCGCCGTCAGCCCTGACGGTCCGGCGCCGACGATCACAACGTCGCGATCAAGATTCTGCATGATGTCCTCTCCGTGGCCGTCCGTGGTGGCTGACCAATAAATGAATGCCATTCATTTATCTCCATAGTAGCGTTGGAGGCGCCTACTGTGAAGGCCCGATGGAATAATGCTGGGGACACAGGCAGCAGAAAGGCCTCCGATGCCCGCACCAACGCCCGCTCCTTCCGCCCTCCCGGCCGGTTCTGTACGCCGCCGCGCCGGCCGACCAACCGCGGCAATTTTGGGCCAGGACGGCATCACGACGGCGGCCCTCGAGTTGATCAGCAGCAAGGGTTACGACGGACTCACCATGGCCGCCCTTGCCCGCTCCCTCGGCGTAGCGCCATCTGCCCTGTACAACCACGTGGCCTCCAAGGATGACGTGTTGTTGCTGGTGGAAGACCACTTGGCGGCGATGGTGGATGTCTCCGCGTTCGGCGTGGAGGCATGGGATGTTGCCGTGCGTCGCTGGGCGTGGTCCTACCGGGATGTGTTCTCGGAACATACGCCACTGATCCCCGTGATTGCAGTGCTTCCCGTGGCAAATGCGCCCAAGACTTTGGCGATGTACGAGGCCGTAACCGCTGGTTTCCGCGACGCCGGGTTCCCGGAGGAGAAAATCATCTCGGCGATCGTCGCTTTGGAAGCCTTTGTGTTTGGCGCCGCGTACGACGTCACCGCACCGGAGGACATCTTCGACGCCGGCAGCCTCGCCGAGCAGGTCCCCAACTTCACCGCTGCCGTGGATCGCTTGGCTGCGGAGAAGCACACGCGGCCAACGGATGTTGCGTTTAGCTTGGGGCTTGAGGCGCTGATTACTGGGTTTGGGGCGTTGCGGGAGTAAGTGGCCTTGATTCCAAGGGTGCCCATCAGAGACTGAGATATCGGATTTCTCTAGTGTTGTCGGTGTACGTCACCTCAACAGGCACGTCTTGTTCCGACGAGTTTTCCAGTTCCCCACCCGGCAGCCAGAAGGCGAATTGGCCTTTCGATACGGTAGCCGTAATCCGTTCACCGGCAATGCTGGTGTAAGTCATCGCAATGACTTCCGGACCAACTTGACCCGATGCGATTGACAGCGGGTTGTCTGCGATGACGCCGGTACCAAGCTGGGTGGTTCTGATTTCCCGGGCTGCGAGCTCGTGCCCATTGCCCGGCTTGCCAACCGAGCCGAAGGACCCTCTTTTGAACCAAGGGGCTGTGGAATCCGTGGTGCAGGTTGCTTCGAAGCCGTCAGCTCCGCTGAGAACCACGGTGGTCCACGCACCACGCTTCTCAGCGATGGCTACTTCCGCTGCCGCCACATCACTGGCGAACATGCCGTCACCAACACCTTTGCTGGACTTGGCACAGTCCGAGACCGCGCTGTTGCGCTCGGCACCTACCAGCGCACCCGGCACGGCGGTCCACGTTGCAAAGGCCGGGTCGCCTCCTGAGAGGGTGGGCCCGATCAGGAACCCAACTGTTGTGGCAAAAGCAAAGGCACCCAAAGCGAGTGTTCGACGACGACGGCGGCTTGGGAACGACGTCGACGTTTGGTGTTCCGCAGGTCTGATGCCCTTGGCTGCCGGAGCTGGGTGGGACCGGAGAATCAATTCCAGATCCTTCTGCGAACGTCGCGGGTCAGTGGGTTTGTTCTGCTCAGCGGCGTCCATGGACCGCAGCAGTGTGTCGATATTCTGGGTGTCTTTCATGGTGTCGAGGCCCTTTCGGGAAAGGTCGCTGGCGCCGGCGACTCATGGCGGGGAACGTGGTCAAGGAGTAGTCGCAGGGCTCGCCTTGCACGGGTTAGGCGGAGCCGAAACGCGACAGGAGAAATACCCAGTACATGCGCCGCCCGGGGTGCGGTCATGTTCTCGAAGATCGCAAGCCCGAGGGCCTCTTGGTGGACTTCGGAGAGCAACTCCCAGGCTCTGCCTAAATCAACGCGGCTACTGACCGCGTCAGCGTGGGAAGCGGTGTGGGTTTGAGTCGACGTCTCGGCGAGGCGCACGCCCAGCGCCTGTCTTCGCTGTTCTCCGCGGTGGGCGTTGAGCATGAGATTTCGTGTGATGCCAAAGATCCATGCCCGCGCCTCATCCTCATGCTTCGGCGTTTCCGAAAACCGCCGCCAGACTATGAGAAATGCCTCAGCTACTACGTCCTCGGCATTCGCCACCTCGGTTCGACGCTGAACAAACTTCAGTAGATCGGCGTAGGCGGACTTGTAAAGCGCCCGAAAGGCCTCTTCCCGATCGGGGGCTCTCGATAGGTAGCTCATACCCAGTACCTGTCCGCCACATATCCAAGTGTGTTGCAGTCACTCAAAATATTCCCGGAACTCAAGGACACAGGGTGTTCCACTTCCTTAGAACCGGGACACTCCGCACGGCACGCTGTGGATTGCGGTCGCGGCGTAGGCCGACCCGGAGAGGGTCAAACTCCAGATTCAAGCTCCACCGCGCCGGTTGCAAGAGCCAGTGAGCATTGACCGGGGAGAACTACAACGGGCAAGAAATGGCTTGCTCTGACGGCTGAGACGAATCGCTCGACTAGGACCTGGACCTCTCCTGTTTTGGGGGCCTCGAGGCTGCCCGCCGCGACACGCTCGAGCCGCTCGGCGGAATCTGCCATAGGAGTTGATGTGAGCAGCGGCACCCGTCTGTAGCGTTCGGATCGATCTTTGGAGTGAGGGCGCCAGTCCGTCATGAAGCTGGCCACCGGGTCACTTAACAGATGGATGGCCACTGTTGGCCAGACTGTTGGCCCGTTATCGGGCGGGCTATCACCCATCAAGAAACGCCCCGGAAGGGGCGAACGATTGGAGCGAATATGCGAAAGCAAGTAACCCGCAGAAAGAGGATGGTCACAGCCCTAGGGTCTGGTGTCTTGGCGCTGAGCCTCCTCGGCGGGTTGGGTGTCCAACCCGCCAGCGCCGCAACGGGGTCATCTTGGGGTTTCCTCCCGTGCTACCGCACGGGACAGAGCATCGGCATAGTTCCAGACTGGAGCCTAATGTACTCGCCTGGTAATTTCTGCCTTGTTAACGGCCCATACAAGGCAGTCTTCCAGAGCGACTCGAACTTTGTCGTGTACAAGAATGGGACGGCTCTCTGGCACACCCGAACCAACGGGAAGAACGCGAAGATGCTGGCGCTTCAGCACGACGGCAACATTGTCGTGTACGGGCAATCGATGAACGTGTTATGGCAGTCAGGCACCCCAGGACTGAGCAGCGGCAGCACCAGGGCCCTGCGAATGCAGTCGGACGGAAACTTTGTGATGTACCACAACAGTGGCAGCAGCGCCCGGGCAGTGTGGCAAACCCAAACCTACGGCCGCTGATTGCAGGCCGTGGCCACCACCCCCTTATTGGGCGGGTGGTGGCCATAGTTCGTTGATCCTCCTAAGGCCTCCCGCCAGGGGCTGTGCAACGTCGCACGACACGGCCGAGGTTTTCTGCCCACACGTGGGGTGCCTTGCATCCTGTGACGATAAAGGAAAGGACTGCCCGACAGCGTAGATTTCGTTAGCTAGTGAATATTTCGGTTGCAGGTGGTGTTAGGGGTGCCGGAGTAAGACGCGCTCCAGCGAACCACTCCACCTCTGCACGAGACATACACGGCGACGTCGACTGATACCAAGAAAGATGCCGCGTAGTGCAGATCTGCCCCGTTCACGGTATCGAGGATCACGGTGAGGCCTCTTCGGCCGCGGAGTCACCAAGGATCGGCCGCAGGGGCAATACTCCAAAGCCACTCACCACCCAACCCTCAGCCCCGCCCCTCAGCAAAAACAGCACACACAAACCACATCCCGCGTGATCTCCTTCCCGGCACCCGTGGTGTACGCCTCTACCACCAAGGCGGGCTTGCCGCCGTCGTCGACTATTTCAGCGGCAGCCGTAGCGCCGTCAGAGAAGGTAACCACCAGCTCCATCCCCGAGCCGCGAACCTTAACAACAGCCCCCGGGAACAAATGGCTATGCGAAGTCTCAGCCGCCGCCACAACTAACCCCCAACTCTTGTAGTACAAGTTCAAAACTTGTATCCTAAGTGACAGGCAAGGATGCCGCACCCACTAGGAGAACCATGAGCACCGTAGATCTGATTCGCCACGTCAAGCTGTCCACGGCACGATTGCCCCTCACCGTACCGATCAGCGACGCCAAAGTCTTTACAGGCCGCCAAAAGCCCATGACCGAAGTGGTGTTCCTGTTCGCCGAGATCACCACAGAGCAAGGCCACAGCGGCATGGGGTTCAGTTACTCCAAGCGCGCCGGCGGCCCCGCGCAGTACGCCCACGCCAAGGAAGTCGCAGAGGGCATCATCGGCGAAGACCCCAACGACATCGGCAAGATCTACACCAAACTCCTCTGGGCGGGCGCCTCTGTGGGCCGTTCGGGCGTAGCCACGCAGGCCCTGGCTGCCATCGACATCGCGCTTTACGATCTCAAAGCCAAGCGTGCCGGACTCCCCCTTGCCAAGCTCCTGGGTTCCTACCGCGACTCAGTGCAGACCTACAACACCTCCGGCGGCTTCCTCAACGCCACCCTGGACGAGGTCAAGGCCCGCGCCAGCCAGTCCATCGAGGAAGGCATCGGCGGCATCAAGATCAAAGTTGGCCTGCCTGATTCCAAGGAAGACCTCCGCCGCGTAGCTGGCATCCGCGAACACATCGGCTGGGACGTCCCGCTCATGGTGGACGCCAACCAGCAATGGGACCGGGCCACCGCGCTCCGCATGGGCCGCCAACTCGAGGAATTCAACCTCATCTGGATCGAAGAGCCGCTGGACGCTTATGATTTCGAAGGCCACGCGCACCTGGCCCAGGTCCTGGACACACCCATTGCCACGGGCGAGATGCTGGCGTCTGTCGCCGAGCACAAGGGCCTCATCAACGCCAACGGCTGCGACATCATCCAGCCAGATGCTCCGCGCGTCGGCGGCATCACCCAGTTCCTGCGCTTGGCCGCATTGGCGGATGAAAGAGGTCTGGGCCTCGCGCCGCACTTCGCCATGGAAATCCATCTGCACCTTGCCGCCGCGTACCCGCGGGAGCCTTGGGTGGAGCACTTCGACTGGCTCGATCCCCTGTTCGAGGAACGCCTGGAAACCAAGAACGGCCGCATGATTGTTCCGGACCGCCCCGGACTGGGCGTCACCCTGAGCGATCAGGCACGTGCGTGGACCACCGATTCCGTGGAGTTCGGCGCGTAATCTGGAACCCATGAGCCGAAACCTGACCGCGGATCTCGCCGCCGACCTTCGCAACCGCATCGTCGACGGCGTCATCCAGCCAGGTGAGAAGCTCCCCAGCGAAAACACCCTCATCAGCGAGTTCGGGGTGAGCCGGACCGTCGTCCGCTCCGCGCTGACACGCTTGCAGGCCGAGGGACTTGTGGAAACCGAACGAGGACGGGGCAGCTTTGCGCTGACCCCACCCTCGGACGGCCCCACGCCCGCCCCCGGAACGCGGGCGGTTGCCAGCATCGAAGAGCGGCTTCAGATGCTCGACTTCCGGATCGGCGTCGAAACCGAAGCTGCCGCACTTGCCGCGCGAAACCACAGCGAACGGCAACTCAAGGCCGCGCACGGCGCCTTGGAACAGTTCATCGCGAGCTCAGGCCACCCCGCCCATTCAATGAAGGCCGACTTCGAGTTCCATCGGGCCGTTGCGGCTGCCACAGGTAATCCCTTTTATACGGATTGCATCTCGGCCCTGGGCCAAACCATGATCACCATGCCCCGCCCGCGCCTCGTATCGGACGATGAGCAGGATTCCCGCGGACGCTTCGAGCAAGTGGTCCACGAGCACTCCTCTATATACGCAGCAATCGCGGAGGGCGATGCTGTGGCTGCCGCAGCGGCGATGCGCCTGCACCTGAGCAACTCACGACGCCGGTTCACGGGTACCGCGCGCAGCTGACGGTCGCGATTGGGGACCGGAGCGGAGGGTCCGGGCACCTTGCGATAGTTCCCCGGCTTACAGGAATCCCCCGCCGTACAACGCCGAGGAGACCGGACAAGGGCGGGTTTCGGAGAGCCGCGGGGCGGGATCCGCGAGACAGGCCGAGCCGTGAAACGCAAAAGAGCCCCGGTCCTAAGACCGGGGCTCTTTCGATTGCGTGCGCGAGGGGGGATTTGAACCCCCACACCCTTTCGGATACTGGCACCTGAAGCCAGCGCGTCTGCCGTTCCGCCACTCGCGCGCAACTTCTTTTTCCGGACTTCGGCTGGTCTCCCAGCTTCGTTTCCTTCAAAAGCAGCGAGATCAAGCATAACGGACATCCGGAGCAAAACACCAATCGGCGGCTGGGCAGAGCTCCGCAGCGGGCTGGGAGTCCCCTAACAACAGCTGAACCTGACGAGAATTTCATCCCCCGCCTCCCGCGCCAACATGGGCCTGGATCGAACTTTTCCGGGTCGTAAGGCGTTGTGGATTAAGGCCATTCCCAGTCAGTCCCAGTAGTATCGGGAAGTGGAAGGGCCGTCAGGCGCGTACTTCGCTGTGTGCGCGGACGGAGCAATGGACGGACTATCGGACCAGGCACAACGGGTGCCGCGGCAAGGAAAGGAGAAGGACCATGGGTTTGCTGGACAAAGTCGAGCGCGGCATTGAAAAGGCCGTCCGCAACGTCTTCTCCACGGGGTCGCGGGCACGTGTTGAGCCGGTGGAGATTGCAAGCAAGCTAAGGCGCGAGTTGGACAACAAGTCCATCACCATCGCAGCCGGGCGGACGCTGGCTCCCAACGTTTTTGATGTCCTGCTCAGCGACGAGGATTTTGCCAGGGCCCAGGAATGGGGAACCCCGCTGGCCGAGGAACTGTGCGACGTCGTTATCCAGCACGTCCGTAGCCAGGGCTACACCCTTCAAGGTGCCGTCCGCATTTCGTTCAGGCGCAATGACGAAGAGCGTGCCGGTCACTTCGAAATTAACTCGCGCACCGAGAAGTCGTCGGATGACGCTGCTCCACAAGCCCCTCGTGCCCACGTTCCGGCTGCCCCGGCGCGGAAACCCACCCGCCTGCAGCCTGTGCTGGACATCGGCGGCCAGCGGTATTCCCTCAACGCCCTGTCCGTTGTCCTGGGCCGCTCCTCGGAAGCGGACATCCTTGTGGATGACACGGGCGTTTCCCGGAAGCACCTTGAGGTCCGCACCGAGAATGGCAGCACTTGGGCTGTTGACCTTGGCTCAACCAACGGCAGTTACGTTAACGGACATAAAGTGAACGGCAGCGTGGAGCTCACAGACGGCTCAACCATCACGATGGGACGTACCAAGATCATTTTCCGCCTCCTCCCCCAAACCCCGGGTGGCCACGCGTGAACGACATCAGCGAACTGACCATTACAGCGCTTCGCTTCGGGTTCCTCCTTTTGTTGTGGGTCTTGATCTTCAGCATCGTGACCACCATGCGCCGCGACTTCCAGATTGGCCGCAAGGCCGTCACTGGCGTTCCCACAGCACGCGAAGTGCGCAAGCATCCTGAGCTCGCAGCTTCTCCGCCACCGGCAATCCAGCATGCACGCACGCTGGTAGTCACGGAGGGCCCGCTCAAGGGCACCACGGTTCCCTTGGCCGCCAGCCCCATCCTGCTCGGCCGCGCACAGGAAGCCACGCTTGTCTTGGAAGATGATTACGCTTCCGGCCGGCACGCACGCCTGTTCCCACAGGGCAGCCGCTGGTTTATCGAGGACCTTGGCTCCACCAACGGCACCTACCTGGCCGATCAACAGCTCACCCGTGCTTTACCGGTTGAGCTTGGCGTCCCCGTGAGAATCGGCAAGACGGTCATTGAATTGAGGCCATAGTCCATGGCTTCTCCCGAGACCCCCAAAGGCCAGGAAAAGCCTGCGGAGCGCCCGCTGATCATGCGCTACGCCGCGCGTTCCGACGTCGGACGGATCCGCTCCAAGAATGACGACTCCGCTTATGTGGGCCGCCATCTTGCAGTCGTGGCCGACGGCATGGGCGGTCACGCCGGCGGCGATGTCGCCTCCGCTTCAACGGTCCTGGACATGATCCACCTTGATCATGACGACTATCCGGAGGGTGCGGAGACCGTCCTTGCCGACGAGATCCAGACCGCAAATTCGCTGCTTTCCGAGCTTGTGCACCAGAATCCCAAGCTTTCGGGCATGGGTACCACCGTTACCGCCCTGCTCTTGGAGGGCCGCAAGCTTCACTTCGCCCACATTGGCGATTCCCGCGCCTACCGGCTGCGCAACAACAAGTTTGAGCAGGTCAGCATTGACCACACGTTCGTGCAGCGCCTTATTGACGAGGGCAGGCTCCGCCCTGAGGAAGCCGAAACGCATCCGCACAAGAACGTCCTTATGCGAGTCCTCGGTGACGTAGATGCCAGCCCTGAACTGGATCTGGACGTCTTGGACGTCGAGCCTGGCGAACGTTGGCTCCTGTGCTCCGACGGGCTCAACTACGTAGCGGGCCACGTCGTGGAACGCATGGTCCGCGAGACCAAGGACCTGCATGAATGTGCTGAGATCCTTGTGGCCCTGACGCTGGAAGCCGGCGCCCCGGACAACGTCACCGTGGTGATGTTGGAGATTGCGGAGGAGACGGACGACGACGTCAACACGGCCGCCGTCGACATCGTTCCTGCCGCGGCACTTGCCGCGGTTGACGAGCCCGAGGCAGTCACGGCCACCAAGTCCGCGGATGACCTGTCTGCGGACAAGGCGGCAGAAGACACCAAAGCCGACTCCCAGGCCAAGGCCGCACGGAAGGCCGATGCTGGATCATCGTTCAGCGCGGGGGATCCTGGCGACTCAAAGGACGACGCTGCGTCTTCGGACGAGTCCAAAGAACCTCCTGCCACTACCGACCCCCATCTTGGTGAGCACTTGTCGGCCGAAGTGCTGCGCGAGGAGTTGGCCAGTCGCCCTCATGAACTCGTTGGCGCCGCCGCCACCGCTGCTGAAACGGGCTCCATTCCTACCGTCGCCGGCCGCACTGTGGCACGCAGGGCAGCGACTGTCCTGACGCATAAAGCCGAGCAAGACCGTGTTGAGGTCGAAGAGCCGGCTCGTCGACGCGTGCGTTGGCTCATGCCTGCCGTCGCGGCCGTTGTGGTCTTGGGCGTCGTGGTTGGCCTATGGCTTGGCTATGCCTGGACACAGACGCGGTACTACGTAGGCGAATACGATCAGCGGGTCGCGATTTTCAATGGGATCTCGCAGAGGCTTGGACCCATTCAGCTTTCCCGGCTTGAAGCCGTAACCGACATCAGGGTGGATTCATTGCCGGAATACGGCCAGCAGAGCGTACGCCAGACGGTCCCGGCGGGTGACCTCAACGGCGCACAGGGCATCGTGGAGAACCTGCGGAACACTGGCAGCGCCTCCGCCAACTGCCCGAGCCCCTCGCCCACGGCCTCGGGATCAGCTACTACCACCCCGACGCCGACTCCGACAGCCACTGTGCCCATACCCAGCACGGCTGCCGTTGCCAGCCCTACTCCTTCGCCCGTCCCGACTCCCTGTGAGGCGGCCAAATGATGCAGACTGAGATCGCCCCCAAGCCCCGCAGGAACGTTGAGCTGGTGCTCATCGTCCTGGCCCTTGCCGTAGGCATCGGCGCCAGTGCGCTGGTGAGCATCAACTCGGAAGTCGGCCTGGACAGTGACTTCTGGTTCCAGTCGAGTCTCCTCGCTGTCGCGGCTTTCGCGTTCCACATTGTCCTGAGGCTCCGCGCGAAGTATGCGGATCCAGTAATTCTTCCCATCGTGGTTGCGCTCAACGGTCTTGGCCTTGCGCTGATTCACCGGATGGACGGTCCCGGGGACGATACGGGCAACAACCAGCTCCGTTGGACACTCATAGCCATGGCGGTCTCCATTGCCGTGATCTGGTTCCTTAAGGATCACCGCATCCTTCGCCGCTTCACCTACATCTCCCTGGCGGCCAGTGCGTTCCTGCTGGTTCTTCCGTTGATTCCGGGCATCTCCGCCGGTGAGATCCTGGGTGCGCGTGTCTGGATCCGTGTGGGTCCCATGACGTTCCAGCCCGGTGAAATCGCCAAGATCACCCTCGCCATATTCTTTGCGGGTTATCTTTCCTCCAACCGGGATCTCATCCTGTTGGCCGGCCGGAAGATCGGCCCCATGCAGTTCCCGCGCTTCAAGGACCTCGGTCCCATGATCACCGCCTGGCTGGTGAGCATTGGCGTGCTCGTCTTCCAGCGTGACCTCGGATCCTCCATCCTCTTCTTTGGCCTGTTCATCGTGATGATCTACGTGGCCACCAGCCGGATCTCGTGGGTGGTCATCGGCCTGTTGTTGATTCTTGGCGGCGGCTTCATTGCCTCCCAGATCTTCTCCCACGTCGCGTTCCGCATCGACAGCTGGATCAATGCGTTCACGCCGGAGGTCTTTGGCAGGTCCCCCGGTGGCAGCGGGCAGATCGTGGAGGGCCTGTTCGGCATGGCCGACGGCGGGCTGGTAGGCACTGGTCTTGGCCAGGGCAGGCCGGATCTGGTTCCGTTCGCCAACAGCGACATGATTGTGGCCCTCATCGGCGAGGAACTTGGCCTGATTGGCCTCTTCGCCGTGGTGATGCTTTACCTGCTGCTCTTTACCCGTGGCTTTCGTGCAGCCTTGGGCACACGTGATGCGTTTGGAAAGCTCCTTGCATGCGGTTTGTCCTTTGCGATCGCCCTACAGTGCTTCGTGGTCATTGGCGGCGTCACCCGGCTCATCCCGCTGACCGGGCTCACCACTCCGTTCCTTGCGGCCGGCGGTTCTTCGCTTCTGGCCAACTGGATAATCGTCGGCCTTCTGCTCATGATCTCCAATACGGCCCGCGGTCCAGTGGACACCACCCCCATGGTCAACAAACCTCCAGCAAGCAGCAGCACCCCGGGCTCACGTAAACCGGCCACAGGACAGACACCCAGCGCACCAACAGAGGCGGTGAAGCAACAATGAACCAGGCTATTCGCAGTAGTTGGATGGCTGCCGTCGCCATGTTCGCGTTGATCTTCGGCGCCATCAGCTACGTCCAGGTGATTGGTGCTGATGACCTCAATGCCAACCCCTGGAACCAGCGAGCTGTTTTGGCGTCCTTCTGCAACGAGCGCGGCTCGATCATTGTGGGTGGAAAGCCTGTGGCGGAGTCAGTTCCCGGGACTGAATCTTGCGCCTTCCAGCGAAAGTACAACCAGCCGGAGCTTTATGCCGGCATCACGGGATACTTCTCCAAGTTCTTTGGTTCCACCGGCTTGGAACAGTCCATGGGGGAAACTCTGGCGGGCAATTCGGATCAGTTGTTCCTGGATCGCATGAGCCAGATGTTCCTCGGCAAGGAGCCCAAGGGAGCGTCAGTGGAGTTGACCTTGGATCCTGCCATCCAGCAGTTGGCCATGGATCTGATTCCTGAAGGCCAGCGCGGTTCCATTGTGGTGACCAACCCCAAGACCGGCGCCATTCTCGCAATGGCTTCCAAGCCGACGTACGATCCCAACTTGATTGCCACGCATGACCGAACCACCGCGGAGGCCAATTACGCCCAGCTGAACCAGATTCCCGGTATCAACCTGAACCAGAACGTCAGCGGCCCTACCGGCAATCTCCTCTCACCTGGCTCGGTCTTCAAGATCATTGATACGGCTGCTGCACTGAACTCAGGGAAGTACAACAAGGACAGTGAACTGCCCAACCCCAGCAGCCTGCCATTGCCCGGAAGCAGTGCCAGCCTGCCCAACTACGCAGGCGGCAACTGCAACGTCCGCGAAACTGCGTCCTTCGCCTTTGCCCTTGAGCAGTCCTGCAACACCCCGTTTGCGAGCATCGCGCTTGATCTCGGCCAGGATGCCATCCGGGAACAGGCGCAGAAGTTCGGCTTCGGCCAGGACTTCGGCGATCAACTCAAGCTGCAGCAGGCCACCAGCATCTTCCCGGAGGACCTGGACCAGGCCCAGTTGGCTCAGTCCTCAGTGGGTCAGCGCGACGTCAAAGCCACACCGCTTCAGATCAACCTGATGACGGCGGCCATCGCCAACGGCGGAGTGCAGATGAAGCCGAACCTGGTTGAGGCCATCCGTGCGCCTGATCTGCGCGTCATCAACGAACCCAAGCCTGAGGCGCTCCGCACCAGCACCACGCAGCCCATCGCCAGTCAGATCACTGAGTGGATGACCAGTGCCGTAGACAATGGCATTGCCAAGGGTGCAGCCGTTCCCGGCGTCAAGGTGGCCGGCAAGACCGGCACCGCCGAGCTCGGCGATTCAGGTTTGAACAACTCATGGTTTACCGGGTTCGCCCCGGCAAACGACCCGCAAGTAGCCGTCACCATTGTCATGGAGAGTGTGGACGTGCAAACCGGGGCCCAGCTAACCAGTCCGAACGCAAAGAAGATTTTTGAGGCGGTGTTGAATAAGTGAGGCCTACTTCAGGAATCACACTCGGCGGCAGGTTCCAGCTGACCAGTCGCATTGCGATTGGCGGCATGGGCGAGGTCTGGAAGGCCAAGGACCAAATCCTCGGCCGGATCGTTGCCATCAAGGTGCTCAAAGAGGAATACACCGGTGACCCCGGCTTCCTCCAGCGCTTCCGCGCCGAGGCACGGCACACTGCCCTGCTCAACCACGTCGGCATCGCCAACGTCTTCGATTACGGCGAGGAAGCCGGTTCGGCCTATCTGGTGATGGAGCTCGTGCCCGGACACCCCTTGAGTGGCATCCTCGAGCGCGAGCAGGTCCTCTCACCGGACATGACGCTCTCTATCATCTCGCAGACAGCGCGGGCCCTGGCGGTTGCGCACGCGCAGGGCTTGGTCCACCGTGACATCAAGCCAGGCAACCTGCTGATCACGCCGGACAACCGCGTCAAGGTCACCGACTTCGGCATCGCCCGATTGGCAGACCAGGTGCCGCTCACGCAAACCGGCCAGGTCATGGGCACCGCCCAGTATTTGGCTCCGGAGCAGGCGACGGGCCAGACGGCAACGGGCTCCTCGGACATCTACTCGCTCGGCGTCATCGGCTACGAGTGCCTCACAGGGCACCGTCCGTTCTCCGGTGAATCGCAGATTGCCATTGCCCTCGCCCAGGTAAACGACGCACCGCCGCCCCTTCCGGAAACGCTGCCCACGCCCGTGCGCGCTCTCCTGATGTCCATGCTGGCCAAGGATCCCAAGAACCGCCCCGCCAACGCCATCAAGCTGGCCGAAGCCGCTGAAGCCATCCGCAATGGGGACATCGCCACGGCGCACGCAGCCGTACCCGGCATGCTGTTGTTCGAATCCACTACCGGACCCATCACGGCGCCTGTGGACACCGCGACGGCCCCCACCGGCGTCGTAACCTCGCCTTACGGCAAGGAGCAGTCGACGACGGCGACCTCCGCACTTCCGGTGCTGGGCGCCGGTGCTGCAGGGGCTGCTCTCGGAGCCGCTGCTGCGTCTGACAACCCCCTGACGCGTGCCAACGCGCTGGAGGCTGAGCGGCAGCTTAGCGACGACGAAGAAGTGGTTTACACCGACGACGAGAACTACGATGACGCTGAACCGGAGCGCAAGAAGCGCAGTCCGTGGACGTGGCCCTTGGTTGCCCTGATCCTTCTGGTCCTGTTTGCCTTGGTTGGTTTCCTGATCTCCCAGTCGGGATTCTTCTCGCCGAGCCCCGCGCCGAGTGAGTCCACCACCACCAGTGCCAGCCGGAGCGCAAGCCCCACCTCCGCGTCGGCCACCCCGACGCCGAGGCCTACGGAGACCTCTGAGGCACCCCAGCCCACGCAGTCGGTTCCCCAGAAAATCAACGTCATCCCGGAGCAATACCAGGGCCAGCCTTTTGAGACGGTCAGCGCACAACTTCGTGCCTTGGGGCTTGGAGTGGACGGTCAGGAAGTCTTCGACGACACAGCTCCCGTTGGTATCGTGACGGGCCTGAACCCCACCGGTCCTGTTAACCCGGGAGAAACCATCACCGTGACCTACTCCAAGGGCCCGGAATTGGTGGCTGTACCCGCCATTGCTCCAGGGGTGGACGAAGCCCGAGTTCAGCAAGCCATTGAAGGTGCCGGACTGCAGTGGGTGGCGGGCGAACCCGTCAACGGTGCAATCGGCCAGCAACCCGGAACCTTTGTCCGGTCCTCGCCGGCAGCCGGCAGCCAGGTCGCAGCAGGCTCAACGGTCACCTACTACCTGTCCAAGGAACTTGTTCCGATCGATCCCGGGACGTCCACTGCCACGCCCACCGGCACCGGCAGCCCGAGTAGATAAGTAAACCGCCATGTCAACGTCACGCCCAGGTCCTGCGCATCGAGAGGAGAGCACACCCGTGTCCTCCCAGCGCATCCTCAATTCTCGCTATGAACTTGGCGAGCTGATCGGTCGTGGCGGTATGGCGGATGTCTACCGGGGAACGGACACCCTGCTGGGACGGACCATCGCCGTCAAGGTCCTGCGAGCGGACCTTGCACGGGATCCCCAGTTTCAGGCCCGTTTCAAGCGCGAGGCCCAAGCTGTAGCGGCGTTGAACCACCCGTCCATCGTGGCCATCTTCGACACCGGCGAATACTCGGTACCTGGAGGGCCGGGCGAAGACGTGCGCGTCCCGTATATCGTCATGGAATACGTGGCCGGACGTACCCTGCGCGACATGATCAAGGCCAACGAGCTTGGCGTCGAGGACTCCGTCGGCTTCACCCTGGGTGTGTTGGGCGCTCTCGAGTACAGCCACCGTGCAGGCATCGTCCACCGCGATATCAAGCCGGCCAATGTGATGGTCTGTGCCGACACCGGGGATGTGAAGGTCATGGACTTCGGCATCGCGCGTGCCATGGCCGATTCTGCCGCCACAATGACCCAGACACAGGCCGTGGTGGGCACTGCCCAATATCTTTCGCCGGAGCAGGCCCGTGGCGAAACGGTGGATGCGCGCAGTGACCTCTACTCGGCCGGTTGCCTGCTGTTCGAGCTGCTGACCAGCAGGCCTCCGTTCATTGGCGACAGCCCCGTATCGGTTGCTTACCAACACGTCCGTGAGACCCCGGACTTGGCCAGCGCCCACAACCCGGAGGTCTCCGAAGCACTGGATTCCGTGTTGGTTAAGGCGCTGCAGAAGAGCCGCACGGATCGATTCCAGGATGCGGCAGCCTTCCGTCGGGCCCTGCGTGCCGCCAGCAACGGCATCCCCGTACCCGCGGTGGCAGCCAGCGAGGCTCCCACGGACCCCAACGACCTCGTGGACCCTGAAGACCCGGCAACAGAGCTTTTGAGCACAACGGCCGTAGGCTTCCTCGATGCCGATCAGTTTAAGGACGAACCGACCGATCAGCCTCAGGAAGAACCGCTTCCGTTGGGCCTCCCACCGGAACGTGAGGTGCCCGAGCGCCAGAAGTCCCGCCGTCGAGCCTGGGTTGCCACGTTGGTGATCTTCACAGTCCTGGTGCTGGCCGGCGGCGGCTTCTGGCTCTACAGCCTCATGAACATGCAACCGCCGCCACCGGCGAAAATTGCCGTTCCGGTAGTCACCAACATGTCCGAATCCCAGGCCATCCAGGCCCTGTACTCGGCCAAACTGAAACCCACATCTGTTCGTGAGCCCAGCGACACCGTGGCCAAGGACATGACAATCGGGACATCGCCGATTGCTGGTGCCATGTTGGAACAAGATGCTGAAGTCGTCCTGAAGATCTCCAGCGGTCCCAGCTCAGTGACCATCCCGGCGGACATCGTGGGGCGCACTGAATTCGACGCACGGGAAGCTTTGCGCAGGCTTGGCATCACCGGCGAAGTAGTGACCGCTTTGACCCACAGCCCCACTGTCCCGGCCGGCGTAGTGCTCGGCACTGCTCCCGCACCGGGCGGCGCGATTGCTGTGGAAAGCAAAGTGGAGCTGCAGGTTTCCACCGGCAAGGTCCTCATGCCTCAGTTGATCGCGTTACCGGCAGCTGAAGCGGAAGCCGCGCTGAAGGCCAACGGGCTGAACATCGCAATCGTGGAACAGGAAAATTCGCAGGTTGCGGCGGGAACAGTCACGGCTCAGAGCGATGCTTTCAACACTGAGGTGGCCCAGGGCAAGGTGGTAACTGTCACGGTGGCCAAGGCCCCCGCACCGGTCCCCACACCGACGCCTACCCCTACTCCTACGGAGACTGAGAAGCCGACGCCGAAGCCCACACCTACGCCAACTAAGAAATAGGGGGCTTCTGCGTCTGTCGCGTCCGCCGACCTCCGCGTGCTCGCTCGTTCCTCGCTTAGACGCACGCTTCCGGTCGACAGCCCGCGACAGACGGTTTAGGTTTTATTGCTTGATCAGTGGGCTCAGCTTTGAGGCGCGTTCCGCCGCCCCGGTCATGCCGAGGGACTCCAACCAGTTGCCCAGCATCTGATATCCGCCTTCTGTGAGCACCGACTCGGGATGGAATTGCACGCCGCAAAGAGGTGCCGTCTTATGCTGCAGCCCCATCACAACGCCGTTGGTGGTCTCCGCGGTGATTTCCAGAACGTCAGGGATGGAGTCCCGAACCGCGGCCAGGGAGTGGTAGCGCGTTGCCGTGACGGGCGACGGGAGGCCGACAAAAACACTCTTGCCTTCATGCCGGACCGGTGACGTCTTGCCGTGCATAAGTTCTGGCGCGTGAGTCACCACTCCGCCATAGGCTTCGGCCAGGGCCTGGTGCCCCAGGCAGACACCGAACATAGGCTTGGCGGCCTCACCGCACCACTTGATGAGCTCGATGCAGACGCCTGCTTCGGCAGGAGTACCCGGGCCGGGGGAGACCAGGACGCCGTCGCGGGTTGCTGCGAGCTCGGTGGCTTCGGCGAGTGTCACGTCGTCGTTGCGGACCACCGTGGTCTCTGCGCCGAGTTCCTGGAGGTATCCCACCAGCGTGTAGACGAAGCTGTCGTAGTTATCCACTACAAGGATTTTTGTTGTGCTCATGGCTGCTGCACTGAACCAATCGTTGAGTCGGTCAAAGTGGTGAATTGGGAAAACCACGGGAAGAGGAACTCGACCATCAGCACCAGTGCTACGCCCACCAGTACCAAGGATGTCAGGATCCGCACCCATAGGGGGCCTGGCAAATTACGGAAGATCCACGCGTACATCTGTTACCCCTTTCCGTGTGCCCGGGCTACTTGGGCGGCGATTTCCGACGGCGGTCCGGCTGAGGCGGGTTGCCAACTATCCAGCATCGAGTACGCGATGATGCGTTCCTGTGCCCCAAACCGCGGGTTGCAACTCGTCATGGTGAGGATACTTTCCGTGGGCTGGACTCCCGGTTGGGTGGGAACGGGCATCAGGACGTCCGTGCGGTCCGGGAGAACGATCTGATTGTTGCGGAACACGTAGGTGTAATAGCCGTCAGCCGTCTGGATGTAGATCTTGTCCCCGGGAACCAGAGTGTGGATGTTATCCAGTACGGCGCCGTGGGTTTGACGGTGGCCGGCCACTGCGAAGTTGCCGGGGGCGCCAGGCATGGTGGTGCTTCCGTAGTGTCCCAGTCCCAGGGTGTCCAGGACGTCTGAACCGGTGCCTTCGATGATGGGGCGTGTGTAGTCCGGGCCGAAACGAGGAATGTAGATGATTCCGATCATTCCAGCGTAGGCCGGTGCCGGCGTAACCACAGGCGGTCCGTAGTCCACGGGGGCGGCGGCAGGCGCTGCAGGAGTTATGGGGCCGGAGAAGTCCTGCGCGAAGCTCTTCACCGCTTCAGTCTGCTTGGCGTCTGCTTCCACGTTGGTCCACCACAGCTCCCAGCCCACAAAGAGGAGCAGGACGATCCCTGCCGTGATGAGCAGTTCTCCCAGGATCTGACTGATTTTCCGGATGACGTCCGAAGCCCGAAGACGCTTGCGGGGGCGGAGTTCCTGCCCATGGCGGGCGGACGGCACGGCTGAAACCGCCGTCTGCTGCTGATGCGCCACAAGGTCTCCTTGCATAGGGCGCGGGCGGCGTGGGCGGACCCCCGGTTGCGGCTAGACTTGACAGCTAGAACCAACCCGGAACGCCGTGTGGCCGTTAACCGCTGGAAATTTCCTTCCTGCAGGATATCAAGGCTGGCGGGACGGGTATTAACCGAACAGCCAGGAGGATCCGTGCCCGAGTCCAAGCCCCGCAAGCGGCCTGCCCGTCAGGCCCAGCAGACTTCCGCAGCACAGCAGTACAAGCCCAACCCGGTTTGGTACAAGGCTGTCATGTTCGGCCTGATGATCCTCGGCCTGATCTGGATCATTACTTTCTACATCACAGAGGGCCAGCTCCCCATCCGCGAGTGGGCCTCGTGGAACATCGTGGCAGGCTTCGGGATTGCGATCGTCGGCTTCCTCATGACCACCCGGTGGCGCTCCTAGGAATTCCGCGCCTCACATTTCCGTGCCCGTGAACGTCTACAAGATATGAGCAGCCGGCACACCACCTTGGATTCCCCACTGGGGCAGTTGACGCTGACTGCCCGCGGGGAAGTTTTGACGGGCATTTTCTACGAGGGACACTGGCATATGCCTCCGCCCGACTATTTCGGAGACCCAGCCGGAATCGAGGACCCGGTCTTCGCGCGTACCCGGACCGAACTAGCCGAGTATTTGGATGGCCACCGGACAGTTTTCGATGTCCCCTTCCAAGCTTTGGGAAACCCGTTCCAGGAGAAGGTCTGGGAGCGGCTTCAACATATTCCTTTCGGTGAAACCGTCAGCTACGGGCAGTTGGCTGCTGAATTCGGGGATCCCCATCTTGCCCAGGCCGTTGGCTCCGCGGTGGGACGCAACCCCATCAGCATCATTATTCCCTGCCATCGAGTGGTTGGGCGCAACGGTCAACTCACCGGGTACGCGGGTGGTCTTCGAAACAAGCGTTTCCTCTTGGAATTGGAAGAGCCGGCTGAAGTGCGGGAGGGCAAGCTTTTTTGATGAAGCCCAGGCAAATGGTTAATAAGAAGCCGTTCGAAGCGGTGGTGCGCGAGCAGGGCGCCACAGTGCTTCGGGTGTGTCGTGCGATTCTCGGCGTGCACGACGCCGATGATGCATGGTCAGATACGTTCCTGGCCGCGCTGCAGGCGTATCCGGCTCTCCCGGCAGAGGCGAATGTTGAGGCCTGGCTGGTCACCATCGCCCACCGCAAGTGCATCGACCATGTGAGGGCCGGAACCCGCCGCGCCATGCCGGTAGACCATCCACCGGACCAACCCTCCAGCCTGGGCATTCCTGGTGACGGGCACGAGGAACTGCTCGACGCAGTCACAAGCCTCCCGCCCAAGCAGCGCCAGGCCGTTGCCTACCACTATCTTGCGGGTCTTCCCTATGGCGATGTTGCCGCCCTGTTGGGGGGCACCGCCGAGGCCGCCCGTCGCGCCGGCGCTGACGGCGTGAAGTCGCTCCGCTCCGCTCTGGCCATCCACCCGTCGCTGGCTCATACATCCTCGAAAGGTGATATCTGATGACACTTGAACTCAGCCCCGATCACGCCGAGGTCGTTTCGCTTCTGAAACCGTTGGACGCAGGACTCGAACTGGCCATGGCCAGCCTCCATGCCCGGTTGGAGAGCGACGCTCAGCTCACCCACACTTTGGACATCGCGTACAGGATTGTGGACTCCCCGTTAGGGAAACTCCTCTTGGCTGCCACGGATCGGGGAATTGTCCGCGTGGCATTCGAGGTGGAAGACCACCAGTCCGTCCTGCAGCTCCTGGCTAATACCGTAAGTCCACGGATCCTTGAGGCACCGGCCCGGTTGGACGACGCCGCGCGGGAACTCGACGAGTACTTCACAGGCGCCCGGAAGGAGTTTGACCTCACGCTGGACTTCCGTTTGTCCCGCGGTTTCCGTCTTAACGTTCTGCGTCATCTGCCTCGGATCCCGTATGGCAACACAGCCAGCTATGCCCAGGTAGCCCAGGCAGCCGGCAGCCCCAACGCGGTACGCGCCGTGGGAACCGCCTGCGCCACCAACCCTTTGCCCCTCATTGTGCCGTGCCACCGGGTAGTGAAGTCCGACGGCAGTTTCGGCGGCTATCTTGGCGGAAGCGAGGCCAAACGCGCATTGCTCCGCCTTGAGGCGGCGGCATGAGTGACGACGCCCTGTTTCCGTTGGAACTTCTCCAGCCGGAAGGGCACGACGCCGGTCCCCGCCTGATTGCGCCCGGTGCCGTCCACGTTCCTGGTTGGCTCACCCTTGAGCAGCAACGATGGATCGTGGCGCGCTTTGGCGAATGGACCCAGGGGCCGGTTCCCCTGCGTGCCGCCACCCTTCCGGGCGGACACCAGATGTCGGTTCGAACCGTTTGCCTTGGTTGGCACTGGCAGCCTTACCGGTACACAAGGGAAGCCACGGACGTCAACGGCCGTCCCGTGCTCGACTTCCCGGACTGGATGGTGCGATTGGGCCGTAAAGCACTGGAAGCGGCCTACTCGCCAGGCGATGAAGGCGTTGAACTCGATGAGGTAACGAGCTCGCTGAGTGGGCTTGCCAACCAGTACACACCCGACGCTGCCCTGGTGAACTTCTACAATGACGGCGCTGCCATGGGAATGCATCAAGACAAGGACGAGCGCTCCAGCGCACCTGTGGTTTCGCTCAGCATAGGAGAGACGTGCGTCTTTCGGTTTGGAAATACGAAGACACGGACCAAGCCCTACACCGACGTTGAACTTCGTTCCGGAGACCTCTTCGTCTTTGGAGGACCTGCACGGTTCTCTTATCACGGCATCCCCAAAGTCCTCCCGGGAACGGCACCGGATGGGTGCGGCCTCTCAGAAGGTCGTATCAACATCACCATGCGGGTGACGGGGTTGTCGTGATTCCGGAGTCCCACCCCAAGAATGTCAGAGGCACCGGGCAGAATATCCCCGGAAGCTGAATTACTGGTCGGCCACGGGAGCGGCCCGGCTGCAAAGGAGCATGCATGACCCCGGATAACGGCACCGTCCTCGGCGAGGATGGCTTGGCACGTCCGCTGTGGGCTGCCTCTGACACCCTCATGCAGGCCTACTACGATCACGAGTGGGGAATGCCTGTCCGCGATGAGCAGGGCATGTACGAGCGCATCAGCCTCGAAGCGTTCCAAGCCGGCCTGTCTTGGGCCACCATTCTTCGGAAACGGGATGCTTTCAGGAAGGCCTTCCTGGACTTCCATCCGGAGAGTGTCGCTGCCTTCACCGAAGCCGACGTGGAGCGGCTCATGCTTGACGCCGGAATTGTGCGCAACAGACTAAAGATCAAGGCAGCCATCACCAATGCCAAGGCCACCATTGCCTTGCGCGACGAAGGCGGCCTGGTGGACTTCGTTTGGTCGTTCCAACCCGAAAACACGCCGACGCCCAGCACCATGGCCGACATCCCTACGACGTCCCCGGAGTCGATCGCGTTGTCCAAGGCCCTCAGAAAGAAGGGTTTCGCTTTCGTGGGCCCAACCACCATGTATGCCCTCATGGAAGCCGTGGGCATCATCGACACCCATCTGATGGATAGTCACCGTCGGGGTGCCTCGGGAGTTTGGACGTAAGTTTGCCGTCTTCGCCGACGCCGAATCGCTTCCGTTGGTCCACAGCGCTTGTCCACAGAAGTGTGTAACTTTATCCACAGGCGTGGATAACTTCTGTGGACATCCACGTAGTTGTGGGGAAAAACAGCACCAACCCGGCGATCGCAGACCTGGAGCCGGACCCGACAGACTTTTACCCACTGTGCACCGCGCTGTGGATAGTGCCCCAAGCTTCACTTAAAGTTCAGCTTCTCGGGATTGTCCGATTTGCCAAGGGAAGACTCGGGCCCTACCTTCCGGCCGAAAGGCTCGTCCGCGTTACCGGGAGCGGCTGAGGACTTACCCACTTAACAACAACCCCATACCCACAAGTTATCCACAACTGGGGAAAACGTGTGGGTTTCCAGATCCAGATCACTGCTTTGCCGGGCTTTACAGCCCCTCCGACGGGCTGAACTACACGAGTGTAAGTTATTAACACTGTTGATAAGCCTGTTGATATGTGGCTGCCCACAGCCGTATTAACAGGGTTGTCCACAGCCGCCAACAATATGGGCCGTTTGTCCACATATTCTCTCTCGACGGGGACAAAGTTATCCACAGATGTGGGGAAACGCATGCCTTTCGGGGGATATCTACCGTCCTGACGAGCGTACGGACGGTTTCGGAGACTAACTACACGCATGTAAGTTACGCACACTGTGGATAACGTCTGTGGATAAGCCCTGAGAGTACGGTGGTGTCATGAAGAGCGACTTCAAGAAGCAGATCTCCAGCTACAGTGCCAAGCACGGCCGGTTCTCGGTGGTCAGCGTTCCCACTTTGCAGTTCTTGATGATCGACGGTCACGGTGACCCCAACACGGCGCAGTCCTACAAGGACTCGCTGGCTACGCTGTATCCCGTCGCCTATAAATTGAAGTTCTTCAGCAAGGGTGAGCTCGGCCAGGACTACACGGTGATGCCGCTTGAAGCTTTGTGGTGGTCCGACGATATGGAGTCCTTCACCAGCGCCAGGGACAAATCACGCTGGGACTGGACGTTGATGAACATGGTCCCCGAATGGATCACGCAGGAGCACGTGGATATGGCGCGGGAGACCGTCGCCAAGAAGGGGGAGGCCCCGCTTCTGGAAGCACTGCGCTTGGAGCCCCTCAATGAAGGTTTGTGCGTGCAAACGCTTCACGTAGGGCCGTACGACGATGAAGGTCCGGTCCTTGAAGAGATGCACACCAAGTTCATTCCGGAACAGTCACTGACGATGACCGGCAGGCACCACGAGATCTACCTGGGCGATCCTCGCCGCACTGCGGCCGAGAAACTCAAGACCATCCTGCGGCAGCCGGTCTTGAACGAGCCCGCTATCCAGCGGTGACGCGGAACCATGTGACTACGGCCAACAGGCCCGCCACCAGAACCAACCCGCCGGCTTGGAGCAGGGCCTGGTTCTTGCCGCGCGGAGCATAGGCGATTGCGGCAGCAGCCAGGCCTCCGGTAATCAGGCCGCCCAGGTGGGCTTGCCATGCAATGCTGGGCACGAAGAAGCCAATGGCGCCATTGATGGCGATCAAGACCCACAGTTGCTTGGTCTCTCCACCCCTGTGCCGCTGCACAACAAGCATGGCGCCGAAGAGACCGAAGATGGCACCGGAAGCACCTACCACTCCCACCGGGGGCAATGTGGGAGTCAGGGCAAGGAAGCCCACGGATCCGCCAATTGCGGAGATCAGATACACAGCGAGGAATCGGATCCGCCCGAGCAACGGCTCAAGGGCTTGTCCGAAAATCCACAGCGTATACATGTTCAGGACGATATGGAGCAGGAAGCCCTGCGAGTGCAAGAACGCCGCCGTGACCATGCGCCATGGCTCACTGACGGCAAAGATGTTGGCGAACGCAAAGTCCTCGAAGACTGCGTCCCCGGGCACAATCCACTGAAGGACATAAACCAGTGCGCACAGACCGATGATTACGAACGTCACCAAAGGCCGGCCTACTGCCAAAGCTCCGCCATACGGTGAGCGATATGTCGGCGTCGTACGTTTTTGTTCGTTGACGCAGTCAACGCATTGGAACCCGACGGCGGCCGCCCGCTGGCACTCGGGGCACGCAGGGCGCCCGCAGCGCTGGCACCGCACATAGGAGGGCCTGTCCGGGTGCCTGGGGCACACCGGAATATCAGCGGACGGCTCGGCCGACGGAATTCCGTAACTCATGGGCTCTGGTTCAGCGTGCGACTAGAGCTGTTCGATGTCGATGCTGTTGATGACGACGTCCTCAACCGGGCGGTCGCCCATGCCCGTGCGGACGGACTCGATCGCGTCAACAACCTTGCGGGACTCTTCGTCCGTCACTTCACCGAAGATGCTGTGCTTGCCGAACAGCCAGTCCGTGTTCACGGTGGTGATGAAGAACTGTGACCCGTTGGTGCCCTTGCCCATCTGGATGCCGGCGTTGGCCATAGCAAGCTTGTACGGAGCGTTGAAGGTCAGTTCCGGGTGGATTTCGTCATCGAACTGGTAGCCCGGTCCGCCCACGCCGCGGCCCAAGGGGTCGCCTGCCTGGATCATGAAATCTTTGATGATCCGGTGGAAGATGGTGCCGTTGTAAAGCGGGGTGCCGGTCTTGTCTTCGCCGGTTTCGGGGTGGTTCCAGGACTTTTCGCCCGTGGCCAGGCCAACGAAGTTGGCGACCGTCTTGGGGGCGTGGTTGCCGAAGAGGTCAACCTTGATGTCGCCGAGGCTCGTGTGGATCGTTGCTTTTGCGGTTGCGATGGTCATGGGCCCATTCTTCCATGCAGGGTCAACGCCCGTCCGGCTGTAAAGCCGGTTCCGCGCTCGGTGAAATCCGGGACGAACTCGGACAGATGAATAGCCGGTGTTCCACAAGCGACGTAGGCTAGCAACAAACGAGCATGTGTATCGGGAGGTAGTTGTGAAGAAATCAGACCGTATTGCCCGCGAACTCGAACAATCAGTCACGGCCGGTGTGGATAACGCCCGCGACTGGGCTGCGCCACGCGTGGAAGCAGCCGTCAATTGGGCTGTTCCGCGTATCCAGCACGGCATTGACAGCGCTTCCCCCAAGATCCAAGAGGGGCTGAAGTCCGCTGCGCACAACCTCGCCGACGGCGTTGCAGTTGTAACGCCGCGGATTCAGGACGGGTTGGCGCACCTCGCGCCGAAGATCCATGACGTAGTTGAAGACGCCACACCCAGGATCCAGGAGACCCTCAACAGGGCAACTCCGGCACTCGGCCACGCGCGGGACAAGGTTGTTGACGAATACCTGCCCAGGCTCTCCGAGCAGCTGGGCCAGGCTTCGGTAGCCGTTCACCATGCCTTGGAGAACGCGCCGGCACAGGTGGATGCCGTAGCCCAGAAGCTGGTTGATTCGGGTGTTGTCCACAGTGTCCAGGAGCAAGCCCACGCCACTGGCAAGCAGATCAAGGCAGTTGCGGACCAAGCCAGCAAGGCCGTCTCCACCACGCTGGTCAAGGAACCGAAGCCCAAGAAGCGCGGTTGGTTGATCGTCACGGTCATTGCCGCCGCCGCTGCTGCCGGTGTTGCTGCTTGGAAGGCCTCCAAGCCGGTTGAAGATCCGTGGAAGACGCCTTCACCGGTGACGCCGACGCCCGCTCCGGTTCCGGCAACGAGTTCCACTCCGGCTCCGGCCGAAGCCTCTGTGTCGGCTACAGCAGCAGTTGCTGAGCCGAAGGCTTCGGACATCACGCCGGAAGAAGCCGCAGCTGAGGCCGAGCAGGCAACCAAAGACGCCTTCAAGAACGTGGAGGATTCCACCGAGAAGGTGGCAACCGACGCCAAGACTGCCGTCAAGAACATTGCGGCCAGCCTGCAAAAGGACACCGAAGGCAAGGACTCAGACGCCAAGGGTGCACAAAGCTAAACCCTGAACATACGGCCTCAATCAAGGGCCAGCAAGTCAAGCATCTGAAGGGATCATGGCGTCAGCCGTGGTCCCTTCAGTGTTTGCCGGTTTGTAACCCTAGCCTCCATTGGACGCAACGCCCCGGGTGTTAGATTTGAGGGGATGTCAGCCGATAGACCCCTTGCGGGTGCCCTCCAGGACGCTCCGGAACCTCCGGGTGTGTCCATCGTCATCCCGGCGTATAACGAGGAAAGCGTCATTCGCCAGTGCCTCATCGCGGCCATCTACCAGTCTGTTCCCGCCGAAGAGATCATTGTGGTGGATAACCTGTCAACGGATCGCACGGCCAGGATCGTGCGCCAGATGCAGCAGGAATACCCCGAGAGTCCCATCATCCTCTTGAGCCAGGAATCCACCCAGGGCCTGATCCCCACACGCAACCACGGGCTGAACAACGCCACAGGGGACGTGGTGGGCCGCATCGACGCTGACTCCGTCCTTGAACCGGACTGGGTGGAGCAAGTCCAAAAGGCATTCATGGACCCGTCCGTCGCCGCAGCTACGGGTCCCGTGGTTTATTACGACATGCCCATGCGCCGCTTTGGACTCAAAGCGGACGACAAGATGCGCCAGCTTATGCTCCGCCTAGCGAAGCACCAGTACCATTTCCTCTTCGGCTCCAACATGGCCCTTCGCCGCTCGGCATGGGAGACCATCCGTGATGAAACGTGCCTGGATCCCAAAGACGAGATGCACGAGGACATTGATCTTTCGCTGCACCTGTTCGAGCACGACCTCAAAGTGCAGTACCTGCCCCAGATGGTGTCCGGGATGTCTGCCCGGCGGCTTGAGGACTCGCCGCGGGACTACCGATATTACGTCCAGCGTTTCGATCGAACGTACAAGGCCCACAACGTCAAGAAAATGGCGCTGAAGGCACCCATGGTGGTGTTCTTCTCGGTGTACTTCCCGGCCAAGTTGCTTCGTGCCATCCACACGGCCAACTCGGCGCAAGGCGCCCGCCGCGGCGGTGTGTAAACGCCCGACGGCGGCACCTTAGTCCGCGCCCAGCTCGGCTTCGCGCCGGTCTGCTACCGGCCGCCCACGCCGCTGACCGGAGACGACGACTGCCAGACCCACCAAGATCAGCGCCAAACCCGCATAAGTTCCGGCAGGCAGGGTTTCATTGAGGAAAATGGCCGCCAGGATGGCAGCACCTGGAATCTCCAGCAGGATGATCATGGAAACCAGTAACGGGCTCATGGTGGCCAGCAAGTGGTTGAACGCCGTGTGTCCCACCAACTGCGCACAAACGGTGATGGCAATAATGCCAAGCCAACCGCCGGCATCGAACCCTGTCAGAGGCTGGCCGCTGAACAAAGCCATCACCGCCACAATCGCCGCGCACATGCCGTAGCAGAGCGTCGTGTAAGTTCCCGTCCCCATGGACTGGCGTGCTTTGCCCCCAGCCAGGGTGTACAGCCCGGCCAAGGCACCGCCAGCTAGGGCCAAGAGGTCGCCCAGAAGCGCTTCGGGGGATGAACCCATGTCGAACCCGGTGATGGCCACAACGCCGCCGAACGCAATGCCCAGGCCTACAAGAACCGGCCACCGGTGCCGTGTCCCCCGAAACAACTGGAAGACGGCAATCCAACCCGACTGCAGGCACACCAAGGCAGTAGCGGCCGCCACGGACGTCAGCTGCAAGGCGGTGATGAAGCACGCGAAGTGGAAGGCAAGTGCCACGGCCGCTACCGCGGACCAGCCGAATTCACGGCGCGTGATCCTCCCGAATGCCTTCGGCTCCCGGATGACGACGGGGCCCGCCATCACCACGGCGCCGATCGCGTTGCGCCAGAACGCGATTGCCAATGCTGTCACTGAGGTGGCACCGAGCGTGCCGGCAATGAGGGGTCCGGAGGAGGCCACACCCAGTACACCGAGCGCGGCAATGAGAAGGTTCACGGATCCACCATAGTGTGGCGGGAGGTTCCCCAACCAAGCGGCCGTAGCTGCTCTGCAGGTAAGGCATCAGAACACCTACTCCAGTTATTGGGAAAGCAACCTTAAATGCAAAAGTCCCGGTCATTTCTGACCGGGACTTTTCTTATGGTGGAGGCACGGGGACTCGAACCCCGAACCCCCTGCTTGCAAAGCAGGTGCGCTACCAATTGCGCCATGCCCCCATAAGAAGCAACCCGTCAATCATACCCCATGTCTGGACTGGTATTTACCAACTCAAACCGGGCTCCTCGGCTAGTCGACCGTGTCGGTTGACTTGCTCCAGACATCCTTCCGGGCTTCGGATTCCTGGGCCTTTTTATAGGCCAGGACACCTGCGACTACCGCTGCTACTACTACCAGCAACTTCTTCACAAGCACCTCATTCTGGTTCAGTTTTACCTGAACCTCTTTGGGTTCCGTGGGCGTACCAGGACTTGAACCTGGGACCTCTTCGTTATCAGCGAAGCGCTCTAACCGCCTGAGCTATACGCCCCGATGCCTCATCGGGCCGAGATATGACTGTACAGCACATCCCGGCCCGATCTCAAATCGAGGCATTTCCCCGGTGGATTTCCGCCCTTTTCGGCGTATTTCCGGGGGTTTTGACTAGTCGTCGGTCAGAGTGACGCCGACGCCACCAACCAATGTTGCAGAAATGTTATACAGAACGGCTGACAGCATGGACAGTGCGGTCAGGAGGACCACGTTCACTACGGCAATGATGGTGGCAAAGGACGCCACCTGGCCGAGCGAAGCAATCTTCTTCAGTTCGAATCCGCCACCTTCGGAACCCGCCAAGGTACCGAGGAGGCTATCCACCTGGTCGAAGATGCCTGTGAGATCCAGCACAGTCCAAAGAACGATCGCGGCAACCACCGTGACGATACCCAACGCCACGGACAACAGGAATGCCATCTTCAGTACTGACCACGGGTCCACCTTGCTGACCAAGAGGCGCGCACGGCGAACTTTTGCCTTGGGGGCCGGCTTCACCAGTCCGGGCCCACCCTGCGCTGGACGCTGGGGAGCGGTGCCCGCCGGACGTTGGCCGGGCTGCACCGGGCGCTGGCCCGGGGCACCAGCGGGACGCTGAGCTCCCGTGGCAGGGCGTTGTCCGGGAGCACCAGCAGGCCGTTGAGCGGAGTTGGTGCCGCTTGCGGGACGTGCGCCTGCTGCTCCGCTCCCGGAAGCACCGGTTCCGGGTGCACCGGTTCCGGGACGCTGCTGGGGCCTTGCAGGCGTTCCTGCCTGTGCGCTGCCCGCGGGCTGCCGGAGTCCGCCGGGGACACCTGTGCTCGGCTTGGGATATGAGTCGGAATTACTCACTCGTTACCTCCGGTATTGTCTTCGTTCAGCTCCGCGCCCGTTTCGAATTCCGGGTCTGCGTCGTTTTCCGTTTCGGCCGTCACGGTCGCCTCGGAGGCGCCGTCGTTTGCAGCCAACGTTACGTCATCGTCGAGTCCGTCCTCTGACTCTTCCACTTCCAATCCGCGTTCGCTGTTGCGGGCAACCTCGATAATGCGGTCATTCTTGTCCGGCTTGGCGAAGATGACGCCCATGGTGTCGCGTCCCTTGGCAGGGACACCGGTCACAGCCGAGCGGACCACCTTGCCACCCTCCATGACTACCAGGACTTCGTCCTCTTCCTGCACAATCAAGGCGCCAACAAGGTCACCGCGGTCTTCAGCGAGCTTGGCCACCTTGATGCCCAGGCCGCCACGACCCTGCAGACGGTATTCGTCCACGGCGGTTCGCTTGGCATAGCCGCCCTCCGTCACGATGAAGACGAACGAGCCGTCCTGGACCACGTCTGCGGCAAGTAGTTCGTCGTCTTCACGGAACTTCATACCGGTCACACCGGAGGTGGCGCGGCCCATGGGACGCAAAGCATCATCGGTGGCCGTGAAGCGGATTGACTGGCCCTTGCGAGAAACCAGGAGGAGGTCATCGGTTTCACTGACCAACTGGGCCGAAACGAGTTCGTCCTCATCGCGCAGGTTAATGGCGATGACGCCGGCTGTGCGGTTGGTGTCGTAGTCCTCCAACCGAGTCTTCTTGACCAGACCATTCTTGGTAGCCAGCACCAGGTACGGAGCCTGCTGGTAGTCCCTCAAGTCAAGGACCTGGGCGATGTGCTCATCCGGCTGGAACGCCAGCAGGTTGGCAACATGCTGGCCCTTGGCGTCTCGGCCGGCTTCCGCCAGTTCGTAAGCCTTTGCCCGGTACACGCGACCAAGGTTGGTGAAGAACAACAACCAGTGGTGGGTGGTGGTCACGAAGAAGTGCTCCACGACGTCGTCACCGCGCAGCTGCGCACCCTTGATGCCCTTGCCGCCACGCTGCTGCGAGCGGTAGTTGTCACTCCGAGTCCGCTTCACGTAGCCGCCACGGGTGATGGTGACTACCATTTCCTCTTCAGGGATCAGGTCTTCCATGGACATGTCGCCGTCGAAGCCCATCAGAATGTGGGTGCGGCGGTCGTCGCCGTGCTTGGCAACGATCTCCGCGAGTTCCTCGCTGATGATCTGGCGCTGGCGTTCCTCAGAAGCCAGGATCGCGTTGTACTCCTGGATCATCGCTTCGAGCTCGGAATGACGGTCCTGGATCTTCTGGCGTTCGAGGGCAGCAAGTCGGCGCAGCTGCATGTCCAGGATGGCACGGGCCTGGAGTTCGTCGATCTCCAAAAGCTCCATAAGGCCTTCGCGAGCCGCTTCCGTGGTGTTGGATGCGCGGATGAGCGCAATCACCTCGTCCAGCATGTCCAAAGCCTTGAGGAGTGCGCGCAGGATGTGCGCTTCTTCCTCAGCCTTGCGCAAGCGGTAGCGGGTTCGCCGGGCAATGACGTCCATCTGGTGCGCAACCCAGTGACGGATGAAGGCATCAAGGCTCAACGTACGCGGTACGCCGTCCACAATTGCCAGCATGTTCGCCGAGAAGTTGTCCTGCAGCTGGGTGTGCTTGTAAAGGTTGTTCAGGACCACCTTGGCCACGGCATCGCGCTTGAGCACGATCACCAGGCGCTGGCCGGTTCGGCCGGACGTTTCATCGCGAAGGTCCGCGATGCCCTGGATCTTACCGTCCTTGACCAGTTCGGCAATCTTGATGGCCAGGTTGTCCGGGTTGGCCTGGTAGGGAAGCTCGGTCACCACAAGGCACGTACGTCCTTGGAGTTCCTCAACATTAACCACGGCACGCATGGTGATGGAGCCACGGCCGGTGCGATAAGCATCTTCAATGCCCTTGTGGCCAAGGATGGTGGCACCCGTAGGGAAATCGGGTCCCTTGATGCGCAGCAGCAGTGCTTCGAGGAGCTCTTCGCGCGTGGCTGTGGGGTTATCAAGCGCCCACTGCACGCCTTCTGCAACTTCGCGAAGGTTGTGCGGCGGAATGTTGGTGGCCATGCCGACGGCGATACCTGAGGAGCCGTTGACCAGCAGGTTGGGGAAACGCGCCGGCAGGATGGTTGGTTCCTGGTTCTTGCCGTCGTAGTTGTCCTGGAAGTCGACGGTTTCCTCGTCGATGTCGCGGACCATTTCCATGGCCAGCTGGGCCATCTTGGTTTCGGTGTAACGGGGTGCGGCCGCGCCGTCGTTACCGGGCGAACCGAAGTTGCCCTGGCCCAGTGCCAGCGGGTAGCGCATGGTCCAGTCCTGGATCAAGCGGACCAAAGCGTCGTAGATCGCCATGTCGCCGTGAGGGTGGTAGGTGCCCATGACGTCGCCCACAACGCGGGCGCACTTGTTGAACGAGCGGTCGGGGCGGTATCCGCCGTCGAACATTGCGTACAGAACGCGGCGGTGCACCGGCTTGAGGCCGTCGCGGACGTCCGGGAGGGCGCGGCCGACGATCACGGCCATGGCGTAGTCCAGGTAGGAGCGCTGCATTTCCGTCTGCAGGTCCACCTGCTCCACGCGGTCTGTCAGCACATCACCTTCGAGAACAACATCCTCGACGTCGTTCGGTTCCGGGACTTCGGGAGTTTCGTCACTCATAATCTAAGGTTTCCGTTTCAGGTATATGTCAGTTCTGGAATATTCAGATGCCCGTGCGGGCCCTAGATATCGAGGAACCTGACGTCCTTGGCGTTCTGCTGGATGAAGTTTCGGCGCGATTCGACGTCCTCGCCCATCAGGACGGAGAAGGTTTGATCGGCGGCCAGTGCGTCATCCATGGTGACCTGCAACAACGTGCGACGATCCGGGTCCATGGTGGTATCCCACAACTCGGTGTAATCCATCTCGCCGAGGCCCTTGTAGCGCTGGATTCCGTTGTCCTTGGGCAGGCGCTTGTTCATAGCGGCACCCTTACGGATGGTTTCATCGCGTTCGCGGTCGCTGTAGACGTAGTCGTGGGCCGCGTTGGACCACTTGATCCTGTACAGCGGCGGCTGAGCCAGGTACACATAACCGTTCTCGATGAGCGGACGCATGTAGCGGAACAAGAGCGTCATCAACAGGGTGGTGATGTGCTGACCATCGACGTCAGCATCTGCCATCAGGACGATCTTGTGGTAGCGGAGCTTGGCGATGTCGAAGTCCTCACCGATACCCGTACCGAAGGCGGTGATCATGGACTGGACTTCGGCGTTACCCAGGGCCTTGTCCAGGCGGGCACGCTCAACATTCAGGATCTTGCCGCGGAGGGGCAGGATGGCCTGGGTCTCCGGGTTACGGCCACGCTTGGCTGAGCCGCCTGCGGAGTCACCCTCCACGAGGTAGACCTCGCAGCGCGAGGGATCCTTCGAGGAGCAGTCGGAGAGCTTGCCAGGCATGCCGAAGGACTCCAGCGGGCTCTTCCGGCGGGCATTATCGCGGGCCTTGCGCGCGGCCATGCGTGCTTGGGCAGCGGAAATGGCCTTGCGGATAACATCGCGCGCGGGGCCGGGATTCCGTTCCAGCCAGTCACCCAGCTGGTCCGTGACAACGCGCTGGACGAAGCCCTTGACCTCGGAATTACCCAGCTTGGTCTTGGTCTGGCCTTCGAACTGCGGCTCGGAAAGCTTCACAGAGATGACGGCAGTCAAACCTTCGCGGATGTCATCGCCGGTGAGGTTGTCTTCCTTCTCCTTGATGATGCTCTTCTCCCGCGCGTAGCGGTTGATGAGAGAGGTCATCGCGGCGCGGAAGCCTTCTTCGTGCGTTCCACCCTCATGGGTGTTGATTGTGTTTGCGTACGTGTGGACGCTTTCCGAGTAAGCGGTGGTCCACTGCATGGCAACCTCGACGGCGATGTGCCGCTCAGTGTCCTCGGTTTCGAAAGCGATGACGTCCTCGTGGACGATTTCAACCTTCTTGCTCGAGTTCAGGTGCTTGACGTAGTCCAGCAAGCCGTCCGGGTACTGGTACACCACAGTGCGGTGCTCGGCGGCTACTTCGCCCTCGGTTGCCACAGCGTCCAGGTCGAGGTCGTCGTCGCCGTCGCGGTTTACCGGCCGCTCATCCGTCAGCGTGATCCGGAGGCCCTTGTTGAGGAAGGCCATCTGCTGGAAACGTGCACGGAGCGTCTCGAAGTCGAACTCCGTGGACTCAAAGATGGTGCCGTCAGGGTAGAACGTTTGGGACGTCCCGGTAACGTCGGTGGCCTCGCCTTTGACGAGTTCACCTTGCGGCTTGCCGCCGTCGGCGAAGGTCATCCGCCAAACGTGGCCCTGCCGACGAACTTCGGTGTCCACCCGGCGGGACAAGGCGTTAACTACCGAAATACCCACGCCGTGGAGGCCACCGGATACGGCGTAACCGCCGCCGCCGAACTTACCGCCGGCGTGCAGGATGGTCATGACCACTTCAACCGTGGGCTTGCCTTCGGTTGGGTGAATGTCCACGGGGATACCGCGGCCGTCGTCCACAACGCGGACGCCGCCATCAGCACGGAGCGTAACTTCAATGTGGCTGCAGTAGCCGGCCAAAGCCTCGTCAACAGAGTTGTCCACCACTTCGTAGACCAGGTGGTGCAAGCCGCGGGGACCGGTTGAGCCGATGTACATGCCGGGGCGTTTGCGCACGGCTTCGAGGCCCTCCAGCACGGTGATGTCGCTGGCACCGTACTCCCTGGGCGCCTCCGCGGGCGTGTCAGGCTTGGGAACAGTCTCCTCTTCGGGCTCTACTGCCAAGGTCTCTGCATTGTCGTTAGCCACAGGCGCTTTCGACTCCTCTGTACTCGATGTCGGCCGTTCCCGGAGCTGCCCACGGCGAACCGCAGCGGCCAACGGGCACGTGACTGATTGCGCCGATTACTACGACAACAGGGGTCCCCGATGCCACAAGAGTGGATTCAGGTCCAGACGACGTTTCACCGGCGCTCAGTGATCTACGCCAATTCTATCGTGGAAACGCTCGAATCCTTGCAAATACGGGGGCAGCCGACAGCTGAATATGCCCATGGGAGACCGCTGGCCCTATCTGGAATGGCCCTGTGGAGGTCCCGACGGGGGCCTATACGACTCGGGGGCGTTGAAACGCCCTGCACGCCGTTTAGCCGTAAGTGTCCCTGGGTCCACGACCGTTAACGCTGCGTCCACCTTTTCGCCAACTTGGAGCCGAGGGCCCCAACACGTGAATGCTGGTGACCACTCCTTCGCCCAGTTCATTGCGAAACATCTCCAGAAGACTCGTGCTCAACAGCCGAAGCTGAGTGGCCCAAGCCGTGGAGTCGCAGCGGACATGCAGCGTGGTGTCAGTGAAACTCTCCGGAGTGCAGTGGGAGGAGATGTCCGGTCCCACCAGAGTTTCCCATTCCGCCATAACCGAACCGACGGCCACGGGGGACGTCCAACCGCGCTCGGCGACCAAGCGGCCAACCACTTTTCCAAGCCCCAAGGGATCCCGGCCGCTGCCGTGGAATTGGGCGAAACCCCTGGTATCCCGAAGCCCTTGGCGTTTTGGAGCAGATCCGGGCCTGGGCGCGCGCTGCCGAACTTCCCCACGGGCCGCTGCGGCCTCGCGCATGCGGTTCAGAGCCGCTTGGGCAGCATCGATCTCATCCGGCTCGCGGCCGGGTTGTAGTCCGTCGCGGCTATCCTTCGCCATCGATGCCTCCCGGAACAACGGTTACGCGCCGTCCGGCCAGCTCCTCGGGGATATCGGCATCGACGGCGGCAGTCACCAGCACTTGCTCGGCACCGGCGACTATTGCAGCCAGTTTACGCCGACGATGGACATCCAGTTCGGCGAAAACGTCGTCCAGGATCAGGATCGGGGCGGTGCCACCGGTGCGGGCGTCATCCAACATCACATAGTAGGAAGCCAAGCGCAAGGACAGGCACATTGACCACGTTTCACCGTGTGACGCGTACCCCTTGGCCGGGGCCTGCCCCAGAACGAGTTCCAGTTCGTCGCGGTGCGGACCTACCAAGGAGATACCGCGTTCCAGTTCCTTTTTCCGCGATGCTGCGAAGGCCTGAACGTAGCGCTCAGTGAGTTCGTCAACGGACAGCAGCCGGAGGTCGTCAACCGACGGCGAAGGTTCCGTTCCGTGATCGGTCGGACCGCCGTCGTCGTCAAGTACGCCCTGAATGGTTGAGCGGTAGACAGCGCCGGCGTCCTTGGAAGCGTCAGTAAGTTGCGCGTAAGCGCTGTTCAGGTGGGGACGCAACCGCTCCACAAGTTCCAAGCGGGCATGCAGGAGTTCTGCGCCGGCGCGGGCCATGTGCTGGTCCCAGACATCCAGGGTTGCCTCGTGCCCGGCGGTGAACTTGCCGGTACGTGCGGATTTCAGCAAAGCATTGCGTTGCTTCAATACGCGGTCGTAGTCGCTGCGTGTTGCGGCGTGCCGCGGAACCAGACTCACCAGCAGTTCGTCCAGGAAGCGACGTCGGTTCGAAGGATCACCCTTGACCAGAGCCAAGTCCTCGGGCGCGAACAACACCGTTTGGCAGATTCCCAGTATGTCCCGTGCCCGGACAGGGTTGCTGCGGTTGATGCGTCCCCGGTTTGCACGGCCGGCATTGATCTCAAGCTCTATGACCGTTGACTGCTCTCCACGGACCAACTTGGCCCGGATCAAAGCGCGCTCCGTACCGAAACGAAGCAGCGGAGCGTCCGTGCTGACCCGGTGGGAGCTCAGCGTGGCCAGATACCCGATGGCTTCCATCAGGTTGGTCTTGCCGATTCCGTTTGAACCCACCAAGACCGTCACACCGGGGCCGAGTTTCAGGTCGACCTGTGCGTAGCTTCGGAAATCCGTCAGCGAAAGATGTTCTAGGTACACGCCGTTTGCAGGACTCCTGCGGCCTAGTTGGCCGGACGGGTGGCGTGTCCGCCGAACTGGTGGCGCAGGGCGGAAACCATTTTCATGGCCGGAGAATTATCTTCGCGGGAGGCAAAGCGGGCAAAGAGCGCAGCCGTGATTGCAGGGGCGGGCACTGCGTTGGCTATTGCCTCTTCCACGGTCCAACGTCCTTCGCCGGAGTCCTCAACGTAGTCATCGATCGAGGCCAGACCCGGATCTTCGTCGAGTGCCTTGACCATGAGGTCCAGGAGCCAGGACCGGACAACCGTGCCCTTTTGCCATGCACGGAAAGTCCCGGGAAGGTCCTTCACGATATCTTTTGCCGCTAGCAATTCGTAGCCCTCGGCGTATGCCTGCATGAGGCCGTACTCGATACCGTTGTGAACCATCTTGGCGTAGTGGCCCGCACCAACGCCGCCCACGTGGACGAAACTGTCAGCTCGTTCACCTTCGGGGCGGAGAGCGTCGAAAACGGGCATGGCGAGTTCGATGTCTTCGTCGGCACCGCCTGCCATCAGGCCGTAACCGTTCTGCAGGCCCCAGACACCGCCGGAGACACCGCAATCCGCGAAGCGGATGCTTTTCTCGGCAAGTGCAGCAGCGTGCTTTTGGTCTTCCGTAAAACGCGAGTTGCCGCCGTCAATCACCATGTCACCGGGGCTGAGCTTTTCGCCGAGTTCCGTCACCACCGCATCAGTGATGGCGCCGGAGGGAACCATCACCCACACCAACCGCGGAGTGGGCAGTGCAGCGATGAGGTCATCCACCGACGCGACATCCGTGACATCGGGATTGCGGTCAAAACCTGTGACCTCAATGCCGCCGTTCCGCATGCGTTCCCGCATGTTGAAACCCATTTTTCCGAGGCCGATCAGTCCGATGTGCACAGTGTGAACTCTTTTCTGTGAAGGTGGCGGGAGACGGTACGGGCTGGCCCAAGTGGCTTGCATTCGTGATTGTTCCGGGGCTCCGGAACCGCCACGACTGCCAGTTAGTTGGGGAGGCGGACCGGCATCACGAGGTAGCGGTAATCGTCCTGGTCTTCGCCATCCGCTTCGGCCTGGGCTGTGATCATGGCCGGCTTCGGAGCAGTGGTGAAAGAGAAACGAACGTACTTGGTTTCGATCACGCTCAAGCCCTCAACGAGGTAATGCGGGTTGAAGGCAACGGTAATGTCCTCGCCGGAAAGCTGGGCTTCCAACTCCTCGGAAGCCTGTGCGTCCTCGCCTGTACCGGCGTCGAGATTCAGCAGTCCCTGGGTGAAGGCAAGGCGGACCGGAGTGTTTCGCTCGGCCACGAGCGACACTCGGCGAACGGCCTCGACGAGTTCCTGAGTCTGGACTGTTGCGTGGATCGGAGTGGAATCCGGGAAGAGCGAGCGGATCTTGGGGTAGTCGCCATCCACCAAGAGTGATGTGGTGGTTCGTCCGCCGCTTTCGAAGCCAATGAGCCGGCTGTCGTCATCAGCAAGTGCCAGGTTGATGTCGCCGCTGCCACCGAGAGTTTTGGCTACTTCGTTCAGGGTCTTGGACTTGACCAGTGCGCTGGTGGAAATGCCCGGAGTGACAGGTTTCCAGGGAACCTCGCGCATGGCGAGCCGGTAGCGGTCCGTGGCAAGGAGTGTGATGAGGTCATCCTCGATCTCCATGCGGACGCCGGTAAGGATCGGCAGGGTGTCATCCTTGCTTGCCGCGATGATCACTTGGGACACGGCCTGGGCGAAAGCGTCGCCCGGCAAGGTTCCGCTGATTGCCGGGAGGGCCGGAAGTGCGGGGTATTCGGACTCAGGCATGGTGGCCAGGTGGAAGCTGCTTCGACGGCACGTCAGGGTGACCTTGCTGCCGTCGGTCTCCACTTCGACGGGCGCCGATGGAAGGCTGCGGCAGATGTCTGCCAACAGGCGTCCGGAAACCAAGATGGTGCCCTCAACAGCGATATCTGCGGGGATTTCCAAACGCGCCGAGGTCTCGTAGTCAAAGCTGGAGAGGCTAACGGTGCCTGCCTCGGCTTTGAGGAGGAGGCCGGAAAGCACAGGCACGGGCGGCCGCGGAGACAACGACCGCGCGGTCCACGTAACGGCTTCTGCCAGGACGTCGCGGTCGACTCTGAACTTCACGGAAGGGTGCCGCCTTTCATTGCTGCTGCCATGTAGTAGCTGCGGATTCCTGCTTGGAAGCCGCTAAATCTTCGCAGTCCGGCACCGGAACCTGCATGGTCCGCACTCAGCGAACTACAAACAGACCCAAGGATGGGAGCGCTGCTGACAGCTTAGCCGGAAGATCTGCGATTAACCCATCCCCGTCGGGCCTGCCCCCTCGTATGTGGACAGTCGCAGGCCGGCTTGGGCCGGGCTGTTGGTCTGCTCTGTTCAGGTCGGGACGTGTGGTAGAACGAGATTGTTATTTGAGGGATTTCAATTTTTTGGGATTCGTAGTGTTAATAACTGCTGTGGAAACTGTGGATAACTCGATCTCACCGCGTCGTTTCGCGGTTAAGCCCTGTTCACGGATTGTGTGTTAACTGGGTTTTAAACAGGGTGTGGATGGGGACAACTCCCTGGGCAGTTTTTAACGATCCACAGATGCCTTAAGGGTTTTAAGCCCATTAACCGAGCTTGTCCCCTTAAGTATCCACAGGCTTATCCACATGCACCTGTTAATAAGGTATGTAGTGGCGGGCCCGGTGTGGATTTCAGGAGTCGCGTTGCTGCTGTTTGATCCGGTTGGTCAGCTCGGTGACCTGGTTGTAAATCACACGGCGCTCCGCCATCAGCTCGCGGATCTTGCGGTCTGCGTGGATCACAGTGGTGTGGTCCCGACCGCCGAGTTCCTGGCCGATCTTCGGCAGGGACATATCTGTCAGCTCGCGGCACAGGTACATGGCGATCTGCCGGGCAGTCACCAGGGTGCGCGTACGGGACTTGCTGCAGAGCTCTTCCATGCTGAGCTTGAAGTAGTCAGCTGTCTGGTCCAAGATCTGCTTTGCCGTGATCTCTTGGGCTCCGTCGTCGGTGATCAGGTCCTTGAGAACCATCTCAGCGAGGGCCACATCCACCGGCTGGCGGTTGAGGCTCGCGAATGCCGTGACGCGGATCAATGCGCCCTCAAGTTCCCGGATGTTGCTGGAAATCTTGGAGGCGATGTACTCCAAGGCGTCGTCAGGCGCAGAAAGGCCTTCGCTGAGGCCCTTCTTGCGGAGGATCGCGATACGGGTCTCGAGTTCCGGCGGCTGGATGTCCGTCAGCAGGCCCCACTCGAAGCGGGACGTCATGCGGTCCTCGAAGCCGGCGAGCATCTTGGGCGGCTGATCGGAGGTGATGACAACCTGCTTGTTGGCATTGTGCAGGGCGTTGAACGTGTGGAAGAACTCTTCCTGGGTTCGATCCTTGCCCGCCAGGAATTGGATGTCATCGATCAGGAGCACATCCACGTTGCGGTACGTGGTCTTGAAGCTGGTGCCTTCGTCGTCGCGGATCGAGTTGATGAAGTCATTGGTGAACTCTTCCGAGTTCACGTAGCGGACCCGGATGCCGCTGTAGAGCCGGCGGGCATAGTGCCCGATTGCGTGCAGCAGGTGGGTCTTACCCAATCCTGAGTCGCCATAGATGAACAGCGGGTTGTATGCCTTTGCCGGAGCTTCAGCTACGGCAACTGCGGCAGCATGCGCAAAGCGGTTCGATGAACCGATCACGAAGGTATCGAAGATGTACTTCGGGTTCAGTCGGCCGAACTCATGCGAGGTGCTGGGCGGCGTGGGCTGCGGCTTCGGTTCTGCGAAGTCAGAGACTGAGGAAAGCTCGACGGCGGGTTCCGGCTCTGCGTGGACGGGCACCAGATCGGTGTCCACGTCGATTGCGCAGCGAATGTCGTCCGAGAAGACGTTGCGGAGGGCATCGTCCAGGGCGTCCTTGACCTGCGTCTGGAGGACTTCGCGGGTGAGTTCGTTGGGAACAGCCACCAGAAGTGTTGAACCGATAAGGCCCTGCGCTTGGGCGAGGATGACGAAACCGCGCTGACGGGGTGAAACCCGGTCGTCCTGTTCCATGAGGCTCAGCACCCTGCGCCAGGAACTTCCGACAGTGTTGGCGTGGTTGGCTTCGTCTACTGTCATCAATCAGTTCCTAAATACTTGCTTGCCGGCGTTGCTGGCAGCCGAAGTGTCTCCGGCGGCGCTGTTCTGGGCGATAATCCACAGAGTTATACACAGCGGGTGGACAATGGGCTACTGAGCCACTCTAGGGGATGAAATCGCTAGAAGATAGCTGGGAAGTTGCCTGTGGATAATTACACCGTTGTGGTTCGTGAAACCCGCCTGTGAGCCACTTCATCCACAGGCTGGAAACCACGGTTGGGCACAGCTGTGGATAGCTCCGCGGCAGGCTCCCGGTTTGACTGTGGGTGCCTTTTTGCCCTAACGTTGTGAAGTCCTTTGTGTCCGCTTTTGAGATCAGTTGTAACTCCGTACGTTCACCGTGCGGGAGGCAACGGCGGCAGGCACATACAAAACTTAGCGTCGGCCAGTTCTTCCCCTTTTTTGATCGGGTGGGCGCACCTTTGATCCACTGGAGTAACTAACGTGAGCAAGCGGACTTTTCAGCCGAATAACCGCCGTCGGGCCAAGAAGCACGGCTTCCGCCTTCGTATGCGCACCCGTGCCGGCCGCGCCATCCTGGCTGCCCGTCGCGGCAAGGGCCGCGTCGAACTGTCGGCGTAAATAACTGACTTGTCGGTCAGGGTCTTTTTGCGGGTTCGACGGTGCTAGCCACCCCTAACCGTCTGCGGACGTCTACCGACTTTTCAACAACTGTACGTTCCGGCGTCCGCAATGGACGCCGGAACTTAGTGTTATATACGGCCTCTATCGGGGCCGGGGAGCCGAGTCGAATCGGTTTCATTGTCTCCAAAGCCGTCGGGAACGCCGTGACCAGGAACCTCGTTAAGAGGAGACTGAGAGAAGCAGGCGCACTGTCCTTGCACACGCACGGAACGGGTCTGGCGGTAGTAGTCCGGGCGCTGCCCGCAGCTGCAACAGCCAGCTGGGAGCAGTTGCTCTCGGACTACAACGCCGCACTGGCAGTGACGACGAAGCGATTGGGTGGCTCAGCTCCACGCAACGCTTCGACCGAACACAACGGCACCACTACGGAAGGGACACCGCGTGCATGACATAAGCACCGCCGTCGTTCCTTCCTCAAGCGACCCCTCCGGGAAGGTTCCGCATCGGAGTCTTCCGGCGGTGGTAGGCACGTTCCTCTGGGAGCTGCCCCGCAACATTCTCATTCTCCTGCTGAAGGCGTACCGTAAGGTCGTCTCGCCCCTGTACGGCCAGGTTTGCCGTTTCTTTCCCTCCTGCTCGGCCTACGCCTTGGAAGCAGTGACGGTGCATGGCGCCGTGAAGGGTAGCTGGCTCGCAGCCAAAAGGCTCGCCAAATGTCACCCTTGGAACGCTGGCGGAGTGGACCACGTCCCCGCCGGCCATCGTCATTGGCCTGAAGGCCGGACGCCCACAATTGTTGTACTGAACAATCCGGACCAGTTCCTGGCTGCTCAGGCTGATGAAGAAGGCCGCTCGGCGGCCTAACGAATAGGGATATCGTATGGACTTCTTTGAAACAATCATGTTTCCGTTCAAGTGGCTGGTGTCAATCATCATGGTTGGCTTCCACGAGGGACTGAGCTTCATTGGCCTGCCCGCCGCGAACGGCTGGACGTGGACTCTGTCCATCATTGGCCTCGTGTTGGTGATCCGTGCCGCCCTGATTCCTGTCTTCGTCAAGCAGATCAAAGCGCAGCGCGGCATGCAGCTGCTGCAGCCGGACCTGAAGAAGCTGCAGACCAAGTACAAGGGCAAGACCGATCAGCTGTCCCGCCAGGCCATGGCGCAGGAACAGATGGCGCTGTACAAGAAGCACGGCACCAACCCGTTCTCGGCGTGTTTGCCCATGCTGATCCAGATGCCGTTCTTCTTCGCGCTGTTCCAGGTGCTGTCCGGTATTTCGACGAATGCCAAGCAGGGCCAGGGCGTTGGCGCCATGAGCCACGAACAGGTAGTCCAGTTCGATTCGTCCAGCATCTTTGGTGCTCCGCTGTCCGCTTCGTTGCTTCACGGCGACCCCAGTGGCGGCAACAGTGCTGTGGCTGTCTGGGTTCTGAGCATCGTCATGATCATTGCCATGACGGCCTCGCAGTTCATCACCCAGAAGCAGATCATGGCCAAGAACATGTCCGAAGAGGCCATGGCCAGCCCGTTCATGCGACAGCAGAAGATGATGCTCTACATCCTGCCGCTCGTGTTCGGTATTGGTGGCATCAACTTCCCCATCGGTGTCCTCATCTACTGGACCACCACCAACCTCTGGACCATGGGCCAGCAGTTCTTCGTTATCCGCCGTATGCCGACACCGGGATCCCCCGCAGCCAAGGCGCTTGAAGAGCGCCGCGCCGCAAAGGGCCTGCCGCCGCTGCTGGGTGGAAAGAAAAACGCCGCTGCGGACGCTGCCGCTGAAGCCGAAGCTGCTGCTGCAGCAGCCGCCGAAATCAGGGCCCAGCGCGTCCAGCCACAACGTAAGAACAGGAAGAAGAAGTAATGTCTGCCGAGAGCACTGAAGAAGTTATCACCGCTGTGACTGAAGACCAGGAAGATTCCCAGGAAGAGACGCAGTCCAAGACGGCCAGCCGCTTGGAGGAGGAAGGCGACATTGCCGCCGACTACCTCGAAGAGCTCCTGGACATCGCTGACATCGACGGCGACATCGACATTGAGGTCCGTAACGGACGCACGTACATCTCCATCGGTGCGGATGAAGAATCAGCAGCGTTGGACAGCCTCGTAGGCCGCGACGGAGAAGTCCTGGAAGCCTTGCAGGAACTGGCCCGTCTCTCGGTCCTTTCCGCCACCGAAAGCCGTTCACGCCTGGTCCTGGACATCAACGGCTACCGCAAGGAGCGCGCCGGCGTGCTTCAGCAGATCGCCGAGGACGCCGTGGCCAAGGTCAAGGCTGATGGCGGAACAGTTGCCCTTGAGCCGATGAGTGCTTACGAGCGCAAGATCGTCCACGACGCCGTTGCTGATCTCGGATACGTCTCCGAGTCCGAGGGCGAAGGCGCTGGCCGCCACATCGTCGTTTCTGCCGACTAGCAGCTCATGGTTGAAATCACCGCAGCTGAACTGGAAGCGGCAGAGAAGATTTTTGGGGAGCGCTTGGATCTTGCCAAGCGCTATGTGGAGCACCTGGCTACCTCGGGAACTGAGCGCGGGCTTATTGGCCCGCGTGAGATTCCGCGTTTGTGGAGCCGCCACGTCCTGAACTGCGCAGTTATTGAGTCCGCCATCGCCATGGACAGCCATGTTGCCGATGTCGGATCCGGTGCCGGGCTTCCGGGCCTTTGCCTTGCAATTGCCCGCCCGGACCTTGAACTGGCCCTGATTGAGCCGTTGGAACGTCGTGTCATCTGGCTCCAAGAAGTGGTGGATGACCTCGGCCTGGACAACGTCACCATCATGAGGACGCGGGCTGAACTCGCAGTCGGAATGGTGGATGCGGATGTTGTGACCGCCCGGGCCGTTTCTGCCCTCTCCAACCTGGCTGGTCTCACCATTCCTCTCCTGAACGGCCATGGTGAAGTGGTGGCTATCAAGGGACGCAGCGCGGCTGAAGAGATTGAAAAGGCAAAGAAAGTCATCCGCAAACTTGGTGGCGTGGAAACGTCAGTTGTGGTTTGCGGACAGGAGCTTTTGGAGGAACCCACCACCGTGGTGAGGATCATCGTCAACAAGCCCGGAAAGACGGCGTAGGTCCCGCTCGGTATCCCGCGTGTCGGCGGCTGAGCGGTTAGGCTAGAGAACGGCAGCAAGCGCCGAATGAGAGTGAGAGTGTGACCAGTGGGCAGTAGTGAAACCTCCACGCAGCGAATTCCCCCCTTTATGTCTTTGGGGTCCGCGCGGGCCATGGCTACACCCTCTGCATCCCTTCAATCTGCAATAGTTCGTACGGATTCGGTTGATAATGCCGTTTCACGTGAAACCGTCTCAGATGGAGCGCGCAACGTCATGGATTCCATCGATGATTCCAGCCCCATCGCCCGTCAGTTGGCTAACGAAACTCGTCGGCGCGAACGATTGATCGGCAGGGAACTGCCCAAGCCGGACAAGACCCGCATCTTCACCGTATCCAACCAAAAGGGCGGCGTAGGTAAGACCACCACCACGGTGAATATCGCTGCGGCCTTGGCATCTGCCGGCCTCAACGTGTTGGTCATAGACATCGACCCCCAAGGCAATGCCTCCACGGCGTTGGGCATTGAGCACCACGCTGACGTAGACAGCATTTACGATGTGCTGATCAACGATCTTCCGCTCAAGGAAGTTGTGGCTCCGTGCCCTGACATTCCCAACCTCATCTGCGCGCCTGCAACCATTCACCTCGCCGGTGCCGAGATTGAGCTTGTTTCTCTTGTCGCCCGCGAACAGCGGCTCCGCCGTGCCATAGACGTCTACGCCAAGGAACGTGAGAAGAACGGTGAAGGGCGCCTGGACTTCATCTTCATCGACTGCCCACCCAGCCTTGGGCTGCTCACAGTCAACGCGTTCTGCGCCGCCAGCGAGGTCCTCATTCCCATTCAATGCGAGTACTACGCACTTGAAGGCCTGAGCCAATTGCTCAAGAACATCGAGATGATTCAGAAGCACCTCAATGCCGATCTGGTTGTCTCCACCATTCTTCTGACGATGTACGATGGCCGCACAAACCTGGCCGCGCAGGTTGCCTCCGAGGTGCGCCAGCACTTCCCCGAGCAGGTTCTGGGTGCGGTGGTTCCGCGATCGGTACGAATCTCTGAAGCTCCCAGCTATCAGCAGACAGTCATGACGTACGATCCGTCTTCCAGCGGCGCGCTTTCCTACATGGAAGCCGCAGCCGAAATAGCTGAACGCTAGAATTCTTGAAACACAGCAACAGCTTGGGCCGATCCGTGCTCGGCTATTCCATCGGAGGGATGAATCAATGAGCGAAAAGCGAAGGGGCCTCGGCAGGGGTCTTGGGGCTCTCATTCCTAGCTCGGCCGCGGCCCAGGGAAACGGTGCCGCACCAGCCCGTCCCGTGGATCTATTCTTCCCCGAAGCGCGGAAGACAGCGGAGCCGACAGTTGAGACCTCTCTCGAAGATTCGGGCGCTGCAGATTCCAAGCCAGCTGCAGCAAAGACGTCTACATCATTAGGCGGTGCCGCAGAGGGCGCTGCAGCCGCGAAGTCCCGGAGCAAGACCTCGGCTGCCAGGTCCTCCAACGCCGGGACATCCACACCCCCGAAATCTGCTTCCAAGCCGGCCGCTTCGCGTGCTGCGGCCGCTAAGGATTCTGCCGACTCGAAAGGGTCGACGGCGGCTGCCGCGCCTGCGTCTTCGCACTCGGCTCCAGACGTCGAGTTGGTGGAGGTCCCCGGAGCCCGGTTTGCCGAGATCCCCGTCGGCGACATCCATCCGAACCGCAAACAACCTCGTTCGGTCTTCGATGAAGACGACATGGCTGAGCTTGTGCACTCTGTACGCGAAATCGGCGTGCTCCAGCCAATTGTTGTGCGTACTTCAACCGAAAAGGGTGGAGAACCGTACGAGTTGGTCATGGGTGAGCGTCGTTGGCGTGCAGTCCAGGCCGCGGGACTCGAAACAATCCCTGCGATTGTTCGTGATACCACCGACGATGACCTTCTTCGCGATGCTCTTCTGGAAAACCTTCACCGTAGCCAGCTGAATCCCTTGGAAGAAGCAGCGGCCTATCAGCAGCTCTTGGAGGACTTCGGAACCACGCACGAGCAGTTGGCTGACCGAATTGGTCGCTCCCGTCCGCAGGTTTCCAACACTCTGCGACTGCTCAAGCTCCCGCCTTTGGTTCAGCGGCGCGTTGCCGCCGGAGTTCTGTCCGCTGGGCACGCACGTGCTCTGCTCGCACTCCCGGACGCTGCGGCGATGGAACGTATGGCCCAGAAGATCGTGGCGGAGGGCATGTCAGTCCGAGCTACCGAGGAATCAGTTGCTCTGTACCAAGATCCCACCACGCCCGCTAAGAGCAGCATCCCCAAGCCCAACGCTCGGCACGAACGCCTGGATTACCTGGCCTCGTCACTCTCGGACCGTTTGGATACGAACGTGAAGATCACCTTGGGTGCGCGTAAAGGTCGCGTGAGTATTGAGTTCGCCAGCGTTGAGGATCTCAACCGCATCATGGATGTCTTAGGCCCTGGCGCAGAAGACTAGAAGCAGATACCGACGGATGGGGCTCACACTTGGTGTGGGCCCCATTTGTTTTGTTGCTTAGCCCGCATGCAGTGCTTAGTTTTGGCCGTTTTGACGTTCTATGCTGCCTGCCTGTCATGTTTCACGTGAAACGGGATCTATCTGGCTGATATCTGCCGGAAGGGGTGGGTGTGTATGAGGCTCACCTGCCCTTACATGTTGATAGGGCCGTTGGCTTTGAGGCAGGACTTGTCCGACTAGAATCTGTTGGCCGCGTGCGTCCAGGTGAGAGTGTCTGCCTACCGGGACTGTCGTCGGAAGGACGCGCCGCCAACACTAGCGAAGGTTGATGCTCTAGGCTTTTACCCTGTGCACGCTCCCCCTAGTCCTAGTTGTTGCGTTGGAAGTCCGATCGGGTGCGATCCGGGCGCACGGTGGGCCCTCAGGTGCTGATTCATCATTATTGGGTGCGTATCTCTTGCTTCACTGGATTATGCACCCTCTGGACGATCAGCGGGGATTGATGCCAGGGACTAACGTCGGGAGATGGTTCTCGAAACCCTCCCCCGCAATGGCGGCGTTTCTTGCATATCGGATATGTCCCGGGGCGTGTTTCACGTGAAACACGCCATCAAGTAGGTCCTCGTGCCGCGATCGATTCGTTTGAGATCTATCGGTTCAGATGAGAATACAGCAGACGTGACAAGTGGGCCTTCGGAGGCTTCTGGTGTTTAGCGCCGTCTACGCACGGTAGCTTGGATTCTTGGACCTGATGCCTTCAGTCTGCTGGCACTTGGATGTCTCCATTCGCGCTCATAGGCACGCGAGGGACTGCGTCGGTGCGTTCGAATTCGAGGAATATGGGCATTCGTCCCCTAGGTTAGACGTGGGCGTGCGCGAGTGTTCAAGATTCCACGGCAAATCGGCGCATTCTCCGTGTGGCGAACAGGTGCTGAACCTGGGAATGTGTAGTGTCAACGGCCAGTAGCGGGCCTTATCCGTCCCGCGAGGTGAGTTGAGCCGCTGCTAAGCCTGCTGAGAGCATCAGGATGAAATGCTGGCACGTACGGTAGGCGGAGTGGTCTTGGCGGGCTAGACGGGTCAAAACGGTCCTCGTAAAGCCCGGCCGTCCCGCGCTTCGCTTGCCGTTTGTGTTTCACGTGAAACAGTACGCCCGGAGCACTGCTGGTCAGTTATACCGCTTTTGCTAACTCCTATTGCTCAATGGGTCCTGAGTGTCGGGGCGTTGCAGGGGGCAGTTGGGCCTATGCATGTATCCGGTGGTGCTACGCCATGGAGATAAGGGGGGCCCCGGCAATTTCACGTGAAACATTGCTGAATCGTGGGCCGGAAAACGGAACCTACCGAGTGTCCAGCTGGGGAATGAAACCTCTTGTGTCGGAAGACAGATACTCTCAAACGCATTGATGTCGTGCACTGCGAGGTTCTGACCTATTGGTGACCTCGCAGGAGGGCAGGGCTACTCCAGTAATCGCCGCTGGATCAGACCCACTCAGCGTGCGAGGCGACTCATGATTGGGCACCATGGAGCAGACACTAAAGTCTTCATCCCGTGCTTTACCAGGGAGGCTTGGTTCAATGCCGGAGTGCTTAGGCTGCCACAGATGTTCCAGGGCACGAACCGCCCGGAAATCCCGCGATTGACCGATCACCATCTGGATTGCTCTTGAGCCGATGGGCGATGCCTCGGATAGTCGGCATGGGCCCCTGTCACTGACTACTGCTTGCTGGGCGGCAGCTGTTTGGGCGTCTCGAATAGATACGCATGGATGGCCGGAATGTACGGCTCCCTGAGCTACTACGCAGGCTTCTAGCCTTCGCTCCCCCTGGGGCCAGGCTGCCAAGGTGTCCTGCTAAACCCTTCTAGTCCTCGCCGAGGTAAGACAATATCGTCGGATGCGTCAGCGAATGCATCCGAAGTTCTCGTCGTGCCGGTGCCTGTGAGGACTCACGACGAACCGGTGATTTGTATTGTGCTGCAACTGAGACCACATCTTGTCATTCCATGGTCACGGTGGCCATCGAGCGTTGTGTCTAATCGTGTCCTGTACAGCGCGGCGGCATCAGGACTTCGCTAATGCGGTCCATCTATGGCCTCTGTGAGTTGCTGGGGGTTGGGACAGAGGTAGTCGATGCATCATCGAGGGCTGACGAATGTTGCATGTATCTCGAACATGATTCTCCGTTGCTCCTGAGCTCCGCGCTGCGGTGCCTTCCACATCGGGCTAACGCGGGCCATGACGGCATTTCATGAAGTCATGAATGTCCCTTCTCGAGGGCGCTGGGCCACAGTGATGACACCCTGGCGTCCTCAAGTTGCCACGCTAGTTGAGCGACTGCGACGAACTACAACCGGTACGCTCACGCCGACGGCTGGTCCTCTGCAGAGATGATGTGGTGCAGTCCATCTCTCAGCGTGTGGTCGCCTGGTCCGGAAGTGCTATGCAGCGGTCGACCATAGGTGGGCTGCGGACCACGGCCGTGCTCAGAGCAGTTGTGCCGTTGTCAATTGGTCGGATGTTGCTAGGTCCCACATTGTGGCTATCAAACTCTCCATGACCTAGAACTCCCGTGGTCACTCTGTGAGGAGCCGTTTTCCTGACGTGTGTCTCGCTCAAGTTCGCCGGTGGCATCTGGTTTCGGCGTGGCCGCTGTCCAGTGTTTCACGTGAAACAGAGCAACGGGGCACGCTGCCTCCCGTTTGACGGAGCTTCGCAGGCGCCCATTTAAGCAGTGGTTAAACCGTGGATAAGGCGGTGGATATCCCTGTGGAAAACACTGGGGATAAGTCTGTTGATCCGAAGCCTGCCCGATCCCATGGAATCAGTTCTGCCGACGTCCCAAGTCGGGTTAACGTGCCTCCAATGGAACCAGAGTCCGACATTGGCTGAAGCCAGGATGTCCACCCCCCACTGCCTACTGTGAATGTGCGCATATTGCCCAATTTTCATTGATTTGGCGGCAATTCAATGTGGCCAAGCCCTTGTTCCACAACAAGGATCGAGAAGCATCCTGACTTCAGTGAAGTGAAAGTCTGCATGGGCTTCCGTCGCCGCCAAGGGAGGGTATGTGGGCAATCTCATGAGCAGTGGATAAGCCTGTGGATAACACTGTGCACAAGTCTGTGGATGGTGTCGGCGTAGGCCGACTCTTTGCTCTCTAGTCGCCCCTGATCACGGCAGTTTAGATCGGCACCATGTGGGAAAATTCGCAAGCGCGATTGTTGGTGCTTGATGAGGGTATGGATAGTCGGACAGAAGATTGGACTTCAGTGCGACGCACTAAGCCCCTATGATCGTCTTCATTGGCCGGACGCGTGCGCATCACACTCCCGGTGTACACAGTTGCTTCCACTATCAAGGGATATTCATCGGATGTATCAGGTCAGCGCCGCTGACATCCCCTTCACCTCATACGTCGGCGCAGACGTTCTCCCCCTGCGCTTGGTACCCCGGTGGCGAGACAAGGACAAGACAAGCAGTCGTGGCTATTGCGGGGGCGCATTGGAGGAACCGCCGGATGGGTCTGCGAACTGTAGCCACCGTCTCCCCAAGCGCTCCTTGCAGGATGGTGCCGCCGGCTTCTCCTACCTACGTCAACGGCGTCGTAGTTCGCAAGCAGGGCACTCACGCACGACGACGGCCTCGTCGTTCCTATGCCGGTATTTGTGCGGGGCATGTCGTTATGGCTGGCCGGACATCGTGCGCCAAGAGCCTGGTGACGTACGCGCTGCAGTCATGGAGTGCCCCCAAGGATGGGGGAAGGAGCTGCACTGAAGGGGATGGTCTGGTTTGAGGCCTAAGCCTCGGTTGGTGGGTCCTTTCATGAGCTCATCCTGTTTCACGTGAAACATGTTCATTCCGCTACTCCCCCTAGCCTGGGGACTTGGTCTTGGGCCCATTGGGCGCACGATTGCCACTCGCCCCGCGGTAAGGCAGACATTGGAAGGAGGTCGCCCGCGCTCTGACTCGTCTCTTGTCGATCCACAGGCTTGGTCGCGTGGTTGAGCGCCCGTGCGTTCATGCGCCGGCTCGCCCGTGTTCCGGGTAGCGATGCGGCTGCATCCGTACGAACCTGCGGGCCCGAGCGTCTTCAGCGCGGGTTCCTGACGTGGTAACGGGCGCACCCCTACAGCTATCTCCTGGCGGGGCCTGCATCTTGGTTCACGCGCACGCGGCCGATCACTACGGCGTAGTCTTTCGCACAGCAGAGAAGCCACTGGGTGCCCTTCAATCAGGGCCACGCCGACTCTTCAGGTTCAGTTCTTCGTAGTCCGCCCGAGGGCGTTTAGGCCCGTGCAAGATTCAGGATGAGGTATGGAAGCGTGTTTCACGTGAAACATGTGCCAGTCGGGCCGGTGATGATGCTCGGGCGTCGCGTGAGTCATGTGGGAATCGGAACGTGGCGGTGGCGGCCTCGGATCCCGGACCCCGGACCCCTGGTTTCGGACTATTCATGTGTGAGTCGGTACTGCAATTGCGGACCCAAATCGCGTGAACGTCGTAGCTCAGGGCTGAGAGGGTCTGAATGGTGTTTCACGTGAAACGTAGGCCATGGAATCGGCGGGCCAAGCGGACCTGTTGGGTGAGCTAGCCCGATAGAACTGCGCACTAGGGCGAATCGCGTGCGGAATCACCAAACCCTGGACGACGATGCGCGGATACCGACTCTGATTGTAACTAGCGAGACGGTATTCACCTTGTCTGCTTCTTTCGCCCTGGCAGGAGTGGTTTCACCGGCTGGCGACCGACACGGAGGTTACTGAAACCGTCTACAAGTAGATGAGTCATCATGAGCGCAGACACCCTCTCAGGGCGGATTGACTTGTGCTTGAGCGAGTTCAGCATGGGCACGCTGCTATTGCCCTGCACAGGAAGATTGGGGCGTTCTGCGGAGAACGAGAGCGCTCGGCTGCTGCATGGATCCGGGTCCTAGAAGCCCTTCCAGGACCCCAAAAGACCATGGCAAGAGGAAAATGGGTCTCAATGAGGTGGAGGGTGTACTGGCCGGAACGATCGGAACCTGGTGGGTAACCTCCATCGAAACCCGCAGTTCTAGAACGGTGACAATATCTGATGCGAGTACCGAGTGATGGTTCCAGCATAAGAATTGGTTCTAGTCAGATTTCTATCGAGACCTACTATGCATCTTGGCAACCAGTTCCTGTTCCGGCGCACGTTCCCTAACGCCCCCCTTACGCTGGAGAGCGGGCAGTTTCCGGCCTGAATATGTAGCCTTTTCAGCATTGGAAGCATTGGAAGCATTGGAAGCATTGGAAGCATTGGAAGCATTGGAAGCATTGCAAGCACTGACTAGTGATGATTGCGAAGAACCGTCAAATAGTCAGCTGAGGGTCAACTGCCCCAGGTACTGAATCCGCAGTCGGTATTTGGTGATTTTCCGCGCGCTTCAGATGCTTAACGCTGGTCCATCCACCTAAGTGACTGGGAAAGTGAATGCTAGGACTAGAGAGCAGTGTTTCACGTGAAACCGGCACCCACCACCCTCGAAGCCAAACACAAGCAATTGAAAGCAGGAAGAGGTTCTTTTTTGGACAAGGCGTCCGACCAGGCAAAGAACTTTCTCCATCAGCACGGCCAAGGTTCTCCCCAACGCTAATCGGGAGTGGGATTGGTTAGCTAGTCGGCGAGACGTGGAAGGACGCAGGGGCAGCAAGATATTCACTCCAGCTGCGGTTACCTCAACAGACTGCGGCTTCTGTTTGCAGCGTGAGGCCCGTAGCTTGCGGCGGGCAGCCATACAATTTACATCGCCGCGGGCATCCCGATGTGAAAGCGGAGATGCAGCAACGCGGCCCTCGGTTTCGGAGGGCGCACGGCCCCTCCCCCAAAGGAACCGGACGGGCGAGGAACTGGGAGGGACACCGGACGGGCAAGAAGTCAGTCCGACAGGGAACCGGACCGGCGAGCTAGCGCCACTTTAACCAGTGGCCAGGACAACAAGCGGGAAGAGAGCTTGAAGGACAGCTTGACGAGCAACGAAGAAATGCCCTCAGGGGTGCCCCGGTCTGGCAGAACGGGGAAGCGCCTGAAGGAACGATGATTTCTCCCTACCCCAGGTAGGGAGAACGGCACTGTAAGCTCAGGAGGAAGCTGGGGGACGCTCAGGAAGAGTACGGAACTAATGAGACCGAATCTGTTTGAAATCATTGAAGGAAACAAAAAACCGGCGACTCCCGCTCCCTGAGGAGCAGCAGCCGCCGGCTTTTCGATGTAACTTGGTCTGGAAAACTTAGGACAGGACGTCCGCGAATTCCTTCTCGAAGAACTGCTTCGGCTTGGCGCCGATGACGGTGCTCTTCACTTCTCCCCCGCTGAACAGGTACACGGCCGGGATGGACGTGATGCCGTACTCGGCGGCGATGGCGGGGTTGTCGTCGACGTTGAGCTTCACAACGTCAACCTTTTCGCTGTACTCGACGGAGATCTCGTCGAGGATGGGGCCGAGCTTGCGGCAGGGGCCGCACCACTCTGCCCAGAAGTCCACGATGACCGGCTTCTCGGAAGCCAGGACATCCGTACTGAAGCTTGCGTCAGTTACGTCTTTTGCGTTGCTCATAACTTTTCCCTTCGTATGGTTGCTTGGATGCAGCTTAGGAGTGCAGGTCTGCGAGGTAGTGCTCAACGTCAAGGGCAGCCACACAACCGGAGCCCGAGGCCGTAATGGCCTGGCGGTACGTGGGATCGATGACGTCACCCGCGGCGAAGACACCCTTGATGTTGGTCCGGGAGCTACGGCCTTCCACGGCAATGGTTCCTTCAGGGGTCAGATCAACCTTGCCCTTGATGAGGTCCGTGCGGGGGTCGTTGCCGATGGCCACGAACACGCCGGTGACAGCGAGTTCTGACTCGGTTCCGTCCACGAGGTTCTTCAGCTTGAGACCAGTCACCTTGTCCCCACCGAGAACATCTTCAACGGCCGTGTTCCAGACGAACTTGATCTTCTCGTGGGCCTGGGCACGGTCACCCATGATTTTGGAAGCCTTGAGGGTATCGCGACGGTGGACTACCGTGACGGACTTCGCAAACTTGGTGAGGAACAGTGCTTCCTCCATGGCGGAGTCGCCACCACCGATGACGGCAATGTCCTGATCCTTGAAGAAGAAACCGTCGCAGGTTGCACACCAGCTAACGCCGTGGCCTGAGAGGCGCTTCTCGTTGGCCAAGCCGAGCTCGCGGTAGGCCGAACCTGTGGACAGGATGATGGCCTTCGCCTGGAAGGTCTCCCCCGTTCCGATGGTCACGGTCTTGATGTCGCCGTCGAGGTCCAGCTCGGTAACGTCCTCAAACTGGATCTCGGTGCCGAAGCGGGCCGCCTGCTTCTCGAAGTTCTCCATGAGGTCCGGGCCCATGATGCCTTCCGGGAATCCCGGGTAGTTTTCCACGTCAGTGGTGTTCATCAGTTCGCCACCAGCAGTGACGGAACCGGCAATGAGCAGAGGCTTCATGTTGGCGCGGGCGGTGTAAACGGCGGCTGTATAGCCGGCAGGGCCTGAACCAACGATGATGACGTCACGCACCTGCGATGCGCTGTTTTCTGCAATGCTCACTTGGCGTGAACCTCTTCCTTAGTCGATGCTGCGGCTTTCGGGGCAGCCACCTGACTCAACCCCTGTTGCGTTCCAAATATTCCGTTGGAGTTGGGGACCCTAAAAGCCACCATTATTCAGGGTACCGTCTGCAAGCATGCCGAATCTAAGCGGTGACGCCAACGCAGACAGCAGTAGGGGCCGTTCTGACGAGTCAAAACGGCCCCAACTGCTATCTGATGGTGTGGCTACTGCACCGTGACCTCAGCGAGACGCAGTCCGAAGCCGAATCGGGTCTTCGGTGCAGCCAGCTTGGGCAGCGCGCTGATGACCACGATGACGTACTGGGTCTGCGTCGGTGCTGCAAGCGGCATGGTCAGTTCCGGGGATGTGAAGCTGTTGGTTCCCACCAGTTTTGCGCCGTCCATCGCAGGACGATCGTTGGTGTAGACGCTGATACTACCGCCGGAACCACCCAGCTGGTTGAGCACAACGGACTTGACCTCGGTGGGTTCCTTGAGCTTGACCACAAGCGGCATATCTTCGAAAAGTCCACCCCAGTTTGCGGAGGCGAATTCCATGTCCGACCAGTAGCTTGCAGCGTTACCGTCAAAGGCCCGGGCAAGGTCCTTGTCATAGGTGGCAGCGAAGGGGAAGTCGCCGAGGCGGCTGATCTCTTCGATTTCCGGCGGCGTGGCAGGTGCCGGAGCTTGCGTGGGCGCGGGCTCCTCAGTTTCCGGAGCCGAGGATTGCGGGGCAGGCGTGCTTTGCGTGGCGGCCGGTGCGCCGCTGGGCAAGAGACTGCCGAGATTGGTCACCGCCAGGACGAGTCCCACCACCAAAACGGCGGCAAGGAGGCCACCGACGAGCCAGCGCAGTGAACGCGGTTCCTTCTCCGGAGCCTCGTCTTCGTAAACTTCCTCGTCCGCGTAATCGTCCGTAACAGCTGACGACGCCGGGAAGCTGCTGGCCGCCCGATCGTAGCCGGAGTCGCTGCCACGGTTTGTAGCACCGGAACCACCAGCATCTGCGCCTGAGCCGCTAAATCCGTAGTCCTCCTGGGACCACAGGGAAACCTTTGGTTCCGCAGCCGGCTCGCGGTTGGCAGTGTGCGACGAAACCGGCGGCGATGAAACGGCCTGGGTCGGCGGCTGCGATGCAACAGCAGGCGACGCTCCGCCCGTTGTGCCGGCAGAACCAGCGCCGGCAGAACCTGGACCTGCAGTATCAGCGGCGGCAGCACCGGCGTCGTGGTTTTTGGAACCCGCGTGCTTCAGAGCGGCAGCGGCAGCGACCCCCGCTGCTCCGGCGCCGGCAGCGGCAGCAGCCAGCTTGCCCGCGATCCCGCTCTTTTGCGAAGAAGGGCTGGACGAGGGCATGGGCGGTACGTGCGGCGCAGTGCGTGCGGGCGCGGCAGGTTCAGACTGCTCGCCGTCGGACTCGTACGGGATGGGGTAGCCGTTTTCGTCGTACTGGATGTACTCGGCGTCGTGCTCATCATCCTCGTAAAGACCGTCGTACGTCTCGGGCTCATAGGTGCGCGGCCGGCCAAAAATCTCGCTTCCGAGCGTCTCCGTGAAGAAAGGCTCGATGTAAGGCGGGTTGGTGGCGACCACGAGGTCCAGCAGATCCGCAGCGGTACTGTGGTTGGTGATCAGGTACGTGGTGTTTTCGCTGATTCCCAAGTCCAGGATCTGAACATGGCCCGGCCTCTCCCCGGTGGCCACTTCGCGGGCGCTCTGGGCCACCTGCTCGGCATTTCCGGGACCGGCAACAAGGATGCTCACGGGACGGTTGAGGACTTGGTCCACGCCGTCGAGCACCTGATCTTGGTCATGCGAGGTCAATACATTGGCCGTGACCTTGTAGCGGCCGCCAAGTACTGATCCGACGTCGATCGGGTGGGACACGTGTTCCTCCTAGGCTGTCCGGGAGCTGCGGTCCAGCACATGGCTCCCCCGCGTGAACCGGTTGAACCTCTTTTGCAACTACCTATATTCGTTTCTAGCCTAACGGATTGAGGCCCGCCGTCCGTGTTGGCGGCACCGGCTCACTTCCTGTGGCTTCCGCGTGTGGGGAAGTAAGGATTCTGTCCGGCGTCGCCTTGGTAGGTGCGTCGACCCGGCAGCGGGACCTGTGGACGGAACTTACCGCCGCGGGCCGTGCTTGGCGCGTCTTCTTCCGGAAGGTAGGTCTTGGGCTCGTCCGGTGAGCCGCCGGTGGCGGGCTCGGGAGAACGCTGAGGGGCAAGAGCCGGCCCGGCCCTGAAGGAAGCAGCGTCGAACTCGCCCGAGATGCGCGGAATCAAACCGGTATCGTCCGAGACCGTAGCGCGTGCCGGCGTCGTGGGTTCCGCAGGGGCGCCAACGGGCGCGGGGACACCGCGACCCAGACGACCCATGAGCGGACGCAGGAGGTCGCGAAGTTCGGTGACGTGGAAGACGCGCAGGAGGACCAGGTATGCGAGCAGCATGACAGGCCCGACGACGACGACGGTCACCAAGGCGGCCGGGCGGCTGCTCCATGCGAAGCCGTCGGCACGGTAGCTCCCCAGAAGCCACAAAGCCCCTGCACCGGCAAGCGCAGAACCCAGGCCTGCGTAGCCCATGCGGATGTACGAGTTAGCGATGCGCGGCCCGTCGAGGTGACCCAGCAACCGGCGCAGGAACACCACGCTGATCACCACGGACAGAATGTTGCCCAGTGTGTAGAGGATTGCGATCGCGTAGATGATCTGGCCCACGGGAAGGAACTGGATGAAGAATGCGCCCACCACGTAGATCACGGCCAACCACAACTGGACGTACAGGGGCGTGCGGGCGTCCTCGTTGGCGTAGAACACGCGGGACATCATGAAGTTTGCACTCAGGAAGGGTGTGCTCAGCGCGAGGATGGTGAGCGTCTGCGCCAGCATGACGCCGTCCTGCGGTTCGCCACCGGAGAAGAACATTCCCAGCGGACCGGCCAGCGCGAACAGCGCCAAGGCACCGAAAACGGTGGCAACAGCCATAGTGCGGAGGCCGTGGGAAAGGGCGTCCCGCAGCTCGGCTTTGTTGCCGTCCTGCGACGCGCGTGTCATGCGGTTGAAGAGGACGGTAGCCAAGGACAATGCAATGATCGAGTGCGGCAACAGGTAGAGCTGGCTCGCGACCTCCAGGACGGCGTTGCCGGGCAGGACCGCAGCGGCCACTGTATTCCCCGCGTTGCTCAGACGGAGGCGCTCGGCACCGGGAATGGTGGCGATCCGCATGACGTACAGGAACGCCAGTTGTCCGACGGCGGCGGTCGCCAGCGTCCAGACGCTCAGCTTGGCTGCCTGGCCGAGTCCAACGCCGCGCCAGCCGAAGCGCGGACGAAGGCCGAGGCGCAGGCGGAAGACGGGGATTAGGAGAATGGCAGTCTGCGCGACCACACCGAAAGTGGAGAAACCGGCGATCAGGAACGTCTGGGTGGGCCCCCAGTTGTCCAAGGTGTGGGGGTTGTGAATGTTCTCGCCCAAGATCCAGATGAACATCCCCAGGCCGGCGATGGCCACCAGGTTGTTGAGGATCGGGGCCCACATGGCGGGGCCGAACGCTCCGTGGGCGTTCAACACCTGCGTGAGGAGGGCATAGAGCCCGTAGAAGAAGATCTGCGGCAGGCACCAGAAAGCGAAGGTGACCGCCAAGGCCTTCTGTTGCTCGGAGTAGCCTTGCGTGGTGAGGTCGATGACCAAGGGTGCCGCCAGCGTTACCAGCGCCGTCAACGCCAGAAGCACCAGGACTGCCAGTGTCAGCAGGCGGCTGATGTAGTCCGCGCCTCGGTCGGGGGCCTTGCTGGCCTTGATGATCTGTGGGACCAGAACGGCGTTGAACACGCCGCCGGCCACCAGGAGGAAGATCAGGTTCGGCAGGTTGTTCGCGTTAATGAACGTGTCATTGATCGTGGAGCCCAGGCCGAGGGCGGCGCCGAGCATCCACGTTTTGGCGAAGCCAAGGAACCGGGAAACGAGCGTTCCTGCGGCCATGATGGCGCTGGAACGTGCTTCTCCGGACTGAACGGACTGGGTTGTTTTGGCTTCAGACATCGCCTTTATCGTCCCATGTACCCGGGTCAGAGATGTTCGGGAAGCACTTCCCGTGCCAAATCGGCGATGCGGCGTTCATTCGGGAAGGACAATTTTCGGGCCAGTTCCTGGATGGGAACCCACGCGGCGTCCACGGCTTCCTGGTCCGGATCGTTCTCGATGGTGAGCTCGCCGCCCGTTGCCCGGAGCAGGAAATGGTGCACGGTCTTGTGGACGCGGTGGCCGCTCACGGTGAACCAGTAGTCGATGCTGCCAAGGGGCGCCAGAATGTTGCCCTCGATGCCGGTTTCCTCGGCAATCTCACGAACAGCAGCTTCCTCGTTGTTCTCGCGGCCTTCCGGGTGGCCCTTCGGGAGGCACCATTCAAGCCGGCCACCCCTATTGAGGCGGGCGATAATCGCAACCCGGAGTTCGCCGTCGGACGTGTCTACTACCACGCCACCGGCTGACACTTCCTCAACAGTGGGAAGCGAGGCCTGCACCGGGTGCTGCTGGGCAGGCGCGACGTGCGCGCCGATTGCCGACGGCAACGGTGCGTTTGTCCTCCTGCCAGGAGCGCTCGGGATCGGGTTGGCCATGAGGTCCACTCTAACGACTCTTGCCCCGGAGTGATGACCGGGACATGGCCACAAGATGTACTGCAGGAGATGCTCCGCGGACACATGCCTGATTTCGCATGGAACAGTGGCCCACTGCTGCGCAAAAATCTGCCAAGCTTAAGGAACTATGGCGCACGTATTGGACAGCTCTTCTGTTAACTTCACCATCGATCCGGTGGTGCTCGACCTCGGGCAGCGCTTTGTCGACGCCGGCTTCGAGCTGTCCTTGGTGGGTGGACCCGTGCGCGACCTTTTCCTGGGCAGAACCTCCCCGGACCTCGACTTCACCACCGACGCCACGCCGGACCAGACCATTTCCGTCATCAAGAAGTGGGCGGACAATTTCTGGGAAATCGGCCGCGCTTTCGGCACTATCGGGATGAAGAAGAGCGGTTTCCAGATTGAAATTACCACGTACCGCGCGGAGGCTTACGACCCCGATTCGCGCAAGCCCGTGGTGGCTTTCGGCAGCTCCCTGACCGACGACCTTCTCCGCCGCGACTTCACCATCAACGCCATGGCGCTGCGCCTGCCGAGCCTGGAACTGGTGGATCCCTTCGGCGGTGTTCGCGACCTTCACGCGTCAGAGCTCGCCACACCAGGCGCCCCGGAGGCCTCTTTCTCCGACGATCCCCTGCGCATGATGCGTGCGGCCCGTTTCGCATCGCAGCTCGGCGTGTCGGTTCACGAAGACGTCCGGCTGGCCATGTCCCAAATGGCAGACCGCATCAAAATCATTTCGGCCGAGCGCGTCCGTGAAGAGCTGGTCAAGCTTATTAACGGAACCCACCCCCGCGTGGGCATCGACCTCCTGGTGGACACGGGCCTTGCTGAGTTCGTGCTCCCCGAGGTCTCCGCCCTGCGCCTGGAAGCCGACGAGCACCACCGGCACAAAGACGTTTACCAGCACTCCCTTCAGGTCCTTGAGCAGGCCGCTGCACTGGAAACAGGACCTGACGGCCCTGTGCCCGGCCCCGATTTTGTGTTGCGGTTCGCAGCGCTAATGCACGACGTCGGCAAACCCGCTACGCGTCGTTTTGAACCGGGCGGCGCGGTGAGCTTCCGCCACCACGACGTTGTGGGTGCGAAGCTGACCGCCAAGCGCATGAAAGCACTGCGGTTCGACAACGACTCAATCAAAGCCGTTTCACGCCTGGTGGAATTGCACATGCGCTTCTACGGCTACGGCGATGCCGGCTGGAGCGACTCCGCGGTCCGCCGCTACGTCACCGACGCCGGTCCCCTCCTGGAACGCCTTCACCGGCTCACCCGATCCGACGTCACTACGCGTAACCAGCGCAAGGCCGACCGCCTGTCCTTCGCCTACGATGACCTTGAGCAACGTATCTCGGCGCTTCTGGAACAGGAATCACTGGCGGCTGTCCGGCCTGACCTGGATGGTGCGCAGATCATGAGGCTCCTGGGACTCAAACCGGGTCCCGTGGTGGGACGGGCTTACAAGTTCCTTCTGGAAGAGAGAATGGAACACGGTCCGCTGTCCCCCGAGGAAGCCGAGCAGAAACTCTTCGCATGGTGGGAAGCGCAACCCGAGTCCGCCGTCGAGCCTTTGACCGAAACTGAGGAGCCCTCATGAACGCTGCGACTTCACCGCGTCCGCAACTCTGGATCCTTCGCCACGGCGAGACCGAGTGGTCCAAGAGCGGTCAGTACACCGGCCTGACCGACCTCCCCCTCACTGTTGAGGGCGAGCAGCAGGCTGTTGAAGCCCGCAAGGTCCTGGAAAGCATCGACTTCGACCTGGTCCTGACCTCACCCCTGCGGCGCGCCCGCCGCACGGCAGAACTCGCAGGCTACCCTGAGGCCGTCCATGAGCCACTGGCTGTGGAATGGAACTACGGGGACTACGAAGGCATCAGCTCGGACCTGATTCGCAAAGACAACCCGGACTACCTCATCTGGACAGATGGCGTACCCAACGGGGAGACCTTGGATGAGGTTGCGGCCCGGGCCGACAAGATCATTGGACGCGTTCTGGAATCCGGAATGGACAATGTCCTGGTAGTGGCCCACGGTCATTTCTCCCGAATCCTGACAGCGCGGTGGCTGGAAATGGATGCACGCGAAGGCCGGCACTTCATTCTGGGAACTGCGAAGGTCTGCACCCTTGGTTGGGATAAGCGGACGCCTGCAATTGTGCGTTGGGGACTCTAAAACACGAATTTAGAAAAACTTTTGGCGAATTAGCTAATTTCGCTGGTCAAACTCCCCGTTCGTGGGGTAGCTTATATCTTGTTCCCAGAGCGACCCGCCGGGAACCAGGCGCGCATTCCCCGGTTCAGTCAGCCGGGACAATGCCACAGCAGGCTGCTTATCAGCCAGAAAAGGAGGTTGGGAAAATGATTACTTTGACTAGCGGACGGAAGTTGACCGTCACTGCTACCCCGGCCTCTGCTGATGATCGACGCCATTTTTGCTCTCTGACCCACTCCTGAACTACCGGACCGGCTTGTTGCCGGCGGTATTCCTGACGGCCATCCTGTCTCTGGATGGCTGAGTAGTCAGTTGTAGGCGCGGACCCACGCAGTATGCCGCGGGTGCGCAGTTTCCCCATAGTTCGGAACCAGCTTCTTGTTGGGTCGGCTGCTGGAAGCACGCGCTATTGCACGACTAATCTCTTTTGATTCGGTCCGCGAAACCCCTATTAGCCTCGGCTATTTACGCCCTTTTAGGCCTTGATTTCTTACGAATTCATTCGGCTCTAATTGCTGTGCCTAAATTCCGTTCAATTCTTCCGTGAAAGGAGGTGAACCATGCGAAAACGCCCCGAAGACATGCGCTTCTTCAAGAGTGTCAATGCTCCCAAGGACCGCACCCTGTTCAACGGCCAGCTGCTCGACCAGCGCCGTGAAGACGTCTACGTTGTCCTGCACCAGATGGGACTCATCCGCTGATGCCCTTCAGCCAGCCCCGAAGGAGTTCAGGTGCCACACATTCATGCTGAACCTCAAGGAGCCCACGCGGCTACGCGTGGGCTCCTTGCCTTTAAGCTGGTGAACCTCGCAGGACTGTAAGCTCGATCCCATGCAGGAGACGAAGCCTCACCGGCTGCAAAAACGTGCCCGCTTAGTGGTTCCAAGCCGCAGTGACGCCCTGCTTCGTCACTTCACGGAGCTCGTGGGCGGGCCCCTTGGCAAACATTCCTCGCCCGGAAGGATCGCATCCGGTCCGTTCACTGTGGAACGGGTCCTGATCATCCTCACAGTTTTCGCTGCGTTGCTCGCAGTGCTTGCAAAGGACTTCTGCCGGGTCCGTGGGTGGGAGACCCCCGGCCAGTTCTATGCAACCTGCTATTCCGACTTCCCGGAACTCTTCCGGAACCGCGGCTTGGGCGAGGGCATATTTCCCTTCTTCAGCCAGGGCAGCCTGTTCGAGTACCCGGTTCTCATAGGCATCATCGCGGGGGTCACCGCTTTGCTGGTTCCCGGCCATGGTGTAGGAAACGAACGCATCCTGGGCTACTTCGACGTCAACGCAACACTGATCGTTGCGGTATGGATCGTCACGGTCCTCCTGACCGCAAGGATTAACAGGCGCCGGCCGTGGGACGCCGCCATGGTGGCCGTAGCCCCCGGGATCATCCTGGCCGGATTCATCAACTGGGACATGTGGGTTGTGGGACTGCTGGCCCTGGGAATGTACTTCTTCTCCCGGGACAAGCTCATCCTGGCCGGCGTGTGCATCGGACTGGGTGCCGCCACCAAGCTATACCCGGTTCTCATACTTGGTGCTGTGCTGGTAGTGGCCCTGCGCACCGGCAAGCTGCGCGTTTTCTTCATCACGGCCGGTGCAGCCATTGCGTCCTGGCTGGCTGTGAACCTGCCCGTTGCAGTGATAAACCCCTCCGGCTGGCGATACTTCTTCGAATTCAGTCAGGACCGCCCTGCCGGGTACAGCTCACCCTGGTTCGCTTACAGCCTTGTGGCAGACCGGGTTCGTTGGGTGCAGATGGACGCAGCCACCATCAATACCCTGGCCCTATCCCTGTTCGTCCTCGCATGCGTTCTTATTGTTGCTTTGGCCCTCTGCGCCCCACGGCGACCCCGACTGGCGCAACTGATGTTCCTGATAGTTGCCGCATTCATCCTGACCAACAAGGTGTACTCGCCCCAGTTCGTCATCTGGCTCATACCCCTCCTCGCCCTGGCCCGACCCCGCTGGCGGGACTTCCTCATCTGGCAAGCGGCCGAGGGGCTGCACTGGGCGGCCGTCTGGATGTATCTGGGCCAAACAACCAGTGGCGGTTCCGTCCAGCACAACATCGACATGTCCTACTACGTCCTGGCCGTAGGACTGCACATGGTTGCCACGGCGTATCTCATGGTGAGGGTGGTCATCGATATCTGGGATCCTGCCCAGGATCCACTCCGCGCCCATGGCCAGGACGACCCGCATGGGGGACCATTCGACGATGCCCGGGACTGGCTGCGGCTCGATGTGTTCCGCCCCTCCCGGTCAGTGCTGCCATGGCGGCCCCGGGCTACGGTAGAGACTACCGATCCCAAAGCACCGCAGCGTACGGAGGTAAACAGCGATGGTTGATGTCGCCGTCGTCGGCGCCGGCCCCAACGGCCTGTCCGCCGCAGTGGTTATGGCCCGCGCGGGCCTGAGTGTCCATCTGTACGAGGCAGCCGATGCGATCGGCGGAGGATCGCGGACCAGCGAGTTGATCGAGCCTGGATACCTTTACGACGTCTGTTCGGCAGTGCATCCCATGGCTGTGGCATCCCCCTTCTTCCGCGCTTTTGAGTTATCGAAGCGCGTGGATCTGCGGCTGCCGGAGATCCAGCACGGCACACCGTTGGACATCGGCGGGGCCGCCCTGGCCTACCAATCCTTGGATCGGACGGTGCAGGAACTAGGCGTCGACGGTCCGGCTTACCGACGGCTGCTTCAACCCTTGCTGGAGCGCGTGGACGGGGTGGTGGACTTTACCTCCAACCAACTCCTGCGCATTCCAAAGGATCCCGTGGCGGCAGTCAGGTTCGGGCTGGCCACGCTGGACCAGGGGACCCCGCTATGGATGCGCCGATTCCGCGAAGAAGCCGCCCCTGCGCTGCTGACGGGCGTGATGTCGCATGCACTCGGCTCGCAGCCGTCCCTCAGTTCAACGGGTGCCGGACTGCTGCTCAGCGTCCTGGCGCACGCAGGCGGTTGGGTTGTGCCTGTTGGTGGTTCGATGTCCATTGCAAAGGCCATGGCTGACGACCTCACAGCGCACGGCGGCACTATCCACGTGGGCGAACAAGTGAATTCGCTGGATCAGGTCCGGCCCGCGAAAGCCATCTTGCTGGATGTTGCACCGCCAACCCTGGCACGCCTGGGTGGCTCGGAAGTTCCCGACCGCTACCGCCGGGCTCTCGAAGCATTCCGCTTTGGGAATGCAGCGTGCAAAGTGGACTTCATCCTGTCCGGACCTGTTCCATGGCGTGATCCCGGATTGGCAAAGGCCGGGACGGTCCATGTTGGCGGTTCGAGGCTGGCGATGGCAGAGTCCGAGAACCTCGTGGACATGGGCAAACATCCAACCGAGCCTTATGTCCTGGTGTCCCAGCCATCGCTGGTGGATTCGAGCCGGGCGCCGGAAGGCCGCCACGTTCTGTGGTCCTATTGCCACGTACCTGCCAACTCCACCGTGGACATGGCGGAAGCTGTCACCGCACGCATTGAGCGGTACGCGCCAGGCTTCCGGGATGTTGTGGTGGCCTCAAAAACCACGACGGCGGCGGAACTGTCCGCGTACAACGAGAACTACGTTGGTGGCGACTTCAGTGCCGGCCTGCTGGACCTCCGCGGTCTGGTGCAACGGCCGGTAGTTTCCAACGTGCCTTGGCGGACTCCCATGCCGGGCGTCTACCTGTGTTCCTCGTCAACGCCGCCAGGACCCGGTGTCACGGGAATGCCCGGGTACCACGCTGCAAGATATGCGCTCAAAGACATATTCAAGATGCGGGTACCCGGGCTGGGCGTTGGGCTTTAGCTCGTTTAGTTAGCGGCGGTGAAGCGGGCGCGGCGGTGAGCCGGGCTCTCGATTTCGTCCAGCATGACCACTGCGTAGTCCTGAGTGGAGATGCTGTTGCCGGCCGGTGAATCCTTGGCAAGGGTGTATTCACCCGTGCGCTCACCCGGCTGAATGACGGGAGCGGGAGCCAAAACCGTCCAGTCAATGGTCTCCGGCGTCTGCTTCACAGCTTCGAAAGCCTTGGCGGCAGTAGTGGCCTCAGCCTTGTAGGCCTCGGGGAAGTCGGGGGAGTCAAGCAGCCGGACGCCGTCAATCTCCAAGGTGCCGGCGCCGCCGACGATCATGAGCCGGGTTCCTTCGGCATTGCTGTAGGCGGAAGCCATCGCATCAAGCCATTCGCCATGATCGCCGCCGGTGCGGCTGGGGCCCGTAGCCAGCACGACGACGTCGTGATTCTTGGCGATGGAGGCGAAGGCCTGGGCGTCAGCCAGATCGGCTGCTTGGGCAGCGGCTCCGGGAACCTCTGCGCCCTTGCGGGAGATGGCCGTAACCTGGTGGCCGCGGGTGATGGATTCGTTGACGATCTGGCTGCCGACCATGCCCGTTGCGCCGTACACTGCGATTTTCATAGCTCTCCTTGAGGTTGGTATCCTTGCAATAACCCCAAAGGTATCCACCGGATACTGATAGCTTCAAAGGAACCTAGTTACCTCAGGGATACTGATACTCATGGATACCAAAGACTTGCCCGCCAACATCCTGGACCCCAATTGCCCGTCTCGCGTGATCTTTCAGCGCATTGGCGACAAATGGGCTTCCTTGGTGATTCAGGTGCTGGGCAACGGGCCGGTGCGGTTCTCGGAGCTACGCAAAATGGTGAGCGTGGTGACTCCCAAGGTGCTGACGCAAACCCTGCGTGCCCTGGAGCGCGATGGGCTGATCACTCGGACCGTCCATGCCCAAGTGCCGCCGCGGGTGGACTATGAACTCACGGCGATGGGTGAGTCATTGCTGCAGCCGCTGACAATGTTGCGCCACTGGGCCGAGAGTCACGTGCCCACCATCCTGGAAGCCCGCGACGCCTATGACGAAGCGCAGGACGAAGCTCTCCTCGGCTCCCCCTAGTTGGATTGCGCGGACGGGACCAGGGCGCGGCTGATTCGTCCGTCCCGCATTGTGGCGACTGCATCGGTGAGCGGTAGGAACTCGGTGTCGTGCGTGACCATCACGGTGGCCGTCTGGAACTCATCGGTTACCTGACGCAGAAGCCGGACGATCGACTCGCTCCGTTCGTGGTCGAGCGCGGCTGTGGGTTCATCAACCAGAAGAACTGTGGGGCTGCCCATGAGAGCCCTCGCAATGTTCACCCTCTGACGTTGGCCGCCGGACAACTGGTGGGGCCTCTTGTGCGCCACGCCGGAAAGTCCGACGACGTCCAGCATCTCCGCCGCCTTCCCCCGCTCTTCGCGCACCCGCTTGCCCCGCAGATGCTCGCGAATCAGCAACTGCTCGACGGCGGTCAGGGCCGGCAGCAGGTTAGGTTGCTGGAAGATGATGCCCACCTTGTCCCGGCGAAGGGCTGTGCGTTCGGCCTCCTTGAGCGAGGCGACGTCTTGCCCATCGATGACGACCAGCCCGGCAGTGGGTTTCACCAGAGTCGCGGCGACGGCGAGCAGCGATGACTTACCGGACCCGGAGGGACCAACCAATGAAAGAAACTCACCCCTGCGCACGCTGAGGTTGACGGCATCGAGGGCCTTGAGCGTAGTGCCTCCGTCGGGGTATTCGAGGGAGACGTTGGCGAGGTTCAGCGTTGTCACGATATATGCCTTTCTAGGAATGTATTAGTTGCCGCCGAGGGCCAGCAGAGGATCCACCTTGGTCACGTTTCTGACCGCCAGGACCGCGCCAGCCAAGCCAAGGAGGATGATCCCTGCAATGGGTGCCAGCGTGGTCATAGGCGTGATCAGGAAAGGTGCAGCCTGCGCCGCGAAGATACCGCCCGCCAGACCAACAAGACCGCCAACTGAGGCGCCAACCAGCAATACCAGGGCCGCCTGGGCGAGGGCATCCCGCACTACGTAGCCGGACGATGCCCCCAAAGCTTTGAGCACGGCGATGTCACGTGTGCGCTGCACGGTCCAGACGGTCAAGAAGGCGACGATCACCAAGGCTGAGATGCCGTAAAGAAATGCCTGCATGAGCATGAGTGATCCGTTCTCACTCTTGTACGAGCCCAGCGCCTGAAAAGAGCCCTCGGGATCGGTGCTGACCGTGCCGGCCGCCGTATTGGCTGCGTCGAGGTCAACGGTGGATCCGGCGTCGTGCTTTACAGCGAGGACAGTGGCAGTGCCGGGTGCTGCGTGCGCGATGGTCCGCCAGGTGTCGAGCGTCGTCCACACCACTCCGGTGTGGGAGTACCACTGGTCCTCCACAACGTTCGAGACCTTGAGGTCCGTCCCGCCAACCCGGACGAGGCTACCGGCCTCCAGCGATAGCTCCTTGGCCAGAGTTTCGCCCACGATGACGGTTCCGTCCTCCACAGCAGACGGTGCCAAGGAGCCGCCAAAGACTGCAGCATTCGCCGTGCCGCTCGGAGTGCCACCCCCACCCAAAGACTGGAAGCGCGTCTGGCTGATTCCGAGTGCCTGCGCCGAAGTCACGCCCGGCTGTTCCCGCCAGGTCTCAAGCTGTGCCGTGGAAACCTCGGACTCTGTGTACGACGCCGTGGCCTCACTTCCGGCGGGGGCGCCAAAGACAATCTGCTGAGCGGGCAGCGCCGCAATGGCCGACGTCGACTGGTTGCCCAAGCCCGCAGTCAGCCCGGAAAGCATGACGAGCAGCAGAGTGATCAGTGCAACGACGCCGCCCATGAGCGCAAAACGGCCCTTGGCAAAACGGATGTCGCGGATGGCGAGAAACATCGGATTCCTTCGATTCAATGCGGGCTTGGTCCCGGCACCATCAACTCTTCCGGGGATGGCTCCAAGGAGCATCGGGAGCCGGGTGGATTAGCTGGCGTCGAGGGGTTGAACCGGCGATCATCCAAATGGTTGATTCCCGCCCTGGAGCGTTGAATCCGGGGCGGTTTGCACAACGCCGGGGATACGCTGGGAAGCATGCAGTCTCCCGCTGGCGCCGCCACAATCCTCCGCGTGCTGCGCGTGAGCCTGCATGTCGGTTTCGCGGTCCTGCTGCTGGTGGCAATCGTTCGTTTGCTGACTGGCGTGGGAACCGCCGGGACGCCCTCGCCGGTGGCACTGACCGCCGGTTTGGGGCTTTCCGCCCTGCTGGCTGCCGTCTATCTCGCCGGAACCGTTCTGGAGAAGCGCCATTCAAGCGACCCCTCGCGGTTCAACCCCTCAAAGTACGCACGCTGGTGGCTTGCCGCGGTGATGCTCTTGTGGTTGCTCCTCCTCCTGGTCAGCAGCGACTTCGCATGGGTGGCGTTCCCGCTCTTCTTCCTGCAATTGCACCTGCTCCCCCGTGGACTCGCGTTACCCGCGATTGCTGGGAGTACTGCCCTTCTGGTGGGCACGCTGTGGTTCCACAGCCGGGGATCGTCCGACGGCGGCCTGCAGCTTTCGATGATCCTGGGACCGGTGTTCGGGGCCGTCTTTGCGGTGGTTACAGGGCTGGCTTACCGGGCACTGTTCCTGGAAGCCGAAAACCAACGCACAGTTGCCGACGAGCTGCGCAGGACACGCGCCGAGCTTGCCCGAACCCAGCACGACGCCGGAATGCTGGCTGAACGTGAACGGCTCGCCCGGGAAATCCACGACACCTTGGCTCAGGGCTTCTCAAGCATTGTGCTGATGGGCAGGTCCGCGGAGAAAGCCTTGGAGAGCAGCGATGTGGAGACGGCGAGGGAGAGCTTGAAAATCGTTCAGGACACAGCATCGGCCAACCTTGCCGAAGCGCGGAGCTTTGTGCGCGGCTTGCGTTCACCGGATCTTGAGCAATCGGGACTCGTGGACACGCTCCGACGACTCTGTGAAAAAACGGAGACGGAAGCTGCTGCCCGGGGTTCCGCGTTGCGCTGCCGCTTCGAGCTGGTGGGTGCGCCCGTAGAGCTGCCGAATACGTACCAGACCACCTTGCTCCGGGCGGCCCAGGCTTCCCTCGCGAACGTGTGGGCGCATGCCCACGCTCGGGCCGCCGTCGTGACGCTGTCCTTTCTGGGCGCGGAGGTGACGTTGGATGTTTTCGACGACGGCATAGGTTTCGAACCGTCGACGGCGGCAGGTATAGCGCGTGGCGACGGCACCGGCGTCGGGCTTCAGAGCTTGCGTGAGCGGCTTGCCGCGCTGGATGGCAGCCTGGAAATCGAGTCGGCTCCGGGCGAAGGGACAGTGGTTGCGGTCCGGATGCCGTTGCCGGTGGATGAAGGTGCTGTGTGAGTGATATTCGGGTGCTGTTAGTGGACGACCATCCCGTGGTCCGGGCCGGACTCCGTGCGATGCTCGCCGACTTTCCAGGCGTCACCGTGGTTGCCGAGGCATCTGAGGGTGATGCCGCGCTGGTGGAACTCAGCAAGCTGCATACCTTGGGCGAGCCCGTGGACCTGGTGCTCATGGATCTGCAAATGGGCAGCGGCATGGACGGTGTGACGGCCACGGAGAAGATCAAGGCCGGCGAGGGCGGTAATCCCCCGCCACCCGTGTTGATTCTGACGACTTACGACACCGACGCCGATATCCTCGCCGCAGTGGAGGCTGGCGCCAGCGGCTACATGCTGAAGGACGCGCCGCCGGAGCAGATTCGGCAGGCTGTCCTGTCCGCCGCGGCCGGGCAAACCGCGCTGGCGCCCGAGGTCGCGGCGCGCCTCATGGGACGCATCCGGAACCCCTCACCGGCGTTGAGCGGCCGGGAAGTCCAACTGTTGGAGCTCTTGGCGACGGGAATGAGCAACCGCGCCATGGCCAAGCAACTCTTCATATCCGAGGCCACGGTGAAGACTCACCTGGTGCATATCTACTCCAAGCTCGGGGTGGACAACCGTACGGCAGCCATTGCCGTCGCTACGCAGCGCAGGATTATCCGCGGCCACTGACTCCCCTAGGTGGATAGGCAATTTTGGTGAAACGGTTGACCTTTGCCTTTTTTGCAGTGACGATTAGTGCACGTTTCGCTATGAGTTAGATCACAAAAAGTCACTCGTCGAAAGTTGGCCCCACATGTTCGCACCCTCCTTGGGCTTATCCGGCGCTGCTCCCAACAGCGCCGGCTACTCCAGAAAAGGCTCGTTAGCCAGGAAGGCCGCCTCCCTCGGCTTGGCCTCGCTACTCCTCGCAGGAACCATCCCCGCTCTCACATTTGCCACAGCCGCCAATGCCGCTCCCGGCGACCCGGCATCCATCAAAACCGTCACCCCCGAAGTCCCAGTCGATGCCGCCGGAGTACCCCTCGGAGCGGTGACCGGGTTCACCCAGTCCGGAAACGTCGTCGACCTTTCCGCTGAAAAGGGCGCCATCAGGGTCACGTTCCTGGACGACGGCAACTTCCGTTTGGAAGCTGACCCCAGCGGAAAGTTCACCGACCCGGCCAACACCGACCAAGGCGACCCTGCCAGGACTGCCAACATCGTGGTGGGCAAGGACAAATTCCCCGGCAGCACGCCCACCGTAACGGATGGCGATTGGCTGGTTTTGAAGACCGCAAAGATCAGCGTCGAGATCAGCAAGGCCACAACCCAACTCCGCGTCCTCAGGGCTGACGGCTCGCTGGTTCTGGAGGAGTCCGCGCCCATCACCTTCGGCGCCAACTCGGCCACACAGCACCTCGCCCAGCAGGACGGCGAACAGTTCATCGGTGGCGGCATGCAGAACGGCCGCTCCGTCCACACCGGCGCTCTGATCAACATCGCCAAGAACTTCGACTGGGACGACGACGGCTACCCCAACGCTGTGCCCTACTACATGTCCTCCAAGGGCTACGGAGTCCTCCGCGACACGTTCGCCCGCGGCTCCTACAACTTCGCTGGCCAGCCCACCACTACGCATGAGGAAAAGCGTTTTGACGCCTACTACTTCGTGGGTGACTACAAGCAGTCCCTGGGCGCCTACACCACGCTGACCGGCAAGCCGATGATGCCCCCGGTCTACGCTTTGGAGTACGGCGATGCTGACTGCTACAACCGCTCCAACCCGGGCTACTCCTCCTCCGGTTACGGCGATCCCGACGGCGCCAAGCAGAAGACCCCCGACGCCATCAAGACCGCGCGGAAGTTCGTTGAGAACGACATGCCCGCCGGCTGGATGCTGGTCAATGACGGCTACGGCTGCGAGTACCAGCAACTTCCGGAAACCGTGAGCAACATCGAGGAAGAAACCGACCTCAAAGTTGGCCTGTGGACGCAGCGCTCGTTGACCAACCAGGAATACGAAGTGGGCGAGGCCGGTGTCCGGCTCCGCAAGCTGGACGTCGCGTGGGTGGGCCAGGGCTACCGCCAAGCGCTCACCGGTTGCGAAGCGGCGCACGGAGGCATCGAACAGTACTCAAATGCCCGCGGCACCTCGCTGATGGTTGAAGGCTGGGCCGGCTCCCAGCGCTGTGGCATGCAGTGGACGGGCGACCATTCAGGAAACCTCGACGCCGTCCGCTGGCAGGTCTCGGCCCTCACCGGCGCCGGCAACTCAGGTTTGGCGTTCACCACCGGTGACGTTGACGGCATCTTCGGCGGCTCTGCTGAGTCGTACGTTCGCGACCTCCAGTGGAAGGCTTTCGCCCCGGCGCTCTACTCCATGTCCGGCTGGGCTGCGACGGACAAGCGTCCGTGGCTCTACGGCGACGAGGCGACTGCCATCAACCGCCAGTACCTCCAGCTCCGCCAGCAGCTCATGCCCTTCATTTACACGCTGGCTCAGGAGTCATCCACAAGCGGGGTTTCCATGATGCGTTCCATGGCCCTTGAGTTCCCTGACCAGGAATGGTCCTACGGTGCCGAGGCGAACAACCAGTTCATGCTCGGTTCCGATTTCCTTGTGGCCCCGGTCTTCACCCAGACCGATGTCCGCAATGGCATCTTCCTCCCCGCAGGCCAGCAGTGGGTGGATTACTGGACCGGCAAGCTCTACCAGGGCGGCCAGATCCTCAACGGTTACAACGCACCGCTGGACAAGCTGCCGGTCTTCGTTCGTGCCGGTGCGGTGATCCCGCAAGGCATCGTGGCCCGCAACGCCTCGTTGGTTCCGGAAGATTCCATGATCACCTTGGACGTCTACGCCAAGGGCCAGGACACCTTTACTTTGTACGAGGACGATAAGGTGACCCGCGAATTCAAGGATGGCAAGTCCTCCAGCCAGCTCTTCTCCGTGGATGCCCCAGGCACAGGCAACAGCAGCGTCAAGGTGTCCATCGGTGAGCGGAAGGGTGAGTACACCGGCAAGGCGGCGGCACGTCCCTATGAATTGAAAGTCCACGCCGGCGCAGCGCCCAAGGACGTGAAGATTGGCGGCACCAAGCTGGCCCAGCACTCCACGCAGGCAGCCTACGCCGCGGCAACCACCGGCTGGTACTTCGATGAGGCCAACAACGGCACCATCTGGGTGAAGACGGGCTCCATCGCCTCCAACCAGTCCGCCACTGTCCAGCTCCAGCAAGCCGGTCCATTGGGCGGCAAGAGCCAGGAGGACGTTGCAGCTGAGGTTCGCGTGACAACCGGCCAGCAGGTTTTCCAGGATCAGGAAACCACGGTCACGGCGGCGTTCGTGAACACCGGAACCAAAGCCAAGACCAACGTCGTCCTGACCCCGATCCTGCCTGAGGGCTGGACTGTGGTGTCTTCTTCCGGCGCAACCGCGGCGAAGGTCGACGGCGGTGCGACCACCACCGCAACGTTCGTCATCAAACCCGGCTCCAGCGCAAAGGCGGGCCAACAGACTGTGCGGGTCTCGGCGTCGTACGTTGCTTCGGACGCGAACCAATCGGTGACCGGCGGCAACCAGATCTACGTAGCCTTTGGTTCTCTGGCCGCGGCGTACAACACCGTTTCGGTCACCACGGTGGCAGGTAAGGCGCTTGGAAACTTCGACGGCGGCGGGGCCACCTTCGCTGCCGAGCAGCTGGCCGCCGCCACGGTTCCTGCCGGCGGAGTCCGGCCGGGCAGCACGGTGACAGTGGACGCCGGAAAACCGACGCAGGTTGACTACACGTGGCCGGCCGTCGGACCCGATGTCCCCAACTCGGTGGCGTTGTCCGCGCAAACCATTGCCGTCAAGGGCAAGGGAACGCACTTGGCAGTCCTTGGATCCGCTGCAGTAGGCAATGGCACCAGCCCCACCCTGACACTGACATATGCCGATGGAAGCATGGAAAATCAGTCCATCTTCTTCCCCAACTGGCTGCAGCCGTCGGTTCTTAACGGCGCGGTGCTCGCAGTGTCAGAGCAGGGCCGCAACAACGCCAACGGGCCCTCGCCGGAGTACACGCAATACAAGTACCAGGCGTTCTCCAACACGGTCCGGCTCAACCCCACCAAAGAGTTGGCATCCGTCACCCTGCCCACCGACACCCGAGTGAAGTTCTTCGACTGGAAAGTGACATCGCAGCCGCTGCCGGACGTACCGGTTGGCTCCGTATATGCCTCGGAAACGCCGTGGGTGCAGGCTTTGAACGGCTACGGCGTGATTGGCAAGAACGTGGCGAACAAGGACTCGGCGTCGTCCCCGGACAAGCCGTTGGCCATCAACTACACGGACCCCGCAACCGGTCAGCAGCCTGTGTTCAGCAAAGGTCTGGGTGTGCACGCGGCGTCCAAGATCACCTATTACTTGGGCGGCAAATGCACCTCGTTCACCTCCCAAGTGGGCCTTGAGAGCGGTTTCGGCGGCAACATCATCTTCAAGGTCAACACCGACGGCGTGAACAAGTACCAGTCGCGCACGTACACTCCGGGATTCGCGCCGGAGGCCGTGGTCGTTGACCTCACCGGCGCCGCCTATGTGGAATTGGTGGTGGACCCCTCCGGATCCATCAACGGGGCACATGGTGTGTGGGGTGATGCCAAGTTCACTTGTGCTTCGTAACCTGACGTGAAGATCGCCGTCGCTCGCCAACTCCAGCCTGGGTGGCGGGCGGCGGCTGTCCGTTTAACGGGCACCACAAGAAACTGTCAGTGGAACCGGGCATAATGTCGCAAATGGGGAAATTGAGAAAACACGGTCTTGTCCTTGGTCTCGTATCGCTGGTGATGGCTGGTTCGCTGACTGCCTGCGATGACGGCCGCACCGGTGCGGAGGGAGCAGCCAAGCAGCTCGCCTCCTCATTGTCAGCGCTCGACGTCGGCTCGCTCGCCGTTGAGGGTAAGGACGCTGCCGCGGCCAACGATCAGCTCAAGGCGGTTTTTGAGGGACTCGAGGCCAAGCCGTCGGTGGCATCCGGTGACGTCAAACTCGACGGCGACACCGCAACTTTCCCCCTGAACTACAGCTGGAACATCGGCTCGGCCAAGTGGGAGTACAGCTCCGAGGCCACGCTGAAGAAGTCCGGCGACAAATGGGCTGTCCAATGGACACCGGCCCTCCTTGCTCCGGAACTCTCTGAGGGTGAGACCCTTTCCGTCAAGACAGTTCCCGCCCAGCGCGGCCAGATCCTGGGTGCAGGAGATGCCCCGATCGTTGAGGACCGTCCCGTCTTCCGTGTTGGCATCGACAAAACCAAGGTCCCCGCAGAGCAAGCCGACGCCTCAGCACGTGCCATGGCTGCACTCCTCGGGCTGGACGCAGAAGAGTACGCCAAGCAGGTTGCTGCGTCAGGTCCGCAGGCTTTCGTGGAAGGCCTCGTCCTCCGCGCGTACACGGCGGAGATCACTGAAGCGAAAATTGAGGCCATTCCCGGCGGTTCGAGCATCCTCGACTCCATGGCTTTGGCACCAACCCGCACTTTTGCGCGGGCATTGCTGGGCAGTGTTGGCCAAGCCAGCGCCGAACAAATTGAGAACTCCAACGGTGCGCTGCGTGCTGGAGACACCACGGGTACCGGCGGCCTGCAGCAGAAGTACGACTCTTTGCTGCGCGGCAAAGACGGCGTGGAAGTAGTTGCCACGCCTGAGGTGAAGTCTCAAGGCGAGACGCCCGGCACCAGAGTGTTCTTCTCGTCGCTCCCAGCCCCTGGCACTACGCTCAAGACCACGCTTGACCTGAAACTCCAGCAGTTGGCCGAAGAGACCTTGGCCGGTGTTGGGCCGGCGTCGGCCATTGTTGCCCTTAAACCATCAACCGGAGCTGTCCTTGCTGCAGCGTCCGGACCCGGAAGCAACGGCTACAACACGGCACTGCTGGGCCAGTACGCACCGGGCTCCACGTTCAAGATCGTTGATTCCCTGGCGATGTTCCGGAACGGCGCAACCCCTGATTCCAAGGTTGAGTGCCCATCCACGCTCACGGTTGACGGCCGGACGTTCAAGAATGCCGAGGGCTACCCGGAGAGCTCACTTGGTTCGGTGGCCTTGCGCGACGCATTTGCGCACTCCTGCAACACCGCCTTCATCAACGCCCGCGACTCCGTCAGCCAAGACCAACTCGAATCCGCGGCCCAGGCTCTGGGCGTAGCGGTTGAAGCACCCAAGCTGGGTGCTGACGCGTTCCTGGGTTCGGTTCCCGGTGCCGCGGAAGGCACCGAGCACGCCGCTTCCATGATTGGCCAGGGCAAGGTGCTCTTTTCCCCGCTTTCGGCCGCAGTCATGGCAGCTTCCGTTGCTAACGGCGCTCCTGTTTCTCCGCAGCTCGTGCTGAACGCCGACGCCGCCCAGAACCCGGACACGGGCCAGGACCCCAGCGCCGGCGCCACGCCCACAGAAGGCGGCACCGCGTCGCCGTCGTCCGCTTCAGTAAGTGCCGTTCCCGTATCACCGGCGTCCACCAAGCCGATCACCAAGGAAGAAGCTGCTGCCCTGTCCGACATGATGCGGGCTGTCGTGACCTCCGGCCACGCAGGATTCCTGGCCGAAGTGCCCGGGACGCCGGTAGGAGCGAAGACCGGTACCGCAGAGTTCGGCAACGACAACCCACCTAAGACGCACGCGTGGATCGTCGCGACGCACGGGGACCTGGCAGTTGCCGTGTTCGTGGAAGAAGGCGGCCTGGGTGCCACCACCAGCGGGCCCCTGCTGAAGTCATTCCTTACCGCGGCTGGCTGACTTTGGAAGGCGTCCGCGCCCTCCAGAGAAGCAAGGCCGTTCGTGGGATAGGCCAAAGGACAGCCAAAACCAGGACAGGTACCAAGGAAATCCCGACGTCGGGAAACTGGCGGATGATGACGGCCACATTGGTGTCGAACCTCGCGGGTGCGTAAAGGAAGCACAGCCATAGCGCGAACGCATCAAGGAGGAGGGCGCTGACGGCCAGGGTGGGTGGCTTCCACGTCCGGGACCTTCCGCGGTCCCGAAGCAGGACAGAGAGTGAAAGCCACAAACTGAGCAGCTCCGCGAGAAGCAGTCCCAGCGCGACCGCCCAGCTGTAGCGCTGCAGCCAGTCTTCTTGCACCATCGTGGGTACGGGTGACTGTCCGTGGAGAATCCGCAGGACATTGCCATCAATGACTTTGAGCCGCGAGGGCGCGGACGTGTCATTGGCGTTGATGACCAACGCGATACCGATACCGGAATCGGGAATCATTGCCAAGTAGGTGTGCGAGTTGCCCCATTCGCCCTGGTGTTCCAGCAGTAGCGGCAACTCTGAATCCTGTGGTTGCTTGGCTGGATCCGCGGACTCCACAAGTGGGCGGGTGAACCATCCCATGCCGTACCCCTTGGAGCCGTCTACCTGCACGCCAGGCTCGAACATCGCGATCACGCTGTGCGGCTGGAGGATGCGGGCGTCGCCGTACCGCCCTTGCCCCAGCAGTGCTGTTAGCTCGTGACCCAAGTCCTCGGCGGAGGAGTACATAGTGGTGGACGGCATACCGGTGGAGGGCGCAGGAACATCCGTCTGCCGCCAAAATGAGCCGAACCACAAGGAATACCCGGCAGCCACGTTGTCTGCGCGGGCAGCCGCTTGCGTCGGATGGCTGTGGGTCATGTTCAAGGGTTCAAAGATGTGCTGCCTCATGTAATCGCCGAAAGGTTGGCCCGAGACTGTCTGCACCAGGAGACCAAGAATGTTGTAGTTCGCGTTGGCATACCCGAAAGCTTCCCCGGGTGACCTGGCCAGAGGCGAGCCTGACAAAGCACGCACACCATCTTCAAGGGCTTCCGGGCCTTGCGCGTCGCTGCCTTCAAACGCCGTGTCTGCTGATGACATACCGCTGCTTTGGTGGAGCAAGTGGCGGACGGAAATTCCGGATGCGCGGCTGTCCTTCAACGCAAACCACGGCAAGTACGTCCGCACAGGTTCATCCAATTCCAGCCGACCAGCCTCAACTTGCTGCATCACGGCGATTGCCGTCAGTGACTTACTGGTGGAAGCCAAGAGCAGGGGCGTGCGGACCGTCATGGGCCTTCCCGAATCGTCAGCACGGCCAAACGCAGCAGAATGCACCTGCACACCGTGCTGGACAACCACCACAGCGGCGCCGGGAATCCCTAGGGTGCCGAGCTGGTCTTGCAGGAAGGCGTCCAACTCCCCGTAGGCTGACCCTGCGATGACGGCATTGTCCGGAGCCGGAGTAGTGGAACCTCCCAGAACGGCGGCGGCAAGGACACACGACACTAAGCCGCGCGATGACCATCGAGAAACCCGCATGCCGCACCTGCACTTCGGCTGACCGTCCTTTCACGGTAAGGCGGGGGGACGTGGAAAACAATGCTCCGCCAACCGCGCGCGAAGTCAGCCCACGCACCCACGCCTAGTGCCGCCGTCGAGCGCCAATCCGCCGCCGTGGGAGGATTGAAACGTGGCCCATATTGACGTTTCCGGCATCGACTACTTCCTCTCCGACGGCACCCAGCTGCTCAACGGGGTGACTTTCAAGGTCCCCGATGGCACCAAGACGGCGCTCATCGGCCCCAATGGCACGGGCAAGACCACCCTGTTCAAAATCATCTCCGGGGATCTCACGCCGGACGAAGGCGTTGTGGGCCGTTCCGGAAACATGGGCATCATGCGCCAGTTCGTCGGCCAGGTCCGCGACGAATCAACCGTCCGCGACCTCCTGGTTTCCACGGCACAGGCCGGCCTCGCCGCCGCTGCCAAGGCCGTGGAGCACGCCGAGCTCGCCATGATGGAGCACGACGACGAGCCCACCCAGATGAAGTACGCCCAGGCAATTGTGGACTGGGGAGATGCCGGCGGGTACGACGTCGAAACCGTCTGGGACGAAGTCTGCATGGCAGCACTCGGAATTTCCTTCGACAAGGCACAGTTCCGCCGCGCCTCGACGTTGTCCGGTGGCGAGCAGAAGCGCCTGGTGCTCGAGGCCCTGTTTGCCGGTCCGGATGAGCTCCTGCTCCTCGACGAGCCGGACAACTACCTTGACGTGCCCGGCAAGCGCTGGCTCGAGGGGAAGCTCAACGAGTCCAAGAAGACCGTGCTGTTCATTAGCCACGACCGCGAGCTGCTCAACAACGCGGCCGGCCGCATCGTTACGCTTGAACCCGGCATCAACGGTGCCGGGGCATGGATCCACGGCGGAGGCTTCGGCTCATACGTGGAGGCACGCGCCGACCGCAACGCCAGGTTCGAGGAACTCCGCAAGCGCTGGGACGAGGAGCACGTAAAGCTCAAGGAACTCGTCAACATGTACAAGAACAAGGCAGCCTTCCGTTCCGACATGGCCAACAGGTACCAGGCAGCGCAGACCCGCCTTGCCAAGTTCCTGGAAGCTGGGCCGCCCGAGGCCCTGCCGATCGAGCAGAACGTCAAGATGCGCCTCAAAGGTGGGCGAACTGCCAAGCGCGCCGTTGTAGCCGAGAAGCTCGAACTGACCGGACTGATGAAGCCGTTCTCCACGGAGATCTGGTTCGGCGACCGCGTTGGCGTGCTGGGATCCAACGGCTCCGGTAAGAGCCACTTCCTGCGCCTCCTTGCCACCGGCGGCACCGACCCCGAACGCGAGCACCTGCCAGTGTCCGACGTCGTGATCGCTGAAGTGCCGCACGAAGGGGCCGTTAAGCTCGGCGCCCGCATCAGGCCCGGATTCTTCGCGCAGACGCATGTGCGCCCTGACCTTCTGGGCCGTACCTTGTTGGAGATCCTGCACCGCGGCGACGAACACCGGTCCGGCCTTCCTCGTGAGGCTGCCGCTGGAGCCTTGGATTCGTACGGCTTGGCCGGTCAGTCCGAGCAGAAGTATGAGTCCTTGTCCGGCGGCCAGCAGGCTCGTTTCCAGATCCTGCTGCTGCAACTTTCCGGTGCCACCCTGTTGCTGCTCGACGAGCCCACGGACAACTTGGACCTGCACTCGGGCGAGGCTTTGGAACGAGCAATCGATGCTTTCGAGGGCACTGTCCTGGCTGTCACACACGACCGGTGGTTCGCCAAGTCCTTTGACCGGTTCCTGATTTTCGGCTCCGACGGCAAGGTCTACGAATCCGAGGAACCCGTGTGGGACGAGAAGCGGGTGGAGCGCGCCCGGTAGTTCCGACGCTCTCTCACATAACAGCCCTTTCTGGCCGACGCTCTTGCAGTTGCTGCAAGAGCGTGTCCCTTTAAGCCATGGGATGCGAGAGAGCGTTGGATGCGCAAATGATCACTTATAGTGATTAAATGAGCAATTCTTGCTAAGGTTGAAGCATGGGAACTGCTGACCGCCACCGGCTCATTGGCGAGCTGCTGCGTACACGCGAAGAAGCCACAGTGGACGAGCTCGCCCAAGCTACGGGAGCCTCCGGGGCCACCATCCGTCGAGACCTCGAAATCCTCGCAGCAAACGGAGTTCTCAAGCGCGTCCATGGTGGTGCCCGCAGCTTGCTGGCACGGGGAGACAATCCCGGCTACGGACAGCGCGAACTTGAGGACCACGAGGCAAAGGTCCGCATAGCCCAAGCCGTAGATCCACTGATCAAGGACCGCGAGCACGTGTGGCTGGATAGCGGTTCCACGGCCACGGAGATCGCACGCCGCCTGAGCCACCGGGCACTCACGGTGATGCCCATGTCCTTGCACGGGGTGGAGGCGCTGACGCGCAACAAGGATGGCCACGCACCGGAGCTCATACTCCCCGGGGGTCGCCTCACCCCCGGGGAACAGTCGTTCAGGGGACCCATGACCGAATCCAACGTTCGCTCACTGAGGTTCGACACCGCCGTCGTAACCCCCTGCGCCCTCAACCTCAAGGACGGCCTTCTGGCGCACGACCTAGAGGACGCCGCCGTTAAGCGCGCAGGTCTGGAATCGGCGGCGAGGGTGATTGTGGCTGCCTCAAAAAGCAAGTGGAATGCCACCGCAGTAGCACTGGTTGCAGCCATGGACACCGTTGCCGTGATCGTGACAGACCAGGAACCATCCCCCGAAGATCTTGCCCGGCTCAACAAACTCTCCGTGGAAGTTGTGATTGCATGACCACCAACACCAGAAGCACCACCAACGTCAACGCCGCTGCGGTGGCGACGTTCCTGATCTTCGGCATGAACGGTTTGGTCTTCGCCAGCTGGGCTGCCCGCATCCCCGCCGTGACCGAGGCACTCAGCCTGACGTCCGGCCAGATGGGCACTCTGTTGCTCTGCACCGCCGTCGGGTCCTTGCTGGCGCTTCCATCAGCCGGATGGGTGGTGGGCAGGATCGGTACAGCCAATACGGTCCGGGTGGCCGGCATCGTGGCGGGGGCTGCCGGCGCGGCCATTGCCTTCTCACTGATGGCCGCGTCCGTTCCGGGCACAGCCGTTGCCCTCTTCTTCTTCGGCATCGGTATCGGCCTGTGGGACGTGGCGCAGAACATTGAAGGCGCGGACGTCGAACACCGGCTCAAGCGCACCATCATGCCGCAGTTCCACGCTGCCTTCAGCGGTGGCGCGTTCTTGGGCGCACTGATCGGTGCCGGCCTCTCCCAACTGGGTGTCGGCTTGCCTGAGCACCTGTTGGTCATCGCGGCCATCGCCGTCACCTTGGCGCTGACGGTCCCCAAGTACTTCCTGCCGCACGAGGTCGAAGAAATTCACGACGGCGGCGCGGCGGCTGAGAAGGGCCCCACGGCTTGGAGGGACGGCAGGACGCTGCTCATCGGCGTCGTGGTGCTGGGTGCCACCCTTACCGAAGGTGCGGGCAACGACTGGATCGCGAAGGCTGCAGTGGACGGGCTTGGCGCCTCGGAGTCCACTGGCGCATTGCTGTTCGCGCTCTTTGTCCTGGCCATGACCGTGATGCGGTTCCTGGGTGGCAAGGCAATCGACAAGTTTGGACGAGTGAACGTCCTCCGGGCAAGCATGGCCGCGGCCGCCGTGGGCCTCGCATTGTTCGTCTTCGCCGGCAATGTGATCCTGGCCGGCCTTGGTGCGGCGCTGTGGGGCATCGGCGCGGCGTTGGCCTTCCCCATGGGAATGTCGGCCGCAGCGGATGACCCCAAGCATGCAGCGGCTCGGGTGTCTGTGGTTTCCACCATCGGTTACATAGCGTTCCTAGCCGGCCCGCCCCTCTTGGGCTACCTCGGCGACCACACCGGAATCCATCTGGCTTTGCTGGCCATTGGCGCGCCTATTTTGCTTGCTCTGTTGCTTGCCGGCGTCGCGAAGCCTTTGCCGCCCAAATAGTCCGCCCGTCCGCGCGATCATTCTCCTTGATGCATATATCGCGTAAACGCCACCACATCAGCAGGACAATGCCGGCAGCCAGACAGGCGCCGCCCAGGACGTCACTCAACCAATGGGCCGACAGATAGGTGCGGCTGATCATCATCGCGAGGATTCCGGAGACGGCCAACAGTGCCATCCATGATCGACCAATGAGGATGGCGAGCACCATCAGGAACGCCGTGGTGGTTGATACATGCCCCGAGGGGTATGAGCCTGTATCGGTGAGCACTTTGGCACCTTCCGGCCTGTCCCTACCCACCACAGCTTTGGCGAGCTGCGTCAGTGCCAGTACGGCGATGCCGCTTGAGGCGGCGAACACCGCGGCCATAGGTCGTTGCCATATGAGGAGCGAGATCGCGAGCACTACGTGGAAGACCAGCATCCCCGCATACCCGGCCCAGTTGAGGACAACGTTCACGCCATCCCAGAAGGGTGAGTGCAGGCTGAAGGCGTAGGCCTGCCAGGTAACGTCCACGCCGTTGAACGCCGGCTCGCCTTGCCCGGCCATCACCAGTATGCCCGGCACTGCGAAAGCGCACAGCAGGAGCACTCCGGGCGTGACCAACTGCCAGGCGGGCCGTTGACGAGGACGGAGTACACGAATCATCCATTCATCGTAGCCACGGCAGCTGGGCGGCACCGGCAAGGGTTAGTGTGATGGGATGCGAGGCTTCTTGGGCAAAGGCCCCAAACGGATTGCAAGATTCGACCATTTCCTGGTCCGGGCTGTGTCCCGGCAACCCCAGGGTGATCACGACGTGTTTTTCCGAGAACTCTCTGCCGCGGCAACCAAAGGCAAACTGTGGTTCGGCATAGCGGGGATTATGGCCACGTTCCCAGGGAAGCCCCGGAGGGCAGCCCTCCACGGACTCCTCGCCCTGGGCGTTGCCTCCGGGGTCACAAACCTGGTCTTCAAAACGGCACTCCCGCGCAGGCGGCCACTCCCTGAGCACCTGCCACTGTTCCGCTTCGTGAATCCACAGCCGACGAGTTCCTCCATGCCGTCAGGCCACTCAGCGTCTGCGGTGGCGTTCGCGGTGGGTGTCGGCATGGTCTCGCCCGCACTCGGCGCCGCACTGGCACCGCTTGCTGCGGGGGTTGCCTACTCGCGCGTGCACACGGGGGCCCATTGGCCCTCCGATGTGGTCTTCGGTTCCGCTCTCGGTGCGGGAGCGGCACTGCTGACCCGCAAGTGGTGGCCGGCCCGACCACCCGAACCGACGCCGCGCCGGACGCCTGCGGAAGCTCCCGCAATTTCCGACGGCGAGGGGCTGGGTATTGCGGTCAACGTCCTGGGCGGGTCCTACTCCCCCGAGACTGCAGAGTTATTGAAGGTTATATTCCCAAAGGCTTATATACGCGAAATTTCCGAAGGTGAAGACGTAGCTGCTGAGATCGATGCAGTGGCAACCCGCCCAGGCACCGTTGCACTCGGCGTCTGGGGCGGTGACGGAACGGTTGGCACTGCGGCGGCTGCCGCCGTCGAGCATTCACTCCCGCTCTTGGTGCTTCCAGGCGGAACGCTCAATCACTTCGCCCGCGACCTCGGCACCGGTTCGATTGACGACGCGATCGATGCCGTGACCAAAGGACACGCAGCGTCCGTCGACCTGGGGCACGTGGTGGTGCAACGGGGACTACCTGAAATGCCGGAAACCACAGAGCTGGGCATGCTGAATACGGCGAGTGTCGGCGTCTATCCAAACCTGGTTCGACGTCGGGAGAGACTGCAACCTGCCATGGGTAAACCGCTGGCCAGCGTGGTGGCATCGCTGCGCACCTTCGGCGTGAACTCCCCCACCACGCTGCTGGTGGACGGGGTAAAGCACAAACTCTGGATCCTCTACATGGGCCGGGGCAGGTTCTATCCCAGCGACCACGCACCACTTCGCCGGCCGGTACTGGACGACGGTGTTTTCGATCTGCGCATGATCACTGCGGACGAGCCATTCGCCCGGGCGCGGCTGCTGTGGGCGGTGGTTACCGGCACCGTCGCCGCCTCCAAAGTCACCCACCTGACCGAGGCCACCACCATCACGGTGGAGGCTCTTGGCCAACCGCTGGTCCTGGCCGTTGACGGGGAGCCGAAGCCCGGGGTCCGCCGTGCCACGTTCACTGTGAAACCGCGCGAGCTCACCGTTTACTCGCCGTTGCCCGTCGACTGAGCGAAAAGCCCGGGTTTCAACGCGGCAGGTCATCCGCGAGGACTACCCTGACTGAACCCTGAATCATCCCTGAGACAGGCGATTTACGTCCCCTCCGTGAGTAGCGTTGTAGGTACATTCAAAACTCACTTGCACACACATGTGCTCCGAGGAGGGAACGCTTCCATGATCGAAGCAAAAGGCCTGACCAAGGTCTACGGCGAGAAGACCGCCGTCGGCGGCGTCAGTTTCACTGTCCAGGCCGGACGGGTGACGGGCTTCCTGGGCCCAAACGGTGCCGGAAAGTCCACAACCATGCGCATGATCATGGGGCTTGACTCTCCTACGGCGGGCTCTGTGACCGTGAACGGTGAGCCGTTCGCCCAGCACAAGGCGCCGCTGCGTGAAATTGGCGCCCTCCTGGACGCCAAGGCTGTCCACACGAGCCGCACGGCTTACAACCACCTTCTTGCCATGGCAGCGACCCACAGCATCCCCAAGAGCCGCGTCCGTGAAGTCATTGAGATGACGGGCCTGGGCGATGTCGCCAAGAAGAAGGTCAAGGGATTCTCACTCGGAATGGGCCAGCGCCTTGGCATCGCAGCAGCGCTGCTGGGTGACCCGCAGACCATCATCCTGGATGAGCCGGTGAACGGCCTCGATCCTGAAGGCGTGGTCTGGGTCCGCAACCTCGTCAAGTACTTGGCCTCCGAAGGCCGCACAGTCTTCCTGTCCAGCCACCTCATGAGCGAAATGGCACTGACGGCAGACCACCTGATTGTCATCGGCCGCGGCAGGATCATCGCCGACGCACCTATCGCCGAAATCATTACGGGCAAGGGCAACGCCCGGACCAGGGTCCGCACCGATCAGCCGGAACGCCTCATGCAGCTCCTGGCCGGCACTGGCGTTTCCGTGGAGGTCCACGAACGCGAACTGCTGGAAGTTTCAGGGCTTGATCCCCGCGGCATCGCCCGTACGGCCCTGGACAACCAAGTGATGGTCTACGAGCTGACACCGCTCCAGGCAAGCCTGGAAGAGGCCTACATGGAACTGACCAAGGACGAGGTCGAATACCACTCGCACATCACCGCCGGGGCCTCGGTTCCCGCTCAGGCCGGAGGGAAATAGACATGAGCACCACCACATTGGACCGCAAGTCCATCCGCAACTCCGTCGGTCCCGGACCGGCATTCCATCGTGTACTCAACTCGGAATTCATCAAGTTCCGTACTCTGATGTCCACGCTGATCCTCCTTGCCTCCACGGCACTGGTCATGGTGGGCTTCGCAGCCCTCTCAGCGTGGGGAACAGGCCAGTTTGCGGAGCAGGCCGCGGCGGATCCCGAAGTCGCAGCAGCCATGGCCGCCCAGGGCGGGGACCTCGCCGTCAGCATCCCCACCTCGGGTATCTCGTTCGCCCAGCTCATCCTCGGTTCCTTGGGCGTCCTGCTCATGAGCTCCGAGTTCACCACCGGCATGGCACGCTCCACCTTTGCCGCCGTCCCCAAGCGGCTGTCGCCTTTCCTGGCGAAGCTCATTGTGGTCATGGTCAGCGCTTTCCTCCTGACAGCGGTGTCCATTTACATCGCCGGCCTGGTGTCGCTTCCCATCGTTGATAACTACGACCTCAAGCTGGACCTTGGCAGCTCACAGTCCATCAAGCTCCTTCTGGTCAACAGCCTCTACGTGGCAGCCGTGGCAGCAATCGGCATGGCCCTCGGAACCATCGTCCGTAACTCGGCCGGCGGCATCATGAGCCTGGTGGGACTCCTGTTCGTTGCGCCTATTGCCTTCCAGCTCATCCCCGGCGACTTCTTCAAGGAAGCCAACAAGTACCTCCCCACGAGCACCATCACGCCCATGACCGCCGTCGAGCATGTCCCGGACACGCTGGAAGCGTGGCAGGCCGCGCTGGTTCTTGGCGCCTGGGTGGTTGTGCCGGTGGCCCTGGCCATGATCCTGCTCAAGAAGCGGGACGTCTAGGACGGGTTGCCGTCTAGGCTCAATTCATGACTGAAGCTCCACAGATGAAGGACGCGTCGGCCACCACGGCCGACGCGTCCTTCGCTGAAATTGCCCAGCGCCGCAGGGGCCGAATACGGCGTTACTTCTTCAAACGGCCCCGCGCGATGGATGCAGTGGTGGTCCTTTGCTACCTTTTGTTGGCGCTGCCCACCATCATTCCGTCGGTCGTCGACGGCAAATGGCTCGTGGTGGCGATACTGCTGTTGATCGCGATCGCGTTGTTCTTCAGGCGCCCGTTTCCTCTTCAGGTGGTTCTCGCTGTCGCGCTTCTGGAAATAGCGGCCACCATCCTGAACCCTTGGGGATCGAATGTTTCCGCAGGTCTATGGTTCGCGCTCTATGCCGTGGCGTCACTCCGGAAGCGTGCGTTGGCGCTGGTGGTTTTCGCCGTAGCCAGCTTGCCTCTGAGCCTGCTCTACCTGTTCATGTGGACGAGTCCCAGCGAGATGGACAACCTGCAGGACGTTCCGGAGAACTTCCACCTCATCAACAACATCGCCACTGCGGTGACCATCATGCTGTCCAACCTTTTGGCCACAGGCATCGGCATTTCGGTGCGCCAGCGCAGGGAACATGAAGCCGAGATTGCGGCGTGGGCCGCGCGAACCACCCAGCTTGGCAAGGTCACCGAGCGCAACCGAATTGCCCGGGAAATGCACGACGTCGTGGCGCACTCGCTGACAGTGATGATCAGCCTTTCGGACGGTGCCGCCGTGGTGGTCAAGAAAGATCCGGAGCGCGCCGGTGACGTGCTCGGAGAACTATCCCGGACGGGAAGGGCCGCGCTGGCCGACATGCGCCGCGTACTCGGCGTTCTGCGGGATGATTCCGGGCGACCGGCACCACTGACACCCCTTGAATCCGGGCAGAACCTGGCGAAACTCTTGGACGGCTTCCGGACAGCCGGACTGCCGCTGCACTACGCCCACACGGGGCCGGGCCTCCCGGCTGACCCGGCCTTCGAACTCACTGTCTATCGGATCGTGCAGGAGTCGTTGACCAACGTCCTGCGGTACGGGCGCTCGCTCAGCCGCGTTGATGTCCAGGTGGCTCGCGATGGTGATTTGGTCACCATTGACGTGCTCGACGACGGCCGCGGAACCCGTGAGGGCGGCAGCGAATCCGTGGGCAGCCTGGGGACCGGGCAGGGAATCGCTGGAATGAATGAACGTGCCGGAATCTATGCTGGAATCGTTACTGCCGGTCCAGGAAAACGGGGAGGTTGGGCAGTCCATGCCGAGCTCCGCTGGAACGGCGAAAAGGGGGAATCATGATCGAAGAAGTCATCAAAGTGCTGCTGGTGGACGATCAGCCACTGCTGCGGATGGGCTTCCGGCTCATTCTTGAAGGTGAAGAGGACGTCCATGTGGTGGGCGAGGCTTCGGACGGCATCGAGGCTGTTCGCCAAGTAGAAGCCCTGCAACCTGACGTCGTTCTGATGGACGTCCGCATGCCCGGCATGGACGGCATCGAGGCAACCAAGCAGATCACGGATTCAGGCTCCGACGCGCGGGTCATCATCCTGACCACGTTCGACCTCGATGAGTACGCCTTCAGCGGGCTGCAGGCGGGGGCGTCCGCGTTCCTGCTCAAGGACGTTGCCCCCTCTGAGCTGGTTCACGCGGTGCGCTTGGTGGCCAGCGGCGATGCCGTGGTGGCCCCGAGAGTCACGCAACGGCTGCTTGAAACGTATGTACGCGGTGGCGTCGTGCCCGGTCACTCGCCCACTTCGCACCGCGACCCGCTCTTGGACGAACTCACCCCGCGGGAAACCGAAATCCTCACCACCATCGCGGAGGGTCTCTCCAACGCTGAGATCGCCCACAAGTTCTTCCTTTCCGAGGCCACGGTGAAGACCCACGTCCGCCGGATCCTGAGCAAGCTGCAACTGCGGGACCGGGTGCAGGTTGTGGTCTACGCCTACGAAACCGGACTCGTGGTGCCCAGCAACCCGGACTACTGAGACATAGCCGCGGCACAGTTTCACCATGTACAACGCACAGGCGCGGCGCGTTTCATGGAGGCATGACAACTCCTCACCCCGACCACGACCGCGGCCTTGAATTCGATCTCTCCACGCTCTTAACTCGGCGCCGCAGCTTGGGGCTCCTCTTCGGCGCTGGAACGGCAGCAGCCCTCGCAGCCTGCACGCCGGGAACGGGGGGCGGCAGCGCGTCGCCGTCGAGCACTGCCACCGCCAGCGCTACTGCCACGGCGACGGAAACCACGACGGCGGCTGCGTCACCTTCCGCGTCGGCCACGAGCACGGTGACCCGGGCGTTCGCAGAATGCGGAGTGGAGATCCCGGAGGAGACGCTGGGGCCCTACCCGGGCGACGGTTCCAACGGCCCCAACGTGCTCGAGGCTTCGGGAGTAGTCCGTCGCGACATCAGGTCCAGTTTTGGCACCTCCACCACCAAGGCTGAGGGCGTGCCGCTGACAGTGACCTTGACGCTCCTGGACAACGCGAACGGTTGCGCTCCTCTGGCCGGTGCCGCCGTGTACGCCTGGCACTGCGACAAAGACGGGAAGTATTCGCTCTACGATTCGGGCTTGGAGAACGAGAACTACCTCCGAGGCGTGCAGGAAGCAGATGCCAACGGCCAACTGACTTTCAGCACCATCTACCCGGGAGCGTACAACGGCCGCTGGCCACATATTCACTTTGAGGTATTCGAATCCATGAGCAATACGACTGCAGCCGGACAGGTGCTGACGGTCTCGCAGATCGCACTTACTGAGAAGGCTTGCAAGGAGGTCTATGCGACGGCCGGTTATGAATCCAGCGCCAAGAACTTCCCGAATACCACCCTGACCTCGGACAACGTCTTTGGTGACGATGGAGGCATATACCAGCTGGCGACTATGTCCGGTTCTGTCGCGGGCGGTTACACGGCCGCGCTGAACGTCACCGTCTAGCCCGGCCGGCAACGAAAGCGGGGCTAGACTCGGGGGCATGCCTTCGAATGCCTCCGCAGCAGTTGACCACATCAAGGACCTGGGCGAGTACGTATCGGCGTCGCCGTCGAGCTTCCACGCTGTGCACGAAGCCGCGCGCCGACTCGACGCCGCGGGCTTCACGGGATTGGATGAACTGCAGCCGTGGGACGGCGGAGCAGGCAAGTTCTACGTGATCCGTGATGGTGCGCTCATTGCCTGGGTGACTCCCGAAAACGCCGGCCCCACCACTGGTTTCAACATCCTTGGTGCACACACCGATTCGCCGTCGTTCAAGCTCAAGCCGAAGCCCACCACAGGTAAGTTCGGTTGGCTGCAGGCCGGTGTGGAGGTCTACGGTGGGCCGCTGCTCAACTCCTGGCTGGACCGCGAACTGCAGTTGGCGGGCCGCTTGGTACTGCGCGATGGAACCCAGCACCTCACGGCCACCGGACCCCTCCTCCGTTTCCCGCAGCTTGCCATTCACTTGGACCGCGGCGTCAACGACAACGGACTCCACCTTTCCAAGCAGCAACACATGAACCCCGTCTTCGGCCAGGGGGACCCAACCGGTGAAGATCTTCTGGCACTGCTTGCCGATCGCGTTGAGGGCGCCACTGTGGACGCTGCCGAAATCGGCGGGTACGACGTCGTGGTGGCAGACACGCAGGCACCGGCGGTTTTCGGGGCCAAGAGTGAGTTCTTCGCTTCCGGGCGCATGGATAACCTCTCCTCCACACACGCTGGTTTGGTGGCGTTGGTAGCGCACGCAGCCGATGCTCCGGCAGGGGGCCCGATCGCCGTCCTTGCTGCCTTCGACCATGAAGAGATCGGCTCCAACTCCCGGTCCGGCGCCTGCGGCCCCATCCTTGAGGACATCCTGGTCCGCATCTCCGACGGCCTGGGCGCTACGGTGAGCCAGCGGCGGCAGGCTTTGGCGGCGTCGTTCTGCGTTTCTGCGGACGCCGGCCACGCTGTCCACCCGAACTACGCGGAGAAGCATGACCCCGCAAACAAACCGGTGTTGAACGGCGGTCCGCTGCTGAAGATCAACGCAAACCAGCGCTACGCCACAGACGCGACGGGCGCCGCCGTCTGGGCAAGGCTCTGTGATGAGTCTGACGTTCCGTACCAGGAGTACGTCTCCAACAACGATCTCCCGTGTGGTTCCACCATCGGACCCCTCACAGCTACACGCTTGGGCATCCGGACGGTGGATGTGGGGATTCCGCTGCTGTCCATGCACTCTGCGCGGGAGTTGTGCGGTGTAGAGGATCCGAAGAGCCTTTCGACTGTTGCGGAGCTTTTTTTCCGTACTGCCGTCTAGGCTGAAGCGTCAAACACTCATTTCAGGGGCATGACAAAAGTTTCCTATAAGAAACTTTAGATGCCTTGAGGGTTACATTTTGTGCACGGCCCCTGTTTGAGGGAGTGCAAAATGTTCGGGTGCACAGGATTCGGTGCGGTGTCGCAGGCTAGCGTGAACTAGTCATGTGGCCAGTGGCACACCACTGCGGCCAACCCCAAACCTAAAGGACGGCGCCGATCCATGCACGCTGACCAACAGCTTTCCAAGTCCCTGAAGCCACGTCACCTCTCCATGATCGCCATCGCCGGCGTCATTGGAGCTGGCCTGTTCGTAGGCTCCGGCGCTGCCATTCAGCAGGCCGGCCCGGGCATCCTCGTGGCTTACCTGGCTGCAGGCCTCGTGGTCATCCTCGTCATGCGCATGCTTGGTGAGATGGCTGCGGCCAACCCCGAAACCGGATCCTTCTCCACCTACGCCGACAAAGCCCTTGGCCGCTGGGCCGGATTCAGCATTGGCTGGCTCTATGCCTGGTTCTGGATCATCGTCCTTGGCATCGAAGCTACGGCCGGTGCCGCCATCATGCACCGCTGGGTTCCCGGCGTCGACCAGTGGATCTGGGCCCTTGTGCTCATGGTGCTCCTGACGCTGACCAACCTCGGCTCCGTGAAGTCCTACGGTGAGTTCGAGTTCTGGTTCGCATCCATCAAGGTGGCCGCAATCGTCATTTTCCTGCTGGCCGGAATCGTTGCCATCCTTGGCTTCATGCCGGGCGTTTCGGCACCCGGCGTCGCCAACCTGCTGGATCAGGGTGGCTTCATGCCAAACGGTCCCGGCGCAGTTCTTGCGGGCATCCTCGTGGTGGTCTTCTCCTTCTTTGGCGCCGAAATAGCCACCATTGCCGCCGGCGAGTCCGAGAACCCGGTGGACGCCGTCAAGAAGGCCGTGAAGTCCACTGTGTGGCGCATCCTGATCTTCTACATCGGCTCCATTGCCATCGTGGTGACCCTGCTGCCTTGGAACGACGCCTCCGTGGCCAAGAGCCCCTATGTTGCTGTCATCGAGCTCTACGGAATCCCGGGTGCCGGCACCATCATGGACATTGTTGTCCTCACCTCGGTGCTCTCCTGCCTCAACTCGGGCTTGTACACCGCCAGCCGCATGCTGTTCTCGCTCTCGCAGCGCGGCGACGCTCCCAAGTCCTGGATGAAGATCTCCAAGCGTGGGGTTCCGGCCGCGGCCGTGCTCGCTTCCACCGTGGTGGGGTTCCTCACCGTTGGCGCGAACTACATTGCCCCGGACTCGGTGTTCCTGTTCCTCGTGAATACCTCGGGTGCCATCGCGCTCTTCGTGTGGTTGGTCATCGCGACGTCCCAGCTCATACTGCGCAAGCGAATGGGTGCAGCCGCCAAGGAGCTCGACCTCAAGATGTGGTTCTTCCCGTACCTCACATGGATTGCCATCGGCGCCATCGTGGCACTCATCATCGGCATGGTCATCATCGAATCCACCCGCGAATCGCTGTTCCTGTCGCTGGCGTTGGCCGCGGTTGTAGTGGGCATCGGCGTGCTTCGCTACCGCAATAAAGGCAACACGCCCGCCACTCCGGTGCTTGGCGGGGAAGTCGAGCGCGCCAAGATCGGTTCCTGACCGCCGTCGCCTTTCTGCAGCGGGACAGCCGCCGTCATTGCTCGACGGCGGCTGTCCCGCTTCGCTTTATTGTTTGGCTTGCTCAGGGCGCTTCTTGTCGGCCTGCAGGATGCCGTCCTGGACGCCTGCACGAACCACGAAGTACAGAAAATAGAGGGCGATCGCCGAGAAGACGACCCTCAGAACCAGGGCATTCAAGGGTGTTGCATCCATGGCCCCAACCCTAGCGGGAGGCTTTCACGGCCTCAGGAATCCACGGATTGCCATTCTTCGTGTTAGTGTCTTTGACGCTGTCAAGGAGAAAATGGAAACATGTTCTCCTGATCACCTTGCGCGGGTGGCGGAATGGCAGACGCGCTAGCTTGAGGTGCTAGTCCTCGAAAGGGGGTGGGGGTTCAAGTCCCCCTCCGCGCACAAAGAAACCCCCGGAAGTTGATCTTCCGGGGGTTTTGTCGTTCCTGGGTACTAGCCGCCCGGCCCGGGGCGGCCAGCCCTCAGCCGCCAGCACTCAGCCGCCCGGCCGCGGCGCGAACATGATGACGCCTACGCCCACGATGCAGATGGCGGCGCCGATCACGTCCCAGCGATCCGGCCGGAAGCCGTCCATCAGCATTCCCCAGCCGAGTGATCCGGCAATGAACACGCCGCCGTAAGCCGCGAGGACCCGGCCAAAGTGCGCGTCGGGTTGGAAGGCCGCGAAGAAACCGTAGATTCCCAGCGCCACCACGCCGAGTCCTGCCCACCACCACGCTTTGCCTTCGCGCACGGCCTGCCAGATCAGCCAAGCTCCGCCGATCTCTGCGACGGCTGCCAAAACGAAGAGAATGGTGGTCTTCAGAACGGTCATAGCCCCAGTATTCCGTGCTGCCCCACCAGGTTATCCACATACGTAATCTGGCTGGTTCCTCCCACGGATCCCGCCGAATAGCTTTGAGTGCAGGAGATGCACTAAGATATTGAAGTCTGTGTTACGCCCTCTTGCCGTGTTTTCGGCCGGGGAGCGCCAACGCAGCATCGCAAATGAACCTCCTGTTACGGAAATACCGTAACCGCTTAGCCCAAAGGAGGTGGGTTCACATATGCGTCCTTACGAATTGATGGTAATCATCGACCCCGAGGTCGAAGAGCGTACCGTAGAGTCGTCGCTTCAGAAGTTCCTCAATGTCATCACCACCGATGGTGGAACCATCGAAAAGGTAGACATCTGGGGCCGTCGCCGTCTGGCGTACGACATCAAGAAGAAGTCCGAAGGTATCTACGCCGTGGTGAACTTCACCGCAGCACCGGCTACCGCCAAGGAACTTGATCGCCAGCTGTCTCTCAACGAGACGATCATGCGCACCAAGATCATCCGCCCTGAAGACCAGAAGGTCGTTGCTGAGTAATCAGCCCCTTTCAGGTCTTTACCCCGCAGGAACGAACAAGGAGGCAGTAGATGGCAGGCGAAACCACTATTACGGTCATCGGTAATCTCACCAATGACCCCGAGCTGCGGTTCACCCCGTCTGGCTCAGCAGTAGCGAACTTCACCATCGCTTCTACTCCCCGGACCTTTGACCGCCAGTCCAATGAGTGGAAGGACGGGGAAACCCTGTTCCTCCGCGCATCGGTATGGCGCGAAGCAGCCGAGAACGTGGCCGAGTCCCTCACAAAGGGCATGCGCGTCATCGTTTCCGGCCGTTTGAAGAGCCGTTCTTACGAAACAAAAGAAGGCGAAAAGCGCACCGTTATTGAGCTTGAGGTCGACGAAATCGGCCCCAGCCTGCGTTACGCAAACGCCAAGGTCAACCGTACCCAGCGCTCCGGCGGTGGCCAGGGTGGCTTCGGCGGCGGTAACGCCGGTAATTCCGGTGGCTTTGGAGGTGGCGCTCCTGGTGGAAACCAGGGTGGCGGCAACTCCGGTGGAACCTGGGGCGGCAACCAGCCCGCACAGCAGCAGGATGACCCTTGGGCTACGCCCGGTGTCAGCAATGCTGGCGGTTGGGGAAACGGCCCGGATTCCGAACCTCCCTTCTAAACACCAAATAAACGTCCGACGCCGGACGCTCACCGGAACTGCCGAAAGGCACCATGGTGACAACCGCCGTCGAACACCACCATCCCGTGGATCAATATCCACGGGCTCCATAGAAAAGGAGCTCCACGATGGCTAAGGCTGAACTCCGTAAGCCCAAACCAAAGTCCAACCCCTTGAAGGCCGCTGACATCACTGTCATCGACTACAAGGACGTAGCATTGCTGCGCAAGTTCATCTCCGACCGCGGAAAGATCCGCGCTCGTCGCGTCACTGGCGTTACCGTTCAGGAACAGCGCAAGATCGCCCAGGCAATCAAGAACGCCCGCGAAGTTGCTCTGCTGCCTTACTCCGGCGCTGGCCGCGGCTAAGGGAAGGGATTAACTAACATGGCAAAGCTCATTCTGACCCACGAAGTAACCGGTCTCGGTGCTGCTGGCGACGTTGTGGAGGTTAAGGACGGTTACGCACGTAACTTCCTGCTGCCCCGCGGCTTCGCTCTGACCTGGACCAAGGGTGGCGAGAAGCAGGTTGAGTCCATCAAGGCTGCCCGCGCCGCTCGTGCGCACGCTTCTGTTGAAGCTGCCCAGGCCCAGGCCCAGGCTCTGTCCTCCAAGAAGGTCAAGCTCGAGGTGAAGGCCGGCGAGTCCGGTCGTCTCTTCGGCACCGTCAAGCCTGCTGATGTCGCTGCTGCTGTTGAGGCTGCTGGCCTCGGCGCCATCGACAAGCGCAACGTTGAACTGCCGAACCACATCAAGTCTGTCGGTTCGTACACGGCCAACGTTCGCCTGCACGAGGATGTTTCCGCTGTTATCGACCTCGAGGTCGTTGCAGCAAAGTAGTCTCTGACTGCACCTGAAGACCCCCGCTACCGGATTCCGGTGGTGGGGGTCTTTTTGCTGCCATCTGGGCGCGAGATCTACGGGGTGTGAAACTCCTCCATAACGTGCTTGTAGCCAGCACGGATCATCTCGGCCAGGATCTCGCGGTCCACGTCGTCCAGCTTGTTCACATACAGGCACGCGGCACTGGCCTTGTGCTTGCCCAATTCCGGGAGCAGGCGGTCCGCGTCCGGACCCTCGGTGAGCCCGTACAGCACCAGGCTGGCCTTGCGCGGTGAAAAGCCGACGGCGGCGGCGTCACCTTCGCGACCGCTGTGGTACTTGTAGTGATAGCTGCCGAAACCGACGATGGACGGGCCCCACATGACGGCTTCCTTGCCGGTGATGTTGCGCATCATGTCCAGCAGCTCAAAGCCGTCCTCGCGCCGCTTGGGGTGCTCCACCGCGGCCAGGAATTCTTCCACGGAGACGTCCGTGGGCTGGGTCTTGTTCTCTGCCATACGGGTAGTTTCGCAGACGCGGAGCGGGCCTGCCAGCACCCGGTGATAGCCTTCTGCGGTGACTTCAGAACCCCCGCGCATCCGGCCCTTCCACCAAGTGGACGTCTTCTCCGAGTTCCCGTATCTCGGCAATCCGCTCGCTGTGGTGGTGGATGCTGAAGGCCTCAGCACGGAAACGATGCAGCACTTCGCCAACTGGACCAACCTCTCCGAGACCACGTTCCTGCTCCCTCCCACCCACCCCGAAGCGGACTATAAGGTTCGGATCTTCACGGGCAGCGAGGAGTTCCCCTTCGCCGGACACCCCACGCTGGGCTCCGCGCACACGTGGCTGCAGGCCGGGGGAGTGCCTAAGACTGACGGCGTCCTGGTTCAGGAGTGCGGCGCGGGTTTGGTGCGGGTAAAGCACGACGCCGGCCGCTTGGCTTTCGCTGCGCCGCCGCTGACGCGCTTCGGCCCTGTGGACGACGATGTCCGGGCGCAACTCGTTGCCGGCCTGCGGCTGCCCGAGGATGTCCTGCTGGATGCGTCGTGGCTGGTCAACGGACCCACGTGGATCGGCGTGCTTCTGGGTTCAGCGGAACAAGTCCTGGCCATTGAGCCGGACCTCGTTGCCATGGGTGACCTCAAGGTGGGGGTGATTGGCCCACATGAGCCGGGTGCCGCCGTCGACTTTGAAGTCCGTACGTTCATTCCGGGCGATGCCATGGTGGAGGACCCGGTGACGGGCAGCTTCAATGCCGGCGCGGCCCAGTGGCTGATTGGCAGCGGCCGGGCGCCTGATGAGTATCTTGCCGCTCAAGGTACCGTCCTGGGCAGGGCCGGGCGTATTCACGTCAAGGCTTAAGCTGGCGAGATCTGGGTTGGTGGAGCGTCGGCTACCTGCATCGAAGGCACGGTCCTCCTCTAACCACGGCTAGATTCGCTTGGGGCGTGTCAGCACCACCACCAGGAAGATTCCGGCACTGAGGACCGCCTGAATGATGACCAGGGACGCCGGCACATAGCCGAGGTACAGCGCCAGCAGCAGCGGAACCATGGCCAGGACGGTGACGTCCAGCCCGCGCATCAGGGAGCCCAGCTGGGCCCGCGGAACCGGGCCGAACGGCGTTTCCACCGGAGGTGCGGTCCAATCCGGCGGGGTCCTCGTGGCTGCGCGGAGCGTCCCAGCGCCCATGCCGACACCCGCCAGGGCACCGACTCCTATCAGCCAAGGATTCGCCGCGCCCAGGAGAACCAAAAGCCCGCTAAGCACGGCCATCCACACAGCCATTGCCAAGCAAGGCATGAGTGTCCGGCTTGTCCTTACCAGCGCCGGATGCAGCGGCAGCAGCGCGTCGAGCTCAGGAACCAGCGCCGTCTTGCGGGCTACGCTCCCCAAGCCCGAAGCCGTGGCGCATCCGGCGATCACTATGACGGCCAACTGTGCGAACTCGGGCAGTCCGCCTTCCACGAGAAGTATTGCGTTGCAGGCAGCGAGCCAAAGAATGGGCGGCGTCAGCGGGGGATTGAGCCTGAGGAAGGCCACCGCATCGGCGCGGATCAGCGCCCACAGCGGGCCGCGCGCAGGCTGGGCGTAGAAGCTGGCTGCCCTGCCGCCGTCGACCCTTTTGCGGTTGCCACCAAGCGCACGCAGCACCTCATTGGAGTCCATCATGAAAAGTGACGCGCCCGCGTGACCGGCCACGGCGCCGCCGCGAACCAGCTCGTCACCCTTGACCTGACCGGCTCGCGGCGCAACTACGGCAAAGAGTGCGACGGCGGCGACGCCCACCAGCGCTGCCGGCCACGGGGAGGATGGCATCGCTGGAAGGACAGAGCATGCAAGAAGCGCAGCCGTCGCAATTGCCTTGCCAAGTCGTGGACCCAGTAAAGCAAGTTGCTGGATCCCTGCCATGGCTACCGCTATTGCTCCGGCTGCGCCGAAGGTGAGCGAAGCGAAGACGTGTTCCATGGGTGCGCGGTCAACAGCGGTCACCATGCTGAAGGGCAGGTAGATAACGCCAGAGCCGGCCGCCGTCAGCGCCACCTTGCGAGCGAAGGGTGGCAGGACCATGGGGCGGCGGTCAACGGGAAGCGTCAGCCACCAGGTGCTCTCTGCTCCGTTCACGGTCATCGGTCCAAGCTTCCGTGCAAGGTTGCCGATGACCAGGAGGACCGCGAACGTCACGGATGTCCACAACACCGCTTCCGGCAGGACGAGCCATTGTGCGCGGATGATGCTGTTGGCCGTTGATGCCCGTTGAGCAATCTCGTTGCGCAACGCCAGGACGAACGAGGCCGCAATGGTCAGGGATACACCAATGCCGAGCGCCCAACTGTAGGCATCAACAAAGAGGTCTCCCCACGAGGTCCGGCTGCGTTTGTACCTTTTGGCGCTCCGGCGGGTGAACCGGACAATCTCGGAGGCCAATTCCCGGTGCTGCGGGGAAAGTTCACGGGTGAGCATGTCAGGACCCGGCAATGATCGAAGCCCCCTGCTCTGGATCGAACTCCAGAACTTCCTCGTCAATGACCAAACACGTGGTGGCCGTAGCCAGCAGCAGCTGGGGATCATGGGTGACCAGCACTACTGCGCCGCCGTCCTTGGCGTGGTCCGCTATGCGTTCGCCCATGGCTACCCGCATCCGCGGGTCGAGCCGCTGTTCGGGCTCGTCCAGAATCAGGAGCGACGACGGGCGGATCAGTCCGGCGGCAAGCAGCAACCTGCGGCGCTGGCCGGAAGACAAAGCATCGGGGATCGCATGGGCCCTGCCCAGGAGCCCGAAGAACTCCAGCTCTTCTTCAACGCGCGCCTCTGGGTCCTCCAGGGAGTGCCCACGGGCGATGAGGAGCAGGTGTTCCCGAACAGTGAGGGACGGAAAGAAGAGATCATCATCGAAGACAGCGGAGACCTGCCGGCGGAACGGTACGGCGTCCGGATCGATGAGGAGACCATGGACCTTCACGTCTCCTGCCAGAGAGGCCTGCCGTCCAGCGATGGTCCGGGCTACCGTGGACTTTCCTGCTCCGTTCACGCCCACAATTCCCAAGACTTCACCCGCGTCCACCGACGCAGAAACTTCGCCGCAGACCGGAGCCCCGGCATACCCAACCAACAGGCCTTCGGCCTCCAGAACTGTCCCCATGGTGCAACCCTACCGGCGGGATTGGCGCCACCCCACTGCAGCGTTTAGCGTGAGTCCTATGTCAGTATCCGATGCTTCCGCGAAGGCCAACGGCAACCCTTTGCTTGTCCTGGGCAAGATCACCTCCATCTTGGATGCCTTTTCCTTGTCCAAGCCGGTGCTGCAGTTGGCTGATATCCGAGAGTTCACCGGCATGCCCACGTCCACAGTGCAGCGGCTGGTCACGAATCTGACATCGCAGGGTTTCCTTGACCGCGAGGGCGACGCCTACCGCATCGGCATGCGGATGGCGTACTGGGCGGCTCCTGCAACCCGGGGCATGGAGGTTGTGGACATCCTGAGTCCTTTGCTCAAGACCCTGAGGGATACCACGGGCGAAACGGCCTGCTTCTTCAAAGCCGAGCAGCACTACCGGGTGTGCGTCGCCATGGCCGATACCCATCACGCGCTGCGTCGCGAGATGCATCTGGGCAAGATCGTGCCGCTCCACGCAGGTTCAGCGGGCAGGGTACTGCTCGCTTGGTCCCCGGAGCTGATGGAAGCTGTCCTGCGGGACCCCTTGGAATCCATCACTGACTACACCATCACCAGCTCCGAGGAACTTGAGGCAGCCGTCAAGAAGACCCACGCGGATGGTTTCGCCATCACGGTGGGTGAGCGGGAAGACGGCGCGTCCGGCCTGTCCGCACCGGTTTTCGACTCCGCCGCGGGCTTGGTGGGGGCCGTGACCATCAGTGGACCGACGCTGAGAATGCCATTGGAGACGTGCGAGGCCTGGGTTGAACCCCTTCTGGCGACAGCTGAGCACATGACAAGGCTGATTGGTGGCCGGTTCCCCGGCGAGAGCTGAATCTACAACCGTAGGGAGAATGCAATGTCTGAGAAACATCCCACCGTGGATGCTTATATCTCAGCGCAGCCTGAGCCAACTCAGCAGGTCCTCCAGGAGGGGACGCTGAAGTTTCCACTGGCCAAGCCGATTCCGTACAGCCTGATGGGCAAAGTTGCTGCACAACTCGCAGCAGAGAAAAAGATGAGGCACTGATGAGGGACTTCGAAACCTTGGTGAACGAGGCTGCCGAAGCCGACGTGACAGGCTGGGGATTCCACTGGCTGGATGGGAGGGCCACCGAAGAAAGGCCGCCTTGGGGATTCGCAAAATTGCTGGCCGGTCGACTTGCCACAGTCCGGAGCGCCCTTGATCTTGATACCGGTGGGGGAGAGGTCCTCTCGGAGGCCGGCGAATTTCCCGAACGTATGTCTGCCACTGAGGGATGGCCGCCCAACGCACGGCGCGCTGTTGAAAGGCTCGGTCCACGCGGGGTTGAGGTGGTTGAGGTGACCGCGGACGCACCGTTGCCGTTCCCTGACGAGTCATTCGAGTTGGTCACAGCCCGGCACCCCGTTCGCCCGGACTGGGATGAGATCCACCGAGTGTTGGCCCCCGGCGGCCACTATTTCGCCCAACATGTTGGCCCGGCGTCGGCGTTTGAACTCATTGAGCACTTCCTCGGTCCGCTGCCGCAACAACGGAAGGGCCGCGACCCGCAGGCCGAGTCAGCGGCAGCGGAAGCTGCCGGCCTGACCATAACTGACCTCCGCACGGCCCGGTGCCGGATGGAGTTTTTCGACGTTGGCGCTGTGGTGTGGATCCTGCGCAAGTGTGTGTGGTGGGTGCCCGACTTCTCCGTGGAGGGCTATCGTGACAGACTCAAGGAGTTGGATGAACAGATGAGAGCTGGCCGCCCCTTCATCGCTCACTCCACCCGGCACCTGATTGACGCCCAGCGAATTGGGTAGAGGTTAAAAGGGCGCACCTAGGAGGAGCACGTATGGATTCTGCACGGACTTTCGAGTCGATTGTCATCATCTTCAATCCCAACAGCACCGGGGACGCGCCTGAGCTGGCGCAGCAGTTGCATGGCAAGCTCAAGGAGCTGCTCACGTACCAGCCCGAAATCACCCTCCAGCCCACGGAGCACGCCGGGCATGCGGTGGACTTGGCGCGGGAAGCGGCCTCAAAGGGCGGCGATGTTCTTGTGGTTTCCGTGAGTGGAGATGGCGGCTACAACGAGGTTGTCAACGGTGTGATGCAGGCCGACAACCCGCGGGCCGTCGCAGCAGTACTGGCCGCGGGCAATGCCAATGACCATAGCCGGATTATCGGCACCAAGCCCCTTGAAGAGGCCATTGCCGAAGGCCGGGTTCACAACATTGACCTTCTCCGCATTCATACGGGCCAAAAAGAGAATGAGCCCCTTGAATACGCACATTCTTATATCGGATTTGGCCTCACCCCGGTGGTGGCCACTGAGCTTGAAAAGGGCAGCAAGGGCGCGCTGAAGGAGATGGTGACGGTCATCAAGTCCTTCTCCGAGTTCCAGCCCTTCGCCATTCGCCAGTCTGATGGGAAGCGCCGCAAGTTCGACGGCCTTGTCTTCGCCAACATCAATGAGATGGCTAAGTACGCCACGCTCAGTGAAGCAGAGGACCACCCGTCTGACGGAAAGTTTGAAGTCATCGTCTTTCCGCACATGCCCAAGTGGCGCGTTCTTTTGACGGCCCTCAAAGCCACTACGCAGGGGCTGGGCGATCAGCCGAGCGTGAGCAGCTACGAATTCACCACGCTCAAGCCGCTGCCGTACCAAATGGACGGCGAGGTGAAGAGCGTGGAAGCCAACGTCAAGGTCACTGTGGAGAGCGCTCCTCAAGCCTTGGCTACCCTTGGTTAGGCCCGCTTAGCCCGCCCCGGCGCAGGCTGAGGTGACGAAGTCGTAGATCTTGCCTCGCAACTCATTCGACGCCGCAATCTTCAGCACGCCTTGCCGTTCGCCCACAGTGATCCTCAACGGCAGGAGGGTTCCCACCTTGTCTTCAGCCACAGCATGAGGATCACAGCGGGCTGGTCGGATGGTCAGCGGCAGTTCCTGCTTCACCATGCCCACCGCGACGTTCCTGGGCCAAGGGGCAGTGGGGGATTCCGCCAGTAACGTGGTTCCGTCGATCGATTCAATGGTCAGGCTTTGAGCCGCCCCTCCCGTGCGTGGCGTGATGACAAGGCGCACGACGGCGGTGCGACCGTCTCCGGCCACTTCCAGTTCCGGGTCCAAAACTATGGTGGCGACGGCGGTTGCTTCCGTTGCGGTGCACAGCTCGCTGGCGTTCCTGGTCAGGACGCCGAAGGGATCGGAAGCGCTGGCGTACTCCTCCGCGAGTTCCTTGCCCGGTTCTGAGTACCTGATCCGGGCCTCCGCTTCTCGGCTCGAATCTGTAGATGACGTCCCACATGCCGCAGTCGGCAAGGCCGCAGAAAGGCTCTTGGGCTGGCGGGGTGGCAACTCAAGGCTGCCCTCCGTGGGCTCCCAGGTGATGTCGCCTTCAAACAGCGTGGAGCGCAGTCGGGCCCCGGTCACGGTCAGTGGCGAATCCGTAGTGTTGGTGAGCTGAATCTGGATGGCTTGCTTGCCGTATTGGTCCCTGGACTGATTGATCTCAACAGTGATGGGGCCTGCATTTCCGGTGGTGGGTTGCGGTTCTGAGTCAGGTGAATTACACCCAGCAAGGAGCGGCAGGGCGAGAACGACGGCCATGCCTACCGCGAAAGAACGCCACCCTCGGCACACCATGCGATCAGTGTAGGGGCGCAGGCAAGCAGCCGGTACCCGAAGCGTTTTTGATGTCGGCCCCATCACGTAGAGTCACCAATTATTAGATCCGCCCATGAAAGAAAAAGCGAAAGGCAACACTGATGTCCTTCCAGGCCTACCTTGACGCCATTGAAGACAAAACCGGGCTTACCCCGCGGCAACTGGTTGAAATCGCGGACGCCAAGGGCTTCAAGGACCCGTCGGTGAAGGCGGGGACCATTCTTGAATGGCTCAAAGCCGATTACGATCTTGGCCGTGGCCACGGTATGGCGCTTGTGCATGTCATCAAGAAGGGCCCCAAGATCGACAGTAAGCATGTAGGAACGGATGGGACGCACCGGGATGAGTCGGACACGCTTTGGTTGGACGGCAAGGCCAGCAAACCGGCTACTTGATGCGAGAGTGGCGGGCCAACACTAAGCATGCTTAGCTTGGTCTTAAGTTACTTCCAGATGAGCACGCTGAGAGGAATACCATGTCCACCGTGACGCAGCTGTTCAAATCCCCCGCCACTGACATCTGGAAGGTCATCGAAGACGGCTGGCTCTATCCGGGCTGGGTTGTGGGTGCCTCGAGGATCCGCGCCGTGGACGACCAATGGCCACAAGTGGGCTCAAAGCTGCACCATTCCGTAGGCTCGTGGCCTTTCCTTATCGATGACAGCACCAGCGTCACCGCCATGGAAGCGGGCCGAAAGCTGGAGCTGCTTGCCCGGGGCTGGCCCATGGGCGAGGCCAAGGTGCTGATCACGCTGGAGGACCTTGGAGGCTCCCAATGCCGCGTCTCCATTGCCGAAGACGCAGTGCGCGGCCCGGGAAAAGTGGTCCCCAAAGCCCTGCGGGATCCCATGATCTCGGTACGAAACCGCGAGACCCTCAGGCGCCTGGAACTCATGGCTGCGGGCGGGGCCGGAAGGACAAACTAACAACCAGAACTAAAGCGACGCGATTGCCGTGCCCGCAGCCCGCATGGCGTCAACGTCGGTTGCCACCATGACGTCCGCGAAGTTCAGTGCATAACTGCCTAGGTCCTCGTGAACAGACCCCACCACTGCCACCACCGGAACTTCCCGTCCTGATTGACGCACACGCTCCAAGATGGCCGAAATGATCTTTCCCTCTCCTGTCTGCGAGTCTAAACGTCCCTCACCCACCACCACGATTTCGGCAGTACCCAGCAAGGAATCGAAGTTGGCGGCATCCAACACGGCGCCGGCGCCGGATACCAGTTCGGCGTTGAAGTGCGCCCACAGCCCGCCGGACAGCCCACCCGCAGCGCCGGTACGGGGGACGCCGGAAGGGTTGCGCGGAAGTGAGGGAGCCAGGCGCTCCAAGCGCTCCTCCAACAAAAGGACCGTGGCTGGATCCGCGCCCTTCTGCGGCCCGAAGACCCGCGCGGCCTCCAAGAACGTAGTGGTGACGTCCGAAAGAACGGTCAGGCGGGCGTCGCCAAGCCCACCGTTTTCGGTGATTGCCCGCACAGCGCCTGTACCTCCGTCGGTGGTTGCCGAACCACCCGCAGCCACCAGGATGTGCTTTGCTCCGAGGTTGACTGCCGCGGAGATCAGGAGCCCGGTGCCATAGGTGCTGGCCGACATCGCGTCCTGCGGAGTAGTGCGCGCGGCCGACAACCCGCTAGCCTGCGCAACCTCGACGACGGCGGTTCCGTCCGCGGCCAGCCCAAGTATGGCACGCAGCGGCTCACCCCAGGAATTGACGACGTCGACACTCACCGGAGAGGCGCGAAGGCTGCGGCAGAGCGCCTCGAAAGTCCCCTCGCCGCCGTCGGCGACGGGAAGCTGCGTAGCCGAGCCGCCGCCGTCGTGAATTCCTGCCGCGATGGCCGCCGCCACCTCTGCTGCCGTGTATGTTCCCTTGAAACTGTCCGGGGCCACCAGTATGGTCATGCTCGCGAAAGCGGGTCGACGGGATGGAGCGGCAAGCGGCCTTCGGCGATGGCGATCGCGTTGAGGGCGCTGAGCCTGGCCATTTCGGCGCGGACCGGCACGGTTGCGCTGCCCACGTGAGGCAGGAGGACCGTGTTGGGGAGTTCGGCAAGGCCGGCCGCGAGTCGAGGCTCGTCCTCGAACACATCCAAACCAGCCCCGCCGATCACTCCGTTGCGCAAGGCTTCAACCAGCGCCGACTCGTCCACCACAGGGCCGCGGGCGGTGTTTATGAGGATGGCGTCGGACTTCATGCGGCCCAAAACATCTGCGTCCACCAGGTGCCGGGTCTGCTCGTTGAGGGGGACGTGCAGGGACAGGAAATCGCTGCGCTCCACCAGAGAATCCCACGGTACCTGCCGGACCGTGCCCGCGAATTCGCCGAGTTCCTCATCGCTAACCGGCCGGTCGCCGGGCGGCCGTGGTGAGAAGAGCACTTCCATGCCGAAGCCCAGGGCGCGTCGGGCAACGGCGCGGGCGATCCTGCCGAATCCGGCCAAGCCAAGCACAGCACCGGAAACGTCCCGGCCCAGCATGAACTCAGGTTCCCACCCAAGGAATTTCCCATCGCGGACCACACGGTCCGATTCCACCACGCGGCGTGCGGTGCCGAGGATCAGCAGCATGGCAACGTCCGCCGTCGCATCTGTCAGGACACCCGGGGTGTTGCCCACCAGGATGCCGTGCCGGGTGGCGGCGTCCACGTCGATATTGTTGTAGCCCACTGCGTAGTTGGAAACACCCTTCACCCGGGCGTTCGCCAGCAGCGGTTCGTCAATGACGTCGCGCAACTGGGTGAGCACTACGTCGTAATCGCCGGAGGCGCACAGCGCGGCGAGCGTCGCGTAGTCCGGTGGCTCCGGCAGTACGGTCACCTGACCGGCGTCGGACAGCAACTGCAGGCCGGGCTCGGGAATGGCTGTGGTGACCAGGTAGTGGTTCCCCATGCCTAGTTGCCTCCTGTGGCGGAAGGCTGGGCGGATGGCATGACCCAGTCAAAGGCCTCAGCCTTGGAACGCGCGCCTTGGGCAGCCTTGGAGCGGTTCGGTTCGCCCAGTTCCGCCAACAGTTTTTCCGAAAGCACTACAAGTTCGCCGAAGACATCCGGGGTCAGCCACTCGGGACGTGTTGCGAAAAGAATGTCTTCGCTGGAGGTGTTGCCGCTCGCGCCGGGTGCGAACGGGCAGCCGCCCAGTCCACCGAGGGCACCGTCCACCATTGCGGCACCGGCCTGGATGGCGGCAAGAGTGTTGGCCACGCCCAGGCCCCAGGTGTCGTGGCCGTGATACACGATCCGGCGTGCAGGGGACTCGTCCCGGACCCGGGTGATTAGCCGGGATACCTGCGCTGGCACTGCCTGTCCAAGGGTGTCGCAGATGACGATGTCCGTGGTGCCCTCAGTGCGGGGATCGTTGGCGATCGAAAGAATGCGCTCCTCCGGAACGTAACCCTCGAACGGGCACGTGAAGGAGGTTGCAATGCACAGCTGGATCTGGCCATTTACTGCGCGGGTGTACTCAATAGCCTCGGGCAAGGCGGCCAGGCTCTCATCAGTGGTGCGCCCGATGTTCGCCTTGTTGTGCGAATCCGAGGCGGACAGGCAGTACTGGAAGTTGCGGGCACCAGCGGCTGATGCCTTCGCGACGTGACCGGGAGTGGCTACCCAGATCCAGCACTTGTCCAGTTCCTCGGGGGTGAGGGCTTGGACCACTTCCAGCGTGTTCGCCATGGTGGGGACCAAGTCCGCGCGGGCCATGGAGCCGAGCTCGATGGCCGGCACGCCCAGGCGCAGCAGCTCACGGACTGTCTCGATCTTCTGCTCAGTGGGCAGGAGTTTGCCGGTCAGTTGGAGTCCGTCACGCAGGGTGACGTCCCTGAGGATGGCGTTGCCCAGCGTGGCAGCAAGGGGGCTTTCAAAGCGGTTCATGGTCGGAGGGCCTCCTCGCGGCCTGAGGCCGCATTGATCTGCGTGGCATCCATGTTCAGGAGCCCGCCAAGGATTTCTTGCGTGTTTTCGCCCAAGTCCGGGCCCAGGTTCCGGATGGGCAGGGACTGGTCCCCGATCACTGGAACAATGCCGGGGAATCCGACGCCGGGAAGGATTTCCTCGCCAGTGGAAACGTCGAACTTCTGGATCATGTTGCGGGCGGCGTACTGGCTGTCCGTGCTGATGTCCGCCGCGGTGTAGATGGGTCCTGCGGGAACACCGGCGGCTTCGAGGGATGCAAGGGCTTCGGCGCCGGAAAGCGTGGCGGCCCATTCGCCGATGGCCTGATCCAGTTCTTCACGCTTGGCCCAGCGCCCGGCATTTGTCTGCAGGGAAGGGTCTTCCGCCAAGTCCGGACGGCCGATGGTTTGCATGTACCGCTGGTAGATCGAGTCACCGTTCCCGGCCACCACGATGCTCGCACCGTCCTTGCACACGTACGCGTTGGAAGGAGCGATGCCCTCCATCCGGCCACCCACACGTTGCCGGTCCACGCCGTAGGCCTGGTAGTCCGGAATCAGCGATTCCATCATGGAGAACATGGCCTCATTCAGCGCGACGTCGATGATGCGCTCGGTGAGCGGAACAGCACCAGCCGAGTCCCGGCGTCGTGCTTCACGCTGGTACAGGCTCATCATGGAACCGAAGGCGGCATACAAGCCCGCAATCGAGTCTCCAATCGAGACGCCCACGCGAACCGGCGCGCGGTCCGGGTCACCCACCAGGTTCCGGAACCCTCCGTAGGCTTCGGCGACGGCGGCGAAACCGGGCCGCTCGGACAGCGGGCCCGTCTGCCCGAAGGCAGAGATGCGGGTAACGATGAGGTCCGGGTTCGCTTCGTTGAGGACTTCGGGGCCCAGGCCCCACTTTTCCAGGGTGCCGGGGCGGAAGTTTTCCAAAAGGATGTCGCACTTGGCCACGAGCTCCAGCACTGCCTGCTTGCCGGCCTCGGTCCGGAGATCAAGGACCACTGACTTTTTGTTGCGGTTCAGGGTGCGGTACAGCATGGACGTGTTGCCTTTGTGCAGGCGCCAGTTGCGTAGTTCGTCGCCGGTTCCCGGCCGTTCCACCTTGATGACCTCAGCTCCGAAGTCGGCGAGTAGCCGGCCGGCCGTAGGTGCGGCAATGTAATTGCCGAGTTCCAGGACCCGGACGCCGTCCAGAGGGGCGATTGTTTGGTGTGTCATGGTCTTCTTTCGTGCGTGGTGGGTAGACGGTTGGCGGGGTCGGTCAGAACAGCAGGCTCATGGGCAGGATCAGCAGGATCGCCACCACGGAGGCTACGGACACTCCCACCGTGACCGATTTGAGTGCACCCCTCACACTCTGACCCAAAAGTGACTGCAGGAGCCAGAACGTGTTGCTGGTGACGTGAACCATGAAGAGCGATCCCGCGCCGGCAGCGAGTGCCAGCAGTACCGGATCAAGGCCAATGGCCGGAGCGATGGGTGCCAGCAGCCCTGCAGCCGTGATGGCGGACAATGTCACGGACCCGACGGCGATGTGCAGCACTGCTGCGATGGCCCAGACCACCAGCAGCGGAGCCACCGTGCTGGCGGAGAAGAATCCGCCCAGAATGTCACCCAAGCCAGCTGCCGCAACTGTCGCGGCGAGCGAGCCGCCGACGCCGGTGAGGATGAGGATTTGACCGCTTTCCTTGAAGCCAACAGCGATGGCCTCCTCAACCTTCTTCTGACCGATGGCAGCACGGGTCACCAAGCAGGTCCCGATGAGACCGATAAGGAGGGCGATCACTGGCTCGCCGAGGAGCTGCAGCCAAGGCATTGAGATCTCAAGGATTTCAAGGATTGCCCCGGCGCCGATGAGGAGCAGGGACGTCAGCAACGGTGCGAAGAGCAGGATCAGTGGGGCTTCTTTGCGTTCGCGTTCGACGACGGCGACGCTTCCGCCGGCGGGTTGGGCGCTGGATGCAGCCGTGCCACGCTCACTGTTTGCCGTGGGCGGGACAGTTGCTGCGCCACCGTCTGTGGGTTCCTCGCCTTCGCTGTCTTCCTCGGCAACGAACGTGTGGTCCTCGTCCTTTGCCTCGTTCCAGAATCCGCGGCGGAACAGGAAGGTCATGATGGCAATCGAGATGATGATCGTGGGGATCACAAGGAGCAAACCGAAGAGGAGCATTTTGCCAAGCGGGACGTTCAGCAAGCCGGCCAAGGCTAGTGAGGCGACGCCGGGAACGGTGAACACGATGCCGCACTCCAGCGCGATGGCCATGGCGGTAGCCATTCGGGCCGTGCCGAGCTTACCGATTTTCGGGGCCAGCTTGCGGGCAAGTGGTGCTGAGATGACCAGCAAGACGTCCAGGAAGATCGACTGCAGGACCGTTCCGATGGCCAAGCCCATGGTGTAGGGGAGTCGCTTGGGCCCGAAGGTCTTGAGAAGGTGCTCCACGAGGCGCCGGATCGCGCCGCTCTGGTTGAGGATGGAGCCCATCAGGACGCCGAAGGCGATGAGCAGGCCGACGTCCACCATGATCTCGCCGAAGCCGCCGGTGATGGTTTTGACGGTTTTCTCGACGCCGAGGCCCACCGCCAGACCGAGATAAACGGAAGCGAGGATCAGGGAAATCACCGGGTTGACCCGGAAGCGGACGATCAACAGGACAGCCGCTAGAACTGCGACAGCTGTGTTGATCAGAACAGCAATGTCTGACATGGGAATCCGATCGTTGGGCCTTCCGCACTGAAGGCTGGAATCTGATGCGCACCGTGAGGCAGGCCACATCACTAATCCCATATTATGAGTTTGAACTCATATTGCAAGCTTATTCCGAAACTAAGTGGATTCTTTGTGCGGTTGCGCTGCGCTGGGAAGGGGCTGACGTCTGAAACGAACCTGCGGCCTTAGCATGGTCCACAGGTACACCGACCGGGGGAGTGTGTGATGAGACCGTTGGAATCGATCCAAGCCAGCACGAAGCAGGGCGAATCAGTGGTTACTGGTTCAGGTTCACGTCCTCCACGAAAACGATCCTCACGGCTGCGGAAGCTGGACCTGGCGATCCTGCTGGTGCTGGTAGTCCTCCTGGCGCTTTCCGCTACGCCGTGGCCTTCCGCGATGTTGATTCGAAGCGTCTTTGAACGCGGGGCACAGGCGACCATCGACGAGATGACGCCGTACGTTCCGGACACGCCGTTGCAAACGGAGATGGGTGTCGCCTACAAGCCCGGTTCAACTTTCGATGTCTTTAGTCCTGCAGGGACTGCCGCGCCGCTACCCACTGTGGTGTGGATTCACGGGGGCGCCTGGATTTCCGGGGCCCAACGCGACGTGAATCCGTATCTTCAGATACTCGCGGCTGAGGGCTACACCACTATTGGCATGAGTTATCCGATCGCTCCTGAGGCCACTTATCCTACGGCGGTGCGGGACATCAACGACGCACTTGCCTACATCAAAGCCAACGCCACTGAGTTGAACGTGGACACCAGCCGCATCGTCTTGGCCGGGGACTCTGCCGGCGCGCAGCTCGCGAGCCAGATGACCACACTCACCGTGAACCCTGAGTATGCGAATCTGATGGGAATCCAGCCCGCCCTTCAGAAGTCGGATCTCGCGGCCACCATCCTTCACTGCGGTGTCTACGACCTCCGCGCCATGGCGGACCTCAGCGGAATCGTAGCCTGGGGTTTCAAGACGTCACTCTGGGCCTATACGGGCACCAAGGACTGGTCCGCTACCTACGCCGGTGCCACCATGTCCACCATTGACTTCGTGACCGAGGACTTCCCGCCAACGTTCATCAGCGGTGGTAATGGTGACGGCCTCACGTGGTTGCAATCCGTGCCCTACAGCAACCGCTTGAAGGATGCCGGGGTTCCCGTTACCGAGCTCTTCTGGCCTGCCACCCATGAGCCTGAGTTGCCGCACGAGTACCAGTTCCACCTGAACTTTGACGAGGCCCGCGAGGCGCGGGACAGGACGTTCGATTTCCTGTCCACGCACGCTCTACGGCAGTAGTCAGGGGCCGCCAAGCAGGGTGATTCAAAGTATCTGACGTATGACTTCCACCCCTGAGGCGCTTCCCGCGCCGCGCAGGCCAACCCTCTTCTGGGCATCCGCAGTGTGTGCCGCAGCAACGCTACTGATTCCCTCGTGGATGCCGGATTCCTTGTTGTCATCCTGAAGACTCCGCTGAACCTCAGCCTGCTGGACGGACGTCAGGCTCTCGGCGTCATCACCGAGCACCCCGGCGTCACTAATTGGGCAGTGGGAGGTCACTCGCTGGGCGGAGTCAGCGCGAGCACCTTCGCGTTGGACCACTCGGCCGTGAGCGGCTTGCTCCTCTATGGCTCCTATCCCTTGGAGTCCCGCAGCCGGGTGACGGCGAAGCGACGGTGGACCGCGAGGTGGCGAAAGAGCAGATTTCTGCCGCCACGGTGGCGTTCTTGAGGCAGCTCGGGACTCCCTAACTGCCCCCGGGAATACTTCGGAGCATACCCCTGTTCATAGATTTAGATGCAAATGCATGTAAGCTGGATGAACGAGAAACAGGAGAATGCCATGGAAACCCGCCGCATCACCGTCCTTTCCGCCGGACTCGGCGTACCGTCGTCGAGCCGCTTGCTGGCCGACCAGCTGGCTGCCTCGGCCGAGCGGCAGCTGCGCGCGGCAGGGTACCAAGCGACGATCGACATCGTCGAACTGCGGGACCTCGCCGTGGACATCGCCAACAACTTCGTCACGGGCTATGCCGCACCGCGCCTCGCGGACGTGATTGCCGGCGTCGAGAATTCCGACGCCATCATCGCCGTCAGTCCCGTCTTCAGCGCCTCCTACAGCGGACTGTTCAAGTCATTTATCGATGTCCTGGACCCGAAGTCGCTGGAGGGCAAAGCCGTTCTGCTGGGTGCCACGGGCGGAACTGACCGCCATCAGATGGTCCTCGACTACGCCTTGCGTCCCCTGTTCAGCTACTTGCGCACCAGGATCGCGGCTACCGGCGTCTTTGCAGGGCCCCAGGACTGGGGAAACACCGACGACGGCGGGTCGCCCCTCTCGGCGCGCGTGGACCGGGCCGCGGGTGAACTCGTGCAGCTGCTCAGCGGCCCCCAGCCGCACCGCAAGAATGACGCACTTGAGTCGCTGCCGTTCGAGCAGTTGCTCGCCGGGATCTCAGCAGGCAGGTAGGGGGCGTGCGGGGGAGTGGTGGAAGAATGCGCCCTGCCACTCTTGGGTCACTTGTGCTTGGCGATTCGGCGTCACCGACCACGGAGGATAAACGCGGAACCCGCGCTTCCCGCCGCTGCCATTAACGGAACAAATTCCATGAGTGACCAAGGCGGACCGGGGAAAGAGGAAATGACCGGAGTTCTCCGATTCCCGGACTGAGACCACCAGAATGTCTGTGTCGTGCGCGGAAGGGCCGTCCGCCGGGAAAGGTTCCGTTCCTCCGGCCGCTGCGCGACGCCACACCGCAACGAACAAGCCCACCTTGGTGGGGGTGACCTTTCCAACCCGGAAGCGGATCAGCCCTGGGCCGCTGGTGGCGGTTGCGGCTCCGTATTCAGCGTTGTCTGCCTCGGGAGATGGCGGGGAACACTCCCTCCCAAGCATTTGTACAAGCCGCTGCGCTTCGACGACGTCCGGATGCATCATCCGTTCAGTATGCATGCGGGGCTTCCCACCTCCTGAATCCCGGACCTTGGACAGGCCGAACTTATTGCCCGGTCCGATCGTTGGGGCAAACATGAAGTGTCCTGTGGATTCCATTGACCTGGTGATGAGCGAACGAAGCGGCGTGGAGATCGACTACTGCCCGCAGTGCAGGGGTGTGTGGCTGGACCGTGGGGAGCTGGACAAGATCATTGATCGCGTCGCGGCTGAAACCATCCCCGCGCCTGCCCGGCCCGCCGCCGCGCCGTCACAGCCGCCCATCGCGCCGCCACCTATCTACAACCCCTTCGAGTCCCGGCCTCAGCAGCCGCGGTACGACGATAGGGACCGGCGCGACTATGACCGAAGGGACTACGATCGCCGCGACGGGGGCAATCGTGACCAGTACGGCCGCAAGCGCAAGAAGAAGGAAGGCTTCCTGGGGGATCTGTTCGACTTTTAGTTTCCGTGGACGGGCCGGAAGTGGTTTCCGCTACGGCGGGCAGGGAATGCGCTCAGGACGTTTCTTTCTCGAAGAACAGCGCCATAACGTCGGCAGGCCAGTCCGTCGCGCGTCTCGTTTCCTTGTCGACGTAGGCGACGGTCATGAGGCAGCGCGACACCGGATTTCCGCGGGCGTCGGTCATGGAGCACTCGATAAATGCACTGGAACCGCGGAACTCACGCACGAACGACGTGATGACAATCTCCTGATCGCCCCGGACAGGCTGCAGAAAATCGATCTCCATTCTCCGGACCCAGACCATGAATGGCAGCTTGCCCAGGGTCTCCAGATCCCAGCCAACATAGTCCCGTAGGCCCTCCATCCGGTGATCTGCGTAGTACGACGCGTAGACGCCCGTGTTCACGTGGTTATACGGATCGAGCTCTGAGAACTTGACCCGGTGTGTGCTCTTGTAAACAATCGGTGCCCCCGGCATTCAGCTCTCCCTCGACGGCTTCCTCTACGTCAGTCGTCCAAAAGTTCAATGAACTCGCGGGCCTGCTTAATGTTGATGTCTGAGTGGCGCGTCAGCGCAAGTGCCGCGCCCTCAACGTCACCGCTTTTTGCCAGCGTTCGGATACGTCCGTAGATCTCGTCGTTGAGCATGTTGCTGCTCACTTCGCGGGTGACGTCGCCTTTGCTGACGATTGCCCGGTACCTGTAGGGGAAACGTTCGGGTTCGTCGTCATCGTCGGCAAGCAAATCTTTGGCCGGAGCTTCCGGTGTGAATGGCTGCGGGTGCGCCGCCAGCGCGCCTACGGCGTTACGCGAAGCCCGCAGGCCCTCGCCGGTGGCCTGCAAGTAAAGCTTGATGGCCGCCATGCCCTGCCCCTGGGCAATGAGCGAGTAAAGCTGCCGGTGCTGTTCCTGGTTGAGCTTTGCCGCAGACTCCCTGGCCAGCTCCACCGGGTCCTTGGGGGCATTCGCTGCTGCGATGTCGGCTTTGCTTTCCGCCGAGCGCTTGGTGAACGAGCGAATAAGCAGGAGCACGCCCGCAATGACCGCAATGAGGATCAGGAGCGGGATGAGGATGGAGTCCATGGCGTTGTCAGAGCCGATCTACGTAGTTCTTGGCGGTAAGCAAATCTGAGTGGGTGGCCTGGCGCAGGACCTTAATGGCCTCGATCTTTTTCCCACTGCGAACCAGGTTCTGCAGCTCGAAGGCGAGTTGAGGGTTCAGTTGACCATTGGGAAGTATGGCGGGCTGGTGTCCCGTTTGGCCGGCAGCGTGAGACCGTGCCGCTTGTGCCTGGATGGCCGTCCTGGTGTTCTCCGCCTGTTCCCTATGGCTGGCCTCGTTCTGGCTCGGCTTGGTGGTGGCTTCGATCCGCGCGCGGAGAGCCAGCGCCTCCTGCACCTGGGAAGCTTGGTGCGCAGCGGAACGTGCCGCCAGCTCGCGCTGATACCTCTCAGCGTCCGAGACGCCTGTGTCGCGCGGTTTGAAGGCCGCCGTGAGCGCCCACAGCAAGCCCACTAAGACAAGGAGCGGAAGGACAATCGTCAGTACGTCACCAAAGTTCATCCCCATGATTAGAGCTTATGCCAGAAGTTGGTTATCCACAGCACATTCCACTTCCGGCATAGGCTTCTGAGAGGCCTGTGTCAAATTAAGGCGCTCCATGTAAGGTGCATCACATCTGCGGCATGTTTAACATGATTTCGCCCACTGGAATGACCCCATCAGCTGTGGCCTCTGTGGATTAATTCCCTCCAAAACTTTCTCCAGTCCACAGCGTGTGAAGAACGTTTGCGCAGGTCAGAGCCTATTTTCCTCGAAAAGAATTTCTCTATCCACAGGGTAACGCACAGTCTGTGCACAACGTGGGACTGGTATTCCACAGCTTTTCCACAGGGGGTGTCAGCCGCCTGCTGTAACGTGTCTGAAGTGTCCATTTTGGGCACGAATAGCCCGCGATGAGTTTCTTGGACTCCAAAAAAGTCAGTGCTTATAGCGGGTCCACGGATTCGACTGTGGATAACTTGTGGATACGGCTTATTCTGTCGGACCTGCCTGCCATCGTCAGATGCACCAGACGGACCCGTAGCCCACGCACTGCGCTTTACGGGCCGCCAGGGAACACATCTCTGCAGCGGTACACAAATGGAGGACGGCTTTGTCAGTTACGCACTTGGACTCAATCGAGGGCTCACGCGCTTCGGACTCGAGCCGGAAACCTCCCCAGGACATCCCTGCTGAACAGTCAGTACTCGGCGGCATGATGCTCTCCAAGGACGCGATCGCCGATGTGGTTGAGATCGTTCGCGGGCACGACTTCTACCGGCCCGCACACGAGACCATCTATGAGTCCATCATCGATCTCTACGGCCGTGGCGAACCCGCCGACGCCGTTACCGTTTCGGATGAACTGACCAAGCGTGGCGAGATCAACCGGATCGGAGGCCCTGCCTACCTCCACGAGCTCATCCAAACAGTCCCTACTGCTGCCAACGCCGGTTACTACGCCGAGATTGTTGCGGAACGCGCAGTGCTGCGCCGCCTTGTCAACGCCGGAACCAAAATTGTCCAGATGGGCTACGGCCAAGACGGCGAAGTGGAAGACCTCGTCAACCAGGCCCAGGCCGAGGTGTACGCGGTGGCTGAAAAGCGTACGGCGGAAGACTACGTGGCGTTGAAGGACGTCATGGAATCCACCGTGGATGAGATCGAGGCCTCCGGCCACCGCGGCGAGGGCATGACCGGCGTTCCCACCGGTTTCTACGAGCTGGACGAGCTGACGCACGGCCTGCACCCGGGCCAGATGATTGTCATCGCGGCACGCCCGGCCGTTGGTAAGTCCACCTTCGCATTGGACTTCGCGCGTTCGGCCGCCATCAAGAACAACCTGGCCACCGTCATGTTCTCTTTGGAAATGGGCCGGAACGAGATCGCCATGCGCCTTCTTTCCGCAGAAGCCACGATCGGTCTGCAGGACCTCCGTAAGGGCACCATCAAGGACGAGCAATGGTCCAAGATCGCCACCACCATGGGCCGCATGAACGACGCTCCGCTGTTCATCGATGACAGCCCCAACATGTCCCTCATGGAGATCCGGGCCAAGTGCCGCCGCCTGAAGCAGCAGCACGACCTCAAACTCGTCATCCTCGACTACCTCCAGCTCATGAGCTCCGGCAAAAAGGTGGAATCCCGCCAGCAGGAAGTCTCCGAGTTTTCGCGTGCCCTCAAGCTACTGGCCAAGGAGTTGCAGGTTCCCGTCATCGCCCTGTCACAGCTGAACCGTGGTTCCGAGCAGCGCCAGGACAAGCGCCCGATGGTTTCTGACCTCCGTGAATCCGGCTCCATCGAGCAGGACGCCGACATGGTGATCCTGTTGCACCGCGAAGACGTGTACGACAAAGAATCACCCCGCGCCGGCGAGGCCGACATCCTTATCGCCAAGCACCGTAACGGTCCAACCAAGGACATCGTTGTGGCGTTCCAGGGCCACTACTCGCGCTTTGCCAACATGGCGGGCGAAACGAGTGCTGGTGGCGGCGGCTTCTAGCAGGCTGCGTGGCCTGCCCTCATGGGAGGAGTCAGGCCAGTAGTGTTGTTTAGTCCGTGTCTGCGGGCGCATCAATGAAACTAATTTGGGGGAACACACATGAAGTATTCGCTGATCGGACTTGGGGCATCGACACTGATGGTCGTGGCGTTGACCGCATGTGGTGGGGGTACCGCGGCAGCACCAGCGTCGGCCCCGGCAAGCGAAACTGCCACAGCTACGCCCACGCCTGCTAAGCAGTACACCGATGAAGAGCTCGTGGCGTTGGTCAAGCAGATCAAGGCTTCCGACGGCAGCAGCCCTGCTGTCCTTTCCGGTGAGGAGCTTCTGGATCAGTTCGACCCGATCACGGACACCTTTGGCAAAGTGGCGGTCGAACCGGCCGGGTGCAAGGACCTCGGCAACCTAGGAGTGCCCCAGCCTGTAGCAGGATCGACCACTGCCGGCACGGCACGGACCAAAACCAACGATTTCTTCAGCAACGTGTCGCTTACCTCAGGCGTGGACGTCGCGCTCCTGCAGGAGAACGTGGACACACGCAAATCTCAGGCAGAGGCATGCAAGAAAGTGACATTCACCGCGGAAGGTCAGTCAGTCACCACTTCCACCGAGAAGGTAGATGGCGTGGGAAGCGTGCCAGGCACGGCTGCTTTCAAGACCCTCATGGTCACTCCTGATGGAAAAACAGGAGCAATCTACACCGCGCACGTGATCAAAGACGGTGTCCTGATCTCTGCAACCTCATCCGGTACAGAAGGTGCAGTCGGTGGGCCGGAAGCAGCCGGCGCACTCCTGGACCAGGCAGCCGCGCTCATCAAGTAGTACACCCAAGACGGCTCTACCGGCGTAAATTCATCCGCCAGTAGAGCCCTTTTTGGTGCCCGACGAAGTGGCTAAAGCCGGCGCCTGCCCCTGTAGTAGCACGCCGAAACAACAAGACTTCGTCCTCGGCGTCGAGAAACTGCGGCATGATCACAGAATGTCCGGCCGCCAGATGCGTGGTAGCCATGCCGAGCGCAATCGGGCGAACCAAGTTTCCTGTGGCCTGGAAATCTTCCTCCCAACCGAGGCTAGGGTTCGGTTAGCCGAACAACATATAGAAGATCACTGCCAGGCCTGGAAAGAGCGCCTGTCCAACGGCGCTGATGAGCAGGCGTTTCTCCGTGACCCACAGCCAGAAACCTAGAAAGATATGGCTGGCGCAGCAGAAGATCACAATCGCCGAGCCGCCGGCCGTTTGCCCACCGACGTTCACCATCCACAGTCCGGTGGCGATCCCCAGTCCGAAGGCCATGTTGTAGGCGCCAACGTTCATTGCCCACATGCGTACGGCCCGAACATCATCAGGTTCGATCAGGAAAATCCGGTGGAGTCGCTGATCGCCGTGCCGGAATATCTCCAACAAGCCCACGCTGATCAGGGCCAGGGCAGTGCCCCCGGCGAAAATCTGGCTCAGTAGATTCATGAGCGCGCCCTCCAGATCGGAGCCAGTAAACCCCAATGCCTGTTTGTGGAGAATACGCCGACGAGGCAGCGCCGTTCAAGAGGCTCTAGCAGCCCTCGAAGTCGCTGAGCACCTTCACCTTGGCGGCCGACCCCGAGGAGGGATCGAAGGCGTAGCCGATCCACTCCTTGGCCAAGCGACGGGCCAGTTCCACGCCCACAACGCGTTGGCCCATGGTGAGGACCTGGCAGTCGTTGGACAGGATGGACCTCTCCACGGAGAACGAATCATGGGCTGCCGTGGCCCTGATGCCCGGAACCTTGTTGGCCGCGATTGCCACGCCGATTCCCGTGCCGCAGAAAAGGATGGCCCGGTCAGCCTTGCCGTCCCGGATCATTTCACCGGCGGCGATGCCCACGTAGGGGTAGGGCCTGGTGAAGTCCTCATCCGCGCGGTTCACTCCGATGTCGATCACTTCGGTGATCCTGGAGTCGGCCTCAAGATCGGCCATGATTCGGTCTTTGTAATCAACGCCGGCTTCGTCGGCGCCCACAATGATGCGCATGAAAATTCTCCTAGTTGGTAGCGGGGACAGGAACGGCTGTGAAATGGGGCCCGACGGCGGCGAACACCATGGCGAGCGACGTCGCCCCGGGATCCGGCGTGCCGATGCTCTTTTCGGCCAGCGGCCGGGCACGGCCCTTGAGCGGGCGAAGTTCCGCGGTGGACGCAGCAGCCGTTGTGGCTTCGGCTGCGGCAGCTGCCCAAGCGTCCTCCGCAACAGTGCCGGAGGAGATGCGGTCCTCCAGTGAGGACGCGAAGGGAAGCAGTGCATCCATCATGGTCTTGTCGCCGATTTCGGCTTTCCCGAGGCTCGCGATGCGGTCCGCGAAGGCTCGAACAGCCTGGGCGAGGACGTCCGGCGTCGGGGTTTCTGCGTCTCCCAACCGTTCGCCAAAGGCGCGCAGTCCGGCACCCCAGAGGACGCCCGACGTGCCGCCGGCCTTATCCGCCCACGCATCGCCGGCAGCGGCCAGTAGCGAACCAGCGCCGGCGCCGCGTTCAAAAGCAACAGCCGCGGCCTCGAGTGCTGCCGCGGATCCGCGGACCATGCCTCGGCCGTGGTCGCCGTCTCCGGCGATCGCATCCATGTCGCCCAGCAGCGATTCGGAGTCACGCAACAAGGCCGTCGTGGTGTCCACGGCTCGCAGGCACTGTGCGGCGTAGGCACGCGAGGCCTCTGTTGAGGAGTAGTCGGCAGCGGTGAGGGCGTCCACGTCAGCTTCATCCGCGTCAGCGGATGCCACGTCAAAACCAACCGCACCCCTGCGGTATGCCGGTGTCAGGGCGGGAGCGGTCCAGTACTGCTCCAGTTCCTCGTCCAACCACGTCAGCGTCAGCGAGGCCCCGGCCATGTCCAGGCTGGTCACCAGCTCTCCCACTTCCGGCATCACTAGCGTGTAGCCGGCCTCGCGAAGCAGCGGGGCCACGGTACGCCAGAGGACAAACAGTTCCTCGTGCTTGGTGGAACCCAACCCGTTGAGGATCACGGCCAGCCGCGTTGAATCGCTCGCAGGAGGTTCCGCCAGCACCCGTCGGACCAGTTCCTGGCCGAGCTCGACGGCGGACGGCAGCTCGGTATCGAACAGTCCAGGCTCGCCGTGGATACCCAGGCCCAGGCCCATCTGTCCTTCGGGAAGGCGGAACAAGGGCTGCTCGGCGCCGGGGAAGGTGCAGCCGCTGAATGCCGTGCCGATGGTTCGCGTGAACTCATTCGCCTTGCGCCCCAAACGAACCACGGAGTGGAGGTCCAGCCCGGCTTCGGCAGCAGCACCCATGACTTTGAAAACCACGAAGTCCCCGGCAATGCCGCGGCGCTTCTCGATCTCCTCGGGGGAGGCGCTGGCGATGTCGTCTGTGACCAGCACGTTCTCCGTCGGGATGCCCTCAGCATTCAGGCGTTCGCTGGCCATGCCGAAGTTCATGACATCCCCGGCGTAGTTGCCGTAGCTGAACACGACGCCGGCTCCGGAGTTGGCGGCCTTGGCCACAGAGTAGGCCTGCTGGGCCGAGGGTGAGGTGAAGATGTTGCCCACCACGGCACCGTCGGCGAAGCCCTGTCCGATGATGCCGGCAAATGCCGGGTAGTGTCCCGAGCCGCCGCCGGTGATGACGGCGACCTTCGGAGTTGCTGCGCGGCCGCGGCGGACTGCACCGCCTTCCACGTGGCGGACAAGGTCCGAGTGCGCGTCACAGAAACCGGCGAGGGCTTCGTCAGCGAAGTCGGCGGGATCGTTGAAGATTCTGGTCATGGTGGGTCCTGGATTTCCTTCGAGCAGCTCGAATTAGTGGATGTGGCTGCCGCCGTTGATGTCGATGGTGGTGCCGGTCAGGTACGCGGAGTCCTCGGAGGAGAGGAACGTGATAACGGCGGCTACTTCCTCGGTGGTGGCGTTGCGGCCCAAGGGGATGCCTGCGTTGATGGCGGCTTCCTGTTCTTCGGTGCTGCCGACGCGGATGTTGGTGTCCACGGCGCCGGGCGTGATGGCGTTGACGGTCACGCCGGTCTCGCCGATTTCCCGGGCGAGTGCCTTGGTGAAGCCGAGGATGGCGGCCTTGGCTGCGGAGTAGGGAACTTTGCCGAACACGCCGCCGCCTCGCTGGGCGGAGACTGAGGACATGTTCACGATCCGGCCCCAGCCGTTGGCGATCATGTCCGGCAGGAAGGCCTTGGTAACCAGGTAGGTGCCCGTGGCGTTGACGTCCATGACCTTGTGCCAGAGCTCAAGCGTGGTCTCCAGGAACGGAACGGGGGAGGTGATGCCGGCGATGTTTGCCAGGGCCCCAACGGGCGGGAGGTTTGCGGCGGCAACTTCTGCTGCGACCGCGGCCTGGGCTGTGGTGACGGACGCTTCGTTGGCAACATCGATCTCGTAGCCGAAGGCCGGAACGTTGAATTCGTTGGCGATCTCGGCGGCAACCTTGGCGGACTTCTCGCCGTCGAGGTCCAGGATCACGATGCCCCAGCCCTGGTTGGCGTAGCGGCGGGCGGTGGTCAGGCCAATGCCGCGATCGGAGGTAGCTCCGGTGAGGACGGCGGTGCGCTGGATGGTAGTCATGGTGCTCCTTGAATTTGAGATGACGAGGTTTAGATGAGGTCTGTGATGAAGCTGGCGGCTTTTGCCGCGGCCGCGGGGCGCTCTTCGTGGGTGACGTCCCGGGTTTCGAGTTCCAGGGAGAAGTGGCCGGTGTAGCCCATGTCCCTCAGCGCTGCGAGTCCGGCAGTGAAATCGGCCTTGCCGTTGCCGATGCTGAGGTTGATGTTTCCCGGCTCGTTGTCAGTGGCTGGCACGGCGTCCCGCAGGTGGACGTGCTTTACGCGCGCGGCGAAGCGGTCCACGAAGTCCACGGGGTCGCCGCCGGAGGCGACGATGTGGCTGAAGTCCATGACGATTCCCACGTCGGAGCCGGCAAGCCGGTCGGCGAGCAGCTGCGCGCGTTCGGTGTTCCAGCACAGCCGGTAGTAGTGCAGGGATTCGGTCCACAGCTCGACGCCGAACTCTTTGGCGCGAACAGAGGCATGAATCAGTTGGGCTGCTACAACGTCGATGTCTTCTTCCAGGCTCTGCAAGGGATCGTGGTCGATAGCGCCGCACGGGAGTACCAGCGCGTCAGCGCCAGTCTTGGCCGCCAAGGTGAGCAGCATCTCGAGGTGCCGTTCGCGCGCTTCCTGCGCACCGGCGTCGAGCGTTGCGTTCAGGTTCCCGATGTCGCCGTTGACCGAACGAACGCGCAGTCCTGAGTTATTGACGACGGCGGCGACCGCCTTCACTGCCTCGGCGTCCAGTACGTACGGCACATGGTCGCAGACGCCCGGGAGCGCGCCGAGATCGATTTCCTCGAAGCCGAGGCCGCGCATGGTGTGCAGGGCGGTGGGTAGATCCTGGTGGCGGAAGCTGATGGACGAGCAGCCCAGTCGTTGATGAAACATCGTCGTTGATCCTCAAGTTGGGGCCCTCGCCAGAGAGGGACCTTAGTGATGGACACCACGTTATCGGCGTTGACTGTCAACAGTCAACCTTTGAAGTTGACTGTTGACATTACTGGTGTCCTCGGTCACAGTTGACGTATTATGTTGACTGTCGACAGTGGGGTGGCCGAAGATGCGCCGCACTTTTGAAAGGGAAAGACACTATGAGCAATGAAGCTCTGACCATGCGTGGTCCGGTTCATGGAACCAAGGAAGCAAAGCGCGTCGCCGTCGGTTCCGGCGTTGGCGCAGTCATTGAAACCTACGACTTCATCGGTTTCGGCACCGCCGCCGCTCTGTACTTCGGTACAGCGTTCTTCCCGGGTGCTGACCCGGTGACTGGCACCCTGGCCTCCTTCGCGACCCTCGGCGTCGGCTTCGCTGCCCGTCCACTGGGTGGCATCATCGGTGGCCACCTCGGCGACAAGCTCGGCCGCAAACCCGTCCTCGTGGCATCGCTCATCCTCATGGGGCTGGCAACCTTCGCCATCGGCCTCCTCCCCACCTACTCCCAAGTGGGGCTGCTCGCTCCAGCACTCCTAGTCCTGGTCCGCATCATCCAAGGCCTGGCCTTCGGTGCTGAATGGGGCGGTGCCATCCTGATGAGCTACGAGCACGCACCATGGCGGAAGAAGGGGCAGTTCACGGGCATCGTGCAGGCCGGCTTCCCCGTTGGCCTCCTGCTCGCCAACCTCGTCTTCCTCAGCAGCGTGGGGCTCGGCAGCGAATGGGCCTGGCGTGTACCGTTCCTCGCCAGCATCGTGTTGGTGGCAGTCGGCCTCATCATCCGTTCCAAGGTTCCCGAGTCCCCTGTGTTTGAGGACGTCAAGGCCAAGGGCGACATCGTGAAGTCCCCCATCGTTGAGGTCATCAAGACTGACTGGCGCAACATCGTCCGGGGCATCGGCCTCCGCATCGCTGAAACTGCCGGCTACGCCGTGTCCGTGACCTACATGATCTCTTACCTGCACACCAACAATTTGGCCGACAAGACCGAAACCCTGGTGGCACTCTGCATCGCCGCGGGCATCGGAATCTTCGCCACCTACTACTGGGGCAAACTGACGGACCGCGTGGGTCGCCGCCCTGTTTACATCTGGTCCACGGCCTTCGCGGTGGTGTTCGGCATCCCAATGTTCATGCTGGTCAACACCGGAATGTTCCTCCTGATCATCGCCACCATCGTCATCGCCTACGCTGTCTGCCAGAATTCCCTGGCCGGCGCCCAAGGTGCATGGTTCCCTGAGCTCTTCCAAGCTAAGACCCGCTCCTCCGGCGCCTCGCTGTCCTACCAGATCTCCGCCATGGTCTCCGGCTTCACCCCCTTCATCACCACCCTGCTGTTCGTCAGCATGGGTTGGATGGGACCGGCCCTGCTGTTCAGCATCTACGCAGCCATCGGCCTGTGGGCCGCACTCATCACCCGGGAAACCTGGGGCAAGCGTGAGCGTGAGCTTGCCGTAGAAGCCGCCAGCAAAACTCCCCAGACCATAAACGCCTAAAGCACCCCTCGACGTCGGCGCGTTCTCCCCATCGGTACGCGCCGGACTCCGGAAGGAAACCAGTGACTCTCTCATCAGTTGAAGCGGCACCCGTGGCCGCTCCCACGCCCGAGCGCGTCGACCGCATCCGCGCCGCCGCTTACCGAATCCGCCACTACGCCCTGACCATGGGCGAGGTCCAAGGCCAGGGTTACGTTGGCCAGGCGCTCGGCGCCGCAGACATGCTGGCCGCCGTCTACGCCGACCAGCTCACATATCGTGCTGAAGACCCGCACTGGGAGGGCCGCGACCGCTTCTTGCTCTCCACCGGGCACTACGCAATCGGGCACTACGCGGCACTGGCCGAAGCCGGAATCGTTCCGGTAGCCGAGCTGGAAACCTACGGTTCCGACGATTCCCGCCTGCCGATGTCAGGCATGTCCACGTACACCCCCGGAATGGAAATCTCCGGCGGCTCGCTGGGCCACGGCCTGACCATCGCCGTCGGCATGGCTCTTGGCCTGCGTCTTCAGGGCTCTGCGTCCCGCGTGATCAACTTCCTTTCCGACGGCGAACTCGACGAGGGTTCAACATGGGAGGCCGCCATGGGTGCGCACCACCACCAGCTCGGCAACCTGACGGCCATGGTGGACATCAACGCCCTCCAGGCCGACGGCGCCACGGACACCGTGCTCCGTACCGAACCGGTCACCGAGAAGTGGGAATCGTTCGGCTGGTACACCCAGCGCGTGGACGGGAACGACGTCGGTGCGCTGCTGGCAGCATTCGACAACATCGCGGCGCGCTCGGCTGCTTCCGGACAGCCGTCCGTGATCCTCTGCGACACCAAGGTTGGGCGCGGCGTGCCGTTGCTGGAAACCCGTGAAAAGGCGCACTTCATGCGCATCGAAGAACACGAGTGGCAGATTTGCCGCGAACAGCTGACCGCAGGATACGAAGGGACGGCTTCAGCATGAGCACAGTTACCACCAAAGCAAAGCTCAAGACCTCTGCCATGATCGCGTCCTTCGCTGATCCCGGCCAAAAGACCACCTCCGCTCCCTTTGGGCATGCGCTGGTCAAAGCCGCCGAGGCTGATTCCCGGATCGTGGGCCTGACCGCGGACCTCGGCAAGTACACGGACATGCACATCTTCGCCAAGGCCTTCCCGGAACGGTTCTTCCAGATGGGAATGGCCGAGCAGCTCCTGTTCGGTGCGGCCGCAGGCATGGCCGAGACCGGGCTGATCCCGTTCGCTTCCACGTACTCGGTGTTCGCGGCCCGGCGTGCGTATGACTTCCTGTGCCTCGACATCGCCGAGCCCAATCTGAACGTCAATATCATCGGCGGGCTCCCAGGCCTGACCACCGGCTACGGACCCAGCCACCAGGCCACCGAGGACATGGCGATCTTCCGCGGCATGCCTAACCTCACCATCGTGGACCCCTGTGACTCCGTGGACATCGAGCAGGCTGTTCCCCAGCTTGCGGCCTCCGATGGGCCCACGTACCTGCGCTTGCTGCGCGGCAACGTGCCCACGGTCCTGGATGAGTACGACTACACATTCGAGCTCGGCAAAGCCAAAGTCCTCCGTGGCGGCAACGATGTGGTGTTCGTTTCCTCCGGCCTGATGACCATGCGTGCGCTGCAGGCCGCGGATGCGTTGGCTGCCCATAACGTGGATGTGGCCGTGGTGCACACGCCCACCATCAAACCCTTCGACTCGGCCACCGTACTCACGGAGCTGAACACCGACCGGCTTGCTGTCACGCTGGAGAACCACACCGTTGTCGGCGGTCTGTTCGAAACTGTTGCGTCCGCCGTCGTCACCGCCGGTCTCGGCATGCGCGTGGTTCCCATCGCGCTTCCGGACCAATTCCTCGACGCCGGTGCGCTGCCGACGCTGCACGAGCGCTACGGACTGTCCGTGGACCGGATAGTGGCCAAGGTGCTGGCGGAACTCGGCTGAGCTTATATTTTCCGGCCGGAGTGCGGGAGGGGATGTAATGCTCCTCCCGCACTCCTGCCCGTAGTATCAACTGTTAACACCGGACTGTCAGCAGTTGCCCCTAGAACCGAGGACACATCATGGCCACCGCATCCCTGCTGGGACTTGAGAAGAAGAGCCTGCGTGAACAAGCACTCGCAGCGCTGCGGACCGCGATCACCAGCGGTGAACTCGAACCCGGGCGGCACCTCGTGGAAACCGAGCTCTCGGACATGCTGCAAATCAGCCGCGGCACCCTTCGTGAAGCCCTGCGCCAGCTGGAACAAGAAGGTCTGATCTCCGCGGGAGCACGGGGCCGTATGTCCGTCCGGCATCTGGACGTCAAGGAAATCCGGGACATCTTCGCAGTCCGCGGGGTTCTGGAATCGTTGGCCGCCAGGACCCTCAGTGACATGCCGGACAAGGACGCCGCGCTCGCAGAGTTGCGTGCCGCCGTCGATACTATGGAAAAGGCTGCCAAGTCCTCGCTGGAGGAGCGGATCGAATCCGACCTGGAGTTCCACCGCACGCTCTGCCGCCTGTCCGGAAACGAAACCCTCCTGCACTCGTGGGAATCACTGGAGGGCTCCATCCGGATGTCCATCATGTTCGCCGGGTTGGAACGCGCCACCCGGAACATGAGCGTCGGGCGGCATCACGACATTGTGGCCGCCATCGAGACCGGGAACGCTGCGAAAGCGCGGGAGACGATCATCGCCCACATGGACGTCGCGGCCGAAAACCTGGTCGGCTAGATTTACCCTGGTTCGCTGAAAGACATGCTTGTCTTGATTTGATCTATGTGAACTAAAAGCTGCACTGGAAAAATGTGTGCCCTTTTGGAAATTAAAGTAGCAGGCCGTTTGATTGAATCCAGAACCTGACTATATGCGGCCCATACCGTCTATCAGTGGAAGGTTCCTTTCGCTTCTACGTGGTCCCGACTAATGCCCTTGCTGAGTGATTTCCATGCAGCCAGCATCATTTGGTGATATTGATTGCAAGCAATCAAAGAGGCCGATGTACTGTTTGACTGCGCCGCGCGTGCGCCGTAAGTGGTCTCTGGGCTGAAGCCCTCAGTAAAGGGCCACTTCCAGGAAGAGGAGGACCACGATGACTACAGGGTCGGCGGAGAGCAATCACGAAATAATTGCAGGGGTCGAGTTGGCAGGAAAACAAGCCAAGGATGCGATACAGGGGGAATTAAATCTCCGTGTCCTGGGGGCAGAGGTCTCCGTGGTGCTGCATGCGGGAGTGACCGAGGACCTTCAAACGGAGCTGCGGCGTGCCTGGTCCCGCTGCCTCGATCTTCCGGGCGAGTCGATGCCGCGTCCCGAGAAAATCCCGACGGCAGTTTTGGCCCACTCGGGAGAACGTCCATTTCGGGCAACGGTCTCCTCGGCTGTTGGCGCCGCCATCGTAACCGGCCGTACATTCAAGGAATTCGCATCGGAACTGACAAGCGCCGTTACCTTAGCGGGCATCACCGCCGGCCGGGGTGACTTGGTCATGTTGCATGCCGCGGCACTGGCTGATCGGAAAACCGGCCGTTCCGTTGCCCTCGTAGGCCGTTCGGGCATGGGAAAGACCACCGCGACAAGACGCCTCGGCGCTGCTCTGGGCTACGTCACAGATGAGACCGTTGCTGTTGATGGCTCGGACGTGATCGTTCCGTACGCGAAGCCACTCTCCGTGATAGTCGAAGATCTGGCCGCTCCCAAGCATCAGATCGGCCCCGACGAACTTGGGTTACTCGTGGCGCCGGCCAAGCCGACGCTGGCGTCAGTGGTCCTGTTGGACCGAAATCCGGACGCCAGCGTGCCCACGGTCACCGCGCTGGGTCATGCGGAAGCGATTATCGAATTGGCACCGCACACCTCATCGTTGGGTGACGTCCACCAGCCGCTGAGACGTCTATGCGAGATCCTTGACGCCACGGGTGGCGCTGTCAGGGTGACTTACCGCGAGGCGGGAGACTTGGCAGTCCTTTTGCCCGCGCTCCTTGAGCGGCCAGCCATCTCCAAGACGTGGACGTCAGTCCTGGGGGAGGGGACGCAGCCGCCCGAACGACATGGGTGCGACGACGGTGATCGCCCCGCGCTTCTCAAGAGAGCCGAGCTGGTAGACGCCGTTGAGATTCCGCTGGCAGATGGAGATGGATCAGAACTGATTGTCATGACCGGCGAAGGGGTAGTCCGGCTATCCGGTGTAGGGCCGGCGATCTGGCACGCACTCGCAACTCCCTGCGACATCGACGGCCTTGCCATGCGGATCGCGCCCCGGATAGGACTCCCAACCGGTTACGAGTCCCATTTGCTGAGTAGTGTGGAGGAACTTCAGGCCCATGGCCTTCTGATAGCCGCCTAGTGGTTGGGCCCGGCGGGTAACCCCCTCGCATGTTGTGGCGGTGCCGAGGGCGGCCGCTAAGCCGGAACGACGCCGGGAGCAGTTGTGCGTTATCCACCAGAACATCGTGTAGTACATTCCAAGCAGTGAAAACTGTGCCAAATGAGCACAATGATAAGTTCCGTTTGCACCAATATTTCCACCTCAAATTTACTTCAGTCGGCTAGCGCGCTGACTGGCTTGAAGGAGCAAACGATGACCTTGGATAAAGGCAAGATAAAAAATCCGGATATCGACCGACGTAAGGTTGTTATCGGCACGGCTTGGAGCATTCCACTGATTGCAGTAGCTGCCGCAACTCCGGCGGTCGCCGCCTCACTCGCTCCTGTCGTAGTGACGCCTGGACCCGGAACCGTCATCACTGATTGGAAGGGTGACCACCACTATGGGAGCAATGAAGAAGATGCGGATCAGAGGGCGTACGACTTCCCCGTCACGGTAACGGACGCAAACGGCAACCCCATTGTCGGGGCCAGCGTCACCGTCCAGGTCTCAGGTCAGAATGAGGACGGCGACGTCCTGGGTATCTACGAGTACCCGGCGCCGGATAATGACGGCCCCGAGGAAGATCAGAGCCGGAATGCATCGAGTGTCACGGGCGCTGATGGTGTTGCACTCTTTGCAGTGAGTACACAGAACCTGAGCTCTGATGAAGTGCCATCTACCGCTACCATGACCGTGACGGTGACCTACAACGGCACCACCACGGTGTCTGTCATCAAGGTAGTTCTGAACTCAAGCGACTAGAAGTTGAAACGATAGTCCCCCGGTTTGGTCAGTGGACGCTTTCAATTGACCATGCCGGGTCAAGGGGATAGTTATTGCCCCTGAATTGGAAGAGAGCGTACCTACGGGTTCCCCCCACGTGTCGAACCCGTGGGTCGCGTTCTCCACCCACAGGTCCGAGTCTCGGTATTCGCGCCGGATGGGAAGTTCGACCCCGCGAACGCGGGCCATGTGCAGTCCGCTATTCCGCACCATCAAGCCATGTGGATTTTACTGCGCGCATTCTTAATCAGCCGCCCACATCAGCCCATAAGTTCCCCTCAGCCTGGATTCCGCCAGGGCATAGCTGAAATGCATTAAGGACTCCGCCGCCCAAGAGCCGATGCCGCTACTCGCTGCTATTGCCGTAGATCCGCGAGTCCTGAAGACCCCTGCCGCGGGATTGTCTACGCGACGCCCTTCCAAGCGCATTCCTCTCAGCGGCTTTGCGCTGACATCCAGCACTGATCCGATGAAGCTGCTGCACCATCAGCGTGTCACCGCACATCTGATTGCTCGTAGTTGGCGATAGCCTCCGCTGTGACCCGCAGCTGCCTGAAGCATCCGACGAGGCCGTCCTAACAGGTTTCCGGCCGCAGAGACCGGCTCGAGTGGATGCCTGACAGGGCCCCCAACCCAGCCCCGGCATTTGAATGGCAAGTGGGTCAAGTTGCGAATGCCGGCGCCGCGATCGGTGCCTCCGTCCCACTGACGAGTAGACGGCCGCAATTCGGAGGGGCGAAAATACGGTGCTGGCAAGCAGAACCTACAGGCCTATGCCTCGGGGTTGACTTTGCGGATGGCTCCACTGAGAACAACATATCGGTCACACCTTCCGACGGAAACGACGGAAAGCGCGTCAAAGGAATCCTGAGATCGGTTAGGCTGCTGCGACGGTCTAAGGGTAGATGGCCAGACATCTAAGTGGCAGGTTGTTACCGCCTGTTGCGATCAGTGCGCACATCTGGAAGCCGACCTTGAGCTCCACCAGGGAACCATGTGGATTGTTCGCCATTGTCCTGGCTCACCAGCGTCCCTTGCTGGTTCACCATCTCCCAGCGGCATGCCACTGAGCGTCCGTGTGGCTGTACCCAATTTCCTGAAGTGCGTTGGCAAGTTCTCCACGCGTGGCACACTTGAGGCCGGCCGCAGTGAGCTTCCTACGGCCGCGGAAGAGATGACCTCGCACGGTGGTGGTACGGAGTCCAAGTGCTGCGGCCAAAGACGAAGCTGTCAAAGCCCTGCGTTGCGCGAAGAGCTCCAGTACTTGGATTTCACGGTCGGTGAGCCTACTTCCGATGCTTGACTGTGCTGGAAGGACGGGTACTGCCCCAACCACAATGGCTTCAATCTGCCCGGGAATCTCAGCAGCTGTCCAGTCATCATCCAGAATTGCAACGGCACCCTCTGCGGATAGCGCAGATCGTTGAACCGGGCTAACCCTTCCCAACACAATGCAGCGTCGGCCGGTTGCCGCGATGGTGCGAACCTTAAGTGGAAGGGGCACCTCATCATCAAAAAAAGCATCCAGGGCTATCCAGTGAGCAGCTCTTGGGTGATCAAGCGAAAAGGCTGACCACGAGCTATAGAACTTCCCCAGCGTTGCGGCTTCGGTACTGGTCTTCCACTCGGACATTATTGCCGTGGAGAGGATCGGATTTCTGTGGACGAAATCGACATCAAAGGTGTATGCAACAGCTCCCAATTTGCCCCCGTTCGATGCACAAGCCCAGGTTTCTCCCGCGCCAGCCGTAAGGTGATGTTGATCTGACACATGAGTAAACTAGCCCGCTCCGGCGCCCTATCAGTGGCCCCTAATGCGCGGGCTCAGTGTTGGAGCGAGGGGCAAGAGCGCGCCGTGACCACACTGACCTTGGTTCCCCACCCCTAGTACTTTGGGAGCAGTCAGATCGCCTCGTGTCGCGGGCCCTTCCATAATCAGACAGGCGGAGCAACCCCGCTGTTGTCAGAAGTACGGAATCACCGAGTACGAGAGGCCACTATGGCAACCTCCCTTGCGTCTTCAGGCGTCTTTCCGTTGGCAATGGTGCAGCGTGTACATGCCCGTTTGGGCTCCTGCAGTGGTGGTTCAAACGGAACCCGGGACCTCACTTCTACCGGAACTATCAGCTAGCCTCATGAGATTCTTTGGTGTTGACATTGATGAATAAACCCACCCACAGTGTGAGCCCTTCACGGCAGGCCAATGACAAGCTGGACGTGCTTGAGCATGACGGACGGGTGAGGGTGCTGCTCGTTGATTTTCTTTGCATCACCTGGGCTGTTGCTATCGCCGAGCTCCTTCGCTTCGGACTGGATGGCCAATCTTTGGACATTGGGTCGGTGGCGACGCCTTATCCTCTGGTCAGTGTGGTTCTTGACGTCTTATGGTGGGTTGGCCTGGGCGCCCTAGGGACCCGACAACCTCGAATACAGGGCTTCGGCACTGAGGAGTACCGGAGGGTGACCACAGCCTCACTATGGTTGTTCGGAGGCATAGCCCTCGTCTCGTACGTGTTCCAGCTTGATACAGCCAGAGGCTACGTGGCGGTGGCCCTGCCGTTGGGCATCGTAAGCCTGCTCATCGGCCGTTGGGCCTTGCGGAAAGACTTGATTCATCGGCGGAAGTCCGGCCAGCATCTGCGCCGTGTCCTTGTGGTTGGAGGGGCCCAAAGTGCAGCCCATCTTGCTCGGCAACTCGGGGCCTATCCAGCTGCGGGTTATCAGCCTGTTGCAGCGTATCTAACCACCTCCGATGCTACTGAGCCCTGGCCAGAAGACCTCCAGCTGCCTGTCATTGGAAAGGGCAAGGACTTGGAGGGAATCCTGGCAGCGGTGGAAGCTGCTGCCGCGGACTCTGTGGCCATATCCGGCGCCGACGTCGACCCTCCCACGCTGCGGCAACTCGGGTGGACGCTTACCGCCCGCGACATCGGCATGTTTATGGCACCTGCCCTTACCGACGTTGCCGGCCCCCGCATCCATATGCAGCAGTTGGCCGGACTGCCCCTGATCCACGTGACCACGCCCAACCTTGAGGGCCTGAAAGCAGTAGCCAAACGCGGATTCGATATCTGCGCGTCGTTGGCTCTACTCATTATCTTGGCGATTCCGATGTGCGTCGTTGCAATGTTGGTCAAGCTCGATAGCTCAGGGGCGGCAATGTTCCGCCAGACGCGCATAGGTCGTTCCGGTGAAGTCTTCAGTATGTTGAAGTTTCGATCCATGGTGGTCGATGCCGAACAGCAACTGGCCCGGCTCACCGAACTGAATCAGGGAAACGGCGTCCTCTTCAAGATGAAGGATGATCCTCGGGTCACCAAAGTGGGCCGATTCATCCGTAGGTACTCCATTGATGAGCTGCCCCAACTCTTCAACGTGCTCATGGGCGACATGAGTTTGGTGGGTCCCCGTCCGCCACTTCCAATGGAAGTGGAAACCTACGATGAGTTTGCCCACCGCCGACTCTTGGTCAAACCCGGTCTCACGGGCCCATGGCAGGTCAGCGGGCGCAGCGATCTCTCCTGGGATGATTCAATTCGCTTGGACCTCTACTACGTGGAGAACTGGTCGATGTTTCAAGACATGATCTATCTCCTGCGAACCGTTAGAGCAGTCTTTGCCAAAGACGGTGCCTACTAAGCAGTCGGCTCTACTGGACGCGGTGTGATGCGGCGCTAGGAAGCGACGCCGCCGAAATGGTGCATCCAGTACACCCGCATCCCGGCCCGAACCGCAGACCGGGGCACCAGCTCATGAACCAGGCTCCAGCTCTCACTGACCAGCGATCCACGGCATTCGTAGTGGGGTGGCATCTAGCGCGGAGCCTCGCTCAACGGTTTGCCATTGGCAAGAATCCAGTTGCTCGAAATCGCTCCCTGCGGCGTAGCGGGTGTCAGTATTCCTTTGACGCGCTGTCCGTTGTACCCGTCGGAATGAGTCACGGAGATGTTGTTCTCGATCGAGCCATTGGCGTAGTCGATCTCAAGGGCATAGCCCTGCTGGCCGAGCCCCCCTGCCTGCGGCCCAGCGGCCCTCGAAGTTATGGAGAGATTGTTGTACTTGGACTTTCCCTTCAATTTCACACCCGGATGGTCTTCGGGCGTTGGCTCCGGCGCGGAGGATTGGCCTTTCCAGACAGAGTCGTTGGCGTAGTTGTCGGGAATGGCCCCCCACCCGTCTCCGTTCGACGCCGCACTCGCGTCGGCCAGCATGTTGTTGGCCAACGCAGCGATCTGCCCGTTGACACTCTCGGCGCCGTCTAGGAGGAAGCCTTCAGCCCCGCAATTCTGCGCTTCGGCCGATGAAAACTCGCAGATGCCATTCACAATTTTGTAGCCGGCCGCGGCTCGCCTCATTTTCGCGCCACCCCCACCGACTTGCCACCTCTCAAGCACCTGGCCGCACCAAAAGGCTTTAGTATTTGAGAATTTTGTCGATCCGCTCTGTTGCATAAACCCGTGATATTCGGAGTTGGCCACGGTGACGTCGCTGAGGGACGTGTCGTGACCGGCGGTGAATCCGTTTCCCCCGGCCTGCATGGAAATGATCTTGCGAAAACGGATCTCACCACCAATCTTGTTCGTCATCACCGCGCTGCCGTAGGGATTCAACACGAAAATGTTCTCAAAGGTGGAGTAAGTGTCGCCATACATGGAGACAGAAGGGTTGGTGTAGTCAGGGACCATGAGTATCCCGTGCGAATTGAACTGCCAGTTGTCGGGGTTTGCAGGATGTCTACCGGTCAACAGGGCTCCAGCACCCGTATAGCTCAAACCGTCTGTGAAACTCTGGCCCCAGCGGTTTCCGTTGATCCTCAAATCGCGGACATCGTGAAGATTGCTCATCGGTTTATTGACGAAGACTGAACAATTTGCTGCGTCTAACAACATGAAAGTGGTCTTGTTCCAACCCAGCCCCCAAATTGCCACCTCACTCAGCATGACGATGGGCTTCTTTACGCCATAGCCGATGAGCTGGTTCGCGTTGCCTTCAAAGACAGCAATGCCGCCACCGAGGTTGGCGATTTGTTGGAGAAAAGCATTGATCTCCTCAGACTGGTCTGTCGCCGCCGTCCCCGGAGCGCCCACCGCCTGGACATTCGGTAGGCCCTGCTTGCCAGCACTGTATTTCCGGCCGTCCGAATCGGTTGTGGACGGCATGGTGGCTTTCGGCAGGATCCCGAAGTCGGATGCGTAGTAAACCCTTCTGGCGCTCTTCGTCACAGCCGTCGCCGCTGCCGCTGGCGCCGTCCCGGCGAAAGCTGCCCCGGCCGCCAAAGCAAACCCTCCACTAGCGATAAGTGCTCGCCGGCGAATCGTTGATTCCATCGTGCTCTCCTTGCCATGTCGTCATGCTAAATAGGCGTAAGCCTTCCCCGGCTTGGAGAGGGCTTCTTAGTGATGTGGAGAGGTGATCGAGTCGGCATTGCCGGTGGACCCATGCCGGTAGCGTGCGACGCGGACGCCTCCTGGCGGTCCAGCGATTCAAAATCAGATCCGCCCCGAACCTGAAGGCCTTGCATCACGACGGATCTCACGTCTTGTCCTCACACGGCCTCAACCGACCCCCTTGGGGCAGTAGGACTAGCTGGGAGGGGCCGAACGCCGGCCTCTGGAGCCGTCCTGGGGAGCACGCCATTTGCTGACGGAGTCCAGGAATGTTGAAGCCTCACGACTGTCGGGCACGGGATTCACTGCGTAAGTGTCCAGAGTCCTGCGCGAAGCTGATGTCGCGGCGTTACCTGGCACCGGGGGTTGGTGGTCCTGAGGGTCTTCGGCGCTCCCATATGCTCCGTAGTAGCCGTAGTTGAGATCGCCTGGTCCATTGGTAGCCACGCAGTTGAGAATGACCCCCAGCACGCGTCCGCGAACACGCGTGAGGTTGCCGAGTGCCCTGTACAGGGTGTCCCGGGTTGTCTTGCGCGCCCTGGCAACCACAAGCGTGCCGTCTGCGACGCGGGAAAGTACGGCTGCGTCTGTGACAGGGAGCAGCGGCGGCGCGTCGATGAGAACGATGGCCCGTTGGGACAGATCCTTGAGCAGGTGTTCCATGGCCCGCGAACCAAGTAGCTCGGACGGATTCGGGGGTATACGACCCGCAGTGAGGATCCGGAGGCGCGGATTGGGACCCCACTCCTGAAGTACGTCATCGATGGACGCCCGGCCTGAGAGAACATCCGTCACACCAACGTCCGGCAGAACACCGAAAACTTGATGAACCGTGGGGCGGCGAAGGTCTGCATCGATAACAATGACGTCATTGCCGGCGGCGGCGATGGTCGCAGCAAGATTGCTGGTCACTGTGCTCTTGCCCTCGGAAGGCAGGGAACTGGTAATCAGCAGGATGCGGGGAGGGTTGTCCACATCAATGAAGGTCAAATTGGTGCGCAGTTCCCTCAGCGCTTCCGCCATGGCATGGCCGCCAGGAACGCGGTGAATTCCCGACGTGTTTTCGAGTACGCTCGATTTTTGACTGAGCCGTTTGTCCAGCGGCAAGGTACCCACAACGGCCAGGCCGAAGAGCCGCTCGATTTCGCCGGAAGCGCGAATCCTGCGGTCGAAGTGGTTTCGGGCGAGGGCGTAGCCCAGGCCAATGAGCAACCCTGCAGCCAGTCCAATTCCCAGGGTGGCTGTAAGAAGCGGCGAAATTGGGGCCGAAGGCAGGGTGGCCTTGGCCAACGGGACGATCTTGGTGACAGGCTCTGTCCCGGGACTCGCATTTTCTTTGTCCAGTTCGTAGACCTGCGCCGCCAATGCAGCGACCCACGCATCAGCTACATTCTGGGCGGTCTGGGGATCAGATGATCGTGCGGTGATCCGGATCTCAACTGAATCGAGAGGAACACTCACGCTGATTGATCTTGTGATGTCAGAGGCCGACTGCTGCAACGCCAAGGTCTTGATGACGCTTTCAGCAACCAAAATGGACTCTCCAACGGACTGGTAGCCCTTGGCTTTGGACTTGGCGAGGCTGTCACCTGCAAGGGACATGCCGAGGTTTTCGGCCCCCGCTGTGACCACTATGCCGCTTGATTCAGCTGCGTAGACCTTGGGCTGAAGGACATACCACCCCAACGAGCCTCCTACCATCAACACCGTGATGAGCAGGATCCCGAGCCAATGTGAGCGGACTACGGAAAGGAGGTCATTGCCTGACATCCCTTGAGGTTTATCGTCCTGCAGCAATTGTGTGGTCCTCTCCATGCATGCCAGGTGCGTACTATTCCAAGACGTACACTTTCAGTCTCGGTAATGGCACGGAGCACTGAGAGCCTCGAAGGCGGCGAGGCTCCGTACCTGGATATCGCCTGTCATTACCGCGGAGGGTCGCCGATGGGATTGTCACTGCCCTCGGCAAGGCCATGGGCGGAAAGTTCGGACAGGAAGTTCCGAACCTGCTCTGCCATGGCATGTGCATTCGCTCCCAAGTAGACGCTGGTCAACTCCTTGAGAATGTCGGTTTCGGTACGTGTTCCATCGATGAGTTCCCAGATCGCAGCAGCCGACCCCAGAAGGACGAGGGGCGAGCCTCGTTCCAGATTCAAGATGGCCAAGCGCTCTTCGCCGAACGTCGGGACTTCAGCCACGGCGTTAGCCCTGTGCCAGAACTGATTCACTTCGTTGCACCTGTTCCTTGGAATCCGGGGCTCACCCGGGGACGCGCTTCAACCGCTCCCTGGCCCGCGCTTGTAGTCAATCCGGACAGGGAGCACAGAGAACTCTTTGACAGGGGCTGCTTTGAGGGCAGCTGATCAATGCCAGTTCCGTGTCCTTGGTCAGATGGCTCTCCGTAGTTGTCCTCGGCATTGTCAGTATCTATGGGGAATCCCCAGGTCCCTCGACCGAATGCTCCCTGGAGGAAGGCCGCCCGGCGGTGTAGCTGCTCAGGCTTCGATAGACGTCCTCGAGCTGCTTGGTGACACCGTCCATGGAGAATTTTTCCCTCGCCAGTCCGACGGCGGCTGCCGACGTGGAGGCTAGTAGGCCTGGTTCTTCAATAAAACGGCGCAAGGCCGCGGAAAGGCCCTCGACACTTGAGTCGCAAACGATCCCCGCTCCGGACTCCGCAATGAACGGAGCAAGCCCGCAACTGTCGGTCACGATTACCGGGACGCCGACGGACATCGCTTCAAGGACGCTCATGGGGAACGGTTCGTCAACTGACGGCAATACGTACACGGACGCCCTTCTCATCCGTTGAAGAGTGCTGCCGGGCTCCAGCGGCCCCTCAACCCGAATCCACTTAGACGATCCCGAGGCTCGAATCTGCCGGCGAACTTCAGACTCCTCGCCTTCGTCCGGCCCGACGAAAGCCACCTTTATGGGCTTATCGATTGTCTGGGCGAGCAGAGCGGCGGCTTCCACAAGGATGGTGGGCCGTTTTCGTCGGTGTAGCCGTGCCAAATACAGGAATTCGAAGGACGTCATATCCTACCCACTGTCACGTCTGCCGGTGGGACTCCATTGACGAGCCGTTCGAGCGTTCCGTGGCTATCGCCCAGAAGCCCTCCCAGAGATGTCTGCTCCTCTGGCGTCAGCCAAAAGCAACGCTTACTGGCTCGCAGCACCCTGAGTGTTACCAGCCTGTCCAGGATCTTCGCAAGCTTCTTATCGGATTCGTCGATCATCCCGTGCGTTTGGACCACGAAAGGTTTGCGTCTAATCACGCAAAGGAGGGCGGCCGGAAGCATCACTAAGTCGCGGGCAAGATGCAGGTGAACAACATCTGCGTCGTCCAGCGCTTGCCACAGCGACGGCAACATTGCCGGTGCGGAAAGGCCCGCAAACCCAGTACCGGGGATGATGCGGCGGGCCTTGAAAAGTCGGGTCTGCACACCTGGACCGAAGTACGACGGATCCACAGTTCCGCGTGAACCAGCGAATATTTGGACATGATGTCCGCGCTTTGAAAGTTCCGTGGCTTGGTTTTGCGCGACCCGGACGGGCCCGCCGTAGGCTCCGTCCGGACTGACCAACGTAACTACCTGGATGATTCTCATTGAATTCCTCTAGTTCCTGCACGACCGGACTCCGTTAGCGTGCGCTCAATCGCCGCGTAGTAGCGGTCCACCATGACGTCTTCTTTATGCCTCTCCGCATGGGCTAATGCGCCTCTTCGCCGTGCCGCGACGTCCTCTGGGTTGCTCAGCAGTGCACGGAGGTGGCCCTCCAACGACGTCGAATCGAGTGGCGTGAAGCCCACTGCTTGCTCGCCCGCCGCATCAGGAAGCCCGCCATGATTTGCGTAGACCACAACGCACCCCGCAGCTGCAGCCTCAAGGGCCACGGTTCCGAAAGGCTCGGGCATCCGGCTGGGGATAACGACGATGGAGTTCCGGTTCAGAACCCGGTTGGACTCCTCCGGGCCTTGGGAACCCAGGAACTTCACCGCGTTGCCCAAGCCGCTCAATTCGGCGAGCTTTTCTAGGTGCTCACGTTCAGTTCCATCACCCACGATGGTGAGTGAGACGCCGTCGATGTCTCCGACCAGATCCGCTGCTGCTTCGATGAGCAGGTCAACGCCTTTGTCTTGACTGAGACGGCCTAGATAGACGATTCCCAACGGGTCCCGAACCTCGCCGTCGAGAACCGAGAAGAATTCATCCCGGTAGCTGTTGGGAATGACCTCAACGTCACCTTCAACATGACTCGCAAGAACCTTGCTGTTTGCCACAATGACATCAGCCCGCCTGATTATTCGGTACTTAGCGGCATACTTGACCCGCTGGAGGCGGGACAGTGTCTGCCCGGGCATGGTGACCCACATCCTCAGGGTGACCATCCAGGGCTTACGCATCAACGCCAGGGGCCACCAAAGCGAGATAGCCGGGTTGTTGTGAAAGACGACGTCCGCACTGTTCATCAAGGTGAAAAGGTGGCGTGGGGACGGCCGCCTGACGACTTCGTAGGGGAAAGTCCGGGTGTCATCGGGCTCTGCTGTGTTGGTGATGACTGTTACTTCAGCACCATGCCTCATGAATCCACGCGCAAGAATGTCAGAGGTAATCTCCACTCCGCCGACGCTCGGATAGAACACGTGCGCCACCAAAGCGATTCTCAGCCGCTGTTGCAGTGCTTTAGGGCTATTGGCCACGAACACCACTCCCCATTTCGCGAAGGAATTGCGCAATTCCTTCGCGAAAAGGCCCCCAGCCCGATGCTGAGGCGATTTCCAACGCTTTGGCACTCCGCTCTTCAACAAGTCCAGGCTCATCCAGGAATCGTTGGAGTTCGGCAGCGATCTGGTCTGGCGCAAACCGATCCACTACGGCTCCGGCACCTTGGGCCACAAGGTCGTCAACGCCGCTTCCGGCCGTGACCACCGCGGGTAGGCCCTGGCTCAGTCCCTCCAAAGCCGCGAGGGAACGTCCTTCAACAATGCTTGGTAGCAACAGCACATGGTGCTTTCGCATTTCCACGAGAATTTCGCTCCTCGGCATGGTCCCGCGGTAATCCACCGCTCCGAGCATGTCCTCAAGGGCGGGGAAAGTCTCGCCAGGCAATTGGCCAATGGCCGTAACGCGCACGGCGGAAGAGAGGGCCTTTGCCGCGGACACCACGTCCGCGATCCCCTTCATTCCAACAATGCGGCCCACGAACAAGACCTTGAGCGGCCCGTTGCCATCCCATGTCAAAGGGGCCTGCCCGGGGCTAACCTGAGGGCAGCCGTAGGGAATTTCCTTGATGTGGCCCTTTACGCCTGCCGCCCGCAGGCTCTCCGTGACCTGCGCCGATGGCGAGATCAACCGGGTTGCCAAGGCAAGCTCAAGGTCTTCCATGCCATGGACTTTGCTACGGGTGAGGTCCTGGCGCGCCGTGATTGCCCATCCGGGTGCCAAGCCTGCCAGTTGCTCGGCCCAGTGCCTGGTGGTAGCCCAGTGCACATGGGGAACCTCCAAGATGTTCTCCATGTTGCGTTCTCTGGCCGCAATGAACACTCGTGAGGCGAAGGTTGAGTATCCGTAGACGGCTTCAGGTTGACCCAGTCGATCGAGGGTCTTTATCGCCTTGGTCTCCACTTGCTCGGCAACCCAGTGCGCGGAGAGCGGACCCGATGCTGAGCCAAGTCGTCTTAAAGCTGCCGGCTGCGCACGCAGGAGAAGATTGCGGACCAGTTCACTCGTGGGTGTGACGTGCAGGTGGTGGTTTTCGATCATGGGAAACAGCCGTCGCTCAACCAGTGACCTTGCGGGCGGGAGCCAGGACAACGCCTCAGGCTCTGTCCAGCCGATCGCGGTGATAAAAGCCGACAATAGGCGGTGTTCGCTGAGCGCGGTCAGGGTTTGGCGGACGTTCTCGTTCCCGAAGGGGTGTACTAGGACGGTTTTCATGGGACCGGAAGGTGCGCTTGGCGTGGTTCCCATCATGGCGTGTTGGTGACGTCGGTGGCGACGGCGGAGATGTCAGCAGGTCCAAAGACCGCAGCCAATTGGGTGTCGTTCCTGCCTTCGGTCACGTTCTCGTTGTGCAGGGCCTGCTCCTGTGATCGGGGGTATATCGTGAGATGTTGCCCGGCAGCGTCAACCACCCGCCGTCGGAAACCGCTGCGGATCGCCAAAGCATTCAGCCAGATATCGTCCGCGCGAGGGGCCAGCTTCAGGAATGAAGTCCCGGAGTCCCTCAGCACCCTTTGAAATCCGGGTGGCAGGAGCATCCCTGCCACCCCGGTCACGAAGTTCGCGTGGCTGGCTGAATCCACCGGTGCCGGTTGCCATGTGTTGTAGGGCGTTATGCCGCCGGAGGTGGGATCGGTGGTGATTCTGTGCGCCCGGTAGCTTGGGATTTGTTCCTGTCCGGCGGCGCTGATGAGGCCTTCAAGCCAACGGCGCGGGTACATCACGTCATCGTCGGCAAGAGCGAGCGACAGGCCATGGTCAGCGAAATCGCGGCAATACGGGAAGTACTTCTTGTGCGGTCCTAGGTCCTCGCAACGCAGGATTTCCAATCCGCGGCGTTCCAGACGCTTGAGCATGGGATACGCGGATACGTCGAAGTCCGGCTCGTCCACCCAAAGGATCATTCGGGACGGAAGCACCGAGCCGGCCGCAATGGATTCCAGAGCATGGGCGACGATTCCCAATCGGCGCCCATATGAGGTCATGCTCACGGCGACTCCCGCAGGTCCTGTCAATGCTCGCCGGGAGAAGCGATTCCGGAGGCGTAGGCCGGCGATAAGCGTTGTTTTGTATACCAGGCGAGGCACTCTGGGGAGCGCACTGTCCAGAGCGAGGTGACGCCCGGGACTAGTTGGAAACGGCATTTACGTTCTTCTTTCCTGTCATTTTTACTAGCGTTTTAAGGACCAGCTGAAAGTCCTGGGATCTAAGCCCATAGAAGCCTCGGATCCCCATCCCGAAGTGGGTACGCAGCCATACGACATTCATGGTCCCGGCAACAACGTTTCCCGCGAGGGTGGACAAGGCGGCTCCCATTGCACCCAGCACGGGTACCGTGATGATGAGGATGACTGTGTTTGCTACCGCCCCGATGACCATTCCCCAGCTCCGGAGGCCCGGGCGTCCGCGGGCGCTCAGTCCAGCGCCTGCTACTGAGCCGGGGGTACCTAGGGTGACCCCCGCAAGGATTACCCAGGTGACGGCGACCGCGCTGCCAAACGTTGCCCCGAAAAGCACCGGGATTGCCCACGGGAGGAGGATACCGATGCCGATACTCGTCAAGCCTGCCGCCGCTGATGTTAGACGTGCCGTCTGTTGGAGACGGCTCGTGTCCTCGCGATCGTGGGAGCTTCCCGCGTCCGAGGAAAACACGACGTTGCGCACCGCCCCGGCGAGCACAGCGGGGATCTCGCCCAAACTGACCGCAACGGCATAGAGGCCCAACTGCGCCGGGCCCGCAAGTGGAATCATCAACAGTTGGTCGAGCCGCAAAAGCACAACGCCGGCCAACGAGCCGACCCAAAGCCGACTCCCGTAACTGAACAGACGGACTCTCTTCGCGGTGGCATTCCAGGATCCCCGCCGGTATTCGATGAGGTACGGCACACTGAGGAGTCCCTTCAGCAAGGGAATCCCCAGCATGACAACTGTTGCTGTCAAGGGGACCAGAAGACCAGACATGGCCAAGGCGGACAAGAGAATCAGCCGCAATGCGGAGAGAGCGAAATCCATCAGAGCTGATCGCTTCCAAGCATGCGTACCGGCTAGGACGCTGTTCGGAATGGAAGCCCAGAACGTGGGAATAGTCAGTATCGCCGTCAGCATGATGAGCTGCTCGACTTCGGTATTGCCATCAGAGAGGATCGGGGCACTCAGCACTACGACTACCGCTGCGACGGCGCCCAGCAACGTCAAGATGCCAAACGCCCGCCGTACTGCCCTGCGGGCGCCTCTTGCCTGCCGTGCAACATAAAACGTCAGTGCCTCCGGCATGCCCAGCGCTCCGACAGCGACGGCGAAGAGCATTGGAGCCATGCCGGCAGCAAGAGTTCCGCGTCCTTCAACACCGAGGGTTTGGGCCAGGATGGGAGCCGTTGCCAATGAAATGAGAGGAGTCACTGCCGTGCCTGCCACTGCATAGAAGATTTGGCTGCCGTGGCTTGGCTTTTGATCAACGTTCGTGCCCGTCTTAGGGCTCATCCGAGCTCTCACCTAGTGAGTACCCGCCGTGCAGGAAAGGTAGGTGAACCGCTCGGGGACACATGACGAGCCGATAAGTCCCCGGGGGGATCGCCCTTCACATGAGGATTGCGGCGGGAGGAACGATAGCTCGCCATGGCGAGTACAAACCAAAAGAGATGAATGTCTATGGAGTTCGCACCCACGGAGCTGTAGCCGTTAATCGAGACGAGGATGAGGACAGCAGCAGCGACTGCCGGCCAGCTTTCCCTTTCCTTGATGTCTATCTGGCTAAGAAGGAGGTAAACCATGAAGATGAAGAACGCTGCTACAACAAGAATTCCAAACATGAGAGCCATCATGAAGTTGCCGTTCTCCAGGCTGGAACCCAAGGTGCCTTCTCCCTTGAGGTCCCGACTTCCCGGATAGCCACCGACGAGGAACTCTCCTGTGTGTTCCCAAAACCAGTCGAAGGCGGCCACTCTCAGAGCCGCGGAGCCGTTGTCGTCTTCGAACTTTTGTAGGAGTTTCTCACCGGCTATTCCTTGGATACTGGCCAAAAGTGCTATGGATACGACCATGGCAAAAAGAACGGTTCGAAGTACCTTGCGGCCTCCACTGATGACAAGGAAGACGAACCCGATGACGGTGAGAATGAGGCCCATGCGGCCATAGGCAAGCGGCACAGTCACCAGGAGGACTGCCGCCAGCGTGAAGCGCAGGAGCATTGATCTGATCAGGGAAAGAAGGGGTATGGTGGCGGCAAAAAAGACACCAACTTGGATGCCGTGCCCAAAGGTGCCAATGGCGGAACCAAGCTCGGATAGCTTGCCGGTCAAATAGGTGATTTTCGAAAAATCGCTTTCCCACACGATGGTCCGGCCCGTAGCCACTTGCAATTGCGATAGCGCTGCTTCCACGAGTGCCAGAAGCGTAAATGTCACCAGGAAAACTCTTCCTGCTCCCGGTATTGAGCGAAGTGAATATCGCATAAACACAAAGACGTAATATGGCGCCCACACGATGCCAAGGACGAACATGGTTGTATCCAACAATCCTGCGCTGCCCGGGTTTCCGACGTCGGTCATCATGACTGCTGCGATCCCACCAAGAATTGCTTGAGGCCAAACGCCGGCAGAACGGATCACCCGACCGAAGATGCTTGGAGCAAATGCCAGCTGAACGAGGACAAAGCAGAGAAACAGGTATGTCGACGGATGAAGCCCGGGCATGATTTCGTTCTGAACCACACCGGGAACCAAGATTCTCACCACGATGACGGCAGCCAAAACCACATGCATGCGGCGAACAAAGACGACGCTGACGACCAGGCTGAGTCCTATCCAGATGATCAGCGTGCTCAAAGCGGCTCCCCGCCTGCCTTGGCCGTCTGCGCAGGCCTGCTGGTTCCTATGGACGCCAGGAGACGCGCCCCAGGTGGTACGTCCTTAACCACTAAAGCCGAAGCTCCCACCAGGCAAGCATCGCCGACGTTCACGCCCCGCAGCACCGTTGCGCGAGCACCAATCCAACTACCGTCACCAATCACAATTGGCGCGTTATCGAACTCGAAAGTGGGGGAGTCGAATGAGTGGCTACCCGTGCAAAGAAGGACGCCTTGCGAGATGCAGCAATCGGAACCTATGGTGACCGGCTCAAGATTAAGGATCCAAGCATCGACGCCGATCCACACGTTGTCACCCAGGGTTAGCTTCCACGGCCAATGAATATTGACTCCATGGCGGATCTTTACGCCTTGACCGATGGATGCACCAAAGGCCCTGAGAATGCGCACACGCAGTGATGATGGGCACCACCAGGCGCGGAAAACCAGATTCTGAGCGGTGAACCAGGCGGCTTGCCAGAGTAGTCCTCGTCCTTTGTCGTAGCCGGCGCCAGTAAACCCAGCAAGATCCAGCCGACTCATCCTAGGTGGTGTTCCAGGGCATAGACGAGGCCCGCAATTGATGCTGAACATGCCAGCGCCCGCATCGTGGTGTTCATTTGTCCTCAGCATTCTGTCATTCGGATACCTCTCGATTGTGGTTGGGGCTCACACCCCCTAGATCCGAAAGGTCCCGCTTTCTCAGTGGTGAGACCAGCCGCTGTGCTAACAAAGAATGACAATTCGCGGCGGCATCCGGCGCCTCCACGAGCACTCCCTTCGAACAGGGAAGCTGCTCAGCACTTCTCACGGAGGGCAGACCGAAGGACTGTTGTTTTACGGATCCTCCGTGGAGGTCCACCCGGTATTACGTATGGATGCTTGGACCACCTGCGTATCAGGAAAAGGATGCCTTTGGGGCGCTTCAACTGGCGCCCGCTGACGCATTGCGCACGATCAGCAGCGCCTCCCTAATCAGCGCCTTGGGCCGGACTTCGCCGTCTTTTCTTTGCCCCCATACGCAGATGGCCTCGGCTGTCACACGTAATACCGGGTGAACCTCCACGGAGGAACGGGAATAAGAGGGAATTTCGGACGAGGCTCAGCGGAGCCGCCGACAAAGCAGAGTCGCCCGCTTGTCGGATGCCTTTGGAAACCGTTGGCGGGCGACGACGGCGCAAAGCGGGCAGTTTCCTTCGAACGTTTTGACCTGCTTCGATCAGGCGCGGTGACCGGTTTCGCTCTCTGGGCAGAAGCGGTCTCGGAGTTCCTCGGCTCGCAATGACAGCCGTCCCATTCTGACCGTCCTTCTGCCGCCCCCACCACTTAGGAAGCGCAGCCTTTCGGCCCTAGGGGGTGTAAGCCCCAACCACAATCGACTGGTACCCGAATGACAGAATGCTGAGGACAAATGGAGACCACGACGAGGGCGCTGGCATGTTCACCATCACGTACAGGCCATGCCCATGCCTTGGAACACCAACAGGTGGCTCAAAGCTTGGTTCATCACACTGGACGAGAAATTGCGGATGAACCTCATCTCAGGGTTAACGAAAAGGGACGACGGATCGCACTGATTGCGGGCATCGTCTTGGGACACGTTGTCACCCTGTTTGGGCCGTTGCTGCTTGGCCGATGGCCAGTGGTCCCCCTGTGACGAATAGATCCGTGACGTTTAACTATTTGCCGAACCAAAAGTGCGCACGGGCAGTGAGCTTCCGTCTGATCGGTGACGACGCATGAAAGCACTGATTGTTGGCCTGAATTATGCCCCGGAACCCAGCGGAAACGCTCCGTACACGAGCAAACTCTCGCAAGGGCTGGCGGGCCGCGGGGTCGTTGTCAAAGTTCTGACCGGATACCCCCACTATCCGGAATGGAAGATCGCGGACGGCTACAAGGGCTTTTCCATGGAGGAGAGTCTTGGCGGCGTGCCCGTCAAACGACTACGCTCGACGGTCCCACGACGGCCCAACGGACTCGGTCGTTTCATCATGGAAATCACCTTCGGGGTCCGCGCAATGCTTGAGCGTTGGGAGCGGCCCGATGTGGTTCTCGTTGTTAGTCCCGCCCTGTTCTCGGCGGCGTTCACCATTCTGCGAGCACGTATTTTCGGCATCCCGGTAGGAATCTGGGTTCAGGATCTGTACAGCAAAGGAATCGAGGAAACGGGCCATGCACGTTCCCCGCTAGCTTCAGTCATGAAGCGCATGGAATCCGCGATCCTAAGTGCCGCGGACGGAGTAAGCGTGATTCACGAACGTTTCCGCGACCACGTTGTCAATGACCTCGGGGTGCCCGCACACCGTGTCCGTGTGATTCGAAATTGGACCCACGTTCAACACCACCACTCTTTCGACAGATCGGCGGCTCGCAAACGGCTTGGCTGGGCCCCCACTGATTTCGTTGCGCTCCATGCGGGCAATATGGGGGTCAAACAGGGGCTGGAGAACCTGATTGATACCGCGCACCTGGCAGGGCGTAGCGGAAGCGATGTTCGTGTCGTCCTGCTGGGCAATGGCAACCAGCGGCGCATCCTCGAATCCAAGGGGGCGGGTATCGACAGGCTGCAGTTCCTGGAGCCGCTTCCGGACCGAGACTACTCAGAGGCGCTCCGATCGGCCGATGTTCTGCTCGTCAACGAGCGTCCAGGTGTAAGAGAAATGTCGGTGCCGAGCAAGCTGACAAGTTACTTCGTGACAGGTCTTCCGATCATTGCCGCCACGGAGGAAGACAGTGCGACAGCACACGAATTGTCTGCAGCAGGGGCCGGGATCCGTGCAGACTCCGGATCGCCAGTGGACCTGGTGGCCGCCATTGAGCGTCTCCGCGAGGACCCTGATTCTGCCAAGGACTTCGGAGTAGCCGGCCAGCAGTACAGCGAGCGAGTTCTTACCGAAGAGGTGGCAGTCGAGAGCTACCTCGACTGGTTGGGCGGTCTGGCGTCACGGAAGCAATCGCGCTGATACGAGATTTGCCACATTTATCTGTACGACAAGAAGGAAGAAACTTTGGCCAAGAAAGCGCTAATCACAGGAATCACGGGGCAGGACGGCTCGTACCTCGCCGAACTTTTGCTCTCAAAAGGCTATGAGGTTCACGGTCTGATCCGTCGCTCCTCGACCTTTAATACGTCCCGCATCGATCACCTCTACGTGGACCCGCATAACAGCGAAGCGCGCCTTTTCCTCCACTATGGGGACCTTTCCGACGGCGCCCGGCTGGTGACCTTGTTGGCTGAAATCCGCCCGGACGAAGTCTATAACCTGGGGGCCCAGTCGCACGTCAGGGTTTCCTTTGACGAACCGGAGCACACCGGCAACACGACTGGAATTGGCACTACCCGGCTTCTGGAAGCTGTGCGCATGGCCGGTATTGAAACCCGCTTCTACCAAGCATCCTCGTCCGAGATGTTCGGCGCTACCCCGCCGCCACAGGATGAGGCAACTCCTTTCTATCCCCGTTCTCCGTATGGGGCGGCCAAGGTCTACAGCTACTGGATGACCAAGAACTATCGGGAGGCCTACGGCATGTTTGCCGTCAACGGCATCCTTTTCAACCACGAATCGCCCCGCCGTGGCGAGACGTTCGTGACTCGCAAAATCACGCGTGCTGTCGCGGCCATAAAGGCTGGAAAGCAGTCAGAGCTGTACATGGGTAACCTGCAGGCCGTCCGCGACTGGGGTTACGCGGCTGAGTACGTCGAGGGTATGTGGCGCATGCTTCAGGTGGATGAGCCTGATGATTATGTTCTGGCAACAAACGAGGGTTACACCGTCAAGGATTTTCTTGAGAACGCGTTTGAACACGTCGGTTTGAATTGGGAAAACTACGTCCGTTTTGACGAGCGTTACCTTCGGCCGACGGAGGTTGAAGCACTCATCGGTGATTATTCGAAGGCCAAGGAAAAGCTGGACTGGGAACCGACGGTCAAGACACCGGAACTGGCTCGCCTCATGGTGGATGCTGATATCAAAGCCTTGCAGCATGGGGGGAACCCTTGGATCGACACCGTTGATCTGCAGACTTGGAAGGTTCTTGCTCGATGACGGCCTTCACCCCCGGACGGCTTGATCGATCTTCCCCGTTCTATGTTGCAGGGCATGGCGGTTTGGTGGGTTCCGCCCTTTGGCGGAAACTCACGGCGGAAGGTTTTACGAAGATGGTGGGCCGAACATCCAAGGAACTGGATCTCAGGAACCGCGCCGCTGTGTTCGCCTTCTTCGAAAGGGAGAGGCCTCGGTACGTGGCGCTGGCTGCAGCCAAGGTTGGTGGCATCCTTGCGAACAAGACGTACCCGGTGGATTTCCTTAGCGACAATGTTCAAATCCAAGTCAATGTCATGGATGCAGCCCAAAAATATGGCGTGGAACGGCTGCTGTTCTTGGGCTCATCCTGCATCTACCCCAAGCTGGCACCCCAGCCCCTCAAGGAGGAGTACCTTCTAACAGGGCCGTTGGAGGAGACTAACGAGGCCTACGCAATTGCCAAAATCTCGGGAATCATGCAGGTGCAAGCCGTCCGCCAGCAGTACGGCTTACCTTGGATTTCAGCTATGCCGACCAACCTGTATGGCCCCGGCGATAACTTCTCGGCACAAGGCTCCCATGTTTTGCCGGCCCTCATCCGCCGCTTTGATGAAGCCCGGATTCGGGAGGAAGCCTCGGTAACCAACTGGGGAACGGGTGCACCCCGCCGCGAATTCCTTCACGTGGACGACTTGGCAGATGCTTGCCTGCATCTGTTGGAAAACTACGATGGCCCGGAACACGTGAACGTTGGCGTGGGTGAGGACATGACCATCAAAGAGCTCGCTGGTCTGGTTGCCGCCACCGTCGGCTATAAGGGTGCAATCGAGTGGGACGCGACAAAACCTGATGGTACACCCCGCAAGCTCATGGATGTGCGAAAGCTTGAGTCTCTCGGATGGACCGCCCGCATTTCCTTGAAGGAAGGGATCGAGTCCACGTACGCCTGGTTCGAGGACAACCGGAACGGCGTCAGGGACTAGCGTGTGGCGCCGCTTCACTTTCTCCTGGCGGCCATGAGCTCGCCGGTTCAGGCAACATCCGCGGGTGAAGTTTTCAGGATCAACGAATCGATCCCACTATCTGCTGCGCTGATCTCCCATGTCGCGGCGGAGTGCAACATCCGGGTCCTGCTCATCAAAGGTCCAGCGGCGACCCTCGTCGGTGCCCGTCCCGAACGACCATCGCTCGACCTTGACGTCCTCCTCCAGCGCTCGGACTTGAACACTCTGCTGGATGCACTTGAGCTACGGGGGTGGGAGGCGAGAATCCGTGAAGTCTCGGAAGCGTTCCCGGATCACTCGACGACTCTTATCAACCCTGGGTGGCCCTCCGACATCGACGTTCACTGGAGGTTTCCGGGATTTTACGAGGATGAGTCCGAGGTCTTCGAACGCCTATGGTCAGCCAGGCAAAGCATCGAGCTCGGCGGCCGCACCGCATGGACTCTTTCGCGCAACGACGGCCTTCTCGTCACGCTCTTGCATGCATTGCGAAGTCCGGCCAAGGGTGTCCTCCATGAAGATGTCTCATTCTGCCTTCGGGAGATAACGGCATCCCCGCGGGAGCACTATGACAGGGCGTTCGAGCTGGGGGCGTTAGGCCCATTGGGGCCGGTGTTTGCGATGTTGCCGGAGACGCGGTCACTTGATCTCGGTGAGCCGCCCCTTGATTGGGTTCTGCGGACGACGGCGCAAAGGTCCGCCACGCTCCGCCTCTTCCATCTCATCGAGATCCCATGGTCCAGGAAGCCGGCAGCGCTGTGGCAAGCCTTGGTTCCCTCGAGGGAGTCGATCAGTTGGCATGACCTGGAACTTCGCGACACGAACCACTGGCAGCAAACCTCGTTCAGGTTCCGTCGACTATGGCGGAGTTTGACCGAAAGCGTCCAAACCCTGAAGGAAGTACGAGAAATCCGTGCCCGCATCCACAAATAGACGGACACGTCCGGTCCTTAGCGGCCTTCACAGTTCTGATCATCGTTGTCACTCCGAAAAGCGAGGACTCATGCGTATTACAGTCATCGGCACCGGTTATTTAGGTGCCACCCACGCCGCCTGCATGGCCGAACTCGGCTTTGAGGTGCTGGGACTAGATATAGACCCTGTGAGGGTTGCATCGCTCTCAGAAGGACTGCTGCCGTTCCACGAGCCCGGCCTGCCCGAACTCCTTCGAAAGCATGTGAAGAGCGGTCGCCTTCGCTTCACCACCTCTTACCAAGAAGTTGGAGCTTGGGGGGATGTGCACTTCATCGGCGTGGGAACTCCCCAGCGGGCCGGAGAAGGTGCTGCCGATATGTCGTTTGTAGATGCAGCCACCATTTCTTTGGCCCGCAACATCACCAAGGATTCCCTCATTGTCGGGAAGTCGACGGTTCCGGTGGGAACCACCAGGCGTCTGAAAACCCTTGTTCGTGACAACAAACGGCCCGGCGTCTCAGTGAACCTTGCTTGGAACCCTGAGTTCCTTAGGGAAGGGTTCGCCGTAGTGGACACCTTGACTCCCGACCGTCTGGTTGTTGGTGTGGAGTCGCCTGAGGACGAGGCAATCCTGCGAAAGGTCTATGCGACGGCACTCGCAGATGGCGTGCCCCTGATTACTACGGACTTCGAGACCGCGGAACTGGTCAAGGTCGCCGCAAATGCCTTCCTTGCCACAAAAATCTCGTTCATCAACGCCTTCTCAGAGGTAACGGAGGCCGTTGGGGGAGACATCCGCACGCTGGCGGATGCCATCGGCCTCGATGTGCGAATTGGACGCCGCTTCCTGAATGCGGGCATCGGGTTCGGTGGTGGGTGTCTGCCCAAGGACATCCGGGCCCTCCAGGCACGCGCGGCTGAGCTTGGCTTGGATCGCAGCATGCGATTCCTCGACGAGATGGACCAGATCAATCTGAGGCGTCGAGAGCGCGCCGTCGACTTGGCCCGCGTGATGCTTGGTTCACTTTCGCAAAGCAGGATCGCCATTCTTGGTGTTACGTTCAAGCCCAACAGTGACGACGTCCGTGACTCACCGGCGCTCGACATCGCCAACAAGCTGTTTGACGAAGGGGCCGAGGTAACGGTCTACGACCCGGCTGGCAACGTTAACGCCTCCAGACGATCGCCACAACATCACTACGTGACATCCATGGGGGATGCCGTAAAGAATGCAGACCTTATTCTTCTTCTCACCGAGTGGGATGAGTTCAAAACCCTGACGCCGGAAGGTCTTGCAGCGCAAACGGGAACACGGAAGATCATCGATGGGCGGAACATACTGGAGGCCCGCGTGTGGGAAGACTCAGGATGGTCCCTTGGCTCGATCGGCCGGCGCTACTCTGCAACTCAGGTGACCGAGGGGCCGCACAGGGAGCAACTTCAGTTGAGTTCCGGCCCTTCCGCTTAGGGCGGCTACACCGATTGCCTCGACGGTGCCGCGTGCCTCACGGTAGCGCGGTACCGTCGGCTCACCGCTGTACGACTGGCCTGTGGGGGAATTCCGAGCTTGCGGCGGACCGACGCCAGCTGGTTCCGTAGAGTCGAGTCAGCAATGCCCAGGCGGCTCGCCACTTCAATCCGAGGCAGTTCCTCGTCATCCAGGAAATAGGCATTGGCCGCTACTTCCTCAGCAGTGGTGAGGGGGACGTAATCTCGACCGGAAGCAGGATCGAACGGCAAGTGTGTTCTGTCCGCGGCAATGTTCCTGATCGCGGATAGCAGAACGGGAAGGGTGGCTGTTTCAGGTACATAGCCTCGCACGCCGAGATCCATCAGGCGCAGGACGCGGGAGCTGTGGAGAACCCCGCCGTAGACAAGCACTTTATAGCTATCACGGACCAGGTCAACTACGTTCTCTTCAAGCTCTGGCAACGTCCCGTCCACCACGGCCACCTGACCTGGGGTCACGGTGGGCAGCGACTTTGTAGCCCATTGGATAAGCGCAGTGAATTGCCGATGCCGGCTGAGGACTAGTATTTGGGGCAACTCTGTGACTTTCTGTCTTGGGGAGCAACTGTTCAGGACTGGCGGTGTGCAAACATCGGCCCGGCACTCCGGTATCTGGTGTAAGCGGCCCTACGAAGTGGCTTGCTCCGTGGCGCCTGACGTTAGGGGCTTCGGCGCAGCTCGAATGAGATCAGCAAGTTGTTTTCGAGTGGTTGTATCGGTTTTCCGCAGTGCGTTGGATATGTGGCTCTCCACAGTCCGGATGCTGATGCCGAAGTGCTCGGCGATGTCATGGTTGCTTTGCTGCCCGGCGACGAGGGCAACCTCTATCTCCCTCATGGTCAAGGAAGAGCCGGGAGGCTCTGATCTGAAATTGAACAATGTCCCCACCATGCGGAAGCGGGCGGTGAACTCCTTGGCTGCCCTTCTCATCTCGCTCGCAGCAGCAGGCTCGCCGCTGAGCTGGCACCGCTGCTCCGCTCCGCGAAGAACCATCGCGACTTGGAACGTGTCTCCATCCAGCACATAGGTGTCAAGCAAATGCCGTAGGCGGGGAAGGTCCATCTCTATGGCTGCGCCGGCAATGGTGAGGAGCTGATCGTGGACCGTGATCCCGCGGTCCTCCAGGATCTTCTGGAGAAGCCTCCGGACACGGGGGCCCGGGAGGAGCCCCAGAGCGAAAAGCCCCGTATGCATCGCTTCGAAAGTAAAACCGCGCGCCAGCGACTTCTCGATGATTCGGCTGGCTCTTTCGTCAAAGGCTTTGGCGCTGGCGGGACGGCTGGCAGCGAGGTCGTGCAACCCGGTTCCTAAACCAGGGAACGGTCCAATGTCGCGGCCCTGAGACCCCGCTGCCACTCCATGGGAGGTTGCCGGAACAGCGTTTCGCAGGGATGAAAGACGCAGCATGGCCACGTGCAACGAATCCACAAGAAATCCCGGTTTACCCAATGAAAAGGCGCGACCCATGAGATATTCGGCTTCATCGAACAAACCATGGTGAAGGAGGGCGAGGGCTGCTATGTAACTCTGACTTACGAAAGCAAACTGATCGAAGTCCTGTAAGGCCTTTTCCCGGCAGTCGAGTGCCATGACCAGCGCCTCCTCTTCACGGCCACTCGAGAGCATTGCCATTCCGCGAATGAAAGACTCGAAGTTAGGAAAACTGCAGGCCTCGTTTGCTGAGTCAAGTGCGCTTAATGCTCCTTGGGGGTTGAGCCGGTATAGCTCCAGCATCCCCATCATGGTGGGGATGATGCCGCCCTGCAGCCCAAGGCCCGTGGCATCGGCGAAAACATGATGGTCGCTGGGCATGCCGCTATGGTTTGCGGTCAGGAATGCTGCGAACGCTTTGGCTTCGTGCAGTAGGCGTGGTTCTTTGGAGGATAGAGCCTGCATTGTTGCAATTGCGCCGGCCAAGTCTTTTTCGTGTGAGAACTGCCACCAAGCCAGGGACATGGTGAAGAAGAAGAGGTCTTCTGATTCACCACTTTCAGTGTCAGTTCGCCGGAGAACCTCTTGGATTCGGTGAGGGTTGGCGGGCGCCCCCCAATAGACACTAAGTACCGCGACAGCACTGGACAGGCTGCGATCGCGTACCCATATTTGGTAGCGGTTTTCTTCAAAGGAGTCGCGCCGCTGCTGGAAGTACCGGGTGGCAGCCGCGTGGTTGCTGCCCATTTCCGTGCGAAGCACGGATACCGAGGCAGACAACATGTCATCTGTGGGCGCTGGCGCAGGATGATCGCCCGCTTCTGCAGCGACATGATCTGATACTGCGCTCTGGAGTATTCTCCTGGAGCTGAGCGTGTGGGCGCGAAGGTAGTCGTCCACTATTGGTGGAAAGACAGCCGCAAGGAGGGTCTCGTCCGGGCCTTCTATTACCGAAAGCAAACCGTTGTATTCAAGGTTATCGAGGACGTCCTCGCCTACTTCTGCCACCAAGCGGTCAACCGGGCTGGGTCCAAGAAGTGACATCTTGTTGAGTGCCCGGACTTCTTCCGGCCGCAACCCCTGAAGCAGGGCTTCCACTGTGCCGTGAAGGTGTTCGTTCATCAACTTTGTGCCGTTCAGACACCATCGGCCGTTCTTGAGAATCAAGCGTTCACTGAGGACCGATGTTTGGATGATCCGGACTGCCAACCGTAGATTGCCGCCGGACTTACTCAGAACACGCGCTACCACGTCCACTTCGGCGGGGTGACCAAGGGTGTTCAAAATGAGTTTGCTGGTTTGTTCGTATTCGAGTGGCGGCAGGGAGACAGTTGCTTCGGGAATGCTCCCCAAGTAGCCGGAAGTTCTGGACTGGAACGGCCGATCGTTCATGGTGGTGATCAGCGGAACATTGTTCCTTCTCCGCAGGACATCAACCACTGCCAATGACTCCCGATCCAGGTTCTCCAGATCGTCGATGGCAATCAGATGCACCCCGGACCTGGCCATCTGGACCGAAAGGAGGTCCACGATGCCGAGGATTCCGATTGTCCTGGAACGAAGATCCAAGCCCAGAGAGAGAACGCCTGCAAAAGGCACTGCCGCAAGAGCTGGTGCAGCGAACATGGTGTAGACCGTGGCCCCGTCTTCTTCCAGTTTCGCAACGACGCTCTTGAGGAGACTGGTTCGGCCGCTACCGGGTGCGCCGACGATTCTCACGCCCAGACCCTTGGAGACGTAGTCCAGGACGATATTTATCTTCTGCTTATGCAAACTGCTGACCCCTTATGGAAAAGGCTGTTCGACCACTTGGCGGTGCCAAAAAGCCTTTGTGCTGTTCGATCTGCCTGGTTCGTCCGAGCCCCGAAACACCTCCGCCTCTTTTGCCGTAATCACTCAACCCTCAAGTGTCGCGATGGCTGGATTCGTGTCGTGGAATCGCCGAGATTCCTTCTGTGAGGGGCCAGCACATCCGGACTGATAACGAATGTGGGGTCGCTGGAGTCGCCGTTGTCGGTCACGGGAGGCGCGGGGAAGCCCGGGAAGGCCTGCCGTGGAAGCCGGCACGCGTTTGGAGCACGACCAACGCCGGAACGACACGGCGAACGCCGGGAAGACGGCGCGGAAAATGACGATGCCTCAGCAGCTTGTTGAAGCTGCTGAGGCACTTAAGTAGACGTAGGAGCCCGCACTAACTCTCGGCGAGCTTCTTCAGATGATCCGGCAGCCGGTTTCCTGGTGCCCGGCCGCGGATTTCCAGGAGTTCGCGGGCATGGGCATGCAACTTCCTGTCCTCGTCAGACACGGGTACCCAGGGCGGGATGGGGACTGCCGTCCCTGTTTCGTCGCGCGCCACCATCACCGTGAGGCAATACGTGGTCAGGTTCATTTCGCGGGTTTTAGGATCACCGGAGCGCACGTGGACCGCGATATGCATGCCCTTGGCACCGGTGTACACGAGCCGCGCTTCTACCTCCACGACGTGGCCTATCAGCAGGGGCCGGTAGAAGCGGACACCCCCGGAGAACACGGCCACAGTGTCTTTGCCGCAGTATCGGGAGGCGCATACGTATGCGGCTTCGTCGATCCACTTCATCACGATGCCGCCGTGGACCTTGCCGCCCCAGTTCACATCAGTGGGGGACGCCATAAACCGCAGGACGACGCGCTCGGCTGTTCCGGCGTCGGTATATTCCTGGGCGTTCATCGCGTTGACGATCTGCTCGCGGACCTCGATGCGAGCCAGCGCATGGTCGCGCTGCTCTATTTCCTCGGGTGTGGACGGCTCAAACTGGGGGACAGGAATCGGCTTCCCGTCGGGTCCGACGGCCACGAAGATCACCATGCACTGGCTGTGCATTGTTTCCGGCCCGCCTTTGGGATCGCGGGAACTGACCACTGTGTGGATGTGCATGGAGGACCGGCCGGTGTAGACGATGGTGGAGGTCACTTCCACCATGTCGCCGCTGTTCACGGGGTCTGTGAAGTGGATGTTTCCCACGTACGCCGTGACGCAATACGCCTTGGCCCAACCAACCGCCGCGGCATACGCTGCTTTGTCCACCCACTCAAGGACTGTCCCGGCGTCGACGGACCCGCTGTGTCCGATGTCCATGGGAGCCGCCAGGAAGCGGAGGGTCACTGAGTTGGCGGCATCATCGCTCATGGTGGCAGTTTACTGGCGGCAGGTTTCTGTTACGTGACTAAGACTGGCTACTGGCGCTGGATGCCGAGGGTCGCAATGAGGTCCTCATGAAGTTCGAACCATGCCCGATGGAAGGAATCGCGATCGGTGGCGGTGAGCCATGCCGTGTCCTGGACCGCGTGCTTCAGCGCGAGCAGCAGGCGCTCGGAGTAGCCGCCGAAGCGAGGCAGCAAACCGGTCAGCTGCGCTTCGAGTGGACGCCACGACGCCAAGGCGCCTATCAGGACATCCATGGCGTCTTCACTGGGCGATGTCTGCAGCTGGATGGCGCTGCAGGCAGCCACAACTCCGGTGTTGATGTCCGCGAAGTCCTCATGAACGGCCAAGACTGCGATGCGCGCACCGGTGCGGTCCAGTTCTTCGGCCAGTAATCTCTGGTTCTCAGCCCTCCCGAGGCTCGACAGGGACCAACCGCTGGTCCCCGCGAAGGTGCTGTGCGAAACCAAGCCGTTCACACCGGCGTCGATGAGTTGGGACTCCACCAAACCGGGGTCTTGCGAGAAGCGGGCCGCAACCGTTGGGGTATCTGCGAAACCAAGCAGGCGGACGGCATGCAAAGTGAGGAGCGTCATTTGGTATCCATCAGGGTGACGGTTCCCAGTGATCCATCAACGGCCAACGTTTCCCCGTCAGCGAGCAGGTTCAGCGCATCACGAATACCCAGCACGGCCGGGATCCCGAACTCGCGTGCGACGATCGCAGCGTGCGACAACATTCCTCCGGTCTCCGTGACCACCGCTGATGCCATGCCGAAGAGGGGCGTCCACGCGGGGTCGGTAGTGCGGCAAACCAGTACGTCGCCGGACTGGAAGCGCGTGAATTCGTCGGGGCCGTGGATGAGCCGGGCAGTGCCTCGGGCTGTACCAGTGCTGGCGCCGACGCCGGTGAGGAGGGTCATCATCAGGCTATTTGTACCACCGAAAGCTGCAGAAGCACGGCCCCGGCACCAACATCTGCCTGACAGCGCCCGCTGGAACGGCGCCATGACCTGGATCGCTCTCTCACATCCTGGCCCTTAAAGCCGGATGCTCTCTCACTTTCCTGAAGAGAGTGAGAGAGATTCGGGCTGAAGGGCGTGTTATCTGAGAGAGCGTCCGGGGGTGGGGGTTACGCGAGGACGCGCAGCTTGGAGCTTTGACGGCCGAACAGTGCGGCGTCGGCGGAGATCCTGCCCGCGCCGGCCAGTGCGAGAGCCAATGCGGCGCCTGCAAACAGCAGCACAAGCTCGTACCCGCCATTACCGACGAATACGCCGGCTGGGGCGTGCACCAGGAAGAGCGCGCCGAGCATGTTGACGGCCAAAAGGGCAGCAAAGACGCGGGTCAGAAGGCCGATGATCAGGGCGATGCCACCCACAAGCTCGAGCGTGGCGACGATCGGGGCCACAGCGGAAGCGCCGGGCACTCCCATCTGCGTGAAAGAGGCTTGCGTGCCGGCGATGGTGAATTCGTTGAACTTCTGCCAACCGTGCGCGGCGAAGAGAAATCCTGCGATAACACGCAGGATGGTCAGGGCTGTGGTGGTCAAGCTGGACTTGTTCATGTCTTCAACCCTTCCGAAATTAAGTTGAAGTGTCAACTAATCATGGCTTTTTATGACCAAAGCCTCAGCTACCGAGGCCGCTTGCGCGGCTTTGCTTGGAGCCACGGCTGGAGGAGCCTGGTGGTGATCGGCAGGAAGATATACGTCATCAAAGGCGTCAGGATGACGATGTTGAGCAGCACCGACAACACCAGTGGCCAGTCCTGGGTCAGGGGGTGCAGTAGGAAATTTGCCAGCAGACTGAGCGGGAAGAAGGGCAGGAAGATGCTGATGGCCTGCTTCCAGCGCGGCGGCACCACTGTTTCGGGCACAACCACCGAGACGTCCCCGGGCCGCGAAAACCATCCTTCGATGCCCGTGTGCCGCTCCACCCGCGTGGTCTCCATCATGTCCCTGGCGCTATCGATCCACCAGCGACGCTCCTCGGAGTCCTCCCACTCCTGCAGTGAATCGGCGTCCGCGAAGCGGTAAAGCATGTGCCATTCAGCGGAGTCCACCCCATTGCGCACCCAGCCGGATCCCAGATATCCAGGCCATTCGCGGGCGAGCTCCTGGCCTGCATGGGCCCAAGCATTGGCCTGCCGGGTATAGCCGGGAAGAATGGTGCGGGCTACGGAAACGGTGACGGGTTGCTCGTGAGACACCGCCCAAATGTACCCGGCCCGCGGCCGACTAGGCTTGTTTAGTGCCTCAAACCACAACCACCACACCCCGCTCCAACGCCCGCGAGATCCTGCGCCTGGCCGTCCCTGCCTTCGGCGCGCTCATTGCCGAGCCGCTGTTCTTGCTGGCTGACTCCGCAATCGTGGGGCACCTGGGCGTCGACCAACTGGCAGGTGTTGGCCTTGCATCCACCATCCTGCACACCGCCGTGGGGCTCATGGTCTTCCTGGCATACTCGACGACGCCGGCAGTCGCCCGGGCGATCGGCGACGGCAAGCTGGGGAAGGCTTTGGCAGCAGGGCGCGACGGCGTCTGGCTGGCACTGCTGCTCGGGCTGGCGCTCGCCGTGGCCGGTTTCGTTGCGGCCGAGCCGTTGGTTGGGTTCATGGGAGCTACTGGCGACGTGCAGCAATTCGCCGTCGATTACCTTCGCTGGTCCATGCCTGGCTTGGCCGCGATGCTCCTTATCTTTGCCGGCACGGGCGTCCTGAGGGGGTTGCAGGACACCCGGACGCCGCTGGTGGTGGCAACTGCGGGCTTCGCCGTCAACATCGCCCTCAACGTGTTCTTCGTGTATGGGTTGAATATGTCCGTGGCTGGCTCCGCGATTGGCACGAGCATTGCACAATGGGCCATGGCCGCCGTCTACTTGGTGATGGTCGGCCGGAATGCGCGGCACCACGGAGTGTCCCTCAAGCCCGACTGGCACGGCGTCCGGGCCATGACCAAGGTGGGTTCGTGGCTCATGCTCCGCACGCTGAGCCTTCGCCTGGCAATCCTCGCAACTGTCCTCGTGGTGACCGCCCAAGGCGCCGTGAACCTTGCGGCACACCAGCTGGCCATGACGATTTTCTCCTTCCTCGCCTTTGCCTTGGATGCGCTGGCCATTGCGGCGCAGGCCCTGATCGGCAAGGAACTCGGCGCCAGGAACGCAGAACGCGTGCGTGAACTGACCCGCACCATGATCCGCTGGGGACTAGGGTTCGGTGTGATCACCGGCGTGCTTCTGGCCATTGCGGCACCCTGGGCCGGATACCTCTTCACCTCCGACGCCGGTGTCCGGTCAGCCCTCACCGTCGCCCTCTGGGTCCTCGCCGTGGGGCAGCCCCTGGCTGGCTACGTGTTCGTCCTGGACGGAGTTCTCATAGGCGCCGGCGACGCACGCTACCTGGCGATTGCCGGCGTCGTAAATTTGGTGGTCTACTTGCCGTTGCTGGTGGTCATCCACCAAACAAAGCCCGACGGCGAGGCGGGGCTCCTTTGGTTGTGGGCGGCGTTTGCGCTGGGCTACATGCTGGCCCGCGGCGTGACTTTGGGGCTGCGCGCGAGGACCGATCGGTGGATGGTGCTCGGTTCGCACTAAACTGGACGGGTGACTCTCCCAGCGACTCCTGCCCAGTCTCCTTCTGCCTCCGCGGCTGAACTCTGGAAACCCGTGCTGATCCGCGCGACGGTTGCACTGTTGTTCGGTGCGGTCACCATCTTTTGGGCTTCGCCATCTGTTCACGTCATGGCGTGGGCTGTGGGGCTGTACCTGCTGGCGACTGCAGCGGCTGTGTGGATGTCCCGCGCATTGCCCGTTGCCGTGCCGGTGGTTGTTGCGCTCGGAGGCATCGGCGCGTTGATCACACAGTCTGACGACGGGGTTGCCCTTTCGGCCATGTTTGCATTGCTGGTGCTGGGCCTCCTTGAGTTCGTCCATGGCCTCCGGAAGCGGGACTCGTTGGCGCGTGACTGGCTCATCTCGGGCGTTATTGCTGTGGGCACTGCGGTGATGCTGCCGTTCTTCACGTCGCTGGGCGCGCATGCACTCTTGGGCGTTGCCGGTGGCGGGGCCATCATTTCCGGTGTGCTGTGGATCCTGTCCGGCCTGACGCTGCGGCACGACGCACGGACCGCTGCCGGAGGCCCGGCCCAAGCTGCTGCGCCCGGCGCTTCGCCTGAGGCCGTAAACTAGGAGTTGGACGTTCTACTCGTTGTAGAACTTTTACTGACCGGCGGACACGAACCGCCATCATTGGAGGAATGACCGTGGCAGACCAGACACCAGGAGAACCGCGCAAGATGCGGACCTCGGTCAAGGGACCCCTCATGTTCTCCGCGTTCTTTGCAGTACTGGCCTTTGTTGCCGTGCTCATTTTCGCGTCCGGCGGAAGCGCACGTGCCCCGCGCTTCGACCTCGCCTTCACTGGCGCCGGCATCGCGTTCATCGTGAGCCTCGTTGTGGCCGCCATGCTGTCCATGAGCCATAAGGAGAACGCCGACCACCTCGGCAAGGGTTCCGGCGTCAACCTCAGCTCCAAGCGTCCCGGCCACGGCGGTCCTGGTGGTCCGGATGACGGGACTGAAACGCCCGACGACGGCCGCTGACTTTCCGGCGCTTCCTCACCTTAGTGGGGGAGCGCCTTTTTTGTGGGGTGTCGGATTTTCTGCGTGACGTGCTGAGCTTGGTGCAGCCCTCCGGTATTACTCGCCCTCGGCGGCCTTTCTTGCCCGATATGCCGCGACGTGGGCGCGGTTGGCGCAGTTGCCGGTGTCGCAGTAGAGCTTTGAGCGGTTGCGGCTGAGGTCCAGAACCACGGCGTCACAGTCGTCCGCGGCGCATACGCGCATGCGCTCCATCTCTTTGCTGCGGATGACGTCGATGATGGCCATGGCAGCTTCAGTGCCCATCCGGTCTGCCAGGGGCGCTTCCGGCGTGGTGGCGTGGAGATGCCAATCCCAGTGATCATGCTTCACGAGCTGGGGGAGCGCCTTGGCGTCGGTGAGCAGCTTGTTGACGGACTTGGCCGCAGTGTCTTCGTCGGCGCTCCAAAGTGCAGCCAGTTCGCTGCGCAGACGCTTAATGCTGTTCAGTTCCGCAGGAGTATTTACCCGTGAGCCAGTGAACTCTTCGGCGTCCAGGAATGAGTCGAGGTCCTCCACCGTGGCCAGGGATTCCTCACCGTTGGCGGCAGTGTTGATGAGATTGACGACGCTACGAAGGGCAACCTCGGTGTCAGGCGCAAAAAGCACTTTGACTCCTTACATGTTTCGGGAGTACTGTCATGACCATAAGCCCACTTTACTCCTGACAGGAGGCTGCTGTGTCAGCTCCAACGACGAAGGCTGATGCAAAGAGTTTCCTGGCATCGGGACTCGGCATCGCACTCTTTTCTTCGGCCGTTTTCGGCACGTCCGGCTCGTTTGCCAAGTCGATGCTGGAGACCGGTTGGTCACCCGGCGCCGCGGTTGCCGTGCGCCTCACTGGTGCCGCACTGATCCTGGCGATTCCCGCCGTCGTGGTTCTTCGCGGCCGCTGGCACCAACTCAAGGACAACTGGCTCACCATCCTGCTGTTCGGGCTCATCGGAGTGGCCGGCTGCCAGCTTTTCTACTTTAATGCTGTGGCCCGCTTGTCCGTGGGCGTAGCACTATTGCTGGAGTACCTGGCTCCCGTGATGATTGTGCTGTGGCTCTGGATTGCCAGCCGACGGCGACCCCGCGCACTCACCGCTGCCGGTGCCCTCTTGTCCTTGGGCGGCCTGGTTCTGGTGCTTGACCTGACCGGCGCCGTGAAGGTCGACTTCATCGGAGTTCTTTGGGGTATGGCCGCCGCCGTCTGCCTGGTGATCTACTTCTTCATTACCGCGAAGGAGAACGACTCTCTGCCTCCACTGGTGCTCGCCTCCGGGGGTCTGTTTGTGGGAGCGCTGGTCATATGGCTCGTGGGCCTGTTGGGACTGCTTCCCATGAGTTTCAGCACCGCCGACACAACGCTTGGGCCGTGGACCACTCCCTGGTGGGTCTCCGCCGTCGGGCTTATCATCCTGGCCACAGTGCTGGCGTACGTTTCCGGAATCATGGCTGCCCGCAGCCTGGGTTCGAAGGTGGCGTCGTTCGTATCCCTGACCGAAGTGCTCTTCGCCGTGATCTGGGCCTGGCTGCTTTTGGGTGAACTCCCCGGGCCAATTCAGCTGCTGGGCGGCCTGCTCATTGTGGGCGGCGTGGTCCTGGTACGCGTCGATGAGCTGCGCGGAGATCGAAAGGCAGACCGGGCATCTCAGGAAGTTACCCGGGTTCTGGATCACCCGAACGACGTCGAGCCCGTCCCCACCGGGCGGGCCGCGAAGGCGCCCCACAACTAAGCACCACAAACAAGGCTTCCGGGCAACCGGGCCGCGGGATACCCGGAGTTGTTCGAGCTCCTCGCCGTACAACGGCAACATGGACGAACAAGGCCGGGTTTCGGCGCCCTTAACAGCGAGAACCCCGGACGCTGCTGCGTCCGGGGTTCTTCCAACTGTCTTAGTTGGAGGCCTGCTGCTGCTGCTCAGCGTTCTTCTGAGCGCGATCGCCGGCTTCGCGAAGTGCGTCGGCAACCTTCTTCAGGTTGGAAGCGTGCTGGCTGTCCCACTCGCCGCGGAACTTGTCAGCGTCCGGGCCCTTCCAGTCGGTGCCGTCAAGTGCGCCCTTGAGCTGTGAACGCTGCTGCTCGATGTTCTCAGCACCGGCCTTCAGCTTGTTACCGAGCTGACGAAGCTGATCAACATCTGCACCCCAAATAGCCATGAGATTCTCCTTCATTTTTTCGGACCCGAGCTCTTCGGCATCCCCAGCGGCCTCCGGCTCATCCGGAAGATCCAATAGCTAAAACCTATCCCGGGAATCCAAAAACCGTCGATGGGCACCCCTCCCCATGGAGCACTGCCCATAGTTAGCATGGGGTTATGTGCCGCAATATCAGGACCCTGCATAACTTCGAACCGCACGCTACGAGCGCCGAAGTGGAGGCCGCTGCCCTGCAATACGTGCGCAAAATCAGCGGATCCACCAAGCCCTCCAAAGCCAATGAGGAAGCTTTCGCGGAGGCTGTCCACGAGATCGCCCATATTACGCAGCATCTCCTGGACTCCTTGGTGAGCCACGGCCCGGCTAAGAATCGTGACGAGGAAGCCGCCAAAGCCAAGGCCCGGGCTGCGGTTCGGTTCGGGACTGCTTGAGCCCCGGCCGCAAATGTAGCTGGCAGTAGTGGTTGTTCTAAAGGGTCAGAACAACCACTACTGCCGGTCAGTTGGGCTTACTTACCGAACGAGCGCAGCCTCAGCGAGTTCGCTACTACCAGCACCGAGCTGGCTGCCATTGCTGCGCCGGCGATCATCGGGTTCAGGAACCCGAGTGCTGCCACCGGGATGCCGATTGCGTTGTAGAAGAACGCCCAGAACAGGTTGGTCTTGATGGTGGACAGGGTCTTGCGGGACAGCTCAATCGCCTGCACCAGCTGACCCAGGTCACTGCCCATCACCGTCAAATCCGAGGCTTCTATCGCCACATCCGTGCCGGATCCCATCGCGATTCCAAGGTCAGACTGTGCCAAGGCCGCGGCGTCGTTCACGCCGTCGCCGGCCATGGCAACCGTCGCACCGGATGCCTGCAGCTTCCTGACCGCCTCAACTTTCCCCTCCGGCAGTACGCCGGCGAACACGTCGTCCGGTGAGATCCCGACGGCGGCAGCCACCTGGGCGGCAACTGCAGCATTGTCGCCGGTCAGCAGGATGGGCCGAATTCCCATTCCCTTGAGCTTCTGTATCGCAGCTGCCGAGCCAGGTTTGATGGTGTCGCTCAGGCTCACGATTCCGGCGGCCTTGCCGTCCACCGCAACCCAGATAGCAGTGGCGCCCCCGTTTTCTTCGGCCGTGAGGGCTTCCCGTTGGCTTGAATCGAGCGGGATGCCGTTCTCCTCCAGCCAGCCCGAGCGTCCGACGACCACCATCTTGGAGGCCCCGTCAACTGCAACGGACCCCCTGACGCCGCCGCCGGGAGCGGAACTGAAGCCGTCAACACCAGGGAGAGTGCCGGCGTCGCGCATGGCGTTCTTCGCCGCGGCCGCAATTGCGTGCGCGATCGGATGCTCTGATGCCGACTCAACCGCTCCGGCCAACGTCAAGACGGTGGCCGGCGAGTAGCCGTTGAGGCCCGTTGTGTGGTCCACAGCGAGCTTGCCACTGGTCACGGTGCCTGTCTTGTCCAGCAGGATGGTGTCCACGTGGCGAGTGTCCTCAAGAACCTGAGGGCCCTTGATGAGGATGCCCAGCTGAGCTCCGCGGCCCGTCCCCGTCAGTAGCCCGACGGGAGTTGCCAGGCCCAGGGCGCAGGGGCAAGCGATGACCAGGACGGCGACGGCGGCGGTGAAGGCTGCGTTGAGGTCGCCCGAGAAGAACAGCCACAGAAGGAACGTGGCCAAGGCGATAACCAGGACAATCGGGACGAAGACAGAGCTGATCCTGTCAGCGAGCCGCGCAATGGGCGCCTTGCCCGTCTGCGCCTGACTGACCAGACGCCCCATCTGGGCGAGCGTAGTGTCGGAGCCCACGCGGGTGGCCCGGACCAGCAGCCGGCCGGAAGTGTTGATGGTAGCGCCCGTCACCAAGCTGCCCGGTCCAACCTCCACCGGCACCGATTCGCCCGTGACAAGTGAGGCGTCGACGGCGGATGCACCGTCCGTGACCACGCCGTCGGTAGCGATCTTTTCGCCCGGGCGGACAACGATGACGTCGTCCACGAGGAGCTGATCCGCGGGAATCTTCTGCTCGACGCCATCCACCAGGATGGTTGCATCCTTGGCGCCCAGATTCAGCAGTGCCTTGAGGGCATTGCCCGCTTTGGCCTTGGCGTTGGCTTCAAGGTAGCGACCCAGAAGCAGGAACGTTGTGACCACCGCAGCGACCTCAAAGTAGAGGCCACCACCGGACATGTTTTCCATGCCGGGGTGTTCGGTCATCCGGGGATCCACAAAGAGTTGCCACGCCGAATAGAGGTAGGCGGCGATGACGCCAATGGAAACGAGCGTGTCCATGGTGGAAGCGAAGTGCCGTGCGTTGATGGCCGCTGCCCGGTGGAAGGGCCAGGCCGCCCAGCTCACCACTGGTAGGGCAAGCGCACCTACAACCCATCCCCAGTTGGCGAACTGCAACGCGGGGATCATGGAGATTGCGAACACGGGGATGGTCAGGAGGGCCGCGACGATCAGGCGGGGGCGCAGTGTAGAGGCTGCTGGGCCGTGAGCCATGTGGTCTTCGTGTGTAGCGTGCTCGCCGTGCTCGCCGTGCTCGCCGTGGTTGGCTTGGGCGGCGAAGTCGGCGCCGTGCTCTGCATGCTCGGTGGTGCCTCCCTTAGACGCATGCTGCCGCACGCCGCCGGCTTCGCCGCGTGGCATCGTTACAGCGGCGCCACGTTCGTGGGTTTGTTTGGTGGAGGTGTGTCCGTGGGCCGCCGGGGCTTGGCGGACGGTGGCTTTGTAGCCGGTGGCATTGACGGTGTCCACGATCTGCTGATCCGTCACTGATGCTGGGACTGTGACGTGGGCTGATTCGAGGGGCAGGTTGACGCTGGCCTCTACACCCTCGAGTTTTCCCAGTTTTCGTTCCACTCGATTGACACACGAGGCGCAGGTCATGCCCTCGATGTCCAGCTCGATGACCCTGTGTGCGGGTTGGTTGAAAGTCTCCTGGCTACTCAAGAGGACTCCTAAGCTTCGTTGGCTACCATCAGGTAGCCGGCTTCTGCCACGGCCTCGCCAATTTCAGACGGCGAGAGCTCCTTGGTTGAGGTGATGGTCACAGTGGACAGGCCACCGGGGTTGAGATCCACTGCCACGTTTTCGACGCCGCTGAGCGATTCGATTTCTTCGCTGACGCTGGAGACACAGTGGCCGCAGGTCATACCCGAAACGTTGACGTTGGTCTGGATGGTCTGGCTCATGGCGTGCTCCTTGGTGATGAGTTGAATGGTGTGGTGGTTGGTGGCGGAGTTACCGCAGCAGGCGCCCGATGGCATCGGTGGCCTCCTTCACTTTGGCGTCGATCTGTTCGGCGCGGGCTTCGGGATTGGGCTCGGAGGCTGCACCCACCACACAGTGGCCGATGTGCTCTTCAACGAGCCCCAGGCTGACCGCATGGAGTGCCTTGGTTGCGGCTGCTACTTGGGTGAGGATGTCGATGCAGTATTTGTCGTCCTCCACCATGCGCGCAATACCTCGGACCTGCCCCTCAATCCGCTTCAAGCGTTTGAGGTACGCGTCCTTGTTGCTGGTGTACCCGTGGGGTGCGGCGTGCTCCAGATCCACCTCGATGATGGGTGCATCCGGATGGCTCATGCTCAGGTCTGGCGTGCTCATAACTCGAAGCTATACCCATAGGGGGTATCACGTCAAGTACCCCCTGGGGGTATATCGCCCGAAGCTCAGCTGCGCACCCGTCGAGTCGCAGGAAGCCAAAGGACTAGACCAAAACGCGACCTAGGTATAGACCAAAACACCTTAAAAGTGGATTCTTGTTTTGCAATGCAAACCTTTTGGTAAATGTGCTTCCGCCCACACCTGCGCGTTCATAGTGTTTGGTCTCATAGCCGCGGAGGGGGAAATCCCGCGGAACCCAACATTTCTCCATGGAGGACACTTGAAACTCGCACGCTCCGCCGCGGCAATAGCCATCGCAGCGCTCGCATTGACCGCTTGCGCTCCGCCCACGTCAAACAATGCAGCCTCCAGCTCGGACGAGCAGACGGGCACTGTCCGCGTTTGGCTCTTCTCCGAGGTCAACCAGGATCCCAAGTCCGCAGTGGTCAAGGAAGCCGTTACTGAATTCGAAGCGGCACACAGTGGTGCCAAGATCGACGTCCAGTACATTCCAGTAGACAGCCGCGCCGAACGCTTCAAGGCCGCGTTCAACGATCCTTCCAGCGCCCCGGACGTGGCCGAGTTCGGCAACACCGACCTCGCCAGCTACGTTGCGTCCGGCGGCTTGGCCGACGTCACCGAGGACATCACGTCCTGGGATGAGGCGAAGGACCTGGACCAGAAGATCCTGGACACCACCGAGATCGATGGCAAGAACTACGGTGTGCCATGGTTCGTCGGCGTTCGTGCCCTCTACTACCGCACTGATCTCCTGCAGCAGCTCGGTCTTGAGGTACCCAAGACCTTGGATGAGATAGAAACCGTTGCCCGCGCCGTTCGCGCAGCAAACCCGGAGCTGCTAGGCATCTCCGTCGGCGGCGCGGCGCAGTTCTCTGCCATGCCGTATCTGTGGGCCAACGGCGGCGAGATCGCTACGAAGGAAGGCGATACGTTCGTTGCCGGCCTGGACTCCGCTGAGTCCCGCGAAGGCGTCGCAGCCTACTCTCGCCTCCTCAAGGACGACATCTGCCCGGCCCAGACCTGCGCGGAGTTCGGCGGCAACGCCAGCGTCCAGCAGTTCATTGCAGGCAAGTCGGCCATGACCATTGGCGGCGACTTCAACTACAAGGCAGTTGCGGCCAGCGCCATTAAGGACAAGTTCGCAGTGGTTCCGGTTCCAGGGAAGACTGCAGGCTCCATCGCGCCGGCCTTCGCCGGCGGCAACAATCTGGGTGTCTTCAACAGCAGCGAACGCCGCACCTTGGCAGCTGACTTCGTGAAGCTCCTGGCCAGCAAGAAGTATCAGCAGAAGATGTTCGATTCCATGGGCAACCTCCCCACGTTCAGCGATGTCCAGAAGTCCGTTGCGGAGAACAACAAGCAGGTTGAACCGTTCATCAACACCCTGGCCGCCGGAACCAAGTTTGTCCCGGTAACTGAGAGCTGGTCCACCATCGATGCCCAGGGTGTCTTCACCGGCATGTACCAGAAGGTGGTCACGGGCAAGGCTGACGTCAACGCCGCAACCACTGAGGCCGCAACGGCAATGAACACGGCATTCGGGTCCAAGTAATGCGCTGCGGCCCATCACAAAGTCCAACAACCAAAGGCGCATCATGACAGCGCTCACCCCGGTTCTGCCTGAGACACCGCAGGGCGGTACGCCAGGCAAAGGCCCGACGACGGCGACCCGCAAGTCCCGGCGTTTTGCCAACGGAAAACGCGGTCTGGAGCCCTGGCTCTATCTTGCCCCTGCCTTCATCGTCCTGATCGCACTGCTCGGCTACCCGATCTTCCAGCTGATCAACGTCTCCCTGTACGACTACCGCCAGGCGCAAGTCAGCGGCAAGGCACCCCTGAATTTTGTGGGTCTGGAGAACTACCAGAAGCTCTTCGCTGATCCGCAGTTCTGGACTGTTCTAGGCAACACGGTGGTCTTCGCCACTGCCTGCGTGGTCTTCACCTTGCTGGTGGGCAGTTCGCTGGCGGTGCTGGCCACCAGGCTGCGCCCGTGGGTCCGTTCGATGCTGTTCGTGGTGTCGCTCGGTGCATGGGCTACCCCGGCCGTCACGGGCAGCGCGGTGTGGTTGTTCCTGTTCGAGCCCACCTTGGGCCTTGTCAACAAGACTCTGGTGGCCATCGGGCTGACGCAGTTCGAGGGCTACTCATGGACCTACGACAAATGGTCGGCTTTCGGACTTGTAGCCAGCGAAGTGGTGTGGTGCTCGTTCCCGTTCGTGCTGGTCACGGTCTACGCAGGCATCCAGGCCATCCCCACGGAGGTCATTGAAGCCGCCAGAATTGATGGCGCTTCCATGCCCCGCATTGCCCGCAGCATCATGCTCCCGATGCTCAGGCCTATCGTGATCGTGGTGACCATCCAATCCATTATTTGGAACTTCAAGATCTTCTCGCAGATCTACATCATGACCAACGGTGGCGGGATCGCCGGCCAGAACCTGGTGCTCAACGTCTACGGCTACCAGCAGGCGTTCGCCGCGAGCCTCTATGGCCTCGGTTCCGCGCTCGGTGTGATCATGACCGCGCTGCTCATGGTCATCACGCTGGTGTACCTCCGGATCCTCAAGAGAACAGGCGAAGCCCTATGACCGCCGTCGACGTTTCATCAGTCCCGCGCCGAACCACTAAAGCCGAGGCTCCGCAGAAGCTGCGCAAGCAGGGCAAGCGTCGCTTCGGGGCGGATGCCGCCGCGATTGTCATCGCGCTGATCGTTGCCTTTCCGCTGTTCTGGATGGTGCTGTCCGCGCTGAAGCCCAAAACAGCGCTCGACGCCGGTGATGCGGCGCCGTACACACTGGAACCGTCGCTGGACTCGTTCGGGCGCGTCCTGGGTGTGAACAATTTTGGCCAGTATTTCCTGAACAGCGTGATCGTGGCGCTGGTGGTTGTGGTGCTTTCCACCATCCTGGCGTTCCTCGCGGCGGTGGCATTGACCCGCTACAACTTCAAGATGCGCACCAAGCTGCTGATCATCATCCTGGTTTCGCAGATGGTGCCTGTGGAAGCCCTGACCATTCCGCTCTTTTTCCTGCTGCGCAATGCCGGTGAGGCCATCCCGTTGGTGGGCCTGAACCAACTGGGCTCGCTGGTGTTGGTCCATGTCGGCTTCAGTATTCCGTTCGCCATCTGGATGCTGCGTGGTTTCGTGGCCGCTGTTCCGCTGGAAGTCGAGGAGGCTGCCCGTTTGGACGGCGCCAGCAGCTTCCGCTTTGTCCGCTCCATCCTGTTCCCTTTGGTGGCGCCGGGTGTGGTGGCATGTTCAGTTTTCTCGTTCATTTCCACGTGGAACGACTTCCTGTTCGCCAAGACCTTCATCATTTCCGCCCAGGAGAATCAGACGCTGCCCATGGCTTTGCTGACGTTCTTCAAGCCCGACCAAAACGATTGGGGAGCCATCATGGCCGGCTCGGTCATCATGACCATTCCAGTGCTGATCTTCTTCGTATCAGTCCAGCGCAAGCTCGTGTCCGGACTGGCCGGGGCGGTGAAGGGATGAGCGCGTTTCACCAATTGATCCCAGCCCCGTGGTCCTTCTCCGCAGGCACGGGCGAGTTGGAGCTCGACGCCGGCACTTCCGTGGGTGCCGACCCTGAACTGCGCGGTCCTCGCCGCTGGCTCAACCATGCTTTGGGCGGAGCTACGGGTTGGGACCTGGCTCCCGCGCCTGCTCGTGAGGCGGGCATCCGCCTCCTGCTGGACCCTTCGCTGGACGCCGAGGCCTACCGCTTGGAGGTGAGTGACGCCGTCGTGATTTCTGCGGGTGGCGCCGCTGGCGCTTTCTACGGCGCGCAGACGCTAGTGCAGTTGTTGGGACCAGCGGCGTTGAGGCAGGCTCCTGTTGTTGCTGTTGAGGGATGGTCGGTTCCCCGTGTGTCTGTGGAGGACAAGCCGCGATTCGGCTACCGCGGGACCATGCTGGATGTCGCGCGGCACTTCATGCCCAAGGACAACGTGCTCCGGTTCATCGAGGTGATGGCCATGCACAAACTCAACGTTCTTCACCTGCACCTCACGGACGATCAGGGCTGGCGGATGCAAATTAACCGCTACCCCAAGCTGACCGAAACTGGTGCGTGGCGCCGGGAGTCGTCGCTTGGTTCCTGGCGCGCAGGAGTATTCGACGGCCGCCCACACGGTGGTTTCTATACGCAGGACGATCTCCGGGAGATCGTGGCGTTCGCCGCGGACCGGCATATCACTGTCATCCCGGAGATCGATGTTCCGGGCCACAGCCAAGCTGCCATCGCGGCGTATCCGGAGCTCGGTGCGGGCCCGGCTGATGGTTCATCTCCTGTGGAGGTATGGACGCGGTGGGGCATCAATGAGACCGTCTTGGAAGTCTCCGAAACCTCGCTGGAGTTCTACCGGAATGTCCTGGACGAGGTGGTGGAGATCTTCCCCTCCCCGTGGATAAGCCTGGGCGGCGACGAAGTGCCACTCACGCAATGGCAGGCGAGTGCCCAAGCACAGGCAAAGGCTGCAGAGTTGGGCTTGGACGACGTTTCCGGCTTGCACAGTTGGTTCGTCGGGCAGCTGGCGTTGCATCTGAAGCACCACGGCCGCGCCACGTCCGTGTGGGACGAGATCGGCGACGGCGGCCTTCCGGACGGTGCGCTTGTGGCGTCCTGGCGCGGGTACGAAGGCGGGATTGACGCCCTGCGCAAGGGCTACGACGTTGTGATGTGCCCTGAGCACAAGCTCTACCTGGACCACCGCCAGGCCGACGGTGACGACGAACCCGTCCCCGTTGGTTTCGTGACCACCTTGCAGGCTGTCTACGAGTTTGAGCCGTTGCCAGGAGTTGAAGGCACGGACTTCCCGGGCAGGCTCCTAGGAGCCCAAGCCAACATCTGGAGCGAGCACTTGGATTCACCGCGCCGCGTGCAGTTCGCAGCGTTCCCGCGCCTCAGCGCCATCTCCGAAGTGTTCTGGTCCAACCCCGCGGGCCGGGACTACGATGAGTTCCTGACCCGACTCACAGGTGCACACTTGGCGCGGCTCGAGGCCATGGGCGTGGAGTATCGGCCTTTGTCCGGTCCCGCGCCATGGCAGCAGCGGCCGGGTGTGGAGGGTTGGAAACGCGATTACGACGCCGAGCAGCTCGTGAGGAACTGAGTGACTACTGAAGGCAAGGATGCCCGCAATTCCTCGGCATCGCTGCGCAAGGCACTGGCTTTGCTGACTGTGGTGGCCGAGGAACCAGGCAATGGTGATGGGCTTGCACTCGTGGAGCTCACCCGCCTCTCCGGTCTCAACAAGAGCACGTTGTTGCGTTTGGCTGCGCCTCTGCTTGAAGAAAACCTGCTGGAGCGTGACCACGAGACAGGCAAGTTCCGCCTGGGCCATGGCTGTTTGCGGCTGGGACAGTCCTACCTGGATCGCGTGGATCTACGCAGCGTGGCCAACGGCGAACTCCGGACTCTCATGCGTGCCACGGAAAGCACTTGCCATTTGGTGGTTCTTTCCGGGCACGACGTTGTCTACCTGGACAAAGTGGAGGACGAAGCCACGGTGCGCATGGCGTCGCGGGTGGGCGCCACCATGCCGGCCTATTGCACTGCAGTTGGGAAGGCCATGCTCGCGTTCAGTCCGGAGGAAGTGGTGGGACCGATCCTGGCAGGAAACTTGGAACCCCTCACGGACAAAACCATCACGGACCCGACACTGCTCCGAGCTGATTTTGAAGCCATCCGGCGGCGCGGGTATTCCATTGATGACCGGGAGAATGAACCGGAGGTTCGCTGCGTTGCCGCCCCGATCTTCGGGCATGACGATCACGTGGTGGCAGCGCTGTCTGTCTCTTCCTTGTCCTCCCGGATGACCGCCAAGCGTGTCCGTGAAGTCGGGCCGATGGCCGCAGAGACAAGCCTCCGGATTTCCGCCAAGCTGGGCTCCCGCCGGGCGTCTGCGAAGTTGGCGAAACTCGCATGAGTATTACTGCATCTGAATACTTTCGCGCGAAGCTGGAGTGCGAGATCGACGTCATGGAAGTGGCAGAGTCAGCGCCCGGCACCTGGATTGTGGTGGATACCCGCCGCCAATCCTCATGGGACCACGGACATATTCCAGGCGCCGTACATATTCCGACCGCACAGATACCGGCCCTCGCGGAGCAACTTGTCCCAGCCGGCTCCCGAGTAGTGGTCTATTCCTGGGGCCCAGGGTGCAACGGCAGCACGTTCGCTGCGCTGGCCTTCGCGGAACTGGGGTATTCGGTGAAGGAAATGATCGGCGGAATCGAGTATTGGATCCGAAACGGGCTCCCCGTTGAGACAGCCGCGGGGCCCGTACAAGGTGCACCGGATGCGCTGGTGACAGCACACACGGCCTGAGCTGAAACGGGGGAATGATGGCTGTTTTCGTACTGATTCACGGTGGTGGTTCCACGGCATGGGACTGGCATCTGGTGAGCCCGCTGCTCGAAGCGTCCGGGCATGGCGTGGTTGCCGTCGACCTGCCCATCGAAGACAAGAACGCCGGGCTTGAGGACTATACCCGCGCCGTGACGGACGCAGTTGGCGATGCCGAGCACACCATCGTGGTGGGGCATTCGCTGGGTGGCTTCACGGCGCCGTTGGTCTGCGACGAACTCCACTCCGACGGCCTGGTGTACCTCTCGGCCATGATTCCGATGCCGGGCGAGACCTTCGGCGACTGGTGGACCAACACGGGGCATGATCGAGAGGCCATCCCCGAAGAGGCGTACTTCAACCTGGTCCCTGAAGTTTTGGCACAGCAGGCCACTGACCGGGAGCGGGACCAGCAAGGCGCCTGGATGTCAGGACCCTGGCCTGGCTGTCATCCGGACGTGCCCACCCTGGCCATCCTGTGCCGTGACGACCAGTTTTTTCCAGCGCCGTTCATGAGGCGGCAGGTACAACAGCGGCTTGGGATCGAGCCCGTGGAAATCCCCGGGGGACACTACGCCACTCTGAGCCACCCGGACGCTGTTGCGGCGGCCCTCAACGATTTTGCCCAGCGGACGGCGCGGGAGCGGTCCTAGCGAACCTGCCAACGTATGGATCGATGCCGACGCACCCAGAGTTCGTTGGCGAAATCCCCAACGGCCCCTACCCGACCGTCTCCAACGCAGCCAGCTCGACGCGGGACGTCAAAGCCAACCGCCACACTCTCGCGGATCCTCGCGGCCTCATCGCATGCGCTTCGCGTTGGTGGCGCCCAGGAAGATGCCGGGAATCCAGAGGAGTGGGTTATCCCCTGGCGGCCAGCGCTAGCCCTTGCAGGGGTCGGCACACAGGTCGCTGCCCTGCCGTAAAAGCTCTTTCGCATCCAAAGTCCGAAAAATCACTCACATGTTACCTAGGTGAACGGCAAAGTCTGGGTAGTTCTAGGACCTCTGCGGGCCAGATTCACACTTCGTAGTTAAAAAAGCGCCATCTGAGGATGATTGCGCCGATCGATGAGCCATTGTTGAACGCGGTAGCTGAGAGTTTGTCCTGAGAAGTGATGAAAGAGAAAATGACTATTAATGACCACATGAATTCTGGCGTATCTCGCAGAACTATCACGAAAATGTCCGCCTGGAGTGTTCCGGTCGTCGTCGCAGCCGTGGCCGCACCAGCGGCAAGCGCTTCTCAGCTTCCTGAGATTGATCTCGCGACAACGATTGGGGATATCCAAGAGGTTCCGCCAATCACAACTTTCGATACAGAGTCAAATGAGGAGGTGCGGGCCTTCTCGGAGTTCACCCAACCACTCACAGCTACTGCAACATTTACCAACAGCTCAGCGGTGATATTGCCCGCCGGTACCCATTTTGCGGTGACTTACATTGGCCAGAATGTTTCAACGAGAACGAATAGAGAGTACACGCCGCTGGCCGGATACGAGGTTGTCGCTTCTTCGCTTCTCGCCAGCGAGTACACCTATACAGGAAGCACGGCCGAAGTCGTTTCATCGACAGGAGGGTCAGATGTCATCAGAATCGTTGAAAACTACACCCTTCTCCGGCCCTTCCTTCCGAGCGAGTCATTTACCGTGACGTTCAGGGTCTACACTCAACCGGTCTCAGACTCTGTGGTGAACCCGAACGGTAAATACTGGTACTACACCTCATTCCGGTCCCGAATTGATCTGGGTGCCAACGCGGGGTTCTACGCAGAAACCGATCTTTCCAACAATGAGGATATCCAGGATGTGAATTGGAAGAATAACCAGTTTGTCATTTACTACCCGTGATGTTCAGTGATTGTCCGGCCTGCTTCCGACGTGTTGTGGTCCCCATTTTTCCGCAGGGGCGGGAACCGCGAAGGGAACCTCGCAGCGCTGGAGCGGGCCGGATTGCGGTTTATCCGTGCATGAGAACTACTCGACGGTTCCACTGCGGCTAGATGGCCTTGAGGCAGCCTGATACTACTCGACGGCAGCAAAGTGTGCACCCTGCAGGAATCCATGCACGTTTGCGGAGGGTTCCCTGTGGCCCGGTCGCAGGCGACCTATTATCCCGAATGAGCAAAGTTTCGCAAAAGCTGCCCAAGATTGCGACACGAATACCAATCCGTTTGTACTACGTTTTCATGGAAGACGTCCCCCAAATTTCCCCGAAAGGGCTCGAAGGAAGATCCCTGGAGCTCCAAAAGTACTGGAATCATGTGAGTCTGCGAACCGGATGGATGCGCGCCTCTGATTGGCTCGTTCCGGAAGTCCAGGCGCTCACCAATATAAAGATCAGGGGCGGCGATCTGCACGCCGCCGTTTCACGACTCGGAGGATCCCGTGCTTACCACGGGGTGGGAATCCGAGAAACGATGCTCGACCTCAGAGCCTTCTGTAATGCCGCCAAAATGGTCCCTGATTACCTCATCATGCTCGCTCTCGTGGAGGGGTGGGCCGCCGAAAATGAACGACTCGAACCTCACCGCCACGGGGGGCGGTCGATGGTCGAAGAAGCGGGCGCGGAGGCCGCCGTCCGGCTAGGGCTAGGCAGCACGGGGACGATGTCAGTAGGCGAGCTTTCACGCCGTCTGGGTGGCAATGTTAGTTTTCGCGAGCCTGCTCCCGAATTTAGGACATTCCATCTGACTGCTGCTGGGATCTTGATCGATGAGATTAGGGGAACCTCATATACTCTTGCCGGGAATGCGCCGAACGGTCCTGTGCTCCTTGTGATTGTGACAGGCAGCATCAAGCTGGCGCTGCAGGGGCGTGTGATCACCGTTACGGATGGTGACGTCGTTTTGATTCACAGCGGCAGGTTCTCGTACTCGACGCTTGCGATGTCACGAGTGGTGCGCGTTTCGTTGACGGGAAGCCGCGCTCACGGTCAGGCATCCCGATCGCAGGTTCTCCCACTTAATGCTCCTGTGAAGATGCTCGTCGCAGTAGTGAATGTTTTGATTTCGCTGGCCCGATCGTCTTCAACGCGCGATCTCACAGATGGGCTCGAGGTGGCTCGGCATACCGCCGGATTGCTTCTTAGGCGCATGCAGGCCAGCTCCGAGGTCTCCGAACTCTTCACGCACGCACTTGAACTTATAGCGCGACGTTACCGGGATCCGGCCTTCACAACAGAGACGTTGGCTAAGGAGCTCGGCGTGAGTGAAAGAACCCTTCATCGGGTCTTCGCGGCCAATGGGCTGCCCCCTGGTCGGGCCCTCCGTTTGAGGCGTCTGAATGAGCTCTCCAGGCTCATACGCCGGAGCAGATCAATCTCCCTTGCAGACGCCGCCCTGCAAACAGGATTCTCCACCTACAATTCCGCATCAATCGCGTTCAAGAAGCACTACGGCATATCCATGGGAGAGGCCCGGTCCAGGGCTTTCAATGAATGATCCCGAATTCAGCAAAGACGGCAAAAGGATCCCGAACTATCTGTTCTCAGAGAAAGTACCGCTGCTGGGCTTCGCCGGCCTGCACGATTTCTGGCCCGCCCCCGCGCTGCCCGAGTACGGCCCCGAACGGTGGCTGCGGACCTGCACGGTCCTGACCACAACCGCCCAGGACGCGTTAGGCCGCGTCCACAACCGGTCGCCGGTCATCATTCCGAAAGACCGCTTCGCGGAATGGCTTGACCCTGACCTGACCGGCTGGTGGACCTCACCAAGTCCTCATTAAGGCAGTACTCAGGGCCTATTTACTCAGGGTCGACGTACTCAGGGTCGATTTCGGCTGGCTTTGCCCGTACAACATCCTGGACGTCAGTGACATCGGACGGCTCGGGAGCAGGCACGAACAATGCAATGGGTGGTGTAGCGGTACTGCAGTCCAGATCGGGAAGAGTAACCACGCTGCTGATCCGCAGTTGCCCTGCCTCGAGGTGTTCCATCCGGAACATCACGCCGGAGGCACTCATCTCATCCGGCACGTCGCCTGTTTCGGACGCCCAACGCACCACGCAACCGCGAACCTCGGCAGTGCCTGCAGCCGGACCTGGCTTGACCTCCATAGGGAGGAAAGGATCGGGTCCCGGGCGGATGTCCGGGCGTCGTTTCTGTGTGACGTCATTCACGGGATGCCTGGAAAGGCGAACGCGGAGGTCCAGGGCAGTGGTCTCCACCAGTTCGGGCAAGGTGAAGTCCGTAATGTTTTGTGCCACAGCCTGGGCCTCGAGGGATTTGCGGGCTGCAATGACCCAGGGGTCGGCTTCTATGGGCGCACTGGGCGGAGTTCCTTGCCATTCAACCGCCGGGTAAGGGGGCGCGGGTCGCTTTTCCTCGCGGCACGCTGATAGGCCGCCAGCTACGGTGACCAGCAGCAGCGACGCAGCGACAGCTTGGAAATGCCGCGGCCGGGATGTCCGTGCATCGCTCATGATCAACCCCTTGTTTGCGTTTTTGCGCCTATCGAATCTACCACGGGCCCCTCAGAGGGAGGACCAGCACGACGGCGGGTGGCAGCTCGACGGCGGGTGGCAAACCGCGGGGGTGGAATGCCGGCCCGAACCGTAATCGGTCCGGGCCGGCCGTCTGGTTCCAGCAGGGTCAGCGCTGTTCCGCTGGGGTGTGGACCACGCAGATGGTGCCGGCGGGAATGTGTGCTGTTCCGCTGACGTCCTCGCCGGAGATCAGGTTGCGTCCACTCGCCGGGTATTCAGCGTCGGCATCCGTGTGGTTGATCAGGAAGGTGAAAGTGCCATCCTCTGAATCGCGTGAAGCAACCTCCAGCCCCGCCGGTGGTTGGACGCCAGGCTCAATTCCTGCCGCCCTCACGGCGTCCAGTACGACGTCGGCGAGGTGGCCGCCGTCGAGCTTTGTGGAAATGTACCAAGCGGTGCCGTCGCCGAATTCGTTCCGCGTAATGGCCGGGCCGGCGGCCGCAGGGCCGTCAACATAGCGGCTCAGCACGTTGGCGGTGTCGGGGTGAATTTCCTCCGACCAAACGGTTCCGGTGGCGCCGTTGCCCATGGTGACGGTTTCGTTCTCACGCAAGGGCAGGAATTCGTGGATCTCCAAACCGAGGACGTCGCGGAGGCCACCGGGGGAGGCGCCTGCTGGGACGGTGTCGTTGGCATCGACGATGCCGGAGAAATAGGACACCATCAGATGTCCGCCGTCGTGGACGTAGCGGCTGATGTTTGCGGCTGCCTTGTCACCCACCAGGTAGAGGGCCGGGGCGAGGACCAGGTCGTAACCGGAGAGGTCGGCTTCGGGGTGGGCGAAGTCCACACTGATCCCGCGGTTCCACAGGACGGAGTAGAAGGATTCGATCCGTTCGCGGTGGTCAAGATCGCTGCTGGGCCGCCATTCAAGATCTTGCGCCCAGAATGATTCCACGTCCCAGAGGATGGCCACGCGAGACTTCACGACGGAGCCCTTCACAGGGGAGAGTTTCCCGAGGTCTTCGCCCAAGTCCATGACCTCCCGCCAGATCCGGGTACCGGTGCCGGCGTGCGGGAGCATGGCGGAGTGAAACTTTTCCGCGCCATAGCGGGATGCGCGGAACTGGAAGAACATGATGGCGTCCGCCCCGCGGGCCAGGTGGGACAGGCTGTTGCGGGCTAATTCGCCCGGCCGTTTGGCGATGTTCCGTCCCTGCCAGTTCACGGCCCCGGTGGAGTGTTCCATCAGCATCCAGGGCCGGTTGCCCGCCAGGGATCGCGTGAGGTCGGCATCCATGGAGAGAAGAACGTGGTTGTCCGTGCGCTGCGCAACCAGGTAGTGGTCGTTCGCAACGATGTCCACTTCCTTGGCCCAGGCCCAGTAGTCAGCTGAAAGGCAGTTGGTGGCCATGAAGTTGGTGGTCACCGGAAGGTGGGGCGTGTACTTTTTGATGACATCGCGCTCGGCAATGAAGCACTGCAGCATGGCGTCCGAGGTGAACCGGCGGAAGTCGAGCCGCTGTGCCTGGTTGCTGACGCTGGCTGAAAGCCTGGGTGCGTCGATCTCATCCCATTCGCCGTACTTCTGCCCCCAGAAAAGGGTGCCCCAGGCCTGGTTCAGGGCGTCCAAGGTGCCATAACGGTGGCGGAGCCAATCGCGGAACGCCAGCACGGACTGCGCGTCGTAGGACTCACTGACCGGTGCGCCGAATTCATTGTGGACGTGCCAAAGAACCAGCGCGGGGTGGGAAGCGTAGCGGCGTGCGAGCTGTTCGGTGATGTTGGTGGCCGCCCGGCGGTATTCCGGCGAGCTGGGGCTGGCCATGCCACGCGATCCGTTGCCCAAGGTGACGCCCTCGCGGGTCACGGGACGCGACTGGGGGTACTTCTTCCAGAACCATGCGGGCGGTGCCGCCGTAGGTGTTCCGAGGTCCACGCTGATGCCGGCATCGGCCAGCAGGTCCATCAAGTCATCAAGCCATTCGAAGTGGTATTCACCTTCGCGTGGTTCGAGCAACACCCAGGAGAAGATGCCGATACTGACCAGGTTGATCCCGGCGTCTTTCATCAGCGCGATGTCTTCCACCCAGACCTCGCGGGGCCATTGCTCGGGGTTGTAATCCCCGCCGTAGCAAAGGCCGGCCGGTCGCTGTACCCAAGGCGCGGGTGCGCCTTGGGTGGCGGGGGCCTGCAGGACGTCTGTCATCGAATGATCTCCTTAGAACTGTGTGCGCTCCCAGTATTATCACAGCCCTCGTTGCCCTGACTAGATGTTATTTAGTGTTGACATGGATCATACGGCTGTGTCTAACTGGAACCGCTCACAGTCATGCGACCCCAGTTCGGATGAGCGGTGAATCCCAGACAGCACAATTCAGCTTTTCGACAAGGAGGACGAAATGCGCAAGTCATTTCGTGCAGGCGCCGTAGCCATGCTCGCAGCGGCCACAATGCTCGCCGCAGGTTGTTCAGGAAGTTCCACGGCAGGCAGCCAAAGCGCGGCCACCAGCGATCCCAACCAGAAAGTGGAACTGACCTACTGGGCTTGGGCCCCCAACCTGGACAAGGTGGTGGAACTCTGGAATGAGAAAAACCCCAACATCCACGTCACCGTGAACAAGCAGGACGGCGGAGACCCGGCCGTCACCAAGCTGCTCACCGCAGTCAAGGCCGGCAGCGGCGCCCCGGACCTGATCCAGGCCGAATACCAGAAGATCCCCACCCTGGTAGCAGCCGATGCGCTCGCCGATCTTTCCGGCACCGTGGCAAACGACACCAAGAGCCACTTCCCCGATGGCGTCTGGAACGATGTGACGCTGGGCGGCGATGCACTGTACTCCGTGCCGCAGGATACCGGCCCCATGGTGTTCTACTACCGCGCGGACATCTTCGAGAAGCTGGGCATTGCTGTTCCTAAAACCTGGGACGAGTACGCGGCGGCAGCAAAGACCGTTCATGCAGCTGACCCCGAGGCCTACCTGGGAACGTTCTCTTCCAACGACGCCGGATGGTTTACCGGCATGGCCCAGCAGGCCGGAGCCTCCTGGTGGGGTGTTGATGGCGACGCCTGGAACGTGAAGATCGCCGAAGAGCCCACAGAAAAGGTGGCTGAATACTGGGGCGGCCTCGTGGAAGAGGGTGTCATCGACAACAAGCCCATGTACACCCCGGAGTGGAACACGGCACTCAACACCGGCAAGCAGGTTGGCTGGCTCAGCGCGGCCTGGGGCCCGGGCGTTCTGGAGGGCAACGCCGGATCCACAGCCGGCACGTGGAAAGTGGCGCCCATGCCGCAGTGGGACGCATCCAAGCCATCCACCGGCAACTGGGGTGGATCTTCCACTGCTGTGACCTCGCAGTCCAAGAACCTCGACGCCGCGGCCAAATTCGCCACGTGGCTGAACACCGATCCCGAAGCCGTAAAGGCCCTGGTTGAGGTGGCCGGCATCTACCCGGCAGACAACGAAGGCGCGAAGTCTGCCCTGACCAAGGCTCCCGCATTCTTCTCCAACCAGCCCGATTTCTACGATGTTGTTGGTGAGGCGGCGCAGAACGTGGGCTCCTTCACCTACGGTCCTAACGTCAACGTGGCCTACAACGCCTACAACGATCAGTTCGCCAAGGCTGCACAGTCCAAGCAGAAGAGTGCCTTCCTGGATGCAGTCAGCAACATGCAGCAGGTCACCGTAGATGACCTGAAGAAGACCGGCTTCACGGTCAAGTAACCGCGCCAAGCAGCAGTTCCAAGCAGCGGTTCAGAGTAGCCGATTCAGCGTGGGAGGGTGTCCGCCGGCGAGACGCCCGGCACCCTCCCGCGCACGCTGATCCCACATCGAATCACCACAGTTCGAACCAGAATCACCACACGTCGATCCACCACAAGGAAGTGCACCCGTGGCAATGACCGTAACCAGGCCCGGTCCGGCGGCCGATACTGCAGCCGGAACCCCGAGGAAGTCGAAGAACTTCAAATCCCGGGTGCTCATCCCCTACGCAATGCTCGCGCCGGGCATCATCCTTTTCCTCGTCTTCATGGCAGCGCCCATCATCTACACCTTGGTGCTCAGCTTCCAGAAGAAGAAGGTCAGCGGACTGGGCCTCGGCAAAGGCTCACAGAGCACGGCCTTCGCCGGTTTGGACAACTACGTCAGCGCCCTGACGGACCCGGAATTCCTTGGCAGCGTCCTGCGGGTCCTCACTTACGGGCTCATCCTCATCCCCCTGATGCTCGGCTTTGCCCTGCTGTTTGCACTCCTGCTGGACTCCCGGCGCACACGTGCCGGTAGTTTCTCCCGCACGGCCATCTTCCTGCCGTATGCAGTACCGGCTGTGATCAGCTCGCTCTTGTGGGGCTTCCTTTACCTCCCCGGCGTCAGCCCGTTCCACTTCCTGGCCAGGCAGTTCGGAATGGAACTGCCTTCGCTGCTGGATCCCAACCTGGTGACGTTCGCCATCTGCAATATCGCCCTCTGGGGTGGCGTCGGCTTCAACATGATCGTTATGTACACCTCGCTGAAGGCCGTTCCCAGCGAAATCTACGAGGCCGCCAAGCTGGACGGCTGCTCTGAAATCCAGACGGCTCTGCGCATCAAGATCCCCATCATCGCGCCATCGCTGGTGATGACCGCACTGTTTTCGATGATCGCCACGCTGCAGGTCTTCGCTGAACCCACCACGCTGCGCCCTCTTGCCAACAGCCTTTCCACGAGCTGGTCCCCGCTGATGCTGGTGTATCGCGATGCCTTCACGCGCAACGATGTCTTTTCCGCGGCTGCCACCAGCATCGTGATTGCCCTGGCAACCTTCATCATTTCGTTCCTGTTCCTGCGCATCGTGCAGAAGCGGGCCTTCGGACAGGAGAACTGACCGTGACTGCCCTCGCCACTTCCCGAAAATCCAACAGAACCAATCCCAAGGCAACCAAGGCGGAGTACGTCAAGGAAAAGCCGAGTTACCTTTCCACCGGAATCCTGATCCTTGGTGCGCTGTACTGCCTGTTCCCCGTGATCTGGGTAGTGGCTGCCGCGAGCAAGGACGGCACTGAGCTGTTTTCCACGTTTACCTTGGCTCCCAGCACTCACCTCTGGGACAACATCGTGGAGCTCACCGAATATCGCGATGGCCTGTTCTGGCGCTGGATGCTCAACACGGCCCTGTACGCGGGCGTCGGAGCCGTCGTGTCCACGTGGGTCTCTGCGCTTTCCGGCTACGTCTTGGCGAAGTTTGATTTCCCGGGCAAGTCCGGTGTCTTCAAGGTCCTGCTCATGGGGGTGCTGGTTCCCGGCGTCATCCTCGCCATCCCGCAATACCTGATGCTGGCCCAAGCCGGCCTCACCAACACCTACTGGTCGGTGCTCTTGCCGCAGATCATCAGCCCGTACGGCATTTACTTGGCGCGGATCTACGCCGCGGCCTCCGTTCCCGGCGATGTCATTGAGGCCGCCCGAACCGAGGGGGCCAGGGAAATGTATATCTTCAACCGCATTGCTGCACCCATGATGTTGCCTGGCCTGGTGACCATTTTCCTGTTCCAGTTCGTGGCCATTTGGAACAACTTCATGCTGCCGTACATCATGCTCGGCGACGACCAATTGTTCCCGGTCACTGTGGGACTTAACGGTCTGTTGAACCAAGGCGCTTCAGCACCCGCCCTGTACACGCTGGTGCTCGCCGGCGCGCTGCTGTCAATCGTGCCGTTGGTGATCATGTTCCTTCTCCTGCAGCGCTATTGGAAGGTGGATCTTGCCGCTGGCGCCGTGAAGGCCTAGCGGTAGGTAGGCTTTGGGTCATGACGCAATCCGCCCCCAGGCCACGGCCCAAAATCGACGATGTGGCCGCAGAAGCCGGCGTATCGCGAGGTACGGTTTCCCGGGTTCTCAACGGTGGCCACTGGGTCAGCCCGTCGGCTCTGGCCGCTGTCAACGCCGCGATCAAGAAGACGGGCTACCGAGTCAACCCGCACGCAAGGAATCTCGCCACCAACCGCGCCAATTCCGTGGCTTTCCTGCTCACTGAGACCCAAGAACGTCTCTTCGAGGACCCCAACTTCGCTGTCCTCATGCGCGGCGCAGCGGACGCTCTGGCTGTGCATGACATCCCGCTGGTCCTGATCATGGCCGGCACCGATGATGAACAACGGCGAGCCACCGACTTCCTCACAGCAGGCCACGTTGATGGTGTCCTCCTCATCTCCTCCCATGGCAGCAGGAAGGGCATCATCGCGGACATCATTGCCGCGGGTGTCCCGGCGATCGCTTGTGGCGCCCCCTTGGGCTTCGAGAAGAAAATGGGTTACGTCGCTGCCGACGATTACGAGGGCGCGCGCGACGTTTTGCGGTACCTTCGCGACGGCGGCCGGCAGCGGATTGCCACCATCGCCGGCCCTGCGGACACCTCCGGCGGTACGCGGCGACTCGAAGCGTACCGGGACGATCAAGGTGCGGATATCGATGAAGAGCTCATTGCCCAGGGTGACTACAGCCGCGACAGCGGGGCCAAAGCGATGCGTGAACTTCTCGGTCGCACCAAGAACATCGATGCCGTTTTCGCTGCGAACGACCTCATGGCGCTCGGCGCAATGGATGTATTGCGCGAAGCCGGTCTGACAATCCCGGGTGATGTCGCCGTCGTCGGCTTTGATGACATCAGTACCTCGCAAGAGGCGGCGCCCCCGCTCACTACCGTCCGGCAGCCGTTCGACCGCATCAGCGAGGAAATGGTGCGGCTGCTCTTGGACGTCATCAGCGGCAAACGCCCCGCCGCCGTCACCATCCCCACCGAACTGGTCATCCGCGAATCGGCGTGATGAAACCGAGCCCCCGCGACGTAGCCGACGGTTTCGCCAGAGCGTGGAACGTGGCTGATCCCGCGGCGCTGGCGGAGCTGTTCGTGGAGGACGCCGACTTTGTGAACGTCGTGGGCATGTGGTGGAACAACCGCAGGCAGATCCGGTTCAACCACGACTATGGTTTCCGGCACATGTTTCCGGACACGGAGATGGTGTTGGAAAAGGTCAAAGTCCGGGAGCTCGGCACCGAGGTGGCCGTTGTCCACGCGAGGTGGTCCATGACCGGCCAGATCACGCCCACCGGCGAGAGATCAGGGCCCAGACGGGGAGTCATCAGCTTCACGGCCGTGCGTCAAAGTGACGGCCGATGGCTCGCGGTCAGCGCCCAGAACACGGACATCGTCCCCGGGAAGCAGACCAATGTTGCCGCAGATGGCCGTCTAACCCCGGAGTCGTACGAGACGCCCGGGCAAGGGCAGTAACCCCAGCGCATAGGCTTGGATCATGCTGAATCTGGTCCTCGGACTTCTCTTTGCGGGGCTCTTCCTTGCCTCGTTCCAGTCGGACCGGCGCCGGCTCCGCAACGGGGTGCTCCTGCTTGTGGCTGCGTGGTTCCTTCTGCAGGCCGTGCTGGACTTGCTCATCGACCTGAACCCGTGGTTCGAATGGTTGAACCTGGTGGTCTTGGTGGTACCGGTGGTGAGCATCTTTGTGTTTGCGGGCTTCCTGATCGCCAACGGTGTCACGATGGTCCGCAGGGAAGGGCCTGGGATCACCAGTTTCTTGCCGTTTGCGGTGGGACTCGCGGTGTTCCTGGCCCCCGTCATCGCGTTCCTTTTCGTGCTGAGCGGGCAGCCGGTGCTGGCGGGCATAGCCGCTCTCGCTTTCTTCCTCTGTTCCTACCTCGGCTGCGCATTCGTGGTTTTTTTGGGCTACGCAGTGGTGTATTCCAAGATGCGTTTCAGCCCTAACCCGGCGGCCGTCATCGTCCTCGGTTCCGGGCTGATTGATGGCAAGGTCCCGCCGTTGCTCGCCGCCCGCTTGAACAAGGCTTTGGAAATTTACGACGGCGGCACCCCGGCCAAGCCCGTCTTGGTGCCTTCCGGGGGCCAAGGCCCGGACGAACCCCGGCCGGAGTCCACCGCGATGAAGGACTACCTGGTGGCAAAGGGGGCGGCGGCCAAGGATGTTTTGGAAGAGAACCAGGCCACCACCACCCGAGAGAACCTCGCGTATTCCGTTGCCCTGCTGGCAGACAAAGGCATTCAGGGTCCGCTGCTTGTGTGCACCAACAATTACCACGTGCTCCGCGCCGCGCTCCTATCTCGGCGCCAGAAGATCAACGCCGAGGTTGTGGGTGCTCCCACGGCCAGATACTTTGTGCCCAGCGCCTTCCTCCGGGAGTTCGTGGCCGTGATGAGGGACAACCGCCTGACCAACATCATTCTTTGCCTGCCGATGTTCGGGATTGCCCTGCTCATCACGGTCGCACTGATGAACTCAACGGTGGTTTAGCTTCTCCTAGGACTTGGGGAGCCCTGTGGTGAAGGTGTGCGTCCACTCGGTGACGGAACCGTCGGTGAAGACATACCCGGGCAGCCGTTCCGCTGTGACGGTCACAGTGCCTGAAGGCTTCCTGTAGCTTCCGGCGGCGACTTCCTTGCCGTCAATCAGGTACGCAACACCCGGGACGGAGGGGATGGTGTAACCGTCCTGCCCATGACCCGGGCGGTCCGTGAAGGTAACGGGGGCCGGCGTCGTAATTTCGTAGCTCAGCCCGAAGCCCAACGGCAGGAGGACACCGCTGGCGTCGGCCTTCGGCACGTTGACCGGCAGCTTGCCGCTGGGGTTGACCGCACCTGAGATGGCACGGACAGCACCGTGGAAATTGACCTCTTTGACTCCATAACTGTTAAGTACGGCGTCGGCGCCGGGGAAGACGTTGACGTCGTAGGGATTGCGGGTTGCCACAACGATCACCGGTGTGCCGGTGGCGGCGAGTTCCGCGACCATCTGTTGCTGCGCAGCATTGCTGGTCGCGTTGTAGGAAGCGAAGACCACGGCATCGACGTTGCCGGCGGCAGCCACCGCACGTGCGCGGTAGGCCGCGGAGGGTGAGGCCCCATCCTCGTAGTCTTCGGTGACCGTGAATCCCTGATCCTTGAGCATTGGTCCCGCGAGCTCGGGCCACGCTGAACCGGCACCCACCATGAGCACCGAGCTGCCCGAAGCGAGCGGCAAGACCCCGTTCTCATTGCGTACCAAGGTGACGGCGCGGTCGGAGATCAGCTTTGCCGTGGCCAGGTTCTCTGCGCTTCCCACCAGGGTGTCCACCGCGGCGGGGTCTGCCATAGGCTGCTCGAAGACCCCACGCTTGACCTTCCATTCAAGGATCCGTCGGACGGACTCATCCAGGCGGGTCTCGGTGATCTCGCCGGATTCGACGGCGGCGCGAACCCCGGCGAACGACGCGTCCACGTCCGGGGAGTTGAGGAGGATGTCAGATCCGGCCTGGATCGCCTTGACGGCGATTTCTTCCTGGGGCCACTCGGCGGCCATTGCGGCCATATCCAAGGCATCAGTTGTCACCAACCCCTTGAAGCCCATCTCATCGCGAAGCAAACCGGTGAGTACCTTGTGGGACAGGGTGCCGGGCATTTCCGCGTCGATGGCCTCAACAATGATGTGGGCCGTCATGACCATGTCCACTCCGCCGTCAATGGCAGCTTTGAAGGGTTTCAGGTGCTCATTGAGTGTTGCGCGATCGTAGGTGACGGTGGGCAGTCCGTAGTGGGAATCCACTGAGGTGTCGCCGTGGCCGGGGAAGTGCTTGGCGGCCGCGCCTACGTTGTGCGCTTGAATGCCTTCGATCTGGGCAACACCGAGGGCACTGACCAGGGCCGGGTCCTCGCCCATGGATCGGATTCCGATGACCGGGTTGTCAGGGTTGGAGTTCAGGTCAAGGACCGGCGCGAAATCAACGTTGATACCCATGGCGCGCATTTCGGAGCCAAGGATTTCACCTTGTGCTTTGGCAAGATTCGCATCCGCGGTGGCGCCGAGGGCCATGTTGCCCGGGAGGACTGTGGCGGGCGGCCCAATGCGGGCAACCAAACCGCCTTCCTGGTCGATGGTGACTGCCAGTGGAATGCCGTTCCCGTCCTCTCGCAAGGCCGTTTGCTGCAAGCCGTTGGAAAGGCCCGCAACCTGCTGCGGGTTGTTGGTGTTGCCGGACCATGCAAAGTAGAGAACGCCGCCAAGGTTGTACTTTTCCACCACCTCGGCGGGTGTATTGACGCCGTACCGCTCTTGATTCTTTGCTGCCATGGAGGCGTCGTCCGCCGATGAACCGTAAACGTGAGTCCACGTCATCTGGCCGATCTTTTCGTCCAGCGTCATGCCGGCAATCATCGCCTCGATGTCAGGCGAGGCGGAGACCGTCGTCGTAGTTCCCGCGGTGGTGGGTGGGGCTGCGACTGCCGTGCCCGCCGCGGTGATGACCCCCGCGCCCGTCATGAGCAGCGCCGTGGCGGCCGCCGTCATGAGTGATGTTCGTTGTCTTTGCATGTGAATCCCAATCCCATCGTCCTTGTTGTGGTTGAGGTTTGCGTTGGTCTGCGCGACTAGCGCTTGCCGTTGTAGAGGAGATACGCGCGGGTCTCGCGCACGAACTGGTCCAGTTCGGCGCGCCAGCTGTCCATGATGGTCTTGGCGTCAGCACCGGCGTCGAGCTGTTCAGCAAACCTGGCCGAGCCGCTTAGCAGGCCCATCCAGCGGCCGCCGTCGCCGCGCCAACCGAAGCCGGGGTATAGGCGCTTGGCTTCGACCAACATGTGGGTGCCCACTTCCAGGGCTTCGACGCGGGTGGGATCGGTGATGTGAACCTGCACGCCACCACAGATGAGGCCCTGGTTCTTGGAAAGAGTCGGCTGGAAGTATGCCTCCCGGAACGTGACGCCTGCCAAGCCCTTGCTGTTCAGTGCCTCGGCCCAGCGGTAGTCCACGTAGGGCGCGCCGATGAGTTCGAAGGGCCGGGTTGTGCCGCGCCCTTCCGACATGTTGGTGGCCTCGAACAGGGCCGTGCCGGGGTACAGGGTGGCCGTTTCCGGTGTTGGCATGTTGGGGCTCGGCAGGATCCAGGCCGCCCGGTTGTCCGGTCCGGTCATGTCGCGGCGCCATCCCTGGACCTCCACCACCTGAAGGTCCTCGATGGGTGTGAGTCCGGCGGCCGGAAGATGAACCGCATTGAAGTATTTGGCGAGCTCGCCCACCGTCATCCCATGCTGGAGCGCAATGCCCAACTGGCCAACGCCGGATTCGAACCCCTTTTGCAGGACCGGTCCGCGGGCTTGGCCGCCGATGGGGTTCGGACGGTCGAGGACAACAAACGTGGCTCCTGTCTTCGACGCCGCCTGCATGGCACCCCACATGGTCCAGATGTAGGTGTAGAAGCGTGCCCCGACGTCCTGGATGTCGAAGCAGATGGTGTCCACCCCCGACGCTTCGAAGAAGCCCACATAATCGGCAACGTTGGCGCCGTAGGAGTCGTAAACCGTGATGCCGGTCCGCGGGTCCACGGAGGTTCCTTCGCTGGCGCCGTCCTGCGCGGTCCCTCGGAAACCGTGCTCGGGACCGAAGACTGCTCCGACGTCCACGCCTTTGTCCGCCATGTCATCCACGATCGAGCGGAAGTTCGCCAACACGCCGGTGGGGTTGGTGATGACTCCCACCTTGCGTCCCGCGAAAATGCTCCAGTTTGTCGCGGCGGCAACGTCGGCGCCACTGACTGGAGCGCCCGGTTTCCCCGGCCGATTCTGCGCGCTGGGGTTGGTGCTGGCAGCTGCGCCGGGAGCAAAAGGCGCGACGACGGCGGCAGCTGCCGCCAGCCCGGATGCATGGAGCAGTTTTCTACGGTCCAGTGCCATGAAGAAGCCTTTCGAGGGGAGCGAGTGACATGACAAAATTTGTGATTTTCCTTACATCGACCGTATTCGCTTGCCTGCATTGCGTCAATGACTTACCTTCTCAGCGCCGCTTGTGTAACTTAATGACAAGACTCGGGCGGTGACTTGGGTCGGGGGCAGTGCCCCGGCCCGGGTTCGACCCATCGAAAGGAAACCATGGTGGAAGCGCCGGACAGTGCACACTTGTCCCGCACAGTTCTGGTGCGGATTCGCTCTGTCCTGCCGGCACTGCGCCCCTCGGAACGGGCCGTGGCTGAGCTGGTCCTGGCTGACCCGTCCAGGGCAGCAGCCATGTCCATCGGTGACCTGGCTGAGGAGTGTGGAACATCCACTACTTCTGTGGTCCGGTTCTACAAGAAGGTGGGCTACGGCGGCTACTCCGCTCTGCGCCTGGACCTAGCCCGCGAAACTGCGCGGGAGAGTGTGGCCCATGGCGTGCCTGCCGCGGTCTATGAAGACATCAACACTGCAGACTCGCTGCAGGACATCGTCTCCAAAATTGCCTTCAACGAAACCATGTCCATCGCCGATACCGCCCAAGTGCTGGACGTGGAACAGCTGGCCCGGGCGGTAAGCGCGGTGTCCAGTTCCCGGAAGACCGACATCTTCGGCGTGGGAGCGGGCGGGTTGGTGGGCCAGGACATGCAGCAGAAATTGCACCGGATAGGCCTAACCTCGTTCAGTTGGGGGGACCCGCATGCCGCCCTGGCTTCCGCGGCCCTCCTCGATGCCGACGGCGTTGCTATCGCCATCTCTCACTCGGGAGCCACCCTGGACACCATCGATTTCCTGAAGGCGGGCAAAGCGGCCGGAGCCGTCACCATCGCCATCACCAACCATGCTGACTCGCCATTGGGCAGGGGGGCCGACATTGTGTTGAGTACGGCCGCCCGCGAGACTCCTTTCCGGCCGGGGGCAATGGGTAGCCGGATAGCGCAGATGATGATCGTTGACTGCCTCTTTGTGGGAGTCGCCCAGCATTCCTACGACTCATCAATTGCTGCACTCCAGAAGACGCACGCAGCTGTGCGGGGCAGGAAGCTGCCGCGAGCAAACCCGTAGGCCTAGCAGCCCGGTATGACAACCCGGGAAAGCGCGTCCGGGATAGGGTCGGTCCATGTTCACGCTTGTTGCCCCTGATAAGTCCTTTTACCACTCGTTCCTCGAGTCCCACCAAGAGTGGGCAGGCGCCCATCAGGACGGTGCCGCCGTCTTCATGGCTGACGACGTCACCACCCCGGAGGGGTTTGAGGAATGGGTTGCCAGGCTGCTGGACGCTGAAAACACCCCGGAGAAGGACGGCATGGTTCCGTGTACTTTTCGCTGGATCACTGAGCACTCGCGCTATGTAGGCTCCATCGCATTTCGTCACCACCTGACCCCGGCCCTCCTTAACTCGGGTGGCCATATCGGCTACGGGGTACGACCGTCCGACCGTGGAAGGGGAGCGGCTACTTGGGCTCTCCGGGAACTCTGTGCCCGCTTGTCCGCCCGGGCACAGCCGGATGGCATTCTGCCGGATCGCGTTCTGCTGACGTGCGATGACAGCAACGCAGCGTCCGCAAGGACCATCGAGCGGTGTGGAGGGGTGCTCGAGGATGTGCGGACGGACGAGGATGGGCAGCTTTTTCGACGCTATTGGATTGACCTGGGAGCGCCCGCCTAGGCCCGTTCACGTTCCCGTCACCAAGCCTTGTTAGGCTGCCGCGCACTACCCGCAGACCGGGCAGGCTCACAGACCAGGAGGACCGCATGACGGAGGCAAGTCCATCGAGCCCAACAGGCACATCACTGGACGATTGGTGGGTCAGGGACAACCTGCGGGAAACCATCGACCACCTTGTTGAATTGGGTTACACCATCAGCGGCGGCCAGGGCGAAGACCCGGACCTCATCGACCCCGGTGGATCAGCGGTGGAGACGTGGAACGAGGACTATCCCTACCAGCAGCGGATGACCCGCGATGAGTACGAGATCGAGAAGTACCGCCTGCAGATCGAACTGTTGAAGTTCCAGTACTGGGGCCAGGACCTTGGGCTCAAGCACGTCATCGTTTTCGAGGGACGTGACGCCGCCGGCAAAGGCGGCACCATCAAGCGTTTCACTGAGCATCTGGATCCACGCTCCGCCCGGACCGTTGCGCTCGCCAAGCCTTCTGACCGCGAGCAAGGCCAGTGGTACTTCCAGCGCTACATCCAGCACCTTCCCACCGCAGGTGAGATCGTCATGTTCGACCGCTCCTGGTACAACCGCGCCAACGTGGAACGCGTCATGGGGTTCTGCACTGACGACGAATATGACACCTTCATGGGTCAGGCCCCGGTCTTCGAAAAGATGCTGGTGGACGCCGGCATCCACGTCACCAAGTTCTGGTTCTCCGTGACACGGCAGGAGCAGCGCACACGCTTCGCCATCCGCCAGATCGACCCCGTCCGCCGCTGGAAGCTCTCGCCCATGGACCTGGCGTCGCTGGATCGCTGGGACGAGTACACGGACGCCAAGGAACGGACGTTCCTGCACACGGACTCCGACCACGCGCCGTGGATCACCATCAAGTCCAACGACAAGAAGCGCGCGCGCATCAATGCCATGCGCTACTTCCTCAACCAGTTCGACTATGAGGACAAGGACACCTCGGTTGTCTACGACGCCGATCCGCTCATCCTCCGCCGCGGCCGCGACGCCGTAGGCGACTAACACCAAAGCTCGACGTCGGCACTCACCTAAAGTGCCGACGTCGTGCTTTCCGCGTTTCTTCGAAACCTTGTTACATTCGTTGGCCAGCCGGACATTAACTGGCTATGCCGGGCGCTTACTAAATATCCACGCTACGACGTGAGGCGGCCTGGTGGTGCCTGTACAAAGTGGCGCGACTCCACCCCACTAGACGGGCCGCTTCCATGGCTGTTCGGCCTTCCGCCCTGGCCGCGTTTGCGGTCGCCAGCTTGCCAGTGGTCGCTGCCGCAGCCACTTCTGACCGCCGTGTCGTTGCTGACAGCTGTAGACCCAGGCGAGCCAGTGCGGCCTCTATCTCCTTGAGCCCACCCCTTCCGAGTCCTTGCACCTCAAACCGAAGGTCTTCGGCGGACCAAGTAATCAACTCTTCAATGGTTGAGATACCGCGCCGACGAAGGCTGGTCATGGGCCTTGCGGGCAGCCCAAGCTCGGTCAAGACCTCGGTGCTGCCCAGTTCTCCGTTGTGATCGGGAATTGGGTTGTTGTTCGGCGACTGCATTTATGACTTTCTGGCAAGGGACGGACATTTCGCCGTTCCTGTCGAGCACGGCTGACGGCATGGAAGGCACGGATTAAGTGCCGTGCAAGCCCAAAATATGCCGGACTTTCGGAGTGACATTTGTCACGAAAGACACGAACCTCAGCGGTCAGGAGCGCCTGTGGGCCAAAGCCGGGCTCCGCGCTTCTCTCATTCCCCACCTAATCGTGTGAGTTACCGGGAGCCGCGTCATAAAAGGCCGCGATCGTCCTCTTACTAAGAGTGCCTTGGTTTCAACCGGGGCGCTCTGGTCAGATTGCCGAGCCCTGCCGCTGACCGGAATCCAATCGCTTTTCAGCTGGCAGGGACGGGGGAACCACATTCCCACGGCCCTCTTTGACGGCCTTGGTAGTTGGTATCACGCTCACCCCCGCAGGCACTGGAGAGGCTAGAGACATGTCGAAGAATTCGGTTAGTGCCCGCCATCGGGCTACCCCTGGACGCTCAATTGTGCTGGAGGGATTGGCCGTCACGGCGATATCCCAAGCACGGGTGCTGGGACGTCCGGCACTCGTAGCGGTCGCTGTTTCGGGCCTTGTCACTGGGGTCGGGGCACCGGCCCAGGCAGGTGTTTATGGTGCTGATAATCAGGAGACAACCATCACAGGGCAGGCGTTCACCGGCGCGGCAGCGGCGCTGCCCGCCGAGAATATCCACACCGTGGCTTCCGGTGACACGCTCGGGATGATTGCTGCAGCGTACGGCGTGAGCTTGAACGATGTCCTCTCTACAAACGGGTTATCCGTTTCGTCGATCATCTTTCCCGGTGACCAGCTACGGATCCCCGCAGCGGGATACGCGGCTGCAGCAGAGTCAGCCACCACATCAGCCACCTCTGCAGCCGCTCCGAGCCAGGAAATCTCTCTGACCTCGGACTCCGCCCCCATGACTGCCGGTTCCGTCGGCACGCATCTGCTGGCCTCGGCCAACTCTCAGCTGGGCCTGCAGCAGGACTGCACCGCGATGGTGGAGAAAGCACTGCGCTCGGCTGGTAAGAGAGTTGGTGACCTCGCCCCGGCGCAGTTCTTCCAGTACGGAACGGTCGTGAGCACACCAGCACCCGGTGACCTGGTCATCACAGCCGGACACGTAGGCATCTACGCTGGCAACGGCCAGGTAGTAAGTGGCGGTGTGAATGGTTACACCACCGCAGTCCACTCCCTCAGCTGGCTTCCAGGTGCGTCCTTCGTGCGCGTCGCGTAGGTCTGCAGTCTGGCCATTGCGCCTGCGAGCCGCGAATTAGCCCGACGTCGGCACTCACCGTGAGTGCCGACGTCGTGCTTTCTATTCGGTGACCTCGTCCTCCACTACCGGGTCCTTCAAGAGAAGCGCCGTGCCTTGGAAAGCGGGCAACTCGAGGAAGAAACTGTGGAGGTCATCCACTTGGCTGACGTCCTCGCCGGAGAATAGATCATGGACGGTGGCGCCCGGGACAAGGTGTGAGGACTGGATGCTGCCGGCAATGTCCTGATCCGAGAAGTTCAGGACAGTGACCTGCAGTGCTCCGTCGGCGAGTTGGTTCACCAGCACCAACAGCCCGCGGTGGGAAACGTCGGGCACATCCAGAAGCGTGCTGGTGGCGATCCCCGACTCTTCCCGTACCGTGAGGATCTGCTGGAGGCGCCGGGCATAGGAGTTTGGGTCCTTCAGCTGATCGGGCAGCGGACCGTAGAGGCTCCGGGCACGGGGCATTCCCGCCAAAGAGAACTTCGCGTCCGGGCTGGTCCCCATGAGATCGTGTGCGCCACGGTTGATCCAACGGGTGTCACCCTGCGACGTGAGCTCCCGGACCGTCTCCCGATCCAGTGCTGTGATGCCCGTGAGGTCCCAACCGGAAAGCGCGAAGACGCCGGGCTGCAATGCGTTGTACATGGACAACAGCACGTGGGCGTCAAGCACCTGGGCTTCCTGCTCCTCGGTGATGGCATCCTGATCGTTGATGCCAAGGGCCGCCATGATGAAACTGACCGTGGTGCAGGCAATGCCGTTGGTGGTGAAGACCGCGTTATAGGGCCCGTTCTCACCTGTGAGCCGTTCCCGCATGGTGTTCTGGACCTTCTCGGCCACCTCTGCGCCGGTGAGTTCCTCGCCGGCAAGTTCGAAGACATCGTCCCTGTGGCCCGCAGCGAAGTGGAGCAGCTCATAGGTCAGTTCATCGTGATTCTGGAGGGCATGCACCAACGACGCCTGGTCCACGCCGATCTCCATGGAAAGCCGCAAGGTAAGGCGCAGGAACTCTGTGTCTCCTATAACCAGGGCGTAGTGATACGCGGGCCTGGTGATGAAGTCGTAGGAGAGGTCCGGGCCGGACTCGGACTGCGTCTTGATGTCATCGATGGTGAGGTTGAGCTCCTGGAAGGAGAACCCGCCCACCTTGCGGATCATGGAACCAATCAGCTGGTTGGCGGCCTCGGACAACGGGTGGCCCTCGGACCAGCCGGGTTCTTCCTCAGCACTCTTCTCAACACCCAGGAAGCCATTGGCATCCAACCGGAGCGCTCCGGTCCCGAGGTCCAGCAATGAGTGCAGGGCGTCGCCCACCACCAGGCGCATGCCGGCGAAAGTTGGGTCCAGCCAGTTGATGGAAGGCTGGCCGGCCTTGAAGTAGTGCAGATAGACCCAACGCCGGGTTTTGCCCGTGGTGTCAATGATGGGCTTGGTGGCGCTCCAGTTGGTTTCCTTGACGCCGGGTTCGTAGAAGATGACCCGTTGCAGGCGTCCGATGATGTACCCGGCCTTTTGCAGGGCCTCTTCAGCCGCCGGGCTGATGTTCACCGAGTCTTCGCCCTCCGGGACATCAGGCAGCAGGTGCCAGTCCTCTTCGGGGATGTCCACCATGTGATAAATGCCGGGGTAGTCCCGGAAGTTCATTTCAGCAAGACGGAAGTCCGCTCCCTTGCCGGTGTGCCCCGGGACGATGTCGTCAATGACGGTGCCGCCGTGCTCGTTGGCCACCTCGCACATCTGGCGGAACTCTTCCTCGGTGCCGAAGGCAGGGTCGATCGCCATGCTGATTCGATCAAAGTGGCCGTCCACACTGGGTGTCTGCGACCAGCCACGGATGCCACCGGCGAGCTTGACCGGCCCGGTGTGGAGCCCGCGGATGCCAATCTGGCTGAACGCATCCCAGAGTGCAGGATCGCCCAACGCTGAAAGGAATGACTGGCCGTCCTTGGTGATGAAGGACAGCGGGTAGGCGGTGAACCAGACGGGTGCGCGCTCCACAGCTGAGCGCGGGTTGGGCCTGGCGTAAGAGTTCTGCCACATGCTGGCCTGCCCGGACAATTGCCGGGCCATGGTGTTGGCGTCACCCAGCATGGATTGGTTCCTGAGCCAGTCCACATAGGTGGAGTTCAGGCCATCGAATTCCAGTGAGGGCCGGGCTGCGAAGAACTGCCGCCTCCGGGCGATCGGCCGCAAAGCCTTGGGCCGGGCCGGGTAGAACTGTTCATCAAACGTGATTTCCGCCGGTTCGCTTGCGGTTTCATCGGGCGTTTCCTGTGGCGTCTCCTCCGGATTTTCCTCTGGAGTTTCGCTGATTTCTGACACGCTCTCGTTGACTGCAGGCTCCCGCACAGTTTTCTCCTTTACGTGGTCGCCGCGTCAACGCCGACCGTCCGAGGGGGTCGTTCAAGAGGTCACGTACCCGGGCTTACCCGGACTATTCATGCTAGTCGGGGGAGCAGGCCGTTTGTCTAACCCGGGAACAAGTAAGTCTCGTTATTATGTGCGGGGTTGACGTTGGGCGCCGGGGCCTACCGGTACGTACCGAACATTCAGTACCGTGACTCGTGAAGATCGGAGCACTCATGAAGATAGTTGTCATCGGCGGCAGTGGCCATATCGGGTCCTTCCTCGTTCCCCGGCTTGTGCGCGCCGGGCACGAGGTCATCAACGTCAGCCGCGGAAGCAGCCCGCCGTACGCTGACGTCCCCGAATGGCAGCAGGTTCGGCAGGTCACCGAGGACCGCGACCACGAGGAACGCGAGGGCAGCTTCGGTGACAGGGTAGCGGCACTGGGTGCCGACGTCGTGGTTGACCTCATTTGCTTCACGCTCGAATCGGCCACCGCGCTGGTTGAAAGTCTGCGGAACCAGGCGGAGCATCTGCTGCACTGCGGCTCCATATGGCGGCACGGGGTCAGCTTGAAGTTGCCCATTGCCGAAGGAACGGAGTCCGCCGCTGAACCATTGGACCAGTACGGGATCCGGAAACGTGACATCGCGGGCATGCTCAAGGAAGAGACTGCTGCCGGAGGCCTGGCCACAACATCCATTCACCCCGGACACATCGTGGGGCCCGGGTGGTTGCCGATCGGGCCACTGGGCAATTTGGATCCAGGCGTGTGGCACACGATTGCCTCCGGGCAGCCGCTTCAGGTTCCCGGCAGCGGGACTGAACTGATGCACCATGTGCATGCCGACGACGTTGCGCAGGCCTTCGAGAAAGCCATCCTGAAACGGGACGCTGCAGCCGGGGAGGATTTCAACATTGTTGCGCCCACTGCCCTGACGGTTCGGGGTTACGTGAGCATTGCGTCGTCCTGGTTCGGGCAGGAGCCCCGCATGGAAACCGTGAGCTGGGAGGAGTTCCGCCGGACCACCACCCCGGAATTTGCCGATTCCAGCTGGGCCCACCTCTCCCGCAACCACTGCATGAGCATCCACAAGGCCGCATCCCTGATCGGGTACGCACCTGGATATGAACCCGAGCAGGCGGTGCGCGAATCCGTGCAATGGCTCATAGACAACAAACAACTCACGGTGCCAAGCCTGCTGGCTTAAGTGGACCCATGTACAACTGCCACCCAAGGCCCGAAGCTTAAGGAGCGCAAGGGGGGGAGCTATATGTACAAGGTGCCGAACAAAGAAGCTACAGACAGCCGGCTCGACCACGGATTTTTCATCCTTGGCGGCGCGGCTGCGGTGTGGCTGGCTTTTCTGCTGGTGGGGGAGAGCTTCCACCTGGGGTGGGGTCAGCTGTGGTTTTCGGTGGTGTTCTGGGCATTCCTGGCATACCTGCTGTTGCCCCGACTCCACAGGATTCTGACCACCATTTACGTTCCTGGGTACTTCATTGGCCGCGCCCGGACCAGTGATGGCCTGCTCGGTGACCCCGTCAACGTTGCCTTACTAGGGGCGGAACCTCAGATCCATGCGGTCATGAGGGCCGCCGGCTGGACCATGGCCGACGACGTGACCTTCGCCAGCAGCCGACGCATCATCAGCTCCACCATTTTCCGGCAGAGCTACACGGAGGCGCCCGTCAGCCCCCTGTATCTCTTCGACCGGCAGCAGGACTTCGCCTACCAGCAAGAGGTCAACAACACCCCCGGCAAACGCCACCACGTCCGCTTCTGGCGTTGCCCTGAAGGCTGGCTCCTGCCGGGAGGCCACAAAGTGGATTGGCTCGCCGCGGGTACGTACGATCGCAGCGTCGGCTTCTCCCTGTTTACGCTCCAGATCACGCACAAGATTGAACAGAACACCGATGTGGAGCGAGACCATATCGTTTCTACAGTTTCGGCCGCTGAGCCAGCCGTGATGGTGCAGGTCATCGAGGACTTCTCCACCGGTTATCACACGCGCAACGGCGGCGGTGACTCCATTTCCACCGACGGCGATTTGCCGATCGTCGACGCCCGCCGCGTCCCCGTTCCTTCGGATCAACCACCCAACCGGACCGATAGCAGGGACAGACGGCCGGCGCCCATCATGATGGGCGCCGCCCTGGTGGTGGCCAGGGCGGTGGCGGCGCTGGCCTTGGCGATCACCTTGTTCACCTCCGGTGGTGAAATATCCGGGCTCACCTTCGACGACGACTCATCAGACCCGCAAAGCACGACGGCGGCAATCGCCTTGGTAGCAGGAGTCGTCCTGGTGTTCGGGCTGGGTGAAGTTTTCCTGGCCTGGCGCATATTCCTTGGCAGCAACGGTGCCCGCGTCATTGCGATGGGCCTGAGTTCGCTCTCCATCCTGGTCCAGGCAATCGACTACTCTACGGGCAGCGCGAATATCACCCTCGAAGCCGGCCTCTCCGGCCTGGCCACTGACATCCTGGTGCTCCTGGCGTTGTCCAGCCAAAGGGCCCGGGTGTACGCCAAGCGGCAGCGCGTTCCAGCTGTCCCGGCGTCGGTGGTCAGTCGGCGCGTGTCTTCCTGACCCTCTTTGGGCTTGGATTAGCCCTTACGTAACGCAGAACGGGTAACGCGCGCCTGCCGGATAGTCTGAAATCTGTTTCCAGAGCCTGCGCTGTCGGCGGGCCCCCCGAAGAGTGGATTGAGTAAGACGGTTTGGACGGTGTCCTCAAGGGTTTCTTCGTGGTCAGTATTGTGCTGCTCATCGGCTACATCCTCGGCAAAACCAAGGCGTTGGGGCCTGAGGGAAGCAAAGTCCTCTCCACTCTGACCTTCATGGTGGGTCTGCCTTGCTTGATGTTCTCGGCTATCGCATCCAGGCACATCAACGACGTCCTGAGCGCCACTGGCCTGATCTCCGTGGTGACGGCTGTGGCTGTCATGCTCGTGTTCACGGTGGCTGGCACGATTGCTCGGTGGGGTGTCCGGCGCACAACTATTGGTGCGCTGTCCGTGGGCATCGTGAACTCCACCAACCTGGGTGTTCCGTTGTCGCTCTATATCCTGGGAAGTGCCACCTACGTCACGCCGATCATGCTGTTCCAGCTGGCTATCGTGACGCCCGTTGCGCTGACGATCTTGGACCTCACCGACCCTGCGGGGAAGAAAGTGTCAGTGTGGCGCACGCTCTCCATCCCGTTCCGCAACCCTGTCACTGTTGCGGCGATCCTGGGCGTGCTGGTCAGCGCCCTGGGAATTCAATTGCCCAGCCTTGTCCTGGATCCGTTAGCGTTGGTTGCCCAACTGGCTGTCCCGCTGATGTTGATCATCTTCGGAATGTCCCTGCATGGATTGTCGGTCCGTCCCGGCATCGACGACCGCGTCCCCACCACCATCGCCGTCATCCTCAAGTCGGCCATCCAGCCCGTGCTCGCGTGGGTTTTGGCCGCTTTCGTCTTCCAGTTGGACCCCTTCAGCACCTTTGTGGTCACTGCCTGCGCGATCCTCCCCACCGGCCAGAACGTGGTCCTCTACTCAGTCCGCTACGGCGTGGGCCAAGGCATCGCCCAGTCAACGGCTGTGTTCACCAGCATCCTGGCTGTTCCGTTGCTGCTGGGTGCGGCCTGGTTGTTCGGCTAAGGCGGTCGTGTGGCCGTTTAGGGTGTCGGAGTTGAATCAATAGACTGGCTTGGCCCGTCGTGCGCGCTTCGGCACCATGGTCGGACCAGATCCGAAAACCGAATTGGGGACCTACGTTTTGACTACTGAATATCCGAAAATCACCGTTGTTGTGCCTACTTACAATGAGCGGGAAAACTTGCCCGTTCTCGTTGCCCAGCTCGATGCACTTGGGATCGTGAACCTAAATGTCCTCGTAGTGGATGACAACTCCCCCGATGGCACAGGAACGGTGGCTGACCAACTGGCAGCGGAATCCACGGGAACGGTGTCCGTCCTGCATAGGAAAGAAAAGGATGGGCTGGGGCGTGCCTATGTGGCCGGAATGACCCGTGCTCTGACGGAAGACTCCGACGTTGTCATCCAAATGGATGCAGATCTATCCCACCCCACGTCGGCAATTCCTACAATGCTTGACCGGATTCGTAATTCCGGTGCTGCGCTGGTGATCGGCTCGCGCTATGTCGCCGGTGGGTCCACGGCCGCGGAATGGCCGTGGCATCGCAAGGCGCTCTCAGCTTGGGCCAACTTTTACGTAGGCGCCATCCTGGGGTTGAAGGTTAAAGATGCAACAGCGGGTTTCAAGGCGTGGAAGGCCTCGGCGCTGACGCAGATTGATGTCGGGTCTGTTCGCAGTGACGGCTACTCATTCCAGGTTGAGATGAACTACCGGGCGGCCCGGCAAGGCCTTAAGATCGCTGAAGTACCCATCCACTTTGAAGAACGCGTCGAGGGCGCTTCAAAGATGAATCTCCGCGAACAGTTGGAGTCCGCGCTCACGCCGTGGAAGCTCCGGTTTCAAAAGTAGGCGCGTGCCGCCACCACCCACTTTGAGCCCAAGGAAGCTGAGACGCGCCGGCTTTCGCGGCGTGTTGGCCCGCCCAAACAATCAATGTGGGTGGTGACCGAACGCGTCCCAGCCACCGTTTAAGGCTCGACGGCGGCACTCAAGATGAGTGCCGCCGTCGAGCCTTAAGCGAATGTGAGAGAGCGTCCGGTGGAAGCCCTAGGGATGTGAGAGAGCGTCCGGTGGAAGCCCTAGGGATGTGAGAGAGCGTCCGGTGGAAGCCCTAGGGATGTGAGAGAGGGTTACGCTGTGACGGCCAGTGCGTCGATCTCCACCAGCATGACCTCGTGCGGCAGGTCCACGAACACGGTGGTGCGGCTCGGCAGCAAACCACTGGGCACGTTCTCGCGGATGAACTCGCCGAAGACCTCGTTCATGGCAGCGAAGTGGTCGCGGGTGGTGAGGTAGACGCGGAACATGAGGACGTCTTCAACGGAGGATCCACCGGCTTCGAGGATGGCCTTCACGTTCTCCAGCGTGCGACGGGTCTGGACTTTGACGTCGCCCTCGCCGATGTACTGGTTGGTGGCGGGATCCATGGGTCCCTGGCCGGAGACCTGGAACATGCCGCCCTTTTTGATGCCCTGGGAGAATACGTGCGCCGGGGCGGGGGCGTTTTCGGTCAGTACTACGGTTTTTTCACTCATGCTGAGTTCCTTTCGTGGCTGATCCAGCCGAGGTCGTTGGAGATGGCCTCGGTGCTGGCTTTGAGGTCGGGCAGCAGCTCAAGCAAGCCTTCATAGCTGAGCATCACTACCGGTACCGAACAAGAGGCTGCGGCAACAACGGCGCCGCTGGCGTCCCGGATGGGGGCCGCGATGCAGTGCACGAACGCTTCGTGCTCGGCGTTGTCGTGGGCCCAGCCCTGTTCCTTGACCTGCTCGAGTTCGGCCAGCAAGGCCTCCGGCGAGGTCAGGGTGTTCTCGGTAACTTTTACGTAGTCCAGCCCCGCGGCGATCTTTTCCTGCCGGCTGCGCGGCATGTCGGAGAGGAGGACTTTGGACACAGCGGCCGAGTGCAGTGATGCAGTCAGGCCGATGCGCGAGTACATGCGCACGGGGTGGTGCGACTCGAACTTGTCGATGTACACCACTTCATTTCCTTCGAAGGCGGCGAGGTGCACGGTGTGCCCGGTGCGGCCGTTGAGTTCGGCCAGGTGCGGATGTGCCACTTTGCGGATGTCCCGCTGTTCCAAGGCCAGCGAGGACAGTTCAAAAAGCTTGGAACCGAGCATGAACCGCTGGTCTTCGTCCCTCACCACAAACCGTTTTTCTTCCATGGCGTGCAGGAGCCGCATCACCGTGGTCTTGTGCACGGCGGCCTTGGACGCGAGCTCGTCCAGGGTTGCTGGTTTGGCGGCGAGTTCGCCGAGCAGGTCGATGGCCCGCATGAGGCTTTGGCTCACGGTGTCACGCTCCGGTTCTGGTGTTGAATTGTCCGTCTTCAACATGGATAGCAGCCCACGCGTCATCCGAAGAATCGAGGATGGCTGCGAGTTCGGTGGCGTCGGGCAGCGGACCGCGGTCGCCGTGGACGGTGAGGGTGCATGCAGCAGCAACGTGGCCGCGGCGGAGGCGTTCCTTTTGGCCGAGCCCGAACAGCATGCCGCTGAGGTAACCGGCGGCGAACGAGTCACCCGCACCAACAGGCTCGACGACGGCGACGGACAGTGCGGGCACCTCTTCCCGGGTGCCGCTCCGGTCCAAAGAGATGGCGCTGATGGCCTCGTTCTTGATGACCAGCACCTTCGGGTCGGGCATCATGTGGCGGAGTTCGGCTTCGTCGGTGGTGCCGAAGGCGTGCTCGGCTTCGTCTTTTCCAACAAGCACGACGTCGGCCAGGTTCGCCAGGCGCTGCAGGACGGAACGGTCCTGGCCTGCCCAGAGGGCTTCGCGCCAGTTGACGTCGAAGCTGATGGTCCGCCCGTTGCGGGGAGAGGTGAGGATTGCTTCCAACAGCGAAAGACACTCGGGGGAGAGAGCAGCGGTGATCCCACTCAGATGGATCAGCGCAGCGTTCTCAAGCAACGACGAAACGGCTGGATTGGACAGTGTGTCCCGTCCCATGGCCGAGGCCGCAGATCCTTGCCGGTAGTACAGAACCGAACTGCCGCCGTCGGGGTCTGACTCCTGGGCGGGGACTTTGACGTACAGGCCGGTGGGGAGGGACTGGTCCACTTCCACGCCGGAGACGCCCACGCCGTGGTCCTGAAGCTCGTGGAGGATGCGGGTGCCGAAGCCGTCGTGGCCCACCCGGCTGACCCAGTGCGTGTCCAGGCCCATGGCCGCCAAGCCCATGGCGACGTTGGATTCCGCGCCGCCGACCCCGAAGTGAAGTTCGGTTGCCAGGTGCAGGGGGACGGCGTGGACAGGGGTAAGCATGGCCATGGTTTCGCCCACGCATACGGCTGAAAGCATCGTTCTCCCACTAGTTCGTGCGCTTCGCAGCGGCCTTGACTCTCGATCCGCCACCATGTTAGACATATCACCAGCAGGTTTGCAACCAGTGTTGCAAAATACGCAACGCAAGCAGAACTCACCCAACAACCCCACAACGCAGCTTCAAGAACGCAGCACCGCGAAGGGAACCAAACGCGTGAACACTTCCGAAGCCATCTCGGCATCCGCCGTGTCAGGCCTGGCTGAACGCCGTCTGGACTGGCGCCACAAAGCAGTGCCCGCATCCGCGAACGGAACCACCCATGCGGACTTCCTCGCCGCCAAGCACACGCTGGCCGACCTTCAAACGCCGCTGCTCACGCTCGACGCCGGCGCACTGCGGGCCAACGCCGACCGCCTGGCCCATTGGTGCGCCGAACACGGTGTGCTGCTCGCCCCGCACGGCAAGACCACCATGTCGCCCCAGCTGTGGACCGAGCAGCTCAACCGGGGCGCTTGGGGCATCACCCTGGCCAACTTCGCCCAGCTCCGCGTAGCCCGCGAATTCGGCGTGCGGAACCTGCAGCTCGCCAACAGCCTCACGGATCCGCACGCGATCCAGTGGGTCGCAAGTCAGCCCGCGGACACCACCATCCTGTCGTGGATCGACTCGCTTGGAACCGTGGACGTCATCAACCGGACGCTTGCCGGCAGCGATGCCGTGCTGGACGTCCTGGTGGAGCTCGGCGCCCACGGCGGCCGGACCGGTGCCCGATCCGTGGAGGCTGCCGTGGAGATAGCCCGGGCAATCTCCGCCTCACCGAACCTTCGCCTGGTGGGCGTCAGCGGTTACGAAGGCTCGCTCGCGCACACAGCGGACGACGCCGGCTTGGCCGCCGTTCGCGGCTACCTCGCCCGGATAGGACTGCTCCACGAGCAGCTTCTCGCCGAAGGCCTGTATGGCACGGATTCCGTGTTCCTCACAGCCGGGGGAAGCGCCTACTTTGACGACGTTGTGACGGTTCTGTCGCCGTACATCAGGGCAGACCCGGAGGACGGTCCCAATGTGGACCTCATGATCCGCAGCGGCGCCTACATCATCCACGACGACGGCTTCTACCGCGGAATCTCGCCGTTTTCCCGTGAAGGCAACCGACCGTTCACAGCAGGGATGCACGGCTGGGCACGCGTTGTTTCGCAGACTGAACCGGGCCTGGCCATCCTCGACGCCGGCAAGCGCGACCTCCCGTTCGACGAAGGCCTGCCCGAGCCGCAGTTCATCGGCCCGGTCCTTGGTGAAGCTATGCAACCGCTGCTTGGTGCCCAGATCACCTCGGTCAACGACCAACACAGCTTCATGAGCTACGACGCCAACACCACCACGGTAAACCCCGGCGACGTCGTCCGGCTGGGCCTGTCCCATCCGTGCACAGCGTTCGACAAGTGGACCGTCATCCCGGTGCTCGCGGACAGCGCGTCCGCCGAAAGTGCCGGCGACCAAACCGTCGTCGACCTCATCCATACCTTCTTCTAGGACCCATGCCATGAAGACCCTCATCAACAATGCCACCCTGGTGGACGGAACGGGAGCGGCCCGCCGCCGCGCGGACGTCCTGCTGGACGGCGCGGTGATTGCCGCCGTCGTCGACGCCGGAACCCTCGACGCCGGGTCCCTCACCGCAGCGGAAACCGGCGCGGAGCGCGTCATCGATGCCACCGGTCTGGTCCTGAGCCCCGGGTTCATCGACATGCACGCGCACTCGGACCTGCAACTGCTGGTCAACAGGGATCACTACGCCAAGCTCAGCCAAGGCGTCACCACGGAATTGTTGGGTCAGGACGGACTGTCCTATGCGCCGGTTGATGATGCCACGCTGGCGGGTGTCCGCGAGAAAATCGCCGGCTGGAACGACAATCCTGCCGAGTTCGACTGGAACTGGCGGACAGTTGGCGAGTACCTCGACCGACTGGACACGCTGGAAGAAGGAGGCCGAATCGCCACCAACGCCGCCTACCTCGTTCCCCAAGGAACCGTCCGCGCCATGGTGATGGGCTTCGCCGAAGGTGACCCCACGCCGGAGCAACAGCAGCAGATGCAGGACATCATCCGCACGGCGATGGAGGAAGGGGCCGTGGGAATGTCCTCGGGCCTCACCTACACGCCGGGCATGTATGCGCAGACCGAGGAACTCGCCGGGCTCTGCCGGACGGTGGGTGAACTGGGTGGCTTCTATGCGCCGCACCACCGCTCCTACGGCAAGGGTGCGCTGGGTGCCTACGCCGAGATGATCGGGCTGAGCCGCGAGACCGGATGTGCCCTGCACTTGTCCCACGCCACCATGAATTTCGCGGAAAACAAGGGCCGGGCGGGGGAGCTCCTGGAGCTGATCGACCAAGCCCTTGACCAGGGTGTGGACATCACCCTGGACACGTACCCGTACCTCCCGGGCGCCACCACACTGTCCGCGATCCTCCCCAGCTGGGCGTCGTCGGGCGGAACCGAGGCCACGCTGGCCCGCTTGGCAGACCCGGAAACCCGCGCACGCATCCAAGAAGCCGTGGAGATCTACGGCTCCGACGGCTGCCACGGAGTGGTGGCCGAATGGGACACCCTGGAGATCAGCGGCGTCCAGAATCCCGCGCTCGCAGGCTACGTGGGCAAGACCGTCAGGGACATCGCTGCGGAGACCAAGCAAGAACCCTTTGATGTCTTCGCGCAGATCCTCACGGAAGACCGCCTCGGCACCGGAATACTGCAGCACGTGGGTCACGAGGAAAACGTGCAAGCCATCATGAAACACCGCACCCACACCGGCGGCAGCGACGGACTCTTGGTCGGCGCCAAGCCACACCCCCGCGCTTGGGGAACCTTCCCGCGCTACCTCGGCCACTACTCCCGGGACCTCGGACTCTTGAGCCTCGAGGAAATGGTCCACCACCTCACCGGCCGGCCCGCCGCACGACTCAAGCTCCACAACAGGGGACTGGTCCGCGAAGGCTACGCGGCCGACGTCGTGCTCTTCGATCCGGAAACCGTCCGCGACGAAGCCACTTTTGAGAACCCCCGCCAAGCCGCCAGCGGCCTCCAGTACGTCTTCGTCAACGGCACGGCAGCGATCGACGGCGGCAAGCCCACCGGCGCCCGCGCGGGCCGTGCCCTTCGTCGCAGCAGCGACGGCCTCACCAGAGAAGGACAACAATGACCCCTGAACAATTCCTCCAGCAGCTTGAAGCCGACCGCACCCTGGCCGTGGTCCGCGCACCGTCCATCACCGACGCCGCCGATCTCTGCCGGGCGCTGGCCGACGGCGGCATCCGCAGCGTCGAACTGACCTTCACCACACCGGATGTGCTCACGCACGTCAAGCGCGCGGCGGAGACCGCAGCGGAGCACGGCGCCGCCGTCGGAATCGGCACTGTGATGACCGCTGATCAAGCCCGCGCAGCGATCGATGCCGGTGCGCAGTTCCTGGTGACGCCCGGCCTCAGGCCGGAGGTCGCCGCCGTCGCCGTGGCTGCGGGGATCCCGTTCAGCCTCGGCGCCATGACCCCCACCGAGGTGGCACAGGCCCTGGACCTGGGCTCGGCCGCCGTCAAGATTTTCCCCGCCCGCCAGCTCGGCCCGGCGTATCTGAAGGACCTGCAGGGCCCGTACCCGGGCATCCGATTGCTCCCTTCCGGAGGCATCGACGCCTCCAACGCCAAGAGCTACCTCGACGCCGGTGCTGCCGCAGTCTGCTGCGGCACCAGCGTAGTCCCGCCCGCGGCAGTTGCTGCGGGTGACTGGGCAGACATCGCGGCACGTGCCGCAGCCTTCACCGGCACCCTCAAGTAGGACTTACCCAGAAAGACTCGTCATGACTGAATTCCTCGAATGGCTGCGGCACGACACCGCTGGCCTGCTCCTCCTGGCAGGCGCCGGCATTGCCCTTCTGCTGTTCCTGATCATCAAGGTCAAGCTCGAACCGTTCATCGCCCTGGTGGGAACCGGTGTGATCGTGGCCCTGGTGGGTGGGATCTCCGTGGAGGCCCTTGTCGGCTCGGCCACCAAGAGCAGCGACGCCCTCATTGAGAAGGGCTTCGCCGGCATCCTCGGCCACATCACGGTAATCATTGGCCTCGGTACCGTCCTCGGCGCCATCTTGGAACGGTCCGGTGGTGCGGAAGTGCTTTTGGGCCGCCTCGTGAAGATCTTCGGCGAAAAGGGCACCCCGCTCGCCATGGGTATCACCGGCTTCGTGCTGGGTATCCCCGTGTTCTTCGACATCGGCATCTTTGTCCTTGCCCCGCTGGTGTACGTCGCCGCAATCCGTGGCGGCAAGTCGCTGGCCCTTTACGCCCTGCCGTTGCTCGCTGGACTCTCCGTGACGCACGCCTTCCTTCCTCCGCACCCCGGCCCCGTTGCTGCGGCCGGACTGTTCGGCGTGGATCTCGGCTGGATCATCCTCATGGGCCTCATCTGCGGTATCCCTGCATGGTTCGCATCCGGTATTTTGTGGGGCACCTGGATCGGCAAGCGAGTCATGGTTTCCGTTCCGGAGGATCGCATTGTTCCCGAAGCCGAGGAAGCCAAGGGCCACGAACCGTCCATCGGACTGGTGCTTCTGGCCATCGGCCTGCCTATGATCCTCATCCTCGGCGGTACCTTCGGAAACATCTTTGCTCCCGCAGGCACCTTCCGTGATGTGCTCCAGTTCTTCGGCAACCCGGCCATCGCGCTGACCGTCGCCGTGCTCCTGGCGATGTGGCTCTTGGGAATCCGCCGCGGAATGACCTCCGCCGAACTCAGCGAAATCACGGGTTCCTCGTTGCGTCCCGTGGGCATGATCCTGCTGGTTGTTGGCGCGGGCGCCTTCTTTGGTGCCGTCCTCTCCGCCACAGGTGTTGGCAAGGCCGTGGCCGATTCACTGTCCCAGGCCGGGCTTCCCATCATCCTGTCCGCCTTCGTGATCAGCGCCGGCATGCGCATCGCCCAGGGCTCGGCCACCGTTGCAATCGTGACCACCGGCGGCATCCTGGCCCCCAGCCTCGCCTCCGGCTACTCGCAACCGCAGCTCGCGCTGATCGTGGTGGCTATCTCCTCGGGCTCCATCATCGCCAGCCACGTGAACGACGGCGGATTCTGGATCATCTCCAAGTACTTCAACATGTCAGTCAAGGACACCCTGAAGACCTGGACCGTGCTGGAAACAGTGCTTTCCATTGTGGGCTTCGGTATGGCGGCGCTGCTGTACACGTTCGTCAGGTGACCTCTTGGCACCCAATCCGGGTGGCGACGTCGTGCTTGTAGCGTGAGCCTGTACCGTCACCACCCACATTGAAACCACAACGGCCCCGACACGCCTGCAACCAGGCGTGTCGGGGCCGTTTTCGCGTCAAAGAAGGTGGTGGCGGCACGCGGGTGAGCCCGCTTAAAACAAAGAGCTCCGGAGTGCGTTATTGGGGGATACGCACTCCGGAGCGGCCTTTGAGCAGGGGCTTTCGCCTTCCTGCAGTAATTACTCTACGTGCCGAGAGACGCCTTTGCCACCACCTCGAATAAGTACTTTCGCTTTAGTTTTTATGGGCGGCGTCCTGCCTCTTCTTTTGGGGCACAATCAGCACCGGACGCCGCTGGTGATGACTCAGCCAGGCCGCCACCGAGCCGTTCAAGGCTTCGGAAATTCGGTGCCCCAGCCCGGGCTCCGGGGTCCCGACGATAATCATTGAGGCATCGATATCCGCCGCCAAGCGGCCCAAGGCCCTGGCGGGATCACCCGCTAGCAAGCGCAGAGTCCAATCGGCTGTCCCGCCGTCCATGGCCTCCGCGATTGCCTTACCCAGATCACCGCGGACGGCAGCGACGTCCTCGTCATCCTTTTCGGGATGCAGCGACATCCGGTGCGTCTCGCGCGAGGGGTCCCACTCCACAAGGTAGCTGGCCTCATCCACGTACGCGCAAACCAGCGGAACGCCGAGTTGTTCGGCGAGGGTCCTGGCAGTTTGCAGGACCTCCACATGCTGGTCCGGCAGCACTCCGACAACAAGGGGAATACGTCCGCTGAAACCTTCCGCTGCCATACCCTTATTGTTGCGCTGCGGCGTGCGCTTGAACAGCTACTTAGGCCCAGCCATGGGCGGACCCTTGTAGAAGTTCCTGACCGGGCCTACGGTTAATCCGGGCCCACGGCTCATCCGAAGGAAGGCGGTCCGCGATGGAAATCTACATGTGGTGGCTCGATCTGCACTTGGACAGCAAGGAATGGCTACGGGAAAACCTGCGCGCCGAAGAGCTGCCGCTGCAGGTACTGCAGCATATTGCCGAAGCCGGCGGGCCCCATCCGGACAAGGTCAGTGGCGTCCTGACCGTTGCGGACTGGGACTTCATCGAGACACAGTCGGAGTTCGTGGACTGACGGGGCCCGTCAGCCAGCCGGGGCCGGCGCCAGCGGCGTGGCTGTTCCCGGGTTCGCCGCTATGCGCAGCTGGTGGCTGGTCGAGTGGCCGTGACGATGACCTGGGCGGCAGTGTCCGGACCAAGTGAGGGGCTCTCGTGAGCCTGAGCCACCACCTGCACAGGCCTCTGCTTTGCCCTCATCCGCAGAAGTGCCACGGCTGAGATCAGGAACCACGCTACGTTCGTTACTACGGATGGCCAGGCTCCGTGGAGCGTGCCATTAATGATGAAGGCGCACGAACCAAACAGATTGACTGTCTGGAAGGTACTGCCCGCCTGCAACCAGCCCATGGACACTGCCATGTAGCCGCCGAGCATCGCCACTGCACCGGCCCAACCGGCAATTTCGAACAGCAGTTCCATGGGAGTCCTTTCACGTTTTTTGGCACCCGGATAAAGCCGACGGGTGGCGTCAGGACCGGGTTGGGGGCTTGATTCGATAGTCGGTGTTGCGAGACAGAATCGTGCTTTTGAGTCAATATTGAGCGAGGAAGTCATTTAGTTCAATTGCATTATTCTGAAGCCCATGTTTAGGAGCGCTTAACATGGATATGGACCCGCGCCGGCTGCTGGTGCTTCTCGCGGTTGCACGGACCGGAGGCGTTCTCGCGGCAGCAGATGAATTGCGGATTACGCCCTCCGCAGTGTCGCAGCAACTCAGCAAACTCGAGAGCGAAGCAGGGCAGGCGTTACTCCTGCGTACCCCAAAAGGTTCAGTGCTCACACCCGCAGGCCTGGCCATGGCAGAGGCAGGGGAAGAGATAGAACGGGCACTCAACGTAGCCCGGGCCCGGATGCAAAGCGAAGTCAATATCGCGGGAGTGGTGCGGGTGGGCGGCTTCACCAGTTTCATGCGCACAGTGGTGATCCCGCGCCTCCCCGATTGGCGGAGCCAATACCCACAGCTGCAGATTCAGATTGTTGAGGACAGCTTTCCTGCGCTGATGCGGCTGCTCCGGCAACGCCAGCTCGACGCTGTGGTGATCGAACAGGATTCGACGGCGGCAGAGCAGCACCCGATGGCGACCGGAATGATCCAGGAACCTTTGCTGGATGAACCGTGGAAGCTCGTGGTCCCCGCAGGAACCTTGCTCGGCACGGACAACATCGACCTGAGCCGCTTGCCGTTGCCGTGGCTGGGAGTCGAGCCGTCAGCAGCCAACACTGCCGTGCTTGGGCGCCTCCGCCACTCGACGGGCGCCCGGATTGAGACTGTTCACCAGTACCACGACACTCTCACCGCGCTGGCACTGGTGGCTGCCGGTGAGGGGGTCGCGATCGTGCCCACCCTGGCCCTGACGGGTGTGGTCCATGACCAAGTGGACATCCTTGATGTTCCCGGGTTGGGGACCCGGCACATCGCGTTACGAAGGTTCGACCGGAGAAGGGCAGCGAGCCTGCCCGTGGACACAGTGGCCCGCCTGCTCCGGGAATCTGCGGCCGCGTTCGACACCCGCTCAGGGTCCTGAGCAGTCCCGCCTTCCCAGACAGGACTGGTCAGGCCGGGGCTGGTCAGTTGGGGACTGGTCAGGCGGGGACAGGTTCAGCTAGTTCAGCGCGGGAGTGTCCACCGGCACTACGCCCGAGCCATAGAGGTCGGTGGCCAGTTCCCGGAGCGCGCGCAAAGCCACCCTCTGGGTGAACGGACCATAGGACACACGCGCCACACCAAGTTCCTGAAGCTCGGCTGCCGGGAGGGCTCCGGGAGCACCGATGACGGAGAGCTTCCCATGTCCGAGGCCTTCAACCAGCGGTTCGATGACCTCACGGGTCATGGCACCTGGCACGAAGACCAGCGAAGCGCCGGCATCAAGGAAGGCGCGTCCCCTCGCGATGGCGTCTTCGATGCTGTCTTTGATCGGCCGGTCCCCGCCCCGGGCGATAGCGTCAGTGCGTGCGTTCAGCTGGAACGCGATGCCTTCGTCCGCGGCGGCCGCAATGATCGACTGAACGCGGGCAACGGCCTCGTCGAAGGGCCGCAAACGGTCTTCAACATTTGCACCGACTACCCCGATCCCGATCGCCCGGCGGATGGTCTCACCCGGGTTGTCGTAGCCATCGTCCAGGTCCGCAGTGACCGGCTGATCGACGGCGTCGACAATTCGCTTTACCCCATCAAGAGCGACGTCCAAAGGCATGGTCCCGTCGGCGTAACCAAAGGCTGCAGCAATGGAATGCCCTGCAGTGGCAATGGCCTTCGTTTCAGGAAGCGCTGCAACCGTGCGGGCGCTGATGGCGTCCCACACATTGACCACACTCAGGATTTCCGGTGCTTCATGGAGGGCTTTCAGCTGTTGTGCGCGTGCAGCGGTGTTTGCTTCAGTCATTGTTGTTCTCCGTCATCGTTGTCCGTCATTCACGGGTGGAACCGGGCTCATTTGCCACCCACAGCCTAGGCATAACGTCACACAACGCGATACCAGGGGCCCGCAGACACTGAACGCCCTACCCCTCGACTCGTGACTACGGACGTCCAAGGAACGTGGGCAGCGGGTCCACTGAATCTGCGCCCACAACCCTGTTTCTTCCCTGCCCCTTTGCGGTGTACAGCGCGGCGTCTGCCACGTTGATCATGAAGGCCAGGTCCGGAGTCCCGGTACCAGTGGACGTGACACCGTAACTGACCGTCGGAAAGGGTAAGCCATCCGGACCTGCCATGGAGGACAGGCGGCGGCTGATCTCTGAGGCGATGGCTTCGGCCCGCTGCTGAGTTGCCCCCGGCAGGAACAGGATGAATTCTTCACCGCCGTACCGTCCAACAAGGTCGGTTGATCTCACCGAAGCGGTGCAGGCCTCGGCGAAAGCACACAAGGCAGCGTCCCCGGCCGCATGCCCGTGTTCATCATTGATGGCTTTGAAATAGTCGAGGTCGGCCAGGATCAAGGCTCCGCCTTGCCGGGAAGCCGGGCCAGCCAGTTCCTTTGCAGCCAGACCCAGGAAGGCGCCCCGGTTCAGCAGCCCTGTCAGATGGTCCCGCTCGGCGCGCTCCTTGAGTTTTGTGATCAGCTGGCAATTGCTGAGCGCGTTCAGGGTGTAGGTCAGCGACACCAGGAGGACTATGTGCATGAGCGCCGCTGGCGCGTACCCAAAGTATGTCCGGAATGAACTCCCGTCCGGGCCTTCCAGCACAAACGTGATCGCCCTGCCCAGATAGTAGAGGGAGGTCAGCGCGGCGGCCAGGGCCAGGAACTTCGTCACCCGGAACTGGGCGGACTTCGCGAACCACAGTTCAGCCGCAGCCATACCAAGGGCCGCCGCCGTCATACCCAGGTAGACCAAGCCTCCGGACCACAGGCTGGATTCAGCATCGTCCATCACCGACACAAGGCAGGTGATCAGTGGTGCCGGTGCCAACTGCCAGGCTCTGACTTTACGGCCGCGAAGAGTTCGCGCTCCTGCCCAGACGCTGAAAGCTCCGGCCACAACCAATGCCTTGCCCGGCGGATTGGCCCACGCCAGGAAGGAGCTTCCGTTCAGCAGGAAGGCGGAATTTCCTGCAAAGAAGAGACACAAGGCTGCCCGCCACCAATCGGTGCTCGGAGACCGGAGACGCCGGGAGGAGACCCAGGAGAGGACTATCAGGGTCAGGGTGACTACCCCGAGGACCATCCTCACGGAGAACGGGTCCAGGACTATGGCTACTTCTTGCAAAGAGACTGCAATCATGGCTCGGTCCTGCTACCGGCCGGCCACCGTGGAACTCGTTTTTGGTGCTCTCATGGCTCTTTGACCTCGCAAAACATTTTATCCCCCAATAAGTTGCTGCGGCCGTATGACCGCAAAACCACAGTCAAGCACGTTTTCTTCAGTCAGTAGCCAACTGTCACACCAACCCGCGAAAAGTTTTTTTGATTTTCGCGTCACGATTGGGGATTTCAGTGCACTGTACCCGTAAGGGTGACTCTTGCCCGGAGTCCATTCGTGTGGAAGCGGGGCCGGCTCGGTCGCCGAAACCCGGTCACCGGTCTATCCACATAGCTCAAAAAACCGTTGCCACCTACACGCCCTGATGGTTCGATGGGGATCATGGCTACCGCAGAGAGTTACCTCATCGCGATCGGGACAAAGAAAGGCCTCTGGCTCGCAAGCAGCCCGGACCGGAAAGAATGGTCCCTCTCCGGCCCGCACTTCCTGATGAGTGAGATTCCCAGCATCGGAATAGACACACGAGACGGCAAAACACGGATCATGGTGGGCGTGCGATCCGAGCATTGGGGTCCCACCGTTGCCCACTCCGACGACCTCGGCGCAACATGGACCGAGCCCGAGCAGGGCGCCATCAAATTCCCGGACGGCACTGATGCTGCCCTGGAGCGCATCTGGCAGATATACCCGGACTCCGACTCACGCCCCGGCGTTGTCTGGGCCGGTTGCGAGCCCATCTCAGTATGGAAATCAACCGACGGCGGCGAGCACTTTGAACTGAACCGCGGGCTCTGGGACCACCCCCACCGCGGCGAGTGGGGCGCCGGCTACGGCGGAGCGGCGGCACACTCCATCGTGGTTGATCCGTCAGGCGAGAAGGTCCACATCGCCATGAGCACGGGCGGTGTTTACAGATCGCTCGACGGCGGCACCTCCTGGGAGCCCCGCAACAAGGGAATTTCGGCCTACTTCATGCCCGATCCGAATCCCGAGTTCGGCCAGTGCGTTCACAAGATCGCAGCGGATGCCGCCGTCGAGAACCGTTTGTACGCGCAGAACCACCACGGCGTGTACCGCACGGACGACGGCGGCGAGAACTGGGACTCAATCGCGGAGGGGTTGCCGGCAGACTTTGGGTTCGTCATGCTGACTCATCCGCGCCGGGAAGGCACAGCATGGGTGATCCCGTTGAAGGCGGACGGTGAACGCATCCCGCCGGACAGCAAGCTCAGCGTCCACCGCACAGACGATGCCGGCGGAACGTGGAAGGAACTGCACACGGGTCTCCCGGACCACGAATACAACGCCGTGCTCAGGGACGCCGCTGCCGTGGACACCGCCGAACCCACCGGCGTGTACTTCGGAACCCGCGGAGGCGCCGTGTATGCCAGCGCTGACGAGGGCGAGACTTTTACTGAAGTGGCATCGCACTTGCCGGACGTGCTCTGCGTGCGTGCCGCCGTCGTGGTTGGTGTCCCGGCCGACAACGAAACAAAAGCCAGCGCCCCGGTGCCCGGGTAGGTGGGTCGTGGCTGACTTTACGGTCCTGTTGCCCGGCGTCCTGCAGCCGCTCGTCGGCGGACAGTCCTATCTGACTGCGTCCGCCGACGGGGCTGTGACCGTTGGACAGCTGCTGGACTCGGTGACCGGAGATTATCCGGTGCTGGCCAGGCGCTTGCGTGATGAAACCGGGGCGCTCCGCCGCTACGTGAATATTTACGTGAACGGTGACGAGATCCGGCGTGTGAAAGGTCTTGAAACGGAAGTTGCGGCAGGCCAGGAGGTCTTGATCATCCAATCCGTGGCCGGCGGCTGAGTGGAGTTTGGGGTCGAGCCGGATCAGGCGACGCGCCAAACACTGCATTCATCGGTATTGATGGCTTTCCGCATTCCGGTGGCGTGGTCCATGATCCACACCACGCCAATTCCCGGCGCCGTTTCCTGGACGCGCCCGCGGCGGATCACTACGTCATCGTAAGCGGGCCCTACGGACAGCCGGGCTTCGATTTCGTCCCCGCGGTGGAGCTGGCTGATAGCGCGTATTCGTGTTGTGTGAGTGGTGGCTTCCTTCAGCATGGTGTCCTCCTGGCTGGAGCTGGTGCCTGCACTTGCCGGCTATTCCAGTGTGGCGCGGCAATGTTGCCACGGTATTTCGGCCCGGTTAGGGTCCCGTTAGCATTCCGGGATGGTTGGGTTTCCACATGGCCCGCCCCGCCTGCCGGGCTTGGCACCTACCCGGCTGTAGCCTGATCCCGGTTGTTGAGTCTCACAGCAACCGCAGGCTCCGTCCCCGGGGAGATCGAATGGGTGCGCTACGGCGAACAATTGCGTTGTCTACAGGCTTGGTGGTGTTTGCTACCGGCCTGTTTTTCGTACAGACCCCCGCAACGGCTGTGCCGTTGCCCGGACCGGACAACCCGAACGTCCAGTTCGTGGAGGGGACGCCGCACTCGGAGCATACGTTCGAGAATCCGCCCGAGCGCGCCACGCCGTTCAATACCGCTCCCGACGCCGGCGCGGCAGCGGCCGGGCCCAACGGCGACATCCGGGTACGGCTGGTCACGGCCAAGTTGGCGGACAACAGCAACACGGTGTCCATGGCCGGTGCCGAGCAGGCTGTGGCTGCATCCAGCAACTACTGGAAAGCGATGACGGCCAACAAACTGTCCATGACGGTGAATACCAAGGTTGCCGGCCACCAGTCCAAGGCCAAGTCCACGGATAGCTACAGCACCATCATGTCCACTATCACCAGCGAGCTGAATTGGACGGCCAGCCCGTACACAGCACTGGTGATTTTCATTCCCACGTCCACGCTGTCCGGTAACGCCCTGGGAGCCGGCTACAGCAGCGGAAGCTACAGTGGCCGCGTCCTCCTGCCGCAGATCAGCGGGTTCACGAACAACGTCATGAGTCACGAGTTCGGCCACGTCATTGGCCTGATGCACGCGGACGCGTTGCAGTGCGGCAGCGGAGCGTCCGACGTCGGGGTTGACGGCAACGGCCGGTTCACGGATCCCTCGTGCTACATCCGGGAGTACGGCGACACCACGGACATCATGGGTGCTGCCCAATTCGAATCGCCCGCGGTGAGCAGCTCGCTCTGGGACTATGCCGGGCTCGGCCGGGGAGATGAGATCCGTGATGTTGGCGTTGCCACGGGCGCCAAGACCTACACACTGAAACCTTGGGGCGGAACCGAAGCCCAGCGTGCCATTAAGTTCACGGATCCCATCAGCAAAGAGGTCTACTACCTGGAGCTGCGGCAGGCTGCCGGTTACGACAGCTACCTCGACGACTCCGGCAAGCCAGCAGGAAACAGGGGCGTCAAGATCGTCCAACGCGGCGGAGCCACCATCGCTTCGTCCCTGATCCTCATGCCGTCCACCAAGCCATTCCCGGAACCTTGGTACGCCACCAACCACGCATGGCAGGCCGGCAGCACTTTCACTACCTATACCGGCACGCAGGTGACCATCAATTCGGTGTCCGCAACGCAAGCGTCGGTCACTATTTTTGCCGATCCCAAGCTCACAATGAAGATCCGCTTTTCGGTGGGCGACTTCGATGGCGACAGGCTCGCCGATGTCTTCTCCCGCGAGGCTGACGGCTCACTGATGCTCTACGCGGGCCTGCCCGGCAACAGACTTGATAATCCCCGCAAGATCGGCTCGGGGTGGAACATTTTTGACGCCATTACCGGCATTGCGGACTTCAATGGTGACGGCCGCAGCGACATCCTGGCACGCACCAGCGATGGTGTCCTGTGGCTGTATCCGGGCGACGGAAACGGGGGTTTCCTCGCCAAGCGGCAGATCGGATCCGGCTGGCAAGGCTTCTCCAACCTCATTGGGGTGGGGGATTTTGATGGCGATGCACGGCCCGACCTCATGGCCACCAAACCGGACGGCAGCCTGTGGCTCTACCCGAGTGACGGCCAAGGCGGTTTCCGTACATGGTCGCAGATCGGCTCGGGCTGGAATGGTTTCACCAGCATCACTTCCGACGGCTCTTTCGCCGGCGCCGGAGCCGGACTGCTCGCACGGGCAAGCGACGGCACTCTCTACCTGTACCCCGGCAATGGCTGGGGTGGCTTCGTGCCGCGTGTCGCCGTCGGAACTGGTTGGAACGCCGTGGGCGACATCGTGAGCGGGCAAGACTTCACAGGTGACGCGAAGTCGGATGTCGTGACGGCGACGTCGTCGGGAACCATGCGCCTCTACCCGGGCGACGGCTCTGGGTTTGCCGAACGCCTGGCTATTGGCGCCGGGTGGAACCAGTTCAGTCAGGTGTGGGAGGCAGGGGATTTCGACGGCGATGCTGTCGCGGACATTCTGGCGCGCGGCACCGACGGCGTGTTGTGGCTTTACCCCGGCAATGGTTCAGGTGGTTTCCTGCCGCGAGTCCAGCTGGGATCGGGTTGGGGCACGTTCACTTCGGTACTCAGTGCGGGAGATTTCGACGGCGATGGTCACCCGGACCTTGTGGCGCGCAGTTTCGATGGAGTGTTGTGGCTGTATCCAACGGATGGTCGCGGCCAGTTCTTGGCCCGCAAGCAGATCGGCACGGGGTGGCAAGGGTTCACGCAGCTGCTCGCGCCGGGTGATTTCTCCGGTGACGGCAAAGCCGATCTTGTGGCGCGTGCTGCCGATGGAAGCTTGTGGCTTTACCCGGGCAACGGCGCGGGTGGATTCCAGCCGTGGCGGCAGATCGGCACCGGATGGAACATCTTCAATTCAGTGATGCAGGGCGGTGACTTCAACGGTGATGGCCGGGAGGACATCCTGGCCCGCGGAAGCGATGGCTCACTCTGGCTCTACCCGGGCAACGGCAGCGGCGGCTTCCTGGCGCGGGTGGCTTTGGGGGCTGGATGGAACATCTTCACTACCTTCGCCGCCCTGGGCAATGGTTTTACTGGGACGGGCAATCCTTCCGTAGTTGGCGTGGCCGGCGACGGGGCCCTGTTCCTTTACACCGGCACTGGTCAGGGGGCGTTCCAAACGGTGGTGCTGGACCCGCGGTAGCTTCCGGGGATTGCGCTCCTTCCCGCTTACCTCCCTCCGCGCCATGGTTCGGACATCGGAAAGCCCGGAATGTCAGGGGACATTCCGGGCTTTCCTGTTGCTGGCGCCCACTAAGTGGGCAGGAACGCTGCGGCTACTTGTACAGGCCGAGTTGGGTGGTGGGGGTCTTGGCCGATTCGCGGGCGGTCATGGCCGAGACAGCTGCGATCACGCAGATCACCGCGGTGAAGATGGAGATCTGGACCCATCCGCCGGGCTTGGTGCCACCCAGGGCAGTGACGATTGCCGGGGCGAAACCTGCCATGAGGAAGCCCAACTGCGTGCCGATGGCCAGGCCGGAGAAGCGGACCTTGGTGCTGAACATTTCGCCGTAGAAGGAGGGCCACACTGCGTTTGCTGCGGCGTATCCGAACGAGAAGAACACCACGGAGACCAGGAACATCAGCGGCACGTTGCCGCCTTCGAGGGTCAGCAGGAACACCGGCGTCATGATGGCGCTGGACAAAGCTCCGTAGATGAAGACGGGCTTGCGGCCGATCTTGTCCGAGAGCATGCCGAACAGCGGCTGGGTTCCCAGGGCTACGACGTTGGCCGCCACCACCAGCCACAGCGTGATGGTGCTGTTGACGCCTGCAACATCTTGGGCGTACTTGATGGCCAACGTTCCAAAGACCGTGCTCACGGCGGCGATGAAGGCACAGCAGACTACGCGGAGAACATCGCGCCAGTGCAGCCTCAGGAGATCGGCAACGGGGAGCTTGGAGATTTCATTGTTCTTCTTGGCCTCCGCGAAGGCAGGCGGCTCGTGGAGGGTGCGGCGTATGAAGAAGGCAACCAATACCACCACTGCGCTGAGCCAGAACGGGATGCGCCAACCGATGCCGTACTTGATGTCGTCGGGCAGTGCCACCACCGGGATGAACACCAACGCAGCCAGGATCTGGCCGCCCTGGGTGCCGGTAAGGGTCCAGGAAGTGAAGAAGGAGCGGCGGTTGTCCGGGGCGTGCTCCAACGTCATTGAGGAGGCGCCGGCCTGCTCACCAGCGGCAGAAAGTCCCTGGCAGAGACGGGCGAATACCAGCAGGACGGGTGCCCACCAGCCGATGGTCTTGAAGTCCGGGAGGCAGCCGATCACGAACGTGGCGGCACCCATGAGGACCAGCGTGAACATGAGGACTTTTTGTCGGCCAATGCGGTCACCGAAGTGGCCCAGGATCACAGCGCCCACGGGGCGGGCAACGTAAGCGAAGCCGAAGGTCGCGAACGACATGATGGCTGCGTTGGCATCGGCAGACGGGAAGAACACATGCGGGAAGATCAGGGCTGCGGCCGAGCCGAAGATGAAGAAGTCGTAGTACTCAACGGCGCTGCCAAGGAAGCTGGCAAGCGCGGCTTTCTTGGGAGTTCCTGCGGTGGTTTCAGTGCCTGGCGTCGCTGACGGCATTGTTTGACTCATGAGGGGTTCCTTCTGTGACGACGATGTCGCGGATCTTGCTTCGGTGGGAAGACCAGAGCGAGGTGCGGCCGGATCATCCCGAAAGTAACCACATGGTGAGAGCTACTTGTGCGATACAGCAATAGTGGCTGTGAGTGGGGTCACTTGTCAAGAGAAGTCCCCACCATCTAGAAATAGCTCTCACTATGTGAGAGCATCGAGGTATGAGTGTGAAAGAGGACACAAAGACCGACATGGTCGGCAAGGCCCTGAGCCTACTGGTACTTCTGGGCAATGAGCCGCGCGGCGCAAGTGCGGCCGACCTGGCCAGGAGTGCCAGCCTTCCGTTCAGCACCACCTATCGCCTGCTGGGTTCGCTCACCCGTGACGGATTCGTGGACTACGAGCCTGATGGGCGCCGTTATCACCTGGGGTTGCGTGTCTTCCAGCTGGGTCAGCGCGTTTCCAACCACCACGGTTTTGCCGCGACAGCGCTGCCGGTCCTCCAGCGAGTCACCGAGCGCACCCATGAGGCCACCATCCTGTCCGTCCGCGACGGCAACCACCACCTCACCGTGAACAAGGTGGATGGCCCCAAGACCTTCCGCGTCACCAGCGACCCCGGGCACTTGGGCGCCTTGCACACCACTTCCGTGGGCAAGGCACTCGTCGCGTTCGAAGAAGAGGTCGAGCGGAAGCGACTCCTGGAAGAGCTTCCCCTGGATCCGTTGACCGAGCACTCGATCACCGACCGGGACAAGTTCCGGGCCGAAATCGAACAGGTGCGCCGCCAGGGATACGCCGTGATGGATGAAGAAAACGAGATCGGCATGCGCGCTGTTGCCGTCCCGGTCCTCAACTCCCAGGGTCACGCCTTCGCCTCACTCGCCGTCGCAGTGCCGGTCTTCCGCCTCACCATGGAGGAACTCATCGCGCACGTCCCCACCCTGCAGGAAGCCGCGGCTGAACTCGCGGCCCGCCTGCCCCAGCGCTAACCCAGCTGACTGGCATGAGTGGTTGTTTTCAGCGCTCAGAACAACCATAAATGCCAGCTAGTTGGGTGTGCGTGGCCTCAATGTTCGCTATAAGAACAAGCGTGCGGAATATGAACACTTGTAGTAATCTAAATAACACCCGGTCAGGCGGCGCCCCAGAAAAGCGCCAAACGCCCCGGGTGCTGAAGTCAAAGGAGCTTTAGGATGAGCAACCGAGCCGAGTCCGTTCTGGTGGGCCTCATAGGCGAAGGGGTCATGCCCTCGCTCACGCCGCCCATGCACGAACGCGAAGCCGATGTGCAGGGCCTTCGCTTGCTGTACCGCCCCCTCGACCTGCTGGAACTCGCATTGCCGGCCACCGCCGTCGGAGACCTCTTGACAGCGGCCCACCGCATGGGCTTCAACGGCCTGAACATCACGCATCCTTGCAAGCAGTTGGTGCTTGAACACCTTGACGAAATTTCCGACGACGCCCGTCGCCTGGGTGCCGTCAATACGGTCCTGATTCAGGACGGTCGGTTTACCGGCCACAACACGGATTTCTCGGGCTTCGGCTCCGCGCTCGCCGACGGTCTCCCGAATGCCAAGCTGGACCGCGTTGTCCAGCTCGGTGCGGGCGGTGCAGGTTCCGCCGTCGCCTATGCCCTCCTCAAAGCCGGCGTCAGCACGCTGAACCTCGTGGACATGGACCCGGCACGGGCTGCGGAACGAGCCGCTGAACTTGGCGGTCTCTTCCCGCAGGCCACAGTCACCGCGCACGCCCCCGCAGAACTCGGCGACATCATGCCCCTTGCCGACGGTCTGGTGCACTGCACCCCGATCGGCATGGCCGCCCACCCGGGACTGCCCCTCGACATCGAACTTCTGGAGCCACGCCAGTGGGTGGCTGACATTGTCTACCGCCCGATTGAGACGCAACTCGTCCGCGAAGCGCGGGCAAAGGGCTGCGACGTCCTCGACGGCGGCCGGATGGCAGTCGGTCAGGCGGCTGACGCTTTCCACCTCATCACAGACCGCGAGGCCGACCGCGAGCGGATGCGGGCACACTTCCTGGAACTCATCGCAGTGGAGGACGCCGCGGCTTCGCTGACCCCCGAGCTGACGAAGGCAGGCCACTGATGCGCACCGGAATCGCCACAGTCTGCCTGTCCGGCACGCTGAAGGAGAAGATGCAGGCCTGCGCCATCGCGGGTTTCGATGGCATCGAGATCTTTGAACAGGACCTCGTCACTTCACCGCACAGCCCGGAAGAAGTCCGGAAAATGGCTGCCGACCTTGGCCTGGGCCTTGATCTCTACCAGCCGTTCCGCGATTTCGACGGCGTCACGCCGGAGCTGCTGAAGGCCAACCTTAAGCGGGCCGAGGCCAAGTTCAACCTCATGGAACGTCTGGGCATGGACACCATCCTGGTCTGCTCCAACGTGGCCACCGCAACCATCGACGACGACGAACTCCGCGCCTCCCAGCTGGCAGAACTTGCAGAACTGGCCGGGGATCACGGCGTCAAGGTTGCCTACGAGGCCTTGGCTTGGGGCAAGTACGTCAACGACTACGAGCATGCGTACCGCCTGGTGGAGATGGTGGACCACCCCAACCTCGGCACCTGCCTGGACTCGTTCCACATCCTTTCCCGCGACTGGGACACCGCCCCGATCGAGCAGATCAACGCGGAGAAGATCTTCTTCGTCCAGGTTGCCGACGCCCCCAAGCTCTCCATGGACGTGCTGTCCTGGAGCCGCCACTACCGTGTGTTCCCGGGCGAGGGCCAGTTCGAGCTCGCCAAGTTCATGGGCCATGTTGTTCGTGCCGGTTACACGGGCCCGGTCTCCCTTGAGGTCTTCAACGACGTCTTCCGCCAGTCGGACACCGAGCGCACCGCCGTCGACGCCATGCGCTCACTGATCTGGCTGGAGGAGCAGAGTGCCAAATGGCTCGCTAGCACCTCCACCGAAGCTACTGCGGGCAACGGCAGTGCGTCCCGCCGTCGTTATCCCATGGAACTGGCCACGCTGCCCAAGGTGAACGAGCCCGCCGGCTTCAACTTCGCCGAGGTCAAAGCGGACGACACCGCGCAGCTGGAGAAGCTCCTGGGCCAGCTCGGCTTCGAGTTCGAAGGCCGCCACCGCACCAAGGACGTCCAGCTCTGGACCATGGGCCAGGCCCGCGTGATCATCAACGAGCAAGCAGCCTCGCACTCGGAACCGGCTATCGCCGCTTTGGGGTTCGACGTCGACTCTCCGGTGATTGCCTCCGCTCGGGCCCAGCAACTCAAGGCGCCAGTGGTTGCTCGCAAGGTCCAAGCCGACGAGGAAGTCTTCCAAGGCATCTCCGCCCCGGACTCCACCGAGATTTTCCTGTGCCAGGGCAGCCCCGATGGCACCGCTGCGTGGACGCATGAATTCGGCGAAGGGCTGGAGCACTCCGCAGCGCAGCGAAACGCCGTGATCGACCACGTGAACCTGGCCCAGCCCTGGCAGCACTTCGACGAAGCTGTGCTCTTCTACACCAGCGCGCTGGCCCTGGAACCGCAGCCGTTCGCCGAGGTCCCGAGTCCCAGCGGGCTTGTCCGCTCGCAGGTCATGGAGACCAGCAACGGCGCGGTCAGGCTGGTCCTGAACCTGGCACCCGCCCAGCAATCCCAGGAAACGGCACGCAAAACGTACCAGGAACACATCGCCTTCGCGGTGGACGACCTCGTGGCTACGGCCCGGTCCGCCCGCGATCGTGGCCTCGAGTTCCTGCAGATTCCCGCCAACTACTACGAGGACCTGGACGCACGGTTCGATCTTCAACCCGACTTCCTGGCCACTCTCATGGAGCTCAACCTCCTGTATGACCGGGACGCCAACGGCGAATTCCTCCACTTCTACACCGCCACCGTGGGCAGTGTGTTCTTCGAAATGGTGGAGCGCCGCGGCAACTACGACGGCTACGGGGCGCCCAACGCTCCTGTGCGCCACGCTGTCCAATACGACTCGCTTCACCGGGTTTAGACCCGAAACCAAAGAGAACCATCAACCGAAAGGAGCCGGCCGTGCCGCAAGAACAGCCAGCACAAGCGCTCGAATCCGAGGAACTCGTGCCGCCCGCAGAGGCGCATGCCGCGCACGTTTCCCCCAAGAAGGTGGAAACCCAAGCCGATCTCAGTGCTGAGATGAAGGGCATCAGTGACCGCTACGCCGAGGCACTGAAGAACGGCCGGGGCCCGGAGACCATGCCGCGCCTGGACTACGCACCGTACCGCAGCAGCATCCTGCGTCACCCCACCAAGAACCTGCACCACGCGGACCCGGAGACCATCGAACTCTACTCGCCCGCTTTCGGTCACCAGGACGTTCACGCGCTGGAGTCGGACCTGACCATCCAGCACAACGGCGAGCCCCAAGGTGAGCGCATCATCGTCGCCGGCCGTGTCCTTGACGGTGACGGCCGCCCGGTGGCCGGTCAGCTTGTGGAGATCTGGCAGGCCAACGCCGCCGGTCGCTACATCCACAAGCGCGATCAGCACCCCGCGCCTCTGGATCCCAACTTCACCGGCGTCGGCCGCTGCATCACCGGTGACGACGGCTCGTACAGCTTCACCACCATCAAGCCCGGTGCGTACCCGTGGAAGAACCACCTGAACGCCTGGCGTCCGGCGCACATCCACTTCTCCATGTTCGGCTCGGAGTTTACGCAGCGCATCGTCACCCAGATGTACTTTCCGGGCGACCAGCTGTTCCCGCTGGACCCCATCTACCAGTCGATCGTGGACCAAGATGCCCGCGACCGTCTCGTGGCGGAGTACGACCATGAGCTCACCAGCCCCGAGTGGGCGCTCGGCTACAAATGGGACATCATCCTGACCGGTTCCAAGCGGACCTGGACGGAAAACGAAGCATACGGCGACGCCGGGGACGAGGAGTAGGCACATGAGCAAGCTGACACCCACACCGGGCCAGACCGTAGGCCCGTTCTACGGCTACGCACTCCCTTTCAACAAGGACAACGAGCTCCTGGCTCCGGGCAGCCCCGGCAGCATCCGCCTGCAAGGCACGGTCTACGACGGATCCGGCAGCACCATCCCGGACGCCATCCTGGAGATCTGGCAGCCGGATTCCGAGGGCAACATCGTGCAGCGCACCGGTTCGCTGGTTCGCGACGGCTACACGTTTACCGGCTGGGGTCGCGGCTCTGTTGGCAACTCCGGCGTGTACACCTTCACCACGGTCAACCCCGGCCCCACCAAGCCCGGGGCTGCGGCGTTCATCTCCGTTGCGGTCTTCGCCCGAGGCCTCATGAACCGCCTCTTCACCCGCGTGTACCTGCCGGAAAACGAAGAAGCATTGGCTAACGATCCCCTGCTGAGCTCCTTGGATCCGGAGCGCCGCAAGACGCTGATCGCACGCCGCGATCCCGACGGCGGCCTCACTTGGGATATCCGCCTGCAGGGTGGCGACGAGACCGTGTTCCTGGACTTCCAGCAGGACGGCTCGCTGGAAACCAGCGTCAACGCGGACACACCGGCATGACCGACGGCGACTTCGGCCTCCTTAGCCCCGTCTCGGCGTCGCCCGCTGTGGCTGCGCTGACGGGCGACCGCGCCGTGATCGCGGCAATTCTCGACGTCGAAGCCTCCTGGGCTGCCGTCCTCGAGGATGCGGGGCTCGTCCCTGCCGGGTCTGCCGCTGTGGTGGCCGAAGCCGCCCATGTGGACTCCTACGACGCCGCTTCGGTGGCGGAACGGGCCCAAGGTGGCGGAAACCCGGTGATCCCGCTGCTCGGTGACCTCCGTGCCCGGGTCAAGTCCGTGGACTCGGCCGGGATCGGCGCCGGCAAAGCCGTCCACACCTCGCTGACCAGCCAGGACGTCCTCGACTCCGCCCTCATGCTGCTCGCCAGCCGCACCGTTTCGGCGCTGCTGCTGGACGTCAAAGGCACGACGACGGCGCTCGCCGCCTTGGCGGAACAGCATGCGGAAACGCTGTGCGTGGGCAGGAGCCTGACTCAGCACGCACTTCCGTACACGTTCGGACTCAGGTCTGCTCAGTGGTTCCAGGGTGTTGCGGCTGCGGCTTCACGCTTGGAGTCCTTGGAGCTGCCGGTCCAGTTCGGCGGAGCCGGCGGCACGTCGGCCTCCGGGACCAAGCTGACTGCCGGTTCAGCTTCCACGCCTTTCACGCTGGCCGACTCGTTGGCTGCCGCACTTGGCCTCGCCCCGGCTGCCGCTCCCTGGCACACCAACCGCCTGGCCATTACGGCGTTGGGGGACGGCCTCGCTGCACTCATCGATTCCTTCGGCAAGATCGCGGCGGACCTGCTCTTCCTGAGCCGACCTGAAGTTGCGGAACTCGGCGAACCTTTGGCGGCCGGGCGCGGTGTTTCGTCCGCCATGCCGCAGAAGCAGAACCCAGTCCTGTCCGTGCTCATCCGCAGCGCGGCGTTGCAGGCTCCCGGCCTCGCGTCGCAACTGCACCTGGCTGCGGCCACCTTCAACGATGAGCGACCCGACGGCGCCTGGCACAGCGAATGGCCTGCTTTGCGTCAGCTGCTCGCGTTGGCCCTGGGCGCATCCGGAAACCTCCGCGAACTCACGGAAGGTCTTCGCGTCTTCCCGGATGCCATGCGCCGGAACCTCGAACTAACAGGGCCGCTGCTGCTCAGCGAAGGTGTGGCTGCCGCCGTCGCTCCTCTGCTGGGCGAGGACGGAAAGCAGAAGCTGCAGGCCGTCGTCGACGAAACCCTGAAAGCACCCGCCGCCGAGCAGTCCCGCATTTACACCAAGCTGCTGCGCGAAACCGTCCCCGCGGACAAGCTGTCCGATGCCGAACTCGAAGCACTCCTGAATCCCGCAAGCTACCTCGGCGAAGCCGCACAGATCAGCCGTAGGATCCTTGCCGCGTACCCGGACCATGCCGGATTCTCCCCGAAAGGAGCCACGCGTGGCTAAGCCAACTGTCAAGGCCGTGCTGCTCTCCCCGCAGCGCGAACTCGGAGCCAAACCGCTCCTGGTGGTAGGTCCGTCACTGGGCACCTCCACGATCCTCTGGACGGAAACCGCCGCGCTCCTCGGCGACGAGTACGACGTCATCGGCTGGGACCTCCCCGGCCACGGCATCTCGCCGACAGTCACTGAAGGGTTCGATGTCGCGGAACTTGCGGACGCCGTCGTGGATCTTGTCGATTCGGTAACCCCGGGCGTCAACTTCCACTACGCCGGTGTTTCGCTGGGCGGAGCCACGGGCCTGCAGCTCGGCATCAAGCACGGCGACCGGCTCCGCAGCCTGTCCGTCCAGTGCAGTGGCGCCAAGCTCGGCACACCCGAAGGCTGGCTGGAGCGTGCCGAAACCGTACGCAAGCTGGGCACCCCGGTGATGATCCAGGGCTCCGCTGAGCGGTGGTTCGGTCCCGGTTTCATGGAGCGCCAGCCGGACATCAGCAGCCGCCTCCTGCACGCCCTGCGCGACGCCGACCGCTTCGGCTACTCGTTCTGCTGCGAAGCCCTCGCCGCGTTCGATGTCCGCGAGCAGCTCGGCAGCATCACCGTCCCCACCCAGGTGATCGCCGGCGTCGAGGATTCCGTAGCGCCGCCGTCTGTGGCTGAATCTGTTGTTTCGGGTATCACGGCCGGCGGCGGTACCGCTGAGGCTGTAGCGCTCGACGGCGTCGGTCACCTTGCCCCGGCTGAGGCACCGGCAGTGGTGGCTGAACTGATGAGCAACTTCATGAAGGAGAACGGACGATGAGTACTGTTTCCGGCGATGCCGAACGCAACGGTGCCGTGCAGGCGGACGCCACCGCGCAAGACATTTACGACGCCGGCATGGTGGTTCGCCGCGAAGTGCTGGGCGACGCGCACGTGGACCGTGCCAACGCGAACAAGGATTCCTTTACCGAGGACTACCAGGACATGATCACCAGGATCGCCTGGGGTGGCATCTGGACGCGGCCCGGCCTGAGCCGGCACATGCGATCCGCTGTCACCCTCACGGCGCTGGTGGCGCACGGTCACTGGGAGGAGCTTGCCATGCACGTCCGGGCGGCCCTCAACAACGGCCTGAGCAGGGACGAAATCAAGGAAATCCTGCTGCAGACCGCCATTTATTGCAGTGTGCCGTCGGCCAACTCGGCCTTCAAGACGGCACAGACAGTATTCGCTGAGATCGACGCATCCGAACCCAACTGAGTCGCACTTCAGGTGGGAAGAACGAAAGAGAAACCCATGAACCAGGCTTTCGTGTACGACGCCGTACGCACGCCCTTTGGCAAGTTCGGCTCCGGCCTTGCCGCTGTCCGTCCCGATGACCTTGCCGCACACGTGGTCCGCGAGTCCGTTCGCCGGGCGCCGGGGTTGGACGTGGAGCGGATCGACGAGGTGGTGTTCGGCAACGCCAACGGCGCCGGCGAGGAAAACCGCAACGTCGCCCGTATGGCCACCCTCCTGGCCGGCCTGCCCGTCTCCATTCCGGGCACCACGGTCAACCGGCTCTGCGGCTCATCCCTGGATGCTGCGATCATCGCTTCGCGGCAGATCAACGCCGGCGACGCTGAACTCATGCTGGTGGGTGGCGCGGAATCCATGAGCCGTGCGCCGTGGGTGCTGCCGAAGACCTCCAAGCCCTACCCGGCCGGGGATATGACCCTGGCGTCCACCACGCTGGGTTGGCGTTTGGTGAACCCGGCCATGAACAAGGACTGGACCATTTCCCTGGGCGAAGCCACCGAACGCCTCCGCGAGAAGTACGGGATCACCCGTGAGCGGCAGGATGCTTTTGCGGCAGATTCCCACAATCTGGCCGACGCTGCGTGGAACGAAGGCTTCTACGATTCTTTGGTGTCACAGGTTCCGGGCACTGATCTGGTCCGTGATGAGGGCATCCGTGCCGGATCATCGGCGGAGAAGCTGGCTGGGCTGAAGACCGTTTTCCGGCCTGAGTCCTCAGGGCCCGACGGCGGTACGGTCACCGCCGGGAATGCCTCGCCGTTGTCTGATGGTGCTTCAGCAGCATGGATCGGTTCGGAAGCGGCTGCCGGGATTCTTGGTTTGGATCCTTTGGCCCGCATCGCCGGCCGTGGTGCGCATGGCAACGATCCCCAGTTCTTCGGATTCGCGCCGGTGGAAGCGGCTAACAAGGCCCTTGCGAAGGCGGGCATCGGCTGGGACCAGGTTGGCGCCGTCGAACTTAACGAGGCGTTCGCCGCGCAGTCGCTGGCCTGCGTTGACGCGTGGGGGATTGATCCCGCAATCGTGAACCGCCACGGTGGTGCGATCGCCATGGGCCACCCGCTCGGTGCCTCCGGTACTCGCATCCTTGGCACGCTGGCCCGTTCCTTGCAGGTTTCCGGGCAGCGCTGGGGCGTCGCAGCGATCTGCATCGGCGTGGGCCAAGGCCTGGCCGTGGTGCTCGAAAACGTTACTGCCGGCGCATCGGCATAGAAGGGGTAAGGATCATGCTGAATTTCATTGACACTGTGGGCGAGGCTGTCGCCAGCATCAAGGACGGGTCCACGGTGATGATCGGAGGCTTCGGCAACGCCGGGCAGCCGTTCGAACTCATCGATGCCCTGATGGATTGCGGCGCGAAGGACCTGACTGTGGTCAACAACAACGCCGGCCAGGGCGACCAGGGCCTGGCGTTGCTGATCAAGGAAGGCAGGGTCCGCAAGATGATCTGTTCCTTCCCGCGGCAGTCCGATTCCTGGCACTTCGACGCCAAGTATCACGCCGGCGAGATTGAGCTGGAACTGGTTCCGCAGGGCAACCTGGCTGAGCGCATCCGCGCCGCCGGTGCCGGAATCGGCGGCTTCTTCACCCCCACCGGCTACGGCACCACGCTGGCGGAGGGCAAGGAGACCCGTTTGCTGGATGGAAAGTGGCAGGTGTTCGAAACGCCGATCCACGCCGACGTCGCGCTCATCAAGGCACTCAAGGCCGACGGCAAGGGCAACCTCGTGTACCGCAAGACCGCCCGGAACTTCGGGCCCATCATGGCTGCGGCGGCCAAGCACACCATCGTGCAGGTCTCGGAGATCGTGCCCACCGGGTCCCTGGACCCGGAGAACGTGGTGACCCCGGGGATTTACGTCAACAGTGTGGTCCGCGTCGATTCTGCCGGAACAAAAGAAAAGGTGGCCTGAGCATGAGCACCCAGACAAGCATCCAGACGTCCGAGAAACCGCTGGGCCGCGACGAGCTCGCCCAGTTGGTGGCCCGCGACATCGTTCCCGGCTCGTTCGTGAACCTGGGCATCGGCCAGCCGACGCTCGTGTCCAACTACCTCACCGAGGAACAGAACATCACCCTCCACACGGAGAACGGGATGCTCGGCATGGGCCCGGCCGCGGAGGGAGACGAGATCGACGGCGACCTCATCAATGCCGGCAAGATCCCCGTCACCGAACTGCCCGGCGCCTCGTACTTCCACCACGCAGACTCGTTCGCGATCATGCGCGGCGGGCACCTGGACATCTGCGTGCTCGGCGCCTTCCAGGTCTCCGCCACCGGTGACCTCGCCAACTGGCACACCGGCGCCCCGGATGCGATTCCCGCCGTCGGTGGCGCAATGGACCTTGCCACCGGCGCCAAGGACGTCTTCGTGATGATGACTTTGTTGACCCGCGAGGGCGTGTCCAAGCTCGTGGAGCAGTGCACCTACCCGCTGACCGGCGTCGGCTGCGTCACCCGCGTGTACACGGACAAGGCTGTGTTCCTGACAGGACCCGACGGCGTCACCGTCCGGGAGACGTTCGGCTGCACGTTCGAGGAAATCCAGGAGCTCGTGCCGCTGCCCCTGAAAAAGGCAGAGTAGGCCCCGCAAGTTCCGGCCCTGCGCGTTGTGAGGCCCGCTCGGCAGGGTTTTCGGGGCGTGAGCCCTGCGGAGTAGGCCCCGCAACGCACTCTAGGATTGGTAACCATGACCGACTCCGCAGTTACTCCGCAGGCCAGCGACCAGTACGTCCAGTCGCTGGCCCGGGGACTCGCAGTGATCCGGGCGTTTGACGCGAACAACCCCGTGATGACCCTCAGTGAAGTCGCTGCCCGCACCGACCTGACGCGCGCCACGGCCCGGAGGTTCCTGCACACCTTGGTTGAGCTCGGCTACGTCCGCACCGACGGCAAGACCTTCGCGCTCACGGCCAAAGTGCTTCAGCTCGGATACTCGTACCTCTCTGCGCTTTCCCTGCCTCAGTTGGCCCAGCCCCACTTGGAACAGCTCAGCCTGAAGCTGGGAGAGTCCACGTCCGCCGCAGTCCTTGACGGTCCGGACATCTTCTACGTTGCCCGTGTGGCCACCCGCCGCATCATGAACGTCGGCATCACAGTTGGCACCCGCTTCCCGGCATACGCGACGTCCATGGGTCGCGTCCTGCTCGCTGGACTGCCGCAGGCCAAACTGGAGGCCTACCTCACGACGGCGGAACTCACCCCGCTCACGCCTCGAACCGTCGCCAGCGTGCCCGACTTGCGGGCCGCCGTCGAACGTGTCCGTACGCAGGGCTGGTGCCTGCTCGACCAAGAGCTGGAGATCGGGCTGATGTCCATCGCGGCGCCCGTGTGGAACCACAACAATGGCGACAATGTCGCGGCCATCAACGTGTCGCTTCAGGCCCAAGCTGTAGCGGCGCAACCTGACCCCGCAAAGTACCTGGATCATGTGCGCCAGGAAGTCGTAGCCACCGCCAACGCCATCTCCCAGGACGTGTCGGCGAAGCACTGACTACTTCCGGATCGCTGCCAACCGGGTCTCCAGTATCCGGCGCACCAGCGAGTCCGGCACAGGATTGTCCGCAGAAAACCGCAGCGTTCCCGGCGACCACGAGTAACCCCCAAGCTCCTCCGACATTTCCGGCAGGATCTTCCCGCTGAAGGGATACAGGGCAAGGTGCTTCTTGGTTTCCAGCACGCTGAGGAAGCCCTTGCCATCAACCAGCAGCGCGGGCATTCCGTAGCTGACGCCTTCTTCGGCGTCCGGCGCAAGTTCGCGGGCGATCCTCACAATCCGCTCCAGAATTCCGCGGTTGGCCTCGCTGACGCCCTCAAGATATTCGGTGACGGTTCCCATAGGGACATGGTTCACCACGCGCACCCAAAACGGCCAGAGGTTTAGCGCTCCGGGATCACCGCGATGCCCTGGATTTCGATCAGGGCCTCTTTCTGCCACAGGCGAGTGACACCGATGCCGGCCATTGCGGGGTACTGCGAGCCCGCCATTTCCCGCCAGATCCGTCCGATTTCACGGCCGTTGGCCATGTAGTCGTCTACGTCGGTGAGGTAGATGGTCACGTTGACCAGGTCTTCGGGCTCTCCGCCAGCCTCACGAAGAGTGGTGATCACGTTGGAAAACGCCTGCGTGAACTGTTCCACGATGCCACCGGGAACGATGTTCATGTTCTTGTCCAAGGCCGTCTGCCCGCCCAGGAAAACGGTGTTGCCGGCAAGGATGCCGTGCGCGAAGCCCGATGGCTTGGGCAGCGATTCCGGGTTGATCGTTGTGTGGCTCATGCTGTTCCTCCTCGGTTGTGGCAACTGCAAAAACTTTTGGAAAGCCTCTGTGCAGATCATTTCCGCCGTGCTACGTTGAGCATATGTGACGATCGTAAAAAAGTCGACACATCACAAAATCTCGAAGGGAACCCGCAATGAAACTAGCCACCTTGCGCACGGCCGGCGGACGTACGACGGCGGCACTCGCCACGGGCAACGACTCATACCTCGCGTTGCCCGCCTCTGATGTTGGGGCCCTGCTGGCCCAGCCGGCGTGGCGGTCCATGGTGGAAGAAGCCGCGGCGTCCAAGGAGCAGACGGTCATCGACGCAGCGGCCGCTGAATTGGCGCCGCTCCTGCCCCGCGCAGGCAAAGTCATCTGCTGCGGTTTGAACTACGGTGACCATATCCAGGAGATGGGCCGAGACCTTCCCGAATACCCCACGCTCTTCGCCAAGTACGCGGACACCCTGGTCGGAGCGAACGACGCCGTGGAAGTCCACGGCAGCGGCCGCGTCGACTGGGAAGCCGAGCTCGCCGTCGTGGTGGGTTCTGAACTGTTCCGCGCGGACGAAGACCTAGCCCGTGAGGCAATCGCCGGTTACACGGTGGCCAACGACGTTTCCATGCGCGACTGGCAAAACCGGACCCTGCAGTGGTTCCAAGGCAAAGCCTGGGACGGCACAACCCCCGTAGGCCCGGTCATGGTCACCGCGGATGAAGCCGGGGAACATTTCGACGTCCGCGGCTACGTCAACGGCGAGCTTGTGCAGCAGGGGAACACCAGCACTCTGGTGTTCGGCCCGGCGCAGCTGCTGTCCTACATTTCGCAATTCACCACCCTGCGCCCCGGCGACCTGGTCCTTACGGGAACGCCCGGGGGAGTGGGCATGGGAATGACCCCGCCGCGCTTCCTCAAGGACGGCGACGTCCTCACCACCGAGATCGACGGGATCGGCCGGTTGGAGAACCAATTCCGAATCCACGCACCCGTCGCGGTCCCCGCCTGACAGCAAACGTCCAGAACCACCAGTTAAAAGGAGAAAACCCATGAGCCAGACCACCACCGAGTACCAACTCGAAGGCGATAACTCCATCTACGCGCAGGCTGACGGCAAGGTTGTCCCGGTTGTCACCCGCGCCGGAGCTGAGGACACCAACACTGCCCAGTCCGGCGATTGCATCCGCGTCTCCGGCGTCAGCATCCAGCACACCCCGGCAACCAAGATCTGGTTCGGCCAAGTGTCCAACACCCCCGGCTACCGCTCACTTCCGCACCACCACGGCGAGGCTGAGACCGGCGGCTACGTGCTCCGTGGCCACGGCCGCATCTACTTCGGCGAAAACTACTCGGAGTTCATCGACATGAAGGCCGGCGACTGGGTGTTCGTGCCGCCGTTCATGCCCCACGTTGAAGCCAACATGTCCATCACGGAAGAACTCGTATGGCTTACCGCGCGCACGCCGGAAAACCTGGTGGTCAACCTCGAAGACGTTGCCGACGATACCCTCGCCGACTACCGCCGGGCCTAAGCCATGATCACTGGAACCCTGACGTCCGAGACCTTCCTCAAGGCCGTTGAACTCACGCCCGCAACGGCCGAGGTCTTCGACGAAGCCTATGAAGCAACCACCCAATACGTTCCGTGGCCAAAAGCCTATGGTGGAGACATGGTGGCACAGGCTGCGGCCGCAATGATGCGGTCCGTTGATGCTGACAGGGCTCTGCACTCGATGCACAGCTACTTCATGCGTCCCGTGGATATCGGTTCCAGTGTCCGGTACGAGGTGGAGCGCCTCCGGGACGGCCGGGGTTACTCCACACGCACGGTCCGGGGCTTCCAAAACGGCAAGCCCGTGTATGCCGCGATGGGTTCCTTCCAGGTTCCCGAAAACGGCCCGGATTTCCAACCCGAGGCTCCTGCCGCCGTCGAGCCTGAATCGCTGAGGAGCGCTGCTGAAGCGCTGGACGGAACCGATGGTCCTGCAGCGGACTACTGGTCCACGGGGCGCAGCTTCGATATGCGCCATATTCCAGGGCCGGTATATATCGAGTTGGAGGGCGGTTCGGTGCCGCAGCAAGCGATTTGGGTCAAGGCCTTCGACGCCCTGCCTGACGACGCCGACCTCCACCGCACTGCACTTGCCTACGTCTGCGATTACACGATTCTGGAGCCACTCCTCCGGGTGAACGGACTCAACTGGTCCAGCCCCGGACTTGCCACCGCCAGCCTGGACCACTCGATGTGGTTCCACCGCGACGGTCGCGCCGACGACTGGGTGCTCTACGCCCAGGACGCAATCTCCGGTCAAAGCAACAGGGGCCTCGCCATGGGCCGCTTCTTCGATCGTCAAGGAAGGCTGCTTGCCACGGTCGCCCAAGAGGGCATGATCCGGGCCGGCGCCTGAACAGTTTTGCCCCAACCTTCATCCGCTTCAACGACGCACCACTGAAAGGACCGGCCATGAGCATGTTGCCATCGGCCCACGTGGACACGTTTACCCGCGACCACCTGCCGCCCGCCGATACTTGGCCTGCGCTTGAATTCACCCTCCCCGAACTCCACTACCCGGAGCGGCTCAACGCTGCCGCGGTGCTGATCGACGACGCTGTCGAACAGTACGGCGCAGACCGCCCGGCCTTGCGGACCCCTGATGGCACTGTTTGGACCTATGGTCAGCTCCAGCAGCGTTCCAACCAGGTGGCTCAGGTCCTCACCGAAGACCTCGGAGTTGTTCCGGGCAACCGCGTACTTCTCCGTGGCCCCAACAACCCGTGGATCGTCGCTGCCTGGCTCGGCGTGCTGAAAGCGGGAGCGGTAGTGGTGACCACCATGCCCATGCTGCGCTCCAACGAAGTCTCCACCCTCATCGGTCTCACCAAGCCGGTGGTCGCGATATCGGACCACCGCTTCGTGGACGAGCTCGCGGTCGCGGCCGGGGATGCTGTCACCGTGCTCTCCTATGGAGCGGACGACGACGGCGACCTCAGCTCCCGCTGCGGGCGCAAGAGCGGGGTGTTCACTGCCGTGGACACCTCCGCGGACGACGTTGCCCTGTTGGGTCCGACGTCGGGCACCACGGGTGTGCCGAAGGTGACCATGCACTTTCACCGGGACATCCTGGCCAACGCGGACACGTTCGCCCGTTACATCCTGCAGCCCACCGCGGATGACGTCTTTGCCGGTTCACCGCCGCTGGCCTTCACTTTCGGGCTCGGTGGCTTGGTGGTCTTCCCGCTTCGGTTCGGTGCGTCGTCGCTCCTGACCGAGAAGGCGGGCCCCGTGGAGTTGGCCGAGCATGCCTCAAAAGCCGGGGCCACCATCCTCTTTACCGCGCCAACGGCCTACCGGGCGATCCTCAAGGAAAACCGCGGGGACCTCCTGCGGGGCCTGCGCCTTGCCGTCTCTGCCGGAGAGCACCTCTCCAAGGAAACCTGGGAAGCAGTCCGGGAGGCCACGGGCCTGCGATTGGTCAACGGGATCGGCGCCACGGAGATGCTGCACGTCTTCATTTCCGCCGCCGGTGATGACATTCGCCCCGGAACCACGGGCCGCGCTGTCCCGGGGTTCAGGGCCACCATCCTGGACGACGACGGCCATGAACTCGGCCCCGGCAAGATCGGCCGCCTGGCAGTGATCGGCCCCACCGGTTGCCGCTACCTGGACGATCCCCGGCAGGCGAACTACGTGGTCAAGGGGTGGAACGTCACCGGCGACACGTTCTCCATGGACGCTGACGGTTACTTCACGTACCAGGCTCGCTCGGACAACATGATCGTCTCCTCCGGCTACAACATCGGTGCGCCCGAGGTTGAAACGGCCATCGATCAACACCCGGATGTGGTGGAAAACGCGGTCATCGGAATCCCGGATGAGGAGCGCGGAAGCATCGTTTGCGCGTTCATTGTCCTGCGCGAAGGCATCACCGGCGACGCCGCAAAGCGCAAGGAAATCCAGGACTTCGTGAAGCAGACCATCGCCCCGTACAAGTACCCGCGCGACGTCCGCTTCGTCAACGAACTGCCCCGCAATCCCAGCGGCAAACTCCAGCACTTCAAGCTCCGCGACGGACTCCTTTCAGAAAATGCGGCGACGGCCCCATTAGAGAGTGCCCCGGAAAACACCGAACAACTTACCCCCGCCGGCCAGAGCCAGGCCTGAGAAGGAGCAACACCCATGAAAATCGCAATCGTTGGAGGCGGCCCCGGCGGGCTGTACTTCGCAGCACTGATGAAGCAGCTGGACCCGTCGCATGACATCACCCTCTGGGAACGTAACGCTGCCAGCGACACCTTTGGCTTCGGCGTCGTATTTTCCGATGAGACCCTGGGCGGCATCGGCAACGCTGATCCCGTAGTGGCTGACTACATGAGCCGACGCTTCGCCCGCTGGTCCGATATCGACATCCACTTCCGCGGCGAGATGATGACGGTGGGCGGCCAGGGCTTCGCTGCCATGAGCCGCAAGGAATTGCTGGAACTGCTCCAGCGCCGCTGCATCGAACTGAACGTGGACGTGCGTTTCAGTACCCTGGCTCCGGCTGTTGAGGAACTCGAAGCGAACTACGATCTGGTTCTTGCCGCGGACGGCATCAACTCGCAGATCCGTACTAAGTACGCTGACTCGTTCAAGCCGAACCTGGACCCGCGGACCAACAAGTTCATGTGGCTCGGTACGGACCAGGTGTTCGAGGCCTTCAAGTTCTTCGTGAAGGAAACCGAGTGGGGCGTCATGCAAATCCACGGTTACCCGTACTCGGATGAGGGTTCCACGTTCATCGTGGAAATGCACCAGGACGTGTGGCACGCCGCCGGCTTTGACGAAACCGCCGACGAAATCTTCCCTCCCGGCGTCTCCGACGAGAAGGCCATCGCCAAGATCCGCGAGATCTTCGCCGAGGAACTGAACGGCTACGAGGTCCTCACCAACAACTCCAAGTGGATCAACTTCACTACGGTCCGCAACGAGAGCTGGCGCCACAACAACGTAGTGCTGCTGGGCGACGCCGCCCACACCGCCCACTTCTCCATCGGTTCCGGCACCAAGCTGGCCATGGAGGACTCGCTGGCGCTGGCCGCCTGCCTGCACGAGCACCCGGATGTCGAGTCCGCGCTGGTCGCATACGAGGCCGAGCGTCGGCCCGTGGTCGCTTCCACCCAGCGCGCAGCCCAGGCTTCCCTTGAGTGGTTTGAGCGCATCGGCCAGTACAAGGACCAGGACCCCACCCAGTTCGCGTTCAACCTGTTGACCCGCAGCCGCCGCATCACCCAGGAAAACCTGCGCCTCCGCGATCCTGAATTCGCAGACGCCGTGGATCGCGGCTTTGCCGAATCCCAGGGCATCAGCGAGGTGGCTCCGGCCATGTTCCAGCCCTTCCGCATCGGCCAACTGGAGCTGAAGAACCGTATTGTCGTCTCCCCGATGGACATGTACTCGGCCACGGACGGTATTCCGGGCGACTTCCACAAGGTGCACTTGGGTTCCAAGGCACTCGGTGGCGCCGGCCTGGTCATGACCGAGATGATCTGTGTCTCCGAAGCCGGCCGCATCACCCCCGGCTGCAGTGGCCTCTACACGGATGGCCAGCGTGATAGCTGGAAGGAAATTGTGGACTTCGTTCATGATCGTTCCACCGCCAAGATTGGCGCGCAGCTGGGCCACTCGGGACGCAAGGGCTCCACCAAGCTCATGTGGGAGGGCATTGACCAGCCGCTCGAGTCCGGCAACTGGACCGCGGTGGGGCCCTCTGCACTGCCGTACAGTCCGGAGAACCAGACCCCCGTTGAGCTGGATCGTGCCGGCATGGACGCCATTAAGGCGGAGTTCGTGGCCTCAACCGTCCGCGCCGAGCAGGCAGGGTTCGACCTCCTGGAAATCCACGCGGCCCACGGCTACCTGCTGTCCTCCTTCCTTTCGCCGGTGTCCAACAAGCGGACCGACGAGTACGGCGGCAGCTTGGAGAACCGGTTGCGGTTCCCGCTGGAAGTGTTCGACGCCGTTCGTGCGGCTTGGCCTGCCAGCAAGCCGGTGACGGTGCGCATCTCAGCCACGGACTGGATCGATGGTGGCAACACTTCCGATGATTCCGTGTCCATAGCCGCGGCATTTGTTGAACACGGTGCTGCGGGCCTGGATGTCTCCACCGGCCAGGTTGCCAAGGAGGAGAAGCCCGCGTTCGGTCGTAGCTACCAGACGCCTTTCGCCGACCGCATCCGTCAGGAAGTTGCCGCTCCGGCGGGCGTGGCTGTGATCGCCGTCGGCGCCATCTCCACCTACGACGACGTGAACTCCATCCTCCTCGCGGGCCGCGCGGACCTGATCGCCTTGGGCCGTACGCACCTTTATGATCCCCAGTGGACCCTGCACGCCGCTGCCGAACAGGAATACCAGGGCCCCGGCGCCGAGTGGATCCCGCAGTTCCGTGCCGGGCGTCGAAAGCCACCGAGCTCACGAACTGACGCCGTTCGTCCGCGCCTGTCCTTGCTCAAGGAAACGGACATCGAAGAGGCCAACACGCATCTTCGCTGGACTCCCGAGTCCGCCGCAGCATCGGTTTTGGTGAAGTAGCCATGGCCACCGCACCGGTCAACGACTGGAACGTGCCCAAGAAGACCACCGGCCTGGTGTTGTTCTGCTGCTGGCTCGCGATCCTCGCCGAAGGTTACGACGTCGGCGTCCTGGGAGCCATCCTCCCCGCTCTTGCCGAATACAAGGAATGGAACCTCAGTCCGCTGGCCCTTGGCGGACTCGGATCATATGCCTTGATCGGCATGCTTATCGGAGCCCTGTTCATCGGGACGCTCAGCGACCTCGTGGGCCGCAAGAAAATGCTGTTGGCCTCCATGGTGATCTTCACTCTCACCCAGGCCGGAGCAGCGTGGGCTCCGACGCCGGAGCTCTTCGGCATCTTCAGGCTCATCGGCGGCCTGGGCATGGGCGGTGTCATTCCTGTGGCAGCGGCCCTGACCATTGAATACTCGGCTCCGAATAAGCGCTCCTACAACTACGGCCTCATGTACTCCGGTTACTCGCTGGGAATCGTCGCGGCCGCACTTGCTGCGTTGTTCGTGCTGCCCCTCGGTGGTTGGCGTGCCGTCATCGCCATTGGCGCTGCGCCGGTGGTGCTGATTCCGATCATCTGGAAGTTCCTCCCCGAGTCCCTGGAATTCCTGGAATCAAAGGGCCGGAGGGCGGAGGCCAAGGCTCTGGCTGCCAAGTTGAGCATCACTGATTACCGGCCGGTTGTCCCCGTGGCGCCCGCAGCCGGTATGCAAGCCGATCCGTGGTGGAAGACCATCACCACCATGTTCTCGCGGAAGTACATCCGTTCAACGGTGTTCTTCTGGATCTCACTCTTCTGCGGTTTGGTCCTGGTTTACGGGCTCAACACCTGGCTGCCCAGCATCATGAAGAAAGCCGGATACGATCTCGGCTCGTCCCTGACGTTCCTCCTGGTCTTCAGCCTTGCTTCCGCGATCGGTGGCTTGCTCCTGGGCCGCGCTGCTGACAAGTACGGGAAGAAGCTCATCCTGGTGGTCTTCTACATCCTGGGCGGCTTGGGCATCATGCTGCTGGTCTTCCCCAACACCATGGTGGTCAACCTGCTGTTCGTGGCCTTCGCCGGTGTCGGGTCCATCTCCACGTCGCTGGTCTTGACCGGTTACATCGCCGACTACTACCCGGCGAAGGTCCGCGGTACGGCGACGGGTTGGGCCCTGAGCTTCGCCCGTTTGGGAGCTATCTCCGGGCCGTTGATTGGTGGCTGGATCGCAGGCTCCAAGCTGCCGTTTGAGGCCAACTTCGCCATCTTCGCCGGGATCGCCGTACTTGCGGCAGGCGCTGTGGCGATGATTCCCAAGCCGCAGCCCGAGGTGCCGGTTGCCGCCGTCGACGTTGATCCTGACGACATCGCCGTCAGCGCCCGCTAGGAGAATCATGGACAGGTTTCCGGAGGCGTGCGTCGAGCGAACGGTGGAGTGGGTGGACACCGATGCCTCCGGACACCAGCACAATTCAGCCATCCTGCGCTGGGTTGAGGCTGCGGAGGCCGAGCTCTTCCGATCGCTGGAGTTGCCCAACTATTTCCCCAGCGCCCCGCGTGTGCAGCAAGTGATCAATTACCAAGCCAAGCTGTGGTTCGGCCAGCGCATCACCGCCACGGTGAGGATTCAGGCGCTCGGCCGGACCTCGCTGACCATGGCTTTCCAAGTAACGTCCGACGCCGGTGAGGTGGCCGCGCACGGGACGGTCACCACGGTGCACGTACCTAACGGCAGCACCACTGCACGGCCTTGGCCGGAACACTTCGTCAAGGCCGTGCAGGGTTCCTAACCTCTCGCCGCGAGCGCGAGGCGGGTTGGCTAGCGCAGGCCTTTCAGGATGTTCTTGGGCCGCTGCATCTCCCCGTGCTTGGCGCCAAGAATGATCACCCAGGCTGCGAACGCAGGGATGGCCCACTGGAGTGCTTTCAGCTGCGTTTGGGCGGTCTTCAATTCATCCGATGCACCGGCGCGCGGCTCCGTGGCACCCTGGGCGCCTTCATCGGAGAGCTCATCTACCTTCTTGCCCACAACACCTGCGTACAGGGTGACTGCAGCTCCAGCCAAAGTCACTACGGTCTTGTAGATGGTGTTTGCGGCGACGCTGTCCTGCTTGGCGATACGGCCTTTGTTTTCCCAAGCGATGGCAAGGTCCGCGGCCAAGTGTCCGGCGAAAGCTGCGGTCTGGATCGGAGCCCATTTACCCCAGCCTTTGCTTGAGAGGCGGGTGCGCTCGGTGGGATCTTTGGCTTCTGCTGCGGCGCCGTTGAGTCCGATGGCCCCCATCAAGGAGCCGCCGAACCATGCAGCGGCTGTGAGGTCGTGAATTGAACGGGCTACGAGATTTCCTGCCATGATGTGCTTCCTATCGTTGATACGGAAAGTACTCCGGGTGGCTGCTTAGCCCCGTACGGGGAGTTCGCGCGTCCATCTATAGTAAGCATGCTTACTAAGGCGCGGCCAGCTCGCCGGTCTTTCGTTTCACGTTCATGTCTGGTTCACCGATGGCGCGGGCGCTCGGCAGTTACGCTTAGCCGGTGGAGCAGCTCTACGCGATTCTCGCGTGCATAATTCTTGGCCTACTTGCGATCTTCCAATTGGCACTGGTGGCCGGTGCGCCCATCGGGCGGTTCGCTTGGGGTGGCCAGCACGAGGTCCTGCCGCGGAAGCTGAGGATCGGCAGCATCGTCTCCATCCTGCTGTACGTGCTCTTCGGCTACACGGCGTTGGCCAAGGCCGGGCTAGTCCCCGCGTTGATCAGCCAGCCCTTCACCGACGTCTTCATGTGGGTACTTACCGCCTACTTCACCCTGGGTGTCGGCATGAATGCGATCTCCCGCAGCAAGCCCGAACGCTTGGTCATGACGCCCGTGGCGCTGGTTCTCGCCGTCCTCTTCCTGCTTCTTTCGCTGGGCTGACCCTCGCGGACAAGGCACGCGTCCCGCGACATACCAGGTAATGGCAATGTCGCGCTGGAACATTGGCACTAACTGCCAACTCGGCGGACAGTCCCGCACCTATGATGAACTGGACTGGCGCCGGAACTCCGGCGCGGAAATGAGGGCCTTTAGATGTTCGCCGTTCCGGCACCCCCGGTGCGCCACCAGCAGCTGCTCGTCACGATTTTCGGTCTCTACGGCCGGAACGCCGGTGACGCATTGCCGGTCTCTGCGCTGATCTCCATGCTGGGTTCGCTCGGCTACGATGCTCCGGGAGTGAGGTCGTCGGTCTCCAGGCTCAAGTCCAAGGGCGTTCTGAAGAGCGTCCGCGAGGGCGGGATCGCCAAGTACAAGATTTCGGAGTCCGTCAGCGACGTGTTCCGTGAAGGGGACCGGCGGATCTTCGCGCCGGAGCAGCCTGCGCCGGTAGACACCTGGGTGCTGGCAGTATTCTCGGTGCCGGAGTCCATGCGGAACCGCAGGCACCAGCTGCGGTCCGCGCTGCTGGGGCTTGGTTTCGGTTCCGTGGCCAACGGAGTGTGGATCGCACCCGCGCACAAGCTGGAGCAAGCCCGGGAACGCCTCACCGCGAGCGACCTGATCGAGTTCGTGGATCTTTTCCGGAGTGACTACGTCTTTGACGGACCCATGCGTCCCAAGATCTCCGAATGGTGGGACCTCAAGGAACTCGATGACCAGTTCACCGAGTTCCTTGAGCTCTACGACGGCGCTGAACAGCAGTGGGCCGAACGCGTTGGGGACGATCCGGAGGTCGCCGTTGCTGAATCCACCGAAGAGCTGCGGCGCGACGCTTTCCGCTATTACATTCCGATGCTCACCATGTGGCGCAAGTTCCCGTATCGGGACCCGAACTTGCCCGCCGATTACCTTCCGCCCGAGTGGCATGGACCGGCGGTTCGCAGGACGTTCCAGGCAGTACATCGCTTGGCGGCACCCCTTGCGGCGGCGCACGCGCACGAGGTCATCGCTGAGGCCCTGAACCCGGCTGCCGCCTGACTACTCGCTGGCGGACTGATCGCCAGTGGGTGGCGTGTCGATGATGCCGAACGTTTCACCTTGTGGCCCTTGCACGATTGCCATGCGTCCGAACGGACTGTCCATGACAGGTGCCAGCAGGGAGGAACCCAGCTCCAGGGCCTTTTCTGCGGTTCCATCAACGTCGTCGCTGGCGAACCAGGCCAGCCAGTAGTTCGGCAGACCTTCCGGCATGTCCGTGTCGTGGTGGACTCCGCCCACTTCCCGGCCGTCCGATGGGCGCTTGAACGTGGAGTAGGTGAAATCGTCCCCGCTGATGTCCTGGTAGCTGGCGTCGAAAACTTTGGAGTAGAAAGCCTGGGCCGAGGCGTAGTCGCGGGTGTGGAGCTCGTTCCAGCAGAGTGCGCCGTGCTCGTTGACACGTTCGGCCCCGATATGGGTTCCGGCCTGCCAGAGGCCGAAGACCGCGCCCACGCTGTCCATGGCCAACGCCATCCGACCGGAGTCCAGCACGTCAAACGGGGGCGCAATCAGCTGTCCTCCATTGGCGATTACCTTCTTGGCGGTCACATCGACATCGTCGGTAGCCAGGTATGTGGTCCAAACAGTAGCCATGCCCGGATCCTGCTTGGGGCCAACCCCCGCGACAGCGCGTCCGTCAACGTGCGCCAAGAGGTAGTCGCCGGAGCCCTCGCCGCCGGAGACGTACTCCCAGCCGAAGAGCTCCGCGTAGTAGGACCTGGCAGCCGGCAGATCGTTGACGCCGAGATCCACCCACATGGGTGTGGCCGCGGGCCAGCTTGAGATTTTGGTGGACATGGGGCTCCTTTGGATAGCTTGCTTTGAAGGACAAAGCTGCCTCCCCGGCTGCCCGATGCGCCGGGCGCCCGAGGAGGCAGCCATCCATAGAGTGGTTGCCGGACCCGGTTCGTGACACGATTTCAATCCAAATTTCTCAGGAGCCCCGAAACAGCAGCCCAAATAAAGGCGGCGGGAAAGCGAAAGCCGCCTTCCCGCCGTCGTGCGTTGCGTGTTAGATGGTGCGGGTCGCTTTGGCGAGGTTTTCGCGGAGTTCGTCAGCGTTTTGCCGGATGACGTAGGCGGGCCGGTCGCGCTCAACGCGCCAGCTCTCCTCCAGCGGGCCGACGTTGACGGTGTCGAAACCGAACTCGTCGTAGAGCTTGGTGACGAGATCGGCGGCTTCGGGGAAATCGCTTGAGGTGGCCAGCGCCCGTCGGTTCGGCGACCCTGCGGGCGTGCCGTCGGTAGTGATGTCCTTGGCGAAAATGTGGTTGAAGCCCTTAGCCACCTTGGATGTGGGGAGGTGCTTTTGGAGGAGGCCGGAGGTGGTGGCTTCACCGTTTTCCAGCTCCGGGATGCGGCCGTCGCGCTCCCAGTAGTAGTTGTTGGTGTCGATGACGATCTTGTCCTCGAGCGGTTCAACGGGAATGTCTTGATAGTTCTTCAGGGGAACGGTCACGACGGCGAAATCGCCTGCCGCTGCTGCTTCAGCTGCCGTCGCGGCCCTTGCCCGCGGTCCCAGTTCCGCTACGAGTTCGCCGAGGGTTTCGGGACCCCGTGAGTTACTGATCACGACGTCATAGCCAAGTTCTACTGCCTTGCGGGCAACCTGGCCGCCAATGTGTCCTGCACCGATGATTCCGATTGTTGTCATATCTGCGCCAACAAGAAGTTGCAGACGCCTATTTCCCGCGTTACGCAATATTTCGTCCCGGCTTATACTAAGGAGTCTTACTATACGGTGTGTCGCTGACGACGAGGAGGTTTGCATGGCCGGGCATTTGGAGCTGGTTGAAACCCCCGATGGGGGATGTCGAATTCTGATGGTGGACGGCGAGGATTGCCTCATGGGGCTGTCCAAGCGCTATTCCTCCGTGGACGAGGCTGTTGAAGGGGTCGCGGCGATCCGGGAAGTGGCGGGGACGGGACTTCTTCGCACGAGCTCTGCCGAGCGCTACGCCGTCCTGATGTTGGAGGAACCCGTCATCGACTCTGCGCTCGCGGAGCAGGGTGCACGGACTCAATCGAAGGTGGTTAATTGTGGAAGCTGACTCGACGTCGGGAAAGAAACGCGGAGTCCTCTTTGATGTGGACGGAACACTGATTGACTCAAGCTATTTCCACGCCATGGCGTGGTGGCAAGCGTTCCGACGTGAAGGGTTGGACATCGAAATGTCGGCCATCCACCGGCGCGTGGGCATGGGAGGCGACCGGCTGATCCAAAGCCTGGTTGCGGATTGCCCCAGGGACATGTTGGAGGACCTGAAATCGGCGCATAGTGCTGTCTTCTCCACCTTCTGGCCCACGCTGCGGACTTTCGACTCCGTCAGGGACCTGCTGGCCGCGTGCTCGGATGCCGGGTTGGCCGTGGGCTTGGCGTCGTCAGCTCAGGAACGCGACCTGGAAGTGAGCAGGCATCTTCTCGACGCCGGATCCTCCATTGATGCGTGGACCAGCTCCAACGATGCCAAAGAGAGCAAGCCTGCCCCGGACATTCTGGAGGCGTGCCTGGACAAGCTTGGTCTTAGCCCAAAGGACGTGGTGTTCGTTGGAGACGCCGTATGGGATGTGAAGGCCGGCGCGGCTATCGGTGTTCCCGTCATTGCCCTGACCTGCGGTGGCATCAGCGAGGCCGAACTGCGCGAGGCCGGCGCCGTGGAGGTCTACGACAATCCGCGGCACCTGCTGGAGCACTTGGAAAGCAGCGCGATCGGCACGTTGATGGCTGGTTCGCTGGACGACTAAGGCCCTGGGGCGGTTGCCTGCGCCTAGCGCGGCTCGTCGCTGATTCCCTTGTCCCGTCCGCGCCGGTTCCGCAAAGTCCATATGATCAACACGATGATGATGGCCGCGGCAACGGCCGCCAGAATCCACGGCACCACATCAGTGCGCGTCTGCTCCTGCTGTTCGCTTTCGCTTGTGCCCGGGTTGGCGGGCCCGGTGCCGGCGGGGTTCGAGACGTCGGTGGTGGGCTCCGCCGTGGGTGTCGCCGTGGATGGCCCGGAGGGGTTGCTCGGCTCGGGCGCCGGGGTTGTGGTGGCGGCTACGCTACCCAGCGCGCCGACTCCTGCGTTGGCTGCAACGGTAGTGGAAAGCATGGACCCGGCGAAAAGTGCCACGGCAAGGGTGGTCACGGCTAATCTGCGAAGCATGGTTCCTCCTGGGTTACTAGCATGATTTCTCGTGTAGTAAGCATACTGACTAAACCGTAACTGTGGATGCTTTTGGCGGGTGACGCCCGGAGGCGTCGCGGGCGGCACCCGCCTGGCGTTACCGCGTGAGCTTGGCTGAATCCGGTTCCGGATCACCAATGTGGCCAGGTGCGTTGGCAGCGAGGACACGCTGAACGAACGCGCTGTACTCCTCCATGTAGTGCCGCAACAGCCCGGCGGTTCCTTCGTCCTTAACTGAACCGTCGTCGTCGTACGCGTCTGCGACGAAGCGGATGTAAGCCTCAGGCGCGTTCAATTGCGGTGCGTCCAGGAAGCTCAAAACGCTGCGCATGGACGACTGCATCACGGCCGTTCCAATGCCGCCCGGCGAAGCGCCGATGATTCCGGTGGGCTTGCGCGCGAATGAATTGGTGCCCCACGGCCGCGAACCCCAGTCGATGGCGTTCTTCAACGCGCCCGGAATGGAGCGGTTGTACTCGGGGGAGACGAACAGTATCCCGTCCGATGCTGCGATGGCATCCTTCAGTTCCCGGCCCGCCGGCGGGAAGTCAGCGTCATAGTCCGCGCTGTACAAAGGGAGGTCCTTGATGGCGATCTCATGGAACTCGAGTTCCGGCGGCGCGACGCTGATAAGGGCCTTGGAGAGGACCCGATTGATGGAATTGCTTGCCAGGCTTCCTACGAAATAACCGATTTTGAAAGTGTCCATAGCGGCGTTCCCTTCCGACGGCACGGCCGGAACCGGCTCGTCGACGGTGTGGTGGCTGGTTGCCCCCAGCTTCCACCGACACTAATTGACTTATGCACATAGCGCAGCCCCTACTCCCGCCCGGCCTTATGCAGTCATAGACTCATGCCAACTGGGTTCTGGAGAGTTCCGGAAAAGGGGTGGCGGGTGAAAGCAGGCATAGCGCGCGAGACGCTCGACGGTGAGCGACGTGTGGCCGCAACACCGGAAACGGTGAAGCAACTGGTGGGGTTGGGCCTTGAAGTTGAGATCGAGCCCGGTGCGGGGCTCGCGTCCGGCCACAGCGACGACGACTACCGGGCGGCGGGTGCCTCTGTGGTGCAGTCACTGGTTCTCGGATCGCTGGATGTCTATTGCCACGTACGTCCCATGGAACCGTCGACGGCGGGAGCTCTCCGCCGCGGTTCTGTCACCGTCGGCTTAGGGTCACCGTCGTCCGAGTTGCCCACCGTACGGGCACTCGCCGCCGGCGGCATCACCTCCTTTGCCCTTGAACTGGTTCCCCGAATATCGCGCGCCCAGTCCATGGATGCGCTCACGTCGCAGGCGTTGGTGGCGGGGTATCGATGCGTCCTTGAGGCGGCCATGCGGCTCCCCCGATTCTTCCCGCTGTATATGACCGCAGCAGGGACCATCCCGCCCGCCCGCGTGCTGGTACTCGGCGCCGGAGTGGCTGGTCTGCAGGCAATCGGAACCGCCAAAAGGCTCGGAGCCCGGGTTTCAGCCAACGACATCCGTCCCGCCTCGGCCGACGAGGTGGCATCCATGGGAGGCACCTTCATCAAACTGGACCTCGAAACCGCCGAGGCCTCCGGCGGCTACGCCCGGGAACTCAGCGCCGACCGGGGCGCCCTGCAGCGTGCACTCTTGACGCCCCACGTAGCCCAAGCCGATGTCCTGATTACCACCGCCGCCGTTCCGGGCAGGCGCGCCCCACTCCTGGTCAGCCGGGAGATGGTCCAAGGCATGCGTCCGGGATCTGTAGTGGTGGACTTGGCAGCCGAATCCGGGGGCAACGTTGAAGGTAGCATCCCGGGCCAAGACATCCCCATCCCCACAGGCGACGGCCAAGGCGTGGTGACGCTGGTGGGAATCAAAGACCCTGCTTCGGCCATGCCCGCTGACGCCTCACGCCTGTACGCAAAGAACGTAGCCAACCTCTTGGGCCTCATGACGCGGGACGGCGTGGTTGCTCCGGACTTTGAGGACGAAGTTATTGCCGGTACGTGCCTCACCCATGACGGGGAAGTCCGGCACGCACCAACTGCCGAAGCACTCAAGGCGCTCGCAGGGGAGACTGCGCCGTTTGGCAGCGGACATGCCAGCGGTATCCAATCCGGCAGTGAAGGGGTGCGCTGATGGACGGTATGAGCCTGCTGACAATCACGGTCCTGGCGGTGTTCGTGGGATTCGAGGTGGTTTCCAAGGTCTCCAGCACCCTGCACACACCCCTCATGTCCGGGGCCAACGCCATCCACGGCATCATCCTGGTGGGCGCCATCATCGTGGCCGGACAAGCCGCGGATCCGTGGGTACTGGCGGTCGCCCTGCTGGCCGTTGTCCTTGCCACAGCCAACCTCGTCGGCGGGTTCGTGGTGACCGACCGGATGCTGGAGATGTTCCGCGGAAGGCAACGGCCGTCGTCGAACGCTGGAGGTCCGGGAGGTTCCGTAGCTTCCGGAGGCGCGGAGCCCGCCACCACCGTGGAGCCGGTCGATAAGGGGCGCCGGCAATGACGCTGCTCAATCCCATTTGGACGGCTCTCCTGTACCTCGCGGCGGCGGCGTGCTTCATCCTCGCCCTGAAAGGCCTGAATTCACCACGGACTGCCCGGCGCGGCAATCTGATCGGAGCATTTGGTGCCCTGCTGGCAGTGGTGACGGTGTTCGTCTCCGTGAAGCTGGACAACATTCCATGGATCCTCGGGGCCATTGCTGTGGGCTCGGGTGTGGCTGCGCCGGTAGCCCGGCGCGTGCAAATGACTCAGATGCCGCAGCTCGTGGCGCTCTTCAACGGTGTGGGTGGTGGTGCTGCGGCGCTTGTGGCGTTGCTGGAACTCTCCCATACGGAAGATCCGTGGGTTCGCTTGGCCATCGTCTTCACGTTGCTGGTGGGTGCGGTGTCCTTCGCGGGCTCCGGTGTCACTTTCGCCAAACTTCAAGGGCTCATGACCACCCGGCCGGTGACGTTCCCTGGACTGCCCGCCTTGATGGCCGTGGTGCTGCTGGCCGCCGTGGGCGCCGGCATCGTGGTGATCTTGAATGGCTGGTTGCTGTTGGCGCTGGTCCTGCTTGTTTTGGGTCTTGTTGCCGGAATCTTGTTGGTGCTCCCTGTGGGCGGCGCTGATGTGCCGATTGTCATTTCGCTCCTGAACGCCTTCACCGGCTTGGCTGTCGCGGCGTCCGGGCTGGTGCTGGGGAATGTCCTCCTGCTGGTGGCCGGCACGCTGGTGGGAGCTTCCGGCACCATCCTTACCCGCGCCATGGCTGCCGCGATGGGACGCAGCGTGGCGGGCATCATGTTCGGAGCCTTCAAGGGTGGATCCACGGCTGGATCAACCGCCGTGAGTGAGCGGCCCGTGCGTTCCTCCAGTGCGGAGGACGTAGCGGTACTGCTCGGCTATGCCCAGCGTGTGATCATCGTTCCGGGATACGGGCTGGCCGTCGCCCAGGGGCAGCACACCGCGGCGGAGCTGGCCTTGGCCTTGGAAGCCCGGGGAATTGAGGTGGACTTCGCCATCCATCCTGTGGCCGGACGGATGCCGGGCCATATGAACGTACTCCTGGCAGAAGCCAACGTGCCGTACGAGTCGCTAAAGGAAATGGGCGACATCAATTCCGAGTTCAAGACCACCGATGTCGCACTCGTGGTGGGTGCCAACGACGTCGTGAATCCTGCGGCAAAGACCACATCGGGATCGCCGATCTACGGAATGCCCATCCTGGAAGTAGCGGACGCCCGGCAGGTGGTGTTCCTCAAACGCTCCATGCGCCCCGGTTTTGCGGGCATTGAAAATGAGCTGTTGTACGAGCCCCAAACCACCCTGCTGTTCGGAGACGCGAAGGACTCATTAACCAAGGTGCTGGGGGCCGTGAAGGCCTTGTAGTTGATACACATCACACAAATGGGCCTTGGTAAGAGCGTCATGGACTGAGCGGTGATGGCACACGTCTTGTACAGAAACCCTTCACGGAACGTATTGTGCACGATGCTAGGAGTCACCCATTGCAGGACCGTAAGAAAGATTCGTTGTTTGAAGCACCCGTGGACCAAGCGCGGGGGAAGCAGGTGACCAACTGGAGGTTGTTGGTTGGCCAGGCTGTTCAAATCCGGCGCGACAACGTCGTCGTTGACCAAGGTGTGGTGGACGCCGTGACGCCGGACGGCAGCGTTCTATGGCTCAATCAAAAGGGAGCGGTAGGGCGGCGGATGGTGGTGAAAGAACACGGGGCGGGCATCCGGATTCAGCTCATCAACTGAGCAAGGCCGCGGACCTGCTGCTCCGGCCTTCCCGGCGGCTTTCCGTCGTCCTATGCTGAACCGTACGAGTTGCCCTGCCCATGCCGAACCGTCACATCCAAGCGAGGTTGCGCCATGACCGTGAAACTCAACAAGAAGGCCTTCGACCACGCGAAGCATCTGATCCGCGACGGCAACGTGGTCAAGGACACCCGCGATGACTGGAGTGAGCACGCGCCCACCACCAAGGATGAGAATGCCTTTCTGGACAAGAACGGCCACGCCGAGTACTCCAAGTGGTTTCTTGGTGTGGACGACGAACACCCCGACGATCAAAAGGGCCACTACAAGTTCCCCGTGGGCGACTTCAAGAAGATCCATCGCTGTGGCGTGATCTCTGCCGAGAGCAGAGCCGGCCAGTACGACTACGACGACATTCGTGATGCTCTGGGGAAGCTTCTCGAAAAGATTGACGAGGATTGAACCCCCGTGGCCAAGCTCATCTATTCGGCCATCATGTCCCTGGACGGGTACATCGCGGACACCGAGGGCAACTTCGACTGGGGCGTGCCGGACGAGGAAGTGCACCGTTTCATCAATGATCGTGAGCGCTCCGTGCAGCACTACCTCTACGGCAGGCGGCTCTACGACGTGATGAGCGCTTGGGATAGTTGGGACACGAAATCGGAACCTGCGTTCATCGACGACTTCGCGAATCTCTGGCGGCAGGCCGACAAAGTGGTGTTCTCCAGGACATTGCAGGACCCTAGCACCGGAAACACCAGGATAGAGAGCGATTTCATAGCAGAAGATATTCGGCAGCTGAAGGCCTCGGTTGCCACCGACATCCTGATCGGAGGTCCTGAACTCGCGGCGCAGGCTTTCCGCGAGGGCTTGGTGGATGAATGCCAACTCATTATCGTGCCGGTGTTGGTGGGCGGCGGCAAAAAGGGCTTGCCTGACGGCGTGGACGCCCGGCTGGAGCTTGTGCAGGAGCGTACGTTCAACGGCGGCGCCATCTTCCTCAAATACCGGGTGCTCGACTGAGACCGGCCTCTGCCGTTGGGTGTTTCGCGTGACCTTAAGCCCGCTGCGGTGCGCTGACCGGGAGGGAACGCAACGGGTCAGTTGAAGTATGCGCCAAAATCTCCGCGAGCTCAGCCAGCCTGTGTGCGCGCGCCGATTCAGCGGGCGAAAAAGGCTCACCCGGCCTGGAAAACACCAGCGGGCCGTGCCAAGCCGTCGGGATTTTGAGGATGTCGGAGGAAGGCCCGACGGCGGAACTCGCCTCGGGGGCCGGACGCTCAGGATCGTTGGGGACTACTTTGGCGGACAGGAGTTCGGCCACAGCGTGGGGAAGTTCTTTCGGGTTTCCGGCGATGCGGGTGGCGAGGCTCAGTGCCTTGGTTTGGCCATCGGCCATGGCCAGTGCGGTGGTGGGCCAGACATGGGACTCGTGCCCGCCGCCGTCGTGAAGTGCTTTCAGCAGTTCCTGCTCGGTGACATCGCCAGGGGCGGAGAGAACGAACTCATCCATGACTGATTCCCCGAGGCCCGTGGCGGTGCCACTAGTCCTGGCCATGGGGTGGACGTGAAGGCTGAGGATGTTGGTGTCCAGCTTCGCGAGCGACTGGGTAATTTTCTGCAGGGACCCTGGCTGGTCCAGCAGCACAGTTCGTGCACGCCACAGGGCAGGAGCGAGGTGCAGCTTGTGTCGTTGTCGGAGAGCAGGCGCGTGCAGCCAGCGCCGTAGGACCTTCGCCGCGGATGGTTCGGCCACCCAGATGACCAGGACAGTGGCTGTGACCGCCAGCAGCAGGACTTTGGCAACGTAGGGAAGGTGCGTTTCCACCACGGCGGCATGCACTAGAAGTTCGATGGGGAGCATGACGGCAATGTTGGCGAGGGTGAGCCTGGCTTTGGGCGGTTCGGGCAACTGCCCGCAGACATCACAGAGGAGGTCCGCGGTGACGGGAGTGCTCGGGTTGGGCTTCATATTCTCATGCTGCCCCGCCCCTGTTTCCAACCGGTTGCCTGTGCGTCACGTTTCGGGGACAGCTCAGTGAACGCAAGAGCCCGGCGTTCTCGCGGAGAGAACGCCGGGCTCAAGAAGCAAACGGGAAGGATCATCCCGCGATGGCTGTCCTAGCGGATCCGGTCGGAATCGAGGTCCGGGTCGAGGTCGGAAACCTGGCCTGCGTTGCGGGCGGCGGCTGCGTCCTTCAGGAGGTCGCGGATCTCGGCCAGCAGCGCGGTGTCTGCAGGCAGCGGCTCTTCCTCGGGCTCCTCGGTGGAGAGACGGTCCTTGACCAGGGAATTGATCTTGTTCATGGGCGCCACGAAGATGAAGTAGACCACGGCAGCAGTGATCACGAAGGTCACCAGGGCGGTCAATACGGCGCCGATGTTGACGAGCGTGGCGGGGTTGTTCTCCCAGATCTTGAAGCCGAGCCCGTCAGCGTTCATGCCGCCGGCGGCGGCAATGACGGGGTTGATGATGTTGTTGGTGAAGGCTGTAACGAGCGCGGTGAATGCACTGCCGATAACGACAGCAATGGCCAGTTCGATCACGTTTCCGCGAAGAATAAAGTCCTTGAAACCCTTAAACATGGATGGTCCTCCGGTTGGGTGCGTTGTCTGCCTCAGCAGAGAACAAACTACCACTCCGAGGTTTCAAGGGGTTGTCACAGGGATGTGAGAGAGGGGTGGGGTGAAGGGCTCGGGATGTGAGAGAGGGTTGGGGTGAAGGGCTCGGGATGTGAGAGAGGGTTGGGGTGAAGGGCTCGGGATGTGAGAGAGGGTTGGCCGTTCTCTCACATCCCGGCGGGCAATCAGGCAATCAGTACTCGTCAGGCGAGCAGGGACCTGGTGTGGTCGTTCAGGAACATGCCGCGGGGATCGAATTCCCTCCGCACCTGCATGAAGGTGTCCAGCTCGGGATAGAGGCGTTCCAAGCGGCTGCGGGTCATGAAGTGGATCTTTCCCCAGTGTGCGCGGGGTTCGAATTCCTGCAGCACCGCATCAGCATCCCGGAAGAACTGCCAGTAGTCGGTGCCTGGCTCCGTGGTCAGAGTAATGACGGTGCTGTCGCGGCCTTGGAACTGGGACATGTAGGCGTCGTCGGACTTCACCCAGCGGACCTCAACCGGGTACTTCTGCTCGGGATACTTGCTGCGGATCAGTTCCTGGATGGCTTCGACAGCCACTAAGCCGTCCTCGCTGCGGACGAAGTACTCAAGTTCGTGGAACTGCGTGGTGAAGCCGCCCGGGTAGATCCGGTAGGAACGGTCCAGCCGGGCACCCTCAACAGTGGAGAGCTGGCTTTCATCCTGAACGGAAGCCACGTTGTACCGCTTGGTGTAGCTCCGCCCGCTCATGCTGTGGTCCGGTGAACCGGGCAGGTCGAGGAGTTCACACGAGTCGTCTTCCGGGCACCAGAGGAACGAGTAGTGCCGGTTGTCATCGATGTCGGCCTGCCACGTAGCGGTGGTTTCAGCCCAGGTGGGATACGTGATCTGTTCCTGCAGGTAGTAGCTGTCCTCGACGGCCAACTCGACTTCCAGGAAGATCCCCAAGGTTCCCAGGGCTACCTGTGCCGCCCGGAGTTCACGGATTTGGCCCTCACCGATTTCAACGATCTCGCCGTAGCCGTTGATCAGCTTCACCCAGCGCAGTTTGGACGAGAAGCTGCCCAGGTCCTTGCCGGATCCATGGGTGCTGGTGGCCAGTGCCCCGGCGATCTGTTGCTTGTCGATGTCGCCCTGGTTGCTGAGCGCCAGTCCCTTGTCCCACAGGGCGTCCCCGAAGGCGTTGATGGTGGTGCCGGCCAAAGCCCGGGCGCGGCGTCCCACTCGATCAGTGCCGGTGATGGCAGAGAGGCCGGACATGTCCATCAGTACGCCGCCGGTCTGGACCAAGGGTGAGGACGAATGTCCTGAGCCGACCGCCCGCACGGGCAAGCCCTCGCGGATGGCAAAACGGACGGCGTCGAGCGCTTCTTGTTCGTTCCTGGGCCGAACCGTAAAGGCTGGCGTCGCGCTCTGGTTCCCGCCCCAGTTGGTCCAGGTGACATCTGTACCGAAAGGGGCGGTGGGGGTGGTTGCGGCCGGTATGCCGGATGCCCGGGAAACACGAGTGGTCATGGTGAAAGCTCCGTTGCTTGTCTGAACGCTCACGCGCCGTGGTTGATCATGACGTGCTTGGTGCGCGAGTAATCATCCAGTGCGTAGAGCGAGAGGTCACGGCCGTAGCCGGAACCTTTGAATCCGCCCCACGGTACCTCGCAGGCCAGCACAAGGTGTGCATTGACCCAGACGGTGCCGAAGTCCAGTTGCTTGGGAATCCGGAGGGAAAGGCTCGAGTCCCGCGTCCACACGGAGGCTGACAAACCATACGGGCTTTCGTTGGCTCGCGTGACTGCTTCCTCGGTGCTGCTGAAGGTCTCCACGGTGACGACGGGTCCGAAGATTTCGTGCGTGGCGATGTGTGCGCCCGCCGGCACGTTGCTGATGACGGTGGGCTCGATGAAGTAGCCGGGACCTTCCATAGTGGATCCGCCGATGGCCACGTCATGGCCCGCAGCGCGCGCTTCAGCCAGCGATTCCTTGACCCGCTCGTAGTGCGGGAGGGAAATCATGGGACCGATTTCGACGTCGTCACCGGCGTCTGGAGCACCGATCACCAGGGTGCTGACCTCACGGACCAAGTGCTCTGTGAATTCTTCGGCCACGGACTCGTGGACCAGCACGCGGCAGGCAGCGCCACAGTCCTGCCCGGCGTTCCAGAAGCCGGCATTGCGTACACCCGCAGCGGCGGCACGGAGGTCGGCGTCAGGGAAGACAACAACGGGAGCCTTGCCACCGAGCTCCAAGTGGACGCGCTTGACGGACTTGGCAGCGGTTTCGGCCACAGCCTGGCCGCTCACGACGCTGCCCGTCAGCGCGACCAAAGCAATGTCCGGATGTTCGGACAGCCTCTGCCCAACGGTCCGGCCGCGGCCCGTGACGACGTTGAGGATTCCATCCGGAATGCGGCCGGCCAGCACCTCCACCAGTTTCAGGGTGGACAACGGGGTTTGCTCGGACGGCTTGATGACGATGCTGTTGCCCGCAGCGAGGATGGGTGCGATCTTCCAGGCGGCCATCAGCAGCGGATAGTTCCAGGGAGTGATGACGCCAACCACTCCCACAGGTTCGCGGAGGATCACGGACGTGTGGTCCGTGGCGTAGTCGCCGCCGGCCATGGAGGTCAGGGTGCGCGAGGCTCCGGCCATGAACCGGAAGGTGTCGATGGTGCTGGAGACATCGTCTTCGGAAACGGCCCGCGGTTTGCCGGCGTTGGCGGACTCGATGGCCTCGAACGCTTGGCGGTTCTGCTCGATGATAGTGGCGATGAGGTTCAGGACATCGGCGCGTTCCTTCGGGGTGGTGGCACCCCAGGTCTTTTGGGCTACGACGGCGGCTGCCACAGCGACGTCCACATCATCGGCCGTGCCGGCCTGCACCGAGGCGATGACCTGCTCCGTGGCGGGATCCACGACGTCGATGGACTGGCCTGAAGATCCGGGGACGAAGGAACCGTTGATGAAGTGCCCTGCTGGAGGCAAAGGCAGAGGGAGGGCGCCGGCGATCTCCGGAGAACCTCCGGTGGAGCGTCGGACGGTGAACTGTTCGGTCTGGGTTGTAGTCATGATGATTCGCTTTCGTATGAGGGGCTGATCAGATGAGGGGCTGATCAGGTGAGGTCGGCGGTGATTGCAGGGGAGGGAAAGGGGGCGGCTTCAGGCTTCTGGCCAAAGATGCGTGCCGCGCAGTAATAGAGGGGAGCGACGACTACCAGGCCGACGATCCAGGAGATGTCCACGCCGCCCATCGCGGCGGCCAGCGGGCCGGTGTACACAGCTGTTGCCGAGAAAGGGACCTGGATCAGGGCGCCTGCTATGTAGGAGCCGATGGCGACCCAATTGAACCGCCCGTACACGCCGCCGTCGCGCTTGAAGAAGTCTTCAACGCGGTAGTCGCCGTGCCGCAGAAGGTAGTAATCCACCAGGTTGATGGCTGTCCAGGGAACCAGGACGTACATCAGGAACGACAGGAAGTTGGTGTAGAAGAGGATGAAATTGTCGCGGGCAAACAGGGCGATGCTGACGGCGACGACGAAGAGAATGATCGCGGCGATGCTGCGGGTCTTGGCGCGCGGCAGCCAATGGGGTTTGAACGTCTGGCCGATGGTGAGGGTGCACAGGACGCCGCAGTAGAGGTTCATGGCGTTGGAAGCCGCAACGCCCAGGCAGAAGATGCCGACGATGATCAGCGTCCACGGTTGGAGCATCGCGCCCAGGCTGCCAACAATTTCGACATCGCCGGCACTCATGGACACTGCGAGCGTACCCACCAAGGCGCCGAGGATCATGGGGAACAGGGTTCCCAGCACACAGCCTGAGTAGGAGGCCCAGAAGGCCGGGGCCGAGCCCGTCCCTTGCGGCATATAGCGGGAGTAGTCCGAGACGTACGGCGCATAAGCCAACTGCCACAGCGCCGAGACGGAGATGGTCCCCATGAAGCCGACCCAGTTGAAGTTGCCCTGCTCCAGGAAGCTGGCCGGAAGGCCATGGACCAGGAGGATCCACCCAAAGGCCAGCAACAAGGCCAGACCGGCCGCGACACTCAAAACGCGTGCGTAGGCATGGATGAGCCGGTAGCCGAAAATCGTGGCGATAACGCTGACCACACCGATGATGACGATGCCCGCGTCAACGCTGATGCCGGGACTGACGGCCGCCATTGCTTCGCCGCCAAACACCAGGTTCGCCGCGAAGAATCCGACGTACATGATCACCACGATGACCACGATCAACAGTGCCCCGAACGACCCGAACTGGCCACGGGTCTGGATCATTTGTGCCACACCCAATTGCGGTCCTTGGGCAGAGTGCAGCGCCATGAAGATGCCGCCCACAACGTTGCCGATGATGATGCCCACGATCGCCGGAACAAAGCCCAGGCCGAACACCGTAGTGGCGAGTCCGCCGGTCACGATGGTCATGATCATGATGTTGGAGCCGAACCAGATGGTGAAGAGGTCCCGGGCCTTGCCGTGGCGCTCGTTGGCCGGGATGGGCTGGATGGTCTTGTCTTCCAGCCGGGGAACCTCAGCGGTGGGCGCGGTGCTCATGACGCGGTCCGGGATGCCGAAGCCAGTTCGCGGCCAGCGGTGGCCTTGCTGCGGTTCACCATGAGGCCGAGAAGGTCGAAGACCAGGGTGGCCGCGGCGACCGTGGTGATATCAGCGTGGTCATACGCCGGGGCGACCTCAACGACGTCGGCACCCACGATGTTGATGCCGTTCAGTCCGCGGAGCAGGGCAAGGAGTTCGCGGGAGTGGAGCCCGCCCATCTCCGGGGTGCCGGTGCCGGGTGCGAACGCCGGATCCAGGACGTCGATATCGATGGAAACGTACACCGGGGTATCGCCCAGCCGGTCCTTCACCCGCTGAATGGCCGCCGGGACCCCAATAACGTCCAGGTCCGAGCAACGGATGATCTGGAAGCCGAATTCGTGGTCGCGGAGGAAGTCGTTGCGGTCATAGACCGGGCCGCGGATACCCACGTGCATGGACTTGTCCTCCACAAGGAGGCCTTCCTCGAACGCCCGACGGAAGATGGTTCCATGCGTGATGGGCTGGTCGAAGTAGGTGTCCCACGTGTCCAGGTGGGCGTCGAAATGCAGCAGTGCCACCGGACCATGAACCTTGTTCAGCGCTCGCAGCATGGGCAGGGCGATGGTGTGGTCGCCGCCGATCGAGATGAGTCGCTTGTCCTCGCTGAGCCCGTTGCCTCCGCTGATCAGGGGCAACGCCTGCTCCTCGATCTCGCGGACTGCCCTAGTGATGTCGTAGGGGGTGCAGGCAATATCGCCGGCGTCCACCACTTGGGCTTCGTATACCGGTTCAACGTCGAGCTCCGGGTGATAGCCCGGGCGGAGGAGCCGGGAGGCCTCGCGGACTGCGGCAGGGCCGAAACGGGCGCCCGGCCGGAAGGAGGTTCCGCCGTCGAACGGTACTCCTACGATCGCGATGTCGTAGTCCGGGACGCGGTCGATTTGGGGGAGACGGGCGAAGGTACCGAGTCCTGCATACCGGGGAACTTTGGTTGCGTCGACAGGGCCGATGGGCTGATGCGTTGCCATTGAAGAATCCTTGGGGTGAGGGGTGCTCGCCGTTGAGCGGGAAGTAAGTAATTCCATTCTTGGTGACGCCGATCACTCCGAAAAGCGCTACATTGACTACAAATGGTCGAGGCGTTTAGACGAATGTCTAAGAGGTGCCTGAAATGGCGCCAACCCCTCAGCGAACGCAAGGAAAACAGGACCCCGCATGGCAATCACCGTGGCTGAACTCGTGGCCGAGCCTCAACTCGGGCTCACACTCCTGGCAGGATCGGCGGGCCGGGACAACCGCATCACCTGGGCCCACACCTCGGATCTGCCCAGATTGTGGGAATGGGTTACAGGCGGCGAGCTCATGATGACCAACGGCCTGTCCATCCCCCCAGACGCGCAAGGTCAGGTGGCGCTCGCAGAGGCCTTGGTGGACAGCGGTGCCAGCGCCTTGGCGATCGGTGAGAAGATGCACGCGCCGCCCCTCACCGCGGAATTCCTGGCGGCGTGCGAGCGGCTGCCGTTGCCACTGGTCAACATCCCGTATCCGCTGCCGTTCATCGCAATCGCCCGGTCGGTTGCCGAGTCCTCACTGCTCGAAGAATCGCGCCGGCTGCGGCAGACGGCCCGCGTCTACGATCTGCTCCGCACCGCCGGAGCTTCCGAGGACCATTGGCAGAGCCTGGTCCAGCGGCTGGCAACTGAGCTCGACGCAAACCTGTTCGTGGTGGACCGACGCTGCCTCCATCCCTGGCATCCGGACGGGCAAACGCTGCCAGAGTTCCTTGCCGAGGAATGGGCTCCGCTGTCCGGGCAGGTGTCCCTCGCCGGAAAGAACTTCCAATGGCACCGCATCCGGGGCCGGCACGTGCTCACCATGGACATTCCCACGCATGCCAATGCGCTCCTGGTGGTGCTGCCCAACAGCGAACCGCACCCGGACGCCGTCGTACTCCTTCACGCCGCAACCGTGTTGGGACTACAGCTTTCGCGCATCGTTTTGTCGCTGGAAGGCCGCCACCGGCTGGCCGGCGAGTTCCTCCTGCAGGCAATGGACGGACGCTTGGGCGCGGCCGAAATGGAGAGCCGGCTGGCAGCTTTCGAGGTTTCGCCCCAGGATTTCCTGCTCGCCTCGATGTCCGCCGGCGGCGGAGACAGACAAGCGGACGACGGCGACAGGCTGGCCAACGTGCACATCGAACTGTGGAGGCACGGGGTTGCGTCGGCGTCGTTGAAGCGAAACAACAGGCTCCATGTGGTGGTCCCGGCCGACGTCCCTGACCACGTCCTGGCGCACTGTGCCGGGGCGGATGCTGCGATCGGGATCAGTGCGCCGGCGGCCGTTGCCAACATCCAACGCGCACTGCAGGAATCCCTCTGGGCGCTTGGCTCCGCCCGTGCCAACAAGCTGGCGCTGGCCCGCTATGCGGAGGGGCCGTCATGGCTGGGGCTGACGGGTTTCGAGGAGGGAACGGCGCTGGTTCGGCGGCTTTTAGGCCCGATTTTCGACTACGAGCAGAGCCAGGAGGGCGATCTCCTCGTCACGCTCAGGACGTATCTGGACTCGCAACGGTCCTGGCAAAAGACCGCAACGGCGTTGTTCGCGCACCGGCAAACCATCATCTACCGGATACGGAAAATCGGCGAGCTGACGGGGCTGGATATGGGTGAAACGTCCACAGTTGCCCAGCTCTGGTTCGCGCTGCAAATCCATGAGGCGATGCATCAGTAACTTCACCTTGCTTGCGCTTTTTCAAAACAACCAGCTATGGTGTGAAGCGTGTCACTCACGGTGACGCAACGCTTTTGATCTGCGGCGGGAGAGCCCTGCCGGTACATCCAGTCAGGCGCCGTAGGAGCAAATCCTCCCCAGGAATCTCTCAGGCCCATGTACCGCCGCGGTTAGGCAACTCTGGAAAGCAGTCCGGGTAACCGGGCTCACCGACGGTGCAAGCAGGCAACCATTCCTGCGGAATCTCTCAGGTCCAATACAGAGCGGGGAGGAACCCACATCATCGAGCGCTCACTGGGCGCCTGAATCATGGAGTTCCTCTTGACTGTTCAATCAACCCCCACCGCCTTCGCGGACCGGCACATCGGCGCCCGTCGCCAAGCCGATGTTGACACCATGCTCAAGGCCATTGGCTACGACTCTGTCGACGGCCTGGTAGACGTCGCGGTCCCCGATTCGATCCGCCAGGACACTGCCCTGAAGTTGCAGGACGCCCTCACCGAGGTGCAGGTCCTCGCCGAGCTGCGCAAGCTCGCGTCCAAGAACAAGACCGCCGTCCAGATGATCGGCCAGGGCTACTACGACACCGTGACGCCGCCGGTCATCCGCCGCAACATCCTGGAAGCTCCCGCTTGGTACACGGCTTACACCCCGTACCAGCCGGAAATTTCCCAGGGCCGCCTCGAAGCGCTGCTCAATTTCCAGACCATGGTGCAGGACCTCACCGGCCTGCCCGTTGCGAACGCTTCCCTGCTGGACGAAGCCACCGCCGTGGCCGAGGCCGTGTTGCTCATGCGCAGGGCCAACAAGAACCAGACTGCCAAGGACGGTAAGACTGTCCTGGACTCCGACCTCCTCCCGCAGACCATCGCGATCGTGAAGGGTCGCGCTGAGGCGTTGGGCTTCGAGGTGGAGATCGCTGACCTTTCGGCCGGCCTTCCCGACGGCGACATCAATGGCATCGTGCTCCAGCAGCCGGGCGTTTCGGGCCGAGTCTTCGATCACTCCGTCGTGATCGCCGACGCCAAGGAACGCGGTGCGCTGGTCACCGTCGCGGCTGACCTTTTGGCGCTCACCCTCATCACGCCCCCGGGCGAGCAAGGTGCGGACATCGCCGTCGGAACTGCGCAGCGCTTCGGTGTCCCGCTGTTCTTCGGCGGCCCGCACGCGGCCTACATGGCGGTCCGCGAAGGCATGGAGCGCACACTTCCCGGCCGTATCGTGGGCGTTTCCAAGGACAACGCAGGCGTCCCCGCGTACCGTCTGGCCCTCCAGACCCGCGAGCAGCACATCCGCCGCGAAAAGGCGACGTCCAACATCTGTACAGCGCAGGCCTTGCTGGCCATTGTCGCCTCGATGTACGCCGTCTACCACGGTCCGGAAGGCCTGAAGGCGATCGCCGAAACCGTTCACGGCCATGCCCGCACCCTTGCCACAGCGCTGAAGAAAGCTGGCCGGGAACTTACGTCCGAGTCCTTCTTCGACACCCTCACAGTGCGCGTCCCCGGCAAGGCTGACAAAGTCATCGGCGCCGCCGAGGCACGCGGCATCAACCTGCGATTCATCGACGCCGACACCGTTGGGGTGAGCATTGATGAAACCACGACGCCGGAGGTCCTCTCCGCGGTGGCCGTCGCCTTTGGAGCCGGTCCGGTAGGGGACGCAGCAGGGTTCGAACTGCCCGCAGACGTGGTCCGAAGCAGCGACTTCCTGCAGCACCCGGTGTTCAACACGCACCGTTCCGAGACGCAGCTGTTGCGCTATATCCGCAGGCTGTCCGACCGGGACCTCGCACTGGACCGCACCATGATTCCGCTGGGTTCGTGCACGATGAAGCTCAACGCAACCGCTGAAATGGAAGCCATTTCCTGGCCTGAGTTCGCCTCCATCCACCCGTTCGCTCCGGACCACCAGACAGCGGGTTGGCGGGAACTGATCGAAGACCTGGAAGCCGACCTTACCGAGATCACGGGCTACGACCAGGTCTCCATTCAGCCGAACGCCGGTTCCCAGGGAGAGCTGGCCGGCCTGCTGGCCATCCGTGGATACCACCTGTCCCGTGGTGACCAGCAGCGCACTGTCTGCTTGATCCCCGCGTCGGCCCACGGCACCAACGCCGCGTCCGCGGTCTTGGCCGGGATGAAGGTTGTGGTGGTGGCCACGGCTGCCGACGGCACCATCGATCACGCAGACCTGACCGCCAAAATCGAAGCCAACAAAGACGTCCTGTCCTGCATCATGATCACTTACCCGTCCACGCACGGCGTGTACGACGCCGACGTCCGCGAAGTCTGTGACGCGATCCATGCAGCCGGCGGCCAGGTGTACGTTGACGGTGCGAACCTGAACGCGCTGGTTGGCCTGGCCCAGCCGGGCAAGTTCGGCGGCGACGTATCGCACCTGAACCTGCACAAAACCTTCTGCATCCCGCACGGCGGCGGCGGACCGGGCGTTGGCCCTGTTGCTGCGAAGGCACACCTGGCTCCGTTCATGCCGGGCGACGCGAACAAAGCAGCGCACGAGGAAGGGCATGGCGTAGCCATCTCGGCCTCACGTTACGGTTCCGCCGGTGTGCTGCCGATTTCCTGGGCGTACGTGAAGCTCATGGGTGGCCAAGGCCTCACCGACGCCACGAAGTCCGCGCTGCTCGCCGCCAACTACGTTGCCTCCCGCCTGGACGAGCACTTCCCCGTCCTGTACACGGGCGAGGGCGGACTTGTTGCCCACGAGTGCATCCTGGATCTGCGTGAACTGACCACCCGCACCGGAGTTACCGCTGAAGACGTGGCCAAGCGCCTCATCGACTTCGGATTCCACGCCCCCACGCTCGCGTTCCCGGTTGCGGGCACGCTCATGGTGGAACCGACCGAGTCCGAGGACCTTGCCGAGATCGACCGCTTCATCGAAGCCATGATCACCATCCGCGCCGAGATCGAGCAGGTGGCCAGCGGTGATTTCACTCTTGAGAAATCGCCGCTGCGCAACGCGCCGCACACAGCTGCCGCCGTCGTAAATTCCGGCTGGGACCGCGACTACACGCGCGAGCAGGCAGCATTCCCCGTCCACCACTTGAAGCAGGACAAGTACTTCCCGCCAGTTGGACGCATCGATGGAGCTGCCGGTGACCGCAACCTGGTGTGCTCCTGCCCTCCGCTCGAAGACTTCGAAAACTAAGGACTCCCGACATGTCTGAGAACTACACCGCTCTCTACGAGCAGCACAAAAAGGCCGGCGCTTCCTTCACGGACTTCGGCGGCTGGCAGATGCCGCTGAAGTACGAGTCCGAACTCGCCGAGCACCATGCCGTCCGTAACGCGGCGGGCCTGTTCGATCTCTCCCACATGGGCGAGGTTTGGGTCAGCGGCCCCGACGCTGCGGCCTTCCTGGACTACGCCCTGGTGGGCAAGCTGTCAGCGATCGCTGTAGGCAAGGCCAAGTATTCGCTGATCTGCAACGCCGACGGCGGCATCATCGACGACCTCATCTCCTACCGACGCGCTGAAGACAAGTACCTGGTAGTCCCCAATGCGGGCAACGCCAAGGTGGTCTCCGCGGCGCTGCTGAAGCGCGCGGCCGGTTTTGACGTCGTCGTCGAGGACGTCTCTGCCGAGACGTCACTCATCGCCGTGCAGGGCCCGACCGCTGAAGCCATCCTGCTGCAACTGGTCCCTGCGGAACAGCACGAGTTGGTCACCGAACTGAAGTACTACGCCGCGGTTGAGGTATCCATCAACGGGGAGGACCTGTTGCTCGCCCGCACCGGCTACACCGGGGAAGACGGCTTCGAGATCTACGTCCCGAACGTCGACGCCGCAGGCCTCTGGGAAGCGCTGCTGGAAGCCGGTGAAGGCCACGGACTCATCCCCGCAGGTCTCGCCGCCCGCGATTCGCTCCGCCTTGAAGCCGGCATGCCGCTCTACGGCAACGAGCTCTCCCAGCACGTCAATGCCTACGCAGCAGGCCTGGGCCCGGTAGTTTCCCTGGCCAAGGAAAGCGACTTTGTGGGCAGGGAGGCACTCACTGCCATCAAGGCTGCCGGTGTGGGGTCCACCCTTGGGCAGAAGCTCGTGGGCCTCAAGGGCACGGGCCGCCGTGCCGCGCGCGCCCACTACTCGGTGCTCAAGGACGGCTCCCTGATCGGCGAAGTCACCTCCGGCCAGCCAAGCCCGACGCTCGGTTACCCGGTAGCGATGGCCTACGTCGACGTCGAGCATTCAGAGCCGGGAACGATCGTTGAGGTCGACCTCCGAGGCAAAGCCGAACCGTTCGAAGTTGTCGCCCTGCCGTTCTACAAGCGCCAAAAGTAGTCACGAGAAGTTAGGAATTGAAATGAGCAAGGTAGTTGCTGAATTGAAATACTCGGCCGAGCACGAGTGGGTTGCCTCTAATGGGGGCGGGCCTGTCGGGATCGGGATCTCTGCTGTAGCCGCTGACGCCCTGGGCGACATTGTGTACGTGGACCTCCCCGACGTTGGTTCCACAGTGACCGCAGGCGAGACCTGTGGCGAGGTTGAATCCACCAAGTCGGTATCGGACCTGTACTCGCCCGTGACGGGGGAGGTGACCGAGATCAACGACGCCGTTGTCAGCGATCCGGCACTCATCAACAACGATCCCTACGGTGCCGGCTGGCTTTTCAAGGTTGCCGCCACGGAAGAAGGGCCGCTCATGTCGGCCGAAGAATACGCTGCAACGAACGGTGGAGAACTGTGAACCCGGTATCTGTGACTGAGTACCAGCAAGTTGTGTCGGCGTCGCTGGACGCCCAGCTATCAGAGCTGGATCCTGAGATCGCCGCAAAGATCGACGACGAACTCGGTCGCCAGCGCGACGGGCTGGAAATGATCGCCTCCGAGAACCACACGGCCGTTGCCGTGATGCAGGCCCAAGGTTCGGTGCTGACCAACAAATACGCCGAGGGTTACCCGGGCAAGCGCTACTACGGCGGCTGCGAACACGTCGATGTCATTGAGCAGCTGGCGATCGACCGCATCAAGGCACTGTTCGGCGCCGAATTCGCGAACGTCCAGCCGCACTCCGGTGCCCAGGCCAACGCTTCCGTGATGCACGCCCTGATCAAGCCGGGTGACACCATCATGGGGCTGAACTTGGCCCACGGCGGCCACCTGACCCACGGCATGCGCATCAACTTCTCCGGCAAGCTCTACAACGTGGTCCCCTACGGCGTTCGCGAGGACACCCACACCGTGGACATGGCCGAGGTTGAGCGCCTGGCCCAAGAGCACAAACCGGCGCTCATCGTCGCCGGCTGGTCCGCTTACGCGCGGCAGCTGGACTTCGCTGAGTTCCGCCGGATCGCCGACTCCGTGGGCGCGTACCTGATGGTGGACATGGCACACTTCGCCGGCCTTGTGGCCGCGGGCCTGCACCCTTCGCCCGTCCCGCACGCGCACGTCACCACGTCCACCACGCACAAGACCCTCGCGGGCCCCCGCGGCGGCATCATCCTCTCCAACGACGCCGACATCGCCAAGAAGATCAACTCGGCCGTGTTCCCGGGCCAGCAAGGCGGACCGCTGGAACACGTCATCGCAGGCAAGGCTGTTGCGTTCAAAATTGCCGCCTCGGAGGAATTCCGGGAGCGACAGGAACGCGTCCTCGCCGGTGCACGGATTCTCGCCGAACGCTTGGTGCAGCCCGACGTCGCCGCCAAGGGCATCAACGTAGTCTCCGGCGGAACCGACGTGCACCTGGTCCTCGTCGACCTCCGCAACTGCGAACTCGACGGCCAGCAAGCCGAAGACCGCCTCGCCGCAATCGACATCACCGTCAACCGCAACGCCGTCCCCTTCGACCCCCGCCCGCCCATGGTCACCTCCGGCCTGCGCATCGGCACCCCGGCGCTGGCAACGCGCGGCTTCGGGGAAGCGGCCTTCCGCGAGGTCGCGGACATCATCGCCGAAGTGTTGATCGCCGACGCCGACGCGGACCTTACCGGGTTGCGTCACCGTGTTGAGGCACTCGCTAAGGCACACCCGTTGTACCCGGGGGTCGCGAACCTCGGCTAGCCGTTCGGTTTTGCAGGCCGTTTCGTGGGCTCGCTGCAAAACATGCCGTGCGCACGGCATGTTTTGCAGCGGGACCCCGTTTACGGAACGGCCCCAACGGCCGTTGGGGCGACCGGCCGTGGTGCACACGATGCACATTTGATCTCCCGGGTGAGGCGTTCGCTGGGAACGAATGCCTCACGTAAACACCGGGTTTGGAAGCTGCACTCGGCTTCCACAGGGGCTGGGCCTGCCTTGGCTAGGGATTTGGCCCGGCCCCACATTCTTGTTTGTTTCACTCTTCCCTGAAAGGGATCCCAGCCATGGCTGTTGGTGTTTTTGATCTGTTCTCTGTGGGTATTGGCCCGTCGAGTTCTCATACTGTGGGGCCGATGCGGGCTGGGGCGGTGTTCGCTGGCGAACTCAAGGACGCCGGTGTCCTGGGTTCCGTGGCGTCGCTGCGGGTTGATCTGTATGGTTCGTTGGCTGCGACGGGTCGTGGGCACGGCACTATGACGGCCACGCTGCTGGGCTTGGAGGGCTTTCACCCCGAGTTGATCCTGCCTGACGAGGTGGAGGAGCGGCTGGCGACGATCGCGGAGACGGGTGTGCTGAATCTGGGTGGTGCGTCCGGGGGCGGTGTGGAGCTGCCGTATGCGGTGGAGGATATGGTGTTGCATCCGTTGACGGTGTTGCCGCGGCATACGAATGGGATGAAGTTCCAGGTGTCTGATGCCCAGGGGAATGTTCTCAGGGAGGCGACGTTCTTTTCGGTGGGTGGCGGGTTCATTGTCCGTGAGGGTGAGGAGGACGCTGCCCGGGCCGAGTTGGAGGAGACGAAGGCGGAGTTGCCGTTGCCGTTCAGGACGGCGGCGGAGTTGATGGGCCGGTGTTCGTCCAAGGGGTTGGGGATCAGCGACATCATGTTCATCAATGAGCGTGCGTCCCGGAGTGAGGAGGAGATCCGGGAGGGTCTTTTGCATATCTGGTCCGTGATGGAGGCGTGTGTTGAAACGTCGTTGAAGCGTGAGGGTGTGCTGCCCGGGGGGTTGAAGGTCCGGCGTCGGTCTCCTGGCTGGTTGGAGCGGCTGCTGAAGGAGGACAAGGACCGGAATGATCCGAAGTATTGGCAGGAGTGGGTGAACCTGATCGCGTTGGCGGTGAACGAGGAGAACGCTTCGGGTGGCCGGGTGGTGACGGCGCCGACCAATGGTGCGGCGGGGATCATTCCTGCGGTGTTGTATTACGCGTTGAATTACGCGCCGGGCATGGACAAGGCCAGCCAGGCCGATAAGGACGATGTGGTGGTGAAGTTCCTGCTCGCCGCGGGTGCGGTGGGTGTGTTGTATAAGGAGCAGGCGTCCATTTCGGGGGCTGAGGTGGGGTGCCAGGGTGAGGTGGGCTCGGCGTCGTCGATGGCTGCTGCGGGGTTGGCTGAGGTGATGGGTGGTTCGCCGGGGCAGGTGGAGAACGCTGCGGAGATCGCGATGGAACATAATCTGGGGTTGACGTGTGATCCGATCGGGGGTTTGGTGCAGATCCCGTGTATTGAGCGGAACGCGATCGCGGCGGCGAAGGCGATCAACGCCGCGAAGATGGCGTTGTGGGGGGACGGGACGCACCGGGTGTCTTTGGATGAGGTGATCGTGACCATGCGTGAAACGGGCAAGGACATGTCCTCCAAGTACAAGGAAACAGCGATGGGCGGCCTCGCCGTCAACGTCGTCGAATGCTGATCGCGGGCGCTCCTGCGAAAATGGAATACCAACAAGGAAGAAACTCATGACACTCGCACCTGAAGGCCGTAAGTTGCTGCGCGTTGAGCAGCGTAACTCGGCGGTCCCGGTTGAACGTAAGCCCGAGTGGATCAAGGCCAAGGTCCAGATGGGGCCGGAGTTCGTCCAGCTCAAGAACCTGGTGAAGAAGGAAGGCCTGCACACGGTGTGTGAAGAGGCCGGCTGCCCGAACATTTTTGAGTGCTGGGAAGACAAGGAAGCGACGTTCCTGATCGGCGGGTCCGAGTGCACCCGGCGCTGTGATTTCTGCCAGATCGATACCGGCAAACCCTCCCCGGTGGACATGTTCGAACCCACCAAGGTGGCCCGCAGCGTGCAGGCGATGCAGTTGCGCTACGCCACGGTGACCGGGGTGGCCCGTGATGACCTGGCCGATGAGGGTGTGTGGTTGTACGCCGAAACGGTCCGGAAGATCCATGAGCTGAACCCGGGCACGGGCGTGGAGTTGCTGATCCCTGATTTCTCCGGCAAGCCCGAGCACATCGCGGCGATCTGTGATTCCAAGCCCGAGGTGTTCGCGCACAACGTGGAGACCGTGCCGAGGATATTCAAGCGGATCCGTCCGGCGTTCCGGTACGAGCGGTCCCTGGATGTCATCACCCAGGGCCGGGACCTTGGCATGGTGACCAAGTCCAACCTGATCCTGGGCATGGGCGAGACCCGCGAGGAAATCTCCGAAGCGCTCCGTGACCTGCACGCGGCCGGTTGTGACCTGATCACGATCACCCAGTACCTGCGCCCGTCCGAGCGGCACTTGCCCGTGGACCGCTGGGTCAAGCCGCAGGAATTCGTGGACCTCCAGCACGAGGCCGAAGAAATCGGGTTCCTCGGTGTCATGTCCGGGCCGTTGGTGCGGTCCTCGTACCGGGCCGGACGCCTGTGGGCCACCGCGATGCGGAAGAAGGGCTGGGAAATCCCGGCCGCCCTTTCCCACATCGAGTCCTCCGGCACCACCCGCCAGGAAGCCTCCACCATCCTCGCCGCCCACGGCTAAGCGCCGCTCCACCATCCTCGCCGCCCACGGCTAAGCGCCCCTCCACAACAGCCGCTACTCGCGCGCCCAAAGGTCTCGACATCGCGGAAATCACCAGCGGCGAGATGAGGGTTGTGGTGGCCGGCTGCGGAGGGAAGGCGCGACCTTCCGGTGACTGCCGGCGCCGCAGGCGCGGTGCCCAAGGCCAAGCTCAATTCGCTGGCCATCAAGATCGGCGTCGGTTCGTCGTTGAAGTTCCTCAGCAAGAAGGGACCGCTCGCCCGGCGGCTCCTGGCAGGCGAGCGCTAGTCGCGGGACGCGTTGATCCACGAACTGGCCGAACGCCCGGGAATCGATGGCATCCAGCTCTACAGCTTCAGCTCCTTGGAATCGTTGCCCGCAGCCGGTGTGACAGCGGCCCTGATCGACGGGTGTCTCGGCGCAGACTGCAGCAGTAGTACGACGGCGGATGGTTGCCTCTGGGAGGCGGCTGGCCGCCGTCGGGGGTTAAGTCATGATGCCGAAGCAATCGAACGCCAGCGCAGTTTTAGCTCAAGATGGGCACAATGTTCGCGCACACATGCCCCGATTCGGCGGTGACGCAGCTTTGAGGCCCTGTCCACTTCTTGGACATACTCCGGGAAATCGAGTATTCCCAGCCCTAATCTGACAGTAATTTCTGGCAACGGACCAAGTAGTCCGAGGACAAAAACTAAGTACCTGCATCATGAAGGTGGGTATTTTCTAATCCCTGTTCGAATGAAAAGAGGCGTACCCGGAAAGCTAGCCACAGGGCTTGTGCTGAATGAACCATTGGGGACATCGCTTCATCCGACAAGAACGATCGGATGCTGGGGGTTGCGACGCGGCTCCCCGGGACGTAGATCAACCAAGGAGTCTTATCATGCGCAAGCTTTCCAAGAAGAGCCGGGTCACCGCAGCCGCCGCAGGCGTTGCATTGGTAGCGGTGGGTGGCGGAGCTGCCTACGCCTACTGGACCACCACCGGTTCGGGCAACGGCACGGCAACCAACTCGGCCGGTGGCGGACAGGTCACGCTGCACGCGACGTTCGCAGGCGGGCTGGCGCCGGGCAACCAGGTTAGCGTTGCCTACACTGCCGACAATGCCACGACCTCCAGCACCGTGGTTGGGGCGCTCAGCGCCAATGTGACCACCGATGTGGCGAGCTGTCTTCCGGAATGGTTCGAGGTCACGGCCGTCACCAGCAACAGCTCGGTCGCGGCCAACACCACAGGAACATCCGTGGGCGCCGGCGTCCTGAAATTCAAGGACGAAGCGGCGAACCAAGACGCCTGCAAGGGTGCAGTCGTAAAGGTCAACGTCACCAGCAGCTAGCGTCGGAGCGCCGGGGACCACCTTGCGAGTGGTGGTCCCCGGCCTACGCATTCCTGCCCGCAGCACCGAACACGTCCGAAAAGAGCTTCCATGGACCACCGGCCAACGCGAACAACGCCGTTCCACCGAACAAGATTGCCACTCCGTGCGCTGATACTTGCGCTCCTAGTTGCTTTCGTCCCGGTGGCGGCCCTCGCAGCTAGCAGCGGGCAGGGCACCTCGCAAGGGAACCAGGCCAAGGTTTCCAAGGGGATTGCGGTGGCGCTGTCTCCCTCAAGCCGGACCCTGGACCCGGGGCAGTCCACCTCGTTTACCGTGTCAGCCACGTCAACGGGAGGTTTCGCCGGGACTGTCACGTTCGCCGCCAGTGGGCTGCCGGCAGGCGCGGCAGTGGCGTGGCAACCGTCGGAGGTGGTTCTCACCTCCGGAAGCACCGCGCAGGTGACCATGACAGTGCAGACGGGCCCCACCATAGTTGCCGGTAAGACGGACTTCACGGTGAAGGGCACCAGCGGATCAGTGCAGGCGTCAGCGCCCGCGCAGCTGCACGTCCTGGAGGTTAAGCGGACCTTTGACGTTTCCGGCTCGGTGGATGGTTTGCTCGCACCGGGAATCACCAGGCCCGTGAATCTCCAGATTTCCAACTCCCACAACAAGAGCATCGCGGTGACCAATCTGACCATGGCTATCAGCCAAGTGGTCAGAACCTCAGCGGCGGTGGCTGCCAACCTGCCCTGCACCACGGCGGACTACAAGATCACCCAATATTCGGGGGTGTACCCGCTGACGGTTGCACCTGGCGTCCGCACCCTTTCCGAGCTCGGCGTGCCGGAGTCCAAACGACCGCAGATCGCCATGCTCGACACCTCCAAGCTCCAGGACGGTTGCAAAGGCGCCACCCTCAAGCTCACGTACTCCGGCACGGGACAGGCGAACTGACATGACTGCGACAGTCCGAACCCCGCGCACTCCAGGCACCGGACGCCTGGCACGAACAGCCGCTGCCACCGTGGCCCTCTGCATCCTCGGCGGTGCAGGCTCCGCGTACGCCTACTGGACTACCACCGGAATTGGTAGTGGATCGGCAACGAATGGCACCATGCAGGCCGTCACAGTGGACGCACTCATCCCTGGCGATACCCTGCAAACCAGTTTGGTCCCCGGTGGGACTGCCGACGTCATTCTGCGCGCCACCAACCTCAACGCCCACGCCGTCACCATCTACGGCATTGCGGCGAGCGGTCCTGTGACTGCCGGCTCCGGGCACCCGGGATGCGCCACCACCGGAGTGACGTTCACGCCCCCGGCCGCACCCTTGACCCCCGCAGTAATCATCCAGCCGAACACCTCCATCCAGCTCACGCTCGGCAATGCGGCCAGCATGAGTGCGGCGTCCGTGTCAGCCTGCCAAGGTGCCCAATTCAACGTTCCCGTCACTCTGGAGGTACGGAAATGAGCCGGCTTGATCAGGCCACGGGCCGGGCGACGTCCTCGTCCGCCACCTTTGGACGCTGGAACAGGATCGTCGTGATTGTCCTCGGGATACTTTTGGTTTCCTGGGGAGGGCCGGCTGCCAGTGCGTTCTGGGGTTCGGTCAGCAGCGGATTCGGTGCGGCCAAGGCCGACGCCGTAGCCCAGGGCGCGAGGCCCACTACCGCGGTTTCCGGTACCAGCGTGACGGTCACGTGGACGGCGAGTACGACGGCGGCAGGCCGGCCCGTAACCGGCTACAGCATCGCGCGCTACGCCACAGCCACCGCAGGTACCGGGATCGCTGCGGCAGGAACCTGCACGGGTACCATCGCCGCCCTCAGTTGCGTGGACAACAACGTTCCTACCGGGACCTGGTATTACGCGGTCACCCCGTTGTTGTCGGCCTGGCAAGGCGCGGAAAGCACCAGGAGCACGGCTACGGCCATGGACGCGACTCCGCCGGGAGCACCTGTGATTGCTGCTCCTCTCTACGTGAATTCAAGCACCGTGAACAGCGTTCCTGTCAGCGGCACCGCCGAACCCGGTTCAACCGTGGTTCTCACGGTCACCGGTGCCGGGGCCCAGCCTTTGACGCAAACCATGACGGCCAACGGTTCGGGAAACTGGACGGCAACTCCGGTTGATCTTAGGGACTTCACTGACGGAACCATCAACTACTCCGCCAGGGCAACAGATGCAGCCGGCAACACCGGCACTGCAGGTACGGCAGATTCCACGAAGGATGTGACCGCACCGACGGTGACCGGGGTTCAGCTCACTAACGGTGGAGCAACGCCCGGCAAGGTTGAGTCAGGCGATTATGTAACGCTGACGTTCTCAGAGCCGCTCAAGGCCAGCACCATCTGCAGTACCTGGACCAGCCCCGCCAGCACACAAACTGTGAGCGGCAACGGGAATAACCGGGTGGTGGTGAATGTCGGTGCTAACGACGTTCTCTCCGTGACCACCAACAGCTGCCCCGTGCTACGAGTAGGCTCGGTCGCTCTCGGAGGAGACTACACATCGAGCAATTTGAGTTTCAATACAGCCAACAGTGGCGGCATTTTGCACTGGAGCTCAACATCCCAAACACTCACCGTCACTTTGGGTGGAGGGAACGCTGGAGGGGCGACCCTTTCTTCAACCACTATCTTCCCCACTTACACCCCCGCCTCCGGCTTGACTGACGTCGCTGGCAACCAGCTTGGCACCTCGCCGGTTCCAGGGGCTCCCTCGCTCTTCTGACCCCAGAAATTTGTCCAGAGGCAGTGCCCCTCGCCCACGTGATGAGGGGCACTATCTACGCCCATTACCGGGGTAGCCCTAAATCCCGGGCGTAACCTTGAAGCGGACGCCAGCGCCGCCGTCGTACTTTTGATCCTGCGACGAAAGGCGAGCCGCTCCTTGAATGCTGTAGCGGAAATGTTCACGATGGGCCCTGGAAACAAGGACCACCATCCCGCACTCCGCTGCGCTGTAGGTGTGTTTGTTCCGCTGATTACGTTGACGCTGCTGGGCCGGCTGGACCTTGCCGTGTTTGCGTCGTTTGGTGCCTTCACCGGAATTTATGGCCGGAATGAGCCCCACAGCGTGCGGTTCCGGAGCCAGTTGCGCGCCGGCGGCTTCATGCTTTTGATCATTCTTCTGGCCACGCTCATGGCCCGTTTTGCTCAAGCTGGAGGCATCGAAGGTGCAGCATATTCCTGGCTCCTGACGGCTGCGACTACCGTTGTGGCCGGTGTTTGTTCCGTGGTGGTGGCCGCGTGGCGGCTGCGGCCCGGCGGCTCACTCTTTCACATTTTTGCCTTCGCTGCCATTGCTTCCATCGCCGCGCAGCCTCCCCTCTGGGAAGCCATGCTGGTTGCGGTGGGGACCACAGTCTTTTGCTTGCTCATCGGCATGTCTTCGCGCGTACTCAAAAGCCACCGGACGCCGTGGAAACGGCCGCCGCCCATCCGTCACACCTCAGCCGAGCGCCGGGCGATCTGGCTTGAAGGCGGCGGCTACCTGGTGGCTGCGGGCCTGGCGGGGACCATCGCGACTTTGGTGGGGGAACGGCTGGGGTTCGGTCATACCTACTGGGCCATGGTGGCGGCCGTAGTTCCGTTGGTGGGTCATTCGACTCGTCACAGGGTGAGCCGTGGTATTCAAAGGATCGCGGGTACGGTGATTGGGCTGGTTTTGCTGGCCGGCATTCTGTGGCTGAATCCCGCGCCGTGGGCCATGGTTTTGGTCATTGCCGCGTGCCAGTTCGGAGCGGAGATGTTCATTGCCCGCCAGTACCTGGTGGCGCAGGTGTTTGTGACGCCGCTGGCGTTGATCGCCACGCTGTTGGCGGCGCCGGTTGATCCTGCCTTACTGCTGCGTGATCGCATCGTTGAGACCGTCATTGGTGCCGCCGTCGGCGTTGCAGTGGTGGCAGCTCCGGCTGTTTGGCGGCGACTACGGGCCGTTGGTCCGGACGCTTAGCCACCCGGGGACCGGTGACGGTCTGCGCCATCCGAGCAAATCACCTAGTATCAATTGCTTAGACAATCGAGATACATGTCTACCAAAGGACTGGTGATGAGCGACAAAGGTGAACGTCAGGGCTATTGGTACGGACTGGAGAGCCGCAAGCAGATGGGCGCCGTTGACGTCCTGAATGCACTCAGGGACTATCGCTCGGCCGAAGCCGACATGCGGCGCCGCACCCAGGCCTCCATGGGAATGGGTGAAACGGACCTGTTGGCCCTGCGGTACCTGCTGGAAGCCGAGCGCGCGGGCAGGGACGTGGGGCCAAAAGAGCTGACGGTCCGCCTGGGTATGACGTCCGCTTCCATGACGTCGCTGGTGGATCGGCTGGTCAGGTCCGGATACGTCATCCGCGAACCGCATCCCACTGATAGGCGGGCACTCATCCTCAAACCAACCCCAGGGTCGGACCAGGAAGTACGCAGCACTCTGGGCGACATGCACGCCCGAATGATGGAGGTTGCGGGCACCTTGAGTGCCGAGGAATCCGCGGTAGTGGTTGAATTTCTCAGGCGTATGCGCGGCGCAATTGACACCATCGCCACATAATCCCGACTGGACTTAAGTAGTAAGTACACATATAACTAGATAGCCAAGCTACTTACTAGGGAATGTGTGGGAGAGAACGATGACAGTCGCGCTGCGTGAACCAAGCTCCACACCAGTGGCTGAGAATACCGTTGACGTAGTCACGGAGCAGGTTATTCCCGAGGGGCCCGTGCATTGCGGTGCACACATGGCCATCTCCGCCGGGCCATCATATGACTCCATGCAGTGGGTTTCAGTGGAACCCATCTGGCCGGAGTGGGCTTGCGGTTGCGGCTTCCGGATGGATATCGACGCCCTGGACCCCGTGAGCGGCGTCTGGATCGCCGCTCTCCGCCGCCAGAGCCTGCAGCATGAACTGGCAATCGCCCAGAACACCCTGGAACTGACGTTCAAAAAAGCGGTCGACGCCGGAGTCGACCCTCGCGCTCTGGCCGACGTGACCGGAGTGCCCGCCGCCGAAATCGAATCCCTCCTGCAGTGACGCTCCTTGACCGGGCGGCCGTCCGCGCTGATCGCGGGGCCGCAACTGCTGAGCGCCCGGCCGCAAATGCCAGTGCAAATGCAGGCGCAAAATCGGTGCACCAGGACGTGCTGCTTGGAGGGCGTTACCGGCTCGGTGCCCAACTGGGTGGCGGCTCGGAAGCGTATGTCAACGAGGCATGGGATCTGCTCTCCGGCAAAACGGTGGCGGTCAAGATCTTCAGGTCAACGAACTCCTTGGACAACGCCCCTTTTCGGCGGGAGCTGGAAATCCATGGACGTTTGCGGCACAGGAACATCGTCAGGATTCTCGACTCCGGTGACACCGACTCCCGTGGCGACGGCGTCGGCGTCGGTCAGGACAACCGCCACTTCGTGGTGATGGAGCTGGTGGCCGGTAAGGACCTGCGGTGGATCCTGCAGGACAAGCCCGCGTCCCCGGAACAAACTGCCGCGTGGATGACCGACGTTGCCCGCGCCTTGGCCCACGTTCATCGCAGGGGAATTGTCCACAACGACATCAAGCCGGGCAACATCCTGGTGGACTTCGCGTCCGATCCCGGCGGCCCTGGAGTCGCTAAACTGGCCGACTTCGGAATTGCCCTCAACGGACGCCACGGTGTGCCCAACTCGTCCTCGGGCACACCGCACTACCTCAGCCCTGAAGAAGTGTGCGGCGGAACGTCCACAACCGCCAGCGACATCTACTCGCTGGGACTGGTTGCCCTCGAATGCCTGACCGGAACCAAAGCGTTCCCAGGCCCTCCCCTTGAGTCCATGGTGGCAAGGACTCTTGGAGAACCCCGAATTCCCGGCACGGTGCGGCGGCGCTGGTCCATGGTGCTTCATGCCATGACAGACCCCGATCCTGCCGGCAGGCCGTCTGCCAGCCAAACCGTCGGTATGCTCCGACGGCTCAGCTGGTAGCCAACAATCAGGCCGATAGCGGCATGCGTCCTTATGCCGAACTGGGGCCTCTTCATGAAAGAGAGAAAGAAAAATGGGAATCATCGGTTGGATTGTTTTGGGTTTGATTGCCGGAGCCATCGCAAAGGCCATCAAGCCCGGCAAGCAGGGTGGCGGATGGATCGCCACGATCCTCCTGGGCATCGTGGGTGCTGTCCTGGGCGGTTGGATCGGCAGCGCGCTCTTCAATGTAGGCATCAACGAGTTCTGGTCGCTTTCCACGTGGTTGCTCGCAATCGGCGGCGCACTGCTGGTACTCATCATTTGGGGACTGGTCACACGCAAGAAGGCATAACCGTCTGAATGACAAAGAGGCCCCGATTCTGCTGCTGGTTCTGCAGGGTCGGGGCCTCTTTGCTGCCCTCCGGGGGTTATCCGTAGTTATCCTGCCGAGTAGCCGAGGGCCAGATCGATGAGCAGCGTCTTCCGAGGTCACGGCTACGGCAAATATCCGCTCTTGTAGGCTGCGGCCACCGCGTCATGCCGCGAACCGGCCCCCAGCTTCGAATAGATAATCCGAACGTGCGTCTTCACGGTGTTCACGGACAAGTGGAGTTCCGCTGCCATCTGTTCCTGCGACAAGTGAGACGGAAGAAGAGTGAGGACTTCCCGTTCCCGGGGAGTCAAGGCCTGCGCCCGCCGGGCATCGGTGGGCGGCCGCAAAACCAGCAGGCGCTGAGCGAGAGTCTCTTGGGGTCCGTAGGAACCTGCCCTTTCCACCAGGAGATCAATGACCTCGTGGGGCGCGATTGCCAAGGGCCGGAGCACGTCCAGGTCGTCGGCTTGACGCAGGGCTTCTTCCAGAATTTTGCCGGCAAGTGACCGTCGTCCGGTCCGGATGGCCATGGAGCATTCCAGGACGTTAACGTGGAGCCGGGTCCATTCCAGCACGGGCTTCACCGCACCGGTGTGAAACGGCTTGAGCCGATCGGCAGCGGCGTCGAATCGGCTGATCCCTGCTGGACCCTGGGCGCGGAGGAGGCAAAGCTCACCCGTTCCTGGTATTCGCTCCTCCGCCCATTCCAGGACCTCCCGGGCATGGTCGGCATGCCCCAGTACCAGCGCGGCCGTGTGCTCAATGACAGCGATGCAGGCAGCCAAGGGTTGTGCAAAGAGATGGTCCCTGCCGATGCGCAGGCGGGCTTGGCGCATGCCTTCAAGAGCGTTGCGCCTGTCCCCGGAATCCATGTGCGCGCACGCAGTGATTATTTCCAAGGTGGCTCGCATGGCAGCTCCCACACCCTTGGAGGCAGCCCCGAGTTGACCGAGTTCGGCAACGCCGGCTGCAGCGAAACGCAGGGCTTCTGCTGGTTCCGCTCGGAGGAGCGCAGCAGAGGCATGCATCAGGGCTCCAACCGACCTGCCGGCTCCGGCCGTCCACACGTGTGCCGGAAGCTTGTCCTCGGCGAGCCGCAGGAAGTGACTGGCACGGCGTAGCTGGCCTTGCATGGAGTAGGTGGCGGCGAGTTTGAGGTACACCTTGCCGGCGAGGTAGGCGTTGCCCGCCTCGGTGGCCTCCATCAGGGCGGCGGAAGCCTCGTTCTCCGCGGTTCCATATTTCCCTTCCACCAGTGCGGCGGTGACGCTGACCATTCTCGCCTCGATGCGGACATCACTTTGCCTCGAGAAACGGAGGGCAGCATAGTCCGCCGTGGCTTGCGGGTCCTGGTCTTCCCAGCCATCGTTGAACCAGGAAAGGCGTGCTTTTGCCAATGCCTGCAGTTCGCGGAGATCGGGAGGTAAGTCGTCTGCCCGGGTTCGGTTAGCCGCGGCCATGTAGCGGGTTGCGGTGGTGGGCTGACGGCTTTCCACGTGTGCCAGGGCGGCAACCACGCAGAGCGTGGGGTTCGTGGCGAAGGCGGCATCGGGCAAAGCCGCTATCGCACGGCGGACCTGCATGACTTCACCGGACCCCAGGAGTGATGCGCCGTGCCGTTCAAGGACTTCGCCGATCAGGCCGTTGTCCGCCGAGTCCAGGGCGTGCCTGAGCGTCGCTTCGGGTTCGCCGGCCTGCTCATGCCACTGGGCGGCGATCCGGCTGAAGCGGAGTAGTTCGTCTGGCTGCTTCCGGGCTAGTTCGGCCCTGAAGAACGCACGGATCAGGGGATGGACCAGGAAGACTTTCCGCCCGCTACCTGCCGATTCAACAAGGTCGCGGTCATCGGCCAAGCTGGAGAGGATGCTTCCGGCGTTCCGGTGGCCTGCAAGGGTATTGGCCTGAGCAGCAACCACCACGCGGCACACACTGGTACTGGAAAGGACATGCCGTTCTTCACCGGAAAGGGTGCGGATGATGTGGTGGTCCAGGTAATCGGAGAGCTGCCGGTTGTTGGCAGCGATGTCTCCCAAGGGGGCCTCGGTATCGGCGGCTTCGCGCAGGTAACGCAGCGCGAGGACTACACAGGCAGGCCAGCCCGCGGTCTGCCTGAACAGCTCGCGCCGTTGGTTCACCCCCGTCAGGGTGGTCGTCTTTGCTGCCAGTACGTTGATCTCCTCAAGACTGAAAGCCAGGTCACTCGAGCGCAGTTCCACGATGCGGCCGCTGAGCCGGGCAGGTCCGGCATCAACCGCAGTGCTGTCCCGTGCAACGAGTGCCAGCTGGATGGGTGGTCCGGATTGGTTGTGCAGCGCCGGAATCCAACGCTCGCGTTCATCCGAACTGAAGCCGTCCACTCCGTCGATGACCAGGCGAACGGTAGTGCCGGTGGAGGCCAGCTCCTGGGCCAGATCGCCCAGGACTTCCACGGCATCTTCTTCGTCTCCGGAAAATTGCCTGAGTGCACCGGGCGGGATGGCCGGGCATCGCCTCAGCGCCTGCAACATCGCGGGCCAAAGCGCTTCCCTGTTGTGTTGGTTGGGGCTGAGCCACGCCACCTTGTGTGCCTGATCTTCCAGCCACTGGCTCAGAAGCACTGTTTTTCCGTACCCGGCAGGGGCGCAGATGAGGACGGTATCGGCCGTGTCGTCGAGCTTGGCCACGAGTCGGGATCGAGCCAGCAGGACCAAGGGCAGCCGGGGGACCGCAGTTGGCTTCAGGCTCAAGAGGTCCGGGCGGGTACCACCTTGGTCGTCCACTCCTTCAGTGTAGGGCGGGGTATCGAGGATTCACCCGGTAAAGGCGATCCGCGTGGCGACTCCAGGACGTAAGGATGATCTTGGCGGCCGTGAGACGCTTGGACGAGGCCCGGGAGAGGGGTTTCACCGTGCAGGCTTTTAAGGACATCATGAGCGCCGCGGATTCCGGGTGGGTCTACCCGCTCGGAGCGATCTTCGTGGCGTTGTCTGCCGTCTTCCCGCCAATTCCCACGACGTCCCTGTTTGTGGCATTGGGAGCTCTTTCAGCGACGGATAACCTTCCGAACGGGTTCTTGTTGGTGGTGGCGATGCTGGCCGGTGCCGTGGCCGGCGATGTGGGGGCGTATGAACTGGTCCGGCACCGGGATATGGCCAACTGGAGGATACTCCGTGGCCCCCGGACCCAGAAGGCCCTGCACGCTTCCCGGGAGCGCTTAGCCAAGCACGCAGCGTCGTGGGTCCTGACGTCCAGGTTCGTTCCCTTGGGGCGGCTCACCATGAACGTGGCCAGCGCCATCACGCCCGTTCCGCGGGGAAGGTTCATCCTTTATTCAGTGGCTGCCGGCATCCTGTGGTCCGCATACTCCGTTGGCATTGGTGCCCTTTCAGGGCTTTTGCCTGGCTTGTCCACCGAATTCGCAGTGGTCATGGCAATAGCATTCTCGCTGCTGCTGGGCAGGGGTATCAGTGCCGGCGTGACGTGGTATCTCCAGCTGGACGACTGACTTAACCCAGCCGGGCTAGTGACGTGAGCGGCTACTGAAGCGACGACGTCAGCCGGGCCAGGTTATCCAGTGCCACGTGGCCCACTGGGCGCCGGAGCCAATCCTCCAGCAGCAACTCCGTGCTGGCCTCCCGGTAGCTGTCTTCAACAGCCCGCATTTGGTCCACGATGGAGCGTCCGTGAACCAGCACGGAGACTTCCATGTTGAGGCTGAACGATCGGACATCCATATTGCTTGAGCCGATCACAGCGACGTCGTAATCCACTGTGAAGTGCTTGGCGTGCAGGACCTGCGGGGCCTTGTACAGGTAGATGCGGACACCGGCCCGCAGCAGAACTTCGTAGTAGGAACGCTGTGCGTGATAAACCATGGCTTGGTCGCCCACTTCGGACACAAAGAGCTCCACGCTGAGGCCCCGGGAGGCGGCCGTAATGATGGCCAACTGGATGGCTTCGTCGGGCACGAAGTAGGGGCTGGTGATGCTGACGCGATGCTCGGCCTTGTAGATGAGCGTGGTGTACAGCTTGAGGTTGTTGTCATTGTCGAAGCTGGGGCCGCTCGGCAGGATCTGGGCGTCGATGAGCTCGGGCGCGGAACCGAGGACAACCGGGGAGGTGTCCAGCGGCAGCAGGGTCTCGGATTCGCTGTACCAGTCAGTGACGAACACGGCGTTGAGCTCGCGCACCACTGGCCCTTCCAACCGCACCATCAGTTCGTGCCATTGGAGCCCGCGCCTGACGTTGCTTTTCTTGTTGTAGGACGCGTCGATGAGGTTTTGCGAACCCGTGTAACCCACCCTTCCATCCACCACCACCAGCTTGCGGTGGTTGCGCAGGTCCGGGCGTTGCCATTGTCCCTTGAACGGTCGGAGGGGGAGCATGGCATGCCATTCGGCGCCCATCCCCTCAAAAGCGCGCAGCATGTCCCGATACGTGGGATCACGCACCGCCGCCAAATGATCGAACAGGACCCTGACCGCCACGCCACGCGCGCGTGCTCTGGCCATGGCCTCGAAGAACGGAGCCGTAGTGGGATCCAACGCCAGAATGTAGAACTCCACATGCACGTACTCCGTGGCGGAGTCGATGTCCGCGATCATTCGATCGAAGCAACCCTTGTAGTCCTCCAGCAACTCGGCCCGGTTGCCGCCCACCATGGGCAGCGCGCCCAGACGGAGGTTAAGTTCGACGGCGGACCGCAGCCAGGCGGGCCACTCCTCACTGTGGCTGACTGCTGAGAGGCCTGGCGTCCGTGCCAGTATGAGCTCGTTCACGGCGCGCTGCTTCTCCCGCCGAGCCTTGGGAAGCTTGCCGCGGCCCACCAGCAGGAACGCCACCATTCCCAGGTAGGGGATGAAGGTAATCGCCAGTACCCAGGCAATGGCGGACGACGGGCGGCGATTGGCTGAGACCATCACCGCCGCGATTGATCCGAGCACGATGTGGAGCGCCAACAAGATCAAGGCGACAACATCGACGTCGTTCAGTAGTCCTTGCATGCCGCGCTACTTGGCGTTCTGCTGCGGTATGACAACCTTCTTGATGATCAGCAGAATCGAGGCTGTGGTGGGGCACGCTATCAGCGCCCCCAGCAGGCCCAGAAGCGTCCCTCCCACCATCGCGCCGATGAGGACCAAGGAGCCCGGGATGCTGATCGCCTTCCCCACTACCCGGGGCGTCAGTACGTAGGCCTCCACCTGCATGTAGACCAGCATGACGAGGAAAACCACCAGTGCAGTTGCGGGAGACGTGAAAAGCGAAACCACTGTGATGATTGCGGTGCTGATCGCACTGCCCACCAAAGGTATGAGGGTGATAGGAAATGCCAGGACCGCGAGTACTGCCGCATATCTCACCCCGGCAACCGACAGGACAATGAAGGTGAAGATCGCATTTAGCAGGGCGAGAATTGACATTCCACTCAGGTATTTACCCACGGAAGCGATGATTGTTTCCGAGATATCAGCGAAAGATTCCCGGCGGGAAGCCGGAACCAGCGCATAAAGGTTGGACTTCATGACCTCGTGCCCGGCCACGAAGTAGAGCGTCAGGACTACTACGAAGATCACGGCGAAGGTTCCGTTGACCACGTTGTAGCCAACCTGCACGGCGCCGCCGCCAATGGCAAGCCACACATTTGGATCCGCGGCCGAGGTTTCCAGCCATTCGAGCAACGGCGACAGTGCTCCGCCCAGGGAGCCGTTGAAGTCCCGGAACCATTCCTGTTCGCCCACCGCATCAAAGCTGGAAGGAAGCACCCGGACCAGCGCGGCGCCCTCCTCCACCAGAATCGGGACAATGAAACGGATCAGCACCACTACAAGCACCAGGAAGCCAACCGCCACAGCAAGGACGGCGCCACCGCGGGAGAGTTTCCAGCGTTCCAGCCAGCGAACCAAGGGATAGAGCCCCAGTGAAATAAACAGGGCCGCAAAGATCAAGGTCAGCGAATACCGCAGCGTGATGACGGCGGAGCCCAAGGCCAAGGCGACCAGTACACCGAGCGCTGCGATGAGGCCGAATCGAAACGGTCCGCTCTCCAGCAGCGGAAATGCCTTCAATCGCGTCATGCGGTCCCTTTCGGCCGTACGGGAATGGCGGACCGTAGCCTGAGTCAGGCCAAAGCGATCTCCTTGAGGCGAGCGTACTCGGCTTCGGTTATATCTCCAGCCGCAAGCAGTGCCTTGGCTGCTTCGATTTGCTGGGTGGGCGATGGGGCTCCGGCGACTTCACGAATGTAATTCTCCGCCTCTTCAACGGATTCCCGGACCCGTATTTCACTGCGTAGGGCCATGCCCTTCCCGCGCATGATCACGTAGATCAATGCGGAGATAAAGGGAGCCACAAACAGGCACAGGATCCACAATGCTTTGACGCCACCGCTGAGGGCTTTATCGCGGAGAAGATCGGAAATGATCTGAAAGAGGAGGATCAGGTAAGCAATAAAGAAAAAAGCAACAATGATGCTCCACAACGATTCCAAAAAGCTCATGGTGTCTTTCCCATCGTTCATTCGGCCCGGGCTGGACCGCCGTCATCCGGCACGGGAACCGATCCCCGGCAGGACCACAACACCATTCTCAATTCGCTGACGCCCAACTGTGCGTGCCTTCAGAGGATAGGTAACGATTGAACAGAAAGATCACCCACTAAGGGTGAGCGCCGGGTGGCCCCGGCTCGACCACGGGCAGCCCTGGGGCCTGGGCGCCGGTCGGTCACAAATCTCCCGTAGCACGGCGGCTGCGGACTGCATCCAACGGTCCGTTACGCTGCTCAAAGCCACGCCACTCCGCACGCTTAGGGCCACCAATGACGCACTCTTTCGCAGCCGACAACGCCGTCCCGCAGTCGGAAAATCCGGCGGAATCGTCGTCGGAACCTTCGCTCCAAACAGGCGGCGAACGCACCGCCGCCGGCACCGCCCTGGGAGCGTTTGGAATGGCCGCCGTCATCGGTGGATTCGCATTTCTCCTCCACATGCTGGCGCAGCATTCGCCGGGGCTTGGTCCCGGCTACGAGGGCTGGGCACAGGACACCACCGTTTCGTCGCTTGCCGCCCTGCGCTGGTTCTTCGGCGACATGACCGAGCCCCTGTTCTACAAGTCCGATCTTGCAGCGCTCGGACTGCTCGCGGGTGCCACGGCTGCGTGGTGGGCCGGCCGACGAGGCGCGAAATGGGCCGGCACGCTCAGCTACGGCACAGGCCTGTGGCCGTGGGTCCTGACCTCGGCGTCACTGAGTCTGATGCTGTCCAACCTGGCGTTCGGATGGATGCTCGACGACGGGTGGCAGCCAACATTCGTGCCGTTGGTGTGCGTCGCCCCCGCCATGGTTCTTCTCTACGGGGCGGGGTGGCGGACCTGCATCACCGGCGCTGTCCTGGGGGCAGCCACCACCACACCGCTGGCGTTGCTGTTCATCCCTACCGTCTCTGCGCCGCTTGGCCTGCCAGCCGTGGTGGCGTGTGTCCTGGCTATGTCAGTGGGGTCGGTCATCTCGTTCATGCTTGCCCGGCGGCTGCCGTGGCTTGTCCTGCGGGAGCCTCGGCCGGCGACGCAAACCGAGCTGCCGCCGTCGGGCCCTATCCCGAAATTTCTCAGGGACGTCCAGTGGGCGGCGCGTCGGGTCCTCAGGGACTTCACCGAAACCCACTTCTTTGCCAACGAACTCGCCGGCGCCTGCGTGATCCTGGCCGTGGGCGCGGCGTTTGTCCTGAACCCGGGGTTGTCGTCGTACGGAACGGGCCTGTTGCCACACATACTGTTTGCCCAAGCGCTGACGTCGGCCATCGGCGTCACGCTATGGAGTGGTTGGTACCGCGACGGCGGGTGGGCGGCCACCTACGCGTCCGTCGTGTCAGTGGCTCCTGCAACAGTCCTCGCGTACGGCGGCTCCTGGACGGCGATGGTGGGCGGGGCCGTAGTGGGTGCGGTCCTTGCGCCGCCTATAGCCAGGGCCATATCCGCGTGGCTGCCGGCCGGATTCCATCCTGTCATCGGCAATACAGCGGCCATGGCAATCTCGACGGCGGTTGCCGTGCCGGTGCTTGGGCTGCTGCCCTTCTAGACCCAGCCCTCCCCGCTCATGCCGGTGCAGCGCGTCAGCCGCCCACGTGATGAATGGTGAAGGCACTCAGGAAGCCGACGGCGGCAGTCAGCCCGGTCAGGTTGTGATGCTCCTCGAAGGCCTCGGGAATCATGGTGTCGGCGAGCATAGCAAGGATGCCGCCTGCGGCGATGGCGGTGATGAACGCGATCACGGTTTCCGGAGCGTTCTCCAATGCGGTGTACCCCAGAAGTGCAGCAAGCCCGCTGAACACAGCGATGCCGATCCACGTACCAAAGACGTACGCGGGGCTGCGCCCGGCCTTCTTCATTCCTGCCGTGCTGGAGAGCCCCTCGGGAACATTCGAAATGAAAACGGCGGCGAGCATGGCGGGGCTGACTGCTCCACCGGCGAGGAGTCCGACGCCGAGGACCACGGATTCGGGAATGCCGTCAATGAGGGCACCTACTGCGATGGCCGTGCCGCTTCCGGGGGAGTCTTTCTCGGAAGGCTGAGAGCCGCCGGAGCGTTTCCTATGCTTGGCGCCGGCACGGGCCAGCAGGGCGTTGGAGCCCACAAAGATCAGGGCGCCTAAGAGGAAACCGAGGACTGTGGGGAGCAAGCCGCCGCCCTCCACGGCTTCGTCAACCAACTCGAACGCCAACGCTGAGATCAATACGCCTGCGCCGAATGCCATCACCGTGGACACGATCTTGGGCGGTACTTTCCACATCCACGCGATGCCCGCCCCAAGGACCAAGGCACCGCCGGCAAGAGTTCCCCACATCAAGGCCTGCAACCACATTGGCATTTGTCCTGCCCTCTCATCGGCCGTTCATGTGCACCATGAAGTGTTGCACATGGCACCTTGTGTGACTGCTGTAAGTCTTGAGGGTTTCCTGAGGAACTGTTGACCGAACACAGGATTGGATCTTGATTCTGGCCCGGCACAGTAGTTCTTGTCAGCCAGAGAGGCTGAAAAAGAACGGCCGGCCGGACCCGCGGTGGCCTCCCGAAAGGACCATACTCAGATGGCCATCAGCCTCAAGACCACCTCCGGCAAGATCCTCGCTTCCGTCGCACTGGTCGGCACCGCAGCCGCCGTCGCCGGCATGGGCACCTACGGCGCGTTCACCTCCTCCACCTCCGCCTCCCAGGCCGTCACCGCAGGCACCGTCACCATCGCCCTGGGCGCACCCGGCCCCGCGAACACCCTCAACGTCCCCGTCACGGGCCTGCTGCCCGGCGACAAAGTCGAAAAGCTCGTCACCCTGGCCAACACCGGCAACTCGGACCTGAACAACGTCACCCTCACCACCTCCGCCGGCGCCACCGCCTCCCTGCTCACCACCGATGTGACCAACGGCCTGCAGCTGACCATCGAAAACTGCTCCGTAGCCTGGACCGGCGCCGCTGCACCCTACAACTGCACCGGAACCAAAACCACCGTCCTGGCCTCCGGCCCGGTCATCGCAGCGAACAAGGTCCTGAACAACCTCACCTCCCTGACCTCGGCCAAAACCGACAACCTCAAAGTCACCACCGCGTTCCCCACCACCGCGAACAACGACTTCCAAGGCGCCGCATCCACCATCGCCTTCGCCTTCACCGGCACCCAACGCACCGAAACCACCAAGTAAGCACTGCCCCAGAAACAACAACAGCCCCGCCGGGCCTGGTCGGGCGCCCCCCTGCCCGATCAGGTCCGTCGGTAGACCCACCCAGCCACGGAAGGAACGCCAGGCAATGAGCGCGCTGAGCACCATCTCAACTCCCGCAGTCCATGGCCGGCGTTCCGCCGGGAAGGTTACTGCCGCCGTCGTGATTCCAACAGGAACTGCGGCCTCAACTGCAGCCAACGGCAAACCGGGTGCATTCCGGCGGGTCGCCGGCAAGGTAGCCAGGGGAATTGGTGCGGGCATGCTGATCCTGGGCGCAATGGTGTTCCTGTTCCTGGCGATCGGACCACGGATCCTGGGCTACCAAACCTCAACCATGCTCACCGGCTCCATGGCGCCGCTGATCAACCCCGGCGACGTCGTCGTGACCGTCCCCGCCCCCGTCACGGACATCAAAGTGGGCGACGTCATCACCTACCACATCCCCGTCGAAGACCAGCGGGTGGAAACCCACCGCATCACCGAGATCACCACCGCCGCCGACGGCGGAGTAGCAGTCCAAACCAAGGGCGACGCCAACAACGGCATCGACCCCTGGATCGCCACCCTCCAAGGCAAAACCGTGGACAAACAAATCGCCACCATCCCCTACGTCGGCAACGCCATCCGCACCCTCCGCGAACCCATCGTCATGAACACCCTCATGTACGGCGCACCCACCATCCTGGTCATCGGAATGCTCGCCTCCATCTGGACCAAAAACCCCAGCAAATCAGCGCCGGAAAGCGTCGCAGCTCCCCAGGCAGCCAGCGGTGAGTAAGGACCCGGACCCAACGCCGGAGGCAACAGCCCTTGAACCGTGCAAGCTGACAGTGCTGGCTGACGAGTTGGGAGACTCAACACCAGCGCTCCGTTTTCTCTCCACATATCTGTCCATGCTGCCCGGCCGGATGCTGAGGATCTCCAACGGCTTGTGCCGGCACGACGTCGACGCGAGCATGGACGCCATCCTCAGCCTCAAGGTTTCCTCGGCCATGGTGGGCGCCCTGGACACAGAAGACCAGTGCCGGGCCATTGAGCTGATGATCCGGGAAGACCACTTCGACTCCGCAGTGGAGGCATTCCCGGCGCTTCAGAACTCTACGGACCGCTGCTTCGCTGCCGGACCGCAGTTGCTGGGGAAAGCTCGGGAGTCGCTCTGCCAGTCGATGATTCCTCGCACGACTTAGCGGCCAACGTGGCGTCTAGTGGTCTACCGGCACACTGGTGTCAGCGGTCTTGACCTCATGCGGCACCACGAATAGCGCGGCCACTGCCAGGATCCCGGCTGCGGCGAATACGTAGAACCCCGCGGGGTAGGCGATGTTCGCGGCCACCAGGGTCCCGGTCACGGCAGGCCCAACGATCGCACCGAGCCTGCCCACTCCTGCTGCGAAGCCCAGTGCAGTTCCGCGGAGGCGGGGCGGGAAAAGCTGGCTGACCCAGGCGTAGACCAGCACCTGTGAGCTGAAGACGAAGACGCCGGTGACGAACACCGCAGCGTTGAGTAGGAACTCGTTCTGGATCTTGACGCTCAGAATCGCCAGGAACACCGCGGACAATCCAAACCACATCAGCACAATCTTCTTGGTCCCGTGCTTGTCGGCCAGAACTCCGGCGAGGAAAAGACCCGCCACGGCGCCGAGGTTCAGGACCAGCAGCAGCGTCAGGCCCGTGCTCACGGGGTATCCGGCGGCGGCCATCAATTGCGGCAGCCACGTGTTCAGGCCGTAAACCAGCAGCAAGCCCATGAATGACGCGATGCCGATGCCCACGGCAACCATGGGATAGGGCTTCTGCAGGAGGTCCCGGAAGCCTGTCTTTGGCTTGGCGACGGTTGAATGCTCGACGCCGGTTGTTGCGTTCGCGGATTCGCTCGGCTTTCGTTCGGCAGCCCTTGGCGAGCCGGCCTCTGCTGAGCCGGTCTTCACGGGCGTTACTTCACGGAGCGATTCAGGCAACTTGACCCACAAGAACGGCAGGAGCACGAGGCCGGCAACGCCACCGATGATGAACATGAGTCGCCAGTTCGGAACGATGAAAATTGCCAGGAGTGCCGTTGCAACAGCGCCAACGTGGTACCCGGTCATGGTCCGTGTGGTGGACTTGCCCGCGGATCCGGCCGGGGCGTAGTCGTTGATGTAGGCCAAGGCGGCAGGGAGGCAGGCGCCCAAGCCGAGCCCGGCCAGCATGCGAAGCAGGGAGAAGACGGCGACGTTCGGGGCAAAAGCAACTCCGATGGTGAACAGCGAGAAGCTTGCCACGCAGGCGATCAGCAGTTTGCGGCGTCCGAACTTGTCGGAGAGCGGCGCGATGAAGAGAGCGCCGAGGCCCACGCCCACCAACGAAATGGTGGCTGCGAAGGTGGCTCCGACGGCGTCGAATCCAAGCTCGCCGGTCTTGATGAGTGTTGGGATGACGGTGCCCAGGACCACGAGGTCGAAGCCGTCCAGGACCATGGCCAGCCAACAGAGCCAAACAGGCCATTGGGAGCGGCGGGCAGATGACATCGTTGGCATAGCGTCCTCGGTACTTCTCAGTGGGCCCGACCGCTGAACGGTCGGTCGGTCATTCATGAGAGTTGTATCACCGCATGATGTTGTCTGGCACACGTTCTACCATTGAATGGAAGATGCTTTGGGGTGTCACGTCATATTGAAGACGAGACACTAAGCAAGAAGCCGTGGCTAGAGGCAGTGACCAAGAGGCAAGGGAGCGTATCGTGGCCAACTCGGCATCCGGCGATTCTGTGGTGGACCGCGTGGTGCGATTGATCGAGGCCTTTCCGGAAGGGGTGCCCTCGCTGCAGCTGAGCGAGCTGGCCCACCGCGCCGGACTCCCGCTTTCGTCAACCCATCGCTTGGTCCGGCAACTTTCCGAACACGGACTTCTGGATCTTGGGGCCGGGGGGACTGTCCGCTTGGGGCTGCGTCTGTGGGAGCTCGTGAACCGGAATTCGCCCACGCTTGCCCTCCGGCAGGCAGCCATGCCGTTCATGGAGGACATCCAGCAGGTCCTCAACCAGAATGTGAACTTGGCCGTGCTTGACGGATGGGAGGCGCTCTTCGTTGAGCGGCTTTCCCGGCGGGGATCGGTGGCCAACAGGGCGCAGATCGCCGGCAGGATGCCTGTCCATATTTCCTCAGCAGGGCTGGCCCTGATGTCACACCAGTCGCGTGAACTGCAGGCGGAGTACCTGGAGCAGTTCGCGGATCCGTTCGGAAAGGTGACTGCCGACGTCGTGCGTCATTACCTGGCCGAAGCGTCGCAGCAGGGGTACGCGCAACTGGCTGGCGTGGTGGACCCGGACACGTGGGGCATTGCCGTGCCGGTGATGAACGGTAAGCGACGCACGGTGGCGGCGCTCGGGGTAGTTGTGCCCCTTGCGGAGATGCGGCTCCAAGCGCTTGTGCCCGCGCTCCAGACGGCGGCTCGAGGGATAGGGCGCCAACTCGCCGACTAGATCTGCTTTCCGTTCAACGGAATTGTTGTAACGCTCATCACGAAACCCGGGCCACACTAATTCCAGACTCATCCCCGCTTCCGAGCAAGCCGGGATACGCAACGAAGCGAGGAAAACCATGGCACGCACAGCTATCACCACTCAAGTCGCCATCATGGGCGCTGGCCCCGCCGGGTTGATGCTCTCCCACTTGCTGGCTCAGCAGGGCATCGAATCGGTGGTGGTGGAGATCCGTAGTCGCAAGGATATCCAGGAAACGGTCCGCGCCGGAATCCTCGAGCATGGCACTGTGAACCTGCTGGTTGATTCCGGCGTCTCGGACCGGGTGCTGCGCGAAGGCGACCGACACGACGGAATCGAACTGCGATTCAACGGCGAAAGCCACCGCATCAACTTCAAGGAACTCGTAGGCGAATCCGTGTGGCTGTACCCGCAGACGGACGTTTTCATGGACCTCGCCGCCAAGCGGGAGGCCGACGGCGGCGACGTCCGTTACAGCGTTACGGACACCACTGTGCACGACCTCGAAGGCAAGCCGAAAGTTTGGTTCACCGATGCCGAGGGCCAGGAGTTCGAAATCCAAGCCGATTTCCTGGTGGGTGCCGACGGGTCGCGCAGCCACTGCCGCTTCCAGATCCCCGAAGCCAACCGCAAATGGTACTTCCACGAGTACCCGTTCGCATGGTTCGGAATCCTGGCCGAGGCCCCGCGCAGCGCCGACGAACTCATCTACGCCAACTCCGAGAACGGTTTCGCCCTGATCAGCCAGCGCACCGAAACCGTTCAACGCATGTACTTCCAGTGCGACCCCAAGGAGAACGTGGCCGACTGGGACGACGAGCGCATCTGGACCGAGTTCCGCAAGCGAGTCAACGGCAACGGGTTTGAGCTCAAAGAAGGGCCGGTCCTGGAAAAGATGGTCCTGCCGTTCCGCAGCTTCGTCCACACCCCCATGCGACACGGCAACCTCTTCCTCGCCGGCGACGCCGCGCACACCGTCCCACCCACTGGCGCCAAGGGCCTCAATTTGGCGATACACGATGTCAAGGTGCTGTTCGAAGGCTTGGATTCGTTCTACTCAAGCGGCTCCACTGCGTTGCTCGATTCCTACAGCGACCGCGCCTTGGACCGTGTCTGGAAAGCCCAACATTTCTCGTACTGGATGACGTCCATGCTGCACACCGTGCCCGGCGCCGACGACTTCGACCGCGCCCGCCAGCTTGGTGAGCTGCACTCCGTTGTGACGTCCGAGCACGCCAAGGCATACCTGGCGGAGTCGTACACAGGTTGGCCGACCTCCCGGTAATCCTGGTGGAGGCAGGCCGGGTGCTGCACTAGCAGCACCCGGTGACTCACTGGCTGTTGGTTTGGTGGCTCGCTGTATCAGTGAGTGGCTGAATCGCCGAAACAGCAATCCGCTTCCAGCTCTTCCCACCTTTCGCTCATGTCTTGTGGGGTGTGTGGTGGTGGTTGCGTCGGGGTGTTTGGTGGGGGTCGATGTGGAGTGGGGGGATGAACCAGGGGATGCCTGTTGTCATGTCGATGCGCCATTGCTCCTTGTGGATGAGGTGGTGGTGGTGGCTGCAGAGCAGGGTGCCGTTGTTTGTGCCTGTGGTGCCGCCGTGGGACCAGTAGGTGGTGTGGTGGGCTTCGCACCAGGGTGCGGGCATGGTGCAGTCGGGGAAGGCGCAGCCTTGGTCGCGGGCGGTGATGGCTTTGCGGATGTGGGGTGGGAAGATCCGGGTGGTGCGGCCGATGTCCAGGATTTGGGAGTCGCTGCCGAGCAGGACGGGGAGGATGTCGGCGTCGCAGGCGATTTTGCGGATGGTGTTCGGGTGGATCGGGCCCAGGAATGTGGCGGTCCCGGTGCTGAGCCGGTTCCCGGAGCCGGGCTGGGTGGGGCTGAGTTGGAGTTGGTCGAAGAGGTCGCGGCGGTCGATGGTGACGGTGACTTGGGGTCGGAGGCCGCCGTTCGACGGGAGTTTCCCGGTGCTCATCGCGACGCTGCACGCACCGACGAGGCCGTCGAGGAGTTTCTGGGCCCTCGAGCGCCGGTCCAAGTCGGGGCCGGCTAATCCAGGTCCTGTTCCATGCGCCGCTCGGCCGTCGGCGCCTGATCCGTCGGGGTCTGTTCCGTCTGTGGCTGCTCCGGCCGGGGCTCCCGTGCCAGGTTCGTCGTCCGGGCCGCCCTCGGCTGTGGTGGTGAGTCGGGGGTTGGTGGCGGCGTTCATGGCGGTGGTGAGGGTTTCGTATTGTTCGGCGGTGGCGAAGATTTCGAGGTGGTGGAGTCCGTGGCGGCGTCGGCGGCGGAGGAACGCGCCTTGGAGTTGCCGGAGTGCTTCTTCAGTGGGTTCGGGGCCGTCCTGATCGATGAGGTCGGTCCAGCGTCGGGCCATTTTGGTGACGAAGTCGGGGTCGGTTTCGATGGCGGTGGTGGTGAGGGCGTGTTCCATGTCGGTGATGGTCCCGGGTTCTGCGAGGTGCCGGACCTTGTCCAGGGCGGTACTGATGATCGTCGCGGACCGGGAGGGCACCAAAGCCGATCCGATGGCGTCGGCGAGGATTTCCCGCCGGGCCGGGACGTCCTGCCCGGTCACTCCGACCTGGGGGAGGACCTCGGCGGCGAGGGCAAGCCGGCGCCGGGCCTCGCCGATACCGATCCGCAACCGTGCCCGCAAGAATTCCGCCGCGTTCCGATACCCATCATCCAAGGGATTGGCGGATGCCGTCGCCGTCGCATTGCCCGCACCCGCGACGGCCGTACTGGGATGAGTTGCTGCTCGCGCCGGGACGGTATCCGCCGAGGCTGAAGTTGCGGGAACCGTCGAAGGCCCCGCCGGTTCAGTCCAGCCTGTCCGCCATTCCGGCGCTGCCGCCGACACCCCCGGCTGCGCATGCTGTGCTTCCGTCCGGGTTCGTTCCACGGCGTGCGCCGCAACCACCTGCAAATACTCCACGGATCGCGAGATCTCCTCGACCCTGCCGGCAAAATCCGCGGCCTCAACAAACCCAAACAGCCGGGCCTCCGCGGCAGCGGTCGAGCGCATCGATTCCAACAGGGCAGCCCCCTGGCCGAGCGCCTGAGTCAGCCCCGGGACGGTGCCGGTGCAGCCGCTGCGTGGTTCTAAGTCCTCACTCGATGTAATTGATTTCGTTGGCGAACCTTGTTTTGAGCCAACCCTGCGGTCCCGCTGGAACTCCGAGGAGTTGGCGATCGACTCCAAGCCGTGAAGCAGCTCAGCGCTGAGTGGGTTGCCCGCAGTGGAGGCTACCGCCGTCGAACGCTTATGACCGATTGCGATCTCACCGGGCACCGCTGTCGTTCTTAGGGGGATGCGTCCCGGCAGCCCGTCGGCACCGGACGAATCCGCCCGCCGCGCCAATGTCTGCCCAATGCCTTCCATAAATCAACAATGTCATTTGGGTCCATCAGGCATCAGCCCTCATCGCCGCTATGTGGATAAAGTGCGCAGTTCGTCGATCAGATGGTCCAAGGACGCGCGGTGGCGCTCGATCACAGCGATGTTGTTGCTGAGTCTTGCCCGTTCGCGCAGGAGGCGGGCCTGCAATTCCGATGTCCGCTTTCCAGGATCAGTGATGCAGGGCAGGAGTTCAGTCATTGCTTTGCTGCAGAGTCCGGCGTCGAAGAGACGCTGTATTAACCCGACGCGCTGAACAGCGTCGTGGCTGTAGGTCCGCTGCCCGGATTGTGAGCGCAACGGACTGAGAAGGCCTTGATCTTCGTAGTAGCGAAGTGAACGCACGCTAGCCCCGGTCGCTGCAGCGAGTTCGCCGATACGCATAAGTATTTGCCCCTCACGTTGGTGTCAGGTCCTACGGTACAGACATGACAAGTGAACCAAGCCCAAAGTCACCGGTCCGGCAGTTGCGCCTCGTCGTGGAGGCTGAGGATTACGAGGCTGCATTGATGTTTTTCCGCGACACCCTGGGCCTGTCGGAGCAGGCTGCTTTTGAAGGGGAAGGGGACGCCCGCGTCACCATCTTGGAAGCCGGCCGAGCCACGCTGGAGATTTCCAACCCCGCGCAGGTGCGGCTGATCGACCAGGTTGAGGCCGACGGACAGCCCAGTGCCAAGATTCGAATCGCCTTCGAAGTGGATGATTCCGCCGCGGCCACTAGAGACTTGGTCGAAGCAGGAGGCACCTTGATTGCTGAACCCAGGGAAACCCCGTGGAAGTCGTTGAATTCGAGGCTCGAAGCACCCGGCGGGCTCCAAATCACGCTGTTCCAGGAGCTTGAATCCATCGAAGAACGTAGCTCGAAGCCTGGTTTCAAACGCCCCTGACCGCTCGTGGCCTAACCGGTGACTCCCGTTTGATGGTCGATCCCCGCTTGGTCCACCTTCCGGTGGAAGCGCATTCCGGCCTTGCCGCCTAGAATGGCGCCGATGAGGGGCACGATGAACGCGATGGCGAGGCCAATGATGCCACTGGCGGTCATGAGACTTCCGTCGACGGGGATCTGGGGCGCGCCATTGAGATCGCTGAGGATGTTGAACTGGCTCCCGGCCACAGTCGCGAGGATCGCTACGATGATGGCGACGATGATGCCCCATAGCCACACCGCGAGCCCTTGCTTCGCTCCGTCGAAACGGGCCATGCGTCCGGCCACGTAACCACCGCAGTAGTACGCCAGGAATAAGACGATTGCCAGGACGATGCCGCTGACGATGCCCAGGGTTTCTGCGTTCTGTTGCGCCTGTTCCGCTGCTTGTTCGGCGGTGGAAGAATTCGCTGCCCCCACGCCGACGCCGATCGCGGTGGCTAAGGCGCTCAGCAGGACAGTCATCCCGATTGCCGTCAGCCAGCCAAAGAAGGCCGAGCCCCATTTGATGCCGCCAAAGCGTTCTTTCTCGGCAGCGACCACGTCGTTCCTGCGGCCCCTGGGTGTGCTTGACCCTGCGATGTTTCTGTCTGCCATGTCAGCTCCTTGTCCGGATGCCTGGGCTTTGGCCTTTCATAGTCAAGCAAAACATCCTCATCAGCGAGAAAGCAAGGAGGCTTACTATTTTTCTCAGCGGTCGATTTCAGCCGCGCTGCTCAGCGCGCCTTCGAAATCACCCGCACCTTGGAGAAGCTGCAGGGCCGCCGCTCCCGGAGATCCCGGGTCTGCGGCATAGAGGAGGACCCGGTGCCCGGACTCATCCGGCGGCGTAAGTACCTCGAAGTTCAGCTCCAGATGACCCACTTCCGGATGCTGCATGTATTTCACTCCGGACATGCAGTTCTCCACTGGATGCTTGGCCCAGAGCTTCGCAAACTCCTGGCTCTTCAAAGTGAGCTCACCAACCAGGGCAGCCAGTTCCTGATCATCGGCGGACTTTCCTGCCACCAGGCGCAACGACGCTACTGCACGGCTGGCCTCCTCTGGCCAGCGCGTGTACAGCTCCCGTGTGTGGGGGTCGAGGAACAACAGCCGGGTCATGTTGGGACGCGAGGACGGGGTCTCCGGGGCGGCGTATTCCAGGTGGCCGGCGACGAGCCGGTGCCCCAGGGCATTCCACGCCAGCACTTCACTTCGGCGACCCAATACAACGGCCGGGGTACCGGACATGGACTGGATCAGTCGCAGGGTCCCGGGCCGCACTTTGTCCGGTTTGAACGGCATGCGCCGCTTCGCCTTTCCGGGGCGCGCCAAGTTGAAGAGGTGCGCGCGCTCGGCCTCGTCAAGGTTCAGGGCACGGGCGATCGCACCGATCACGGCTTCTGAAGCATTAGTGCTGAGGCCCTGCTCCAACCGTGTGTAGTACGTGGTGCTGACTCCGGCGAGCATGGCCAGTTCCTCCCGTCGCAGGCCAGGGACGCGCCGGATGCCGTAATTCAGAACGCCGACGTCATCTGGCTGCAAGGCTGCCCTGCGGACGCGAAGGAACTCCCCAAGTTCACTGTGTGTACCCATGCCCCCATTGTTCATGTGCTGGCCGGCATTGTCCTGTCACTGCCAGTGGTACCCACAACGGGGTGTGGTTGCCAAACACGAACACGGCCATGCTGGGGGCATGCCAACATCCAACAAAATCAGTCATCCCCACGTCGAGCCAGTAACAGGCGTAGCCAAACAAGGCATGACCACCAGGCAGCGGCTGGCGCTCATTGTCCTCCTGGCTGCGAGTTTCACGCTGGCAGTCGATTTCTCCATCCTCAACGTCGCCCTGCCTGCCATCGGCTCAGACGTGGGCTTCTCGCTGGAAAACCTCCAATGGGTGGCAACGGCTTTTGCCCTGTGCGCAGCCGGCCTCACGTTGCTTTTCGGGCGCGTAGCGGACCTGGCGGGACGCCGGAGGATGTTCCTGATCGGCATGGCACTGCTCGGGGTAGCTTCCCTGGCTGGTGGCCTCGCCACTGAACCGGCGTGGCTGCTGCTGGCAAGGGTTGGCCAAGGCATCGCGACAGCCATGGTGGTACCGGCTGCGTTGTCGCTGTTGCTGGTTTCGTTCCCGGAGGGCCCTCTTCGGGACAGGGCACTCGGGCTCAACGGCTCCCTGATGGCTGCCGGATTCACCACGGGGGCAATCCTTGGTGGGCTGCTGACCGAGCTCCTGAGCTGGCGGTGGGCGTTCTTCATCAATGTTCCCGTTGCGGTAGCAGTTCTCCTCATCGCACCCGTTGTACTCGCCGAAAGCCGACCATCGTCCAAGGTCCGGCTCGACGTTCCCGGCGCCATCACGGTCACGCTGGGCTTGCTCACCCTGGTGTTCGGCCTCACCCATGCCGCCGAACACTCATGGACCGAGCCTCTGACGCTAGGTGCGCTTGCGGCCGCCGTCGTTCTCTTTGCCGTGTTTGCCAGGGTTGAAAGCCGTGCCCCGCACCCGCTGGTGCCCCTCGGCATCCTCAAGCGTCCAAGCGTGGCGTGGGGCAACATCGCCGGGGTTCTGGCGTTCGTCACCGAGACGTCGCTGGTGTTCCTGCTGACCCTGTACCTGCAACAGGTCCTCGGCTATACGCCGCTCGCGGCGGGTCTTTCCTTTGCCGTCCTGGGCCTGGGCACCGTCCTCGGCGGCGTGCTGGGGCCAAGAGTGATCGCGAGGGTGGGCAGCAAGAGGGCAATCGTGTATGGGTTCGTGGTTCAGGCAGTGGCTACCGGAGCGTTGGTGTGGCTGAGCTCAGATCCGGCCTCCTTAGGGCTGTTGCTGGTGGCGACATTCATTGGGGGTGTCGCCAACCTGGTGGTCATCGTCGGCTTTATGGTGACCGCCACGTCCGGGCTGCCCGACTCTGATCAAGGAATGGCCACGGGTCTGGCCACCATGAGCCAGCAGATCGGCATCACCATGGGCATTCCGGTGATGAGCGCGGTATTCACCGCCCAGCTGGTGGCTATCGGCGCATCGGACGCTTCCGCCGTGCTCAGCGGCGTCACGGTGGCGGTGGGGGTGAATGCGGCCATGTGCGTCGCGGCTGCCGTGGCCGTTGCGGTGTTCCTCAGGAAGCCGGCTTCCGCCTGACGCCGCGCAAAGGCGACAAACGCACGACGGCGGAAGGTCGCCGTCGTGCGTTTGTCGCGTTGGGAACGGACTGCAGAAGTGGCGGTCAAGGCTGTTGCGACGCCGCCGCGGTCGGTTCAAGATCGGCGAGCGTGAGCAGACGCGCAGGAGCATCCGGGAAGGGCGCAGTGGAGGTAACGGCGAGATCCGGGCCCACGTGAACCAGCTCGCCGGATTCCATGGGCCGCCAGCCGGGGTTCGGGTCCATGGGTTCGGTGGCGAAGAGGACATGCGGAGAACGGGAGAGCTCGGTGCTCTTCGAACGGATTCGCTTGCTCCGAGCATCCAGCGGAGCGGACGGATCAGGTGCCGCAGTTGGATCCCTTTCCAGCACATACAAGGGGTGGGTGGCCGGGTACCTCAGCGCCCACATGTCGGTTGCGGTGGTGAGGATGAAGTTGAGGCTGAAAACGGGTAGATCCCTGGCAACCCAATTGATGGCCGCCGCGATGCCTGCCCCCACGTCCCCGTCGGCCCGCCTCGTTTCCGCCGTGATAAGCGCGAAAAGGCGTTCGCTGTCCGACTGACCCAACACCAGGTCCATCACGCCGAGCTCGTTGAGTCGCTGGTCGAGTTGGTCCAGGCCGTGAAGAACGCCGTTGTGCGCAAACAGCCGCCCGTCCTGCTCGAACGGGTGCGTGTTGACCATGGTGAGCGCGCCTGTGCTGGCATACCGCACGTGGGCCAGGAACGTTGTGCTCTTCAAGTCCCTCGCTTCACGGGCGAAAGCGTGGTCCTCCCATGCGGCCAAAGGCTGTTTGGCCACGTGCGCCTTGCCGGCAGAATCGAACGTGCCTATGCCGGCGCCGTCGGGCTCCCGCCGGCTTTGCGCGGAAAGGCTGTCCGGGGCGTCCAACAACCAGAAGGTGGCCCGCACCGGCCGGGGACCGGCGTGGAGCCCGAAGAGACGGCACATATCCAACTTCCCTTCCAGTGCTTAGTGGTGAAAGCCCTCTGCCTGCTTGTCGGTGGGCATCGGCGCCGTGAGACTGTCGAGGTAGTCCACTTCCTTCTTGAGGTCAGCCAGGAAACTGGAGGCGAGGTCGCGGGTGAAACCGTTGCGGACCACGATCCTCTGGACCGTGACGTCACTCAACCCGTCAGGGAGGGGGTACGCGGGAACCAGCCAGCCGTTCATTCTGAGCCGTTCCGAGAGATGGTGCAGGTTCCAGTGTTCCGTGTGGCCGTCGCTGAGTTGCCACGCGAATACCGGAATGTCCGAGCCGTCGCTCCACAGGGTGAACGCGTCCATGGCACCGATTTCGCTGGAGAGGTAAAGGGCCACATCCCGTGACGTCGCTTGGACGGACCTGTACCCGGCAAAGCCAAGGCGCAGGAAGAGGTAATACTGCAGCAGCACTTGGGCGCCGGGCCGTGAAAAGTTCAGCGCAAACGTGGGCATGTCCCCGCCGAGGTAGCTGACGTGGAAGATCAGGTCCTCGGGGAGCGCCGCCGCGTCCCGCCACACCACCCAGCCCAGTCCGGGATACACCAGCCCATATTTGTGGCCGGAGGTGTTGATCGATGCGACGCGGGGGAGCCGGAAATCCCACACCGTTTCAGGTTGCAGGAACGGTGCCACCATGGCTCCGGAAGCCCCGTCCACGTGGATGGGAATGTCCAGTCCATGGCGGGCCTGGATCTCGTCCAACGCGTCCGAGATGAGTTCCACAGGCTCATACTTCCCGGTGTAGGTGACACCCAGGATGGCGACCACGCCGATGGTGTTTTCGTCCACGTACTGGTCCAGGTCATGGCCATCCAGCGTGGGGTGCTCGGCTGAGACCGGGACAAAACGGGGCTCCACATCCCAGTAATTGCAGAACTTCTCCCAGCACACTTGAACGGCGGAGCTGAGGATGAGATTGGGTTTCTCCGTGGACTTGCCCGCTGCGCGCCTTGCGTGTTGCCACCGTCGCTTCAAGGCTAAGCCACCCAGCATGCAGGCCTCCGACGATCCGATGGTGGAGGTGCCGATGCTCTTCTCGGGATCCGGAGCGTTCCACAGATCCGCGAGCATCCGCCAGCAACGGGTTTCGATCAGAGCCGTTTGGGGGTACTCGTCCTTGTCGATCATGTTCTTGTCGAACGTCTCGGCGTAGAGCTTGGAGGCTTCCGTCTCCATCCACGTTCCAACGAAAGTGGCCAGGTTCAGCCGCGAGTTGCCGTCCAGCATCGCTTCATCGTGCACAACCTGGTAGGCCGTGGCCGGTAAGGATTCACCGTCCGGCAGGGTGAAACGGGGAAAGATGGTGGATTCTCCGGGCCTGCTGAACAGGGGATTGAGTTCGACGGCGGTGTCCGGTTCATGCTGTGACGCTCGGTGGGATCTGCTCATGGGCCAGCTCCTTGGAAATCGTCCGCTCGCGGCGGGGCGCAACCTGTCTTTGGCTCACGCTACCCGGGACGGCCCGCCCACCCAAGCTCCGCAGACCAAGTGGAGATTAGTCGGGGATCTCCATCTGGAATCCGCACTCGTCGCAGTGCAGAACCCTGGTGCTGAGGTAGACCTCCAGCTCAGGGTCAATGGATTGGCCGGTGGTTTCGACCATAAAAACGTGTTGCTTCCCGAGGCCTGCATGCATGGGAACTCCGCAGTGGAGGTAATGGTTGCCGAGCTGGAGGAGGTGGAGCGGAGCGGGCGCGGGGGTTTGGCTTGGAAGGGGGAAGTGTTCTGGCTGAGCAGACATGATGAACCCTGGCGGGAAGGGAGAATGGATACCTTTGGGCACAAGTACTGATTTCTCCGCTTCGAGCCTACGGGCCAGCGGGCAGTGTGGCAAGCGCCACTCGTTCTCCATAATTAGGGCTTGCCAAGCAAACACTAAGCATGCTTACTGTATTGGTGTTCCTTAAAGTCGACGGGTTGAAACTTGCTCCCCGCTCCGGCATCCGGAAACCACGCCCGGTGATGCAGCCCGCTTGGCACTCCACAGTAAGAGAACCGCATTCCAAGGAGACATCATGCTCGCGAGGGAAAACATTGACCGTCTGATGGGCCTCAACGGAAACGTCCGCACCACTGAAGGTGACAAGGTGGGCTCCATCGGCACGTTTTACACCGACGATGACACGGGTGAACCTACCTGGGTGACCGTCAAGACAGGTCTTTTCGGCAGTTCGGAATCGTTCATTCCGCTTCAAGAAGCCACAGTCGAAGGCGACGATGTGGTGGTCCCGTTCAGCAAGGACCACATCAAGGACGCACCGCGTGTTGCCGAGGACGGGCACTTGGATCCGGGCGAGGAGAGTCGCCTATACAACCACTATGGACTGGAGGGCGAGAGTGGCTTCAGCGGTCACGATGACTACGCCGACACCACCACCGGAACAGTGGGGACTGCAGGCACAACCGGCACCAGGGACACGGTGGACAGGGACGCCGTGGATACGGACGCCAGCTACACCCGGGCTACGGACACCAGCCGCGGCGATGATGCCATGACCCGTTCGGAAGAACGGCTGAACGTGGGCACGGAAAAGCAAGCCACTGGCCGGGCGCGGCTGCGCAAATACATCACCACGGAGAACGTCACCACCACGGTTCCGGTGCAGCGCGAGGAGGTCCGCCTGGAACGCGAGCCCATCACGGATGCGAACGCCGGGGACGCCATGTCCGGGGCGGAGTTGACCGAGAGCGAACACGAGGTCACCCTCCATGAGGAGCGGCCCGTGGTGCAGAAGGAAACCGTTCCGGTGGAGCGCGTACGCCTGGAAAAGGACACCGTCACTGATGAAGTCCAGGTGGACGAGGAAGTCCGCAAGGAACGCATTGAAACTGAAGGAACCGGTACAGGCGAGACGCGCCGCTAGTTGCATGGTGTGAGGCCCGCTCTGCGCCCCAAAAACTCGGAAGAGTGCGCAGGGCGGGCCTCACAACGTCCGCTGAGCTATCGCTGACGAACTGGTGATGGGACCATTGTTTGTATGGGCGAACAAGAGAATGTGCAGCCCGCCGCGCCCTTGGGCGCAGCGTCAGAAGATCGGGGTGACCCGAACACACAGCAGATGCGGACCGTCGGCCAGCGTCGGCGTGAAGCCGAACGCAAGCTGGACCTCCACTTGGAGGAAGCGAGCCACAAGGGCGAACCATCAGCTACCGAAGGCGAGGATCATTCCGAAGGGTAGAGCCGCTGGCCCGGCCCGGATGTTTGGGTCTATGGAGCGGCGTGTCACTGCTGTGGGCTTCACCCTGGTGAAGCTGCAGGGCACTGTGAATCAGCGGGAAATGGCTGAAGGCTTGCGGAGTGTTGCCGAGGTGCCGCTGCGTCCGCGGATCCCACTCCTCGCTGAGTAGGCCCACATCGTTGCGGAGGCTGAGCAGCCGCTCAAACAGCTCGGTCGCCTCGTCGGAGCGGCCGATTCCCAGCAGCGCATCCACCAGCCAAAACGAGCACGCCAGGAAAACGCCTTCGTCGCCCGGAAGTCCGTCATGTCCGGACTGCGTGCGATACCGAAGGACCAGTCCGTCGTCAGTGAGTCCCCTCTGGATGGCGTCCACAGTTCCTGCGACCCGCGGATGCCGGTGCGGCAGGAAGCCGACGCGCGGAATCAGGAGGAGGCTCGCGTCCAGTTCCGTGCTGCCGTAGGACTGGACGAAGGTGTTGAGTTTCTCGTCGAAGCCCTTGGCCATGACGTCCGCATGGATCTCGCTGCGGAGGGCGGCCCACCTATCGGCAGGGCCGGGCAAGCCTGACGTTCGAACGGCTTTGACCATTCGATCAGCAGCCACCCACGCCATCACCTTGGAATGGGTGAAGTGCTGCCTCGGGCCGCGCATTTCCCACAGCCCGTTGTCCGGCTGGTCCCAAGCCCCTTCCAAGAACTCCATCAAGGCGACCTGGATATCCCAGGAGCTATCCACGCTGCCATCAGGGGAGGCCGCCCGGGTCAGCGAAAGCCCGTCCAGTACTTCGCCCCACACATCCAATTGAAGCTGCGGAGCGGCGGCGTTTCCGGTGCGGACGGGCAGTGAACCTTCGTAACCCGACAACCAGGGGATGTCCGCTTCCGGGAGTCTCCGGGCGCCGTCGAGCCCGTACACAATCTGGAGTTCTGACGGGTCACCGGCGATAGCGCGCAGCAGCCAGTCGCGCCAAGCGGAAGCTTCCTCGGTGTAGCCCGCTGCGAGCAGCGACTGCAGGGTCAAAGTGGCATCCCGCAACCAGCAATATCGATAATCCCAGTTGCGGGGTCCGCCGATTTGCTCGGGCAGGGACGTTGTCGCAGCAGCCACGATGCCGCCTGTGGGTGCGTACGTCAGCGCCTTGAGGGTGATCAGGGACCGCTCCACCGGCTCCTTGTATTTGCCGGTCATTTCGCTGCGGCCGATCCATTCCAGCCAGAACGCCTCCGTCGCCTCCAGCGCCCGCAACGGATTAATCCGGCGCGGCTCCCGTTCGTGGCTTGGTGCCCAACGCAGCACGAACGGAACGCGCTCGCCGGCGCGGACAGTGAATTCGCTGACGGTGCGTTTGTCCCGGCCCACCAAGGGTGCGGGGGTGGTGAGGTAGGCCGAATCGGGGCCGGCCACCGCGCTGATGCCGTGCTCGCCGTGCCGGACCCACGGCACCACCCGGCCGTAATCGAAGCGCAGGACCAGTTCCATCTGCATGGTGACCTCGCCGGACAGTCCTTCGACGATCCGCACCAGATCCACGGCGTCGTCGCGGACGGGCATGAAGTCGATAACCCGGACCGAGCCGCCGTCCACTTCCCATTCCGTTTCCAGGATGAGGGTGTCCTCACGGTATTGGCGCCGCGTGCAGTTGCCGCCCTCCGGTGTCCCGGCGGGCGCCAGCAGCCAGCGGCCGGCCTCAGACGTGTGCAGCAGCGATGCGAAGCAAGCAGGGGAGTCGAAGCGCGGCAGGCACATCCAGTCGATGGAACCGCTGCGCCCCACCAGGGCAGCCGTGTTCAGGTCCCCGATGATCGCATAGTCCTCGATCTTGGCCATGAACTCAGCTCCCTCACTCGGCGTCGGCTATGCCTGACCGTACCGCGTCGGCCTGAGTGCCTCCAATGAGACTCGCAGCTCCAGCCGGAAGGCCTCTACTCTTCGCCGGCTTTCAGTCGGTGGAGACCGTCAAGGATGAGGTCCAGGCCGAACTCGAACTCGTCGCCAAAGTCGTAGCCGGGTTTGAGGACATGCTCGACGGCGATCTCCACCATCCGCGGATACTCACCCGTGGCGAAACGCTCCATGATGGGGTTGGTGATCTCGGCCGCGGTGTCCCGCCCCTCGAACGGAAGGGCTGCTTCCTGCAGGGCGAAGCCATAGATGTAGCTATCCAAGAGGGCGTAGGCGTGTGCTGTCAGCTGGACGGAGAACCCGGCCTCCCTCAGCGTTGCAAGCGTTGCTTCATGGTGCCGCAGCGTGGCAGGTCCCGGCGCGGACCGGCTTTCGAGCAGCCCGACTGCCCATGGGTGGCGCCTGAGTGCTGAGCGCACTCCGCGGGCCCTTCGCTGCATTTCCTCGCGCCAGTCCCCTTGCGGTGCCGGCAGCTCGATTTCGCTGAAAACCATGTCCACGATGCCGTCCAGGATCTCGTCTTTGTTGGCTACGTAGTAGTACAGGGACATGGGCTTGGTGCCCATGCTCTGGGCAAGCGTACGGATGGTCAGCGCGGCCAGTCCGGACTCGTCGGCGAGTGCAACCGCGCACTCCAGGACTCGTTCCCTGCTGAGGGGCAGGCGCTGGGATGCTGCGGTGGTCACGGGATCTCCCTCGGTTCGATATTGCCCTCTAGCGGTTTAGTACAGTGTACGGTAGCGTATTTAGTACAGCGTACGAAAGACTCGTCAGGCACAACACCACACTAGAAAGGTCCGGCCATGACCACTGGTCAGCAAGCCAAAGAATCGCGCCGTCACAGGGATCAGTCCCTGCCCGGTCCCACTATGCGGGCCATCGTCCAGGAAGCCTATGGTTCCGCCGATGTCCTGCACGAGGCTCAGGTCCCTCGCCCGGCCATCGCGGACAACGAAGTACTGGTGAAGGTGCGAGCTGCCGGGCTCGATCGGGGGACGTGGCACGTCACAACCGGCCTGCCGTATGCGCTGCGCTTGGCCTACGGTTTCCGGGCTCCGAAAAACCCTGTTCCCGGGCTGGACCTCGCTGGCACCGTGGAAGCCGTGGGCGCGAAGGTGACCCGGTTTGCGGTGGGTGACCACGTCTTCGGCTCAGGGAAGGGAACTTTTGCCGAGTTCGCCGCTGCCCGCGAAAAGCAGCTCGCCCTCAAGCCCGCCAATATCAGCTTTGAGCAGGCAGCGGCAGTGCCAGTGTCTGCGTGCACGGCACTGATCGCTGTGCGCGCCGGCGGCATCGATCCCGCGGCTGGGCGGATGCCGAAGGGGCAAAAAGTCTTGATTACCGGCGCCTCGGGCGGTGTGGGCAGCTATGCGGTGCAGTTTGCTAAAGCGGCTGGCGCTGAAGTCACGGGTGTGGCCAATACGGCCAAAGTGGAGCTGGTTCGAGCCCTCGGTGCAGACCGGGTGATCGACTACACCAAGCAGGACTTTGCTGACGGCGCTGAGTCCTACGACGTCATTATCGACATCGCAGGCAATCCTTCCGTTTCCCGTCTTCGCCGGTCGCTCACGTCAACGGGGACGGCCGTGATCACCGGTGGGGAGGAAGGTGGCTCATGGACCGGCAGCCTGGACCGGCAATTCCGCGCTGTGGCTCTTTCCCCGTTCATTCGCCAGCGGCTCACCATGGTCGTGGGCACCCAAACTGCAGCGGACCTGGAATATCTTGCCGAACTGTTGGAATCGGGAACCATTGCCCCGGCCATCGATCGCGTTTATCCGCTGGCCGAGGTCCCGGACGCAATGCGGTATCTCGATGCCGGTAAGGCCCGCGGAAAGGTGGTCATCGCCATCTAGGCCTGGCAGGATTCCCGAATCAGGATTATTGCGCTGGATTTCTTGCGCTAGGTTCCCAGGCCAAGCTCCTCGATGACCCCGGCAACGCGGGCCCGCTGCTCAGGGCCCAGGCCTTGGATGGGTAGCGGCAGGCTCTTGGTGGAGGCCAGTCCCAGCTGTTCCGCGATGGCGGCGACAACTCTCAGGCTTCCACCAAAATCCGCAAAAAGTTGCCACAAGGGCGCAAGGCGCTCGGACTCGGAGGCCGCTTCACCGGGCCGTCCGTTGATGGCAGCATGTGTGATGCGTTGGGCGATGCCGGGCAAGGTTCCTCCGATCACCGAATACCAGGCGTCGCATCCAGCGCTCAATCCGGCGGCAGCGTTGGCATCGCCGGAAATGCCGAGGGTCACGTGGTCCGGCACAAGTGATCGGATCTCCCGCACCCGTTCCTCCAGGTGCATGGTGTTCGGGCTGCCCGGAATCTTAATGGAGGCAACCCCGGGCAATTGGGCAATGCGGCCGTATAGCCCTGGGTGAAAGGTGAAGTGGGTGGTGGCGGGGTTGTCGTAGACGATCACCGGAAGGGAGGAGTGGGAGGTGACGGTGTGAAACAGTTCGAACACGTCATCCTCGGTGAGCGGTTGGTACGTCATCGGCGCCAGCAACACCCCGGAGGCGCCCGCTTCTTCGGCAGCCTCGACGTTGGCCAGGACGTGCGAGGTGCGGAGAGCCCCCACACCCACGAAGACAGGGACGCTCCCGGCGTGCCGAACGGCGAGGTGAGCCACGCGGCGTCGTTCTTTATGTGTCAGGTAGGCATACGAGCCGGTGGATCCCAGTGCGGTGATGGAGTCCACGCGTGCATCACGCAGGCGTTCGATGAGTCCAACGTAGGACCGTTCGTCCAGGGAGTCGTTGGTGAGCGGCGTCAAGGGGAAGGCGCTCAGTCCTGTGAACATGCTCAGACCTCGTTTCGTGGGCTGGTGGCAGGTAGGGCATGGGGAAGGGGCGGTTCCAGGCCGGTGACGGGTTCTGGTGACGACGGGCGCCTGTCCCCGCCGCGCTGGGCCGCAGCGCCCGCAACCACCACCAGTGTGATGCCAACGAACTGGATGATGGACGGATGTTGATGCAACACCAGCAGCCCGAGAAGCACGCCAAATGCCGGCTCCAGGGACATCAGCGTGCCGAAAGCGGTGGACGTCATGCGTCGCAAGGCCATCATTTCCAGGATGAAGGGGAGCACTGGCATCAGTACGGCGACCCCGAGGGCAGCCAGCAGGACTTCCCAGCTAAGGTGTCCGGCGGCCTGTGGGACGCCCACGATTGCGGCCGTAACAGCTGCCACCGGGACTGTGAGTGAGAGTGCTCCGGTTCCCGTGAAGCGATCACCAACTCGTTGGGTCAGCAGGATGTAGGCACCCCAGCCAGCGGCCGCGATGGCTGCGAACATCACACCAAGGGCGTCGATCTCGCCATGCCAGGGTTCTGTTAAAAGGACGACCCCGGCCAACGCCAACGCCGGCCACGCCAGGGCCTTGTGGTTGTGGCTCCGGATTGCTGCCACCGTCAGCGGTCCGAGGAACTCGATGGCCACCGTGGTGCCCAGCGGTATGCGCTCAATCGCGGCGAGGAACATGATGGTCATGAGGCCTGTGGCTACGCCGAGGCCCAGGAGGGGCAGGATGTCAGGGCGGCGTACAGAGCGAAGCGGCGGGCGGGCAATGGCCAGGAAGATGATGGCACCCATGCTCAACCTCAGCCATGCGGTACCGGCCGGACCCACGTCGGCGATGAGGTCCACGGAGAAAGCGGAGCTCAGCTGGACGGAGATCATGGCCGCAACCGCGAGCCCCCACGGTGGAACGGGGATGCGTTGGCGGGTCTTCATGAGCCAGCCTCCTGCAGGTGTCCTGAGCCCACGCCAGGCTCGAACACTGCCAGGGAGAATCGGACGGGATCTGTGCCGGGGTTTGCGTAGGAGTGGGCGACGTCGCCCGGGAAGGTCATGGAATCTCCCGCCTCAAGGGTGTTCATATGCCCGTCAACGTCCACGGTCAGGGTGCCGTGGAGAACCTGCAGGAGTTCCTTGGTTCCAGTGGCGTGGGCTTCGCTGCCGTGCTGGTCTCCCGGGCCCAAGGTCCAGTCCCACAGTTCCACCACATCCGGAGATTCGGTACCGGCGACCAGGACTCCGCGTCCGCCCTGCTCGCTGGTCCATAAGGTTGCGCCTTCGCCGCTGCGGGTCACTTTGACCGGCTTGGGGCGTGGGGATTCAACCAGTGCGGGAAGTCCGACGCCTAGGGCATCACTGATGCGCAGTAGTGTCCCGACGCTGGGGTTCGCGGCTCCCTGCTCCACGTTGATGATCATCCGCCGACTCACGCCGGCAGCTTCAGCCAACTGATCAAGGGTCCATCCGCGGTTTTGGCGTTCTTGTCTAACCCGGGCTCCGATGGCCAAGGAAAGTGTGGTGGTGCTTTCATCCATTAGTGCATCATACTGCACTTTGAGTGCACTATAGCTGGGAAGGCGCGGCGCACCCTAGCCCGCAGTTCCCATCGCGTGCTACCACTGACCCTAGGAACGAACCTGGAGGAGAAACTGTGGCCGAAGACCTGCCTGTCCTTGTTGTTGGCGCCACGGGTTTCCTGGGCGGCCAGGTGGTGGACGAGCTTCTCAAGCGCGGAAAGAAGGTTCGCGCTTTAGTGAGGCCCAAGTCCAACGCCGCCAAACTTGAGGCCAAAGGCGTAGAGATCGCCCGGGGTGACATGCTGGACGCCGCCTCCTTGGTCACAGCGATGACGGGCGTTTCCGCGGCCATTTCGACGGCGGCCGGCTACACGCGGAATGACAAGAACGCCAAAGCCATAGACACCTTCGGCAATAGCAATCTGGCTGTCGCGGCCAAGCATGCCCGTGTGCCTCGCTTTGTGCTGATCAGCATCGTCACCAGTGACCAAACTCCCCAGATTCCCCATTTCTGGAACAAGAAACTGGCCGAGGACAAATTCGAGGAGCTCGGGGTACCCTTCGTGGCCCTCCGTCCGGGTGCTTTCTTTGACCAAGCGGTGGGAATGGGTGGTGATCCCTTCGAGAAGGGGCGCTTCGTGTGGCTCGGATCCAAGGATGCCCGGCTCACGTTCGTGCTGGCCAGCGATGTCGCCGCTTACCTTGCGGAGGCGGTTGATGCCGACATTGTTGAGGGGGAGCGCATCGACATTGGGTGGAGCAGGCCCCTGAGCATTCATGAAGCCGCCGAACTGGCTGGTCGCCGGGCCGGCAAGCAGGTCAAGGTGATGTCCATACCTTCCGGAGCGATCGCCGCACTCGGCAAGGTCACGTCAAAGGTCCTTCCGTTGGTGGCAGATATGGCGAGCATGGTGGCGTGGTTCGAGACCGGAAAGTACGTGGCGGACACCACCCGCCAGGAGCAGGTCTTCGGCCCCCCGCCCACCCCTGAGGACGCGATCGCCCGGGTGGCTGAGCGCTACGGCCACTGATTAATGCTGACTAATGCGGCGCGGCAATGTCTGGTCGGAGCGGTAGGTCATAAGTATCCTGATGATACAGATTCGGCTGCAGACCCTGACTGCGCCGAACAAACATGAGGAGCACGCTATGAGAATCGGTTCTTCCATTGCCCTGATTGCCATCGGAGCTATTCTGGCTTTCGCGCTCGCCCCCGGAATCATTCCCTTCCTTGACCAGGTACTGGTTGGCTACATCCTGATTGGCGTAGGCATCATCGGCCTCATCATTTCCATCGCCATGTCCAACCGCACCCGCCGTACCGTTGTTGAGCGCCGCGGCGATCCCCACACGGTTGTTGAGCGGCGCCCCGAGGTCTAGCGGCCGCAACCAGCGAAGAAAGCGCACGACGGCGACCTCCGCCGTCGTGTCTTTTCTTGTGTTTGCCTCCGGCGGCTCAAGCGAGCGAGAGCGTGAACGACAAAACAAATCCAGCTGCGGTGCTTAGCGCCACAGCCGGGCCGCCGTGCTCGTAGGCCTCGGGCATGAGTGTGTCCGCGAGGGATGCGATCACGGCTCCCGCTGCAAAGGCCAAAGGCAGGGAGATGGTTGCGGGCTCGGCGGAGGACAAAGGCCCCGCCCCCAGTACCACGGCGGCAACCAGCAGCACTGCGCAGACGCTCCAAAGCAGCATGATGGGCCCGGCTTTCCGGCCTTGGCTCTTCATGGATGATGCGCCCACCAAGGCCTCTGGCAGGTTGGAAACGAAGATGGCCGCCAGCAGTGCCAGGCCGCCGGATCCTTCGCCCAGGGAGATGCCCAGGGCGAGGTTTTCGGGCACGCCATCCAACGTCACGGCCGCGAGCAATGCCATGCCGGCCGCGCCGCGCGTTGAGGCGGAGGTGGCAGCTTTGTCCGAAGCGGCGGCGTCGGTGTCCAGTTTGGGGCTGCCCTGTATTTCGTCCGCGGCCTTGGTTTTGGACTTGCCTCCGGGCTGCGCCCAACGATCGAGCAAGGCGCTGAGGGTCGTAAACACTATGGCGCCGGCCAGCAGTCCCAACGCCGCGCGCACAATCCCGCCTTGTTCGTAGGCGTCCTCGAACAGTTCGAACGCCAGGGCGGTAATAAGGGACCCCGCCGCGAACGACAGCAGGATGGCCAGAAGCCGCTTCGGCAGCTCGAAGCGCACGCCCACGAAAGCGCCTATGACCAAGGCGCTGGAGGCAATCAATCCGAACCACAGTGATGCCATCACAACGCCAGTATAGAAGTAAGTAACCTGATCTTCTCTAGGGTGAGGGAAAAGCGTTCGACGGCGGCAGCCCGCCGTCGAATGCTTCTCACCTTGGGTGCGTCGTCAGGCCGTAGTGCTGGCTTGTCGCGCGTCCACCGAATCCCCGCTCCAGTCCGGCGCTTGGAAGTGTGCGCCCCCGAACATGGGGAAGCGCAGCATACCTTCCTGGTCCCGGAGCTGGGCCCACGGACGGTTAATGCCATGCGTTCCATAGCGGCGGAGTTGGGTGACCCGGTCCAAGTCCAGCACGGCGAACAGGATCTCTTCGCCGCCCCGAGCCTGCTGCATGATGGTGCCCTCCGGGTCGACGATGACGCTTTCGCCCACGCCGGAGGGGGATGCGCCGTTGACGTTCACCACATACACCTGGTTGGCGAAGGCGTTGGCCTGGGACATGACGATTTCCATGGCCCGGTCCCGGGTGGTGGTGAGTGTGGGCTGGATGATGACTTCTGCGCCTAGCCACGCGAGCTGGCGGGCCACTTCGGGGAAGCTGCCGTCGAAGCAGATGGCCAGGCCGATCCGTCCGCAGCCGGGGATGTCGAAAGTGACGAAGGAATCGCCGGGCGTGGTGGTTTCGAACGGGCGCCACGGAAAGAGCTTCCGGTAGCGGGCCACGATCTCGCCTTGCGGGGAGACGGCGATGGCTGTGTTGTAAGTGTTCCCGTTGTCCGTTTCCAGCAGTGAACCGGGTACGAGCCAGACATTAAGTCTGCGGGCCAGTGCGGAGATGCGGTGGGTAAGTGGGCTGGGGATGGGTGCGGCAGAGCGCGTTTCGCCGTCGGGGTCCGGGAGCAGGAACTCGCCCGGCGCGGACAGCAGCAGCTCCGGAACCACGATGACGTCCACGTCCGGGCCGAGCTTCTTGGCTGATTCGGCTTGGGCCTCGAACCGGGCCCACGTGGCCTCGAGGTCGTGGGGGACGGGGTTGGTCTGAAGTGCTGCGATGGACAGGATGCGCATTTATGCCTCGGTTTCGTTGCTGAGAATGGATGGAAGTTGGTGCCGGGTGGTGACGTTTCCGCGGGGGATGGTTTTGCTGGAGAAGAAGCGGCGCAGTCTGGTCCTCAAGATCGCGGTGACCACCAGGCCCAAGGCCAGCGCACCGATGCCGATCCAGAACACCGAGCCGATGCCCAGCCAGGCCAGCCCCGCGTATTCAGGGGACAGCATGTCCACGGCGCTGTACGCGAACGCTCCGATCATCAGAAGTGCTCCCAAACCAGGAAGGAGGCCCTTCAGGATCAGGGCGGATGCAGAGGTGCGCATCAGCGGGGCGAAGTACACCACGGATGCCAAGGCGGTGGCCGCGTAGTAAGCCGCGATCATCAGGCCCACGGAGAGGATGGCCAGCCCGATGAAGTCAGCGCTGATTGCCGTTAGTCCCAAGGTTATGGCCATGGTGATGACCGCCCAGCAGGCGATGGAGGTGGTGGGTGTTCCTCGCTTGGAGTGCATCTTGGTTGTCGCCTTGGGGAGCGCACCATAGGTGCCCATGCTGAGCCAGGTCCGCGGCGTGCTGACAGCTACTGTCATCAGTGCTGCCAACGCTGAAAGGCCCACGGCCAGGATGATGACCTGGCCAAACACATCTCCTGTCGCCTGCGGACCGAGGACCGAGAGGACATCAGAGACGGTTTCAGGATCGGTGATGCTCGCAGTCCCGGCAAATCCCACGGCGGCCGTGGCCGTCACCACGTAGAAGAACAGCAGGATGACGGTGGTGATGACTACGGCCTTGCCGGGAGTTCCCTTTCGGTCCGTGGTTTCTTCGTTCACCGCTATCAGCGCATCCCAGCCCCAATAAATGAACAGGCACAGGATGACGCCGGACACGAGCCCGGACATGTCGCCGGATGCAAAGGGGTTGAACCACTCCAGGCTTGGCTGTTCGGCGCCACCTTCTGCCGTTCCGACGGAGGTGCCCGTGGCCATCGCCGCGAAAGCCGCGACACAGAAACCGCCAAGCGCCACCAGCTGGAGGGCAATCAGCGCATACTGCACCCAGGCGGATAGTTCGATTCCCCTCGCCGCGATCCAAGCACTCAGGACGATCAGCCCACACGCGATGGCAGCTACTGCGATAGGCTCCGCGGCGATCCAGGCCAAACCAAGGAAGTTGAGCAGATAGGTTGTGGCCACTTGAGCTAGTGCGGCGCTCGCAATGAACGTGGCCATCTGTGGCACCCATCCGCCAAGGAACCAGCCTGCAACCGGTCCGAAAACGCGGGTGATCCAGACGAAAACGCCGCCGCAGTCAGGCATTTCCCTGTTGAGGTCCCTGAACGCGAGGGCGGTAAAGAGGATGGGGACAAAGCCAAGCAGGAACGCTGCAGGGGTGCTCGCCCCAACGGCAAGGACCACGAAGCCCAGGGTCACGGCCAGGCTGTAGGCGGGGGCGACGGCGGCCAGTCCGAGGGCGACTGTTGGACCGATGCCGATGGAGCCGGCTTTCAGGCCCTTGGATGTTGGGTCCTTCGGGGTTGGGTCTTTGGCGAGTGAGATGCGGGAAGGGGGATGGGACACGGAGACTCCTCGTTGAATCAGTAATTTGAATCACATTCAAATTTGAATGCCATTCAATACCGGTCTAGAGTCAATGTCAACAGGAATTTTCAAGAGTCCCCGGGGGAGCGGTAGTGGCCAAGGCAGACAAGAAGGAAATCCGACGCCGTGAAATAGTGGCGGCAGCCCAGGCTGTTGCAGCGCGCGACGGCGCTGAGGGGGCCACACTCCGCGCCATTGCCGCGGAGGCAGGCATGGCCGCAAACGCCGTGCTCTACTACTTCGGCAGCCACGCCGACATCATCGCTGCAGCCGTGCAGGCTTCCTCCGGCAGATTTCTAGAGAAGCTCGCCGAAGCCGTGGATCAGAGCATGCCCCCCACAGCCAGGCTCGCCGCGGTCATCAGCGCGGGAACCACTGCCGGGCTTGACGATGATGTCTCCCGGATCCTCTACGAATACTGGCCCCACATGCTGCGAGACCCCGAGCAGCGCCGGATCCAAGACGAGCTCACCCGTGCGCAGGAAGGCGTCTACCGTGAAATCATCGACGCCGGAACCCGCTCCGGCGAGTTCGCTCCCCTTCTGGACCCGGCCAAGATCGCCCGCACCCTGGTTGCCCAGGAAGATGGACTTGTCATGGATGTGCTGGCCGGAAGTGCCGGCAGTGAGTATGTGCTGGACCTGATGGGGAGCCTGGCGGCCGCACTTTTGGGCCTTGAGGCCGAGACTCTGCTGGACCTCATCGCTGCCCGCGGTGTGCCGGCAGCCGCCACGTAACGGCGTAGGCTGCTGCCATGGAGAAGTCATTCGACATTGAAATGGTCAACCAGAACGAGTACTTGGTGCGTTGGGCATCCGAAGGACAAACCGGGGAATCCCTGGTCCACACCAACCCGGAATTCCTTGCTGAGGTTGGGCTGGAGGGCTTCGACGAGCAACTCGTGGTCGAAGAAACCACCACCTACCTCGCGGAACACCAGCCCGTGATCGACTTCCCCCAAACGGTTGACCTGGAAGAGATCGCCGCCGCGTACACGGACTACGCGGAGCAGCTGAAGGCGCGCCTCGAAGCGCGGTAGCAGCCTAGCTCAGGACTCGACGCCGGCCGTGACCCGCTCGCCGTTGAAGTACTCCAGCTGCCAGCCGTCCGTGACATGGTGATGGGCCAGGTTGAGGACCGCGTTCTGCACGCTGTCCAAGGTGCGTCCGATGGCCCGGCTCAGGGTCAGTCGAATCAAAGTGCCGTGAGCCACCACCAGGACGCGCTTGCCGGCGAACTCCTCGGCCAGCTCATCCAAGGCAGCAATGCCGCGATCAGCGGCGGCCTCGTCAGTTTCGCCGCCGCGGAAACCTCCGGGGATGCGCAAAGCCTCCAGCTCAGGCCCGGCCTGAAGTCCTTCGGCAGGACCAAAGCTGCGCTCTGTGAGCTCCGGAACCAGCCGAGCAACTTTCAGCCCCAGTCCATCGGCGATGATCTCGGCAGTTTCGGCGGCGCGGCCCAGGGGCGAGGACACCACGGTGTCCCAAGGCTGGTCCGACAGGAAGGCGACGGCGTCGCGCGCCTGGCCGCGACCGACGTCGTTCAGCGGAATGTCAGTGGACCCTTGCAACCGGCGCTCCGCGTTCCAATCGGTCTGGCCATGGCGGACGAGGGCGAAAGTTGTGAGGGTCATGCTCTCCATTGTGCCCTGAGGTCCTGCCGGGCCGCAGTTCGCTACGTCACGTAAGGCAAACGCCCGACGGCGGGAGGTCGCCGTCGGGCGTTCAGCGTTGCCGCAGTTCCTCTATCAGTTGCTTTACGACGGCGGTCTGCTCGGCGATCGCGAAGTGTCCGCACTCCGTTAGCGTCACGATCTGGACATGCGGGCCGAGCGAGGCCAGCTGGGAATGGTCGGATGCTGGCGTGAAGGCGTCGTGGTCGCCACGCATCGCCAGCACGGGGCAGCTGATACGGCGCCACTGGCCAAAGTCGTACAGTGCAATGGCTCGCGCGGCTGCACTGAAGCTGGCTGGCCGGGCTTCCTGTGCCAGCCTGCGGATGAGGCCCGAGGGGACGGCTGCCGGGTCCGCGAAAAGTGGTGACAGCAGAAGCCGCATCAATGGCGTGTGCCCGACCCCGCGGATCAAGGCTCTTCCCGCGTTTCCGAAGACTGCGGTGGTGTTCATGAGCAGCAGCATGCCCACGAACCATGGCATCTTGGCAAGCCCACGCCACGGGCTCTTCACCGATCCGGCAACTCCAAGAGTGGTTGCCGAAACCACCACGACGCTGACGGTGGATCCGGGCCATGCCGCAGCAATATGCAGGGCCAGGACACCTCCCATGGAATGGCCCACGATGTTCCACTTGTTGTTCCCCAAGGCAGTCAAAACCTCGACGACGGCACCCGCCATGGCTTCGATCGTGGCCGTCTCCAGCTGCGCACCTTGGGTGGAATCGCCCCAGCCCGGCAGGTCTATGAGGACGCGGTCGCGTTCTGGAGTATCGGAGAGCAGCGGCTGGAAAGTTGTCCACGACCCCGCGGCCCCGTGCAGGTAAACGTCAGCGAAGTCACCGCCACCTTCCGAGGATTCTTGTACGCGTGCCACACACGGCCCCAGGGCCGTGGCGATCACCTCGAGCCGCGGCGAAGCAACGCCCGATAACGCTGCGCTGCCCGACCGCGACGCTTCCTGCAGAAATTCCATGCGACCCGCTGCTCCTGACCTTTGACAGTGATCCACCTTTGACACTGATTCGGAGCAGCGGGCAATCCGGATCGGCAGGCGGGTTAGTCCCTTTCGAACACTGTGCGTCCGCCCACCACAGTTCGCACAACCTTGGCTTCGAGGAGCGAGGCAGGGCTCTCTGTGGCGAGTACGTCCGTATCCAAGACAACGAAGTCCGCGTACAGGCCGGCAGTAAGCCGACCAATTTCGTGCTCCGCGCCGCACGTCCAGGCCGAATCCCGCGTTGCATGTTGGATCGATTCCGCGAGGGGCAGTGCGAACTCCGGGACATTTGTTCCAGCGGACGCGTCCAAAGCAGAAGCGCGGGTGGTGGCCACATACATATTGGGCAGCGGTGCGTGCGGCGAGGTGGGGGAATCCGTGCCGAAAGCCAGCCGCGCTCCCGCCTGGGTGATCCACGGCCACGGGAAGCCGCGCTCCACACGGTCGTCACCCAATTTGGCGGCCCAGTTCTCGCTGATAGCGGGATCAGCGTGGACCGGCTGCATGCTGGCGGTAATACCCAGCGCGGCGAGGCGATCGACGTCGGCCCTGTCCACCAACTCAAGATGCTCTATGCGGTGGCGGCGCTCGCGGGGGCCGTTCTCCGCAACGGCGTGTTCCACGGCGCCGATCGCGATCCGCACCGATTCGTCGCCTATGGCGTGCATGGCAACTTTCAAACCGGCGGCATCTGCGGCGGCAACCACTGGCGCGAGTTCCTCGAGGCTCCAGATCGGTTCCGCATTCGAACCATCGGCGTACGGCATACCCAGGGTGGCCGTGCACCCGTCGATAGTGCCGTCGATGATCACCTTGATGCCCACCACGCGCAGGAACGGCGAAACATGTTCGACGGCGAGCGCGGCCGCCCGCTGTACCTGGGCGATGTTTTCCTCCGCCGATCCAGCGTTGTTAACACGCCAATAGGCGATGAGCCGGCTGGTCAGTGTGCCGTCTTTGTCGGCACGTTTGAAGGCCTCGAGGTCGGTCTCGTTGAAGCCCATATCGCAGGCTGTGGTGACGCCGGTTTCGCGGTAGGCCTGTTGGACTGCGGCGATGCTGGCCCCGTGTTCGTCTTCGCCTACCTGGGAGTCGAGGAAGGGGAGCACCATGTCGTAGAAAGCGTTCTCGTCGATGTAGCCGGTGGCGTGCCCGTGAGAGTCGCGTTTGATGGTGCCGCCGTGCGGGTTCTTAGTGTGGTCATCAATCCCGAGTTCAGTCAGCGCCGCGGAGTTCACCCACACCGAGTGGAAGTCGTAAGCGAAGGCATACACAGGCCTGTCCTGGACTACGGCGTCCAGCATCCCCGCGTCCGGTACACCGCCTGGGATGGCACCGTGCAGCCAGCCAGTGGCCAGGATCCTCTCGGCATCCGGGCGTTCGGTGGCCCTTGCCTTGATTCGTTGCTGGATTTCCTCCACGGATCGGGCACCCCACAGGCTGACCTGTCCCAGGGCTTCGCCGGTGCCCACAACATGGGCGTGCCCATCCACGAAACCGGGGACCACCAAGCGGCCCTCAAGGTCAATTCGTTGGGCGTCCGGGCGAAGACGCTCCGCGGTATCGCTGTCCCCAACGTAGAGGATGCGTTCACCTTGGACGAGCATAGCCTCAGCCCAGCGGCGGGTATCGGAGGTGAAGATGCGGGCGTTGGTGTAGAGCTGGGTTCTCACGCTGCGGTTTCCTTGCTTTCCTGGGCTGTTTCTTCTGTTGGTATCTCTTGTGATGCGAGGGGCTGATCCAAGGAGCGGCTGACATCGAGGAGCAGCTGGTTCTGGAGCTCGTGGAGGTGGCCGCTATCCGGTTCCGGCCAGGTGGAGAGCTGGACCACCACGGTATCGGTGGCGGGATCGATCCAGAGGTACTGGCCGTAGATGCCGATTCCTGTCACGTTGCCTCGCTCGTTTCCCGTGCACCACCACTGACGGGTGTAGGAGCCCTGGGGGTGTATGCCGGTGAAGGAAGCGTCGGCCATGGCTTCCCGGTCTCCGCCAGCGAGTATGCTGCGGACCCACCCCTCGGACACCACCCGGCCCGCCGGACCTACGCCGCCGTCGAGCATTAACCGGCCCACCCGCGCGAGGTCGCGGGCAGTGCAGGAGACCCCGCCGTTAGCGAAACCGAAGCCACTGGAATCGACGGTGATGGTGGCGTCCCGGTCTGCGTCGAGCTTGGACCACAGGTACTTGGACAGGGCCTCTGAGTAGCGGAGCCCGGTCACGCGCTCGATGATCCAAGCCAGGACGTCGGTGTTCGCGGAGCAGTACTGGAAGCGGCCCACGGTTCCGTTGCCTGTGAGCGTGGTGAGGAACTCGTAGGTGTCCTGGGGGTCGCCGTCCCGGCGGGTGCGCCAGCCGGAGGAGCGGTCGTGGGTCTGCACCTCGGAGGCGGGATCCATGTAGTCCTCGCTGTAGTTGAGGTGGATGGCCATATCAAGCACGTGCTGGATGGTGGGACCGTCATAGGCCGATCCGGCGAGTTCGGGGACGTAGTGGACAACGCGGTCGGACGTGACGATGTCTCCGGAATCCACCAAGGCCCCGACCACCAGGCCGCACATCGACTTCGAAATGCTCATGACCAGGTGCAGGTCATCGGGGGCGAAGCCAGGGCGGTAGTACTCCGCAATGACATTGTTGCGGTGCAGGACCAGGAATGCGTCGGTGTAGCTCTCCTCCAGCCGTTGGCTCAGGCCTGGAACGGCAAGGGCATCCAGCCGCTCAGTAGCCGCTGCCGGGGCGGCCGGGAAGTGGCGGGTGACTGACGCCGTCGGCAGCATTTCACCAAGGTGGGCGAAGGTCCACCGGTTATGCGGACCTTCCTGCCAAGAGTCCACGGTGGGTTGGCCGGCGGCGCCAACGTAACGCGGGGGATGGGCTCCGGTGGTGGTCATGCGGGGGCTCCTTCGATGGAGGGGATTGCGGTGGGGCGGCGTTTCGCGGCGAGGCGCGTCAGGGCGATGTAGACCCCGGCTGTCACCACCATGGACACCGGCACCGAGAGGTCCAGGAAGCCCATAGCCGCGGCGATAGGGCCGGTCCACACAGAGCTGGTGAGGAACAGGGAGGCCACGGCTGCGCCAAGGCCGATGGCGAGCAAGCCGGGGACGTGCCAGCCGCCGGAGTACCAGAAGCGGCTGCCGGGCTGCTCGTCAAAGAGGTCATCGCCGCTGTAGCGGTTGCGTCGGAGGATGACGTCGGTGGCGAAGACTGTCATGGTGGGTCCGGAGATGAGGACCAAGAGCTGCAGCATGAGGTTCACGGCGTCCAGCAGGCTGGTGGACATGACGAGGTAGATGGTCAGCGCTGTGCCGATCGCTCCAACTACCACCGCCGAGGGGATGCGACGGATGGGGACGCCGATGGACTGGAACGCCATGCTCGCCGTGTAGGTGGTCATGCCGTTGAGCGCGATGGTGTTGATGATGACGCCCACCACGAAGATGGGCCCGAGCCAGGCCGGGAGCAGGGCCAGAAGCGCCGATTCGATGCCAAGATCCATCGCTGCGGCGTCAATCCCTGTTGCGAGCAATGCGCCCACTGATGTGAAGAAGATGGCTGGCAGGGCGCCACCGAGCGCTGTGGCCGCGATGATGTGCGAAGGCTTGGTGGATGTGGGGAGGTATCGCGCCAGGTCCGGGCTATTTGAGTAGGACAGGGGAGAGGAAGCGAGGATGGCGAATCCGATGGTCATCGCAGACCATAGCGGCAGACCCTCCAACGGTGCAGGAGCCGTGTATCCCCACTGCACGTGCGGCAGGACGAAGGCCGTCACCAGCAGGAAGATGGCAAGCAACACCGAGGCAACCACGGGGTAGCTGCGCAGGATCAGGCTGTGGCCGAACACAGCCACCAGCACGGTGATGGCGGCAACAATAATGGTGACGAGCACCGGCACAAGGACGGGATCGGTGAAGCCAATCTGCGCCAGGAGCTCAGCGCCCATGAACGAGGACGCGAGCCAGTTGAGCGCCAGGAAAACGGCGGAAATGAACCAGCCAAAGAAGGCGACAACCACCCTGTTCCCGCGGATTCCGTATATGGCCCTTGTGATGACGGAGCCGGAGGTGCCTGCTGCCGGGCCGCTGGTGGCCACGATGCCGGTGAGGATCCACGGGAGGCTGCCCGCGATGATGACCAGGAAAGCCTGCCAGAGCTCCATGCCCAGCAGGATGAGCGTGGCGCCCACCGTGAAGTTGAGGACGCTGACGTTTGGGGCGGCCCACACCGGGAAGAGGTCCCGGGCACGGCCATGGCGTTCGGACGATTCGATGAGTTCAATGCCGCGTTTTTCGGGGTGGGCAAGGGGTTCGGGGTAGCTGACCGCATCGGTCATATGGTGCTGGGACAACGCTGTTCCTCTCGGGCAAGGACCGGTTCGCAACGCTGGGATACCGGCCCAGGGACGCTATTGGTCGCATGACCAACGTGCTATTGGTCACTAATCCAATAGACTGATGGGCATGGTGTCAAGCCCCACGTCCCAACGTGTTCGAAAATTACCTGACGAGCGCCGCGCCGAAATTCTGGCCGAAGCTGCTTCGATCGCCCTGAATGAGGGGCTGGAGCGGATCACCCTCCGCGCCGTAGCTGACCGGCTGGGTGTGCGCCCCGGGCTGATCAGCCACTACTACCCGGCCGCCGAGGACCTGGTGATCGCGGCCTTCGTCCTCGCCGTTTCGGAGGAGCGGGAAGAGTTGTTCCCCGACGGCGGGACTCCCCTGGAGCGAATGGCCCACCTCATCGGACGCATAGAGGGAAATGGCGCCTTCGAGCTCACCAGGCTGTGGCTCAATGCCCGGCACCTGTCCCGCTTCATTCCGGCCTTGTCCGAGGCGCTGCTGGCGCAGGAATACCTGGATAGGTCGCGGCTGACAGCACTCATTGAGGATGGTGTTACCTCCGGTGACTTCGCGGTGGATGACCCGTTCTCTGCATGCATCCGGATCTGGGTGGCCATCGACGGCGTGGGCTCTTATGTCAACAATCCAGCGTCCTTTGATTACGAGGCATTTACCCGGTTCGTCACTGACGTGGCTGAATGGTCGTTGGGTGTTCAATCCGGGGTACTTCGCAGGGCCGTGGATCGGGTTCGCAGCGCCTGATTCCGGCGTTCGCCGGTACTCCACATTGCCCTCCCTGCTGGTTAATCAGTATCCTGATGACTTATCTGGTGTAACCGGATGATGCTGCTTGGGCTGTTTGCCTGGGCCGTAAGGGGCTGAAGCAGTCGGCCCCGCGGCCATCGTGAGTTTGATTGACGGCATTGCTTGGTGCGTCGGACGGCGGGTTGGTCCGGGGCACCCAAGTGGGCCTGAAGGGCGTGACCATTCGTGGGCAACAATGAAGAGGCCGTGGACTCCCGCGTCCCCGATTCCATCGACGACACACTTGACGGGCGCTACCAGCTGGGACCCGTGCTGGGCAGGGGCGCCATGTCCACTGTCTACCGGGCAACGGACCTGCTGCTGGGCCGCGAAGTGGCCATCAAGATATTCCTCCCGGGCTCCGGAGATGACTCCTTCCGCGGCCGGCAGGAAAACGAAATGCGGCTTCTGGCAGGGTTTGACCATCCCGGACTCGTCGCAGCCTTCGATGCTGGCGTCGATACCCGGAACGACGAAGAACGCGCCTTTCTGGTGATGGAACTCGCTGAGGGCCGCGACCTGCGAGCCGTGCTGTCCGACGGGCCACTCACCGTTCCGGAGACTGCCCGCATTGGCATCCGGATTGCCGGAGCGTTGTCCCAGGTCCACGAACACGGCGTCATCCACCGGGATATCAAGCCTGCCAACATCCTGGTCTCCGACGACGACGGGTTGGCGCAAACAGTGAAGTTGGCGGACTTTGGCGTCGCGCTGGTGATGAACGACAACCGCCTCACCGCAACAGGCTTCACCGTTGGCACCGCCCAATACCTCAGCCCGGAGCAGGCACAGGGTCTTTCGCTGACCCCCGCAAGCGACATCTACTCGCTGGGCCTGGTACTCCTCGAATGCCTCACCGGGCGGGCTGAGTACCCCGGGACACCTATTGAAACGGCATCAGCCCGCCTCCACCGGGCGCCGCAGGTCCCCGTGGAACTGCCCGGCCCGCTGCGTGAGCTCCTCGAAGCCATGACGGACATGGACCCCGAAAAGCGCCCCACAGCGCAGCACGTTGAACAGGCGCTCGCCGAAGAAGGGATCCAGTCGGGGCGAAGGACCGCGCTGCTTCCTTCCGTTCCGTCCCGGCCACCACTCCGCACGCCAACCAAGCGGCAAGCCACTGTTACCAGTCTCAGGGGCTTCAGTAAACGCCGGCCTAAGACCGTCAGGAGCGTGGCCGCAGCGGCGGTCACCATACCGCTCGCTTTGCTGATCCTCTCCCAGGGGCTTACTCCTACAGGCAACACGGCGGATCCCTCCCAGCCTGCAGACACCGGCATTTCCCAGGCCGAACCGCAGCCCACTGCGCCGGTGGTGCCCGCTGTATCTCTCGCGCCGGCGCCCGTCGACGCTGTCCCCGCCGACGCCCAGCCCGCTGAGGCGGTCAATCTGCAGGAGCCGGCGCAGGCCCCTGCACAGGCACCAGTGCAGGCACCAGTCCCGGCGCCTGCCCCCGCTGTGGTGCCCGGCCAGGACCTTGCCAAGGACAAGAGCGGCGGCAAGAGCGAGAACAAGCCTGAGAAAGCCAAGGGAAACGGAGAGGGCAAGTAGCCCCGCCGGCGTGAATTAACGCACCACGGCCACCTGCCGCCGTCGTGCGCCAAGGTCCGGAAGTTCAGCGTCCGGCAACGCACCCCGGTGCGGCACCGCGGCACTTGTAGGAGGCGCCCGCCTTCAGTTCGATCCCGGCGAAAAGCTGTGGGAGGGTGACCAAGTAGAAGCCCTTGCCTTTGAGCTGGGTGATGAGTTGGTCCTGGCCGTCCACGGTGGACGCGTGGACGTCGTGCAGGAGGATGACCGATCCCGGCTTGACCAGGCCCATGATCCTGGGGAGGAAAACCGCCTTGTTCTTTGACTGCCAATCCAGGGAGTCGACATCCCAGATAATCTGCGGGAGCCCCACGGAAGCCGCAACCGTCGTGTTGCTCGCTCCGTAGGGCGGCCGCATGTAAGCCGGCACCACTCCTGTTGCTTTTTCAATGGCGTCCTGAGCCCCTCTTACCTCGCCCTGGATGCTGGCCGGCGCCAATTTGGTCAGATACGGGTGGCTCATGGTGTGGTTTGCGATGGTGTGGCCCGCTGCTGCCACGGCTTTCGCGACTCCCGGATTTGCCCGGACGTAGCCACCCTGCTGGAAGAACGTGGCAAACACTTTGTGCTTTTCGAGGATCCCCAAGAGCCGGGTGGTTTGCGCGTTGGGCCCGTCGTCGTAAGTGAGTGCAGCGCAGGCCACGAGGTCGCAGTTGATGTGGGCCAGGCCGCCCGGGGCGGGCGAAGGGGCGTTGAACGGTGCATCGGCGATGACGGCGGTGCGAAGGGCTTGGCCAGCAGGCGAAATGACATCGTCCGTGGCGTCCGCATTCAAGACCACTGTGACGGTGTCGGGCAGATCGGCGCCTGTTCCGGGGTCCCGGTGAACGGTGACGCTGAGATCCCCGCTGGAGGTAAAGGCGACGGCGGTGAGCAGCTCAGCATCGGAAACTGCTGCTGGAGGCTGGGTAGGGGGCGGGTGGCCGATTGCTTCGCCAAGTATTGTCCGCAAGGTGCCGGTCATGGCGGGGTGGATCAGGGTGGCACTGCCACTGACAACGCCGGTGCCGAGGTCCTCGTAGGTGATTTCGTCGATGCGGGCGGTGCGGACGCCTCCGTTCATGGTTGTTTGCATGAACCTGGACCCCACAACGCTCCCGGTGGCCAGCACAATTCCATGGATGACCGAGACCCCGTCGGCCAGGAGGGCGCCGGGGGTGGCCGGCAGTGCCGCGGGTTCATGGCGTCCGCCGCCTCGGGCATCGAAGATGCTGAGCAGCCTGGCGTCGAGTTTGCTGTTGAAGGCCTCGGCACCGCTGATGTATTGCCACGTCGCGACCGTGGGGGAAGCCCCAGCCGTGCGCGTTGTCATGTCCACGATGGACGGACTCCCCGGGCCGACCTTGGACGGAGCCGTCCCGATTACAGCGATTGGTGCGGTGGGCGCCGCTTGGATGGGCATGGGCACGCAGGCGGCCATGAAGAGCACGATGACTACGAGCGGGATCGTGAACAGTAAGCGGACTGGGGCGGGCCGCTTCATGCTTTCCTACCGGGCGTACCAGGTGGTCATGCCTCGAATGATGGCAGGTGCAAAGCCCAAGTACCTGGAGACACCCCGGAGCGGCTAAAGACCGGCTGGAAAGCTGACTGTCACGGTGGTTCCGCCGTTGGGGGTTTCAGCCAAGGAGAGCTCGCCTCCGTGGGCTTTGGCGATGCTGCTGCAGGTGGCCAGGCCCAGCCCGGAGCCCGGGCCGTCACCCTGCCGCCGCAGACGCACCAAGGGTTCCAGTACTTTGGCACGGTCCTCGGGTTTGATGCCCTTGCCGTTGTCTGCCACAAAGATCGTGGCGCCATGATAGTTGGCAACCCCGCCGATCCGGACGCGGAGATCGCGATCGGGGCTGCGGTAGTTCATGGCGTTGGAAAGCAGGTTCTGCAACAGCGTCCGGAGCTGGCCGCTGTCTGCATGGAGCGTCAGATCTTCAACGTCCACGATGCCGTCGTTTTCGATGCCCAAATCGCGGACAACTTCTTCGGTGACCTGGCGGAGTGAAACGTTGGCCGGCTGAATTGCGCCGCCCACCCGGGAATAGCTCAGAACATCTTCAAGCATGCCCAGCATCCGCCGACCGCTGGAGCCGATGCGGTCCAGGTACTTGGCCGCGGTGCTGGCAGGCTCCACATCGGGGTCGTCCTCCACTAGTTCCACGTAGCCGAGGATGGTGGTGAGGGGAACGCGGAGATCGTGGCTGACGCGTCCGGCGAATGCGGCAAGTTTCGCATTGCTGTCTTTGAGCTCGGCATACGTTCGGTCGAGTTGGACCGTTCGATGCTGGAGTTCCAGCAGCTCCACTACCTGTTTTGCCAAGACCTCCAGCATGCTGATTTGTTCGGGGCGCAGTTCTTTGGTCTTGTCCGAGAATACGCACAACGTTCCCGGGACGAAGCCTGATTCTGTCTGCAGCGGGACGGACGCATAAAAGCGAACATTGCCAATCTCCCCTGTGACAAAGGGATTGTCCGCAAAACGGGGATCTTTGGAGGCATCTTCCACTACGGTCCTCTCGCGGGAGAGGAAGACCTTGGCGCACATAGAATCCTCGCGCGAGCAAACGCCGGGGTCCACACCCCAGGCACCGATCTGGTGCTGGTACTCCGCGCTGATGATATTGACCACGCCGAAAGGAGCGCCACACAGCTCCGTGGCCAGCCGCACGAGGTTCTGCAGAGCGCTCATCACGGCGGCATTGGGAAGAATAGTCGAATCCACTGCAGGGTCCAAGCCATATTCCTGTAATTCCAGGTCCCGGCTAACGTCGTCGGTAAAGGCGAGCTGCCCTTGTGCACGCGTCATAAAACATTTCCCCCAAGCGTCTCTAGGATTCCCTGCCGATACTACCGGGAGCTTGGATGCAGTGGTTTACTGGGACGCATGACCGAGCAGGAACCGGCCCCGGCCGCGTCTACTGACACTATCGATCTATCTCAACGAACTCCCGCGCAAAGGTCCCGTACGTTCACCGGGATCCTGGTGAACACCGCCCTCGCCAACATCACCACCAGCTACCTTTGGTACGCCTTGACGTTCTGGGTGTACTTGGAAACGCGCAATGTCATTGCCACAGGCGTGATCGGTGGCGCCTACATGTTGCTGATCGCCCTCTCCAGCATCAGCTTTGGCACTCTCGTGGACCGCTATCGCAAACTGGCGGTGATGCGTTTCGCCTCGATTTTCACCCTGGTGATGTTCGTCCTTTCCGGCATCATGTTTCTCTTGACACCTGAGCAGGCGCTACTCGACCTGACGCAGCCGTGGTTCTGGATCTTCACCATGATCATCCTGATCGGCGCGGTGGTGGAGAACATGCGCAATATTGTCCTTTCCACTACGGTCACCATCCTGGTGGAACCTGATCGACGAGCCAACGCCAACGGACTCGTGGGCATGGTGCAGGGGCTCACGTTCATCGTCACCTCGGTGCTGTCCGGGTTGTCTGTGGGGTTGCTGGGCATGGGCTGGACTGTAGTGGTCGCCTTGGTCCTCACTGCGTTGGCGTTCTTACACCTGCTCACACTGCGTTTGCCGGAGGAAGTGCGGGCAGCTGCCTCCGACGCGCAAGGCGGATTCGACCTGCGTGGGTCTTGGGCAGCCGTCATGGCAATATCCGGGTTGTTCGCGCTGATCCTCTTCTCCACGTTCAACAACTTCATTGGCGGCGTCTACATGGCGTTAATGGACCCCTACGGCCTGGAGATGTTCTCGGTGGAAATCTGGGGAACTGTCTTTGCGGTGGGTGCCACCGGATTCATTGTGGGCGGCGCACTGATCGGAAAGTTCGGGCTCGGCTCCAACCCTTTGCGGACCATGCTGATCGCGGTGGCCCTGATGGGGCTCCTCGGCGCGGTGTTCACACTGCGGGAATGGGCCTGGCTCTACATTGTGGGCATTTGGCTCTACCTGGCACTGGTTCCCGTAGTGGAGGCCGCCGAGCAAACAGTCATCCAAAAAGTGGTGCCACTTCCTCGGCAAGGCCGGGTGTTCGGCTTCGCCATGGCGTTCGAATCGGCCGCAGCGCCCATCACCGCGTTCCTTATTGCCCCGATCGCCCAATTCTGGATCATCCCCTACGCCCGCTCCACAGAAGGGGCAGCCCAACTTGAACCCCTGTTGGGTGAGGGAATCTCCCGCGGCATAGCGTTGGTGTTCCTGGTGGCCGGACTCATCATGATTGTGGTGGCACTGATCGCATTCCTGACACCGGTCTACCGTCGCGTGTCTGCCTCGTACACGCAGGCCGGCGCGGAAGAAACCGAAAGTGAAGGTGCGGAGTCGCCGTCCCACTAAGGGAGTGACGACAATCCGCACCTGATCAGGACGCTGCGTAAAGGGCCGCTCCTGCCCGTGGCAGGGCTGCCCGGATCGCTCCTTCCCAGAGGCTGCCCGGACGCCACGCTCGATTTACGCCAAAAATCACTCGTTTCGGATGAGACGGCGTCATTGAGCGTGGTGCAGGGTGGAGTCAGTCCGTGGAACGCGGGCAATCCTGCAATGCTGCAGAGATGGAGCAGTTCTATGGCTGAGGCAGAAGACGTGGATTACACCCTCCGTCTCGAGCCGGACAACGTCTTGTTGTTGGCGTGGGACGCTGGGGCCAGAATCGAAGCGGGCAATGCCCGTGCAGCCGTGGACGCGGTCAACCAAGTCGCTGCCGGCAATCGTTATCCCTTACTGGTCAGGATGGCTAACGCCAGCCACCTGAGCCGCGCGGCACGTGACGTTTTCATCGAACCCTGTGCGGCTTCCAGAATCGCGTTGCTGGGTGAAAACGCCGTTGACCGCATCCTTGTCGATTACCAATTGGCCGCCCAACCGGCACCCTGCCCCACCCGTTTCTTTACGTCCGAAGCGGAGGCAATGGCCTGGCTCCTGGAACCGGATCAGCAAAGCGATGATCGGCAGGTCAAGGATCGTCAAACGGGCCGTGGAGGATCTCCGTAGTGACCACGCCGGCGGTGAGGAGAACAAAACCCCCTCCGGTTGCCACCCGGCAGCGCCGGGTGGCAACCGAGTCCGAGGCGCTCCTGTCCGCTTCCAGCCTCTCGCAAGGCGCCCAACGCCTAGCCAAGAAGGACGCACGCTAAGCCGGCCACAAGCGAAAAAGCGGCAAACGCGCGACGGCGGGAGGTCGCCGTCGTGCGTTATGTCCACATGCTGCCAGACCGCCTAAGCCGTAAACGCCAGGTCCTCTTCCTTCACCCGAAACCGCAACTCCTCCCCGCGGGACAACCGCAAGGCCTCGTCCACCGCGCTCGCCGCCATGCGCTCGAGTTCGTTGCCCAACGACCCCGCCACGTGGGGAGTGAGCAGCACGTTGGGGTGCGTGTACAGGCGGGACTCGGCAGGCAGCACCCACGGCGTGGTCACGTCCAGGACGGCGTAAAGATCGCCATTTTCTACTCGGGCGAGCAGCGCATCCTGGTCCACCAACTCGCCGCGGGAAGTGTTGATGAAGGTGGCGCCGGGCCGCATCCGCTCGATCTGCCCGGCGTCGATGAGGTTCTTTGTGGAGGGCAACGACGGCGCGTGGAGACTGACCACGTCACAGCCCGCCACAAGATCGTCAAGGCTGACAAGCCCGACGCCGAGACCGGCCGCTTCAGCGGGGGACAGGTAGGGGTCGGCAACCACTACGTCCAGGTCGTAGGGGGCAAGCAGGCGGATGACATGCCGGCCGATCTTTGACGCACCAATAATGCCGACGCGCTTCCGGTAGTTGCCCATGTCCGGAAAAAGCTGCTCCGCAAGGACATCCGTCCTGGTGGTGTGCAGGGCGCGCGCGATCTGAAGAATGCGCTTGTTGGCCAGGACGATCATGGCAACGGTGTACTCGGCCACCGGGATGGCGTTGGCGTCCGCGGCTGAGCTGATGTGGATGCCGCGTTCCCAGCAGGCGTCACCGATGTGGTGCTTCACGCTGCCCGCGGCGTGAAGGACGTAACGGAGGCGGGGTGCGGCATCGAGGACGTCGTGGTCGATCATCGGACAGCCCCAACCGGTGATGAGAATGTCCGCCTCTGAGAGCAACGAACGGCCTTCCGGTGTAGTGAAGTCCTGGATCGGCTCCCGGCTTAGCAGATTTAGGCCGGGCTCCAACGGCTCCAGGCTCCTGGGCGGAAACACCGCCCGCGCGGTATGGGACGGCATGGCCAAGACAACATTCAAGCTCACTTAACACTTCCTGCGGTTAGTCCGGACTTCCAGAAGCGCTGCAGCATGATGAAGGCCACCAACAGCGGGATGATCGAAAGCAACGAGCCAGTGATGACCATGGGCGTGAACTCGGGCTGGGGGATGGAGTAGCCCTGCCAGATGGAGATGCCGACGCTGACAGGCAACAATTGCTGATCCTGGAGCATGACCAGCGGGAGCATGAAGTTGTTCCACACACCCACGAATTGGAACAGGGCAATGGTGATGTAGCCGGGCATCATCATGGGCAGACCCAAGGAGAAGAAGGAACGGATGGGGCCGGCACCGTCAACGCGGGCTGCTTCCAGCGTTTCTGCCGGAACGTAAGCGGCGGAGTAGACCCTGGCCAGGTACACACCGAACGGGTTGCACAGCACTGGGATGAGGATGGCCCAGATGGTGTTGGTGATGCCGAAGACGGAGGCCAGGAGGTACATCGGGAGCACAGTTGCGGTGTTGGGAATCAGGACGCCCACCAGGACTATGCCGAAGAAAGAGTCCTTCCCGCGGAACTGGAACTTATCGAACGCGTAGCCGGCCATGACCGAGATCAGGCCGCCAAAGATCGCCCCGAACGCCGCATAGAACATGGAGTTGGCCATCCACCGGAGGAACAGTCCGCCGTCTTGATTCAGGACAGCACTGATGTTGTCCATGAACGCCGGCTCACCGAAAGCGTAGGCGGCCGTTCCATAGAGGTCCGCAGTGTTCTTGGTGGAGGCGAAGAACAGCCACACCACTGGAAGGACCATGTAGGCGCAGCCCAGTATCAGCAGGGCGTTCACGGTAAACGAACTGGCGAAGCCGCCGTTGCGGGCAACCCGACGCCTCTTCGGCGGCCCGGCGGGAGTTGAGGCCCTGGGGCGCGACAACGTTGAGGTGCTCATGCTTTGTTCATCCTTGAGCTGAAGCGGGTTACGGCCCAGGACAGCACGGCGGCCATGAGCGCGATGATGATGGAGGCAGCCGCGGCCTGGTTGAGGTTGTGCCGGTTGAACGCGGCGTCGTAGGCCCACATGTTCGGCACCCAGGTGCTGGTGACGGAGGCCGTGGCCTTGGAAATGATGGAGGGCTCGGTGAACAGCTGGAGCGTGCCAATCACGGTGAAGAGCATGATGACGCTCAACGCCGGAAGGATCAGGGGCAGCTTGATGCTGATGGCCGCCCGGACTTCACCGGCACCGTCCACGCGTGCGGCTTCCAAAATTTCCCGGGGAACGGCTTGGAGGGCGGTGAAGAGCACAATCACGTTGTAGCCCGTCCACTCCCACACAGCGATGTTCACGATTGACGGCAGGATCAGTTGATTGTCCAGGAAGTTCAGGGAGATCCCGCCGGTTTCCAATGCCGAGACGATCGGGCTGACGCCAGGGGTGTAAAGGTACGCCCAGATGAGTGCGGCAATGACGCCCGGAACCGCATGGGGGAGGAAGACCAGAAGCTGGAAGAGCTTGCGTGCACGGGCCACGGCGGCATCCAGCAGGAGCGCGAAGGCCAGGGCACCGCCCACCATGCAGGGGATGTAGAGCAGGCAGTACAACGCGAGGCGTCCGATGCCGCCCACGAAACTCTCGGACTGCAGGACCTGCAGGTAGTTCTCCAAGCCAACGAAAGCGGTCTTTGCCTCGCCAAAGCCCAATCCGGACTTTTGCTGTGCGAAGAAGCTCAGCACAACGGCGTAGATGACCGGCGCAACCATTGCGAGGGCGAAAATAATGAAGAACGGGGTCAGGAACAGTGCAGCCGTGCGGCCCCCGGTTCCGGACATTGCGCGGGGTTTGGAGTGTGCCCGGGGGTTTGATTCCACTGTGGTGGACTGCTTGGTGGGTGCTGGGGTAGCCATGATTAATCTCCTCGCTGGAAGGACGGCCCGTGGATACGGGCCGTCCTTCCGTGCGGGCCTACTCCTTGACGGAGAGGCCGTTCTGCTTGAGTCCGGCCACCGTGGCGCCCTGGGCCGTGTCAACGGCGTCCAGCACCTTGCCGCCGCTGGTCAGCGTGCCGTAGGCGTCCTTGAGAGCGGTGTTGGTGATGTCCCAATTGGGACCCCACTGCCATCCCGGCGTGATCGAGGCGTAGGCCTTGTCGAAGACGGAGTAGATGTCGTTGCCGAAGTAGCTGGCGTCGAATGCCTCCTGCGCAACCGGGGTCAGGCCGGGGAAAGCGAGGTAGGCGGAGCCGGTGTTTCCGCGGGCGGTGATGGCGTCCTTGCTGGTGGCCAGGAACTCGATGAACTTGGCGGCGGCTGCCGGGTTCTTACTGCTCTTGGTGATGTTGAAGCTGGAACCGCCGTAGAACGCGTCCGCGGGTGAGCCCCAGTTGGGCACCTCGGCAGCGATCCACTGCCCCTTCTGGCCGCTTGCTTCCGTACGCTTCTGGATGCCGGTTGCGCTCCAGTTGGCACCCAGGACACCCACGACGGCGCCACTCGCCAGATCTGCGGACCACTCGTCGCTGAAGGACTGCTGAACCTTGACGATCTTCTGGTCGATCAGCTTCTGCCAGTAGGTGCCCACCTTCTTGGTTGCTTGGTCGTTGACGCCGATCTTCCAGCTATCACCTTCTGTGCCGAACCACTTGGCACCGGCCTGCCAGGAGAGAGCCGCAGTCAGCGCGGCCTCGTTAGGGTTGAAGCTGGCGAGGTGTGCTTCCGGGGCAACCGCCTTGATCTTCTTGCCCGCTTCTTCAAATTCCTGCCAGGTCTTGGGCGTGGAGACACCGGCCTTGTCCAGCATGTCCTTGCGGTACCACATGATCATGGGGGCGGCATCGTAGGGAAGGGCGTAGGTCTGATCGCCGAACTGCACCAATGCCTTGGTCTCATCCGTGAGCTTGTCCACGGTTTCGGCTTTGTTGATGTATCCGTCCAGCGGCTGCAGTTGGCCGTTGCTGACGAACTGCGGCAGCTGCGGGTATTCGATGGTGGCAACGTCCGGGCCGTTGCCTGCTGTGATCGCGGTGGAGAGCTTGGCGTACCCGCCGGCCCCGCCGTTGGGGATGGTCTCGAAGTTGACCTTGATCTTGCTCTGGCTGGCGTTGAACGCCTCGGCCACCTTGTCCATCCCGGCCATGGAGGACCAGAAAGTGATGGTGCCGCTGGGGTCTTCGGTGAGAGTGGGGGTTGGCGTGGCTGCCGGGGTACTCCCACAGCCGGTGACGAGGGCAGCACTGGCCATGAGGCTGACTGCTCCAAGCAGAAGCTGGCGACGCTTCATTCTGTTCTCCTTTGAAGTTCACGATGCGAAGTCGTGGCGTGCCCTGGGGGGGGGGGGGGGGGCACCTTTGACTAGGCACTATGAAATCCACAAAAGTGAACATCATCAATGAAGTGAACAGAAGTAAACAGGCTGCGAGGGCAGCGCTACGGTTGCGTCGAGTCCCGCACCACCAGCGCCGGGGAGAGATTCACGCGCTGCAACGCGGACGTGCTTCCACGCTTGCCGCCGATCCGGTTGAGGCACATCACCAAAGCCTGGTGGCCGACGTCGTACTTCGGTGGTGCCACAGCGGTGAGCGGGACAGCGCCAAGGGCTGCGATCTCGTCGTCGTAGGAGACGATCGCAAAGTCCTCCGGGACGCGTATCTGGCGTTCCAGGCAAGCGCTCACAAACTGGAGCGCGTCCTCGTCGGTATGAACAACCACGGCAGTCACCTCGTAATCGGCACACCAGTTCAGGATCCCGTCCACCAGCTCACGGTGGGCCTGCGGATCGTTTTGGGCGCGGGACATGGCGCGGACCATCGAATCGTCGCGCGCATGCCCGGCCCGCTGCATTGCCACATGGAAGCCATCGATCAGCTGCGGCGCGGTGGGGCTGTTCTCGCGAAGGCAAATCGCGATCTTCCGATGCCCAAGCCCCAGCAGGTGGTTGACTGCGATCTCCGAGCCGCGGACATGGTCGCTCCGCACCGATTCGAGCCGGCCGTGGTCCAGGGCGTCGTCGATTGAACGCTCCACCACCACCACGGGAACCTCAGCCTCCGCGAGCAGATCCAAGGTCTCAGTGCCGGCCAACGACTGCTCACTTGGCGTGACCAGGATGCCGTCCACACCGTGTTCGTAGAGTCTGCGCAACTGCCGCCGCTCTTCGGCGCCCGAATAGTTGGAAACCCCCAGCACCAACCGCACCCCGGATTCCTGCGCGGCCGCTTCGGCACCGCGGATCACGCCCGGGAAATAGTACGACGCCGACGGTACGATCATGCCGATCGTCGCCAAGGGCCGCCTTCCGCCCGGACGCCACGACGTTGACGGCTGAGCGCTTGGACTGGCCGTGGGCTTTCCCCCGACTGCGATGGCACCGCCGTGGACCCGCTCCAGCAGCCCCTGCTCCGCAAGCACCGCCAAATCGCGCCGCACTGTCATCCCCGATGTTCCAAGCTTGGCCGCAAATTCGCCGGCATTCAGGGAGCCGTGGAGGGCCAGTTCTCGGAGGATGAGCTGTTGACGATCCTCGGCAAGCATGCAGGTTCCACCTATCAAGTTCACTTGTGTTCAGTTTGTTCATTATGAACCAGAACTTGCCGATGCCCAGATGACTACGGACCTATTCTGACCACCAGGATCTCGACGGCGGCTGACGCGGGGTGCAGATGCTGACGGACGGCAGCGGCTGCTTCGCGGGCTACTTCCGGCGCGGGACGGACGGTGCCCACGCCGATCCTGGCCTTGACTGCCACGCCGTCCGGGCTGACCGTTACGCCGATCAGCGGAAGAGCCTCTCCCGTGATTGCCGCCACCGCTGCCCCGGCAATGGACTGCCACAGGGGCTGGGCTGGGTAGACCGACACCACTCCTGCCACCGCCTGGACAATGCCGAGCAGTTCCTTGGCCACGTCAGCTGAGATGACGGCGTGGGAGTGGTTGGCAGTTTCCGCAGGCTCCGTCATGGCTGTTCCTCCGTGGTGGGTGTGGTGTGCCGGGCAGGGGCGGGTGGCTCCAGCACGTCAGTTACGGTGATGTTAATCGATTGGATATTCAGTTCCGTCTGGACGGCCAGGACCTCAGCCAGCTCGTCGCGCAGGGTTGCGGCGCGCTCTTCGATGGAATGTCCGAAGACCACCGCCAGGTCCACCTCCACGGTGATGCCGGCACCTGGCACTGTGACATCGCCGTTCAGGCGGCACCTGCCAACGGCTGTTCCGGGGAGGGCGTCGGCCACTGAACGGATCAGGGCCGACACTGAGCCTTCCGTCTCCCCGAGGGAGTCCATGGGGTTTCCGGGACGGAGGGGTATGATGCGTCCCGGCCGAAGTTCCAAGCGAAGGTTGTCCAGGATGGACTGCATCCAGTCGTCGTTGCCGGATCCGGCATCGGCAACATCGGATGTCAGCAATTCGCTGCCAAGTTCGGAGAGTCTCCGCAGTGCGGCCAATCCCGACTGGCACTCGGGGCAATCCTCCACATGGGTGGGATCCTCAATCTCTCCCGTGTCCAAGTAGGTGCTCAGTTCCGCGAGACTGTGCCCGCACTCCAGGGTGTCGCCGGGGATTTTCATCGCCACTCCTCCATTGTGCGTGCAAGGGCAATCCGTGCCCGGGCCAGACGGCCGCGGACGCTGGTCGGGCTGATATTCAATGTCAGCGCAATCTCCTCGTAGCTCATCTCATTGAATTCCTTCAGTACCCAACACCGCCGTTGTTCCTCGGGAAGCTGCGCGAGCGCCGACTTTAATGCGGCCACCCGCGAAGCGTTGACGGCGCTGCTTTCCGGATCCTGCGTTCTTGGTCCGCCAGGGGCGCCGTTGCGGTTTTCCATGTCATCCAAAGCCTCATGGTTGCGGCGCTTCCGCAGATGGTCGATGCTGCGGGTAGCCACGATGCGAAGAAACCAGCCCTTGACGGCAGCGGGTTCCCGGAGGCTGTCCAGCTGTTTCCAAGCCTGCATCAGCGTTTCCTGGACCACGTCATCGGCGTCAGCCATTGTGCCGGTCAGGCGGCGCGCCGTTGCCCGCATCAAGGGGCCGTAGCGTCGGGCGAGTGCTTCGAAGGCGGCAGTATCACCATCTGCTGCGCGGCCGGCCAGCAGCGCATCCGGTACGAGGTCCAGGTGCTGCTGCGCCACGTTGTGCTGCGCCGGGGGTGAACCAGTCACGTTCTGCCTTTCCAGTGCGGTGAGTCCGGCACTTTGATCCCCTGATGACGAAGGACGGTTCCGTCTCGCGACGGAACCGTCCCGGACGCCGGCCTACTTTTTGGTCAAGCCGTCCTTGAAGTTCTCGCTGATGTCGGCGGCTGCATTGTTGATCTTGTCGCTGATGTCGGCGGCTGCGTTGTTGATCTTGTCGCTGATTCCCATGGTGTTCCCTTTTCTTTTCGGTGCGCTGCACTGTGGTGCCCTGCGTGACTTACTGGAAAGCCTTGGAGCTGTGATTACCGGGCGCGTCTTGTTCCGGACACTTGTGTGCGGGTGCCGCTGGTAATTCGGACGAGGACGGGCATTGGACGTCCCAGCCAGGCATCCAGTTGTTGGAGTAGCTGTTCTGCCGTGTCCGTGAGGTCCTTGGGGGACGCTCCTTTGCGTGCTTCCAAGCGGAGCCGGAGTGCCGTGCCTCGCGGTGATTCCCATGCGGAGACTGAAGTCGCCAGCACGTCGGGGTGACCGGCAAGGGCTTCACGGACGGCGGCGGAGACCAGCCCGGCATCTATCACGGTGCGGCCGGCCATGCCATCTGAATGCTCGGCCAGACGCGGTGTCCGGCCGCCCCCTTGGGAGGCCAACCATGCTGCACCGAGTCCGGCACCTGCCAGCAGCACGGCTACACCCGCCACCATCCACCAGCTTCGGACGGGTTCCGGCAGCGTCGCGGTGCTTGTCAGATTGCGTGCGTTGTCCCGTATCGAAGATGCTGTGGTGGCCCACAGCTCTGCCGCGCCGGGGAGGGTTCCGGCCGCGATGAGTGCGGCGCCGGCGCCCAGCAGGACGATGCCCAAGAGGGAGAGAAGGCTGCGGTTGAGTGCCCGATTGGTGTTCCTCATTGCCCGACCGCTCCTTCGTGCAGTATCTGGACGTTGGTCTTTACTTTGCGTCCCAGTCCGTAGGAGGCCAGTTCGCTGTCGGCAACTGCCCGGATGTCCTCGCCCACCAGCGGATGGCCCGACGTCGGACGTACCCGGATGAGGACGGAGCGCGCGCTGACGGTGGTGGTCGCCTGTCCAGGCGAAAGACCGGCAGCCAGCCTTACCTTGCCGGAGAGGGCTGCCGCGAGTACTTCGTCGTCCACCACTACTGCCGCGCGGTCGCTGCCAAAAGCCCGGCGACGTTTGCGTCCCTTCCCCAGAGCGAGTCCGAGAAGCACCAGCCCCACGAGTACAAGTCCGGCGCCGGCTCCTGTCATGCCCAGCGGGATCGTGGTGCGGGGAAGTTCCATAAGCCACCGGAAGAGCTGGGCAGGGCTGGCCAGCAAGGGCTGGTCCTTGAGCAGCCATAGGATGAATTCGAGTGTCAGCCAAAGGCAGGCAACAAGCAGGATCGAAGCAGCCACTATGGACGGGACCGCCCTGGAAGAGTGCGTTTCCCTGCGGACCAGACGCCGGACTGCTGGATCCTTGCTCATGCCACTCTCCTTTTCCTTTGCTGTTCCTGGTGGCCGCCGACGAGGCGGATGTCTACCCGGCCGATTTCCAATCCGGTCAGTTCCACACCGCGGGACACAACGTCAGCGCGGGCAGACTGTGCCATGTCAAAGACCGTGCCTGAACCGATCCGCGGCTCCAGGAGCGGCGGGAGTGCCAACTTGACCGAGACGCTGACCCCGAGCTTTCCGGCGTCGTCCTTCAACTCTGCCGACACGTTGCTCCTGTCCACCCGAAAGGCGCGGGCGGTGAGCGCCTCCAGGGTGGTTCGAATCGCAGTGTGGGTGATGCGGTTGTGGCCCAGCCGGGCTCCGGCAGTGGCATGGACCGGTAGGCCGGAAATGGTCCCGCTCATGAGGAGGAGCGCTTACCCCGCAGGGCATCCAGCACCCCGTGAAGGTCAAGGTTTCCCTCGGCGGAACGGCCCAACACAGCCCCGATTCCCATGAACAAGGCCGTCAGTAGGAGGCCCCAAAAGCCGAACGCCAGTCCGGCGAGCGCCAGGGCGGCGCCGATCGCCAAACCTGCGATGGTGGGGCTCATGCCACCCTCGGCTCGCGCTCGGCGTCATCAGCGCCTGCGTCCTCGGACGGTACGTGGATGTCCGTGATGGTGACGTTGACCTCGGTGACTTCCATGCCAACCAGGTCCTCGATCGCTGTATAAACGGCGTCACGGGCGTTGTCGGCCACTTCCTGGAGGGGGTGGGGGTATTCAACTACCAGGGTTACGTCAACAGCCACCTGGGTTTGGCCGACCTCTACGCTGACACCCTGGGTAAGGTCCTTTTGGCCGACTTTTTCCCGGAGGTTGCCGAGTGCGCGGGCAGCACCGCCGCCGAGGGCATGCACGCCGGGGATTTCCTGGATGGCGATTCCGGCGATCTTTGCTACTACGCCGTCGGCAACGGTGGTGGCGCCGCGTCCGTCCTTGCCCTTGTTGGGTGAAGGTGCGCCCAAAAGGGCTGGTGAGGGAGTCTGCGTGTTCTTGGCCGGTACGTCTGCGGGGGTGTGCGTTTGGATCGTCATGGCGATAGCTCCTGTCCGTGGGTTGCGGCGTTCTTGTGCGCCGTCATGAATAAGACGTGGTGGACCGGGTATTCTCACGCACACATTCACGTGATGTGTGTCACTTTTCCGCAAGGCATGAGCTGGCATATTTAGTTAGATGGGCATATAACTAGTTCTCCGCCCCCACGTCCTCGAAAAGAATCAGTCTGCTGGATGACGTGTGGACGGCGGCGGCCCGGGCTGAGGGGCTCCGATGGGAAATGGACCAGGCAGAAGATGGCCTGGTGCGCGCCGTGCGAAGCGCGACGGCAGCAGGAGCAGGCCTTCCCGACCTCGCGATCGCATCCGGGCTGAGCTTCGACGCCATAGAGCGGCTCCTGGAGTAGCCCGGTAAGGGTTCATTTCTGTTCACCTCGCCCCGGTCTATCGATGCGGCGCCTACGGTTGAGGGGCTATTACTACGTGCCCCCGCAGGAGACTCATGGCAACCGCCTTCACCATGCCCGCCCCGGATTTTGAGCTCAGCCCCATGACCGGGTGGACACGGGAGCACTGGGTTGCCTTCGCCGATCAGCAGTTGCTCGCGGTGCGCCCCTTCTTTTCCCCACGAAAGGCGCTGATCCGGCTGGGCGGCCGTCCGTCGTCGTCGGGGGTTTTATCCGATGGCATGGAGGGCTTTGCCCGGACCTTCCTGATGATGGCGTTCCGGGTTGCGGGTGAGCACGGCCGAGATCCCCACAGCCATGTGGACCTTTACCGGCAGGGGCTCTTGGAAGGAACGCGGACCGACAGCTCGGAAGCGTGGTTGCCGATTACCGACCGTTCTCAGCCGATGGTGGAAGCGGCGTCCATCGTCCTGGGTCTCCAGCTCACCAAGCCATGGCTGTGGGACACGCTTTCCGCTGCGCAGCAAGAGCAGGTTGCCGCATGGTTGCAGGGTTCCTCGCGGAGCACTTGCGTGGACAACAACTGGGTGCTCTTCCAGGTGATGATCGCCGAATTCCTGGCCGGTGCAGGGTTTGAGCACAACGCGGAGCAGATTGAGCACGGTCTGCAGCGGCTTGAAGACTGGTACGTGGGCGGCGGGTGGTACAGGGACGGGGATAACGATGGCACCGGCGATTTCTTCGACTATTACTGCGGTTGGGCTATGCATCTGTACCCGATCCTGTGGGCGGAGTTCGCCTCCGGCAGGCACCCCGGGGCTGATGACCGGCTGGAGGTCTACCGGACCCGGCTTGCTGCATTCCTTGAGGACCATGTCCGGTTCTTTGGCTCGAACGGTGCCCCTGTTTTCCAAGGCCGCTCGCTCATCTACCGCTACGCCGCCGTCGCGCCTTTGTTCTTGGGCGAGGCGATCGCCGCGACGCCGCTCAACCCCGGGCAGACCCGCCGGACCGCCAGCGGCGCAGCGAAGTACTTCCTCGACGGCGGCGCTTACGACGGCGGCCTGCCGTCCCTCGGCTGGCTCGGCGCTTTTGAACCAATGACGCAGGAATACTCGGGTCCCGCATCGCCATACTGGACATCCAAGGCGTTCGTCGGCCTCCTTTTGCCCGCGGAGCATCCTGTGTGGACTGCTGTGGAGGAGGAGTCACCTGTGGAAGTCAGCGATGGCCTCCAGTACGCTGAGGCACCCAACTACCTGCTTCACTCCACCGCCTCGGACGGCATCGCCCGGCTGCTCAACCACGGCAGCGACAAATACTACGCACCGGGCCCGGACGATCCCCTCTACCGCCGACTCGCGTATTCGAGCCACACAGCGCCCCTGTTTACCGGGCATCCTGTGGATAACCACTTCGCGATTCTCAACGGCTCCGCAACGCCCAGCCGCAGGGCAAGAATCCACCGGCTCGGGGCACGGCACCGGCAAGGGGCCAGCTGGCACGCCCCCGTGTGGAGTGACAACGATGATCCCGCCAAGTCGCCCTGGCGGGTGGCGACGGGAACCGCCGCAGCATGCGGGTATGAGCTTCGGGTACACGTTGTGGTGGCGCAGGCTGGCTCCGGCCAGCGCGTAACCGCCGTCCGCGATGGCGGTTACGCGCTGGCCGATGCACTCCTTGTAGAGGAACACCACGGCGTGCTCACGGCCGGTGGGCTTCACACAGCCATGTGGCCGCTGCACGGGTACTCCGGCAGCGGCGTCTACCGGGCGGAAGGCGTTTCACCCCTTGGTCAGCAGGCAGCCTGCGGCTACCTGGAGGGCACGCTGTCCGGGGAACGCAGCTGCTTCGCTTCGCTGGTGTACCTCGGCGGTGAGCCGCCGGCTTGGGTTCCGCCCGCCGTCGGGCCTTCCATCGAACTGCTCGACGACGGCACCCGCGTGAGCGCGTGCCTCGCCTTGGAATCCGGGCCGCTTTTGGAGGTGCTGCTCGCTTTCTGACGCCCGCTCGGAATCTTGAGGAAATCTTGAGATGACCCGGCGTCCTTCTTGAGGAGCCCGTCCGATGGTTGAAACATCAGCCAATGGAGCTGACGGGAACTTCCAGGAAGGACCACCGAAATGACCGAGCAGATCACCGCCAAGTCCATGAACACCGGCGCTACCCACGTAAAGTCCGATGCCCATGCAGGCGCAGCGGAGGCTGCCAACCAGTCAGGGGAACTTCCAGGCCAGGCCCGTGCCGTGGTGATCGTCCGCGAGCCGTTCAATCCCCTGGGCGCGGGTCTCCGGAGCATCTGGCCACAGTCGGTCGTCGGATTCTAAGTCCCTTCAAGTTTTGAGTCGGGCGGGCACCCTTTGAGTCGGGCAGGCACCAAGGGGTGCCTGCCCGACGTCGTTTAAGGGACGATGGAGTCCAACGCGAAAATAAGGAGGCTTGCCATCAAGGAAGAGATGAGGAAGGCCGCTGATGTGGCCGAGGAAGCCGCGAATTCGCGAACTTTCGCAGCTGTTGCCCGGGCCGGTTACGCCGTGAGCGGGCTGCTGCACGTGCTGATCGGCGTCATCGCAGTCCAACTCGCGGTGGGCCGCGGCGGTGAGGCCGATGTCAGTGGTGCGGTGACCGAATTGGCCAACAAGCCAGCCGGCCCCTTCCTGCTCTGGGCCTGCTTCGCAGCCTGTGCGGCGTTGGCCTTATGGCAATTGGGAAATGCCATCCTGGGCTACCGGAACGCCTCGGACAACAAACTGACCAAGAGGCTCTCGGCCTTGGGGCAGGCCCTTGTGTTCGCTGCTTTGGCTGCCACCATCATGTCCTTCGTCGTAGGACAGGGCCAGAACAGCCGTGAATCCAGCAGCGACTTCACTGTCACTCTCATGAAGGCGCCGTTCGGCGTATTCCTGCTGGTCGCCATCGGCGCCGGAGTAGCGATCACCGGCATCGTTTTTGCGGTGAGGGGCTTCCGGCAGACGTTCACGAAGGACCTCTCTCTGTCGTCCAGCCAGGCCGTGCACAAGTTCCAACTCTGGGTCGGCGTGGTGGGCTACATCGCCAAGGGGATCGCCCTGTTCCTCGTTGGATTGCTGGTGGTCATTGCCGCGGTTCGCGCCCAGCCCGAGCAATCAACCGGGCTTGACGGCGGTTTGAAAGCCCTGAGGGAGCAGCCTTATGGTCCGTATTTGCTGGCTGCTGTGGCACTCGGGCTCATCTCCTATGGGTTGTTCCTCATGGTCAAAGCGAGGACTCTGCGGACCTAGTTCTGACGGCGTTTAGGAGCTTGGGAAGCGGGGTACAGGGCAAAAAGTACCGTGTAGAGAATCAGTACCATGCAGTGAAATCTGAAAAAGGGGCAGAACCATGACTCAAGGTGATCCGAACCAGACAGACAAGCAGCGAACCGACGGGAACCGCCTCACCTCCGCGCCATCGGATCCCCGCAGCGGGTACCACTCGGGCAAATTCCCCCAGCAGGAACAGGAACAGCCGGGCCTCACCAAGCCGCTGGATCCGCAACCGGACCATGGCGAGAAGAGCTACGTGGGGCACGGGCGCCTTCAGGGCAAGACCGCCCTCATCACCGGAGGCGACTCCGGCATCGGCGCCGCGGTAGCCATCGCCTACGCGCGAGAGGGTGCCAACGTGGCTATCAGCTACCTGCCGGAGGAAGAGGAAGACGCACAGTCGACGGCGGAATGGATCCGTGAGTGCGGAGCGCAGGTCCTGCTGTTGCCCGGGGATGCGCGGGATGAGGGCTTTGCGGCTGAGATTGTGGAACGAACCGTGCAGGAGCTTGGTGGGCTCAACGTGGTGGTGTTGAACGCGGCCTACCAGAAGAACCGCGAAGGCTTGGAGACCATCCCCACTGAGGAGTTCGACAGGGTCTTCAAGACCAATCTGTATTCCCTCATATGGACCGCGCAGGCAGCCATTCCACATCTCCGTCCGGGTGCCTCGATCATTGTCACGGCATCCATCCAGGCATTCAATCCTTCCGCGCAATTGATCGACTACGCCATGACCAAGGCAGCCCAAGTGGCTTTCACCAAGGCCATGGCCGAGGAACTCGGTCCCAAGGGCATTCGCGTCAACGCAGTGGCGCCGGGCCCTATCTGGACCCCGTTGATTCCTGCCACCGAATGGCCGGACAAGCTCCCCACCTTCGGGCAGGACACCCCGCTGGGCCGGGCCGGCCAGCCGGCTGAGCTGGCACCTGCCTACGTGCTGCTGGCATCCGACGAAGGATCCTACATGTCAGGCGCCGTCCTTCCCGTCACGGGTGGCAAGGGACTCTGAGCTGCGGCGGGGCGTTTCAATGAGGTTGAGTTTTAAGTAGGGGGACAGCCAATGATCGCTGTGTTGGTGATCGACATGCAGAACGCCTACTTCGAAGACCCTTCTTTGAAGGGGCGTCGGCAGGAAATTGTTGCTGCCTGTAATTCGCTGACCAACGCCGCGCTCCAAGCCGGGTCCAAAGTCCTCCTGGTGGAAACCGTTCACGAACGGGATAAATCCACGTGGAGCCTCAACATGCTTGAGGATGATCAGGGCTTCATCTTCAGGGGCAGTGAGCAGGCCGAGTTTGTTCCCGGGCTGCTCACTGCCGATCTTCCACGGTTGATCAAGACCCGGGACAGTGCCTTTTTTGGAACTGATCTTGCGATGCGCCTGAGGAATTGGGGCGTCGACACGGTCATTCTCGCCGGCATTTCTGCCCATAACTGCATTGCCCAAACGGCCGCCGATGCCTTTGCGCACAACATCAAGGCGGTTTACGCAGCCGAGGCCATTGGAACGGAGGATGCAGAGGCTGCCGAGTCAGTGCTGCGGGTTCTTATTCGTGAGTACCGGCAGAACGTGCTGCCCCTGGCCGAGATCTACCAGCTCCTCGAATCAGCTCCGTCAGGGTAGATCTTCCCTTTCAATAGGGATCCACAATTGGCCGCGGCCATGCGTCCGGCCTGGTTCCACCTGAACACTGAGCATTTCCGGTCCCGGCGCCCACCTGTAGGGGTTGGCCGGAAACCATTCCGTGGCGGCGTCTGCCCACATACCCTGCAGGACTTCCGGGAACTTTCCCTCGGTTTCAAAGACCACCCACAGCCCTGCCGGGACCTCAAGGGAATCGAAGCCCGGAGGGGCAGGCTTGGTAGAAGCCACTGCGTGCCAGTAATCCAGTTCGCTTCCCTCGGTGCGCTGTTCTTCCATGTTGTCAGTGACTGACAAGGGCCCGGCCGGATCCGCATCCGCCAACTCGAGCATGCGTGCGGTGACGGCGGGGTCCAGGCCCCGTTGAAACTCGATGATGGCGTGATTGGGTCCTTCGTGGACCAGCGGAACACGGGCTTTCAGTCCGATAAGGCGGAAAGCAGGTTTGTCTTCTATGCGGTGCTTCATGTCGGTATTTCCTTCGACTCGGACGTGGAACCTCAGTTGAGGCTGGGAATGGAGAACCGCTCCCGGCAATCGGGCTTGGGATGGGTTGAGCCCGTGCATGGCCTTGAACGCGCGGGTGAATGCTTCCGCCGATCCGTACCCGTAGCGAAAGGCAACGTCCAGCACAGCCCTGCCCTCCAGGATTTCCGCAGTGGCCGCTGTCAGGCGCCGCCTGCGGATGTACTCGGAGATCGGTAGGCCTGCCAGGGAGGAAAACATCCGCCGGAAGTGGTATTCGGAGGTTAAAGCGGCACGCGCCAAATCTGCCACTTCGATCTCCGCGGTGAGATCCTGCTCGATGAGTTCAATGGCCCGGTTCCAGCCCTGCATCCTGTCTCCATTCTTTTCACCGACGCTACGCGGACCTCCACTCCAATGCCCCAACAATCCATGCCCGAAAGTATCAGGCCCCGGACAACGCAAGAACCCGGAGGCTGCGGTTGCAGTCCTCCGGGTTCTTGGCTGTATTTAGATGTTACGGGCGGCTGGTGCCCGACGCTTCGTCATCCGGTTCGGATGAGAACGGACGATCCCGTGGGGTGTCTTCCGTGTTCTTTTCGTCGAGCTCGGCATCCGCCGAGGGCACTGTCTTTTCTGCGTAGTCACCCTCCGTGTAGTCACCGCCGGCGTCATCCTTCAGGGTTTCCGGTGACGCCCCTGCGTCTCCGTAATCACCTTCGGTGTACTGGCCGTCGAGTTCCTCGCCGTTGGCGTCGCGGTTCTGGTTGTTAGCCATGGTGTGCCTTGCGGCCGGTGACCAGGCCGTAAATCAGCAGCACGATGATTGAGCCGCCGATGGCCAGGAGCCACGTGGTGAGGGAGAAGAATTCCTGGAGGCCGGTGCCGAAGATGAGGCCACCGATCCAACCGCCCAGAAGAGCGCCGACGACGCCCAAGAGGAGGGTGATCAGCCAGCCGCCACCCTGGCGGCCGGGAAGAATAAGCTTTGCGATAGCGCCGGCCAAAAGACCGAGCAGAAGAAAACCAAAGAAACCCATTTTTGCTCCTACTTTCTTGTTGATGGAAATTCCATGAACGTGATGAAGCGAGTAAGTTCACCGGGTGCCTGTTCCAAGGTGTAGGCACCGTAATGGGGCCCTGGAGGCCCTATGGAATGTGGGGGAGTGGAACTATTTATGCAACCCCGATGAATTTATGAAATATAGCCAATAAAGCACTCCTGCTGATTGGGTCAGACTCGGTACTACACAAGCAACGCTAGCGGCTCCCGGGGCTAGTAGCAAGTAACCTGACTATTAGTCCGTCCTTGCTTGCAGCCCCGGAATGCCGCGGATTCGCGGTCTAGTGACCCTTGAAAGAGTCCGCGACTCCCTTGGCGGCGTCGTTGATCTTCTCCCCGGACTGCTTGAGGTTTGCCCTCGATTGCTCGCCAAGGCCCTCGGCCTGCAGGTCCCTGTCGCCGGTGGTTTCGCCGGTCTTTTCCTTGACCTTGCCAACTGCTTCTTCAGTAGCGTTCTTAATCTTGTCGCCCAGTCCCATGGTTTTCACTCCTCGGGTTGTGATGCGGTTACTTCCTGCGGTTATCCGTTGGTTGGCATAAGAGTTTAGTTGGTAGTTTTATTTCGGCAAATCCGGATTAACTGGTTCGCGGTCAAGGCGCAGGTGACATGGTACGGCCAGCGGGACTACTGTCGAAGGACAAACACCTCGGAAGGAGTGATTGCTGTGAAAGGCAAAGCATTGTTCGCCGTTGGCGTGGCTGTCGGTTACGTGTGGGGATCCAAATCCTGGCCGGAGGTGTATCGCCGCGTGCGGGGAGGCACTGAGAAGCTTTGGAAGAACCCTGAGGTTCAAGAGAACGTCCACCAGGCCACGGAAGCCGTCCAAGAGTCGGTGCCGGACATTTTGGACAACCTGTATGAGGCCGGCAAGAAGCTGATGGAAAAGGCCGAGACCATGTTCCCGGGCATCACGTCCCCGAAGGGCAGCGAACATCCCGGTTCCTCTTCCGACAGCAAGCCCGCCGTTACCAAGCCAACCGTCACCACCGTGCCCACCATCAAGTCGGATGTTGTGTCCGATCCTGCCTTGGATGACACCACGGGAAGCGACTGGACTGACGAGGGCGGCGCCGCGCCGGAAGGACCGGCGACTAATACGCCGCCCCGCCACTAAGTAGCTAGCTGACGCGTTCCACCGCGGTCAAAATCGCCTCACCCAGTTGCTTGGGTTTGGTGAATTGCGGCCAGTGTCCCGTGGGGAGATCGATATAGTCCACGTCCCGGATCCTGGCGAGTTCCGCCGTGAACGGGTGTCCGGCATCCATCCATTCCTTGAGGAGCGACGAGGGGAACTGGCAGGCGATAATCGTGGCCGGCACGTCGTAGCGCCGGACGTCGCCCAGGTGTTGCTGCTCGACGGCAACGCCTTTAGGCTCCGGGATGGCCCGCGCACGGAAGGCTTCCTTCAGTTCATCCGTCAGGTCAACCAGGTCTTCGTCTTCGAACAGTTCCCAAGGCGGCAGCGGGAGGTCGTCGCCGTCGTCGGGCAGTTCATCATTGATGACCCCGCCCTCACCGAGCGGTCCGCTGTCAACGTAAACGGCGCGCGCCACTCGGTCAGGGCGGGCATCGGCCACGCCATGGATGATGGCGCCGCCACCTGAGTGGCCCACCAGGACCACCTTGCCGTCCAGGGAATCTACCTTCGCCACTACGGCGTCGATGTGGGTACGGAGGCCGATACCTGCACGTGGTGCATCCACAGACTCCAGCCCTGGCAGCGTCAGCGGATGAACCCTGTGGCCAGCTGCTTTCAGGGGCGGCGTCACCTCCTCCCATGACGACGCGTCCAACCAGAAACCGGGTACAAGGATGATGTCCATGCCGGTACCCTACGGGAGCCCACCGACAGTTTGTAAGAGTGGCTAGTTTCCCTTCGCCAACTTCTCCATTGCCTTGAACAGGACGTTGGCGCGCGACTCGGGAGTGCGGGCTTTAAGTACCTGGAGGATGACGAGGTAACGCCTGGTCTTGCCGAGACGCTGGAAAGCCTCGCGGGCCGCGGGGTCGCGTGCCAGTGCAGCTTCCAGATCTTCCGGCACCTCGGCGTTGGCTTGGGAAACGTAGGCCGCTTCCCAACGGCCATCGGCTTTGGCTGCGTCTATTTCCACATATCCGGCCGGACGCATGCGGCCTGCATCTATCAGCGTCTCCACTTTGCCTACATTCACTTGGGACCACGAACTTCGAGCCCGGCGGCGGGAGTACCTCTGCAGGAAAGTCTTCTCGTCGTAGCCCTTGCGTTGGCCATCGATCCAGCCGAAACAGAGGGCTCCGTCCAGGGCGTCTTGGATCTCAATGAGGCCAGCGCCCGAGTTCTTCTTCCCGATGACCAGCCAGGCTTCGGTCCGGGTGGCATGGTTCTCGGAGAGCCAGTGTTCCCATTCCGGGCCATCGGCGAACCTCAACGGCTCCCCTTGCTCCTGCTCATCGCCCAAAGCCACGCCCGCCCCTCCTGAGTACCCAACTAACTCGCAATAGTGGTTGTTTTGGGCGCTCATGACAACCACTATTGCGAGTCAGTTGGGTTTGATGAGGGGGTTGACGCGGATCACGTTCCCGGTCCATAGTTATCGTATACGATTTCGTACTTGATAAATGTTTGATCAGGAGGAGGCGCCGTGACACTGGAGTTCCGGACCCAGGAAGTCAGCCAGGACATGCTGGCCCGGACGCGCAAAGTTATTGCCGTCCACATCAACTACCCCAGCCGCGCGGCCCAGCGTGGGCGCACTCCCGAGCAGCCGTCGTACTTTCTGAAGCCGTCGTCTTCGCTGGCACTTGGATCCGCGGACGCCCCCGGCACCGTTGAGCGCCCAGCCGGTTGTGAACTGCTCGGGTACGAGGGTGAGATCGCCTTGGTCATCGGCAAGTCCGCCCGTCGCGTCGGATTGGACGATGCATGGAGCCACGTCGAATGGGTCACCGCGTCCAACGACCTCGGCGTCTACGATCTCCGGTACGCGGACAAGGGCTCCAACGTTCGGTCCAAGGGTGGCGACGGCTTCACTCCCGTTGGTCCCGCACTGATTCCGGCCGACGCCGTTGACCCCACGCAGTTGAGAATCCGGACGTGGCACAACGGGAACCTCGTCCAGGACGACACCACCGAGGACCTCCTCTTCCCGTTCGCGCAGCTCGTCGCGGACCTTTCCCAGCTGCTCACGCTCGAAGAGGGCGACATCATCCTCACCGGCACCCCCGCCGGCGCCTCCGTGGCCAAGCCGGGTGACGTCGTCGAAATTGAGGTCACCGGCGGTGACTTCAGCAGCCGCCGCCTGGCCACCAAAGTAACGGAAGGTACGACGCCGTTCGCGGACTTTGGTGCCCGGCCCAAGACTGATGACACCCAGCGGGAGGAGGCGTACGGATCGCGCGAAGCGGCGGGCCTGCCAGTCCCGGCCGCCGTCGCCGCTTCGGTGCTGACTCCGGAGCTCAAGGCGAAGCTGGAATCCGTCGCTACCGCAACCCTTTCCTCCCAGCTCCGCAAGCGCGGACTGAACAACGTGAGCATCGACGGCCTGCAGGCCACGCGCCCGGACCGCAAGGTGGTGGGCCTGGCCCGGACCCTGCGTTACGTTCCCAACCGCGAGGACCTGTTCAAGACCCACGGCGGCGGATTCAACGCCCAGAAGCGGGCCATCGACTCCGTGAACGAAGGCGAAATCCTGGTGATGGAAGCCCGCGGGGAGAAGGGTACCGGCACGGTCGGTGACATCCTCGCGTTGCGTGCCCAGGTCCGTGGGGCCGCTGCAATCATTACCGACGGCGGCGTCCGCGACTACTCGGCCGTGGCCGACCTGGAAATGCCCACCTACTTCGCCAACCCGCACCCTGCAGTCCTGGGACGCCGGCACATTCCGTGGGACACGGACATCACCATCGCCTGCGGCGGAGCCACCGTGCAGCCCGGGGACATCATCGTGGCCGACTCGGACGGCATCCTGGTGATCCCGCCGGCTATCGCCGAAGAACTGGTGGACGACTGCATCCAGCAGGAAAAGGAAGAGACGTTCATTTTCCAGATGGTCCAGGAAGGCAACAGCGTAGATGGGCTGTATCCGATGAATAAGGAATGGCAGGCACGCTTCCAGGAGTGGCAAAGCCGGCAAGGAGCCCACAGTGACTGAAACCGCCGTCGAAAGCGCCGCCGCCCAAAGCAAGTCCCAGCAAGCCTACGCCGCCGTGAAGGCGCGGATCGTGGAGGGGACGTACACGCCGGGTTACCGGCTGGTGCTCGCCAAAATCGCCGAAGACCTGGGCTTCAGTGTGGTCCCTGTCCGGGAAGCGATCCGCCGGCTGGAGGCCGAAGGGCTGGTGAAGTTCGAGCGGAATGTGGGCGCTACAGTGTCCGGCATCGACCCCACCGAGTACCTGTACACGATGCAGACCCTAAGCATCGTGGAGGGCGCGGCCACCGCGTTGTCCGCACCGCTGATCGATTCGGTTGCCATTGCCCGCGCCCGTGCCGTGAATGAGGAAATGCGTGAGTGCCTGGAGCACTTCGATCCCGTCCGCTTCACCGCGCTGAACCAGGACTTCCACAGCGTCCTTTTTGAACACTGCCCCAACCCGCACATTCTGGACCTCGTGCATCGGGGGTGGAACCGGCTGGCGTCGCTACGCTCGTCGACGTTCCGTTTTGTCCCCGGCCGAGCCCAGGAATCGGTGCGCGAACATGAGGCACTGCTGCGGCTCATCGAGAACGCAGCAGACGCCGACACCATCGAGAAAGCGGCCCGCCAACACCGCGCCGCCACCCTGGACGCCTACCTCGCCCAAGCAAACCCTGATCACTAGTTAGGACTTCAACGATGACGACCTCAGTAGAGACCGCCAAGCATTACATCCCCGAAAACCTGCCGTCCCACATCCAGCACTTCATCAACGGCGAGTTCGTTGACTCCCTGTCCGGCAAGACGTTTGATGTCCTGGACCCTGTATCCAACGGCAACTACGCCACTGCTGCGGCCGGCCAGAAGGAAGACATTGATCTTGCTGTCGCCGCTGCCCGCGAAGCGTTCGTCAACGGTCCGTGGCCGAAGATGAAGCCGCGTGAGCGTGCCCGGGTGTTGAACAAGATCGCTGATGCGGTGGAGGCACAGGAAGCCCGCCTCGCCGAGCTGGAAACGTTCGATACCGGCCTGCCGATCACCCAGGCCAAGGGCCAGGCGCTGCGCGCTGCCGAGAACTTCCGTTTCTTCGCGGACCTGATCGTGGCCCAGTTCGATGACGCCATGAAGGTCCCCGGTTCGCAGATCAACTACGTGAACCGCAAGCCGATCGGCGTTGCGGGCCTGATCACGCCGTGGAACACCCCGTTCATGCTGGAGTCCTGGAAGCTCGCCCCGGCTCTGGCCACCGGCAACACCGTGGTCCTCAAACCGGCCGAGTTCACACCGCTTTCCGCCTCGCTCTGGGCCCAGATTTTCAAGGACGCCGGCCTCCCCGACGGTGTGTTCAACCTGGTCAACGGCTTGGGCGAAGAAGCCGGCGACGCTTTGGTGAAGCACCCGGACGTTCCGCTGATCTCCTTCACCGGCGAGACCACCACGGGCCAGACGATCTTCCGCAACGCAGCCGCCAACCTCAAGGGCCTGTCCATGGAGCTCGGCGGCAAGTCCCCGTGCGTCGTGTTCGCCGATGCCGACCTGGACGCAGCCATTGATTCGGCGCTGTTCGGCGTGTTCTCCCTCAACGGCGAACGCTGCACGGCCGGCTCCCGCATCCTGGTGGAACGGGCAATCTACGACGAATTCTGCGAAAAGTACGCCGCCCGGGCCAAGAACATCGTGGTGGGCGATCCCCACGATCCCAAGACCCAAGTGGGCGCGCTGGTCCACCCCGAGCACTACCAAAAGGTGGCGTCGTACGTAGAGATCGGCAAGTCCGAGGGTCGCCTCCTGGCCGGCGGCGGCCGACCCGACCACCTGCCCGAAGGTAACTACATCGCACCTACGGTGTTTGCCGACGTCGCGCCTGATGCCCGGATCTTCCAGGAGGAAATCTTCGGTCCCGTCGTGGCCATCACGCCTTTCGAGAACGACGACGAAGCCCTCGCCTTGGCGAACAACACCAAGTACGGCCTGGCGGCCTACATCTGGACCCAGAACCTGACACGGGCCCACAACTTCTCCCAGAACGTGGAGGCCGGCATGGTGTGGCTCAACAGCCACAACGTCCGCGACCTCCGCACCCCTTTCGGCGGCGTCAAAGCTTCCGGCCTGGGCCACGAGGGCGGCTACCGCTCCATCGACTTCTACACCGACCAGCAGGCCGTGCACATCACGCTCGGCTCAGTCCACACGCCCAAATTCGGCGCCTAAGCTCCCCACCTACCCCTTTCAACGAAGAGAGACCATCATGAGCAACCCTTTCACCGGCCCGATCCCAACTCCTACGGTTCCTGCTCCGGACATCGTCCGCTGCGCCTACCTGGAACTCGTGGTCACGGACCTTGAGAAGTCCCGCGCGTTCTACGTGGACCTCCTGGGACTGCACGTCACCGAAGAAGACGAGAACACCATCTACCTGCGCTCCTTCGAGGAGTTCATCCACCACAACCTGGTCCTCCGCAAGGGCCCCGTTGCTGCCGCTGCAGCATTCGCCTACCGGGTGAAATCCCCGGCCGAGGTGGACGCAGCCGAGGCCTATTACCGCGAACTGGGCTGCCGGGTGGAGCGCCGCAAGGAAGGATTCACCAAGGGTGTTGGCGACTCCGTCCGTGTGGAAGACCCGCTAGGCTTCCCGTACGAGTTCTTCTACGACGTGGAGCACGTGGAACGCCTCACCCAGCGCTACGACCTCTACTCCGCCGGCGAACTGGTCCGCCTGGACCACTTCAACCAGGTCACCCCGGACGTCCCGCGCGGACGCAAGTACCTGGAGGACCTCGGCTTCCGCGTCTCCGAGGACATCAAGGATTCTGACGGCGTCACGTACGCCGCGTGGATGCACCGCAAGCAGACCGTGCACGACACCGCCCTGACCGGCGGCAACGGTCCCCGCCTGCACCACATCGCGTTCTCCACGCACGAGAAGCACAACATCATCCAGATCTGCGACAAGATGGGCGCCCTCCGCATCTCCGACCGCATCGAACGCGGCCCCGGACGCCACGGTGTGTCCAACGCGTTCTACCTCTACATCCTGGACCCGGACGGCCACCGCGTGGAGATCTACACCCAGGACTACTACACCGGCGACCCCGACAACCCCACCGTCACCTGGGACGTCCACGACAACCAGCGCCGCGACTGGTGGGGCAACCCCGTAGTCCCCTCCTGGTACACCGAGGCCTCCCTGGTCCTGGACTTGGACGGCAACCCGCAGCCCATCATTGAACGCGAGGACAAGTCCGAGATGGCAGTCACGGTCGGCGCCGATGGCTTCTCTTACACCCGTCCCGAGGGTGCATCCGGCGAAGCTGCCGAGGGGTTCAAGCTGGGGGCGCAGGTCTAAACCATGTTGGACGCGAAGACGATCGAAGCCATTGCCGACGAGCTCCTCGAAGCCGGCCGGAACCGCAAACCGGTCCCGCGCCTCACCGCCCGCTACCCCGACATGACGGTGGAGGATTCCTACGCCGTGCAGCAGTTGTGGATGCGGCGGAACGAGGAAGCCGGGCGCACGTTGGTGGGGCGCAAGATCGGCCTCACGTCCAAGGCCATGCAGGCCGCCACGGGCATTACGGAACCGGATTACGGCGCCATTTTCGATGACATGGTCCTGGAGACCGGGTGCTCGGTCGCGTGGGACCAGTACACGCACCCGCGGGTCGAAGTGGAGTTGGCCTTCGTGCTGAAGTCCGCCTTGAAGGGCCCGGGCTGCACCATCTTCGACGTGCTCAACGCGACCGACTACGTTGTTCCGGCCCTCGAGATCCTGGACTCCAGGATCGAAATGGAGGGCCGGACCATCGTGGACACCATCTCGGACAACGCCGCGATGGGCGCCATGGTGGTGGGCGGCCGCCCGGTGCGGCCGGACTCCGTCGACCTCCGCTGGGTCTCTGCGATTCTGTACAAAAACCAGACCGTGGAGGAGACCGGGGTGGCCGCCGGAGTGCTCGATCACCCAGCCAACGGAGTCCATTGGCTGGCCAACAAGATCGCTGCTCACGGAGACTCAATGAAAGCCGGAGATATCATCCTGGCAGGCTCGTTTACACGCCCCCTATGGGTGTACAAAGGTGATACCGTGCACGCGGACTACGGACCGTTGGGAGTTGTGACATGTCACTTCAGCTGAGCCCCACCTTCTATTCGGCCCTCTCCGAGGCCGGCCGTCCGTTGGCTGGAATGTGGGTTTGTTCCGGTAGTCCCCTGGTGGCAGAAATCTGTGCGGGCTCAGGGCTGGACTGGCTGCTGATTGACGCAGAGCACAGCCCCAACGGCTTGGAATCCATCGTGGCGCAGCTTCATGCCGTGAGTGGATACCCGTTGAAAGTCATGGTCCGGCCGCCGGTCAATGACACCGTGGTCATCAAGCAATACCTGGACCTCGGTGTGCAGAACCTGCTGATCCCCATGGTGAACTCAGCCTTCGAGGCAGCCACCGCCGTTGCTGCGGTAAGGTACCCGCCACTCGGGGTCCGGGGAGTTGGTTCGGCTTTGGCCCGCGCGTCGCGTTGGAACCGCGTCCCGGACTACTTGGCCAATGCCTCCGAGTCCATCAGCCTCACGGTCCAAATTGAATCGGAGGCTGCGGCATCGGCTGTCGAGGAGATTCTGGCCGTCGATGGTGTTGACGGAATCTTCCTTGGCCCCTCGGACCTCGCCGCCTCCATGGGGCTGCTGGGACAGCAGGAAAATCCTTTGGTCAGGGCCGTCGTCGAGCACTGCCTCGCCGCCGCCAAAGCAGCGGGCAAGCCTGCCGGCGTGAATGCCTTCAACGAGGCGACAGCCCGCGCCTATCTCGACGCCGGTGCCTCCTTTGTCTTGGTCGGCGCGGACGTTGCTGTGCTCGCCCGGGCTTCCGAGGGCTTTGCCGACAAGTTCATTCCCGTAGCTGAAACGGTTGAGCGCGAAAGCTACTGACTCAGTTGGGTGCGGGCGGGGTGTGCTTGCGGGCCATGTACCATTCGGTGAATTCGCGGGCTCGGCCGTCCTCGGCGAAACGGATCACCCAGAGGTTGTCATAGGTGGGCTCCCCGTTGAGGTACGTGGTCAGGCCCTGCACAAAAGCGGTGTCACCGTCCCGGCCAAGGAGCGTCCACTCGAAGGTCCAGTCCTCGGGTTTGTCCCCAGCATCAGCCCACGCTTTGACGATCTCCTCGTGGCCGTTCCATTGTTTTTCAGTGTTCGGCCTGTCGGAATAGACGGCATCTTCGGTAAAGAGGGCCTTGATGTCCTCAGGGTTGTTCGAGGTCCACGCGCGTATGTACTGATCCATCCAAGAGTTCACGTCGTTGCTCATTTATCCGTTCTACCCTCCGTGGCTCCGGGGTTCAACGATCGGGCGGTCCTTCCTTCCCAGTTGCCCGGAGGCGCACGCCGGATGGTTGTGCACGGCTCGCGTGATCCCGCGTCGTTCGGGTCCTTGGCTGATGTGACCCGCAGTGCCGGGCGAGCCAACCGGGAGGGAACGCACAGGGTGCGTTGCGAAAGCTAGGCAGGACGGGCGATTCCCCGCGTTGACCGGCGGATGTGGTCCGGAGTGAGTCCGGTCAGCGAGGCAAGCTCCAGGTCATCGCAGACCTTGTTGCGGAGGGCCATCACAATCAGGGCTTCGCGTCGTTCGGTGATCTGGGCCCGATGACGTTCGGCGGCCCTGAGTTCGTCGCTCTTCTGCTTCATTGCTGACAAATGGACGTTGCGGGGGAGCCCGCTCGGGTGGAGATCGTCATAAGCCAAAGCGATGGTCCTGACCGCCTTCATGTTCTCCCCGGTGGCCGCTGAAACAGTGGCGATGGTGAGCCCATCCTCAATCGCCTGCGCCATCAGCTCGTTTCTGGCAGCGGTCAGGGTACGGATGGCGCTCGTTGCGTGGGACAGCAGTTGCCGATGCACGCCGAGGGCATGCGCCAGCTTGGCGTGATCCGTGTGATCCGTGGGCTGCGGACGTGGGGCCTTCGCCCGGTAGGTATATCGTCCGGTGGCCGATCGGGCTTGGCCTGAAACAGCGGGGGCTGAGCTGGTTTGGGCTGTCATTGGCTCCCTTTCAGTTTCGGAACAGCACTTCTGATCCCTCGAATCTAGGCAGTGTTCACCGGTCCAAGGAAATACCAATACCGCGTGAACCCATAAGCAAAGTGCATGGAAGATGTGCCCCAGAGTGCGTCCATACGCATTCTGTGCGCCGAATGGGTTCCGGAACCCCACAAAGAGATCCGCGTCATAAGAGCCCCTTATAGATCCACGCACATTAGGTCTTATCCACAGGGCGTGCGAATCCCTAGTCTCGAAAAAGGGGATACGCGAATCCGCGCGTCCTGAGTCCCACTTTCCTGGAGGAGACATGTCCGACTACCTGCCGGCGTCGAGGGTCACCCGCATCAAGTCCTCAGCGAGCGTCGCCGCGGCCGCCCGCGTCCGCGAACTTAAAGCTGAAGGCATCCCGATCATCGACCTGACCGTCGGCGAGCCGGACTTCGACACCCCGGACCACATCAAAGAAGCAGCAGTCGCTGCCATCAGAGATGGAGAGACCAAGTACACCTCGGTGACCGGTACGCCGGAGCTCCAGACCGCGATCCTTCGCAAGATCGAAAGCCACACGGGACACCACTACGAGCGGAACCAACTGACCATTGGCGGCGGAGCCAAACAGGTTCTGTACGTAGCCCTGATGGCGTCGCTCAACGAGGGCGATGAGGTGATTGTCCCCGCGCCTTACTGGGTTTCCTACCCGGAGATGGTCCTTGCCAACGATGGCACCCCGGTGATCGTCCCGTGCGGCGAAGACACAGGCTTCAAACTCACCCCGGACGCCCTGGAAAGGGCCATCACCCCCAACACAAAATGGCTCATCCTTAACGCCCCTTCCAACCCGACCGGCGCTGTGTACACCAGGGAGGAACTGCAGGCACTGGGCGCGGTCCTTGAGGAGCACCCGCACGTCTTTATCCTCACCGACGAGATCTACGATGAGATCCACTTCGGAGACGGCCGCGTCACCAGCTTGGTCACTGCTGCCCCGGCGCTCAAAGACCGCATCTTGCTGGTCAACGGCGTGTCCAAGGCGTACGCGATGACCGGTTGGCGGCTCGGATACGGCGTGGGACCCGCGCCCCTGATTGCGGCCATGAACAAGCTGCAGTCCCAGACGTCGTCGTGCCCGTCGTCCATCAGCCAAGCCGCCGCAGTGGCGGCGCTGAACGGCGACCAGTCCTTCGTCCGCGACAGCGTGGAGGTGTACCGCAAGCGCCGGGACGCCGCCGTCGAGGGCCTCAACGCCATCAACGGTCTGACCGTCGCGCCAGCGGAAGGCGCCTTTTACGCCTACGTGAACTGCAGTGGCGTGATCGGCAAGACCGCGCCCGACGGCAAGGTCATCGAGAACGACCAAGATTTCACCCTTTACCTGTTGGACGCTGCCCGCGTGGCCGTCATCCAGGGTTCGGCCTACGGCCTGGGCCCGTACTTCCGGATCTCCTTCGCCACCTCGCTGGAGACCATCAACGCCGGCGTGGACTCCATCAGCGATGCCGTCAACGCACTCAACTAGCCTCCCCAAAAACTGAAGGAACCCGAAAATGATCCACGTCAAGACCAAGTTCGAGCGCCCCGAGGCTGACGTCGTCAGCCGCCTCGCGGCCTTCTCTTCCGCAACCATCCACGAAGCACAGGGCCGCCGCGGCGCCCTGAGCTCCAGGATCAAGCCGATCGACCGCTCCATGTCCTTCTGCGGCCCTGCCGTCACGGTCGCCTGCGCACCGCAGGACAACCTCATGCTCCAGGTGGCCATCCACTACGCCCAGGCAGGCGACGTCGTCCTGGTCGGAGCGCAGGAGATGGCCGAAGCCGGCACGTTCGGCGACGTCTTGGGCAATGCCATGAAGGCCAAGGGCATCGCCGCCATGGTCACCGATTCAGGCGTGCGCGACACCCAGGACCTGATTGAGCTGGGACTGCCCGTCTTCTCCGGCAGCGTCAGCATCAAGGGCACAGTCAAGGAAACCCTCGGTCCGATCAACCACCCGATCGTTTTCGGTGACGAAATCATTTACCCGGGCGATATCCTCCGTGGTGACGCTGACGGCGTGGTGGTGGTCCGCCGCGAGGAGGCCGAGGAAGTCATCGCACTGTCCCAGGCTCGCGACGACCACGAGCGCGAACTCATCAAGCTCTACCACGACGGCGGAAACACCATTGAGCTCTGCGGGCTGACGGAGAAGCTCAAGGAGAAAGGCCTCCTGGTCGAAGACTGATCGCTGTTCCGGGGGCCGGTGGCACGTCTTTGAAAGACGCTGAGGCCGGCCCCTTTGGTGTGCTGTTTTGACTGGTGTGCTGTTTTGACGGCAGACCGGCCGCATCCAGGTAGTATCCAGGCACAGAAAAGGCGCCCTGCGGTGGCAGGACGCCTTGGATGGTGCAGCTGAGGGGGTGAAGTACGACGGCGTGTGGCCGGGTTGCGCGGGCCGCCCGGTTCCGGGACCGGTCAGTCGAGTCCAGAGTGCCCCGGACGCGTGTCCACCAGATGCCATTCGATGCTGCTGCCGGCGTGGGCGGGCATGAGGCTCCCCTCGAAAACAAACAGGGGTTCGCCTATGCCGCCTATCGGACGCCAAAAGCCATTCCGTGGGCAGTGAAATCCGGTTCGTGCGCTGATCGTTCCGCGGGTTGGATTTGAAACCCATCCGGCCGTGCTGATCTTTTTCACCGTTGTTTCCTTTGAACGTGCCCGCGGAATCCGTGAGCTGCTTTCGAATTTCTTGATAATTCGATATTAGGAAATTAAATCGGTTGTGAATAAGACCAAAGCTGTCTGTCCGGATAAGGGATTGTTATGGATGGGCCGGCAGTTGCACGGGGTCCGTCCCGTATTTGCTGATCAGCTGTTGGTGCAGCATCTCCTTGACGACCATGAGCACGGCCGACGCGGCCTCTGACAGTGGCTCGTGGTCAGGGGTGCAGAGTGCGATCTTGCTCTGGAGCCCAGGCTCAACGATCCGCAACACTTTGAAGTCCTGGTCGGGGAAGAGGGCATCTGCGGCCGACTTCGGCAGGACGGTGCCACCCAGGTTGGCGCGGATGAGCCGGGTCAGCGAAGGCACCGATTCCACTTCGCCCACCAGCCGGAGCGGCAGATTTTGGTCCGCCAAGCCCTTCTCGATGAGCTGTCGCAGTGTGTGGTTCTTTTCCGGAAGGAACAGGCCCACTGTGCTCGCTTCCGCGAGCGTAATCGTGTCCTTGCCGTGCTCGATGTCCACGTCAGGGTGAACCGCAAGATGGAGATCCTCCACGATCATGGTGGTGAACTGAACGCCGCGGATCTTTCCAGGCTCGTAGATGAGCGCCATATCGAGGCGGCCGTTCTTGATGGCCTCGCTCAACACGCCACCAAAAATCTCTGTCAGGTGCACCACGATATCCGGGTAGCGGCGCCCTACTTCCCTGATGATCTGGGGCGTCAGGCTTGAAGCCATGCTGTAGGGCGCGATCGCAATGGAGACCCGGCCGGAGGGAGCAGCTCCGGAGGTGGCCACGTCCTGCCGGGCTTGTTCCACCAGCCGCAGGATCGATTGCGCGTGGCGGTAGAGGGTGTGCCCGGCCGCTGTCGGCTCAACGCCCTGCTTGCTGCGGATCAGGAGGCGCTGCTTGAGGTCGTTCTCCAGTGCTGACACCTGCTGGCTGAGGGCGGGCTGGGCCACGTGCAGCGCGGCCGCAGCCTTGGTGATGCTGCCTGAGTCAACGATCTGCACGAAGTATGAGAGTTTGCGCGTATCCATGGGTCTGCCTTCCTGGAGGGCCACGTCCCCGGGTGGCGTGCGTAAGGGAAATTCTATCCGGGCACCACTGGGACCCAAGCCACAGTACAGGGTGGTGCAGGTCATAACGGAGAGCTATCACGGGATAGCTATTAGGTCTTTGTGCAACGTGGTTGACCGGTGCGAGACTTCTAGAAAGAACTTCAGGCAACGCTTTGGTTTCCAGAAGCGACTGCCATTCTCCGGGAATTCAACTAATCCTCCTGCGGACTATTTGTTGCATTTCCAGCCCCGAATGCTAAACCACGGAAAGAGAACCACGTGACGTCCACAATTGATCTTGTAGCGGATCTCGGAGAGGGATTTGGCGCCTACACCATTGGCGACGATTCCGAGCTCCTGGAGATCGTCTCAAGCGCCAATATCGCATGTGGGTTCCACGCCGGTGATCCGGACATCATGGCGGCCACCGTTGCAGAATGCGTTCGCCGCGGCGTGGGCATCGGAGCGCACCCGAGCTTCCCCGACTTGCGTGGGTTTGGGCGGCGCGACATGGGCCTCTCTGCCAGCGAGGTACAGAACGACGTGCTTTACCAGCTGGGTGCACTGAACGGCTTCGCCGCTTTCCACGGCACTAAGGTCACGCACCTCGCGCCGCACGGACGGCTCGGCAACCTCGTGGCTGTCCGCGCCGACTACGCCCAGGCTGTGGCTGACGCCGCAGCCCGCGTCGACAACGAACTCATTGTTGTTGCCCAGGACGGCGAACTCGCCACCGCCGCTCGGAAAGCAGGGCTGGATGTCGCAATCGTCGGCATCGTGGACAGGGCGTACCAGGAAGACGGCACGCTGCTTCCCCGCAGCCAGTCCGGCGCCGTGCTGCACGATCCAACAGAGATCGTGGACCGCACGCTGCGCATGGTGGTTGACGGAAAGATCCGTTGCGCCACCGGCGACGACATTAATATCGACGTCGATACGCTGCTCCTCCACGGGGACAACCCCGGTGCTGTTGAGCTGGCTCGGCAGATCCGTTCGGAACTCATCTCCGCTGGCGTCCGCATCGCCCCGCTGGCTGAGGTCATGGATGCCAAGAGGAAGGCGGCCTGACATGTCGGTCCTGGCAGTGGCTCCCACCGAAGTCCACGAATCCGGAGACTCCGCGCTTCGCGTCGTCGCCATTTCTGAAGCCCGTGAAGACAACTGGCTAACAGTCCACCGATTGGCTGACTGGCTGGAAAGCTGCGGTGCCGAGGGTCTCCAGGGCGCGGTTCCTACGTATGACTCCGTGCTGGTGGAGTTCGATCCCATCCTGGTTTCGGCCCGTCAAGTGCGCGCCTTCGTCAAGCTCGGGCTTCTGGAACTCGGCCACGCCGGCGATGTTACGCAGGCGCCTCGGGAATTCGACGTTCCGGTGGTTTATGGGGGCGACTACGGTCCCGACCTGGAACGCGTTGCACAGCATCAGGGGATTGACCTCGAAGAAGTCATCCGCCTCCACACCGAAAAGACCTACACCGTGCGCTGTCTGGGTGCCCCCGCGGGTTCGCCCATGATGGACGGTCCCGCGTTCCCCAAGCCTGTACCCCGCCTCAAGGATCCCCGGCTCAGTGTGCCTGCGGGTGCGGTGGCAGTAGCCGGACGCCAGGCAGTCATCGCGCCGGCAGCCGCTCCCGGAGGGTGGTGCGTGATCGGTCAGACGCCGCTGTCAGTCCTCAATATCCGCCGCGAACCGTTGGTCCCCTACAAGCCGGGCGACATCCTGCGGTTCCGGCAGATCCGCTCCGAAGACTTCCACGAGTTCGTGGGCATGGAACTGGAACCCATGGAATTGGAGCCCCTGCCGTGAGCGGCGAGATCCTGATCCAGCAGCCCGGCAACTCGGTTGTCACGGACCTCGGCAGGTTCCGCGGACCCCGCTTTGGACTTCCAGTCAACGGTGCCCTGGACCAATACTCGGCCCGCGCTGCAAACATTTTGGCCGGAAATCTGGACAACCATCCCCTCCTGGAGATCACGGCCCTCGACTTCCGGATGAAAGCGAACAGCGACGTCCTGATCGCCGTTACTGGTGCTCCGCTCACGCTGACAGTCGGTGGACGCCCCTGCAGCCAGTGGGAACCCGTATCTGTCAGGGCAGGCGAATCCGTGTCCATCCGGGGAATCCACCGTGGGCTCCGTGCCTACCTGGCCATCCACGGCTCCATCGAGGCAGGGACACTGCTTGGCAGTGCAGCCCCGGACACCGTGGTGGGCTTCGGACTTCAGCTTCAGGAAGGAACCACGCTCCTTAGCCGGCGCAGCGTAAGTCCTGTACGCCAGCCGTACTTCGACCTTCCCCTCTTCCGGCTGGGCCTTGAACGCCCAAGCATGGGATCAGACCTTTCGGTCGATGTGACCGACGGCCCGGACGTCGCAGAGTTTGGCGAATCCGGTGAATTGCTCTTCACCTCGGAGTATGTCGTAAGCGGCCGTAGCAACCACATTGGCCTGCGGCTCGGCGGAGAACTTCCGGAAAGAACCTCAAGCGATGAGGTCCTTTCCCGCGGCGTGCCAGTGGGCGCCGTCGAGGTTCCCTCAAGGGAAGAACTGCTGGTACTGCACCGGGGACGCGGCGTCACGGCCGGGTACCCGGTCCTTGCAGTGGTCACCAGCACCGGACTGGATGTCCTGGCCCAAGCAAGGCCAGGGGACAAGGTCCGTTTTCGGAAAACCACAGTGGCAGAAGCAACTGCCGCCCATAGGCGGTCGCGGGCCCAACTTGAGACCCTCCGCGAATCCGTCAACGCCGTCTTCGGACTCCTTGGTATCGGATGCCGTCCCCAGTGGCAGGACCTACCAGTTGCGGCATGCAGCTAAAACCCTGTCGTCATACCAGTAGGCGTTGCTACGCTCATCTCAGTAAGGAAAAGTCATGACCGCAAGCACCAACGCTGCACCAGTGCAGCATGAGCGGCTCACGAGCCGCCAAACCCGCAAGGTTGTCACCGCAGGTTGTGTTGGCATCTTCGTGGAACTGTACGACAACGGCATTTTCGCCTTCATGGCGGGAACGCTGGCTCTCGTCTTCCTGGCCCCGGGCAATCCGGACAACGCCTTGCTCTTCGTGTTCGCCGGATACGCGGTTTCGTTTTTTGTCCGCCCGCTCGGTGCGGTGGTTTGTGGCTACCTCGGGGACCGGATCGGCAGGCAAAAGCTCCTGGTCTTCGTCATCCTCCTGATCAGTGTTGCCACCGCCGGTATCGGTCTGCTGCCCCCTTATGCAGCCATCGGCATCGCGGCTCCGATCCTCCTGGTCCTCATGCGGCTCCTCCAGGGCTTCTCCGTTGGCGGCGAGGCTGCCGGCGCCATGACCTTCCTTGCTGAGCACGCCCCGGAAGGCAAGCGCGGCATCATCACCTCCTACGCGCAGATCGCCTCCTTCGCAGCACTGCTCACGGGTACCTTGGTAGCCTTCTCCATGTCGCCCTGGCTCACCCAAGCAGCTATCGACGGCGGCGGCTTCGGCTCCTTCGCATGGCGTATCCCGTTCCTGGTGGCCATCCCCATGGGCATCATCGGTTGGTACATCCGCAAGGCCATCAGCGACACCCCCAACTTCGAGAAGCTGAAGGAAGAGGGCGGTCTCTCCAAGAACCCGCTCAAGGAAGCCTTCCAGTCCAAGGAACACCGCCGCGCCATGCTCCTGGCTCTCTTCATCCCGCTGATGAATGGCTCCGGCTACTACGTCCTCTTCTCCTACATGCCCACGTTCCTTAAGGGCAAGCAGCTGAACTTCACCATCGGCGAAGCCCTCCTGGTGACGGCCTGCAGCCTGGTTGTCATCTGCATCGCCATCCCGTTCATGGGCGCCCTGTCCGACCGTGTTGGCCGCAAGAAGGTCATTGCCGGTTCCGCGATCGCCATGGCAGTCCTAGGCATCCCGTCCTACGCCCTCATCGCCACCGGCGAAATGGGCCTGGCCATCCTCGGCGCCTGCATCATGGCAATCGTCTTCGCCGGCCACACAGCGGTCATCCACATCCTGATCGTCGAACTGTTCCCCACCCGCGTCCGCTACTCCGCATACGGCCTCGGCTACAACATCTCCTCGGCCCTGTTCGGCGGCACCGCACCGCTGCTCATGACCTGGCTGATCGGCAGCACCGGCAACATCTACATGCCCGCGTTCTACGCAGTGGTCACCGCCCTCGGCACACTGATCGCTGTCAGCACGGTCAAGGACCGCGCGCACGAACCACTGCGCGACGCCTAACCCCCACCCACTGCGGCATACCTGCGGCCAGTGCGCCGGGCTTCCGGGTCCGGCGCACTGAGCCCCACCGATCCCCACCTTTTGGAGGACCCAATGACCTTTTCCGATTACACCACCGCCCTCGTCACCGGAGCATCAACCGGCATGGGTGCAGCCATCGCCGAGCGCCTCTCCAAGCGCGGACTGACGGTTCACGCCGTGGCCCGCAACGAGGAACGCCTCGCCGAGCTGGCCGACCGCACCGGAGCCATCCCGCACGTAGTGGACCTGACGGACACGGCCGCGCTGGCCGCCGTCGTAAATGACCTCCAGGTGGACGTTCTGGTGAACTGCGCCGGCGTCTCCCGCCCGGGCAACATCCTGGATTCCTCCGAAGCCGACATCGACGAACTGGTGGACGTAAACCTTCGCGGCCTGCTGCAGCTCACGCGCCTGGTGCTGCCAGGCATGGTGGAACGCGACCTCGGCCACGTCATCAACATCAGCTCGATCGCCGGCACCTACAACTTCTACGGCCACACGGTCTACCACGCCACCAAGGCCGCCGTGCACCAGATCTCCCGCCAGCTCCGCAACGACACCGTGGGCAAGCGCATCCGCGTCACCGAGATCTGCCCGGGCCGTGTGGAAACCGAGATCTTCGGCCGCAACATGGGCGGCACGCCCGAGGCCATGCAAGAGGCCTGGCAGACCTACTACGAGGGCTACGAGTCGCTGACCACGGACGACATCGTCAACGCCTTGGACTACGCCATCGAAACGCCGCGGCACGTGAATGTGGGCATGCTCGAACTTATGCCGACGTTCCAAGTGCCCGGTGGGCTGACGTTCGACCGGCGCTAACGCCTTCGGTTCAGGCGCCCCAAAAGTTCCGGTGACACACACTCCCGTCACCGGATATATAGGCTGGCGGCCGCGTTGATCGCGGCCGCCAGCACCCGTATAAGTGCTGTTTACTACTCGAAAGCCACAGCCGATGAGAAGGGCACTGTGCCTCGCCGACCGGAAAGACTGGGATGCCGAGGACTTTGATAACCACGACGAATACTGGCAGGAGCCACGGCGGCAGCAGTTGGTCTGCCTGGCATGTGGGGGCAAGGCAATGTTTCGCTCGGCAGGGGCCGGCCGGAAGGCGACATTCAGTGCGCGGCACACCCCCGACTGCCGCCTGAATTCCCGCACATGGACTGTGTTCCGGTACCTGCAGTGATAAAGCGCCCGACGCCGGGTGGTTCAGTCTTCGTCGAGCGTTTCGGTTAGGTGGTGCGTGGGGATGCGGTCGCGGTCATACGTGATCTCCGTGTAGCCGTGCGGTTGCGGGCGGCCATCGGGCCCGAGGTTCACGAAGACGATTTCCTCGATGGTCAGGATCGCCTCCCGTGTGATCATATTGCGGACCTCGGCGCGCATGGTCAGGGACGTGCGACCGAAGCGCTTCGCGGTAAGCCCCATCTCCACCAAGTCGCCCTGGACTGCGGAGCTCACAAAGTTGATCTCGGAAATGTACTTGGTCACGGCGCGGCCGTTGCCCAATTGGAGGATGGCGTAGATCGCGGCCTCTTCATCGATCCACTTCAGCAGGCTTCCACCAAAGAGTGTGCCGTTGGCGTTAAGGTCCTCGGGCCGCACCCATTTACGGGTGCGAAAGGTGATGTCTGCTTTTTCCATAATCCGAGATTATCGAACTGGGGCAACCTTCGCTTGATGTTGCGGCGCCGCGCCAGACCAGTCCCCTCCGCTAGGCCATTGCCGTGTGCGAAGCACTGTGTGAATCGAGCCGCTTGGAGTAGCAATACGATTCGTTGATACCTATGTACGGGCCGAAGTTCGGCACGGGAGCAAAACCGGCACTTTCGTAGAAGCTCCGGCCATCTGACTGTGCCGATCCGGCCTCCGCTGCAATCACAGTGAACCCGTGGGAATGAGCCTGGGCCTCGAGCGCTGCCAGGATGGAGCTCGCCACTCCCGATCCCCGGGCATAGGGGACCACGTACAGCCTTTTGATTTCGGCCGTGTTCTCATCCAGCATGCGGAGCCCGCCACATCCCAGCGGCTGTCCTGAGCATTTCTCGTAAGCCACCACGAAGACCGCAGTGTCGGCTTCCGACGGTGGAGGGCCGGGCTCATGGTCCGTGCTTCCGAAGCGTGAATCCAGTTCTGCCTGCTGTGCGGCGCGGAGGTCTGCGCCCACGGGGTTGGCCCACGTGACCTGCCGAATGTTGAGCCGTGGGTTCGTCTGCATTTGTGCCTCAATTCGCCGGGTTTCGTCGGAGGTGTCTATGCGTCTTAAGCCTAGGGAGCTGTGGTTACCGTGGTGTTTCCTGCGCGTAAGCGTCGGGAGAATTGCGGGCCCGGCCTCGCGACGTGCCGAAGCAGGCTCGCGGGGATCAGGGTTGGAGTGCCTCGCCCGTGGGGTCCTCGGCGGTTCGGTCTGCCAACGCCATGCCTCCGACAGGGATCTGGTCCCAGTGCAGCACCCGCCATCCGCCTTCGGGGTCCCCTTCCAGTGCCACGATCCCGGTGTTCGGGAGTTGATGCGTTTCGGCGAACACGGTATCGATGTCCGTTGCCCTGCGCCCGGCCCAGCAGCGGATCGCGGCACCATGGCTGACGATTGCCGCCGTCGAATGACCCGCTGCTGCGACTTTGTCAACGGAAGCATCGAACCTGGCGAAGAAGTCGTGCCCGCTGAACGCTCCCGGCATGCGCACATCCAAGTCTCCGTCTGTCCAAGCGAAGACCGTGCCCATGTAGCGGCGGTGGGATTCATGGTCAGTTTTCTTCTCCAGTGCACCGGCCTCGATCTCATGGACACCCTCAAGGATTGTCGGCTCCAATCCTGTGGCCCGCGCCAGAGGAGCTACGGTCCGATGGGTGCGCAGCAGGGTTGAGGTGTACAGGGCTTCGATTGCCTCGTCGGCCAACGCCTCCGGAAGGGCGGCCGCCTGGCGTTCACCGAGTTCAGTCAGTCCCGGGCCCGGGAACGCGGTGTCCAACTGGCCAGCCACATTGCCGGGCGTCTGTCCGTGCCTAATCAACAGGAGCTTCATGAGTGCTCCGCTCCTAACGTCGTAACCGTTTCGGTCTTACTGGCCTGCCGCGCTCCTGCCCGGTTACTCCCAGCCAACCAGCCGACTCAGCACCGGAACAGCCCGGTACGCCGTGTCTCACGGGCCCCGTTGACCTGCTGGCAATAGCAACCGGGAAGGAACGCGCTTCTGTTCACCAGCCTAAACGCCGACTACGGATTAACCCCGACGGCGGACCGGGGCACCCAGCCCTGGCCCGCCGTCGTTGAGCGTTCAGTAGTACTGCAGGTGATCCCTACTGCAGGTGGTCCACCAGTTTGTCCGCGATACCCGTGTACTTGCCCGGGGTCAGTGCGAGCAGGCGGGCTTCGGCGTCTGCGGAGAGGCCAAGGCCCTGTACGAATTCCTGCATGCGGGCGCCGTCCACGCGCTGGCCGCGGGTGAGGTCCTTGAGTCGCTCGTAGGGGTTTTCCATGCCTTCGACACCGGCAATTGCCTCGGCACGCATGACCATCTGTATGGCTTCGCCAAGGACTTCCCAGTTGGTGTTGAGGTCGCCCGCGAGGACTTCCTCCGCGACGTCGAGGGCTTTCAATCCCTTGGCTACGTTGGAGATAGCGAGCAGCGAGTGGCCGAAGGCGACCCCGATGTTTCGCTGGGAGGAGGAGTCCGTGAGGTCGCGCTGCCAGCGGGAGGTGACCAAGGTGGCACCCAGCGTGTCCAGGAGGCCGTTGGAGATCTCCAGGTTGGCCTCGGCGTTCTCGAAGCGGATCGGGTTGACCTTGTGCGGCATGGTGGAGGAACCCGTGGCCCCGGCAACCGGAATCTGGCGGAAGTAACCGATGGAGATGTAGCTCCAGATGTCAGTGCAGACGTTGTGCAGGATGCGGTTGAAGCGTGCGATGTCCGCGTACAGCTCGGCCTGCCAGTCGTGGCTCTCGATCTGCGTGGTGAGCGGGTTCCACGTGAGACCCAGGCCTTCCACGAAGGTCTTGGCGACTGCTTCCCAGTCGGCACTCGGGACTGAAGCCACGTGGGCTGCGTACGTTCCGGTGGCACCGTTGATCTTGCCGAGGTATTCAGTCTTGGCGATGCGCGCCAACTGGCGGTTCAAGCGGTGCGCGATAACAGCTAGTTCCTTGCCCAGTGTGGTGGGCGTAGCGGGCTGGCCGTGCGTACGGGACAGCATGGGCACGGAGCGGTTTGCTGCGGCCATGGCTTCGATCTGCTTCACGAGGGCGGCGGCGTTGGGCAGCCACACATCTTCCACTGCGCCCTTGATACCCACGGCGTAGGAGAGGTTGTTGATGTCCTCGGACGTGCAACCGAAGTGGACCAGAGCCGTGAGGTTCTCAATGCCGATGGCAGGCAGCCGGCGGCCGATGTAGTACTCAACAGCTTTGACGTCGTGGACGGTGACGGCTTCGATTTCGGCTAGTTCGCTAACGGACGCGGCATCGAATTCGGTAACGATGGCGCGCAGCTGGGCCACCTGTTCGTCGGACAGCGGGCCCGCTCCTGGCAAAACGGACTGGCTGGTCAGGTGGATGAGCCACTCAACTTCAACGTGAACGCGATCGCGGTTAAGTGCGGCCTCGGACAGGTAGTCCACGAGGGGCGCGACGGCGGCACGGTAGCGGCCGTCAAGGGGGCCAAGGGCGAGGGGTTCGGAAGCGAGGGACACGCGGAGGGATTCAGCCATGAGGTCTATTCTTTCATGTTCCGCGCGGGCCCATGGAGTCGATGACGAGGCTATGTGGACGGGCTAACGGGTTATCCACATAGCCGACGGCCGCGCTTCCTTTGGGTTCTTCTGCTCCGTAGCGTCTAGCCTACCCATCAGCAGAACAACCAATGGAGAACACAGACAATGAGCGTCGGCTTGATGCCTGCACCCAACCCGCCCACTTTTGATCCACTGGAGTGTGCTTCCCGAAGTCACGAAGTCCAGAGGCTGGCGTGGCGAATGCAATCGTGCGTGGACCAAGTGGACGCTATCCTTGCGTCCCTACGGAGAGCGCAGGTGGAGGATTGGCTTTCTCCCGCGGGGCGCGCCTACCGGACAACCCTTGCCCTGCACGCTTCAGCGCTGATGCGTGCGCGTGAGGTCGTGGAAGCCGCCGTTGCTTTGGTGCTCCGTCACTCCCAGAACGTCTCCGTTTCGGGCGAGAGAGGTCCATGATGGCTGATTCAGCTCCAGTGGGAGCCGGGGCAGCACCTCTGCCGCTGCCCCCGGCTCAGGACGGATCCCTATCCATCCGGGGCGGCGTGGGAGGGATCTCCTTTCAGCTCGAAGAACTGCTTCGAGGTGCCGGTCAGCTTGATGATTTGGTCCGGCAACTTCTTGGCATAGAGGAAGAGACCCGTCGCATTCAGGACGCCTTGGAGCCGTTCCTCTACGACTCCTATGACACAGGCTGCAGCGCCCTCAACGCTGTTGCCGAGGGTCGGAAGGAAGTGGGCCGGGTGCGCCAGGAATTGGTGGGGGTCAGCTCCGGCGTGCGAGCCAGCCACAGAGATTATGTGGAAGCCGAGGCCAGGAATTCCAGACCGCACGCATTGGGCCTCGATCAATATGTGCTCTCCGGCGCACATGGCATTTTCGCGCTGGGGCGGGACCTTACGGAGGAGAACTACAACCGCAGCATCCCCGACGGCTATGGGGTGGGAGACGTGGTGCACCACCTTCTTGATTCGCCACCAGTGGCCGTCTATCAGCCCCGCCCGGTGAGCATCGAAAAGATGGATGAAAGCGCCGAGGATTTGCAGCCGACTATGGCAGAAAGTCTCCGGCGCCTCGAGAAGCTTCACTCCCTTAACGACGGCGAGATTGAGGTCATTGGCTTTGAAACCAACGGCTCCGCTTCATGGATGGTGCTCATCCCGGGAACCCAGCTTGATTCACCCGGTACCAATCCCTTAGACGTCCAAGGAATTGGCGAGGCTGTGGGCTACGACTCCGAAGAAGTTGTGCCGGCCGTTGGCCAAGCACTCCGTGAGGCGGGTGCCGAAGCGGGTGACCAAGTGGTGGCTGTGGGACACAGCCAAGGCGGTATTCACGCCATGAACCTGAGCCGGAACAAAGCTTTTCTCAGTGAATTCGACCTCAAGTATGTGCTGACAGCGGGAGCCCCTGTTGGAGACATCACTCCTGAGCCCGGCATCAGCTCACTCCATCTGGAACACGTTCAGGACTGGGTCCCTGGCACGGACGGCCGGATGAACCCGGATACAAAAGACAGGGTCACCGTCACGCTGACCGATGAAGTCAAAACTCCAGAAGGGGAAGACCCCGGTATCGGGCCAGGACACGGTCAGGAGAACTATGCGAGAGGAGCCGAGCTGGTCGTTGCGAGCCGCGATCCATCTCTGGCGGCTTCGACAATGGCATTTACAGGAATAGTAGGTGCTGGCGGCGCGGCCAAAGTGACCAGGTTCAAACTGAAGCGTGATCCGTTGCCGGACCGTCGGGAAACGCTTCGGATTCCAAATCTTCCGGAGTCCAGGTCGTCGGCCGGCGCAAGGTGACTGCTACCGCTTGCGGGCACCTGGAATCAGGCCCGCCACCATGGAAATGATGCTGATGATGATCGAGGCCAGGATTGCTGTCCAGAAGAAGGAATCAATAGTGAGGTGCACAGGTGTGAACGTGCTCAGCCATGCAGTCAGGTACAGCATGGCTGCGTTGATCACTATGGTGAACAGGCCAAGCGTCAGGATGGTCACAGGAAGGGACAACAGCCTAACCAAGGGACGGACGAAGGCATTGACCACTCCGAAGATCAGGCCGATGAACAGGTACGCCAGAATAATGCCGGCGGTGTCCGCGCCCTGGGTGAGTCCGGCGTTGGCTGCGGCTGACTGGGTGGCGCTGGTGGAAATATCCATGCCGTGCAGCAGCCAGGTTGCAACCCACAGGGCAAGCCCGTTGATAAGGACACGAATGATGAATGAACCCATGGGCCCATGCTTTCACACACGCCTGTTAAAGAGCTCGGTGTCAGCCGCGGATGGGCAAGTAGGCTTGAAACCATGACTACTACTGACAACGTACCGGAGGGCGTCATCCCCCGTCCGGTCGTGGACAGGCTCCCCAAATATGCGGCCGGTAAACCCCCGGCCGCGATTGAGGGCCTCACAAGCTACAAATTGTCGTCCAACGAAAACCCCTTGCCTCCGATTCCCGCAGTGTTGCAGGCAATCGCAGACCAGTCCGACATCAATCGGTACCCGGACCCATTGGCTACAAAACTTCGCAACGCGTTGGCTGGCTTCCTGGATGTTCCTGCTGACGATGTCGTCACCGGAGCCGGGAGCCTTGGGGCGCTGAACCAGATCCTGGCGACGTTCGCCGGGCAGAATGATGACGGCAAGCAGGACGAGGTGATCTACGCCTGGCGTTCCTTCGAGGCGTACCCCATCTGCGTGGGACTCGCTGGGGCAGCCAGTGTGCAAATCCCTTTGCTGCACGATGGGCGTCACGATCTCGAAACTATGGCTGCTGCAGTCACCGTGCGCACCAAGGTGATCCTCCTGTGCACGCCGAACAACCCCACCGGACCGATCCTCACGGCCGAGGAAACGGAACGCTTCATCCAAGCAGTGCCGCCCAACGTAGTGGTGGTCATCGATGAGGCGTACCAGGAGTTCGTTCGGGACGCCGACGCTGTGGATGGCATCAAGCTCTACCGCAAATACCCCAACGTGGTAGTGCTGAGGACCTTCTCCAAAGCGCACGGCCTGGCTGGTCTGCGCGTTGGCTACAGTGTCTCCGGTCCCTTGCTGACCCGGCACCTCCGCGTGACGGCCACTCCCTTTGCCGTTTCCCAAATTGCGGAACGTGCTGCGGTCACCTCCATCGAGAATTTCGATCAGGTTGTGGAAAGGGTACAAAGCTTGGTCGATGAACGGGACCGCGTGACGGCCGGCCTGAGAGCGTTGGGCTGGTTTGTTCCGGAGGCTCAAGGCAACTTCGTTTGGTTGAATCTCGGGGAGCACAGCGCGGAGTTTGCTGCCTTGGCGGCAGAACAGGCCTTGTCAGTCCGTGCCTTTGGAAACGAGGGTGTCCGGGTAAGTATCGGCGAGGTGGAAGCCAACACCCGGTTCCTGGATCTCTGTGCAGGTTATACAAAGGCTCCGCAAGGTTCCTAGCGGTTAACAAATGCGCCAACGCAACTTACTGCCGATAAAGTAAGGGACGAAAGCCAAAATATATGCCTGTTCCGGAATGCATTCCGGAACAGGCATATATCCCAGCGACAGACATTGCCCGGCGCCCCGCCACGGCAAGCAAGGAGACGGAATGGGCTCGACACAACTGCCCCCCGGGACGGAAGAAACTCTCGCGGCAACCACCGCGGCAGCAGCCGCGCCAGGCGAACCAGTAGAAATGGTGCAGTTGCTCGGACCTGACGGGACACTGGGTTCCGATCCTGTCTTCTCGGACTACGCCAAGCGGATTGATCCGGAGAAGCTCCGTGTTTTCTACACCGACATGGCCAGGATCCGGCGCTTTGACCAGGAAGCCACGGCACTGCAACGCCAAGGCGAGCTTGCCTTGTGGGTGCCACTGACCGGGCAGGAGGCCGCGCAGATCGGTTCGGCCCACGCCAGCCAGTCCCAGGACTACATTTTCCCCACCTACCGCGAACACGGCGTCGCTCTGGTCCGCAACGTGGACCTTGCCGAGCTGCTCAAGCAGTTCCGTGGTGTCTCCAACGGTGGCTGGGACCCGCGGGAGAACAACTTCCACCTTTACACCTTGGTACTCGCAGCCCAGACTCTCCATGCCGTTGGCTATGCCATGGGTATCCAGAGGGACCAGAAGCTCGCCGCCGCTGATTCCACAGACCCCAAGGCCGCGGTGATCGCGTACTTCGGCGACGGTGCCAGCTCCGAAGGTGACGTCCATGAGTCCATGGTCTTCGCTGCGTCGTACAACGCTCCGGTTGTGTTCTTTTGCCAGAACAACCACTGGGCCATTTCGGTGCCCACCGAGGTCCAGACCAAGGTTCCGTTGGCCAACCGTGCCAAGGGCTACGGTTTCCCGGGTATCCGGGTGGACGGCAATGATGCCATAGCAGTCCACGCCGTTACGGAGTGGGCACTCGAACACGCCCGCGAGGGCCGGGGCCCTGTGCTCATTGAGGCCTACACCTACCGGGTAGGTGCACACACCACTGCCGATGACCCCACGAAGTACCGGGAATCCGCGGAAGAAGCTGCCTGGCGCGAAAAGGATCCGCTGGACCGCTTGGAGAAGTACCTGCGTACCGAAGGCCTAGCGGACGAGGCGTTCTTCGACCAAGTGAAGGCCGACGGCGATGAACTCGCCAAGTACGTCCGCAGCACAACACATGGCCTCGAGGTCCCGGATATCCGCGACGCTTTCGCCAGTGTGTACGCCGAACAACACCCGCTGATTGCGGAAGAACTTGCGTGGTTCGAGGAATACTCGGCCGGCTTCGAAAGCGACCAGGAGGCAGCTAACTGATGGCAACAATGACCATTGCGAAGGCCATCAATGAGGGTCTCCGGGCATCGCTGACGAACAACCCCAAGTCCTTGCTGATGGGCGAGGACATCGGACACCTGGGCGGTGTTTACCGTGTCACCGATGGCTTGATCAAAGAGTTCGGCGACGATCGCGTCGTTGACACCCCGTTGGCTGAATCGGGCATCGTCGGCACAGCCATTGGCTTGGCGCTGCGCGGATACTCGCCGGTGTGCGAGATCCAATTCGACGGCTTCGTTTACCCGGCCTTCAACCAGATCACCACCCAACTGGCCAAGATCCATGCCCGCAGCCTCGGCAAGTTGACCGTTCCGGTGGTCATCCGCATTCCGTACGGCGGCGGCATCGGCTCTATCGAGCATCACTCCGAGTCACCTGAAGCGCTGTTCGCCCACACTGCGGGTCTGCGCATCATTTCGCCGTCCAACGCCCATGACGCCTATTGGATGATCCAAAAGGCCATCGAGTGCCAGGACCCCGTCATCTTCTTCGAACCCAAGCGCCGATACTGGCTCAAGGGTGAAGTGGACGTGGATAATGCCGGTCTCTCCGAGGATCCCTTCAAAGCGCACGTTGTTCGTGAAGGTACGGATGCAACCATCGTGGCCTACGGCCCGCTGGTGCCGGTCGCATTGGCGGCCGCCAACGCCGCCACGGAGGACGGACGGAGCATTGAAGTCATCGATCTCCGTTCCATCTCACCTTTGGACTTCGACACCGTGGAAGCATCGGTCAAGAAGACAGGCCGCTTGATCGTGGCCCACGAGGCCCCCACTTTCGGCGGCATCGGCGGCGAGATCGCTGCACGCATCAGTGAACGGGCGTTCCTGCACTTGGAGGCTCCTGTCATTCGAGTTGGCGGCTTCCACATGCCATACCCCGTTGCCAAGGTGGAAGAGGACTACTTGCCGGACATCGACAAGATCCTTGAGGCGCTCGACCGCTCCTTGTCCTACTAGAACTGCCGGTTCCACCAGGACCGCCTGTTCACCGCCGTCCTACTAACCGCCCTGATCCAGCCCGGCTTCGCTGCCGGGTAACCGGAAATCGAGGACCACTGTGACTGTAAAGAAATTCAACCTGCCGGACGTTGGCGAAGGCCTGACCGAGGCCGAGGTAGTGGCTTGGAAGGTCAAGCCGGGGGACGTCGTTGCCATCAACGATGTCCTGTGCGAGATCGAGACCGCCAAGTCCCTCGTTGAGCTGCCCTCGCCTTTCGCAGGCACTGTCACTGAGCTGCTGGTGGAGGAAGGCATCACAGTGGAGGTCGGCACGGCGATCATCGCTGTTTCGGAAGGACAGGATGGGGATGCCGCACCCGTGACGCCGGTTGCCCCGGAGGCACCCGCCGTCGAGATGCCCCTCTACGGAAAGTTGCTGGTCGACGACGAAGGCGACGACAACCGTCCGGCAGGCGGCCCGTTGGTCGGTTCCGGGCCCAAGGCTGACGCCGTCAAACGCCGTGCGCGCAAACGCCCGGCTGGGCCGGTGGTTGAGGCAGCTACGGTCGAGGAGAACGCAGAAGGTACTGTCCAGGACCACCAAGCCGCACTGGAAGCCAAGGCAGCAGAAACTCCTGCTGCACACCGCACGACGGCGGCAGCCGCCGGCGTCGCGCCCGTCACCCAGACGCCTGCCGCTCAAGCGCAACCCGTCACAGCCGAAGCGCCGCAGGCTGCTGCCTCCCGCGGTGCCGCTATCAGCGGAACCATCAGTGGTCTGGTCAACAAGGTCCTTGCAAAACCTCCTGTGCGCAAATTCGCCCGCGATCTGGGAATCGACCTCGCTGATGTGGTGGCTACCGGCCAACGCGGTGAAGTGACCCGCGAGGACCTGGTGAGCTATCAGGCCCAACGTGATGCTGAGCATGACCAAGCGGACAGCTTCTGGGGGGCGTCCAAGAAGCCGCAGGATCAGCGCGTGGAGCGGATGCCGGTCAAGGGCGTGCGCAAGGCCACCGCCAAGGCCATGGTGGATTCAGCTTTCTCGGCTCCGCACGTCAGCATTTTCGTGGATGTGGATGCCAGCAGGACCATGGAGTTCGTCAAGCGGCTGAAGGTCTCACGCGACTTCGAAGGCATCAAGGTTTCGCCCCTGCTCATCTTGGCCAAAGCAGTGATTTGGGCCGCCGCACGCAACCCCAGCGTCAACGCGACGTGGGTGGACAACGCCGATGGTAAAGGCGGCGCGGAGATCCATGTGAAGCACTACATGAACCTGGGAATTGCCGCTGCAACTCCTCGCGGCCTCATGGTCCCCAACATCAAGGATGCCCAGGATCTGTCCCTGAAGGAATTGGCCTTGGCCCTCAATGAGCTGGCAACCAAGGCCAGGGCAGGGAAGACACAGCCGGCTGAGATGCAGGGTGGAAGCCTGACTGTCACCAACATCGGCGCACTCGGTATTGATACAGGAACGCCCATTATCAACCCGGGCGAAGTAGCCATCATTGCGTTCGGAACCATTAAGCAGAAGCCTTGGGTCTTGGACGGCGAGGTCATCCCGCGCTGGATCACTACTCTTGGCGGTTCCTTCGACCACCGCGTGGTGGACGGTGATTTGTCCGCGCGCTTCATGGCGGACGTGGCCTCCATTCTCGAAGAACCGGCTCTCCTGCTTGACTGACGAGAATGCCCGGTCCGGCCCAGGCAGCGGGACAGCAAGAGGCACCGGAACAGCAACCGGGTGCGGAACTGCAACAGAGGAAACAGGCCAAACAGGCCACGTTCCCCCTCAACTGGTGACAGGGCCGTGGCGCAGGGTTGCCCGAGTGCTGACGGAAGTTTTCCAGCCACCCGTTGTTGTGTTGGCCCTTCTGCTGATCAGCCCTGCGACGGAACCCGGGTACCCGGGCACCCTATGGTTCGGGCTGCTCGCGGCGATGTTCGTCTGCGTACTTCCGCTGGCGTATGTCCTGGTGATGGTGAAGCTGGGAAGGATCACGGACCACCATGTCAGTGACCGCCGTCAGCGGCCCGCGCTGCTTCTGATGACGCTGGTGTCAGTGCTGGTTGGTTTGCTCGTGCTGCACTTGCTCAGTGGTCCAGTGGGTGTCACGGTGATGATCATCGCGCTCATAGGCGGGATCGGGATACTGGCGGTTGTCAGCGCGTTCTGGAAAATGAGCGGGCATGCCTCGGCGCTTTCGGCTGCAGTGGTCATAGCCATCCTCATGTTCGGGCCGGCTTGGCTCCCTCTGCTACTTCTCGTGCCGGCTGTTGGCTGGTCGCGGCTGGTCCTGCGGGCCCATACCTTGGCCCAGGTCATTGCAGGCTCGTTGTTTGGAGGCGTTGTGATCGCAGGCCTGTGGTGGCTGCTGCGGGAGTGGATGCTCTAGCTGCCGTCCGATCAAGCTTGGAGGGCCACAGCTCTGCCACCCCGCACCACCCTCAGTGGAGCGGATCGGTCAACTACCAGCTCCGGGATGGAGTTCGCAGCGAATTCGAGCCGGTCAACGGATTCCGGGCCGGAGAAGTTCTTCACCTCGGCTGATCCAATGAGCTCTGCACCAGCTGATGTGGCAAGCCGGAAGCAGCGCTCCAACTCCGCATCGGTGGAGGCTCCTGTGCGGTAACCCAGCAGGTGCGCGCGATCCATCATGCTGCCGGTGCCGAACGGAGACCAGGCATCGCGGACTCCGTCTGAGCCGAGGGCAACCTTGACCCCATGTTTTTCAAAAAGGTCTAGATCCGGTACGGGATCGGCTCCAAGGGCGCAGGTAGCCATCCAGATTCCTGCCTCGGCCATGGCGTCCAACGTAGAGCCAAGATCGGGATGTGAGGCATCGCAGAGAGCAAAACCGTGCCCGATAGTGACTCTCCCTTGCATGCCTTCGGCCACGGTGCGTTCAGCGATGACACTCAGCTGCGCCAAGCCGTCCGCACCGACGTCGTGCAGGTGGATGTCCACGTCCCTGCCGTGCTTGTTGGCCAGCGCATAGACGGCATCCAGATGTCCATGCAGGTCGCCGTCCACCGACTCCGGATCGATCCCACCCACGAGGTCTGCCCCTTCCGCCAGGGAAGCCTCCATGAGGTCAAGTGTGCCGGGGTTGCTCAGCAGGCCGAACTGCGGGAATGCGACCACCTGGACCTGCAGGAACGGAGCCAAACGCTCAGCGGCTGCACGAACACCGTGCATGTTCCTGAGGCCTATTTGCGGTCCCACATCCACGTGCGCCCGCATGGCCATGGTCCCGTTGAGGACGGCATGGCTCATCAAGGCATAAGCTCGGTCCTCGACGCTGTCCTGAAACGCGAGCTGTGCCCGGAGATCGTTCCCTATGAGGTCCGTCAGTGTTTGCGCTGGTACGCGGGACATCCAGCCGGAGCCCCAGGTGGTTTTGTCCGGGTGGATGTGCACGTCGACGAAACCAGGCGTGATCATGAGACCCCGTCCATAGGGAGGCTCGCCCCTACTGCTGATTTTTAACGCTGGTGCAGTCATCGGAGTCCTTTCGCTGTACTCATTTTAGGTATACCAAATATTCAGACCCCAGAGAAGTTTCCACCACGGGCCCTGCAATTTGGCCAAGCATGATCGCGGGGAGTCGTCATTCAAGAATTTTTGGGATACCAAAGCTGTACATGGACCATGCGGCGACTTACTCTAATGAACAACATTCATTTATGTGACCCGCATCGCATCGAGGAGAACCCATGACCATCACTGGAAGAAGCACAATGGATGGCCCGGCAGCGGTCCCTACGCTCAGACGCGTTCTGGGCCTACCGTCGCTCATCGCGTTTGGCCTGACCTCCATGGGCATCCTGTCCGTGGTGGCGGTCTACGGTGCGGGGACCGAGATCAGCGACGGGCACCTACCGGCCGCTTACGTCGCTGCGCTGGTGGCGATGCTGTTCACCGCGCATAGTTATGGCCAGATGGCCAGGCACGTCCCCGTAACCGGTGGAGCTTACGCCTACGCCTCCCGTGCGTTCGGAAGCCCAGTGGGGTTCCTGGTGGGTTGGGCCATGATGCTGGACTATTTGTTCCTGCCGATGGTGAACTTCCTGCTCTTCGGCCTGTATCTCAATAGCCTGGTGCCCGTCATAGCGCCGCAGCTCGCCGTCCTGCTTTGCCTTTTGGTGGTGGGGCTCTTCAGCGTGATCGGCGTTGCATGGATCAAGAAGATGAACATCGTGGTGGTGGCGGCCTCGGTTCTGGTGATTCTGGTGTTCCTTGTCCTGGCTGTGGTTAACGCCCCGGACCTGTCCTTCGACAATCTTGCCCGGCCTCTGACCCTGGGGGAGGGTGGGATTGCGCCGGTGATGGCGGCCGCGGCCATTGTGGCCTTCGCCTTCCTGGGATTCGATGGCGTGTCCACCCTTTCCGAAGAGACACGCAATCCGCAGCGCGATGTGCCGCGGGGCATCATCCTGTCCACGCTGTTTGCTGGCCTGGGATACACCCTGTTTTCCGTGGCCGGTAGTCTCATCGCTCCCGAGTGGAGGTCAATCGAGAACCTCGATGCTGCGGGGACCGAACTCATGCAGCGCGCCGGAGGCGATGTGCTCATGGTGGTATTCGTGATCGTGAACCTTGGCGGGTTGGTCCTTTGCGGTACTGCTGCCCAGATGAGCGTCAGTCGCGTCATCTACGCCATGGGCAGGGACGGGATCCTGCCCGGGGCCTTGGCAAGGCTGCACCCACGGTTCCGAACCCCATACTTCGCGGCAACGCTTGTCTCCGCGGTGTCCTTGATCGCCCTTGTCATCACGCTGGAACAGGCGGTGTACATGATTAACTTCGGAGCTCTGGTGGCCTTCGCCGTGGTGAACCTGGCAACCATCAAGGTGGTCTTTTTTGACCTGCGGAAGCGGGGAACAGCGGGGACCATGCGCAACTTGGTCATGCCGGTGCTGGGTTTTGCCTTCATCGCCTGGCTTTGGACTTCGCTGGCCTGGTTCACGTACCTGCTGGGCGCCGCGTGGCTTGCAGTAGGAGCCGTTATTTTCCTGGTGCGCAGGCGGAAGTCGGGAGGGCAGGTAGCTCTCACGTTCGACGACAGCTTGGTCGCCGATGAGGATGCGCTCCCCGCGGGGCCTAAACCGTGGGAACGGGAAGGCGCTAGAAGGCCGGGTAGCTGACCAGCAGTGCCTGAAGTTCCGTCGTGGACATGTTGTTTGCCATCTCGACACTGATGCCCATCGCGATGGCGGCAACGGTGACCATGGCAACGCAGGCCAAGGAGAGGAAGCGCCAATCCTTGCGGAAAACGCTGCTGATGGTCTCCGGCATATCAAGGCCGGGAGTGATCATGTTGGGGGCGCTGTCCCAGGAGCCGTCGTCGAGCATGGCGATGATGCGATCGTTGGTTCGGTCGTAGCGCATGGTGCTGATGTGGTTGCCGTGGCGGGCAAGCAGGATGTCGTGTCCCACGCGCTGGCGCGGCTGCAAAGTAAGCAAGAAGATGATCCCCTGAAGTCAGTAAATGGAGGTGGCACGCGCCATTGGGGGCATCTCGATTTTATAACGATGACTTCCGGGGTTTGGCTCAAATTACGCCAATCGCCGGGTGAGGCTCCCCACCCGGCGACGTGATTCAGCTCGCGTTACGGCTGGTCGGTCTTGGCGATGTACACGTCGCAGGGTGCGGTGTGTGCAACGGTGTTGGCTACGCTCCCGAGGACGCGACCCAGGCCCTGCATCCGACGGTTCCCCACCACGATCAGGCGGGCATCCTGTACTTCAGCTTCCTTGACCAAAGCTTCACCCGGTTTGCCGCGGGCCGCGGAGTAGGTGATCTCGAGGCGGTCATCTGCCAGGCGCTCGGCTACGGCACGGGCCACAGCCTCAGCTTCGGCGGCGTCGGAGACAATCCACTTATCGGTGCCGATCTCAACAACCTCTGTTCGGTTGCTGTCGAAAGCGCTGACCACTCGAAGGCTGGCGCCGAGGCCGATTGCCAACTGCTGGGCAGTCTGCGCCGCCCTCATCGCCGTTTCGCTGCCGTCTACTCCGACGATCACAACTCCGGTCATTGTGGTGCTCCTTCATTGGTAGCTTCAATGGCATCCGCCAGGACAGGGGCCAATCGGCGGACACCTTCCGCTATCGTATCCGGCGGTACCGCGCTGAAGGCGAGTCGCAGCTTGTTGGAGGGGCCGTCGGCAGGGGAGAAGGCTGCCCCTGGGATGAAGACGACGCCGGCATCGATGGCTTTCCCGAGCAGGGGATAGGTGTCCACGCCTTCAGGCAGCGTGACCCAAACAAAGAAGCCACCATCCGGGCGTGTCCAGGTGAGCCCCGCAGGCATGTGCTCCTCCAGTGCGGAAAGGAGTGCTTTGCAGCGTTCCGCGTAGAGGGCCCGGTAGGTGTCGATCTGCCCTTCCCAGTCGTACTCACGCAGGTATGCCGAGACGAGCATTTGGTTCAGCGGCGGCGGGCAGAGGGTGACGGCCTCGGAGGCCAAGTAGAAACGACGCTGCAGGTGGGCGGGAACCAGGGCCCAGCCAATGCGCAGTCCGGGGGCAAAAATTTTGGAGAATGAGCCAAGGTAGATGACGTCGTCCGGGTTGGCGGCGCGCATCGGCGCGATGGGGTGGCCGTCGAACCGCAGGAGTCCGTAGGGATTGTCCTCCAGGACAATGATATTTGCCTCACGGCATATATCGACGATCCGTTGCCTGCGTTCCGCGGCCAGGGTGATCCCGGAAGGGTTGTTGAAGTTGGGGATCGTGTAGAGGAACTTGATGTTCTTTCCCTCGGACTGGAGTGCCGCGATCCTGGCTTCAAGCAGCTCGGGTACCAGGCCGTCGTCGTCCATTTCCACAGGTTCCACCTGCACTTGGTACGCCTCGAACGTGTTCAGGGCGCCCACGTACGTGGGGTTCTCCACCAGGACAACATCGCCGGGGTTGCAGAAGACCTTGGTGGCGACATCCTGTGCGGACTGCGATCCCGCGGTGATGACGACGTTTTCGGGGAGTGCGTCCGTGATTCCCTCGGCTGCCATGATCTGGCAGATCTGCTGGCGGAGTTCTTCGGTGCCTTGGCCGCCACCGTACTGCAGGGCAGCCATGCCCTCTTCTGCGATGATCCGGGCAGCGGTCTGGCCCAGCTTCTCCAGCGGCAGCGACTGCAGGTAGGGGTTGCCTCCAGCGAGGGAGACAAGGCCCGGCTGCATGGAGATGTCGAAGACATCCCGGACTGCGGACTGCTTGATGTTGGCGGCCCGCGCGGAGAACAATTCCTCGTGCGGGTGGGCGGCCGTGGCGGCCCGCTCAATGGCGTCGATGGCTTCAGCGGGCAGCGTTGCGCCGGCATCCAATGTTTCGTGGGTCACAGTGACAGGATACTCCTCGATGTTGCTAAAGAGGCAACAGTTGTTTTCGAATCGTCCCATTTTCGCAGGCCAAGCTTTACGCCGGGATCGGGAAGGGCTGGAATGTAGCTATGACAGCGCACCGGGGACCCGTGACCAAGGCCGAAAACTTCCACAAACTTCACGACGCCGGGCCAACGCCTCTGGTGTTGGTGAACGTCTGGGACGCGGCTTCCGCCCGCGTTGTGGAGGAGGCAGGTGCGACGGCGATTGCCACCTCCAGCTCGGCCGTCTCCTGGAGCCTGGGGTTCCGGGACGGGGACCACGTGCCGTGGGGCTTGGCAATGGCCGCGCTCGGTCGAGTGGTTGGGGCTACCCGGTTGCCGGTGTCGGCAGACATCGAGACGGGCTACGGACGCACCGATGACGAACTCCGCGCCACTGTCCACGCCGTCCTGGACGCGGGCGCTGTGGGGATCAACATTGAAGACTCCGCCGTGGAGCCGCTGACTGACATCGCGGAACAGTCACGCCGCCTTGCCTTGATCCGTGCTGTTGCGGACGATCGCGGTATACCGCTGTTCATCAACGCCCGCACGGACACCTACCTGTCAGGTCAGTTCCCCGACGCGGCCTTTGACGAGACCTTGCGGCGCGCCGAGGCTTACCTGACTGCGGGCGCGGACGGAGTCTTTGTACCCGGCGTCGTGGATTTGCATGCCCTGCATGAGCTGTCCAGCCGGATTCCGGCGCCGCTCAACGCTTTGGCGGGCGTCGGAGATCCCTCGCCCTTGGAACTGCACGACGCCGGGGTTCGTCGCGTCAGCATCGGCGGGAACGCAGCCAAGGCGGCCTACGCCAAGGTGGCCCGGGTGGCTAAGGAAATCCTGGACGATGGCAATTGGGCGGGCTTGGCCGGGACGCGCAGCCACGATGAGATGGACTCGCTGTTCGCCCCGGGGCCCAAATACAGCTTGTGAGCCCGGTACAGCTTGTGAGGTAGCTGAAAGGCTCGACGGCGGCACTCGGCTTTAATGTCGGACCTCGCCGATAGCGTGGGTCACGGAAGACGAGGGGAGGGTCCATGGCACGGCGCAGTGTGCAGTTCTGGCGGATCGAGCAGCTGAACGGTGACGGGCTCAGCCGGCCATTTCCGGCGCGCCGCGTGGCCGAGGTGCTGAAGAAGGCCCAGGATGCCGGGACGGACCGGCACTTCACTAGTGTTGACGGCACAGTGTTGCTCGCGCAGGCTGTGGCGTCGTCGCCGCACCCCGTGCTGCTCTTGGACAGAGTACGGGACACCAATCTTCCGAGTGTGGGAGATGCGCTCGGACGGCGGAAGCCTCTGCCGTTGGCCCCGGGTGACCATCTGCTGGAGACCACCTACTTTGCCTTCCTGAAGAGGAATGTCATCGCTGTGCTGACCAGCGGCAACGGCCCCCGCGCGTCCAGGATGGGCGAGTATCTCGAGGGAATGCTGGGGCTTGAGCCAGCCCTGGTGCCGGTGGTCCGCGAGGATATCGAGGAAATCCTCACCCGACTGGAGGTGAGCCGTTTCGAGTTCGCCCTTCCCGCCGAACGTCTGTCCGGGAAGCTCATGGAGGGCGAGTGGGCCGATGTCCTGGACAGCGCGTCGCGCCTCATGAATGAGGGTACATTCCGTATTTCCTTGAGCGTGGGCAGGTCCGGCAAGGCAGAGGACAAACAGCGGATCCGTGACCGCATTCAACAGCTGATCGACCTCTTCCGCAGGGCCGGGTCCGTGGAACATTTCGATTATGTTGTGGCGGAGGGCAAGGACTCCCTGACGGGGGACCGTGAGGTGGTGGACCTGCTGAAGGAGCGGTTCATCTCGCACATCGAAGTGGATCCGGACGTCTTCAATGATCCTCAGAAGTCCACCGCTGAGGCTATCGCCATCCTCAATAAACAGGCCAGGGACAACGAGGCATTTTTCGCGAGGACATTGCCGGACATCAAGGGCTCGGCTGATTCAGGTTTGGTGCCGGACATCGTTGCGGGTGGAATGGCCACTGTTCGGGCAGCTTTGGCGGCCGCGGTGGAGAGCGCTGAAAAGGGCGGTCACGTAGCGGCTAGTCCGGAAGCAGCCAGGCACGTACCAGCCAGTCACGCACCAGGGGAGAACCAAGGCGGTGCGGATCATGAGCTTGTACGAGGTTGACGTCGAGCGAACCGGCCGCCGCAGGACTTTGTGGCGTTGGTTTCTGTTGCACCCCAGCGCTGACTTCGGATGGGCTGCACTGGCCGTGCTGCTGTGGCTGGGATTCGCCCTGCTTGCGCGTCAACCCTTGATGCTGGAGAACGTGGACCCCGGCGCCCGGCGTACCCTCTTCCAAACGCTCGCGACCCTGGCAGGGGCTACGGCTGGCCTGACCCTCACCAGTGTTTCCATGCTGATCAACGTGCTGGGAAAGAAAGCTGCACCGGGTCAGCGCGAACTTCCCTTGGAGAAACTATCCGCTACCTACCGGCGTCAGATCGGCGAGGTGTTCCTGTTTGCCATCCCTGGGCTGGGCCTGCTGGTGGTTGCTGCCCTGGTCACGGTGATCCTCGAAGGAGACGCCGTCACGGGCCTGTGGATCCCTCAGGCGCTGGTCTTCGTGCTGGCCTTCGCTTCAGTTCTTGCCCTGCTGCGTGTGGCGTGGGCACTGCGGAGGGTGCTGGCTATCGCAACGGCGTAGCCACTCCCTGAAGAACGGCAGGCGCGGGATCACCGCACGCTTAGCGCCTCCGTCAATGTCCGGCCGTTCACGTAGATCTCGGCACGCGAAGCACCACTGGCCTGCACTATGGTCTGGGTCAGTTGAGCTTGGATCCGTGGAATGTCGCACACACCCCCGGGCCGCAGTGATCCGCTGAGGTTAACCACCACTGTTGCCCCGCTCTTGTAGCCGGAGAGGTAGCGCAGGGATGAATCAGCCAGGGCGTCGTAGAGGGCCGCGTCGCTGTCCACCGGCATCCCGGCCTCCAGCAGCCGGCCGAGTGCCACGGACAACGGATCGCCGGGCACGGCAACGCCCCTGACCGGTACCAGGCTGTCGTTACATCCGAACCGCACGCCGCGGGCGCCGCCGTCGTCAATTGCTACGTAGTAGACCGCTGGTCCGGAGTCGGCAGAGTCCACGGGTATGACCGTTGCGGTCGCTGTTGGTTCGGGTGCGCTGGTGCCCGGCTGGGGTGAAGGCTCGACGACGGGCACCGGCTGGGTCGGCGCAGGCGACGGGCTGCTCGGGGGCGCGGTGGATGGTGCGGGCGGCGCAGCCGGGACGGCAACCGAGGGAGTACCCGGGCTGGGCTGTGCAGGGGCCGAAGTCCCTGAAGCCGACGCCGCAGGGGTTGAAGCCACCGGCTCGGTACTGGGCACGGCAGGGGGAGTCACGGAAACTGTCGGCAACGGTCCGGCGACCTCGGAATCTTCAGGTCCAGCGGGCACTGCGGTGCAGCCAGCCACCCACAGGCCGAAGAGGAGGCAGGCGGCCGTGATCGCCGTCGTACTTTTTGTTCCCCGTCCGGCATGCATGACAGCCCGCGCTCCTGTCCGTCCACCTGTACTTCCTACGTTAGGACTGGACGGCGGATCACAACATGCCGTTAGGGTGACGGTTCGGACAAGAGTTGGTCACGCCCGGCACGGCAAAGCTGAAGAAACGCGAATGCCCCCGCCCCGCCGAAAGCGGGACAGGGGCATCAAAAGCGTAGAGACTAAGCTGCTGCTTCTTCTTCGTCCTGAACGGCGGTCAGGGGCTCGAAGATGCCCTTGATCTGCTCAACAACTTCAGCGTCGTCCTTCGGGTGCAATTCAGCGAAGCGGATCATGGAACCCGGAACGGCCAGCTTGACGTCTTCAAGGACCTTTGCGCCGGCGATGCCAGCGGCCTTGCGGGCCTCGTCCTGGGCCCACACGCCGCCGAACTGGCCAAAGGCGGTTCCGACGACGGCGGTCGGCTTGCCGGAGAGGGCGCCGGCACCGAACGGGCGGGACAGCCAGTCGATGGCGTTCTTCAGGGAGGCGGGCATGGTGCCGTTGTGCTCGGGGGTGACCAGCAGGATGGTGTCGGCGTCGGCTGCTGCAGCGCGGAGGGCGGCGGCTTCGGCGGGAACCTGGCCTTCGACGTCGATGTCTTCGTTGTAGAAGGGGATGGTGCCCAGCGAGCCGTGGATCCGCACGTCAACGTTCTCGGGTGCGTTCAGCTGGATGGCTTCGGCGAGCTTCTTGTTGTGGGAATCGGCGCGCAGGCTGCCGACGAGGGTAAGAACAGTGCTCTTGGACATGGTGTCTCCTTGTGTCTGGCCGGGTACCTTGCGGACCCGACCTGCGATGTCTGGGCTTTGGGGCCTTCACCGATACTAAACGGACTATGGTCCGCTTTCTATTCCCGGGGTCTAGAATATTTCTGTGAGCTCGATCCCAATCCGTCCGGACGTGCCCCTGGGTGCGCCCCACGAGCGCAGTGATGCAGCGAGGAATCGCGAGCGCTTGCTTAATGCTGCCCGGGACTTGGTGGCCGAGTTTGGCGCTGAAGCGCTGACCATGGATGCGCTCGCCTGCAAGGCCCAAGTGGGCAAGGGGACAGTATTCCGCCGCTTTGGTAGCCGCGCCGGGCTCATGATGACCCTGCTGAGTGACTCCGAGTCCGAATTCCAGCACGGCTTCATGTTCGGGCCGCCGCCGCTTGGTCCGGGGGCCGCACCGCTGGATCGCTTGGTGGCCTTCGGGGAGGGGCGCATCTATTTTGTCCTCGAGAACGGCGAGCTCTTGAAAGCCGCCGGGGCGGCTACCCGTAACAGGTTCGATGTCCCGGCGACCAAACTTTCGCATCGACATATGGAGGTCCTGCTGCGGGAGGCGGGAATCGCGGATCCTTGGGTGATGGCGATGTCCCTGACTTACGCGCTGGACCCTGAGCGGATAGTGGACGACGTCCGTGTCCGCGGCATTTCCCCCACCCGGCTAGCGGAGTCATGGCGCGATCTGGTCACTCGGCTCATGGGCGCCGCTTAGAGCACACCGCGGCGCCAGCCGGCACTGTTAGCGCCCCCATCCGTCCCGCTGACAGCGCAACAATGCTGCCGGCGTCGTAAACATGGCGCAACCTGCACATAACAATCTGGCTGCAGGCGCGAAACCGGACGCCTCGAAGCAAAACGTGAAGCAGTTATTGTGGTAGTTTCCTCTTGAATGTGACGCATGCCATACAGGGCTGGTGATCACTGAAGGGGTGCGGGGGGCCCAAGAACCCGCTGCGCCAATTCGTAGCTGACGCCGGCCACAGCCGGGAACCGCGGAAGGACGAGCATTGAGTTTTGCCACGATTCGGGGCAGCCGCCCGACATGCTGAAATATCTGATGAAGCGGTCGGGCATTTACCTGATCATGATCTTCCTGACCACTAGCGCGGGGTACTTCCTGGCGGTCTCGTCGCTGAAGCCCGCAGTACTGGAGCAGGAGAAAATCCCGCGGCCAACCCCCGAACAGGTAGCGGCGTCCTTCAGGGGACTCGGACTGGATCCGGATTTGAACCCGTGGGAACGGTACATTCAATGGCTCTGGGGCATCATCACCCGCTGGGACTGGGGCCGCAGCCCGAACGGGGCCTTCGTCAACGCCGAATTCGCGGACCGCGTGTTGGTCTCCACCCGGCTGTTCATCGCCTCGATCATCCTGACACTGATCATCGGCGTCGCGCTCGGCGTCTACTCCGCCGCCCGCCAGTACAAATTCCAAGACCGCGTCATCACGTCCTACAGCTACCTGGTCCACATCCTCCCCGCGCCCATCGCCTACTTCCTGGTGCAGCTGGGCGCCATCAGCATCAATGAGGCAGTGGGCGAGCGCATCTTCTTCGTGACGGGAATTTCGACGCCGGGAATTGAGCCAGGCTGGCCGGCTTTCGTCGACCTTGTGGCCCACTACGCCGTGCCCACCTTCGCGATGACCATCTTCGGTTGGGCCGGTTACCAGATCGCCCAGCGGCAGTACCTCCTGGACAACGTGAACGCGGACTTTGTCCGCACCGCCCGGGCCAAGGGATTGACCCGCAACCAGGCCATCAGGAAGCACGCACTGCGTGTCTCCTTCATCCCGGTGGCACAGAGCATTGCGTTCACCATCCCGGCGATCTTCACGGGCGGCTTCTTCGCGGAGGCCATCTTCGCCTGGCCCGGCATCGGCCTCTGGAGTATCCAGGCCATCAGCCTTCAGGACGTCAACGTAGCCACCGCCACGCTGGCCTACGGCTCCGTGATCTTCGCGATCGGCGCCATCCTTGCCGACTTCGCCACCACGCTGGTCGATCCACGAGTGAGGGTCCAGTAATGACCAACATCATTGATCCCATTGCGGAAATCGACGAAGCCCGGGTTGCCGACCAGGACGTCGTCATTGGGAAGTCCCGGATCATCTTCCGTCGCTTCATGCGGAACCGGACCGCCGTCGCCGGTTTGTTCATTTTCCTGGCGCTGTTCCTCTTCTCCATCTTTGGCGGGTTCCTGACCTCGTGGGACAAGGACACCCTTGATCCGCTAAACATCGGTATGCCGCCGTCGCCGGACCACTTGTTGGGGACCACACAGGCCGGCATCGACCTCATGGCGCTCATTGTGGATGGCACCCGGACTTCCATTCTCATCGGCCTGATCGTGGGCGGCGTGTCCGTGCTGATCTCGGCGGTGTACGGCTGCACCATGGCGTTCTTCGGCGGCAAGGTGGATGCCACCATGCTGTTCATCCTTGAAGCGCTCATCATGATGCCCGCCATCCTGGTGGTCGCCGTCGCAACCAGCGGAAGTGGTGGGCTCAAGGACCTCCCCAGCTGGCTCTTGCTGGTGGTCGTGCTCCTGTTCTTCAGTTGGATGGGAACCGCCCGCCTGGTGCGCTCGCTGGCCATGTCCCTGATGCAGCGCGATTACGTCAAAGCCGCCACTTACATGGGTGTCCCGTCCCGCAGGATCGTATGGCGCCACCTCGTTCCGAACATCGGCTCACTGCTGGTCCTCGACTTCACCCGTGGCATCACCGGCGCAATCCTGGCCGAAGTGGCATTCTCCTTCATCGGCATCGGTATCAAGCTCCCTGACGTCAGCCTCGGTGTCCTCATCGGGCAAGCGACCGGCCAGGTGTCCTCCTTCCCGTGGATGTTCTGGGTTCCGCTCACCGTCATGTTCCTGCTGACCGGCTCGCTGGCCATGATGAACGACGGCCTCCGCGACGCCTTCGACCCCAGCTCCAGTTCCATCGGCCGGGCGAAGCAGGCCAAGCCCCAGACTGCGAAGAAGACCACCAAATGAGCACCAACACCACTCCCGCCGAGCGCCTCCGCGACGCCGGACTCTACGCACCCGGCGATGCCGTCCTCAGCGTCCGCGACCTGAACGTCCGCTTCAACTCCGAGAACGGTGTGGTCCATGCAGTCCGGGGCGTCGACTTCGACCTCATGCCGGGGAAGACGCTGGGCATTGTGGGCGAGTCCGGCTCCGGCAAGTCCGTGACGTCCATGGCCATCATGGGACTCCTGCCCGAAACCGCGGACATCACAGGCTCCGTCCGCTACAAGGGCAAGGAACTCCTGGGCCTCAGCGACAAAGCCATGTGCAAGCACCGCGGTAGTGACATCGCCATGGTGTTCCAGGACCCGCTGTCCTCGCTGACTCCGGTCTACACGGTGGGCACCCAGATTATTGAGGCGCTGACTGTCCACAACCCGACAATGAGCAAGCAGGCGAAAGAAGCCCGCGCCGTCGACCTTTTGCGCATGGTGGGCATCCCGAGCCCCAAGGACCGGCTGAAGGCCTTCCCGCACGAATTTTCCGGCGGTATGCGGCAGCGCGTGATGATCGCCATTGCGATCGCCAACGATCCGCGCGTACTTATCGCGGATGAACCCACGACGGCGTTGGACGTCACCATCCAGGCGCAAGTGCTGGAAGTCCTGCACACCGCGCAAGAGGAGACCGGCGCCGCCGTCGTGATGATCACGCACGACCTCGGCGTCGTGGCCGGCATGGCCGACGACATCATGGTCATGTACGCGGGCAAGCCTGTGGAAACCGGCACTGTGGAGGACATCTACTACAACCCGCGGATGCCGTACACGCTGGGCCTCCTCGGCGCAGTTCCCCGTGTTGACACCGCCACCAGGCAGTCGTTGGTTCCCATTGAAGGGACGCCGCCCAACCTGGCCCTGCCGGTGACCGGATGCTCCTTCACTGCCCGTTGCCCCATGGTCAGTGATGCCTGCCTGCACGGGGAACCGGAACTGTTCCCGGTGCCCGGTGTTGAGGGACAGACCTTGGGACACAAAGCCGCTTGCATCAAGGCTGGCGAACTGTCCGGTAACGCTGACGCTCACAAGATTTTCCATGCGCCGCCCAAGCCGGTGTCAAAGTTCGACGGCGTCGCCCGCGTCGAGCGCCAAAAGGTCCTGGAACTCAAGGACGTCAAAAAGCATTTCCCGCTGCTCAAGGGTGCCTTGATCAAGCGAAGGATCGGCACGGTCAAGGCCGTGGACGGCCTCAGCTTCGATATCCGCGAAGGCGAGTGCGTTTCCATTGTGGGGGAGTCCGGCTGCGGCAAGACCACCACACTCCTGGAAATCATGGAGTTCCACCCGGACCAGGTGGGCGAAGTGGTCATCGGCGGCGTCAGCAACAAGGTGGCCACCGATCACAAGACCAAGATGGCCATGCGCAAGGAAATGCAGATGGTTTTCCAGGACCCCACAGGTGCCCTGGATCCGCGCTTCACGGTGTACGAGGTCCTGGCCGAACCGCTGGAAAACCTGGGCATGCCCAAGGCCGCCATCAAGAAACGCATCATGGAACTCATGAAGCTGGTGGGCTTGCAACCTGACCATGTGAACCGCTTCCCCAACCAGTTCTCCGGCGGCCAGCGCCAGCGCATCGGCATTGCCCGGGCGCTCGCGGTCAATCCGAAGCTCGTGGTGCTGGATGAACCCGTGTCCGCGCTGGACGTATCCGTGCAGGCCGGTGTCATCAACCTGCTGGACAAACTCCGTGCCGAACTGGGCCTGAGCTACCTCATGGTGGCCCACGACCTCTCGGTGGTCCGGCACATCTCCGACCGTGTGGCCGTGATGTACCTCGGCAAGATTGTGGAAACCGGAGACGTGGACGACGTCTTCGACAACCCGCGCCACCCCTACACCCGGGCACTGCTGTCCGCGATCCCGGTGCCGGACCCCTCCCTGGAACGCACCCGCGAACGCATCATCCTGCAGGGCGACCTGCCCAGCCCCCTTGATGCTCCCAAGGGGTGCAACTTCGCCACCCGCTGTCCCGTATTTGCCGCACTACCCGCCGCGAAGCAGGAGAAGTGCCTTAATCTGGAGCCGCCATTGGCCTCGGAAAAGGAAGGCACACAGGACTTCGCATGCTTCTTCCCCGACGGAGAGATAGATTCCGACATGCTGGTGGTGCATGCCTGACGACATATGACGCTTTTGAAATGAATCCCTGGTCTCAACTCGCAAATGAATTTCCAGTCGTAAACATGAAGGGCAAACCATGAAAAAGTACACGACGATCGGTGGCGTAGCGCTCGCAGCAACGCTTATGCTGACCGCTTGCGGCGGGGGAACGCCGTCGGGTCCGGCCTCTCAGAAGGCCGAAGAGAGCGGAGGCGATATCAGCAAGCTGATCAGCGTCAACGCCAAGGAAGCAAAGGATCTGGAGCAGGGCGGGACAGTGACGTTGCCAACTGTCGATCTGGGTCCGGATTTCAACAATAGTTCCAACGTCGGGAATAGCGCCGCCACCTCAGCTGTGTTGACTCCGGTCAATCCGGCGGCCCTTAGCAGCGGCGGGATCGGCGGTTGCTGGAAGCTGGACTTTGACGGCAAGGCTGAGCCGAACAAGGACTTCTGCGAAGAGGTCAAGAGCGAAATCAAAGATGGCAAACAGACCATCACCATCAAGGTCAACGAGAAGGCGACCTGGAACGATGGCACCCCGATCGACGTCAAGACCTTCGAGAACACGTGGAAGATGTCCCGCGGCGAAGACAAGGCGATTGACATCGTCAACCCCGGGGCGTATCCGTTTGTTGAATCAGTCAAGGCCGGGGCCAACGACAAAGAAGTCATTGTCACCACCAGTCAGCCGGTCTACCCACTGGAGGACCTGTTCTTCGGGCTGATCCACCCGGCCATCAACACCGCAGAAATCTTCAACAACGGCTTTGCGGGCAACATGCATCCTGAATGGATGGCTGGCCCGTTCAAGGTGGAGAACTACGACACCACCGCCAAGACGGTCACTATGGTTCCCAACGACAAGTGGTGGGGCCAGAAGCCTGTCCTGGACAAGATCATTTGGCGCCAGATGGAACCCAGCGCAACCATCGCCGCCTTCAAGAACGGCGAAATTGATGCTACTGACGCCCGCTCTCTGAGCCGCTACAAGCAGCTTGAAGGAACCAAGAACGCTGAGGTCCGCCGCGGTCAGCGACTGTTCGCCGGTGGTCTCAACATCAACGCCGAGCGGCCCGCCCTCGCCGATGTGGCCATCCGCAAAGCCATCTTCACGGCCGTGGACAGAAAAGCTCTCCGAGATGTTCAGTTCAACGGCCTGAACTGGTCCGAGGAAAGCTCGGGCTCGATGATGCTCATGCCGTTCTCCGAGTACTACCAAGACAACTACCCCGTAAAGGACGCGGACGCTGAGGCCGCCAAGAAGGTACTCACTGACGCGGGCTACACTGCCAATGACAAGGGCATCATGGCCAAGGACGGCGTCCCAGTAACTTTCAAGGTGACCTACTTTGGCGAGGATCCCACACGGGCGGCCGTCTCACAGACCCTGCAGAAGCAGCTTCAGGCCGCGGGCATGGATGTCGCGGTTGAGCAGCGAGGTGACGCGGACTTCCAGAAGGTTCTGGGATCACGGGAGTTTGACCTCACGATTTCGGGCTACACCGTTGGCGCGGATGCCACTAGCGGAGTTAAGCAGTTCTACGAGTCCACCACCAACGAAAACAAGCTTGGCGACGCTGAGTTGGACGCTGAAATCAAGCGCCTGGCAACCATTGCTGATGACAAAGAGCGCAACAAGGCCGCCATGGAGGTAGAGAAGAAGCACATGGAGAAGTACTTCTCCATGGGTACTCTGCTGAACGGCCCGGAGATCCAGTTCGTGCGCACGGGCCTGGCCAACTACGGTCCGTCCCTCTTCAAGAGCACCTCCAACGTTCCGGACTGGACCACCATTGGCTGGGAAAAGGGCGCCAAGAAATAGCCCCTATTCTGTAGTTTCCAAGGTGTAGTTTCCTGAAGGCCGGGAACCCCCTGAGCTGATTCGTCAGTGCGGGGGGGCTCCCGGCCTTCGCCGTCCCCACCCTCTCTCACATCCCTCGTGCTTCAGCCGATCCCTCTCTCACATCCCGCGCCCTTCAGCCGATCCCTCTCTCACCTGGTGATAGAGGGTCGGCGGGAAAGGGCTATTACCTGCGAGAGGGTCGGTAGCCTAGGCACATGACTTCCGATCCGATCCGTACCGCCGTCGCAGGTTTTGGCCTGTCGGGCAGCGTCTTCCACGCCCCCTTCATCGCGAGCAACCCTGCTTATGAGCTTGCCGTCATCGCAACGTCGGACGCCGGGAGGCAGGTGAAAGCGAAAGATCGCTACCCGGAAGCCACCATCGTCAACACCCCGGAGGACATCCTGGCCCTCGCTGACACGTTGGACCTGATCGTTCTGGGCACGCCGCCCGCCACCCATTTCCCCCTTGCGAAAGCTGCGCTGGAAGCCGGGCTCGACGTCGTCGTGGATAAACCGTTCACGGTGCGCAGCGCCGAGGGCGAGGAACTGATCCAGCTGGCGGCAAAACTGGGGCGTGTCCTCACTGTCTACCAAAACCGGCGGTGGGATGGTGACTCGCTGACGGTGAAGAAACTGCTCGACGACGGGACGCTGGGAACCGTGACCCGGTTTGAGGTGGGCATGGAACGCTGGGCGCCGGAGATTTCCAAGGCCTGGAAAGCCAGCGCCACGGCCAAAGACGGCGGCGGTGTCCTGTTCGACCTCGGCACCCACGTCCTCGATCTCACTCTCCGGTTCTTTGGGCCGGCTACCGTCACCTTCGCGGAAATACAGGCTCGGCGTCCTCAGGAAAGCGCCGACGACGACGTCTTTCTTGTGCTCCGGCACGAGTCGGGTGTGGTCAGCCATGTCACCATCAACCTCAACAGCCACCTCCCTGGCCCACGCTTCCGCATCCTCGGCACAGAGGGCGGCTTCGTGAAATTCGGCACCGACCCGCAGGAGCCCTATGTGCTGGGTGGCGGCCTTCCGACAGACGCGGAGTACGGCGTCGAACCTCCCCAAAACCACGGCACCCTTGAGGTAAACGGGCAGCGCATCACCATCCCCACCGAGCGCGGTGCGTACCCTGAGTTCTACCGTATTCTCGCTGAAAAACTCGACGACGGCGGCACCGCCTCCGCGCTTCCGGCGCCGGTGGATCCAGCCGACTCCGTTGCGGTGCTGACGCTGATTGAACAAGCCAGGGCGCTGGCCGCTTAGATTCGTGAGCGACACCCACATTCGTCGGCGATGAAACCCGGCAAAAAAGAATTTCAGGACAACGCGTAACCTCGCCGGTGCCGCGAACGATGTAAGGGGAGTGCGGGCCACGTCCGCACGCTGATCATCCGGTCGCGACCCAACCGCGGCCGGGGCAATCCCAAAATCGTTTGTCGGAGGGTTTCATGTCCTTGTTCACTGTCCTTGCCACCAGCAAAGTCGCCGCGGGCGTCCTGGCTGCCGGAGCTGTAGCTGCCGGCGGAACCGGTGTCGCTGCCTTCAACGGCGCACTTCCCGCCGGGATCCAGCAGACCGCTCACGACTTCGTTGGCGCGCCGGCTCCGGTTGCTGAGAAGGCCGCTGAGGCAGCCGACGCAGCCGAAACCGCCAAGACCAAGGCGACTGACGCCGTCGAGACCGCGCAGTCCACTGCAACTGAGGCTGCCGAGGCCGGCCAGGCGAAGGCCACGGACGCTGTGTCCGATGCCAAGGCGGCAGTTGAAGACGCCACGTCTCCGGAGGCGTTTGGCCTCTGCACCGCTTTCCTCAATGGCGGCTTGAAGTCCGATGCGAAGGTCCCGGGCTTCGAGTCCTTGACCATCGCTGCCGGTGGCGAAGCCAAGGTGGAGGCGCACTGCGAAGCCGTGGTCGAAGCCGGTAACGCCGCCGGCCTGAAGGCTGACGGCTCCGCCAAGGCAGAGGCCGACGCAGACGCCGCCGTAACCTCCGAACTGCCCGCAACGCCTGCTGTTCCGGCTGTACCCGCAGTACCCGCCGTGCCCGCAACGCCGGCTGTCCCCGCGGTGCCTGCCGTTCCAGCGACGCCTGAGCTGCCGACGCAGGTTCCGGCTGTTCCCGGCGCGTCTCTCGATTCTGTCCGCTAAGCAAGCAGCGGTTACGGTTTAAGGGCGGGGCTCCTTGGCTTAGGACAAGGAGCCCCGCTACGTAATGTGGGACGGAGACATCCACGGGTGCTTGACCCTTTGGCTGATGAATACGTGCAGGCGGATCAGGACGATCCCGCCCTGCTCTTCACGGCTGCCTACAATAACTTCGCCGGACCGGTGTTTGGTTACCTCCGGGCACGCGGCGTGGACGACCCCGAAGCCGTGACGCAGGACGTATTCCTGGCCCTGTACCCAAAGCTGGAAACGCTGCATGGCGGGCTCCAAGGAGCAAAGACCCTGTTGTTCTCCATAGCCCACGCCCGGATGGTGGATCACTATCGCAAACGGGAACGAACGCCCGACTCCACGCCGTATGAAGCGGACTTGGACGCTCGGCGGGCGCCATCGGCGGAGGACCAGGCGTTCGGGCGGGTCGCCGGCTTGGGAGTCACGGAGATTCTGGATGACCTCCCCGACGATTATCGGGAGGTCTTGGCCCTCCGGGTCGTAGCCGATGTCTCAGTGGAAGATACCGCGGCGATCATGGGCAAATCCCAAGGCGCCGTCAAACAACTGCAGCGCAGGGCATTGAGTGCACTGAAGAAGCGTGCACTACTAAGGAACGGCACATCATGAGCGAACAATTTGCGCCCCGCGGACTCAGTGACCAGCGGGCAATCGACCACCTGCTGGCCGATGCCGGACTCGCGGACGACGCCGAGCTGCGCACTGAATTACTTGAGCTCCGATCCCTGGCGGGCACTGCCCCTCTGCCGTCCGAGGCTGTTCGCGCGCTCATGGTCGGCGGCCCGGCCGCTGCCACCCAGCAAATAGCTGCCCCCCAGGGGATCACTGCCACCCAGCACATCACGACGGCGGACGGCCCGTCCGCGGTGTCGGATGCACCGACGGCGGTACTCGCCACGGTAGCCCCGGAACCCGCGCCCGTAGACGAACTTGCCGCCCGGCGTCGGAAGAAGCGCCGCACGGCCATCGCGGGTCTCGCTGTTGCTGTGTCCTTGGCCGGCGGTGCTACGGCTGCCGTCGCTTCCGAGGGCGGCCTGCCGGGGGCCTTCCAGCATCTCGGGGCAGCGATCGGTTCCGTGGTCTCGCAGCTGAGCCCGGGTTCCGGTAGTGCTCCCCAGCCCGGTGCACCCGCCGGCACCACCCCCGGGCCGTTGCCTGTCCGGGAAGAGCCGCAGCAAGCTCCTGTTCCGGCGGAGCCGCAGCCTACGCCGGACGCGCCGGGCAACCCCGCCGTTCCCGCTCCTCAGCCGGGGCCCGGTGGCGCGTCGCCGCACACGCCCAAGGCACCGGCGCAGAAGGACCCCGGCAACGGCGTTATCCCGACGCCTCCAGCTCTACCCGTGACACCGCCGGGTATCGACCCTTCCAAGATTGATCCCTCAAAGCTGGGCCCATCGGGTGTTCCCGTGCCGGTTCCGACGCAGCTCATCCCGTCGCTCCCGGCAGACCCAAGCATCCCCGCGGGTTAACCACGACGGCGGGGTGCGGCTTCTCGTGGAAGCCGCACCCCGCCGTCGCGCTTGTTAATCCTTGGAACTACGCGGAAACGAGCGTGTGCCAGTCGTTGACGAGGGGCAGGTTGTGCGCCTCGGAAACGGAGTGGTGTGCCACGTGGCCTGCAGCGATGTTGAGGCCGGCGGCGAGTGCGGGGTCGCGGTCGAAAGCGGCCTTGACGCCCAGGTTGGCCAGTGCCACGGCGTAGCGCAGGGTGACGTTGGTCAGTGCGTACGTGGAGGTGTTCGGAACAGCGCCGGGCATGTTGGCCACGCAGTAGAAGATCGAGTTGTGGACCTTGTACGTCGGTTCCTGGTGGGTGGTGGGGTGCGTGTCCTCGAAGCAGCCGCCCTGGTCCACCGCGATGTCCACCAGAACCGAGCCCGGCTTCATGCGGGCAACGAGGTCGTTGGTGACCAGCTTGGGTGCCTTGGCGCCGGGGATCAGGACGGAGCCGATCACGAGATCTGCGTCGATAACTGACTTCTCGATCTCGTAGGCGTTGGAGGCTACGGTCTTCAGGCGGCCCTGGTACAGGGCATCCAGTTCGCGGAGCCGGTTGATGTTGATGTCCATGATAGTGACGTCAGCACCGAGGCCCAGCGCCATGGCGGCGGCGTTGGTTCCCGCAACACCGGCGCCGAGGACAACAACCTTGGCCGGGCGCACGCCCGGTACGCCGCCCAGGAGGACACCCTTGCCGCCGGCCGGAGCCATGAGCGAGGATGCGCCGACCACGACGGACAGGCGGCCTGCGACCTCGGACATCGGGGCGAGCAGCGGAAGGGTGCGGCCTTCCTGCACGGTTTCGTAGGCGATGGCCGTGACGCCGGAGTTGATGAGCTCGGCGGTGAGTTCGGGTTCTGCGGCGAGGTGGAGGTAGGTGAAGAGGATGAGGCCCTTGCGGAAGCGGTGGTACTCGGCCGCGATGGGTTCCTTGACCTTCATGACCATGTCCGCGCGGGCCCACACGTCATCTGCTTCGTTGACGATTTCGGCGCCGGCGATCGAGTATTCCTCGTCGGTGATGCCCGAGCCGAGGCCTGCGCCGCGTTCAACCAGAACGGTGTGTCCGTGGGTGCGGAACTCGTGGACGCCAGCGGCCGTGATGGCTACGCGGAACTCGTTGTTCTTGATTTCTTTGGGGACGCCGATGATCATCTGTGGGCTCCATCGTTAGCGGCCTCTTCGGCCGAAAATGTGTTGCGGGCTGTGATTCCAGAATAAATCCGGCTGTGAGGCAGGCGACATGGACTCCGAGCAGCCAGCACGCCGGAACCCCGAAAAGTCAAGGTTCTGCAGCGATAATGCTCGACATTTGTCGAGGACTGAAGCGTCAAGTGTCGCCTGCTGTTGGTACGCTTTCGGGATGCAGCAGGACGTGGAACAGATCGTTGAACGCGTGGCCTTGAAGCTGGGCAGAGGACTGTCCCTGGAGGACCTCGACGGCGTTCTCCTGGCCTACAGCTCCAACCAATCCCACGCCGACCGCGTCCGGGTGAACTTCCTCCTGAGCAAGCGGGTCCCCAGCGACGTCAGCGCCTGGCAGCTCGCTCACGGCATTGCCACGGCGGTGCGACCCGTCGTGGTTCCCGCCAACGATGAACTCGGCATGTTGGGCCGCGTCTGCGTGCCGCTTTTGGTCCGCGGTTTCCGCGTGGGGTACTTGTGGGTCCAGCTGGACCTTGAAGAACAGAGTGCGACGGCGATACTCGCTGAGTTGCCCGGCGTGCGTGACGAGCTGGACCTGTTGGCGGGCTTGCTCCTTGATTCCAATACGGCTGAATCGGAGTTCCGGCGAAGGCGTGAACAGGAGTTTCTCTCAGCTTGCGGCGGCGAATCGAACGCTGTGGCCGCCGTCGCGGGTTGGAAGGAAATCCAGGGCCGCGGTCCGTGGCAGCTGGTGACCATCCTCGACCCTGATGGCGCGAGGTCCGACGTCGATCCCATTGCCGCTACCTTGACGCACCGTTCCGCGGCTTTGCAGTCCACTATCGGCGTCAACGCTGCCCTGTTCAGCGCCGGAACGGAGACGCATTCGGTGGTGTTGTTCCGCGAGTCGGGCGGCCGGGCGGACCACGCCCAAGTACTGGTGCACTATCAGCTGGAGCTTGCAAAACGCGCGGGCCGCAAGGTGGACAGGGTGATCCTGGGCATCAGCGAACCCTTCCAAGTCATCCGGCAGCTCTCGGGCGCGTACCGTCAATCAAAGGTTGCTGCGCAGGCGGCTGCAGTGGACCAGCCCTTGGGAGAGTTGGTGGACAGCCGGACTGTTGGTGTCTATCAACTTTTCGATCGCTTGGTGGCGCCCGGCGGCTGGGATGACACAGGATCGGTGCATTTTCGGACGCTTGAGGACCACGACAAGAACGGCGAACTCCTGCCCGTCCTGGAATTGCTGTACGACAATGACGGCTCAGTTCAGGACGTCGCTGCCAAACTTCATCTCCACAGGAGCAGCATCTACAACAGGCTCGGCCGGATCCGCCAACTCATCGGTGCTGATCCGTTGAGTGGCGCGATCCGGCTCGAGTTGCATGCGGCCCTGAAGGCGCGGCGCTGGGCGGGGCGGCCGCGCATCTGAAGGGTCCTTACGAGCGCCGCAGACGCTGGCAGCTCCAGCGCCCCATCCGGCGGCGGAACGTGGCAGTCCGGCTGCTGCTGCAGTGCCGGCTATGCCATCCCACATGAGTGGAGGTACGGGGCAGCCGGGTGCTCACTTGAGGGCCGTCCGGGCTGCATCCAGGATGTCCTGAAGAGTCGACTCGCTGGGCTGGGGGGCCGAGGCGGCCTGCGGCTTGCTCGGCCGGGGCTTGGAGGTCGGGGTTGCAGTTTCCGTTGGTGTGGGTGTCGGAGTGGGCGTGGGCGTCGGCGTGGTTGTCGGCGTCGGGGACGGCGGCGTGGTGATCGTGTCCGACGGCACCTCGCTCGGCGCAGGAGCCGGCTGCGTGGGGACCGGGCTGGCAGCGCCAGGCGCGGCCGGGACAGAGGACGGTATGGCTGAAGGAACCCATACCGGGTCCGCGAGGGATACCTTGGGGGTCGCAGTCGACGACGGCGACACGGCCTGAGGTGCTTCCGCCACCGTTGCCGGCTGGCCGGCCTCCGAAGTCTCCGTTGCTGTTGACGAAGCTGACGGCGATGACGCCGTGGAGTAGGACGCCCTGGGCGCGGGCGACGCCGAAGCCGAGGTGCGGCCGTCGCTGCCACTGGCTTCCTGGACCGGGGTCTCCTGGCCGAAGAAAGGAAGCTCAAGGGCCTGCCCCAACGTTCCGGCCGTCAACACGAGGCCAAGGGCACCGGCAACCACGGCCATGCGCTGGCTCATGTGTTTGACCGACGCGGCTTTTCGCAGCGCGGCATGAGGTTCGCGGCCAAATGAAGACCCCGCCCCGAAGTTGGACCTGGTTGCTGTGCGCGCGGCAGGCTGTCGAACGTCCTTGCGGCTGGCCAAGGACGCCGAGGCCGTTGCGGCTGCAGCAACCTGCGCCGGGGACTTGCCGCGCGGCGACTCCGCGCGGGCGGCCACCACTGGAATAGCTGCGGTTGCGGGTTCCGAGGTCTCAGGCTGCACCACTGGAATAGCTGCGGTTGCGGGTTCCGAGGTCTCGTCTTCCTGGGAGCCCTGTGTCGTGGCGGCTGGCGGCACGATGGGAATGGCCGCGGTGGGAGGTCCCGGTGTGGTGGACGCCGGCGCTGCAGCCTGAGCGGCCTCAACGGCGGGAATCGCCGCAGTTGCCGGTTCCGCCTGCGCGGGCTGCTCGGTCGCGGACTTTTCGGGGGCCGATAGTTCGGGCGCGATCACAGCCTGGGCTGCCCTCTGCCGCTCGGCCGCACGAACCTCCGCACGAGTGGCGGGCATCGCAACCGTGGGCATGGCCGCAGTGGCGGGTTCCGGCGTCGTGCCTGTGTTCGTTGTGCCTGTCTTAACGGCGTTTTCGGGCGTCGCGGCGTCCGCCTGCGCGCTGGTGAGGAATCCGCTGGGTTGGGCCCGACGGCGTCCGGTTGGCTTGGTGCGCTCGCCTTCAGTCTGGGCGCGGCGCGGCTGATCCATGGTTGGGGACATGGTGGTTGCCTCTCAACGCCTTCGAGGTTAGCTGTCGGGTTCGGACGAGGCCGTCCGGCCGCCTAAGCGGCTTCACCCCAAGGACTTGAAGTAAGTCCGGGAACTTTTGGGTCCCCCGTCTCTGCCGCGGGTCTGGCGGATCCCGGATTGCGGCAGAGCTCGGCGTCAATCCGGAAGCGGCCCAGCGGAGATACGGGTCGCCCTACGACGGTACATGAGCCGGAAAGTAAAGTCACATTAATGTAACGGGCGGTAGGTCTGAGCAAGCGAGGGGGTTCTATGACTTAGGCTTCGGGGCTGGCGCCGGGGCAGGTAGCTCATGCTGGATCTTCTGGATCGAGCGAGATATCCATGGCCTAACACTAGCTTCGGCGTGCACCGGCAGGTAGACATTGTCTATGGACCTGCCTGTGATGCCACCCGTCTCGCCCATGCTCGCCAAATCCGTTCCGACAATCCCCGATGTTGGGCACTACGAGCCCAAATGGGACGGGTTCCGGACCATCGTCTTCAAGGATGGCGACGAGATCGTCCTGGGCAGCCGCAACGAGAAGCCGATGACCCGCTACTTCCCCGAGGTGGTGGAGGCGCTCAGGAAGAACCTGCCGGACAAATGCGTGATCGACGGCGAGATCGTCCTGATCGAGGGCAAGAGGCTCGAATTCGAGGTACTCCAGCAAAGGATCCACCCCGCCGACAGCCGCGTCCGGATGCTCGCCGAGAAGACCCCGGCGTCCATGATTGCGTTCGACATCCTCGCGCTGGGCGACGAGAACCTCATGGACAAGCCGTTCTCCGAGCGCCGCGCCATCCTGGAGCGTACGCTCGCCAAGGCCGATCCGCCAGTCTACGTGACGCCCGCGGTGACGGATCTCGAGCGGGCGCAGGAATGGTTCGTGCAGTTGGAAGGCGCGGGACTGGATGGGGTGCTGTCCAAGCCGTTGACCGGGGCCTACCAACCCAATAAGCGGGTGATGTTCAAGACGAAGCATGAGCGCACGGCAGACTGTGTGGTGGCGGGATTCCGTTGGCACAAGACCGCGAAAGTTGTGGGGTCGATGTTGCTCGGCCTGCACGATGACACGGGCCGGCTGCATCATGTGGGAGTGGTGGCATCGTTCCCTATGGCCCGCAGGGAGGCTTTGGTGGCAGAACTGGAGCCGTACCAGGTTGAACTCAGCGAGCACCCGTGGGGTGAGTGGGCCAACCAGGACGAAGCTGCCGGGGGTTCACGCATGCCCGGCGCCCAAAGCCGGTGGAGCGGGGGGAAGGACTTCTCCTTCGTGCCCCTGCGCCCCGAACTTGTGATCGAAGTAAAGTACGACTACATGGAAGGCGACAGGTTCCGGCACACCACGCAGTTCCGTAGGTGGCGGCCGGACAGGACCCCCGAGAGCTGCACGTACTCGCAACTGGAAGAGCCTGCCGACTACGATCTCGGGGAAATCCTGAGGCTGCCCTAGCCCCTACTCTTCGTGGCCTTGGTCGCTGCTCATGCTGCCCTCGGCCGGTGGGGTTTCGCCCGGAGGCACGCCGCCGCCCGGCTCCAAGCCTGTGACATTTCCGTCGAGGGGATCAGGGTTGGCGGAAGCGGCGGGGTCATCGTCTTCGTCCTGGCGCATGTCTGGATCGTCGTGGATGCTGTCGGCATCGGAGGTGGTGTCGTAAGGCCCGGTTGCGCCGGTTGCGCCGAAGCCCTGGGTTTCTTCATTCGAGTTTTTGTCGGTCACGATCAGCCCTTTCGTAAGCAAGCTTACTATTGTGCTTGCTTCGTCAGCCTAGCCGGGACGTGCTGACCCAACAAGGGGCACCCAAGCCATGGGGCGGCGTCGTACTTTACCTTCAGCGGTGGGGAGTCGTGGCGGTGACAAAGCTCCGGATGGCATCCGCCACAGCCTTGGGACGCATGTGCTGAGCCACGTGCCCGACGCCCGGGATTTCCACCAGCCGCCCCTGGGCCACGGCCCGCGAAAGCCGGAGCGACCATTCGGGGCCCGCCACATGGTCCCGGCTCCCGCGCAGAACCAGCACCGGAACCTGGACTCCGGCGAGGCGTTTCTCCGTGGGGTATTTCATCATGACCGGCAGTTCCGTGAGGTACCAGCGAGGGCCGCAACGGACGTAATCGGACATGACGATCAAGTTGGACGTGGGGCTCTCGCGGAGTATTCCGTCCAGTGTCAGGGCCAGCGACTGCCGCCACACATTCTTGTGCCGCGAATCCACCACCGGCCCCATCAGTACCAACTGCCTGAGCTGCTCGGGGGCGTGCAAGGCCGCTTCGATGGCAAACTGCACGCCCATGGAGTGACCCACCAACACGTAGGAATCGATACCGCGGGACTTCAGGGCCTCGGCAATGAACGCGCCGTATTCCTCCACTGAAAGCTGGCGCCCAGGCTTGGGAGTCCCGGCGAAACCGGGAAGGTCCAGTGAATACGTGGGCGCGCTCGCCGCGAGGTCAGCATGCAGCCGTGCCAGATATCGATGCGACACCCCGATGCCGTGGATCAGGATATATGCGGGCTCGGACATGGGCCCGGCGTCCGGTTCCGGCGCAGGCGTGCCCTCGGTCCAAAGAATCCGGCCGGTCAGGCCCAAGACTTCGACGTCGGCAGAGAGTAGCGCGGTCATCTTTGCTCCTGCTTTCACTGAATTCCCAATTGTTGCAGGAAAACCGGTGCGCCCGGGCCACTCAATTCGTCGTCCCTCACGGGCCGTCCCGACACGGCAAGAAGCAGCGCGATCGCCGGCCCTTCAACTGCGGGACCATCCCCGTGGTCAAACGCGGTGTCGGTGGCAATCAAGCGCCAGCCCTGCGCGATCTCCTTGCCGCCGCCCATTTTGGTTGTAGTCCTGAGTTGGTACTTGAGGGCGGTGGCAACGTGGACAGGAGGGTACTCGCGGCGGATTCCGAGGGGGCGCCGGATATCCTCTCCGTGGACGAACGCCTCAACCAGCCGGGTAGCCAAGCTTGCCGGCGGACCCGAGGTCCGCGAAAGCACCGCGCGCAGCCCGTTCAACGTCTGCGCAGGCTCTCGTGTCTTTTCGCGCTCCACACCTACGGCGTTATCACGGTCAAAATCCATTCGGGAGGCAACCAGCCGGCGGATGAAGCTCAACCTCGTCGTCTTGGCGCTGTCGATTACGTGAGCCAGGACGTCGTGCACGTTCCAACCGGCACACAGCGACGGCGTCTGCCATTGAGCTGCCGGAAGCGGCTCCAGATCCTGCAACAGCGCACGGCGCTCCTGGTGCACCACGGGCCAAACGGTCGAAGAGGAGCTTGTTGCCATACCGCTATTGAACAGCATGCTGGTGATGTGGGGTGGCTAGCTGTGGGAATCGGTGGATTCGTCAGCTCCTGCGCTCGCCTCGGCCTGCTGCCTCTTCTTCTGCGTTTCCAGCCAGGCGATGATGGCGGCCTGCCGGATCCGACGATGCGTTCCCCGGTACTCCACCGGTATTTCGCCGCGATCGGTCATGTTGCGCAGATAGGTGTGAGAGATGCCCGCGAGCTCTGCAGCCTGGGATGTGGTGAGCATTTCCTCGACGCTGCTCACCGTCACCGTTTCGCCGCGGCTCAGTCTTGCGAGGAGGTCGACGACGGCGTCCCTGGCCTCGTTCGGCAGGCGGTGGACCGTGCCATCCACGAACACGGTGATGTCGTTGCTGTCCTGGAGGGAGCGCGCCAGATTCCGGGCGTCGTCGGCGGGCAAGCCAGGAGTGACGCGGGGAGCTATCAATGCCATGGCAGAAGCCTAGCCTGTGGGAGTGGGCTGCCCGATTCGGGGGTTCCCTGCGGGTCATGCCGTGCGCACGGCACTGTTGGCAGGGAACCATCGAAACGGCCGCCCGGGCAAAAACTACTCTGCGTCCAGGTCTGTCTCCAGCAGCTTCACCAGCGCGTCCAGCGCAGCGTCGGCTCCGTCGCCCTCGGCCCGCAGCACCACGACGTCGCCCTTAGCGGCGCCGAGGGTCATGAGGGAAAGGATGCTGGCGGCGTCGAGGGCGTCATCGGCAGGGTCGCCCTGCATGGCGATGGTGACCTCCACGGGCTGCTCGCCCGCGGCTTCCGCGAACAAGGCGGCGGGACGGGCGTGCAGGCCGGAGCGGCTGGCGATGGTGGCTGTGCGTTCGGGCATGGTTTCTCCTTCGACAGAAACAGGCAGGGTTTAGAGGCCGAGTTCTTCGAGCACGGGCAGCTTGGCGCGGACCCAGTCCCGGGCTTCGGTGGCGCTGGGCGCGGAAAGGGCCAGGCGGGCCAGTTCCTGTGCCTGCTCCAGCGTGACGGTTTTCAGCACAGTCCCGACGGCGGCCAGGGAGCGCGCGGTCATGGACAGTGTGGTGACGCCCAGGCCGGTCAGCACGACGGCGAGCGCAGGGTCAGCTGCTGCCTCACCACAGACACCCACGGGCTTGGCAGTACCTTCGCGACCAGAGCTTTCCTGCTCCGCACCTTCGACGGTGAGCTGCACGAGCCGAAGCACGGCAGGCTGCCACGGAGTGTTGAGTTCCGCGAGGGGTCCAAGCTGGCGGTCGGCGGCCATGGCGTACTGGGTGAGGTCGTTGGTGCCCAAAGAGGCGAAACCGACTTCGCGCAGCACGGTGGCAGCAGTCAACGCGGCAGAGGGAACTTCCACCATGACACCCGGCGTTTGGATTCCGGCGGCGGCACACAGTGAGGCGAACCGTCCGGCTTCGGCGGCCGTGGAGATCATGGGGGCCATGACCCAAACGTCTGCCTCGGACTCCGAAGCTGCCCGGGCGATGGCCTCGAGCTGACGCTCCAGGACGCCCGGTGTGGTGAAATCGGTGCGGTAGCCGCGGACACCCAGTGCAGGGTTGGGCTCGGTGGCATCCGTGAGGAAGGGGAGCGGCTTGTCGGCGCCCGCGTCAAGGGTGCGGAGGACCACCTTCTTGCCCGGGAACGCGTCGAATACGGCTTTGTAGGCTGCGGCTTGCTCGTCCACGGAGGGTTCGGTGTCGCGCTCCAGGAAGCAGAACTCCGTGCGGAACAGGCCCACTCCCTGTGCGCCCAGAGCGGCAGCTGCCACGGCGTCTTTGGCTCCGCCCACATTGGCGAGGAGCGGCACCAGGTGGCCGTCCGCCGTCGTGCCGTTTCCGTCGAATTCGGCGAGGGTGGCGGAGGTTTCCGCCCAGGCCGTAGCTGCCGCACGGTGCTCGTCGGTGGGCGAAACGGCAACGAAGCCAGCGGCGCCGTCCACGTACACCTCGGTTCCATCCGCGATGTCGTCAACACCATGGGCCGCAACCACGGCGGGCAGGCCGAGCGAACGCGCAATGATGGCCGTGTGGGACTGCGGGCCGCCGCCTGAAGTCACCAGCGCCTGCACCACCGCGGGATTCAGTGTTGCGGTGTCGGCGGGAGCGAGGTCCTCGGCCACCAGGATGAAGGGCGTGTCGGAGGCAGGAATGCCGGGAGCGGGGACGCCGCGAAGTTCGGCCACGATGCGGGCGCGGACATCCAGGACGTCGGTGGCACGCTCGGCCATGTAGCCGCCCAGGTTGTGCAGCATTTCGGAGACGGACGCGCCGGCTTCCCAGATGGCCCTTTCGGCCGACGACCCGGCGTTGATGAGCTTGGCAGCCGATTTCAGGAGCATGGTGTCCTTGGCCATCAAGGCAGTGGCTTCGAGGACGGCTTTGCCGTCGCCGGAAGCACTGTCCGCGCGTCCCTTGAGTTCGTCATGGACGGCTTGCGCAGCCGCTTTCAAGCCCGCGACGGCGTCTTCCGGGCTCACGTCCGCAGCCAATCGATCTCCCGACGGCGGCTCACTCACCGGCTTGGGCATCTGGCGGACGGAACCAATGATGCGGCCAGGGCTTACCCCTACTCCTTGGAAATTCTGCACTGAATCCTCTGTTCCTGCTTGTTGGTTCAGGCCCTCCGGCGACGGCACCGGGAGCCTCGAAAACTAGCCTACAAAATTCCTTTGTGAGCCACTTCATATAGCAACGCTATAGGTGCTAGGGTAGCGGTTATGAGTTTCGATGACCAGCTTCCGCCCAAAATTCGGTTGCTTCGCGCAGCTGCCGAGTTGCTGGCGAATTCGGAGGGGTCAGCGGTCTCAACGCGCCAGATCACCAAGCTTGCCGGGGTCACGGCGCCCACGCTTTACCACCACTTTGGCGACAAAGAAGGCCTGTTCGACGCCGTCGTTTCAGCCGGATTTGAAGAGTATGTGGCGGGGGAGCGGGATTTTGCACCGTCCGGGGAGCCCTTGGAAGATGTCCGGCGAATGTGGGACAACCACGTCCAGTTCGGACTCAGTCAACCCCATCTGTATCTGGTGATGTTCGGCAATATCCGGCCGGAAAGCCGCCCAGCAATCGTGGCCGATGCTGAAGCGCTTCTGGAGGAGATGCTGAACAAGGCCGCTATCTCCGGCCAGATCAACGTGCCGCCCCGCGAAGCGGCGCGAAGCATTCTGGCGGCCAATGTGGGTGTCACGCTCATGTTGATCGCAGAACCGGTGGAAGAACGGAACCTCGAGCTCTCAACGATGACCCGGGATTCCATGATTTTTGCCGTCTCCACGGACACCGCCCGTGGCGCCGCAGCGGACGACTCCGGTAAGTCGTCCGTGGTTGTTGCGGCAATCGCCCTGAATGCGGCACTGCAGGCCTCGCATTCGGACCAACTTTCCAGCTCTGAATTGAAGCTGTTCCTTGAGTGGCTTCACCGCATTTCCAGCAGCTCCTAAGGCTGTTCTCTCTCGATCTATATCGACTGACCCCGCGCCGCAGCGGGACACACGTTAGGAATTCACATGGCAACAGAGACCGTTGCGAAGCCCCGCACCAGCGTGCGCGTTGGTGTCCAAAAGTTCGGAACATTCCTGTCCGGCATGATCATGCCCAACATTGGCGCCTTCATCGCCTGGGGCCTCATCACGGCCCTGTTCATCGAGAAGGGGTACATTCCTGTGCCTGTGCTCGGTGGCTTCGGCACCAACGCCGAGGGTGTTCCCAACGTGGGCCTGGTCGGCCCGATGATCACCTACTTGCTTCCCCTGCTGATCGCCTACACGGGCGGCAAAATGGTCCATGACGTCCGAGGTGGCGTCGTCGGCGCCATCGGTACCATGGGCGTCATCGTCGGCGCCGGCATCCCGATGTTCATCGGCGCCATGATCATGGGCCCCCTCGGTGGCTGGACCATGAAGCAACTCGACCGCCTGTGGGACGGCAAGATCCGCCCTGGCTTCGAGATGCTGGTGAACAACTTCTCCGCCGGTATTTGGGGTGCGATCCTAGCCCTCCTCGGCTTCTACGGCATATCACCGCTGGTGACGGCGTTCAGCACCGGCGCAGGGAACGTGGTCCAGTTCCTCGTCAACAACGGACTCCTCCCGCTGACCAGCATCTTCATTGAGCCGGCCAAGGTCTTGTTCCTCAACAACGCCATCAACCATGGCGTGCTGACGCCGCTGGGCATCCAGCAATCGCTGGAGCAGGGCAAGTCGATGCTTTTCCTCCTCGAAGCCAACCCCGGCCCGGGCTTCGGCATCCTGCTGGCGTATATGTTCTTTGGCCGCGGCGCCGCGAAGGCTTCTGCTCCCGGTGCAGCGATCATCCATTTCCTCGGTGGCATCCATGAGATCTACTTCCCGTACGTCCTGATGAAGCCCGTCCTGATCCTCGCTGCCATTGGTGGCGGCATGGCCGGCATCGCAACCCTCGCTGTCACCAACGCAGGCCTGGTGGCGCCGGCCGCCCCCGGTTCGATCTTCGCCGTGCTCGCCCAAACGTCCCGCGATAGCTACTTGGGCGTCATTCTTTCCGTGGTCTTTGCAACCACTGCCTCCTTCCTGATCGCTTCATTGATCCTCCGTCTCTCCAAGAACAAGGGTGAGGACGACCTCTCCGCAGCTACATCCCGCATGGAGGCCATGAAGGGCAAGAAGAGCTCCGTCTCCTCGGCACTTACCGGGAACAACGCTGGCGCCCAGGCCGGTACCGTCCTCACTCGCCCCGTCCAGAACATCGTGTTCGCTTGCGACGCCGGCATGGGTTCCAGTGCCATGGGTGCCTCGGTCCTGCGCAATAAGATCAAGGCGGCCGGCTTCCCGGAGGTCAAGGTCACCAACTCGGCGATCGCCAACCTCAACGACAGCTACGATGTGGTGGTTACGCACCAGGATCTGACCGAACGCGCCCAGCCGAGGACGGCCAGCGCCGTCCACTACTCGGTGGACAACTTCATGAATAGCCCCAAGTACGACGACATTGTTGAACTGGTCCGGAGCAGCAACACTGAAGGTGCGGCTTCCGACGCAGGAACGACGGCGGAATCCACCGCCGGAGCCCAGCCCGCCGCCGCAACCTCAGTAGCCGCCGGCCACGGTGCGCATGTCGCCGAGCCGGTTGCCGCCGTCGAAGGTCAAGCCGCCGAAGGTAAAGGTGTCCTGCTCCGCGAAAGCGTGGTCCTGAACGGCACTGCAACCGACCGTGACGCAGCGATTGACGAGGCCGGAAAGCTCCTGCTGGATCGCGGTGCCGTGGATGTCAGCTACGTCCACGCCATGCACGAGCGCGAGGAATCCGTGTCCACGTACATGGGCAGCTTCCTGGCGATCCCGCACGGCACCAACGATGCCAAGGAACACATCAACCACTCGGCAGTGTCCATCATCCGCTACCCGGAGGGCATCGACTGGGGCGGCAAGCAAGTGAAGTTTGTGGTTGGCGTGGCAGGCCTCAACAATGAGCACCTCCACATCCTGTCCTCGATCGCCAAGATCTTCACCAACAAGGCACAGGTGGCCCAGTTGGAAGAGGCAACCACGGTTGATGAAGTTTTGGAGCTGTTCGGAAAGGTCAACGCATAGTGAAGGCAGTTCATTTTGGGGCAGGCAACATCGGGCGTGGCTTCGTGGGGCTGCTGCTTCACGAGGCCGGCTATGAGGTGGTGTTCGCGGATGTTGCGGACGCGCTGATCAGCCAGCTCGCCTCGGCAAGCAGCTACGACGTCCACGAGGTGGGCGAGAACCCGGCGGTCAAGACCGTTAGCGGCTTCCGTGCCTTCAATTCCGCTTCGCAGGAAGCTGCTGTTGTGGAGGAAATCTCGACGGCGGATGTGCTCACCACTGCTGTGGGGCCGCACATCCTGAAGTTCGTGGCACCGGTGATCGCCCGCGGGCTGGCCGTCCGGCCCGCGGACTTGCCACCCCTTCAGGTCATGGCCTGCGAGAACGCCATCAATGCCACGGACCTCCTCCACACGGAGATCCGGGCGGCTTGGGACGACTCCGCCGGCGACCTGGACGCCGTCGCGGTTTTTGCCAACACCGCAGTGGACCGCATCGTCCCCAACCAGGCGCCAGGCCAGGGCCTGGACGTCACTGTGGAGACGTTCTACGAGTGGGTCATCGACCGTACGCCGTTCGGTGGCAACGCCCCGAAGATTCCCGGAGCTACCTTCGTGGACGAGCTGGGGCCGTATATCGAGCGCAAGCTGTTCACGGTGAACACCGGCCATGCTTCTGCTGCGTACTTCGGCTACGCAGCCGGGCTTGAGAAGATCTCCGATGCCATGGCGGATCCGGCTGTGGCAGCGAAGGTCCGGGCGGTGCTGGAGGAAACCAAGGAACTGCTGGTGGCCAAGCACGGGTTCGAGGAGGCTGAGCAGGAAGCGTACGTGCAGAAGATCCTTTCCCGCTTCACCAACCCGCACCTGCCCGATACCGTGAACCGCGTGGGCCGGGCGCCTTTGAGGAAGCTAAGCCGGCACGAACGGTTCGTTGGTCCGGCGGCGGAGTTGGCCGAACGCGGCGTCACGCCGGCGGCATTGCTTGAGGCAATGTCTGCAGCCCTCCGTTTCGACGACGGCAACGACGACGAAGCCGTGGAACTCACCAACTTGCTGTCCGAACTGGACGCGGCTGCCGCCGTCGAACGCATCACGGAACTGACGCCGACGCACCCGCTGTTCCCGGCGTTGCAAAAGCTCGTGGAGGATCGGCAGGCTGAAGCGTAATTTCCACAACCGATTGTCATAAAGGCTCTCCGGCGGGAGAAAAACAAGTGAGTTCCGTCACTTTTGCCCGCTGGAGAGCCTTTCGGTTTTGAAGTTAGCCTCACCTTACTAATAGAGTCAACAGGCAATTAGGCAACACATCTATGACTTATTAGTGAGTGGAGTACAGGCGTGAAGAAGAGGCTGTCGAGCTACATCGGGGCACTGGCTGCAGGCGCTGCCTTGCTGACTGTTACAGCGTGTGGAGGCGGGGCAACGGCGTCTTCGCAGCCCGAGGAAGCCAGCACCATCACCATCGAGCACGCCCAGGGCTCCACGTCCAACGTTCCCGTGAACCCGGAAAAGGTTGTCACGTTCGATCTGGGCGTTCTGGACACCATGAACGCGCTCGGCGTCGACCCACCGGTGTTCCCGAAGCCAGCTACCCGGAGGCGCTCAAGAAGTTCTCCGAGACCAAGTACACCAAGGTCGGCTCCCTCAAGGAACCCGATTTCGAAGCCGTCAGCTCCGCTGCTCCGGACCTCATCATCGTCTCAGGCCGCACCGCCGGCGCCTACGAAGAACTGAGCAAGATCGCCCCCACCATCGATCTCTCCGTGGATGCGGCCAAGCCGATGGAAAGCTTCAAGGCGCAGACCGAGAAGCTCGGCAAGATCTTCAAGAAGGAAGACGAAGTCGCTTCCAAGCTCGCCGAGGTAGACAAGACCGTGGCCGACACCAAGGCCAAAGCAGCTACCGCCGGCAAGGGCCTGATCGTCCTGACCTCCGGCGGCGAAGTCACAGCGTACGGCGCGGGCTCGCGCTTCGGCATCATCCATGACGTCCTGGGCGTTCCGACGGCGGCCGACGTCAAGTCCGAGGGCTCCCACGGCGAGGCCGTTTCCTTCGAATACATCAAGGAAACCAACCCGGACATCCTCTACGTCATCAACCGCGACACTGCGATTGGCACGGCCGGCTCCACGGCCAACCCGATCCTGGACAACGAGCTCGTGAAGTCCACCAACGCCGCCAAGAACAGCAAGATCGTTAACCTGGATCCCGCAGGTTGGTACATCGTGGGCTATGGCTTGAACAACGTCCAGGCCATGGTCACCGCAGTGGCCGACTCGGTCGCTTAGCCTTCACTGAAGTGACAACCACAGCCGTGCGCCCCACGGCACCAGCAAGCCGCAACCGGACTGGCGAGACCGCCCGCCTGGTTGCGGCTGCTGCCGTTGTGTTGGTGATCGCCGTCGGCAGCATCTTCGTTGGGGTCAGTGACGTCTCACTGCCCGCGCTGTTGGCGAACGACGCCGGTGCTTGGGAAATCTTCTGGGTGTCCCGGGTGCCGCGGACCTTGGCTGTGGTCCTGGCCGGGATGGCCGTTGCCGTCGCCGGGTTGATCATGCAGCTCATGGCCCGGAACCGGTTCGTTGAGCCGTCCACAGTGGGCACCGTGGAGTCGGCCACACTCGGCATTCTGGTGGTCACAGTGCTGGCTCCGGACTCTCCAATACTCACCAAGATGCTGGTGGCGTCTGTGTTCGCTATCCTCGGCACGGCGTTGTTCCTGGCGATCCTGCGCCGACTCCCGGCCCGCAACACCCTACTCATTCCCTTGGTGGGCATCATGCTGGGCGGCGTTATTGCGGCAGTGACTACGTTCTTTGCCTATCGCTTCGACCTCCTGCAGACCCTCAGCAACTGGATGATCGGCGACTTCTCCGGCGTGCTCCGCGGACGCTATGAACTTCTGTGGATCGTGGCTGTCTTGGTGCTGGTGGGCCTCTTTGCTGCTGACCGCTTTACCGTGGCAGGCATGGGCCAGGACTTCACCACCAACCTTGGCCTGAACTACGCCCGCACCATGCGGCTCGGCCTGATGATCGTCTCGCTGATCTCCGCCGTCGTTGTCACCACTGTTGGCGCTGTTCCCTTCCTGGGACTCGTGGTCCCCAATATCGTCTCGTTGCTGTTCGGCGACAACCTCCGCCGGGCAGTTCCATGGACTGCGCTTTTTGGAGCGGCGTTCGTTCTGGTCTGCGACATCATCGGCCGGACCATCCGTTTCCCCTACGAGGTCCCCGTGGGCATGGTTATGTCTGTCCTTGGCGCCATCCTCTTCCTCTTCCTGCTCCTGAGGAAACGCAATGCCTGAAACCTCCATGCCGTCTCCATCCTTGACGCCCGTCGCTCCCGTATCCGCGCGCACTCGCTGGCGGGACGCTGTCCGAAGCACCCCTCCCGGACTGGTGATCGCCATTTTGGCACTTGCCGCCGTCGTGCTTGTTGCGGTGTTTCTGACCATCGACCTCAAGGGCAACATCGCCTACATCCTGCCGCGCCGGGCCATCAAGGTGTCCGCGATGCTGCTGGTGGCCGTGGCGGTGGGCGTGTCCACGCTGCTGTTCCAGACCGTCACGGCCAACCGGATCCTGACGCCGTCCATCATGGGCTTCGATTCCCTGTACATCCTGGTGCAGACCGCGCTGGCTTTCGTGGCCGGTGCTGCGACCCTGGCTACGGCTCCCTCCACGCTCAAGTTCGGGCTGGAGATCCTGCTGATGGTGGGGTTCAGCGCGTTCCTGTACCGGTGGATGTTCACCGGAGCCACGCGATCGCTGCATCTGCTGTTGCTCGTGGGAATTGTCCTGGGCACGTTGTTCCGCGGTTTCTCTTCGCTCCTGCAGCGGCTGATGGAGCCTAGCGAGTTCATCATCCTGCAGGACCTGTTCTTTGCCAGCTTCAACAATGTGGACCCGGGGCTCTTGGGTGTTTCCGCGCTTTTGGTCGCTGCGGTGTGCTTTGGCGTCTGGCGCATGAGGCACACCCTGGATGTCCTGGCGCTGGGCCGTGAAGTAGCCATCAACGTGGGCGTCGACCACAAGCGTGTGGTGATGCGTGTGTTGCTGGCATGCTCGCTGCTGGTGGCGATTTCCACTGCGCTGGTGGGTCCTGTGACGTTCTTCGGGCTCCTGGTGGTCAGCCTCGGCTATCAGCTCTGCCGTGGATTCCGGCACGCCTGGTTGCTGCCGATCGTGGTCCTCATTGGTGCGATCGCACTGGTGGGTGGCCAGCTGCTGCTGGAACGCGTATTCGGGTTCGCCACGGCTCTGAGCGTGATCATTGAATTCACCGGCGGCATTCTCTTCCTTTACCTGTTGCTGAAAGGCTCGCTGAAATGACCGCTAAGATGAGCGGAATCCGCCCATGATTACCGTCCGGAACCTCACCAAGCGCTACGGCGGCACCACCGTACTGGACGATGTCAGCTGCGAGATTCCCCGTGGCGGCATCACGTCCATCATCGGCCCCAACGGTGCGGGCAAATCCACACTGCTTTCGTTGGTCAGCCGCCTCCAGCCCATGGACGCCGGGAGAATTTCCGTAGCCGGGCTGGATGTGGCCGCGACACCCAGCAAAGAATTGGCCAAGACCATGGCCATCCTTCGGCAGGAAAACCACCTGACCATGCGGCTCACGGTCCGCGACCTCGTGGCGTTTGGGCGCTTCCCGCACAGCGGCGGCCGCCCGACGATCGAGGACTTGGAGCATGTGGACGAGGCCATCCGGCAGCTGGACCTCACATCCATGGCGGACAAGTTCGTGGACGAGCTCTCCGGCGGGCAGCGACAACGTGCCTATATTGCCATGGTCCTGGCGCAAGACACTGAATACCTGTTGCTCGACGAGCCGCTCAACAACCTGGACATGAAGCACTCAGTGGAAATGATGCGGCTGCTGCGGCGCCTGGCTGACGAACTCGGAAAGACCGTTGTGCTGGTGGTCCACGACATTAACTTTGCGTCCTGCTACTCGGACACCATCCTGGCCATGAAGAACGGCAGGCTCATCCACCAAGGCGCACCCTCGGACATCATGCGCGCCGGGATGCTGTACGACGTCTACGACATCGATATCCGCATCGAGGAAATCGACGGCAACCGCATTGGTGTCTACTTCGCCTGATCGTTTACGGCTCAAGGGTTTATCAACAGTTCTCACTGACTGAAATTGCGCTCCGTCACGTTTGCGGAACCCTGCCCACTACTTAGAGGAAGGAGAGCGAACGCTCACTTTCTACCCCTAACCGCCCCGTTCTGTGCACCCAGTCTTGTGCACGCCGGCGGCGCCACCCGGGACTAAGCGAAGGAGCAGTGGATGTTTGCATTACCGTCATGGGGCCGTTCCGGCCGTCGCGGCCGTCGGGAAAGGAGTCCCGACGTGAGCGCGGGTCCCCTGCGCAAAGCCCGGAAAAAAACCCTTGCGGCAAGGAATTCTGCCCTGCGTTTGCCGGCAGCAATGCTTGCCATAGGAGTCACTGCGGGTTCACTCATGCTGGGCGTCTCCCCGGCCATGGCAGCCGCCGGTGATTTCACCATCACGCTCTCCGCCCCCGAAACGGTCCCGCTGAGCCAGAACTACAACTACACCGCCACCGTTGATTTCAGCGGCGTTGATTCGTCCAATCCGGCAACCGGCGTAGCCATGACCACAACACTTCCGGAAGGTACCACCTTCGCGGGTCTCCCCCTTGGTGCCTCTTCGCCAGTGCTGAACCATAGCTACGATCCCGCTACCCGGGTATTGAGCATGACCCTCGACGAAACCACCGAGGACCTGGTCAGCGTTGTGTACACGGTGTCGCAGGTGGACAACGAGCACAAATACGAGGGCTTTCCGCTGACCACGGAGATGACCGGTACCGGCGGCCCCAGCGGCCAAGTAGCATCCGGGCCGGTCACCTCACTAGTCACGGGTCCGCATGATTACCGGGCGCAAAAGATTGCCACCACTATTACTGGCTCCACGCATCGCGAGGTGACGTACAGGTTCAACGTGTGCTCGGAGGAAAGCTACATGAGTTTCTCCGCCTTTGCTCAGAAACTCTCGGACGTCTTCCCCGCGGGCGCAGAATTCGCCTCTGCCTCAACGGGCGTTGGTCAATGGGACACGAGTGCATGGCCCGCAGCCACCTGGACCAACGACGAACGCTATGACCATACCGGATACTGCCTGGACCGGAGCGGAACCGGCATTTGGCTTACCGTACGGTACCCGGACCATGTTGCCGGCTGGGAGGACGGTCAGCAGCCTCCCGTCAACACGGTGACGTTGGAGACCACGGACGCCAACGGTGTGGTTCGAGCCGGCACCCCCGCCTCTGCGCAGGGCCCTGCTTTCAGCCCCAGCGGTGGCGTAACTGCGGCTATTGAAAAATCGTCAGGAGGACAGACCTCGGCTGGCATGATAGCCAGAAGCACATACGTCAATGCCTCCTACCTCGGACCCCGGAACAGCCCGGAGGCCGACGACCTCGTTGTCACCGATAGCGGCGCAGCCGGTAGCAGTTCTGAGGGGTGGTATCACCACAACGATGTCACTGGAATCAACGTGGCCTTCAGCCCGGTGCTGTCCACGGAGAATCTCCCTTACACCTTTGAGTACCAGACTGATTTCTCAGATGCGTGGCAGACCTTCATTCCTGCAAATCCAACAACCAACACAGCATTGGCGTTGACCGTGCAGAACACCGGTTCAAGCGGCTGGGAATCTTTCAACGGTAACAACACGCTCGATCTGCCGGTCGGCTCCGTTCTGACAGGGTGGCGAATCTCCGTTGCACCCGGCGGCGAAACAGTTCGGGTGAGCTCGGAGGTTCGGGTCACAGTAGGAAGTGTGCCGGTCTTCCGCGATATCACCGCTGGTGTGCTCGCGGCGAACAGCCCTGCGGGTATTGCGCCAGGACCAGTGAACAACACCGCCACGCTCAAGGCAGGCGACCTGACAGGAGAGGCGTCCGATACCTTTACCCCTCTGGATTCTGTGTACCTGACCACCAACGTCTCTGCTCCTTCGGTCCTGAGCGTGGGTGATGCAGGCACCATCAGGGCCGGCATCGTGAACCAAAACCCCTCGGAAACCTACAAGGATGCCGCGATGTCTGTGGTGCTTCCCTGCGGCGTTCAGTACGACCCCACCAAGACCATCACGCCGGTTACGGACCTTGCTGTGGGAGTGGAGCCCATCCCGACTATCGGCAACGGGGTGACGGTGGATTCCACCTCTCGGGTCACGGACGCAGACGGTTGTGAACTGCAGGTGGTTACCTTGACCTACGATCAGATCAGCCCGATGCGGGACCCCAAGGAATCTTCAGACCGCCGGGTTGAAAACACAGGATGGCAGTACGACATTCCGGTGACGATCCTTGCCAAGGCTTACCACCCCGGCTCCTCCTCCGTCCAAGTCGAGTCCTATGCCTACACATCAGACCCGCGTTTCGTCGGAGTTGCTGATGGCGGCAAGGCCGAGCAGACGGTGGCGATGACGGGCTACGGTGCCTTCTTCGGCGAAGACATCTACAACTTCGATGCTGCACGGTCGAGTGTCGCCAAGGCTACTGGCCGTGTGTCGCTTAACATCGCCGGTGGTTTGCTGCTCGATAAGTTGTCCAGTTCCTCGGCAACTGGTCCCTGGTCCTTGGCAACCACCGTTGACAGGAACGCATACTGGCAGGTTTACGTCAGCAACGTCCTGCCAAACCCGGTTACCGGTACCACCTTCTTTGACCGTTTGCCGGCAGTAGCAACAGGCGACGACTTCGACGTCGTCCTTGCAGGTGCAGTAACGGGCGCACCAGTTGGAGCGAAGATCGAATACTCCACCGACGCCACAGATGCCACCTCGGGTAGCTGGTCCACTGATCCGGTCAACGCCACTGCGTTCCGGATGTTCGTTGACGCCTTGGCTTCCGGCGATGACTTCACCTTGGTGGTTCCTACCAAGGTGACGGGCGATCCCAGCTTCGGACAGAAGGCCACCAATGTCCTCGTGGCAGCGGGAACCTACAACGGGGAACCAGTACAGTTCGCTACTAACCAGGCTGCTGTGAATGTTACTGGTGCTCCTGGCTTGGGAATCGTGAAGAAGACCAACGGAAAAGCCTACTCGTCAGCTCCCGGTGCAATCGTCACCAACGGTTCGGACGTGACATGGACCTACGAGGTAACCAACACAGGCAGGACGCCGCTCTCAAATGTGGCAGTTTCCGATGAATATTCGGCAGGGGACGGCAGCACTGGCACGTTGGTTCCCACGTCGAGTGATACAGGCGCACTGGCACCCGGCGAAACCCGGGTCTTCACCGCTCATGGCACCGCCGTGACAGGTCAGTACCACAACACAGCTACCGCAACGGCCACGGCCACCGACGCAGAAGGAACCCCGCTGGCCCAGCAGCCCGCACCAGCTACCGCTGAGTCTTGGTACCGTACCGGCGAAGCCGGGTTGTCTGTTGTGAAGACGACTAATGGTGAGGATGTTGAGGCTGCTCCGGGTCCGCAGTTGGTTCCTGGCAGTGATGTGAAGTGGGGGTACACGGTGACCAACACCGGGAACGTTGCGTTGAAGGATGTTCTGGTTGTTGATAAGGACAGTGCCGGCAAGGAGGTGTTCTCGGAGACGGTTCCTTTGTTGGCTCCGGGGGATTCTGTTGAGTTGTCGGCTCAGGGTAAGGCTGTTGAGGGTCAGTACAAGAACACTGTGCGGGCTTCGGCGGCTGATCCCAATGGTGGTCCTGATCTGAGTGCTTCGGATGATTCGTTCTACTTCGGTGTTGTTACCAGGTTGTCTGTTGTGAAGACGACTAATGGTGAGGATGTTGAGGCTGCTCCGGGTCCGCAGTTGGTTCCTGGCAGTGATGTGAAGTGGGGGTACACGGTGACCAACACCGGGAACGTTGCGTTGAAGGATGTTCTGGTTGTTGATAAGGACAGTGCCGGCAAGGAGGTGTTCTCGGAGACGGTTCCTTCGTTGGCTCCGGGGGATTCTGTTGAGTTGTCGGCTCAGGGTAAGGCTGTTGAGGGTCAGTACAAGAACACTGTGCGGGCTTCGGCGGCTGATCCCAATGGTGGTCCTGATCTGAGTGCTTCGGATGATTCGTTCTACTTCGGTGTTGTTACCAGGTTGTCTGTTGTGAAGACGACTAATGATGAGGATGTTGAGGCTGCTCCGGGTCCGCAGTTGGTTCCTGGCAGTGATGTGAAGTGGGCGTACACGGTGACCAACACCGGGAACGTTGCGTTGAAGGATGTTCTGGTTGTTGATAAGGACAGTGCCGGCAAGGAGGTGTTCTCGGAGACGGTTCCTTCGTTGGCTCCGGGGGATTCTGTTGAGTTGTCGGCTCAGGGTAAGGCTGTTGAGGGTCAGTACAAGAACACTGTGCGGGCTTCGGCGGCTGATCCCAATGGTGGTCCTGATCTGAGTGCTTCGGATGATTCGTTCTACTTCGGTGTTGTTACCGGGTTGTCTGTTGTGAAGACGACTAATGATGAGGATGTTGAGGCTGCTCCGGGTCCGCAGCTGGTTCCTGGCAGTGATGTGAAGTGGGCGTACACGGTGACCAACACCGGGAACGTTGCGTTGAAGGATGTTCTGGTTGTTGATAAGGACAGTGCCGGCAAGGAGGTGTTCTCGGAGACGGTTCCTTCGTTGGCTCCGGGGGATTCTGTTGAGTTGTCGGCTCAGGGTAAGGCTGTTGAGGGTCAGTACAAGAACACTGTGCGGGCTTCGGCGGCTGATCCCAATGGTGGTCCTGACCTGAGTGCTTCGGATGATTCGTTCTACTTCGGCGCAGTGCCTGGTTTGACGGTGGAAAAGCTCGTCTCCACCAGCCAGGACGGGCCGTGGGGCGAGACTGAGACCATCAGTTCCGGTGACACCGTCTACTGGAAGATCAGCGTGGCCAACACAGGCAATACGGTGCTTACGGATGTCCGCTTCGATGACCCTGCCTTGGGAGACATTGAGCCGGTAGCCACCCTCGCGCCGGGTGAGACGGCCAGCCGTGTCATCGCCCAGGCCAACGTCACCACGTCCTACCTCAACGTTGTGGTGGTCACCGCCACGGCACCTGGTGGGAAAGCTCCCTCAGGAAGTGATTCAAGTGAGGTGAATGTTCAGCCCGTAGCCGCTGATCCTCCCGCCGCGACGGATCCTCCCGCCGCGACGGATCCTCCCGCCGCGACGGATCCTCCCGCCGCGACGGAAAAGCTGCCTGAAACGGGCGCAACCGGTCTTGTCGTCGCACTCTGGGGCGCAGTAGCGCTCTTGATAGCTGGAGGCGTGGCAGTGATTGCCGGCCGCCGACGTAAGAGGGCGTAGCTCACTCCGCGCTAAGGAAAGTCAAAAGCCCGACGTCGGCACCCCAAAGCTGGGTGCCGACGTCGGGCTTTACTTGTTTCCGAGAGTTAGCGCGCTGCCGCGGTTTCGGCTTCTGCCATCGCCTTCCACTCGGCCACGCGGGCCTGATGCAGAGGCGACCTGCGGACAACCGCGTAGGCGACGCCAAGAATGGCGAACCAGATGGGCGTCACCAGCAGTGCGGTGAGAGTGTCCGGCTGTGTGGTCAGCGCCCAGACGAGGAACGCGAAGAACGCGAATACCACCCACACCATGGGGATACCGCCGGGCATCTTGAACGGCGACGCCGCGTGCTGTTCGGGCCGGCGTTTGCGGTACACGAGGTAGCTGGCCAGGATGATGGACCAGACGAACATGAAGCAGACCGCGGACACGGTGGTCACCATGTCGAATGCCACGCCAACGTCCTTGCCTGCGTACAGGAGAGCGACGCCGGCCAGCAGCAGGACGCAGGAAAGGAACAGTGCGTTCTGGGGTACCTTGCGGCTGGAGAGCCTGCCGAAGAGCTTGGGTGCGTCGCCGTCGTTGGCCAGGCCGTAGACCATGCGGGACGTCGAGTAGATGCCTGAGTTGGCAGACGACATGGCCGAGGTGAGAACTACGAGGTTGACCACCGTAGCCGCCATTCCAAGGCCGGCCAGGGAGAACATGGCAATGAACGGGCTCTGGCCTGCCTTGAACTCGGTCCACGGGGTGACGGACATGAGGATGATCAGGGCGCCTACGTAGAAAAGCATGACGCGCAGGGGGATTGCGTTGATGGCGCGAGGAAGATTGTGCTCCGGGTTCTTGGTTTCGGCAGCGGCGGTTCCTACCAGCTCGATGCCCACGAACGCGAACACGGCAATCTGGAAACCGGCTACGAAGCCCATGAATTCCTTGGGGAAGAAGCCGCCGTGGTTCCAGAGGTTGGTGAAGCTAGCGGTTCCTGCGTTGGACTGGAACCCGGTGAAGATCATCACCAGGCCCACCACGATCAGCGCCACGATGGCGATGATCTTGATCAATGCGAACCAGAACTCGGTTTCGCCGAAGGCTTTGACCGTGGGGAGGTTCAGGAGGAGCAGGATGATGATGGTGGCCAGGCCCGGGATCCAGAGCTGGATTCCCGGCCAGAGTTCGTTGGCGTATCCCGCGATCGCGATGACGTCCGCCACGCCGGTGACTACCCAGCAGAACCAGTAGGTCCAGCCGGTGAAGAAGCCCGCCCAGGGGCCAAGGAGGTCTCCTGCGAAGTCGCTGAAGGACTTGTAGTTCAGGTTGGAGAGCAGCAGCTGGCCCATGGCGCGCATGACGAAGAAGAGCATGAAGCCGATGATCATGTACACGAAGATCACGGAGGGGCCGGCGACGGAGATGGTTTTGCCCGAGCCCATGAAGAGGCCGGTTCCAATGGCGCCGCCGATGGCCAGGAGCTGGATGTGGCGGTTGCTGAGCGAGCGTGACAGGTGGGGCTCGGTGTCCCTGCTGGAGACGTGGAGCTTCCCCTGTGTTGTCTGGTCGGACATTAGTTCAAGAACCCTTCGAAGGATCCGCCACAATGGTGACGGCCGTTACAAATCTGTTCGATAAAGCTATAGCTAATGTCTGACCAATGGCGAATCGGTCTGCATGGCGAAAGCTCCCCCTGCGGAAAGGGGAGCTTAGGCCGTTGATTTGGTCTGGCGAGGCACTACGCGATCTGGCGCTTGTAGGCAGCAGTCGCAAATGCGTAGGAGACGATGAGGATTCCCAAGCACCACGCCAGCGCTACCCAGATGTCGCTGCCCACCGGACGTTGAGCAAAAAGGTCCTGGACGGTATTGACGATGGACGTGACCGGCTGATTTTCAGCAAACCAGCGCACCGGCCCCGGCATGGTTTCCGTCGGGACGAAGGCTGAGCTAATGAACGGCAGGAAGATCAGCGGATAGGAGAACCCGCCTGCGCCGTCCACGGATTTTGCGGAGAGGCCGGCGATGATGGCGATCCAGGTGAGCGCCAGGGTGAACAGCGCCAGGATTCCCGCAACGGCGAGCCAGTCCAGCACGCTGGCGGAGCTGCGGAATCCCATCAGGAGCGCAACCAGCACGATGATCACCAAGGAGAGTCCATTGGCCACCAGGGAGGTCAGTACGTGTGCCCACAAAACCGAGGATCGTGCGATCGGCATGGACTGGAACCGCTCAAAGATGCCACTCTGCATGTCCGTGAACAACCGGACAGCCGTGTACGCGATGCCGGACGCGATGGCGATCAGCATGATGCCCGGGAGCAGGTAATTCACATAGTTCTCGGTATCGGTCCTGATGGCGCCGCCGAACACGTAGACGAACAGCAGCATGAGGGCGATCGGGGTGATCGCTGTGGTGATGATGGTGTCCACGCTGCGGAAAATGTGCCGCATGGACCGCCCCAGCAGAACAGAGGTGTCTGCGAAGAAATGCGTGCTCATGACCTGTCCTTTACTGACTCGTTGTTACCTGTGCCAACCAGGGCCAGGAAGATGTCCTCCAGGCTCGGCTGTTTCTCGACGTATTCGATCTTGGCCGGCGGCAGCAGTTGCTTGAGCTCTGCAAGCGTGCCGCTGGCGATGATGCGGCCCTCATGAAGAATGGCGATGCGGTCCGCGAGCTGCTCGGCCTCGTCGAGGTACTGCGTGGTGAGGAGAACCGTGGTCCCTTCAGTGGCGAGCTTCTTGACGATTTGCCACACTTCAAGGCGGGCTTCGGGGTCCAGACCCGTGGTGGGCTCGTCCAGGAAGATCACCTTCGGATTGCCGATCAGGCTCATGGCGATGTCCAGCCGGCGGCGCATGCCCCCGGAGTAGGTCGCCACCTTGCGGGAACCAGCATCGGTGAGGCTGAACTGTGCCAGCAACTGGTCCGCGATCTGGCCGGGATTCTTGAGGTGGCGCAGCTTCGCCACCAGGATCAGGTTCTCCTTGCCGGTGAGGATTTCGTCCACTGCGGCAAACTGTCCGGTGAGGCTGATGGACTGCCTCACCTGGAGCGACTCGGTGGCTACATCAAAACCCTCGACGGCGGCCGACCCGCCGTCCGCCTTGAGTAGCGTGGACAGGATCTTCACCATGGTGGTCTTGCCCGCGCCATTGGAGCCGAGGAGGGCGAAGATGCTGCCGGATGCCACCTCAAAGTCCACACCCCGGAGTACGTGGAGGTCTTTGTACGATTTCTCGATGCCCTCTACGCGGATTGCTGCAGCGGTCATGATTCCGCCTCCTTCGCTTTATTGATTGCCTTGTTGAGACGCTCGCGTTCTTTGTCGATCCAGCGCTTTCCGCCGTAGGCCTGGGCGAAGCTCTCGGCGAACTCGATGGGGTCTTCGCCCACGATCTCGCTCACGGGCGTTCCGTCGATGGCTGCGCGTTCCCACAGGTCGGCCAGATCCGTGAACATCTGCACCATGGTGTCGCCCTCAGTGACGCCGCCGTAGTACATCAGGTACCGGTTGAAGGCGGTGGCTACCGTGAGGTACGGCTCGGGCAGGGCATCCAGCCGTGCCTTGGCTTGCTTGTACTGCTTCTTCTGTTCGAGCGATCCGGTGACCAGCTCGATCCATTTTGCTGCCATGTTATTTTCCTTCCTTGCGGAGCTGTTCGAGCCGTTCGGACAAGAAGCTCCAGGTGTTCCAGAATTCGTTCAGTTCTTTTTTGCCCTGCGTGTTGAGCGTGTACACCTTGCGGGGCGGCCCTTTTTCGGACGGCCGCTTCTCGACGTCCACCAGCCCTTTTTGTTCGATCCTGACCAGCAGCGCGTACACGGTGCCCTCAGCGATCTCGGTGAAGCCTTGCTCCCGGAGCAGCGTGGTGATTTCGTATCCATACGCTGCCTTTCCGGTCAGGAGGGCCAGGACAATGCCCTCCAATGTGCCTTTGAGCATCTCGGTCATTTGCTTGCCCATCGGACACCTCCTTCACTACTCAGTATTGCTAGCTACCACTACATAGTAGAACTAAGTACCGGTACTTAGCAATACTGAGTTCCGGGATTGTTGAGATGGGCTGGCATGCTGGGTTGGTGACTACTGAATCCGGTGCCGCGCCCGCCCTGCTGACCGCCGCCGTCGAGCGTGGGACCTTAACCCTTCGTCGCGCCCGCAAGGGCGACCTCCCGCGCATCCTCGCGCTGCTCGCGGACGACCAATTGGGTGCCACCCGGGAAAATGCCGACGATCCAGCGCCCTACGAGCGGGCTTTTGACGCGATCGACGGCGACCCGGCGCACCTCTTGGTGGTGGGTGAACTCGACGGTGATGTTGTCGCAACGTTCCAGCTCAGCTATATCCCAGGCCTGTCGCGCAAAGGTTCCTGGCGTGCGCAGATCGAGGCGGTCCGGGTCTCCGAATTGCTGCGGGGCCAGGGTGTCGGGGCGCTCATGATCGGGTGGGCCGTTGAGCAGGCCCGGGAGCGTGGCTGCTCGCTGGTGCAGCTCACCACGGACAAGTCGCGCAGTGCTGCGCGTCGTTTTTACGAGCGCCTGGGTTTCGTTGCGAGTCATGAGGGCATGAAGCTCATGCTCTAGGTGCCATGCCTGCCCCCAATGATTGACATTTAGGTACCCTAACTATTAGGGTACCTAAATATGAGCACCTTTGATCCCCGGTTGTTGGACCTCGCCCAGGAATTTCGCGAGTCACTTCGACTCGGCGTGTACATGTTCCGCCGCCTCGATCCCGAGGGTGAGCTAACCGCCGCGCAGCTCAGCCTGCTGTCCATGATTTCCGACGGCGGCCTCCGAGTGGGCGATATCGCCAAGAACCTGGGAATCAAAGTCCCGAGCGCCACGGAGCAGATCATCAAGCTCGAGCGCGCCTCACTGGTTACGCGCCAGCCTGATCCCGACGATTCGCGGGCCGTCCAGGTGGTCATTACCCAAGCCGGGACGGCCGCCGTCGCGTCCGCCAACCAGCGGCGCAACGCCATGGTGGCCGAGCTGCTTCAGGGCCTCAGCAACCAGGAGATCGAGCAGCTTGCCGCGGCGTTGCCCGTGATCGCGAGGCTCAACAGCTCGTTCCAGAACTAAACAGCAAAAGCACCGACAAGGAGCAAGTGAATGTCACGCCAGTTGGCTGACGCTTCAGCAAGCGCCGAAACAACCATCGAAACCACCCTCCAAGCCGAGAAGGCTTCCCTCCTCAAGCAGCCCAAAGCGGTCTGGGCCACGGCCCTCGCGGCCGTTTTCGCCTTCATGGGCATCGGGCTTGTGGACCCGATTCTTCCCGCAATCGCCAAGAACCTGGAGGCTTCCACCAGCGAAGTGTCGTTGCTGTTCACCAGCTACTTCCTGGTGACGGCAATCGCCATGCTGATCAGTGGGTTCGTGTCCTCGAGGATCGGCGGGAAAAAGACGCTGCTCATCGGCTTGGCCATCATCGTGGTGTTTGCGTCGCTGTCCGGTCTCTCCGGCAGTGTTGAGCAGTTGGTGGGGTTCCGGGCAGGTTGGGGTCTCGGCAACGCCTTATTCGTCGCAACTGCCCTGGCAGTGATCGTCGGCGTGGCCAGCGGCGGTACCGGCACGGCCATCATCCTCTATGAGGCCGCCCTCGGTCTTGGCATCTCGCTCGGCCCCCTGCTCGGTGCCCTGTTGGGAGGCTGGCAATGGCGTGCGCCCTTCTTTGGCACTGCAGTCCTCATGGCCGCGGCCTTCATCGCATTGCTGGCATTGCTCCCCAAAACACCCGCTCCCGCTAAAAAGTCCCGCCTGAGGGATCCGCTCCTTGCGCTTGGCCACAAGGGTCTCCGCACCACCGCTGCCAGCGCACTCTTCTATAACTACGGCTTCTTCACCATCCTCGCCTTCACGCCCTTCATCCTGGGCATGGACGCCTACGGAATCGGGGGAGTGTTCTTCGGCTGGGGTGTTGCTGTTGCCGTCTTCTCGGTGTTCGTCGCCCCTGTACTGCAGAAGCGCTTCGGCGCCGTCAAGGTCCTCACCGGCACGCTGGCCGTCCTCATGCTCGACCTGATGGGGCTGGGACTGGCCGCGGGGCACTCAGTGACAGTCGTCGTCGTGCTTGTCATCGTGGCGGGTGCCCTGCTGGGCATCAACAACACGGTCTATACGGAACTGGCCATGGGTGTTTCTGATTCACCGCGTCCCGTCGCGTCCGCCGGTTACAACTTTGTGCGCTGGATGGGCGGAGCGCTGGCGCCGTTCGCGGCCGCCCAGCTCGGCGAGCACTTTGGCCCGCAGGTGCCGTTCTTCGCCGGCGCAGTGGCCATGGTGATCGCCATCCTGGTTGCTTTCGGCGGACGCAGTTTCCTCACATCGCACGAACCACACTTGGTGTGAACCCAGCCAAATAACAAATGAGCCCCGCGGTAATCCGCGGGGCTCATTGCGTAGTTACTTCGCTTCGTCCGAGGCGACCGGCAGCGGTGCCACCGGAGCACCCTTCGGAACGAACAGGGTTTCGGCCTGTTCCAGTGACATGCCGTTCGTCTCGGGAACCTTGAACATGACAAAGAAGAACGACGCCGCCGCGAATGCCGCGTACATGGCGTACGTCAGTGGCAGCGAGCCTGCCGCCATGATGGGGAAGCTGAGCGTGATGGCAAAGTTCGCGATCCACTGCGCAGCGGCGGCCAGACCAAGGGCCCGGGCGCGGATCCGGGACGGGAAAATCTCGCCCAGCAGCACCCAGACCAGCGGACCCCACGAGGCACCGAAGCTGATCACGAACACGTTCGCTGCGACGAGCGCCACGGGACCCCATGCGCCCGGGAGGCTGATCTCGGAACCCGTGCCAACTGCGGAGGAGAAAGCCAGTGCCATGACGCCGAGCGAGGCGGCCATGCCGATGGAGCCGGTGAGCAGGATGGGGCGGCGGCCAATGCGGTCCACCAAGGCGATGGCCACAAGGGTGACCAGGATGTTGGTGACGGAGGTGGCGACGGAGATCGTCAGTGAGTCCTTTTCCTGGAACCCCACGGCCTTCCACAGCGTGGTGGAGTAGTAGAAGATCACGTTAATGCCAACGAACTGCTGCAACACGGACAGGATGATGCCGATCCAGACCACCGGGAGAAGGCCGAACCTGTTACCGCGCAGCGAGCCCTTCTTTGTGGAGAGCTTTTCCTGCTGGATGGACTCGCGGATCTCGCGGATGTGCCGTTCGATGTCGTCACCCGGGATGAGCTTGTTGAAGATAGTGCGGGCTTGGTCTTCTTTGCCGTTGAGCACCAGGAAATGCGGGGACTCCGGCAGGCGGAAAGCGATCCAGCCATACACGGCAGCCGGCACCGCGCAGGCGATGAACATCCAGCGCCAGGCCTCGATGCCAAACCACAACGTGCCATCGGCGCCACCGGCCGAATTGGCAAGGACCGCGTCGGACAGCAGGGCTGCGAAGATACCCGTGGTGATGGCGAGCTGCTGGAGCGAAGCCAAACGGCCGCGTACGTGCCTGGGGGAGATCTCGGAGATGTAGGCAGGCGCAATCACGGAGGCCAGCCCAATGCCCAAGCCGCCAACGAGGCGCCAGAAGATCAGGTCCCAGACCCCGAAGGCCAGCCCGGTTCCCACCGCACTCACCAGGAAGAGCAGTGCACCGATTTTCATGGCGGGGATGCGTCCGTAACGATCGGCAACTTTGCCGGCCAGGTACGCGCCTGCTGCGCAACCCAGCAACGCGACTGCGACAGCGAAGCCCGTCAGCGCCTCGCTCATGACGAATTCGTCCGCCATCGCATCCACGGCACCGTTGACCACGGAGGAATCGAAGCCGAAGAGGAAGCCGCCCACTGCGCCGGCGACGGCCAAGCCGATCACCTTCCGTGAAACTGGGGCCGCACCTTCGGTGCTGGAACTGGACATGGGTCTCCCTTGGGGAATGGTGTGTGGGATTGCGGTGCGGGACGTCGTCGGCTGTCCGACGGGGACGCCGGTGCACTCGCGCTACACAGTGTGGCACGTCATATCCGCCAAGTTCCAGTCAAGTGACCGACGTGACATGTATTCAGATAGTTAACGCATTGGCTTGCTGTGGAGCGGCTGGGAGTTGACTGAGTAGTCGCCCACCGGTTTCTGTGGCGCAGAACGCGCCTTTTGGCTCAACAAGTTGAACGCAAAGCACGACGGCGGACCTTGCCTTGAGAGGGTAAGTTCAAGCCCCGCCGTCGGTAGCTTCGACGCTAGGAGAACTCCTTGAAGGCCTCGGTCAGAAGGGCTCCCGGAACGCCGAGACGCGTATGCACCCCGTTCGAGGCAATCAGCTCTCCACCGATGACCACATGCGTAACATCGCTCGCCGTCGCACTGAATGCCAGCTGCATGGGCCGGGACCCTGCGGTCCGGGTAGAGGAAGGGTTGATGACCATGAAATCGCAAACCCCGCCCACCTGCAGGGCCTGAGGAGCTATGGGCGTGGCCATGGAGTGCGCTGCTCCTTCCGTGGCCGCCTGCAGCAGTTCTTCCGGGGAGAACCTTCCCCGTTGCCCGGAGCCAAGCCTTTCCCCGTGTTCCAAGGTGCGCATTTCGAGCCATGGATCAATCACCGCGTGCTGGTCAGTGCCAAGCGCAATGGTGGCTCCGGATTCGAAAAGTTCCCGGGCGGGCCCGATCCCGTCGGCGAGATCGGCCTCCGTAGTGGGACACATCACCACAGTGGCTGATGCTCTGCCCAACAAAGAGATGTCGTCCTGGGTCAGGTGCGTGGAATGGACGGCCGAGAGTCTGGGAGACAGGAGGCCGTAGCGTGCCAAAAGACCGGCAGGGGTTGTGCCGTACGCCTTCTCGCAGGCTTGGTTCTCGGCGGGTTGTTCGCTCAAGTGGATGTGAAGGGGAATGTCCCGGGGAAGCTTTTTGGCAACAATCTCCAGGGCCTCTTCCGGCACGGCTCTGACGGAATGCAAGGCAGCCCCGACTCCCACCGCCTCGGACGGAAACTCCTCTGCTATCGCGTCCCGAAGGGAAGCCAACCGGTCCAGCCAGGCCATGGCGTCCGCATCCCCGAACCGTGCTTGATCGGGGCTGAGGGGCGTACCAATTCCGCCCGTCAGATACAACGTGTCCAGAAGCGTGAGTCGGATACCTGCGGACATGGCTGCCCGGGCAAGGGCCAGTTCCATGGCATGCGGCTCCGCATAGGGCGCACCCTCGGGTTGGTGATGGACGTAGTGGAATTCGGCCACGCTGCTGAATCCGCTCACAACCATCTCGGCAAACACGGCCGTCGCCAGTTTCTGGTATTTCTCCGGAGTCAGCTCGGACGCGCTTTGGTACATTTGCTCTCGCCACACCCAGAAATCTCCGCGTCCATCATGGGTTCTTCCGCGAAGGATCCTATGGAAGGCGTGCGAGTGGGCGTTGGCAGCCGCGGGGAACGCGACGCCCACCAGCATCTCATCGCCGTGTTCGGGCTGGACGCCTGTGTGAATAGTGGAGATTCGTCCATTGATGGTTTCCACACGCACTCCGGTGGCAACCTCCGGAACACTTCGCCCGTCGTCGCCCGGGGTGCCGTTGCTTGCGATGACCGCGGTCTCGCACCAGAAGGACTTCACAGTAGTCCCTCCAGAACATCAGCCAACGCGACGGCGCCCGCGGAGGCATCCTCGTCGGCTACGTATTCCTCCGGCGAATGCGAGATGCCGCTGGGGTTGCGGACAAAGACCATTGCGGAGGGAACGTAGCCGGCCAGTACACCGGCATCATGCCCGGCGCCCGTTGCCAGAACAGGCGCGCCCGGCAGTAGTTCGGTGATGCGTCGGCTCAGGCCGGCATCGAAGTGGACTGTGTCGCTGTAGGACTCTTCCGTGAGGGTCGCGGTGCAGCCTTCCCCGGCTGCGACATCCTGGGCTGCGCGGTATATCGCTTCGATGAGTTGTGCGGTCACGGCGTCATCCGGGTGGCGGGCGTCCAGCCAAAGATCAACGCGGGAAGCGATGACATTGGTTCCGCCCGGAACGGGAGTCAATCGGCCGACGGTCGCTCTCGCATCCTGCTGCTTGGCCGCCGTGTCGCGAATGGCGAGGACGATCTGCGCGGCAGCCACCATTGGATCTGCGCGGTCTCCCATCAACGTGGTGCCAGCATGGTTTCCTTGGCCGCTGACGCTGATTTTCCAACGGCCGTGCCCCAGTATTGAGCTCCCTACCGCGATGGCTGGACCATCCTGCCCCAGTCCCTTGCCTTGTTCGACGTGCAGTTCAACAAAGTCGCCGATCCGGGCCATGGCCTCCGGATCCGGGCCGATGTGACGGGGATCCAGGCCGTTGGCACTAGCGATGTCGGCAAAGGTGTCGCCGTTGATGTCCCGCAGATTGAGAGCCTTCTCGACGCTTATCGCACCCGTGAGGAGCCGCGACCCCAGGCAAGCGACGCCAAAGCGTGAACCTTCTTCCTCAGGAAAGACGGTGACTGCCAATGATCTGGGTGGCTGGACCCCTCGGGTCTTGAGAATATCGACGGCGGCCAGTGCGGAGGCGACTCCGAGGGGCCCATCGAAAGCCCCGCCGCCGGGTACTGAATCCAGGTGGCTCCCGGTGACAAGGGCGCCGTCGTGTGGCGTGCCCCACCAGGCCCAGATGATTCCGTTCCTGTCCGTTTGGACCTCGAGGCCGCGTTGCTGGGCCTGCTCAATGAACCACTGCCTGAGGTCGCGTTCGGGTGTTGTATAGACGGCCCTGGAGTAGCCTCCACGCACCGCATCGCGGCCCACGTCCTGGATTGAGGCCAAGAGCTGATTGACGGTTTCCACGTTTTCCTCCGATTGAAGACTGCCACCAAGTAAAAACCAGATGCCACCACATGACAAGGGTTGGCAGGACTATTTACATGGCCGAAACATGCACGCCCGTTTGGGCGGCCTCAGGCGTCACGCAACTGGGCTTTCCTCGCAATGTTCGAAAAAACTCTTGCCATTTGATGAAAATTGATTTTTACTAAGTGGCAAGACATGGTGATGTGGACCACTTGAAAGCAGGTCAGGCAGTGGCAGCGGATTCTTCCACCCGAACGGTCGAGAGGGCTCTGGCCCTCCTTAGTGCAGTCTGCACTGACGGTTCCATCAGCCTGAGTGACGCAGCGCGTGTGGTCGATCTCTCTGCCAGTACCGCGCTCCGCCTCCTTCGTACCCTCGAGGGCAGCGGATTCGTGACGCGGGACCCGGGGGGCAATTTCCGCCCGGGAGCCAGTGTCATTCAGTTGGGAGCCCTGGCATTGGGACAGGAATCCTTGGTATCGCTTTGCACACCGCACATGAAGCAGCTTGTGGCCGATACGGGCGAGTCCTGCTACTTGAGCATTCCCGGTCCTGGGGAAACCGGAATCTACATCGCCATCGTCGAAGGTACCCGCTCTGTCCGGCACACCAGTTGGGTCGGTCGGAGCATCCCACTGGAGGGCTCCGCGGCCGGCAAGGTGCTGACCGGCGGGCAGAACGGCCGCGGTTACGCCATTGTGCGGAGCGGCGTTGAAGACGACATCACGGCCGTCGCCGCACCCATTGTGATCGGCGGCCGAACCGTGGCAGCCCTCAGCATCGTGGTGCCCAGCTACCGCTTGGACGAGGCGAAGGCCCAGACATTTGGCGAGGAACTGGTGAAAGTTGCCAACAACATCCTCGTGGAACCCAACGGAAACCATGAAGTGCCCCAGGAAAGCATGGAAAAGAAATGATCAAATTTGAAAATGTCACCAAGGCGTACCCTGACGGTACGGTGGCAGTCGACGGCCTCAACCTGGAGGCTCCCACCGGAAAGCTGACCATCCTTGTTGGCCCCTCCGGCTGCGGCAAGACCACCTCCCTGAGGATGATCAACCGCCTCATCGAACCCACCAGCGGCACCATCTACCTGGACGATCAGCCCACTTCCGGCATGGACGCAGCGTTGCTCCGCCGCCGGATCGGCTACGTGATCCAGCACGCCGGACTCTTCCCGCACAAAACCATCGTGGACAACGTCTCCACCATGCCTGTCCTGCTCGGTGAGAGCCGTCAAAAGGCCCGGACCAAAGCCCTCGAACTGATGGAACGCGTGGGACTCCCGGCGAGCTTCGCCAAGCGATACCCGTGGCAGCTTTCCGGTGGCCAGCAGCAGCGCGTCGGCGTGGCCCGGGCCCTGGCCTCGGACCCCGCGTTCATGCTGATGGACGAGCCGTTCAGTGCCGTAGACCCGGTGGTAAGGGCGCAGCTGCAGGAGGAGTTTCTCCGCCTGCAGCGTGAGATCGGCAAGACCATCATCATGGTCACCCATGACATCGACGAAGCCCTCAAGCTCGGCGACCAGGTGGCCGTGATGCGCGTGGGCGGCAAACTCGCCCAAATGGCTTCTCCCTCCGAACTGCTCACGGCTCCGGCGGACGAGTTTGTGGCCGATTTTGTAGGCCGTGACCGCGGGTACCGCTCGCTCGGATTTACGAAAACAGCCGGTGCGGTGGCTATCGGAGAAGAAGCTGTGGTTCAGCTTGGCGCTTCCGCGGATGAGGCTCGCGCAAAGGCGCTGGGTGCCTGGGTGCTGGTAGTCGACGGCGGCAGGAAGCCTCTCGGATGGGCTCAGCCGGAGCTTCTCAACGGTGAGGTGAAGCGCGAAAACCTGAATCTGAGTGGAATCCCGGCCGCGGCTTCGGGGACCATGCGCCAACTGCTCGATGCTGCCCTCTCCTCGCCCAGCCGCCGGGGTGTCGTGGTCAACGAACACGGCGAACTGATGGGCACGGTGACCGCAACGGACGTAGTCAAGGCCATCGAAGCCGAGCCACACTTGGAGACGGCGCGATGAACTTCGAATGGCTGGGCCGCCAGTTTGACAATATTGTCTTCCTGCTCGGCTGGCACGTCCTGTTGGCCGTCACCCCGCTGATCCTTGGCCTGCTGATCGCATTGCCCCTGGGCTGGTGGGCACACCGGAGCCGGCGTATCTACCCACTGCTGGTGGGCGTAGCGGGCTTGCTCTACACAGTCCCGTCCCTGGCGCTGTTCGTGCTGCTCCCGCTGGTCCTGGGTACCAAGATCCTGGACCCGCTCAACATCGTTGCCGCCCTCACCATCTACACAGTGGCCCTCCTGGTCCGTGTGGTGGCGGATGCGCTCGACTCCGTCCCCGAGGACACCGTCCAGGCCGCAAAAGCCATGGGTTACCGCGGCTACCAAAGCCTACTGAAGGTTGAACTTCCCGTCGGTGTTCCGGTCATTTGCGCCGGCCTGCGCGTGGCTGCCGTCTCCAATGTGAGTCTCGTGTCCGTGGCTGCGCTGTTGGGCATCCCGCAGCTTGGCTCGCTCTTCACGCAGGGCTTCCAGCTTCGTTTCTACACACCGATCATCGCGGGCATCGTGCTTTGCGTGGTCCTGGCCATGATCCTGGACGGTCTGATCATCCTCATCAACCGGTGGCTGACACCGTGGACCCCCAAGGTGGTGGCATCGTGAACTACTTGTTCGACCCCGCACACTGGAGCGGCGCTGACGGCATCCCCACGCTGATCGCCGAACATCTCCTGTACTCACTCATCGCTTTGGCCATTGCTGCCGTGATTGCCATTCCCCTTGGCATTTACATTGGCGTTACGGGCAAGGGCGTGTTCATGATCGCGGGCCTGGCCAACGCCCTGCGTGCACTTCCCAGTGTTGGCTTGCTGATCCTGTTGGTTCTGCTGATCTCACCTGCGTTCCCTTCCCGGATGGGCTACATCGTGCCCAGCCTCATCGTGCTGGTGCTGCTGGCAGTTCCGCCCATCCTGACCAACACCTATGCCGGCGTTCGCGCGGTGGATGCTGCCGCCGTCGACGCCGCCAAGGGAATGGGCTTCCGCACCATGAAGATCCTTACGGACGTCCAGCTTCCTTGTTCACTTCCGCTGGTTTTGTCCGGTGTCCGCAGCGCGCTGCTGCAAATCATCTCGACGGCCACCATCGCCGCTTACATTTCGCTCGGCGGTCTGGGCCGTCTCCTGATCGATGGCAAGGCTCAGAACGACTACGGCCAAATGGTTGCGGGTGCCGTTCTCGTTGCCCTGCTGGCCCTGTTCTTCGACCAGCTTCTCGCCTTCATCACGCGCCGCGTTGTCTCACCAGGACTGACTCGCCGCACCATCAAGTCGGCTCCCGCGGCCGAACCCGTGAAGACCCCCGTCACGGTCTAAGCATCATCCAGCGCCGGCATTCGGCGCAGAATTCACCTCCCACCCACCCCCCATCTGGCCGCTGCATGCCCTGCAGCGCCCATTCCAGGAGAGTTGACATGAAGAAGTACCTCACCGGTTTCACCCTGGCGGCCGTTGCTGCCATCACCCTGAGCGCCTGCGGCGGCGGGGACCCCATGAGCACCTCCAACACTGCGGCAGGTGCCTCGGGCGACAGCATCATCGTTGGTTCCGCGGACTTCCCGGAGAGCCAACTGATCGCCAAGATCTACGCCGAGGCGCTCAAAGCCAAGGGCGTCGAGGTTACCGAAAAGCCAAGCATCGGCAGCCGCGAGGTCACCATCCCCGCCCTCAAGGACGGTTCCATTGACCTCATGCCCGAGTACGGCGGAGCGCTCCTGCAATACCTCGACTCCGCCACCAAGGCAGTTTCTTCCGAGGACGTTGCTAAGGAACTGACCACCAAGATCCCGGCCGGCCTGACGGTCCTGACCGCTTCCGAAGCAGAGGATAAGGATGTCCTGACCGTCAAGAAGGACATCGCCGATCAGTACAACCTGAAGACCATCGAGGACCTCCAGCCTGTTGCCAAGGACTTGGTCCTCGGCGGCCCGCCGGAGTGGAAGACCCGCCTCAACGGCGTGGCCGGCCTGAAGTCCGTCTACAACCTTGAGTTCAAGGAATTTTCAGCGCTCGACGCCGGTGGGCCGCTCACGCTGAACGCCCTCCTTTCCGGTCAGGTACAGGTAGCGGATCTCTTCAGCACGGATCCCGCGCTGGCCGAGAACAACCTCGTAGCCCTTGAAGACAACAAGAACCTCTTCCTCTCCGAGAACATCGTTCCTGTCATCAACGAGAAGAAGTCCACGGACACCGTGAAGGAAACGCTGGACAAGGTCTCTGCTGCGCTCACCACGGAGGACTTGATCAAGATGAACGGACGTGTGGCCAAGTTCGAGGACATCGGCGAAATCGCCAAGGAATGGCTCAAGACCAAGAACCTGGGCTAAATCCCTGCTGGTTCATTTAGCTGTTTGCTTTAGAGGAGTAAAGAATGACTGCCGATTTCACTTCTGGTGCCCGTCCGGTTAAGGCCGCGCGGGGCACTGAGCTTACTGCCAAGTCGTGGCAGACCGAGGCGCCGTTGCGCATGTTGATGAATAACTTGGATCCGGAGGTTGCTGAGCGTCCTGATGATCTGGTGGTTTACGGCGGTACGGGTCGCGCTGCGCGTTCCTGGGCTGCGTTTGATGCGATTACCCGGACGTTGGAGACCATGGAGAAGGACGAAACCCTCCTGGTGCAGTCGGGTAAGCCGGTGGGTGTGTTCCGCACGAATGAGTGGGCTCCCCGGGTGTTGTTGGCGAACTCGAACCTGGTGGGGGATTGGGCGACGTGGCCTGAGTTCCGCCGGCTCGAGGCCGAGGGTTTGATGATGTACGGGCAGATGACGGCGGGGTCCTGGATCTATATCGGTACCCAGGGCATTCTGCAGGGCACGTATGAGACCTTTGCTGCGGTGGGGAACAAGCTGGCCGCGGAGGGACGCCACCCGGCACCCGCTTCGGAGGGTTCCACGGAAGGGCCTTTGGCCGGGACCTTGACGTTGACCGGTGGTTGTGGTGGCATGGGCGGCGCGCAGCCGTTGGCCGTGACGTTGAACGACGGTGCGTGCTTGATTGTTGATGTTGATGAGTCCCGCCTGCGTCGGCGTGTGGGGAAGCGGTACTTGGACGAGGTCGAAACCGATCTGGATGCCGCGATCGCGAAGGTTCAGGCCGCGAAGGATGAGCGTCGTGGCTGGTCCGTCGGGTACGTGGGTAACGCCGCTGAGGTGTTCCCCGAGTTGCTGGCCCGGCACCAGGCCGGGGAGGTTACGTTTGATGTGGTCACGGACCAGACCTCCGCGCACGATCCGTTGTCGTATTTGCCGGAGGGCATCACGGTGGCTGAGTGGCATACCGAGGCCGAAGCTGATCCGGAAGGGTTCACGAAGAAGGCCCAGGCGTCCATGGCCCGGCAGGTCCAGGCGATGGTGGAGTTCCAGGACGCCGGGGCCGAGGTCTTTGATTACGGTAACTCGATCCGGGATGAGGCCCGCAAGGGCGGGTATGACCGGGCGTTTGAGTTCCCCGGTTTCGTGCCGGCCTATATTCGTCCGTTGTTCTGCGAGGGCTTGGGTCCGTTCCGTTGGGTCGCGCTTTCCGGGGACCCGGAAGACATTGCTGTGACGGACAAGGCGATCAAGGAGTTGTTCCCGGAGAACACGCACCTGCACAAGTGGTTGGATGCTGCGGCCGAACGGGTGGAGTTCGAAGGCCTGCCGGCACGTATTTGCTGGCTCGGGTACGGCGAGCGCCATAAGGCCGGGCTGTTGTTTAACCAGCTCGTCGCTGAGGGCAAGGTCAAGGCTCCGATCGTGATCGGCCGTGACCACCTGGATTCGGGTTCGGTGGCGTCCCCGTACCGGGAGACCGAGTCGATGAAGGACGGCTCTGATGCGGTTGCTGACTGGCCGCTGCTGAACGCGCTGACCGCTGCATCTTCGGGTGCTACCTGGGTGTCCATCCACCACGGCGGTGGTGTTGGTATTGGCCGGTCCATCCACACTGGCCAGGTTTCCGTCGCTGACGGCACCGACCTCGCCGCGGAAAAGCTCGAACGGCTGTTGACCAATGACCCCGGCATGGGCGTCATCCGCCACGCCGACGCCGGCTACGACCGCGCCCTCGAAGTCGCCAACGAACGAGGCGTCCGCATCCCCATGAACGAGGGCTCCCTGAAAGCAAGCCAATGAGCGTGTCCACCAGCACCGCACGGGCGCACGCCTCAACAGACCCCGATTCGTCGGCAGTCAAGATGGAGCGGCCGGACTCGGTCCCGCAGGAACGGATTCCGGTCCGGCCCCCCAAGGTTTGGAATCCCGTCCGTATTGCGCCTGAAACCGACTAGCTGGCAGGTGTGGTGGTTGTCGAACAGCCACCACACCTGCCAGCCATTGGCGAGTACAACGTCGGCCCCGGATGAAAGGATCGCTCAATGATTGAGATCGACGGCCGGAACCTGGCCTTGGCAGATATTGCAGCCGTTGCCGACGGCGCTTCAGTTCACCTCTCACCTGGTGCGTTGATTCGTATGGCCGCCTCGCAGGAGTCAGCCGTTGCGACAGCCTCAAAGCGGCCCGTCTACGGCCGTTCAACCGGAGTTGGCGCGAATCGGACCGTGGCTTTGGCCGAGGTCGGCGGGAGTGACACCCACGGGCTCAAACTGTTGCGGAGCCATGCCGTCGATGCTGGCAGGCCGCTGGATCGCCGGACAGTCCGCGCAATGATGGTGGTCAGGCTGTCACAGTTGGCAGCCGGTGGATCGGGGATCGACCCCGGCATCGCAGCGGCCCTCTCTGACCTGATCAACGCGAATGTCGTCCCTGAAATCCGGGAGTTCGGCGGCATCGGCACGGCGGATCTGCAGGCCCTGGCCGGTACTGCGCTCACGATGCTCGGGGAGCGCGAGCCCTTGGGCGGGGGAGGGGCTCGACGCAGCGTGGACGGTTGGGCCACCGCGGACGCCCTGCCCTTCATCAGTTCCAGCGCGCTGACCATTGCGCAAGCTGTTCTTGCTCATCAGGAATTGTCGGGTCTCTTGAAAAACGCAGAGTCGGTGGCCGCGTTGTCCTTCGTGGCGATGTCCGGCAATGCGGAGGCGCTCAGCCCGGCGGTGGCTGCGGCGGCGGATACTCCTGCCGTGGCAGAAGCTGCGAACACCTTCCATGGCTTGGTTCAGGGAAGCGGTGAGCCCTCGCGGATTCAGGACCCCTACTGCTTGCGGACCCTGCCACAGATCTTCGGATCCCAGGCAGAGGAGCTGCAGGCTCTGGGCGCTTTGTTGAGCCGTCTGGTGACAGCCGGCAACGAGAATCCACTGGTCCATGGGTCGGCGTCCGATGGCTTGCACGACGTTGCGCACCACGGGCTTTTCCAGATGACCAACCTGGCCCGCCGCGTGGATACCTTGCAGCTGGCTATAGGTGCAGCCTGCGCGACGCATCTTCGAAGGATCGATCTCCTCTGCGACCCCACCTACACCGGCTTGCATCCCTTCCTGGCTGAAGATGGGACAGGACAGTCCGGCGTCATGATGCTGGAGTACGTGGCTGCTGCCGCGGTGGGGCGGATCCGCGCCAATGGGCAACCGGCAAGCTTGCAGACAGTCGTGTTGTCGTTGGGCGCGGAGGAAGACGCAAGCTTCGCCAGCCTGGCCACGGCCCAGTTGCAGTCCACCGTCGAAGCCTTGGCGACTGTCACCGCCGTCGAACTTGTTTGTGCCTCGCGCGCCCTGCGATTGCAGGGCCGGCGGCCCGAAGAGTTAGGCAGCACCAGGTTGCGCGCCATGCTGGAGGCCGGCCTGACGTTGCCGTACGACGTCACTGACCGCGACCTGCGTGGCGACCTCGAGCAAGCACAGCAGCTGGTTCGGGCTTCGCACTAAAGTCCGTGCAACAGCACAAGAACGGCAGGCGGTCCGAAGGCCGCCTGCCGTTCCTGGGTGTTGCGTGAACTAAAGCCCGACGCGTGAATCTAGTGCGCCGGGACCGATTCCTTGGCTGCTGCCTGGGGATCCGTGAGCTTCTTGTTGGGCAACGCGAAGCTGATCAGGAATGCAATGAGCATCAGCCCCGCAGCCGTGAGCATGACGATGTCGATTGCCTGGGCGAAGCCCTCTGTGATCGGCCTGGTGAGCGTGCTGTTGGCCGTGTGAAGCCAGCTGGTGTCGTTCAGGGACTCGTTGTTGGCGCCGTTCTTGAAGAAGTCGAAGAGCTTGGCGTTTGCGGGATCGGAAGCCACAGCCGGGTCCTTCATGACTGCTTGGTAATCCGGGCTGGAGGCAGCAGTTTTCATGCCCTCGGCGATCTTGTCGGCCGCCGTGCTGAACAGCATGGAGATGAACACTGCCGTGCCCACCGCTCCGCCCATGGAACGGAAGAACGCAGCAGTAGAGGTGCCGACGCCCATGTCCTTGGGCGGGACGGAAACCTGCATGGCGAGCGTGAGCGGCTGCATGCAGAAGCCCAGTCCGACGCCGAAGAACACTGCTATCAGGCCGGGAACCCACAGTCCGGTATCGACGCCGAGGACGAAGCCCATGACGGTGGCTGCAGCAGCCAGCACAGCCGTACCCATGATCGGGAAGATCCGGTACACGCCTGATGAGGAGATGGTTCGGCCGGCAGAGATCGAGCCGAAGAGGATGCCCACAGTGAAGGTGATCATCATCAGGCCAGCCTCCGTAGGAGTCAGCCCCTTCACGAGTTGCAGGTACATGGGCAGCATTGCAATGGCTCCGAACATGCCGATGCCGATGATGAAGTTCAACAGCGATGACAAACCGAACGTCATGTTCTTGAACAAACGCAACGGAATCAGCGCGTAGTCTCCAGCACGCTTCTCAGCGAGCAGGAATGCCACGATACCGATCACGCCAAGTCCGTAGCAGAGCCAGGATGCGCCCGAGGCCCAGCCCCAGGTGCGGCCCTGTTCTGCAACCAGCAGCAGAGGAACAATCGCCAGGGTGATCGCGGCGGCGCCCCAGTAGTCGATCTTTTGCTTCACGTGCCGCGCCGGAAGGTGTAGGTACATGAAGACCACCACAAGGGCAGCGAGCCCTATGGGGAGGTTGATGAAGAAGACCCAGCGCCAGCCGTCAAAGCCCAGGATGTTGGCCGAGCCTGCGAAGGCACCGCCAATCACCGGACCGAGGACGGAAGAAATACCGAAGACGGACATGAAGTAGCCCTGGTATTTCGCCCTGTCCTTCAGCGCCACGATGTCGCCGATGATGGTCAGCGCCAACGCCAGCAGGCCACCGGCGCCGAGGCCCTGGATGCCGCGGGCAATGGCCAGCTCCGTCATGGAGTGGACTGATCCCGCGTAGAGGGAACCCACCAAAAAGATCACGATCGCCACGAGGTACAGCGGGCGGCGCCCGAAGATGTCACTGAGCTTGCCGTAGAGCGGAGTGCTCACAGTTGAGGTGATGAGATACGCCGTGGTGGCCCACGCTTGCAGCGACAGGCCATCGAGATCGTTGGCGATTGTGTAGATGGACGTGGACACGATGGTCTGGTCCAGCGAGGACAGGAACATGCCGAGCATGAGTCCCACCATGACGGTGAGGGTCTGACGATGGGTCAGGACCTCGCCGGCGGCCCGAACGGGCGCGGTTTTGGACATATCTTCTCCAGAGGTGGCAGAAAAGGGGAATAAGCAGGATAGTTGCTTTCAGTAACTATCTTACTGCCCGGTTGATTCCCGTTGGGAGAATGTTTCTTCCGCTCTTCTTCTAAGACGACGCCCCCGGAAGGACTAGCGCTCTATCAAGATGCCGTCAGCGTCGCAGAAAATCATCACGCCGGGCTGGATCCGGACGCGATCGATCACCAGCTGAACATCTACTTCGCCCACGCCTGTCTTGGCGCTCTTCTTCGGGTTGCTGCCGAGTGCCTTGACGCCCAGGGGCAAGCGGGCGATGGCTTCGCGGTCGCGAATGGCACCGTTGATGACTACGCCAGCCCAGCCGTTGGCTACGGCACTTTCCGCGATCATGTCTCCCATGAGTGCGGTCCTCAGTGACCCCTGCCCATCGATGACCAGAACGGCTCCGTCCCCAGGGGTGCTGAGGACAGTCTTTACCAGCGCGTTGTCCTCGAAGCACCGGATAGTGCGGACTGGCCCGCTGAAGTGTGTATGCCCACCCAGGTTTTGAAACTGGATGGCAATGGATTCCAGTTCCTCGCCGCGGTCGTCGTAAAGATCGGCGGTATTTACTCGCTCACTCACAGTGCTGCTCCTCTATCGCTTTGAGGCCACACTAACGCGCGCGTCGGCGCTGTGGCAGGACATGCTTCGGCCTATGTGGATAAAAAGCCCGACGGCGGTTCAGTGTCGCTCCGCCGCGCTAGGCTGAATCCAAACATTGAATGAGGGGGAACCTGCTATGAGCTTGTCCGATCTACCGGGCCCGGTGCCGGATCCAGCCGTAGTCCGCGGTGGAACCACCACGGCGCTGGCTGAGCCTGTTGCCCGGGTCCGGCCGATCTGGGTCACGGGCGTGGTGCTGGTTAACCTGGGCATCAACGCAGCGTTCTTTGGCCCCCTCCAAGTACTCCTGGGCCTGCAGGCAGCTCACTTTGACGAAGGTCAGAAGGAAGCGATCCTTGCTTTAGTGACGGGCTGCGGTGCAGCCGTTTCCATGGTGGCAAACCCGCTCTTCGGGGCATTCAGTGACCGCACTACGTCCCGGTTTGGCCGCCGTGTTCCCTGGGTCCTGATGGGCGCCGTCCTTGGAGCTGTTGCGCTCGTAGCTTTGGCCGGTGCTCCCAACGTTGCAGCAATGACTTTGCTGTGGTGCCTTGTTCAGGCCGGAGCCAACGCCATGTACGCCGCTATCACGGCCGCTATACCTGACCGTGTCCCGGTTCTTCAGCGCGGAACTGTAGGTGGACTTGCCGCCATGGGGCAGACTGTCGGAATTCTGATCGGAGCCGTGATCGCTGCGGTTGTTGTTGGAAACTTTGCCGCAGGTTACTGGCTGTGCGCAGCAGCCTTGCTCGCCGGCGTCGTGCTTTACCTCTTCAAGAATGACGATCAGCAGCTTCCACCAACAGAACGTCCGCCCTTCAACTTGGCGGACTTCCTCAAAGGCTTCTGGGTTTCGCCTAAACGCTATCCGGATTTCGCGTGGGCTTGGTTGACTCGCCTGCTGGTAAGCACCGGTAACCACATGGTCACGCTCTACTTGTTGTTCTTCCTCAGCGATGCTGTGCGTCTCAAGGAAACTGAGGGAATCGAGCCGTCGTTTGGTGTCCTCATTCTTACCGGGCTGTATGCGGTCTCGGTCATCATCACCAGCGTGCTCGGGGGCAGACTGAGCGACAGGATGGGCAAACGGAAGCCTCTTGTGATCGCTTCGTCGGTCATCATTGCGCTGGCGTCGCTGATTCTTGCCTTTGCACCGACGTGGATTGGCGGGCTCGCCGGTGCGGTGGTACTGGGGATCGGCTTTGGAGCGTATCTCGCCGTTGACTTCGCGCTCATCACGCAGGTCCTTCCAACGGGGATGGACCGCGGCCGGGATCTGGGCGTTATCAACATTGCCAATTCCTTGCCGCAGGTGATCGCCCCCTTGATCGCCTCCCCGTTTGTACTTTTCTGGGGCGGCTACGTCTCGCTGTACGTAGCCGCCGCAGTCATTGGGCTCTTGGGCGCCGTGTTCGTGGTGAAGATCAAGAGCGTGGCTTAGGCCTAAAACACCGCGTTCATGACGTTCCAGCCGCTACCGACAACCGGCTGGCCCTTCCATTTGAAGCCGTAGATGCCCCATGAGCTGAAGCCTGAAGGGTCGGCGAGGTACATTGTCAGCTGACCGTTTGGACTAATGCCGTAAACGTCGTTGTAGCCGTCTCCGTTGAAGTCACCGGCCACCCCAAAGCGACTGAGGACCTCCCAGCCTCTGCCGAGGGTTCCGTCGTAAATGTCGGGATGGCCGTAATCATAGAAATAGCCGTTGCGCGTAGAGGAGCGGGCCTGTAAGTCGCCCCACCAGGTGCGGCTCAGGACGACAGCCTCGGAAGTGCCATAGAAATGCCCCGCTCCGGCAGAATCCAATCCCTGCCAGCCCGTAGTGACCTTGCTCGGTGCCAGCCAACCGCCCCGTCCGTTGCCGGGGTAAAGGAAGACGTTACCCGCAGCATCCTGGGCAAGGATGTCGTTGGTGCCGTCACCGTTGAAGTCGCCGGGTGCGATGAGGTTGACGAACCCCTGCCATCCCTGACCAATCTGGAAGGCTTGTTTCCAAGCCCCGGCGCCATTTCCTTGGTACAGAAAGAGCCGTCCATAGCCATCGCGGCCCATGACGTCTACTGTTCCATCGCCGTCGAAGTCTCCTGGCGAAACCAAGAGGTTGTAAAGGTGCCAGCCGTTACCGATCACTTGCGGTGCCCGCCAGTTGCCTCTGCCGTCAGTGGGGTAGAGCAGCAGACGGCCGGCTGCGTCGCGGGCGAACAGATCGAAGGTGCCATCGCCATCGAAACCCCTTGAGCGCGGGGCTGCTTCAATGGGAAGGCCCTGGGCGGTTTCCTTGCCGGGCACCGCATCTTTTGTGAGGGAGGCCGTAGTGTCCACCGCTTCATCGGCGGCGGAAGCAGGGACAGCCGAGACCAGGAGGCAAGTGGCTAAAGCCGGAGCAGTGATGAGTGCAAGCAGTCGTCGAGGACTGCGGCGGCGCGCAGGCGCGCGAAGGGCAGAGGTGAAGCCCAAGGATTCCCCCAGAGAAATAAGGCGGCACAGAGTTGGCCGAAGAGATCAATTGGGATGACACTACTGCCTGCCGAACCGCTGGCAAATAGCTGGTCCTTTTATTGCGAGAACCCCGTCCGGATCGCTCCGAACGGGGTTCTCAACAACGAACAAGCAAGCCGAGTTAGAACAGGTCCGTGAACCCGCTCCAGCCCCAGCCGACAACAGCGGCTCCAGCCCAGCCGGCGTTGCCGTTGCCGTAGTAGGCGCGCAGTTGGCCTGAGCCGTCCACAGCGAAGACGTCGTGGTGGCCGTCGGCGTTGATGTCGCCGGCGCTGCCGATCTTGCTCATGCCGGTCCAGCCCTGGCCAACAACGGTCATTCCGTTCCAGCCGCCGGAACCGTCGCCACTGTAGAGCCGCAAGAACCCGGAAGAATCGCGAGCCAAGACGTCAACGTTGGTGTCGCCGTCGAAATCGCCGGGGGTGATGATCGCGTTCAGTGCGTTCCAGCCCTGGCCCGCCACGGACCTGGGCAACCATCCGCCCTCACCGTCGCCGGGGTAAAGGTAGAGGATCCCGTTGGCATCGCGGGCCAGGATGTCGTTGGTGCCATCGCTGTTGAAGTCCCCGGGGGCTACCAGCGACGTGAAGATGTTCCAGCCGATGCCCACTCTCTGCGGGCCGTTCCAGCCGCCTGAACCGTTACCGCTGTAGAGGTATAAACCGCCGGACGAGTCCCTGCCCAGGACATCGTTGATGCCGTCGCCGTCGAAGTCGCCAGGGGAGAGCACGGTGGGGAAGATGTTCCAGCCTGCCCCGACGGTCTTCGCTGGTTCCCAAGTGTTCTGAACCCGCGGGTACATGAGCAGCGCGCCGTCGGAACGGCGGGCCAAGAGCTCAAATGCGCCGCGGCCGGTGAATCCATTCGGCCGGTTGGAGGCGGAAATCGGCGCGGTTTCTTCGCTGGCGACTTCCAGGCCTTCGCAGGGATGGTTTGCCACAAGGTGCGCGGCTATGGTTTTACCGCGGTCCTCTTCAGTGAGGACATAGTTGGGCCATGTGGGGTGGTCTGTTGCTACCTCGCCGTCCCGCGTCCAGTAGATGCGGGTATCCGGACCCGATGCCTGCGCGCAGCCCTTGTACGCATAGGGGTCCCAGGTAACCGTGAGCGTGGAACCAACGTATGGCGCGCCGGTAATCACTGGAGGTTCGGGGTCCATGGTGGCCATGGCGGGGGCGGGGGCCAGAACAACTGCCGCAAAGATCGCAGCCCCGATTCCGGCAATTGCCCGGCGCACGCCAGACGCAGGGCGTGATGAAGCAAACATTGTGTCCTCCCCAGACTTTATGCGGTTAATGGTACCGCGTCTGGGATCTTCCTAGAAGATTGCTGTGAACCATCCGAATCCGGCTCCAACAGCTTCGGAACCTCTCCAGCCGGTTTTCCCGTCGCTGTAGTAGGCAATCAGGCGGCCCTGTTGGTCCACACCATAAACATCGGGGAAGCCGTCGCTGTTGAAGTCGCCGGCAGCGCCTACGAATTTGAGGGCGTTCCAGCCGACGCCGATCATCCAGGACCGTGACCAGCCGCCTGCGCCGTTGCCCCCGTAAAAGTACAGGTAGCCGCTGCGGTCGCGCGCCAGGATGTCCACATTTCCGTCGCCGTTGAAGTCGCCGGGCGTCACCATGGAGTCCATGACGTTCCAGCCCGTCCCGACGGCGGTTCGCGCCAACCAGCCCCCGGCACCATTGCCCGGGTAGAGATAGAGGGCTCCGCCGGGTTCCCTGGCGAGGACGTCGTTGTGGCCGTCGCCGTTGAAGTCGCCCGGACTGACGATGGAGTCGAATACGTTCCAACCGTTGCCGATGGACTTGGCGGGCTTCCAACCACCGGCGCCATCTCCACCGAAGAGGTAGAGTCCTCCGACGGAGTCGCGCACCATCATGTCGCTTTTGCCATCACCATCGAAGTCACCGGGGGAGAACACGGTATTGAAGATGTTGAACCCATAACCCACGGTTCGGGCAGGATCCCAGGCGCTGCCATTTCGGCCGTACAGCACCAATGAGCCGTCATTGGCGCGGGTTAAAAGCTCCAAGCTGCGGCCGGTGAAACCAGCCGCCCGGTTCACGGCACCCACCGGCTTGGTTTCGTTGCTGTGCAGGGACTCTCCGCCGCAGGCCGTTTTGCTGGCAGTGACGTGCACTGCCATCCGCGCTCCGGTGTCATCCTGCTCCAGCACGTAACTGCGCGCTGTCTCCCCGGCCACCAGGAAGCCATCCCGGGTCCAGTAGACCGTGAAGTCGGGGCCTTTGCCGCCTCCGCAGCCGTAGAACGTGTACGGGCCGATGTCAGCGGTCAGCTTTTCGCCAACAAACGCTTCGCCGTTGAGGATGGGGTCCGGCCCGTTGCTGGGTGCGGCCGACGCCGGCAGGGGATTAAGTGCCATGGCCGCCGCGGTGACGGTCAGCAGCGCCGCTGCCATCCGGCGTCGTAATGTCCCCATGTGTGTTCCTCCCGGTTGGGTTCCAAGCCTGCATGAAGTGTATGTGGGCGGAACCCTCAGGCGGGAACAGCCTTGGTTCAGGGCGCAGGGCGAGCTCTCAGGAAACGGTCATTTTGCTCCCGTATCATTGATGCGATCGGCCAGCCGCGGTCCTTGACCCAGCCGGCCGTTTCCTTGTCAGCCTGCCAAGAGATCGCCGGAAATGCCCGCATCAAACTCACTGGAACCCTACTCCCTTGACCTGACCACGGGACTGCCCCGTATGGCTGCCGCGCCAACCACCCCGCGGCAGCAGCTGCGCTATGCCCGCATCCTGAAGACCGCCGCCGGCTTTGCCCAGCGACAGTTTGATACCTTGAGTCTTTCCGACGTTGCGGCCCGGGCTGACATCCCGCTCGGCACGCTCTACCGCTACTTTCCCTCCACAGCCCACCTCATGCTGGCCGTCTATCGTCAGCAGCTGCGGGAACTCCGTGATGGTGTCCGGTTGCGTGAAGGCAAAGGGCATGCCCTCGCGGGTTTGATGATGGAAATCTTCCACTTGCGGGTCATGCAGCCGGGCGTAGAGCACTGCCTCATTCGGCCGGCGGGCAAGGACGATGACACTGCCCAGCTGTTGCGAGAAATCGATGCATTGTCCGAGGAAGTGGTTGGTTCGCTGAGCAAGGACTCCGGGAGGGATACCGTCAGGGCCAGGATCTTGTTGCACCTGGTGAGCGGCTTGGTGCAGGCGGTTCGTTGTCGCCGATTGTCGTTGTTCGAGGCAGAGAAGGATCTTAAGAGAGCCTGCACGCTGCTCACGGGTGAGTAGGGAGCCGCTGGTCTAGACCGGAAGGCCCCCAGAACACGTTTTTTGGCATGACGTGAATCACATTTTGGCTTGGTTGAACGTTTTACTCTCGAATCGTCTCTCTTGGTATTGAATCTTGTACCTTCACCGTTTCCCTAGGCTGGAGACACCGAAGCGGCTAGCAGCCCCCTATCTGCAGAAGCAATGCCGGACCAGTCACCCTTGGCCCGCACCAGCAGTTCTGTTCCTGCCCGAAACGTGCCGTGGGTTCACGGCTAGCCTGAGGAGACAAAGACGTGTCCATTGAGACAATTGCAACTGATAACGACGCCCTGGTACTGACCGAAGAAGAGATCTTCGCAGCCCACGAAGGCGGCAAGCTGACCATCTCCAGCACCGTTCCCCTGAACGACAAGCGCGATCTCTCCATCGCCTACACCCCCGGAGTTGCGCAGGTCAGCCGCGCAATCCACGCAAACCCCGAGCTTGCCCGCACGCACACCTGGGCCGAGCGCCTGGTTGTTGTGGTCAGCGATGGCACCGCCGTTCTGGGTCTCGGCAACATTGGCCCGAGCGCCTCCTTGCCGGTTATGGAGGGCAAGTCGGCCCTCTTCAAGTCCTTCGGCGACCTTGATTCCATCCCGCTGGTGCTCAACACCACGGACGTGGACGAAATCATCGAAACCCTGGTCCGCCTCCGCCCGAGCTTCGGCGCCGTGAACCTTGAGGACATCTCGGCTCCGCGTTGCTTCGAACTCGAAGAGCGGCTCATTGAGGCCCTCGACTGCCCCGTCATGCACGATGACCAGCACGGCACCGCCGTAGTGGTTCTCGCAGCCCTGACCAACGCTGCCAAGGTGACACAGCGCGAACTGGCGGGCCTCAAGGTTGTTGTGTCCGGCGCTGGTGCCGCGGGCATTGCCATCGCCGAGATTCTTCTTGCCGTTGGCATCAAGGACGTCATCCTGCTCGACTCCAAGGGTGTAGTCAACGTTGAGCGTGCCGATCTTGCGGCCGATCCCGGCAGCGTCAAGGCTCGCATGGCCCAGCGCACCAACCCCCGCGGCATCACAGGTGGTCCGGGCGAAGGCCTGACGGGTGCCGACGTCTTTGTGGGCGTCTCCTCTTCCAAGCTGGACGAAGAGCACCTGAAGCTCATGAACGATCAGTCGATCGTGTTCGCCCTGTCCAACCCGGACCCGGAAGTTCTGCCCGAGGTTGCCCAGAAGTACGCAGCTGTTGTGGCCACCGGCCGCAGCGACTTCCCGAACCAGATCAACAATGTGTTGGCCTTCCCCGGCATCTTCCGCGGCGCGCTCGATGCCAAGGCCCGCCGCATCACGCCCGCCATGAAGATCGCCGCCGCCAACGCCATCGCTGAACTGGCCGCAGAAGACCTGTCCGCCGACTACATCGTGCCGAGCCCGCTGGACGCCCGCGTCGCGCCGGCCGTCACCGCGGCAGTTGCTGCAGCCGTCACCGAGTAGCGGTTACTAACGCAAGACCGACGACGGCGACGCCTCCCGTGCTGGGGAGCGTCGCCGTCGTTCTTTGCTTAAGGCGCGTGACTGATTAGCGGTCCAGAGTTACCTGGTCCACCGTCCAGAAGGCGCTGTTGGTGCCGGTGTAACGGAAGCTGATCTTTGCCTTCTTGGCCCCCTTGGGAACCTCCAGTGCCAAGGATTCGAAGCCGTTGAAGTTGGCGGTGTAAGACTTCGCCAGCTGCGGGGTGCCGCCGTCGTAGCTGACGAACACCTCGCCGCTTTGGGGTCCATCAATCCTGTAGTTGGAAGCGAAGGAGAGTGTTGCGGTCTTGCCACCCTTCACCTTGAACTCTGGGCTGACAAGCGTTGAGTCGAACTGTCCGGCAGCGTGCGCCTTGTCATCCCATTCATCCGAGTCGGCAACTGCGAAGACGTTTCGGTTGCGGACGGAGGTTTCACGGCCCTGGTTGCGGTCCACGTTGGTCCAGAACTCATCCGTGGCAAAGGACCAACCCCGCCATTCGGTGACGCCCCCGGCGGGCATCGCGGAGTTGTCTATGCTCCAGCCTTCGGGAGCCGTGGTGGTCCAGCCCTTCACATCGGGGGCGGGGGCTGTTTCGTCACCGCGCGTCTTCAGGCTGGTTCGGAGGGAATCGAAGGCGTCCGCTTCGATGTCCGGGAACGCCTGCCCGTCCAGGTTCCAGGCCGCCTCAGGAGTGATGCCTTCATGCTTCAAAACAGACGGGGCGATGTCAGTGATCTTGACGTCGTTTCTGATGCTGCCGGACTCGATGCCCTTGCCTTGGGCAATGACGAAGGTCTGACGCTCGGCGGCAGTGCTCCCGCCGTGGCCGCCGGTGGGGGTGTGGCCGTGGTCCGAGGTGAGGACCACGAGCCAGTCCTCGGACGTATAGCCGGGGCGGTTCTTCACAGCGTTGAGGATCTCACCCACCTGGCCGTCCACCCTGCGCAGGGCGGCAAGGTATTCCTCGCGCTCGGTGCCGTAGGAGTGTCCGGCCCCGTCCACTTCATCCAGGTGGATGAAAGTGCTGTCCGGGTTGCCGTTGGCCAGGTATTCCATTGCCTTCGCCGTGGTGCCGGCATCGTTGCCGCCGGCGATCCTCAGGTCCACATTCTCGCCGAACACTTTTTGGGGGATAGGGGACCAGGTGCCCACCACCAGTGTGGACGCTTTCGGCTGCGACGTTTCGAGGCGGCTCAGGTAGTCCGGGTACTGGCCGTAGTTGGGTGCCGCGAAGTTGTTGTCCACCACGTTGTGCTTGTCCGGCCACACTCCCGTGGCAATGCTCGACCATCCTGCACCTGACACCGTGGGGGCCATCGGGTTGGCGAACAGGTTGCTTGTGGCGGTCATGCCGCCGTCCATGAGGCCCTGCACGTTGGGCATGCCGGCGGTGCCGAATTTGGCGATCGCTGCGCCGTCGAGGCCGATCACCAGAGTCTTTTTGCGCTTGCTGCCGTCGGGGAGACCGGCGTAGCTGGCATTCGTTGAGTTGCCGGTTGCGGCATCGTTCGGAGTTTCGGGTGCAGCTACCGCGGCGGACGGGAGTACGACGGCGGCCGCCAGGGTTAGTGCGGCCGTTGCCAAAGCTGCGCGGAAGGGACGGGCGTTGTCCAAGGGTTTCTCCATTTTCGGGTCCGAATAAAAGCTGCCGATCACTGGTTGCCGACAGCCTGACCCTTCAACCCTGCCGCTTTGGCCTAAGCCAAAACAAGGCTAATCGCTAGTTGTATAGACAAGTTATCCTGCCGTTAAGATACTGTTTTCCAACCCATACTCATCATTCGAGGACTCCAATTCAGCTCCAAGGGTCCAGTTGTTCATACAGCCATCTGTTCTCGGAGCGCCGTCGTGGTGGACGCCAACTGTTGACGCACCACACCTAGACTGAGGGTCATGAACGCCGAACTTATCGTGACCATCCTCTGCGGCCTGGCCATAGCAGTCGGCGTGGCCGGAACCATCATCCCCGTCCTTCCGGGCAGTATCCTCATCGGCGCGAGCCTGCTGGCCTGGGCCATTTGGGGAGGTGCAGGTCCACTCGGCGGGGTGATCTTCGCCGTCGGAATGGTGTTTGTGGTGGCTGGAATGGCCGCCAGCGCCGTCCTCACCGGACGCAAGCTCAAGCAGCACGGCATTCCCAACCGGTCCGTGCTGATCGGCGTCGTGCTGGGTGTTGTGGGAATGTTCGTCATTCCCGTGGTGGGGCTCTTTGTCGGCTTCGCTGTGGGGCTCCTTCTCAGCGAAGTGCAGCGAACCCGTGACTTCCGCACGGCCGTCCGGTCCAGCGGTGCTGCACTGAAAGCGACCGGCATCGGCATTCTGGTGGAGTTCGGTCTAGCCTGCGCGGCAGCCAGTACGTGGATCATCGGCGTGTGGATCAACGCTGTGAACGGCTAAGCCCTTAAACGCCAATTCGATGGTTCCCTGCACACACCGCCGTTCGCCACAGCGTAAGCGCCAAGGAACCATCGAAATGGGTGCTTGCAAGCCCTACTTCAACACGATCGTCCTGTTCCCATTCAGGATGATCCGTCCCTCGCAGTGCCAGCGAACGGCGTTGCTGAGGGCCTTGCATTCTGTGTCCCGACCGGCGGCTACGAGATCGTCCGGTCCGAACGTGTGGTCCACTTCCACTACCTGCTGGGCGATGATGGGACCTTCGTCCAACTCGCCGTTCACGTAGTGGGCTGTGGCGCCCACAGTTTTCACACCACGCGCGTAGGCCTGGTGGTAGGGCTTGGCACCCTTGAAACTTGGCAGGAACGAGTGGTGGATGTTGATGGCGCGGCCGTCCAGCTTGCGGGCCAGGTCGTCACTGAGTACCTGCATGTAACGCGCCAGCACAATGAGTTCCACGTCCAGTTCGTCGATGATTTCCAGCAAGCGCCCCTCGGCTGCCGGCTTGGTGGCTGCAGTGACAGGGATGTGGAAGAACGGGATCCCATGCCACTCCGCCAAACCCTGGTGATCGGTGTGATTGGACACCACGCCCACTACATCGATGGGCAGCTCGCCAATCCGTGCGCGGAACAGGAGGTCGTTCAGGCAGTGCCCAAACTTGGAGACCATGATCAGGACGCGCCTCTTGTATCCCTGGCGTTCCAGTTGCCAGTTCATGCCGTACTTCTCGCCAACGGGGGAGAAAGCAGAACGCAGCTCTTCCACGGTTGATTCGTCGCCGGAGGAGGCGAAATGCACCCGCATGAAGAAGTGGCCTTCGGCACGATCACCGAACTGCTTGTTGTCGATGATGTCGCAGCCGTGGTCCAACAGGAACCCGGACACAGCGTGCACAATTCCGGGACCTTCGGGGCAGTCGAGGGTAAGGACGTGTTCCACAGTGGTCTCCGCGGAGGAGGCGGCAGTGGTTTCGGTTTGGATGGCAGTCATGGCTAGCACTCCACTACGTTGACGGCGAGGCCCCCACGGGAGGTCTCTTTGTACTTGGATTTCATGTCTGCGCCTGTCTCGCGCATGGTTTTGATGGCCTTGTCGAGGGACACTTTGTGGCTGCCGTCGCCGTGCAGTGCAAGGCGGGCGGCGTTGATGGCTTTGACGCTGGCGATTGCGTTGCGTTCGATGCAGGGGATCTGCACCAGCCCGCCCACGGGATCGCAGGTGAGGCCCAGGTTGTGTTCGATGCCCACTTCGGCGGCATTTTCCACTTGCTCGGGCGTTCCGCCGAGGACCTCGCAGAGACCGGCAGCAGCCATGGAGCAGGCGGAACCCACCTCACCTTGGCAGCCGACCTCGGCACCTGAGATGGACGCGTTGATCTTGAACAGGATTCCGACGGCGGCCGCCGCCAGCAGGAACCGCACGACACCGTCGTCGTTGGCTCCTGGAACAAACTTTGTGTAATAGTGCAGCACTGCCGGGACAATTCCGGCGGCACCATTGGTTGGGGCGGTGACGATCCTGCCGCCCGCGGCGTTTTCCTCGTTCACGGCCAAGGCGAACAGGTTCACCCATTCCATGGCGAGGAGAGGATCGGCAGAGTGCGCACCGTTCAGCTCCGCGTCGGTTTCGGAAAGCTTTTTGAACAACGACGGCGCCCGTCGCCTGACCTTCAGGCCTCCCGGCAGGATTCCCTCGGCAGAGCAGCCGTTGTCCACGCATTCCTGCATGACAGCCCAGATGCCCAGCAATTTCTCACGCAGTTCCTCCTCGGAGCGCCACACGAGTTCGTTGGCCAGCATGATGTCCGAGATCGACTTGCCTTCGCGGAGGCAGATGGCAAGGAGCTCGTCTGCAGTGGTGAAGGGGTAGGGCAGAACGGTGTCGTCGGCTACCACTTTGTCTGCGCCGGAGACGTCACCGTCCACCACGAAGCCGCCACCGATGGAGTAGTAGCTGCGTTCCCGGAGCACGCCGCCCGTGTGGTCCAACGCGCGGAACGTCATGCCGTTGGGGTGTGCAGGCAGGGACTTGCGACGGTGCAGGACCACGTCCTCGTCCCAGTTGAAGTCCACCCGGTGGTTGCCGCCCAGGCGCAGTTCGGCGTCGAGTGCCGCCGCCGCTACTTGGTCGTCGGCCGTGGTGGTGTCCACAGTCTCGGGGGAGTGGCCTTGCAGCCCCAGCACCACGGCTTTGTCTGAGCCGTGGCCCCGGCCGGTGGCGCCCAGGGAGCCGAAAAGCTCAGCCTGGACGCGCACCGTAGCCGGAAGCTGGCCGGACGATTCGAGACCGTCCGTGAACTGCTTTGCCGCGCGCATGGGGCCAACCGTGTGTGAAGACGACGGCCCGATGCCAACAGAAAACAGATCAAGCACACTCAATGCCATTAGGGGACCTCAGGTGAGGCGTACTCCCGCATGGCGTCCAGGAGCCAGCGTCCCAGGAAGTCGGCAAACGAGGCCCGGGGAAAGATCCGGTAGGACTCCTCCGAGGTCTTCCAGAGCATCACCGGGATGTGGGCGAGTTCCGTGGACACAGCCGTGCCAGCCTTGAAGACGCGCGGGTGCAAGTCCAACGCGCAGGTCTTCTCCAGCACTGCGCGGGCGTGGCTTCCGGAGAGTTCGAACGTGGTGCGGTTGGCGGACAGGTCCACCACCTGGCCTGCGTCGCCGCCGAGAGCTGCGGTCAGGTCGCTGACCAGGGATCCGCCCAGTGAATCGTGGGCCTCCTCCGGCGCTACCACCATGAACTCGGTGGGGCCCAGCCACAGGGTGTTGACGGAGTCCTTGCCGGGTACCGCACTGCCCGTCACTTCACCGCAAGCGGCAGGCAAGCCGCCGGTTACGGACGCAACCCGGGCACCGGCGTCGGACGTTCGGTCAACCCGAACCCCCACCATGGCTTGGTACGGGATTTCGGTGAGCGTCACCGTGCCCGGCACGGAGCCGGAGGTGAAGGCGTCAGCCAGGTGCTCGGCCGGGCTGCGGCGGGCACCCCGGACGCGATCGACGTGTGCGGTTTCTGCTGGTGTTGCTGTTTCAGCCATCTTTGCGGGTCCCTTCAGCATCGAAAAGTACGGTTTCGCCAACAACCACGTCCACCAATTGGTCTCCCAGTGAGGCCACCAGGGTCTCGCCGATGCGGTTGCGGCCGTTTTGAATGAGAGCCAGGGCGAAGGAGCGGCCCAGCGCGGCGCTGTGGTAGCTGGAGGTCACGAAGCCCTCCATGGGGACGGGTCCGTTGGCCGGGTTGACCGGGATGCCCTTTTCCACCAGCTGCGTGCCTTCCGGCAACCGCAGCGAGTGGTCCACCGGAAGGACGCTCACCAAGTGCTTGCGGTCCTCGCGGCTTGCGTCCTGGCGGAGGTAGGAACGCTTGCCGATGAAGTCTTTGGCCTTGGAAACGATCCAGTCCATGCCTGCGTCCTGCGGGGTGACCGTGCCGTCGGTGTCCTGCCCGACAATCGGGTAGCCCTTCTCGGCGCGGAGCACGTGCATGGTTTCCGTGCCGTACGGGGTGATGTTGAACTCGGCACCCGCGGCAGCAACTGCTTCCCAGGTGTTGAGGCCGTACCAGGACGGGATGTTGATTTCGTAGGCCAGTTCGCCGGAGAAGGAGATACGGCAAATGCGGGCCTGAACTCCGGACGCCAACGTGGTTTCGCGGAATGTCATGAAGGGGAACGCTTCAGCATCCAGCCCGCCGTTTTCGGCCAGTTCCGGAGCTACCTTGGCGATCACGGCGCGGGACTTCGGGCCGACAACGGCGATGGTGCTCCACTGCTCGGTCACGGACGTGCAGACCACGTCGAGTTCCGGCCACTCCGTCTGGTGCCACTCTTCCAGCCAGTCCAGCACCTTGGCTGCGCCGCCGGTGGTGGTGGTCATGAAGTAGCGGTCATCGTCCAGGCGCAGGGTCACACCGTCGTCGAAGATCATGCCGTCCAAGGTGCACATCACGCCGTAGCGGGCGGATCCCGGGGCGAGCTTCTTGAACGCGTTGGTGTACACGCGGTTCAGGAATTCGCCGGCATCCTTGCCACGGATTTCGATCTTGCCCAGCGTGGTGGCGTCCATGAAACCCACGGAATCGCGGACCGCAGCGCATTCACGCAGGACGGCCGTGTCCATGTCTTCACTGCCCTGCGGGTAGTACCAGGGACGCTTCCACTGTCCAACATCTTCGAACAGTGCGCCCTGGGCAACGTGCCACGGGTGGATGGAGGTCACGCGGGCGGGGTCGAACAGCTCGCCGCGCTGGCGGCCGGCCAGGGCTGCGAAAGCTACGGGCGTGAACGGAGCGCGGTACGCCGTTGTTCCGATCTCGCCGACGCCGGGAATGCTCTCTGCGCCGCCGAACTTCAGCGCAGCGGCAATGACGCCGATCGCGTTGACACCGGACGTCTTGCCCTGATCGTTGGCCGTGCTGATGGAGGTGTACCGCTTGACGTGCTCCACGGAACGCATGCCCGCTCCGGTGGAGCGGAGGACGTCGGCCACTGACTGGTCGCGCTGGAAGTCCACGAAGTGGTGGTGCCACTCGCCGGGCTCACCGGTCTGGCCGGGAACCAGCCAAAGCTGGCGGCTCGGAGCGCTCGCCACAGGAGCCTGCAGTTCCGCCGGGGTGGTCGCGGACTCGAAACCAGCAGCGATGGACGCTGCCGCTCCCGCCGAGATGCCCTCTGCCAGGCAGTCCTGGAGTTCGTAGCTGCCACGGCCTGCGCCAACAACCTGCTGGTCGCGGACAGGCTTGGTGGGGATGAAAGCAGCGAGCTCGTCGTCCCAACGCAGCTTGCCCTGGCGCTGGCTGTGGAGGTGGACCACCGGGCTCCAACCACCGGAAACTGCCAGCAGATCGGCAGCCAACTGTTCGACGCCCGAGGTGAGTTCGCCGTCGTCGTTAATGCTGCGGACGGTGACACCGCTCAGGCGGCCATTCTCATCTGCGGAGGTGTCCGCCACGGCGCTGCCAACGAGTACCCGGATACCGGACTCGACGGCGGCAGCGGCCTTCGCGCTGATCTGCGGACGGGCATCGACGACGGCGGCAACCGCCACGCCTGCTGCCTTCAGGTCCGCGGCAAGAGCGTAAGCGGAATCGTTGGTGGTGCTGATGACCACGCGGGATCCTGCTGCCACGGCGTAGCGGTTCAGGTAGGTACGGGCGGCCGAAGCGAGCATGATGCCCGGACGGTCGTTGTTCTCGAAGACCAGCGGACGCTCGTGGGCGCCCGGAGCCAGGACAACCTGCTTGGCACGGATGTGCCAAATACGCTGGCGGGAGACACCCGATGCTGCCGGAACGCTCAAGTGGTCCGTGCGGTTCTGGGCCGCGATGAAGTAGTTGGAGTCGTAGGAGCCGAAAGCCGTGGTGCGGTTCAGCACCGTGCATTCTGCAGCGGAAACCAGCTCGGCTTCCACATCAGCAACCCATTCAAGGGCCGGCTTGCCTTCAATCTGCTCGGCGAGGCCCTCGGCGGTTGAACCGGAGAGCAAGGAGCCACCAAGTTCGGGCTGGTCGTCGATCAGGATGACGCGGGCACCGGTGCGGACAGCTTCGCGGGCCGCTGCCAGGCCGGCGATGCCGCCGCCGACAATCAGTACATCCGTGTGGACGTACTTCTTGTCGTACTCGGCCTTGTCCTCGTTCGGGTCAAGCTTGCCCAGGCCGGACAGGAGCTCAATGTTCATGCCGTCCACCAAGGAAACAGCGGTGGCGGGAAGCATGGATTCAGCAACGTGTCCGCGGAAGCGGGGAGCGATCTTGACCAAGGCGTTGGACTCTTCCACGCCGGCGGCCATGATGCCGCGGGGTCGGTCCTCGTACAGGGAGTTGCCGGCGTTGATGTGGCCGTTCGCCAGCAGTGCCGAGGCGATGGTGTCTCCGGGGTGACCGGTGAATTCCTGGCCGTCCACGGTGAAGCGCCAAGAGATGCTGCGATCGATGCGTCCGCCGGTGGCGAGGCGTGCGTTCTTGCTGGTCACTTCTAGACTCCTTCCGAGGAGATGGGGGTGGTGGCCGTGGGGGAGGCGGCGCCGGGGGCGAGGCCGGGTTCGCCCGCTTGGCCGAAGTCACCGGCCTGGGTGAACTCACCCGGCTGGGTGGGTTCGCTGCTTTGGCCGGAGGTGTTCAGGTCCGGCCGGGGCTGGCCCATCGCGTAGATCGAGTGGATGTCGTAGCTCACGGTGTCGCGGAGCATGTTGAACCACTGCCGGCATCCGGTGCTGTGAACCCAGCGCTCGGCGAAGGTGCCCTTGGTGTTCTCGCGGTAGAACAGGTATTCAGCCCATTCACGGTCCGTGAGGTCGTTGGGGCTCTCCGGGTAGGCGATGTGCGCCTGGCCGCCGTAGTGAAATTCGGTTTCGTCGCGTGGCCCGCAGTTGGGGCATGAAATGAGGAGCATGTCTTTCCTGTCCTGGCTAGTGGGCCACGGCTGCGGCGCCGTGTTCGTCGATCAAGGCACCGGTCTCGAAGCGTTCCAGTGCGAACGGCTTGTTAAGCTTGTGCGGTGCGCCGGTGGCAATGGTGTGCGCGAACGTCAGGCCGGCCGCGGGAGTGCCCTTGAAGCCGCCGGTGCCCCAACCACAGTTGACGAACATGTTCTCCACCGGGGAGAGGCCCACAATCGGGGAAGCATCCAGCGTGGTGTCCACAATGCCGCCCCAGGTCCGGAGTACGTGTGCCCGGGCGAAGATCGGGAAGAGCTCAACGGCTGCTGCCATCTGCTCCTCGATCACGTGGAACGAGCCGCGCTGGCCATAGCCGTTGTAGGAGTCCACGCCGGCGCCCATCACCAGTTCGCCCTTGTGCGCTTGGGAGACGTACACGTGGACGTGGTTGGACATGACCACCGTGGGGTGGACCGGCTCGTGCAGTTCGGACACCAGAGCCTGTAGCGGGTGGCTCTGGATCGGCAGGCGGAAGCCGGCCATTTCTGCCAGGACTGAGCTGTGGCCGGCGGCGCACAGGCCCACCTTTTCGGTGTTGATGGTGCCGCGGGTGGTCTGGACGCCGGTCACCCGGTTGCCGTCCTTGATGAAACCCGTGACTTCGCAGTTCTGGATGATGTCCACGCCCAGTTCATCGCACTTGCGGGCGAAGGCCCACGCCACGTGGTCGTGCTTGGCGATACCTGCACGCGGCTGGTACGTGGCGCCCATGACGGGGTAGCGGATGTTGTCGCTGATGTTCAGGATGGGGCAAAGTTCCTTGACCTGCTGCGGGTCCAGCCACTCGGCGTCCACGCCGTTGAGGCGGTTGGCGCCCACGCGGCGAATGCTTTCGCGGACATCGCCCAGGGTGTGGGCCAGGTTCATGACACCGCGTTGGCTGAACAGGAAGTCGTACTCCAGCTCTTCCGGGAGGATTTCCCAGAGCTTGAGCGCGTGCTCGTAAATGGCAGCGCTCTCGTCCCAGAGGTAGTTGGAACGGATGATGGTGGTGTTGCGGGCCATGTTGCCACCGGCCAGCCAGCCCTTTTCCAGGATGGCGATGTTGGTCATGCCGTGGTTCTTCGCAAGGAAGTACGCGGTGGCCAGGCCGTGCCCGCCGCCGCCCACAATCACGGCGTCATAGCTCTTCTTCGGATCCGGGTTGCGCCAGAGGAAGTCCGGGTGCTCGGGGAGGTGGTCTGCACTCACTGGGCTGCTCCAATCAGTTCTGCTTCGGTTGCGGCGCCATTGCCGTTGTTGTTCAGGTGGGGATAGAGGGGGAACTTCTCCGCCAGCGCGGTCACGCGGCGGCGGAGCTCGACGGCGGTGGCGTCGTCCAGGGCGACGTCACCTTCGGTGCCTGCTTCGGTGCCACTGTTCGCTGCGGCGATCAACGCCGTCGCAATGATGTCCGAGACTTCGGTGAAGTCCTCGGCGCCGAAGCCGCGGGCGGCGAGGGCTGGTGTGCCGATGCGCAGTCCGGACGAGACCATCGGCGGGCGGGGGTCGAAGGGGACCGCGTTCCGGTTGACCGTGATGCCGATGCGGTGCAGGGTGTCTTCGGCCTGCTGACCGTTAAGTACTGAGTGGCGGAGGTCGGCGAGGACCAGGTGGACGTCGGTTCCACCGCTGACCACGGAGATGCCGGCTGCGGCAACATCGTCCTGCAGGAGGCGCTGGGCCAGAATCTTGGAGCCCTCGAGGACGCGGACCTGGCGTTCCTGGAATTCCGGCTCCGCTGCCATCTTGAACGCGACAGCCTTGGCTGCGATGACGTGCTCCAGCGGACCACCCTGCTGACCGGGAAAGACGGCGGAGTTAACCTTCTTGGCGATGTCGGCGTCGTTGGTCAGGATCACGCCGCCGCGGGGACCGCCGAGGGTCTTGTGGGTTGTGCTGGTGACGATGTGGGCGTGCGGCACCGGGCTGGGGTGAAGTCCTGCCGCGACGAGACCTGCGAAGTGGGCCATGTCCACCATGAGGTAGGCGCCTACCAGGTCCGCGATGCGGCGGAATTCAGCGAAGTCCAGCTGGCGGGAGTACGCGGACCAGCCGGCGACAATCAGCTGCGGCTTGCTCTCGAGGGCCAGGCGTTCAACTTCCGCCATGTCTACGGTGTGGGTGTCCTCGCGGACACCGTACGGGACAACCTTGTACAACTTGCCGGAGAAGTTGATCCGCATGCCGTGGGTCAGGTGGCCGCCGTGGGCCAGGTTCAGGCCCATGATCGTGTCGCCGGGAGTGATCAGTGCGTGCATGGCCGAAGCGTTTGCCTGTGCTCCGGAGTGGGGCTGAACGTTGGCGAATTCCGCGCCGAACAAGGACTTCAGACGGTCAATGGCAAGCTGTTCGATCACATCAACGTGTTCGCAGCCGCCATAGTACCGCTTGCCCGGGTAGCCCTCGGCGTACTTGTTGGTCAGCACCGATCCTTGGGCTTCCATGACGGCCGTGGGGGCGAAGTTCTCAGAGGCGATCATTTCCAGCGTGGACTGCTGGCGGATGAGTTCCTGGGCGATCGCCTGATCGACCTCCGGGTCCGCCTGTGCGAGCGGGCGGATCAGCGGTTCAACCATGGTGTTCTCCTTCTGAAGTACTTGAAGCGGCCATCTGTTAGGCAACTGATATATTAGAACTATTGCCATAGTATGTTGGAGATCACATAGTCGTCAACAGGTCTTCGGTAACTCATCCAACAGACTGGGATTACGACAACGGGAGAGAGCAATGAGCGCAGCATTGGAAGCACTGGAAACAGCTCCGCAGGGCACGTCCCTCGCGGAGAACGCATACCTGCTGCTGCGTGACAGGCTCATCATGCTGGATATCAAACCCGGCGATCCCATCAATGACGGTCAGATCGCCAGCGAACTTGGCATAGGGCGCACTCCCGTCCGCGAAGCCATCAAACGGCTGGAGAGTGACCACCTGGTGGTCTCCTACCCTCGGCGCGGAACGTTCGCCACCGGTGTGGACATCACCCAGCTCGCCGAGGTCTCCGAAATCCGCGAGCTCCTGGAACCTTTGGCCTCCAGGAAAGCTGCCCGCATGGCCAGTCCGGCCATGCGCTCGGAACTCCGCACTGTGGCTGCTGCCATTCGTGACCTTGAAGGCCAGGACAACTCCTCCCAAGAACTCATGCGCTACGACATCCAAGTGCACCGGCTCATCTACAAGGCCTCCGCCAACGCGCACCTGGAAGACGTTCTGATCCGGTACGACAACCTCGCCACCCGCATCTGGTGCCACATGCTCGAGAAGATGCCCTCCGTGTCCGGGCATATCTCCGAACACGCCGACCTCCTCACGGCCATTGCCGACGGTGACGAAGACCGCGCCGCCGAGCTCGCCCTGCACCACGTAGTCAGCTTCGAAGAGACCATCCGCAAGGTCCTCTGACCCTCTCTCACATCCCTCGTGTTTGAGCCCAGCGCTCTCTCACATCCCGCGTGCTTGAGCCGTGCCGCCTCCCGGTGGCGGTGTTATCCCCTGCGCGCTCGCTCGATCCTCGCTTAGATGCGCGCTGCCGGATAACCCCACCCTCCCGACCCTCTCTCATATCCCTCGGGTTTGAGGCGGACCCTCTCTCACGTCCCTCGTGGTTGGGGTGGACCCTCTCTCACGTCCCGCAGGGTTCTCTTCTGGATGCAGCCCCCCTCGGGCCCATGGGGCTAATCTGCTCCGACCCTTCGGCTCCCGTCGCCTGGCCGAGGGAGCGTACGCAGCCGCTAAGGGTGGAAGGCTCGACGTCGATGCCGACTTGAGTGCCGACGTCGCCTCCACTTCACCTTGCTGAGAGAGCGTTCGTGATGTGGGCGTGGGATGTGAGAGAGCGTCGGTGGGTGTAGGGGCGGCCTCGTTGGCCGTTACCTCCCATTTGATGCAACTGAGTTGGAGCTGGCGCAACAATTTCGTTTCGCGCCACTAGCTCGCGCGGCCCCTTGCTGAAGCCTTCATGTTGGTCGTTGATCCAAAAAATTAACTCTTGACCGTGACGTCACTCACACATATCCTGTTGCAACAGCGTTGCGTTCAATGCAACCCCAAAAGATTTTGGTGGACACATGAGCAATGAATCCTCTGTGGCAGCCGAGCAAGGCCTTTCATCAGCCGCCGGCTCCGACCACGCTCCAAGCCTCAACAACAAAGTCAGCAAGGACACTCGACGGCGAGTGGTCACTGCCAGCTTCATCGGCAACTTTGTGGAATGGTTCGACTACGCCGTTTACGGCTACCTGGCTGGCATCATCTCGACTGTTTTCTTCCCCGAGTCCGACCGGCAAACTGCCCTGCTGGCGACGTTCGGCGTCTTCGCGATCTCCTTCTTCGTGAGGCCTCTCGGTGGTTTCATCTGGGGCCATATCGGTGATCGTCTTGGACGGAAGCAGGCACTCTCCCTCTCGATTGTGCTGATGTCAGTGGCCACGTTCTGCATCGCCTTGATTCCCGGCTACGCCACCATCGGCGTGATGGCCCCCATCCTGCTCTTGGTCGTAAGAGTTGTCCAAGGCTTCTCCGCAGCAGGTGAGTACGCAGGGGCGTCCGCCTTCCTGGTGGAATATGCGCCGGCGAATCGCCGCGGACTCTACGCCGCCGTCGTGCCTGCCAGTACCGCAGCGGGACTGCTGCTGGGATCCTTGCTTGCCGCCCTGCTGAGTTCAGTCCTGACCGCGGAGCAGCTCAACGAATGGGGCTGGCGTCTGCCCTTCCTGCTGGCCGCGCCTATGGGCTTGATCGGCCGGTACATCCGGACCAAGCTCGAGGACACACCGGCATTCCGGGAATTGGCCGAAAAGGACAATGCGGTGAAGGCTCCGGCGTTCGCAATGTTCCGGACCTACCGGAAGCAGCTCGTCATCGCCACGGGTGCGGTGCTGCTCAATGCGGTGGGCTTCTACGTCATCCTCAGCTATATGCCCACGTACTTATCGGAGGAGCTGGGCTTTGGTGCAACAGAGTCGTTCCTGGCCACCACCATTGCCTTGGCCAGCTACATAGGCTTCATCTTCCTGACGGGCATCGCCTCGGACAAGTTCGGTCGCAAGCGCATGCTTATCACCGCGTCAGTCCTTTTCATTCTGCTGACAGTGCCCGCGTTCATGCTTCTGGACACCCGCAATTTCCTGGTGATCGTGCTGGTTCAGATCCTGCTGGGCGGCATGCTCACCCTCAACGACGGCACCCTACCGAGTTTCCTCGCCGAACTCTTTCCCACGAAGGTCCGGTACACCGGGTTTGCTGTCAGCTTCAACCTTTCCAACGCCCTGTTCGGCGGCACGGCGCCGTTCATGGCCACGCTCCTGATCGGTATGACGGCCAGCAAACTGGCCCCCGGCTGGTACCTCGTGGCCGCCGCCGTAGTTTCCCTCATCGCAGTCCTGTTCGCCGCCGAGACTTCCAAGAAACCTCTGCTTCAGGACTAGAACAACCAAACCCATTGAAAGGAACCGCATGACCATCACCCAGAACGAGTCCGTCAACGATGTCGCCAAGCTCGAGCGCACCAAGGTCCTCAACAACGGCGAAAAAGTATCGCTGACCTTCTCCGATGCTGAGTTCGAGCGCCGCCTCGCCGGCCTACGCCGCATCATGGCCGAGAAAGACCTGGACGCCGTCATCCTCACCAGCTACCACTCCATCAAGTACTACTCCGACTTCCTCTTCACCTACTTCGGCCGCTCCTACGGCATGGTGGTCACCAAGGATGACACGGTCACCATTACGGCGAATATCGACGCCGGTATGCCTTGGCGCCGCAGCTACGGGGACAACCTGGTGTACACGGACTGGCGCCGTGACAACTACATCCACGCAATCCAGGAAGTCCTACGCACCCGCGGTATCAACCCGCGCCGCATCGGCGTCGAAGATGACTCGCTGCCGCTGGACAATCGCAACAAGATCCAAGCCGCGTTCTCCGGTGCGACTCTGGTGGATGTCGCACAGGCGGCAATGCGCCAGCGCATGATCAAATCGGACGAGGAAATCGCAGTCATCAAGCATGGCGCCCGCATTGGCGACCTCGGTGGTGAGGCCATCCGCAACGCCATCACGGCCGGCATCACCGAATACGAGGTTGCCCTGATCGGCACCGAGGCCATGGTCCACGAGATCGCCCGCACTTTCCCGGACTCGGAAATTCGCGATACTTGGGTGTGGTTCCAGTCCGGCATCAACACCGACGGCGCCCACAACTGGGCCACCACCCGGAAGATCCAAGAACACGACATCCTGTCCCTGAACTGTTTCCCCATGACCAGCGGTTACTACACGGCCCTGGAACGTACCTTGTTCTACGGCGAACCTGATGCCCGGTCCCTTGAGCTGTGGAACATCAACGTTGAGGTGCACAAGCGCGGCCTCGAGCTGATCAAACCCGGTGCCGTCTGCAAGGACATCGCCGCAGAGCTCAATGAGATCTACATCAGCCACGGTTTGCTGGCCAATCGCACGTTCGGATACGGCCACTCGTTCGGTGTCCTGAGCCACTACTACGGACGCGAAGCGGGCCTCGAACTTCGCGAAGACATCGATACAGTGCTTGAACCCGGCATGGTGGTCTCCATGGAACCCATGATCACAGTGCTGGACGGCCAGTCGGGTGCCGGCGGATACCGCGAGCACGACATCCTTGTGGTCGGCGAAGACAGCGCGGAGAACATCACCAAGTTCCCGTTCGGGCCCGAGTACAACATCATCGGAGCCTAGGCGGCTCGGCCGGTGGGTGCCCGGTACGGTGTCCACCGGCCGCGTCCGGTCCGGCGAGCTGGCCGCCGTCGAAATATAGTGAACCCATGACTCCCTCGGAATCCAGCGACGCTTCCAGCAATGGCGACAACAAAAGCACCTCGGTCATCGTTAACGCCATCGCAGTGCTGCGGAGCTTCACGGCTGACGAACCACTTCTGGGAGTCACCGAAATCGCGGGCCGAATCGGCCTTCACAAGAGCACCGTCTCCCGGATCCTCGCGACCCTGGAACAGGAAAACCTTGTAGAGCGCGACGTCGATTCACGCAGGTTCCGCTTGGGGCTGGGAATGATCGCCATGGCGGGCCCGCTCCTGGCGGAACTCGAAGAGCGCCGCGTTGCCTACCCGGTGCTGCGTGAACTCACCGAGCGGACAGGGGAGACGAGTGCGCTCATGGTGTGGAACGGTAACGAATCCATGTGCGTGGAACAGATCCCCAGCCGGCATCAGGTAAAACACCTCACTCCGCTGGGTGCGCGGTACAACGAGGCCCTGAGTTCGTCAGTGCAGGTGTTCCTTGGCGCAGAGAACGCGGACCGCGTGCGCCAATTGTTGCGCAGCGGTTCCATCACCCTTCCTGGTCTGGACGAGGAGGCAATTGAGGCGTATCTGGCCCGGGTGGGGGAGTCCATTAAGCGCGGCTGGGCCGTGAACTTCGGGGAGACGTCCATTGAGGAAGTCGGTGTGGCCTCGCCCGTTTACGATCATCGCGGCGACATCGTTGCGTCCGTCCTCATTCCGGCGCCGAAATTCCGTGTTTCGGAGGACACCTTGGACAGCCTCGGTGAAGCGTGTGCTGTAGCCGCCGCCAAAGTCACAACGCGGCTGGGTGGGCGCGCCCCAAACCATCGCCGAGACGGCATTTGATGACAATCCGGAGCGCCAACATGGTCATTAAGTGCCATCTCGGCGGTAAACGAAACGGCGGCCGTCCCCTCACAAGGTGGCGGTCGCCGTCGCTGTTTACAAGAGGTGCGGAAGTGCTTACATCTTCCGTCGCTCTGTGGTTGTTTCGTCCATGGCATCCCTGCCCAGCCAGGCGCCCAAGCCGATCATGGCAACGCCGAGGATCAGGTGCAGCCAGTTGTCAGCCGTGTTGAACGGGACAAAGTTGGCAGCTGTTTCCTGGTTGATGACCAGGCCGTAGATCCAAAGAACGATGTACACGGCGCCGCCGCCCAAGAGGAACAGGCGGGCCATGCGTGCGTTCCGAGCCATGGCCAAGCCGGCCACGCCAAACAGCAGGTGAACGATGTTGTGGAGTATGGACACTTGGAAGACTCCAAGCAGCATGGCGCCTGACTCATGTCCAGCAAAGGTCATGGCGCCGAAATTGGTGGTGATTCCCGGGATGAACCCCAGGACGCCTACCAGCAGAAATACAATGCCAACGCCCATGGCGGTGTTGCGAAGCGTCAACCCCATCATGTGGTGGTGTTCGGCGGGGTGCGAAGCGGTGGTCATCAAGTCCTCCCTTTCACGCGGTTACCCGGCTCTTCTCATGGAGAGCCGACCTGCGGCAAGGGGTGTGGCAAAACCTTGCCGACGCCGCCATAATACTCCTGAAATGCCTCCGATAGCAGGGGATGTGCCCAGTTCAGCGGCGGTTAGCATGGATTTATGAGCCAAGCTCCGAATGGACGTGTGCACACGATCTTCCATGACACCCGTGACCTCACGCCCTTCCGCGAGGGTTACGTCCGTACCCCGGTCCGTGGCCTGGCCGACGGTGTGAACGATGTACTCTCCGGCGTCCTCAGTGGCCGCGACCACGCGAGGCTGACAGTTGTGGGAAATGTCCCAAGGCTGAAGATGCTGTCCTCCAAGACGGCGAAGGCAATGCATGAGGCCGTTTTCACGTCCACGGAGCCGGATCGGCTCCTCGCTTTTGGCCGCATGAACCCGGGATGGGCCGGCCTGTGCCACGTCATGGCCGGTCTGCTCGCGTACAAACATGGCGGGTTCTTGAGGGCGAGCGAGCTGCTGCAGCGCGGTTTGACAACAAGGATCGACGACGACGCCAGCCAGTTCTCGGCTACGTACCTCGGGCAGGTGGTCACCAAAGTTGAGGTCGCCGAACGCATTGAGGTTCCGGTCCTGTTCAGCGAGGAATCCGTGTTTCTGGCCTTGTCTCACTGTCTCCGGGAAATGGGGATGACCGAGTCGGCGTTGGAAGCAGTGGTGAGTTTGCCGCCGTCGTTGCCTTCTGCGTTGGCGCGCTGCACGGCGGCGTACTCGCTGGAACGCCACCGCGACGTGGTGCTGTGGACTGAAGGTTTGCTGAACACGGACGACCTCTCGGCCGCGCTCTTGCTGATCCGGGCGCGGTCGCAGCGGGCGAGGGGCGATTTCGAGTCGGCCCAGGCTGCATTGAAAGAAGTCCTTCGCCGCAGGAAGACTAATCTGGCCTTGAAGAATGATGCGGTGACAGACAGGGCACTGCTCGCGGTTGATCAAGGCCGCCGCACCCTCACCCCGCGATCCAAGCGGCCGGCCCCTCCCGCGGAGCTTGAGACCATGGAAGTCATCCGCAAGGATGCTGAGATGCGTCGCCTGTGGGAGAACGATTTCAGGCAGCTGGGCGGCGAGTAAAAAACCATTGTGCCTTCCGGGGCAGAAGCGTAGTCTTGTAATCAATCAAAGAGTTGATCAATGATTTGGTTGATTATGGGGTGGCTGATGACGAAAGGTTGATGCGGCAATGGAAGAAGACGCTCTCGACAGGGCCTTCATGGCCCTGGCGGATCCGGTGAGGCGGGCCATGGTGGCCCGGTTGTCCCGGGGAGACGCCACTGTCAACGAGCTCGCGGAACCATTTGCCATCACCAAGCAGGCGGTTTCCAAACATATTCAGGTCTTGGAGCACGCAGGCTTGGTAACCCGTTCCCGCGATGCCCAACGGAGGCCGGTTCATTTGGACGCAGCAGCCTTGGAGCGATTGACCGCCTGGATTGACCGGTACCGGCTGATCGCCGAGTCCCGTTTCCGGCAGCTGGACGAGCTGCTTGGTGCCAGCGTCTCCCACCAACAACAAGAAAACACACCAGCAAAGAAGAAAGAGGAACTGAAATGAGCAATCCAACAACAATCACCGCTGATCCTGGCGTGCCGTTCATTGATACGGTCCGCGAATTCGATGCCCCGGTCAGTGCAGTTTTCAAAGCCCACGTTGACCCGGATCTCTTGGCCAAATGGCTGGGCCCACGCAGCACGGTGACCAAAATTACCGAGTACAACGCCACCACCGGCGGTAGCTGGCGCTACGAAAGTGGCGACGACAGCGGGACGTATGGCTTCCGCGGCGTCTTCCACACCGTCGAAGCCGACTCGTTGATCATCCAGACAGTCGAGTTCGAAGGCGCACCCAATCAAGTAGTCATCAGCACCACCGCCTTCGAGGAAATCGACGGCAGGACCCGGATGTCCGCGCACGAGGTCTACCCTTCCGTGGAAGCCCGCGACATGGCCCTGTCCACCGGCATGGACTACGGCGTGATCGAAGGATACGAGCGCCTGGATGAGCTGCTTGCCGGCTAGATGCTTGGGCGTCCAGCAATACTGGCACTGACGTCAATGCCAGTATTGCTGTCAGTCTTGCCCTTGTAACGTCAGATTCCGATCATTTGGCAGTGTTTGTAGGAATCGGCTCCGGTCACCATTGACGTGCTGGTTGCCCAGCCGATGGTGCGCCCGGTCCGAGGTCCATAAGTGTCACCTACTTCGATGCGGGGAGCGTGACGTGCTTGAGTCGCTTTCAGGGCGGCTAGAGTCCTAGGCCCAAAGTCGCCGTCTTCCTCAATGTTCTGGCCGTGGCACTTGTTAATTGCACGCTGGAGAAAGCGGACGGCAATGCCTTTGTCTCCTTGAGTCAGGAGACAGCTCCTTGTGTAGATCCCGTTCCCCTTATAGACGGGAAAGTACAGCTGCTGGCCGTTCGGGTATTGGTAGGTCTCGCCCGCGTTGCAGTGCTGGATCGTCAGGGCAACAGCTGACGCTGCTGTCGTGGGGGGCGGTGCCGCATTGGCGGCTGTGCCCATTGTGACCAAGCTGAGCCCCAGAGTCAGGGCCGTGGCTAATGAACGTGAGAAGCGCATGTCAATCTCCTATCTGCAGGTACCAGTCGGAGCTTCGCCCCCACTGCTTCTGTGGAGGACGTCCTCAAAGCCGCTGCAGGCTACAGGTCCCGGAGCCGCTTGATGCCGCCGCCACAATGATGAAGTGAGCCTCGACGGGGATCCATGACGCTCATCTCAGAAATTGGGAAAGCAAACTGCCAGCGCCTGAGGGGAGGAACTAGTTGCTTGCCGACTGAATCTCCGGCAGGAGCGGAAGGAGTTGCTCCGACAGCAGCACTGTCCCCAGCCCGATCATGATGATCCCACTGACCAGCGTCACCACCCGGGCGGCATCCGGCCGGGAGGCCAGCAGCTTCCGTGAGGTCAACGCGACGCCGGTGTAAACCATCCCGGCGAGGATCACGAAGGTCAGGCCCAGTAAGCCCGACTGGACCGGAACGGGCAGTGCTGCCTCGGGGCTGACAAACTGCGGAACCAATGCCACGAAGAAGAGCAGGCCCTTCGGGTTGATGCCGCTGGTGCCCATGCCCTGAAGGAAGGTGCGGAGCTGGTTTCCGGACTGCGCGGTGCCGCCTTCCGCGCTGAAGCTCGCGCCTCGCCACGAGCGGATGGTAGCGACGCCGAGCCACAGCAAGTAAGCGGCGCCGGCAATGGTCAGCCATCCCAGCAGCCCCGGAACACCGGCCAGAAGGGCCGCCAAGCCTGCGGCCATCAGCAGTGTGTGGATGACGTAACCGCTGCACAGGCCAGCAACGGCCGGGACGAAGCTGCGTTGCTTGAGGCCTGCCGATATTGAGTACGCCCAGTCGACGCCGGGTGTGCACGCCAGGCTGACGGCGACGAGCATGAAGGCGAGGAACAGCTGCGGATTCACGGGTCTCTCCAGAGTTAGGTGGTAGGAAAACTCTAGGGAAAGTCAGCCCATAAGTGTTCCCATTTTTAGCCCCATGGGAGCCGTTCTGGGTAAGATAATTGCGTGATTGATGGAATCGATAGAAGTATTTTGCGCCACCTCAAAGATGATGGCCGAATGACTGCCACTGCCCTTGCTTCGAAGGTGGGTTTGACCGTGGCCCCCTGCCATCGGCGGCTCCGCGATTTGGAGTCAACGGGGGTGATACGCGGCTACCGTGCAGACATCGATCCTGCCGCAGTGGGCCTGGGCTTTGAAGCGATTGTTTTTGTCACGCTCAAGCAGGTGGAACGCACCATCATGGCGGAGTTCGAAGAGCGCGTGACTGCCAGCCCCAACATTGTGGAGGCTCAGCGACTCTTCGGATCCCCTGATTACCTGCTCAAGGTCATTGCCGCTGACCTGCCCGCGTATCAGCGCTTCTACGACGACGAACTCGCGGCCCTTCCCGCGGTGGAACGCCTCACGTCAACGCTGGTCATGAAGAACCTGAAAACCAACATAGGACCGCCGGTCTAGCCTTGCTTACTCCGCCAGCAAGCCCGTGGTCCGGTAAGGAATAACTTCACGGAGGAACATGCTGGTGGACGTGCGCACAATTCCGGGACACAGGCGAATTTCTTCGGATACCCGGTAGAGATCATCCGGGCTCTTCGCCACCACCCTGATGATGAGGTCCGTATCACCGGCGGGAGCGTGGCATTCAAGGACTTCAGGGATCTCCCTCAGTGCAGCGATGGCCTCGTTCAAATGGCTTTGATCGAGTTCGGCACTAACTGCGGCAGCCACGCCACGTCCCAAAGCCGACGGCAGGACGCGGCTGCTGTTGGCTCGGAGGGCCCCGGACGCCGTCATCCGCTCCAGGCGCGACTGAACTGTCCCGCGGGCGAGGTGCAACTTCTGGGCCAACACCATGATGGGCACGCGGGGGTCGTCATCCAAAGCGGCGAGGATCCGGCGGTCCGTGGCGTCGAGTTCCTGCAAAGTGACCACTCCCTGACTAAGTTTTCGCAACAGACTGGTCAGATCGACCAATCATTATGATGTCCGTTGCACCAACTGTACGTCTCCTGCTGAAATGGTGACAACGAAACAGGGCGAGGCTACCGCCAAACCCCGAAGGCACCAAGACCCCGGAACACCACCCGGAGCCCTGCACAGGTTTCCCGCAAGGAAACAGCCGCTGATTGACTCTTGTTCACAGCATTGTCATTCCGCACCCGCCCTATCACCCGGGCGCCACAGCAAGAGCCCCTGAGCTACCGGATCGTTGCGGTAGCTGAGGGGCTCTTGTGGTTGGCTTGGATCATGACTTCTGCTGGCCGCTTCGCCCCGAGCCCCTCCGGCGAACTGCACGTCGGCAACCTTCGCACCGCAATTCTCGCTTGGCTGTTCGCTAAGTCCAGCGGCCGGAATTTTCTACTGCGCGTCGAGGATCTGGACCGCGCCCGCTCCGGCGCTGAAGAGGAGCAGCTCCGCGACCTGCAGGCCGTAGGCGTTGGTTGGGACGCCGCCGTCGTACGCCAGACTGAGCGCTTGGAGCTGTACCACCAGGCGATTGGACGCCTGACGGCCGAAGGCCGGACCTATGAATGCTTCTGCACGCGACGCGAAATCCAAGAGGCGCCGTCCGCGCCGCACGCGCCGCAGGGCGCCTACCCGGGGACATGCAGGCGGCTTTCGCACGCCGAACGCGAGATCAGGCGTGCGACGCGGCCTGCTTCCATTCGCTTGCGGGCAGAGGTCTCGGAATGGGGTGTTGAGGACCAGTTGCACGGACACTATGTGGGTGTTGTGGATGACTTTGTGCTTCGCCGCAACGACGGCGTCACCGCTTACAACCTCGCGGTAGTTGTTGACGACGCCCAGCAGGGAATCGATCAAGTAGTGCGCGGCGACGACCTCCTCTCATCCACCCCGCGGCAGGCGTATCTGGCGACGCTCCTGGGGCTGCCCGTGCCCGAATACGCCCACGTTCCGCTGGTGGTAAACCACGACGGCGTCAGGCTGGCGAAGCGCGACGGTGCGGTCACGCTGGGCGACCTCGCCGCCGTCGGAATTCCTGCCGAGCGGGTGCGCGACCTGATATTGGAGTCCCTGCAATTGCCTGCCGCGCCGTTGCTGGATGCACTGCCGCACTTCACACCCCAGAATGTGCCGATGACGCCTTGGGTGTGGACAACTCCCCGGGCCTGACCCGCCCACCGCGTAGGCTGTCTGGATGCATTCACAGGTGATCGCCCCAGGTTTCGAACCCGTCGCCGAACTCTTCGGCGTCTTTCTTGAGCAGGATCCGGACTACTCTGCGCAAGTGGCCGCGTATCACCGTGGCGTCAAAGTGCTGGACCTCAGCGGCGGCCCCCACATCCGCCCGGATTCAGTCACCGGCGTCTTCTCGTGTTCCAAAGGCATGGCCGGTTTGGTCATGGCGTTGCTCGTTCAGGACGGCGAACTGGACCTTGAAACCGAGGTGGTCAAGTACTGGCCCGAGTTCGGCGTTGAAGGCAAGTCCTCCATCACGGTTGCGCAGCTGCTTTCGCACCGAGCGGGGCTCTTGGGAGTGGAAGGCGGCCTGACGCTCCACGAGGTCAACAACTCTGAGCTCGCAGCAGCCAAACTCGCCGAGCTGCCGCCCCTATGGAAGCCCGGTACCGCGTTCGGGTACCACGCGCTGACCATTGGCATCTTCATGGAAGAGCTGTGCCGGCGCATTACCGGCTCCACGCTGCAGGAGGTCTTCGAGCAGCGCATCCGTGCGGTGACTGGTGCGAACTTCTACCTTGGTTTGCCCGAGTCCGAAGAGTCCCGCTTCGCGCAGTTCCGCTGGGCGGCCGATCCGTCATGGCCTTGGGTAGACCCGGCCAGCCACTTTGGCCTGGCTGCCAACGCGGCAGTGGGCGACATCCTGGATCTGCCCAACATCCGGGAAGTCCGGGCTGCGGGCCTGAGCTCGGCAGCCGGCGTGGCCAGCGCGGAAGGCATGGCGCGGATCTACGCGGCGGCATTGACTGGCTTGGAGGGTAAATCCGCCATGCCGCCCCTCCTGACCGAGGAGACTATCCGGACGGTGTCGGCTGAGCAGGTGTTCGGAATCGATCGCGTTTTTGGTGAGACCGGATGCTTCGGCACCGTTTTCATGAAGTCCCACACCAGGATGCCGTTCGGCAGTTACCGCGCGTTCGGGCACGACGGCGCCAGCGCATCGTTGGGGTTCGCCGACCCTGTGTATGAACTCGGCTTTGGATATGTCCCGCAGACGGCTGAGCCTGGAGGGCTGGGCTGCCGTAACTTCCAGCTGAGCTCGGCAGTAAGGGAAGTTATCGCCGGTTTCGCGGCTTAGCTGAGCTGCGCGGCGCTGAGCTGGGCGGCGCTGAGCTGGGCGGCGCTTAGTTGCGCTGCGCGGCCGGGACTCCGGCCGCCATGCCTGCCCACAGGGTATCGGTGGTGGCGGTGATGACGTCCTCCACTGACTTCCCGTCCAGCTGCCCGCCCGCTGCCAGAAGAGCCGCGCCGTGAAGGCTCACAAAGCACACCATGGCCAGTTTTTCGGGGTCGCCGGCGGCCAGGGCACCGGCTTTTTGCGCCTCGGCGATCATGGCTTGGGCCAGGTGTATTCCTTGCTCGCCGGTGCTTCGCAGTTCAACGCTGGAGTCGGGGTGGTGCTTGGTGGAGTACATCACCGTCAGCAGGGCGGGATGCGCCACGGCAAAGTGGACGTAGGCCTTGCCAACACTCACGAAACGGCCTCTGAGGTCATCGCCGGATTGGGCGGCATTCTGGATAAGGCGGTTCATCGACTCAAAGCCGGCCAGTGCCATGGCATCGACCAGTGCCTGCTTGTCGCGGAAGTGCTTGGCCGGGGCGCCGTGACTGACATTAACATCGCGGGCCAGTTGCCGCAGGGAGAGTCCGTCCACGCCAGCTTCTTCAATGATTTCCATGGCGCGTTCCAGGAGGGCTTCCCTGAGTTTGCCGTGGTGGTAGGGCTGGTAAGTCATGCCATCAGTCTAGGTCAATGTAGTCATTGACAACAATGTAGTCACTGCCTACCATGTAGACAGCGACTACATTAGTCCCCGCCTCAACCGATGGGATTCAGCCATGACCATGACCTACGCAGGTACCACTGCCCTCATTACGGGTGCCAGCTCCGGCCTCGGCGCTGAGTTTGCAGGACAATTTGCTGCCCGTGGCTCCAACCTTGTTCTGGTGGCAAGGCGTGGAGACCGTCTGGAGGAGTTGGCTCAGGAATTGCGTGCCCGGCACGGTGTCACAGTGACCGTGCTCCCCAAGGACCTTGGCCTTGCAGGAGTGGGACGCGAGCTCTTCGACGAACTGGCCGGCCGCGGAATCTCCGTGGACACCTTGATCAACAACGCAGGATTTGGCACCCACGGTCCCTTGATTGAGGAAGACCCGGAGACCATTGCGTCTGAGATTTCCTTGAACGTGGCCGCCCTCGTGGACATTACCAGGGCCTTCCTGCCGGAACTGCTCGCCTCGGGGAAGGGAGCATTGGTGAACGTAGCCAGCACTGCCGCGTTCCAACCCATTCCCGGCATGGCCGTTTACGGCGCAACCAAGGCCTTCGTCCTCAGCTTCACCGAAGCCGTGGCCCACGAAACGAAAAAGTCCGGACTTAACGTCCTGGCCCTTTGCCCCGGTGCAACAAGAACAGAATTCTTCGATGTGCTCGGCGGTGACTCCGCAGCAGTGGGCAAGATGCAGACCTCTGCACAGGTTGTGGGCACTGCTCTCAAGGCCCTCGACCGCAAGGACACACCCGGCAGCGTGGTCTCGGGCTGGGTTAATCGCGTTGCGGCCGGATTCGCGCAGCGTCTGCCCAGGGCCGTCACCGTCGCCATCGCTGCGCGCGCCGTTCAGGACTGGTAGGACGGGCAGGAAAGGTAGCTCGGTGCCGAGGCTCCGAAACAGCGGATAGCCTGAAGGTGAGGACCGATCCCCGTCGGTCCCTCTTCAAGCCGGAGGCCAGCATGACCCAACCACGCTTTACCGTAGAGACAGCCCAGGTTTTGGCCGAGGTGGCTCACAACCGGCAGAAGGACAAGCTCAAACGACCCTATCGGGAGCACGTTCTGGCCGTGGGCGATGCGCTCGCCGACTTTGACGAAGACATCCAGATCGCAGGCTACCTTCACGACATCGCTGAAGACACGCCCATCACCCGGCAAGCCCTGCTGGAAATGGGGGTGTCCGAACGGGCGGTAGACATCATCGAACGTGTCACCCGCCGCTTCCACGAGGACCCGGACGATTACGACGCCGGCATCCGTTTCGTTGCGGAGGACCACGACGCAACGTTGGTGAAGATCGCCGACAACGCCCACAACTCGCTGCCCGAGAGGGTCAAAGCGCTGGCCGAGAAGTGGCCGGACAAGCCGCCGGTAACCCGCTACGCCGATGCCCGCCCGGTGCTGTACACGGCCGTTCCCCGCGAAGAGGTCCGGATGATCCTGGAACGGATCAACCCATACTTGCTCCGGGAACTGGAGGAGATCGTCCCTGAGTAGACCTCGCAACGCAAGGGGTTGCCTCTTTAGCCCGCGGCGGTTTCCAAACGCCGGAGAGCAGCTGCGCGGCCTTTGTGCCCGCGTCGTTCGTCGTACGCGATGGACAAACCCATCACCAGCATCATGACTAGCATGCAGATCGGTACGGATGCACCTGCCGCGGCCAGCGCAATGGTCGCAGCCAGGCCAAGGACCACCAGTGCGGAACTCCAGATAAGGTCGCGATCCGGACCCAACATGATGCAGTAAAGGGTGGTGAGCGAGGCCTTGAACAGGATGACCGGGACGGCGATGGAGGCCACGGCAGCGGCCGCCGGGATATGTGTCTCATGATCGATGAAGTACGCAGCGACGTGAAGTCCCGCCCCTGTAGCCGCGATGGCTGCGAAGACCGGCATGTGGCCATAGCCAAACACCCATGAGCGATGCCGCTGGACGTGGAGCGCCGGGCCTGAGGGCAGGATGAAGTAGATCCACCACATAGCGAAGGCGAGCCCGGTTCCACTCAAGCCCACCAGGGCGGCGTCCAAGGACCAACTGTGTGTGGCAACGATCGCACGCAGGGTTTCGATGGCACCAATCAAGCATTCACCCAAGGCGATGATGGCAAGCAGGCCGTAGCGCTCTGCGATGTGGTGCGCATGCCAGGGCGTGCGGATCTTGCGTTCCGCGAAGTAGGGAGTCGCCATCTCCAGGATGAACAGCGGAGCAGCCAGGAGGAACGTTGTGAGGACATCGGTTTCGATCACCAACGCGATGACCCAGCCAACCTGCACAATTGCCAGGTACTTCGCGTAACGGAGGCATGTCTCGCGGCGTTCCGGGTCTTGGCGGGCGGCGCGCAGCCACTGGAAGATTAGAGCTACGCGCATGATGATGTAGCCGATGAGGATGGCCACGTTGTTGACATGATCCCCTTCCACAATCGAGTGGAACATCGGCTCAATGCCCATGGCCAGGATGAGGACGCCAACCATCTGGATCATGGTGACCACCCTGAACACCCAGTCATCGGTGTCGTAGGCGCTGGCGAACCAGGTGAAGTTAATCCAGGCCCAAATCACCGCGAACATGGCGAAGCCAAAGCCCAGAAGGCCCGCCCCGAAATGCGCTTCCGCCACAGCGTGCGCGAACTGGCTGCCGGCAACACCGAAGGCAATAACAAACGTCAGGTCGAAGAACAGTTCAAGCGGGGTGGCGGTGCGGTGTTTTTCGTGGGGATCGCGGCCGCCCATGCGGGAGAGCGCATGGCGAAGGGGATTCGAGGACATGGCTCAAAGATTACCGCCGCCGCCGAGATCGCCGGAATATGTCCAGATCGACTGGAACGTTCCGGCGATCGCGCAGGGTTCCAGCGACCCCGCACGGTTCCAGCGAGTTCAGGGAAAAACTACACGCGCCCCAGCACGTCGATGTCTTCCAGGAAATCCTGGTGCACTTCGGGGCTCACCGTCGTGCGGGTGTCACCGATTGCGTCGAGGTAATCCTGGGTGACCGGCCCCTTACGCCCGTTGGACGCAAGACCGGAGCCGTCGTCGTCGTACACTGCTTTTTCCAGAGCCCGCTGGGAGGCGCTGCGGGCAGCGAACTCGATGTCCGCCGGCGAGAAGCCCTCGGTCCGTTCCACCAGCTGGGCGATATCAACCGAGTCCACCACCGTGGCGGGGATAAACCGCTGCCACATTGCTTCGCGGGCGTGCACGTCGGGGAGCCCGATGGGGATGACGTAGTCGAATCGGCCGTGGCGCAGGAACGCGGTATCCAGGGCGCGGATGAAGTTGGTGGCGCACACCAGCAACCGGCCGGGCTGTTCACGGAAGGCCGGGATGATCTTGAGGAGTTCATTGGTGACGCCCTGCAGCGGCGACGGCGGATCACCGGCACGCTGCGACGCGATCTCCTCTACTTCGTCGATGAACACCACGGCATGTTCCAGCTCGGCGATTTCCAGGAACGTTTCGCGGAGCGCACCGGCCAAGCCCTTGGGGTCGGAGGCCAATCGGGACGGGAAGACCTCCACGAACGGCCACTCCAGGCGCGACGCGATGGCCTTGGCGAAGGTGGTTTTGCCGGTGCCCGGAGGACCGAAAAGTACCACGGCCCTGGGCGGTACAACTCCGTATTCGTCGGCGAGGTCGGCCTCAGCCAGCGGGAGAACCAGCCGCCGTTCCAGCAGCTCCTTCTCACGACGCATGCCGGCCACGTTCTCCCATAGATCCCGAGCCAGGATGCGCCCGCCCAACAGCCCCAATGCGCCAAGCTCCTGCCGCTGCACGGGGATGGTCCGCTCAAAGTAGCGGAGGTTCTTCTTCACCACGAACCCGCGCCCCAGGAACGCTTCCACCCTCGTTTCGGTTTCCGGCATCAGTGCGGAGAGTTTGTTGAGCCCATGTGGGGCCATGCGGTTCTCGACGGCGGACAGCAGCGAAGTGCCGATGCCGCGGCCGCGGAACTCCGTCAGCGTCGCCAGGAAAACGATCCAGCCTTGATCGTGCGCTGCTCGACCGACGGCGGCACCCACCACCTGGTCACCTTGGACCGCCACCACGGCGTGGTCCTTCTCGCAGGACGCCAGGACCTCGGACAACGCGTACACCGGTTCCACGCCGTCAGCCTTGAGTGACTCCCAGAGGTGCAGGATGCCGTCCAAGTCGGACGAGTGGAAGTCCCTGATGCGCCAGTTGCTCATGGCTGTATCTCCTGAGTCTGCTAAGTGAGTCGCCGTTGATTCCTTGGAGTTGAGCATAGGCGAACGACCGCTGCCGGACGTTGCGGGCCCGTTGCGTTACGAAGCAACGCACGACGGCGGCCTGTCGGCGCGCGCGTTCGCTCCGGCGTCGTACCTCCCACCTAAGATGAGCGCAACACCGGTTGTGGTGCACCGTGAAGGAGAGTTGTGGGCTGGTTTTCCGGGAAGTCGATGGTCACGAGCAGTGCCGCTGGGGTGCTCGCGGCAATGCTTTTGAGCACCACGCTGATGCCGTCCGCGCATGCGGTGGATGGGGAGGACTTCAGCATCCAAGGCCCGGCATTTGTGGGCTCTGGGCTGTCAGTCAAGGGTGCCTACGAGTACTTCTCCGCGTGTGACCCGAATGCGCAGCCGAGCTACTCGGTCCAGTGGCTTCGTGATGGACAGCCGGTATACCCCGAGCCGAACTTCTCGCAGTTTTATGACCTGGACATCGAAGACGTTGGGAGCCGCATCTCTGCCGTGGTGACGGGATCGAATGCCTGTGAACCTGCGCAAGTTGTTGTCCCGGAGTCCGACGTCGTCCGGCGCCAACCCATGCGTGCCGAGGGGTTCACCGGGAGGGGTGTCTTTGAGTTGCTGGGACGCCGCCATGATGGAGCCCTGCTGCTGTACCCGGGCCAGGATGGTGCACAGGGCTGGAAGCCACCACGGCTCATCGGCCCGAATTGGGGCTCGTACACGCGGATTATCGGCGGCGGGGACCTCACCAGCGACGGTAAGACCGAGCTCCTGACCACTGACGGATCAGGGAGGCTGTGGATGTTCTGGGGTCGCGGCGATGGCACGTTTCCGTCCAATGCCTATCCATCCGAGATCGGCTGGGGGTGGAATGCGATGGACAAAGTGGTGGGGCCCGGAGACTTCGACGGCGATGGATATAACGACCTCCTGGCAACCGAGCCCAACGGGAACCTCTACTTGTATCCGAAGGCCGCACGGGGTTGGACTCCCCGGGTACACGTTGGCCAGGGCTGGAACGTGATGGACCTGCTCATCACTCCAGGCGATTTCAACGGTGACGGCACAGTGGACATCCTCGCCAAGGACAAGGTAGGCAGACTGTTCTTGTACGGCGGGAACGGCAGGGGCGGGTGGCTGTCTCCCCGACTCGTTGGCCAGGGCTGGAATGCCCTGAGCAAGATCGGAAGCGCCGGGGACTTCAACCGTGATGGCTTCAATGATGTCCACGGCGTCAACAGCGCCGGTGAGCTGCTGATGTACTACGGCGATGGACGCGGTGGTTGGAAAGGCGTCGAAACCGTCGGATGGGGCTGGAACATCTTCAACGCGCTCTACTGATCCAGCCCCTCACCCGTCCCTACGGAACTGGCTCCCTACTGACCTGGCCTCAACCGCAGTCCCTGCATGCCGCCGTCGACCGCTAAGGAGGTTCCCGTCGTCGACCCGGACAGTGGGCTCGCCAGGTATGCGACGGCGCCGGCTACTTCAGCGGGGTCCACCATCCGGCCGTGCGGTTGGCGGGCGTTGAGGGCAGCGCGCTCGCCAGCGGGATCAGCGGCTGAATCGAGCAACCGACCAACCCACGGAGTGTCTACGGTGCCGGGGTTCACGCAGTTCACGCGGATGCCCTCGCGCACATGGTCCGCTGCCATGGCGAGTGTCAGCGACAGGACTGCACCCTTCGACGCCGAGTACAGAGCACGCTGCGGGAGTCCGGCCGTCGCCGCGATGGAACAGGTGTTCACAATCGCGGCCGCCGGAGACTCGCGGAGGTGCGGCAGTGCTGCGCGGCTGACGCGGGCGATTCCCACCACGTTGACGTTGAGGACACGCAGCCACTCGTCGTCGTCATTCGCGGCAATGTCACCTTGCGCGCCGATGCCTGCGTTGTTGATCACGATGTCCAGACGGCCGAACTGCTGTACAACGCGCTCGACGGCGGTACGCACCGAGGCGTCGTCGGCAACGTTGCACTGCACTCCAAAGTGCGGGCTGGTTTCGGGAGCCAGGTCCAGGACCGCCACCTTCGCGCCCCCGGCCGCGAGACGGTCTGCGATGGCTGCCCCGATGCCGGAGGCACCGCCGGTAACGAGTGCTGTGAGGCCTTCGAAGTCGTAGCCCACCGAGCTCGCCATGGCCTTAGGCGTAGATGTGGGCGGTTGCACCGGTCTGCGCGCCTGCCTGCGCGCGGAAGTACTCTTGCCGTTGGCGGCCGAGGCCTTCGATTTCCAGTTCCACCACATCGCCGGGCTGAATGAAGGGGAAGCGACCGGACAGTGCCACGCCCTCAGGAGTGCCCGTGATGATCACGTCGCCCGGCTCCAGGACCATGTACTGGCTGAGGTGGTGCACGATCGTGGCGGGGTCGAAGATCATGTCCGAGGTACTGGAATCCTGGCGGCCCTCACCGTTGACCAAGGTCTGCAGACGAAGGTTGCCGGCGTCGATGTCCGCGGCCGGAACCAGCCACGGTCCCAAGGGAGTGGACCCGGGAAGGGATTTGCCTTTGGTCCACTGTCCCGCAGCGCCGGGGATCTGGTAGTCGCGCTCGGAAAGATCGTTGGCAACCGCGTATCCGGCGATGCACGCTTCAGCTTCGTCAACGGTGGAAAGGTATGACGCTTCCTTGCCGATCACGATTGCCAGTTCCACCTCCCAGTCGTACTTTTCAGAAGACGGCGGGATGGGGGCGGCGTCGAACGGGCCAGCGATGGTGTTGCTTGGCTTCAGGAATACGACGGGAACTTCGGGCGGCGTGGCGCCGGATTCGGCTGCGTGTGCGGTGTAGTTGAGCCCGATGGCTACCACTGCACCCGGGCGGGCGACGGGGGCGCCGATGCGCACAGCTTCGGGCGAGATTTCGGGGAGTTCCCCTTTGTTCAGGGCTTCGCGGGTGCGTTCGATGCCGTCCGAGGCGAGGAAACCGCCGTCGATGTCGTTGGTCAGGGCCGTGAGGCTGAAGTACTTCTCAGCACCGTGGGCGTCCTGGGCGATGACGGCCGGTTGTTCGTTTCCGGCCGTACCCAGCCTGGCGAATTTCAAGGTCATGGCTTCCTCCGTGCGTTCGGGACTAACATCCGAGCTCTAGTGTGATGTTTTCACCCATAATACGGAAATGTGACCCATTGACAAGGTAGACATCGGATGTTTAGGCTCGGTGGTGAATCGTGACGCACTTCAGGAGCCGCATGAGCATCATCACCGCAGTGGATACGTTTGATATCCGCTTCCCAACATCCCTTGAACTGGACGGCTCGGATGCCATGAATCCGGACCCGGACTATTCAGCTGCATACCTGATCATCCGCACAGATGCCGGGGACGGGCATGAGGGCCACGGCTTCGTGTTCACCATAGGGCGTGGCAATGAAGTGGAAACCGCAGCACTTGATGCACTGCGTGGGCACATCCTTGGCCGGGACGTTGAGACACTGCTGGATGACATGGGCGCCACGTGGAAGCTGCTGGCCCACGACTCCCAACTCCGCTGGCTGGGTCCCGAGAAGGGCGTCATGCATATGGCTATCGGCGCCGTGGTCAATGCGCTGTGGGATTTGAAGGCCAAACGTGCAGGACTGCCGCTGTGGGAGCTGCTCGCCGGCATGACCCCCGAAGAGCTGGTAGCGCTCGTCGACTTCCGCTACCTCACGGACGCGCTTACCCCGGACGAAGCTCTCACCATCCTTCGCGCCGCTCAACCCGGAAGGGAAACCCGCACAGCGACACTTCGCGCTGACGGTTACCCCGCGTACACCACGACGCCGGGGTGGCTGGGTTACAGCGACGAGAAACTGACGCGGTTGGCCAAGGAAGCTGTGGCTGACGGATTTGCCCAGATCAAGCTCAAAGTCGGTGCGTCCTTGGAGGACGACATCCGCCGCGTTCGAACTGCACGCGCTGCCGTGGGTCCCGACATCAAGATCGCGGTGGATGCCAACCAGCGCTGGGATGTCCAACAGGCCATCGACTGGATGGCCCACCTCGCCCCGTACCACATCGCCTGGATCGAAGAGCCCACCAGCCCGGACGACATCCTGGGACATGCCGCCATCGCCCGCGGAGTGGCGCCCATTCCCGTGGCCACCGGGGAACATGTCCAGAACCGGGTGGTGTTCAAACAGATGCTCCAAGCTGGTTCGCTTCAGGTCTTGCAGATTGACGCCGCCCGGGTAGCGGGGGTGAACGAGAACATCGCCATTCTTCTCCTCGCTGCCAAGTTCGGCGTGAGGGTTTGTCCGCACGCCGGCGGTGTTGGGCTGTGCGAGGCAGTGCAGCACCTGTCCATGTTCGACTACATCGCTGTATCCGGGACCAAAGAGGGTAGGACCATCGAGTTCGTGGACCACCTCCACGAACACTTCATCACGCCCGTTGTAGTCCACGACGGCGCCTACTGGCCGCCTGCTGCGCCAGGTGCAGGAAACGAAATGCTCCGTGAAACACTGGCCGCGTACAGCTTTCCGAACGGCCCCATCTGGAAGGAACCCCGTTGATCCAGCACGCACCCTGGTTTGAAGAGGCCCGTTTTGGAATGTTCGTTCATTGGGGCATCTACGCCCTGCCCGCCCGGCATGAGTGGGTCATGAACATCGAGGAAACTACGGTGGAGGAGTACTCCAAGTACTTCCAGCGCTTCGATCCCGATCTTTACGACCCCCGGGAATGGGCCCGTGCCGCCCGGGACGCCGGTATGAAGTACGTGGTCCTGACCACCAAGCACCATGACGGCTTCTGCCTGTGGGATTCAGCCCTCACGGACTACAAAGCCACCAACACACCCGCTGGCCGCGACCTGATCGCGCCCTATGTGGAAGCACTCCGGGCCGAGGGGCTGAAGATCGGTTTCTATCACTCGCTCATCGACTGGCACCACCCCGACTTCACCGTTGACGGGGTACACCCGCAACGTAACGCGGACGACGTCGAAAGCTTGAACGCGGGACGCGACATGGCGCGCTACCGCGAGTACCTGCACGGTCAGGTGCGTGAACTCCTGAGCAACTACGGGACCATCGACTACCTCTTCTTCGACTTCTCTTACTCCGGGACCAGCATCACGGAATTTTGGGGCGGGAAGGGCCGCAAGGATTGGGATTCGGAGGCGTTGCTCGCAATGGTGCGCGAGCTGCAGCCCGGGATAGTGGTCAACGACCGCTTGGACATCCCGGGGGACGTAGTGACGCCTGAGCAATACCAGCCCACCGAGCCCATGATGCGCGACGGCGTTTCCGTCACCTGGGAAGCCTGCCAAACCCTCAACGGGAGCTGGGGGTATGACAGGGACAATCTGAACTACAAATCCGTGGACCTGCTCATCCGCATGCTGGTGGACGGGGTATCCAATGGAGGAAACCTGCTGCTCAATGTGGGACCCACCGGCCGAGGCAGCATCGATCCGCGTGCCCTGTCTTCCTTGGAGGGTATCGGCGCTTGGATGAAGCTACATTCCCGTGCGATTTACGGTGCAGGGGCGTCCCGGTTCACGGCGCCTCCTGACGCCCGCTACACCCAGCGCGGCGACCGGCTGTATGTGCACCTCTTCGCATGGCCGTTCGAGTACATCCATCTGCCGGACCTTGCCGGGAAGGTTGAGTACGCCCAGTTGCTGAACGACGCGTCCGAGGTGTTCCTCAGGGAAGTCGATCCGGACCAACAGGCATTCAACACCATCCCCGGAGGCCAACCGCCAGGAACCCTGACCATCAAGCTGCCAGTGCAGCGGCCGGACGTCGCCGTACCTGTGCTGGAACTGTTCCTGAAGCAGACGGCTGCGGATCCCGGGGCCGTGAATGGTTGAGCGCATCGCCCTCCACACAAGGCTCAAGCCAGGGACCGAAGAAGCATACGCTGACGCCCACGCGCACATACCGGCTGAGCTAGTGAAAGCGCTCAAGGAGGCAGGCGTGCGGAACTGGCGTATCTGGCGCAGCGGGCTCGATCTCTTCCACGTAGTGGACGTCGACAATTACCAAAAAATGCGGCATGCGCTCGCCGACCATCCGGCCAACGTGCCATGGCAGGCCAGCATGGCTGAACTTTTGGAAGTCCAGGACGATTACTCAGGGGAGGATGCGGGTATCCAGAAGGTATGGGAACTGCCATGAACTCACTCAACCTCGGCAAGCTGGGCTTCGGCGGAGCAGGCATCGGAAACCTCTACCGGGCCATCCCGGACGGGGAGGCGCTCGCAACTGTCCTGGCCGCCTGGGACGCCGGCATCCGCTACTTCGACACCGCACCCCACTACGGCTTGGGCCTGTCCGAGCAGAGACTGGGGGCCGTCCTCCGGGATAAGCCAAGGGACGAGTTCGTCATTTCCACCAAAGTAGGCCGGCTACTGGAACCCAACTCCACAGGCGGCCAGGACCCCGAGGGCTTCGACGTCCCCGCCCTCACCCAACGCGTGTGGGACTTCTCCGAGAAGGGCGTCCGGCGCAGCATCGAGGACTCCCTGGAACGGCTCGGCCTGGACCACGTGGACATCGCCTACCTCCACGATCCAGACGTCCACGATCTCCACGCCGGAATCTCCCAAGGTCTCCCGGCCTTGGAGAAGTTGCGCTCTGAGGGTGTGGTCCGGGCAATCGGTGTGGGCATCAACTCCGCCGAGGCTGCCTTGGAATGCGTCGAAGCCGCAGACCTGGACCTCGTGATGCTCGCCGGACGTTACACCCTGCTTGAGCAGCCCAGCGTCCCGCTCCTTGAACGCTGTGCGGAGCGCCGCACCGGCGTCGTCAGTGTTGGCGCCTACAACTCGGGCCTCCTGGCCCGGCCCGAAGTCCCGGACGACGCACACTACAACTATGATCAGGCGCCGCCCGACGTGCTGGAACGGGCACGGGCACTCGCGGCGATCTGCCGCGACTTTGCTGTGGAACTTCCGACGGCGGCGCTGCAGTTCCCGCTGCGGCATCCGGCAGTGGTGAACGTGACAGCCGGGGCGACTTCTCCTGAACAGGTGGCCACCAACGCGGCCCGCATGGAGGCGCCCGTCCCGGCAGAGCTGTGGAACGCGCTGGAGGCAGCCGGCCGTGATTGATTCGCACCTGCATCTGTGGTCCCTGGACACCTTCGTCACCGGCGGTGTGCGCCACTACCCGTGGCTTGGTCCGCAGCACGGTGAGCTCTACCGCAGCTTCGGCGAGGACGAGGCACGCGAGACGTTGGATGCTGCAGGGGTCAGGGGAGCCGTGCTGGTGCAGGCCGACGACACGGTTGCCGACACCGAGAGCATGTTGGCCGTCGCAGCACGGAATCCCTGGGTGTTCGGAGTGGTTGGCTGGATCAGGTTGGATGAGCCTGCTGAAGCTGCCGAACACTTGCACCGTTTCACAGCCCAGTCGGTCTTCAAAGGCGTGCGGCATCTGGTGCATGACGATCCCCGGGATGATTTCCTGGACCTTCCTCCGGTCCGGGCGTCGCTGGCGCTGGTGGCGCGGCGCGGCCTCACCTTGGACATACCGGATGCGTACCCGCGGCACCTAAGTTCTGCGGTCCGACTGGCCCGTGAGATGCCGGAACTGACAGTGGTGCTGGATCACTTGGGAAAGCCACCGCTGGCTGACCCTCAGCTTATGGAGTCGTGGCGCGCCGACTTCAGCGCGCTTGGGCGGGAACCGAACTCGGTGGCCAAGCTTTCCGGGCTGCATCTGCCAGGCACTGAATACACCGCGGATGCGTTGCGGCCGCTGTTCGAATCAGCGTTGGAGGCTTTCGGGCCGGAGCGTTTAATGATCGGCTGTGACTGGCCAGTGAGTACCCTCGGGGCACCCTATGGCCGGACACTGGATGTTCTGCTGGAACTCGTGTCTTCCTTGAGTCCCTCAGAGCAGGACCTGGTGCTCGAGGAGACTGCCATCCGGACGTACGGTTTGGCGGTTAGCCCCGTGACCGAGGACTAGAGAGCCTGCCGCAGCCAGTTCTCCACGCCACTGATGTGCACGGTGACCAGGGCCCGCACCAGTTCGGCGTCACCCCTTTCCAGGGCGTCCGCGATGGCACGGTGTTCAGCCAAGGTGTGCGCCACAGCTTTCTCCTGCGTCAGCCCACGCCAGATCCGGGCACGCACAGTGCTGCTGGACAGGGCTTCCAGGAGGCTCCCGAGGTAGTCGTTTCCCGCGGCCTCGGTAATGATGCTGTGGAATTCCAGGTCATGGGCCACGAGTTCCTCGACGTCCGTGTTCTCGTCGATGCCGTCCATGGTGGCGCGGAGGGCCGACATCTCGTCCGGCGTGATTTTGCCCGCTGCCAGGTGGGCCGTTGCGGGCTCCAAAATTCGCCGAACCTCGAAGAGCTCCAGGATGGATCGGTCCTGATGCAGGTCCACCACAAACGCCACGGCTTCGTTGAGCAGTTTTGCATCGAGGCTTGTGACGTACGTGCCATCTCCGCGGCGGACGTCCAGCACGCGGATCAACTCCAAGGCCTTCACGGCTTCGCGCAACGAACTCCTTGAAAGGCCGAGCCGTTCGCTCAGTTCCTTTTCCGGCGGGAGTCGGTCGCCGGCCTTGAGTTCGCCGCGGATCAGCATGTCTTTGATCTTGCTGATCGCCTCGTCTGTGACAGCCATGGACCAATAGTAGCCACGAATGATCGGATGTCTGTTTCCGCCGCGTCCTCACCCGGGTGGGGCGTTAACCAACGACGGCGGCACCCGAGTTCCGATGGTACGGAACCCGGGTGCCGCCGTCGGACGCTACTTGGGCTTTACTTAGGGCCGCTGTTACTTGTCGCCGCCAGGCAAGGGGCGGTTGGCGATGACCGGTGCGCTGCCGGTGTAGCCGTCGCGGGTGGCGGCAAGCTCATGGATTTGCTTGCGGCACAGGAACCAGCCCCAGACCATAAGTCCACAGGCAATCGCGGTGACCAGCATGGTCAACGGAGATTCGATGAACACCATGATCAGCACGGCCGCCAGGAAGATCAAGGACAACCAGCCGGTGTAGGGGGCTCCGAACAAGCGGAAGGACGGTCGCTTCAGCCAGCCCTTGTCGGCCCAGCGCTTGAGCTGCATCTGGCAGAGGACGATGGTGGCCCACGTGACGATGATGCCCACGGAAGCGACGTTCAGGACGATCTCGAAGGCGTCGGACGGAACAAGGTAGTTCAGCGGAACGCCCAGGAGAGAAACGCCGGCAGTGATGGCGATGCCACCGTAGGGCACGCCTGCCTTGTTCATGCGCTGAGCGAACTTCGGGGCCGAGCCGGCCACGGACATTGAGCGTAGGATGCGGCCCGTGGAGTAGAGCCCGGCGTTCAGCGAAGACAGTGCTGCGGTGAGCACCACAAGGTTCATGATGACGTCCACGCCCTCCACACCAATGCAACCGAAGAACGTCACGAACGGGCTGACGCCCTTCTCGTAAGAGGTGTACGGCAACAGGAGGGCCAGCAGAATCACGGAGCCCACGTAGAAGAGGGCGATGCGGATGACCACGGAGTTGATGGCCTTAGGCATGATTTTCTCGGGGTTGGCGGTTTCGCCGGCTGCCGTGCCGATGAGTTCAATCGAAGCGTAAGCGAAGAGCACACCCTGCATGAGGATGATCATTGGCAGGACGCCGTTCGGGAACACCCCGCCGTTGTCCGCGATGAGGCTGAAGCCGACTTCCTGGCCTTCAACCGGGGTACCGAAGACGACGAAGTAGGTGCCCACCAGGAGGAAGGCCACCAGCGCGGCCACCTTGATCAGCGCGAACCAGAACTCCATTTCACCGAAGACCTTCACGGAAACCAGGTTGAGGCAGAGCACTACAACCAAGGCAATGAGCGCCCACGCCCACTGCGGAACGGCCCCTATCCAAGCGACGTATTTGCCGAAGAACTCCATGTAGAGCGCCGCTGCGGTGATGTCCACGATGGTGGTGGTGGCCCAGTTGATCCAGTAGAACCAGCCCGAAACGAACGCTGCCTTTTCGCCGTAGAACTCACGGGCGTAGGAAACGAAGGAACCCGACGACGGGCGGTGCAGAACCAGTTCGCCGAGGGCGCGGAGGATCAGGAAAGCGAAGAAACCACAGATTGCGTAGGCGATAACGAGGGAGGGACCAGCTGCGTTGAGTCGGCCGCCGGCGCCCAGGAACAGGCCCGTGCCGATTGCGCCGCCGATCGCGATCATCTGGATCTGGCGCGGCTTGAGGTCCTTGTGATAGCCGGAGTCCTCCTTGTGGAGGGCTTTCTCGCTGGCGTGCGCTTGGGCCGGGACCGTGTGGTCCGTAATGGGGTTGGTCATTGGAATCCTTAGGGGTGTCCTGTTGGGGGTGTCCTGGTCGCGTCCGGTGGGGGTTCCGGGCACGCCGAACAAAGCCTCGTGGGGGTAAGCCTTATGGGGCGAGACGGCTGGTTGGAGCGTTTACAGGCCAGTTTCGGCCTATTTGCTCAGATTTGCCAGACGTTCGGGGCTAAGCAGTTCCTCAAGCTGGGCGGCGGTCAGGAGACCATGCTCCAACACGAGTTCTGCAACGCCCTTGCCCGTTGCCAGCGCTTCCTGGGCGATAGCGGTGGCGGAGGCGTAACCGATATGTGGGTTCAATGCCGTGACGAGACCGATCGACTGCTCCACGGTAAGCCGTAGCCGTTCGGTGTTTGCAGTGATGCCCCGGACGCAGCGCGCCGTAAGGGTGCGGCACGCTGCTTCCAGGTGGGAGATGCTCTTGTGCAGGCTGTGCACAATGATCGGTTCGAAGGCGTTCAGCTGAAGCTGGCCGGCCTCCGCGGCCATGGTGACGGTGACATCGTTGCCGATGACTTCATACGCCACCTGGCTGACCACTTCCGGGATCACCGGATTGATCTTGCCGGGCATGATCGACGAGCCGGACTGTACGGCCGGAAGGTTGATCTCGCCCAAACCCGCACGCGGTCCGGAGGACAGCAGGCGGAGGTCATTACAAATCTTGGAGAGTTTTACTGCCACGCGCTTCAGCACGCCGGACAAGTGAACAAACGCGCCCACATCCTGCGTGGCCTCAATGAGGTCAGCAGCGGTGAGCAGGGGAAGGCCTGTGATTTCGGCCAAGTGGCGGCAGGCAGCTTCGGCGTAACCGGCCGGAGCGTTCAAGCCCGTGCCGATAGCCGTGGCACCAAGGTTGATTTCGTGGATCAGCATGTGGGACTCGTCCAAACGCGCCCGGTCCTCGCCGATGGTCACGGCGTAGCCGCCGAACTCCTGGCCAAGGGTCATGGGGACCGCGTCCTGCAGCTGCGTCCGTCCCATCTTCACCACGGTCCGGAATTCCCGGCCCTTCTCAGCGAAAGCCACCTCGAGTTCTTCGAGGGCTTCCAGGAGTTCCTTGACGGAGAAGATCGTGGCGAGGTTCACCGCCGTCGGGTAGACATCGTTGGTGGACTGGCTCAGGTTCACGTGGTCATTCGGGTGCAGTTTGGAGTACTCGCCCTTGGGGTAGCCCAGGATCTCCAGCGCACGGTTGGCTATGACCTCGTTGGCGTTCATGTTGGAGCTGGTGCCCGCGCCGCCCTGAATCACATCAACCATGAACTGGTCATGGAGCATGCCGTCCATGATGTCCTGGCAAGCCTGCTCGATGGCACCTGCCTTTTCGGCATCCAGGAGGCCGAGCTCATGATTGGTGCGAGCGGCGGCCTGCTTTACCGCGGCCAGGCCCCTGACCAGGTGCTTGTTGGTGGAAAGGGGCTGCCCGGTAATGGGGAAGTTCTCGATAGCGCGGAGGGTATGGACGCCCCAATAGGCATCCGCGGGGACATCGCGGTCTCCCAAGAGGTCGTGTTCGGAACGGAGGGGGATCGCCTGATCGACGGTGGTCATAGCTGTCCTTGGTTTAGTTGCTGAAAATTTGGGCTGCACGGAGCTCGCCGACCGGAAGGCCGCCACCCAGCACAGGTGCACTCTGAAGCGTGTCCAAGCTGCCGCCGTCGACGCCCAACCGGCGCAGAACCTCAACGGTGACCGGCATGCGGGCGCGATCGCCGCCGTCGGAAATCTTCACCGCCAGTCCGGTGCCATTCGGGAGGCCCACCAGCTGGAGGCCTTCAAAGCCGTCCTTCGCCAGCAAGCCCGGGACGGCCCGCATAAGGGCGGTGACGTCGCGGCCTTCGCCGGCCACCATCTGCGGGTATCGGCGCATGGCATGGGCAACCTGGCCCTCGTCCGTGCCTTCGTCGGCAGCGGCGAGGCGGCCGTATGCGCGCGCCATCCCACGAAGGGAGTGGGCGAACAACGGTGTCCCGCAGCCATCAGTGCTGACTGCCGCGGCTTCCTCGCCCGTCAGTTCCGTGATGGTGTCGCGGACGAGCACCTGCAGCGGGTGCTCGGGATGCAAGTACTCCTCCACAGGCCAGCCGTTGATGACGCAGACGGCCGTCATGGAAGCGTGCTTGCCGGAGCAATTCTGGGCTATCTGGGTTGGGCCGTTACCTTGGCGGAGCCACTCTTCGCGTTCAGCCACGCCATAGGGGAGGTCCGTGCTGTTACCGAGGGCCGCTTCGGTGAGGCCGTGCAGCTTCAGGATCTCGGTGGCGCCATCCCGGTGCATTTGGGCGCCGGAATGGCTGGCCGCGGTCAATGCCAGAAGATCCTGGGGGATATCCAACCCCGCTTTGAGCAGCGCAACAGCCTGCAACGGCTTCAGGCTTGAGCGGGGATACATGGGGGCGTCCGGCTCGCCGGCTTGGACTGCGGTGCTGCCATCGGCGTTGAGCGCAATCAGCGAGCCGTAATGGATGCTCTCCACCAGGCCGTCACGGGTCACCTCTACGAGGGGGACGTGGTGGGGCGTCTTGATGTGCTGCGCCGTTGCGGGCGCGGGCGCGGCGTTGTGGGCCGGTGCTTCGGGGACGGGCATGGTGGCTGTGTCCTTTGGGTGGGTCATTTGCTGAGGATCGTGTCCAGTGCCACGCTAACGGCCTGCAGGTGAGCGGCCATCGCTTTGCTTGCGGCTTCGGAGTCGCCGGCTTCGATTGCGTTGAGCACGGCGACGTGTTCCTCGTCCGAGCGGTGTTGCCGGTCAGCGACGAGGTTCAAAGTTTCGGATTGGTGGGCCAGAGCTTCACGGATATCAGAGACGACGCTGGCGAACACCCTGTTTCCGCTGGCCCGGGCAACGGCCGAGTGGAAGCTGGCGTCCAGGTTCACCCAAGCTTCGGGATCGTTCTCGGTGAGCATTTCCTGGACGATGTCCTTGAGGTGCTCCAGTTCCTCCTCCGTGCGGCGCTGGGCGGCGAGTCCGGCTGCCGGAATCTCAATGTGCGGGCGTGCCTCGTTAAGATCCCGCGCACTGTACTGACCCAAGGTAAGGTCGTTAGCAACCTTGTTGGCCACAATGAATGTGCCCTTGCCTGTCTTGGTCACCGTAAGGCCCAAGGTGTTGCAGGACCTCAGTGCTTCCCTGATGACGGAGCGGCTTACGCCGTACTGGCCTGCCAGCGTCGCTTCGGAGCTCAGCTTGGTGCCGATATCGAACTGGCCGCCCTCAATGGCACGCCGGAGGGCCGCAAAGACCGCTTCGGCTGCGGAGATGCGTGAGATGGGCGTATGCCCACCCTGGGGTCCTTGCTGTCCGGCTGTCCGGCTGTCTGACAGGTTCACGTTTTGAATATGGCACGGGTCACAAGAGCGTGTCAACGCTGAAAGGTTTGCTTCAGGCTTTGGCGTCTTTCGGCCGGTCGCCGCGTGGTCCCGCACAATGGACCATGCTCTTCACCAAAAAGTCGCTCACCGAGGAAGGGTTCACCGGCTTCCGGCCCCTCGACGAACTCGACCCCATGCGGATTCCCCAAGGACCCGGCATCTTCATGATCCTCCGCCCCGCGGATTTCGAGCCAGCGTTCCTAAACAAGAGCACTGCCGGGACGTTCAAGAAGAAGGACCCCTCGCTCAAGCGCGAAGCCCTGGAGTCCGAATGGATTACGGATGCTTCGGTGCTGTACATCGGCAAGGCCAGCGCCGGTAGCCAAGGCAACCGGGGGCTCCGCAAGCAGATACAAGAGTTCATGGACTACGGCCGCGGGCGGCCAACCGTCGTCTGGGACGCCCGGCTCATCTGGCAACTCCGCGATGCCCTGGACCTGATCGTTGCGTGGAAGGAATTCTCCGCATCCGACGTCAATGCCGCCGAGGCTGCCTACCACGCAGATTTCGTTTCTGCTTTCGGGAGGCTTCCGTTTGCGAACCTGGTTCAGGCCCGCTCCAAGAAGTAAGAACCTGACACCCCCGCCAAAACAGGCCGACGGCGGAACTTGCTTCCCGCCGTCGGCCTGCCGCTCGCTTGGATTCCCGCGCATAATGTCATCCATGACGGCCCTCGTCCCCGCTGGAAGCACATCGCATGGACCCCGGATCACGGTGGAGGTGCCTGTCCTCCGCGTCGGGGCAGGGGCATCGGACTACGAAGGATTGAACCGGTTCGTCGATTCCCTCCGTAAACCGCAGAGCCTCCACATGACCTTTCTGCATGTCGGCATTTTGGACGATCTCGGCAGCGACATCGTTGCGTGGACCAAAGGTCTGTCGGCGCCAGAGAAAGTGCTTCCCGAGATCGCCAGTTGGTTGACGGAGCTGCCGGTGTTGCAGGGCTTTTTGGGGAAATCGGACAAACTGATCCCTTTGGGCGGTGGGCGCCTTATGGGTCTCGAGGTTGACGTGCCGCAGGAGGTTCACGACTACCAGGCACTCTTGGTGCAAGGGCTACACGTACTTTTCGACGACCTCGGCCTCGACAACATTGACGACTTCATCCTGAGCTCGCCCGCGCTTGGTTACAAGTCACCGCGGTGGTTGCCCCATATCGCTGTAGGCAAGGCGAGATCCCGGCACGAGTCACCTATGGACATTGCTCCTGTGGCCATCGAGTTCGGCGACTCGCGCATCCGGAACCGGGAGACGCTGCCATTGCCGTAACCCTGCGAGGCCTTTGCCATGACATGAGGGAAGTTCTACAGCCGGTAAAATAGGGTGTGACTCCCGTTTTCTACCTGAGGACTTCCATGCAGCCCCGCACTTTGTTCCGTACCGTTGCTTTCGCCGAAGCCGTGACATGGACGCTGTTGTTGATCGGGCTGTTCCTTAAGTACGTCACGCGCACCACCGACGTTGGGGTGAGCATTGCCGGAGGCATCCACGGTTTCGTGTTCCTTTGCTACGCTGCGACGGCTGCGTTCACGTGGATCAACCAGAAGTGGTCAACTCGAACGGGCTTGCTTGCTATCGCTTCCGCCGTCATCCCCTATGCCACCATCCCCATGGAGAAGTCTCTGGACCGCCGCGGCCTCCTCGCTGGCGACTGGCGCTTGACCGCTGGAGGAGAGGCACCCCGAGGCGGATTTGAGAAAGCCCAGGCCTGGGTTCTTCGGAACCCGATTCTTGCCGTAGTTGTCACCCTGGTCGCCGTGGGAGCAGTGTTCAGCTTCCTGCTGTTCATGGGTCCTCCAGGTACCTGGTTCTCCTAAGTTTCGGCAGGCGAAAAGCATCGGTTCTTCGGAACTGATGCTTTTCTTCACTTAAGGCGAAGTATCCCTGCTTTCATGGGCCGCAATCACCCACTTTGAATCGTGGGTGGTTTCGAGGCGCCGTCTTTTTGGTGTGTCGCCAGGATGCGGCGATCAAAGTGGGTGGTGGCGGTACGTGGCGCCGTCTGCCTATCTGGTTTCTGTGCCGGGGCAGCCCCATGAGTTGGGGTTTTCCTGGCAGGTGTCGGCGACGAGTGCTTTTTCTGTTTTCCAGACGTGGATTGTTTTGGTGGGTGTGGTGATGTCCAGGGTGCCGTTGATGGGTAGTGGTGGGCCGTTGTTGACCGAGTAAGTGCCGGTGAAGCTGGTGGTGACGGCGGTTTGGTAGTTGCCGGTGTCGGTGTAGGTGTGGCTGGTGCGGGTTTGGTTGTTGAGCCATTCGGTTTCGGGGATGGTGTAGCCGGCGGCGGGTGTGGGTCCGAGGGTGGTGCCGTCTCCGTAGGTGTAGGTGTAGCTGGTGGGTGTGGCGGTCAGGTGGACTGCTTGGCCGAGGATGGTGAGGTCGAAGGTTTGGTCTGCGGCGGTGGCGTAGAAGTTGGTGGGTCCGCCTTTGAGGGTGTGGGGGAAGGGTTGGGCTTCGAGGTTTCCGGGGTTGACGGGGAGTTGGCGGAAGTCGTTCAGGATCCGGGCGGCGATGTTGGCCAGGACGTTCTCGGGTTGGGGGTCGTAGAGGCAGGTGGGTCCGCTGACGGGGATCCAGTCGGTCCAGCCGGGGTTGGTGATGGCTTTGGGCGCTTCTTTCCAGATGACCGGAGTGCCTTCCTCGCCTGCGGGTGTGGTTGCCGGGCAGTCGAGGGCGTCGCAGCCCGGGTCTTTGGTGTCGGGGCCGTCGGCGCGGCAGTGGGTGTCGGCCATGTACTGATTTGGGTCCTCGGCTGCGGTGGTTAGATTCGTGGAAGGCATACCCGTCGTTGGGTTTATGGTGAACTCTGCGCCGACCGAAATGGAGCGATCAGTAAATCCGGTGCCTGGGCTTGGTGAGTTGGCAGCCCATGAAGGCGCCGGGTAAAGCGATACCGAAACGAGTAAGATACCCACGGCTACCAATCGGGCAGATAGAGAACTCATCTAATGACCCCAAGATCTGTTGCAGACCACGCCCCATTGGCAAACTCACCAAAGAAGGCGGCCGCGTCATTAATCGCGGGCGTCGGCTCTCTACCATTCGAACCATCTGCATTTTTATACAGGATCTGGTCCTGCAGCACCTGCACTCTCGCGGTTTGCGTTAGGGCCGAGGACTCCCACAGGACTTCGATTACAGGTGTCCGATACCTTCCGCCGACAAGCCATCGGCCCTCTGTGTAGTTTGTCGCGACGTTCGACAGGAGATCTGTGCAGAGCAAGCAGCTAGACCGAGACAACTCGCTGGCTCTGGAGACATCGCCGGTTTCGTACGCGTAACTAAGCACCTGGAACCAGTACCCAATGAACGCCTCCAGCCCTGCCTCCGAGTTCTCCTTCGCCAGCTCCGGCATCACGGGAACGGGTACGTTCTGTGCTTTCCCCGCCGCGTCGGCTGGCTTGTACACAGGGGAGGCAGACGGAGTAGCCGACGCTGCCGGAACCGAGACGCTTGAGGTGGGCGCCGCCGTCGTCGGGTTGGATTCTGAAGGTGTGACGCCCGGTGTGGAGCCGCTCGCGCAGCCGCTCAGAAGCATCAGAACGCCGACTCCCACTACCCCCGTTCGGATACGAACAAAAGGAAAAGAGGCAAACGACGGTAGTGACATGGAAAGCTCCCCAGCAGCAGTTCGGCGGTGTGCCGGTCAGTCTAGGCCGGGGGCGGAGCAGGATTCATGTCAGAAAAGTCGGCCTGTGGATAAGTGCATAGAGCAGCTCATCTCTACACCTAGCCCCGCAGTTTCTCCATGTCCCGTCGGTCCTTCTTGGTGGGTCGGCCGGCGCCGCGGTCTCGCTGGGGGAGGCCGAGCTTGGGGGCTACGGGACGCGGGGGAGTGTGGTCGGTGAAGCAGTGGGAAGCGGCTTCGGCGCCGACACGTTTGGCGATGAGACGCCGTACCTCAAGGATCCGCTCCCAGCCTGACTCCCGGACCCGGATGGTGTCTCCAATGATCACGCTCTGCGACGCCTTGACCGGGTTCCCGTTGATCCGGATGTGCCCTGCTCGGCAGGCGGCCGTGGCAGCGGAACGGGTCTTATACGCGCGGATCGCCCACAGCCAAGCGTCGACTCGGACGTTGGCCGGGGACGATGACGGGATGCTCATCATTGAATTGTCGCCGATAACCGGGATGTGTGCACGGCAGACCCAGTTTTCAGGCACCAGTGGCCCTCTTGAGTGCCCGCATAGCGGGGCGGTCATCAATTTGACTTGCACAATTTGAACTTTCCTGCATCTGCAATTGTTTTGACCAGACGGCACTTGACTTGATTTCAAAATGCACTTGATATAAGGCGATAAAGTTGATTTAGAAATCCCCCTGGAGCCCTGTTTTGGGCGGAATGCGTGTGTTAGCGTGTTCACGTACTGATCAGTACGTATTGCTGGAGTTCAATCAATATCTGATTGGCAATTTTAATTGGAGGGGAATTAAATGACTGAAAAGAACTACGAGAAGAGCCCTGCTTTCTTCCGTGCGGCAACTCCGGGCATCTTCTTCGAAGAAGAATTTGGTACCGAAGCTGCGACCGAAGGTCTTGTGGCCGTTCAGTCGATTGATGCTGAACTCGAAGCTATCCTGGCCAAGTAATTTGGTGGGCCGGTTGGGTTAGCGCCCAACCGGCCCATTGCCGCCCTATTGACACGGAACGTGATGCTTAGAAAACCACCGCGCGGGTTTGCCGGACTTGCCGTCGGCGCGGACCCGCGCGACCTTGGTAGTGCCCGTGTGGCAATTCTGGGAGTGGCATCCTCAGCAGGCTCTCCACACGACGGTGCAGAAAACGGCCCGGCGTTTCTTCGGGCTGCTTCCCGCCGTTATACCTGGGGCTACCCGGATGGTTGCCTGATGAACGCGGAGACTAGTCGAACGGATTTCGCTGCCGTTGATCTGGGGGACATCGTTCCGGTCGGGTCCTCTGCCCAGGAAGTGGCGGAAGAGATCGGAAGTGTCGTCGCCGACCTCGATTCCCGTTCTGTGCCATGCGTCATCGGGGGTGACCACAGCATTACTGCCGGAGTCATCAGCGGTCTCATAGCCAGGGGAACTGCGCCCGCCCGGGTGATTCAGTTCGACCAGCACTTGGACATACAACTGTGGGAACCGGTGACATCTAAGCCCTTGGATCCACTGTTCAACACCAACGTCATCTCCCATGTGGGCGAGCAACTGGGTCGGCGGAGTGTGCTGCAGGTAGGAATGGATCCCTTTATCGCAATCAGCGCGTCGTCGTCTGCAGAGTTATCAGGGCGCCTGGACGTGAGCGCGGGCATTATTCCTGTGACCTCCCCGCTGCTGCGGGACGAACCGGGGCTGGTAGAGGCGCTCGGCTCTGAGGTGCCCACCTACGTTTCGATTGACGTTGATGTCATCCAACAGGCCCAAATGGGTTCCACGGGATACCCTGCGCACATTGGAATGGATACGGCCGACCTCATAAGGGTCCTGGATGTGGTTCTTCGCAATAATCCCATCGTCGGTTTGGACATTGTGGAGTTCAGTGCCGCCCGGGAAGCGCGGGAGCCGGCCGTCCTAGCGGATGCCATGCGCGCCGCGGACCTGCTGATGGGTGCAATTTCACGCTTGACGTCCTGAAATGAGGAGCACGCATTGATATCACGTATTAACCATGCCAAATCCATCAGCAAAGCTTTGAATATTTCCGAGATTGCCGGATGGGACCGCTGGAACTCTTTCACAGAAACAATCATCGGATTTGATTTGCCCTCGCAGCAGGACGAGATCGTGGAATTTTCCCGCGAGAACGTTGCGGCATTTTCGGCCACCATCCCGGGGGACTACTACTACCCGATAGGGCAGGTTTTCGAGCCGGATGTCGTTCGGGAAGTGTGCGACCTTCACGGGCTCGACTACGAAGACGTGACGACGCTCCGCACCCATGGTGGTGAGCGCCTGAACGAACTTCGCGATCGTATGGCCCGCGTTGAGACGATGGATGATGCTGATGCCATAGTCCTAGCCAGTGCTTTGGTTACCCTCTCGCGGTTCGAGCTTGCAAGCAGCGTGTTGACGCGTGCAGGTGGGCGGGGAGCGCGATTCCAGTTTGAGGCCGCCTTGCTTCGCTACATCATTGGAAACCGCACCCAAGGACGTGGGCTGGACGTGAACCTCATGTCAGAGGTTCGCAGGACTGCAGCATCCCAGGAGGTCCCGGCCCACCGCTTGCTCGACGCTTGCAGCATTGCCGTGGTCTGGTATTTGAAGGGTGTCGGAGTCACTAAAGAAGATTTCGAGTGGTTCGCCAGGACAGGAAACACGGTGGTTCTGGAGCACGGAAAGAAGATACCTGCCGTTTCGACGTCGGCCTGGTACCGCGGCGTGGCGATGATCCCTGCCGAGATCGGTGACGTTTCCCGTACTCGGGCACTCATGAATGAAGCGGCTGTTTCAGCTCAGAGGGCCATGGAAGACAGCGATGCTCCCTTCGCCCGGAATCTGCATAAGACGTACCTTGAGTCCTCCGTCAAAGAACATCTCTACGTCTCACGTGACGAGGAGAAGGCGCTTCAAGCCGCCAAGGACCTGGTCGCTTGGGATCCGCTGTGGTCAGTGAGCGCCGGTGAATACGCAGATGTGCTCGCAGCCTTCGGCAAGGCTGAGTTGGCTGCAGAAACCTATGATCGAGCCACCTCTCTGGGGGCTCCTTACGTGACCCACCACCTTCGCAAAGCAGCGCAGCAGTACGCCAAGGCAGGAATGACCCACAGAGCGATTGCCCGGTATCTGGTCCTCGCCAGCATGCTCCCGGATCCATCCGAGGTGTTGGCCACGGTAGACAACATGCTGGACAACAACACCCATGCAACGCTGATGGCTGTGCGGCAGCAGTTGGCAGCAAGCTGAGCTGATGTCACAACAGGTCAATTCAACGGAGGACACGGCAGAGTCGGGCGCGGCTTCCCACACCATACTTTCGCCGCGGACGTTTGTCTCCTTGGCCGGGACCATGTTCGCAGTCGATCTCCTGAGCGCGGGAAACGGGGCCATCGACCTGGCCTTCGTGGCCCCGTTTGGGGCACTCATGGTGGCTGGCATAGGTTTAGGCGATCTGGTCACCGCACTGTTCATGGCGTTCTTTGCGGGCATCATCGACGTTTTCGCCGTGAAATTGGCCCGCGCTGAGGGCCGCAACGACGCCAGCAAGCTATTGTCCAAATTGTTTGCCGCCCTGCTTCTGGTCGCCGCCGTCTGGACTGCTGCCGGAATGCTGGTCAGCCGAGTTGTTCCCCTGATTTTTGACCTCGTGGGCTCTGAGCCGGCAGTTGCTGCCATAGCAACCGATTACTTGACGGTGCGGATGCTTGGCATTCCGTTCACGTTGGCCCTGGCGGCCGTGTCGATCACCCTGCGCATCGTGGGACGACAACGCGCTTCGATAGTCCTCATCGCCACGGTGTTCGTCCTGAATGCCGCCTTCAACGCAGCCTTGGTGTATGGCCCGCTGAAAGTATTGGCAGCCAACCCGGTGATGGCAGTGGCCATCGCGACAGTGATTGCCCAGGTCTTGACTGCTGCCTGCGGTTTTGTTGTCCTCGCCCGGCATTTCTCCCGGTCCCGGGGAGAACGCACTGACGGCTCCGACCAACAGCGGATTATCCCGTTGACCCGGGAGATGTTTACCACGAGTCTTGGCATCGGGCTCAGGCAGATGAACAACTACGCCGCGGCTGTAGTGCCCTTCATGCTCATCAGCCGCCTGGACGTAGGCACTGTCGCGGCTGCAGCGGTCGCAACGAGGATCTGGACTCTCTACTGCCGGGTACCGCAGGCGACCCTCGGCGCCGTCGGCGTCTTTGTCGGATACTCCCGAGGGCGGAGCCAGCAAGACGCCCACGCTGTAGTGCAACGTTCGCGCAAGTACGTGGTGTGGCCCAGTTTCATCGCCGCTGCAGGCGTAGCAGCGGCCGTCCCCGTCCTTGCCAAGGTTTTGGGCGGTGACGAGGTCGACGTCGGTCTGGTCTGGCTACTGACTGCCGCGTATCTCATCGCGGTTCCCGCCTACGTCGTGGAGAATTTGTGCGGCGAAATCCTGACGGTTGAGCAGCGGGCCGCATGGCTATCCTTGCCATCAACGGTGGTCACGTATCTGGTAACCATTCCTATCGCTATCGTCGGAATTCTGGTTTGGGAATCGGCACTGGTTGCCGTTGCATCCGCAGCCGTCGCGTCGCTTCTCCTGGCATTGAGGTACAGCATGCGGACCCGGCAGCTCGGATACCGGCTTATGGGAGGGGCCTGAATGACGCTGGAAGCTGTATCAGCAATGGGTCTCCACTCGCGGCACGCCATGGGCAAGACCTCCATGGAATGCACGGCCCAAACCACCTGGCCGGGATCGCGCCGTCGGGAACCGCAGGTGGTTGCGGTCCGCACCGTCAACGAGAAAAGCCTGCTTTCGGATGACCACGTTCCGGTCGCCTTTAATGCGAGCCCCCTCCCTGTGGCGGACATAGGTGTGATCATCGGGGGCGAGGATGGTCGAGTCCGGTTCCTGGACACGACCATGCAGCGCGAGTATTGGGTTCGACGCCTGGACGCAGGAATCTACTCTTCCCCTGTTGCTATTCCGGGAGCTGCCGATTTCCTGGTTGCGAGCACGGGCGGGATGGTTGTCCGCTTCGACCTCAGGGGCCGTGCCGTGTGGACGGCTGCCCTGTCCGGCCCAGTCTTGGGCACCATCGCCTTTTCGCCCGACGGCGGGACGGCCTACGTTCCGGTTTTCGGGCACAGACTGGTGGCCCTCGATGTGGCGTCCGGAAATACGAAGTGGACCTTCGACACAGCGTCCGCAACTTACCAGAACACCTATGCTTACGACCGCGCACCCTATGCGTCACCCGTGGTTTTCGAATCCGGAGAAGTAGTGGTGGTGGACCACGACGATGTGGCCTGCCTGCAGGCGGACGGTCTGCTCCAATGGCGTGCCAGAGCCAATGGGATCATCAGATCGTCACCCACAATCTGCAAGGACATGGTGGTCTGCGCTACGACGGAGGGAGTCCTCTGCCGATGGACCCGAAGCGGAACGCAGCTGGCTGACCTGACGATGGGTGGACGGATCGATGGCAGCCTCGCATCGATTCGGGAACTCGTCATTGTTCCGGTAAGGGGACAGGGAATCTCAGCGGTGGATGCGGTAACTGGTGCCCGGGTATGGCACTGGACCGGTGGCGGGCTCTTCGAGTACACATCCCTGGTCATGGGGGAGGAACAGACGGTGCTTTTCACCAGCGACCGGGGAACTGTTTGCTGCCTTGATGCATGCAGTGGTGCGTTCTTGTGGGAGTCTTCGCAGATTATTGGCCGGCCCGATCACCCCACCGCGGTGCACACGTCGCCCATGCCTTGCGGTGATGGCAGCCTGTACGTGGCTTCGTACGACGGCGATTGCTACCGCTTTGACCATCCCATGCTGGAAGACCCGGAAAGTGGGCAACGACCATGACGAACGTGGCGGCAATGACGGAGCCCGGCTACAAGGTTGGCCTTCGGAACTGGTTGCAAGAGCGGAACTCACGAATGTCCGCCTCCGGGGAAACCCTGGTGGATCACAACAACACCGCGTATCTGATGGCTTTCCTCGAAGCCAATGACGACCTCTTCGACCACGCTTTCCGCGCCTCACTCAACGGACAAGCGGACGGGCCACAACGTGGACCGGCTGATTCCAGGGTTGCTGTTGAGGAAGCGGCCCGGGCGCTCCGTGAAGAAGAAAGACACTGCACCTTCGGGGGCGGCGTTCCTCCCGCGGAAGATGACAGACTACCCGCGTTTGTCGCGGTGGAGCGGTCCCTTGCGCACGCGCCAACTCGCTCTCACCGCAAAGCTGTCCGAACTGCCTGGGATGCTGCGTTGGACGTGGAATCACTGGCCGTCCAAGACCTGGCGGTAGCAGTCCGCAACCTGAGGGCGGAAGCATCGGATCCTTCATGCCGGGGCATTGCGGCAGACAATTTCGTTGGGACCTTTTCCGCATCCGTCGTCAACGGCATGTCCAGGATCTTTGGCACGGCTCCCTTGTCGCTGGTCTCCTGTGCTGAGCTGGCCATGGAGGAAACCCCGGCCAAAATGTTGGCGCTCGCGTTGCAAACCCGGGAACCGATGCTCGACGTTGACAGAGTCCTAGAGGAAATACGCCGACGGCTGGAAGCCGTCACCGGTTCGACGGCGCGTGCCTCCTTTGCCGGTGACCGATGGGAAGTGCTTTTCGGAGGTTCCGCCGACGGGAAGGTGCCCTCGTCCGGCGTCGTCATCTGGCCACTGCTTGGCCCGAATTCCGACTCCCGGGAGGCGACCGGGCGAGCCACCTCGGCGACCGGTCCCGGAGTGCCCACAGCCCATGTGGGCCTGCGCTGTTCGTCGCGTCCTGATGGGCGCCTTGTCATGCACCTTCGGGATCTGAAGGCCACTCTCCACGAGCTGGGCCATGCCGTCCATCATGCGCTCACGGCATCCCGTGAGCCCCTCAGACACGGACTCGAATCGGCCGGAGAAACCGAAATAGACCTGCTGAGTCTCTGGCTTGAATGGACTGTCTTCGACGCCGGGTGGGGCGGTTGCGTTATCCCTGCGGCTGGAGAACCGTCCGGCAAGGGCCTGGCTGAATGGCAGGGCATCCTCCAGTTGGAGGCGCTCAAGGAATTACCCCTGCGTGCACTGGTCATGGAACTGGACCGGAAATGGCTGATGCATCCGGAGTTTGACTACCAGGATGTGTGGCGACAGGTCACTGATTCCGACCCGGCCGGGCATGCGTCAACGTACCTGGAGGCCCTGCATAGGTTGACCTGGCCTATCCCGGCGACCCGCCCTGGTGCAGAGTATGGACTGTTTTGGGCCATGTCGGAGGTTGCCGGTACGTGGATGCAACGTCATGGGTTGGCTTCGCACGACCAGACACCGCCCGCAGCCTGGTTCGAAAGAATCCTCGGGAAGGAACCCCACCAGGCGCCGGATCCCACCGCCCTGATCACCTTCTTGGAGCAGGCTGCGGGAGCAACCAAACAAGACCCCTTAACGGCTGACGAAGGAAACCCGATGAGCTCTACGCGTGAGTATCCCTCCGACTATATTTCTGCGATGCTTCCAGCACGCGACCCGGAACTGACCAGCATGTTGCGGCAGGCGATAGTCGATGAGCAGCTTCCACCCATCCAAGTGGATGACAACGCTGCCAAGCTCCTTGAATGCCTTACCCTGCTTGCGCGGCCGCAACTGGTCATCGAAATCGGAGCACTTTTTGGATACTCAACGATCCATCTGGCACGCGGTCTCGGAAAGGGTGGCCAGCTGATTTCCTTTGAGATCGATCCGAAGTCGGCAGAGATCGCCCGGGAAAATGTCTCGCGCTTCGGGCTCGATGACAGGGTCCGGATATCCACCGAGGATGCCGTGTCGGCACTTTCCCGCATGGCCCCGGAAAGTGCTGATCTGATCTTCATCGATGGCGCCAAGACCGAGTACGTCGAATACGTGAAGGCAGCCTTCCCACTTTTGCGGGCAGGAGGGGCGCTCCTTATCGATGATGCCTTTGCCGGTGGAACCTATGCTGTCCATGAAGGTGGCGAAGATGACCGATTGGGGGAATCAATCCGTCAAGTGGTGCGCGCCCTCGCCAGGTCGCAGCGGGTTACCGCATCATTCCTCGGCACCGAGCACGGGATGCTGCTCGCCGTGAAGCGAGGAAATGATGATGAATAACCAGGTTCTTATCATCGGTGCTTCCCGCGGTTTGGGCCTGGACCTGGCCAAGTCATTCATTCAGCACGGCAGTGCCGTCATTGGCGTGCATTCGGGCGCGTCCGCGCCTCCGTCCGTTGAGGGCATGACATGGATGGAATGTGACCTCGCGGAGAGCGAAGGGCGTCGGCAGACAGTTGAGTCCCTTGATGTGATCCCCTCCAGGATCATCTTTGCTGCAGCTTTCGACCCCAGGTCGGACCACCCTGCTTCAGGCGAACGGGATGGTGTTACTCAGTCGCTCTTGGTCAATGGTGCTGGCGGCTACGACATTCTCAGGCTCTTGATTGAAAAGTCGGACAGTCCTCTATCCATCGCTGTCGTTGGATCGGAAGCGATCTACACGCCGGATGCAGGTTCTGCTGGTTATGCTGCGGGCAAAGCCGCACTCAAAGTTCTTACAGGAGCCCTCACCGACCTGTGCCGGACCCGCGGAGGAGCTGTCTTCGAAGTGATCTTCGGTGCGCTGAACAGCGAACAGCGTAGGGAGGAGTTCGCTGCCGCGTCAGTCAAGTACAAGGTAGGAATTGAGGAGCTCGTTTCACGAACGTTGGCGCGGGCCAACCCGGAGTCCAGGATCAGAAGGTTCATTGAACCATCGGAATGCGCCCGATTGGTTTCCTGCGGCTTCGACTTGGGCGACATTGCCAATGGTGCCTCATTCCGACTGGATGGAGGTTCCGGCGGTGCCTTCCGCTGATTCATCCCGTAAAAGCCTGTTGGCCACGGCTTATGGGTTGGACCCCTTTGCGCTTCCGGACAGGCAAACCATCGCGGAACGAATGCGGCAACTCTATGCGCTCCGTGACGTCAGGACAGGATCCCGCATCGGTTCCGACAGTGAAATAGCTGACGTCCTTGCCATCAATAACGTGGTTGAGTCCTGGTTCCTTGCCATGCGGGAAGTCCAGCGGGACGCAGACCTTGCCGAACTGCAGGACGTCAGGGATCTGTTCTATTCGAATGCCAAAGATGATCTGGCGTTTATTCATTGGTTGGACAGGGCAGCTCCGGTAACTCCGACGATGGATGCTGCGCGTAGGACGTTACGGGATCAGCTCCAGCAAAAGATGGTTAACGACGCCGCTTCACCGGCTTCCAGCCCCCGCCGGACAGCTGCCATCATCGCGGAAATCCGTAATCAGCAACGGAAACTGGTGACTTCGCTGGTCTCAGGGAGTGGCGCGGATGATCCCTCCGTAACTTACCGGCAGCTCCTGGCCACGCTGGATTCCAGCCTGACCAGGAAACGGTTGGTGGAGGCGTGGAGCCGGATTGCACGTGAGCATGCCGGGGATCTCCAGCGCGCCCTGAAGACAGATCGTCACCAGACCAAGCTTCCAGACCTGCAACTTCGCGAGGTCTTGGCCCAATTCCACGAGGCTGCGCTTCAAGACGTTGAACATCTCCGCGCCGGCGTTGGGCCTTCGGCTGATTTATACGCAGACGTGCCCTATGTACTGCAGCAGAAAATCCGCGGCGTAAGGTCCAGCCTTTTCTCCGTAGAAGAGGCGTTTCGGATCGCCCAGCACATTGTGGCGGTGACGGCCGGTGTCTCCCTGACAGTTGAGCCCGCCGGCTCGGATGTCTGGTTTGCCTCCCTTTCCACGGCGGCAATGCCGCTTGCCCGGATCAGGGTGGAGTTCGCAGGCACGTCGCGTAGGTTCAGGCAGAACTATACGCAGCCGGTGCGAAACCGCGTGCTTCTTGCCGATGGTTGGATTCCAGCCAGTTCTGCTATTTCCTGTGGTGTGACGCGTCAGGCAGGCGAGGCATTGAAGTTGTCGTTTCAGAACCTCCTGAGCTTGCTCCATGAACTGGGGCATGCGTTGCAGCACGCTTGGCCGAAGACGGGGGCGGTGAACGTCGCAGGTTTGGAAGGAGTGCCTCCGGAGGCCAGCGAGACTGTCAGCCTCTTCCTGGAGAAGGGGGCTTTCACCGTCGATATTCCGGCGTTAATTGGCCGGCCTTGCATGGAAGAAGCCATCCAAACGGCGCGCACCGTGAATATGATGACACAACGAATGACCGCACCTTCCAGGGCTCAATCGGCCCGGCTGGCCTTGGCAGTTGCCACTGGGGATCAGGAAACCTATGGGCAGCTATGGCACGGCGCCTCGGAGGGTCATCCCGGGGCTATCAGTGATTTCGTGGATAACATGATTGAAATTGCCCTGGATGAGTCTTTCCCAGGTCCTTGGCGTTATGTTCTCGGGGGCATTGAGTCGGCATCAGCCGTCAGTGTCCGCGTCGGAGCAGCCGCCCTCATGGCCACTGATCGAACGCCCTTATTCGATGTCCCCGCGTATTTCGCCTTTTATGGGGCAACCCACCGGCCAGCCGATTACAGTTCAAAGTGAGTCACTGGATCCGGTTTAGCCAGAGAGAACCGGTCCAACCGGGCCAGCCGCTGGCTGTCAGCGGGCGCTAGCTCCAGTGGCCGGGAGTCAAGGTTGGCACGCAGTTGCTCCAGGGTGCTGGCTCCGAGCACCACTCTGTGCCCTAGGCCGAGTTGCCACCCGATCAGCAATTGGGCGGGTGAACAGCCGTACTGCTGGGAAAGCTCCGAAATGAGGCGCGTCTGCATGAGCCCTGAACCTGATTCCAGGACGCGGTATGCCTGGATCCCGACCGGGACCGTCTCAGCAAAGCGGGTGAAGTCCGTCTGCCCAACGATGGGCGAGAGATGCAGCTGGTTCACAACCGGCCACTCGCCGGTCTCCGTTCTTACGGCGCGGACCATCGCTGAGGAAGCATTGCTCAGTCCAACGCCGCGAACCAGCCCCTCTGCGCGGGCGTCCAGCATCTGCGCGAAAGTGGAGGGCAACGCCCTGACCATGGGCAGGGGCCAGTGTGGAACAACCATGTCAGCGAAGCTCGTGCCGAGGGCCTCGAGACTCCGTTCGATTGCCTGATGAACGCGCGCCCGGCTCCCGTACTCATTCCCACGCACTTTCACCGTGATGAACAACTCGCGCCGATCGATGCCGGAATCGCGAATGGCACGTCCAATCGCGGCCTCCGTACCGTACAGCGCGGCCGTGTCGAAGGAACGGTAGCCCATGTCGAGTGCCCAGCCAACCAAACGGTAGACATCTGTGGGCGGGCGTAATCCGGTGCCCAGGGTTATAGCTGGAAGGGCTGTGCCTGCCGAGTGCTGGCTCAATCGCTCCTCCAAAACTATGGCCCACCTGCGGCGGCTGTAGCGCGCAGTCCATCCCAAACTACCGCACCGTCACCTCAACCACTTGCGCCATGTTGTTTCCGATGCCCTGGTAGTTCCACACCTGTTCAGTGGGCTGCAGGGCGCCGGACGTATCCATCGCCCGGCACCGCAGCACGTGCTCGCCGGGGCTGGCGACCCACACCATGGACCACCGCCGCCACGCGAAATCACCCAACGGCGGATCCACATGCGCGGGCATCCACTCGCCGTCGATCCCCACTTCGACACGTTCAACGTCGCCGTGCCCGGACCATGCGCGCCCGTGCAGCATCACGGGACCGGCATCCACTACGCGTCGCCGGGTGTAGAAGTCCGGAATGCCGGGCGGAATCATCAGGGAGCGGACGCGAATATGGGACACGGGTATGCCTGGCCCGTCTGGACCTTGGAGGTAGTGGTACGCGACGGCCTGCTGGAAACCCATGAACCGCGACGTCACAGCTTCGATCGACGTCAACCACTTCACACTGGCCATGCCATACCAACCTGGGACCAGAAGCCGTAAGGGGAAGCCGTGCTGTTTGGGCAGCGGGTTGCCGTTCATGGCGTAGACCAGCATGACTTCGGGATGCATGGCTTCCGCCACCGAAAGGCAGCGCGCGTAAGGCTCTTCGACGCCGCCCTGAATGCCGTTGTCGGCACCGGTAAAGACAAGTTCGACGGCGTCACTCGCCAGGCCTGCTTCCTCCAGCAAGGGTGCCAACGGGGTTCCGGTCCACTCCGCCGTGCCCACCGCGCCGAGAACCCAGGGTTGGCTGACGGGGCGGGGCTGCAAAAGTGACCTGCCGTTTCCTGCGCATTCCAGGGTGACGGGCATGGTGACGGCGGGCCGGGCTTTGATGTCCTCAAGGCTCAGCTCGAGGCTCCGATTAACCGCGCCACTGAGCCGCAACCGCCATGTCTCAGCGGAAACGTGGGGGATATCGAAGTGAATCAGCAGGTAATGCAGCCCGGCCGGCGTGATGTCGTCGTGTAGGGCCTCAAGGGGCATGGAGTGGTTCCGCCCGGAGAGTTGCAATTCCTCGTGCGTGAGCGGACCTTGGGTTGGCTGCCCGGGGTTGGCGGCTTTCGATGCTCTTTGTTTGACATGGTGCTTGGACATGGGGCGGCGGCGTTCTACTGGAAGCTGACGCTGCGGAGTGCCGCAGCACTTAGGTCAAGGATCACGCCGCGGCCGAACCCGCGTCAATAGCCTGTTGTGAGGCCTGCTATGCGCGCTAATGCGTGCCGAGAGCGTGCAGAGCGGGCCTCACAACGGAAGGGGGCTACCGGCGTCGTAGTTCCGGGTACTCGAGGTGGGGTGCAACAGTGCCGGCGTCGCGCTCCAGGAAGTTCACGGCTGGGGCCACGATGTCGTCGATCTCGTCCAGGATGGACTCGCTCAGCACCACGTCTGCTGCTTTCAAGTAGTCCGTCAGGTGCTCTTCCGTGCGGGGGCCGATGATCACGCTGGTCACGGCAGGGTGGTTCATGGCGAACGCAACGGCAAGCTGGATGAGGGTCAAACCATGGCGGGCCGCGAGCTGCGCCAAAGCGTCGGCGGCGTGCAGCTTGCCCTGGTTGAACGGTGCGTTTACGTCGAATCTGCCGGGAAGGGCGGAGAAGCGTGAACTCTCCGGTTGGCCCCCGCCAACGCGGTAACCGCCAGCCAGCCACCCGCCGTCGAGCGGTCCGTAACTCAAAACCCCGACGCCGTACTGCTGGGTGATGGGGAAAACGTCGCGTTCGTTGGCGCGCACCAACAGCGAATAGGGAACCTGGTCCACAACGGGCGGGGTCAGGTGGTTGGTGTTCGCGATCCACTGGGCCTCAACAAGCTGGGCGGGGCTGAACACGGACGTGCCGTAGTAGAGGATCTTGCCCTGCCGAATGAGGTCGTTGAGGGCAGTGATGGTTTCCAACAAATCAGTGTTGTAGTCCGGGCGGTGCGCTTGGTAGAGGTCAATCCTGTCCGTATTCAGCCGCCGCAAGCTGTCCTCCACAGCCCGGACGATCCACCGGCGCGAGTTTCCCGCGTGCGCCGGGTTGGAACCCATCTGGCCATGGAACTTGGTGGCCAGGAAGACGTCGTCGCGACGACTGTGGATGGCTTGGCCAACCACGGTCTCGGCCTCGCCCTGCGAGTAGATATCAGCGGTATCAACGCTGGTGATCCCGGCATCGAGGGCTGCCTTGATGATGCGAATGCTTTCGGCGGGACCCGTGGGTGCGGCGCCTGTGCCGAAATTCAGGGTGCCCAATGTGAGGGGGCTGATCAGGGCGCCAGTGCGTCCAAGCGTTCGTAGCTCGTTGAGGCTCATGTCGGCTTCCTGTGGTGGGACTGTGCTGGTGGGACTGCGCTGGTGTCCAAGCCTGCATCTGCGGCCATGGACTGGATGTTCAATCGAGGCTACACACGGCCGCCGGAGGCATAAACGCAAATGGTAGAAGTTCTTCGTTTTTCGTCTTGCGAGGTAATGGAAGAGGCCTTACTTCGCGACATTTCTTGACATGCGGCAACACAAATGTCTTTCGAATCAACAAATATTGCCGTTCCCGGAAGCAGGTGAATTATGGGAAAGGAACTCAGGCTACGCACGATTAGGGGACAGCGGAATGACACAGACCACAGTGGAAGAAACGGCGGCCATCAAGGCAGCATTTGCCCAGTTTCCGTCTGGAGTTGCGGCGTTCAGCGCGATGGTGGATTTCACGCCGGACGCTCTGGTTGCATCGTCCTTCACGGTGGGGGTTTCACTGGAGCCGCCGTTGGTGATGTTCGCCGTGCAGAACTCTTCCACCACTTGGCCGAAGCTCCGCCAGGCGCAGCGGCTTGGCGTTTCGGTGCTCGCCGAGGGCCAGGAAGCGGCGGCGCTCCAGCTGGCGTCCAAAACGCGCGACCGTTTTGCCGGGCTGGACACCAGTGTGAGCGACTCAGGTGCAGTGCTGATCGACGGTGCGGTGCTGGGTTTCGAATGCGAAATTGTGTCCGAGACGCCGGCCGGTGATCATGCGATCGTTGTGCTGGAGGTCAAGGCCACCACCATCAATCTCGAATCCAAACCATTGATCTACCACGGTGCTGCGTTTAGGCAGTTGGCAGCCTAGGCATCTAGGAGTTGCGGCTGGCGCCGCTAAGCGAACCTTTGCGAATCGGGCTCGGAGTCTTTCCATTCTTGGAAGTGTCCGGGCCTGGTTTCTTTGCCCCATTGCCCGGGGCCGGGCTCTTGGTTGCGCCGGATTGCGTGGGTCCACTGTCCGGCCTCTTTGGCGGGAAGTCCGGACGCTTGGGAGCCGGAGTTTTGCCGTTGGACGACGGCGTGGGCTCGTCAAGGTCGCGGACGGTGACCCTGATGGCCGGTGGCTGTTGCGCTTTGGCGCGTGCGGCAGCCCGTTCGTCTGCTTCTGCAACGGCGTCCGCCCAGTCCTTCGCGAGCACAGGCGGTTCCTTGGCGGCCGCAACAACGATCGGATGGTGGGCGGTCTGATGTTCCACCACTGATTTGACCTCCGCCGGTTTCGGCAGATTGCGGGGGTCGACTTTAGCCTTCCACGCGCCTTCCTTGAGGGCGGAAGTGGCACCCGAGAGCCGTCGTCGGACATCTGCCAGGAGGTCGCGTTTCGGCGCGGCGGGCGCGGCAGCAGCAACTTGCGGGTTAACGGCAGCAGGTTCCGGTGCGGCAGGAGCAGCGGTCACGAAAGCAGGCTCCGGCGCCGCAGAAGGCACGGAATCGTCCTCGGCAGCCACGGGATCAGTCACATGTGCCGGGTGCTGAGGGAGGTGAACGATGGGCGTGGTGTCCTTCTTGGGGAAAATCCCAATCATCGCCAGGAGAATGATCGACAGTAGCCGCCCAACTCCGGCAATCACCAAAGTGATGATGATGATCAACCCGAGACCCAGGAACATGAGGACCGCGAGTCCGAGTGTGCCCAAATACGTCAGGTTGATGGCGAGTGTTGTCGGATCCTCCACGTTAGCCTCCCCTGGCCGTCGTTTTGTGATGCGCCCAATGCCCACCCAGCTTGCATATATAGCCTAAGGTCCAGCACCGACGGAATCACGCCCCGCCCCACCCTCTGGCGGGGTTGTTTCAAAGCTGTTATGTGGCGTGGGAAAATATGTTGCCCAGCTCTCATTTCCAGCCTCAGATTGGGACCTCGTGACCCCTGACTTAGCCCGACTCCGCAACGGCGCTTGCCCCTGCCTCTCCGGCGAACAGTACGACGATTGCTGCGGACGCTACCACCGCGGCGACGCTGACGCCCCGACGTCCGAGCAGCTCATGCGCTCCCGGTATTCGGCTTTCGTGGTGCTGGACCCGGGCTACCTCCTGCGCACCTGGCACGCCTCCACCCGTCCAGCGTCCATGGATCTCGATTCGGACTTGGAGTGGCGCCGGCTGGACATCGTCTCCACATCCAACGGTGGTCCTCTGGACACGACGGGAACAGTGGAGTTCGCTGCGCACTACAGGCTCGACGGCGAACGCGGCGTTCAGCGCGAAATCAGCCGTTTCGTGCGGGAGGACAAGCGTTGGTTCTATGTGGACGGGGACGTGCGTTAGTGGCGTTCCTTCCCAGTTGCCTCCATATTGCCGGGCGCCGATCACGGTAGTTCCGCGGCCTGACCTGTCAAAGTCACGGTGTTCCCCGCACTAACTGGGAAGGAATACAGCGGGAAGGCGTTACCTGTAGTTGCGGTGCAGGTTCTCCTTGGTTGAAGCGCCCGGCGAGGCATCGCCGATCCATGGGCCGGTTCCTTCGGACTGGTCCAGGACACCGGCTTCCAACCAGGCGTAATCGCCGGCGAGGACCTTGCGCGAAAGGTCGTGGTCGCCGTCGTCAGTATTCCTCCACAGCTGATCGAAGTATTCGTCCACGCGCACCCGCGCCTGTTCGCAGAACGCCTCAGCCAGCTCGTACGCTGTGGCGCCTTGTTCAGGATGAGTCCGGAGCAGCATCTCCGCCCGCGCACAGCTGGCTGCCATGGCGAACAGTTCAGCACCGATGTCCACGATCCTGCCCAGGAACGCCTGCTTGTGCTCAAGTTTGGCCTGCCACCTGCCCATGCCGTAGAAGGTTTGCCGGGCCAGTCGCCGCGACGACCTCTCCACAAACCGAAGCTGCTTGCCTAAGCGCCCGAACTCCGCATAGGACCTGGGATCCATGCCAGCGCCAGCTACGAGTTTGGGGAGCCAGCGAGCGTAGAAGCCCGAGGCCCCGACGGCGGCCCTCGCCTTGTCCTGCAGGCTCGCATCCGCTGAGGCGAGGTCTCCCGCGGCGGCAAGGTGTGCGTCCACGGCTTCGCGAGCGATGAGGAGTTTCATGATCTCGCTGGAGCCCTCGAAGATCCGGTTAATGCGAAGGTCGCGGAGAAGTTGCTCAGCCGGGACTGCGCGTTCGCCCCGGGCTTCCAGTGAGTCGGCCGTTTCGAAGCCCCGGCCGCCGCGGATCTGCACCAGTTCGTCTGCGATCCGACAGCTCAGTTCCGTAGACCACAGTTTGGCCAGGGCGGCCTCGATCCGGATGTCTTTCAACCCGGCGTCGGCCATCTCGGCGGACAGTTCAAACACGGCCTCCAACGCGAAAGTGGTTGCGGCGATGAACGCGATCTTCTTGCCCACGGCCTCGTGTTTGCCCACGGGACGGCCCCACTGCGTCCTGGCGTTGGACCATTCGCGGGAAATTTTCAGGCTCCACTTCCCGGCGGCAACGCAGAGGCCGGGTATGGAAAGCCGTCCAGTGTTCAACGTGGTGAGGGCAATCTTGAGGCCTTGGCCTTCGCGGCCCAGCCGGTTGGCGGCGGGAACCCGGACCTGGTGGAAGCGGGTCACGCCGTTCTCGATCCCGCGCAGGCCCATGAATGCGTTGCGGTTTTCCACAGTGATGCCGGGGGAGTCCATCTCCACAACGAACGCGGAGATGCCGCCCTTGTGCTCGGTGCCGTCGGCATCGCTGTGTGAAGGCACCCTGGCCATCACCACCACGAGTTCGGCGATCACGCCGTTGGTGGTCCACAGTTTCACGCCGTCCAAAAGGTAAGAGGCGCCGTCGTCGGACAGTACGGCAGTGGCGCCCATGCGCGCGGGGTCACTGCCGACGTCGGGCTCTGTCAGGAGGAAGGCTGTAATGGCGCCGGCTGCGCAACGCGGCAGGTATTCCTGCTTCTGCTCTGATGTGCCGAATTCCTTCACGGGCTCCGGAACCCCGATGGATTGGTGGGCGGAAATCAGGGCGCCCAGGCTCGGATGAACCGACCCAAGAAGTGCAAGTGCGCGGCCGTAATAGACCAAGGACAAGCCCAATCCGCCATATTCCCGCGGTATTTTCATGCCGAAAACACCCAGGTCCGCGAGCCCTTTCAGGTATTCGTCCGGAATTTTGGCGTCGCGCTCGATCACGCGGCCGGACATGGTTTTGGCGAAGGCGAGGAGTTCGGCCATGAACTCCTCGCCCCGCTGAACATCGTCTGTTTTGGCTTGCGGCCAAGGGTGGATCAAACTGAGGTCGAAGCTACCCAGATAGAGGCCCTTGGCGAAGCTGGGCCGGTTCCATTCTGTTTCGCGCGCGGCTTCGGCGACGGCGCGCGCTTCCTCTGCGGTGGCGTTGACGCTTGCGGCGGCGAGACTGTTGTCAGTGGCGGACGTCATGGGATAACTCCTCTAGCCGGTGTTGCCGGATGGAGCCAGGGTCCGCCTTAGGTGCGAACCTTCAGCTGTCCCTCAATGCTACCCGCGAGTAGCTACCCGTGCTAGGGGAAACCTGCGGCTGGAATTCCGCCGGAATTTCCACCTGTCCGGCGTGGTGAACCACTCGGTCCCACGCAAAGTTAATGCCGTGGACCAGGCCACCCAGCACCGCCTTAACGGAATACCAGGCAATGCCCATTGCTCCGATGAGAATAATTGTTGCCATTGCTGCGGCGGCGATAAAAGCCACCAGAATTGCAGCGAAGACCAGCGTTCCAATGAATACGTAAGTGGCTGTTTCAAGCGCAGTGAAGTCGAAATCCATGGTTCCCCCCGGGGCGACGGTGCGTGGGTTGACGCGGCGTGGCTGCGTCGATGATCTGACACTAGGGGCGGGGGTACTTTCCGGCTAGTGCAGAAGCGCGCCGTGGCAGCGTTGATATGGGATCGAAACCATACCGCACGGTAGGTTACGGAATGGTTGCGGCGGGCAAGCTTCCGGCGGGCACGACGACGGCTCGTGAGGCGCGCTCGACGGCACCTTCGCCCTGCCGGTGGCCCGCGCGACGCTCTGCGTTAACCTTGTACGGGGCAGTTTTCGCTGCCAGCCAGGTTTCGCAGCAGCTGAAGGAGAGTAGTTGTCCCGTTCAGCCATGTCCTCGGCCGATGCCATTAGCGCGCGGCTCCGTGACCTCGAACAGTTGACCAGGGGCCCCGCGTGGGCCCTGACACGGTCGGCGCCGTGGGTGATCGCGGTGCTGCAAGCATCCTTCACCCGCACCCGGCCGCAGCTTCCTCTGGAAGAGTTCCATGCCGACGTCGACGCTTTCCTGGAGCAGCTCCGAAGGCAGGACCCGGCGCTGGGTGGCCAGCAGAACGGCAAGCTCTTTGGCGACGAATGGACCCGGAAACAGTTCCTGACCCGGCGCAACCAATCAGGTCAGATCGTTTACGAAGTCACCGAACCCGCGGCTCGTGTGCTTGCGTTCCTGGACAGCCTCTCCAGCGAGCGTTCCACTCTGAACGGTTCCCGGCTGGGCACGCTGCTGGGCGACGTGGAGAAGCTCGCCAACGAGACCAACCCTGACCAGAGCGCACGACTGGAAGCCCTCGAAGAGGAAATCCAGGAGCGCCAGCAACTGGTGGAAGACATCAGTTCCGGCGAGTTCGACGGGCTCCTGGATGATGAGGAAGCCGTTGAAGCGGCCGGCAACATCCTTGACCTCGCGGCCAGCCTGCCTGCCGACTACAAGAAAATGCGTGACCGCATCGAAGAACTGGTGGGCGAGCTCCGCAACCAGATCATCGAAGAATCCCTGAGCAAGGGCGCCACCATGGCCCAGGTTCTGGAAGCCGACAAGCGCCTGCGGCAGAGCCCGGAAGGCCGTACCTTCCGCTCATTCACCGCTTTCCTGGAGGATCCGCAGCAGCAGTTGCGGTTCCGCTCGGCGATCGGCGAGGTACTGAGCCGGCAATTCGCGGACGACCTCAGCCACGAGGACCGCGAAACGCTGAAAAACCTGGTTGCCGAACTGCGCACCCAGCACAGCCAGATCCAGCGCATCTACGGCAAGCTTTCCGAAAGCCTGAACACTTACATCCAGAGCGACGACGTCCGGCAATCAGTCAGCCTGCGCAAGGTGCTGGCCGAAGCCGAACAAGCCATCCGATCCATGCCCTACGAACGTGACCGCCCCGGCCTGGTCCGCGGGCCCGTGCTGTTCAACGCCGGGTTCGAGTCGTTGGCCATGGTCAAACTCTTCGACCCCGACGAATTTGCCACACCCCCGCGCCTGGCCGATCCCATCGCCTTCAGCGACTCGGACCGGGTGCGGTCAGCGCGCACCGGAAAAGCAAAACCCGCGGTGGTTCGGGCAGCCATGGCCGGTGCAGCCACGCTGGGCGACGCCTGGGAAAACCTGCCCGCCGAAGAACGGCACATCAACACTGTGCGAACCCTGCTGTCCATGGCGCTGCAAACGGGCGCCGCCTTCGACAGGGCCGCATGGGAACACATCGACTTCGAACAAATCGACGGCAGCATCCGCACGGCGTACTTGCCTGTCGTCTCGCTGAATGAGGATTCTGATGACTGAGGAAATCACGACGACGGACGTCACCGAAGCGGAACAAGTCACCGAAGCGGTGGCTGAAGTCGGTGTCGAGGCTGAGCCGGCTCCCGAGGTCAGCCACGCGGATCCGTTCCGCATTACTCCGCGGGACACCTTCGTGGACGGCGCCGCGCTCTTCCCCGGCGACACTGGTGTGCTGCCCATGAAGGTGCGGCATGCACTGGTGAAACTGCTGAAGGGGCCCTACATCGACGGTGGCCGCGACGAGAAACTGTGGACCACGCTGCTGGACAACCAACTGATCCTCCGCAGCCGCCTCTCCGAGCTGTTCCTCACCCTCCAGCTCGATCACGACCGCAAAATCGCGGTCCTTCGCCCCGTGGACCCGGAAGTCATCGGCGCCAGCTCCCGCTCCAGCATCCTCAGGCAGCAGCGCGCCCTGAGCCGCGTGGAAACCATTGTGTTGCTGCGACTACGCCTCCTGCTGGACCGCCACGTCACAGCCCAAACAGACCCGACCATCACCCGCGAAGAAATCTCCGACCTCGTCGCCAACTACACACCCGCGGGCCAACAAGACGCCCTCCGCGACTCCGACGTGGTCACCCGCACCATCACCAAACTCCTGGCACGCCAACTCATCCTCCCCACCCCGCTGGACGACACGTACACCATCAGCAACGCCCTCCCTCTGGCCCTCCCGTTCGAAAACATCGGCGACATCCCGGCCCAAATAGAGGCCCTGATAGCAGTAGCAGCTGACGAATCCGGAACAGAACCGTTGCTGGATCTCGACTCCTCCGACTCCAACCAACCCAACCCCTCAGGTGATGACGTGGACGACGACCCTGAAGGTGACGACCGCGCTGACGTAAGCACCGCCGCGGACGCAACCACGACTGACGGGACACAGAAGTGACCATCGCAAGCATGCTCCCGCTCGGCGAGCTCACGAACCCCGGCCAGATGCGCCTCGCGTTGGTGCAGGTGGTCAACTGGGGCACGTTCCATGGAGCCCACACCATGCACGTGGACCGCAAGGGAACCCTCCTGACCGGTAACTCGGGCGTGGGTAAGTCGACTCTCTTTGATGCGATGCTCCGCGTTTTTGATGCCCGCCCGCGCTCCAACGAGGCCGCTGCACAGCGTTCCGGCGGTGCTGTGGAGGACAAGAGGACCACGTTCACGTACATGCGCGGCAAGGTTGGTGATAAGGCGGTCGGAGACAGCTCGGCGAGTGCCTTCCAGCGCCCCGGTGCCACGTGGTCCGCCGTCGCGTTGACGTTTGATAATGCGGCCGGCACGAAGGTGACGGTGTCGGCGCTGTTCGACTTGCCGAAGAATGGCACGGAGTCGAGTGTCGGGCGTTTTTATGTGATCGACAGCAAGCCGTTGGACCTTGAAGCGATCGAGGGGATTGCGCAGAAGCGGTTCACCAAGGGCGCGCTGGAGTCGATCTTCCCGGACGGGCAGGTCTTCGATGTGCACAAGGCGTTCGCGGAGCGCTTCCGTCGCTTGCTCGGGATCAACTCGGACCAGGCACTTCCTTTGCTTCGCGTGATCCAGGCCGGTAAGGGCTTGGGCGGCAGCGTGAATACGTTCTTCCGCGATCAGGTGCTCGACGCTCCGGCCACGTTGGCTGCCGCTGATGATGTGGTGGAAGAGTTCAGCAACCTGATGTCCATCCGGCAGAGGTTGGAAGACGTTCGGCAGCAGCGTGACCAGTTGGCTCCGGTTCCCGGGTTGAACAAGGAGTACGCGCAGGCGTTGCTGGACGCGAACCGCCTCCGGGAGCTGGCCGGGGAGGAATTTGAGGCCTACAAGCAGCAGCTTGCGGTCACAGTCCACGCCAAGACGCTGGCCCGTTTCAAGGAGTTGGCCCAGTCCAAGGCCCAGGAATTGGCGGCTGAGCGCACAGTGCGGGACGCCTTGTCCAAAGACCTCCGTGACCTTGAACTGGATTACAACAACCGCGGCGGCAACGCGATTTCGGCGATTGAGCAGTCGTTGGAGAACGCCAAGGTTGGCCTGAAGCTGCGCCAGCAGGTTGAGGATTCGGCCAAGAAGGCGTTGGCCGACGCCGGACTTAACCTTGAATGGTCGGCCGAGGGCTGGGATCAGGCGCATGAGCAGGCAGCTGCCCGCTCGGCCGAGTTGAAGGACGATTCGGAAGCGCTCAAGGAGCTTCGTTTCGAGGCGTTCGACGGCCATGCCACGAAGAAACGAGAGCTTGCGGCGGCTCAGCAGGAGCTGTTGTCGTTGCGATCGCGCAAGTCCCTGCTGCCGCCGTCGAGTATTGAAAACCGCGCCGCCATCGCAGCCGCAACAGGCGTCCCGGAAGAGCGGATGCCGTTTGGCGGTGAGCTGATCGACCTCGCCGAAGGGCAGGATCAGTGGCGTCCCGCTGCCGAACGGGCGTTGCGCAACCTCGCTACCACTTTGCTGGTTCCCGGCGAGCACTTCGCGGCGGTCACCCGTTACTTGAACGACAACACCGTCCGGGGCGCGCTGCGCGCTGTTGATGTTTCCAAGCCACTCGCCGGCGGTGCGCTGGCTGTGGAGGACGTGTCCGACGGCGATCTCTTGACTAAGTTGAGCATCCTTACCTCGGGTGCCAATGCCGACGCCGGTGAGTGGATCCGCGAGCGGATCGCCTTGGACTTCGCCTACCCGTGTGTCGAGGATCCGGATGAGCTTGCCTCGATGGACAAGGGCCTGAGCCTGGGTGGCGTGGTCAAACGCAACAGGCACACTGTGGAGAAGGACGACCGGTTCACGAGCCGGCAGGATTACGTCCTCGGTTTCGATAACGCCTCCAAGCTTGAACTGGTCGCCGCGCGAGTGGGGGAGCTGGAAAACGAGCTCGTCAAGGCCGCGGAACTTGCACAAAGCCGCGAGGATTCGCACCAAGGCATGGCCCGGCAGCTCGAAGCTCTGCGTCGCGTCGCTGAAGACGAACGGCCCTGGGAACAAGTGTCCGCAGCCGTGGCCGCGGACGAACTTGCTCGAATCGAACAACGCCTGACGGATGCTTTGGCCGCGCAGGCGGACCTTGAGCCGTTGCGTGCCAACATCGAAGCCGTGCGCGAAAAGCACCAGTCCTCCACAGGCGCCGCCGCTGTGCTCCAGAGCGAGTACAAAGCGCTGGACCACAAGATGACAACCGCTGACGGCCTGCTCGATGCGGCGAGGCTGAAGCTTGAGCAGACACCGCCGTCGGCTTCCACCGTCACCGCGCTGGAACCGTACTTCGGTGGTGCCGCTGAGGTTTCCGAGCTGTACGAACTCGACAACTTGGCCAACAGTGTCCGCAACAAGCTGCTCGACGAGCTGCACGCCGCGGAATCGCGCGGCCAGGCCACAGCCGAACGATTGACCCGTATGTTCGAAGCATTCGTTCGCGACTGGGGAAGCGCCATCAGCGCGGACCACGGAACGTCGATCGGCGCGGCCGGGGACTTCGAATCCCGCTACCACGCGATCGTGAGTGACGGCCTACCCGCCCAAGAGGCCGAGTTCCGGTTGTTCTTCAACCAGCGCACGCACGAGTCGTTCAGCACGCTCCTGCATTTGCTGGATGAGGAGCGCCGCAGCATCACCAGCCGCATCCTGCCGCTCAACGGCATCCTGTCCCAGGTGAACTTCCATGAGGGCAGCTTCCTGGAACTGGACATCAAGCAGACGCTCCCGGCCACGGCCAAGCAATTCAAGGATGCGATCCAAAACGCCCTGAAGGCGAAGCACACCAGGCCCTCGCGTGCCGCCGCCGCTGGTTCAACGGCAGAAATCGACGACGACGCCGAGCTCACTGCGCGCTATAAATCGTTGGAGACCCTGGTGAAGCGGCTCGGATCCCAGACGCCGGAGGATCGGCGCTGGCGGGCTGAGGTGCTGGACGTCCGCGGGCACCTGTTCATTCAGTGCAAGGAACACCGCGAGGTAGCCCCGAAATCGGGCAAAGCCGGTGGCTCCGGCAAAGCAGGCAAGAAGAAGACCGATGTCTTCATGCACGCCGATACCGGGTCCATGTCCGGCGGTGAGCGCCAGCGTTTCACGGCGTTCATCATGGCCGCTGCGCTGAGCTACCAGTTGGGCATCGCCGAGCAAGGATTCACCACTTACGGCACGGTGATGATGGACGAGGCGTTCGTGCTGGCTTCCGAAGAATTCGCCGGCGCCGGCATCAAAGCACTCCACGAGTTCGGGTTCCAGTTGCTGCTGGCCGCTCCGGAGAACGTCATTGACCTGTCGAGGCACCTTGGCTCCGTCACTGAAATCCTCCGGGACAAGCGCACCAACCGCTCGGGAGTGCTCACGGCTCCAGTCATTGCCGGGCCAGGCGAGCCCGGGGCGTGGCGGTCGGAGGCAAACCCCGTGGACATCGTCCTGCGGTAGGGTCCGTGGCACCCAACTGACTGGCAGTAGTGGTTGTTCTGAGCCCTCATGACAACCACTACTGCCAGCTACATTGGCCTACTTGGCGCGGACGCGGTCCAGGAACTGTTCGGTCCTGGATTCCAGTCCTGCGATGTGGCGAACGACGACGGCGGCCGGGTCCGGGTTGATCTCGTTGGCGGGCGGTTCCTTGCGCACGTTGGCGCTGCAGCCGAAGTCGGCGCAGATCAGTGTCCCCACTGTGTTCCCGTCCTTGCCGGATTGCCCGGCCTTCTTGGCGACCCACAGGTAAACGTCGTCCTTGGAGAACACGTCGCGGCACAGTTCGCAGAGGACTACGCGCCTCTTCCCGGACCCGCCTTCAGGAGCACGGAGCATGATCCCGGTGAGCTTGCCCCGGTACTGAACCACGAGGTAGCCGCGCTGGGGCATTTTCTCGTCGCGCCAACCGAGGAACTCCAAGTTGTCCCAGTCCAGGGAGTCGAAGTCGCGGGGGAGGTTCAGCTTGGCGGCCTCGGAACGACTGGCGTTAATGAAGGACGAACGGATCTGTTGGGCAGTGATTTTCTGCATGGCAAAGCTTCTTTCGGAAATGGTCGACGTCCGCAGGCTGATGATGGGCGTGCGGGAAATGGCTGAAGGCGTCGGTCATCCGAGGAAGGAAAGCGGCACAGCTTTGAGGCCCTCAATAAGGGGCGGGTGCCTGGAAACCTAAAAAGATGCCGACGCGCGGGGGAGTGCCAAGCAGGCCAAAGCGGCCACCTCGCCAACCATGGCTGCGGCAACTGGAACAGTGCGCACGCTCATCCCCTCGTCATTATCCAAAGAAGCGGTAGTCCGCTGCCGCTAATACTTTCAAAACTTCCGGGCAGATGTCCACTGAGAGAGGGTCCGGCTGAAGGGCGTGGGACGTGAGAGAGGGTCCGGCTGAAGGGCGTGGGATGTGAGAGAGGGTGTGACCTGCGTCATGCTGGACGGTTATCCGCCCCAGTGGGAGGATTACGTGACGCAAACGTTTCTTAATTATCGGCAGGCTAGGCTAGCCTTACTTAGGTTCGCATCACTTACTTAAGGAGTCCCGTGGCTTCCCTTCTCCCACGCCGCGCCCTGCTGAAAACAGCAGGAACCGCGACGGCCGCCCTGGCCGCCGTCGCTCTTTCCCTCACTGGCTGCTCCACCGGCCCCTCCACCTCGGCTCCAGCCTCTTCCGAGGCAGCATCCGCGGCTTTCCCGGTGACCATCAAGAATGTTTTTGGTGAGACCACCATCAAGGAACAGCCCAAGCGCGTAGTTACCGTCTCGTGGGTCAATGATGACGTCGCGATCGCCTTGGGCGTTGTCCCCGTTGGTGTTCCGAAGAACGAGTGGGGCAACAACGACAAGGGCTCAACACCTTGGAAGGACGCAGCACTGGAGAAGCTCGGCGCCGGTTTTGGCACCGACAAGGCTCCGGTCCAGTTCTCCGAGGCTGACGGCATCAACTTCACCGAGATCGCAAAGCTCAGCCCGGACGTTATCCTGGCCGCATATTCGGGCCTGGAAGAGGCTGATTACAAGAAGCTCAGCGAAATCGCCCCCGTTGTGGCACAGCCGGAGCTCGCTTTTGGTACGCCATGGCAGGAAAGCACCACCATCATCGGCAAGGCCCTCGGCAAGGAAGCCGAGGCCAAGAAGCTGATCGAGGACACCGAGGCCACCATCCAGGACAAGGTCTCCAAGTACCCGCAGATCAAGGACAAGACCTTCATCTACGGCAACCTCGATCCAGTGACGCCTGCTTCCACCGGCTTCTACACGGCCATCGACAACCGCCCGCGCTTCCTCTCCGAAATCGGCATGAAGCTCGCTCCCGTGGTTACGCAGAACACCAAGACGTCCACGGACTTCTTCATCCCGTGGTCCGCTGAGAAGGCCAACGAGCTCGATTCCGATGTCTTCATCACCTGGGTCGCGGACACTGCCACCGCCGACACCATCAAGGCTGACCCGCTCTTCAGCCAGATTCCTGCCGTCAAGAAGGGCTCCTTCATCGCTGACACGAACTCGAGCCTTACCTTGTCGCTCTCCGCTTCATCGCCGCTGAGCCTGCCGTGGGCATTGGACACGTTCCTGCCGCAGCTGGGCGCAGCAGCAGACGCAGCCGGCAAGTAACTGCAATGAAACTGAGTACGACGACGGCAGTCCAGGGGCGGGGCAACGGCACTTCGGTGTCGGCTGGCCCGGGAGGCGTCACCCCTGGCGCCGTGGGAACCCGAAGGGGAACCGGTTCCCGAGGCGCGGCAGGCAAGCGCACCGCTTGGCTGCTGGCCGCCGTCGTCGTACTCGCAGCAGTTTGCGTCGCATCCCTGGCGGTCGGCGCACGGGGGCTGCCCCTTAGTACCGTTTGGGAAGCACTCACCAACTTCAATCCGGCAGATGGTAACCACGCGGTGGTCATCGCCCGGATTCCCCGCACCGTGCTGGGCCTGCTCGCCGGCGCCGCACTAGGCTTGGCGGGCGCAGCAATGCAGGGCGTGGCCCGTAACCCACTGGCCGATCCCGGCATCCTGGGACTCAATGCCGGTGCTGCCCTTGCTGTCGTCGTGGGGATCTACGTTTTCGGCATCGGCTCGCTGTCCGGCTACATCTGGTTCGCTTTCATCGGCGCCGCAGCGGCCGCCGTCGTGGTTTATGCCATCGCATCCAGGGGACGCGACGGTGCGACGCCGGTCAAGCTCGCCTTGGCGGGTGCGGCCCTGAGCGCCGGCCTGTTCTCCCTGATGAACGTCATCCTGGTCTCCAGCCAGGACACCTTTGACCGTTTCCGGTTCTGGCAAGTGGGCACCGTTGGCGGACGTGACTGGTCCGTCCTCCTACCCGCGCTGCCGTTCCTCGCAGTCGGGGCCGTGATTGTCCTGGCCGGCGGTCGCATTTTGAACAGCCTGGCCCTGGGCGACGACATTGCCCGCGGCCTCGGCCAAAACGTCACCCTGGCCCGCAGCATCACCGGGTTGGGAATCGTGCTGCTCTGTGGATCCGCCACTGCCGTGGCCGGACCCATCGCCTTCCTCGGCTTGGTCATTCCCCACGCTGTCCGCTCGCTGACCGGGCCGGACTACCGCTGGATCCTGCCGTTCTCCGCCGTTGCGGCCCCCATCCTGCTGATTACCGCCGACATCATCGGCCGCGTGATCCTTCTCCCGGGCGAAGTCCCTGCAGGCATCATGACCGCGATCATTGGGGCCCCGGTCTTCGTCTGGCTCATCCGCCGCGGAAAGGGGGCTGGACTGTGACGACTGTTCACAAACTCCCCACCGAGTTGGCACTTAATGCCAATGATGCGGGCAAACATGGTCATCAATTGTCACTTCGGCGCGTGCTGAGCCCAACGTTTTTCCTCGGGCTCGCCGTCATCGTCATGTTCGCGGTCTACGTGCTCCTGGGCAGCTACACCGTGACCATCCCGGACTTCTTCACCATCGTCATCAACCACCTGACCGGCGGCGAGAAAATCCCCGGCGCCAGCTTCATCGTGATGGAACACAAGCTGCCCCGGGCAGTCGTTGGAACCATGATCGGCATCGCCTTCGGCCTGGCCGGCGCCCTGTTCCAGACCATGCTGCGCAACCCGCTGGCCAGCCCGGACATCATCGGCATCAGCTACGGCGCCAGCGCGGCGGCCGTAACGGCAATCGTGATCTTCGGTGCCTCCGGAGCGGTAGTTTCCTGGGCCGCCCTTGGCGGAGCGCTCGGCGTCGCGGCCATCATCTACGCGATCTCCCGCAACGGCTCGGGCGCGGGCGGAGGCAGCCGGGGCAACGCCGCAGGCAACCGCCTGATCCTTGCAGGCGTTGGCATCGCTGCTGCACTTCACGCAGTGGTCAACTTCCTTATGACCCGTGCGGACATCCGCACCGCAGCCGACGCCCTCATCTGGCTCAACGGCTCCCTGAACTCCTCCAACTGGGAGCGCGCAGGCGTCCTCGGAGTCTCCTTGCTGGTCCTGCTCCCCGCCGTCATTGCCCTCGCCGGCCCGCTGCGCATCCTCGAACTCGGAGACGACGCAGCCGCGGGCCTTGGCATCAAGGTCAACGCCGCCCGGCTGGGACTGGTGCTGACCGCCGTCGGGCTTGCCGCCGTCGCAACTGCTGCCGCCGGTCCGGTGGCGTTCGTTGCTTTCCTCGCCGGCCCGATTGCCCGCCGCATCGTCCGCAAACCCAGCCTCCCGGCGTCGGCCCTCACCGGTGCGCTGATCGTACTGATGGCCGACTTCCTCGCCTCCAACATCGCCCCCGTCATCCTCGACGGAACCGTCCTCCCGGTCGGCGTCATCACCGGCGCCCTCGGTGCACCCTTCCTGCTGTGGCTGCTGGTCACGTCGAACCGAAAGGAAGCCTGACATGGCCATCCTTAATGCCCAGGACCTGACGCTCCAATACGAGGCACGCAAGGTTGTGGAGGGACTCTCCACCGAAATCCCCGAAGGCAAAGTGACCATGATCGTGGGCGCCAACGCCTGCGGCAAGTCCACCCTGCTGCGCGGTCTTTCGCGGCTGCTCAAGCCCGCCCGCGGCACGGTGACCTTGGACGGCAAGGACATCCACACCCGGCCCGCCCGCGAACTCGCCCGGACACTCGGCCTCCTGCCGCAGCACCCCACCGCTCCTGACGGCATCACCGTCCGGGACCTCGTAGGCCGCGGCCGCTACCCCCACCAAGGCTTCTTCCGCAGCTGGAGCGCAGCCGACGACGCCGCGGTGCAGCGCGCGCTCGACGCCACCTCCACGCTGGAACTCGCCGACCGCAGCATCGACGAACTGTCAGGCGGGCAACGCCAACGGGTTTGGATCGCCATGGCACTGGCGCAGGAAACCGACGTCCTGCTGTTGGACGAACCCACCACGTACCTGGACCTTGCCCACCAAGTGGAAGTCCTGGACCTGATCACGGACCTCAACCGAAGCCGCGGCACCACGGTGGCGATCGTGCTCCACGACCTCAACCTCGCCGCACGCTACGCAGACCATGTCATCGCCATGAAAGGCGGGTGCATCGTGGCCGAAGGTCCGGCGCCGGTGGTGGTGACGGAGGAACTGGTCTTCAACGTTTTCGGCCTGGAATCCCGAGTGGTTCCGGATCCCATCTCAGGCACACCGCTCATCGTCCCCATCGGACGCCACCACGCACGCCCCGCTTCAACCAACGAACTGGAGATCGCCTCATGAGTGCACAACCAACACAGGCCAAAGCAAGTGCCGCCGTGGAGCCCATGACCCTCGCCTTCGACGTCACAGTGACGGCCGTGCAGGAGCTCAGCCCCAACTTCCGCCGGATCACGTTTGGTGGCTACTCACTGCGAGACTTCGGCGTTGCAGGGGACACTTTGGACCTCCGCGTGAAGCTGATGATCCCGTCCTTCGACGCCTCCGGCCAGCAGATCCCGCTGCCTCCGTTCAAGATGGAAGAAGCCGGTTGGTACCAGGAATGGTTGGCCATGGACCCGTCCGTCCGTGGTGACATGCGCACCTATACCGTGCGCTCTGAGCGTCTCGACGCCGTCTACCCCGAGATCGACATCGACTTCGTCATGCACTTCGACGACGCCGGCCACGGTGGACCCGCCGCCAATTGGGCCAAAGCAGCCAAGCCCGGCGACGCCCTGACCATCATCGGCCCCAACAACCGCGCAGCCCAGTGCACCACGGCCGGTGCCTACGGCGGTATCGAATGGCGTCCGGGCCTCGCCCAGCGCATACTCCTGGCCGGCGACGAAACCGCCGTCCCCGCCATCAGCGCCATCCTCGAAAGCCTCCCCGCCGACATGACCGGGCACGCCTTCCTTGAGGTACCAGAAGCCGGCGACTTCCAAGACCTCTCCACCGAAGCCGACATCGAAATCACCTGGCTCGCACGCGGAGCTGCCATCGGACGCTCCCGTCCCCACGGCGAACTCCTCAAAGAAGCCGTAACCAAGGCAGTTCCTGTGCCCGGCTGGGTAGGCATCAAGGGCGACGGGACCGCCGCCGGACCCGAACCCGAAGACGTCAACGTGGACCAGGACATCCTCTGGGAAACCCCGCAGCGCATGGATACCGCAGCCATCGAAGCCAGCAAAAACCCCACCCTTCCCGCCGGCGCCCTGCCGTTCTACGCATGGATCGCCGGAGAAGCGTTCGTGATCAAGGAAATGCGGCGGTACCTGGTGCGGGACGTTGGCATTGACCGCAAGCAGGTTGCGTTCATGGGTTACTGGCGACGAGGCAAAGCTGAGGGCTAAGCCCCGCTGCATCGTTGAGTCGCCGCAGTTTGACGGCCGGGTGGCGCCCATCCTCGGCGTGCTGTTCCTTCGTCGCTTTGACGCACGCTGCCGGATGCCCGCCACCCGGCCTTCCGACGCTCTCTCACTTCCCTCGGGTTTGGTGCGGACGCTCTCTCACTTCCCTCGGGTTTGGGGCGGACGCTCTCTCACTTCCCGTTTTGCTTGTTCACTTTGGGTTGGCTCCGGTGTAACCGGGGGCGGGTAGCGTCGTTGGGGTGCGGGAGGAATTCGGGGGCGGGAGTAAAGCTCGACGGCGGTATGTCGCCATCGGTGATTCCTTCACCGAAGGCGTGGGGGACCCGAGCAAGGTCCTGCCGAACGGGGTCCGCGGATGGGCCGACCGGGTTGCCGAAAAGTTGGCCAAGGCCCAGCCGGGCTGGGAATACGCCAACCTGGCAGTGCGCAGCAAGAGGCTCCGGCACGTCATCGACGAACAACTCGAGCCCGCCATGGCCATGGAACCAACGCTCATTACGCTCTACGCAGGCGGTAACGACATCCTCGATTTCGGTACCGATATGGATGCTCTCCTCAAAGACTACGAATTGCTCGTCGCGCGCCTGAGCGAAACCGGGGCAACCTTGGTCCTGTTTACCGGGTTCGACGTGAAGGTGTCGGCCGTCTTGGAACCCTTCAAGAAACGCAACACCCTCTACAACCAGAGAGTCCGCGACATCGCCGCCAAATATGGCGCAATCCTGGTGGACTACTGGTGCTTCGATGCCTATAAGGACTCCCGGATGTGGGCACCGGACCGGCTCCACATGTCCAAGGCGGGCCACAAGTACTTGGCCGCCCAGGTGCTGGACCACCTCAACGTCCCGCACAAGATCTCCCCGAAGGAATGGGACCCGCCCACGCGCATGTCCATGCGCGAATGGGAGCGCCGGCAGCGCCGCTGGGTCAACGACTGGGTGGTCCCGCTGTTCGGACGCAAACTTCGCGGTGTCACGCTGGGGGATTCCGTCAGCCCGCGCTGGCCGGAACCCGTGAAAGTTCCACGCAAGGGTGGCCTGAAAAAGCTCATGGAGGACCGGGAGACAACGCAGTGAAACACCAGATCCGGTTCGTGGCGCTTGGCGACTCCTTCACTGAGGGCGTCGGCGACAACGATCTCCGGCTCCCCAACAACTGCCGGGGCTGGGCGGACCGGGTGGCCGAAGAACTGGCAAGGGACAACCACACCACCCGATACGCCAACCTGGCCATTCGCGGGCGGCGTCTCCAGCGGATCATCGATGAACAAATCGAGCCCGCCCTCGCCATGAATCCCACGCTGGTCAGCTTCTACGCCGGCGGGAACGACCTCCTCATGGCAAAACTCAACATGAACAAGCTCATCGGGGACTACGAGGATGCCGTGCGGCGCCTCAAAGCCAGCGGAGCCACGGTCCTGCTCTTCACCGGTTACAACGTTCCGTTGTCTCCCCTGCTGGAACCACTCAAAGTGCGTACTGCCATCTACAACCGCCAGATTCGGCGTATTGCAGCGACGTATCAGACGCTGCTGGTGGACTATTGGTGCTTTGAGAAGTTCCAGGACCCGCGACTCTGGGCACCCGATCGCCTGCACATGTCCAGTCCCGGGCACAGCTACATGGCCAAGAAAGTCCTTGAAGTCCTCGGGGCTCCGCACTCGCTCCAATCACCAACGCTCGCCGCGCCCCGTCCGCGGACCCGCGCCGAAAACATCGCCGACGACGTCGCCTGGCTGAGGCGCGACGTCGGGCCTTGGCTGTCGCGTCGGTTCCGCGGCGTCTCGAGCGGCGACCGTCTGGGGGCGCGCTGGCCGGAGCTCATGCCGGTGGTGCTGCCGGAACGGCTGGGAACAAGCCGCGCAATTCAGCTATCGAGCAGGTTTTCGTAACCCTCGGCCACGCTGGTAGCCGTGAATTCAATGATCTCGAACTCCGCCACGCCATTGCTGTAGAACGGGTCCTTGGCCAGCGAGGCATCCAACGTGGCCCGGTCCACTTTGGACAGCAGCACGCCTCCCGTGGCTGGGACGCGACGTCCGGACGCAAGGAAGATGCCGCCGTCGAACGCGTCCTTAAGCCAGGCCATGTGGCCCGGGCGGTGGAAATCGACAATTTCGTCGGGAACTTTGTAGGTCAATGAGACGACAAACATGCCGCCAGCCTATCGCCTGAGCCGGGGCCGCGACCTAAGGAAGTAGCGAATTCTCATAAGATGGAGGCATGACTCAACCCCGCTGGCTGAATGCCGACGAACGCCGTGCTTGGCTGGCCCTGCTGAGCATCAACACCTTGCTCCCCTCGGCGTTGGACACCCAGCTTCAGTCGGCCGGCAAACTGTCCCTGTTCGACTACAACGTGCTCGCTATGCTCTCCGAAACCGAGGGCCGGTACCTCCCCATGAGTGAGCTCGCCGCGCGCACAAGTGCCTCCTTGTCGCGCCTTTCCCACGTGGTCACCAAACTGCAGAAGCGCGGCTGGGTGGAAAGGCAGGCGCACCCCGGCGACGCCCGCGTGACCGTTGCCCACCTGACGGACGCCGGCATGTCCACCATCGTGTCCCTCGCCCCGGGCCACGTGGAATCCGTGCGCACCTTGATGCTCGATTCGCTCAGTCCCGAGGACGTAGCCGACCTTGCGCGCATCGGCGAAAAAATCGTTGCCCGTTTGGACAACAACCACTGGATCCTGCGCGACTCCTAGCCCGCCCGTCGCGGGCTTTGTGGCCTCGAGTGTTGAAGTGGCAGACTGGCGGCATGGATTTTTCTGCCCGCTATGTTGCCCTTGGGGACTCGTTTACTGAGGGTGTCGGAGACGACGATCCCGCCCGCCCCAACGGCGTCCGGGGTTGGGCCGACATCGTCGCAGGGCAACTCGCGCACAGCAACGCGGACTTTGGCTACGCCAACCTGGCCATCCGAGGCCGGAAGCTCCGGCAGATCATGGCTGAGCAGGTCGATGCCGCCGTCGCCATGAATCCAACCCTGGTCACGCTGTACGCGGGGGCGAACGACATCCTGCGGCCCAAGATCGATATTGACTCGCTTTTGGAGGAGTACGACGCCGGCATAGCCAAGTTGAGCGCGTCGGGAGCCACCGTGGTCCTGTTCACGGGCTTTGACGCGAAGGGCTCGAAGGTTTTCAGCGCCATGCGCGGCCGCACGGCGATCTACAACGAACTGGTGCGCGAAATCGCCGAAAACCACGGTGCCCTGCTGGTGGACTATTGGCGGTTCGACGAGTACGACGACTGGCGCCTCTGGGGTGAGGACCGCATGCATATGTCCACAGCGGGCCACGTCAATATGGCGAAGCGCGTCTTGGATGTCCTTGAGCACGAGCATGTCATTGAGATTCCTGAACTGGCGCCGGTCCGTCTGATGAATCGTGTTGAAGCATTGAAAGCCAACGCACGATGGTTCCGGGAATCCGCGGCACCCTGGGTGGCCCGCCGTGTGCGGGGCGTCTCTTCCGGCGACGGTTTGAGCCCGAAATATCCTGAACTGATCCGCCCCCTTTAGATACGTTCCGCCACACTCATCCGGGCTGTCCTGCTTGTGGGCTTCTTGGGCGTATGATGCCGGATTGGTCTTAATTTGGCCTGGCCCGTAGAATAGTTAGGCGCTAGGTAGTGCGGATCGTGTGCAATTGCTCCGGTTAGTGGTGACTGTTGGTTTTACTGACATCCCGGTGGCCGGTAGTTAGGGGCTCAAGTTGCGTGCATTCCTGTATTCGCCCGGTATCCCAGGATCTGTTCCAGTGATTTTCACTGCCCGGTCCTGAGGCCAACCTTCTTCGCCGCACTTGCTGCGGAAACCATCGAAATGGTCTGGACCCGGATGCGGACGCTGCCTGTCGCACGGCAACGCAGGAACATCTGCACGCCGTTACATTCAATCTTTGGAGGAGAGTCATGGCAGCACACTGCCAAGTGACCGGAGCCGAGCCGGGCTTTGGACACAGCATTTCGCACTCGCACCGTCGCAACAAGCGTCGGTTCGACCCGAACATTCAGAAGAAGCGCTACTGGGTTCCGTCCCTGCGCCGTAACGTCACGCTGACCCTGTCAGCCCGTGGCATCAAGACAATCGACGTACGCGGCATCGACTCAGTCGTCGCCGACATCCTGGCACGAGGAGTAAAGCTCTAATGGCAAAGGACAAGGACGTACGTCCGATCATCAAGCTGAAGTCCACCGCGGGCACCGGTTACACCTACGTAACCCGCAAGAACCGTCGTAACGATCCTGACCGTCTGGTCTTGAAGAAGTACGACCCCAAGATCCGCCAGCACGTCGAATTCCGAGAGGAGCGCTAAACACATGGCAAAGAAGTCCAAGATTGCTCGCAACGAGCAGCGCAAGGTCATTGTTGAGCGTTACGCTGCCAAGCGTCTCGAACTGAAGAAGACCCTGGTTGACCCCAACGCGACTGACGAAGCACGCGAAGCTGCACGCCTCGGCCTGCAGAAGCTGCCCCGCAACGCCTCCCCGATCCGTCTGCGTAACCGCGACCAGATCGACGGCCGTCCCCGCGGCACGCTCCAGAAGTTCGGTATCTCCCGTGTTCGTTTCCGCGACATGGCTCACCGTGGTGAGCTCCCGGGCATCACCAAGTCTTCTTGGTAATCACGAAGCTCTGAGAGGGTCGGCAACCGTTATGGTTGCCGGCCCTTTTTGCGTTTAAGCGTGCTTAATCTTGCCGGCGTTGGGTGGTGTGGCTGGGGGTGGGCTGGTGTGGTTGGCGCGGAGGGTGTGGTTGGTGCGGAGGCGGCGGTCATCCTCGGCGCGCTCGCTCCTTCGTCGCTTGGACGCGCGCTGCCGGATAACCGCCGCCACCTTCCGACGCTCTCTCACATCCCTCGGGTTTGGAGCCGTCGCTCTCTCAGGTCCCTCGGGTTTGGGGGTGTCGCTCTCTCAGGTCCCTCGGGTTTGGGCTGGTGTTCGACGGCGGTGGTCGGGTTGGGACGGCGGCCGTGTGGCTGGTGGGTGGTTGGGCTTTGTGACGGGCTTCACTGAGGTTGTTTTTCTCGGGGTTTTTACTGGTTTGGGGTCTTGATGAGTGTGTTGGGCCCGTGTTTGCGGGGTTTTGGGGTCGGTTTGCGGGTGATTTGTGCCGGGGCCCGTGGGCGTGTAATGTCTTCTGAGTCGCCGCGAGTGAGACAGCCTGGAGCTGAGAGCCGCGGAGGCCAACCCCCTTGATGACAGCCTGAAAAATGGCACGCTTTTGAGCGTGCTTGTGACGGGTGGGGCCGAGGCCTGGATCGGGAATCGCGGAAACGTTGATTTGCAAAGATTTGGTTGATCGGGTAAGTTTGAAAAGTTGCTCCGGAGCGATCCAGCTGAGGCTGGTGGTACTGCTTTGGATTAGCGACCTGTTGTTTGAGAACTCAATAGTGTGCCAAGTTTGTTGATACCGATTGTTTTATCAATTGGTTGAATTTATGCTGGATTGTCATGCACCCCCGTGTGTGGTGGTCTGGTTTTCAGCTGGTTTCGAATTTTGTGCAGCCGTGTTCGCCGTTATTTCCGGTGGGTGTGGTTGTGTCTGTTTGATTTGTTTTTCTTCAACGGAGAGTTTGATCCTGGCTCAGGATGAACGCTGGCGGCGTGCTTAACACATGCAAGTCGAACGATGATCCCTGGCTTGCTGGGGGGATTAGTGGCGAACGGGTGAGTAACACGTGAGTAACCTGCCCTTGACTCTGGGATAAGCCTGGGAAACTGGGTCTAATACCGGATACGACCATCTGGCGCATGTCATGGTGGTGGAAAGCTTTTGTGGTTTTGGATGGACTCGCGGCCTATCAGCTTGTTGGTGGGGTAATGGCCTACCAAGGCGACGACGGGTAGCCGGCCTGAGAGGGTGACCGGCCACACTGGGACTGAGACACGGCCCAGACTCCTACGGGAGGCAGCAGTGGGGAATATTGCACAATGGGCGCAAGCCTGATGCAGCGACGCCGCGTGAGGGATGACGGCCTTCGGGTTGTAAACCTCTTTCAGTAGGGAAGAAGCGAAAGTGACGGTACCTGCAGAAGAAGCGCCGGCTAACTACGTGCCAGCAGCCGCGGTAATACGTAGGGCGCAAGCGTTATCCGGAATTATTGGGCGTAAAGAGCTCGTAGGCGGTTTGTCGCGTCTGCTGTGAAAGACCGGGGCTCAACTCCGGTTCTGCAGTGGGTACGGGCAGACTAGAGTGCAGTAGGGGAGACTGGAATTCCTGGTGTAGCGGTGAAATGCGCAGATATCAGGAGGAACACCGATGGCGAAGGCAGGTCTCTGGGCTGTAACTGACGCTGAGGAGCGAAAGCATGGGGAGCGAACAGGATTAGATACCCTGGTAGTCCATGCCGTAAACGTTGGGCACTAGGTGTGGGGGACATTCCACGTTTTCCGCGCCGTAGCTAACGCATTAAGTGCCCCGCCTGGGGAGTACGGCCGCAAGGCTAAAACTCAAAGGAATTGACGGGGGCCCGCACAAGCGGCGGAGCATGCGGATTAATTCGATGCAACGCGAAGAACCTTACCAAGGCTTGACATGAACCGGAAAGACCTGGAAACAGGTGCCCCGCTTGCGGTCGGTTTACAGGTGGTGCATGGTTGTCGTCAGCTCGTGTCGTGAGATGTTGGGTTAAGTCCCGCAACGAGCGCAACCCTCGTTCTATGTTGCCAGCGCGTTATGGCGGGGACTCATAGGAGACTGCCGGGGTCAACTCGGAGGAAGGTGGGGACGACGTCAAATCATCATGCCCCTTATGTCTTGGGCTTCACGCATGCTACAATGGCCGGTACAAAGGGTTGCGATACTGTGAGGTGGAGCTAATCCCAAAAAGCCGGTCTCAGTTCGGATTGGGGTCTGCAACTCGACCCCATGAAGTCGGAGTCGCTAGTAATCGCAGATCAGCAACGCTGCGGTGAATACGTTCCCGGGCCTTGTACACACCGCCCGTCAAGTCACGAAAGTTGGTAACACCCGAAGCCGGTGGCCTAACCCTTGTGGGGGGAGCCGTCGAAGGTGGGACCGGCGATTGGGACTAAGTCGTAACAAGGTAGCCGTACCGGAAGGTGCGGCTGGATCACCTCCTTTCTAAGGAGCTGCTAACAACTGGTTGCTGCGCCTGCATGGGTGTGGTGGTGGTTGTCAGTGTTGCCCATTGCGCAGGCGTCTGTTCTGCGGTGGGTGCTCATGGGTGGAATATCAACGAATCAAACTTGTTTGGCATGGCCTTCACCGGTTGTGTCCTGGTGCCAGTACGGCAACCTGTGCCCCTTGTGGGTGTGGTGTTGTTTGGAACGCTGCCGGGGTGCGGGTGTGTGGGGTTGTGTTTGGCGCACTGTTGGGTCCTGAGGCAACAGGACCTTTTTGCAGCAATGCATGGGGGCATCTTCTGGTGTTTCTTTTGTTCCTGCTTCCGGTAGCACTGTTCATCGTGCACGGCCCCGCTGTGGTGTGGGTTGTGGTGGGTGGTGGTCTGGTTGACGGGGTTGTTGTTTGAGAACTACATAGTGGACGCGAGCATCTAGAACACACACGTGGCTGATCCCTTTTTTGGGGTTGGTGTGTGTGTTCTTACAGCAATTTCTTATGAATGAACCTGGCCCTTGTGGTCATGGTTCTCTCGAATAGATGATGCATGATCGGATGAGAGTCCGGTTTGTGTGTGGTCAAGTTTTTAAGGGCACACGGTGGATGCCTTGGCATTAGGAGCCGAAGAAGGACGTAGGAATCTGCGATAAGCCTGGGGGAGTTGATAACCGAGCGTTGATCCCAGGATGTCCGAATGGGGAAACCCCGCACAACGCTGCAAGGTGATTGTGTGACCCGCATCTGAACACATAGGGTGCGTGGGGGGAACGCGGGGAAGTGAAACATCTCAGTACCCGCAGGAAGAGAAAACAATAGTGATTCCGTTAGTAGTGGCGAGCGAACGCGGATCAGGCTAAACCGTTTCCATGTGTGATAGCCGGCGGGCGTTGCATGGGCGGGGTTGTGGGACTTTCCGTTCTGGTTCTGCCGGACCAGTGAGGTGAGGTGCAGGCATAGGTGAACGGTCTTGAAAGGCCGGCCAGAGAGGGTGTGAGCCCCGTAACCGTAATGTTGTGCACGGCCTGGGGAGTATCCCAAGTAGCACGGGGCCCGAGAAATCCCGTGCGAATCTGTCAGGACCACCTGATAAGCCTAAATACTTCCTAATGACCGATAGCGGACCAGTACCGTGAGGGAAAGGTGAAAAGTACCCCGGGAGGGGAGTGAAACAGTACCTGAAACCGTGTGCTTACAATCCGTCGGAGCCAGTCTGATTCTGGTGACGGCGTGCCTTTTGAAGAATGAGCCTGCGAGTTAGTGTTACGTCGCGAGGTTAACCCGTGTGGGGTAGCCGTAGCGAAAGCGAGTCTGAATAGGGCGAGTGTAGTGGCGTGATCTAGACCCGAAGCGGAGTGATCTACCCATGGCCAGGTTGAAGCGACGGTAAGACGTCGTGGAGGACCGAACCCACTTCAGTTGAAAATGGAGGGGATGAGCTGTGGGTAGGGGTGAAAGGCCAATCAAACTCCGTGATAGCTGGTTCTCCCCGAAATGCATTTAGGTGCAGCGTTGCGTGTTTCTTGCCGGAGGTAGAGCTACTGGATGGCCGATGGGCCCTACAAGGTTACTGACGTCAGCCAAACTCCGAATGCCGGTAAGTCAGAGCGCAGCAGTGAGACTGTGGGGGATAAGCTTCATAGTCGAGAGGGAAACAGCCCAGACCACCAACTAAGGCCCCTAAGCGTGTGCTAAGTGGGAAAGGATGTGGAGTTGCGAAGACAACCAAGAGGTTGGCTTAGAAGCAGCCATCCTTGAAAGAGTGCGTAATAGCTCACTGGTCAAGTGATTCCGCGCCGACAATGTAGCGGGGCTCAAGTACACCGCCGAAGTTGTGGATTTCACATAATGCCCTAGCCTTCGTGGTTCAGGGGTGTGGAGTGGTAGGGGAGCGTCGTGTGGGCAGTGAAGTCGCGGTGGAAACCAGCGGTGGAGCCTACACGAGTGAGAATGCAGGCATGAGTAGCGAAAGACGGGTGAGAAACCCGTCCGCCGAATGATCAAGGGTTCCAGGGTCAAGCTAATCTGCCCTGGGTAAGTCGGGACCTAAGGCGAGGCCGACAGGCGTAGTCGATGGACAACGGGTTGATATTCCCGTACCGGCGAAAAACCGCCCATGCCAAGCGGGGGATACTAACCGCCCGGAGCCTGCCCGCTCACCCTTGTGGTGTTGTGGGTTTTGGCCGAGCGCGGGACCTGATCCCGGGAGGTAAGCGTATTAACAGGTGTGACGCAGGAAGGTAGCCGGGCCGGGCGATGGTTGCCCCGGTCTAAGGATGTAGGGTCAGGGATAGGCAAATCCGTTCCTGTGTGCTTCGAGCACGATCCTGAGATCTGATGGGACCCCCGTTCGGGGGGATCCGGTGATCCTATGCTGCCAAGAAAAGCATCGACGCGAGGTTTTAGCCGCCCGTACCCCAAACCGACACAGGTGATCAGGTAGAGAATACCAAGGCGATCGAGAGAATTATGGTTAAGGAACTCGGCAAAATGCCCCCGTAACTTCGGGAGAAGGGGGGCCTGCCCCGTGATGGAGACTTGCTCTCCGTGAGCGGGTGTGGGCCGCAGAGACCAGGGGGAAGCGACTGTTTACTAAAAACACAGGTCCGTGCGAAGTCGCAAGACGATGTATACGGACTGACTCCTGCCCGGTGCTGGAAGGTTAAGAGGACCGGTTAGCCCTTACGGGCGAAGCTGAGAATTTAAGCCCCAGTAAACGGCGGTGGTAACTATAACCATCCTAAGGTAGCGAAATTCCTTGTCGGGTAAGTTCCGACCTGCACGAATGGAGTAACGACTTCCCCGCTGTCTCAACCATAAACTCGGCGAAATTGCAGTACGAGTAAAGATGCTCGTTACGCGCAGCAGGACGGAAAGACCCCGAGACCTTTACTATAGTTTGGTATTGGTGTTCGGAGTGGCTTGTGTAGGATAGGTGGGAGACGTTGAAGCCCGGACGCCAGTTCGGGTGGAGTCATCGTTGAAATACCACTCTGGTCACTTTGGACATCTAACTTCGGCCCGTGATCCGGGTCAGGGACAGTGCCTGATGGGTAGTTTAACTGGGGCGGTTGCCTCCTAAAAAGTAACGGAGGCGCCCAAAGGTTCCCTCAGCCTGGTTGGCAATCAGGTGTCGAGTGTAAGTGCACAAGGGAGCTTGACTGTGAGAGAGACATCTCAAGCAGGGACGAAAGTCGGGACTAGTGATCCGGCGGTACATTGTGGAATGGCCGTCGCTCAACGGATAAAAGGTACCTCGGGGATAACAGGCTGATCTTGCCCAAGAGTCCATATCGACGGCATGGTTTGGCACCTCGATGTCGGCTCGTCGCATCCTGGGGCTGGAGTAGGTCCCAAGGGTTGGGCTGTTCGCCCATTAAAGCGGTACGCGAGCTGGGTTTAGAACGTCGTGAGACAGTTCGGTCCCTATCCGCTGCGCGCGCAGGAAATTTGAGAAGGGCTGTCCTTAGTACGAGAGGACCGGGACGGACGAACCTCTGGTGTGTCAGTTGTACTGCCAAGTGCATCGCTGATTAGCTACGTTCGGATGGGATAACCGCTGAAAGCATCTAAGCGGGAAGCTCGCTTCAAGATGAGATTTCCATACACATTATGTGTGAGAGGCCCCCAGCCAGACCACTGGGTTGATAGGCCGGATGTGGAAGCGAGGACTAAAGACTCGTGAAGCTGACCGGTACTAATAGGCCAACAACTTACACCACACAACACACTGCACGCGTCCACTATGTGGTTCCCGAACAACAACCGTTCCAGGAACCAACAACTAAATACACAACACCACAGTTGTAACCCAAAGATTTCCCACCCCCACCCAGGACAACCTGGCACCGGGGTTCGGGTAACAGAGTTACGGCGGTCATAGCGTGGGGGAAACGCCCGGTCCCATTCCGAACCCGGAAGCTAAGACCCACAGCGCCGATGGTACTGCACCCGGGAGGGTGTGGGAGAGTAGGACACCGCCGGACAACCATTCACGGGAAGCCCCGACCACCACGGTCGGGGCTCCCCGCATTTAACAACCAAAACCACAAACCCCCACACCTTCAAAACACCCATCAAACTGAGACATCCCCTGCCCCAAGCAGCCCCAGGTAGTGATCAACGCGGCCGAGATCCACTACGCCGCTTCCGGCTGCGCGTTCCCCCTTGGCCGGCTCCAGCGCAGCCAATGCCCTGCGCATCAGAGAAGGCTCACCCACTTCGCAGGCTGCCTGAGCCACGATGCACCAGGTCGCCTCGAGCAAGAGATCATGTGGGGGATCCGGAAGGCGCCGAAGAGCTTCGGCCGCTTGGCCACGTGCTCCTGCCCTCACCAGCAAGAGGGGCCGAACCCAGCGTTCATATGGGCCAAAGTCACCGTCGCTCAGCTGAGCGCTACCCAGTTCAATACTGTTCAGTTCAGCACCACCCAGTTCAGTCTCCTGGCGCAATTCGAGGCCGAGGGTGGCCAACGCCGCGATTCCGTCAGCGAAGCCAGGCATTTCTGTCGGTAGGGGAGGCGGCAGGTTGCTGGTAAGGAAAGTCCACCGGAACCAGTGGGTGAACACGCTGGCCAATGGTCTCTGGTGCCTTAAGGCCAGCTGGTCTACTGCATCCGCTTCGGTACTGGCCGAGTTGATGTCATTCATGGCACACAACGCCTGCATACGAATCAGCCGCCCGTTGATCTCAAAGGTGGGAGAATCGGCGTCGAACGCTGCTGCAATCAGCTGTTGGCCGATATCGGCGCGTTGGGCTGCAAGCCCGGCCGCGGCGAACGTTTGCATAAACCGGGCGCTGAGGGCGAAGCAGAGCAGCTGAGCGTCTCCCAATCGTCTGGCAATTGACTCCGCTTCACAGGCCTCCTGGTGCCGATCGCCTGTTCCTCGGGACTCCATGGCTATGGTTGCCAGAAGGCGGGCACGGCTTCGGTCGCTGAGTCTCGGGTTGGCCGCAAGCGCATCCTCCGCGGCGGCTATCACGACGGCGGCCGCAGCCGGATCATCCGTGCGGGTCCAAATTCCAGGTACGTCGTAGCCCCCGATGATGCGGGCGGTGAGTTCAGGATCGTTAAGGTCTGCAGCAGCTTGAATGGCTGCAAGGCGTTGGGTGCGGACTGTTTGAAGGTTGCCGGCGACGGCCAAGCTGCCCAACACGGCATTCGAGGCTTCCAACTGAACTCTCGTGCCGCCCCGTGAGTAGGCGGTGGCTGTCATAGCCAGGCCTGGGGTTTTTGGGCGATACAACTCCGAATCCCCGCGAAGAATCCGCCCCTCCAAGTCAACCAGTCCAGGGCTGGGGTCCAGCCCGAGTTCGTTGACAAGCTGGCTGCGTGCCCTCCGAAGGGCGGCCAGCGCATCACCTTGGCGTCGGTTCCCATACAAGGCCAGCGCCAGCAAGCGCCACCCTTCTTCGCGCCAGGGATTCCCCTCCACGTGTGCTTCGAGCATGGAGACTGCGTCCGCTGGCCGGCCGCAGTCCAGCCGCGCTTCTGCGCAATGTTCGACGGCGGTCTTACGCAACTCCGTAAGTCGCTTCACCTCAGAAATGGCCCACGGCCGTTCGGCAAATTCTTCAAAGGCCGCGCCGTGCCAGTCCGAGAGGGCTGTGGACAACAGGGAATCCACCTCCTCAGGAGATGCTCCTACTGCCGCGGCCACCGCAGATTCGAAGCCCCAAGCGTCCACAGCCTCGGCATTGAGCCGTAGCGCATATCCGTCACCGACGGTGAGGAGGACGCTTGGCGGGGTCCGGGGAGGCCTGTGCGGTTCAAGGATACGGCGAAGCTCGCCGACGAAGGTCCTGACAGCTCCCACGGCTCCTTCTGCCGGGCTGCCATCCCACAGCTCTTCAATCAGCGATGCCGTGGACATAGCCCGGCCCCGCTGTGCCACGAGAATCCCAATGATTTCCCTATGCCTTCGCTTGGTGAGTTCCCGCGACACTCCGTCAGCGATCACCGAGATGGGGCCGAGGACTCGGATCTGGAGGTTGCTCACAGGTCAATCGTATTCAGGGGGTGCGACACCCTTGATTGATAGCCGGGCCGAAGAGCGCCGGCTGATTGAGGGCTGATTCGGTAGCGGGAGAGTGGACTAACCACCAACGAATGGAGACTCCATGGCTTTGACCTTGTTGACCGACGCCACCTATCACCGCGTCCCGGTAGCACCCGATGTGCACTTGAACGTAGCGGTCGCAGGGAGCGGACCCGCCGTCGTACTTTTGCATGGTTTTCCGCAGACGCATCTGATGTGGAGGCACGTCGCCGTTGATCTGGCGAAGGATCACACCGTCATTTGCCCTGACCTCCGCGGCTACGGAGCGAGTGACAAACCCGCGGAAGAAGACGGGGGGACGTACTCAAAACGGACCATGGCTGCCGATGTCGTGATGGCTGCCCGATTCTTTGGTCATGACCGGTTCGCCTTGGCCGGCCATGACAGGGGTGCCCTTGTGGCTCTGCGGGCTGGCTTGGATCATCCCAAAACCGTGACGCACCTTCTCGCCTTGGATGTGCTCCCGACGTTGGATATGTGGGAGATCCTCCGCGGGGCGGACGCCAAAGTGGCTTGGCATCTATACCTGATGGCCCAATCGCCCGGGATTCCGGAGCCCATGATCGAAGCGACGGCTGATTCGTTCTTCGCCTCCTTCCTGGACGGATGGATCAATAATCCGGAGTCCATTACTGCGGAGTATCGGAACGAGTACCTGCGGGCATCGCGTGAAGCAGTGTGGTCGATCGTCGCGGACTACCGGGCTTCTGCAGGAATCGACATCTCGCATGATCGCGCGGATAGGAACGCCGGACGCACCCTGGACATGCCGGTCACTGTGATGCAGCAGGATTGGGGTGCGGCGCTGGGCTACGACGCCGCTTCACTTTGGGGCGCGTGGGCGCCGGCCCTCAAACACATGACGCTGAACACAGGTCACTTCATGGCTGAGGAGAATCCTATGGCAGTGATTACGGCGATGCGGGAGCTGATGGACCGCTAAGAAGCAGGGTTCGACGGCGGTGTGGTGGGGGTTTTGGGGGTGGTTGGGGTGGGGTTGGGGGTGGATTTGCGTTGGGGGTGTGGGGCGTGTATTGTTTTCTGAGTCGCCGGGTGCGAAACGGAAAGCCGGAAGGTGTGTACGGTTCGGTAGGCGGCCAAAAAATAACTCTTCTTTTCCAATGGCCCTGTTGGGTGCGCTGCTTTGTGGTGTGCTGTGGGTGATGTTTTGGGGGGTCTGTTGTTTGAGAACTCAATAGTGTGCCAAGTTTGTTGATACCGATTGTTTTATCAATTGGTTGAATTTATGCCGGATTGTCATGCACCCCCGTGTGTGGTGGTCTGGTTTTCAGCTGGTTTCGAATTTTGTGCAGCCGTGTTCGCCGTTATTTCCGGTGGGTGTGGTTGTGTCTGTTTGATTTGTTTTTCTTCAACGGAGAGTTTGATCCTGGCTCAGGATGAACGCTGGCGGCGTGCTTAACACATGCAAGTCGAACGATGATCCCTGGCTTGCTGGGGGGATTAGTGGCGAACGGGTGAGTAACACGTGAGTAACCTGCCCTTGACTCTGGGATAAGCCTGGGAAACTGGGTCTAATACCGGATACGACCATCTGGCGCATGTCATGGTGGTGGAAAGCTTTTGTGGTTTTGGATGGACTCGCGGCCTATCAGCTTGTTGGTGGGGTAATGGCCTACCAAGGCGACGACGGGTAGCCGGCCTGAGAGGGTGACCGGCCACACTGGGACTGAGACACGGCCCAGACTCCTACGGGAGGCAGCAGTGGGGAATATTGCACAATGGGCGCAAGCCTGATGCAGCGACGCCGCGTGAGGGATGACGGCCTTCGGGTTGTAAACCTCTTTCAGTAGGGAAGAAGCGAAAGTGACGGTACCTGCAGAAGAAGCGCCGGCTAACTACGTGCCAGCAGCCGCGGTAATACGTAGGGCGCAAGCGTTATCCGGAATTATTGGGCGTAAAGAGCTCGTAGGCGGTTTGTCGCGTCTGCTGTGAAAGACCGGGGCTCAACTCCGGTTCTGCAGTGGGTACGGGCAGACTAGAGTGCAGTAGGGGAGACTGGAATTCCTGGTGTAGCGGTGAAATGCGCAGATATCAGGAGGAACACCGATGGCGAAGGCAGGTCTCTGGGCTGTAACTGACGCTGAGGAGCGAAAGCATGGGGAGCGAACAGGATTAGATACCCTGGTAGTCCATGCCGTAAACGTTGGGCACTAGGTGTGGGGGACATTCCACGTTTTCCGCGCCGTAGCTAACGCATTAAGTGCCCCGCCTGGGGAGTACGGCCGCAAGGCTAAAACTCAAAGGAATTGACGGGGGCCCGCACAAGCGGCGGAGCATGCGGATTAATTCGATGCAACGCGAAGAACCTTACCAAGGCTTGACATGAACCGGAAAGACCTGGAAACAGGTGCCCCGCTTGCGGTCGGTTTACAGGTGGTGCATGGTTGTCGTCAGCTCGTGTCGTGAGATGTTGGGTTAAGTCCCGCAACGAGCGCAACCCTCGTTCTATGTTGCCAGCGCGTTATGGCGGGGACTCATAGGAGACTGCCGGGGTCAACTCGGAGGAAGGTGGGGACGACGTCAAATCATCATGCCCCTTATGTCTTGGGCTTCACGCATGCTACAATGGCCGGTACAAAGGGTTGCGATACTGTGAGGTGGAGCTAATCCCAAAAAGCCGGTCTCAGTTCGGATTGGGGTCTGCAACTCGACCCCATGAAGTCGGAGTCGCTAGTAATCGCAGATCAGCAACGCTGCGGTGAATACGTTCCCGGGCCTTGTACACACCGCCCGTCAAGTCACGAAAGTTGGTAACACCCGAAGCCGGTGGCCTAACCCTTGTGGGGGGAGCCGTCGAAGGTGGGACCGGCGATTGGGACTAAGTCGTAACAAGGTAGCCGTACCGGAAGGTGCGGCTGGATCACCTCCTTTCTAAGGAGCTGCTAACAACTGGTTGCTGCGCCTGCATGGGTGTGGTGGTGGTTGTCAGTGTTGCCCATTGCGCAGGCGTCTGTTCTGCGGTGGGTGCTCATGGGTGGAATATCAACGAATCAAACTTGTTTGGCATGGCCTTCACCGGTTGTGTCCTGGTGCCAGTACGGCAACCTGTGCCCCTTGTGGGTGTGGTGTTGTTTGGAACGCTGCCGGGGTGCGGGTGTGTGGGGTTGTGTTTGGCGCACTGTTGGGTCCTGAGGCAACAGGACCTTTTTGCAGCAATGCATGGGGGCATCTTCTGGTGTTTCTTTTGTTCCTGCTTCCGGTAGCACTGTTCATCGTGCACGGCCCCGCTGTGGTGTGGGTTGTGGTGGGTGGTGGTCTGGTTGACGGGGTTGTTGTTTGAGAACTACATAGTGGACGCGAGCATCTAGAACACACACGTGGCTGATCCCTTTTTGGGGTTGGTGTGTGTGTTCTTACAGCAATTTCTTATGAATGAACCTGGCCCTTGTGGTCATGGTTCTCTCGAATAGATGATGCATGATCGGATGAGAGTCCGGTTTGTGTGTGGTCAAGTTTTTAAGGGCACACGGTGGATGCCTTGGCATTAGGAGCCGAAGAAGGACGTAGGAATCTGCGATAAGCCTGGGGGAGTTGATAACCGAGCGTTGATCCCAGGATGTCCGAATGGGGAAACCCCGCACAACGCTGCAAGGTGATTGTGTGACCCGCATCTGAACACATAGGGTGCGTGGGGGGAACGCGGGGAAGTGAAACATCTCAGTACCCGCAGGAAGAGAAAACAATAGTGATTCCGTTAGTAGTGGCGAGCGAACGCGGATCAGGCTAAACCGTTTCCATGTGTGATAGCCGGCGGGCGTTGCATGGGCGGGGTTGTGGGACTTTCCGTTCTGGTTCTGCCGGACCAGTGAGGTGAGGTGCAGGCATAGGTGAACGGTCTTGAAAGGCCGGCCAGAGAGGGTGTGAGCCCCGTAACCGTAATGTTGTGCACGGCCTGGGGAGTATCCCAAGTAGCACGGGGCCCGAGAAATCCCGTGCGAATCTGTCAGGACCACCTGATAAGCCTAAATACTTCCTAATGACCGATAGCGGACCAGTACCGTGAGGGAAAGGTGAAAAGTACCCCGGGAGGGGAGTGAAACAGTACCTGAAACCGTGTGCTTACAATCCGTCGGAGCCAGTCTGATTCTGGTGACGGCGTGCCTTTTGAAGAATGAGCCTGCGAGTTAGTGTTACGTCGCGAGGTTAACCCGTGTGGGGTAGCCGTAGCGAAAGCGAGTCTGAATAGGGCGAGTGTAGTGGCGTGATCTAGACCCGAAGCGGAGTGATCTACCCATGGCCAGGTTGAAGCGACGGTAAGACGTCGTGGAGGACCGAACCCACTTCAGTTGAAAATGGAGGGGATGAGCTGTGGGTAGGGGTGAAAGGCCAATCAAACTCCGTGATAGCTGGTTCTCCCCGAAATGCATTTAGGTGCAGCGTTGCGTGTTTCTTGCCGGAGGTAGAGCTACTGGATGGCCGATGGGCCCTACAAGGTTACTGACGTCAGCCAAACTCCGAATGCCGGTAAGTCAGAGCGCAGCAGTGAGACTGTGGGGGATAAGCTTCATAGTCGAGAGGGAAACAGCCCAGACCACCAACTAAGGCCCCTAAGCGTGTGCTAAGTGGGAAAGGATGTGGAGTTGCGAAGACAACCAAGAGGTTGGCTTAGAAGCAGCCATCCTTGAAAGAGTGCGTAATAGCTCACTGGTCAAGTGATTCCGCGCCGACAATGTAGCGGGGCTCAAGTACACCGCCGAAGTTGTGGATTTCACATAATGCCCTAGCCTTCGTGGTTCAGGGGTGTGGAGTGGTAGGGGAGCGTCGTGTGGGCAGTGAAGTCGCGGTGGAAACCAGCGGTGGAGCCTACACGAGTGAGAATGCAGGCATGAGTAGCGAAAGACGGGTGAGAAACCCGTCCGCCGAATGATCAAGGGTTCCAGGGTCAAGCTAATCTGCCCTGGGTAAGTCGGGACCTAAGGCGAGGCCGACAGGCGTAGTCGATGGACAACGGGTTGATATTCCCGTACCGGCGAAAAACCGCCCATGCCAAGCGGGGGATACTAACCGCCCGGAGCCTGCCCGCTCACCCTTGTGGTGTTGTGGGTTTTGGCCGAGCGCGGGACCTGATCCCGGGAGGTAAGCGTATTAACAGGTGTGACGCAGGAAGGTAGCCGGGCCGGGCGATGGTTGCCCCGGTCTAAGGATGTAGGGTCAGGGATAGGCAAATCCGTTCCTGTGTGCTTCGAGCACGATCCTGAGATCTGATGGGACCCCCGTTCGGGGGGATCCGGTGATCCTATGCTGCCAAGAAAAGCATCGACGCGAGGTTTTAGCCGCCCGTACCCCAAACCGACACAGGTGATCAGGTAGAGAATACCAAGGCGATCGAGAGAATTATGGTTAAGGAACTCGGCAAAATGCCCCCGTAACTTCGGGAGAAGGGGGGCCTGCCCCGTGATGGAGACTTGCTCTCCGTGAGCGGGTGTGGGCCGCAGAGACCAGGGGGAAGCGACTGTTTACTAAAAACACAGGTCCGTGCGAAGTCGCAAGACGATGTATACGGACTGACTCCTGCCCGGTGCTGGAAGGTTAAGAGGACCGGTTAGCCCTTACGGGCGAAGCTGAGAATTTAAGCCCCAGTAAACGGCGGTGGTAACTATAACCATCCTAAGGTAGCGAAATTCCTTGTCGGGTAAGTTCCGACCTGCACGAATGGAGTAACGACTTCCCCGCTGTCTCAACCATAAACTCGGCGAAATTGCAGTACGAGTAAAGATGCTCGTTACGCGCAGCAGGACGGAAAGACCCCGAGACCTTTACTATAGTTTGGTATTGGTGTTCGGAGTGGCTTGTGTAGGATAGGTGGGAGACGTTGAAGCCCGGACGCCAGTTCGGGTGGAGTCATCGTTGAAATACCACTCTGGTCACTTTGGACATCTAACTTCGGCCCGTGATCCGGGTCAGGGACAGTGCCTGATGGGTAGTTTAACTGGGGCGGTTGCCTCCTAAAAAGTAACGGAGGCGCCCAAAGGTTCCCTCAGCCTGGTTGGCAATCAGGTGTCGAGTGTAAGTGCACAAGGGAGCTTGACTGTGAGAGAGACATCTCAAGCAGGGACGAAAGTCGGGACTAGTGATCCGGCGGTACATTGTGGAATGGCCGTCGCTCAACGGATAAAAGGTACCTCGGGGATAACAGGCTGATCTTGCCCAAGAGTCCATATCGACGGCATGGTTTGGCACCTCGATGTCGGCTCGTCGCATCCTGGGGCTGGAGTAGGTCCCAAGGGTTGGGCTGTTCGCCCATTAAAGCGGTACGCGAGCTGGGTTTAGAACGTCGTGAGACAGTTCGGTCCCTATCCGCTGCGCGCGCAGGAAATTTGAGAAGGGCTGTCCTTAGTACGAGAGGACCGGGACGGACGAACCTCTGGTGTGTCAGTTGTACTGCCAAGTGCATCGCTGATTAGCTACGTTCGGATGGGATAACCGCTGAAAGCATCTAAGCGGGAAGCTCGCTTCAAGATGAGATTTCCATACACATTATGTGTGAGAGGCCCCCAGCCAGACCACTGGGTTGATAGGCCGGATGTGGAAGCGAGGACTAAAGACTCGTGAAGCTGACCGGTACTAATAGGCCAACAACTTACACCACACAACACACTGCACGCGTCCACTATGTGGTTCCCGAACAACAACCGTTCCAGGAACCAACAACTAAATACACAACACCACAGTTGTAACCCAAAAGATTTCCCACCCCCACCCAGAACAACCTGGCACCGGGGTTCGGGTAACAGAGTTACGGCGGTCATAGCGTGGGGGAAACGCCCGGTCCCATTCCGAACCCGGAAGCTAAGACCCACAGCGCCGATGGTACTGCACCCGGGAGGGTGTGGGAGAGTAGGACACCGCCGGACAACCATTCACGGGAAGCCCCGACCACCAGGTCGGGGCTCCCCGCATTTAACAGGAGCAGACGCCACTGACGGCTGAAAGCAACCGTCAGTCGCGTCCCGACTCGGGTAGGGTCAGCGCCAGAACTCGCTTAGGGAACCGGCCAAGGCCCTGCCCTGATCGAAACCGGCCCGGGCCGCCGCCGGCCGCAAGGTCAGGTCCATGGCATTGATGCCGAACAGGTGCTCCGCCTCGGTGTCGGGGAAGATGGTCTCAACCCGGCTGCCGCTACTGCGCAGTTCGCCCACCTGTGCCGCGAGATGCATGTTCCACTCCAACGGCGTCCGTGTCCTGCCCCCAAATGGTGACAGCACCAGCACGCGCCTGTACCCGGCAGCCAAGTCGGCATTCTCGGCGTTGGATCGGTAGCCGCCGTCGATATAGTGCTTGCTGCCTATGGCGTAAGCGAAGCCACTGGCGCAGCTGGCGGCCACAGCGTCAACCAAGTCCACTCCACTGTGGTGGTCGAACACCACCGGTTCGCCGGTTTTGGCGTCAACCGCAGTGAGGAGCACCAGTCGTTCAGGCCACTCTTGATGGGGTAGCCGGGCTGAAACGGTTGCTCGCCAGCGAGCACTGGAGCCATCCATTGCCTCGGCCAAGTCCATTGCTGCTGCGCCCATTCTGCGGCGCATATCAGCCATATCCGCTGAGGCCTCCAGGATTTGGCCCGTACGTTCCATGTGGTCTGTCACGGGTCGGGCTCCGTTGTTTCGCCCTGCCCCTGACCTGGCAGGTGTGGCCCGGCCTGAAGCAAAAACCGCGTTCTGCGGGGCAGCAGCAATGATGTCGTTAAAGAGCGCGGTGGGATTTGCCCCGGCAAACTGGGCCGCCGCCGTCGAACCGGCCGATGTGCCGACGGTAAGGTCTGCAGCGGTCACGTCCAACCCGGCGTCGAACAGGCCGGCGACGACGCCGATCAACCAGGCATTGCCTGTTGACCCGCCGCCACCGAGGATTAGCGCCCGCTCGCCGATAGGCACCCGGTAAGAAGCATCAACTGTCAGTTGAGGCTGCTGCAGAGGAGAAGAAGATGTTGTGTTCATGGGAGTCGCCTTTCGCGAATTGCCTGACTGGCGCTCCCGGTGGCGACTAGCTCAGTCGCGAGATCGTGGACTGCAGGGGAGCGCCCACTGTGGATACTGCGTACATGGGACTCACCTCCTGACGGAAAATCACGATCACAGGAAAGCTATCAGTCGCCCCACTTGAGCGCAATCGCAAAGGAGGCGGCAGGTAGAGTCTGGGGATGATTCTCACGCGAAGCCTGGAGCACCACTCAGCTGGTAAAGAGGCTGGTCAGCTTTTTCTGCGCCCTCTGGAGCAGTCAGATGCGGCCGCCCTGGCCGCTGCCTACCGGCGGAACCGTGAGCACCTGGCACCGTGGGAACCGGTCCGGGCCGATGAGTTTTTCACCACCGCGGGCCAAGAAGCGGTGATCCGAGCGAAGCTGAACCTCTACGAACAGGGCAATGAGGTGCCCTGGGCGTTGACGACAGCGAAGGGCATCATAGGGATGATCACCCTCTCCGGTATTGTCCGCGGGCCCTTCCTGAATGCCAACCTCGGTTACTGGGTGGATGAGGCGTGGACGGGCAAGGGCGTAGCGTCGGGCGCGGTGGCCGCTGTGGTAGATATGGGCACCAATGAGCTCGGCCTGCACCGGATCCAGGCCGCGACGCTGGCGCACAACACGGCCTCGCAAGCGGTCCTGAAGCGGTGCGGTTTCGCGCGGATAGGGATGGCGCCGTCCTACCTTCGGATCGCCGGGGAATGGCAGGATCATGTCCTGTTCCAACGCATTATGTTCTAACCGGGAAGGACCTACGGAGTGCCAGCTGTGCCAGCTGCCATCGCCGTAGGGTACGCCAAGGGCGTAAAGCACTCCTAAAAACCCCGAAATTCCGGTGATTTTGGTCAAAAAGGCGCGGAAACACGCGGAATTTGCTGGCCATGGCAGCCCAAGCTGGTAAGTTTTCGAACAGTGGCTTGCTCGCATTCCGCTTGAAAGCTCAAAAACGTATGAGTCCAGGAGGACGTAAATGGCTAAGAACCGTAGTGAACTCGTTGCAGAGGTAGCAGGCAAGGCTGGCACCAGCCAGGCAGCAGTCAACTCCGTGCTCGATGCACTGTTCGAAGTTTTCGAGACTTCTGTCGCCGCCGGCGAAAAGATCACCATCCCGGGCTGGCTCGCAGTTGAGCGCACCGACCGTGCAGCTCGCACCGGCCGCAACCCGCAGACCGGCGAAACCATCCAGATCGCAGCCGGCCACAGCGTCAAGCTGACCGCTGGCTCCAAGCTGAAGGCTGCTGTCGCCAAGAAGAAGTAACTCTTCGGCGAACGCCTTGAAGGGACGGCAACCTGCTGGTTGCCGTCCCTTTTGCTGTTAAGGCTGTTAGTTAATGCACATAGCGCTCTTCCGATTCGCAGCCCGGCGGCAGGTAGCGGACAATGGATAAGTGCCATCAGTAAGAAGTTCCGCTACTGCCCCTTCGCCTGTTCCCAAGCCGGGAGCGCGGGGAGGCGCTTCGGTCGCGGGTATTTCCTTGCCGTGGCAACTGGCCGGACTGGCGGTGCTGTTCCTGGCTCTCGCAGCGGCCCTTATCTTCTCCGGCGCCTCAGCCGCCCGGCAGGTTTCTGATCCCGGTGAGTTGGTCCGGTGGGGCCTTCCCGTAGCGAAGGCCATCCACAACGTATCCGTGGCTACGGTGGTTGGTGGCCTGATCTTCGCTGTGGGCATCCTGCCCAAAAACCTTGGCGGTTCCCGGTCCCGTGAGAAGGACGTTGACGCGCCGGAACACCCGGCCTTCGCCCGTGCATTGGCCGTTGCGGCGGCGGCCGGCGCCGCATGGACACTGTCCGCCGTCGCGGTCTTGGTCCTGACATACGCAGACGTGGCGGGGCAGGGGCTGTCCGGAGATGCCGAGTTCACGCGCTCCCTGGTCTACTTCATGACGGACATTGAGACCGGCAAGGCCTGGCTCGCGGTCACCATCATCGCCGCCGTTGTGACCACCGCGCTGTTCGGCGTCCGATCATTGACGGGCCTGGCGTTCACACTCCTGCTGGCCCTGATCGGACTGGTTCCTACAGCCTTGATCGGACACTCCTCCAGCTCCAGCGACCACGAAGGGGCCATCAATTCTCTGGGCCTCCACCTGGTGGGTGTTTCCACATGGGTGGGCGGCATCATCATGCTCGCGGTCCTCTCCGGGATTCTTACGGGTTCCAAGAACAAGGGGACACCGGACATCACAGAGCAGACCCTGCGTCGTTTCTCGTCGCTGGCAGGCTTTGCCTTTGTCCTGGTGTTCGCCTCGGGTGTCATCAACGCTGCCATCCGCGTCACCAACCCCGCCGACCTTTTTGGCTCGGCCTATGGCCAGCTCATTATCGCCAAGTCGCTGGCCACCCTGGTGCTGGGCGGCATCGGCTTCATGCACCGCCAGTGGGTCATCCCGCAGCTGGGCAAGAACGGCTCCATGTCGGCCCGCCGTGTGCTGTGGCAGCTTGTTTTGGTTGAGCTTCTGGTGATGGGCGCGACGTCGGGACTTGCCGTTGCGCTGGGACGTTCGGCTCCGCCGCAGCCCACCACCTACGCGCCCGATGCCTCGCCGTCGTTCATCCTCTCCGGATACGAGCTTCCACCAGAGTTGACTCCGGAGCGCTGGCTTACGGAATGGCGCCTGGATTGGCTGTGGATGGGAATCGCACTGTTCGGCGCGGTCACCTACATCCTGGGCATCATCAAGGTCCGCAAGCGTGGAGATAAGTGGTCCTGGTTCCGGACAGCCAACTGGCTGATCGGCTTGGTGGTGCTCACGTACATCACCTCAGGTCCGCCCGCTGTCTACGGCCGTGTCCTGTTCTCTGCGCACATGGTGGACCACATGGCCCTCACCATGGTGGCGCCGATCTTCCTCGTCCTGGGCGCCCCCGTAACCCTTGCCTTGCGGGCACTCCCGGCCCGAGGCGAAGGTATCCACGGGTCACGGGGTTTGCGCGAATGGCTGCTGCTGTTTGTGCACTCCAAGTTCTCGCAGATCGTAACGCACCCGCTGTTCGCTGCAGCCAACTTCGCGGGCTCCATTGTGCTGTTCTACTACTCTGACCTGTTCAGCCTTGCGATGCGCGAGCATGTTGGCCATGAGCTCATGAACGTGCACTTCCTGCTGACGGGCTACATTTTTGTGCTGAGCATGATTGGCAGCGATCCTCTCCCGCGTCGAGCCCCTTACCCGATGCGCCTGCTCCTACTGCTGGCCACCATGGGCTTCCATGCATTCTTCGGCGTGGCCATCATGGGTGGCACCGGGCTGTTGGCCGCTGACTACTTTGGAAACCTGGGCCGGGCCTGGGGGCCGTCGGCCATTGGAGACCAACAATTGGGCGGCGCAGTGGCGTGGGGCATCGGCGAAGTCCCCACTTTGCTGGTGGCAATCGGCGTCGCCGTCTTGTGGTCCCGATCGGACGAACGGGAGACCCGACGGGTAGATCGGGCAGCCGACAGGAATAACGACGCCGATCTCAGTGCTTACAACGATATGTTTGCCCGGCTCGCTGACCGCGACGCAAAGATGGCAAACCGCACCACCCAAGCATCCAGGACGCCCCAGGGATCCACCACGGCGCAGGCGGAACGCAGCAACGCCGAACGCCCCACCACAGACTCTGCCGGGCAGACTGAACCGAACACCAAGCTGGAAGGACGCTGATGAGCGAAACCGTACGTACCCAACACCGGGTCCGGGCCTCCGAACTGGAGGGCCGCGGCTGGCTCAACACGGGCGGGAAATCCCTGGACCTCGAGTCCTTGCGCGGCAAGATCGTGCTGCTCGACTTCTGGACCTTCTGCTGCATCAACTGCCTGCACGTGCTGGACGAGCTGCGCCCCCTTGAGGAAAAGTACTCGGACGTGCTGGTGACGGTCGGCGTGCATTCGCCCAAGTTCGAACACGAAGCGGATCCTGTTGCACTGGCATCTGCCGTGGAACGCTACGAAATTCACCACCCGGTCCTGGACGATCCCGAGCTCGCGACGTGGAAGGCCTACACCGCCCGCGCATGGCCCACACTGGTGGTCGTTGATCCCGAGGGCTACATCGTGGCCCACCTCTCCGGCGAGGGCCACGCCGACGGCCTCGCTGTCCTCCTGGAGGAACTCGTGGCAGAGCACGAAGCCAAGGGGACCCTCCACCGCGGTAATGGGCCGTACGTGGCCCCCGAGCCGACGTCGGGCACTTTGCGCTTCCCCGGAAAGGCGACCCAGCTTCCCAACGGCAACTACCTGGTTGTGGACTCCGGCCATCACCGCTTGGTGGAACTCCGCCCGGACCTTGAAACCGTGGAGCGCGTCATCGGCTCCGGCACCAAGGGCTACCTGGACGGACAGTCGGAGATTGCACAGTTCAACGAGCCTCAGGGCGTGACGCTGCTGCCGTCGGAGCTCGCCTGGAAGCTGGGCTACGACGCCGTTGTGGCTGACACAGTGAACCACCGCCTCCGTGGCGTCACGCTGAGTTCCGGCTACGTGCAGACGCTCGCCGGCAACGGTGTTCAGCGGCTGCTCGACGCCGGTCCCGCCCGGGTGACAGACACCGGCGCCGGCACTTGGTCTGAACACCACGACGGCGGCCCTGCTGACTTCGCTGCCGACGCGATCGATGTGGGGGCGCTTGGTCTCGGCACCGAGGTTTCACTATCCTCGCCGTGGGATGTGGTCTGGAGCGAAAAGCTGCAGCGCGTCGTCATCGCCATGGCGGGAACCCACCAGATTTTCGCCTTCGACCCCCTGGCCAACGAGGTTTCCATCCTCGCGGGCTCCGGACTTGAAGGCCTGCTGGACGGCAAGGCGGAGGAGGCATGGTTCGCACAGTCGTCCGGGCTGGCCATCGACGGTGAAGACAACATCTGGGTGGCTGACTCGGAAACGTCGTCCTTGCGTCGCCTGGTCATCAGCGATTCCGGTGTGAGCGTGGAAACTGCCATCGGCAAGGGCCTGTTTGATTTCGGGTTCCGTGATGGCGAGGCTTCTGAAGCACGCCTGCAGCACCCCTTGGGTGTCACGGTTCTGCCGGACAATTCCGTGGCCATCGCTGACACCTACAACGGTGCCGTTCGCCGCTACGACCCTGCCACCAAGTCCGTATCCACCTTGGCGAGGGGCCTCGCTGAGCCGAGTGACGTCGTCGTGGTCCAGGTAGAAGGCAGCGATCCGCTGCTTATCGTGGTGGAGTCGAACAAGCACCAACTGGTCCTGGTTCCCATTCCCAAGGAAGCCCAGCAGGTGGATGAGGGAGCTGCGCAGACACACCGTCCCAAGAGCCCGGTGACCCCCGGAACCCTTGAGCTGGCAGTGCGCTTCAAGGCTCCGACCGGCCAGAAGCTGGACGACCGTTGGGGCGATCCCACACAGCTGAAGATTTCCTCCACGCCGCCGGAACTGCTGGTCTCCGGTGGTGGGACATCGGTGGGCTTGCTGCGCACCCTGGAGCTGTCCGCCGATGTTCCCGAGGGCATCCTCCACATCACCGCCCGCGCGGCCGCATGCGATGGTCCCGAGACTGAGGACGGCGAAATCCCCGATCACGCAGCGTGCCACCTCTACCAGCAGGACTGGGGCATTCCGGTAATCCTGCAGGCCGACGGTGAGTCCGAGCTGGTCCTGGACCTGCGCGGCATGGACTAAACGTTAGCTACCGAGAATGGCCCGGGTTTGACCCCTCAAGGGGTTGCCCGGGCCATTCTTATGCCGTGGGAACCGTCGAAAGTGGGCTACTCCGGAGCGACAGCTTATCCACATAGCCCACCCTGCGGCTGCTGGCTCCCTTGGTCAGACGGCACGCTGGAGGGATGAAACCCGAGGAAGCCCTGCGACAACTGGGCGGCGTGGCACTGACCCGGCAGGTACAAGGCCGTGGTGTCAGTGAAAAGGCGATTCGAGCCGCGTTGCAGGCGGGAAGTATCCAGCGCGTGGAGCGGGGAGTGCTGGGCCTCCCCGGCGCGGCTCCGGAGTTTGTTGCGGCTGTCAGAGCGAGATCGCTGCTGACATGCGCATCGGCGGCTGGCCGTTACGGCTTGTGGCTGCTGCACAAACCCGCTGAGCCCCACTACTGGCAGAACAACGGTCGACGGTCCGCCGGTTGCATCAGCCACCGCACGTCCCTGTCCCAACCTCGGCGGAGCGAGCCGTTCGTCGCACTGCCGGACGTTCTTTTGCACGCACTTCTCTGCCTTCCTCCGTTGGAATCGCTCGTGATGGTCGAAAGTGCCTATATTCGCGGCGACATCACCCTTGATTACTTGCGCCGCCATCTTGTGGGGAATCGGGGCGGGCAGGCGCGGAATGTGTTGGCCAAGGTGGATCGGGGCGCAGGTTCATTAATAGAAACCCTTGCACGGGTCCTGTTCCGTGATGTGGGCATCCGCACCGAGACCCAGGTCTGGATTGAGGGCGTAGGAACCGTGGACTTTCTCCTCGAAGGATTTCTCATAGTCGAGATAGACGGTATCGCATCCCACATGGAGCCGCGGCAGTTCAAAAAGGACCGTCGGCGGGACAACGAAGCAATCAGGCAAGGGATGCTGGTGCTGAGGTTCTTCTATGACGACGTTGTGCATGCACCAGAGCGAATGCTCCGGCATGTGCGTGAAGTTCTTCTTCGAGGGCCGGCTCGCATGTGGTCGAACTAGCCCACTTTAGGGCGGCTCTCTTGCCACCACAGGCATTGAATGGGGGGGCTAGGGGGTGGAAACTGGGCCAGATCCGACACCCGGGCCGCCCGAAAAAGAGGCTAGAAGGTCAGCATCGGGGTGACCGTCACAGCGTCGCCGCTGACGTCCAGCTGGGTGGTGAAGCTGAAGTCGTGCTCCACGTTGAGGTCGTTGACGAACCCGGTGAAAAGGTCGATCTCCCGGGCAGTCAGTGTGGCCTTGCCATCCAGGGGAGCCACTACCCATTTGCCACCGAACGGCTCGATGGTGATCTTGGGATACTCGGTGATTTCCCACTTGATGGTTCCGTCCACCACGCGGGCGTTGCTGGCGTGATAGAACGGGCAATCGGGTTGTAGACGCTGCTGCTCGGTGGCTTGCGCCGCGCAGCTGTCCAGGAATTCGCGGACCTTGCCGGCCACGGCTTCATTCATGGCGGCGGTAGACCGTGTCTGCAGGTTCAGGGGTGCCTGGCCGCCGTCGCGGGTTGAAACCAGGGCCGACGCTGCCGGCGCCTCGAAGTAGGTGCCGTTCAAGCTGGCCTCGTACTTGCCAGGAAATAACACGGCAAAGTTATTGCGGCCGTTGGGCATGTTCACGGGGACGCCGTTGAGTGTGGCCTCGCTGGCGTTGACCACAGTGACTTCTATGGTGGGGAGCGTAGTGGGCACAAACGCCCATTTGGCGAAGAAAAGCCACTGTGTCCCAGTCCGCTCCATCAGGAATTCAGTGTGGAGCCGGCTGCCGTCAAGACTGTAATCCACCGGCACCGCCATGCGGTTGCTGCCCCGGGCCTCGGGGTTTCCCACCTTGACGTCGGACATCTTGGAAACTGCGGTTTGCAGGGCCGTACCGTCCAGCATGGCAGGGTTGGAGCTGGGAATTTTGGCGCGCAGGAGGCCCAGAGCCTCTTCGCCTTCGCCCTTCTGCAGGGCCGCCAAATACTCCTTGACGGGCTGTTGAGGGCTGGCCACCGATGAGCTCACCAGGTTGATGCAAACGATCGCTCCTGCGGCAGCAAGCATCAGACCGAGCAGCCATCCGGCTGCGGTCTTGACGAACGCTTGACTCAACTGCACGCCCTTTACGTTACCTGCCGTGGCAGCCATCGCCGTGCAGGAATGCCTCGGAGCGACTTATATCCACCGTTTGGAGAAGGCCCGACGCCGGACGGCAGCAAGCGCTGCGGCCACCCGACGTCGTGGTTCCGGCAGCTGGAAAGGACTAGCGGCGTCGCCGCGAGGACGTGCCGAACACCCCGCGCATGAGGTCGCGTCCAAGTTGTGTTCCCATGGATCGGACCAGGCTCTTGAGCCCACCGCCCAGCGCTCCACCGAGTGCGCCGGCGATGTCACCGAACATACCGTCCTGCTGCGAGGTCGGAGCCGGTGCGGGAACGGGCGCGGGAGGTGCCGGGAAGGACTCAGGCGACGAGGACCGTGAGCTGGGCCGGCCCAGGATTTCTTCCTCGATACGGCGGGCTTCGGCGTCGATGTCGGCTTGCGAAGCCCCGGAAGGAACCCCGGAACTAGAAGCCGGCACAGGCGGCAATCCCGGCGCGGCGTCGCCCGTAGGAGCGGCCGCCTGCCCATTGAGTTTCTCGTAGGCGGAGAGGTTGTCCACGGCGGTGCCGTATTTGACCAGCAGGGAGGACGCCGCAACGGTGCTCCGGATGAGGTCATCGGCGCTTGGGCCCATCACGGATTCCGGGGCACGGAGCCGGGTCAACGCAACGGGGGTGGGTGCGCCTTTCTCGTTCATGACGGTGATCACGGCCTCACCGATGCCTGCGGACGTGAGGGTTTCTTCGAGGTCGTAGTCGCTGACCGGGAAAGTGGACACTGTGGCTTTCAAGGCCTTGGCATCTTCAGGGGTGAAGGCGCGAAGGGCGTGCTGCACGCGGTTGGCCAGCTGGCCGAGGACATCGGCGGGAACATCCTTGGGGGTCTGGGTGACGAAGAAGATGCCCACGCCCTTGGAACGGATGAGCCGGACGGTGGTGGTGATGGCTTCAAGGAAGGCCTTGGACGCACCGTTGAACAGCAGGTGGGCCTCATCAAGGAAAAAGACGAGCTTGGGCTTGTCCAGGTCGCCCGCTTCGGGCAGGTCCTCGAACAGGTCGGCCAGCAGCCACATGAGGAATGTGGAGAACAGCAAGGGCTTGGTCTGCAGCGTGGGAAGTTCCAGGCAGCTGATGACACCGCGGCCGTCCGGTGCCGTGCGGAGGAGTTCAGCGGTGTCGAACTCGGGTTCGCCGAAGAACTTCTCCATGCCTTGCGCTTCCAAACCCACCAGTTCGCGCAGAATCACACCGGCTGTGGCCTTGGACAGTCCACCAAGGTTTGCGAGTTCGGCCTTGCCTTCGTCCGAGGTGAGGTACTGGATGACTGCGCGGAGGTCCTTGAGGTCGATCAGTTCCAGGTTGTTCTTATCCGCGAAGTGGAAGATCAACTGGAGGCTGGATTCCTGGGTGTCGTTGAGATCCATGATGCGGGACAGCAGGATGGGCCCGAACGAGGTAATGGTGGCGCGGACGGGGATGCCGTGGCCGTCTCCACCGAGTGAGAAGAACTCCACCGGGAAGTTCTTGGCCTCCCACTGCTGGCCCAGCGCAGACGTACGGGCCGTCAGCTTCTCACTGCCAGTGGCCGGCGTCGCCAATCCTGACAGATCACCCTTGATGTCAGCGAGGAAAACCGGGACACCCGCCGTCGAAAGCTGCTCGGCGATCATGTGCAGCGTGACCGTCTTGCCAGTGCCCGTGGCGCCGGCCACCAGCCCGTGCCGGTTCATCATGGCAAGTGGGAGCCGGACCTGGGCCTCTTTGTGGATTTCGCCGTCAACAATCGCGGCGCCTAGCTCGATGGTGGCACCTTCCAGGGTGTACCCCTGCTGGATGGTGGCGAGTTTTTCGGCAGTTGTTGCGGTGGGTTTGTTGGCCATGCGCATAGCTTAGCTGTGCGCGGCAAGATCCTTGCTGAAGGCCAAATGCTTGATGTCCTCGGGGTCCGCAGCGAGGTCGAACAGTGCTTTGTAGCCCGTTGCCAGATACAGGTTTTTGGCTTCCGGCTGTCGTGGCCCGGTGGTGAGGTACAGCTTCCTGTAGCCCCGCCGTCGAGCCTCGTTTTCCAGTTCGGCCAGCACCAGCCGCGCCAAACCGCGGCGGCGGTGAGCTGAGTGCGTCCAGATCCGCTTCAGCTCGGCTGTGTGTTGGTCGTAACGGCGGAACGCGCCGCCAGCCACGGACTCGCCGTTCTCCTGAATGATGATCAGGGCGCCGTGGGGAGCTTCGAATTCCTCGGCCGGGTACCTGTTCAGTTCCTCCGCAGCGCCGCCGGTGCCGAACAGGTTGCCGTAGCGGGTTTCGTATTCGACCGCGAGCTCGTCCAGGAGCGGGCGAACGCGAGGATCGCGCATGGGCAGGCTGAGGACGGTAAGGCCCGACGTCGGCAGGGTGGGGGTGGTGGTCATGTCAGGCCTTTCGTAGGTGGAACCCAAGTAGGTAGCAGCTGAGGCCGTTTTGAGGGCTCAAAACGGCGTTAACTGCGACTCAGTTGGGCGGGTGGTGGCAACCGTGGACAGGATGCTCCGCGCCAGGGCGTCGTTCTCCCGGAAGGGTGCTGCGTTGGTGTTGGGACGGGCAAAAGCCCCCGCGCCCCACCCGGACGTCCACGGGCCTACCGCGAACAAACCCCTCTGTGGAGTAGCAACAGGGGACAGGACCTGGTGATTCCCGGAGACCAGGAGCTTCCCGGTGGAGTGGGCGCCCTCGGAGGTGAGGAGCCTTTGTTCGGTGCCCCATCCGGCGTCGTGCAGGTCAGCCAAGGCGGGATTCGCGGAACGCTCCACGGACGCAGAAGGCAGCCGCGCCTCAATGTACGCAGAGGCATCCACCACCACGGGCGACTGGAACGTCCCGGCTACGAACCTGCCAAGAGAGTCGTCGGCGCGGACCCACATGCCGGGGCCCAGGAACTTCAGGAGCCCGGCCCTGTGCAGGGCCAGCATCTCGCGCAGCCGGTGCGCGGGCGGCCCCGAGTCCACGAAACTGAAGAATCCGTGCCACCAACCATGGATGGTCTGCTGGGAGCGCGCGTTGAGCCGCTCTTGCGGGACCAAACGCCCCAAGTCCATGTACACGAACAACAGGGCGGTAAACAGGGCGAGGGTCTCGGAATGGTCCGGGCTGGTCCGGAGGTTGAGGTCGCTTTGGATGTACGCGGCCACCGAGCGCTGAACGGCCTGGTGATCGGCGAACGCGCAGCCGCTCAGGGGATGGTCAAGTTTCTCGAGGTCCAGAAGCAGCGCGGGGTCCCGCACGGAGAATGCCGCCAGCTCTTCCCGGGCAGCGCTGTACCAATCAAGGGCGTCGAACCTCGCCTCGAAGCTGGCCCAGGTACCCACCACGCGGGACGGGTACCCCGTGAACAGCTCACGGTAGTAGGCGTAGCCGGCGTCTTTGGCGATCAGGGGCCACAGGTGTGTGCGGAAATCGAGTTCCTGGTGCTCTGCGAGCAGGGCGTCAATGGCCTCTGCGGTGAAGTACCGCGGACGGGCGATCGGCTCGCCCCGCAGGACGGAGGAGATCTTGGAGTGGTACGGCACGCCGCGTCGTGATCCTGCCCAGACGCGGGGTTCGGCGCCCGAAGGCACATAGTCCAGTTCGCCGTCGGGCCTTTCTTCAAAGCGGCCGCCGCGGCCCTCAAACAGCAGCACCAGCAGGTCCACAAACGCGAGCCCCATGCCGGAGACGATCACGTCCTGCCCGGGCTCAACCGCGGAGTAGTCCACGTCCGTGGTGTACGACGGCGGCGCGTGGAACCCGCCGTGCCGGGCAGCGAATTCGCTGAGGCGTGCAGATTCGGGATCGGGCAGGGAGTCGGTGTGGCCCAGCGCGTAAACCACGACGTCGGCAACCACCTCTGCGCCGGAAGCCAGCCGCACGCGGTGCGCATCGTCGTCGTGCCCGCCGCCCGCCGCGGCGGAGATGCCGTCCGCCGCCGCCGAGACGCCGGTGGCCGTGTCGCGATGTACTGTCACTGTGACGTCCGGGCCGAGCGCCCCAACGGCGCGGCGGAAGAACCACTCAAGGTACTTGCTCTGTAGCTGCCGGGTGGGAAAAGACGCGGGAGTCAATGCGCGGAGTTGGTGGAGCAGGTGCGGCTCGAAAGCGGGAACGTCGCGGATGCTGCCATCCAACACCCCTGCCGCCCAGGTGGAGAGCCCGGGTCCGTCAACGGAAGGCCCATCGCAGGCCACCGAGGCATCCGTGAACATGGTGACGTCCGCAGCGGTGGAGTTCAGCAGCAGGCCGGGATCCTGGTCATAGCGCCAGATCCTCCCGGAGCCTGGGTGGTGTGGTTCGATGACGTGGACGTGCAGGGGACCTGCGAACAACGCGGGACGGTTGGCGGCCAGCCGTTCCAGGACGCCGGCCGTGCGCGGGCCGCCGCCAATGAAGGCGATGGCGGGTACTCGAGACGGCATGGGATCTCCTGAAAGCAGTGGTTGGTGATGCCCAATCTAAGGACGAAGCAGGCTGCCGGTCGAGGCGGCGGTAACCGCCGTTCACCACACGTCATGCAGCGTTAAAACGCGCAAAACCACGTCTCATAGGACGTCTCGTGACGCAGATTGTGACGCTGTGCGAACTCCGGCGAAGCCGCGCGAAGTCCAGTGAAGAAGTGCAAATTCCCGCCTTGCTGCCGGGTTTCGCGCGGCCCTAGATTGGCAGCCATCCGATAGACAACAACCGATCTGAAATGAGGTGGCGCATGAGTGCAATCGCACCGCCTGCCACGGCGGAAACTGCACCGCCCACCCCGGATTACTCCGAGTACAAGCTGGTCCCGGCCCGGCATCCCTGGCGATGGGTGGGTACCGTACTGGTAGCTGCAGGCGTCGCAGCCATTGCGTGGTCGCTGGTCACCAACCCGCGCTGGGAGTGGGGCGTGGTGGCCGAATGGTTCACGGCCCAGTCGGTGGTCAACGGACTCATCGAGACCCTCAAGCTCACTGCCATTTCCGGTGTCCTTGGCTTTGTGCTCGGTTTCATCCTGGCTCTCATGCGCCTGTCCGCCTCACCGCTGCTGGTCTCGGTGTCCTGGACGTTCTCCTGGATCTTCCGCTCGACACCGCTGCTGGTCCAACTCCTGCTCTGGTACAACCTTGGCTACCTCTACGAGAAGATCAGCTTGGGCATCCCCTTCACGGACGTCCGCTTCTTCGAGGCCCAGACCACCACGCTCATCAGCCAGTTCGCTGCTGCAGTCCTGGGGCTCACGCTGAACCAGGCCGCTTATTCCGCCGAGATCATCCGCGGCGGCATCCTGTCCGTGGACCAGGGTCAGCTCGAAGCTGCCTCAGCCCTGGGTATCCCGGCGTGGAAGCGCTCCACCAGGATTGTGCTGCCGCAAGCCATGCGCGCCATCCTGCCCAACGCGTTCAACGAGATCATCGGCTTGGTCAAGGGCACCTCGATCGTTTACGTCCTTGCCTACTCCGAGCTCTTCTACACGGTTCAGGTCATCTACAACCGGACCCAGCAGGTGCTTCCGCTGCTGCTGGTCGCCACGCTCTGGTATGTGGTGATCACCTCGGTACTGAGCGTTTTCCAGTACTACATCGAACGCCACTTCTCCAAGGGCGCCCTGCGGACCCTCCCGCTTACTCCCTTGCAGAAGGCCCGTAAGTTCTTCACCACCCACGTTGCTGCCTCTCCCACGAAGGACGCCCGATGAGCATCATCGCTGCACGCAAAGAATCCGCAACGGCGGCAAAGGTCGCAGAGGAAAAGCAGGCTGCCGCTTCGGCCGCGGCTCCGGAAGGCACGACGGCGGCAGGGGCCGCCACAGCGGCACGGCCCGGTACGACGGCGGCTACCCGCGGCCAAGTGGACATCACCAATGTCCGGAAGTCCTTTGGCGCCACCGAAGTCCTCAAGGGCGTCTCCTTGTCCGTCCCACCAGGCGGGGTGGCTGTGATTGTCGGCCCGTCCGGCTCCGGCAAGTCCACCCTGCTGCGGACCATCAACCACTTGGAAAAAGTCGACGGCGGCTACATCACCATTGACGGCGAATTGGTGGGCTACGAAGTCCGCGGGAACAAGCTCCACGAACTTCGTGAGAAGGACATCCTCAAGCAGCGCACCCACATTGGCATGGTGTTCCAGAGCTTCAACTTGTTCCCGCACCTCACGGCGCTGGAGAACGTCATTGAGGCGCCCATCGTGGCTCAGAAGCGTTCCAAAGCCGAAGCCCGGAAACGCGGCCTGGAACTTCTGGACAGGGTTGGCTTGAAGGACCGCGCCGACGCCTACCCGCGCCAGCTTTCCGGCGGCCAGCAGCAGCGCGTCGCGATTGCCCGGGCGCTGGCACTTGATCCCAAGATCCTCCTGTTCGATGAACCCACTTCCGCGTTGGACCCGGAACTCGTCAACGAGGTCCTGGACGTCATCCGCGAACTCGCCAAGTCCGGCACCACGCTGATTGTGGTGACCCACGAGATGGGCTTCGCCCGGGATGTCGCGGACACCGTGGTCTTCATGGACCAAGGCCAAATTGTGGAGTCCGGCACACCGCAGGACATCTTCGCCAACCCCCGCGAGGAACGCACCCGCAGCTTCTTCTCCAAAGTCATCGAACCAGCTTTCAACATCTAGGACATCCCCATGCTTCGCACCACCAGCTCCACCAAGAAACGCAAGATTCTGGCACTCGCTGTACTTCCCGCCGTCGTGCTTCCCGTGCTGGCCGGGTGCTCCGATCCTGGAGCGTCGGCAGCCCAGCCGGAGTCCGAAGCTGCCAAGAACGGGATTGTCTACAACACGTCCGTGGACCAGAACCGCATCCGCGGTGAGAAAGACGCCGCCGCAGCTTCTGCTGTTCCTGAAGCCATCGCCAAGGACGGCAAGCTGACCGTTGCCACCACTGCGGGGTCCATTCCGTTGTCCTTCCACGCCACGGACGACAAGACTCCGATCGGGGTGGAGGTGGACATCGCCCAGCTCGTGGCCGACAAGCTCGGGCTGGAACTGGACCTCCAAGTGACATCGTGGGAGAACTGGCCGCTCAAGACCCAGTCCGGCGACTTCGAGGCCGTCTTCTCCAACGTGGGCATCAACGCAGCCCGTGTGAAGCTGTTCGACTTCTCCACCTACCGCGCCGCGTACATGGGCTTTGAGGCGAAGAAGAGCTCAACCTACGACATCAAGGGCTCGGACGACATTTCCGGGCTGAAGATCTCCGTGGGCTCCGGCACCAACCAGGAGAAGATCCTGCTGGCCTGGAACAAGGAGCTCGAAGCCAAGGGCAAGGCACCGGCCACCTTGCAGTACTACTCCTCCGACGCAGACACCATCCTGGCCCTCTCTTCGGGCCGTACCGACCTGAACCTGGCACCGTACCCATCGGTGACGTACCGCGAGAACACCCGGGATGACCTTAAAGTGGTGGGCAAGGTCAACGCCGGCTGGCCCGCGGAAACACTCGTCGCCGCCACAACCCTCAAGGGCAACGGACTGGCTCCGGCCATCACGGACGCCCTGAACTCCACCATCAAGGACGGCTCGTACGGCAAAGTCCTGGAACGCTGGGGCCTCTCCGAGGAAGCCATCCCCGAATCCAAGACAGTCACCGAAGCAACTTTTGGTACCGGCAAATGAAGTTCCAAGTCCTGGACATCATTCCCCACCTGAAGAATCCAGTGACGGGGGAGATTGTCTCCACCGCTGACCGCTTGAACCAGGTGGTGGAGACGGCGAAGCTGTGGGAAGCCGGGGATCCCTTCGCGGGCCGACCCGAATTTGCCGGGGCCACAGAACCCGACGCCGCAGCAGCAGTCACCGCAGATCATGCCTTCAACAGGACGGACAACGCCCATGTCTTTGCACACTGATACAGCACTCGAATCCTTCGACGAAGAATGGCAGGAATGGCACGACGCCCACGAGCGGCACCGTGCCCACCCGCATGGCTTCCTCGCCGTGACCCACCTGCACTGGCTCAGCAGCGAGGCGAGCCGACTCGAAGGCGCGCCTGGCACCTGGAAGGCGGAGGACGACGTCGTACGTGTTGTCCTGGAACCGGGCGAAAGCCTGCAGCTGGACGGCGTGGAACTGAACAACGGCACTCCTGTGGAATTGGGTCCCATCGAGGAACGCGGTGGCATCAACCTGGTTTCCGGCGACACGGTGATCGAGGTGGCCAAGCGGGGCGGCGAGTACATCGTCCGGCCCCGAAACCCGCAGAATCAGCTCTTGCAGGAGTACCAAGGCACGCCCGCCTACACGCCCAATGCTGCATTTGCTGTGGCTGGCACTTTTGTCCCGTTCGAGGCTCCGCGCCCCACCACGGTGGGTGCCGCCGTCGAGGGCATCCAGCACGTCTACCAAGCTCCGGGTGAGATTCGCTTCAAACTGGCCGGTGAGGAACTCGCGCTGACGGCGTTCAACGGCCACGCGCCGGGGTCACTATCTGTGTTGTTCACCGACCAGACCTCCGGCAAGACCACCTATGCGGCCAACCGCTCGCTGTCCGTGGTCCCCGCCGCTGATGGCTCCGTGCAGCTCGACTTCAACAGGGCCGTGAACCTGCCGTGCGCCTACACCGACCTCGCCACCTGCCCGTTGCCGCCCGCCGAAAACCGGCTTCCCGTGGCCATCGAAGCAGGCGAAAAGATTCCCTACGAACGTCAGGATCAGCAGTGAGTACCTTCGAAGAACGCAAGGCCGGGTTCCTGGCCATTGAACTTGACGGCGCGGGTTATGAGAACCTTGCCACCGCCGTCCTCGCGGCCGAGTCCGCCGGTTTCCATGCGGCAACCTTCAAGGACACGCCGGAGGCCGGGCGGGCCAACGCCCTCCAGCGCGCGGCTTTTGCCGGGCCGGTGACCCGGACCATTGCTGTGGTCCCTGAGGTGGATACCGTTTATACGGAGCCTTTCCACGTCTCCACGCAGCTCGCGAGCCTGGACTATGTGTCCGGGGGCCGTGCCGGGTGGATCGCTACCGCAGCTGAGTCACCCGATGCTGCTGCCGCCGTCGGACGCTCTTTTGTTCAGGGGGAGGCACTGGCGCAGGAAGCCGCGGCGTCCATTGAGGTGGGCCGCCGCTTGTGGGACTCCTGGGAGGAAGACGCCGTCATCCGCGATGTCGCCACCGGGCGGTATATCGACGTCGACAAGCTGCACTACGCGGATTTCGAAACTCCCGCAGACTTCGCTGGTACTGGCTACTCCGTGAAGGGCCCGTCCATCATCCCGCGGCCGCTGCAGGGTCAACTCCCCGTGCTCGCCGCGGCGTCATTGGTGGGCGAGGGCCTGGTGCCCGCTGACGCGGTGGACGCCGTGCTGGTTTCCGCTCCGACGCCGGAGCTCCTCACTGCCGAGATCCGCGATGTGAGGGCCCGGCTTGGTGCTTCAGTGGCCGTTGTGGCAGAGCTCGACGTCGTCCTGGACTCGCGTGGGCAGGCTGCGGATTCACGCCCGGTCCAGTTGCAGGAAAACGGGCTTGCTCGGTTTGTGGGCTCGGCTGCCGGCCTTACTGAGTTGCTCGATGCACTTCTCCAGGAAGCCGACGGCGTTCGTCTTCACCCAGCTGTTCTGGACGTGGAGCTGGAAGAACTTTCACGGCTGGTCCTCCCGGCGCTGCGTCGCCGCGGTTCCTTGAAGGCGCCTGTCCAGGACGGAACTTTCCGTGAGCTGCTGGGGCTGGCTCCGGCGGAGAACCGCTATTCGACCACTGCCGCGGCTGCTGTTGCCGCCGGAAAGTAGGGGAACACCATGACACGCGACATTTTCCAGCCGAGCGGCCACATCCACTTCGGAATCTTTTTCCAGGGCGTCAACTCCGGCACCATCTGGAAGGCTCCCGAATCAGGCTCGCAGACGGACTTCGAGTCGTTCCGCCACATCGTCCAGACAGCCGAGCGCGGAAAGTTCGCAGCCTTCTTCCTGGGTGAAGGCCTCCGCCTGCGTGAACACCTCGGGCGTCCCCATGCACTGGATGTGGTGGGCCGTCCTGACGCCCAGACCATGCTTGCCGCACTTGCCGCAGTCACCAAGAACATCGGCTTGGTGGCCACGCAAAACACCACGTATAACGACCCCGCGGACCTCGCACACCGCCTGTCCTCACTGGACCTGATCTCCGGAGGCCGGGCCGCGTGGAACATTGTGACCACGGACAACGCCTGGACCGGCGCGAACTTCCGCCGCGGCGGATACCTGGACCACGCCGACCGTTACAAACATGCCGAAGCGTTCGTGGAGACCGCCAAGCGCATCTGGGACTCGTGGGAAACTTCCACCGGACCTGCGCGACGAGTCCTCCACGAAGGCCAGCACTACACCGTTGATGTGACCCCGCGCCTGCCGCGCAGCGCCCAGTACCGCCCCGTGCTCTTCCAAGCCGGCGATTCCCCGGACGGCCGCGACTTCGCAGCCCGCCAGGCTGACGTGATCTTCTCCGCCCACCCCAAGTTCGACGACGCCGTGGAGTTCCGCCGCGACATCGTAGCGCGCTCCGTAGCCGCCGGCCGCGGTGCCAACGCCGTGCAGATCATGCCGGCCAGCGAGTTCATCCTCGCCGCCACGGACCAGGAAGCCCAGGAGAAGAAGGTTTGGGTCCGGAGCCTGCAGATCGGTCCGCAGCAGGCTATTGCCTACCTGGAACAGTTTTGGGGCCGGGAGCTCTCTTCCTATGATCCCGACGGTCCCCTTCCCGAGATTGATCCTGTTGTGGAGGAAACCTCCGAAACGCGCGGCAGTGGTTTCCACGGTGCCAAGGCCCGCCAGCTTGCCGATCAGTGGAGGGCCGAGGCCAAGGACAAGGGCCTCTCCATCCGCCAGTTCGTCACTTCAAAAACGGCTCGCATCGACGCCACGTTCACGGGTTCCTATACCGCAGTGGCCGACCATCTCGCCGAGTTCGCACGGGTTGGGGCGGTGGACGGTTTCAACATCTCGCCATGGCTCATCCCCACGGGTTTGGACGACATCGTGAACCACCTGGTGCCTGAGCTCCAGGAACGCGGCGTCTACCCCACGGAATACCGCGGCACCACGCTGCGCGAAAACCTGGGGCTGGAAACGCCGGTGCGCTCCGAAGAGTCGGCGCACGTTTCATGAAGGCAGGTCACCTGCTGAAGACGTTGCTGCGTCGGCTCGGCTTCCAGCCGGGCCGACGCGGAACAGCGCCCGACGGCGGCGACTCAAGTGCCGCCGTCGTCGACGTTTCGCGCGGAACGGTCAGTTTGCAACTGACGGTGGGGAGCCAGCCGCTCTAGTCCGGCTCAGGGAACTAGAGCAGTTCCCTGAACACGTTCCAGCCGCTGCCGACAGGACCTTGGGGCCCGTAAAGACCGGTGGTCATGGCGCCAGTGGAGTACAACACGAGGTCGCCGTTGCCATTGATGGCAGCAAGGTTGTTGTACTTCTGGTGGGCGTAACTGCCCAGGCCCGCCACATCCTGGAAGTCATTCCAGCCACCACCCATATACGCCTGGGCACCCCATCCGCCTTGACCGTCGGCGGAGTACAACTGCAGGCCGCCACTGTGGTCCCGGCCGAAGACCTCCACGGTGCCGTCGCCGTTCATGTCGCCGCCGGGGATGATCTTGTTCATGACCTGCCAGCCCCAACCCACCTTGCTTGGTGCGAGCCAGCCGCCGTTTCCGTTGCCCGGGTACAGGAACAGGTCACCGCCCGCGTTCCGGGCCAGGACATCGTTGGTGCCGTCACCGTTGAAATCCCCGGGACCCACGATGGAATCGAAAATGTTCCACCCGGCACCTACTTGGCGGGTGGGAAGCCAACCGCCATCGCCGTCTCCGCGGTAAAGGAACAGTTGGCCGGAGGCGTTCCTCGCCAGGAGATCGTTGAATCCGTCGCCATCAAAATCTCCGGGAGAGAAAACGATGTTGAACATATTCCAACCCGCCCCGACCTGCCGGGGTTCATCCCACGCGCCGAAATAGACCGGGCACGGCCCCTCGCACATGCCTTTGTAATAGGTGTACGTCCGCGGGTACAGGATGAGCCTGCCGTCGTGTGTGCGGGCCAGCGGCTCGAAATTGCCGCGCCCGGTCCAGCCCATGGCGCGGCTGGAGGCTTTGATGGGCTTCGTCTCGGCGCTCAGCTGTGTCCCGGTGGGACAGCCGGGTTCGCCGGGCGTGAGCGGGTACACCCTCAAGGAGATGCGGCTGCCCTGATCCTCAGGGAGGACACGCAAAGTTTCACCCTGACGCTCGGCAGGAAGTGGTTCGCCGTTGCGCAACCACTCCAGGGTGATCGCATCTCCGGAGCCGTCCGGGTTCCTGCAACCCCAATAGTCGTAGTTGTACTGGCGGCGCATCTCAGAACCGACGTAAGGGACGCCGTCAATATACGGTGTCGGCTGGGATGCTGCAGTGGCTGGGCCGGCAGCAGTCAGCCCGGAAACCAAGAGTCCCAATGCCATTGCGGTGGTAGCTGCGCGCCTCAACGAGCGCGATCGAAGAATCCCCATTTTTCCCCCCGGAAAGTATCGCGTCGTTGCCGCGTGGTGTGTGCTGAGGTTACCGCACTTCCGGGCGCGGGGTCAGGGGGTGGCAGGCGCCATCATGAAGACATCGATCGGGTCCTCGGATTCCAGCACGAAGCCATGCCGTTCGTAGAGACGCCGTGCCGGGCTTCCCTGCAACACATCCAGGCGGAACGGCCGCTCGTCAACGGAAGCCGACATGACGTGCCTCAGCACAGCGCTGCCGAGCCCCTTGCCCTGGTGGGCCGGTGCAACAAAGAAATGTTCGATCCACCGGGCATCCGGCTCGGGCCTGATGGCGATCACTCCTGCGTCCACGCCCTCGGAATGTATGACGTACGTGTGTTCCGGCTGGAAGGCGTTAAGGAAGCGCTCACGGACCCGGATCGGATCCCATCGGGCAAGTCGCTCAAGGTCCGGGCGCATCACCACGGCGCGAAGTTCGGCAATCCAGGCGGCGTCGGAGGCTACGGAGGGACGGAGGACAAAGTCGACGGACATGTGAACAAGCCTATTCGGCTGGGTCCGAGGCGGCCACGCAAACCATAGGATGAAACGGACGAAAGGTGCAGCCACGATGGTCACACGCGAAGAAGTAGAAGCAGCGTACTCACGGACAGCCGGGTGGGTTCGGCATACGCCGCTGGCGGAAAGTGGCGAGCAGGAGCCGTATCACCTGTGGTTCAAGTGCGAATACATGCAGCACACCGGCTCCTTCAAGGCCCGTGGTGCCTTCAACCGCCTGCTCACGGCCAAGGAAAGCGGTGAGCTGGACCCCGCGGTAGGTATCGTGGTGGCCTCCGGCGGCAACGCAGGCCTGGCCAACGCGTACGCTGCCGCCAAACTCGGAGTCCCCGCCACGGTTTTCGTTCCCGAGTCGGCTCCGGCAAACAAGGTCCACAAGCTGTACGCCAGTGGTGCCAAGGTGGTCCAAGGCGGCGCCGAATACGCGGAGGCCTACGCCGCCGCGATCCGCTTCGCCGAGGAGAAGGGCGCTGTGTATTGCCACGCTTATGATCAGCCCGAGATCGTGGCTGGCGCGGGCGGGGTAGGGCTTGAACTCTTGGATGAACTGCCCGACGTCGACACCATCCTTGTTGCTGTAGGCGGCGGTGGACTGATGGGCGGCATTGCCGCAGCCGCCGAAGGCGGGGCTCGTGTAGTGGGCGTCGAACCGGAGACGGTCCCCACACTGCACACCGCGTTGGCCAAGGGCGAGCCTGTGGACGTGGCCGTCTCCGGAATTGCTGCGGACTCCCTCGGAGCCCGGCGCATCGGGGAGATCGGTTTCGGAGTTGCCCGACGCACCGGTGTTCAAAGCCTGCTGGTCTCGGACGAGGACATTGTCCAGGCCCGTCGTGCCCTGTGGGAGAAGCATCGCATCGTCGTGGAGCACGGCGCCGCGGCTGCCTACGCGGCGTTGCTGTCCGGGGCATACAAACCGAACGACGGGGAAACGGTGGCGGTCATCCTCTGCGGAGCCAACACCGATCCCTCCCACTTCTAACCACTTCCGGCCGCACCCACGTTGGGTCAGCGAACGCAAGAATCCCCGCCGGTTGGTGTCCGGCGGGGATTCGGCGTCGGCAGGTGCCCTGCCACAGCGGTTCCTACTTCTTGGGCAGGCCTGCCGGGTTCAGTTCGGACGCCGGGATTGCCTCGGAGGCGAGTCCCCAGCGATCCAGGATCTTGCCGTAGTTGCCGTCCTTGATGAGGGTGTTGAGCGCAGCCTGAGCGGCCACAGCCAAGCCGTTGCCCTTCTGCGTGGTGAAGGCGATTTCTGCCTTCAGGGGCCAGCCGCCGTCAAGCGTGCCCACTTCCTTGGTCTTCCCGTCCTTCGCTGCCTTGTACGCCGCGGACGCGTTGGGCCCGAACGTGAGGTCTGCGCGGCCTGACTGGAGGGCGAGCTGGGAGGCGGAGTCGTCGTCGTAATACTGGAACTCCACCGGCTTCAAGCCGTTCTTCTTGTTCTCCTCATCCCAACGCACCAGAATGGCTTCCTGGTTGGTTCCTGAGCCGACGATGATGCGCTTGCCGGCCACGTCCTTGGCTTCCTTGATGGTGGAGATGTCCGAGTCCGTCTTCGCGTAGAAGCCCAGGAGGTCGTTGCGGTACGTGGCGAAGTCGAACTTCTCCTTGCGCGCTTCGGTGACCGTGACGTTGGAAAGAACGGCCTCGTACTTGCCCGATTCGACGCCCAACGGCCAGTCTGCCCACGCTACCGGCAGCACTTCCACCTGCAGGCCCAGGCTCTCGCCCACGGCGTAGGCAATGTCCACTTCGCTGCCAATCAGCGTTTTGTTGTCCGTGGCGAACGTGCTCAGCGGGGGAGTGCCGCCGGTGGTCACCACAGTCAGCTTGCCGTCCGCCTTGATGGCGTCCGGAACCAGCGCAGCCGCTGCGGAGTCCACCGTCACCTTGATGCGGTCCTGCTGCGGGGTCAGGTTGAATTCTTTCGTGGACGAGCTGGAAGAAGCGCTCGACGCCGGGGCTGACGCTCCCGTTGCCGCCGTCGCGCCCGGGTCCGAGCAGGCGGCGAGCCCCAGCAGAGCGGTAGCGGCCAGCGCCGCTGTGACGCCGGTCTTGCCTGCAAAACGTGCCATTGGTTCTCCTTGGGTTTGTCCTGATCATGGACAGAGATTTCTGATGCGTACTTGTGGCTGCAACTATCCGGCAGCCGTGGGAGGCGGTCAAAGTGCTCCGAAACGCGGGGATACAGGGGTTCACGGCAGTTAATCGGGCGTCGAACAGGGTCACAAAACACAAGCCGAGGCACCGCGCGACGCAACTCACAGAAATAAGCCGGGTGCCGCCGTCGTTGTCGCTAGAGTGCCGGCAATCAACCGTGCGGCACCGCAAAACGTACCGAAAGGCCTCCACCGTGACTGTTCCTCTTTCCATCCTCGACCTGGCAACCATCGGGAAGGGCCAGACGGTGGCGGAAAGTCTCGCGGGCAGCGTGGCCATGGCGCAGAAGGCTGAAGAGCTGGGCTACCGCCGCGTTTGGTACGCCGAGCACCACAACATGTCCGCCATTGCGTCCTCGGCTACGAGTGTCCTGATCGCCCATGTCGCCGCGCACACCAACACCATCCGCCTCGGGGCCGGCGGTGTCATGCTGCCCAACCACTCGCCGTTGACCATCGCTGAGCAGTTCGGCACGCTGGAAACGCTGCATCCGGGGCGGATCGACCTCGGCCTGGGCCGGGCTCCCGGCAGCGACCAGAACACCATGCGCGCGCTGCGGCGCGACCACACGTCCTCGGACAGGTTCCCGCAGGATGTCCTTGAACTGCAGGGCTACCTCACTGGGCCCACCCGCATCCAAGGTGTTGAAGCGACGCCGGGCAAGGGCACCAACGTGCCGCTGTACATTCTGGGGTCCTCGCTCTTCGGCGCCCAGTTGGCCGCCCAGTTGGGTCTTCCCTACGCTTTCGCTTCACACTTTGCCCCTGCCGCTCTGCAGGATGCTGTGGCCGTCTACCGCCGCGAGTTCAAGCCCTCGGATCAGTTGTCCGAGCCGCACGTGATCGCCGGCGTGAACGTTACTGCCGCGGACTCCAACGCCGAGGCGCAGGCCATCCATCTCGCAGTGAAGCGGGCCCGTGTGTCACTGTTCTTCGGTGGCGGCCGCGAGTTCACCGATGACGAAGCGGACATGGTGCTCGATTCCCCTCAGGGTCAGCACATCGCGCAGATGATGAAGTTCTCCGCCGTGGGTACCAAGGATGTGGTGCGCGACTACCTCGACGAGTTTGCGGCGTTCGCTGATGCTGATGAACTGATCGTGGCCCACCAGAGCATCGGCACCGAAGAGCGCCTGCGGTCCGTGGAACTGCTGGCCGAGGTTGCCGGGCTTGTGAGCGCATAAATCCAAGGAAAAGCTTTACGCATTCGCAATCTACTAGGTAGTCAAGCGAAACCGTCCGGGCGGAGACTATAGCTATCCGCTTCGGAAGGATTCGCCATGCCTACGCACTTGAACCAAGCAGTGGCCGACTCGGCACTGCTGATGAAATCGCTCCCGCTTGGCCTCCTCCGGACCGTCCTCCAATCCGACGCGCAGCATGGCATCACGCCCGAGCTGTTCTCGGAACTCAGGGCACTCGCCCGGGTGCCCGGGCTGCTGGTGGCATGCAACTATGGCGGGACGCTCTGCTCCGCTGAGGGTGTTTCCACGGAAACGTTGCCGCTGGACAGTGCTGCTGTGGCACTCCGTGCGCTGGCCGCCTTGCCCAACACGCACACCGCGATCATTTCGGGTAGGTCCCTGAGGGATTTGGCGGCGGTGTCCCGGCTGCCGGCAGAGGTTCACTTGGTGGGGTCCCACGGCGTGGAGTTCGACATGGGCTATGCCTACACGCTCTCCCTCGCCACGGAGCAGCTGCTTCAACAAGTGGCCGCCGCGTTGACCGAAGCCGTTGCTTCCGAGAAGGGCATCAGCGTTGTCCGCAAACCCGTGGGTGTTGCCGTGCATACCCGCCCGGCGACTCCCGAGGTAGTGGAGCGGGTGATCTTCGTTTCGCAGAAGATAGCCATCGAGTTCGGGCTGTATTTCATCATTGATGGAACGGTGCTGGATTTGACCGTTGAGGAACCGGCCAAAGGCCAGGCCCTGGAGCAGCTTCGTGCGCGGCTGGGCGTCAGCGCCGCACTTTTTGCCGGCGACGCCGAGAGTGACGAAAAAGCGATCGCCACCCTGCGCGGACCGGACCTTGGCCTGCACGTGGGGCCGGGGGATACGACGGCGGCACATACCCTTCCGGACCCGGAGGCCTTTGCCCGCGTGCTGGCTTTGTTGTTCGAACTTCGGCGGGCATGGTTGTTCGGCGAAGACGCGGTAGGCCTGGAACGGCATTCCATGATCGGCAACGGAAGCTCCACCGCGTTGCTTACCCCGGACGCCAAAGTGTGCTGGATGAGCCATCCTTTGCCGGATTCCGGGTCGATTTTTGCCCACATTCTTGGCGGTGAGCCCGCCGGCCACTTCAGCATCGAGCCGGTGAAGGCCTCACAGGTGCTGGCGCAGCGTTACGTGGACAACACCATGATTGTGGAGACCCGCTGGGCCGATGTCACCGTGACCGATTACTTGGAGCCCGCGCCGGAAGGCATTACCAGCCTGGTCCGCGTCCTCTCCGGAACGGGGGCTGCGCGTGTGGTGTTTGCCCCCAGGCCTGATTACGCCAACGCGCCCTTCAGCATGGAGACCCGTGGCGACGAAGTCCACATCATGGGTACCTCGGATCCGATCATCCTCTCCGCGCAAGGCGTCACCTTCATGATCACCAGCGACGGTAAATACGCCACTGCAACCGCCGAGATTCCCCTGGACAACGGTCCTGTGGTGCTGAACCTTCGCTGCGGTGACACCGAGCCACCACCCGCTGACCCGGACGGCGAACCAAACCGGCGTGCCGCCGTCGGGCAGTCCTCCCGGGAGTGGATCAAGGCACTGCAACTGCCCACCATCAAAACGTCATTGGTGCGGCGCTCCGCGCTGGTGCTGAAGTCGCTCGTCCACGAACCCACCGGCGCCGTGCTGGCCGCGCCCACCACATCGCTGCCTGAGGGCATCGGGGGAACCCGCAACTGGGACTACCGGTATTGCTGGCTGCGTGACGGGTCCATGACAGTGAATGCGCTGGTGTCGTTGGGCTCCACGCAGGAGGCCGACGGGTTCCTTGCCTGGCTGGACGGCATCCTCCAGAATGCTCCCGGGCCCGAGTGGCTGCACCCCCTCTACTCGGTGACCGGCTCTCCTCTGTCCACGGAGGCAATCGTGGAGAGCCTGCCCGGTTATGCGGGCTCGCGTCCGGTCCGGATCGGCAACGCGGCAGACCACCAAGTGCAGCTGGATGTGTTCGGTCCCATCGCCGAGCTGATCCATGATCTTGCCGAGCGCCGCGGGTTCCTGCCCGATGAGCACTGGTTCCTCATGGAGCAGATGGCCCATGCGGTGCTTGCCCGTTGGCACGAGCCCGACCACGGAATTTGGGAAGCACGCAGGCCCCCCAGGCACCATGTGTACACCAAGGTCATGTGTTGGGTCACGCTGGACAGGGCCCTCCAGGCTGCAGCTTTGCACGGGCGCCCAGCCCACGCTGATTGGGCCCCCACTGCCGAAACCATCCGCGAGGAAGTCCTCCGCGAAGGCTGGGATTCGTCTGCAATGTCCTACACGGTGGCTTACGACAGCCCTGACCTGGACGCCGCCGTCCTCCACGTTGGGCTTTCGGGCCTGCTGGATGTTCAGGACCAGCGCTTCCTGGATACCGTCACTGCCGTTGAGCGGGAGTTGCGTGTGGGGCCCACCGTTTTCCGGTACAGGTACGACGACGGACTGCCGGGTTTGGAGGGCGGTTTCCACATCTGCACCACCTGGCTGATCGAGGCGTACCTTGCCGTTGGCCGCTTGGATGATGCCTTGGAGCTGTTCAACCAGCTGGTGGCGTTGTTCGGGCCAACGGGCTTGCTGCCGGAGGAGTACGATCCCGGTACGGAAACACACTTGGGCAACCACCCGCAGGCATACTCGCATCTGGGCTTCATCCGCTGCGCTCAGCTCTTGGACCACTATCTGGCGAGTGCGGACGTGGAGTAACTCAGCGCTAGGTGAGCAGCAGCGCCACGGCGATCATGGCCGGCACGGCCACGATGGTGGTGATGAGAACGGTGTCCTTGGCCACGGTAATACCCGCTTGGTAACGGTTCGCCGCGACGAAAACATTCTGGGCTGTGGGAAGCGCGGATGTCACCACCACGGCAAAGAGTGCGTGCCCGTCCATGCCCAGCGCGAAGCGGGCGAACAGGTATGCGATCAGGGGGTGGACAATCAGCTTGAAGCCGCTTGCCAGCAGGGTATCCACTCTCCGCCCCGAGGCCTTCTGCAACGGCTTGGATCCGTTCAGGCTCATGCCGAAGGACATCAGCATGGCCGGAATCGCGGCACCGCCGATCAGGTGGATCGGCTCCAGGATGAGCGTCGGGACGTGGAAACCCGTACCCGCCACCAACAGGCCCAGCGCCGAGCCCACGATCATGGGGTTCTTCACGATCATCAGCAGGAAGCGCAGGGGAGTTGTTCGGTGCGTACTGGTGCTGGCGTCGAGGGCCATCAGGTACAGGGGCGTGAAGAACGCCAGCTGGAAGATCAGCAGCGGTGCCACGTAGCTCGCGTCACCCAGGACGAAAACGGCAATCGGGATGCCAAGGTTGGCGGAGTTGGCCAGGGACGAGCTCATGGAGGACATCAGGGCTTCGGGCATGGCCCGCTTCAGCCAGAACTTCGCAATCAGAAAGAACAGCAAGCCCGTCACCACAGCGCCCACGGCTGTGACCAGCAACGGGGCGGCAAAGACGTCATGCAGTTTGGCTTTGCTCAAGGTCTCGAACAGGAGCGCCGGACTCGCCACGAAGAAAGTCAGCGAGCTCAGGACGGACCGGGCATTCTCGCCAAGGATGTTCCGGCGTCCAACGAACATGCCCACCAGGATGATGGCCCACACCACGAAGAACCCGGACAGGACACCAATCATGAGGCTGCGCTGTGTGGGAATCGTTGGATCACGGTTCCCAGCCTAGCCAGAATCGCCGTCCGAGTAAGCGTTTTCTGCCGAGAGTTCCGTCATACGGACGTGTAAACGCGTTCGACGTCGGCACTCCGGTGAGTGCCGACGTCGAACGTTGCTGTGGAGCCTTAGCTGAGGTGCGCCGCGTTACTGAGTGCGTGCGGAGGACGCATGAGACCGGGTGTATGGCCCTCTGCGGGGTCGTTGCCGAGCTGCAGGATCTTGTTGTCCTTGCCCACGTGGACCACCCTGGGCTCGTATGTCCGGGCCTCTTCCGTGGTCATTTCCGCGTAGGTAATGAGGATGACCGTGTCATCCACATGTACCAGATGGGCGGCCGCGCCGTTGATCCCGATCACGCCTGAACCGCGCTCGCCGGCAATGGTGTACGTCTCCAGCCGGGCGCCGTTGGTGACGTCAACAATGGAGACGAGCTCGCCGGGAAGGATGTCGGCCGCGTCCAGGAGGTCCAGGTCGACAGTGACCGAACCGACGTAGTGGAGGTCGGCGTGGGTCACCGTTGCGCGGTGAATCTTGGACTTGAACATTGTGCGGATCATAATGCGATCAGTTTAGCGCGGCACCCTCACCCGGCGCTGTGACGTACCAGACGTTCGCGTTCTTAGCGCTAGTGAAAGGCTAGCTGGGTGGTCGACGCAAGGCTCTGGCTGCGGCCATTGCTTCTTCAGCAACGATTTCGTAATTGTCTGCTGGTGCGCTGAGAGCTATAGAGTGCTCGCCATATTTCTCGAAAGCGAGTTGCACGAGGTCGCCGGCTTTTTCGATCCCCAGTGCCAGCACTATGTGGCCAAGGTCCTCAATGTCTTTCGCCCTCTCCGCAGCTATCTTCATTGCAGCCAAGGTGGGCAGGTCGGCGAGCTGGATGGCTGATGAGGTCCCCTTTGGGCCGGCGATCCACCGCGCTTCTTCGGGGAGGAAGGCTGCTGCATTGCTGTTTAGCCACTTCGGGGGCAACCCGTACTCCTGCTCCATGGCTGCGGCCACTTCATCCACGTCGCCAATGGGAGTGTAGCGTGCATCAATATCGCTGGTTGCGCGGTCCAAGATGCCATGCAGCAGGAGTGCGGCGCCACCTACGATTTGGATGTCTAAGGTGACGCCGCGGGTTCCAAGCCGGGCTTCCTATTCGCGAAGCAGTTCAACCACGTCGGCACGTTGGAATTCGAGCACCCTCAAACCGTGGCCAAATCTCTCTCGCGGATCCATACGTTCATTGCAGCGATCTCAGCGGGAGTCTCACTACGAATGAGGTCTTTCATTCGGTCACTGACCGGATGGAGCTTCTCGGCCAGGAAAACCGGCTGCGACGATGCCTTGGCGTTTTTCGCCCACTTTGGTGCGGGAGAGCCGGTCTTTGCTGAGACCCATAGCGTGACTGCGCCAAGTGCTGCCCGGTAAGCATCGTCATTGAAGGAAGGGGCGGCGGGCATCAGTGCCCGGCCCGCAGCGAGCGAGGAGTTGGTGTATTCGCCCAGCAACCGGATGGCGTAGTGGTAGTCGCCCTCGTTCAGAGTGCGTTCAAAGTCAGCCGCGAATTCATGGAAAGAGCTCTCATGGGAGGTTATTTCCAGGCCGAGGACTCGCATCGCCTTCAGGGCCAACCCGAAGGATGCACCTTCCTTTCCTGATTCCAGGTCCACAACAAACTTGCGGGAAGTCCCTATGGAGTCAGCCAGGGCTTGTTGCGTATAGCCGAGGGCTTTCCGTCGCTCGCGCATAGTGCGGCCAACAGCCTCCGCGTTCATGTTCATTGCTCTATTATGGCACCATTCGGTTACATTTGTTCGTCGTAGACTCGGCTCTAACTAGGATCCTCCTGATTGTGACGCAAAAGCATCCCTAAATTCGTACCGCACCAGTTGCGTTCCCGCCGCAACGAGCGCGCGCAGCTCACTTAGGCCACCCGCGACTACACCCGCAGCACGCGCCTGCACCAGGACGTTGCCCTGTGCCGTCGCTTCCACAGGTCCCGCGATCACGGATTTGCCAGTCGCGTCTGCGGTGAGCTGGCACAGGAGCCGGTTCTGGGAACCGCCTCCAACTATGTGCACCACGCTGGTGCTTCGACCGGTGAGCCGCTCGGCATCGGCCAGCGTTCTGGCGTAACCGGCCGCAAGGCTGTCCATGATGCAACGCACGACGGCGGCAGGCCGGTCCGGGAGCAGCGCACCTGTGTTGCGCACAGCTGCGCGGATACGATCAGGCATGTTGTCAGGTGCCGTGAAGGCCGGATCATCGGCGTTGATCTGCGGCCCGCCAGCAGGAAGAGCAGCAGCGGACTCCAGCAAGGCAGGGAGCGATTGGCTCAATCCCTGGGCAGCCCAGTAACGCTGGCATTCGCTCAACAACCACAGGCCGCCGACGTTGCGGAGATAGCGGATGGTTCCGTCCACGCCGCGTTCGTTGGTGAAGTTGGCGCTACGGCTCGCTTCGGTCAGCACTGCGGCGTCCAACTCCACGCCCACCAGGGACCAGGTACCGGAGGAGATATAGGCGAAGTCGTCTCCGTCAGCGGGGACGGCCGCCACGGCTGATGCTGTGTCATGGGAACCCACGGCCACCACCGTGGCATCCGCGGGCAAGCCCGTCTGCTTCAGGATCGCCGGCAACAGTGTGCCCACGGTTTCGCCGGGCTGGATGAGCGGCGGGAAGATGCTCCGAGGGAGCCCCAAGGCATCCAAAAATCCGGTGGCCCACTCGCCCTTGACGGCATCGAAGAGCCCCGTGGTGGAAGCGTTGGTAGCCTCGGTCCGACGCTCTCCCGTGAGTAGGAACGCGATCAGGTCCGGGATCAGGAGAGCCTGTACCCCGTCCAGGTTCGGCTCCGCCGCCAGCTGGTACAAAGTGTTGAACTGCAAGTACTGCAAGCCGGTGGTGGCATACAGCTTCTCCGGGGAAATGGCCGCATGGACCCGTCCCACCGTGGCCCGGCTGCGCGCGTCCCGGTAGCTGTAGGGTTGCGCGGTGAGTTCGCCGGCTTTGTTCACCAGGCCGTAGTCCACTGCCCAGGTGTCGATGCCGACGCTCACGATGCGCTCGCCGTTCGTGGCCGCCACGGAAGCGGCCGCCGTGAGTCCCTTGAGCACCTCGGCGAACAGGGCGTCAAAATCCCAGTGGAGGCCGCCGTCGAGCTCCACTACTCCGTTGGGAAAGCGGTGGATCGTCTCGAGGGAGACGCCTGTGGAGGGGGAGACGCGGCCGAGCATGACGCGGCCGGAGGAGGCTCCGATGTCGATGGCGGCGAACACCGCGTTGATGTCTGCGGGAGCGCACACCGCCCCGGCGTATGCCGGGGCGGTGTTCGTGGTGGTTCCGTTGGTCACTGTTGGTCCTAGCGGAGGAATGCTGCTGCCACGCCGGCGTCCACGGGGATGTGGAGGCCGGTGGTGTGGGAGAGCTCGTTGCTGGTGAGCACGGACGCGGCATTGGCCACGTTCTCCGGGAGGACTTCGCGCTTGAGGAGCGTGCGCTGGGCGTAGTACTTGCCCAGTTCCTGCTCGTCCACGCCGTACACGGCGGCACGCTTGGCGCCCCAGCCGCCGGCGAAGATGCCGGAGCCTCGGACCACGCCGTCGGGGTTGATGCCGTTGACGCGGACACCGTGCTCGCCCAGTTCGGCGGCGAGCAGTCGCACTTGGTGGGCCTGGTCTGCCTTGGTAGCGGAGTAGGCGATGTTGTTGGGGCCGGCGAACACGGAGTTCTTGGAGGAGATGTAAATGATGTCTCCGCCCATGCCCTGATCGATCATGACCTTGGCCGCGGCCTTGGACACCAGGAACGAGCCCTTGGCCATGACGTTGTGCTGCAGGTCCCAGTCCTTCTCGGTGGTTTCCAGCAGCGGCTTGGAGATGGACAGCCCGGCGTTGTTGACCACCAGGTCCAGGCCGCCGAAGGCGAGCACGGCCTCCTGAACCGCGGCAGCGATCTGCGCTTCATCGGTCACGTCCGCCTGGACGCCGATGGCGACGTCGGAACCGCCCAGTTCCTCGGCAACCTTCTGTGCGTTCTCAAGGTTCAGGTCGGCAATGACCACGCACGCGCCGTCGGACGCCAGGCGGGTGGCGATCGCCTTGCCGATGCCCGACGCCGCACCGGTCACCAGCGCGATGCGGGTTGCGTGGGACTTGGGCTTGGGCATCCGGGCGAGCTTGGCTTCTTCCAGCGCCCAGTACTCGATGCGGAACTTCTCGGATTCCTCGATCGGGGCGTACGTGGAGATCGCCTCCGCGCCGCGCATCACGTTGATGGCGTTGATGTAGAACTCGCCGGCCACGCGTGCGGTCTGCTTGTCCTTGCCGAAGGAGAACATGCCCACGCCGGGGATCAGCACGATGGCCGGGTCCGCGCCACGCAGCGCCGGTGAATCAGCGTCAGCATGCCGGTCGTAGTACGCCTGGTAGTCCTCGCGGTAGGCCGCGTGCAGTTCCTTGAGCCGGGCCACGGAGTCTTCGATCGAGGCATCGGCCGGCAGGTCCAGGACCAGCGGCTTGACCTTGGTCCGCAGGAAGTGGTCCGGGCAGGACGTGCCCAGCGCACCGAGGCGCGGGTGCTCTGCGGACTCAAGGAATTCAAGCACGACGGCGTCATCGCTGAAGTGCCCCAGCTGCGGTTTGTCGGTGGAGACCAGGCCTCGGATCACTGGTGCGAGGGCGGCCGCCTTGGCCCTGCGCTCGGCCTCGGGGAGGGCGCTGTAGCCGGGAAGCGTGGCGCCGAAGGGCTCGGCCTTGCCGTTGTCCTTGATGTAGTTCTCGGCCTGATCGATGATCCACAACGAGTTGGCCTCGGCCTCTTCGCTGGTGGCGCCCCATGCGGTGATGCCGTGGCCACCCAGAATGGTGCCGATGGCCTGCGGGTTGGCTTCCTTGATCGCCGCGATGTCCAGGCCCAGCTGGAAACCAGGGCGACGCCACGGAACCCACACGACCTTGTCGCCGAAGACCTTGGACGTCAGGGCTTCGCCGTCCACTGCGGTGGCGATCGCGATGCCCGAGTCCGGGTGCAGGTGGTCAACATGGGCAGCATCAACGAGACCATGCATGGCGGTATCGATCGACGGTGCAGCGCCGCCCTTGCCGTGCAGGCAGTAATCAAAGGCGGCCACCATTTCGTCTTCACGCTCGACGCCGGGGTAAACATCCTTGAGTGCCTGCAGCCGGTCCAGCCGAAGGACTGCAAGGTTCTCAGCATTCAGCGTGCCGAGGTCTCCGCCGGAGCCCTTGACCCACAGGAGTTCAACGTCCTGACCCGTCACCGGATCCTTCTCGGTGCCCTTTGCGGAGGTGTTGCCGCCGGCGAAGTTGGTGTTCCGCTTATCCGCACCGAGGCGGTTGGAACGGCTGATCAGTTCTTCAACAGTCTTATTCGTGGTCATGCTCTTAAGCGCCCCATCCGGCTTGCTGGCCGCCTGCGCGGTCCTCGTTGATCTTCTTCTGGTAACCGCTGGCCTTGTACGCGGCCATCGGGTCGGCGGGGAGGCCGCGGGATTCGCGCCACTCGGCCAGGACCGGGCGGACGTCGGTGTAGAAGGCATCGTTGAAGATGCCGTTGGCGGCCAGAACGTCCCCGGCACGCTGCGCTTCGGAGAGTGCTGCGGTGTCCACGAGCAGGGCGCGGGCCGTCATTTCCTGGACGTTGAGCACTGAGCGGATCTGGCCGGGGATCTTCTCTTCCAAGTTGTGGCACTGGTCCAGCATCAGCGCGACGCCGGAATCTTTGCCGAAACCGCCGCCGCGGATGACCTCGTGCATGATGCGGAACAGCTGGAACGGATCGGCCGCGCCAACAATCAGGTCGTCATCGGCGTAGAAGCGGGAGTTAAAGTCGAACGAACCCAGCTTGCCCAGGCGCAGGAGCTGCATCACGATGAACTCGATGTTGGTACCCGGGGCGTGGTGCCCGGTATCCAGGCAAACGAACGCCTTCTCACCCAGGGCAAGGGTCTGAGCGTAGGAAGTGCCCCAGTCCGGAACATCGGTGTGATAGAAAGCCGGCTCGAAGAACTTGTACTCCAGGACCAGGCGCTGCTCGTCGCCGAGGCCTGCGTAGATTTCCTGGAGGGACTCGGCGAGGCGGTCCTGGCGGCCGCGGATATCGTCCTGGCCAGGGTAATTGGTGCCATCCGCCAGCCAGATCTTCAGGTCCTTGGAACCGGTAGCGTGCATGATCTCGATGCACTCCAAGTGGTGATCAATGGCCCGGCGACGCACGGACTCGTTGGACGAGGTCAGCGAGCCGAACTTGTACTCGTCATCCTGGAACGTGTTGGAGTTGATGGTGCCCAACCCAACACCCAGACCCGCGGCGTACTCGCGCAGGGCCGAGTAGTCGTCCACTTTGTCCCACGGGATGTGCAAGGCGACCGTGGGGGCCAGGCCGGTGAGCTCGTGGACCTTCGCGGCGTCCGCGATCTTTTCCTGGACGGTGCGCGGTGTACCTGCAGTGCCGAAGACCTTGAACCGGGTCCCGGAATTTCCGTAGGCCCAGGACGGCACTTCAATGGCCAGTTCCCCTAGACGGCCCAGGGCCGATTCTGTGGTGTTCATGCTTGTTCCTTTTGGTACTCGTGGGCGGGGTCTTTGTCTATGTGTGTGGTGGCGGCGGCTGTGGCGTCGTCCGCCGCAGCAAGTTGGTCTTCGAGGTTGAAAACTTCCTCGACCACCTCAAAACCTTGGTCCGGAAGGACATCGCTGTTCGCGAAGAGGGTGGCCATCTCGGCCTGCCAGCGGGCGTTGACCTCTGTCACGGCCATGCGGGCCTGCGCTGCCTCGTAGTCTTCGCATTCCAGGTAGCCGATCAATTGGCCATCCGGAGCGAGGAACAGTGAGTAGTTGTTCCACCCGGCGTTCTTCAGTGCGGCCAGCATCTCCGGCCATACGGCGGCGTGGCGCTGCTTGTACTCGGCCATCAGTTCCGGTTGGACTGAAGAGCGGAAACAAACCCTCATGTGCGGATCTCCAGGGTTACTCGTCTTTGAATCGTTTCATTTGTTACGATTCAAATTACCCTCGTAAACGGGAGGGTGTCAAGGCGTTTCCAACACATTGACGTCAGCCAGCGGAGATCGGAAAGCATGTCCCAGACAGCCAGCATCAAAGACGTTGCCACTCACGCCCAGGTAGCAGTGGGAACTGTTTCCAATGTGCTGAACTATCCGGACCGGGTTTCACAGAGGACCAAGGAACGCGTTCTCAAATCCATCGCTGAACTAGGCTTCGTCCGCAATGACGCCGCCCGCCAACTCCGTGCTGGCCAGAGCCGCACCATCGGCTTGATCGTGCTCGACGTTGGAAACCCGTTCTTCTCCTCCGTGGCTCGTGCCGCTGAAGATGCTGCCACGGCCCTTGGAAGCGTGGTGCTGGTGGGGGATAGCGGCCAAGACGCCTCCCGTGAAGCCCACTACATGGACCTGTTCCAGGAACAGCGCGTCCAGGGCCTGCTGATTTCTCCGGTAGGCGACGTCGGAGAACGGATCGATACCCTCCGCGAACGGGGAGTCCCCACCGTCCTGGTAGATGAGCTCGCGGACACCGAGCGCTGCAGCTCAGTCTCCGTGGATGACGAGGAAGGTGGGTATCTGGCCGCCAGGCACCTGCTGGACTTGGGCCGCCGTCGTCTGGCCTTTGTTGGTACGCCCTCCATCCGCCAGGTGGCCAGCCGACTCAAGGGCGCGCAGCGCGCTGTCGGCGAAGTATCGGATGCCAGCATCGAGGTGCTCGACTCCGAAGGGCAGACAGTCCTGACCGGTCGCAAAGTGGGCAACAAGCTGGTGGAAAGAGACCCGGCGGCACGGCCTGAAGCGGTCTTTTGCTCCAACGACCTCCTGGCGCTCGGAGTCATGCAATCCCTGACAATGCTGCGGACGGTGCGCATCCCGGAGGACATCGCCCTCATTGGCTACGACGACATCGATTTCGCCATCTCCGCAGTGGTCCCGTTGTCCTCCATCCGCCAGCCGACAGAAGCGTTGGGCCGGACGGCAATCGAGCTGCTCGCTGAGGAGCAGGACAGCGGCGGAACCAAGCACCGGGCAGTGGTGTTCACGCCCGAACTTGTGGTCCGCCAAAGCACGGCCGGCTCACCCGACTGAGTCGCAATTAAGGCCGTCTTGAGCGGTCAAAACGGCCTGAACTGCGACTCAGTTGGGTAACTACAGGGCGTATATGCTCCAGGACGCCGTGTGTGATGCGCCCGGTTCCAGCCGGATCAGCTCCGTGCCGCTGTTGAAGGCATCCGGCGGGCAGGTCATGGGCTCCACGGCCAGGCCAATGCGGCTCGGGATCGGTGCCGGCTTGTCGGCCGTATGGATCTGCAGCCAAGGGCAGCTTTCGTCCCAGGACATTCCGACGCCGGTGCCCGCCGGGTCCCTCAGCGCCAGCCGCGCCAGCCCGCCGTCGAACGTTATTCCCGTGAAGGCGTGATCGATTTCCGTGCTGCCGATGGCCCGCGCATTGCGGAAGTCGAACGCGTGGCCCTCCACGCCCACGACGCCCACTGGCAGCAGCCTGTCCGGGGTGACTTCCAAGAATGAATCCGCAGCGAACTCAAGGACCCATTCATTCAGAGGCGAGGTGCCCGCCACGAGATAGGGGTGCGGGCAGACGCCGTAGGGAGCAGCGACATCGGCTGCGTTCCTGGCCGTCACCTGCGTGTGCAGCCCGGCCTCGTCCAGCATGAACCGGGCCGAAAGCTCCAGCACGAAAGGGTACCCGGCCGTGGGTCCTACCGTGCACGTCAAGGTGAGCGAACCGGCGTCGGACTCTTTCAGGACCCAATCGAGCGGGAAGGCGAGCCCGTGCAAGGCCGTGGCCCGCTCCGGTTCGTTGATCGGCACGTGGTGCTCCACGTCGTCGAAGCTGTACGTGCCGTCGGCGATCCTGTTGGGCCACGGCGCGGCGATAACGCCACGGTAGTCCGGGATGGGACCACCCTCCGGAAACGGGACAATGAGGTCCCGGCCTTCAAACTGCAGGACGCGCAGCGCGGCCGCGCGGGCGGTGACAACTGCCGTGTAGCCGCCCGCGCTCAGCGTGAATTCGGTGCTCACAGGCCGCCGGCCAGCTTGTAGTAGGCCGCGTTCCAGTTGAGTTCCTTCTTGAACTGCTTGATGGTGGTGTCCTCATCGATGGTGAGAAGTTCGGTCTTGGCGATTTCGGCGAAGTCCTCGAACACGTCCAGACCCACCTGCGTGGACAATACCGTGTGGTGCGCGGCGCCGGCGGTGAGCCACGCGGCGGCGGAGGTAGCGAAGTTGGGTTTGGGCTCCCAGAGTGCGCGGGCAACCGGCAAGTTGGGCAGCGGCTGGTCAAGATCCACGACGTCCACCACGTTCGCCACCAGACGGAAGCGATCCCGCATATCGGACAACGCCACCACGACGCCGGGACCGGCGTCGGTGTCGAACACCATGCGGACGGGGTCTTCCTTGCCGCCGATGCCCAGCGGGTGAATCTCAACGCGCGGCTTCTTGGCGGTCAATGACGGGCAGACCTCCAGCATGTGCGCGCCCAGGATCTTCTCACTTCCCGGTTCCAGGTGGTACGTGTAGTCCTCCATGAGGGAGGCACCGCCGGGCAGGTCGCCGCCCATGACTTTGGCGGCGCGCACCAAGATGGCGGTCTTCCAGTCGCCCTCGGCGCCGAAGCCATAACCGTCAGCCATGAGGCGCTGGACCGCCATGCCTGGGAGTTGACGCAGCGCCCCCAGGTCCTCGAACGAGGTTGTGAAAGCTGCGGAACCGTTGGCCTCCAGGAAGCTGCGGAGACCCAGTTCGATCTTGGCGCTGTAGCGCAGCGACTCGTGGCGGGCGCCGCCCTTCTTAAGTTCGGGGACCACCTCGTAAAGCCGCTCGTACTCGGCAACCAAGGAGTCGACGTCGGACTCTGCCGCGCCGTGGACAGCGTCAGCGAGCTCGTTGACGGACCAGGTGTTCACCGAGACGCCGAAGCGAAGCTCGGCTTCGGTCTTATCGCCTTCGGTGACGGCGACGTTGCGCATGTTGTCGCCGAAACGGGTCAACTTCAGTGTGCGGACGGCGGCCCAACCAGCCGAGGCGCGCTGCCACGCACCAACCTGGCGGGCAACCTCAGGGTTGCTGACATGTCCGACGACGGTCTTCCGCGGCACGCCGAGTCGCGACTGGATATACCCGAACTCGCGGTCTCCGTGGGCTGCCTGGTTGAGGTTCATGAAGTCGAAGTCGATGTCGGCCCAGGGAAGGTCCCTGTTGGCCTGCGTGTGCAGGTGAAGCAGGGGTTTGCGCAGTGCGTCCAGGCCCTGGATCCACATCTTGGCGGGGCTGAACGTGTGCATCCAAGCGGTCACGCCGATCACGGAATCGTCCGCGTTGGCTTCGAGTGCTGTGCGGCGGATGGCATCGGAATCGGTGAGGACCGGCTTCCAGACGAGCTTGACCGGAACGTTGCTGTTGGCATTGAGGGCGTTGGCAATCTCCTGTGACTGCGCTGCTACCTGCTTAAGGACGTCTTCGCCGTAAAGGTGCTGGCTGCCGGTGAGGAACCACACCTCGTACTGCTCGAGGGAGGTGTTGTTAGCGGGATTACTGGTGGCGCTGGGCATGTGGTGCTCCTGGAGTATGGGGTCCGGCGTGGTGGCTACGGGCTGAAAGCGGCTGCTTTGTGAGCGGCTGCGCTTTAGCGGCCGTAAACGTTCTGGTATCTCTTGTAGAGGGACTCGATCTTGGCCTGGTCAATGGGCAGTGGCTCACCGAGTTGGCGGGAAATATGGACCGTCCTGGCCACTTCCTCGCACATCACCGCAGCCTTGACGGCCTCGCGGGCGGACTTGCCGATGGTGAAGGGGCCGTGGTTCTGCATCAGGACCGCGGGGGAGTTGGAGTTCTTGAGGGTCTCCACGATGCCTTGGCCGATGGAGTCGTCGCCGATCAGCGCGAACGGTCCCACCGGAATGGGCCCGCCGAACTCATCGCCCATCATGGTCAGCACGCAGGGGATTTCCTCGCCGCGCGCAGCCCAGGCCGTGGCGTAAGTGGAGTGGGTGTGGACCACACCTCCTACCTCGGGCATGTGCCGGTAGACGTAGGCGTGCGCTGCGGTATCGGAGGACGGGGAGAGCTCCGGGTTGCCCCAATCCACGGTGCCGGCGCTCCCGGTGTTCATTCCCCGGACGGGTGTGCCGTACAGGTCAGTGACCACCATGAGCTCAGGAGTGAGCTGGTCATAGGAGACGCCGGATGGCTTGATGACCATGAGGTCGTGACCCGGGATACGGCCCGACACGTTGCCTGCGGTCCAAACGACCAATTCGTAGCGGGTCAGTTCGGCATGCAGATCGCAGACGTCCCTGCGGACCTTCGCGATGGATTCCAGAAGCGAGCTCATGCGGATGCTCCTTCCAAGGTGCTGGCCTGAGTCGCTGGTCCTTCGTGTGAGGAGCCTAGGATCGCAGCGCGTTGGATGGCCTTGAGGCGGTGCATGACGTTGTTGGTGCCGCGGCCGAAGTAGTCGTGCAGGGTGCGGTATTCCTGAAAGAGGACCTCGTAGGCGGCCACGTTTTCCGGGATGGGCGTGTAGACGGCGCCGGGAGCGGCAGCCATGGAGGAGGCGGCTTCACGGATGTCCTTGTATTTCCCTGCGGCCACGGCGGCGTGGATTGCCGAGCCCAGCGCAGGACCCTGCTCCGATCCGATGGTGGAGAGCTGCAGGCCGGTAATGTCGGCGTACACCTGCATCAGGAACTTGTTCTTCAGGAGCCCTCCGGCCACGATGAACTCCTTGACCGGGACGCCGGAATCGCGGAAGGCATCCACGATGGTCCGGGTGCCAAAGGCAGTGGCTTCCAGCAGCGCCCGGTATGTGTCCTCGGGCTTGGTGGCCAGGGTCTGGCCCACCACCACGCCGGAGAGTTCGTGGTCCACCAGCACTGAGCGGTTGCCCGAGTGCCAGTCCAAGGCGATCAGCCCGTGCTCGCCGATTGCCTGCTTTTCCGCGAGTTCGGTGAGGTACTCGTGGATGCCCAAGCCCTTGTCCTTGGCGGCTTGGTGGTATTCCGGTGGTACTCCGTTCTTGGTGAACCAACCGAAGATGTCGCCCACTCCTGACTGGCCTGCTTCGTAACCCCACAGCCCATCCACGATGCCGCCGTCCACCACTCCGCACATGCCGGGGACTTCGCGGAGGACGTCCCCGTTCATTACGTGGCAGGTGGAGGTGCCCATGATCGCTACTAGCTGTCCTGGTTCAACGGCGTTCGCGGCCGGTGCGCTGACGTGGGCGTCCACGTTGCCTACTGCTACTGCGATTCCCGCTGGGAGGCCGGTCCATGCCGCGGCTTCTTCCGTGAGGTAGCCGGCGGCATCTCCCAAGCGGCCGATGGTGTGTTCGAGCTTTTCGGACACAAAGTCCTTGAAATCCGGGTTGAGTGCAGTCAGGAAGTCCTGGGACGGGTACTTTCCGTCCTGGTAAATGCCCTTGTACCCGGCGGTGCAGGCGTTGCGGACGTAGCTGCCGCAGAGCTGCCAAACGATCCAGTCGGCGGCCTCAACCCAGTGCTCCATGGCGCCGTAAACTTCCGGATCCTCCTCAAGGAGCTGCAGTCCCTTGGCGAACTCCCACTCAGAAGAGATCAGACCGCCGTAACGGGGAAGCCAAGATTCGCCGCGTTCTGCGGCGAGCTGGTTGATGCGGTCCGCCTGCGGCTGGGCCGCATGGTGACGCCACAACTTGACGAAGGCGTGTGGTCGATCCGCGAAGCGTTCCAGTTCGTTCAGCGGCGTACCGTCCGCCGTCGTCGGAACCATGGTGCACGCGGTGAAGTCGGTGGCGATGCCCACCACATTTTCCGGGTTGATTCCGGCATCGGCGACGGCGGCCGGTACAGCGTTGCGCAGGACGTCGCGGTAATCGTTGGGTACTTGGAGGGCCCAATCGGCGGGGAGTCGCTGGCTGCTTCCGGGCAGGTTGTCCGTCACGACGGCGTGCGGGTATTCGAACACGCCACTGCCGATCTCGGCGCCGTCAGATACGCGCACAACGACGGCGCGGCCGGACAAAGTGCCATAGTCCACGCCAATGACGAACTGTTCGTCGAGCGGGATGTTTTCAGAGGTATTCATGGGGTCTCCATCCGGCTGGCCAAGGCCTCATTGCCGGGGGTCGGGGTGGAAAACTGAAGAAGGTCTGATGCAATTGTTAGCGCTCACAACTTTGATGTCAAGAGCGTGCAGTCCGAAAGCGAGGCTCATGACGCGGGTTCTTGGCGGGCGGGACGCTTAGCTGATGGCCGGCGCCGTTGTGGAGCGGACAACCAGCCGCGGTGCCACCGTGACAGGAGTGCCGGTGCTGCCGCTCTCCAGCCGATCCAACAGCAAGCCGATGCAACGCCGGCCGAGTTCCTCGAAGTCCTGCGCCACCGTGGTCAACGGCGGAATGAAGTATGCCGACTCCGGTTGGTCGTCAAAGCCCACCACGCTGATGTCCTCAGGCACCCGGACGCCAAGTTCGTTGAGCGCACGGAGTACACCGAGGGCCATCTGGTCATTGGCGACAAACAGGGCTGTCACGGATCGGTCTGCGGCGATTTTCAAACCTTCGCGGTACCCGCATTCGGCGCTCCAATCGCCCTCAATAAGGGTCTCCCCTTCGATCCCGGCCTCCGTCAGCGCATCCCGCCAGCCCTCGATGCGGGCAGCGGCGTCAATCCAATCAGCGGGCCCGGATAGGTGTCCTATCCGCTGGTGCCCCAGTTCCAAGAGATGCTCGACGGCGAGCCGCGCACCCTGCCGCTGGTCCACCGTGGCGCCCGTGAGGTGCTCGTCACCGATGGACCCAACAGCAACCAAGGGCACCTGCGCTGTGATGTCTTTGAGGACGTCAAAAGTCCCCGGGTGGGGCACGGTCACCACGATGCCGTCAACGCCTTGGTCCATGAAGTGCGCCATGGCGTCCTTGATGGTCTCCGGCGTTACTTCCCGCAAGGCCGCGATGCTGACGAAATAGCCCGCCTCCCTCGCCGCCTGCTGGACTCCGAGGAGGGTGTGCGACGGCCCGTACTGTGCCATTTCGCTGCCAAGCACGCCAATGGTCTGGGATCGCCGAGTGACCAGGCTTCGCGCGGCAGTGTTCCGGCGGTACCCCAGCTCAGTGATGGCCTGTTCCACGCGCTCGCGGGTCTTTGAGCTCACATTGGGGTGGTTATTCAACACCCGGGAGACGGTCTGGTGGGAGACACCTGCCACTCGGGCAACGTCCTCCATGACGGGAGGCCGGGACGGTGCGGATTCTTCAGTGCTCACCCTGTCACGATAGAGCACGCGCGGCGTTGATCAGCCCTTGGCCACCTTGGCAGCGTAGTGGCGGTACCTCGTCAGGAACTCCGGATTCCCGGTGGTTTTTCGGTGAGCAACCTCAGTTCCCTCGAGTGGCCATTCCGGCAATTTGCCTGTCAGGATGCCTGCGGCTTGCCTGGCTGCGCCGTCCGCCACGTATTCTCCGGGTGCTGGGACGAAGACGGGCAATCCGAAGGCTGCGGCCGCGATCTGTTGGACCGCCGTCGATTGAGCGCCGCCGCCCACCAGGATGATGCGCTGTGCGGAGCCACCCTGCGCCTGCAGGGCGGCCAGCCCGTCGGCCAACGAACACAACACGCCCTCCACTGCGGCCCGTGCCATGTTGGCGGGAGTGTAGTTGGAAACCGTGATGCCGTGGAGTGAACCCGTGGCTTCCGGCAGGTTCGGGGTTCGTTCGCCCTCGAAGTACGGGACGAGAGTCAGCCCTTCGGCGCCTTCCGGAGCAGACAAAGCCAAGTCGCCGAGCTCCGTGAGGGTCACACCGAGCAGCGCAGCTGTAGCGTCGAAGATCCTGGTCGCATTGAGCGTGCAGGCCAGCGGCAAGTAATTGCCTGTAGCGTCCGCGAAGCCTGCCACGAGCCCGCTTTCATCCTGCGCTGGAACATCTGAAACGGCGAAGACCGTCCCCGATGTTCCGATCGAAATGACAACATCCCCCACGGCGGCACTCACGCCCAGTCCCGCTGCCGCATTGTCGCCCGCCCCCGGCCCAATCAATGCGCCGCCAGGTGTCTTACCCGCGGCTTCCAACGGCCCGACGACAACGGGCAGTATGGGCACGTGGCCGAGCGTGCTGTTGAGGACCTCAGGCAGGTATTCGCCGCTGCTGGCAGAGAAGTAGCCCGTACCGGAAGCATCCGAGCGGTCCGTGCGGAGGAGGTCCAAGGATGCCGGCCCGCTTCCGGGTCCGTGGCCGGCCAAGCGCCAGGCCAGCCAATCATGGGGAAGACATACGGCTGCTGTCCGTTGGGCGTTTCCGGGTTCGTTCCGTGCCAACCATCGCAGTTTGGTGGCCGTCAGTGATGCCACCGGCACGGTTCCGGTGCGCGATGCCCAGTAGGACGCTCCCGCGGTGGCATCTCCATTGCCGGCCTCGAGGATCAGTTCTTCCGCGTCCGTGGCCGAACGGGTGTCGTTCCACAGCAGCGCCGGGCGGACGACGTCTCCGGACTCGTCAAGGCACACCATGCCGTGCTGCTGGCCGCCGACGGATACAGCGTCGACGTCTTCCAACCCGCCCGCCTGTGCGATTGCTTCCTGGAGGGCTGACCACCAATGATCCGGGTGGACTTCTGTGCCCTCGGGGTGGGAGGCCCGGCCCTGACGTACCAAGGCACCAGTGACTGAATCCCGGATGACCACTTTGCAGGACTGGGTGGAGCTGTCGATCCCGGCTACGAGAGGCATGCTTTTGTTCCTTAGGGGGACCGCCGCCGGGCTGGCAAGGAGTCTCCAAAGAGAACCCTTGGGAGCCCGGCGGCGGGGTTGCGGTGGGTGGGAAGGACCTAGCGGGCGCCGAGCAGGTGCTCGATGGCCAGCTGGTTGAGGCGGACGAAGGCGAACGAGCGCTCGGCGGCCTGATCGGCGTCGAACGTGTCGAAGGCGCTGGCGTCAGCCAGCAGATCCGCCGTGGTCTCTCCAGCGTTCAACGTGGGTTCGCCCAGTTCGAAGACGCCTGAGGTGGCGAGTGCTTCCTGAACCTCGGGGTCCGCGCGGAAGGCCAGTGCGCGTTCCTTCAGCAGGAGGTACATGGACATGTTGGACTTGGCTGATTCCCACACGCCGTCGTAACCGTCGGTACGGGAGGGCTTGTAGTCGAAGTGGCGCGGACCGTCGTACTTTGGTCCGCCGTTGGGGAAGCCATTCTCCAGGAGGTCCACGGTGAAGAAGGCGCTGGTGAGGTCGCCGTGGCCGAAAACAAGGTCCTGATCGTACTTGATCCCGCGCTGGCCGTTGAGGTCGATGTGGAAGAGCTTGCCCGCCCACAGGGCCTGTGCAATGCCGTGGGTGAAGTTCAACCCGGCCATCTGCTCGTGGCCCGTTTCCGGGTTAAGGCCTACGATGTCGCCGTGTTCCAGCTGTGCGATGAACGCCAGGCCATGGCCCACGGTGGGCAGGAAGATGTCGCCGCGGGGTTCGTTCGGCTTGGGCTCAAGGGCGATGCGCAGGCCGTAGCCCTTCTCTTTGATGTAGCCGGCCGCGGTGTCCACGCCTTCCTTCATGCGATCCAGGGCTGCGGAAAGATCCTTGGAGCCGTCGTATTCGCTGCCTTCGCGGCCGCCCCACATCACGAAGGTCTCGGCACCCAGTTCAGCAGCGAGATCGATGTTCCGGAGGATCTTGCTCAGGGCAAAGCGGCGGATGGAACGGTCGTTCGAGGTGAACCCGCCATCCTTGAACACAGGGTGGCTGAACAGGTTTGTGGTGACCATGGGCGTCTTCAGTCCGGTCTCGGCCAACGCTGCCTTGAAGTTCTTCAGGATGAGGTCGCGCTCGGACGCCGTGGCGTCGAAGGGGATCAGGTCATTGTCGTGGAACGTGATGCCGTAGGCGCCAAGCTCGCTGAGCTTGTGGACTGCTTCCACCGGGTCCAGCGCCGGGCGGGTGGCTACGCCGAACGGATCGGCGCCGGTCCAGCCGACGGTCCAGAGGCCAAAGGTGAAGCGGTCCTGCGGGGTGGGCTGCGGGGTCATTTTTGCTCCTTTGCAAAGCACTGGGAAGAACTGGAAGAAGATCATTCCAATTAGTTTTCAATCTGAACTATATGAGGGATAATGGATCATGGTCAATGGAAGCGGGAGAATTTTTTGAATCTGCAGGGAGGTCCCACGCCAGTGAATGAGCAAGCCGCGCCCGGACGCGTAGGTGACGTCCGCCGTCGAAATCTTTCATTGGTGATGGACTCCATCGCACGGACCGGGGATGCCAAGCCCAGCCGCGCGCAGTTGGCTGCCGGAACCGGGCTCACCAAGGCAGCCGTTTCCAGCTTGGTTGCCGATCTGGTTGAATCCGGGCTGGTCTCGGAAGTTGGTCTGTATCGCGACGGTGAACGGGGGCGGCCGGGCCAAGGCTTGGAGCTCAGCGCGCGCCGTGGCGTGGTGGGCATGGAGATCAATGTGGATTACCTGGCTGTTGGCCTCGTAGACCTGGGGGGCAACCTCCGGTTCCACTCCACCGTTGAATCCCGAAACCGGGGGCTGGAGCCTGAAAAGGTCATGGAACGCTTGGGTGGTCTGGCTGCCCAAGCCATAGCCGCCGCGGCCGCAGCGGACATCTCGATCCTCGGTGGCGGACTGGCGGTGCCGGGCCTGGTGGATGAGCAGCGCAACATGGTGTTGTCCGCCCCCAACCTGCACTGGGAACACAAGGAGCTGAATCCTAGGTCCTTGCTGGAAGGCGCCCCGCTTGGCGTCAGATTGTCCAACGAGGCCAACAGTGCCGCGCTGGGAGAGCTTTGGTATGGCGAAGGCCGGCCGGACTTCCTTTACGTCTCAGGTGAGGTGGGCGTGGGCGGGGGCGTCATCATCGGCTCGGAGCTTTACACCGGACCTGGCGGGTCGGCGGGCGAACTTGGCCACATCGTGGTGCACCCGGACGGGCCGGCTTGTTCCTGCGGTGGAGCCGGATGCTTGGAAACCTTTGCCGGCCAGGAGGCTATTTTCGAGGCGGCCGGCATCCCGGATGGCTCGCTGGGCGGACGCACGCAACTGCTACTGGCGGCCTTGACCGCCCAGGAGCTGCAAGCCACGCAGGCAGTTCACGACGCCGGGAGGTACTTAGGCGTTGCGCTCGCGTCTTCTGCCCGGTTGATGGATATTGAAGCCGTAGTCCTCGGCGGGCATTTCGCCGTACTGGCGGAGTGGCTCAGGCCGGCGTTGCTCGGCAGTTTGGAGCGCCACGCGCCGGGCCTGCTGGATCCGGGCAACCTCACGGTTTCTTCCCTTGAGCATTCCGGAACGCTCCTCGGAGCCGCGGGCCAAGTCATCAGGTCCGTGATTGAGTCCCCGTTCGAGTTCCTGCTGGCGAGCAAGCTGGCCTAGCTGTACTCCCCAGGGCTCAGCCTTGGGGAGCGCTCGAATCACGCCGCACCGTCAGGTCCGCGATAATCTTCCGGACTCGTAGGCGATAATTCGGCGTAGGTTCTTCCGAATGAATCATCAGCATGCTTACTATTGATGGGCCAGTTGTTCGCGCAAACTACCCCAACGGACGAGTGCCCCATGACTACACAAGACTCAGCCCACACCAGCACCGCCAAGGCGAAGACCGCACCTTCCCCCGAAGATTCGCGCAAGCCGGATAGTCCCAACGACCTCGCCAAGCCCACGTGGATGTACATCGCCAAGCGGACCTTGCGGGAGTTCACCAAGGATCAGTGCCCGGACGCTGCTGCTGGTTTGACCTATTACGCAGTGCTTGCCCTGTTCCCGGCGCTCTTGGCGTTGGTCTCTCTGATCGGGATCTTCGGCGATGCAGGAAAAACCACCGGCGCCCTGCTGGATATTGTCCAGCAGTTCGCTCCGGGACCGGGCGTAGACGCCATGCGTCAGCCCATCGAGGAGCTGACTCAGTCCAACGCCGCTGGCTTCGCGCTGATTCTCGGTATTCTGGTGGCGCTTTGGTCCGCTTCCGGGTACACCACAGCCTTCAGCCGGGCGATGAACCGGGTGTACGAAGTGGACGAAGGCCGCGGTTTCGTCAAGCTGCGCGGCACGATGTTGGCGGTCACCGTTGTCTCCGTTGTGGGCGCTGCGTTGGTGGCAGGGATGCTGGTGCTGAGCGGTCCCGTAGCGGAGGCGGTAGGAGGCGCAATCGGAATGTCGGAGACGTTCCTGACCGTCTGGAACATCGCCAAGTGGCCGGTCCTCATCATCATTGTGGTGGCGATCATTGCGGTGCTCTACTACTTCACCCCCAACGTCAAGCAGCCTAAGTTCCGTTGGATGAGCATGGGTTCCCTGATCGCTCTGGTAATTTTCGCGCTGGCGTCGCTGGGTTTCGGCTTCTACGTTGCCAACTTCAGCAACTACAACAAGACGTACGGCGCTCTCGCAGGCGTGATCATCATGCTGCTGTGGCTCTGGATCCTGAACATGTCCTTGCTGTTCGGAGCCGAATTCGATGCCGAGATGGAGCGCGGACGCCAACTGCAGGGCGGTATTAAAGCCGAAGAAAGCATCCAACTGCCGCCGCGCGATACCAAGAAGAGCGACAAGATGCAGGAAAAGGAAGACCAAGTGGTTCGGGACGGCGAAGAAATCCGTGAAACTCACGGTGACGAGCCCAGGAAGAACAAGTAGCCGACGTGGAGCTCCCCGCCATGAGCACTGAAGCGCACAACACCAAGCTCAAAACCATCAGAAACGGTGACAGCGTCCGGATCAGCGGTGAGGTTTTCCTGGTGGACTCAATCGAACCCCAAGAGGGCTCGCGAAACATCAGGCTGGAATTGACAGCGCCGGACGGCGGTTCGGTCACCTTCATCGGCCTGCCGAAGGCCAAGGTGCAGCTCGCTGCGCGAGCCTCCTGAATCCGTTCCTGGCCGGACGAGGTGGTGGGGCACGCATTGGACCGCCGCCCGCTATCAGCGCTCAGCAGAGGACGTCCCCGCTGGCCGGATGGTTCCCAAGTGGTCCTGGGACGGGCTTGTGGCGGGTTGACGACTCAGGCTTCGGCGGGGAAGCCCTGATCGGCGTCGTCCCACCAACCCTCCCAAGCGCTGGAGGTCAGGCGTTCGGTAGTAAAGGCAGGAGCGGGTTCGCTGTTGGAATCGCCGGATCCGCTATGGCTGCCGCTGGCGTCGAGGAAAAAGTTCAGGGTCTTCAAGAGCATCATGGTGGTGTCCTTTCAGTGGTTTCGTGGACGTCTTTGTCCAGGTAAAACCAGCGTAGGTGGCCATTGTTTCCTCTCGTCGACGCAATGTTTCCGCTGTGTACCACTTATCTCACCTGCCCGTTCGAGGACTTACAACCGACACAAAAGACGAGCGTGCGGTCACCACCCTCTTCGAAACTCAAAGCCTCTCGACACGCCCAGAATGCGGCGTGTCCGCCGATGCCAGCAATCAAAGTAGGTGGTGGCCGCACAGTCCCGAGCCAGCAAAGCTGAAACATGGGTGGCGCTGACACAAAAGCGGGCCCCTGCCGTGACCTTGGCAGGAGCCCGCTGGCTTTTTGGAGCGATCCTCCCGCGGAACTTAGGGCATCCGCGGGAGGACCACGTTGTTAGGCGAACGGGAGGACCAGCTCCGCGTAGCGCTGCTTCATGGTTTCCAGGACGGTGTCGCCGTCGGCGTCCCAGATTTCCTGGTTGAAGATTTCAACTTCGATGTCGCCGGTGTATCCGGCATCCCTGACCCAGGTGCCGATGGTGGCGAAGTCGATGACGCCGTCGCCCATCATGCCGCGGGACAAAAGCGCGTCCGCAGCGATGGGCAGGTTGAAGTCGCACACCTGGTAAGAGGCGATGCGATTTTCGCGGCCGGCGCGTTCGATCTGCGCCTTCAGTTCCGGATCCCACCAGACGTGGAAGGTATCGACGGCGACGCCGACAGCCTTTGCGTCGTACGGCGCGGCGAGATCGAGAGCCTGGCCAAGGGTGGAGATGAGCGCGCGGTCGGCGGCATACATGGGGTGCAGGGGTTCCAGCACCAGGCGCACGCCGTTCTCCGAAGCGAACGGAACAAGTTCCTCAAGGCGGTCGGCCACGCGCTGGCGTGCAGCCACCACGTCCTTCTCACCCGGAGCGAGCCCACCAACCACCAGGAACAGCTCCTGCGTGTCCAGCGCTACTGCCTCACGGACGGCTTCAAAATTGTCAGCCAGCGCTGCAGCCTGTCCTTCAGCGTCAGCCGCCGTGAGGAAGCCACCGCGGCAGAGCGAGGAAACCCGGAGACCTGCGTCCTTGATCAGCTTCGCTGCCTTGTCCAAGCCAGCCTCGGCCACGCGGTCACGCCACGGTCCGATCGCGGGGATCCCCGCGCGTGCGCAACCATCCACGGCTTCGGCCAGGGTCCACTTCTTGGTGGTGGCGCTGTTCAGCGACAGCCGGGAGAAGTCCGCGCTCATGCGCCCACCCCGTTGATCCGCAGGAAGTCGGACATCCGGAACGCGGCCAGCGACGGATCCTTCAGCAAGCCGGCCTGATCGGCCAGTTCAAACGTCTTAGCCAGGTGCAGCACGGAGCGACCCGAGTGCAGGCCGCCCACCATCTGGAAGCCGGGCTGCTTGCCGTTGAGCCAGGACATGAAGGCGATGCCGGTTTTGTAGTAGAACGTGGGTGCGCTGAAGATGTGCTTTCCGAGCTCACGGGTGGAGTCAAGGATGGCGCGACCTTCGGTGCCCTGACCGGCGTCGTACTTTTGCAAGGCAACCGAAGCGGCAGGGTAGATGGCAGCGAAGATGCCCAGCAGGGCGTCCGAGTGGTGCGTTTGGTCGCCGTCGATCAGTTCCGGGTAGTTGAAGTCGTCGCCGGTGTAGAGGCGGACGCCTTCCGGAAGTGCAGCGCGCAGGGCGACCTCGTGGGAAGCATCCAGCAGCGAAACCTTCACCCCGTCAACCTTGTCCGAGTGCTCGCGGATCAAGCTGAGGAACGTATCGGTGGCCACAGAGACGTCGTCGGAGCCCCAGTAGCCGGCCAGTGCGGGATCGAACATGGTGCCAAGCCAGTGAAGGATGACGGGCTGGTCGACTTCCTGCAGGAGTGTCGAGTAGACGTGCAGGTAGTCGTCAGCGCCGTTGGCAACCTTGGCCAGGGCGCGGGACGCCATGAGGATGACCTTGGGACCGGCTTCGCTGACGACGGCGATCTGCTCGCGGTAGGCGTCGATGACGGCCTGGATACCCGCTGCGCCCTCGGGAAGGGCAGCGATATCCAGCTGGTCGGTGCCTGCGCCGCAAGAGACAAGGTCGCGGACGGACTTGCCGGTGATGGCAGCGTTGCCCGCTGCAACAACGGAGGCGGCCTCGGCGCCGGTGCGCTTGATGAGCTGCTGGGTGGCTGCCCAGTCAAGGCCCATGCCGCGCTGCGCGGTGTCCATGGCGTCGGCAACGCCAAGCCCGTAGGACCACAGCTCGTGCCGGTAGGCCAACGTGGCGTCCCAATCGAGCTGAGCCGGTGCGCCGGGAGTGTTGTCCGCGGCGACCTCAGGGATGACGTGGGCGGCGGCGTAAGCGCGGCGTGCCGTCAAAGGAGCGGTCGGCTTGACCCACGAGGTGGCTGCCTGAAGGCGGTACTCGCGGGTGCCGCCGTCGTCGGTGGGAAGAATCAGTGACGTCATTAGAAGGTGATCTCCGGGATGTCGATGGTGCGGCGCTCAGCCGAGGACTGCAGGCCGAGCTCGGCCAGCTGCACACCGCGTGCTGCCGAAAGCAGGCCGAAGCGGTGCTCGCGGCCGGCGACGACGTCGCGCAGGAATTCTTCCCACTGCAGCTTGAAGCCGTTGTCCAGTTCAGCGTTGGCGGGAACTTCCTGCCACTGGCTGCGGAAGGATTCCGTGACGGGCAGGTCCGGGTTCCAGACGGGCTTGGGGGTGTGGGCGCGCTGCTGCGCAACGCACTTGTTCAAACCGGCGACGGCGGAACCGTGGGTGCCGTCGATCTGGAACTCGACCAGTTCGTCGCGGTAGACGCGGACGGCCCAGGAGGAGTTGATCTGGCCGATGACGTCGTCGCCGCCCGGGGTCTCCAGTTCGAAGATGCCGTAGGAAGCGTCGTCAGCGGTGGCCTTGTATTCCTTGCCTGCCTCGTCCCAGCGTGCGGGGATGTGCGTGGCGGTCTTGGCGTTGACGCTCTTGACCTTGCCGATGATGCCTTCAAGGACGTAGTTCCAGTGGCAGAACATGTCCGTGGTCATTCCACCGCCGTCTTCCTTGCGGTAGTTCCAGGAGGGACGCTGTGCAGCCTGGACGTCGCCTTCGAAGACCCAGTAGCCGAATTCGCCACGGATGGAAAGGATGCGGCCGAAGAAGCCCTCATCCACCAGACGGCGGAGCTTCACCAGCCCGGGGAGGTACAGCTTGTCGTGCACAACGCCTGCGGTGACGCCGGCTTCCTTGCCGATCTGTGCCAGCTCGATGGCTTCTTCGAGGGTCTCGGCCGTGGGCTTCTCGGTGAAGATGTGCTTGCCGGCGCGCATTGCTTTCTTCAGGGTGGCGGCGCGGAGGCTGGTCATGGAGGCGTCAAAGATGATGTCAACGGTGGGGTCAGCGATGACGGCGTCCAGGTCAGTGGTCCATTCGGAGACCTTGTGGAGCTCGGCGAGTTCGCGGATCTTGGCTTCATTGCGTCCAACCAGGATCGGCTCAACCTGAACCTTGGTGCCGTCTTCAAGGGTGAAGCCGCCGGCGTCGCGGATGGGCAGGATGGACCGCAGCAGGTGCTGGCGGTAACCCATACGGCCGGTAATGCCGTTCATGGCGATGCGGATCGTCTTTGTTTCGTAGCCCATGTTTTCTCCAGTGCCTTGTGTGCCGGTCGCTCTGCGGATGCCGGTGCTTGCTGTTCTCATGTGGGAAAGCGCATTCCCGTTGCATCGATCATGCACTATGGCGCGCCGGGTTGGCAAGCGCTTTCCCATAATTCAGCGAGAACTGCCATAATTTCCTTAGCGCCAGTCCCGACGCTTGCAGAAAAGGAGGGCCCCGTGGCCGCCAGCACACTGAGTGAAGTTGCCCGTTTGGCAGGAGTCTCCCTTGCCACGGCATCCCGGGTCCTGAACGGCTCGTCCCGCAAACCCGCCGAGGACATCGCAGAGCGTGTCCGCGAGGCCGCCGACAAGCTCGGCTACGTACCCAACGCCCAGGCACAGGCACTGGCGAAATCCAGCTCCGGATTGATCGGCCTCATTGTTCATGACATCGCCGATCCCTATTTCTCCGCCATCGCACGTGGCGTCCAGGAAGCAGCCCGCCAGCAGAACCGCATGGTGCTGCTGGCCAGCACGTCCGGCGCGCCCGCGGATGAAAAAGAAGCAGTGGCCGCATTTGCCGCCCGGCGTGCCGATTCGATCGTGATCGCCGGCTCGCGCTCCGTGCGCGCCGAGGACAAGCAAGGCAACGTGGAACTCGCCGCCGAACTGGACCGCTACTGCCGCAACGGCGGTCACGTGGGGGTCGTGGGCCACCCGGTGGTTGGCGCTTCCACTACGGAGGGCTACCACGTGGTGAAAGTCCCCAATGAGGAGCTTGCTGCAGGCCTCGCTGCGGAACTGGCCGCCACGCACCACGGTGAGTTCCTGATCGTTGCAGGTCCCGAAGGGCTGTACACCTCCGACGACCGTGTCCGCGGTTTCCAGCGCGGACTCGCTGACGCCGGCAGGCCCGAAGCAGAGATCATGCGCACGGGCTTCAACCGCGCCGGCGGATACGACGCCGGCCTGGCGCTCGCCGAGCGGATCAAGGCTTCCGAAGAACGGCTCTGCATCTTCGCCGTGAATGATGTTATGGCCATTGGAGTTACAGCGGCGCTCCGGCCCGAAGGCGTGTGGATTCCCCGGGACGCCACCATCGCCGGTTTTGACGACATCGAAACCCTGCGGGACTTCCGCCCGGCTTTGTCCACCGTGCATCTGCCGCTGGAGGACATTGGGCGCCTCGCTGCCGGAGATCCTGACACGCCTCCCGTCAGTGGCGCGGTCAAGCTCCGCCGCAGCACGGAGATCCCGGCCGAATCGCAAGTATGACCTCCGCCGCTGGCCAGGCGCCCCGGGCACTCACGGTGATTCCCGCCGTCGGGCGTTCCACCGGAGCGGCCCCCGCCGTCCTGGTGCTACCCGGCGGAGGCTACGCCAAGCAGGCCGACCACGAGGCCGAGCCGGTGGCTGAATGGCTTGCTTCGCTGGGGATCCACGCGTTTGTGTTGCGATATCCAGTGGCTCCGCATCGGCACCCGGCGCCGTTGGCCACCACCAAGCAGGCCTTGATCTGGATCCGCGATGGTGATCATGGATTGAACGTCGATCCGGCGCGGGCTGGGGTCCTCGGGTTTTCTGCCGGCGGGCATCTGGCTTCAACGCTGTCCGTGGGCGTGCTCACTGGAGATCCCGGGCTGGATATTGATGCGTCAGTTCCAGACCTCAGCATCCTCTGCTATCCGGTGATTTCGTTCGTGGATTCCGTGCATCAGGGGTCCGTGGACAACCTCGCAGGAGTGGGCGCAACGCCGGAAGTCCTGCGTGAGCTGTCAACGGAACTGCACGTCACGCCTGACGCTCCGCCCGCTTTCCTATGGCACACTGCCGACGACGAATCCGTTCCAGTCAGCCACAGCCTCGCGTACGCAGGAGCGCTGAGCAGGGCCGGCGTTTCAGTGGAGCTTCACGTATTTCCGAACGGTGTCCACGGCATTGGCTTGGCTACGGGGACGCCCGGCGCGGATCAGTGGACCGTGCTTTGTGCCGCATGGCTTCACCGGATGGGCTGGACCGTTTAGTCCTCACCCAGTGTGATGGTGTGCAGGAAAGCGGCGTCGTTGAGCACGTTGTCCGGAAGGTCGTCCTCCACGAATTCCAGCATGATGTCCATGTCCTTGCCGTTGCCGCGCAGGACGTCGGTAACGGTCTGCCACAGCAGTTTCCGGTTCCGAAGCGGGAAACGCTCAGCTTGGGGCCCCCACGAGAAACAGTGCACGCCCACCAGGTGCGGCAAGACTTCGTGGAGGGACTCCAGCGCCTGCTTGTCTGAAAGCCCGACGGCGGGCTGCCAGTAAGTGCCGACGTTGGCGTGGTTGACCTGGTTCAGGAGTTCAAGAGTGGTGGCGGGGGAGTCCGTGAGGGTTCGGCCGTGGTACTCGAACGCGATGGCGATTCCGCGCTCGGACGCGAGGTCCGCGATTCGCCGAGTGTCCTTCACGATCGCATCCCAGTGCTCCTGGCTGGCGTCCGCCGAACCGAGTTCACCGGCCCACACCCTGACGCGGGGGGCTCCGAGCGCTGCAGCGAGGTCCAGGTCGCGGGTGAAGTCTCCGAATGCGCCGCACCGGTAGTACGAACCCAACGACAGGACGCTGAGTCCAGCCGCCTCCGTGGCTTCCCTCGCGTGCGCAGCTGAACCGGGATCGCTGACGTGCACATCCGTTCCCCATTCGATGCCGGCCAAGCCTGCGTCCGAGGAAATCCGGACCACATCGTCAATCCCGTGTGAGCGGAGAGTGACGGAGCAAATGCCAGGCGTGAGGTCAGCCAACGTGGTGAGGTCGATCATGCTTCACAGGATACCGGGAATGCGCTTACCCAGTAAGGGTGTATCGCCTGTTGAACATTTTGGGCACCCACTCCCGCGGTGCGCACCCCTTTTGCGCCGGCGCCGCGCCCTTTCCCGCCGTGCGCACCAGAGGTTACGGGTGCATTCGGCGGAAATGGGTGCGGTGTACGTGCCGAGTCAGCAATGACCTTGACCGCGCACTTTTGTGGGCTAGAGATCTATCCAGTAACGACGAATGGGTTCGGTAACGCCCAGGTCCGGGCTGAAACTCTCCGGTGGGCGGACGCCTTCAAGGATGCCGCCGCAGGCCTCGATGGTGCGGGCGGAAGCCGGGTTGGACTGCTTGCAGGTGACCATGACGCGCTCCATCCCCAGGGCGCGCCCTTCCTGGAGGGCCCCAGTGAGGGCAAGCTTGGCGAGTCCCCGGCCCCTGGCACTGGGCCGGATTCCATAACCGATATGTCCTCCCACCTCGGTCAGATACTCACTCGAAAGGGCGTGCCTGAGACTGGTGGAACCCAGATACGAATTGCCCTCCACCACCCAGATGGTGCTCTGGTTGACCACGCCTTCAGGAGGCTGGAATTCTGCCAAGGGCATGTGATGCAGCAGTTCAACCCACTGGGCGAAGTGGTTGCTGTCGCGAAGATCCAACTCGTAGCGGGCTGCCAGAAAGGCCGCGGAGCCGTCTTGGTCAAGGGTTCCCCACTCGTCCCAGCTTTCCAGCCAGGACGCATGGAGGCTTGACGATGGACGTGTTAGCTCAGCGTGAATCATTGGGTGAGCGTACTACGGCCGTCGGTTCAGGCTTCGGATGTTCCGGTCGCTTTCGGCGTCCTCAACCCGCCGCCTTCGAAAGTCGCATTCCCACCCCGACTGTCGCTGGTGGACCGCAGCCGGCCAAGCCGTCCTGTCCACTAGTTCGACTTACTCAACGTCCGGCCCATGATGGCCTGAGTGAGGGCGTCAATCACTTCAGCGTTGGCCAGCGGATTGCGGATCAGGGTGAAATCGACGTCACCCACCGGGGGTAGGCCGAACCTCTGGGTGATGACCTTCAAGTCCTCCGGCACCAAGGATGCGGGCATTACCGCAACTCCAATACCGGCGCGCACAGCAGCGAGCACGCCACTGATTTGCTTGGTGCTGCAGGTGATCCGCCAGGTCCGGCCCTCGGCTTCCAAAGCGTCGATAGCAAGTTTTCGGCTGAGGCTTGGGGCGGGGTAGGCGATGAGGGGGACGGGTGCCCCGGGTTCCAGCACGGTCTGCTCGACGCCCACCCAGGCGAAGTTGTCGTGCCGGACCACGGTGCCTTCCTTCGCCCCGGCCACCCACTTCACGAACACCAGGTCCAGTTGCCCGGCGTTGAGTCGCTTGTAGAGCTGGTCGCTTTGGCTGACGGTGAGCTCCAAGTTGATCTGTGGGTACAGCTGCCGGAACTCGCGAAGGATCCGGGGAAGGCCGGTGATAGCGAGGTCGTCGGCAGTGCCAAAGCGGAGCCGCCCGCGCATGGCTGAACCGGAAAAGTAGCGGGCAGCGGAGTCGTGGGCGGCCAGGATGCTGCGGGCAAATCCGGCCATGGCATCGCCGTTGTCGGTGAGCCGGACCTCGCGCGTATCGCGGGCAACCAACACCCGTTTGGCGGAAGCCTCGAGCTTGCGGACATGCTGGCTGACTGTGGGCTGTGCCAGCCCCAGGCGCTCTGCAGCCTTGGTGAAACTCAGCGTCTCTGCGACGGCCAAAAAGGAACGGAGCTGGACAGGTTCGAACACGTAACTCCTAAAGCGCAGGTCAGCGCCGGGCCGGAGTACTGCGCCGGTGGAGAGGGCTCATTGCATTCCGCAATGCTAGTTATAGGCGCAATACGCTTCCATAATTGCTGCTGGCAACCATAGCGTTAAACGTATCCCACCGAAACTCTCGATCCGAGGACTACTTTTGGCACCCCCACCGCCTTCAGCGGCAAACGTCAGCCAGCCCGTCATCGATTCCCTCTCCGCGCCTCAGCCGCCGGACACCGTCACCCAGCCACTCGCCGTCGTGAGCGAAAAGCTGCCCTGGCGGCATACCTTCATATCCCTGAAAGTCCCCAACTTCAGGATCTTCGCGATCGGCCACTTTATTGCCGTGATCGCCATCTGGATGCAGCGCATCGCCCAGGACTGGATGGTGCTCCAGCTGTCCGGTTCCGTCACCGCCGTCGGAATCACAGTGGCGCTGCAGTTCATGCCGTCGCTTTTCCTTGGTCCGTGGGGCGGCATGATCGCCGACCGCTTTGCCAAGCGAAAGATCCTCATCATCTGCCAGTCGGCGGCAGCGGTACTCGCAGCCGTGCTCGCGGTGCTCTCCCTAAGCCAGCGCGTAGAAGTGTGGCACGTGTACGTCATCGCCCTGGTTTTGGGCTTTGTGACCGTCCTGGACCAGCCGGCCCGGCAAGTGTTCGTCAACGAACTCGTGGGCCCCAAGTACCTGCGGAACGCCATCAGCGTGAACTCCACCACCTTCCAGCTCGGTGGACTGATCGGTCCCGCCCTGGCCGGTGTGCTGCTCACAGCAGTTGGTGCCGGCTGGGCCTTCGCCGCCAACGCCGTGGCGTGCTGCTCCACGGTGGCCATGCTGCTGATCCTCCGCAAGGACCAGCTGCACCTCAGCCAGCCGACGCCCCGCAAGAAAGGAATGCTGCGCGAAGGCCTCAACTACGCGCTGAGCAAGCCAACCATCTACTGGCCATGGTTGATGGCCGGCTTCGTGGCAGTTTTCGCGATGAGCCTGCCGGTGCTGCTGGCCGCGTTCGCGGACCACGTGTACGACGCCGGTGCCGGAGGCTACGGCCTGCTGAACGCCATGGTTGCGCTCGGTGCGCTGACCGGTGCGGTAGCGTCCACCCGCCGTCGTCAGTTGCGGTTGCGCTCGGTGGTGACGTCCGCCGGGTTGTACGGCCTGATGCTCTGTGTTTCCTCGCTCATGCCAACCATGGTGTGGTTCAGCGTCACCATGGTCCTGGCCGGATTCTGGTGCCTGATGTTCCTCACCGCGGCCAACCAAATGGTGCAGACCAGCTCCAACATGAGCATTCGCGGCCGTGTCATGAGCCTGTACCTGGTGGTGCTGATCGGCGGCCAGGCAATCGGCGGTCCCATGATGGGTTGGCTCGCCGAGCACCTCGGTCCGCACCTGGCCGTCCTGATCTCCGGTGGCGTGCCGGCCATCGCAGCTGCGGTAGTCGCCGTCGTACTGGCCCGGAAGTCATCCCTGCACATCAAAGTAGACCTGCGGGATCGGCGTCGGGTGCTGCGGATCGTGCGGGAGCCGCAGACCGTCTAAACAGTCGAAGCGCCCCCGGCGAACCGGGGGGCGCTTCATTCTGCGTGGCGCTAGGCCACAGGTAGGTGCGGGTACTCCGCGGATCGGCCCTGGAACTCCAGGACGTCCGGATTGCGGATGACACCTTCACGGATTTCGATGGCCCGGGAGACGGTCTCATTGGCGTCCCATCCGTCCGGTCCCGCCACCACGGTTTCCAAGAATGGAAGCAGGGCCTCACTGATTTCCCAGCTGGCCGAGTTCCAAAGATATGACGGGCTGTGGTCCACGGCGTAGTAGTTGACGTGCCCGCCCACGCGGAACATGGGCTCGTCGAACGTGGTGGTCCGCGCCCAGCTGAAACCCATGCCTTCGTCGCAGGAAACATCCACGATCAGGCTGTCCGGCTGGAATTCCGCCAGGTCCTCCGTCCGCAGGTAGGTCAGCGGGGCGTTCGGATCCTGCAGGGTGCAATTGACCACGATGTCCGCCGCGGCCAAGAACGGCGCCAAGGGCTTGCGCCCCTTGTCCGTGATGACTTCGCTGAGGAACGGCGCCTTGCTGTCGTGGTCGAACTGCACGATCCGCACTGAATGGATCGGAGATCCGACGGCGGCAACGCCACGGTTGGTAAGGACCTGGACGTCATGGACGCCATGGGCATTGAGCGCGGTGACGGCACCGCGGGCGGTGGCTCCGAAACCAATCACGACGGCGCTGAGCCGGCGGCCGTAGTCGCCGGTGGAACCCGTCAGGGCCAGGGCGTGCAGCACGGAGCAGTACCCGGCGAGCTCGTTGTTCTTGTGGAAGACGTGGAGGCCGAAGCCACCGTCGCCCGCCCAGTGGTTCATCGCCTCAAAAGCAATGAGCGTGAGCTTCTTGTCGATCGCCAACTGGGTGATCGCCCGGTCCTGCACGCAGTGCGGCCAGCCCCACAAAGTTTGGCCGTCACGGAGCTCCGCCAAGTCCTGGGCCTGCGGCTTGGGCAGGAGGATGACATCGTTAGTGGCGATCAACTCCTGACGTGTACCAAGCCCGCCCACCAGCGACTCAAGCTTGCTGTCCGGGACACCGAACCGCTCGCCGTAGCCATGTTCAAAGCGGAGCTGTTGCCGGACTTCCGGTGCAATGCGCTCCAGATGCTGCGGGTGGATCGGCAGGCGGCGCTCATTGGGCTTCAGCGAGGAAGCCAGGACGCCTATGCTCAGCTGGCCGGTTGGCGCGGTCACTTCTTGTTGCCGGTAGAAGGCTTTGCCGCCTCGGTGGCGGAGGACTCGGAAGCCCGCTTATCCGCGCGTTTTTCCTTGATGGATTTGCTGGATTTCTTCGATGCAGTTTGGCGCGGTGATTTGTCGCCCATGATGGCTCCCTTAGAGCGGAGCCGAAATGGCTCCTGACTCCTGACGATACACCTCCCCGGATAGTGCTGTGGTCGGAGTCACGCGGCCCTCTGCCTATTGGGTGGGCTGAACCGCCGGTCGGCCATGCGTCACGCGGTGAGTGACGCGTTCCGCGGTATCGTCCACGGTCACAACCTGCTCCACGGGTTCAAGGTAGAAACGGGCGCTGCTGATGATGCCCTGGTCCACGCCGAAAATAATGACGCCGGTCATCTCATGCGGGGTGCCGTCACGACGGGCACCCTTCAAATGCAACTCTGTCCACACACTTCCGCCGCTCACGCTGTGGGACAGCATGCGGGCTGCGATGTCCGGTACACCTGTGAAGAGTTGCTCCCAATTGCTGCGGATAGTGTCCCGTCCCGTGAATCCCCGGGTGGGGTGGGCCGGTGTTTCGTTGACGTAGCCCGGCGCGAAACACTCAGCCAAGGCTTCAAGATCGTGCTTGTTCGTAGCTTCCAGCAGGCGGTTGATGACGGCGAGCGGACCCGCCCCAGCATCGTCGGCGAGAGTCATTGGAGGACCTCCCGGATAGGTGGATGTACGTAAGAGTTTAGGCTCGCGAGGCCTCCCGGTCGACGGGTAAACGGCCCTCTTTGGTGAGTGTCGTCGTCGAGCATGTCTTGGGAACAAAGAAACCCCGGATCGTTGGATCCGGGGTTTTCTTGGAGCGGGCGACGGGAATCGAACCCGCGTATCGAGCTTGGGAAGCTAGCGCTCTACCATTGAGCTACGCCCGCGTTGCCCGGGAGAATCCCCTGAGCGAGTCCTAGCTTAGCGCAGTTACAGGGCTCCTCATGACCGGCGCACCGATGGGCGACCATCCCCTTATCTAAACAGCTTCATGCCGTTCCAGCCGTTGCCCACTTGGCGCTGAGCACCCCACACACCTACGCCCAGCGCGTAGTCCACGAGGTAACCGTCCACGGTTTGCGCAGTGATGCTGCGCGTACCCGGACCGGACAAACCGAAGCTCGGAACCAGGGCCTTCATGGTGCCCCAACCGGAACCAACAGTGGCGGGAAGGCCCGCGAAACCACCCCCGCCGTTGCCCGGGTAGCTGAGCAAATGCCCGGAGGTGGTGATTGCCAGGACGTCGTTGGCGCCGTCGGCATTCCAGTCGGCCATGGTCAGGCCCATGCCTGCCCAACCACTCCCGATATCCACCCGGTAGCTCAAAGCCCTGCCCGAAGTATTGGGGTAGTACCGGAGACCGCCATCCGGGAAATACCCCACAATGCCCGGGTACCCCTGCGCGGCGGACCATTTGCCCACGGTGATGGTCATCTTGTCCCAATCACCCGTTCCCACCACGATCTGAGTGGAAAAAGCACCGCCAGGCCAACCCTTGAACAAGCCCAACGTGCCGTTGTCCCACTGCGCAAGGATGTCGTAGACGCCATCAGCGTCCCAGTCCACCACGAAGGCCTGCTTCACACCATGCCAGTTGGAGCCGATCACAGAAGGAATGCCGTAGCCGCCACCGCCGTGTGCAGGGTAGCGAAGGAGCCGGCCCGAGGAGTCCGCAGCAACCAGGTCAGCGCCGGAGGTGATGCTTGCATATGCGGTGGGGTTGCCGGCGAAGTATTGCTCCATGGTGGGGAAGCCGCGGCGCTTCATGTCGGTGGCCAGATCCACCCCGACGTAGCGCAAATGCCACGGCTCGTAGCTGTACCCCGTGACATTGGTGTAGCCGTTGGGGTACCGGACTATGAAGCCGTACCTGTGGGCATTCGCCGCCACCCAGATACCTGCGGCAGTGTCCCCGAAACAGGTGCTGAGGCCGCAGGAACCGTTGGCGTTTCCGACGTCCACGGCGAGTCCCGTCTGGTGTTCGCTGTGCCCGGGACGCGCCGAAATGAGGTCAGCCTGGGCCTGGCCGTAGATGCTGACGTAATAGGAGTAGACCTGCTGCTGCTGAGCGTAGGAGCGGTAACCGCTCACTACCGCCAGCCCGCCTGTGCCGGCATCGGCCGCACCTTGGAACAAACCATTGAGCCATGCCGCAGCCTCGGCCCGCAGATACTGTCCGGAACCGCGGGCGTTGACCAGGTCGCCAGGAGCGTAGCTCACCGGGTTCAGTGGCCGGGACTTATTGACCAAGACAGAGAGGTTCGCGGGATCGCCCACAGGATCGACGCTCGGCAGCGGATTCGCTGTGGTGGGGACCGCTGTTTGGGCGACGGCGGCCGGTGCTGTGGTGGTGACAGCTTGAGTCGGCGCAGCCGTGGCAGGCGCTGCAGCCACGACGCCGCCAGCCACCGCCAGGCTGAAGACAGCAGCGCAAGCCGCCAGCCGTCGTCGTGCGTTCCCCATGGAACCCGAACGGATGTGACTTCGCATAACGCCCCCAATTTGCTTGTTGCCAGCCGCACGGCACTCTACCGGGCCTGGGGACGCCTGTCAGCAGTGCCCCGGAAAATTGGCAGGTAACCATTCGGTCAAGGCTCGGCAGTCGTGTGTCGCAGGCGCCCGCCGCTGACTATTCTGAAGATGTTAGCTGCTGTGTATGGGGAACCGGGCTACGACATTCGACCGTACGCCGAAAGAGGGTTCCGTGGCATTCGCAGCTAATGAAGTGGTGATCAGCAGGGACGCCATGACCGTGTACGGATTCCTCATGGACGGAATGAACAACTCCCTGTGGCGAACTGGGATACGGAGCATTTCGCTTCGCTCCGGGATACGCGGGCAGAAGGGCGCCCTCTACCAGCAGACCGTTTCCGGGCCAGGCGGCCGCCCCGTAGCCGCCGACTTCAAGATCACAGACGCCCGTCCCGGCGCCGAAGTCCGCTATGCCGTAGTGGCAGGACCCGCCCGGCCAACCGGAGGCTACTACCTCAGTACCGAAGGCAACACCACTCGACTTCGCTTCGCGCTCGAATACCACCCCAAGGGCCTGCGGAAGCTCATGAACGGCATGATCCAAAAAACCCTTGAGGGCGAAGTGGCGCAGCTGGAACAACTCAAGGTTGCGATCGAAGCCGACTCGTCCGTTTAGCCGCGGTTGGACTCGTCCGTTTAGCCGCGGTTGGTTTTGTCCGGGACGCCGCGGTTGGTTTTGTCCGGGACGCCGCGGTTGGCGTACGACGGCGGTCCGCCGGTTGGGTGCGTCGGTTTCCGCTTTATTGGGCGAACTTCAGCCCGCCCCAGCCGATACCGATGGTCACAGGCGTAGTCAGGCGTCCGGTGTTGAGATCCCAATACTCAACAACACCATTGCGGTCCAGTCCGGCAATACCCGTCGAGTCGGGACCCGTCACCCCGCGCAGCGCCCGCAGCCCTATGTAGTCGGTCCATTCTGCACCCACTACCGGACGGGATTCCTGCTTGGGCGTGCCCAGCCCGCTGCCGCGATACAGCCGGAGGGTGCCGTTTGCCTCGGTTGTGAGCAGATCCTGGAATCCGTCGGCGTTGTAATCCACCATGCTCAGCCTGATTGCAGGGAAGCCCGTTCCAATCGCCGCCTGCGCACGAATATAGGCCAGGCCCGCATTCTTATAGAGGTACAGGTTACCGCCCGAATCCATGGCAACTATCTGGGGAAGCCGGTTGTTGGCGCACCAAGTGCCCACAGCGATGTTCAGCGTCCCCCAGCCCTGGCCAAGCGCAACAGGATCCTTGAACCCACCTGCCTGAAGACCGGGATACACCAAGAGCGCGCCGTCGAGTCTTTGGGAGATCAGGTCAAACACACCATCCCGGTCCCAGTCCACAATGAAGAGGTCCTTGAGTCCGGTGAACCCCACGCCGATCCTCTTGCCGCCTCCGTACCGGCCGCCGCCCCATGATGGGTACGCAACCACGGAGCCGTCGCCGGCGATCGACACGAGGTCGGCTGCGCTGCTGATCGATGCCGCGCTCAAGTTGAGGGTGGGTGGCTGGTGCTTGCTGCCAGGTTCGCAGACACCCACAGGGTCAGTTGGAGGCGGAACAGTACCGCCGGGGCTCGTTGTGGTCCCAGCCGGCAACGTTGTGTAGCCGAAGAAATTCACCACACCCCACAGCGTGTAACGGTTAGGGGTGGTCTGCCAATTGCCATCCGTGTACGTGATACCTATGCCCATGACGTTGAACCGGGGATCACGGAGAAGAGCATCGTGACCCGGCGAACCCTTCCACCACTCCACAAGCTGGGCCGCGTCACGGTCCCAGCGGACAGCGATGACTTCACCCGCGCCATTGTTCGGATTGAGCGCCCGAGGATCCGTCCAGAAGTTGGCGCGGTGCTGGATCACCTCACGCGTCGCGATGTTGTTGGACCAGTCCTGGGCCAGGCTCGCCACCGTCGCGTGATACTTCACCGGTGCCAGACCAAGCGATGCGCGGTAGCTGTTGATCGCGTTGAAGACCGTCAGGATCGCAGCTGTGTTGCTGTCCGGGAGGAGGGCAAGCGCACCGTTTCCCGGATCTGCCTCGCCGCTGGGGGCCTTGCCCGGGAAGGGGGTGGTGGTTGGTGTTGTGGTCGTTTCGGGTGTGGGTGTTGGCGCGGGTGAGGTGGTTTCTGTGGGGGCCGGTTGTGTTGGGGCCGACGTCTCTGTTGGTGCTGGTTCTGTGGAGGATGCCGTTTCTGTTGGGGAGGGAGTCGCGGACGCCGTTTCCGTTGGCGCTGTTGGCGTGGGAGACGCAGCCGGGCTGGGCCCGACGGCCGGGGCCGTCGGCGTGGGTTCGGCCGGGACAGTAGTAGCGGTCTCCTGTGGAGCCGGCTCCGTTGCCGGTGGATCGGTGGCACCCGTCTCCGAGGGGTTGTCCGGCCCCCAGGATGGCCCGATGTTGGGCACAGGAGGTGGCGTTTCAAACACGGGATCCACCGCGACGGGTCCGCTGTCCGAGTCGGTTTCCGTTCCGGCGCTTGGTGCAGGCTCCGGTGTCGCGGGGGCAGGGGCGGGCACAGTGGCGGGATTGGACGCGGTACCGGCCGCCGGGAGCGGCGCTGAAGGTGCGGGGTCCGCCGTCGTGGTTTCTTTCGGTGCCGTCAGTCCTGACGGAACGCCGGACGACGGGCTGGCAGTGGGGCCGGGGACCGTCTGGGTGGACGGGAGAATTTGGCTGGATGCGGCCACCCCCAGCGCCAGCGCGCAGGCCAGCACGATAGCGGCAGGCGCTGCCATTTTTCTCACTTTTACCCCGCGAATGCTCGTTGCCCCCAGGTACGGGCGCGGTTCTACATGTCCGGGAACTATAGTCCCATGGGGCGGCGCGGACAATGCATGGGGTATTTTTGATGCTGTGCTGATCTCTGACCGCGATATTCGTGCCGAAATAGACTCCCAACGGATTGTTCTTGAACCGTACGACCCCGCGATGGTTCAGCCGTCCTCCGTGGACGTGCGGATTGACCGGTTTTTCCGGCTCTTCGACAACCATAAATACGCCCACATCGACCCCGCAGAGGAACAGCCCGAACTGACCCGGCTGGTGGAAGTGGAAGGCGACGAGCCCTTTATCCTGCACCCCGGTGAGTTTGTGCTCGGATCTACTTATGAAACTGTCAGCCTGGCCGACGACATCGCTGCGCGTCTTGAGGGGAAATCATCCCTTGGACGCCTGGGGCTGCTGACACACTCGACGGCTGGCTTCATCGATCCCGGTTTCTCGGGTCACGTGACCTTGGAGCTCTCCAACGTGGCAACCTTGCCCATCAAACTGTGGCCGGGCATGAAGATCGGCCAGCTGTGCTTCTTCCGCCTGACGTCCTCGGCGGAGCACCCCTACGGTTCCGGCGAGTACGGTAACCGCTACCAGGGCCAGCGCGGACCAACTGCAAGCCGCAGCCACCAGAATTTCCACCGGACGTCCATCTAGCTCTTTTGATGCTTGATGCTTGATGCGTCGAGGGGTTAGCTCTCGCGCTCCTCTTGCTCACCTCTCGCGCCGAGGGGTTAGCTCTCGGCACTTTGGGTTGGTCTTTCGGTTGAGATCTCGCCCCTCGGTGAGTGCTGATGGGGCCCACTAGTCCTCCACACTGTGGGTAACCTCCCAGAGGTCCTTGGAGCATGCCAACAATGGCTGATGAGGATTACCGCGCCCCTTCCGATTGAGCTCCAAGGCCGTTCATTCACGCTTGCCGAACACCAAGCTGCAGGCCTGCCGGACCATCGTGCATGGAATAGCGATCTCCGCGTTGCCAGCAGGGGAATCCGAGTTCCGTGGGGCAAGGAACAGGACCCCGTGCACACCGCCCGGCTCCTCACAGCCGTGAGCGGCGGGGCGGTGTGCTGCCGCGAAACCGCGGCCATGCTGTGGGGATGCCCCTTGCCGTGGGATGCGCAGCACGACTTCCTGGTCCACCTCACTCGGGCGGACGGTACTTTTCGGCCGCAACGCAGGGGAGTTCGAGGGCACCGAATGGTCCTTATGGACTCGGACGTAAGCGCCATCGACGGCATTCCTGTCACGACGCCTGCCCGAACCTGGTTGGACCTCGCCGGAGTACTTCCATTCGAAGACCTCGTCGCAGCGGCCGATCATTTCATCTGCAGCCAAACCCGAAGCTTCGGGCATAACAGGGTGCCGCTCTGTTCGGTAGACGATCTCAAGGCACAGGTCGAACGACATGCCGGCGCGCGTGGCATTCGGAAGGCTCGGGCTGCGCTGGACTTGGCACGTGTTGGGGCGGATTCCGTGCCTGAGACAAGGCTGCGACTGGCGATTGGTCGCGATTTCTTGCCGGAACCTGTGCTGAGCTACGTGGTGTGCGACCCGGCGGGCCGCGAGTTGGTGTGGCCGGATCTCGCCTTTCCGGACTTCAAGGTTGCGATCAATTACGACGGCGGCCATCACCTCAGTGCCGCACAAAAAGAATCCGACATCCGACGCGAGGCTTCACTCGCGGCAAACGGCTGGATCTCCGTAGTGATCACGGTGGAGCAGGTGCGGGAGTGTGGCTACGACGGAGTAGTTCGTCGCATAAGGGAGGCCCTCATCCGGGGTGGGTGGTCGCCGAGGGGTTAGATCTCGGGGCTTTGGAGGGCTCTTTGGGTTGAGATGTCGCCCCTCGGTGGAGGGGTTTGGGTTGAGATGTCGCCCCTCGGCGCGTGTGGAACGAAGGGGCGGAGATGGCACGCTAGGCGGGGGCTGGCTCCGGGGTACGGGGTGGGGCTCCAGGTGTCTTTCGGATGGCCTTGACCACTGGCTCCACAAAGCGGGCAGCCAGCGGGCCGAGGATAGCCATGATGAGTACGTAGGCCGTGGCGAGGGCGGCAAGTTCGTCTGGCACGGCGCCTGAAGCAACAGCCAGGCCAGCGATGACGATGGAGAACTCACCACGGGCGATCAAGGCAGCCCCTGCGCGGAAGCGGCCCGGTACAGCGATGCCTGCGCGCTTGGCAGCCCAAAAGCCCGTGAGCATCTTGGTAGCAGCAGTGATGACGGCCAGCACCAGAGCCCAGCCAAGGACCGGTGGAATGGAGGTCGGGTCCGTGTTGAGCCCGAAGGCCACGAAGAAGATCGCAGCGAAAAGATCCCGAAGCGGTTCGAGGATCCGCGTGGCATTGTGGGCGGTCGCGCCGGAGATAGCGATACCCAACATGAAGGCACCCACTGCGGCCGACACCTGGAGGGCAGAGGCGATGCCTGCCACGAGAAGTGCCAGGCCGAGCACGTTCAGCAGAAAGACCTCGGAGTTCTCGCTGTGCACCGCTTGAGATACCCGGTGCCCGTGCTTGAGGGCGATGACCAGCACCACCGTGACCACTGCAAGAGCAATTCCCACAGTTTGTAATCCGCCCAGGAACCCGACGCCGGCAAGGATGGCGGTGAGGATGGGCAGGTAGATGGCCATGGCAAGGTCTTCGAAAACCAGGATGGAAAGCACCACGGGAGTCTCGCGGTTACCGATACGGCCGAGGTCAGTGATCACCTTGGCCGCGATGCCTGACGACGAGATATAGGTAACGCCACCCATGACGATGGCGCCCACAAGTCCCCAGCCCAGAAGTACGGCCAATCCCGCGCCCGGAATGAAGTTGAGGATGAAATCCATGACACCGGCCTGCCAGGATCGCCGAAGTCCGGTGACCAGCTCCGACGCCGTATATTCCAATCCGAGCATAAGCAGCAGGAGGATGACCCCGATTTCGCCGGAGAGATGGGCGAACTCGTGCATGCCATCCAGTTTGACGAACCCGCCAGCTCCGAAGGCCAGCCCACCCACCAAATAGAGGGGGATGGGAGACATGCCTATCCGGCCCGCTAATCGAGCAAGGAGACCGAGGCAAAAGACGACGGCCCCCAGTTCAACGAGGGCTAATGCGAGCGGATCCATTCCGGTCAGCCGTTGCGGAGGATATCGGCTGCCGAGTCAAGACCTTCCTGCGTGCCGACCGCTACGAGTAAATCGCCGGTGTGAAGTACGACGTCGGGCGCCGGCGATGGGACCACCTCGCCTTCGCGCATGATCGCCACGATGGAGACACCGCTGCGGGTGCGGATTTGTGCCTTGCCCATGGGTTGGTTGACGAAGGGTGAATCGGGGGTGATGGAGAACTGGCGGGTGACGATGCCCGGGATCTCGCGATGTTCCTCTGCCAGGCGCATGGCAATGTGCTGGCCGCTCAGGAGGTTGCCGAGTGTCGATGCTTCATCGGCCGTCAACGGGATGGACGCCTGGCACGTGTCAGGATCATCCCAGGTAGAAACGAAAAGTTCGGTCTCACCCTCACGAAGTTCCACGACACCGATGCGACGGCCCGATGCCGTGACGAAATCCTTGCGGATCCCGAGGCCCGGGAGTTCAGTCTCATCCACGTTCATAGCTCCACCCTAACTCTGTTGTACGGGTCTGGTACGGCGTTTGCGCTCAGCCAGTCCTATGTAGTTAACGCTCAGGCACCACGGCTATTTCCACCTTGGCCGGTGGTTTCACCGGGAGGATCACCAGAAGTCCTGCAAGGAGCACCACCATGATCCCGAGGATGCCCCAGCGTTGGGCTTCGCCTTCTGCTACAAGCGGCGAGGCGATGGTGATGCACAGGGTGAAAAGTGTGGGGGCGAGGAAGCTGACGGCCCGCCCGGTTGTGGCGTAGAGCCCAAACAATTCGCCCGATTCGCCAGCGGGGGCGAGCCTTGCCAAGTAGGCCCGCGAAGATGATTGGGCCGGTCCCACGAACAGGCAGAGCAGAAGGCCGAAGACCCAGAATGTTGTGGACCCAGGCCATTCATTGCCGAAGAAGACGTAGTCGCCGTTGCCGAGAACCAGAATGGCTGTGCCTGCGATGAGGAGGCCAACCAGGGAAAGGACGATGACGGCTTTGGGCCCGATCCTGTCATCCAGGAAGCCTCCCATAATGGCGCCGACGGCCGCGACTACGTTGCCGAAGATGGCGAAGAAGATGACGTCCTTGAGTTCGAAGCCGAACGTGCCGGCGGCGATGACGCCGCCGAACGTGAACACGGCCGCGAGACCGTCGCGGAAAATGGCGCTGGACAGCAAGAAGTAGATCGTGTGCGGGCTGGTCCGGTAGATCGCCCCGATGCGGCGGAACAACAGTTTGTATGAGGCCAGGAATCCCAGAGATGCAGCGGCCTTCTTGACGGAGACCTCAGGGACGGCGAACATCACGGGAAGCGCAAAGATGAAGAACCATAGCGCCGAGAAGACGGCTACGAGCCGGATGTTGAGGGAGTCCTGCGTGGAGGCGCCGAACCAGTCAAAGGAAGGCTGAACGAACAACTGCAGGACCAGGAGGAGGGCCACGATCCCTCCGAGATAGCCCATGGCCCACCCGAAGCCACTGACCCTGCCGATGTTCCGCGGTGTTGAGATTTGGGCCAGCATGGCGTTGTAGTTCACGCCGGCGAACTCAAAGAAGATGTTGCCGAGTGCGATCAGGCAGACGCCGAGGAGCAGGAACTCCGGTTGCGGGAACACGAAGAAGCACAGCGCGGTAAGGACGGCCGTGGCGGCGGTGTTGACGCCGAGCCAGAGCTTGCGGCGTCCACCGGCGTCCGAACGCTGGCCCGTTACGGGAGCCAGGAGCGCAATGGCGAGGCCGGCAATGGCCAGGGCGGCACCCAGGGCGGCCGACGCGGCGTCCTCTCCGCCGAAAGCATTGGATGTGAGGTAAACGGTGAAAACGAAGGTGGTCATGACCGCTTGGAAGGCAGCCGAACCCCAGTCCCAGGACGCCCATGCAAGGATTTGTCCCTTTTTTGAGGCGACGGATCCTGAGGCAAGCTCGGATGTCGGGTGGGAGGCTTCGGGGACTGCGGCCGCGTTCATAGCTTGAATGCTATAGCGGCCGGGATAACGGCGGGCACATGACAGACCGCGTTGTGGACAACGCTTGTTTAAGCCTTCCGCGCAGCCCGGTCACTTAGCCCAAAACTGTCGGACGCCCTTGATAAACTGGACCAACCGAACCCAACGTATGACCGCCTGCTCCAACTTTTGACAATTCGTTCCTGACTTTGCGGAGATAACAGTGATCACAGTTCTCGCCATCACCTTTGTAGCGGCAACTGTGGCGCCCTTGATCTTCAGCAAGCTCGGCAGGAACGCGTTCTACTCCCTCGCAGCAGTCCCCGCGGGCGCTTTCATTTGGCTGATCTTCCAGTACGAAGCCGTATATTCCGGCGGAGGCATAGAAGAGATCCTCCCGTGGATCCCCAGCCTGAAGTTGGAACTCGCTTTCCGCATGGATCCCTTGGCTTGGGTTATGTCGCTGCTGATCCTCGGCGTTGGATCCTTGGTGTTGGTTTATTGCGCCCGGTACTTCAAGAACAAGGATGCGGACCTCGGCGGATTCGGGGCACAACTTCTGGCCTTTGCCGGCGCAATGTTCGGCTTGGTGACCTCCGATGACCTCCTGATGTTGTTCATCTTCTGGGAACTCACCACTATCCTGTCCTACCTGCTGATCGGCTATGCGCGCACCCGTTTGGCAGCACGCCGCTCGGCGCTGCAGGCACTCATGGTCACCACGGCTGGTGGCCTGGCGATGCTCGTGGGCCTCATCATCGTGGGCCAAGCTGCCGGCACCTACCGGATTTCGGCGATTTTGGACCAGGCCGGGACGCTCATGAGCGGACCGATGCAGGGAGCGGTGACTGCCGCCGTCGTACTTATCCTTGCCGGTGCGGTGACCAAATCGGCCCTTGTCCCGTTCCACTTCTGGCTGCCGGGCGCCATGGCTGCTCCCACACCGGTGAGCGCCTACTTGCATGCGGCTGCCATGGTGAAGGCCGGCATCTACATCGTCGCGCGCCTTGCTCCCGGGTTTTCGACGTCGGAATTTTGGCTTCCCGTGGTTCTGGGGCTGGGCCTGGCCACCATGCTGGTGGGTGGGTACCGCGCACTTCGCCAAACCGACATCAAGCTCATCCTCGCCTACGGCACTGTCAGCCAGCTCGGCTTCCTCACCATGGTGGTTGGTCTGGGCAGGCCTGATGCTGCCCTTGCAGGACTCGGGCTGCTCCTGGCGCACGGCCTGTTCAAAGCGGCCCTGTTCCTGGTGGTCGGCATCATCGACCATCAATCCGGAACACGCGATATCCGCAAGCTTTCCGGGGTTTTCCGTTCTTCACGTGCCCTCGGAGTGGTGGCCGGTATTGCGGCGGCGTCCATGGCCGGCGTGCCTCCGTTGGCTGGCTTCGTAGCCAAGGAGTCGGTCTTCGAGGCCTTTGTCCACTACGGCACCGGCGACGACGCGCCGGTTTGGGGCGTCTGGATCCTGATTGGCCTGGTCATCGGCTCCATCCTGACGTTCGCCTACAGCGCCCGGTTCATGTGGGGCGCGTTTGCCGTCAAGCCCGGCGTGGAGCCCACGCCTTTCAAGCCCATCAAGCCCGCCTTCCTGGCCGCGCCCGCAATTTTGAGCCTGCTGACCATCGCCTACGGTGTGTGGCCGGCACCCGTGGACACCTGGATTCAGCCTTACGCAGCGCTGTTCGCTGACGGCCCGGACGCGGTCGACGCCGGACACTTGGCTTTGTGGCATGGCATCACCCCTGCGTTGGGGCTGACAGCGATAACTTTCGCGGCTGGTGCTGCAATGTTCTACGGACGCAACCTCGTCTCCCGGGCGCAAAGCTTGGTTCCGGACTGGGTTGACGGTGATCGCGCCTACCAGCACACCATCGGTGCCTTGGACGACATCGCAGTGTGGGTAACGGGCCGCACGCAGCGTGGTTCGCTGTACTTCTACCTGGCAGTTATCCTGACTGTCGCCTTCGCTGTGCCGGCCACCGCCTTGATTGTGGCCAACAAGCCCTTGCCGGGCGGCATCTATTTCATCGACCCGAACTCCCCACTGCAGTTGGTGGCCGGGGCGGGAATCGTGGTGGGTGCGCTGGCAGCAGTCCGCGCCAACAAGCGCTTCCTCGCCGTTCTCATGGTCTCCGTCACGGGCTACGGCATCGCGCTGATGTTTGCCTTGCAGGGCGCGCCGGACCTCGCCCTGACTCAGATGCTGGTGGAAACCATTGTGCTGGTGGCGTTCGTGCTGGCCATGCGCAGCCTGCCTGCCGAGCTGAGGGACAGGACCGGCGGCAGGCTCCGGGTGATCCGCGTGATCATCGGGGCAGCGTTCGGCATCACCATGATTTTCGTGGCCATCTACGCCATGGGCGCCCGTGTAGCCACTCCCATCTCCCTTGAATTCCCGCGCCTGGCTTATGAAGGCGGCGGCGGACTGAACGTGGTCAACGTGACCCTCGTCGACATCCGGGCGTGGGACACCTTTGGTGAGATTTCCGTGTTGGCCATTGCCGCCACGGGTGTTGCCAGCCTGATCTTCGTCCGTAGCCGCGGCGACAGGATCAAGACCTCGGAGGCCGTGCCGGCAGGCAGCGTGGGGCGCCGCACCGGCGTCGACCGCGATTCACGCGACGGTGCCACGCTGGCCGTCGCCAGGAAGTTCACTGACGTTACCCGCGACGCTTGGCTGGTTGCAGGACGCACGCTGGCGCCGGAACGACGCTCGATCATCTTCGAAGTGGTGACCAGGCTGATCTTCCACTCAATGATCATCTTCTCCATCTACCTCCTCCTCGCCGGACATAACCTGCCGGGCGGCGGCTTCGCAGGCGGCCTCACCGCAGGCCTCGCCCTCACCATCCGCTATCTGGCCGGTGGGCGTTTCGAGTTGAGTGAGGCAGCGACCATCAGCGCCGGCACGCTTCTGGGGACGGGACTTGCGACGGCGGCAGCCTCGGGTGTGGTCCCACTGTTCCTTGGCGGCCAGGTATTCCAGAGCGCGATCATCGAGTTCTGGCTGCCCGTCTTCGGTGACGTCAAGTTCGTCACGTCAACGATTTTCGATATCGGCGTGTACATCGTGGTTGTGGGGTTGGCGCTGGACGTCCTCCGCAGCCTCGGCGCCGAAATCGACGAACACTTTGAAGGCAAAAGCATGCCCCTTGCAGAGGAAGACGCTGCCGAGCATCCTGAGCTTGCCCACGAAGCCGCTGAATCCGCCGCGCTCGGGAAGGGTAACGCATGAGCATCAACCTGACCTTGCTGATCGTCATGGGCGTGCTGTACGCCTGCGGCATCTACTTGATCCTGGAACGCAGCCTCACCCGCGTGCTGTTGGGTTTGATGCTGTTGGCCAACGCCACCAACATCCTGATCCTGAGCACGGGAGGGTACGCCGGCCTTGCACCGCTGTTCAACAAGGAAACGAACCCGGACACCTACAACGATCCTTTGCCCCAGGCGCTGATCCTCACGTCGATCGTCATTTCCTTCGCCGTGACGGCTTTCATGTTGGGCATCATTTACCGCACATGGGTTCTGGCTCGTCAGGACGAGATCCAGGATGACCTCGAAGACGTGCGCGTGGCCAAGACTCCGAGCTTCGACGCCGAGGACGACGCCATTGTTCCGCTGGAAACCTCGGAGTTCGCGATCACCCCCGCAAGCCCGGCGGATCGCGAAAAGCCGGATGCCACAGAGACCCCCAACACGGCAACAACCCAGGAAGGAGGCAGCGCGTGAATCTCGCGAACCTGTCGCCGCTAGCTGTCCTCCTACCAATTCTGGGTGCTGCCCTGGCGTTCCTGCTGATCCGCCACCACAGCGCCCAGCGTGCGGTGAGCATTGGCATCCTCAGCGCAACCCTCCTGCTCGAATGCCTCCTCCTGATCTCGGTGTGGGACGGCGGCACCACATCGGTCACGTTGGGCGGATGGCTGCCCCCGTGGGGTGTGGTCCTGGTAGTGGACCAGTTCTCCTCGCTCATGCTGGTGGTCTCCACCGTGGTGAGCCTCGCGGTGTTGATCTACGCTACGGGGCAGGGCATGGCCGACGGCGACCAGGAAGCGCCGGTTTCGATCTTCCACCCCACGTACCTGATTCTGGTCGCGGGCGTGTCCAATGCCTTTCTCACCGGTGACCTTTTCAACCTTTACGTCGGCTTCGAGATCCTGCTGACCGCAAGTTACGTGCTCATGACGTTGGGCGGGACAGGGCCACGTATCCGCGCGGGCGTGACGTACGTTGTGGTCTCCGTGGTGTCGTCCGTTCTGTTCCTCATCGCCATCGCCATGATCTACGGAGCCACCGGAACCATCACCATGGCGGATTTGGCCATCAAGCTGGCCGAACTGGACCAAGGCACGCAAAACCTCCTGCACGTGATGTTGTTGGTGGCCTTCGGGATCAAGGCAGCAGTCTTCCCACTGTCCTTCTGGCTCCCGGACTCCTATCCAACTGCTCCCGCCCCGGTCACCGCCGTGTTCGCAGGCTTGCTGACAAAAGTGGGCGTCTACGCGATGGTCCGCACGGAAACGCTCCTGTTCCCCGGGGACACCCTCAACGTTCCACTGATGGTGGTGGCGCTACTGACCATGATTGTCGGAATTCTGGGCGCCTTGGCCCAGAGTGACATCAAACGTCTCCTGTCCTTTACCTTGGTGAGCCACATCGGCTACATGGTGTTTGGCCTGGCGATGAGCTCCGTGGCCGGACTCGGGGCTGCGGTCTTCTACGTTGCCCACCACATCACAGTGCAGACCAGTTTGTTCCTGGTCACGGGTCTTATTGAGCGGCGTGGCGGCAGCTCATCCATGGACCGCTTGGGTGGCTTGGCGAAGCTCTCACCGCTGCTGGCCTTGCTGTTCTTTGTTCCTGCGATGAATCTGGCAGGCATCCCACCGTTCTCCGGCTTCCTTGGAAAACTGGGGCTGTTGCAGGCCGGTGTTGAACTCGGAACGCCGCTGGCCATCGTGCTGGTGGTAGGTGGCGTGGTGACCAGCCTGCTGACCCTGCTGGCGATCGCCCGCGTGTGGAACAGGGCGTTCTGGAGGAAGCCTGAGGACGCCGAGTACCCGGACCCCGTGCTGAAAACCCCCGGGAACGTCGGAGTGCTCCCACGGACCATGGTGGGGTCAACAGCTGGGCTGGTGGTGTTCGGCGTGGCATTGACGGTCTTCGCAGGTCCGTTGTTCAAGGTTGCTGACGGCTCCGCTGGAATCATGTTGGACCGCTCCGCCTATATTCACTCCGTGTTGGGAGATTCCGTTGTGGTGCCGCCGCTTGCGCAGACGGATGAAACGCACACTGATGAAGTACAGACGGGTGATGCGAAATGAGCCGCAAACCGATCTCGTTCCGCACTGAACTGCCGTTGCTCATCTGGTTGGTGATCGTGTGGGGTGCGCTGTGGCGGGACTTCAGCCCGGGCAACCTCCTGTTCGGCGCACTGATCGCCGTGCTGGTGGCCAAGTTCTTCTACCTCCCCCCGGTGGAGCTCAGCGGCAGGTTCAACATCCTGCGCGCCATTCCTTTCGCCCTCCTGTTCCTCGCCAAAGTGGTGGCAGCGAGCTTCCTGGTGCTGTACCTGGCTGTAGCCAAGGGACCCAAGGTTCGCAGCGCCGTCGTCGCCGTTCCTTTGCGGAGCCATTCCGACCTCATGGTGACGGCCACCGGGCACGTTATCTCGCTGATCCCCGGATCCCTGGTGGTGGAGGTGGACCGCTCCACGTCCACGCTTTATCTGCACGCGCTCAACATTTACGAAGAGGCGGACATCGACAAGATTCGTCAGGAAACCCAAGACATCGAAGCAGGACTGATCCGGATCATGGGTACACGCGAAGAAGTCGAGGCCCTCAAAGCCGAACAGCGTCCCGGGATGGAAGGAGCAGCGTTATGAAAGAAGCGGTTCTCGTAGCTACGGCCGTGATCCTCAGCTTGGCCGCCGCTGGGGCAATTATCCGCATCGCCATCGGCCCGTCCCTCCTGGATCGCGTTCTGGCATCAGACGTTTTGCTGGCAATCCTGGGCGCTGCCCTGGCGATCGATATGGCGTTGAACAAGCATCTGAACAATCTGATGCTGCTGGTAGCGCTCGCAGTGATCGGTTTCATCGGCTCTGTGACAGTTGCAAGGTTCGTGGCCGAACGCAGGGAGCAAAGCAATGAGTCCTGATGCCACCGGCCTTGACGCTGTGATTGATGTTGTCACCGCCGTATTCCTGGTGGTGGGTGCCCTGATGTCACTGGGCGCGGCCATCGGCTTGCTCCGCTTCCCGGACCTCATGAGCCGCATGCACGCAGCCACCAAACCGCAGGTCCTGGGGTTGTTCCTTATGCTTGCCGCAATCGGACTCCAGATGCGCACCTGGTGGGTGTGGCCTGTCTTGGTGGTGGCCTGGATTTTCCAGCTCCTCACGGCGCCCGTCTCTGCCCACATGGTGGGCCGCTCGGCGTACCGCACCAAGCACGGACACCGCGAAAAGCTCACCAAGGATGAGTTGGAAGCCGTGGTCCAAAGGGCGGCCGCCGGTCAGGAACCGGGGAGCGACCGCTAGCAGCAGCCACAACGAACGCCGGGTCACCTGCAGGTGATCCCGGCGTTCGTGGTTCGGGTGCCTAGACGATGTCGTGGGTCTTCGCGAAGCGCGCGATGGCGCGCTGCGTGCCCCGGCTTGCCAGGACCTGGATGAGCGTGCTCACAAAAGCCGAAATCAGTGCGAATGTCAGCGCCGAACGCAGACTGGTTTCCATATCGTCGTTGCCCATGGGTGGTTTGTTGCCAGTGGCCTTTTCCCACCCTTTATTGACGAGTTTGGTGCCTACGAATCCTGCTCCGAGGCTTACTCCGGCACCGATCAGCTTGAAGAAGAGGTTCATGCCCCCAGCCTAGCTCTAAAGGCCACACCGTTAGCGGCGGCTTTCCCGTTCCTTGAGGAACGCCGCCAATGAACCAACCGGCGCAAGTACTGGAACGACTGGGTGTTCGGCCGACCAGACAGCGTCCACGGTTCCGAGTCCGGCGATTTCTTTGAGCAGGTAATAGGTGGGCGGCATCAGTTTCAACGTGCCTGCGGCTTCCGCTTCAAGAATGTCCGCCACCGGCATCCACAGTGATTGCCAGGCTTCCGTGGTTTGGTGCTGCGGCGTGGCTCCCGGAGAGGGCTTGGCAACGTAGAAGAACGTGTCGAAGCGTTTGGGCATGTCCGTGGGGGTGATCCAGTTGGCCCACGGGCGGAGGTCGGAGGCATCGATGGTGAGTCCGGCCTCCTCCTGAACCTCGCGGATGGCGGCAGCGAGTACCGTCCCGGCGTTCTTCGCTGCTGCTCCCGGATCCGCGCTCAGGGAGCTCTGGTTCCAGTCGGCTGCGTGGCGTTGAAGCAGCTCCGCCGGGTAGTCCCACCCGCTCTGATCGGCGGCATCGACGCGTCCGCCAGGGAAGACCACCATTCCGGCGGCAAAGTCCATGGTGCTCACCCTGTGTTGGACGAAGGCTTCGAGGCCGTCCGAGGCGTCGCGGAGCAGGATGACGCTCGCTGCCAGGCGGGGTTCCGCCACGGCGTTGGTGTCTGTAAGTCCCGAGCCGGAGATGTCCGTCATGAAATGTGCCCCTTTGCCGCGGTGAAGTCTGCTGATTCATTCTCTCAGGTCCTGTTGTGGGGCCTGGTGTGCAGGGAATGGCGTGCGGGAAAGGTGCAGAGCGGGCCTCGCAACGCACCCCCGTCTCGTTGTTAGGCCTGGTGTGCAGGGAATGGCGTGGGGGAGGGGTGTAGAGCGGGCCTCGCAACGCACCCCCGTCTCGTTGTTAGGCCTGGTGTGCAGGGAATGGCGTGGGGGAGGGGTGTAGAGCGGGCCTCGCAACGCACCCCCGTCTCGTTGTTAGGCCTGGTGTGCAGGGAATGGCGTGCGGGAAAGGTGTAGAGCGGGCCTCGCAACGCGCTTGGCAGCGGGCACCTCAAGGACGGGAAGGCGATTGTGACTGGACCGCAGCGCCCGCCACGGACTCAGGTGTAAACTGAACCAGCCCATCAGGGCAGATTTGATAACGACAGGGGAGCGCCGCCGTCGGACTCTGCAGAGATGCAGGAGACGCGAGGGCGCTGAGAGTGCGGACAGCCGCAGACCCTCGAACCTGATCCGGTTAGTACCGGCGCAAGGGAGTCGAGCTTCTCAGAGTGTCCGGATGCGGACGGCGCGAGCCGGACCCGGGATCCGGGGAGCACTTTCCCCTCCTGTAACCTCAGGAGGCAGAAAATGACCACGGTAAACGTGAAGAAGGCCAGTTATAACTGGCGCGTTGTAGACATCGTTGTGGCGGCTCTTATCGCCATCGCCGGCGGCGTGATCTTCTGGGCATGGTCCCAGGGCGCGGCACTGGTATCCATCCCCATGAACGCGACGTATCCGCCGCTCACAGGCTTGATTGCCGGTGGCTGGATGATTCCCGCGGTCCTGGGAATGCTCATTATCCGCAAGCCCGGTGCTGCGCTGTTCTGCGAAGCCGTCGCCGCCACCGGTGAGCTCATCATGGGCTCGCAGTACGGCACCACGGTGCTGATATCCGGCGTTTTGCAGGGCCTGGGCGCCGAGCTCATCTTCGCCGCCTTCAGGTACAAGAAGTTCAACCTGCCCACCGCGCTCCTTGCGGGCGCCGGCGCGGGCCTCTTCTGCGGCCTGAACGACTCCTTCCTGCCATGGGGTTGGAACATCGCCTACGAGGCCATCGACAAGCTGGCCTACATCACCTTCACCACGATCTCCGGTGCCATCATCGCCGGCGCCCTCTCCTGGGTTGCGACGCGCGGCCTCGCCAAGACCGGGGTGCTGAGCTCCTTCGCCTCGCGCAAGGCCGCTTCGGAGCCAGTCTTCAACTGATGTCCGCCACGCAAAGCGGCACGGTCCGGCCTGCCGCCATCTCCGCCGAGGGCTGGGGATGGCGGCATGCCGGCCGGGCCCAGCCTGCCATTCAAGGCCTGGACCTTCGGATCGAACCGGGGGAACGGGTTCTGCTGCTGGGCCCTTCGGGCGCCGGCAAGTCGACCCTCCTGCACGCCCTCGCCGGGGTGCTGGGGGATGAGGAAGACGACTCGGATGAGACCGGCTCCCTGCTGATCGACGGCGTCGCGCCCCGCGAGCAGCGTGGCCGTGCCGGACTGATGCAGCAGGATCCGGAAACGCAGGTGGTCTTGTCGCGGGTTGGCGACGACGTCGCCTTCGGCGCGGAGAACCTTGCAGTTCCGCGGGACGAAATCTGGTCCCGCGTCCATGAAGCGCTCGACGACGTCGGGTTGCGTACCGCCGCGGGTGGCGGCCTGGCGTTGGATCACCCGACGGCGGCACTCTCCGGGGGCCAGAAGCAGCGCCTCGCGCTTGCGGGCATTTTGGCCATGCGCCCCGGCCTGATCCTTCTGGACGAACCAACAGCCAACCTGGACCCGGCAGGTGTGCTGGAGGTCCGGGATGCTGTTGGGCGCTGCCTGGACAAGACAGGTGCCACGCTGGTTGTGGTGGAACACCGCGTCTCTGTGTGGAAAGACCTGGTGGACCGGATCGTGGTCCTGCAGCCGGGATCGGCCGCAGGGTCCAGCGCGGCCGCAGGGGCCGGGCGGGTCACGGGCGGCGTCCTCTTGGACGGCCCTCCGGACCAGGTCCTTTCCGAGGCCCGCACCATGCTCATGTCGGCAGGCGTCTGGGTGCCCGGGTACGTCCCGGCAACCCGGGGGCGGCACAATGAGCCCGACACCGCGCAGCTTCTCCTCGCAGCCCAGGACCTTTCTGTTTCCCGTGAAAAGCCACGGCGCAAAGGGTTCAAAACCATCCCGCCCATGCCGGTGCAAACGGGCATCCGTGCGCAGGTAAGAGCTGGCCAGGCACTGACCATTACGGGCCCAAACGGTGCGGGCAAGTCCACGTTCGCGCTCACGTTGGCTGGCCTTTTGGCGCCTGTGGACGGCAAGGTGAGTGCCGCCGTCGAGCTTTCCGAAGGCGCGGGCATTGACCCGTTCAAGTGGAAAGCGGACCGTTTGATCTCTCGGATCGGGACGGTGTTCCAAGAGCCTGAGCACCAGTTCGTCACGGGCAAGGTCCTGGATGAACTCATGTTCGGTCCGAAGCATCTGGGCCATGGCGAGGAACGCGTGGATGAACTGTTGGAGCGGTTGCGGCTGACGCATCTTGTGGACGCCAACCCGTACACGTTGTCCGGCGGGGAGAAGCGGCGGCTTTCGGTGGCCACGGTGCTCGCGGCACATCCGAAGGTTCTTGTCTTGGACGAGCCCACGTTCGGCCAGGACGCCAACACGTGGGCAGAATTGGCGTCGTTCCTTTCCGAGTTGCTGGACGCTGGAACCGCGGTGGTCTCCGTGACCCACGATCAGGAATTCAGTGCCGTACTCGGCGGCACAGAACTGCGGCTAGGCCCGATCACGGAGGGCCGAGCCACCCATCAGGAAGCCGGCGCAGCATGAGGGACGCACTGAATATTCGCGGAAACCACTCCCTGCTGACCCGTGCCAACCCTCTGGCCAAGTTCGTAGCGGTCTTCCTCATATCCCTTGCGCTGGCACTGTCCATTGACTGGGTCTCGGCCTCAACGGCACTCATTGCTGAACTGGCGCTCTTCCCGTTGGCCGGCCTCACTTTCAGGCTTTTATGGCAGCGGGCCTGGCCCCTGATCATCGCGGCCGCGATCGGCGGCTGGAGCACCGCGATCGTGGCGGCGGACAGCGGCGCTGTACTGCTCGACGTCGGGCTCTGGTCCATCAGCGAAGGCTCCCTTGAGCTGGGGCTTGGTTTCATGCTCCGCGGTTTGGCGATTGCGTTGCCAGCGATCTTGCTGATGACGTGCACCGATCCCACAGACCTGGCCGACGCGCTGGCGCAGAAGGCCAGGCTGCCGCACCGCTTCGTCCTCGGATCCCTCGCTGCCATGAGGCTGGTGGGCCTCATGGCAGAGGAGTGGCAAACCATCGGAATGGCCCGCCGTGCCCGCGGAGTCGGTTCCCAAGGCAGCCCTTTTCAGCGTTTGAAGGCCACGCTCGGCCAGAGTTTCGGGTTGCTGGTTCAGGCTGTTCGGCGGGCGTCGCGGTTGGCGGTGACCATGGAAGCGCGCGGCTTCGGCGGTGGTCAAAGGACGTGGGCGCGGGAATCCACCTATTCCCTCCTGGATGCGTGGGTAGTCCTTGGAGGACTGGTTATCTCAGCCGGTGCGGTCCTGACGGCAGTGGGCGCGGGAACCTGGAGCTTCGTCTGGCGCTAGCGCGCGGGACGCTGCTGGATTTCATCGAAGCCTGCCCGCGTCAGGAAACCCAACTGGGCTTCCTTCTCGGCAAGCTGGATGATGGGTCCCAGCTCAAAGCACGTCGCTTCCAAGCGGCGCAGGGCCTTGGCGTTGCGGGAGTCCGGCTCCACCACAATCCGGTCCTTGCCCGGCAGGGAGAACATGTACTTGATCAAGGACGTGCCCAGGCGCGGGGTGAAGTGAGGAATGGGCCGCGTGGCAGGGGCCAGCAGCAGGTGCATGCCGATGTCTTCCTCTCGGGCGGGGTAGGCCTCGCCCACGGGATCATGCAGGGGCTCGTACGTCTGGAAGAGGGCCAACGGCTCCCCGTCCAAGGTGGCCAGGAACGCGTGGTGGGTATCCAGCGAGTCAAGGAACTCGTAGATCCCCAGGACCTCCTCGCGGGAGTTCTCCGTCATTCCCCAGAACTTGGCGCGGGGCTGGGTAACCCATTCGAAGATGAGATCGATGTCCTCGCGGGGAATCAGCGGAACAATCCGGAGCGCACCCCATCCTTCGAGGTCCTCGGCGTAGACGGTGGTGCGGACGGAGAAGTCCTGCGTGGTGGTGGTCATGGCTTCCTTCGGGGCTGATGCAGGCTGATGTAGGGGACGGGAATGGGCAGGCGGGTCTTGAGTCAGGCGGGTGTTTGCTCAGGGGTGTCTTTGGTCAGAACGGACCAGTCAGTGACCACTGGAGCGAGTTCCCCGGCAGTCCAGAGCGGGAGCTGATCGGCAAAGTGCTGGTGGCCCGGCCTGCCCGACGCTCCGAAGGGAACGATCCAACGGCTATTGCGCCGATCGGCCAGATCCCAGACGTAACGGGCTACGGGTCCGCGGAAGCTTCGGTCATCTACACCGGGGAGGCTCTCGGTGCAGAGGACGCACCCGGTGTCCCCGCTTAGGTCAGCAACGGGTGCCGATGCCGCGAGCGTGCCCGGGAGGACATGCACGGCCAGAAGCTTGTGCCGCTCACCCCAGACAGCACCGTCCAGGAGGGCTTCTTCCAGTGCAGCAACCTCGAGCGCTGCCGCAGCTTCCACTCCACCGTTGATGCCGAATTCGGAGCCGCGAGCCAGCAGGGTCTCCAGCGCAAAACCAATGCGGGACGTCACCGACAACCACGGCCCGAACAGCGGCGAGTAGCCTGTGGATTCATTCAACGCCGTAAGCGCGGGATGCCGTGCCAGTCGCTGGACTAACGCACCACGCCACGCAGCGAAAACGGCGGCGTGATGGCTGCTTGCATCCATCGAGCCATCCCATTCCACCAAGAGAGCCCTTAGCTCCTTGGCTTCGAGGGACAGGTCGTCGGCGTTCAGGCCGGTGAGCATTGACCGGAACAACGGCCATGGACCCAGCAAGGTGTCCGTGTGGATGGCCTGCATGGCATCCACGGATAACGGCTCGGCGGCCGACTCCAGCAGCTGCCGGATGCGCAGGGCCCGATGCGCGGGCGCGAACTCCATGGCCACGGCATCGCCGCCTCCGGCGGCGCGGTCGTTCGCGCTCACTGCGAATTGTTGGATCTCGGTGCGGGGCAGGATCACGTACTGCCCCTCCCAGTCATGGCGGGCCGAGAAAGCCGGAGCGGGTAAGCGCCGATTGGCGGGGTTACGCTGCGGGACCAGCCCGGCAACAAAGTGCCGCACAGATCCGGACACGTCCCCGGCCACCACGCTGTTGACGGGCTCCACCCACGCATCGAAGGCGGTTTCCACCTCGGAGACGTTCCGGCTGCGCAACAGCGGCAGGAGGGCTTCGAACCCCAACCGTCCCTCAACCCGGGCCGGGAAGCGCAGACTCAAGGCGCCGCCGTCGGGCGTTTCCGAGATGACCGGACCCCGGCTGGTCTCAATAATCTCAACGGACGCCGATTCACCACCGCGGACGCGGATGGTTTCGGAACTCACGTCGACGGGCTCCCAGCCCTCCGCTCCCCGCGCCTCGATGCGCTCACCGGCGAAGTCGCTGACCCGGCGCAGCTCTTCGACGAAAAGGTCCTGGTAGTCGGCCATGGCGTTGGTGATGGCCCAGGCTGTGTTGCCCGTGTGGGCGAAATGGGGGAGTCCGGGAACACCGGGGAACGCGAATCCGATTGCGTCGAACTCCGGGCATGCGAGCCGTATCTGCTGGTAGACGCCGGGCAGCTCCATGAGGCGGTGGGGGTCGCCGGCTATGAGCGGCAGGCCGCTGGTAGTCGTCGCTCCGTGGGCGGCCCAAGCGTTGCTGCCTGACCAGACGGGTGCTTCGATGCTGAACAAGCTCACGGCGTCGTCGCCGAGTGTCCGCGCGACGTGGGCACGGAACAACTTGTTGGGGAAGGTTGAGAAGAGGATGTGATGCACCAGAAAGACGCCGAGCGGGGTCCATGGATTCCATGGCTCGGCTTCGCTGCCGGATTCTTGAAACTCCGGCCCACCCCGGAGACCGTCCGCCAACGCCTGGTTGACGCCGGCCACGTACTGCGCGCACCAACGTTGAGTGTCGGCGTCGAGGTTCTCATAGCAGCGGCGCGCGGTGTCATCCAGCCGGGCTTGACGGGCGAACCGGTCCCAGACCACAGCATCGGCGCCCAAAATTTCGGCGGTACGGCCTTCCGAACGCCACCTTTCCAGCTCGATCTGCCAGGAACGGTCCGTCGCGGCATTCATGCCTTGGAGAAAGGCGAGTTCATCAGCGGTATCAGCCCACAAATGCGGGATGCCCCATTCATCGCGGTACGTTCCGCGGCCGCCTGCCGGGGCGGATTGGGGGGTGGGGGCAGGCGTCATAATCTCTGGCCGCTTTCGAGCTTAGGTTAGGCTTACTTAAGCTCAAGATAAATGGCTTTGGTCCCGTTCACAAATCGTGGACCTTCGTGAAGGAGTGTTGCTTGAAACGCAATTGGGAAGGCGTCGTCCTCAAAGTCATGGGCGCCAAGGACTTCACTTTGGAGGTTACGGGCAGTGAAGAGATCACCCCGGACTTCCTGCGCGTTCATGTGCGTGACGGCGGACTCCTGGAGCGCAGCGGCATCCATCCCACCATGTGGATCCGGCTGTGGTTCAACGATTCCGGCAAGGCCCACCAGCGCGCCTACACGTTGGTGAACCCCGACCCGGCGGCCGGGACGTTCAGCATGGATTTCGCGATGCATCACGGCGTTGCTGCCCGTTGGGCCCGCTCTGCGCAGCCGGGCGAGAGCATCGGTGCCACCGTCCAAGGGAGTTCCTTCACTTTCCCGGAACCCGCTCCGCGCCGGATCTGGGTGGTGGGCGATCCCGCGTCCATCCCTGCCATCAATTCGCTGCTGGACGAGCGGCAGCGTGTTGCTGCGGGCGCCGCCCCAGTGACCGCCTGGCTTGAATACCAGCACGACGCCGACCCCTCGATTGAGGTGCGGACGGCCGATTCCGACGTCGTCACCTGGATTCCGCGCAAACGCGACGGTGCCGCTCTGGTTGAGGAAGTCTGCGGTGCGCTCACGGCCAACACTGTCTCGGTAGCCGACGACTTCTTCTGGGTCGCGAGCGAAGCGTCAAGTACCCGCGCAATCGTCAAGTACCTGCGGAAAGAACTCGGCGTGGACAAGAACCGGATTGACGCGTTGGGGTACTGGCGGGTCTAACCTTTCGGCGCGCCCTGGCCGCCCACGGGTTAGTCGTGGAATTGCTCGCGGGGCGCGTAACCCGCGAAAATACTGAGGGAAAGCGTTCACCCACGATGAGCCGCCGCAGTGGGATATATCGCACAGAATGGGTACCGTGTGATGTATGCCGCTGATTCTGCGTTTTGCCCTTCATTTCTAACTCATTTGTGATATTTTTTGCTTATGACGCAACCGACCGCAGAACATGTAGGCCTCCTGCTCCGCGACGCCCGCGGCGAAAAAGGCTGGACGCAGGGGCAGTTGGCTACTGAGCTCGGCACCAGCCAGAGCGCAATCGCCCGGATGGAACAGGGCAAACAAAACCTGAGCCTCCGGATGATCGAGCGCCTCGAAGCCATTTTCGGCCGCTCAATAGTCAAGGTCGGTAAGCCCCAAATGACACACCTCCGCGTGGAGGGCGGCCGGACCCTCTCCGGCGAAGTTGATGTCAACAGCAGCAAGAACGCCGGTGTCGCGCTCCTGTGTGCGAGCCTGATCAACCGTGGAACCACCACGCTGCGCCGACTTGCACGGATTGAGGAAGTCAACAGGATCGTTGAGGTCCTGACGTCCATTGGCATGGAATGCACGTGGCTCAACGGAAGCGACCTCCGTCTGCGCCGCCCGGACGTCCTGGATCTCGAGTCCATGGACGTGGACGCCGCCCGGCGTACCCGCAGCGTCATCATGCTGCTCGGGCCGCTCTTGGACGAAACCAGCGAATACCTGCTGCCCTACGCGGGTGGCTGCGATCTCGGAACGCGCACGGTGGAGCCGCACATGCAGGCTCTTCGCCAGTTCGGCCTTGAAGTGGAGGCGAAGTCCGGCTTCTACTCCGTGACTGCGCCTCCCGCTGATGGGCACGACCGGTCCTTCGTCCTGACCGAACGCGGCGACACCGTCACTGAGAATGCCATCATGGCCGCTGCTCACCGTGAAGGCACCACCATCATCCGCAATGCCAGCCCCAATTACATGGTGCAGGATCTCTGCTTCTACCTGCAGGGCCTGGGCGTGGACATTGACGGCGTCGGAACCACCACGCTGAAGATCACCGGACGCTCAGCCATTGATGTTGACATCGAGTACTTCCCGTCCGAAGACCCCATCGAGGCGATGAGCCTCATCACTGCGGGAATCGTGACCAACTCCGAGGTCACCATCCGCAGGGTTCCCATCGAGTTCATGGAAATTGAACTCGCCACCCTGGAACAGATGGGCCAGAACCTCGAGATTTCCGGCGAATACATGGCACGCAACGGACGTACCCGGCTGGTGGACGTAACAACCAAGCCATCCGAGCTGCGTGCCCCGCAGGACAAGATCCACCCGATGCCGTTCCCGGGCCTGAACATCGACAACCTGCCCTTCTTTGCAGTGATTGCAGGCAACGCCGAGGGCCAGACCATGATCCACGACTGGGTCTATGAGAACCGTGCCATTTACTTGACGGAGCTCAACAAGCTGGGCGCCCAGGTGCAGCTGCTGGATCCGCACCGGATCTACGTCAACGGGCCCACCAAGTGGCGTGCTGCGGAAATCGGCTGCCCGCCCGCCCTGCGTCCCGCGGCCTGCCTGCTCCTGGCAATGTTGGCTGCCCGGGGAACCTCCGAGCTCCGCAACATCTACGTGATCGAGCGCGGCTATGAGGACCTCGCCGAGCGCCTGAACACCATCGGCGCGAAGATCGAGTACTTCCAGGACTGACGATTGCGCCTCGTGCGGGATCTCTTGCGCACCCTTTCGCGCCGGACGCGCCCTTAGGTGCTTTTCGGCGCACCCGTTTCCGCCATCCGCGCCAGGTAACTCTGGTGCAGATGGCGGGAAGGGGTGCGAATCGTCGAGGACAGCACCGCAGCCCTGTCTTCGTTCGGCCTCCTGACGCAGAATGGAGCATGCGGACTTTCGGGGTTGAGGAAGAGCTGCTCATCGTCGATCCTGTGACGGGCGAGCCCCTCGCCCTCGCGGACGCGTTGCTGGCAGGCCAGGATGAACCCACGTCTGGCCTCAGCCACGAACTCAAGCTGGAGCAGATCGAAACCCAAACCCGCCCGTGCCACAGCTACGGGGAGCTCCTGCAGCAGATCCGCCGCGGACGGGCCATGGCCAACCAGGCCGCCCGTCAGCACGGAGCACGGGTAGCTGCGATCGCCACGTCTCCACTGGCCTCCAACACCCACACCACCCCGGACCCCCGGTATGCCGCGATGTTGGATCGCTTCGGCATCATTGCCACAGAGCAGCTGACGTGCGGATTCCACGTGCACACCTCGGTGGAGTCGCCCGAGGAAGGGGTGGTGGTGCTGGACCACATCCGGGACAAGCTCGCAGTCCTGACGGCCCTCACCGCCAATTCGCCTTACTGGCGGGGGCTTCCCACGGGTTTCGACAGCTACCGCACCCAGGCCTGGAACCGCTGGCCCACATCCGGCCCTTCATCCGTATTTGGTTCGCTGACTGCCTATCGACGCATCGTGAAGCGTCTTTTGGAAACGCGCGTGATCATGGACGAAGGCATGATCTACTTCGACGCACGCATCTCCCGTAACCACCCCACCGTGGAGGTCCGCGTCGCCGATGTCTGCCTCCGGGCCGAGGACGCCGCACTGATGGCCGTGCTGGTGCGGGCTTTGGTAGAGACTGCTTCCTTGGAAATGCTCGACGGCGTCGAACCCACCGCGGTGCCAACGGCCCTCCTGCGAATGGCGAGCTGGCAGGCCAGCAATTCGGGTTTGCGCGGAGACCTCCTGGACTTCGGAGACTTCCTACCGCAACCAGCAGCGGATGTCGTGTGGGCGCTGGTTGACTATCTGAGCCCCGTACTGGACGACCAAGGTGAGTTGGAGCTCGTCAAAGCAGGGATTTCGGACGTACTGGACCGGGGCAACGGCGCCCACGAGCAACGGGAAACCGCGGTGCGCTACAACAAAAGGCAGCACGACGGTCAAACCCAGCCGGGGAGTCCGCCCACCAACGAAGCCTTGGCCGCCGTCGTCGGGCATGCTGCGAAGGTGACTGTGCGCGGTGCTGCCGCCGATGCTCATAAGGATCCGGCGCCCATGCTGACCCGGGTCAGGCGACCTTAGGCCTCGCGTTCTTCCGGCTGCTCCCACGCGATCAGGTAAGCGCCCGCGAGTCCCTCAACCAGGTAGAAAGCGAACGGCGGAATGTCCTTCTTGGCCACGAGGATGGCGCCGTAGATGGGCGCGGAGGCCGCAGCCGTAACCCCGATCCATCGTTTGACAGGCAAGGATAGAAGGCTCCCGCCGAGCGCGGCCAACGCCACAACATGCAGCCCGGAATAGGCCAGGAACGGCGCGTTGGATCCACGGCGGTAGGCGAAGCCCTCAATATCGGAAGCCCGCCGGGCAAGACTGGAAACGAAGAGCGGGGCGCCGGCAAGCAGTGCGGCTGCAGCGCCATAAGCCCATTTCTTCGCCTTCCTGTGTGAGGTGCCCGAGTCCGGAATGGAACGGGCGAAGGCTGCGAATCCCACAGGCACTGCAACTGTTCCTGCCGCGGTAAGGTGCTGCCCCGTGATCCAGCCGCGTTGGCCGGCTTGCAGCATGCGGAGGCGCTCGGCGTCGTCTGGGGTGATGTAGACGCGTGAGACCGGCGAGATTCCGACGAACCACACCACCGTGCCGGCAACAATTACTGCTCCGGCACGGCGATACGGATGGTTCCCGCTCATGGCAGCAAGGTTAGACCTGTTTGAGGGCCTTCTCCAGATCCAAGATAAGGTCGCCCACATCTTCAAGTCCCACGGACAGTCGCACCACACCATCAGAAAGCCCGATGGCCGCGCGGCCCTCCGGCCCCATGGCCCGGTGGGTGGTGGTTGCCGGATGCGTGATGAGGGACTTGGAGTCGCCCAGGTTGTTGGAAATGTCGATCACGCTGAGGCCATCAAGCAACGCAAAGGCTGCCTCCTTGGCTGAACGACCGGCTGAAGGCGAGAGTTCAAACGTCAGCACCGTACCGCCGGCCTTCATCTGCTTCGCGGCGAGCTGGTACTGGGGGTGCGACTTCAGCAGCGGGTACTTGACCCAGCTGATGGCAGGCTGCTGCTCCAACCACTCGGCGATCTTCAAAGCGGACGCGGAGCTGTGGTTCACGCGCAGCCCGATGGTCTCCAAGCCCTTGGTCAACACCCAGGCGTTGAACGCGGACAGCGAAGGACCGGTGTGCCGCATAAGCTGCTTGACCGGGCCGTCGATGAATTCCTTGGTGCCCAGGATTGCGCCGCCAAGGACGCGCCCTTGGCCGTCGATGTGTTTGGTGCCGGAATAGACGATCACGTCGGCGCCCAGCTCACCGCAGCGTTGCAGCAGCGGAGTGGCAAAGACATTGTCGACCACGACAGTCGCCCCGGCGGCATGCGCCAGTTCGCTGACTGCAGCGATATCGACGATCTCCTGCATCGGGTTGGACGGCGACTCGAAGAACACCGCGGTGGTGGGTTCGGAGAGGGCTTCACGCCACTGCTCCAGATCCGGGCCGTCCACGAATACCGTCTCCACGCCCCAGCGCGGCAGGATCTCATTGAGGATCACGAAGCAGGAGCCAAACAGGGAGCGGGCGGCAACCACGCGGTCGCCGGCAGCCAGCAGGGCACCCAAAGCGGTGAAGACAGCGGACATGCCGGACGCCGTCGCAAAGCACGCTTCGGTTCCTTCAAGCAGCCGCAGCCGCTCCTGGAACGTGGCCACGGAGGGGTTGCCGTAGCGGGAGTAGACGAAGCGTTCGTCCTCACCGGTGAAGGCTCGCTCTGCGGCGGCTGCGGACTCGTAAACGAACCCGGAGTTCAGGAAAACGGGCTCGGACGTTTCCTGGAAATTGGTACGGTCAAGGCCACCGCGGACGGCTTGGGTGTCAGGGCTCCAGCCAGCGGCGTCGGGATTGAAAGTCACTTACTCGGTCCCCAAATTCGTCGGCAGGCCACGGTTCTTCCACCCGTTAACGGTGCGTTCGCCGTAGCGGTCCGGTTCGCCTTCAAAGCCCTCAAGGACGTTGTAGGCAGTGAAGCCGGCCTGGGTTGCGGCGATTGCGGCCGAGATGGAGCGCTGGCCGGAACGGCACAGGAACACCAGCTCAACGCCGTCGTCTTCGGGTGCCTGCTGCTGCAGATCCTCGATGAAACGGGAGTTGGGAATGCCGCCGGCCAAATTCCACTGGATGAACAGGGGGTCGTTCTCGGTGGCTTTGGTATCGGGGATGCCGATGTGGGCCCATTCGCCCTCGGTGCGGACGTCCACCAGGATGGCGCCCTCTTGAAGCTTGGCCCACGCGTCCTGCGGGGTCAGATCACCTGCGTAGCTCATGCGTGGCCCTCAAATGCTGCTTCGTCGTCGTAGTTTTCCAGCTGATCGACGGCGTTGGCTACCGCAGCATCCGCACTGGCGATCGCGGCAGGGAGGACAACGGCTTGGGCAACGATCACGTCGGTGCCGTTGAACGTGGCGGCCGGGCTGCCATGGAGCACGTAACCTTCTGCGAGCGAGTTGTGGATGCGCTCGCAAAAATCACGGGTATCCGGGCCTGTAATCAGGCGGTAGGAGAGTTTTTCTTCAGTGGGTTCAGGCATTGCTGGTGCTCCTCAGTCACGCTTGCAGTACGAGTTGTCGATACGCCGAGTAGTCACCTGAGGCACCCCGCCGGAGAGAGGGTTGCCGACCAGCAAGTCAGGGCTTTGCGCTGGTGCTCATTACTCAAGAAAAACGTAACATCCACGGGCATCGGGCCGCACTTGCGGGCTGTTGCGGGGCCGTCATGTTGCGTAATCGGCGGCTCATCCCTTATTCGTTTTTCAGCGCACGCACTGCCGCGCCCACCGTTGGGAAGAAGTGGTCGGGCGTAAAGCGGGCCGCTGTGCCCAAATGGATCAACTTGTCTTTCACAGGTCCCTTCAGTTCGGCGAACACCAGGTCCACGCCTTTGCTTGCCAGCCATTCATCCAAAGTGACGAGGTCGTCCAGCGCCGTAGTGTCGATCCCGGTGATGGGCTCCGCGGCGAGGATGACGTGGGTAATGGCATCTGTTGTCTCATCCGGTGCCTCGTCAAGTTGCTCCCGGACAAAGGCCGCCAGTACCTGCCCATTACCGAAGAACAGCGGCGCATCGAAGCGGAGGATGAGAAGTCCCGGGATGCGTTCACCATCGGGGTGCCGCTCAAGGTCGTGATAGCCAGGGAGCCCTTCTTCAGCACCGAGTTCTGTCCGGTACGGATCCCAGGCCCTCCGCACGAAGTCCAAAAGCGCCAACGCAATGGCCACCACGATTCCCTGCAGTACCCCAACGGTGAGGACGCCCAGGAACGCGGCCAGCATCACCACAGATTCGCTGCGGCTCAGGCTGAGGAGCCGCTTCACGCCGGCCGGGTCCGCGAGGGCAATGGCTGCGGCGATGACGACGGCGGCCAACGTTGCGGAGGGCAGGTACTCGGTCACTCCGGGAGCCAGCAGCATGAAGGCCAGCACCAGCACGGAACCCACCACGCCGGTCATCTGGGATTTGGCACCAGCATCCACGGCCACCGGGGTTCTGGAGGTACTGCCGGAGATCGGGAATCCGCCCAGCAGTCCGGTGGCCGCGTTGGCTGCCCCGAGCGCCGCCATTTCCCTGTTTCCCGAGACCTTCTTCCCTTCCTTGGCCGCCAATGTTTGGGATAGGACGCCGGTGTCCGCGAAGGCCATGAGGGCGATCCCTGCCGCAGCGGGAAGCAGCGTGAGAGCATCAGCCCAGCCGATGCCCCCGAGTGCGGGCATCGGGAGGCCCTGCGGCAGGACTCCGGTGACCTTCACGTCGTCGTTCAGGCCCCAAACCGCCGTAACAACGCAAGAGCCGACCACCGCCAGCAGGACGCCGGGTACCTTCCACTTCAGCAGCCGCGGGATCCAAATGAGGGCAAGGGAACCGCTACCCAGCAGCAGGGCGGTGACATTGACGCCACCGCCGAGCACCCCGGTGGTGACCTTCGCGAGCTTCTCCCAGATGTCGCCGTCGGCCTCTATCCCGAAGAACGCCGGTAGCTGCGACAACAGCACCAGTAACGCAATTCCGTTCAGGTATCCGAGCCGGATGGGTTTGGACAGCAGGCCGGTAATGGTTCCCAGTTTCAGGGCAGAACCGGCCAGCATGATCACCCCGATCAGCACAGCCAACAGCCCGGCCAATGCCACCGATTTTTCGCTGCTGCCAGCTGCCAGCGGCACAATGGCGGCGGCGATCATGGGGGCTAGGGCTGAGTCGGGTCCGAGGACCAGGATGCGGGAAGGCCCCACAATGGCGTAAACCAGCAACGGGACCACCGTTGCGTACAGTCCGGTGACGGGAGGAAGGCCGGCCGCCTGCGCATAGGCCATGCCGGCTGGCACCAGTAAGGCGAACAACGCAGCGCCCGCCACGATGTCATGCCGCAGCCATTCGCGCTTGTATCCCTTGAGCGCCCAGACGCCCGAAAGCCGGTCCTTGGCGGAGGTGCGGGTGGGTGAACTCATACAGCGATCATTCCCGACCCATGCTGTTTGCGGAACAAGGAGCCCGCCGTATGTGGAAAATTCGAACGCTCATGAGTCCCACCCAAATGTGACGCCCCGGGAGCATAATTGACGCAGTACGACCCCCTGTAACTTCGCATGAAATCAGGTCGCGGTGAACGGACAGAGCAGTTCTACACTCAAGCCCATGCTGCACTTTGGATGGTTTGTGGGCCACGGTTTCGGAGTCCAAGGCTGGGGCACTCCTGGTTACGGCTTGGGCTACGACTGGAAGAAACCCGCCCTGTACCAGGAAGCCGTGCGCGCTTTTGAGCGATCCGGGCTGGACCTGTTCATCATCGAGGATTCCCTCACTGTTCCGGACACGTATGGCGGTACGGCTGAGGTCTCATTGGCCCACGCGTCTTTCGCGCCCAAGCATGATCCGTTGGCGCTGGTTCCGTACCTTCTCTCCGCCACGGAGCACCTGGGGATCGTGCCCACGGTCAGCGCTTCCTTCTACCCTCCCTTCACCGCCGCCAGGCTTCTGGCCACGCTGCAGCACTTCTCGGAAGGCCAGCTTGGCTGGAACGTGGTTACCTCCGGCAGTGATCTCGCAGCGCAGAATTACGGGCTGGATCAGCAGATCGAACACGACCTCCGCTACGAGAAAGCGGAGGAATTCGTTGACGTCGTCAGGCGGCTTTGGCGCAGTTGGGAACCTGCTGCTGTGCTTGAGGATGTTGAGGCGGGAGTGTTCGCAGACCACAGCAAAGTGCACCCGATCAACCATGAGGGCGACTTCTTCAAGGTCCGGGGACCGCTGAACACGGCGCCCTTGCCGGAAGAACCCGTGCTGGTGCAGGCCGGTGCCTCTCCCCGGGGCAAGGCATTCGCAGGCGGCCATGCTGACGTGGCCATTGCCCTGGCGCGGGGCGTTGACGGGATGAAGTCCTACCGGGATTCGATCCGCGCCGAAGCCGCCAAGGCGGGGAGGAACCCCGACGACGTCAAGGTACTTTTCGTCCTGAAACCCACGGTTGTTGGTTCCAGAGCCGAGGCAGAGGAGCTGCGGGCGCAGCGGCGGGAACTCACCCAGCGAGACATCGACAGCCAGCTCAACTCAATTTCCTACCTCTCCGTCATCGACTTCAAGCAGTTCGACCTCGACGCCCCGCTTCCCGAGCTGAGCACCAACAGCAACCAAGGCACGCTGGAACACTTCGCCAAGGCAGCCCCTCCGGGTTCCACGCTGCGCCAAATCCTCCAGGCACGCAGCGGCGGAGCAGGCGACTCGATCATCGGCACGGTAGGCGAAATCGCTGACTATCTAGAGGAAACAGGCTCGGCCGTAGGTGGCGACGGATTTCTTTTCTCCGGCTTTGTGGACCCAGTGACCGTGCACGGTGTACTGGACAAGCTCACCCCGGAACTGCGGCGGCGCGGCCTGTTGAGGAAGAGTTACGGCAACGGTGGATTCCGGCAGAACCTCCTGGACTTCTGATGGTCTCCCATGAAACGCCAACCCTCCTGATCGGAACGGCTCCGGTGCGCCCCGCGGACGTGGCGCTGGCGGCTGAAGATCCGACGTTTCATGTGAAACTCAACCCAGATGCGTTGTCCTTGATAGGCCGCTCGCGGGAAATCGTGGAGTCGACCGCCGCCTCCGGCCAGCGGGTCTATGGACTTAACACCTTGCTCGGTTCCGGCCGCGACACCGCTGTGGAGGAGAAGTCGCTTCTGGCCTATCAAGTCCAGGTGGTCAGGTACCACAACAGCGGAGTGGGTTCGTCTTTGGACCGCGCCGCTGCCCGCGCCGTGATCCTCACCCGGCTTATCGGATTCAGCCGCGGCGGTTCAGGTGTGCGACCGGAAACTGCAGTGTTCTATGCGGAACTGCTCAACCGCGGCGTCTTTCCCGCCATCCCGCGCGAAGGCTCGGTGGGTTCATCGGACCTGACCCAGCTTGCCGCCGTCGCCGCCGTTGCCATCGGTGAAGGTGAAGCATTCGACGCGGACGGCACGCTGGTCCCCGGCGCCAAGGCGCTCGCCGACGCCGGCCTCCAGCCCCTTGTCCTCGCCCCGGGGGAGGCCCTGGCCTTGGTGAGTGCCAACGCGTATTCGGTGGGCGTTGGAACCCTCGCATTGCTGCGGCTGCAGCACTTGGCCGAGCTGGCCGACGTCGCGCTTTCCCTCTCGCTGGAGACGATCGCAAGGTACGACGGCGGCGGGAACCTCAGCCCGTTTTCGCCGGCAATCCAGGCGGCCAAGGCGGTGGACGGGCAGCGGGACTCGGCTGCTGCTGTGCGTCGCCTGCTGAGCGGCGGGTGGTTGGAAGATGTTCGTCCGGAGGTGTCGGTGCAGGACGCGTTGTCGTTCCGGGCCGCACCGCAGACGCACGGGGCCTTCCGATCGCTTGTTGGGCAGCTTGCTTCGGCCTTGGACGTGGAGCTGAACGGCCGTGGGGATAATCCCCTGGTTGATGTCGAATCCGGGCACATGGTGTCCGGCGGGAACTTCCAGCCCATGCAGCTGGCCCTCGCCTTTGAGGGGCTGCGGCTGGCCTTAGCGCACGTCGGCATTTCCAGTGAACGGCGCATCGCCAAGTTGTATCCGCCGCAACGAGCTATTCGGGCACGCCACTTGCAGGCTGCGGCCTCCGGGGAATCGGACCTTGCACAGGAGGAACTTCCCGGGCTGCTCTGGTACTCCGCCGCCGGACTGCTGGCCGAGCTCAAGGCCCTTGCTGCCCCGGCGACGCTCGGCGCACCAACCCTCTCGGCCGACGTCGAAGACCATTCAACGCTGGCACCGCTCGCGTTGCAGCAACTCGAAAAATCGTTGGACGCAGCGGAGAAGCTCTTGGTGATCGAAGCGCTGACGGCGTCGTACCTGCTGCTCGAAGCGGGAGCCGCGCAACCGCTCGGGAAGGGTACCGGCGCCGTCGTGGGCCGCTTGGCTGACGTGCTGGCCGACCGGCCATCGGCGCCCGACTTGGTTGAACGGGCGCGGACTGAGCTGCGGGATGCCGTTGGCCGGGAATTTTCTGAGGAAGGAGAGAAGACGTGGTGAGTACAGCGATTCGCAAACATGGTGTTCACGCGGCTTCCGGGCCTCCGGACGGATTGGACGATTCGGTCCTGGAGAGGGTCGGAAACACGCCACTGGTTAAGTTGGAGTCGCTGAGCCGTGGGCTGGGCAGCACCATCCACATCAAGCTCGAGTCCGAAAACCCCGGCGGCTCCATCAAGGACCGGACAGCTCTGAGCATGGTTCGGGCGGCTGAGAAATCCGGGGAACTGAAGCCCGGCGCCACAATTGTGGAAAGTACGTCTGGCAATACCGGGATTGGGCTGGCCCTCATTGGGCACCTGACAGGCCACCCAGTGGTGGTGGTAACAGGCGACACCATCTCCGAGGAGAAGCTCGCCGCGCTGCACAACTATGGTGCCCGCGTGATCTTGACCGACTGGAACGCGCCATCCGAGTCGCCTGAGAACGCCCGCGCAGTAGCTGCGCGGATAACCGCTGAGACACCCGGCGCGTGGCGGCCCATGCAGTTCGACAATCCAGCCAATCCCGCCGCGCACTACCAAACCACCGGCCCGGAAATTTGGGAACAGACAGGTGGCCTGGTGACCCACTTCGTAGCGGGCATCGGTACCGGCGGGACCATCAGCGGGAACGGCCGGTTCTTGAAGGAACGCGTGGCAGCCGCGCGGCCCGGCGGGCACGTGGAAGTTGTTGGCGCCGACCCCTACGGTTCTGCCTACAGCGGCGGCCATCCCGGCGAGATCCTGGTGGACGGCGTGGGCAACTCCTGGCCCGAGGCTGAATGGCCCAAGGCCTTCGACCGCACCATCGTGGACCGCTTCCTGCGCATTCCCAACGACGAGGTCTACACCACCGTCCACCGGCTGCTCGATGAAGAAGGGCTCGCGCTGGGTCCGTCCTCCGGGCTCGCTGTGGCCGCGGCCGTCCGGGTGGCGCGGGCCGCACCCCACGGTTCGCTGGTGGTTGCCATAGCGCCCGACGCCGGCACCAACTACCTGAGCAAGGCTTTCAACCCGGTGTGGCTGGCGGAGCACGGCATCCGGCTCGCCGCGGACACACCGGCCGCCCGCGACGCCCGCGAGTAGAACCCTCTCTCATGTCCCTCGGGTTTGGGGTGCACCCTCTCTCACGTCCCTCGGGTTTCTTCCATGTGGGCTGCTAGCATCTGAAGTTCCGAACGGCACCTGCCGTAGCGAAATTGGGGGTTTTTTGTTTTCTTTTGTTGGGATTCTCTACTCCGTGGTGACGGTGGCCGTCGCCGCTTTGGTGATTTACGCCTTGGTGCTCGCCATCATTTTCTTGCGCCTCCGTATTCGGGAACTGAAGCGGGGACAGGAACCCCCGTTGCGCTAGGCTCCAAATATGCCCGAACAGGAAACAAAACCCCGTCTGGCCGGCTACCTGGACAAGCAACAGCCGGATCTTTACGCAACTTTGAGCCACTATTCCCAGCAGCTCGTAGATGAAGCTGACCGACTTGGCATCCCGCGCCGCACTCTTGAGCTCATCAACTACCTGTGCTCGCAGATCAACGGCTGTGCCTTTTGCCTGGACCTCCACCATCGTCGTGCCCTGAAATATGGGGAAACGGAGCAGCGGCTGTCCTTGGTTGCTGTCTATAAAGAAGTGCAACTCTTCGAGCCCGCGGAAGTGGTGGCCATGGAGATCGCCGAGCAGATCACCCGTATGAGTACCTCGCGGCCAAGCCCTGAGCTTTTCGAGCAAGCACGGCAGCACTACAGCGACGAGCAGATCAGCGTGCTTTGCATGGCGGCTATCGGGATCAATGCCTTCAATCGCCTTTCAATCTTGAGCGAGCACCCCGTGCGGGTCGCCAAGAAGTAGTTCCGCAGCCCACGGCGTCCTGACCCTCTTTCACACCAGATCAGCCCTTGGGCAACCACAACAGGTTGCCCAAGGGCTGATGTGCTTCTCAACAAGGTCAGGAAGCCGCCGCCGTAAGCGTTGGCAGGCGAGGCGTGTGCCGCCGTCGTGAGTCCTCCAAAACCGCGGGCCGCCACCACCTACTTTGGGCATAAAAGCTGCCCACCACTCCACTTGCACGGTGTGTCGGGGTGCCGCGGGTTCAATGTGGGTGGTGAGGGACCGCAGCGCGCTACACAAGCACCTAAGCGTCAATCGCCTTCTTGAGCGACCGGCGTCGTCCGTACTTGAAGTAGAAGATGGCGTAGCACGCGCCCACAAACGGGACGCCAAACAAGAGTGCAGCCACCTGGTTGGGGTCGAACGCGATGCCGATCAGCGACACCACGCACAGTGCGAACGCGAGGATCGGAACCAGCGGGAACAGGGGAGCCCGGTAGGGGAGTGTGCTCAGGTCGCCACCGTTCTTGATGAACGTCCGGCGGTAGATGAAGTGTGAAGCGACGATGGACATCCACACACCAACGGTGGCGAAACCGGCAACTGAAACGAGCACCAAGTAGACGGTGGCCGGGGCAACAACGCTGCTGATCAGCGAAGCCAGGCCGCCCAGCATACTGACGCAGAGGGCCGCCATGGGGATCCCGCGCTTGGTCAGTTTACGGAAGGCCTTGGGGGCGTGGCCTTCGTCGGCCAGCGAGAAAAGCATGCGTGCACAGGAGAAAAGCCCGCAGTTGCCGGCGGAAAGCAGTGCCGTGATGATCACGAAGTTCATGATGTCCGCAGCGTATGGGATGCCTAGCATGGAGAAGACCGTGACAAACGGGCTCTCGTCCACACTGACTTTCTCGTACGGAATGGTTGCCGCGATGACCACGATCGCACCAACAAAGAAGATCATGAGTCGGATGACCGTGGTGCGCATGGCCTTGGGGATGTTCGCGCCGGGGTTCGCCGTTTCGCCGGCGGCAACGCCGATCAGCTCGGAGCCCGAGAAAGCGTAGAAGACCGCCAGGCAGGTGACGAAGACGCCGGTGAAGCCATTCGGGAAGAGCCCGTCCGGCGTGCTGAAGTTCTCGCCAAATGAGGGGTATCCGCCAGCTGCGAGCGGGTGGAATCCGGCAAGCGCGGCACCGCCCAGGATGATCAGGCCGACGACGGCGGCGACCTTGATGAGCGCGAACCAGAACTCCGATTCACCAAAGACACGCGATGAAATGGCATTCAGGGTGAACAGGACCGTGGCGAAGACGAAGCACCAGATCCAGACGTCGACGCCAGGGAACCAGCGTTGCATGAGGAGGCCCGCCGCGGTGAACTCGGAACCTAGAGCCACGGCCCAGCAGAGCCAGTAGAGCCAGGCAGTGGCAAAGCCGGTGGCCGGGCCGATGGTCCGGGCTGCATAAATGTGGAAGGCACCCGAGACGGGGAACGCAACAGCGAGCTCCCCGAGGCATGCCATCACCAAATAGACCACCACGGCGCCAATGAGGTAGGCAATCACGGCACCCAACGGGCCGGCGGTGGCGATGGTGTATCCGGAACTAACGAACAGTCCAGAGCCGATGACGCCGCCCATGGCGATCATCACCAGGTGCCGGGCCTCCATGGACCGGCGAAGTCCTGTTTGTGAGGCGCCAGTCTGGGGCTGTGCCTCGGTTGCCGATGCTTCGGCTTCTGTGGGGGAGCTGAGTCCCATATTCCCTCCGGGAAGTTAGCCAGCAAAGTCTGAAGTAGTACCAGTCGGACGTGATCCAACTAACACGAGAACAAGATTCATCACATGACGAATGACCATTTCAAGGAGGATAAGAAACGCGATTGAACGCGCTGAACGCTCATGGGCGAGACTAAGAGTTCCTAATCATTGAGTCATGCGAGCAATTACTCTACTTGCGACCTGCTAGGTTCCTAGCGGGGCTTCGTAGGCGAGCAGCCTCCGAAGCCCTCTGATTTACTCGATCCCCGCAAACAGTTCGTTGAGTTCCGCGGTGAGCTGCTTCCGAACAGCCGGTGTGCCGATTTCCTTGCCGTTGATGTGATTCACAGGAGCGATCAAACGGATGCTTGAGATGAGCCATACGGCGTCGGCATCAAACAGGTCCTGCGGTACGAGCGGCCCATAGCCGAGCTCCCACCCGGCAGCTTTCGCCGCTGCGAACAGAGCCCCCTGAGACGTGCCCGGCAGAATTCCGCTGTCATGTTGCGGCGTAATGAGGCGGCGAACCGTCTTAACGGAACCCTCGCCGTCGTCCACTGTTTCAAGGTGCGCCAGCAACACGGTGGACGTCGGGCCCTCCAGCACGCGGCCGTCCGTGGAGGTGAAGATCGCGTCGTCTGCGCCTTGCTTATGCGCGAAGCGCAGCGCCGCCATATTGACCGCATAGGACAGCGTCTTGGCGCCCAGCAGCAGCCACGGTGCCCGCTCGCCGGCTTCGGTGTCGAAGCCACGGTCCAAAAGTACGACGTCGATGCCCGTCTCGCGCTGCCGGCGGCTGCCCGCGGGTGAGGGCGAAGCCTGCACCCAGCATGTGGGGCTGGCTGCGCCTTCAACGCCGCGGGTCACGATCAGCTTGACCACAACCTCGTCCTCCTCCGGAGTAGGGGAGGGGTGCGCGTCACGGAACTCGTTGATGGCGGTGTCGATCGCCTTGCGCCAGGCATCCTGCTCCGGAAGAACCAGGTCCAGGGCTGCGGCGGAACTGCTCAGCCGGTTCAGGTGGGCCTGGACCTTGCGGGGGCGTCCTTGAACAGCCAGGAGTGATTCGAACACGCCGTCGCCTCGGGTTGCGCCAAGGTCCGTAGCCATGAGTTGGGGCTGGCTGGAGTCGGCAATGCGTCCGTTTTCGAAGGCAGGGTCAAGGAAGACCAAGACCGTGGGAGCAGGTGAAGTCATGGTCCCAGCTTAGTGCTGGGCCGTGGCGGATGACTTTGCCGGATAGGCTGTGGTCACTGTTGTTCTTGGACCGTGGGGGTTTGTCGCGTGCTCTTTCCTTTTCCGTTTGGCCAGGAGTGGACCTGGTTGCTGGGCGCGTGGGCCATTGCGGAAGTGGTCATGCGCATCGTCCTTCTGGGCATCATTCCCGGCAACCGCCGTCCCACCACCGCCATGGCTTGGCTCTTGGCTGTGTTCCTCATCCCATCCGTAGGCTTCGTCCTGTTCCTTCTTTTCGGCAATTTCAAGTTGTCCAAGCGCAGGCGTGAGCAGCAGGAAGAAGTAAATCGCCGCGTTCGGGCCGTAACGTCCGATCTTGCGGATCCGGTGAGCGTTTACTCGGGTCCGGAGTGGGTGAAGTCGGCGGGTGAGCTGAACCATCGGCTCGGATCGCTGCCCATGGTTGATGGCAACAAGGTTGAGCTGATTCCCGGGTACCAGGAATCCATCAAAGCCATGGCCGAAGCGGTCAAGGGCGCCAAGAGCTACATCAACGCCGAGTTCTACATCATGAGCAGTGACTCCGTGACGGACGAACTGCTCACCGAGCTCGAGAAGGCGGCTGAGCGGGGTGTCACCGTCAGGCTGCTCTTCGACCACATTGGAACGCTGCGCGTCAAGGGGTACCGTCGCCTGATCCGCCGCCTCAAAGCAGGCAAGATCCAGTGGAAGCGGATGCTTCCGCTGCTGCCCATCCATGGTCAATGGCGGCGCCCGGACCTCAGGAATCACCGCAAGATCATGGTGATCGACGGCGAGATTGCCTTCACCGGCTCGCAGAACCTGATCGAGCCCTCTTACAACAATCCCAAGCACCACAAGATTGGCCGCAAATGGGTTGAGCTCATGTCCCGCCTCGAGGGGCCTATCGTGGCTACCCTCAACGTCGTGTTCGCCACGGACTGGCTCAGCGAAACGGACGAATCCCTTGAGGACCAGTTGCGCCTGCCGACCCAGCCGGCTCCAGGCCGTGTCACTGCCCAAGTAGTACCTAGTGGTCCAGGGTTCGCTACCGAAAACAACCTTCGCTTGTTCAATACCCTGATCTACTCCGCACAGCACAGAATCTCCATCTGCAGTCCGTACTTTGTCCCTGATGACTCCTTGCTCTACGCCATCACCACCGCCGCGCAGCGAGGCGTTGACGTGGAACTCTTCGTGTCCGAGAAGGGCGATCAATTCCTGGTTCACCACGCCCAGCGCTCCTACTACGAGGCCTTGCTGGACGCCGGAGTGCGGATCTACCTGTACCGGGCGCCGTACGTCCTCCACGCCAAGCACTTCACCATTGATGACGAGGTGGCTGTTCTTGGTTCCAGCAACATGGACATGCGCTCCTTCTCACTGAACATGGAGGTCTCGGTGATGCTCCTCGGCGCCGAAACCGTGAACCTCATGCGGGCCGTGGAGTCCACGTATCGAGAGGTGTCCCGTGAGCTTATGTTGGACGACTGGATGGATAGACCCCCGTTGGCCAAGTATGTGGATAACGTGGCCAGATTGACGGCGACGCTCCAGTAAAGACTCAGCCGGGGAAGTCAGCGCCCAGCGTGGACAGCACGCCGTACGCCTTGGTCCGGATTTCCTCGTACTCGTCGTCGGCCACGGAATCGGCGGTGATGGCCCCTCCCACGCCCAGTGACAGGGTTCGCCCGCCTGCGCCGTCAGGGTTTACCACCAGCGTGCGGATCACCACTGCGAGGTCCGTGGCCGCGTTCAGCGAGAAGTAGCCGATGGCGCCCGAGTAGATTCCCCGCGGCCCGGATTCGAGTTGGTCCAGGATGTCCATGGTGCTGATTTTCGGCGCACCTGTCATGGACCCGGCCGGGAAGGCTGCGGCCAGGGCTTCCGCCCGCGGAGCACCCGGACGAAGATGCGCGTCAATGGTGCTCACCATTTGGTGGACCGTGGCGTAGCTCTCGATGGCGCACAGCCGGCTGACCGTCACAGAACCCGGGATAGCGAAATGACTGAGGTCGTTGCGCAGAAGGTCCACGATCATGATGTTCTCTGCTCGGTCCTTCAGCGACGTCTCAAGATCCTGCCGCAACGCAGCATCTTCGGAGGCATCGGATGATCGGCGCCGGGTCCCCTTGATCGGTTCGGCGCGCATGCCGCCGTCGGACAGTATGCGGAGGAAGCGCTCGGGCGACGTGCTGGCGACCACCAGCTCGCCGAAGCGGAGGTAGCTGGCGAACGGTGCCGGGTTCCGGCGTCGCAGTGCCAGATAGCTGCTCCATGGATCCAGGTTCCCGGCGGCGGCTTCCAAGGTGGTGGTCAGGCAGATCTCGTAGGAGTTGCCTTCGCTGATCTCATGCTGGGAGTCCGCGATTTTGCGCTTGTAATCCGTCGCGGAGTCCCGGCTGACGAACTCAGGGCCGCCGGCAGGCTCCGCACTCAATGAGCCCGCGACGGAAGAGACCGGACCGGCCGCGGCAGCCTCGACGGCGGTGCGAGCCTCGCGCATCCATTCCCCGGCGTCGGGTGCGTCCAGGGCCAGCAGCCAGACAGTTTGTTCGCGATGATCCATCACCACAGCACGCCCGGCGAAGAGCAGCGCCGCATCGGGCGTGTCGGCGGGGACATCGTTGCCGCCGGTTTCGCGCTTGAGTTCGTAGCCGAGGTACCCGAGCCAGCCCAGCGTGAACTGGCCGTCGTAACCGCGGGGTGCTCGGACGGCGCGGCGGCCCCAGACGGAATCGAGCCAGCGGAAGAACGGCCCGGAGGTGGTCACGGAGGCAGACCCCGCCGTCACTTGGGTAGCGCCGGAGCGGTGCATGACCGACTGGCCGAACGTGCCGCCGTCGTCAGCCAGGATGCTGAAGCGGCTGCGGGCGGCCGCTTGGGATCGGCCGGCGACGGCTGAAGCGTTGGAAGAATCCAGCCATACCGCGTTGGTGGACCGGCCGTAGAGTGTCTCGAACAGGAGCGCCGCATCGGGCGCTGCCTCCAGGCGCTCGGACCGCAACTGAAGTCCCCGCCGCGCACTGAGTTCCGGCGACAAAATCGAAGCAACCGAAGGCAGGTACATCAGGGTTCGCAGGACATCGTCAGGGGCGTTGCCGTCGGCAAGGTTCTTCACGTGGATGTCGGCCGCGCTGATCACCTGATCGGTGGAAAGCCACTCATCCTCCTGGGCCGCCCAGCTGTCCCAGTACGGTTCGTAGGTGCTTCCGTCACGAGTCAAAGCTCGACGCCGGCGCTCGTCGCCGGAGGCTTCCACCCACACCACGGCATCCAGCATGGGTCGGGCAGCGTCCGCCGCAGCGCCCACGCCTTCCACGATGACGATCTCGGCGGGCAGCGTAACGTTCAGGCCGCCGTCGTAATGCTTTTCCCAGTCCCAGCTGGTCCACTCCGCGGCCAGGCCGTCGCTCAGCGGCGCGAGGACTGTGGCCACATAGCGCTCAATGCCGGGCATGAGGCCGTTCCAGCCGGGGTAGATGTCTTCCAGGTGGAACAGCGAAACCTTGTGGTGCTGCCGCAACCGGGCCGCCAGTTCAACGGCCAGGGTGGTTTTTCCTGCGCCGGACCTGCCGTCAACAGCGATGATCACGGGTGCAGGGGTCATGTCATAGAGGTTACCTGTTGGTGCTCGTGGCCTGAGGCTCCGTCCGCGGAGGCGATTGCTGCCTTGGTGTGTTGCACTATCCCTGGGATCGCGGCTTTGATGAGCGTCCAGGTGTTGTCGAAGTCTGTGTGGCCGCCATACCAGGGGTCCTCGATGCCGAGGTCCAAGGAGCTGCGGCCTCTCATGTGGGGATCGAAGCTGCGGAGCATCCGAACTTTTTTGAGGGAACCGTGATCCGGGGCGCCTTCCTGGAGCCAGCCGAAGTGATCAACGTCCAGGGCGAGGATCAGGTCCCGTTGGGCGTACCATTCACGCCGCCATTCGCGGGCAACGTGGTTCTCCGAAGCGAGGTGTTGGGCCGTCAGGACTCGTGCGGCGCGGGGGTCGATGGGGTGCCCTACCTCGTACCCTGTGGTGCCCGCAGAGTCCACCACTACAAGCTCGCCGAGCCCTTCCGCGTCGAAGGCTTCGGTGAGCATGAGCGCTGCCATGGGCGAGCGGCAGATGTTTCCAGTGCAGACCGTGATGATGCGGTATGGGCTCGTCGTTGAGTACATGCAGCAAGCATGATTGATGGCGCCCCCTCTTGGCTAGGGGCAACTTCACAAGTGAGTCACTTTTCCTGTCAAAGCTGTCACGCGGCTGCTACGGGCAAGCAGGTTGCGTTTAGGCGGGGGCGGTGGTTGGAGCTTCGGCGGCCAGCGCTGCGGCGGCCAGGTAAACGGTACGTACGACGGCGGCGCGCCGCCTGTCTGCCCGGCCGGGGTCGTTGCCGGCCATGAGTCCGTCGAGCGCAGGGAGCACGGGAGCGGCGTCGCACAAGCTCACGATGGTGATGAGGAGATCCCCGGCGTCTTCCCTGGAGATGCCGGGGAGGGCGGCGATGGTGCTGTTGACTTTCGATGCGCAGTTGGCCATCCGCTTCGGCAGCCCGACAACCTCCGCGCCACGTTCCAGCCCTTCCCAGAACAGGAGGCGTGGCGCGGTGGCATCCTTCTGGTGGTGGTCGAAGAGTCGGCCGGCGTAGTCTGCCATGGCCTCGGGTCCGCTGCCCTCGATGGGAACTTCGTCCATGAGCGTACTGAGCGCGGACACGATGACGGCATCGAACAGGGCATTCTTATTGCCGAAGTATTGGTAGATCCGCTCTTTGTTGACGCCGGCCTCCGCTGCTATGCGGTCAATGCGGGCGCCGGCCAGTCCACGCGTGCAGAACTCGGACGTGGCTGCCTGAAGCAGCAGTCCCTTGGTTCGCTCTGTGTCCCATGCCATGCAGTCATATTACCATTTTCCAACCAGCTGGTTGTAATTGTTTGCGAGCGGGGTTATGGTGATTCCAAGCCAAAAGCAACCGTTTAGTTGGAGAACGCCATGACAGCCCAAGCAACGTCCCAAGTCACCGCTGAGTCCACGTCCCCGGCCGCCCCTGCCCGTCCGAAAGCGCCGTCCGTTCACATGCGGGCACTCATCACCTGGCTGGCCATCTTCCCGCTGGTGTCCATCGGCATGCTGCTCCTCGGCCCGATCATGGAACCGTGGCACCCCGTCCTGCGGGCCCTCCTGCTGACGGCGCTGGTGGTTCCCGCCGCGGTGTACGTTGTGGTTCCCCGGCTCATGGCCGGCCACGGAGCCCTGAGCCGCAAAGCAGTAGAGCGCGCAGCACAGCGCGCGGCCCGCAAGTCCGCTTAACCCAAGTAGGTCGCAGATCAGGCCGTTTGAGCGCTCAAAACGGCCTGAACTGCGACCCAGTCGGGTGCGGCGCCGGGACTAAGCGCCCCGCAGCCGCTCGACGTCGGCGATGCCCGGGTACGCAGCCTGCGTGCCCTTCTTGGTGGCAGCCAAGGCCGCAGCCACCGAGGCGAAGGACGCGGCATCCGCAAGGGATTCGCCAGCGGCCAGGCGCGCAGCGACAGCACCAGTGAAGGCATCACCGGCACCCGTGGTGTCCACCGCAGAAACGCGTGTTGGGGCGATCCGGGTGATCTGATCCTCGGTACCACGGGCCAGCGAATCCAGTACTACGGAACCCCGTGAGCCGAGGGTCACCAGAACCCGCTGCAGACCACGGTCCGCGAACTGGCTCCGGACCGGCTCCCATGCTTCAGCCTCTGCGTCGGCGTCCGGAACGTCGGCCTCTGCACCAAGGAATAATGAGGCCTCGTGCGCGTTCACCAGCAGCACATCGCTCAACCCGGCCAAGCGCTCCGGCACCTCGGCGTAAGGCGAGAGGTTGAGCAGAACTGTCGCACCGGCGTCGTGCCCTGCTTGGGCGGCGGCAATCACAGTATCGATCCCCACCTCCAGGCAGAGGCACACCACAGCCGCATCCCGGAAGGCGTCCGGCGTAACATCCGAAGGCCTGAGGGTGCCATTGGCGCCGGCCGAGATGATGATGCTGTTCTCGCCGCCGGCGTCCACGGAAATGACCGCGACGCCTGTGGCGACGTCGGAGCGTCGGACGCGCGAAACGTCCACTCCGGCGCTGGCTGTCGACTTCAGGAGCATGCTGCCGTTGGGGTCGTCACCCACGGCACCGATCAGGCTGACCTGACCGCCGAGCTTACTGGCAGCCACCGCCTGGTTGGCGCTCTTCCCGCCGGGGTTTACGGCGAACCCGTTGCCGTGGACCGTCTCGCCGGGTTGGGGGAGGCGGTCGCAGTAGATGGTCAGGTCGGCGTTGAGGGAGCCGACGACGACGATTCCCGCCTTGGGTGCGCTGGTCATGCGGTCACCTTCTCGGTTTCGGTCACTTCTGCGTCAACCGGCTTGGGGATCAGGAGTGAAGCTGCGAAGGCTGCGAGGGTGATGGCCAGACCAACCACAACCACCGTCAAATATGAAGCCTTGTCATCATTCAACGAGGCTGTGGCGACGAGGACCGCGGGCAGGACAAGGAAGCTGAGACCGGCACCGAGGTTGAAGGCGCCGGCGTTCATGCCAGGCAGGAAGCCCGGGTTGCCCTGCGGCGAGAGAACCACGCCGAGTCCGTTCAGCATGATGTTGACGGTACCGGCGTACATGATGCCCAGCAAGGCTGTTCCCACGATCATCATCGGCAGGCTGTTGAGGCCCAAGAACGCGATGATCGCCAGCGCCACCAAGCTGCCAAGCAGGCCGATACGCAGGACCTTGGTGTAGCCGAGGACCGGGGCAAGCCGGCCGCTGATGGGGCCGAACAGCCAACCAAGCAGGGCGTACGGCGTAAGGATGATGAGCGACATCTCCGTGGGGCCAACGCCGAAACCGGGGTCGGCTGCCTGCACATACGCGGGGACGATCCCGTTGATGACCGCGAAGATACCCGTCATGGTGAGAGTGGTGGTCAGCAGCGGAGCCCACGTGGAGCGCTGGCGCAGGTGCACGGTTTCCACCATGGGCTGCTTGGCGCGCTTCTCAACCGTCCAGAACGCAAAGAACGCGACGGCGGCGACCAGCGTGAGTGCGATCGCGAGAGTCAGGGTGCCGGCGTCGAAGGCCGTGGCCAGCTTGGCGCCCTCGTTCAGGGCCGTCAGCAGGGCACCAACGGCGATGACGATGAAGAACACGCCCAGCCAGTCCATGGTGGTGCCGGCGGCGGGCTTGCTTTCACCAGCCAGGACAGCAATCAGGACGGTCGCTACCAAAGCGAGTGCAACCATCAACCAGAAGATGCTGCGGAAGCCGAAGTTCTCAGCGAAGTATCCACCAACGAATGAGTCGACGCCGGCCACGCCGCCGTTGACCGCGGTGATGAGGCCCATGAGGGTGCCGTACTTGCGGGGATTGCTGACCGCTGAACGGAGCATGATCAGGCAGAGCGGAACTGTGGGGCCGCTGACGCCCTGGATGATGCGGCCCACGAAGAGCCACGTGACGTCCGGGGCCATTGCTGCGATGACCGAGCCCACAGCCATCAGGAGCATCATGCCGACGAGGATCTTCTTGCGGCCCACGATGTCGCTCAGGCGCGGGAGGAAGAGGGAGAAGAGGGCTGCGGCGGTGAAGAACCAGGTTTGGGACAGGCCGATGGTGGCTTGGTCAGTGTTGAGCTCGTTGCCCATGGTGACCAGTGCGGGGCTGAGCATGGACGCATTGAGCTGGAAGGCCACGCAGGCGGCCAGCAACGCAACCATGAGGGCGGTGACGTTGCCGCGGGTGGGTTTGGCTTCGGTGAGCGTGGTCATTAGTGGGACTCTCCCGCCAGGACCGTTTCGGCTACGGCGGTGGCGTCAGCGCCGCCGTCGTGAGCTGGTTCGCCGATCCGTTCAATGGCATCGGTGACCAAATCCCAGAACTTCTTGTGATCCAGGTCCACGGCAACGGAGGTGTGGCAGTCATCCGGTGCGGGTGCGCGGAAATCGGCTACGGTCATGCCGAGAGTGAGCTTGCCCTGCAGTTCGATGTCCACGGGGACCTTGCGGGTGGTCATGACGGTGGGATCGATGACATAGGCCACGGCACACGGATCGTGGACCGGCGGGAAATCGAAGCCCTGGGCATCTTTGTAGGTCTTCTGGAAGAAGTCCATGAGTTCCATGACGAACTTGGCCGGCTTGGTGCCAATTTTTGCGATGCGGTCCACTACCTCGTCCGTGGCCAGCGCCTGGTGCGTGAGGTCCAGACCGACCATCACCAAGGGCCACTTTTCGTTGAAGACAATGTGCGCGGCTTCGGGGTCGATGATGATGTTGAACTCCGCCACGGCGCTCCAGTTGCCCACGTGGTAGCCACCGCCCATGAGGACAACTTCCTTGACGCGCTCCACGATGCGGGGTTCCTTGCGGGCGGCCATGGCGATGTTGGTGAGCCCCGCGGTGGGGACCAAAGTGACGGTGCCCGGCTCATGCGCCATGACAGTTTCAATGATGAGGTCGACGGCGTGGCGCGGGTCCAGCTCGATGGCGGACTCAGGCTGTTCCGGGCCGTCCATACCGGAGTCGCCGTGGATGCTGGGGGCCGTTTCGATGGTGCGGACCAAGGGACGGTCGCAGCCAGCGGCGAAGGGGACGCCGGTGATGCCGGCAATGGTGGCTACGGAGAGGGCGTTCCGGGTGACCTTTTCCAGAGTCTGGTTGCCCACAACGGTGGTCACGGCCAGGAGCTCGATGTCCGGGTTGCCGTGCGCCAGCAGCAATGCCACTGCGTCGTCATGGCCAGGGTCGCAGTCAAGAATGATCTTCTTGCGTGCCGGTGTCATGGTGTTGGGATCCACGTTTCTCTCCACGTCATTGGGGCCTGCCTGGAACTTGCCCGGGGCAGGGCGCTAAGCATTCAGGGGAATTCTGGCACTGCTTTGTGGGTTACGTCAAACGCTTAACGCTCAAAGCGTCAAGCGCTTGATGCCTTCTCGCAGGTCAGGGCGCTTAATGGACGCTACGATCGATGCATGGAATCCCTGGAACGGCGCCATGGCCGCGCGCCCCGCTCCCAACGCGTGACGGCCGCGATGGTGGCCGCCCGTGCAGGGGTTTCCACGGCCACCGTGTCACTGGTGGCGAACGGCAAAACCCAAGGCCGGGTATCCGATGACAACATCTCCCGGGTCCGCTCTGCGATTGCCGAGCTCGGCTATGTGGTGGACAGCATTGGCAGTTCCCTGGCCCGCGGCGTCAGCTCGATCGTCATTCTTGTGACCCCGGACGTGTCCAACCCTTTCTTTGCCAACGTCATCACCGGGGTACGGGAATCGTTGGGGTCCGAGTATCAGCTGCTGCTTTCCGTGACCGACGCCGGAGAATCACCCCAAGCCGATGACGTTCGCAAACTGCTGGCGCTCCGTCCTGCCGGCTTGCTGGTAGGTGCTCCCAGCGCGGAATTCCTGGAAGACCTGTCCGCAGCCGCGCCCCTGGTATTGCTGGACGCGCCGGGGTTGGAATCGTTTGCTCCCTCCGTGAACCTTGATGTCGCCCAGGGGGCCCGGGAACTGGCCCGTCATCTCGCTGCTTCCGGGCACACCCGGGCCGCTTATGTGGACGGCGTGACAGGTACTACTACCTTCCAGCTGCGCCGCGAAGCCTTCTTGGCGGAGGCTGCTGCGTGTGGACTCTCGGTGGCCGACGGGCACGTCATTGGCACCCCGATCGACGTCGGTGCTGCCGCCGCCGCGTTCGCAGACGCCTGGCCGGAGTGGCAGCGCGAGGCGGTCACCGCCGTCGTATGCGGTACCGATACGCACGCCTATGGCGTGCTGCAGGAAGCGCGCGTGGAGGGTGTCCGGATCCCTGAGGAGTTGGCCGTGGCGGGCTTCGATGATCTGCCGTACTCGGCCACCAGCAACCCAAGCCTCACCACCGTCCATCTGCCGGCTACGCCGCTGGGGCGCAAAGCGGGGGAGCAGCTGCGGGGACTCATGGAAGGCGTGCCGTTGGAGGAGCCCCATGTGACACTCGAGAGCTCGCTGGTGGTGCGGGGATCTACGTCACTTAGTTAGGTGACAGCGGGCGGAGCTGCGCTTCCGATACGGGGTTCGACACCGTGAAGTAGATCTGGGGAGCGGTCATGTCGCCCCAGTCCTCCTTTTTCACGCGGACAGCGGAGGGCGTTACCTCGGCGATCCGCACGCGAAGCCAAGCACCGTCGTCGAGGAGCAGTTCGTGAGGTTCGGCGAGGTAGCGGAGGCCGAGTTCATCAAGAGTTTCCTCGGCGGTGAACCAATCCACAACTGCTGTGCGGGGGCGTCCCAGCATGTCAATGGCCACGAATCCGTCATCCACCGGCTTCATCCAGCCCACGTGCTCACGGTCGTCCGCTCGTCGGTGTTCGATCCAGTCCGCTTCCATGGCTTCGACGGTAGCACCGCGTTTTGCTGAGACGCGTCGAGGCTTAGTGTCTGAAATCCGTGGCTAGTGGATGACCGCCAGCAGGATGCCCACCAGGACGAACAAGCAGCCAAACACGCGATTGAGGACCTTCTGGCCCTTTTGGTCATGGGTAAATCGCTGGAACGACCGCGCGGCAAACGCGAAGAAGAACCACATCACCATGATGTCGATGATGATGACCGTAGCCGTCAGTACCGCGTATTGCTGGAGCAACGGCTGGTCCGGCCGGATGAATTGCGGCATGAAGGCCAGGAAAAAGACGATCGCCTTCGGGTTCAGCAAGTTCACCCAAATGCCGCGCTGGAACATGGAAAGGGCGGACTCGTTCTTCTTGTCCGCAACCTCTTCCTTGTCCAGGTCCGGCTTGTGCAGGAACTGGCGAATACCGAGGTACACCAGGTATGCGGCGCCGGCGTAGCGGATGACGTTGAAGATCACCGGCGAGTTGGAGACCAGCACGCCCACGCCCAGAGCGACGATCACAATATGGATGACCAAGGCCACCTGTTGACCGAGAATTCCCCAGATGGAGCGTCGGAAGCCGGAATTGAGCGAGTTGCTCATGGTGAAGATGGCACCGGCGCCGGGAGTGAAACTGATCAGGGTGCCGGCGCCAACCAGGGCCAGCCAAAGTGAAAACTGCACCACCTCAGCTTATGCCGGTGAGGTGGGTGGTCTGGACGCGTTGCTTCCTGACCTTGTTTGGCGCTCGAGACAACAGAATGAGCCAAGGGTGTTGACTTAGTTGTTGTTTGAATTCGATACGTGTCCATACCTCTTCAAGAAATCCTGCCGCCAGTGGCATTCGGGATACTTGGAAAGGCTCGAATGGCGCCAGTGCAGCATGGTTTCTGGCAGATCTCTTCCGTGTTGGTCAAAGTAGGAGTGGAGCTCGACGGCCGTTGCCCGCGACTCGTCGACACCGTAGTTCCCGATCATGCGTAGCCCACGTGCTATTGCTAGTCTCCGCAGCTTCGCGATCTCAACAGGCGCAGGCTCAGCGCTTTCGAAATCGAAGTCTTGCCAACAACCGCCGTAGGCGATGGCAAAGTACTTGATCCCTTCCGTCGTAAGGACCTCGAAGATGTCGTCGAAGAGTGGCTCCAGCGAACCATCAAACTGATAACTGGCGATGCCGATGCTGGTTAAACACATGTCGGAATTGAGGCCGATGACAACAAGCCTTCTGAGCGGTCTCTCGTTGGGAGCTATGTAGGGGCGCGCGAGTACCTGGATGTCGAAGCCAGCTTGAATAATCATGCTTCGAGGCTATGATCAGGCGCCATCCTCCGGGACTCGACAGTTGGTCTATGTGGACAAAGTTTGTTTGCTCGCACCGGTAACAGAATGAACCCCAATGGGTTTGATTTGGCAAAGCCCGACTTTATACAGGGGCAGGAATCGCGAGCCGGTCAGACCTAGAAGTTGAAGTGCACTTTCCCAAGCAACCAAGCGACGAAAGCAGCAAGGAGAGCGACACCCAAGGCCGACGAAGACCAAGTTGCCAGCCTCGCCCTCAACTTGCTCGAAAATATCGCCGCAGGGCCCAGGCTGGTGCTCGTTGCAAAATCCCCGCCGTAAGTCGAGCGTACGAGCATCTCCACGTTTGGAATCAGTTGTGTTCGAACCTTTCTGGGTGAAAGGGGGGACCGCCTTGTGAGGAGGGAATTGGCTGACTTGAGATTCCTGTTGTCACTAGGGATCCCCAAACGATCCGCCGCTCTTAGGAACCTTCTGCCGGAAGCTGCAAAATACTCTTTTGATTTGGAGGACGATGTGGGACCAAAGTCTCGTGCCTGCTGCATCAAGTCCACCGCAGTCCGCAAAAAGTGGCGTCGGCGCGACGAGACCATCTGGAGCCAGTAGGCGAACCCTGAAACCAGCACGCCAAGGTAGAGCGATCCGAAGCAGGGCAGCGCGAAGACCCACAACGGCGTCAGTCGTTCAATTTGTGAACAGAGTGGCAAAAGACAGATGAACGCGACGAGACTAGCGGAGCCTCCCGCAATGACTGTTGGGGCTAATGATCTGTTGGTCTTTAGGTCCAAAACCAGCCGTCGTCTATCCGGAGGAAGACGTGGCATGAAGCCGGAGAAGATGGCCTGCCATTTCCGTTCAAGCTTGGGATAGAACTTCCAAGCATCGGGGCTCGTGGCTGCTTGCAAGATTAGACTTTGAGTGGCTCCAGTGAAAAAACCTGCCAACACAACGAGGGCAAGTATGGATGCATACGTAATAGCCAGGATGGCTGCGATTTCGGTTTCGGTGTCACTCAATTCGATCACTCACGATTGCTAAATCCTTTGGTCGAGTCCGGGAATCCCTTCTCTTATCGGTGCCCCAAGGCCTGGCTTCATGACGGTGGGTGGTCTGGACGCGTACCGCCACCACCTACTTTGCCGGCGACCCAGCGGCAAAGCACCCGGAATGGGTTGATTCCCGTGCCCTCGCAGATCAAAGTAGGTGGTGAAGGTACAACCACGGCCGCGGCTTAGGGCAAACTGGTGCCGTGAGCGGAATCCCCTGGGTACTCCACGTCGATCTCGACCAGTTCATTGCGGCTGTCGAGGTACTCCGCCGGCCTGAACTCGCCGGCAAACCGGTCATTGTGGGTGGCCGGGGAGATCCCACAGAACGGGCGGTTGTGTCCACCGCGTCCTACGAAGCCAGGGCCTTCGGAGTTGGTTCCGGCATGCCCTTGCGCATCGCAGCACGCAAAGTGCCCGACGCCATCATTCTCCCCGTTGACCAGGAGGCCTATCTCGCGGCCTCGGAGATGGTGATGGCCACCCTTCGCGAACAGCCCGGAGCCACTGTTCAGGTGCTGGGCTGGGATGAGGCCTTCGTCGGCATCGAAACCGAGGACCCCGAAGCTTACGCCAAGCAGATCCAGGCCGCCGTCCTGGAGCGAACGCAGCTGCACTGCAGCGTGGGCATCGGCGACACGTTGGTCCGTGCAAAGAACGCCACGGATTTCGGCAAACCGGCAGGCATCTTCCGGCTGACTAAAGAGAACTGGCTGGACGTCATGGGGAGCCGGCCCACCAAGGAGTTGTGGGGCGTCGGTAGCAAAGTGTCGCAGCGGCTGGCCAAGCACCACATCACCACGGTGGCTGAGCTCGCAGCGAGCAATCCCCAGGATCTCGTCCCGGAGTTCGGCCCGAAGATGGGCCCTTGGTACGCAGAACTGGGACGGGGTGATGGCGCCAGCGAGGTGGATGACACCCCGTGGGTGGCCCGCGGGCACAGCCGCGAGACCACCTACCAGCAGGATCTCACCGAGCCTTCACAAATCGAGGACGCCGTGAAGGAGCTGACAGCGCACGTCCTCGAAGACGTCGCAGCGGAGGGGCGGCCGGTCATCGGGCTGACGCTCAAAGTCCGTTATGTGCCGTTCTTCACCAAGACGTACGCAAGGAAGATCCCCGAGTCGTTCGACCGCGGGGAAGTCCTGGCGCAAGCCTTGGATCTCACAGGAAAGATCGAGCCTGACCGTCCCATCCGGCTCCTCGGCTTGCGGGCGGAAATGTCCATGCCCGACGACGCCCGAAAGGGACACACGCCCACGCGCGGCGGCTGGTAACAGCTAACGCACGACGGCGGCCCGGCAGCTACCAGCGCGGGTGAATCGCTGCGCGGAAGTGGCGGTCATAAATGTCCCGAACTCCCTCAGCCAATCCGGAACCCACGGACTGCATTCCACCCGCCTCGGCGTTTGCTGCCGCCTGGGACGCCGAGCGTGCACCGGGAATGACCGATGTGACACCGTCCTGGGCGATCACCCAGGCGAGGGCCGCTTGGGCGGTGCTGACGCCGTCGGGTACTAATTCGCTGAACTCTTGGGCGGCTTTGACGCCGGTCGCGAAGTCGACGCCCGAGAACGTCTCGCCGACGTCGAAGGAGGAGCCGTCGCGGTTGTAGTTCCGGTGGTCGTCCTCAGGGAACTCGGTGTCCGGCGTGTACTTCCCGGACAGCAAACCGGAGGCAAGCGGCACCCTGGCGATGATCCCCACTCCGGCTTCCTTCGCTGCGGGCAGTACCTCGTCGAGGGGCTTCAGGCGGAAGGCGTTGAGGATGATCTGCACGGACGCGGTGTTTCCGCGCTTGATGGCTTCGAGGGCCTCATCGGTTCGCTCGACGCTGACGCCGTAGTTGCGGATAGCCCCCTCGCTGACGAGGGTGTCCAGTGCGTCGTAGATTTCGTCGCTGCTGTAAACGGACGTGGGAGGGCAGTGCAGTTGAACGAGGTCCAGGGTGTCCTGTTGCAGGTTCCGCCGTGAGCGGTCGGTCCACGCCCGGAAGTTCTCCAATGTGTAATTTTCGTGGACTTGATCAACTCGGCGGCCCATCTTGGTGGCAACCGTAAGGTCTAGCTCGGGATGGGCTTGCAGGAAGCGGCCGATGAACTGCTCGCTGCGGCCGTCGCCGTAGACGTCTGCGGTGTCGAAGAAGTTGACGCCGCCTTCCACCGAGGCTTCAAGGACTTCAAAGGCGTCCCCTTCGGTGACGGAACCCCAGTCGGCTCCCAGTTGCCACGTTCCCAGTCCGATGGTGGAGACGGATCGGCCGGTCTTGCCAAGTATGCGTTGTTCCATGGTTTCGACTATATGGGGTTACTGCTCGTCCATCCGCGCTACCTTTCCCATTAAGTACTTTCGTTCGGGCAGGCTTCCGGTCTTCTTGGCCGCCGAGAGGTACGCTGCGCGGGCCTCCACATAGGCGCCGGACATCTCCAGTAGGTGGCCCCGCACGGCGTCCAAACGGTGTGTGCGACCAAGCGCGCCATCCAACCCGACAAGCAGCTCAAGCCCGGCGGCCGGCCCATGCACCATGGCCACGGCGACCGCGCGATTCAGCGTGACCACGGGACTGGGTGCCACGGCTTCAAGCACTGTGTACAGCGCGAGAATCTGAGGCCAGTCTGTCTGATCGTTGGAGGCAGCCTCCGCGTGAACGGCAGCGATGGCCGCCTGAAGTTGATAAGGCCCCGCGGCCCCGCGACCGAGCACGGAGGACAGCAGAGCGATGCCCTCCTCGATCTGGTCCCGGTTCCAGAGGCGTCGGTCCTGCTCCGCCAACGGCACAGGCGTTCCGTCTGCCAAAGCACGAGCTGAGCGTCGGGAATCGGTGAGCAGCATCAGTGCCAGCAGGCCAGTCGCCTCGAGTTCACGCGGCGCAACGGCCACGAGCAGGCGCGTCACTCGGATGGCTTCAGTGGTGAGTTCCTCACGCTGCAGCGACGGACCCGAGCTGGCCGCGTAGCCTTCGTTGAAGATCAGGTACAGGACGTGAAGCACGACGCCGAGCCTTGCCTTGCGCTCGGAAGGCGGCGGCATGGTGAACGTGGCACCCGCCTTCTGGATCCCCTGTTTCGCCCGGCTGATGCGCTGACCCATGGTCGCTTCGGGGACCAGGAAAGCTGAGGCGATTTCCGCCGTCGTGAGTCCTCCAACTGCCCGGAGTGTTAGGGCGAGTTGCGATGGTGCGGACAACGCGGGGTGGCAGCAGAGGAACATCAGGGTGAGGGTGTCGTCGGCTTCCGAAACTGAGCTGTGGTAGAAATCGGAGTCCATGGCCGCAACACGTTCCTCGCGTGTTCGTCGGGCGCTTTCGCTTCGATAAAAGTCCACCAGTCGGCGGCTTGCGACGGCCATCAGCCAGGCCTTTGGGTTGTCTGGTAGCCCGGAAGGCCACTGAAGGGAGGCCTCAAGGAGTGCTTCCTGGACGGCGTCCTCGCAAGCATCGAACTGGCCATGCGTCCGTGCCAGCACGCCGAGGACCTGCGGCGCCAAAGTGCGCAGCAGGTCCTCGATTCGTCCGTCCGGTGGGGAAACCAGTTATACCTCCGGCGGAGCTTCCTGGGGCGGAGCTTGCTGAACTTCGCGGAGTTCAACTACTTGGGCGTACTTCACGATGCTTGAACAGATCTCCACGGCCCGTTCCTCGCTGGCAACATCAACCACCCAATACCCAACAAGCGACTCCTTGGATTCGGCATAGGGGCCGTCGGTGGTGATGACGCCGTCGGGGGTTTGCTTGACGAGCTTCGCGGTGCTGCCGTCGGCCAGGCCTGCGTTGAACACCATCTCGCCGGACTCAGTCAGGTCCTTGTCGATCTGGATCATGAATCCGATCATTTCCTGGATCCATGCAGGGTCGGCGGTCTCCATCATGCCCTCGGCCGAACCGAACATCATGATCATGTATTTCATCTCAAACTCCTTGTGAGGGGCACCCGTTCTGGGCGCTTTCACTCATGGGTCGGAACAGCGGTGGGCTTTTCTACATGGTTCGACAAACTTTTTTTGGAGACTACGCCCGGGCGATGACCTCGCCGTTGGGAATGAGGAAGAAGCCGTCATCGGTGGCTCCCCAGCGGTGCCAGCCTGCAGCGATCCGGGCGAGGTCGGCCTCGTTGGCGAAACCGTACTCCAGGGCTTGCTCGGCGAACGCTGAGTGCAGCACCCGTTCGCTCCAGACCCGGGATTGCCAGGCGCGTTGTTGGGCGGTGGCGTAGAGCCAGTTGCTGCTGGTGGGCGCCACCTGAGTGAAACCTGCTTGCTGGGCCCACGAAACAAGGCGACGGCCGGCGTCGGGTTCTGCTCCGTTGCGGCGGGCGATCTTCTGGTAGAGCTCCATCCAGTCGTCCAGCTCGGGGACTTCCGGGTACCAGCTCATACCGTGGAAATCGGCGTCGCGCACCGCAACTATGGCTCCGGGTTTCGCCACCCTGCGCATTTCGCGGAGGGCGGCGACGGGGTCTGTCAGGTGCTGGAGAACCTGGTGTGCGTGGACAAGGTCGAACGACTCGTCCTCAAAGTCGAGATCGTAGATGTTGCCGGTCTGGAACGTCACGTTGTCCACGCCGCGCTCGGTTGCCAGTTCGGTGGCCTGAGCCACGATGTCTGCAGACCGGTCCAAGCCGATCACTTGCCCGGGCGCAACCAGCCCCGCGAAGTCGCAGGTGATGCTGCCGGGTCCGCACCCGACGTCGAGCACTGACGTTCCCGGGGTGAGATGGGGAATCACAAACGCGGCCGAATTCTCGACCGTCCGTGAGGCGTGGGCCCGGACAACCGACTCGTGGTGCCCGTGGGTATAGACATCTTCAGGCTGCTGCGCGTTCATAGGGAAACGCTACAACTTGGAAGGTGGAATTAGGTGGAACGTGTTGAGTCGGGTTGGCCGGCTTCCTCGCGGGCCGCCAAAGTGGCTTCCACCATATCGCTCATGAACCGGGTGACAAGCTCCAATTCCTCAGAGCTGTAGGCGGCCATGGCTTGGCCCATCCGGATGGCCAGCGGCATGAACATGGCGCTTCCATCCCGGTACGCCTTGGGTGTCATCTGCAACTGGACTTGCCGACGGTCCGTGCCAAGACGTTCGCGCACCACGTGCCCGGAGGCATGCAAGCGATCAACCAACGCCGTGGTAGCGGGGGAGCTGAGCCGGAGTTCGGCGCGGAGAACACCAGGCGTGACCACCTTGCCCGCCGCGGAGTGGCGCATGATGACGGCCAGCGCGTTCAGGTCCGTGCGGTGCATGTCGTTCCGGCCGCCAGCTGCGTCCACGTAGTGGTTGGCTTCCAGGGTGAAGTCCTGGAGGAGGCGCACGAGTTCTTGGGGGGCCGCGTTTTCGGGGCGGCCATCACCGGGGCGGCCCTCAGCGGGGCGGCCCTCAGCGGGGCGCGGGACTGTTGGGTCCGACATGTCCGCCCTCCTGCCAGCGTTGTCTTGTCTTTACTGCCTTCCGGATATTACTCCCAGGGGTCCGGGAATCCGGCATCTGCAGCAATCTGGTCTTGGAATAGTTCCATGATAGAGATAATCTATGGTGGAATAAAGGATGAATCGCATCCCCGGAGAAGAAGGACTCATGAACTCGCAGAAAGTACCGTTCTGGCTCCGCTGGCTAGTGCCCGTGGTGCTGGTCATCACGTGGCTCGGCATCGCCGGCATCGGCGGCCCCACCTTTGGGCGGTTGGAGGAGGTCTCCTCCAACGACCAAGCCTCATTCCTTCCCGCGGGCGCCGAGGCCACGGAAGCCGGCGACTGGCAGGCCAAGTTCCGGGACTCCGAAGAGATTCCTGCCGTGGTCATCGTGGAGAACGACGCCGCCTTCACCCCGGCCCAGCTGGGCGAAGCAGCCCAACTAAAAGCCGACATTGAGGCACTCAAGCTGGGGAGCGCCGTCGTCGGGCCCATCCCCTCGGAGGACGGCAAAGCCGTCCAGTTCATCGTCCCCATGGCGTCCTCCGATGAGCTGCGCGAGAAAGTCCAGGAGCTGCGCGACGTCGTGCAGCCCGGTGCCCCGGAGGGAATGCAGGCGTTCGTCACCGGGCCGGCTGGGCTGACCGCCGACCTCGTCAACGCGTTCGGCGGAATCGACGGCATCCTGCTGTTGGTTGCGCTGGGGGCCGTGTTTGTGATCCTGCTGCTGGTTTACCGCTCGGTAGTGCTGCCGTTGGCGGTGCTGTTCACCTCGGTCTTCGCCTTGTGCGCCGCGATTCTGCTGGTATTCGGTATGGCCAAGCTTGGGTGGATCCAACTGAACGGCCAGAGTCAAGGCATTCTCTCGATCCTGGTGATTGGCGCGGCAACCGACTATGCACTCCTGTACGTGGCGAGGTTCCGTGAAGCCCTGACCCACACCACCAATCGCACGCAGGCAGTCATCACGGCATGGAAGGCATCGTTCGAGCCGATCCTCGCATCCGGTGCCACGGTGATCATCGCGCTTCTCTGCCTGCTTTTCTCTGACCTGAACTCCAACAAGGCGCTGGGACCTGTGGCCGCCGCAGGAATTCTCTGCTCCCTGTTTGCCGCGCTCACGCTCCTGCCCGCGCTCATGGCTTTGCTGGGCCGTGCAGCGTTCTGGCCCTTCCGTCCCAAATTGCTGCCCGACGACGAACGCGAACCTGAGATTGCCACCGGCCTTGAGGGGCAGAAGGGTCTGTGGCGCGCCACGGGTCGCCTGGTCTCCAAACGGCCGCGGGTTGTTTGGGTTGCTTCCGTGCTGCTGCTGCTTGCCGCGTCCACGGGCTTAATGCAGTTGAAGGCCAATGGAGTTCCGCAAACGGATGTCATTCTTTCCGCATCCGACGCCGTGGACGGCCAGGAAGCGCTGGCGCGCCACTTCGACGCCGGCAGCGGCAGCCCCGCCGTCGTGGTCGCCTCGCAAGGTGCCGCGCAGCAGGTCCTGGACAAGGTCAAAGCAGCCGACGGCGTGGGCGACGCCTACCTGCTGGCGGACGGAAACGTCCCCATCACCGGGGCTCCCGGTACTTCCGCCGAACCGGCTGTCCGCGAGGGCAGGGTCCTCATCAATGCCACCTTGAACTCCGCTGCCGATTCGATTGAAGCTGAAGAGGCCGTGAAGTCGTTGCGGGTGGCCGTGAAGGAGGCGGACGCCAACGCTTTGGTAGGTGGAGTCACCGCAACTGCGCTGGATACCAACACCACAGCGCAACGCGACCTGGTTGTCATCATCCCGATCGTGCTGGTGGTCATCCTGTTCATCCTGATGCTGCTGCTGCGCTCGGTGGTGGCGCCGGTGCTGCTGGTGTTGTCGGTGGTGCTGTCCTATGGCGCCGCGATGGGCGTCTCAGCGTGGGTCTTCAACGGAGTCTTCGGATTCTCCGGTGCCGACGCCACTGTGCCGCTGTTCGGTTTCGTGTTCCTGGTTGCCCTCGGCGTGGACTACAACATCTTCCTGATGAGCCGTGTCCGTGAAGAGTCGTTGAAACACGGGACGCGTCCGGGAATCCTGCGCGGATTGGCCGTAACCGGCGGTGTGATCACCTCGGCCGGCGTGGTTCTTGCCGCTACTTTTGCGGCCCTCGGTGTCATCCCCATCATGTTCCTGGTGCAGCTCGCCTTCATTGTGGCGTTCGGTGTGCTGCTGGATACCGTGCTGGTCCGCTCCCTGCTGGTTCCCGCGCTTGCCTACGACATCGGCAGCAAGATCTGGTGGCCGGGCAAGCTGGCGCGCGAGTCTTCAACGGTTTCGGTAGGGCCGCGCGAGGAGGAAGACGCCCCGGTGGGTCGGTAGTCGTCAGTCAATGACGGGGGAGCGGCGCTCCAGCAGCAGGGTGTCCTGCCATTGTCCGGCGGCGGGTCCGGTGCTCAGACGAGCAATACGGTCGCGCCGCCCGACGATGGCAAAACCGTGGGCCTGATGCAATCGAATGCTGGCTTCATTCTCAGGAAAGATGCTGGATTGGATGGTCCAAATGCCCTTTGCCTCGGTAGAGGCGGCGAGCGCTTTCAGGAGTCGGGCGCCGATGCCTTGTCCCCTCGCCGCCCCGGCCACGTAGATGGAATGCTCAACCACTCCGGCGTAGGCCGGACGCGAGGAAACCGGGGAGACGGCAGTCCAGCCAAGGATTTCGCGCTCGCTGTTGACCGCTACCAGGCGGTGGTCCTTGAGCCTGGAGTTGTTGAAGGCAGCCCATTCGGGGGCTTTTGTCTCGAAGGTGGCGTAGCCGGTGTCGATGCCTTCCTGGAAGATCCCCCTGACGGCTGGCCAATCTTCAGGCTCCATGGCCCTGAGTGCAACCGTCACAGCTTGGCCAGGATGCCGGCTACGTCATCCAATGCGCCGGGAACCAGTGAGTAATAGGCCCACGTTCCGCGCTTCTCCCGGTGCAGCAGGCCTGCGTCTACCAGGATCTTCAGGTGGTGCGACACGGTCGGTTGGCCGAGGCCCAGGGGCTCGGTGAGGTCGCAGACGCATGACTCGCCCGAAGATTCAGCTTTGACCATGGAGAGAAGCCGCAATCGGTTGGGGTCAGCCAGGGCCTTGAAGACCAGCGCCTTCTGCTTGGCTTGCTCAGCATCCAAGGCAGGCTGGCCCGTCGGCTCGCAGCAGTCTTGGGCCGTGGTGGGATCGAGTGTGGGCAGTGCGGTCATGTAACCATTATGCGCGTATATTGACGCTCATCAATGTAGACTCGTTTGCCTGGCGGATCACCAAGAACCGGACCAGCATTGATGGCCTGGCCGCCTACCACTTTGACTCGGCGGCTCCAGCGGGCACCTGACCCCAGGTCAACGGCGCACAGCGGGCGCCTCGTTCTGCAATTGCTTCTGCTTCAGCTTGTCCTGTGACCGCCTTACCTTCTTGCGTTTGCGCCGACGCTTGATTTGTCCGCTAAACGGAGGCCGGGGTGTGCCGCGCCGGGGGCCGCTCCAGAAAGTCCCACCCAGGAGAATGCCGGCCAGGGCGCCATACGTCCATACAAACGGCAGAGCTGGCTGACCGATATTCCCAGCGACGAAAATCAGCAGAAAGAATTCGACGGGTATAACCAGTAGGAGCATGTTCCTGGTCAGTGCCGATGGCGGGAAACGGAACAATGCCCAGCCGCAGACCAAGGCGCCCGCCAGGACGGCGGCGACTGGCGCCGTCGGATTTTGGAAGATGAGGTGAGCCAGACCGGCTGCCAGAAGGACAGCCACGCAGGTTCCGTTGATCAAGACCGGGCGTCGGCCGCCAGCGGTTCCCTCGCCGTCTTGGTCGTTGCCATCGCCCTTCTTGGTGGTCGCGGGTCGCGGTCGCTTTCCTGACCACGGGTATCCGCTGGCGATTGCCCCTGCCATGAACCCCAAGAGCCACGAGGCGGCTGCAGGGACTCCCAGATCGTCCTCTGCCGAGGTTAATGACAAGGAGATCAGGAGCACTCCGAAGAGCATCACCATGGAGGCTCGGGATGTTGGGGGAACTTCCCGGAACAGGAGGAAAGTGTAAGCCGCCCCCAGGGCGAAGAACGGTGATGCTCCCGGCAAGTTGCTCCGGGCCATCCACACAAAAGCAACCACGAGGGCAATGATCACCCCGGCATAGAAGATGCGGCTGGACCATTGGTTCGATTTCTTCATTTCAGCATTCCCCCCGGGTACAAGGGTAGATCAAGCTCGCTTGTCCACGGGGTGGGGCACCACCACATCCTCGGCGACGCGCGAACCCGTGGGAAAAAGCAGCAGGAGAAGACCCAGCCCAACTGCCGCGCCGATCAGTTGCGCCAAGACAAAGCCCGGTGCGGAGCCGGGTGCGATGCCCGCAAACGTGTCGCTGAAGATTCGTCCCACCGTCACTGCAGGGTTCGCGAAGGACGTTGACGACGTAAACCAGTAGGCCGCACCAATATAGGCGCCGACAGCGGGGGCTGCCAGGGAGCCCCGTTTAGTGGCGGCAAGGGAGAAGATCAGCAGAATCAGGCCGGCCGTTGCCACGACTTCACCCAGAAGGTGGCCTGGGGTTGTGCGGTCTTTGCTGGATATTGTGGTGCCGACCTCAAACATGGCGTTCGCCAACACGCTGCCGCCAACCGCCCCCACAGTCTGCGACGCAATGTACGCGCCCAGTTCCCTCAGCGACAGTCCGCTGCCGGTCCGCCGGGCCAGGATCCAGTCCGCCAGGGACACTACCGGGTTGAAGTGCGCGCCGCTGACTGGTCCAAAGATCAGTATGAGGACTGTCAGCCCGAGCACGGTGGCGGTACTGTTCTGCAGCAACTGCAGGCCAACGTCATTCGGGGAGAGCTGCTGCGCCGCGATGCCGGAGCCGACAACGATGGCCACCAGCAGGCAGGTGCCCAGAGCTTCAGCGAGAGCGCGCCGCCACAGGGCAGTCGGGTGAGAAGTCATAAAAGACAGCTTGACCGATGAAAGTAGTTCAGTCAAAATTGAATCAATGGATATTGAGCAAAGTTCGAGTCTTTTGGAGAGGGCCGCCAAGTACGCGGCCCTGAGCGACCCTGCACGGCTGCGCATCGTAGACCTGCTGACCTTGGGAGACCTATCACCCACTGAGCTGCAAACGGAATTGGGCATGCCTGCGAATCTGCTCTCGCACCATCTGCGATCCATGGAGGCTGCGGGGCTGGCGGTCCGGCATCGCTCGGAAGCCGACAAGCGGCGAAGCTATGTTCGGCTGGCACCCGGCGCGCTGGAAGGCCTCACTCCCGGCCGCGAGCACGGGGCGCGGCGGGTCTTGTTTGTGTGCACCCGCAATAGCGCCCGCTCGCAATTGGCTACCGCTTTGTGGCGGACGGCCAGCGACATCCCGGCGGTTTCGGCGGGAACGCATCCGGCGGAACATGTGGCGCCAGGTGCTGTGGACGTCGCCCGCCGCCACGGTTTGGACCTTGGGGGCTCCAAACCCCGCTTGATCGACCATGTGGCCGGTGACGAAGATCTGGTGATCACCGTCTGCGATAACGCCCATGAGGAACTGCCAGGGCTGCACGGCATTCACTGGTCCATTCCGGATCCGGTGCGACTCGACAGCGAGGAGGCGTTTGAAGATGTGTTCGCCGACATTTCACGCCGCGTCCACGATCTCGCCCCCCGACTGCGAGCGGCTTAGTTCTACAGCTTTCCGTATATTGACAATCGTCAATCTATAGGCCGATACTCAATGCATCGATGAATATCGATATCCCTCATCGCGGCATTGGTGCGGATCGATCCCAACCAGACCCAACTGACACAGGAGAACCCCCGTGAGCACCGAAACCGCCAAGAAGCCGTCCGTTCTGTTCGTCTGCGTTCACAACGCAGGCCGCTCGCAGATGGCCGCCGCTTTCCTCACCACACTCTCGGAAGGCGCCATCGAGGTCCGTTCAGCCGGCTCGCAGCCCGCAGACAAGGTGAACCCCGCTGCGGTGGAAGCAATGTCTGAGCTTGGTATCGACATGTCGGCCGAGATCCCCAAGGTCCTCACCACTGAAGCCGTCAAAGAATCCGACGTAGTGATAACCATGGGCTGCGGAGACGAGTGCCCGTACTTCCCCGGCAAGCGCTACGAGGACTGGGTTCTTGAGGACCCCGCCGGGCAGGGTGTGGACGCCGTTCGGCCGATCCGCGACGATATCAAGACCCGCATCGAGGGCCTTATTGCGTCACTGACCCCCGCCGCCAAGTAACCCCAACTACCAGGAGCGACTCCCGTGAGCAACGAACAACTGATCATCATTGGGTCCGGCCCTGCTGGCTACACGGCGGCGATCTACGCCGCCCGTGCCGGTTTGAACCCCCTGGTTCTGGCCGGTTCCGTCACCGCCGGTGGCGCCCTCATGAACACCACGGAAGTGGAAAACTTCCCCGGCTTCCCGGGCGGTATTCAGGGACCCGAACTCATGGATGGACTCCAAGAGCAAGCGGAAAAGTTCGGCGCTCGGATAGTGTTCGACGACGTCACTGAGGTTGATCTCAAGGGTCACCTCAAGCGCGTAGTCACCGGAGCCGGTAAGACCCACGAGGCACCTGCCGTCATTCTCGCTACGGGCTCTGCATATAAGGAGCTCGGTCTTCCGGAAGAAAAGAAGCTCAGCGGCCACGGAGTTTCCTGGTGTGCCACGTGCGACGGCTTCTTCTTCCGCGAGCAAGACATCATCGTTGTGGGCGGCGGTGACTCTGCGATGGAAGAAGCCACGTTCCTGACACGCTTCGGGAAGTCCGTCACGGTAGTGGTCCGGAAGGGTGAGCTGCGGGCATCCCGGATCATGGCGCAGCGTGCCAAGGACAATCCCAAGATCACCTTCGCTTGGAACTCGGCTATTACGGCCATTCATGGGGACACGAAGGTCACTGGTGTAACGCTCAAGGACACGCGTACCGGTGAGACCCGTGAGCAGGCTGCCACAGGAATTTTCGTAGCCATCGGTCATCTGCCGCGGACAGAACTGGTGGAAGGACAAGTGGACCTCGACGCCGAGGGCTACATCAAGGTGGCCTCGCCAACCACCATGACCAACCTCTCCGGTGTGTTCGCGTGTGGCGACGCCGTTGATCACCGCTATCGCCAAGCCATCACTGCGGCGGGCACAGGATGCGCTGCCGCTCTCGACGCTGAGCGTTACCTCGCCGCCCTGGACGACGCCGACAGCATTGCAACTGCACTGGTCGAAGAGCCTACCCACTTCTGAGCTTTACCCAACGGAGGTATGAGTTACCCATGGTTGAGAACCTTCCCGTCGCCGTGATCGGCGCTGGCCCCATCGGCTTGGCTGCAGCGGCCCACCTGCTGGAGCGCGGTCTGGAGCCAATAGTTTTCGAGGCCGGGCCATCAGCGGGTGCCGCGATTGAACAGTGGCGGCATATCCGGTTGTTCTCACCCTGGAGGTTCAACCTCGACGATGCGGCCCTGCGGCTGCTCGAACCCACAGGCTGGGAATCGCCTCGTCCCACAGCCCTGCCCTACGGCGGTGAACTCATTGATGGCTACCTCGCCCCGCTGGCATCACACCCCGCCCTTGCCTCCCGCTTGCGGACCGGCGCACGCGTCACCGCAGTCACCCGCGCCGGCCTCGACAAAACCCATGTGCGCGACCGCGACACCACCCCATTTATCGTCCGCGTTGAACACGCTGACGGGGAGGTGCGCGACTACACGGTGTCGGCTGTCATCGACGCCTCCGGCACTTGGTCAAACCGCAATCCCCTTGGCACTTCAGGTTTGCCTGCCATCGGTGAGGTTCGTGCATCGGACCGGATCTCGTCACCCCTTCCCGATGTTTCCGGGCGGGATCGGGCATCGTTCGCTGGCCGACGTGTCTTGGTGGTCGGAGCGGGCCACTCCGCAGCGAACACCCTGATCAACCTCGCGGAACTGGCCAAGGAAGATCTCGAAACACGCATTCTCTGGGCCATCCGCGGCGCATCCCCGGAGAAGGTCTACGGCGGCGGCGATGCTGACGGCCTGCCCGCACGCGGACAGCTCGGCTCACGACTTCGCCGTCTGGTGGATGCCGGCACGATCCAACTGCACACAAGCTTCGGCATCAGTTCGCTGGCCGGTTCCGAGCACGGCGTGACCGTACTCTCCGGTGACGGTCGCAGTGTGGTGACGGACGTCGTCGTACCTTGTACAGGCTTCCGCCCCGATCTGGACATGCTCCGGGAACTGCGTCTGAACCTGGACCCTGCTGTTGAAGCGCCTACGGAACTGGGGCCCCTGATCGATCCCGAATTTCACTCCTGCGGCACTGTCCCGCCGCACGGCGCCAAGGTCCTCGCCCACCCGGAGAGAGACTTCTATATCGTCGGCATGAAGTCGTACGGCCGTGCACCCACCTTCCTGTTGGCCACCGGCTACGAGCAGGTCCGATCCGTGGCCGCGGCACTGGCCGGGGATCAGGCGGCGGCTGACACCGTGCACCTGGAGCTACCGGAAACCGGTGTCTGCTCATCCGACGCCGGTACCAGCTGCGACGTGCCCGCCGGGGTTCAGTCGTTAGCGGACCAGCAGTCCAGCGGTTGCTGCTCCGCTCCGGAACCAGTGCTCATTGGCATCCCCACGGGATTGGCTCACGGCCGCTCCGTGGGCAGCCTGTGACTAGGCGCTGACGGTGTTCCGTTCACGGTACCCGTCGGCGGCGTACACACCCAGGACCCGAACCTCGGTGGTGAAGAACTCGAGTTCCTCCAGCGCACGGCGGAGTCGAGCATCCTCAGGGTGCCCTTCGACGTCGGAAAGGAACATGGTGGCTGCGAACTCGTCGCCCACCATGTAGCTTTCCAGTCGCGTCATGTTGAGGCCGTTGGTCGCAAAACCGCCAAGTGCCTTGTAAAGGGCCGACGGAACGTTGCGGACGCGGAACACAAAACTGGTGATCGCTGGACCGGGCAGTTCTTCCTTGGTGGGAAGCTCGCGTTCGCGGGCCAGAACAACAAAGCGTGTGGTGTTGGTGGGATCGTCCTCCACTCCGGAGGCCAACACTTCAAGCCCGTAAAGCCCGGCAGCGAGCGGCGGAGCGAGGGACAACTTCCGGGGATCGTTCCAGTCCCGGACTTCGCGGGCCGAGCCGGCGGTGTCACCAGCGATGACGGGCTTAAGGCCGGCTTCCCGGATGATCCTGCGGCACTGCCCCAAAGCGTGAATGTGGCTATGGACCTCCGTGGCGCCTTCAATGGTGCTGCCCGGGATCCCTAAAAGGTCGAAGCGGATGGGCAGGAAGTACTCGCCGACGATCTGCAGCTTGGACTGGGGGAGAAGGACGTGGATATCGGCCACTCTCCCGGCGATGGAGTTCTCAATGGGGATCATGGCCAGATCCACTTCGCCGGTGGACACTAGTTCAAATGCGTCCTCAAAGCTCGCACATGGAACGCTTTCTAGTTCGGGAAACATTTCCTTGCACGCGAGATCCGAATTGGCTCCCGGCTCACCTTGGTACGCAATCTTCTGGGCCATGCTGCTCATGGTTACATGCGGAGCCTTCCGCAACCCAACCGCGTCCACCCTGTGACTGGAAAACCAACTGACTGGCATTAGTGGGTGGAACGAGGACTCATAGCAACCACAAATGCCAGTCAGTTGGGAAGGGGGTTAGCCGTTGATGACCTGCGGAACGCCCAGGGCCTTGAGGCCTTCGGCGCCGAACTCGAGGCCGTAGCCGGACTGCTTGGCACCGCCGAACGGGACGCGGGGGTCCACGGCGCCGTGCTTGTTGATCCACACGGTGCCGGCCTGGATGCGTGAAGCGACTTCGCGTGCGGCACCCAAGTCGGAGGACCAGACGGAGGCGCCCAGTCCGACGTCGAGCGCGTTCGCCTTGGCGACGGCCTCGTCAACGGTGCTGTACTTGATGATCGGCAGGGCGGGTCCGAACTGTTCCTCCGCGACCAGCGGGTTGTCGTTGTCGATGTCAGCCACCAGCGTGGTGGGGTAGAAGTTGCCGGGCTGGTGGTCGTCGGGGTTGCCGCCGATCAGGATCCGGGCGCCGGACTCGCGAGCGGCCTCAACCAGCCGGGCCACGATGTCGTATTGCTGCCGGTTCTGCAGCGGGCCCAGGACGTTGTTCTCATCCAAACCGTTGCCCATGGGCATCGCAGCAGCAACGGCAGTGAGCTCGGTGCAGACGGCGTCGTACTGGGACTCATGGACGTACAGGCGCTTCAGGGCGGCGCAGGTCTGGCCGGTGTTGATGAACGCGCCCCAGAACAGGCCTTCGGCGATGGCTTTGGGGTCGGAGTCGGGCAGGACGATCCCGGCGTCGTTGCCGCCGAGTTCCAGCGTGAGCCGCTTGACGGTATCGGCCGAGGAGCGAATGATTGCCTTGCCCGTGGCGGTGGAGCCGGTGAACATGACCTTGCCAATGGCATCGTGCGAGGCCAGCGCTTCGCCGACGTCGCGGCCGCCGGAGACCACGGACAGCAGGCCTTCGGGCAGCTCTTCGTTGATGATCGAAGCCAGTGCCAGCACGGACAACGGAGTGTACTCGGAGGGCTTGACCACCACGGCGTTGCCCATGCGCAGCGCCGGCGCGATCTGCCAGACGGTGATCATCATGGGCCAGTTCCAGGGGCCAATGGCACCCACGACGCCGATGGGCCGGTAGTGCAGTTCGGCGCGGGTTTCGCCGTCGTCCACCACGGTTTCGGGGTCCAGCGGCGTAGCTGCTGTGGCGCGTAGCCAGGCGGCGCAGGCGCCGACTTCGAAGCGCGCGTTCGGGCCGTTCAGCGGTTTGCCTTGCTCACGGGAGAGCAGTTGGGCGAGTTCTTCGGCGGAACGTTCGACGGCGTCGGCGGCCTTCATGAGCGCAGCGGACCTGGCGTCGTGTCCTAAGGCAGCCCACTCGGGTTGCGCGGTAGCTGCGGCGGCGATGGCGGCTTCGAGGTCCTCGACGGTGTGAACAGGGGCTTGGCCAACAGCCTCGCCCGTGGCCGGGTCAAGGATGGTGCGGCTGTTCTGGCCAGTGGCCGGGGTGATCGAGGCCAGCAGGGCGTCGTAAGTCTCCATTGGTACTCCGCTCGTGTAGTAAGTCTTGGCGGCCGGTTGGGCGCGCGGCGATGTTTCCAGTGTGGTCGGGATCACGCGATGAGCCCTTGTCTACGCACGAACAGCCCTTGACGGGAAGCGAACGCTTTGCCGGCGGTACCTGGTGCTTCATAATCGAGCTTGTGACTCTTGCCTCCCTCGCAGCCTTCGCTGGTCTCTGCCTGGTCCTGTCCGTAACGCCGGGTCCGGACACTTTCCTTGTCCTGCGCATCGCGTTGAACCGTCCCAGTGCGGGCATTGCTGCGGCGGCAGGGTCTGCGCTTGGCGCGATTGCCTGGGCTGGTTTGGTGGGTGTGGGCCTGGCTGCGATTCTCGAGCAGTCCGCGGAATTGTTCCGCTGGGTCAAGATCGCCGGCGGCCTTTACTTGCTGTATTTGGGCGTTTCGTCGTTCATCAAATCCCGGAAGGCCGCCAAAGCCAGCGCCGACGGAACAGGGGATAGCGCGCCTCTCCCGTACAGCCGGCTCTCCGCTCTGGGAGCCGGGGCGCTGTCCACGCTGCTCAACCCCAAGGTTGGTTTGTTTTACCTGGCTGTGGTCCCGCAGTTCATCCCGCACGGCGGCGACACCATGGGCACCTCACTCATCCTGGGTGTGGTGGTGGCAGTCATCGCCTTCGCCTATTTGTCGATGATCGCCGTCGTGGCATTCAAGGCGATGCGGTGGCTCAAGCGCCCTAAGGTGAGTACCGTCGTCGAGCGTGTCAGCAGCGGTGTGATCGCCGGGCTGGGTGTCGGCGTGGTGGCGTCGGGCGCCACCAGCTAGCTAACTAGTTCAGCGAGATGCGCAGACGTTCCACGCCCTCGGAGCCTTCCGGCACTTGTTCCATGAGCTCCGGTTCATTGGCAAGGCGACCAAGCATGTTTGCCAGGTGGTCCCGTTCGGCGGGCTTGTAGGTGACGCCACGAAGGTCAGAGGCTCGGACAACAGAGGCCAAAGTAAGGAAGTCATCGATGTGTCGCTGCCGTAGGGGGTCGTTGATGATGGTCAGCGCTGCCGCTTTGCCGATGAGACTACCGAGGATCGTGGGCCGGTTGACACTGCCGGACGCTGATCCGGCCTGAACTCCGACGGTTTCGGAGCGATCGAGCGCTTGCTGGCTGGCTGGTGCAGCAATCGTGGTCCCGCCGGTAAACCCGCGTCTCTTCTCGGCGCGTTCACCCAGATGGCGCGGAATGAGAACGTCCACCAAAGCTTGGCCGCGCTCCCATCGATGCTGGTAGCCCTCCGGGGATTCTCCAGCGGATTCGAAGCCGAGCCTCACCAGGAGCTCAGTGAAATCGTGAAGCATCGTGGGGTATGCCCGGATGTCCAACGCCATATCGGCGTCCTTGGTGGGTCGCACGTACGGGGCACCTCGTTCGATAGCGTGCAGGAAAACCGCTTGGCCGCCGACCAGGACCCAACCCTGCGGCATCACACTATGGATTTCGAAGACAGCCTGCCACGCTTCCTGCTGTTCGGTGAGCATTGCGGGAAGTTCAATGGGCATGGACGCTCCTGAGGATTTCACGTGCGGCTTGTTGTTCACGGACACCGGGCCGTTCGGCCAAGTCTGCCGCCACCACTAGTGGGGGAAGTTCGTCGGGGACTTGGTCGGCGGCGCGGAGGATTACATTCGGCCTCTTGCCGGGGAATGGCTCAACCAGGAACCAGTCCTTGACGATGTCCTTGAGTTCGTCGCGTCGCACGTATGCTTCAACCTCTGAGTTGGCAAGCAGCCCAGAGCGCGGGTGAGAGACTCCGGAGAGGTGAATTCGTTTGTCCTCCCGAAGCTCGGCGATGTCGTCCTGGCTGGAAGAGAACTCGAATCTTTCGGCGCGATTGGCAAGCCATGCTGCGAGAAGCTTGAGTGAGTCGGGGGAGTCCTGCAGCCGGCTGATGCGCTCTTTCAGGCGATGTTTCTCGACCGGGGAGGGTTCGAGGTAATCAAGGAGAGAGTGCCGTGGGCTGTTTTCCCAGAAGCAGGACACGAGTTGCCAGGCGCTGCGTTCGGACAGCGGCCGGCCGGCGGGCTTTCCAGACCGGTACTGGGCAGCGTTGGCTTCCTCAACAACCCAGCGTCCACCCACTCGTTGGCCGCGTATACGTCCGGATTGGACGAGCTGCCGCGCTCGGCTCTCGTTGACGTTGAGGCGCTTCGCCAGCTCGGGGATACTCAATGCCATTTCATAATCATATCGGTATCGCTATGAATATGTAATCAGTCTTTGGGTCAAGAAGCTACTGGAAGTGCGGGCCGTGGGTGCTCAGGGCGGGTTTCCCCCGCCAAGGCTGACCTTAGAGCCCTAGCCATTCGTAGCTCCTGCAGTCTTCGGTTCTCCCTCTACATGTGGCAAGGAATCAATGACGATGTCGCGGTGGTCATCGACCCGGGAGGTACTGGCGTGGTGGCGTCGGGCGCCACCAGCTAGCTAGCCGGCCAGTAGCGCCAGGTAATTATCCAGCTGCCCCGCGAGGTCGCGCGAGAAATGCTCGGCGGGGGACAACGCCACAACGATTTGCGCCCCCAGCATCATGTTCAGCAGGTGGTCGGCGACGGCGGCGTCCCCGATAGGGGTGGTGATCTCACCGGCCGCCCGGGCTGCCGCGCAATGAGCCGTGATGGTGGTGTGCCACTGGCTCATGGACTCGCTGTGGAGTGCTGCCATGTCAGCGTCGTTCAGTGCCTTCTGCCAGAACGGAATCACGATTCGGGCTTCGTTGACCCGTTCTTCATCCAGCGGCAGGACTTCGGCGCAGAACGCGCGGAGGGCCGCCACCCCTGAGAGTCCATCTGTCATGGTGGCGATGCGTTGGTTGGTGCGGTTGAAAACGTGCCCGAACGCCGACGTCAGCAGGAGGTCCTTGGTGGGGAAGTAGGGCTTGAGGGCGCCGTTGGCGAAGCCTGCTTCCTCGGCGATTTCCCGCATGGTGGCACCTTCCATGCCCAGCCTCGCGATGATCCGCCATGTTGCGTCTACCAGTTCGAGGCGTCGTTGATCGTGGTCAACAATCTTTGGCACTGGATGGGCTCCCGGAAAAATAAATGGTGGACAGGTCTTGTGACCCATCTTACGTTTTGGTTATTCTCTACACCTATAGAAAATAAATCCTGACCATCATAGGTCCCGGACCAGAGGCAGCCATGACGCCCACAGCAACTGAGACAGCAACTGACGCCGTAGCCACTGAGGCAACGCAGTACGCCCTGGCAACGGGCGCCGAGATCTCTGAGGTCCAGGCAATCCTGCAGGCCGCCGGACACCTCGAATCCGAAAGGCGGATCGCTTACTTAGGGCTGGTGGATCCTTCCCGTGGGCAGGCAGAAGTAGACCGCCGTTTCCGCGCCTTCATTCACGACATCTCCGGCGGAGCCCCAACTGATGTCCTCGTCTCCGTGACCCGCGGCGAGATCCTGACAGCCATAGAGCTGGACACCAAGGTCTCAGGCGAACTCCCTGTGCTGGAAGAAGAATTTGAGGTGGTCGAGACACTCCTCGCCACCGATGAGCGTTGGCTCGCCGCCCTCGCGGCCCGGGACCTGGACGTAGCCAAAGTCCGCGTTGCGCCGTTGTCTGCCGGTGTTTTCGAATACGACGACGAGAAAGGCCGCCGCATCCTCCGTGGGCTCGCGTTTGTGCAGGACTTCCCGGAGGACAGCGCTTGGGCCCATCCCGTCGATGGGCTGGTGGCGTACGTGGACGTGGTCAACAAGGAAGTCACCCAGGTCATTGACCTGGGCGTCATGCCAATCCCGGCTGAGCACGGAAACTACACGGATCCTGAACTGACGGGCCCGCTCCGGGAAACGCAGAAGCCCATCAGCATCACGCAGCCGGAAGGCCCCAGCTTCACCGTCACCGGCGGCAACCATGTGGAGTGGGAGAAGTGGAGCGTGGACGTTGGCTTCGATGTCCGCGAAGGTGTTGTCCTTCATAACCTGGCGTTTCAGGACGGCGGCAAGAAGCGTCCCATCATCAACCGTGCCTCCATCGCCGAAATGGTTGTTCCGTACGGTGATCCCTCGCCCATTCGGTCATGGCAGAACTACTTCGACACCGGTGAATACCTGGTGGGTCAGTACGCGAACTCCTTGGAGCTGGGCTGCGATTGCCTGGGTGACATCACGTACCTCAGCCCTGTCATCAGCGATGCTTTCGGCAACCCACGCGAGATCCGCAACGGCATCTGCATGCACGAGGAAGACTGGGGCATCCTCTCCAAGCACTCTGACCTGTGGACCGGCATCAATTACACCCGCCGCAACCGCCGGCTGGTGATCTCCTTCTTCACTACCATCGGCAACTACGACTACGGCTTTTACTGGTACCTCTACTTGGATGGCACCATCGAATTCGAAGCAAAGGCCACCGGCGTCGTATTCACCAGTGCATTCCCGGAAGGCGGCTCGGACAACATCTCCCAGCTGGCCCCCGGCCTCGGCGCCCCGTTCCATCAGCACCTCTTCAGCGCCCGGCTGGACATGGCAGTTGACGGTTTCGCCAACCGCGTGGAGGAAGAAGACGTGGTCCGGCAGGCAATGGGCGAAGGCAACGAGCGTGGCAATGCGTTCTCCCGCAAGCGCACTGTCCTGGCCACAGAGTCCCAGGCCGTCCGCGAAGCCGATGCCCGCGCAGGCCGCACCTGGATCATCTCCAACCCCGAGTCCAAAAACCGCCTGGGTGAGCCGGTCGGCTACAAACTCCACGCCGAGAACCAGCCCACGCTGCTGGCTGATCCCGGTTCCTCCATTGCGAAGCGTGCGGCTTTCGCCACCAAGGACGTATGGGTCACCCGCTATGCCGACGAGGAACGCTACCCCACGGGCGACTTCGTGAACCAGCACTCCGGCGGCGCCGGTTTGCCGGCCTATGTGGCCCAGGACCGCGACATCGACGGCCAGGACATCGTCCTCTGGCACACCTTCGGCCTCACTCACTTCCCGCGGGTGGAGGACTGGCCCATCATGCCCGTGGATACCGTCGGCTTCAAACTCCGTCCGGAAGGCTTCTTTGACCGCAGCCCGGTCCTGGACGTGCCGGCCAACGCAACAGGCTCGAGCTGCCACAGCGAGGCAGCCTCCGGCAGCGAGCACGGCGGGGAACATGGCGAGCCTGCCGGGCACTGCCACTAACCCGCAGCCTGGGACGCTCACCCAGGACACGGAAATGACAGGACGGGTCCGGGCCTTCGGACCCGTCCTCCATCCCCGCATCTGCGCAGCCCTCACGGCGGTCTCTTGCCTGGTGCACCTGTGGCTCGCGGCTTCGGGACACCACCAGGTTTGGCTCGGCATCCTCATGATTGTCTTGGCGGCCGTGTGCATCCCGTGCACAGTTCATATCTGGCGCCACAGCCGCGTGGGCGCACTCCACCAGGTGATCGTCTCGGCACTGGCGATGGTGGGACTCCATGCCGTCCTGCTGCTGGGAGCAGGCGGTTCCGGACACGTGCACGCCGGCAGGCCGTCGTCGAACGCTGTTGATATCTCCGGCGCTGCCGGTTTGTTGCTGGTGATCGGACTGGAAATCACGACGGCGTTACTCGCCGCCACGCTGGTGGCCCGCCTCCGGCGCCGGGCTGGTGTGACGGGCTGACCTATCTCCTCCGCCGCAATGGCCCATCTTTGCCGCAGCAAGACCCGGTTTTCAACCTTTGCGAGTTGCAGGGCGCGGGGAAGGAATTCAAAGTAGGGCTGGAAGCGACTGGGCATCTTGTGTCCTACGTCCCCGGTGCCACAATTGACCCATGGCCGCAGCGTGGTCAATTCGTGAGGGGTTCCGCAGCGGACCTGACCCGGATGCGCTGCGCCGTCCCTTCTTCTACGCAGCACTCGTTGTCTTCGCCGTAGTAGTACTGGCCGAAGTGGGCATGTCGCTCCTGCTGGGCCAGACCGCCGTCGAGCCTGTCTCCGCAGCCGACGCCAACAAGCTGGGCGTTCCGCTGGATGTTTTCCGCAGTTTGCAGCGGTCGGGCGCCGATCCGCCGGGCGCCGGAATCGGTTTTCTGGCGTTCCTGGACGGACTCTTGCTGTTCACCGTGGTGATGCTGGGGCTCAGCTTGATCATGGATCTGCGGACGTATGGGCGCGTTCAGGGCATCGCCACACTCATCGTGACCCTGCTGTGGGTCATCGCGGCCTTCCTCACGGCGATGCTGGCGCTGGCGAAATTGTTTCTCATGATCGGGCTCTTTGTGGCCGCGCCATTCGGCACCATCGCGTACCTGGCCCTATGGGGGAGCTTTCCCAAAGGCCAGGCCGCGGCCATTCTTGGAATGCTGCTGGTGCTCAAGATCGTCTTCGCGGTGCTGCTGATCCTGAGCCAACCCAAATTCTTGAAAGTCACCGGCCTGGTGGTGCTACTAGCGGTTTCGGTGCTGCTCCAAGTAATTCTGGGAATCATTCACGGGTTCCTGCCCGGGCCGCTGGTGTCCATCGGGGACCAGTTCTGGGCGTTGATCACCGTGGTAGTGGCGCTGGTGTGGGCATTGATCATGCTGATCGCGTCCATCCCGGCGATCATCAACGCCTTGCGGGTGAGCGGTTCGGCTGGGGACTGAGCGTCAGCCGATCTCGCCCTCGTCGGGGAAAGCGATTGCGACGTCGACTGTGATTGGATTGCTGGTTGCGCCGTCGAGCGAGGCGGTGACATTCGCTCGTCCGTTACGAACGCCAGTGACGACCCCGGACCTGCTGACAATGACCACTAGAGGCGGACTGGAACTGGCATTCCATGACACAGCCGCCTTGGTGCTTGTAGATCCGTCACTGAAAGTGACTGTGGCAGCCAGTTGGATGGACTGCTGAGGTGTGAGCCGGTGAGGTCCGGCAGGGCCGATGGTGATGGATCGCGCCACTGGCTCCACTGTGACTGATGCCGTAGCTTGCCACTCCTTGCCGTTGGCGTCGACGCATAGCGCGGTTATTCTCGTCGATCCAGGACCGGTGCCTGTGACTGAGCCCGAGGTATTCACATTCGCGATCTTGGAATCTGTCGAGGACCACTTCACCGTAGTGGGGGGTACCCGCGTCCCGTCCGTAGCAGTTATGAAGGCGGTCAGTGGTTGTGTTTGTGTGTGCTTGACACGCAGCGTGGCAGGGTCGACGACGCACCCGTTGGGGACAACCGTGGGATTGGGGGTGCCCGGGTCAGTGACTGTGATGGCAGCCGTTGCCTGAATGGTCCCTTCCGTTGCGGAGATCGTGGCGACACCTGGGTTCATCCCCGTGACCATGCCGAGGCCGTCCACCGTAGCGATGCCTGGATTGCGGGACTCCCAAATCGCTGGTTCGTTGCGGTTACCGATCGAATTATCGCTGAACGTACCCTCAGCGATAAGTTGAGTGGTTCCACCAAGGCTCACGGTGGTTTGGTCCGGTTTGATCCTTAGGCCGGTCAGTAGCCCGGGCCCATCGGTGACGGTGAGGTTCAACATGCCTTTAACGTCGCTATGCATGGCTGTGATCACCACAGTGCCGGCCGTCGCGGCAGTTACTTCACCTATTGGGGAGACTGCGGCCACCTCCGGCTTGTCCGACGTCCAAGTGAGGCCATCAACCAATTCCTTCGTCTCATCGTTGCTGTACGTTCCTCGGGCCGTGAGGTCGAGCTTGGTGTCAGGGCGCAGCAATTGACTCGATGCTGTGACCGTGATCGACTGCAGAGTCACGGGACCGGGCCCACCTTCATCGTCCGGGGCTGCGAAAACTGCCGCCACAAAAGCCGCCATCAAAGCCACCGACACCACCGCGGCCACCACCCAGGCCCGAATGATTCGCCGGCGGACCGTGGACATCCCTTCGGCCAGGGCGAGACCCAAGTCCGCGGGATGTGTTCGCGCGTGCAGCGAAGCTTCGGCCAGTAACCGCTGCCGCAGCGCGTCCCTCATGGCCGGCCTTCCTCCAAGGCCAGCCCGCCGGTTGTCGCCTCGGCGTGTGCCAAGGATCTGCCAACACTCTCCGCCGGACGCCCTGTCAAGCCCGCAATTTCACCGACAGTCAGGTTGGCGAACTCGTGGAGCACAATGGTTATCCGCTCCTCATAGGGGAGCTTTGACAGCGCGCTCTCTTTTACCCAGGGCGGCTTTGGAGGTCCGTCTGGCGGGCCTGCCTTCACCCACTTTTCATGTTTTCGGAGCATTTCCACAAAAACGCACAACGTATAAACACGCAACTGGGGAGTCACCGGTCCCTTCCAGTCGCTTGATGCAAGTGACCAGGATGCTTCGAGCAACTGCCGGGCCGTCTTCGGGTCGTCGCACAGAAGATGAGCGCAGTATTCCATATCGCCCCTCTGCCGTTCGAAGACGCTGCGCAGCTCATTTTCGCGGTCCCGCAGCGCTGGAGCAATCTTCAGGGTGGGGATGGGCCCCAGCTCAACTTCCCTGACCATCGGCATGAAGACTCCAGCGACGAGCAGCACAATACCGGCACCCACCGCCAAGGAAAGCACAACGTCCCGCGCTTCTTCCGGAAGGAATGCCATTCCGGAAATGAGAATAATCACGGCAGCGGCAATTACAGCCATTCCCAAGGCTGCAAGCACAACCCGCAGCGGAGTAAGTGCGCTTCGGATATGCCGCTTTGGCTGTTCGCACATGCTGTACCAGCTTAGGAAGGTGTGCGGTGGGTATCACAGAAATTTTACGTCTATCGATTGGATTTTTGAACAGACAGCAGCTCTCAACTGGAGAATTCTTCCAGTACCCGGTTCTCAGGTCGGTTCCGATACGCGGCGAGGAAATGGCCGATCCGGCGCACCGCTTCCTCGATGTCCCCCACATCCGGCAGGATCACGAAACGGAAATGGTCCGGCGTGGGCCAGTTGAAGGCCGTGCCGTGCGAGATCAGGATCTTCTGTTCCTTGAGGAGTTGAAGCACAAACTTCTCGTCCGAGGCAATCGGGTAGATCTCCGGGTCCAGCTTGGGGAAGAGGTACATGGCACCCGCGGCGGGGACGCAGCTGACGCCCGGGATCGCCGTCAATAATTTCCATGCGAGATCCCGTTGCTCGCGCAGTCGGCCGCCGGGACGGATCAGGGCCTCGATGCTTTGGTACCCGCCAAGGCAGGTTTGGATGGCGTGCTGCGCAGGGACGTTTGCGCACAGCCGCAGTGAGGCCAGCAGTTCCAAGGACTCCCGGTACGCCGCCGTTGCGGTCAACGGCCCGGTGACGGCAACCCAGCCAGCCCGGTAGCCGGGCATGCGATACGCCTTGGACAAGCCGCTGAACGTCAGGACACAAACATCTTCTGCCACTGCGGCCGTGTGGATGTGGGGTGCGTCGACGTATCGGATTTTCTCGTAGATCTCATCGGAGAACAGGACAAGATCGTGTTTTCGCGCCAGTGATGCGAACTGCTCCAGTATGTGGCGGGGGTAAACGGCGCCCGTGGGGTTGTTCGGGTTGATGATCACGATGCCCTTGGTACGGGGCGTGATCTTCGCTTCGACGTCGGCCATGTCCGGCCACCAATTCTCGTCCTCATCGCACAAATAGTGCACTGGGCTGCCTCCGGTGAGCGTCACGGCGGCAGTCCACAGCGGGTAGTCCGGCGCAGGAATAAGGATCTCGTCACCGTTCTCCATAAACGCCTGCAGAGTCATGGAAATGAGCTCGCTGACGCCGTTGCCAATGAAGACATCCTCGACGCCGATGGTCATCAGACCTCGTGTTTGGTAGTACTGCGAGATCGCGGTGCGGGCGGAGAAGATGCCCTTGGAATCGCTGTATCCCTGCGCGCCGCGAAGGTGATGGATCATATCCACCACTACAGACTCCGGCGCCTCCAACCCGAACGGCGCGGTGTCCCCGAGGTTCATCTTGAGGATGCGGTGGCCCTCGGCCTCCATGGCTTTGGCAGCCTGGAGGATGGGACCGCGGAGTTCATAGCGGACGTTCTGGAGTTTGCTGGAGTGTTGCATGGGACGCATGGTTGATCTTTTCACGTCACGGGACCATGTGGTAAACGCGTTCCGGCATCCGTCATTGCGTCAATGTGTCGCACAGCCGAGGGCTGGTGACGCAGATTCCGGGATCGACCACAATGCTGGACCGGAGCTCGGTGCGCACAAAGACCACAGTATTGACTCTGACCCTCTCCCCGGCCTGTGGAATCACTTCCAACACAACGCACCGCTGAAGGGAGAGCGCAGGCGAGGCCTGGCATGTGGAGCCTTGCCGGAAGTCCAGCTGGATCTGCGCTGCTTGGAAGGCTGTCCGGGCGTTTTCGATCCGTAGGCCCACCACACTCGGCACGGTTGCTTGCACCGGCACCGCAATTTCGAGATTCACGGTGCTGCCACGGCCCACCTTTTCGCCGCCGGCCGGGGTTTGGTTCACCACCGTGCCCTCTGCCTCGGTGCTCTCTGTCTGTGTCGTAGTGGCTGTGAAGCCCGCACGGGTGATGATCTGCACCGCTTCGGCCTGCGGCTTGGTTTTCACGTCGGGGACGTTGGCGTCCTTGAAGATGAAGAACAGGATCAGGCCCACGACGGCCAGCAGCACCACGCCGCCGATGATCACCCACAACCACGGGAAGGGCCGGGGCGGCTTGGGCTTTTCGGCTGCGGGAACGGTCAACGTGACGACGTGCGCCTGGTCAGCGTAGTCCTCCGGCGCGTCGTCGGCGGAGTATGCGATCAGCTTGACCGGATAGCTGCCCGCGGACGCGCCCGCGGTATCGAAATTGACCACGTATTGTTCCGTGGCCCCGGCAGCGATGGTCCGCAGCGGGTTGGGGATGGTGGCATACGTTTTCGACGGCGGATTGGTCACCTGCCCGGGGAACGCCCCGAGCACCACGCGCTCGGCTTCGGTGGAGCCGTTGGTGACGGACGCCGTCAGCGATCCCTTTCCGTCCTTGAGGACAACGTCCGGGGAGCTCAACGTCATGGTGATGGTAGTCATGGCTCAACAACTCCTGGGATGGCGGGTGATGGAGGCGGGGGCCAGCGGGTCATGTCATCCTCCGGATTCCTGAAGCAGCAGCGCACAAGCAGCTAAGCCGACGCACGTGATGCCTAGCTCTCCTCCTGAGGTTCCAAAGGTGACGTCCACGCTTTCCCCGGGGTCGGCGGCCTGCGCGGCCCGGGCGCCTTGGAGGAACAATGTGACCTTCACAGCTTGCTGAGGGACGAGCTTGGCCCGCTTGGTGGGCGGCCCAAAGGAGAACAGACCGCCACCAAATTCCTTCACCTCGAACACACAGGCGCCGGTCACCACCAGCTGCGTGTCGGAGACCGTGCAGGAGCCACTCTGCACCGACAAGTCCGCAGCAGTGAGCTTGGCGCCCACGGCCGAACCGGAGAATCCGCCCTGCCAATCCGCGGCGGCGTCATCGTTGCCTCCGCCGCAGCTGACGCCGAACACCAGCACCAGGATCGCGATCACACCACATGCGATCACCACCGTGACGGGTGTCCGGTGCTCCTTATTCACCGGTCCGCACCTCAATCTCATCGGTAACGTGCGCCGGTTTCACGCCTTTAACGATCCGCCGGATCAGCTCCAGCTGCCCAGCCGCCTCCGCGGGGACCAGCACCCTGATGTGGAAGGCACCCGGGACGGATTCGACGTCGAAACCAGTCACCCCCGTGGCGAGGTGCAGGAAGCGGGTGAGCCCGTCAACGGTTCCACGCCGCGAGGAAAGCTGCGCAGCGGCAGCGATCAGGTCCCGTTGGCGCGTGATGGGGACCGCGCCGGAACCACCGGCAGCGCCTTCTGCCCCGGGCAGCGTCAACCAGTCGAGGTCCACCCACCGGGACAAGAAGGGAATCAACGACGACGGCGCCCGCCCCGGATCCGGAACGGTATGGAGACGGTCCAAGACCAACCGGATAGGCTGGTGCATATCCTCGGCCACGGCAAGAAGGGCTTGCATGGGAGCGCTTGAATCGGCCGCCACCTGGAACACTTCGGGCAGGACATTGAGGAGTTTGGAGTCCTTGTTGGAAGGCTCAGCCATTTCCGTGGACCACCTCGATCCTGTGGTCGCCCGAGCAGAAGAGCCACGTATCGGGCAGTGTCACAACGTCGTCCACCACCCGCCGGGTGCAGCTTTCCCACGTGAGGGCGTCGTCCTTGCTGCGGTAGACGCCTTTGGGTCCGGCAGCCAGCACGAGGACCGGACCGCCGGCAAGAACTGCTCCCGACACCGAGCGGACGGGCTCGAACCGGGTCCGGTCCCTCAACGGTAGATTGCAGTTCACATCCGGCACGCTCCACTGCGCCGCTGCCAGACCGAGTTGCAGCCGCAGGACACCGCCGCTTTGCGTCGCGGCATAGGCGGCCTTGCCCATGACGTGCAGCCCCCAACAACTGCCGCCTGTCCACCCGGTGCTGAACTCCTCCCATGAGTTCATGAACGATTCGTCAAAATCCGTACGTCCCAATTCGTCGATCTTCAGCCGCAGGCATCCCGTTCCCGTGCCCTCCGGCACGGCGCGGCCGAGCCATACATAGCTCGCACCGCCGTCGTACTGCACCGTCATGCAGCGGATGTCCTCGCCGGCCGGCTTCACCTGTTTGAAGCTGCCGGCGGTTCCGGCGTCGGGGGAGAGCCACACACCGGCAGACGCCTCGGCGGCCACCACCACCCCGGTCCTGCCACGGACGTCCACCAAGGCATCCACCGCGTAGAAACCGCGGTCAGGCTGCGAGGTATCCACCACATTCTGCACAGGAAGGGCGCCCCGGCTGACGGGAAGTTCGTAAAGTCCGCGCTCGCCGGCCAGCAGCAACAGCGGCTCGCCTTGCCGGTCCACCCAACACAAATCGGCAACCACGAAACCAAGCTCTGCTGCCTTTCGCCAGGATTCGCCGAGGTCATCGCTGATGTAGATGCGGGACCCCGTGGCCGTGACGGTGCTGACCGCCACCATGCCCGGGTGCTTTTCGGGGCCCACGCGGCCCGGAGCGGGTGACCGGAAAGGTGCAATGGCCCGGACCGTTTCGCCAGGGTCGCCGTTTGCCGTGTCACCGAACTCTGCGCAGGCTTCCCATCCATCGGCAGCGTTGGTGGTGCGGAACAACGTGCTGTCCTGTGCCACGAACCATGTGTTGTCCTGGCCCTCGGCCTGCACCAATCCCACGGCGTCGGTGTCAGGAACCTTGTCTAATTCCAGCGTGACCCGGTCCACGTACTGCACCCCCGGCTCGGCCTCCTCCATGGCCCGGTACAGGTTGGAAACGCGCAGCGGCTTGCCGAAACCCGAGCCGTAGCCTGAGGGATCCGGGCTCAACGGGCTGATTCCTTCTGAGAGGCGGCCCACGATCCGGGACCTCACGGCCTCGGCATCCTCATCGGGACGAACAACCACCCTCGCGTCAATCAGCACCTGCTTATAGAGGCCCCAGCGCACCACGGGCTCGGCTCCGACAGTTGAGCGCCTGCGGAGATACTGTTCCACCTCGAGCCTTACTTCCTCGCGTGCGTGGGTCACCAGCTCCGCTGCCCTGAGTGGTTGCGGTGATCCTGAGCGGCTTCCGGGGACGAACGGCACCAGCACGATTTCCACCTCCCCGGGCCGGGCGAACGCCCACAGCTCCTTCCGCGTGAAGGCGCGCGCACGGCCCACACCCCCGTGCCTCAGGGCCAGGACCTCGTAGTCGCGGACGGTGACAGCCCGGTCGCGGGCATGGAAATCCTGCGGGGCCCGCCTCAGCGCGTTCTCCAATGATTCGCCATCACGACCCCCCGTGGCAGGTTCCGGATTGGTGACCTTGGCCCCGGGAACGGCGGAGCGCAACACTGTGAGCTGGCCTGCCCCGACGTTCCCACCGGCACCCCCGCCGCTGCGATACCAGGCACGGACTTCGGCGCCAGAGCCCGGAACTGGTGCCCTTTCCCCAGCTGCTGTCCGCGTTGTGGACCCCTCGTCCCGCCAGGCGAACATCGCGACGCCGGCACTCCGGTCGATACGCACCGGCATCTCCCCGGGCCTCGCGTCCGCGAACGCCTCCACTTCCTGGCAATACCGGAACGTCTTACCGTCCACCAGCACCGCCTCGCCGCTGCTCAACCTCGTCCCGGCCGGAACCTCGACGGCGATTGCCAGGCCTGCGCCTGAGACGATCGGAGCGTTGGGGATCACCAGGCTCTGGCCGGGTCTGCCGGTTCCCGTGCCGATAGGAACGGCGTCGTACAAGGCGACATCGGCCGCCGGCACCAGGACGGTGGTCTTGCCGGGCGCCAACGTGGCTGCCGCCGTCGTCGTAAATACCGGTTGAGGTGAACCCGGGACGCCAGGTGGGCAACTGACCTGCGTGCCGCGCGGGATACGTATTTCCTGATCCGTGGTTGTGGCAGAGGCGCGGCTGAATTCCACCATGGTTTCGGCCGTGCTCGGCGGATAAAGGGAGGTGCCCAGCAAGTTCAAGTACACCGCGTAGAGCTTGTCCGGCACGCGGTTGAGCCGGTACATGAGCGTGTCCGTGAGGTACGCGAAGGCCTCGACGATGGTGATGCCGGGGTCGTGGACGGAGAGATCAGTCCACTCCGGGGCGATCTGCTGGATGCGCTCGCGGGCGCCGGCCACGAGGTCCGCGAAGCTGCGGTCATCCAGGTTGGGCACGGGTATGCTCATGCTGCGCCTCCGGATTCCGCGGGCAGGGCGATGGTGATCTGGTCCTCAAGCTGGGTGGTACGCACGCGGTACTTCAACCTGACCTCCAGCATCTCGGGCGACTCTTGCGACCTCGAGGCGTCCACGGACAGGACAGTGATCCGGCGTTCCCACTGCTCCACCGCCCTTGCCACGTAGTGGATGGCGAGACCGGCGGTGGTGTCGTCGGCCGGCGCGAACGCCAGGCGGAAGAGATGACACCCGTACGTTGGGCGGTTCACGCGCTCGCCCGGCCGGGTGCTCAGGAGGAGGAGCAGGGCTTGCCTCACCGACGCCGCGTCCGTGACCGTAGCCAGCATGCCCGACGCCGTCAGCCTGAGTCCGGGACTGCCTGCGGTAGCGTCGAAATCCGGGTGGATGAAGGCCACCGACTTGTATCGCGGGGCGCTCATGGCTGGTGCCTTTTCATGAAGCGGCTCCCACGAGCGTTTGCCCGGGCCTGCGGACGTTGTACTTGACCGCGCCCGGGGGCGTGCCGTCCGTGAAGCCCTCCACAGTGTCCAGGCAGACCGCCTTACCGCCAATCGTGATGAACGTTGAATAGCCCTTGGTTACCGGCAGGGTCTTGTTGCAGGGCTTGATGTTGATGCCGATATGCGGGCACATGCTGATATCCCGGCCCTGGGGATCGCTGTCCACCAGGATGGGGGATCCCTTAACGCGGACCCACTCCTGCGAGGGCACGTTCTCCACCTTGCCGTCGTGTCCGCAGCGCAGTATGGCTACCTTGACGAGGATTTTCATGGCTCGTTATTTCCTCTGGCTTTTGGGGTTCCCACAGCTCAGGCCTCCTCGAAATCGACGGATTTGGCGCGGATCTTCATGGCTTGGCCCGGGGCTTCAAGGACCAGGTCTGTGGCGGCAGTGATCCTGAATCTGTCCGGTCCCAGCTCCACAGAGGAACCGTGGCCGTCCGTGAAACTAATGGTGCGGGCACCGCCGTCGAGCATGATCTGTTGACCGTCCGCGCTGCGGAAGGTGTAGCGGCTGTCCCTTTCAGTGCCGACCCGGCTGTCCGGCGTCTGCTCGCTGCCGTACAGCCCGCCGAGGATGATGGCCTGCGCTGGATCGGTGGCCGGGAGGAGGACCAGGACGTTGTCTCCGGGCGCCGGCGGGACAACGAGTCCTTTGCCCGGACCTGCGCCTGCAGTCAGCACAGGGGCCCAATTGGTTTCGAGGTCGGGATAGGCGGGGAGCCTGACCCGGACGCGCCCCCGGGCTTCGGGATCATCCATATCAGTGACCATCCCGAGGGTAAAAATGTCCGGACGCCGTTCCGGGACGGAACTCGGAGGCCTGGTGGTCAGGGTGGTTTCGTAGCCTGTTCCGTCCAAGCGGTGAGAGGCGCTCGCGATCAGGTACGTTCCCTCGATGCTCGGCGCCACACCTTTTATCCTTACCCGGCCGCCTGCCCTCAGCCGGGGATTGCCTTCGGCGACTAAGACGGCCGTGACCTGGCCAGCCATCTTTGTGTCCAGTTCTGCCTTGGCCAAGCCGTCGGCCAGCGCCCCTGAGTCAAGGACTTCGTTGTCCCGTCTGAGGTCGCCGCCAGCCCCGACGCTGGCAAGCGCAGGATCGGCTGCGACTTGGGCTTTGGCGTCGCTACTTGTTGTCTCGGCTTGGTGGATGGAGGCGTCGTCGCTGCGCCAGCCGTTGGTCTTGGCTCCTGCATATGCCGGCTCTTGGCTGAGTTCGATGTCCGCGGAATGAAGCGTGGCTCCGAGGGTTAGCTCCAACGGTTCGCCTTCGCCGTCGAGTCCTGTGAGCCTGAGGACGCCGTCGTGCACCACAGGGTAGGCCCCCACCCGGGCGCTTTGTTGCACGAGGAGGCTGAGGTCGGTCCGAGCGCACTGGTACACCTGGCCGAGCCGATCTCCGCCGCCCACCACGTCCAGCCCGGTGCCTTCACAGAGCTTCCGGGCGAGCCCGGCGAGGTCCACGTCATTGTGCAGCCGGGTGAATTGGCGCTTCCTCAGTCGGTGCAGGGCATCGTAGGCCCTGATTCGGATTTCCTGTCCGAGGTCTGCGCCGTAGCTGTACTCCACTACGGTCACCTCGCCAACAAAGAGCGGCGTCCGCTGGCCGCCAAGTTCCACCCTGAGGGCGTCACCCGGTGCTGGATCGACGCCTCCCCTTGCTGCCGCTGTGCTTCCGGGGCCGGGACGCCAACTGATGAGGCACTGGGCCGGGCGTGCGAGTGAGCTGAGTACCTGGACGGAAACTATTGCAGCGGTCTCGGCCGTGCTGAGCCTGCGCCGGCCCAGGGTGACGATGAGTTCCGGTAAGCCCTGGAGCTGCCTCATGGGGTATCACCCATGGGCGGGACTGCGAGCGGCCCATTGAAGCGGGCGGGATCGTCGATGTTGTTGTACTCCAGGAGCAGCTTCCACAGCAGGGGTGTGCCGAACGCTTCCACGGACAATCGCCCCAGCTCAGCCGGGGGGACCTCGGGAAGCAGCTCGCCGCCGTCGGACATCAGCGCATCCCGGTCTGTGCTGCCGTCGCCGGTCACTGGGAGCGTGTCCACGGGTGGGGCGGTCAAGTCAACGGCGGGGAGACGCAGGGCGAGTTCGTAGTTTTCGCCGCCTTCCTCGTCGGCAGCCTGTCCCACCCTGACGAAGACCATGCGCATCCAGGATCTGAGCGGGGATCCATCCGGGGCGAACCGGTCGAAACGCTCCGCCACCTCCGTCACGATGCCCGGTACGTTCCAGGCACGGCCCCACACAAACCGGACCGACGGCGGCCTGCGCTGCCTTTCGACTTCGGAGCTGTTCTCCGCGAGCGCCCAGATGGGGCGGGTCATTTGCCGCACGTCCTGTGCATGGAGCGACGCCGGCGCGAGGTCGACGTCGAACAGCAGGTCCAGTCGCAGCTCCGTGTGGCCGCCGCCTGTGAAGAGCAGGGGGTCGTCCGCCAATCCGCTGCCGCTCAGTTTGCCGCCGGCACTCCTTCGCGGCTCAACACCGGCCGATCGCTGCATCACCACCGTTTCCGGGTTCAGCAGGCAGCCGAGATGTTCCCCCGTGTCCTCGATCAGGAAAGCGACACGTTCCATGTCAGACCGCCAGGTGTTCGTCGTGGAGCCGGGCTTGGCGGGCGATGACATTTTCCACGGGTTGCGTGGGGGCAGGCTTTCCGGGCTTTGGGCGCGGCATGAGTTCAGGCCACGTGCCGTTGATGGGCTGGGCGGGTGTGTGGTTTCCGACGACGCTTGGGTGCCCCTGAGGTTCGGGTTTGGGCTGGAGTTGCTTGTGTTGGGGGGCCCGCTCTGCGCCCTCTGTTGTGCCCGAAGCACGCAGGTCGGGCCTCGCAACGGGTTGTGTTTCGCCTGGGTGCTTGTGTTGCGGGGCCCGCTCTGCGCCCTCTGTTGTGCCCGAAGCACGCAGGTCGGGCCTCGCAAGGTTGGTGCGTGTGACCGGACGGGATCCTGGCAGAACAGGGCGAAGCCGCAACACGGGGGTCCGTTGCGGGGCCTGCTCTGCGCGCTCATGGGGAGGCAAGGGGTGCAAAGCAGGCCTGACATGGGACGGTGCCTCGCTTGGCCGAATCTGTTGTGGGGCCTGCTCTGCGCTTCTGTAACGAGCCCACACGCGTAGAACAGGCCTAACAACGGGTGGCGCTGAAGGGGCGGGCGTATTCTGCAGGGGAAGGGTTTCGGGAGGCAGGGTTGGTGAAGTCCGGCGAACAGGACCTGCGCCCCGGGGACTATTTTGCGGGGCATGGAGTGCGACCCAAAAACGCCCAAAACGACGCTGAGCGTGCCTCACACTGGGAGGGGCCAGCCCGGCGTCACGCAGCAACTGAACCCAATGTTCGGGGGCGCCGTCGGTATCAAAGACTCGCACCGGCGTCGAACCCACCGGCGAAGCGGGACCGGAAACCCCGGAGACCCCGGAATAGACGGATACCCCGGGCCCACGCTCCAGCCACGCCGCTACACCACGCAACCGCCGCGCGGCCGCCCGGCGCCAGGAGAACCCAGGCTCAGGCGACGGGAGCGCGGGCATCGTCGAGCTCCAGGCGGTCGTACGCGATGCTCAGTGATTCGATGGCGAGGTCCTTACCCAAAGCGTCAAGGGGCGCGCCAAACCAGTCGCATGGCCAGGCGCCCAGCAAGTTCCAGCGCCGTACTTCCACGGATCCTGCGTCGTTGAGCATCGCGATGGAGACGTTGCGGCGCTCCACTTTTCCGTCCACGGCCTTGAACAGCCATTGGAGCATTTCGGTGGAATCCGTGAGCCCGTATTTCAAGGTCACCGGCGTATATTCCACCTGGCCGGGGATGACCCGGACGGTGCTGTTCTCGCCGCCAGAGCGGTAGAGGATGCGGTGGATCTTTAGGCCCAGGCCCTCAACCTTGGTGAAATGGCCTTGGACTACTCCTTGAATCACGAGCTTAAAGTTGTAAGCCCGGTACGGGTCCACCACGTTGCCGGGCTGGGCGGCAGGTGTCGGGGTTGTCATGTCATGCTCCTGCGCTCTCTGTCTCGCTGGTGTTGTCTGCCGACTGCATGAGCTTGAAGATGACGAATTCGGCAGGTTTTACGGGCGCAATCCCTATCAACGTGACCACTTGGCCGGCGTCGCGGACCTCTGGCGGGTTTGTTTCTTCGTCGCACTTCACGAAGAACGCTTGTTGAGGAGTGGTCCCGAGCAGTGCTCCATCCCGCCAGACGTTGGTCAGGAATGCTCCGATGTCGCGGCGGATCGACTTCCACAACGTGTGGTCGTTGGGCTCGAACACCACCCAGCGCGTGCCGTCGGCCACGGATTCCTTGATCATGTTGGTCAGCCGCCGGACATTCACGTAGCGGTATTCACTCGCCTCTGGTGCCTTAGTCCGCGCTCCCCAAATTCGGATCCCCTCGCCCGGGAAATAGCGGATGCAGTTCACGCCGGCAGGGTTCAGGACCTCTTGCTCGCCGCGACTCACGCGCCGCACAAGGTCAATTGCGCCTTGGATGGGCTCGTTGGCGGGCGCCTTGTGGACGCCGCGGGTGGCGTCAACCCGCGCCCACACACCGGCAATATGGCCCGACGGCGGTTGAGTCACCTTTTTGCCGGACACAGGATCGAGCATCACGATCCACGGGTAATACAGTGCCGTGTAGCCGCCGGGGGATTGTGGGGCACCGAGGTCCTCCTGGTCGCCGTCGTCCGTCTCCTCCGGTGCGTCCCCGGTGTCTTCAGCGTCGCTATCCGAGTCAGCGTCCGGCGTCGCGCCTTCGTCCGAAGACGCAGCAGCTTCAGGAACTCCCGACGTCGCTGCCCGGGTGAGTGCACCGACGTCGTCCAGTTTCTCCACGGTGTCCATAATCGCCATCCGGTCCTGGCGGAGGGGGTGTTCAACGTGCGCTTGCAGTGCCGCGTACGATTCCGCGTCCGCGTAGCCGGGGGCGGCCACCATGGAGATGTCGTCCACTGCCTCAAACAGCGTGAGCCCGGTGGGCTTCGCCGCTGTCCCCGTCAGGCTGCCGTCTGGACCGATGTTCACCACATAGCAACGGCTTCCTCCGTTGGAGAAGAAGCCGTATACAGCGTTCGAAAGCGGTGTGCCCGCTGCCGCGTTGCCAACGTATTGGTCCACGAACTGGGTCCAGTTGTCCAAAACCCGCAGCTCGTCAACCAAAGCGTTCCGGTTCGGGGCTAGGCCGACGAACCCGGCGATGCTGGTGTTGACCTGCCCTATTGCGCGTGCGCCACTGGGCACTTCCTGTACATAAACGCCCGGCGCCTGATAGTTCGCCATGGTGCGCCCCCTTTTCTACATGAACAACGTGCCGAAGGATGGTTCAGGTCCACCGGATGATGACCGGCAGGCTGCTGGTGCTGGCTGAGACTTCCCTTTCGGTGCCCCGGACAGCCACTGCAAAATGCTGGAGTTCATCCGTCGAGGCCAGGACCTCAAAATGGCCGGTGGCATCACTGACCACGGCCGTGGCGGAGGAATGGGCGTGAATATAGGCGTCGGGGATGCCTTTGTTGTGGGCGTCCACCAGGCGGCCGTGGATTCGGCGGGCAATGCCCGCCTTGGCGATGAGTGGCTCCAGGACGGGAGGTCCTGAAGGTTCTTCGAAGCGGAGGGCAACAGGGATGCGGACAAGGAAGCCCAGTCCTTGCCGGATGGCGCCGGAGTATTCTTCCGGACGGAATTCACCCGTGGAGACCACGGAGTATTGGCTGTGGCGTTCCACAGCCAGAAGCAGCTTTTCCATGGTGTCCAGCTGGTCGGGACCATGGCATTCAACTGCGACCCGGAGTTCCAAATCCAGGACCGGGCCGTCGCGGCGGGACCTGCCCACACGGTTCAACGTGACGGCATGGACGGTGACTGGAGCGTCGGGTGGGGGAACACCGGCAACGGGGGTGCCGTCGTCGAACCTGACGCGCTGGGGAGCGACGGCGTCCGAAAGCACCCCGAGAAGGTCGGTCAACGACGAACGCACATAGCCCACGGCAGAACCCAGAACTCGAAAGGTGACCACTAATGCAACTGGGACTAGGGTACTCCCGCTTAAGCCCGTAGTCACTGGGAAACAGGGATAATTCCATTCGATTGAAGCGCTGCCCAAGCTGGTCGGGTCACGCTGGCCGGTACGAGTACCTGTACTCCGAAGGCGAATGCCCGAAAGCGTTTTGAACGCCCGCGAGAAGCTGGATGCGTCGGTGAAGCCCCAATGCATCCCGACGGCGGACACCGGCCGCGTCTGCAGGAGCGGGTCCACGAGGTCGGCGCGGCACTTCTCCAACCGCTGGCGGCGCAGCATCAAAGCGATCGGTCTTGGTGAGGGCCTTGGTGCTGAATTCTTCACGTGGCTGTTTGGCGATGGCACCGGTCACGTCGGCTCTCCTTTGAAATGACGCTGCGGGACGTAGGTGGCGGCTCTTCCAGTGTCCCACGATTGCCGGCCTTGCCGTGATCCGCATCACAAGCGTGCGGATGGTGCGCACTGCTGTGCGCGGCAGGTCAAGATTCCCGACGGCGATCCGCGGCAGACTGCTGGTGAAAGCTCACCTTCACGCCCCGTTCAAGGAGGAACCCCATGGCTGAAAACCAAACCCATCGTGCGGACTACGTGGTGGTCGGCGCAGGCTCGGCCGGAAGTGTGGTTGTCCGCCGTTTGCTCGACGCCGGAAACACCGTCCACGTTGTCGAGGCCGGATCGGTGGACGCCGATCCCAACATCCACAGTCCCCAAGGGTGGCCGCTGCTGCTGACCGGCGCCAACGATTGGGCGGTCATGACCACTCCGCAGAAGCACGCCAACAACCGCAGCCTGTACTGGCCGCGCGGCAGGGTCCTTGGCGGCAGCAGCTCGCTCAACGGCATGATCTACATTCGCGGACACAAGAACGACTACGACTCCTGGGCTGCCAACGGAGCGGAGGGCTGGTCCTGGGACGAGGTCCTGCCGTTGTTCAAGAAATCCGAGGACCACGCGGACGGCGCCAGCGAATTCCATGGCAAGGGCGGGCCGCTGCACGTTGAACGGATCGCCGAGAGGCACCCGGTTGCCCAGGCTTTCGTGGACGCGGCCAAGGCACTCGGCCATATGGAAACCGAAGACTTCAACGGAATCCAGATGACAGGCGTCGGGTTCAACCACACCACTACCAAAGACGGCAGGCGCGCCAGTGCGTGGCAGAGTTTCGTGGCCCCGGTGCTGGACCACGCAAACTTGAAGGTCACCACAGACGCCGTGGTGACGCGGATCGTCGTCGACGGCGGACGCGCCACCGGCGTCGAATATCACGTCGACGGTGAGGTGCTTCGTGCGGAAGGGGGCGCTGAGGTGATCATCAGCGCCGGCGCTATTGGCTCCCCGAAGCTCCTGCTGCTCTCCGGTATTGGTCCCTCCGGGCAGCTGAGGGAGCTGGGGATCGACTCGGTGGTGGACTTGCCCGGGGTCGGCGAGAACCTCCACGACCATTTGTTGGCGGGCAACATCTACGAGACGAAGGAACCCTTGGTGGCCGGCCGGCACAACCTCCTGGAAAGCCAGCTCTATGCCCACAGCAATCAGACGGACGAAGAAGCGCCGGACCTGCAACCGCTCTTCCTCCACCTGCCCTATCCAACAGACGGCGGGGCTGCTCCCGAGCACGGCTACACCATTGCGCCGGGGATTGTTCGCCCCCGGTCGCGTGGCTCTTTGCGGTTGGCCTCGGCTGATCCGGCTGCGGCCCCACTGGTGGATCCGAACATCCTGGCGGATGAGTATGACGTTGAAGCGCTGGTGGACGCGATCGTTCTGTGCCGCGAGATCGGCCAGCAGGATGCGTTTGCCCCGTTCCGGAAGTCAGAGTTCACGCCCGGCCCTGCCATGCAAACCCGGGATCAGGTCCGGGAGTTTGCCCGCCAGGTCGCCGGAACGTACCACCACCAGGTTGGCACCTGCAAGATGGGCGTGGACGACCTCTCGGTGGTGGATCCGCAGCTCCGGGTCCGCGGAATCGATGGGCTCCGGGTGGCAGATGCGTCCATCATTCCGTTTGTGCCCAGCGGCAACACGAACGCCCCGTCCATCATGATCGGGGAGAAGGCGGCGGGGCTGATCCTGGGCGCGTAATCCCAACCAGGGGACAGCACACGTCGCAATGAGCCCTCATTGGAGCACGTGCTGTCCCCTCCATGGGTGAACCAGGGTCAGGCGAGGCCCGGGACGCGATCGTTGATGGTGAAGGACTTCTTGGTGCTGACCGGAGCGCCCGGCGTGGTGACGTAGTCCAGTACCCGGAAGTCCGCGGTCATGGCGTCTTTCGTGATGCGCGTGTTCACGTAGCCGCGGTTGTCGTTGTAGAACTTCAAATGCGGGTTCCAGGCCATGGTCGGATCTGTGGTGGATCCGGTGCCATCGCCCGTGGAAGTGATGGAAGTGCACACCAGTTCCGAACCAACCACAGGCGACGCCGGGTCCTTATAGTCGACCTTGAGGTCGGTGGCCCAGTGCCGGTGGACGTCGCCGGTCAGTACGACGGCGTTGCGCACCTTGGCGTCCACCCAGCCTTGGGTGATGCGGCGGCGGGAAGCGGCATAGCCGTCCCAGCCGTCCATGGAAACATCGTCGATGTTCGGCGCTTTGTCCCGATCCCGCTCGGCGAAGAAAACCTGCTGGCCCAAGATGTCCCATCGCTGCGTTGAGCCCTTGAATCCGTCCAGCAGCCACTTCTCTTGATCAGCACCGGTGATGGTGCGGTTCTCGTCCAGGCGCTCGGCGACGTTCTTCCGCCAGCCGTCACCGGCGAGCTGATCGTCCCGATATTGCCGCGTGTCCATCATGTGGAAGTTGGCTAGCTGGCCCCATTGGATGGTGCGGTAGATCTTCATGTCGAATCCAGCCGGAACCGATGACGAACGCAGCGGCATGTTCTCGTAGTACGCCTGAAATGCTGCTGAACGACGCTGACGGAAACGCTCGGTGGTGTCGTTCATCTGGCCCGCATCGCTGTTCTCGGGGATTTCGTCGGCCCAGTTGTTGTCCACCTCGTGGTCATCCCATACCACCAGCCAGGGCGCAATTGCGTGCGCAGCCTGCAGATCGGCGTCGGTCTTGTATTGGGCGTGCCGCTGGCGGTAGCCCGCGAGGCTGACGGTCTCCGGCCCTTCATGATCGCGGGGGTTGCCGCCGCCCATCACGTAGCTGTCCTTCTTGTACTCGTAGAGGTAGTCGCCAAGGTGGAGCACCAGGTCCGGGTGGTCCTCGGCCAGGCGCTTATACGCTGTGAAATAGCCGTGCTCGTACTGGGCGCAACTGGCGAACGCCATAGCCAGGACGGCGGGGGTCTCGCCGGGTGCCGGGCTTGTCAGGCTGCGGCCAACTTCGCTCATGTGCCGCCCGGTACGGAAACGGTAAAAGTATTCCCGGCCCGGCTTGAGGCCCTTGAGTTCGACGTGAACCGAGTGGGCGGTTTCGAGCCTTGCATGTTCGACGCCGCGGGCTACTACCCGGCGCATCGTAGGGTCTTCTGCGACTTCCCAAGCGACGGCGACGTTGCGGGTGGGCATCCCGCCCAGGCCATCTTCGGCCACGGGGTTCACGGCAAGCCTGGTCCAGATGACGAAGCCGTCGGGCCATGGTTCGCCCGACGCAATGCCGAGGGTGAACGGATCGGTGCGGAGGCCGGCGTCGTCCGCTGTTGAGGTCGCGACGGCGGGACTGGCGACGGCGGTGCCTGGCAAGGCGGCGCCGAGTCCGGCGCCGAGGCCGGCCGAGATGAGGGACCTGCGTGAGATGTTTTCCATTTACCCGACCCTAGGTAGCCTGGGTTGACTGAGCTCAAGGGTGGCGTGAATCAGCGGTTAATTGTGTGACAAAAGTTGTTATCCCGGGCTAAATCAGTGCTGGCCGTGATGAGGGCTCGTCTATGCTCAGTTCATGACGACGGGGGAAAGCCCTAAGCGGCCTGGTGCGGTGACGTTCTCGGTGGTGCTGATGTACATCGGTGGCATCGCCCAAATCATTCTGGGGATCCTGACGATTTTCCTGCGCTACACGCCGGAGGCCCAGTCCGGTGGCATTGCCCTGCCCATCACGTTGCTAGGTGCAGGCATGATCCTGTTCGGCTTGTTGGTGATCGGGCTGGCCTCAGGAGTAGCGCGGGGAAGCGAAGCTGCCCGCCGCGGCGCCACAGCGGTCATGCTGCTCGGGCTGGCCTTTGCCGTGCTGGACCTGATTATTGCCTCTGATGGAGATTGGTCCGCTGTGATCTCGCAATCCATCGCAACGGTGGCCGTAGTTATCCCGCTGTGGGTCGGCCGCGGGCGGCGCTACTTCGAGACTCGTTGACGCAGGGCCTCCTGGGCGTCCCGGTAGGCAACACGGCGGTGCACGAAGCGGACAATCTCGATCAGCGCGATACAAGCCACGGATGTTCCCAGGACGAGTAGCGCCGTGGGCAGCGTTGGGTCGGTGAACTGGAGGAAATCGCGGGCAATCGGCACGGAATAGACGACTACCAGCCCGATCATCATGGCGCCGATGACCATCCCTTTGAACCGGGTGACCGGTCGCGAGAGCACCACCAGGATCCAGATGCCGATGATCGCCAGGATGAGTGTGGACCCGGTCCTGATCTCCGCTTCCGGAATTTGCAGGTTCGCGGCGAGCCGGGCGTAGGAGGCCAGGCCCAGGGTCACGGCCACACCCGCTGGCACGGCGAACGTGAGTGACCTCCGCAGGAAACCGGGAACGTAGCGCTGGGCGTTGGGCAGCAAGGCCAGGAAGAACGCCGGAATGCCGATGGTCAGGCCGTCAGTCACCGAGAGCTGCCGGGGAAGGAACGGGAAGGGCAGCAGGAGAATGCCGAACGAGATGGCAAGGAACGTGGCGTAGGCCGTCTTGGTAAGGAACAGCATCGACACACGCTCGATGTTGGCAATGACCTGCCGGCCCTCGGCCACCACGCTGGGCAGGTGCGAGAACTTGCCGTCCAAGAGCACCAGCCGGGCCACTGCTTTGGTGGCGGCGGCACCGGAATTCATGGCGACACCGATGTCCGCTTCTTTGATGGCAAGGGCATCATTCACGCCGTCGCCAGTCATGGCAACAGTGCGGCCTGCAGCCTTCAGTGCCACGACGATCCGCTTCTTCTGGTCAGGTGTCACCCGGCCGAAGACCACGTTGTTGTTGATGACGTCAAGGAACTCCTTATCGTCATCCGGCAACTCCCGGGCGTCAAAACCGTGGGGTGCATCCAGGCCGACCTCCCGGGCGATCGCGGCCACCGTTTGTGGGTTGTCACCCGAGATGATCCGGACATCCACTTCCTGTGCTGCGAAGTAAGTGAGCGTCTCCGCAGCGTCCGGACGGATGTTCTCCTTGAACGTCAGGAGGACCACGGGGACAGCATCTGGCGGAACGGTCTCGTCGTCGGTGGGTGTGCCGTGGGCAAGGACCAGCGTGCGCCGGCCGGTGGTTGCCAACTCCGCGGCTTGGGTGGCAAGTTTCCGCTTCACGGGATCGCTGGAGTCGTGGTCCGGGAACACCATTTCGGGGCCGCCCAGAATCCACATCCCGTCGTCGAAAATCACCGCGCTCCACTTGCGGGCCGACGAGAAGGGCACCCGGTCAAGCGGGTGGCCGGCTGGCTCGTTGAAGTGCCCCGCGAGGCTGCGGGCCGTTGCGTTGGCATCTTTCTGCACGCCATACCAGGAAAGAACCGACTCCCAACCCGGACGAGAGGTGAGCGGGTGCACGGCGTCGAAAACAATGTCGCCCTGGGTGAGGGTTCCGGTCTTATCGAGGCAAATAATGTCCACCCGCGCAAGGCCTTCCACCGCGGGCAGCTCCTGCACCAGCACCTGCTGACGGGCCAGCTTTACCGCCCCCACAGCGAAGGTAATGCTGGTCATCAGCACCAGCCCCAGGGGGACCATGGCGACGACGGCGGCAATAGTCGCCGTCGCTGCGTCCCGCCACGCTCCACTTGCCGAGGCTTCGGCCCACCCGCCTTGGGCAATCATCTGTGCGTTCAGAACCAACAACGCCACGGGACCGACGAACCAGGTGACCCATTTCAGGACGCGATCGATCGAGGAGCGGAGCTCCGACGCTACAAGGGAGAACCGTTTGGCTTCGGCGGCGAGCGAGTTGGCGAAGGAATCTGCGCCCACCCGATCCACCACCGCTGATCCTTCACCGGCGACCACAACAGAGCCGGACAACACCCGATCCCCGATTTCCTTCTCTACGGCATCGGATTCGCCTGTCAGCATGGATTCGTCCACTTGGAGTCCGCGTGATCCGGACACTAAACCGTCGGCCGGGACTTGGTCCCCAGCCCTCAGGACAAGGGTGTCGTCCAGCACAACGTCGTCCAACGCGATCTCTGCTTCCGAGCCTTCACGCATCACCCGGGCATGCGGGGCGTTCAACAGGGCCAGGCGGTCCAAAGCCCGCTTTGCCCGGTATTCCTGGACGCTGCCGATGACCGCGTTCGCTATCGCGCTGAATCCGAAGAGCGCATCCTGCCAGCGGCCAATCGCGAAAAGGACGATGAAGCAGGCCAGGATGATGCCGTTGAACAGAGTGAGCACGTTGGCGCGGACGATGCTCCACACGCTGCGGCTGGTGTCTTGGACGAACGCGTTGGTTTGCCCCGCGGCGACCCTCTCGGCGACCTCGGCGGTACTCAGTCCTTGAGTGGAGGCCGTCTTTTGCCGGACGGTTTCCCCTGCTTGATCCTTCTCGAGTTCCACTCATTCCCCCGTTGTTTGGGTCGCTTCAGGGATTGTCATCGGACAGGGCGTGCGATGGGAATGAGTATGCCAGCCGCGCGGCATTAAGTCGCTGTCGTCGTCGGCTGTCGCTGTCCGGCTGGCGTGGCCGGTCAGTGGCCGGTCAGTGGCCGTTAGGCGGTGAAGGCGAGGTCTTTGGCGTTGAGCCTGTGGAGGAGAGGTTCGCCGCGGGAGATCCGGCGCGCTTCCTCGATGGTGCTGACCGCCATGCGCTCCAGTTCCATGCCCAGTGAACCAGCCAGGTGCGGTGTGAGCAGCACGTTGGGATGGGTGTAGAAGCCTGAGTCCGCGGGCAGCACCCAAGGCGTAGTGACGTCCAGGACTGCGTAGAGGTCGCCTTGTTCTATGCGCCCGAGTAACGCATCCTGATCAACCAGTTCGCCACGGGAGGTGTTGATGAAGGTGGCTCCCGGCTTGAAGCTCGCCACCAGCGCCCGGTGGATCAGGTTGTAGGTGGACGGGAGCGACGGCGCGTGGAGGCTGACGACGTCGCACGTGGCCACCAGCTCTTCCAGACCAAGACGTTCGACGCCGAGCGCGGCCGCCGCGGCCTGGTCCAGGAAGGGGTCGGAGACGAAGACCTTCACGTCGTAGGACTTCAGGAGGCGGATGACGTGCTTGCCGATCCTTGAGGCGCCAATGATGCCCACCCGCTTGCCGAAGTTGCCCATGTCCGGAAACACCTGGTCCGGCTCGATTTCCACCCTCTCGGTGTGGAGCTTGCGGGCGATCTGCAGGACTCTCTTGTTGGCCAGCAGGATCATGGCCACCGTGTATTCGGCAACCGGAATGGAGTTGGCATCGGCAGCCGTGCTGATTTCAATGCCCCTTTCCCAGCACTCCTCGCCCACGTGATGCCTTACCGTGCCTCCGGCATGGAGGACATGGGTCAAGCGCGGGGCCGCGGCCAGGGCAGCGGCGTCCAGTTTCGGGCATCCCCAGCCGGTGATGAGGATGTCCGTCTCCGCAAGGAGTTCCAGCGAACGCGGCGCGGTGAAGTCTTCCATGGGCGTCGGGCTGAGCAGCCGCAGCCCCGGACCCAGGGCCTCCAGCCTGCGCGACGGAAAGACCCGGTCTACGACGCCGGGACCCATGGCCAGTGCGACGTTCAGTGATGTTGTTGTCATTTGACGCTCCCTGCAGTGAGGCCGGACTTCCAGAAACGCTGCAGCATGATGAAGGCCACCAGCAGCGGAATGATGGACAGCAGAGAACCCGTGATGACCATTGGTGTGAATTCAGGCTGCGGTACCGAGTAGCCCTGCCAGATGGAGATGCCGACGCTGACGGGCAGCAATTGCTGGTCCTGGAGCATCACCAGGGGAAGCATGAAGTTGTTCCACACCCCCACGAACTGGAACAGGGCAATGGTGATGTAGCCGGGCATCATCATGGGCAGGCCCAGGGAGAAGAAGGACCGGATGGGTCCGGCGCCGTCCATGCGTGCGGCTTCAAGGGTTTCGGCAGGAACGTAGCTGGCGGAGTAAACCCGCGCCAGGTACACACCGAAGGGGTTGCACAGGACTGGGATGAGGACGGCCCAGATGGTGTTGGTCATGCCCACCAGGGAGGCCAGAAGGTACATGGGCAGCACCGTGGCCGTGTTGGGAATCAGGACGCCCACCAGGACGAAACCGAAGAGTGAGTCTTTCCAACGGAACTGGAACTTGTCGAACGCATAGCCGGCCATCACCGAAATCAGGCTGCCCAGCACGGCGCCAACACCGGCATACATCACGGAGTTACCCAGCCATCGGAAGAACAGGCCTCCGTCCTGCTTGGCCACGTTGGCGATGTTCTCGAACAAGGAGAAGTTCCCCAGAGCGTAGGCGCTGGTGCCGTAGAGGTCCGCCGCGTTCTTGGTGGAGGCGAACACCAGCCACAGGACCGGTACCACCATGTAGGCGGAGCCGATGATCAGGAGACCGTTGACGGTGAGCTTGCTGGCGAAGCCACCGCCGCGGTTGGAGCTGGATCCGGTGCGGTTGGAACGGGATCCGGCGCGGCGGGGAGTTGCTGTGTCCGGGGTGGTGCGGGGGCGGGGGAGAGTTGAGGCGCTCATGATTTGTTCATCCTGGAGCTAAGGCGGGTGACGGCCAGGGACAGGACTGCGGCCAGTCCGGCGATGATGATGGAGGCAGCCGCGGCCTGGTTGAGGTTGTGACGGATGAAGGCCGCGTCGTAGGCCCAGAGGTTGGGAACCCAAGTACTGGTGACTGATGCTGTGGCTTTGGAGATGATGGACGGTTCCGTGAACAGTTGCAGGGTTCCGATGATGGTGAAGAGCATGATCACGCTCAGCGCCGGAAGGATCAGCGGGAACTTGATGCTGATGGCCGCGCGGATTTCGCCGGCACCGTCCACGCGGGCGGCTTCCAGGATTTCGCGGGGAACAGCCTGCAAAGCGGTGAACAGGATAATGACGTTGTAACCGGTCCACTCCCAGACGCCGATGTTCACGATGGACGGAAGAACCAAGTGCGCGTCGAGGAAGTTGATCTGGATCCCGCCGCCTTGGAGAGCCTGGATCAGCGGACTGATACCCGGGGTGTAGAGATAGGCCCAAATGAGGGCGGCGATGACGCCGGGTACTGCGTGGGGAAGGAACACCAGGAGCTGGAAGAGCTTGCGCGCCTTGGCCACCGTTGCATCCAGGAGGAGGGCGAAGACCACTGCGCCGCCCACCATGCAGGGAATGTAGATCAGGCAGTACAAGCCAAGGCGGGCGATGCCTTCCACAAACGTTTCGGACTGGAAGACCTGCACATAGTTCTCAAGTCCAACGAAGACCGTCTTGGCTTCCCCGAAGCCCAGCCCGGACTTCTGCTGCGAGTGGAAACTCAGCACCAGGGAGTAGATCACCGGTGCGATCATGGCGATCGCGAAGACCGCGAAGAAGGGAACCAGGAACAGCGCGGCAGTCCTTCCGCCGGTTCCCGCCAGTGCACGGCCTCGGCGGCGCACTGTGGTGGTGAGGGCCTGGGTGGCCATGGGATTCTCCTAGCTTGGAGGGGGCCTCATCCTGAGGCCCCCTGCCTGTGTGGCTATTCGGTGGCGGAGTTACTCTTTGACGGAAAGGCCGGCCTGCTTCAGGCTTGCCACGGTGGCGTCCTGGGCAGTATCCACGGCGTCATGGATGGTACCGCCGGTGGTCAGCTTGCCGTAGGCGTCCTTGAGCGCAGTGTTGGTGATGTCCCAGTTGGGACCCCACTGCCAGCCCGGGGTGATGGTGCCGTACGCCTTGGTGAAGACCTCGTAGATGTCGTTGCCGAAGTAGCTGGCGTCATACGCCTTCTGCGCCACCGGCGTCAGGCCCGGGAAGGCAAGGAAAGCGGAGCCGGTGTTGCCGCGGGCCTTGATGGCTTCCTGGCTGGTGGTGAGGAACTCGACGAACTTGGCGGCCGCGGCCGGATTCTTGCTGCTCTTGGTCACGTTGAAGCTGGATCCGCCATAGAAGGCGCCGGACTCGTTGCCCCACGTCGGCAGTTCCGCAGCGATCCACTGGCCCTTCTGGCCGCTGGCCTCGGTGCGCTTCTGGATGCCCGTGGCGCTCCAGTTGGCACCCAGCACGCCAACTACGTTGCTGTTGGCCAGGTCCAGGCTCCACTCGTCACTGTAGGCTTGGCTGACTTTGACGATCTTCTGGTCAATGAGCTTCTGCCAGTAAGAGGCAACCTTCTGCGTGGCCTCATCATTGACGCCCACTTTCCAACTGTCACCCTCGGTGCCGAACCACTTGGCACCTGCCTGCCAGGCCAATCCGGCGCTCGCCGCTACCTCGTTGGGGTTGAAGCTGGCCAGGTAGGAGTCAGGCGCTACGGCTTTGAGCTTTTTGCCGGCCTGTTCGAATTCATCCCAGGTTTTGGGGACCTCGACGCCGGCCTTCGCCAGCATGTCTTGGCGGTACCACATGAGCATGGGGGCTGCGTCGTACGGAAGCGCGTAGGTTTTCTCACCGAACTGGACCAAAGCCTTGGTCTCGTCCGTGAGCTTGTCCACGGTCTCGGCCTTGTTGATCAAGCCATCGAGCGGGATCACCTGGCTGTTGCTGACGAACTGCGGCAGCTGCGGATATTCGATGGTGGCTACGTCAGGGCCGTTGCCTGCCGTGATGGCGGTGGAGAGTTTTGCGTAGCCACCGTTGGCACCGTTGGGGATGGTTTCGAAGCTGACCTTGATCTTGTCCTGGCTGGCGTTGAACGCTTCGGCCACTTTGTCCATGCCTGCCAACGAGGACCAGAAGGTGATGGATCCTGAGGGATCTTCCGTGGGGGTGGGCGCTGCCGCTGGGGTGGGACCAGTACCGCAGGCGGCCAGCAACAGAGTGCTGGCGGCCAAGCCAGCTACTCCGGCAAAGAGATGACGACGCTTCATGGTGTTCTCCTTTGAAGACTTGCGATGCGAAGAAGGTTTGTGTGGTTGGGGCCACATGAGGTGAATCCATGTAACCGCGCTGCTTCGAACATCTACAAGATTTCAAACATTTTCAAACATTGCTGAGTGACGAGTTCAAAGGTCTCTGTTGACTTGGCTGTGGAACTTCGCCGTCAGTTCTGTTTGAACGAACAGAAATGCTGGACGCTGTCAGCTTCACGCTGTTATGAATTCTGGACACCCGAAACGGCGACTACTGAAAAGCCATCACCTAAGAACAGGGATTCCAATGGAGAAATCGAACATCAGCAGACGGTCAGTCCTTCAAGTTGGCGGAGCAGCGTCGCTCGCCGCGGCCATCGGGCTGGCTGCCGGCCAACCGGCGTCGGCGTCCGCCCTTCTGGGCTCGAAGCCCAAGGCGACGGAAATCCTGGACCTGGGTCCCGCCGTCGTACAGTTCTCCCTGATGAGCGGCCTGCTGGTTGGCGATGTTCTGTACATCGGTTCCCGCAACCTGGAGCCGGTCCGGATCATTGCCTTCCACGTCCCTACGGGCAAGGTCATCGGCCAAACCGAACTCAGCAACGGCCACTCCATCCAGACGTTGGCCGCCGATCCTTCAGGCCGGTACCTTTACGCGGGTGTCCTCCAGAAAGCCGCCGGCACGCTGCCGAACCTGTTCCGTTGGGACCTCAACAGTCTCGGCACCAAGGCTACGGCGATCGGCTACATCGGAGACCGGGATGTCCGGGACATCAGCGTTGCACCCAATGGCCGGCTTTATGCAGTTGGCGGCGGAAGCAGCACCGCACCAGCGCTGTGGGAATACAACCCCGCCACCGGCCAGGTAGCGAGTCTTGGCATCCCGGACGCGGGAGCAACCTTGGCCCGCGCCGTGGCCGCGACGGACGCCACGGTGTTCTTCGGTGCGGGCAGCACGCTCAACGGCGGAAGTGGCGCCAGCCGGGCCTGCCTCTACGCCTACGACACAGCTTCCAGGAAGTTCACCAACGTGACTCCGTCCGAAATCCTGCCAGATCCCAGCATCCGCGACCTCGCAGTGGCGGGGGACAAGCTTGTGGTCAGCTCCGCGGGATCGTTGGAGAACGCCAAGATGGCCGCTCTCAGTCTGGCCAACCACTCGTCGTACACACTGACGGTCTCGGAAGGCAAGGTGGCCAAGAGTTTCGCGGTGATGGGGGACAACGTCTATTTCGCCAACGAGACCGGACTACTCGCCTACTCGCTGGCATCGAACACGATCGCTGCCGTGCCGTTTGAGGGCCCCTCGCTCGGGGAAGTCTGGGGTGTCGATTCCAGGGATGGGAAGTTGCTGGTCACCTCCGGTTATGGCTTCATCGCCGAGATCGACCCCGTTGCCGGGACATCGAAGACCACTGACCTGGGTGAGGCCGGTGCGCCGTCGGATCCTCAAACGGTGATGGGAATTGCTGCTGGCGCGGGCTACGTCTACGTGGGTGGCAATGGCGTCATCGCCCGGCGTTCGCTGAAGGATGGCCACGTCACGAACATGAGGGCCCCCGGCGAGGCGAAGGACGCGATCGTTGTGGATGGGGCCCTTTATACAGGCCAATACAGCGGCCAGGGCATCTGGAGCTACAACCCACTTGACGGAAACTCGATCACGCAAGTGGCGGAGTTCCCCAAGGAACAGAACCGGCCGCTGGATGTGTGCTGGGACGAGCGCAACAAGCTTGTCCTGGTAGTCACCCAGGCAGACACCGAAGGCGGCGGTTCGCTGTGGACTTACGACCCCCGAACCGGAAAGAAGGGCTTCTTCGTCAACCCCATCGACGACGTCCAGCTGGTTCGCGCTGTTGCCAGCCGCGAGGGCGTGGCCTACTTAGGCGGCGGCCTCCCGGGCATCACCGGGGCAGGGACAGTAGTGGCGTTCGATCCCATTGCGGGCAAGGAGCTGTGGCGGATCGATCCAGGCCAGGGTGCCGGCGTCTCCGCCCTGGCTGTGCAGGGGAAGTATCTCTACGGCATCTCCCGCAAGGGCAGCGTTTTTGTCATAGACCTGCCGAAGCGCAAAGTGGTGCATCAAGCCGATATCAGCTCCGTCTGCTACGGCTTCGCGGCCCTGGTCACCAACCGCGGCGCGGTGTATGGCGTTTCCAACACCCACGTCTTCCGCTTCGACCCGAAGACCTTCGAGCTTGCCACCGTGGTGGCCGACATCGACGGCGCTTGGTACAGCGGCTCGCACATTAACAACGATGAGGACGGCTACCTCTACACCATGCGTGGGAGGAACCTCGTGCGGATCAACGACCACCCCCGGCGGTAGGTGCCCGGCGTTGCGGGGCCTGCTTTGCGCTCTCTGGCGAGTATTTACCGCGCAGAGCGGGCCCCGCAACGCACGTGCATACGGTCACCTATGCTTGTTTGAACATCTGGATTCCGGAGAGGGTGGGCATGCTTAGCGGCGAACGCCACGAGAAGATTCTGCGCGAGCTTGAAATGCGGGGATCCCTGACCGTCAATGGGTTCGCGGAGAAGACCGGGCTGTCCACCATGACCATCCGCCGGGACCTGACGCAGCTTGCTGCCCAAGGGCTGCTGCGCCGGGTCCACGGCGGTGCCGTTCCCGTCCCCGCCGAACGGCAAGGCGACACTGTTCACAGGAGATCCCGCCAGCCGCTCGCGACCCTGGGCCTTATTGTCCCGACCACGGGCTACTACTTTCCGGAGGTCATCCGCGGCGCGGAATCAGCCGCCAGGGAACTGAACGCCCGGCTGATTCTGGGGGTCAGCAACTACTCCGCGGAGGACGAACACCGGCAGCTCCAACGCATGGTGGCCAACTCCGTGGACGGGATACTGTTGGCAACCGCCGGATCCCTTGAACCCGGATCTCCAACGTTCGAGCTGCTGTCCGGGCTGCGAATCCCCGTAGTGCTCGTGGAACGTTCAAGCCGCGTGTTCGAATCCGTGATGTCCGATCACAGCTATGGTGCTGAGCTTGCCCTTGAGCACCTCGCATCCCTGGGCCACCGCAGGATAGGGCTTGCCATCGCCACCAGCCCCACAGCGCCGTGGCTCCGTGAAAGCCACGAGCGCATGGTAGCCAAGCTGGGGCTCGAAACCGATGCGCCCATCATGGAATACGTTCGTTCAGTGGTGGGCGCAGGCAACAACCAAAAAGAGTTCGCGAAATTCCTCAGAGACTGCCGTCGCACTGAGACGCACGCGGCCCTGGTGCTCCCGGACGAGGAAGCCATCACGTTGATTAACCTCGCCGAGGAATCGGGGCTTGACGTCCCGGAGGACCTGGCGATCGTGGCCTACGACGACGAGGTCGCGGACCTCGCCCCCGTGCCCCTGACATCTGTCGCCCCTCCGAAGCGGGACGTAGGCCACGCCGCCGTCGCCATGTGCATGGAACGTCTTGCCGGAAAGACCGGCTCTGCGGTTTCGCCGGCCCTCCGCCGCGTGAGCCTGGCCCCGAAACTGATCATCCGGGAGTCCACCGTGCCGGGGGAGGACGTGGAGTAGGGGGAGCAGCTCTGAGAAATGTCAGTGGCGGTCAATAGGTTTGTGTGCATGACTGATTCGCGTGCCCTGGCTTTACCCGCAGATTACAAAGATCTCTTAGACGCGCTCAAGAAACGCGTGCGCGATGCGCGTCAGACCGCCCGTCGAACCGTCAACACACAGCTGATCGAGTTGTATTGGTCGATCGGGAAGACTGTGTTGGAGCGCCAGCAGGCGGAGCAATGGGGGAGCGGGGTCATGGGACGCCTGGCCGAGGACCTCCGTGCAGAGTTCCCGGAGATGAAGGGCCTATCGCGATCCAACCTTTTCTATATGCGGGGATTCGCAGCCGCCTGGCCGGATTCAATTGTCCAACAAGCCGTTGGACAATTGCCGTGGGGCCACATCACAGTGCTGTTGGACAAACTAGACATGCCGGAGGACCGGGATTTGTACGATGGCGCCGCAGTTGACCACGGCTGGTCTCGCAACGTCCTGCTGAACATGATCATGAACCGGACGTTGGAAAGGACAGGCGCGGCGCCATCGAACTTTGTCCAACGGCTTGTTGGACAAGATTCCGAACTGGCCCAGCAGGTGGCCAAGGACCCCTACAGCTTCGAATTTCTCGGCCTGTCGGGGGAAGTCGCCGAACGGGACCTTGAACTGGCCCTTACCAGCCGAATCACTGAAACCCTCAGGGAACTCGGGCCGGGATTCTCGTTCGTTGGCCGGCAGGTCCACTTCGATGTCGACGGCGACGACTACTACGTCGACATGCTGTTCTTCCACATGGACCAGAACCGGTACGTCGTCGTAGAGCTCAAGACAGGAAAGTTCCAGCCTGAGTACGCCGGCAAGCTGAACTTTTACGTTGCCCTTGTGGATGACATGCTTCGCCGGGAGCATCACAACGAAACGATTGGCATCCTGATCTGCGGCACTAAGAACGACCGCAGCGTCAGGTACAGCCTCGGGCGGTCAACCTCACCCATGGCAGTCGCCGCCTATACATACGACAAGCTCCCAGCCTCCGAACAGCAAGCCCTGCCCAACGAAAGCCACCTGGTCGCTGCCCTCGAATGGGCAGAACCTGACGAGGGACAGACCGAACACACTTAGGCGGTAACGCCAACAATTGAAGTCACTCCCGCCACGGCGTGAACCGCGGCCACCACCCCGGGACATGGCGTCGGTAGTTCAGGTATTGCTCGCCGTAGGTCTCGGTGAGGGTTGGTTCCTCGTAGCCCTTCACAAACGCGACTACCGCGGCGAGGACAATCACCGCATAGATCACCAGCCCCCAACTTCCGAACAGCAGTGCTTGGCCCAGAATGATGCTCAGCACCGCGAGGTACATCGGATTGCGCACAAAGCGGTAGGCGCCCCTCACCACCAGCGTTTCAGTGGGAGCCACAGGAGCGGGCGTTCCGCGGTGCACGGCAAACAACGCGAAAGCGTGTAGGAGGAAGGCCACGCCAGCAGCGATGGCGCTCCACGCAAAGAACAACGCAATCCACGCTGAGCCCCAGTCAAACCACCGCCAGCCGGAGATCAGCCCGGGAACGAGTCCTGCCACGATGCCAGGGGCGAGGAACAGGAAGAGAACCGTCCCGATCCACGCACGTGCTGGTGAGCTTGCCTGGGCCATGCGCGCCAGAATAGCCCCACCCGGCTTACCGCGCGACCCTCCCGCCGACTCGGCGTCCGGACTAGCATGGCGCGCATCAAAGAGCCCTGGAAGAACTCACCAAGAGGAGCACACCCTGGGAATTCTCTCCGTTGACCTTTTCATCACCCTCGACGGCGTGTATCAAGCGCCGGTCGGTCCCGACGAGGATACGTCGGGCGGGTTCGAGTTCGGAGGTTGGCAGGCGGCTTACTCGGACGAGGAGAGCGGCGAGGCGATCGTCGCAGGAATCGACCGGATGGACGCGCTGCTGCTGGGCCGCAGGACCTATGACATCTTCGCCGGGTTCTGGCCCAACCAGAGTGACCACATTGCCGACACCTTCAACGCCCTGCCGAAGTTTGTGGTCTCGCGGACCCTGAGAGACCCCGGATGGACAGGGACCACAGCATTGCCGGACGTTACGGACGTGGAAGCTTTGAAGGACAGATTCCAAGACATCCACGTCATCGGCAGCGGCGACCTCGCCAGGTCATTACTCGAAGCAGACCTCGTGGTCCGGCTCAACTTGTACCTCTACCCGCTCACGTTTGGCTCGGGTAAGCGCCTGTTCCCCGACGGAGCCGGCGTGCCCGCGGCCTTCCGCCTGGCGCAGCCACCGCGTGGCTTCGCGAAGGGCGCCGTCGCCCTCGTTTACGAGCGGGCCGGCGCCCCGGTCACAGGCATCGACATCAGCCAGGCCTAACAGCGCACCAAGTACTGCAAGCACAACAGAAGCGTTCGACGGCGGGTGGCAACCCGCCGTCGAACGCTTCTGTTTGGTGGAACTAGCTCAACACAGGCTCGGACAAAGGCGCGCGCTGCACCTTTCCTCGAACCACAATCAATGCGACCAAAGCGATCAGGATGTAAATCATGTTGGCCGGCCCGGCAAGCACCAGGAAGGGGCTCTGCGGGCCGGCGGCTGCCTGGTCAATGCCGCCTGTGGCGAGGAAAAGGGTGGGATCGTACAGTGCGTGAAGGATGATCGGCCAGATCAGGTTGCCGGTGACGCGCAGGGTCAGGTACATGCAGATCCCGAACCCGAAGGTGAAACCGACAGTCACCAGGACTGTGGCGATCGGTTGACCGGAAAGGGCGTTGGCTGCGTGCAGGAGGGCGAAAATCAGCGATGAAAGCACCATGACCACCCACTCGGACTTCCCTGAGTCCCGCAGCATTTTCACTACGATGCCACGCGTCAGCACCTCTTCGGCGAAGCCGATTAACAAGCCAGTGAGGAGGGTGACCACCACCACCGAGGCCTCATAGCTGCCGTAATCGATGCCCAGGAAGCGAAGGACAATAGCGACCACCAAGAAGAACGGCGCCACCCACATCCACCACTTCCCCTTGATGGGCTGCGGCGCGAAGAGCGGCCTGAGCCAGCCTGTGGAGGACAAGAAGGCCAGCAGCACCACACTGCCAACAATCAGCGAGAACGTGATGCCGAAGAACACACTCTGAGGCGTGCGGAAGATGTCCTCCGTGTCTATCTGGTCTCCCGCGACCGCACCGATCGGCAGGCCGGCGCCCAGATAGAAGGCCATGTAGAGCACCACCAAGAGAAGGGACCGCCACCACCCGCCCCGGTTCCAGAATGCTTTCCAGCCGGATGTGAGTGAATCCTGCCCCATGTACGGTCCCCTTTTCATGGAATACGGGATGCGTTTGCCCCCGCTAAAAACCTACTGCATTCAGCTCCTGCGCCGATCGCCAGGCATGCCGGTAATACTGGGCGTGCGCCACCATGGACGCGGCCTCTTCATCGATGATGACCGTGGCGTGGGGATGCTGCTGAACCACCGAGCCAGGCACGGCCGAGGAGACAGGTCCTTCCAACGCTGAGGCAACGGCATGTGCCTTGTTCGCCCCGAAGGCCAGGAGGACCAAGTGCCTAGCACGGAGGATGGTCCCCAGCCCTTGGGTGATGCAATGCGTTGGAACCTCGTCAGGGTTGCCGAAGAATCGGGCGTTGTCCCTGCGGGTTTGCTCCGCCAAGGCCTTGATCCGGGTGGGTGAAGCCAATGAGGAGCCCGGTTCGTTGAAGGCGATGTGTCCGTTGGAACCGATGCCCAAAATCTGGAGGTCGACGCCACCGGCCCCGGCAATCAAGGCTTCGTACTCCGCCCCGGCCCGGCCAATGTGTTCGCCAGTTCCGCGCGGTGTGAAGACCTGATCCGGATTCAATCCCAACGGCTCAACCACTTCGCGGGTGATGACCGAGCGGTAGCTTTCCGGGTGCTGCGGAGGAACCCCCAGGTACTCGTCCAGGGCAAAGCCATGTACGCCGGAAACATCGATCCGATGGTCACGGACGGCCCGCGCCAAAGCTGCGTACGTGGAGAGTGGGGTGGAGCCCGTAGCCAGGCCCAGCACGGTAGCGGGATTCGAACTGATCTGCTGGGCGATGATGGAAGCGGCGAGGGAGCCGGCCTCGGCCTGGTCGCGGACAATGATGATTTCTGCCATGGGTTTCCTAACATTTGGGTGCGTCACTAGCTGCCTACTGTCACGGGGACTCCCGTTTCGAGGCTCCTGTTGGTTGCTTCCACGATGGCCACGATGCTGAGGATTTCGGGCAGCGGCACATTGGGCCTGCCGCTGCGGCACGATTCCACGATGTCCTCAAGGAGGCCCACCAGCATCGGGGGCCCGGCTTCAATCGAGAAAGTGGCCAGACCCTCGGTGGTTTCAATCCGGCCCAGCGTGTGCGGGGCCCATTCGGATTCGCCGCTCAGGGTCGCCACCCGGCCGTCGCCCCACCTGACCGTCACCGAGGTTGGCCTGACAGCCGTTCCTGGCCCCTCGGCGTCGACCATTGCCTTTCCGGTGCGGGTGGCGACAGAACCAAGCGCCGCAACGGCGAGGTCCACCAGGTGCACGCCGTACCAGGCGAAGCCGGGGTGGCCCGGTTGGGTTGGAAGCGGACCGTCAAGCCACACCTGTCGAGCGGTGGCAGAACCAAGAGCCCTCTGGAATTCCGGCGTGAATCGCTTGGGTGACCCGGCCAGTACCAAGGAACCGGAAGCCCGGGCCTGGGCGAGCATTCGTCGTGCCTCAGCGAGAGTCGGGGCGAAGCGCGTGTCCACGTAGATCGGCTTGCCGTATCGCACCACCCGCTCAAAGTAGCGCGGGTGCGTCCGTGCATCCGAGGACACGATCAGTAGGGCGTCGCAAGCCTCGGCCACCGCTTCCGGCGAGTCGCACATGGTGACGCCGAGCCCGCTCACCTCGTCCGCGAAGCTGCCGATACGGTCGCGGCTCAAAGGAAAGTCCGACGACGCCTCCCCCTTCCAAGCGTGCGTCACCGTGCCGCCGGGGACCACGCCGTCGATGCCATTGCCGAAGAGACGCGTAAAGGAAGGCGCGTGCGGGGAGTCGACCCCGATGAGCCCAAAACGGATCGGCGCGGCAGAGGTCATCCTTTGACCCCGCTGTGCGTGATGCTGGCGACGATGTGCTTTTGCAGGAGGGCGAAGATCACCAGGCACGGGATGAAACTGACCAGTGTTGCTGCCATAACGTTGGACGTGGAGGCGGTCTCGGTGTTCAACGTTGCCAAGCCCACCGTGAGCGTCCTGGCTGCGTCCGACTGGCCCACCACCAAGGGCCACAGGAGATCATTCCAGTGCCACAGGAAGACGAAGATTGCCAGAGTCGCCAGGACGGGACGGATCAAGGGGAGGACGATCTGCCAGAACGTCCGCCATTCGCCGGCACCGTCGATGCGGGCGGCATCGAAGAGTTCCTCGGGCATGTCCCGTACGAACTGCCGGATGAGGAAGATCGCCTGGGCGTTGGCCAGCGTGGGCAGGATCAGCCCCCAGAGGGTGTTCACCCCGCCCATTTTGGAGATGAGGATGAACGTGGGGATCAGGGTGGCTTGGACGGGCACCATCATGGTGGCGATGATGGCCCACAGCAGCGCGTTCCGTCCCGGGAACCTCTTGCGGGCCAACGCGTAGGCGGCCATGGATGCCGTGAGCAACACAACCACCACGGACACAGCCGAGTACAGGAACGAGTTCCAGAGCCAGAGAGGAAACTCGCCCACGTTAAAGATGCGGACAATGTTGTCCAACGTCAGCGACGACGGCAGCGCATACGGCAACGTGGGCGCGTCGGCGGGGGAAAGCGCCAGCACTGCAACGGCAATGAGCGGTGCAACGGTGAAGAGCGAGATTACTGCCAACACCCATGTCAGGGTGCGCTGGCGGCGCTTCTCGGTATTCCGCCGGGGACTATGCCCGGCGGGGCCTTGGACGGGACGTCCGGCGGGGTGACGCCCACCAGCTGGAGTGGAAAGGGTGGCGGTCACTTGGAGTCCTTACCTTCGAAGAAGCGCTGCTGGATGAGCGAGAGGATGAGCACAATGACGAACAGCACCACGCCGATGGCCGATGCGTAGCCGAAGTCGAAGAACTTGAAGCCTTCATCGAACAGGAAGTAGATGAGGCTGTGGCTGGCCCGGGCGGGTCCGCCTCCGGTCATCACGTAGATGGTGTCGAAGACCTGGAACCCCACGATCGTCTCGATGACCAGGACGAAGAACACCACGGGCTTCAGGAGCGGCAGCGTCACGTACCAAAACGATTTCCACGCGCCGGCCCCGTCAATGCGGGCGGCTTCGTGGACTTCAGCGGGCTGGGCTTTGAGGCCGGCCAGGAAGATCAGCATGGAGTAGCCGAAGCCTTTCCACACTGACACCACGGCCAGGGACAAGAGGACCAGCAGTTGAGGGCCTGAGGTGAAGGGAACGGGCCCCATGCCCAAGCTGCCCAGTGCGGCATTGAGCGGACCGTCGGTGGAGAAGATCCAGGTCCAGATGATGCCGGCCATCACGAACGAGCTGAGGTACGGAATGAAGAGCAACGCCCGGAAGGTGCCGGTGAACCGGACCAGTTTGTCCAGGAGGACGGCCCCGGCCAGTGACACGGCGATGATGAACGGAACAAAGATCGCCACGTACAGGAATGTCACGCGCAGGCTTGCCAGAAGTTGGGGTCCTCGGCCAGGCGCACGTAATTATCTGCGCCTAGGAACTCGAAATCACCGTTGAGGCTGTACTCGGTCAGACTCATGGCTCCGGCCCCAAAGATGGGGAGGAATTTGAAGAGGCCAAAAATGATCAGCGTGGGAAGCACGAACAGGATGCCGGCCAGCGCCTCGCGGCTGCGGGCTTTCTTGGCCCCGAAAGGCTTGAGCTGTGGGGCCGTCAACTCGGGATGTCGGCCGGCCAGCGTGTTTCTGGTTCGGGTGTTTATGGACATGGGGTGACCAATCGGTGGTGGGGCCGGGCTTAGGATGCCGAGCGCTGCAGGATGCCGCGGGCTTCCGTGGCTGCACGGTCAAGGGCTTCTTTGGCGGTGACATCACCGCGGAGGGCGGCCTGGATGTTGGGAGCCAGGGCACCCATGACCTGGCGTGCAACAGGTGACGATTCTCCGGGGTTGGCGGTCTTCAAAGCTTCTGCCATGGCCAGGGAGTCCGCGTCCGTGCCCAATGCCGCGGCGTCCGTCCGGGTGGGGAGGTTTCCCGCGGCGGCATTGAGGGCCTTCTGGGACTCGGCCGAGCTCAAGTAGCTCATCACCTTGTATGCGGCTTCCCGGTTTTCCTTCTTGTTGATGGAGGTCAGTGCCAGCAAACCGGGGTTGCCGTAGGTCGCCTGTACCTTGCCCTGCAACGGAGCGCCCAGTGCAACGTTTTCGGCCCCGAGCGCGGCGCGCATCTGCTTCAATTCCGGCAATGACGTGGTGGCCCGCATCGCGGCCTTGCCGGTGGCGATCGGAGCACCTTCAACCTTGGGTCCATCGGTGGCCGCATCCGCGGGAAGCCCGCCGAGCTTCTTCAAGTCGATCAGTAACTGGAGTGCCGAAACACCGGCCTCGGAATCGAAAGCGATGTCCTTGGCGTCATCGGTGAAAACCGTTCCGCCGGCCTGCCACAGCAGCGGATAGAAGGACAGGTTGAGCGTCTGCTCGGGGCTTCCGGCGTAGTCCATCACGGCAACGCCCTCCTTCGCCAGAACCGGCGCCGCGCTGCGCAGGTCATCCCAGGTCTTGGGCAGCGGTACTCCTGCGTCCGCGAAGATCTTGGTGTTGTAAGCGGTGGTGTTGATGTTCTGGAACAGCGGAACGCCAAATACTTCGTCGTCGAACGTCGCGGCCTCCAGCGTGCCGGGGTAGAAGCTGTCCTTGTCCTGCTCAACAGCCTTATCTACTGGCAGCAGGCCGCGGACGTTACGGTACGTGGCTGCTTGGTCAGGCGTAATAAGTACGACGTCGGGTCCCGAGCCGGCGGCAAGCGCCGCCGAGATCTGGGCGTCCCGCTTGTCGAACGTCTGGAGCTCGATGGTCAGGTCGATTCCGGGGTTGGCCGTCTCGAAGCTTGCCTCAGTGTCCTGCCAGAACTTCTTGCTGGCGGTCTCGTCCTTGATGACGGGGTACATCCAGAGCGTCACCTTGCCGGTGGCCTGGCCGCCGTCGGACGTTGACGAACCGGCTGAACCGCAAGCGGTGAGCGTCAAAGCCGCGGTAACGACGACGGCTGTGGCCAAAGTGGCGGTGCGCATTTTTCGAGTAAACATGGTGACTACTTTCGGGTGAGGGTGGCTTCGTGGATCGCGTCGAGGGCGAGCTTGTGGCGGCTGGCTGCTACGGGGGCGGTAAGGAGGGGATCGCCGCATTCCCGCATCCAGTCGAAGAGGGTTGCGGAGAGATCCCTGAGGATTTCCGACTGCTCCGGCTGGCCTGCGATGTTGTCCAGTTCTTCTGGATCCACGGTGAGGTCGTAGAGTTCCAGCGCCGGGCTGGTGCCGATGGTTGGCCCGCCAAGGTCTGCCGGTAGGCTGCGGTGAATCCAGGATTGGGTGGGATCCATGGCGCGTGGTGCGTTGGAGAAGTTGACGATCAGCTTGTGCGTGGATGTCCGCACTGATCGTTTGGGGTCGTAATACGTGTGGTAACTCAACTGGCTGAAGCAGTGGCTTCGCGGAGCCTCGCCTGCTTCGACGGCCGGACGCAGGCTGGCCCCGGCGAGGCCTTCCGGGAAGGGCAGTCCGGCCAGCTCCAGCAAGGTGGGCAGGACGTCCACGTGGCTGACGATGTCCGTCACGCGTTTCCCGGACCATGCCGCGTTGCCGGGGTGGCGAAGCATCAGCGCAACGCCCAGTCCGGCGTCGTACAAGGTGCATTTGGCGCGGGGCAGCGCAAGGCCGTGATCGGTGGTGAACAGCACCAGTGTCTGGTCTCGGAGGCCCAACGAATCGAGTTCCGCGAGAATGCTGCCCACGCCTTCGTCCATGTGCTTCACGGCGCCCTGTAGTTCGGCGATTTCCTCGCGGGCGCCATCGTTGTCCACCAGGTGGGCAGGGACTGTATGCCCCCGCGAGACGTCCGGGTTCACGCCGTCGGCCAGGAACCCCATGACGCCTGGGCGGTCCCGTTCGGACGGCACCCGGTGCGGTTCCGTGAAGCCCACTTGAAGGTAGAAGGGACGGTCGCTGCCGGACATCCGACGCAGTGCGTCAGTGGCGCGATGAACGACGACGTCCCGCGCACCTCCCGTACGGGCACGGTCGAAGCCAAGCCTGCCGGCCACAATATCGTCGGCCAGAACCCGGGATTCATGGTGCACGCCAACCAGCTCGGTCTGATAGCCGGCCGACTTCAACCTGTAGGCGATGTGCTGGGAGGGTTCCTTCAGGTCCCAGCCGAACGGCTCGTGGGTGAGGCCCAGGACGCCGTTGCTCTGCGGATACGTCCCGGTGAACAGTGAGGCGCGGGCAGGGCTGCAGTGCGGGGCCGTTGCGAAGGCCTGTTCGAAGAGGGTGGATTCGTCTGCCAGGGCGTCCAGGTTGGGTGTGGAGACGGTCTCCACGCCATACGTGCCCAGGAAGCGGCCCAGATCGTGGCAATGGATCAGGAGAATGTTGCGCATTTTCAGCCCATTCGTTCGAGGTCGGTGCGGGTGAGGGCGTGTTCCAGGGGTTCGCCGCTGATGTAGCGGCGGAGTTCGTCAACCACAATGCCGCCGGCCCGGCGCCTGGAGTCCGCGGTGGCCCCTCCGAGGTGGGGCGTAAGGAGCACGTTGGGCAGCGAACGCCAGGGGTTGTCCGTGGGCAGGGGCTCGTGGTCGAAGACGTCCAGCGCTGCATCAATCCGGCCCGAGTGGACCTCTTTGTAGAGGGCATCCATGTCCACGATGGTGGAGCGGGCAGTGTTCACCAACGCAGCCCCGTCCGGAAGCAGGGCAAGCTCGGCAGCACCGATGAGACCTTCGGTTTCCGGAGTGGCCGGAGCGTGGATCGCCACCACATCGCTGCCAGCCATCAGATCGTGCAGGTTTGCTGAGTGGGCCGCGAGGGGATCTCCCGCGGGAATGTAGGGGTCGTAGACGGACACCTTGGCGCCGAGTGCCAAGCAGGCGTCAATGTAGCGGCGTCCTGTCCTGGACGCTCCAACTACCCCAACGCGGGCCCCGGAGATTTCGCGGGCCCTGCTGACGTTGCGGGCGTCGTCCCAACTGGCTCCCGTCCGGAGGCTGTGATCCAACAAGTGCACACGGCGCAACAGATTCAGCGTGAAGGTCAGAGACAGTTCCGCGACGGCCGGTGCCATGGCTGCGCCCGCTTGGGAGATGGGGATGCCGGCGGCCCAGAAGTCGTCGCTGACCAGGGCGTGCAGCGAAGACGCTGCATGGACGACGCACTTGAGGTTCGGCGCCGCTGCCAAGTGTTCGGCGTCGAGACGGGGGAATCCCCAAGCGGTGATGAATGCGTCCTGGTCTGCGGCAGCGGCCGCGAAAGCATCCAAGGACTGGAGCTCGGCGGGGGCGATTTCAGTGATGTCGCCCAGCTCGCTGAGGGCAGTGCGGGTTTCGGGAGAGATGAACGCTGCCCGTTCGGCGTCCGGGATGCTCAGCAGGATCCGCAGCCGGGCTGCTGTGGGGGGCGAGCAGGGTGATGCAACGCCTTTGTTGATGTTCATGAGACCGAGATTGCCAGCTTCAATATCTTTTGTCAATGACTAAAGTAAGTACAATGGGCAGTGTGAAGACATCCGGACCGCGGATGCCAGAATGGGGGAGATCCCTTGCGACGCAACAACAGGAGCCACGAGCTATGAAGCCACGCGCAGGCAGCAAGGCCCTGATCCGCGAGATCAACGAGGCCCTGGTGCTGGACATCGTCCGCACACAGGCGCCGGTATCCCGCGCCAAAATCACGATCCAAACCGGTTTGAGCGCAGCCAGCGTCACCGGGATCACCGGCAAGCTGGTCCTTTCCGGGCTGCTGGTGGAAACCGAGATTGCGCCCAGCACGGGTGGCCGTCCGGCGCGTCTCCTGGAGCTGGGGCGCGAAGGCGTCTTCGCAGCTGGGGTGAGACTGTCCGCCACGGAGGCACACGCCGTCGTGGTCGATTTGCGCGGTGACGTGGTGGCAACGCACAGCGAGCCGTTGGCATCCACCGAGCCCGACGAGGCGGCAGCGGCCGCTGCCCGGGCTGTTCGATCCGCGGCAGGGCAGATGGAGTCCAGGCTGATCGGGGTGGGCGCAGCCGTTTCCGGCGTGGTGGATCAAGCCGGCGGTCTGGTGCGGCATAGCGGGGCGATGGGCTGGACTGACATCAAATTCCAAATGCTTCTTGAAGAGGCTGTGGGCCAAGCCGTCGTCGTGGACAGTTTCGTCAACGCCTACGCACGCGGTCTGCTGTTCGACGACGTTTTCAAAGGTCGCGAAATGCTCATCTTCAGCGTCGGCACCAGCTTGGGGGCCGCCGTCGTGATTGAAGGCCGCATCCAGCGCGGCTTCAACGGCGCGGCTGGCGGCTTTGCCCATTCGCGTGCGATCACCGGACCCGGACCGGCCAGGCCCTGCCACTGCGGAGCCGAAGATTGCTGTGAAACCCGCGGCAGCCTGTGGGGCATGCAGCAGGAGCTGGAGCGAAACGGCCAGAACCGGAAGATAGACCCCGACGTCGATTCCAGCCTGATTGCCGACGCCGCCTTGCATCTGGGTATCGGCATGGCGAACGCCGCCAAGGTCCTCGGGCCCGAGCAGGTAGTGGTGGGCTTCGCGCCCGAAGCTAATCTGGGGACGTTTGCCGAGCAGACCAAGCACGCGTTTATGAGTCAGTACCTTCACGCCAACACTCCGCCTCCACTGTTTGATGCAGCCGTTGCAGATCCTGTGGCCCTGGCCCGGGGTGCTGCGTGCTCCGTGCTGGCTGGCCTGTTCACAGCTAGCCCAACTGGGTAGCAGCAGATGTCGTTTTGAGGGTTCAGAACGGCATCTGCTGCTACTTACATGGGGCTAACGCCGCATGGTTTGCATGGTCTGCTGATCGTCGATCCGGACAAGGTTCGGGCCGCGCAGCGTATAGAGCAATCCGTCTTCATCCGCCGTGATGTGCGGTCCGCTGTACCAACCGCCGTTGATGTCAGCAACAACAACAGAGGCGGCGAAAGTGATCGGATCTATGCGGAACACCGTGGTGTCGGAGACGCCGTAGACAATCCCGCGGCTGACCTGAAGAGCTCCGAAGTCCGTGCACACCGCGCTCAGGTCACCCCGATGAACCACCTGCCGTGTATCCAGATCGATCACGAACAGGCCGGCAGCCTTGCGGGACATGCCGTAAAGGAACTTGCCATGGATCGCCATCGCCGCAATGCCCTGAGGCTGCCCTGGATCCAGGCGCCACAACTCCTGGTTGGCCACGGGGTCCCAAGCCACCACGGTGCTGCGGGGACCGGTGGCGTAGATGTTGTCGCCACCCAGGTAGGCCACTCCGTCCTTGGTCGCCACGGCACGGACCATCTGGAGGGCATCGATCGGGTTGACCTTGGTGATGACCTGCGTGGTGGAAGGCTTGTAGGCGGCGAAGCAGCCGCCACCTCCGGTGTCGTTCTGGGCTCCGGCAATGACCAGCCCGTTGACTGCGTCCCAGCAGACATCCAAGGGGCGGTTCTGCCCGGCGGGCAACGCGGCCACTTGGTAGGGCAGTTGCCCGGTGGCGGGATCGTAGGCGTAGATTCCCCGCGAGTTGTACTGGCCCGTGTAGAGGACACCGCCTACCATCACGGCGTCTTTGGCTTCACCTGTTGCCCGGAGATAGGACACCTGTTCCGTGGCCAGTTGGTGCCTGGCAATGGTTCCGGTGCCGCCCACATAAACGTCCCCGGCGCCCGCTGCGAGACCCATGCATAGCTGAGGTCCGCCCGGCGCTCCGGCCTGTTGGAGGTCATGCTTGACGGCGGTCTTCGCCACGGGATCGATCTCAATGACGTCATAGGAAGACACTGTGAGCGCCTTGCTGCCGTAGACATCCAAGCCCCACATGGCACCCACATCTTCCGTGAGGATTTGAGTGATCTTCTTGGTGACCATGTTGTAAGACCACACGCCCGGTTCCTTGACGAAGAAGACGTCGTTGCCCAGTTGCCTGAACATGACGCCCGTCTTGGCGATGATGGTGTACTGGGCGTGGTTGGCAAGGTTGATCAGCACGGACTTACCGGGGCCCTTGACCCCCACTCCGAGCTGCCCGTTCAGCACGCTGAGGGAGGTGACCGAGACACCGGTTGCTACTTCTGCCGGCAGGATGTTGGTTGACGTCTTCGTGGTCCGGTCGAAGGCGAACAGGCGGCCGGGACTTGATCCGTTGCCGCCTCCCAGCGTGCTGCCCGTGCCGAAATACACGTGGCTGGCAGTGGCGGCCACAGCTTGGGCAATGGTGGCTCCGGGGTCCGGTATGCCCCAGCTGGTCATGGCATTCGTGGCGGGATCGAATTCCCACAGGGAAGGTGCATTGGTGGTTAGCCCTCCGCCGGCAAGGTAGACCTTTCCGTCAGGGGCCACGGCCAGGGCCCGGATGTCGCGGTCTCCGGTTTCGCCCACGCCCACTGCCGGCACGTTGGGCGTGCTGAGGTCCCAGCGGTACAGGTTCGGCTTTCCATCGATTCCATCGCGCAGAACACCTGCGTACAGGTAGCGGCCGGTGGAGTCGGCGGCCAAAGCCTGGATGCTGTACCCCGAGCCGAGGTCTGTCCGTGACGTGATGGTGCCGGTGGGGAGGTGGTATCCAATCACCCGTACCGGGTTCAGGTTGCGGGACCCGATGTAGACGGTGTCGCCCACCAGCAGTGAACTCATGAGGGAAAACTGAACGACGGCGGGTCCAAGGTCGGTGATCTGCGGGGCTCCCGTGGTCTGCCTGCCTGGAGCGGCTTGGGCGGCGCCGGAGGACATTGCCGACAGTGCTACGGCGAGCCCGCCGATGCCCCCGGTCTGCAGCAATTGACGACGATTGATGGCGAAAGTGGACATGGAAGATCTCCTCATTGAGTGTCCCGTGGGGTGGTTCCAAGAGTGTTATCCGTGCTGTGGGGACGTTTCCGGAGGCGTCCTGTGCACTCCATCCAGCGTTTCAGCCAGCCATCAGTAAATCCATGATTCGAACATTTTCAGACATCCCACGTGTGGTGGTCCGCAGGGTCAGCACGCTGGTGTTCCCGGCGGAAACCGCTTGGCGAGGACCCGGTCTTCTTGGTGAAGAGTCGGCTGAAATAAGCGGGATCGTCATAACCGGTGAGGGACGCGATCCTTTGAACGGGAAGGTCCGTGTCAGCCAGCAGCGACTGGGCGCGCTGCATCCGGAGTTGGATGATGAGCTCCTTGGGACCAACACCGGTAGCGCTCTGCACTGCCTGCCGGAGCTCTGGAACCGGGACCTTGAGCGAGGCGGCCAGCTGGGACAACGTCAGCGGCAAATGGGCCGCTTCGCGAAGTGCGGAGAGCAGCCTGTTGTCTTTTGCCCGGGCGTCGATGGTGACCGGACTGGGCTGCGTGCCCGTCTGGACCAGTACCCGCTGGCAGAGTACGGAGGCGTCCAGATCTCCTTGTGGTCCACCCGTTAGGAGAGATTGGCGGAGGGCGGAAAAAAGTCCAAGAGACTCCTCCAGGCCGACCTCCGAGGAGCCATCAAGCTGCACGAGAGCTTGGCTCCGCACGAAGCACCCCAGCTCCTCCAATGCCCTCGCCGTAGGTCCGGTGAACAATAACCAATGCTCTTTCCACCCCATCGGCCCAGGTCCATACCCGTGGCTGACTCCGGGGAAAAGCCGAATGATCGCAGGAGCCTGGACCGTGAAACGCCTGCTGCCCACAGTGAAGTGCCCGGATCCTTCGCTCACCAGCACTATGGCATGGCTGCTGAGGGTTCGACCGGCAAAGGACGGCAACATCCCACTCTGCTCACCGGCACCCAGGCACGCGAGGCCAAGATCCCTCAGGGGAGACGCCGGATGCCGGTATGTTGACCAATCGTCCATGGGCCAATGCTGCCCCGGCCAAGGGCGCAAAACAAACGCCAACGGCAAGCCGGCCCCACTCGCCAAAAAGCCTCACAAAAGTCCAAGTCTTCAGAAACCGGAGTCCATTCACGTGACCGCCCACCACTGCCACAGTGGACACCATGTTGACTTCGAATGGCTATGTTTTGGACGAATCGGAGACCCGCCTCGCCGAGCTGGAACCGGTACCCCTTTCCGAACGTGGAGATCGTGACGCCCTGTGGTCAAGGCTCCGCAGGGACGGATACCTCTACTTGAAGGGGCAGCTCAATCCGCACCATCTGATGGATTTCCGCGAGTTCTACTTTGCATCCCTGGGCGAAGCCAACGTGTACGCGGCAGGAACGGATCCCCGTGCGGGCATTGCGGCGCCCGGGGACGTGGACCGTGCTGCGTTGCGCCGGGGCCTCTTCGACCACATTGTTCCCGGGCCGGAGTATCAAGCACTGTGCACTGCAGAGGGGATTGCCGACTGGTTCGCCTGGTTCCTCGAAGATGACGTCCATCTGCACCGGCGAAAAATCATTCGCCACACCAAGCCCGGTGACAGCGGCATAGGAACGGCCACCCAGGCTCACTACGATCTTGTGTATCTCCGCGAAGGCAGTGATCGTGTGTTGTCCATGTGGATTCCATTGGGTGATTGTCCGCGAGAGCGGGGTGGCTTGGCCTATCTCGAGGGCAGCCACCACTGGGTGATGGCGGAGGAGCGTGAGGGGACGCTGAAGATGCCGGCCGCCTCCATCACTGCGGACCTCCCCGGGCTGGCGCACGAGCGGGACGCCCGGTGGCTCGTGACCGACTACGAGGTTGGTGACGTGGTGGTCCACTCGGCGCATATTGTCCACGCGGCCCTGGACAACGCCGACCTCAACGGCACCATGCGTCTTTCCACCGACATCCGCTACCAGCGCGTCAGCGAACCCATCGATTGGCGCTGGCAGGAGCACTGGAATTACGACGACGGACTATAACCCGCCGCACCCCCGGCACCCTTACTGGGGCTGCCGGGCAGCGCCCCGCCACCACGTCACGGTTGCTTCAGCGGCCTGCGCCAAGGGGGTCGGCTCGAGACCCAGGAGCTTCTGGCTCTGCGAGGAATCCATCACGAACGGGCGCTCAAACTGGTACAGCAATTCGGCAAGCTCGCGCATATCCGTCGAGAAAACTCCGGCGATCCGCAGCACCCATCCGGGCACGGCGCTCACCTTGGGTGCGGCAACGCCTGCGGCCTGCGCATGCGCTGCGGCCATCTCCCGCTGGGTGACTGCCGGGCCTGTGGGGGCGTGCAGCACAGTGTTCCACAGCTCGGGCTGCCGGGCTGCTGCGATCATGGCGGCGGCCAGGTCCGGGACGTACGTGAAGGAATGCAGCTGGTTGATTGACCCGATGAACTGCACTGCCTTGCCCGCCAGGATCGGCGTCACCATCCGCTCCCCGGCATGTGCCATCTTCACGCGGGGTCCGAAGAAATCGCCGGCAACAACGCTGACGGTGCTGGCCGCATGCGCCTGCCGGGCTGCCAGCAGTGCGGTCCGGATGCCGCGCTTGCCACCGGTCGCTTCCCGCGGGCTCGATTCCGTCATGATCCGTGCCGGCTCGCTGTACGAGTACAGGCTTTCCGGAAAAACGACGACGGCGCCCGCGGCTGCCGCGGCATCCATCACCACTTGCTCGGCGTGGGGGAGTTCGGCGGCCCACGCTGCTGCCCGGTAGGCGGAGCCGTGGATGCAATGGAAGACTGCGGCGGCGCCGTTCATCGCCTCATCTAACTGCGCAGGATCCGAGACGTCCGCCCGGACCCGTTCTATCAAGGGATGCTCCGGGCCGCTGCCCGAGCGCGTCAGCACCCGGACTTGATGACCCTGCTCTGCCAGTTGCTCCGCGACGGTGTAGCCAACGGGTCCTGCTCCTGTGACGACGTACATGGGTGCCTTCTTCTAGGTCTCGAGGTCGGATGTTAATCCGAGAGCACTGCTCTCTGAATTCAGAATGACTGAGCACATGTCGAAAGTCAAGAGCACTGCTCTCATTTGTTGACAGCGCTCTCCCTTGTGGCAGGCTTGGGGGTATGACCACCGCTGAATTGCCGAAGGCCAAACCGCCCACTCCCCGCGAGCGTGCCCGCACTCAGACCATCGCAGACATCGTTCGGCTCGGTCGCGAGCACCTTGCTGTTCATGGCGCAGCCGCGCTGTCCCTCCGCGCAGTGGCGAGGGATCTCGGCGTCGTGTCCTCTGCTGTGTACCGCTACGTAGAGAACCGGGACGAACTCCTCACGCTCCTGTTGATCGACGGTTACAACGAGCTCGGCGACGAAGTTGATGCGGCGGTGGACGCCATGCCGGCGCATGACTTCACCGGACAATTCAAAGCGCTGGCACATGCCGTGCGCACCTGGGCAATTCGCGAACCTGCCAGCTACGCCCTGCTCTTCGGCAGCCCTGTGCCCGGGTATCAAGCCCCGGGCGAGCGCACCACGGTGCCAGGAACCCGCGTCATCGTCCGTCTGGTGGGCGTTTTCGATGCCGCCTACCGGGCAGGTGCCCTGGACGCACAGGTGACGTCCGCCGTCGTGATTCCTCCGGCCTTGGCCGAAGATCTGGCCGCGATTCGCACCCAAATGAACCTCGCAGTTCCCGATGCGTCCATGGCGCGCGGTGTGCTGGTGTGGACGTCAGTGTTTGGGGCGGTCAGCTTTGAGGTTTTTGGGCAGTACGGACGCGATACCTTTGCCGCTCGCGATGAGCTGTTCGAGCATCAGTTGGGTGTTCTTCAGGGCGTCGTGGGGCTCCAAGGCTAGGGCGCTACAGTATTCAGATGGCTCGAGGACTTGCAGACATCGGCGCGGAGGGTATTCTTCTCGCCGGTGCGGGCCGCGCGATCCTCCTTCAGATTGCCGACCCCCGGGTCGGTCACGGAGTGGCGGACCACAGCAACTTCGCCCACAGGCCGCAGGACAGGCTCCGGGCCACGCTGACCTATGTCTACGCTGTGGTTTACGGCACCGAAGAGCAGGTCACTGCTGTGCGTCGCGCCGTTAATCGTGCCCACGCGCCGGTCCGACGGACCGCTGACGATGCGTCGGCGGGTTATAACGCCTTCGACGCCGACTCCCAACTGTGGGTGGTCGCCACCCTTTATGACACGGCAGTCACCGTCTACCAGCAGGTTCACGGGCCGCTCGACGACGAAACCGCCGACCGCATGTACCTCGACTATGCGCGGATCGGGACTGCACTGCAGCTTCCGCCCGACAAATGGCCCGTTGATCGCGCCGCCTTTGCCACGTATTGGGACGCGCACGTGGCAACGTTGCAGCCCGACGAGAAGGCCCGCAAAATCGCCCGCGACTTGCTGTACCCGGCAGCGGGTCCGGGCTTGATGCGCTTGGTCATGCCGCTGGCACGCTTCCTCACAGCAGGTTTGTTGCCTGAGCGCCTTCGTGAAGGTTTCGGATTCGACTGGAGTCCCGGCCATGCGCGGCGCTTCGAACGGACCATGCGCCTGGTGGGACGCGTTTACCCGCGGCTGCCGCAACGAATCCGCCACTGGCCCAGGGACTATTACTTGAGCCAACTCAAGCCAGGCAAGGCTTCCCACAATGCGTAACTTCACCTCCGTTGAGCAGTCCATCGACGACGCCGCCCACCGATACCTGGACCGCGCCCGCGGGGGACGGCTCCGGGAAGGGCTCACCGAGTTTGTGGTGTTCGGGCTGAAGCAGGCCTGGGCATGTGTGTTCGGAGCGGCTTTGCTCGCGGTAATCATCGCTGCCCGGCTTTGGTACCCGGACAACGCGGGCCTCGCAAGGAACGACTTCCTGACCATCGCCGCGATTGTGATCCAAGTTCTGATGATCAGCTTCAGGCTCGAGACCCTCCGGGAACTCCGGGTGATCCTGTTGTTCCATGTGGTGGGGACAGCGATGGAGTTGTTCAAGACGGACGTGGGGTCCTGGGCATACGAGGCGGAAGGTGTCCTGCGGATCGGGGCCGTCCCGTTGTTCAGCGGTTTCATGTATGCCGCTGTGGGTTCCTATATGGTGCGGGTTTTCCGGCTGTTCGACCTCCGCTTTGACCGATACCCGCGGCGGTGGATCACGGCCCTCGTCGCTGGCGCGATCTACGTCAACTTCTTCTCCCACCACTACATCTTCGACGCACGCTGGGTGCTGCTGGCCGCCGTCGTGCTTGTCTACGGACGGTGCGTGATGCACTTCAGGGTGTTCCGGCGTCGCTTCCGCATGCCCATCCTGGTGTCGTTCCTGCTGGTGGCACTGTTCATCTGGTTCGCCGAGAACATCGGCACGTGGTCCCGCGCCTGGCTCTATCCGAATCAGCTGGACGGTTGGCAGGCGGTTTCCATCGACAAGCTCTTGGCGTGGTTCCTGCTGATGATCATCTCCGTGGTACTGGTGGCGTGGGTGTACAAGCCGGAGCCACTGGGCGCCACTCAAGCCGCTGACGCGGAGATTCCTAGGCTTCGCCGCGTATCGCCCTGAGTGCAGCGCGTCGCGCCTGAAGCAAGGGCTCGACGTCGGACACCCGGGTTAGGCGGACGGCCTCCGGTGGAGGCGGGTTGCGTTGAGCGTTGATCACGATGCCGAAGCCGCCGAATGTGCCCGCAGCGAGCCAAGAGTTCTGTCCGCGCCAGAGCGTTACGTCTGCGGGCGTGCCGTCAACGGTGATGGTGAGCCGCTCAGCGGCGAGGGCGTTGAAGGTTGCGTCCTGGCGTTGAAGCTCTTCCAGGTTGTGCGGGATTCCGGCTGATGCGCGCCACCGGTTCCTGGCAAGCGCGCGCGGGTCCTGGGGTGTGGTGATCACCTCGACCAATGGGCCCGCCTGCGAAAATCCGTCGCCGTGGGACACCCCGCCTTCGCTGCCGTCCAACTGCCAGGATCCCAGCATGACGGGGACGTCCCAGCCCTCTAGACAGAACAGCGGGAGAAGGTGCGCGCCGTCGCGGACTTCTTGATCCAACCGGTCGTTCATCTCCCAGAACTCGTCCGGAGGCACGTATCCAGTGATCTCCATCGGGCCAGTTTGTCAGTTCACCGTAGGCGAAACCACCCCCTAAGCCGTGTGATTCCGGGGATTTCCAACCGTCAATGAGCAAAGTTGAGCGAACTTGACTCAACTTTGGATTGACTTAAATCTGAGGCTGAGTACAGTTGAGTGCAGAACGCTCAACTAGCCGATTGTTGAGTGGGCTCCCGGCAGTGAAACCGCTCAGCGGGCCGCTGTCAGGTGCAATCTCCAACATCGGCCATTGAAAGGAAAACAAGATATGTCACGTGCAGTAGGTATCGACCTCGGAACCACCAACTCCGTGGTCTCTGTTCTCGAAGGTGGCGAGCCCACCGTTATCGCCAACGCAGAAGGCGGCCGCACCACGCCGTCCGTCGTTGCGTTCTCCAAGTCCGGCGAAGTCCTGGTCGGCGAAATCGCCAAGCGCCAGGCCGTCAACAACATCGACCGCACCATCGCTTCCGTCAAGCGCCACATGGGCACCGACTGGAACGTTGCCATCGATGACAAGAAGTACACGCCGCAGGAAATCTCCGCGCGTATCCTCATGAAGCTCAAGAACGACGCCGAGAGCTACTTGGGCGAAAAGGTCACCGACGCTGTGATCACCGTTCCGGCATACTTCAACGATGCCGAGCGCCAGTCCACCAAGGAAGCCGGCGAAATCGCTGGCCTCAACGTCCTCCGCATCGTCAACGAGCCCACCGCGGCTGCACTGGCATACGGCCTGGACAAGGGCAAGGAAGACGAACTCATCCTGGTCTTCGACCTCGGTGGCGGAACCTTCGACGTCTCCCTCCTCGAGGTTGGCAAGGACGAAGACAACTTCTCCACCATCCAGGTCCGCGCGACCGCCGGTGACAACCGCCTCGGTGGCGACGACTGGGACAACCGCGTGGTCGAGTGGCTCCTGAGCCAGCTCAAGGTCAAGGGCATCGACCTCTCCAAGGACAAGATCGCCCTCCAGCGTTTGCGTGAAGCTGCTGAGCAGGCCAAGAAGGAACTGTCCTCCTCCACCAGCACCAACATCTCCCTCCAGTACCTGTCCGTCACCCCCGACGGCCCGGTCCACCTGGACGAGCAGCTGACCCGTGCCAAGTTCCAGGACCTCACCAAGGACCTGCTGGACCGCACCAAGAAGCCGTTCCAGGACGTCATCGCTGAAGCCGGCATCAAGGTTTCCGACATCGACCACATCGTGCTCGTAGGTGGCTCCACCCGTATGCCTGCCGTCTCCGAGCTCGTCAAGGAACTCGCCGGTGGCAAGGAGCCCAACAAGGGCGTCAACCCGGACGAAGTTGTGGCCGTTGGCGCCGCACTCCAGGCCGGTGTCCTGAAGGGCGAGCGCAAGGACGTCCTCCTCATCGACGTCACCCCGCTGTCCCTCGGTATCGAAACCAAGGGTGGCGTCATGACGCACCTCATCGAGCGCAACACCGCCATCCCCACCAAGCGTTCCGAGACCTTCACCACCGCTGACGACAACCAGCCGTCCGTGGCCATCCAGGTCTTCCAGGGCGAGCGTGAATTCACGCGCGACAACAAGCCGCTGGGCACGTTCGAACTGACCGGCATCGCTCCGGCACCTCGCGGTGTCCCGCAGGTTGAGGTCACCTTCGACATCGACGCCAACGGCATCGTCCACGTGTCCGCCAAGGACAAGGGCACCGGCAAGGAACAGTCCATGACCATCACCGGTGGCACGGCGCTCTCCAAGGACGACATCGACCGCATGGTCCGTGAAGCCGAAGAGCACGCTGCAGAGGATAAGGCCCGCCGCGAAGCTACGGACACCCGTAACTCCGCAGAGCAGCTCGCCTACTCCGTGGACAAGCTCATCGCCGACAACGACGACAAGCTGCCTGAGGAAGTCAAGACCGAGGTCAAGGCCGACGTCGACGCCCTCAAGTCCGCCTTGGAAGGCACCGACGACGCCGCTGTAAAGACTGCGTTCGAGAAGCTCCAGGCTTCCCAGACCAAGCTCGGTGAAGCCATCTACTCGCAGGCCGCCGCAGCTGACGCTCCGGGTGCCGGTGCAGAAGGCGCTCCCGCCGGTGACAAGGCTGCCGACGACGAAGACATCGTTGACGCCGAAATCATCGACGAAGACGAAGCGAAGAAGTAGCCATGCCTCACCACGGCAACGAAGCAGAGCATTCAGAAGGCAACGAGCCGCGCAAGCCGGTAATCCGGGACAACCGCAAGGTTGACCCGGAGACCGGGGCAGCCCGTCACCCCGATAGCGAAGCTGCAGCTCCCACCGAAGGCAACGCCGCTCCCACGGACGGCGACGCCCTCTCCCAAGCTGAGGAAATCCTCAACGGGGTAGAGGTGCCGGCCGAGGAATCGGTAGCCCCCGGTGCCGCGGCTGAAGCCCAGGCAGCGGAGCTCCGCAACGACCTCCTCCGCCTTCAGGCTGAGTACGTCAACTACCGCAAGCGCGTCGAACGCGACCGCGCCGTAGCAGGAGAGATGGCCGTCATCGGCGTCCTCAACTCCCTGCTCCCGGTGCTGGACGACGTCGACGCCGCCCGCCAGCACGGTGACCTCGAAGACGGCCCCTTCGCCGCCATCGCAGCCAAGCTGGAAAACGCGCTGAAGACGTACGGACTGGAACGCATCGCGGACACCGGAGTCGAATTCGACCCCACCATCCACGAGGCACTCATCCAGCAGCCCGGCGAAGACATCGAGGTTGACACGGTCAGCCAGGTGCTGCGCTCCGGATACCGCTCCGGCGAGCGGGTCCTGCGTGCAGCCCAAGTGATCGTCGCGGTTCCGGCGTAGTCTCACGTTCCGCCTTCGCGGATGAGGGGCCCCGCCCCTACGCCGGGTGGCTTGGGATCTTCGATCCAAAGCCACCCGGCTCCGGTAGGCCCGAAGCCACTCCCGGGCCCCCTCATCCGCTACGGCTTCGAGGCAGTCTCGCCGTACGCTTTGTTTGTTTTAGAAAGGAAACGCTCTTGGCCAGCCAGGACTGGGTTGAAAAGGATTTTTACGCGATCCTTGGTATTGCCAAGGACGCGTCCGACGCGGATATTAAGAAGGCTTACCGCAAGCTAGCCCGGCAGTACCATCCGGATACTAATGCCGGGGATGCTGCTGCGGAGAAGAAGTTCAAGGACATTTCCGAGGCTTACTCGGTGCTGTCGAATCCTGAGGACCGGCAGCAGTATGACGCCATCCGCGCTATGGGTGGTGCCCGGTTTGCTCCGGGTGCCGGGGCCGGGCGGGGTGGCGCCGGGGCCAATGGTGGGTTTGAGGACCTCTTTGGTGGTCTGTTTGGGGGCGGGCCGGGTGCTCGTCAACCTGCAGGCGGCGGCATTCCTCCGGAGTTCGCTGACCTGTTTGGAGGTGGCTTCGGTGGCGCCGGCCAGACCGGTTTCCAGCGTGCCCCGCAGAAGGGCGCGGACAGGACGGCAACCACCTCCATCTCGTTTGCCGGCTCCATCAAAGGCACCACGGTGAGCCTGCGTGAGAGCAACGGCAACGTGATCGACGTCAAGATTCCCGCCGGCATCAAGGACGGGCAGAAAGTCCGTCAGCGCGGCAAGGGCAACGCTGGCCCGGCCGGCAACGGTGACCTCATCATCACGGTGAGCGTGAAGCCCCACGACTTTTTCCACCGCGACGGCGACAACATCCGCATCCACGTCCCCGTCACGTTCGCGGAAGCGGCGCTTGGCGCCACCATCGAGGTCCCAACACTCGAGGGCGACACCGTCAAGGTGCGCGTCCCTGCCGGGACACCGTCGGGCAGGACACTCCGGGTCAAGGGCCGAGGCGTAAAAACGTCCAAGGCGACCGGCGACCTGCTGGTGACCATCGACGTCGCGGTCCCTCAGAACTTGAACAAGGAAGCGGAGGAAGCCGTGAAGGCGTTCGCTGCCGCCACCACGGACGCGAACCCGCGTCACGACCTGGCCGCGAAGGCCCGGTTGTAAGGAGACGGTCATGGCAATCGACGTCAACCAGCCGATCTTTGTCATCTCCGTCGCTGCGGAGCTAGCCGACATGCATCCGCAGACGTTGCGCCAGTACGACCGCTTGGGCATCGTCTCGCCCAGCCGTGCGCCCGGCAAGTCCCGCCGCTATTCGCAGAACGACGTCAACAAACTGCGGGAGGTCCAGCGCCTCTCGCAGTCCGGCGTCTCTCTTGAAGGCATCAAACGAATCCTCGATCTCGAAAATCAGGTTGCTGCGCTGCAGTATCGGGTAGCTGAGCTGACGGAGGAGTTGTCGCGTCGGCGCTCACCCGTGGACGCGCGCATTTTCGCGGCCGGAGCGGCGGGCGACGTCGTTAGCTTGGCCCGCGGTCAGCGCCCCCGGGCGCGGTCGCAGGCAGTTGTGGTGTGGAGGCCGCGGCAGGGAGACTAGCTTGGGCTAAGCGCGGCTGGGCGCAACATTGTCGAGCAGGAGACAGGGCCGCATGCCATTGTGGCAGGCGGCCCCGTTGCTTCAGCTCCGCATGCTGGCCGGGAGTTCCGGGGTGGCCGCCTGTGTGTTGCTGAGTGACTGCAGGCGCGTCGCAACCACGCTCATTTCAGCAATGTTGGTTCGCGGCGGGAGGCTGATCGCGCAGTGCACCGCTTCTGCAATGTCGTCCGGGTGGATGGCCCAGTCCCTGACCTCTCGGGGCGGCGGGCTGGGGCGCAGGTCCAGGATGGGAGTGTCCACGATGCCTGGCAGGATGCTGCAGACGCGAATGCCGTTGCCGTGCTCGTCGCGCGATGCGCCCCGGGCCAGACCCAGCAACGCGGATTTGGAAGCGCCGTAGGCTGCCCCGCTGTGGTCCGGCCAGCTTGCAGCGATGCTGGAGATGATCACTACGTCGCCTTGCCGTTCCCGCAACTGATCGAGCGTCGCTGACAGCAAGGTGAAGACGCCGTAGACATTGGTCTTCATGATGCGGTCGAAACTCTCGTCGTCGAGCTCGGCCATTCGCCTGCGTGGGACGTTGGTCCCCGCAGCGCAGACCAGAATGTCAATGGGATCCGTTTCCGCGAGGTGCGCCGCCAGAGCCCGCGCTCCCGCAGTGTCGGCAACGTCCAGAGCGTGGGTTACCAGCTGGCCAGTGACCAGATGCTCGGGGCTTACCGCGTTCAAAGCTTCCTGCCTCCGCGCGACGCCATGTACTTTGGCGCCGGCGGCGAGGAGCCTGCGGACCACGCTGGCCCCGATGCCGCTGCTGGCGCCGGTGACAAGAGCTACTCTGCCCTCAAGATTCCTGTCCATCGTTCCTCCTCTGCCGGGACTACCGGCAATGTTCCGTTCAGGGTGGCGCGGCTTTCTCGTGTTGATTCCGCCCAAGAACCAAATTATCACTTGACAGACACTTTGTCCGCATGATGGTGTTGGGTGCAGAACGTGGGCCTTCCGGCGCACAACCAGGCCACCTTGCGAAACTTGCTATATGGCGTAGCTTCGCACTGGCCCTGGTCACAACCGAGTCAAGCCACAGAGTGTGGCTTCCCAACACGGGAGCATTCAATGACGATTGTTGAGCAGAACACAGCCCAACCGAAAAGCAGCCCGGAACGGTTGCGCCTACAACGCAAATCCCTGCTCGCCACGGGCGTAGGAAACTTGCTGGAATGGTTTGACTGGACCATCTATACCGTCGCCTCGGTCTACATCGCCGGCAGCCTCTTCAACTCCAGCAACCCTATGTCTGCGCTGCTGAGCACGCTGGCCGTGTTCGCCGTCGGTTTCCTGATGCGTCCCATTGGCGGGCTGGTGTTCGGTCCTCTGGCTGACAAACTCGGGCGACGCACTGTCCTGCTGACCACGATGTTCCTCATGGCGGGTGCGAGCCTGGGGATCGCCCTCATTCCCTCGTACGCGGCAATCGGCAGTTGGGCATCTCTCCTCCTTCTGCTGGCCCGATTGATTCAGGGCTTTGCGCACGGCGGTGAGTCGACGACGTCTTACGCGTACATCGCTGAAATCGCCCCGGCCAAGCGCCGCGGTCTGTGGTCAAGCACGGTCTTCATCGCAGTGGGGTCAGGATCCCTCCTGGCGACGCTTTTCATGGCGGTACTGACCGGCTTGATCAGCAAGTCGGAAATGATGGAATGGGGGTGGCGAATTCCCTTCGCAGCCGGTGCGCTGCTGGCTGTGGCTGCACTGTGGTTGCGCCGCGGCATGATGGAAAGTGAGCATGTGGCCGTTGCCCAGGCTGGCAGCGCTGCGCCCCCGTGGAGCAAGAAGCAGGTATTTGCCGCAGGCGTGAAGTTGTTCCTCTACGAGGCTGGATCTACGCTCACGTACTACACGTGGGTCACCTCGGCAGCTATCTATGCAATCGGCGTCAGGGGCATGGATCCGGGCCAGGCGTTCGTGATGAGCGTGATAGCACAGGTGGTCTATATCGCTTTCCTCCCGGTCTCCGGCTGGATCTCCGATCACTGGGGAAGGAAGATCACAACCCTTATCTCCCTGGTGGGTATCGCAGCCACGGTATTCCCGCTCTGGGGCTTGATGACCAGCGAGCCATGGACGTTGCTTGTTGCCCAGACAGCAGGACTGTTGCTGGTCGCCTTTATTACAGGTTCCAAGCCGGCAGCGATTTCAGAACAGATTCCCACCCGCTACCGCACCAGGATCTTTGGCGTTTCCATCTCCCTCGGCGTGGCTGTCTGTGGCGGTACGGCGTCCTACCTCAGCACTTGGCTTTACTCGATTGGCAGTGGCTGGATCTTCAACCTCTATGTCATCGCAGTTGCGGCGGTATCCAGTGTTGTGGTCCTGAAGTGGAAGAACAACACCGGCGTTCCCCTGGATCAAATCTAGTACTGCCCACATCACACAGTTCCCGGCGGCGCCACTGGCACGCCGGGAACTGCCGTATCCGGAAGGAATCATCATGATTACCACCCTCCCCGCGACCGCAGCCGCGGCTGTCCGCTCTTCGATGGATAAGCGGAGCATCGAGATCAGAATGCAGGAAACCCCGCGGCTTCGAGCCGGCGAAGTGCTCGTAGCAACGGAATACTGTGGCTTGTGCGGGTCCGATCTCCACATCTGGAACGGCGACGATGGGTACGGCTGGGTTCCGTGCGGTACCGTTCTGGGCCACGAGATTGTGGGGACGATCGTCCAGAGCGAGGACCCCGGCGGCCTGAAGCCAGGGACTCGCGTGGTGGCCATCGCCCAGTCCGGCTGCGGGGACTGCGCCGCTTGTACGGCTGACTACGCGAACGGCTGCCCGGATAAGGTCACTTTGGGCCTGACGCGCGACGGGGGCGCCGCACGTTTCGTTCGCATCCCCGCATCCCAGTTGCTGGCCGTACCCGACGCTGTGCCCGCCCGGACGGCGGTGCTGACAGAACCTCTCTCGGTTGCCGCAAGGGCGGTTGCAAGCCGTGGGCGCGTGACAGCCGAGGACACCGTAGTTGTCAGTGGTCCCGGCACCATCGGGATCCTGTCCGCAGTGGTCTGCCAGTATCTCGGTGCCCGTGTGGTGCTCAAGGGGATGACCCAAGACGTGGCAGCACGGGCCGGTCTCGCCGAACAGCTGGGGCTGGACCTGGTGGATACCCTTCCCCCCGGTTTCAAGCCAAACGTGTGGATCGAAGCTGCCGGAGCCTCCGCGGCCTTGGCCGATGCTGTCCGTGGGCTTCCTGTCCAAGGGCGGTTGGTGGTGGTGGCACTGTATGGAGCGCCGCCGGTGTTGGCAGCCAACGATGCCGTGCGGAAGGAACTGGACATCATCACCAGCTACAGCTCGCACCGCCCGGACTACGGGCTGGCACTGGACATCCTCCAGACATATCCCGGGTTGGGGGAGCTGCTGGTTGAGACGGTGCCGCTCAGCAACATAGCCGTTGCCTTCGACAAGGTGGGCCGGGGCGCTGCGCCGAAGATCGCCGTCGAACCCTGATGCCTCGTGAACGCAGCAAAAGGGCGGCCGGAGTGTTCCGGCCGCCCTTCCTGGGTGTGTGGCTGCTAACTGAACGTGCCGTCGATGGTGAGTCCGCCGTCGATCTTAATGACCTCGCCGTGGATGAACGACGCGTCCGGGGAGAGCAGGAAAGCGATCACGTTCGCGATTTCTTCCGGCTCGGCAAGCCTCCCGAGGGGAGTCCGTCCCAAGAGAACCTCTTGGTTCAATGTGCCGTTGCGCAAGCCGCTACGCACCATCTCCGTATTTACGTAACCGGGAGCGACCGCATTGACGCGTATCTTATGGACGCCCCATTCAACGGCCAAGGTCCTGGTCAGTCCCAGCATCCCGGTCTTGGCGGTGGCATAGGCAGATCTCCCCGGCAAGCCAAAGGTGGACCCTACTGACGCGATGTTCACAATAGAGCCACGGCTCGATTTGAGGAGTGGAAAAGCCGCCTTTGCCGTGAGCATTGAACCCGTCAGATGAATGTCCAGCAGACGCCGCCATTGTGCGATGTCCAGCTCCTCGGCAGGCTGGCGAAGGATGTTTCCGGCGCAGTTCACCAGACCGTCCAGCCGGTCCGCTTCGCCCGCGACGGCACCCAGGAGGGCTTGGACGCTGATCTCGTCAGCCACGTCGACGCCGAACCCAAGGTGGGGGGAGGCCGCGGGAGAAAAGGAATTGAGTTCTTCTGCCAGGTCCTTGGCCGGCCCCTCGTTGAGATCGGCCACGAGGACCCGCCAGCCGCGGTTTGCCAGGGTATGTGCCACCTTGGCGCCGATTCCTTGTGCCCCGCCAGTGATCAGGGCCGTCTGTTGTGCGTTCATGAGATGCTCCCTTGTTAGGTTTTGTGCCTCAGAGCTTGCTGAGGCGGAAGGTTGGATCAGGCTCTTGGAAGGTGGCGTCCGGCGCTCCTTCGAGGCTGCCCAAGGCTGTGGTGGAACGCCCGACGGCGAGCGCGCCCCAGGCGGCGGAACGCGCCAGCGCTTCGGTGAAGGCTGATCTACGATGATGTGCTCCGGTGGGCCCTCCGGGTTCGAGTGAGGTTTCGCTGAGGAATCCGGCAAGTGCTGCGTCGCCAGCACCTGTGGTATTGACCACGGGGGTCTGTGGCGCCCGGGCCCACAGGACGCCATCCGGGCCTAGCCCGATGAGTCCATCTCCGCCCATGCTGGCCAGCACGGTGCTGATGCCCGCGTCGCCGGACCGTGTTGCTTGGACTCTGTGGGTGGGGCTGCTCATGGGATCAGCGCCCTCGCCTAGTCGTCGGCCAGCGCGTGCCGGACCTGGCCGGCTACGCGGGCGGGCGAGAGCCCGTATTTGTCCAACAGGTAGCTGTTGGGAGCGGACTCGGACCATGCGTCCGCAAGTCCCAGCCGAGTGACCGTTTTGCCCAGCGTGGTGCTGGTAACCAGCTCACTTACCAGCCCGCCCAGTCCTCCAATAATGCTGTGTTCTTCGATAGTGAAGATTGGTGCAGGGCCTGAGAGGGCAGATAGCAGAGCAGCTTCATCCACGGGTTTGAGGCAGGGAACGTGAACCATCCGGGCTTCGATTCCTTCTTCGGCGAGCAGAGCTGCAGCATCCATGACACGCGAACTCTGGACACCTGTGGAAACCAGAAGTGCGTCATTGCCCTCGCGTAATACATGTACTGTTCCCGGCGTGAATGCATGGCCCGGACTGAAAATGTCGGAAACGGCGTCCCGTGCCAACCGCAGGTAGACGGGACCGTCGTGGTCTGCCGCCCATCGGATAGCTGCTTCGGCTTCTATTGCGTCGGCCGGGGCGATCACGGTCATGCCCGGCATTGCACGCATGATGGCCAGGTCCTCAATGTCCTGATGGGTCTTCCCGCTGCTGCCGTTGAGGAGGCCGGAATAGGAGGCGGCGATCTTGACGGGTGCTCCGGTCTGGGAGACCAGCATGCGGATGGGGTCCAGAGCGCGGTGGGTTAGGAATACCCCAAAGGTGGATAGCCATGGACGGAAACCCAGAGTGGACAGGCCAAAGGCAACGCCCACCATGTTCTGCTCCGCGATGCCGATTTCGAAGAACCGGTCCGGGAACGCGTCGGCGAACAGATCAGCTTTGGTGGACGTGGCAAGATCGCCGTCCACCACTGCAACCCGGCTGTCCGTCCTGGCAAGATCTACAAGGGTCTGGCCCCATACGTCGCGTTGCGCCTTCACTTTGCTTCTCCTTCGAAAACCTGGCCGAGTTCAGCGGCTGCGCTGGCCAGTTGTTCCGGTGTGGCAATGCCGTTGTGCCACTTGTAGGTGCCCTCGGTAAAGGACACGCCCTTGCCTTTGATGGTCTTGGCTAGGATGACGGTTGGCTTTCCTGAACCCCGTTGCGCACGGACCCGGTCAAAGGCGTCGTGAATTGCGTCGAAGTCGTGCCCGTCGATGCTGATGACGTTCCAGCCAAAGCACGTGAAGACTCCGTTGAGGTCTACGCCGGACCACGGGTTTGAGCGGTCGAACCGGTCATCGTCTTCGGAGACGGGCCATCCATACTGCTGAAGTCCGTTGAGGTCGATGACCGCCGTGAGATTGTCAAGCTTGAAGCGACGTGCCGTGTGGACTGCCTCCCACACCATTCCCTCTTCGAGTTCGCCGTCGCCCAACATGACCCACGTGTGGAAGTCCGTTCCGAGTTGCTTGGCGGCCATTGCCATGCCGGCTCCGGCCGATAGACCCTGGCCCAGGGAACCGCTGGAGCTGTCCACGCCGGGGGTGAGCTTCATGTCCGGGTGGCCTTGAAGTCGCGATCCGCCCTGATCGAAAGTGGCCAGTTCCTCCACAGGGAAGTAGCCGCGGAGTGCCAGGACCGAATACAGGCCAATGGCGCAATGTCCTTTGGAGAGGATGAAACGGTCTCGGGCGGGGTCCTGCGGATTCCCGGGGTCAACAGAAAGTTCGTTGAAGTACAGGGAAACCAGCAGGTCCATTGCGGACAGCGGGCCGCCGATGTGGCCGGCTTTGGCATCCGCCACGGTCTTGATGACGTGCCAGCGGCCAGCGGCTGCAAGCCTCTGGAGTTCGGCCGTTCCGGTCTTGGTTGCTTGCGTTCTTGACATGACATTGTCCTCATCGATCGTGTCAGCAGGTCTACCGCCCATTATTGCCGTGATACGGACAATTTGTCCAGAAAATGATAATTAATGCAGGGGTTGGGGCAGGCTTCGCACAAGGATCTTCACTGCTCCAGTGCCTGACCGCGCCTCGGCAAAAGCCTCTTCCACCGATTCCAGGGGGTATTCAGAGATCGGAATTCCTGCCAGTGGAAGTTCATGGTGGCTGATCAGCCGTACGGACTCGGCGAAGTCTGCGGACTCGTAGACGCGCACCCCGATGATTTCCTGTTCGGCAAAGGCGAGCTCGCGCAGGTCCACCTCGGCCGATCCGTGGTGCACGGCCACAATCACAATCCGCCCCCGCACTGGCGCCACCTTGGTTAGAAGGGGCGTGACGCTGTGATGCCCTGCGCAATCGAAGACAACGTCGGTGGCGGTCTCGCCATGCTCCTTGGCTACCGGGACGTCACTTGGCCCGAGCGCCCGGAGGCCGAGCGCCTCAACTACTTCCCGGCGTCGTTCGCTTGGCTCCACGACAGCAACGTCAGCCGCACCTGCGTGACGGGCGGCCAGCGCAACCAGGATTCCGATGGGTCCTGCGCCGAAGATCAGCACGCGCTCGCCTGCTGCGAGCCTGGCCCTCCGAATGGCGTGAACTGCTACTGCGAGCGGCTCGGCCAGGGCTGCTTCCTTGGCGGGGACATTTTCGGAGAAGGGAATGACGTTCGCGGCAGGTACGGCGATCAATTCCGCCATGGATCCGGGCGTATCGATGCCAAGCAGCCTCAGGTTTCTGCAGACGTGCCACAGTTCCTTCCGGCAGGCGCCGCAGGTGTCGCAGGGCAGGAGGGGGTTGACGGCCACCGTGGCGCCCTCAGTCAGTCCGCTGTCCCCTGGATTCTCAATGGTGCCGGTAATTTCGTGCCCCATCACCAGTGGAAGAGTAGCTCGGGGGTGGGTGCCGCTCACAATGGGGAAGTCCGAGCCGCAGATGCCGGTGAATGAGACCCGAACAAGAACTTCGCCCGGCCCTGCCTCCGGGCGCCGTAGTCGCTGCGTGCCGAACTGCTCTGGGGCCTTGAGGACGGCTGCCCGTATATCCGGGATGGTTTCAATGGTTGGTGTCGTCATCGACTGCTCCTTCGGGTGCACGGCATGGTTCTTGACCACTTCCCTCCAAGTTATCAACTGGCGGACATAAGTTCCACTGATTGATAAAAGTTTGTTGGCGACGCCGTTGTTGCATTGGTCATGGGCCTTACGTATCGTGAGTCATGATGTGTGTCCGCTAGGTGAGAGGTTCCAATGACGGAAGCAACGGATCCCAGCGGTGGAATGAACCTCGTGACCAAATCTGCGGCAGTCCTTCGCGCGATCGCTGAGGCAGGCGAGCTGACTGTGAGCGAACTCGCTGAGCGCACAGCTGAACCCGCGAGCTCCCTCTACAGGCTGCTCTCGACGCTCCAGGCGATCGGCTGGGTGGAGGATGGGTCGCGCCGCGGCAAGACCCGGCTCGGCCTCGATTTTGTTCGGCTCGGAGCAAAGCTGGAAGCCCAGCTGGACCTGAGGGACCTGGCGCGGCCGGAGCTTGAGAGGTTGCACGCTGCCACTGGCCAGACATCGTTCCTGTGCATCAGGCGCGGCCTCCGGGCCGTGTGCATTGACCGAATCGATGGCCTGGATGTCCAGATCCACAACCTTAGATTGGGCGAGTCCATGCCCTTGGGCCAGGGGGCCGCGCCCAGGGCTATCCTCGCCTTCGAAATCCCCGAGGTGGTCCAACGCTATTTGAGGGACCTGCCTGAGGATGAACTGTTCGGCCCGGTGGCCCATAACGCAGAGGAACTTCGCCGACTCCTAGCGGAAACGGCGTCCGCCGGCGTTGCAGTGGCGCACAGCGATTGGGGTCAGGGGATTGGCGGCGTTGGTGCGCCAATCTTCAACCACACTGGTGCCGTTGTAGGAGCGCTGTCCATCAGTGGCCAAACCCACAGGGTGTTCCACAGCGACTACGACCCCGTCGCGATGGTCCAATCTGCTGCCGCAACCGTAAGCCGGGCGCTTGGTGCGATTCAGTTGCCGGAGGCTCATCTGCCGGCCGTAGAAAGCGGGGCCGTCTAGTGGCAGCGAAACCCATCAAGGTGATGGCCAACAGTGCTGACCTCCTCAACGCGCTGGCCGACAACGGACCCATGAGCGTGGTGGACATCGCCGAGGCAATTTCCATGCCGCGACCCAGCGTGTACCGGTTGCTTGACGCGCTCGAACACGTGGAACTGATCGGAATCCGGGAAGATGGCAGGGCTCAACTCGGTACGCAGATCCTTCACCTAGCAAGTGCTTCCCTGCAAGGGATTCCGGAGGTCTCCGCAGCCCGTCCCGCCATGGCCCGCCTCAACGAGCTCACGGGCCAGACCGTCTATCTCTGCGCCGTAAGGAACCAACTCGTGACCTGCCTCGATTGGGTCAAAGGGACCAAAGTGACGCTGCTGCTCCTCAACCCCGGCGGCACCCTCCCGCCGCACGCAGGTGCAACGTCGCGGGCCATCATGGCATGGGATGACCAACTCAGGCACAGCGTCACAGCGTCGGCTCCGCTGCAGGCGATCACGCCGAACACCCTCACCACAGCAGAGCAGGTTGAGGCTGACGCAAAAATCATCCGGGAACGCGGCTTCAGTGTGTCTGACCAGGACGTCACCGTCGGTGTCGCCGCACTGGGAGTGCCGCTGTTCGATTCCCATGGCGTATTACGCGGGGCACTGTCAGTTGCCGGACTTCGTGATGACGTCCTTCCTCGGCAGGACGAATTTATTGCGTTGCTGCAGGAAGCGGCGAAGGAAACAGCGGCCAAACTCTAGGATCGATCCCAGCTGACCACCACGCGGGCAGCCCCCGCTTCCGTCCGCTCCACGTTGACTACGATCTGCGATTCTTTCGCGCCCATGTCCCGGATCTGCTGCTTGTAATCCTCGACGTGCTCCAGCAATGACTCTTCAGTCCATTCGCCGGGACGCATTCTCGTTGAGATCTCGACCGGCTCTTCCGGGACCAGAACTTCGGCAGGTTGCCGCTGAGGGGTCTTGTCCGGTTCGGGCTCTGCCGGTGGCACCAGCATGCGGAAACCGAAAATTCCACCGGCTATGCCAGCGACGAGACCCGCGGCAATTAGCCAGATGGCCCGTCCGGGTCCGCGTCGTTTGGAACCGGGGCCGGGGAGGTTTGCTGCTTTGGTGGAGCTTCGTCGTGCCATGGGGAATTCAACTTTCCAGTCGGCGTTCGGTAGTCCGTGCATTAGTGGGCCGTAACCCGCCACTCCATCGTAAGCATGCTGAGGACCCTTGGTAAGGCGCGATCCCGATGGTTCCCTCCCCCGAGTAATCAACGACGCCGCCATAGCCGCTCACTGCACGGTTGTCCGGCATTTCCTGCCTGTGGCTAGAACTGCCTAACGGGAAGATAATGAAGGCATAGCACGGCAAGCAGAGCTCGTGCTGATGTTCTGAGCATCGACGCAAGGTTGGCGGCCCTGCTTGTGTGGTGAGGAACTCCGATGTCGTTGTCGGAAGAAGAACGCAGGAGCTTGGAAGAGCTGGAGCGGGATCTCGCTTCAACGGATCCCGATCTCGCCTATGAGCTGAAGTCAGGCCGCCCACGAGGCGCGCTGGCGCGTGCTGTTCTGGGCACTCTTGCCGTCTTGGCCGGTTTCGTGATGGTTATCGCCGGGATCATTAGCCAGCTGGTCATTTTGGGCGTGCTGGGGTTCCTGTTGGCCAGCGGCGGCGCTTACTGGCTCTTTGCCGGGAAGTCGCTACGGAGACGGATACAACGGCACGACGACGACCCTGCACCGTAGCGGGTCCGGCACCTTTGGTGGCGTGACTAGGGAACCGGGGGCACCGGCGGCTGGACCGGGGTCTCCGGCTGCTTGGCTGGCTCAGGTTCGCCCGGGGGCATCATCATGCGCCAAGCAAAGACTGCGCCCGCACCCACCAGGGCCGCAACGATGGCGGTAAACCATACGGCACGGCCGGAGCTGCGTTGAGTTGTCTTCCGGCTGAGCGCTTGGGTTGCCTTCTTCACTGCTCTGGTTGCGGTGCGTTTAGCTTCCTTGGCAGCCTTCTTGTTACCGGTCAAAGTGAGCATGACGCCATGCACCACGGACGGCACATCGGCATGGTTGATCCGGGCCAATGCCCACCTCACCACCGCATCCGTCTGGGACGACGTGCCCTCAGCTGCATGCGTTACCCACTCCCGTGCCAGATCCTGGGCGGCGGGGATGATGGTTTGCGCTTTGTACATGCCGAACCCCTCACGTAGTTAGATGGCTTGGTGCCAGCCTACGCCGGAGCCGCTGCGACCAACAGGTGCCCCCGGCGTGCGCTCCTTCCCGGGTACTCCTGCCTGAGCCCCGGCGCGGCCTAGCCATCACGCGGCCGCTCCGGGACCACATTGGCCGGGAGGTGGGGTAACTGGGAAGGAACGTCGAGTATCAGTTCCGGATTACTGCTGCCAACTCCACCGGGTTTTCAAGCCCGGCCCACGTGCCGTTCAGGGTCAGCTCGCTGTGCAGTTCCGGGGCAGCGGCCGAGTTGGCGGAAGCGTCCGCTGCCACGTCCACTACCCGCGCCACCTTCAAGCGAAGCTCGCCGGCATCAATGATGGTCACGCCGCTGCCGGATACCGGCGCCGAGGCACTCAGGGTGGGGAAACCGCCGTCGAGCTTTCCGCTGCCCTTCACCGTGACCGTGCTGGGCCGGGGCTCCGGTTCACCGTCCACAAACTGTTCCGCCTCCTGCTGGCCGGTGAGGATTGCGGTGGCGAGAGCCTTGACGTAGACGGGATCGGCGCAGGCGTCGTACACCCAGCGCTTGCCGAGGACGGAGTGGTCCATGGTTCCGAGCAGCCACTCCTCAGCTCCGGCCAGTTCGTAGCCGCGGTAGCTGAGGGGGACTTGGTAGATGCGGTCGCCGGCGGTGACCACATGGGTCTCGAGGCCCACCTCGCCAGCGGGATCGTCAAAGCGGTAGGCGCCGATGAGCTCCGGGGAGCCATCCTGGATGAACCAAGGCTGCTTTGGGAGGTAGTCAGCGATGAGTTCGAGCTTGGAAGGGGACAGGGTTGCCTTGTGAATGATCGCCATGGTCCCAGCCTAGGGCAGGGCACTGTGACCTCGACTACCGGCCGCTGCGCCCTGCCCTGGCAAACTAATGCGTTGGAACGCCGTCTACGAAGGTGGTCAGCACTGAGGTTCCGGCAAGCTCCTCCGGGGTAATCCGCAAGGGATCCCCCTCGAATACGGTGAGGTCGGCGAGCTTGCCCACACTGATTGTTCCCGATGTCGCGCCTAAGCCTGCTGCAGCGGCAGCATGGGTGGTGTAACCCTCAAGGGCCATGAGCGCCGTGAGGGCCTGCTCGGGCTGTACGGGTGCAGCGCCGGGCGTTTCCACCGGCCGGCGCAGAATGGAATCTGCCATCATGGCCCTGGGGTCGTACGGGGTGATGGGCCAGTCGGAGCCGAGCGCCACCGTGACTCCGGCGTCGCGGAGGTCGCGGCACCGCCATCCGCGGGCCGCCCTTTCGGGCCCCAACCGAACGGACCAATTGTCGCTCCGGTCCGCGCGGGTGTGGTGGGTCCCGTGGATGGGTTGCATGCTCGCGGCCACTCCGAGTTGGGCAAAGCGGTTCACCAGATCGTCAGGGATGGTTTCTATGTGCTCGATCCTGTGCGCCGCTAAATGCCGCGCATCGCCGGATGCCTCAAGCGCTTCGAGAACATACCGAACGCCCTGGTCGCCAATGGCATGGGTGGCTGTGGGAATTCCGCGCTCCACAAAGAACCTCAGCGCCTTCTGGAAGTCCTCGGGGTCGGTCCACACCGATTCATGGTTCTCGCCATACACGTCCGGCTGTTCCAGCCAGGCCGAACCGTTGTCGATGGTGCCATCGATGAAGAACTTGACCCCTTCCACCCGCCACCGTCTTCCGCCCATGCCCTGCATCGCAGCCACTTCTTCGAGCTCGTGCAGCGAAGCGCCGGCATTGACCATGGGGGAGAAGCGCAGCCGAAGCGGAAGCTCACCGTGAGTCTCCAAGTGGGTGGCCAATTCGGCAGAACCCTCAGCGAAATCCATCACGTGAGTGGAAGCGATTCCGACGGCGGCCATTCCGGTCAGCAGGGTACGGAGCCTTTCGGCCCGGACCTCGAAGGCTTCCTGCGGGATCACTCTCGTCACCAGCTCCATGGCGCTGAACTCGACGAGGTACCCGGTGGGCGAGTCGTCGTCGTCGACGTCTATCAGTGACTCGTCCGGAAAGTCGACCGGACCCGTGATTCCGGCGGCGGCCAAGGCCGCTGTGTTGACAATGGCGGAGTGGCCGTCCCGCATACGCAGAAACATTGGCACCGGGCCCGTGGCGTCGTCGAAGAGCCGGCCGTTGAAGCCGATATCCGTGAAGAGGTTCGGATCCAGGCCCCAACCGTTGACCCATTCGCCTTGTTTGGCGGCGGCGGCTGCGTCCGCGATGATCCGTTGCACTTCCTCAAGGGGACCCAGGTCCGTCAACTGCACGCCACGGGCCAGATCCAGTCCAAAAACAACATGAGTGTGGCTGTCGTTCAAGCCCGGGACGATCGTCGCGTCGCCGTAGTCGAGCACGGTGGTGTTGGGTCCCCGGTACGGCTCCAGGTCCGGGAAGGAACCGACGGCGGCAATCCGGCCGTCTTTGATGGCAAGGGCGGTGGCGGCGGGCGCGTTCGGGTCCAGGGTGTGGATCCGGCGTGCCAGGACAATGGTGTCCGCGGCCATCACGTCAGTGCTCCTTGGCTTACGGGTTCCTTCTTCTTCAGCCCTTTGAAGAGCGCGTCAACGCGGTCTTGTTCTGCGGCAGGGGCAGGTTTGGCGAGTGAGACCGCAAGGTAGACGGCAAGGTTGACGATCAACCCAGCTACCCCGGACGTCAGTCCGCCAAGCCACGGAATGGACAGCGGGCTCGGATACATGAGTTCCAGTACCGCGGCCACCAGGATTCCCGAAACCATTGCGGAGTTGGCGGCTGCAGCTGTACCCCGTCGCCAGAAGATTCCGAGCAGGAGGGTAGGGGCTAGCTGACAGATGGCCTGGTAGGACACGAAAGCGACCACGATCAGCCCGGAGACTTGGTTCGCCATCAGCAGAGCAGCGCCAGCGGAGATAAGCGTGATGGCGGCGACAGCGATCTTTGCGCCCTTTGCGGATTCAATGCGCTCTTGTTTGCGAACGCCGATCACGTCGTTGGCCAACTGGGTGCCTACGGCCTGCAAGTTGGCTCCAACGTTGCCCATGGTGGCGGCCACAACGCACACGCCAGCGATGGCAACCATGCCTGCTCCACCGATTCCGGCCAGGATGAACCACACGGTATCGGGGGCGTCGGAAACACCCGGGACGCTGGTGGCCAGCAGGCACACCGTGGTGAGCGCGGCGGAGAACAGGAACATGATCGGTGCTGCCTGGACGGCGGACTTCTGTACCGTTTTGGGGGTCTTGACGCTGAACATGCGAACAAAGAGGTCGGGCCAGCACCAGGCGCCCATCATTCCCGTGAAGATCAGGGAGAACAGGTAGAACGGGCCCGCCGCGCTGCCGGGACCGGGCAGTTGGAGCAGGCTGGGCGAAACCTCGTTGAAACCATGGCCGTTGGTGATGAGCCACACCAAGAGCCCGAGGATCACCAGGAAGCCGACGCCGTAGGCAAAAATCCCTTGAACCATGTCGCTGATGATGAGTCCGCGGGTGCCAAGCTTCACGGTCCAGATCTGGCGTGCGGCGATGAAAAGCACACCGATCACCACTGCGACGTAGGGGGACACCTGCCCGAAGGAGAGAGTGGAGAAGACAAGGCCCAGGGACTGCATGCCCAGGACAACCCATGGAATTGAGGCCAGGACGCCGATGAGGGCTGCGATGACCCGGACCGAGCGGGAGTTGTACCTCAGGCCGAGCAGGTCTGCCTGGGTTCGGAGATCGTGGATGCGGCCCCATTTGTTCACAGGCGTGCCAAGGAAGAACATCAGCACCACGCTGAGCAGTGAGTAGGACAGGGAGTAGAAGCCGATAGCGCCGGCACTGGCAGTCAGGCCGGCGAAGGAAATGAACATGGTGCCGGCCAGCCAGGTGTTGAGGAACGCCATGGTGCCGAACCAAGAATTGAATGAGCGGCCGCCGGTGGCGTATTCGCTCATGGATTTGTCCACGCGCCGGCCGCGGCTCATGACAGCCACCACCAGCACGGTGAACAGGAGGATGGCTCCGTAACCAATCAGCATGTTCATCGCGTTTCCTCCTCGTCGGTATCCCGTGTCATCCACAGGCCAAAGAGGGACAGGGTCACCAAGGCGTTGGCTACGAGGAAATACCAGATGGTGGATTGGCCGTCGCTGAACAACCAGTGCACGGGTGGGGCGAGCAGGAGCAGGATATCGATCGCGAAGATCGTCCTGCGGACGTGGCTTCGGCGGTCCGAAGTCAGGACAGCTTGGGACATTTGGGGATCCATTCCTCCGGGCGTCGTTGGCCGGATGTAAGCGAAGGAGATATTTGCGGGAACGTTCCCGCAAATAAAAGTGTGGGACGTCACAACAGCAATGTCAAGAGGTTCCCCAAGATCCGGGAAGCGCCATCACCGGGCTGCCGCCTAGGATGAGGTCATGGTGAGAACCCGGGCAACAATCATGGACATCGCGCGCGAACTCGGCCTGTCCAAGACCACCGTCTCCAGCGCTTTGAGTGGCTCCGGCCGTATCTCCGATGAGAAGCGCGAGCTCATTCAGGAAGCCGCTGACCGCCTTGGCTACGTCACCAACCGCGCCGCACGCAGTCTGCGCGTGAACCGGATCGGCGCCATCGGGCTCCACATACCACCGGTCGCCCGCAGCCTGGCGTTCTATATGGACTTCGCTTTCGGAGTCACCGAGGGCGCAGCTGCCGCGGACTACGATGTCACGCTTTTCGCGCGTGGACTAACGCCACGGATGGCCTTCCAAGTGGACGGAGTGATTGCCATCGACCCCGCCCCGGGTGAGCCCCTGGTGGCGGCCCTCCTGGCCAACGGCATCCCGACGGTAAGTGTTGGCCGCTACAACGGTCCTGGCGAGGAGCGGGTCCAAGGAACGCTTGAGGCCCACCACGCCGAACTGCAGTCCCAAGTGCTGGACCATCTCCTTGCCCGCGGGCGGCGGCGCCCTGCGCTGCTGGCCATCGACGATGCCATTGGATCATCATGGGCTGTCGATACCCGCCGGAACTACATGGAATGGTGTCTTCGGAATAGTTTGGAGCCGCGGGTGCATGAGGTTGCGGCCAATGCCAGTCCACGGGACTTGATCGCCGCCATCACTCAAGCCGTGGATATCGGCGGGGCGGATGCGCTGGTCTGTGGCGCGCAGGGTCAGGCTGCGCAGAGCCAGATCGTCTTGGAAAGCCGGGGCTTCGCTCTTGGCAAAGACCTGGATGTCGTCTCTTTCGCCGGCGCAGCCGCCCTGGAAACCGGCAATCCGCTGATCAGTTCCATTGACTTGGCGCCGCGTGCTTACGGCAAAGCGGCCACGGAATTGCTGGACGCCATCATCCAGGAGCCTGACGCTCCGCCCGTGCACCGTTGGTTCGAAGGCGCGAGCGTGCACTTGGCGAGCTGAGTCGCGCCCAGTGTCGCCTACAAGCGGGGTTTGGCAACGACGGAACCTGGGGCGGCGCCCACCATTCCCTCGACGGCGCGGGCAAGGTGCGTGCCGCGATCGTTGACACCATCCCAGCGGACCAAGGCTTGGGCGTTCAGGCCATCCACCATGCCGAGAATCTGCCAGGCGACGGCCGCGGCGTCCGAAACGTTGAACGCTCCGGTCGCGTTCCCGTCCTCGACCACTCCCTGGAAGACCTTCTGCCAAGCATCCATTTGCTCGCGGACCGAGGAGGCCAGGGTTTCGTTGCGGCGTCCCAAGGTCCAGACCTCCACCCAGATTGCCGTGACGTCCAGCCTGCTGTTGTCCAAAAGGGTGTCCACCAAGAGGGCGAGTCGTTCCGACGGTCCCGGTTGCAGGCTCAGCAAGCCTGCCACTTCCTGTGTTTCCGCAGCCACGATGGTGGCGAAAGTGCTGGACACGAGCGCGTCCATGTTGGGTTGGTAGTGCGCCACCAAGCCTGAAGCGACTCCTACCCGGGCGGCTACATTGCGCAGTGTCAGAGCTGTAAGCCCGGCCTCGAGTGCGATCTCGCGGGCGGCCTCTGTGATTTCTGCGGCGCGCTCTGCCGGTGACTTTCGGACCGCGCGCTTCTGTGGAGTGCTTGACATCAATGACCAGTCTAGATTACCTTTTCAGCATTGTTGATCGTGTGATCAACAAGAGATTTGCACTGAAGACGAAGGAGTCACCCATGGCTTGGAGAATGCCGGCCGAAACCGCACCGCATGAGCGCACTTGGATGGCGTTCCCCCGCACCGGCCTGACCCTTGGCCACGACGCCGCCTCCGCCGAAGAGGCCTACGCGGCCTGGACCGCCGTCGCCCATGCGGTAGCCGAATTCGAACCTGTCACCATGGTGGTGGACCCGAGCGAGCGCCAGCGCGCCGCCCGCATGCTGGGCAGCGGCATCGAACAGATCGAGGCACCGTTGGACGAGTTCTGGATGCGCGACGTCGGACCCACCTTCGTCCTCGACGACGAACGTCCCGGCGTGCTTGGCGCCGTGGACTGGATCTTCAACGGCTGGGGTGCTCCGGCGTGGTCCGAGTGGCAGAAGAGCGCCGGAATGGCCCGCTTCGTCGCCGGGAAGGCGGGCGCAGAGCTGGTCAGCTCGCTGCTGGTCAACGAAGGTGGCGCCATCCACGTGGACGGCGAAGGAACCGTGCTGGTCACCGAAACCGTGCAGCTGGATCCGGGCCGGAATCCCTATGCCGACAAAGCGGCAGTCGAAGCCGAACTGGCCCGCACCATCGGAGCCACCAAGGTCATTTGGGTACCCCGCGGACTGACCCGCGACTACGAGGACCTGGGCACGCGCGGCCACATCGACATGGTGGCCACCCTGCCCACCCCCGGCCGTATCCTGCTGCATTCCCAGACCAACCCGGAGCACCCGGACTACGAGGTCAGCCGCACGCTCCAGGCATTCCTGGAAACCCAGACGGATGCAGCGGACAAGCCGTTCGAGATTGTGCCGCTGCCTGCGCCGGAAACTTTGCGCGACGAAGACGGCTTTGTGGACTGGAGCTACGTCAACCACCTGGTGGTCAATGGTGGCGTCATCGCCTGTGGCTACGGTGAAGAACGTGCCGATTCCCTCGCGGCCGAGATCCTGGCCGAAGCCTACCCCGGCCGCCGCGTGGTCACCGTGGACGCCCGGCCGATCCTGGCCCGCGGTGGCGGCATCCACTGCATCACCCAGCAGCAGCCGCGCCTCAGTGGAGCACAACGCGCTGGAGGTGCAGCGTAATGGCTCGGTTCGACGTCGTAGAAGCGTCCATCGCGCAGTTGCGCGCTGCGCTCGAATCGGGCGAGGTGACCAGCGAGGAACTCACCCAGGCATACCTTGACCGTATCGGTGCCTACGATCGCAACGGCATCAAACTCAACGCCTTGGTGGTCATGAACCCCGATGCTTTGGCGGACGCCCGGGCCTCAGATGAACGACGGGCGAAGGGCGCGGTGCGGGGGCCGCTGGACGGGATCCCCTACACAGCCAAGGACAGCTACTTGGCCAAGGGGCTTACGGCAGCTGCAGGTTCGCCGGCCTTTGAGCACTTGGTAGCGCAGAGCGATGCCTTCACCATTGAACGACTCCGCGACGCCGGAGCGGTGCTGCTCGGCCTGACCAACATGCCGCCGATGGCCAATGGCGGAATGCAGCGCGGTGTGTACGGACGTGCTGAAAGCCCGTACAACGCTGAGTACCTGACGGCAGCCTTCGGTTCCGGCTCCTCCAACGGTTCCGGAACCGCGACGGCGGCCAGCTTCGCGGCCTTCGGCCTGGGTGAGGAGACCTGGTCGAGTGGCCGCGCACCGGCGTCGAACAATGCTCTTTGCGCCTACACGCCCTCGCGCGGTGTCATCTCGGTGCGCGGCAACTGGCCGCTGGTACCCACCATGGACGTCGTAGTCCCGCACACGCGCACCATGGCGGACATGCTGGAACTGCTGGATGTCATTGTTGCCGATGACGCTGAGACGCGCGGTGATTTTTGGCGCGCGCAGCCGTGGGTTCAGCTCCCGAAATCGTCCGAGGTCCGCCCGGAGTCCTACCTGACGCTTGCCGTGGAAGACGCCGACGGCGGGCAGCTGGCATTGCGGGGCAAGCGCTTCGGGGTGCCGCGCATGTATATCAACGCAGACCCGGACGCCGGGACCAGCGAGCAGCCGGGCATCGGTGGCCCCACCGGGCAGCGCATCGAGACGCGGGCTTCCGTGATTGACCTGTGGGAAGCCGCCAAGCGGGACCTTGAGTCCGCTGGCGCTGAAGTAGTGCTGGTGGACTTCCCCGTGGTCTCAAATTACGAAGGCGACCGACCGGGAGCACGCACGATTGCCACTCGCGGCTTGGTCAGCACCGAGTACCTCAAACGTGAAATCGAGGACCTTTCGGCCTGGGCATGGGACGACTTCCTGCGCGCCAACGGTGATCCCGCCCTCAACAGGCTTGCCGATGTGGACGGCGCTGCGATCTTCCCGCACCCGAAGGGCGCCCTGGCAGACCGCTACACCGGATTCGACGACCACATCTCCGCTTATCCCCGGCATGTCCGCGAATACGGCGTATCCCGCTTCACCGAGATCCCCGAGTTGGAAGGCGGAGTGCGCGGCCTGGAGGAGACCCGGCGCATTGACCTCGAGGAGTGGATGGACGGGCTCGGACTGGACGCAGTCCTGTTCCCGGCGGCTGCGGATGTGGGTCCTGCCGACATGGACGTCAACCCTGCGTCCGCGGACCTGGGCTGGCGCAACGGCGTGTGGGTGGCCAACGGCAACCTCGTTCCCAGGCACCTGGGCATCCCCACCGTTACCGTACCGATGGGAACCATGGCGGATATTGGCATGCCCGTGGGCCTCACCTTCGCCGGCCGCGCGTACGATGACACGGCCTTGTTGACGCTGGCTGCCGCCTTCGAAGCAACGGGTTCGCGGCGGACCACGCCACCCCGTACGCCCGCGCTGTAGCTTTGCTTATGCCAGCGTTCCTGCCCGGTTGCTTTCCCGCTGTCACCGTAAGAAGGCTCCGACACCTGCGGGTCGTTGTCGTTTTGTGCCCGACGGGGGAACTAACCGGGGAGGAACGCGGACGCCGATGCGTGGCCGGGCCCCGGCTCTGATTACAATCAAAGGGACGTCGACCACTGAGGGAACCATGAAGAAACTCACCACTGTCCTGATCGCTGCCGGGCTTATTGCCTCGGCATCCGCCTGTTCCGCGCAGCAGCAGCTGACCACCGCGGAAACCTGTGACCGCGTTGGCGTCGCCGCAGCCAGTATTCCGCAGAACCCGAGCCAGACGGCCTCGAACCGCGCAGCCAACGCCATCAGGCCCATCGAACCGGTGGCGTCCACCGAGATGAAGCCTGTAGTTACAGCCATCCTTGAGTACCTGGACGAGCAGGCCAAGGAAGAACCGAACGAAGCAAAGATGGGCGAGCTTACGTCGGCCTTCCAGGAAGCCGGCGCCAAGTTCGGCGAACTGTGCCGCGGCTAATGACGCCCGCGGCCTAGCCGAACTTAAGTGTGAAGGGGACCGGTTGATCAACCGGTCCCCTTTTGCATGCCAACCCTCTCTCACTTCCCAGCCCTTATAGCGGGACGCTCTCTCACTCTTCTGAGAAGAGTGAGAGAGGGATCGGCTCAAGGGCGTGGGATGTGAGAGAGGGACGCGGCCCTCGTAGTTGCAGTCGAAGTCCACGTAGATGGAGCCCCAGCCTTTGTCGGCCTTCTCCTGCTTGTAGGTGTCCTCCACGGGCTGCCAGAACACCCATGCGTCGGGCTCGAGTGCGCTGGTCATTGACCATGCGGCCTGCGATGCCCAGTCCGTTGGTGATGTTGGAGCGGTCCCAGCCGCTGGTGGAATCGCCGAGCGCCGGGCTGCGATTCAGTGACCGGCTTTCGAAAAGGCCGGGCAAGGCGCCACTATGAGCCTCTTGAAGCGGCAACAAGGCACTCGAACACGCTCGGTCGTGGTCAATCAGAAGTGGTCGCAGGTGTAACCCTTTGTGAGGTCCTCCAGTCTGGGTGTATAGATGTATACAAGTACACTTCCTAGCCGAGGCGGCGCTATATGGCGGATCCACAACCACGCAACACAGGGGCACATCTTGTCTACGGCGAACTGAAACGTCAGATTCTTAGCCTTGAGCTCAAACCGGGTGAGCGCATCTACGAGCCCGCCATGGCCACGGCCCTTCAGGTCAGCCGGACGCCCCTTCGTGAGGCTATCCGTCGCCTGATTTCGGAGAGCTTGCTCGAGCAGCAACCCACCGGGGGAGTGATGGTGCCGGCGCTGGATGAGAAGGCGATTTCAGAGCTTTACGATGTCCGCGCTGCCTTGGAATCCCTGATGGCACGGGAAGCGTGCGCCAATGCGAGTGCCGCGGATCTTGAAGAACTTCGGGGGATCGTGGCCCGCAACGCTGCGATGGTTCAGTTCGCTGATGAAGCCATGAAATACGGGGTTGCCCTGCACGCCGCCATCGCCAGGATCGCCGGAAACTCCTGGGCCCAACGCTTTCATGGGCAGATCGGAAGCCACGTTGAACGCTACCGGTACTTCACCAATAACGCCCCCGAACGTCGCGATGAAGCACTCGCCAATCACCGGCTCCTCGTCGAGGCCATTGCATCCAAGGATCCGGAAAAGGCCGCGAAGATTGCCTTCGACCACGTCATCGGCGCGCGTGATGAGACACTGCGAGTCATCTCAGGCACTGGCCTTGTGGTCGAATGATCGGCGAACTCGGACGGCGTTCATCCACCGCACTCCTCGTCCACTCGGCGCTCATCCAAGCAGTGACGTTCCTGGTCCGGCCCGCCACCACGTACCGCGCACTTGAACTGGACGTCCCTGGATTCGCGCTGGGCCTTCTCGCCGCGAGCTATGCGGTGTTTCCCTTGTTACTCGCCTTGCCCATCGGCGGGCTGGTGGACCGCCTGGGTGAGCGTCGGCTGATGGCGATCGGGTCCGCCGTCGTTCTGGGCTGTTCTGCGTTCCTGCTGTTCTGGGGGACCTCAGTCCCGGCACTCGTGGCCGGGACAGCGCTTCTGGGAGCGGGTCAGTTGGCCTGCGTGGTGGGGCAACAGGCTGTGGTGGCGAACAATGCGGCGTCGTCGCGGCTGGACTCTGCCTTCGGGTACCTGACCTTCGCCGCATCGCTGGGGCAAGCCTTGGGACCGCTGGCCATTTCCATAGTGGGCGGTGCTTCTGTTCGCCCGAACACGCAGGCAATCTTCCTGCTTGCGACGGCAATGAGCTTGGTGCTGTTCCTGACAACATTTGTTATCTCCGCCAAGGTCAGCCGCAGGAGGCGCACCTCCAAGGGCGGGCCGAAGGGCAGTGCGGTCTCGCTCCTCCGGACCCCGGGTGTGGTCCGCGCGTTGGCAACCAGCGCCACTGTCCTGGCAGTGGTGGACTTGACGGTCGTGTACCTGCCTGCACTCGGCGCGGAACGTGGCCTGACCGCTGCAACCGTAGGCCTCATGCTGACCGTCCGCGCCCTGTTTTCCATGGTTTCCCGGCTGGGACTTGGCAGCATGTCCCGCAAACTGGGCCGGATGAAGCTGCTGATCCTCAGCCTGGCCATCTCCACAGTTGCCCTCGGCGTGGCAGCCATTCCGATGCCGGAGTGGTTGCTGTTCGTCGTGATGGCGTTCCTCGGCCTTGGCCTCGGGATAGGCCAACCACTAACCATGTCCTGGCTCTCGGCGCAAGCACCCGAAGGCCAACGCGGGCGGGCGCTGGCCTTACGGTTGGCCGGAAACAGGGTGGGGCAGGTGGTCCTGCCCAGCGCTATCGGCGTTGTGGCGGTGGGCCTCGGCGCAGCGGGTGTGTTCCTGGCATCCGCGGTTGCCGTGGGCGGAACCATGTTGTTGTTGCGGGGCGTACGGCTGGACGACTAGCCAAGCAAATATTTTCCACTTAGCCGTCATCTTCCGCCCGCTCCCCACACTGCTAGTTAAGCGGAAAGTGAGGGGGGCAGTTCTCAGTGGAGGAAAGCACTGTGGTCAAAATGATGGATCCGGATGCCTTGCCAGTGCGTCGCTACAAGGCGTGGGAGTATTTCCTGCCGGGCGACGAGGTGGTAGTGACAGTATCCGATGAAGGTACCCAGATCGGGGTGGTGGCGGATGTCATGCCTGATGGCAGCGGACTCTGGGTCTACCTCGACGGCATAGGACGTCGATTATTCGACGCTGCGGACGATGTGATTATTACCAGATACAGCAGCCCGGCATGAGTACTCCGAGAAGACTGGGATGTGGAGACTGAAGAGAGAATCTCTGCGCTGGAGCACAGGATCGAATACTTGGAAAGACGATTGATCTTGTTATCCGGCCCCCTTTGACAGCCCCTTACACGGTTTGCGCTGCCTACTCCGCGAACAGCGCCGCCAAATCATCAGCCGTCAATGAGCCACCGGCCAAGGCATCGCCTTCCATCACATCCGCGAACAGCTGTGACTTCTTGGCCTTCAACGCCATGACCTTCTCTTCGATGGTGTCCTTCGCCACCAGTCGGTACACCATCACGTTCCTGGCCTGCCCAATGCGGTGTGTGCGGTCCACGGCCTGGGCTTCGGACGCCGGGTTCCACCACGGATCCAACAGGAACACGTAGTCGGCCTCGGTCAGGTTGAGCCCGAAGCCACCGGCCTTCAGCGAAATCAGGAACACCGGAGCGGCGCCGTTCTTGAACTCGCTCACCACATCACCACGGTTGCGGGTGCTGCCATCGAGGTAGCAGTATTCCACGCCCTCGGCATCCAGCCGTTCGCGGACCTTGCCCAGGAATCCAGTGAACTGGCTGAAAATCAGGGCGCGGTGACCCTCGGAGATAAGGTCCTCCAGCTGTTCGAACAGCACATCCAGTTTGGAGGAGCGAACACCGGACAATGACGAATCCACCAACGACGCATCCAGGCTCAGCTGCCGCAGCAACGTCAACGACTGGAAGATGGTGAACCGGTTCTTGTTCACATCATCAATCAAGCCCAGGATCTTCTGCCGTTCGCGCTGCAGGTGAGTCTGGTAAACCTTTTGGTGCCGCGGGTTCAGCACCACTTCAAGGATCTGCTCCTGCTTGGGCGGCAGATCCTTGATGACTTGCTCTTTGGTGCGGCGCATCATGAGCGGACGCACACGACGCCGGAGCTTGCCTAGTTGCGCCGAGTCGCCGTTCTTTTCAACCGGCTTTTGGTAGTTATCCGCGAACCGTTTGGGGCTCGGGAACAGGCCCGGTGCCACAATCGACGTCAGCGCCCAGAACTCCATGAGGTTGTTTTCCAGCGGCGTTCCTGTGATGGCCAGTTTGAAACGGGCCGGCAGTTTGCGCGCGCACTGGTACGCCTTGGACTGGTGGTTCTTCACGAACTGCGCTTCGTCCAGCATCAGCCCGGCCCACTGGAAGGACGCGTAGGCATCGTAATCAATGCGGAACAGCGCGTAGGAGGTAATGACGACGTCGGCGCCCGCCAACGCTTCGGCCGGTGCCATACCGCTCTTGGCAAAGGTCTCACCAACAGTCCGGACCACGAGCCCGGGAGCAAAGCGCTGCGCTTCAGCCGCCCAGTTGCTCACTACACTCGTGGGTGCGACCACCAGGAAAGGAGCCCGCGGAACCACCTCGGAAGCATCACCTTGAGCGGCGGCAGCAGTCTCCGCAGCCAGGTCCTTCGCCGCACATATCAGCGCAATGGCCTGCACGGTCTTACCCAGGCCCATGTCGTCAGCCAGCACGCCACCGAGGCTGTGCTTGTACAGGAAGCTGAGCCAGTTGAATCCCTCGAGCTGATACGGACGTAGCTCAGCGTTAAGGCCAGCCGGGAGCGGAAGCCCGGTCACGCCGTCGTCGAGCAGTCCACCAACGGCCTCACGCCAGGCTGCGGCCTGCTCATCCACAATGCCGAGTTGGGCCAGTTCGTCCCAGAGCCCGGCCTGGAAACGGCTGATCTGCAGGGTGCCGTCCTTGTTGTCCGGGTTGTCCTGCAGGGAGCGGGCTTCGTCGATCAACGCGCGGAGCTGGTGAAGGTCGGGGAGGTCCAGCGAGAAGTAGGCGCCGCTGGGCAGCAGCATGCGGCTCATTCCGGCGGCGAGCGCAGAGAACACAGCAGCGAAGGAGACGGGTTCGCCTTCCAGCGTGATCACGATGCCGAGGTCGAACCAGTCGCCGCTTGCCGTTTCCTTCGTGGAAATGGACACCACAGGCGCTTCAGCGGCCTCACGGTAGTCGGCGATGTCGCCGGACGTTTCAACCACGACGTCGGGTAGGTCCTTGAGCGCTGGCAGCACCTCTTCGGTGAACGCCAGCGTGTCCAGGCCACTGAGCTCAGCGGAGGCCGCGATGCGGGGTGCACCCCAGCCACCCGTCGCCGATTCGGCCAGTGCGGGGACCACGTCCCACGGACGTCCGAGTGACTCGAGGATCCGTGCTTCTTCAAGGTCATCGCGGTAGCCGCGGTCGTCCGGGTGGCGCCACAATGGCTGCGCGGTGACCAGGGTGCCGGATTTGTAGTGCCATTCCCAGTGCAGCCGGACCTTGTGATCGTTGCCGTAGTTGGCCAGCAGGGACAGTGTGGGGACAGCCAGCGTGGGCAGCTCCACCGATTCATCCGCGGCCTGAACGGGCGTTGACTGCCGTAGCTTCGGGTAGAACGAGGTCAGGAACCGGCTCTCATCCTCGGCCGGGATCTGAAGTGTGTCGCCCTCCATGACGAATTCCAGCAGCTCATCGCTGATGCCACCCTCAATGGGCGCAAGGGTGATGAGATTCTTCTGCTGCGGCACTCCAGGCAGGGTTTCCCCGGAATGGGTGAAGAAGATTCCGTTGGCCGGTTTGCCCAGGAAGCCCACGGATCCGGGGTCCACGGGCTCCCCGCCCAGTGTCACCGACGGCGCCAGCTGCAGGCCGCCGTCGGGCGCTTCCTGCTTTTGGGTGTCCTGGGCAGCGTCCAGCCGCGCCAAGCTGAGTCCGACGACGGCGGCCTGGGACTCAACGTGGACAGGCTCGCTACCAGCGGAGTGAATGAGCGGGATACCCGCTTTGGTGGCGTCGGCCAGAAGGGTCCAGAGGTTTTTGGCGGCGAAGTCGTTCAGGCTCAACCACATGGCACCGGACGGTTGCTGCCGGCCGTTGCTGGAACCGTGCGCGGCCAGGAAAGTCTGAAGCCATTCGACGTGGACCTCGTTGAATTCACGCCGGAAACTGACATAGCTGAGGTTGTTCCACGAGACGTCGCCGCGGATCCACTTGCCCTTGGCACCCATCATCACCGGGCGGGCTTTGAGCTGGCGGACACTGCGCATGGGGTCACGACGGCCTGTGTAGGAGAAGTGGGCCGCAGGCTCTTCCACCTCGAACTGAAGCGCGAGCGGGATGCCCGCAGCGCTCGGAGCTGTGCCGGGCTTCGTGATCAGCCTGTTGAGGGCTTGTTCCCAGGCAGGACGTGCCGACCCGCCCTGTTGGCCCGAACCCACCCTGGAGGTCTGAATTCCGGGCGCTTGGGAGAGGAGCTGGGCCCGGATGGTGGGGTGGTCTTCGGCAGTGAAGAGCAATGCGGCCACATGCTTGCAGTCCTTACGGACCGGGCAGTTGCAGATACCCACCGTGCAGCTCCAGCCGCTGGGCTTACGGACCAGTTTTGCCGACGTCGAATACGGTTGCGGACCGGTGCCGCGGACCTTGCCCATGAGGAGGCCAGTTGCCGCGTCGAAAGAGATCCCGTTCACGCGGCTGCCCATGGCATAAGCCAGTCCGGCCGCGAGCGAGCGGTCCGTGATGGCAGGAGTCTGAATGGCCAGTTCCCAGTTTTCGTCTGTGTGGGACGGCATGCGTCGGGCTACTTTCGGCAGGAGGATATCTGTTCAATCTTAGTCAGCAGAAAACGGCTCCCAAACTTCGCCCTCCGTTAACCTCTTCCTCGATTGCCGCGCCGCTCCCGCGCGTACGTTGAAAGTGTCCGGAGCACCATCAGCTTTCAGCAGTGAGGATTTCCCATGACTACCAACGAGTACCCCGTCGTCCTGAACAAGACCAGCTTCCAAGCCGGCAGCGCGGATGTAGTGGATTCCAACGTCAACGTCGTGAACCATATGTACCAGGAGCTCCTCAACAGCGACGAAATCGCCACCCCCGCACTCAACAGCTACTTTGTGGATTTCTATCTGACCCAGGCGTTGGCCGGCGGCTTTGCCCAGTACGTCTTCACCGCACCGGAGCGCGAAGAAGTGGATGCCTACATCCGCGCAGGCCTTGAGGGCCTGGGAGCCACCCGGCACCTGGACCTCTTCAACCGCACCGCCGCCGCGTTTGACGCACTGAGCGAAGACGAAGCAGAGGCCTACCTCGACGGCGACCTGGACGAGTCCGAAACTCCGCCTGCGGCTGTTGTTACCTTGGACGAGCTCGACGGCGAGTTCGAGGCTTTGCTGGAAGAAGAGGACATCATCGAACTCAACGCTGCGTACCTCCGGGGCCAGTCCGAACTGCTGGTACTTTCAGATGAAGAAATCGAAGCGCACATCGCCGAGCGCGTCGCGCTGATCCCGGACCTCGCCGAGCGCCAAGCCGAAGCCGACGAAGAGGCCCTGGCCAACGCTCCCGAGTTCGAGGTCATCATCCGCGAACTGTGCGATGTAGCCGGCTATGCCTTGGAAAAGATCACCATGGGCGATCCCAACTATGAGCACGACGGCGTGAAGGCCCTCGCCTGGCACTTCTCCACTGACCACGGCGACTACATCATGGTTGAAGACGACGACGAGGCCTTCATGATCCACCCGGAGACCAAGGAAATCATCGCGGCTGTGGAGTTCGAAGAGTCTGGGGAATTCGCGGACGCGTAAGTCTTCTCTGCCGAGATCGCCGGAACGCTGCGGAATCGCCGTAGCGTTCGGGCGATCTCGACGCGTTTCCGGCGATTTGGGTGGCACGCGTGAGTAGACTCGACCGGTGCGTGCGTATTGGGAACTGGCCAAGTCATCATTCCGCCGCCATTCCACCTACCGTACGGCCGCCGTCGCCGGCGCTTTTACCAACTCGGTGTTCGGGCTCATCCGGGCATCGCTTCTGCTGAGCGCCATCACGACGGCGGGCGGCGCCATCGGGGGATACTCGGCAATGGAGGCCGCCACTTATGTGTGGTTGGGCCAGGCTCTCCTGGCGCCTTTGGGGCTCTTCGGCAACGCTGAGTTGGCTGGTCGCGTGAAGTCGGGGGACATCGCCGTCGATCTTTCCCGGTCCGTCAACCTGACCGCTTCCTATTGGGCGCAAGACCTGGGCCGTGCCGCCTTCGACGTGCTGCCGCGCGGGTTGCCGCCACTCATGGTCGGAGCCCTGGTAACCGGCCTGGCGATGCCGGGAACTCCCGAACCTTACCTGCTGGGATTCGTGTCCATCCTGGCTGCCGTATCCCTGAACTTTCTGGGCTTCTTCGCCATCAACCTGCTGTCCTTCTGGGTGCTCGAAATCCGGGGGTTCTGGATGCTGTACATGGTGGTGATGAACCTGTTGTCCGGGTTCCTGGTCCCGGTGACGTGGTTCCCTGGATGGCTGCTCGATTTTGCCCGGGCCACGCCGTTCCCGTCGATGCTCCAAACCCCGGTGGACATTCTCGCGGGAAGGACCGACGGCGGCGAGAGCCTTGCGTTGGTTGGCGTTCAATTTCTGTGGCTGGCCGTGCTGCTGGTCATTGTGCAGGTGATGCTCCGCTTCGGTTCGCGGCGGTTGGTGGTGCAGGGTGGCTAGTCCCCGCGTTACCCGGGACCCGCACGCCCGGGTCACCAACCTGGTCCTCCTCAAACTCCTGGTCTCTGCCCGGCTGCGCTCACAACTCGCATACCGCGGCAGCTTCCTCTCCGACGTCGCCGGCCAGGTCCTCTTGGGGGTGACCGAGTTCGTGGAGCTTTACGCGATCGTCCACAACGTCTCCACGTTTGGTGGTATGACCCTGGCCCAGACACTGGTGGTGTTCGGGCTCGCGTCCGTTGCCTTCGCCCTCGGTGACCTGCTGATGGGGGAGACCGACTCCATGTCCGAGACCATCCGGTCAGGGAAACTGGAGGTGCTGCTGGTGAGGCCCCTCCCTGTATTGCTTCAGCTCGCAACGTCCGACTTCCAGTTGCGGCGGGTGGGCCGATTGCTGTTCGGAGCGGCAGCCCTGGTGGTGGCGCTGCTTCTCGCCGACATCCAATGGGACCCCGCGAAAATCCTGCTGGCCACCATCACGCCGCTCGCGGGAGCTGCCATCTTCTGTGCCCTGTTCCTCGGTGCTGGAGCAATGCAGTTCTGGATTCTGGACGGCAGGCAATTTGCCAACGCCTTTACCTACGGCGGCCGCTACGTTGCCTCGATGCCCGGAGCGGCGCTGTTCTTCCCGATCCAGATATTCTTCACGTTCGTCATACCCGCAACGTTGGTGGCCTATGCCCCCAGCCTGGTCATCCTCGACCTCGATGGCCCCGCTGGGATCCCGGCCTGGACGGGCTGGCTCGGGCTGCCGGCCGCCGTCGTCCTCAGCGGACTCATGCTGCTCCTCTGGCGGGCGGCTATCAAAAAGTACACCGGCGCAGGAGGCTGACATGCCCATCATCGAAGTGGAAAATCTAAGCCGGGAATTCCAGGTCATGGAATCTGCCGGTCGCTTCCGGCGGCGGAGGAAGGCCGTACACGCGGTCCGTGGCATCGACTTTACGGTGGAGCCGGGGGAAGCGGTCGGGTACATAGGAGCCAACGGCGCGGGCAAGTCCACCACCATCAAGATGCTGACAGGCGTCCTGGTGCCAAGTTCGGGGCGCGTGACCGTCTGCGGGTTCAACCCGGTGCCGCAGCGCAAAGCGCTGGCCCGGAAGATCGGCGTCGTGTTCGGGCAGCGCTCGCAGCTGTGGTGGGATCTGCCCCTGCAGGACTCGTACCCGATCCTCGGTGCCATGCATCGCATGTCAGAGGCGGACTGGAGGCCCAGGTTCCGTGAACTTGCCGATCAGATGGATTTGGGAGAGTTCCTTTCCACGCCGGTCAGGCAGCTTTCGCTGGGCCAGCGTATGCGGGGCGAAGTTGCGGCTGCCCTGCTGCATCGCCCGGAGCTGGTGATCCTGGACGAGCCGACCATTGGCTTGGACATGATCAGTAAGGAGAAACTTCGCCAGTTCCTGGACGCCGAGCGCCGCGAGAACGGCACCACGCTGCTGCTGACCACCCACGACATGAGCGACATCCAACGTTTGTGCCAACGCGTCTTGGTGGTCGACGACGGCGTCATCGCCTACGATGGTCCGCTCACGGGTTTGGCTGAGGTGGCCGGAGCCGTGCGCACCATGGTGGTGGACCTCGCCACCCCCGTGCACTCGGCTGCGCTCTTCTCACTACCCGACGGCGCGGTACACCAGAGCATTGAAGCCGACGGAATCAGGCACAGCGTTTCTTTCGATCCACGCATGCTCTCAGCGGCAACAGTTCTGGCAGCCATCTCAAGCGCAGCCGAGGTAGCAGATCTATCCCTTCACGAGCCGGATATCGAGCACCTGGTGCGGCAGCTCTACGGGAGCGCACGGCGGTAAGTTGTTGGGCGGGAGCGGGTGCTGCACCGGACCCGGTGAGTTCGCTGGAAACCTGCGTGCTCGCCCGGAACCTTTCGGCGATGCGGCAGGGTTCCCACGACCTCGGCGCGTTAGGTGGTCTTCGAGCGTCGGAGCTTAACCCAGCCCCAGATGATGCTTGCTTGCCAGCAGACAAGCAGACCGATCCAGATCCAGTCCAGACCGCGGCTTGTCGCATGGAGGACCATTGCGATGAGACCCAAGGTCCACGCCACCTCTTGTATGGCGAGGAATCCTATGTTCGGCGGATTCTTCGTGCTTGCCCGTTCTGTCATGTTTCTCTCCCCAATGAGTGGCTTGCAGGCTAGCTGTTCTGATCCAGCGCCTTGGCGAGGTACCCGAGCACCTCGTCGTCGACGTCGTCGATTTTCTTCAGCCGCACGCGGCGGTCGAAGAAGTCTCCCTCACGTACCTTCACCGCTTCGAGCCTGCCTTCGGCTGGTGCATCCAAGCGCAGGGCGATATCAACGGTGGTGTTGTTGGTCCGGGTAACTTGGGCGAACTTCCGCCGGGGGCTGTGAAGCGACACGTAGCCCTTGCGCATCTGGATCTCGACACCCTCGGTCTCGGCGGACCAGGCCAGCAAGGCATCCGCTATTGGGCGCAGCCGGGGATGGTTGACGTATTGGCCGTCGATGAGTTCGTCGGCGTCCCGGAGCATGAAGTCGGGGTAGCCGAACAGCTCCCACGAGACCGCGTACTGCGCGTAGCCTGTGATGCCGTGCTCGTCGCGCATCCAGTCGCGGAGCTCGCCGTCGTTCTTCAATCCTTGGCTGCGGCCCTGTTCAGCCCACCAAAGGACGTCGTGGCCGGACTTGCGGAGAAGCAACGCCTGGTTGCTGTCCACCATGGTCTGCCACGTCTTCGCTGCGGCCTTGAAATCAGAAGTCTCGCCCATGCCTCGATCGTAGCCGGGCCGTTTCCATTGCCGCCCCCCATGTCGCGGGAACCCTGCGAACGCGTGCGCAAACTTCCGGTGCATTCGCACCGTTTCCGCAGTCTCGGCATCCTGATTTCCACATAGCGGGGTAGCCCCCTTCAGCGACTCGAGGTGTTATCGCCATGCTGAACCGATGGATCCCATATCAACTGAAAACACGGTCAGGTCGGTCCGATCACTACCTCTGCGCGGGTACATGTGGAGAACAGACGAGCTACTCCGATTCGGTCTCAACAGTCGAAATATCAAGGCCCTGGTGGACTCCGGCGAACTGCTTCGCTTGAGATATGGCTGCTACATCCGGGCCAATAAGTGGAATGCCCTGGGTCCACGGAGGAAGGCCAAAGAGCGGATTGTGGCACACGCCCATGGGACGCTGACAACGTCCACAGGTGGTTTCGTCTATAGCCATTTGTCGGCGGCACGACTCCACGGCCTATTCGTGTGGGGTGTTGATGACAAGGTTCATGTCCTGCATGCTGCCCGGCCTTCCTCCGACCGGTGGGGCAAGGATGTTCGGGGACACACAGAAAGCTTCACTGAGGACGACGTGCTGGTGGTTCAGGGTCTGCGGGCGACCACCCTTGAGCGCACGATGTTTGACTGTGCCAGGATGCTTAGCTACCCGAAAGCGCTGGTGGTCATGGACCATGGTTTACGCCTCGGCGCCGACATCCGTGCACTTGCCGACCGGGCAGCAGTCTCCGCCGGAAAACGCGGTGTCCGCACGCTGCGCAAGGCCTTGGACAACGCGGATCCACGCTCTGAATCTGCGGGCGAAACGCTAACCCGGGAGTTGATTAAGAGGCTGCGTATCAAGCCCCCACAGCCACAATTCGAGGTACAGTCCCGCCTGGGTCGTCATCGCATGGATTTCGCTTGGGAAGAGGAAAAACTAGCTCTGGAGTTCGACGGAAGAACAAAATACTTCGACTTCAACCCAACAGATGAGGTCATTTACCAAGAGCGGCGACGAGAAAAGGCTCTCATAGAGGAGGGCTGGCGATTCATCAGAGTCGAGTGGAAGGACCTTTTTCAAGAACGCCTCTTCAAGGAGCGCATCCTTCGGGCGTTCAGGTGATGTCTCCTGAGCGCGAGTTCGCGGGAACCCTGCGCGCTCGCACGGAACCTTCCGGCGACGTGGCAGGCTTCCCGCGATCTCGCGTCCCGTCAGTAGCCCGAACCCGCAGCGCCTTTGATCATCTCCCCGGTAGGGCTCACCAAGTACCAGACGCCGCCCACGCCCTGGCCGGTGACGTCGCCGGGAGCTTTGTCCTTGGCGTAGTAGTACAGGGGCATGCCATTGAGCGTCACGTGCTTCTTGCCGTCCGGTGAAGCAATGGTTCCCACAGTTCCGGTGACTCCTTCAACAGCGGGGGTGTCCGACGTCGTGGTGAAAATAGGCCACGCGTCCAGGCAGGCCGCTGTGCAGGCGCTGGTTCCCGAGTCCTTGACGTCCTTTGTGAAGAAATAGAGGCTCATGCCTTTGCGGTCCACCACGATCTGCCCGGCGCTTGAGGCCGAAACCTTCATCTCAGCACCAGCTGCAGTGCTGGCTGCCGGAGCGCTGGAAGTCGGTGCTGCTGAGGAAGGTGCAGCGGGGGAGGTAGTGGCGGGTGGTGGTGCTGAAGTAGCGGTGGTTCCAGGACTTCCGCCACACCCGGCCAAGGCAGCGGCCAAAACCAACACACCGAATCCAAAAGTGAGTCGCTTCTTCATGTCTAGCTCCTTTGACGAGCCGGCCGGAAAGGACCGGCGCTAACCCCTACGACGCCAGTGGGGGAAGAATGGTTCAAGGGTCTGAACCTTTTCCATTCGCGCGTCGTCGTATAGGCGAAGGGGCAGCGGAATGAGGGAGGTGGCTATGCCGTTGGACGAAGACGTGGTGGCAGCGATCTACCGTGACCATGGCACGGCTCTGAAACGCTTCGTTCTCAGCTGCATGTCGGACACCCACCAAGCCGACGACGTCGTTCAGGAAACCATCCTCAAGGTATGGCAGCACGCCCCTCAGATCACGGGAAGCCTGCGCAGCTACCTCTTCCGGACGGCCCGCAACGTGATCATCGACAACTACAGGAAGGCGCAACGCCGCCCAGCCGAAGCCGGCGAGCAAGACCTCCCGGACCATCCTGCGACGGAGCGTGTTGATGAACTTCTGAACCGGGTCCTCATGGAGGAGGCGCTGCTCCGGCTCAGTCACGAACACCGCCAGGTTTTGGTGGCCCTCCACTACCAAAGGTTCACCGTCAACGAGGCCGCACTGCAGCTGAACATCCCGACGGGAACCGTGAAATCCCGGGCTTTCTACGCGGTGAAAGCCCTCCGAACGATCCTTGATGAAATGGGGGTGGAACGATGAATGGCAACTCCGTCCACCAGTTGCTGGGCGCCTACCTGCTGGGTGGGCTTGAGCCCGGGGAGGCGCGAACGTTCGAAGACCACCTCGCCCAGTGCGCTGAATGCCGCAACCAGTTGGAGGAACTGGCAAGCCTGCCTGCTTTGCTCGACGCCGTTCCGGCCGCCGACGCTGTGGCCCTCACTGTCGCTGGAAGCACCAACGCGCTCTCACCCTTGGAACCGATTCCTGCAACGCTTCCCGAGAAGGTTCTGGTGGACTTGTCGGTCCGAAGGCGGAAATCACGACGGCGGTGGGCGGCTTTGGTAGGCGCAGTTGCCGCTGCTTGCCTTGCCATTGGCGTCCTCGCCGGACCGTTACTGAATCAGCCGCCGAAACCGGACGCCAGCTATTCGGTTCAGTCAGGGGACGGGCTGCAGCTGACCGTGGGCATGGTGAAAAAGAACTGGGGCACTGAGCTCGAGGTGGAGGGCCGGTCCATGCCGCTTGAAGGGACCCTGTACTTGTGGGTGAAGGGCCGGGACGGCGCCGAAGAACGAACCTGCGGTTGGACAGCCACGCCAAGCGGACGGATCAAGATCACGGGTGCCACGCCTGTGCAGTTGGCTGGCATCGCTGGTGTTGAGCTTCGTGATGAGGGGCAGAAGACGGTGGCCTCGATTTCGGTGCCGTAAACCTTAGTGGTCCGTGACCTCGGTGCTTTGGGCGCGTAGTTCCGCCACTAGGGCCTGGTCTTCGCAGGCCCGGGCGAACGCCTCAATGCGGCGTTCAATCTCCCGGCCCAGGAGCCAGCTTCCGATCCTCTCGGCCAACGGCTTCACCAGGGCCGGGCGACACGAAAAGGTGTACTTCCAGACTGCCCGGGTGCCGCCGTCGTCCGGTGTGAACCGCCAGCCGCCGCCGAAGTTCTCAAAGAACCAAGGACCGGACACCATGGTCATACCCACATTCCGTGGAGGTGTGTAAGAGACGTACTCACTGACCATCTTCAAGCCCATCCGGGAGACGGTTCGGGTCCTGACGCCCTTGCCGGCCGATTTGGCCCCGTCCAGAAAGGCTTGGGCCGAGATGAACGGATCCCATTTGAGCCTGAACTCACCGGTGGTCTGGGAAAGGGCGAACGCGGTCTCGGGATCCAGCCGGATCAGCCGCTCGGCGCGTACCTGCGGCATCAGGACCCCTGCCCGGAACCCAGCACCAGGAACACCATGAAGGCAACTCCAAAGACGTTGACTGCCATGATCGCCAGTCCGATGATTCCTGTGATGCGGCCCGCGTTCATCCGGCCGGCGCGGAACACGGCGATCAACCCACTCACCACGGCAACCAGAGCCAGAAGGACCGCCACGCCCGCCAGGATCAGTGCGCCGAACCACCAAGCGTCGTTGCCTTGGTTGTAGCGGCTTATTGATGAAGCAATGGCTGCAATGCCCAACGGAATGCTCACAATGGCCGCGACCGGGGAGAGGACAGCGGCGACAATGCTCGTGATTCCGGCACCCAGGCCCCGTGTGCCGGAACGTCGTGGTTGCTGGTAGTAGCCGAGCGGTGGCTGATAGCTCATGGTTCCCCCAAAGTCCGTTGGCTAACGCTTGCGGTACGTGAGGTCAAAGATCATGCGCCCGGCTTCGTGGGCTTTGTTCTCAAAGCTTGTCCGGATCCGGCCATCGAACCGGGGAGCCCAGCCGCCTTCTTCATCAACGCCCTCGTTCGGGCCTGTGTGCTCGGTGCTTACTGGCGCGCGGCCTTCCCTGACTGGCGCTCCGCCCACAACAGACTCGACGCCGGACTGCCACACTTGCGTCAGCGGGCTCTCCTCGCCGCTGCGCTCGCCTTCGTGCATGTTCTCGAACTCTGTGGACCCTGCCAGCACTTCGCGGACGTGGACCGCGTAGTTGGACCAGTCAGTGGCGATGCGCCAGTAGCCACCCTTGACGAGTGCCTTGGCAGCCACCGAAGCGAAGGCAGGCTGGATGAGCCGGCGCTTGTGGTGCCGTGCTTTGTGCCACGGATCCGGGAAGAACACCCAAAGCTCGCTGACGGACCCCTCCGGGAGCATCGACTCAAGGACCTCAGGGGCGTTGGCTTCCACCACGCGCACGTTGGTCAGCCCGCGGCTGTTGATCTTGATGATGGTGTTGGCCAATCCCGGGGTGTAGACCTCCACCGCGAGGAAGTCCTTGTCCGGGTTCTGTTCGGCCGCATGAACCACGGCGTCACCCAAACCCGAACCGATCTCTACGATCAGGGGTGCCTTGCGTCCGAACACTGCCTCGGCGTCGAAGGTGTAGTCCGGGTGGACGGAGGTGTTGGCCACGTGGCGTGGCACCTGAATGGCCCAGCGCTCGGCATGCTCTTCCCAGGCGGCCTGCCGGCGCCCCTGCAGGCGGGTGCCGCGGCGCACGAAACTGACCGGTCGGCCACCATACGTGCCGAAGGAGGCCTGGCTGCCGGGCGTGACTGGGCGCGGGGAATCTGGGGTTTCACTCATCCTTTCCAGAATACTTGGGTTCGGCGGAGTCGTTCGGCTGTGCCTTGCCAAGAGTGCACCAGGCGTGCCCATAGGTCTTAAGTAATGAAGAACTCCCGGGCGAAAAGGGCGGCCATACCCAGTACTTCGATTCCTGCAATGCAAAGCCCGAAGGCGCCAAACATCCAAGCGATGGTGCGCTGGCCATCCGCGTCGCGGTGTTTGGCCAGCTTGAGACACCTCAGACCACTAATCACTGCCACGGTCCAGCAGGTGGCTGTGGGGACCGTGAGAATGGTCTGCGACGCGGCTGCGTAAGACGGAAACTCAGCGCCAAACGCGAAAAGCATTCCCACAGGGAAGACGATCATAAAGACAATCGGCGCCCCTATGGCGAGTGCCAAGCTCCAGAGGCCTGCTCGCAGGCCAGGAGGCTGCGCAGGCTGAGGTCTGGACGATGCCACTGTGCTGGGCGTTGACGAGTCAGGGGATGGTTCGGAGGTTTGGTTCATGCCCTCAACGTTATGGATCGCGATTCGGCGTCGGCAGGGGAAACCTCGCGTATGTGGATAACTGCACGGGAGGTCGTTGAAGGGTCACATCCTGCCCAACAAACCCGGATCAGGAGCGACTGACAGAATAGGACGGGTGACCTCCTCCAAGATGCCCGGCTACCCAGAGAAATCCGTCCTGCCCGAGATTGCGGCCGATGCCGAGATCGATGACGAACCAGCAGCTGACCCTACGCAGCTCCGCGGCAAGCGGGGCCTCGTCTTCTTGGGCATCTGCCTGGTCCTGATTGGACTGAATCTCCGGACGGTCTTTTCAAGCTTCTCCGCGGTCCTGCCGGAAATAACGTCCGACGCCGGCCTCCCGGGCTGGTCGTTGGTGGTCCTCACCACCGTGCCGGTCACCTTGCTTGGCCTCTTCGCCCCGCTTGCGCCCATCCTCGCCCGCAGGTTCGGTGCCGAACGGGTGCTCCTCGGAGCCATGGCGGTCCTCACAGCGGGTTTGCTGCTCAGGCCGGTGGAGATCCCGGGAGCCGGGCACTTGCCCGCGCTCCTCGCCGGAACCGCCGCTTGCGGTGCTGCAATCGCCTTATGCAATGTCCTTCTTCCCGGCGTGGTCAAAAGGGACTTCCCGCACCGCCTGGGCCTGATGGGCGGCCTCTACACCACTGCAATCTGCGCGTCGGCGGCACTCGGAGCGGGCTTCACCTATCCGGTTTTTGCGGCAACCGGCCACTGGACTTCGGCGCTGTGGTTCTGGGCGGTGCCTGCCGCCGTCGTACTTTTGCTCTTCCTGCCGCTGGCAATCCGGCAACCCTCCGTGAAGCACCAGGCAGTCCACGGCGGCGTGAACGTGTGGCGGTCCGCCGTGGCGTGGCAGGTGACGATGTTCATGGTGCTGCAGGCCATGATGTCGTTCAGCGTGTTCGCGTGGATGGCGCCCATCCTGCGCGACCGGGGGGTCGACGGCGGAACGGCCGGGCTGATCGTGTCGGTGTCGATCGTGCTGCAGATGCTCGGATCCCTGTTTGCTCCTGCGCTGGCCACACGGTTCAAGGATCAGCGGATCATCAATATGGTGGTGGCGCTGATGACCGGCGGCGGTTTCGCGCTCACCATCTTTGGGCCCACCGAACTCATCTGGGTATGGACCGGGCTAAACGGGCTGGGCCAGGGATCGTTGACCGCCGTGGCCCTCACTATGATTATGGTCCGCACGCGCGACGCCCGCACGGCCGCGCACCTGTCCGGAATGATGCAGGGCGTCGGCTACGGAGTGGGTTCGCTGGGCACGTTGATGGTCGGCCAACTCCATCAGGCAACGGGCGGATTCGCAGCGGCCGGAATCCTTTTCCTGGTGGTCGGGTCCCTGGCGGCTTTCTTCGGATACCGGGCCGGCCGCGACCGCTTCGTTTAACGTTGCGAGGCCCACTCTGCATCCCAAAAACCCAGGGAAGAGCGCAGAGCGGGCCTCGCAACGAAAGCCGGAGTAGCTAGACGGTCAGGTCCTTGCCCTTCGTCTCCGGGATGGAGAAGGCGAAAGCGATGCCCACCAGCAGCAGGATTACCGCGTACACGTTGAACAGCTGGGCCTGCCCGATGCTGCCGAGCCAGGTCTGCAGGTACGGAGCCGTGCCACCGAACGCCGCGACGCAGATGGAGTACGGAACTCCGACGCCGATGGTGCGGATATGCGTGGGGAACAGTTCGGCATACACCGCTGGGACGATCGCAGCGCTGCCCGCGATGAAGAACAGCATCACGGACATGGACACTGCCAGCTGCCACGGGGAGTCCTTGAGCAGCCACGTCATGGGGAAGTGCAGCAGTGCGGCGCCGGCAGCCGAAGCGATGATCACAGGTTTGCGGCCAATGCGGTCCGACAGTTTGCCCCAGAACGGCAGGGCTGCGATGAACACCACGTTGGCGACCACACCTGCCCAGAGAGCTTCTCCGCGGTCCATCTTCAAGGAGGTTGCTGCGTAGCTCGGAGCCACCACGCCCCAGATGTAGTAAACGACGGTCAAGCCAACGGTCAGGCCGATAACCTGCAGCGCCTGCTTGCGGTACTTCACGATCTGCGGCCAGATGGGCAGGCGCTTCTCGTTGGGAGCCTCAGCTTCGAAAGCTTCGGTTTCCTTCATCTTGGCCCGCATGAACAGGGCATAGACACCCAAAGCACCACCAATCAGGAACGGGATGCGCCAACCCCAAGCGCTCATGTCGTCCTTGCTGAGGGTTGCGGTGAGGATGGCCCCCAGCAGCGTGCCGGCCAGGATCCCGGCGGTTCCGGAGGTGTAGATGAGGGTGGCCCAGAAGCCGCGGTGTTCCTTGGGTGCCATCTCGGACAAGTACGTTTGCGACGACGGCAGCTCGCCACCGTGGGCGAGGCCCTGGATGAGCCGGGCGATCAACAGCATCACGGAGGCGAAGGCGCCAACGGCAGCGAAGGTCGGTGCGATACCGATGAGGAGGCTGCCCACCGCACCCAGTGCCACTGCCACGGTCATGGACGTTTTGCGGCCGATTCGGTCACCGATCCAGCCGAACACGAACCCGCCGAACGGCCGGGCAACGAACCCGACGGCGAAGATCGCCAAGGTGGACAGCACGGCTGACGTCGGGTCGGCTTGGCTGAACAGGGCACTTGCGATGAACGGCGAGAACGTGGCGTAGATTGCCCAGTCGTACCATTCAACGGCGTTGCCGATGCCGGTGCCAACCAGCGTGCGCATGTGGGATTTGTGGACCTTGACGTCGGGGGACGTTCCTACGGTGGCGGTCATGTGGTTCTCCAAGGTGGGGCGGGCTGGGAGTGGGTTTATTTGCCGGCGAGGGCGGCGATACGGGACACGGCGAGTTCGGCATAGAGCGCGGCACCGTCGGTGAGCACGCCGTCGTCGAACATTGCGTAAGGCGAGTGGTTGAACGGCGACGTCGTGTGGTCGGCGCCGGGGGCAACGGCACTGAGTCCCACGAAGGTGCCTGGGACTTCAGCGAGGACCCGGGAGAAGTCCTCGGAACCGCCCAGGGGAGTGGCCATCCGGGTGTGCCGGGACTCGCCGAACATTCCGGCGATGACCTTCTCCGCAGTAGTGGTCTCATCCTCATCATTGATGGTGAGGGGGTATTCCTCTTGGTAATGCACATCCGCCTCCAAACCGTGGGCTGCGGCGATGCCATGGAGCAGCCTGGGTACTGCTTCCATCATCTTCCGCCGGGACTCTTCGGAGAAGGTCCGGATGGTGGCTTCGATCCGGGCGGTCTCGGGGATGACGTTCCGCTTGGTTCCTGCGTGCAGGACGCCAACTGTGAGGACCACGGGATCGAACATGTTGAACTGGCGCGTGACCATGACCTGAAGTGCGGTGACCATCTCAGCAGCTGCCGTGACGGGGTCTTTGGCGGAGTGGGGGGCAGAGCCGTGGCCCCCCGCGCCCAGTACCGTGACGACAAGTCCGTCGGAGGAACTGAGCATGACGCCCGGTTTGGTGACGAACTGGCCATGCGGTTCAAGTGAGGAGAACACATGCATTCCGTAGGCAGTGTCGGCGCGGCGGCCCGCTGCATCCAGGACGCCTTCCTTGATCATGTAGCTCGCGCCGTCGAAGCCCTCCTCGCCGGGCTGGAACATGAGGATGACGTCCCCTGCCAGCTGATCCCGGCGCTCGGCCAGGAGGGTGGCGGCGCCGGCCAGCATGGACGTGTGGAGGTCGTGACCGCAGGCGTGCATGGCGCCATCCACGCGGGAGGTGTAGTCCACACCGGTGGTCTCCTGCACAGGGAGGCCATCCATGTCGGCGCGCAGCAACACCACTGGCTTCTCAGCTGAAGCGTGGGCGGCACCGCCCCGCAGAACGGCGGTGACCGACGTCGTTTCCTGGCCCAAGGTGATCTCGTACGGAAGTCCGTCCAGCGCCTTGAGCACCTTTTCCTGGGTGCGGGGGAGCTGCAGCCCGATCTCCGGTTCGCGGTGGAGGTCGTGACGGAGGCGGACGATGTCCTCCTGCAGTTCCTTGGCATCAGCGGCGATAGTCATAAGTTCTCCTGGTCTTTCTCGGTGACGTGTTCCTTATGCCATTCTGTGGTGATGTGATTCACATGCGCCTAAACAACTGTAAATATGCATTTGTGCTCAACTTTCGGCAGAAATCATGCACCCTTCTGGAAGAATGGGCTCATGGAGCTCAGCGAAGAAGACTTGCGCCTGGTCAACGCCCTGCAGATTTCACCGCGGATCAGCTGGTCCGACGCCGGAGAGGTCTTGGGCGTCCACGCCACCACGCTGGCATCCCGATGGGAGCGCCTTAGGGGAGCCGGCGCAGCATGGACCACCGCCCACCTCATGGGTGATCCGAAGGACATGTGCTTGGCCATGGTGGACATCGACTGCGAAATGCACCTCAGGCCGGACGTCACCTCCGCTGTCGCCCAGCTTCCCGAGGTCATCACCGTGGAAGAGGCTGCCAGTAACCGCGACCTCACGCTCACCGTGATCACGCAGGACCTGGGACAGTTCAGCACCGAAGTGCTGCCGAAACTCAAGGAAATCCGCGGGCTCACCAAGTACCACACAGCCCTCTGCACCCGTATTCACACCAGCGGATATGCGTGGCGGCTCAACGTCCTCAGCAAAGCGGAGCAGCAGGCACTCCGGGCGTTGGCCGGACCTGAATCTGCGAACCCGTCAGCCCACGACGCGATGGTGCTCCCGCTCCCCGAGAGCCATCTGGCGATCATCCCGTTCCTCGCCCGGGACGGACGCGCCACAGCGGCGGAAATCGCCAGAGCCCTGGGGCGCAACCCCGCCACGGTCCAGCGGCAACTGGGCCGGGTCCTGAGTAGTCGGATGTTGTCCTTCCGCTGCGAAATCGCCCAACAATTCTCCGGCTTCCCCATCACGGTTCAATGGTTCGCGAACGTTCCCGCAGGTGAGCACGAAGCCGCAGCCACAGAGTTGCGGGCCATCAGGAACGTCCGCTTCTCCGCATCCACCACGGGCCGCACCAACTTCACCATGATCATGTGGCTGCGCTCGCTGGCTGACGTCATGGAAATGGAGCTCACCATCCAGCAGCGGATCCCGGGAATCGAACTCGTGGAGAGCGTGGTCATGCTGAACACGGCCAAACGCGTGGGGTGGATGCTGAACCCGGACTCGACCGCCACAGGAAAAGTGGTGCCGCCCTACGGAGAGCTGCTGCCAGCCGGTATTTAGGCGTGCTTGGTAGCCCTCAAGACTGTGTCCAAGGTTGTGCCCGACTCGCCGTTCGGTCCCGAGGCAGGACGTGACCGGTCTGTGAGGACGTTGACGAACCACGGCTCCCGATCCAGCCGCAAAGCGCCTGCCAGCTGCTCCGGCGTGAAGAACATTCCGGTCTCGTGGTGATGGCTCCATGAGGGGAGACCGTGCGGGTGATGCCCCACTACCAGCAACGTTCCGCCGGGTGCCACGGCCGCCGCCGCTGATGCCACGGAATCCCGCCACGGCAGGAGCGGCGAGTGCAGAAACTGGGCCGAGACCAGATCGAAGACCGGCTCAGGCTCCCACTCTGTGAGGTCCTGTTGCTGCCAGGTGATCCTGTTGTCCACACCGCTTTCTGCTGCATGCGCGGCTGCCCGTTCAAGCGCGACGGCGGACACGTCCATTGCGGTGACGGTCCAGCCTTGTGTTGCGAGCCAGATGGCGTCAGCGCCTTCACCGCAGCCTAGGTCCAGCGCCTTGCCCGGCTTTAGCTCCTTGGCTTCTGCGACCAGCTGCGGATTCGGGTTTCCGCTCCACACCTTGGGGCGCTCGCGGTACATGCCGTCCCACATGTCCACGGCATTGTCGGCGTCCTCGTGGAGGTTCAATCCGCTCTGCTGAGCACCTTCATGGGTGTGCTGACCGTGGTGGTGAGTGCCGGCGTCGTGCGTGTGTTCAGTCATAACCCAAGCGTGCCGTGACGCTGCGTTGAAAGGCAATGCCTGTTGCTATTCCGGCAAAGTCCAGCGCTGGGCACCGGCACCCGATGCTCCAAGTTCGTCTGACGGGTTCTGCAACGTGCAGGATTTCAGGCTTAGGCAGCCGCAGCCGATGCACCCGTCGAGGTCGTTGCGCAGATGCTGCAAAGCCGCGATCCGTTCGTCCAGCTCCTTGCGCCAGCGCAGGGACAGTTTGGACCAGTCGCGCTTGGTGGGTGTCCGACCGTCAGGCAAAGAGTCCAGCGCCTCGCGGATGTCCTTCAGAGGTAGGCCCACCCGCTGGGACGTCTTGATGAAGGCGACCCGCCGGAGTGTGTCCCTCCGGTATCGCCGCTGGTTACCGGCTGTTCGCTCCGCTTCGATGAGCCCGTTGCGTTCGTAAAAGTGAAGGGCCGACGCCGACACTCCACTCCGCTCGGACAGCTCACCGATAGTGAGGGGCCGGTGGGTTTCGACTGGCGGCATGAGTGCTTTCGGTGGCCGGAGCGGTGGATTGACCTCAACATTAGTTGAGGTTCTAGGCTGACGTCCATGACCTCTGACACCTCAACGGCCGGGATACTGCGCCGCCCATACCTCCTTGCCACCGTGGGAGCTTGCGCACTCGTGTTCCTGAGCGCGTTCGAGTCCCTTGCGGTGACCACCATCATGCCGCTCGTCAGTCGCGACCTGGACGGAGCCAGCCTCTACGCCCTGGCCTTCGCTGGACCACTGGCTACGGGCGTGATGGGCATGGTGGCCGCGGGGAACTGGTCAGATCGTCGGGGTCCGGCTGCGCCGCTGTACTCCTCCGTGGCCTTGTTCGTGGCTGGCCTGCTGATCGCCGGAATGGCCGGAACCATGGAAATGCTGGTGCTGGGAAGGCTGGTCCAAGGTCTCGGTGGTGGCGCGATGACCGTGGCCCTCTACGTACTGGTGGCCCGCGTATACCCGCCGGCACTGCACCCCAAGATCTTTGCCGCATTCGCCGCATCCTGGGTGGTTCCTTCCTTGGTGGGTCCCTTCGCCGCAGGCGTCGTTGCCCAGCTGAGCAGCTGGCACTGGGTGTTCCTCGGCGTTGTGGGGCTGGTTGTTCCGGCATTGCTGATGGTGGTGCCAGCTGTGCGGGGGATGAATTCCGAACCCGCTGCAGAGCCTGTTCCCTGGGCCTTCGGTCGCATGGGATGGGCTGCGCTCGCGGCCGTTGCCGTCCTGGGGCTGAACCTGTCCGCAGAGGTACCGGGCGTGGGCGGGGTGATTGCCGTCGTCGCGCTTGTCATTGCTTTGGTGGCGGTACGCCCATTGGTTCCCCGCGGGACCCTCACTGCCCGGCGGGGGCTGCCCAGTGTCATCCTGGTCCGCGGCTTGGCGTCGGCTGCGTTCTTCGGCGCCGAAGTGTACTTGCCGTATTTGCTGACTGAGCGGTACGCGTTCACGCCCACGTTCGCGGGACTCACTCTGACCGGTGCTGCCCTGGCGTGGGCCGGGGCGTCGGCCATCCAAGGGCGGCTCGGTGACCGCTTGGCTGACGAACGCGCCGTGAAGATCGGAGCTTCCCTGGTGCTGATCGCCGTGATCTCGACGCTCGTGACGGCCGCCCTGGCGCTGCCCGCCGCCGTGGCAATCGTTGGTTGGATCCTGGCCGGTGGCGGCATGGGGCTCATGTACCCGCGGCTCTCCGTGATGACGTTGGCGCTGTCCACTGAGGAAAACCAAGGCTTCAACAGCGCGGCCATGTCCATCTCCGATTCCCTCGGTGGCGCGCTGTCACTCGCAGCCACCGGACTTGTGTTCGCTGCATTTACTGCCAGCCCCTTCGCTGCGGTCTTTGCACTGACGGCCGTGATCGCCGTCGTCGGCGTCGTCATTGCGCCGAGGGTCGCGGCGCGCATTGCGCCACCCGAATCCTCGAGCGCTGAACCCGAGCTCACGCACCACTCCTGACCCGTTGTGAGGCCTGCTCTGCAGGGTATTGCCGCGCGGAAGGGTGCAGATCGGGCCCCGCAACGCGAGGGTGTGAGTTGTGAGGCCTGCCCTGCAGGGTATTGCCGCGCGGAAGGGTGCAAAGCGGGCCTAGCAACGAGGGCCTGACCTGACCCGATGCGGGCCCGCAGGAGAAACACTGCTAAGCTAGGAACACTTGATGTGCGGTGACGCCCTGAAGCAGGTGGCCTGAAAGGCTACGCGGCGGGGCATTTTTCATGTGAGAGGCACATCCTGCGTCGATGAACGCGTTCTATTTGGTCCCGGCCACCGCTGTTGAAGCGAACCGGTAGACCACCTGACTTTTCCTCGGCGAACCCCTGGCCCAACCGGCGTCGGGGGCCGATGTCCGCAACTGGACACCGCCCGAAAGACATGAAGTTTATGACTACTTTTGCTGCCCTTGGCACGCCCAAGCCCATTGCTGAATCCCTCGCCGCAGATGGCATCGAAGAGGCATTCCCCATCCAGGTGAAGACCCTCCCGGACACGCTTGCAGGCCGCGATGTCCTGGGCCGTGGCCGCACCGGCTCCGGTAAGACCATTGCTTTCGCTATCCCGCTTGTGGCCCGCTTGGCCGAGCGCGAGGCAAAGCACTTCCGCAAGCCGGGCCGCCCCATGGGCCTCGTCCTTGCACCGACGCGTGAACTGGCAACCCAGATCAACGCCACCATCGAGCCGTTGGCCAAGGCAATGGGCCTGAACACCACGGTCATCTACGGCGGCATCTCCCAGGCACGCCAGGAAAAGGCGCTGCGCGCCGGCGTCGACATCGTCATCGCCTGCCCGGGCCGCCTCGAAGACCTGATCCGCCAGCGCATCCTGACCCTCGAAGCCGTTGAGGTCACCGTGCTGGACGAGGCAGACCACATGGCAGACCTCGGCTTCCTCCCGGTGGTCAAGAAGCTCATGGACATGACCCCCACCCAGGGTCAGCGCCTGCTCTTCTCCGCGACGCTGGACAACGGTGTTGACAAGCTGGTCAACCGTTACCTGTCCAACCCGCTGACGCACTCCGTGGACGACCCCCAGGCCGCTGTCACCACCATGGAACACCACGTCCTGGTGGTCAACGACCAGACCGTCAAGAAGCAGCTCATCGTTGAACTGGCCTCAGGCGCCGGCCGCCGGGTCCTCTTCATGCGGACCAAGCACCACGCCCGCAAGCTTGCCAAGACCCTCACCGACGCCGGCATCCCCGCCGTCGACCTTCACGGCAACCTGTCGCAGAACGCCCGCGACCGCAACCTTGCAGAGTTCTCCAACGGTGACGTCCGCGTCCTGGTGGCCACCGACGTCGCAGCCCGTGGCGTGCACGTGGACGACGTTGAACTCGTCATCCACGTGGACCCGCCCACAGAGCACAAGGCCTACCTGCACCGCTCAGGCCGTACCGCCCGCGCCGGTTCCGATGGCACCGTTGTCACCCTGACGCTCCCCGAGCAGCAGAGCGACGTCAAGAAGCTCATGAAGGCTGCCGGCGTTGACGTTAGCTTCGAGCGCGTCACGGCCAGCTCACCCTTGGTTTCAAAGCTCGTGGGCGACATCGCGGACAAGGTTGATCCCCGCACCCGTGCGGCCCTCCTCGCTGCGAAAACCCAGCAGGGTGGCGGCACGTCCACCGGCGCCAATGCCCAGCGCAAGCGCGCACGCCGTTCCACGCAGGCTGCTCCCACCGCTGGTGGCCGCGGCGGTCGCAATGGACGCGGAAAGGTTGCGGCTGAGCCGGTTCGTACGGACACCAACCGTGCGGATCGCCGTGCAGCAATGAACGACGACGTCGCCCGCAGCCCCCGCGGTCGCGGCAAGTCGGGTGCCACTCACCGCAACGACGTTCCCGGTGCGCAGGGCCAGAACGGCCGCAGCGGCCGTCCGGCTACAGGCCAGCGCTCAGCTTCGGCTCCGCGCACGGCATCCACCACGAGTACCCGTACCGGCGGGAACAAGGCCGTTTGGTCTTCCGCGACGGGCGCTACGTCCGGCGGATCCTACGGTTCGGGTGCTTCCGGCAACTCCGGTCGCGGTGGCTCCGGCGCAGGCCGCCCGGCACGCAGCGGCCCGCGTCGCGCATCGGCACCCGCGTCGAACGAGCGTCGCGGCCGCTAGGTCTCGCGTTGTGAGGCCCGCTCTGCACCCTATTCCTTAGGTTTAGCGTGCAGAGCAGGCCCCGCAAGTCACCAGCCTCGGGCGCGCCACTCCTCAAGGTGTGGCCGCTCGGCGCCGAGGGTCGTGGGCAATCCATGGCCCGGGTGCACCAGGGTTTCGTCCGGATAAGCGTCGAACAGTCGCTCCGACACGTCGTTCAACAGAGAAGTGAAACGTGAAGGATCGTTCTGTGTGTTGCCGACGCCTCCCGGAAACAACGAGTCTCCACTGAAAATGTGGGCCGGCCCGTCCGGATCCTGGTACACGAAAGCGATCGAGCCCGGGGTGTGTCCACGCAGGTGGACTGCCGTGACCTCGAAGCCATCGAACTGCTCCACGTCGCCGTGACCGAGCCGGACGTCCACCGGAACCGGCAACGCATCGGCGTCGTCCGTTCCTGCTGACGTGCTTGCGCCGGTGACGGCGACCAACTCCGGCAGCGCCCGGACGTGGTCCCAGTGCTGGTGGGTGGTGGCAATCCTGGCCAGTTTGGTCGGGACCGAGGAATCAGCTGCACCGTCGTGGAGAAGCTGCTGAATGGCCGGAAGGTTATCGGCGGCGTCGATCAACAACTGCGCACCCGTGGACTTTGAGGTCAACAGGTACACATTGTTGTTCATCTCGCTGACGGAGATGCTGCGGATGGTGACGTCGCGCAAAGAGTGAATTAGCGAATCCATGCGATCAGCCTACGGGGTCGGCTTCGCGGCCCTGTGACACCCAGTTGGGGTCGGCGGAGCGTGAACCCACGACGGCGGCTGCAGCTTGGTCGAGCTTCTCAAGTTGTGCTGTTCCCAGTTGCAGGGACAGTGCCCCCAGGTTCTCGTCGATCCGGTGCGGTTTGCGCGTGCCGGGGATGGGGACCACAGAAATCCCGAGGCGCTGACCTTGGGTGAACAGCCAAGCCAGGGCTACTTGGGCCGGAGTTGCATCCAGCCCGCTGGCTACCTCGCGGACCGCCGCCACTACGGCCTGGTTCGCATCAAGTGCCTCATCGCCAAAACGGGGAATCTTATGGCGGAAGTCATTTTCCCCAAGGTCGCTCGCGCTGACGGTTCCCGTGAGGAACCCGCGGCCAAGCGGCGAATACGGCACGAATCCAACGCCAAGTTCCTTGGCGGCAGGAACAACGTTGAGCTCTACATCCCTGCTCCAGATTGACCATTCACTCTGGACCGCGGCAATGGGATGGACGGCGTTGGCCTGCCTGAGCTCCTCGGCTGTCACTTCGGACAGTCCGAGGTGCCGGACCTTGCCCTCTCGGACCAGCTCCGCCATGGCCTCCACGGTTTCCACTATCGGAACGCGGAGGTCACGGCGGTGCATGTAGTAGAGGTCAATAACGTCAGTGCCCAGCCGGCGGAGGCTCGCTTCCGCCGCTTGCCTGATGTAGGGCGCATCCCCGCGGACTCCCGTGTACCCGTCCGCGGGGTTGCCCTCAATTCCAAACTTTGTGGCTACTTGGATTTCTCCGCGGCGCTCCTTCAAGAGCCTGCCCACGAGTTCCTCGTTGCTGCCCGCGCCGTATACATCTGCGGTGTCGATGAAGGTGATGCCCGCGTCCACCGCATGTCTCAGCGTTTGCAACCCTTCTTCGGGCTCGATTCCGCCGTAGACCGGGGTGAGGGCCATTCCGCCGAAGCCGAGTGGGCTGACCTTGAGGCCGTTGCCGAGTTGAACTGCAGTCATGAACTTCTCCAATGCGCGTTGGTGTTCCAGAGTGCCCTTTGATGGCATGAACTCCACGGACGCTAAGGGTATTCCTGCAGGGCCCGACTCCTGCGCTTACCCTTGCCCTGCGGACCTCCTTGCCCGGCCATTTCGGGGGTTCCCTGCTAGAAGTGCCGGGCGCGCGGCACGTTTCGCAGGGAACCATCGAAATGGAGGGCCGGGGCAGGAGGGCTAGGGCAAGAGAGGGCATGCGGCAGCGGGCGCGCGGCCACGCGGGCATGCAGGGGAAGGAACGAGCGGGGGAGTGCTTGCTACTCGGCCTTGGCTACAGCTTTCTCGGCAGGCAACGCCTTCAGGCCGGCAGCACAGCCCACGATTCCCGCGATGAACAGGAGCTTCAACGGACTCGCGGATTCCACACCCGTGATCATGGCCCAACCAACGGTCAGCGCAGCTCCGATACCCACCCACACTGCGTAGGCAGTGCCGAGGGGGATTCGTTTTACTGCGATACCCAGGCCGAGCATGCTCAGCACAGCAGTGATGGCAAAAACCACAGTGGGCATGAGTTGCGTAAAGCCGTTGGACAAGCCCAGAGCTGTGGCCCACACGGCTTCGAGCAGCGCTGAAGCCAAGAGGATGACCCAGAAGATTCCGTTGTTCTTGCTATTCGTCGTCATGGCTATGCCACCACCTTCAGGCCGACCACACATGCGCCGATGCCGGCCAGCAGAAGGAGCCGGGCCGTCGTCGCACGTTCAACTTTGGTGACCATCGCGTACGTTGCCGTCAGCACGACGCCGACGCCAACCCACACTGCGTAGGCCGTGCCCGTAGGAATGGATTGCATCGCGATGGCGAGCCCACCCATGCTGGCGATGACAGACACCAGGAACACAACGGTGGGGACGGGCTTGCGGAAGCCCTTGGAACGGTGAAGCGCTGCGGCCCAGACGGCTTCGAGTGCTCCGGAAAGAATGAGAATTAACCACGACATGACATTTCCTTTGGCCAGTCTTGTCGCGTGCCGGGTACTGAACCGTCGTCCGGAGGTTCCAGAGGGGAACCTTCATTTCAGGCTAGCAACTCCCTCGCGGGGTGGCCACTTCTGGTGGTTAACGTCACCAGCTCAGGCGTGCACGGGCTCCACATGGTCAATGGAGATCACTGCAATAAATCCGCGACCCGAGATTTCCGGGCTGCGGGTATCCGAACCGACCACGGCGTCGTAGCGCGACAACTCCACAGGTTCGCCGGTGCTGGGTGCTGCTTCGCTGGTTGCCGCTTCGCCGCCGTCGGACTCTTTCTCCACAACCGCACCGGGCGCAACCGTTGCTTTACCCTCAAGCAGGATGGCCAGCTGGCCCTCGAAGACCGGGTGCGCGCGTTTCTTGGAGATCTCAACGATGGACGTGTAGCCCTTGAAAGCGCCGGTGCGTGCGATGACGTTCAAATCGCGAATGTCGCCGGTGGGAAGAGCGGCCGATGACGCTGCCTCACCGGAGAACCTGAACGGACGGTACTTCTCCAAGGGGTGCTCCGCGCCGTCCACAGTGAGGAGGAGCAGCTCGCCGTCGATGATGGTGATGACGCGCTCCATCCCGGGGAACGTGGAGAACTCGCCCGCTTTGGAAACGTCCGCGATGCTGACGCGCCAATCCCAGGCGCCATCCTGCGCCGAGGCCGCCTTCGGGTGGCTGGCGAGTTCGCGCGTCACCCCGCCCCCGTTGCGCCACGGTTCGGGATGGATGTCGGCAAAGCGGATAATCTCCATCCGACCAGCCTAGTGGTGGACACCGCTTCTGCGCTGGCAATGCGGCTTGCTAACGTCATATGTGGAAAACGTTGAGACTACGCCTGGAGGCGCGGGTATGTTCGTCAAAGTGTGTGGCTTGAGCACGCCGGAATCCGTGCGTGAAGCGGTGGACGCCGGTGCTGACGCGGTCGGTTTCGTGCTCACCTCCAGCCCCCGCCAAGTCAGCCCGGATCAGGTGCGAATTTTGCTGCCGCTGGTGCCGGAGGGAGTTCACGCCGTGGGCGTTTTCCGGCACGAGGATGCCGCTGATGCTGTGGCTACTGCACGCGCCGCCGGGCTCGAATGGGTGCAGCTGCACGGTCACCGGACTGCCGAGGACGTCACAACAGTGCACGACGCCGGGATGCGGCTCATCCGCGCCGTCACCATGGGTGCCTCCCAGGACGAGTTCGCGGACATGGGCGAAGAAATTTTCCTGATCGATGCAGCAATACCGGGCTCGGGGGAGGCTTGGGACTACGCCTCCGTGCGGGCGAAGGGGCTCGACGGCCGGGAATGGCTGCTCGCAGGAGGACTGGAACCCGGCAACGTGGCCTTCGCTGCAACTGCCGCAGGTGCTTGGGGCGTGGACGTGTCCTCGGGCGTCGAGGCATCCCGCGGGGTGAAGGACCTGGCCAAGATCCGCGCCTTCGTCCAAGCCGCCAAAGCCGCTGGCCTCTAGGACGCTCTCTCACTTCCCTCGGGTTTGGCGTGGACGCTCTCTCACTTCCCTCGGGTTTGGCGTGGACGCGCTCTCACTTCCCTCGGTCTAACCGGTGATGACGTGAGAGAGCGATTGCTTCAAGCCCCGATTTAGTGAGAGAGCGATTGCTTCAAGCCCCGATTTAGTGAGAGAGCGTCTGACTGTCACTGGCACCCCTTAGACTCACTCCCAAGAGCGCGATTCACCTCGAAACCACGGAAGCCAGGAGCTAAGCAATGAGCACGGAACAGTACACCCTGACCATGAGCCGCGAATTCGATGCTCCCCGCGAGAAGGTTTTCGAGGCTTGGATGGAGCCGGACAAGCTAACCCGGTGGTTCGGCCCTGCGGAAGTGGACGCTCCTCGCGAGCAGATCATCGTCGAGCCTCGGGTTGGTGGCATCTGGCAGGTAGTTATGGTGTGGTCGGATGAGAACGGCGAGCAATCTGCCCCGATCGAAGCCACTATCTCCGAGCTGAACAGCCCGGCTCTTTTGGTGGCACAGGCCAAAGCCGCCCCGGACGCTGACCACGAGTACGAGGAAATGCACCTTGAATTCGAGGACCTCAACGGCCGTACCCGGATGAATCTCAAACAGGGTCCGTTTGCTTCCGAAGAGTGGGTGGAAATGACTCGCGACGGCTGGGGCACCTCCTTCGACAAGCTGGATGCGCTCCTGGCTGGTTGAGTCGCTGAGCTGGGCCTGCTGGGTGGCGCTGTTGTAAGTCAGGGAAGATTCAGGGCAGACCCCTAGGCTTTTTGTCAGGCCGGCGGGGGAGAATGAGGACTATGAAAACGCTCCTTAACATCATCTGGCTTGTCTTCGGTGGGTTCTGGCTGGCCTTGGGTTATTTCGCGGCCGGCATCATTTGCTGCGTGCTCATCGTCACCATCCCGTGGGGCATCGCTTCGTTCCGGATCGGTGCTTACTGCCTGTGGCCGTTCGGTCAAATGGTGGTTGAGAAGCCGGGCGGTGCCGGGGTGTTTGCGCTCCTGGGCAACGTGATCTGGCTTCTGGTTGCCGGCATTTGGATCGCGATAGGTCACGTGGTCACGGCGTTTGCCATGGCCATCACCATCATTGGCATCCCGCTGGCCATCGCCAACCTGAAGCTCATCCCGGTTTCGCTCATGCCTCTGGGCAAGCAGATCGTGCCTACCAACCAGCCGTTCGTCAGCACGTACCGTTAGGAAGCAGCAACCGTTCCGCTGCGCAGATCGAAACGGAACGTTCGTTCCAAACGCACGGTCCCGCCGTCGGCCTCTGCCGTGAACACGAGTTTCAGTGTGCCGTGCTCCAGGTCCGACGCGGCGATGGTGTAGGTCGGCGTGAAGTAGAGGACATGCTCGCCGGGCAGCAGGTCCGCGGGTGGGAAATCGCTCGCGTTGTTGTGCGGTCCGAGAAGTACGACGCCGGTAGCTGGGTCAGTGCCCAGGTTGCGGACGCGCCCGGTGAAGGCGAGGATGTCCCCGGCTTTATATCCAGGGATGACAGGCCCGTAGTTGAGGTCCTGGGCTTCCCGTGTGCCGAGAACCTGATCTCCGGCGTAACCCTGCCCGATTTCCTTCCACGTTTGGACATCCCATACACCGCCGCTGTTGGACGGGATCACATGGAAGTCTCCCGCGTTTTGCCACACAGTGGGCCTGCCAGGCGTGATGGATCGCAGCTCCATGTCGAAGACCAGGCCCGAGGATTCCGGACGAGTCAATTGAAGTGCGGAAAGCTGTCCCACCAATTGTTCGGCAGGTATCGAAGCGAACACGATCTCCCTGTACCCCTGCCGTTCGTAGAGCACTCCGATGTTCCCGTTGGGGAGACGTGTCACTGTCGAATAGGCCGAGCTTCCGGAGCAGACCGTCAGCTTTGCCGGCCAGGTGGCGCCGTTGTCGGGGGAGAGGCTCAGTACGGTGTTTCGCCGCAGATGAGGGTCCTGGTTGTTGCTCGCGAGAAGCCAGGATGACGTCTCCGGCGCCGCGAAGGCAATATGCGGCAGGCCGTCGAAGCGTGTCAGGGAACCGTTGTCGCTGGGATCGGGTAGGTCCGGAACGGGCTGCAGCGGGCTCCACGTCTGACCGCCGTCATCGGACACGGCTGCCAATCGGGACGGTGTTGCCCGTGAATGCAGCAGCAACTTGCCATCGTCCAGGCACACTACTTTGTTCTCGTTCGGCCCCACACCGGTGGTGCCCGGACCGATCAGGTTCCCCAGCTTCCACGTCTCGCCGTGGTCGTCGCTGAACGCAGAGGCTGCCATGATGGCACCGCCCACCAATAGCACATACTGTTGCACCAGCCGCCCCACTAAAGGACCGGAATGGATCTGGATGCCCTGCCCGGCGGCCGCAAAAAGGCCTGTGATGTCGCCGGTCTTGAGCTGGGTGGTAAGACGACGGTGATGCCAGGTATCGCCGTCGTCGTCCGAGAAGCTGATGTCCGCATGCTGCACGTCCTCATCCGGCTCCATACCTGCGACAGCCTCGAAGAAGCCCGCGTGCGTTCCGGCTGCGTGGAACATGAAGATGCGTCCGATGATGGCGTCCACCAGCAGGCTTGGATCGCCAAAACCGTGGAGCCCCGAACCCCTGCGGACCACCTGCTGTGGCTCCCACGTGACTCCATGGTCGTAACTGCGACGCAGGAGGAGGTCGATGGGGTTGGGTAGATCGTCCAGGTTGGGCCGGCCGTCATAGGCAGCCAACACTGTGCCCCGCATGCTGACGGCCAGAGCCGGGATGCGGTACTGGCGGTAGCCACCCATGCCACGGACAGCCAGGACGTGCTCAACGTCGGGGACAGCTGAGGGGATATAAGGGCGTGCGCAATCCGGGAGGTAGGAGGTCACACCTCTATGCTAGCTGGAGCCCGGCATTCCCTGATAAGCGCCGCCTGGCAAGACCGCAATCAAGGGACTGCGTCCCGGTTCGTTGGGGAAGCCGATCACGCCAGTTCGCCGGCCAGGTTCTTCCGTGCCGCGGCCAGCCACAGTGCCTTGGCACGTTCGCCGTGGAACAGTGGGTCCAGCCGCAGGAGACGGCGCACGACGGCGGCGCGCCCCTTGGCGAACTCGTCGTCGCTGACGCTGGCGTAGTCTTCGCGGACGGCGGCGAGGTACCGAGCATAGGATTGCTGGTCCCCGCCGAGCACGGAGAGGTCGGCATCGCAAAGAAGTGCACCGGCGTAGTCGCCGGTCTTTGGACTGTGAGTGGCGGTGAGTCGGACCAGGCGGACCACCTCAGCTACCTCGTGAGGTGCCAAGCCGGCGGCCGTGAGGCGTTCCTCTGCCAAGAGCGCAGACCGTTCTTCGTCCTGCCCGGCCACGCCTTCATAGACGGCATCGTGAAACCATGCCGCCAAGGTGACTGTCAGCGCAGGCTTTTCCGGCTCCGTCAGCACGTCCAAGGCCTCAAGAACTGCCATGAGGTGGGTCCGGTTGTGGTACTTCCTGCCGTCCTCGCCCCAGCGTTCCAGCAGCTCAAGGCCCAACTCTTCGTGGCCTGGGTATGTGCTGTTCCAACGTTCCATCAAAGGTACTGTCAATGCCTTGCTCCGTTCACGAGCCGGGATGCGCAGTCCGCTGGCGATGAGCTTGCGGACCAGGATGCGGGCCTCCACAGGGATGGCGCCCGCCGCGACGAGATCATCGTATCGGCGTTCGGGGACGTCGTAGTGGTCTCCGTCGAAGGCTCGCTCCGGAACTCCGGCGGAGGCTGCGAACTCGTGCAGCTCCTCCAGCGACGTGTCCGAAACGAGGTGCGAAAAAACGGTTCCATGAGCTGGCCACAGGGGCGGATCGACGTAGATGGCCATTGCCAAAGTGTACCCATGTGATCCTTCCCAGTTGCCGGCCGTCGGGACGTCTACCGCCGTGCTGCCGTCCCGGAAGTACAGGCTTCAATGCCCGCGCTGATCACGGCAACTGGGAAGGAGCGCTGCGAATCTCAGTGCTGTGCCGGCAGGATGTTCTGGTTGCCGCGGAACACGTTGTCAGGATCGAATTCACGCTTCACCAAGGACAGCCGGCGGTAGTTCTGCTCGCCATAGGCCGCCATGATCCGGTCCTGGCCCTCGTCACCAATGAAGTTCAGCCACACGCCGCCCGTGGTGTGCGGGGCAATGTCCTGCCGGAACTGCTTGACCCAGGCTTTTGCCTCCTGCCCGCCCTCCCGGGTTTCGGACAGGCCGAACGGGTGGCTGACCCAGGCCGCGCCGCGGTGTTGCAACGGCGTGTTCGCGGCAGCCGGTCCGGCCACGGCTCCGCCCCATCGGGCCACCAACTGCTGCGAGTGTGGTCCAGGAAGGCGTTGCGCTGAGTCCACCAGGAGATCCAGGGCGTCGTCGCTGAGCTCGTTGTGATAGTCGGCGCTCCAGTAGTTGTAGAGGTCCGGTGGGTCGTCAATCATGCACTGGAAGTCGGCGTATCCCATGGGTGAGACCAGATCCACCGAGGGGCCGAGCTCTTTGAACGGTTTCGCGTGTTCTTCGCCGGCCTCAACATCGCCCGCGTAGATGTAGGCCATGCCGACGGCGAGTTTGCCCACCATCTCCTCCGGGACGAACTCTTCCGGCGGGGCGGTGAGGTACACCAGGGCTGTCCCCACGGCGTCGGGCGCTTCCAAAGCGAGCCCCCGGAAGGCGCGCGACAAATCCGCGGCATCTTCCCCGGGGAACAGCATGAGACCGGCCATCACGGTGGGTCCGAGGTCGTGCAGCTTGAACGTCAAGGAGGTGGCGACGCCGAAGTTCCCGCCGCCTCCGTGGAGGGCCCAAAAGAGCTCGGGGTTCTCACCCGGGCTGGCGGTCACCCTTTCGCCGGAGGCCGTGACCAGATCGACGGAGAGGAGGTTGTCGCAGGCGAATCCGTACGAGCGCTCCAGCCATCCTGAGCCCCCGCCCAGCGTGAAGCCCGAAACTCCCGTGGTGGACGCGCGCCCGCCGGTAACGGCAAGCCCGTGTTGCTGGGTTGCGCGGTCGAACTCACCCCACGTCAGTCCGGCGCCGGCAGTGGCGGTCTTCGTCTCGGGGTCGATGCTGATCGACTTCATGGGGCGGACGTCAACCACCAGCCCGTCATCGTTGGTGGACATACCGGCCACCGAATGCCCTCCCGAGCGCACAGCGACGTCCAAATTATGGTTGTGCGCATAGCTCAGCGCCTCAGCAACCTCGCCGGGATCAGCGCATTTGGCGATGACAGCCGGCCTGCGGTCGATCATCGCATTGAAGAGTTTTCGGGCGTCGTCGTAGTCCGGGCTGTCCGGCCGAATCCATTCCATGGGACGTTCCTTAGGATATGAAACTCTCCCCTAGAACAGGGTACGACCCCCGCGTCCCGGTGGACCATGGGTAACGCAAATTACGACGACGGCGGCGCACCGCATCCGGCCGAGCGCAGCCGCTACGAACGCAGCAGTCATATTTCGTTTGCGGTGAATCATGCAACACTGATCCGCAAATACGGAACTATGATGCATCTATGCCGCAAATACGAATTTCCGAGGCCGCGCGCTTCCTTGGTGTCAGCGACGACACCGTGAGGCGATGGACGGAGAACGGAACGCTCACTGCCAACAAGGACGCAGCGGGGCGACTCGCTGTGGACGGACTTGAGCTGGCAACACTTGCCCGCGACCAGTCCCATCTCCCGGACGATCCCTCACGGGCGGCAAGCTCGGCCCGCAACCGCTTCGTCGGCCTTGTCACCGGGATCACTGCGGACAAAGTCATGGCCCAAGTAGAGCTTCAGTGCGGCCCGTTCCGCGTGGTGTCGCTGATGAGCAGCGAAGCCGTCCGCGAGCTCGGCCTTGAACTTGGCTCGGTAGCCACGGCCGTGGTGAAGGCCACCACCGTCATCATCGAAACCCCGCAGGGAAAGAGCATCATATGAGCATCATCCCTAAGCCTGTCTTCGCAGTGCTGGTTGCCGGCGCCATGGCCGCAAGCCTGGCCGCAAGCCTGGCGGGCTGCGCCTCGGGCACCACAACTCCGTCCACGGGCTCCGCCAATCCGGAGTCCTCGGCGTCCGGAGAGATCACCGTTTTCGCCGCGGCATCCCTGAAATCCACTTTTACCCAGTTGGCCAAAGACTTCGAAGTCCAGCACCCGGGCAGCAAAGTAACTCTCAGCTTTGCAGGCTCCTCCGACTTGGTCACACAGATCGCCCAGGGTGCCCCTGCGGACGTCTTCGCTTCGGCCGACGCCAAGAACATGAACAAGCTCGCCGACCAGGACCTCGTGGACGGCACCGCAACCAACTTCGCCACCAACGTCCTGGAGATCGCCGTCCCACCCGGCAACCCGGCGTCGATCTCTTCCTTCGCGGACCTCGCCAAGCCCGACGTCAAAGTGGTGACATGCGCCAGTCAGGTTCCCTGTGGCGCTGCAACAGAGGCTGTGGAGAAGGCCGCCGGGACAACGTTGAGCCCGGTCAGTGAGGAATCGTCAGTGACCGATGTCCTCGGCAAAGTCACCTCGGGCGAGGCCGACGCAGGCCTGGTGTATGTCACGGACGTCAAGAGCGCCGGCGACAAGGTCAAGGGCATACCTTTCCCGGAATCGGACGAGGCCGTCAACACTTACCCGATTGCCACGGTTGGCACCAGCAAGAACAAGGAACTCGCAGCCGCATTCATCTCAAACATCACCAGCGAAGCGGGCAAGAAGGTCCTCAGGGACGCCGGCTTCGGAACGCCGTAGCGCAGGGCACATGACCAAGCGCAGCGGCTACCACGGCATTCCGCGGTGGATTTATGTCATCGCCGCCGTGGGCGGACTTCTCATGGTGCTTCCCTTGGCGGCGATGCTGCTGCGGGTGAATTGGCCGCAATTCATTCCACTCATCACCTCGGAGTCGTCCCTCGCCGCGCTGGGGCTGAGTCTGAGGACTTCCGCGGCCAGCACTGTACTGTGCGTCGTTCTGGGAGTTCCGTTGGCGCTGGTGCTTGCCCGCGGTGAGTTCCCCGGACAAAGGCTCCTACGTTCCTTCGTTCTGCTGCCGCTGGTGCTGCCGCCCGTCGTCGGCGGACTCGCTCTCCTGTACACCTTCGGGCGGCAGGGGCTCCTTGGAAAATCCCTTGAGCTGGCCGGGATCCAGATCGCGTTCTCCACCACCGCCGTGGTTCTGGCGCAGACTTTCGTAGCCCTGCCGTTCCTGGTAGTCAGTTTGGAAGGCGCCCTGCGATCGGCGGGAAGCAGGTACGAGGCTGTCGCGGCGACCCTCGGGGCGCGGCCCACCACCGTTCTTCGCCGCGTCACGCTCCCGCTGGTTCTGCCAGGGCTCGCGTCCGGTGCCGTGTTGTCCTTCGCACGCAGCCTGGGCGAGTTCGGCGCCACATTGACGTTCGCCGGCAGTTTGGAAGGCATCACCCGCACGCTTCCGCTCGAAATTTACCTGCAGCGCGAGACCGACGCCGACGCCGCAGTGGCCCTTTCCTTGGTGCTGGTGGCGGTGGCAGTTGCGGTGGTCGGGCTCAGCTACGGGCGTCGGCGAAGCAGCACCCCTGTGGAGGTGCAAGCGTGAGCTTTGAGCTGCAGGCCACCCTGCGTGCCAGGAACTTCGACATGTCCTTAAGCCTCGCTGATGGCCAAACTGTTGCCATCCTTGGACCCAATGGCGCCGGAAAGTCCACGTTGCTGGGCGTGATCGCGGGTCTGCTGCGGCCGGATGCGGGCTCGGCGCGAATCGGCGGCAAGCAATTATTCAGGCTCGACGACGGCACCCACCTTTGGAGCCCGCCCCACCTGCGGGGGACTGCGCTTCTGGCCCAGGAAGCGCTCCTGTTTCCGCATCTGAATGCCTTGGACAACGTGGCTTTCGGGCCGCGCAGTGCGGGGGCGTCGAAGGCTGCCGCGCGGGAAACTGCCCAGCACTGGCTGGCCGAGGTTGATGCCCTGCCACTGGCCGACCGGAAGCCCACCCAGTTGTCCGGAGGACAGGCCCAACGTGTGGCGGTGGCGCGTGCTTTGGCCGCTGAGCCCGAGCTCCTCCTCCTGGACGAGCCCATGGCCGCGCTGGACATTCACGCGGCGCCCTTGCTCCGCCGCGTCCTCAAGCGGGTCCTCACAGGGCGAAAAGCCATCATCGTCACGCACGACATCCTGGACGCCTACATGCTTGCCGACCGCGTCATCGTGGTGGAGAAGGGGCGCATCGTGGAAGAAGGACCCACACGTGAGGTACTTGAACGGCCCCGAAGCCACTTTGCTGCGGGGCTCTCAGGACTCAACCTGGTCACCGGGACCGTTGCGCCTGAGGGAATTACGACGCCGGATGGCCGGCTTTTCGCCGGGCAACACGATCCGGAGTGGTCACCTGTGCCCGGCCAGGCAGGCGTGGCCGCGTTCCCGCCGTCGAGCGTTTCCGTCTTCCTGGGCGACGTGCACGGAAGCCCGCGCAATTCCTTCCCGGTGACCGTCACGGACCTGGAGCCGCACGGTGACCAGATCCGCGTCCGCGCCCACGCGGGGCAATCCGCGCAGTCGTTGTCAGCCGACATTACGCCTGCGGCATCCGCGGACCTGGGCCTGGTGCCGGGCCTGGAAGTCAGGTTTGTGGTGAAGTCTGCGTTGGTGTCGGTCTACCCGGCCTAAGGCCAAGGGCTACTCCCGGTACATCCGCTCGGCGTACGACGGACCGTAGTAGGACTCAAGGTCTTCCAACGGGGTTTCGGGCTGTGTGTAGGTCTTGGACAGCATGGCGATGCTGGGCAAGCCGTCAGGGTCCCAGGTTTCCGGTTGCCACAGCCCGCTCCGCATGAAGGCTTTGCCGCAGTGGGTGAACACTTCGTCCACGGCAACTACTACAGCCGCGCGCGGCCGGTGCCCCTTGACTATCATGAGCTCAAAGAAGTCGGCGTCGCGGACGATTTGTGCCGTTCCGTTGATCCGGAGCGTATCCGTGCGGCCCGGCACTACGGACAGTATGCCGACGTTGGGGTTCTCCAAAATGTTGTGGAAGCCGAAGGCGAGTTTGTTGCCGGGGCGTTCGGGTATGGCAATGGTGTGCTCGTCCAGTACGTGTATAAAGCCGGCTGGGTCTCCCTTGGGTGAGGCGTCCACTCGACCTTGCGCGTCCGTCGTCGAGATCACGCAAAAGGGGCTGGCAGCCAACCATTGGCGGTCGAAATCGCTGAGCGAAGTGCGCACCTTTTGGCGCACGCGATCAAGGGGACGGCCAATCAGGGCTTCGAGTTCTTCCACGCTCGAGATGGGGTTCATGGCCCCAGCCTACGTGCCTTGATTTCGGTGTGCTCTGGACACGGGTTTCGCCGTGGGCAAACATGGAACCCAGTGGGCCGAAATCAAAGTTGAGCGTAGTAGACTCAACTTTGAAAGTATTGGTTCATCTCCAGAAAGGGAGCACTCTTTGGACGTCAAATTCACCACCAAAAGCCAGGAGGCCCTTTCTGCGGCCGCCATGAATGCCTCGACTGCCGGTAACCCCCAGCTCGAGCCCGCCCACCTCTTGAAAGCCCTCATGGACCAGCGTGAAGGCGTTGCCGTGGCACTGCTGCGAGCAACCGGGGCAGATCCTGATGCCGTGAGCGTGCAGGCCAGCTCTGCCATCAAAGCGCTGCCGTCGTCCTCGGGCAGCTCGGTCCAGCAGGCGCAGTTGTCCCGCCAATCCATGCAGGCCATTCAGGCAGCCCAGAACGAGGCCGACAAACTCGGCGACTCCTTCGTCTCCACCGAGCATCTGCTGCTGGGACTCTCGGCCGGAAGTGACGCCGTCGGGAAGTTAATGCGCGACGCCGGTGCCTCCCATGAGGCGCTTCTCGCCGCCCTGCCGGGTGTCCGGGGCGACAGGAACGTCAATTCCCCGGATCCGGAGAACACTTTCCAAGCCCTGGAGAAGTTCGGTACTGACCTCACTGCCGTGGCCCGTTCGGGCAAGCTGGACCCCGTCATCGGGCGCGACAGCGAGATCCGGCGCGTCGTCCAGGTCCTGAGCCGCCGCACCAAGAACAACCCCGTGCTGATCGGTGAGCCAGGCGTTGGAAAAACCGCCGTTGTAGAAGGCCTTGCCCAGCGCATGGTGGCCGGCGATGTCCCGGAGAGCCTGCGCGGCAAAACGCTGATCGCCTTGGACCTCGCGTCCATGGTGGCCGGTGCCAAGTACCGTGGCGAGTTTGAGGAACGCTTGAAGGCTGTCCTGGAGGAGATCAAGAACTCTAACGGCCAGATTGTGACGTTCATCGACGAAATCCACACGGTTGTGGGTGCAGGCGCCACGGGTGACAGTGCCATGGATGCAGGAAATATGCTCAAGCCGATGCTTGCCCGCGGTGAGCTGCGCTTGATTGGTGCCACCACCCTGGATGAGTACCGCGAGAACATCGAAAAAGACCCTGCCCTGGAGCGCCGCTTCCAGCAGGTCTATGTCGGGGAGCCCAGTGTCGAGGACACCATCGGTATCCTCCGCGGCCTGAAGGAGCGGTACGAGGCACACCACAAGGTAGCCATCGCCGACTCTGCTTTGGTCGCCGCCGCAACACTGTCCAACCGGTATATCTCGGGTCGCCAGCTTCCGGACAAGGCTATCGACCTCGTGGACGAGGCCGCCTCGCGGCTCCGCATGGAGATCGATTCCGCACCGGAAGAAATCGACCAGCTCCGCCGCGCCGTGGACCGTTTGACCATGGAGGAGCTGGCCCTCCAAGGGGAGACTGATCCTGCTTCGGTGGAACGGCTGGCTGCGCTCCGTGCGGACAAAGCCGATAAGAACGAGGAACTCAGTGCCTTGAACGCGCGCTGGGAAGCTGAGAAAGCCGGGCTCAACCGGGTGGGCGATCTCAAAGCGAAAATCGACGAACTGCGCTCCGCCGCGGACAAGTCGCAACGCGAAGGCGACCTCGAATCGGCATCGCGCATTCTTTACGGCGAATTGCCGGCCCTGGAACGGGAGCTAAGTGCCGCTGCTGAAGAGGAGTCAGCCCGGAGCGATTCGAAACCGGAACTGATGGTTGCAGAGGACGTCACCGCGGACGACATCGCGGAAGTCATTTCAGCATGGACCGGCATCCCGGCCGGCCGCATGCTCCAAGGCGAGTCGCAGAAGCTGTTGCACATGGAAGAAGAGCTTGGGAAGCGCCTTATCGGCCAGACCAAAGCTGTCCAAGCTGTGTCTGACGCCGTGCGCCGTGCCCGTGCCGGAATCAGCGACCCCAACCGTCCCACAGGATCGTTCCTGTTCCTGGGGCCCACCGGCGTCGGTAAGACGGAGCTGGCCAAGGCCCTGGCGGACTTCCTCTTTGACGACGAACGCGCCATGATCCGGATCGATATGTCCGAGTACAGCGAGAAGCACTCGGTCGCCCGCCTTGTCGGTGCCCCTCCGGGATACGTGGGCTACGAGGAAGGCGGCCAGCTGACAGAAGCTGTCCGTCGCAGGCCCTACTCCGTAGTGCTGCTGGACGAGGTGGAGAAGGCCCACCCCGAGGTCTTCGACATCCTCCTGCAGGTTCTGGACGATGGCCGCCTCACCGACGGTCAAGGCCGCACAGTGGACTTCCGCAACACCATCCTTGTGCTGACGTCCAACTCCGGAAGCCAGTTCCTGGTGGACCAGTCCTTGGATGCAAGGGCCAAACGGGAAGCTGTTATGGCGGTGGTGCAGGCATCGTTCAAGCCCGAGTTCCTGAACCGCTTGGACGAGATCGTTCTCTTCGATCCGCTGTCCGTTGAGGAACTCGCCCGGATCGTGGAGCTGCACGTCGCCGAGCTGAGCAACCGCCTCCGGGATCGCCGCCTGAGCCTCGAGGTCACGGATGGAGCACGTGCCTGGCTGGCCATGTCCGGCTTCGATCCCGCCTACGGCGCACGACCCCTTCGCCGGCTGGTCCAGCGTGAGATCGGTGACCGTCTGGCCAAGGAGATCCTGGCCGGCGAAATCGTGGACGGCGATACCGTGCTGGTGGACACCTCGGCTGACCTTGATGAGCTCACCATTGAAGGGCTGGAGGCGCTGGAAGGTCCCGACGGCGGCTTGCCGGTGGGCTCAGGGCTCACGGTTCGCCGGAAGTAGCGTTACTGGCTACTTCGCGAGGAGGTCTTCCGTGATGGTGTTCCCTGAATCCACCACGATGAAGCAATCAACGCGGCGGTCGCCCCGATCCCAGCTAGTGGTGCTCGGGTAAACGTTCTGCTGGAGCAGCACGTAGTTGTCGGACGCCGCGTTGAGCTTCACGTCCTTGCAAACCTCGCGCCCTTTGTCCCTCAGGGCGTTGGTGCCGGGAAAGGACTCGTCAGCACCGTACGTGTGGACGGCGCCCAGTTGGGCCGAGTGCTCGGTGTCGCAGGCCACGGCCCTGGCTTTTGAGGCGTTGGCATCGAAGTCGGCAAAGCAGTCGCCCACTTGGAAGTCCTTCGCCTCGGCGTCACGGGGCAGCGGACCGGCGGTGGGAGCTGCGCTGGGCGAGGATACAGCTGCTTCCGGGCGCGTACCCAGCAGGTTCAGCAGGACCCAAATCACAACGCCAATGAGAATGAGGACGCCAACCACGATTCCGCCGATAACCCAACGCTGTCGCTTGACCGGATCCCCATGAGGCTCAGGCTGCCCTTGCGTCGCAGGATCTCCCTGCGGCCCGGGCCGCCATTCCTGGCCCAGATAGGACTGCTGGCCCGGATAGGGCTGGTCGGGGTGCGGCTGTTGGCCCGGATAGGACTGGCCGGGGTACGGCTGCTGGCCAGCGTAAACGGGAGCCTCGGCGTTTTCCGGTGGGGCTGCATCCGTGGGTGGCAATGCGGGGTCCGGCTGGTTTGCCGGGTCGGGAACAAAGTCAGGGTCCAGTTCGGGGGCGGGATCCGGTTGAAGGCCCGACGGCGGCGCCCAAGGAGCTGCTGGCGGTTGCTGGCCCGGTGCCGGTGGCGTCTTGGGCGCAGGGGGCGCTCCATCCTCGCCTTGTTCGCGTGGTGAACCATCACGGGGTGAAGTGTTGTCCTGGCTCATATTCCGGGGTGTGCCTTCCTGCTGTGGAGCCGCATTGAGGCAGACTCTACCCAATTTTCGCTTCTCTTGTAGGTGTATTGGCCTGCTTTCGACTGTAGTCGGCCCCGACGCGGGGTGGTGGTGGCGCGCAGGCACCTCCGAAAGCATGTAATCTAGACATACGACAAATTGACCAAACATTCCGGGGCCTCACCGATAGCCAAGGTGACCACCTCCGGTCCAAGTACAAAAGGGGGTCACGCCATGGGGCGCGGCCGTCAAAAGGCAAAAGCTACCAAGCAGGCTCGGGACATTAAGTACTACTCCCCGAACACTGACTATTCGGCACTTGAGCGGGAGCTCACGGGTCCGTCCAGTCGTGTAAAGAGCCACTTCCCCGACGATCCCCCGGAGCCGGACTATTCGGCCTACGAGGACAAATACGCGGAAGATGACGACGACGAGGTAGACACCCGTCGGATCGGATAGCTGTCGCAACCAACAGGTGCCTTTGGCGCTGAGTTGCGGACCGCCGTCGTACATCAAGGTCATCGCGCATTTCCGGATGCCGTATATCTTTTGAAAAAGGGCCTTCAGGCCACGCCATTCATTGGCGTACCCTGGGGGCCCTTTTTTGCGTAGGCTGGAGTTCGAGCGCATCGAAAGGGAAATCCATGCCGGAGGTCGAGAGATATCAGCAGGGAACACCGTGTTGGGTGGACCTGTCCTCCACCGACATTGAAGTTTCCAAAAAGTTCTACAGTGACCTTTTTGGTTGGGAGCTTGATGCCATGGACGCAGGAAATGGCATGACCTATTACATGGCCAAACTCCAGGGCCGATACGTCGCCGGGATGATGCAGCAGCTGCCCGATGCCCCGGCGGGCATGCCTTCCTATTGGGCGAACTACATTGCCGTTGATTCCGCCGATGAGGCCGCCCAGCGCGTGGAAGCCGCTGGGGGAACCCTCCTTTCCCCTCCTGAGTCGGTGCCAAACGGCAGCGGACGTATGTTCTTCGCCACAGATCCCACCGGTGCCCAGATTGGCTTCTGGGAGGCCGGCAACCATCCGGGATCAGGCTTGGTCAATGAGCCAGGAGCCATGATTTGGAACGAACTGCAGACGGACGACGTCCGGAAGGCCGTAGCGTTCTACGAGGCTGTGACGGGTTGCACCAGTGAGACCACGCCGGCCGGTGACCTGCAGGAGTACACGAGCCTGCTGGTGGATGGAAGACGCATCGCCGGTGCGCTCAAGTTGCCCATTGAAGGGCTGTCGCCGTTCTGGATGACGTACTTCAACGTGACGGACATTGATGCCACGGTGGAGCAGGCCGTCGAGTTGGGCTGCCACGTCATCGCCCCGGCATTCGATGTGCCGGGGGTTGGGCGAATGGGAGTTCTCATGGACCCGGCGGGCGCAGCATTCAGCATCATGACAGGACTCGCAGCATGACAGCGCGCAAGCACTACGCCAGCGGTGAGCCGTGCTGGGCGGACCTTCAGACAAGGGACGTCGCGGCGGCTAAAACCTTCTACGGACAAGTCTTCGGCTGGACTTTCAAGGACCTGCCTACGCCGGACGGACGCAGCTATGCCCAAGCCTTCGTCAAGGATCACCTGGTGGCTGTGATCGCCCCGCAGAACCCCATGCAGGAGGCCGCCGGAACCCGGGGCCAGTGGAACGTCTACATTTCGGCCACTGACACGGAGGAAATCGCTGAGGACGCGGTCCACGCGGGAGGGAAACTTCAGTTTGGTCCGGAGGCTGTCGCGGATACGGGTGTCTTGGCGTTCATCGAACCTCCGGGCGGCGGAACCACGGGTATCTGGCAGGCAGGAACTCATGTGGGCAGTCACTTGTTCAACGAGCCCGGCGCATTGGCCTGGGCGGAACTGTTGACGCCCGAGCCGCAAGCCGCCGTCGCGTTTTTCCAGCAGCTTTTCGGGCATGACGTGACCGAATATCCCCAGGACGACGGCGGCAGCTACAGCACGCTGATGGTCAAGGGCGACGAAGTGGCTGGCATCGTTCCTGCCGATGAGGGCGACGACGCCGGCTGGCAGATCTACTTCGGCGTCGCGGATCTGCGAAAGGCCGCGGACGCGGCGGTGGTCGCCGGGGGAGAGCTTCTGGTGGAACCGGAGGACAAGCCCGAAACAGGGTCCTTGGCCACCATTCAGGATCCGCAGGGCGGGGTCCTGAGCCTGATCCAGGTCTAGGAAGAGCAAAAGAGCGGCCGGGCAGTTTGTGACTGCCCGGCCGCTCTCTACAAAGCGGTACGCGCTTAGGCGTAGGCGTTCACCAAACGGACAGCGCCGCCGTCGACGCCCTTGGCACCCTGGACGTAGTCCGGGCCGGTCTTGTCGATCGAGTCGCTGTCTGCCGAGACGGTACCCATCACCCAGGACGGCAGGCCGCGGTCGTTGAGGCGGGCAACAGCTGCATCGGCTGCTTCGGCGGAAACAATGGCAACCATGCCCACGCCAAGGTTCAGTGTGCGCTCCAGGTCGGCCAGTGGAACGTTGCCCAGCTCAGAGACCAATTTGAAGATGGCGGGCAGTTCCCAGGTGTTGCGGTCAACCGTGGCCACGAGGCCCTGCGGGAGGACACGGGCCAGGTTGGCAGCCAGGCCGCCACCGGTGACGTGGCTGAAGCCATGAACTGCTGCGTCGCCCGTGACCGGGAAGGTGCGTGCGAGGTCCAAGCAGTCGGCTGCGTAAACGCGGGTGGGCTCCAGGAGTTCTTCACCCAGCGTGCGGCCGAGTTCGGAAACCTGGCGGTCCAGGGCCCAGCCGGCGTGGTTGATGACGCGGCGGACCAGGGAGTAGCCGTTGGAGTGCAGGCCGGAGGAGGCCATGCCGATGACGACGTCGCCAGCACGGACGCGGTCCGGGCCGAGCAATGCGTCGGCTTCGACGATGCCTGTAGCGGCACCTGCGACGTCGTACTCGTGCTCACCCAGGAGACCCGGGTGCTCAGCGGTTTCGCCTCCCACCAAGGCGGTGCCGGCGACGGAACACGCAGCAGCGATACCGCGGACGATGTCCGCGATGCGCTCCGGGACAACCTTGCCGCACGCGATGTAGTCCGTCATGTACAGGGGCTCAGCACCCACCACAACGATGTCGTCCACCACCATGCCAACCAGGTCGAAACCGATGGTGTCGTGGATGTCCATGGCCTGGGCGATAGCAACCTTGGTGCCAACGCCGTCCGTGGACGTTGCCAGCAGCGGCTTCTTGTAGGTAAGCAGCTTGGAGACGTCATACAGGCCAGCGAAACCGCCGACGCCGCCAATCACCGACGAGTTGTGGGTCGCCTTGATAGCGCCCTTCATGAGTTCGACTGCACGGTCTCCCGCTTCGACGTCGACACCCGCGGAGGCGTAGGTGATACCGGAGTTGTTCTCAGCGGCAGGGGTTGCGGAGGTCATACAGACTCTTTCTTGTCGGCGTCGGTCAAACGATCAGCGTCGGTAAGCAGGTTTTCGAATTCGGCGTCAGGCCCGGGATCGCAACCCGTGGCGCCCGGCTTCTCGGCAGGGTCCTCGGTATTGTCCACGGACGTGTCTTCTGCAGCAGGCAAGCCGCCAAGGTCGGTGCGCTCCAGCAGGTTCTTGCCCAACTTGTCCGCGTGCGGCAGCTCGATGGGGTATTTGCCAGTGAAACAGGCGGTGCAGAGGCGTTCGCGCGGCTGCTGGGTAGCGCCGATCATGCCGTCCTCGGAGATGTAGGCCAGCGAGTCAGCGCCGATAGCCTGCGAGATCTCCTCGATGGTGGCGCCGTTGGCGATGAGTTCCGCGCGGGACGCGAAGTCGATGCCGTAGAAGCAGGGCCACTGAACCGGGGGAGATGAAATCTTGACGTGCACTGCTGCGGCACCGGCTTCACGGAGCATCCGAACGATGGCGCGCTGCGTGTTGCCACGGACGATCGAGTCATCAACTACAACAATGCGCTTGCCACGGATGACGGATTCCAGGGCGTTGAGCTTGAGCCGGATACCCAGCTGGCGCAGCGTCTGCGACGGCTGGATGAACGTGCGGCCCACGTACGCGTTCTTGACGAAGCCGTGTGCGAACGGGATGCCGGACTGCTCTGCGTATCCAACAGCCGCGGGGGTACCGGACTCGGGAACCGGAATCACGAGGTCTGCCTCATGCGTGTTTTCGCGGGCCAACTGGCGGCCCATCTCAACACGGGCCTCGTACACGGAGCGGCCGGCGATGGCAGCATCCGGGCGGGCGAGGTAGACGTACTCGAAGACACAGCCGGCGGGAGTCGCCTCGGCGAAGCGCTGCGAACGGACGCCGTCCTCATCGATAGCAATGAATTCGCCGGGCTCGATCTCGCGGATGAAGCTCGCGCCAACGGTAGCCAGGCCGGCTTGCTCTGAGGCGACAACCCAGCCGCGCTCCAGACGGCCAAGACACAGCGGGCGGATGCCGTACGTATCGCGGGCTGCGTAGAGGGTTCCTTCGTCCATGAAGACGAAGCAGAAGCCACCCTTGATCTTGGGCAGCAGCTCCAGAGCAGTCTGCTCCAGGGTCTTGCCCTCTTCGCCCTCCAGGAGAGCTGTCACCAGTGCGGTGTCCGAGGTGTTGCCCTGCTTCATTTCACCGGTCAGCTGGCCGTCGTTGCGCTCAAGGATCATTTCCCGGAGCTCAGCGGTGTTGGTCAGGTTGCCGTTGTGAGCCAAGGCAACCGTACCGGTTGCTGTTGCACCCAGGGTTGGCTGCGCGTTGGCCCAGTGGCTTGCACCGGTGGTGGAATACCGGCAGTGGCCCACGGCCAGGTGCCCGGTAAGGGTGTTCAGGGTTGTCTCATCGAAGACTTGGGACACAAGGCCCATGTCCTTATAGACATTGATGCGCTTGCCGTCACTGGTAGCGATACCAGCCGATTCTTGTCCGCGGTGCTGCAGCGCATACAGCCCGTAATAGGTGAGTTTTGCTACTTCTTCACCGGGAGCCCAGACCCCAAAGACGCCACAAGCGTCCTGAGGGCCTTTTTCGCCGGGGAGAAGATCATGAGAAAGTTTTCCGTCGCCACGTGCCACTGGTCGATTGTCTCATGTTGTGGCCGTGGTACGTTCCCCCGCGGGCTATGTGACCCTGTGAACGGGCGCAGAATAGGCGTGTTCCCGCGAAAATGCGGCGTGTCTCACATTTGCTGCCCTGTGAAGAGGCAGGCCAAGCGCCTGACTTAGCGGACGCCGTCGTTCTCTGGTCCTTCATCCGGAACCGAGTCCGGAACGGGCTCCACTACGGCGCGCTGGGTGCGCTTGACGCTGAGGCGGTCCAGGATCAGGGCGAGGATGGAGAACAGGATGACGCCGCCGCCGGCGCAGACAATCAGGAAGAATCCGAACACAGTGCCGGCATCAAACGCGGGGTCGGCCTGGCGCCCGTAGGCGATGATCGCGGCCACGATTGCACCAACCACGGCCCCCAAAATCATGAAGGGTACAAACTTGGGCGCCCGGCGAACGGTGATCTCGCGGCGGGCGGAGTTGGGGGTGGTGTCCTCTGAAGCCATGCCTTCAAGCGTACCGTTCTCCGCCGATGTGACAGTTAATGCCAATGTTCGTGGTGAACATTGGCATTAACTGGCAACTCGTCGGGGTGTGCTAGCTGCCGCGGTACGTCGAGAACGCGAACGGGCTCAGCAGGAGAGGCACGTGGTAGTGCTCGCCGGCGTCGGAAACTGTGAAGTTCAGGTCCACTTCCGGGAAGAACGTCTCGGTACCGAGGCCCTCGTAGTAAGCGCCCGTAGCGAAGTTCAGGCGGTAGGCGCCGCCCGGAATCCGTTCGGGGCCGAGCGTCTTGATACGGCCGTCGGCGTCGGTTTCGCCCTTCGCTACCAGGGTCCAGTCGTCGCCTTCGCGGACGTAAAGTACGACGGCGACACCCGCCGCCGGGCGTCCGGAACCGGTGTCCAGAATATGGGTTGTTACCTGTGAAACGCTCATGCGTTGACTCCTTCGCTGATCAGTCCGGAGAGACGCAACAGTGCGATCTCGCGGAGCTGGCCGGCCACGATCGTGTCTTCTTCTTCGGGGGTGTGGGTGATGCGTTCCTGGAGGGTGTTGAGGATTTCCTCGGCGCTGCGACCCGCAGCGCGAATCAGGAAGACCCTGCCGAACTTCTCCTCGTAGGCGCGGTTGCCCTCGGCGAGTGCGGCTGTGGTGTGGTTGTCGCCTGGGTCCACGCCGGCCTGTTCCGAGCGCGACATCGCGGCCTCGGTGGTCTGCGCCTTGGGGCGTTCGCCGATCCTGGGGTGGTGGGCCATGGCTGACTCCACCTCGGCCGCGGTGAAGGGCTCGGCGGCGCGCTGCGCTTGCCCTAGCAGTTCGTCGACGCTGGCGTACGGACGCGCGTCAACGATTGCTTCCACCCAGCGGCTGATATCCAGGCAAGGGGTCAGCGTCTTGATGGCCTGGTCCCGTTCAACACTGTTGAATACTGCAAGCTCCATGCTTGTGTCATCCTCATGCAAAATGCTGGCATCCATGGTGTGGGCTATGCGGAACTCCTGCTGGTACAGGAGGAAGCCCGTGCTTCAAGCTTCCGCATCATGGAACTGTTATTTCAGCATACGTAATTCAGTTAAGCCGAGTGGGCGGGCTGGTGTCAAGAGCCTACAGCGCTGTGACGGCGCGTTCGAGCCGTGAGGTAGAGGCGATGCGCCGTGATTACCAACGCCAGCCAGGCGATGCCAATAGCCCAGGCTGCCAAGACATCCGTCAGCCAATGGTGGCCCAGGTAGACCCGGCTGAGGCCCATCGTGAAAGCGAAAGCCGCGGCCAGGAGCACCGTGATAACCCTCGCCTTGGTGGTCTTGAGCCTCAGGATGATCAGGTAGGCCACGATGCCGGCTATCACCAGGGAGTTCAAAGAGTGGCCGCTGGGGAATGATGCGGAGTGCTCGTAAGGAGGAATTGCGTCCGCGATGTCCGGGCGGCTGCGGCCGAAGATCGGCTTGCCCAAGACGGTGATGATCAAAGATCCCAGACCTGCTGCGAGCATCAGGATGACAGGAGTCCATGACCTCCTTTTGGTGGCCAGAAAAATCATGATGCCCACGGCGATGAGGGGCATGCCCACGGTGCCGCCAATATTCGTGTAGGCGGTGGTTGCCGCGTCCAAAGCGGGAGAGCGCACCGTCTTGGCTGCCGCCAGCACGGGATCATCCAATCCGGCCACGCCGTCGGCTTCCGTCACGGACTCGTAGACCTCACCAAACACCAGGGCCAGGGACAGGGCAACGGCAAGTCCCACAATAAGGGTGATGATCAGGGCTGCATACGGCCCGAGCAGGGACGTGACTTTTTCGGCGCCTCCGGCCAGCACCCGGCCGGCAGGGGACTTCCAGCGCGTCAGGTCCTGCCCGGCGACGAAACGGTCCTGGCTTACCTCGCCCCTGACGCCTTGCTCCGGCGCCTCTTTTCCTTCAGTCGTCACTCGCGTCCCCTATCCGTGGCGGCCTCAGTATTGGTGAGTAACCTTAGCAGTTGGGGCTTGGGGGTTCCTGGGCTTTGCTGGCATCAGGGCAGTGATTCGCCCACTTTCACCAGCAGTGTCTGTTCCTGCTTGAGCTCCGCGCCGGTGTCGCGGAGCGGGCGGAGCTGTGGAACCGACCGACCCGTCGCGGGGTCCACCAAGGTTGAGTGCGCTTCGTCGGGACCGAAGGCGTTACGTTCGCCCCACTGCCGGAGACTGAGGATGAGGGTGAAGAGGTCCCGTCCCGCGCTTGTTAGCTCGTACTCGGTTCGAGTGCCCCGGTCATTGGGGATCCGAGTGAGGACGCCCCTGTCTACCAGGAGGCGCAGGCGGTCCGAAAGGATGTTCTTCGCCGCGCCCAGCGATCTCTCAAATTCTGAGAAGCGACGCTTGCCGTCCAGTGAATCCCGGATGATCAGCAGGATCCATTTGTCGCCCACAAGGTCGGCCGCCCGGGCTACCGGGCATTCGGGATCGGTCCACTCGATACTACTTGGTTGCAACATGAAACCATTCTGCCATAGTCTCAAATGGTTGCATATCGAAACCAAAATAATGGAGAAGGTGCCATGAGCAGTGACCAACTGACGAAATCCACGCAAGAAATCAGCCGTACCCTCGTGCTGTTGCTCGCGGGCGTCGCAGGATTCATGGTGTCGAACATCTACTACGGCCAGCCACTCTTGGAGCGCATCAGCGCCGACATGGATATCTCCGTGGCGAGCATCGGCTGGATCGTGGCGTCATCCCAAGCCGGATATCTCCTGGGGCTTGTTCTCCTGGTGCCATTGGGGGACATGGTGGACCGTCGCAAACTCATCACAGTCCAAGTGGCTGCCAGCGCAGTCGGCGCCTTTGCCGTAACCCTTGCTTCATCCCAAACAGCCTTGCTGCTCGCCTTCGCGCTCCTGGGCCTGGCCTCATCCGTAGTGCAGACCATCGTCGCGTACACCGCCGCATCCAGTACCCCGGACCAAAGGGGAGGAAGCATAGGTACTGTTACTGCCGGCGTCGTAAGTGGCCTCATCCTTGCACGGACCATAGCGGGCGGCATGACGGAGCTGTGGGGTTGGAGGTCGGTTTATGTTTCCGCGGCGGCGGCCGGGGCGGTCCTCGCCGTCGCCGTCTTCCGCGCCCTGCCGCCGGACAGCGATGCCCGCGGCGAAATGCGCTACTGGCGGGCTGTCACGTCAGTTGTTGTCCTGACCCGCCGCAACCCTGTGTTCCGTACCCGTGCGCTCATCACCATGCTGCTGTTCGCGTCCTTCGGCGTGCTGTGGAGCGGGATGTCGTTGCTGCTCAGCGGTCCCGCGTGGAACCTACCGCCGGGGGCGATTGGGCTCATGGGGCTGGCCGGCCTTGTGGGAATACTGGCTGCGTCCAAAGCTGGTGCTACGGCAGACCGCGGATGGGGACAACGGGTCACGGGTTTCAGCTTGGTGGCGCTCCTGGGCTCGTGGCTCACGCTGTCCCTGGGGAACTGGTCATTGCTCTGGTTCATCGCCGGCATCATCGTGCTCGACGCCGCTGTGCAGGCCGTTCATGTCAGCAGTCAAACCATGATCGTGGCGGGCGCTGAAGAGTCCGCCAGCAGCATCATTGGCAGCTACATGGTGTTCTACTCGGTGGGCAGTGCGCTGGGCGCCGCCGCCGTTGCCCCGGTGTTCGATGTCTGGGGATGGACCGGGGCCAGCGTTCTTGGGGCAGGATTCGCGCTGCTTGCGCTCGCGGTTTGGGGAACGGACCGGCTGAGGCGCCACAGCAAGCATGCTGGGGGTGTTGGTTAGCTCCGCACAGCGGGCTGGGGCAGAATGACCTCAAGCAGCTGAAGGAGTTCGCACATGCCAGACATTCTGACGTCCAGGTTCCTGTTCGGTCCCGGCCCGAGCAATTGCTACCCCGAAGCCATGTCCGCCCTGGCCTATCCCGTGCTCGGCCACCTTGACCCTGTGTTCATCGAGCGGCTTGACCACACCTGCGAAGGCCTCCGGACTGTGTGGGGTACGTCCAATGCGCGGACTCTTCCGCTGAGTGCCACGGGCTCCGGTGGCATGGAAGCGGCTTTCGTGAACACCGTGTCCGACGGCGACGTGGCAGTGATCGCTGTCAACGGACTTTTTGGGGCGCGGATGTGTGAGGTTGCCCGGCGATGCGGGGCAACGGTTGTCCGTGTTGATCATGAATGGGGACAGCCCGTAGACGCTGACCGCGTACTCTCGGCACACCCTCATCCGAAGGTGATCGCTGCCGTTCATGCCGAGACTTCCGTGGGCGTGCTCTCCGACATCGCTGCGCTCGGTGCCGGCAAGGGCGACGCGCTGTTGATTACTGACGCCGTCACGTCCATCGGCGGTTTGGAGCTCCGGGCAGACGACTGGGGGATCGACGTCGGATACGCCGGAACGCAGAAATGCCTGGGTGTGCCGCCAGGATTGTCGCCGTTCACGGTGTCCGACCGCGCCTTTGAGCGCCGGGTCAAAGATCCGCGCTCCTGGTATCTCGATATCGGGCTGCTCGGCGGGTACGTCGGCGCGGCCAGCGGTGCCCGGACGTATCACCACACTGCGCCCGTCACCATGATTGCCGGCCTGGAAGCCGCGCTGGACCGTATCCTCGCCGAGGGGCTGGACGTTGTTCAGGCCCGGCATCGCGCTGCTGGTGCGGCCTTGCAGGAAGGGCTGCAGGACATGGGGCTGGAACTGTTCGCCGCCGAGGGTTCCCGGTTGCCCAGTCTCACCACCGTTAAAGTGCCCGACGGCGTCAGCTCTGCTGCCGTCCGCGCTTACCTTCTGGAAAACTTCAGTATGGAAATCGGCTCGGGTGTCGGTGAGTTCGCGGACACTGTGTGGCGCATCGGAATGATGGGCCCGAACGCCAACAGTGCTTCCGTGACCCTGGTGCTGGGCGCCCTGAAAGAGGCCATCGCCAAAGCCTGACGCTCTCTCACATCCCGCGTGCTTGGGTGGGACGCTCTCTCACGTCCCGCGTGTTTGGGTGGGACGCTCTCTCACGTCCCGCGTGTTTGGGTGGGACGCTCTCTCATGTCCCGCGTGTTTGGTCAGCTGGCCGGGATTTCCTTCGGGTCGCAGCTCTCGGACTTAACTGGAACTGTGACGTCGAGGTAGGCGGGGAACTTTGATCGGACGCTCACCGTGGCGCCCGCGGCATCAGTGCTCCGTGTGACCACCCACCCTCCGGGAACAGGATCGGTTCCGTCGAAGGCAGGAAATCCGTGCTTTTCGAGGGCAGGATCGGCCGCAGCGAAGAGATCCTCAAAGTTTCTGGATGGATCCACGATGTCCGCGCTGCTTTTCATGCTTTGCGGGGAGAGCATGCATCTTCCGTCTCCGGTGAGGCTCATGCTTGCCGGGCCGTCGACGGACCAGGTGATGCCCGGCATCTTCGTTTCCAAGGCGGCGACAAGTTCCTTGGTCAGAGCGTCGTACCTGGCGATGCTCTCAGGGACAGGAGCAGGTTCGGAAGTAATGGGAGGCGCCTTGCTGGGTTCCCGTGTGGTTTCGCCGGGGGCGCTGCACCCGGCAGCACCAACAGATCCCATGACGAGGGCAACGGCCACCGCGAACGGGCGCGCTGATGTTCGAAGCATGCAGCGGTTCATTTCTTCCCCGGTTTCATTTAGTGCTCGACGGCGGATCTCACCGAATGCTGTCACGCTGCGTTGCGCTCGGCGATGGGGAGAACAACCCTTTGCAGATGAGAGAGGGTTGCGGTCAAGGGCGGGGGATGTGAGAGAGGGTTGCGGTCAAGCGCGCGGGATGTGAGAGAGGGTTGCGGTCAAGGGCGGGGGAGGTGAGAGAGGGTTAGGTGTCGCGGGTCAGGATCCAGGTGTTGGTGCCGTCCTGACGCTCGAAAGTCACTGTGGTCACCAAAGCCTCGATCAGTGCCAGCCCGCGGCCGGACTCTGCGTCCGAGTCCGGCATGGAAGCCTGCATGTCATTGGCAAATGGTTCGCGGGCGTTGAACGCACTGACCCTTGCCACCAGTCGGGTAGGCCGAACGCTGATGTCGACGTCGATCTCCACAGGCTTCTCCGCCACGGGAAGCGCGTGCTGCACGATGTTCGCGGCTGCCTCGATGACGGCCGTAGCGAAGGTCATCCGATCCATGTCCGGCACGAAGGACGCATCGTCCCACAGGGCGTCCAGCTCGTTGTGGATGGCCTCGATAGCTTCCTCGTTGGACGGCCCATGGAAGCCCCGGCTGGCGATGACCTCAGTCATCGCCGAACGCAGCTTCTGCGGTGGGGTACGCCGTGAGTACCCTGTCCATGTTGGTCAGTTCCAGAACCATCTTGACCTGCGGCTGGACCCCGGCGATCCGGAGGTCGCCGCCTGCCTGCCGTGCGGCCTTGAGGCAACCGATCAGGGCGCCAAGCCCGGAGGAATCCATGAAGTCGGTTTCTGCCAGATTCACCACCACACGGCTGGAGCCACCGGCAACAACCTCGGCCACTACTTCGCGCAGCTTGGGAGCGGCCACCATGTTCAGCCGGCCCACGCCCTTCACCTCCGCGTAGGAGTCGTTGACCTCATAGCTAAACTGCATCTGCATTCCTCTCCTCGGGGCGCTCCGGCCCGACAACTTCGGGCACGAAACCTTTGTACAAAACTGCTTTGACCAGCACGCTCAGGACCACAAGGTCGAACGCAACCCACGCTACGTTTACCAGTGTGCCTAAGGGCTCGGACATTCCGGCGAGTAGCCGAATAAGGCCAACAATCAGCGCCACTGCCAGCAAGACGGCCACGATGATCTGCGGCCGGATCAGGCTCCAACTGGGCCCGCCGCTTTGCCGTGCCTTGGGGGTGACCGCGAACCCGAGGGGACGTCCGAACCAAACGTTCCGTGCCGCCGTCGTGCAGGCCTTGATCCACGTGGGGAACAGGGCAAGGCTGTACTGCTGTCCGCGCCAGGTGGGAATCCCATGCCCGGCCACAAGGAACAGCAATTGATTGACCACCATGAACGGGATGAAGCGGATGAAGAAGTCGGAGCTGATGCTGTTGACCGGCAGGATGCCGAGCGTCAGGTAGATGATGGGCGCCGCGAAATAGACCACGGCAGCGAAGCCGCTCAGGTACGTCCACATCGTGGAGAAGTACATGAGCCGTTGGCCCCACGTGAGCCGACGCTGGACCAACGGGTTCTCGCGGAGGAGGACCTGCATGGTGCCCTGGGCCCAGCGGAGGCGCTGGGTCAGCATGGTTTTGACGTCCTCCGGAGCCAGCCCGTTAGCGAGGATTTCGTGGTGGTAAACGCTCTTCCAACCCAGGCCGTGCAGGCGCATCGCGGTGGCCATGTCCTCGGTGACGGAGATGGTGGCCAGCGGCATGATTGGCTGGGCCTCGTCGGTGCGTTCCACCGAGATGGCGTCCAGGACAGCGTGAACCGACTCGAGCGCACCCAGCGGGGACCAGTCGCGTCCGGACATGCGGTCGACGGCGTCAGTCGCCACAGTTGTCACGCCCGACTCGCCGACGTGGGCGAGTTCCATGGCAGCGATCTCTTCGAGGTCGGACTGGAGTGCCGAGAAGTCGGCGGCCACCAGGGTGCGGACGGCGTCGTCTACTTGGCGGCGAACCCGGTACGTGATTTCGCTAAGGGATGCCCCGGCTTCGAGTTCCTTCTGCGCTGATTCCGTTGCGGCTTCCACCTCGTTCAGCATTTGCTCCACGAGGGGGTTCTCGGCCTCGGGTGATCGCCGTGCCTTCTTGATGGCGGTGCGCGAGGCAGCGAGGGCTCGCCGGACGCTCTTCTCGGTGGCTTTGACGTAGCCCACAAGGCCCAGCTGCATGAGGGCTTCCCGTCGGAGAATCGCATTGGACCCGCAGAAGAATGCAGCGTTCCAGCCGTCCTTGCCCTGCTGGATGGGGCCGTAGAACAGGGGAGCCTGGCTGCCGAGGGGGTCGTCGGCGGGGACGTTGATGAAGTACTGCGGAGTCTGGACGAGCGCCACTTTGTCGTCGTTGAAGTAGCCCAGCGTCTTGTCCAGGATGTCCGGCTCGGGGATCTGGTCGGCGTCGAGAATCAACAGGTACTCGCCGGAGGTGACCATGAGCGCGTTGTTCAGGTTGCCCGCCTTGGCGTGCCGCGGCATGTCCGGTGTCCAGTCCGCGCCACGCGTGACGTAGCCAATCCCGTTCGATTCGGCGAGTTCGCGCATCTCGGGGCGATCGCCGTCGTCGAGGATCCAAGTGCTGTGCGGCCAGCGGATCTCCTTGGCCGCCAAGGCCGTAGTCATCACCAGGTCCAACGGCTCGTTGTAGGTGGTGATGAAGACGTCCACCGTTGCGTCGGCTGGGGGAGGGGGTGGCGGTTTCCGGAATTTGATGTTCCACACGGTCAGGCCGAACAACATGACATCGATCAGGCTGTACGTCTCGGCAATCACCAATGGAACAGCGATCCACCACGCTTCCCAGTTCAGCGAGGCCATCCAACGCCACGCTACGTAGTTGACGCCCAAAATGACCGTCAGCACCACGATCAGCCGGGTCCAGAAACGTGTCACAAATCCCCCCTTTTGCGGTTTACAGTCCTGCGTTTGGTTTTCGGCGTACGACGACGGCGGTCACGTCGTCTTCAGCAGTTGCCGCCGGTGCCAGCTCCAGCAGAGCGGCGCAGACATCGTCCGAGGTAGCGCCGCTGCGCGCCACTTTCTCCACGTTCCGCTGAAAGTCCTCCAAGGAATTGTGGGCGTCGAGCACGCCGTCGCTGACGATCACCAGCGAATCGCCAGGCTCCAGGTCCAGCTCAGAAGCGGGCCACTGTTGATCGTCCAGAATGCCGACGGGTGGTCCGGCTGAGACCAGCCTCCGCGCCGCCCCCTCAGCGGGAACGTGCAGCGCAAGCCCATGGCCGGCGTCGATATAGCTAAGTCTTCCCGAGGCGCTGTCCAGCCGCGCGTGGAACATGGTGACGAAGGAGCCGGACTGGTCCAGGTCGGAGGTAATGGTGGCGCTGGCGGATCCGAAGGCAGCGTCGATTGCAGGGGTGTCCGCTACTGAACGCATCACGGCGCGGACCGTTGCTGCGATGAGTGCGGCACCCATGCCCTTGCCCATGGCGTCCGCGAACGTGAAGTGCATGCCGTCGCGGGTCTGGTACCAGTCATAGAAGTCCCCACCAACGCTGCGCGAAGGGCGGAAGGCGCCAGCGACGTCGTAACCGCTGAGGCGGACCGTTTCGCGCGGCAGGAGGCTTTGCTGCACCACTGCGGCGCGGGCGAGTTCATCGCTCTGACCGGCGTCCTCGGCAGGTGCGGCAGGAGTCCGGGCGGCGCGGCGGAACAGGGCGCGGATGCGGGCTTGAAGTTCCTTGGGGCTGAACGGTTTGTTGATGTAATCGTCAGCGCCGGTGTCCAGGCCTGTGAGCCGGTCGATCTCGTCGGCCCGGGCGGTGAGCATCAGGATGTACGCGTCCGAGAATTCGCGGAGACGACGGCAGACTTCCATGCCATCGATGTCCGGGAGGTTGATGTCCAGCGTCACCAGTTCGGCGTTGGTTCTGCGGACAGCCTCGACGCCGGAGAGACCGTCAGGGGCTTCGGTCACCACAAAGTCGAGCTGCTCCAGTACGAGGACGAGGAGGCCGCGGATGTCAGCATCGTCTTCAACAACGACAGCGTGGCGCACGGGTGTGGGAGAGACCATGGCTCCATTAACTAATGCTGCTGGGTATTTGTCACGTTTAGTCACGACACATGAAACGCCCGCTCACAAATGTGGGCGGGCGTTACACGTTTTGTGCAGTTATGTGAGAGAGGGTTTCCCTCAAGCACGCGTGATGTGAGAGAGGGTTAGACGCCCAGCTCTTCCTTGAGCGCCTGGACGTGGCCCTGGGCGGACACCTGGTACTGGGTGAGCTTCACGGTGCCTTCGCCGTCGAGGACAACGGTGGAGCGGACCAGGCCTTCGACGATTTCGCCGTCAACCAGCTTCTCGCCCCAAGCGCCGTAGGCAAGGGCCACGGAGTGGTCTTCGTCAGAGAGCAGCGGGAAGGTCAGGGCGAACTCGCCGGTGAACTTTGCGAGGTCCTCCGGGCCGTCCGGGGAGATCCCGATAACGTCGTATCCCTTGCCCTGCAGGCTGGCGAGGTTGTCGCGGAAGTCGCAAGCCTCGGTGGTGCAGCCGGGGGTGGCTGCCTTCGGGTAGAAGTACACAATGACGTTGCGTCCGCGGTAATCGGACAGCGAGACCTTGGTGCCGTCGGCGTCGAGAAGCGCGAAATCAGGTGCTTGCGTTCCGACGAGGAGTTTCTGGGTCATAGCGATCCTTTACGTTTCACCGGCAAACAGCCGGCCTTCATTTCAAACAACAGCGGTCATGCACATTGCGGGGCGTTGATCTTTTACAACAGCGAACTTAGATGCTGTATTCCGCAGGTCCGCGCACTGTGGCATAGGGCCCTGGCACGAACTGGTAGCCGCCACCACGGACGGTGGCGACGGTGTGTCGGGCGGAGCCTAGCTTCCGCCGCACCCTTCCAACATAAACGTCGATCGAGCGAAATGCCGCGCCGGGGAGGTCAAATGACTCCAGAAAACGTTGCAATTCTTCACGACTGATGGCCCGGGAGCAGTTGACCACCAGGTAGCGCAGCAGCTTATATTCCATGCCAGTAAAGGAAACCGGCTCGCCATCCAGCAGCACTACTTCAGCGGCGAGGTCCACCGCAAGTTGGCTGCGGCGGCTCGCCAACGTTACGGGCTCGACGGCGGTGCTGTCGCCCTCTGCTGCGCGTCCCCCTCCGCCGGACATATCACCCTCGCGTGCGCTGGTGAATTGTCCGGATGAGGGTGAACCTCCCCGAGTGCGGGCCTCCAAACGCGCCTCCGCGAGGGCATCGGCGAGCGTTACGGTACTCGAAGAGCGGCCGTTGGTACCGGCGTCGGCGGCTTCCTGCGGAGTGCCGCCCCAGGAAGTGTCGCCGACGCCGGAGTGCTCTGCCCCGGTGGCGGGCCAGATACGGACTTCCGCATCCGGGGCAAGTTTCATTGCGCGGGCCAGCACAAGGCGTGCTGCCCGTTCCCAGACTTCAGGATCGATCTCGTCGCCCTCGGCCGGGTTGACCCAAAGGGCCAGCCCGTGCGCTGTCAGGCCGTTCCGATGATTCAAGCCGGCCCGCCGACCCGCGAGGCCGCGTGCTGCGGGTCCTCGCGACGGCGGTGGCCCGTAGGCATTGACTGCCATGACGGTTGACCTAAACGTTGCCGCGGCGGAGCAGCTTGCCGCCGGGGTTCTGGCCGTCGATGGGGGTTCCGCGCAGGTAGGTCTTGCGGACGACGCCGGCCAGCGGACGGCCGTCGTACGGCGTGATCGGGTTCTTGTGCTTGAGCTTGGTGACGTCTACAACGAAGGCTTCGTCCGGGGCGAAGATGGAGAAGTCCGCGTCGTAGCCCAGGGCGAGCTGGCCCTTGTTGTGCAGGCGTGCCAGGGCGGCGGGCTTCTCAGCCATCCACGAGACAACCTGTTCCAGCGGGATGCCGCGGTGGCGGGCTTCGGTCCAGATGAGGGACAGGCCCAGCTGCAGCGAGGAAACGCCGCCCCATGCCACTGCGAAGTCGCCGTTTTCCAGGTCCTTGAGGTCCAGCGTGGAGGGGGAGTGGTCCGAGACGATGCAGTCGATGGTGCCGTCCTGCAGGCCCTTCCAGAGGAGCTCGCGGTTGGAGGCCTCACGGATGGGCGGGCAGCACTTGTAGGCCGTGGCGCCGTCCGGGATTTCTTCGGCCATGAGCGTCAGGTAGTGAGGGCACGTCTCAACGGTGAGGTTGACGCCGTCGCGCTTTGCAGAGGCGATCATGGGCAGCGCGTCCGAGGAGGAGAGGTGCAGGATGTGGGCACGGGCGCCGGTCCAGCGGGCACGTTCGATGACCTCGGCGATTGCCTTGTTCTCGGCGCCGCGGGGGCGGGAGGCCAGGAAAGTCTCGTAGTGGTCGCCGCCGGGGTGCGGGGCGCGGTCGATCGCGTGGGAGTCCTCGGCGTGCACGATCATGAGGGAATCGAAGGACTTCAGTTCCTTCATGTCCTCTTCCATCTCATCCGCGTCCAGGTGCGGGAACTCGTCCACGCCGGAGTGCAGGAGGAAGCACTTGAAGCCGAAAACGCCTTCGTCGTGCAGCGGGCGGAGGTCGCTCTTGTTGCCCGGGATGGCACCGCCCCAGAATCCGACGTCAACGAACGCCTGGTCCTTGGCGACCACGCGCTTCTGCTCCAGGCCGTCCACGGTGGTGGTGGGCGGGATGCTGTTCAACGGCATGTCGATAATGGTGGTCACGCCACCGGCAGCTGCGGCACGGGTGGCGGAGGCGAAGCCTTCCCACTCGGTGCGGCCGGGCTCGTTGACGTGGACGTGGGTATCCACCAGGCCGGGGATGAGGGTTTCGTCGTCTGCGAGTTCGATGACCTCGTTGCCCGTCAGGCCGTTGCCCAGGGGTTCGATGGCGACGATTATGCCGTCGCGGATACCAACTTCGCGGGCTGCGAGGCCGGCGGTGGTCAGGATGCGCTGGCCCCGGATAACGAGGTCATAGGCGCCGATTGCTTCAGACATTGAGGTACTCCTTGTTTTCGGTCCGTTCCGCCAGGTACACGCCTATGTGCTTACCTAATTGTTCAAGCAACGGACCTGCTTCAGCGATACATTTTTGGACATCTTTTTCCAGATCGGTCAGTGCGTGGACCGTGTGGAAGCCGGCATCCGTGAGTTGTTCCCGGCTCAGGGTACTCCTGCCGCACACTGCGATCACGGGAACCCCGTTCCTTTGTGCCGCCCGCGAAACTCCCATGGGAGTCTTGCCGAGCAGGCTTTGCTCGTCCAGGCTGCCTTCTCCGGTGATCACCAGGTCGGCGCCCTTGAGCCTGCGCTCGAGTTCAGTGAATTCAAGCACGACGTCGATGCCCGGCCGCCGCTCTGCCTTCAGTGCCGCGATGGCAATGTAGCCAACGCCGCCTGCCGCTCCGGCACCTTCGGCTTTGGCCGCAAACTTGGCGTGCTGCCCGGTTGTGGCTGCGAGGACGTCGACAAAGTGGCTCAGCGCCGCGTCCAGCGAGGTGACGTCGTCCGGCGTCGCGCCCTTCTGCGGACCGAAGATGGCTGGGGCTCCGCTGGTCCCCAAAAGGGGATTGTCGACGTCGGACGCCAATACGAACTCTGTTGCCTCGACGCGGACGTCGAAGTTGGAGAAGTCGATGCTGTTCAGCTGTGCCAAAGCGGCACCGCCGCCGGGGAGCTCGTTCCCATTCTCGTCCAGGAAGACGGCGCCGAGGCCCTGCAGGACTCCCGCGCCGGCGTCGGTGTTGGCGCTGCCGCCCACACCCAGGATGATCTTGCGGCAGCCGAGGTCCAGCGCGGCCCGGATGAGTTCGCCCGTTCCGATGCTGGTTGCGGTCTTTGCGGTTTCGCTCGTGGGGCCGTCCGGGAGGAGGGCCAGGCCGGAAGCTGCCGCCATTTCGATGACAGCTTCCTGGTCCCGCACCGCGAAGTCGGCCTTCACCGGCTCGCCGAGCGGGCCGGTGACGGTGGTGGTCCGGCGGGTGAAGCCGGAGCCGATGGCGGCGTCGATGGTTCCTTCGCCGCCGTCGGCCACCGGAATGCGTGTTGCTTGAATACCGTGGCCGAACCCCGCCAGCAGTCCTGTTGCCAGGTGCTCGGCGACGTCGGGCGCGGACAGCGAGCCCTTGAATTTGTCCGGGGCGATGACAACACGCATTCCGGTGCCTCCTTCCTTTACTTACTTACGCTTTGGTCAGGATCGCGGTGGGTGCGTCCGCCGCGGTTTCTGCCAACTCTTCGAACTCGTTCACGCCGCTGATCTCAACGCCCATGGAGATGTTGGTGATCTTTTCCAGGATCACTTCAACAACCACGGGAACCTTGAACTCGCCCATCAGTGCCTTGGCCTTGTCGAAAGCGGCAGGCAGATCGTTGGGGTCCTCAACGCGGATGGCCTTGACGCCCAGACCTTCGGCAACCTTGATGTGGTCCACGCCGTAGCCGTTGGTCTCCGGGGAGTTGATGTTCTCGAAGGCCAGGGAAACGTTCTGTTCCATGTTGAAGCCGCGCTGGCTCTGGCGGATCAGGCCCAGGTAGCTGTTGTTCACCACAACGTGGATGTACGGCAGGTTGAACTGTGCGCCAACGGCCAGTTCCTCGATCATGAACTGGAAGTCGTAGTCACCGGACAGGGCAACAACGGTGGCGTCCGGGGTTCCACGAACCACGCCCAGTGCGGCGGGACCGGTCCAACCCAGCGGGCCGGCCTGGCCAGCGTTGATCCACTTCCGGGCACCGAACACGTGCAGCATCTGTGCGCCGGCGATCTGCGAGAGACCGATGGTGGACACGTAGGTGGTGTCGCGGCCGAAGGCCTTGTTCATCTCCTGGTACACGCGCTGCGGCTTGATGGGCACGTTGTCGAAGTTGGTCTTGCGGTGCAGGGAACCCTTGCGCTCCTGGCATTCGGCAACCCAACCCGAGTAGTCCGGCAGGGTCTTGGCGGCCTGGCGTTCGCGGGCCAGCTCCAGCAGACCGTCCAGCGCCGCACCGGCGTCGGACGTGATGCCCAGGTCCGGCGAGAAAACGCGACCGATCTGTGTCGGCTCAATGTCGATGTGAACGAACTTGCGGCCGGCCGTGTAAGTGTCCAGGCCGCCGGTGTGGCGGTTGGCCCAACGGTTGCCGATGCCGATCACGAAGTCGCTCTGCAGGAACGTCTCGTTGCCGTAACGGTGCGAGGTCTGCAGGCCAACCATGCCGGCCATCAGCTGGTGGTCGTCCGGGATGGCTCCCCAACCCATCAGCGTGGGGATAACGGGAACGTTCAGGATTTCGGCCAGCTCAACCAACTGGGCCGAAGCGCCGGCGTTGATGATGCCGCCACCGGCAACGATCAGCGGGTGCTGGGCTGCGGTCAGCAGGTCCAAAGCCTTTTCCAGCTGCTTGCGGGAAGCCTTGGGCTTCTCCACCGGCAGGGGCTCGTAGGCTTCGATGTCGAACTCGATCTCGGCCATCTGAACATCGATGGGCAGGTCCAGCAGAACCGGGCCCGGACGACCCGAACGCATCAGCTGGAACGCCTTCTGGAAAGCGCCGGGAACCTGGCCCGGCTCCAGGATGGTCATGGCGAACTTGGTCAACGGCTTGGCGATGGACTCGATGTCCACAGCCTGGAAGTCTTCCTTGTGCAGCTTGGCAACGGGTGCCTGGCCGGTGATGCAGAGCATGGGGATGGAATCTGCCCATGCGGCGTACAGGCCGGTGATCATGTCCGTGCCAGCGGGGCCCGACGTGCCGATGCAGATGCCGATGTTGCCATCAGCTGCGCGGCTGTAGCCGTCAGCCATGTGGCTGGCGCCTTCAACGTGGCGGGCCAGTGTGTGGCGGATGCCGCCGTGGGCACGCATTGCGGAATAGAAGGGGTTGATCGCTGCGCCTGGCAGGCCGAAAGCCTCGGTGGCGCCTTCCTTTTCCAGGATGGCGACTGCCGCGTCAACGGTGCGCATCTTAGCCATGGTGTACTCCTTGTTTTTTGCCCTTGCAGGCGAAGTCTGTGGTGTTTTTGGGTGTGGTGAGGGAGCCGCCGTCGTTTAAGTACGACGGCGGGTTCCCTGCTTTTCGTTGCTGAGTGCCTTTGGGCTTACTTACGGCCGCTGAGCTGGAGGACCTGCTTGAAGAGGCCCGAGTGGTCGAGGCCGCCGTCGCCCTGGTTGACGGTTGCGGCGACGAGCTGTGCGACGACTGCGCCGAGCGGGACAGCGACGTTGGCTTCGCGGGCTGCGGAGGTGACGATGCCGAGGTCCTTGTGGTGGAGGGCCAGACGGAAGCCGGGGTCGAAGTTGCGGTCCAGCATCTTCTGACCCTTCTGGTCCAGGACCTTGGAGCCGGCCAAGCCGCCGCCCAGGACCTTCAGAGCTGCGTCGGTGTCTACGCCGTAAGCCTCAAGGAAGGCGATGGCCTCGCCGAGGACCTGGATGTTGACGGCCACGATCAGCTGGTTGGCTGCCTTGACGGTCTGGCCGGAGCCGGACGGGCCGACGTGGACGATGGTCTTGCCCACTGCGTTGAGGACATCCTGTGCTGCCTCGAAGTCAGCCGCTTCGCCGCCGACCATGATGGACAGGACGGCGTCGATGGCGCCCTGTTCGCCACCGGATACGGGAGCGTCGAGCGGGCGGATGCCTGCTGCTACGGCGTCGTCGGAGAGACGCTTGGCGACGTCGGGGCGGATGCTGGATGCGTCGATCCACAGGGTGCCCTTCTTCGCGTTGGCGAAGACGCCGTCCTTGCCGCTGACTACACCCTCAACATCGGGGGAGTCCGGGACCATGGTGATGACGACGTCGGCGTCCTTGACTGCGTCCGCGATGCTGGTGGCACCCTGGCCGCCCTCGGAGACGAGCTTGTCGATCTTGTCCTGGCTGCGGTTGAAACCGGTGACCGTGTGGCCGGCCTTGACGAGGTTGATGGCCATGGGGAGGCCCATGATTCCGAGTCCGATGACTGCAACGTTGCTCATTGTGGTTCTCTTTCTGAAAGTCTTTTTAGCTCAGGTGTGCTGTTTGGTGAGTCAGCCGCTGTGGCGGGTGCCGCCGTCGTGCGTTAGTTGGCGTTGGCGCGCTGGCGGATGGCCCAGCTGAAGGCCGATTCCTGCGGTTCCTTGTACTCGAGGCCGATGTAGCCGTCGTAGCCGAGTTCGCGGCTGCGGGCGATCCATTCGCCGAGGGGGAGCGTGCCGGTTCCGGGAGCGCCGCGACCGGGGTTGTCGGCGATCTGGATGTGGCCGAAGTCCTTGGCGTGGTTTTCGATGACGGATTCGACGTCGTCGCCGTTGACTGCCAGGTGGTAGAAGTCGGCGAGGAGCTTGATGTTCTGTGCGCCGGATTCTGCCTTGACGCGGGCGATGACCTTGAGTGCGTCTTCGGCGGTGAGGAGCGGGTACTTGGGTGCGCCGCTGACCGGTTCGAGGAGGACGGTGCCGCCGATGCGGGCGACGCCTTCTGCTGCTGCGGCAAGGTTCTTGGCGGCGAGTTCGTCCTGCTCTTCAGGGGTGAACTCGTCCTGGCGGTTGCCGTAAAGGGCGTTGAAGGCCTTGCAGCCGAGGCGCTCACCGATGCCGGCTACGACGTCGATGTTGTCCTTGAACTCGGAGCAACGTCCCTTCCAGGAAACCAGGCCGCGGTCGCCACCAGGCATGTTGCCAGCGTTGAAGTTCAAGCCGGTGAGCTGAACGCCGGCGTCCTTGATGGCGGTTTCAAACTCATTTACTTGTGCGTCGCTGGGGACGGAGGTCTCGAAGGGCCACCAGAACTCGACGGCGTCAAAACCGGCTGCCTTCGCGGCGGCGGGGCGCTCGAGCAAGGGCAGCTCCGTCAGGAGGATGGAGCAGTTCACTGTGTACGTCATCGTAGGTCCTTCCGAGGAGGGGCTTGGATCTATCTTCCGTTGCTTGGCTGCTGCCCTGGTGCCTGGCCTCAGTTTCCGCTTTGTGGAATTTAGATTCTGCTTTATGAAAAGTTTAGGGAAGGTGGGGATGGGAGTCAAGGGGGTGTGTGGGGAGGTGGGGGTTTGGGATATCAGAGGTGATGTACGTGAGGCGTGTGGGAGACGCCCCCGCCACAGGTGGTGCCCCTCCAGGGGCTTGGAGTTCCTTGTTGAGGACTTCGGCCTAGGGCAACCACGCATCCTACGGCGCCTTCACACGAACAATCTAGGAGGAGTATCAGATCTGGAAGTCGACAAGCAGGGGCTCATGAACCCGAGTGGAGGCGGCCGGGATATCAACGAGAAGTGCACCTTGCTCTCGCCCGGGCGAGACCATCCAAAGGCGCCTACGGTTTGTGGACAACTGGCACGAGAGGTTTGTTCGGTCTGAAGCCAGCGATGGCCGTGGCCCTAAGGGCAGCCCTTGGCTGACTCGCGGTCGACAGTTGTGGGGCAAGCCTTGGACGCAAGGGTCGTCCGGCCACTTTTCCGCGGACTTCTGTGCCTATTCTGGTTGATTATCAGATTTGAAAAATTTCGGTCGCGAAGGTATGTAATTACTGTCTGCTGAAACTCACCCTTGAGGGCATCAATACGAATTGCTGCCGCGAGAATAGAGCGAAGAGGCTCGATGCTCCCATGCCATTTATCATATAATTCTCGAACATTATTTATGCGTTCAGTGCGTGACATCAGTAGGGGAGGACGGTTCAGGTCGAGCGTTCGAACCGATATCTCGGCGCGTACGTTACCTGCAGTCCAATCAACAAACGGGCCGCGATGTTGTATAAAAGTTGGCAATTCATCAGTATAAGGATTTAGTATTGGTGCGTTCTCTTCGTAATAATCACCCTTGCCGTTGTTGCAAACCCCGCAGGCGGTTGTTAAATTTGACCAGGAGTGTGCCAAATGTGGAAAGGTAGCCTTGGGTAGAATGTGTTCGACATGAGGAAACGACACATCAATAATCTTTGCTTCGCAGTATGCGCACTTAAAGTCAGTCTCTTCGTGAAGCGCATCCTTGATGGCTGAATGTCGCCACTTCTCGCACTTGCGACGTTCCTCTTTGGGAGCTGCGACGTACGCCTGCGTCCATGTTGCCTCATTGGTGCGAAGCACCTCAGGTGCAGGTCCTTTCTCAAGCTTGCGCATTATTGCTGCCCCCGTCGCGGTGGGAATCCACGATGCGCACTACCGTTTCGGGAAAATCGGACTCCAGTCCAATCGCTGTGAGTTCGTCTCGGAGTGTGTCCATGCTTTCGGCGGTCAAAGATCCCCGAAGATGGCGAGTGACAATTTCAGATAGCTCCTTCTCGGCCCAAATCGGCAGAGTGCTTGGCAGCCCTAGAACGCGCCGAAGAGTGTCGTCGGCACCTGAAGACTTGTTGGCGTAATCTAGAGCTCGGGAATCAACTTGTCCATCATTATTGAAGTCAAGTACATAGACATAGGAGTCCGGTGTTGCAGTGACAACAAAGGGGCTATGGGTTGCAACAACAAACTGGGCCTTAGGGAAGGCTGTTAGTAGGCTGGGAAGCAACTCGCGTTGCAGGCTTGGATGAAGGTGATTCTCAGGTTCATCAAGGACGACGGTGAAATTATCCGTATTTCGCGAACGGAGGAAAATTTGCCATGCCATTTCCAAAACGGCTGAGACTCCGCCAGAGGCATCGTCAAGCACAAAGTCACCGGTGGCAGTCTCGACTATTACGTCAGGCACCCTAACCCGCAGCCGCTTAAATCTAATGGACTTCGGTAGCACCAGAGATAGGATCTCTTGAAACCCGTCCCAGATTTCCGCCGCTTCTGGATTGTAGTCGATGGAAAGGTTTCCAGGTGACCCGAACAGAGCCGCTGCCATAAGCGCCTCTTTTAGCGCCATTCGCGGCGGTCGCCCGGTCCACGATCCTGCCCAAACTGCCCGCATCTCTTCTGTAAATCGTTCGAACATCTGTTCAGCGTCAGTGAAGATGGTAGGAATCGCTGGAACGCTTATGTAGTTGCCGTTAGAAATTCGATGAGAATTTAGGTAGACGCCCTGTATAAGCTGTTGCTCGGGTAGATAGAGGTCATACTCCTGTCGACCATTAGCATCAGAAATGGGCACGGATATTTCTGTACGTCCACCGTTGCCGTAAGTCAAGATGCCAATTTGAGCCCAGCGACTTCCCGTATCACGCATTCTCCGCATTCGGCGTGGGCCTAGGATGGACCAGGAGTTGCGATCCTTAAAGTTTCGGACTGGAGCTGATGAATATTGACGATTCCAATTCAAATGACGAGCAAGAATTCCAAGGAGCGTGCTCTTTCCGCTAGCATTAGCCCCGGTTAAGATGGTTAGCCTTGAATGGAAGTCAATCGAAATATGACCGAACTGACGCCAGTCCACTAATTCAAGTTCGCGGAAGCCAGTATAGTTATTCATCAGTCCTCAGTGTTCAGGTCGAAATATTGGTCTGCTGCAGTTCGGGTATCCTGAAGTCCCTACTCGGAGTTCTGACTGCCTTACCAGCGGAAGGTGTACATAGGAATTGTAGTCTCGGCTGAGCCGTGGTTGCTGTACTCCTTATCGATAGGTATGAGACGACATGCTAGCTCAGCCAAGGCCCCTTTGTTGGCTCTAGTCACGCTGTGCCAGCCGCACTTGTCGCCATCCACTCAAAAGTTGAGGTTCATGGAGGACGTATCCGAGGCTGGTCTTCGTCTGACTGCTGGCCGAGTGTGGGCGCTTCCGGCTGCGCTGAGCGTTTCATGTAGCCAGTCTTGGTGGTGTGGCGATTATAGTGCGGCCCACATGAACGCGCTGGTTTCGGTCGGTCTCATGGCGGCCTCTGGCCGCAATGCCAAATCCACTGCTATCTGTAGCGCCAGGCAATAGCATGCTAATACAAGTCTCGCGGCTGCCAACCCAGACGGTGTCGTCACCGAGAGGGTAGTCGGGAGGCTTGAGCTGCCCTCCGCCTGTGCGGTTCGCCGGGGCAGTACAGTACCGGACGATCTGACTACGGTTTCAGGTGGCAGCATATGATGCTGGTTGACCCGACGGTCCTTACCATCAGGTGCAGCGCCTGCTGAATGCTCCTGTGATCAATGGACCATGAATCGCTGCGGGTCTGTCGTAATGCATCGCAAAGCCGTGTACTGAGCCAGGGTCCGCGAGAAGCCTATTGACGCCAATTGCGGAAGAGCGTTGAACTCTGAAGAGTACTCGGGCAGGCAAGCCTGATATGCGAGGTCTCTGGGAGGCTGCGTCTAGGCTGAAGAGCGGCGGTGGGCCCAAGGCTGCGTCGACTCATTGAACTAAGGCGCTCGCGGAAGGTCAAACTAATGGCTCGGTCGACAGTTCAGGACGTCGCCAAGACGGCGGGGGTGTCTGTGGGGACGGTGCCGCGCGTTTTGAACGGAAGCCCGGCTGGAAGGGCGGTAGCCAATGAATAGGTCAACTGCGCTACATGGCTGCTCAGTCACCGTTTATTAGCCGCGGCGAGGACCACTGAGGAGACCGAACAATGCGCGTCCTAGCCTTAGCCAAGGACGCGGACTCGCTCGTGAGTAGCGAAGTTGCCGCGGCATCGCCGACGCGGCAGCGGACCCAGCTACGTCGGCCTCATCGCAGCGATCGACAGTGGACAGCACACTCGCCCGCATTGCCGCGCAACGTGTCCGCCGGACGACAACGCAAAACGTAGCCGAACAAACACCGTCCTCCAGATATATGAAATCGTCGAACCCGACCCTCCTTGAGACACTCCCTCGCCGGGAGTCGAGCTGGCTTCGGGTTGAAACCGCCCTAGAAGCGAGTTTTCGGGTCTTGAATGACCAAGACGGGGCCGCGCAGTTCGACGTAGTCGCCAGACTGCGCGGCCCCAGGTTATGGCTGTAATTGATCAGGCGGAGGCAGCGGACGAGTCCCGGTGGAAACGCCCGAACTTGCGTAAATACAGGTACGTTCCGGCGAACGTTGCAAGCCCCAAAACGGGGCCCGCCCATAGAGCAATCGGGGCGCCCTGTAGGAGGATGGCGCCAAGCCCGAAGGTGCCAGCCAAGGCCGCGCCCCCTGGGTTTGCCGTTGCGAGCTTGCCTTGAATTTGGCGACCCAGCTGTCGGTAGCAGACTGCTTGCATAACGGCGAACAGAAGGAAGGAAGCCACCATGATCAGCGGCCACGGCCACGCAGCCATGGCGACGACGCTTAATGTCAGCCCGTACATCCCGGACAACCCCAGCCAGTAGTTTCGTTCTGGGTTTTCAGTAGAAGCGTCCATCAGCACCCCCTATTAAAGTCGATGAAGCCTCCTGCAATTGTCATGGCAGCTGAGCAGCCGATCATCGCCATGGGGCCGAAGAAGCCCATTGCGCCACAGAAAGCCATGTTCGTTCCCCACCAAGCCCAGAGAGCTGCCCATGCGGACGGACACTGAGGATACATGGGCATCATTGCCGTGGACCCTTTCCCGCCACCAACCATCACTGGTTTAGCTTTGACGAGCTTGGCGACCTTCGTGTTTTTCGGTCCATCCGTCAGTTGAAGAGTCAGATACCCGGAATCTGTCAGCGATACGAGCGACTCGAGAGCGTCCGTGGGCATGGAAGCTGCCAAGAACTCTTGTTGCTGACGAGCGTCGAAACGACGGTCTGCCGACAAGTACTTCTTTAGCGGTTTCGAACTTTGGATCAGCTTTACGCGCTGGCTGAAGCCCGTTGGGTCCTGCAGACGCGCTTGTTCCAGTCGGATCAGCGCCTCCGTCCGCTGGGCCGGTGTCGGTTCCAACAACGTAACGCCCGTCCCGTCGAGTGAGACAGTACGCGAAGCGGCAGCGTTTGCAGGGCCTACTGATGCTGAGAGTATTGCAAGGACGGCCACGATCATTGTGACTATACGAATTATGCTTTTCCTAGAATTTCTAAAAATATGCATGCGATCCCCAAATAGATATTCCCCGGACAGGTTTGTCCAACGGTTCTGCACCATCCACCCAGAGCTGGGTGCCGAAACGAAAGAACGGTGTTCGCTCGTTGTCCTGATGGCTACCCTGGAATGTGCTAGTACACGGCGAAAGTAGCCTGGGAAATTCACCCCCTAGTGTCGATAAATCGAATCTAGGTGGTGATTTGGGCGAAATTAGGTGGTGATTTGGGTGGAAATGAGTGCCATGGAAGAGTGACTAGGTGTTCCACGCGCCGTCATCGAACAGAACCGTGAGTTGCATCGCGATGATGGGAGATAGCGGTCTGCGCGCTTCAGGCACTACCCAATAGGTCAGTTCATAGTGCCAAGTGATTGGTTTAGTCGACAGCCATAAGGTGGATGGGCACCCGCCCAGAGTCTTTGCCTTATGAATCTCGCTAGAGTGGGCACGGCAGGAACATGGCGGCAAGGATCATCGTCACTGCTCGCGGAAGGACAAACGAATGGCTCGGACGACAGTTCAGGACGTCGCCAGAACGGCGGGTGTGTCCGTGGGGACGGTGTCGCGTGTCCTGAACGGAAGTTCGGCTGTCAGCGCGGCGGCCAAGGAGAAGGTCAACGCCGCCATAAAGCAGCTCAGCTATCGTCCTCTGGCCTCAGCACGAGACCTAAGAAGAGACCGAACAATGCGTGTGTTGGCCCTCGCTAAGAACCTAGACTCCCTCGTCATCAGCGAAGTATTCCGTGGGGTAGGAGACGCTGCGGCGGACTCAGGCTACGTCAGCCTCATCGCGGCAACTGACGGAGACCTTGATCGCGAACAGCAGCTCGTGGACATGCTCCGCAACGGCTCCGTGGACGGGCTGGTGATCTTCTCGCCAACGATGCCGGACGACGACGTCAACGCGGTCGCGGAGCAATTGAGCGTCGTCCAGGTCTGTGAAATCGTCGACGCCGAGGCAGCATTCGGCGTCTCCATCGATGACCGCCAAGCCGCCTACGACATCACCAAACACCTGATCAACACGGGCGCTAAGAAGCTGGCCATGCTTGCTCATAGGGGTGCCCGCTCAGGCCGGCTGCGCGAGGAAGGATTCCGCCAGGCACTCAAGGAAGCGGACCTGGATCAGGATCAAATCCTATTCGGAGAAGGAAACTTCGGGTTCCACGCCGGCCGTACGCTCGCCAAGAAGCTTCTCAAAGCAAAAGACCGCCCGGACGCTGTTTTCTGCGGGACCGACGTGGTCGCCGCCGGGTGCGTCCGTGAGCTCACCGATGCAGGCCTAAAGGTCCCGGAGGACATCGCCGTAGCCGGTTTCGATGACTCGGCCCAAGCGGAAATGTGCGTCCCGGAGTTGACCACAGTAAGGCAGCCGGCCTACGAAATGGGACGCGTAGCCTTCGCTGAACTCCTGGAACGCATGACGGTCGAGGGCTCACATCGCAAGGGAAGAACCTTCCTCCCACACGAACTCGTGATCAGGGACTCCACCAAATAAAGAGGGTTGACAGCCCTCAGTGGTCCCTGTCACACTACTTTGGAATCGATTCCACGGCCGCAAGGCCGTTTTTCCAGACAACATTTGGAATCGATTCCACGAACCAACAAGAACCACCGGCAAAGAAGCCACCCTCAGCACGCGGAACAGCCAAAACGCGCACTGAACCCGCCCACAGCCACCAAAGGAGCCACTTGTGGACTTGAACCGACCTGCTTTCCCGCTCAAGAACAACGCCTCCACACGCCGAAACCGCAAAGCACTGGCGGCAACCGCCGTAGCAGCAGCCCTCCTTCTCAGCGCCTGCGGCGGGGGAGCCGCACCCCAAGGTGCCGAACAAGCGGCAGCTGCCGATCCGGCGTCGGGCGCTAATGCCAGCGGTGCCGTGAACATCTGCGGCGTTAAGGACGCGAGCGGTATCTACAAGGGCACGGCAGAGGCGTTCACGAAGGCGAACGGAAAGGTCACGGCCAAGTACACGGAGATCGGCGCCACCACGGATGAAGCGCGCACGCAGATCGTGCAGCGGCTCGAGGGCAAGTCCACCGAGTGCGACCTCTTCGTCACGGACGTCATCTGGACCTCCGAGTTCGCCTCCCAAGGCTGGCTGCTGGACCAGACCAAGCTGGTGGAAGCCAACAAAGACCGGCTCATTCCCTCCACTGTGGAAACCACCAAGTATGAGGACAAGTACTGGGGCTCGCCGTTCTTCACCAACGCCGGGCTGATCTACTACCAGAAGGACAAGGTAGCCAAGCCCGAGTCCTGGCAGCAGCTCTACGCAGAAGCAGCAAAAGCTCCCGGCAACGGCTTCGTCTACCAAGGCAAGCAGTATGAGGGCCTTACGGTGAACTTCCTCGAAATGCTCTACAGCGCAGGCGGCGAAGTCCTCAACGACCAGGGCGACGTCAAGATCGACTCCAAGGAAAGCCGCGACGTCCTGAACTTCATGAGCGAGGGCCTCAAGAACGGCTCAGCCGACCGTGCCGTCCTCACCTACAACGAAGACCCGGCCCGCCTCGCCTACGAGTCCGGCGACTTCGGATACCAGCGCAACTGGCCGCACGTGTACCGGCTGCTGAACGCGACACCGCTGGCGTCCAGCTTCGCGGTCGCGCCGCTGCCCGCATGGGAAGGCGGCAAGGCCTCCGGCGTGCTCGGCGGTTGGAACCTCGCAATCTCTGCCCACTCCACCAACCAGGCCGGAGCTGTAGCGTTCATCGACTTCGCCACCACCCCGGACTGGCAGAAGCACGTGGCCATGGACTACTCGCAGGCCCCGGTCAACGAAGCTGCCTACTCTGACCCGGCGGTGCTGCAGAAGATGCCGTTCGCCACGGAACTCCTCGCCTCGGTGAAGGGTGCCAAGCCGCGCCCGATCTCCCCGGTCTACCCGCAGATCTCGCAGGCGATCTACAAGAACGTCTACGCCGTCCTCTCCGGCACCGCCTCCACCGAGGAAGCCGTGCAGAAGATGGCCGAGGAAATCACCACCGCCAAGGCGAGCTTCTAGCTATGGCCATCAAAACAATCCCGGCAAGCCGCGGCCCAGCGAAGACAAGCGGCCGCGACCGCGCCGAGCGCAAGCTCGCGTTCCGCATGACCGCGCCGTCGCTGGTGATCATGGCCCTGGTGGCGGCGGTCCCCATCGGCTACGCGATCTGGCTCTCACTGAACCAGTACAGCGTCCGCACCGCAGGCCTGTCCCGCTTTGTCGGCCTGGAAAACTACATCAACGCCCTCGCAAGCCAAGAGTGGTGGGCTGCGTTCGGCCAGACGTTCCTCTTCGCAGGCCTCTCGGTCAGCCTGGAACTCATCCTCGGCACGGCCATGGCGTTGCTGCTCAACCTCGCGTTCAAGGGCCGCGCCGTCCTGCGCACCGTGGTTCTGCTGCCGTACGCCATCATCACCGTGGTCAGCGCCATCACCTGGCAAACGATGTTTCAGCCGAACATGGGCCTGGTCACCAACGTCCTCTCCGCGCTGGGCCTGCCGGGCGGCGATGTGGTGTGGCTCGGTGAGCACGGCTACGCGATGGCCGTGATCGTCATGGCCGACGTCTGGAAGACCACGCCCTTCGCGGCGCTCATCATCCTGGCCGGCCTGCAGGTCATCTCCGCCGAAACGTACGAGGCCGCGGAACTCGACGGCTCCAGCAAATGGCAGACCTTCGTGAACATCACCCTGCCGCTGCTGCGTCCGGCAATCGTCCTCGCCGCGATCTTCCGCACCATGGATGCCCTCCGCGTTTTCGACCTGCCGTTCGTCCTCACCCGCGGCGCCAACGGCACCGAATCCATGTCCATGCTCGCCTACACGCAACTGCGCGAAAACCGGCTCGTGGGTGAAGGCTCGGCGCTGTCCATCCTGACCTTCCTCACCGTCATGGTGGTCTCGGTCATCTACGTCCGCTTCGCCGGCGGCAACATCCGCGACGTCGCGAAGGAGGAACAATGAGCACACTGACTGCAGAACGCCCGACGGCGGAACTAGCCACGCGCCCCAAGGCGCCGAAGCGTCGCTTGCGTGGGGAATCGAAACTGCACCCCTTGGTGTGGGTGTTCGTGGTGGCTGTCATGGCCTTCTCGCTCATCCCGTTCTACTGGCTGGTGAACACCTCCCTTAAGAAGGGCGCGAGCCTGTCCCAAGGCGAGCTCTTCCCAAGCCAGCCGACACTCGAGAACTATCTGGTGGTCTTTCAGAACCCCGAGTTCCTCCTGGCCTTGCGCAACTCGGTGATTATCGCCGTCGTGACTACAACAGTGGCGCTGGTCTTCGCGTCCTTCGCCGCGTATGCGCTGGCCAGGCTGAAGATGCGCCGCAAGGCGATGATCCTGACGCTGATCCTCTCGGTCACCACGTTCCCGGCCATCGCCATCGCGGCGCCGATGTTCTCCATCTGGCGCGAGATCGGCCTGTACGACACCTTGCTGGGCCTCATCATCCCGAAGCTGACATTCGCGTTGCCGCTGGCGATCTACACGCTGACGTCGTTCTTCAAGGAGATCCCGCGAGAGCTGGAGGAATCCGCGTACATGGACGGCGCCACACCCTTTGTGGCGTTCCGCAAGGTGATCCTGCCGCTGGCGGTCCCCGGCTTGGCGACGACGGCGATCCTGGTGTTCATCTCGGTCTGGAACGAATTCCTCCTGGCCGTCACGCTCACCACCTCGCCCGAAGCCCGTCCCGTGCCGGTCGCGATTGCGTTCTTCAGCGGAACCAGCGAGTTCGACCAACCACTGGGCACCATCAGCGCAGCGTCGGTGATCATCACTGTGCCGCTCGTGATCCTGGTGCTCGTGTGCCAGAAGCGCATCGTTTCCGGCATGACGGCCGGCGCCGTCAAAGGCTGACCCCAAACCTAGTAAACACAGAAAGAACAGGAACAACGTGAGCATTCAGCAGCAGGCCCCGTCCGCAACCCTCAAGGTGGGAGTTGTGGGCATCGGTTGGGCCGGCCAGCAGCACCTCAAGGCGTACAGCAACATTCCCGGCGTCGAAATTGTCGCCGTCGCCGGCATGGAAGCCGACCTTCTTGCCCAGCTGAAGGAGGAATACAGCATTCCGCATGCCTTCGCCCGCTGGGAAGACATGATCGAGCTTGAAGGCCTCGACGCCGTCAGCGTCGCCGTGCCCACGTTCCTGCACGCACCCATTGCTATTGCCTCGCTCGAGCGGGGACTGCACGTGCTGAGCGAAAAACCGTTGGCGCGCAACGCCGTCGAGGGTCAACAGATGGTGGACGCCGCCCGCAAGGCCGGCCGCGTCCTTGACGTCGCGTTCAACCACCGCCGCCGCGGCGACATCCAGGCGCTCAAGGAAGTGATCGACGCCGGCACGCTGGGTCGCCCGTACTATGCCAAGGCATCCTGGCTGCGCAGGCAGGGCATTCCGATGCTGGGCAGCTGGTTCACCAACCCGGAACTCGCCGGTGGCGGTCCGCTTGCTGACATCGGCGTGCACGTCCTGGACTACTCGCTGCACCTCCTGGGCGAGCCCAAGGTGCTGGCCGTCTCGGCGTCGACCCATTCCGAACTCGGCCCGCGCGGCCTCGGAGGAAACGCCCGCTACACAGCTTCGAACTCCAGTCATAAGTTTGAAGTGGAAGACTTCGCCTCCGCGTTCATCCGGCTGGAAGGCGGCGGTACCTTGATCCTGGAAGCGGGATGGGCCACGTACCGCGACGAGCGGGACCTGATGGACTTCACGGTTTACGGGACCGACGGCGGAGCGGACTTGCGCTCGGTCGGCGCCTCCGAGAACCCGGTAGCGGACGTTCACGTCTTCACCGAGAAGGACGGCGAGAACGCCGACTTCGAAGTTGTGGCCGAACCCGGGCGAGCCCACCAGGCCGTCGTCGACGATTTCATCGCTGCCGTGCGCGGTGGCGAAACTGTATGGGGAAGCCATGACGGCTCACTCGCCCTGAGCCGTGCCCTGGTGCTCGATGCTTGCTACAAATCCGCCCTCGAACAACGTGAAGTGGTGCTCTGAAATGTCTGATGCGAAATTGAAGATTGTCGTCTGGAACGAGGCCGTGCACGAGGCCCGCAACGAGCCTGCAACCATTGGCGAGATGTACCCGGAAGGAATCCACGGCGCCATCGCCGCCGGGCTGCGTGGCTTCTACCCCGACTCTGAAATCACGACGGCGACACTCGCCGATCCCGAACACGGACTCTCCGAAGAGGTGCTGGAGCAGACCGACGTGCTGCTGTGGTGGGGGCACATTGCGCATGGGGAAGTCGCTGATGAAGTGGTGGAACGAGTGCAGCGCCACGTCCTCGGCGGTATGGGCTTGGTGGTTCTCCACTCAGGGCACTTCGCCAAGATCTTCACCCGTTTGTTGGGGACCACCTGCTCATTGAAGTGGCGCAACGAAGGCGAACGCGAACTCGTATGGACGGTCAAGCCCTCGCACCCGATCGCAGCCGGCATTGAGAGCCCCATCGTGATCCCGAAGCAGGAAATGTACGGCGAACTGTTCGACATTCCGGAACCCGATGACCTGATCTTCATCAGCTCCTTTGAAGGCGGCGAGGTGTTCCGCTCCGGCGTGACGTTCTCCCGGGGCAAAGGCCGGATCTTCTACTTCAGCCCCGGCGACCAGGAATACCCGGTGTACCACCAGCCGCAGATCCAGAAGGTCATCGCCAACGGTGTTGGTTGGGTTGCCCAGCCTGGTGTTTTCCGGGAGGCACCCGAGGTCTCCAACCCGGCCCGGGGCTGGTTCGAGGAAGCTTAGGCGCAAAGGGCTTCCACCGCTGAATCCTCTGTTCCACACTGGATCTATCTGCTTGTACTGAGCGGTGGATCGGGGCGGGCCGAATCGAGGGAAGGCTATGCAGAAAGCGCGTGTGGCGGCCGTGCTGACCTGGATTTATGCGGCGGCGTTCGGGATTCCTGCGATTCCAGTCAGCATCTACCTCCTCCAAAACGGGTATCTGCCGATGTTCATGGACCTGTTTCCGATGTACGCGGGGCCGTGGGACGGCCTGGAAGGCTGGGTCTTCGTGACGCTGCTGATGGCATTTCTGGTGGTGGTCTTGGCGGCGTCGTGGGCGGCCTGGCTCGCATGGAAGGGACGCCGGTCCGGGCTTGTTCTCGGGCTGGCTCTCCTACCTGTCGAAGCGGTGTTCTGGCTAGGCTTCGACCTACCGTTCCCGTGGTTGTTCGGTGTGGCCCGCGGGTTGCTGTACGGGCTTGCCTTGATGTCCCAGCGTCAACGTCCGGAGGGGCGGCTGGCAGGTTAGACGGAAGTTGGACCCTTGTTACGCTTCACAGAAGCGAGCGGCCTTGGGGGACTAGCGCGGAGCTCGAAGTTCTTCGGCAACACTACGCAGATCAACAAAAGTTCTTCGGATTAGCCCAAACCGTACCCAGCCACCGTAGGTGCCGTTTTGCCGTGCGGACCGTCCGGCCACAGAAAGTGATTGGCCGGTTCTCACTTTGGGACGCGTTTACTCACGAGCCACGTGCCAACTGAGGCTGCTGCGGCGGCGGTCAAGAGGACTCCCTGCAAGAGATTACTAACGAAGAACGCGATTACAGCAGTAACTACAAAGAATGCCCCCGCTGTTAGTGACAAGAACTTCACCATCGAACCCGATCTGTTGACGTAGTGGTAACCCGATTAAGGATGCGATGTGAATCCAGCCCTAGGTGGCGAAAAGCCCGAAATTGAGTGCTGGAGATGGGCCTCTAGGTGCCCATAATGTGGTCATCTAGGTGGTGGAGGGCTCCACCTCAGAGATGAACTTTCAATGATTCGATCGGCAACGATCGAGACGCCGAAAAGGTGCGGACGTCGAGCGGACTCGGCGACCGATGAGCGAGCCTGACCGCTGGAGATCAGCCTGCGTGCTCCTTTTCCCGATCGAGCGAAGACTCGGGGGCACTCCGATAGAAGTGACCGTAACGGCGTAGGCAAAGATATGTGCCGATGAAGGTGACCAAGCCCAGAAGTGGACCAGCCCAGGCGACGATTGGTGAGCCGCGCAGGAACAGCGCCACCATCGCGAATGCCGTAGCAGTAATGACGATCGCCGGTCTTTCCGGGGCGAGGTGGTACTGGACCTTCCGGCCAATCTGGCCGTAAAAGAACCCCACGATCAAGGGGAAGACGATGAAAACGCCGCCCACAATCAAAAGCCACGGCATTGCTGTCATGGTGGCTACGCCAATGGTTAGCCCGTAACAGCCAGCCAACGTCAGCCAATAGCTGTTGGCGCTTTTGCGGTGGATCTTGTTCATGTTCAGGCGCCCCCAATCGTCGAGGGCCCCAGCATAGCCGTTCCAAGGCGGAGCCCTAAGTCATGCAATCAGACGCTGACGCAGCACCACCTAGTCAACCCCTATTCACCACCTAGGGGCACCCAAATGACCCCTAATTTCGCTCCGATCACCACCTAGTTCCACCTTTTCACCCTGTGGGCCTTCCGCCCACCCATAGTGTCCTTCTCAGAACGCAGCGCCGGATCAACCGCCGGGATGGCTGCAAGGGAAGTGCACAACAATTGGGGTTGGGGAATTGAAGCTGAGTCAGCAACAGAGCATTGCCGCCGCTGTGGATCAGTGGATCACCGGCATTCCGGGACGGATCCCGGGCCACGCTATTTTCGTTGAGAATCCAGAGCACACCGAGTACGCGAAGACGCTTGCCGGCGAAGGCTCGACGATCCTGGTCTTGAACGGGGACAAAGCGGATGGGGACATCGTCCCGGTCTCGGGGTCGTTTGACGCTGCCGGGGAAGAGCTCCTGGTGGACGGAAAACTCGCCTTGGAGATCCAGGACTATATAGCCATCCCCTTCGTGAACCTGGTCGGCGTGACGGTGGTCAGGATGACCACTGAGGAAGACTGGCAGGCATTTTTCGATGACGCTGATGAAGCCCTCCGCAGTGGCAACTTTGTGCAGCAGCTCACCGAAGTCAACGCCGTGCTGGCCGAACGTGGACTGTTGAGTGGGGCCGGGAATCGCAATCTTCTCCTGACGCGGCTCCACATCACCTGGGACGGTTCCATCAGGACCGGGCCCTACGGAACCAAGATTGGCAAAATAGGGGACTCACTGCCTGACTTACGAGTCCGGGCCGTCCCTCTCAGGCCCGAGTCCGCTGTGGCCGCGGTCTACTACCCCGGGGACCGTAGTGACTCCCTCGCGACCAAACCTTGGATCCCGCGTTACCTTGCCGCGCTGGATGCTTGGAAGTTCATTCCCAGAGAAGATCGGGCCAACACGCAGCTGGTGGGTTTCGGCGTCAGCCTTTGCGGCGCAGCCCTCAACGATGGTCTGCCGTCAGCAAGTGCTCCTTTCATCCTCAAATCGGGAGCAGAGCACACCCTTTTGGACACGAAGACAGGCCGGTTATTCAAGATCGGTACGGATGCTGCGGCCATCATCGAGGCCGTCTCCAACCTGAGGGATATCAAGAGGGCTGCCACGATGGTGGCACCTGCGATCAAGGTTTCAGCAGGTGTAGCCGAGGGCGCTGCCAGAGCGGTCGTCACGCACTTTGAGCAACTCGGTATCGACATCATGGGCGCACGCTGATGGCTGTAGTTCCTGTTCTCCCCACCCCCAGAACACAGCTACCTCTCTGGGTTCCGCTAGTTACCCAGCACGACTTCAACGAGGATAGCTACACGGCTGTCAGCGCTGAAGGCGTTCATGTCACCTTCGCCGATGGCGGGCAACGAATCTGCGCGAAAAGCGGTCTCTGGAACACCAACCTTGGGTACGGTAACCGCCAGATAGCGGAGTCCATTGCCAAGGAACTCAACGCGGCCTCCTATCTTCCGCTCTTCCGCACGTCCCACCGCAAAGCGATCGAGGCTTCAAGAGCACTCTTGAGCCTGCCTGCACACGACTTCCAGCGAGTCGTCTTCTCCACCTCCGGCGGAGCCGCCAACGACGCAGTAATGAAGCTCGCGCGCCACTACTTCGTCCTGAACGGGCAGCCAGAGCGGAAGCTCATCGTCGGACTGAGCGGTAGCTATCACGGGCTGACGTATGGAAGCCAAGCCCTCAGCGGCGATGACCTCGGACAAGCCGTGTACGGCGTGGATCAGCGGAGCATCCGCCACATCAGATTCGACGACGACGGTGCGGAACTGGCTCGGCTCATGCAAAGGGAAGGCCACAGGATCGCTGCGGTCATCATGGAACCCGTTCTGGGTTCAGGCGCGGAATCGGTCCCGGCGGCCTTCATCGAAGAGGTCATCAAGCACAGGGACCACCACGGCTTCCTCATCATCGCGGACGAGGTTGCCACCGGCTTCGGCAGGGTAAATGGCTGGTTCGCGTCAGATGAATGGGCGCAACAGCCGGATGTGATTGTCACGTCCAAGGGCCTGACCAACGGCACCAGTGCATGCGCCGCCCTCCTGATAGCCCAACGGGTGACGCAACTGTTTGACCAAACCGAGTCCGTCTTTGTTCACGGAGAAACCCAAGCCGGAACTCCGGCAACGTGTGCCGCCATTCTCAGCACCATCGCCGAGATGAAGCGATTGGATCACAACGTCCTGACCAAGCAGGTGGCGTCAGGCCTCAACAAGCTCATAGAAGAACTTCAGGGCACCCCCGGCGTTGGTAACTCCTCGGGTCGCGGCTGCATGCGGGGCCTGAAGCTCCTCTCCAAGAACGGCGTGCCACTCGGATCAAACGGAGTTTTGGCGGTGGTCCGGAGCATCCATCAAGCCGGGGCCATAGTGCAACCAGGGCCGGGAGGGATCCAGCTCCTGCCAGCACTCATTTACACCGACGAGAACTTTGAGGAATTGCGCACCGCAATAGAAACAGGCTTGGCCACCGCCGAATGCGACGGAGTTTTCGAATGATCGCCGATCACGCGTTGAGAACCCGCTGCGTCATCGTCGACGACGGGACGGCACCCAAGTACCTCGGCAACCTCACTCGTGGCCGAACGGGCGTGGTGGTGGACGGCGCACTCAAAGAACACCGCGACAATCTCCTGGACAGCGACCTCAAAGGAGCGCCGGTCCTGGAACTGACCGCAGCACCCGTCACGGTGGAAACCCTGCGAAAGGTGGGCAGCTTCATCCGCGAAAACGGGTTGCAGACCGTCGCCGGGCTGGGCGGTGGGTCAGTTCTGGACGCGGTGAAGCTCGCCGCTCTTTTCACCGCAGACCCCAGCCTGGCAGTGTTCGCTGAACGCCACGCAAAACGCTCCGGCCTGTTGGTGTTGCCGCCCATCACGGACCCCAAAGAACGTCCCAAGACCATTCTCATGCCGTCCACCGTAGGGACCGGCGCGGAAGTCAGCGCTGTAGCGTGCCTGGACACCGCCGTCGGACGCCGCCTGATTGCCTCGCGGAACCTGGCCGGTGACGTGGCAGTGCTCGACGCCGGACACCTCGCCACCCTGCCCAGACATCTGGTTTTCGAGGGCCTGCTTGAAGCGTTCCTGAGGGTGGCAGGGACCATGGTTGGCAGCCGCCACAGCATCTTCGACGACGACGGCTATTCCCTCATCCAACGAATCGTCCGGTTGGGGCAGCGGCTGACGTTGCACGATGCGCCGGAGCTGCGGCTGACCGCGGCCCGCCTCAGCATGGAGACGCACACAGGATGGTCGCTGATGGGCCGCAATCCCTACGGGGCGAAGCACTGGTACCTCGCGAACGAGCTTGCTTACGTGTCCGGGGTGCGAAAGATGACCGCGACGGCGTGCGTGATCGGTCCTATCTGGGAGGAAATCGAGAACGGCACTGCAGCGTGGGGCGATAGCCAGCGCCTCCAACAGCTCTGGTCCGTGGTCACTCAGGAAGTCCCTGACCTTGACCCCAGCCCGGCTCTTGGCGTCAACCAGCTGATGTGGCGATGGGGCATCGCCGGGCTCGAGACGATCAGCGAGGAAACGCTGGTACGAACCATGGACGCCACCCTCCGGAATTGGGGCGCAGCGCTTCCGATGCTGCGCGGCATCAGTGCCGCGCAGATTCAGCACGTTCTCACCGCAGCTGCGGGCGGAAACCACGTCTTGTCAGGCCTCAACGGGCGATCTGCCAACGGCAAGGGAGAGGAGGTGAACACATGAACAGCAGCCCAGCACTCAAAGCCCTGGACCTCAACATCCAGGAGCTTGAAGCCATGGACGTTCCGGACGACTGGGACGAACGAATCAAAGGCATCACGGCAGGACTGGCGTTGGTGGGGATCGCAGTCGCCATCACCTGACCGCGTCCCACACCAGCCGAGACAGACCCTGAGGGGAGGCGAAAGCGAATGCAAAATCAGCTCAATATCTCCATCCAGGAGATCGAGTCCATGGATACCCCGGACTTCAACAACTGGTTCATCGGTGTATCCCAAGGAGTTGCCATCGGCCTGATCGCCGTCAGCATCACCTAAAGCTCCGATGCCCCCCCGCATGCCGAGAAACGAGAAAGGAGGAGTCAATGATCGCAACCTCGAACCTTCAGCTGACCATCGAAGAGCTGGAAAACCTCGACACCCCGGACGATACACCGTGGTACATCCGCGTTGGTGACGTCATCATCATCGCCGGCATCGTCGTCGGCCTCGCCGCTACCTAAGCCAGTTCACGCGGGTGGTGCCAAATTCGGCCACCACCCGCGTGAGCTCCAGACCGAATTCCAACTCCCGGAGAACACGAGCTGATGAACATCGCACCAGATAAGACCGCTGACGCCATCCTTCGGGTCCTGGGACACGTCGATCCGCCAGAGGATCTGTACAGCGCTTCAGGATCCCGCCTCTACGACCAGATCACCGCCAACGACTTGACCGAGCTCCCCGAAATCCTTGCAGCCGTGCGCAAAACCTCGGGCCCCATCCTTGAACTTGCCGCAGGATCCGGACGGATCACCCGGCCCCTCCTTGCCCTGGGTCGTCCGTTGGCCGCCGTCGATTCTTCACCGGAAATGCTCGCCATGCTGAAGAAAAAAGCAGGCACCAAGGCCTTCAACCCGCGCGGTGTGGCGTTGGAGCTGATGGAGGCTGACATGTCCCGCTTCGAAGTCGACGGCGGATACGGTTGCGTGGTTCTCGGCGCCAGTTCCATCACGCTCCTCGAGCCGGCGGGCAGGCGTGAATTGTTCCGGAGAGTGCGCGACTGCTTGACGCCGGACGGTCGCTTCCTCCTAACGGTCTTGAACGCGGACAGCCATGAAGCGTCGGTGAACAACGACGGCACTGCAATTTCGGCGCTTGGGGACGACGCATTCCTCATCACCGCGGAAAGCCGGGACCCCGTCAACGGAGCGCGTCACGTGACCATGGTCCATGTCAGTTTCAGCGTGGACGGCACTTATCGATCCTCCGCATACGCAAGCGATGTCGCCTTTCTGAGCAACAGTCTCCTTGAGGAGGAGATCACTGCCGAACGTCTCAGTATCCTTGAACGCTTGCCGGTTCGGATAGCGTCGCCGAGCCCTGGTTTGAACGACGTGGAGCTGTGGGTATGCGGCAAATGAGCGTAGATCCGGTGCGAACGCTCCATCCTTCCCTGGGACTGGTGTCCGAAGCGTCAGTCTATGTACCGAACGAGATGGGCCTGTGGCGGACGGTGGGGCAGCTAAGCAATGGCGCGCCCGGTACTCGGATCGCTTCTGCAGTAGGGGCCTTCGACGTCTCGAGGCGTGCGTCCCTGACAAGAGGGGCGGGCGAAGCGGTGGAACGGTTCGCTTTGGTTCCCGTGCCGGCAGATTCCGAGTATCTGCTGGCCCGAAAGGGAAGCGCCGACACTCAAATCGACTTTGTCAGTGCCGGGCTCGGCCACGTGTCCGCCCTTGCCTGCGACGTCCCTTGGTACCGTGCCGTTGACCTGCTGACGGGGAAACCCACGCAAGTGCCCGCGCCTGTGGTGGACTACACCCCCGGCCGTGGCGAGTCGAACTCGTGGGATGCGTTCTTTGATCCCTCACCCAACGGAGCGGCGTCCGGGCCCTCTGAAGCCTTTGCCCAGACCTCGGCCATCGCAGAGGTCATGGAGCGAGACGCCTTTCTAGCAGCTTGGCGCCACAAGATTCCGTTGCAAAAGTTCGACGCAAAAAGCATGCCCGTCGCAGTGCGTCAGGGGGCGGAGGCCCGGGGCCTGAGCCTGCTCCTCGTTGCTGCGCGGGCTGCCGGCGTGGAGCCCACGCTTGCCTTCATTCCGAACAACGGGAGTCCGCTGCTGACTGCCGTATGCATCATCACGGAGGAAAAGGGACCCGTTTGCTATGGCGCTGTGGGACTCAAAGCTGCCTCCGACCCTGTAAGCGCCCTCAAGGGAGCGCTTCAGGAAGGGCTGCAAATCCGGGAGCTCTTCCTCACCCGCGCACACTCCGCCGATCCAGCCTCCGCCAGTCCGGTCTCCGCCCCTTCTGTCGCCACCGTGACTGATGACGACTCCCGTGCACACTTCTGGACCACTGCACCGGCAATCGCTGAGTTGCGCCGGTGGGTTGGATCCTTCCAGCCGTCCAACTTTCCCAGCAAGCAACCCGAGCCCGATCTCGATGCTCTGGTGAAGCACTTGGCCGGACGGAACGTCCGCTCCCATTGGGTCAACCTCACACACAGGCTTCCTGCAGCAATCCGGGAATTGGGTTGGGTTGCCGGCAAAGCTGTCTGCCCGGGGGCCATTCCTCTAACCATGGACGAGACCAAGGACCTGTTCGTGATGCCGGGCAGCTCCTCCACCCCGCATCCGCTGATATGAGGAAGCCAGGAACATCGGCACAGGGAGTTGCCGAGTGGCCCGTGCAGCTCGCACCGTCGGCTTCCATCGACGCACCGCTGCAGGAAAACGGGCCGTGGATAGTCGCGGTCAATGGTGTGCCGAAAGCGCGAGTCTCGTCCGACGTCGCCCGCGTTCTGAACGCCGTGGACGGTGCCATGCAACCGGCCCAGCTCGCTCAACTCTTGGGGCCCGCCTGGACGCCTGAGGATGTGGAGGGGATTGTGCGCCAATTGGCGCACACAGGAATTTTCGACGGCGGTGCACAGCCCGCTCAGGCTCGACGGGTCCAGTTCAGGGCACCCCTGACAGTGCAGTTCACCCTTTTCAATCCGGCACCACTGCTTGAGGCTTTCCGCCCGGCAATCACAGCAATGGTTCGGCCTGGTGGAGCCGTCGTGGCTTTGTTGCTCCTGCTCAGCGGCTTAGTGGGTGCGTTCATAGCCGGGCCCAGTATGTGGCGTGTCCTCGCAACGCCTCTTCCTTTGGAGGCCTATCTGTATGTGGTGGCGGCGATGTTTGTGTCCACACTGCTACACGAACTGGGACATGGCATGGCGCTCACCTACTTTGGCGGGACACCGCGGCGCATCGGCATCATGCTGTTCTATCTGTCGCCGGCGTTCTTCTGCGACGTGACCGACGGGTGGCGGTTGAGTTCCAAGAAGCAGCGGGTACTCGTGGCTCTCGCCGGTCCTCTGGTGCACGTCGCACTGGGGAGCATTGCCATGACGGTACAAGCGTTTCTTCCGGAGTCCCCCATCAAGGACGCAGCCGTCCTCTACGGGATGATTTGCTACGCAGTGGCAGTGCTGAATCTCTTCCCCTTCATCAAATTGGATGGCTACGTAGCCCTGATGTCCGCGGTGGACATTCCCCATCTCCGGAAGAAGTCGATCGCTGCGTTGGCCGACGTTGTCAGCTCTCGCGTTCTCGGTTCCCGGCGCGCTGACCCCAGCCGGCGCAATGACCCTAGCCAGGGTCTCCTGCCCTGGTTCGGGCTTGCGAGCTTCGTTTCAGGAATTGCCTTCATGGTGATCGGATTCCAACGACTCGTCCCGGTTTTCCTCCAGCTTGGTTACACAGGGCACCTTGTTGTTCTCGGAGTCCTTTGCCTCCTGCTGGCGATGGCCCTCAGGAGCGTGGTCCGGTTCTTCCGTGCGGCAGGCCGGAATGGAAGCCCGGCGTGGAGGCGGATCCTGGTAGTCCTGCTGGGAGCCGTGACTGTCGGAACACTCCTTGCGCTGGTGCCCGTGAGGCCCACGTCCATAGCTGGCTACACCTACGCAGACGGCCAACTACTGATTGTGGCGCCTCTTCAAGGCTCAGACCAGGCTTTCGAACCCGGCGATCATGTCACTCTGCAATCGCAAGGAATGATCATTCACGAGAATCTTGGCCAGGCCACCCTCGGTGACCAGCCGCCGTCGAACTCCCTGGCGCCGCTGGACACCATCGCCCCGATTGCGCTGGCCGGCAACAACCTGCCAGTACTTGCCTACCCGAGCCAGCTGGAATCCGGGATCAACCTTTCTTACTCCGGACGCGCCGAAGTGAAAAGCCAGCGAGAAACGAGCTTGGGGGAGTGGCTGTGGGATGCGGCCATCAATTCGCCGCTGTGGCCAGGCCCATCCGGGCAAGCTACCGAATCCACGAGAGGGCACCAATGACAATCCACGCCAGTTTCGAGGCGTTCAGCAAGAGGAGAGGCTCACGGTTCGCGGTTGAAGAACTGACGTTCGACGTTGCGGCAGGACGTGTTGTGGGCCTGATTGGTCCGAACGGGGCAGGGAAGAGCACGGCGCTCGCAGGGCTCACCGGGCTGTTGGAAGCAACGTCCGGGCGCGCAACCGTATTTGGCGCTGACTACCGGTCACTGCGGAGACCCGCCACCAAAGTTGGCGTGAATCTGGACGGAATGGACGTGGAGCCCGGGTTGACGGGACGCCGCCACCTGAAGATCTGCCAGCTCGCCGTCGGGGCTGACCCGGGGAATGTGGAGCGGATTCTTGAACTGGTGGACCTCGCAGCCGAAGGAAACAAGAAGGTCCGGGGCTATTCGCTGGGCATGCGTCAACGCCTGGGAATTGCCTCCGCATTGGTGGGTAGCCCAGAGATGCTTGTCCTTGACGAACCCGCCAACGGACTGGACCCCGAGGGCATCCAATGGCTCCGGAGGTTCCTCCGGGACTTCGCCGCATCAGGAGGCAGCGCCCTCGTCTCAAGCCACCAACTCATGGAGTTGGAGCAGGTTGCGGACGAAGTTGTGATTCTCAAGCAAAGGGTGCTGTTTCGAGGCACCATCGAGGAAGCCAAGGCCCTAGGCGCGGGCAGTCTGGAATCCGCGTACTTCAAGATTCTGGAGGGTGCCCGGTGAATAGAGTTGCTCTCCGTTCCTTGACCAGTGGTCTCCGTTCAGAGCTCCTCCGGTACTTCAGCGGATATTCGGTCCTTGGCGTACTGGCATTCACCGCACTGATCCCATGGTTTGTTGCGAACTTCCTCGGCTGGCCGGGTAATTCCGGTGCGGTATCGGCGGCGGACAACGTTCAAGTCTTTTGGGCCCTGGCAGCGAGCATTGCGCCAGTGGCTACTTTCGCGGGGAGCTATTTGGTAACCCGGGAGTCCTATTACGGGACCCTTCGGCGAAGTGTGGTGATGTCAGGGCTGAAGCAAGTGCTGATATCCAAATACTTGGCCGCAGTAATTGTCGGACTTGCCACGGTCATCAGCGGGATCGCAATCTGGGGCGTGAGCATAGCGTTTTCACTACCTTCTGATGTGCGGGCCGAACTGCTGACTGCCGAGTCATGGAAGGCGTTGCCTGGTGTGGTGCTTGCCTCAGTTATGGGTTCCCTGTGGGGTTGTTCGCTCGGATGGATCATTCGGCACTACTACGCGACGACGATACTCACCTTGCTGGTACCGCTAGCCCTTGAGTTGCCTCTCCTTGCAAGCGCCGCTGAGATAGCACGCTGGCTTCCCTCCAGCGCTTTGGCGGGTATTGCGTCACTGCCCTTCGAGGGCTTGATGGATCCCCTTCCAGCCTTCCTTGTATCACTGGGGTGGATCCTCGCAGCGGGCTTGTGCGCTGTGCGGCTTCTTCGCGGTAAGGAGTTCTAAATGGTTCACGTGGTGCCCGCTTTCCTCTCTGAGCTGCGGCGGCCGTGGTTGTGGCTGGGATCAGCCGTCGGTGCCCTGCTGGTGGTAGGGCTCATCGCCGTACTCCTTGGCATGGCGGGTCTGGAATCCCCAACATCTCCGGGGATTGAGGTTCTTCGGCAGGCAAGCATGTCCCTCATGCTCACAGGAGCCGCAGTGGTGGGATCCTTTGCATTCACTTCGGACTATCGGGCTGGATGCTTCACACGCCGGGTACTGCACTTCCAACGAGGTCCGACGTTCACTGCCCGGGCCGCCAGCACTGCCCTGGCGGCCCTTCTGGTGGGAGTGACCATAGGGGTGCTGTTCGGACTGTCCGGAGAAATCCTGGATGGAGCATGGGGATTCAGCTTTCATGCAGTCCTTGCGTTTGCGGGAACGGCCTGCATGGGGTCGCTATGGGGCTTTGCCATCGGTTCCCTTATTCGCAGCCACCTGATGAGCCTCTTCGTGGTGCCCCTGAGTTTGGTACTTCCGGAACTCCTGGCCGGGTGGTTGGGAGATGCCGAGCAGTTTTTCTTCCCGGTTTTAGCCGCTGACTGGGCGGACCAACTTGCTGTCCACATAGCCGCATTCGGTTCTTTCGTTGGAGCTGTGAGCTGGCTTTTAGTAATTACAGCGGTTGCATTATTGGTGTTTCTCAAGCGGGATCTGGCGTGACACTTCATCTACTTCAACTAAGGAATAAACAATGAATCGCATCCCGTTCGTTTGGCTCTTTCTGGCATTGGTTCTCGGCACCTATGCCTTGTCAATTTTCATCTCAGATTCAGACCAGACGTGGTGGTCCACGGCTTCCGGCATCATCTTGGCCGCTGCATCCTTGGTTATGTTCTGGAAGTTCAGTCGGGAGCTCAGGAACAACCGCCAACCTTGAGCAATTCGGAGCAACTGTGGCTCGGCATACCTGTGGCGAAGGGACCCGGCCTCGCAGCAGAGGCCCGCCCCGGAGGCGACCCTCATCGGGCGCCTCCGGGGCGGGCTTCGTTTGCCAGGTTTGAGCTGCGCGTTACCTGCCGGGCTTGGCTGGCTTCACCACCATCGCCGAACCTCCACCACGCCGATCCGGCTCGGCGGCTGCGGTCAGCGATCCGTCCGGGTTGAACTCGATGGCGGTAGCCGCTCCGATCTCGGCAGCAGAAGTGAAGGCGTCACCAGCCGGAACCAGATCATGCCCCAAGGACTCCAGCGCCGGACCGTAAGCGTCAATAAACGCAGGCTCGGAGCTGATGGTCGCGCCATTCCGGGGTGCAGCCCGCGGGGCAGCCAAAGCCTCGGAAACAGTCATGCCCAAGTCGACGCGGTTCAGGATGGTCTGCAGCACGGTAGTGATGATGGTCGAACCCCCTGGAGAGCCCAGGGCCAGGAACGGCTTCTCATCCTTCAAAATAATGGTCGGCGACATCGAGGACCTTGGCCGCTTGTTCGGTTCGATCCGGTTCGGATCTTTCGGGTCATAGACCGTGCTGAAGTCGGTCAGTTCGTTGTTGAGCAGGAAGCCTCGACCCGGAACAACGATTCCCGAACCGCCGGTCTGCTCGATCGTGAGCGTGTACTCAACCACGTTGCCCCACTTATCTGCCACAGTCAGGTTCGTGGTTGAGATGTTCTCTGTATCCGTGTCTTTGGCGAGCGGTGCCACGGCAGCCGGGCACGCGCCGTCGAACGTTTTCAGGTCACCGGGGGCCACCGGCTTGGTTGCCGCGGTAGTCGGACTGATCTCGCAGGAGCGTTCCTTGGCGAACACGGGGTTGAGCAACGTCTGGGTGGGGACATTCACAAAAGCGGGATCGCCTACATAGGCGCCACGATCTGCGAAGGCAAGCGAGCTGGCCTCGATGTAATGGTGCAGGGCATCGACAGGTTTCATGCCTTTGAGATCGTAATTCTCCAGGATGTTCAGCGACTCACCCACCGTGGTGCCGCCACTGCTGGAAGGTGCCATGCCGTATACGTCGTAGCCGCGGTACTCCACCTTGGTAGGGGCCTGGTCCAGCACCTTGTAGTTGGCCAGATCCTGCACCGTCATGGAGCCAACGGGGACGGGGAGCTCGGTTGTGGCGGTTTTCGGCGGAGCCTGTACAGTCTTGACGATTTCCTCGGCGAGCGGGCCGCCGTAGAAGGCATCAGTCCCCTCCTTAGCCAGTTGCCTGTAGGTGTCGGCCAGTTCGGGGTTCTTGAACACACTTCCGACGGCGGGGGCGTCGCCGCCGGGAAGGAACAGGTCACGGGTAGAGGTAAACGCATCGAATCGGACCTCGTTGTCCAAGGTTTGCTGTCTGAACGTCTCGTCCACCACGAATCCCTTGTCAGCCACCTTGATGGCAGGCTTGAGGGTTTCACGGAGATTCATGGTTCCCCAACGCTCCAGGGCCCGCTCCCAGGTTGCGGGCGTGCCGGGCACTCCCACGGAAACACCGCTGGTGACGAGTTCCGGCGTGAACCGGTAGGGCTTTCCCTCGGGGTCCGCGGGGTTGATAAAGGCATCCTGTGTGATGCCCGCTGGTGCGGTTTCACGTCCGTCAATGGTCCCTACCTGCTGCGTCTTGGCGTCGTAGAAAACGAAGTAGCCGCCGCCACCGATGCCGGCGCTGTAAGGTTCGGTGACGCCCAAGGTTGCTGCTGCAGCGACGGCTGCGTCGGCTGCGTTGCCGCCTTTCCTCAATACGTCGATGGCGGCTGCAGAAGCTTCAGGATCAACGGTGCTCACGGCGCCGCCGTAGCCTGTGGCCGTGGCTTTCTTGTCTGTTTCGCGGGGATCGGCGAAGGCCGGACTGGCCATCGCGCCGCTCGTTGCGGTTAGTGCCAAGGCTGCCGTGACCGCAGCCAATTGACGTCTCACATGTGTCATGGTGTCTCCCAGAGTTGTTCCAGACGATGATGTGGGTGGACGGTCCGGTCACCCTATCTCGCGGTTTGGCGAGGAACAACGGTTGATTCTTGAAGCAGAATCGGCAATCAGGTGGTGCTGTGGACCCGCTGGGCAGCGATGACTCGAATGCCTACGCCTGCCAGTCCAAGAGCCAGGGCCAACAACACAGTGGGTACGGCTCCGCCGTCGGGACCCAGGGCTGCCGTGAGCACTTCCCTGCCCATCAGCACCATTTCAGGGATATCCCCAGCTATCACCCGGGTCCCAAGAACTGACTGGACGGCTGTAAAGACAGCGGGGATTACCCACAGGAAAGCGAGGTTTAGCACCCAAGCAGCCAAGCGGCCAAGGGGCCTCACACCGCACCAAGCCAGCGCGCAACCCACAACAATCGCTGGAAGCCAGTGGGCAATGGAAGGGACCGCGATGGGTACATTCGTGTGCCCAACAACGCCAACCACCCATTCAACGGCCCAGGATGTGAAGGGGACCGCCATAAGTCCGCCCCCAATGGTTGTTGCCACTGTTGACTTCGAAGCGATCAGCAGAAGAGCGACGACCGCGGCGAGGATGGAGCAAATGACGCCGGCCATCAGACCCGCACGGTAATACTGCGCCAGGGTCCCGCGCATCAACCCTTGGCCGAGGAGTTCGAATGACTGCACGGTGGCAGCTACTTGGACCAAGAGCAGGCCAACTATCGCGCACCATGTGACGAGTCGGCGTCGAACGGGGGACCAGACACGTATCGCAAACCCCGCTGCTGCGCCGCCCGTTGTCAGGAGAGCGACGATGGTGAGCACCTCATATTGGCTCAGGGGCAGGAGTGCCATGGGCATCTGGCCCGGTATGACCTGCGTAGCCCAGAGGTTCTGCAGGGGCAACCGGGCACCGGAAATCCACCAAGGGGCGAGGCCCAATGCTGCGGCAAGGATGCCAATCAATAACCCCAGGGCCGCGCTGCTGGCGGCACCGCGTGGACGCTTCTCTGACTCGTGAGTCCGCTCGGTAGCTATCTCGGCATGGCTCACGGAAGCTCCTAGGGTACGGCAGAGGACTGAAGCCCTAGAATACTGCGCCGAATGGAATAACCTGCGGGACGGTGCTGCTGCAAGGCGGGCCGTCATCACTAACTTTGAGCGATCCGACCCAGGGGGATGGCCTGAAAACGGCGTGTTGGCTCGAATCCACCATCAAAGTGGGTGGTGGCTGCACAGGTGAAGATCAAACAACCAGCTTCAGCGGCCGCTGCCCCAACTGCACCGTGATCTCCTGCCCCCACGATGCCGTCAGCCGGTCATCTTCCATGCCGTCGCCGAACACCACCAGTTGATCGGAAGCCACGGTAATCCGAAGGACTTCGCCTGCTTCCAGGACACCTTCGGTCAACGAGGCACCGGTGATCGGGGAGGGCCAGGCTTCGCGGACAAACCATGCGAGCCGCGGATCGGTGGGTCCAGGCAGTGCCCGCCCTCCACGTTCCAAAGCAATGGAGGCACACCAGCCGGTGGCGCCTGTGCCGGTGGAGACGATGAGGCCCGACGACGACTGCCGCTCTGTTTGCCCGCCCGGAACCGTGAAACTCGGCGCTGTGATGGAGTACTTCGCCGATTGGTGCGAGGCGTGCCCGACGAAAACTTCGTTGAGCGCCGAAAGCTGCTGACCGTCGTCGAGCGTTGCCGTCACAGTGGTGAGGTCCTGGCAGCGGAGCCGTCCAAGGTCGCCGGCACCCAGCAAGGCGGCGGCCGCTGCGGGCGTGTGCCGGACCAGTACGCCCGGGTTTGCGCCTGGCTCAGGATCGATGCCGATCACCGGCTGGCCGTTCAGGTACTTGGCAACATTCGCCACGAGTCCGTCCTGTCCCACCACGGCGATGATGTCCTCGGCCGTGAGCAGGAAGCGGCTCAGGTCCGCCCGTTCTACTTCTGCCTGGCGCCAATCGGAGGGTACTGCCGCCCTGATGGTTGCGAGAGCGGAGGTGAGCTGATCGTGCCGATCCTGCACGTCCTGGATGCTGCGGCCACGCGTACGGAGGAAGAACTCGGCCTGGCCCCGGGTGGCGTGCCGGTCCAGAAGTTCCTGGAGTTCTGTTCGTCGGTGGACGATGACGATGCGCGGGGTTGCCATGACCGGTCCTTACTTGGTGGGTTCTACAATAGCGGCGGGTTCCTTGAACAGTCCGGCAAGTGCTCCGCTGAGCAGGTCCGGAGTGATGGTGAGGTTCCCGATGTTCGGGAGGCTGCCGGCTGCATCCTTGAGTGCCAACGCCAGGAGTGTGGCCTGTTCCATGCCGCGGTAGACCTCCATGGTTGCGGCTTCGCGGGCTGCAGCTGCTTCGCCGACCAGTCGGATCTGATTGGCTTCGGCGGCGGCGCCAATACCCTTTCGTTCAGCTGAACCCTGGGCCTCAATGAGTCCCGCGGCTGCTTTCTCTTCAGCAGCGCGCCGGGCGTTTGCGCCTTCTTGGGCCACCAGATTTTCGCGGCGTACGGCCAGTTCGATTTGGCTCGCCATTTCGTTCTCGGAGATGGTGCGTTCACGTTCGACGGCGACTGCCCGCCTTTCGTATACGGCCCGGTCCGCTTCGGCCTGGAGTTGTTCACGCACCGGCGTCTGGAGGGCGCGTTCGACGTCGGATTCGGGACGAACTGCGAGGACCTGCACCCCGAGGATTTCGATGCCGGTGGACTGAAGCCTTGCATCGGCCCGCAGTGCTTCGGTGAGGACGAGACGCAGCTGGCTGACTCCGCGTTCCAGCGCCTCGGCGAGTGTGGTGGTGGCGATCTGGTCGATCGCGTGGCTTTGGCACAGCTGGCCGATGATGGTGGACACCTGCTCACGTCCGGTTGCCGGCGCCTTGCCCGCAGTTTGCAAGCCGAAGTCGAGGCGGGTGGAGACGGCCACGGGATCGATGAACCGGTAGGTCACGTTGGCCTGAACACTCACGTCCTGGTGGTCGCGGGTGATGGCGTGGAAGAGCGTGGGCAGTTCCTGGTCATCTACGGGGACCTCGCTCAGTACCGAGTTCGCGGGGCGGAACCAGAATGCCTGGCCAACTCCTTGGTGCCTGACCGTCCCCTTCTGGAGGTGGACGACGTAACCGGTGGGGCTGCCAAGGAAGTGGCTGATCCAGGGGTAGCGCTTGATGTTGGCCATGATGTTCTCTCTTTCATTTGGTTATCGTCAACTTGACGATAATCAAACACTAGAGTGGATCCAGCTTTATTGTCAAGATGACGATAATTTCCTACGATTGCTTCATGCCTGAATCCCATCCGGCGCCTGAGCGCTTCCCCGTGACAGTCGACATCGTCGCCCTGACGGTCCGCGACGGCGAGTTGAACGTCCTCCTCATCACCCGCCTTATTGAGCCCTTCCGCGGCAAGCTCGCACTACCGGGCGGCTTCGTTCTCGCGGGCGAGGACCTCCTCGAAGCGGCTGGTCGGGAGCTCGCGGAAGAGACCGGCGTCGAACATCTTCCGGGCCATCTGGAGCAATTGGGGAGCTACGGCCCGAAGGGGCGCGACCCTCGTGGCGACGTCCTGACCGTGGCTCATCTGCTGCTGGCGCCGGACTTTCCGGTGTTGTCGGCCGGTAGTGACGCTGAGCAGGCTGCGTGGTACCTGGTTCGTGATGTCCTCGATGGGAAGCTTGATCTGGCCTTCGACCACGCGCGGATCCTCGCCGACGCCTTGGAGCGGGCAAAGTCGAAGCTTGAATACTCGCCCCTGGGCGCGGCGTTCTGCGGCGAGGAGTTCACCATCGCCCAGCTCCGCTCCGTCTACGAGGCTGTGTGGGGCACACGCCTGGACCCGCGGAACTTCCACAGAAAAGCCACCGGAACGCCCGGCTTCCTGGAAGATACAGGGCGGATGACAACGGGCGACGCCGGACGGCCGGCTGCGCTGTTCAGGCTCGCCTCCGAGGCACGTCCGACGCCGGGCCAGCCAACCCGCGCCGTACTCAACCCTCCGCTAATGCGCCCGCGGGATTGACCGGCCGCTATGTACCCAACTACCTGTCCCTCAGTTTGCCGGCGTGGGCGAGGATGGCTGCGGCTGTGGACTCGGGGTTCGGGGTCGAGATGATCCACGTGCGGTTGGGCGTTTCGATGACGATGGCTGGTCCGCCGACCAGCAGCCCCCATGTTTTCCGGCCCAAGTAGCGAATGCCAAAGCCCTCGGTCAGGGAGCTGGATGGGGCGGGGGAGGCATCGACGATGTCCTTCAGTGGGACCGTCCGGGAGTAGAACGGCCGGCATCTGACTACCAAGGTGCGTTCTGTGGATTCGATGCTCACGGTCATACGCAGCACCAGCGCTGTCAAAAGGAGCATAAGAACAGCCAGCGCCAGGCTGATTAGCAGGACGCCGCTGGGAATAGCAGTCGCAATGATGAAGAAGCAGGCCACGCCCACAACGCTTGAAATGACTTTCTGGGATCCGCGGCTGATCCTAGCCTCTGAAATCACTGAAGATGTTCCTTCGCAAGCCGGCTCATCTGCGCGAGCCTACCCTGCAAAAGAGATGCTGCAAGTCAACCGGCCGCGCTGCGAGCCGCTTGGGCTAGGCGTGGAGTGGTTCCTTACCAGTGATCACACGGTTCAGCTGGGCCTGGACGTCGCCAGGTTCGCCGCTGGCGTCCACCACGGCAAAGTCTTCATATTCAGGCAGTGAACGGTATGCGTCCCTGAATGCCCTCAGATCGGCAACTGTCTCTTGGTCCGTCCCACGCGCCATAACCCGCTCATGGGCGATGGTGGGATCCGCGTCGAAGTGGACGTGCAGGTCAGCAGCCGGGAGTTTCTCCAGCAGCCATGGCAGCAGCCGGCCGCGACGCAATCCGTTGGCCTGGCGTAAGGCCAGCTGGCAATGGAGGTGGCGGTCCATGAGCACCAGGCCGTCGAATTGCCGGGCGCGCGCGTGGTTCACCAGCACGTTGAACACGCGAACGCCGGTTTCGATGAAGTCCGCGACGCGTGGCGGCACCTTCCACCCATACCGCGCCGATAGGAGCGACATCCTTCGGCGTGCAGCGTGATTACTGAGCAGCAGGGCGCTTCGTCCCTCAGTCAGAGCTGAATCGACCAAGGCGCGGGCCGCCGTCGTTTTTCCTGAGCCGTCAATTCCCGTCAGAACAATGAGCATGAGCCCTCCCTTCGTCTTCTGTACAACTCGTTCCCTGTACAACGCGGGGAGGGCCTCAGTTGTGCCGGATGAGGCGCGGATCACAGCTCAGGGGCTGCTCACTATGCAGGCCGCCACATGAACCGGGGCTGCTCGCGGTTCAGGAATGCGCTGATGCCGATCCCCATGTCCGGGCTGTCGGGCATCGCCGACCAAGCTGTCGCCCATTCCTGATCAATGCCGGCCGCAGGCACACTGTCCGTCAAGTCCACCAGCCGCTTCATGGAGTGCATGGAGAACCGGGAGCGGCTCCGCAAGGAACGGACAAGCGCTGCGCACTTCTCCTCAAAGGATTCGGAAGGCACGACGTCGGCAACCAGCCCGAGCGCTCGAGCTTCAGGAGCGCTGAACGTCTGTCCGGTGAGCAGGATGTACTTCGCGTTGGCATGTCCCACTAACCGGACCAGCCGTTCGAGGCCGGTCCGTGGGTAGATGATGCCGATCTTGGCCGGGGTGAGCCCTATGACGGCACGCTCGTTGGCGATGATGAAGTCGCAAGCCGACGCGATCTGCCACCCGCCGCCCATGCAGGCGCCATCCACCAGGGCAACGGCGGGCTTCGACAGGGCTGCGATGGCCGAATCTGCCCTGCTGAGGTGATCCGCCGTGGAACCGTCCGGCTGGGGATCCAGCAGCACCGAGGCCAGTTCACTGATGGACGCCCCGGCGCAGAACGTATCTCCGGCGCCGCGCAGCACAACCACCGCAACGTCCGGATCGGCGTCCAGTTGAGGCATCAGTTCCTGGATCTCCAGGCACATGGCCTTGGTCAGAGCGTTTCTCTGCGCCAGGTTGGAAATCTCCACAGTGGCCACGCCGTCAGCGATCGCGACAGAGATGCGGCCGGTCCGGGGACGCGCTACTTCGGAAACGGTGCTCATCGCGTTGCTCCAATCTTTGCCGACCCGCACACAACGCGACCCTCGCGCTCAAGCCGGGTGACGTCGTCGTGCGTCATTCCGCGTTCCATCAGTACTTGGGCGGTGTGCTCGCCCAGCAGCGGAGGCGGCGAAAGGATTTCGCTGGCCTCGCCGTCCAAACTGAGTGGGCCGCGGAGCAGGGGGAGCTCGGACCCATCCGCGCGTTGGCGGCGCTGCACGAGTCCCAAAGCGGCAACCTGTTCCGAGGCGAGGGCCTGCGTGTAGTCATAGATAGGGCCGCAGGGGATTCCGGCGTGGCTGATGAGGGGAACCCAGTCGGCGGCGGACTTGGCGCTGAGAGTACTTTCAATGAGCTCTGACAGCTGATCCCTGTTGGCCGAACGGTCCGCTCCGGTGATGAACCGGGGGTCCTCGACGGCGGCGGGAATGCCGAGCAAGTCGCAGAACGCCCGCCATTGCTTGTCGCTTCCCACCGCGATGTTGATGGGCTCCGTGGCCGTGGCGAACATGCCATATGGGGCAATGACGGGGTGATTGTTGCCCTGCGGCGTAGGTGCTTCTCTGAGACTCAGGGCTTTTTGTCCCTGGAAGGCTGAAAGGTTCAGCGCGGTTTCAAGAAGGGAAGTGGACACCCGGCTGGGGCGCTCGCCGTTTCGGGCCCCCAGAAGCGAGGAGACGATTCCGAACGCGCAAATCATTCCCGAGGTGATGTCCACGATTGGCACCCCCACGCGATAGGCCGAGCCGGGTCCGGGCCCAGTGACGGACATCAGCCCGGACATTCCCTGGATCACCTGGTCCAGTCCGGCGTCGTCCTTGAGCGGACCGGTGTTGCCGAAGCCGGTGACGGATCCAACCACGAGTCCCGGGTTGAGTTCCTCCAGCCGTGCTGGAGTGAACCCCATCTTTTCCAGGGTGCCGGGCTTGAAGTTCTCCACCAGGACGTCCGCGTCAGCGATCAGGCCGGCGAGGATGCCACGCCCCTCCTCCGAGTAGAAGTCGATGCACACCGAAACTTTATTGCGGTTGACGGAGTCAAAGTAGAGGCTGTGACCGTCCTGGAACGGAGGCCATTGGCGGGCGGTGTCACCCCCGTTGATGCTTTCCACCTTGATGATCCTGGCACCCATATCGGCCAGGAGGGCGGTGCAGTAAGGGCCGGCAAGGGCACGGCTGAGGTCGATCACGGTGATTCCGCGGAGTGGTTTGAGCACTGTGTTGTCCTATCGATGAAGGGTTCTAAGAGACTGGACGGAAGCACCAGGGCGCCAACAAGACGAGCCGCCTGACCACCACCGTGTCGATGGTCATTGCAGCCATCCACACGCCAACGCCGGCATCCGCTGCGAACATGGGCACTTTCTCCAATCAAGCTGCATCGGTTCACTAGATGAACCGTTGGTTCATTTTGGGAAGTCGCCTGTAATGTAGGGCACGGAAAGAAGTCGGTCAAGCGGGAGTGTGGATGAGTACTCAGAGCGTGGTCACGGCAATTCGGGTCCTGGAAGCGGTCTCGGACAATCAGCCGGCCGGCCTTTCAGAGCTGAGCCGTGAAGTGGATGTGCCCAAGGCGACGGTCCTGCGCATGCTCCGGACGCTCGGCGAGCTGGGGTGGGTTGCGCAGTCCGAGGCTCAGGCCGGGAAGTGGGTCCTGACCAACCACGCCTTTGCCGTTGCCAGCCGCGGAAGCAGCGGCTCAGTCATCCGCGATGCCGCCATGGGTCCACTGAACGCGCTGCAGTTGGACACCACCGAGACCGTGCACCTGGCAGTTCCGGACCGCGGCTACATGCTGATCATCGAACGCCTGGACACCCCGCATGTCCTCCGGGCGTTCCTGCCCCTGGGGTCAAGGCTCCCCATGCACGCCTCCTCCACGGGAATCGCGTACCTTTCGGCAGCCGACGACGCCTTTGTGGATGAGTATCTGGCCGGCCAGCTTGAAGCCTTGACGCCGCAGACCGTGGTGGACGCTGCCCAGCTTCGCGTGATGATCGCGGACACCCGGGCCCGCGGATATTCCATCAATGAGCAGGGGCTGAGTACGGGGATCACCTCGATCGGCGTGCCTCTGTTGGGTTCCGGCGGGGTCGCTGCAGGCTCCATCTCCATCTCCGGGCCATCGAGCAGAATTGTGCCCGCCAAGTATCAGGAATATGGCGAGGCTGCGGCAGGAACTGCCTTGGAGATCAGCCGGGCCCTTGGAGCGTTCTCGACAAAAGCGTACTAAGTTTCCTGTCGAACTCCTTCGCCGCGGGGCAGTGCACGCCTATCATGATGCTATGTACGTGCCTCTCCCGGGCATGAGTTCTGTTTGAACGCATTTCCGTGGGGGTACGTAAGCGATATGGAGGAGTAATTCTCCGATCGGTGCCCGTTGGCATGGGTGGCGCTTCAGAAATGGAGTACCAGCGGACGCCTTCCTGAATAGACAACCGTTATTGAAGGGATGCGTAGCTCAATGAATACACTCTTAATAATCGCCGGTGTTATCGCGATCATCTTGCTCCTCGTCGGCGGATTCAACCAAGCCCTCAGTTTCCTCCTGTGGGTGGGAATCATCCTGTTGGTGCTGGCCCTTATTGGCTGGGTAGTGGGTCGTGGTCGGTCGCGCGCATGACCACTGATCCGAGCGAGGTTGCCGGTTTCGCGCAAGTTCGCGATGGAACAACCACCCCGGGACATCCCATTCCCAGGGACCCCGGGGCGCCGGAATCGAGCAGCCAGGTACCAGTGGGTGATTCGTCGTCGGAAAGTCCGGAAGACGCCGTCGACGCTGGTCCCAGCGAATCAGCCAACCCGCCCGGGCCGGCCGAAGAGAAGGACGAAAAGACCGCGGACAACCGTGGTCTGACAACCGAAACAAACCCTACGGATTGATTCGGGGAGACGCGGCTGCGGCAGGGAGAAATCCCGGTCGTGGCCGCGTTTCTTTGGTCTTCGGCAGGTTTGTCAGTATGCTTACTAATAGCTGGGGATGTCAGTTCAGCGATTGGGGTAGTGATGCGGATCGGTTCTCTTATCGGGCTGTTCGTGGTGGTGTGGCTCATTATTGGGGCCGTGGCAGCGGGTCAGCGGGGTTACTTCACGGCTCCGCCCGCGCAGTGCTCGCAGTTTGCCACCATCGCCCTGAATATTGTCGCGGGGCCATTGAATTACACAGGATTGGATCCCCAGGGTGGTTGCGAAATTCCACAACCATCGTGAGTCGATGATTTTAGGGGCTGAACAGTAACGCTTTCACTCTCAAATCGCTAAGATTACTGACTAATTTCGTCAGGGCATGGACATGCCACCAGCTGCACTTATAGGTTCGAAGAGTTCCATAAACACGTTCACCGCTTTGGAAAGGACAGGTCTCATGGACAAGCAAAATGCCACACCGGAAGAGGAAGTGGGAGGCTACGGCACTCCTACGGCAGAGCAGGAAGCCGGCGGAGGGCAGGCCCAGCCCCGCGTGGAAGAAGACATCGAGGAAGCCTCCCTCGGAGAAGGCACCGGCGCGCCGAACCTCAGCCACCTGGATCCTGAGGATTCGGACAGCTCCGGCGAACCAGGCGCGGGCCGTTTCGGCGGAACCGACGAGCAGTACTTGGCCGAGCAGTCCACCCAGCCCGACGGCAACGATGATGGCTTGCCGGACGGCAGCGGCAACGACCTGCCACAAGAAGAGTCTCCCAACGACGATGACGATGAAAGTTTCGACGCCGGCTAAGAGCTTTGGCTGGCGCGCTTTAGACAGGCGCGCCACTGGTTAAGCAGCCAGCTGGCTGGCGCGCCACAAGCAGTACCGCGTAAGCACCCGAGACACGATCGAAGGAGCAACCTATGGCTACGGTCAATAAGTCAATCGAAGTGGATGTACCTGTATCTGTTGCCTACAACCAGTGGACGCAGTTCGAGACCTTCCCTCAATTCATGAACGGGGTGGAGGCCGTAGAGCAGATCGATGAAACGGGCCTTCACTTCTCAACCAACGTGGGCGGCGTGAAGCGCGAATACAACGCCCAGATCATTGAGCAGGTCCCCGATTCCTTGGTCAGCTGGGCCAGCGTGGACGGTCCCCGCAACGGGGGGACGGTGAGCTTCGAGCCCCTCGACGCAGGCAGCACCCGGGTCAACGTGGAGATCGTCTGGGAGCCGGATGGCCTCGCGGAAAAGGCGGGCTCTGCCCTTGGAGTGGACAGCCTGCGTGTTGGTGCCGACTTGGACAAGTTCAAGAAGTTCATCGAAGCCCAGGGGCATGAAACAGGTGCCTGGCGTGGCACGGTGTCCGGTGGAGATGTTGATGACACGGGCGAACCCTTCGGAAACGGGGGAGTGGCGACAGCCGAGTTCCCGCCAGTCGATCCGGATCTCTCAGCGCCCGCGGCCGACGTCTCAGCGCCCGCGTCCAACGAGGGTCCTGCCGAGCCGCCGCAGCCGCGCACTCCTGGTCTCTAGTAAGGGCTCCAGCTCTGGCGCCAGGCTCCGGACTGGCTCAAACTGGTTATAGAAGTAAAAAGTAGCTCCAACGAGGGCCGGCCATCACAACGGGCCGGCCCTCGTGGCATAAGGAAAATCAACGGCAGAGGGAGTTCTGGCAGTCATGGCAACGTCCAGCAATATGGAAGTTGAGCAGAAATTCGACGCCGAAGCGTCCACGCCGCTGCCTGACCTGAAAGCGATCGACGGGGTAGGGCGCGTGGGTGAACCCGCAACCCACAGCCTGGAAGCCATCTACTTTGACACGCGTCACCTGGCCCTTGCTTCCCGGGGAATCACACTGCGACGCCGCACGGGTGGGCCGGACGCCGGCTGGCACCTGAAGCTCCCGCACAGTGCGGGAAAGCGAACGGAAATCCAAGCACCGTTGGGCAGAGCCGATACTGTCCCGGTAGAACTCATGGACCGCATCATTGCCTACACCCGTGGTCACGCAGTGGCTGCAGTTGCAACACTGACCACGGAACGTACCAGCTACTCCTTGTATGGCAACGATGGCCACCGGATGGCCGACTTCGTGGACGACTCGGTCCAAGCCCAGTCCGTAATCGGTGAACCTCGTCAGCTGGAATGGAGGGAGTGGGAGGTGGAGCTGGCACCGGACGAAACCGACGACGGTGACGATACCTTGCTGAGCACCCTGACACAGCAACTTTCCGACGCCGGAGCAAAGCCGAGCGAGCGCACCTCCAAACTGGCCACAGCACTGGGCGACTCGTGGCCCGCTTCGAAGCGAACAGACCGTGAAGAGCCCAGCGGAAACGGTCCAGCCGTGATCCCGGTGCTCAATTATCTGGACGAACAAGTTGCCGATCTGCTCCTTCAGGACTCCCACGTCCGCCTTGCCCGGGACGACTCAGTCCACCAAATGCGCTCCCAAATCCGCCGCATCCGTGCAGTGCTGCATGGTTACAGCGCGCTGTTCGAGCAGGCACCGGTGAAGGACTTGGAGGGGGAGCTGAAATCGCTTGCAAAGACCCTTGGCCGGTATCGCGATGTGGAAGTCTTGCACGAACGCTTGAAGAACAGCCTTGATGAATTGCCGGGGAAGCTCGTCCTGGGTCAGCTCCACAACGAACTGGAAGAGCGGATGGCTCTGAGGGCCGAAACTGCGATGTCCGCCATCAGGAACCGGCTGAACAGCCCCCGCTATTTCACATTACTGGACGATCTGGAAGCTTTCATCGACGTTCCACCCTCTACGTCCAAGGGTTCAGGGCCGGCCAAGGAGACCACGGCAAAGCTCGTTAACAAAGCCGGCAAAAGGCTCCGCAAACGGCACGACGAAGCGGTGAGTGCCGCCGTCGGGCCTCAACGCGATAAGGCGTTCCATGAAGTCCGGAAGGCCGCCAAGAAGCTGCGCTTCGCCGCGGCGGCCGTGGAGAGCATTCACGGCAAGCGTGCCGTGAAGCTGGGGAGTGCGGCGCATAGGGTTCAGTCGATCCTTGGCGACCACCAGGACAGCGTGATGGCGCGGGCGGAGCTGCTGAAGCTCGGATCGGTGCCGGACGTCGGCAGCGGTGCTTTCACATATGGCGTGCTCCACGCGATGGAGCGCACCACCGCCGACGCGCAGCAGCAGGAGTACCTGAAGAAAGGCAAGAAGGCTCGGAAGCTACGCCTCAAAAACTCCTAGGGCTTTACTTCTTGAGGAACGCCAGCAGGGCGTCGTTGATTTCGGCCCCGTGCGTCCAGAGCAGCCCGTGCGGTGCGCCCTCGATTTCCAGGTACTCGGCGCTAGGCAGGGCGTCCTTGAATCGTCGGCCCGTGACGTCGATCGGCAGGATGTTGTCCGCCGTGCCGTGGACGATCAAGGCCGGGACATCGATCTTGGGGATGTCTGCGCGGAAGTCCGTGAGCCAGGTGGGCTGGGCGGCCACTGATGCGAAGGCCCCCGACTTGCTGGCGATGTTCCAGCTTGCATCCACGGATTCCTGGCTGAGGCGTGCGGTGCCAAGGAAGGTATCGCTGTTGTAGAAGTTCTTGAAGAAATCGGTGAAGAAGGCATAGCGGTCTGCTGTGACGGCGGCCGAAAGGCCATCGAAGACCTCCTGGGGAACACCGTCCGGGTTGTCGTCGGTCTTCAGGAGGAACGGCTCCAGCGAACCAAGGAACACAGCCTTGGCAACGCGGGCCGAGCCATACGTGCTGATGTAGCGCGCAACCTCGCCGGTACCCATGGAGAAGCCCACCAACACGGCGTCGTTCAGGTCCAGGGTATCCAGCACGGTCTTCAGGTCAGCGGCGAAGGTGTCGTAATCGTAGCCTTCAGTCGGTTGGCTGGACTTGCCGAACCCGCGGCGGTCGTACGTGACGACGCGGTAGCCGGCGTCGAGCAGTGCTGCAGTCTGCTTCTCCCAGGAGGAACCGTCCAACGGATAGCCGTGGATCAGGACCACTGCCTGGCCGGTCCCATGGTCTTCGTAGTAAAGCTCAATCTCAGTGCTGTTTTCGTTTCCGACGGTGATGTAAGCCAAAACTCAAGTCCCTTCGATGCGGTTCAACACGAACGTTTCCAGCCTACTGTCCGGGGGTGACGCTGGCGCGGTCCCTGTCCTGGTGTTGGCGGGACGCAGCCACGGCATCCATGTTGTCCTCAGCCCACTCCTTCATATCGAAAATGATCGGGAGCAGGGACCGGCCAAGGGGTGTGAGCTCATAGTCCGTCCGCACCGGAACAGATGCAGTGACTTCACGGTGAATCAGTCCGTCCCGCTCCAGCGAGCGGAGCGTGGAAGTCAGCATTTTCTGACTGGCTCCCGGAATGCGCCGGCGCAGTCCACTGTGCCGCTGCGGCCCTTCCTCCAAGGCGAGCATCACCAACGTCACCCATTTGCTGCTGATGGCTTCCAGCAGTTGGCGTGCAGGGCAGAGCTCCAAGGAGGCGTTGTAGTGGTGCTGTGCTCTGCGCCGTGTCTGATCAGCTGTGAGTGTCATGCTCCTCATCATTGCAGGTACTTTGAGGTGCCTTGGGCACAATAAAGTGCGTTCTTACGCTGTACGACGTACCCGGGTGAGGATCGAATCGGGGGTAAAAGCTTCCCCCGATTCGAAAGGAACACCATGCCCTCCATCCTCCACATCAACGCTTCGCCCCGTTACGCGAACAGCGATTCTCTGCGGCTCGCCCGCCACTTCATCGACTCCGTTCAGGCTGCTGCCTCGGAGACCTTCGAGGTGGAGACGGTGAACCTGTTCGACGACGGCGCGTTGCCGGCTTTCGGCCGGACCGCGGCCGCGGCGAAAATGGCTGTCTTCACAGGTCAGGACCAGACACCGGAACAGGTTGCGGCCTGGGAAGCCGCCCGCGCAGTCTTTGACCAATTCGCAGCCGCAGACGCTTATGTCTTCAACATTCCCATGTGGAACTCGGGCGTGCCCTACGTGCTGAAGCAGTGGATCGACATCATCACCCAGCCCGGCTGGAGCTTCGGGTTCGACCCCGAAAGGGGCTATAGCGGACTCATGGAAGGCAAGCAGACCGTCGCCATCCACACGAGCGGTGTTTATGCCCCGGGGGTTCCGGCAGCTTTCGGCTCCGACTTCAGCAGCAGCTACGTTGCTGACTGGTTGAACTTTGTGGGCATCGAGGACGCTACGCACGTCCGCTTCGCCCCGACAGTGCTCAACGCGGACGTCGAAGGCACTCGCATTCTTGCCGAGAATGAACTCAGCGACGCCGCACTGCTGTTCGCGGGGAAGCTCCAGGCTGTGGGGCGGTTGCAGTTCGCCACAGACTAAATCAGCGAGAACTTCCTCTAGTTGCCCGCAGCAACCAGACGTAAACTGGCCTTCGGTTTACATCGCTCGGGCTCGGAGATCCCATGCTGTGGAAGGTACTTGTTCGCTTCCTGCGGCCGCATCAGCGGCTGCTGATCGCCGTCGTCATCTTTCAGTTGGCGCAGTCCATCGCGTCCCTGTACCTGCCGACGCTGAACGCGGACATCATCGACAACGGCGTCGCCACCGGTGATACCGACTACATCCTGCGCATGGGCGGACTCATGCTGCTCATTACCTTGCTGCAGATCGCCTGTGCCGTGGTTGCCGTGTATTTCGGTGCGAAGGCTGCCATGGGGATGGGCCGTGACCTCCGGGATGCCATCTTCAGCAGGGTGGGGGAGTTCTCGGAGCAGGAGGTCACCAGATTCGGGGCGCCGTCCTTGATTACCCGATCCACCAACGACGTCCAACAGGTACAGCAACTGGTGCTCATGTCCTGCACGCTCATGGTCGCGGCGCCCATGCTGAGCATCGGCGGCGTGATCATGGCGGTGCGGCAGGACGCGCAGTTATCGTGGCTGATCGCAGTGTGCGTGCCGGTGTTGCTTGTGGCTGTCGGGCTGATCGTCACGCGGATGGTGCCGCTGTTCCGGAAGATGCAGGTCCGGATCGACGCCGTCAACAGGGTCCTCCGCGAGCAGCTCACCGGCATCCGGGTGGTGCGGGCCTTCGTCCGGGAGGATATGGAAGCCACACGGTTCGGCAAAGCGAACGACGACGTCACTGACGTTGCGCTCCGGGCCGGCCGTTTGATGGCGCTCATGTTCCCTGCGGTCATGCTGGTCATGAATGTTTCCAGCGTGGCGGTGATCTGGTTCGGGTCCTTCAGGATCGAGGACGGCTCCATGCAGGTGGGCACGTTGATCGCGTTCCTGAGCTACCTGATGCAGATCCTCATGTCCGTCATGATGGCAACGTTCATGGCCGTGATGATCCCGCGCGCGTCCGTTTCCGCCGACCGCATCGGCGAGGTGCTGGAAACAGACTCAAGTGTCCAGCCGCCGTCGAACCCTGTCTCGGGCGGCATCCGCCGCGGCGAACTGGAAATGCGCGACGTCGGCTTCGCCTACCCGGGTGCCGAACAGCCGGTGCTGAGCGGGCTTTCGTTCACCGCCCGGGCGGGCGAGACCACCGCGATCATCGGCAGCACCGGCGCGGGCAAGACCACTTTGGTGAACCTCATGCCGCGGCTGTTCGACGCCACCTCCGGATCCGTACGAATGGACGGCGTGGACGTCCGAGAGCTGCACCCGGACCTGCTGTGGGGGCACATCGGGCTGGTGCCGCAACGGCCCTACCTGTTCTCCGGGACGGTCCGCAGCAACCTTCACTACGGCAAACCCGACGCCACTGAGGATGAATTGTGGCAGGCGCTCGCGGTGGCCCAGGCCCGGGACTTTGTTGAGAAAATGGACGGCGGCCTGGACGCCGTCATTTCGCAGGGCGGCACCAACGTGTCCGGCGGCCAGCGGCAACGGCTCGCGATCGCCCGTGCCCTGGTGAAGCAGCCTGAGCTCTACATCTTTGACGACTCCTTCTCATCCTTGGACACCGCCACTGATGCCCGGCTCCGGCAGGCCCTCAAACGCCACATCAACGGAGCCACGCTGGTGATCGTGGCGCAGCGGGTCTCCAGCATTGCGGATGCTGACCAGATCTTGGTGCTCGACGACGGCAGGATCGTTGGGCGCGGAACGCACGACGAGTTGCTGGAGACTTCCGAAACGTACAGGGAAATCGTGTCCTCCCAACTCGCGGCGGAGGAGGCGGCATGAGTTCTGTGTCAGCTGGCCCCCGCGGTCCCCAGCGGCCGGCCATGGGGCCGGGCAGGGGTGGTCCTTTCGCCGGTATGAACATCCCGGCCGAGAAGGCCTCGAACTTCAGTGCCTCCGCCCGCCGTTTGTTGGGAACGCTGCGGCCTGAACGATTCTGGCTGATCCTGGTGCTGGTTTTCGCCGTGGTCAGTGTTGCTTTGTCCGTGATCGGACCCCGGCTGCTGGGTGAAGGCACCAACCTGATCTTCGCCGGAGTCGTCTCCAAACAGTTCCCCGCTGGTGCCTCCAAAGCCGACGTGATCGCAGGGCTGCGCGCCTCAGGTGAGGACAGCAAAGCCGACATGCTGAGCGCCATGGCACTCACGCCCGGCGTCGGAATCGACTTCGGTGCGTTGGCCTCGGTGCTGCTGTGGGCATTGGCACTGTATGTCCTGGCCTCAGCGTTCGGCTGGATGCAGGCGTACGTGCTCAACGGCGTCGTTCAACGGACCGTGTACCGCCTCCGTGAGCGGATAGAAGCGAAAATCCACCGGCTGCCCCTGCGCTATTTCGACTCCATCCAGCGCGGCGAGCTGCTGAGCAGGGTGACCAACGACGTAGACAACATCTCCCAAAGCCTGCAGCAATCCATCAGCCAAGTGGTCTCGTCCCTGCTGACCGTGGTGGGTGTGTTGGTGATGATGTTCCTGCTCTCGCCGCTGCTGGCACTGATTGCCTTAGTAACTATTCCGTTGACGCTGGGGACCACGCTGCTGATCGCAAAACGCTCGCAGAAGCTGTTCGTGGCGCAGTGGAAGAACACCGGCGAACTCAACGGCCAGATCGAGGAAACCTACACCGGGCATGCGTTGGTGAAGGTCTTCGGACGGCAGAACGAGGTGCAGGAGAAATTCCGTCTCAAGAACTCGGAGCTGTATCAGGCGAGCTTCGGGGCGCAGTTCGTGAGCGGCCTGATCATGCCGGCCATGACCTTCATCGGGAACCTGGTTTATGTGGGAATTGCCGTGGTGGGCGGTCTGCAGGTGGCCTCCGGTTCCATGCAGCTGGGCGACGTTCAAGCCTTCATCCAGTACTCACGGCAGTTCACCATGCCCTTGGCGCAGCTCGGCTCCATGGCGAACATGCTGCAGTCCGGGGTGGCCTCGGCCGAGCGTGTGTTCGACCTGTTGGATGAGGAGGAAGAGTCGGCCGAACCTGAGCCTTCCGGTGCTGGTCCTTCGCGCGGGCGGCTCGTGTTCGAGAACGTGTCCTTCCGGTACTCCCCGGACAAGCCGCTGATCACAGACCTCAGTTTGGTTGCCGAGCCGGGTCAGAGTATCGCGATTGTCGGGCCGACAGGAGCGGGAAAAACCACGTTGGTGAACCTCATGATGCGTTTCTACGAGCTGGACTCCGGGCGCATAACCTTGGACGGCGTGGATATCGCGTCCCTCTCGCGGCAGGAGCTGCGCTCGCGGATGGGGATGGTCCTCCAAGACACCTGGCTGTTCGGCGGGACGATCCGCGACAACATTGCCTACGGACGGCCAACCGCTTCCGAAGCGGAAATCATGGAAGCCGCGCAGGCGACGTATGTGGACAGGTTTGTTCGGTCCTTGCCCGAGGGATACGACACCTTGCTCGACGACGAAGGCGGAAACGTCTCAGCCGGGGAGAAGCAACTGCTCACCATTGCCAGGGCCTTCCTGTCCCGCCCATCGGTGCTGATCCTGGACGAGGCCACAAGCTCGGTGGATACCCGGACTGAGGTGTTGGTGCAGAAAGCCATGAACGCGTTGAGGTCTGACCGGACGAGCTTCGTGATCGCCCACCGCCTCTCAACCATTCGGGACGCCCACCTCATCCTGGTGATGGAAGCCGGGCAGATCGTGGAGCAGGGGACGCACTCGGAGTTGCTGGCCTCGGGTGGGGCGTACTCCCGGCTGTACGAGGCGCAGTTCGCGGCGCCGGTATCCGAGGTGTGAGGCGCGGCCCGCGGCGTACGCTTCTGGCCCATCTTTCGACGCCGGCGGGTCGGTCTACAACTGCCGTAGGTTGATTTTGAGGTATTGATGGCTCAAAGAAGGGCTGGAAGCCACGCGTCTAATCCCGTCGGCGGGCCAACGCGTAGGAAGGTTCGCGCAGTCGCCTCGTCCAGCCGTACGTTCCTGCTGTTGGAAGCGGATTGAGGACCGGATCAAATCGTTCGGCGGTGTCTTCTGCATGGTCGGCAAGGCTGAGGGCTAGAGTGCCGAACCTGTTCCATGGACCCAGTGGGCTGCCGTGATGGAGTTCAAGGATCCACGTCTCATCACCCAGAAGTGACCGGAAAGCACTCGGTTCCACGGGCAGCTTAGCGGGTCCGCCGATGGTCCTTGCTGCTATCAATACGGGGCCGTCGTCAGACTTGTACGGCATCATGCTGGAGAAAACCGCAGACGCTGCATCCCGCCTCAGCCGGAGGATGAACCGGCCAAGACCTGTCGGCCCGGTGGTGGCGAGGAGCATGTCGGACAGTTTGTCCTGCTCAGTGAAGCGCACGGCCAAACCGATGATGTCAGGGAAGGCGTCCGGCAAACCGATGGAGCGCGAGAGCCGCGCGTCCACCACGTTGCTCCCCGCGGTGTCCAGCCAAGGGATTCCCGACGGCTCCCGCGGACCGGCGTCCCTTTCCAAGGTTCCCACCAGCCGGATGCCCTTTGGGTGGATCGGCCTATGCGGACGCACAACTTTTATGGCCCGGAAGAGCGCAGCGAACGCGGATCCGGCCAAGGCTTGTACTTTGCTGCTGACGGTATCCACCTGATCACCCTATGCGGGGAGGCCATCGAATGACAGGGTGCTGACCTTCGCGGACGCGGGGTGGAGGTCCTTATGGCAACCTCGATGGCCTCAGCACGTTCGCGTCCCCGGCCTTAGTCGGGTCGAGCGGCACGGGGCAGACCAGTACTGCGGGGCCTCGGTGCAGCAAGCCGCCCGCGATCACCTGGCACCGGACACCACCACGCCCGCGCATGGCCTTGTGGGCGCCGGGGGCGAGCATTTCATCCATCCAGGCGCAGGGGTGGGCAGGTCGCCCGGCCTTAAGCCGAACCGTGTCTCCGCCGGACTCAAGCGTGAACTCATGGCCAAGCAACGGGGACAACTCAACTCCTCGCAGCACCACGTTTCTACGGGTCAGGAGGGGGTCAAAAGGTCCAGCGCCAAGCTCGGCGGCGATCGATTCAAGAGCCTCCACCGCGAAGAGTGTCACTGCAGCATCCATGTGTGCGGCTTTGCCGAAGAACCTGTCGCCAACAATGCCTTTGCCCGTAACCAGTTCCGCGTGGTCCGCGTCGGTGGTGGGGACCTCCGCCGCGCCTTCCCGGGCACGGCCAAAGTAGGCGTGGGCCGGCGACACCAAAAGGTGCAGCACCTCGACGTCGTACCTGTAGTCAGCGGTCATCCCTCAACGCTAGCCCCGATGCGCAACCATTGCCTCTACATGTAAAGGGTGCTTTACTTTCAAGATGAGTAAAGCTTCCTTTACATCTAGGCGGGCGCCGTTCCATCACTACGTCTTGGCAATCATCCTCGGCGCCATCCTCACAATCGCCATCTCTGTCCTGGTGGGTGCATCAAATCCGGATGACTTCTGGCTCGCTGCGGGGATTGGAGCCCTTTGTGCCGCCTACCCGGCTATGTCACTGGGAGCCAAGGTCTTCGTGTCGAACCACACGGTCACGCGTGATATGCATGGCGAGCAGAGTGTTGAGTTGCAGTGGATGCGCCAAGCCGCAGCGGGTGCGTTCCTGGATATTCTGGTCGCCGTGCTGGTTGCTGTCCTGGTGCTGGTCATCGGACGCATCACCGTGGATGCGGCGCCGGTCCTCCTGGCTGTCGTTGGCTTGAGCGCGGTGGACGCCGGGGTGCGTTACCTCGTAATCCGCCACCGGGCTCTGAAGTGAAGAACAACCTCGCCGAGCGCCGGGCCGGACGCAACTGGACGCAGGCTGACTTGGCTGCCGCGCTCGGAGTTTCCCGGCAGACGGTGATTTCCATCGAACGTGAGAAGTTCGATCCCTCGCTGCCGTTGGCGTTCCTCATTGCGCGCACCTTCGACTGCGCCATAGAGGACATTTTCACTGCTGATTGACACACTGTGTCCTGCGCCGCAGCGCTTTGAGGGCGGCCCGGATACTGTGGCACGGTGAACTTTGCGGAGGCCGCCGACGGCGCTGAACTCGCCTGGACGTCTGAAGGCGAGGGCGAAGCAATGCTCCTGATCGCCGGACAGGCCACGTCCATGGACGGTTGGGGCCCGACGGCGGAACTTCTGTCCCGCTCTTACCGCGTCATCCGCTTCGACCACCGGGGGATTGGTCGGAGCGGGAAGGGTGACGCCGAGCGCTACACGACGCGGCTTCTTGCCCAAGATGCTGTTGCTGTCCTTGACGCCGCGGGTGTGGATTTAGCACACGTGTACGGTCATTCGATGGGAGGGCGGATTGCCCAATGGCTGGCCATCGATCATCCGCAAAAAGTCCGCACTCTGGTTCTTGCCGCAACGAGCGGTGGAAAGTGGCCCGACGCTGGAACCCTTCCGGATAAGGCGGCCCTGGAAGCCTTGACCAGTGGAGATATGTCGCGTCTGGAGCCGCTCTTCTTCGATGCGGAGTGGGTCATGAACAATCCCGCAGCGACGCATACGTTCTTCAACTCCCATGCTTCGGCTTGGGCCAAAGCGCGCCATTTCACGGCCAGTCGCGAGCACGATGCTTGGAGTCGGCTCAGCGAAATCCAAGCACCCACGCTCATACTCCATGGAACTGAGGACGCGCTCACGCCCTTGCCCAATGCCCTGCTTCTTCGCGAGCACATCCCACGCTCCGTCCTGGTGAGGGTTCCCGGTGCAGGGCACGGCCTTCACTTGGACCACCCGGAGACGGTCGAGTGGATCCGGCAGTTCATCGCGAGGAAGAACGCTAGGGGATTGCGTCCGTGAGTCCTGCATTCGAAAGGTGGCTGTCGGATCGGGCATCAGGTTCGAAAACTCGCGTGTCACTGGCGTCTCCAAATCGAAGCCGTCCGTAACTTCGGCGCTGTCCGGCAGCCCAGATTGTCCGGTTCCGACGCGGTGGAGGGCCTTGCCCATCAGCTCTCTTTCGAGTTGGTAGAAGGCCAGAGTGTTGGCGCCTTCGCCTGGTCCTGCGAAGAGGGAGGCAAGGCGGTGGCCGCCGTCGTAGCCGCGACCGCCGGCACGGCGGCCGGCGAGTATTTGTTGCAACGCGCTGCGGTTCATGTCGCCTTTGAGCAGTCCAGTGGACTATGGAGCCCGACGACGGCGGACGCAGCTCCGCTTCTTCCCAAAGCTTGGATCGCGGCTGCTCCAGGTGCGGTGGTACTGCAGGTCGTTCGGCGTGTTCCTTCTTACCCGCCGAAGAGCTTTCGGCCGATCTTTGCGAAGACACCCGGTTCCTTGGATGGGTCAATGATCTCCGGTTCGACGGAGAAGTCGGTGCCGTTTTCGGTGACGGGAAGGCGTTTGTTGTCCCACTCGACGGTATTCAATTGAGGGTTGTAGATAGGGGGTGTGACGCTTTCGGCGCGGAACACTGTCCACATCCACTGCGGTATGTTGTCCAGCGTTCTCGGGAACGCTTTGAGGTCCTGGAACAGAGTCAGTGCGTCCGCCGGACGATCCGGGATGGTTGTTTCCTGGGCGGGTCTGAGGACCTCAGCGTCGAAGGTTTCGAGTTTGCCCTCGGAGTCGGGGTAGAGGTAGACCTTGCAGCTCGTCCATGTTCCAACGCCCGGGACATACGAGCTACGACGGATATCTTTGAGCCAGTAGTCCATGGATTCGACCGAGAAATCTTGGAAACTATGGATGAACCCCCATACACCGTTCTGGAGGATATCCTCTGTTCGTCGACTCCAGGCTTGGTGAATGATGGTATGGCTGATGATTGCTTCTGCTCCGAACCCCAGACCACCTTGGGCGAAGGCCTCAGTCCGCAGCCTTTGGAGGCCGTTATCCACTTCGACCCCAGAAATCCGCGTTCCTGTCATCATTCGAATGCCTCCTCAGAAAGTGGAAGGTTGGAGAAATATTCTGAACTATTCTCTCCGGAGTCGAACCAGTGAGTGACTTTCAATTCTTCCGGCAGCCCGGGTTATGGTCCTGGGATGGCTTCTACCTTTAGGTGTAAGCCTAGGGGTTGTCCTGTGTCGACGCGGTGGAGGGCCTTGGTCATGAGGTCTCTTTCGAGTTGGAAGAACGCCAGGGTGTTGGCGGATACGTTGGGGGTTCCGTGGCCTCTGTTTTGGAACATGAGTTGGGCCAGGACGTTGGCGCCTTCGCCTGGCCCTGCGAAGAGGGACGCGATGAGGTGGCCGCCGTCGTGGCCGAATCCCCCGACACGGCGGCGGCGAGTATTTGTTGCCACGCGCTGCGGTTGATGTCGCCTTTGAGTAGTCCGGTGATGTGTGCTTCGACGCTCTTGGGCTTGGCGAAGTCATCGGTGATGATCGTGAAGTGGTTCTCCAGGCCGCCGTCAGTTTTCGCGACCACGTTGTAGGTGACGTTGGGCATCCGCTTGCCGTTCAGGGTCGCTCTCGGGATGGCAGGGGCACTGTAACGTTGCCCGCCGGTGAGGCCGCTTAGTTCCGTGGCGCAGGTGGCGTCGGAGTCGAGGATCGCTTGGGCCAGGGCGCTGGCCTTGTCCATGGTCTCGCGGTGCCGGTCCACGATGGTCCGTTGTGCGTGCCAGTCATCGTTGCCGCCGATGACCTCGTCCAGAGCCCGGACGTCGGCCCGGAGGGCGTTGATGCGTTGTTTCAGTTCCCTGGCCCGGTCCGCGTACGCGGCCAGGACCGAGGCGGCGTTACTGGTCAGGTTGACCAGATCCTGGGAACGGGCGAACACGGGATTGAACCCGGCCAGGACCTGCCCGGCTTCGGGGGCCTCGTACGCCCCGGAAAGACCTGCCCAGGTCCTGGCGGCGTCGTTGACCCCGGAATGGACGTCGTTCCCGGAGACTGCCAGCGCCCGCGCCCGGGTCTGGAGGGCGTCGGGGTCCGGCAGCGGCGGGAGCCCATCAACACTGATCCCGGACGCGCCCGGACCGGCAGCACAGACATCTGCGAAATCCGCGCTCATGGGACGGCGCATGTGGTTAGGTCCGCGGACGTTCGGGCGGACCGGTCAATGGCAGCCATGGATTCTCCCCAATCGAAGTGCTCGGTCGGGCCAAACGATAACCACGGAAAACGGGCTCTAGGTGCTCCAAAAGCCCACCCCTAGTCCCATTCGCGCCAAATTAGGTGGTGAAAACACCAACCCCTAGTCCTGAATGGAACTGTCTAGGTGTTGAACGGGGCGGGTTGAAATGAGCACAAAAATTAGCCATGGACGGGGGCACATAGTGGCAGCCGACGACGACGGGTGGCCGATTTTGAAGGAGCCCGCGGCCGAGGTGGGCGTCGCTTCAGTCCTGCGTGCCGCCGTCGTTGTCCATCTCACCAAGGTGCCGGACCAATGCGTCCACAATGGGCAGCTGCCCTTTGACGAGCTTGGTCCGGGCCACGGTTTCCTCAACCCATCGGGCGTCGTCGATCTCAGGGAAGTCCTTAACGGCACCGGAGCCCTTGGGCCATTCCATGGGAAAGGTGTTGCTGACAATTTGCTGGGGTTGGAAGTCGCTGGCTTCGGCCGCGAACGCAGTGATGAGTTTACCGGAGGGCTGCCGGAAAACACCTAATAATTCGTAACTGGCCGTCGGCGGTGGGGTGCCGATTTCTTCGGTAAATTCCCGTTTCGCAGCCGCCAAAGCGTCCTCGTCTTCGGGGAATTCTCCCTTGGGAATCGACCAGGCGTGGTCATCTTTGCGGGCCCAGAAGGGTCCGCCCATGTGGGCTATCCATAGCTCCAATTTCCCGGCCGTGTTTCGTCGGTGAAGGAGGATGCCGGCGCTGCGAATGCTGATGTGCCCTCCCGGGTTTTGGTGATGCCCGCAAAATTCTCGGTCACGTCAAGGCTACTCGTGGAGTGGGTGCCGTTATCCAATTGATGTCGCATAAATGATTCTGCTTGGTCGTTTTGCTTCCGACAGGGCCCTTGCTACTTGATAATCGAGGACAGGCGTTCCTCGGGGGTGGAACGTGGTTGCGGTCACCGGTAACAGCCGGTGACGGTTCTGGGCGCATCAGCAGGAGGAAACAGCTATGGCATTTTCAGTGAGGCTCCTTCCACATGGGGGACGAAAAGCAATGGGGTTGGCCGTGGTCGTCGCGGTCGGTTTATCGATGTTCACAGGAATAGGCCCTTCGCATGCGGCGGACACCACGCCCATGGCTGAGGACCCTGGCCCGGTGGGTAGCTTCGCGTGGAAAGGGTTCAACTGGCAAAAGCGCTTTTGGGGCGGGGCGCCCATGTATAACGCGAGCTGGGATGCCAACAATGTGAGTAATCCGGACGCCAACGGGTACGTCAAACTTTCCATCAGCAACCCCACGGGGTCGGCGCCGAAGGGTGCGGAGTTCCAGTCCACGCGTGAAGGTTTCGGGTATGGCACTTACAGCACCACGGTGGAAAAGGATGTCAGCTCCCTTCAGAAGGAAGTGGTGTGGGGCTGCCTGTTCACCTACGACCCCAATGCGGTGCCTGGTTATACGGAAATCGACCTTTGTGAAGCCTCTGCCTGGGGTGGGGGCGCAGCCTACGGCGAAGACTGGCCCGTGACCCAAGGGCATGGGTATTGGTTTGACGCCACACTGCCGCCTGGGCAGGGAAACAACACCGTCACTTTTGACGTCACCAATGCCCCGATTCTCACCCACAGGATGGTCTGGGAACCGGGCAAGCTGACCTATGAGACGTTTGCGGGGGAAGGCTACGACGGCACACTGCTCAAGAGAACCGTTTTGGAGGGTTCCACGGTCCCGCTTCCCGCTAAGGAACAAATTCACTTCAATCTCTGGGTAACCGGCGGTGGAGGCGGAGATGCCGCACACGTGGCTCCTGAAACAGTCACCATCCGGGACTTCTCCTTTGTTCCCGCCAACCAGGGTCAGCTCACAGCACCAACACCCACCATCTCAGGCACGGCAGCCGTCGGCTCAACGTTGACCGCCGCGCCGGGAACCTGGACCACCGGCACCGCCCTGGGCTATCAGTGGTTCCGGAACGGCACGGCAATTGTCGGTGCAACCAGCGCCACCAGGGTCCTTGCCGCCGCGGATCAGGGCACCAGCCTGACGGTCCGCGTCACGGGAACCAAGGCCGGCTACGCAACTGCCGTCAGGGAGTCTGCTCCGACAGCGACAGTAGTAGCCGGGACTTTGGTAGCGCCCACCCCGATTATCACGGGAACGCCGACAGTGGGATCAACGCTTACGGCCAATCCTGGTACATGGACATCCGGGTCCACCTTGACGTATCAGTGGCTTCGCTCGGGTGTGGCAATCCCCGGGGCCACGGCCCGTTCCTACAAGCTGGTGAGTGCTGACCAGGCTGACGCAATGAGCGTGCGGGTTACCGGCACCAAAGTCGGCTACACCACGGTGGTCAAGTTCTCGGCCAGCACGGCCTTGGTGCAGTAGGCCAGTACGGCGAATACAACAAACCCGCAATTGTGTCGCGCTGGAGGTAGCGACACAACTGCGGGTTCGTTGCCTCATCTGGTTTTTCCGTGCCTACTTTTGTGCCCGGACCGGAACGATCCTCTTAACGGCAAGTCCGAGAGCCAGCATGGCAAAGGCAGCCAGCGCGAACCAGAAGAGGTCTCCGGCTCCAGTCAATGCAAGCGTTCCTGAGCCCATCCCGGCTGCTACTGCCCCTGACACCGGGGCTACGGGGTTGTTGTACATGAGTCGGTTTACCAAACTTTCTTTCTGTTGAGTGCTGCATCCAGGTACGCCTTGGCGTGGACAGCCTGGAGGAAGATATCGATGACGGTTTCGTACATGGTTGCGGCCAGGAGCATGTACCTCCAGCCCCGGAAACGCACAGTAACTATGCGTTCCAGGATGAAAATGCCGGTGACGGTAATCCAGAAGGGTTGAAGGTTCAGGCCCATACCGGAAATCAACGCGAACAGGAGGGAACCGAAGTAGGCCAGTGTCACGAGGACACCGATCATGGAAAGAAACTGGCGTCCCCAGTAAGGCCTTGTTACCTTGGTCCATCCGTATTGCACGCAGTTCTCCACCGCGCCGCGCTTCCAACGCAGCCGCTGTGACCACAGTTCACGCCAGGTGGGCATGACTTCCGTGACCAGTGTGCAGTTGGATGGAGACGCGATGCGGTAGCCCAGGGTCAACAGGGCAAAAGAGAGTTCGTTGTCCTCGGTCAGCACCGAGGTGTCATAGACGCCGCCGTTGCCGTTTCCGGGAGGGAGCTCGCCCTTCAACCGGGCGGCCACGACGTCCCGCAAAGTCTTGACGCGGAAAAGGGCCGCCGTGCCGGTGACTACCAGGCACTTGCCGTGAAGTCGCTTCACATCCCGTGCGTAGCGGGCGTATTCGTTGCGCTGCAGGTGGCCCACAAAGCCGCCTCCCGGACCACCGCTGAACACTCCGCCAACAGCGCCGAGCAGTTCGTCAGCCAGCAGGTTCTTGGTGGCGTTTTCGATGAAGTCGAGGGCAAGTTGCGAGTCGGCGTCTTGGACCAGGACCAAGTCCTCTGGGTCGGCATCAGGGAGGAGCTCGCTGAGGGCGAAGTTCAGGGCACCGGCTTTCTTGTCCTTGTTTCCCACGGTGCGCATAACTTCGGCGCCCTGAGCCAGGGCAAGCTCTTCAGTGTCATCGGTGCAGTTATCTGCCACCACGATCACACGGTCCGGGCGATGAGTCTGGTTTTTCAAGGAGAGCAGCGTCTCGGTGATTCCGGCAGACTCATTGTGTGCCGGAACCAGGACGGTGACCACCCCGCCTGCCGCGCGGTGGGATCGTCGCGGCCTGGCAGCCGTGATTTCCGTGAGCATTGTGATCCCTCCGTTCGTGCGTTGACGCGTTGACTCACTAAGAGTTCCAACGCGAACGCAAGATCAGGGGAGGGAAACCGTCAAGGAAAACTCAAGGTTTGCTCAGGACTTTCCATAAGGCGTCACGAATCGGGTTCGAGGACCACTGGTGCACAAAAGGAACCCGGACTTGTTCGAATCTCCCGCCGTACAAGATGGGGGGGAGGCAAACAACTGCGGGAGATGCGCGCGCTTAAACGCAAGAGGACGACGTCGGGAGGTCCCGGCGTCGTCCTCTTGCGTAGTGCTTGAGCTGCTTAGCGGTTCAGGCTGACCGTGAAGGTTTTCGGTCCGCTCAGGGTGACTGCGATTCCGCAATTTTCGGCGGCAGCGCGGTGTGAGAGGGACTCGATGGCGGCATCGATGGTGTGGTCGATTGCCGACTTGTCCCAGATTTTCAGCGTGATGGAGTCAGTATGTGTCGTCATTGTCAGTACTTTCACTCAGGCCGTTGACAGCCCCAAGCTTCTTCGCAGGGGCCGCATCCTCGTCGGTGAGGATTGCTGATTCAGCTTGTATGGGAACGAATTCCCTCATTCATGGTTCATGCTGCCCACCACGGTTGACAAGTAAATCCGGCTAAGTGTGACCGATTACACGTTCCTCATGACTCCGTGTAACCCGTGACTCCGTCCCCGCCTCAGCGACTCAAGCGGCGGGCAGCAAGTCCAGTGTGTAGACCACCAGCTGCACCTTGGGTGCGGGCCGTTCCTTCTCACGGTCGGGCCGGCGGACGTAGCCCAGACGCCGCAAGTCCAGCGGTTTGTACATTCCTCGGACAGCCTCCTGGATTCGAGTCCAGGTCAGGAGCGATTCAGCCGGTGGCCTTCGCCAATCTGACGATTATGGCCCCACAAATCCGCAAATTTCCTAACGAAGCCGGACAGTCATTTCCTGTCAAACCCTTGACCGGGCGCTTGAGGCACTGGTAAACCTTGTGAGCGGAAAGCGCTTTCTGGCATCGTTCAGCCACCTCCCACTCTTTAGGCGTGGCTCTACTTGACGCGTGTGTGAAACGTTCCAAACATGGGAGCGGCAGACCCACTGCCGCCCTGCATCAAAGGAGATGTTCTTTGGCTTACCCCTCGAAATGTTCCTACCGCAGTACCCGTAGCCGTGCATGGAAGGCCGTCCCCCTGGCAGCCTCGGCGTCACTCGCCGCTGCAGCCATAGCGCTGACGGGCGTCCCGCTGGCTCAAGCAGCGCCCGCCCAACTCGCGCCGGCAGCGCAAACCGGACTCCCCGGCGTCGTGCCTGCCGCGAAGGAAGCCTCCGCCCTCAAGCGGCAAGTGGAGAACCTGGACCGGGCTCCGGTGGCTGTCCTGACTGATCAAGGCGTCACTGTGAGCTGGCGTATGCTCGGCCTGGACAAGGACAGCATCGGCTTCCAAGTCCTGCGCGACGGCGTCAATATCACCCCGGAACCCATCCGAAATGCCACGATGTTCGTGGACGCGGATGGCACCGCCGAATCCAGCTACGTCATCAAAACCGTCGGCAACGGGCAGGGGCAGGACAAACTGACCCAAGCGGTAACGCCGCTCGCGCAGAACTACCTGGCCATCAAGCTGGACAAGCCCGCCGACGGAGTTACCCCTGACGGGAAGCCGTACACGTACTCCGCCAACGACGCCACAGTGGCGGACCTCGACGGCGACGGGAAGTACGAGGTCATCCAAACGTGGTCGCCATCCAACGCCAAGGACAACTCCCAATCCGGTTACACCGGAAATGTCTACGTGGACGCCTACACGCTGGACGGCACCAAGCTGTGGCGCATCGACCTGGGCCGAAACATCCGCGCCGGCGCTCACTACACGCAGGTTCTGGCCTACGACTTCGACGGCGACGGCAAGGCTGAAGTCTCCCTCAAGACAGCCGATGGCACCCGCGATGCTGCAGGAGCGGTGATTGGAAACGCCGACGCCGACTTCCGCAACAGTGCCGGCTACGTTCTGTCCGGTCCCGAATTCCTGACAGTCTTCAAGGGCGAGACGGGCACCATCATGGACACTGTGGCCTACGAGCCCCCGCGCGGCGCTGTCACTGGCTGGGGTGACAACTACGGAAACCGCGTAGACCGTTTCCTGGCCGGCGTGGCTTACCTCGACGGCGAGCACCCGTCCATGATGTTCAGCCGTGGCTACTACACGCGCACCGTCCTGGTCACGTACGACCTCGTCAACGGCAAGCTCGTGAAGCGCTGGACCTTCGATTCAAACCTCGCCGGCGATGAATACAAGGGGCAGGGCAACCACAACCTGTCCGTGGCCGACGTGGACCAGGACGGCAAGGACGAGTTCGTCTTCGGCTCCATGACCATTGATGACAACGGCCAGCCGCTTTACAACACCAAGCTCGGCCACGGCGATGCCATCCACACCAGCGACCTTGATCCGTCCAGGCCCGGGCTGGAGACGTTCGCCGTCCACGAGAGTATGAGCCAGAGCGGCAACCGCGGAGCAACCTTCCGCGACGCCGCAACCGGTGAAGTCCTGTGGAGCATCCCCGCCGCCAGGGACACCGGTCGCGGTGCGGCAGGCGACATCGATCCCCGCTACGCCGGGGCTGAAGGATGGGCCGTAGGAGGTACGGCTGCCTGGGATTCGCCCATTGGCCAGTTGGTATCGGCCAAGGGCGAGCTGATCGCCGAGAAGATCCCGGCCGCGAACTTCCTGGCATGGTGGGACGGTGACCTGCTCCGCGAAGTGGTGGACCACGACTACGACGCAACCTTGTCCCGCGGCGTGCCCACCATCTCCAAGTGGAACTGGGAAACCGAGTCCAGCGATCGGCTGCTGACGGCTGAGGGTGCACGCAGCAACAACACCACCAAGGGCAACCCGTCGATCCAGGCAGACATCCTGGGCGACTGGCGCGAAGAGATCGCCTGGCCGTCCACAGACAGCACTGAGTTGCGGATCTACACCACCACCGCACCCACCGAGGTTCGCCTCCGGACCCTGATGCATGACACGGTCTACCGCACAGCTGTGGCACGGGAAAACGTGGCCTACAACCAGCCCCCGCACCCGAGCTTCTTCATTGGTGAGGGCATGCAGGCTCCGGCGATTCCCGCCGTCGTCTACACGGGTAAGTAGCGTACACGGGGAAGCAACCGGCTCCCTGTAAGGGAAGTCCCTGCAACACGAGACTGCTCACCAAGAGAATGCCGCCCGGGTCGCTTGACCCGGGCGGCATTTCGGTGCGTAGGGCTTACCGCTGTCCTGGCAGCCCGCCCAGCGGTGGGATGAAGCCTTCGCCGCGGCCCTCATCTGCCTTTCGCTCAGCTGCGCTGCGGGTGTCGCTGTCAGCAGTTTCGTCGGAGTCGCCCTCCAGGTCCACCAAGCCGTTGGTTTGGTCGAACACGTGCGTTGCGGGGTCGATCACCGGCGTTGAATCCGAGGCTGCGCTGGCGCCCGTGGCGGCAGCAGCTCCCGTCGTCGGGGTAGCGGTAGTCGCGGTCCCAGGAGCCGGAGTTGCGGCTTCGGGCGCCTGCTTTTCGATGTACTCCTTGAACTTCTTCAAGTCTGACTCAGCCTGCCTTTCAACAATGTGCAACTTGTCGCCCAGGAACTCGAGGACGCCGTGCGGTTCGTATTCCAAGGACAGATGCAGGGATGTCTGGCTGGGGCCGGCTTCCTTGAAGTCAACCCAGCCGGCATTCTTGGCACCTTCCACGGCGGCCCATGCCACCGCGCGGTCAAGGTCCTGCTGAACGATCTTGGCTTCCCAGCGGCGATGGACGCCTGCAATTTCGGCCACCCACTCCAGCCGGTCTTCGCTGAGCCGCGTTACGCGTTCCACTCCGCCCATGAAGTGCGGAAACTCCTCGAACTTGGTCCACTGCCTGTAGGCCGTACTAACCGGAACGTTGACCATGATTGTCTTGTTTACTTTCGTGGTCACGATATCCTCCTCCTGCTCGACTCGGTATTGATCAGCATGCTTACATTATCGAGCTTTTTGGAGGGTAATAACAGGCCCGATCAGCCCCAACGCTCTCTCACATAACGGCCCCTTCCGCCCAACGCTCTATCACCTGGTGAGAGAGCGTCGGCGGAAATGGCGCGTTATGTGAGAGAGCGTCGGGAGGGACTGCGCCCGGCCGGGCACTAGGAGATCACCCGGCCATCCTGAATCAGGTACTCAAGATGCTCGGAAATGTCGGCCAGCACCGAGATGTCAGCCACCGGGTCGGCGCCCAGGACCAGCATGTCGGCATCTGCGCCAGGTGCGATCACGCCAAGTTCACCTTCGCGCTCAAGCAGCAGGGCCGCCGTCGTGGTTGCGGAGCGGATGGCGTCAATAGCCGGTTGGACCTTGCCGAGCAGCCTGAACTGTTCATTTTGATGGCGATGCATTCCGCCCAGGAGGTCCGAGCCGAAGGCCATTTTCACCCCGGCTTGGTGGGCGCGGGCAATTGCTTCGAGTCCGCTGGTGAGGACGGAATCCACCTTGGCCCACATTTCCTCCGTGAGCCCGAACTCCTTGCCCTCTTCCTTTAGCGCCCAATACGTGACCAGTGTGGGCACCAGGAAGGCGTCCTTTTCCAGGAACAGCTTCAGGCTCTGGTCGTCCAGGAGATTGCCGTGTTCGATCGAGCGGACACCGGCTTCAAGGGCGCGGTTGATGGCGCGGGCGGTGTAGGCGTGGGCGGCAACGTAGCGGTTGGCGGCCTGGGCTTCCTCCACCGCGGCGCGCATCTCTTCCATGGAGTACTGGGTGGAGTCGATGCGATCCGTGGGGGAGGAGACGCCGCCGGACGCCATGATCTTGATGTGGTGGGCGCCCTTGCGGATCTCGTCGCGAGCGGCGGCGCGGACCGCGTCCACGCCATCGGCTACGCGCCCGATGCCGCAGCATCCACGGCCGTTGGGGTCATGGTCTTCGCCGGGCAGGCGCATGTCGCCGTGACCGCCGGTCTGGCTGAGCGCGTGTCCGCAGAAATGGATTTTCGGACCCTCAAGCAGGCCCTCTCCTTGAGCCATGGCCAGCCCGAAATCGGCGCCGGAGAGATCGCGGACAGTCGTGAAGCCGCGACGCAGCATCTGCCCCATGATCCGTGCCGTCTGCGCGTAAACATAGGACGCCGGCGTGTAGGTCAGTGAACGGAAGTCGGCGCTGGATGCGACCACGTGGACGTGGGCATCGATCAGGCCGGGGATGACGAACTTGCCGGTGCCGTCGATCACCCGCGCGCCGGCTGGCGCCTCGGCGTTCGGACCGACGCTGCTGATCTTGCCGTCAACGCTTACGACGTCGGCGGTGGAGTAGGTGCCGGCCTCAACGTCCAGGACACTTGCGTTGCGGATGACCAACGGGGTGGTTTCTGGGGTGGTGCTCACGTTAAACGGTGTCCTTCGCGGGTGCTTCGGGGGATTCGGTGGGATGGGCCTCAAAGGCCTGGACGAGTGCAGACAGGTTCGCATTGATGACGTCGACGGCGGTTTCCACACTTTGCTGCGTGTACTTGCCTTCCGCGTCCAAGAGGGCGAGGACGCCCACGACGTTGTGCTGTTGGTCGAGGACGGGCACGTTGATGACGGCGCCGCAGCCGAGCTGCTGAATAAGTTGGGAGTCGGAGAAGACTTCCCGGAGGGCTTCCAGATCGGGGGCAAGGAAAGGCTTCTTGTCCTCGATGACTGTCCCCAACCAGCCGGGGGAGATCTCCACCGTTTTCTCGCCGCCCACAGGGTATTCGGCCGGGTGGCTGGTGAAGAGCCGCTTGAGGCTGGAACGCTGCGGGATCCACTGCAGGGCAGTAAACAGAATGACTCCTGGTTTCTGCTGCATGGCCCGGAAGGTTTGTTGAAACACTGCGTCTGTGATCATCGCGCTCACTTACTTCCTGCCGCTGCCGGATCATGCTCGGCACGGGCGTTGATGTCCTCCAGTGACTTGCCCGCGGTGGAGGCACCGAAGATCACGACGCCAAGGACACCGATGGTCAGAACCACTGTGGTCATGGTGAACACTCCACCGAAGCCAAGGGATGCAGCGAAGATGCCGATGATGGACGGGGCCAGGATGCTGCCGATGCGGCCTACCGCGCTGGCCAGGCCGACACCCGTGGCGCGCATCCATGTGGGGAAGAGCTCCGGAGTGTACGCGTAAACACCGGCGTAGGTGCCATTCAGGAAGAAGGACAACGTTGCGGCTGCCACCAGGATCATGCCGGAGTCGTTGGATTGGCTCAGCCAGAAAGCGCTGATCGCCGATCCCGCCAAGTACAGGGCGATGGTGTTCTTGCGGTCAATCCGGTCACACAACCACGCGGCGGAGAAGTAGCCGGGGATCTGCGCCAGGTAAATGAGGATCGAGAACTCGAAGCTCTTGGTGATGGTGATGCCCCGGCCTACAAGAAGGGTGGGAATCCAGGAGAAGAAGCCGTAGTAGGAGAACGTGATGACAAACCAGATCAACCAGATCACCGCAGTGCGGCGGCGCATTGCCTTGGACCACATGAACTTGAGGGCGTTCCATATGCTGATCTTCTGCTCGTGCTTGGTGATCTCTTCCTCCGCGGCCGGCAGGGGTGAGAGTGGTTTGCCGGTTGCCTTCACAACGCTCTGCTCAAAGCGATCCACCACTTCCGTGGCCTCGGCTATGCGGCCACGGCTGATGAGATACCGCGGTGATTCCGGCAAGCTGCGTCGCCACCACAGGAGGAGAAGGATGGGGATGGCGGTGATGACCTGCGCCCAGCGCCAGCCGTCCTCGCCCAGCGGGACAACAAAGCGGCCAATGAGGGCGGCGCCAACGAATCCGAAGGAGAAGAACCCGGCCAATGTTCCGATGAACCAGCCGCGACGCTTCGGGGGAATGAACTCGGACAGGAACGGCGCGATGATCACGCTTTCAGCGCCTGCGCCCAAACCTGCAAAGATCCGTGCAATCAGGAAGATTTCGAAGTTGGGGGCCATGGCCGCCACCACTGACATGAGGCAGTAGAAGGCCAGGGCCCAGAGCATGACCTTCTTGCGGCCAAAGCGGTCGCCCATCCAACCGGCCAGGATCGCGCCGAAGAAGAAGCCGAACGGGGCCGCCGAGCCAACCAATCCGAGGCTGGCGGTGTTGAGGCCCCACAGTTCCTGGATGCGCGGGAGCAGGAATGCGACCACTGCCCCGTCCATACCGTCGAACGAGTAGCCGAGGCCTCCGATGAGGAGAAGCTTGTAGTGTGGTCGACTGAGAACCAGACGATCCAAGCGTGCTGTAAGAGACATGGTGGTTCCTGCCAAAGTGGGCCAAGTTGTACATTTTGAGGAATATGCACAAGTCTGTGCAGAAGCGATGTATCGAAGTTACGGCCAAAGTGTGAGGTAGGTCAATAGGTGGAAGAAGATTTCGACTCGTCAACGTTGACCGAGTGGCTGGACAGCCGCGTCCAGGGGCGTAAGCTCGCGGCGCGCCAAATGCAGGTGATTGGCATCCTCCGTTCACAGCCCCGGCTTGCGTCCTACGGCTCTGTCAGTGACATCGCCGCCGTGGCCGCATCGAACGCTTCCACCGTGACCAGAACCGCGCAAACACTGGGATTCAAGGGCTGGGCGGACTTCCAGTTTGAGCTCCGGTCGCGGTTCCTGGCATCGCTCAGCGCAGTGGAAGTTGCGGCCGAACACAACGGCCACGTGAGTAGTCCTGCGCAGGCTGCGGTGTCCACTGACCGGGCTAATTTGGCCCATTTTGAGCGCACATTGGACGCCGAAACCCTGCACAATATTGCGAAGGCGATCGCCGGTGCGCGGCAGACCTTCATAGTGGCAGCAGGAAGCTACGCCATCCCTGGCAAGGCCCTGGAGCACAACGCGATCATCGCCGGGTACAACGTCCGGCTCCTTGATGCCGATGTCGCAGCCCTCACCAATGCCATTGCACGGCTCGGTGCAGAGGATCTGGTCATAGCCATCAGTCTCTGGCGGGTTTACGACAGCACCATGCGGGCCGTCGAGATCGCCCACAATCTGGGCACGCCTATCGTTTCCATCACCGACAGCGCGGGCTCGCCCGTTGCGGTGCATGCCGACCACAGGATTGTGGTGCCCACGGAGGGTGCCGGCTTCTTCCCGTCCCTAACAGGTGCGGTGGCCGCGGTCCAGGCGATCGCCGTCGAGCTTGCCTCCCTCGATCGCGAGAGATCCAACCAGAACATCGCCGCCTCGGAGCGGACCTGGGACCAGATGCGCATCATGCATCCACGGTCCACGTCCTAGCTTCGCCAGCGAAATGTCGCTTCGGAAACCCGTTGACACCATTCAGCGTCGGAGATATCGTACAACCAAATGGTTGTAGATCAGCTCCGCAGAAGTCTCTCTGACGACGAAACAGACCGCCTGTTCCAAGCACTGGCCGATGCCACGCGCAGGGACATCGTGGCCAGAGTGACGGCTGGAGAGTACTCCGTCTCCGGACTGGCTGCGCTCTACACCATGAGTTTCGCGGCCGTGCAGAAACATGTTGCGGTCCTGGAACGGGCCTCCCTGGTGACCAAGGAGAAGCGTGGGAGGGAGCAGATTGTGCGGGGGAACCATGAGGGGCTGCAAAAAGCCCGGCATCTGTTGGACCAACTTGAACTGATCTGGCGGCAACGTGCCAGCCGGATCGCGGACATACTCGCCGAAGACGATGAAAGGGATCTGCCATGACTGTTGTCAGCGTAGACAAGGATGTTGAGGCCCTGAGCTTCAGCATTGTTGCTGAATTCGATGCCGACGTGAAGCGCGTCTGGGCTATCTGGGAGGACCCCCGGCAGCTGGAACGCTGGTGGGGACCGCCCACCTGGCCGGCAACTTTTGAGACCCACGAGTTTACCGTCGGGGGAAAGGCCGCCTATTACATGACCGGCCCGGACGGCACCAAAGCCCGCGGCTGGTGGCAGTTCACCACCATCGACGCCCCGGACCACCTCGAGTTTGACGACGGTTTCGCGGACGAGCACGGCGCACCCGTGGAAGAACTGGGTGTCACCCATGCCACCGTGAAGCTGGAGCCCTTGGAAAACCGGACACGAATGACCATCACCTCCACCTTTGAGTCCGAAGAGCAGATGCAAAAGATGGCCGAGATGGGAATGGAAGAAGGAATGCGCGAGGCGATCGAGCAGATCGACGCCGTGCTTTCGGAACCGGCCAACGCCTGACTGCTGAACCACACGCAAAAAGATGCCGACGACGGCGGGTGCCTCCCGCCGTCGTCGGCGTATGGTTAAGTCCCGGCTGCCTCTCGGAACGGACCAGTGTCATGGCGCGAATGATCATCATGGGCCCTCCTGGTTCCGGCAAGGGCACGCAAGCCGAGCACATCGCACGGCGTTTCGGCATCCCGGCCATCTCCACCGGGGACCTGTTCCGTGCGCACGTCCGGGACAAAACCGAATTGGGCGTAGAGGCCAGCGGGTACATGGATCACGGAGAATTCGTGCCTGACCACGTCACCACAGCCATGCTCCGGCGGCGGCTCGAGGAAGAGGACGCCAGCGAAGGGTTTCTGTTGGACGGCTACCCGCGGACGGTCATCCAGATAGGCGCGCTGGACGAGATGCTCGCTGACCGCCAGCAGACCTTGGAGGTAGTTCTCGAGCTGACGGCACCGGACCATGAGTTGGTGTCCCGGATGCTGCTCCGAGCGCAGGAGCAAGGGCGTGCCGATGACACCGAACCGGTGATCCAACGCCGGCTGGAGCTGTATCGGGCCGAGACGCAGCCGGTGCTGACGGCGTACTCTCAGCGCGGGATTCTGCTCACGGTTGACGGATCCGGCGAGCGGGAAACCATCACGAAGGCCGCGGTCGCCGCGTTGGAGGGAGCGCTGGCGGGTTAGCCGGCAAGTGCTGGCCGCTGGCAGGGTTAGCCACTTGCAGGATTTGGGAGCCCGGCAGTCGGAAGCTCCGCTGCGAGGGAGCGAAGATACGCGGCGAATCCTTCCGGCGCGCGGGCATATGTCCGGCCCGAGGTCACAACACGGATAGTGTCCGTGGCGGTGACTGCGAAACCGTGGCGGCGGAGCCGTTCCACCAGGACGCGGTCCTCGTGGGCGCGGAGCCCAGGGAAGCCGCCCGCACTGAGATAGGCCGAAGCGCGGATGCCCAGATTGGCACCGTAGATGTGCTGGTGGTCCTCCCGGAAGGGGTGGAGTTCCAGCCATCGTCGATGAATGGCCGGGTCCATGTCCGCCGGGTCGGGCTCCACGGATCCAAGGATGGCGTCCGCTCCCATGGCGGCCAGTTCCACTTGCCGTGTCAGCCAATGTGGCGGGACGGCCGAATCGGCATCGGTGGTGGCAAGCCAGATACTCGCGGTCCCGTCAACATCAAGGCATTCCAGTGCGGTGCGGAAACCCAGGTCACGGCAGGCACCCGTGCTCCGCAGCTCCACGTCCACCACGCTGAAGCGCGCGTCGCCGGCAACATGCGCGGCGGTGATCTCAGCCGAGTTGTCGGTGCAATGGTCCAGAACCACCACGATCTTGACTGCCATGTCCCGGTAGTCCCGCTGCAGCACGTCCGCTGCAGCCTTCAGCGCGAGCAGGGCTTTGCCGATGTGCTGGTCCTCGTTGTGGGCGGGCATCACTACCGCCACGCTCTTGATCTCCCGCTGTCCAGGCATGGCTATTGCGTCCCGTCCGGGGCAAGAAGAACCTCCAGCATGAAGTCCTTCTCGCGGTAGAGTCCGTGCGTTGGCCAGCCGAGTTGGCTGCGGGCCATCGCATGGACGCCGTCGGCATCCAGCTGCCAGCCGGAGATGGGGTGCCGCCAATGGCACAGGAGCAACGTGCCGCCGGGCCGGGTGGACGCTTCAATCCGAGCCAGTAATTCGCCGAGCTCATCCGGTGAGAGGTAGTAGCCCGTCTCGGACAACACCACCAGATCAAATGTTCCCTCAGGCCACTCGCCGGGCATGGTCAGGTGCCGGGTATGCGCACCCGGAATTCGTGAAAGCCGCTCAGCTGCCTGGGCGAGTGCTGCGCTGCTGGCGTCCACTCCCAGGAACCGCTGGCAGCGCTGCGCGAGCTCCTCACTGAGGGTGCCGATGGAGCAACCCAGTTCCAGGCCGGATGCATACGATTCCTCCGGGAGGGCTGCAAGCGTCAGCGCTCGCTTGCGTCGCTCGTACCAGCTGGTGGTGTAGCTCCAAGGGTCATCTGCTCCGGCATGAACCTCATCAAAGATGCGCTCCGCGTCCGCGGCGCTGTTGGTGCCGGCCTTGGAAGGATGCCAAGCGAAGGTTTCCCATGGCCTGGCGAAGTGTTCCAGGAAAGTGTCCGAAAGGAGTGTCTCATCACCGGGCTGATCGGAAAGCGGCTCCGTTTGCGAGGCATGGGCGCCCATGGCCTTCGTCTTGGCCCGTTGCTGCTCCGGGCTAAGCGGCACCCGTACCCACGACTCCCACGTCGCGTCTTCCGAACCGGCCCATAACCAGTACCAGATGGGGTATTCCAAGAGACCGTGGCCGCCCTGCATCGCGACCTCCGCGGCGACGGCGCCAAGAGTGTCATGGTCCGTGTGCCCGTCGTGGCGGTAGGGGGCCACGATTGTCACTTCCTCGTCAGGCCGCCCGATCTCGGCAATCGTGGCCCGTATGGCGTCGGCAACGCTCTCCGCGCTGGCCGCCAATTTCCCGTCCGGGAGCTCCAAGAAGCGCCACGTGGCGTTGGGAGCCAGCCCGGACACTGCCGTTCCGAACTCCCTGAGCCTGACAGCGGCAAGCTGTTCCGGCGTCGTGGTTTGCGAGTCCGGGTGCGACGCTTCGCCTGCCGTGCACAGCAGAACCTCCACTGCCGCTCCGGCGGCATGAAGTTTGGCCAGGAAGCCGCCGGCACCCAGGGTTTCGTCGTCAGGGTGCGCGGCCAGCACCACAAAGGCCGTGGCCGCGAGCTCTTCTGCGCTCAGCGGCAGCTCCGGCAACGCCGCAACGCCGCTGGTAGCCCATTCCGACTCCGACGTGCCGGTGTCCGTGTGCGAGAAAGCTACCATCCGCGGTCCCCTTTCAGAGCCAGTGCACCCAGTTGGGCATCGTCCCGCATGGCGTGATGCTGCCTGATGTACAGAGACAGGTCCGCCATGCGCTTGCCATACGCTTCGTCGAAAGCCAGCGGCCCGGGGCCCAGGTTCTGCGTCACCAAGGTTTGGACACGCTCGACGGCGGCGGCAACAGTTCCGCGGACACGGAGGGCCTCGCTCCAAGCGCTCGGGCTGCCCTCGTCAGAGCCCTCCAGCTCGCCGGCGTCGATGCGTTCAGCTGTCTGTGCGAGGTAGCTGGTGGTTGAGCTGATGATCCGGTCAATTTCGCCTAAGTGAGCCAGTGCCACTTGGTCGGGTTCGCGACCGTTGGCCGCGGCCTTGGAAAGTGCGGTGGCATAATCGCGAGCCACTGCGATGGCGCCGCCGAACCAACAGGCAGCCACACCCATCCCACCCCAAGCGAAGCCCGGACGCTTGAAATACCAGCTTCCTTGTGTCACGGGCTGTGCCGCGACTTGGTCAAAGTGGACTGTTCCGCTGGGGATTTCCTTCAGCCCCCGGCTGGTCCACACTGGCGTTTCGCAGGAGACCCCTGCGTCCTTCAGGTTCACGGCGAAGGCAGACCTGCTGCCGTCTTCTGCGTGGGCGGTGATCACGGCGCCGTCCAGCTGCGCGGCGAGTGAGCACCACGGCTTGGATCCGTTGAGGACGTAGGAGCCGTCAGCGGTGCGCTTGGCCTCGAGCTTCATTCCGGGGCCTTCCGCTGCGAAGACTCCCCATGTTCCTTCGTGTTCGCCGTCAGCCCCGGCTTGAACTCCGGCTTGGGCGAGGATCGCGAGAGCGTCGAGGTGCGGTTCGAGTACCCGCCCGGCGGCGACGTCCACGGCTGTCACGGAGGCCAACAGTTCCCACAGCTTGGCGGTGTTTCCCTCGCCTGGCTTTGGGGCAGTCCGTCCGATGTCCTCGGCTATGGTCAGCAAAGTAGGCACGTCGCCCACTGATGCCCGCACTTTTTCGAGCACGGGTTCCAGTGCTTGCAGCTGCGCGGGTTCGGAACTGAGGCGTACGGGCTGGGCTTCGGAATAGCTCATGATGCCAAGCCTAAACTAAGGAACCTTAGGTTATGTGTGCGTAAACCAAACGAACGACGGCGGGAGGTTCCCGCCGTCGTTCGCTTTGCTTTGTTTTGCGGTGCTAGATGATCAGGTTCATGGCGTTCCAGCCGGAGCCGACCAGGCCGCGGGGGAGCCAGCCTCTTTGGCCGTTGCTGGGGTAGAGCCAGAGGGCACCCCCAGCGTCGCGGGCCAGGAGGTCCACGTTGCCGTCGCTGTTGAAGTCACCGGGGCCCACGATTGCGGTCATGGCGTTCCAGCCGTTACCCACTGTGCCAGGACCAAAGAAACCGGCAGAGGTGCCGCAGGGATACGGCGTGGCGTAACCGGTGTACAAACGCAAGGACCCGGCTCCGGAAGTGGACGACGGCGGGAGGTCCCACCCGGAGCCGACAGCCGCGGGGGAGCTCCAGGCCCCAACGTGCGCCACCCCCGCCAAAGTTCCCATTGGTCCCAACATGAAGCGCACCTTCACAGCTTTTGTCACGCTTGTCACATCTTGTTGTCATTAACGGTGACAAGTTCCGTAGCTTGGAAGGGTCAGCAGTCCCGAGCTAGGAGAACCCATGCCGCAACCCAACCAATCCGCCACAGTTCCCACCGACTCCCACAGCCCGCCGGGAAAGACGCCCACCTTCCTCAGCAACCTTGGCGCAGACCTCCCCGCGTCACTTGTCGTCTTCCTTGTCGCTCTACCGCTTTCCCTCGGCATCGCCGCAGCCTCAGGTGCTCCCGTCATGGCCGGTCTCATTGCCGCAGCCGTCGGCGGCATTGTCGCAGGCACCCTGGGTGGCTCCCCACTGCAGGTGAGCGGCCCGGCCGCCGGACTGACCGTCGTCGTTGCCGGTCTGGTTGACGAATTCGGCTGGCAGGTGACGTGCGCCATCACGGCTGCTGCCGGCGTCGTGCAGCTCCTCATGGGTGTCAGCCGCATCGGGCGTGCTGCGCTGGCAGTGTCGCCAGTGGTGGTCAAGGCGATGCTTGCCGGCATCGGCATCACCATCATCCTGCAGCAGATCCACGTGCTGCTCGGCGGTCAGGCCGCTGGATCGGCCATCGAAAACCTCACTGCGCTTCCTGCAGCAATTACCAACGTTGAGCTCCACTCGGCGCTCCTGGGCCTGGCAGTCGTCGCAATTCTGCTGACGTGGAAGTTCCTCCCCGCCGCAGTCCGGAAGATCCCCGGGCCGCTTGCTGCCGTCGTCGCGGTTACGGCACTATCTGTTGCCGTAGCGCCGGGCGTTGAGCGCATCAGCTTCAGCGGATCCATCTTCGACGCCATCGCCCTCCCAAGCCTGCCCGAGGGCAATTGGCGTGCCGCAGCCATGGCCGTCATCACGGTGGCCCTGATCGCGAGCATCGAGTCTCTTTTGTCAGCCGTTGCCGTGGACAAAATGGGCGGCTCGCGCACCAACCTCAACCGCGAACTCGTCGGCCAGGGCTCCGCGAACGTCGTTTCCGGCATGCTTGGCGGCCTTCCCGTGACGGGCGTGATCGTCCGCAGCGCCACCAACGTTGAAGCAGGTGCCGCAAGCCGCACATCGGCCATCCTGCACGGCGTCTGGGTTCTGGTGTTTTCTGCACTCTTTGCCGGCCTCATCCAACTGATCCCGTTGTCGGTTCTGGCTGGCCTGCTGTTGGTCATTGGTGCGAAACTCATCAAAGTCGCCGACATCCGGACCAGTCTCCGCACCGGCGATCTCCTGGTCTACAGCGTCACGCTGGTGTGCGTCGTGGTCCTCAACCTGCTCGAAGGCGTCATTATTGGCCTCGCACTTGCTGCTCTCTGCGTGCTCTGGCGTGTGCTCCGCGCACAGATCCACGCGCATGCTCCCTCTGCTGAAGCGCTGCCGTGGCGCGTCACCATCGCCGGCTCGTGCAGCTTCTTCGCGCTGCCTCGGCTCAACCGCGTCCTCCACTCCGTGCCCGAAGGCCAGGACGTCGTGGTGGAACTCAACGCCGACTACCTCGATCACGCCTTCCGCGAAGCCTTGGTCGCGTGGCAGAAGCAGCAACGGAATTCCGGCGCCTCCGTGATCCTTGAGGAGCACGGCACCACTGCCTTCAGTGACGCCGAGGACAACACGCCACAGCGCCAGGACCCGCGCGAATTCCCGCTGCCGCCCCGTACTTCATGGCAGTCGCTTTCTGCGCGAGTCAACCAGGCGGATGATGACGACGACGGCGGGCAGCCGCCGCTGCGGTCCATCCTCCTTGGCATCGACAAGTATCACCGGCGGCACGCAGAAAAGGTCCGGCCGTTGGTTCAGGACCTCACCGACGGTCAGAACCCCGACACTCTGTTCGTTGCATGTGTGGACTCCCGGGTGAACCCCAACCTGATCACCAGCAGCGGACCGGGCGATCTCCTCACGCTCCGAAACATCGGCAACGTGGTGTGCAATGACGGGAGCGATGCCTCGATCGACTCCGCACTGTCCTTCGCCGTCAAGGGCTTGTCCGTGGACTCGATCGTGATCTGCGGCCACTCCAACTGCGGTGCGATGAAGGCCGTCATTGCCGATGCTGAGGGGGCTTCGCCTGACATGGGCGACGGTTTCGATGAGTGGCTGGAACACGCGCGGCCGAGCTACTCTGCCCTGCTGGCCGGTCACCCGGTGGCCATTGCTGCCTCCGCTGAGGGCTACAGCCGCCTCGATCAGCTGAGCATGGTGAACGTTGCCCTCCAACTCCGGAAGCTGGAGCAACACCCGGTCACCGGCCCGGTCCTGGCTTCCGGCCAGGTGCAGGCCACTGGCTTGTTCTATGACATCTGCACGGCGCGCGTTGTCTTAGTGACGCCGGAAGGCATCGAGCAACTGGATCCGAGCATGGCAGTCCGTTCCTGATTCCGCCGGGGGACGGCCACCACCCACTTTGAGCTGCATTCAGCCCCGAGACGCCCCTCAGACGGCGTGTCGGGGCTGCTGCAGTTTCGTAGTGGGTGGTGGCGGTACGTGCGCAGCCGCGGGTTTCAACCAACGAGCGCCGGGGTACGGGGATTAACGTCAGCAACGTGCGGAATACTGGATTCGGAACCACGATTTCCGGCAGGCGAGGCTGCCGTGTGAGGAGGTGGCGGGAACGTGAACGCCGAGAACAACGCGTTCAGGCGGAAGCTCGAGCGGGGTGCGGAACTGCGGGCAGTCCGGTCTTGGGGCGGAAATGCCGAGGAAGACGCGGAGCTTGAGGCCGCGGATGCCGAAGAACGCGAGAAACGCCGAAAGGTAGACGACGCCGCCCGCGTTGAGTACCTCATCCGGGACGCCATGAACCAGGGAAAGTTCGACAACCTGAAGTACGCCGGCAAGCCAATTCCCGGCTTGGGGGAGCACTACGATCCCGACTGGTGGGTCAAGGGACTCATTCAGCGCGAACGGCTCAGCGGGATCGGTCCGCCCGCCATTTTGCTGCGGATCGAGGACTCGGAGCTCGACGCCAAGCTGGATCAGCAGTACACGGACAAACAAGTCCGGGACATCCTTGAGGACTTCAACAAGCGCGTGATCGAGGCCCGTCGGCAGCTACAAGGCGGCCCGCCCGTGATCACCAAGCTCCGCGACGTGGACGCCGAGGTGGAAAAGTGGCGGGAGCGTAGGGCCGCAGCTGCACCTCCCGAGCCGGAGCCCGAGCCTCCGGGCAAACGAACGTGGTGGCAGCGGATCTGGAACGGCTCCGGGTGAGGGGCACAAACAGCGGACGACGGCGGAACCCAAGTTCCGCCGTCGTCTGCTGTTGTGCGTTGGGGTCTTTAGGCGAAGCTGTCTTCCTTGGCTTCGGGGGCGGCTGCAGCCGGCTTCCGGCTGATGAGGGCCGACAGGTGGGCGTGCTGCTGGCGGAAGTGGCCGTGGGCGGTGAGGCCGAACTCGTAAGCGGACTCGGCGTGCTGGGTGAGGTCTACACCAGTGACTTCGTGCTCCAACGGGACGCGGAATCCTATGGTCTTGTGAATCGCACGGCCGATGACCAACGTGCCCACACCGGAGAGGGCGATGGTTACTAACACGGCAACCGTCTGGGCTACGAGCTGCTGCGGGCCACCGCCGTAGAGGAGGCCGCCAGCCGTGCCGTCGGTGGGGAAGGCGATGAAGCCCAAGGACAGTGTGCCGATGACGCCGGCGCCGAAGTGCACGCCCACCACGTCCAGGGAATCGTCGAAACCGAACCTGTACTTCAGGTCAACGAACACAGCGCAGGCGGCGCCGGCCACCAGGCCCAGGCCGAGAGCTGCAACAGGGCTGATGTTGGCGCAGGAAGGGGTGATCGCCACCAGACCGGCCACGACGCCGGATGCCGCACCCAGGGAGGTGGGGTGTCCGTGGCGGATCTTCTCCACCACGAGCCAGCTGAGCATTGCCGCCGCCGGTGTCACCAAGGTGTTGACCCAGATGAGGCCGGCCTGCTCTGCCGTGGTTGCTGCACCGCCGTTGAAACCGAACCAACCGAACCAGAGGATGGCCGCGCCGATCATGATGAACGGGACGTTGTGCGGGCGGTGGTTGGGGTCTTTGGCGAATCCGTGACGCTTTCCCACGATCAATGCGAGGACGAAAGCGGCGGTTCCGGAACTGACCTCAACCACTGCGCCTCCGGCGAAGTCGATGACCTGTCCGAAGATGTCCGTCAGCGCACCGCCTGCGCTCATGAGGCCCCCGCCCCAGATCATGTACGCCAGCGGACAGTAGACCACGGTGATCCAGATCGGTACGAACAGTGCCCAGGCGCCGAACTTGGCGCGGTCGGCGATGGCACCGCTGATGAGGGCAACGGTGATGATGGCGAACGTGGCGGCGAAGCCTGCCTTGATGAGATCGGGGGACCCCATCAGGTCCTGCAGGCCGAAGTGTGCAAAGGGATTACCGAACAGGCCGAGGAATCCTTCGCCGGTGGTCATCGAGTAGCCCCATAGAACCCACACCACGCCAACGATGCCCGCCGAGATGAAGCTCATCATGATCATGTTGAGCGCAGCCTTGGCACGCGTCATGCCACCGTAGAACAGGCCGAGGCCGGGGGTCATGAACAGCACCATTGCCGCCGACAACATCATCCAGACGTGTTGCGCAGAGATCTCCACCTGCGTTCCCTTCTCATTGAGCCTGTCCGAAACGGGGCCGTTGTTCCCGGCCCACGCCAACCCCCCGATCAATATTCGGTGAGCTATGTTTCCGACTCAGAAGAGCTAAGTTGCAGCTAAGTTACAGAAATCCCTCGTTCGTGAAGATCACGTCACTGCCATGTTTCAGGAATGTTAACGGCGCTTCTCGCGTGGCCCGGCGGGGTAACCTCCGCGACGGCTGGCGATGATGATCACCAAGGCGATCGCTGTGGGCAAAGCGGCGGCCAACGGGACCAGCTGCGCACCTACTGTGGTGAGGGCAAGAGCTCCATAGACAGCCCCCACAGCGATACCCAACTGAATAGTCACCACGGTGAGGCCGTTGGCAGCATCCTTGTGCTCACCACCAGCACGGAGGATCGCGGCCTGGTTGTAGATGCCCACCGCACCAAAAGCGATTCCCCACAGCGTCATCAGTCCAAAAGCCCCCACCCAGGTGCCGCCGAGCGCAGGCAGCAGGGCGAACGCAAGCGTCAAGAGTCCGACGGCGGCAATCACCGAGGTGCGTGGGCGCGAGTCAGCTGTCATGCCCGCAATCCAGATACCTACCAGGCTGGCGATTCCCACCACGGAGAGGGAGATGCTGGTGGCGGATTCCGGTAATCCGGACGCGAGAAGGAACGGGGCTACATAGGTGAACAGTGTGAAGTGGGCCAGCAACAAGAGTGGCCAAGCGATGGCCACAGCAATCACGCCCGGCAGTTTCATGGCTGCGCGCAGGGAGGGAGTCTTCTGGCTGGCCTGGTCATGCGCGCCCGGGAGAAGCCAGAAGGCCATCACTGCCAGGAGTGCACCGACTCCGGCAAGGACCATGAACGAAGCCCGCCACGTCATGAGTGAACCCATGAGAGTTCCGATAGGAGCGCCCACCGCCAGTGCAATGCTGGTGCCGCTGAACACAACAGCCATGGCCTTGCCCACCGAATAAGCGGGAACGATACGTGCCACGTAGGGTGCCATGCTGGACCACAGCATGCCGTGCGCGATACCGCCAAGGAGGCGTGCCCCGATCGCCCAACCCAACGTGGGGCTGAGCGCGAGGAGCACATTGCTCAGGGCAAACGCCAGAACAGTGGCGATCAGCAGCGTCTTGCGGGGCACTCTTCCGGCCAGAAATCGGGAGAGCGGCAGGGCCGTGAAGACGATGATGGCAGCGTAGACCGCAGTCAGCGAGCCCACAGCCGACTCGTCCACACCGAGGTCCCGGCTGATTTGGGGAAGCAGGCCCGAGGGCAGCAATTCGGTGGTTACTGCGGTGAAACCCGCAGCCGCCAACACCAACAGTCCGCCCCACGGGATCTTCTTCGGCTGCTGCGTTTCAGCACGCGACGCCTCGGGTGATGGCGTTCCGACGACCACGGGGTCCTGCTTCAAAGATTTGCTCCTCTGGGATGAGTCATTGTTGTTTCATAGGGGTCCCTACAACGTTATGCAGCCACGGCGATGCAAGGGAGCCTCTGTCAGGAACCCCCTCCGCTAGCAACACACTTTGAACGCCAGCCATTCCTCACGCAGACTGGCCCTGTGAAGCCCTTTTTATTGCTGGCCACCCGCGCCGAAGAAGCCGCAGCCGATGACGAGTACCTGGCCTATCTCCGGTACTGCGGACTGAAACCGGAGGAACTGGTCCGTATTCGGCTGGAATCAGCGCCATTGCCGCCCCTCGACCTGTCCGATTATTCCGGCGTGATTGTCGGCGGCAGCCCTTATACCTCCAGCGATCCTGTGGAGGAGAAGAGTGCAGCCCAGATCCGGGTTGAGAAGGAACTCTCCGGGCTCCTGGACCGGATCGTGGCCGAGGACTTCCCGTTCTTTGGTGCTTGCTACGGCGTCGGCACACTGGGCGTGCACCAGGGCGCCGTTATTGATCGCCGCTTCGGAGAGCCGGTAGGAGCTACGGAGATCACGCTGACGGCCGAGGGAGAACGCGATCCCATGCTTCAGGGTGTCCCGCACACCTTTGAGGCTTTCGTCGGACACAAGGAAGCATGCAGCAAACTTCCCGAACACGCTGTCCTCTTGGCCAGTTCAGCTGCGTGCCCGGTGCATATGTTCCGGATCAAGAACAACCTGTACGCCACGCAGTTCCACCCCGAACTGGATGCCGACGGACTCATCACGCGCATCAACATCTACAAAAACGCCGGATACTTCCCGCCCCACACAGCCGATGAACTCATCGAGACGGCACGCCGATCATCCGTGACCGAGCCCATGCGAGTACTGCGGAACTTCACGGAGCGCTACGCCCGCTAGCCCCCTCGAGTTGTGGGGCCTGCTTTGCGCGCTTTCGCGAAGGAATAGTGCGCAGATCGGGCCTCGCAAGGTGGGGTGGTTTGTTGTGGGGCCTGCTTTGCGCGCTTTCGCGAAGGAATAGTGCGCAGATCGGGCCTCGCAACGCGGGGTCACCGGGCCGTCAGCTGCGGCGGCGCCGGAACGGTGGGCGCCGGGGACGGTGGTGGAGCCGGCGCCAGGAAGGGCCCGCTCGGGTAGAGTGCCACGGCTTCCACCATGTAGTTGGCCCACTGCGGACCGGCGATCATGTACCCGTCCAAGGACTTGTAGAACTTGCCGTTGATGGTGACGTTCTGGCCCGCGCGCTGCTGTCCCGCCGTCGTGTCTCCGAAGAACGACGCCGTGGCGAGCGTGGTGGTGTAGCCGGCTACCCACGTGGCTCCGTTGTTGTTGGACGTGCCGGTCTTGGCGGCAACAGGGACCTTGGTGTGGACTTTGGGTTCGATCCACACGCCGGAACCCACCTTCATCACATCCTGAAGGACGGCATTGACGCCGCGGGCCACGGCCGGTTTCACGGCGTCCCGGCACTCCGGCGTTTGGGCTTCGTACTCCCTTCCCTGGAAATCGCTGACCTGGGTGATCGCGATGGGTTCGCAATATGTGCCGTCATTGGCAAACGTGGCGTAGGCGCTCGCCAGGACCAGTGGGGCCACGCCGATGGAACCCAGGAGGTTGCCGATCTGGTGCATGTTCACCGGGGCGTTATCCAGGCCGCTATGCAGTCCAACGGTGTCCACCATTTTCTGGATCCCGCAGAAGTCCAGTTGGGCCGCGGTGGCGAACGTGGCCGTGTTGATGGAGTTGTAGAGGCCGTAGTTGATGGGCATCGGCCGGTAGTAGCCGTCGTCGTTGTTTTGAAGGTCGTCGTCGGCCCCAAGGTTCTGGGCCTTTTGGGCGGTGCTGTAACCGCCAAGGACCTTGCCGCAGCTCGAACGCCACGGGAAACCTACCGGGTACACCCTGCGCGAGGCGTCAACCACGGCGGTGGGGTGCTTGCCCTCGTTGAGCCACTCAGCGTAGATGAACGGTTTCATGGTGGAGCCGGGCTGGAATCCTCCCGCACCGTTGAGGTCGTAGCCGTTCTCATCTTTGGCATCCACGTTGAAGTTCAGTTGGGTATCGTATTTTCCTTCCTGGGGTACGAACACCGTGTTTTGGGCCATCGCCAGGATCTTCCCGGTGCCAGGCTGCACTGTGGTCATCGCGGCGCCCCACTTGTCCGGGTTGGCTCCGGCGGATGCATCCACTTGTTGCTGGGCGAGGTTCTGAAGACGACTGTCAAGTGTGGTGGTGATGGTCAGGCCGCCGCGATAGAGAAGCCGTTCACGTTCCTCCACGGTTGAACCGTACGCCTCACTGTTCAGGATGAGATGGGAGACGTAGTCACAGAAGTACGTGGCAAACGATGTGCCCGCACAACCTTGCAGGGAAGGCGTGATGTTGAGCTCGATGGGCGTAGCCACCGCCACTCCGTGATCCACCGGTGTGATCTTGCCCTGTTCCAGCATCCGGTCCAGCACCAGATTGCGCCGCTTGAGCGCAGCTTCCGGATCGGCAATGGGGTCGTAGATGCTGGGTCCATTCACCAAACCGGCCAAGAGGGCCGCCTGGGGCAAGGTCAGGTCCATGGCGGAGGTGCTGAAGAAGTAACGGGACGCGGCCTCGATGCCGTAGGCGTTCCGGTTGAAAAACACAATGTTCAGGTAGCCCTCAAGGATCTGGTTCTTGCTGAAGCGCTTCTCCAGTTCCAGGGCAAGCTTGATTTCGCGCAATTTGTCGCCCACGGTCTTCTGGCCGCTGAGCACCACATCTTCCGGGCGCCCTTCGGACAGGCGTGACTCGTTGAGCACGTTGGTGACGTATTGCTGGGTCAGCGTGGAGGCGCCCTGACGGGTGCCCTGGGTCAAGTTGGAGCTGAGCGCCCGCAAGATGCCATGGGCATCCACACCAGTGTGCTCGTAGAAACGGCTGTCCTCGATCGCGATGATGGCCTCTCGGATGAACGGAGACATCTCCTCCAAAGGGACTTTCACCCGGTTCTCGGCGAAGAAGGTGGCAATGAGCGTGCCGTCTGCAGCGACCACGTTGCTGGAAAGTGAAGGGGAGTCGACGTCGAGTTCGGCCGGCAGGCTTTGATAGAACCCCACGGACCCGCCCAGCGTGGTGCTGGTGAACGCAACCACGGGGGCAAGGAATCCTGTGATCAGCACCCCGCAGAGAGTGCTCACGAAGAAGAACCCGAAGACCCTTAAAAGGACCTTGCCCAGACCTGTCTTTGGACCCTTGTTCCGTGCCATTTTCGTGCCACTCCCTAGGGATGTCAGGCTGAAAAGTAGCTACAGAATACGTCCGCCAACGCTGTGGGGCTATGGTTTGGACGCCCAAATATGGTCCCAAATCGGACTCAATCCAGCGGTAGCGTAACCCTCACGCTGGTGCCCCGCCCAACGGCAGAGTCGATGTCAACTGTCCCGCCGGCGTCGTGGACTGCTATGGACATCAGCAGCAATCCGAAACCGTGCCGCCGGCCACTGGGGGCGGCGTGAATCTCGAATCCGCTGCCATCGTCCGTGATGGTGAGCTGGATGCCGTGGTAGACGGCGTTGAGCCGGACGGTGAGCTCGCTGGCGTTGGCGTAGTTGAGGGTGTTGCTGAAGGTCTCCTGAGCCACGTGATAGAGAAGGGCGGCGGCTGAGGAGGAGATCTCGATGCCGTGATGCGGTGTGTGCCAGTGCACCGTGACGCCCTCGCGCCGGAGCGGTGCAGCCAGCCGGTCGATGCATCCTGCGACACCCAGCGTGTAGAAATCCACGGGGTGTTGGTCCTGGATGATGCCTTTGACGGCTACCACCTCGGTTAGTGCTGATGCCTGTTCCATTGCTTCCCCCACATCGTTGTGTTTCATATCTGGAATTCGTTGCCGAAACCCCTTGGTATTGGTGCTTCGCCTGTTTCCAGCGTGGCGCTGCTATATCAAGGAAGCTTTTCGATTGGCTCAAGTTCCCATCAAGTTTGTTGGGGAGGCTTGCGGGCCCCCTGCATGGTTATTTAAAGCGCCCGACGACGGCACTTGGGTGCCGTCGTCGGGCGCTGCTTTTGCCGTTTAAGACAGGGCCGTGAGCACCAGCTGGCAGGCGCTGGGGATCGGTTGGATGATGTCGACGGCGGTTGCCTCTGCCAGCCGTCGGGCGGTGGCGCTGAGTGGGCCGCCGGCGATGATGACTGCCTCAGCCTTGTCAGACTCCGTGGCTGTCGTGACGGCCTGCGCCAACTCCTGGAACTGACGTTCAGGGTCTGCCGCCAAGACCAAGGGTTCTGACAGCGTCAGGCGGACACCGGTGAACTGCTCCTGGAACCCATGGTCCGCCACCAGCTTGCCCAGGGCGTCCGCCAACAATGGCGTGCTTGTTGCCATGCCGAAGTGACGGAGCCCGCCGTGGGAGTTCTGTGCCGCGGCGTAAACGGAGCCTTGTCCTATGCCGATCACCGGGATGTTGAGATCGTCGTCCAACTGTGCCCGCCCCGGATCACCAATCGCTGCAACGATCACAGCGGCTACCCGTCCGCCGTCGGGCCCGGAAAGGTAGCTGCGCACGGCATTGCGGACGTGCGCCTCAGACTCGGACAAGGAGACCGGATCCACGATCATGGAAGGCCCGGCGGCTGCGGTAATGCCCACAACCCGGAGACCATGCGGCGCCAGGCTTTCCTCAGCCAGGTCCACCATCATGGTTGTGGTGTTGCCGTTGGTGTTCGGATTGACCAGAAGGACTGTGTCCGGGCTGGGAACGCTAGTGTCCATAGATCGCAGCTTCCTCGTCATCGCCCGGTTCAGCGTCCTCTTCCAGGGGCTTGTTGAAAGTCTCGGGCGGGAATTGGACCACGATCGCCAGGATGACGAACAGCACTGCCAGCGTGGTGAACATACCCGGCAACCCGGCGGAGTCGAACACGGCCCCGGAGATGAGCGGGAACAGGCCTCCGGACAAAGAACCCGCTGCCAGAATGATGGACGTACCGAAACCACGGGTGCGCGTGGGGTAGAGCTCCGGAGCAAATAGCCAGATAGTGGTGTTCAGGATGATCACCGAGAAGTTGAAGAGGACTCCGAAGATCACAACGAGAACGATGTCGGTGGCAAGGAAGGCCATTGACAGCCCGGACAAGCAGCCAAGAATTGCGGCCGCTGTGAGCACTTTCTTCCGGGGCAATCGGCTGGCGAGGTAGGCGGCTGTGCAGGCACCAAGCAATGAACCGGACTGCATGATCAGCGTGAACCAGAGGCTCGTGTTCACGGCATAACCGCGGGACACCAGGATGGTGGGCATCAGCGTCAGCATGGAGATCTGGGCGGCGTAGGACATGCAAACGGCAACGCACAGCAGCGCCGTACGCTTGAGGAGCTTTCCGCGGAGGGCATCCTTCCAGTGCCCGGACGATTTCACCACCACAGGATCGGGTACTGCTGTGATGTATGTTTCCGGATCCTTAATGGGGCCGGAGAGCTTGTTGCGGGCAAGGCGGGTGATGACTAGGTTTGCCTCATCGATTTTGCCTTGGGATGCCAGGAAGCGCGGCGTTTCCGGGACGTACCTTCTGAAGAACATCACCAGCAGGGCGGGGATGAACAGCAGGCCGAAAACCCAGCGCCACTTGTCCGGGCCGTCGAAGAGCGTGAAGACGAGGATGCCGAAGGCCGGTGCCAGCATGTTGCCCAGACCCGCTGCGGTGACGTTGATTAGTCCCACTGCGGTGCCGCGGTGTTTGGCGGCGAAGAACTCCGCCATCATGATCACGGCAACGGCTATTTCACCACCGAGCCCGAAACCGACAATGAAGCGGCCTGCGGCCAAAATGGGATAGTTCGGAGCAACGGCGCAGAGCAATGAACCGCCGGCGAAGATGATGAGGTTGATGACCAGCATGTGCCGCCGGCCGTATTTGTCGACGATGAGGCCCGTCGCGAGCCGTCCAAGTGCGGTTGCCGTAAACGTCATTGTGTTCAGCAAACCGATTTCGGTGGCGCCCAATCCCCACGACTGGCGGAGGATGGGTCCGGTGATGCCTACGGCATTTTGTTCGAGGGCGTCGAAGAAGACGCCCAGCAGGATCATGAAGACAATTTGGCGATGTGCGCCAGTCACCCCTATCCGTTGATACGCGCCTTCGATTTGTTTGGCCAGGGATCCGGTCCGCGGTGTTGCAGCCTCCTGGGCAAGGTCTTTTTCCACAGTGCGCTCCTATCTGAGCTCTGAAGGGTTCATTCATTGCCACGCGAATGGTTCCGTCATGCGGAATGCGAATATCACATGAGGGAATGTGATGGAGATTACACTTTGGGATACCAAAAGGCCATGGTTGGCGTGTAAACAGAATGTGACCGGAAGTTCATCGAGGGGTGGGGTCTACTGCTTTATGAGCCTCTTTAGAAGGAATACACCCGAAAGAGGTTGATTTTCGGGCATCGTCGAAGCCAAAGAGGTCTGAAAGTTGCCGCCCTCAACCGCCAAACCTCGCTCAAGACAACCCGGGCAATAGTGGCCTGTGAGCCCGTTAGTATGCCAGCGCCTCACAGGCCACCTGTGAAGGTTTAGGCGCTGCTTTCGCCTGCCTGCAGCGCCGCCTGCTCAATACGGGCACGGTGGGCTGCCCACTCTTCCGTGGATCGGCCCGGGATGTTCGGATCGCCCGGTCTCTGCCCAATGTTGCCGTCAATGAGTTCGCGAATAATGTCCGCGTGCCCCGCATGCCTGGACGTTTCCACGCACATGTGGACCAGGATCTGGTGGAGAGTGACGTTCTTCTTCTCATCCGACCACCACGGCACAACGCCGGGAGCGTCCAAAGGGAGGGACTCGATGGTCTGGTCGCTGTGCTTGGCGGAAAAATGGTGAAGCTCCAGGATTTCTTCGCGGCTCTCCGTTGCCGGAACCCACATGTCCGAATCCGGTGCTGCATCGTCGGCAAACCACTGGAGCTCCCTGCCGCTGGGCCGGCCGAAGGTCTCACCGAAATACCCCAATTCCACACTGGCCACATGCTTGACCAAGCCCAGCAGGTTCGTTCCCGTGGGTGTCATGGGCCGGCGGGCATCGTATTCGCTCAGCCCATTCAGTTTCCCGAGCAGATCGGTCCTACGGAGGCGCAAATATGTGAGCAGCGTCGCTTTTTCATCCATGGTCAGGACTCTACCGAAGAGGTCCGGGCGCCGGGTTCGCGGGAAACGTGCCAACCAGTCCGATGAGCTCCAGCGTTGTCGCAGCATTCCCGCGATTTCGCTTGTCGCTGCCCCGGGGCGAATGCGACAGTGAACCATGGCCACGGAGGACGACGTAAGACGCATCTGCCTGAGCATGCCCGGAGTCACTGAGCGCCCCAGTTGGGGGCAGCCGGCATGGTTTGCCAAGACCCTCATGGCACGCATGTGGGAGGAGGGCGTCGGCACCGTCAAGACTGAGGAACGGGAAGCGCTCGCAGCCATGCGGCCCGATACCTTCTTCTGGACTCCGCATCACGAACAATCCCCGAAGCTGATGCTCATCCGGCTGGACAACATCGACGTGGACGAGCTCGACGAACTGCTGCAGGAGTCGTACAGAATCGCCGGCGGGCGCGCAGGTTAGACTCGGCCGCATGGGGGAACACAACAAACTTGGGGAACAGAGCACACCGCGGCCTGCCCGCAAACCGGCAGCCGTCGTCGTGCCTTTGCTGGGGCTGATCGCTGTGATCGTGGGGCTGATCGTGGCGTGGACCAACCAAAGCACCAGCTTCGGCTGGTTCGCCTACGCACCGTTGAGTGACACTGTCTTCGTCGGGAACGGTGGAGCCATGGTCAGCCAAGGGACGCAGTTCGGGCTCGCGGTGACGGTCCTGGGCTTGCTGGTCCTCGCGTTCTGGGCGGGGCTCGCTATCGGCCGCCGCCGCTGAGTTCGCCGGAAAACGGCGAAATCGCCGGGAAGCCTCCAGCGAACTGGCAGCTTTCCGGCGATCTCGGCGCAAATCAGGTGAGCTTCACCTGGCGGTTCATGTCCTTGTACAGCAGGTAGCGGAACTCGCCCGGACCACCGGCGTAGCAAGCCTGCGGGCAGAACGCGCGCAGCCACATGAAGTCGCCGGCCTCCACCTCAACCCAGTCGTTGTTGAGCAAGTACATGGCCTTGCCTTCCAGGACGTACAGGCCGTGCTCCATGACGTGGGTCTCCGGGAAGGGGATCACACCACCGGGCTGGAAGGTGACGATGTTGACCTGCATATCGTGGGCGAGGTCGCTGGAGTCCGTGAAACGTGTGGTCTTCCAGACGTCGTCCGTGTCCGGCATGGAGGTGGGCTCCACGTCCTTCTCGTTGGTGACGAAGGACTTGGCCTCGAAGCCCTCAAGGCGCTCGTAGGCCTTGCGGATCCAGTGGAAGGAGACGATGTCGTCGGAGACGTTCTCCAGGCCCCACTCAGCGCCGGCAGCGAGATAGGCGTAGCCGCCCTCTTCGAGGTGGTGCAGTTCGCCGTCGAGGGTCAGGTTGACCTGGCCCTTGGTGACGAAGATGACGCCTTCAACGCCTGCCTCGAACTCGGCCTTGGGAGCCCCGCCGCCCGGGGCGATTTCGACGATCAGCTGGGAGAACGTGGTGGCGAAGCCGGAAATCGGCCGCGCGATGATCCACGAACGGGTGTTGGAGAACCCCGGCAGGTTGCTGGTGACGATGTCCGTCATGACGCCCTTGGGGATCACCGTGTACGCCTCGGTGACGATTGCCCGTTCGGTGGTCAGTTGGGTCTGCGGCGGCAGACCGCCCTGCGGGTAGTAGTACTTGCCCATGCGAAATGCTCCTATCAGTGCGAAGTTGGTTGCGCGAGCCGCGGGTGCGCCAGTGCGGTCAGCTGTGAAAGTTCGACGCCGGCAAGCGCCTTGACCTCGTCGGTCCCCACTGCGCCGCACTGGACGCCGCGGAGGACGAAGCCGGCCAGGGCGCGGGCGGTGGCGGGCTCATCCATGACGCCGCCTTCGGTGCGCTCCACGTAGTTGCGGAGGCGCAGGGCCGCGGCAGGGAGGCCTTCGCGGTAGAAAGCGTACGATGCCGAGAAGCGGCTGGGCAGTTGGGCGGCGTGCAGATCCCAACCCTGGTAGTAGCCGTTTTCCAGGGAGCGACGAACCAAGCGGCCGTGCAGCTTCCATGCGTCTTCCACGGCATCGCCCACGGGGATGATGTTGGTGGAACCGTCGGAGAGGCGGATGCCCGTTCCGGCGACGGCGAGTTGCATGACTTCCTTGGCGAAGTCGGCCACCGGGTGCTCCATGGACTGGTATTCCGCGGAGATTCCCAGTGAAGCGCTGTAGTCGTAGGTCCCGTAGTGCAGGGCGCTGATGCGGCCCGGAACAACGTGGGGGAGCTGCGCCACAGGCGAGGTTCCGTCAGCACCGATGATGAGCTGCGGCGTCTCCACCTGCACCTCAAAGCGGAGCCGGCCAGCGGGAAGCCCGTGGACTTCTTCAAGGCGGGACACCGCGAAGTCCATCGCCTGGACCTGTGCCACCGTGGTGACCTTGGGCAGGGTGAGGATCAAACCGGAAGGCAGTTCGCCTGCCTCAGCCAATGTGGAGACGAACAGGTCCAGCGTCTTCAGCCCGCGGGCCCTGGTGGGCGCTTCGAAGCACTTGAAGCGGATGCCGATGAACGGCGGAGCTGTTCCGGCCGCAACCGCGGCGGCAACAGCCTTGGCGGCAGCAACGGCGTCGGCGTCTTCTGCCTCATCGCCGCGGTCTCCGTAGCCGTCTTCAAAGTCCAAACGGAGGTCCTCGATGGGCTCGGCAGCGAGCTTCGCGGCGACGCGCTCCGCAACAGCGGCAGCCAGATGGGGCTCCTGGCCCAAAAGCTGACCCAGCTTTTCCAGACCGCCGTGAGCTTCCGCCGTCGCCAGTGCCTGTGTGCCCCAATCAGCCACAAAGGTGGGCGTGAAGCGGTCGGCCGGGATGTAGACGGTGTGGATGGGCTGGCGTGAGCCGTCGTCGCCCGGGTAGTTGCGGTCAAGCAACTGGTCCGTCGCCTCGAGCTGGGACTCGATGTGGGCCAGATCGGATGCAGAGAATGAGCCCATCTCAGCCCACCAGCTCGTACGCGGGAGTGGTGAGGAAGTCCGTGTAATCGTCGGACAAACAGATGTCCTCGATCAGCTTGGATGCCGGCTCGTAGTACTTTGTGAAGTTCTCGTCGCCGAACTCGATGCGCAGGCGCTCGGTCTCTTCGCCCAGGATGCGGGTGACGAGTTCGCGGGTCACAGTGTTGCCCGTGTCTGCGAGGACGGACTTGTTGCGGATCTGCTGCCATACCTGCGAGCGGGAGATTTCCGCTGTCGCTGCATCTTCCATGAGGTTGTGGATGGCAACTGCGCCGCTGCCGGAGATCCAGACGCCCGTGTAGGCGACGGCGACGTACAGGTTCAGCCGAAGGCCGGCCTCCGTCACGGTACCGCCGGCGGAGGCGACGTCGATGAGCTGCTCGGCCGTGACGTTCACCTCGGGGCGTTGCTTATCGAGCTGGTTGGGACGGTCACCGAGCACGGAGTCAAAGACTTCGCGGCAGGTGGGGACCAAGTCCGGGTGGGCAACCCAGGAGCCGTCGAAGCCGTCGTTTGCTTCGCGGGTCTTGTCGGCACGGACCTTGTCGAAGGCGGCGGCGGTGACGTCCGGCTGCTTGCGGTTGGGGATGACGGCGGCCATGCCACCCATGGCGAAGGCGCCGCGCTTGTGGCAGGTCTTGACCAGCAGTTCGGTGTAGGCGCGCATGAACGGTGCCGTCATGGCAACAGTGGCGCGGTCCGGGAGGACGAACTCTTCACCGGCATCACGGAAGTACTTGATGATGCTGAAGAGGTAGTCCCAGCGCCCGGCGTTCAGGCCCGAGGCGTGGTCGCGGAGTTCGTAGAGGATCTCGTCCATCTCGAAAGCTGCAGGGATGGTTTCGATGAGCACGGTGGCGCGGACGCTGCCTTGCGGGATGCCCAGGAAGTCCTGTGCGAACACGAAGACGTCGTTCCAGAGGCGGGCTTCCAGGTGGCTCTCCATCTTGGGCAGGTAGTAGTACGGTCCCTGGCCGTTGAGGAGAAGCTGCTTGGCGATGTGGAAGAAGTGCAGGCCGAAGTCCACCAGCGCACCCACGGCGGGTTCGCCGTCGATCAGCAGGTGGTTCTCCTCCATGTGCCAGCCGCGCGGGCGGGCCACAACAACGGCCAGGGGAGCGTCGGTGCGGAGGCGGTATTCCTTGCCTTCGGGCGAGGTGTAGCTCAGGGTTCCCTGGGCGGCGTCGCGAAGGTTCAGGATGGCGTCGATGACGTTGGGCCAGGTGGGAGTGCTGGCGTCTTCGAGGTCCGCGAGCCACACCTTGGCGCCGGAGTTCAGGGCGTTGATGGCCATCTTGGCCGGGGTTGCCGGGCCGGTCATCTCGACGCGGCGGTCCTGCAAAGCTGCCGGTGCCTCGGCGACCTTCCAGTCGCCGTCGCGAATTTCCTGGGTCTCCGGGAGGAAGTCCAGCCGGCTGGTGTCGGCAACCTTCTGGCGCTTGACCTGCCGGGCCTCAAGGAGCTCGTTGCGGGTACCGGCGAAGCGCTTGTGCAGTTCCTCGATGAAGGCCAGTGCCTTGGGGGTAAGGATTTCCTCGGCGCGATCGATCGGCCGGGGATCGGTGACTGTGATAGCCATGTGAGCGGATTCCTTTTTCTAGAGTGCGCTGGCGGCGTTGGCGTGCGCAGCGTTGGCTACGGCGGTGGCCACATCGGCGGCAACATGGGGATCGAAGACGCTGGGGATAATGTAACTCGCGTTGAGCTCATCGTCAGCTACCCGGTTGGCAATTGCCTCGGCAGCGGCCACCAGCATGTTCGGCGTGATGTCCGAGGCCCCAGCGTCCAACAGGCCCCGGAAGAAGCCGGGGAAGGCCAGCACGTTGTTGATCTGGTTCGGGAAGTCGCTGCGGCCGGTAGCAACCACGGCTGCGTGCTTGGACGCGGCAACGGGGTCGATTTCCGGCGTCGGGTTGGCCATGGCGAACACAATCGCGTCCTCGGCCATCGAAGCGACCTGCTCTTCGCCGATCACGTGCGGGGCGCTGACACCGATGAAGACGTCCGCTCCCTTGAGGGCATCGTGCAGGGTTCCGGAGAAGCCTTCTTGGTTGGTGTTCGCGGCGATCCAGCTGCGGTGCTCGTCGTTGTATTCCTCGCCGGAGTGGATGGCGCCGGAGCGGCCCGCGGCGATGATGTGCTGCGCGCCCTGGGCCTTGAGGAGCTGGATGATGGCCGAGCCGGCAGCGCCGACGCCCGAAACCACGATCTTGACCTCGGACAGCTTCTTGTCTACAACACGGAGGGCGTTGACCAAGGCGGCGAGGGTGACGATCGCGGTGCCGTGCTGGTCATCGTGGAACACCGGGATGTCGAGTTCTTCGCGGAGGCGGTTCTCGATTTCGAAGCAGCGCGGTGCGGCGATGTCTTCGAGGTTGATGCCACCGTAAACGGGGGCCATGGCCTTGGCGATCATGATGATTTCTTCGGTGTCCTGGGTGTCCAGGCAGACGGGCCAGGCGTCAACGTTGGCGAACTGCTTGAAGAGCGCAGCCTTGCCTTCCATCACGGGAAGGGCAGCGGCGGGGCCGATGTTGCCCAGGCCCAGAACGGCTGAACCGTCGGTGAGGACGGCGATGGTGTTGCGCTTGACCGTCAGGTTGCGGGCTGCGGCCGGGTCCTCAGCGATGGCCATGCAGACGCGGGCGACGCCGGGAGTGTAGGCACGCGAGAGGTCGTCGCGGTTGCGCAGGGCTACCTTGGGGACCACCTCGAGTTTTCCACCGAGGTGCATGAGGAAGGTGCGGTCCGAGACGTGCTGGACGGTGACGCCGTCGAGGGCGTTCAGGGCATCCTTCACGCGGCCTGCGTGGTCGTCGTCCGTGGTGTTGCAGGTGACGTCAACAACGATCGTCTCGTGGTGGGATTCCGTGACGTCCAGTGCGGTGATCGCTGCACCGGCTGCGCCGACGGCTGCTGCCAGTTCACTGGTAGCTGTGAAGCTCGACGGTGCGGCGACGCGCAGGGTGATCGAGTTTCCGGGGCTCGGATTCGCCATTGAAATTCCTCCTGTAAGGCCCGTTCCCGGGCCGCCGTTCCAAACTGAATGTTTTCGTATTATGGATATTATTATCTACAAAGTGGAAACACAACCCCCTGCTTGGTCATGTTTGGCGTCATCGCGCAGGTGCGGGTTGTGCTGTATGTTGGGTGTTCTAAGCAATTCTTTTCACGATGCGGATAAGAGTTGTCGGAATCTGAGTCATTGGAGACAAGGGAATGGCTGAAAAAGCCTCCGGAGGCGTGCAGTCCGTTGAGCGCGTCTTTGAACTGCTGGAACTGATCACGGACGCAGGCGGCGACGTCACCCTGAGCGAACTTTCGTCGTCCACGGACCTCCCCCTGCCCACCATCCACCGCCTGCTCCGCACGTTGGTGTCCCTCGGCTACATCCGTCAGCTGCCCAACCGCCGCTACGCTTTGGGCCCTCGGCTCATCCGCCTGGGTGAAGGCGCCAGCAAGCAGCTCGGAGCCGTGGCCCGGCCGCAGCTGAAGACCCTCGTGGAGCGCCTCGGCGAGACCTCCAACATGGCCGTCCTCGACTCGGACATGGTCATCTACGTGGCCCAGGTCCCGTCCATGCACTCCATGCGCATGTTCACCGAGGTTGGGCGCCGCGCCCACACGCACGACACCGGAGTCGGAAAAGCCATCCTCGCCCAGCTGGATGACGAAGTTGTCCGCGGCATTGTGGCCCGCACCGGCATGCCCACTCCCACGGCCAAGAGCATCGGCGACATCGACTCCCTCCTGGCAGATCTCAAGCTCATCCGCGAACGTGGCTACTCCATTGACGAGGAAGAGCAGGAGCTCGGCGTCCGCTGCTTCGCCATGGCCGTGCCTAACGCGCCCACGCCCACCGCGATCTCCGTGTCCGGACCGATCACCCGCGTTGACCAGAGCTTCGCTGACCGCGCCGTGCCCATGCTGCGCGAGGCTGCCATGGCGATCTCCGCGGAGCTCAACCAAAACTAAACTCGCCGAGTCGGCATTTGATGGCAATGTTCTTCGCGAACATTGCCATCTTTTGTTATGTCGGCGAGGGTTTTGAGCGGGTGGCCTTCTTGAGCATGGAGTTCACCACGATCGGGTGAACGGGCCGCACCACGCCGAAGTACAGTCTCCCGCGCCACCCTTTAAGTTCGACGGCGGTAGTCACCCTGATCAGTCGGCTCACAGGATCAACCCCTACGGCGGCCGCGAAGTTCAGGTGCTTGTCCCGGACAAAGATCAGGGCTTCTTCGCCCGACTGGTCGGTCACCTTGAACGTGTCCTGAGGCGCCCTGGGAATTCCGATCAAGGGCACAAGCGCCTGACGCAAGCCCATTGCCCCGGCGACCCAACGGGGCATGGACTCCAAGGAGAACAACCGCTCCGCCCATTCCGTGGGGTCCGTGCCGGCGCCGTTCGGGAGAGTGGCCAGGCAAACGTCCGCATAGTCCGGCCTCGGGATCTCGCGGAAGGCCAGCGAGTGGAAGCAGGGCGCTTGGTTGGTCATGGGCTTCTCGGTCATGGCCTGATCCTACGGTGAGTGCCGGCGTCGTACATGCCCCGAGGGGCGACCCCCCCGAGAGGCGACAAAAGGCGGCAGTGTCCCCCAAGGAAAACACTGCCGCCTGCTGTCATCCGCGCGTGCGGAAGCTAGTGCTCTGACGCGCTGGATGCCTTGAGTGGGACTTCCTTGCCGTCGGCGTCGATCAGCTTGCCGTTCTCGAAGCGGTCGCCCTCGCTGAGGCACTTGATGTCCTCTTCGCTGACAATCCGGTCAGTGCCCGCCACGAACACCGACTGGTTGTCCGAGTTGCCGGCCTTGAAGTGGTTGAAGAGGATGTTCAGCAGGATGGCCATGACGGCAGCCGAGCTGATGCCGGAGTGGAAGATCGTGGAGAACCAGGACGGGAACTCGTCGTAGAAGGAAGGTGCCGCGATGGGGATCATGCCGAATCCGATTGAGGCCGCCACGATGATCAGGTTCATGTTGTTCTTGTACTCCACCTTGGCCAGGGTGCGGATACCGCTGGCTGCCACCGTACCGAAAAGCACGACGCCGGCGCCGCCCAGGACGGGCGTCGGAACCGCTGCGACAACACGGCCCAGGATCGGCAGGAGGCCCAGGACCACCAGGATGAGGCCGCCGGCGCTGACAACGAAGCGGCTCTTGATGCCCGTGATGGCCACAAGGCCAACGTTCTGGGCGAAGGCACTCTGGGTGAAAGAGTTGAACAACGGGGAGATGGCGCTGGAGAGCATGTCGGCGCGGAGGCCGTCGCCGATGCGGCGGGAGTCAACCTTGGTGTCCACGATCTCGCCCACTGCGATGATGTCGGCCGAGGTTTCGGTCAAGGTCACCAGGATGACAATGAGCATGGAGATGATGGCAGCGATTTCAAAGGTGGGAGCGCCGAAAGCGAAGGGCGTGGGGAAAGCGACGATGTCACCCTGGCCCACCTTTGAGAAGTCAGCCATGCCGGCGATGAAAGCGATGATGGTACCGATGACCATGGCCAGCAGGATGGAGAGTCGGGAAATGGCGGCGTTGCCAACCTTGCTGAGGAGAAGGACCACGCCCATGGTGGCTGCTGCGAGGCCGATGTTGGCCATGCTGCCGTAGTTGTCAGCCTTGGCGTTGCCGCCCATGGCCCAGTTGGCCGCCACCGGCATCAGCGTGAGGCCGATGGTGGTGATCACCGTGCCGGTGACCACAGGCGGGAAGAACTTGATGATCTTGGAGAACAGGGGAGTGATCGCCAGGCCAATCAGCGAGGCCACGATCACGGAGCCGAACACCGCCTGGATCCCGCCGCCACCTTGGACGATTGCCACCATGGTGGAGACACCGGCGAAGGAAACACCCTGAACCAGCGGCAACTGCGAGCCGAACCACGGGATGCCCACCGTCTGAAGGATGGTGGCCAGGCCGCCCACGAACAAACAAGCGGCGATGAGGAGGCCGATGTCCTGCGAGGACATGCCTGCAGCGGCACCGATGATCAGCGGGGGCGCAATGATTCCGCCGTACATGGTGAGGACGTGCTGGAAGCCATAGGCGAAGGTGCTTCCGATGGAGAGTCGCTTGTCCTCGGGCCGTTCCGGCTTGTTCGTCTGCGAAGCGGTGGTATTCGCAGAGCGGGATTTCTTCTTGATGTTCATGGCAGACTTTCTGGGTTCATGGCAGACGTCTTCGTCTGGCTAACTATGTCTGGCTAACAAATCTTTGGGTTGTTTTTGGGGTTGGGTTTGTGTGCAGGTCCGGCCTTGACGGGGCGCCGTTGGGGGGACCTGCACACAAACCCTTGAGATGGTGCGGGTTTAGTGCGGCTTAGTCCGCGTTTGGTGCGGGTTTAGCAGAAGCCGGCGATGCCGCTCCATGCCACCGGTGCAGCCTCGATGTTCTCGCGCTGGACGGTTGCTTCGATGAGGCCGTACGGGCGATCCGCGGCGAAGAAGACCTCGTTGGGGTTGTCCAGGCCGAACGGGCTCAGGTCAACCAGGAAGTGGTGCTTGTTGGGCATGGAGAACTTGATCTCGTCCACTTCGCTGTGAGCTTCCAGGACCTTCTTGCCCATGTCGAACAGCGTCTGCTGCAGTGCGTGGGAGTAGTTCTCGGTGAAGCCTTCAAGCAGGAGTGCCTTGATGTCCTCGTAGCTCTTGTTGAAGTCCGTGCCGGCGAAGTCCAGGTTGGTGTTGTAGCGCCAGCGGGCGGATACGTCGGTGGCCAGGATGCGGTCGGTGGTCTCCGGCAGGGTTGTGTACTTGTCGCGCGGGTAGCCGACAAAACCGGACTGCGTGGTCTTCAGGACGGTCAGGTCCTTGAGGCCGCTGATGAGGTGTGTGGTTGCGCCATCACGGACGACGACGGCGGTACGCACCTCTTGTCCGTTGCGGACGAAGCTGTGGTCGTGTCCCTCGCCGTGGGCCTGGATGCGATCCCAGCTGTAGGCTTCGGCTTCCCAGCGGCCGCCGGTGACCCAGTCGAATCCGCCAGTGAAGTGGTCTGCGAGGCGAAGCAGGAAGGACTCGGGTGAGCCGATGCCTTCACGGGCAAAGGCGTAGACCGTGTTCTTCTGAGTGTCGGTGGCAACGACGTGTCCGTTGTCGCCTTCGAGGTGGGCCGCCTGGAAGTCGCCGCGCAGCTGTGAGGTGACGTTCAAGTCTTCGATGTGGTGGCGGTCAGTATCCCGGGTGACCTTGACGACGCGGACTTCTGCTTTGCCGTACTGGTTTTCGCCGAGGACGATGTTGTTGCTCATGGTCATATCCCAACTTCTGTGAGGTGGAACCTAGGTTCCATCAATGAAATTAAGCGCGTGTTTCCACTGCGTTTCTGGTGGAGCCGACCCAACAAAAAAGAGCCGACATCCATTGATGCCAGCTCATTACGACCCTGCCTGCTGCTCTCAGGTTACGTGACGTACGCCACGAACTCATTCGAGAGTAGCGCACTAATTCGACTTGTGTATACGGGTTCCGGCGGATCGTTATGAACCATCCAAATGTGACCGGGGCAACTCAGTTTGGCTCCTCGGGGGTCTTGACGCTTGCTTTGACGCCTGCCTACACTTTCCACATAACAATAAAAGTTTTCCGAAGAGCGGAAACTGCTTGCATGAGAAAGAGGAGGAACAGATGGACTCGAAGGATACGAACAACGTCGTGGAATTCCCGGCGCCGGGTCAGGAGCTGTACCTGCCTTTCGGTGCGACAGATCCGGACTTCTACATTCCGGCCGACTGTGACCGCAAAGCCGGCGGGTTCTCCCGTTGGCTGCGCGCACTCCCGGTGTTCGGCCGGCAGCGCCCCTAGGATCTTTCCGTCCTCAGCGGCCCCCCTTTCCTCGCAAGCTCGGACAGGGAACCCTGCCGCTGCGGGAATTTTCAGGAGCGCGGACTCTGCGCAACAGAGCCAAAGAGGCGGGCGATACCTGGGGAGGTATTGCCCGCCTTTCCGTTGCCCTTGCGCCTCTTCCTCTCCGCCGCCGTTTCGTGGGTTCCCTGCTCACTATGCCGTGCCCACGGCACTGTTGGTAGTGAACCCCCGAATCCGGCGCTAGCTTGTTCCCCGCAAAACTCTCAGCACGCTGGTCTTGAACTCCTGTTCCTTGAACAGTTGCTGCCACTTGATGCGAATGAACCTCCAGCCAAGCTCGGTCAAGGCCTTTTCGCGCAGCCGCTCCTGGTAGATCACCTCGTCAGTAGGGGCGTAGTCGAAGTACTTCACCCTTCCATCGAACTCCAAGGCAACCTTCCTTTTCTTCCACGCAAAGTCCAGCCGATGGCGACCTTCCGGTGACGCGACCTCCACCTGCGATTCGGGAAGTTCGATCCCCAACCGCTGGAGCAACTCCCGGGTGAGGGTTTCCCCGGGGGACTCTGACCTGGCATCCGCATTCTCCAGGACCCGGCGAAGAGTGAGCACTCCGTTGCGGCCGGCCATCAACGTGCACATTTGCTGAAGCTTCACAGGATCTGCGCCCTTTCTGAGAGCATGGTCCATCAGGACCAAGGCTTGTTTGTAGCTCAGCATCCGGCAGCAATCCACCACGGTTTGTTCCACGGTGGTGCAAGGCATGCCCCTCACAAAAACAACGTCGCCAGTCACCGCCAGCGAACGTGTGTGCGGAACAACATCCCCGCCGTGTGACGTGGATGAGGTGGTTGTCTCCGTGGTGATGTGGATTTTGTCATCCACGTTCCATAGGAAGAGGCCATGGAGGCGCGCGGCCGAGGTGTGGCTGTAGACCAAGCTTCCGGCCGACGTCGTAAGTGTCCCGTGTGCGTGCGCGGCAATGAGTTGCAGACTGCGGATCCATGGCTTTTGGGCTGTCCAGGTGCTGCCTCGGATATAGCAACCGCGCCGTAGGCGCACCAGCTCGCCGGAACGGACAAGCATGGCAATTCTTCGATGGTGGATCCCCGCTTCATACAGCTCGTTGGTTCGCCACAAATCCATTCCCGGGGGCAGTTGGTCATGAGTGCTGTTGGTCATGAGTCAAGACTGGAACGAGCGGGAAAGCCGGCACAGGGGCGGGTTTGTCTATGTGGAGAACCCGTTCAGATGGTTCCCTGCTCACGATGCCGTGCGCACGGCATCCTGAGCAGGGAACCATCTAAACCAGCGGCATGGCGGATGTGGGCTTCCCGTATGCTGAGTCGACGACCACCTACGGGCATTTGGTCGTCGCGGCCCTGACCGGACACGGGCCGCAACATCTCGCTCGAACGGCACCGGCTACAGGCGGCGCACGGCAGAGATCGAGAATCCGACGCGCATCGCCGCGCCGTGCCGGGCAATGTCCCGGCTGAAACCCTGCCAAGGCAGGTGGCGAAAGAGCCGGCTGGGGAGACGGCACCGAGGCAGCTCAATGTGGCTGCCCTGCAAAAGGAAATACAAGTCATGAAACTCAAGGTCTCAATATTCGTGGCGGTGATGGCGTTGGCTCTTTCCGGGTGCACAACGCCTCAGCCGCAGCCCACGCCGTCGGTAACTACCTTGGCACCCATACCGTCCAGTAGCACTACCCCGACCCCGACGGCGACCGTCACGCCGACCCCGACGGCGACCGTCACGCCGACCCCGACGGCGACCGTCACGCCGACCCCGACGGCGACGGTCACCCCGACGGCGACGGTCACCCCGACGGCGACGGTTACCCCGACCCCGACCCCGACGGCGACGGCGACGGTCACCCCGACGGCGACGGCGACGGTCACCCCGACGGCGACGGCGACGGTTACCCCGACCCCGACCCCGACGGCGACGGCGACGGTCACCCCGACCCCGACCCCGACGGCGACTTCGGGCACCCTCTCCAACCTGGCTCGGATTCCCTGGGATGGTGGACCAGGGTACTGGACCAAGTTCCCGGGTGCGGCCAGGCTGAACAACCCCAACCTGTTCCCCGTGAGCGTCTTTTTCGGGAAACCGGAGCACGCCGCCCGGTTGAAGGACCTTGGCGTAAATGTGTATCAGGAGGCAGAGCACGATGGCTCCACGATGACGTCCATCACTGACACCGGAATGCTCGTCATCGCCGGTCAGGAGTGGGCACGTTCCGAGGTGGGCGCCAACGACGGCGTTGTCGCCTGGGCGACCTTTGACGAGTGCGACATGGGCTTGGGTTGTTCCGGGAGCAATACCCAGGAGAACTTGCAGCAGATGACCAATCTTGTGGAGAAGATACGCGCGTATGGTGACGGCCGGCCCATCAACGCCAATTACAGCAAAGGCATCTTGGGGACGTGGTGGGCCAGCGGGACCATGGACGATTTCTTGGCGGCCGTGGATTTCGCTTCCGTCGATAACTATGCCTATACCAGCCCGCCTGTGGGAGATGCTTTCAGAGCTTCCCCTGCGTGGCCCGAAGGTGCCAACCCGGCGGTCAGTGCAGCGTATGGCTGGCAGGTTGACCGGATGCGGTCCTTCCAGGCAACCCCTGGCGAGAAACCGAATTGGCTGTTCGTGGAATCGGCTCGGCCGTACCTGGGTGAGTCGAACGCCAGGACCATAACCCCGGAGCAGATGGAGGGTGCCATGTGGTCCGGCATCATCCACGAAGCGCGCGGTATCAGCATCTTCCAACACAACAATGATCCGGCGTACGGTAACTATTCTTTGGTGGACATTCCTGATGATCGCAGGGCGAAGATCAAGGCCGCGCTGGCAGGGATCCAAGCGTTGGCTCCTGTCCTCAACACACAAAGCTATGAGTGGAACGCGGGAGCTGCGGGCACTGACACCATGCTCAAGGCCAAGGACGGCAGCGCGTACCTTTTCGCAGGCATCGGGCTAAGCGGTGCTCCGGGCTCAAAGACGTTCACGCTTCCCGCCGGGATCACCGGTAACCAGGTGGAAGTGGTGGGCGAAGGCCGGACTATCCAGGTAACGGAAGGCAAGTTCACTGATTCGTTCGCGAACGAGTACACGCATCATATTTACAAGATCACGATCTAGCTGAGCCGAGCAATTCGATGGTTCCCTGCAAAAAGTGCCGGGCGATCGGCATCCTGAGCAGGGAACCATCGAATCGGGCGAGGCCTCAGCACGCCAGCGCTACCCCGCCACCAGCTTCCGCGCCGCGGCCGAGTGCTCAGCGATGAGCCCGGCCACGTCCAGTCCGGGGATCGCGCCGTCCACCACGCGCCAGGAACCGCCCACCATCACACGGTCGGCGCGGTCCGCTCCGCAGAGCAGCAACGCAGCGACGGGATCGTGGCTGCCGGAGAATCGCAGCTCATCGGGCTTGAACAGCGCAAGGTCGGCCTGCATCCCCGGGGCTAACTGGCCAATGTCGGAGCGCCCCAATACGGCAGCGGATCCACGAGTAGCCCAACCAAGAGCCCGCTCCACGGGAACGGAGGCGCCGTAGCGGAGCCGCTGCAGATACAGGGCTTGCCGAGCTTCGAGGATCATGTTGGAAGCATCGTTCGACGCCGACCCATCCACCCCCAGCCCCACAGGAACACCTGCGGCCTCCAGTTCCAAGACGCGCGCGGTCCCGGAGGCGAGGCGCATGTTGGAGGTGGGGCAATGCGCGACGGCGGTGCCCGCGGCTCCCAGCCTGGCGATCTCGTCGTCATTGAAGTGGATGCCGTGTCCAAGCCAGGTGCGGGATCCCAACCAGCCCACGGATTCCAGGTAGTCCACGGTCCGCAGCCCGAACATGGAGCGGCAGAAGTCTTCCTCGTCGATGGTCTCGGCAAGGTGGGTGTGGAGCCGGACATCGAATCGTTCGGCCATGGCTGCGCTCTCGGCCATGATTTCCTTGGTCACCGAGAACGGGGAGCACGGGGCAAGGGCGATCTGCACGACAGCCCCGTCACCCGTTTCGTGGTACTGACGAATCAGCCTTTCGCTGTCCGCAAGGATTGCCTCGGGTGACTGGACCGTGGTCCTGGGCGGCAGCCCGCCGTCGTCCTCTCCCAAGGTCATGGACCCGCGGGTCAGCGTGGCTCGCATCCCCATGGCCCGGACGGCGGCCACTTCAATGTCGATGGCGTCTTCCATGCCGTCGGGGAAGAGGTAGTGGTGGTCGGCGGCGGTGGTGCAGCCCGAAAGCAGCAGCTCGGCCAGCGCGACCTGCACGGCGAGCTCAAGGCTCCGTGGGGTGAGTCGTGCCCAGACGGGGTAGAGGTTCTGCAGCCACGGGAACAACGGCGCGTTGGCCACGGGGCCCCATGCGCGGGTGAGGGTTTGGTAGAAGTGGTGGTGCGTGTTGATGAGCCCGGGAAGAACAACGTGCCCGGACGCGTCAAAAACGGAATCAACAGACGGCTGTCCTCCCGAAGGCACCAACTCCACGATTTTTCCATCAGAAACCACCAGGCCGCCGCCGGCGTCGAGGTCGTTTGCAGTGAAGATACCCAGGGGGTTCTTGATCCAAAGGGGGGTCATTGCAGGTTCCTTGTCTGGTCGGCGTGTACGCGTTCCAGCTCAGTTAGGCCCTGTCTGCTGATCCAGGTTTCCGGCCCCGCCAGAGAGCGGTCCGGTCCCCTCAGCGTAAAATGCACGACGGCGGCCGTCAACGCCTGCGGGCGGGCTGCGGTCACATTCGGGCACCAGGACCGCTGAGTAAGTAATTTCGCATGACGAAATTAAATTTTCAAAAAACTATGGCGCGGCTCACAAACCTGGTGCTACGCTCTAACTGCCAAAGGCGGGCACCCGGACCTCGGGAAGCTATCTACCAGGCGCAACTTAACCTTCATCGCACATGCTGAAGCCTGGTAACCAAGCTAACTGGAGCTCCTCTCTGTAGCGCCCCCAAACAGGTCACCTGGCTTCCTCAGCACTAAGGAAGTCGCAACATGAGTACAACCGTCACGGCCGAGCAATTCCTGGCCACATCCATTGAGCTGGCAACAGCCAATGTCCTCAACAGTGGAGGCCCCTTCGGCGCCGTCATTGTCACCGCGGACGGACGAGCCTTCGAAGGCGTCAACCGCGTCACCGCCACGAACGATCCCACCGCCCACGCAGAAGTCACGGCCATCCGTAATGCCTGCCGCGAACTGGGAACTTTCGATCTCAGCGGAGCAACCCTCTACACCAGCTGCGAGCCATGCCCCATGTGCCTGGCCTCTGCACTCTGGGCACGCGTTGACCGCGTGTTTTTTGCCGCAGACCGTCACGACGCCGCATCCGTCGGCTTCGACGACGCCGTCTTCTACGAGTACTTCGAGAACGACAACCGGGACGCGCTGATGCCGGTAGCCAAGCTGGAACTGGGCGACCCCCAGGCTCCGGAGGCCCTCCAGCCGTTCAACACATGGAACACGCTTGATTCCAGGATTGATTACTAGGGCCCGGTGGCTGACATGGAAAGCCTGGATACCGCAGAAATGCAAGAAGCAGCTGAAAAGCAGGCTGCGCTCTTCCCCAACGGTGGCAAGAGCGCAGAGCCCACAGCGGCAAAGCACACGGCAACCGGCCTGGCAGATGGCAACAAGAAGCCCCCGGTGTCGAACTCCTTCCTGGATAAGTTCTTCCAGATCTCCAAGCGTGGCTCCACGTTGGCCCGCGAATTCCGCGGCGGCTTGGTCACGTTCTTCACCATGGCGTACATCGTCATCCTCAACCCGCTCATCCTGGGCGGCTTCTCGGCAGAAAACGCCCCTACGGACGTTGCCGGCGGCTGGCTCTCGGCTGCACAGGTTGGCGCCGTCACCGGCCTGACTGCCGGCGTCATGACCATCATTTTCGGTCTGGTGGCCAACCTGCCCTTCGGCCTTGCAGCCGGTCTAGGCATCAACTCCTTCCTTGCCGTCGCGGTCATTCAGGAAGTCACATGGCCGGAAGCCATGGGCCTGGTGGTCATCAACGGCATCCTGATTGTCCTCTTCGGTGCTACCGGAGCCCGGACGGCGATCTTCAAGGCAGTCCCCAAGGAGCTGAAGGCCGCCATCACTGTTGGCATCGGCCTGTTCATTGCCTTCATCGGCTTCGTTGACTCCGGCTTTGTCCGCGCCACCACGGGCGGTCCGCCGGTTCAGCTCGGAGACAATGGCTCCATTACCTCCATCCCCACCCTTGTCTTCATTGTTGGACTGCTGACCATGGGCATCCTCGTGGCACGCAAGATCCAGGGCGGCCTGCTGATCGGCATCGTCGCTACCACCGTCCTCGCCGCAGTTGTCGAGGCTGTGTTCCACATTGGCCCAGGCAGTGCCGACAACCCCGGCGGCTGGCACCTCAACGTCCCCATCTTGTCGAGCCAGCTGGTTTCGGTCCCGGATTTGAGCTTGGTGGGTCAGTTCGATCTCTTCGGCTCATTCGCCAGGATCGGCGGATTGGCTGCCACCATGTTGGTCTTCACCTTGGTGTTCACCAACTTCTTCGACGCCATGGGGACCATGACCGGTCTGGCCAAGAGCGCAGGCGTGGCTCACAAGGACGGCACGTTCCCCAAGCTGAAGTCGGCCTTCATCGTTGAAGGCATGGGCGCAGTGGTGGGTGGCGCAACGTCCGGTTCGTCCAACACCGTGTATATCGATTCGGCGGCGGGCATCGGCGAAGGCGCACGGACCGGCTTGGCTTCGGTGGTTACCGGCTTGCTGTTCCTGGGTTCCATGTTCTTCACCCCGCTCACCTCGGTGGTGCCGCTGGAAGTAGCTGCTGCAGCACTTGTAGTGGTTGGCGCGATGATGATGGCGCAGATCCGCGAGATCAAGTTCACCAAGTTCTCCATAGCACTCCCGGCGTTCCTGACTATCGTGACCATGCCGCTGACGTACTCCATCGCCAACGGCATCGGTGTCGGATTCATCTCCTTCGCCGTCATCAGCGCGGCGTCGGGCAAAGCCAAGAAGGTCCACCCGCTCATGTGGGTTGTCACGGCGGGCTTCATCATCTACTTCGCCCGGGGCCCCATCAATGCCCTGATGGGCGTCTAGCCCACACCTGCCCGGTAACCGGGCGCACCCCGCGCCGGCGGGCACAATTCCGGTACTCCGATCGACGGTCCATCGGTACCCACCGCACGAATAGGCGTCCGTCGTCGTCCCTCTTAACAGGCACGACGGCGGGCGGCGGCCCTGATGATTCAGGGAAGGGCGCCGACGCTCCGTCAGGGAACGGGGGCAGGGAGATGAAGCCCTTGCCCCCGTTCCTATGAACTCTTACTGATTGAACTTTTACTGATTACCCGCGACTCCCCCTCAACATCCTCTGGAAATGAGAATATGAGGCAAGATCGCGCACTGCTCCGGCCGGGCCTCCTGGCTGGGACACCTGGAATAAGGATGTGTTGCCATGCTGGATCTGATGCCTTCGCTGGGCAGCTGGCGGCCTGCGGTCTCTGGCCAACTGTGTGCTGTGGCCACGATCGTGGGGACTGGCGGCTCCGTGCCGCGGCCCATGGGGACCTCCATGATGGTTTCCGAAAAAGGCGAAATCCTGGGCAGTTTGTCCGGCGGTTGCGTGGAAGGTGCCGTCGTTGAGGCGGCCCTGGAAGCAATGCGCGACGGCGGCCCTCGCCTTGAGTCTTTTGGCTACAGTTCCGAGGACGCGTTCGCCGTCGGACTCACTTGTGGAGGAGAGCTGGAAGTCCACATCCAGCCGCTCATGGCTGGATCGCCCGAACTTTCCGTGTTTGCTGAAGCGAAGCGCCCTGCGGCCCTGATCCGTCGGCTCGATGCCGGCGGCGGAGTCATGGTGGTCAATGATCCTGCGAGGTTCCGTGCCATGGAATCGGAGGAACTGGCCAAGCTGGCGGGGGACCACCCCGCCACGCTCTTCGCCGCCGCGGCCCAAGTAGAGCCGCTGCTCCAAGGTGGCCGAGCCGGTTTGGTCCGCCTCGCCGCACCCGAGGGTTGCATCGACGGCTGGGTCACCACCGAGAGATTGGCTTTGCCTCCACGCGAAGAAGTGCAGCCGGAACCGATCACTCTGTTTGTGGAAAGCCGTTTGCCCGCTGCGCGGATGTTGGTCTTCGGTGCCAACGACTTCGGTGCAGCCCTGCTACCCGCCGGGCAACTCCTTGGATACAACGTCACCCTGTGCGATGCCCGCCCCGCCTTCGCGACGCAAAGCCGCTTCTCAGGAGCAGACCAAGTGGTTACCGATTGGCCGCACCGCTACCTGGAATCCGAAGCCGCTGCAGGACGCATCGACGCCCGCACCGTGGTGTGCATCCTGACCCACGACCCCAAGTTCGACATCCCCCTGCTCGAAAGCGCCCTTCGATTGAACCTGGCGTACGTCGGCGCGATGGGTTCGCGTCGCAGCCACCGCCAACGGGTGGACGCCTTGCTTGAGGCAGGCACACCGCCGGAAGCCTTGGAACGCCTCCATTCGCCCATCGGATTGAACCTCGGCGCCGTGACTCCCGCGGAAGTAGCGGTGTCCATCACGGCCGAAATCATCGCCGAGCGCGGAGCCGGCACAAAAGGCACTACACCCGGTTTCCCTTCCCTGAAGGACAGCACCGGCCCGATTCACCCGGCACCTCGACACCTCACTCAGGAGGACTCATGGACATGAACACCATCGAGGCCGTGGTCCCCACCACGGACCCGGCACAGTGGCGCGACGGCGATGCCTGGCTCGCCGGAGGAACGGTCCTCTTCTCCTACGGCAGCACCGTCCTCAAACGGCTCCTTGACCTGGGCCAAGCCGACTGGCCCGCCATCACTGTCACTGACCAAGGCCTCGAACTGGCCGCCACCTGCACGGTCGCCGAGCTCTATTCCCTTCCGCTGGCTGCAGAAACAGCCAACCGTGAATGGCCGGGCCTGGCACTGATCCGCCCGTGCTGCGACTCGTTCGTGGCCTCGTTCAAGATTTGGAACATGTCCACGGTGGGCGGCAACATTTGCACGGGCCTGCCGGCAGGGCCCATGACATCGCTTTGCGCCGGACTCGACGCCGTGGCCACCATCCTCAGCCCGGACGGCAGCAGCCGGGACGTCCCGGTGGCTGACGTAGTGACCGGGGATATGCAGACCGTCCTCGCGCCGGGGGAGTTGCTGCGCAGCATCCATCTGCCCGCAAGCGCGCTCTCAGCCCGGGTCGCTTTCCGGCGCTTGTCGCTGAGCAACCTTGGCCGCTCGGGCGTACTGCTGATAGGCCGGCTCGACCCCGACGGCGGCCTGGTCATCACCGTGACCGCGTCCACCAAAAGGCCGGTACAGCTGCGGTTCCCCGCCGGGCAGGTTCCCGACGCCGGGACGCTGGCTGACGCCGTCGGCGATTCCATTCCGTGGCCGCTGTACCACGACGACATCCACGGGCTGCCTGCCTGGCGGCGGGACATGACCTTCAAGTTGGCCGAGGAAATCCGGGCCGAACTGCTGGGCGAATCAATGACTGTGTCCGGCGATTTTTGGCCGCCGCACGCCACCTCGCCCCAGCCGTCAACCCAGCCAGCCGCAACAACCATCAAGCAGAAGGAGGCCCGGAATGGCAATTGAGATCAACGGCGCTGCCTCGCAGGCCACACCCCGCCCCGGACAATGCCTCCGTACCTTCCTCCGGGAGGAAGGCAACTTCGGCGTCAAGAAAGGCTGCGACGGCGGCGACTGTGGTGCTTGCACCGTGCACGTTGACGGCACGCCCGTCCACAGCTGCATCTACCCTGCAGTCCGCGCGGAGGGCAAAGCGGTCACCACCATCGAGGGCCTCGCCTCCGCTGATGGGCTGCACCCTGTGCAGGAGCAGTTCCTGGAGAGCCAAGGCTTCCAGTGCGGTTTCTGTACCGCCGGCATGATGATGACCGCGGCAACGTTCGATGACGAGCAGCGCGCCAACCTGCCCCGCAACCTCAAGGGCAACCTGTGCCGCTGCACCGGCTACCGCTCCATCGCCGACGCGGTCTGTGGTCACGGAGACGACCACAAGCACGACGCCGGTGCGGACGTTTCGGGGGCGCAGGCACCAGCCTCTGTGGAAGCGACCCCCGGCCAGCTCGGCGACAACGTTCCCGCACCCGCCGGCCAGGCCATCGTCACCGGAACCGCCCGCTACACCCTTGATGTTCCGGCGGAGCAACTCCCGGGCCTGCTGCATATGAAGCTGCTGCGTTCGCCGCACCCGCATGCCCGGATCGTGTCCATCGACAAGGCGCCAGCTTTGGCAGTTCCCGGCGTCGTGGCGGTCTTCACTCATGAAGATGCGCCGCAGCTGCTGTTCTCCACGGCCCAACACGAGAACTTCGCCGACGACCCCGACGACACCCGTGTCCTGGATAACGTGGTGCGGTTCATCGGGCAGCGGGTTGCCGCGGTGGTGGCCGAAACTGTGGGTGCTGCCGAGGCCGGTGCCCGTGCATTGGCCGTGCAATTCGAACTCCTGGAGCCGGTGTTCACTCCGCAGGAGGCCATCCTTCCCGGCGCACCGGCGATTCATGGGGAAAAGGACGGCGTCTTCTCCCGCATTTCCCGCCCGCATCACAACGTGGTGGCCGAGGTCCACGCGGAACTGGGCAGCGTGGCCGACGGCTTCGCTGCTGCCGACTTTATTCACGAACACACCTACCAAACCCAACGCGTGCAGCACGTTGCGATGGAAACCCATGCGTCCATTGCCTGGCTGGATGAGGACGGTCGTTTGACGATCCGGTCCTCCACGCAGGTTCCCTTCCTGGTGAAGAGGACGCTGAGCCGGGTGTTCAACCTGGCCCCGGAGACCATCCGCGTGGTGGCAGGGCGGGTCGGCGGCGGATTCGGCGGAAAGCAGGAAGTTCTCACTGAGGATCTTGTAGCCCTCGCGGCCTTGGCCCTTCGCAGGCCGGTGCAGTTGGAGTTCACCCGCACCGAGCAGTTCACGGCCACCACCACCCGCCACCCCTTCACCATTCACCTCAAAGCAGGTGCCAGCCGCGATGGGTACCTCACTGCGCTGCAGCTGAACGTCCTCACCAACACCGGCGCTTACGGAAACCATGCTCCCGGCGTGATGTTCCACGGCTGCGGCGAGTCTTTGGCCGTCTACAAGTGCGTGAACAAGAAGGTGGACGCGCACGCGGTTTACACCAACACCGTGCCCGCAGGTGCTTTCCGGGGCTATGGGTTGAGCCAGATGATCTTCGCGATCGAGTCCGCCATTGACGAACTTGCCATCGGCATCGGCATGGATCCGCTCGAGTTCCGGCTCAAGAACATGGTCCGGCCCGGCGATCACATGCTCTCCACAACACCCGAGCCCGAGGAAGACGTCCACTACGGCAGCTACGGCCTGGACCAGTGCGTGGCGTTGGTGCGGGACGCGTTGGACCGTGGCAAAGAACGCTATCGGGCTGCCGGGCTGGATGATCTCGGGCCGGACTGGGTGGTCGGGGAGGGCTCAGCCCTGTCCATGATCGACACCGTCCCGCCCCGGGGCCACTTCGCCCACACCCGGGTGAGCTTGGAAGCGGACGGAAGGTTCGCCGTCGACGTCGGTACTGCCGAGTTCGGGAACGGCACCACAACTGTCCATGCGCAGCTGGCTGCCACCGCGCTGGCGACGACGGCGTCCAAGGTGACCGTGCGTCAGTCAGATACCGACCTCGTGGAGCACGACACCGGTGCGTTCGGTTCAGCCGGCACGGTGGTGGCCGGGAAGGCGACGCTCGGGGCGGCGCTGGAACTCGCTACGCGGATCCAGACGGTTGCGGCGTCGTTGACGGGAGCCGCCCTGACGGATTGCCGTTTGGTGGACGGCGCGGTTCAGTGCGGTGATCGCACGGTGCAGCTGAAGGAAATCGTCGACGCCGCACGGTTGCAAGGCGTTCGGCTCGCCACGGACGGCAACTGGGGAGGAACGCCGCGGTCGGTCGCGTTCAACGTGCACGGCTTCAGGGTTGCTGTTAATACGGGAACCGGCGAGCTGCGGATTCTGCAAAGTGTCCAGGCCGCTGATGCCGGCGTTGTGGTGAATCCGCGGCAGTGCCGCGGCCAGATCGAGGGCGGCATTGCGCAGGCGCTCGGTGCGGTGCTGTACGAGGAAGTGAAAGTGGACGACGCCGGACGCGTCACCACGGACATCCTGCGGCAGTACCACATCCCGTCGTTCGCGGACGTGCCCAGGAGCGAGGTCTATTTCGCCACTACCAACGATTCCACCGGCCCGCTCGGTGCCAAGTCCATGAGCGAGAGCCCGTTCAACCCCGTGGCTCCTGCGCTGGCAAACGCGATTCGCAACGCCACCGGGATTCGCTTCGGTGAGCTACCCATCGCGCGGGACAAGATCTATCTGGCGCTCCGCGACCGCACCCTGATTCCCAACTGACTCGCATTAGTGGTTGTTCCCAGCCCTGGGAACAACCACTAATGCCAGCTACTTGGGTGAAACGGCGAGTTCCATGAACACACTGTGCGGGTCCAAGGTGTAGTCACCAAACGGCGGGCATTCCGTGAATCCGTGCCGGGCGTACAGCCGGCGCGCGGGGGCGAAGTACTCCTCGGTGCCCGTTTCCAAGCTGAGCCGCTCGTAACCCAGCCGGGCAGCTTCGGCCACGATGTGCTCCAGCATCAGGGTGGCCACGCCGCGTCCGCGTGCGGTGGAGGTGGTACGCATCGACTTGATCTCCGCATGCCCCGGGGCCAGCGTCTTCAGCGCCCCGCATCCCAACAAGACCCCGTCCTCGCGGGCCGTCCAGAACGTGATCGACTCGTGCGACAACGCTGAGTGATCCAACGCATGGACGCTTTCTGCCGGGGAGGTCGCGAACATGTCGGCCAAGTGCTCGCTGAGGAGCCGGTGGACATCAGGGCGTGCGGGATCATCAGTTTCGATGCGGATCATGGACCCTAACTTACCCGCCGCTACCCGTCCAAAAGATGCAGTTGATCCTTCGTGTCCAGGTCTTCGCCGGAGCAGAGGTCGCTGCAGTCCACCAGGTCCACCAGCCCGGGATGGGCTTTGAGGAATGATCTCGCACCCGTGTCGCCATTGGCCGCTGCCGCGGCTTGCTCGCGTAGCCCGACGTCGAAAATCACCGGGTGCCGACGCTTCAGGTGGCCGGACTCATCGGGGTAGGCGGCTGCGGTGACCCTGCCGGGACGGTGGCTGCCCAGCAACCTGCTCACCGCCGTCGGGGTCAATCCGGGTTGGTCCACCAGCGCCACCATGATGCTGTTCCCTGGCGTGGCCGCTTCGATGCCGGCACGGAAGGACCCGGCCATGCCCTTGGCCCAGTTCTCATTCTCCACAACCAGGTGTGTGCCTAAATCGGTGCTTCGCCGGACATGGTCGGCTTCCGCGCCAAGTACCACCACCACCTCGCGGCAGCCGCCGTCGAAAAGCGTATCGGCGAGTACCTCCACCAAGGTCCGGCCTCGGAAGGGGAGCAGCGCTTTGGGGCCGCGGCCCAAGCGGGTGCCGGCACCCGCAGCGAGCAGCACGCCCGTGGTCGGGGCCATGCTGGAGTCAGTCATATCCTCACGATACGCGCGGGGTTCCATGCGGTCTCTAGCTCCTAGCTTGCTTTCTGTTACATCTACCTAAATCGGTTGCAGATTACCCGTGGGTAGGTCTTTTGGTGGCCGGAAATGGCCATTATTGTCGGTGGGGGAGCTATGCAGTCAGCTCGAATACGCAACGACGCGTGGAAGAACAGGGGAACATGGCGGGCAGTTTCGAGATTCTCAAGGCAGGAACCAACACATTCCGATTCCGGCTCACTGCCGAGGACGGCACGGTTGTGGCAGTGTCGCCACAATTTCCAAGTCTCAAAGCCGTTGTGGCCGGCATCAACGCCGTCCGCGAGAACGCGGCAACAGGCTTTGTGGTCGATCGGAGGAACCTGGGCACGTAAACCCGGGTAAGCAACACCAACAAAACGACAATTGGCGGCAATGTTCTTCACGAACACTGCCGCCAATTTGTGTTGATGCGGGTTGTTAGGCGTCGCCGCCTGCTCCGCCGGTGGTGCCGGCGTTTACATCCAGCAGCTTGTAGCGATCAATGGCGTACGACGGCGCGCCCTCCTCCACTTCGCCCCTCGCCGCCAGCAACTGCAGGGTTTTGGCGACGATGGAATGGGTGTCGTTTTTGAAGTAGCGGCGTGCGGCTTGGCGGGTGTCGGAGAAGCCGAAGCCGTCTGCTCCGAGGGAGGCGAAGTCGTTGGGGATGAATTGGCGGATTTGGTCGGGGACGGCTTTCATGTAGTCGGACACGGCGATGACGGGTCCGTTGGTGTCTTTGAGTTGTTCGGTGATGAACGGGGTGCGGGCGGGTTGGCCGGGGTTGAGGAAGGCGTGTTCTTCGGCGGCGAGTCCGTCGCGGCGGAGTTCGTTCCAGGAGGTCACGGACCAGACTTCGGCGGCGACGTTCCAGTCTTCGTTGAGGATGCGTTGTGCTTCGAGGGCCCAGGGGACGGAGACGCCGGAGGCGAGGATGGTCGCGGTGGGCCGGTTCCCGTTCCCGGTGGTTTCGGGGGCGTCTGCGAGTTTGTAGATGCCTTTGAGGAGTCCGTTGATGTCGAGGTTGTCGGGTTCGGCGGGTTGGGTGATGGGCTCGTTGTAGACGGTGAGGTAGTACATCACGTTGCGGTCTTCACCGGTGCGGTCAGTACTGTCGGGTCCGTACATTTCTTCGAGGCCGTGGCGGATGATGTGGCCGATTTCGTAGCCGTAGGCGGGGTCGTAGGTTTTCACGGCGGGGTTGGTGGAGGCCAGGATGGGGGAGTGCCCGTCGGCGTGTTGGAGTCCTTCGCCGGTGAGGGTGGTTCGTCCTGCGGTGGCGCCGATGATGAAGCCGCGGGTCATTTGGTCCGCGGCGGCCCAGAAGGAATCTCCGGTGCGTTGGAAGCCGAACATGGAGTAGAACACGTAGATCGGGACCAGGGGTTCGCCGTGGGTGGCGTAGGCGGTGCCGGCGGCGGTGAAGGCTGCGACGGCGCCGGCTTCGTTGATGCCGGGGTGGATCAGTTGCCCGGCGGGTGATTCTTTGTAGGCCAGGACGAGGTCGCGGTCCACGGAGAGGTAGTTCTGGCCTTTGGGGTTGTAGATTTTCGCGGTCGGGAAGAACGCGTCCATGCCGAAGGTCCGGGATTCGTCCGGGACGACGGGCACGAACCGGGCGCCGAAGTTTTTGTCCCGCATGAGGTCTTTGAGGAGCCTCACGAAGGCCATGGTGGTGGCGGCTTGTTGTTTCCCGGATCCGCGTTTGGCGACCTCGTAGGACTTCGCTTCGGGCAACACCACCTCGGTGTGTTTGCGGCGGCGTTCGGGCACGAACCCGCCAAGTTCTGCCCGGCGTTCCATCAGGTATTTGATTTCGGGGGCGTCCATGCCGGGGTGGTAGTACGGGGGCCGGTAGAGGTCCGCGTCGAGCTGGTCATCGCTGATGGGGATGCGCAGGTGGTCACGGAAGGCTTTGAGGTCTTCCATGGTCAGTTTCTTCATCTGGTGGGTCGCGTTGCGGCCCTCGAAGTGCGGGCCCAGGCCGTAGCCCTTGACCGTTTTGGCCAGGATCACGGTGGGTTTGCCCTTGAACTCGGTCGCTGCCTTGTACGCGGCGTAGACCTTGCGGTAGTCGTGACCGCCGCGCTTCAGACCCCAGATCTGTTCGTCGTCCAGGTCCGCGACCATGTCCTTGGTCTGCGGGGACTTGCCGAAGAAGTGTTCACGGACGAACCCGCCGGACTCGGCCTTGTAGGTCTGGTAGTCACCATCGGGGGTTTCGTTCATGATTTTCACCAACGCCCCGTCGGTGTCCGCTTCCAGGAGCGAGTCCCATTCGCGGCCCCAGACGACCTTGATCACGTTCCAGCCCGCACCGCGGAAGAACGCCTCGAGTTCCTGCATGATCTTGCCGTTGCCGCGGACCGGTCCGTCCAGGCGCTGGAGGTTGCAGTTGATCACGAAGTTCAGGTTGTCCAGGTTCTCGTTCGCGGCGAGCTGGAGCAGGCCACGGGATTCGGGCTCGTCCATTTCCCCGTCACCGAGGAACGCCCAGACCTGCTGGTCCGAGGTGTCTTTGATGCCACGGTTCTGCAGGTACCGGTTGGACTGGGCCTGGTAGATCGCGTTCATCGGGCCGATACCCATGGACACGGTGGGGAATTCCCAGAAGTCCGGCATCAACCGCGGGTGCGGGTACGAGGACAGGGCATGACCGGCCTTGGACTTTTCCTGACGGAACCCGTCCAGATCCTCTTCCGTGAGGCGGCCTTCCATGAACGCCCTGGCGTACATGCCCGGGGACGCGTGGCCCTGGAAGAACACCTGGTCCCCGCCCGAGGGGTGGTCCTTGCCGCGGAAGAAGTGATTGAAACCCACCTCATACAACGTCGCAGCACCGGCATAGGTGGAAATATGCCCGCCGACACCGATATCGGAACGCTGCGCACGGTGGACCATCACCGCGGCGTTCCACCGCATGTACGCCCGGTACCGGCGCTCGAACTCCTCGTTGCCCGGGAACTGAGCTTCCTGGTCCACCGGGATCGTGTTCACATAATCAGTGGTCGTCACCATCGGCACACCCACCGACCTGGCACCGGCACGCTGCAACAACGAACGCATAATGTACTGGGCACGCTCGGTACCCTGCTCCGCGATCAACGCATCAAGGGACTCAATCCACTCCGCGGTCTCTTCCGGATCACGATCAGGCAGCTGGGCAGTCAACCCGCTGAGGATGTGTGAGGTCTCTTCTCCTGCAGCCACGTCCAACCTCTCTTCATTGAATGTCTGGGCGCTTGCTCTGTGGGGGCGCTCATCGAATTTCGTATTGTGAGAATAAAATTCTGCAATTCGAGATTACGTCTGCTGGTTGGGCAGCGTCAACACGGATTGCGTAACCAAAACAGTCAACTGGCAAAGCACTGCTCAAGCAACAGAATGTGACCCTGCATACATGGGGAACCCTTGACGTTACGTGACCTGAGTCATAGAGTGCTTTCACTATTCAATAACTAGATTCCGCATTGTGGAATCAGTACGAAGTGGAGATCCACGATGCAGACGACTTCATCAGTCGGCGTCACTGAGACTCCGGGAGACAAGAACGCAGGTGGCCCCAACCACCCGGTGGTAGGTAACACTGACCTCTGCGCCATAGCTTCCGAAGCCGCAGGCCGTACCATCAGCCCCAGCCTTTACAACATTGATCTCGCCCCCACGAAGGCCAAGGGCCGTAAGTGGACCAGCTACAGCATCTTTACCCTCTGGGCCAACGACGTCCACAGCCTGGGTAACTATGCCTTTGCCATCGGACTGTTCTCCTTGGGGCTGGGTGGATGGCAGATCCTGGTAGCCCTGGGCATCGGCGCCATCCTCCTGTTCGCTCTCTTGAACTTCTCCGGCTTCATGGGCGAGAAGACCGGCGTTCCTTTCCCGGTCATGAGCCGCATCAGCTTCGGCATCCGGGGCGCGCAAATTGCCAGCCTTGTCCGTGGCGCCGTTGCCGTGGCGTGGTTCGGCATCCAGACGTACCTGGCTTCGGTGGTTCTCCGCGTCATGCTGGTCGCCATGGCCCCGGGCCTCAAGGATCTGGACAGTAATTCCATCCTTGGGCTCTCCACCCTTGGCTGGCTCTCCTTCGTGGCCCTCTGGATCGTCCAGTTGGTCATCGTCAGCTTCGGCATGGAAATGATCCGTAAATACGAGGCCTTCGCCGGACCCATCATCCTGGTCACCATGGCCGCGATTGCCGTGTGGGTCTTCATCGAAGCCGGCGGTGCCATCCAGTGGAGCGGCATCAAGGGTCTTGAGGGTACCGAGATGTGGCTGACCATCTTCGCCGGCGGCGCTCTCTGGGTTTCGATCTACGGAACGTTCGTCTTGAACTTCTGCGACTTCACCCGCTCCTCCGCTTCCAAGAAATCCATCGTCAAGGGCAACTTCTGGGGCATCCCCATCAACATGCTCGTCTTTGGCGCCATTGTGGTGGTCATGGCCGGCGGTCAGTACAAGATCAACGGAACCGTCATCGAGAGCCCCTCGGACATTGTGGAGAGCATCCCCAATACGCTCCTGCTGGTCCTTGCTTGCCTGGCACTGCTGATCCTGACCATCGCCGTGAACCTGATGGCCAACTTCGTGGCTCCGGTCTACGCCCTGACCAACCTCTTCCCGCGGCACTTGAACTTCCGCAAGGCGGCATGGGTCAGTGGGACCATCGGTCTGATCATCCTGCCGTGGAACCTCTACAACAACCCCATTGTCATCGTGTACTTCCTGGGTGGCCTTGGTGCTTTGCTCGGCCCGCTGTTCGGTGTGGTTATGGCCGACTACTGGCTGGTCCGTCGCGGCAAGGTCAACGTCCCCGAGCTCTACACGGAAGATCCCAAGGGTGCCTACTTCTACAAGCGTGGCGTCAACCCGAAGGCCATCATCGCCATGCTCCCGGCAGCCGGCCTCGCCATCGCCATCGCCTTCATCCCGGGACTGGCCGCGGCGGCTCCGTTCGCCTGGTTCATCGGTGCCGGCGTCGCAGCCCTGACGTACTTCGCTGTCGCGGACAAGAAGCAAGTCCACGAAGACGTCTCCGGCGAGCCGATCGCCGTCGCCAGCACCCACTGACATCACCCAAGATCAAGGCCCGCCCGTCCTCCCCGGTCCATCGGAAAGAGGACGGGCGTCGCCGTTGAGAGGAAAACCATGCGCATCCTTGTCGCAAACGTGAACACCACCCAGTCCATGACGGATTCCATCGCCGCCCAGGCTCGTGCGGCAGCTGCCCCCGGCACCGAAATCATCGGCATCACCCCGCGCTTCGGCGCCGACTCCTGCGAGGGCAATTTCGAAAGCTACCTCGCTGCGATCGCCGTCATGGATGCAGTGGTGAACTACCCCGAGCCGTTCGACGCCGTCATCCAGGCAGGCTATGGCGAGCACGGACGCGAAGGCCTCCAGGAACTCCTGGACGTCCCGGTAGTTGATATCACCGAGGCAGCAGCCAGCACCGCGATGTTCCTTGGACACAAATACTCAGTGGTCACCACGCTGGATCGCGCTGTTCCACTGATCGAGGACCGCCTCAAGCTCGCGGGCCTGGAAGCACGTTGCGCTTCTGTCAGGGCCAGCGGCATGGCCGTGCTGGAACTTGAGGAATATCCGGAGCGTGCTGTTGAAGCGATTGTGAGCCAGGCGGAACAAGCGGTCCAGCAGGACAAGGCCGAGGTCATTGTTCTCGGCTGCGGCGGAATGGCCGGTCTCGACGAGCAGATCCGCCAGCGTACGGGCGTCCCCGTGGTGGATGGAGTTGCCGCCGCGGTCACCATCGCCGAGTCACTGGTCCGTCTCGGGCTGTCCACGTCCAAGGTGCGAACCTACGCGACGCCACGCCCGAAGACTGTCATAGGCTGGCCGATAACCCCAGCCCAAGCAACTCCAGCCCAGCCGGCAGAAGCCGCACGCTGACGCTCCACCGCACCACCCGAAAGGCAACCACATGACTGACTCCAGCCCGCCCGCAAACTTTAGGGTCGCCGTCGTGACCGGGGCCGGTTCGGGTATTGGGCGGGCAGTTGCCCGGCTCATGCTCGCCGAAGGCTACCGGGTGGCGTTGGCCGGTCGCCGTGAGGCGCAGCTGCTCGAAACCGCAGGCGACCATTCGGAAGCGTTGGTGGTTCCGTGCGATGTAACAGCGCCCGACGACGTCGCCCGCCTTTTCGCGGAGGTCCGCCAACGCTGGGGTCGGGTTGATGTGCTGTTCAACAATGCCGGCATTTTCGGCCCGGCCGGCGATGTGGGTGAGATCAGTGTGGACGACTGGGAAGCAACGTTGAGGGTGAATGTCACCGGTTCCATGCTGTGTGCGGCTGAGGCTGTGCGGAGCATGAAAGCCCAGGAGCCGCAAGGTGGCCGCATCATCAACAACGGCTCCATCTCGGCGCACTCGCCAAGGCCCAGGTCCGTGGCTTACACAGTTACCAAGCATGCGATGACGGGTCTGACCAAGAGTATTGAGCTGGACGGGCGGGAGTTTGGCATCACCGCCGGGCAGATCGACATCGGCAATACGCGCACCGAGATCATGGACACCATCGGCGTGGGCTCCGGTGCTCTCCAGGCCGACGGCAGCCGCAAGGTGGAGCCGATGTTCCCCGTGGAGGACGCTGCCCGTGCCGTGTTGATGATGGCCAACATGCCGGCGTCGGCGAGTGTTGGTTCCTTGGTGGTGACCGCTGCCGGCATGCCGTTCGTAGGCCGCGGCTAGCCCCTGCCCGCACGCCGGACGGGCGACCCGTACCGCCACCACCCACTTTGAACTTGAATGCCCGCGGCACGCCTGACAAAGGGTGTGTCGCGGGCATTTCTGTGCTCAAAAGGGGTGGTGGGCGCCCGCACCCCAAAGCTCCAAACCAAATGTGACTTTCCATATTATGGAAATGCAATTCCCCCTTGCGGAATGGTGTGAGCAGGCTTACATTTGAAAAACCCCCTCAAAATGTGGGGCTGTTCCCAACTGATTGGTTCAGATCAATGAAGATCCCAGACCCCGCGGCGCTGAAGGCGAGTTCGGCCCCGCAGAAGAAAAAGCGGCTGTATCAGTCGCTCTTTTTTCAAATCCTGATCGCCGTCGTCGCAGGTGTACTCATCGGTCATTTTTGGCCGACCATCGGGTCCGCCCTCCGGCCACTGGGTGATGGATTCATTCAACTCATCAAGATGATCATCGCCCCGCTGATTTTCCTTGTGATTGTCACAGGCATCTCAGCAGTGGGCGACGTCAAGGCGGTCGGAAGGGTCGGGGTCAAGGCGCTCCTGTACTTCACCGGCGCCACCCTCTTTGCCCTCGTCTTCGGGCTCATCGTCGGAAATATTGTTCAGCCTGGTGCTGGCCTTAATATCGACCCCGCTACGCTCTCCCAGGACGCGCTCAACGCCAAGACCGGAAACGCGCCTCCCAAGGACGCCGCAGCGTTCATCCTGGATGTCATTCCCGTCAGCGTGATCGGTGCTTTTGCCAACAACAGCCTGCTTCAGGTGCTGTTCTTCTCCGTCTTCTTCGGTGCTGCGATTGTTGTCATCGGCCGCGAGCGTTGCATGCCGGTCATCAGCCTGATGGAGACCGTCCTGGAACTGATCTTCAAGATCATGTCCTGGATCATGAAAGTGGCTCCCATCGGTGCATTCGGTGCCATGGCATTCATCATCGGCCAGTACGGTCTGGGCACGCTCAGTACCTATGCTCTGCTGATAGCCGCCTGCTACGGCGCAGCGATTGTCTTCATCGCGTTGCTGTTCCTGGTGGCTTGGAGCTTCGCCAGGGTTCCGCTGTGGTCATTCCTCAAGTACACCCGCGAAGAATTTCTGCTGGCACTCGGAACAGCCTCCACGGAAGCTGTCATGCCACGCATCATGACCAAGCTGACCAACGCAGGCTGCTCCCGTGCCACCACCGGACTGGTGGTACCTACCGGCTACTCCTTCAACCTGGACGGCGCGGCGATCTACCTGTCCATCTCGCTGCTGTTCCTGGCGCAGGCCTTCGGCCACAACCTTGATCTGGGCCAGCAGTTGGCGGCCCTGGGCGTCCTGCTCCTGACTTCCAAGGGCATGGCCGGTGTGCCGGGTTCGTCCTTCCTGGCCCTCTCCGCCACGGCAGCAGCGCTCGGCATCTTCCCGGTGGCCGGCGTCGCACTCCTCCTTGGAGCCGACCGCCTCATGGACTCCATGCGTGTGGTGGTGAACCTGCTGGGCAACTGCGTGGCAACGTTCGTCGTCGCCAAGTGGGAGGGCCAGTTTGACCGCAGCGTCATGGTCCGCGCCTTCAACGGTGAGATCACCAACCATGACTCGGCCGTCATGCTTGGCAAGGAAGAAGTCTTCGAAGAGCAGGAACTCCAGCGCATCAGCGAGGGCCAGGAACCTTCTCCGAAGTTCCGCGGCGGCCCCGCGGCGGACGATATCCCGCAATTCGAAATGAGCAAGCGCGGGCAACCATCCAACCCGGTCTGCCCGGATTAGTACAGCCAAAGCATGAGGCCCCTCAAGACGATTCTTGAGGGGCCTCAGCTGTATAAGAACCCCTAAAGGGGCAGCAGCTCCGAGAGGTCTGCACGCAAACCGGACGCAGTGAGCTTGTGGTTCGAAACCGCGTCTGCCCACGCAATCCGTCCTGTCACCAGCGACAGCCAAGTGGCGGCGTCGCACTCGATCACGTTCGGGGGAGTGCCGCGCGTGTGGCGGGGCCCCTCCACGCATTGGGTGACGCCGAACGGCGGCACGCGGACCTCCACGGAGTTGCCGGGCGCGCGGGCGGTGACTTCCTCCAGGGAGTAGCGCACCGCCGTCGCAATGAGAGTGCGCGACGGCGGCGGCCCGGAAGCGCTGCCCGGCTCACCATCTGAAGGCTCGACGGCGGCCTGCCAGGCTGCCAGCGCAGCGCGGCCCTCGGAAACATCGACGCGGCGTCGTGCAACAGCCATACGTTTTCTCCTCAGAAGTACTAGTCGAGCAGGGCAGAGACGGCGTGACCCAGCCGGATCTTGCCTACCTCGTGTCCGCCGCCGAGTACGGGCTCAACCACCCGTTCCAAAACACCGGAAACCGCCGGTATGTCCACGGCTCCACTCACTGCCAGAAGGGTCAAGCCCACCAATGACGTGGCGCGGAGGTTTCCGTCGAGTATCTTCACGGCTACCGTGGCGCCGGTGGGGGTTGCCAGGACCAGGACGCCCTCGGCCCCGATCTTGGCCAGGACTTCCAGTTCTTCCATGACGATGGTGTTGGACTCGCCCTTCCCTTGGACGGCCCAGGGGTAGTCGAGCATGGATGTGGCGATGGTGGCAGCACGGGCATTGGACGATTTGTCGCCGGGGGACTTGGCCAAGCGGGAGTAGGCGCGGGCCAGGCTGGTCAGTGAGATGGCAGCAACAGGTGCGCCGCAGCCGTCGATGCCCAAATGGGAGATCGTTTCGCCGCTGTATTCCTCAATCACCGAGCGCACGCGCTGCTGCAGCGGGTGGTTTGGTTCAAGGTAGCTGCGCAAGTCCCAGCCGTTTTCGGTGCAGGCCCACAGGAATGCTGCGTGCTTGCCGGAGCAGTTGAATGCCAGTTTCGATTGTCCGCGTTCGGAGCGAACCAGCCAGTTGCGGGCCGTTTCGTCCTGGGGCCAGGCGGCAGGGCACTGGAGGTTTTCCTCCTTCACGCCTGCTGCTTTGAGCATCCCCTCCACAACGTCCATATGATCCAGGGAACCGGTGTGGCTGCCGCAGGCGACAGCAACTTGGGCGCCACGGAGGGGCACGCCGGATTGCATGGAAGCCAGGGCTTGGAAGGGCTTGAGCGTGGAGCGGGCGAGAATGGGAGCGTCGATGTCACCAAGACGGGTGACCACCGAGCCGTCGCCGGCAAGAACCACGGCCGCGCCGATGTGCCGGGACTCAATAAAGCCACTACGTTCGATCACTGCCAGTTCTACCGCGGACTCAACGTTGAACGTTTCATGCGAACTCATGGGCATACAGCCAAGTCTAGGGGCGTACGGGGTCCGGTGAATGACACAGCTTAGGCCCCGCGCCCTTCACAAAGTACCCTTGAAGACTGTGAAGGTACTCGTCATTGGCCCAGGCGGCCGCGAACACGCCATTGTCCGCTCTCTGCTTGAAGATCCCAACGTTTCCGAGGTCCACGCGGCCCCGGGCAACGCGGGCATCAGCAAACTCGTTCCCACCCACGCGATTGACGGGAACAACCCGGAAGCCGTGTCCGCCCTCGCCACCAAGCTGGGCGTGGACCTGGTTGTCGTAGGACCCGAGGCGCCTTTGGCTGCCGGTGTGTCCGACGCGGTCCGCGAAGCCGGCATTCCCGTCTTCGGTCCCAGCAAGGAAGCAGCCCAGTTGGAGGCTTCCAAGGCGTTCGCCAAGCAGATCATGGCTGAAGCCAACGTTCCCACTGCGATGGCCCGCGTTGCCACCAACGCCGAGGAAGCTGCCGACGCACTGGACACCTTTGGTGCCCCGTATGTAGTTAAGGACGATGGCCTGGCAGCGGGTAAGGGCGTGGTGGTCACCAAGGACCGAGCGGAAGCCCTGGCTCACGCCCAGGCGTGCTTCGACGCCGGTGGAACCGTGGTCATCGAGGAATTCCTTGACGGCCCAGAGGTTTCCTTGTTCGTCCTCTGCGACGGCCGCACCACCGTCCCGCTGTCCCCGGCGCAGGACTTCAAGCGCATCTTCGATAACGACGAAGGCCCCAACACCGGCGGCATGGGCGCGTACACCCCGCTCGAGTGGGCTCCCGAGGGCCTGGTCCAGGAAGTCATCGACCGCGTGGCCCAGCCCACCGTTGATGAGATGGCCCGCCGCGGCACCCCCTTCGTCGGTGTCCTTTACTGCGGACTTGCACTGACCTCCCGCGGCACGCGCGTCATCGAGTTCAACGTCCGCTTCGGCGATCCCGAGACCCAGGCAGTCCTCGCCCGCCTCAAGACCCCGCTCGGTGCGCTGCTGCTGGCAGCTGCCAAGGGCGAACTGGACACCGCAGAAGAGCTGCGCTGGTCCAAGAGCACGGCAGTCGCCGTCGTCGTTGCTGCCGAAAACTACCCGGACGCGCCCCGCACGGGCGATCGCATTCGTGGCCTGAAGAAGGTTGACGAGCTGGACGGTGTCCACGTGGTTCACGCCGGCACCAAGCTGGACGATGAAGGCAAGGTGGTCTCCGCCGGAGGCCGCGTCCTGGCGGTTGTGGCGCTCGGTTCAGATCTGGTTGAGGCCCGTGAAAAGGCGTACGACGGCGTTGAGCTGGTTCAGCTTGAAGGCTCGCAGTTCCGTACGGACATCGGAGGCAAAGCCGCCCGCGGCGAAATCCGCGTTCCGTACACGGCCACCGGTACCATCCCGAAAGTGCAGGCCTGAGCATGACTGAGGGTATCCCCACCGGCGGCTTCGAAACCGAAACGCTGGAACTTCCGGGCTGGAAGCACGTTTACTCCGGCAAGGTCCGCGACCTCTACGTCCCGGCCGATGAAGCCATCACGGAGAAGATCGGCCAGGAATGCGTGCTGGTTGTGGCCAGCGACCGCATCAGCGCTTACGATCACGTGCTGAGCAGCGAAATCCCGGACAAGGGCCGTGTCCTGACGCAGCTGAGCTTGTGGTGGTTCGACCAGCTGGATGTTGAGCACCACGTGCTGGCGTCCACTGTTGAGGGTGGCGTTCCGGAGGCCGTGGAGGGCCGGGCCATGATCTGCAAGAAGCTGGACATGTTCCCGGTGGAGTGCATCGCGCGTGGCTACCTCACCGGCTCCGGCCTGGCTGAGTACAAGGAATCCCGCACGGTCTGCAACATTCCGCTGCCCGAGGGCCTGGTTGACGGTTCACGCTTGGAGAAGGCACTCTTCACGCCTTCCGCCAAGGCTGAAGTTGGCGAGCACGACGTCAACATCACGTACGACGATGTGGTGGCCATGGTGGGCGACGACATCGCTGCCCGCCTCAGCGAACTCACGCTGAAGATCTACACCCGCGCCGAGGAGATCGCCCGCGAACGCGGCATCATCCTGGCCGACACTAAGGTGGAGTTCGGTATCGACGCCGCCACTGGCGTGATCACGCTGGGCGACGAAGTTCTTACCCCGGACTCTTCGCGCTTCTGGGATGCGTCCACGTATGCGCCGGGCAAGTCGCAGCCTTCCTACGACAAGCAGTACGTCCGTGACTGGCTGACCTCCGCCGAGTCCGGCTGGGACAAGTCCTCCGACACTCCGCCGCCTCCGTTGCCCGCCGAGGTGGTTGAGCGCACCCGCGCCCGTTATGTGGAGGCTTACGAGAAGCTCACCGGGCGCACCTTCGCCTAGTAACCCAACTGGGGGACAGCACATGCTCCACTGAACGGTCAGTGGGAGTGTGTTGTCCCCCAGTTTTGGGTTAATCAGGCTTCCGAGTGTTCTTTCGCGGCCCGACGCTCGGCGAGGCGGATCTCCAAGACCGCGTCCATGGCCTGCTGAACCCTGTCCGAGGCCCCTGCCGCGCTGAAGTCGTGCTGCGCCTCTTCCAGGAACTGAAGCGCCTCAGCGGCTTCCCCGGCTGCTTTCAAGGATTTGCCAAGCAAGAGGGAAACTTCGCCGGCGGTGTGCCGCGCCAACACCTTACGGTCGGCGTAAATCTCGCGGAGCTTCTCCACTGCTGCAGGGATATCCCCGGTCAGGTAGAGCCAGCGGGCGCGGATAAAAGCGACCTCCAGCTGGTCCGTCTTGTTGCCGCCCACAATGGACAGCGCCAGTTCTGCACGCTCTATGGCGGACAACGTTTCCGGTTCCACAATCCCTGAGGACAGTCGAACCGCTGCGGACGCCTTGTTGAAGCGGGCCCACAGCTCAATGTCGTTGGCGGGGGAGAGAAGCTTGGCGGCTCGCTCGTGGTGCTTGATGCCTTCTACATAGTCGTGGCGCATGAAGGCGACGTTGCCAACTACCCACGCGACTTCGCCGGCCAGCTGCGACATGGAATGCTCGTCCATGTGCTCGATCATCGCCAGGCAATACTGCCAGGCTTCGTCCAGCTTGCCGCTTTCGGCCAGGGCTCCGATCAGCGCGCGGTGCGCACCGATGATGAGGGTGGAACCCTTGGGCAGTTGCTCGCTGAGCTTTACGGCTTGCTTGGCATGCTCGACGGCGGTGGCCAGCTGTCCTTGTCCGTGACACACCGCGGCAAGCATCTGCCAGGCGCGCACTCCCAGGCCGGCGGATTCGGTGGCCATGGGGTGTTCCAGGAGGTGCTCAACGATTTGCTGGCATTCCTTGAGTTGGCCTTGTTTCATCACGCACTCGGCCTGCATGTACGTCATATTCCACCAGGCGCTGTTGTTCTTGGCCTCGAGGGCAATCTGCGCGGCGGTGGCGGCGTGGCTGGCGGCCAGTTGATAGTCGCGAAGGTCCCAGGCCTGCCGGGCGTAGAGTCCGGCGAGGACGTACTCGGCATCACTGACGGAGACTGGTTGGCTCCACGCTTCAAGTGCTTTGGGCGCCAGCTCCAGCCTGCGGGCTAGCTCCTCGATGACCTCGGCCGTAGGCTCGCGGCGACCGGTCTCCAGCAGCGAAATATAGCTCGGTGAATACAGGTTCTTGCCTAGCTCTGCCTGCGTCAACCCACGTTCGAGCCGTTCGGCACGTAGCTTCTCGCCGAATCCGTTTCCCACGGGTCCCTCCTACAGGTGTCTTTTGACCAAAACCTTGACAGTCTCTGTGGAAAACATTTTACAATGTATGTCAACAGGGACCGTGCAATTTCCGTAACGAATCCGACTCGCATTGGGGTACAACATGTTCAAGAAAATCATCGCGTCAGTGGCCGTGGCGGGCGCACTGACGTTCGCGGTTGCGGCTCCCGGGGTAGTCTCTGCTGCTCCCGCAGCAGATTCCAGCACAGTAAGCGCCATCGGTAACTGGCCGGACCCCATGCGGTCCACCACCACGGTGCCCAAGAAGGACAAGGCCGAGACCGAACCGACATTCAGCACGATGTCCATCGGCAACTGGCCCGACCCTATGTAAAACAATTGTAGTAAAAGAAACCCCGGAGTGTGACGAACCCAGCTCCGGGGTTTCTTTTTGCCTTTTTGTGATGTGTATTGGCGCCACCCGAATTCGCTCAGGACCCGGAGGTGGGGTGGCGCTGCCCGGATGTGCGAGTCGCGCGCGGGGATGCGTTGCGCGTGTCTTGAGTGGCGCGGGGGTGATTCGGGCAAACAAAAATGGCGCCGATTTCTCGACGCCATTTTCGTGTTTGGTCGGGATGACAGGATTTGAACCTGCGACCTCTTCGTCCCGAACGAAGCGCGCTACCAAGCTGCGCTACATCCCGATCCGCTGCGAAAGCAACTGTTCAAGAATAGCCGAAACGTCCCGTGATGCGAAATCGAGGGGGTGGTGTCGCTCCTCACAGCTGCCACGGGGCCGGGGTCAGACCAACGAGTCCCGCCACGCACCGTGCAGCTGGGCAAACCGTCCGCCACCGCTGATCAACTCGGCTGGCGTTCCGTCCTCCACAATGCGTCCGTCGTGGACCACCAGCACCCTGTCAGCCGTCTCCACAGTGGAGAGGCGGTGGGCGATGATGATCGCCGTACGGGCGGAGTTACCGCCTACGACTCCCTCCAACAGATGCGCGAGGCCCTGCTGGACCATGCGCTCAGAAGGAATGTCCAAGGAGGACGTTGCTTCGTCGAGGATCAGCACGGCTGGTGCGGCCAGGAAAGCGCGGGCGAAACCGATGAGTTGGCGCTGCCCGGAGGACACTCGTCCACCACGTTTGTTGACGTCTGTGTCGTAACCTTCGGGGAGGCTCGTGATGAACTCGTGGGCACCCACTGCTGCAGCGGCAGCCTCAATCTCGGACCGTGACGCCTCAGGCCGACCCAGTGCAATGTTGTCCGCCACTGAGCCGCTGAACAGGAACGCTTCCTGCGTCACCATCACCACTGCACGGCGGAGGTCTGTGGTGGACAGGTCCCTGAGATCCACACCGTCAAGGGTGATGGCCCCGGAGGTGACATCGTAGAAGCGGGCTACGAGCTTGGCCAGCGTGGACTTGCCCGCTCCCGTCTGGCCGACCAGTGCAACGGTCTGACCGGCAGGGATGTGCAGGTCCAGTGTGGGAACAACAACTTTGCCATCGCTATAGCCGAACGTCACGCCCTTGAAATCGATTTGGCCGCGCGAACTTTTCAGCGGTACCGGGTTCTTGGGCGGACGGACTGTGGGCACCTCTTCGAGGAGACCGGATACCTTCTCCAGCGCTGCCTGGGCGCTCTGGAAGGAGTTGTAGAACATGGCCATCTGGTCCACCGGCTGGAAGAAGCGCTTAGTGGAGAGGATCAGTGCCAGCAGGACACCGACAGCCAGGTCCCCACTCAACACGCGGAAGCCGCCAAACAGCAGGACCACGGCCACACAGACATTGCCGATCAGCACCAAGCCCGGCTGGAAAATGCCGTTCAGGTTGATGGAGCGGACGGTGTTCTTGCGGTAGTCCTCAGCCAACTCGCCGTACCGGGATGCATTCTCGCGTTCCTTGCGGAAAGCCTTCACAGCGCGGATGCCGGTCATGGTCTCCACGAAGTGCACGATCAGCCGTGCCGACACAACACGCGACTCACGGAACGCGATCTGCGAATGCTTCTGGTACCAGCGGGCAAGGAAGAACATGGGCACGCCGGCCGCGAGGACTATCAGTCCGCTTTGCCAATCCAGGGCAAAAACAGTCACAGCGGTGAACACCATGAACAGCATGCCGGAGGCCAAGGAGCTGACCCCGGAATCCAGGAGTTCACGCAACGCCTCAAGGTCCGAGGTTTGCCGGGCGATGATGCGGCCCGAGGTGTACTTCTCGTGGAACTCGAGGCTCAACCGCTGGGTGTGCCGGAAAACCCGCAGGCGCAAATCCAGAAGCATGGCCTGGCTGAGCCGCGCGGTAGAGGTCACGTAGAGCGCCGTCATTCCCGCGGTTGCGATTGCCGCAGCCAAGTACAGGGCGCCCGCAAGCACCAGAGGCCCGTTGTCCCCTGCCTGCAGTGCGGGGAGGGCGTTGTCGATGCCAAAGGCGATGAGCGCCGGCCCGGCTACCCGGGTGAGTTGGGAGATCACCACCATCACGATCGTCAGCCAGAAACGCAAGCGCACCGGGCGGATGAGTGAGGCAAGCAAGGTGAGCGACCGGCGTCGTACGGCTTTGCTGTCCGCTTTGGTGAGGTGCGTGTTGTCCTCGTTGGCCGTGCCAAAAGTTGTGGCGCTCATCGGCGGGCCTCCTCAGCTTCTTCGAGCTCGTCCAGTTCGGTGTCCAGGTCCTTCGGGCCTGCGTCCAGGCTGGCGATGACATAGCGGTAGTGGTCGTTCTCGGCCAACAGTTCCGTATGGGTTCCGACGGCGGTAATGGTTCTGTTTTCGAGCAAGGCCACCCGGTCCGCCAAGGCCACGGTGGAGGGGCGGTGCGCAACGATGAGAGTGGTGGTCTCGCGGAGGACGTCGCGCAAACGGGCTTCCACGCGTTCTTCCGTGTTCACATCGAGGGCGGACAAAGGATCGTCAAGGACCAACACCTTGGGCTTGGCGGCGATGGCTCGGGCCAGGGCAATCCGCTGCCTTTGGCCACCCGAAAGACTCAGTCCTTCCTCGCCGATCAAGGTGTCCACGCCGTCCGGCAACGAGTAGGCGAACTGTGCCTGTGCCACGTCCAAGGCCTCATCCACGGCTGCGTCATTGGGATTCGGGGCGCCCAGGAGGACGTTGTCCCGCACCGAACTGGAGAACAGCGTGGTGTCTTCGAACGCCACGGCGACGATCTTTCGTAGCTCGTCAATGTCGTAGTCGCGGACATCCACGCCGTCGATCGTCACTGCACCCTCAGTCACGTCATACAGCCGGGGGACCAGCTGGAGCAGGGCGCTCTTTCCGCTACCCGTAATGCCCACCAGTGCCATGGTCTCGCCGGGGCGGATATCCAAGGTGACGTCGTGCAGGAGGGTACCGCCGTCGTCGAACCCGAAACCTGCGTGCTCAAAGCGCAAGGCGCCCTTAACGGTTTCGGGAACCGTGGCCTGGTCCGGGGAGGTGATGGTGTTTTCCGTGTCCATCACTTCGAAGTGGCGGTCCAGTGCGGTCTTGGCGGTCAGCGCCATGGCCAGCAGCATGCCCGAGAACTCCACGGGAGTGGCCACCACCGCGGCTGTGGCAAAGAACGCCACCAGCGCGCCGATGCTCAGTTGTCCGTTAGCCACAAGCATGATGCCCACCACCAGCCCGACGCCCAGCGCCAGCTCCGGCAGCAAGGTGACCACCAGCGTGAACCCGGCTTGCTGCTTGGCCTTGGCGATCTCGGTCTGACGAAGTTCCTCAGCCTGGCCGTTGAAGTTCTCAAGGGCTTCGCGGCTCCGCCCAAAAGCTTTCAGGACGCGGATGCCGTGGACGGATTCCTCCACGGTGGTGGCGAGGTCGCCGGCCTGGTCCTGGCTGAGGCGGGTGACCAAACTGAAGCGGCGGCGGAAACGGAACGAGTTGATCATGATCGGCACGGCCGCTGCAAGGAAGATCAGCGCCAGCTGCCAGCTCATGGAGAACATCACGCCGACGCCGATGATCACCGTCAGGGTGGTGACCACCAACATGATGGCGCCGAATGCCATCCAGCGGCGCAGGAAGCTCAGGTCCGTCATGGCGCGGGACAGCAGCTGGCCGGAACCCCAGCGGTCGTGGAACGCGACCGTCAGTTGTTGCAGGTGGCCGTACAGGGTCACGCGCAACCGGGTTTCCACCGTGGTGGCGGGGTTGATGACGAACTGCCGGCGCAAGGCCACCAGCCCGGCTTCAGCGATACCCAAGGCAAGAATCACGACGGCGGCAATCCAGACTGCGTCCGTGGAACCGCCGGGCTGCAAGGAGCTGTTGACAAGGACCCGCAGGACCTGCGGGATGGTCAGCGCGACGATGCTCGCCAGCAGGGCGCAGATGAGTCCCATGAATAGTCGGGGGAGGATGGGCCGCACATGAGGGTACAGGCGGCCGACGGAGGTGAAAAATGACGTTTGCTTGGACATGCCCGCTTCTCAACAGCTGGATCTTCAGATGGTGCGGAGGTAGTTTCCCGTAGCAACTACCCTATGCCATGGCGTGATTCGTTTCACAGGACCGCGCAATGAAGGTGAAATGTTTGACCCAGTTATTAGGGATCGTAATGATGCCTGCGGTTCAGTTGCGAGGCGACAATTCGAGATAGGCGTACCTTGGCACTGTCGTATGACAGTGCTCTGTGTTAGCTTCGTACTATGTTGTTAAATCGTAGTTTGCCAGTCCGCCATCTGGGTTCCCTGGAGGTCAGCGCTGCGGGCGCCGGGTGTATGCCGCTCACCATGAGCTATGGAGCAAGCCATCGGGGCGCCGCTGGCCCCGTCATTCAGGCAGCCCTTGATTCGGGGATCACTCACTTTGACACCGCAGATATGTACGGCTCCGGAGCAAATGAGCGCATTGTGGGCGCGGCTCTGGGGCGTCGCCGCAACGAAGTCACTTTGGCGACGAAGGTGGGGATCAAGTCAGCTGCGGGGATTCCCTATGGTGTAGATGGCCGTCCGTCCTACATTCGAAAGGCTGTCGAGCGAAGTCTCCGTAGACTCCGGACTGACCGCATCGACCTCTATTACCTGCATCGCGTGGACCCAAGAGTCCCCATCGAGGATAGCGTTGGTGCGCTAGCGGAGCTGGTGCACAGGGGTCTGGTGCGCGAGGTTGGCGTAAGCGAAGTCAACGGTTCACAGTTACGACGCGCTCACGCAGTGCACCCAATTGCGGCGGCGCAAATGGAGTGGTCCCTATTTGAGCGAAATCTTGAGGCGGATCTGCTACCGGTAGCGCGGGAGCTGCGGATATCGATTGTCGCATACGCCCCCCTTGGTCGAGGAATGCTTGCCGCCTCGTCGTCCCGCCCTCAACAGCTGGCGGCTTTCGATATTCGGCGAACCCTTGGCCGGTGGCAAGGAGAGAGCCTTTCGCGTCACCTCGCCGCCATGGATGAGCTTAGCGGGTTGGCTAAAAGCAGCGGGGCGACCACGGGGCAACTTGCTCTTGCATGGCTTTTGCATCAAGGGCTCGACGTGGTTCCCATCCCCGGAACCACGAAGCCTGCCCATGTGAAAGAGAATGTCGCAGCCCTGGACCTGAGTCTCGATGTTGCGCTTGTTCGGCGCGTCGCCGAGATTGCAGCGAACGCTGCCAGGTGAGGAGGTTATCCACAGGGCGCATAGCAGAGTTCTGTTTTAAACCAGATTGCTGTGTTAGCGTCATTCTCTCCTGTTCATCAATCATGAGGAGCTGCTTTGTTTATGGCTAAGCCAGTTCAGTCCCCGCCGGATCGTTTGCGTCGGCACGTCGCCGTCTCTAAGGAGGAGGCGACGCTTCAGTTCGATCGGACGGTTAGCCGTGATCTTGTGCACCGGAGAGCGATAGCCGAGGTGTTCGTCACCGATTCGGCCCCCGGTCCTCCCGGTAGAACTTTTGTGGGGGTGCAGATTCCTAGGGGGCATCGCATGAATCGGGGGAGTGGACGGGCAGCGGCTGTTTTGGTGCTCGAGGCACTAAGACAGGCCAGCATCTATGTCGCGCACACGGAGCTGTCTGTACCGGCGGATATGGTGTTCGTGTTCAGCCGGATGGACTTGCGCTTCGCGGATGCGGCCAGTCTCGACTTCCAGGGAAATCAGCTGAGCTCGATGATTGATCTATCTGCGGAGCTGGAGTCGCTTCCGAACGGTCGACCGAGGCGAATGGTTTTTGCCGCGCGCTTGATCGTGGATGATCAGATCCTCGTCGAAGCGGATGGTGATGTGTCGCTCGTCACTAAGGAGGCTTGGCCATTGCTGCGGGCTCGTGCCGGCGCTGAACTGACAGATGCGGATGAGCCTCCTTCGGCGTTACCAATCAGCGAATCCTCCATCGCCGATGTGATTCGGAGCCCTGAGGATGCCGGTGGCCATCGCTTTGAGGCGCGAGTCCTTGTGGACGATCAGCATCCCTTCTACTTCGATCACCCGCTGGATCACATTCCCGCCGCGCTCCAGGTCGATGCCCTCGACGAACTGTGCATCCACGTCCTCTCCAGGAGAGCCACCTCATGCGAAATGTTCACTCTGAGGAGTCTCCGTATGGACTTCAGGGGATTCGCCGAACTCTCAAGCCCAGCTTTCGCGAGCGTTCGTATCGAGGACCCGTCGGGTACCTCGGGAGGGGACGCAACCACCCTTATTGCTGAAATCCGACAGGGAAAGAGTGTGGTCACTATGGCCACCCTCGAATACGCCCTGGAGCAGGTGTCGGTCGATGCCTAGTCAAATACCCGAGTCCATCCACACGATCGTCTATGACTTCGGCGGTGTAGTAACAGCGCCTTTGATTACGGGAATTCTCAGCCTCTCCCAGCGCATTGACCGAGAAGTCGAATCCATTGTCGCCTCGATGTCAGCCCCCATCGAACGCGGCAGTCTGGGGCCACTCGCAGCACTTGAGGCGGGAGACTTGACCGAAACGGAGGCCGTCTCGATCTTCTGTAAGCGTCTTGAGCTAACTCCGCGAGACCTCCACGGAGACGAAACGTTCGGCGAAGTTTGGCTTCGTACTTTAGGGATCGATCAGGCGACACTTACGCAGGCTCAAGCGCTAAAGAGGGCGGGATACAGAACCGGACTCGCGACCAATAACGTGAATGAATGGCGGTCGATCTGGCTCGGATTGATCGACCCTCACCTGTTCGACTTTATTGTTGATTCTTCGGAGGTTCGCCTCAGAAAGCCGACGATGGAGTTTTACCTCGAGCTTGCCCGTCGCGTAAACGGCACACAGGGGGTGCTCGTCCTCGACGATGAACCAGTAAATATCCAGACCGCCGATCGAGCAGGCTTTGGGACATTACTCTGGGGTCCCGACTCAACCAGGTCCCGGCGCGACCTCGAACGCCTTCTGCCGTGACAGCGGAGACAGTCCCGGACGAAGTCGAGGTAATGGTCGTCGGGGCCGGGCCCACGGGCCTCACGGCAGCGATCGAACTCGCGGGCCGTGGGATATCCGTCTGCGTCATCGACAGTCTCGCCGCGCCTAGAACAGAGAGTCGCGCACTCGCAGTCTGGCCACGGACCCGCGATGTCCTCACTAGCCTGCAGGTGCTAGACGACGTACAGCAGGACTCCGACCTGTTCCTGGATCAAGTAGCCTATGAGTTGGGTGATGCGCGAAGTGTTTCCATCAAGCTCCCGACCGATACCATGGCGCAGATTCTGCCCCAGCCGGTCCTTGAGCAAGCTCTCATCGAACGACTTGGGGATCTAGCGGTTTCCGTACATTGGGGTACCCGGCTTGTTGACGTTGTGCAACACCCGGACGGCGTCAGTGTGACCATGTCCAGCCCAGGGCAGAACGAACACGAGGCGTGCGTCAAGTTCATCATCGGCGCCGACGGCGCGTCCAGCAGCGTTCGCTCCCTGCTGGGCATCTCCTATGTAGGACACACGATCCCGGCGTCCTTCCATCTCGCCGACTGCACCCTACAGGGGTTTCCGAACGACAACGTTTTTCGCAATTTCGTGTCCCAGGCAGGATATGTCGCAATCTGCCCGCTTCCGGACGGAGGGCATCGAATCTTTGCGCGCAGCGAGCACACCGACAGTCGGACGGAGATGTCACCCGCCGAGATGCTGAAACGTGCAGGGCTCTCCTCGGTGGGAGTCAGATCCACGGAATGGACGAGCGACTTCAGGATTCACGAACGAGTCAGTGAGACGTTTCGCCAGGGCAATGTGTTCCTCGCCGGGGACGCCGCGCATACCCACAGCCCCGCTGGCGGACAGGGTATCCAGACCGGAATCGGGGACGCCCACAACCTCTCATGGAAGTTGAGCGCCGTCCTGCGCGGCATTGCTCTTCCGTCACTCCTGGACAGCTACGAGACCGAGCGCCGCCCAGTGGCCCAAGCCGTCATCGATCGCTCATCAGTTCAAGCCAAACTCTGGGACACGTCCACGCCATGGAAACGAAGGCGCAATTCGTTCGCCTTTCGGGCCGCAAACCAGCTAGGGGTAGTCCGCGCGCGATTAATTCCTGCGCTGCTTGGATACGCGGACGCCTATCCGCCCTCACCAGCTCAATCATCCCGATCCAAGCAGTTCCTACACCAACGGCACCGGAGTCCAGCGTTCAAGACAAATCTCCAGCTCGTTGCGGAAGGTTCCTGGTCCCCTGAGGAAATTGCCGAAATTGGGCGACTTCAGGCACGCCACGAACTGCTTGGTGACAACGTCATGCAGATATCGGACCCAGTTCCCCGAACGCGACGGGGAATTGTCTGTGTCCGCCCTGATGGATATGCCGCATTCCGCGTCGGGGACCTTGTCAACCTCGAACGCGGCCTCGACCAGATCATCCGATCCTGGGCCAACCCACGACTTCTCAGGGGATAAATTTATGAAAACACCTTCAATAAACATCTGCGCAGGGGCTGTTGTGTATCCGCCCGTGGAAACAACACAACTAACGGAATACGCCGGCGGACCAACGACGGCTACGATTCCAACTGCTCATTTCGCTGGAGCCCCACTTCTGGCGGTCGCCGCGGCCCGAGAGGCACTTGAACGTGGCGGCATCGGATCAGAAGATATCGTTTGCAATGCGCATGCGTGGGTGAACTATCAGGGACACGATCTCTGGTCGCCCCAGCACTTCATCGCGCAGGAAATAGGTGCGGTGCATTCCCGTTCTTCGGGGGTTTTCGATGTGTGCAATGGCGGAGAATCCGCCATCGAACTCGTGGCCATGCGCTTACTAGGGTCTTCTGACGTGAGGCCCCATGATATCGCTCTCACTACGACTGCCGACTTGTTCCGGGAACCGGCGTTCAACCGGTTTTCCTCCGACTTGGGCGTCTGGTACGGCGATTCCGGCAGTGCCTTGGTGCTTGGCTTGGAGAGAGACATGGAGGATCAGGCCGTTCAGCTGTTATCAGCCCGAAGCACGTCAATGCCAATCGCTGAAGCGATGCACCGCACCCGTGAAGGTTTCTTTGATTACGCTGCAGGGAGTGATCGTTCCATCGATGTGCGAGCCACTAAGGCTCAATTCCTCGCGGAAGGCGGCGGTGCGAGCTTCTTGACGTCAATGGGCGGTGGCGTTCGATCGGTCGTATTGGGTTCACTTAGCGATGCCGGAATCAGCCCGCACGACCCAAGGGTGAAACACCTCTTGCTGCCGCGTATCGACCAGTCGACGATCGACAGGGTCTACTTGCCGCCTCTCCACGGGGTGACATCTGCTGCATACAGGTCGCTCCCGCGGAACAAGTACGGGCACCTCGGCGCTGGTGACACACCGGTGAACATCGTTGAGTTTGTTCAGGGTGGCGATTATGACGCCGGCGACATCGCCTTGTTCGTATGTGCGGGCGCAGGGTTCACCGTCTCATGCCTCTGCGTGAGGCTTCCAGATCCGTCCTTAGTGGCGCGGTCATTCGCGACTGTGAACGACTTCATCCCAGCATAAGGACCAGGAGCCAAATGAACATTGATATGTCCAACAAAACACTGAACACAGTCGTCGTCCGCAGAGGGCTTGGCCGGCTGGGGGCAACGCTTATCGCTTCGTTCTGGGTAGCGCTGACTATCGTTGGCGCCCTTGGCGCTTCCGACATCGAGAAAACGCTCGGAGACGTCGGATGGGCGCCCAAAGGCGCTCAGTCTGAACTCGTCGCAAACGGACTCAAAGATGGATTTGTGGGCACCGGTCTAACGTCACTAACTGCTGTGGTGACAGATCAGAAGCACAGTTCGCAGGAACCGGAGTTCGAACGGCGAGCTGCTGAGGTTGCCTCGTTCATCGGCGCCAATCTTAACCTCGAAGTCACTTCTCATATCGGCTATGCAAGCGCGGGGAATAGTCGCGACGAGTTCGTGAGCAAGGACGGACACACTTCGCTAGTGCAACTGGGCTCGTCTCTGGACGCCGACACTATGGCTGACAGAGTGCTCGGAGCTCAGAGCAAGCTCGACGAACGGTTCGAGAATCAGGGCCTCACCGTGCAACTCGTCGGAACGCAAGCGTTTCTAACCGAGATGAGTACAGCAAGCATGGCCGGTCTTGGTCAAGCCGAGATGCTTGCATTCCCACTTATTGTTATCGTCCTGCTATTGCTTTACCGAAGTGTCGCCGCAACTCTGACATCGCTGGTTGCCACCGGCACAACGATTATGCTCACCCTCGGCATCGTCAACTGGGTCGGAACTCATTGGTTCGACATGTCGGAGTTCACGCTGAACTCTGTCACGATGCTCGGATTGGGGATCTGTGTCGACTACACACTCTTCATCGTTCGACGATTCCAAACCGAACTTCAGTCCGGCCAGTCTGTTGACGCTGCCCTTAAGACGACGATGCGAACTTCCGGGGAAGCCGTGCTCGCGTCCGGCGTCACTGTAGCTCTGGCGATGTCGGCGCTGTTCCTGATTGACTCCGCCGTGATCCGTTCCATTGCGACCGGGGTGGTTGTAGTGGTCATAATGTCCATGCTCGCGGCTACCATACTGACACCTGCTCTGCTACGGCTGCTTGGTACGAAGATCAACTGGGGCAAGATCCGCTTTCCTCGACGGAAGATCCGTGCAATTTCCACACGAGCAAACTTCGCGACTCGCCTAGCCATGCGCCGACCATGGCTGGTTGTTGTTGGATCGGTGGCTATCCTGGGTGCACTCATTATCCCAGCAGCGCACATCGCGGTGGGCAGCGCAGACGCATCGGTCGCTCGGTCGGACGCTCCCGTTCGTGTTGGGTTCGAACGCATTGCGGACAAGTTCTCTGTTGGAGCTACCGCTCCGATACAGGTCCTAGTCGACGCTGAAGGGGTCGGAGTCTCACATCTCCAGATGGCACAGATAAGCAATTTGGTGACCAAGATTGACTCAAGCAACCATGTCGAATCGGTGCGGGAGCCACTTTCAGTGTTCTCCGCACTCAATCCAGATAACCCGCTGGCGGCCACGACCGAATCGTCGTTGGCAGCGTTGCCTGAGCGCGAACGTCAGGCCCTGGGCACAATGCTGTCCTCGGACGGTGAGCGCATGCTCATTACAGTTTTGCCCGATGGGGCAGCAACCAGCGAACAAGCCCGGCAGGCTCTCTTCGACGTCCGGAGTGCAGTATCGGAGAACAAGATCGATGGCGCTAGCGTGAATGTCGGAGGTGAGACGCAAATGAATGAGGAGGCAACGGAAGTCATTGCCGAATCGCTGCCCGTTGTGGTCGCGATCATGCTCGCGATCATTCTCCTCATCATGGCCATAGCATTCCGGTCGATCCTGATTCCCCTCCTGACCGTCGGGCTGAACATCCTAAGCGTCGGTGCCACCTTCGGAATTCTGGTGATTATCTTCCAGAACGGTATTGGCACAAGCATGCTTGGCTTCACTCACCTAGGCCACCTCATTAACTGGGTGCCTGTGCTGCTGATTGCCCTTCTCGTTAGCCTTGCAACGGACTACCAAGTGTTTATTTTGACGCGAATCCGTGAGTACGTAAGGACCCCGGGGACAAGCATTCGTGACGCAGTATCGTTGGGTTTGCGTGACACGGGTCCTCTCATCACCGGCGCCGCTATGCTCATGGTGGTCGTGTTCGGGGCCTTCGCGTTTACCGGAGTGGTCCCCATCCAGCAATTTGGATTCGGCCTGGCAGTCGGAGTCGCAATCGACGCGACCATCGTTCGTATGTTGCTCGTTCCGGCATGTTTGTCTTTGTTGGGCAAGGCCGCGTGGTGGCCGGGGAATCGACGAACAGATGGTGACGAGCTGGGGTTGGAAACCAATACCGCACATATGACTGAGAGGTCTCATGTGGGACAGTAGAGTGTGATGCTCCGCGCTTGGAGCCTCGCGTAAAGCGGGGCACCAAGCGTAGGAGCTCACACCAGAAGGCTCCGAGCATTGGGGTCAATAGACTCAAAGAGGGGATCAGAATGACTGTGGAGGTGCCGGATCACATCGCCAACCGGCTTGGGAGCTACCTGAAGCTCGCAGATCAAGCCGTTGCTGGGGCAAAAACCAGGGCCCTGCGACCTCACGGTGTCACTGTCCCGCAATATGTAACACTGATGGCGTTACATATTCTCCCAGAGCAATCAATCGCGCAGCTAGCCCGTACGGCGTCCGTCACTCCCCAGACAATGTCCACCATCCTCAACAACTTGGAGGATAAGGAGCTGGTAACGAGAGAGAAGTCTCCGTCCCACACACGAGTAGTCCTACTAAAACTCACTCCTGAAGGCCATCGAGTGGCGCTTGCCGCGGACGAAGCAGCGCATGAAGTGGAACAGCTAATAACCAACGCCTTATCGCCGTTGGAACTGGGGAGAACCAGGGAAACACTCAGCCGCGTTGTTGAAGTCCTGAAGGCCTCAAAAGTCGCGTAGTTTAGCTGTCGGCGTTCTGGGCGGCCGCCGCCGCGCTCTGCACCATCAACGCCGGTAGCGGCAAGCACATCGTGCGTGAACACACGCTGCACCGTGACTCAATGCGAAAATTTCCGACGTTAGGCACAGCAGGTGCCTCAAGTAGGTCCCGGGCCTGAGGGACTTGTTAACGTTCACGTGAGTGTGAGCAGCACTGCTTCCGGGCGGCAGGCGATGCGGACGGGGGCGAAGCGCGACGTGCCGATGCCGCCGGAGACGTTCACCGGCGTCGTGAAGCTGTCGCTTTCCCAATCGTGGAGGCCCTTGGCCCGCCAGGTGGGGAGGTCGCAGTTGGCGACGAGTGCGCCGTAACCAGGGATGCAGATTTGGCCGCCGTGCGTGTGGCCGGCGAGGATCAGGTCCGCTCCGGCTTCGGTGAAGTGGTCCAGCACGCGCTGGTACGGAGCGTGGATGACTGCCACCTTCAGGTGCGGGCGGGCATCCTGGTTGACCGTTCCACGGGGCCAACCGGCATAGCGTTCGCGGTTCAGGTGAGGATCGTCGACACCCGAAAAGTCGAATCGCAGTCCGTTCAGCACCACTGACTGGGCGCGGTTTGTGAGGTCGATCCAGCCGCCCATACCGAACGCCGAGCGGAGCTTGGGCCAGTCCAAGGCGATGGGGTCGGTTCGCATCCGCGACGGACCACGGAAGTAGCCAACCGGGTTCTTGATCCGCGGGGCGTAGTAGTCGTTGGAGCCCGGAACGAAAACGCCGGGGAACTCCAGCAGTGGTCGAAGTGCCTGGATCAGGGGATCAACGGCTTTGGCGTGGCTGAGATTGTCGCCGGTGTTAACCACGAGGTCAGGCTTCAGATCCGCCAGCGATTGCAGCCACTGCGTCTTCTTGTCCTGGCCCGGGACGAAGTGGATGTCGCTCAGGTGCAGGACGCGGAGCGGCTTGGATCCCTCCGGAAGAATGGGCAGGGTTTCGTGACGGACCTCGAACTGGTCCTTCTCCCACCAACCGTATGCGGCCGCTGCTGCTCCCGCTGCTGTACCGACCGCAGCTGTGACGGCGAAACCGCGCCCGACGGTGCGGACGCGGTTTGCCAATGAATCACTGAAGGACATGCCTAGTCCTTATTGCCGTTGTTACCGTTCCCGCTGTTGCCGTTTCCGGTGGCAGGCGGCTTGGGCGCCGTCGACGGGGTGGTATTGGACGGGGTGTTGTTCCGTTGCGGGGTAGGAGCACCCGTCAGGTTGGACGGCGGAGCCTGGAACGGGTTGGTTCCGTACGCAGGCGCCACAGCAAGCATGTAGTTGGTGAACTGCGGACCAGCGATCATGTAGCCGTCGATGGCCGGGTAGAACTTGCCGTTGACCGTGAGGTTGCGTCCCGGACGAAGCTGATCGCCCAGCGGGTCACCGAACCAGGAAGCCGTAGCCAGGCCGCTGGTGTAACCGACAACCCACGTGGAGCCGTTTGAGTCGTTGGTACCAGTCTTGGCTGCCACGGGGAAGTTCTTGGAGTTCAAAGCCGGACGGATCAAGGACCCCGAGCCTTCATCCAGAACCTTGCCCATGGCGTAAGCAACGCCGCGGGCAACTTCAGGCTTCACGGCATCCTTACAGCTGGAGGACTGGGCCGGCAATGAAGCACCGGACTGGTCTTTCACCGAGGTGATGGCGATCGGCTCGCAGTACTTGCCGTCAGCGGCGAAGGTTGCGAAAGACGCTGCCATGGTCAGAGGTGCGGTCTGCGTTGCACCAATAAGGTTGGACAATCGGGTCATCTGAACCTGCGGGTTCGGATCCGTGATCTTGCCCGTGTCATCGCGGGCAGGAAGGCCGCCGTGGATGCCGGTGGCATCAACGATGCCCTGGATTCCACAGAGATCCACTTGGGCTGCCGACGCAAAGGTGGCTGTGTTGATGGAGTTCTTGAGGCCCCAGAGAACCGTCATATTCCGGTAGTACTGCGGCTCGGCGTTTTGGAGGTCGAAGCTGCCCTGAACGTTACCGTCGTAGAAACCGTCGGTCGGAGTGGGACAGGTGTTCCTCCATGGGAAGTTCTGGGGATACTTGCGAACCGCCGCGTTGACATTGGTCTCCATCGATTTGCCCTCGTTCAGCCACTGGGCGAACGTAAAGGGCTTCATCGTGGAACCAGGCTGGAACCCGCCGATGCCGTTGAGGTCGTTCCCGTTCTTGTCCAGGACGTCCACGTTAAAGTTCTGGGTCTGATCGAACTTGCCCTCTTGAGGCAGCCAAACAGTGTTCTGGGCCATGCTCACGATCTGGCCGGTGCCCGGCTGGACGGAGACGATGGACGCGCCCCACTTGTCCGGGTTTGCGCCCGCCGTCGCGTCAACCTGCTGCTGGGCGACGTTCTGGGCTGTCGGATCGAGGGTGGTCTGGATGGTGAGGCCGCCACGCTGGACGCGCTTAATCCGCTCCTCCGTGGTGTCACCGTACGCAGGGTCGTTGAAGAGCAGGTGCAGCACGTAGTCACAGAAGTACGGCGCCATGGTGGCGTAAGCGCAACCCTGGCGGGCCGGGGTGACCTGCGTGGTGACGGGGGTGGCAACAGCTTCGTCGTACTGTGCCTGGGTGATCTTGCCCTGATTGACCATGGAGGCCAGCACAAGGTCGCGGCGGACCTTTGAGCTGTCAGGGTTGGCGATGGGATCGAAGGCCGACGGGCTGTTCACGAGGCCAGCCAGCAGGGCGGCCTGCGGAAGAGTCAGGTCCTTGGCGGTGGTGCTGAAGAAGAACTTGGAAGCAGCCTCGATGCCGTAGGCGTCACGGTTGAAGAAGACGATGTTGAGGTAACCCTCAAGGATCTGTTCCTTGGAGAACTTCTTCTCCAAGGCGATGGCAAGCTTCATTTCGCGAAGCTTGTCGCCGACGCCCTTGCCGCCACCGTTGAGCTTGACGTCCTCTTCCCTGTCAGCCGCGACGAGGGATTCGTTGATGACGTTGTTCACGTACTGCTGCGTGATGGTGGACGCGCCCTGCTTGTTGCCGCGGGCGGTGCTTACCAGGGCTCGCATGATGCCGGTGGTGTCAATGCCGCCGTGCTCATAAAAACGGCTGTCCTCGATAGCGATGACAGCGTCCTTGATGAACGGGCTCATTTGATCCAGCGGGACCCTGGTCCGGTTCTCTGCGTAGATCGAGGCGATCGGTGAACCGTCCTTCGCCAGGATGGTGGTGTTCTGGCTGGGCGGATCCACCTGAAGTTCCGCCGGCAGAGTGTCAAAGAACTGAATTGAACCACTTGCGGCACTGCCCGAAACGGCGGCTGCGGGGACCAAAAGGCCCGCCACCAGGACGCCACAAATCGCGCTCACACCAAGGAAGCCTAGAATCTTTCCGAGGGTGGTGGCAGTGTCGAATAGTGGGTTCTTGCGAGTCACCATGTTTTCCACTTTACCGGCAAGGGCTAGGCTTTCTGTCATGACCAAATGGGAGTACGCCACGATTCCGCTCATTATTCACGCTACGAAGCAGATCCTGGACCAGTGGGGCGAGGACGGCTGGGAGCTTGTCCAGGTTGTCGGTGGCCCCGATGGCAAAGGCCTTGTTGCATACCTGAAGAGGGAGAAGCAGTAATCATGACAACCCCCGCAGAAACCACGTCTGCCGCGGAATCCGGCGCCCCGACGTCTGCTGTTGAGCAGCGTCTGGCAGAGCTCGGATTGACCCTTCCCGAGGTCGCCGCACCCGTCGCCGACTACGTGCCGGCAATCGTCTCCGGCAACTACGTTTACACCTCCGGGCAGCTGCCATTTATTAACGGCAAACTCGAAGCTACGGGCAAGGTGTCGCTCGGCGAGTTGGGCACGTCCGATGAACCCACCGTCGATCCCGCAGACGCCAAGCGTTATGCAGCTCTCTGCGCCATCAACGCACTGGCCGCCGTCAAGAGCGTTATCGGCGATCTGGACCGCGTCACCCGCATCGTCAAGGTTGTCGGTTTCGTATCCTCCGAGCCCACCTTCACCGGCCAGCCCGGCGTGATCAACGGTGCGTCCGAACTCCTGGGCCAGGTATTTGGCGACGCCGGCAAGCACGCACGCTCCGCCGTCGGTGTTTCTGTCCTGCCGCTCGACTCTCCCGTAGAAGTCGAGCTCATCGCTGAATTCAGCTAAGGAACCGGTTCAACCAATTGCCGCAGCTTGCCCGCCGTCTGTTCGTACTGCCCCCGGAACTTGAAGGGGCAGCACGAAACTGGCTTGAGCTTGGCGAACGGACCCCCAGGGCCGCCCGCTACGCCTCCTCTGTTGTGCTGTTGCGCGACTCGCCCACCGGCTTGGAAACCTGGCTTGGATACAGGCCGGGTTCCTCGCCGTTGGGCGTTGTCGCGTTCCCGGGCGGATCCTTGGACCCGTCCGACGACGACCCCGTAGGTTGGTTTGGCCCGTCACCCCAGCATTGGGCTGAGCAGATGGGAACGGACGACGTCGGACTCGCCCGCCGTCACGTGGTGGGCGCCATCCGCGAACTCTTCGAAGAAACGGGTGTCCTGCTCGCAGGCCCGGACGCTTCCTCCACTGTTGAGGCGAATTCCACTGCCGACTGGATGCGCGCCCGCGAAGCCGTGGCCGCGCAGGAGAAGTCCTTCACGGAGATGCTCTCTAAACGCGGGCTTTCAGTCCGCACCGACCTCCTCAAGCCCCTGGTGAACTGGCTCAGCCCGGACTTCGCGCACACGCGTTTCAACACCCGATACTTCGCCGCCACCGTCCCCGTGAACCAGCAACCCACCATCCTGGGTAGCAAAGGGGTTTGGGGTCGCTGGGTTACCGCCGCCGAAGCCATCGCCCTCAGGGACACCCCGGCACTCGGCGACGAAATAGGCCAGGAAAACACCGTGGGCCTCACCCTCGGGCAGCTCTTGGTGCCGGGCTCCGAAATCATGCTCGAAAAAATGGCCAATGCCAACGGCTGTATCGCGTACCTGAGCTACAAACGCAAAGCGCACGTGTACCAGGCAAAACTGGTGGACGAGGGCGGATTCCTGATGCTCGAGGTCGAAGCCGCCCGAACCGTAGCAGGCGAGCCCCAGCGCGAGCGCTGACCCTTCCTCCGACGCTCTCTCACTTCCCTCGGGTTTGGGGCGGACGCTCTCTCACATCCCTCGGGCTTGGGACGGACGCTCTCTCACATCCCTCGGGTTTGACATGAAAAAAGCCGCCCCGGCAAACACCGGGGCGGCTTTTTTGTCGCTGTTTAGCGGGAGCGCTGGCGGAGGCGCTGCATGTCCAAAATCACCACGGCGCGGGCTTCCAGACGGAGCCAGCCGCGCTGGACGAACTCGGCCAGTGCCTTGTTGACGGTTTCGCGGGAAGCGCCCACCAGCTGGGCCAGTTCTTCCTGCGTGAGCTCGTGGGCTACCAGGACGCCGTCGGTGGCAGGACGGCCGAAGCGGTCCGCCAGATCCAGGAGGGCCTTGGCTACACGGCCCGGGACGTCCGAGAAGACGAGGTCGGAAAGGGAGTCGTTGGTGCGGCGAAGGCGGCGGGCCAGAGCCTGCAGCAGCTGCGCGGAAACCTCGGGGCGCGTGCGGAGCAGAGCGTTGAGGCTCTCGTTCTTGAGGCCGGCCAGTCGGGTTTCCGAAACGGCTGTGGCCGTTGCGGTACGCGGGCTGGGGTCAAACAACGCCATTTCGCCGAAGAGCTCACCCGGGCCGAGGATGGCCAGGAGCGACTCGCGGCCGTCGGGGGACGTGCGGCCGAGCTTTACCTTGCCGGAAACGATGAAGTAGAGCTGGTCACCCTGGTCGCCTTCGCGGAACACCGACGCTCCACGTGAAAGGTCCACCTCGGTGAGTTCGTCCGTCAGCAAGCGGAATGCGTCGTCGTCAAGGGTGGCGAAGAGGGGTGCGCGGCGCAATACCTCGATGTCCATGAAATCTCCTGAATATAAGTTTCGGTCGTGGCGCTCAGGCCATTGTTTCAGAATTTTTAAGCTTCTGTGACGTACTTGGCACGTGAAACGCTGAAATGGCGCGGCTTTTCGGTCCATCCGGCCCCTGCTGACGCCGTTCACAGGGTTATATGCGCCTCCTTATCGTGACCGGACTAACGGTTGGTTGTCAGGGTGGACATCTAGAATTGGCGCTACCCGGCTATGAGGAGCATTGGTGTTTGGCTTGACGATATTGGATTTGGCATTGATTCTGATGCTGCTCTCCTACTTGATCTATGGCCTGCGCAACGGCTTTATGGTCACGCTGGGTGGAATCGCAGGATTCGTCGCGGGCGCCATCGCGGCCTTCATGGCCGTTCCGCTCGTCAGCGGCTGGGTGACCGACAGCGGTTGGAGGCTGACCGCCACGGTGGGTGCCGCCGTCGTGCTTATTGCTTTGGGGCACGGCTTGGGCACCATGATCGGGCGTAAAGTCCGCCACACCGTGCGAATCAAGCCACTGCATGCGGTGGACCGGTTGATCGGTGGCGTGGTGAGCGTGGTGGTGGCTGCGCTGGTGATGTCCATGTTGGCGTTCAGCATCAGCTCGCTGGGTGTGCCGTTCGTTTCGCAGCAGTTGGCTGAGTCCCGCGTCATTCGCTACATCGACGATCTGACTCCCACGCCCGTCAAGAGCACCATGGCTCAGCTGCGGTCCACGGTGATCGGCGACGGAATACCGAAGCTCATCGAGGGCATCGGGCCTGCCACACCGGTGCCTGTTCCCAACGAGTCAACCGACACACCTGCCCTGAACCAAGCCGCCGAGTCTGTCCTCAAGATCGCCGGCACCGCGTTCGAGTGCGGGCAGAACCAGACCGGATCCGGATTTGTTGTCTCGCCCGGGCGCGTCGTCACCAACGCGCACGTTGTGGCGGGCGTGTCGCAGCCTGTTGTGGAAGTGCCCGACGGCGGCGCGTTGCCGGGTCGGGTGGTTTACTTCGACTCCCAGCGGGACATCGCGGTGCTGGCCGTGGACGGACTGCAGTCCAGCCCGCTGCCCTTGAGTGCCGACCTGCCTGCCGGCAGCTCCGCCGCTTTTGCGGGATACCCGCACGGCGGCCCCTTCCAATCCAAGCCAGCCACTGTCCAAGGCATTTCCACCATTCTGGTTCCGGACATTTATGGCAACAATCCTTCTCCCGAGCAGGTCTACAAGCTGGCGGGCGACGTCCAGCCGGGTAACTCGGGTGGGCCGCTGCTGACCATGCAGGGACAGGTGGCCGGCCTGATCTTCGCCAAGACCACCACCGATGCCGCTCTCGGCTTCGCGCTCACCATGGCGGACCTTGAACCCGTGGCTGCGCAGGCTCCCGGTCTCAGCAACCCTGTCTCGGCTGGTCAGTGCACCCGTAAGTAAGTCAGTGCACCCGTAAATAGGTCCTCTCCCGCATCGTGGGTGTTTTCGCGCCGCTGCCGCTCACGTAGCGGGCATAATTCCCGCGCGCTCCTGCACCGCTATAGATTGGGAGCCATGACTGAAGCTACTCCCGCCACCGAAACGGGTCGCGGCACCATCCTTGTGATCAACGGCCCCAACCTGAACCTGCTGGGCACCCGCGAGCCGGAGAAGTACGGTACGTCCACTCTGGCCGACGTCGAGCAACTCGCCATGACTGCGGCAGCTGCCCACGGCTTCACCGTTGACTGCGTTCAGTCCAACCATGAGGGAGACCTCTTGGACGCCATCCACGCAGCGCGAGGCACCGCCGTCGGAATTGTGATCAACGCCGGCGCCTACACGCATACTTCCGTGGCGCTTCGTGACGCCCTAGCGGCTGTGCAACTGCCCGCCGTCGAGGTGCACATCACCAACGTGCACCAGCGCGAGGAGTTCCGCCACCACTCGTACCTGTCCGGCGTGTGCAACGCGATTATCGTCGGCGCGGGTGTCCTCGGGTACAAGCTGGCCATCGAGTACCTGGCCGATGCGGTCTGACGCTTTCCTCTGGTGAGAGAGGGATCCCGGGAACCCTCCGTTATCTGCGAGAGGGATCCCGGGAAGCCCGAGGGGTGTGAGAGAGGGTCCGGTTCAAGCCCGAGGGATGTGAGAGAGGGTCAGAGAGCCGTAAACCGCAGCAGGATGGCATGCTCCGGGTTCAGGACCGGCATGGGAAGACCTACCTCACCCAAGAACTGTCCCGAAGCCGCAGCCCCGGAATCCACCCACGGCGCCGGCTTTGCCTCAGTGAACGTGTGCCCGTAGTCGGCGTCCCCGGGGGCAGGGAAGATCGACTCCACCCGGTAGGTCCGGCACGGATCCAACCCCGGAATGGTCACCCGTCCGGGTAGTTCGCTAAAGCCTGTCCGGGTTTTCACCACGGCGAAAAGAGCAGCCGTGGCACCGGACGTTGGAGCGTCAGCCACCACGCCGTGCACCATCAGGGACTCGTCCGGCACATCGGCCCGCACCATTCGGCCACTGTGAATAAGGCCACGGTGTTCCTTGTACAGTCCGATGAAGCGCTTGAGCTCCTCACGCTCCTCCCCGGTGACGGAACGGACATCCCACTCCATGCCGAAGTGTCCAAACAACGCCGTGATGGCGCGGAACGAGAGGTCGTGCGTCCGCCCGGTGGTGTGCGACGTGGTGGGTCCAATGTGTCCGCCCACCAGTTCCGGCGGGACCACCATTCCGGTCCATCGTTGGATGGTTTGCCGTTCCAAGGCGTCGTTGCAGTCGGAAGCCCAGATCCGGTCCGTCCGCTCCAGGATCCCAAGGTCCACACGGGCGCCACCGGAGGAGCAGCTTTCGATCTCAACCCCTGGGTGGGCTGCATGGAGCGCATCGAACAGCCGGTACGCGGCAAGGGTTTGCTCGTGCACCGAAGCCTGGCCCGCATGCCCGTGCTCCAGCAGGTCGCGGTTCTGGTCCCACTTGAGGTAGCTGATGTTGTTCTCACGCAGCAGGGCGTCGATCCGATCGTAAATGTACTGCCACGCATCCGGGTTCACGAGGTCAATCACATGCTGCTGCCGCCACCCGAGGGGCAGGCGGCCGCCGTCTTTGTAGGAAACCGCTGAGGGGCCCACGATCCATTCGGGATGAGCCCTGGCGATGTCGGAGTCCAGATTGACCATTTCCGGCTCCACCCACAGCCCGAACTCCATGCCGCGTGACGTCACGGCATCAATCAACGGAGTCAGGCCGCTCGGCCAGAGGGTCTCGTCAACGTACCAGTCGCCCAGCCCCGCGTGGTCGCCGCGGCGCCCGCGGAACCAGCCGTCGTCGAGCACGAAACGTTCAACTCCAAGATCGGCAGCCGACTCCGCCAACTCGATCAGGGTGTCCAGTTTGTGGTCGAAATACACCGCTTCCCACGTGTTGAGGACTACTGGGCGGGCTTTACCGGAAGATGCACCCACGTGGTGCGGCCGTGAACGGAACCAGGAGTAGAAAGCCTCGGAAATTCCGTCCAGTCCCCGGTCTGAGTAGGCCGCAAACAGTGCGGGAGTTGTGTAACTTTCGCCGGGCTGCAGGACCACTTCGGCGGGTCCCAACAGCTCGGAGCCACCCACCATGGTGCGGCCATCGGTAACGTTGTCCGCGAACTGCTCGTGGTTGCCGCTCCACGCCAAGTGCGTCGCCCAGACCTTGCCGTGCCTGTTGCCGAAGCCGGCTGTTCCGGCCGCAAGCAGGAGCGAGGAGTCATGTCCGGTCCGTCCATGGCGGCCCGTGCGGACCCAGGTTCCCTGTTGAATGGCCCTGCGCTGGGGGTGGCGCTCACGGCACCAACGACCCGTCAGGTCCAGAAGTTCGACGGCGTCCGGCGCCACCGGGAGCATGGTCGCCAACTCGTCCACCTGGAAAGGCGACGTGCCATGGTTGGTTGCGGAGTGCTTCACTTCGAGGAGACCGCCCGGGTGCAAGCTGAGGTTGCTGGTGACGGTGATGCCGGCGTCGGGATCGGCCTGGACAATCACCGCTGTGGTGCCGTCCGACGTCGCACTCACGACGCGCAGGCGCACCGAGAAATCAAAACCGGGCACGCCGTCCGTGAAGCGGTGGCCTCGAAGTCCCGGCCGGCCCTGCCACGACGACGACGCCTGGGGAAGGAGGCCCGCGGGGACGTTCGCGTCAATGGACGAAGGCGGGATTGGCTCGTTGAGGATGGCCAAGTCCGGGAGGGTGTCGCCCAGATCGGCTCCCCAGTGCGTTATCTCAGCCTCTCCACGGTGGGTGCTGATCACCAGGCTGGTACCTGCGGAACGGAGATGGAGCGGATGCATGTATGAAGTCGCTTTCAGAATTGGATGGGGCGCCGGGCCAATTGGGGTGTTGCGGGGCCCGCTCTGCGCACTTCGCGAAGGAATTGGCGCGTAGAGCGGGCCTCGCAACGGGTGGGTTTACTTGAAGAGATCGTTGACTTGGTTGTTGGCCTCAGTCAAGGAGGAAGCAGGCTTCTTGCCGGAGAGCACGGCGTCCATGGCCGGCTTCATGATGCCGTCAACCTTGGCGGCCTTGTCCGCGATGGGGAAGAGGAACGTGGTGCCGTCCTTCACATGCGTGGTGAAGGCGGAAACGTCGGTGCCCTTGTCGGCGAAGGCCTTGGCGGCTAGCTCGGAGGAACTGGCGATTGCAGGGAAGACAACAGCCTTGCTGGCCACAACATCCTGGCAAGCAGTGGAGCCGAGGTATTCCACCCATTTGACGCTGGCTCCGGGGTTCTTGGTGCCGGCCCAGATGGAGTCGGCCAAGCCGTTGAACATGGAAGCGCGCTCGCCGTTGGGGCCCTTCGGGGTGGGGGCAAAGGCCGTTTCGATGCCCTTGTAGGTCTTGTACTGGCCAATCAACCAATCCCCATTGGTGTTGATGGCGGACTTCCCGGCGCCGAAGCTGTCCGGCATGCTGGCGCCTACGGTGGTCTCGAGCTTGGGCATGTAACCCTTGTCCACCAATCCGGCCCACCAAGCGATGGTCTCCTGGAAACGGGGGTCGTCGTAGTTGAACTTGCTGCCCCACGGGTTCTTGTCCGTGGCGGTCCAACCGGTGGTCGCCGTCAGGAAGCTCCACTCCGTCTGCCCTTGGCCGGAGCCGCTGCCGGTTAGGCCGAGGCCGTACGTCGCCACGTTGTTCTTGTCGAACCCTGCCTCGTCGCCGCGCTTACCGTTCTTGTCCACGGTCAGGTGCGCGATGGTTTTCTCGTAGCTGCCTCCGTCTTTCGGGTTCCAATCAAGCGAAGCCATCTGCTCCGCGGAAATCCCGGCTGCATCCGTCATGGCCTTGTTGTAGAACAGGCCCACGGTGTCCCAGTCCTTCGGGAGGCCGTAGCGCTTGCCGTCCTGACCCACCCAGAGCTCAGGGAGGCCCTTGGTGTAGGCGTCCAGCTTGATGCCGTCCTTCTCCACGGCCTCATCCAGGGAGAGCAACTGCTTCTTGGCTGCGTACTCCGGGTATTTGGAGAGGTGATTGGTGAACACGTCAGGTGCGGTGCCGGCCACGAAACCGTTGGTCAGCGTGGTCCAGTAGTCGTCCCAACCGCGCTGTGTGATCTTGACCTTGATGTCCGGGTTGGCCTTTGTGAAATCATCAGCGCATTGCTGGTACGCCGGGAGCTGGTTGGCGTCCCAGAGCCAATAGTTGATTTCACCCTTGGCCTCGGACGAGGCAGGGGAGGAGCCGCCACAGGCGGACAGTGTCAGGGCGATGGCGGCGGCAGCAGCGGCGACGCCGAGGGTTTTCTTCATAGCGAACCTTTCGAGGGTGTGACTTTCACAGGGGGTGCGGGTTACTTGATTCCGGAGAATCCGATGGAGTTGACCACCTTCTTGCCGAAGGCGATGAACAGCAGGAAGATCGGCAGGGCTGCAACGAGGGTTCCGGCCATGAGCCCGGACCAGTCGAGGGCGCCTTGCGGGGACTGCGATTTGAAGACGCTGAGGCCTATGGTGAGCACCCGGACGTTCTCGTCCTGGCCCACCAGCAGCGGCCAGAAGTATTCGTTCCACTGGCCGATAAAGGTCAGCAGCGCCAGGGTGGCGATGGGGGCGGCGGCGTTGGGAAGAACAATCTGGAAGAAGATGCGCAGGTGCTTGGCGCCGTCGAGCATTGCCGCTTCCTCAACCTCGCGGGACATGCTGAGGAAGAACTGGCGGAGGAAGAAGATGGCGAACGGGGTCATGAACAGGAACGGCAGGGACATGCCGGCCATGGTGTTGAGCAGGCCGAGGTTCTTGATCATGAGGAAGTTGGGCAGGGCCGTGAAGATCGGCGGAACCATCATGGTGGTCAGGAACACGGCGAATACCTTGTTACGGCCCGGCCAGCGCAACCGTGCGAAAGCGTAGGCAGCCATGGCGCTGAAGAACACTTGGCCGGCTGTGGTGATGGTGGCGAAGATGACGGAGTTGCGGAGGTAGAGCCAGAAGTTTATGGCTGCACCGGAGCCGCCGTCGGCAATAGCCTCTTCGGTGGTTTGCAGCCCGAGGACGCGCTTGAAAGCGCCCCAGCTGAAGTCGGCCGGGAGCAGGTTCCCGGCGTTGGAGGCCAGCGCACTGTTGCTGGACAACGCCGTCCGCAGCATCCAGAGGAACGGGGCGATGGTCACGGCGAGGGCGACGGCGACCAGCACCAAGGCGCCGATGCGTCGCCAATTGAGGGGCTTCTTGCGGTCATTGCGGGGCAGGGTTGAGGTTGTCATGGCGGTTCCTTAGTCCAAATCCGGCTTAGTCCAGGTCCGATTCATTGCCCTTGAGGAACTTCATTTGCACGAAGGCCACCAGGGCGAGAATGACGAACAGAATCACGGACAGTGCGGAGGCGTACCCGAAGTCGGACTCGCCGAAGGCTTTTTGGTAGATGTACATCTGGATCACGCGGGAGGCGTTGACGGGTCCACCGTTGGTGGTGACGGCTACGGTGTCGAAAACCTGGAAGGAACCGATCACGGTCACCACCAGTACCAGCACCAACACCGGGCGGAGCAGCGGCATGGTGACGCTCCAGAACGTCCGGGTGGGGGACGCACCGTCGAGGTTTGCTACCTCGTACAGGTGGTTGGGGATGGATTGGAGGCCGGCGAAGATCAGCAGGGCCGTGTATCCCATGTGCCGCCAGACGTTCACGAACGCGATGGTGGGGATGGCCCATTGTTCGCTGCCGAAAAAGGCCACACGGGGGAGGCCCACCCAGCTCATGATTTCGTTGACGATGCCCAGTTGGTAGTCGAGCATCCAGAACCAGAGGAGGGCGACGATGACGTTGGCCACCAGGAACGGCAGCAGGAGGGCGCCGCGAATGAAGGTGGATTTAGCTACCCGATGCATCAGCAGGGCAAGGCCAAGGGCGATGACCGTTTGGAAGCCGATGTTGAGGGCCACGTACTGGAGCGTGACGCCCATGGCGTTCCAGAACAGTTCGTCGGCAAAGATCGCGGTGTAGTTATCGATCCCGATCCACGTGGGCTCGCCCAGGATGCTGTACTCAGTGAAGCTGAGGTAGATGCCGCGGATGGTGGGGATCAGAAAGAACGCCACGAAGCCGATGACGGCCGGGAAGATGAAGAAGAGAGCGATTCTTAGGTCGCCGAGGCGGCTGGTCATGCTGCGTTTGGCGGGCTGGGGCTTGCGTCCCGGGTTAGTCCCGGAGCGCCCCGGGGCCCTGCCCGGTTGCTTGGTTAGCGTGGTCATCGTCGACCCTTTCCTGACTGTGATATGGGTAACAACTGGATGAGAATCTACACGAGTAGATTTGAATGATGCAAGAGCTGACGCAATATTTTGGTGAGAAATGTTCGTAACTGTTCTTTCTGTTGACTCGTGTAGATCGCAGTGGGAGACTCGACACGGAATCAATGGAGGGCATAGCCGCGGCTGCTTTCAGTAGCTTCAAGGAAGGTAAACAATGACGTTTTCGATCGGTGTTGTGGGTGCAGGGCAATTCGGTAGCCAATTCGCCCACTTGTTCAAGCTCCACCCGGGCGTCAGCGCGGTGTACGCAATCGACGAACTGCCCGAGCGAGCCGTTGCAGCGCAGGAGCGCTGGGGACTGGACGGCGTGATGGGCAGCTTCGATGAGCTGTTGGAGTCCGACGTCGATGCTGTCGCCATCTTCACGCAGCGGTGGACGCACGGGCCTCTGGTTGAGCGCGCCCTGCGGGCAGGGAAGCACGTCTATTCAGCAGTGCCAATGGCGATCTCCGAAGAGGAAATTGAACGAATCATCGAGGCCGTACGTGAGACCAAGCTGGTCTACGCGATGGGTGAAACCAGTTATTACAACCCCGCCACTGTCTTCGCCCGGCAGCAACATGCGGCGGGAAAGTTCGGCCGCATTTTCTACACCGAGGGCGACTACGTCCATGACATGGACCTCGGGTTCTACGAGGCGTATCAGTACAGCGGGGGAGAGCGGTGGAAGGAAACCGCCAGCTACCCGCCCATGCTCTACCCGACGCATGCCATCGGTGGCGTCCTCGGCGCTGTGCCCGGGCACGCGGTCAGCGTCAGCTGCATCGGTGTGAAGGACCACCGCGGCGATGGCGTCTTCGACAAGGACGTCAGCATGTTTGCCAACGACTTCTCGAACGCCACGGCGCTGTTTGAAATGAACGACGGCGGCGCGATGCGCACCAACGAGATGCGCCGCGTCGGGTACCCCTCCCATATCCGGGAATCACGCTTCCGTTTCTTTGGCACCGACGCCAGCTTTGAGCAGCTTGCCACCACCACGGTGTGGCAGGACAAGTCCACGGTGGAAGACGTATCGGAGCAGGTGGAAACCAAGCCCACTATGTCCCTGGATGACCCCTCCCTGGCAGACGTGGCGCCGGAACTGCGGGATGCCTTCATCTCGGGGCTGGCTCCCGTGCATGACCAGTCCCGGCTTCCCCAAGAGTTCATCGGGGCACCCAACGGGCATGAAGGAAGCCACCAATTCCTGGTGGACGACTTCGTCACGGCGGTCAACAACCGCAGCCTTCCTCCAGTCAACGCCTGGGTGGCAGCCCGGTTCACGTTGCCGGGAATCATCGCCCACGAGTCCGCCCTTCGCGGCGGGGAGCGCCTCCCCATCCGCGACTTCGGTGATGCTCCCGTGGAGTAGCTAGCATTTACCTCATGACAACTTCAGCGGTACAAACCTCGCGCGGCCCGGTCACACGCAAAGACGTGGCCCGGTACGCCGGGGTGAGTACCGCCGTCGTGAGTTATGTGGTGAACGGTGGGCCCAAGAACGTGGCCCCGGCAACGGAAGCCAAGGTTAGGGAGGCCATCCGTGTCCTCGGCTACCGCCCCAATGCTGCCGCCCGGGCCCTGAAGCTGGGTTCCAGCGAGACCATCGGCGTGGTGGTGCCGGACAACACCAATCCGTTTTTCACGCAGCTGGCCCACGCCGTGGAAGAGGCTGCGTCCGAACTGGGGTACGGGATGGTGCTCACCAACTCTGACGGAAGCCTGACGCGCGAACGCAATAACATCCGCACCCTTGCCGCCCGGCAGGTGGACGGTGTGTTCCTGGCCAGCTGTGTGTTCGATCCCGATGTCACGGAACTTGAAGCCTCGGAGATCCCTTCCGTGCTCTTGAACAATGCAGGCTCGCCCCCTGAATTTAACAGCGTGGGTGTTGATCTCCAAGCCGGAGCGCGTGCCGCGGTTGAACACCTCATTGGCCATGGGCACACAAACATTGGCTTGGCTATCGGCACCAATACCGGCAATCAGCTGGATGGCCGCGAGGTAGGCTGGCTGGCCACTTTGCATGACGCCGGGTTGCCGGACGGGCCCATGCTTCACGGACCCTTCAGCCGTCCGGGCGGGTACGAGGTAGGCAAGCGCTTCCTCTCCATGGCCAACCGGCCCACGGCGATTTTTGCCAGCAACGACATGCAAGCCATCGGTATTCTCAGGGCACTTCACGAGGCCGGTGTTCGGGTACCCGAGGACCTTGCATTGGTCTCCTTCGACGGATCACTCGACGCCGAATACAGCTGGCCCGCCCTGACCACCGTTGCGCAGCCGGTCAGGGCGATGGCCGAAGCCGCGGTGCAGGCACTGGTAGGCAAGGGACGCGGCGATGCACTGCAACATCAGATCCTGCCCACCGAGCTGATCATCCGTCAGTCCTGCGGCTGCACATAGCCCGCCTGGTCCCGGCGGGTATGACGACGGCGGCTGGTCCGGTTACGAGTCCATGCTCGCGTAACGCTCCGGGCGGGCCAGCACCTGGCTGATCTGGGCCGTGCCTGCAGCAACAGCGAGCCTGACCAGCAGGAACCCCGCCGCGAACACCCCGCCGATGGTCAGGAACACCACGGGCTGGGTCAACAGCACTGCGCCGGTCAGCGGAAGGACCAGGAGGGCGGCTGCGGCAGCTGAAATACCCGCTACCAGGAACAGCGGCGACATGACGGCTTTGACCCTGGCGGCCACCATGAGTTTCTGCGGCATCCCCACGCGGTCCAGTGCCACCAAGGTTGAAGCCCGGTCCAGAACTGCCGCTGCTTGGTTCACGCCCGCAGAGCAGGCAACCATCAGGAACGAGCCCAGCAAGGTGATCATCACTCCGGTATTGATGTCGCGGACAAGCAGCGTAGTTTCAGCGTCACCGCCGGTTCCCATGGTGTCCGCCACCGCCATGCCGACGCCCACGAACACCCCCACAAAACTGGTCATCGCGACGCCCCCAACTTGCCGCCACGATTCCTTGGGGCTCTCCAGGACGGTCCTCGCGGCCAGCAGTTGCTCAGGCCGTTTAGCGCGCTTGAGTTGCGAGGACGCCCGCAATCGCAGGATCCAAGGCCCCATGAGGTTCAACGCCAGCAGCGCCAAGCCAAAGCAGCCACCCATCACAGCGATGATCACAATGAACGCGCCGAAGCTGCTGAGCATACCCATCGCCACCACTCCGATGACCACCACCACAGCCGCAATAAGACCGCGAACCCAGTGTGCGCCGTCGGCCGTTTGCCTGGTACGGACGCCCAACGGCGTCACCACAACTTTCCGCAGCCCCAACGCGGCGCTGGCTGCTGCAAGGACACAGACGGCCAGCACGCAGCCAAGGATGGACGGCACCGACAACCATGCATGGCTTCCGATTGCTTGTCCCCGGAACTGGATCAACCCCAGGAACGGTGCCACACAGGCGTACAGCCCCGCGCCGGCCACAGCTCCCACGGCCGCGAGGACGGTTGACTCTATGACCGTCATCCAGACCACGGTCGCGCTGTTGGCGCCAAGCAGCCGCAAGGAGGCCAAGCGGTCATCACGACGGCGTGCGGCGAGTCGGGCGGCCGAGGCGCCGAGCGTCAGCAAGGGAATGATGAGCAAGACCATCGCGACGACGGCCAAGGCTTGGTACGTGCCTGCGATGGTGTCAGACCAGGACCAGAAGACCTGTGAACCTCCGGCCACCGTGAGCAGGAGAGCCGTGACCGTCCCAAAGGCGAGGATCGGGAGCCCGGCATCGCGAAGACCGGATTCCCGGAAGCTGCTCCAGTTGCTTCGGGCCAGATACGGTGTGAGGCGCAGGGCCATGGTGAGACTAGACATTGAAGGCACCCTTGAAGTTGGCGGTGGCCGCCTCTGCCGGGCTGGAGGCGGGCGCAGCCTGGCTGGATGGTTCTGCCTGGCTCGGGGCCGAAACGGGGCTTCCGCTATCTGACACGATCCGGCCATCGCGCAATTCCACAACGCGCCGGCAACGGGCAGCAACGTTGGGATCGTGGGTGACCACCAGAAGAGTCCGGCCGTTAGCGGCCACCGAGTGGAGGAGCACGTCCAGGACTTCCTTGGAGGTCGCCGAGTCCAAAGCGCCAGTGGGCTCGTCGGCGAAGACAACCCGGGCGCCCGTGACCTGGGCGCGGGCAATGGCCACGCGCTGAACCTGTCCGCCGGAGAGCTCGCCCAAACGACGCTGCTCCATGCCGGCAAGGCCCAAGGCCGCCAACCATTCGGCGGCCCGGGACTCGGACGTTGCGCGGTCTGTGCCGTTGAGCATCAGGGCAAGGGCCACGTTCTCCAAGGCAGTGAGCTCCGGCAAGAGCATGCCTTGCTGGAATACGAAGCCGAACTCCTCACGACGCAGGCGGGACAACGCAGCGTCACCCAAGGTGTCCAGCCGCATTGGCGCCGACGGCGAGTTCAAGGTGATGGAACCGGCGTCGGGCCTCAAAATCCCGGCGAGGCAGTGCAGAAGGGTGGTCTTACCGGAACCCGAAGGCCCGATGATCGCAATGGACTCTCCGGCATTCGCTATGAAGTCGACGTGGTCCAAGGCGATGCTGCCGGGATAGTGCTTGGTGAGCTGCTGGGCGTGGAGGATGGCGTTCATATATCCAGCATCCCTGCGGGCCCTATCCCACGGCGTCAGTCTCGCGGCTGAACTCTGCGGGCCGGTCTCCACCCGCGGTATGAGATCCAACTACGTAGCTGCGAGCTACTTGGGTTACGCCTCCGCGATCCGCAGCTTGGCAACATTCTCGGCCAGTACGCGGCGGGCATCCTCGCCCAGGAGCGAGTCCGTGATCAGCTCGTCAACCTCTTCCAAACGGGTGATCGACGCAATGCCCACCACGCCCCACTTGCTGTGGTCGGCCAGGATAACGGTGCTCCGGGCGGACGACATGAAAGCGCGGTTGGTTTCGGCTTCAAGCAGGTTGGGGGTGGTGAAACCGGCGTGCGCATCCATGCCGTGGACTCCCAGGAACAGCACGTCCAGGTGGAGTTGCTTCAGCGAGGACGTAGCTATCGGCCCCACCAGCGCGTCCGACGGTGTCCGTTCGCCACCGATCAGGATCACCGTGGATCCGAAGCGTGCCGGGCCTGATGAGGAGCCATGGTGGAAAAGATCTGCGATGCGCACCGAGTTGGTGACCACAGTGATGCGTGGACCATTGACGAGTTCCTTCGCCAACGCCCACGTAGTGGTGCCGGCGCCCAGGCCTATTGCCATGCCTTCCTGGACCAGCGACGCGGCTTCCACCGCAATGGCGTGCTTCTCCGCAGTCAGTTGCGTGGACTTCAGTTCGAAGCCGGGTTCGTGGGTGCTCGCATCGCCGGGAAGCTTGGCTCCGCCGTGAATGCGCTCAACGCGGCCGGCTTCCTCGAGCGCTTCGATGTCGCGGCGTACGGTCATGGGGGAGACCCCCAGCAATTGCGCGAGGTCCGAGACCCGCACTACGCGTTCGCGCTGGACGGCGTCGATGATGGCGGAGTGGCGTGCTGCCTGAAGCATCAGGGCCTTTCTGGGGAACCTCGTCAAACATGGGGCTGAGTCTGGCACCAGTCTAGGGCGGGAGGCTTCCAGAGCACGGCAGGCAAAGCGCGGCGGCGTCGCCCAACTGCTTAAACGCACGACGACGCCGCTCGCCTCGGGAGGTGAGCGGCGCCGTCGTGAATTGCTTACTTACGGAGTGATTCCGCGATCTGCGTCATGATACCGGGGTCGGCCAGGGTGGTGGCGTCGCCGGTGTCGCGGCCTTCAGCGATGTCCTTGAGGAGGCGGCGGACGATCTTGCCCGAGCGGGTCTTGGGCAGTTCCGGAACGATCAGCAGCTGCTTGGGCTTGGCGATCGGCCCGATTTCCTTGCCCACGTGGTTTCTCAGTGCCAGCACGGTTTCGTCGCCGTTGTTCACGGCGTCACCGCGGAGGATGACGAACGCCACGACGGCCTGTCCGGTGGTCTCGTCAGCGGCACCCACCACTGCCGCTTCAGCGACGGACGGGTGGCTGACCAGCGCGGACTCGATTTCGGTGGTGGAGAGGCGGTGGCCTGAGACGTTCATGACGTCGTCCACGCGGCCCAGGAGCCAGACGTCGCCGTCTTCGTCCTTCTTGGCACCGTCGCCGGCGAAGTACATGGCCTCGAACCTGGACCAGTAGGTGTCCTTGAACCGCTCCGGGTCGCCCCAGATACCGCGCAGCATGGAGGGCCACGGTTCGCGGACCACCAGGTAACCGCCTTCGCCGTTGGCCACGGACTGGCCGGCTTCGTCCACCACGTCCACGGCGATGCCTGGCAGCGGAACCTGCGCCGAGCCGGGCTTGGTGGCCGTGACGCCGGGCAGCGGGGCGATCATCTGCGCGCCGGTTTCGGTCTGCCACCAGGTGTCCACGATCGGGGCGGGGTTGTCTTTCTTTTCGCCGTTCTTACCGGCGTTGGCGCCGATGACGTCCCGGTACCACATCCACGCTTCGGGGTTGATGGATTCGCCCACCGAGCCGAGGACGCGGATGGAGGAGAGGTCATACTTGTCCGGGATGTCCCGGCCCCACTTCATGAACGTCCGGATCGCAGTGGGCGCGGTGTAGAGGATGGAGACCTTGTACTTCTCCACGATTTCCCACCAGCGGCCCTGGTGGGGGGAATCCGGGGTGCCTTCGTACATGACCTGGGTGGCGCCGTTGATGAGCGGTGCGTAGGTGACGTAGGAGTGGCCGGTGACCCATCCGACGTCGGCGGTGCACCAGTACACGTCCGTTTCGGGATGGAGGTCGAACACGGCTTTGTGGGTGTAGGCGCCCTGGGTGAGGTAGCCGCCGGTGGTGTGCAGGATGCCCTTGGGCTTGCCGGTGGTGCCGGAGGTGTAGAGGATGAACAGCGGGTGCTCGGAGTCATGCCCGACGGCGGTGTGCTCGGTTGATGCCTTGTCCACGGTGTCGGACCACCAGAGGTCGCGGCCTTCCACCCAGTTGACGTCCTCGCCGTTGCGCTTGACTACGACCACGTTCTGGACGGTGTGGCCTTCTTTCGAGAGGGCTTCGTCCACCGCGGGCTTCAGGGCGCTGGGCTTGCCGCGGCGGTACGTGCCATCAGCCGTGACAACTAGCTTGGCCTCGGCGTCCTCGATCCGGGAACGCAGCGCGTCCGCGGAGAAGCCACCAAACACCACCGAGTGCACGGCGCCGATCCTGGCGCAGGCAAGGAGCGTGATGACGGCTTCGGGGATCATGGGCAGGTACACGGCCACGCGGTCGCCCTTGGCGACACCGAGGGTTTCGAAGGCGTTGGCGGCTTTCTTGACCTCTTCGGTCAGCTCGGCATAGGTGTAGGTGCGGGTGTCGCCGGGTTCGCCTTCGAAGTAGATGGCAACACGGTCGCCCAGGCCGTTCTCCACGTGCCGGTCCAGCGCGTTGTACGCAGCGTTGATCTCGCCGCCCACGAACCACTTGGCGAACGGCGGGTTGGACCAGTCAAGGGCCTCGGTGAAGTCCTTATCCCACGTCAGCAGCTCACGGGCTTGCTTGGCCCAGAACGCGGGACGGTCCGCCTCCGCCTCTGCATAGGCGTCAGCACTCGTCACCGCATTGGCGGCAAACTCCGCCGACGGTGCGAATTTGCGGTTCTCGTGGAGGAGGTTTTCAAGCGCCTCGACGTGTGGGGCCTGACCGTTCTGAGCCGTTGAAGCTGCAGCGGTGGCCGTGGATCCGGTGGTGTCCTGGGACATGGTGAACCTCATCATTCATCGATCTTTGCTGCGCGGATCCTGCCACAAGGTCCCCGCCCGGGCCGTCGTCGGCGTCGAGCGCGTTCCCCGAAAGGTCCGCAGAGTGCTGTCCGCCATCAACACTATCGCTTTGAGAGGTCCTACGTGTGCGTCGTCACAAAGCCGGCAGCGAGCGGCGCGGATTTAGCGACGAATGGCGTCCGGGGCGGCTAGGAACCGTTTACATGACGACGACGGCGGCCCGCGCCAGCCGCTGCGGGGGTGGCGACCGCGGGCCATCTCTGTAAGGAACCTTGGAGTTTGCTGTGGGCGAAGCTGTAAGGCCGTTTTCAGCTAGAACCCTGTCAGTGGGGTGGCATAGGCTGAATAAGTCTTGGGACGCACTTCTGGCGTGTCCGGTTCTCGGCGGAATCCCGCGGAGGTCACCGGGCCGGACTGTCCAAGACGCCGCCGTACGAAGGAGAAATAGATGAACCAGCTGAGCCCAGGCCCGCACGACTCATTGCCGACGGGACCGGACACCGCGGCTGGAACGGCTGCAGCTGCGGGTGGTACCGCTGCCGGGAAGCCTGCGCCGGGTACGTCCGGAGCTCCTGTCATGAACGACGCATCCATGAACGACGCTGGTAGGTATGACGCTGTCGCCGGGCCTTTCACCATCCGGGACCTTACTGTTTTCGGCTCCACGCTCCTGATGTTCGTGGCCTCGCTTCTGCCGATGTTCGGGGAACTTTACAACCTCTGGAACCTTGGAAACCTGTTCTTCCTGCTGCTGGGAATCCTGCTGCCGCTGGTTGTGGTGGCACTCTTCGTTGCCCGCAGGCTGCAGCCGGGGACGGTCATCCGTATTGGCTCGCTGTCCGTTGACCAGTTCGCGTCCGTCACGGCCTCGTTCGCCTTCCCTCTGTTCTTCCTCACCATTGCCAACTCGTTCAATGGCAGCGTCCTGTTGGGTTTGGTCGGTTCTGTAGGCCTGCTGGCCGCGACGGTCCTGGCCCCGCATCTTCCGTGGCTTTCCGCCGATTTCAAGGGCCGTGCTGAAACGCCCGCGCACAATGTTGCGCGCGAGGCAGCTGTGCCCAGCCGCAAACCGGCTGCTCCCAAAGAACCTAAGGCCCCCAAAACGCCGAAGCCATCCGACACAGCCGGTTCAACGCCCGGATTCCAAGGGGCGACGCACGGATACCAGGCTCCGGCCGCTCACGTTCCTGCCGCTCAGGCTCCGGGCGCGCATGTTCCTGGTACAGCTGCGGTAGCAGCCTCCACTGGTGCTCCCGGTGCGGGTGGCCCCGCAGGTGCCGGTGCCGCAACCGGTGCGGGTGCCGTTGCAGGCGCCAGCCCCTTCGCTCCGCCGGCCAGCTACGGAACCACGCCGTCGCCGGCAACCGAAGCACCCGCCGTCGTGCATTCAGCTGACGCCAAGCCTGCCGACACCGCTGCCCCTGAAACTGCGGGCCCTGCGACCGCTGGTGCTGCGATCGCTGGTCGTGAAACCGCTCCTGCGCCTTCGGGTGCAGGTGCCTCACCCGCCGTGCCTTCCCCTGAGCGGGCCGAGCCCGCTGAAGAATCGGGGGCAAAGGACGCCCCGAGTTCTGCAACCGAACCGGCCACCACGCAGCACGCTGCACAGCCCGCCACCACTCAGCACGCTGCGCAGCCGGCTGCCGCGGCCCAACAGCCGTGGGCTGCCACCATGGCAACGCCCATAGTTTCCGGTGACACACGGAGGGTCAGCGACTCGATCGGCGCTACCGTGGACCCGGCCAGCCGTCCGGAAGAATCCGATTCGCCCCAGTATGAGGCCTTCTGGTTCGCCGTCGCCCAGCCCCGGACTGCCTATGACGAGCACAGCGGAGCTCCCGCCTTCACCATCGAACCCGGTGGATGGGTCTTGGCGCTGGAAGACCGCGGCCATGAATTCCTGGTCCAGGACACCGACGGCAAGGTCGGGGTTCTTCGGGAGCTCAGCAACATCGAACGCGGCTAGGCAGGGACGCCGTGGCCATCGCTGAAGCTGGTTCGCTGCTCGCGCTCAAACGCCGGGCGCGCAAAATCAACAGGGTTCTCGCTGAAAAGTACCCCTACGCTCATGCGGAGCTTGATTTCAGGAACCCTTTTGAGCTGGTGGTGGCCACGGTCCTGTCGGCCCAAACCACTGATGTGCTGGTCAACCAGGTCACCAAGATCCTGTTTGCCCGCTACCCGGATGCCCGCGCCATGGCTGAGGCGGATCCCCTCGAGTTGGAGACAATACTCCAGCCGGCGGGCTTCTTCAGGGCTAAGGCGCGGAACGTCCTGGCACTCAGCACACGGCTTGTGGATGAGTTCGACGGCGTGGTCCCTGGACGTCTTGAAGACCTGGTGACGCTCCCGGGCGTCGGGCGCAAGACCGCGAACGTGGTTTTGGGCAATGCGTTCGGCGTTCCCGGGATCACGGTGGATACGCATTTCGGCCGGCTTGCCCGCCGTTTTGGGTGGACGGCTTCGGACGATCCGGTGAAGATCGAGTTCGACGTCGCCGACTTATTTGAACCCCGGGACTGGACCATGCTCTCCCACCGAGTGGTGTTCCATGGGCGGAGGGTCTGCCATTCCAGGAAGCCTGCCTGCGGTGCTTGTCCGGTGGCGAGCCTCTGCCCGAGCTACGGCGAGGGCGAGACGGACCCCGTCAAGGCGGCCAAGCTGCTGAAGTATGAGCTCGCGCCGGGAAACGAAGCTTTGCTGGAACAGCTCCTGGCCGAGACGCACAGGGCAGCGGAGATCCGCATGGAATCGCAAAGGAGGCCCGGGTGACCGCGCTGGAGGAACTGTCCGCACTGGTAACCCGCTTTGAAGACGGTCAGCAGCAGCACTCGGCCCTCTGGGAGAAGCTTCCCGTCACCCCCGAAACCAACCGGGCTGCGGCGGTCCTCATGCTTTTCGGCGTGCTGGACAACGTCCCTGCCGAATCCGGGCGTCCTATCGCGCCGGCGGACCTCGATGTCTTGTTGCTGGAACGGGCACACACCCTTGATGACCATCCGGGTCAGGTAGCGTTCCCGGGCGGCAGCGTGGACCCCGAAGACGAGTCTGTGGTGGCCGCGGCGCTTCGTGAAGCCGTGGAAGAAACCGGCCTGGATGCTGGCGGTGTCCGGGTTCTCGGAGTCATCCCGGAACTCGGGCTCATCCGGAGCAACTTCCGTGTGACGCCGGTGCTGGCATGGTGGGATGCCCCGTCACCGGTGCGCGTAGTGGACTACGCCGAATCTGCGCAGGTCTTTAGAGTGCCGGTTCGCGACCTTCTGGATCCCGTCAACCGTGTCACTGCCACCATTTCGCGGTTCGGCCGCACATACACAAGCCCGGGCTTCACCGTAAATGGAGTGCTGGTGTGGGGCTTCACGGGGATGGTCCTTAGCGGCCTCTTCGACGAATTGGGCTGGACCGTACCTTGGGACAAGGACAAGCTGCGCGACATCGACCTTTGAGACATCGACCTTTAGTCGGGTCCTTGCCTCACTGGTTCTTTGCCTCACTGGTACGCCGCGTTGGGGAGCGCCTATGCCGCCTTGCGCGCCGCCGTCGAACGGTCCACGATCAGTCCTGTTGCGGCGTTTTCCCGCACGGCGTTGATCCCGGCAATCACGCCCTCGAGGTGTGTAAATGTGGGTGATTCGGCCACGAGGGTTCCGTCGGCCGCCGTGAGGCGGAACCGGTATCCTTCGTCGTTGTCCTTGAGAATTTCAAACCTGCCAGCCATCGAAAATGCTTCCCCCTTAATGCGTCCCTGCACACTATGTGGACCGACAAAACTATCCACATAGCGAAAGTATCCAGAACCAGGGACCATTCAAAAGTTACTTGGCGGTACCGGTCATTGGCGGGTCATCCCGGCTCATATGGCGAGATGTGACTGGATAGTCCCGCCGCTTCCGGCTATGTTCCGGCTACTTCGCCTTGTCATAGGAATCGACGACGGCCACACTCACCGGAAACTCCACTGGTATCCGCCCGAACATGAGTTCCTTCGCCGCTGTCGCCGCTTCTTCGATGGCGCTGATGCAGGCGTCCACGGCGTCATCGGGAGCGTGAACCATCACTTCGTCGTGCAGGAAGAAGACGAGTTCCCCGGCAGCTGAGCCTTCGGCGCGCAAGGCACGGAGCCGACGTCGTAATTCCGCAAGCCAGCATGCCGCCCACTCAGCAGCCGAGCCTTGGACCACGAAGTTGCGCGTGAACCGGCCCCGCGACCGGGCCAGATTATCGGCGCGCCGTTGTTCTTCGGCGGTGGTGGATTGCTGGCTCCGCAGCCAGCCCGCCGACGGCGGCGGGCTGCTTCTGCCCAGCCGAGTGGTTACTGTGCGGCCCGCTTCGCCCTCACGAGCTGCCTGTTCCACGAATCCGACGGCGCGTGGGTAAGTGCGCGTCAGCTGAGGCATGAGCCGGCCCGACTCGCCCGTCGTAGCGCCGTAGATAGCGCCCAGCAACGCGATCTTTGCCTTGGCGCGGTCACCGCCAAAACCTTGGGCTGCGATACCGGCGTACAGGTCCTTGTCGCGTGCTGCCTCTGCCATTTTCGTGTCCTGGGCCAGTGCCACGAGGACCCTCGGCTCCAGCTGCGAGGCATCGGCGACAATGAGCTTGTGACCCGGATCCGCGTGGACCGCTGCCCGGATGTTGCGCGGGATCTGCAGTGCCCCGCCGCCCCGCGAAGCCCAACGGCCGGACACCACCCCACCCACCACATACTCGGGATGGAACCGACCATCACGGACCCATGCGTCCAACCAGGACCAACCGTTGGCGGTGTGCAGGCGGGAGAGCTTCTTGTAGGCGAGCAGCGGCTGGATTGCCGGGTGCTTCGACTCCTGAAGCTCCCATTGCCGGGTGCTTTTCACCTCGATCCCGTTGCGGTGCAAAGCACGCATGAGGTCCTGCGGGGAGTCCGGATTCAGGCTGGGGGAGTTGAGGATGTTTCTGAGCTCGGCGCAGAGAGCCTCCAACGCCGGTGGCCGATGCCCGAGCGGCGGCCTGGGACCCAGGACATCGGCAAGGATCTGTTGATGCAGCTCTTCGCGCCAAGGGACGCCCGCGTGTTGCATCTCGACGGCGATGATGGCGCAGGCCGATTCGGCAGCGAGGAGCAGCTGAAGGCGTTGCCTTTGCTGATGTTCTGTTGTGACTTGTGAAACCGCGTGCTGCTGGGCCGCGAATTCCTCCCTGAGTTCAGCCAGCCCCGCTTTGGGATTCGACGGTGCAAGGTCCTCGAAGAGCGCGCCTTGATCCGCGGGCGGTGGCGGTGGCTGGAGGACACGGGGCGGTGTTGAGTCGTCGTCCTGCGTGAGCTTGACGGCATGCTTGGCATAGTCCGTGTGGGCCGTGAATTCCGAGTGGGCCAGAATAGCCCCGCATAGCGCCAGGTCGTGGCAACGCTCCAGCTCTATGCCATGGGTCAGCAGTTCGGAACACCAATCTTGGGCGCGGTGCCACACCCAGCGGGGCCGCTGGACTTCGAGGTCGCGCACGACGCCGGGCAACTCACCGCGCGTAACGACGCGGGCGTCAGCGGTAGCTTTTCCGGCGGGGGAGATCCTTTGTATGGCTGCGCCGTCCTGGTGAGCGGCGAGCAGCAAATACATGGTGTCCATTCTGCCCTGTGCGGAGGCGTGGTGTGATGCGCCGGCGTTGTTGTGGCCTCTGCGGCGTGGCTTTGGCGTGGAGCGACTGTTCCTCCACAGCTACGCCGGCACCGCGTGTTGTGCACATAGGGGAATCCGTGCCTTATCTTGCCCGGCCGACTCGAACAGTGTGGATGCCATGAGCAAGCGAGATCGTCGGCATAGGCAAGGCAGCAAGCAACACAGGCAGAGCACCAAGGGAGCAGTTCAAGGGGACGCGGACGGATCCTGGGTGCCACGTGATGCCGTTGGGATCTTGCTCGTTTCCGGCGACCCCTACCTTCAGGAGGAGGCCAAGCGGATAGTCGCCGCTGCAGGCGGAAGCCTGAGAACGGCTCTGGACGTGGCGGACGCCGTCCATGGGTGGGATACCGCCGATGTCGTTTTGGTGGGCAGCGATATTCGTGAGCTGCCGCCGAGGCGGAGGGCTCCCACAGTGTTGCTCGGCAAAGCCTCTGAAAGTGATGGGTTATGGCGTTTAGCCGCGGCGCTGGGGGCTGAGCGGGTGGCTGTCCTGCCCGAGGCCGCCGCCTGGCTGGCCGAACACCTCAGCATGTCCGGTTCCCCTGACCCCGGAGGCGCGGTCATGGGGATCATCGGAGGCAGCGGCGGGGCAGGAGCTACCACCACGGCAATCTGGCTTGCCCAAGCTGCGGCCGGGCATGGCGTCAGCACCGTCCTCATCGACGGTGACCGCTGGGGTGGAGGTCTTGAACTCGCAGTTACGGCTGACGAGATTCCTGGACTCCGGTGGCCGGACTTCGCCGAAACCCGCGGCAGCATTGATCCGTCCCAATTCCGGGATTCGCTGCCCATGGCTGGCGGCTTCGCCTACCTGTCGTGGCCCGGAACCCGCGAATCGGTCCAGATTCCAGCGGCTGACGCCGTAGCTGCCGTGGTTGACGCCGCACGCCGGAGCTTCGAACTCATCCTGGTGGACATCGGACGCAGTGGGGAGGGACTCGGGACGCTCGCATGGGACTGCGACAGGATTCTGCTGCTGACCATGGCCCGCCTCAAATCCGCGGTAGCAGCAGCGCGCGTCCTCAACGAACTCCCGCCCGTTGATGCCGGACTCCTGGTCCGCGGAACCGGCACCACGTCCGTGGATGCGCCGCTGATCGCCGAGACACTGGGATTGCCGCTGCTGGGCGTTCTTCCCGAGATGCGCGGCGTGGCGGCCGGGACCGAACTTGGACGATTGCTGGAACTGGGACGCCGGAAACCAGTCCGCCGTTTCGCAAGTTCTGTGCTTGAGCTGAACGGCACCACCCAATGAGCCGCTTCGCCGAGAGAACCCGCCGCACTCAGGGCCACAGGCTGGACGCTCTCCTTCTTGAGACGGTGCGGGAATCAGTACTCGCAGGGAGCGGACCCGTAACACCGTCTACCGTCGCAGCGGCAGTACAGGCCAGCGGCAGATTACTGGGTACCGCCGGAGCGTTGGAGGCTGCGGAAACCATCAACGCGGAACTGAACGGACTGGGACCCCTCCAGCAGCTCGCCCAGGATCCTTCCGTCACTGACATCTTTGTCAACGGCCCCGACTCGGTCTGGTTGGACCGCGGGAATGGCTTGGAACGTGCATCTGTTCACTTCGAATCTGAGCAGCAGATCAGGTCGCTGGCCACCCGCTTGGTTTCGGCCGGAGGCAGGCGATTGGACGACGGTTCCCCCTGCGTGGATGTCCGACTCAACGGCGGCTATCGGGTGCACGCAGTCCTCGCGCCCATATCGACAGCAGGGACCCTGCTGTCCATCCGTATCCGCCGGGAGGAGGTATTCACTCTCGCCGAGTTGAGGGAAAGTGGCATGTTCCCGGAGCATGTCGAGTCGATTCTCCGGGCCATCATGGCGTGCAAACTGAGCTTCCTCATCAGCGGTGCTACGGGCTCAGGGAAGACCACCCTGCTCTCCACCATGCTCGGGTTGAGCCATCCGGCGGAGCGCTTAGTGCTCATAGAGGACGCCGCCGAACTCAACCCCGTCCATCCGCATGTAGTGACGCTGGAGTCGCGACACGGAAACCTGGAGGGAGGAGGGGCACTGGACCTGGGAGAGCTGGTTCGGCAAGCCCTGCGGATGCGGCCCGACAGACTGATCGTAGGAGAATGCCGTGGCGCTGAAGTCCGCGAATTGCTGACCGCACTCAACACTGGCCACACGGGCGGCGGTGGCACGATCCACGCCAACACTGCCGCGGCTGTGCCGGCGCGATTGGTGGCTCTCGGCGCCTTGGCAGGCCTCAGCGCCGAAGCCGTGCGGTTGCAGGTCTCCAGTGCGCTGGACGTCGTGATTCACGTGGACAGAACCTCGGCGGGACGGAAAGTGGCATCCATCGGTGTAGTGACCGATATTCGGGAGGGCCAGAAAGTGGTTCCTGCCCTTAGCTGGAGCGTGTCAGGAATGACATATGGACCAGCATGGCCCGAACTCGCCTCCCGGCTTGCTCTGGAACCGTTTGAGGTGGACGAGGCGCCCCAGGAAAGGGAAGCGCCGGCAGGTGAGCCGACAGTTGGCCCCGGGTTACTTCCAATGGGAAGGCACAGCAACGGGGTCGCCCCGTGACAGGTGTCTTTGTCCTTCTTGTGGCGCTCGCAGCCTGGCTGCAATTAAGCGGCCATCGGGACAGCAGCCGACGTCTTCGGACGAATCTAGGGGAGCCGACGGGCCGGATGAGAGGCACCCAAGCTCTTGTGGGAGTGTGGCCTGGACGTTCACATCGGCGACACCGGATTGAGCCGTTGTCGCTTGTGGTGCTGGTGCAACAGCTCGCGGCACTCCTGCGCGGAGGACGGGGAACTTCCCGGTTGTGGGAAGAGCTGTGGCTTGTCCATGGTTCACCGCACATCACGGCCAGTGGTGCGGGTGCGGCAGCGGGCGCGGGCACGGGGGCGGGTGCGGCACCGGAGAAAGGGAACGCCGGGTTGTCCCGTGGGTCGCTGGAAGTACTTGCGGCAGCGCGGGCAGCGTCCACCGTGGGAAACTCTCCTGCAGAAGCCATCCGTGGCGCGGCCGCAAAGGTCTATTCGCCACGCCAAAGTTCTGAGCGTCGCGTCTGGATGGAATTGGCCGCGTGCTTGGACATCGCCGAGACCAGCGGTTGTCCGTTGGCCGATGTCCTCACCCGATTCGCAGCCCAACTGGAAGCCGAAGAAGACTCCGAGGCTGCTCGTCAGACGGCGCTCGCAGGTCCCAAGGCTACTGTTCGGCTGTTGTC